>NZ_CP041402.1:980000-5788709 GCF_007018905.1 Tardiphaga sp. vice304
AAGCAATCCAGTTCTTGCCGAGTGTGTGGCTCTGGATTGCTGCGTCGCTACGCTCCTCGCAATGACGTGGAGAGTGCGGGGCGCGACTAAACCGCCACGACCTTCTGCTTCTGGTCGCCGAGCTTCTCGATGCCGAGCGTCATGACGTCGCCGACGTTCAGGAATTTCGGCGGCTTCATGCCGAGGCCAACGCCTGGCGGGGTGCCCGTGGTGATGATGTCGCCGGGCTCCAGCGTCATGATCTCTGACAGATAGGACACGATCTTCGGCACGTTGAAGATCATCGTCGTCGTCGAGCCGGTCTGGCAACGTTCGCCATTGACGTCGAGATACATCGAGAGCGCGTGCACGTCGCCGACCTCGTCCGGTGTCACCAGCCAGGGGCCGAGCGGACCGAACGTGTCGTGCGACTTGCCCTTGGTCCACTGGCCGCCGCGCTCTATCTGGAAGAAGCGCTCGGAGACGTCGTTGCACACCGCATAGCCGGCGACATGTTTCAGCGCGTCGGCTTCGGTGATGTATTTGGCGCGGGTGCCGATGATGATGGCGAGCTCGACTTCCCAGTCCAGCTTGGTCGAGCCGCGCGGCTTTTCGACGTCGTCGTTCGGCCCGCACAGGCTGTTGAGCGCCTTCATGAAGACGATCGGCTCCGACGGGATCGGCATGCCGGCTTCCTTGGCGTGGTCGATATAGTTCAGGCCGATGGCGAGAAATTTCGGTTTGCCGCCCACCGGCGATCCCAGTCGCGGCGAGCCTTCGACGGCCGGCAGCGACGCCGGATCGAGCGCGGCGAGCCTGGCGAGGCTGGCGGGAGAGAACGCGTCGTCCGCCAGATCCTTGATCTGCCCAGAGAGGTCGCGGAGCTTTCCCTCCTTGTCGATCAACCCGGGCTTCTCGTGGCCGAACTCGCCGTATCTCACCAGCTTCATGGTTCTCTCCCTTGGATTTTCTGTCCTGTTGTCATGGAACAGGGCGTGGACGAATTCAACCGCTGCCCGTGCGGGCTAGTCCTGCAGCGCGGTGAACCTGAACGCGTCACCGTCGCGTCGGATGTGTCCCGCGCTGAAATGGCCGCCGATCACCAGCGTCTCGGTATCGGCAAAGCGTGAGAACAGGTCGTGCCGCGTTGCAGCATACTGTGCAGCATCGGTGTCGAACCGCGTCGACCAATCGAGATGCTGCATCTGTAGCGGCGTATGAGCGACGTCGCCAAGCAGCAGGGCCTGTTGCCCGTCGGACTGGATCAGCACGCTGAAATGGCCGGGGCTGTGGCCGGGCGTCGGCAGCAGCGTGATCTCGTCGGAGAGTTGCAGGTCGCTCGCGACCAGATCGGCGAGGCCGGCATCGACGATCGGCTGAACCGAGTCGGCGAATACGGCGGCCTGATGGGGGCTGTCGCTGTGTGCCTTCCAATATTTGTATTCGACGTCGCCGAAGATGTATTTCGCATTGGGGAATGTCGGCACCCAGCGGCCGTCGACCAGCCGGGTATTCCAGCCGACATGATCGACATGCAGATGCGTGCACAGAACCATGTCGATGGTGTCCGGCGCAAAGCCGGCCGCGGTCAGGTTGTCGAGATAGGGCGTGTCGAGATCGTTCCAGACCGGGACCGAGCGGCCCTGCTTGTGGTTGCCGAGCCCGGTGTCGACGATGATGCGCGCGCCTGGCGCCTCCAGCACGAGGGAATGCACTGCCATCTTCAGCCCACCCCCGACATCGGCAAAATGCGGGATCATCCAGGGGTGTCTCGTGACGTCGTCCGATTCGACCTGTGGTAGAATAAAGCGGGTGCCGCCAACGCTCTCCAGCTCCATGATCCGGGTGACCTTGACCCGACCGACCTGCCACTGCATGCGATATCCCGCGTTGATTTCATGCAAAATATGCGGGTTTCACCGAAGTCGCGCAATGGATCATCTGACCAGGATTTGCGTTGGTGGTCCGAGACAACAGGAGTCTGCGATGCCCGAACTCACGATTTCATCCGATCAGGTCGCGTTTCTGATCGAGAAGGCCCGGCAATTCGACGTCAAGGACATCGCGTCCGATCCGGATTCCGGCTCGAACGGCACGGACGATGGAATGATCGACGTGCTCGAGGACAATGGCGGCGACCCCGTCCAGAAGGAGATTTACGGCTTCGTTGCCGCGCTCACGGTGGACGAGCAGATCGATCTGGTAGCGCTGATGCGGCTGGGGCGCGGCGACGGCACGATCGAGGAGTGGGACGATTTGCGCAAGGAAGCCGCCGACGGCCGCAACGGCCACACCGCGCGCTATCTCTTGGGCGAGCCGCTGCTCGGGGATTTTCTCGCCGAGGGCATGGACGCCTTCGGCATCGACTGGACCGACGAGCGCACCACGCCCGTGACGTGAGGGGAGGAGACCGGCGACCTCGTCGCCGGTCTCGATATCCCGTTTTTACATCGTGCCGGGGAAGGCGCCGCCGTCGAGCACGATGTTCTGGCCGGTGATGAAGCCGGCCTTGTCGCCGCACAGGAAGGCGCAGGCAACGCCGAATTCTTCCGGCTCGCCGAACCGGCCCGACGGATTCTCATTGGCGCGCTTGGCAAGGATCTCATCGACGGTCAGGCCGGTCGCCTTGACCTGGCCGGCGGCGACGCCCTTGAGGCGGTCGGTCTTGAACGGGCCGGGCAGAAGCCCGTTGATGGTGACGTTCTCGCGCACGGTCTTGCGCGACAGGCCGGCGACGAAGCCGGTGAGGCCCGAGCGCGCGCCGTTTGACAGGCCGAGCACGTCGATCGGCGCCTTCACGGCGGCCGAGGTGATGTTGACGATGCGGCCGAATTTCCGGGCCATCATGCCGTCCACCGTCGCCTTGATCAGTTCGATCGGCGTCAGCATGTTGGCGTCGATCGCCTTCAGCCAGTCGTCGCGGGTCCAGTTGCGGAAATCGCCGGGCGGCGGGCCGCCGGCATTGTTGACGAGGATGTCGATCTGGCCGGCGGCCTTGAGCGCCTGCTCGCGGCCCTCGGGCGTGGTGATGTCGCCGACCACTTCGGTGACCTCGACGTCCGGATAGGTCTGGCGGATATAAGCAGCAGTCTCCGCCAGCGCCTCGGCGCCCCGTGCCGTCAGCGTGACGTGCACGCCCTCCGCCGCCAGCGCGATGGCGCAAGCGCGGCCGAGGCCCTTGCTGGATGCACATACCAGTGCGCGGCGGCCCTTGATTCCCAGATCCACGATGTCACTCCTGAAGGTTTGGCGATGGCGAGGCCGGCCTTATAGCCGGTCCGGCGCATCCTGAGTAGACCCGCAAACGCTTGGCGCGCCGCAGCCATCGCCATGCCGCGCCGCCGGTTTGCGATCCAGATCCTGCGCTGTATCAGTAGGGCAAAGCATCAGGGAGTTTACATGTCCGACATTTTCGACGTCAGCCAGGAAGTCATCCTCATCACCGGGGCTTCGCAGGGGCTGGGGAGGCAGTTCGCCCGCGTGCTGGCCGCGCGCGGCGCCGCCGTGGTGCTAGCCGCGCGGCAGACCGCGAAGCTGAACAGCCTGCAGGACGAGATCGTCGGCAAGGGCGGACGCGCCGTGGCCGTCCAGATGGATGTCACCGACACGGCATCGATCAGTGCTGCCATCGACGCCGCGGAAGCCGCGCTCGGCCCGGTCAGCGTGCTGATCAACAATGCCGGTATCGCCGTGGAAAAGCACGCGCTCGAGCAGACCGAGGCCGACTGGGACGCGGTGATCGGCGCCAATTTGAAGGGCGCCTATTTCACCGCCACTGAGATCGCCCGCCGCATGATCGCGCGAAAGCAGCCCGGCAATATCGTCAACGTCGCCTCGGTGCTCGGCTTCAGCGTGATGAAGCACGTCGCGCCCTATGCGATTTCCAAGGCCGGGATCGTGCAGGCGACCCGCGCGCTGGCGCTGGAACTGGCGGGCAGCCAGATCCGCGTCAATGCGCTGGCGCCGGGCTATATCGACACCGACATCAACCATGATTTCTGGGCCACACCGCCCGGCGAGAAGCTCGCGAAGCGCATCCCGCAGCGCCGCGTCGGCCACGAATCCGATCTCGACGGCGCCATCCTGCTGCTGGCCTCCCAGGCCTCGCGCTATATGACCGGCAGCACCCTGACCGTCGATGGCGGGTTTCTTCTGACCTGATAGAGGCCTTGTAAGCCACTGTTCTCGCTTGATTTTCAATAATAATCCGCAGGATCGTCATAAAACCGAGAAAACATCTCCGAAGCCCCTTTCCAAACCCGCGATGCATTGGTACATACCCCTCGCACCGCAGGCTTTGGCCTCGGTTGTCTTCTCAGGAAGCCTCCGGACTGGGATCGCTCGACGCAGCCGCGTTGATCGAGACTGTTTCGTTCTCCGGTTTCCCGAAGCTTTGGCGCGGGGTGGAGCAGCCCGGTAGCTCGTCAGGCTCATAACCTGAAGGTCATAGGTTCAAATCCTATCCCCGCAACCAAACTTTCCAAAGACTAGCAAAGCCCCGTCTGGCACTCGCCAGCGGGGCTTTTGCTTGTCTCCGCGCATTGTCCGTTTATGGGTCCATTCGGTCGCGTGCTCATCCAGGCGGGTTTCCGGCCAGCGCAGCGTTGCCTCCAAGTCCAACACCGATGCGGGCAAGACAATGGGCTGCGGCCTGATGCAACTCCCATTCGCTGAAGTTCAACGTCTTGATCGTATCCGCATTCAAAATGCTGGCGAGGCCATGCACCACCGACCACACAAACAGCGCATCGAGATTGGCGCTGGACTGTCCGGTCGGTGCGATGGGCAAGACGGTCATTGCTGCCAGTCGCACCTTTAGCAGTGTGAAGGCCCGGCGCGCCTGGGCCATCATCGCCGGATGCTTTTCGGGCTCGGGCATCGGCGTTTCAAACATCAACCGATACTTGGTTGGAAAGCGTCGAGCATAGTCGAAGTAATTTTCGCCAAGCGCGTACATGTCCTGCGCGGCGTTTCCGCTTAACGGGCCAGCCTCGAGGTGCGAAGCGAACTCGTCAAAGCAGCGCGTCAATAGTTCCGCAATGATCGAGTCTTTGCTTTCGAAGTGCTTGTAGGGGGCCTGATATGACACGCCGAGGCGTCTCGATACTTCGCGGAAGCTCAGGGCTTCGACGCCGAGTTCCTCGATGATGCGAAGGGCTTCCGCAAGACAAGCGTCCCTCACATGGCCGCGCGGAATGGCGGGTTTGCCAATGGCGCGGCGTTCATTCTTGTTCATGTCGTCTGAAGTCATTTCTGCAGTGCTGCGTGCTTCCTGACCATGCCCTGCATGATGCCGCTCATGATCCGCGTTCTTGCAAATCGCGGCAGGGTTGCGAGCGAGCCTATCAGGAACTTCGCCAGCAAGCCCGGCCTGACGGTCGTCTTGCGCCCCAGAGACGCGATGGTCTGACGCGCGACGACGCCAGGTTCCTCCGCCTTGCCCATGGCCAGGCCGGATCGCGCCGCGAAGCCAGTCGCAACGGGTGCAGGGGCGGAGGCGATGACATCGACGCCCGCAAGGGCAAGCTCCGGGCGGATGCTCTCCGCAAGGGTCTGAACGAACGCCTTGGTCGCGGCATAGGTGGCGGCGTACGGGACGCCCTGGAAAGCAACAATGGAGCTCATGAGGATGATGCCGCCTTGCCCGCGCCGCACAAAGCGTCGCGCCATCGTGTGGGTCATGGAGAGGACGGCGCTGCAATTGACCTCCAGCATGTCGATTTCGCTCGCGAGCGGAAGGTCGACAAACAGGCCTGCCGTTCCAAAGCTGGCGCAAGCCGCGAGCAGGCCGATGTCGAACGGCTCCGTTTCGACAAGCAAGGCTTCTACGGCTGCGCGCTCGCCGAGATCGGTCGCGATAACGCGACAGTCTATCTTGTGCTTGCCTTCCAGCTCGACGGCGAGGGACGTCAAACGATCTTCCCGCCGCGCAACCAGGACAAGATTAAGCCCGCGTCGCGCGAGTTCCCGCGCCATTTCCTGGCCAATACCATCAGAAGCGCCGGTCACGAGCGCCCACGGACCAAACCTATCGCGCCACATCGCTCCTGAGCTGTGTTCAGTCGCCATCCGAAGCCTACTGCAAGAAGTTGACGCCATCAACTTAGTTGCGTAAGTTGATGGCGTCAACTTTTGGCTTTGAGTCTATTCGTGGTGATGAGCCTTTCTGCTGAGCCTGTGCAGCCGTGTGGAAAGCGCGGCGAGTGAGGCTCGGAGGAAGCGCGAACCTGTTGTTTCGCGTCGGCGGGCATTGCGCATCGTCACATCGTTTTGGATCTTGCTATGAGCAACGCTGCGCGGCCCTTTGGAAACACCATCACCTTGCTGCGCTTGCCCGGTAGCTGGCCGGAAATGATCTATTGGGGCGTTGCTGCGGCAATGACCGTCGGGTTCATCGTGACCGCTGTCCTGATGGCGTTGGATACGCGAACTATCAATGGGTATGATTCAGTCTGGCTGAAGCCGTTCAAATTCGAGATTTCGCTGGCGATCCACGCCGCCAGCCTCGCTCTGGTGATACGCTGTTTAAGTCCGTCATTCCGGCAAGGGAACGGAATGCTGATTGTCGCGATGGCCTTTCTGGCAGCCTGCACCGTTGAAATGGGCTGGATAATTCTGCAAGCAGCCCGGGCGCAACAGTCACATTTCAATCTGACAACGCCATTCAACAGCTTCATGTACTCGGTGATGGCGTTCATGGCGGTCATCATTGTCAGCGCTGCGGGCGCGATCGGTCTCGCTGTCCTCGCCGATGGCCAGGCCTTGGCCTCACCGCCTCTGAAGGCTGCCATCATTGTCGGGCTTGTCGGTGGAACAGTCCTGACCTTGATGACAGCCTTCACCATCGGTGGACGGCTGAGCCCCTATGTCGGGGGTGTCCCCGCGCCGGACGCCCGCATGATGCTCACAGGCTGGTCGCGGATGGCTGGCGACCTTCGGGTTTCACACTTCCTTGCAACCCATATGATTCAGGTGCTGCCTTTGTTTGCCCTTGCGATCGAGCGCTTCGCCCCAGGTCGCGTGGCGCTTGTCCTGGTGCTGGCTTTTGCTGCCGGATGGACTTCGCTGACATGGCTGGAATTTCGAGGTGCCTTGAAGGGCGAGCCATCGTTCTTCGCGCAATCGCTGCGCTAGGTTTTCTGGAGCAGTCTCAAAATCTGCTTTTCCAGAGCTGCGGCACGCAATTGTTGTCCGGCCCGCGGAGTAACAAGAATCCTGAATGAGATCATCATGTTACGAAAGGTGTTGCGTTTGCGAACAGCGCCGCATACAAGCCGCTCACGTTTTGGCGCGGGGTGGAGCAGCCCGGTAGCTCGTCAGGCTCATAACCTGAAGGTCATAGGTTCAAATCCTATCCCCGCAACCAAACATCTCTTCCAATCGACGAATATCGAAACAGCCGCCCATCGGGGCGGCTTTTCGTTGCGCGGTACGCGGACGGTCATCCGCGTTACGCGGCGTCCGCACCCGCCAGCACGTCGCGGCGGTCGCTGACGGCGAAGTGGAACTGTTCGAGCACCAGCCCGAACGCCAGCAGGGCGGCTTCCTCGATTGCGCCGTCCTCGAAGCAGTCCAGCGTTTCGCGCAATACCTCATCGACTTCGTTCTGCATCGTCCGCAATTGCTCGGCGCTGACAGCCTGGCGTGCGGCGCCGATCATTTCCAGCACCCGGTCGCGCGAGGCGAGGTAATTGTTGCGCTCGTGCCGCTTCAAATAGCTGCGCAGCCAGGCACCGGCGGAGCCGAGGCCCGACAGCAGCAACAGCCCCGCCCACAAGAAGTCGCTGTAGCGTTCCAGGAAGGTGCGATCGGTGCCGTCGATATAGGCCGCGGCGCCGCGGTGCGCTGGGATCGCGGCGTCCTTGTCCGTATCGGGCTTTTCCAGCGTCGCCACGCCGGGCAGTTCACGCAGCAGATTGGGGCGCGCCACGAACAACTGGCGGGTCAGCGCCGTGACAGTGGACTCGTTGAGCGATTTCGGGGCGACGATGAGATGGCCGACGGCGATGGTGTCGATCTTGTCGTCCGGCCGTGCCGGCGAGGAACTGAACGTGCTGCCGGGAATTTCCGCGGATTCAAAGGTCGGATGCTTCTGCGCGATCGAGTCCGACACGTCGATACCGAGGAAGTGCGGCTCGCCGCGTAGCTTGGCGGTGACAGCGATGGCTTCGGTCGTAATTCTGCTGCTGAGCGTGCCGACCGCCATAAAGACGTCGTTCTTGCGCTCGCGCGCCATCTGGTCGATTTCGCCGATACCATATTGCACCAGCTCGATTTTGTCGGAGGCAATGCCTGCCTCGGCCAGCACCAGTTTCAACAGCGCGGGATTGGCCGGCGACTTGCCGATGATCGCGACGCGATGTCCCGGCAAATTCTCCAGTTTCTTGATGACGTTTACGGGTTTCTTCGACTTGCCGTCTTCCGCGCGGGGCACGGACCACAGCACCACGAAATTCTTGCGCAGGATCGCGACAGCCTGGGTGTCGGCGGGCATCGGAAGGTCGCCGCGGGCCACGGCCAGGTCGGCCTTGTGGTCGCGCAACAGGGCCAGGCTGGCCGTGGGACCGTCGGTCGGCGTCAGCGTCAGCCGAACATGGTCGCGGTCGCGCGCGAAGGTCTGCACGACGCTCTGCATGAAGCGGACGTCGTCGCTGCCGGCGGGGCCAACCGCGATCCGCAGGGTCTCCGGCCGCGTGATCAGATAGGCCGCGGTTCCGGCCAGCCCGATCAGCAGCAGCGCACTGGCTGCGACGAACAAAGCGAAGGTTCGCGCAGCCCGGCGCCGCCCGCGCGCACGCTGCGACGGCATCTCGAACGGTTTGGTCGGCTTAACGGAGGCATCCATGCGCAACCTTATCCGGTTCGGTGCGCGTTGAGTATGCCCTCGCGCATCGGCCGAGGTCCAGGGATGACGCCAGCCCCGCGCTGTGGCTAGGATGCGCGGGGCGCCATTCCGGCGCGCCCGATCGGGACGGCGCATCCATGAGCAGCGGCGAGGATTTCTACGGCCGCATTCCGGTATTCCGCGGCTTTGCAGACCTGATGGACCCGGCGCTGTATTTACCGTTGCCGGACGACTGGATCATCGGTCTGGCCGATATCGTGCAATCCACCCGCGCCATCGAGCAGCAGCGCTACAAGGCCGTCAACATGGCGGGTGCGGCGGTGATCGCGGCCGTCACCAACGCGCTGGACGGCCGCGAATTCCCGTTCGTGTTCGGCGGCGACGGGGCCAGCTTCGCGGTGGCGCCCGGCGATGTCGGGCGCGCCCACGAGGCGCTGGCGGCGACGGCGCGCTGGGTGCAGGACGATCTCGATCTGATGATGCGGGTGGCCGTGGTGCCGGTGACGGCGGTGCGCGCGCAGGGGCTCGATGTCCGGGTGGCGCGCTTCGGGCCCTCGCCGAACGTCTCCTACGCGATGTTCACCGGTGGCGGGCTCGGCTGGGCCGAGGTGGCGATGAAGCGCGGCGAGTTCGCGGTGCCTATGGCTGCTGTGGGCGCGGTGCCGGACCTATCCGGGCTGTCGTGCCGCTTCGAGGAAATTCCGGCGGCACGCGGACTTATTCTGTCGGTGCTGGTGGTGCCGCGCGTGGGCATCGCCGAAAGCGCGTTCCGGGCAGTGATCGAAGACGTCATTGCGCTGGTGGAGCGCAGCCCCGACGCCGGGCGGCCGGTGCCGGCCGGCGGCCCCATGATTAAATGGCCGCCTGCCGGGCTCGATTTCGAGATCCGCACGCAGCGCGGCTCGTGGCTGATGAATCGCGTCACCGTGCTCGGTCGCACGCTGCTGGCCTATATCGTGATGCGTTATGGCATCAGCGTAGGCGGCTTCGTGCCAAAGACCTATGTCGAGCAACTGGTGGAGAATTCCGACTTCCGCAAATATGACGACGGGTTGCGGATGATCCTGGATTGCACGCCGGATCTGGAGAAAGCGCTGGAGCAGCGGCTGGTCGCGGCGGCTTCCGCCGGCACCGTCCGCTACGGCCTGCACCGCCAGGACGCGGCGATGATGACCTGCTTCACGCCCTCGGCGCTGCGCAGTGACCACGTTCACTTCATCGACGGTGCCCGCGGCGGCTACGCCTCCGCGACAATGGCGCTGAAGGCGATGATGTCGTCGTAGAACGTAGGGTGGGCAAAGCTGCGTTGCGCGGAGCGCGGCGAAGCGTGCCCGCCGCCGCGGCGTGGTGGGCACGGCGCAAGGGCGCCTTTGCCCACCCTACGAAGTTGCGGTGTGGCTTACTTTCCCACCCGGCTCCAGTTTTCGCCGCCGCAGAAGGCGCCGACGCAGCCTTCGACCCTGAGGGTGTCGGAACCGGCCAGCGAAATGTTGCTGGTGTAGGTCTTGCCGTCGTCGGCATTGTAGATCTGGCCCGACCAGCGGCCCGGCGCTGTGGGGCGCATGTCGATGAACAGATGGATGCCGATGATCGAGCGCGTCGCCTTGGCGGGATCGGGGTTCTTGTCGTCGATCGCCGGCTTTCCTGTCTGGGGGTCAAGCTTGTCGCGCAACGAGGCCACCGTCGCGCAGATGGCGCCGCCGCATTTGCTGACGCGCACGCGCGCGTCGCCGGCCTGGGTCTGCCAAAGGCCGGTGGCTTCATTGACAGCCTGAGCTGTGGCCGCAGGGACAGCAAGCAGCGCGCCGAGCAGCGCGAGCGAGAGGGCGGAACGAAAGGCCATATGTTTCTCCATAATGCGGACGCCTGAATAGCAACATATTGGAGTTCTGCAATGCCAGATCAGGAGGCCCTGAAGCTCACGTCGTTTTGAGCGAGGAGATTGAATTTGACCTGGCGTCTCACCACGGCAGGCCGCCGAGGTCGATCTCGCCCGTATGCGGCGCTCGCTTGAGATAGAACACGAACGGTAGCAGCGTGTCGAAGCGCGCGCGCCCGCTGGTCTGTTCCGCGAACACCTCGCCGGTAAACGGTTTCCAGCCCCGGCTGGTGAAGAAACCGCTGAGCTGCGGTTCGCAGAACAACATCGCGAAATCGGTGGCGCGTTCGTCTTTCAAAGTCGCCAAGGCGGCATTGAGCGCGACGCTGGCAAAGCCGCGGCGCCGGAAATCGGGATGCGTCGCGACGCCTCCGATGCCGCCGATACGCACCTTGCGGCCGTCCCAGGTACCCTCGCGGCGGGTGATGCCGACGTGGCAGACCAGTTGCTCGTCGGACTCCACCAGGACCCGAAGGTCGGCCGGAGCCAGCGCGATGTGGCGCCACGACAGTTTTTCGACGACCTCCGGCGGCCACACCGCCTCGAATAACGGCTGCACGCTTGGCCATGACGAATGGCCGGTCAGAATCTCGATCTCGACGCCCATGCGCAACTCACCTCTGCCTGTTTCGCATTGCATATAGGTTCCCAGCGGGATGGTCAGGTCCCGCTTCCGATGGCAATATAAGAAAAATATTCTATCGACGAGGAACGTCATGACAGAGGCCCAACTCAGCACCTATCAGCGCTGGTCGATTCTGGCCGGCGCCGCCGTGTTGCTCAGCCTCGCGATGGGTATGCGGCAGAGTTTCGGTCTGTTCCAGCCCGCGATTCTGCACGACACCGCCATCACCACGGCCGATTTCTCGCTGGCCACCGCCCTGCAGAACGTGATCTGGGGCGTGTCGCAGCCTTTCGTCGGTGCCTTCGCCGATCGCTACGGCAGCCGCTACGTCATGCTGACCGGCGTCTTCATCTATGCCGCGGGCCTGCTGCTGATGATGGCGGCGACCACGGCGCTGGTGTTCACGCTCGGTGCCGGCCTGTGCATCGGTCTGGCGCTGTCCTGCACGGCCTCGAGCATTGCCATGACGGTGTCGTCGCGCAGCGTGTCGGCCGCCAAGCGCAGCGTGACGATGGGCGCGGTGTCGGCGGCGGGCTCGCTCGGCCTGGTGATCGCCTCGCCGCTGGCGCAGACGCTGATCACCACCGCGGGCTGGCAGATGGCGCTGATCGGATTTCTCGGCCTGGTCGCGGTGATGCTGCCGGCCGCCCTGTTTGCCGGGCGATCCGACAAGATCGAGGTGGCAAAATCCAGTGAAGCCGCGCAGACGCTGGGCGCCGCGGTGCAATCGGCGCTCGGCCATTCCGGCTTCGTGGTGATGGCGCTGTCGTTCTTCGTCTGCGGCCTGCAACTCGTCTTCATCACCACGCATCTGCCGAACTATCTGGCGATTTGCGGCCTCGATCCTTCGCTCGGCGCCACCGCGCTGGCGCTGGTCGGAGCCTTCAACGTGATCGGCTCCTATGTATGTGGCTGGCTCGGCGGAAAATATCCTAAGCAAATTCTGCTGGGCGGCATCTACATCATCCGCTCGCTGGCGCTGGCGGCTTATTTCTATTTTCCGGCCTCGGCGGCTTCGACCATGGTGTTCGCCGCGGTGATGGGATCGCTCTGGCTCGGCGTGGTGCCGCTGGTCAACGGGCTGGTCGCGCAGCTATTCGGGTTGCGCTTCATGGCGACCCTGACCGGCATCGCCTTTCTCAGCCATCAGGCCGGCTCCTTCATCGGCGCCTGGGGCGGCGGCGTGATCTATGCGCAGCTCGGCAGCTATGACCGGGCGTGGCAGGCCGCGGTGGTGGTCGGCCTGATCGCCGGCTGCTTCCAGATGCTGATGAACGTGCGCCCTCCGGTGCGCCGCGAGACGCTGGATGCGATGCCCAGCGCGGCATAACGCGCGCGCAGGGCCCATGTCCAAGTATAATGGAACCATCTATAATGGTTCCCGTTAGCCTTCGTATCCCATCAATTTTGTGGACGATTCCCAATGACCTTCACGCTTCCCGAACTGCCCTACGCCTATGACGCGCTCGCGCCTTATATGTCGAAGGAAACGCTGGAATTCCATCACGACAAGCACCATCAGGCTTACGTGACCAATGGCAACAACCTGCTCAAGGGCACCGAATTCGAAGGCAAGCCCCTCGAAGAGATCGTCAAGGGTTCGTTCGGCAAGAATGCCCCGCTCTTCAACAATGCTGGCCAGCACTACAATCATCTGCATTTCTGGAGCTGGATGAAGCCGAACGGCGGCGGCGATAAGCTGCCCGGCCGTCTCGAGAAGAAGATCACCGAGGATCTCGGCGGTCTCGAGAAGTTCAAGACCGACTTCGCCGCCGCAGGCGTCGGCCAGTTCGGCTCCGGCTGGGCTTGGCTCTCGGTCAAGAACGGCAAGCTGGAAATCTCCAAGACCGCGAACGGCGAAAGCCCGCTGGTCCACGGCGCGACCCCGATCCTCGGCGTCGACGTCTGGGAGCACTCCTACTACATCGACTACCGCAACCGCCGCCCGGACTATTTGAAGGCGTTCGTGGATTCGCTGGTCAATTGGGACTATGTCGACGAATTGTACGGCAAGACCGGCGCGTAAGCCCGGTTTCGCAGCGAACATCGGGGCGGTAGCGAAAGCTGCCGCCCTTTCGCTTTGCGAGTGTTATGCGACGACGCCGATGGCCTCCCTCCCCCTTGCGGGGAGGGTCGGCCGAACGACGACGGTGCGATAGCATCGTCGGAAGTGGAGGCCGGGATGGGGGTGCCACAAGCGCCGTCGCCCGCGGCACCCCCACCCCCGACCCCTCCCCGCAAGGGGGGGGGAGGAGCCCCCACGCGCTAGATGAGCAAGCGGAAATTGGTTGGTGAGACCATGCTGAATTACGTTCTGGTTTTTGTCGGCGGCGGGCTCGGCTCGACCTTGCGCCACACCGTCAATATGGCCGCCGGCCGCGCCCTCGGCACCGCGTTTCCCTGGGGTACCTTCCTGATCAACATCACCGGCTCGACCATCATGGGGCTGATCGCCGGCTACCTCGCCTTCAAGGGCGAGGCGTCGCAGCCGTGGCGGCTGTTCCTGATGACCGGTATCCTCGGCGGCTACACCACCTTCTCGGCGTTTTCGCTGGATGCCGCGCTGCTGTACGAGCGCGGCGAGACGATGATGGCGCTGCTCTACGTACTGGGCTCGGTGGTGTTGGCAATTGCCGGCCTGTTCGCCGGTCTTGCCCTAGTCCGGCATTTCGCTTGAACGAATGTTGCGACGGGGGATGTTATAATATAACAAATGGGCAGGGCGGCTTTGGTCGCCGGTTCTGTCTGTCCAGGCGTATCGATGGCCCATTCGCATTCCCATACCCACGCGCATTCGCACCAGCATGATCCCCTGACGCCGCATCCGGCGCAGCCGGCGCCATGGTCGATCCTGCGCCTGGCGCTGCCGGCCCGCCTCGGCCTGGCGCTGGCGGTCAGCGCGCTGATGTGGGCAATCGTTTTGATGGCGATGCGCTGATGGCCGCGGAACTGACCTTTTCCGATGTCACGTTGGGCTATGACCGCCACCCGGCGGTGCACCATCTGACCGGTGAAATCGCGGCGGGTGCACTGCTGGCGGTCGTCGGGCCGAACGGCGCCGGCAAATCGACGCTGTTTCGCGGCATTGTCGGCATTCTCAAGCCGCTGGCCGGCAGCATCGGGCTGGGCCAGCTCAACCCGCGCGAGATCGCCTATCTGCCGCAGAGCGTCGATATCGACCGCAGCTTTCCGATCTCGGTATTCGACTTCGTCGGCACCGGCCTGTGGCGCTCGACCGGCCTGTTCGGTGGCCTCGGCAAAAAAGCGCAGCAGCAGATCGGCCAGGCGCTCGGCGCGGTCGGTCTCACCGGCTTCGAGAACCGCACCATCGGGACTTTGTCCGGCGGCCAGACGCAGCGCATGCTGTTCGCCCGCGTGCTGCTGCAGGATGCCCGCGTCATCGTGCTCGACGAGCCATTCAATGCGATCGACGCCAAGACCTCGGCCGACCTGATCGGGCTTGTCAGGCATTGGCACGCCGAACGGCGCACCGTGCTGGCGGCGCTGCACGACATGGATCTGGTGCGCGACAATTTTCCGGAGACGCTGCTGCTGGCGCGCGGCGCAGTGGCGTGGGGGCCGACCGCCCAGGTGTTGACGGCGGAGAACCAGCTCGAAGCGCGCCGCATGTGCGAGGCATTCGATGACGGCGCCTCCGCCTGTGTGGTCGATGCAGCCCGGCCGCGGGCCGCGTGATGATCTATGACACGCTGATCGCGCCCTTCGTCGATTTCGAATTCATGCGTCGCGCGCTGGCCGGCGTGGTGGCGCTGGCGCTCGGCGGCGCGCCGGTCGGCGTATTCCTGATGCTGCGAAGGATGAGCCTCGTCGGCGATGCCATGGCGCATGCGATCCTGCCGGGCGCCGCGATGGGCTTTCTGGTCTCCGGCCTCAATCTGTTTGCAATGACCTTTGGCGGGCTGATTGCCGGCTTCTCGGTGGCGCTGCTGGCGGGCCTCGTCTCGCGCGTGACGGAGATCAAGGAGGACGCCTCGCTGGCGGCGTTCTATCTGGTGTCGCTGGCGCTGGGCGTCACCATCGTCTCGATGAACGGCACCAATATTGATCTGCTGCATGTGCTGTTCGGCAATATTCTCGCGATGGACGACCAGACGCTGCTGGTGATTGCGTTCAACGCCACCATCACGCTGGTGGTGATGGCGGTGATCTATCGCCCGCTGGTCATCGAATGCGTCGACCCGGTGTTTCTGCGCACGGTGAGTCGCGCCGGGGCGCCGGCGCATCTGGCCTTTCTCGCGCTCGTCGTCATCAACCTGGTCAACGGCTTCCACGCGCTCGGCACGCTGCTGGCCGTCGGGCTGATGGTGCTGCCGGCGGGCATCGCGCGGTTCTGGTCGCGCGACATCACCGGCATGATGCTGATCGCGGTGGCGAGCGCGATGCTGTCGGGCTATCTCGGCCTGGTGCTGTCGTTCCAGACCAAGGTGCCGTCCGGCCCGGCAGTGATTCTGGTCGCCGCGGCGCTCTATGTATTCTCGGTGCTGTTCGGCAGCGTCAGCGGACTCGTGCGACAACTGTTCCCCGGCCGGCATCTGGAAGCGTAGGAGCCATCATGCGGCGTCTCGGTATATCGACGATTGTGACTCTGGCGCTTTTTCTCGCGTCGGTTACCGCTCCGTTCGCGCAGCAAAAAATCGATGTCGTCGCCAGTTTCTCGATCCTCGGCGATCTCGTCAAAAACGTCGGTGGCGACCGCGTCAACGTCGCTATCTTGGTCGGTCCCAACGGCGACACGCACGTCTATACGCCGTCGCCGCAGGACGCCAGGAAGATCACCGATGCCAAACTCGTTGTCGTCAACGGGCTGGGTTTTGAAGGCTGGCTGCCGCGACTGGTGAAATCCGCCGGCGGGCAGGCGGTGATCGTTACGGCCTCCGACGGCATCGCCGAGCGCGACATCAACAACAAGGCCGATCCGCATGCCTGGCAGTCCGTGATCAATGTGAAGGGTTATGTCAGCAATATCCGCGAGGCGCTGGTCGCCGTCGATCCTTCGGGCGCCGCGGCGTACCGGGCCAACACAACGGCCTATCTGGCGAAACTCGATACACTCGATGCCGAGGTCCGGTCGGCCGTGGCGGCGATTCCCGTTGCCCGCCGACAGGTCATCTCCAGCCATGACGCATTCGGCTATCTCTCTGACGAGTACGGCATCGCGTTCGTGGCGCCACAGGGCGTTTCGACCGATTCCGAGCCCAGCGCGCAGGATCTGGCGAAGATCATCACCCAGATCAAAACCGCCAAAATCCCCGCGGTGTTCCTCGAAAACATCAGCGACCCCCGCTTGATGCGCCGGATCGCCGCCGACACCGGCGCGAAGATCGGCGGAACGCTGTATTCCGACAGCCTGACCGCGGAAAACGGCGACGCGCCCACTTACATTGATATGGTCAGGCACAATATAAAGGCGCTGACGAGCACGCTGAACTAGGAGCGCGGGGCATCCCTGCCGCCGGCGCGCTGCCGATACCCGGAGAAATCATGTCTGAAACGACCGCCGCCAAAATTCCCGTGACCGTGCTGACCGGCTATCTCGGCGCCGGCAAGACCACGCTCTTGAACCGCATCCTGTCGGAAAACCACGGCAAGAAATACGCCGTCATCGTCAACGAGTTCGGCGAGATCGGCATCGACAATGATCTGATCATCGGCGCCGACGAAGAAGTGTTCGAGATGAACAACGGCTGCGTCTGCTGCACCGTGCGCGGCGACCTGGTGCGCATCCTCGACGGTCTGATGAAGCGCAAGGGCAAGTTCGACGCCATCATCCTGGAGACCACCGGCCTCGCCGATCCCGCCCCCGTCGCGCAGACCTTCTTCGTCGACGAGGACGTGCAACTGCACACCCGCCTCGACGCGGTGGTGACGGTGGCCGATGCCAAATGGCTGAGTGAGCGGCTCAAGGACGCGCCGGAGGCCAAGAACCAGATCGCCTTCGCCGACGTCATCGTGCTCAACAAGATCGATCTGGTGTCGAAGCCCGAGCTCGCCGAAGTCGAGGCCCGCATCCGCGCCATCAACCCCTACGCCAAGCTGCATCGCACCGAGCGCGCGCAGGTCAAGCTGTCCGACGTGCTGGAGCAGGGCGCCTTCGATCTCGACCGCATCCTCGAAATCGAGCCGGAGTTTCTCGAAGCCGGCGACGCGCATGACCATGATCATCATGGCCACGACCATCACCACGGCCACGATCATGGCGGCGTGAAGCACTATCACGACGAGGACATGCAATCGCTGTCGCTGCGCACCGACAAGGCGCTCGACCCGACCACCTTCCTGCCCTGGCTGCAGGGCCTGGTGGCGGCGGAGGGCGGTAAGATGTTGCGCTCCAAAGGCATCGTTTCCTTCGTCAACGATGCCGAGCGATACGTCTTCCAGGGCGTCCACATGATGCTGGAAGGCGACCACCAGCGACCATGGAAGGACGGCGAGAAGCGCGAAAGCCGCCTCGTCTTCATCGGGCGCGACCTGCCCGAGCAGGCGATCCGCGACGGCTTCGCCAACGTGATCCCGGCCTGATGTCCGACTTCGATCCGCTGCAGGAGCAGGCATCCATCGTCTCGGTCACCGACCGCGTGCGCCCGGTCACGATCGACGGCGCAGTCGTCGCCGTGCATTTTCTCGGCGACAAGGCGGCGTTCGTCGGTGCGGAAGAGAATGTCTGGCTGGTCGATGAGCTCGGCCAGCGCGCCGTCGCTGTGCATAATGGTGGCATCCTGTGCACCGCCGCCGACGACCAGCGCCTGCTGATCGGCGGCGACGACGGCAAGCTCGTCGAACTGAACCGCAACGGCGACGTCACGCTGCTCGCGACCGACGCCAAGCGGCGCTGGATTGACAATGTCGCTTTGCATCCCGACGGCGCGGTGGCGTGGTCGGCCGGCAAGACCGCCTTCGTCCGCAGCGCCAAGGGCGAGGTGAAGTCGCTCGACGTGCCCTCCACCGTCGGCGGCGTGGCGTTTGCGCCGAAGGGGCTGCGGCTCGGCATCGCGCATTACAACGGCGTGACGCTGTGGTTTCCCAACATGGCGGCAAAGCCCGAAGTGCTGGAATGGGCGGGGTCGCATCTGGCGGTCACCTTCAGCCCGGACAACAAGTTTCTGGTCACCGCGATGCATGAGCCGGCGCTGCACGGCTGGCGGCTGGCCGACAGCAAGCACATGCGAATGACCGGCTACCCCGCGCGGGTGCGCTCGGTGTCGTGGAGCGCGGGCGGCAAGGGGCTCGCGACCTCCGGCGCCGACAGCGTGATCGTCTGGCCGTTCGCCAGCAAGGACGGCCCGATGGGCAAGGAGCCCGGCATGCTGGCGCCGCTCAAGGCCAAGGTGACGATGGTCGCCTGCCATCCCAAGCAGGATATTCTCGCCTGCGGCTATAGCGACGGCACCATCCTGATGGTGCGGATGACCGACGGCGCCGAGATCCTGGTCCGTGCCAACAAGGGCGAGCCGGTCACCGCGCTGGCCTGGAACGCGAAGGGCACGCTGCTGGCCTTCGCCGACCAGACCGGAGATGCCGGGTTGCTGGAAATCTGAACTGCGAGCATCCGATCGCGCATCGCGGGCCCGTCATTTTTCTGTCACCTCTTGCCGCCATGACACGCCATGCGCTTCCTCGCCACGTTCCAGACCCTCGATTTCCTCGACACGCTGCTTAGCCTGACGACTGCGTTCGTTCTCGGCACGCTGATCGGGGCCGAGCGGCAGTACCGGCAGCGCACCGCGGGGTTGCGGACCAATGTGCTGGTGGCGGTCGGCGCGGCGGCCTTTGTCGATCTTGCGATGCAGCTCGCCGGATCCGACGGCGCCGTGCGCGTCATTGCCTATGTCGTCTCCGGCATCGGCTTTCTCGGCGCCGGCGTCATCATGAAGGAAGGCACCAATGTGCGCGGCCTCAACACCGCGGCGACGCTGTGGTGCTCGGCCGCGGTCGGCAGCTGCGCCGGCGCCGACATGATCGCGCAGGCGCTGGCGCTGACGGTTTTCGTGCTGGCCGGCAACACGCTGCTGCGGCCGCTGGTCAACGCCATCAACCGCGCGCCGCTCGACGAGAAATCATCCGAGGCGACGTATTATTTCAAGCTGACCGTATCCGACCAGGCTTTGGCCGGGCTGCGCGAATATCTGGTGGAGCGGCTGGAGGCGGCGAATTATCCGGTGGCCAATATCGACGTCGTTGATCTCGGCGACGATCAGCAGGAAATCACCGCCATGCTGGTCTCGACCGCGATCGACCCCCGCGAACTCGACGTCGTCGTCGCCGACCTGCAGCGCCGCTCCGGCGTGGGCCATGCGACCTGGGAAGTCAGCACCAAGGACTGAGCGGCGCCGCGTTGCTGGCCGCGTCGTGATGACAACGGAACCATGAAGTTCCGCATCCGTTGACCACCGACATAAATGAGGTGGCAATCATGATCGCAACCCGTCGAAAACGCGCATACCGCAACGACCTGTGGCTGGCCGGCGCCATGGTCGTGGCCGGGCTAGGCATTTCCGCCGCCTCGCTGGCGCAGCTCGCCCCGGAGCACGCGCAAATGGCGCAGGCCACCCAGCCGCTGCAATCGACCCCCGGCGCCGCCAGCAAGCCATCGGAGCCGGCAGAGCCTGCGACCACCGGCGCCCGCCCGCAGGAAATCCCGCCGCAGCCGG
Source organism: Tardiphaga sp. vice304 (assembly GCF_007018905.1). Taxonomy (NCBI): domain Bacteria; kingdom Pseudomonadati; phylum Pseudomonadota; class Alphaproteobacteria; order Hyphomicrobiales; family Nitrobacteraceae; genus Tardiphaga; species Tardiphaga sp. vice304. The sequence goes on from NZ_CP041402.1 coordinate 999,998, forward strand.
CGCAACCGGATGCCGACGCGCAAAAGGCGGGTGCCACGCCGGCTCTGCCGCCGTCACCGGCCGAAAAAATGGCGCCGCCGATTTCGACCAAATAAACGTTACGCGGTTTCTGGACCGAAGTTGTCATTCCCGGGCGCGAGCGCACCAGCTCAAGCGAACTCCAGCCGCTCTCATCGGAGCGGCGGGGTATCTCGACATGCGACGGTCAACATCATGAAGTTCCGGGAGGCAACGGCCGGCTTCGCCGACCGCTGCATCCCCAAATGACGGCTTGGTGTCAGCGCACCAGGACGTTCTTGAACTGCCAGGGATCGCTGGTGTCGATGTCTTCCGGGAACAGGCCGGGGCGGCCTTCCAGCGGGGTCCAGTCGGTGTAGTAGCCCTTCACCGGGCCGAGATAGGGACCCTGGATCTCCAGCAGGCGATGGAAATCCATCTCGTCGGCTTCGACGATGCCTTCTTTCGGGTGCTCCAGCGCCCACACCATGCCGCCGAGCACGGCGGAGGTCACCTGCAGGCCGGTGGCGTTCTGGTAAGGTGCCAACTCGCGGGTCTCCTCGATGGAGAGCTGCGAGCCGAACCAGTAGGCGTTCTTGCCGTGGCCGTAGAGCAGCACGCCGAGTTCGTCGATGCCGTCGACGATCTCGTTCTCGTCGAGGATGTGGTGCTTCTCCTGCATCTTGGCGGCGCGGCCGAACAGCTCATGCAGCGACAGCACCGCGTCATCCGCGGGGTGATAGGCATAGTGGCAGGTCGGCCGGTACACGGCCTTGCCCGACGCATCACGCACCGTGAAATAATCCGAGATCGAGATCGACTCGTTGTGGGTGACGAGGAAGCCGTATTGCGGTCCGCGCGTCGGGCACCAGGTGCGCACGCGCGTATCGGCGCCGGGCTGCATCAGATAGATCGCCGCACCGCAGCCGGTCTGATGCGTGTGCGCGTTCTCCGGCATCCATTTTTCATGGGTGCCCCAGCCCAGTTCGGACGGCTGCACGCCTTCCGACAGGAAGCCTTCGACCGACCAGGTGTTGACGAACACGTCCGGCTCTTTCGGCTTCTTCGAGCGCTGGGTGTCGCGCTCGGCGATGTGGATGCCCTTGACGCCGCACTGGCGCATCAGGTCGGCCCACTCCGCCTTGGTCTTTGGCTCGGGCGCATTGAGCTGCAGGTCGGCGGCGACGTTCAAGAGCGCCTGCTTGGCGAAGAACGACACCATGCCGGGATTGGCGCCGCAGCACGACACGGCCGTCGTCGAACCCGGGGCGCGCGCGTTCTTGGCGGCCAGCGTGGCTTCACGCAAAGCGTAGTTGGAGCGCGCTTCCGGGCCTTTTGATGCGTCGAAATAGAAACCGAGCCAGGGCTCGTTGACGGTGTCGATGTAGAGCGCGCCGAGCTCGTTGCAGAGCTCCATGATGTCCTTCGAGCCGGTATCGACCGACAGGTTGACGCAGAAGCCCTGGCCGCCGCCTTCGGTCAGCAGCGGCGTCAGCAGCTCGCGATAGTTCTCTTTGGTGACGCCCTGCTGGATGAAGCGCACGTTCTGCTTCTCGCAATGCGCCTTGCGGCCCTCGTCCTTGGGATCGATCACGGTAACGCGCGACTTGTCATAGTCGAGGTGGCGTTCGATCAAAGGCAGCGTGCCTTTGCCGATCGAGCCGAAGCCGACCATCACGATAGGTCCGGTGATTTTTGCGTAGATCGGCCAGGGGGTGGTCATTCAGGTAGCTCCAGACAGTCAATGGACGAGACGGCGGACACAAGCCGCGCCGTTCGTGGGGGTGGAAAGGTTCAGGTCGAGCGCCGCTTCGCCGTCACTTCGATTTCGACTTTCATTTCCGGCTTCAACAGGCCGGCCACGACGAGGATGGCGGATGCCGGCCGGATCTCGCCGAAATGCGCGCCGGTGACCGCGAACACCGCGTCCGCGTCGGCGCGGTCGGTGATGTAATAGGTCGCGCGCACGATGTCGGCCATTTCGAAACCGGCTTCCGTCAGCGCGGCGCCAATGGTCTTGAAGCAGTTCTGTGTCTGCGCCGTGACATCGGCCGGCATCACCATGGTGGTGTAATCGTAGCCGGTGGTGCCGGAAACGAACGCGAAGTCGCCGTCGACCACTGCGCGGCTGTAGCCGCCGGCTTTCTCGAAAGGCGATCCGGTGGAAATCAGGCGGCGGGTCATTGCGGGGCCCTCGAAATGAACAGGCCCCGCAATGCCGTGTATTGGCCGGCAAATCAAGCCGGGCGTGCTCGCTTCACCCTCCCCCGCAGGGCGGGAGAGGGAAGGAAGAGCGCTCAGATGTGGAAGGTGCGCAAGGGCGGGAAGCCGTTGAACGCCACGGCCGAATAGGTCGACGTGTAGGCGCCGGTACCTTCGATCAGCAGCTTGTCGCCGATCTCCAGCGTCACCGGCAGCGGGTAGGGCAGCTTCTCGTACATCACGTCGGCGGAATCGCAGGTCGGGCCGGCGAGCACGCAGGGCGTCATCTCGGCGCCATCGTGGCGCGACTTGATGGCGTAGCGGATCGACTCGTCCATCGTCTCGGCGAGACCGCCGAACTTGCCGATGTCGAGATAGACCCAACGCACCTCGTCCTCGTCGCTCTTCTTCGAGATCAGAACGACTTCGGTTTCGATGATGCCGGCATTGCCGACCATGCCGCGACCCGGCTCGATGATGGTCTCCGGGATCGCGTTGCCGAAGTGCTTGCGCAGCGCACGGAAGATCGAACGGCCGTACTGCACGACCGCCGGGACTTCCTTCAGGTACTTGGTCGGGAATCCGCCGCCCATGTTGACCATGGAGAGGTTGATGCCACGCTCCGCACAGTCGCGGAACACGCTCGACGCCATCGCCAGCGCGCGGTCCCACGCCTTCACCTTGCGCTGCTGCGAGCCGACATGGAACGAGATGCCATAGGGCTCGAGGCCAAGACGCTTGGCGAGTTCGAGCACGTCGACGGCCATTTCCGGATCGCAGCCGAATTTGCGCGACAGCGGCCACTCGGCGCCGGCGCAATCGTAGAGAATGCGGCAGAACACGCGGGCGCCGGGCGCGGCGCGCGCGATCTTCTCGACCTCGGGCGCGCAGTCGACCGAGAACAGCGCGATGCCCAGCGCATGGGCGCGCGCGATGTCGCGTTCCTTCTTGATGGTGTTGCCGAACGAGATGCGCTCAGGGGTCGCGCCGGCGTCGAGCGCCATCTGGATCTCCTGCACCGAGGCGCAGTCGAAGCACGAGCCCAATGATGCCAGCAGCGACAGCACTTCCGGCGCCGGATTGGCCTTCACCGCGTAGAACACCCGGCTGTCCGGCAGCGCCTTGGCGAAGCTGTGAAAGTTCTCGCGCACGACATCGAGATCGACGACCAGGCAGGGCTCGATATCGCTGCCTTCGGTACGGCGGGCGCGGAGGAATTCCTGGATACGTTCGGTCATAGCACTCTCCCGGACGGCCCAGCGACGGGTCGCGTCCAAAAAATGATGACGGTTCAGCGCTTTCGGGCAACGACGCGCGATGGAGGCGCGGCAAAGCCGAAAGTACAGACCGTAAGTGCTGCCGTGGATTGGTCGGGTGTTACCCTACCGCACACCTGGCAATGAAGGACAAGCCTCTTCGGTATTCGCGCTGGCTGATGGAAAGCCAGCAGAGACCAAAAAAGCCCGATCCGTCGTTGCTTTAAGTCGCGTCCCCCGTTGAGAACGAGGTGCGCCGGTTCGCCTCCGGCTGCCAGTCACGGTTGCAAGGATCAAGGTCACCTTCATCGGCATCCCTGGAGAGAGATGCTGGCCTCCCGATCTTGCGACCCGGTGACCCTCGGCTTCCTTGTCCCTTGGCGGCTGTCCGGCCTCTTGTCCGGATACCTACCGACTGACACACGACCACAGGCACGTGCGAAATTGGGCAAGATTGCAATTAGGGTGTTTGGGTGGGGGGCGCAAGAATTTTCTTGAGGGCCGCGACCATTTTGCTCGATGAGGCGGCGAAGCGTTGCAAACATGACGCAGCCAGGCGGCGAACATGAACGAACGTTAAGTCAGATGAAAGGAAGTAGGAGCTTTTTGACGCAGGAGTGTGAGGGGTAGTGCTCTGCTGCGCCCCCTCATCCGACGCGGACTTCGTCCGCGCCACCTTCTCCCACAAGGGGAGAAGGAAGGAAGCGAGCTACTCATCCCCGCCTTGTGAACGGCTCGATGCGTGCTGCGTTGCGCATGAAAGCCGCCATGATGACGACGCCCCCGAGGAACAGCGCCACCTGCAGGATGTGCTCGCCGGTGGTCGACAGCCCAAACAGGATCGACAGCGCCCAGCCACCCGCGAACGCCGCGCCGAACACCTCGGCACCGATCAGGATCGCGGCCGAAATCACGGTGATGACGCTGGGCCAGTAGATCCGGCGGGGGGCAGGGGAGGTGGTCATGTTGAAAGTCCTTTTGCGGGCCGCAATCTCTCCGAAAAAGCCCGCTGCGGCAAGCGCTAAAGGGCCCAAAAAAGCCTCACGGCATGGTATAGATGCCGCACGTAAAAAGCGCGGCAAATCAGGATTTATGATGTCAGACAGCTTGAACTCCGTGGCCACCCCTCACGCGCTCGACAATCCGCTGCTGCGCCCGTGGACGACCCCGTTCGAGACCCCGCCTTTCGCCGAGATCACGCCCGAGCACTTCATGCCGGCGTTCGAGCAGGCGTTTTTCGACCACGCAGCGGAGATCTCGGCCATCGTCAACGACAATTCGGCGCCGGACTTCGCCAACACCATCATCGCGCTGGAGCGCGCCGGCAAGCTGCTCGGGCGCGTCGCTTCGGTGTTCTACGATCTGGTCTCGGCGCATTCCAACCCGGCGCTGCTGGCGATCGATACCGAAGTGTCGCTGCGGATGGCGCGGCACTGGAACCCGATCATGATGAATGCCGTGCTGTTTGGCCGCATCGCCGCGCTGCACGACAACCGCGCCGAACTGGGTCTGACGTCCGAGCAGATGCGCCTGCTGGAGCGCAGCTACAACCGCTTCCACCGCTCCGGCGCCGGCCTCGACGAGGTGGCCAAGGCGCGGATGGCGGAGATCAACGAACGCCTGGCGTCGCTCGGCACCTCGTTCAGTCACCATCTGCTTGCCGACGAACAGGGATGGTGCATGGAGCTAGGCGAGAACGACACCGCCGGCCTGCCGGCAAGCTTTGTCGCCGCCGCGAAGGCCGCGGCCGAAGACAGGGGCATGGCGGGGAAGGCCATCATCACCACCTCGCGTTCCTCGATGGAGCCGTTCCTGAAGAGTTCGACCCGGCGCGACCTGCGCGAAAAAGCCTACAAGGCCTTCATCGAGCGCGGCAACAACGGCAACGCCAACGACAACAACGCGACCATCGTCGAAATCCTCAAGCTGCGCGAAGAATCCGCCAGGCTGCTCGGCTTCCCGACCTTCGCTGCCTATCGTCTCGAGGATTCGATGGCGAAGACGCCGGAGGCCGTGCGTGGCCTGCTGGAGCGGGTCTGGAAGCCGGCGCGGGAGCGCGCGCTCGCCGACCGCGACGCGCTGCAGGAATTGATCGCCGAGGAGGGCGGCAATTTCCAGCTCGCCGCGTGGGACTGGCGCTTCTACGCCGAGAAGCTGCGGCAGCGCCGCGCCAATTTCGACGACGCCGCGATCAAGCCCTATCTCGCGCTCGACAACATGATCGCCGCCTCGTTCGACACCGCGACCAAATTGTTCGGCGTCACCTTCGAGGAGCGCCGCGATGTCCCGGTGTGGCATCCCGACGTGCGCGTCTGGGAGGTCAAGGACGCCGATGGAAAGCACAAGGCGCTGTTCTACGGCGACTACTATGCCCGGCCCTCGAAGCGCTCCGGCGCCTGGATGACCTCGCTACGCGACCAGCAGAAGCTCGACGGCGACATCGCGCCGTTGATCCTGAATGTCTGCAACTTCTCCAAGGGCACCGACGGCCAGCCCTCGCTGCTGTCGCCGGACGACGCCCGCACGCTGTTCCATGAATTCGGTCATGGCCTGCACGGCATGATGTCGAACGTGACCTATCCCTCGCTGTCCGGCACCTCGGTGTTCACCGACTTCGTCGAACTGCCGTCGCAGCTCTACGAGCACTGGCAGGAGCAGCCGCAGGTGCTCAGGCAGTTCGCAACGCACTACCAGACCGGCGAGCCGTTGCCGGACGATCTCCTGCAGCGCTTCATTGCCGCGCGAAAATTCGGCCAGAGCTTTGCCACGGTGGAATTCGTGTCGTCGGCGCTGATCGATCTCGAATTCCACACCCAGCCGGCCTCGGCCAGCACGGATGTCGCGGCGTTCGAGAAGAAGGAGCTTGAGAAGATCGGCATGCCCGCGGAAATCGCGCTGCGGCACCGGCCGACCCAGTTCGGCCACATCTTCTCCGGCGATCACTATGCCTCGGGCTATTACAGCTACATGTGGTCCGAAGTAATGGACGCCGACGCCTTCGGCGCGTTCGAGGAGGCCGGCAACATTTTCGACCCCGCGGTATCGAAACGTCTGCTCGACGATATCTATTCGTCCGGCGGCTCCGTCGATCCCGAACAGGCCTATATCGCGTTCCGCGGCCGCCCGCCGGCGCCGGACGCGCTGTTGCGTCGGCGCGGGCTGCTGGAGCCGGAGGCGGCGTGAGGCGGCTAACGGCAGCGCACTTGCTGTTTGAACGAAGACGCGCCTGTGCCGCTGCGCCCTCTCACCATGTCGTCCCCGCGAAAGCGGGGACCCATATCCTCCGTCGGGATTGTTGACGCGATGCCACTGACCAAACGGACGAACATGATGACAGCGTGGATGGACCCCCGCGTGCGCGGGGATGACTCGTGGAAAGGTTTTGCCGCGACGCTCAGGCTTCGCGTGCTCGGGCTGCTTGCATTACTGGTGGCCTTCGCCGGCTCCCTCACCCCCGCTGCCGCGCATCCCCACGTCTGGGTCACGGCTTCCAGCGAGTTGATCTACGCTGCCGACGGCAGCATCACCGGTGTGCGCCATGCCTGGAAGTTCGACGACATGTTCTCGACCTATGCGCTGCAGGGCATCGAGTCCAAGACCAAGGGCGTCTTCACCCGCGAGGAACTGGCGCCGCTGGCCCAGACCAATGTGGAATCGCTGAAGGAGTTCGGCTTCTTCACCTTCGCCAAGACCGAGGGCAGCAAGAAGCAGCGCTTTCTCGATCCGGTCGATTACTACCTCGAGCAGAAGGACGGCGCGCTGGTGCTGCATTTCACCATGCCGTTCAAGACGCCGTTCAAGGCGAGGCAACTGGCGCTGGAAATCTACGACCCGTCCTTCTTCGTCGATTTCGGCCTGGAGAAGAAAGATCCGATCCGGCTGGTCGGCGCGCCGGCAAACTGCGCTGTCGTGATCGAACGCCCGAGCGACGCCGCCCCCGCCGCGAAGAAGCTCGGCGAGGAGAATTTCATGGACGGCGCCGCCGGCGGCAATTTCGGCGCCATGTTCGCCAACAAGATCACGGTGGACTGCCCATGAGCTTGTGGAGGCGAGGGAAACTCTTGCTGAGTCACGGGCTGGACCTTGCTTACCCTCCGCTGGAGGGGGAGGAAAGCGCAGCTATGACGCGGCACATCGTCTTGATTTTTACATGCGCTGCTCTTGTCGTCGCCGTGCTTACCGACGCCTCCCTGCACACCGCCCTTGCCCAGAATCCGTTCGGCGCTCCGAAAGCCGCGCCGGATTCGCAGGTTGGCGGCATCATCGGCTGGCTCTTGACCAAGCAATCCGAATTCTACCGCGAGATGTCCGCCACGATCCGGGCCGCGAAGACCGACGGCAGCGCGGTGTGGACGCTGCTCTTCATCTCGTTCGCCTACGGCATCTTCCACGCCGCCGGTCCCGGCCACGGCAAGGCGGTGATCTCGTCCTATTTGATCGCCAACGAGGAAACCGCCTTGCGCGGCATCGCGCTGTCGTTCGTCTCCGCGCTGATGCAGGCACTGGTGGCGGTGCTGATCGTCGGCATCGGGGCCTGGCTGCTCAACGTCACCGCCAAGACGATGTGCGGCACCGAGCGCATCATCGAGATCGCCAGCTATGTGCTGATCGCGGCATTCGGCGCCCGGCTGGTGTGGAGCAAGGGGCGTGGCCTGTTGCGGGCCTGGCGTCCGTCGCTGGCCGCGCTCACGCCGGAACTCGCCATCGCTCATGCCGGTGCGTCCCATCACGATCATCACGGCCATGATCACCACCATGGTCACGACCACGCACCTGCCCATACGGCACATGCCGAGCCGGCCGCGCATGGCCATGCCCACGTCCACGACGAGCATTGCGGCCATTCGCATGGTCCGACGCCGGACCAGCTTGCCGGCCCCGGCGGCTGGACGCGCGGGCTGTCGGCGATTGTCGCGGTCGGCATGCGGCCCTGTTCCGGCGCGATTCTGGTACTGGTGTTCGCGCTGGCGCAGGGCATGTTCTGGGCCGGCATCGCCGCCGCCTTCGTCATGGGCCTGGGGACCGCCATCACCGTGGCCAGCATTGCCGTCATCGCCGTGACGGCCAAGGGCCTGGCGCGGCGCCTCGCCGCGGGCCGGGAGGGCCGCGGTGCCCTGATGATGCGCGGGCTCGAATTCGGTGCCGCAGGGCTGGTGTTCCTGTTTGGCATCGGCCTGTTGCTGGGCTATGTGGCTACCGAACGCGTCACGTGTTTCTGAACCCTCCGCCGGCGCCTGTCTTGACAAGGTTCGGCCAACGCGCGAAGCCTTTGATATCATGACGAATGTTGTTGCAATCGAGCGGCCCGCGGTTTCCATCGACAAGTCGCCGGACCGCGTCGGCGTGCTGCTGGTCAATCTCGGCACGCCCGATACGGCCGATGCCCGTGGCGTCCGCGTCTATCTGCGCGAGTTCCTGTCGGATCGACGTGTGATCGAGGATCAGGGGCTGATCTGGAAGCTGGTGCTGAACGGCATAATCCTGACCACCCGGCCGCAACGCAAGGCCAAGGACTACCTGAAGATCTGGAATACCGATCTCAACGAGTCGCCGCTCAAGACCATCACCCGCAACCAGTCCGACAAGCTTGCCGCGGCCCTGGCCGGACACACGCGAATCACGGTGGACTGGGCGATGCGCTACGGCAATCCGTCGATCCGCTCGCGCATCGCGGCGCTGACGGCGCAGGGCTGCGACCGCATCCTGGTGGTGCCGCTGTATCCGCAATATTCCGCGGCGACCTCCGCCACGGTGTGCGACGAGGTGTTCAACGTGCTGGCCGAGATGCGCGCGCAGCCGACGCTGCGGGTGACGCCGCCGTATTTCGACGAGCCGGACTACATCAACGCGCTGGCGGTCTCGATCGAGAGCCACATCGCGACTCTGGATTTCGTGCCCGAACTGATCGTGGCGTCGTTCCACGGCATGCCGCAGAAATACATCGACAAGGGCGACCCCTACCAGACGCAATGCATCGCCACGACCGAGGCGCTGCGGCGTCGCCTGGGGCCGAATGCGCCGCGGCTGATGCTGACCTTCCAGTCGCGCTTCGGCTTCGACCAGTGGCTGAAGCCCTATACCGACAAGACCATCGAGCGCCTCGCCAAGGACGGCCTCAAGCGCCTCGTCGTGGTGATGCCGGGCTTTTCGGCGGATTGCCTGGAGACGCTGGAAGAGATCTCGCAGGAGAACTGCGAGATCTTCGAAGGCAATGGCGGCGAGCATTTTTCTGCGGTCCCCTGTCTCAACGACAGCGAGCCCGGCATGGACGTGATCCGCGAACTGGTACTGCGCGAGCTCAAGGGCTGGATTTAAGCGGGCTGCTTACGGCGGCTGCGGCCGCACGCTCCGCCGTCATCCTGAGGTGCTCGCCGACTTAGGCGAGCCTCGAAGGATGCGTGTTCAGCGCTTGCGGCGCATCCTTCGAGGCCTCGCTTCGCTCGGCACCTCAGGATGACGGTGACATTTGCGGCAAGCGCTTTTCCCGGCTGACGCTGCTATGCTCGGATCCAGACGCATTTTCGCCCCCTGGAGATTTCAATGACCGGTTTCGATATTTTCGCCATTGCCGTGGTCGTGCTGATCATTCTCACGCTGTTCGCCGGCGTGAAGACCGTGCCGCAGGGCTATGACTGGACCATCGAGCGGTTCGGCAAGTTCACCCGCACGCTGTCGCCGGGGCTCAATCTGATCATCCCGTATTTCGATCGCGTCGGCCGCAAGGTCAATGTGATGGAGCAGGTGATCAACATCCCGGAGCAGGAAGTCATCACCAAGGACAACGCCACCGTCACCGTCGATGGCGTCGCATTCTACCAGGTGTTCGATGCCGCCAAGGCGAGCTACGAGGTCTCCGACCTGACGCAGGCGATCGTGGTGCTGACCATGACCAACATCCGTTCGGTGATGGGCGCGATGGATCTCGACCAGGTGCTGTCGCATCGCGACGAGATCAACGAGCGGCTGTTGCGCGTGGTCGATGCCGCGGTGTCGCCATGGGGCCTCAAGGTCAACCGTATCGAGATCAAGGACATCGTGCCGCCGGCCGATCTGGTCGAGGCGATGGGCCGGCAGATGAAGGCCGAGCGCGTCAAGCGCGCGGACATCCTGCAGGCGGAAGGCCAGCGGCAGTCGGAGATCCTTCGTGCCGAAGGGGCCAAACAGGGCCAGATCCTGCAGGCCGAAGGCCGCCGCGAGGCCGCCTTCTTCGACGCACAGGCGCGCGAGCGCGCCGCCGAAGCCGAGGCCAAGGCGACCGAGATGGTCTCCAACGCGATCGCCAGCGGCGACGTCGCGGCGCTGAACTATTTCATCGCCGACAAATACATCAAGGCGTTCGGCCAGATCGCCGACTCGCCGAACCAGAAGATCATCATGCTGCCGATCGAGGCTGGGCGTGCTGGGGTCATTGGCCGGGATCGGCGAAATTGCCAAGGCGACGTTCGGCGACAGCGCGACCGCGGCGCAGGCCGCCAAGCGCGGCTCGGTGCCGAATGTCGGCCCGGTGCCCACGACGCCACAGCGCTGAGGTCCCATCGCCTGAAAGCCGGCGCGTCAAGCGGCCGGTCGACGTGGCTGGTCCTTGTTGCCGCGGCTTGATTGCCAGCCTAAGACCCGCTGACCCGATGCAAGGACTGCCATGATGATCGAGACGTTTTCCTCTCTGGGGCCGTGGTCCTGGCTGATCCTCAGCGCGGTCCTGATGGGGGCTGGAGCTGTTGGCTCCCGGCGTGTTCCTGTTCTGGCTCGGGCTGGCGGCGATGATCGTCGGCGGATTGTCGTTTGCGACGGAGCTTTCCTGGCAGGCGCAGATCCTGATGTTCGCGCTGGCGGCGGTGGCCGCGGTGCCGCTTTGGCGGGGCGCGTCGCAGCCGAAGCTGGGCTCCAACAGGCTCAACAAGCGCGGCGAGGCGCTGATCGGCCGCGAGTTCACGCTGGACAAGCCGATCGTCGACGGCGAGGGCCGGTTGCGGGTCGACGATACGTTCTGGCGCATCTTTGGTCCCGATGCGCCGGTCGGTGCGCGGGTCCAGATCGTCAAGGCCGAAGGCGTCCGCCTGACGGTGGCAGTGCTCTAGAACTGTCCTTCCGGGTTCGCTCTGGCCATGCCCTCGCGCCCCGGAATGACCATGTGTGACTAAGCCACGCCCGCGCGCAGCAGGTCGTGCAGGTGCACGATGCCGATCGGCTTCCTGGCGTCGGTCACCAGCAGCGCGGTGATCTTCGCCGAGTTCAGCATCTCCAGCGCTTCCAGCGCGAGCAGGTCGCGGCTGATGGTCTTGGGATTCTTCGTCATCACCTCGTCGACCGACACGGTCATCAGGTCGGCCCGCATGTGGCGGCGCAAATCGCCGTCGGTGACGATTCCGACGACGTGGCCGTTGCTGTCGATGATGCCGACGCAGCCAAAGCCCTTCGAGGACATCTCCACCAGCGCGTCCGACATCTTGGTGCCGAGCGGCTTCAGCGGCACGGCCGGGCCCGCATGCATCAGGTCGCGGGTATATTTCAGCATCGCGCCGAGCTTGCCGCCGGGGTGCAGTACCGAAAAGTCCACCGAGGTAAAGCCGCGGCCTTCCAGCAGCGCGATCGAGAGCGCGTCGCCCATCGCCAGCATCATCAGCGACGAGGTGGTCGGCGCCAGATTATGCGGGCAGGCCTCGCGCGCTTTCGGCAGGTTCAGCGCGACATCGGCGGCCTGCGCCAGCGTCGAGCCCGGGTCCGAGGTCATCGCGATGATGCCGATCTTGAAGCGTTTGGCGTAGGTGACGAGGTTCTTCATTTCCGGCTGCTCGCCGGACCATGACAGCGCCATGATGACGTCGTCGGCGGTGATCATGCCGAGGTCGCCATGGCTGGCTTCGGCGGCGTGAACGAAGAAGGCCGGCGTCCCCGTCGAGGCGAAGGTCGCGGCGATCTTGCGGCCGATATGGCCGGATTTGCCGAGGCCGGTAATGATCAGCCGGCCGCGGGCGTGGCGGATCAACTCGGCCGCAGCGATGAAGGCGGCGCCGAGCTTGTCCGACTGCAGGGCCGCCGCCAGCGCGGCGACGCCGCCGGCCTCTGCCTCCAGCGTGCGCAGCGCCGAGGCGATGGCCTGGTCAGCTTGGGCCGGGATCGCCTGGTCGGTCATGGGGGCGGTTGCCTGGGTGGAGAGTGCCATCAGTCTGGTGTCCCGGTCGTCGATTTCTGCGATATTCTAGCACGACCGGCGCGCGCTGGCGAAACAAGCAGGCCGGCAATCTCAACCGCCTATTAACCATATCCGTTTTAACTCCCTTAACCATGCGGCGGTCGCGGGCTACCTGCCTGTGCCGCCAAAATCTTGATGTTGCTGGAGTTTGCGGATCGTGAACATGGGTCCCGCCCTGGACCGCCGGAACCGCGCGAAAACGGCTTGCGCGCTGACGGCCGGTCTATGGCTGGCGATGGCGCCGCTGCCGGTGCTCGGCCAGGCCCTGACCTCCGATTTGCTGACCCCGGTGCAAGGCAGCTTCGTGGCGCCGCAGAACTTGCCGCTGCGCCCCAGCCCGGAGACACCGGCCAGCGAGCGCACCCTCGCAACCAGCCCGATCGCGCCGTCGCGCATCGGCCAGCCGGTGACCTACGGCAATGCTGCCGCCTTTGGCGCGGGGCTCTCCAACACCGGCTTCGATTCGGTGAACCGCCGCCGCAAGCTGGTGAAATATTATCCCGGGCAACGCCGGCCGAAGCCGCCGCCCGGTCCCGGCAGCCTGCCGCCGCAGGACGCGGCGCCGGCGCTCACCCGTTCGCTCGACCCGCGCAATAACCGGCCGAGAATCTCGGCCTCGGTCGGAGGCCTCGTTCCCGGACAGCCGCCGCGCAAGCGGCTACGCATCGACACCGATCCGTTCGGCCCGACCGGCGTCTATGTCGGCAGCTTCCTGGTGAAGTCCGCGGTCGAGATCTATGGCGGCTACAACGACAACCCGGCGCGCCTGATCCCGCCGAAAGGCTCGGCGTTTTACCGGATCGCGCCCGAAGTGCTGGCGGCGTCGGACTGGAGCCGGCATTCCGTGATCGTCGACCTGCGCGGCTCGTTCGACGGCTACGACCGGACGTTTCCCTCGGCCCCGCAGCAGATTTCGCCGTCGCCGGTCAATGTCGACCGCATCGACTTCACCGGCAAGATCGACGGCCGCATCGACGTGACACGCGACACCCGCATCAACAGCCAGGTCCGGCTGCGCGTCGGCGCCGACAATCCCGGCAGCCCGAACATCCAGGCGGGCCTTTCCAAGTTTCCGCTGTTCACCACGCTCGGCGGCACGCTCGGTATCGAGCAGGACTTCAACCGCCTGCAGGTCAGGCTCGACGCCTTGATCGACCGCACCAAGTATCAGGACTCCCAACTCACCGACGGCACCTCGACCAGCAACAACGACCGCGACTTTATCCGCTATGGCGGGCTCGGCCGCGTCGGCTTCGAGGTGCTGCCGGGCCTGAAACCATTCGTCGAGCTGCAGGGCGACACCCGCGTCCATGACGTGACGCCGGACCGCTTCGGCTTTCTGCGCGATTCCAACGGCGGCTACATCAAGGCCGGCACCACCTTCGAATTCACCCGCCTGATCACCGGCGAGGTCTCGATCGGCTACACCGCGCGCAGCTATTCGGACCCGCGGCTTAACAACCTGACCGGCCTGCTGACCGCGGCGTCATTGGTCTGGACCGCGACGCCGCTCACCACCGTGCGGATGTTCGCGACGACCTCGATCGATGAAACCACGGTGCCCGGCGTATCCGGCGTGCTCACGCGCAACTACACCGCGCAGGTCGATCATGATTTCCGCCGCTGGCTCACCGCCATCGGCCGCTTCACCTATGGCACGCAGGAATATCAGGACAATCCGCGCAACGACAAATTATACTCGCTGCAGGGCGATCTGGTATTCAAGCTGAACCGCGAGGTGCAGCTCAAGCTGCAGGCACGGCGCGACATCCTCGACTCCAACATCCAGGGCGCCAGCACCGCCGCGACCGTAGTGATGCTGGGCGTCAGGCTGCAGAGATAGAAGCGCGTTTTCTCACACCCACTTCCGCATGAACTTCGCTGACTTCTTGCGGAACCGTACGCCGGATCCGTCCGGCAGGCGGGTGGCGATGTAGCCTGCGGCGATGCAGGCTTCGCGTTGCGGCATTTTTTCGTCCGGGGCGCGCTCGGTTTCCCACCACGAGGCGCGAAACGAGGCGCGCGGCAGGGCGTCGTCGAGGATCTCCTCGATCGCCTCCATGCTGAGCACGAATTCGTCCAGCGTCTGTTTGCTCAAATGGTCGCGCAGCAGGTCGTAATCGGGCACGGCAGATCCTCGGCGGGGTGTGCGACCGTCATACAAGGATGCGCGGCAGGAGGCCAGCGCGAGACCGCCCGGCGTCACGCAACCGTCTTCCCATATCCAGGCACCCCATTGTTCTGTTGCCGCCGGTTTTGGAAACGGACCATTAACGGCGTGGCGGAACTCGGGCCGGGATTTAAGTGCTCGGCAAGCTTTGGCGTGCGATCCAGATGGCACAGGAGAACGCCGTGCGAGCGATCAGGGCAGGAACGGGTATCAGGAGCTGGCCGTCTTCGGCCAAGTTGTTGATTCTGTCCTCGCTGGTCGCGATCCTCGGCTTTTCGATCGTTTGCGGCAGCGTGATGCTCGACATGCGGCGCGGCGAGGAGACGCTGGCGCGGCGAAGCAACGAGAACCTCGCCACCACCCTGGATGCCGACATCGGCCGCACCGTCGAGGTCTACGACCTGTCACTGCGGGCCGTGCTGGCCGGCCTGACGATGCCGGAGATCGGCCAGGTCAGCCGCGAAATGCGCCAGCTGATCCTGTTCGACCATGCCGCGTCGGCTTCCTATCTCGGCGCCCTCCAGGTGTTCGATGCGCAGGGCAATCTCTCGATCGATTCCGCGGCGCTGCAGCCGGCCCGGCAGAACAGCGCGGCCGAAGAGTTCTTCAAGGTGCATCGCACGGATGGCGAACGCGGGCTGTTCATCAGTCAGCCGGCGCCGTACCGGGGCGGCACGGCGATCATGCTGAGCCGCCGGATTACCGACAGCGACGGCAATTTTGCCGGCGTGGTGGCCGGGGCCATCAAGCTTTCCTATTTCGACGACCTGTTCGGCCGTCTGCGGCTGAATGCCGACGAGCAAATCACGGTGGTCCGCCGAGACGGCGTTGCCATTCTGCGCGCGCCGTCGAATCCCGATTTCGACGGGCGCGACGTCAGCAAGGCCGCGGACGTGATGAAATTGCTGGCGCGGGCCAACGGATTCTATTCCGGGATCGGCGCGATCGACAGGATCAATCGGCTCTATGTCTGGCGCGACAGCGGCCGGCCGCTGGTGGTGATCGTCGCCAAGCCGTGGGCCGACATCTACGCGCGGTGGAAACAGCAGGCGCTGCGGATCGGCAGCATCATGCTCGGGCTTGCGGTGTTCATCACCGCGGTGACGCTGTTCTCGGCGCGCGAGATCGGGAGGCGCGCCCGCGCCGAGGACCGGCTGGAAGAACTCGCCACCACCGACGCGCTGACCGGTCTCCACAACCGCCGCAAGTTCGACACCGCGATCGATGCGGAATGGCGACGCGCGATCCGGCAATCGCGCCCGCTGGCCATGCTGTTGATCGACGCCGACCACTTCAAGCAGTTCAACGACACCTTTGGCCACCAGCCCGGCGACCAGGCCCTGGTCGCGATCGCCCGCTGCATCCAGGCGTCGGCGATCCGCGCCGGCGACTGTGCGGCGCGCTATGGCGGCGAGGAATTCGCGGTATTACTGCCGGGGGTTTCGGCCGACGAGGCGCTTATCGTCGCCGAGCGGATCCGGCTTCGTGTTGCGGCGCTGCCGGCCGATCCCGGCGCGCTGACCATCAGCGTCGGCGTCACCAGCATGGTGCCGCTGGTGACAATGGAATTCTGCGAGTTGGTCGAAGCCGCCGACAAGGCGCTGTACGCGGCGAAAGCCGCCGGCCGCAACCAGTCGATCATCGCGGTGCCACCGCATCTGCTGATGGCCGCGTAAATGTAGCTGTCATTTCGGGATACGGCAGACGGCGAAGCGTGATGGCGCAGACCTCAGCCACTCCAATTGGAGTGGCGGGGAATCTCGAATTGTTCTGAACATCTTGGGATTCCGGGTTCGCTCGCCGCTTGCGCGCTCGCGCCCCGGAATGACAATTGGGAGCTACTCTCCCAGATAGCGCTTCATCTCGGCGCGCAGGCCTTCGCTCAGATCGGGACGCTGCAGCCCGAAGGCGATGTTGGCGCGCAGGAAGCCGGGCTTGGAGCCGCAATCGTGCCGCTCGCCCTCGAATTCCACGCCGTAGAATGTCTGGCTCTGCGCCAGCTTGATCATGCCGTCGGTGAGCTGGATCTCGCCGCCGGCGCCGCGCTCCTGGGTCTCCAGGATCTTGAAGATCTCCGGCTGCAGGATGTAGCGTCCGGTGATCGACAAATTGGACGGCGAGGTGCCCTGCGGCGGCTTCTCGACCATGCCGTCGATGGTGAAAGCATTGTCTCGCGACGCGTGACGTGCGCCGACGCCGCAGATGCCGTATTGATGCGTCAGCGCCGTCGGGACTTCCTCGACGGCGACCAGGTTTGATTTGTCGCCGAGCTCATTGGCGATATCGATCATCTGCTTCAGACAGCCCGGCGAGTTGAGCACCAGCTCGTCCGGCAGCACCACGGCGAAGGGTTCGTTGCCGACCAGCTCGCGCGCGCACCACACCGCGTGGCCGAGGCCGAGCGGGGCCTGCTGGCGGGTGAAGCTCATCTCGCCGGCTTCGGGTTGGAAGCGTGCCAGCTCGGCAATTTCCTTGGACTTGTTGCGGCTCTTCAGGCTCTCGTCGAGCTCGAACATGTGGTCGAAGTGATCTTCGATGATGCCCTTGTTGCGGCCGGTGACAAAAATGAAATGTTCGATGCCGGCCTCGCGCGCTTCATCGACCACATACTGGATCAGCGGGCGATCGACGATGGTCAGCATTTCCTTCGGCATCGCCTTGGTGGCGGGCAGAACCCGCGTGCCAAGGCCAGCGACCGGGAAAACGGCTTTACGAATTTTCATCAGGGGGACTTTGCTTGACTTGAAGGAAGACGTGGAGGGAAACCGGACGTGCAGGCAAACGTAGATTGCCTGCGGCAGTTCCATTTGCAACCGGGAACAACGGCTAATCTGTGGTGCGTATCATCGCCGCTCGGGCTAACCTCACCATGCGGCGGATCAATATCCGATGGCATTAAGCCGATCGAAACCGCGACCGGGCCTGCTGTCGCCAGAATGTCATGGCTGGATTCCAAAATGAAAATGATTCGACCTGCCACTCCCGCGTTGCAACAAAGCCCGATCCGGAGGCGTGTGGGTCGCGCGGCGATGTGCGGCGTGCTATTGCTGGCATGGCCCGTAGCGGCGCAGGCGCAAGGCAGCCCGTTCGGCATTTTCGACATGTTCAAGAGCAACTCGCCGGCGCAGGCCGGGCCGCCACAGCCGGCCGCGCCGGGCGCCGTGCAACCGTGGACCGGCGAGGACGGCGCCTCCGGCCATCCCTTGATGACAGCGCAGGCCATTCGCGAGGCCGCGGCCAATTTCGACAATTGCGTCGCGGGCCTGTGGCCCGATGCCGCACGTCGCGGCATTTCGCAGGAGAGTTTCCAGCGCTTCACCCAAGGCCTGACGCCAGACCTGCGCATCATGGACCTGATGGATTCGCAGCCGGAATTCACCAAGGCGCTGTGGGACTATCTCGACATCCTGGTCAACGAAACCCGGATGGCCAAGGGTCGCGAGGTGCTGGCGCAGTACAAAACCATCTTCGACGCGGCCGAAAAGACCTACGGCGTCGACCGCTACATCATCGCCTCGATCTGGGGCATCGAGAGCAACTACTCGACGCAGATGGGCGACCGCAACGTGTTGCGCTCGACGGCGACATTGGCCTGCGTCGGTCGCCGCCAGGGTTACTTCAAGGACGAGTTTCTGGTGGCGCTGGAGATCCTGCACCGCGGCGACCTTCGCCCCGAGCAGCTGCGCGGCTCGTGGGCCGGCGCGTTTGGCCCGACCCAGTTCATGCCGACCGCCTTCAAGCGCTTCGCGGTGGACGGCGACGGCGACGGCCGCCGCGACGTGGTCGATAATCCGACCGACCTGATCTTCTCGACCGCCAACAATTTGAAGAAAGACGGCTGGCAGAGCGGGCAAAGCTGGGGCTATGAAGTCGTGCTGCCGGCCGGGCTCAATTATCTGCTGGCCGACAAGGCCAAGTCGATGACGCTGGCGCAATGGGAGGCGCTCGGGTTGAAGCGCCCCAACGGCCAGCCATTCCCGCGCCCGAATGAGAAGGCCTATTTGCTGGCGCCGGCCGGTGCCGGCGGGCCGGGCTTCCTGATGCAGCAGAATTTCCGCGTCATCATGAAGTACAATCCGGCCGAGGCCTATGCGCTGGCGATCGGCCATTTCGCCGACCGGCTGCGCGGTGGCCCGCCCTTCGTGCAGCCGTGGCCGCGCCAGGAGCGCGTGCTGTCGCGCGCCGAGCGGCTGGAGCTGCAGCAGCTGCTGGTGCAGCGCGGCTTCTACAAGGGAACGCCGGACGGTCAGTTCGGCGGCATGACCCGTGAGGCGCTGCGGGCGTACCAGGCCTCGATCGGGGCACCGGCGGACGGCTTTGCGTCGTCTGAGGTGCTGGAGAGGTTGCGCGGGAGATGACGTTACATGGCCGGGAACCCCTCGCGACCTTGGGGGTTACTGAGGCTGAGAATTCTCTCATGGAGTAACGAGATCATGGACAAGGACCGTTTCGCCGGCGCCGCCAAGGATGCCGCAGGCAAGATTGAAGGCGCCGTTGGCAATCTGACCGGCGATGCCAAGACCGAAGCGTCGGGCCGCGCCCGCGAGGCCGAAGGCACCGTGCAGAATCTCTATGGCCAAGCCAAGGACGCCGTTCGCGACGCCTCCGACGCAGCCGTGAGCTACGCCAAGGACGCTATCGACAGCGATGTCTATCGCGATGGCACTCAGGCCGTGAAGAAGCAGGTTTCTGACAATCCACTCGGCGCGCTGCTGGTCGCTGGTGGCATCGGTTTCGCTCTGGCGATGCTGCTGACCCGCCCGGCGCCGCGCCGTCCGAACCGCTGGTACTAAGAAGACAAGGCCGGTCGCTGACGCGGACCAGTATGGCTGAGAGCAGTCAAACCGGACCTTCGATCAAGCCCTCATTCTGAAAAGGATGGGGGTTTTTCGTTTCGCTACGGTCGAAAACCCACCGGAAGGCGATGCCAACCAGATGTCGCCGTCCTGTCGCTCTGGCCTAGCGCAGGAAAAAGCCCGGGGCTGAGGCCGAAGGGCCGCCATTGGCCGGACGCGGGCCGTTGCGCGACTGCGCTGCCGCCGGTCGCTGCGGCGGGGCGGGTTGCGCGCGGCGCGGCTCGTCGAAGCCGAAGAAGCTGCCGATGCCGGAAGGCGCCGGGGCGTCCATCGTCGCCACCGGCTTCGGCTTCGGCTTGGGCTTCGGTGCGGCGGGCGCCGCCGTGGTCGGGGCGCCTTCAGGGCCGGTCAGGCTCCCCGCGCTCAGGGTGGCGGGAGCGATGGCGGCGACCGGTTCGCCGCGGGCCTGTTCGCGGCCGACCTCGCGGCGCGGCCAGGCGAAGTCGTCGGCACGGCCGGCGGGGGCCGATAGCGGTTCACCCTTGACCAGGGTGCGCGATGCCAACGGGTCGGCCGCCACCGGGCGCACGCCGGGGCCGCCGAGCAACTGGTCGGTGCCGACGATCGAGGCCACCAGCGGCACGATCGGACCGGCAAGCGGACGCGGCGGCGGCGCACCGGGAACGGCTTTGGCATCGGGCGTCGCGGGCTCGCTGGGCAGCGCCACCGGGCCCGTGCGCGCCGCCATCAGCCGGGTAATCTCGCGCTCGACATAATGCGCCAGCTTGCGCGCGCCGGCGCGGGTGAAATAGACGCCGTCATAGGAGCGCAGCCGGCGGATCTGACCCTCGAAATCCGGCCCTTGCTGCAGAAAGCGGCCGCCTTCATCGACGAAGCCGTCCCAGACATCGACATAGGTGATCCCGGCCTTGCCGGCGGCATCGCGATACAGGCTGTTGAGGTACAGCATGTCGGCGGTGGCCTTGGTGCCGCGCACCGCGGGCAGCCCGACCCACAGCACCGGCACGCCCCTGGCCTTCACGACCGCGATCATCTCCTCGATCTTCTTGCTGTAGAGCTCGCCCCAGCGGTCGTCGCGGAAATCCACCACGCCACCGGCCGCGCTGCGCGCGCCGCGCTCGGGCGCCGCGATCGAACCGGGGTCGGCGATGTCCTGGCTGGCATCGGCATCGTCGCCGGGATTGGCTGGTTCAGAGGTGCCGTCGGGGCGGAGCTTGCCCTTCTTGTCGGCCTTGTCCGGCTCGCGGATGGCGATGCGGTCGTTGAGGCCGAGCATCACCACGATGGCGTCGGGCTTTTCGGTCGCCAGAATAGCCTTGGCGGCGGCGGCCCAGTCGGCCGGATCGCCCTTCGGCTGATAGCGCAGCAGGCCGGAGACGGTCTTGTGCTTGCGGATCACGCCCATGTCGGGCTGTTCCGAATAGGCGTCGTCGAGGCCATAGCCGAGCCAGTCGGCCATCGAATCGCCGAGCACCAGCACGTTGCGTTCCGCGGTCGAATCGCGGCGTTCAGAGGCTGGAGCGCGGGAATAATCTTCCCGGGGCGCTTGCCGCTTCGGCGCCTGCTGCTGGAACGGGGCGAAGAACGGCGTGTCGTTGCCGCCGAACCAGCCGAAACCGCGTTCGCGCTCCCGTGGCTGCTGGCGCTCCGGCGGCCCTCCGAATCCGAAGAACTGCGCCGAGGCCGGCGCCACGATGCCGAGCAACAGGGTGCCCGCGAGCACGACAACGGCGCTACGCGACAACCACGGCAAGTTCGGCTTCTGTGACATGCGCCTCGACCGCAACCGATGAGAGTTCCAAGCCCGTCTACACCCGGATTCAGGCCGCAAGCGGGCAGCCCGCCGCCATCAAACGCGGCCGGCGCGGTTCGTCAAGCGCGGATTGGCGGCATGGTGAGCGGCACCGGCTACGCGCCGCGCCCGCCCCTCGGTAGGGGCCCTCCCTCACGCCGGGTCGAGATGGCTCTTGTAGTCGTCAAGCACGCCCTGCACGCGGTAGCAGCTGGCGGAGTCCGGGGTAAAGGGTTCCCAGCTTTTCAGCTCGACGACGTAAAGCGTGGAATCCTTAAGGCCGCGATTGTAGCCGGCTTCGATCTGCCGCCGGTCGGAAGCCGAGAGATAGCGATCGAGCGCCTTGCGCAGCGCCGCGGTCTGTCCCGCCGAGATCAGGTCGCGGGTTTCGCATTGCGTGGCGGCGGCGAAGAACGAGCCGGCGCTGATGGCGACCGCCTGCGGCATCGCTGCAGCAGGTGAAACGGCGATGAGAGTCATGGCGGCGCCCATGACGAAGCGGCCGGCGGTGCCGGTGACGAAAGAAATGAGCAAGGCGGGCCTTCGCGCGGGGAGTGCAGGACTGTTTACGGCATCAGGATGCCGAAGCATTCGTGCTTTTCTGTGATGGCGCGAAGCAGAGATTTATTTGTCCACATGCGTGGCGCTGTTCCCCTCTCCCCTTGTGGGAGAGGGTGGATCGAACCGCGAAACGGTTCGAGACGGGTGAGGGGGGCGCCACAAGCTCCCAGCCCAAAGCCCCCTCATCCGACGCGGGCTGCGCCCGCGCCACCTTCTCCCACAAGGGGAGAAGGAAGAAACCGAGTTCTATCTCGGCAGCGTCGTGGTTCCCATCAGCGCCTGATCGATCGCACGCGCGCACAGCCGGCCTTCGCGGATCGCCCACACCACCAGCGACTGGCCGCGGCGCATGTCGCCGGCGGCGAACACCTTGGGCATCGAGGTCTGGAAGTCGGTGAGCGCGGCACGGACGTTGCCGCGCGGATCAAGCTCCACGCCGAGCGACTTCACCATGCCCTCGTGGATGGGATGCACGAAGCCCATCGCCAGCAGCACCAGATCGGCCTTGAGTTCGAATTCGGAGCCCGGGATCGGCTTGAACTTGTCATCGACCTGCACGCAGTTGAGCTTCTCCACCTTGCCGTGGCCGGTGAAGCTCCGCGTCAGCACGGCGAATTCGCGGCGCGCTCCTTCGGCCTGGCTCGACGAGGTCCGCATCTTCAGCGGCCAGTTCGGCCAGGTCATGCCCTTGTCCTCATGCTCCGGCGGCGCCGGCATGATCTCGAGCTGGGTGACCGACAGCGCGCCCTGGCGGAACGAGGTGCCGATGCAGTCCGAGCCGGTGTCGCCGCCGCCGATCACCACGACATGCTTGCCGGTGGCGAGGATCTCGGCGCGCTCGCCGAGCGGCTCTTCGCCGACGCGGCGGTTCTGCTGCGGCAGGAAGTCCATCGCGAAATGGACGCCCGGCAAGGCGCGGCCGGGGATCGGCAGATCGCGGCCGGCTTCTGAGCCACCGGTCAGGGCCACGGCGTCGTATTTCTTCACCAGCTCGGCGGGGTCGATCGCGCCCGGCGTGTCGCCGCCCACGGGAGAATTATAGTGGAAGGTGACGCCCTCCGCTTCCATCTGCGCGACGCGGCGGTCGATGACGTGCTTTTCCATCTTGAAGTCGGGAATGCCGTAGCGCATCAACCCGCCGGCCTTGGCAAACTTCTCGTAGACGTGGACGTCATGGCCGGCGCGCGCCAGCTGCTGCGCGCAGGCGAGGCCTGCGGGGCCGGAGCCGACCACGGCAATGGTGCGGCCGGTCTTATGCGGCGCGATCTCCGGCTTCAGCCAGCCGTTCTCCCACGCCTTGTCGGCGATGGCGCATTCGATGGTCTTGATGGTCACCGGGTTGTCGTCGATGTTGAGCGTGCACGACGCCTCGCACGGCGCCGGACAGATCCGGCCAGTGATCTCCGGGAAATTGTTGGTTGAGTGCAGGTTGCGCGACGCCTCTTCCCAGTTGCCGTTGTAGACGAGGTCGTTCCAGTCCGGGATCTGGTTGTTGACCGGGCAGCCCGGCGTGCCCGGCAGCACCGAACCGGTGCCGTGGCAATACGGAATGCCGCAATTCATGCAGCGCGCAGCTTGGTCCTTCGTTTCCTTCTCGTCCAGCGGAATGACGAATTCGCCATAGCCCTTGAGGCGCTCGGAAACTGGCGCGTACTTGCGATCGTGACGATCGATCTCGAGAAAACCTGTGATCTTGCCCATGACGACTTACTGCCCCAAACGGTCTCTAGCTGTTCGTCATTGCGAGGAGCTCTTGCGACGAAGCAATCCAGCTCTTGCGGAGTTCGCGGCCTCTGGATTGCCGCGTCGCTTCGCACCTCGCAATGACGGCGAGTTTATTGTTGCGTGTTACGCCCCGATCGCGAGTTTCGGGATGGCGTTTGCTGCGGCCTGCAATTCCTTCAGGGCGCGGCGATATTCCATCGGCATCACCTTGCGGAATTTCGGCAGCCAGGTTTTCCAGTCCGCGAGGATCATGGCGGCCTTGGCCGAGCCGGCATATTTCGCGTGACGCGAGATCAGCACGTGCAGCCGCTCGATGTCCTCGCCGAGCAAATTGGCAAACACATCGACCTGGCCGCTGGCGTCGAGATCGCCGGTCTGGTGGAACGCGCCGGACTTGAGCATCTCGGCATCGACCACCGGTTCCAGTTCAACCATCGACATGTTGCAGTGCTTGTCGAAGCCACCATCCTCATCGAGCACATAGGCGACGCCGCCGGACATGCCGGCCGCGAAGTTGCGCCCGGTCTTGCCCAGCACCACGACGATGCCGCCGGTCATGTATTCGCAGCAATGGTCGCCGGCGCCCTCGACGACCGCGACCGCGCCGGAATTGCGCACCGCAAAGCGTTCGCCGGCGATGCCGCGGAAGTAGCACTCGCCCTCGATCGCGCCGTACATCACGGTATTGCCGACGATGATCGACTCTTCCGGCACGATGCCGGAATGCGCCGGCGGCCGCACGATGATCTTGCCGCCCGACAGGCCCTTGCCGACATAGTCGTTGCCTTCGCCTTCGAGATCGAAGGTGACGCCGCGCGCCAGCCACGCGCCGAAGGCCTGGCCGGCGGTGCCCTTCAGCGACACCTTGATGGTGTCGTCGGGCAGGCCGGCATTGCCATAGATCTTCGCGACCCGGCCGGACAGCATCGCGCCGGCCGAACGGTTGGTGTTGTTGATCTCGATGTCGATCTTCACCGGCGCGCCGCGGTCGAGCGCCGGCTGTGCTTGCGCGATCAGCTCACGGTCGAGCACGTGTTCGAGGTGATGATCCTGCAGTTCCGAATGGTAGATGGTCTGGCCGGGCAGCGCCTTCTGCTTGACGAACAGCTTCGAGAAATCGAGACCCTTGGCCTTCCAGTGCGACACCAGCGTCGACTGGTCGATCATCTGGGTCTGGCCGACCATCTCGTTGAAGGTGCGGTAACCCAGCGTGGCCATGATCTCGCGGACTTCCTCGGCGACGAAGAAGAAGTAGTTGATGACGTGTTCGGGCTGTCCGGTGAAGCGCTTGCGCAGCACCGGGTCCTGCGTGGCGACGCCGACCGGGCAGGTGTTGAGATGGCACTTGCGCATCATGATGCAGCCGGCCGCAATCAGCGGCGCGGTGGCGAAGCCGAACTCGTCGGCGCCGAGCAGTGCGCCGATCACGACGTCGCGGCCGGTACGGAAGCCGCCATCGACCTGCACGACGATGCGCGAGCGCAGCCGTTCGCGCACCAAGGTCTGGTGGGTTTCGGCGAGGCCGATTTCCCATGGGGAGCCCGCGTGCTTGATCGAGGTCAGCGGCGAGGCGCCGGTGCCGCCTTCGAAGCCGGCGATGGTGACGTGGTCGGCGCGCGCCTTGGCAACGCCCGCCGCGACCGTGCCGACGCCGATTTCCGACACCAGTTTGACCGAGACCATGCCCTCCGGATTGACGTTCTTGAGGTCATAGATCAGCTGCGCGATGTCTTCGATCGAATAGATGTCGTGGTGCGGCGGCGGCGAGATCAGGCCGACGCCGGGCGTGGAATGCCGCACGGCCGCAATCGTCGCGTCGACCTTGTGGCCGGGCAACTGGCCGCCTTCGCCGGGCTTGGCGCCCTGCGCCATCTTGATCTGCATCATGTCGGAATTGACGAGATATTCCGTGGTGACGCCGAACCGGCCGGAGGCGACCTGCTTGATCGCCGAACGCATCGAGTCGCCATTGGCCATCGGCTTGTAGCGATCCGACTCCTCGCCGCCTTCGCCGGTGTTCGACTTGCCGCCGATCCGGTTCATGGCGATCGCCAGCGTGGTGTGCGCCTCGCGCGAGATCGAGCCATAGCTCATCGCGCCGGTGGCAAACCGCTTGACGATGTCGGCGGCGGATTCGACCTCCTCCAGCGGCACCGGCTTGCGCTTTTCGTCCTCGGCGGTCTTCAGCTTGAACAGGCCGCGCAGCGTCAGCAGACGCTCGGACTGTTCGTTAAGGATTTTTGCAAAGGCGCGGTAGCGCTCCAGCGAATTGCCGCGCACGGCATGCTGCAGCGTCGAGACCGATTCCGCGGTCCAGGCGTGGTCCTCGCCGCGGGTGCGGTAGGCATATTCGCCGCCGACATCGAGCGCGGTCTTGTAGATCTGGATGTCGCCGAACGCCTCGGTGTGGCGGCGCACGGTCTCTTCCGCGATCTCCGGCAGGCCGACGCCCTCGATCTGGGTGTGGGTTCCGGTGAAGTACTTGGCGACGAACTCGGCCTTGAGACCGACGGCGTCGAAGATCTGCGCGCCGCAATACGACTGGTAGGTCGAGATGCCCATCTTCGACATCACCTTCAACAGGCCCTTGCCGATCGACTTGATGTAACGCTTCACCAGCTCGTAGTCGTCGAGCGGGGTCGGCAACTTGTCCTTCATCCCGATGATGGATTCGAAGGCCAGATAGGGGTTGATCGCTTCGGCGCCGTAGCCGGCGAGACAGGCGAAGTGATGCACTTCGCGCGGCTCGCCGGATTCGACGACGAGGCCGACCGAGGTGCGCAGGCCGGTGCGGATCAAATGATGATGCACGGCGGCGCAGGCCAAGAGCGACGGGATCGGGATACGGTCCGAGCCGGCCATGCGGTCGGACAGGATGATGATGTTGACGCCTTCGCGGACGGCGGCTTCGGCGCGCGCGCAGAGTTCATCCAGCACATGCTCGAGGCCTGCCGCGCCGAAGCCGGCATGGAAGGTGGTGTCGAGCGTGCACGAGACGAAGTGCGACTCGGCGACGTCGGAGATCGAACGGATCTTTTCCAGATCCTGGTCGGTGAGGATCGGCTGCCGCACTTCGAGGCGCTTGGTGCCGTCGGTGCCGCCCTTGAGGTCGAACAAATTGGGCCGCGGTCCGATGATCGAGACCAGGCTCATCACCAGCTCTTCGCGGATCGGATCGATCGGCGGGTTGGTGACCTGCGCGAAGTTCTGCTTGAAATAGGTGAATAGCGGCTTCGGCTTGTCGGACAAAGCCGAGATCGGCGCGTCATTGCCCATCGAGCCCGAGGCTTCCTCGCCCAGGGCCGCCATCGGCGTCATCAGGATGGACACGTCTTCCTGGGTATAGCCGAACGCCTGCTGCCGATCGAGCAGCGGCAGGTTGGAGCGCTGGCCCTTGGCGGGGGCGTCAGGCAGTTCTTCCAGCACGATCTGGGTGCTCTTCAGCCAGGCGGCATAGGGATGCATGGCGGCCAGCGAGGCCTTGATCTCGTCGTCCGGGATCAGGCGGCCCTGTTCGAGATCGACCAGCAGCATCTTGCCGGGCTGCAGCCGCCATTTGGTGATGATGTCCTCTTCGGGAATCTTCAGCACGCCCATTTCGGACGCCATCACGATGCGGTCGTCGCGGGTCACGAGATAGCGCGCCGGACGCAGGCCATTGCGGTCGAGCGTGGCGCCGATCTGGCGGCCGTCGGTGAAAGCGAGCGCGGCCGGGCCGTCCCACGGCTCCATGATCGCGGCGTGATATTCGTAGAACGCGCGGCGCTGCTCATCCATCAGGGGGTTGCCGGCCCAGGCTTCCGGAATCATCATCATCACGGCGTGCGGCAGCGAGTAGCCGCCCTGCACCAGGAATTCGAGGCCGTTGTCGAAGCAGGCGGTGTCGGACTGGCCCTCATAGGAGATCGGCCACAGCCGGCTGATGTCCTTGCCGTACAGCTTGGAGTGGATCGAGGCCTGGCGCGCGGCCATCCAGTTGGTGTTGCCGCGCAGCGTGTTGATCTCGCCATTATGCGCGACCATGCGGTAAGGATGCGCCAGCGACCAAGTCGGGAAGGTGTTGGTCGAAAAGCGCTGATGCACCAGCGCCAGCGCGCTCTCGAAATCATATTCGTGCAGGTCGGCATAATAGCTGCCGAGCTGGTCGGCGAGGAACATACCCTTGTAGATCACGGTGCGGCACGACAGCGAGCAGGCGTAATAGCCTGCGAGCCTCCGGTCGCGGCGCTGGTAGATGGCCTGCGAGATCGACTTGCGCAGGATGTAGAGCCGGCGTTCGAAGTCGTCTTCGGAGCTGATCGGCGCGTCGCCGCGGCCGATGAAAACCTGCATGTTGGCGGGTTCGGTCGGCTTCACGGTCTCGCCGAGCGAGGAATTGTCGGTCGGCACCACGCGCCAGCCGAGCAGCACCAGGCCCTCGGCCCGGATCTCGTCGGCAATGATGCCCTTGATGACCTGGCGCCAGGACGTGTCGCGCGGCATGAACAGCGCGCCGATCGCGTAGTTGCCGGGCTCGGGCAGCGTGAAGCCGAGCTCGGTCGCCTTGCGGGCGAAGAACTTGTGCGGGATCTGCACGAGGATGCCGGCGCCGTCGCCGAACCGCGGGTCGGCGCCGGTGGCGCCGCGGTGCTCCAGATTGCACAGGATGTTGATCGCGTCGGCCACGATCTGGTGCGACTTCACGCCCTTGATATTGGCAATGAAGCCGACGCCGCAGGCATCTTTTTCCTGCGACGGATCGTACAAACCCTCGGCCTCCGGCCGCCAGGTATGCAGCTCGCGCGGATATTGCTCGGTTTTGATAGCCGGGTCTTTCGACAATGCGTCGGCCGACAGCATGCCGGTTTCGATCGTCTGGCGCTCGTGCTTTGACCCGCTCATCTTCGTCCTCTCAACCCCGAAGGGCTTTGTACCCCCGAGGGGGCTCTACATCCTCGTCGGCGCACCTTGGGCGGTCGCGGAACCCGTCGCGAACCCTGCGGGGCCACCGCTCGCACGCCGCGAGCCTCGATTTCAAGAATTCAGGCGGTGGTGCCCATCGTCCCCGGCGGCCACCTCGCGCACTGTCGTCCTGGGCGCCGTCAATCTGCCCGCATATTTTGCAATCCCTGTGCCGGGATTGCCTCAAATTGCGACAGCTATGCTGTCATAACTCTGACCTTGCCAAATTTTTTTCTATCATACAAGCGCGCGCGAGTCAGGGCTTGCAACGTTCCGTATCGGGAATTGCGTTCGTTTCCGGATGGCGAATTGTCCGGCAGCGCCCTGTTCCAGCCCGCGTAGGGTCCCCCGACCGCCCGAGGTCGGCCGTATCGCGGCCCATTTCAACGCACAGCTTGCGGCTCGTTCGCATGGCACCGGGGTATCGGCGCCGGCGGCGAAGCGGGCGCGTCCAGGGGAAGGGCAGCGTTCGGGCGCGGGGGCGTCAAAGGAGCTTGCGATGAAACTGTTCATAGGATGGGTGGCGACCGCGGGCGTGCTGGTCACCACCGCCGCGGAGGCACAGGTGCCGGCGCCGTACCGGCTGGGCATGGGTGCCGCGGTCACGGTGTCCGATGTCGGCGGTCCCTATGCGGCGCTGCCGCCGGACCTGCCGCCCGGTTACGGCCCGTCGCGCTATGCGCCGGTGCCTTACACGCTGTCGGTGCTGCCGCCACGGGAGATTTTTGCCATCGCGCGCGAGACGGGATTTGAGCCGCTCGGCGTGCCGCAGCAGCGCGGCCTGGTCTACACGCTGTCGGCGATCAATGTGGACGGCGAGGATGGCCGGCTGGTGATCGACGCCCGTACTGGCCGCATCCTGCGCTTCATGCCGGCCTATCGCCTGCGGGACCGGATGGGCGAGGAGACCGTCGTCACCTACGGACCGGCGGCGGCGATGCCGGAACTGCCGCAATATCGCCGTCCGCAGCCGGGCGTACCATCTCGCGAAGGCGCCGTGCCGCGCGAGGCGGTCCCCCGGGTCGCCAGCCGGACGCCGGCTGCCGTGCCGCTGCCGAAGAAGTCGCCTGCCAAGGCCGTGGCTACGCCGGCCAAGCCGGTTACGCCGGCGGTGCCGGTCGCAGTGACGCCGCCGGTTGCGGCGCCGGCCGCGCCTGTCGAGCAGCAGGCGGTCGTGGCACCCAAGCCGGATGAGTTGCGGGTGATCCCGATGACGGCCACACCGCCGGCCGCGACCGAGACGCCGGCCGCTCCCACGGTTGCTGCACCGGCGACCGAGGCGAAGCCGGCTACGCCGCCCGCCGCTGAGGTCACCCCGGCCGCGCCGCCAGTGCAGGGCGTCGAGTAGAACCAGCCTCGCCGTGCGCTTCTTCCTTCTCCCGTAGTGGGAGAAGGAAGCGCGGACGAAGTCCGCGACGGATGAGGGGGAGCTGCGGGGTTCGGAGCTTGCGGCTACCCCTCACCCGACCGCGCTGGCGCGCGGCCACCCTCTCCCACAAGGGGAGAGGGAAGAATGCCTCCGGGCTTCGGATGAGCTCACGGTAATAAAAAGCGCCCCGGTTTCCCGGGGCGCTTCGATGTTACGCAACTTCAGCCGACAGCCATCCGCTTACGCAGCGACCTTGCTGGCCGAACCATCCACCACCTGCGGGGCCGAGACGGCGCTCGTGGTGCTGATCGGAATGCTGCGCGGCTTCTTGGCTTCCGGGATCTCGCGCACGAGATCGACGTGGAGCAGGCCGTTCTCGAGCGAGGCGTTCTTGACCTGCACGAAATCGGCGAGCTGGAAGGCGCGCTCGAAGGCGCGGGCGGCGATGCCGCGGTAGAGTACCTCGGCCTGCGGCGCGGCGTTCTCGTTGGCGGCCTTCTCGCCCTTGATCGTCAGGGTGTTTTCCTTGGCGACGATGGAGAGCTCGTTCGGCGCAAAGCCGGAAACCGCGACGCTGATGCGGTAATCGTTCTCGCCGGTGCGCTCGATATTATAGGGCGGATAGCCCGGTGCGCTGGTATCGGCGGCGCGACCGGACTGGTCGAGCAGCGAGAACAACCGATCGAAGCCGACGGTGGAACGATAGAAAGGGGTGAGATCGTAAGTGCGCATGATAGTCCTCCATTGAGCGACTGTTGAATAACCCGCCCGCCAAATCGGGCCGGGCCTGCTTTCGTGCAGCCTAGATCAGGCCTGCACGAAGGTGATATGGATGGGTCAAGGCGGTCTTCAAGATCGTCCGTCCAAAATTTTTGTTTCCCTCCATCCCCTTGAAATTCTGTCGATTTCACCACTGGTCCCGCTCATGACGCTCGTCTCGATCCCGGCCAATCCCGTCCCCGACAGCGTCGTGTCCGGCACCATCACGACGCCGGACGGCGTCGATTTGCGGTTCGCGCGCTGGCCGGCGACGTCCGGTCGCCGCGGCACGGTCTGCGTGTTCTCGGGACGCGGCGAATGTATCGAAAAATACTTCGAGACGGTGCGCGACCTGCGCGACCGCGGCTTCGCGGTGGCGATGATCGACTGGCGCGGCCAGGGCCATTCGGCGCGGGCGCTGCGCGATTTTCGTAAAGGTTACGTCCGCAGCTTCAGCGAGTTCGAAATCGACGTCGAGGCCTTCGTGCAGCAGATCGTGCTGCCGGATTGCCCGCCGCCTTATTTCGCGCTGGCGCATTCGATGGGCGGCGCGGTGATGCTGCGCGTGGCGCATGCCGGCAAGCGCTGGTTCGACCGCATGGTGCTGTCGGCGCCGATGGTCGATCTGCCGGGCAGCCGCACCTCTTTCGCGGCGCGCGCGCTGCTGCGGGTGATGCGGCTGACCGGGCAGGGCGGCAATTATGTGCCGGGCGGCGGCGCATCATTGGTCGGCACCGCGCCGTTCAACGGCAACCAGCTCACTTCGGATGCGCTGCGCTACGCCCGCAACGCCGCGCTCTACCAGGAAGATCCGACGCTCGGCATCGCGTCGCCGACGGTGGCCTGGGCCGATACCGCCTTTGCGGCGATGCACGGCTTTCGCGCGCCGGACTATCCGGCGAGGATTCGGCAGCCGATCCTGATGATGGCCGCCGGCAACGACACGGTCGTGTCGACCGCGGCGATCGAGGAATTCGCCTATCATCTGCGCGGCGGCGCGCATCTGGTGATTCCCGGTGCCCATCACGAAATCCTGCAGGAGCAGGACCGTTTTCGCGGCCAGTTCTGGGCGGCATTCGACGCCTTCGTGCCGGGTACGGCGGCGTTTACTTAAGGAGCATCCATGCTCGGCATTCATTCGCTCTGGCTGTTCGTGCTTTCCGGCGTGTTGCTCAACATCACGCCGGGGCCGGACACGGCCTATATCGTCGGGCGCAGCGCGCAGATCGGCTGGCGCGGCGGTGCGGCGGCCGCACTCGGCATCAGTGCGGGATGCCTGGTGCATGTGTTCGCCGCGGCGATCGGACTGTCGGCGCTGCTGGCGGCGTCGTCACTGGCTTTCACCGCGATTAAATGGATCGGTGCGGCCTATCTGATCTATACGGGCATCAAGATGCTGCTGACGCAGGCGGCATCGCCGGCCACCGTGACCGTGCCGCGTGCGACAACGTTGCGCCAGGTGTTCTGGCAGGGCGCGTTGACCAATGCGCTGAACCCGAAGGTGGCGTTGTTCTTCCTCGCCTTCCTGCCGCAATTCGTCGATGCCGCCGCGCCCGGCAAGGCGCTTGCCTTCGTCGTGCTCGGGCTGATCTTTATCGGCACCGGCACATTATGGGGGCTGGGTGTGGCGGCGTTCGCGGCGAAGGCCGCCGGCCGGATCCGGCAGTCCGGCCGCGCGCTCGTCTGGCTCAACCGCGCGCTCGGCGCGATGTTCATCGGGCTCGGCGTCCGCGTCGCGATGCTGCAGGCACGCTGACCCACACACCAAGCGCAGGCCTCTCAATCCACCTCTCCCCAGCGGGGAGAGGTCGGCGCGCAGCGCCGGGTGAGGGGACACAGGTTTGTCGAGGGCGCGCAGCCCCCTCACCCGTCTTCAAGCTAAAGCTTGAAGCCGACCTCTCCCCGGTGGGGAGAGGTGATAAAACATGACCGCCTGCGTCTGAGGCATGACTGTCGTTACTTTAGTACGGCATAGGTGCCGTTGACTGTGAGGTAGACGCCGAGCAGGAGCATGGCGATCAGGAACCAGCGGCGGAAGGCGGCCGGATGCATGCGGTCGCGCACCGCCTGGCCGAGGAACATGCCGGCAAACGCCGCGACCATCGCGACCACGCCGGGCAGCGCGGTGGAGGCGTTGAGCAGCCCGGCGCTGGTCAGGTTGAAGGCCTGCGCCACGGTGGCCACCGTGAAGTACAGGCCGAGCGCCTGCACCAGTTCGTCCTTCTCCATGCCGATCGACTGCAGGAACGGCATCGACGGGATCACCTGGATGCCGGTCGCAGCAGAGATCACGCCGGTGATGACGCCGACGATTCCGCCTACCCATTTCTCGTTGGCGGGCGACACCCGGAACTGGAATTTGACCAGGCTGATAATGGCATAGATCACCAGCAGCAGGCCGAGAACGATCGGGCCGTAGCGCGCATAGGGGCCGATCATCAATCCGGCGCCGGCCCAGATCGCGATCGCCGTACCGAGCATCAACGGCCATAGCCGGCGGATGATGTCGCGCAGATAGGGGCCGACGAAGGTCTGCCAGATATTGGTGACGACGGCCGGCGCGATCACGATGGCCAGCGCCTGTACCGGCGTCATGGCCACCGCCAGCAGGCCGATCGACACCGTCGGCAGTCCGAGGCCGATCACGCCCTTGACGAAGCCGGCCAGCGCAAAAACGGCAGCGATCAAAATGAGCAGGGAATCGATCATGGCCGTACATTGACCGATCGCTCCGGGCGGCACAATCTGGAGGTTCTGCAGCAAGCCTTCGGCAGCGACGAAGGCAGAGGGCGCGGATGCGGTTCGATCTGGTCGATCTTCAATTGTTCGTCGCCATTGCGGAGGCGAACAGCATCACCCATGGCGCGGCCCGTGCGCATCTGGCGCTGGCGTCGGCGAGTGCGCGGATCAAGGCGCTGGAAGCGTCGCTCGGCGTGGCGCTTCTGACGCGTGGCCGGCGCGGCATCGTGCTGACCGCGGCCGGCGAAGCGCTGCTCGGCCACGCCCGCATCGTGCTGCAGGATGTCGAGACGATGCGCAGCGATCTCGGCGGTTACGCGCGCGGCCTGAAAGCCAGCGTCTCGCTGCTCGCCAATACCGTCGGACTTTCCGAACATCTGCCGAAGGCGCTGGCGTCGTTTTTGCGCGCGCATCCGAACATCAGCCTGGCGGTCGAGGAGCGCGAGAGCGCCGACATCGCGCAGGCGATCGCCAGCGGCGCGGCCGACATCGGCTTTGCCGCCGACCACACGCTACCGGACCATCTCGAGCGGTTTTCGTTTTGCGAGGACCGCTTCATGCTGGTGGTCCCGCCGCGCAGCGCCTTCGCCAGCCGACGCCATATCGATTTCCAGGAGGTGGTCCAGCAGGACTTTATCGGGCTGACCAACTCGACGGCGCTGCAGAGCCATATCGGCAAGTATGCCGCGCGGCTCGGCGCGCGGCTGCGCTTCCGGGCGCAACTGCGCGACTTCGATGCGATGTGCCAGATGGTAGCGGCGGGGGTCGGGGTTGCCATCATTCCGGAGGTCGCGGCCAGGCGCTGTGCGCGGTCGATGCCGATCCGGCTGGTGCGGATAAGGGATCCGTGGGCAAGCCGGCGGATGGCGATCTGCGTCCGCAGCTTCAAGGCGCTGTCGCGTCCGGCGCAGCAGCTCTACGAACATCTGCGCAGTGAATCAGTGCCGCGCAGCGCCGGCTAGGAGGAGATCTTGCGGGTGTGGTCGATCAGCGTCGCATAGCATTCGCAGGAGGCGTTTTCGAGCGCGGCGCGGTCGATGATCTTGATGACGCCGCGCGAGTAGCTGATGATGCCGGCGGCCTGCAGCTTGCCGGCGACCTCGGTCACCGAGGTGCGGCGCACGCCGAGCATTTCCGCCATCAATTCCTGCGTCAGGCCGACGGTTGCGCTTTCGGCGCGCTCGGCGGACTGCAGCAGCCACCGCGCGAAGCGCGCCTCGACCGGATGCAGCGCGTTGCAGGCGGCGGTGATCCGCGCCTGGGTCAGCAGCACCTCATTGAAATGAATGCACAGATTGCGCAGCGGCTCGCTGGCGGCCACGGCCTTGCGGAAATGCGTCGAGGAAATCTTGCTGGCGGTCATCGGCAATTGGACCATCACCCGGACCAACGAGATGTAGAGTCCGAGGCCGGCCATCCCGCCGACCACGCCTTCACGACCGACCGTCGCGGTCTCGATCGCCTTGCCGTCGCGCATCACCGCGAGCAGCGACAGCATGCCGTTATGAGGAAAATAGATCTGATCGACTTCGTCGCCGGTCTCCGCCAGCACCAGATTCTGGGATAACGTAACCGTCGTCAAATGGGTTGCCAGCAATGCGAAGTGGTCACGCGGCAGGGCTGCCAACAATTGATTGAGCATGGGGTCGGAATTCGGTGGGTTCAATGCGATTACCTACCCGATCGGTCGGGCCGCGTTTTGCGCAGGGGTGGGGACAGTGCTCCGAGAGCGCGTGCTGCGGCAACTCATTGATATAAGAAGCATAACAGGGATTTGTCGGTCCGGTACCGGTCTTAGCGGGGATTTACCTGAACACTCCCGGATCAGGTGGGCAGTTGAGCTACAAGGCTCGGCGGGCGGCGACCGCAGCCGGCACGAGATTAGTTTTGTCCGACAACGGACGAACGCCGGGATTTGCGAAAAAATGGCGCGAATCCGG
This sequence comes from Tardiphaga sp. vice304, assembly GCF_007018905.1. Lineage (NCBI taxonomy): Bacteria > Pseudomonadati > Pseudomonadota > Alphaproteobacteria > Hyphomicrobiales > Nitrobacteraceae > Tardiphaga > Tardiphaga sp. vice304. Next base: position 1,035,459 of record NZ_CP041402.1, read on the forward strand.
CAGAATCGAGGCGCCTGGGCGGTGGCGGAACGCGGGTCCGTCGAAAAGCCGGCGAGGCACGAATTACGGGTTGAGGCGCTTGAGCGCGGCCTCGTGGACGCGGGGATCGCCCGCCGCGACGATGCGACCGCCGCCTTGCGCCGGCTTGCCTTCCCAGGTGGTGACGATGCCGCCGGCGCCGGTCACGATCGGGATCAGGGCCGCGATGTCATAGGGCTTGAGTTCGGTCTCGATCACCAGATCGAGGTGGCCGGCGGCCAGCATGCAGTAGGAATAGCAATCGCCGCCATAGCGCGACAATTGCACGTCCTTCTCCACCCGGAAGAAGACGTCGCGGTCGGCATCGCCCATCAGGCGCGGGCTGGTCGTGAACAGAACGGCCTCGTCGAGCGAGGCGCAGCGCCGCACCATCAGCTTGCGATCGCCGGACGGGCCGGCGTAGCGCGCCGCGCCATTGTCGCCGCTGAAGCGCTCGCCGATATAGGGCTGGTGCATCATGCCGAACACCGGCGTGCCCCTGTGCAGCAGCGCAATCAGTGTGCCCCAGATCGGGAAGCCGGAGATGAAGGACTTGGTGCCGTCGATCGGATCCAGCACCCAGACATATTCGGCGTCTTCTCGCTCACTGCCGAATTCCTCGCCGACGATGCCGTGTTGCGGAAAATTCTGCTTGATCAACCGGCGCATCACCGCCTCGGCGGCGCGGTCGGCCTCGGTGACCGGATCGAAATCATGGCTGTTCTTGTTGTCGATACTCAGCGCGGTGCGGAAGAACGGCCGGATGGTTTCGCCCGAAGCGGTGGCGAGGCGGCCGATGAAGGCTGTGAAATCGATGACCGTCACGGCAGAATCCTTGCAATCGCGCCCGGCGCGGGCTCGCGCTTCTATACATCGCGCCACACCGGCCCGCATCTGCGGATCCGCCGTGACGCCAGAATATCTGCAGGCAAATGGCGGGGTTACCGGATACGTTGAAGCCCGTGGCTAGCCGGCGTTCGGCTGAATCGTCAACATTCGAATAACTCTGTTCAGATGAATTCTGATTCATAAAGAGCGCGCGGCGATTTGACCGTCATTTCTTCAAGTAGTTGACAAATATAAGGAATGTCGCCCGCTCCATGCCGTGTAAAGCCTTCCGCCATGCAAAATATGCATGCGGCTGACGTCAAAAACCCTTGCGTTTTTCACGTCGCGCCTGCATATTGTTGCGGTGCGGTAACGCCTTGCGTTATCGCTGCCCTCCTTGGGCGTTTCCTCCCTAGACTTGGGCCGCTTGCCAACGCAAGCGGCCCTTTTTTCGTTGGAGTTTGTGGGGGACGCTGCGCCAGGGTCGGGCTGGCGGCCCCGCCGGGAATTATTGATGTGTATCCATCAATCTTCCGGACAGTCACGGGAGTGCACACAGACTTCTGCACGGTGCCGCCGGCTGAGAACCAGCGAATGGCACCGATGCCGTTCATGATGCTGGGTTTGTTACTTCAGCGAATTGCTGATGGCCGTAAAACTGGTGTTCGAGCTGGTGCCCAGGCCGTTGACCGCGGCGATGATCACCAGGGAAATCGCCAGCGGTGATCAGGCCGTATTCAATCGCGGTTGCGCCCGACTCGTCGGACCAAAATTTTGAGAGGTAGCTTTTCACATGGCCCCCTGTTGAGGTTGCGCGGAGTCATTCCGCAACCAGAAACGGAGGCGAAAAGCCTAAAGGCGGGGCGGCGCTGCCGCCCACCTATTCCGCCGCGGCCTGGAACGGGCCAAGTTCACTGAACGGAAGTTGCGTCAACGCTTCGGCGAGTACCGCGAAGTCCGCGGCGATCCGGCCGAACCGCGCGGTGCGTTCGCGGCGCCGTTCGTCCATGTAGATAGCCCGGTTGAGTTCGATCTGGACGGCGTGCAGGCCGCTGGCGGGATTGCCGTAATGCTCGGTGATGAAGCCGCCGGCATAGGGCCGGTTGCGACCGTGCGAGTAGCCGAGCCCGCCGAACGAGGCCTCCACCGTCTCCGCAACGATACTGGCGCAACTGGTGCCATAGCGGTCACCGACCACGATGTCCGGCCGCCGCGGCTCGTCGCGCGAAATGCCGATCGACGGCATCGAATGGCAGTCGATCAGGATCGCGGTGCCGAAGCGCTGATGCGCCTGGTTTATCAGCCGGCGCAGCGCGCGGTGATAGGGCTTGTACAGCGTCTCGATGCGGGTGAGGGCGTCGTCGACCTCGAGCCGTTCTCGATAGATCTCCTGGCCGTCGCCGACCACCCGCGGAATCGTGCCGAGGCCGCCGGCCACCCGCATCGAGCGGGTATTGGCGAAGCTCGGCAGCCGGCCGTTGAACATCCGCGGATCGAGCTCGTAGGGCTCGCGATTGACGTCGACATAGGAGCGCGGGAAGTGCACCCGCACCACGGGGAAGCCGCGCGCGGACAGGCCCGCGATCAGCTCGTCCACGAAGGAATCCTCGGAGCGGCGCAGCGCCACGACGTCGATCCGCGATGCATCGAGGAAATCCCGCGGATAGACCGAGCCGGAATGCGGCGAATTGAAAATGATCGGCGCGCGCCACATGGCGGGCTCGACGATGTCGAAGGGAGGCGACAGCTCGCCGTCAAAGGGGGTCATCGAAGCGCGCCATCCCAGCCGCAGGATTGTTCTGCGACCATACTGTGCCAGAAAATCGGGGGAGGGGGCGAACTCATTGCAGGTACAAGCAGCCGGCTGGAGAAGCGTTCAACGTCGTTAAACCGCTTGGGTTTGCGCTCCCGCGCGGCACAAAGCGGCGGCCTTGTTGCGTGCGGAGCCAATCAGGCGCACCATCGCGGGACAGTATTGCTACGGATGTGCGCCCCGCCTTCACCCCAAATTTACCAGACCGGGGGCCTAGTGGGCGTACAGGTCCTCTCATTCGGGTTCGACGTCTCACAGCCATGCACAAGATTCTCCTTGCCGAAGACGACAACGACATGCGCCGCTTCCTGGTGAAGGCCCTGGAAAACGCCGGATTTCAGGTTTCGTCCCACGATAACGGGCTTTCAGCCTATCAGCGTTTGCGCGAAGAGCCGTTTGAAATGCTTCTAACGGACATCGTGATGCCGGAGATGGACGGCATCGAGCTGGCGCGCCGCGCCAGCGAACTCGATCCGGACATCAAGATCATGTTCATCACCGGGTTCGCCGCGGTGGCGCTGAATTCGGATTCCGAGGCGCCGAAGAACGCCAAGGTGCTCGCCAAGCCCGTGCATCTGCGCGAACTGGTCAGCGAAGTGAACAAGATGTTGGCGGCCTGAGGTCGTCTTCCCCTTCTCCTCTCTCACGGGGGAGAGGAGAAGAACGCGACGCTTTTATTTCAATCAGGCAGGGAATGTCGCTTCGGCGTCCTTGCCTGTCTGAACTTGGTCCGTTATACGGACCGCACCCGTCAAGACCGGTTCAAGGGCGCGTAGCTCAGCGGGAGAGCACCTCGTTGACATCGAGGGGGTCACAGGTTCGATCCCTGTCGCGCCCACCATCCAGTCCGCCAGTACCGACATTATTGGAGACTGGCACCAAAGGCCCGCTGTTGGCGGGGTTTTATCGGCCTCCGACAATGGATCTGCGTCTCCGTTCGCCACGAATGGCGTTTTTCGCCGCCCGTCTCCGGTCGTAAAATACCCGTTCAGGGTGGCGTCCTGCACGATAATTGCCAGGCGGCTATGGGCGAATTTTCCGAGGCTCACGATGGGCTCGGGCCGGGTTTCTCGTAACGACCGCGCTAATCCTAGGCGTTCCCGGCGCCTATATTGTTCGGCGGGGGGGTCCTTCCGCTCAGGGCGGAAGCCGATTAAAGCGGCGGCAACCCCAGCTTCAAATATTGCTTCGACCACTCGGCGGGTGCATCGCGGAGTTCGGCGATGCCGATGCCACGGGGAAGGCGCCCCTCGATCGCGGCTTTGACGAGAGGCGGAGCCAGGAATGACATCGATAGTGTTAGATTGACTTGCCGCGTGCTGCATTTTTGTCTCGCCGCAATATCTTCAATAGTCATTCGGCCCGACACGATTTCGTCGAGCCATTGTCGACCGTGTGCGATGGCCCTTATCAGGCCAGCTCGACGTTCGGAACGAATGGGTCGTGCCCGAAGAGAAGACGCCGTTGCAGGCTGGATCACATCCCGGAACTTCCGAGCCGGTGGTTTGACCCAGGGGATGGAGATCACTTCGCCTTGAAGATCTTGGATTACGTCATCTCGATTCTGGGTTTGCTCAGCCAGCGTCTGTTGGGCCGGCTTGATCGCAATCATCAATTCCTTCGAACGGATCTCGATCCTCCCAGCCCAGGTTGTAACCATGTCCGCTACTGGCTGTGCGGCAGACTTGCCCACCAACGATGTGCCAAGGTCTTTCAGTGCCTTTATGACGATTTGCTCGATCTCCTCAGCGGGCACGCGCGAGACCGAACCGACCGGCGCATCGGAATGCCCCCGCTGAAGTGGCTGCGAGATATAATAGCGATACCGCACCCTGTTCTTTGTCGCGTGCGTGGCGATCATCTTGTTGCCCGCGTCATCGAACAGCAGGCCTGACAATAATGGCTTCGACTTTTCCCGACTGGTGGTCCGGTGCGACCATTGGTCTGAAAGTTGGGATTGAACAGCGTCAAACAGCGATCGCTCAAGCAGCGCCGGCTGCGGGCCGGGCAGGATCTCTTCCTTGAACAAGACCTCGCCGATATAGAACCGATTACGCAGTATATAGAATAGAGAGCCCTGAGTGAACGAAACGCCACCTCTTGTTTTGCCAGTTGAGAGGTTTCGCACCTTTGAAGTCAGGCCCTGGCCTTTGAGATCGACCACCAGGAGGTTGACGCTCTTTAGTGCGAGATAGCGCGTGAAGATGAGCCGGACTGTCTTGGCCTCTTCTTCATGAATAAGAAGTTGTCCCTCCGTGAGGGTATAGCCGAGAGGAACCATTCCGCCGACCCAGAGGCCTTTTCGTTTGGAGGCGGCGATTTTGTCCCGAATGCGCTCGGCGGTGACCTCCCGCTCGAACTGGGCAAAGGAAAGCAGGACGTTCAGCGTCAGGCGCCCCATTGAAGTCGTGGTGTTGAACTGCTGGGTTACGGAGACGAACGAAACGCCATGTGCGTCGAATAGCTCGACCAGCTTGGCAAAATCAGCGAGCGACCGGGTCAGCCGATCAACTTTGTAGACAACGATGACATTGATCTTGCGGGCCTTTACGTCGGTCAGAATTTTCTGAAGGGCAGGTCGGTCGGTCGATCCGCCCGAGAAGCCGCCGTCGTCATAACGCGACTTGATCAAGGTCCAACCCGCATGCGCCTGGCTTCGGATATAGGCCTCCGATGCATCGAATTGCGCATCCAGCGAATTGAACGCCTGATCGAGTCCAGCATCGGTGGAGACCCGGGTGTAGATTGCACAGCGAACCGATTTGTTGGCTAAGGTCATGACGGCCTCGTCACCCGTGACGCGGCACGCAGACCAAAAAACCGCGGGCCGTTCCACTTGGTCCCTGTGATGGCGAACGCGACCTTTGAAAGGCTATTGTAAGGGTTGCCCTCAAATGAATACCCACCATCGACCACGATGACGCGATGATCGCGTCCGTTCCACTCCCGGCTCAGGGTGGCGCCGGTCAGCAATTCCTGATTGCGCTGATCTATCCTGTCAGTGAGTTGCGTGATCGTTGCGGATCCAGTCAATCCTGCGGCCGCCCTCAAAATTTGCCGAGATTCTGAATCGATATCTCCAAAGGCATCAACCTGAATGCGATAGGCGAGCATGGCATACAACAAGTGCCGCGGTAAGTGCGAAGGCGCCGCACGACCAGTCTCGCCTTGCCATCGGATACGTAAAGCTCTGAGATCGAGATCGCGCAAGCGCGCGACCTCGATCTCCACACTTGCCGCGCCGTGAGCGCGACGAGTGTTATTTCTAGTCTCCATTCCTTAGAGGCTGACTGAAAAAGAAGCTGAGTGATTTCAGCCAGTTGTGATTCCTTCGGATTTGCGAAGATTCGAGGGAGAGCACGATGGTCTGGACTGAAATCACCCGCCGACACTATAGGCGGGCGAGCTTGCGATATGAAAGCGATACGACGGATGCCGAGTGGTTTGTGATGGAGCCGCTTCTGCCGCCTGCTTCGGCGCTCGGTCGCCCGCGTGCGACAGATATGCGAACGGTGATGGATGCGATCCTGTATATTGCGTCGACCGGCTGCCAATGGCGGCAGTTGCCCAAGGATTTCCCGCCCTACTCGACGGTGCAGGGCTATTTCTACGCGTGGTCGCGCGGCGGACTGTTTGCGTCGCTGAACTACACGCTCGTGATGGCCTCGCGCGAGGCGGCTGGCCGAGAGGCGAGCCCAACGGCCGGAGTGATTGACAGCCAGTCGGTGAAAACCACGGAAAGCGGCGGCCCCCGGGGCTATGATGCAGGTAAGAAAATCAAGGGCCGCAAGCGCCACATCGTCACCGACACGCAAGGAAACTTGGTCGGGCTGGTCGTGCACGAAGCCAGCATTCAGGACCGTGATGGTGCCCCGTGCGTTCTTGCTTCGATACGTTATCGCTATCCGTGGCTGCGCCATATTTTTGCCGATGGTGGCTATGCCGGAGATAAGCTGCGTCAAGCTTTGAAGCGCATCGGCAATTGGACGATAGAAATCATAAAACGATCCGACAGGGAGCAGGGCTTCGAAATCCTACCGCGCCGATGGGTCGTCGAACGAACGTTCGGATGGCTCGGTCGCTGCCGCAGATTGGCAAAGGACTTCGAGACCACAATCGCCAGCGCCGTTGCCTGGGCGTTCGTCGCTCACATTCGCGTCCTTATAAGACGGCTTGCAAAAGCCTGAAATCAAACGAATTCATTATGAGTCAGACTCTTAGGCCGCTCTTGCAGGTTTGTTGGTGCCGCCGACCGTCGTCTGTCCATTGATCCGGTAGCGGCGGGTGCCGCCGATAATTTCAGAAGCTAAATCGAGATTGAGCTTCTTTCGCACGACACCAGCGAAAAAGCCGCGCACTGAGTGTTGTTGCCAGCTGGTCGCTCGCATGATGTCCTCGATTGTCGCGCCATTTATCATCCGAAGCATCGCAAGAACCCGCGACTGTTTACTGCCGGCGCTGGCGCTTGGCGCTGTTGCGGCGGGTAGCTCAGACGCGGTTGGCTGCTTCGCATGCACCTTCTTTGGTGAGTTCGGCGCGACTTGCTTCACATTAACGGCTCCAGCCGTTGCGGCCCTTCGCGCCGGCTTTTTCATCGTGGAGTTGCGCGTCGGCTTTGCTTTTGCCTTAGTCTTCGTCATAGGAATCTCCAAAGCTGCGGGGCATCCATCGCGCCCCACCGCCGCGGCCCCGCAGTGGCCAAACGGCCAGCGGGGCAGGGTCTGAAGAACTTCAGTGCATACTTTTGCAGTGCAGTAGCGCTCCGTTTTCAGAACTAAGCCAGTCCTTTCGCCAGGATTGTGGTCTTCTCTTACAGTCTTAAGGCGACTTCGCTTCTTTCGCCTGGTCGCGCGGTGTGGCAGTTCGGATTCTCCCGTCCCAACCAAGCAGTCCGGGCATTCGACCACCGGCCGGTTAGCTCAGAAAGGCCCGTATTTGCTGGACCTTCTGTATCCGGGAGAAGTTTCAGAGTGGCAGACTGGCCGCAAAAAAAACCTCGATCTCCCGAAAGTCTCCGACCGAGAGTTTCGAAATTCTCGTTTTGGATAGGTTGCGGGCGGAGATCCGGCCTGATCGTCACTTCCGTGTCAACGCCGGAGAGATTTTACAGCGGCTGGCCGGAGTAAAAGTGCAGCACGGACGCAAGCAAGAAGGCCCCCGATCGGGGGCCTTCTTGCTTGTCGCGTTTCATTCCTGAGGGGCTGCGTCCGACGGCGGTTCTGACCGCGCTCGGCGTGACCGGCGTCTGGAGTCGGCGAGCCTAAAGCTGTCGCCGTTCATCTCGAGAATATGGACGTGATGTGTGAGGCGGTCGAGGAGCGCGCCGGTGAGCCGCTCGGAGCCGAACACGGACGTCCACTCGTCGAACGGCAGATTGCTCGTGACCAACGTGCTGCCTCGCTCGTAGCGCTGGCTGAAGACCTCGAACAGCAGCTCGGCCCCGGTCACAGAGAGTGGTACATAGCCGAGTTCGTCGATGATCAGCAGCTTGTAGCCGGCGAGCTGACGCTGAAGACGCAGTAGCCGTTTTTCGTCGCGCGCTTCGAGCAGTTCGTGGACCAGAGCCGACGCCGTGATGAAGCCAACCGATAGACCCTTCTGGCAGGCCGCCAAGCCAAGCCCGAGCGCGATGTGGCTCTTGCCTGTGCCGCTGTTGCCGACGGCAATGATGTTTTCGCGCCGCTCGACGTAGTCGGAGCGCGCCAGTTCCAGCACCAACATCTTGTTTAGCGATGGCAACGCCAGGAAGTCGAAGCTATCGAGGCTTTTAACGGTCGGGAACCGCGCCACCTTGATCCGGCGCTCCACCATACGTCGCTCGCGATCAATCATCTCCATCTCGGCCAGCCGCATCAGGTAACGCGGATGGTCGACGCCTTCAGCCGCACACAGCCGGGCGACCTTGTCGTACTCTCGCAGGAACGTCGGCAGCTTCAACGCCTTCAGATGGTGGGCGAGCAGGATCTGCGGCGCGTCGGTCATGTCGCCACTCCGGCCAACAGATCCATGTACGACCGCGCCGATGTTGTCGCGACCGTCGCTTTGGGCAGATACGGATAGATCGTCATGTCGAGGCGTGGCGGACGCCGCTCGATACGGCACAGCACCAGATGCTTCACGGCATCGAAGCCGACCGCACCGCGCGCGATTGCGTCGCGCACAGCGGCGGCCACGTCGTCGACCTTGAACACCTCGATCAGCCGCAGCACCTGCACAAACTCGCGCTTGCCGGACCTGCCCATACGGGCCTCAAGCAGGCGGCGCAACGTCGCGAACTCCTCGGGCAACTTCCAATCGGCGAGCGGGGCTGCCTGGTCGTGCGCATTGGTTTTCTGCTCGATGAGCGCCAGGTAATGCAGTGGATTGAACACGAAGTCCTCGCGCGCGTAGGAGCGGGGATGGCGCGCAATCACCTCGGCTCCGCAGGCGATGATGACCTCGTGCACATAGCCACGGACCAGCACCTTCTGGTGCCCATAGGCCGTCGGCACCGAGTAGTCATTCAGCCGATAGCGCACCAGCGAGAGCGAGTTGACGCTGCCCGGCTTCTTGTCGCAAGCGTCGTAGGGCGCCGGCAGCGGCTTCTGGAACGCGGCGAGATCGTGCTGCAGCCGCTCGCCGATCGTGCCGTCATGGCCGCGCAGCCGGTCCGCAAGGCGCTTCCGGCACCCCTCCAGAAGATGCCCGTTCAAGGCCTCGAAGTCAGCGAACACGGGGATCGGCACCAGGAAGTTCCGCCGCGCATACCCCACAAGCCCCTCGACCTTGCCCTTGTCGTTACCCTTGCCAGGGCGGCCAAACCGATCCGTGAACAGGTAATGCGATTGCAGCTCGCTGAACACGCGCGTGCGCTGACGCTTGCCATCGCCGAGAATGCGGGCAACCGCGATCCTGGTGTTGTCATAGAGAATCGACTGCGGCACGCCGTCGAAGAACGCGAACGCTCGCACGTGCCCGTCGCAGAACGCTTCCGTCGTCTCCGCCGGATAGCCCACCACGAAGATCGCGTCGGAGTGCGGCAAGTCCATCGCGAAGAAGTGAATCTTGCACTCGACGCCGCCGATGACGCCGATCGCTTCGCCGAAGTCGGCCTGGGCATGCCCTGGCGGATGTGCAAGCGGCACGAACATCTCCTGCGTCCGCTGGCGCCAGCCGGCAACGTAGTCCTTCACGATTGTGATTTTGCCCGTAAATCCGTGCTCGTCGCAGAGCCGCTCGAAAATCCGCTTGGACGTATGCCGCTGCTTCTTCGGCCGGTCCTTGTCGGCCGCCAGAATCGCATCAATAATACCGCTGAACTCGTCGAGCTTAGGCTGCAACGGTGGCTTCCTGCGCACGTATCCGGGCGGCACCGAGAACTTCAGCATCTTCGAGACCGTCCTGGCGTTGATGCCGAACCGGTCTGCCGCAGCGCGCTCGCTGATCCCCTCGATCAGAACGGCGTGCCGGACCCGCGCGTAAAGCTCCACTGTCTTCATCCCCCGCCCCCTGCCGTTCCAGACAAAGGACTCTAACTGCCGCAGTTTTACTCCGGCGCAGCCAATCAAATCGGCCGCTTCAGTGAGGCAGTATTGCTCCGGCTTTTACAGTCCCTTTGGCGGGTCCAATGCCTGATGTGATTGCTATAAGTTTAAGAAAGCGGCTTGGCGATGACATCTTTAGGAGCTGGTTCGCCAAGGTTACGGTCGCTGGTGTTGCGGATGGTACAGTCACTCTGGTGGCTCCTTCGCCTTTCCACGCGACCAAAATCATTATTGACTATGAGGTGCAGCTGCTCGTCGCGTGGCGCGCCATGGATGCCAGTATTGAGCGTGTTGAGGCCTTTGCATCAAAGCCCGGTATTGCCAGAACATAAGTTAGGAGAAGATGCAAAAGTCTGATGGGGAGCCGGACCGGTTAGGGTGCTTCACGCGGAAATAAAAAAGCTCAATACAGAAAGCCATCTGTGCACGCTGCTAATGGAGCTAACGGCGGTCCGCACGGTGAGCTGACTGCCTGGGCTTTGCGTTAGAGACTTCCCGCCCGGCCGAAAGGCACGACCGCGAGCCTCTGGCCTAGCGGGGGGGGTGGTCAAAACTCTGAGGGGTAGGGACATCGGACCGGTTAGGGTGGTCCACATGCAAAAAGTTGTTTTTCAAAAACTAGAAACCCACTTTATAGGCGGAATTTGCGGACGCGCATTTAACGGAATTAATTTAAAAAGCCACTTCCCCTATGTGGATGCTCCGGCGACCAACAAACTCTCCTGCCGCGAAGCTGCTGTTGATCAGGTGCCCGGCCCATATTGAGCGGACTGGGCACCTGAGTCTTTAGACAGCTCAACCCAGAGCGGAGGGTCAATGGGTGTAGCTGCGCTTATTGCATCCATAAACCGCACCCATGCACGCCGGCATCGTCGAGCACGCAACTGGGCTAACTCTGGGTATCTGATTATGCTCGACCTACTCCTGCGGATGCGACTGGCATGCGCGGCAGCAAAATCTTGAAAGCATTGCTCGGTGAAAAGCGCGTGACTCAGGTCGTTGTACCAACGCGAAGGCCGCTGTCTCCGCAGCCAACTTGCCGATCCGATGGAAGAGGCGTCAATTTTAATAAAGAATTAACCCTAATTAGCGCTATATCGAACAGCGGTAGCGTCGAGTCAACACCCCAAGACCGCAGCTAATTTCAACATCACGTGGCTCAAAGCAGAGCTGCCAGTCATCTTCCGGCTGTCGTTCCAGCTGCAGGTTTTTCCGGGCTAACCGAAGACGAGCGGTTACCGACAGTAGTCGGATTGCGAGCCTTCGTTTCATCTTTTCTTTTCAATAGAAATTTTGGAGTCGACCGTGGCAATATTTCCGTCGGCGCGCCGCCGCGCGCTGGCAACCAGCATCAGCATCACGCTGATTGCGTCCTTGTCGCTTTCAATGGTGAGGCAGACCCTGGCGGCAGGAGGCAATGCCGGTATCCCCAATCCGGCTTCGCCGACGCCTGCGCCGGTCGTGACAAGCACGGAGATTGCAAATCCCGTTGTCGGTGGTGGAGGTTGCTCCCAGCAATATCTCCCTGGCCTCAGCCGCATTGCCAATCAGGCGCTCACTGCGAATGACGTAGGCCTTGCGTCTAATGGTGTCGGGGCCGCTGCCGTCGTTGTCAGTTTGACCGCTCAAAGCGCCGCCCAGACGGCCGCAGCCATATCTTTTGGTGCCATTTCCGGAGGGCTTGCGGAAGCAGCAATTGGCGTCGTTGTGCCGCTTGATGCTGGCGCAGCCGCACCCGGACTTGGAGTCGCCGCTGGTGGCGCCGCCGCACTTGCCGCGGATTCCACCGCCGCCGTAATTGTGACGGCAGCGTCGGCAGTTGGCGCTGCCGCATCTGTTTCAGGCGTTGCATCCCAGGTCGCATCCTCAGTGTTTGCGCATCAGGCGCAGGATCTAACGACCTACGTCAACACGCTCGATTCCTGTGATACGAAATTCACCGGCACGGTCACCGTCAAGGCCGGCGGCGTTAACGTTACCGGCGATTCTGTGTTCGGTGGTAAAGTTGGAGTCGCCGGCGCTCTGAATGTGGCGGGAAACATTGACGCAAGCACCTTTTCGGCCACGCAAGGCATCTCTGCATTCGGCGGTGCGATTACTATCGGTGATCCCGGTCTGACGACCTATTCGAGCGGTATAACATTGGGTGGCGGTGCGTTCTCCGGTGCCGGCACAGGTGGAGCCCAGGCTTTCACCGGCGACGTTACCGCCGTCGCGATTGGCAACAACGCGAGCGCGACGCGGATAGGCTCGGTCGCGTTCGGCACCGACGCTTCAGCGACAGGTCTTAACGCGACTGCAATCGGAACTGGATCGCGGGCGTTCGCAGATACATCGGTCGCCATCGGCTTTGGCGCACTCGTCTCTGCGGCGGCAGGTGCCGGCTCATTTGCCGGCGGCACGTCCACAGTGATTGACGGGACCGGCGCGATTTCAATCGGCAACCTCAATAATGCCTCAGGCACAGGTGCCGTCGCCACCGGCGATAATAATACTGCCACGGGCCGGGGCGCGGTCGCGACTGGAAGCAGCAATACAGCGTCAGGACAAGCGGCCATCGCGCTCGGTCAAGGTTCGCGTGCCACGGGTGCGGGCGCGATTGCCCAGGGCCAGACGGCGCTTGCACTGGCCGACAACGCCATCGCGGTCGGCGGTTCGTCACAGGCACTTGCAGGGACATCGGTCGCCATCGGCTTCGGCGCGCTGGTCTCTGCGGCGGCGGGGGCAGGCTCGTTCGCAGGTGGAACGTCGAGCGTTCTTGAGGGCATCGGCGCAGTTTCGATCGGCAATCTGAACGTGGCCTCCGGCAGCGGCGCCGTCGCGATCGGTGACCCCAATATCGCGACCGGAACGGGCGCGGTGGGTGTCGGTGCCAACAATACGGCCTTGGGACAGGGTGCGTTCTCTGCCGGCAATCTCAATGTCGCCGCAGGGACGGGCGCACTCGCCATCGGTGACAGCAATATCGCAATCGGAAACGCGGCAATCGCCCAGGGGCAGGGATCAAGTGCGACGATGAACGGAGCGATTGCATTCGGCCAGACCGCGAATGCCAGCGCGACCAATGCCGTCGCGGTCGGTACGCGATCGACCGCTTCGGGGTTTGCCTCATCGGCCGTCGGTCAGAACGCGACCAGCGCGGCGACCAATTCCACTGCGCTCGGGTCCGGCGCGACCGTTGCGGCCGCTTATGAAAATTCGACAGCGCTTGGGTCCGGTGCGTCGGCTTCGGCCAGCAACCAGGTAACCCTTGGTACATCCAACCAGACCACGACGGCGCCTGGGATGAATACCGATCTCAGCAGGTCCAGGCAGCAAGGTCTGCTTGGCGTCGTGACGTCGGACAATGCCGGTAACCTAGCCTCTGACAATGGCGCGCTTTACCGACAGGTGGCCAGCATCAAGGCCGGCGTCGTGATTGGCATGGCGCTTTCGGATCCCAATCTCACGGGCTCGGAAAGATTCGGCATCAAGATTAACGCCAGCGCATTCGGTGGCGCCTACGGTTACGGCTTCAGCGCCGCTGGCGTTCTCGGCACAGGGCTGCTGTCAAGAGGAGACCGGCTGACCCTATCAGGAGCCGGAGGCTGGGCGGAGGCTGACGTATCCGGCTACGGCAAGAGCATGGTAGGCGGCCGCGTCAGCGCGCAATACAGTTGGTAGGTATTCTCCGTTTGCAGACCGGTGAGGAGCAGTGTCGCGCGCGCCCGGGAGGAATTTGCACACGATTGGTGCTCGCCATCGTGCTTGCAGCTAGCGTTTCGATGCCGAGCTGCACGGCCGCTGCAGAGACGAAAGAGCCTGTCGAGGCCATCGCTCGCACAGCGAAGGCGACAGAGCCGCCGCGGCTATTGGCGCCGGACAATGACGGACTGGCGATTTTGGCGCACAATTCCCTCATTGCGCTCAACCATGCCAATCTGACCGGCAACTACTCAGTGTTGCGCGATCTCGCCGCACCGGGCTTTCAGAAACTCAACTCGACAAAACAGCTCGCCGCGACATTTGCCAACATGCGTACGAACGGCGTGAATCTCAGTCCGATTGTCCTCTACCAGCCGAAATTCATCGGCAGCCCGGAGTTCGACGGCAAAGGCTTCTTGCACATTCGTGGCTATTACGAAACGCAGCCCTTGCAAGTCCACTTCAGCCTGGTCTTTACGCCCGTTGCTGCTGTCTGGCGTCTCTTTGAAATTTCGGTGTGGATGGCAGTACTGCCATGATTGGTCTGCAGTGATCCTTACATCAGCATTGCCGCGCTGACGCGAGCCCGTGGCCACCGGCAAGCGCGCGATTGTACCGACGCCAGTAAACCCGCTACGGACAGCTGGTCTTGAGAACGTCGATATCGAATACGGGTCGAGTTTGTAAATCCGTGTAGACGTATCGAAAGGAGCCGCCGATATCCAAGATCTTGCGCGTCTCGGCATTGCCGCAGACATTCCTGACGACGGACTGGCGCAACCTGTCTTTCGTCGCATCGTCAAATTTGCTGAAATCCGTAGTGACGATATTCTCAAAGATAAGTTGCGCGTTTAAATTGCGCACACCCGTCAGGATGGTAGTGGCGTCTATTTTTCTCGGCAGACCGGATCGAATCTTATCCAGAGCGCCGGCGATTTCGCCCTCGATACCGGGCGTGGCCATGGTCGACGAAGCCGTGGATTGAACATTCCGCACGCGCTGGAAAAAGATCAGTCCGAACGCGCCAAACGCCATGGCGGCTGCTAAGACAATAATGCCAAGAATGATCCTGTGAGGCAGCGCACGTTTCGGCCTCGCCAGCGTCGGGGGAACCGTCGATACAATGGGCGGGGAAAATTCATAAAGAAGGCGAATTTCCCTGACGCTTCCGGCCGTTTGCCATTGGGTGAACCCTGCGCGCCAAACCATCAGCCCTTGCCAATTTGTCGCCCCGTCCAGCAATACTTTCAATTCCGTCAGTCCGAGCGGACCCATGGTCGTTTCGCCCGCTGCGTAGTACCATTTGTCAAGCATCGAGTCGCCAATTTGTAGAGCCGATCGGCTTGAGGAGCGGAGCGCACCCGCGCGGCAATGTTGAAAAGCAATTGTGCTGTCTAGTGCCGTCCATTGCAAGCCTGCAGACTTGTAACCACGCAGACGACGTGATGTTACCTCGTACCAGGCGACGGTGGTGCAGCGCGGTCAGTCTCATGGCGGTGGAGCGCCAGCTTTCCGACGGGATTTGCTGAGTCTTGCGGCCAGCTAATGACCGCTGCTGGCAAAGCCGACTTTCAATGCAAGGCGGAGCCAGGGGGTATCAAAACTCTGATGGGATAGGCCACCGGACCGGTTACGGTGGTTCATGCATAAAGAAACGAAAGCTCAATAGAGAAAGCCATCAGGGCGGATGCGGCCGGCGCGAAGTCGTGGCGGCGACGCATGAGGGCACGGCTCCGCGGTCCGCCAGATGCACAGGAGAAGCTGGTGCTCTTGCTCTTTGCCGCGCCGAAGGCGACGTTGGGGGGGGGGGGGCGAAAACTCTAGGGGGCAGGGGCATCGGACCGGTTAGGGTGTTTCGCGCGCAAAAAGTCGGTCTTTTTAAAACTGAAAGCCCACTTGAGACGGAAAGCGCGGCGCCGGTTATTTTGTTGAAATTCGCAGAATTAATACTAAAAGCCACTTCTGTCGGTGTAGGCAAATGATCCGTCGAAAATATGGCGCTTGCCGTTCTTCATCCGGATCGTCGTACCGACCTCAGGTGGGGGGATCCCATTCCCGATTGCCATCGCGCCGCTTTGGGGGATCGCACCCATATAGTCAGTCCACCCGCCCAATGGGTTTGCGTCTCTGCCGGGACGGTGCGTTTGCCCATTTGAGAGGCGGCTTCATTGAACAGCAGGATGTGGTGCATCAGTCGCATCCTTCCCTGTATTCGGATGCCGGACAGCATGCCGAACAATCAGCGACCCTAGTCGCTCAATCCCGTGTGCGGCGAACCGAAGCGGTTTCGACCGCTTATTTCACGTCGCAGTCCAGGATCGTGCCCTTTTCCACGACAATTAACGCGGATCCACCACGCCGCCGTGGCTGAGGAAGACCACGCGGTGACCGGTCAAGCTGCTGTGACCGATATCGATCTTAGCCCGTTTACCGGTTTTTCAGCTGTTCGCCACTACTCTAATTGCTGGTTCGCAAGTATCAGAAATCGGTGGGCGGAGGGGATATGGGCGGTAAGTGCGCAGGATGCGGTGAAGAAGTCCCGCTGCCTTTCGAATTCAAGATGGCTTTTCAGCCGATCGTCGACCTCAAGGCCAAACGCGTGTGGGGCTATGAGGCGCTGGTGCGCGGCCCAAACGGTGAGTCTGCCTTTTCGGTGCTCGATCAGGTGACCGACGAGATTTGGTACCGCTTCGACCAGACGGCGCGCGTTCTGGCGATCGAGACCGCTGGTGTGTTGTTCAAGCAGCCGCATTTGCGGCTGTCTATCAACTTCATGCCGAACGCCGTCTACGAGCCTGCGGCGTGTATTCAGAAGTCGCTGGCCGCGGCCAGGCGGGTCGACTTTCCGCACCAGAACCTGATGTTCGAGTTCACCGAGAACGAGCGGATGAGCGACGTAGCGCATGTGCAGAGGATCGTTGAGGCGTATAGGAAATTCGGCTTCATGACTGCGCTGGACGATTTCGGCGCTGGCTATGCCGGCCTTGGCCTGCTGGCGCGGCTGCAGACCGACCTGATCAAGATCGACATGGAACTGCTGCGCAACATTCATCTCAGCCGCGCCAAGCAGGCGATCGTCGCCGGCATTGTCGGGATTGCGCGCGAACTCGACATCATCGTGCTCGCCGAGGGTGTTGAGAGCGCCGCCGAGCTCACCGTGCTGCGCGCTGCCGGCATTTCGCTGTTCCAGGGCTATCATTTCGCCAAGCCTGCGTTGATGGCGCTGCCCGATGTACCGTTGCTGGATCAGCCCATCCTGATCCGTAGCGTAAGTTAGAGAGACTTTTCCTTTTGCGGAGCCTAGAGCCGGCCCCGGAAATCTGCACAGGACGATAAGTGGAGTTTCTGCCTGACAGCAGCGATAATCGCCGCGCACAGGAGAGACCATGACGAGACGACCGCGCCGGAACCACACACCGGGCTTCAAGGCCAAGGTGGCACTGGCCGCCATCAAGGGCGATCGCACGATCACCCAACTGGCCGAGCATTTTGACGTTCACCCGAACCAGATCACGACCTGGAAGGCACAACTGGAGGGCGCCGCTTCCGGGGTGTTCGGGCCGGGAGGCACGGCGCCGACGGAGCCGGCCGTCGATGTCAAATCGCTGCACGCCAAGATCGGAGAGCTGACCCTGGAGAACGATTTTTTAGAAGGCGCGCTCACCAAGGCGGGATTGCTGAGCGCAAGACGATGATCGACCGTAATCACGATCTGTCGATCACAAAGCAGACGGAGGTTTTGAAGATCAGCCGCGGCAGTGTCTATTATCTGCCGCGTCCGGTGTCCGCCACCGATCTCGCGATCATGCAGCGCCTGGATCGGCTGCATCTGGAGTTTCCCTTCGCCGGGTCGCGGATGTTGCGCGGCCTGCTGGCTGCCGAGGGGTGCCAGATCGGCCGCCGGCATGTGAAGACGCTGATGAAGCGAATGGGGATAGAGGCAATCTATCGGCGTCCGCGCACCACCAAACCCGAGCCCGGCCACAAGATCTATCCGTATCTGCTGCGCGGCATGGAAATTACGCGGCCGAACCATGTCTGGGCGACGGACATCACCTACATTCCGATGGCACGTGGCTTCGTCTATCTCGCCGTAGTGCTCGACTGGGCGACCCGCCGGGTACTGTCATGGCGGCTATCGATCACCATGGAAGCCTCGTTCTGCATCGAGACGCTGCAGGATGCTTTGGCGCGTCACGGCAAGCCGGAGATATTCAACACTGACCAGGGTTCGCAGTTCACCGGCCAGGCCTTCACCGGCCTGCTTGCCGACAACGGCATCGCCATCAGCATGGATGGCAAAGGCGCCTGCCGGGACAACGTGTTCGTCGAACGATTGTGGCGCAGCGTCAAATACGAGGAAGTCTATCTGCGGGCCTACGACAGCGTCGACGAGGCGCGACAATCGATCGGTCGGTATCTGGACTTTTACAATGGCCGAAGGCCGCATTCGAGTCTTGACGGGCGAACACCCGATCAGGCCTACTTCAACCCGCTGCCCATCCGCATGGCAGCCTAACCCCGGCGGAAGCTCCACTTATCGACGCGGAAAATCTGTTCAGACGACCGGGACCACCTCAATCGCCTTTGCGACCCGTCGCGCTCCCCCCGGGCTGTGATAGCACACATGTTCGGGAACCTGCTTGGGGTGCGGATCCTCACGGTGACTGACGGCGACAATCAGAAATCCGGTGAAGTCAAAAACCCAGAAGCACTTGTCATTCCCCTCCTCAATCCTCCAGGGCGGTGATTTGGGGTACGCCCGCGCGTGCTGTCGAGCAATTGCATGTCGAAGCGGCGCGGCGACTGCTCTCGGACACGACCTTGCCTGTGAAGCGCATCTCGCAACGTTGCGGCTTCGGCGCAGAGGAGACCATGCGCCGCAGTTTCGTGCGTTTGCTGGCAGCGTCGCTGCAGGAATATCGCGGACGACTCGGTTCTTGATGCTGACTCGTCCAGTAGCCTTCGCATGGCGCCAGCAGGCTCGTCAAATGAGCGGCGTGCAGCAGGGTCGATCAAAACGAATCAGCTCGAGTCTTTGCAGCGGCGCCGGCGCTGCCCCGACTTACATTGCGCAACGGGGGGGACCAAAAGTCTGGGGTCTTGAGGGGGCGGACCGGTTAGGGTGCTTCGCACGGAAAGAAACAGAAGCTCAATACAGAAAGCCATCTGTGTGCCATGGCAAGCGACAGCAATTAGCCCTACCTGGCAGGTAGGGCTAGATTTAGCTAAGCCGAACGCCATCCCCTAGCTGTAGTCATTTA
The DNA here is from genome assembly GCF_007018905.1 of Tardiphaga sp. vice304. NCBI lineage: Bacteria > Pseudomonadati > Pseudomonadota > Alphaproteobacteria > Hyphomicrobiales > Nitrobacteraceae > Tardiphaga > Tardiphaga sp. vice304. The sequence goes on from NZ_CP041402.1 coordinate 1,054,589, forward strand.
GCTATTCGACGCGGATGATCTGTGCGGATACGGACATGCCGCGCCGGCAGACTTTGGTCGCCATTTGACCCTAGTCGGACATCGACCTTGAGTGCACCGTGGCGCGAACGTTAACCCCTGAGCGGCGGAACGAAGAGACGTTGATAGCGTTGTAGGATGAGTCATTCAGGCAGTTGGTACGGTAAGCTCCTCAAAGCGATCGTGTATTGTCAACATTCCGGTGCAATGACGCTATCCAGAATTGGAAGCATTATGCCTTCCGAACCGACGCTGGTCTCTCCTACCGCCTCCGACGCCTTCCTAAATCGTCAGGACGAGCTTCCGTATCGTCGCCGCCAACAGGCTCTCCTTCGCGAATTTGGAACGGCGGCGTTACAGACGCGTGATTTCCGGCACATTCTTCAGCAAGCCTCCGAACTGAGTGCCCGCGGTCTGGGGTGCTCATATGCCAAAGTTCTGGAGTATCTCCCCGATGAAAAGCGTCTGATCGTGCGCGCGGGCATTGGCTGGCCCGCGGGCACGGTCGACCATGTATCGCTAGGCGCGGATATCGAATCTCCCGCCGGCTTTGCTTTTCAAACTGGGCAGTCGGTCATTTCAAATCATCTGAATGAAGAGACGCGTTTTCGAACGCCAAAACTTTTGGCAGAGCATGGCATCAAACGCGCGATCAATGTGCTTATCAGGCGGGGTGGCGAAGGCGATACTCCCTTCGGTGTCCTCGAAGCGGACAGTCCCGATCCCGGACAGTTCGATGACGCCGATGCGGATTTTCTGGCAGGTTTTGCCGGCCTTCTCGGCATTGCGATTGAACGTCAACACGCAGACGCCAAGCTTCAGCAAGCCCTCGATCATGAGGGGTTACTGACGCGTGAGATGAGTCATCGCGTCAAAAACAGCCTCTCCTCCGTCGTGGGCCTTCTGCGTGTCCAGGCACGCGGTTCCGAGTCCGTTGACGTGAAGAACGCTTTGGAAAATGCAGCCATGCGTGTCGCGTCCATCGCAGAAGTTCATGATCATCTGTGGCGGGGCAGCAAGGTTGGATTTGTCGATCTATCAGACTTTGTCGGTCATCTTTGCCAAAATCTCCAGAGTTCCGCACCGGAGCATACGGTTCAGTGCCACTCTGAACCTATTATCATATCCGCCGATAAGGCGATTCCGTTGGGGTTGCTCGTGAACGAGTTGGTCACGAACGCTGTCAAGTACGCCTATGTCGATTTACCAGGTGTGATCCGGGTCGAGGCCCGGGAAATCGACGGCCATCTGCTTGTTGAGATTTCCGACGAAGGCACGGGGCTACCCGAAGGGTTTGACGTCAACCAGCCGCGCAACAGTCTTGGCTTTCGTGTCATCAACGGCTTGGTCAAGCAGTTGATGGGCGAGTTGAAAATCTCTAAAAACATTCCAAGCGGAGCGTTATTCACAATCAAATTTCCCCTCGATCCGCCCTAAACGAACGCTTGATGCGCGAGTTGAAGTCGACATACCAGGCGCCGGATAACAGCGCTAATTCTATGAGTTAACTTTATATGTTTTCTAGCGCTTCACCGATCCGCATTCTTGTTGTCGAAGATGAAATGGTCATTCGTATGGACGTGGTCGAGATGCTCGACGCGGCCGGGTTCGACATTTTTGAGGCTACCAACGCGGACGAGGCCATTCAGATGCTCGAACGCAATTCCGATATTCGGCTGGTATTTACCGATATCGATATGCCGGGTTCAATGAATGGTTTAAAATTGGCGGCGACGGTCAGAGACCGATGGCCACCGATTAGGATCATCGCGACTTCGGGGCATTTCAAAGTACGAGCCGGGGACCTTCCGGCCGACGCCCGGTTTATTGCCAAGCCTTACCAAGCCGCGCAAATTATCAGCGCTGTTCGTGAACTTACTAGCGTGACATAACGGATGCATCGAATTGGCGCCACAAATAGTGGGATGAAGCCTACCCGTACTTTCTAGCTAGAAGAATGCCAGTCCGTTTCTGGCAAATAGCGTCGTTTCGTTGCTATGCAGCAATGCGTCGGCTATCGGGGGATAGCGGACTCGGGCGTTGCGTCAGTCTGGCAGATTTCCGTTTCACGGCCTAGGGCCTGTTGGGATTCATCGGGAGTTTATCACGGCTGCTGCCAGATGGATCATGGAAGCGAAGCTCTGGTCGGTCTTGTCTGCGCGCATGGCGATCCGTTTAAATTCCTTCAGTTTGCCGAAGAAGTTCTCGATGAGATGCCGCCATTTGTACATCTCTTTATCAATGGCGAGAGGCGTTGCACGGCGCGGATGCTGGGAGATGACGGCTTTGGCGCCGCGCGCGTCGAGATCAGCGATGATGGCGTTGCTGTCGAACGCTTTGTCGGCGATGAGCGCGTCGAAGGCCAATCCGTCGATGAGCGTCGGCACGCCGACGGTGTCGAAGCGCTGTCCCGGTAGAAGCACAAAGCGCACGAGATTGCCGAGTGCATCGGTGAGGGCCAGGATTTTAGTGGTCATGCCGCCTTTCGAACGGCCGATCGCTTGATTTTGCGTCCCCCTTTTGCGCCCTGACCGTGGCGGTGGACCTTGACGATGGTGGCATCGACCATGGCGTACTCCATGTCGGGATCGCCGGAGACCGCGTCGAACAACCGCTTCCAGATATTCGCCTTCACCCAGTCGCGGAAGCGCGTGAACACGCTGTTCCAGTGACCGAACGAGGGCGGCAGATCCCGCCAAGGGCTGCCTGTTCGAGCGATCCACAGCACGGCCTGTAGCGCGACAATCAGGATGAGAATCCCGCGACAATCAGGATGAGAATGCGCCGCTGCTGGGGTGACGAAGGGAGGGCTTAGCCCGACCGGAGGCACCCCAGCAGCGGCGTGTCGGCCCGAAGGGGCCTCATTGGCGGTAACGGCGGCTGGTAAAGCATCGGCTTCTCCTTCGAGAGGACCAGTGCTTTGGCCGGCCGGCATGTCACCGATCAACAAATGAGGCTTTTCATGAGCTTGCGTCGCAACCATTCGCCAGCCGTCGCCGCTGCAAAGGCTGGTTTCAGCACCTCCGCCGCCTACCGATACGAGAAGGATCCCCGACTTCCGACCCAGAAGAAGGCGCGCCGCGCACGCCGTCGAGCCGATCCGTTCATCGACGTTTGGGAGAACGAAGTTCTGCCGATACTGAGGGCCGCCCCCGGATTGCGGCCGATCGCCGTGTTCGAGGAACTATGCCGGCGGCATCCGGAACTGGGTTCTGGAACGCGGCGGACGCTCGAGCGGCGCATTCGGGCATGGCGGGCGGTGAACGGGCCGGATCGGGAGGTGATCTTCCGTCAGGAACATCCGCCGGGTCGCATGGGGTTGTCGGACTTCACCGAGGTCGCCGATCTCGGCGTCACCATTGCGGGCCAGTTGCTGGACTGCCGGCTCTATCACTTCCGGCTGCCTTTCTCCGGCTTCGAACACGCCCACGTCGTGCTCGGTGGCGAAAGCTTTGTCGCGCTGGCGGAAGGCTTGCAGAACGCGCTGTGGTCGCTGGGCGGGGTTCCGGAGCAGCACCGCAGCGACAGCCTGTCGGCCGCGTTCCGCAATCTCGGAGCCGATGCCAAGGAGGATTTGACGACGCGCTATGAGGCGTTCTGCGGCCATTACGGCATGACGCCGACCCGCAACAATCCCGGCGTATCGCATGAGAACGGCTCGATCGAAAGTGCGCATGGCCATCTCAAGAGAGCGTTGGCAGACGCCCTGCTGCTGCGTGCCTCTCGCGACTTCGACGATCTTGCGGCCTGGCGGGGTTTTGTCGACGAGATCGTTGGCCGCGGCAACGCGCGCAATGCCAAGCGCATCGATCAGGAGCGGACGGCGCTACAGAAACTGCCGGTCCGCAAGACCGCCGATTATGAGGAGGTCAACGTCGATGTAACGACATCAAGCGCCTTCACGTTGCGCAAGGTGTTTTACTCGGTCCCCTCCCGCTTGATCGGTCACCGGCTGCGGGTGCGTCTCTATGACGACCGGCTCGAATGCTTCCAGGGCGCCACCCACATCGTCACCCTGCGGCGCGGGCGAAGCCAGCCCAACGGCAAACACGGCCATGTCATCGACTATCGTCACGTCATCCATTCGCTGCGCCGCAAACCGATGGCGCTGCTCAATCTGGTCTATCGAGACCAGTTGTTCCCCCGCCGCGTTTACGCTCGTGCGTTCGACGCCTTGCTCGCCGGCATTGGCGAAAGACCAGCCTGCCGTGCCATGGTCGGGCTTCTGGCGCTCGCACATGAACGGGCCTGCGAGGCGGAGCTCGGTGCCGTGCTGCAAGCCACGCTCGACGACGGCATCCTGCCGGATCTCAAGGCGCTGATCGAACGCTTCCGACCGAAGGGCATGGCACTACCGGTCGTCGTCGTCACGCTGCCCTCGCTCGCTATCTACGACCAGATTGCCGCGGCTGTGGGAGAAGCCGCATGAACGCGACCGTCAAGATCGACGCCGCCCGTGTCGAATTGCTGCTCAGCGAACTGCGTCTGCCCGGCATCAAGCTGATCTGGGCCGCCCTGGCGGAAACCGCCGATAAGGAAGGCTGGCCCGCCGCCCGCTTCCTGGCGGCCCTGGCTGAACAGGAGATGGTGGAGCGAAACCGTCGTCGCTTCGAACGTCATCTGGATGAAGCCCGCCTGCCGCCGGGCAAGACCCTCGCTGCATTCGACTTCGATGCCGTGCCGATGATCTCAAAGGCGCAGGTGCAGGCTCTCGCCGCCGGTGACGCCTGGCTCGACAAGGGCGCCAATCTGTTGTGTTTTGGTCCCCCTGGCGGCGGCAAATCGCATCTGGCAGCGGCGCTCGGCATGTCCCTGATCGAAAACGGTTGGCGCGTGTTGTTCACCAGAACTACCGATCTCGTGCAAAAACTCCAGATCGCGCGCCGCGACCTCACGCTCGAAGCGGCGATCGCCAAGCTCGACAAATATCACCTGCTGATCCTCGACGATCTTGCCTATGTGACCAAAGATCAAGCCGAGACCAGCGTTCTGTTCGAACTGATCAGCGCCCGCTACGAACGCCGCTCAATGCTCATCACCGCCAATCAGCCATTCGGTGAATGGGGAAAAATCTTCCCGGACCAAGCCATGACGCTGGCGGCGATCGACCGCCTCGTCCACCACGCCACGATCCTCGAAATGAATGTCGACAGCTATCGCCGAAAAGAGGCTGTCGACAAAGCCCGCGGAGCCGGAAGGCCGCCAACGCGCGCGACAATCAAAGCGTCATCCTGATTGTCGCTCCACGACAATCAACTCCACGACACGCAATTATCACTTGCGTTATCGTCAGGCCGCGACAATCATCCCCACGCCGCGACCGCTAAATTGCCATCCTGATTGTCGCGCTTCCCATCCAGATTGACGCGCTACAACGGCCTCGATAAAAAGTCGGTTGTCCTTGCCGCTGCGGCCGGGATCGCTCGGCTTGCCGAGACAAAGCGGCTCCATCTTCGCCCATTGGGCGTCAGTCAAAACGAATCGGTCCATCCACAGCTTGAATCACAACCAAGCCCGGGTGGGAATCCTGAATCCCAACAGGCCCTAGTTGACGGAATTAGTCGTCATAATGAATTAGCGTGCGGCCCGGCGACTTGAGCTGCATCAGGAATGCTAGGCGCTCTTGGTGTCCGCTCGGGGATGGGGGGGTGGTGAAAACTCACAGGGTTAGGGGCATCGGACCAGTTAGGGTAGTTCACACGCGAAAAGTTGGTTTTTTTAATCTCAAAAGCCCACTTGCTAAGCGGAATCTGCAACCGACCATTCACCGAAATTAATGCAAAAGCCACCTGAGCGGGAAACGGCCCTAGAGCGCGTTGACATTTTTCATCGTGTCCAAATATGCGCGCTGACGATTGATATCATCGACATGAATGCTCTAGGTGTTTCTTCGTAGCGCGTTGCGATGCGCCTGAAGTGTTTGAGATTTAGGAAGAAGCTCTCGATGAGATTTCGCTCGCAATTTAACGCGTGGTGGCGTTGAACCTGTGGCGACGTTTTTCTGGGCGGAATGACTGCGATAGCGTCTCGCTTGATGATGGCGTCCCGCAGCGCTTTCGAGACGACACCTTTGTCGCCGAGGACATGCCCGGCCGGTAGATCGGCGATGAGAGCCGCGGCCGCGGTGTAATCGCTCGCTTGCCCCGGCGAGAGAATGAAGCGCAGAGGATTGCCCACCGCATCGACCACCGCGTGTATCTTGGTGGTCAGCGCGCCGCGTGATCAGCCAATCGCACGAGCTTCAGGCCCCCCTTTCTGCCCGCCGCATGTTGGTGCGCCCGGACAATAGTCGAGTCGATCATGATGTATTCAAAGTCCGGAGCGTCGCTCATGGCGGCGAACAACCGGTCCCACACGCCGCTTTTGGACCATCGCGAGAAGCGCACGAACACGCTGTTAGCCTTGCCAAAAACGTCCGGCAGATCGCGCCATGGCGATCCGGTCCGGGCCAGCCAGAGAACCGCTTCAACGCAAAGACAGTTGTCAGTTCCGCTGCGACTCGGATCTCCCGCCTTACCCGGCAAGTGCAGAGCTATCCGTTCCCATTGATCGTCCCGTAGAGACAGGCGAACCACCGGCATTCAACGCTCCCATCCGAAAAGGAGCTTGAATCAGATTTGCGAGTCCGTGAGAATGCTGAATGTCAACGCGCTCTTAAGGCCAATGGCGACATTTTGAATGAGGCAACGAAACGGCCTTCGGCAACAATCTCGGATGCGGCAATACAGATTCTCATCTTGATTGTCGCGCCATAACAGCATGCATCTCAGAGGCTGACTGAAAAAGAAGCTGAGTGATTTCAGCCAGTTGTGATTCCTTCGGATTTGCGAAGATTCGAGGGAGAGCACGATGGTCTGGACTGAAATCACCCGCCGACACTATAGGCGGGCGAGCTTGCGATATGAAAGCGATACGACGGATGCCGAGTGGTTTGTGATGGAGCCGCTTCTGCCGCCTGCTTCGGCGCTCGGTCGCCCGCGTGCGACAGATATGCGAACGGTGATGGATGCGATCCTGTATATTGCGTCGACCGGCTGCCAATGGCGGCAGTTGCCCAAGGATTTCCCGCCCTACTCGACGGTGCAGGGCTATTTCTACGCGTGGTCGCGCGGCGGACTGTTTGCGTCGCTGAACTACACGCTCGTGATGGCCTCGCGCGAGGCGGCTGGCCGAGAGGCGAGCCCAACGGCCGGAGTGATTGACAGCCAGTCGGTGAAAACCACGGAAAGCGGCGGCCCCCGGGGCTATGATGCAGGTAAGAAAATCAAGGGCCGCAAGCGCCACATCGTCACCGACACGCAAGGAAACTTGGTCGGGCTGGTCGTGCACGAAGCCAGCATTCAGGACCGTGATGGTGCCCCGTGCGTTCTTGCTTCGATACGTTATCGCTATCCGTGGCTGCGCCATATTTTTGCCGATGGTGGCTATGCCGGAGATAAGCTGCGTCAAGCTTTGAAGCGCATCGGCAATTGGACGATAGAAATCATAAAACGATCCGACAGGGAGCAGGGCTTCGAAATCCTACCGCGCCGATGGGTCGTCGAACGAACGTTCGGATGGCTCGGTCGCTGCCGCAGATTGGCAAAGGACTTCGAGACCACAATCGCCAGCGCCGTTGCCTGGGCGTTCGTCGCTCACATTCGCGTCCTTATAAGACGGCTTGCAAAAGCCTGAAATCAAACGAATTCATTATGAGTCAGACTCTCAGGCTTGGGCCGCTCTTTGTAGCCGAAAGATCGGCTCTGGGGAGTTGCGAGTTAGCGCGCGGTCTGGACCGGACTTTCGACAAGGACGTGTCGGGCGGCAGGCAGTTTTTAATTGACCGTGGTCCCAAAACGGTTCAGGCACGAAGAAGTTGCGGTATTTTGTTATATGCAGAGCCGTCTGAGCCGTCCGCACTGCGGAGATCACCCAGGGCCTGATTATGACGTTCGCCGTTTTCAAACACTGACTAAACGGATGGAACCCCCTGGCCCATGGCTGAACTCGGCTTTACGACAGCGTCAGTTGACGTGACCAACTGCGACCGGGAGCCGATACACATCCCGGGCGCGATCCTGCCGCACGGCGCCATGCTGGTGCTGGACGCGGACACGCTGGAAATAATTCAGGCGGCCGGCGACACGTCCCGCCTACTGGGCGTTCCCCTTGGGGAGTTGCTCGGACAGTCGGCGGCTACGCTGTTCCGCCCCGACCAGATCGAGAACCTGCGAGGGCTGGCGGCCGCACTCGATCTCGCAAAGCCACGCCACCTCCTTGATCCGCAGATGCGCGTGATTACCGGTCTACCGCTCGACGCGAGCCTGCATCGCAGCGCCGGGTCGCTTGTACTCGAGTTCGAGGCCGCCCATCCCAGCGACCGGTTCGCGGCAGACCCGCTCGCCGGCGTTGAGGAAATGGTTCGCGGGTTCGATGAGTCGTCCTCGCTCAAGGCGTTGTGCCAGCTTGCCGCCGACCGGGTGCGGGACGTCGCTCGCTACGACCGCGTTCTGGTCTACCGGTTCATGCACGATGACTCGGGATGGGTCATCGCCGAGAGTATGGAGCCGCATCTCGAACCATTCCTGGGCCTCCACTACCCGGCCGCCGACATCCCCCAGCAGGCCCGAGCCCTGTATGTGAAGAACTGGCTGCGGCTGATCACCCAGGTCGACTATGACTCGGCGCCCTTGATCCCCGTGGTCAATCCACGCACGGGGGAGCCGCTGGACATGAGCCAGGCGATCCTGCGCGATGTGTCGCCTATCCATCGTCAATACCTCCGGAACATGGGCATCGACGCCTCAATGTCGATATCGATCATTCGCGGTGACAAGCTCTGGGGGCTCATTGCCTGCCACCACTACAGTCCGCGCATCCTGCCACGGCACTTGCGCGCCATATGCGAGCTGTTTGGCTCCATGTTTTCGCTCCAGCTCGAGGTTCGCGAGAAGGGAGAGCAGTTCGGTGAACGGTTGGCGAGCCGCATGATACTGCAGAACCTCATGCTCAACCTGGCCAGCGCAGACGATTACGCGGTCGGATTAACGAGGGAATCACCCAACCTGCTCGACTACATTCATTGCGGCCTGCTCTCCGCCGACGGAACGCGCCAGGGGGGCGTCGCGGTAAGCGTCAAAGGACAATTAACGTTTCTGGGAACGACACCCAGTCAGGCTCAAATCCTGTCCCTTGTGGACTGGTTGAATCCCTATGTCTCGAAGAATGACGGCGTGTTCTCGACCGATTGCCTGAGCGAGCTCTGGCCGCCTGCGAGTGCCTTCGCGGATGTCGCCTCTGGCGTGCTGGTTATCTCGGTGACAGAGGAACTGTCCGACTTCATCATCTGGTTCCGACCGGAACTCGTTGGCACATCCGAATGGGCCGGCGAGCCGACGAAGCTGGTCGAGAGTGGCCCCAACGGCGACCAGCTTCGTCCGCGCAAGTCCTTCGAGGTCTGGAAGGAAACGGTTTGCGGACATTGCCTTCCATGGACGCCCGCCGATCTCGATGCGGCGTTCGATCTGCGGGTCTCCTTGCTCCACGTGGTCTTGCGCCGGATCAACACGGCTGCGCTGGTACGCAAGCGGGCGGCTGAACGCGACAAAGTCCTAATGGCCGAACTAGACCATCGCGTGAAGAACACTATCGCCAACATCCAGGCCCTCGTTATCCAATCGAGTCGCAACGCAGAATCGTTGACAGGCTTCGTCAAAGGATTAGAGGGCCGCATCCTGGCGATGGCCAAGGCCCACAGCCTGCTTTCCGAGAGTCGCTGGGAGGGCGTGTCGATCGCCAGGCTGCTTCGCGAGGAGCTTAATCACTATGCCACTAGACATCGGGCGGTGAGCTTTGACGGGGTCGACATCGTACTGACGCCGAAGTCGGCGCTGTCGCTGTCGCTGGCGGTTCATGAGCTGGCGACCAACGCGGCCAAATACGGCGCGTTCACCGAAACCTACGGACATGTGGCGGTGGACTGGCGGCGGGCCAACGACGGTAGTGTCGAATTGTCCTGGACCGAGACGGGAGGACCGCTCGTCGAGCAGCCCAAGCGTCGCGGCTTCGGCACGACGCTCATCGAACGTGCGCTGGCGATGGAAACCGGCGGCCATTCGATTGTGCAGTACCTGCGCGGCGGCGTCGTCTGCAATATCTTGCTGCCTGCATCGTCAGTTTCTGAATCCGATGCGAACGTAGTAGATGGCGCGAGTGTACAAGCGCAACGCGTCCAGATGGCGGAAGTGCCGGCTGCGTCACCTCCGGAAATCTTCCGGATCCTTGTGGTCGAGGATTCGTTTCTTCTGATCATGACGATCCAAGCCATGCTCGACGACCTTGGCTGGGTGGCGGTCGGACCGGCGACACGGAAGGCCGAGGCGATCGCGCTGGCGCAGTTGGAGACGTTCGACGCAGCCCTCCTTGACGTTAATCTTGACGGTGAGACATCTTGGGACGTTGCAGCGATCCTGATGAGCCGCGGCATTCCGTTCGTGTTCGGCACCGCATATGACGTGTCCAGCGTGCTGCCCGACCACCTCGCGGGAAGTGCTGTCATAGCCAAGCCTTACGTCATTAGGGATGTCGAACAACGACTTAGGGAAGTGATAGCTATCAAAAGACGCCTGACAACCGCAGTTTGTTTGGCTTAACCCGCAGACCGCACCAAGTCGATGCTGCCCTAATTATAACGCGACAACCAAGATGAGAATCCTCATCTTGGTTGTCGCGCGGCACCATTCACGAGATTTTCAGTCTGCTGAAAACTGAATTTTGCAACCCTTCGATTCCTCCGTAACCCTCGATGATAATGGCACTCGATGCTCGCGTCCCGCTTTCATTCGCACTCCCGGCACAATCCAAATCCTCTGGTTCAAATCTATTTCAGACCATTTGGCGCCGATGACCTCGCCAGTTCGGGCGGCGGTCAAGATCGCAAATTCAAGCGCCTGAGCTGAAGCTCCGTCTTGCAAGCGAAGTGCATTCATGAATGATGCTAGCTCCGCAAATGGTAGAGCTGCATGATGCTTAACGCGCTGACCGCTGCTCCTGCACGTTCGAGTGGCCGCGCACCGGCGAAATCCCGGCGCCTTCGCGTCCGATGTTGCCTCGGAGCAGCAGCAGGTTGCCGAACATCGTGATGTTCTGGAAGCCACGGACGTGCTGGGTCAGACCCATGCCGTAGATCCCAATGACCCGCTCGGCTTTGACATAGACTAGGCGGCGCGTTCAATGTCCTGACGAGACAGCCCCGACGCCACTTCGATCTCTTCCCAGGACGTGTCTCGCACTTTGGCCTCGAATTCAGCGAGGCCGTCGGTGTGCTGCGCGATGAACGCAACATCCAGCACGCATTTGCCAAGCTGTTGGGCCGCGTCGTTGGCGGCGAACACGTGCTTGCACCTGCCGAGCAGCACGGCGATATCGCCGCCGACCTTGACCTGACGGTAAAGTCCGCACGCTTTTGGTGCTGGTCTGACCAATCCGTAGTAGCTTAGATTAAAATGACTCGCTTTTCTGGATGTGAGTCCTACGATGAGTAATCATCGACCGGAACCCGGCATTTATCGGTGACTGAGAGCCGGACTGAAAAAGAAGCTGAGTGATTTCAGCCAGTTGTGATTCCTTCGGATTTGCGAAGATTCGAGGGAGAGCACGATGGTCTGGACTGAAATCACTCGTCGACATTATAGACGCGAGGGCTTGCGGTATGAAAGCGATACGACGGATGCAGAGTGGTTTGTGATGGAGCCGCTTCTGCCGCCCGCTTCAGCGCTCGGGCGTCCACGTGCAACAGACATGCGAACGGTGATAGATGCGATCCTCTACATTGCGTCCACCGGTTGCCAATGGCGGCAGTTGCCCAAGGACTTCCCACCCTACTCGACGGTGCAGGGCTATTTCTACGCGTGGTCGCGTGGTGGAATTTTTGCCTCGCTGAACTACACGCTTGTCATGGCGGCACGCGAGGCTGCTGGCAGAGAGGCGAGCCCGACGGCCGGAGTGATTGACAGCCAGTCGGTGAAAACCACGGAAAGCGGCGGCCCACGGGGCTTTGACGCAGGCAAGAAGATCAAGGGCCGCAAGCGCCACATCGTCACCGACACCCAAGGCAATCTGGTCGGGCTCGTCGTGCACGAAGCCAGCATTCAAGATCGCGATGGCGCCCCGTGTGTCCTTGCTTCGATCCGCTCGCGCTATCCTTGGCTGCGCCATATCTTTGCCGATGGTGGCTATGCCGGAGATAAATTGCGCAAGGCGTTGAAGCGCATCGGCGAATGGACGGTAGAAATCATCAAACGTTCCGACACCGCGCAGGGCTTCGAAGTTCTTCCCCGCAGATGGGTCGTCGAACGTACTTTCTCGTGGCTCGGTCGCTGTCGCAGACTGGCAAAGGATTTCGAAGCGACAATCGCCAGCGCCGTTGCCTGGGCGCTCGTAGCTCACATTCGCATCCTTACAAGACGACTCGTAAGAGCTTGACATCAAACATAATCATTATGAGTCGGACTCTTAGAGAAAATGGCATCATTGACTATCGACGTGGCCGCGTCCGAACTTTGAAGTTGAAGTAGGTCGCCGCGCTGATCCCTGCCTTCCGGCAGATGTCCGCCATCGGCATGCCATCAGCGCCCTGTTTCAAAATGAACGCCTTCTGGGCCTCCGAAAACTTCGATGCCTTCATCGTTCTCCGCTCCTTGAGCGGACAAGTCTTGCATCACATGGATATTAAAAGTGCCCATCTAGACGACACTCGCCTTGCCTCCGGTTAGTCCTTTCATAACATCTGATGGGCGAACGACGGCGTTCGGCGACGGCTGTATTTCGATTGCAGGTTGCTGACAGTTCAGGGGGGTATCAAAATTTGCGCCGGGAGGGGCTCGGACCAGTTAGGGTGATCCGCACGTAAAAATTGCTTTTTAATTAGAAAAGCCTATTTGCCGGGTGGAATCCGTGACTGACCATTCAGCGTAACTAATACAAAAAAAGCCACCTAGCCTTTTGGCATGCCGTCGATCGCACTCTCCTTTTAGCGAAAGGCAGCCACCGGGCAAGTTGCAATTGGATTACGATCCTAACATCGACGGCATCGGTCCCTACATTTTTTTGGATGGCATCCAAGAGGTCGGCATCGCGTGGATGCTAGGCGGCTCAGCCCGCCGCCGCCGTGATACGGTCGCCGGCCGACCTCGCGCTCAGGCCGGCAGATCCCTGACCCGGGGCTGGTGTGAGCGGGCGGGCTGACCGGCACTGGTTGCGACCTGCATCCTTGGCATTGTAAAGCGCTGCATCAGTTGCTGCGATCAACTCCGCCGGCTGCCAATTGGAAGCCGGCACGACCGCAGCAATGCCGATACTGACGGTGATATGGGCTCCGTCGAGGGAGATGGCCTGGACCGCGCTTCTGATCCGTTCCGCCACCATCTGCGCACTTTCGATAGTCGCCTCGGGCAGGATGACTGCAAACTCCTCACCGCCATATCGCGCCGCGCAATCAGCCGCGCGCTGCACCTCGTGACGGATCGTCGTGGCAATTTGCTTGAGCGCCCTGTCGCCACCCTGATGACCGTAGGTGTCGTTGAAAATCTTGAAATAATCAACGTCGATGAGCAGTAGTGCCAGCGACGTCTTGTTGCGCTGGTTGCGCAGCCACTCGCTTTGCAAGATATCGTCGAACTGTCGGCGGTTGGCGAGGCCGGTGAGGCCATCCGTGATTGAGAGCAATGCAAAGCGGTGTTCGTCGGCGCTGCGCTTCCTCATCTCGCGGGCGAGCAGGATGGATGCACCTGCCGCAACAATGGCAAGCACCGCCATGGCGCTGAGGATCCAAGCCGCGTCGGACTGCCAAGGGTCATAGATGCTGGCTAGAGACTTGCCGAGCAGCGTCACCAGCGGCCCGCCACCGTCGCGCCACACGAACTGCCGGGGAACTCCGTCGACCGCACCGGGAGCTTCCAGCCAGCCTGTTTGCTCGCTGCGGATGCGCTCGACGCCGACGACGCCGCGCAAGTCCCGGCCAACCATGGCGATGTCGAACGGGCTGCGCATCACCACGAACCCATCCCTATGGATGAGCGTCAACGAGTCTTCCGGGCCTAGTTTTACGCGGCGGAACAGGTCGTGAAAGTAGCTGAGCCGGATCGACCCGACGACGACGCCGCCGAATGCTCCATCGGTTCCGGATATACGACGGCTGAGATAGACCGCCATTTCCCCTTTGGCATCGGCGGCCGGGTGGCTGACGAAAAGTCCTCCATTCTCGTCTGTACGATGAACCTGGAAATATTCGCGATTGACCGCTCTGTCAGGCGCGGGCTCCAGTGCGGATGAATCGATCATAAGATGCCCCGCGGCGTTGAACACTTTGAGCGGACCGAAATGTTTCGCGGTGGCTGCCTGGTCGAACAGGATCAGGTGCCGGATCGCCGGGCTGAGCTCGCCAATTTCCGGTATCATGATGTTGGTCACTACGGCGCGCAACGAGATATCGTAGACGTCGATATTCCGCCTGATATCTGCATCTAGGGTGGAGGCGAGATTCTCGCTGCTCTGGCGCGCCAGCTCCCATGCGGCCTTCCGCATATGCAGCAGTACATTCACGGAGATGGCAGAAAAGCCGACGACGACGGCGAGCATCGCTGTGACGATGAGGGTGGTTGTCCCGCGCCGGGGCGCGGACTTTTGGGTTTTGGCTAAAGGAAACATTGCCGAGGGAACTTTTCTTTAATGCAGAGCGATCAAATAAGGATCTGATCCGCAGAGTGCCGGATTGAATAAAATATTGCCTGCCTTTTCGTTTACGTACAATTACGGATCGACACCTGTGCTGTCATAAACAAGACAGCACAATCGGGCTCCGACAGGAAAAGGCCAATGGAGGCCGTTGCGGTGCTCTATAAGCGTCGTCCTGGCCCCACCTTCCGGTTGACGTGCTGATCTGCGATGTTGTGATTCGTTCGAACCGAAAGGCTTAGAATGGACACAGTAGATAGTGCTATCACCAAGCCGGTTCGGCGGCTGGAGGTGTTCACCGGTGCGGGACGCCAGCAGACACGGAGCGGCGAGGACAAGGTGCGGGTCGTCGCGGAGATCGAAGCCAGTGGCGACTCTGTTTCTGGAGTGGCACGGCGGCACGGATTGTCGCCGCAGCAATTATTTGGCTGGCGCCGGCGAGTCAGGGAAGAACGTCAAGCCGAAAAAGATATCATGCCTCGACCTTGAGCAGCTTGTCGACCGCGGCAAGCAATTCGGAATTGTCGAACGGTTTTGCCAGTGTCGCGTCGGCCTTTTTACGTGCCAGCATGAAAGCATCATCGGAGGAGACTTGGCTTCCGCCGCCGGAGATCGCCAGCACCCTCGGCCGTTTCGGCTGCTGTTCCAGGAACAGGATCACTTCCATGCCATCATGGTTCGGCATCAGCATGTCGGTTATCACGAGATCAAATTGATCGCTCTTGAGCAGCTGCAGACCGATGCCACCGTCATCGGCTTCGGTGACTTTATGCCCGGCGCGCTTCAATACGGCTGAGACCGTGCGGCGCACGCCCGCCATGTCGTCGATCAAAAGAATTTTAGCCATGGCTTTTCCTTTTCAGTGGGTACCGGTGATGGGGATGTAAAGCGTAAAGGTACTGCCGACATCGACAATGCTATCGACCGACAGCGCGCCATTCCAGTCGCGCAGCACCCCGTAAACCAGCGACAGCCCGAGGCCGGTGCCTTGGCCTATCGGCTTGGTGGTGAAGAATGGTTCCAGAATTCTTGCTTTGGTAATCGCGTCCATGCCACGGCCGGTATCGGAGACTGCGACTCTGAAATAAGCGCCTGCCTGGACTCCCAACGGCATCACCGAGCCTTCGGCCAGTTCCAGACGATCCGCCGCGATCGCGAGCGTCCCGTTGCCTTCCATGGCATGGGCGGCGTTGATTGCGAGATTGGTGAAGACTTCGACCAGCTCGGCTTCGTTGATCGTCGCAAGGCCGCAGACGTCGCTTTGGATAACCATATCCACCCGAATTCCCGGCGGAAGCAGCTTGCCGACGAACCTGCACGCGCGTTCCAGAACCGCACGAAAATCCAGTTGCAGTCGCTCTGGATTGGACTTGCGGGAAAACATCAAAATCTTGCGTACGATGCTTCGCATCTGTGCGCCACAGTCCAGAATTGTAGTCAGGTTTTCTCGGGTCTCCAACTGCTCGGTCGAACCCTCGACCGGTTGCGAATCCAGTTCCAGCTGAGCAAGGCCGATGACCGGCTGCAGGAGATTGTTCAGCTCGTGCGCCACCCCGCCGGAAACACGGCCCACCGCCGCGAGCTTCTCCTGCGCCTGGTCGGCCGCGTCGCGGCTGCGCAATTCCGATTCGGCGCGCCGGCGCTCGGTGCAATCCCGCACAATGGCGCCGGATGCGTTGCGGCCGTGCATGTCGATCCAATCGGCATGGGAAACTTCGATCGGAAAGCTCGTCCCATCCTTGCGCCACCCGATTCCGGCGTCAGGGCTTGTCGGAATGTCCAAGTCGATATCCAGGTTCTGCGACATGAGGGTTTTCAGGTTCCGGCCGACGGATTCACCGGGCTCGAACCCGAACATAGCCTCGGCGGCGCGGTTCAGGCTTGCGATACAGCCATCCGGATCCGCGGTGACCACCGCATTGCCGGTTGCATTCAGCAGGGCTTCCAGCCGCGCACCCTCACCCTGGAGGGTGCGCGTGGCGCGGCGTCCTTCGGACACTTCCTTGTACATCTCGCCCAGCGCCGCGCGAACTTCCAGCTCATGGATCACCTGTTCGGCGAGCGCCGTTAGAACCGCGGCATCGCGCGCAGTCAATTGCCTTGGCGCACGGTCGATCGCGCAGATGGTGCCGAGCGCAAAACCATCGGGCGTCACCAGCGGCGCGCCTGCATAGAACCGAATATGCGGATCACCGGTGACGAGCGCATTGCTGCGAAACCGCGGGTCTTGCGCGGCGTCAGGAACAACCATCACGTTGCTGCCACGAATGGCATGGTCGCAAAAGGCCAGCGTACGTGGCGTTTCCGGCAGGTTCAATCCATACCTGGATTTGAACCATTGCCGATCCGCGTCGATCAACGAAATGAGCGCGATGGGAACATCGAGCAGGAGCGCGGCGAGCTGGACGATACGATCGAAGGCATGCTCCTGTGGCGTATCTAGGATCTGATAACGATCGAGCACAGTACGCCGCTCAATTTCGGCAGACGCCGCGACCTCGTACTGCGGCTTCGTTTGCGATGCCGCGCTCATGCAGCGGCCGCGAGGCGAGCCATGGCGCTTTCCATGAAGCTTAGGTGCGCGTGATTGAGCAGCAGCTGGATCTGGCAGCCGGCAGCAACGCGATCGACGAAGCGGCCCTCCAGCGAACGTCCAAGCGAATCGATGCGCACTTCCAGCAGGGTTCCCGCGGCGACCTGCAACGGCCCGTCGAACAGAACCATGCCGGGCGAAACCCTCAGCACCCGGCCTGCGACGCTTTTCCCGCCCGCCAGGGCCGTGGCGGAAAGATTTACATCGAGCTGAGTCAACTGCCGGTCCTCACCGAGATCGCGAAGCGACTCCAGGAAATCCGTCACCTCCGCGCTCAGCGTTGCGGCATCCGCCGACAGCGCTGACGACGTATGCTTCACCTCGGCGGCATTGCCGCTGGTGTCGTCGACCGCGCCGCGCACCTGCCCCATGCTGCGGGTCACGCTGGCGGCGTTGGCCGTCACGTATTCGATGCTCCGCGCGATTTCCTGGGTCGCCGCGCTCTGCTGTTCGACCGCCGTGGCGATCGCCACCGCCGTTTCGTTGACGCCGCGGACTGTTCCAGAAATCCCCTGGATTGCCTCGGCGGCACCGGTGGTGGCGGCTTGAATCGAAGCGACCTGGCTTGCAATGTCGCTGGTCGCCTGCGCGGTCTGTTGGGCCAGCGCCTTAACCTCGCCGGCAACGACAGCGAAGCCTCGGCCGGCTTCGCCGGCCCGGGCAGCCTCGATCGTCGCGTTGAGCGCCAGCAGGTTGGTCTGGGCGGCGATGCTGTTAATCAGTTTCACGACATTGCCGATCTCATCAGCCGCCTGTCGCAATTGATCAACCTTCGCTACGACATCCTCGGCCTGCTGCATCGCAATACCGGAGCCGCGGGCGGACTCGGTGGACTGTCGGCCGATCTCCCCAATCGATGCCGACAGCTGCTGCGATGCCGCCGCTACCGTCTGGATCGCAAGCGAGGTTTGCTCGACCTCGCTCAGTACCTGTGTAGCCTGGCTACCCGTCGTCTGCGCGGCGCTTTCCAGAGACGTTGCCGTGCGTGACATATCGGCGGAGGCGCCGGACAGGGAATTAAAGGAGCCGCTCATGCTGCGTCCGAAGAAGCCGATCAGCTGGCTGATCTCCTCTTGCCTAACCTTCGACGCAGCCCGATCTGCGGCCTGCAGTTTTTCCAGCCGCTGTTTCTCGATTGCGTTGTGCTTGAAGACTACCAGCGCCGCCATGATCTCGCCGATCTCATCAGCGCGTCGCGGCACCGGCGTCTCGGCACCAAGGTCGCCCTGCGCCAGGCGATTCATGGTGACAATGCTCACCTTTAACGGACCCACCACGCTTCTGCGCGCGACGAGATAGCTGACGATGACCACGATCGAGATTACCGCCGCGATCGAATAGATGATCGTCCAGAACGTCTCATCGGCGGCCTTCAGGAATTCGGCCTTTTTTATTCCGACGTAGAGAATGCCCAGCAACTCGCCATTTTGGCCGAAGATCGGGTCATAGGCTGTCATGTAAGGTTCATCGAGAATTCGGACCTCGCCGCGATACGATACCTTTTGATCGAAGATCGCGCTGTAGGCATCGCTGCGCGCAAGTTGTGTCCCCACCGCGCGCATGCCATCCGGCTTCAGCACATTGGTCGCTATTCTCTGATCATTCATGAAGACAGTACAGCTGCCGCCGACTAAGTCCTTGACCTTGTCGACCATGGAAATATCGCCGTTCAGTACGTGGCCGTCAGCCATTAGCTTGCCGTCGACGAGGCTGAAATTCTTGCCGTTGGACCGGAGTACCTCCCATGCAACGCGCATGTTGGCGTCGACCCGCTCCCTAGCTGTAGCGATAGCGCCGCGTTTGAGAAAATATCCGGAAAGGCTTATTACGCAGACACCCAGCAAAAGGATGCCGGACACCGACAGAATTACGATCCGCGGGACCAAGCCTAATGTCGGGTTAAAACGACTTCTATCCGCCAACATATTCGAGTCCTTGAATGGTGGCTGCGCCGAAGCGAAACGTAGATAATCGCATTACGGACGCTGCGGCTCTGCGAGGCCGATAGTAGACGAATTTCGTTAAGAATCTTTGCTCTCCCATAATCTTACTGAATTTTGAATGCCTCCTAAGCACTCGACCGAGGTTTGTGAAAGCTGATTCGACAAGCCAAGGTTCGAGCGCCATGCGCGCTGTGGTACAATACGGATCGAGTTGGCTCCAATTATTTTCGTAGGACAAATCTAATTTCCAAAATCGCAATGCGTTATAAACGTGGGTCGAACCAAACCATTCTTGCTATTGATTGTAACTGTAACGTGCTCAGGTGCGCGCGTTCCGAATGCCGTCATGAGATTGAAATGTCACACTGAGGCTTCGCTGTCATGGCAGATATAATTGCATTATTTACGCTGGCATATTGCGTTGCATACTTTGTCTTATACACGATGCTGTTGCAAATATCTGGGCACCCTAGGGCTTCGTCGTACGCGGGACGAGTACAAGATGCGAACGTCCCTTGATGCAATAGAGGCGATTAGTATCAAGGGATCGCGCACTCAGCCGACACCAAAAAGTTTTGCGCGTGTCGCGAGCGGAAATATGTCGCCAGGAGAAAATGCTGTCGTATTCGTGAAAGCCAAAAGTAGATAATCCACGAAAACGCGCGTCCAAGTACGCGTCGGTGAGTAATAAGAACCGCCGCGCCAACGGTCGCCAGACCCGCGAAGCGGCTGCCTTGTACGGTCACGGTACTGTCCTTTTTACGAGTCGGCCGGCTGCGGGCATTGTGATCCCGATCAATAAAAAATCGGTGCCCGGTCGCGGGGCAACGACCGGGTACAATGCAGCCATCAGTAGCGGGGCACTGCCAGATGGCCGTAATGATAATCTTACGGCTGGCGCGCGAATTTGGATTTCGCGGCGGCAAAATTCTTTCGGCTAAGATGAGGCAAAATCTGCCCTGGTTGCTTGGAAGGATCAATGGGGCCGACGGCGCCCGAACTCCGACCGAGCTCACGGAGCCGTGATCGGAGGGGGCGATCCAACGAAGATTGAACCCCATACAATCTTCATGACGCAGCAAATCGAAACCGTCGCCGGCTCAGAATCAGCGGCGCTGAACGTTCATACTGGCGGTAGGCACCGCCTCGTCAGTTTGGCGGGGGCGGAAGCAACAGGCAACAGGCAGCGGGAGCGCTCCTAGGGCGTTTGCCGGGCTCGGCACCCAGATCGGACAGGCCTCGCGCCCAGCCCGCCGTTTTATCGGGCGGCTGCTTTAGCAGTCTGCTGAAAAACTCCTCGCGGCGGCGTTCATTTCCTGATTCAATTTGATCGAGAATCGGTGGAGGTCGGATGCGCGGGGTATTCGAGGATCAGGGCGGGCTGTTTTCATACATCTCGCCGGATGCGCGGGTGCCGCAGGACCACCCGCTGAGGAAGATCCGGGCGCTGGTCCGTAATGTGCTGGGCGAGATGAGCCGCAGCTTTTCCAGCCTCTACGCGAAGGAAGGGCGTCCCTCGATCCCGCCGGAGCAATTGCTCAGCGCGCTTCTGCTGCAGGTGTTCTATGGCATCCGCTCGGAACGCCAGCTGATGGAGCAACTGGACTACAACCTGTTGTACCGCTGGTTCGTGGGGTTGTCGCCGGACGACCGGGTCTGGAACCCGACCACCTTCACGAAGAACCGTGAGCGATTGCAGAACGGCGACGTGTTCACCAAATTCATGACCAGGTTGCTGAACCTCGCCGAGGTCAAGGCGCTGTTGTCGGACGAGCATTTTTCGGTGGACGGCACGCTGATCGAAGCCTGGGCCTCCCACAAGAGCTTCCGTCCCAAGGACGGCAGCGACGGCGATGACGGCACCAACTTCCACGGCCAGACCCGCAAGAACGATACCCATGCCTCCACCAGCGATCCCGACAGCCGGCTCTACCGCAAGGCCGCCGGCCGCGAGGCCAGGCTCTGCTACATGGGCCACGCCACCATGCAGAACCGTAATGGTCTGGCGGTCGCCGGCATGGTGACGCATGCCAGCGGCACCGCCGAGCGTCGCGCCGCGCAGGTGATGCTCAAGGCAAAGGCCAGACAGGCCGGCCGCCGCATCACCGCTGGCGCTGACAAGGCCTATGACACCGCCGATCACGTCGCCAATCTGCGCGCCATCGACGTGACGCCGCATGTGACGCAGAACAATGCAATCGGCAAGATCGGCCGGAGCCGTCGCAGCGCCATCGATGAGCGAACCACCCGCCACGAGGGCTACGGCATGTCGCAGACCCGCCGCGCGATGATCGAATGCATCTTCGGATGGGGCAAGCAACACGGCACGATGCGCAAGACCAAACATCGCGGCATCGGCGCCGTCGCCGCCGACTTCATGCTCAACCTGATCGCCTACAACCTGATCCGCATTCCAAAACTGCTCGTTGCATAGCCACGTCGCCGTCCAGGCGACCACGCACAACGCCGATCAGCCAACTACACCACTATCACGCCTGTCGATCGGACAGGAAAATAGACCAGTTTCTGGTTTTTTCAGCGGACTGTTAGAGCCGTACTACCGAAGAAGAGGACAAAAAAGGGCATCGGCGCCAGCTCATATAGCAATGACCCCTTGGTGCCCCCCGTTCTACTGCCAGCCGCGCTGATTTACGCGGAGAAGGTTCGATCCCAGTTCCTCTCCCTCCGCCACCGCCGCTGCTCTCCCAACGCTACCCGTAGCTAAAGGCGCCGAAAAGCCCAATAAAAACAGGCCCCTTAGAATTTGTGCCGTACGAGAGAATTGCCTATTTTCCGAGATGTGAGGCTGGAGACGGCGTTTTTCTCCAAAGCTTCGTAGTGCGGCGGTTTGGTACGGTTTTCGGAGGCAGCCATTTAAGGTGTTTTCAGCTGCGGTCTCGCTGACGGTTCGAATCCCTGTCGGACAAGCGAGAGCACCCGAATTGCAATTTGCTAATTCGAAATCGGATCCTCCCGCCTCAGCTGACAAGTGCAGGCATTCGGCCAGGCCGATCAATGAGCCGAGAAAGGCCCCCATTTGATCGATGATCTGCCCGCGGACTTCGTCTGGGATACGATTCCAGACGCGATCCGGTCGTGAGCGATGGTCCGTCAACGCCGCCAGCCCGCCCTCACGGTAACGGCCATACCAGCGATAGAAAGTGGCGCGCGGAATGCCGAGCTTGTCCAGCGTGCGCTTGGCGGGCAGATGCGACTGCTCGACCAACTCAATGATCTCGGCCTTCTCGGACGCGGGATACCTCATGCCTCGTCCTCCCCATCCCCGATCATATTTTTTTTAAGCAGACGGTTCTCGAGAGTGAGATCGGCCACCACCTCCTTCAATGCGGTGGCCTCACGACGAAGATCCTTCACCTCGCCGGGTGTTGCGGCGCGCGCAGTGTCACCGGCCAATCGACGTTTGCCGGCCTCCAGGAACTCCCTGGACCAGCCGTAATACATCGAGGCGGCGATGCCTTCCCGGCGGCAGAGCTCCGAGATGTTCTCCTCACCACGCAGCCCCTCCAGGACTATGCGGATTTTCTCCTCGGCCGAATAATGCCGACGCGTCTGGCGCCGGATGTCCTTCAGAACTTGTTCTGCGGGCGCTTTGCCCGGTCCGGATTTCTGTTTCATCTTCGCTCCTTACGGCTACGATGAACCAGAAATCCTCCCTTCGTGAAGTCCTTCAATTTGTCTCAAGGGTGCTGACGGGGAACAAGGCCGACAGGCGAAATCTTCGTGCTCCAAGGACACGGAAAAGGCGAGACGCGGGTGCTGAAGTTCGGTACGGGGAACGTTGGGGCATCCCCGATCCCGATGGTGATTTTGGCTCCCCGCCCATCGATGTCCGCAAGGCGCGGCTCTGCGATATCGTTCAAGAGACCGGCGCCAAGATGATCCATTATCTCTATGACTTCAGCGACAGTTGGGACCATGTGATCAAGCTTGAAAAATGGCTCGACAACACGACAACAGAGGGACTTCCCCTCTTGCTCGAGGCCGCCGGTCGTTGTCCTCCGAAAGACGTCGGCGGTGCGCCAGGCTATGCCGAATACCTCGATGCCATCAGCGACCCCGCACATCCGGAGCACGAACATATGCGCATCTGGGGCCCGGAGCGGTTCGATCCCAACGTCATCGACCGGGAGACGCTCAAGGCCGCCGTCAACGCATTGTCTGGAATTTGGAAGCCGCGCCGGCATAAGCTGCGATCAAAATAGGCGTCAACCGCGCGAATGAGTCCCACGCGTCGTTCTGCTCGAATGGGCCGCGTCCGATGTGAAGGTGCGGAGATCGGCTGGATAACATCCCGGAACTTGCGGGCTGGCGGTTTGATCCAGGGAATCAACTCCCTGAAATCTTGCGCAACGGGGCGCGTACCCTGCTCGTCCAGGCGGTAGAGGCCGAGGTCGCAGACTTTCTCGGCAAGCATACCGATTTGAAGACCGCGGACGGCCACCAGCGGATCGTGCGCTACGGTCACCTGCCGGAGCGCGAGGTAATGACCGGTATCGGTCCGGTCGTCGTCCGCCAGCCGCGTGTGCGTGATCGCGAGGCAGGCGCTACCGACCCCGCCCGCATCAGGGTCTCGCCGTCGATCCTGCCGCCCTACAAAGTCCGTATCGCTTTACACCCCAGCCCACAACCGATTTTCAACGCAGTTTCAGGCAAATCGAGCGGCAAGTGTGATGTCAATGCTGATTCCTGTCCAAGCCGCCCATCATAACGAGATGATGTTGCCCGCCGTAACGGAATGATGCCGCCCAACATAACGAGATGATGCCGCCCACCGGAACGGAATAAAGCCGCCCGGGGTCTGGAATGGCGACGAGTGCCTCCGCTGGCCTGTTTAGGGTCCCTCCTTTGGCAATCCAAGGGAGCGATGATGCCAGCGGAAAGAGTTGCGATGCGCCAAGTGCGCGAGATCATTCGTTTGAAGTTTTCCGCCGGTGTTTCGACGCGGGAAATCGCGCGTCGGCTGGGCATAGCGGCCTCGACGGTGCGCGAGACGTTGAGGCGTTTCGAGGGCGCCGAGCTGGGTTGGCCCTTGCCGGACGGCATGAGCGACGGCGACCTGGAGGCGGCGCTTTACGCTAATTACGGGACCAAACGGGGCCATCGCCGCCACGCCGAGCCGGATTGGCTGACGGTTCATCGAGAGCTGAAGCGCAAGCACGTCACCCTGGTGATCGTCTGGGATGAATATATCGCCGCCAATCCCGGCGGCTACAGCTATTCGCAATTTTGCGAGCTCTATCGCGGCTTTGAATCGAATTTGTCGCCGACGATGCGGCAGACGCACGCGGCCGGCGAGCGGCTGTTCGTCGATTACGCCGGCGATGGGGTTCCGGTCGTCATCGACCGGCTCACCGGCGCGCTCCTCGACCGCCTCACGCATCACGTCCATATCCTCGAAATGAACGGTGATAGCTTCAGGCCCGCTGACTCCAGGCGCCGGACACGCCGAGCCCGGCCTGAACCGCCGGCGGACGCAACCCCTCAGGAGTGAGACGCGACAAGCAGGAAGGCCCCCGATCGGGGGCCTTCCTGCTTGCGTCCATGCTGCACTTTTAATCCGGCCAGCCGCAGTAAAATCTCTCCGGCGTTGACACAGCGAAATGCTACATGAATATGCAGCCACTCTATCAACAGCAGCAATCGGAAATCGAAGCCGTCGCATGATGAATGTGCGAAAGATTCTGGACACTACCAGTCGAAACGCTTCAGTCTCATATTTGTGGGGAACCGGATGACAAAAGAAACTTTAGGCGATTCAAGGTTCTTTCGTCGAAGCGGTCCCCACACACTTGCAGATATTGTGAGTATGGCACGCGGTATTGCAGATGATCGTGAACTATTTTTCGAGGGTGTGGCGCCTCTGCAATCGGCCGGCCCGAGTGAAGTGAGTTTTCTCGAAAATCGACGTTACTCTTCGGCCCTTGATGATACGTTGGCGGGTGCGGTGATTGTACATCCGGATATGGCGGCCCGAGTACCAAAGGCAACGGTCGCAATCTTAACGACCGAACCTTATGCTGCCTGGGGGCGCGTTACGTCACTGTTCTATCCCGAGCCACCGCTGTTTCCAGGCATTCATCCTTCCGCAATCGTGGCAGAGGGAGCTCTCGTCGATCCATCGTCGGAAATAGGACCGCTGTCTGTGATTGAGACCGGGGCAGAAATAGGACCTGGCTGCCGGATAGGACCTTGTTCTGTCATTGGAGCCGGCGTAATTGTCGGTCGAGATTGCCGGATTGGCGCACATGTGAGCCTAAGTTACGCGCTTTTGGGAGCACGCGTTTGCGTCTATCCGGGCGCAAGGATTGGACAGGAAGGTTTCGGCTTCGCCTCTACGAAGGATGGATTTATTTCTGTCCGTCAACTCGGTCGCGTGATCATTGAAGACGATGTCGAAATCGGTGCTAATACGACGATTGATCGAGGATCGTCGCGAGATACGGTGATTGGTGCCGGCTCTCGTCTCGATAACCTTGTACAGATTGGCCACAATGTTGTTCTCGGCCGATGTTGTGTAATTGTCGCACAAGTGGGTATTTCGGGTTCAACCCACCTTGAAGATTTCGTCCGCGTTGGGGGGCAATCAGGTATGGCCGGGCATCTTAGGATCGGTCACGGCGCGGAGATCGGTGCGCAGTCAGGAGTTATTTCGAATTTGTCTCCTGGCGCTAAAGTTCTTGGAAGTCCTGCACAACCGATAAAGGACTTCTTTCGACAAATCGCTGCGATGAAGAAATTGGCAAAGCGATAAGATGAGGCTGCAGATGGGCAACACAATTGACTCCCTGTGTTTCGGCGTGGAGTCTGGACGCCGATCGGCGCCGGGGTCACCGTTCCCACATCAACAACATCAAGACTTTAGATCCGCGCGGGCGACAACTACGGGGTCAAAGTTCGATCAGCATTCACAGTGGGCGTCTGAGATCACCAGCTGTACGCCGCGCAAACCGCGTCGGGCCTTCGATTTGCCTTTCGAACCGATCGATTTTGCGTCGGCTCGCCTTCGGCGCTCGTCGGCTGGGCCATCAGGCCCGCGGGCCAGTCCCGCCTCGTCTCCGGAACATTCCTAGCGCCGTCGCCGATGATGGCCCAAGCCCTAGCGGCTGTTCTGCAGTCCGGTCCTTCCGTAGTTTACCTCACGATTTTGTGACTGAACTTCGGTTTGGGAACGTGAAGCTCGCGCGTGAATTGGTCTGTCAACCAAGGAGATGAATATGCGCATATCGCTATTCGCAGGAACTGCTGTTCTTGGATTAGTGGCCCTCACCGCGCCCGCGTCCGCTATGCCGGTCGCAAAGATGGCTCCCGTTGTAAGCAGCAAAGCAGGTGTCGTCCCGGTGTATCACCGCCGCTACTATGGTGCCCGCCGCCACTACCGTCCCCGCTACGTATACCGTAGCTACGATTATGACGATAGTTATCCGGTCGTCCGCTCCTATCGATATGGCGGCTACGGCGGGAGTCCGTATTACGGAGGATATGGCTCCGGCTACGGATACGGTGGTGGATATGGCGGTGGCTACGGATACGGCGGTGGGCCGAGCATCGGATTCAGCTTCGGTGGCTTTTAAATCAAATCATTGATAGACCCGCAATCAGCAGAACCCGTCGATTTGACGGGGTTTGTTTTTTTGACTGCCAACACGCCGATTGCGGTGCTTTTAGTAGTTGAGGTCGGTCGGCCGTTAAAATCTCTGTACGACCTCCTACTGAAGCTCCGGTTTTCGGGAGGCTGTTTAGTTTAAGTCATGCCGCCATGTCCGACGCCAAGGGCGCTGATTTTGTGAGTGGATCTCGCCAGATCTGAAAGGAGCGAGACCAACTCCTGGCTATCATTGGCAATGATTCGCGGAGGCGCCTCAATGAGCCTAACCCAGTCAAAATCCTCGCCGACGGATGAGCATGCGAGACGGATTGCGCAGGCGATCGCCAAGGGTCGACCGCCCCCCGTTCAATGATGCCTTCGATCGGTACTGCGAAAGCTTCCCACGCGAAATCTTTGCCGCCTTCACGGGCTCGCCACATGCCTCCAGTTGGCCAGGATGAGCCGCTTGCGATCGGTTATCTGGGCCTCGCGCTTGCCGGCATCCCCGAAGCGCGCGGAGCCGCGGTTCTTTTCCTGCTCGATCCAAATTCGACTATGCGCCGCGCGGTTGCCGGAGCGCTCGGGCAGGTCGCCGCTTCGCTGACGCCGACCGAGGTTCGGCGGCTGATCGCGATGCGCAATTGGCGGCCCGAGAACGAGCGGGCCGAAGTCGATGCGGTCATCCGCAAGGCGCGGGCGGCCGGGATCGATTGCGCGACATGGGATGGTGGCAGCATCAAGGCAATTGTCGTCACCGGCGTCGACGGCGCCACTGCGCAGGGATTACTGTTGATATCCCCGGCCGGACGGAAAGAGCGGATCTCGGCGGTCCTGACCAAAGGCGGGATTGCGGATGCCTGGAGTGGCGAACCGGAATCGCGGCGCCAGATCGAGATGAGTCTCCCGCTGCCGGGATGGATGCCCCTACGCTTGCCGTGTCCCGATCTTATCTCGATCGCATCGCGCCGCAGATCCTGCTCGCCCATCATCTGAAGGCGTTGAAGCTGCCGACGTTCCTGCGGGAGTACGACAAGGTCGCCCGGCTGTGTGCGGCTGAAGGCGTCGACCATCCGCGTTACCTGATGCGGCTGGCCGAGATGGAGATGATTGATCGCGAGCGACGTATGGTGGAGCGCCGGATCAAGGCGGCGCGGTTCCCGACCGTTAAAAGCCTCGACAGCTTCGACTTCCTGGCGTTGCCATCGCTGAACAAGATGTTGGTGCTGGAACTGGCGCGCTCGGACTACGTCGAGCGGCGCGAAAACATCATTGCTGTCGGCAACAGCGGCACAGGCAAGAGCCACATCGCGCTCGGGCTTGGCTTGGCGGCCTGCCAGAAGGGTCTATCGGTTGGCTTCATCACGGCGTCGGCTCTGGTCCACGAACTGCTCGAAGCGCGCGACGAAAAACGGCTACTGCGTCTTCAGCGTCAGCTCGCCGGCTACAAGCTGCTGATCATCGACGAACTCGGCTATGTACCACTCTCTGTGACCGGGGCCGAGCTGCTGTTCGAGGTCTTCAGCCAGCGCTACGAGCGAGGCAGCACGTTGGTCACGAGCAATCTGCCGTTCGACGAGTGGACGTCCGTGTTCGGCTCCGAGCGGCTCACCGGCGCGCTCCTCGACCGCCTCACACATCACGTCCATATTCTCGAGATGAACGGCGACAGCTTTAGGCTCGCCGACTCCAGACGCCGGTCACGCCGAGCGCGGTCAGAACCGCCGTCGGACGCAGCCCCTCAGGAATGAAACGCGACAAGCAAGAAGGCCCCCGATCGGGGGCCTTCTTGCTTGCGTCCGTGCTGCACTTTTACTCCGGCCAGCCGCTGTAAAATCTCTCCGGCGTTGACACAAGGTGCTGTCTGGTGGATTCCCGTTACCGGCTGGAGCAAGTCCAACAGACGACATCGCTCTGAGATGCATCGATCCTTTGGGACTTTTGCGGTGGAGCTTGGACCATACCGGAACCTGGTCATCGACGCCGTCGCGAATGAGCTCGATCGCGCCCATGCGCGGGAGTATCTCGACGACTTTCGGGACGAACTGGTCTGGCTGGCGATTGGGAAGCCGACAGGGGCTCTGGGCGAGGTAGAGTCCGACTATATCCCAAAGTCGGATTGGGTCGAACATGTTGTGATGTTCTCCACTCAAGCGACTGCACCCAGAGCCACAGGTTTCACCGTCAGATTCACACGTCAGCGTCCCAGTATGACGGCCCAACTGGTTGTTGAACCCGTGTTAGCCAACGGAAAGCGGCCGGATTTTCGGCTGCGTTTCAAGGTCTCCGCCTCTACAGCTGCAGAGGAGCTCGAAGACAATCATGATATGGCATGGGGATATCGCCCATCAATCTTCGGAAACCCGCCCGGGCAGCACTCCGGCCTCGTAATGGATGCGAAGTTCCGCACGCGCTGGAATCGTGGGGAACTTGCCGACATGCTGAGGTTGCTGGTCGACACCAAGGACTATGGTCAGGACGGCGACCGCGTCTTCATCCTCCATCCTGCCAAGGGGGCGGCGGGCGCTTTGCCCGGTACGGATTTCCGTTCCATCTTCGCTCCTTGCTGCTACGATGAACCAGAAATCCTCCCTTCGTGAAGTCCCTCAATTTGTCTCAAGGGTGCTGACGGGGAACAGACTGAGACGACCAAAAGAGTTGCGCCTCGTTCAGTAGTTATTGACCAATCCCCGGCTGCATCGTGCCGAGAATACTGACTGTTAGAAGAACTATGACACCAAGCGCTTGCTCGGCTAAAACATGTCGTCGCAACTGCTGCAGCATCTCACGGCCCCCGCCGTAGCAAGCGCGAGCCGACACACCGGGGACGATCCAAAAGCGGTTGGCTGCAGCCAGCAGGAGCATGCCAGCGAACAAGAAAATCTTCGCCAACAGTAGCCGCCCATAACTTGTATCAAACAAGTGGTCGATGGAGCCGACTAAAAACCAAGAATTTATAACTCCCGAACCAATGAGCGCCGCTACTGCTGCGTAGCCGACGTCCGAAAAATGTATGGCGGCGTCCTCAGCCTCTTTGGCTGCCGATGTCGAATGTAACAGAACTGATCTTGATACTATGTACCCGAGCGGGATCAATCCACCAAGCCACGCACCTGCAGCGAGAAGATGAATGCCGTCCGCGATAACGTGCACAGCGTATGAAAACCCGTCCTCGACTTGCGTGTGTCCCACGCCAGCCAAGGTCGCCAGGAACAGAGCAGACAACCAAATACACGTCCAATTCGGAGTCTTCGCCGTCGTCGTCGCGACGATCACGATTACACACATGAGCGCAATGCGAAACAGCGATATACGCCCGAAGGTTGTATCGACCAATACCGTCCATAATGAGGACGAATCCACCAAGCTGCTAAACGTCCCTGTTATATTGGTAGTGACGAATGCAAATATTAGTAAAGCGCTGACAAGTGCAGTTCAGGCTATCCATTTGATCGACTGCCGCAACCATTCAGACGAGCTATCCGGCGGGCGCGCACCGAAAGCGGAATATGTATAGACGGGAAAAAGTGTGAGACCAAAAAGCAGTAGGGCAGCGCTGTAGTGAAGGAAACGCCCAGCCACGACTGCGAATTCAATCATCAGCGGTTCACCTTGAACGAATAGTTGCCCTCAACGCGGTGTGTATCCTCAGACACCACCCGCCAATTCACGGTGTAATTTCCAACAGGAAGTTTTGTCGGAAGCGGAACAACCAGCTGTTTTTTGGAAGCACCTGAGGCTACGGCTCCGATAGCTACAGCTTTCCCACCTGCATCTTTGAGATCTACCTGAGAGAACTTTGGCGTAACACCCTCGTTGAAGCTGAGCTGCAACTCTGTCGGTGATACATCGACGGACCCACCTTGAGGTGGGACACTCACTTGCAGTTTTGGATGAGCCGCGGCCGATCCGATGAAGGCTGGCCCAGCCGCGAGAAGCACGAGCGTAACAATTAGTTGGGAATGTTTCATTTATTTTTTCCGAGAGGAATTCAAACGCGAGAACGCGGCCGACGGCTTGGCCGGGCGCGTTCCTGTGCTGGCATTGACCTTATCGAACGCGACAGTATTTCACGCCCTCATCGTCGACGACGCATTCCGGTCGCAAGCGAGAACTGTCTCGATAACGTGATTCACGATCGCGGCCGCGATATCCATCATCCCGTTCCATCTCACGATCATCGCGTCGGTTGCGGCTACGGTCTACTCGATCTTCTCGATCAGATCCGCGACCAACATTTTTGTCTTCGGAGCTCGGGCATTTACACATGTCCCCGCGACCGTCTTTATCAGCGGCCTTCAATTCGCTATCGGGCCGATATTCGGTACCACGCGGTTTTTCCGATGCACCGGGCGCCGAATCTTGCGCAAGTTGAAACGAATATTGGCCTTCGACCCGGTGTGTGTCGTCTGAAACCGCGTGCCAACTGACCGTATATCGACCAGGGATTAGGCCGCCTGAAATCGGGACGATGAGTTGCTTTTGATCTTTTGGATCCGTAGCCGGCACTCCTGTTGCGACCGCCTTGCCTGCTTCATCCTTTAATTCAATTCCGGAAAACTTTGCAAGCACGCCCTCGTTGAAATTCAGTTTGATCTCTTTTGGGGCGGGGTTTGTCGATACGTCTGGCGCGGGAGAAGACGATTCCAACTTCGGATGGGCGATTGCAGCGTTTGCCGTCGTCAATATGGCGAGCGTTGCAAACAGGCCGACCGTTTTCGCGAGGTACCGCATTTCGTGAAGTCCTTTCAATAAAAAAATGGGCGTCTCTTTAAGACGCCCATAAAGGAATATCTAATCTCAGTATTCGCGGTAGAAGCGATATGACCGGTAGCGCGGCCGCTCATAGTAACTGCGTGTTTCGGCACGATCGTGTGAATCGTCATGATAGTCGCGCAGAGCGCGGTGATAGGCGCGATGCTCGCCGCGGCTTTCAAAACCCTCGTCATGGGCTCGTTCATGTGAATTCGATAGCTGATCATGAAGCTGTCCATGACCCCCGCCGCCGCGGTCTTCATCATCATGCGCCAGCGCCGGGACGGCAGGAATGCTGAGCATTAACACGACTGATGCGATCAGTGATTTTGATATGGTCATTGTCATCTCCCGTTTAAGTGCTTTGGCATAACGCAGCGACGTCTGCAAAGTTCACTTCATTGATCGTAACTGTTTGTTCTGAACATTTTGGGAACACCCTATTCACCCTGCATTCATGACCATAGGTCCACTGTAGGCTTTTGTATGACCTAGCCTATTCTGCCTTCTGCATTTTGGTGATGGCAATGCCATCGCTGCCGCGCTCTGCCGTGAATTTGACTTTGTCGCCGACCTTCGCGTGTCTCTACATAGAGCGCGTCGTGAATACGATCGAACGTGCTGTCTTAGTCCTATAACTTGAAATAAAGATGCGCTGTGCTCTTGGGAGGCAGATCTTTCAGCATTGCCCTCCATTGGCAGCCGGTAGACAGCACATAGAAGATCGCGTTCAACACCTCGCGTATATCGACCGAACGGCGGCGTCCGCCTCGTCGCGCGGCGGGATCATCGGAGCAACAAGCGCCAAATCCGCGTCACTCAAATCACTGGGATAGCGCAGGCTGCGCCGGTCGGCCGTCAGACGGTGTTCAGGCTTCCCCGCTGGCTGAATGGGATTTGTGAGAAATTCGGCTTTGAAGACTTTAGCCTGGCGAAGTGATATTGCGGTATTCGCGGTGCGCTAAATGGGTATGAAGGTCGTGAAAATCGATGGCGTATATCTCACGCCCTACGACCCAGGGGCTCAATTCGATAAGCGCAAGATGGTATCGCTGCGTCTATCTGCCCCGATGGGTTTCCGGCCTGGGTGAACGAGAGAATAGGCCATTGAGGTCGGAAACCTGCCGGTCGAGCATAGAGAGCTAGCGCAACGTCAAGGAAATGCGCTCCACCACTCCGGCCACTTGACCCTGTGGGGAGTACGCGTCGCCTTCATGATGGTTCGCTGCTCGGCGGGACTAAGTACCCGAACGAGGTTGCCCAACGCACTTTCTACGAGCCAGGGCTCAATGGCCATCCTTCCAGTCTCCCGAAATGGATCTAGTTGTTTCGCCATTCGCAAATACTGCAGTGCGAGAGTGACACTTCCGGGTGTCAAAGAAACACGGATAATAAACCCGAGATCTTGGGCGGTCCCTGCGCGATACTTATTCTTCTCGATTGCTGCCAGGAATTTGCGAGCGATGGTTCCGCCTTTTTCGAGGCTTTTCTTCATCATGACCAGCAACAAGGCTTCAGTCGCCGTAACTCGCCTGCTAAGGCCGTCTTCGCGGATGTCTACCATCTGGCCAAGAACGGCCTCGTAAGGTGCTTCGCTGGCACGACCGCGCGGACGGCCGGCGCAGTTGCCGCTCCTGCCTTTCTTAAAACGGGACGCCGCGGGTGGGCGCTTATACCCAGCATCATTGCTTTTATCGTCTGGCGGAATGCTTTGCGAACTCATTCGTCGGTTCCACGGGGCCAGCGCAAAGAGTCAGCATCTCTAGTGCAGCGCTTAATTTCGTTGCGCTCATTGACGGTTAGGCGTTGACCGCCGCGTCTGTGCCGGAAGGCCGCGTCGACCATCGAAGGCTCGAGAAGCAAATAAGCGCGATCTCGCGCAGGGTATTCTGCTTTCGACTGGTCAACCTTTGCGACTCCGAGGATCTGCAGAGCTGCGTCCGCATTTTCCGAATCTGGCGAGCGACGACGAATTGCCGGTTTGATTGTCTTCTTACTGTTTTTAGCGAACCACGCCTCGCGCTCGATTATCCAGGTGAGTATTTTTTCGAAAGCCTTCATGTCGCCTGCCAAGGCATCGTTATACAACCGCTGTTGAAGTGCTTCCTCCGCTGAAAGTTGGCGCGTCACGCCGTTACGGGTCTCGGTGATGACCTTCTCGACAATGACAGCGAACGCAGAAGATTTTGCAGCACCAGACCCTTTGCGGCGGCCTCCAGGGTTGGCGCTCTGGCCTTTCCGGAACTGCCCGGAGTTTGGTGTTTTATCGGATCCCGACCCGCTCATGACGCCGGCCGTTCGAGCAGCGGTTCGAGGCCCGTTATTGCTGACCAGCGTTCGATCGCCACATCCACATATACAGGGTCGATGTCGAGGCCGCGAAAGCGCCGCCCAGTGCGCTCAGCTGCCAAAAGCGTCGTGCCCGAGCCCAAAAACATATCAAGGACGAGATCGCCACGGCGGGTGACATCCTTGATGGCGTCGGCCACCATCCCGGTCGGCTTAACCGTGGGATGCAGCGCCAGGTCCTGCGATCTGCTGCCACGCAAGGAGTTCACGGAGGCATAGTCCCAGACGTTGGTGCGATTGCGGCCGTGCTTGCCGAGCTCAACCATATTGAGGTGGGGCGCTGTGCCGACCCGGAACACGAAAACCAGTTCGTGCTTGGAACGGTAGAGCGATCCCATACCCGCGTTGGACTTGTTCCAGACACACAGATTCAGGCGATCGCCATAAACTGCCCGACCGACCGCTGACACGTCATCCATATGGCGCCAGTCCATGCAGATGAAGTGGACGGCGCCATCGCGGGAGACGCGTGCCGCGGCACCTAACGTGTCGGTGAGGAACAACCGGAACTCTTGCTCGCTCATCTCGCCAGAGGCCATTGCGAATTCCCGGTGACGGCCGACGGACACTGCGTGACCTCCGATTGCGACGTTATAGGGCGGGTCGAGAAATGCCGCGTCGACGCGCGCTCCATGGCCGATGACGCTCTGCAGGAACGTGCTATCCCGGCCGTCGCCACAACCCACCCGGTGATTTCCGAGAAGCCAGATGTCGTTGAGCTTTGTGTGGGGTGTGGCCGGAACTGGGGGGATGACTTCATCATCCGGATCGACCGCCGAAGCCAGAATCACATCGATTTCGCCCGTCGAAAAGCCAGTCAGGTTAAGATCGATATCGACGTCAATCGACCCAAGCTGAGCAAGTTCCTGCTGCAGAATTTCAACGTCCCAACTGGCGTTGAGCGCAATTTTGTTGTCCGCGATCCGCAGCATACGCTTCTGCGTCTCTGACAGGCCCGGCAAGGTAATGACCGGGACCTCGGCAAGGCCCGCGAGGCGAGCCGCCAGGAGCCGGCCATGACCCGCAATGAGACGACCTTCGGGATCAGCCAAAACCGGGTTCGTAAAACCGAAGGCCTTGATCGATGCGCAAATCTGATCAATTTGCCGCTTCGGATGGGTGCGCGCATTGCGGGGATCGGGCATGAGGTCGCCCACCGGCCGATAGACGATCGCCAGGCGCAACAAAAAGTCGGCCGCAGTAGTTTTCTGATCCAATTTAGAGATCCTGCCAATGACCAGCGGCACGGGGTCGCGCCGCTTCAGCTTAGAAGCGATGAAACGCGGGGCGAGTCGGGTCGACGCAGGGCGGGCCAGGGCAGGGCGGGTCAGGTCAAGACCGGTCAGCTAAGTCAGATCTGAGCGGCCCTGAAATCTCGCATGATTCTTAGTTTAATGTCGCCTGTTGTTCGGTTTCGATTATCGACTAATTGGCAACCGACGCCTGTTATTTCACATAAAATGCCTGTTCTGCGGAATAACAGGAAAGTGCCTGAGCACCTGCCTAACTCAAGGAGATCGCTGAAGAATTTGCGGCTGCCGCCGGCGATAGGTCAGGCCGAAAGCCTGTTATCTACTCGAATTTGTCAAAAATTCCCTGTTATCAGGCTTGCTGACGCAATAACTGGTCGGAGACTGGTTCGCAGCTGACTGCGAGCACCACCATTATGTCACCCTCCTTGAACAGACATTTCGCATCGCAAAACCCGGTCGATCGATCGCGGGCCAGGGGCCGGATGTCGGCCATTTCCGCAACTTTGCCCGTCCGTTGGGCAAATCAGCCCAGGCGCGTCGAAATGCTCGCCAACGCAGCATCGACATTCTATTGTCATGCACAAGCATGGAATAATTGACCGAAAGTGATTCTGGCATGACCCGGCCGGTAATTGGCGTGATCGGCAACGCCTATCGCGTGGAAGATCGCTTCGCGGTGCAGAACGTCGGCGAAGCGAATTTGCGCGCCATCGCCCAGGTCGCGGACGCGCTGCCGCTGATGTTCGCCGGCGCGCCCGACATCACCGACATCGATGCGCTGCTGAGTGTGGTCGATGGCATCGTGTTGACCGGGGCACGGGCAAATGTGCATCCGTCGCATTTCGGCGTCGAGCCGGACATCCGCCATGAGCCCTATGACAATGCCCGCGATGCCGTGGCCCTGGCGCTGGCGTCGGAATGCGTGTCGCGCGGCGTGCCGATCTTCGGCATCTGCCGCGGGTTGCAAGAAATGAACGTTGCTTTCGGCGGATCGCTGCATCCCGAGATCCGCGACATTCCCGGCCGAATCAATCACCGCATGCCGCGCCTTGAGACCGGCGAAATCCATCCCGACCCGGCGATCGTGTTCGCCGACCGCCACGCGGTGCACCTGACGCCGGACGGCACCTTCGCCCATCTGCTCGGGCGCGATACCATCACGGTGAATTCGCTGCACGGCCAGGGCATCGACACGCCCGGCCAGCGCGTCGTCATCGAAGGCGTCGCCGAGGACGGCACCATCGAGGCGATCCGCATCCAGGACGCGCCGGGCTTTGCGCTCGGCGTGCAGTGGCACGCGGAATACGACCCGCAGCTCAACCCGATCAATCGCGCGCTATTCGAGAATTTCGGCGCCGCCGTGCTGGCGCACCGCAAGCGCCGTTAGGTCCTCGCCGGGATCAGGCACCACGCGCTGAGCGCCGAGGCGAGGCAGAGCGCCGCGCCGACCATAGCGGCGCCGCCAAAAGCCGAGATCAGGGCGGGACCGGTGGCGACGAGCACGGCGCCGATCAGCGCGGTGGCGACCAGGCCGCCGGTCCGGGCCACCGCACTGTTGAAGCCCGAGGCCGAGCCGACATGGCGGGCGTCGACCGACATCAGCACCGCCGTGGTCAGCGGCGCCACAGCGCCCGCCATGCCGAGCGCGATCACCAGCATCGCCGGCAGCACGTCGGTGAAATAGTTGGCGCCGTCCCCGATGCGCAACGCCAGCAGGAATCCCAGAGCGACGATGACCGGCCCGATCGTCAGCGGCAGCCGCGGCCCGGTCCGTGCCGCAAATGCGCCGGCCAGCGGAGAAGTCAGCGAGATCACCAGCGGCAGCGGCAGCAGGGCCGCGCCGGCCTGCGTCGCGCTGTAGCCTCCGGCTTCGATCAGCAGATAGGGCACCAGCACGAACAGGCCGCCGAGCGCGCCATAGAGAAGAAAGGTCAGCAGCGACAGCCCGACGAAACTGGCCGAACCGAACAGTGCCAGCGGCATCATCGCGCGCTCGCCCTGCCGCCTCTCGGCCGCGACGAACAGCACCAGCAGCGCCGCGCCGGCCGCGAGCGCGGCCAGCACCCAGCCCGACCAGCCGCGGCTGGAGCCTTCGGTCAGCGCCCAGGTGGTGAGAAACAGCCCGGCGGTGGCCAGCGTCGCGCCGAGGCCGTCGAGCCGGTCGCCGCTAACGGCGCGGTCCGCGGGAACCGAAATCCGCGCCATCACCAGGGCGCCGAGCGCCAGTGGCACATTGATCAGGAACACGTATCGCCAGCTGCCGATGTCGATCAGCCAGCCGCCCAGCACCGGGCCGAGCGCGCCGCCGGCTGCGCCCGATGCCGCCCAGATGCCGATCGCGCGGCCTTTGGCCTCGCCGGAAAAGGTCTGGCCGAGGATCGCCAGGCTGTTCGGCATCAGCATCGCCGCAGCAACGCCCTGAGCGAAGCGCGCCACCAGCAGCCAGATCAGGCTGGGCGCAGCGGCACAGGCGAGGGACGCGAGTGCGAACAGGCCCACGCCGAAAATCAGCAACCGGCGTCGGCCGAAGCGGTCGCCTGCTGCGCCGCCGAGCAACAGCAGCGCGCTGAGCGGCAGCAAGTAAGCATTGATCACCCATTGTAGCTGGCCGGCATCCGCCTTGAAACTCGCTGCAATCGCCGGCAGGCCGACATTGACCACCGACCCGTCGATGAAAGCGAGGCTGGATGCGAGAATGGTGGTGACGATCACCAGATTAGGTCGCGTGCACGGGCCGGCGTGCAGCGCCGTCTGCGCGGCTGCAGCGTCGCAGGGGGCGGGGAGGGCATTGCTCATGACCGACTTGTACGGGATGCTGTGCACCCCGACAAACGGTGCAGATACAACCAATTCCGTTTTTGCCCGGGTTGTGCAAGCATCGCAATAGTCCGGCGCGGGGCATCGCGACGAGCCCCACGCTCATATCCACCGAACCAGGAGACAGCCCATATGAATTCAACGATGAATTCGATCCGTCTTGCCGGCGCCGCGCTCGCGGTCGCCTTCTGCGCCACCCAGGCCCAGGCGCAGGAACTGACCGGCACGCTGAAAAAGATCAAGGACAGCGGTGCCATCACCATCGGCTTCCGCGATTCCTCGGTGCCGTTCTCCTATCTCGACGACAACCAGAAGCCGATCGGCTTCGCCATGGACATCTGCTACAAGATCGTCGATGCGCTGAAGGCCGATCTCAAGCTCCCGAAACTCGAGGTCAAGCTCAACCCGGTCACCTCGGCGACGCGCATTCCGCTGATTGCCAACGGCACCGTGGATCTGGAATGCGGTTCCACCACCAATAATGTCGACCGCCAGAAACAGGTCGCTTTCACCAACACCCACTTCCTGACCGCCAGCCGCTTCGTCTCCAAGAAAACCAGCAAGCTCAATTCGATCGACGATCTGAAGGGCAAGTCGGTGGTCTCGACCTCCGGCACCACCAACATCAAGCAGCTCACCGAGGCCAACGCCGCGCGCAACCTCGGCATCAACGTGATCGCCGCCAAGGACCATGCCGAAGCGTTCCTGATGGTCGAGACCGACCGCGCCGTCGCCTTCGTGATGGACGACATCCTGCTGGCCAGCCTCGCCGCCGGCTCCAAGGATCCGACCGGCTACGTGATCTCCAAGGATGCGTTCTCCAAGCCCGAGCCCTACGGCATCATGCTGCGCAAGGACGACGCGCCGTTCAAGACGGCCGTCGATGCCGCCACCGCAGCGCTCTACAAGAGCCCCGAAGGCGCCAAGCTCTATGACAAGTGGTTCATGGCCAAGATCCCGCCGAAGGGCCTGACGCTCAACGTGCCGATGGGCCCGGAGCAGAAGAAGTCGTTCGAGAAGCCCAGCGATTCGGCCGATCCCGACGCCTACGCAATGTAACCCTTCTGACCTCTCCCGTTGGGGAGAGGTCACCCGGCGAAGCGCAGCGAAGCTGTTCGGGTGAGGGGAGTCGGTGTTTCACTCGCAACCCCCTCACCCGTCTCGAATGACCTGCGGTCCTTCGAGCCACCTCTCCCCGCGAGTGCGGGGCCAGGGAAGAGAGCAATGGCCCGGCCATTGCATGAAGTTTCGATCGGGATATTCGCGGCAGGGGGCGGGGCGTGAACTACAACTGGAACTGGGCTATCTTCTGGGAGCAGACGCCCGAGGCGACCGGCACCTACTTTGCTTCGCTGATGAGCGGGCTCGGCGTGACGATCGCCCTGGCGCTGTGCGCTTGGACCATCGCCTTTGTCGTCGGCTCGCTGATCGGCATCATCCGCACGCTGCCGGGGCGGGTGCCGGTGTTTATCGGCAATGTCTATATCGAGATGTTCCGCAACGTGCCGCTCCTGGTGCAATTGTTCATCTGGTTCTTCGTGGTGCCGGAGATCCTGCCGCAGGAACTCGGCACCTGGGTCAAGCAGCTGCGCAACGGCCCGTTCGTCACTGCGATGATTGGCCTTGGCCTTTATATGGCGTCGCGCGTCGCCACCCAGGTGTCGGCCGGCATCAATTCGCTGCCCAAGGGCCAGCGCATGGCCGGCACTGCGATCGGCCTGACCACGGTGCAGACCTATCGCTACATCCTGCTGCCGCTCGCCTACCGCGTCATCTTCCCGCCGCTGACCTCCGAATTTCTCAACACCATCAAGAACACCGCGGTGGCGCTGACCATCGGCGTGCTGGAGCTGACGGCGCGGGCGCGCTCGATGCAGGAATTTTCCTTCCAGGTGTTCGAGGCCTTCACCGCGGCGACCGTGATCTATCTGCTGCTCAGCGCGGTGGTGACGATCGGCATGCGCTATGCCGAGAAGCGCCTGGTCATCCCCGGCTTCAACGGGGGCAAGGCGTGATGTTCGCAGATTTCGATTTCAACGTCATCTGGCGCAGCCTGCCCTATCTGTTCCGCGAGGGCATGACCTTCACGCTGACGCTGACGGCGATCGCCACCGTCGGCGGCCTGATCCTCGGCACTTTCGTCGCCCTGATGCGGCTGTCGTCGAACATGCTGCTCTCGACCATCGCGGCGAGCTACGTCAATCTGATGCGATCGCTGCCGCTCGTGCTGGTGATCTTCCTGTTTTATTTCCTGATGCCCTATATCGGGCAATGGATCCTGCGCGCCGACGCGCCGGTCCAGGTCGGCGCCTATGCCTCGACCATCGTCACCTTCACGCTGTTCGAGGCGGCGTATTTCTCCGAGATCATGCGTGCCGGCATCCAGTCGATCCCGCGCGGCCAGGTGATGGCCGGCTACGCCATCGGGCTGAACTACCGCGAGGTGACGCGCTATGTCGTGCTGCCGCAAGCATTCCGCAACATGCTGCCGGTGATCTTCACCCAGACCATCGTGCTGTTCCAGGACACCTCGCTGGTCTACGTGCTGTCGATCACCGACTTCCTGGGTGCTGCCTCGAAGGTTGCGCAGCGCGACGGCCGCCTCACTGAAATGTATCTGTTCGCGGCAGTGGTCTACTTCGTGATCTGCTTCACCGCGTCGTTCTTCGTCAAGCGACTGCAGAAGCGCATCAGCATCATCCGCTAATCATGTCCGCAT
Source organism: Tardiphaga sp. vice304 (assembly GCF_007018905.1). NCBI lineage: Bacteria > Pseudomonadati > Pseudomonadota > Alphaproteobacteria > Hyphomicrobiales > Nitrobacteraceae > Tardiphaga > Tardiphaga sp. vice304. The sequence goes on from NZ_CP041402.1 coordinate 1,095,351, forward strand.
CTCCAACCTTCGGTCGATCCCCATGCCCATGATCACACTCGACAATGTCAGCAAGTGGTACAGCCCGACGTTCCAGGTGCTGAAGAATTGCACCACCAGCGTCGACAAGGGCGAGGTCGTGGTGGTCTGCGGCCCGTCGGGATCGGGCAAATCCACCCTGATCAAGACGGTGAACGCGCTGGAGCCGGTGCAGGCCGGCACCATCATGGTCGACGGGCTCAACGTCACCACGATGAAGAAGGACCTGCCGAAGCTGCGCTCGCGCGTCGGCATGGTGTTCCAGCATTTCGAGCTGTTTCCGCACCTCAAGATCGTCGAGAACCTGATGCTCGGCCAGACCATCGTGCTCGGCCGTCCCGAGGAAGCGGCCAAGGCCAAGGCGATGAAGATGCTGGAGCGCGTCGGCCTCACGGCGCATGCGGAAAAATATCCGGGCCAGCTGTCCGGCGGGCAGCAACAGCGCGTCGCGATAGCGCGTGCGCTGGTGATGGACCCGATCTGCATGCTGTTCGACGAGCCGACCTCGGCGCTCGATCCGGAAATGATCAACGAGGTGCTCGACGTCATGGTCGAACTGGCCAGGGAGGGCATGACCATGATGGTGGTGACCCACGAAATGGGCTTTGCCCGGAAGGTCGCCAACCGCGTGATCTTCATGGACCAGGGCGAGATCGTCGAGGACGCCAACAAGGAAGACTTCTTCGGCAGCCCGCGCAGCGAACGCGCGCAGCATTTTCTGTCGAAGATCCTGGCGCATTGAAGCGCAGGTGGCGGCTGTTTGTCGGAAGCGGTGAACGAGGCGCCGCGATGCGGATGTCCCGGCCGCGGTTTACCGCCTAAAATTTCATCTCTTTTTCCGATTTCTGCACTGCGGCACATTAACGATTGCGTCAGAGTCCATAGGTATCTTTGAACCGTGAGGACGAAGGTCACCGCGCCGCTGATTGAACTCCACCGGTGCGGTCAGGCTTTCGTCCTCGCGGACTATCGCTGACCCCGGCTGCCTCGCCCGCTGCCCCATCCTGTCCGAGGGACTGAACGTCCACTAACGGCCAACCCGGCGCGATTCATCGCGACTGGCCGGTTCATCTATTCGCCTGTGCCTCATGCCCATTCCCGAAAGAATTTCGAAATGATCAAGATCAACAGCGTCGGCAACAAGCTGGGTCTGGCCGGGTTGCTCGGCATCGTGCTCTCGGTGGGCGTGGTCGCCAACCAGATCCGCACCGAAGCCGCCATCACCCAGGCCAACCGCCACGCCGACGTGCAGCAGACGATCGCCGACTATGCGCGGAAGGTGGAATCCGAGCTCGGCAACATGCGGCTGGCCAACCGCGCGGTGCGAATGGCGATCACCACCAAGGAAATCGAAAAGAGCGAAATCGATCGCGGGGCTGCCAAAGCGGCGCAGGACAAGAGCGTGGATGCGGCGCTCGTGCTCGCCGTGAAGCCTGAGACCCGGGAACGCTTTTCCAGCATCAAGGCGCTGGTGGCCGAGTATGCTGCCGGCTCCGGCGAAACCATCGCCCTGCAGAAAAAGCTGCTCGATATCTACCGGACGCGCAACGTCGCTTCGCTGGACTGGGATCGCCACCTCGAACAGTTACGCGGCACCACGGCCGTGACCGAAGCGGCGACCTGGCCGGAGCTCGATGCGCAGCTTCAGAAGGCGGACATCGCCATCAACGCGGTGCGTGCCGCGGCCTGGCGCTATGCGACCATGAACGAGGCGCCACAAAAGGCGCTGATCACCAAATACAGCTCGGCTTTGACCAATGCCCTGGCACGCGCCAGCGTGATGGATGATACCCCGCTTGTCGAAGCCGGTCTGGTCCAGCTCGGCAACGACGTGAAGAAATTTCTCGCCGGCACCAGTGAAGCCATCAACAACAACGACCAGAAGAGCGAAATCACGCGGACGAAAATGGTGCCTGCGGCTGCCAAGGCGTCGGAACAGGTGACGGCGGCGGTGGCGGAGGCGCAGGACGCCGTGATGGCGGCGCGGTCGGAAGCGGTTGAGCAGTTGGTCCGATCGGGGCATGTCAATGCCGCACTCGGCATCGCCGTCGTGCTGGTGCTGGTCGGCAGCATGCTGTTCTCCGTCGTCGGTGTCGCCCGTCCAATGACCAGGCTGAACCGAGCGATGGCCAGGATGGCGGCGGGCGAGCTCGACGTCGTGATCCCCGGCGCCAAGCGCGGCGACGAAATCGGCGACATCGCCAAGACGGTAACGGTGATCCGGGCCAACGCCGAGCAGCAGGCGCGCGACGAGTCGGACGCGCGGATCGAACTCGACACCGCCGCGGCCGCCGGTCGCAAGCGCGAGATGGTGCAGTTGGCCGATGATTTCGAACAGGCCGTCGGCAACATCGTCGAGACGGTGTCGGCCGCCTCGACGCAGTTGGAAGCCTCGGCCGGTTCGCTGACCTCCACCGCCGCGCGGTCGCAGGAACTCACCGTTGCCGTGGCCGTGGCCTCGGAGGAGGCGTCGAACAATGTGCAGTCGGTGGCCACGGCGACCGAACAGATGGCCTCGTCGGTCAACGAGATCAGCCGTCAGGTGCAGGAATCCGCGACGATCGCCAGCCAGGCGGTCGAGCAGGCGCGCAAGACCAATGACCGCGTCGGCGAACTGGCCAAGGCCGCAGCGCGGATCGGCGACGTTGTCGAACTGATCAACACCATCGCCGGACAGACCAATCTGCTGGCGCTGAACGCGACCATCGAGGCTGCGCGCGCCGGCGATGCCGGACGCGGCTTCGCCGTGGTGGCTTCCGAAGTGAAGGCGCTGGCCGAGCAGACCGCGAAGGCGACCGGCGAGATCAGCATGCAGATCACCGGTATTCAGGCCGCGACACAGGAATCGGTGGGCGCCATCCGCGAGATCGGCGACACCATCGGCCGGATGTCGGAGATTTCCTCAACCATCGCGTCCGCGGTCGAGGAACAGGGCGCGGCGACGCAGAAGATATCGCGCAACGTGCAGCAGGCCGCCCACGGCACCAAGCAGGTGTCGGACAACATCACCGACGTGCAGCGCGGCGCGTCCGAGACCGGCTCTGCGTCGTCGCAGGTGCTGTCGGCCGCGCAGTCGCTGTCCTCCGACAGCAACCGGCTGAAGATGGAAGTCGGCAAATTCCTGAGTGCGGTGCGCGCGGCCTAGGTACCAGCACCATCGCGACCAAAGCCGGCGCATGCGCCGGCTTTTTCGTATGCAAACGATTATTTGTTCCGGTCGGTCTCCACATGCCTTTTTAAAGTATCCGCGTATATGTGCTGCACCGCTTATTTACCGTTGAGAGGCAAGGTGCGTTCAATAATACTGATCGGTTCCGTTTTCAGGCGAGCGTCTCCAGTTAGAAAAACCAGATTGATCGCAACCAGCCAACGGTCGAAAACCGAGGGACTATTGAATCATGCTCTCCCAACTCTCCATCCGAAACAAGATCACGATCGTCATTGCGCTTCTCCTTCTCGGCATGACAGGCATGGGTCTGCTCGCCGTCAGCCGGATGCAGAGCATCAATGCCAGAGCGGTTGAGATCCAGAGCATCTGGCTGCCGAGCGTGCAGGCGCTGGGCGAATTGCGCACCGGCGTGACGAACTATCGCAGCGTGCTGCGCGGCCACCTGCTGTCGGAGACCGCCGAAGGCAAGGCCGCTGCAGAGCAGCGGCTCGAGGCGCAGGTACAGCGCAACAACAAGACCAGGCAGGCCTATGAAAAGTTGATCGGATCGGCCGAAGAGCGCGAGACCTACGCCAATTGGGCCAAGGAGTGGGATGCCTACAAGGCGATTGCTCAGCAGATCATGGCGTTGTCGCGCAGTGCCGGCAGTGGATTTCCGCGCGAGGCCATCAAGCTGAACGAGGAGCAGGCAATCCCGCAGGGGGAGGCGGCGGACAAACTTCTGGAGACCAACGTCGAGCTGAACAACAAGGGCGCCAAGAAAGCCGGCGACGCCGCCACCAACGAATACAATTCAGCCTTCATGTTGCTCGCCGTTATTCTCGGCATCTCTGCAGTGCTCGGCATCGGCATCGGCATCTATCTGGTGCGCGACGTCTCCTCGGGCATCGCCTCGATCGTCAAGCCGATGCAGGCGCTCGGTGCCGGTGATCTTTCGGCAGAGGTGCCGCATCAGGGCATCAAGACCGAGATTGGTTCGATGGGCGACGCGCTTCAGGTGTTCAAGCAGGCCCTGATCGACAAGAAGGCGGCGGACGCGGCCGCGATGGTGGAAGCCGAGGCCAAGATCGAACGCGGACGTCGCGTCGATGGCATCACCAGCAATTTCGAGGCGATGATCGGTGAGATCGTCGATACCGTGTCGTCGGCCTCGACCGAACTCGAAGCCTCGGCCGGCACGCTCACGGCCAACGCGGAGCGTTCGCAGCAATTGACCACCGCGGTGGCTGCGGCCTCGGAAGAAGCTTCCACCAACGTGCAGTCGGTGGCCTCCGCCACCGAGGAGATGGCCTCGTCGGTCAACGAGATCAGCCGTCAGGTGCAGGAATCCGCGACGATCGCCAGCCAGGCGGTCGAGCAGGCGCGCAAGACCAACGACCGCGTCGGCGAACTCGCCAAGGCCGCAGCGCGGATCGGCGACGTCGTCGAACTGATCAACACCATCGCCGGACAGACCAATCTGCTGGCGCTGAACGCGACCATCGAGGCCGCGCGCGCCGGCGAAGCGGGCCGTGGCTTTGCCGTCGTGGCATCGGAGGTAAAGGCGCTGGCCGAGCAGACGGCGAAAGCCACCGGCGAGATCAGCACCCAGATCTCAGGTATCCAGGCCGCGACTCAGGAATCGGTCAGTGCGATTCAGGAGATCGGCACCACCATCGGCCGGATGTCGGAGATTTCCTCAACCATTGCCTCGGCTGTGGAAGAGCAGGGGGCTGCGACGCAGGAAATTTCCCGCAACGTGCAGCAGGCCGCGCAGGGCACGATGCAGGTCTCTGCCAACATCACCGACGTGCAGCGTGGCGCGTCCGAGACCGGCTCGGCGTCGTCGCAGGTGCTGTCCGCGGCGCAGTCGCTGTCCTCCGACAGCAACCGGCTGAAGATGGAAGTCAGCAAGTTCCTGAGCGCGGTGCGCGCGGCGTAACTTCACGCACTCGCCGCTCTTGATCTCGACATGCCCGGCGTTGTCCGGGCATGTTTCTTTGCGGAAGACATTCATCGGTTTGCGCGTGCTCGCCGGAAACTTCAAAAACCGCGACGTTGCGCAGTCAACGGCCTGGCCGTGTGGTTGGGTTCTCACGTACCACCTGTTAGTCCAATTCATTACATCAGCGTTACGTTAAGTAACGCTTCTTAATGCTCTCCACGCATATTCATACGTCGAACGGCGAAACGCGACCGTCGGTTCTGCCACACAGGATTTCAAGAAAATTAGTTCACGCGCCGCGAATGTGCGCCAACGGTCGAAGACCGAAGGATTCCAGCATGCTTTCGAACCTTTCCATTCGTGCCAAGATCACTGTCGTGATCGCCTTTTTGCTGGTCACCATGACTGGATTGGGGCTTCTGGCGGTCAGCAAGATGCTGGCGATCAACGCCAGCACCGAGGATATCCAGAACAACTGGCTGCCCAGTGTTCGCTCGCTGGGATCGGTCCAGGCCGGCACGATGACGTATCGCACGACGGTCCGCGCGCACATGCTGGGTGAAACGGCTGCCGATAAGGAAGCGCAGGACAAACGGCTGGCGACGACCGTGACGGAAATCGCCGATGCTCGCAAGAAATACGAAAGATACATTTCCTCGGCCGAGAAGCGTGCTCTGTATGATGCCTGGAGCAGGAAGTGGGACGAGTAAATGGCGGGTGCTGCGGAGGTCATCGCGATCTCGCGTGCCAGCGTCGGCAAGGGCGTTCACGATGCGCAGACCCTGAATAAGACCAAGGTCAATGAGATCGGGAAGGCTGCCGACACCATTCTGGAGCAGAACATTGAATTCAATGATAGAGGGGCCGCTGCGGCAGGCAAAACCGCCGCGGAAAACTTCCGCTCGGCCGTGCTGCTGATGTCCGCCATTCTGGTTGCAGCGGCGGTGATCGGCATCGGCGTCGGCATCTATCTGGTTCGCGACGTCTCCTCGGGCATCGCCTCGATCGTCAAGCCGATGCAGGCGCTCGGCGCCGGTGATCTTTCGGCAGAGGTGCCGCACCAGGGCATGAAGACCGAGATCGGCTCGATGGGCGACGCGCTGCAGCTGTTCAAGCAGGCTTTGATCGACAAGCGCGCCGCCGACCAGGCCGCAATGGTCGATGCCGAAGTCAAGATCGAACGCGGCCGTCGCGTCGATGGCATCACCGCCAATTTCGAGGCGATGATCGGCGAGATCGTCGATACCGTGTCGTCGGCCTCGACCGAACTCGAAGCCTCGGCCGGCACGCTCACGGCCACCGCGGAGCGTTCGCAGCAATTGACCACCGCGGTGGCTGCGGCCTCGGAAGAAGCTTCCACCAACGTGCAGTCGGTGGCCTCCGCCACCGTGGAGATGGCCTCGTCGGTCAACGAGATCAGCCGTCAGGTGCAGGAATCCGCGACGATCGCCAGCCGGGCGGTCGAGCAGGCGCGCAAGACCAACGACCGCGTCGGCGAACTCGCCAAGGCCGCAGCGCGGATCGGCGACGTCGTCGAACTGATCAACACCATCGCCGGACAGACCAATCTGCTGGCGCTGAACGCGACCATCGAGGCCGCGCGCGCCGGCGAAGCGGGCCGTGGCTTTGCTGTCGTGGCATCGGAGGTAAAGGCGCTGGCCGAGCAGACGGCGAAAGCCACCGGCGAGATCGGCATGCAGATCACCGACATCCAGGCTGCGACGCAGGAGTCAGTGGGCGCGATCCGCGAGATCGGCGACACCATCGGCCGGATGTCGGAGATTTCATCGACCATCGCGTCGGCTGTGGAAGAGCAGGGGGCCGCGACGCAGGAGATCTCGCGCAACGTGCAGCAGGCCGCCCACGGTACCATGCAGGTCAGCGTGAACATCACCGACGTACAGCGCGGCGCGTCCGAGACCGGCTCTGCGTCGTCGCAGGTGCTGTCCGCGGCGCAGTCGCTGTCCTCCGACAGCAACCGGCTGAAGATGGAAGTCGGCAAGTTCCTGAGCGCGGTGCGCGCGGCGTAGTTTTTTCCCTCTCCCCCAAGCAGCGAAGCTGCGCAGGTGGGAGAGGGGAAGAAAAAGCGGTCGCGTAGCTACTTCACATTCGACAGCACCAGCGTCGCGACGTCCATATACGTCTTTACCAAGGGCGCCACGACGCGGTGCGCCGGGGTCTTCGATACCAGCGTGTCGTGCAGCACCAGATGGTCGATGCCGGTGGTCAGGAAACAGGCCATCGCGTCGCGCGGGGTCTCGACGATCGGCTCGCCCTTGACGTTGAACGAGGTGTTGAGCAGCACCGGCACGCCGGTCAGCGCCTCGAACTCCTTCAGCAGCCGATAGAGTTTCGGGTTGGTATCTTCCGTCACCGTCTGCACCCGCGCGCTGCCGTCGACATGCACGATCGCCGGAATCCGGTTGCGCCACTCCGCGCGTACCGGCTTGGCGATCAGCATGAAGGGGGAGTCTTCTTCGCCCTCGAAGATTTCATGCGCGCGCTCGGCGAGAACGATCGGTGCGAACGGGCGAAACGGCTGGCGGTGTTTGACGCGAGAGTTCAGCGTGTCCTTCATCTCCGGCCGGCACGGGTCGGCGAGCAGGCTGCGGTTGCCGAGCGCGCGCGGGCCGAATTCCGAGCCGCCCTGAAACCAGCCGATCACCTGCTGGTCGGCGAGCAATTTCGCGGTATCGCGGCAGATGTCGTCGCTGCGCACCGCCCGGGTCTGGGCCTTCACCAGCGTGCGCTGCGTTGCTGTCTCGACGTCGGCATCGGGATAGGTACGGCCTGTGTAGGAGTGTTTCATCACATAGCCGCGCGGCTGCTTCAGTATTTCGAGCCAGCCGTAATAGGCGCAGCCGATCGCGATGCCGTTGTCGCCGGCGGCGGGCTGGATCCAGACCTGGTCGAAGCCGGCCTCGCGCGCGATGCGGCCATTGGCGACGCAGTTCAGCGCCACGCCGCCGGCGATGCAGAGATTGCGGGCGCCGGTGCTCTCGCGCAGCCAGCGCGAGCGCGCCAGCAGCACCTTTTCGGTGTCGTCCTGCACGCGCCAGGCGAGGTCTTCCCAGTGCCGCATCGACGGATGCGTCTCCCATTTGATGTCGCTGTCGGCCACGTAGGGCTGGTTGTAGGCCGGCGACCAGCGCGGCACGGTGAGCCGGTTGTCGGCAATTTCCATCAGCGACGGCACGACGTCGCGGCGGCCATAGGGCGCCAGCCCCATCAACTCGCCGCATTTGTTCCAGTCGCCGAACACATAGGTCGAGGCACGGCTGTACAGCGCGCCGAGGCCCGGCATGTTGTAGAACTCGTCGCTGAGGAAGCCGCGGTCGGGCTCCATCCAGACCTTCTTGAGGCAGTCGAGCCGGCTGCCGTTGAAAGTGTAGTAGCTCTCGGATTCGCGTGCCAGCTGCGAGCCGTCGTCGTCGTCGGGGCAGGTCTCCATGGCGTCGGCGCGGTAGCTGCCGACGCCGTCGACGATCATGATGGCGCCCTCGTCGAACGGGCACACCGCAAACGCGCTATAGGCATGCGCGAGATGATGCGAGATCGTCACGACCCTGTCGCGCGCGCGATACAGCGGATGCTTGACCGCGTCGGACCGCTCGTATTCCGGCAGGAAGCCCGACATGTCCTGGTAGACTAGCCGGTCCTCCATCTCCGGCACCGGCAGGATGTAGCAATTGCTCACCACCAGCTCGACGTCTTTCAGCGTGATGCCCTCGGCGTCCAGGCAATAGTCGATCACCTCCTTGTAGAAGCCGGTGGCGTGCTTCTCGCGGGTGATGCGCTCCTTCTCGATCGCATAGACGATGACGCCGTCGCGCAGCAGGCAGGCGCTGACGTCGTGATCGTAGGTATTGAGGCCGAGGACGTATCTGGGTGTGGACATGGGTGAACTTCTGCGAGGGCGCGGGGTGACGAGTATCGGAAATGATCGGCTGCGCACGCAAGGGCGATGCCGTTCATGTTGATGAACAGATTCAACGATAAAATGTGCAGGGCAACATGAAGCTCCGATGAACGGCACGCCGGTTCTACGCTGATGTCTGCGCTGCAAGCGCCTTGACCGCTGTGCAGGCTTGATCTTATTCTCAAAAGATCGATGCGACGCCACGCGACGGCCGTATTGCTGTTTCGATTTGAACGCGGCTGAAGATCACTTTGGCTACTGATCATTGATACTGGAAGCTCGCAAAGATCGCTTCCCACACACTGGGAGATCCCAAGAATGGCTCACACAACATCGACCAAGCGCCCTAATATGGTGACCCGCTGCCTGGCGGCGATGGCGCTGATATCGGTCTATTGCGTCGGCATCATCGGCGCCTCCACCGTGATGTTGACGGCGACCAGCACCTCGGCCAATGCCCAGCGCGGTCGTGGTGGTGGTGGCGGCGGACGCGGCGGTGGTCGTGGCTTCGGTCGCGGCGGCGGCTTCCGGGGTGGTGGCTACGGCTATCGGGGCGGTGGCTATGGACGCGGTCGCGGCTATGGCTTCTACGGCGGTCCGCGCATCGTCGCGCCTGGCTGCTATTTCAGCCGCCGCTGGGGCCGGGTGGTCTGCCCGTATTAAACCCGGCTTTGCGACGGCACGCGACCTGAGAAGACAAGCCATGTGAGAAAGAGTGCGCCGGGCAACCGGCGCACTCTTTCTTGCGATCATGAAAAAATCGCGGCGTGTCACGGCGGTGACGGTTTGACGCCAGCTTGGCAATCGGGGATCATGCGCCTGCATCATCGCGCCTGCTGTCGCCGGGCAGTCGAGCGCCGTTCCCCCGCCATGTCTGGAAAATCCATGAGTTCCCTGTTTTCGCCGTTCACGCTGGGCGGCCTCACGCTGCCCAATCGCATCGTCGTGTCGCCGATGTGCCAGTATTCCGCGGTCGATGGCTGCGCCAACGACTGGCACATGATCCATCTGGGAACGCTGGCGCTGTCGGGCGCCAGCCTGCTGTGCCTCGAGGCCACCGCGGTGGAGTCGATCGGCCGCATCACGCCGGGCGATCTCGGGCTGTATGACGACGCGACCGAAGCCGCGCTGAAGCCGGTGCTCGCGGCGATCCGCAAACATTCGAAAATCGCGGTGGCGATGCAGATCGGCCATGCCGGCCGCAAGGCCTCGAGCCATGCCCCATGGGATGGCGGCCAGCAGATCCCGCTCGGCGAAGGCGGCTGGGTCGCGCAGGCGCCGTCACCGATTCCGCAAAAGCCCGGCGAACTGGCGCCGCAGGAGATCGACGCCGCGGGTCTGGTCCGCATCCGCGACGCCTTCGTCGCCACCGCGAAGCGCGCCGAGCGACTCGGCATCGACGCGCTCGAACTGCACGGCGCGCACGGCTACCTGCTGCACCAGTTCCTGTCGCCGATCTCCAACCAGCGTACCGATCAATATGGCGGTTCGCTGGAAAACCGCATGCGCTTCCCGCTCGAAGTGTTCGACGCGGTGCGGGCCGCCTTCCCGGCGCACAAGCCGGTCGGCTTCCGCGTCTCGGCGTCGGACTGGGTCGAGGGCGGCTGGGATCTCGCACAGACCATCGTGCTTGCAAACGAATTGAAGAAGCGCGGTGTCGACTGGATCGACGTGTCGTCGGGCGGCGTCTCGCCGCTGCAGAAGATCACGATCGGGCCGGGCTATCAGGTGCCGTTCGCCGAGGCCGTGAAGCAGGCCACCGGCGTGCCGGTCTGGGCGGTCGGGCTGATCACCGAGCCGCAGCAGGCCGAGGACATCGTCGCCTCCGGCAAGGCCGACTTCGTCGCACTGGCGCGCGGCCTGCTGTACGACCCCCGCTGGCCCTGGCACGCCGCCGCGGAACTCGGCGGCACGGTGGACGCCCCGCCGCAATATTGGCGCTCGCAGCCCTCGACGCAGAAGGCGCTGTTCGGCGACACCAAATTCGGCGGGCGCTGACCGACGGCGCGCACCCGCGGCCTACCAGGCGCGGGTGCCTTCGCCGCCCTTGAACGGGCCGACGATTTTCGACGTGATCCAGCCGCCGTAGAAATCGCCCTGCTGCGGCTGCACGCGCTCCTCGCCGACGAAGCAATCGTCCAGCTTCGAGGCATAGAAGGCGAGATGACCGGCGATCGGCTGGAATGTCGCGGTGGGCGACGGATAGCTCCAGGCGACATTGTCGGCGCGCCGGCCGTCGATTTCGAGCGACCAGTAGATCGCCTTGCCCTTGAACTCGCACCACGAGCCGCCCGGCGCCCGGGCCAGATATTGCTGGGCCACGTCAGCCGGCGGCAAATAATAGACCGGCGGATGGCTGGTCTCCAGCACGCGGTAGCCGGCGGTCGTGTCGGCCAGGGTCTCGCCGTTGAACACGATGCGCAGCCGCGCGGCGACCGGCTCCAGCCGCGGCGGGCGCGGGTAGTCCCAGACGGATTCCTGCCCGGGCAGGGGCTCGATGCGGACCGGTTTGAACATGGGCGCTCCCGTTAACTGACGACCATCGGAAATGTCACCGCAATCGCCCAGGAGAAAATGGCGGCATTGGCCAGCGCGCCGGGCAGCGGGTGGTTAGTCGCATAGTAGCACCATCGGCTGATCAGGCCGAAGGCGAAAAACAACAGCAGGATCGCCGGCACGATGATGGCGAGAAAGAACAGTTTCATCGGATTGAGCAGGATGGCGATGGCCAGCGACAGCAGAAAGGCAAATTTGGTCAGGGCGTAGGCGCCGCGCCGGACGCTGGCGCCCCGCGTCAGCCATTCGTCGGCGATGAAATAGGGCAACGCGCCCAAAGCAATCGCCGCCATCACCGGCCACCGCGCCGGGATCGGCGCGAAGGAAAACACATAGGCGTCCATCGGCAGGCCGAAGGCGAGGAGATTATAGGCCGCCACCGCCAACGCAGCGATGGCGATGGCACGCGGGGAAACCGCGACCGCCATGGGGCCGCGTGGCCGCAGCCACAGCAGCAGAGCGGCGGTCAGCGCGCCGTAGACCAGGAAGTGCAGCGCGAGGTAGTCGCCGAGCAGGATCGACAGGAAGTCGGTCGGCGCCTTCCACAGCAGGAGCGGCGTCAGTAGCGCCGGCAGCAGAGCGGCCAGCAGCAGCGGCTTCCAGCCAAGGCTGCTGCCGACCGGCGCAGCAGCAACCTGCGGCAGCAGCGCGGACAGCGGCCACGCCAGCGCGATCAGCCCGGCAAACAGCAGCGCCAGCGACACGCCACGGCTGTCGATGAAGCCGCTGCCGGCGCGATCGAACGCCGCATCCAGCCATCGCGACGCCGCCTGCAGGCTGTCGCCGCTGTACAGCACGCCGATATGTTCGACGCCCGAGGCCAGCACCAGTTTTCGCGCGGTCCCGGCGCTGAAGCTGCCATAGCTTTCGCCCGCGACCGCCGTTCCGTCCGTCGCGAGGCCGACGATGCGCAGCCCTTCGTCGCGCAGCATCGAAGGCTCCAGCGCGCCGACGATCACCAGGAGGTTGCGCGGGCTGGTCGCGGTGGCGACCTTTGAGAACACCGACACCGCGACGGTCGCCTGCACGTCCGGAGTGGCCTGCGCATAGCGCACCACGATGTCCGACGCCATCGAATGGCCGAGCACCGCGAGCCGCCCGTCGCTGCCGGGCAGGCTGCGGGCGTAGGTTGCCACCTCGCCGAGTTCTTTCAGCAGGGCTGCGGTGATGCCGGTGCCTTCGGTGATATCGCCGCGCATCGGCTGCGGATTGCGGCCATGGCCGAGGAAGTCGAAGGTGACGGCGAGATAGCCGTTGCGGGCGAGCGTCAGCGCGAAAGGCTGCATCAACTGCTGCGAGCCGGCGAAGCCATGGGCGATCACGACCACCGGGGCTATGCCCGGCGTGGCTGGCTGGAACAGCGTGACCGGCGTGGAACCGACCGTGGTTCGGGTGATGCTCAGGCCCTGCGCGGCGCCGCGGAGCTGCGAGATCGCCAGCGCGATGGCGCCGATCGCCAGCACGGCGACAAGGCCACGGACAAGGATCGACTGGCGCATCGGTCGCGATCCCTGCACGCGGCCGGCTCAGTCTTCGCCTGAAACATGTCGGCGGCGGATGCTCCGCACCGTCCACCAGATCGCGAGTGCCGCCACCGGGACGAACGCCGCGGTGGCGACGGTCGGCTCCACCGGCAGGCCGCTGTCATGGGCCGCCTTGGCGATGTAGCTGAACAGGCTGACCACATAATAGGTGATCGCCGCCACCGACAGCCCCTCCACCGTGGTCTGCAGCCGCAATTGCAGCCGGGTGCGGGCGTTCATCGATTTCAGCAGCTCCTGGTTCTGCTGCTCCAGTTCGACGTCGACACGGGTGCGCAGCAAATTGGCGGCGCGGGCGAGTTTCAGCGACAGGCTGGATTGCCGGTTCTCGATGGTGACGCAGGTGCGCAGCGCCGGCTTCATGCGGCGGGCCAGGAACGACGACCAGGTCGGCAGCCCGCCGACCTTGCGCTCGCCCACCGTCTGCAGCCGTTGCTCCACGATCTCCTCATAGGCGCGGCTGGCGCCGAAGCGGAACACGGAGGCCGCAGCCCCCGCCTCGACCTCGGCGGCCAGCGCCGTCAGCTCGTTGAGCAGGCGGTGATTGCTGGCCAGGTCGCCGGCGTTTCGCATCGCCTCGGTGACCTCGACCAGCCGGCGCTCGCCATCCGCCACCGAGGGCGCCAGCCGTTGCGCTTCCGGCAGGCCGAGCAGCGCCAAAGTGCGGTAGGTCTCGATCTCCAGCACGCGCTGCACCAGCGCGCCGGCGCGCTCTGCCGGCATGCCGCGATCTATCACCAGGATCCGCACGAAGCCCGACGGGCCGGGCTGGAAATCGGTGGCATAGATCGCTGCCCCGTCGGAATTTTCCGCCACCGCCAGGCTGGCGCGGTCGAACAGCCGCTCCGGCGCGGTGCGCGGCGGGTCGTCCGCCAGCAGATGCAGGTCGATCGCCACCAGCAGGGGCCCTGGTTGAGGCAGCAGCCGCATCGGCGAGGTTAGCGAGCCGACGTCGGGGTGGAACGGGATGCCGCCGGGATCGGCCGGCATTTCCCAGGTATAGGTGGTGAATTCGGAGTGCTGTTCCCAGCGCAGGATGGTGGTGCCGAACGCCACCCGATGATGCTTTTCGCCCACGGCCGGCGGCTTTAGCCCGCGCGCATCGAGCAGCGCCAGCAGATGGGCGCGGTCGGCCTGGGCCTGCGGCCCGGAGGTGTCGAAGGCAAAATGCACGACCCGGGAGGGCACCGCGATGGCGGTGAACGGCCGGGCGTGCAACTCGCCCAGAATGGCGGCCCGCAACGGATGCGGCACTAGCCGCGCGGCATCTTGGTCGCCGATCAGAACCTCCGCCCGCATGGTCCATCACCTTAGTTGTCCGTGTCGATAACTAGCATTGCGGTGCTACAGAAGCGAGGTCCATCGGCGTGCGGTGGATCATTGCATTCCGGCGCGCGGTGGTCTTAAGCTGCCGGGAATCGCCACAGGGGTGGCGTGTGGCAGGAGCGTGCGGTTGACAGTTTCGATGCGTATCGGCACGCGCAAAAGTGTCATGGCGCTGGCGCAGACCGAGGAAATCGCGCGCCAACTGGTCGCGGCGACCCCTGAACTGGACGTCGAGATCGTCAAGTTCGAGCCGGTCGGCGACCGCGACCAGACCAGCAATTTGCTGCGCCACGGCGGCAAGGGCGGCGCCTTCGTCGGTGAGATACGCAATGCGGTCCGCGCCGGCCGGCTGCATGCTGCGATGCATTCGCTGAAGGACATGCCGGGCAACGAGGACACGCCGGGGCTGGTGATCGCCGCCACGCTGCGCCGCGACCCGCCGACGGACGCGCTGGTGCTGCGCGAAGGTGTCACGCTGGAGGATCTGCAGCGCAGCCGCGGCGAAGGCTACAAGATCGGCACCAACGCGGTCCGGCGCGCGGCCTATATCCGCCGGCTGTTTCCGGCGATCGAGGTGATCCATTTCCGCGGTGCGGCAGATACCCGCGTTCGAAAGCTCGACCAGCGCGAGATGCAGCGGCTGCCCGGCGGCGGCGAGGTCGGCCCGGCCGACGCGCTGATCATGGCGCGCTCCGGGCTGCAGCGCGTCGGGCTCGCGGATCGTATCGTCTGCGATTTCTCCACTGCCGAAATGTTGCCGTCGGCCGGGCAGGGCATCGTCGCGGTGGAATGCGCGGTGAATGACTGGGAGACGCGGCGCTATCTCGCCGGGATCGACGATCCCGCCGCGCACCTGTCCTGCGACGCCGAGCGCGAGGTGCTGTGGGTGCTGAACGGCCACTGCAATTCGCCGATCGCGGCCTATTCGATGATCAACGGCACGGAGATGGCGATGACCGCTTCGGTGCTCGACGAGGCCGGCGGCCATTTCATCGAAGTGACCCGCATTGGCCCGTCCGACCGCCCCCGCGAACTCGGCCGCGCCGTCGGGCTGGAGCTGCTCGACAAAGGCGCCGGCGACATCATCGAGCGCAGCCGGCCGGAGTACTGACTATGCGTAGGGCGCAATAGCGCAGCGTATTGCGCCGCCATGCGGTTGGGCGGCGGATTACGCCTTCGGCTAACCCGCCCTTGTAATAGCAAATCGGGATATTGTCAGCTCGTTCCGAGAGGAATGCTCTGCCGCGGACGGCCATCCGCGGCAGAGCGGCTGGCGATCGGATCGTATCCGCCCTGAGTCGTCTGAGACTGCCCCGTAGCGGGATCGCGCCAGCTCCTTCATCGGACCCGGATGGTTGCCGGAACAAGTTGGTTCGCTTCACAAGGCAGGGGTCGACGAAGATGACGAACAATAACACGGAAACGGCCGGCATCGATACGGCCAAAGACAAGCTCGACATTGCGGTGCATGGCCGGGAGCAGCGATGGCAGGTGCCCAACGTAGCGGCGGGATGGCGGCAGTTGGCGGCCGATCTCGGTAAGGCAGGCGTCACCAAAGTCGGTATCGAGGCCACCGGTGGTTATGAACGTGGCGTGGTTACGCATTTGCGCACCAAAGGCTTCGTCGTGCTGGTGCTGCAGCCGATCCAGGTCAAGAACTTTGCCAGGCTGCATCTGCGGCGCGCCAAGAACGACGCCCTGGATGCCGTGCTGGTCGCCGCCTGCGCGGCGGTGCTCGATCCTCCATCTGTCGACGCGGATCCAAGGCTCACGGAGCTGGCAGATCACCTGACCTTCGTCGAACAGATCGAGGAAGACATGGTCCGCCTCAAGACTCGGCTCGAACATATCGACGAGCCACGACGGCGGCGTCTGGTCCTCAACGACATCGATCGGCTGAAGGCGCGCCGAGCCACCGAACTCCTACGAATCGCGGGCCAACTGCGCGACCATCCGGATCTGGCGCGGCGCCTCGATCTGGTGCTCAGCGTCCCCGGCATCGGCGAGCGGACTGCGCTGGCGCTGATCATCCGCATGCCTGAGCTCGGCCAAATCAGCCGGGAGAAGGCGGCAGCTCTTGCCGGCCTTGCGCCGTTCGACGATGACAGCGGCAAGCATAGGGGGCAGCGCCACATTGCAGGTGGTCGAAGCCGCCTGCGTCGCTCGCTGTTTGCTGCGGCGCTGCCGGCCTCGTTCCGCTGGAACAAGGCCCTGTGCGCGCTCTACGAGCGCCTGAAAGCCCGCGGCAAGGCCCACAACGAGGCGCTCATCGCCTGCGCTCGCAAGCTCCTCATCTACGCCAACACCGTCGTCGAGCGCGGCACGCCATGGGTTGAAAAGCAGGCCGCGCTTTAATGGTTGCTACGTATCGTCTTGTTCCGACATCCCCACCGCCCACAATGCAAACGCATAGGCAATGGCGACCTCGTCGAGGCGGTTGAATCGGCCTGACGCGCCGCCGTGGCCGGCGCCCATGTTGGTGCGCAGCAGCACCGGGCCGCCGCCGGTCATGGTCGCGCGCAATCGCGCGATCCATTTCGCCGGCTCCCAATAGGTGACGCGCGGATCGGTGAGCCCGCCCATCGCGAGAATCGCCGGATATTCCTGCGCGCGGACATTGTCATAGGGCGAGTACGACAAAATCGTCTTGAAGTCGGCCTCGCTCTCGATCGGGTTGCCCCACTCCGGCCATTCCGGCGGGGTCAGCGGCAGCGTGTCGTCGAGCATGGTGTTGAGCACATCGACGAACGGCACCTCGGCGACGATGCCGGCGAACAGGTCGCCGGCGCGGTTGGCGGCCGCGCCCATCAGCATGCCGCCGGCGCTGCCGCCGTGGCCGACGATGCGCTGCTCGCTGGAATAGTTTTCCGCGATCAGCGCGCGCGCGGAAGCGGCGAAATCGTCGAAGCTGTTGGTCTTCTTGTCGCGCTTGCCGTCGAGATACCAGCCCCAGCCCTTGTCGGCGCCGCCTCGAATATGCGCGATGGCATAGACGAAGCCGCGATCCACCAGCGAGAGCCGGTTGGCGGAGAACGACGCCGGCATCGCCATGCCGTAGCTGCCGTACCCATACAGCAGCAAAGGTGCTGCGCCGTCGCGCTTGAGATTTTTGTGGTGCAGAATCGACACCGGCACCTCGGCGCCGTCCTCGGCCCTTGCCATGATGCGCGTGGTGACATAGTCGGCCGGGTTGTGGCCGCTGGGAATTTCCTGGCGCTTGCGCAACACGCGCTTCCGCGTCGCCATGTCGTAATCGTAGACTTCCGACGGCGTGGTCATCGACGAATAGGAAAACCGCAGATTGGTGGTGTCGAATTCGTAGCCACCCATCGCATCCAGCGAATAGGCCGCCTCGTCGAACGCGATGGCGTGTTCTTCCGAGGTTGCGAGATCGCGGATGATGATCGCCGGCAGGGCATTGGCGCGCTCGACGCGCACCAGATGGCCGGCCGTCAGATCGATGTCGATCAGATAGACGCCCTCGCGGTGCGGAATGAGATCGCGCCAGTTGGCGCGCTCGGGCGTCGTCAGCGGCGCGGTGACGACCTTGAAGTCGATCGCACCATCGGCATTGGTGAGGATGAACAATTCGCCGCCGCGGTCGGCCAGCGAATATTGAACGCCCTCTTCGCGCGCGGCGACCAGCCGCGGCGGCGCGTCGGGGTTAGCCAGATCGAGCAGGCGCTGCTCCGACGTCTCATGGTCGCCGCCGGCGATCACGCCGAAGCGGCCGCTGGTGCTCTCGTGGATGTGCGTGAACCAGCCGGCATCCGGTTCTTCATAGACCAGCGTGTCGTCGGCCTGCTCCGTGCCGAGCTTGTGCAGCCAGACCTGCATCGGGCGGTGGTTGTCGTCGAGCTTGACGTAGAAGAACGCTTTTGAGTCCAGCGTCCACACCACGCCGCCGTCGGTCTCCTCGACCAGATCGGCGCTGTCCTCGAAGGTCGCCCAGTCGCGCACCCGGATCGAGAAATATTCCGAGCCTTTGACGTCCGCGCTCCACGCTTGCAGCGCGTGATCCGGCGAATGCCGGGCGCCGCCGAACTTGAAGTATTTGTGGCTGGCTGCGAGCTTGTCGCCATCGAGGATGATGGTGGCTTCGCCGCCGTCGCGCGGGGTTCGGCCGTATTGTTCGTGCTGGCCGCCCTCGCGGAATTTCCGCAGGTAGGAATACGGCCCGTCCTTGGCCGGGACGCTGGAATCGTCCTCCTTGATGCGGCCGCGCATTTCCTTGACCAGCGTCTTCTGCAACTCCGCGGTCTCGCCGAGCAGACTCTCGGTATAGGCGTTCTCGGCCTCCAGATAGGTTCGGATCTCCGGGTCGAGCACGCTGGGATCGCGCAGCACCTCCTGCCATTTGGCGTCCTTCAACCAGGCATAATCATCGGTCACGGTAATGCTGTGCATCGTGAAGGAATGCGGATGGCGGGGCGCCACCGGCGCCGCGATCGGGGAGGCTGGCTTGGTCATGGAGGCTCTTTTCGGCAGGAAACGGTCGAGGGCTTTTCGAGGCGGCCGGTTCGGATTAAGGCTGGAGGGCACGGTCACCGGCCAGCCATATTGGACATTGCATGGATATAGAGATTATCGACCGCCTTGCCATCCGCGACCTGATCGAAAACTGGGTGGTCTGGCGCGACGCCGGCGACTGGGAGCGGTTTCGCACCGTCTGGTTCGACGACGGCCGCATGGTGGCGACCTGGACGCAAGGCACCGCGGACGAGTTCATCGCCATGAGCAAGGCCGGCTGGGCCAAGGGCGTCTCGATCATGCATTTCCTCGGCGCGCAGTCGATCGATCTCAACGGCACGCGCGCGGTGTCGCAGACCAAGATGACGATCGCCCAGCGGGCTTTGGTGCACGGCGTCATGGTCGATGTGATGCTGACCGGGAGGTTCTACGATTTTCTGGAGAAGCGCGACGGCCGCTGGGGCCTGGTGCTGCGCCAGCCGATCTACGAGAAGGACCGCATGGACACCGTGGTGCCGAATGCCGAACTGAAGCTCGATGCGGACCTGCTGGCGAGCTTCCCGGAAGGCTATCGCCATCTGGCCTATCTGCAGAGCCAGATCGGCTACAAGATCAAGCCTGATATGCCGGGTCTGCGCGGTCACGCGGTCGAGGCGCTGTATGCCAGCGGGAAGAAGTGGTTGGCTGGCGAGGCGCTGGATCGGTAGTTTTCTCACCCTCCCCTGGAGGGGGAGGGTCGCTTCGCATGGCGCGAAGCGCGGTGCGAAGCGGGGTGGGGTGGCAGCGGTAACGATGGCGCGCAACACTTCACCCCACCCCGACGCCCATCGCGCTTCGCGCGACAGGCGCCGACCCTCCCCCTCCAGGGGAGGGTGAAGAACAACAAGAACACCAAGGGAGAAACCATATGCCCGACTTCATCACGCTCGATGCGCTGGTGCACAACACGGCCGCTGCCCAACCCACCAAGATCGCCATCATCGACGACGCGTCCTCGCTGACCTACGCCGAATTCGACGCGCTGATCGACCGCGTCGCCGCCGCGCTGCAGGCCGACGGCCTGAAGCCGCAGGACGTGATCTCGATCTGCGCTTACAGCACGATTCAATATGTCGCGACCTTCCTCGGCGCGCTGCGCGCCGGCGTTGCGGTGGCGCCCCTGGCGCCGTCATCGACGCCGGCCGATTTCGCAGCCATGCTGAAAGACGGCGGGGCAAAGATCCTGTTCATGGATAGCTCGGCGGCCGAGATGATGGGCGATGCCGCTAGCCACTTTCCGAACCGCGTCGCGCTCGACGACGGCGATTTCGGCCAGGCCTTCAGCGCGTGGACGCAGGCCGCGCCCGCCAAACCCGCGCCGGTCGCGATTGATCCGGAATGGGTGTTCAACATCATCTATTCCTCCGGCACCACCGGCACGCCGAAGGGCATCGTGCACACCCACGGCCTGCGCTGGCGGCAGTACGGGCAGCTCGAGCCGCTCGGCTACGGACCGGACGCCATCACCATCCTGTCGACGCCGCTCTATTCCAACACCACGCTGGTGGCGTTCAACCCGACCTTCGCGGGCGGTGGCACCGTGGTGTTGATGAAGAAGTTCGATGCGCGAGGCTTCCTCGAACTGAGCGAGAAGCTCCGCGTCACGCATACGATGCTGGTGCCGGTGCAATACCGCCGCATCATGGCGGTGCCGGATTTCGATCGCTTCGATCTGTCGGCCTATGTGATGAAGTTCTCGACTTCGGCGCCGTTCGCCGCCGTTCTGAAAGCCGATATTCTGAAGCGCTGGCCCGGCGGGCTCACCGAATATTACGGCATGACCGAAGGTGGCGGCACCTGCCACCTGCTGGCGCATGAGCATCCCGACAAGCTGCACACTGTCGGCCAGCCGGCGCCCAACCATGAGATCCGGCTGCTCGACGAGGACGGTAACGAAGTGGCGCCTGGCGAAATCGGTGAAATCTACGGCCACTCGCCGGTGATCATGCAGGGTTATCTCAACCAGCCCGGAAAAACCGCCGAGACCTTCTGGCATGACGCGACGGGAAAACGCTTCGTCCGCACCGGCGACGTCGGGCGCTTCGACGAGGACGGCTTTCTCACGCTGATGGACCGCAAGAAGGACATGATCATCTCCGGCGGCTTCAACATCTATCCCAGCGATCTCGAAGCGATCCTTGTCGGCCACGACGATGTGCTGGAAGCCGCGGTGGTGGCGATGCCGTCGGAGGAATGGGGCGAGACGCCGGTCGGCTTCGTGGTGCTGAGGTCCGGCGCGAGCGTGGATGCGGCAACGCTGAAGACCTGGCTCAACGAGCGCGTCGGCAAATTCCAGCGCGTCGCCGAGGTCGTGTTCGTGGAGACGCTGCCGAGGAGTGCTATCGGAAAGGTATTGAAGCGGGAGCTGCGCGACTGGCGGTTAGCGGCGGAGTAGGGGGAGCGCGTTCTTTCCCTCTCCCCTTGTGGGAGAGGGTGGATCGACCGCTCTAGCGAAGCTTTGCTTCGCACGGGCGGTCGAGACGGGTGAGGGGTAGCCGCAAGCTCCGAGCCCAGTAACCCCTCATCCGTCGCGGACTGCGTCCGCGCCACCTTCTCCCACAAGGGGAGAAGAAAGTAAGAACTCAATAATGCGGCGGGGGTTCGTTGCTGATGCCGCCGGAGTTGCTCTCGGCTTCTTGCAGCCGCTCGCCGAGGGTGGCGACCTGGCGCGTCAGGCGGTCGATCTGCTGCCATTGTGCGGTGATGGTGGCGTTCAGCGTCTCGATGGTCTCGTCCTGATAGGTCAGGCGGGTTTCCAGCGCGTCGATGCGCTCGCTGAGGGATTTGATGTCAGTCATCGCCGGCCGGTGCTTTCTGCGCTTCGAAATCCTCGGAGTTGATCGCAAGTGCGGGATCGACGGCAGCGCTCTCGACCAGCCCGTGGCCGAGCGCGATGCGGCCGTCGAACACGAAACACTCGCCGCGCCAGCGGCTGTCGGCTTCCGGAATCTCTTCGAGATATTTCAATATGCCGCCCTTGAGATGAAACACATCGGCGAAGCCGCGCGACAAAAGGTACGAGCTCGCCTTCTCGCAGCGGATGCCGCCGGTGCAGAACATCGCGATCTTCCTGTGCCTGGCCGGATCGAGCTCGCGCGCGACATAGTCCTTGAACTGGCCGAACGAGCGCAGTCCGGGATCGACCGCGCCTTCGAACGTGCCCATCGCCACTTCGAAGCCATTGCGGGTGTCGATGACCAGCGTATCGTCGCGATCGATCAGCGCGTTCCAGTCGGCGGGGTCGACATAGATGCCGACCTGGCTGTTCGGATCGGTGGCGGGATCGCCGAGCGTGACGATCTCCTTCTTCAAGCGAATTTTCAGATGCAGGAACGGCATCTCGGACGCGGTCGAGCATTTCAGCTCGAGATGATCGAGCCTGCCGCCGAACATCGCGCCGTGCTGCAGCTCGTCCATCAGCGCGTCGATCGCCGCATCGGTGCCGGCCAGCGTGCCGTTGATGCCTTCCTGGGCCAGCAGCACGCTGCCTTTCAGCTCCAGCGCGGCGCAGCGGGCGCGCAACGGCTCGCGCAGATCGGCGAAATCCGGCAGCGCGGCAAACTGGTAAAAGGCGGCGACCTTGAGCGGCATGGCGGGTGTTTATCAGCCGCTGCCGCACGGGGAAAGACGCGAAACGCAAGAGGCGCGGCAACCCCACGTTGCCGCACTCTGGCGCAGCATTGAACTGTGGCGTGCAATATGCCAAGAAACCGCAGCCTTTTCCGGCCCCATATCACCTGACATCAGCGACAGAAGTGAGCACTTTGGCATGAGGAATTTCCATCTCGCCGGCCGTTCCACGGTTCATTCCCAGAACGGCATGGCAGCGACGTCGCATCCGCAGGCGACGCTGGCGGCGATCGAAGTGCTGAAGTCCGGCGGCAACGCCGTCGACGCGGCGGTGGCCGCCTGTGCGCTGCAGGGCGTGATCGAGCCGCAGTCGACCGGCATCGGCGGCGACTGCTTCGCGCTGATCCAGATGAAGGGCGAGGGCCGTGTCCACTCGTATAACGGCTCCGGCCGCGCGCCTGCCGCGGCGACGGTCGAGTGGTATCTCGAGAACAAGATGCACGCGATCCCGACCACCGGCCCGCATGCGGTAAGCATTCCCGGCTCGATCGACGCCTGGGCGACGATCCTGGAAGACCATGGCAAGCTCGGCCTCGACGCGCTGTTGCAGCCGGCGATCAAGGCGGCCGAAGAAGGCTATGTCGTCGCTCCCCGCGTCGCGTTCGACTGGAAGAACAATCTCGCCAAGCTGCGCGCCGGCATCAACGCGCCGCGCTATCTCCTGAAGAACAACGAGGCCCCGGTCGCCGGCGACGTCATGCACCAGCCGGAGCTCGGCAAGACGCTGCGCACCATCGCCAAGGAAGGCCGCGACGGCTTCTACAAGGGCTATGTCGCTGAGGACATGGTGGCGACCTTGCGCGCCCATGGCGGCCTGCACACGCTGGCGGATTTCGAGTCGCACGCGACCGAGCGCACCACGCCGCTGACCACGTCCTACAAGGGCCACGAGGTCTACCAGTGCCCGCCGAACGGCCCGGGCATTACCATGCTGGTGATGCTCAACATCCTCAGCCATTTCGACCTGACGAAATATCCGCCGATGAGCGTCGAGCGTTTTCATCTCGAGGCCGAGGCCGCGCGCATCGCGTACCTGATGCGCGAGCAGGACATCGGCGATCCCGCTTATGTCGGCGTCGATGTCGAGCGCATCCTGTCGAAGCAGTTCGCCGCCGACTGGGCCGCCAAAATCCGCATGGACGCGCTGGTCGAACTGCCGGACGTGCGGCCGCCGATCAATCCCGAGACGGTCTACATCACCGTCGTCGACCGCGACCGCAATGTCTGCTCGTTCATCAATTCGGTGGCGCATTCGTTCGGTTCGGCGCTGGTGTCGGACAAGACCGGCGTGGTGATGCAGAACCGCGCCGCCGGCTTCCGCGTGCAAAAGGGTCACCCGAACTGCATCGCGCCGGGCAAGCGCCCGCTGCACACCATCATCCCCTCGATGACCACGCAGAACGGCCGCGCCAAGATTTCGTTCGCCGTGATGGGCGGGCAGTACCAGCCGGTCGGCCAGACCCGCGTGCTGACCAACATGCTGGATTACGGCATGGACGTGCAGGAGGCGATCGACGAACCGCGCGCGCTGCATTTCGAGGGCATCTACCAGCTCGAGAACGGCGTGCCGGCGGATATCGCCGACGGGCTGCAGAAGATCGGTCATGTCGTCGGCCGCCCGGTCTCGCCGTGGGGCGGCGCCCAGGCGATCGTGATCGACTGGGAAAAAGGCACGCTGACCGGCGGCTCCGAGCCGCGCAAGGATGGCTGCGCACTGGGGTATTGATGACGCATCCGTAGCCCGGATGGAGCGAAGCGAAATCCGGGGCCGGCGCATCCATGTTCGCCTCTTTCCCGGATTGCGTCGACACGCTGCGCGCGCCGACTTCATCCGGGCTACGCGGTACCCAAACGCAAAAAACCGACCCTCACGGGCCGGTTTTTCGTCAGCGTCGCCTCAACCGCGCGAGGGAGTTAAAACCTTGCTCGGTCAAAATTCGCTCAGAGCTTGTCGGCCGCGTCCTTGACGGCTTCCTTGGCGTTACCGACGCCCTTCTGGATGTCGCCCTTGGCTTCCTGAGCCAGGCCTTCGCCCTTCAATTTGTCCGAGCCGGTCATTTCGCCAATGCCCTGCTTTGCCTTGCCAATGGCTTCGTTGGCGGTACCCTTGATCTTGTCTGTGGTGGCGCTCATGGGATACTCCTGCGGATGATGACGCTTTCGGTTTTGATCGCGTCCGGTTGAACTTCGCTGGGACAACGGCGCGGCCAATCGAATGTTCCTCACTCTCCAGGACGTGATGCCGCAGTCGCTGCCGCATTTCCGTCATGGACCTGAAGAAAGCACCGCGATGTCCGGACACGACCACGACCATCCGCACCACGATCATTCCCACGATCATAGCCATGCGCCGGCGAATGCCGACAAATGGAAGCATGACGGCGTGCGCGTGATCCCGGGCGACCAGCTCGACCCCAACGTGCCCTCGACCGCCGGCATGGACCGCAAGGCCGCGATCAATTTCGCGCGCGTCGGCGCGCAGAAGCTGTGGGCCGGCACGGTCACCATCAAGCCGGACGCCAAGACCGGCGCGCATCATCACGGCCATCTCGAAAGCATCATCTATGTCGTGAAGGGCAAGGCGCGGATGCGCTGGGGCGACGCGCTGCAGTTCACCGCAGAAGCGGGGCCCGGCGACTTCATCTTCATCCCGCCTTACGTGCCGCACCAGGAAATCAACGCCAGCCCGGACGAAGCGCTGGAATGCGTGCTGGTGCGCAGCGACGGCCAGGCGGTGGCGATCAACCTCGACATTGCGCCGGCGGAAAAGCCGGAGACGGTGTTGTGGGTCGACCCGACCCATCCCGACGGCGCGGTGACGAAGTAGCCTTATCGCGGGCTGATCAGGCCGCCAGCCCCGCCTCACGGGGCTGGTCCTGCGAGGCCATGCAATCGACCGGCGCGAGACGGCGGGCCAGGCCGCGCCAGCGGATCGCCATGCCGCCCTTTGGCGGCGACTCGTCGCCGTCGAGGCGGCGCAGCGCGGCCAGGATGATGGCAACCGGCACGGCGCGGTCGGCGCCGGGGATCTGCCGCAACCAGGGCTGCGATTCCACGACATTGGCGTCCGACGCCCAGGATGACAGGATCACCCGCTTTTCCGCGTCCGACAGCGTCGGGTCACGCAACACGTCGTCGGGGGTCTGGTAGGCTGAAGCCGGATGGAGAAAGGCGTGAAAGTCGGTAGGGGTAAACGTCGTCAGGTTCATGTGGCTCTCCCGAATGCTCCTTTCAGAACGGGCGAGCAAAAAAATGCAAAAGCCGGCGCCCGGTTTCAAGATCGCCGACGACATTTTTTGCAGGAATGATCTCCGTGGGTATCCGGTGCCGCAGGCCCTGCGAAGGTCAGGCTTCTGCGATCGGCGCCGCGGGCGGCACCATGCGCCGGCTGAACAGGATGCGCTGGTATAGCCAGCCGATCGCCACCAGCACCAGGCCGAGGCACATGAAGGACAGCGCGCGGTACACGCCGGTCAGCACCGACATGTCGACCAGGAACGCCTTCACGATGGTGAGCGCGATGACGATGGCGGAGGCCAGCCGTGCGCGCTGCGAATTGAACATCACGCCGACGCCCAAAAGCACCACGCCGAAGGCGAGCCACGCCAGTGAATAGGTGTATTGCTCCGCATCCGAGGTGATGCCGCGGCTCAGCACCGGGCCGTGATAGAAGCGCCGCACCTGCAGCGACACATAGGCCAGCGCCAGTACCAGCGCGAAACCGGCGATGGTGTTGGCCCATTTCGCCACGCGCCGTCCGGCGACCGCATAGGACAGCAGCAGCGCCAGCACCGCGGGGATCGCGTAGCCGAGCAGCAGCTCGTTGAAGACGAGACCACCGACGTCGTGCGTCCGTAGCATCGGGTTTTCCCACAGCAGCAGGCCGCCGACCGTGGCGGCGCCGGCAAAGAGCGTCAGCAGCAAAGCGCTGACATTGTGCACGATGCTGCCGGTGCGAATGCGCAGCCGCTCCAGCCCGATCGCCATCGCCAGCGCGACGCAGACCTGCAGGCCGACTTCGACGAGGCCCGCGGTGTCGCGGTAGATGTCGCCGCCATGGATGAAGTGGCGGATCTGCAGGAACGCCAGCAGCACCGTGAACAGGATCGCGGCGGATTCCACCATCCGCAGCGGCGCGTCGTCGCCACGCCGGCGCAAGAGAATGCTGGCGCCCCAGAACGACAGCGCGGGCACGCCGTAGCCCCACAGCAGCCAGTTGAAGATCGGCGTGGTGCCCACGAGGTCGCCGACCACGCGCGGCTCCCACGCCATCCGCGCCACCAGGGTGGCGGCGAGGATCGCGGCCAGCCAGCGCAGGAACGGGATCGGCCGTTGCATCGAGATCCACGCGGTGCCCCAGGCCATCAGCGACAGCGCGATGGTCAGCCAGCCCTTCTCCAGCGCGAAGGTCAGCGCCAGCGCCAGCGCGCCGAGCGTGCCGGTGGCGAACAGCGCCGTGGCGATCGCGAGGCCGGGACGGGTTTCGCGCTTGCTCAGCATTTCGGTGGCGGCGGCAAAGGCTGCCGCGATCAGCACCGCGAGGATCGCGAACGGAATCGAGCGATCGAGATGCGCGATCCGGGCATAGAGCGCGATCAGCAGCGCCAGCGGCACGAAGGTCGCCGCACCCGCCCAGATCACGGGAATGATCGCGGCTACCGAGCGGCCCTGCGCGAGGAAGCCGAGAAGGCCGAAGCCGGCGGCAAAGATCGCCGCACTCACCAGATGCAGCGTGACGGAGCCTTCGATCGGGCTCGCGCCGATGCCGGCGAGCGGGCCGCCAGGCAGCACCAGCATGTCGGGATTGCCGCTCACCGCCCATTCCAGAAACACCAAAGCGACGAAGCCCGCGGCCACGCCGACCGCGGCGGTCGCGGCCTGCGCATACCAGGCGACGAACAAAGTGCCCGCGACCAGCAGGCCGAACGTCGTCATCCCGATGTCCGAATGGAAGCTGCTGAGCGCGACCAGCATGCCGCCGAGCAGATAGGCCGACAGCGCGCCGGACGAGATCGGTTCGATCCGGCCTGCTTCCGCCGGCGGACCGTAGAGGAAGCCGCATACCACCAGCAGCGACGCCAGCAGGAAGCCGGCGAGCACGTGGAAGGAATTCGGGCCGACATGTTTCAGGCCTTCGTCGAGGCCGGGCAGCGTCCACAGGATCGCGAACACGATGGTGGTGAGCGCGAGCCAGCGCCACAGCCGGATCCGCGCCAGCCCGAAGGCTGCACCGGTGACAACCGCGAGGTAGAGATACAGCGCCCAGAAATCCGGTCTGTCGGACGACACCAGCACCGGCGTGACAAAGGCAGCGGCAACACCGAGGCCGGCCAGCGCCGGGCCATGCAATAGCGCGGCGGCCATCGTCGCCATCGCCACGATGCCCAGCAGGATGAAGGCGGTCGCGGGCACCAGGAAGTCATACAGCGCATAGGCGGCATAGACGGTGGCGAAGGCCGTCGCGGTGCCGGCGGCGGTGAGGATCGCCGGGATGTTGGCGATCGGCAGCGGCGCGATGGTGGACAGGCTTTCGTTGCGGCGGCTCCATTCGCCGGCCAGAAGCAGCGCCAGCGCGAACAGCCCGCCCAGCAGCACGCGCACGCCGGGGCCGAGCAGCCCGGCCTCGATCGAATAGCGCACCATGAAGAAGCCGCCGAGCGCCAGCGTCAGCCCGCCGACCCACACCACCCAGCGCGTGCCGATCCGCTCCTCGAAGCCGGGACCGGCGGGCGCCGTCGTCGCTGCTGCGGGCATAGAGGTTGTAGTGGGCTTTGCTGCCGATGCCTGCGGTGCGTCGGGCTGAAGGGTGGGCGCACTGTCGGCCACGCGCGAGGCCGCTGGTACCGCCGCAACTTCCGGCGCATCCGTCGTGCGGGGCGTCGCAGGCGCGGCACTGATCGGCGCGGCAGCGGCCGCCGCCTCGAACGCATTCAGCCGCGCGTTCAGCACCCGCACTTCGTTCCGCGCCTTGCGCGCGAACAGGAACGCGACGATGGCGATCAGCGTGGTGATAAAACCGAAGTCGTCGAACATCGCAG
The DNA here is from genome assembly GCF_007018905.1 of Tardiphaga sp. vice304. Classification (NCBI taxonomy): domain Bacteria; kingdom Pseudomonadati; phylum Pseudomonadota; class Alphaproteobacteria; order Hyphomicrobiales; family Nitrobacteraceae; genus Tardiphaga; species Tardiphaga sp. vice304. The sequence continues at coordinate 1,123,981 of NZ_CP041402.1, forward strand.
CAGCTCTCGCTCTTTCTTCCCTCTCCCCTTGTGGGAGAGGGTGGCTTCGCGAAGCGAAGACGGGTGAGGGGGACGGCCCGTCGATCGCGCGCTGCCCCCTCATCCGACGCGGACTTCGTCCGCGCCACCCTCTCCCACAAGGGGAGAGGGGAAGGAAGAAACGCAGATCGCACATCTATGTGCTCGCATCGCCGATATTAGTTCAACCGCCTCGATCTACTCCAGATCCAGGCGGAACGGTCGTCCCACCACCGTCATGCTGCCGGGACCCATCTCGTCGAGCGCGCGGACCATGCGGCCGTCGCGGCCGAGCGCCTGGTCGGCGAGCGTCACCAGCAGCCGGTTCGGCTGCGCGATCGGCGAGGCCGCACGAATTTTTTGCGCGATGTCGCGCTCGTCGCGGCCCGGATTGAGCAGGCAGGCCGCGGCGAAGGCGCTGGCGGTGGAGCGGCTGATGCCGGCATAGCAATGCACCACCAGCGGCGCGTTGCGGTCCCAGCCGCGGATGAAGTCGAGCACCTGCGCGATGTGGGTTTCGTTCGGCGCGACGAAGCCTTCGGTGGGCTCCAGGATGTCATCCATCTGCACCCGCAGATGGTTGGCCTCGATGACGGATTCCGGTCGCACGACCTGCGCGACATTGGCCATCACCGTCAGCACATGGCTGGCGCCGGTGTCCTTCACGGTGGCATGCAGATCGGCGAGCGAGCAGACGTGGATCATGGAAATTCCCTGGTTGCAGCGATTATAGGCATGCGGGGATCGCGACGGAAGCGTGGCCTTCGTAGCCCGGATGACAATCCGGGGCCGGCCCAGCCCCACGAACCCTTTCCCCGGATTTCGTCGTCACGCGCTTCGCCCGCGCCGACTTCATCCGGGCTACATCGAGACCGCCTCGAATCGCGCCAGAAACCGCTTCTCCGCCTTGCCGGCCGTCCACGGCGTCAGAAAATCGGCCTCGGCCTCTTCGCTCAGGCCGGGGTCCTTGCCGAACAATCGCTTCGCTTCGGCTTCCTTGAAGCCGGCCAGCCGCGTTGCTTCGAGATAGGCCGCGCCCCTATCGGCGGCCTTGATCTGTTTGGTGATCGTCTCCGCCAGCACCGGCGGCAGGCCGAAGCGGGTGTGGATGGCGGCGAGCAGGCGGTGCTCGACCACCTTGTAGGCGCCGCCGATCACCGCCTTGAACGGCGAGATCATGTCGCCGATCACATATTCCGGCGCGTCGTGCAGCAAGGCCGCCAGCCGCACGCGATCGTCCGCGCGCGGCACCTGAAGCCGCAGCACGGCCTCGACCAGCAGCGTGTGCTGCGCCACCGAAAAGATGTTCGGCCCATGGGTCTGTCCGTTCCAGCGCGCGACGCGCGCCAGCCCATGCGCGATGTCGGCTACCTCGACGTCGAGCGGCGAGGGATCGAGCAGATCGAGCCGTCGCCCCGACAGCATGCGCTGCCAGGCGCGGGTTTCGACGTCCGTAGAGAATTTCGATTTGGCCATTACTTCACTTTGAGGCGCGGTTCTTTTGGGGGCGTCGCTTTGAGTCTCGGCGCGCGCTGTTGGCCGATGCACAACTCATGGCAGAAGCACGACGCCAGATGGTCGTTGACCAGGCCGGTCGCTTCCATGAAGGCATAGACGATGGTCGGGCCGACGAATTTGAAGCCGCGCGCCTGCAGGTCCTTGGAAATCTTCACCGACAGCGGCGTCGAGGTCGGTACGTTGCCGTGGGTCTTGAATTTGTTGACGATCGGCCGGCCATCGACGAAGTCCCAGAGATACTTCGAAAAGCCGGCGCCTTCCTCCATGATCTTCAGATAGGATTTTGCGCTGTTGATGGCGCCCTCGATCTTGGCGCGGTTGCGCACGATGCCGGCGTCCTGCATCAGCGCATGCACTCTTTTCTCGTTGTAGCGCGCGATCTTCTCAGGCTGGAAATCGTCGAACGCGGCGCGAAAATTGTCGCGCTTGCGCAGGATGGTGATCCACGAAAGCCCCGCCTGGAAACCGTCGAGAATCAGCTTTTCGTACAGCGCGCGGTCGTCATATTCCGGCACGCCCCATTCGGTGTCGTGATAGGCGACGTAGAACGGATCCTCGCCCGGCCACGGACAGCGCTTCTTGCCGTCGGCATGCAGGCGCGCCGGCTTGCTCATGCAATCGTCTTCTTCGGCGCCAGCGCGCGAACGGCGTCGGGATCGGCAAAATGGATCGGCACGCCACCGGCGAGGAATGCTGCATCCGCATCCAGCGCATCGCTGGCGCGGTCGGTGCGGATCAAGGCCAGGCCACGGCCGTCGGCCGACGAACCCATGGTGCCGATCGGCTTGTCGGCGGCGCGGATCTCCGCGCCCGCTGCGGGCGCGTCGCCGTCCAGCACCACGCCGACGATGCGCGTGCGCGCCGTACCGCGGTGCTGCATGCGCGACACCACTTCCTGGCCGACATAGCACCCCTTGTCGAAATCGACGCCATGGAGCCGGTCCATATTGCTCTCATGCGGAAACGCGTCGCCATAGGCGAAGTCGACGCCGCCGCGCGGCACGCCTGTCGCGATGCGATGCGCCTCATAGGCGGCTTCGTCGACAAGGTCGGCGCCGATCACCGTAGCGGTCTTGGCGGCAAGTTCGGCGGGGATCAGAATGCGGTAACCGAGCGCGGCGTTGCGCGGATCTGGATAGGTCAGGTCCGGCTTCATCGCGGGCTCGCCGTCCCATACCGCGAGCACGCCGAGCGCATCGCTGAGATTGTCGACCGTGACCTTGGCGCGCAGTTTGTAGAAGCCGAGCTTGGTCGCGAGCGGTGCGGCCAGTTCACGCGGCAGTTCGATCAAGAGCCCGCCGCCATGGCCGGCGGAGGCTTCGGTGACCAGGAAGTCGGTGATGATCTTGCCCTGCGGCGTCAGCAACGCGCCGAATCGCGCGATGCCGGGGGCGACGACCTCGATCTCCGACGTGACGAGATTGTTGAGAAAGCCGCGCACATCCATGCCGGACAGTTTGATCACGCCGCGGTCGGTGAGAAACGCTGCCTTCATGGGAATACTCAAAGCTCGGGTGGCCGTGCGGGGCTGAATACCAAAGCTATGCCGCGAGGCGGCCGGTCACAAGGGCTGGAGAAGCGCACCGGCCTATCCCCGTCATCGCGAGGTCAAGGAAAGCCGTTGGCTTTCCCCTTAGCGAAGCGACGCGGCAATCCAGATGGCCGCAAACTCGGCAAGAACTGGATTGCTTCGTCGCAAGAGCTCCTCGCAATGACGGCTGAAAGGCCGGAGCCCAAAAAGCCGAGCGAACCGCCTACTGCCTCGCCAGCGCCAGCGAAAATTCGCCGTTGCGGACGCGGCCGGGCAGGCCTTCGACGAACTTTGCCACGGCGTCTTCGCCATAGGTGCCGACCAGTTCGGCAAAGGCGGCGAACAGGCTGGCCTGCGCCAGGCAATCGCCATCGACGCCGTCGTGCCGCGCTTCCGCCCAGGCCTCGTTGAGATAGCCCAGCGCCGCCTGCTTCTGATCCTGGTCTGACAGGGTATCGTGCGCGGTATCGTAGGCGGCAGACTGGCTCATGAAATTCCCCAACAATTTCTTCGACGACGCCCCGAATCGGAGCGCGTTCCTTCAAATCGAATCAAGATTTAGCACGCGGGAATGGCCCCGCAGGGCCGATCTCCGGCACATCTTTAAAAAGGGTTAACGGCGAACATGGGCGGTGTAGAAAGCTTCGGGGGAACGGCACTTTAGCGCTGATTTACCCGGTGGCATCCGTTCCCCGGACGCGGTGCACTGCGCCGCCATCTGCGGAGCGGCACTTCGTGCCGCACCGCGTCCGGGAAACGACCTCATTTCTATCGATTCGATTGGAGATCGAAACGGCTGCCGCTACGGCGTCAGCGGGCGGCCGTCGAGCCATTTGGCGTAGATCACGCGCTTCTGCTCACCAAAGCCCAGCGATTCATAAAACGCCTGTACCTGCGTGTTATCCGCACGCACCATCAGCTGCAACTTCTCTACGCCACGCTGGCGCAGCCAGTCTTCCGCAGCCTGCATCGTCGCGCGGCCGTAGCCCTTGTGGCGATGATCCGGGTCGGTAGCGACGTAGTACACCCAGCCGCGATGGCCGTCATGGCCGACCATCACCGAGGCCATGACGGCGCTGCCGTCACGCCCGATCAGAATGGTGGAATTGTCGCTTTCGCGCGCGAAGGCGATGTCGCGGGTGGGGTCGTTCCACGGCCGTGTCGAGCCGCTGCGCTGCCACAGCGAAATCACGTCGGCAATGTCAGCGTCGGTAATCTCGGCGATGGCGAGACCGGTATCGTCTCTCATGGCGTAACCGGCAACAGCACCTTGCCGGGATTCATGATGTTCAGCGGATCCAGCATCGCTTTCAGCGAGCGCATCAGTTCGATCGCGACGGGGTCCTTCACCGACGGCAGGTCGGCGGCCTTGAGCTGGCCGATGCCGTGCTCGGCGGAGATCGAGCCGCCCATCCGCAGAACCACCTCGAACACCACCGCGTTGACATCGTGCCAGCGCGCCAGGAATTGCGCGGGGTCGGCGCCGACCGGCTGGGTGATGTTGTAGTGAATGTTGCCGTCGCCGAGATGGCCGAACGGCACCGGCCGCGCGCCGGGCATCAGTTTGAGCACCGCCGCATTGGCTTCGGCGATGAAAGCGGGCACCGCGGCGACCGGCACCGAGACGTCGTGCTTGATCGAGCCGCCTTCCGGCTTCTGCGCCGGCGAAATGTCCTCGCGCAGTTTCCAGAACGCCATGCGCTGCGCCAGATTAGCGGCGATCACGGCGTCGTCGACGATGCCGTCCTCCATGCCGCGCTCAAGAATCTTCTCCAGCGTGCCCTGGCTCTCGTCGCGCGACGACGACAATTCCATCAGCACGTACCAGTCGTGCTTGCTGGAAAGGGGATCGCGGATGCCGACGCCGTGGCGGACCGAGAAATCCACCGCGATCGCGGCGATCAATTCAAAGCTGGTGAGTTGGCCCGCGGCCTCGCCGCGCGCGATCTCCAGCAGCTTCAGCGCCGCCTCCGGCGATTGCAGCCCGACAAAGGCGGTCTCAATGCTGCGCGGCTTCGGAAACAGTTTCAGCGTCGCGGCAGTGATGATGCCGAGCGTGCCTTCGGCGCCGATGAACAGGTTGCGCAGATCGTAGCCGGTATTGTCCTTCTTCAGCTTCGACAGGCCGTTGAGGATGCGGCCATCGGCCAGCACCACTTCGAGGCCGAGCGCCATCTCGCGCGCCACGCCGTAGGCGAGAGCCGCGGTGCCGCCGGCATTGCTGGAGAGGTTGCCGCCGATCGTGCAGCTGCCCTCGGCGCCGAGCGACAGCGGAAACAGCCGGTCGGCCTCCGATGCCCGCGCCTGCGCGTTCTGCAGGATCATGCCGGCATCGACCGTCATGGTGTTCGACGAGGTGTCGAGGTCGCGCAATTTGTCCATCCGGCGCAGCGACATCACGACCTCGCCGCCATAGGGCGTCTGGCCGCCGACCAGGCCGGTATTGCCGCCCTGCGGCACCAAAGCGGTACGCGTCTCGGTGGCGAGCTTGCAGATCGCGGCGACCTCCGCCGTCGAGCCCGGCCGCAGCACCAGCGGCGAGGTGCCGCGGAACAGGTTGCGGTCCTCGGTGACGTAGGGGTGCACGTCGGCCTCGGCCGTAATGGCGTATTTGTCGCCGACGATCGCCGCGAAGCGCGCGATGGTCTCGGGCGACAGCGTGGCCGGCGGCTTGTGAGCGATATTCATCGGGCTTCCCTGCGCTTGTCTTATTGCTCTTGCTTCAGGCCGCGGCGCGCCGCAGCCGGTCATTGATGGCTTCGCCAAGCCCGTGCCCCGGCACCGGCATCACCGCGATTCCCGCAGCACCAGAAGTGTCGAGCGCGCGAAGATAGCCGAAAAGTCTTGTCGCGGCTTCCGTGAGGTCGCCGCTCTCCGACAAATTCATCACGGCGACGGCTTTATCAAGTCCCGGCAAGGCAGCGGGACCGAATGCCAGCAATGCTTCCCCGGGGCGGACGTCGGTCGCCTGCAGCCGCACCCGGGCGCGGGGCGCATAATGCGAGGCCAGCATGCCCGGTGCCAGCGGATGCGGGCTGTCGGTATCCTCCAGTTCCTGCGGCGCCAGCAGCGCGCGGCCGAGCAGCCGCTCGATCGCCTCGCGCGGCAGCCCGCCGGCCCGCAACAGCATGGGCTCGTCAAAACAGCCGATGATCGTCGATTCGACGCCGACCTCGACCGGCCCGCCATCGAGGATCAGGTCGACGCGGCCGTCGAGATCGGCCAGCACATGGGCGGCGGTGGTCGGGGAGACGTGGCCGGAGCGGTTGGCGGACGGCGCAACCACAGCGCCGCCGAAGGCCTGCAGCAGGGCGCGTGCCACGTTATGGGACGGTATACGGACCGCGACGGTGTCGAGCCCGGCGGTGGCCAGATCCGCCACCGGGCAATTTTGCGCCTTCGGCAGGACCAGGGTCAGCGGCCCCGGCCAGAAAGCCTGCGCCAAAGCGCGCGCCTGCGAATCGAAGCGGGCGATCGCTTCCGCCGCTTTGAGGTCGCCGACATGGGCGATCAGCGGGTTGAACGCCGGCCGGCCCTTGGCCTGATACAGCCGGGCGATCGCCGCAGGATTGGCCGCGTCGGCGCCGAGCCCGTAGACGGTTTCGGTCGGAAACCCCACCAGCCCGCCCTCGCGCAGGCAGCGCGCCGCCGCCGCCACGGCATCAGCGCCGGCGGTCAGGAGGCGGGTGGAGAGGCCGAGCGGCATCGAAGCGGTCCTTGCGGGGGGCGTCAGTTCTTTTCCGAGGTTCTTGTACCGGGGTTCTTGCGGTATGCGAAACCCAAGGTTATAAGCCAGCCATTGTCGGAGTGTGGCTCAGCCCGGTAGAGCACTGCGTTCGGGACGCAGGGGTCGCAGGTTCAAATCCTGCCACTCCGACCAAGTATTTCAAGCACTTAGCAGAAGTGCGTTTTTTACCCCCCGATGAACCCCCCGAAATACGCAGGGCGCGCAGGTTTGATTTCCGCGCCTCTTCATTGATGATCGCTCTGCTTCGTGCAACGGCGTCTACGTTCGTCCATTTTCGTGCACGTTCGTCACTTTTCGCAGTCAAGCTTGTTGCCGCAACTTGTGCTGCGCGCCTTTCCTAGATACTCGCTGATCGGGCTCTTCGATAAACACGAAGAAACGAAAAGTTGGAGGTTGAGGGTATGGTCGATTTTGGCAAACGTTTAGCGAAAAAGACCGTCACGAAACCGATCGACCCAATCCAAATTTACGCATCTCTTGATCGGGCTCATGACAAAGGCCCGTTGCGTCCTGCCCAAGAGGCAGTGCTTCAAGCGTGGAACGCGCGGCAGGCCACAAATCGCGACTTGGTTGTCAAGCTACATACCGGACAGGGCAAGACCCTGGTGGGGCTGCTCATGCTCCAGTCGCGGTTGAATGCTGGCAAAGGGCCGGTTGTGTATCTCTGTCCCGATCACTTCTTGATTGCACAGACATGCGATCAAGCCAAGCAGTTTGGCATCCGCGTGTGCACGGCTGACGATGATTTGCCAGATGAGTTCCTAAACTCGAGCGCCATCCTCGTTACATCCGTCCAGAAGCTGTTCAATGGCTTGACCAAGTTTGGGTTGAACAAGTCTTCCATCGACGTCGACACCGTTCTGATGGATGACGCTCACGCATGTGCCGATCGGATCAGGGAAGCTTGTCGCATTCGTATTCCGAGTGATGAGCCTGCGTATGCTTCGCTCAAGACACTCTTTGCTACAGATCTTGAGCAGCAAGGCGTAGGGACTTTTGCCGATATCGAGAACAGCAAGCGTGAGGCACTGTTGCCGGTGCCGTATTGGTCTTGGATTGAGAGGGAGAGCGAGGTTGCCTCTATCCTTTCAGCTCAGGCCGATCGGAAGTCTATAAAGTTTGCGTGGTCGTTGTTGCGTGACATGCTCGTACACTGCCAGTGTATTGTCTCAGGCGTTGCTATTGAAATCGAACCATATGTGCCCCCTCTCGATGCTTTTGGGTCTTATTCGCACGCAGTTCATCGCATTTTTATGTCGGCAACCGTCACCGACGATGCATTTCTAATAAAAGGATTGAGGCTCTTGCCTCAGACTATTGCTAGGCCGCTCACCGATGATCGTGAGACATGGTCGGGCGAAAAGATGGTCGTCATCCCTTCGCTAATCCACGAGGACCTTGATCGAGACTGGATCATTCGCAGGTTCGGGAAGGCCAGCGCTGGCCGAAAGTCTGGCCGGGTAGTGCTCACTCCAAGCTTTGCGCTCAGCAAGGCTTGGGAGGCCACTGGCGCTTTAGTGGCAGATCGCAACACTATCGAGGACGCAGTTGGCGCCCTCAGGCGGGGCGATTGTGAAAAGACCGTTGTGTTAGCTAACAGGTACGATGGAGTTGATCTGCCCGACAGTTCTTGCCGAGTCTTAGTATTCGACTCTCGGCCGTATTCGGAAAGTCTCGCTGACATCTATGCCGAGCAGGTGCGCCCCGGTAGCGACGCAACGCTTATGCGCACGGTCCGCACAGTCGAACAGGGGATGGGCCGCAGCGTTCGTGGCGAAAAAGATTACTCGGTCATCATCATGACTGGATCTGATCTGGTGCGTCTTATCCGTGAAAAGGGCAAGCGCCGCTTCCTGTCCCCACAGGTGAACAAGCAAATTGAGATTGGGCTCGAAGTTGCCGAGATGGCGCGGGAAGAGGTGTCAAAAGGCAAAGAACCTAATGACGCATTCACCGCACTCATCCAGCAGTGCCTCAATCGCGATCCCGAGTGGAAAGCTTTCTACGCTGAACAGATGGACGGTATTGTTCCTCGGGGGCCTAACGAGAGTGTACTCAAACTCTATGCGGCTGAACTGGCGGCCGAAGAGTCCTACATGGCCGGAGACTACGCGGTAGCATCCGGCGGCCTCCAAAAGATGATGGACGACGGCCATGTCGACACGGATGATAAGGCTTGGTACCTCCAGGAGCGTGCGCGGTATCTCTATCGTACCGATCGGGCTCAATCACAGACGCTGCAAGTATCGGCGCACAAACGAAATCGGCTCTTATTGAAGCCACCGACCGGTGTGACCGTAACGAAACTAACAGTCGTTAGCCAAGGGAGAGCCGAGCGCATTATCGATTGGGTGCGAGCATTCGGGAAGTATGCCGATATGGACGTAACCGTCTCCGATATTCTCGGAAGACTTCGGTTTGGCGTTCGGGCAGACGATTTCGAACACGCCTTAGACGAGTTGAGTCGAGCGTTGGGCTTTGCAGGCGAGCGCCCGGATAAGGAGTGGAAGGAAGGGCCAGACAACCTTTGGGCATTGGATGGCACGAGCTACCTCTTGATCGAGTGCAAAAGTGAGGTCAGCGTTACCCGAGCCGAGGTCAATAAGCGGGAAGCCGAGCAAATGAATCGCTCCTCTGCTTGGTTTGAAAAGCACTACGCGGGGATGAAAGTTAAGCGTGTCATCATTCACCCGGCCAAGCGTATCGAGAGCGCTGCTCATTTTATCCACGAAGTGGAGGGTGTCGCCGAGGGGGAGCTAAAAAAACTCGAAAAGGCTTGCCGTGAGTTCTTCAAAGGTTTTGAGGGGCAGAACTTTGCTGATCTGTCGCCGCCGCATATCCAGAAAATGATCAATTCTCATAAGTTGGCTGTTGATGATCTGCTGAAGCTCTACTCTCGCAAATTGAAAAATGTGAAGGAGTGAACTTCGAGAGTGGCAGCAAAACAGATAATCCCAATAGGGAAGAATTCCAGCAGCAATGAAAAGACAGGTGTGCGTTCCCAGTAGGTCTAATCGCCCGCCACGTTGTCACGAACCAAATTGAGTATTTTCATCGCGAGATCGGTATCAAGCTCCATATCGATCAGTAAGCGTGTTTTTCCCTCCAAAGATGAAATGGCTTGCGCCGTTTGAAGAGCCCGGCGCTTTTTGAACAGCGGAAGAAGTTCATTGGGTTCGACATTCAACGCTTGGCAGATGTATTTCAGATTGATCGGAGCGGGTTCGTTCTCTCCGCGGCAATATGAAGAAATTAGATGCCGTCCGATCACATATTGCTTGCCCCTTTTGCGGTGAGTTTCGGGGACATGCTTGCTAGCTTCTCTAGCCAGGTCCGCAGCCGACCAGTTTTTCTCTTCGATCAGAGATTTCAGCCGTAGCGAGAACGCAACGAGGTGGTTTGCGGGCCGGTTGTTTTGCATACCGAACCGTACGCGGTAGGAGCGCTTATTACAACTTCTACTGCGCCGACGTCACCCCCCGAAAACCCCCCGAATATTCCCGTGAACAAACAACGAAGATCATGAATAAACGTGGACAATAAACACTGCAAATTCATATACTTAAACATGATGCAAGCCGTTCGGGACGCAGGGGTCGCAGGTTCAAATCCTGCCACTCCGACCAAGTAATCAATAACTTAGCGATATCAACGCTTTGATGCGCAACGAAATGCGCAATGAATTAGTTAGATTCGAGGGCAGGCCTGATGGCCGATGCGGTTACAGATCTCGATTCGTTTTTCGGGATTTGCACCCAGGGAGCGCGGAAGACCTCTGAATTTAACGCTGCACCCGTCTTTTGGCATGAATTGAACGAGACGACCGCCAATTGGCTTCGAGAGATCCGACAGGTCGCGGAGACAAACTTTCTGCTGCAAAAATTTCTAACAAATATTACCCTACTGTGGCTGGTGCCTGCGGCTGGCGGGGTCCGCTTTTGCATCGAGGAAAGCTACGAAGCGACTTCGCCAGATCGGCGGTTTGCCCGGCCTCGTGAGAGCGACCAGCTGTCGCGGCTGCTCCCCCTCGGCCATCCAATGTTGGCTGATCGAGACATCGCTCGCATTGCTGGTGAGCTTTACCTCGAACAAACTGGCGATGACGTGCCGTGGGTACTGTCAAACAAATCTGCTAGATACGGAGTCGGGCGATCGAAGACACAGCTGCAAAATGTTGCTGACATGTTCGATAACGCCGGACTCAAGGTTGAAGTTTACTTCCTACAATAATGGGTATGGCTTTGGAACTCGCTTCAGTCGATCTGTTTCGCATTCGACGTAGCCAGGCGGAAACTATTTCGCGGTGGCTTACCGACGACAAAGCGCTAGCGTCATTCGAGCGAGCAATAGTTTTGCGCCTTGAGGTTCATTACGGATTATGGTCTCCCGACCTCGTTTCTCCGACCTACCTGTTTGGGCGAGAGATGCGGCAGATTTTTGATAATAGATCGAACCAAGATCTTGGCTTTAAGATACATCCGGCTGAATTGCAGAGTCGAGCATATCTGATATTCCTCGCGGGCTTCTTTCGTAAACCTCTTCAGCTTGCGACAGATATCGATCGCGCCTCGCCCGAACGGTATCCACATTTTGTGAACATGTTGATTTCTTGATTATCGTCTTAAATTCTTTCGTGAAGACCTTGCCGCGGCCGAGACTTCATAATTTTTGTCCGCGCCAAATATTAGCGCAGTCAATCTGATAGATAGCCTTTCAATGGAAATCCCTTCGTCGAATAATCCGTGTAAAGGCCACGATAATCAATTAGATGAAAAACGAGATGGCTCAGTAGTACGTTAACGCTGTGCAGCTGGTCTATTAGTTTCTGAAAGTCCCGCGATGAGGTGTCGTCTCGGCCAGCTGTGCTGGGGTGAACTCCTCTGTTTCGCAATTTTTTCCAAGCGTTAATATGTTGCAAATCAGCGTGGCCATGTTTAGCGATTGAGATCATTCGATCGACAGCGCGTATCGTCGTAAGTCCGCTCATAATGCCTGTTACGCGGTCTGAAAACTCCAAAAAATCTGCAGAGGTGGATACCTGGTTGCTGATGTATTTCTGGAGGTCAATCAGCCTGTCTGACTCAGTTGTCTCTCGTTCGAAAGGTAGCAAATTTGCCAATCCCTCGACGGCAACGCTGAGACCGATCGCCCAAGCATCCACGGAATTTGCGCTAGCCTCTAGTACCCGGAATCATTGGTCCGCGAAACGGGCCTTAAGACGCTTTTGATGAACTTCAGACTTGGTCCAGACGAAGGGCTTGGCGTTTGCGTTGTAGTCTTCGATGAAGTTGTCGATGTGTTCCCTGAGTTGTTTGACAGAGGTGAAGGATTCGTCGCACAGGGACTTTGCTTGCAGGATCGAGAACCAGATCTCGACCTGATTGAGCCACGAGGCACGGGTTGGCGTGAAGTGGAACGTCACGTTCGGATGCAGCTTTAGCCAACGGTCGTTTTTCGGCTTATGGGTATTGAGGTTGTCGAGCACGACGTGGATGGCGGTGTCGGGCCAAGAGGCGACGATGTCGTTCATGAAGTCGAGAAACTCGATGCGCCGGCGCCGCTTTTTGTGCGCGGCCGTCACCTTGCCGGTGGCGACCTCGAAAGCGGCAAACAGCGTCGAGGTGCCGTTGCGCTTATAATCGTGGCTATGACCGCCCAGCGCGCGGCCGTTCGGCATTTTCAGATAGCCCTGTGCTCGCTCCAGCGCCTGGATCGAGGGCTTTTCATCGACGCAGATGACAATCGCGTTGTCCGGCGGCGCCATGTAGAGCCCACCACGTCGGCTGCCTTGGCCGCAAACTCCGGATCGTTGCTCTCACACCAGGATTTGCGCCCGGCCAAATCGATCTTCTGGGCACGCAGGAACCGCCAGATATATTGCATATCGACATCGCCCAGCGCCGCAGCTAACAACGGTCCCGACCAGCGCCCATAGCCCTTTGGTTTCGGCTGGTCCAACAGCGCCAGAATGCGCTTGTCCGTTTCCGCAGTGTATTTCGGTTCGGCACCTCGGTCGCCCGTTTCGTCCAGACCGTCAAACCGCTTTGCGGCATAGCGCACGCGCCACTTCGATGCCGTGCCAGTCGTGCAGCCAACAGTCCGCCCGATCGCCCGGCTCGCCAACCCCTCCGACGCCAACAGCACGATCCGTGCGCGCTGACGCAATCGATGCTCCGTCTTCGTCGACCGCGCCAAGCCCTCAAGCTCGTTCCGCTCCGACGTCGTCAAAATAATCGCTGTCGCCTCAGGGATGCTGCTCATATCCCATTGAATCACGACTCATTCTTCACCGATAGTGGGTACTAGAGCGTTATGAAGATAGCCGCTGCACGGATGCCAAGAAGAGCTCTTAGTCTCACGGGTCACGTATCGGAGGTAATTGGAAAATAACGCCCAAGATTGCTCGATAGGACCGCGGACCAGCGGCGGCATAAGTGCTGTTCGCTTCGAACGGACCGACGCCGAATACAAATCGAGGCAGCCAGATCGTACCATGACGCGTGTCGCAACTGACTGAGCAGGTAGAAAACGAAGCGCTTCCTCAACGCGGATCTCAAAATGCTCGGGAAGCTCGATTTTGGATTCCACACGAACCGAGAAGCTTTCGTCAGTTTTACGAACAACGAAGTCATAGTCATCCGACTTAAACTGAGCTGTGTCCAAAGCACAAGGAATGTTGGCTTCTTCAAAGAAATGCAACGTAAGCAATCGTGTCCCGGCGTGGCATGTTCCTCGACGGCAGGAGCTTAGGTCGCCATGAACGACCGGATATTTTTCATATTTTCCGAAACTCCAATCGCATTGTGGAAGCACGCGTTCGGTGGTCCATAACGAACCGTCCGCCGCGGTAGCGATTAAGGTGTAATAGGATGCGTCGGAATAGATTGTCCCGGATTGCACTTCGGCTGAGCGATTAAAGGAGTCGGCAAAACTATTGTTCTGAACGCTTTCAGTATAAAGCTTAAACTTCAGAGCATCTTCAGCCGTCTGCTACATATAGCCCTTTCCCTTGTAGGAAATAGGGCTGTCAGCCGTGTTTTGGGTAAGCGTCATTTCGATGAAGTCAACTTGCAACTTTCGTTTTTGATAGTCGCTTATGATCGTGCCCTGCAAAGTTTACTCCCTACCGTCGGCCGCTGAACGCCTCTGCGGCGTCTTCCTGAAAATCGGGATGATGATGCCCATAGTTTTCCTGCAATTGCTCCAGCGTCATGCCAAGCCAGCCAGCGGCCTGCCACGGATCCGTTCCGAGCTGCATCAGCCATGTTGCTGCGGTGTGTCGGAGAATGTGCCGCACCACGTCCGTTCCAAGCCCAGCGTCTGCAACGATGCCATCCCAACCGGTTTTGATTTTCTCCGCATACTGCTCGCCGTCGGCGCGATGCACGATGAACAGCACGGGTTTGCCGAGCTTGTCGGCCAACTTGAGGTCGAGCCGGCGCCAGCGCGCTAAGTGCGGCCGCAGGCGCGATGCCACCTTCGCCGCTGGCCGGCGCTTCTTGGTGACGGTCTCATCGCCGCCGCGGCCGTGGTAAACCCAGCGCTCGCAGTCCATCCATGGATGCGTCGTCGTTGCCATCCACTGGGTCCGTCGAATCGTCTCTTCGCGACGGGCGCTGTAAATCCCGAGCAAAATGAATCGCGCCACTGGCCGTCGTCGTGCGACCAGCCATGCCGCCCGCCGAACCAAGCGTCCGGCATCGTTGCGCTTCCATGTGCCGCGCTCGCCGTCCCAGACAAAGCCGAGGGCCGCGCCGAGCAAGCGAGCGGCCTCTGACCGCCGCAACCAGCGTTCTCGACCTTTGCGTTTTTCCGGCAGTGCGATCTTCGGCACGACATCGAGCGTGTGCTCGCCGTGATAGACATTGATGGCTGCGCGCAGATCCTCGAGGTGGCGCCTGGCCGTCTGGTCGGAAACGATCCGACGCTTGGCCAGATCCTTGTTTCGATCATTCGCCGCGCCAGTGCACCAGTCGACATAGTCGCGGCAGAGCTGCGCCTTGATGTCGGCGAGCTTGTAACGACCGAAAAACGAATTGGCGCTGTCGAGACGAATCAGCAGTTCGTCATGGCGGCGCACGATCTTGCGCTCGTCGTTGGAGATCGGCTGTTTGTCGGCAATCTTGGTGCGAAGCAGGTCGTAGTTCTTCGGCCGCTTCGACTCCTCATAAGCCGTGATTACGTCAGCGACGGCGAGCGCAGCGGGATTACGTGCGCCGATGGTCGGCTTGTGCCGCGTGCCGAGGTAGGTTTCGAGTGCGCGCGCAGCGCTTTCAGTTTCAGCGCGGCCGAAGCCTGTGCGGACTTGCCGTCCTCGGTCGAGGATGACCCAGGTTCCGTCGTCTGGCCGGCACCAGAGGCGAGGCGGTTTGGCTTTCCTGCCCGGCATGGGGTCACCAGCTTCCTGATTGCGCGTGGAGTCGTCAAATCTTTGCCCGCCACGCGAGCGACTTCAAGCCGCCCGGCGGCGATCTCGGTGCGAAAAGATGACAAAGTGAGCGGGCCGTGGGGGAAGAATACCGCTACGGCCTCGATTAAGGTCATCACGTCTTCATCGCCCCAGTCCTGAGGGTCTGGGCGGGCTTTGACGCGGGTCATTGGGTCGCGGCGGCTCATACCGTATCTCGCGCTTCCCGCATTCCCCGCGTCGCCAGCCCGTCCGCGCGCTCATTGCCGGCGTGCCCGTTGTGGCCGCGGACCCAGTGCCAGTGCACAGTCCCGCCGGCGCTAAGGGCGCCCAGCTTCCGCCTTCTGGCGTTGTAAATCTGGCCTGGGTCATAGAACCCAAATGCCTCCCGTTGACCTGTGCCGGGCTGGCTGCGCTGGTCATGGATGAATCGCTCGCATGACACGGTGCCCTTTTCATTTATGACGTGGCATCCCATTGCGCCGTCCCTGTCCCGGTAAGCCAAAATGAACTGGCCTGGGTAGTCCGCGTGAGCCCGTTTGTCCTCGATGCGGCCTAGCTTCGCCCATTCCGTTTCGGGGTGCTGGGCACGATCAGCGATTACTTCGTAGCCTTCCGCGTAAATGGAATGCTGCTCCGGAGTGAGCCTTCCTTCGCCTAAGGCGCGGTCGGCCCATTTCAAGAAGTCACTTGGTTCAATTAGAGCGACGCTTCGCTTCCAATGCGGCCTGCTGAGATCGATCTTCGCCTCAAGGTACACCTCCAGCATCATCGTGTGCCTGGCGCTCCCCCTGCCGGGATTCGGGCCATTGTCGAAGAAATAAAAGTGCACGACAAAGATGCGATCTTCCGAGGGGCAGGGCTTTCGTGCGGGCGGCTTCTGGCCCCTCTGGCCCTTGGGTCGCTTCATCATGTTTGGCGCGTTGTCACTCATCAGCTTTATCTCCTGCTTTGTGCGGGATACGAATGCACGGGAGAGCAGCAGGACGGCAATCGATAGAGATGGGCCAACTCCAAACTTTCGCTATCCACGCACGTCGCAAAACGCAATAAGTATATGTCTATGAAGGAGTTTCGCTACTTTGCACCTCCCCATCTCGATCAGGGGGTAGAGGCCGTCGCAGGCATCGAGCAAGCCGCACCGGGACACAGCCTGATTATGATGGGAGCGACGATCAACTACTGCTAGAAGTTTCGGTTGAGCGACGAAACGCCGTGTGCTTACGCTCGGGGAGTACGGCTTAGTGTTCTCACTTTGTTTTGGCAGCACGGTCGGCCAAAGGATTGATCATAAATAATCCGCAACCGGCACCTGCGCCGATTACCCCTCAACGACAACTTGACCCGCGTATGCGCGCCGCCGAACGAACGCACGACAACAACACGGCGTTTGGGAAAGACGCCAATTCAGCCGCGTTAAAAATAAGAAGAAGTAATTAGAGCGGCGGTCCTCATCAATGGTGGCACTGCCCCTACGCTACGCAACGCCTCCGGTCCTCTTAATCCTTACGGGCAGTTGCCGCGAGCAACTGGAAAGCCCTTAGCAAATCCACCGCCGGCCAGGCGACCAGCGGCCGATACCGGCCGCCGCTAATCGGCACGACGCCCCGCCGCGGCTCAGCAAGCGATGCCACGCTGAGGAGGCCCGGTCCTCTTCAATCGCATCAAGCGAGATCAGTGCTGGGCTTCGGCGCCGGCCGCTTTACCTCCGTTGAGAGGTGTCGAGAAGAACCTTCAGCATAAAGTCGCGCGGCTAGTAGTCGACCCGGTTGAGATCAAGATCAGCAGCTCGCAGCGGCGAGGTCTCCAGGACAGGCCAGCGCGCGTTTGCGGATGAGGGAAACGCCACGATCACCTAGCTACAGCCCCGCCGCCTTGGTGAGATTGACCCGGAACCGGTCGCGGCGTCGCTGGTAACGGCGCGTCATTTCGGCGCTGGCATGACCGAGCTGCTTTTGCACATAACGCTCGTCGACCTCAGCCGAGGAAGCGAGGCCGGCGCGTAGCGAATGGCCGGCAAACTTTTTATGGCGTTCGATTTCGGAGAGATCGCCGCGGATGCCCGCGGCCAGCGCCGCCCGTTTGACCAGACGAGCGACCTGCTGGTTGGTCAAGCGATCCGGGCCGACATCTTTACCTCGGCCGGTGACGCGCCGAAACAGCGGCCCATGACCGATCTTGGCGAATTTCAACCAGGTTTGCAGCGCGATCACAGGGCAGGTCGCGTCCGACGAGCCGCGGCCAACTTCGACCTCGCGCCAGCCGGTTTTGCCGCGCAGAGTCACCAGCATACCCTTGTCAGAAATCTCGACCCAACCGCCGCCGTCCTCGGTGTGGTTGCGGCCGACGTCGAGGCTGACAATCTCAGAGCGCCTCAAACCTCCGGCAAAACCGATCAGCAGCATGGCACGATCGCGCAGGCCTCGCAGGGTGCCGCGCCCCAGCGTTTCGAGCATAGCGATAACGTCCTCTGGCAGCACGGCTTCCTTCTGAACCGGCGGTTGCCCGTGGATATTGCGGATGCCGGCGAGCACGGTGGCGATATGGCGGTCTTTGCGGTCCAGCGGCTGGCCCTGCTGGGAATAGTTCCAGGTCAGGGAGGACAGGCGGCGCTCGATCGTCGTCACCGCCTTCGGCTTGCGGTCGGCTGAGGCAGCACCTGAGGCGCAGGCGGTAATGTAGAGCCCGACGATCTGGGGATCCGGCCGAAGGAGAGGGAGGTTCTGGCGTCGGCACCAGGCCGCAAAATGCTTCCAGTCGGAGCTGTAAGCGCGCCTTGTGTTGGCCGAACTCGCGGCCTCGACGTAATCCCGGGCGCGATCGGCGAGCCCTGCGAGATGGGCGGGCAGGGCCGACGCCTGTGCACCGGCATCGACGACGGCCGGCAGCGGCGCGGGGGAGGACGATGGGGCTTGCTGGGGGTCGATTTGAGCGGCCTGAGGGCTGGTTTCGGACATCGTTCAATATAGAATAAAAACGAGTGATAATGCAGCTTTAAGAGCGTGAGGATATTGCGATTGCAAGCTACGGTAACAAGATTGTGGAACGTAAGAATCTGAGTACAATCAATAAATTGATATTGTGGTCTGTTGTCATTTAGCGGATTCGCAAATCAGCAAAAGCGCAGGTTTAGGGGCGCTTTCCTACAGGAGGCTTGGGTGGAACGTCATGGGCTGCGAGACTGCCAATTCGCCGGATCGAGGATTTGGTCGCGGACTGCGTCGGCAAGGTCGGCCGAAATAGCGAGCTGGCAATCGTTTCGTCGATGGAGTGATCCGGAAGTTCCTGGGCGCCTTGGCGTGATTTACCGGAACATTTTGGCGGCTGGTGCAACACCCACAAGCGTTTTTCACGCTGGGCCGTGAGCGGCGTTTGGGAGAGCTTTTTTAAAGGCTTGGCTATCTCGATGCTGGCGCCCATCGAGATCTGGCCTGGCGCGATGCAGTTCGCCCAGGCGCCCTAAGCGATGTTGGAATCGGCGAAGTTCGAGTTAGAGAGTTCAGCGACGATGCCACAACTCAGCACGACTAAGCTGGCAAGGAAATCCGCAATGACTAGCCAACTATTAAGCGGGCATCTTCACAGTTCGCGCGCGGCGTCACTTGACGGACTAGGCCTGATTTAAATGTCGGGGAGGGAATCGAAGGCAATGGAGCAGAGCGCGATTGGCGAGGCGGAACGGCTGAACCGCGGCTGCTTCTGTATCACCTTGGACCGCGGCGCCTTGACCGAAGCCCTGGATCGGGAGGTCGGCGCCGAGGGCTTCGCCGCGCAACTTATCGCATCCCATCCAACGCTGTTCTCCGCCGTTCCGCTTTTCGTCCCGGCTACGGTAGTGGCCGAAATGATGCGGATCGTGGCAGCTGTTGAGGCGGCGGCGCGGTTGGCGCCCTACCGCGCTACGGCTCTGGCCTCCGCGCCGGCGATCGCAACGACTGATTTCGGACCCCTCGGCGCCTTCATGGGGTACGACTTCCACGTCACGCCGGGCGGGCCGCAGCTGATCGAGGTGAACACGAACGCCGGCGGCGCTTTCCTCAATGCCGTGCTGGCTCGGGCGCAGCGCGCCTGCTGCGCTCAGGAGCCGGAGCAGGCTGGACTCGAGCCTGCGGCGCCGTTCGCCGATGACGTGACCCACATGTTCACCGACGAATGGCGGCGGCAGCGGGGATCTGGAGAACCCGCGCGCATCGCCATCGTCGATGACGCGCCTGAGCAACAGTATCTTTACCCAGAGTTCCAACTGGCCAAGGCCTTGTTTGAGCACCACGGCATGGAGACTGTGATCGCCGACCCCGGTCAACTTGCTCTTGTCGGCGGCCGGTTGAACTTCGACGGTCGACCAGTCGATCTCGTCTACAATCGCCTCGTCGACTTCGCGCTCGAGGAGCCGCGGCACGCCACCCTGCGAGACGCCTACGTGGGCGGTGACGTCGTCGTGACGCCTAATCCCCATGTGTACGCCCTCATCGCGGACAAGCGGAACCTCGCCCTACTATCGGACATCGGTCTGACAGGTCTCCCCACGCTGTTGATCGTTACGATCATTCGGGTCCGTCCTCGGGAACTGATCTCCTTCGAGCCCGTTCGTAGCCAGTTGCTGTTTGTGATGTAGGGCAGCAGTCGACAGCGGTCTGGGGTCAACCTAGTGCGCGCTCGGGGGTCAAAATGGATCGCTTCATTCACCACGAAAACCTTGCGCACTATCGAAGGCTTTTGGCTGAGACTGACGTGGCGGGCGATCAGGTCCGGTACAAAGAGTTAAAGCGGCTATTGGCTGCGGAACTAGCCAAAGACCAAGTGCCGCCCCTTCCGGATGTTTAGCTTCCACGGACGCCGTTTGCCCGAATTATTTATCGAGGACGCTGCCATGGATATTTTCGTACACCGACAGAATACATCGCGGTTTAGAGATTTGCTTCTCAGGGTAACCGACACCGACCAGCGCCAGCAAATTCATCAATTGCTCGCAGAGGAGGAAGCCAAAGCCCTCCCTCGAAAATTAAGGCCGCCTCCCGAATGACGAAATCAAAAAATGGTTTACAGCAGGACCAGGTTAACCCCGGGCGGCACCGCATGCGTTGGATGACATTTGCATTCGTTGGAGCCGCTGCAATTTCAGCCGTGTTTCCAGTCCGTGCGCAGCCTCTTCGTGGCGATCCAGCATCCGGACGTCAGATCGCGACCGCGCAATGCAGTTCGTGTCATCACGTTCTGCCTATGCTATTTCCCGACAGGGGTGAGACTTTGCCCATCGACAAGGATGGTCCGCCCAGCTTCCAGAGCGTCGCTGACATGACATCGACGACCGCACTTTCGTTGAACGTGTTTCTCCGTTCCAATCACAAGAATATGCCGAACATCATGCTTTCCGAGGCAGAAGCGGATGACATAATCGCGTATATTTTGAGTCTCAAAAAGAAATAGGCTTTGAGAGCGGTTCATTCCCGGGAGCCTGCGAGAAATAGACCGCAGCAATGCCCACGTCATATTTAACGCGCGATGGCATAAAGACGTACGCGTTGTCCGGACTGCCATAGTCAGATGATGCTCACCAACATCAAACCTTCGGTGTTGGGTTTCGACTTGCGCACGCTCAAATGCGACGCTTGCGATCATACCAAAAAGTCGCCGTGGAAACGAACGCAAATCGACGGCGGTCTAGCCGATTGCGGCGCCCGCGATAGGCAGCGTGCAACAAGCGCGGTTCAAGTCGTGTCCAAATTCTTCAACACGTCAGCACCCCGCAGGGGGTGACTTGGGAATCTCAGCCGTGGTTTGCCGGTTCGGGCTTAATTGCGCAGCCATCGGACCAGGTTACCCGTGTACCAACCACCGATGCTCGCAATTAAGAAAATCAGTCCCAATGTCAAAAAAACAGCCATCGGGCTTAACTGGTGAGCCCCGTCAGAAAACTGTCGAAAATAGGCCATTGCATTCCTCCCAAAACCTTGGAGCAGACGCCACGCGAGCTAAGATCATCAGGAGCGTAGTCGGTTGATCTAGGTCAATACGGGTTCCCAAATCCTAGATTGAATGAGCCACGTTGATGTCGGCGCAGTCGTTGGGGCTACCATTCAAGGGGGATGTCATGACCGAAAACCAGCCAGCATGGATGAAATGTCTGTCAGAAAATTTGTTTGATGAAGCCAAGTTGTCCTGATCCGAGTATCGCGCATTTGAATATCGCAAGTGCGACGGCTGCCCCAATTCGGAATTCATGAGTCAAACACACGAACTATCGGACCCCCATGCGTTCAGTCGTAACGAGCAGATGGATAGCGGTATTCGACCATTCTCCCAATGCTGCCGGGTTTAAAACTGTCCCGCCACCTCACATCGCGAATTGAACCTGCCAATGCAATGAAATCAATATTACTAAGCCGAGTGCCCTACTGATTCTGTGGCGGTGGTCGGTGGGTGGCCTCTTCGTTGGCAAGTAGCTTCATTAGGCTTTGCCGCTTCGTTGGTTAGTGAGCGAGATTGTGTTCGTGAATTGAGCGATCCATGCCAACCTACAAATCCTTAAGGCGGGAGCGCTACCGAACTCTCAGTCACCGAAAGTTGCCATTGGCGGGCGGTGATGAGGCCAGCATGGGCGCTCGCGAGCAGGAAGCGATGAGCGGTATTGCTCATGTCGCGGGAAATAAATGTCCAAAACATCTAGGAACCGTTCGAGCCTTCGCGACTTGGCGATGCTAGTGAGGGAAGTAACATGGGTTCAACTATCTACTTTGTCTCTTTGGTATTTCTCACCTGCGCAAGTGAAGCAGCCTTTGCTGCAAACCCGGACAATGGCTCCACGCTGGCGCGACGCTGGTGCACTGGATGTCATGTTGTCTCGGGCGATCAGATCAAAGGGACGGACATCGCTCCCTCATTTGCATCGATAGCGGATCGACTGGATTTCAACATCGAAAAACTCGCTTCTTTCCTGCTTGAGCCTCATCCGAAAATGCCAAACATGGCGCTCAGTCCTCTGGAAGTAAAAGATATCACCGCCTTTATCGCCGAGCAGCGACACCAATAGGCGTCTTCTGGCAGGAGTCGCTAAGCTGCAATGCCCATTCAGTCGCAACCAAGGGAGTTCTGAAGTGTGGGTCCAAGTTGCTTGTGAAGCCCTGCGTTCGGGTCACGTTCTTGAACTCAGGTATGGTGGCTATTCCCGATCTGTTGAGGTTCATGCCGTGGGCTTCACAAAAGAAGACAACCCTGTCATGAGAGCATGGCAAGTGAGCGGTGGTAGCGTGAGTAATGAACCGGTAGGCTGGAAGTTGCTGCGTCTGGACGAAGCGACGGAAGCCGTAGTGACACAGCAGAGGTCGCTCGCTGCTCGTCCTGGGTACAATCCCGGCGACCCGGTCATGAAACAGATGACATGCCAATTATGAGGTCACCAGCGTCGCTTCAGGATGGCATCGGTCCGCGTCGTTTCGGGTAACGACATCATGGCGTGTTCCCCGTCAGCACCCTTGAGACAAATTGAGGGACTTCACGAAGGGAGGATTTCTGGTTCATCGTAGCCGCAAGGAGCGAAGATGAAACAGAAATCCGCATCGGGCAAAGCGCCCGCAGAACAAGTGCTGAAGGACATCCGGCGCCAGACGCGTCGGTATTATTCGGCCGAAGAGAAGATCCGCATCGTGCTGGAAGGGCTGCGTGGCGAGGAGAACATCTCCGAGCTGTGCCGCCGTGAAGGTATTGCCGCCTCGATGTATTACGGCTGGTCCAAGGAGTTCCTTGAGGCCGGCAAGCGCCGATTGGCCGGTGACACTGCGCGAGCCGCAACGCCTGGTGAGGTCAAGGATCTTCGTCGTGAGGCCACCGCCTTGAAGGAGGTCGTTGCCGACCTCACCCTCGAAAATCACCTGCTCAAAAAAAACATGAACGGGGATGGGGAGGACGAGGCATGAGGTATCCCGCATCCGAGAAGGCCGAGATCATTGATCTGGTCGAAGGGTCGCACCTGCCGGCCAAGCGCACACTGGACAAACTCGGCATCCCGCGTTCAACGTTTTATCGTTGGTATGACCGCTACCTTGAAGGTGGGATCGAGGCGCTGGCTGACCGCCGGTCCCGGCCGGATCGCGTTTGGAATCGTATCCCAGACGACGTCCGCGGGCAGATCATCGATCTGGCGCTGCAGGTTCCCGAACTGTCTCCGCGGGAGTTGGCCGTGCGATTCACTAACGAGAGAAAGTACTTCGTCTCCGAGGCTTCGGTCTATCGGCTGTTGAAGGCGCATGACCTGATCACCAGCCCGGCCTATGTGGTGATCAAGGCGGCGAACGAGTTCAAGGACAAGACTACTGCCATCAACCAGCTCTGGCAGACGGACTTCACCTACCTCAAGATCACCGGCTGGGGCTGGTATTACCTGTCGACGATTTTGGACGACTTCTCGCGCTACATCGTGGCCTGGAGGCTCGGGCCCACCATGTGCGCTTCCGACGTCACGACCACGCTGGACCAGGCACTAGCCGCGTCAGGCCTCGATAGTGCCACCGTCGTGCAGCGGCCAAGGCTGCTCAGCGACAATGGCGCGTCTTATGTTGCGGGCGATCTTGCTGACTGGCTCGAAGACAAGGGCATGCAGCACGTGCGGGGAGCACCGTATCACCCCCAGACCCAGGGCAAGATCGAGCGCTGGCACCAGACCCTGAAGAACCGCATTCTGCTGGAAAACTATTATTTACCCGGAGATCTCGAACGACAGATCGGAGCCTTCGTCGAGCATTACAATCACGCCCGCTATCATGAGAGCATCAACAACGTCACGCCAGCGGACGTCTACTACGGCAGAGCGGAGGCGATAATCGCAGAACGCAGACGCATCAAACTTGCCACCATCGCAAACCGTCGCTTGCAGCACCGACTGCAAGCCGCTTAAACTCTAACCACTGATGAGCCAGAGCCTCTCTTCTCGAAACACCTGATCAGTCTCAAATTGCCTGACGACGAACAATTGTCGCCGTTGCGGGATAGGCGTCGCGCGCTGCTCGGCATGGGTGGCGTAGATCCGAGCGTCGTCCTCCTCAGACGAGATTGCTAGGGCCAGCACTTCAGATTCAGACAGATCGGAAAAGCGGCGCCGAGACGGTAAACTCAGCAACATGCTACCTCACTTCTTAATCGTCGAGATTCCATTGATCCAGCCGTGCCAGATCCCCGATTTAATCGGGTCTTCTAAAGCGCGGACTTTTTCGACCAAGGATTTGGGGCAGCCTTCGCACCAGGGAAACTCAAAAGCACAAAATTCCTCGCCGGGCAGACATTCTCCAACGACGGACTTAATCCGGCATGCGAAGGGTGCAGATGGCTGTTCCATTGAACGTTCCTCGCACGTATGAATCGAAATAGTAACAATCCGCCTTGTTGCCAATGACGAAGACGCTAATAAAATTGCATTAAGCTGGTGTCCCGAACCTATTGTCGCGAACGACGTGCTCCACGTTGCTGCACTTGGTGCATCTGATCACGTGCACATCGTGCCCTGGGCGAGCGGGGTAAACGTCGATCTCGTGCATATCGGAACTGCACGCCTTGCATTTCGACTTTTTCATCGGGCTATTGCCCGTCGACGCTTTGAGTTTTTTAGCCCCGGCCTTACTTTCGAGAAGTCCACGCGGGTGCTGATTCAAGGACACTGAGACTCTACAGTTCTCTCCAATCCTACCTAGGCGCGGAGGACTAAGTCGTACGCCAAACAGAGAGCTACCGGCTAATTTTATGCTGACTACGGACCTCCGTATCACTACGTAGGTCCGTGGCTTTGGAATGAGACCATTCCGGAAGCGTTAGGGGCACCAAATGGGGCCTCGGTCAGGATAGCGCTTGGGTTTTTTTCGCCAGGCGCGCCCGCTTTACAGCTCGAACGTGTGCGAACGGTCTGCGGATCTCGCGCGCCCTCGACTGCACCGAATGATGGACCTGTTCAACGCCGCCGCCGCTCTCACTGTAAGCGTCGTCCCGCCCCCACCTTTCGGCAGATGTCCTGATCTGCGACCTTTTGGTTCACTCGAACCGCTAGGCTTAGAATGGACACAGTGGATAGTGCTATCACCAAGCCGGTTCGCCGGCTTGAGGTGTTCACCGGCGCGGGTCGCCGGCGGACGTGGAGCGACGAGGACAAGACGCGGGTGGTCGCGGAGATCGAGACCAGTGGCGATTCTGTTTCCGGCGTGGCTCGGCGGCATGGATTGTCGCCGCAGCAATTGTTCGGCTTGCGCCGGCAAGTCAGAGAAGCTCAGGCGGTCGTTTCCCAGGATGATGAACCGCGGTTTGTCCCGGCGGTGGTTGATGCGGCACCGTCCGACACGGCGGGCCGTCGGCAGCGCAAGACCAAGCGTCGACATTGGGACGAACCACTTGCAGGAACGATCGAGGTTGCGATCGACGGCGTGACGGTGCGCATCGGCGCGGGCGCCCCGGCGGACACGATCGCCGCGGTGTTGCGGGCGCTGAAAGCTGGCGCGTGATCGGCCCGACCGGCGCGGTCCGCGTCATGGTAGCGACCAGGCCTGTGGACTTCCGCAAGGGCGCCGATGGATTGGCGGCACTGGTGCGCGAGAGCATGGCGGCGGATCCGTTCTCCGGCGCGGTCTACGTGTTCCGCGCCAAGCGCGCGGATCGGATCAAGCTGGTGTATTGGGACGGCACGGGTCTGTGCCTGTTCGCCAAGCGGCTGGAGGATGGCATCTTCCGCTGGCCGAAGATCGAAGACGGCGTGATCCATTTGTCGGCCGCGCAATTGTCGGCGCTGCTCGAAGGGCTGGATTGGCGGCGTGTCCACACGGCGCGCGAGACGGTGACGCCGGCGCAGCCTGGCTGATGCCTGTTACTGTGGCAAAGTGAATCAGCCGCATCGAGCGCGTCGCAAAATGCCGGTAAATATGATCTTCTTTGATCATGCCGCGCGACGCATTGCCCGATGATTCCGAGACGCTGAAAGCGATGCTGCTCGCCGAGCGGGTGCAGAACGATCGGCTGCGTCAGATCATCAAAGACCTGCAGCGACATCAGTTCGGCCGCCGGGCGGAGACGCTGCCTGAGGACCAGATGCTGCTGGGCCTGGAAGATGTCGAGCAGTCGGCGGCGTATGACGCCGCAAAAACTGCGCAGGCGACACCGGCCGCAAGACAGGCCGGCGCCGCGAAGCGGCGGGCCAATCGCGGCACGCTGCCGGCGCATCTGCCGCGGATTGAGACCACCGTCGACATCGACGACAAGACCTGCCGCTGCTGCCAGGGCGCATTGCACCGGATCGGTGAGGACAAGAGCGAACGGCTGGATATCGTGCCGGCGCAGTTCCGGGTGCTGGTCACGATCCGGCCGAAATACGCTTGTCGCCAATGTGAGGATGGCGTCGTGCAGGCACCGGCGCCGGCGCGGCTGATCGAGGGTGGGCTGCCGACCGAAGCCACTATCGCCCAGGTGCTCGTCTCCAAATATGCGGATCATCTGCCGCTTTATCGCCAGGCCCAGATTTACGCCCGGCAGAGCGTCAACCTTGACCGATCCACGCTGGCGGACTGGGTCGGGCATGCCGCCTGGCATTTACGTCCGCTGCACCAACGCCTGCTCGACAAGCTCAAGGAGCGGCCAAAACTGTTTGCCGACGAGACGACGTTGCCGGTGCTGGACCCGGGTCGCGGTCGTACGAAGACCGGACAGTTATGGGCCTATGCCGCCGATGACCGGCCATGGGGCGGATCCGATCCGCCGGGCGTGGCCTATGTCTATGCCCCGGACCGCAAGTCCGAGCGGCCGATCACTCATCTCGAAGGCTTCAAAGGCATCTTGCAGGTGGACGGCTATGCCGGCTACCGCAACCTGGCCGAGCGCGGCGACGTGCAACTGGCGTTCTGCTGGGTCCATGTACGGCGCAACTTCTACAGGCTTGCCACTCCCGGGCCTGCGCCGATCGCCAGCGAAGCACTCCAGCGCATCGCTGCGCTGTATGCGATCGAGAAGGACATCCGCGGCCGCAGTGCCGATGAACGTCGCCTGGTTCGGCAGCAGAAAAGCCGCCCGCTGGTCGACGCACTGGAAGCTTGGCTGCGCGCAAAACTCGGTCTGATCAGCCAAAAGGGCAAACTCCCCGAAGCAATCAACTACTCTTTGTCGCGCTGGGAAGGTTTGACCCGCTTCCTCGACGACGGCCACATCGAGCTCGACAACAACACCGTCGAGCGTTCCATCCGCCCGATCACGCTGAACCGGAAAAACGCTTTGTTCGCGGGCTCCGACGGCGGAGCCGAGCACTGGGCCACAATCGCCTCGCTGATTGAGACTTGCAAACTCAACGAGGTCGATCCGCTCGGTTATCTGTAGCGCGTCAATCTGGATGGGAAGCGCGACAATCAGGATGGCAATTTAGCGGTCGCGGCGTGGGGATGATTGTCGCGGCCTGACGATAACGCAAGCGATAATCGCGTGCTGTAGAGTTGATTGTCGTGGAGCGACAATCAGGATGACGCTTTGATTGTCGCGCGCGTTGGCGGTCGTCCGGCTCCACGAGCCTTGTCGAGAGCCTCTTTCCGGCGATAGCTGTCGACATTCATTTCGAGGATCGTGGCGTGATGGACGAGGCGGTCGATCGCCGCGAGGGTCATAGCTTGATCCGGGAAGATTTTTCCCCATTCACCGAATGGCTGATTGGCGGTGATCAGCATCGAGCGGCGTTCGTAGCGAGCGCTGATCAACTCGAACAGAACGCTGGTCTCCGCTTGATCCTTGGTCACATAGGCCAGATCGTCGAGGATCAGCAGGTGATATTTGTCGAGTTTGGCGATCGCCGCTTCAAGCGTGAGATCGCGGCGCGCGATCTGGAGCTTTTGCACGAGATCGGTGGTTCTGGTGAACAACACGCGCCAACCGTTTTCGATCAGGGACATGCCGAGCGCCGCTGCCAGATGCGATTTGCCGCCGCCAGGGGGACCAAAACACAACAGATTGGCGCCCTTGTCGAGCCAGGCGTCACCGGCGGCGAGAGCCTGCACCTGCGCCTTTGAGATCATCGGCACGGCATCGAAGTCGAATGCAGCGAGGGTCTTGCCCGGCGGCAGGCGGGCTTCATCCAGATGACGCTCGAAGCGACGACGGTTTCGCTCCACCATCTCCTGTTCAGCCAGGGCCGCCAGGAAGCGGGCGGCGGGCCAGCCTTCCTTATCGGCGGTTTCCGCCAGGGCGGCCCAGATCAGCTTGATGCCGGGCAGACGCAGTTCGCTGAGCAGCAATTCGACACGGGCGGCGTCGATCTTGACGGTCGCGTTCATGCGGCTTCTCCCACAGCCGCGGCAATCTGGTCGTAGATAGCGAGCGAGGGCAGCGTGACGACGACGACCGGTAGTGCCATGCCCTTCGGTCGGAAGCGTTCGATCAGCGCCTTGAGATCCGGCAGGATGCCGTCGTCGAGCGTGGCTTGCAGCACGGCACCGAGCTCCGCCTCGCAGGCCCGTTCATGTGCGAGCGCCAGAAGCCCGACCATGGCACGGCAGGCTGGTCTTTCGCCAATGCCGGCGAGCAAGGCGTCGAACGCACGGGCGTAGACGCGGCGGGGGAACAACTGGTCGCGATAGACCAGATTGAGCAGCGCCATCGGTTTGCGGCGCAGCGAATGGATGACATGGCGATAGTCGATGACGTGGCCGTGTTTGCCGTTGGGCTGGGTTCGCCCGCGTCGCAAGGTGATGATGTGCGTGGCGCCCTGGAAGCATTCGAGCCGGTCGTCATAAAGACGTACGCGCAGCCGGTGACCGATCAGGCGGGATGGGACCGAGTAAAACACCTTGCGCAACGTGAAGGCGCTGGAGGTCGTGACGTCGACGTTGACCTCCTCATAATCGGCGGTCTTGCGCACCGGCAGTTTCTTCAGCGCCGTCCGCTCCTGATCGATACGCTTGGCATTGCGCGCGTTGCCGCGGCCAACGATCTCGTCGACAAAACCCCGCCAGGCCGCAAGATCGTCGAAGTCGCGTGAGGCACGCAGCAGCAGGGCATCGGCCAGCGCTCTCTTGAGATGGCCATGCGCACTTTCGATCGAGCCGTTCTCATGCGATACGCCGGGATTGTTGCGGGTCGGCGTCATGCCGTAATGGCCGCAGAACGCCTCATAGCGCGTCGTCAAATCCTCCTTGGCATCGGCTCCGAGATTGCGGAACGCGGCCGACAGGCTGTCGCTGCGGTGCTGCTCCGGAACCCCGCCCAGCGACCACAGCGCGTTCTGCAAGCCTTCCGCCAGCGCGACAAAGCTTTCGCCACCGAGCACGACGTGGGCGTGTTCGAAGCCGGAGAAAGGCAGCCGGAAGTGATAGAGCCGGCAGTCCAGCAACTGGCCCGCAATGGTGACGCCGAGATCGGCGACCTCGGTGAAGTCCGACAACCCCATGCGACCCGGCGGATGTTCCTGACGGAAGATCACCTCCCGATCCGGCCCGTTCACCGCCCGCCATGCCCGAATGCGCCGCTCGAGCGTCCGCCGCGTTCCAGAACCCAGTTCCGGATGCCGCCGGCATAGTTCCTCGAACACGGCGATCGGCCGCAATCCGGGGGCGGCCCTCAGTATCGGCAGAACTTCGTTCTCCCAAACGTCGATGAACGGATCGGCTCGACGGCGTGCGCGGCGCGCCTTCTTCTGGGTCGGAAGTCGGGGATCCTTCTCGTATCGGTAGGCGGCGGAGGTGCTGAAACCAGCCTTTGCAGCGGCGACGGCTGGCGAATGGTTGCGACGCAAGCTCATGAAAAGCCTCATTTGTTGATCGGTGACATGCCGGCCGGCCAAAGCACTGGTCCTCTCGAAGGAGAAGCCGATGCTTTACCAGCCGCCGTTACCGCCAATGAGGCCCCTTCGGGCCGACACGCCGCTGCTGGGGTGCCTCCGGTCGGGCTACGCCCTCCCTTCGTCACCCCAGCAGCGGCGCATTCTCATCCTGATTGTCGCGGGATTCTCATCCTGATTGTCGCGCTACAGTTATCTCACAGATGTTCTAGCAAGGATCGCCAACGGTCACCCCAACCGCGATATCGACGCGCTATTGCCGTGGGCTTACCGAACGCAAGAACTCAGAGCCGTGGCCTGAGGACGACGCTTACCTCTCACTGCGGATGCTCCGAGATCGAGTAACTTTTCCAGCTTTGCGACATCCTGTGGAGTCCAAGGCCGAACTCTGAGACGACGCATCAATTCGGGGGCTTTAGCGCTTCGATCCAACCTGAAGCTTTGCGGATCGGGTCAGGCGCGGACACAGTCCAACTGTAATCACATTCGGGACATTCGAAACTTTCCGCGACAGTGTCTTTCGTCAATGGCATGATCCTAGCCAGCATCGACGTTGCGTGACACTTTGGGCAGGGTGGGCGCGGACGCACCGGACATACTCAGATGAAGATGCGGGAAGTTAGGCTCCATGGGCATCCTTGCTGCACGGTTACGAGCTTATGAAAAAGAGTCTTCGCGATCTCTAAATTGCACACGAGCCTTTTACTTTTCTCTTTCCATGTCTCTGGCCTGCTGCTCTGTATTTGTCAGGTCGCGAATTCGCTTCAGTCTCCGGATCGGTGATCATTCGAGCCAGATCGCGGTATTTGGCAATTTTTGCGCGGATTTCCGCTATGATTTGCGTCGCGTTCATAAACACCTCTCCGCTCGATATGACGCGGGGAGGTACCTTCCGTTCGACATTGGCCGGTTAGAAACTTCAAAAAAATATTGTCGCCGAGCGGCGAAGTTGCAAACGTTATTTGGCTGACCGGTGCATTTCAGCCCAATACTCGACGCCCGACAACTCCTGCCGGCGCGCCAGTAGATCGGCCTCGCGATGGTCCGCCACCTGCGCGGTCGGCTTCGAGTCAGCATCCTTGGCCAGCTCACCAGCCAGCAGGCGCACCAGCATGACGCGGCGGACCGGGTCCTGATCGACTGCTGGATCGCTGAGCTGCTGACGGTAATTTTTGATATTCGCCGTGTTGATGAAATGCTCCATTGAACCTCCGATAGGGTCATGGGCTGATGCAACGCGCGTCTAGCGCGAGGCTTTCGACAGTCCGGGTGTGGACGAACTGATGCCGGTGAGTTCGGTTCCGTACATTTTGCATGGCACCTGCCCCATTCGACCACCCTTGTTGTCGGCTGTAACTATAAAAGTTTGGGGTATTGGACGGGGTATCGCCAGCATCGATGCAAGTTACCCCCCATTCTATAAGGGTTATTTGCAGTGGTGCATTCCCTCCCCCGGAGATGTGGCGCGGCGCGGAACACGCCCGACCGAAGGCGAACTTAGCGCTTCCGCACGCGGGCAGATGGTGTTCGGTCCGGAGGGAGCTTGCGTGGGTATCCGCGAGAGTAAGGCGTCTAAATTTGGCGGCATGGATGTCTCGGAAGCGAAGCGGCTGCGGCAACTCGAGTATAAGAACGCCAAGCTGAAGAAGCTGCTGGCCGAGCAGATGCTGGATGCGGCGCCGTTGCGCGAGCTCCTGTCAAAAAATGGTAGGGCCCGTCGCCCAGAGCTAGGCAGTCGCGCATCTGCAGGCAGAACTGGGCCTGTCAGAACGGCGGGCCTGCTCCATCGTCAGCGACTGAACTGCGCGAGCAACTGCGAGAGCTCGCCAACGACCACCGACGCTTCGGCTATCGGCGGCTGTTCCTGCTGCTGCGGAAACAGGGTGAGCCATCCGGGCTGAACCGGATCTATCGGCAGTAAGGCCTTAGCGTGCGCAAGCGCCGGGCCCGCCGCCTCGCTGTTGGCACGAGGGCGCCAATCTTGGTCCAGGCGCGGTCGAATGCCCGCTGGTCGCTGGATCGTATCCATGATCAGCGCGCCAATGGTCGCCGCGCCCGGATCCTGAATATCGTCGATGACGTGCCCCGGGAATGCTTGGCGGCGATCCAGACACCTCGATCCCCGAGCTGCGGGTGGCCCGTGCACTGACGGCGCTGATCGCTCGCCGCGGAAAGCCGCGCCTAATTGTCTCAGAGTCTGACTCATAATGAATTCGTTTGATTTCATGCTTTTGCAAGCCGTCTTATAAGGACGCGAATGTGAGCGACGAACGCCCAGGCAACGGCGCTGGCGATTGTGGTCTCGAAGTCCTTTGCCAATCTGCGGCAGCGACCGAGCCATCCGAACGTTCGTTCGACGACCCATCGGCGCGGTAGGATTTCGAAGCCCTGCTCCCTGTCGGATCGTTTTATGATTTCTATCGTCCAATTGCCGATGCGCTTCAAAGCTTGACGCAGCTTATCTCCGGCATAGCCACCATCGGCAAAAATATGGCGCAGCCACGGATAGCGATAACGTATCGAAGCAAGAACGCACGGGGCACCATCACGGTCCTGAATGCTGGCTTCGTGCACGACCAGCCCGACCAAGTTTCCTTGCGTGTCGGTGACGATGTGGCGCTTGCGGCCCTTGATTTTCTTACCTGCATCATAGCCCCGGGGGCCGCCGCTTTCCGTGGTTTTCACCGACTGGCTGTCAATCACTCCGGCCGTTGGGCTCGCCTCTCGGCCAGCCGCCTCGCGCGAGGCCATCACGAGCGTGTAGTTCAGCGACGCAAACAGTCCGCCGCGCGACCACGCGTAGAAATAGCCCTGCACCGTCGAGTAGGGCGGGAAATCCTTGGGCAACTGCCGCCATTGGCAGCCGGTCGACGCAATATACAGGATCGCATCCATCACCGTTCGCATATCTGTCGCACGCGGGCGACCGAGCGCCGAAGCAGGCGGCAGAAGCGGCTCCATCACAAACCACTCGGCATCCGTCGTATCGCTTTCATATCGCAAGCTCGCCCGCCTATAGTGTCGGCGGGTGATTTCAGTCCAGACCATCGTGCTCTCCCTCGAATCTTCGCAAATCCGAAGGAATCACAACTGGCTGAAATCACTCAGCTTCTTTTTCAGTCAGCCTCTCAGACAACGATAACGTTCACCTGCAACGCGATACTGACCTAGTCGGAGGACCACCAGATCGCCTGGCACCTCATCCCGACGGGCAAGCCGATGCAGAACTGTTCGTGTAAAAGCTTAAACGGCCGGATGCGTGACGAGCTTCTCAACGAAACCCTGTTCTTCAGCCTTGACCACGTCGAGCCAAGATTGCGCTCTGGGCCAACGACTACAACAGCAAACGCCTGCATTCCTCGCTGGGCTACCTGACACCCGCGGCCTACGCCGCGACCCTCACCGCAACGTGCGATCGACTGCGCAACCCGACCAGCTCCGCCGATCGCACGTTGCTCACCACGCGCTCGTGCGCACCGGATTGATCGAAACGAAGCGTTCGACCGGAACAGATCGTGCTTGTCTGTGCCGGCTCACACAAAAATGGCACAAGCGTTCTGGCTTTGGCCCTTCGCCCCGGTCGGTTGAAATCTGGGATCGCTAAGGTTTAGCAGAAATGGAAAGGCGGCAGATGCTATAGCGTTCTCCGGCCGAGTACGATTGGTGGAGCCTCAATCTTTTAGTCTCCTCTGGGACGGGAACCTCTTTCCTCTAGCCTCACGGCACCCAGTCGTAGTCTAAACCATGTCTCCG
This sequence comes from Tardiphaga sp. vice304, assembly GCF_007018905.1. Classification (NCBI taxonomy): domain Bacteria; kingdom Pseudomonadati; phylum Pseudomonadota; class Alphaproteobacteria; order Hyphomicrobiales; family Nitrobacteraceae; genus Tardiphaga; species Tardiphaga sp. vice304. The sequence continues at coordinate 1,157,735 of NZ_CP041402.1, forward strand.
CCATTCCCTAGCTTCTCCGCCGCGCACACGCCTTGGCTTTGGCCAGGAAGAAGGCGACAGGCGCGTAGCTCGCAGTATCGGCATTAAAAGCCGCCGGCCGATTGCGAGTTGAACTGAAATGGCAGGTAGTTCCGTCACTTGGGATAAGATAGAACGGGTGCATAGTCGGTCGCCGGGAACCTGTGCGGCCAGGGGTTGTAAGGTCCAGCACTGTCGATCATTGATCGTTTAACCAAAGTCGAAGGTGACCAGTGCTGCAAACTTCATCCTTTCTAATACCCGGTCAGACTGTTTGGAGGCGCTGCGAAACATCTAGGCTCGCGGTGCTCAACGACGCTGCCGAATACTTCGGCGCTTTGAGAGATACGCTGCTGCTTGCCGAGTGGCAGGTATATATCATCGGTTGGGACATCCACAGTAAAACGCGGCTGGTCGGACCATCCGGCCGGGCGGCCGACGGGTTGCCGATCGAGCTTGGCGCTTTCCTGTCTGAATTGCTCAAGGTCAAACCGATGCTCCGGATTAATATTCTGATCTGGGATTTTGCGGCATTATATGCAGTCGAACGAGAATGGCATTCCGCCGACAAGTTTACGGTAGAAAGTGACGATCGAATCCAATTTTGCATGGACGCCAGCCTCCCGCTCGGATCGTCCGAACATCAAAAGATCGTGGTGATCGACCACGTAGTTGCCTTTGTTGGCGGGCTCGACCTGACAATCCGACGCTGGGACACCAGTGAACATCTCGCCGCGCATCCGCTTCGTCACGACCCTGACGGCAAAGCCTACCCACCGTTTCATGACGTGCAATGCATGGTAGAGGGCGAGGCCGCAGCGGCGCTCGGCGAGATAGCGACAGCGCGATGGGCAACGGCCGGTCGCGCTTCGAAAGGTTGCGAAACTGTCGAGTGCGAACGCTGGCCTGCATCCGTGTTAGCAGGGGCAAGGCAGGTACAGACCGGTATCGCACGGACTGAATTGAGAACGGCATCGCAAGGCGGGATCGATGAAGTGGCTCGACTCTTCGAGGCGTCAATCGGCTCGGCAAGCCGCTTTATCTATATCGAGAACCAATTTATCAGCGCTACCAAGATCGCGGAGGCGCTGGCGCAGCGGATGGTCGACGTGCCGTCACTGCACGTGCTCATCGTAACGCCGAAGGCACATCTATCATGGCTGGAGTCACGTGCGATGCAGGGCGGCCGAGGCGGCTTCATCGGCCCGTTCGTTACGGCCGGCGTCGCTGGTCGACTGCGCATTCTCTATCCTTCGGTGCATGACCATGGATTGTCGGCCGCGGTGATGGTTCACAGCAAGGTCATGATCGTCGATGACCGATTTTTGCGGATCGGCTCCGCCAACCTCAACAATCGGTCGATGGGCGCGGATACCGAATGCGACCTGGCGTTTGAGGCCACCACGGTCGAACACCGGAACTTCATTTCCAGCTTGCGGCGCCGGCTGATCGGACATTTCTGCGGGGTGACTGAGGTCGAATTAGCAGGCCATGAAGACGATCTGCTTGGCTTCGTCGATTTCCATGCGCAGAACGGCGCGGGCCGGGCGTTGCTGCCGATCGATTGCGAGAGGACGCCTGCGGGGGCAGTGACCGGGATCATCCAGCCGATCGCCGATCCGAAACAGCCGCTTGATCTGGAGCGCGCGGCGCGGCGGATGTGGAATGGTCGGACACTTCTAGCGGTCTGCGGGACTGTTGTTGCGCTGGCTGGCCTCGCCTTGGCGTGGCGCATGACCTCACTGAGCGATTACACGGATATTGGCTACGTTGCGTCGTTCATCTCACAACATTCGCATTCGGCATGGGCGCCGCTGTTGGCGGTCATGGTCTTCGTGCTGGGAGGGCTGATCGTATTTCCGGTGATCGTCATTGTTGCCGCGACGGCGGTGGCGCTAGGCCCCTGGATGGGCGCGATCAGCGCTACGGCTGGCGTCCTGGCAAGCGCGCTTGTGCTGTTCCTAATCGGCCGTTTTCTCGGCCATCGGCGGCTACAATCGCTGCTCGGCGCGCGCGCCCTGCGCGTCCAAGACCGCATCACCGGCAAGGGCGTCGTTGCCGTGGCGATGATCCGGATGGTGCCGGTGGCGCCGTTCTCGCTTGTCAACATGCTGGCTGGCGCAAGCCAGTTGCGTCTATCAGATTTTCTACTCGGAACGGTGCTTGGCATGGCGCCCGGCATCGTCACCATGGCAGCACTTGGTGCCCAGATTGCTGATTTTGCCAAAAACAGCTCATGGTCGACCGCGGTGCCGCTCGGCCTCATCGTTCTGCTGTGGATTGCGATCTGTCTCGCGGTTCAGTTCATAGTGACATGGTGGAGCGGACGCCGAACGTGATGAAGACCATCCGCATCATGACGTGGAACGTGCACGGCACGTTCAATCTCAATCCGGATTTCGACCTGGAAGGCGTCTGCTCAATAATTCAAAAGTGGTCGCCCGATGTGGTCGCCCTGCAGGAAATTGACTCGCGCGGACGCAAGGACAATGTGTTCGCCCGGCTGGCGGACGCGGTCGGCGAACATCGCGTCGAAGCTCGATCAATCCAGACGGAAGACGGCGACTACGGGCAGGTGCTGCTTAGTCGTTGGCCGTTCGCGGGCGCGCCGGAAGTGACCGACGTATCTTATCAGGAAAGAGAACCGCGCCGCGCCATTGCAGCCACGATACGGTTCCCGATCGGCGATGTGACGGTAGTGGCGACTCATCTTGGCCTCAGCATCCATGAACGCTACGCGCAAGCGCAGGCGCTTGCGGCGCTGGTCGTTGCGCCGCGTACCCTCGTGATCGGCGACTTTAATGACTGGTTTTGGGTCAAGTCCGTCGGGCGGGGGCTGGCTTCCCGCTGCCCGGTGCGAACGCGGTTGCGGACGTTCCCGTCGCGCTTTCCCATCCTTCGGCTTGACCGCATCTACTCAACGCGAAACGGAACGATCGTGAAGGCGTGGACCGACCGCGACGCTCGGGCATATTCGGACCATCTGCCAGTGCTTGCGGATATTGCCTTTGAAGATGCGCCGATGGCGGCGAGTGATTTTCAAGAGGTGCGCGTGTAATTAACCGCCACCGCTGGCGAGCCTATCGATCCGTGCCGACAATCGGCTAATCAATGGCAGCCACCTGTAGCTGCAAATCGAGTGCTCCCGCTGCAAGGTGCTGCGCGACCTCTTACCTTATTGGACGACGGTAAAAGCGTCCGAATGAGAGCCGGTATCAGAATACAAGGCAGAAACTGATACGCGGATCGGTCAGTCGGCGGCATTCACCATGCTGAACGTGGTTTCGATGGCTTCTTGCCAGTCGTCGTCCGTCGCCACCTGCTTTTCAGCAAGGACGTCAATTGGGTTCTGGATTGCTGCCCTAGAAGCGTCAGCAAACCGATCGCTACCGGCAATTCGGCCGCTGGTTTTCCGCAAGAACGGGCAGAGCGCGTTGATCGCGTCTTGCGGCGGCAGAGATCGCGCCCCGTTCAGCACTCGCAGGACATCGTGAGCGAGTATGTGATCGCCATGTGCCATATCATTGCTCCTAGATTTGGTTGATGCTCTTGACTGGTCGCAATTTCCTTCGGTGATCGGCGAGGCCAGATCATCTTCCTCCCGGGCCGCCAAATGCACAGGATCGCATATGCAGCGGATAAGTCGTCAGACCGACGACGCCGTCGATCCAACTCCTCCAAATGGCTGACGCAATGGGATCGCTCGTTTCGGGCTTTGCCTTGGGGAAGGACTTGTCGCACCCCCTGCACAATGGCAGATCAAAGGCGCACCGCGCGCCATCGGGCCCGTGATCGCAGTCAAATCCCAACCGCTTCGCAGCACTTTTCGTCGAAATTAAATCTGCAGGCATGAGCATAGATCCCCATTAAATAAGTTCTCCACTCGAATATCTCAGAGATTCTCATCGAACTTGCGGCAGGTCAAAGTCACGTATGCATTGTCGAACACCGTTGACCAAAGGCAGTATATCTCGCCTGATAGCACTCATCCCAGCGTCATCGTTTTTAGAAATGAAAGCCGGGTCCGCATAGCCGCGGCGGCTGGCGACGCGAACCGCATCTGCGCGCCCTTGCGATACGTCAAGGCGAAAGGCGGGTTTCGCTATATGAAAATGGCAACATCGCAGTCTCTGCAACGCGATCAGGAACGCCGCCGATGAACAAAATAACGATCGATTTGCCACATAGCTTAAACTACCACGATGTGGCTTCATCCTGTGACGTTATACCTGCTCAAGGCCTGTCGCCGTCCGAGGCCGGGAAACGCCTTCTGAAAGACGGCCCGAATGCCATTCCGTCTGGGCAAAAGGCCGGGATGTTTTCCATTCTCGTCCATCAGTTCTCCAGTCTCGTCGTCGGACTGCTGGCCGTTGCGGCCGCGGTCGCGTTTTATTTCGGCGAGTGGGAGGAAGGCATCGCGATCGTCGGTGTTCTTTTTCTCAATGCTGCGATCGGCTTCGTGACGGAAGTCAAGGCCGTTCGATCCATCGAGGCAATACGCGCGCTTGGAACACGGTTGGCGAGGGTACTGCGAGGGGGCGATACATGCACCATTCCGGCAGAAAGCCTTGTGGTTGGCGATGTTGTATTGATCGATGCGGGAGAAGTGGTCTCGGCGGATCTCCGTCTGGCGGAAGCGGCCGATCTCGACGCCGATGAATCGACGCTGACAGGAGAATCGGCGCGAGTCAGGAAGTCGATCGACCCGGTTGCTGCGAATGCGCGTGTTGCAGATCGAACATCGATGCTGTTCAAAGGCACAAGCATTACGAGCGGAAGCGGTGCCGGCATCGTCGTCGCCACCGGCCTAGACACCGAGCTCGGAAAGATCTCAAAGCTGGTGAGCGAGGCGGATCCAAACTCCTCGCCTCTCGAGAAGAAGCTCGCGTCGCTGTCTGGACAGCTTGTCTGGCTCACGCTTGCGTTGACGGCACTCATTTGCGGCATTGGTTTGCTTCAAGGTCAAGACGCTCTCTTGATGGTCGAGGCGGCGATTGCGCTTGCCGTTGCGGCGATACCGGAAGGACTACCGATCGTGGCCACGCTCGCCCTGGCACGTGGGATGTGGCGGATGGCGCGCAAAAACGCTCTTATCGAACGGCTGTCGGCCGTGGAGACGCTCGGGGCGACCACCTTGATTTTGACCGACAAGACCGGAACCCTGACGGAAAACCGCATGACCGTCACCAAAGCATGGCTTCCGGCCGGCCGATTGGATCTGGAAAACCTCGGAACCAGTGACATCCATAGCAGGGCGCCTACTTCGGCGATTTGCGCGGAGTTTCGCAGTCTGCTGGAGATCGCAACGTTGTGTAACAACGCGACGCTCGGACCGGTCGCCGCCAACGACAGCGGCGACCCGATGGAGCTCGCTCTATTGCGGGCCGGTCGGATTGCCGGAATCGATCGTTCCCAGCTGCTGCAAGCGAAACCTGAAGTACTCGAGCACGCTTTTGATGCCTCTCGAAGAATGATGGCGACGGTGCATCGGATTGGCAATAGCTACGTCTATGCTATAAAAGGCGCGCCAGAGATGGTTCTGGAGAGCTCTAACCTCGATGAAGCTGCACGCGTAGAGTGGGCCACACGCGTCGCCACCCTTGGGGCTATCGGTCTTCGTGTCTTGGCTCTCGGAACGCGGGAAAGTCAGTCGTCTAGCGATCCGGCGTTCGTGGGACTCACTTTTCTCGGCCTCGTCGGTCTGGAGGATCCGCCAAGGCAAGATGTGCCCGAGGCGATCGCAGCATGCCGCGCGGCAGGTATACGGATCGTGATGATGACCGGCGACCATACCGTTACTGCCCGTAGCATCGCTGGAATGGTGGGACTAGGCGGAGCTAACCCCCTTATCGTCGAGGGCGAAGAACTCGATAGCATAGACGGAAAGGTAGACAGCCGATTTCTGCAAGCAGACATATTCGCGCGTGTCAGTCCAACAGAGAAGCTTGAACTAGTACGCTCCTATCAAGCTGCGGGTGAGATCGTTGCGATGACTGGCGACGGGGTCAACGATGCGCCGGCGCTGCGGCAAGCGGACATCGGCGTGGCCATGGGTCTTCGCGGAACCGATGTGGCGCGCGAGGCGGCAGCGATGATCTTGCTGGACGACGCGTTCCCTACGATTGTGGAAGCCGTCCGCGGCGGCCGCGTCATTTTCGGCAATATCCGGCGTTTTGCGACCTACCTTCTGTCATGCAATCTGGGTGAAGTTCTGGTGGTAGGCGTTGCGATGATTGCCGGACTTCCGTTGCCGCTTCTGCCTCTGCAGATCCTTTTTCTCAACCTCGTCACGGACGTTTTTCCCGCTTTTGCGCTCGCAATGGGGGAAGGCGAGAGAGACATTCTCAAGCGCCCTCCGCGTGCTCCGGCCGAATCCATTCTTGGCCGTTCTCAATGGGTCGTCATAGTGCTCTATGGAGCCACCTTCATGGCATCGACCTTTGGAGCGCTTGCCCTGGCGCGTTTTGGCCTGGCGGCGAATGACCGCGAGATCGTGACGGTGACATTCTTGACCCTGGCGTTCAGCCAACTTTGGCACGTCTTCAACATGCGCCACCGTTCGTCTCGGATTTTCAACAACGAGATCAGCCGCAATCCTTGGATATGGGCAGCACTAGCGTTCTGCACTGCCATTCTGATGGCCGCCGCCTATCTCCCATTCTTGTCCTCCATGCTGCAGCTGGCTGCGCCGAATCTCAGAATGTGGGGCGTCATCATGTTCATGAGCGCCATTCCGCTGCTCGCAGGGCCGGCGATCAGGCACGTTAGCCGCTAGAGCGGGCCCGTGCCGTTGAAGCCGCAATTGACGGGATCGCTCGCGGTCCCAGAAATGACTGGCGGCGCACATTGCGCGTTGAAAAGGCGCTGCGCGTCTTTACCCGCCGGTTTGACGCACATGAAAGATGCCGGTCGGCAGTCGAAGTTAAATGTAAGAAGATTTGGTCCGCTTGCAGCCCGACCGGCCAAAGACACAAACTCCGAGGCACGGCGACGATAAGACGGCGATGTGAAGCTGGCCGTGCTTTTTTGTCGATCGACTTAACAGAAAAGCGTCACACGCTCGTCCATTGAGGACAAGCGTGTAACGCTTTTTGTTGGAGGTAACAACGTCTGATTTACGACTTCGGGTCGCACTTTCATGGATCGATGGTTAGCCCTGTTTGTCGTTCATGCATCGAAAGATAGACTCTCTCTGGTCGTGGAACGCGTACTTTCGACCACTATTACTTTTGCGCCACTCTGCGCTGCATGCGTAAAATTTCGCGTTCTTATCGGACCAGCTCTTGCGAGCAGCGTTCCAACGCGTCCGTGTCCATTTTCCGACCTTGTCCGACGCCGCAGCGCCGGCGAGCGCATATCAGGTGCCGTCGCCCTCCTTGATCAATAGTCGCGGCTCAGCACCGTGCTCAACAAGCGGGCCCTTGCAAATCAGAGCGGGCTCGCCCTGAGAGGCAGGAAGATCGCCGTTGCGATCAACATGTTGCGCAGCGTTGCCCGGCTCGACGAAGCATCGAACACGGCAAGCGAATGCCCGGGGCTGGTGCTGGAGGGCAGCTGGATCGGAACTCGAGACGCCCGCCGTCGCGATGATCATGGCGACGCCGAGCTTCGAGGCAAGAACGTCAGCCCTTCCTTGCCGGCCCGGAAGCCGATGGCCACCAACAGCGGTGCGTCGACGCCAAGCAGCGTACCAGCCACAGCGCCGGATGCGTGTGGATACTGATGCTTGCGGTCGCTACTCGGTAGCATGATTGCGACTTGCGCCAACGGGAGGGCATTCAGCCACGGTCGCCTTCGTTGCCTAACACCCTCAGCGCATTGAGGATCACCGCGACATCGATGGCTTCCTGCAGCAAAGCGCCCTGCACCGGAGTGAGATAGCCGAATGCCGCCGCGATCATGCCGGCGACCGATAATCCAATACCGGCATAGACGCCTTCCAGCGCGATAAACCGGGCGCGCCGCGCAATCCGAATCGCGGGCACTAGGCGGTCAAGCTGATCGACCAACAGCACCACATCGGCCGCCTCCGCGGAAGCGGCCGCGCCGCGCGCGCCGCGCGCGCCCATGGCGAGGCCAATATCAGCAGCCGCCAAAGCGGGGGGCGTCATTGACGCCGTCGCCGACCATCATTACCGGCCCGTTCTTGCGCTCCGACAGCACCACCAGACCCTTTTGGTCCGGCGTAAGCTCCGAACGCACGGAATCGATGGACAGCCCGGCCGCGATAGCGTCGGCCACGGCGCGGCGGTCCCCAGTGGCCAGCACGATCCTGGCGATGCCAAGCTTGCGCAACGCGGCGAGAAGCCCTTCGGGGCCTTCGCGCAATTCGTCGGCGAGAACAATTTCCCCGGCTAGTTCGCCGTCGATTGCCACCGCCACACGTACCGCGCCCGGCGCTGTCTTGCGTTTCGGAGCCGCGCCGCTGCCAGCGGTGATACGCGAGGCGACAAATGCGACGCCGCCGATCAACGCCGGACGGCCATCAACATTGCCCGCGACACCTTCACCCGCTATCTCCAGCGTGCCGGTTGGCACTGACATCCGCAGATTGCGCGCCTGCGCCTCAGCAACGATGGTCTGAGCGATGATGTGCTGGGACACCTGATCCAGCGACGCCCCGATACGGATGATCTCGTCAGCAGAAAAGCCCGGCATCTCTTGCACCTTTACGACCCGAGCCCGGCCATCGGTGAGCGTACCCGTCTTGTCGATCACCAAAGAGCGAATCCGCGCCAGCATCTCCAGCGCCTTGCCGCCCTTGATCAGAATGCCCTGCTTGGCCGCGCGCGACAGGCCGGAGACGATGGCCCGGCACCGCCAGAATCAGCGGACACGGTGTGGCGACCACCAGCACCGCCACGGCGCGAATGGGATCGCCGGTCCACAGCCAGGCGCCGCCGGCGATCGCCACCGTGACGCCGAGAAACACCATGGCGAAGCGGTCGGCCAGCCGCGACATCGGCGCCTTCGAGCGCTGCGCGCCCTCCACCAGCCTCACGATCCCGGCGTAGGTGCTCTCCGCCGCGCGACGCAGGGCAACGAGATCGAACGCCTCGCCGACATTTGTCGATCCGCTCATCACGGATTCGCCGGCCGTGCGCTGCACCGGCATGGCCTCGCCGGTCAGCGCCGACTGGTCGAGCGCGGCCGTACCCAGCGCCACCGTTCCGTCCACCGGAATGACGTCGCCCTGGCGGATCAGCAGGCGATTGCCGGGCTCCACCAACTCGATAGGGATTTCTTCCAGCCGGTCATCGCGATGCCGCATGGTGGTGCGCGGCACCCTCGCCAGCAGCGCAGTCATTTCACGGCGGGCATGACGCTCGGCAAAACCTTCGAGATACTGACCGCGAGCATACATCAGCGCGACGACGGCTGCAGCAAGTTCTTCGCCAAATAGCAACGCCGCTGTTATCGACAGCGCAGCAACGATATCGAGGCCGACCTCGCCGCGGCGCAGGCTGACAACAATGTCGAACAGCAGCGTCAGCAGAACCGGCACGGTCGACGCCGCCCATACAATGGTCACCCAGGACTCCGGCCTCCACCAACGCAGGACAAAGCCCGCGACAATTCCGGCGGCAGGACAGGCGATTAGCCAGGGGCGAATGGAAAAGTCTGAAGGCATTGCGATCCATCGATGGTGTTGCGGCAATTCACCTGAATGCGCCCCGCCTCGGATCTCCCCTTGATGCAAATCAAGTGACAAAGCCGGCGTCGGCAACATATCGGGCAAGCAGCGATGATCGATGACAGCTCTATGCAAGGAATGCTGCATCTGCGCGGTCCGTGATTGATCCTGCTCAATACGACATCGAGAAAAAGCTGCAACGCTTCACCAACGAAGCATCCGGGGAAGATTCCATGTCCATTGTCGAATCTGCACCTGTTGCGGTCGTCGCGCCCATTCATCCATCGTGGCTGCGCGCTAACTGGGGTCTGCTGCTCGCGATCGCAGCGCTGGGGGTGGCGATCCTGCTGCCGACGCCAGACGGCCTGTCGGTCGCAGGCCAGCGCATGCTGGCCGTGCTGCTGTTCGCCGTCATCGTTTGGATGACCGAGGCGCTCGACTATGCGGTATCCGCCCTGGTGATCGCCGCCCTCATGGCGTTCCTGCTCGGCCTTTCGCCGAACCCTGCCAATCCAAACGCATTGCTCGGCACCAGCGCCGGCCTCGGCCTCGCCTTCAGCGGCTTCGCCAACACCGCACTGGTGCTGGTGGCCGCGGCGCTGTTCCTCGCCGTGGCCATGACCGTGACCGGGCTCGACAAGCGCATTGCCCTGGTCATCCTGTCGCGCGTCGGTACCGAAGCTCACCATGTGGTGGTTGGCACGATCATCGTCGGTTTCGTGATCGCGTTCCTCGTCCCGTCCACCACCGCGCGCGTCGCCTGTCTGGTGCCGATCACGATGGGCATCATCTCCGCCTACGGCGTCACGAAGAAAAGCGCTTTCGCCGGCATGCTGATGATCACCACGGTGCAGACCGCGAGCATCTGGAACGTGGGCATCAAGACCGCCGCGGCGCAGAATATGGTGGCGATCGGCTTCATCGAGAAGATGCTGCAGAAGACCATCACCTGGCTGGACTGGCTGATCGCCGCCGGCCCGTTCAGCCTGCTGATGTCAATCGCGCTGTATTTCGTCATGACCCGGATGATGCCGCTGGAGATCACCGATGCGCCGGGCGGGCGCCAAGGTATCCGCGAGTCGCTGGCGGATCTCGGCCCGATCAAGATGTCGGAGATCAAGCTTTTGATCATCTCCATCGCCCTGCTCGGCTTCTGGTCCACCGAAGGCATCCTGCACCGCTTCGACACCTCATCGACTACCATCGCGGCGGTCGCCATCATGTTCCTGCCGGGCATCGGGATCCTGACCTGGAAGGAAGCCCAGCCGCGGATTCCTTGGGGCACCGTGGTGCTGTTCGGCATCGGCATCAGCCTCGGCACCGCCCTGCTGCAGACCAAGGGCGCGATCTGGGTCGCCGATCTCGTGGTCGCCGACTTCGGCCTGCGCAATGCCACCGCAATGTTCATTCTCGGCGTGCTCAGCCTGTTCCTGATCGTCATCCATCTCGGCTTCGCCAGCGCCACGGCACTGGCGTCGGCCATGATCCCCATCGTGATCGCGGTGCTGCAGAGCGTCGCCACGCCCGGCATCAACGTGGTCGGCTTGACCATGCTGCTGCAGTTCGTGGTCAGCTTCGGCTTCATCCTGGTGGTCAACTCGCCGCAAAACATGGTGGCCTATGGCACCGAGACGTTCAGTACGCGGGACTTCATCCGCACCGGGCTGGTGCTGACGGTGATTGCCTTCGCTTTGGTCATGCTGCTCGGCGCCACCTACTGGCGCTGGCTGGGATATGTTTAGCACCGCAACCAGCCTCATACGATCAAGCCAATCCATGGCGGCAGCGCCGCCTTCAACCGGCACACCGTCATGACGCCTACCGATATCTCGACGCCCGACCATTTCCATCGGGTAGTGGATTGCCAGTGGGCCTGCCCGGCACACACGCCGGTGCCGCAATATATCGGCCTTGTCGCCGAAGGTCGTTATGCCGAAGCCTATATGGTCAACTGGGACGCCAACGTGTTTCCCGGCATCCTCGGCCGCACCTGCGACCGGCCGTGCGAGCCGGCCTGCCGCCGCGCCCGCGTCGAGAAGGAGCCGGTGGCGATCTGCCGGCTAAAGCGCGTCGCCGCCGACCACAAGGGCGACATTGCGGCCTATCTTCCCGAGCCCGCGACGAAGACCAATGGCAAACGCATTGCGCTGATCGGCGGCGGACCGGCATCGCTGACCGTGGCGCGCGATCTGGCGCCGCTCGGCTATCAATGCACCATCTTCGACGGGGATCCCAAGGCGGGCGGCATGATGCGCACGCGCATTCCGCATTTTCGCGTGCCCGAACATGTGGTCGACGAGGAGACCGGCTATGTGCTCGGCCTCGGCGTCGAATTCCGCGGCGGCAACCGCATCGACAGTATGAAGGGGCTGCTGGCCGAAGGCTGGGACTCCGTATTCGTCGGCACCGGCGCGCCGCGCGGCCAGGATCTCGCGATCCCCGGCCGACAGGAAGCTGCCACCAATATCCATATCGGCGTCGAATGGCTGGCCAGTATCTGGTTCCAGCACATCAAGAGCATCGGCAGGCGCGTGGTGGTGATCGGTGGCGGCAACACCGCCATCGACTGCGCCCGCAGCGCGCGCCGCCTCGGCGGCGAAGACGTCAAAATGGTAGTTCGGTCGCGCTTCGAGGACATGAAGGCGCTATCCTGGGAGAAGTACGACGTCCAACGCGAAGGCGTCGTGATCCTCAACGACATGGTGCCGAGGGAGATCACCCATGAGAACGGCCGTCTCACCGGCGTGACATTCGAGCCGGTGACCAGCGTCTTCAAGGAGGGCAAGCGCACGCTGGTCTCGGCCGGTCCGTTGCAACATTTCCCCTGCGATGACGTGGTGATCGCGGTCGGCCAAGAATCCGCCTTCAGCTGGATCGAGCGCGATCTCGGCATTGCCTTCGGCGAGCGCGACATGCCGAAGCTCGATCCGGCGACGTTGCAGTCGACGCTTCCCCACGTGCTGTTCGGCGGCGACGCGGCGTACGGACCCAAGAACATCATCACCGCAGTGGCGCACGGCCATCAGGCGGCGGTGACCATCGACTTTTTGCTCAGCGGTGCCGATCCAGGCGTTCGCCCGCTGCCCTCCGCTACCTTCGTGACCGAGCGGACGCCGCTGCCGCCGCGCCACATCCCGACGGTGTCGGTCAATGTCCGCCATGCCGTGCCACTGCAGTCGCTGGCCACATCGCTGTCCGATATCCACCAGGAGGTCGAACTCGGCTTCGACATCGAGCATGCCATCGCCGAAGCCGCGCGCTGCCTGCATTGCGAACTGGAGACGGTGTTCAGCCCGCCTTTGTGCGTCGAGTGCAAGGCCTGCGAGACCGTCTGCCCGACCGACTGCATCACCTTCACGAAAGACGGCGATGAGGCCGACCTGCGCAGCCGGCTGAAGTCGCCGGCGACCAATCTGTCGCAGGAGCTTTACGTCGCCGGCGGCCTGGTCAGCCACAGGATCATGGTGAAGAACGAAGACCTCTGCCTGCATTGCGGGCTGTGCGCGGAGAATTGCCCGACCGGCGCCTGGCACATGGATGCCATGCTGCTGCTCACTCCACGCGCCGGCGGATCTGCGCTCGTTGCAATGTCGCAAGGACCGATCGAAGGAACGATCAATGCCTAGGACTTCCCTTGCGGTGGTGTTTTCAGGAAGCGGCGGCGCCGGCGCCATGAGCGCGGGCGAACTGCTGCTCAACGCCGCGGCGCAGGCCGGCTATTACGGCATGATGAGCAAGCTGTTCGGCGCCCAGGTGCGCGGCGGCGAAGCCGCGGCGCTGGTGCAGATCTCCACCGCGCCGGTGTCCTGCCAGCCTGACCGCTTCGACCTGTTCGTTGCTCTCGACTGGGCCAATGTCGACCAGTTCGCCGGCGAGATTCCGCTCGACGCGCGAAGCATCATCATTTCCGATCCCCGCTCGGGCCCGGTGCCGGCGAGCATCGCCAGGTGCAAGGGCAAGACCATTGCTCTCACACTCGGCCCGGCCGATGCGACACCGCTGGAACGCGCGTTGCACGGCAAGCACACCAATGTGTTCGTGGCCGGCGTGGTGGCGGCCATGGCCGGGCTGCCAGTCGATCATTTGCAGGCGGCGCTCACGACAGTGCTCGGGGACAAGAGCGCGGACGTCACCCGCACCAACACGGCTTCGCTCCAGGCCGGCATCGCCGCCGCGGCGGGGCTCGATCTCGACGTCCGGCTCGACCCGCCGCACCCGGCACCGCGCTGGCTGCTGACCGGCAACCAGGCCGTTGCCATGGGCGCACTGCGCGGTGGCGTGCGCTTCGTCGGCTGCTATCCGATCACCCCGGCCACCGACCTCGTGGAATGGATATCGCCGCAGCTGCAGCGAGTCGGCGGCCGGCTGGTGATGGCGGAGGACGAACTGTCCTCCATCAACATGGTGCTCGGCGGCTCGTTCGGCGGCGTGCCGTCGATGACCGTCACGTCCGGTCCCGGCCTGTCGCTGATGATCGAATCCATCGGCCTCGGCATCGCCGCCGAAGTGCCCGTGGTGATCGTCAACGTGATGCGCGGCGGCCCATCCACCGGCATTCCCTCCAAGACCGAACAGAGCGACGTCAATATCGCCATCTATGGCGGCCATGGCGACGCGCCGCGCATCGTGCTGGCGCCGACCTCGGTGCGCGACTGCATGTACACCGGCGAGTGGGCGGTCTATCTCGCGGAATCGCTGCAGACCCCGGTGATCGTGCTGTCCGACATGGCGCTCGGCCAGGCCAATACGGTGATCGATCCGAAGCCGGACCGACCGCAGCCGCTCGCGCGCAAGGTCGATATGCCCGACGGTCCATTCAAGCGCTACGCCATCGGCGAAGATCCGGTCAGCGCGATGCCGCGGCCGGGAACGCCGGATGGCCAGTGGGTCGGCGAAGGCCTCACCCACAACGAGATCGGCATTCCCGTGGGCGGCGCCGCCGCCCATCTGGCGCAGATCAAGAAGCGTGCGCGAAAACTCGAGCAGTTCGATCCCGGTGCGGCCTGGGGAAGCGTCACCGGCGACGGCGACACCGCGCTGCTGGTATTCGGCTCGAGCATCGGCCCGGCCCAGGAAGCCGCACGGAGGCTCGAAGCCGCCGGCAAGAAGATCCGCGTCGTCGCCCTGCGCGTGCTGTCGCCATTGCCGCTCAAGTCTCTGGCCGAGGCCCTGGAGGGTACCAGCCGCATCGTGGTGATGGAGCAGAATTTTGGCGCACAGCTCTATCATCACCTGCTCGCTTACAAGGCCATTCCACCGACGGCGGAAAGCCTCGCCCGTCCCGGCCCGCTGCCGTTCCGGCCCGCTGAAATCACCGCGCATCTGGCGTGACGGAGACATCATGAGCATCACCGACATCACTGCTCCCGCCGCCGCACTCACCGCGCATAATTTCCATTCCGGCGCCACGCCGATCTGGTGTCCGGGCTGCGGCGACTATGGCGTGCTGTCAGCGCTGGAACATGCGCTGGCCAAACACGGTAGGCCTCCGCACGAGGTCGTCATGGTATCGGGCATTGGCTGCTCGTCGCGGTTGCCGGCCTATACCAGCTGCTACGGTTTCCACGGCGTGCATGGCCGCGCGCTGCCGTTCGCTTCCGGCGTCAAGCTGGCGCGCCCGGATCTCGAAGTGATCGCGGTGGGTGGCGACGGCGACGGCTATTCGATCGGCGGCAACCACTTCATCCATGCCTGCCGGCGCAATATCGACATGCTCTATCTGGTGATGGACAACCGGGTCTATGGCATGACAAAGGGCCAGCCCTCGCCGACCACCGAAGCCGACTGGGACAGCGACATCGCCCCGGGCGGACTCGGTCTGCGTCCGTTCAATCCGATCTCGCTGGCGCTGGCCGCCGGCGCCAATTTTGTGGCCCGCGGCTTTGCCGGCCGGTCGGAAGAACTCGCCAATCTGATTGTCGAAGGCATTCGCTGGCCGGGCTTTGCGTTCATCGAAGTGCTCAGCCCATGCATGGCGTTCCGCTCCGAGGCTTTCGGCTGGAAGGAGAGCGTGCATCCGACGTCACTGTCCATCGTCGACGATCGCGCAGCAGCTCAGGCTGCCACGCTGGCCGACGAAGGCTACAGCTTGGGCCTGCTGTTCAAGGATCACCGACCGTCGCTGCCGCGACAGACCGCGCCGCTGGCCTCGCTGGCAGAGGTGGAGGCGCAATTCTGGGTTTGCTGCCCGGCGCGGCACCAAGGCTAGTAGTAGCTCGCTGCAGTGATTATGACTCCTTGGACATTGGCGGGGTAGGCGGATTACAGCCAGTCGTTTAAGCCGAACTCGTCGGTGTCGGCATTATCGGGATCGCTTGTCGAATCCGGTGGGCTCGACTGCGATGAACAATCTGGCCGCGACACCCCTTCATCGTAAGCGCTGTTCTCAGGCCACGTCCCGGAGCGCCGGGGCCACGGGATCGGCCCATGGCAGAAGATCGTCGATTTGGCTGTTCGGGTGACCGTTGACGATCTTCGTGATGACGTCGGCGAGGTAAGCGTGCGGTTCGATGCCGATGAGCTTGCAGGTCTCGATTAGTGAGGCGATGACGGCCCAATGCTCCCCGCCGCCATCTGAGCCCGCAAAGAGTGCGTTTTTACGGTTCAGGGCGATCGGCCGGATCGCCCGTTCGACGACGTTGGAGTCGACCTCGATGCGACCGTCGTGGAGGAAGCGGGTCAATCCTTCCCACCGCGAAAGCGCATAGCGGATCGCTTCGGCGAGTTTCGTCTTCTGACTGATCAGAGCGAGCTTGGCGCGCAGCCAGGGTTCAAGTTCATCGATGATCGGCCGGCTCCTCCGCAGCCTGGCTTCGCGCCTTTTCTCTGCGCTGCGGCCGCGGATATCGCCCTCGACGGCATAGAGTCCGGCGATGCGTTCGAGCAACTCGCTGGCGAGCGGCGCCGGGCCGGCCGCGGCGAGTTCGTAGAAGCGTCGGCGCACATTAGCCCAACAGAAGGCTAGTTGCACGTCACCGCGCTCGGCGAGCACGCGATAGCCGGCGTAGCCATCGACCTGAAGGGTGCCCGTGAACCCGGCGAGATGAGCGATCGGTCGCTCCGCCTTGCGATCGGGGGCATAGACGTACGCCACGCCGGGCGGGTCGGAGCCTCACCAGGGACGATCGTCACGCGCATAGGCCCCACAGTTGGCCGCTCTTGGTCTTCCCGCGGCCGGGATCAAGCACCGGCGCCGTCGTCTCGTCAGCAAACAGCTTGGCCGAGCCCTTGAGCCTGACGAGCTGGCGCTCGTGCACCGGGCGCAGTAAGAAGGCGGCACGGCCGACCCTGTCAGCCAGGGTCGAGCGATCGAGCGTGATGCCCTGCCGGGCATAGATCTGAGCCTGCCGATACAACGGCAGATGGTCGGCGTATTTGGAGACGAGAACCTGCGCCACCGTCGCCTCGGTCGGCAACCCACCCTCAATCAGCCGCGCCGGCGCGGCCGCCTGCACCACCCCGTTTTCGCAGGCTCGGTCGGCATATTTGGGCCGACGCACAACCAGCACGCGGAACTGCGCCGGGACGATGTCGAGGCGTTCGCTGACGTCCTCGCCAATCCGATGCAGCGCGCCCTGGCAACACGGGCAGGCATGATCGTCGATGTCGACCACCATCTCGATGCGCGGCAGATGCGCTGGCAGCGATCCACGGTTGATGCGGCGCTTGGCGGCGTCGCTTGCCAGCTCGGCTGGCGCCGCCGCTTCGTTCTCCGCTTCAGTGCTCGCCGCCGTCTGCTCGACTTCTTCGAGGCCGAGCAGTAATTGATCTTCTGGCAGCGCCTCGGCCCGTCGGCCGAAGCGGTGACGCTGCAACTCTTTTATGATTTGCTCCAGCCGCTCGGCGCGCGCACGTTCCGCCAGCAGCATCGCCTTGAGCGTGCCGGGATCGTCGGGAAGCGTGTCCGTCGTCGCCGTCATGGCGCGATTACACCATGTGCCGCAGCGCCCTGCGAGCATTTCGATCGGACTGATTTACTCTGTCGCAGATCAGCCTGGCTGCACCGGTGCCGGGGTCTCGCGCGCGGTGTGAACCCGTCGCCAATCGAGCCCTTCCAATAATGCCGAGAACTCAGCTGCCGACAGCAGCATCACACTATCCTGCACGTTCGGCCAGCGGAACTTGCCATCCTCGAGCCGTTTGGCAAACAGGCACACTCCCGTGCCGTCCCAATAGATCAGCTTCACGCGGTCGGCCCGTTTCGCCCGGAACACATAGACGGCACCCGAGAACGGATCGGCCTTCATCGTCTCGCGCACCAGCGCCGCCAGACCCTCGGCGCCCTTGCGGTTATGCGGAGCTCCGCATAACCGCAAAGGCATGCAGGGTCTGGCGTTGTTGGTTCAGGAAGGCCTCGGGCGCGATCCCTTTGCCGGCGACGTGTTCGTGTTCCGCGGCCGTGCTGGCACGCTCATCAAGGCGCTCTGGCATGACGGGATCGGCCTGTCGCTTTATGCCAAGCGGCTCGACCGTGGGCGCTTCATCTGGCCGTCCACGGTGGACGGTGTCGTGGCGCTGACCGCCGGCCAGATGGGCTATTTGCTGGAGGCGATCGACTGGCGTAATCCGCAACACAGCTGGCGGCCGCAGAGCGCGGGATAGCTGCGAAAGGTCTCGTGAATCGTAAAAAGTCCGCGCCAAATCGCGACTTTTATGATTCCATCAGAGCATGGAAACCGGCCCTGAAAAGCTTCCGGAAGACATTGAGGCGCTGCACGCAACGTTGCTTGCGACGCGCGCCGAACTCGCCATCGTCCGTGCCCAGCAGTCCGACGATCAGGCGCTGATCGCACATCTGAAGCTACAGATCGAAAAGCTGAACCGCGATCGTTACGGGCCGCGCTCGGAGCGGTCCGCGCGCCTTCTGGATCAGCTCGAACTGACGCTGGAGGAGCTCGAGGCCAAGGCGACCGAGGACGAACTGGCGGCGGAAATGGCCGCGGCCAAGGTCACGAGCGCAACCACTACCGTGGCGTCGTTCTCCCGCCGCCGGCCGTCCCGCAAGCCGTTACCCGAGCATCTGCCTCGCGAGCGCGTGATCGTGCCTGGGCCGGTGTCGTGCGCGTGCTGCGGCGGTGCCCGGTTGTCGAAACTCGGCGAAGACATCACAGAGACGCTGGAGGTGATCCCGAAATCCTGGAAGGTGATCCAGCACGTTAGGGAAAAGTTCAGCTGCCGGGATTGTGAGAAGATCTCCCAAGCGCCGGCGCCGTTCCACGTCATCGCCCGCGGCTGGGCGGGCCCGAGCCTGTTGGCGATGGTGCTGTTTGAGAAGTTCGGCCAGCACCAGCCGCTGAACCGGCAAGCCGAGCGTTATGCCAAAGAGGGCGTGCCGATCAGCCTGTCGACGCTGGCGGACCAGGTCGGCGGCTGCGCAGTCGCGCTGATGCCGCTGTTCCAGCGCCTTGAGGCCCATGTGCTCAGCGCCGAGCGGTTGCACGGCGACGACACCACGGTGCCGGTTCTGGCGAAGGGCAAGACCTCGACAGGCCGGATCTGGGTCTATGTCCGGGATGACAAGCCGTTCGGCGGACCAGCACCGCCAGGTGCCGTATTTTATTACTCACGCGATCGCGCAGGTGAGCATCCACAGGCGCATCTGGCCGGCTACAGCGGACTGTTCCAGGCCGATGCCTATGGCGGCTATGGAAAGCTTTACAGCGCCGGCCGCAACGCAGGCCCGATTTTGGAAGCCGCGTGCTGGGTCCACGCTCGACGGCCATTCTTCGTGATGGCCGATCTGGCGGAGAACGCGCGCCGCAAGGTGCAAGGCAAGAAGCCCGTGGTGATCTCGCCGCTGGCGCTGGAAGCCGTCCGCCGCATCGACGCTCTGTTCGAGATCGAGCGTGGCATTAATGGCGAAACGCCAGAACGGCGACGAGCCGTGCGTCAGGAATTGAGCGCACCCTTGGTCGGCGACTTGGAAGTCTGGATGCGGGAGCAACGCGCTAAACTCTCGCGTAGCAACGACGTCGCCAAGGCAATGGATTACATGCTGAAGCGCTGGAGCTCGTTCACCCGCTTCCTCGAAGATGGCCGCGTTTGCCTGTCGAACAACGCCGCCGAACGTGCCGTGCGCGGTATCGCTTTGGGCCGCAAGTCCTGGCTGTTCTGCGGCTCCGATCGTGGCGGCGACCGCGCCGCACTGATGTACAGTGTGATCGTCACTGCCAAGATGAACGATGTGGATCCGCAGGCCTGGCTCGCCGACGTCCTGGCGCGCATCGCCGAGCATCCCGCCCACAGGCTCGACGAACTGCTACCGTGGAATTGGCGCGACAGCAGCCAGCAGGTCGATCAGGCAGCGTGAGTGACCGCGACGCGGTCCTCACCGGATGCTAACGATTTCCATCGCACTATCAGGGGCATTGAGCGGCACGGGTGGGGTCAACTGCGGGGTCTGACTCACATCTGATGATTTTTTTGCCGAGCTTGCGGTTCTCCAACGGGGAATCAACGCCATGCGAGCCGAAGTTCGAATTTCGTCGCTTGTGCCGAGTGGGCTGGTTATTGAGAGTGTAAGTGATTCATCTGACTCAATTATTTTGGCCGTCCGATCCGAAGCCGGAATGGCCGAGTGCCCAGTGTGCGGATCGAGATCGCGACGAATCCATAGCCGATACGACAGGCAAGTCTCGGATTTGCCCTGTGCCGGTAAGCAAATACGCCTCCGCGTGATCACGCGGCGGTTTGTTTGCGAGGTACCTCATTGTCGGCGGCGGATTTTCGCTGAACGGTTCGGGGACAATGTTCTCCCCACCCGGTCGCGCCAGACGGCACGGCTGGAATGCATCGTCCACCATTTAGGATTGGCACTCGGCGGCAGACCAGCAGCGAGCTTTGCCAGGCGGCTGATGATGCCGGTCAGCAACGATACGTTGCTTCGGGTTGTACGACGGCGGGCAGCCCGACGAACCCATCCTCTGACCGTCGTCGGCGTCGACGATTGGGCCTTTCGACGCAATCGCCGTTACGGAACGATCGTCTGCGATCTCGAGCGGCGGCGGATTGTAACCCTGCTTCCAGATCGCGAGGTCGCCACAGTTCGAGCGTGGCTCGCTGATCATCCGGAGATCAGTGTCGTATCGCGCGACCGTGGCGGCGGTTACGGCGAAGCCTCGGCAAAGGCGCTCCCTGACGCGATACAGGTCGCTGACCGTTGGCACCTGATGGAGAACGCCAGCGCGGCCTTCCTCGACGCGGTGCGCAAGTCCATGCGCGCAATCCGCAGCGCCATTGGCTCGACGACAATTACCCCAGAGTTGCTCACCTCGGCAGAAAAACTACGATACGAGAGCTATCTGCGGCGCGAGGATACAAATGCGGCGATCATGGCGCTCGCCAGGGACGGCGTTTCGATCAAGCAGATTGTCCGCCGCCTGGGTCATAGTCGCAATCTCGTTCGCCAGACGTTGCGGGGTGGGCGAGCCGACGTGTTCCAAACACGGGAGCGTTCGCTCGACGCGTATTATCTGTTCCTTGAGGGCCTGTGGAGCAGTGGCTGTCGCAACGGCGCCGAACTCTGGCGTCGCTTGCAAATGCAAGGGTTCCGGGGATCCCTCCGTACGGTTGGCGAGTGGACAACACGTCGACGTCGTTCGGAAGCGGTCAGCAAACAACAGCTGCAAAGGGTGCCCTCCGCCAGAACTATCGCCCGTCTTATGACGATTAAGCGAGATTGCATGACCAAGGCTGATGCCCTGGTCATTGCCGCCATCGAGGCTGGCGTGCCGTCACTTGTCGAGGCCCGCACGCTCATCGACCAGTTCCACGATATGATCCGAAAAAAGGACGAGGCCAAACTCGATGCCTGGATCGCGAACGCAAAAGCAAGCCTCGTCTCATCCTTCGCCACGGGAGTCCTCAAGGATATCGCTGCCGTGCGCGCTGCAATCACGCACCCTTGGTCAAACGGCCAAGTCGAAGGACAGATTACGAAGCTTAAACTTGTCAAACGACAAATGTATGGGCGCGCAAAAATTGACCTTCTCGAAGCACGATTGCTCGGTGCAGCATGATCTGCGATGCCGTCATCAAACATGCGTCAGAGCCAACTGCGGAAGCCGATCGGGGGTCAAACGGCGCGCCTATTCACATATTGGTGATCTCTACGTTTTTAGGGGCCGTCGCGGCGACCTGATCAAGATTATTTGGCATGATAGTCAAGGCGCGTGCCTGTTCACGAAGCGACTGGAGCGCGGCCGCTTCCTGTGGCCATCCCTTGCGGACGGCGTTGTCACGATCAGCGTTGCGCAATTATCCTATCTTCTGTCCGGAATTGACTGGCGCATGCCGCAGGCAACCTGGCGTCCACAGGCTTCCGGATAAGCTGATATTTTTTGTCTTACGACGAAGATCGCGCACGATTTTTTGCGACGAATATGATTGATTCGTCATCGTGACGAGCCCCTCTGATCCGCTTCCCGCCGAACTTTCCGCCGCGCACGCGATGATCCTGGCGCAGCGCGAATTGCTGACGCTGGCAACCAGCGAAGTGACCGTCGGTCGTCTGGAAATCGAACGGCTGAAGCTGATGCTGGCCAAGGCGCGGCGCGAGCAGTACGGGCAATCCTCTGAACGCGGCAGGCTGCTGGTCGAGCAACTTGAGCTGGCAATTGAGGATCTTGAAGAAACCCAGGCCGAACAGGAAACAGAGGCCGAGACCGCGGCACCAGAAGCCGCCAAGCAGAAGCGTGCGCAAAATCCACGGCCGCCGCGACGTCCCCTGCCGGACAACCTCCCGGTCGAGCGTATCGTCGAACCTGCGCCGTGTGCCTGCGGCAAATGCGGCAGTCAACGGCTTCACAAACTTGGCGAGGTGATATCGAAAACCCTTGAATGCGAACCAAGGCGCTGGAAGATTATCGAGCACATCCGTGAGAAGTTCTCTTGTCGGGACTGCGAGGCGATCACCGAGGCGCCGGCACCCTCCCATCCGATCCCGCGCGGCTTCGCCGGGCCGAGCCTGCTGGCGATGGTGCTGGTCAACAAGTTCCTGCTGCATCAGCCGCTGAACCGGCAGAGCAAGACCTTTGCTCGCGAGGGAATCGAGATCGATGTCTCGACGCTGGCGGATCGGGTC
Source organism: Tardiphaga sp. vice304 (assembly GCF_007018905.1). Taxonomy (NCBI): domain Bacteria; kingdom Pseudomonadati; phylum Pseudomonadota; class Alphaproteobacteria; order Hyphomicrobiales; family Nitrobacteraceae; genus Tardiphaga; species Tardiphaga sp. vice304. Next base: position 1,180,468 of record NZ_CP041402.1, read on the forward strand.
GGGGCCTGCGTGGTAGCGCTCGATCCGCTGGTCCAGGCGATCCGGGCGCATGTGCTGAGCGCCGAGCGCATCCACGCCGACGACACGACCGTGCCTGTGCTGGCGAAACTGAAGACTGTCGTCGGCCGGATCTGGACCTATGTTCGCGATGACCGTCCGTTTGGCGGCAAAGACCCACCGGCGGCGTCGTTCCATTACTCGCGCAGTCGTGCCGGGGAGCATCCGCAAGGCCATCTTGCCGGCTATGTGGGCCTGATGCAGGCCGATGCCTTTGATGGATACAATCAGCTCTACAAGGCTCAAAGGAAGCCAGCTCCGATCCTTGAAGCGGCTTGCTGGAGCCACGGCCGCAGGAAGTTCGTCGATCTGGTGAAACAGGGAGAGGCGCCGATAGCCAGCGAGGCTGTGCGTCGTATCGATATGCTCTTCGAGATCGAGCGCAGCATTAACGGAAAAACGCCGGAGCAGCGGCTTGTCGTGCGCCGTGAACGATCGCAGCCGCTCATCGCCGAGCTTGAAATCTGGATGCGGCAGCAGCGGGCATTGCTCTCCACGAAGAACGACACCGCCAAGGCGATCAACTACAGCCTTAACCGCTGGCCATCGTTCACCCGCTTCCTCGACGACGGCCGCGTCTGCCTGTCCAACAATGCCGCCGAACGGGCCTTGGGCGGCATCGCAATTGGAAGAAAGAATTGGACCTTCGCAGGCTCAGACGCTGGCGGTCAGCGCGCAGCCGCCATCTACACGTTGATCGAAACCTGCAAGATGAACGACGTCGATCCGCAAGCCTGGCTTGCTGACGTATTGGCGCGGCTTCCAGATCATCCCGCCACCAGGGTCGCCGAGCTGCTTCCCTGGACCTGGAAAACAACCCAGCGGCCAAAGACCGCCGCCGCAGCCTAAGCGCCCGCTCATCCGGTTATCGCTAAGGCCAGGGTCTTTGCCGGATGCTTACGGTACGAGCAATTTTGTTCACTCAGGACGCTGGCTTAAGACTTTACGGCGATCGATTTTTCAAAAACTGATTCGTCGAGGAACTTTTTCGCTTAGACGGCTTTATGATTCCGTCGTCAGGCGTTGCTCAATCCCGTCGGACGACGCAAAATGGATAACTTGAACGGCCTCGGTGGTTCCCCCCGCTGGGGCCGTTTTGTCGACAATAATGCTACCGGCAGTGCCCCCGCCTCGAAGCGCTGTTTTAGAGCCTCTGTCGCAACGAAAATAAGCGAGCGATGACCGGAAATCCGCGTATGAAATGGATCTTTCAAAGCTTTCGCGAACGCCGTTCACGATTACCGCCTTGGAATGATCCGTCGCCGGTAAGGGAAGAACTATTCGGTGTTGAACGACTTGAGCAACATGCGAAAAGCCTGGCTGCAGCGCAGCTGGTTACGACAAGACCAGCCCGTGTTTTGTCCTTGCCCACGCGGCTCAGCGACAACGCTGCCATTTTACTGAAAGCCTACCGGGCGAGCGCTGCGGAACTGGAGGGCGGTCGCAGCGTGGTTCCGGCCGCGGAATGGTTGCTCGACAATTATCATCTTGTGGAGGAGCAGATCCGCGAAATTCGGGTCGATCTTCCGTCCGGTTACTACCGCCAACTTCCGAAGTTAGCCGAAGGACCGTTCGCCGGCTATCCAAGGGTATTCGGCTTGGCCTGGGCCTTCGTGGCTCACACCGATAGCCACTTCGATCCCCAGACCTTGCGCCGTTTCATCGCGGCATATCAGCAGGTTCAGCCACTCCTGATTGGCGAGCTGTGGGCGGTCGCGATCACTTTGCGCATTGTGCTGATCGAGAACCTGCGGCGGTTGGCCGACCAGATTACGGCCGGACAACGCTCCCGCGCGGATGCTGACGCGCTGGCCAGCCGCCTTCTTGCGCCGGGCGGTTTCAAGTCCGCGCTCGAAGTCGGCGCCCGCCCCGCAGAGCCCTTGTCGGAGGTTTTTGCAGCGCAGCTTGCCAAGCAACTAAGGGATCGGGACCCGAAAACGACGCCCGCATTGGGATGGTTGGAGGGAAAACTGCGACTTCAGGGTTTATCAATGGATGAGGTTGTCCAGCACGCCCTGCAAAGGTTGGCCGCTTCTAACGTCACCGTACGCAATGTCATCACCAGCATGCGGTTGATTTCGGACGTCGATTGGGCCGAGCTATTCGAGAGCGTGAGCCTGGTCGACGAGCGGCTACGCGGGGCGAGCGCCTTTGCCGGGATGGATTTTTCGACACGCAATTTGTACCGGAGCGCGATCGAGCAGTTGGCCTGGCGATCGACGCCGTCTGAACTTGAGGTTGCTGGCCTTGCGCTAGACGCGGCGCGCGCCGCGCAGGCGACGGCAGTAACAGCCGAGGAAGCCGAACGCACCGGAGACCCCGGATATCATCTGATTGCGGAGGGTCGACCGGCATTCGAGGAGATGATCGGATTTCGGCCCGCGCTAGGCCTGCGGCTCAGCCGGTTCAACATTCGCCTCGGAATTGCCGGCTATGTAGGATCAATCCTGATCGCGACCGCGCTTCTGCTGTCGCTCGCACTTTGGGCGCTGGCTATACCCGAGCTCGCTACCGGATGGCTCATTCTCTTGGCGCTGGTCGGCTTGCTGCCGGCATCCGAGGTTGCGACCGCATTCATCAATCGTGCAATCATGTTGAGTTTCGGCGCCGTCATCTTGCCGGGGCTTGAGCTTACAGCGGGTGTTCCGCAGTCGCTGCGGACGCTGGTCGCGGTACCTACATTGCTGACCAGCGAAGCCGATCTTTTGGAGCAAATCGAACGATTGGAAGTCCACCACCTCGCTGGGGCCGGCGGCGATCTCACATTCGTCCTCCTTTCCGATGGAGTCGATGCGGACCAGGAGATTGTGGAAGGCGATGGGAGTCTGCTCGCCGTCGCCGCCGAGGCGATCGAGCAGCTCAACCACCGTTATCCGCCGGGGCCCGGCGGCAAACGCTTCCTGCTGCTGCATCGCCGCCGCGTGTTCAACGCCGGCGAAAACAAATGGATGGGTTGGGAGCGCAAAAGGGGCAAGCTGCATGAACTCAACCGGCTGCTCCGCGGGGCCGTCGATACGACATTTATGTCCGTCGAAGGCAGCGCGTCGCAGGTGCCCCCCGACGTTCGCTACGTCATTACTCTTGATGCCGATACGAGATTGCCGCGAGATGCCGCAGTGCGGCTGATCGGCAAAATGGCCCATCCTCTGAACCGCCCGAAATTCAATGCAACCGAGCAGCGTATCGTTCACGGCTATGCGATTCTCCAGCCCCGCGTTATGCCATCGCTGCCGGTGGGTCGCGAGGGCTCGCTTTACCAAAAGATCTTCTCCGGCCCTGGCGGCATCGATCCCTATGCGGCCGCGGTCTCCGACGTATACCAGGATCTCTTTGGCGAAGGCTCCTATACCGGCAAAGGCATCTACGACGTTGATGCGTTCGAAGCCGCTCTCTCCGGCCGCATTCCAGAAAATGCCCTGCTCAGCCACGATCTGTTTGAGGGCGTTTTCGCCCGCGCCGGCCTTGCCTCCGACGTCGAAGTTGTCGAAGAATTCCCATCGCGCTACGATGTCGCTGCCAAACGGCAGCACCGCTGGACTCGAGGCGACTGGCAGCTCCTTCCCTGGATATTCGGGCATCATTCAGGACGCTGGTTGGTTCCGCCGGTCGGCAGATGGAAAATGTTGGACAATTTGAGGCGGTCGCTGCTTGGACCGCTGACGTTGATCGCTTTGTTCACATGCTGGTTGCTACCGTTGCGTTCAGCCATACCTGCGGCCCTTATGGTCCTCGCTACGATAGCAATCCCGGCGTTCCTCCCCGCCTTGCTCACCCTGCTGCCGCGTCGCGCCGGCATCCTTTTTCGGAGCCACATCGACCGAATCACTGGTGATTTCCGCACTGCGGCGACACAAGTCTTCTTGTCAGTTGCTTTTCTTGCAGATCAAGCCTGGTGCATGGGCGATGCCATCGCGCGAACGCTGGTGCGAGTATTGCTGACCCGACGCCACCTACTGGAATGGACCACAGCCGCTCAGTCGATGCGAAATCCAAGGCTCGCTCTTGGCGGCTTTTATAGCGAGATGGCGGGTGGCACGTTGCTGGCGATCGTCCTGGCTGTCGCCACCGTGGCTTTCGCACCCTCGTCCTGGCCTCTCGTGCTGCCCTTTGCGCTGCTATGGATGGCGGCGCCGGGACTTGCGTTGTGGGCCAGTGGATCGCCCTCCGTGACACGGCAACTCGCCGTATCTGATCTGGACGCGCGGGAGCTTCGCCTCACCGCGCGTCGTACATGGCGCTTCTTCGAGACCTTTGTAACGATCTCGGACAACATGCTGCCGCCAGATAATTTCCAGGAAGATCCGAAACCCGTCATCGCACATCGGACCTCGCCCACCAATATGGGCCTCTATTTGCTCTCTGCCATTGCTGCGCGCGACTTTGGTTGGGCCGGAACGACGCAGACCGTTGAGCGGCTTGAAAAGACGCTCAACACCATGCAAAAGCTTCCGCGCTTTAAAGGACACTTCTTCAACTGGTACGGGACGTTGGACCTGCAAACTCTCAATCCAGCCTATGTCTCGTCCGTCGATAGCGGAAATCTCGCGGGTCATCTCATTGTTGTCGCCAATGCGTGCGAAGAGTGGACGGACGCTTTAGTCGCGTCGGATGCACGGCGCGGTATGATGGACAATCTTCGGCTGGCGCGTGAGGCGCTCGATAGATTTCGCGCTCAGAGCGGCGACGCTGGCGTACTGCTCGCAAGCGTCCTCGCAGAAATCGCCGCCCAGTTAGAGAAAGAACAGACGTTTGAGGCATTATCCCCTGCATTGGATCGGCTTGCCGAACGTGCCGCGAAAGCGGCTCGCAGCATTATTGCAGAATTCGCGGATGACCCCTCTCAAGATCTGGTTTTCTGGACCGAGGCGCTAGAAACGTCGCTGGCCGAACATGTCCGAGACAAGGAGATTGCCAGTACGCCGCGCGTCCTCAAGGACCGCCTGCTTGCTTTGGCCGATATCGCGCGTGACCTGGCGCTTGCGATGGATTTCAAGTTCCTGGTCGATCCCGAGCGTAAACTTCTATCGATCGGCTATTCCGTCGCTGACATGCGCCTCGACACAAATTGCTATGATCTGCTGGCCTCGGAAGCTCGCCTGGCCAGTCTGTTTGCGATAGCAAAAGGAGACGTTCCTACGAAACACTGGTTCCGTCTTGGACGGACCGCGACGCCACTTGACGGTGGTTCGGCGCTGATTTCGTGGTCAGGGTCGATGTTCGAATATCTGATGCCGTCTTTGGTGATGCGGGCACCCGCGGGCAGCCTGCTTGAGCAGACTAATCGCAGGGTGGTTGCAAGGCAGGGGTCTTACGGGCGGTCACTCGGCATTCCCTGGGGCATCTCGGAATCCGCTTACAATGCCCGCGACATTGAATTCACCTACCAGTATTCCAACTTCGGCGTTCCCGGTCTCGGCTTGAAGCGCGGTCTTTCGGAAAATGTCGTGATCGCGCCTTATGCAACGGGCCTTGCGACCATGGTGGACCCGCACGGCGCGCAGTTAAATTTCGAGAGTCTTGTAGCGATCGGTCTGCGCGGCCGCTATGGCTTCTACGAGGCGGTGGATTTTACCCGCTCGCGGCTGCCTGACGACGAGGATATGGCAATCATTCGCAGTTTCATGGCCCATCATCAGGGCATGACCATCGTCGCCATCGCCAACACCCTGCAAGACGGCCAGATGCGCGCCCGCTTCCATCGAGAACCCATCATTCAGTCGTGTGAGCTTCTGCTACAGGAAAGAACGCCGCGCGACGTCGCCATTGCCCATCCGCGGGCCGAAGAGGTGAAGGCTTCCGCAGTCGAAGCCACGGTCGATGCCTCGGGCGTACGCCGGCTGACGCAGGATTCGCTCGCGGGTCCGCCGGTTACTCATTTGCTTTCGAACGGGCGCTACGCGGTGATGTTGACCGCGACGGGGGGAGGTTATAGCCGATGGCGCGAGTTGGCCGTCACTCGATGGCGCGAGGATACAACTCGCGATGACCAAGGCTCTTTTATTTTTCTGCGCGATATGCAGACCGAAACAGTCTGGCCCGCGGCTCAGCCGATACGTAGCGATACGAATGAGAACGAGGTGTTCTTCGGCGAAGATCATGCGCAATTCGTCCGGCGTGACGGCACGCTGACAACGACCATGGACATTATGGTTTCCGGCGAGGACGACTGTGAAGTCCGCCGCATATCCTTGAACAATAGCCGACGGCGCCCGCGTGAGATTGAGATCACATCCTATGCAGAGTTGGTTCTGACTGCGCCAGCAACCGATAACGCGCATCCGGCTTTTGCAAAGATGTTTGTTCAGACCGAATATCTGGCCGAATGTGGTGCGCTCATTGCGACGCGCCGTCCACGCGCACCTGACGAGCCTCGAATCTGGGCCGCGCATTTCGCGGTGGTGGAAGGCGAAATCGTCGGCGATTTGCAATATGAATCTGATCGGGCCCGGTTTGTCGGTCGATGTCGTACCGTCGAATCGGCTGCGGCAATCGAGCACCACCAACCTCTTTCGAACACGGTCGGGACCGTTCTGGATCCGATTTTTTCGCTCAGATTGAAGATTCGTGTCCCGCCTCGCAAGGTCGCCCGGGTCGCCTTTTGGACCCTTGTCGCTGCAACGCGAGCCGAGCTTCTGGATCTAATCGACAAACATCATGATAGCAGCGCATTCGATCGGGTGAAGACTCTCGCGTGGACGCAAGCTCAGGTTCAGCTCCGTCATCTCGGCGTCGAGGCTGAGGAGGCCGCGGATTTTCAACGTTTGGCTGCGCCCATCCTTTACGCCGACCCGCGCTTTCGCGCACAATCAGAAGCGATCATTCGCGGAGCGGCGGCACAGTCGGGCCTATGGCCGCTTAGTATTTCGGGCGACCTGCCGATCGTGCTTCTGCGCATTGACGATACAGAGGACATCGCCCAAGTGCGACAGCTACTCCGCGCTCACGAATATTGGCGCTTAAAAGGTCTCGGCGTCGATCTTGTCATCGTTAATGAGCGTGCTTCTTCCTATATCCAGGATCTTCAGATCGCTATTGAGACTGCGGTGCGGAGCAGTCAATCGCAGCCGCCTTTAAGTGATGGACTTGCGAAGGGATCGGTTTATACACTTCGCGCCGACTTGATGAGCGTCGATGCAAGGTCCTTGCTTCAATCGATCGCCCGCGTCGTGCTGGTGGCGCGCCGCGGGCCCGTCGCCAGTCAGCTCGCGCGCCTGCCGCATTCAGTCGGCTTGTCGCCAATCCGTCACCCGAAACCTGGCGTGTCATTGCCGGAGCCCGCGTCCGCGTCGACGCCGCCCGACCTTGAGTTCTTCAATGGCCTCGGGGGTTTTGATAAAGACGGTCGCGAGTATGTAACCATCCTTGATGCAGGCCGGACGACGCCGGCACCCTGGATCAACGTGATCGCAAATCCCACCTTCGGCTTCCAGTGCTCGGTCGAGGGGAGCGGCTACATCTGGGCTGAAAACAGTCGTGAAAACCAGCTCACGCCATGGTCGAACGATCCGGTCGGAGACCCGTCGGGCGAAGCGATTTACATTCGTGACGAAGAGACCTTTGATCTCTGGAGCCCAACCGCGCTGCCGATCCGCGACGGGGGGACCTACATTGCGCGCCACGGTTTTGGCTACAGCCGCTTCGAGCATGAGGCGAACGGTATTGCGCTGGAATTGCTGCAATACGTTCCGGTTGCCGATCCGATCAAGATTTCCTGCCTCACGCTACGAAACCTCTCCGGCCGGCCGCGCAGGCTGTCGATCACCTCTTACGCGGAATGGGTGCTAGGCACTTCCCGCGGAGCGTCGGGTCCGTTTATCACAACAGAAATGGATGGGGCCACCGGCGCGATGCTGGCCCGCAATCCCTGGGGTATGGCCTTCCCCGGCCGCACCGCTTTTGCCGATCTTAGGGGCCGGCAGACATCTTGGACCGCCGACCGCACCGAATTTCTTGGTCGCAATGGCGGGCCTGAGTCGCCCGCGGCGCTGATAGGGAGGGTCCCTCTCTCCAAAACAACAGGTGCCGGACTCGATCCCTGCGCTGCCTTGCAATGCGTCGTTGAGCTTGCCGCAGGCGAGACCATCGAAGTGGTATCCTTCCTCGGGCAATGTACCACGCTTGACGCGGCCCATGCGCTGATCACCCGCTATCGCGAGGCCGATCTCGACGCCGTACTCAAAGAGGTGACCGATCAATGGAAGACGTTGCTTGGCGCGGTCCAGGTCAAGACGCCGGATCGAACGATGGATATCATGTTGAACGGCTGGCTGCTCTATCAAACGCTTGCATGCCGTATCTGGGCACGCTCGGCCTTTTACCAGGCAAGTGGCGCCTTCGGTTTCCGCGATCAGCTTCAGGATAGTATGGCACTGACCTTCGCCAGCCCGGATGAGACACGGCGCCACCTTTTGCGCGCCGCTGCGCGCCAGTTCTCAGAAGGCGACGTGCAGCACTGGTGGTTGCCGCATTCCGGGCAGGGGGTGCGAACACGGATCTCGGATGATCGAGTCTGGCTCGCGTTTGCGACTGCGACCTACGTTGTTTCGTCGGGCGACTCTGCAGTTTTGGATGAAACAATTCCGTTTCTTGAAGGGCCGCAGCTCCAACTTGGTGAACACGACGCGTTTTTCCAGCCGATGATTGCGGATGAAAAGGCGTCTCTGTTCGAGCACTGTGCTCGAGGCCTAGATCAGTGCGTTGAACTCACGGGCAAGCACGGCTTACCGCTGATGGGCACCGGCGACTGGAACGACGGTATGAACCGGGTCGGCGAAGGCGGTCAAGGCGAAAGCGTTTGGCTAGGCTGGCTCCTGCTGCGCACCATCGAAATGTTGGCGCCGCTCGCGGAAAGCCGCGACGCCGACCGCGCCAGACGCTGGCGCGCTCACGCGGCATTGGTGCGGAATGCGATCGAGCAGGACGCTTGGGACGGCGAATGGTATCGCCGCGCGACCTACGATGATGGCACGTGGCTTGGCTCCAGGAATAATGACGAGTGCCAAATCGATTCAATAGCACAGTCGTGGGCGGTGTTGTCACGGGCTGCCGAGCCCGCGCGTGCCGCGGAAGCGATGGCATCTCTGGAGGGGCACCTTATTCGCCACGAGGACGGTCTAGCTGTCCTGTTCTCGCCCCCTTTCGATACCACATCGCACGACCCCGGCTACATCAAGGGTTACCCTCCCGGCCTACGCGAAAACGGCGGCCAGTACAGTCACGCCGCGATGTGGGCGATCTTCGCGTTTGCGGAACTGGGCGCGGGCGACAAAGCACATGATCTCTTTGCACTGCTTAATCCGATCAACCATGCCAAGACCTCCGAAGACGTCGAACGCTACAAGGTCGAACCTTACGTTGTCGCTGCCGATGTCTATTCAGTAGCGCCGCATGTGGGACGCGGGGGTTGGACCTGGTACACCGGTTCTGCCGCGTGGATGTATCGTGCCGGAATCGACGGCATTCTGGGCATTCGGCGCGACGGTGAGTTTCTTGTCATCGAGCCCCGCATTCCAGCCGCATGGCCCGGATTTGAAGTCATCGTAATAGTGGGATCGACGCGCTACGAAATCCGCTTTTCCACGCGATTTATCGGTGATCACAGTGTTCCGAATGTCATCCTCGACGGCACAATCGGTCCGCTTGACCAACTACCGCTCCGTGTCGCCCTCGACGGCAAAACCCACAAACTGGAGATTTACGCAGCAAAGCATTGAGAGCGCTTTTTGTGAAAATATTCTATCCAAAATGGTTATTCCAAATCCGACAGCCGCGAGAGACGAAGCCGTATCATTCGAACGACCACCAAGAGTTGCCGAAACGACATGGTATTTAATTAAGCCCGACGCACAGACGGCATATACTCTGGCCCACCCGCGTTGCTGAAACAACGTCAGAGTGTCAATCGGCCCTTTAATTGCGATCTGTTGTCAAGCACCCTTTCATCCGCCCTCAGCAAAGCCGTAGCGCTCGCCCCGTCGAATCTGGATGGGGCCGTGTAGACGGGGCAAGAATGGCCGGCGTTACTACAGCGGTAGGTGTTGGATCTTCTTTTGCCGTAGGAGAAATTTTACCACGGTAGCTTTGATGCCATCGCCAGGGTCATGGTTCTTTCCGAGGTCGCCAAGCGCCTCATGATGATGTCCGGGGCGGGTGCCTCAACGTGTGCAGCGGAGTGCGGACGAGCTGCCACCAGCCGATTGACCGAGGTCACCGCGACCACCGTCCCAGCGGGACATCGCCAGCCCGGCGGACCGGACCGGAAAGCTTCAGTATGCGTTCAGGCCGGTGTGGCATGGCCCCAGTCGAACGAGGTGCCATCGACCCAAATGCAGTGAAGGATGACGACAATCTTTCGGGCAACGGCGGTCTTTGCCTTCTTCACACCTATTCGCTTTGCGAGCTTCATTCCCCAGACTTTGAGGGAGGACCATTTTTTGGTCCGATAGAGCAGAACGGTCGCCGCCTCGAACAAGTAGGATCGGAGAAGACGGTCGCCCCATCGCGATATCTTGCCGCTAGTGTCGGTTTCTCCAGATTGGTTGCGCCGAGGCGTAAGGCCGAGATAGGCGCCGACCGTAGAGGCCGATCGGAAGCGGGACGGATCGTCGATCGTATGGCGGAACGTGAGGGCCGTCACCACTCCGACGCCTGGAACTGTCATCAGGTGCCGCGTCGTCTCGTCCGACATCGCCAATCGGCGGACCTCGTCGTCAAACTTGCTCTGCTGGTGACAGATATGCTCATAAATCGACAGGAGCGGCGCGGTCACGCTGAGAAGCTGGTGATCTTTGCCGAGTATCTCGCTGACCTGATTGCGGAACTGTTGGCCGATGGCGCGAGGGAATAGCAATCCATATTCCTTGATCAGACTGCGGACTTGGTTCTCAATGTCCCGGCGCATGCATACGAGTCAGGATCGCGCGACGAGTATCGCGCGGACCTTTGACTTTCCTCGCTTTTAACTTTTACTTCTCGATACCAACCGACCCGTACCAGTTCGGCAAGACCTCGAGCGTCATTTTGATCACTCTTGTTCAGCGGCCCCGCCAAACGCGTGCGCTGACGATAAACACTGGCGCGCGACACGTTCAGCGCAGCGCACGCACTGGCGGTGAGGCCAGGTGTTGGCGCCAGCGCGATGACGGCATCAATCGTGATGCGTCGTCGTCGGCTGTCGCCAGCGGGAGGCCCAACAAGGCTGCCACTATTTTTTTGGATCGAGATGATCGTCTCGGCGTGCTCCAGCCTGCGCAAGAGCCGCGCATTCTCCCGTTTGGCCTGCGCTAGTTCCGCTGCCATCGGATTGCGCAGCGCGGGTTTGGGTCCTCGTTTGATCGACGTCTTTGCACCGAGCGCGCCAGCGTCGCGCAGCCGGCGCCATTCGCTCAAAGTTGACGAGTACAGACCTTCCCGGCGCAGGATTGTGCCGGTGCCGCCAGCGGGAGCGCGATCGATCTCCGCCAGAACCTGCAGCTTGTACTGCCCGGTGAACGTTCGACGGCGCGCCCGATCCAACAGTTCAGGAGTTGCCGCCGCAGGGTTTGGCACGGCGGTCGGCCTCCGGCCTTCCGCCGCGCCAAACCCTGCTGCACCACCCAACTTCGTGTCTTTGCTTGGCATAACCATGTGATCTCTGTCCTACGCCCCGAGGCTAAACTCTTCGGACTCAGATGTCTCATGATCATTGGCACGGAGGGTCAAGCGTTTCCGAAAAAAAACTTTTCTTAAAAGATTACAGAACCGACGGAACTTTTCGCCCTGGCGCGAATATGCATTAGCTCGGATAGCGCTCGGAGCGGCGTGATCCCCGGGAAGAAGAGCTTCGATATCCGCGGCTCTCGCGCAATCGATCAGCTAAGTGCGGGAGTCGCTGGGGGGATACCGTGTTCAATAGAAAAGACGAGACGGCGCGGATTGGCGCGCTGCAGAGCGCGATCTTCAACAGTGCGAACTTCTCCAGCATCGCCACCGACGCCAAGGGCGTCATCCAGATCTTCAACGTCGGCGCCGAGCGGATGCTCGGCTATGCCGCCGCCGACGTGATGAACAAGATTACGCCGGCCGACATTTCTGATCCGCAGGAACTGATCGCCCGCGCCAAGGCGCTCAGCGTCGAGCTCGCAACCCCGATCACGCCGGGCTTCGAGGCCCCTGGTGTTCAAGGCCTCGCGCGGGATCGAGGACATCTACGAATTGACCTATATCCGCAAGGATGGAAGCCGATTCCCGGCCGTGGTGTCGGTCACGGCGCTGCGCGACGCGCAGGACGTTATCATCGGCTATCTGCTCATTGGCACCGACAACATCGCGCGCAAACTTGCGGAAGAAGCGCTGCTCCAGGCGGGAACCCTGCAGAGCGCAATCTTCAATAGCGCCAACTTCTCCAGCATCGCCACCGACGCCAAGGGCGTCATTCAGATATTCAACGTCGGCGCCGAGCGGATGCTCGGCTATGCCGCCGCCGAGGTCATGAACAAGATCACGCCGGCCGACATTTCCGATCCGCAGGAACTGATCGCCCGCGCCAAGGCGCTGAGCGTCGAACTCGGAACCCCGATCATGCCGGGCTTCGAGGCCCTGGTGTTCAAGGTCTCGCGCGGGATCGATGATATCTACGAGCTGACCTACATCCGCAAGGATGGCAGCCGATTCCCGGCGGTGGTTTCCATTACAGCACTGCGCGACGCGCAGGACGTCATCATTGGTTACCTCTTGATCGGCACCGAACTCAAGGCGGGAGCCCTGCAGAGCGCCATTTTCAACAGCGCCAACTTCTCCAGCATCGCCACCGACGCCAAGGGCGTCATTCAGATCTTCAATGTCGGCGCCGAGCGGATGCTCGGTTATGCGGCAGCCGACGTGATGAACAAGATTACGCCGGCTGACATTTCCGATCCGCAGGAACTGATCGCGCGCGCCAAGGCGCTGAGCGTCGAGCTCGCAACCCCGATCACGCCGGGCTTCGAGGCCCTGGTGTTCAAGGCCTCGCGCGGGATCGAGGACATCTACGAATTGACCTATATCCGCAAGGATGGAAGCCGATTCCCGGCCGTGGTGTCGGTCACCGCACTTCGCGACGCGCAAGCGACCATCATTGGGTATCTGCTAATCGGCACCGACAACACCGCGCGCAAACTGGTCGAGGAAGAGCAAAAGAAGTCCGATCAACGCCTGCGCGACCAGCAATTCTACACACGCTCGCTGATCGAATCCAATATCGACGCACTGATGACCACCGATCCGTCCGGCATCATCACCGACGTCAACAAGCAGATGGAGGCGCTTACCGGCTGCACGCGCGACGAGCTGATCGGCGCGCCGTTCAAGGGGTATTTCACCGATCCGGAGCGCGCCGAGGCGGCGATCAATCGGGTGCTGAGCGAAAAGTCGGTCACCGAATACGAGCTGACGGCGCGCGCCCGTGACGGCAAGCAGACGGTGGTGTCCTACAATGCAACCACGTTTTACGATCGGAACCGCACCCTGCAGGGCGTCTTCGCCGCGGCGCGCGACGTCACCGAACGCAAGCGGGTGGAGGCGGAATTGCAGCAGGCCAAGGCCGCCGCCGAGAGCGCGAGCCGGACCAAATCGGATTTTCTGGCGAGCATGAGCCATGAGATCCGAACGCCGATGAATGCGATCATGGGAATCTCGGACCTGCTGGCGAAGACCGCTCTCTCGCCGGAGCAGGACATCTGGGTCGAAAGCGAAGTCGGGAAAGGCAGCGTGTTTGCTTTCGCGGTACCCTTCGAGATCTCCGCTACGGTCAATCGACCGGCGGCCGTTCCGGTTGGAGCGGATCCCGAACAGCCGCTGCCGGCGCTGCGAATTCTCCTGGCGGAGGACTCTCCCGACAACTGCATAATCACGTTGGCCTATCTGGAGGACACGCCGTACCATGTCGAGATCGCCGAGACCGGTGCCATCGCCTGCAAAATGTTTGAACTCGGACGCTACGATCTAATCCTGATGGACCGGCAAATGCCGGTGATGGATGGCTTGACCGCGACGCGGACGATTCGGGCGTGGGAGCAGGCGAACCATCGGCCGCCCACGCCGATCGTTGCACTGACGGCCTCTGCCCTGAAGGGCGATCGGGAAATGTGTTTGGCGGCGGGATGCACGGCTTTTTTGACGAAGCCCATCAAACAAGAAGTGCTGCTGCAGGCGATCAGGGAGCACTCCCTGGTCGCACCTTCGTCGTCGAAAGACGAAAGCAACTGGATGGACCTGATCCGTTTGAGTGCTAAATCTAAATCCGCAATCCGGATCCCTGCGTATCTGCGGAACTGCAAGCAGCATGTCATCGTGATGCTGGACGCCCTGGATCGCGTTGACTTCGAGACCGTGACGATTCTGGGACACCAGATGATGGGCTCCGGGGGCATGTTTGGATTCCAGACCATTACCGACATCGGCAGATCAATTGAACAGGCAGCCGAGAGCGCCGATTCCGATGCGTCGCGCAAGTGGGTGGGTGCATTGTCCATCTATCTGGATGGTGTCGAGACCATTTCCAAGTAAGTATCCCCGGCAAAGCCGGGGGCTTTAGGAATTGGGCCGCCGAAGCGGCCACGCTGGATCCGAAGCTCTATCTATTTGGTCGGCGCACGAAATACTCCCGCCCGCGCCACCCGACCTTACTTACAACTTTTTTCGCGCCACTTCGGAGGACAGATGCCTCTTGATAATCGCATCGCCATTTGATGGGGTTAAGGTCTCGCGATTGCCAATCGTCAAACTTCCTTTCGTGTGCATGGTGGCTCACGATCAGAGGTTCGGTGATGGGCGACCGCCGCAAATGTCAAACTTATACTGCCTCTCCGGCAGAGCCGGGAGGGCTCCCGGTTATGCTAGTCTAGCCTGCACTCAATCCCAAAACCAAATCTGGCCTATACAAAAAATTGAGAAATAAATACCGATATTGGATCAAAAGCAGTATTTCGACTTACACGATTCCGCTCGTGCCGCTTCGTCTTATGTCGGCCTCTCATGTTGTCCAGAGTGTGCGACCGGCCCGAGATTTGGTTACTTCCGTTGTTGGCACTAAACGGACCAACCGGGCCGGTCTGACGATGTCCGTTTCGGGAGGAAAACCAGAAGTCATCGGGCAACGTTCAAAACGACGCGAATGACCCTTCTCGGACATCGGCGGTCGTTAGACTTGGTCGAGCCGGCAATGGAACTATTAAAACGCTAAAGCATTGGAAAACAATGGCGGCGTCCAAACGCTGTCTGCAAAGCTGAAGGATGCCATGCACAAGCTGCAATGGGTCTCGGATTCCCTAGCAGTAGTTTCTGAAATTTTCCGCCGAGGGCGGCCGGGGTTTGCTGCGCCAGATCGGCCAGTAGCTATGGTCGAGTCCGTCAATCTGAAAGGTCCCCGGCCATGAATATCATGACGCCGCCAAAACTAGCTACGCGCACTCCAACAACAGGGACGATGAAAGCGTTCGTTTATCTGGGGCCGGGAAAAAAGGCTCTCGAAGAACGGCCCAAACCGGAAATCACCGCGTCCACCGACGCAATCGTCAGGGTTACCAAAACGACGATTTGCGGCACTGACCTGCATATTCTCAAGGGCGACGTCCCGACTTGCCAGCCTGGCCGCATTCTCGGCCATGAGGGAGTTGGCATCGTTGAGCAGGTGGGGGCGGCGGTGGCAGCATTCAAAGTGGGCGATCGCGTTCTGATCTCCTGCGTCAGTGCCTGTGGTAAGTGCGAATATTGCCGCAGGCAGATGTACTCCCACTGCACGACCGGCGGCTGGATCCTCGGCAACACCATCGACGGCACGCAAGCCGAGTTCGTCCGCATTCCCTACGCCGATACAAGCCTCTATCCGATTCCCGCCAGCGCGGATGAAGAGGCACTGGTGATGCTGAGCGACATCCTGCCCACTGGCTTTGAGTGCGGCGTGCTCAACGGCAAGGTTGCGCCGGGAAATACCGTGGCGATCGTCGGTGCGGGCCCGATTGGGCTCGCAGCACTCCTCACCGCCCAATTCTACTCGCCGGCCGAGATCATTATGATTGATCTTGACGACAACCGCCTTGAAGTAGCCAGGCGCTTCGGCGCTACGGCAACCATCAACAGCACCGATGGGAAGGCATTGGAGGCGGTCATGACGATGACCGGCAAGCGCGGCGTCGATACCGCCATAGAGGCGGTCGGCATTCCGGTCACCTTCGAACTTTGCCAAAAACTGGTCGCGCCAGGAGGCACTGTCGCCAATATCGGGGTGCATGGAAAGAAGGTCGATCTCCATCTCGAGGATTTGTGGGACCGCAATATCTCGATCACGACACGGCTGGTCGACACAGTCACTATACCGATGCTATTCAAAACTGTTGGCGCTCACAAGATTGATCCCAAGCGTCTCATCACGCATCGTTTCAAGCTCGATAATATTCTCGACGCATACGAGACTTTCGGCAACGCTGCCAAGACCAAAGCCCTAAAGGTTATCATCGAGACTTAGGCCTGATCGCGACGCCATCGTCCAAAAGAAACGACCTCAGCGAGGGATATACGCTGAGGCCGTTATTCCATCGGATGCCTTGGGCGATGGGCATCCGGCAGTGCAGCTACAAGTTAAGCAGGCGGCAATGGATCCAGGCGACGGGGCCAAGCCGCCAATGCTTTAAGCACCGTCAAGAACAGCTCGCGCCTTGGAGGCGATCTGCTCGATGGTGAAAGGCTTGGATATGAAACTCACGTCCTGATCCAGCACGCCGTTGTGAATGACCGCGTTGCGACTGAACCCGGTCGTGAACAGGACCTTCAGCTTCGGCAGTGATCGTGTCCCAACGCGTGGTGTAGCTTCTTAATGGCCATCACGACTGCCGGCTTGGCCGGGCCGGTCAGGTTGCCACTGCGGGCAGCCCAACGATTGGGTTATCGCTGATGGGCGCGATAGTTTCCAGCGTCATGTAGCGGCACGCTGGACGGCCCATTCGTCGTTTTGTTCGAGCAGGATGGCGCCGACGAGACGTCGGATGGCGGCCTCATTGGGGAAGATGCCGACGACCTCGGTGCGGCGCTTGATCTCGCCATTAAGACGCTCGATCGGATTGGTCGAGTGCAGCTTGGCGCGATGCGTCGCCGGAAAGCTCATGAAGGCCAGCACGTCGGGCTCGGCCTCGTGCATCAGCCTGACCAGCTTCGGGATTGTCGGCTGCAATTGATCGGCGACCTTGCGCCATTGCACTCGGGCGGCTTCGGCGTCGTCCTGGGCAAAGGCGGTGGCGATGAAGGCGGATACCACGCGCCGCCCGCTCTTGCCGGCATGGGCCAGCGCATTGCGCATGAAGTGGACGCGACAACGCTGCCAACTGGCGGTCAGCACCTTCGAGACCGTGGCCTTGATGCCCTCATGGGCGTCGGAGATCACCAGCTTTACGCCGCGCAATCCGCGGCGGGCGAGCTTGCGCACGAACGCGGTCCAGAACGTCTCGGCCTCGGAGGGCCCGATGTCCATGCCGAGAATCTCGCGCCGCCCGTCATTGTTGACGCCGACTGCAATGATTGCCGCCACCGGGACGATGCGGCCGTTCTGGCGAACCTTCACATACTTGGCGTCGATCCACAGATACGGCCAGTCGCCTTCGATCGGCCGCTCCAGGAAGGCGTTGACGCGCTCATCGATTTCTTCGCACAGACGCGACACTTGACTTTTGGAGACGCCGCTCATTCCCATCGCCTTGACCAGATCATCGACAGAGCGCCAGCTTGAAACAGGTCAAATTCCGGTTACGTCGCCTCGCGTTGGGATTGATACACGGGCGACGACGCATCGATGGCGATCTTGAGAATATTTATGTCTTTCGTCTAGGAACCATTTCAGCTGGGGCGAGTAGGGAGGTGAGCAGCTTACAGTTTATCCCGATCCTACCGTCTCGATTGAGGGAATGTACCCTTGCGAGCCTGAAGCTGGCCCTTTTCAGAATTCTGATTAGGCAACTAAATGGAGCGATCTCATGATTAAGGAATATTTTGTCGTTGGAGTTATCGCGACCGCTATGATGGCTGGAACGGCTTTGGCGCAGACCCCGGTGCCGGCTGTTAGGGCAGACAATAACGCGATCGCCTTGGATCAGGCTTACAAAGGTCAGTGGCGGGTTTATAAGATGATTGGCCTTGACGTCTATAATCAAAATAATGAGAAGCTGGGTGATATCGAGGAATTGTTGACCGATCAGAACGGAAAGATTCAGGCTGCAATTCTTGGAGTTGGTGGTTTTCTTGGAATGGGAGAACGTAAGGTTGCAGTAAACTTTGACAAGCTCAAATTCGTCAATGAAGCCGTTCCATCAACAACGGCGGCGAACGCTCCCACAACCACTGCACCAGCAACAAATGTTGATAACAACGCGAGGACAACGACCGGCGCTGCCACAACAAACGTGCGCCCCGTCCGCACCGCGACTGAGCAGTGGTACCCGGATCACGCAGTTATCGACGCCACCAAGGATCAGCTAAAGGCAATGACTGAGTTTAAATACAACTAATCGAAAAAAACATATGTGGTCTCCGCGATAATAACCGGCAGACCTTTCGTAAGTGGCATAATTTCATCTCAAATCTGGGAGATCCATGATGGACTGGAATCGAGTGGAAGGAAATTGGAAAGAGTTCCAAGGCAAGGTGAAGGAAAAGTGGGGCAAGCTCACTGACGATGATCTCACCGCAATCAACGGGAAGCGCGACCAGCTAGAAGGTCGGCTGCAACAGAGATATGGTTTTGCGAAGGATCAAGCACGCAAAGACATAGACACTTGGTTTTCCGCCCTCAAGTAATATGAGGATAGTGGCCGGGGGATTTGAACCCCGGCCATCATCAACACCGCACTTCCTGAGCAAAATTCTTAAGGCTGGCTTTCTCCTAATTGGTGGGTGACCAGTTTTGCGGGGTTGGGATTTAGACCGCTCACGATAACTTCCCCTTGCTCGCCGCACTCGCGCTTACGCTTGCCACCGAGCCATAGCGCGCCGCCGCCGCGATCGGAATCGCCTTACAATTCTCCTCGCGGCCACTCCGTCACACCAAACAATAGACAATCAATTCGAAATAAGTCTACAATCGGCCTTCGTTGGGCAAGACCTCTGAACCCTATCGGGCGGTAATCCGCAGGAAGATTGGACATTCAGCCGATGCTTGATTTGGCGCAAGTTTGCTATCCGGAAGCCTGCTAGTTTTCCTCATGAATTTCGAAATCCGCCGGGTTCTGGCTGTAACGTGGCGCGACGTGCCGACGAGCGTTTGGGCGCTCGGCTTCGTCTCCTTGTTAATGGACGTCTCCTCCGAGCTCATTCATAGCTTGCTGCCGGTTTTCCTCGTGACGGGGATGGGTGCCAGCGCGGTGACCGTCGGGTTGATCGAGGGTGCTGCCGAGGCGACGGCAGCCGTTGCCAAGGTTTTTTCCGGTGTCCTTTCCGACCGAATTGGCAAACGCAAGCTCCTGGTCGGCATCGGCTACGGACTGGCTGCCGTCACCAAGCCGGTGTTCCCGCTCGCGGGAACGGCATGGGAAGTTCTGGCTGCGCGCTTCGTCGATCGTATCGGCAAGGGCATCCGGGACGCTCCCCGCGATGCGCTCGTGGCCGACATTACGCCGATCGAGATCCGTGGCGCCGCCTACGGCATCCGTCAGGCGTTGGATACTGTCGGAGGTCTTGTGGGTCCGTTGCTGGCGATGGCCCTGATGGCGCTCTATGCCAACGACTTCCGCGCCGTGTTCTGGTGGGCGGTGGTGCCGGCGGCCCTTGCTGTGCTTCTGGTCGTGGTGGGAGTGCAAGAGCCTGATGGTGTCAAGCGAACTGCAACCCGCGGCTGGCCGATCCGCCGGGACGAACTCAAGCGCCTTTCCCCGGCCTTTTGGATGGTCGTTGCAATTGGTTTGGCGTTCACTTTGGCGCGCTTCAGCCAAGCCTTTCTCGTGCTGAAGGCGCAGGCCGAAGGACTTGGGTTAGCGCTGATCCCGCTGGTGTTCGTATGGATGAACCTGATCTACGCTTTGATGGCGACGCCGGCCGGAATTCTCTCGGACAAGATGGGACGGATGAAGCTGCTTCTTTGCGGGCTGGTGGCGCTGGTCGTCGCCGATCTAACGCTGGCCTTTATTCCCGGGCTCGGGGGCGTGTTCGCAGGCGTTGGCCTCTGGGGTCTTTATTTGGGATTGTCGCAGGGGCTGTTGTCGGCACTCGTGGCTGATACCGCTCCTGAAGACTTGCGAGGCACGGCCTTCGGCCTGTTTAATCTGGTAACCGCCGGCGGGCTGCTGATCGCGAGCGTCCTTGCTGGCTGGCTGTGGCAAACCTTCGGCCCGACGGCAACGTTTCTCGCCGGCGTGGCCTTTTCAGCCTTCGCGATCCTCATCATGATCGTTGCCATGAAGGCAGGACCAAAACCAGCGAGCTAAGACGCGCCGTTTTTTGAATGCCGCGCTGGGCCAGAAAGCGATTGTCGAAGACGGGCAGATTTCGAAGGAAGTTGCTGAATGCATGAGGACATACTAGCGAAGCTGGAGCAACGTCTCGGACGCGTGCATGCGAAGCAGCGATTAGGAATCGAGACTGCCCACGAAGCGCAAGTGTTCGGCCAAGGCATCAATTTCTTTCACATCGAGAATTGGTATTCAGTCCATTCGGTGATTCGAAACACGCTTAAGCTGGCTGGTCTCTTCGAGCGAGGCAAAAGGAATGCGGAACGCATTGTCGTTTCCTGAAACGTGGGCGAGCCGCTCGACTCCGGCTCGGTGTGCTTGAGCTGCTACCCGTTCGGCAGATTCGACATGCACGGAATGAAACGTCTCATGTCCGTGCTCGACGTAAACACTGACTGCATTTACCACACCGAAAGCGCCCGCAAGTGCATCAGCGACTGACCGCTCGTCATGAATGTTGGCCTCGACCGATTGAATTTGCGGATCAAGACCGAACAGCCTGTGCCCTCGATCCGGATGCCTTGATGCAATCTGAACGGAAAACCCGTGCTTACGGAGATGCCGAACGACGCGGCGGCCGAGAAACCCGGTTCCGCCGAAAACGGTAACGGTGCGATCGTTCATGGCCGTCGAACCTCAAATTAGTCAAACCACGCCGGGGCTGTCTCGACCGTACGGTTTCAGGTCACGTAAACGGCATGTCTAATCGCCGCTATCCATGACGTGGGCAACCTCGAACAGATGGGGATCGATCCCTTCCGCTACCTGATCGAACTGACGCACTCCTTGCGAAATTCCGGCGATTTGTGAGCCGACTGCAAGAGATCGCGACTCTGCCATTGGAGGTAGTTGACGATGCGGCGCCCGTCGAGGCTGCGATGTAGGCTGATAGAGAAAAACCCCGGCTGGCGCGCCATGAAGCGAGCTCGCTCAGTCATCAATGACAGCGCCTCGCCTGCTTCCCCGGCTCGGACTCGATGACCGTGATCTGAGTTACGGGCTGATTGCCGGTTCGGATGTGTGGCATAGACGGCCTCACTTGATTGGCAAAGGATTTACCGTATCACTGCTAGGTAACCCCCACCCGATGCTGACGAACGCTAGTCTAGCATTCTGCTGGGGTACACAGAAGCCATAAGGCGGCGTCCGCACGGCTTCGGGCGTGGCCGCGGCCCGGACCATTCCCGAGAAGCCGATTTGGTTCTTTTCCTCGTCATTAAGACACACTCCTCCCGTCGTGATGACGCATCCGACGCCTTCAGTCCCTACGCTGGAGCCGGTCTTGGTCGCAGTCCCGCGATCAGCCGCAAGATTTCCTGGAAATTCCTCCGACACCGCCACCTCGGCCATCTGAGAGATGACGTAGCGGCCATGGCGCACCACTTTGGCGCCGATCTTCACGAGTTTTCCCCAGCTCGTTAGCGACCACTGTTTGACCGCCGCGGCGGCAACAGGACCGCAGGCCTACGCCGCCGTGCAGGGCGCCATCGCATCCTGGATCGGGCGGGTCGTGCTGTTCGGGTCGCCAAAGGTAGACCATGCGGCCATCGATTTTCAGATAGACTTTCGTCCAGATGCCAGGTTGTGTGAGGCTTGGCCCGGCGTTTGCGCAACCGCTGCGATCATCGCTCCGAAATGGTTCACCCAGCACTGAATCGTCTCGTAGGATACCGTGATGCCGCGCTCCGCCAACAAATCTTCGACGTCGCGAAAACTCAGGGTGAATCGGAGATAGAGCCAGATCGAGTGCTGAACGATCTCAGGGGGAACCGATGCTCGCTGTAACTGATTGTCTGCAGCATCAAGGCTTTACTCAACATCCTTTGACGATTCATGCTGCCGCTCACATGGTTGATCTCGTAGAGGGATGCGAGAAAGTCCAACCTCGCTAGAAGGCGAAGCTACGATCGACGTTGGCGCACGCCCTGCTCATTAGCTTGACGGCCTAGGAACATCCGCGCGCCGCGCCCGTTAGCAAGAGAGGGTGTTTCAGAACACGAAGCAAGCTATGCAGCTCTCTGGCAAAAAAATCGCGATACTCGCCTCTAACGGTTTTGAGCAATCGGAACTCGAAGGGCCGCGCGATCGGTTGAAGGCAGCCGGCGCCACCGTTCGTTTTCAGTTTTGATCGAAAAATGCTTTCTTCCACGCAATTTCGTTGCCGGCAAAAACGGATGGTTCAGATAGCGCGATGGGAACCGAAACTGAATTGAAGTTTGAGGTTTCTCCAAGCGATTTGAGGAAGCTTACAACCGCGCGCACTCTGCGTCGACGCGATGGCATGCCGGCAAAGGAAGAATATCTCGCGTCGATCTACTTCGACACCGACAAGCACGAGCTCAGAACAAAGGGCGTCTCGCTGCGCGTGAGGCAAAGCGGAGACAAACGTGTTCAGACGATTAAGACCGCGGCGACCGATGTCCCGTTCAGCCGTAGCGAGTGGAACCACAAGATTGACAGCGACGAGCTTGATTTTCGCGCTGCGCGTGGAACCGCGCTGGCGCCTATGCTAACAAAGAGACTTAAACGACAGCTCATGCCAATTTTCGAAACGCGCATACTTCGCAGGACTGTGCCTTTCCGCAAAGGCGGGAGCCGCATCGAAATGGCACTCGACGAGGGTCAAGTGCGCGCGGGGCAGAAGTGGGCGCCCATCACCGAAGTCGAGCTTGAGCTCAAGGGCGGCAATCCTGCCGACTTGTTCAAGCTGGCCCGAGTAATCGGGGGACTTGTGCCTGCAAAATTGGCGCTTAAAAGCAAATCCGAGCGAGGCTACGATCTCACTGCGGCCAAAACCGAACTGGCTGTCCAAGGCCAAAATATTATACTCCAGCGCGGCATAAGCACGGTCGATGCATTTCGCATCATCGGGCGGTCTATCTTGCGGCAACTGGCCGCAAACGAGCCAGCAGTAAGGGAGTCGGATCCCAAAGGCTTGCATCAGATGCGCGTCGGCTTACGCCGGCTTCGTGCTGCCATCTCGGTGTTCTCAGAATTTCTCGGCGACAAGCAGACAGAACGGATTAAAGGCGAGCTCAAATGGCTGACCGGCAAGCTCGGTCCGGCGCGCGACCTTGATGTAATGGGAACCAAGATCAAACAGTTGCGCAAGGCGGCGCCAGCGAAGCGTGCTCTGAAAGAGTTCTCAGCCGAACTCGCGGTCCAGCGTACCAACGCCTTTGCAAAGGCTAAGGATGCCGTCAATTCCACCCGTTACCGTTGTCTCCTGCTCGATGCATTGCAATGGATTGAGGCTGGTGATTGGGCTAAACAGCCTTCGATCGCGTCGGGCCATCCGCGCATTGAGCAGTTTGCCAAGGATGTCCTCACACGACGTAGCAAGAAGGCGATGAAAAAGGCGAATGAGTTTGAACAACTTGACCCGCACCAGCGCCACAAGCTGCGAATCGCGATCAAGAAGCTGCGCTATTCCACTGACTTTTTCTACAGCCTGTTTTCTGGGCGCAAGATGAACGCGCATCTGTCCGGCTTCAAAGATCGCCTTAAAGACTTGCAGGATTGCCTCGGAGTTCTCAACGACATCGTCGTACGTCAGAAATTGGCTCCTAAAATCGCCGTCGGTAGCGAGCGCACGAAACGGCGCGCGCGCACGCTTTCAGCCGGTGCAGCCTTCGGTCGCGAACAAACTGAAATCGAACCTCTCCTGAAGGCGGCAGCCAAAGCCGCGCGCAAATTCGCGCATGCAAAGCGCTTCTGGACATGAGGTGTTACAAATGGTAAGCAATTGTGACCAGCGGAACGAAGTCGCTACCGTTAATGCCGCAGTGCTCGTTGCGTCATGTTTCGCAGCCCGGCCAATCGAAGTCCGTTCTGATCTGCGTTGTTTGGCTCGCAAGCCTGTCACGAGGCTTGAAATCGCTGAACATATTCGCAAATAGGCCGTAGCGGGCAAGCGCGATCTAACTGCGTTATGAGTTTTGCTTTTAAGAAGCTTGTTGCCGCAGTCTATAGAACTGCTTGCGCGCATGCGCGGTCGAGATGAACTCCGATAGAGACTTCATCCCGATCGGCCCATTAGCGTTCTCAAAGGTGGTATTAGCGTTGGTAGGGCCAAGAACGTCGCCCGAGCCAGCGCAAGCATATCGCTTTGTCGTGTCTAGCAGTCCGCTGAAAAACCCAAAATCCGACTATTTTCTTGCCAGCGGACAGGCGCGATGCTGGTGTAGTTAGCTGATCGGGCGTCGCGCGTCGTCGCCTGGACGGCGTGGAGGCTATGCGGCGAGCAGTTTTGGAATGGGGATCAGGTTGTAGGCGATTAGGTTGAGCATGAAGTCGGCGGCGACAGCGCCGATGCCGCGATGTTTGGTCTTGCGCATCGTGCCGTGTTGCTTGCCCCATCCGAAGATGCATTCGATCATCGGGCGCCGTGTCTGCGACATACCATAGCCCTCGTGGCGGGTGGTTCGCTCGTCGATCGCGCTGCGACGGCTGCGGCCGGTCTTGCCGATTGTATTGTTCTGCGTCACATGCGGCGTCACCTCGATGGCGCGCAGATTGGCGACATGATCGGCGGTGTCATAGGCCTTGTCCGCGCCGGCGGTGATGCGCCGGCCGGCCTGTTTGGCCTTGGCCTTGAGCATCTTCTCCGCGGCGCGACGCTCGGCGGTGCCGCTGGCATGCGTCACCATCCCGGCGACCGCCAGACCATTGCGGTTCTCCATGGTGGCATGGCCCATGTAGCAGAGCCTGGCCTCGCGGCCGGTGGCCTTGCGGTAGAGCCGGCTGTCGGGATCGCTGGTGGAGGCATGGGTGTCGTTCTTGCGGGTCTGGCCATGGAAGTTGGTGCCGTCGTCGCCGTCACTGCCGTCCTTGGGGCGGAAGCTCTTGTGGGAAGCCCAGGCTTCGATCAGCGTGCCGTCCACCGAGAAATGCTCGTCCGACAACAGCGCCTTGACCTCGGCGAGGTTCAGAAGCCTGGTCATGAACTTCGTGAACACGTCGCCGTTCTGCAGTCGCTCGCGGTTCTTCGTGAAGGTGGTCGGGTTCCAGACCCGGTCGTCCGGCGACAGCCCCACGAACCAGCGATACAATAGATTGTAGTCCAGTTGCTCCATCAGCTGGCGTTCCGAGCGGATGCCATAGAACACCTGCAGCAGCAGCGCGCTGAGCAATTGCTCAGGCGGGATCGACGGACGACCTTCCTTCGCATAGAGGCTGGAAAAGCTGCGGCTCATCTCGCCCAGCACATCACGGACTAGCGCCCGGACTTTCCTCAGCGGATGGTTCTGGGGCACCCGCGCATCCGGCGAGATATATGAAAACAGCCCGCCTTGATCCTCGAATGTCCCGCGCATGCCGACCTCCACCGATTCTCGACCAAATTGAATCAGGAAATGAACGCCGCCGCGAGGGATTTTTCAGCAAACTGCTAGTGCCGATCAGCGAGTGCGAGTCAGCATTAGGTAAGCTATCCAAGCCCTCAATCAGAGCCCGTAATCTTGTAAATGCTTGGTGACGTGCCCAGTCGCATGGTGCGGCTCGCATCGCAGGGAGATCGAAATGAGAAGAGTCATTACATTTGAAATCAGGACCTGGGCGAAAAATGGGGTGGAAGAAACCCATTTGGTGGATGTTAGCGAAAGTATCAGTAAGAAAGTTCTCAATCGAGATCGACATGCCGACCCGGTGTTATGTGACTTCATGCGCCTCATTGAGAAACTCGAGATGGCAAAGAGCATACCTACTGACAGTGATACACGTCGCCCCCTGGAGGCTGTATCGACAAAACGAGCGTAAAAGAAAGCCCTTGGCAGAGATCATATCGTTTGAGGCGGAGCGCCAGCGTCGAATGCTTTGAACCCCGGACGCCTTGGAATGGAGCGGCCGCGACCATTCGGCCAAACTCTCCTCTTATCGTCTCAAGGGACGCCGACACGCCCAATGAGTTAGGTGTAGCGCGACAATCAGGATGAGAATCCCGCGACAATCAGGATGAGAATGCGCCGCTGCTGGGGTGACGAAGGGAGGGCGTAGCCCGACCGGAGGCACCCCAGCAGCGGCGTGTCGGCCCGAAGGGGCCTCATTGGCGGTAACGGCGGCTGGTAAAGCATCGGCTTCTCCTTCGAGAGGACCAGTGCTTTGGCCGGCCGGCATGTCACCGATCAACAAATGAGGCTTTTCATGAGCTTGCGTCGCAACCATTCGCCAGCCGTCGCCGCTGCAAAGGCTGGTTTCAGCACCTCCGCCGCCTACCGATACGAGAAGGATCCCCGACTTCCGACCCAGAAGAAGGCGCGCCGCGCACGCCGTCGAGCCGATCCGTTCATCGACGTTTGGGAGAACGAAGTTCTGCCGATACTGAGGGCCGCCCCCGGATTGCGGCCGATCGCCGTGTTCGAGGAACTATGCCGGCGGCATCCGGAACTGGGTTCTGGAACGCGGCGGACGCTCGAGCGGCGCATTCGGGCATGGCGGGCGGTGAACGGGCCGGATCGGGAGGTGATCTTCCGTCAGGAACATCCGCCGGGTCGCATGGGGTTGTCGGACTTCACCGAGGTCGCCGATCTCGGCGTCACCATTGCGGGCCAGTTGCTGGACTGCCGGCTCTATCACTTCCGGCTGCCTTTCTCCGGCTTCGAACACGCCCACGTCGTGCTCGGTGGCGAAAGCTTTGTCGCGCTGGCGGAAGGCTTGCAGAACGCGCTGTGGTCGCTGGGCGGGGTTCCGGAGCAGCACCGCAGCGACAGCCTGTCGGCCGCGTTCCGCAATCTCGGAGCCGATGCCAAGGAGGATTTGACGACGCGCTATGAGGCGTTCTGCGGCCATTACGGCATGACGCCGACCCGCAACAATCCCGGCGTATCGCATGAGAACGGCTCGATCGAAAGTGCGCATGGCCATCTCAAGAGAGCGCTGGCCGATGCCCTGCTGCTGCGTGCCTCACGCGACTTCGACGATCTTGCGGCCTGGCGGGGTTTTGTCGACGAGATCGTTGGCCGCGGCAACGCGCGCAATGCCAAGCGTATCGATCAGGAGCGGACGGCGCTGAAGAAACTGCCGGTGCGCAAGACCGCCGATTATGAGGAGGTCAACGTCGACGTCACGACCTCCAGCGCCTTCACGTTGCGCAAGGTGTTTTACTCGGTCCCATCCCGCCTGATCGGTCACCGGCTGCGCGTACGTCTTTATGACGACCGGCTCGAATGCTTCCAGGGCGCCACGCACATCATCACCTTGCGACGCGGGCGAACCCAGCCCAACGGCAAACACGGCCACGTCATCGACTATCGCCATGTCATCCATTCGCTGCGCCGCAAACCGATGGCGCTGCTCAATCTGGTCTATCGCGACCAGTTGTTCCCCCGCCGCGTCTACGCCCGTGCGTTCGACGCCTTGCTCGCCGGCATTGGCGAAAGACCAGCCTGCCGTGCCATGGTCGGGCTTCTGGCGCTCGCACATGAACGGGCCTGCGAGGCGGAGCTCGGTGCCGTGCTGCAAGCCACGCTCGACGACGGCATCCTGCCGGATCTCAAGGCGCTGATCGAACGCTTCCGACCGAAGGGCATGGCACTACCGGTCGTCGTCGTCACGCTGCCCTCGCTCGCTATCTACGACCAGATTGCCGCGGCTGTGGGAGAAGCCGCATGAACGCGACCGTCAAGATCGACGCCGCCCGTGTCGAATTGCTGCTCAGCGAACTGCGTCTGCCCGGCATCAAGCTGATCTGGGCCGCCCTGGCGGAAACCGCCGATAAGGAAGGCTGGCCCGCCGCCCGCTTCCTGGCGGCCCTGGCTGAACAGGAGATGGTGGAGCGAAACCGTCGTCGCTTCGAGCGTCATCTGGATGAAGCCCGCCTGCCGCCGGGCAAGACCCTCGCTGCATTCGACTTCGATGCCGTGCCGATGATCTCAAAGGCGCAGGTGCAGGCTCTCGCCGCCGGTGACGCCTGGCTCGACAAGGGCGCCAATCTGTTGTGTTTTGGTCCCCCTGGCGGCGGCAAATCGCATCTGGCAGCGGCGCTCGGCATGTCCCTGATCGAAAACGGTTGGCGCGTGTTGTTCACCAGAACCACCGATCTCGTGCAAAAGCTCCAGATCGCGCGCCGCGATCTCACGCTTGAAGCGGCGATCGCCAAACTCGACAAATATCACCTGCTGATCCTCGACGATCTGGCCTATGTGACCAAGGATCAAGCGGAGACCAGCGTTCTGTTCGAGTTGATCAGCGCTCGCTACGAACGCCGCTCGATGCTGATCACCGCCAATCAGCCATTCGGTGAATGGGGAAAAATCTTCCCGGATCAAGCTATGACCCTCGCGGCGATCGACCGCCTCGTCCATCACGCCACGATCCTCGAAATGAATGTCGACAGCTATCGCCGGAAAGAGGCTCTCGACAAGGCTCGTGGAGCCGGACGACCGCCAACGCGCGCGACAATCAAAGCGTCATCCTGATTGTCGCTCCACGACAATCAACTCTACAGCACGCGATTATCGCTTGCGTTATCGTCAGGCCGCGACAATCATCCCCACGCCGCGACCGCTAAATTGCCATCCTGATTGTCGCGCTTCCCATCCAGATTGACGCGCTACAAGTTAGGCGAAAATCGAAAAAATCGATATTCGCTTCAGGCGACAAACTCGCGCTGTTGCATGGAAATATCGCGATCTAGATCAAGTTCTGGTTCGCGTTGCGTAGTCTGCCCGCCAAAAGACAAGACCGGCGATCGCGATGACAACAAGCAAGATCGGCGCGATGGACACCCAATCTCGTACCCTTCGGAACTAATGTGGCCCTCGCCCGTTCTTTGCCGCTGGCGTGTGCGGGCGAGATTGACGCGTCTTGGATTAGAACGGCTCGGTTGATGCAGAAACCGTCTCCCGACCGTCCCATTCTCAAGAAGGGGCACAATTGTTGGCGTATCGCCCCCGCAAAACGGGCCGCGGTGCTGATCGATGGGGCGAATTACTACGCGCAGCTCGCCAAGGTCATCCGCGGCGCGCAGAAATCCATCCTGATCATTGGCTGGGATTTCGACGCGAGCATCAAGCTTCTACCCGAGCAGCCTGACTATCCAAAGCTTGGCGATCTGCTGCGCTCCCTGGTCGAAGAGCGGCCGCTGCTGGAAGTCCGCGTCCTGGTTTGGAGCGTGGCGGTCCTGCACGCGCCCAGCGCGCCGCTGCCGCTTTTGCTCGGCGCCCCGTGGGAGGACCATCCGCGCACACAGGTCCGGCTCGACCGCGAGCATCCGCTTTATGGCGCCCATCATCAGAAAATCGTCTGCGTCGACGACACCGTTGCCTTCGTGGGCGGCATGGACCTGACCATCCGGCGCTGGGACACCACGGAACACCTTGCCAACCATCCGCTGCGCAAGGATCCCGACGGAGTGGCTTATCCTCCCGTGCATGATGTTCAGATGGCGGTCGAAGGAGAGGCGGCACGCGCCGTCTCCGACGTGGCCCGAGAGCGGTGGCATCGCGCCATAGGGGAAAATGTTCCACCAGTGACAGGTGCGGCTGACCTCTGGCCGGATGATTTGCAACCAGACTTCACTGACACGCCGGTTGCTGTCGCTCGCACCTTCGCCTCCTGGAAGGGCGCGCCGGAAGTCACCGAGGGGATGGCGCTTACCATCGATGCCTTAAGCGCAGCGAACCGGTCGATCTATATCGAGGCGCAGTATCTGACGGCGCCGCGGGTCGGGAAGCTGCTCGCGGAATCCCTCGCGCGCCCCCATGGGCCGGAAATCGTCATTATAGTGCGGCGGCTTTTCACCGGCAAAATGGAAAGCTTCGTGATGGGCGGAAACCAGAAACGCCTCGTCCAGCGCCTGCGCCGGGCCGACCGCTACGGCCGTCTCGGAGTTTATTATCCGGTGGTCCTGCGAGCAGCAGGCGATTGTCCCGTCATCATTCACTCCAAGATCATCATCGTCGACGACGATTTCGTGCGTGTCGGCTCGTCCAACCTGAACAATCGCTCTATTGCGCTCGATACCGAATGCGATCTCGCCATCGAGGGATCCGATGACGAAAGACGTCGCACCATCGCGGGCCTGCGTGAAAGGCTGATTGCCGAACATCTCGACACCACGCCGCAAGCGGTGCGTGACACCGTAGCGGCTGAAGGCTCTCTTCTTCGTGCTATTGAGCGGCTCGGCTGCAATCGCCGCTGCCTGCGGCTAATTCCTGATTTTGGCAAGCTTCCAACCCGGCCGGTCTTCGGCACCTGGCTTCTGGACCCACCCCGGCCGTTTTTCTTGTTCCAGCGCAAACGCGCAAAGCATGATGCCGGCTAGGCGGCGCGCTTCCTACCGTGATAATATAGTTCGGTGATGGCGAACAGCGGGCCGCCGATGCACAGCGGCACCAGGAAGTAGATCATGCGGAACATCACCAGCGCGCCGATGATCTTGCCGCCCGGTAGCAGTAACATCATGACGCTTTCGATTACGCCGAGCCCCCCGGGAACATGGGTGAGCAACGCTATGCCATTGGCGATGACATAGGCCGCAGCCACCGCGAAATAGGGCACGTCGGCGACGGCAGTGAGCGTCTGGTGCAGGCAGGCGGCCACACAGGCGAAATTGGCCGATCCGGCGGCAATTTGCGCAAACGCGAGGTTGAATTCCGGCATCGGCAGCGACCAGCCTTTGATCGTCAACCGCCGGCGCACGAAGGCAGCGGCGGCCAGATAAACCGCCGACACCGCGAGGCATAGCAAACCGATGATTATGGCAAGCGATGGGGCGATGCCGGTGATTTTCGCCGCAAGATCGGGCCGCAGCAGCAGGGACAGGCCGGCGAGTGTGATCAGGCCAAGCCCTACCGTCACCCCGCAAAATACGATCACCCAGGCAATATCGCCAGGCCGCAGGCCCCAGCGGGAGTAAAAGCGGTAGCGAACCGCACCGCTGCTCAAAGCTGCGAAGCCGATATTGTGACCGAGCGAAAGACTGCAAAACGACGCAAGCGCCGCATGGCGGTAGGGCAGGGGCTTTTCCACATACCGCAGCGCCAGCCAGTCGAACCAGCTCAGGCAGAAATAACTTCCCGCGGCAAAAAGGCCAGCGAGTAACAGCCGGCTTGGCGGAATCGCCTTTATGGATTGAACGATGTCATTGAGGCTATAGCCGCTGAGCGTGCGATACAGCAAAAAGCTCGCGAGAACGATGATCGCGATGGCTATACCGTACTTGACCCAAGTCCAGCGGAGTTCTTTTTGCGTCTTCAGGCTCGTGACCGCGCGCTTGCCCATCATGCGCTTCCCGCCACCTTTATTGTGCCGCCTGTAAGCGCAAGGCGGCTGCATCGATGTCGAGATCGATGACGAGCGGCAGATGGTCGGAAGCCACGCGCGCCAGCGGCGTACGCACCGTGTCCACCGGCCTCACATTGATCGCGGGCCCGACAAAGGCATAGTCGATCCGCAAGGCTGCAAAGCGCGCGGGAAAGGTCGGTTTACCGCGTCCGCGCTGCGATTTCTGCGCATCGTGAAGGCGGGCGGTGAGCTGGAGGTAACTGCGCGACCCCGGCAGCGCATTGAAGTCACCGACCAACACGACGGGATTGCGGCATTCGGGATGCCCAAGCCAATCCGGCCCGAGCAACTCATCGATCTGCTTATGCCGCTCGCGCGACCGCAAACCGAGATGAGTATTGATCACTTGCACGTCCGCACCTCCAACGGAGATGGAGACCCACAGCGCGCCGCGCGGCTCGTAGCGTCCGACGCCCGGCAGTTGCGGCAAGGGCCCGGCCTTTATCAGGCGCGAGGGCCATGCGGTGAGGATTGCGTCGCCATAAAGCTCTTCCATCACCCGCAACGCGGGAAAGAACTGCGCCCTCATGCCGAGCGCTAGTGCAATCATCTCGGCCTGGTCCGCGCCGCCGCTGCGCGCACGGCCGACGTCTAATTCTTGCAGGGCCACGATGTCCGGCTCAGCCGAGGCAATCACGTCCGCGATCCGCTGCGGCGACCATTGCCGGTCGCGGCCCCGGCACGCGTGGACATTGTAGGTCATGATGCGAACCAATGCGGAAAGCTCCGGCGATGAATGCGTGCGGGGCGGACCAAATACCTAATGGTTGGGCGGCAATGAGCCCAGTAACGGTTAGCCTGCCTCTGCTCCGCGCGCAACATATTGCAATTGTTTTAGATCGAGAGAGCCCAGTCGTCCGCCGGAGAGCGTTCAAAGCCCCCTGAGAGGCTGACTGAAAAAGAAGCTGAGTGATTTCAGCCAGTTGTGATTCCTTCGGATTTGCGAAGATTCGAGGGAGAGCACGATGGTCTGGACTGAAATCACCCGCCGACACTATAGGCGGGCGAGCTTGCGATATGAAAGCGATACGACGGATGCCGAGTGGTTTGTGATGGAGCCGCTTCTGCCGCCTGCTTCGGCGCTCGGTCGCCCGCGTGCGACAGATATGCGAACGGTGATGGATGCGATCCTGTATATTGCGTCGACCGGCTGCCAATGGCGGCAGTTGCCCAAGGATTTCCCGCCCTACTCGACGGTGCAGGGCTATTTCTACGCGTGGTCGCGCGGCGGACTGTTTGCGTCGCTGAACTACACGCTCGTGATGGCCTCGCGCGAGGCGGCTGGCCGAGAGGCGAGCCCAACGGCCGGAGTGATTGACAGCCAGTCGGTGAAAACCACGGAAAGCGGCGGCCCCCGGGGCTATGATGCAGGTAAGAAAATCAAGGGCCGCAAGCGCCACATCGTCACCGACACGCAAGGAAACTTGGTCGGGCTGGTCGTGCACGAAGCCAGCATTCAGGACCGTGATGGTGCCCCGTGCGTTCTTGCTTCGATACGTTATCGCTATCCGTGGCTGCGCCATATTTTTGCCGATGGTGGCTATGCCGGAGATAAGCTGCGTCAAGCTTTGAAGCGCATCGGCAATTGGACGATAGAAATCATAAAACGATCCGACAGGGAGCAGGGCTTCGAAATCCTACCGCGCCGATGGGTCGTCGAACGAACGTTCGGATGGCTCGGTCGCTGCCGCAGATTGGCAAAGGACTTCGAGACCACAATCGCCAGCGCCGTTGCCTGGGCGTTCGTCGCTCACATTCGCGTCCTTATAAGACGGCTTGCAAAAGCCTGAAATCAAACGAATTCATTATGAGTCAGACTCTGAGAGCTTGCTCACACCACGTGCACATTGCCGCCGTCTTCGGCAAAACCACATGTAGCGTCTTGGAACGAACCCGATGGCAAATTAGGCGAACGTCCTTGACGTCGGCGTCTGAACGTCATCGCTGGCGGAACTCGGTGACGGACACCATTTGAGCAATGGCGATGACTGCTTTCCGGAAGAGATGGGCGGATGGCTCATGCCCCGCCCTCCGAATACGGCACGATTCGCATCGTGAGGGACGTCTGTTCCTCCGATCTGCAGAAGTCCGGGCACCATCGATACCACCACTCCGCCACTACAGGCGTGGGCGTCTCTATCTGAGCGTAGATACCAAATGCTTTCACCTCAAAAGAGAAACATGTTCCGTTCCCAAGTATGGAACATCATTCGTATGGGAGGCGACTTACTGATGACGCAGATTAAATCGGGCTCTTGCCGAAGAGGTGATCAAAATTGACCGCATTAAGCGAAGAGTGATCGCAATCTATTCGAGTGCGAGGGAGGAACGATCTGTCTTTTGGTAACTTGTTGCGCACTGACAAAGCAAAGATCCAGTTCGTGAACTCCATCATGGCTTCTGGCGTGATTGATACCCAACTTAGTCGTTTCATCCCGCATATGACCGAGATCGAGGCATATCAGCGATAAAAACCCCGACAAGCCCGCCGGTGACGAGTTGCTTGATGGAGGTCAGAGTGGAGGGGGCAGAGACCGGGAGCGGTAAATCACCAGCGCTAACCGCCGAAGCCGCCCATGCGGGTGCGACCACAACGCTTAGAGCGTAAGCTTGAGAGTACACTTGGGCGTCTCAATCACTTAAAGGGTCAGGAATACATTAGGAAGTGTGACATCTGAGACCTGTTCGACAACGATGGCACCGCTGGAGTGCCGGTATGGCAAGATGGCAGTTTCTTAAATAGGCGGCTCTCTTGGAAAAGAGGCCGAACTAACTAGGACGATAGAACGGCTTCCGCCGACTGCCACAAATGTATTTCAGTTGAAAGTCTGGCCAAAAAATGGCGTCGATAAACTCGAAAAAGAAGGGTGAGACTAAATGAAAAACCACGTTTACAAAGTAATTGAAATCGTCGGTTCGTCCGAAACGAGCATAGAGGACGCAATCAGTACAGCAGTTGCGCAGGCCAGCAAGACCGTCAGGAACATGGACTGGTTCGAAGTCGTCCAGACCCGCGGGCACATTGAAAACGGAAAGATAGGCCATTACCAAGTGACTCTCAAAATCGGATTCACTCTAGAAAAGTGAGCACCCTTCCGATCGGCCGAGTAATGATTTTCCGATTTCTCATTTTGTGGATCTAAAATACTTTACTCGATGCTGTTGAAAAACATTTTTTGTCGTCGGACGACAGCCTTAGATTAAGGTGAGGTTTCCATAATGCTTATCAAGCAGTCAGCAAACGCCATTAAGCTCCAAAAAGGTGATCTGACGTACGAATGGAACCAGTATGAAAGCTCTCTTCTACCTCGGCCCCGGCGCTAAAGCTATTGAAGAACGTCCCAAACCCGAACTTCAGTCGCCCGGTGACGCCATCGTACAAATCACCAGGACGACTATCTGCGGAACTGATTTGCACATCTTGAAAGGCGATGTGGCCACTTGCGCGCCCGGCCGTATCCTCGGGCACGAGGGGGTGGGCGTAATCGACTCGGTTGGTGCTGGTGTGACCGCTTTCCGCCCCGGCGACCGGGTGCTGATCTCCTGCATCTCATCTTGCGGAAAATGTGATTATTGTCGGCGCGGTATGTATTCGCACTGCTCCACTGGCGGCTGGATTCTTGGCAACGTCATCGACGGCACCCAAGCGGAGTTCGTCCGCATTCCCCATGCCGATACCAGCTTTTATCCGATCCAGAAGGCGCCGACGAAGAGGCGCTGGTTATGTTGAGTGATATCCTTCCGACAGGCTTTGAATGCGGTGTTCTAAATGGCAAGGTTGCGCCGGGATCGACAGTGGCGATTGTCGGCACTGGTCCGATCGGCCTCGCTGCGCTGCTCACTGCGCAGTTCTATTCACCGGCCGCGATCATCATGGTCGATATCGATGACAACCGTCTCGAGGTCGCGAGGCGTTTCGGTGCAACCCATACCATTAACAGCAACGACGGCAAAGGCGGTTGAGAAGATCATGGCCCTCACGGCTGGTCGCGGCGTCGATACAG
Source organism: Tardiphaga sp. vice304 (assembly GCF_007018905.1). Taxonomy (NCBI): domain Bacteria; kingdom Pseudomonadati; phylum Pseudomonadota; class Alphaproteobacteria; order Hyphomicrobiales; family Nitrobacteraceae; genus Tardiphaga; species Tardiphaga sp. vice304. The sequence continues at coordinate 1,216,256 of NZ_CP041402.1, forward strand.
CAATCGAGGCGGTCGGCATGCCCGCAACCTTCGTTCTCTGCGAGGATATAATCGCAGCAGGCGGAGCTATTGCTAACGTCGGCGTCCACGGCATCAAAGCTGATCTTCATCTTGAACGGCTCTGGTCGCATAACATCACTATCACGACGCGCCTGGTGGATACGGTCACGACCTCGATGCTACTCAAGACGGTGCAATCCAAGAGGATCGACCCAAAACTTCTGATTACGCATCGGTTCAAATTCGGTCAGATCCTGGAGGCCTACGAGACCTTCGGAAATGCCGCCAGCAAGCGAGCCTTGAAGGTAATAATCGAGACATAGGGCTAGTTGTCGACGCCATCGCTCCCAACTTCCTGCCATCCAGCCCGAACTGGGTCAGCGTCGCGCAGCTCGACGGCGCGCATGCTGAGGCACTTTATGTCCCCGCCAACCCGCTTGCCAACACTTACCGCGGGGCCGGATTTCGCGGATGGGAAGATGTTGTCCCGACCCGTCGAAGCTGTTCAACTATGTATAATTCAAACGGGCGCCTTTTATTTGCTGGCTACGCGCGCATCCCTGACTACGTGTCGCCCTCACTCGCTATTGCTGCGAACAACTTAGTCGGGTTTGATCACTAACGGATTAAATTTCGCGATTTCGTGGAACCAAACTTGCAGCTGTGACGTTTCGGTAAGTTCTAATCAATCGAACATGAGTATCTGTCATGATGCGCAGGCTAGGTATCGCCGCTATTCTTCTAACGATGCTCGGAATGTACCCTCCCGTTCTTGCCGAAATGAGCAGGAACTGGCCTGACTCTGTTGACCAGTACGTTGCGCAAATTCGCAAGACGGTCCAAACGACGGATATGGACGGGTATTTGGCGGCAGTGAAAAGCCCGAATGAGCAGTTGCTGCTCGATGTTCGCGAGGAAGAAGAGTTCAAAGCCGGGCACGTTCCAGGAGCGGTTAACATCCCGCGGGGCCTGTTAGAATTCCGCATCTGGACGCAGCTGGGGCACCCGGCGCAAGTTGACACAGGTAGAAAGATCTACGTGCAATGCCAAACCGGTGGCCGAGCGACGCTGGCAACTAAGCAACTTCAAGACATCGGTTTCACCAACGTGATCGCCGTAATCATGAATTTTGAGGATTGGCAGAAGAAGGGCAATCCCCTCGTGAAGTGAGAATAACTGCGTGCCCCGAGAATTCGCAGGACGATGAAAAATCAATAGCCGAGAAGATTGTGGACTCGATAAAGGACACAACGGCCACAGTGATGGACGCTGCAAGATCTGCTGCCAAACAAGTAGCCAATACTCCAATGGCAGCGCTGCATCGGACGCGGACCTTTTTGCTCCCGACGCCTATGCTACCTCCGATGCCTATGCTGGCTCAGCAACTTAAGCCTTCGAAGCCGATAGAAACGGCTGGAAATAAGGCAGTCCAAAAGGCGCCTAACAAATCCTTAGCAATGAAATCAACTAACTCGCCGTCGGCGAAACCGAATGTCGGCAAAACACAGCAAAGAAGTCAACAAAGAAATCAAAATCGAAACGCTAACCGCTCTTTTCCGAGGACTTTGGCACTCGAGCGTGCCGCTTGCATTTCTACACACGTCAAGGCGCCGTTTGATCCAAGTCAACACGCTCCCATGGTTTCATATTTTGGTTAAAACATACATTGGAAAAGGAGAGTCACGTTCTCCGATGTGCAGCTGTGCACGCTCTCGGGTTGGCAGTTGCTTGCTGCATAGGCGTTCTGGTGTGTTCAGTCTCTTCAAGCTGGCGATAGCGCTAGTCTTCTTCGTACGGAGGTTTAAGATGAAATACGTAGTTTTCGCGTTGATACTGGCAGCTACCGCTTTCGTATTCAGCCCTGCATCTGCAGTGATGATGTCTTGCTCCGGAGCGGACATGTCAAAAATGACAACAATGCTGGCCGGAATGCCTGACGGCCCACATAAGTGGGAGATGAACAAGCATTTGGCCATCATAAACGCCGCAATGGCCAAAGACGGCATTCGCGGATGCAATATGACAATGAAGAAAATGAAGATGATGATGAAGGGTTCAAAGATGACGATGATGAAGTCCGGGATGTAGTCGGAAGAGCGTCAATTGGGTCGTCTGGACAGCGTTGTTTCTCATTGAAAGTAACGGTCACGCCAACTCATCACCAACTCTCTATTCCGCCCTTAGCGTTATCCTATCGCGGCGTGATGACACGAGATGATGCCCCGAAAGTAAGGAATCATAAGCGACGATCTTGTTATTTGAAGCAGAGCTCGCCTCGCGATGTAGTGCTACTTTGCTGCCTCACTGCGTCGACGTCACGCGAGCGACACGTGACCTGTAGCGCTGGTGGTGTGTAGCAAGAAGTCTACTTGTTGACTCCAGCTCACGCGCGCTCGTGACAAATTGCAAGCGTTTAACGTCTAATGGAAGTGAGAGACATGTATTATTTGGCTATCGCTGCGGATTATGACGGCACAATTGCTCATGATGGAGTTGTTGATCCTGCGACTTTCGATGCATTGAAGGAATTCAAAGCGGGTGGCCGCCGACTGATCCTCGTGACAGGGCGTGAGTTACCGGATCTAAAGAGGGTCTTTCCGAAACTACAGATCTTCGATCGTGTTGTCGCCGAAAACGGAGCATTGATTTATGATCCGTCAACCGAAGAGGAGTGGGTAATCGGATCGGTACCCCCTCCTTTGTTCATCGAGAAGTTGAAGGAACGGAAGATCGAGCCACTGTCGGTAGGTCGCTCAATAGTAGCCACGTGGGAGCCGCATGAGACGGCTGTTCTTGAGGTCATTCGTGATCTCGGATTGGAACTCCAGATCATCTTTAACAAGGGTGCCGTGATGATCCTCCCGTCGGGCATGAACAAGGCGGTAGGCCTAGAGGCGGCTCTCGTTCAGCTTGAACTCTCGGCCCACAATGTTGTTGCGGTAGGTGATGCCGAAAACGACCATGCATTCCTACACGCCTGCGGTTGTTCGGCCGCGGTTGCGAACGCGCTCCCGACGGTGAAAGCCTCTGCCGATATCGTGCTGGCGGGTGTACGAGGCGCCGGTGTGATCGAGCTTCTAGGCAAAATTCGTCGAGACGATGCCCGCATTGCTCCGCGGGAGCGGCAGGGTATTCCGCTTGGCACCGAGCGTGACGGAAAGCAGGTCTATCTAGAACCGCATGGCGGAAGCGTGCTGATCGCCGGGAGTTCAGGAACCGGCAAATCTACATTGGCCACAGCGCTCGCTGAACGCATGGTCGAGCAGGAATTCGAGTTTTGTGTTTTCGATCCGGAAGGCGATTATGATGAGCTTGAACATGCGGTTTCAATCGGCGACGCGACTACCCCGCCTAAAATCGATGAGGCGCTTAAGCTGCTTCGCCAGCTACGAGCTAATGTCGTGATCAATACCCAGGCTCTGACCGTCGCAGAACGGCCTCCGTTTTTTGCCAAGCTTCTGCCTCACATCGCGTCGTTAAGAGCAAGAACGGGTCGGCCACATTGGCTGCTGATCGATGAAACGCATCAGCTTCTGCCAGCCTTCCGTGATGACGTTGCGCAAGTCCTGCCGGATCACTTTGCGGCTACGGTCTTCATTACAGTGCACCCAGAAATGATTTCGATTGACGCATTGAAAACTGTCCAAGCGATTGTCGCTCTCGGCGAAAACGCGAACGAGACTATCACCGCATTCTGCAACGCCATCGGTGTGGATGCACCTGAGCACGTGCATTCAGCTAGGGAAGACGAAGTCCTATTATGGACGCCCAGAAGTAACGAAGCCCCGCGTGTGGTGCGCGCCGAGCGTCCACGCCAATCGCACAAACGGCACACCCGAAAATACGCTGAAGGTGACCTTGGGACGGACCGTAGCTTCTATTTCCGAGGCCCGGAAAATGCCCTCAATCTGCGTGCCCAGAACCTTATGCTGTTTCTACAGATAGCTGAGGGAGTTGACGCCCCGACGTGGGAGCACCACTTGCGCGCCGGCGATTACTCCACTTGGTTTCGTAAAGTCATTAAGGATGACAATCTGGCGCGGGAAGCTGCTGAAATCGAAGCCGATGAGAGCCTGAATTCGAGTGAGAGTCGCAAGCGTATACGCGAGATCGTGTCGCGGCGCTATACAGCCCCCGCAAGTGCTCATGAAACTTGACGCGCTGTTAACTGATTGAGCTTTCGAAGCTCCGCTTTCGGGCATCTTCGTTTCACGGTCGCATAGCGTTGCCGTAGACGCCATAGGCAGACATATCGACCAGCTATAAGCGAGCGAGGAAGGACTAATAGGCAGCTACCGTGTTGATCATAACGGCCGTATTCCATGCGGCGATGTCGCGGCCGCGGTCGAGCAGCAAGCAAACGCGTAGGCCATAGGGCAGTCGATCGAAGATTCCGACAAAAGCCTCAAAAGCTTCGACCCAGTCGTCTGCGAAGACGATCTCATAGGCCGCCTAGCATTACAGTTGCCTTTTGCGAGGCTTTCTGAATCCATGGGCAACCATGATTCGAACATCGTGGACGCAGACAGCGTCGATTGAAGAGACGCTTGCGTTGTGGGCGGCGTCGCTTCGGGAGATCAAGAAGCGGATACGTCCATTGTTCGGGCAAGAGCGTGTTGCGAAGAATGCTGGCTTGTTTCTGGAAGGTCTGCTTGGAGACGAGCAACGCAAGACCGGTTGGATGCGCGCGGAGGCCGCGGGCGATCCTGGCCCATGGCGGCAACAGGCGATCCTGGGTCGCAGGGATTGGGATGCGGATGCCTTGCGCGATATCGTCCGCGATTATGTCATCGAGCATTTGGCGGATGACGATGCGGTCCTGGTGATCGACGAGACCGGCTTTCTCAAGCAGGGCAAAGCGTCGTGCGGAGTGGCGCGGCAATACACTGGTTCCGCAGGCAAGATCACGAACTGCCAGATCAGGGTCTTCGCTGCCTACGTCGTCGGCTGGGCATAGCCGCCTCGACGGTGCGCGAGACGTTGAGGCGTTTCGAGGGCGCCGGGCTGGGTTGGCGCTTGCCGGACGGCATGAGCGACGGCGACCTGGAGGCGGCGCTTTACGCTAATTACGGTAACAAACGGGGCCATCGCCGTCACGCCGAGCCGGATTGGCCGACGGTTCATCGGGAGCTGAAGCGCAAGCACGTCACCCTGGTGATTGTCTGGGATGAATATATCGCCGCCAACCCCTGGGCTGAGCGCGTCTCCAATCTCACCAAGGTCCTCGGCCGAGAGGCCACGCTTGAAGAAATGCTGACCGCTACCGAGATTCACCAAATGACGCCAGCGGAGGTCGACGCGCAGCGCGCATCTTTCGTCCGCGGCATGACCGCCCGCTGCGAGCACGTCGAACTCGACTTCGAGCAATGCCCAAGGTGCCGGCGCTAGAATACTCCCACATGACCCAAGAGCGCGACGCCGTCGTCGGATCCCGCAATTGCCGGCGTCAAACAATATCGGCTTGGAAATCAATCTTTATCGCCAAATGAACCAAAGTGCCAATTAAGTATTCCATTTAGGCATACGCCGAGTGACAGCCGGCCACAACGGGGATGTTGGACGCGGCGATTTCGTCGGCTTCTCGTCGTGACAGCAACGCATCGGTACGCGTCGCAATCTAACCCGTTCTCGGCGTATGCGCTTATTTCTCACTCTTTAATCAGCTTGCTCAAGAAGGTCATATTCAGCAGGCGAAGCAGTGTTGCCGGCAGACCGTTGACTGTCTCAGGGCGGAGCGCCGAGGCGGTTTGTGCGCGCCAGGGCAATTGCCACGTCCGGATTGCCCAGCACCAACGCTAAACGATCGAGCACGCTAACGGAATCACGCGGGATAGGCTGTAAGTAATCCGCGAGAATCTGCCGGGCTGATTCGACAGCAGCGAGCAATATCATTTCGTCGGACTTCGACAATTCGGCGGCCTCAAGGGGCGCCTCGCACTTCAAACAAGTATATCTGCGCTCGCCGCCTATCTGCGGCACCACGAACTTCACTGCCGTGCAACAATTTATGCAAATTGGAGGAGGCATCTAAAATCTTCAAAGCTCCTCAAATAGCGTTTAGCATGCATCAAAATGCTTGGCTTGTCTGTGTGGTCGCTTACTTTGAGCACGTTTCAGCAAGGTTGGCGATCACCTTGGCGCAGCGCGGGCCACCCACGCGTCACCCAGTTGGGTCATCTCGCCTGCGGATGTGGTTTCGGGCTACGTGAGTGGCCTGGAATGCCGCACAGTTCCGTAAGAGATCAAACGACCATTCACCCCCACCTTCGTCCGATAGCCCCGTTGGGCGACTCACGTGAGGCAAGAGCAGATTTGGCCCTCGCCGAGCGCTGCTGGCCGATAAGGATTAACCCGGGCTCGCAGTATGCCGAGGTGATCGCGTGGTCGGTATAGCGCGTTCGTCGCGCCACCCTTGCACCGGTCGATTTCTTAGCAAATAATGCCTTCCAGCATTTGGAGGCTCAGATGCCTGACGCTCTTACAAATTTGATTGGCTACGGATTTTTTCTGCTCATTTTGGTGATAGCCATCAACCCCATATGGCTTTACCGATTGAGCGATCGCCTATTTCGACGTGGTTAGCCTTTCGCAAGTCCGAGGCAAGCCGCCCTTCCTAAGTTGACCGACCTTCATCCGCCGACCAGGACTGCGCGGTTCGGTTCAATCCACCGCTCTACTGTACGCCGCAGCGTACCCGCAGGACCAGCACCGCCACCGGAACCATGATGCTACGGCAGCGTTGGAAACGGAGCAGAGGACAGTCATGACCAAGAAAACCAGCACCGAGCTAAAGCGCGAGTTGGATCAGGCAACGCGGATGCTAGTTGGTGCCACCGATCCGGGAGAGCGGGATCGCATTCGCGAATACGTGAGAGAGTTGGAGCGGCTTTTCGAAGCAGCTGCGGACAGTGAAGAGCGCAAAGCTTGACCTGCGACCCAGTGCGCAGGCTGCCGCCACGAGCGCGTTGGCAGCCTGATAACCTGAAGCCAAAATTGCAGTCAACCGGTCAAACAACAGCTGGTCTCCTTGCGCCTGCGCAGCGCTGTGCGTCCGCAGCGGCACACATTGTAAGGTGGCCTCAAATGCCTTTTATTTGTTTGGAACCCGACAGAGGTTCACCTGTTGGCTCCAGATCACCGTCCGCCCTAGGCAGTTAACGGTGACAGAGAGTTCGGTAGCGCTCCCGCCTCAAACATTGCGGGTAAAATGGCGCATTACAAAGCTTACTTCCTAGCTCTTGACGGTCGTTTCGTAAAAGCGAAAGACATTATTGAAGACGGTGATCAGGCGGCTGTAATCGCAGCACGCGGCATGATCGGAATGAACGCCGTTGAGCTTTGGGAGCAGGATCGAAAGATTGTGCGGTTCGATGCCGCCAAACTTATAGCCTCTCCTGATCTTCAGCCGCGGGAGCAGCCCCATGATTTACCGTGAGCACGCTTTTACCCTGGTCGAGACGTTAAATCCTTCCAGCTGGAAATGGACAGTCCAACTAACGGGAAACGGATCGAAGACGGGAGACAGCCCCAAGAGGCATACTGCAGTCCTAGCCGCATGGTCTGCTATTGATCAGGTATTTAAATCAGCTAATCGCGCTCAAACCGTTACTCACACGATTGTGGACGGCCGCATGATTCCGAAGCCCGCGATATGAGCAGCGTGACTCGCTCGCGAGACCATCTTTTACTATGAGGCTGGCTTATGATTGACACGCTTTCAAGCTGGATCGGCTATGCTGCGGTGGCTCTGGTGGTTATCATTGCCATAGCAATATGGGCTAACCGGTAGCGATTGGCCTACCGCAGGCTCACCACTCCGGTGCTGCCATCGAAAGGAAGACGAAATGTTGTTCAGTGGCTTTCCTGCCCGATACGAAACTTAATTTCGCTAGATGATGCAGAGCGTTTTTGTAAAAGCCGACGATGATCGGTCCCCATAGCGTGAGGAACACGTTTGCGACGGCGTAGGTGACGGTGAATGACACCACCGGCGTGGCGTTGCCGGCCTTCTCCAGCAGCGCGGCGAAAGCGGGATCACTCCAACCGGCTGTTGCTTCTGAGAATTGTGAGTCTGTTCAACGCCATGTATCGCTGCGGCCATCGACGGGATCGAGCGGTCATCATCAAAATTGCGTAAGAGCCCTTATTCCACGCCGAAACACACCCAACCGAGTGATCTTTTCAGTTGCGAATTTGCCCGCGGATTTGATCGTGCCCCAAGTGGTGGTGTAGGTTTTTGGTCTGGTGCCGCTGGCGAAGCGCGCTTTCCAAGAGCGCTGTAGCGAGCCAGCGTCATGTGGTGGTCACCGGCGATTCGCCGGTAGGATCGGGTTGCAACACTCAACGCAACCGAGGAACCACCGATGACCAGTGACATGATGAGCCTTCGTGCGCTCGTGGAGAAGACCCCCGACGCGGATATTTTGCGCGAGATGATCGGCTTCGCGGCCGAGCGGCTGATGGAGATGGAGGTGTCGGTGCTAACCGGCGCCGGCCACGGCGAGAAGAGCGCGGAGCGGCTGGTGCAGCGCAACGGCTACCGGGCCCGCGATTGGGAGACCCGCGCCGGCACGGTCGAACTGCGGATCCCGAAGCTGCGCAAGGGCTCGTATTTTCCGGGTTTTCTGGAGCCGCGACGGATGGCCGAGAAGGCGCTGACGGCGGTGATTCAGGAAGCCTATATCCAGGGCATCTCGACCCGCTCGGTCGATGACCTGGTCAAGGCGATGGGGATGAGCGGCGTCTCCAAAAGCCAGGTGTCGCGGCTGTGCGAGGAGATCGACGAGCGCGTCAACGCGTTCCTGGAGCGGCCGATCGAGGGCGACTGGCCGTATCTGTGGATCGACGCCACCTATTTGAAAGTCCGGCAGAATGGCCGCATCGTCCCGGCGGCCGCGATCATCGCGGTCGGCGTCAACAACGACGGCCGGCGCGAGGTTCTGGGCATGGACATCGGGCCCTCCGAGGCCGAGACGTTCTGGACCGCATTCGTGCGCAAGCTTGCCCGGCGCGGATTACGCGGCGTCAAGCTGGTGATCTCCGACGCCCACGAGGGCATCAAGGCAACGGTGTCGAAGGTGCTGACCGCCAGCTGGCAACGCTGCCGCGTCCACTTCATGCGCAATGCGCTGGCCCATGCCGGCAAGAGCGGGCGGCGCGTGGTCTCCGCTTTCATCGCCACCGCCTTTGCCCAGGACGACGCCGAGGCGGCCCGGGTGCAATGGCGCAAGGTCGCCGACCAGTTGCAGCCGACCATCCCCAAGCTGGCCAGGTTGATGCACGAGGCAGAGCCCGACGTACTCGCCTTCATGAACTTTCCGGCGACGCATCGCGCCAAGCTGCATTCGACCAATCCGATCGAACGCCTCAACGGCGAGATCAAGCGTCGCACCGAGGTCGTCGGCATCTTCCCCAACGAGGACGCCATCCGGCGTCTCGTCGGCGCCATACTGCTTGAGCAGAACGATGAATGGGCCGTCCAGCGCGCCCGCTACATGACACTGGAAACCATCGCGCCCATCAGCGATAATCCCATCGTCGGGCTGCCCGCAGTCGCAACCTGACCAGCCCGGCCGTGGCCGGCAATCGTGGTGGCCATCAAGAAGCTACACCACGCGTTGGGACACGATCGCGGATTGCCCGAAAGCCATGGCCATTGCATGATTCAACGGATAGTGTTGGACCACGCGGAAGACTGCAAACGGCCGGCAGAAAAAATGACAGGTGCTGAGTCCAGACTTCTGAAAACCGGCGACCGCGTATGTTGGCGCGGTGAAAAGAGCGATCAGGGCACGGTCACCGATGGCAACTGGTCTGGGGTCACCCTCAACTGGGACAGCAGGTGCCTGCAGTCCATCTTGCACAACGACATGCAGCTGTTTTCGCTATTTTCGGAAAATGACTGCGATGAAAAAGGTAAAGTCGAAGGCTGCATCGGCGGAAGTGCGTGTCCAGCCTGCAAAGGCACTGGATTTCCATCTGTGGCGCAGGCGGCCAAGCCAGGCCGCCGGATCTATCCACTAACTTGTAAGCAGTGCCTGGGTAAGGGACGCTTGGCGCGCGAGTAATTCTCAATTGCTGCCCGTTGCCCGGCCTTCAATTGTTTTATTGTGCGATGCACAATTTGACTTGCATTAAACATCAGGAGTCGCCTACAAGGCCGATAGTTGCACGGGAGCCCCCCAGGCATCTTTTTAAGGGAAATTACATTGACTGATTTCAGCGCCGTCCAAGCGAATTTCACTGCCATCGCGACCGCCCATGCAGATTTCGCCAAGGCATCCATGGAATCCAGCAAGAGCTATTTCGAGAAGCTTGCCACTGTCAAATCGCCGCAGAATTTTATGGAATTGACGACCGAATTCACCAAGTCGGCTTATGAGACCTTCGTCACCGATGCCGCTAAAATTAGCGAGCTTTACAAGGCCGCTTTTCAACCGGCTGCCGCCAAAATTTAAAGGTACAGCCGCTACATGATTAGCCCGCCATTCTGGCGGGTTTTTTCTTTAAACGTAGTGAGTGGGAAGTCGAGCCATAGACGAACCCGGATCGCTCGCACTCCGGCTGGACGCCCCTCACAGGCGCGGTGATAGGCACTCCATTAGCGGCGTCATAAAGGTAATTTTCATCGGCCGGTATACGGAAAACGCGATTGTTCATAGCGGACGACTTGACGCCGGCGTAATGCGCTCCTGCTTAAGGCGGACCCGGCCAATCTGAGAGCTTGAAACTGCTCAATAATCATTGATTGTCGGCCTATGGTGCGCAACGGCGTCGACGGTCATCGCATTCGCGCGGACCAATAGCCTCGCAGGTCAGCAGGACACCAACAAGCCCGCTATGGCGAACCCCTCTTCGACCGACATGAGCAAGGGTGCCGCGACCGGCGGCATGACCACGGGAACGTCGAGCGGCATGACAAAGGGTATCCCTCCGTTAGCGGCCGCCTTGTTGTGACGGATGAAATGGCGATGCCGCATAGTTAAATCTCAGTTACGAGCTAGGTTAGCGACGCGGCATGGGCCGGATGACGTAGATCACGGGCATAGAGCGGCGGCGGCGCTAGAGCCATGAAGAACGGGCGGAGATTTGGGCGGCGGCCGATGAGCCCGGGGCGGTCGTAGCGGAGGTTGCTCGACGCGCGGACGTGTGCACCAGCGTTGTTTATAAATGGCGGCGTGAAGCGCGGAGTTCGGCAATCGAGCCGGGTTTTGCTTTTGTTGTCGTGGAACAGCCGGGATCAATGCCGACGTCCGCGAGTGGCTCATGACCTGCCTCTGAACTTTCATCCAGTTGCGATTAGAGCCTCGGCGGATGTTACGCCGTTCGGCGCGGGGTGAGCAACGTGCGATCGGCGAAGCTGGTCAGGGTTGCGCAGCCGATCGCACGTTGCGGTGAGGGTGGCGGCATAGGCCGCAGGCGTCAGGTAACCCAGCGAGGAATGCGGGCGTTGGCTGTTGTAGTCGTCGGCCTAATTCTCAATCCGGGAACGGGCGTGGTCGAGGCCGAAGAACAGGGTTTCGTTGAGCAGTTCATCCCGCATCCGGCCGTTGAAGCTTTCACAGAAGCCGTTCTGCATCGGCTTGCCCGGCGCGATGAAGTGCCAGGCGATCTTGTGGTTCTCCGACTAGGTCAGCATCGCGTTGCAGGTGAACTCGGTGCCGTTGTCCGAGACGATCATGCCAGGCTTGCCGCGGCGCTCGATCAGCGCCGTCAACTCGCGCGCCACCCGCCGTCCCGGGATCGAGGTGTCGGGGATCGCCGCCAGGCATTCCCGGGTCACGTCATCGACGATGTTCAGGATCCGGAAACGGCGACCATTCGCGAACTGGTCGTGGATAAAATCCAGCGACCAGCGGGCATTCGGCCGAGCCTCGACGAGGATCGGCGCCCTTGTGCCGACCGCGCGGCGGCGAGCCCGGCGCTTGCGCACGCCAAGGCCTTCCTCCCGATACAGCCGGTAGATCCGGTTCAGCCCGGACGGCTCGCCCTGTTGCCGCAGCAGCACGAACAGCCGACGATAACCGATGCGTCGGCGAGCATTAGCGAGATCGCGCAGTTGCTCCCGCAGTTCGGTATCCGGCGCCCGGCACGACCGGTACCGAATCATCGTGCGGTCGGCGCTGACGATCGAGCAGGCCCGCCGCTCTGACAGGCCCAGTTCGGCCTGCAGATGCGCGACAGCCTCGCGCTGGGCGGCGGGCCCTACCATTTTTTTGACAGAAGCTCGCGTAACGCCGCCGCGTCCAGCATCTGCTCGGCCAACAGCTTCTTTAGCTTGGCGTTCTCGTCCTCGAGCTGCCGCAGCCGCTTGGCCTCCGAGACGTCCATGCCACCGAATTTGGCCTTCCAATTGTACAGCGTCGCTTCCGAAACGCCGTACTTGCGCGCCAGATCGGCGGCCTTCGCCCCCGCCTCATGCTCCCGCAAAACACCGATAATCTGTTCTTCCGTAAACCTGGCTCGCTTCATCTGTCCGTCCTTCAGAGGGCCGGACTCTAACTTCAACTGGAGGAAATCGGCAGGGGCAGGTCACTCAGACGTTGGGGTTATCCCACATACGATGGTTAAGGAACATATAGCCGCACACTCCCGTTAGGCCGTCCCTATGGGAGTGGAAATAATGGACAACACAACACGTTGCCTAAACTGCGGAAAGCGTCTGGTGCCGGTCCCCTCTTCGAATGGGAGGACCGAATCGGAATGCATTTGGTGCCCGGGTATATCGGTCAAAAACAAACTTCCTGTCGACTTTCCGCCTATAATTCCAGAATAAGACCCAACTCTGCTACCACCATATCGCCGGCTGCCAGGCGACAATTTGCGTTAAATGGGAGCTCTGGCGACGTACCCTGCCGCGCTTAGCATGGAGGTTGTGGCATCCGCGCCTTCCTACGTGCTGAACGTCGAAAAAGTCGGCGGCCTCACTATCTCCGAACGATCGAAGGGCCGGCCGGCGCTGCTGGATGCTGTTAATTACACTCGTGCCGCTCAATTTCTTGCCCACCCGTCCGGGAGCAACCTTCCAAAACGCCATCTGGTCTTGGCCATTTTTTGGCAAAGTCAGGCTCTGGTGGCGGGTTCAATCGATCACTGTAACACAATCGGCGTACGCATCCGGGTGTTCCCCGTCAGCGAGCGGCCGCACGCCTTCGGAGAAATCGAAATGCGTGTGACTTCCGGGATGAAAGACGATCCGACCAAGTTTTCGTAGATGCCGCGCTTGCGCTGCGAGGCCTGCGGCTGGGGAATGGTCACGGACAGCACCAGCGCGGCCGAGCAGGGGGAGCCAACCACCGTCCCGACGAACAGCAGATTGAAGGTGATGACCGTGAGCAGTGCCGCCGCCAGGATTGGGCTGACCAGACTCTCCATGTCATAGGCCAGCCGGGATAGCGACAGCGCGCGGGTGTATTGGGCCTCGTCCGGAAGCACGTCCGGAATGGTCGCCTGGAAGGTCGGCGTGAACGCTGCGGAGGCCGACTGCAGCGCGAAGATCAGCAGGTAGACCTGCCAGACCTGATCGACGAAGAGCAGCACCAGCGCCACTGCGGCGCGCGTAAGGTCCATCGAGACCAGGAAGGCGCGGCGCGGCAAAAGATTGGCGAAGCCCCCGACGACGGGCGCCACTCCGACATAGGCGATCATCTTGATTGCGAGCGCCGTCCCGAGCACCGCACCCGCCTTGTCGCCGGCAATCTTGAACGCCAGCAGACCAAGGGCCACTGTCATCATGCCAGTGCCGATCAGCGCGATCACTTGCGCCGCGAACAAATGACGGTAGGTGCGGTTGCCCAGTACGGAAAGCATGCGGCGTCCCTTTCTGACGGCTACTCGGCGGCGCGGCTTGAGATGAAAGCTTGTCCTGAAGCCTTCTCCCGCTTGGTGGATGCGAAGAAGGCGTAGAGCGCTGGCAGGACAAGCAACGTCAGGAGTGTCGCGCTCAGCAGGCCGCCGATCACGACGGTAGCCAGCGGCTTCTGCACCTCCGCACCCGTGCCTGTGGCCAGCGCCATCGGCACGAAGCCCAGCGAGGCGACCAGCGCCGTCATGATCACCGGCCGAAACCGCGTCAGCGCGCCCTCGCTGATTGCCGCCTGTAGAACCAGACCATCAGAGATCAGCTTCCGGATCTGGCTCAGCATGACCAGCCCGTTCAGGACGGCGACGCCTGACAGGGCAATGAAGCCCACGGCGGCCGAGATCGAGAACGGCATGCCCCGAAGCCACAGCGCGGCGACGCCGCCCGTTAGCGCCAGTGGGACCGCGCTGAAGACCAGAAGGGCATCCCGGGCGGAGCCGAGCGCGCCGAACAGCAACAGGAAGATCAGCAGGAAGCAGCCGGGCACGACGACCATGAGCCGCTGGCGGGCGACCGAGAAGTTCTCGAATTGACCGCCCCAAGTCAGCCAGGTCCCCGGCGCCAGCTTCACTTTTTCTTCGACCCTAGCCTGCGCCTCTGTGACCAATGATCCGATATCCCGCCCGCGGACTTCGGCGGTGGCCACGACTCTCCGTTTGCCGTTCTCGCGGCTGATCTGGTTGGCGCCTTCGGTCTGCTCGAATGTCGCCAGCGCGCGCAGCGGGACCGATGCCGCAGCGGCGTTCGGGTTGAGCCGCGGCAGTTGAACCGGGAGGTTTTCCAGAGCGGATATGTCGTTGCGGAGCGCGTCGCTGAGACGGACGATGATCTGAAACCGACGGTCTCCCTCGAAGACAAGCCCGGCCACCTTGCCGCCGATTCCGGCCTCGATCACGTCCTGGACGGCCAGAAGGCTCAGGCCACGTCGCGCGATCTCCGCCTTGTCGATCTTGATCTCCAGGAACGGCAGGCCGGTGGTTTCCTCGACCTTCACATTCTGAGCGCCCTCGACGCGCCGCAGCGCGTTGGCCACGCTGGCGGCGGTGCGCTGCATCTCCTCAAAATCTTCGCCGAATACCTTGACGGCGAGATCCTCGCGGACCCCCGCGATAAGCTCGTTGAACCGCATCTCGATCGGCTGAGAAAACCCCACCTTGTTGCCCGGCAGCTTGGTGGCTTCGGCCTCGATCTGCTTGATCAACTCGTCCTTGGACAGCGACGGGTCCGGCCATTCGCTCTGCGGTTTGACGATGATGTAGGTGTCCGACGAGCTTGGCGGCATCGGATCGGCGGCCAGGTCGGGCGTTCCCGTCCGGGAAAACACGAAAGCGACCTGGGGGAACTTGCTGATCCCGTTCTCGATCAGAAGCTGCATCGACTGCGCCTGGTTCAGCGACGTGCTGGGGACACGCTTGACCTCCATCACAATGTTCTTCTCGTCGAGGGACGGCGTGAACTCCTGTCCCAGCCGGGTGAACAAAAGGCCGGCGCCGACGAAAAGCACGGTGGCCACGCCGATGACGGGCAGCGGCGACGACACCACGCGGGACAGCAGCGGTGCGTAGCCCGCCTTCAGCTTCCGAATGATGACGTTCTCGGTCTCACTCACCGGCCTGGTGACGGTCAGTGCGATCATGGCCGGCACGAACGTCAGCGACACCACGAACGCCACGGCGAGCGCGATGATCACGGTCAGCGCCATCGGCTCAAAGGTCTTGCCCTCGACGCCGGTGAAGGTCAGCAGAGGCACGTAGACGAGGATGATGATCAACTGGCCGTAGACCGTCGGCCGGATCATTTCGCTGGCGGACTCGGTCACCGTGCGCAGCCGCTCGTCGAGCGACAAGGAGCGGCCGAACTCACGCTGGCGCTCGGCGAGGTGTCGCAGGCTGTTTTCGGCAATAATCACCGCGCCATCGACGATCAGGCCGAAATCCAGCGCACCCAGGCTCATAAGGTTGGCGCTGATCTTTCCTTGCAGCATGCCGGTGGCGGTTACCAGCACGGTCACCGGAATGACGCAGGCCGTAACGATGGCGGCCCGAATGTTGCCGAGCAGCACGAACAACACCACGATCACCAGCAGAGCGCCTTCCGCGAGGTTCTTGGCGACGGTCTCGATCGTCGCATCGACCAACTGGGTCCGGTTTAGCACGGTGTGCGCATAGATCCCCGGCGGGAGTGTCCGGCTGATTTCCTTGATCTTGGCGTCGGCAGCCGCTGCGACCGTGCGGCTGTTGCCGCCGATCAGCATCAGCGCCGTGCCGAGCACGACCTCCCGGCCGTTGACGCTGGCGCTGCCGGTCCGCAATTCCTTGCCGATGGTGACTTCGGCCACGTCCCTGACGCGCACCGGAACGCCCGCCCGCGTGGTCACGACGATCTCCGAGATGTCCTCGATGTTCTCCACTCGGCCGCTGGCCCGGACCACGTAGCCCTCGCCATTTTGCTCGATGTAATTGGCGCCCCGGCTGACGTTGTTGGCCTCGATGGCCGCGATCACCTGGTTAAGCGAGAGGCCGAAACTGATCAGCCGGGACGGATCCGGCTGCACCTGGAATTGCTTGACGAAGCCGCCAATGGCATCGGCGCCAGCGACGCCGGGAACGGTCTTCATTTGCGGGCGGACGATCCAGTCCTGCACGGTGCGAAGGTGGACGGTACGCTGAAAATCGTCCGTCAGGCGTTCGCCTTCGGGCGTCAGATAGGTCCCGTCGGATTGCCAGCCGGGAAGTCCGTCACGGACAGGCGCCATCGCGCCGGGCTTCGCGTACTCGACGGCCCACCAGTAGATTTCGCCGAGTCCCGTCGAGATCGGTCCCAGCTTGACCTCGACGCCGGGCGGAAGGCTCGCCTTGGCCTCGTTGATGCGCTCGGAGATCTGCTGACGCGCAAAGTAGATGTTGGTTCGATCCGTGAAAACGGCCGTGATCTGGGCGAAGCCGTTTCGTGAAAACGACCGCGTCGATTCCAGCCCTGGCGTCCCGGCGAGCACAGTCTCCAGCGCCACCGTGACCTGCTTCTCGATCTCGACGGGCGTCAGTGCGGGTGCGACCGCATTCACCTGGACCTGGACGTTGGTGACGTCCGGAACAGCATCGATCGGAAGCCGTGTCAGCGACCACAGACCAGACGCAGCGGCCGCAAGGGTAAGCAGTAGGATCAGCCAGCGGCGCTGGACCGAAAAATCGATGATGCGTTCGATCACGGCTCAATCCTCGTCGCGCGGCTTGGCAAGCTCGGCCTTGAGCGAGAACGTATTCGTTGTGGCAATCGTCTCGCCCGCCGTGAGGCCGGAGACCACCTCGACAGACTGGTCCTCCTTCTGACCGAGCGTGATGTCGCGCTTCTCGAAACCGTCCTTGGTCCGGACAAAAACGATGGGCCGGCCGTCGGATTTCTGGATCGCGGTCACCGGCACGACGGTGGTGGCGGTGCGTTCGTTGAGGGCGATCGCCGCCGTGACGAACGACCCAGGACGCCACGTCCCGTCAGGGTTCGGAATTTCGGCGACGACGCGCGCGGTCCTGGTATCTTTGTCGACGAGGGGACTCACGAAAACGATCTTCCCGGTGGTCGTTACCTCAAGGCCGCGCGCGGAGATCCTCACCGCTTGGCCTTCCTTGACCAGATTGAGGTCGGCTGACGCGACCGACAATTCGACCCAGACGCGACTCAGGTCGACGACGACGAAAAGTTCGGTCTCCAGGCTGTCGCGCCCGACGGCGGTGCCCAATTCGACCTTGCGCTCGACAACGCGTCCCGACATGGGGGCCCTGACATCCTGCCGGCGAAGGCGGGCTTCCGGCGCCTCCGGAAGAGCCACGATCTCGCTCTCTGCTAGACCCAGAGCCATCAACTTCTGCCGGGCGATGTTGACCCTCATGCCGGACTGGGCGGCGGCATTGCGAGAACGCAGATACTGCTGCTCCGTTGCGGCCTTACCCTCCCACAGGAAACGGTCCCGGTTGGACAGGTCCTGCTGCAGGTCGTTCGTCAGGCGGGCGGCTAGGTATTCGCTCTTGGCATCCGCGACCTCCCGGCTTTCGAGAACGGCGATCACTTCGTCCTTGGCTACATCGTCGCCGATGTTCTTGCGCAATTCGGCGACCGTTCCGGACAGTTTAACCGAGACGTGCGCGATCCGGTCCGCGTGCGGGATGATTCCACCGGGGACGACGAGCCGCTTGGCGATCATGCCCGGTCCTACCTTCGCCAGATCGATCTGGGCGAGCCTGATCTGCTCGTCGCTCATCGCCATGCCAGAGACGAGCTCCGCGGCCGATGGCTTCGCTGCGCTCGCGGGCGGACTGGACGGCCCGAGCCCGATCGTACGCTGGACCGTTATTGAGAGACCGGGGGCGAGCGCGAACACCGCGGCGCCAGTCACGAACGCGAGAACAATCATGGTCGGACGGTTGGGCATGTTGCTTTCAGACATGGCCGGGCGCTGGCGCGGGCAGGGTCAAAGGTATTTTGAGATGGCCTTGAACTCGTCGACGGTGGACTTGCCGGTCCCGTTCGCCGCGGTGTCGAGACAGCGGTCGACGTGATCGTGGATCAACGTCCTCTTCGCTTCGCTCACGGCCTTCTCGACGGCATGAAGCTGCTGCGCCAGATCCAGGCAGGAGCGGCCCTCATCGAACATCTCGATGACGCGCCGCAGATGGCCTTCGGCCCGCTTCAGCCGCTTAACGATTTTCGAGTGAGATTCGTGGGCGTGATCATGTACCATTCCTACCCATATCCCCCCGGGGGGGATATGGCAACGGCACAATTGGTCGCAGAAATGTCTATCCACCTTCGCCATCCGCCAAAGCTTCGGCGCTCTTGATGAGGACGCCGCCTGCTCCGCGGCCGACCCCTACCATGATCGATATCGACATCGCGTGACCTTGCGCGCACGGAACAGGTGATGATCAGGTCGCTTACCGTC
Source organism: Tardiphaga sp. vice304 (assembly GCF_007018905.1). Lineage (NCBI taxonomy): Bacteria > Pseudomonadati > Pseudomonadota > Alphaproteobacteria > Hyphomicrobiales > Nitrobacteraceae > Tardiphaga > Tardiphaga sp. vice304. The sequence goes on from NZ_CP041402.1 coordinate 1,235,053, forward strand.
GAGCGGACCGAACGCAAAGCGCGGCTCCAGACGGAAGCAAGTCCAGGCGGCGCAGGCGCCAATATCTACGACGTTGACGATCGGCAGCGCCGCCGACGAGTTAAGCCCCACGAAAAGCATGGCGGTGCGAGGATCCCCCGCGAGAAGGATGACCGCGTTCGTCGAGCCAGAATTAGATGCGTCAGTCGCTTATCTTCCAAGATATTGACGAGCGTTCGCAACCCCAAATGATTCGGCAAAAAACGTGAGGAGGCTGCACACCCACAGGATGGCGAGGCCAAGCAACGCCCATTTGAAATCGGAGTTGATGTCGAAGTTGATGCCTGTCATCAAACCGATGGAGAGCAAACCTGTCAAAGCGGCGGCCGCGACGGCGCCGTACTGGCGAGAACGATAGGACGTCGCTGCCAGTGCGATCGTTAGAATACCGGTCGCCGAGATGTATCCCCCCAGCACCCGGAATACCTGGGTGAGCCACAACGTCAATTGCGGAGCCACGGCTTCGAGTTGCGCCTGAGACGCGCCCACATAGCGGAGGTCTTCCGGAAGCAACGGCGGCCGCAACACCAGGAAATACGCGCCCACGGCCAGCAAACCCGAGCCGAACAAGATCAGGAAGATCGACGAAACGGGCCATTGCTTGGTAGGAAGCTTCATGGCTCTCCTCGGCCTGTACAGTCGTCAAATGCCGATCGAGAGGACTTTGCGCCTCTGTGGTCGCCAAATGTCGGCATCCAACCCGGGGTCGCCGCAGCGTATCGTTCATAGGCCTCGCCGAATTCCAAGCGGGAGTTACCGTCTTCCTGGTGTGCGAGATGGACGTACATTGAGACCAGCACTGGAAACATTGCGAGCGTGAGTATGGTCGGCCACTGCAGCAGGAAGCCGAACATCACCAAGATGAAGCCGACATATTGCGGGTGACGGATATAAGCATAGGCGCCCTCCGTCGCCAGTTCCCGGTGTTGCTGGGCGACGTACAGCCTACGCCAGGCCGCCGAGATCAAAAAGAAGCCGCCGGCAATGAATGCGAAACTCAAGATATGGAACGGGCCCGCGTGAGGGTTTGTCTTCCAGCCGAACATCATCTCAAGCAAATGTCCGGCGTCGTGCGAAAACCAATCGACGTTAGGATAGTGTGATTGCAGCCAGCCAGAGAAGAAGTATATCGTAAGCGGAAAACCATACATCTCGGTGAAGAGAGCGACCAGGAATGCGCTGAAGGCGCCAAACGAGCGCCAGTCACGGGTCGTCTGAGAGCCGATCCAAGAAGATTTGATTCAGGAGCATTGGGTTGAGCGTGTGAGGCGCCTGAGCATGATGCGGATCATGGCGAGACGGACGAAGGCTGCAACGGTCTTGGTGTAGCGCTCGAAATCGCGCATCAGACGACGATTGCGGCTGATCCAGGCGAGAGTCCGTTCGACGATCCAGCGCTTGGGCAGCACGACGAAGCGATGGAGATCGGAACGCTTGACGATCTCGATCTTCCAACTTCCCGTCGCGGCGACAGTCTTCGCCATTTTGGGTCCCTGATAGCCGCCATCGGCGAAAATCCGCTCGACGAAGGGAAAGCGCCGCCGCGCCCGACGTAGCAAGTCATGGGCGCCGTCGCGGTCCTGAATATCTGCGGCATGGACGCTCACGCCGAGCAAGAGGCCGAGTGTGTCGACGAGGATGTGGCGCTTGCGGCCCGTGATCTTCTTGCCCGCATCAAAGCCCTGCGGGTCGAGTGCAGACCCCCTTTTTGCGCTGCCTTGCTGCTTTGAGAGTCGATGATTGCGACCGTGGGACTCGCCTCGCGTCCGGCTGCTTCGCGCGTTGCTACATAGAGTGCGTCGTGAATGCGATCCAACGTACCGTCCCAATCCCATACCATGAAATACAAATGTGCCGTACTCTTGGGCGGCAGATCTTTCGGCATCGCACTCCATTGGCAGCCGGTCGACAACACATAGAAGATCGCATTCAACACCTCGCGTACATTGACCGAGCGGCGGCGTCCGCCTCGCCGCGCGGGCGGGATCATCGGAGCGACAAGCATCCACTCCGCATCACTCAAATCACTGGGATAGCGCAAGCTGCGCCGGTCGGCAGTCAGACGGTGTTCAGGCTTCCACATCGTGTTCTCCTGTCACGAATCACTCCGAGACATGGAATCACAACTGACTCATCCGACTCAAGTTCTTCCTGGATCGGCTCTGAGGCTTGAAGAAGCTGTACGCGAACAGGATAAAGACGAACGAATTGATGAGTACAAGGCCCCATAGACCATAGGCCGGTGAGTCATTCATGGTGCTTTCCTCTCCTCGCTTGGCAGACCAGTGCCTCCGTTGCCGTGATGTCCGTGATGCATAAAGAGATGCATGAGGGGGCAGGCGAGGAGCGGCAACCAAATGAGCAGACCAAGGACGTGCGATCTATGTTCGGTGAACAGGAGCGCACCGGCGATGACGGCAAATCCTATGAACACCAGCCCTGCGCGCGATCTCAGAAAGCTGGTTTGAGGTGTCCCGCCTTCACCGTGTGAATGATCGTGCATCGACATCGATAACTCCTAGGTCGCGAAGACGATACTTGCAATAAATTGCGACGTTCGACCGCTTCAGTTCCGTGGTGATTGCATTCGTCCCGGTCCCATCTGATCCGGTTGCATCGCCCCTTGTCCCTTTTTGCTAGGCTGTGTTGAGGCAGCCATCACCGCCATCATTCCCACGCCCATATGCGGGGCGAGAAGTTCGTTGGCCGTCCCCTTTTGACTATCCGATAAAACCTCATTCAGCTTGGCGAGGGCGGATTTCATCATCCGGGTTCCCTCAAGGCGCGCCAGAAGCCATTTCTCTTGTAGGTCCAGACGGTCTGTGATCGTCGACGTCTGGAGTTGCGCGTCGCCCGTCGCCCCCATCATCGAAGCGCGGATTTCGCCGAGCTTGTTCGCATTGGCGCGTAAAGCGTCCGCGAAGGCATTCCACGCGCTTGCTTGGGCCTCGGTGATCTTGAGTTTCGTTCGCAGAAAGGCGATGCGGCCTTCTACGTGGTCCATAGTTGCCATGCCGCCCATGCCAGGACCCGTCATTCCCATCGATCGCATCATCCCCATCGTGTTCATCATAGACATGCCACTCATCATGGTCTTCATGCTTTCCATCATGCTCATCATCGGCATGGTAGCGCCGCCTTGCATCGAGCGCATGCCCGGCTGGTTCGCGGGCGGTGTCGGGCTTTCAGGGACAGGGGGTGATTGCGCGCTACCCGAGGGGTGGTGGGAATCATGTTCGGCCGGGGCTTGCGCCGATGCCGGAGCAGTAAGTGCTGCGACCGCGAGTGCAGCTGCATAATCAGTCGCTTCATAGCCGGCCTCCTATTGCTGACGAGGGAAGTACAATATTTTGGCCTTTCGGCTCGTCGAATGTGGCCCAAAGCGAATGTCGGGCACTTGAGGCGGGTCAAATTCTCCATTTTAGAAAGAAAGGTGCCTGCGCGTGCCTGCGGGCTTTGCGTGACGATTATTTCGTCCTGCTGGCGATTACGGGCCTTCGAGCGTCGCTTCAGGTTGCAAGCAATCCGGCGCGGTCATGCGCCTTGTCGAACGGAAAGACGAATCCGAGATCGGGCGCCGCAAGATGCTTGTCGGTTTGCGGGCAGGCCAGGCGCGCAAGCAGGTCCCTGATGACGTTCAGGTGCGCGGACTGCTTGTCGTCGGCCCGCACTACGATCCAAGGGGATAATGGGCTCGACGTATGCGCAAGCATCTGATCCCTTGCCTCAGTATAGGCGTTCCAGTGCTTCACGGCGACGTCGTCTATGGGACTGGTTTTCCACAGTTTCAGCGGGTCGTGCCGTCGATCCTTAAGCCGTCGTTTCTGCTCTTTCTTGCCGATATCGAGGTAGTATTTCAGGATCTGAATCCCGGAGCCGATCAGCATGTGCTCGAAAGGAAGGACGTCTTCGATGAACTGCTCATACTGTTTGTCGGTGCAGAACCCCATCACTCGTTCGACGCCTGCCCGATTGTACCAGCTTCGATTGAATAGAACTAATTCCTGCGCAGCGGGCAAATGAGGCACGTAGCGTTGAAAGTACCATGAGGCGCCGTCCCGGTCGGTTGGCTTGCCAAGAGCCACGACATTGGTTTCCCGTGGGCTGAGGTGTTCGACGATCCTCTTGATCGTCCCGTCCTTTCCACTTGCGTCACGCCCTTCGAAAATAACCAGCACCTTGTGATCGTGCTTGATGATGTGCTTTTGAATCTTGACCAGTTCGATCTGGAGCTCGCGTAGCTCTGCCTTGTTTCGTCCGTGGCCATTGTTCTTGTGACGAGCCTTTATCCTATTCGGCATTCGGTTCACGATACTTCAAGAGGGTTCACTGACGTCGATTGCCGGTGAGTTGCAGCAGGAAGATAAACAAATTGAGGAAGTCGAGATAAAGGGTTAGTGCGCCCATGATGGCCTTCTTCCCGGCCAAGACGGAGCCATCGCTCTCCAGGTAGACATTCTTGATTCGCTGGGTGTCGTAGGCGGTCAGCCCGACGAACACGAATACTCCGATCAGTGATATTGCGAACTGCAGAGCCGATGACGCCAGAAAAATGTTCACCACGCTGGCGATGATGATACCGAAAAGCTCCATCAATAGGAACGAGCCAACACGGGAAAGATCTGTTCGCGTCGTGTAGCCATAAAGGCTCATCGCGAGAAAGGTTGCCGCAGTGATGAAGAAAGTGCGAGCGATACTGACGCCGGTATAGAGCAGGACGAGCCCCGCGAGAGACAAGCCGACGAGAGCGGCATAAGACCAAAAGGAAGCCTGTGCGGTGCCGACGCCCATCTTCTCGATGCGGAAGCTCAGAAAGAATACCAGAACCAGCGGCGCCAGCGCGATGCCCCAAAAAAGTACCGGGGTCTGCACCAGCGACGTGTACAGGCCGGGTTCGGCCGCGCCATAGGCGACAAGTCCGGTAAGGACTAGGCCTGATCCCATGTAGTTGTAGACGCTCAGCAGAAACTGCCGCAGACCGGCGTCTATCTCCGCTTGCAAAGGCTTTGCTCTCGAAAGCTCGGCCACATGGGTCGCGTGATCATCGGTCATGGGTGGCTCTCCTGCGTTCGAAGGCTTGGGGCCGGTATGCTGAAATAAATCAATCCCGCGGGACCCGCCCGTCAGGAAACATACCTTGACGCAAAGCGCTCGGTATTAATCTATGTCAATGTTTGATGAAGCGTTCCGCCTATAGTAATATAAGTAGTCCTCCGAGCATCAGACATCCCTAAACTAACCTGCCTTACGCCAACTTAGGGCGTGGCCTCATTAGCGCGTAGCCAAATCCGGATTGATGCGAGTTTAGCGAACGCCAGATAATTGGCTGCAAGTTTGTCGTATCGGGTCGCGATACGGCGACATTGCTTGATCTTGTTGAAAAACCGTTCGATCAGGTTCCGTGCGCGATATAGATACGGGCTGAAGCAGATCGGGTCTTTGCGATTTCGTTTCGGTGGGATGTTTGCCCATGCTCCTTGCTGGCGGGCAAGCTCCCTAATCCAGTCGGCGTCGTAACCGCGATCCGCGAGCAGCATCGTTTCGGGAAGCAACGAGCCGAGGAGAACCGTACAAAGCCGATTGTCGTGTGCCTCACCGGGCGTCAGTGCGAGATGGACGGGCAGGCCATTGGTGTCCACGACCGCGTGAATCTTGCTGGTCAGGCCCCCTCGCGACCGACCCATATCCTGGTGATTGTTGTCAGAAACGCAGGCTCCATGTTGGTGCACGCGCACGATGGAGGTATCGATCATCTGCACCGACGCGTCATGACCGGCGGCAAGTGCATCCATAATTTTGGTCCCACACCCCCGCCCGACGCCACCGAACGAAGCGATTGTAACAGGTGGTGCGCGGACCATAGATCGCCGGCAGGTCGCGCCATGGCGCACCCGAGCGCAGGACCCAAAAGATGCCATTGAGCACGCAACGGTCATTTACCCGCCGAACGCCCGGGGCTTGTTGGGCAGCATCGGCTTGATCGCGGTCCATTCATAATCGCTGAGTTCGTAGCGCATGATTCGAGGCTCCGGTTTCGGAGCTTGAATCGCATCGGTCGCTGAGCTGCTAATACTATGAATTTGCTTCCGCTTTCGGCGGCATGGCGGACATGGCCGAACTCGCTGCTGGCTTCGCACGGGCGCGAATGACTCCAAGCGGACCTTCCCAGTTCCAATTGTATTCGTCCCAGTCAACGGAACAAATCGCCCCTTCGGAACCTTGGTAGTCACGACATTCCGATTTGATGTCTTAAGGAGATTTGTCATGTATTTAATCCTCGGCGCTTCGGCGCGTTTGCTCGCGGTATCTGCGCTCACGACTTTGAGCTTTGCGACCGTTGCGAAGGCACAGATGTCTGGTCAGGGGCCGGGTGGGGGCGGCATGATGGGTGGCGGCTGGGGATGGGGGATGGGCTACGGAATGGGCGGATTCGGAGGGGTCGGCGTGCTCGTGGTCGCCTTGGTGGTACTTGTTATCGGTGTCATGGCGTTCCGTCGTCGCAGTCCATAAGTCACACTAGAACAACACACCGTTCGATTGGAAAACACGCCGATTCTTTCTGATGGGGTCCACAATGAAATACGCGATCATTCTCGCAGCCGTCATGGCTACCAGTGCTTTCGCAGTCAGCCCGGCATCCTCAAAGATGATGATGTGCTCCGGGGAACACCTCACTAAAATGACGACGATGATCGGTGGTATGCCTGACGGCCCGCATAAGTCGGAGATGTACAAGCATTTAGCGATGGTGAACATAGCGATGGCCAAAGACGGCATGCGCGGATGTGCCATGTTGATGAAGAAGATGACGGGACGTAAAGGAGCGATGCGATCCGTGCCTCAACGCTAATCACGCTCTGGGCTGGCCTATGGAGCTCTGAGTAGTTTCCGACGCTACCACCGGTCGTTTCTGCTGGCTACGAATTCGTATGTTAGCGGAAGGGATAGCTCTGGGAAGGTCCAACAGCTTGTTGCCAGGCCACGGGCTCATTGCAACCGCGCTAGAAGTCCCAGGTGATAAAGGTAGAAGACTGATGAGACGCGGTTTACCGGCCGATTTGTTAAAGCCGGCCCCAAGCTTCGGCCGCGTACAGACCAGGCGCGCACCCACCTAATCCGGACGTAGCCGTACGTTGCCGGGCGGCGATGGGACGACCTCATTCAAAGCCGAGCGGATCGAATTAAACTCCAATATGCAAGTTGCGCAAGCCTGCATCGAGCAGTTACGTCTCAATAGGTCCGCTCTGATAGCGCGCCTGTCAGCGGAGCCGCTGCATTAGGCGCGGGTAGCCCTAAGGCGACTGCGGTAAGCACTATCGCTATTCGAAACAATTCTGGCGGACCAAGAATGCGGACGGCTTAAACGCGGTTTGCGCGATATCTCGCACAAACTTGGAGAGGCTCGCGATCTGGACGTCTATATTGCCCGCAGCGCACTTTCGAAAACCGTTAAAAACGTTGACCTTCATCCGCGCGCAATGGAGCGCGCTGGTCGGGCCCGTTCTGAACGGGATCGCGCCCACGGGCGCGTCATGAGCACGCTCCATTCGAAGCGCTTTCGCCTGCTCATGGACAATCTTTCCGTCTGGATCGAGCGCGGCCCCCGGTGCAGTATGAAAGAGCATAAGGGTCGATCTGCATGCGATCAGCCGATCCTGGATTTCGTCGCCCGCGTCCTTGAGCTTCGTTGGAGAAGGTTGAAACACCGTAGTCGTCATTTCGACCGGCTCTCGCCAGGCGAGCACCCCCGAATTCGGATCAAAGCCAAGAAAATGCGATATGCGTCTGAGTTCCTTTCAAGTCTCATGGCCGATCCAAAGCACCGCAGTCGGCATAAGATGTTCATAGCGGCGCTCGAATCTCTGCAAACCTGCCTCGGCAACGAAACGATGTTCAGGCAGAGCATGAGATCGAGGCCAAGTTGGCACGCTCCGGTGATGCGGCAGCGGCTAGGAAATGCAATCCTGTGCGCGTTGCGGCAGGTCCTCGCGGCGCAAAGAAGGAGCGTATGGCAGCGCTGCTCGGCTTAGCTTCCGAGGCGCATCGCCGACTCCTGAATGCGAGACCATTTTGGAAAAGCTAGACTGTCGCGGAAGCGTCGTCTTTGGCAGCCGCATTCCGCACGTGACCTATATCAATATGTTAATCCAGGATTGCGTCAACGTGAGGTGAGTATCTGGAGCCCATGCTGCTTGTTTCCGACCATGCCAAGCCGGTCAGCTAAATAGCCGGATCCCCCTAGCCAAAGCCAACAGGAGAAAAAGATGACCAATAAGAACGAGACTTCACAGCCCACATCGGCACACGGTTGCTGCGGCAGTCAGACTTCCAACGAAAAGGCCGGGCTCGCGGTTGCCAAGCCGGAAGCGGCTCCGTCCCCAGCGGCGAAGCGCTCAGCGACGACGGGAGGCGACGGATCTTGCTGCCATGGTGAAAGTTCTTCCGAGACTGATCACAAGACCAAGCACACGCATCGATCATAACCATCGTGGCAGTTGCAAAGCAGCCATCCATGACAACGAGCATGCTCAACTCAACGTCGACGACCGGCATCCGGTCGCTGACCCACGGCTTCGTCCGGAGCGCTCATTCCGGAACCCGTCCATCATAGAACTTCGTTTGCAGTAGGCAATTGCCTATTTGAATAATTCCGGGCATTCGCGACAACACTTGTTCCACACGATGATGTAGATCAGGTGCAATGTTCCGAGGCCGCGAGAAAACAAAAGAACGATATGTAGGCAAAGCTCAGAAACACGTAGTCCACAATCGTAACAGCGATCAGCGTCACTCCGAACAAACGTATGTGCAGGTAGGTGGAGATCATGGTCGGGGTAATAAGTAGCACAACATAGATCAGATAAGTCAGCCAGCGCGGGATCAGATAGTCGAGAAACATGGTGTCTTCGTAAGCCAGTGACTGCCGGTTTATTCGAACGTCGACCCAATCCGGATGGAAAAGATGCGGGACGAAGAGCACCAGGCCGAACACAATTCCGGCCAACGCGAAGCCGAGCAACGGAAATTTGCGGGGACTGGCTGGAGGCTCCAGGAAATAGATGCTGAACGGTACCCAGACCGGCCAAACAAGCCAGGAGAAAAAGATAAAGCCCATGGCCGCCCACCAGATCATGGACGGGTCGGAGTTGTTTACTCCCATCCAGACATGGCCTTCCATAATCTGCTGAAGACCGGCCAGAGTTGGCATCTGGGAGACGGGCAAGTAGCGCTTGTTTGTCGTGAATGATTTCCAACCCGCAAAAAGTCCGCCGACGACCAGGATGCCGCCGGCAGCAAAACTTACAGGTTCGCAGAAGCACATAGTTCACCTTCTATCTCCGACGGAAGCGAGCATCAATGACCAAGATTACGCTAGAAGTCGGCGACCTGTTGTCGGTCCTCGGCGCACACGGGATCGAACGGCAGTTGCAGCGCGTTGCGGGCGTCGGACGCGTATGGGTCAACCCGGTTTCTGGATCTACGACCGTTATGTTCGATCCCGGGAAAACCGGACCAACTGCGATCCAAGCTGCGATTGAAACTTGCGGCTTTCATTGTGCGGGCGTGGCTCTGCCCCGGCATATTTGCGATAAGCCCGCATCGTCGGTTCCTGGTCCAGAAGTTCTTATTAGCCAGCTTGTGCCTTCGAATAAGGCCCATGCTGGGATCGGACATCCCGCCATGGGCCATCCCGAGGCGATAGAAAAAAGCAAAGGGCATGGCGGGGGAAAGACCGACGCCATGGCGCATGAAATGGGCCACGGCGCCGGAATGGACATGGAGGTCATGGTCCGCGACATGCGCAACCGCTTCTGGATCGCGCTGGCCTTCAGCCTGCCGATCTTTCTTTTCTCTCCGATGGGCATGGACTTCATTAAGATCCCGCCGCCGTTCGGCCTGCGGCTAGACCTTGTCCTGTTCATTCTGGCGAGTGCCGCCATCCTCTACCCAGTCTGGCCCTTCGTCGTGGCGGCGTACCGCGCGCTCCGCAGCGGTGTCGCTAATATGGCAGTGCTGGTCGTGCTCAGTGTGGGCACTGGCTATCTGTTCAGCGTTGGCTCCACGTTCTTTTACGGTGGGCAGCAGTTCTACGAAGCCTCCGCAATTCTTCTCGTCTTCATCCTACTCGGACACTGGCTTGAAATGCGCGCCAGGGCCGGGGCATCCGAAGCCATCCGTGCGCTCATGGATCTGGCGCCTCCCAAGGCCACGGTGCTGCGTGACGACAAGGAACTCGAATTGCCGACCGCGGAGATCATATCCGGGGATACCGTCGTGATCAGGCCCGGCAATAAGATCCCTGTTGACGGAACGGTTCTGGAAGGGACGTCCTTAGTCGACGAATCCATGCTTACAGGCGAATCGATGCCCGTGAACAAGAAGGTTGGCGATACGGTCATCGGCGCGACCATCAACAAAAGCGGCGCGTTTCGGTATCGCGCGACCAAGGTCGGCGCTGACACGGCGCTCGCGCAAATCGTCAAGCTGGTCCAGGAAGCGCAGAATTCCAAGGCGCCGTCTCAACTCCTTGCCGATCGCGCGTCGCAGTGGCTGGTCTTGGCTGCGGTCGCCGTAGGCCTGCTCACGTTCGTCGTCTGGTATTGGTGGATAGGACAGACGCTCCTGTTCGCACTCAGCCTCACGATCACAGTCTTCGTGATCGCTTGCCCGGATGCTCTTGGGCTGGCGACCCCGATGGCGATCATGGTTGGAACCGGACTCGGCGCCATGAATGGCATCCTATTCAAGAACGCTTCAGCGCTGGAGGACGCAACCAAGCTGAATGTCGTCATCTTTGACAAGACGGGTACGCTGACGATGGGGCACCCCGAAGTCGTGGACCTGGCGATAGCTGCCGGTGCCTCCGAGGATCAGTTGCTATCCGTGGCCGCCGCCGTGGAAGCTGGATCGGACCACCCCTTGGCCCAAGCAATCCTGCGCCGTGCCGTCAACGTAAAGGCTCCGAAGGCTACCGGCTTCAAAAATCTCGAGGGGAAAGGCGCCCAAGCCGATATCGATGGCAAAACGGCTTTGCTCGGCAATAAGCTGCTGATGACCGAGAACAAGATCGAGCTCGGCGAACTCAGCGCAAAATCCGAGGATTTGCAGGGCGCCGGGCGGACGGTCGTTCATCTCGCAGTGAGCGGCAAGCTCGTTGGTTTGATCGCTATCGCCGACGCGGTGCGGCCTACCGCGGTGGAAGCGGTCAAGGCCCTGCGCGCGCGGGGCGTCGAGGTTGCCATGCTGACCGGAGACAATCAGGGCACGGCAGATCGCATAGCGAAGAGTCTCGGCATAGAAAAAGTGTTTGCCAACGTGTTGCCCGGAGACAAGGCGGGGAAGGTGAAGGAACTGCAGGCACAAGGCAAGAAAGTTGGAATGGTCGGCGACGGCGTGAACGACGCTCCGGCCTTGACGCAGGCCGATGTCGGCTTCGCGATCGGTGCCGGCACCGACGTTGCGATGGAAAGTGCAGACATCGTGCTCATGAAAAGCGATCCGTTCGACGTGGTAGGTGCCATCGAACTGTCCCACGCGACACTCAGAAAAATGCATCAGAACCTGTGGTGGGCAGTCGGCTATAATGTTATTGCCTTTCCGCTGGCGGCCGGTGTCCTCTATCCGTTTTTGCTTGGGCCGAGCATCGCCGCTCTTGCCATGTCCGGCAGTTCTGCGTTGGTCGCGATCAACGCCCTGATGTTGAAGAGGACCAAGCTGACAGGTATCCGCCGTCAGCGCCCGTCTGGTTCGCCTGGGGAGCTCAGTGCCGCCGCGGCGATGTCTTGATCATGCGTGCCGTGTCGGGCGTGCCGACGAGCACCATGGCCGCATTGATGCTGTCCGTGTTCACCGTGTCGATCGGTTACGGCGTCACGTTGCCACTTCTTCCTTATCTAATCGAGCGGCTCCTCGGTGCAGGGACCGATGCGACCCATGTCTCGCGCGCGACTGGTTTGCTTACCGGGCTCTACACGCTCTCACTGTTTCTTTTTGCCCCGGCGTGGGGACATTTGTCCGACAGGTATGGACGTCGTGTCGTCCTCTTGATCGGACTATTGGGATTCAGCATGACGATGGGGATATTTGCGTTCATCGAAAATCTGGCAGCGGTGTATGCCGAACGCTTTTTGAGCGGAATGTTTGCTGCCGCGGTCACGCCGGTAGCGCTGGCTGCGATCGGAGATCTAGCGAGTACGGAAGAGATCAGAGCGCGGCGCCTAACCTTCATCAGTTTGGCGGGAATAATTGGCTTTCTGCTTGGACCCATGCTGAGCGTAGCAAGTGCCAGAGGCGCCGCCAGCTTGTTTCCCGTCGGGGGCGCAATCGGGATACTGGCCATCCCGTTGGCGGGGACGGCGGTCTTGGCGCTCTTGGCGGCGGCCGCAGCGGCTGTAACCGTTCCCGCTCAGGAAAATACTGAGGACACGATCGGACGCGAGGGCGAAAGAGCGAGGGGCCGTACATGGCTCGTTGCGAGGCTTCTTATGCTGGCTTTCCTCGTCTCAGTGGAGTGGGCGTGTTCGAGGTCGGATTGGCGCTTCGCGGAAAGCAGGAACTCGGACTGACGCAATATCAAATCGCCATGATGTTCACAGAGTGCAGTTTGGTGATGTTCGTCGTGCAAGCGATCGTGTTCGCGCCGTGGATCGAGCCCACCACGACGCGTTGGTTTATTGCACCCGCTCTTGCCATTTTGGCTGTTGGACTATTCCTTGTCCCACGTGCTTCCGACTTCACTCTGATGCTTGCGGTTGTGGCCGCGGTCGCGTCGAGCGCCGGCATTCTCTCTCCGATTCTGACATATTGGATATCTAGCAACGGCGGCAAGGCAAGGGGTGCACAGCTTGGCATGCAAACGGCTGCAGCGAGCCTCGGTGCTGCAGCCGGTTCGGCCGCCGGGGGCCTTCTATTTAATGTTGCGTCTCTGCCCGGTGCCTCGTTTTTGCTTGCGGCCGTGTTGACCCTTTTAGGTCTGCTTCTGAGTTTCGGCCTTCCAAAAGCGCTGCGAAATCACCGCGAAGCAGCCAACGACGGGCAGCGCCGCCCCACTCACTGAGTTGGCGGAAAACCTTTGATGGTTTCTCAGCTTAACGACCTGCCATCGAGCGAAGCATCGGCGGGCAGCGTAGCGAGGCGAAAGCCTTAGCGCTGAGTGTATCGGGTGCCGCCCCGACTTGAAAAAGTCATCAGTTATTCAGGATTTGGGGCGCCATCAGATACTCGGCCGCCGCGATAGTCAGCACAGCAACGATACTGCATGTCCCGCGAGGGGACCATGCGCATATTCCGCGTTGATGAGGTGATACCAAAATTATCCGTCTGCAGCGGTCCGAAGGGTCGCTTCATTTATCATCTTTGACGAGGTCGCTTGCCAGAGACGGTGCACGACCATCCCCGCAGCCATAGCGAGGGCGAACACGATGACGGCCGGCGACAGGGTTGCCAGGTTTTCCAAAGCTGGGCCGGGGCATAACCCAACGAGGCCCCAGCCAATTCCGAACAATGCCGCCCCGACCACCAACGGGCGATCGATACTCATCTTCGTCGGCCAGAAGTTTTGAGCGGCAAAGAGCGGTTGCGCCCGGCGCCGTACCAACAAGAAGCCTGGAGCCGAAACGGCCAATGCGGCGCCCATGACCACGGCGAGGCTGGGGTCCCAGTCCCCGAAGATATCGAGGAAGCCGAGAACCTTGGTTGTCTGGACCATTCCGGAAATCAGCAGGCCGGCGCCGAACACCAACCCGCAAACCAAGGAAGCGATCATCAGCATGACTCAAATCCCGAACACGTGGCGGGTGATCGCGACGGTTGCGATTGCAGCCACCATGAAGATGGCGGTTGATGCGACGGAGCGAACGGATAGCCGCGCCACTCCGCAGATGCCGTGGCCGGAGGTGCAACCGCCCCCGAGTCTTGTTCCGAAGCCGACCAGAAGGCCAGCCGCGATGATGATGGCCCAACTCGCCGGCATTTGTGGCGACGGCATTTCATGGCCTATCAGGCCGGCAATCAAAGGCGCCAGAATGAGCCCTACGATAAATGCTACGCGCCAGCCTTTTTCTTCGCCGCTGAAATCAAGCAGCCCGCCGAATATTCCGCTGATGCCGGCAATCCGGCCGATCGACAGCATCAACATCACAGCGGATAGCCCGATCAGCCCGCCGCCGATTGCGGCTGATATCGGTGTGAAATTGGCCATGACGGTCCTTCATCTTTTTCTGTCGCGGGGATCTCTGCGGCTTCGTTGGGCTTGTTACAATGGCGTAAAGCGCAGTCGCAGGGCGTTGCCAACCACGCTGACGGAGGATAGCGCCATGGCGGCGGCGGCGATGATGGGCGACAGCAGGATGCCAAAGGTTGGATAGAGAACGCCTGCGGCGATCGGGATGCCGGCGGCGTTGTAGAGGAATGCGAAGAAGAGATTCTGACGGATGTTACTCATGGTGGCCTGCGAAAGCCGGCGAGCGCGAACGATGCCGCCCAGGTCCCCTCCGAGAAGAGTAATGCCGGCACTCTCCATGGCGACGTCCGTTCCCGTGCCCATGGCGATGCCTACCTCAGCGGCGGCCAGCGCAGGGGCGTCGTTGACGCCGTCGCCCGCCATGGCGACGATACGCCCTGCCTTTTGCAGCTTGGAGACAACGGCGCTCTTTTGATCCGGAAGGACCTCTGCCTCGACGTCGTTGATACCGAGTTGTCTTGCGATCGCATTCGCCGTGGTCCGATTGTCGCCAGTCAGCATGATGACTTTGATGCCTTCGGCTGCCAGAGCCTTCAGCGCATCCGCCGTCGACGCCTTGACGGGATCGGCGATGGCAAACAGCCCTGCCAACTCGCCGTCGACTGCGATGTTGATGACGGTAGCGCCATTGCCGCGCATGCGTTCGCCTTGCTCGTTCAGCGGTTGGGTTTCGATGCCGAGCGAGGTCAGGAAGTTCGAGTTGCCGAGCAGAACAGTCTTACCGTCGACCTTGCCGGTCGCGCCTTTGCCGGTTGGCGAATCGAACCCTTCGACCTTTCCCAGTTCCAAATTGCGCTCTTTCGCGCTTCGCACGATCGCATCGGCGAGCGGATGCTCGCTGGCGCGTTCTACGCTGGCCGCCAGCCGCAGGATATCGGCCTCTGCAAATCCGGGAGCGGCAACGATTGCGATAACCTTCGGCTTGCCCTCAGTCAGCGTTCCCGTCTTGTCGACCACCAGTGTGTCGATCTTTTCCATACGCTCCAGCGCCTCGGCGTTCTTGATCAGCACGCCAGCCTGCGCTCCACGCCCGACGCCGACCATGATCGACATCGGAGTGGCGAGGCCCAGCGCGCAAGGACAGGCGATGATCAGCACGCTTACGGCTGCCACCAGGCCGAACGCCATCCGGGGATCCGGCCCAAACCACGCCCAGGCGCCAAAAGCGATCAGCGCCGCGATGATCACGACGGGCACGAACCAGCCGGAAACCTGATCGGCCAAACGCTGGATCGGCGCGCGCGAGCGCTGGGCATCCGCCACCATCTTGACGATCTGCGAAAGCAGGGTGTCGCGTCCGACTTTGTCGGCGCGCATCACGAAGCCGCCAGACTGGTTGAGCGTGCCCGCGATCACCTTAGCGCCTGCCTCCTTGGTGACGGGCATGGATTCGCCAGTCACAAGGGATTCGTCGAGTGATGAGCGGCCTTCAAGAATGAAGCCATCCACCGGGACTTTTTCTCCGGGCCGGACCCGCAATTTGTCGCCTACGGCGAGACTGTCGATCTGGACCTCATGGTCTGCGCCGTCATCTCCGATGCGGCGAGCCGTCTTAGGCGCAAGTTCGAGCAGGGCTTTGATGGCACCGGACGTCGCCTCGCGGGCCCGAAGTTCGAGAACCTGGCCGAGCAGCACCAGGACGGTGATGACCGCCGCCGCCTCGAAATAGACCGCGACCGCGCCGCCGTGCATGCGGAAAGCGGGTGGGAAGACGCCGGGCGCGACGGTGGCGACCAGACTGTAGGCATAGGCGACGCCCGTCCCCATCGCGACCAGCGTGAACATGTTGAGATTTCGTGTGACGAGCGACTGCCAACCGCGCACAAAGAATGGCCACCCAGCCCACAGCACGACCGGCGTGGCGAACGTGAGTTGGATCCAGTTCGACAGCGTCGGATCGACCCAACCGTGGCCTGCCATGAGATGGCCGCCCATCTCCAGGACCACGGCGGGCAAGGCCAGCGCGAGGCCGATCCAGAATCGCCGCGTCATGTCAGCCAGTTCGGGATTCGGCTTGTCGTCGAGGCTGACCAGTTCAGGCTCAAGCGCCATTCCGCATATCGGGCAGCTTCCGGGGCCCACTTGGCGGATCTGCGGATGCATCGGGCAGGTGTAGATCGTCCCTTCCGCGATGGGGGGATGCTTCGCATCGATCTGGGATTTGTTCAGGTACCGCTCCGGATCGGCGGCAAACTTGGTACGGCAGCCCACGGAGCAGAAGTGATATGTCTCGCCGTCATGTTGGAGCTTGTGTTCGCTGGTCTCCGGATCGACGGCCATGCCGCAGACGGGATCGACCGTCTTTCCGATGCCAACGGTCTTTTGGTGATCGTGCGCTTGGTGTGTTGAGTCAGAGCCGCAACACCCGCCTCCGGCCGTCTTGGCCTTAGATAAGAAGCTCTCCGGAGCAGCCGCGAACTTCGTTCGGCAGCCAGCGGAACAGAAGTGATAAGTTTCGCCGCTGTGCTCGAACCGGTGTTCGCTCGACGTGGGATCGACGGTCATGCCGCAGACGGGGTCTATCGTCTTGCGCCCGGCTTCAGGGACTTGGTCGTGGCCATGATCCTCATGGCCGTGGGATTTGCCATTGGCGGAACCTCCGCAGCAAGACGCTGCCGAAACCGACTCTTCAGGCGTCGCCGGAGCCTTCGATGAACACCCACAACCCCCGTGCGAATTTGCTTTCTGCGTCCCGGTCATCTAAATCTCCCTCACGACTTGAAACCCATACCTTGTAGGGGTATATGGGCCTCATGCAGGATGACATCAAGGTTTCCGTGAAAAAACGCCTCGGCCGGATCGAGGGACAGGTCCGTGGGCTGTCGAAGATGGTCGAAGAGGATCGCTATTGCATCGACGTCGTGACGCAGATCTCGGCTGTCCGAGCCGCGTTGCGACGCGTTGAAGAAGAGGTACTTAAAGACCATGTCTCGCATTGCGTGGAACATGCCATCGCGAGCGGCGACAAGGCCGATCAGCGCCAGAAGATCGCCGAACTGATGGCCGTGGTCGGACGAGCGGAACGATGACGCTGAGTTCGAGTTTCAGCTTTGCGGAATTCTTATCGACGGCTATGGTACGGGTATGGACTCGCCGAGAAATCGAAAGCAACCGATTCTAAATGCTCGTTAGGCTCAACAGGATCAAACGGACGAAGGCAGGGTGGTTCGTCGCCCTGGTCTATCTTCTGTGCGTGCTGGCGCCGACGATCTCATACGCCCTGCCCGGCGAGCATTCCGTCGCTCCATGCCTGACCCACGATGGCCATATGTCCGGCATGATGCGAGTGCACAGCGATGCGCCGGCACGGCACGTTCATTCCGACGGCCACGTTCACGAACACGCCGCAGCCCATCATGTAGTCGATGTAGATGGCGACCACATTCCGACGAAAATAGGGTCGAACGGCAAGCAGGTCCCCGAAAACGCTCCCCACTCGCCCGACGGACAGTGCTGCGGGCTCATGTGCGTCTCCGCGCTTCCGGCGACGCTGATCGATATCGCGACACCTTCGGTCCCGACGGCCATTTGCCAGTTCGAGGGGTACCGCAAGGTTACCGATAACGCTCCCCATAGGCTTTATCGTCCCCCCATTTCCTGACCTGACCTAGTCGACGGGGTGCTGCGCCTGAGAGGGCGTGGACGCCTATGGTCCATCGTCATTTCAGGGAAGCACAATGTCTGCGCAGTTTGGGGCGAGACTCGCCGCCGTTCATTCGGTGGTTGAGAATCTATATTCCATCAGGTTTAGGACTATCGCTGGTTTGGCCGCTGCGGCCCTCGCTCTGGGGGGCTGCCTGCCGACGACAGTGCCCTTGGCCGGAGCCGATCCGGCAGATCCATCGGCGAGAGTCGCGGGCGTCGGCTATCGTTCGACCGTCGCTCCCTACACCCGCCTTCGTCCTGTCGCTCCGTCGTCGTGGAGGGAGCAGAACGACCGTGCCGCTCCCGCGCCGAAATCAGGCCAGTAGGAGCGGACATGTCCGACACGCATCATATCCGCCGCCGTACGCCCGCCCGTCGCGGCTCCAGGCCCGCAGCGGCCGCAGTCCTGCTTTCGTCGCTCTTCCTCTCCGGATGCGCTACCTTCTCACCTGATGCCGGCATGGGCGTCGTCGCAGGCGTCGCCGGCGAGACGATCAAGAAGGACGTCATCTCGATCAAGACGCAGGACGACGCGCTGCGCGCCGACGGTGCGGTCAAGAGCCTGCTTCGGCGCTCGCTGACGGTGGACAGCGCGGTGCAGGTCGCGCTGCTCAGCAACCGCGGGCTCCAGGCCGCATACAACGAATTGGCGCTCGCCGAGACCGACCTCGTCGCGGACACTCTGCCGCCCAACCCGACGTTCTCCATATCCCGCATCTCCGGAAGCGGAGCGGTCGAGATCGAGCGCCAGATCGTGGGAGACATCCTCGCTCTCGCAACGCTGCCGTTTCGTTCGGAGATCGCCCGCCAGCGCTTCCAGAAGGTGCAACTGCGCGCTGCCGAAGAGACTCTGCGGCTCGCCGCCGACGTCCGTCGCGCCTACTACCGGGCGGTGGCCGCCAACGAACTGGTTGGCCTTCTGACCGACGCCAAGTCGACGGCCGAATCCACCGCCCAGCTTGCGGGGAAACTCGGCGAGACCGGGTCGCTCAACAAGCTCGACCAGGCCCGCGAACAGGTGTTCTATGCGGAAACGACGGCCGATCTGGCGACCATCCGACAGGAGGCGACGAGCTCGCGCGAGCGGCTCATACGGCTGCTCGGGCTGTGGGACGGCGATGTCGCCATCAAGCTGCCGCAGCGCCTGCCGGTCTTGCCGCGGCGGCCGCTTTCGCTGCCCGGCATCGAAGTCGATGCCGTCACGCATCGCATCGATCTCCAGATCGCCCGGATCGAATTGGGCGCCCTCGCGAAGTCACTCGACCTCACCCAGGCCAGCCGTTTCGTGACGATGATCGACGTGGCCGGCATCGACCGCAAGACCCGCGACCCGGAGGGGCCGCCGTTCCGCGAGCGGGGTTTCGACGTCCAGTTCCAGATCCCGATCTACGACGGCGGCGAGGTGCGCGTCCGCCAGGCCGCCGAGACTTACAACCAGTCGTTCAACCTTCTGACCGAGAAGGCGGTCAACGTCCGCTCCGAAGCGCGCAACGCTTTCCGGGTCTACCGGTCGACCTACGACATCGCCGGACACTACCAGCGCGAGGTCCTGCCGCTGCGCAAGATCATCTCGGACGAGATGCAGTTGCGCTTCGGCAGCATGCAGGTCGACGTCTTCGCGCTGCTCACAGAGGCAAGACAGCGCATAGCGGCGTTGCGCGCGGCCATCGAGGCCAAGCGCGACTTTTGGCTCGCGCAATCCGAACTTCAGACCGCGGTCAACGGCGGCGGTCGCGGCGAATCCCAACCCGAAAACAGATCGTCGACGACCGCGCAAGCGTCCGGCGGCGGAGGGCATTGACGATGGAGAATCCCATGTTGTCCCGCAGAAACTTCCTCGGCACAGCCACGGCGCTCGCAGGCGCGGCCGCGATCACTGGTCGCGCGCAGGCGGCGAGCATTCCCGAAGCCCCGACGATGGAGAAGGTCACGATGCAGCCGCCGCTGCATCCGACCAGCGGGCCCGATTACAATCCCGTGGTCACGCTGAATGGTTGGACCTTGCCGTGGCGGATGAACGGCGACTGGAAGGAATTCCATCTCGTCGCCGAGCCGGTCGAACGCGAATTCGCCGAGGGCATGAAGGCGCATCTGTGGGGCTACAACGGTCAGTCGCCGGGTCCCACCATCGAGACCGTGGAAGGCGACAAGGTCCGGATTTTCGTCACCAACAAGCTGCCCGAGCACACGACGGTCCATTGGCACGGGGTCATCCTGCCGGCCGGGATGGACGGCGTGGGCGGCCTGAGCCAGCCGCACATCCCGCCGGGCAAGACGTTCGTCTACGAATTCGAGATGAAGCACAGCGGCACGTTCATGTACCACCCGCATTCGGACGAGATGGTTCAGATGGCGATGGGAATGATGGGGATGATCGTCGTGCATCCGCGCGACAAATCGTTCCGGCCCGTCGACCGCGACTTCGTCTTCATCATGAGCAGCTATGACATCGATCCCGGCACCTATCTGCCGAAGGTCACCGAGATGACCAACTTCAACATGTGGGCCTGGAATAGCCGTGTGTTTCCCGGCATTGATCCGTTGGCTGTGCGCTTGGGCGACCGCGTCCGGGTCCGCATGGGCAACCTGACGATGACCAACCATCCGATCCATCTCCATGGACACAATTTTGCCGTCAGTTGTACGGACGGCGGCTGGGTGCCCGAGAGCGCGCAGTGGCCTGAAGTCACGTCCGACATTCCCGTGGGCGCGATCCGCGCGTTCGACTTCACCGCCGACAATCCCGGCGACTGGGCGTTCCACTGTCACAAGTCGCATCACACCATGAATTCCATGGGCCACGACGTCCGCAATCTGATCGGGGTCAACAAGAAGGATCTGGCGAAGGTCCTGGGCAAGCTCGCTCCCGACGCGATGGTGATGGGAACGACCGGCGGTGCCATGGGCGAGATGGAGATGCCGATGCCCGACAACACGTTGCCGATGATGACGGGCTCCGGGCAGTTCGGCCCGATCGAGATGGGCGGCATGTTCACCGTGATGAAGATCCGCGAGGGACTCGCCCGCGACGACTACAAGGATCCCGGCCCTTACGACTTTCCGAAAGGCACGGTCGCATACGAAGTCGAGGCGCCGCAAAGCACCGCGCCGCGCCAGGTCAACGACAAGACGAAAGCGAAGCCCGCGGCCCCGCAGGAGATGAAGGGCATAAACATGAAGGGGATGAAAGGAATGAAGGGGATGTAGAGGCCTCGACCATGCCGATCAAACCGAAACAGGTGAAACCGATGAAATTAGTTCTAACGACAGGAGCCGTCGCGCTGGCCGTCCTGCTGCATGCCGTGCCGGTCCTCGCCGAGGGCGGGCACGGCGGTCATGCGCACGACGACGCCTTCTCGACCGGAGAGCCCGGCGACGCGAAGAAGCCGGGCAGGATCGTGCAGGTCACCATGACGGAGGCGAACGGCAAGATGCTGTTCACTCCCGGCAAGGTGGAGATCCGGAAGGATGAGCAGATCAGGTTCACGCTGCGCAATAGCGGTGCGCTCGATCACGAATTCGTCCTCGCTACCACCGCGGAGAACCTGAAGCACGCTGAGTCTATGAAAAAGAATCCCGACATGGAGCACGACGATCCTAACGCCAAGAAACTGGCTTCCGGAAAGAGCGGCGATCTCGTCTGGAAGTTCACCAAGGCAGAGGAGTTTGAATACTCCTGCCTGATACCCGGTCACCGCGAAGCGGGCATGATCGGCACCGTCGTCGTCAAGTAGTCCAACCCCCGAAAGGAAAGAAAATGACCAACAACAAACTCGCAGCATCCATCCTCGCGGTCTCGCTGCTCGCTTCGACCGCCGTCTTCGCGCAGGACGCGATGGTCAAAGGCGAAGTGAAGAAGGTCGACGAGACCGCAAAGAAGATTACGCTCAAGCACGGAGCGATCAAGAACCTCGGCATGGACGAGGACGGCATGACGATGGTCTTCAGGGTCCAGGACCCGGCCATGCTCAAGCAGGTCAAGGCTGGCGACAAGGTGCAGTTCACGGCCGAGCGCGGCAGCGACGGCATCGCCATCACCAAGATCCAGAAGAGCAAGTAGCCCGACTGATGCCCTCCGCCTCCGGCCGACGGCCGGCGGCAGGGGGCCGGTCGTCATAGCCGCGCAAGGGAGACCGCATGGAAGCAGCTCTAGGCCAGGAAGCAACCGCCCCGATGGGATCGTCGCTCGCGTACGATCGCGGCAACGGAAGGCTGAGCGGTGCCCGCTTGGCCCAGAAGCTCGCCGTGCTTGCCCTGCAGGCGGGATCCGCCGTCACGCAGCCTTTCGGTCACCGCGGATACCGGCTGGGCTGCAGGATCGTCGCGTCCGCGTTCGCCGCCCGCGACATCGTCGTCCGGCTGAATTCCGACGCTTTGTTCTCCGTACCTTTCGCGGACGGATATTGGAGTAGGCTTCTCAACCGTCGGTACGACTACGAAGAAGAGATCGAGGCGTTCCTAAAAGGCGCGTCCGACATCGACTACGTCTTCGTCGATTGCGGAGCCAACTTCGGCTACTGGTCCGTGATCGCATCCAGCGCACCTTTCGGATCTCATCATGCGCTGGCCATCGAGGCATCCTCCGCGAACGCGGCCCGTCTCGAACTGAACGCGCGGCTCAACGGAGATCGCTTCCGCTGCATTCACGCGGCGGTCGGCGGCACTTCCGGCGGTTACGTCCGCATCACGGGCGCCCGTCACGAGGCGTTCGGAACGGCGAGCATCGGCGCCCGTGAGGAAGGAGCGGTCCGGACAGTCTCACTCGACGCCCTTATGACCGAAGGCGCGATCGACATAACCCGCGCCGTCGTCGTGAAACTCGACGTGGAGGGCGTGGAGATCGAAGCCCTGCAGGGGGCTGAGAACCTTCTGGCGGGCGACGCGGTGTTCATCTG
Organism: Tardiphaga sp. vice304; assembly: GCF_007018905.1. Lineage (NCBI taxonomy): Bacteria > Pseudomonadati > Pseudomonadota > Alphaproteobacteria > Hyphomicrobiales > Nitrobacteraceae > Tardiphaga > Tardiphaga sp. vice304. The sequence continues at coordinate 1,257,874 of NZ_CP041402.1, forward strand.
CGAGGAGCACGGAGCCGATCGCGAGCATCGGGTGTCCCGGCATCTGATGGGCGCAACCTCGCTTCGCCTGTACGTCTTCGATGTCGCGACATCCCGGTTCGTTCGCGTGCAGGATCTTTCCGTACTCGATCGCATCAAGCGGCACGCGTGGGTGGGCTACAACGTCTTCGCCACCGCGAGCGCGCTCTGGGCAGAGAGACTCGAACGCATCGGCGGAGGGCCGTCATGAACGGGCCTAGGCGAATCCTTGCCGTGCCGCGCTTCCGCAAGGAGCTACGCGCCGCGACACGCGCGGTGCGTCCGCCTCGTTCCGTCGTCGAACCCGCACCCGATCATTGGAGATATTGAGAGCCGGCCGGCCTTCGCTTCCGTCGATCCGCAAGCACGCGCGACACGCCGCGCGCGACGAATTCCTGCGTTCCGACGAAGCGGATTCAGCGGCGGAGTTTATCGATCGCGGCGCGGAACAACCATTTTCCGCTGCCGTTTCGGCAGGCGTCGTTTCAACAATGGAGAAATGTCATGACGAGAACCGAACGAACTACACTTCGTAATTGTGCCTCCGCCGCAGCCCTTCTATTCGCTCTGGCCGTGCCCGGCTTCGCGCGGGCCGAGGGAGCCGACAAGGAATACAAGGCGTCCATGGAGAAGATGGACGCGGCGATGATGAAGGGCATGGACCCCGACCCGACGAAGGCCTGGGCGAAGATGATGGTCGCGCACCATCAGGGCGCGATCGACATGTCGAAGACCGTTCTGAAGGAGACCAAGGACCCGATGATCCGTCAGATGGCCGAGAAGGGCATCAAGGATCAGGGCGACGAGCAGAAGATGCTCGAAGACTGGATCAGCAAGCACTGATCCGGAGCCGACCGAAGCCCCAACCCGCGAGGACGCCATGATCGCACTACCCTACGACTACTATCTGATCGCATGGTTTGTCCTCGCGGCCGGGTCGACGGCGTACGTCGCCTACGACCAGTTCAGCGGCAACCCAGAGCCGACCGTGATGAAATGGGGGTTCATCCTGGTCACGCTCTACATGGGCCCGTTCGGGCTGTTGCTCTACGTCCTCGCGGACAAGGAGCCGAGGCCGGGCGAGCACGAAGAATTCACGTCGCCGCTGTGGAAGCAGGGCGTCGGAAGCACCATCCACTGCGTCGCCGGCGACGCGACCGGCATCATTCTCGCGGCCGTCGTCACGGCATCGCTCGGGCTGCCGATGTGGATCGACCTGATCGTCGAGTATGTTGCCGGCTTCTTGTTCGGGCTGTTCATCTTCCAGTCGCTCTTCATGAAGAAGATGATGGGCGGGACCTACTGGGAGAACGTCCGTAAGAGCTTCATGCCCGAGTTCATCAGCATGAACGCGATGATGGCCGGCATGGCGCCGGCCATGAGCCTCCTGATGATGGGTCGCGACATGCGCGCGATGGATCCGCTCGAGCTCATCTTCTGGGGCGTGATGTCCCTCGGCGTGATGGTCGGCTTCACCACCGCATATCCCTTCAACGTCTGGATGGTGAAGAAGAAGATCAAGCACGGCCTGATGACGGTACGCGCCGGCGACGCGTCGAAAGCCCACGCGGACGATGCAGCGAAGCCTGCAATGGCGGGAATGGACCACGGTCAGATGAAGAAGGGCGGCGGACACGCGATGGGCGGCGATGCCACGCGTCCTCAGCTGGCCGCGCTCGCCGGCGTCACGGGATTTCTGCTGGTCTCCGGGATGGTCGTTCCGGGGTTTTCGGTGAATCTGGGACTGAGCGTCCGCGATGTCGACGGCGCCATCATGCCGCCCGGCATGATCAACACGTTCGATCTGCCCGGCGAGGCCATGAAGGACATGGCCGCGGTGAAGCCCAGACAGGTGACGTACACGGCTCCGCCGGACGCCAAGGGCGACCAGGTGCTGCAGCCCCGCATCGAGAATGGCATCAAGGTCTTCGACATCGAGGCTTCGATCATCCGCTGGAACATCCTGCCGAACGTCGCGGTCGAGGCCTACGCGTACAACCGCCAGGTGCCCGGACCGCGGCTCCAGCTTACCGAGGGCGAGCACGTCCGGATCAACTTCCACAACGCTCTGCCGGAAAGCACGACGGTGCATTGGCACGGTCTCATCGTGCCGAACGAAATGGACGGGCCGGCGAAGGTCACGCAGGATCCTGTCCCGCCGGGCGGTTCCTACACCTACGAATTCGACGTCGCCCAGAGCGGCACCTATTTTTACCACAGTCACGACCATCCGGACCGTCAGCAGGCGCTCGGTCTCTACGGGGCTCTGCTGATCTCGCCGAAGGATCCGTCGACGGAGTCCAAGGCCGACATCGACTACACGATCCAGCTTCAGGAATGGCTGAAACGGGAATGGCGGACGTATCCCGCCATGCTGATGGAAGGCGCGCTGCCGAACTACTTCACGATCAACGGCAAGGCGTATCCCTCCACCGACATCGTCCCGATGAAGGTCGGCCAGACCATCAAGATCCGCTTCATCGGCACAAACAACAACTTCGTGCATCCGATGCACGTCCACGGCGGCCCGTTTCAGGTCGTGGCCGTGGACGGAGTGACGCTGAACGACAGCGCCAAATACCAGGCGGACACCGTCAACGTCGGGCCGGGGCAGCGCTACGACGTCGTCTGGACCGCGCGAAAACCCGGCAAGTGGCTGGTCCACTGCCATATCCCCCACCACACGGCCAACAACAACGTCGAAGAGAAGGGCGGCGGAGGCCTCATGCTCGTTCTGGACGTCCACTGAAACCACACAGATATCCGCATCACCAAAAGGAAGACCGATGTTCAAGAAGACCTCTATCGTCGCCGTCACGCTGATCGCAGCATTCCTCACGACCGGCGTGGCCTACGCCCATCCGGAGCTCCAGTCCGCCGAGCCCGCAGCCGGGAAGGCGTCGCCTGCGCCGAAGCAGATCCGCGTCCTGTTCAACGAAAGCATTCTCCCGCAGTTCTCCGGCATCGAACTGAAGGATCAGTCCGGAAAGGCGATCTCGGTCGGCAAGGCGACCACCGATCCGACCAACAAGAAGCTGATGATCGTGCCCCTCAAGGATGAACTGGCGCCCGGCGACTACAAGGTCGAATGGCATGCGGTGTCCGACGACACCCACAAGGTGAAGGGCAGCTACTCCTTCGGCGTAGCGCGTTGATGATCGATCTCGGGCTCGTCGTTGCACGCTTTCTGCACTACGTGGCATCGACCACGCTGGCAGGGGCGGCGTTCTTTCCGCTCTACGCCTACGCAGGCGCCGAGCCCGAGACGCTCGTCCGCTGGAGGAGCAAGGTTCTGCGCTGGTCGGCATTCCTCGCTCTGATCAGCGGCCTCGCCTGGTTCGCCTTCTCCGTCGCCAACATGAGCGGCGCGCTGGCGGATCTCGCCGATCCCGAGATCGTCGGTTCGGTCCTCCGAGACACCGGCTTCGGCGTCGTCTGGACGGTGCGCATGATCGTCGCCGCGGCGCTCGTCGCGGTCACGATCCTGCAGTCGTCGTCGCGCGCCACGGTGGGACTGGATCTGGTGACATCCTTCCTCGCCGCCGGACTGCTCGCTTCACTCGCCGGTGCCGGGCACTCCCAGATCGAGGAAGGATGGCAGGGCCTGGTGCACGTGGCCGCCGACGCGGGCCACCTCCTTGCCGCCGGCGCGTGGCTCGGAGGGCTGGCGCCGCTCGGCTTCATCCTGCTCGGTTATGCCGGGACGAGGACGGGTCCCGGCGCCGTCGACGTCGACGGCGTCCTGATGCGCTTCTCGGGCATGGGTTACGCGGCCGTGGCGACACTCGTCGGAACCGGTCTGGTCAATAGCTGGCTCCTCGTCGGGTCGGTGTCCAGCCTGCTGCACAGCACCTATGGGCAGATTCTGATGGCGAAGCTTGCGTTCTTCGCGGGGATGCTGGCGCTCGCCGCGGCCAACCGGTTCTGGCTGGTGCCGGCCCTGGAAGCCTCCGGAAGGGGAGACACGGACGGGTCCGCCGTCTGGCGGAGCAAATTGCGGACTCACGTGCTGAGCGAACAAGGCCTGGGCCTGCTCGTCCTCTTGAGCGTGAGCATCCTCGGAACGATCAGGCCGGCGATCGGACAATGACCGGCGAGAGCGGCTGCCATCCCGGCGGTCGGCAAGAAGGAGGACCGCCATGAAGATGGACGCACACATGCAGGAATGCATCGACCGATGCCTGCGCTGCTACCAGACCTGTTTCGGCATGGCGATGAACCATTGCCTGGAGAGTGGCGGAAAGCACGTCGAACCGGCTCATTTCAGGCTCATGACGGCCTGCTCAGAGATCTGCCGGACCTCCGCCCATTTTATGCTGATGAATTCTCCGCATCACAAACACGTCTGCCGCGAATGCGCCGAGATCTGCACCGAATGCGCCGCAGACTGCGAACGCATCGGCGGCATGGAAGACTGCGTGAAGGCCTGCAGGGCCTGCGCCGAGAGTTGCCGCGCAATGGCGGCTTAGAGGAAGCGAAACGAGCAGTTCCGCTGGATCCTGTATCAACAGCAATCAAGGAAGCAATGATGATGAAAATGAGCTATGCGCGCTTCGGCGCAATGATCGCCGCCTCTACGGTCGTGATGTTCGGCCTGATGTACCTCAACACATATGCGATCGACCATGTGTTCTTCAGCCAGACGCGGATGTGGATGGCCTTCGTGATGGGAGCGGTGATGGCGGCGCTCATGCTCGCCTTCATGATGAAGATGTATCCGGACAAGCGATCCAATGCCGGGATTTTCGTCGGCAGCGCCCTCATCTTCGTGGTCGCGTTGTGGCTCGTTCGCAGCCAGCAGACGGTCGACGACGTCTCCTACATGAAGGCGATGATTCCGCACCATTCGATCGCCATCATGACCAGCGAGCGCGCCCACATCCGCGACCCGCGCGTGCGCAAGCTCGCGGACGGAATCATCGAAGCGCAGGTGAAGGAGATCGCTGAAATGAAGCAGCTTATCGCGGACCTCGGCCGGAGCGCGCCACCCGCCGGGGCGCCGGACCTCCCGGCTAGGCTGCCGCAGTGAGAAACACGCAAATGAACTCCGGAACCGGTTGGTACCGATGAAGAATGAAGCTCCGCCGACGCCTTCGCCGGGACGCGATCTGCGTCTCGACCTGTTCCGAGGTCTCGCGAACTGGGCGATCTTTCTCGATCACATTCCGAACAACGCCGTGGCGTGGCTGACGACGAGAAACTACGGATTCAGCGACGCCGCGGACATCTTCGTGTTCATTTCCGGATACACGGCGGCGTTCGTTTACGCGCGGCGGATGGCGCTGCAAGGTATTCTTGCCGGAACGGCGCTGCTCCTCCGCCGCGTCTGGCAACTTTACGTCGCGCACATCCTGCTGTTCGTATTCTACGCGGTGGCGATCGGCTACGTCGCGCAGCGCGGCCACTCCCATCTTCTGGACGAATTCAACGTCGCCGGACTGATCGAGCAGCCGGTCGCTACACTTTCTCAGGGGCTTCTGCTGAAGTTCAAGCCGCTGAATCTCGACGTGCTGCCGCTGTACATCGTGATCATGGCCGGCTTTCCGCCGCTGCTGATCCTCATGCGGCGAGCGCCGGACTTGGCATTGGGGGCTTCCGTCATCGTCTACTTGTCCGCTCGTTTCTACGACTGGAACTTCTCGGCGTACCCGTCCGGCGGCTGGTACTTCAATCCCTTCGCCTGGCAGCTTCTCTTCACGATGGGTGCATGGGCGGCGCTGGGCGGTCGGACGCGGGTGCAGACCCTCACACGATCGCGGACAGTCCTTGTTGCAAGCATCGTCTTCGTGGTCTTCGCTTTCGTCGTCACGATTGCCGTCCGGATCGGCACTACCAGTTTTCTGCCCGCGGATTTGATCGACGTGTTCGATCCGAACGACAAGACCAATCTGGCGCCGTACCGCGTCATCCATCTGCTGGCTCTTGCGGTCATCGTGGTGCGGCTTTTCCCTAAAGACTCGTCCGTTCTGCACTCTGCGTTGCTGAAGCCGGCGATCGTGTGCGGAAAGCGGTCGCTCGAGGTCTTTTGCGTCGGGATATTCCTTTCATTCATCGGCCACTTCATCCTCGAGATGTATTCGAACGCCCTCGTCACGCAGATCGCCTTGAGCACGATGGGCATCTCGTTGATGACCGCCATAGCGTTCTACCGGACGTGGTCACGGACGCTGGATGCGCCGTCGGCGATCACGATACGTCCCGCGGCCGATCGCCGGGCGCAGCAGGAAGCGGTCACATGAGACGTTGGGTCACGGGCATCGTCGCCATATCGATCGGTCTAGGTGGGGTGGCACTGTACTTCGGCGCCGGCGCCTACGACATGGGAGCCGATGCGCCGCACTGGGACGTCACCCGCAGGGTCATCGAGACGATCCGCGACCGCTCGATCGCCGCGCACTCGAGGAACATCGATCTGCCCGAGCTTCAGGACGAGCAGCGTGTGTCTAAGGGAGCGGGGCAGTATGCGGCCATGTGCGTGAACTGCCATTTGGCGCCGGGCATCAAGGACTCCGAGATCCGGCCGGGCCTCTACCCGCAGCCACCGAACCTGTCCGAACAGCGCATCGATCCGAAGCGGGCGTTCTGGGTTGTGAAGCACGGGCTGAAGATGAGCGGTATGCCGGCCTGGGGCGTCGGCCACGACGACGACACCATCTGGAGCATCGTCGCCTTCGTGACACGGCTTCCGGGCCTCTCGGCGGACCACTACAAGGAGATGGTGGCCAATGCTCCTCCGGACGAAGAGATGGGCGACATGAAAATGGACGGCGATAAGGATTCGCGAACCGACGGAAAGGGGGCCGCGGGAAATAGCGGCTCCAAGCCCGGTCATCCGCACTGACGGTCCGGTCGATGGCTGGATGCATGCATTCGCTTGTGGGAGAATGGGACGATGGCGCAGCGTCGACGCCGTCTCGACGACAAGAAGGACAGGGCGGGATGTTGTCTAGCGAGGCCTCCGGGCGACTGAGATACTCAATCGAGGCCTGGAGGGAAGATCCGGGCGCCACGTACCGGTCCTGGTTCCTTTGGGAGGAGCGGCTCAAGAACTTCCGGTCCATCCGCCGCGGCATCGAGCAGGTCGTGCGGCAGATCGAAGACGGCACGTTTGGCAACGTCTACAAGGGATCTTCCCTCGAAGTCGCGGTGAAGTCCGTCGCCGAGCAGCGTCAGATTTTCAAGGGTGCCGACCACGCGTTCCTCTGGAAGCCGAAGCTTCGGATACCCGACATCTACGAAGATGCCGGAAATCAGCTGGCCTTCGGGCGCTTCCTCGACACGTGCGCCTGCTGTTCGACCGAAGAACAGGTGCTCGCCGCCATCGTGGCGCTGGACGGCCGCAAGATCAAGGGCCTGGGTCCGGCAGCGGCGAACTTGCTGTATTTTCTGCATCCCACGATCGCAGCGCCGTTCAACACGACGATCGTGAAGGGATACAACGCCGTCACCGGATCCCGAGTGAAGCTGGGTAGCTGGCCCGACTACCTGGCGATGCGGGCCGGCGTGCTGCGGCTCAACGCCCAGCATCGCGACCTTCTTTCGAACGATCTGGGCGCGGTCGCGGGCTTCCTGTTCGACGTCGGCACGGGCCGTTATCCGGCCCCTCCGCTTGAAGGCGCCGACGGCATCTCAGCTTGGGAACGCGACCTCGCTGAGGTGCGCGAAAAGGCGGCCGCCCAAACGCCGGGCCGCGAGACGGAAACCGATCGGACCCATACCGACATGCAGAGTCTCCTGCGCGATATCGGTCTTGGATTGGGATACGACGTCTGGATCGCATCCAACGACCGCAACCGTGCTTATGGCGGAGGGCGGCTGTCGGACGGATGCGCCGGAGATCTCCGTCCGTTCGACGGATCGGCGGGGATCGATGCCGTAAGGCTCATTGACGTGCTCTGGCTGGACAAGAGGGATGGAGCGATCCACGCCGCATTCGAGGTCGAGCATACCACTTCGATCTACTCCGGAATCGTCAGAATGCTCGATCTCGCGCTCGGTCCTTGCGGCAACCTGCTCAAGGGCATCTTTCTGGTAGCGCCGGACGGCCGCGAAGCCGATGTCCGGGCGCAGATGGCCAGACCGGCCTTCGCCGCGGTCGTCGATCTCGACGTCCGATATCTCGCCTACGGCGAGCTCGAACGGCATCGGGAGTCGATCATCCGTTTCGGGGAGGGTCTGAAGGCGGTCAGGTCGGTTTCGAAGGCGCTCCCCTGAGCGTCCGGAGACGAACAGATTTACATGCAGAGGAAGCCATTTATGACGGAAGCCAAAGAGACCGACATGTCCAAGGTACCCGCCGTCACGCTGGGTTTCTGGGTGATCAAGATCGCGGCGACGACGTTGGGCGAGACCGCAGGCGACGCGGTCACGATGTCGATGAACCTGGGCTACGCGATAGGCAGCGCGATTTTCGTGGGGCTCTTCATCTTCGCCGTGGTCGCGCAGATCTCGGCACGGAAATTCCACCCGCTTCTGTACTGGGCGGTCATCGTCGCCACAACGACTGCGGGCACGACCCTCGCGGATTTCGCCGACCGCTCGTTGGAGATCGGCTACGCGGGCGGCGCATCCATTCTGTTCGTGCTCCTCATGGTGACGCTTGCCACGTGGTATTGGTCGGCCGGATCCGTGGCCGTCGACACGGTGGCGTCGCCCAGGATCGAGTCTTACTACTGGGCGGCGATCCTTTTCTCGCAGACATTAGGCACCGCGCTCGGCGATTGGATGGCCGACGACACGGGGCTGGGGTACGAAAAGGGAGCGCTGGTATTCGGTGCCGGCCTGGCGGCCGTCGCCGCGACGTATTTCTGGACGAACACCTCCCGAACTCTGCTATTTTGGAGCGCGTTCATCCTCACCAGGCCCCTGGGCGCCACGGTAGGCGACCTGCTCGACAAGCCGGTCGCGGACGGAGGCATGGCGTTCGGACGCTTCACAGCCTCAGCCGTTCTTCTAGTGTTCATGCTGGTCTGCATCGTCCTATTTCCGCAAAAGGCGGGTAGCCATCCAAGCGGTAGGACGTCGGAGTGAAGCCGTGAAGCACATCGTTGACGGCTTGCTCATCTCAACGGATCCAATCGGAAGCGACTCTGATCGTCGGTGAGACGCAATGCTGCGTACGTCGTGATCAGACCTGGCAATAACAGGACGCAGTCTTGATTTGAGTCAATCGGTTATAGGAAATTCCGGAATATACCTACTGCATCCAAACAAGGAGAATGTAGATGCTTACCGGAAAAATGATTGTAACGCTCATCGCACTGCAGTTCGTCACCGCCCCGCTGATGGCACAAGCCGCTTCGGACGATGCCAATGCTCATCACTACGAAGGCGGTCCTAAAACGGTCGTGCCGCACATGATGAAGCATCCGGTGTCACAGGACAAAGCTGCGCCGCAGGTTACCGCTCCGACCACTAACGGCCATCACTACAGCGGCGGCCCAAAAACAGAAAATCATCACATGGGCGACAAGAAATAGATGTCCACCCCGACCGCGTAAACGATTCCACGGGGCGAGCTCATGCGTTCCTCGCTATGGGCGCCCCAATGAACCGATTTGCTTTCGTCAGCGATTCGGGGATTCCGGCCGTACAGGGCTGCTTTATCGCAGCTCGCAACGATGTCGCTTTCGGGACGGTTGTTTGTGATTCAAGAGTCCGGAAGAAAGTCAGGTTATCGCTACAGTTTATGCGGCAACTCCGCTTTTGAACTAATCAGCAGATTTATGGGACCGGAGATCTGCCGCCGTGGGGTGGCGACTTCGTCGGAACCTTCTAGGGTTTCGAAGAAGTGAAGTGCGTCACATTCTCAGTACGACTTAAGAGATTGACTGGCGATGCTCTCGAAAACGGTCTGGTGCAGCTTCCGAAATCGCTCTGATTCTGCATAAAGGGCTACGGGAAACATGGTTATTCGCAAATATCCGGGTCGGAGTTAGGGTTCCGTCATGAATCGTCGCCTTATCCGTCTGACGCTCGCGGTCTTCGTAATCGTTGGGCTGACGTTGGCGCCGCTGGTAACGCCTGCGGCGGCGAACCGGGTGGCCGCTGCGGAAATGACCGACATGTCGGCCATGTCCGGGGACACTCCGTGTTGTTCGGTCGGACACCCGACCGACGACTGCAAGGATTGCCCGCTCATGGCGAGGTGCATGCTCACGGTCGCACAGGCGGAGCCGGCGTCCGACGCCGCCGTCCAGACTTCCTTCCAGGCTCGGCGGTTATCGTTCGCGCTCTACGACGTGGCGGCCGACGGCCTCGTCGGTGTCCCTCCGGACTATCCCCCTCGAATCTCGATCTGATCGGCGTCGACACGCCGTCTGCCACTGCGTCGGCCAGAGGCCGCGCGGATAAACGCATGCCGCCTTCGCGGTACATCAGGACATCGAGGATTTCACAATGAAGAGCTACAATTCCACGCGCGCCCTCCGGGCAGCGGCGATCGGCATTGCCGTGGCTGTTGCGGGTACGACGGCCCGAGCCGACGTCAAGGACTACGAATTCCAACTGGAAGAATAACCAGTGACATTGCTTTCTGCACGGGTTCCCTCCAATTTCTTTTTGAGTTTAATTTACTTCCACCGCCACAACGTGACCTGCCCGGGCTTTTTTGGACCAAGCTTTGTGAGAAACTGAACTTGGAAAGGAGCTTTGATGATGCCGAAGAAAAGGTTTAAGGCGGAGCAGATCGTGGTGCTCTTGCGCCAGATCGAAGTGTTGATGTCGCAGGGCAAAGCGGCGCCGGTTGCCTGTCGCGAAGCGGGCATTTCGCAGCAGAGTTACTATCGCTGGCGCAAAGAGTACGGCGGCCTCGAACTCTATCAGGCGAAGCGGATGAAGGACCTGGAGCGGGAGAACGTCCGCCTCAAACGCCTGGTCGCGGATCTGTCGCTTGAGAAACAGGTGCTCAAGGACGTTGCCTCGGGAAACTTGTAAGCCCCGAACGGCACCGGCAGGCAGTAGAGGGCATTCGAGGGAAGTATGGTCTCTCGGAGAGCCAGGCCTGCCGGATCGTCGGTCAACCGCGCGGGACCCAGCGCTACACCACGATCGTCCGGGCTGATGAGGATGCGCTGACGAGAGCGATTATCTCTCTGGCATCCCAATACGGACGATATGTAAGCGTACAACCTGACCCGCCTGCCACGACGGATGTTCTTGGCGCATAGTTGTTGCTGAAGTCCAGGATCGTGTCCACGAGCTGCCATCGTGGATACCATATCGAGACAAATTTCCTTTACCCTGTCGGCCCACGGGGCGACGAACAGTACGCGTATGCTTTGAGTGCACATCCACAATGTGCCGCTGGACACCCCCATCATCGCAGCGACAGGATCCACATCCTTGTGAATGCGACCAAGATCGCTCATGCTCTCGTGATACGCTTGAAAGGGTGACGAGCAATGAGCGAAACTAAGAACAGATCATGGCTGGACATTCCACGCGGAATTTGGGCGCTCGGGTTCGTCAGCATGTTCATGGACATCTCGTCAGAGATGATCCACGCGCTGTTCCCGCTCTATCTGGTCACCGTCCTTGGTGCTTCGATGGTGACAGTTGGCTTCATTGAAGGCATCGCCGAAGCGACGGCAATGATCACCAAAGTGTTCTCCGGCGCGATTTCGGACTGGCTCGGTCGCCGCAAGTTGCTTGTCGTCATCGGTTATGGCCTGGCAGCTTTTACGAAGCCAGTGTTCCCTTTGGCGTCAAGTATCGGGTGGTTTGTGGGCGCGCGGTTAGTTGACCGCATCGGCAAAGGTATCCGTGGTGCGCCGCGTGATGCCCTTATCGCCGACATCGCACCTGAACACATCCGCGGAGCAAGCTTTGGCCTTCGGCAGTCGCTCGATACGGTCGGCGCATTTGTCGGGCCACTACTGGTGATCGGCCTGATGCTTCTGACCATGAACAATTTCAAGCTGGTGTTCTGGATTGCTGTCATTCCCGCGTTCATTGCGTTCGCGCTTTTAGTGTACGGCGTCGAGGAACCGAAGAAGTCAACGACGGTCAAAGATACAAAACCTCGCATGCAACTGAGCGACGTCAAGCGCCTCACTGCGCCGTTCTGGGTGGTTGTTGGGATTGCCGCCATCTTCACGCTTGGGCGTTTTAGTGAAGCGTTCCTCATTTTGAAGGCGCAGAATGTCGGCATGCCGATTGCGATCGTACCAGCCATCATGGTCGTGATGAATGTCGTCTACGCCGTGGTGTCTTATCCGGCAGGCGTTCTTTCCGACCGAATCGGGAGGAATGGAATTATATTTGTGGGAATAGCGATGCTGGTCGTCGCCGACCTTATTCTCGCATTCGGGACAACGGTGCCCGTGGTACTGGTTGGCGTAGTGTTCTGGGGTTTGCATATGGGTCTTACCCAAGGCCTGCTTGCCACGCTCGTTGCCGACACGGCTCCACCAGACCTCCGTGGCACGGCCTTTGGTATGTTCAATCTAGCGAGCGGCGTCGCCATGCTGGCTGCCAGCGTAATTGCTGGAGGGCTTTGGGATGTTTACGGCCCACGCATGACGTTTTTCGCAGGCGCAGCTTTCACCGCAATTGCGTTAGTTGGCCTTTTGATTGTGTGGAGCCGGAAAACAGTCGTCGCAACGTGATAGTACGCGAGAAACAGGTGTCATGCTCATTGCGATAACGTTTCTATAACTAGTCTTTGTTTTGCAAAAGCTGGTCATGTCTCTTCGATAAGAACGCTTTTATTATTCTGAGTTTATTGCATGACATCTCGCCAGTTTCATCGCTGGGCAGGCTTAGCTGCTGCCCTGTTGTTCTTCTTCGTATCCACCACTGGGGTTGTGCTTCAATGCCAGAAAATTCTCGGTGAAGAAGATGTCAATAAGGAAGAGATGGAGCAAACTGCTTCATCGCAGAAATTGACGACGCCATTGGCTTCCACATTTGACGCTGCCCGTGCTACGATTGCAACACGTTATAGCGATGCCTTTGTGGCATCGGTCAACTGGCAGTTCAAAGGCGAGCCGCCCCTCATCGTCTTCCACCTCGATAGCCCAACCAATCGTAACCGTCCGGTCTAGGCGCTCTGACGTAATGGACGTTGAGTCTGTTACGCTGCCTTTGCAGCGTAACACCGGGGCAGCAGCTCGTCGAGCCTGGTAATCTTGTGGTCAGCGATGCGGCCAAGAATGTCCGTGAGCCAGGCCTGGGGATCGACACCGTTGAGTTTGGCGGTTTCGATCAAGGTGTAGGCAATGGCTGCGGCCTTGCCGCCGCCTTCGGTGCCCATGAAGAGGTAGTTCTTTCTGCCCAGGGCAATAGGGCGCATGGAGCGCTCGGCCGTGTTATTATCAATCTCCAGAAAACCGTGGTCGAGATAGGACCGCAGACGCTTGATCCGGGTCAGAGCATAGCGGATGGCCGCCGCCAGTGGCGTCTTGCCAGAGATTTTCGGCAATTGCTGGCTGAGCCATGCCTCAAGGTTATTAAGGATCGGCTTTGCTTTTTGCTGGCGGATTGATTGGCGGATATCGGGCGGTTGACCCCGCACCTCTTTCTCGACGGCATAAAGTCCGGCAATGCGTTTGATGGCCTCTTCGGCAATGACAGAACCTTGGGATTGATGGACATCGACAAACTTGCGGCGGATATGCGCCATGCAGGCGGCCTCCCTGATCCGGCCGCTGCGATAGAGTTCTTTAAACCCGGCATAGCCATCGGCATGCATCCAGCCCTTGTAAGTGCTGAGGTGACCCTGCGGACGTCCGGCCTTTCGGTCGCTGGAGAACTGATACCAGGCTGCCGCAGGGGACGGGCCCGCCCAGGGACGTTCATCGCGGGCATAGACCTAGAGGCGCGCAGTTTTTGTACCACCTGCGCCCGGGCTCAGCACTTTGACGGGTGTATCATCAGCGAAAATGGCGCAACCCTGCCGGACATGGCGGCCAATGGCATCCGCCAGAGGTTCAAGCAGGGCCGTTGCATGGCCAACCCAGCCGGTCAGGGTGGAGCGTTCCAGATCGATCCCGTCACGGCCAAAAATCTGGCTCTGGCGGTAAAGCGGCAAATGATCGTCGTATTTGCTGACCATAACATGGTCGAGCAAACCCGGACCGGGACGGCCCCGTTCAATCGGTCTTGATGGCAAAGGCGCTTACTGGATCTTCTCGCAACAGGCGCAGGCCATGCGCGGGCGGACAATGCGATTGACCACAAAGCGACCGGGAACATATTCAAGTTCTTCCGTGACATCTTCGCCAAGACGCTTCAACCTGCCGCCGCAGGCACGGCAAGCATCACCGGGAGAAAGCACAGTCTCGTTGCGCGGCAGATGTTCCGGCAGCGCCCTGCGCTTGGGCTGCTCTTTTGGCGTGTCTGACGAAGGATCATGGCTGACAGCTGTCTTCGCTGCGCGCGCAATCTCTTCATCTTCCAGGGTCAGTTCGAGCCGATCGAGGCTTTCGGAGGTTGATCCAAACTGGTGGCGGCGCAGACCGGCGAGTTGATGCTTCAACTTCTCGATGAGAATGTTCTGGCTGTGAAGTTCGGCTTTGACGCCCGCAATCTCTGCGTCTCTTTCGGCAAGCAGCGCGCGAAGGGCAGCAGTGTCAATCTGCTTGTTCTGTGAGCTGTTTGCAGGACTGAGCTTCATCATCAATTGTCTAGCAAATTATGCGATTCATGGGAATCCATGACGTGTATATTACCTCTGCTTTTTATTGACTTTATTGCGTCATCCAACCGTCAGTGGCTGCCACGTCCTCTGCGGTGTCCGCCAATCAATCCCCTCAAGCAACATTGCCAGTTGCGCCGCCGACATCGACACCTTCCCGCCTTTTGCAGACGGCCAAACAAACCGGCCGCGCTCCAGACGCTTGGAGAACAAGCATGCCCCCTGTTGATCCCACCAAATGATCTTCAAGAGATCACCACCTCGCCCCCGGAAGACGAACATGTGGCCGCAGAACGGATCTTCGGCCAGCGAACCCTGCACCTGCGCTGCCAATGTGTGGAATCCAGGCCGCATGTCCGTCGCGCCAGCAGCCAGCCAAACGCGCGTATTGCTGGGGACCGGGATCACGCCATCAGACCCTTGATCAGCCGTGCAAGCTCACTTCCATCGAACTCGCCATCAACCTTCAGCCGAAGGCCATCGGGCAAGATTATCTCAAATCGTCCAGCCCCGCCCGAACATGTCGTTGCCGGAGGTTCTGCCAACGACACTGTGTCGGCAGAGGCATTTGCCTCGATCTCGACCGACAAAAACGTCTGTGTATCCTCAACAACGTTGTCAGGTGCATAACGTGGATCGTTCAGCCATTTGAAAATCAGGTTCGCGCTCATCGCATACCGCCGTGCGACCTGCGCCACGAAAATCCCGGCTGTCTTGCTCTGACAGCAAATCGAACGCTTTTCTTCGTCGCTCCAATGCCGGTGCTTGCGAGGCCGGGCCATGAATGTAAAAGCCGGAGCAATACTGCCTCACTGAAGCGGCCGATTTGCTTGGCTGCGCCGGAGTAAAACTGCGGCAGTTAGAGTCCTTTGTCAGGAACGGCAGGGGACGGGGGATGAAGACAGTGGAGCTTTACGCGCGGGTCCGGCACGCCGTTCTGATCGAGGGGATCAGCGAGCGCGCTGCGGCAGACCGGTTCGGCATCAACGCCAGGACGGTCTCGAAGATGCTGAAGTTCTCGGTGCCGCCCGGGTACGTGCGCAGGAAGCCGCCGTTGCGGCCGAAGCTCGACGAGTTCAGCGGTGTTATTGATGCGATTCTGGCGACCGACAAGGACCGGCCGAAGAAGCAGCGGCATACCTCGAAGCGGATCTTCGAGCGGCTCCGCGACGAGCACGGGTTTACGGGCAAAATCACGATCGTGAAGGACTACGTTGCCGGCTGGCGCCAGCGGACGCAGGAAATGTTCGTGCCGCTTGCGCATCCGCCGGGGCATGCCCAGGCCGACTTCGGCGAAGCGATCGGCATCATCGGCGGCGTCGAGTGCAAGATCCACTTCTTCGCGATGGACTTGCCGCACTCCGACGCGATCTTCGTGGTGGGCTATCCGGCGGAGACGACGGAAGCGTTCTGCGACGGGCACGTGCGAGCATTCGCGTTCTTCGACGGCGTGCCGCAGTCGATCCTGTATGACAACACCAGGATCGCGGTTGCCCGCATTCTCGGCGATGGCAAGCGTCAGCGCACGCGCGTGTTCAGCGAGCTGCAATCGCATTACCTGTTCACGGATCGGTTTGGCCGCCCTGGCAAGGGTAACGACAAGGGCAAGGTCGAGGGGCTTGTGGGGTATGCGCGGCGGAACTTCCTGGTGCCGATCCCCGTGTTCGCTGACTTCGAGGCCTTGAACGGGCATCTTCTGGAGGGGTGCCGGAAGCGCCTTGCGGACCGGCTGCGCGGCCATGACGGCACGATCGGCGAGCGGCTGCAGCACGATCTCGCCGCGTTCCAGAAGCCGCTGCCGGCGCCCTACGACGCTTGCGACAAGAAGCCGGGCAGCGTCAACTCGCTCTCGCTGGTGCGCTATCGGCTGAATGACTACTCGGTGCCGACGGCCTATGGGCACCAGAAGGTTCTGGTCCGTGGCTACGTGCACGAGGTCATCATCGCCTGCGGAGCCGAGGTGATTGCGCGCCATCCCCGCTCCTACGCGCGCGAGGACTTCGTGTTCAATCCGCTGCACTACCTGGCGCTCATCGAGCAGAAAACCAATGCGCTCGACCAGGCAGCCCCGCTCGCCGATTGGAAGTTGCCCGAGGAGTTCGCGACGCTGCGGCGCCTGCTTGAGGCCCGTATGGGCAGGTCCGGCAAGCGCGAGTTTGTGCAGGTGCTGCGGCTGATCGAGGTGTTCAAGGTCGACGACGTGGCCGCCGCTGTGCGCGACGCAATCGCGCGCGGTGCGGTCGGCTTCGATGCCGTGAAGCATCTGGTGCTGTGCCGTATCGAGCGGCGTCCGCCACGCCTCGACATGACGATCTATCCGTATCTGCCCAAAGCGACGGTCGCGACAACATCGGCGCGGTCGTACATGGATCTGTTGGCCGGAGTGGCGACATGACCGACGCGCCGCAGATCCTGCTCGCCCACCATCTGAAGGCGTTGAAGCTGCCGACGTTCCTGCGAGAGTACGACAAGGTCGCCCGGCTGTGTGCGGCTGAAGGCGTCGACCATCCGCGTTACCTGATGCGGCTGGCCGAGATGGAGATGATTGATCGCGAGCGACGTATGGTGGAGCGCCGGATCAAGGCGGCGCGGTTCCCGACCGTTAAAAGCCTCGACAGCTTCGACTTCCTGGCGTTGCCATCGCTGAACAAGATGTTGGTGCTGGAACTGGCGCGCTCGGACTACGTCGAGCGGCGCGAAAACATCATTGCTGTCGGCAACAGCGGCACAGGCAAGAGCCACATCGCGCTCGGGCTTGGCTTGGCGGCCTGCCAGAAGGGTCTATCGGTTGGCTTCATCACGGCGTCGGCTCTGGTCCACGAACTGCTCGAAGCGCGCGACGAAAAACGGCTACTGCGTCTTCAGCGTCAGCTCGCCGGCTACAAGCTGCTGATCATCGACGAACTCGGCTATGTACCACTCTCTGTGACCGGGGCCGAGCTGCTGTTCGAGGTCTTCAGCCAGCGCTACGAGCGAGGCAGCACGTTGGTCACGAGCAATCTGCCGTTCGACGAGTGGACGTCCGTGTTCGGCTCCGAGCGGCTCACCGGCGCGCTCCTCGACCGCCTCACGCATCACGTCCATATCCTCGAAATGAACGGCGATAGCTTCAGGCTCGCTGACTCCAGGCGCCGGTCACGCCGAGCGCGGTCAGAACCGCCGGCGGACGCGGCCTCTCAGGAATGAAACGCGACAAGCAAGAAGGCTCCCGATCGGGGGCCTTCTTGCTTGCGTCCGTGCTGCACTTTTACTCCGGCCAGCCGCTGTAAAATCTCTCCGGCGTTGACACATGAAAGAGTGTTCCTGAGTATTCACTACCAAAGGTGGACACTACGCAATCTCTCCCCCTCGCGGCAGGTCGGCCAGACCGGACGCTTACGACGATATGGCTATCGCCGGATCACATCGCTGCTGGTCACTGCCGGCTGGCAGGTTGGCTGCGACCGGGTTCAGCGGATCTGGCGCCGTGAGGGGCTGAAAGTACCCAGGAGACAGAGGCAACGGGACCGCCTGTGGCTTAACGACGGATCTTGCATCCGCCTGAGGCCGCAGCGTCGCAACCATGTCTGGAGCTACGACTTCGTCGAGGCGCAAACCCACGACGGGCGAAAGCTCCGGCTGATGACCTTAATCGACGAGTTCACCCGGGAATGCCTGGCGATCCGGGTAGCTCGTCGCATCAACAGCTTTGGCGTTATTGAGACGATGGCCATCGTGATGCTAACCAGGGGAGTGCCCGAGCACATCAGATCCGACAACGGCGCGGAGATGACGGCCAAGATCGTGCGTAGCTGGCTTGCAAAGCTCGGGGCGAAAACACTTTACATCGAGCCAGGCAGTCCATGGGAGAACGGCTACTGCGAGTCCTTCAACGGGAAGCTGCGTGATGAGTGCCTGAACGGTGAAATCTTCTACAGCCTGAAGGAAGCCACGGTTGTCATCGAGCAATGGCGCAATCACTACAACACGGTCCGACCGCACTCCTCACTGAACTACCGACCACCTGCACCACAGACATCAGCACCTAACACCTACCATCTAGATCGGAGCGTCCCAATGCAGTAGTCTCTATCCTGCTGGTCCAAAATATCCGTCAGGTCAAACGATTGCGGCGCATTCTCACTATTAATCTCAAGATTGAGCATCCCCTCGTCAAGTCTTTTAAGATTGCCATTACTAGGAAATAACCCAACGCGCACACGAGCGCGTTGCTTTCAGTTTGCCAGCCATTGTAGCGCTACGCGTTCTAGATGGAGTGTTTTATCAGGCTGCGCGCTTTGGACCGGGTGTCTCTCTTCAATCACGCGCCGCTCTCCAAAAGGAGATTTAGGCGTCTTATAAATAGAGGAATGTCATGTCACTCTGAAAACCGATGTCGCTCCGTTCAGTGCGACACCTGCCGATGGCGATACGCTGGCCAGATCACGCGCCGTATTCTGCCAGAAGCTCGGAAGTTTTTTACCGCTGAGATCGACATCTGCGATGCAAGCTTCCGCTCATGGGCGTCCCGCGTCCGGAACGTGGTCGAGTATCAACGCGCACAGCTGATGTGGTGGAACGAAGTGAGCCTTACCGTGTGGCTGGGTCACGACAATCGAGCGCGAGGCATCCTAGTGCTCGGGTGTGTTCAAGAGGCAGAGCTTGTCGAGGCGTTCAAACGCTGGCCAACGACGCTGAGACCCATTGCGCCTGACACTCTTCGCGAGGAGGTGTATCGCGTTCTGCACGCGGACAGGATTGCGGTGGTTCCGAATGGGCGGCGGTATCAATCCATCAGCTTGAGCATCGGACCACGGAGGCTGCAAGCTTTGGGTCCTGTCAAGCATTGCGAGCCGATGGAGCCAGCAATCGAGATTGCCGCTATGCCGTGCATCTTCTAAGTGGCCAAATCGCAGCAGATTTAGGCCCCTTCGGGGGCGCGATGAGGCCACAGTACCTTCTCGAAGCTCTCCCTATCCTCATCTGACGCAAACAGGACAGCAGCTATCTCAACATTTTTGAACTCACAACCACATGATCCTATCCACGCCGCTACATCGGGTGAGCGCTCAACGTACATAAAGAAGAGATCGTCGTTTTTCGTGGGCCAACGCTTAGCGTCAAACCTACACATCAGGAATACCGCGCTGCTCAGATCCTCCAAGAGGTAGCCCTGGAACCGGCTAGGCTCAATGTTGGTTTGGATAAGGTCCAGATTGATCTGCTCGGCTACCTCAAGGGCGTCAGCAGTAGTTATCGGGTAAAGACAGTAGGAAGGTTGCATCCAGTATTTATAATGCAGCACGGTTTTGGGATAGCATCCGACGCGAAATCAGGTTTTTTGGAGAGCGGAACAGCTTGCGTAGTCTTTCTAGAACTTCGCAGCGCTAATCGCCTTCTAAACGCCCGCTGGTGAACGGCTTCATAAGCCTCTCACGCTCGTCGCTGAAAGTTCGTTACGTGACGTAACCGTTCGCGAAGAGCTACCTACTGATAAAACTAGCAGCGTCAGTGGCGTGCCGATGGCACTTCAGACGACGCGATACGGCCAAGCTATGTAAGGTAGTGCATCGTGACTGCATCAGACATTGCGGCGTGCTAACGCTCAATCGACCCTCATCGGCAACGTCGGAACAGTCCCCGATCCATATTGGCGCTCCAGCATCTCCTTAGCCTTTTGAGCGCTATCAGCTTGGATGGTCACCTTCTGCATACCTGAATTCAGCTTCACCGTGGCGGTATAGGTATTCATGCGTCCGCATCCCCATTTGAATTCTAGCGCTGCGACCAAGCTTGTTTCGGGAGAAAGTCGTGTAACCGACCCAAAGCCCAATTTGGAAAATCACCGTCTTTTTTAAGGTTCTCAATATCACTCGAATGGCGGCGGCGAACATTGCCCAGAACGCGAGCCCAACTACCGAAAACATGATTGCAGGCATGCTTCCATTTGAATCGGTTCGCGATCACCTGGACAGACCTCGCATTCGGAACAGGTGATCAAACGCTGCCTCCTTCCGCTTAAACATCGTTTCAGCCCCAAGCTTCTCGTTCTCCGGCTTGGTGTCGGGGTGGTACGCCTTCCGGAAGGCAGTCCGGGCTGCCCTGACGAGGAAGTCGGGTGCTGATTGATGCAGCCCAACAGTCGCGTGATCAGGATCGGCGGCGGCTTTCGCCCACATGCTCTTTAGGTCCACCAAATCTGCTGGCGAGACCCCTGCGCGCTCAGCCAACGTGGTCGCGGTTGTAGCGCGTCAATCTGGATGGGAAGCGCGACAATCAGGATGGCAATTTAGCGGTCGCGGCGTGGGGATGATTGTCGCGGCCTGACGATAACGCAAGCGATAATCGCGTGCTGTAGAGTTGATTGTCGTGGAGCGACAATCAGGATGACGCTTTGATTGTCGCGCGCGTTGGCGGTCGTCCGGCTCCACGAGCCTTGTCGAGAGCCTCTTTCCGGCGATAGCTGTCGACATTCATTTCGAGGATCGTGGCGTGATGGACGAGGCGGTCGATCGCCGCGAGGGTCATAGCTTGATCCGGGAAGATTTTTCCCCATTCACCGAATGGCTGATTGGCGGTGATCAGCATCGAGCGGCGTTCGTAGCGAGCGCTGATCAACTCGAACAGAACGCTGGTCTCCGCTTGATCCTTGGTCACATAGGCCAGATCGTCGAGGATCAGCAGGTGATATTTGTCGAGTTTGGCGATCGCCGCTTCAAGCGTGAGATCGCGGCGCGCGATCTGGAGCTTTTGCACGAGATCGGTGGTTCTGGTGAACAACACGCGCCAACCGTTTTCGATCAGGGACATGCCGAGCGCCGCTGCCAGATGCGATTTGCCGCCGCCAGGGGGACCAAAACACAACAGATTGGCGCCCTTGTCGAGCCAGGCGTCACCGGCGGCGAGAGCCTGCACCTGCGCCTTTGAGATCATCGGCACGGCATCGAAGTCGAATGCAGCGAGGGTCTTGCCCGGCGGCAGGCGGGCTTCATCCAGATGACGCTCGAAGCGACGACGGTTTCGCTCCACCATCTCCTGTTCAGCCAGGGCCGCCAGGAAGCGGGCGGCGGGCCAGCCTTCCTTATCGGCGGTTTCCGCCAGGGCGGCCCAGATCAGCTTGATGCCGGGCAGACGCAGTTCGCTGAGCAGCAATTCGACACGGGCGGCGTCGATCTTGACGGTCGCGTTCATGCGGCTTCTCCCACAGCCGCGGCAATCTGGTCGTAGATAGCGAGCGAGGGCAGCGTGACGACGACGACCGGTAGTGCCATGCCCTTCGGTCGGAAGCGTTCGATCAGCGCCTTGAGATCCGGCAGGATGCCGTCGTCGAGCGTGGCTTGCAGCACGGCACCGAGCTCCGCCTCGCAGGCCCGTTCATGTGCGAGCGCCAGAAGCCCGACCATGGCACGGCAGGCTGGTCTTTCGCCAATGCCGGCGAGCAAGGCGTCGAACGCACGGGCGTAGACGCGGCGGGGGAACAACTGGTCGCGATAGACCAGATTGAGCAGCGCCATCGGTTTGCGGCGCAGCGAATGGATGACATGGCGATAGTCGATGACGTGGCCGTGTTTGCCGTTGGGCTGGGTTCGCCCGCGTCGCAAGGTGATGATGTGCGTGGCGCCCTGGAAGCATTCGAGCCGGTCGTCATAAAGACGTACGCGCAGCCGGTGACCGATCAGGCGGGATGGGACCGAGTAAAACACCTTGCGCAACGTGAAGGCGCTGGAGGTCGTGACGTCGACGTTGACCTCCTCATAATCGGCGGTCTTGCGCACCGGCAGTTTCTTCAGCGCCGTCCGCTCCTGATCGATACGCTTGGCATTGCGCGCGTTGCCGCGGCCAACGATCTCGTCGACAAAACCCCGCCAGGCCGCAAGATCGTCGAAGTCGCGTGAGGCACGCAGCAGCAGGGCATCGGCCAGCGCTCTCTTGAGATGGCCATGCGCACTTTCGATCGAGCCGTTCTCATGCGATACGCCGGGATTGTTGCGGGTCGGCGTCATGCCGTAATGGCCGCAGAACGCCTCATAGCGCGTCGTCAAATCCTCCTTGGCATCGGCTCCGAGATTGCGGAACGCGGCCGACAGGCTGTCGCTGCGGTGCTGCTCCGGAACCCCGCCCAGCGACCACAGCGCGTTCTGCAAGCCTTCCGCCAGCGCGACAAAGCTTTCGCCACCGAGCACGACGTGGGCGTGTTCGAAGCCGGAGAAAGGCAGCCGGAAGTGATAGAGCCGGCAGTCCAGCAACTGGCCCGCAATGGTGACGCCGAGATCGGCGACCTCGGTGAAGTCCGACAACCCCATGCGACCCGGCGGATGTTCCTGACGGAAGATCACCTCCCGATCCGGCCCGTTCACCGCCCGCCATGCCCGAATGCGCCGCTCGAGCGTCCGCCGCGTTCCAGAACCCAGTTCCGGATGCCGCCGGCATAGTTCCTCGAACACGGCGATCGGCCGCAATCCGGGGGCGGCCCTCAGTATCGGCAGAACTTCGTTCTCCCAAACGTCGATGAACGGATCGGCTCGACGGCGTGCGCGGCGCGCCTTCTTCTGGGTCGGAAGTCGGGGATCCTTCTCGTATCGGTAGGCGGCGGAGGTGCTGAAACCAGCCTTTGCAGCGGCGACGGCTGGCGAATGGTTGCGACGCAAGCTCATGAAAAGCCTCATTTGTTGATCGGTGACATGCCGGCCGGCCAAAGAATTGGTCCTCTCAAAGGAGAACCCGATGCTTTACCAGCCGCCGTTACCGCCAATGAGGCCCCTTCGGGCCGACACGCCGCTGCTGGGGTGCCTCCGGTCGGGCTACGCCCTCCCTTCGTCACCCCAGCAGCGGCGCATTCTCATCCTGATTGTCGCGGGATTCTCATCCTGATTGTCGCGCTACATCGCGGTAGCGTTCAAGATGGCAAACTCGCGTCCTATCGCGCTCATGATCCGCTCGAACTCGTCTGCCCGTGCCCTTTGCTTGTCCAAAGCAACGCTTAGCCGAGCGATAGCCGAGGCAGCGATCTCCGCTTCAGCTTCGCTCTTGCGAATGACGCGGGCAAGCTCTTGCTCTATTGCATCGCGTCGGCACTCGGCCTCCCTGAGCCGTTCTACAAGGCTCTGCTGAGGCAGGGAGAGGGCCGATGGCTGAGCCAAACTTGAACCCCGGGGCATTGGGGGGATGCTCAGGCGGCCTCCTGCCTGGCTTGGAGCCGGTGTCGGGCTCGTCCTGGGGTCGGCCAACCGCTCAGGAGATCGAAGGCGTTGAAAAATTCGGCCAGCGGCTCCAGATCAGCTTGCGGGACCGCCGCCGCGAGCGAGACCACACCAGCGGCCTCCAGCTTCCGGCGCATCTCACCCGCAATGCGCTCATCCGGACGCTCGTTGCCGGGACCCCACATGTCGAACAAAACCCATCGGCCGTCAGAGGTACGTCGCAATTCAGCGACAGCACCCGGCGAGACAACGTAACAGTCTCGGCCGGTTGCCACATGAAGTACCCGTTCGCGAAGACAGTTTCGTAGCTGCATCGACGCCGCTCGAAGGTCGGCCACGCCTAGTACGATGAGGTCGGGATCAGTCAGAGCCGGTGGTGCTGCGAGCGGCCGGTCAAGCCTCCGGAGCCAGGATGCCGCCCAGGTTGACAGCCCAATAACTTGGGGCAACACAGAAACCGACCGCCGCAGTTCCGTAGTGGTGGCGGTCGAGACGGTCGCTCGGATCAGGCGGACCGCCGCGTTCGCCTGCTCAGCGTCGTCCAGGTCAGTCACACGCTCAAATACCCGCTGATGGAGGAGCGCCGAATCGAGAGCGAGAGCGATCTCCAGCCGCTCCTCTGTTAGCTTGCCCGGATAATGCCGGATGAGGTCGGCTCGCTCGCGTTCCTCAGGCTCAGCGAAAAGGCGGAAGAGGTCCCGATAAAGCCCGAGCCGACTGAAAGGGTCGGGTCCAACTCGCTTCAGCGTCCCGAGCAAGGCATCAGGAACGCTGTTGTAGATTGCCCTGAGGACTTGAGCAGGCTTCAGAAGAACCAACGACCGGGCCGATTGGGCGAGCGGATCGCGGCACTGGACGCCAGACACCGCTCCGAGAGCCTCTGCAAGGGTCCGAGCGTTGTGCGCCATCTCTGCCACGGCTGCAAACACGGATTGCCGCTTCAGTTCGGATGCCGTCAAGACGTGGCTGTGAAAGTGGGGGGACGCCGTGTCAAGATGATGGACCATTCGGAGCGGCCATCCGGATACAGAACGACGCTGAAGGGCGGTGAACGTGCCAAGCGTATGAGTTTTCATGCTAGGGATTCTCTCATGAAACCCAGATTACGCAAGCGTTTGGCAAAATATTTTTGGAACGCCGAATACAGACATAAGGTTATCAGGATCGACAAACGACAAGATGCGCGCCGGCGCTAAGGCCGGATTATCATTCTTGTCGATGTCGATCCTAAATCACCCACGTGTCAGACTCCGTCGCATCAGATTCTAGTGAGATTCGAAAGCGACAGCTAAGATATTATCATAAGCACGGCGACTACTATTCAAGCCTTATACCCTGGGAGGTCCTCCAGTCGGCCGTCTTGCTCGACGATGAGATCACTCGATCCGCGATTGCTAACGACGCTATTCATTTTTAAGAACAGGATCACTTTCTCGAGGGTCGAATTCATTGCCCGAAACGAGAGCTGATAGTAATCGCGATGAAACGTGATGACAAAATCAGCTTGAGGCAGCCCCTGTGCCAAAACCCATCGCCGCAATGATCTATATTCCTCTTTCATCATTGATCCCGCAAATTCTGCCTTCTCGACATTGACCTGCTGAAAAGTGCATGGCGAGACACGTTCGCGGAATTTTTCACTGCGCTTCTGAGCAAGTGCCGCCGCTGTTGTTCGGCATTCCATGAATTCTGGATACTCTTTCATTTGAATGAGATCATCGTTACGCTGCTCGTGCCAGACAGCAAATTCAAAGTTTCCGATGGTCCAGTTGGAAAAACAATGACGATACTCTGTGCCATCCGGCGAAACGGTCAGGAAGTAGTGATAGTGAAATGTGGAATAGGCTTCTTTAATATTCAAGGGAATGCGTCCGTTGTTGGTACCATTCCTTTGTAAGAGGCTGACTGAAAAAGAAGCTGAGTGATTTCAGCCAGTTGTGATTCCTTCGGATTTGCGAAGATTCGAGGGAGAGCACGATGGTCTGGACTGAAATCACCCGCCGACACTATAGGCGGGCGAGCTTGCGATATGAAAGCGATACGACGGATGCCGAGTGGTTTGTGATGGAGCCGCTTCTGCCGCCTGCTTCGGCGCTCGGTCGCCCGCGTGCGACAGATATGCGAACGGTGATGGATGCGATCCTGTATATTGCGTCGACCGGCTGCCAATGGCGGCAGTTGCCCAAGGATTTCCCGCCCTACTCGACGGTGCAGGGCTATTTCTACGCGTGGTCGCGCGGCGGACTGTTTGCGTCGCTGAACTACACGCTCGTGATGGCCTCGCGCGAGGCGGCTGGCCGAGAGGCGAGCCCAACGGCCGGAGTGATTGACAGCCAGTCGGTGAAAACCACGGAAAGCGGCGGCCCCCGGGGCTATGATGCAGGTAAGAAAATCAAGGGCCGCAAGCGCCACATCGTCACCGACACGCAAGGAAACTTGGTCGGGCTGGTCGTGCACGAAGCCAGCATTCAGGACCGTGATGGTGCCCCGTGCGTTCTTGCTTCGATACGTTATCGCTATCCGTGGCTGCGCCATATTTTTGCCGATGGTGGCTATGCCGGAGATAAGCTGCGTCAAGCTTTGAAGCGCATCGGCAATTGGACGATAGAAATCATAAAACGATCCGACAGGGAGCAGGGCTTCGAAATCCTACCGCGCCGATGGGTCGTCGAACGAACGTTCGGATGGCTCGGTCGCTGCCGCAGATTGGCAAAGGACTTCGAGACCACAATCGCCAGCGCCGTTGCCTGGGCGTTCGTCGCTCACATTCGCGTCCTTATAAGACGGCTTGCAAAAGCCTGAAATCAAACGAATTCATTATGAGTCAGACTCTAAGAGATTGTCTATGGGCCCGTCACTATTTAATCACGTAAGCGGGTTGTTAAATTTCTGTCAAAGGACTTAGTGCAGCGAAATGAGCGAAGCATTTGACATTGATTAAAAGTCCGAACTCGCATGCGCCTTCGGCTTTGCTCATTCGAACTCGTGTTCGCTTCTGGCTCTCTCGCTCACTATCGTTCGCTCTTTCACCAGAACCTTCACCCGTTTCCCATATCGATTTCCTGGGCTAAGTTCATTGCGACGATGTTTGCTGATGTCTCTTTTGCTAATGGATCAAGTCGCTATTCGTATAAGCAATTCATGATTTCATCATACAAGTTGACCTGAGCCCCTGAACTTCCGCCAAAAATGGGTAGAATCCGTCACCTGAAGGGAGACGGAGATGAAGCAGTCGAGGTTCACGGAAGAGCGGATCATCGCGATCCTGCGGGAGCACGAGGCAGGCTCAAAGACCGGGGACGTTTGTCGCAAGCACGGGATCAGCAGCGCGACGTTCTACAAATGGAAGGCGAAGTATGGTGGGCTCGATGTGTCGGAGGCCCGCCGCCTGAAGGTTCTGACCGACGAGAATGCCAAGCTAAAAAAGCTGCTGGCCGAAGCGATGCTCGACAACGCCATGTTGAAGGATCTCAATTCAAAAAAATGATGACGCCCGTCGCGAAGCGACAAGCTGTGGCTCACCTTTGTTCAAGTTTTGAGGTCAGCCAGCGGCGGGCGTGTGCGGTCATCGGAGCGGATCGAACCTCGGTACGCTATCGCAGCGTGCGGCCCGACGATGTTGTCATTCGCGCGAGGTTGCGCGAACTGGCCAATATCAGACGGCGGTTTGGCTACCGTCGCCTGCTCCTACTGTTGCGCATCGATGGCGTTTCGATCAATCACAAGAAGCTGCGGCGTCTGTACGCCGAGGAGCGGCTTCAGGTTCGACGGCGTGGTGGTCGCAAGAAAGCGCTGGGAACAAGGGCTCCGATGACGTTGCCCCAAGGTCCCAACCATCGCTGGTCGCTCGACTTTGTCAGCGACACGCTGACCGACAGCCGGCGCTTCCGCATGCTGGCCGTGGTGGACGACTTCACCCGCGAGTGCATCGCATTGGTTGCCGATACGTCGCTCTCGGGCACAAGGGTCGGCCGAGAGCTCGATGCGGTGATCGCCCGGCGTGGTCCCCCGCTAACGATCGTCAGCGATAACGGTACCGAATTTACCAGCATGGCCATCTTGCGATGGTCACAGCAGACCAGGATCGAATGGCACTACATCGCACCAGGCAAGCCGCAGCAGAACGCATTCGTAGAAAGCTTCAATGGGCGCCTGCGCGACGAACTCCTGAACGAGACGTTGTTCTCGTCCCTCAACCATGCCCGCGAAGTCCTTGCTGAATGGCAGGACGACTACAACACCGTCCGCCCTCACAGCGCGATCGGCAATCTTCCACCGGCTACCTATGCCAAGCTCCACGCGTCCGACATGCAACGGGACGGACCGCATGAGCTGATTTGGGGCTCCGCGCCCCGTCCCGTTGCATCACCGAGCCACACAGGCTCAAATGATCAAAGGATTCTTCCCATCGCTGGATGAAGCTTGGGGCTCAGGTCAAAGTTGATGATCGATTCGTTTGATTGGAGAGCCAAGACGGAGAGAGCAAGCGTAAGCTTGCGATCGTATCCATTCGTTAGAAACTGGACACAACTCTATTCCCCTGCCCCTACCAAAGATGAATAGCCCCCAACTAACGGGACGTCTTTGATAGAAGCAGGGGGAGATAGCTAGCCGGTTCCTTCGTTGAGTCTTCGACAGTGACTTCCGGCAATGTAACGGTTTTATTCGTAACAGGTGGCCACCCGTAGTGAGCTGCACCCGGTTCCGAAGACACCAAGTTAGGTGTTTTATGGAGCTGGAGGTGTGCCATGGAGAGACGGAAGTTTACGCGAGAGTACAAGCTTGAGGCGGTCAAGCTGATCAAGGATCGGGGCGTGTCCTACGCTCAGGCTGCCGAAGATCTCGGCGTTCATCCGACGCAGCTGCGTGAATGGGTGAAGAAGTTCGCCGACGACCCACAACATGCGTTTCCCGGCCAAGGTCAGATGAAGCCGGAGCAGCAGGAGATCACGCGTCTCAGGCGCGAGGTTGCCAAACTGAAGGCTGAGCGCGACATCCTAAAAAAAGCCGCGGTGGGTTCAACCGGTGAACGCAACACGTTGCGCAAGCTTAGCGCCCGGTGTGATGAAGCCAAGCGTTTTCCTCGGCCGGGTGTTGAGTTTCAGCGCCACGGCGTTTAGATCGGCCTGACTGTAAACCGATAGATCCGCGCCTTTTGGAAAGTACTGGCGCAATAACCCATTGGTGTTTTCGTTACTGCCGCGCTGCCACGGGCTGCGCGGGTCGCAGAAGTAGACTTTTACATCAGTGGCAACGGTAAAACGCCTGTGGGCAGCAAGTTCGGTTCCTCGATCCCAGGTCAGAGACGACATAAATCCTTCTGGTAATTGTTTGACCTGCTTAACCAAGGCGGTCACGACGTTGTCTGTGTCTTTTCCCTTTACACGGACCAAGAGCACATATCGGGAATGGCGCTCGACCAGGGTTGCAATGTGTGTGTTGTTTCCTCCCGACAGCAGGTCGCCTTCCCAGTGCCCTGGTATCGCGCGGTCCTCGATTTCGGCGGGGCGCTCGCTAATCGACACAGCATCAACTATTTGACCGCGCGTCTGTCCTTGCGTGGTCGATGTCTTCCCACGGCGCATGATCCGCCTGCTGCGTAGACGCGATATCAGCTCTTGTTTCAGTACACCACGCGCTTGGACGAACAGGCTTTTATAGATCGTTTCATGGGATACTCTCATTGTCTTATCGTCCATATATTCGGCCATGAGCCATCCCGATATCTGCTGAGGTGACCAATGGTGCTGCAGCTTCGCTGCCACTACCCTCTGAAGAGATCTATTCGCTGCAAGGAGACAAGGCTTTGGACGTGACGCTTCCTGCCATGCCCGCTCATCAGCCATGGTAGCACGATATTTGTAACGGCCTCGATTACGATCCACCTCCCGGCTAATGGTTGAGGGAGATCGGCCAAGCTGCTCGGCAATCCTGCGCAGAGACAGGCCGGCAATTAATCCGCGAGATATCTCCTCCCGATCCTGAAGGGTCAAACACCGCGACGATCGTTTCCGGGCGATTGGAGCTATTCCACCCTTTGCCAGCAGCACCCCAAACACCGAAGCCGCATGCTTTCCAAGGGTTCGCCCAATATCGCTCAGTGACTGGCCCGCCTTCCATCTCGCCCATAGCTCTGCTTTTTGCTGTTGGGATAACCCCGGGCGACCCATCTGCGGCATCTTGATCCCTCCAGAAACGACATGAATTAATCATGTTGCGTTCACCAGTTGAATCCACCGTGGCTTAGTTTGAAAAGTATCCGCACGCGATCCAGCCGACCGCAACAGTGGACGCTATCCAGATTACCACAATGACCGCTACCGCAACCCGGCTCACAGGCCGTTCTTGCGCAGCTTCCGCCAGAGCGCGGTGCTCCGCCATGATCCCCGGCGGGATCATTCGTACTACAAGGGCGATTTCAAGTGGAACGATAATCAAATCATCCAGATACCCAATGACCGGGATAAAGTCTGGAATCAAATCGATTGGTGAAAGAGCGTATCCCGCGACCGCGATTGCGAGCCCCTTCGCATACCATGGGACACGCGGATCACGCGCCGCAAGATACAATGCGTGCGCGTCTCGCTTTAACGTTCTGGCCCATATTTTTATCAATGCGAGCATATACCGACTCAGTTGGCGGTCTCTTTCTTAGTCTCAATTTTCATTTCGACCAGCTATCCATCGTCGCCGTTGTGGATTGCGAAACATTCATCGCGAAAGTTTTTAACCAGCGCACT
Organism: Tardiphaga sp. vice304; assembly: GCF_007018905.1. Classification (NCBI taxonomy): domain Bacteria; kingdom Pseudomonadati; phylum Pseudomonadota; class Alphaproteobacteria; order Hyphomicrobiales; family Nitrobacteraceae; genus Tardiphaga; species Tardiphaga sp. vice304. The sequence goes on from NZ_CP041402.1 coordinate 1,288,449, forward strand.
CGCTGTGGCGCAGGCTATCCCTTTTCTAGCGGATTGGCCGGCGCCACCCGGGCATGACCACTGCCAGAATACGCGATTTTTGGCGCCGGTCTGCTTGGCAATGCCGCCGACCTCAAACTCGTAGCCATCCGCCATTACCAGGATGACGCGGAACTCGTCGGGGTAGGCTCGAACAATTGCGTCGCGGCGGACAAGCAGAAAGGGCATTGCGTCAGTCTAGCGCGGGGCCGGGCCAGCGTCACCGCAGGGACGTTAAGGTCGTGTTCCCGATCGCGCCGGCTGTTGCCAGTCGGATGAGCAGGTTGTTGAGCCCGCCAGACGAAGGCCTGCACATGACGTCTTATGCGCGGATCGAACATGACGCTGAGCCGAAATTGAACTAAATCTCGCTTGCCGAGTTCTGCCCTGCACTTAAACGGATCGTGGGCTGCGAAGGCGGTACTGCTTAAAGGGTCAAAAGAAGATGTCTGACGAGCTTGGAAATCGAGGCCAGAAGGGCAGCCACATACAGATGGACGATGACCTTGAAGTCCGCAATTGGTGCCGCCACTTGAAGGTGACGCGGGAAGACCTTCATCGGGCCGTTGGCAAGGTCGGTAATGCCGCGGCCTCCGTTCGAAAAGAGCTCTATCGCGACGCCGACCGACCCTGATTTTCTATTGAATCACCGGTGACCAGGAAAAGAACACCGTGGACGCCCGAAGACGACGAACTGCTCATGCAGCTCAAAATAGCGGGGGTCGGAATTTACGAGATTTCGTCGCGCCTGCAGCGCACGGGCTCTGCGATCGATAATCGTTGGAACGCCATTCGAAGTAAGGCTGATCCTCGACAAAAGCCCCGCTTGTACCGTCGGAAGTCCGAGAGTTAGTGCTGCTGAATGGTATCGTAGAGCGGCGTTATTTTTGCATTTGCCGGCCATTTTGACCGCCCCAAGTCCCTGCAGGTCAGGCCCAGGCTCGTTTTGGCGAGAGAAGCGGCCGGGCCGTTTAGAACCTTTTAGTTTGTGGGGGCGTTTGCCAGATAAAATTCTGGATCAATTAATTAAAGTGAGCCGGTCATGCGCGATCCAACACCCGAGTTAAAAGACGACATCCCGATCGATGAAGTGCGCCTGACGACCCGAGTGCGAAATGCTCTGATCCACGGCGGCATCAAGACCGTCGGTGATGTTCGTGAAGCCTCCAATAAAACCCTTCTAAGCTTGCAGGACATGGGATCTGGATCCGTCGATTATCTCCGTCAATGCCTTGGTTTGGCTTCAGAGGACGGCGTGCGTCCATCCGGTCATGCCGGCGACGCCTTATGACTGCAGGCCCAAGCAACTGACACGAGCTCCAATCCCGCCTTTAGCTAATTATCCTCTAGCCGATAAAGCTGCCATATCGTTTTCTCGATTCTGGCAGTTTGCTTCGCCAGCAGCGGATTCTTTTGCCGATCCTAGTGAGACGTCAAAGCCGCCACAACACGGGACGCAACCGTCGGGCGCGGAAATTAAGCACCTGAATACCATTTGTTAGGCATCTGGAAGTTTTTTAATCATAAAGTGTTGCAATTTGGCGAAAACGAGAATCGCATTTTACGGCTGGCGTATTTGTGAGTTCATGTACAAAACTTTTTGGGGGACTTTTGATATGAAGGCATTTCTACTCGGGACCGTAGCCCTTGCTACGATCGGCTTGGCAGCGCCGGTCTCTGCAGCAGATATGGCGGCTCGTACGTACACGAAGGCTCCGGCTTATGCTGCCGCGCAGGTGTATAATTGGACCGGCTTCTATATCGGCGGCCACGTTGGTGGCGATTGGCGTGGCAACAGCACCTTCGGAAACGGTAACAGCGGTCGATTTATCGTTGGTGTTCAGGGCGGCGCGGATTATCAGTTCGCTCAGAGTTGGGTTGTCGGTATCGAAGCTAATTACAGCTTCAAGCCGAACACTAATAGTAACAACGGCTATGCTTTTGCCGATCCGGCAGGCGCTGGTATCCTGACCAATAATTCTAACAGCCGTGGCCTTGGTTCGGTGACCGGTCGACTCGGCTACGCATGGGGTCCTGCGCTTCTGTACGCTAAGGGCGGCTATGGATTCCGCGACAATGGTAGCAATATCGGAATCACGGTTGGTGGAGCGCCCGTCGCATTCACTTACAACCGTCGTCAGGACGGTTACACAGTTGGCGGCGGCTTGGAATATCTGTTCACCCAAAACTGGTCGGGTAAAATTGAATATCAGTACTTTAACTTTGGTAACTCACAGTTTACTGCTGGGCCGGCGGCTTTGGTTGCTATTGGATCGTTCCGTAACGACGAACACACAGTCAAGGCGGGTCTGAATTATCGGTTCAATCTCGGCGGCCCCGTTATGGCTAAGTATTGATCTTTATCTAAATATTTAGGAAAAAGGCCGACCGAGAGGTCGGCCTTTTTTCTGCTTGCGTGTAGCGATATCGCTATTCACTCGGGAAACGGAGTCGCTCCGTCATTAACTCTTCCAAAAACTCGCCTAAGGCTCGGTTGCCGGCAAGGCGCGCCATCAGGTAGTCGCTGAAACCCTCAGCTTCCAGATTCACACCCATCGGCGCTCCGCGACGAACAATGCGCCACCGCCACGATACGGGAAATTTAGAAACTCTAATCACAACGATATGATAGCCGAGACTGTCAAACTTGCTCTTCATGTACGGGACAATCTGGTATCAGAGGTAACATCATAACTTTCCGCGCTGCTACGTTAACGCGACTTGCTATGTGGAAGTTCCGCGACCTCGGCAAAGTAAGAATTTCGTAGTATTCGCCGGTTCATGCAAGGGCGTGGATGGACCTAAGTGGCTGAGTATTTCCCTGTTCTCAGCAGCGCCTGATCGGTCCCCACTGACTGGTCCAGTTGGAATGTTAGGGCATGGGCGCCTTGGGTGCCAGCGCGGTCGGCGTACTTGGTGGGGGTTGCGAAGCCGACCGCGCGGTCCTTGCGGGCACGAAGACCTCGGGGGCTGGTGGCCTATAACCCAGCGAGCCGTGAGGACGGCCGGTGTTCTAATGCCGACGCCAACCTTCAGTTACGATCCTAGCCTCGGCCAGTGACGTCCGCTATTATGAAAGCATCGAAAACGTCACGCCGGCGGACGTCTACTACGGCAGAGCGGAGGCGATCATCGCAGAACGCAGACGCATCAAACTTGCCACCATCGCAAACCGTCGCTTGCAGCACCGACTGCAGGCTGCTTAAACTCTAACCGCTGATGAGCCAGAGGCTCTCTTCTCGAAACACGTGATCAGTCTCAAATTGCCTGACGACGGACAGTTTGATTGATCGGTCGGCGGTCTCGATCCAACTTACTTCTGCGATTCTGCCGATTTTGATAATAATGCGAACCGTAGTGATACGGTCCTCAAATCCAGGACTCCCCTCATGCCGTTGTTGGGTCGGCCGTCTGGGGCGGAGAAATCAGTGGGTCTGATTGGGTCAGGGAATTTGATAAAACAATGATTAGGTGTCATTCATCAAAGCGATCTTCTATATTCTGCGCACCGGCTCCCCACGCGGTCCAGTCAGTGGCTCAAGGAAACGTCTATCAGATGACCTGGAGCGGCCAGCCTCAACCGGCGATCGAGTTAGTCCGAGATGATGCGACCGCTGGAGGTAGCCTGTCGGCTGCGATCGGCCAGCATGGGGGCTCGGTGAAAATCAAGAAGATGGACGGCGTTTTCCAGGAAAAGCGCACGTTCCCACGCAGTGCCGAGCCTCGTTCGTCCAAGGGCTAAGGCCGTTGCAGTTCTAACTACCAGGCCAGCACGGCCCCTTCGAGATCCCAGACGACTGGTGGCGATTTACCGCCGAGGGTTGGGCCGGTGACAGTCAAGCTGTACTCGACAACGCAAAAAATAAAACGCTGGTACAGACTCATAAGAGCGCTTTACTCGCTTCTGATACCACTCATATGTAACACACGGGCTTCCCACTTCAACCGATTCAAGCGCGTCATTTGCTCCGGCCGGGGTAATACCCTTAGCTTTTGCCTGCTGGCTTTCAGAACTCTTCTCTAGGTATTACAACTCAATCAATTTGCGACGACCTGTGCCAAGCTATCTGCGCTCATCATATGATGATCCGCTTACACGTCAGTACTCTAGTATCGGTCGCGACGTGGCACTCTATGCACCCGTCCTCGAGTTGATAAGCCATGATGAACCGACATGGGTTATCGGCGTAACCGGGCTGGTCCTCGATAACACCAAACTTCGCCCACCGCGTTTTAGGCTCTTGGCGAAAGCGCGCTATAGTCTCAGAGCATCTCACATAGAACTTATGATCATAAGAAGTAAGTCGTCCGCTGGCTAAGGCATTGTCAGCCCACGCCAGAAAATGATTTTCGTCGATTAGATCTACGTTATTTTTCCAAAACGGGATATCCAAACAACTTTTCGCTTCTAGGTATGCCTCTAGCATCACCGAATGCTCTGTGCCATCAGCCGAGACGGTCATGGAGTAGTGATAGCAGAATGTGGAATAGGATTCTTTGATATTCAAGCGAATGCATCCGTTGTTGATATCATTCCTTTATAGGTGATTGTCTGCAGACCCGTCACTATTTAATCACGTGAGCGGGTTGTGACATTTGTGTCTGAGGACTTCGTGCTGCGACATGAGCGAAGCATTTAACATCTATTAAAAGTCCGAACTCGCATGCGCCTTCGGCTTTGCTCATTCGAACTCGTGTTCGCTTCTGGCTCTCTCGCTCACTATCGTTCGCTCTTTCACCATAAACTTCACCCGTGTCCTATATCGATTTCCCGGGCTAAGTTCATGAGTGTTTGCTGATGTCTCTTTTGCTAATGGATCAGGTCGCCAGTCGTATAAGAGGCTGACTGAAAAAGAAGCTGAGTGATTTCAGCCAGTTGTGATTCCTTCGGATTTGCGAAGATTCGAGGGAGAGCACGATGGTCTGGACTGAAATCACCCGCCGACACTATAGGCGGGCGAGCTTGCGATATGAAAGCGATACGACGGATGCCGAGTGGTTTGTGATGGAGCCGCTTCTGCCGCCTGCTTCGGCGCTCGGTCGCCCGCGTGCGACAGATATGCGAACGGTGATGGATGCGATCCTGTATATTGCGTCGACCGGCTGCCAATGGCGGCAGTTGCCCAAGGATTTCCCGCCCTACTCGACGGTGCAGGGCTATTTCTACGCGTGGTCGCGCGGCGGACTGTTTGCGTCGCTGAACTACACGCTCGTGATGGCCTCGCGCGAGGCGGCTGGCCGAGAGGCGAGCCCAACGGCCGGAGTGATTGACAGCCAGTCGGTGAAAACCACGGAAAGCGGCGGCCCCCGGGGCTATGATGCAGGTAAGAAAATCAAGGGCCGCAAGCGCCACATCGTCACCGACACGCAAGGAAACTTGGTCGGGCTGGTCGTGCACGAAGCCAGCATTCAGGACCGTGATGGTGCCCCGTGCGTTCTTGCTTCGATACGTTATCGCTATCCGTGGCTGCGCCATATTTTTGCCGATGGTGGCTATGCCGGAGATAAGCTGCGTCAAGCTTTGAAGCGCATCGGCAATTGGACGATAGAAATCATAAAACGATCCGACAGGGAGCAGGGCTTCGAAATCCTACCGCGCCGATGGGTCGTCGAACGAACGTTCGGATGGCTCGGTCGCTGCCGCAGATTGGCAAAGGACTTCGAGACCACAATCGCCAGCGCCGTTGCCTGGGCGTTCGTCGCTCACATTCGCGTCCTTATAAGACGGCTTGCAAAAGCCTGAAATCAAACGAATTCATTATGAGTCAGACTCTAAGAGATCCATGCTTTTATCATATAAATTGATAGCCGGTTTCGTTTTATTAGAGAGCCACGATGGAGAGAGCAAGCGTAAGCTTGCGATCGTATCCATTCGTTAGAAACTGGACACAACTCTATCCCCCTGCTCCTATCAAAGCTGAACAGCCTACCATTTCGGTGGAGGCGTCTTTGAAAGAAGCAGGGGGAGATAATCGTCGGTTCCTTCGTTGAGTCTTCGACAGTGACTTCCAGCAATGTAACGGTTTTATTCGTAACAGGTGGCCACCCGTAGCCCTGTCTTTAGTTGCTGTCTCTGAATGCAAGCATTCTGGCGGTTAGAAGTTGGTATAACCAACATCAGCGTGTCACCCAAGCCAAGTCACGCGACCAGGATGTCACGAGCCGTCGTCATCGTTAGGACGTTGCGGCTCTCTTTCGATCAGCTTTATACGACTGATCAGCGTTTTGGCCTCGGAGCCTGCTCCTAATACGGTCTCGTTTCCCGCGTCAGAGTTTTAGCCGGGCAGCCACCGAGCTCCATAAGGAGCGCCCACCGAATTCCAATTCTATTTATCTATTATGCCGCCGCGAACGCAATATCTCTTTTTGCCTACAACCCGGCTATGCCGGCGTCACCATCGCGCGCCGTGTGGACACGCCGCCAGTCCAGCCCTTCGCGCAGCGCCGACAATTGCGCGGCCGACAAATGGATCACGCCGTCTTCGATCTTCGGCCAGCGGAAGATGCTATCCTCCAGCGGCTTGGCGAACAGGCACAGACCGGTGCCGTCCCAATACACCAGCTTGATCCGATCCGCGCGCTTGGCGCGGAACACGTAGACCGCGCCGGAGAACGGATCCGCCGCCATGCTCTCGCGCACCAGTGCCGCCAATCCATCGCGCCCTTGCGGACGTCCACAGGTTTGCTCGCGACCCAGACGCGGACCGTGCCAATCGGGTCTGTCACGCGCCGGCTTTCAAAGCCCGCAACACCGCGGCGATCGTGCCCGCCGGGGCGCCAGCGCCGATGCGCACCGTCACGCCATCAATGGCGACCTGGATCGTTCCAGTGGGGTTCTTCCAGCTGCCGGCGCGGCGTCTTGCGCTGCCGATGGCCCGCCGTGTCGGATGTGCCGGATCGACAACCGCCGGGACAAGACGCGGTTCATCATCCTTGGAAACGCCGCCTGAGCTTCTCTGACCTGCCGTCGCCGACCGAACAATTGCTGCGGCGACAATCCATGCCGCCGAGCCACGCCGGAAACAGACTTGCCACTGCTCTCGATCGCCGCGATCACCCGCGCCTTGTCCTCGTCGCTCCACGTCCGCCGGCGACCCGCACCGGTGAACACCTCTAGCCACAGCAAAGAGCACGCGGGCGTTCCGCCCCCTTTTACCCTCAAGAGTTGAAACAGCATCGACGCTAACGCCAGCCTTGTTCGCTAGCACCGTTTGACTCAGACCTGTAAGCGCCTGTCGGACAGCGCTGGCAAAATCCATCCGTTTCTCCGGAACTTCTTCGGCTAAAACGTATTTGCATTAGCTCGCATTTTCGTGCGGCGCCATCCCAGGCTGCTTGCGCTCGAAGCTTATAGAATTATACCGACGAAAACGGTTCGATGAAGCCGCGCTCGGACTTCCGTCGCCGCGATAGCTATCGCGCAATGATTGGAAGTATTCGTGAAAAATATTGCGCTCACAAACTCTTCCGTGCGTATTCGTACTGCCGGCGTCCTGCTGGTTGAAAGGAAGTATCCAATGACTCTAACGAATGAAAACGAAGAGAGCACCCAAATGCCGAATCTTCAACCGGATCCGGTTTACTTCAGTAAAGCGCTTTGGTTCGAAAAACGTGACTTAAATCTGGTGCCGTTGGCAACATATCTCACATTGCGACCTACTTGCGATATTCCCAACCACACGATGATGGCTTGCATCACGGCCTGCCAGGGCAATGAGTTATCGATTGGTCAAGCCACTTCGCCGCCGATCCTTGCTGCGTATTTTCGGAAGTTCGTGGATGCGTTTGAAGCAGCGCTGCTTATCCAACAACAGAACCCCCATCTGCACATTCTTTATGATGGCTTCGAAACAACCGCACAGATGAGCGGTAGGCGCCATTTAGCTACGCAGCTTGCGTGGACAGAATGCGACGACGAGTGGGATTACTACTATAAAGCTATGGAGAACCTGCCTTTACTCGCGAATATCTCGAGTGATGTCCCGGATGTCATTTGCGCAGTGATCGGCCGCGCGCTAGCCGAAAAGTTCTCTTCGACGAACAGCTTCAACAAGAACCCATAAGAGAAGCCGCATTGCTGCTTTATTACGTTGAAGCAAGAGACTTCAAACACATCTATTACGATCTCTTCTTACGTCAAAATGATTCTTATCGTTCATTGCTGCGGTTAGTTTTGCAGTGCCATATCAGAAATTTCGCATACAAGCCGCTGGAGTTAGCGCAACAGGTCCACACCGGGGCGAGCCGCGTCAAGACGACTATCCTGTCCGACGACGGTTGCGATGAAACGGCTGCGCCTAACACCGAACCCGCGCAATTGTGCGCCCGAGAAAGAAAACACATCCGTGCCCGTATTCACAATCGAACGCTCCTACGACGTCCCGCACTCTCGTCTCGCGACATACGACGCGGAGACACTTGCCAACGCGCTGGAACTCGACGTCCAGAACAACAATTGGAACTACCAGAAAGCCGACTATCAAACAACCCGCCTCGAGTACGTGACCGGCGCATGGTCTGGCAACGAAGCCTATAAGGGCGAGAGGCTACCTCTTCCTGCTTTACCAGCGCTTGACTGGCGCGCGGTGATGCGCGAACTGCTCGACTCCGATGCTGACAACGCGTCCAACACCAAATTACAAGGACAACGCGCCACCCTTGATCGCTCAGCAAATGCTCGAACAGCCGCGGCTGCTTTGCTGGCACTCCCCGTTGCGCCTTCGCCTTTGTGGCGCGAGATCACCAGCGATCTTGCCGGCGCACTGTCAGGGTGCACCACGCAAATAGAGCAGATACGCGAAATGTTTCCCGGCGATGACGGCAAGATTGCCGAGGCGCTCGAAAATGCCGACGAAGCCGAAACGACATATGATGATGCGATCAAATCCGCCCCGGTCGCCATGGCGCGCGATCCCGCACTCTGGCTTGATCGCGCGACGAATCTGCTGATCAAAACGCTTGGCCAATGGGAGGACGAAGAAGACAGTGTTCAGGAGGAGCACGAAGGGCACATTAACGATCTGCGCCAATTCGTCAAAGACTGGCATACGAACAAGCCGAAGCTGCATCCCGACGAACTGGCACGACCATCTCGCGCATGACGATCTGTTCGGACGATGGCGACGCCACTGATGCGATCGAAATGATGAACTCGCTTATCTTGAAAGCGAAGGCGGCTTGTGTTGCGGCCTGATCCCCGATCGCGGCTGACCAAGATTTGCTCACAAAACCTTCATAGCAGAAGATCTAAACAAACGGCTCCCGCACCAAAGCTTGGCTTTCGTGCCTTCGCTCGCATCTGGTGACAAAACCTAACGGCGGTCACGAGGTGGGCAAACTGTCATGGCTACCGCAGCGATGAGCGAAAATGATTTTCTCAATTCAAAGCTTGTGCGAAACGAGGGATACCTCAAAACCGGCCGCTCAGGGGTGCAAATTGGGCTCTGACTCACTTTTGATGAAGTTCGCGCGCAGCCTCGTGTTGGTTTCACAAAGGAATCAGCATCATGCAGCACGCCTTGCGTCCGTCAGTGCTGGTCCCTGACGGATTTGAAGTAGAGACCGCAGTTTGTGAAGGCGCCACGACCGCGATCACCATTCGCCCGAAGACAGGCGCAAGTCATTGATAGTATGGCAGCGGACGCGGCGTGCCATGACAACAAGTCGAACCGATCGCCCTGCGCCGCCGAACGACCCAAAGCAGCGTATCATTGCTCACCGGCAGCATCAGTCGGCGTGCAAACTTCGCTGCGGGCCGGCCTCCCAATGCAAGGCCGAAATGATGGATGACAAAATCGAGTCGTATCGTTCGCCGCGCCCAAGGTGCCAAGGCGCTATGCTTGAGGTTCATCGCATTTCATGTGTGCCACCTACCCGAGATGTAGTTTGGCTATGATGAAGTCTCTTTCGGTCTCAAAACATAGTACGAACTTCGGACCGAAGCCCTCAACTGTGAACTGCCCTTTTAGATGCGGCTCGATTCTAGCCCGCAGATCCGCCGGCGTTTCGCCGGAGGCGTCCATCACCAATGCAGGCCATATCTGATGGTCTGCTGGGTCTGGCACCCAGAACACATCGCCTTCAATATTTGCCTGAGTGACAAGATGCGATGAGGCACGACTATCGAGGAAACCGTGATGCTTTGCGTACAAGTGACCGTTGTGCTTTGCTAACATCGGTTCAGTGCCGTACGCCTTTAGATAGCGCTTCAATACCATCTGGAGGTATGCAGTATGTTCCTTCTGACACTGTGGGATGAAGTGCGCGCGTACAACTTCAAACGTGTCAGGGTAGTCAGCAAGAGGGCTCAAGAGCCTTCTGGACAGCTGCGGGTAGGCGTCGCCAGCACCGTTCGAGAGAATGAGCGAGCGGGACATCAGTTTCTGCGAAATGCGAGATACCTCATTTTTGATCTCCTGCAAGGCGGAGATCAAAAGGTCGTGGCGCACGTCACACGCATGCTGCATGCCGTGTTCTTCATTTAGAATCTTTTGGTCGTGGTTCATGTCGTGTCTCCAGCCTGGGCCGGATGACCACGGGCGAAGGACAAAATGTACGTTCAAGAATTTGGAGGCCACTGCATCAGATTGGCCAAAAGGTCATGCTCAGCCATTCAAAGCGCCACGCCGACCAGATAAGGCCGGATTTTAAGCATTTTTGCAGACCTCGTTGTCCCTTATCACAATGAGTCTGCAGCCCGTCACAGATGCCGAACACTGGCGCACCTGCCTGGATGGCGTAAGACGTGCCGCGATTTGACCGCGCTGGGAATGGCGTGGACGTTATCGCGAAAGCCGCAAGTGGAGGGGCCGGCCCAGTCCAAGAGAAGCGGCCTTCTGAAGATGGACGCACGGGAACACCTCCAGCGTTCGCTTGATCATCAGATCATCTGCGCCATAGAGAACCACACTATTGCCAAACGGCGCCTTATACTGAACGTTCGCGCTTAGGAACCTGATCCGATCCTGAAGGATGAAGACGTCCGCCTTTCCGTATCCGAATTCGTGAAAGGCTTGAGTGTGCAGCACGCTGTTAGGAAGTAGCAGCATCACGGCCGAGCAATGGCCTGCCGCAAAGCTCTCGTACGCCTTCCGGGTGAACTTCATCGCCATGCTGTAGGGCGGATTTACATACGCGCGACCGAACCACCGCTGGGTCAAGCCATCGTCAAGTTCTGTGAAGGTTTTACGGGCACCAACCGGGCTGGCGAGATCACCGCAGGGATCAAGATCGACCCGCCCGAGCACATGCACGATCCGCTCCCAGATTTCAGGCGGCGTGAATCGGACGTCTCGCGTTCCTTTGCCCCATCGCGCGATCTCGGACTTCCGAGGGCGAGCTTTTGGCGCGAGTACATCCAGAGCGGCCTGAAGAGTCGCCACCCGAGCGTTCCCTCGTTCGAGCCGGACAATAGCCGGCGCTGAAACTTCTGCCCGCTGAGCCAACTCTTCCTGGGACCACATGCGCCGCTTGCGGAGTATACGAACCTGATCGCCGAAAGAGCGACCACGGGGTAGCCCCGTGAAGCGCAAGTCGATCGCCATAGCGACAGCGGAAAGCAACCGTACAGTTCCGGCCCCGTGCACTTCCAAAGCTGAAACAGCATCGAGGCTAACTCCAGCCCGTTGCGCCAAAGTGGTTTGACTGAGACCAGACGCTGTACGCGCCTGACGGATTGCGTCACCTAGCTCCATCCACTTCCCCGGAAATTATTCGGCTAATACGTTAGTGACCTAGCCTAAATTTTCGTGCCGCGCCACTTCCGAAAACGCTGTTGCAATCGTCGCGCAAAATCTTTGGTCGTGAAGTGAGCAGGATAACGCGGCGAGCGCCATTGAGCCAACGGGAAGGTCAGGTGAACCGGATTGACCAGTCTTATCCGTAAAGTTGGAGCAAGCCTCAATCGTCGATTTCCAAGTCTCGCAGCCGCGACATTTCAAGCGAACCAACGTGCTCGCTGAAACAAATTGCACTTAGCAATCACGTTCTGCTTAATAAGGTTACTAATTCATACTTATATAAAGGAAGTTTTTAATGTCTCTAGTTGATACAACCGAAGTCCAGTGTCTCGAAGTGATCGCAACCGCGACAGCGTTGCCGAATGTTTTTAACAATTCCGCTGCTACGAGCAATAGCTGCCCAAGTGAGGGATGGAGAAACCAATATAACCGTGAGGTAGCTGTCCTTACGAACAAAATGGCCGAGGTGAGGGAGCGCATTGCCTCGATCCATACGCTGCAAGCAGAGGTGTCACGGATCGCCCGGCAGAGTCATCAAACGCTAAGCGACATTGAGAGAACCTTGGCAGCTCGTCCACCCGCCAAAGCTCCGGGAACAGTTATTCCTCTCGATATAAATGTTGAGATGGCGCGTGCACTTAGATGGCCTCCGCAATACATGCCTATCGACGGAAAGATCGAAGTGGTCCTCGCTCACTTTATTCCTCAATCTAGAGCAAATGATATTGTATACGATCAGATCGTCCCAACTCACTATTTGAAGGGACTGGGATCACCTTTGACCGGCAAGAACGGTTGCCAACTTTATACGACAAATGGGCGTCGTAATAGCAGAGCGATGAAGCGGCTTCAGAACGGGGCACGCGAAACCTTTGGAGACACCTTCTGGATGCCATCTCCACTCGAAACAGAGAGCTGGCTCTCACTGATCATTGACCAGCCTTCTCACGATATAATGACCGCAGTAGAGATGCTTAACAATCAATCTGTCTATCGCTTCACGATCGACAACCTATTCGACGGACGGCAGCTATTGTCCTTCGCGAAGGAAAAAGACCAGCTTTTGGCAAAAATGGCTCTTAGTTGATTGGTATCTATTTGGGGAAACGCGCGGTCGACCATCGCTTTTCAAAAAGTTGCTATTCATCGTGAGAAAATCCGATGTGCAGTCGTTTAAATGCGCAAATTACAAACCCATGGAGAACGGTTCTGTGGAGTTGAGTGTGCTGTCAAATTCGGAAGCTTTCGTGCTCCTTTTTAAGACCGAGAGAAATCATTCTCGTCTAGCAGTTTGCTGAAAAATCCCTCGCGGCGGCGTTCATTTCCTGATTCAATTTGATCGAGAATCGGTGGAGGTCGGCGTGCGCGGGACATTCGAGGATCAAGGCGGGCTGTTTTCATATATCTCGCCGGATGCGCGGGTGCCCCAGAACCATCCGCTGAGGAAAGTCCGGGCGCTAGTCCGTGATGTGCTGGGCGAGATGAGCCGCAGCTTTTCCAGCCTCTATGCGAAGGAAGGTCGTCCGTCGATCCCGCCTGAGCAATTGCTCAGCGCGCTGCTGCTGCAGGTGTTCTATGGCATCCGCTCGGAACGCCAGCTGATGGAGCAACTGGACTACAATCTATTGTATCGCTGGTTCGTGGGGCTGTCGCCGGACGACCGGGTCTGGAACCCGACCACCTTCACGAAGAACCGCGAGCGACTGCAGAACGGCGACGTGTTCACGAAGTTCATGACCAGGCTTCTGAACCTCGCCGAGGTCAAGGCGCTGTTGTCGGACGAGCATTTCTCGGTGGACGGCACGCTGATCGAAGCCTGGGCTTCCCACAAGAGCTTCCGCCCCAAGGACGGCAGTGACGGCGACGACGGCACCAACTTCCATGGCCAGACCCGCAAGAACGACACCCATGCCTCCACCAGCGATCCCGACAGCCGGCTCTACCGCAAGGCCACGGGCCGCGAGGCCAGGCTCTGCTACATGGGCCATGCCACCATGGAGAACCGCAATGGTCTGGCGGTCGCCGGGATGGTGACGCAGGCCAGCGGCACCGCCGAGCGTCGCGCCGCGGAGAAGATGCTCAAGGCCAAGGCCAAACAGGCCGGCCGGCGCATCACCGCCGGCGCGGAGAAGGCCTATGACACCGCCGATCATGTCGCCAATCTGCGCGCCATCGAGGTGACGCCGCATGTGATGCAGAACAATACAATGGGCAAGACCGGCCGCAGCCGTCGCAGCGCGATCGACGAGCGAACCACCCGCCACGAGGGCTATGGTATGTCGCAGACACGGCGCGCGATGATCGAATGCATCTTCGGATGGGGCAAGCAACACGGCACGATGCGCAAGACCAAACATCGCGGCATCGGCGCTGTCGCCGCCGACTTCCTGCTCAACCTGATCGCCTACAACCTGATCCGCATTCCAAAACTGCTCGCCGCATAGCCTCCCCGCCGTCCAGGCGACGACGCGCGACGCCCGATCAGCTCACTACACCAGCATCGCGCCTGTCCGCTGGCAAGAAAATAGTCGGATTTTGGGTTTTTCAGCGGACTGCTAACGGTTTTGACTGGCGACTCTATCGCAGTAGGCATCAAACGACGCAATGGAGGCTGGCAACCTTGGTTGGGCAAAAAATTCGGCTTTTCGACCCGGGGTCACCTCTGCAGCTCCCTCTTCCAGAGAGCAATTAAAGGCGGTGGCGATCGGGGAGGGCAGGACGAGCTTGCCGTCGTTTATAGGAAGTGCTGCCCTCTCGCATGCTAGACAGAGATCGTCAAAAACTTCGTTCAGCAGGACCAGATCAGGCGCCGATCCGATAAAGTCGTCGAAGTACATGGAAATGAACGCGCCTCGCGTTCTCGCGAGTTCGATCGAGTCTGTCACGGGCGAAAGAAGCACAACCAGGCTGGCCAGCATCGGAGATTGAACAAATCCGATAGGCAGGACGTATCCGCCACTTCCATATGGATCGGCCACACACGACCACTTCGCTCGGTCACGAGGATCTGAAATGCTGAAATGGCGAAGGGCCGCGGCAACTCGATTTCGGCGGATCGCGTAAAAGAAACTTTGGATGTCGATCCGAAAGAAAAACTTGTTGTCGATGTGGCGGTGTAGCGCCGCAACGTGCCCGCCCGACGTATAATGATAGTGGTAGTCTGGCAAAGTGACCCGCATCCGACACTCGTCTAGCAGGCGGTTGCCAAATTCTCTGCACTCGTCCGTCGGCGAAAAGACGTAACGTCCCTTGGTTTTGTATCGCAGTAAGTAGTTTGTGTACATTTTGGGAGCCAGATGACGGTCGAGATCACGTTCTCATAGATCCACTTTGCAACTTTCCAAAAGAAAGCAGCGAGGGCTACAAGATCGCGAACTCGACGCGCCCGGCGGATAAATTTATCCATAGACGCCTCCATTAGCTAACCCGCCGGCTATTCCACGACTTCATCTTAGAAGCCGTCATCCGAAGGAGTGCCTTAAGGCCCAAAGAGCCCGCAGCGTCCTAAAAGCGTGCTGGGGCGTCCGGAAACGTCATGCAGCTCATGTCGTGGCGTCAGTGCCGAAAGGTCTCGGCGAACATGCAACCCGGCTACGCCAAAGGCAACAGCATTGCAGTAGGAAAAATAAAAAAGGTTGCAGCAGATTCGGATTGACCTAGAATCTCTATCGGCGGGCTACGCCGGAACACCCTCTTGGGTCGCTGCTCTGGTGGCGGCCTCTTACCGATGCGGCTACCCGATGGATGGTAGTCTATATGCTCGGTGGGGATCGGAGGCCGGGGGCCCGCCGCTTATGGCCAAAACTTGTATCCGTAGAATTCAAATATCTCCTTTTGTTGATCCGTCAGCTTCGCTTTAGAGGGTGGAGTTGGCTGCAGGGCTAAGCCGTAATTCATATACAATCCGTCATCCCTTGCCATGATGGGCTTAAGGAGTTTCGCGAAGCTGTTATCCAATTTGGTAGGCGGTAGGGTATCGACGGCTTGGTAAAATGCGCTCGCGATAACGTCAGCTAGCTGAGCCCCAGCGCTCGATTTGTGTGATGCCGCCTCCGCAAGTCGCCAGTCGAGCACTTCCCAATAGATTCGCCGCTTCGTAAGCAACATTGTCCCAGCCTTTGACTGCGACTTTAGTAGCTCTTGGTAGGCGGTCGTCTGGCCGTAAGAATGGCCGCCACGTTCGCTGTAAACGATCTTGAGGAGCCTGCCAGGTGCATTCTCCGCCTTGGCATGCTCAAAGCAGAAATGAGTGACGCGCTCCAATAAAAGCCGAAGACAGAAATTATAAGACCACTGTTGAGATTTGAGGCGCTCGGCTCTCAGATTGCGATATTGCCGCATATTCTTCTTATTAGAAGCGAGGACAAAGGCTCTTATTGGAAGCCGCGCGGTCGCAGAACATATGGATGTCCTGCGGAAACCGGGCAAGTTGCGATAGTGCAGATCAGATGGATTACGTACCCCGGCTTCTTCGAGCATCGAGCGCACCCAACCTACGGCTTTCGAACTCTGGGATGCTCTTATAACTACGGCGCCTAAACAGAGCCATTCTGTGCCGCCGACTTCATCGATTGGACGTACTGACCGCAGGCCAGGGTCTCCGGCCTCATCGATGTAAGCCGCATAATAGTGGTCTGGTACGTTCTCATCTCTCATGGCCGCAATTCTCGCGAGCTTCAGCGCAATAAATCAATCGTCCAGCAGCGAATAGAACAAGATGCCCACAGTTTCTCCGGACTTTGATAGCGGGAACGGGCCTCAGGCTGCGACGCGAAGATCGCAGTCCACAGGCGCTGGCATGGCGCAAGCTTTACGGTACCCCGTCGCTAGAGCGCGCCGGCTGCGCTGGGTCTGGCAGAATTCGTTAAACAGGTCGCTGGTAAATGTTGATGATCAGAGAGAGGCCACCAGCATTGTTCCAGACCATCTACATCAGCACAGCTAATTTCGATGCTCGGCATCTCAGCAGTCTGACGCGGCGTACCAGTTACGTACCAGAAACGCCTCATAAAGGCGTGCACAGACTGAGAACATCTGCAGAAGGCTGTACTGATTTTGCAAGGGAAAAGGCAAAACGCTCTAATGAGCGGAAAGAGGCCGCCCAGCGGTCGGCTTCTATTGGATGGTTTCGATCTTCATGACAACGCCGTCTGATAGTAGGATATTGCCTTCCGGGGAGCCCCACCCAGCGACTTTTCCCGATCGTGTCCCGCGTGGTGGTGTAGGTTTCTGATCTTATGCCGCTCGCGAAGCGCGCTTTCAAATGGCGCTGTAGCGAGCGAGCGGCATGTGTTGGTCACCGGCGGTTCGCCGGTAGGATCGGGTTGCAACACGCAATGCAACCGAGGAACCACCGATGACCAGCGAGATGATGAACCTTCGTGCGCTCGTGGAGAAGACCCCCGACGCGGATATTTTGCGCCAGATGATCGGCTTCGCCGCCGAGCGGCTGATGGAACTGGAGGTGGCCGCGTTGACCGGTGCCGGCCACGGCGAGAAGAGCGCGGAGCGGCTGGTGCAGCGCAACGGCTACCGCGAACGCGACTGGGAGACCCGGGCCGGCACGGTCGAGCTGCGGATCCCGAAGCTGCGCAAGGGCTCATATTTTCCGGGCTTTCTGGAGCCGCGCCGGATGGCCGAGAAGGCGCTTACTGCCGTGATTCAAGAGGCCTACATCCAGGGCATCTCGACCCGCTCCGTCGATGACCTGGTCAAGGCGATGGGAATGAGCGGCGTCTCCAAGAGCCAGGTGTCGCGGCTGTGCGAGGAGATTGACGAACGCGTCAATGCATTCCTGGAGCGGCCGATCGAGGGCGACTGGCCGTATCTGTGGATCGACGCCACCTATGTGAAGGTCCGGCAGAATGGCCGCATCGTCCCGGTAGCGGCGATCATCGCGGTCGGCGTCAACAATGACGGCCGGCGCGAGATTCTCGGCATGGACATTGGGCCCTCCGAGGCCGAAACATTCTGGACCGCGTTCGTGCGCAAGCTCGCCCGCCGCGGATTGCGCGGCGTCAAGCTGGTCATCTCCGACGCCCACGAGGGCATCAAGGCCACGGTGTCGAAGGTGCTGACCGCCAGCTGGCAGCGCTGCCGCGTCCACTTCATGCGCAATGCGCTGGCCCATGCCGGCAAGAGCGGGCGGCGCGTGGTCTCCGCCTTCATTGCCACCGCCTTCGCCCAGGACGACGCCGAAGCCGCAAGGGTGCAATGGCGCAAGGTCGCCGACCAGTTGCAGCCGACCATCCCGAAGCTGGCCAGACTGATGCACGAGGCCGAGCCCGACGTGCTGGCCTTCATGGGCTTTCCGGCGACGCATCGCGCCAAGCTGCACTCCACCAATCCGATCGAGCGCCTCAATGGCGAGATCAAGCGCCGCACCGAGGTCGTCGGCATCTTCCCCAACGAGGCTGCCATCCGACGTCTCGTCGGTGCCATCCTGCTTGAACAAAACGATGAATGGGCGGTTCAGCGTGCCCGCTACATGACGCTGGAAACCATCGCCCCGATCAGCGATAATCCGATCGTCGGGCTGCCCGCAGTGGCAACCTGACCAGCCCGGCCGTGGCCGGCAATCGGGGTGGCCATCAAGAAGCTACACCACGCCGCGGGGCATGATCCTTTTCCCCGAGCGGTAATGGTCTCGGCTACGTGGTCGGGCTTTCCCCAGCAGGAGGCCAAGACCTGCGCAGCGGTCATTCCAATGGCCGGTTTTGCTAATTGAGAGCACCGCTCTCGTGTCTGTTTCGCGCGCGTAATCCCAAGCTGGTCCTCAATGTCTTTCTTGTAGCCCGCTGCTGTTCCTTGGGTCAGAGGTGGCGGCTCTCGCGCACATCCCGACACTGTTGCAAAGATCGCTGCAGCCCCGATCCAACACCGCATTATCCATTCTCCGTCTCATAAGAGCCTAGAGCAGACGCCCGCATGAACTCAAACGAGCCAATTGTATCGTGGCCGCATGTTCACAATGAACACTCGGAGAACGCTGCAACGATATCGCAATGAAATGGTCGATTCCGGCGTGAACAAAACGTGGCGCACTGGAGCACCACGTTAGCAATATCAATAGTTTGGAAGAAGTGAACCGCGTTCGGGACGCAGGGGTCGCAGGTTCAAATCCTGCCACTCCGACCAATTGCCCAATTCGGTGCAATTGCCGGATCTGCCGCGGAATTTCCCGGCACCGCCCCCTCCGCTCACGCACTGCGCGCTAACCACAGCCACACACGCCGTGATCGAAACCGCCCCATAGCGTCCAGAATTTTTCCAAAATCTTGCCCGGCAGGATCATCGATCACGCCACGACGCCTTGGCGACCTATCCCGCCTTTCGCCAAATTCACCGCTGCCCTTATGCGATCGCCTGATCTCCGGACGCTGAAATCGCATCATCGTGACCGCCATTCAAATGAACCAGCGGTGAACCATCCGCGATGCGGGGCGTTTATGGCGCACCGCGAGCTATCACGCCGCGGATATTCGGAGATCGTCTTTGTCCCTGTCAACGCCTGCTTCGTCCCACCGTGTCGGGGATGTTTATCACCGATCGATACATCCGCTCCACGCGTTTCTGCTCGCGGGCATGACGTGCTTTCTCATCATCGGGCTGGCGAGCGACTGGGCTTACTTCTCGACGCTTGAAATCCAGTGGAAGAATTTTGCGGGCTGGCTGATCATGGGCGGTCTGGTGCTGGGCGGCTTTGCGACCCTGTGGGCCTTGATCGACATGTTCCGCGGCGGTGCCGACCGCCGTCCGCGCGTCATCTATTTCATGTTGATGCTGACGGTCTGGATCCTCTCTTTCGTCAACCAGTTGCTTCACGCCAAGGATGCCTGGGCCAGCATGCCGGAGGCGTTACTCGTCTCGGCCATCGTCGCCGTGCTGGCTGTGATCGCGACCGTGCTCGGTTTTTCCACCATGCGAACGACAGGCGTCGACTATGAAGTTTGATAAATCGATTTCGCTTCTCGCTTTCCTGGCTCTGCTCAGCGCCGGTCATCAGGTCAGCGCCCAGCAATACGGGGCTGACCCGAAGCTTCCCGAGCCCCATCGAGGCCTGTTGCCGACCATGAAGATTGCGTCTCCCGCGATCTGGGGTGACGCGCGTCCGAAGGTCCCGGAAGGCTATTCGGTTACGGCGATCGCCACCGACCTGAAAATTCCCCGTCAGACCCTCGTGCTGCCGAACGGCGACATTCTGGTCGCCGAAGGGCGCGGCGGCTCGGCTCCGAAGCTGACGCCGAAGGACTTTATTGCCGGTGTCATCAAGGCGCAGGGCAACACCCAGGTGGCCGGCGGCAATCGCCTGACCTTGCTGCGCGACAAGGATGGCGACGGTGTCTATGAGCTTCGCACCGTGTTCGCCGAGAACCTGAACGCGCCCTACGGCCTGGCCATGATCGGCAACCAGATCTATGTCGCCAACCAGAACGCGCTGGTCCGGTTCGACTATGCCGACGGACAGACCAAGGCGAGCGGACCGCCGGTCAAGGTCACCGATCTGCCGTCAGCTATCAATCACCACTGGACCAAGTCGCTGACGGCCAGTGCCGATGGCCGTTTTCTCTATGTCGGGATCGGCTCGAACAGCAACATCACCGAACGCGGCATGATCGCGGAAGTCGATCGCGCCGTGGTCTGGGAAATCGATGCCGCGACCGGCGCCCATCGGCCCTACGCCACCGGGCTGCGCAACCCGACCGCGCTGACGATCCAGCCGGGCAGCGGCCAGTTGTGGGCCGTGGCCAATGAACGCGACGAGATCGGCCCAGAGCTGGTGCCGGACTATCTGACCACGCTGAAGGACGGCGGGTTCTACGGCTGGCCCTACAGCTATTGGGGCCAGAACGTCGATACACGGGTGATGCCGCAAAATCCGGAACGGGTCGCGGCGGCCATTCGTCCCGACTACGCTTTGGGTTCGCATGTCGCAGCCCTCGGCGTGACGTTCTCGTCGCCGGCCATGGGCGCCAAATTTGCCGATGGCGTGTTCGTTGGCCAGCACGGCAGCTGGAACAGGGAAACCCCGTCCGGCTACAAGGTCTCCTTCGTGCCGTTCAGCAATGGTCGTCCGTCCGGTCCGCCGGTCGATTTCGTCACCGGCTTCATGGGCGAGGATGGCAAGACGCGCGGCCGGCCGGTCGGCGTCACGGTCGATGGGCGCGGCGGGCTCCTGGTCGCCGACGATCTGTCGAATACGATCTGGCGCGTGACGGCGCCGCGTCCGTAAAGCTGCAAGGCAGGCTGGCCATCGCAACATGCGGTGGCCAGCCTCGTTTCCCCGGTGGCATCGGGCCGCCGCTCGCGGGAACCTAAGTGATAGTGCCCCACTAAAGGGGCGTACCTCCGTGCAGTCCTCATTCCCGCTTCTGACGCGCGCGGATCTGCACGGTCCTGCTACCATTGCGATCCCCACCCATAATGAGGTTGCCGAAATCGAGCGCTGTTTCGCAGCGCCGGAGATGCAACGCGACGAGGCCGGCGCCCCGGTGCCCCATCCGGTAACGGTCGTTGTCGAACAACTCCCGCCCGGCCAGCGCAGTGCCGGCGGCTCGCGCAAGCGGCCATCCCGCGGCGTCGTTTCGCGGAACGAAATTTGGTTATCGCGGTTTTTCAATGAACATCGTGAGGGCTGGATTGGAAGGGGGCGCGGGCCGGGGCCGGTCCCGGACATAGCGTCATCCAGGCCAGAATGGAGAAGAGAAATGCGCAAGCTAATCACCAGTCCATGGTCGGATGACGAGACGAGCCGCCTGAAGAAGCTCGTCATGGAGGGGGCATCTCCCGCAAGATGCTCGGCGGCTTTGAACAAGCCGATCAGCTCGATTACGATCCGGGCCCGCAAGCTTGGTCTGCCGTTGATCGGCAAGCGGGCGGCAAGAGCCAATTACCGGGCAAAGCTGGCGGATGCCGAGCGTGCATTGCCGCGCGGGGCGCAACGCAACGATGGCTCCTACGTTTGAACCTACAGGCTGACAAACAGCACGGCTGTGATCAGCAGCACTGCGATTCCCAGTATTATAATGATCAAGAATATCTTTCCCATGCCGTTTGAACGAAGTTCACGGCGATAGGTTGCTGTGCAAACCGGCAGCCTGGCAGATCGTTTCGGTGTCGCATTTCCAGACGACATAGTCTTGGCGTCCAAGGTTCGGTAGGGGTGCTGGCGGTCTGAATCGTCCTGCTTGATTTGCCGCTGCTGCTCATTCCAGGATTGCGAGCGGCACTCCGACGCTGCATGCCGGATGATCGCGGCGCTATGTTCCCAAGGCAATCGATGGCAGATATACCGCTTCGCGAAACGCGCCCGCCGGGCGTACGCAGCCGAGCGAAGGTAGATTCGTGGCCAACGATCCATTGCCCGCGTCCAGCATCCTGCAGGGGGGCCTTGCCGCGCCCTATGTCGCGATGGCGGAGGCGGAAGCCGTCGATCTGGTGCGTCGTCACTTCGGGATCGAGGGCCGGGCGACGCGGTTCGCCACCGAGAAGGACGATACGTTTCGCATCACCGCCGCCGACGGGCAGCGTTTCGTTCTCAAAGTGGCCAATCCGGCCGAGGGCGTGGCGGAGATCGACCTGCAACTGCGCATTCTCGACCATCTCGCCGCGACGGCGCCCACGCTTCCCGTGCCGCGCGTCGTCGCCAATCTGAACGGCGAGGCGCTGTTTGCCTGTCACGACCAGGCCGGGCAGAACCGGCCGGTCCGCATGATGACCTATATGGATGGCCAGCCGCTCAGCGAGGTGCCGTCGACGCCGGCGGGCCGGCAGCAGATCGGCCGGCTGCTGGCGCGGCTGCGGCTGGCGCTGGCGGACTTCAGCCATCCCGCGGATTCCCGCGTGCTGGCGTGGGACATCCAGCATTTACTCGGCCTGCAAAGCCTGCTCGCAGGGGTCGAAGACCCCGCGCAGCGCCGTCAGCTCGAGGCCGCGCTGGCGCGTTTTGCCAGCATCGAAACCCGCCTGGCCGGCACCCGCCGGCAGGTGCTGCACAATGATTTCAGCCAGTCCAATATCGTCGTCGATGCCGCGCTGCCGGGCTTCGTCAGCGGCGTGATCGATTTTGGCGACGCGGTGCGGACCTCGGTCGCGATCGACGTCTCCACCGCGTTGCTCGGGCAGCGGCCCGGGCAGAGCGACGGCGAGTTCTTCGGCCATGGCCGCGACCTGCTGGAGGGCTATCTCGGCGTCGCCGACCTCACCGCGGAAGAGCTGCATCTGCTTCCCCATCTGGTGATGGGGCGGGTGGTGGCGCGGGCGTTGTTGTCGATCGCGCTGGCCAATGCGGTACCGGCCAACGCGGCCTATGTAACGCGCTTCACCGCGCATTGCTGGCCGCAGCTCGACTGGTTTTTGAGCCGCTCCTCGGATGAAGTATCCAGCCAGTTTGCCAACCATGCCGCCTGACAGGCCGGCTTCGAAGCGACAGAGGAATTTCGCATGAACGCCATCACGGCCCCGCGCGGCAAGATGAACAACGCCTTCGATCCCGCCAGCGCGGCGGGCTTGAGCGAGCGCAGCCGTCAGCTGGTCGAGCGCCGCGCCGCGGTGCTCGGTCCCGCCTACCGGCTGTTCTACAAGGACCCCGTCGAGGTCGCGCGCGCGAAGGGCGTGCTGCTGTATGATTCCGAAGGCCATGAATATCTCGACGCCTACAACAACGTCGTCTCGGTCGGGCACTGCCATCCGCGCGTCGTCGCCGCCATCAGCGAGCAGCTCGGCACGCTGTGCACGCACACGCGCTACATCCAGGAAGGCATTCTGAACTATGCCGAGGACCTGCTCGGCACCCATGCCGACAACCTCAAGCATGTGATGTTCACCTGCACCGGATCGGAAGCCAATGACCTCGCGTTGCGCATCGCGAGGCATTACACCGGCAAGCAGGGCATCATCGTCACCGATGAGGCCTATCACGGCAATTCCGACCTCACCGCTAGCTTCTCGCCGTCGCTCGGCGCGCAGTCGCCCTTGGGGGCGTGGGTGCGCCGCGTGCCGGCGCCGGATTCCTACCGCGTGCCGCCGGACCAGATCGGCCCGATGATGGCGGCGCACGTCGCAAAGGAGATCGAGGATCTGGAGCGCCGCGGCGAGGGCCTCGCCGCCTTCATCGCCGATTCGATGTTCTCTTCCGACGGCATCTTTTCGCATCCGACCGATGTGCTGGGCCCGGTGCGCGACGTCGTGCACAAGGCCGGCGGCTTGTTCATCGCCGACGAAGTGCAGTCCGGCTTCGGTCGCAGTGGCGAGAAATTGTGGGGCTACCAGCGCCACAATATCGCGCCGGATATCGTCACGATGGGCAAGCCGATGGGCAATGGCTATCCGGTGGCCGCGGTCGCGCTGTCGCCTTCGGTCGTGCAGAATTTCGGCCGCGACAACCGCTACTTCAACACCTTCGGCGGCAATTCGGTGGCGATGGCCGCGGCACAGGCCGTGCTCAATGTCATTCGGGACGAGAAGCTGCTGGAGAATTCGCTGCGCGTCGGAAAACTGCTGCGCGATGGCTTTACGGACCTGGCGAAGCGCTTTGAGCAGATCGGCGATATCCGGGGATCCGGCCTCTATGTTGGCGTCGAGATGGTGCAGGACCGCACCACCAAGGAGCCGGATGCCGCGGCAGCTGCGGCGGTGGTGAACGGCCTGCGCGCCCGCCGTGTGCTGATCTCGGCAACGGGTGCTGCCGCCAACACGCTGAAAATCCGTCCGCCGCTGGTGTTCTCGGAAGCCCATGCGGACCGGCTGCTGAGCGAAACCGAAAAGGTGTTCGCGACGCTGTAGCCAGATCGCAGGGTAAGCGAAGGCGCCCTCGCGCCGTGCTCTCAATCACCTCTCCCCGTTGGGGAGAGGTCGGATTGCGAAGCAATCCGGGTGAGGGGGCGCAGGCTGATCGACGGCGCCAATGCCCCTCACCCGCCCGGCTTCGCCGGTCGACCTCTCCCCAACGGGGAGTGGTGAAGACCGGCGCTTCGCTTCGCGGGCGAGTAAGGTTTACTTCGACACCGGCATCGCGAACTCGGCGCCGTGGTCTGTGCTTTCCGGCCAGCGCTGCATGATCGACTTCTGCTTGGTGTAGAATCGCACGCCTTCCTCGCCGTAAGCATGCATGTCGCCGAACAGGCTGCGCTTCCAGCCGCCGAAGCCGTGCCAGGCCATCGGCACCGGGATCGGCACGTTGATGCCGACCATGCCGACCTGGACGCGGCGCGAGAACTCGCGGGCGACATTGCCGTCGCGGGTGTAGCACGACACGCCGTTGCCGAATTCGTGGTCGTTGATGATCTGCAGCGCCTCGGCAAAATCCTTGACGCGGACGCAGGCCAGCACCGGTCCGAAGATCTCTTCCTTGTAGATCCTCATTTCCGTCGTGACGTTGTCGAACAATGTGCCGCCGGTGAAGAAGCCTTCCTCATGGCCTTTGACCTTGATGCCGCGGCCGTCGCAGACCAGCGTGGCGCCTTCCTCGACGCCGAGGCCGATATAGCCTTCAATGCGCTCCAGCGCCTGCTTGGTCACGACCGGGCCCATTTCGGCCGCGGCTTCCATGCCGTTGAGGATCTGCAGCTTCTTGACGCGCTCGGCCAGCATCGGGACGA
The DNA here is from genome assembly GCF_007018905.1 of Tardiphaga sp. vice304. Classification (NCBI taxonomy): domain Bacteria; kingdom Pseudomonadati; phylum Pseudomonadota; class Alphaproteobacteria; order Hyphomicrobiales; family Nitrobacteraceae; genus Tardiphaga; species Tardiphaga sp. vice304. The sequence goes on from NZ_CP041402.1 coordinate 1,313,803, forward strand.
TCTTGTCGGCGACGTCGCCGACCAGTACCGCGACCGAGATCGCCATGCAGCGCTCGCCGGCCGAGCCATAGCCGGCGCCGATCAGCGCGTCGACCGCCTGGTCGAGGTTGGCGTCGGGCATGACGACCATGTGGTTCTTCGCGCCGCCCAAGGCCTGCACGCGCTTGCCATATTGCGAGCCCTGCTGGTGCACGTAATGCGCGATCGGGGTCGAGCCGACGAACGAGACGGCGGAGACGCCGTCATGCTGCAGCAGCGCATCGACGACGACCTTGTCGCCCTGCACGACGTTGAACACGCCCTTCGGCAGCCCGGCCTTCATCAGGAGATCGGCCATGAACAGAGCCGGCGAGGGATCGCGCTCGCTGGGCTTCAGAATGAAGCAGTTGCCGGCGGCGATCGCGACGGGGAACATCCAGCACGGCACCATGACCGGGAAGTTGAACGGCGTGATGCCGGCGACGACGCCGAGCGGCTGGCGCATCGTCCAGTTGTCGATCCCGGTGGAGACCTGGTCGGTGTAGTCGCCCTTCAGGAGCTGCGGGATGCCGCAGGCGAATTCGATGATGTCGATGCCGCGCGCGACTTCGCCCTGCGCATCCGAAAACACCTTGCCATGCTCGGCGGTGATCATCGCCGCCAGTTCGTCGGTGTGCTGGTTCATCAGCGCCAGGAACTTGTTCATGATGCGGGCGCGGCGGATCGGCGGCATGTCGGCCCAGGCCGGGAACGCGCGGCGCGCGCTTTTTACTGCGTCATCGACTTCCTGCACGGTCGACAGCACCAGCTGGCGCGCGACGGCGCCGGTCGCCGGGTTGTAGACCGCCTGCTTGCGGTTGGACGCGAGGTGGACGGGCGCGCCGTCGATGAAATTGCCGACGTCGTGGGAGGCAGTGAAGGCGGGCGTGGTCATGCGGGATCCCCGGTTGAAGCGATGCGCCTGTTTAGCGGCGCGGGGCCTGTCGCCACAGCTCAAAGGATTGGACGGACTGTTCATAATATTGAACAATGCAGCCATGAAAACGAAGAAGGTGGAATCGCTGTGGTCGCATCTGCACTGGCTCGGCGTGCTGGCCGAAGCCGGCAGCTTCACGGCGGCGGCGGGCCGGCTCGGCGTCAGCAAGGCAGCGATGAGCCACCGCATCGGCGAGTTGGAACAGGCCACCGGCGTGCCGCTGGTCCGCCGCACCACGCGCAGCGTGCGGCTGACCGAGGCCGGCCAGCATTTGGTCGATTCGACGCGGGGAAACTTCGCCGAGATCGAGCGCAGCTTTGCCTCGGCGAAGGATCTCGCCGCCGCGCCGCGCGGGCTACTGCGCGTGACGGTGCCGGTGGCGCTGGGCCGGCAGCAGATCGTGCCGGTGCTCCCGGACTTCCTGCGATTGCACCCGGGCATCCGCATCGAGCTGGAACTGTCGGATCATCTCAGCTCGCTGGCCAAGGAGGGCTTCGATCTCGCGGTGCGCCACGTGCAGAGCGTGCCGGATACGCATGTGGCGTGGAAATTATGCGATACCCGCTCGCTGCTGGTGGCGACCCGTGGCTATCTGCGCCGACGCGGCGCGCCGCTGCGGCCCGCGGATCTCGCCACCCATGATTGCCTGCACTATCTGCGCGGCAGCGCGACACCGACCTGGACCGTCGCGCCGCGCGCCGGCGCCGGCGAACGCGTCACCGTCAAGATCGCCGGCAGCTTCGCGGCCAATAACAGCGAGGCGCTGCGCGAAGCAGCATTGGCGGGACTCGGCATTGCGCTGTTGCCGGACTTCTCCGCGCAGGCCGACATCGCGCGCGGCCGGCTGCAGGTCGTGCTGCCGGACTGGCGGGTCACCGGCGCCTTCGGCGAGCACCTGTTCGCGATCCGGCCCTACGCGACCCACGTGCCGCGCACGGTCCACGCGCTTGTCGCGTTCCTGCGGGAAAAGTTGCAGGACGGATTTTCGAAGTAGTCGAGAACGCTGCCACGTACGTCTTGTCGCCCCCGCGTTCGCGGGACGACAGGAGAGAGCAGCGCCTCGCGCCTCAGTTCAACGGCCGCTTGGCGAGTTTGCGCGCCAGCGTGCGGCGGTGCATGCCGAGGCGCCGCGCGGTCTCCGAGACGTTGAATTCGGTTTCCACCAGCGTCTCGTGGATGCGCTCCCATTCCAGGCTCTTGATCGACGTCGGCCGGCTGGTGAGCGGGATGGTACTGTCGCCGGTCGCCTTCTTGAAGGCGGCCTCGATGTCGTCGGTATTCGAAGGCTTGGCGAGGTAGTGACAGGCGCCGAGCTTGATGGCCTCGACGGCGGTGGCGATGCTGGCAAAGCCGGTCAGCACCACGATCGGCATCTCGGCGTCGGCGGCGTGCAGCAGCTTGACGCATTCCAGCCCCGAGCCGCCGTTCAGCTTGAGATCGACCACGGCATAATCCGGCGGCGATGCTGCCAGCAGCGCGGCGACACCGTCGAGCCCTTCGCACAGCGTGACGGAATAGCCGCGTCGCTCGAACGAGCGCTTCAGCGCGCGCGCAAACGAGGCGTCGTCTTCGACGATCACCAGCGTGCGGTCATTCTCCATCGGCCACCTCGACGGATAGAGCGGCGATCGGCAGGCTGAGTTCCACGACCGCGCCGCCGGCGGGCCGGTTGGCGGCCCGCGCCTGTCCGCCGAGCTTGCGCAGCACGTTGACGACCAGGAATAGGCCGAGCCCGCTGCCCGGCCGCTGCTTGGTCGAGCGGTACGGCTTGCCGAATTCCGCCAGCATTTCCGTCTTGAAGCCGGGGCCGGCGTCGCGCACCGCGATCAGCAGCAGGTCGTCCCGGGTGTCGACGTCGATCGAGACCAGTCCGGGCGAGGCTTCCAGCGCATTGTCCAGCACGTTGAACAGCACCTGCTGCAACAGGAGGTCGGAGGCGATCGCGAAATCCGGCTCGATGCGATTGTTGTAGTCCAGCCGGGCCGGATTGCGGCTGTCTTCCCAGTCCTCGACCACGCCGTCGATGAAGTCGACGATGCTGGTGCGCTCCGAGTTCTCGCCGCGCGCCTCGCCGGAGGATTGCAGGATGCCGGACACGATCGTCTTGCAGCGATTGAGCTGGCCCTGCATCTCGGAGAGCTCGGTGGCGATCTCGCCATCGGCCCGGAAGATCGGCATCCGCTCCCAGTCGTTCAGGATCACCGACAGCGTCGCCAGCGGCGTGCCGAGCTCGTGTGCGGCCCCGGAAGCGAGCAGGCCCATGCGCACGATGTGTTCCTCCTCGGCGGTCTGCTGGCGCAGTTCGGCAAAACGCATGTCCTGTTCGCGCTGGTTGCGATTGATGCGGGTGATGAACAGCACCAGCAGGGCCGCGGCCAGCAGGAAGCAGAGGAACATGCCGTAGATGTGCAGGTCGAACAGCCGCGAATGCGCCGCGGCGGGTTCCGACATCGTGAAGCCGATGTCGTGATAGGCGACCGTGAGCCACAGGAAGCAGCCGCTGGTCACCGCGACGATGGTCCAGCTCGACCATGGCTGCAGCAGCACGGCGCCGAGTACCGCCTGCAGCAGGAACAGGGTGACGAAGGGATTGGTGGCGCCGCCGCTGAGATAGAGCAGCATCGTCAGCGTCGCAACGTCGAGCAGCAGGTCGACGAACAGCTCGGCATTGGTGATGACGGCGCCGCTGCCATAACGGTAAAGGGTCACCAGGTTCAGCGTGATCAGGAACGCGATTACCGCGGCCATCTGCCAGATCGGCAGCCGGATTTCGAGCCAGAAACTGGTGATCGCAATTGCGGCGATCTGCCCGGCCACCGCGACCCAGCGCAGCGTCACGAGCAGCAGCAGGTTCTTGCGGTTGGTAATCTCCTGGATCGAATCGGGGATCGAACTCAAGGGGGCTCTCGGTGATCTGGCCGGGTTTGGCGGGGCAGGGCGTGACGGCCCCACGCTCTAGCACGCCGCCGGCCGCATCACGAGGCCGCTGATCTTACCGACTTGCCGCCCGCGCGGTTTTCACCCTTTGGCCGGCGCGGCGCTGCGCGTCGACAGCCGGGAGGCGGGGCGAAAGACTACGGCAGCACTTCGCGGCGTTCGGCGAGCTGGCCGTCGAGTTCGGCGCGCTTTTCAGCAAGCAGGCCCTGGTCGGCGGCGTCGATCGCCTCGTAGAGCGTATGGGCGTCGCTGAGGCGGGTGACCGTGACGTAATCGGCGCCCGCGGCGTAGATATCGGCGACATCGGCCAGGAAGTCGGCGGTGGCGATGATCCTGGCGGTCGGGTTGATGGCGCGGACGTGACGCACCAGCTTCTCATTGCTGGCGCCCTTCAACAGCGCGTCGGGCACGCTGAGGATGATGATCTCGGCTGCGCCCACGCCGGCATGGACCAGCGTATCGACATTGCTGATGTCGCCGTAGATCACGTGCTGGCCGCGCTCGGCCAGGGTACGGAACACGTTGGGGTTGAAGTCGATCACGCTGATCTGCTCGAGCAGCGAGCTGTTCTGGCGCTCGATCTCGCTGAGCAGCGCCGAGGCGGCGCGGTAGAAGCCGAGGACGACGATGCGGCGGGCGTGGCCGTGGCCGGCATGCGCGGCGTCGTCCTGCTGGCCGTGGTCGAGATCGCGCAGGCCGAGCCGCTTCAAGGGGCCGATCAGCGCGCGGATGATCGCGTCCGAACGGCCCATCGCGAAGGTCGAGATCACGGCGAGCAGCACGAAGGCAAAGGAGGTGGCGCTGGAGGTCTGGGTGGTGATGTGGCCGGCGGCGATACCGGTCTGCAGCACCACCAGCGAGAACTCGCTGATCTGCGCGAGATTGAGTGCCGGCAGCAGGCTGGCGCGCAGCCCCTGCCGCATCAGGTATAGCGGCACGAAGGTGGTCAGCACGCGGCTGACCACGGTGAAGCCTGCGATCAGAAGCGCCAGGCCGATCACCGAGCCGTTCGGCACCGGGATGGTCATGCCGACGGCGACGAAGAACAGCGTGATGAAGAAGTCGCGCAGCGTCGTGACCTTGGCGGTGACGTCGAGCGCGTAGGGGAAGGTCGACAGCGAGACGCCGGCCACCAGGGATCCCATCTCGCGCGACAGATGCAGCCGCTCGGCGATCTCGCCGATCAGGAAGCACCACGCCAGCGCGCCGAGCAGCACCAGTTCGGGGCGTCGTGCGATCTGGTGGAACAGATGCGGCAGGATGTAGCGGCTGAGGATCAGCGCGGTCGCGACCAGCGCGCCGACGCGGGCGATCGACAGCAGGATGACGCCGATCTGCAGGTCGGCCAGGCTCGGCTGCACCGCGAGGAACAGGATCGCAAAGATGTCCTGCAGCACCAATATGCCGAGCGTGATGCGGCCGGGCAACGTGTCGAGCTCGCGCTTCTCGTACAGCACCTTGACGATCACGACGGTGGAAGACAGCGCGCAGGCGATGGCGAGATACAGCGCGTCGAACTTGCCATTGGCCAGCGGCAGGCCGAGCGCCATGAAGAACAGCCCGCCGAGCAGGCAGCCGACGATCAACTGCCCGCCTGCGGCGATCAGGATGACGCGGCCGGCGCGAATGATCTTCTTGAGGTCGATCTCCAGCCCGATCATGAACAACATGAAGATCAGGCCGAGTTCGGAGATGGTCTTAATGGATTCCTCGGACTGGACCCAGCCGATGCCGAACGGCCCGATGATGAAGCCGGCGACCAGATAGGCCAGGATCAGCGGCTGCTTGAAGAAATGCGCGGCAAGCCCGATGCCCCACGCAAACAGGATACACAGCGTGATGTCGCGGATCAGATCGTGCATGCGCCTGCCAGTTTTCGGTGTCGCGACAGTGTAAAGGCGACGGAACCGGGGGCAAAGCGGTAAATCAGAGCGGTCTTGGGTGCGAAGGCGCTCCATCTTCCTTCTCCCCTTGTGGGAGAAGGTGGCCGCGCGAAGCGCGGTCGGATGAGGGGGCCGTGGCTTCGGAGTTGGTGGCACCCCCTCACCCGTCTCGACCGCTTCGCGGTCGATCCACCCTCTCCCACCTAGCGAAGCTTCGCTTCGCGCGGGGGAGAGGGAAGAATCAGAACGTCCCCGCCACCGTCACCCGCAGCGCCAGCGGTTCGACCGGGTGCAGCACGCGGTCCAACACGCCGGTCTGGCAGACGGCGGCGGGCGCGGTCGGCGTGCCGGAGAAGCACATGCCATAGAGCGTATCGGACTTCAGAAGCGAGCCGTAGGCGTAGGTGATCTGGTCGGTCTGGCTGCCGAGCAGGTTGAAGCCGTCGAGCTGAATGCGCCAGCCATTGGCAAAGCGATAGCCGAGTTGCCCGTTCAACAGGCCGGCGGCGGGCGAGACGAAGGCGCCGTCCTCGGTCAGCGGACGCGGCCCGAAATAACGATAGCGCAGCGCGCCGAACCAGCCGGTGGCCTCGCCCAGCCGGATACCGGCCGAAGCCACCATGTTCGGCGCGCCGGGGATCAGGTTGCCCGGCGCATTGCCGACCTGCGACGCCGGATAGCCTGCGAGTTCGTCATAGGCCGCGGCCTGTTCGGGATTGTCGCTGCGGAACCGCGCGCGGGTGACGGCGATGTCGCCTTCCAGCGACAGCCAGGGCCGCGGGCGCCAGTCATTGGTCCACTCGACGCCGACGCGCCGGCTGGAGCGGCTGGCCACGGTATCGCCGGCGTCGCCGACGAACAGGATCTCGGACGCAGAATCCAGCATGAACAGCGCGACCGAGCTGGTGAGGCCCGGCAGAAACTGGCTGCGCAGCCCGACTTCGGCGCCTTTGGTCTTTACCAGGAACGGCGAGCGCGACACCGCCGAGCCATCGACCGGCGATTCCGAGATGGTGACGCCGCGGGCATCGTTGCTGTGAAAGCCCTCGCCGGCATTGAGGAACAGTTCGGTGTGCGCGAACGGGCCGAAGACGACGCCGACCTTCGGGCTGCCGATGAAGGCCCGGGCCGAGCCGGAATTCGCTGCGTTGAAGAACGAAGCGACCGAGGCGTTGTAGGCATCGCCGCGCCAGCCGGCGGTGGTGCGCAGCCAGTCGGTCCAGAACACCGTATTCTGCACGAACAGGCCGACGCTGCCTTCCTTCACCGCATCGGAGCGGATCGCGGAAGTAAACTGGCGCTTCACGCTGTTGTTCAGGTCGAGCCGGATGTCGTCGTAACGGGTCTGCACGCCGACCTCGGTCTGCATCCGCAGGCCGGCGAACTGGTGGTTGAAATTATGCGACGCGCTGAAGCCTCCGAGCACGCGGTCGTCATGCTGATGGAATTGATCGCCACCGACCGGATTGGAGAGATAGTACGTAAAGTTGTTCCAGAGATTCAGCGAGCTCTTGATGACGTAGAAATTCGCCTTCGACGAGCCGCCGTCATCGCTCTGCGCGAAGGTGCCGGACAGCGAGAAACGGCTGGCATTCCCGCCGTCGGAGGGGTCGAGCGCACCAAAGCGGCCGATCTGGCCCGAGGCGATGGCGCGCGATGGCACCTGGTCGGTGGAATTCCATTGGTTGGCATAGGCCATCGCGGTCAGCGAAAAGCCGTCGGTCGCGGTACCCTGGCTGTAGCGCATCACGCCGTTGAGTTTGCGTAATTCGTCGGGATTGTCCCACGGGCCGTTATGGGTCTGCGCCTCGCCGGCCACCAGCAGCGTGCCTTCGCCGAGTTTTGTCGAGGTGACGCCGAAGCCGCGGCGGTAGCCGAAGCTGCCCGAGGTGATCGAAGCCATCGTGCGCGCCACGCTGGCGAGCAGGCCGATATGCACCGCGCCCGCCGAGGAGAAGTCACCTTCGTCGGCGAAATACGGGCCTTTGCGGATGTTGACGGAGCCGATCAGTTCGGGAATCAGGAAATTGAGATCGGCGTAGCCCTGGCCGTGGCCGTGCGTGCGCATGTTGACGGGCATGCCGTCGATCGAGATCGCCAGATCGGTGCCATGATCCAGATTCACGCCGCGCAAAAAATACTGGTTGGCCTTGCCGTCGCCGGAGTGCTGGGTGACGATCAGGCCGGGTACGACTTCAAGGGCTTCGGCGGGCCGCGAGAACGGCCGCGCATTGATTTCGGCGCCGCTGACGCGCTTCTCGCTGGCTGTGGCTGGCGGAGACGGCGCCGCGAAGGCTGCCCTGGCCGCGGCTGCGACGGCGCCGGCGGTTGCACCGGCCGTCGGCTCCGCCCGCTGCGCGACACGTCGGTCGCTCTGCATGGGGGGCCGCGGCTTGCGGGGCGGCGCGGCATGCCGGTCCGGCGCGATCACCTCGACCGGAGATAGAGTGGTACGGCTCTGGGCGTGGCTCGGCGCGGCAGCGGCGAGCGAGATGACAAGCCCCAGTCCGGCCGATGGCAACGGGACGCGATGCATGATGTGTTCGATGAGCTATGCTGGTCGGCAAGCGCATCATGACACATAGAGTATGATCTATGTCAAATTTCATCATACTTTTCGGGAGAGCCCATGCAACGCATTACGATCACGCTCGACGACGATTTGATGGACGAGTTGGATGCGATGATCGCCGCGCACGGCTATCAGAACCGCTCCGAGGCGATCCGCGATTTCGCCCGTGCCGGGATGCAGCAGGCATCGCAGGACAAGGGCCAGGACAAGGGCGGCGACTGCGTCGCGGCGCTGGTCTACGTCTACGACCATGCGGCGCGCGACCTGTCGAGCCGGCTGGTCGACACCTATCACCACCATCACGACCTCGCGCTGGCGACGCTGCATGTCCATCTCGACGACGACAATTGCATGGAGGTCACCGCGCTGCGCGGCCCTGGCCGGGAGGTGCAGCATTTCGCCGATCACATCATCGCCGAGCGCGGCGTGAAGTATGGTCGGGTGGTGATGATGCCGACGGGGGGAAAGTCAGCGGCGAAGAAGCCAGCCAGGAAGCCGCATACGCACAAATAGCGGTGGTCTCAATTGACGACGGGTCTCTTTCTTCCTTCTCCCCTTGTGGGAGAAGGTGGCACGGCCGAAGGCCGTGACGGATGAGGGGGTACTAGGCTCGGAGCTTGTGGCTACCCCTCACCCGTCTCGAACCGCTTCGCGGTTCGATCCGCCCTCTCCCACAAGGGGAGAGGGAAGAAAGAACTTCAATCCCAATCCGGCGCAAACGCCGCCGGATTCACCAGGCGCTGGTTCTTCGGCAGGGCTGCGATCGCCGCGCGGTCGGCATCGTCCAGCGTGACGTTCAGCGCGTCTAGATTGGCCTGCTGGCTCTCGGCGCGCGAGGCTTTTGGAATCGCCGCGACATTGTCCTGGTCGAGCAGCCATTTCAGCGCGACCTGCGCGGCACTGGCGCCGTGTTTGGCGCCGATCTTCTGCAGCACCTCGTTGTCGGTGATCTTGCCCTGCGCCAGCGGGCAATAGGCGACCAGCGGAATACCCTTGCTGCGCAGATAGGCCAGCACCTTGGTCTGCTCCAGCAGCACATGATATTCGACCTGGTTGCAGGCGATCGGCGCGCCGATCTCCTCGACGGCCTGCCGGAGCAACGACACGGTGAAATTGGCGACGCCGATCGCGCGGGTGCGACCTTCGTCCTTCAGCTTCATCAGCGTCTCCATCACGGCGCCGAGCTGCATGGTCTTCGAGGGCCAGTGCACCAGATAGAGATCGACATGGTCGAGCTTCAGCTTGGCCAGGCTGGCATCGAACGCCTTGCGGATCGCGTCGGGGGCGAGGTTCTCGTGCCAGACTTTCGTCGTGACGTGCAGGTCGGCGCGCTTGATGCCGGACGCCTGGATAGCGTCACCGACCTCGGCCTCGTTGCCATACATCTCGGCGGTGTCGATGTGGCGATAGCCGAGGCCGATTGCGCCCTCGACCGCGGCGCGGCAGCCGTCGCCCTGCAGGCGGAAGGTGCCGAGGCCGAGGCGGGGCAGGGCGATGCCCTTTGTGTACAGCGGTTCCATGATTTCTCCTGATGGCGCAAAAGCGCGAGACGGCGGGGCGAGGGCTTGATACGCTGGCCCCAACATAAACAACATTCAATTCGGCGGGAGGTTTAAGCATGGAGAAAGCGTTGCGCGGCTGGCTGGACAGCCACGGACTGCTCGCCATCATTGGCGCGGTGATGGGGATTATCGTGACACTCGCCGTCGTGCTGGTGCTGGGCGGCTTCTGGCTGGCGAAGTAAAAGATATCGCCAGGCGCTCTCTTCTTCACCTCTCCCCGTTGGGGAGAGGTCGATCGGCAGAGCGAAGCGAGGCCGGTCGGGTGAGGGGCGCGGACTATCGATAGGCCGGTGCCCCCTCACCCCAGCCCTCTCCCCAATGGGGGAGAGGGAGCGCATGGCCGGCGCGTCGATGCGGCAATGATTGTTTTAATATCCCCTGACCCTGTCCACCGCATCTTTCGGCCGCACGCCGGCCTTGACGGCTTGCGCGGTGGCCCAGATGGTTTCGCCGACCGCGGGCAGGGTGACGTCGCAGGCGTCGTGCGGGGTCAGCATGATGCCGGGGTGCGACCAGAATGGATGGTCGCGGCGTAGCGGCTCGCCGACGAAGACGTCGAGCGACGCCCCCGATAATTGCCCGCTGTCGAGCGCGGCCAATAGATCGGCTTCGACCAGATGTTCGCCGCGGCCGACCTGGATCAGGTAGCCGCCGCGCTTCATGCGGCCGAAATTGTCGGCATTGAGGATGTTGGCGGTTTCCGCGGTCAGCGGCAGCAGATTGATCAGCACTTCGGTTTCGGCCAGCATCAAAGCCAGGCCCCCGGTGCCGTGGAAGCCGATAATGCCGGAAGGTGTAGGCTTCGGGCTGCGGCTCCATACCTTGACCGGAAAGCCGAGCGCGGCGAGATCCGCCGCGACGCGGGCGCCGATCGCGCCATAGCCGAGCAGGCCGACGCTGACCTCGCTGGTGATGCGCTGGCCGAGCCGCTGCCAGACGCGGTCGCGCTGCTGTGCCAGATAGGTGGCGAAGCGACGCTGATGCCAGATCACGTGCCACACCACGAAGGTCGACATCATCTCGGCCTGCGCCGGCTCGACGACACGGACCACCTCGATGCCGTCGCGCAGGCTGGGGTTCATCACGATGCTGTCGGCGCCGGCGGCGATCGAACACACCGCCTTCAGATTGGGATAATGCGCGAACGCATCGTCGTGCGGATACCAGGCGACGGCGAGCGTGACGTCGTCCTCGTGGCCGGAACGGTGATCGACGAAATGGACGCGGCCCTTGAGCCTTTCGATTTCAGACGCGAGGTGGCGGCGCAGGTCGAGATTCTTGGCGAGCAGAACGCAGTGCGAGACGTCAGACGACATGGGATCAGGCGGCTTTCGAAGGCGCGCTTTGGCCGGGCACCGCCGCCAGCAGCTCGCGCGTATAGGGATGTTCCGGCGACGCGAACAGCTCCGCCGTCGGTTTCAATTCGACGATCACGCCGCGCTGCATCACCGCGATGCGGTCGCAGATCTGCGCCGCAACGCGCAAATCATGGGTGATGAACAGCATCGACAGGCCGAGCCGCGCCTTCAGATCCTCGAGCAGCGCCAGCACCTGGGCCTGCACGGAAACGTCGAGCGCGGAGACGGCCTCGTCCGCGACGATGATTTCCGGATCGAGCGCCAGCGCGCGCGCGATGCCGATGCGCTGGCGCTGGCCGCCGGAGAATTCGTGCGGGTAACGATCCATCGCGCCGGCGTCGAGCCCGACCATGCCGAGCAGGTCGCGGGCGCGCTGCATCGCCACCTTGCGATCGGCGCCATGCGCGATCGGGCCGTCGCTGATGATGTTGCCGACGCGGCGCCGCGGATTGAGCGAGGCGAACGGATCTTGGAAAATCATCTGGATGCGGTGGCGTTCGTCGCGCAGCGCGCGGCCCTTGAGCAGCATGAGATCGGACTCGCCGAGCCGCACGGTGCCGCGGTCGGGCTTGATGAGCTGCATCACCAGCCTTGCCACCGACGACTTGCCGGAGCCGGATTCGCCGACCAGGCCGAGCGTCTCGCCCTGGAAGATGTCGAACGAGACCTCGTTGGCGGCGCGCACCGAACGCGCGGGCTTGAACCAGCCGCCGGACGTCACATAGGTCTTGTCGAGGCCGACGACTTCCAGCGCCTTGGCGCGGTGTGTCAGCGGCGCGCGCACCGGCGGATGTACCGACGGCACGGCCGCCAGCAGCGCCTTGGTGTAGTCGTGCTGCGGACGCGTCAGCACTTCGGCGGCGGTGCCCTCTTCGACAACCTTGCCATAGCGCAGCACCACGACGCGGTCGGCGATATCGGCGACGACGCCGAAATCATGCGTGATGAACATCACCGCCATGTTTCGACGTCGCTGCAGGTCGCGGATCAGCTTGAGAATCTGCGCCTGGGTGGTGACGTCGAGCGCGGTGGTCGGCTCGTCGGCGACCAGCACCGCGGGCTCCAGCGCCAGCGCCATCGCGATCATCGCGCGTTGCCGCTGCCCGCCGGACAATTGGTGCGGATAGGCGCGGACGATGCGCTCCGGATCCGGCAGGCCGACCTCGCGCGCCAGCCCCAGCGCCTTGGCGCGGCGCTCCTTCGGCGTCAGCAGATCGTGCGCCTCGAACATCTCCATCATCTGGTCGCCGATCCGCATCAACGGATTGAGCGCCGTCATCGGCTCCTGGAACACCATCGCGATGTGGCGGCCGCGCACGTCGCGCCAGCCGTCTTCGTCCATCTTCAGAAGGTCCCGGCCCTCGAACAGGATCTCGCCGGTCTCGGTCGACACCGTGTCGGGCAACAGGCCCAGCAGCGCATGCGCGCACATTGACTTGCCGGAGCCGGATTCGCCGACCACGCAGACGATCTCGCCCGGGATCAGGTCGATCGAGATGCTGTCGACGGCGTAGGGCCGCTCGGCGCCCTTGGGCAGCCCGATGCGCAAATTCTTGATGGAGACAGCGGGTGCGGTCATGTCAGCGTCCGTCCTTGGCAAGCCGCGGGTTGAGCGCGTCGTTGAGGCCTTCGCCGACCAGGTTCATCGCCAGCACCGCGAGCAGGATGGCGACGCCGGGGAATACGGTGATCCACCACGCCTGGCGGATCACGGTGCGGCCGGCGCCGACCATGTAGCCCCAGGAAATCATGTTGGGATCGCCGAGGCCGAGGAACGACAATGATGATTCCAGCAGGATCGCGGTGGCGACCATCAGCGATGCCAGCACGATCACCGGCGACAGCGCGTTCGGCAGGATCTCGCGCCAGATGATCCAGCTATTGCTTTGCCCGGTGACGATCGCGGCCTGGACGTATTCGCGGGTGCGCAGGCTCAAGACCTCGGCGCGCACCAGCCGCGCCACCGGCGGCCACGACACGATGCCGATCGAGGCGACGATCGAATAGATCGACGGCTGCAGGATCGCTACCAGCACGATCGCCAGCGCGAAGCTCGGGATGGTCTGGAAGAATTCGGTGAAGCGCATCAGGGCGTCATCGACCCGGCCGCCGAAATAGCCGGCGAGCGCGCCGAGCGGCACGCCGACGGTCAAGGCCACCAGCGTGGAGACGAGGCCGACCAGCAACGACACGCGCGCGCCATAGATGATGCCGGCGAACACGTCGCGGCCGAGCGCGTCGGTGCCGAGCCACACCGCGGGATTGGTGAAGGGCGGCAGGAACGGCCGCTGCACCATCCGCCACGGCGAATTCGGGAAGATGGTCGGGCCGAGAATGGCGATGAAGATGGCGATGAACAGGATCACCATCCCGATGACGCCGCCGGGATGCCGCAGCATCGATTTCCAGAACTGTTTCATGAGGCAAATTCGATGCGCGGATCGACCAGCCGATAGACCAGGTCGGTGATGAGGTTGAAGATCAGCACCATGGCGGAGCAGACCACGAAGACGCCGAGCAAGAGATTGTAGTCGCGCTGCAGCAGCGCCTCGTACATCAGCCGGCCGATGCCGGGCCAGGCATAGACCGTCTCGGTAATCACCGCGCCGCCGATCAGCGTGCCGGAATGCACGCCAGCCAGCGTCACCACCGGCAACAGCGCATTGCGCAGCACGTGTCTTCGCTGGATGACGTTGTCGCGCAGCCCCTTGGCGCGCGCGGTCTTGACGAAATCGAGCCGCTTCACCTCGAGCATCGAGGCGCGGGTCATGCGGGTATAGGTCGCCATGAAGAACAGGCCGATGGTCATCGCCGGCATGATGAGATGCAAAGCGACGTCGCCGACATAGGCCAGCCCGGTGTAATTGGCGCCGACGGTGTCGTAGCCGAAGCTCGGCAGCCAGCCGAGATAGACCGAGAACAACAGGATCGCCATCAGGGCCAGCCAGAAGATCGGCGTGGCATAGAAGATCAATGCTGCGGCGGTGATCGCACTGTCGCCCCAACTCCCCGCAAAACGCGCCGCCAGCGTGCCGAAGAAGATGCCGAGCGCCAGCGAGATGCCGAATGCCGACAGCGTCAGCAGCAGGGTCGCGCCGATCCGCTCCGAGATCAGCTTCGACACCGGCATCTGCTGGCGGAACGAGAAGCCGAGATCGAGTGTGACGATGCCCTTGACGTAGGACGCCAATTGCTCGGGCAGCGGCTTGTCGAGCGAAAATTTCTCGCGCAATTGCTGGACGAATTGCGGATCGGAAGCGCCGGCCTCGCCGGCCATCACCACGGCGGGATCGCCGGGCGCAAGGCGGATCAGGAAGAAGTTCATCACGACGATCGCCAACAGGACGACGACGCCCTTCACGATCCTCTGGGCAACAAATGACAGCATCAGAGGTCCAATTTAAAGGTCATGTTTTGAATAGGCCTCTCCCCGTCATGGCGAGGCCAAGGAAAGTTGGCTTGCCAACTTTCCTCTTAGCGGAGCGACGAAGCAATCCAGCACTTGCCGAGCTTGCGGCCTCTGGATTGCCGCGTCGCCAAGTGGCTCCTCGCAATGACGGGGAGAGGTCTCCGCCCGTCATCGCAGGAAGCCACGCAGGCGCGTCTTACTTGTCCATCCAGGCGTCGCGGAAGCCGTCATTGACGCCGATGCCGGTGGTGATCAGGTTCTTCACCTTGCAGTTGGTGATGGTCGGGAACTGCAATTCGAGCATCCAGGCGATCGGCACGTCCTCGACCAGGATCTTCTGCGCCTTGTCGTAGAGCTCCTTGCGCTTGGAATCCGGGGTTGCGATTGCGCCATCGGCGAACAACTGGTCGATCTCGGGGTTGGAATAGCCCTCGACGTTGTTGAACTGCTGGCCCTTCTGGATCTGGCTGGAGACGTAGTTGCGGCCGACGCCAAGCGCGGGGTCGCCGTACTGGTAGAGATAGCTGAACGAGATGTCGAAATCCCATTCGCCGATCTTCTGGTTATAGCCCGGCACGTCGGTAGCGATGGTTTCGATGTTGATGCCGACATCCTGCAGGTTCTGCTTGATGGCTTCGGCCCAGCGCTGCCAGGTCTCGCCGTAAGGCAGCGGCATCATGCGCAGCTTCTCGCCCTTGTAGCCGGCTTCCTTGAGCAGCGCCTTGGCCTTGGCGGGATCGAACGGATATTTCCTGACGTCGTCGGTGTAGAACTTGATGGTCGAGGCCGACGGGCCGGTGGCGACCTTGCCGAGACCGTTCCAGATCACGTCGCGGGCGAATTCGCGGTCCACCGCGTACATGATGGCCTGGCGAACCAGCTTGTTGGCGGTCGGGCCCTGGCGGTTGTTGAGCCACATCCAGGCCATCGGCGAGAAGAACTCCCAGCCCTCGCCGGTGATGCAGGTGTTCTTCAGCTTGGAGACGCGCGGCACGTCGAAATTCTCGATCGAGCCGCCCGGCAGCACATCGACCTTGCCGGTCTCATAGGCCACCGACCGCGCGGCGGCGTCCGGGATAATCTGCCAGTAGATCTCGTCGAGATAGGGCTTGCCCTTGACGTGGTAGTTCGGGTTTTTCACCAGACGGATGAACGAGCCCTTCTTCCATTCCTTGAACATGAAGGGGCCGGTGCCGATCGGCGTATTGTTGTTCGGATTGGTCTTGAAGTCGGTGCCTTCATAGAGATGTTTCGGCACCATCGGCATCGAGCCGACCTCGAAAATCCCGAGGAACGGGCCGAACGGCTGCTTCAGCGTGAACACCACGGTGAGATCGTCGGGCGCCTCGACCTTGTCGAGCTGCACCAGATTGTTGCGGGCGCGCGCGTGGGTCTGCTTCAGCATCTCGATCGAAAACAGCACGTCGGCCGAGCTGAACGGCTTGCCGTCGTGCCAGGTGACGCCGGGATGCAGCTTGAAAGTGTAGGTCTTGCGGTCGTCAGAAATGGTCCAGCTATCGGCGAGGCCGGGCTGCGGCACCAGTTTCTGGTCGTAGCGCAGCAGGCCCTCATAGATGTTGCCCGACACCATCTGCGTCGGGCCGTTCTGCACCTGCGCCAGCATCAGGCCGGGGGGCTCCGGCTGAATCACCGCGTTGATGACGCCGCCCATTTTCGGCTGCTGCGCGATCGCCGCCGTACACAGGCTGCTCGTCAAAGCCAGCCCCAACAAGAAGTGCTTCAGCATGGTATTCCCCCAGCCCTAATGGCGCGTTTTTACAACGTGTTGTGAAGTCGCTCAGTTCTTGTAGCCGGGATCGGTGCGATCCAGCATGCGCTTGAATGCCGCCCACTCGCTGTCCGGCTGTCCTTCGACCTCGATCTTCTGGTAGCCGCGATCGTACTGGCTCGCGGTATGCAGAGCCACTGCATGCGACGGCATCACGATCTCGGCGCCCGCGGCCTGCAGCGCCAACTGCGCGCGGCAGGACCGCTCCATATTGTGCATCAGCTTGAAGGCTTCGCCAACCGAGCGGCCGCAGGTCAGCATGCCGTGGTTGCGCAGGACCAGCACCATCTTGTCGCCGAGGTCGCGCACCAGGCGCTCGCGCTCGGACAGGTCGAGCGCAATGCCTTCATAATCGTGATAAGCGAGCCGCTCGGTGAACTGCATCGACCACTGGTTGAGCGGCAGCAGCCCGTCCTTCTGGCACGATACGGCGACGCCCGCGACCGTGTGCGTATGCAGCACGCAGTGCGCATCGTGACGCGCCGCGTGCACTGCACTGTGAATGGTGAAGCCGGCCGGATTGATGCCGAGGCCGAGCGGATCATCGACGACCTTGCCATCGACATCGACGGTCACGAGGTTCGACGCGGTGACTTCCTCGAAGCGCATGCCGTAGGGATTGATCAGGAAGCGATTCTGCGTGCCGGGCACGCGCACCGAGATGTGCGTGTAGATGCTGTCGTCGAGGCCGAGCCGGTGAATCAGGCGATAGGCGGCTGCCAGATCGATGCGGGTCTGCTGAAGATCGGAGACGGTCGGCGTAATGCTTGCATGGATATTCACGAGCGCAATCCCGGTTTCTAAGGTGTCTGCAGAAGACACAAACGCATGGCAGGTCGCAAGATTAAACTGTCGACAATCGGCGCTTAAATCTTGTACAGCCGCTGAAAGGGTCTTCTCACTCCATGCGTCTGATTACGCCACCAGTCGGGCTGACGGCCCTCGCGGATACCGATCTGGTCGGCCAGGTCGCGCGGATTTTGACGCAGGCGATCATTCAGGGGCAGTTGCAGCCGGGCACCAAGGTGGTCGAGGCCGGCGTGGCGCGCGAACTCGGCATCAGCCGCGCGCCGGTGCGCGAGGCAGCTAGATTGCTCGAGCAGCAGGGCCTGCTGGTATCGCATCCGCGCCGCGGCTTTTTCGTGCGCAAGCTCAAGGCGCGCGACATCGACGAGATCTACGACCTGCGCATCTGCGTCGAATCCCACGCCGCGGTATTAGCCGCCAGAAACATGACTCCCGCGGCGCGCGATGCGCTGCGGCGGCAGATCGACGTGATGTATGAGAGCGCCGATCTCGACGAGCCCGCGCGACAGGTCGAGGAAGACTACAAATTTCACCGCATGATCTGCGAGATCGCCGACTCCGCGCGGTTGCTGCGGCTGTTCGACGATCTGGCGTCCGAACTGCGCATGGTGATCGGCCTGATCGGCCGGCTCTATGACGATCCGCGCCGCATCGCCCAGACGCATGAAGCGGTGCTCGATGCTCTGGTGCAGGGCCATCCCGACATCATCAACGCACGGATCGATTACCACATCGGGGCTGCCTGGCATGAAGTCGCCCGGCTGGTCCGCGACATTCCCCAATCCAGCAACGGAGCCTCTTCGTGAAAGCCGTCTACAGCGACAAGCACTCGAGCCATGACCCGCAATTCTATCTGGTGCGCGGCGTCATCAAGCGGACCACCGAACAGCCGGAGCGCGCGGTGCGCCTGCTCAAGGGCCTTCACGACGGCCAGCATACGATCGTAGCCCCCACCGAATTCGGCCAGGGGCCGCGCGCGCGCGTGCATTCGCCGCAATATCTGCGCTTCCTCGAAGACGCCTGGGACGAATGGCAGAGGCTGCCGGACGCCGGCGCCGAGATGATCCCCAACATGCATCCGGTGCGGGTGCCGGGCAGCTATCCGTCGCACATCGTCGGCAAGCTCGGCTGGCACACGGTGGATACGTCGGCGCCGATGGGGCCGGGCACCTGGGCCGGCGCCTGCGCCGCCACCGATACGGCGACCACCGCCGCGCAGATGGTGCTGGACGGCGAGGACGCCGTCTACGCGCTGTGCCGGCCGCCCGGCCACCATGCCTATCGCGATCTCGCCGGCGGCTTCTGCTTCATGAACAATTCGGCGATCGCCGCCGAGCATCTGCGGCAGAAGCACGAGCGCGTCGCGATCCTCGACGTCGATGTGCATCACGGCAACGGCACCCAGGGTATCTTTTATTCGCGGCCCGACGTGCTGACGGTGTCGATCCATGCCGATCCGACCAGCTACTATCCATTCGTCTGGGGCTACGCCCATGAACGCGGCGAGGGCAACGGCCTCGGCACCAACCTCAACATCCCCTTGCCGATCGGCACCGGCGACGATGGCTACATCGCGGCGATGCAGATCGCCGCCAAAACCATCCAGGCGTTCGCGCCTACCGCGCTGGTCGTGGCGCTCGGGCTGGACGCCTCCGAACAGGATCCGCTCGCGGCGCTTAAAATCACCACCCCGGGCTTCGCCCGCATCGGCGCCGAGCTGGCGCGGCTGGGCCTGCCCACCGTTCTCGTCCAGGAGGGCGGCTACCTCTCCGACATCCTAGGCGCCAACCTCACCTCGACGCTGAAGGGATTTGAAGCCGCGCGATAACTCCATGCGTAGCCCGGATTGCGGCATCGCGGCGCGCAGCGCCGCGATGCCGCAATCCGGGGCCTGCCGCTCCACCGATAGGCCGGCCCCGGATTGCGCTTCCGCCTTCGCGCTACGCGCGAACGCTGAAGCTCCATCCGGGCTACACACTGATCGTTCTTTTAAACCACCTAGAAGCACCAGGAAATCCCATGCCCACCAATGCTGAAATCTTCGCCCGCCGTGAAGCCGCCGTGCCGCGCGGCATTGGCCACTCCACGCCGATCTCGGCGCAGCGCGCGCTGAATTCGGAAGTCTGGGACGTCGAGGGCAAGCGCTATATCGATTTCGCCGGCGGCATCGCCGTGCTCAATACCGGCCACTGCAACCCGCATGTGATGGCCGCGGTGCGCGAGCAGATGGAGCGCTTCACCCACACCTGCTTCCAGGTGCTGTTGTACGAACCCTACGTCACGCTGGCCGAACGCCTCAACAAGCTGGCCCCGATCGACGGCCCGCTGAAGACCGCGTTCTTCACGACCGGCGCCGAAGCCACCGAGAACGCCATCAAGATAGCGCGCGCCGCCACCGGCCGTGCCGGCGTGATCGCCTTCACCGGCAGCTTCCATGGCCGCACCGCGCTGACCATGACGATGACCGGCAAGGTATTTCCCTACAAGAAGGGCTTTGGCGCCGCTCTGCCGGAAGTCTGGCACGTGCCGTTCCCCGCGCCGCAGCTCGATGTCACCGTGGAAGAATCGCTGAAATATCTCGGCTTCATGTTCAAGGCCGACATCGATCCGGCGCGCGTGGCTGCGATCATCATCGAGCCGGTGCAGGGCGAGGGTGGCTTCCACCAGGCGCCGCCGGAACTGATGCGCGCGTTGCGGAAAATCTGCGACGAGAACGGCATCGTGCTGATCGCCGACGAAGTACAGACCGGCTATGGCCGCACCGGCAAGATGTTCGCGATGGAGCACTATGACGTCAGGCCCGATCTCATCACCGTGGCCAAGAGCCTCGCTGGCGGCTTCCCGTTGTCGGGCGTGATCGGCAAGCAGGAGATCATGGACGCCGCCGATCCCGGCGGCCTCGGCGGCACCTATGCCGGCAACCCGCTCGCGGTCGCTGCGGCCAACGCGGTGCTCGACGTGTTCGAGAAGGACAGACTCGTCGACCGCGCCAATGTGATCGGCGAGCACATCGTCTCGCGCCTGAAGAAGATGCAGCAGCGCAACGACCTGTTGCCGATGGCCGGCGTGCGCGCGGTCGGCGCGATGATCGCATTCGACATCGTGAAAGAGCGCGGCGGCGAGGCGCCGGATGCCGAGATGACGAAGCGCGTGACGCAGCGCGCCGCCGAGCACGGCCTGATCCTGCTGTCCTGCGGCACCAGCTTCAATACCATTCGCATCCTTGTCCCGCTCACCGCGCAGGACGAGATCATCAACGAAGGCCTCGACAAGCTCGAACTCGCATTGTCGGCGTAAGCTGTTCCTTTACCTCTCCCCGCCGGGGAGAGGTGTTGAGTGCCGCCGCTGCATCTTCCTTGTTGAAACGACCAAACGATCGACCCGCCATCCAAGATCAAAGGTATCCCTCATGACTCTCGATCCGAAACTTCGCGACGACATCATCGCTGCGGTCGACAAGGGCTTCGATGCCCAGGTCAAGTTCACGCAGGCCATGGTGCGCCACGTCTCGACGCGCGGCAATGAACACACCATGCAGGACTTCATGTTCCGCGCCATCCGGGAGCGCGGCTACAAGATGGAGCGCTTTGCGATGGACCGCGCAGCGCTGGCCGCGCATCCCGGCGCCGGCGCCTGGGATGATCTGCACTCGACCGCGCCGATCGTGGTCGGCACGCATCACCCGCGCGAGGAGACCGGCCGCTCGCTGATCATGCAGGGCCATGTCGACGTTGTGCCGGAAGGCCCGCACGACATGTGGGCCACCGCGCCTTTCGATCCGGTGATCCAGGGCGACTGGATGCAGGGCCGCGGCGCCGGCGACATGAAGGCCGGCTGCGCCGCCAATATCTTTGCGCTCGATGCGCTGAAGAGCCTGGGCCTGCAGCCGGCGGCGACGGTGTATCTGCAGTCCGTGGTGGAGGAGGAATCCACCGGCGACGGCGCGCTGATGACGCATCTGCGCGGCTACAAGGCCGATGCCGTGGTGATCTCCGAGCCGTCGCACGAGACCATCACGCGCGCCAATGTCGGCGTGGTCTGGTTCCAGCTCGAGGTCCGCGGCGTCCCGGTGCATGTGCAGCGGATGGGCACCGGCGCCAACGCGATCGACGCCGCCTACCGCGTGATCGGCGAGCTGCGCAAGCTGGAAGCCAAATGGAACGCGACCAAGGACGAGCACGCGCATTTTCGCCACATCGAGAAGCCGGTCAATCTCAATATAGGCAAGATCGCCGGCGGCGACTGGGCGTCCTCGGTGCCGGCGTGGTGCAAGGTCGACATGCGGATCTCGCTGCTGCCTGGCAAGACAGCCGAAGCCGCGAAGAAGGAAATCGTCGATTGCGTCGCCGTCTTCACGCGGGGCGACGCGTTCCTGTCGAACATCCCGCCGACCATCACCTTCAACGGCTTCCAGGCCGAAGGCTATGAGCTTAACCCCGGCTCCGATGCCGAAGCCACGCTGGCCGCGGCGCATCAGGCGGTGTTCGGCCAGAAGCCGGAAACCGTCACGTCGCTGGCCTATCTCGACAGCCGCGTCTATGCGCTGTTCGATCGCGTGCCGACGCTGAATTACGGCTGTATCTCGCGCGGCGTCCACGGCTTCGACGAAGGCGTCAATCTGCCGTCGCTGAAGAAGACCACCACGGCGCTGGCGCTGTTCATCGCGGAGTGGTGCGGCGTGGAGAAGCTGGACGCGTAGCGGCTGAAACCACGAGGCGGCGTTTTGGCGAGCGATCTGGGATCCAGATATCCGGGCAACAATCGCTCCCCGCGGCCCAAAATTGACGCCGATTGATCCACCGCAATGCGAGGGGGACGTCATGGGCCGAACATTGCTGCAGCCAACCAGCAACGGAGGACGCCGTGACAACCCCGACCCAAACCTCGATCGCCGGCGCCGTCATCGATCGCATCCATGCCTGGGTGCAGCACCGCCGCGAGATCGCCGAATTGCGCGACCTCGACGCCGGTGAGTTTCAGCGCATGGCGCATGAGCTCGGCCTGGCACCGGGATACCTCGACATGCTGGTGCAGCAGGGGCCGCCGGACGCCGCCGAACTGCCGCTGATGATGAAGGCGCTCGGCTTCAGCCAGCAGACCATCGACGCCATCAATCCGCGCGAGTTCCAAGACATGCAGACCTGCTGCGGCGAATGCGAACACAAGCATACCTGCCGCAACGACATCTCGGCCGAAACCGCCGCGCAGAACTATCAACATTATTGCGCCAACGCCGAAGCCATCAAAGCGATGAAGGCCGCCGCGCAGTAGATTATTCTCCGCCCGCCCGCCGATTGCCGGAAAAGCGGCCCGGGTAAGGTTGATCGGTTAGGTTAACAAAGGGTTAGCGTTGCAGCGCAGCGCCACTGCGATAGCGTCGATTACGCTGATGCAAAACGGGCATCGAAGTCGCTTTCCTGCCCGGGATTTCGAGTGCACGGCACGGGACCGCCGTTATTACCCGCGTCGGCGGTCCCACTTTTTCTCAAGCATATAGATGGCGCTCCGGCCTCTTGTGTCGTCCCCGCGAAAGCGGGGACCCATACACGCTGTCTGCGCCGTGGCGCGCAGGGGGTCGTGGCGTTTTCACTTTGAAGTCGGAGGCTATGGGTCCCCGCTTTCGCGGGGACGACATGCGGAGAATGCGAGCGCCCATCATTCTGAGCGCTCGCAGCTACTCATGAAGTACGCGGCCTACCAGGTCGCCAGCACCGCGCCCTTGAACTTCGTGGCGATGAATTCCTTCACTTCCGGCGACTGGTAGCTCTCGACCAGAATCTTCACCCAGGGCTTGTCCTTGTCGACGACGCGCACCGCGATGACGTTGGCGTAGGGGCCCTTGGGGTCTTCACGCAAAATGGCATCCTTCACCGGATCGAGGCCGGCCTGGGTGGCGTAATTGATGTTGATGCCGGCGACGTCGACGTCGGGCAGCGTGCGCGGCAGCTGCGCGGCATCGACCTCGATCACCTTCAGCTTCTTCGGATTTTCGGTGATGTCGAGCAGGGTCGGCTTGAAGCCTGTGCCATCCTTCAGCTTGATGATGCCCTTGTCGCGCAGCAGCAGCAGCACGCGACCGCCATTGGTGGGATCGTTCGGAATCGCGATCGACGCGCCGGATGGCACCGAGTCCCAGGTCTTGTACTTCGCCGAATAGACGCCCATCGGGAAGTTGATGGTGGTGGCGACTGACTCCAGCTTGAACTTGCGGTCGGCGATCTGGTTGTCGAGATAGGGCTGGTGCTGGAACGAATTGGCCTGCAGGTCGCCGGTGTCGAGCGCCGTGTTGGGCACGACGTAGTCGGAAAATTCGACGATCTGGATGTCGAGACCCTTCTTGGCGGCGACTGCCTTGGCGGCTTCCAGCACCTGCGCGTGCGGCCCGGCGGTGACCCCGACCTTGATGGTTTCGGCGTGAGCGAGACCGGTCAGCGCCAAAGCGGCGACGGCGGAGAGGGCGAGCGAGCGTAGCGACATATTCTTTTCCTGCGGTGGGTGACGTCTAACAGCGCGAGCGGGCGCTCACGAATTGCGGTTGCGCTTGTCGAGGCGGCGCGACAGCCGGTCGCCGATGGTCTGGACGCCCTGCACGAGGCAGATCAGCACCAGCACCACGGTGAGCATCACTTCCGGCATGAAGCGCTGGTAGCCGTAGCGGATGCCGAGATCGCCGAGCCCGCCGCCGCCGACCGCGCCGACCATCGCGGAATAGCCGATCAGGCTGACGATCGCGAGCGTCAAGGCCAGCGTCACCGCGGGCAGCGCTTCCGGCAGCAGCACCTTCTGCACGATCTGCAAGGGGCTCGCGCCAAAGGCGCGCGCGGCTTCCACCAGGCCCTGATCGACTTCGCGGATCGCGCCTTCGATGACGCGCGCGATGAACGGGATCGCGGCGATGGTCAGGGGCACCACCGCGGCGCGGGTGCCGATCGAGGTGCCGGCGATGGCGCGGGTCAGCGGCACGATGGCGACCACGAGAATGATGAACGGCGTCGAGCGCGTGGCGTTGACGACGAGGCCGACGATGCGGTTGACGTTTGGCGCGGGAAACAACTCACCGGCGCGCGAGGTGGCGAGGAACACGCCGAGCGGCAGGCCGAGCAGCGTGCCGAACGAGCCGGCCAGCGCCACCATCGTCAGCGTGTCCAGCGTCGACCAGGCGATCAGCGACAACAGTTCAGGCGACATAGCCAAGGTGCTCCACATGGTTGCGGGTGCTGGTCAGCTCGGTAATCAGCCGGGTCAGCAACGCCGGTTCGGCGGGCACCGACGTGATCAGCGTGCCGAACGGCTGGCCGGCGATATATTCGATCTGGCCGTGCATGATGTTGAAATCGACATTGTAGGCCCGTGTCAGGCGCGACAGCACCGGCTCGTCGGCATCGGCGCCGGTGAAGGAGATGCGGATCACAGCCTGGCGGCCCGCTGCGTAATCCGGCAGCAATTGCTGCTGCAGCCACTCCGGCACATTGCCGCCGGTGACTTCGCCGACGAAGCGCTGGGTGGTCTCGTGATGCGGGTTGGCGAAGATCTCGTAGGTCGAGCCCTGCTCGACGATGCGACCGCTTTCCATCACCGCGACATGGTCGGCGAGTTTCTTCACCACCGCCATTTCGTGGGTGATGAAAAGAATGGTGAGGTTGAGCTCGGCGTTGATCTTTTTCAGCAGCGCCAGGATCTGGCCGGTGGTCTCGGGATCGAGCGCGGAGGTCGCCTCGTCCGACAGCAGCACCTTCGGCCTGGTCGCCAGTGCCCGCGCAATGCCGACGCGCTGCTTCTGGCCGCCGGACAGTTCGGCCGGATAGCGGTCGCGCTTGTCGGCAAGGCCGACCATGTCGAGCAGCGGGTTGACGATGCCCGGAATATCGCGCCGCGGCGTGCCGGCGATCTCTAGCGGCAGCGCGATGTTGTCGAAGGCGGTGCGCGACGACAAAAGGTTGAAGTGCTGGAAGATCATCCCGATCGAGCGCCGCGCCTGTCGCAAGGCGCGCTCGTCGAGCGAACCGATGTCGAGGCCGTCGACGGTGACGTGGCCCGAGCTCGGCAGTTCGAGGCCGTTGATCAGCCGGATCAGCGTCGATTTGCCGGCGCCGCTGCGCCCGATGACGCCGACGATGGCGCCTTCGGGGACATTGAGGTCGATATTATCGACCGCGCGCACTTCCGCGGATCCCGATCGCGCCGGAAAATGCTTGCTGACGCCCGCGAACGAGATGATCGCGCGCGCCGGCGGTTCGATGAGGGGGACGGGTGCCCCGACGGGCTGCGGCACTGGCGCGTTCATGGATGCTGTTTCTGCTGATCTGGAAAACGAAAGGGCCGGTCTGCGCCGGCGCCTGTCCGCGGGGGTAACCTACTGTTTTCGCCGCAGATTTCAACCGCAGCGCACAAAAGACGAGATTTATATGCCGTGGGGGTGATGGAGGGGACAGAGATACCGCAAGCGCAGCATTTGCAGGGTTAATCGGCTGTTTGGTGTTTGGCTGTTTGGCGCATGCGCCAGTGGTATCCCTCCCCCTTGCGGGGAGGGTCGACCTCCACTCCCGACGATGCGAAAGCATCGTCGGGAGTGGAGGTCGGGGTGGGGGTGCCACGGGCGACGGCGTCTGTGGCTACCCCCACCCGTCAGGTTTGTTCGCTTCGCTCTCAAACGCGCCACCCATGGCGGACGAATTCGTCCGCCAGACCCCGCAAGGGGGAGGGACAGAAAGAGCTACGACCCCGGCGTCCACTTCCAGACGATCTCCTTCACGTTCACCGCCTTGGGGATCAGGCCGAGCTTGAAGAAGCGGTCGGCCGTCTCCTGCTGGGTGGCGATGACCTTGTCGGTGATCGGGGTCACGCCGTATTGCGAGCGATTGACGGCGCGGATGGTGGCATCCTTGTCGACGCCGGTGGCCTCGCGCAGGGAGGTGGCCACTTCCGCGCGATGGTCGGCGGCCCATTTGCCTTCTTCCGCAAAGGTCTGGTTCAGCAGCGCCACGATGTCGGCATGATTGGTGGTGAAATCCTTGTTGGCGAGGAAGAACGAGTTGCTCTCCTGCACGTCACTCGAGAACGCAAGCACGCGCACCTTGCCGTTCTCCGCCAGCGCCAGATAGGGATCCCAGATCGACCAGGCATCGATGTTGCCGCCGGCGAAGGCGGCGACCGCATCGGCCGGCCCGAGCGTCACCGGCGTGATATCGGTGTAAGCGAGGCCCGCTTTCTCCAGCGCCGCGACGAGGGTGTTGTGCGCGCTCGATCCCTTGGCGAAGCCGACCTTCCTGCCCTTGAGATCGGCCAGCGTCCTGATCGGCGAATCCGCGGGCACGACGATGCCCTGATTGTTGCCTTCCGACGGGGTCGCCGCGACGTAGAGCAAATTGGCGCGCGCGGCCTGCGCGAAGATCGGCGGCGCGTCGCCGGTATAGCCGAAATCGACATTGCCGGTGTTGATCGCCTCCAGGATCGGCGGGCCGAACTGGAACTCTACCCACTTGACCGTGATGCCGCGCTGCTTCAGTGCGGCATCCAGCGTGCCGCGCTGCTTCACGACCGGAAAGATGCCGGCCTTCTGGAAGCCGATGCGGACTTCCTTCAGCGGTTCGGCGGTTGCGGGTGCGGCCAGCGCGGCCGACAGCAACATGGCTGACAGACCGGAAAGGATCGTTCGTCTGCTCGGGGACATCATAGACTCCGTGATGATCGTTGCAGCCGTTCGCTGCGGGACGTCAACGCTACGCCGGACGCTCGGGATTGTGCTTTCAAAGGTAGCGCCCGGCCGGCAAGGTTTTGTTTGACCGGCGCGACGCGACAGCAGCTTTATGCTTACGGCGACGTGCTGCATTGGACGAGCCTTACGTAGTATCGAAACGGGTTGGAGAATGTTTCCGCTGCGTAGCTTGCCTCGCGCAGAACGCCTGCATCGCGCGCCCGGCAACTACGGTCAGCCGTTCCATTGACTGCCAGAGGCCGCCAGATAGCCTAGCGAGGGCGCTGCATCTTGCGGGGCCGGGCGGGATTTTCCGCTGAACTGTAGTTCGTCAGATCCGGATTTTCCCATGCTTTCCCTGCCGCATGTTTTCACGCGCCTGAAAGCCCTGCCGCTCGCCGCGATGGCCTCGATCCTGTCGGTCTCGTTCGCCTGCGCGCAGACGCCAGCAAGCGATACGGTCCGGATCGGCTATCAGAAGTCATCGACACTGACGGCGATCCTGAAGACCAATGGCGAGCTGGAGAAGGCGCTGGCGCCGCTCGGCGTGAAGATCAGCTGGCACGAATTCTCCAGCGGCCTGCCGCTGCTCGAGGCGATCAATACCGGCAATGTTGATTTCGGCGCCGACGTCGCCGACACCGTGCCGCTGTTCGCTCAGGCGGCTGGCGCGAAACTCGCCTACATCGCCGAGGAAGCGGCCTCGCCGGCCGCGCAGGCGATCCTGGTGCCGGCGGAATCGCCGATCAAGTCGCTGGCCGACCTCAAGGGGCGCAAGATTGCGGTGACCAAGGGCGCCGGCAGCCACTATCTGCTGCTCGCCGCGCTCGGCAAGGCCGGGCTGAATTTCAAGGACATCTCGCCGGCCTATCTGCCGCCGGCCGACGGCCGCATCGCCTTTGTCGGCGGCAACGTGCAGGCCTGGGTGGCGTGGGATCCGTTCCTCACCAGCGCGCTGAAGCAGTCCGGCGCCCGCGTGCTGGCCGATGGCGGCAACGGGCTCGCGAGCTACAAGCGCTACTACCTGTCGTCGGCCGCCTATGCCGAGCGGCGCAGCGACGTGCTGGGTGTGATCTATAAAAAGCTCGATGAGACCGGCACATGGGTCAAGGCGCAGCCGAAGGACGCCGCATCCCTGCTCGCCAGCCTGTGGGGCATCGATGCCGCGACCGTCGAGGAGGCCAACAGTCACCGCTCCTACCAGGTCGGCGCGGTCACGCTGCCGGGCCTTTCCGAGCAGCAGAAGATCGCTGACGCCTTCTTCGCCGAAGGCTTGATCCCGGTGAAGGTCGACGCCGCCGCCGCGAAACTCTGGTCGCCAAAGTAATTCAACGAACAACCTCTCCCTGAAAGACCCATCATGAAGATCGCCTCCGTCATCGCCGCGGCGCTCCTCGCCATGTTCGCGGCCGGCCTTGCTACTGCGCAGACCGCGCCCAAGACCGAAATCAAGATCGGCTTCGTGCCTGGCCCCTATATCGACGGCTTCAAGAAGGGCGTCGAGCCGGAGCTGAAGAAAAAGGGTTACTCGATCAAATACTTCGAGTTCTCGACCGGGCTCGAGGCCAACACCGCGGTGTTCGGCAACGACATCGACGCGAATGTGATGCAGCACACCGTGTTTCTGAACGCCTACAACCAGCGCCAGAAGACCGACCTCGCCGGCATCATCACGGTGCCGACCCCGCCGATGGGGTTGTATTCGAAGAAGTACGCCAAGGCCGATGCGGTGAAGAAGGGCATGACCGTGGTGGTGCCGAACGATCCGGTCAATTTGCAACGCGCGCTGTGGATCCTGCGCGATCTCGGCTGGATCGAGATCAAGGACAACAACCCGGTCGACGTCACCGAGCTCGACGTCATCAAGAACCCTGCCGGCATCAAGATCGTGCCGCTGGAAAACGCCCAGGCGCCGCGCGCGCTGGACGACGCCGACTTCGCCGCCGTGCAGGGCAATTTCGCGATCTACTCCGGGCTGAAGCTGACGGAGGCTTTTGCGCTGGAGAAGATGACGATGCCGTACAGCAACGTCGTCGCCGTGAAACGCGGCAATGTCGACGCGCCGTGGGCGAAGGGTATCGTCGAGGCCTACAAGTCCGACACGTTCAAGAACGCGATCCGCAGCGACAAGTTCTACGCCGGCTTCGTGCTGCCGGATTATTTCAACTAGGACGCTCTGTTCGACGTTGAAGGCGCTGCATACTCTGCCTCTTCCTTCTCCGCTTGTGGGAGAAGGTGGCACGGCCGAAGGCCGTGACGGATGAGGGGTTACTGGGCGACGGCATTTGTGGCGTCCCCTCACCCGTCTCGACCGCTTCGCGGTCGATCCACCCTCTCCCACAAGGGGAGAGGGAAGGAAGATAGCTCAGCTCCGCTCGACGCTGAGGCCGAACAGCGGTCGCAATTGCGTGCCCAGGATATTCCCGAGGAACGCTGCGACCAGCCAGAACCAGCCGTGCAGGCTGCCGGAGGCAATACCGGAGAAATACGCGCCGATGTTGCAGCCATAGGCGAGCCGCGCGCCGTAGCCGAGCAGCAGCCCGCCGAGGATCGCAGCCAGCAGCGAACGCGGTGCAATCTTCCATTGCGGACTGAACTTGCCGGCCAGGGCAGCGGCGAGCAACGCGCCGACCACGATGCCGAAATCCATCACCGAGGTGATGTCGGCGAACACGCTGTCCTTCAGCGACGCGGCACGCGCGCCCTGCCAGTACGGCCACGACGCGACATCGACGCCGGAGAACGCGGCGATCTTGGAGCCCCACAGCGCGAAAGCCGAAGTTATGCCCCACGGCCGGCCGGCGAGGTACAGCGTGGCGAAATTGCCGATCGCAAGTGCTATAGCGCCGGCCACCAGCGGCCACGGCCCCTCCAGGAAGCGGCGCCAGCCATGCACCTTCGACGGCGCGCCGCCGCGCAATTCGCCGTGGCGGCGCTTTTCCAGGAATACGGTGAGCGCGTAGATGCCGGCCATCGCGAGCAGGCTGAGCGCCAGCGCCGGCACCATGCCGAGCTTCTCGATCAGCGGCTGCGGCCCGATGTTCGGCTGCGCGGTCCACCATGGCAGGTGCCTGGCGCCGATCGTCGAGCCGGCGATGAACATCGCCAGCGTGACGAACATCCGGGTGTTGCCGCCGCCGGCGGTATACAGCGTGCCGGAGGCGCAGCCGCCGCCGAGCTGCATGCCGAGGCCAAACAGGAACGCGCCGGTCAGCATGCCGACGCCGACCGCGCCATATTCGCCGCGCACCGGCTGGCCGAACAGCGTGCCGTGGTCGAGCGCGGGGAAGAACAGCAGCACGGCGATCGCCAGCATGATCATCTGCGCGCGCAGCCCGGTGCCGCGGCGGTCGGAGATGAAGACGCGCCAGGCCGAGGTGAAGCCGAACAGCGCGTGATACAACGTCAGACCGAGCGCGCCGCCGAGCAGGTACAGCGCGCCCTGCCGCCACGCGAACACATAAGCCAGCGCCACCGCGCCGCCGGCCAGCAGCGCCAGCGCGATGGCGGTGACCTTTCCGTTGATGCCGAGGCCAACGGGCCGGCCGGACAACAGCGGGGCATCGACGGACATGTCGGTCATGGGGCAGGCCTTGCAGTGATTAGTATGATCGATAGATATACGATTGCGGCCTGCGATCAAGCGCGGAGAGGCTGGTCGTTCCACCTCCGCCCCCTAGCGAAGCTTCGCTCACGCGGGGCCGAGGCAAGAAGGAACCGCAGGCCTCTCCCCGTCATTGCGAGGAGCCCTTGCGACGAAGCAATCCAGTTTTTTCCGCGCGTGCGGCTTTCTGGATTGCCGCGTCGCTTTGCTAAGGGGAAAGCCAGAGGCATTCCTTGAGCTCGCAATGACGGCGGCGGGTACCGTAATTCAATCCCGCCGCCACAGCCTGACGGCAAACGCGCCGACCATGCCGGCCAGCACGAACCACGTCGCGGCATAGACCAGATGGTTGTTGGGCAGGCGGATCACGGTCAGCCCGCCGACCGGCACCGGCTGCGACGGATCCTCCGCGGCATCGATGAAATACGGCGCAACCTCACCGAGCCCCCGCGCTTGCGCGATCGCGGCTGTGTCGCGCGAGAACCAGCGGTCGGCTGCGGGGTCGTTGGCGCGCAGGAAGCCGCCTTTCGGCTCGGTGATGCGCAGCAGGCCGGTGATTTCGGCGCGCGGCGGCAGCGCCGGCAGCGCCGCCTTGTTGTCGGTGGGCACGAAACCGCGGTTGATCAGGACAATGAAGCCGGCGTCGGTGCGCAGCGGCGTCAGCAGCCAGTTTCCAGCCCCCTGCGCGGTGACGGCCTGCACCCGCGTATCCCTGTCGCGCAGCCACTCGCCCGAAGCGCGGACATGGCGGTAGGCGTCGGTGGCGGCGGAGATCGAGGGCCAGGCGGCGGGAGCGGGCGCATCGACCAGGGGCGCATCGACGCGCGCGTCGATCTGCGCGATCAGATCGAGCTTCCAGGCGCGGCGCTCGACCTGCCAGATGCCGAGCCCCAGCAGCAAGGCGGCGGCCAGCACCACGGTGCCGAACAGCAGATGGAATCGCAGCGGGCGTGGCGAAGGAGAGACGCCGTCGCCCGCGCGGCTCACGGCATGTTCTTCATGGCTTCCGGCGACATCGTCGGCATCATGTTGGTGTTGAGGTGGTACATGACCCACAACGAACCGGACAGCGCGATGACGATCACGATCACCGTGAAGATCATCGCCATCACGGTCCAGCCGCCCTCGGACTTCGAGTTCATGTGCAGGAAGTACACCATGTGCACGACAATCTGCACCAGCGCGAAGGCCATTACGATGAAAGCCGTGACCTGCTTGTTCTCGATCGTGCCGGACATCACCAGCCAGAACGGAATCGCCGTCAGGATCACCGACAGCACGAAGCCGACGATATAGTCGCGGCGCGAGCCATGCGCGGCGCCGTCGTCGTGATGCGTATCGCCGTGGGCTGCCGCGTTAGGCGTGTCGTGAGCGGTCATCGCAGCATTCCCAGCAAATAGACGAAGGTGAAGACGCCGATCCAGATCACGTCGAGGAAATGCCAGAACAGGCTGAGGCACATCAGGCGACGCTTGTTGGCCGGGATCAGGCCATGCTTGCCGACCTGCGCCATCAGCGTGCCCAGCCAGATCAGGCCGAAGGTGACGTGCAGGCCGTGGGTACCGACCAGCGTGAAGAACGCCGACAGGAAAGCGCTGCGCTGCGGCGTGGCGCCCTCGTGGATCAGGCTGTGGAACTCATGCAGTTCGATGCCGAGGAAGGCGAGGCCGAACAGGCCGGTCAATCCCAGCCAGATCAGCGACGACCGCTTGTCGTTCTCCTGCACCGACAGCATCGCAAAGCCGTAGGTGATCGACGAGAACAGCAGCATCGCGGTATTGAGCGCCACCAGTGGCAGTTCGAACAGGTCCTTCGGCGAAGGACCTGCGGCATAGTTGGCGCCGACCACGCCGTAGATCGCAAACAGCATCGCGAACAGCAGGCAATCGCTCATCAGATAGAGCCAGAACCCCAGCATCGTGCTGCCGCCCTCGGAGTGGTCCGCGTCGTCGCTCAGGTAGAACGACGGCACCGTGGTTTCGGCCTCGGGAAGAATGTTGGCTGTCGACATCGATCAGACTCCGGCCGTCAGCAGACGCGTGCGCGCATCTTCGGTCGCGATCACTTCCTCGACGGGGATGTGGTAATCGCGATGATAGTTGAAGGTGTGGTGGATGGCGACCGCCAGCAGAGCGACGAAGCTTAAGGCTGCCAGCCACCAGATGTACCAGATCAGGCCGACCGCCATCACCATGCTCAGCCCCGCCAGATAGACCCCGGTGGCGGTTCTCTTCGGCATGTGTATCGGCTTGAACCCGCTGGTCGGACGAACGTAGCCGCGCTTCTTCATGTCGGCGTAGCTGTCGCCGTCGTAGATCACCGGGGTGAACGCGAAGTTATAGTCCGGCGGCGGTGACGAGGTTGCCCATTCCAGCGTGCGGCCGTTCCAGGGATCGCCCGTGGTGTCGCGCAGCTTTTCGCGATTCCAGATCGAGACGGCGAACTGCATCAGCATGGCGCCGATACCGATCGCGATCATCACGGCGCCGATGGCGGCGACGATGAAGAAGATCTGGTACGACGGATCGTCGAAGTGGCGCAGGCGGCGCGTCACGCCCATCAGGCCGAGCACGTAGAGCGGCATGAAGGCGACGTAGAAGCCCGGCACCCAGAACCAGAACGAGATCTTGCCCCAGAACGGATCGAGCTTGAAGCCGAACGCCTTCGGGAACCAGTAGTTGACGCCGGCGAACAGGCCGAACAGCACGCCGCCGATGATCACGTTGTGGAAATGCGCGATCAGGAACAGCGAGTTGTGCAGCACGAAGTCGGCCGGCGGCACCGCGAGCAGAACGCCGGTCATGCCGCCGATCACGAAGGTGATCATGAACGCGATTGTCCACATCATCGGCAGTTCGAAGCGGATCCGGCCGCGATACATCGTGAACAGCCAGTTGAAGATCTTCGCGCCGGTCGGGATCGAGATCACCATCGTCGTGATGCCGAAGAACGAGTTGACGCTCGCCCCCGAGCCCATGGTGAAGAAGTGGTGCAGCCAGACCAGATACGACAGGATGGTGATGACGGCGGTGGCGTAGACCATCGAGGTATAGCCGAACAGGCGCTTGCCGGAGAAGGTCGAAACCACTTCCGAGAAGATGCCGAACGCCGGCAAAATCAGGATGTAAACCTCCGGATGGCCCCAGATCCAGATCAGGTTCACATACATCATCGGGTTGCCGCCGAGATCGTTGGTGAAGAAGTTGGTGCCGACGTAGCGATCCAGCGACAGCAGCGCGAGCACCGCGGTCAGCACCGGGAAGGACGCCACGATCAGGATGTTGGTGCACAGCGAGGTCCAGACGAAGATCGGCATCTTCATCATGCTCATGCTGGGTGCGCGCATCTTGACGATGGTGGCGATCAGGTTGACGCCGGACAATGTCGTGCCCACGCCCGCGACCTGCAGCGCCCATATGTAATAGTCGACGCCGACGTCCGGGCTGTAGCCGACCCCCGACAACGGCGGATAGGCCAGCCAGCCGGTGCGGGCAAATTCGCCGACGAACAGTGACATCATCACGATCAGCGCGCCGGCGACCGTCATCCAGAACGAGAAGTTGTTCAGGAACGGGAACGACACGTCGCGGGCGCCGATCTGCAGCGGCACGGCGAAGTTCATCAGGCCGGTGACGAACGGCATCGCCACGAAGAAGATCATGATCACGCCATGAGCGGTGAACACCTGGTCGTAATGGTGCGCGGGCAGGAAGCCGTCATTGGCGCCGAAGGCCATCGCCTGCTGGGCGCGCATCAAGAGAGCATCGGAAAAACCGCGCACCAGCATGACCAGCGCGAGAATGCAGTACATGATGCCGATCTTCTTGTGATCGACGGACGTGAACCACTCCCTCCAGAGGTAACCCCATAGCTTGAAGTAGGTCAGCGCGCCGAGCAGAACGATGCCGCCCACCATGACACCGATGAAAGTGACGAGCAGGATCGGATCATGCAGCGGGAAGGATTCCAGCGTGAGGCGGCCGAAGATCGGGCTGATCGCGAGAGCGGGGGTAGACATCATGAAAACCGTTTCGCAGGAGGTGTTAACTGGGCTCGCCGAGACGGGCGATGCTGAAGGGACGCAGACGCGGCAGGCCGGGTTTTGGCAGACCGACGCCGACCATGGCCGCAGGATCGCGCGGGTTGATCACCGGTGACGCCTGGGCATGGGTGGTGCCCATCGGCTCTTCGACGGTGCACAGCGTAGTCACGAAGGACGGTGCGGCGGCCAGCGGCGCATCGCGGCGGGCATATTTGTCCTTGGCCAGCGGCAGCGTGTTGTTGATGCTGGCCATGCCGCCGCCGCCCCGGACGTCGATCCGCATCATTTCGTCCTGGCACATCTTGCCGGGCTGGACGCACATGTTGAGCGCGGCATGGTAAAGGTCGGGGGGCACCGAGCTGAAATAGCGCGGCGGCTCGTTCTCGGAGGGCTCCTCCAGCTTCAGATAGCCGGCACGATCGAGCGCGGTGCCGTCCTTCTTGACCTTGGCGACCCACTTGTCGAAGTTTTCGACGCTCTGGCCGTAAAAGCGGAACTTCATGCCCGAGAAGCCGGCGCCGCTGTAATTGGCGGAGAAGCCGTCATAGTCGCCGGGCTTGTTGATGACGGCGTGCAGCTTGGTCTGCATCGCCGGCATCGCGTAGATCTGGCCTGCCAGCGCCGGCACGTAGAACGAGTTCATCACCGTACCCGAGGTGATCTGGAAATTGATCGGCCGGTTCACCGGGGCGGCGAGTTCGTTGACGGTGGCGATGCCGAGCTGCGGGTAGATGAACACCCACTTCCAGTCGAGCGCGACGACCTGCACCTGCAGCGGCTCCGTGCCGGGCTTCACAGGGTTGCCGGACGACACCCGGTCGAGTTGGCGATAGGGATCGAGCAGATGGGTGCCGGTCCAGGTGATGGCGCCGAGGCAGATGATGATCAGCAAGGGTGCTGCCCAGATCACCAGCTCGAGCTGGGTCGAGTGGTCCCAGTCCGGCTCGTAGCGCGCCTCGGTGTTCGCCGCGCGATACCGCCAGGCAAACAGCACAGTGAGCGCGATCACCGGAATGATGATAAGAAGCATCAGCCCGGTGGAAATCAGCAGCAGGTCGCGCTGTTGCGCGGCGATGTCGCCGGCCGGACGAAGCACGACCGCGTTGCAGCCGGACAACAATGCCACCAGCGGCAGGGCCGCTGCGACGCGAAGGATCGAGGTGCGGCTGAGCCGGCTGTATAGTGAAATGCGCATGGAATTTCGTTACACGCGGCTTCGCGGAGCGCACATTGGACATTTTGTCCAATCACTGTGGGCGCTCAAATCGCGTAGCGATCCTGCACAAGAATGCTCGCAGTCACCAATGCTCGCCGGCTTCATGAGAATTTTACGCAGGGAATGACCGACGTCATGAGCACTATGCCCACCGAAGTGACGACGATGGAACGCGATGCCAGGGGCATCAACGCGACGCACGGCGTGGTTGCGCCGGGCGAAATCGCCATTGGCGTGATCATCGGCCGAACCTCGGAGTTCTTCGACTTCTTCGTCTATGCGATCGCCTCGGTGCTGGTGTTTCCGAAACTGGTGTTTCCGAATACCGATCCCCTGATGGGGACGCTGTATTCCTTTGCCATCTTCGCGCTGGCCTTCATCGCCCGCCCGATCGGTTCGCTGATCTTCATCTGGGTCGACCGTGAGTACGGCCGCGGCATGAAGCTGACGATCGCCATATTCCTGCTCGGCGGCTCCACCGCCGCCGTCGCCTTCCTGCCCGGACACGCCCAGATCGGCGCCTGGTCGGGCATCATGCTGGCGCTGTTCCGGATCGGTCAGGGCGTGGCGTTGGGCGGCGCCTGGGACGGCCTGGCCTCGCTGCTGGCGCTGAACGCGCCGGAAGGCAAGCGCGGCTGGTATGCGATGATCCCGCAGCTCGGCGCGCCGATCGGCCTGATGATCGCCAGCGCGCTGTTCGCCTTCTTCCTCACCAGCCTGTCGGCGGCCGATTTCCTCGACTGGGGCTGGCGTTATCCGTTTTTCGTGGCCTTCGCGATCAACGTGGTCGCGCTGTTCGCCCGGCTGCGCATCGTATCGACCACGGAATACACCAACCTGTTCGAGAGCCGCGAATTGCAGCCCTCGCCGGTGATCGAGACCGTGCGCCACCAGGGCCGCAATGTGCTGATCGGCGCTTTTGCGCCGCTGGCGAGCTTTGCGCTGTTCCACATGGTCACGGTGTTCCCGCTGTCCTGGGTGTTCCTCTATACCAAGGAAGACCCGGTACGCTTCCTGATGATCGAGATCGTCGGCGCCGTATTCGGCATCCTGGCGATGTTTGCGTCCGGCTATATTGCCGACCGCATCGGCCGCCGTTCGCTGCTTGGCAGCTGCGCGGTGGCGATCGCCGTGTTCAGCGGTTTTGCCCCGCAATTGCTCGACGGCGGCACCGTCGGCGAAGTGGTCTTCATGGTCACCGGCTTCATCCTGCTCGGCTTCTCGTTCGGCCAGTCGTCCGGCGTGGTGTCGTCGAATTTCGGCACGACGTACCGCTACACCGGCTCGGCCCTGACGTCGGATCTTGCCTGGCTGGTCGGCGCCGGCTTCGCGCCGTTCGTCGCGCTGTATCTGGCCAACCATTTCGGGCTGCTGGCCGCCGGCGCCTATCTGCTGTCGGGCGCGCTGGCCACGCTGATCGCGCTCGGGATCAACAAGGAGCTCGCTCAGAAGAACTGAGCGCTGTCCCCTGGTAGAGGATCGACGACGCGCCGAGCTTCCCACGGCCATTCCGCACAGCGAACCCGCATGGCCCTACGCGCGGCTGCGGGTTGCGCCGTTCCCCGCTGTGCGCCATATGGTCCTTATCTGTCACAGAGTGCGCGCCATGGCCCATCCGATTCCCGAAGTCCTGCAAGCCTTTGCCCTGGGCGAAATGGTCGTGGTCACCGACGATGACGACCGCGAGGGCGAAGGCGACCTGATCGTCGCAGCCGCATTCTGCACCGCGGAGAAGATGGCCTTCATCATCCGCCATACCTCCGGCATCGTGTGCGCGCCGATCACCACCGAGGACGCCCGCCGCCTGCGGCTCGATCCGATGGTGATGAACAACGACTCGAACCACACCACCGCCTTTACCGTTTCGATCGACTACAAGCCCGACAACGGCACCGGGATCTCCGCCGACGAGCGCGCCTCCTGCTGCCGCGCGCTGGCCAATCCCAATGCCGGCGCCAATGATTTCTCGCGCCCCGGCCACATCTTTCCGCTGATCGCGCGGGAAGGTGGCGTGTTGATGCGCTCCGGCCATACCGAGGCCGCGGTCGATCTGTGCAAGCTTGCCAATCTGGCGCCGGTCGGCGTCATCAGCGAGCTGATGAACGATGACGGCACCGTGATGAAGGGTCAGCAGGTCGTCGATTTCGCGGCGAAGCATGGCCTCAAGCACGTCACCATCGCCGACATGATCGCCCATCGCCAGGCCCGTGAGAAACTCATCGAGCGCGTCTCCAGCTTTATCACCGACAGCCCGATCGGACCGCTGCAGGGCTATTCCTACCGCTCGCCGTTCGACCCGATCCATCACGTCGCCTTCGTCTACGGCCATGTCGGCGCAGGCAAGAACGTGCTGACCCGGTTTCACAAGCCCAACATCGTCAAGGACATATTCTTCGGCCCGAAGCATCTGCAGAGTGTGCTGGAGCACTTCAAGAAGGCCGGCAGCGGCGTGCTGGTCTATCTGCGCGATGGCGCTGCCGGCGTGCCGGTGACGCCGATCGATGCCCCGTCCTCGGCGGAGGCCGACCGTAACAAGCAGTGGCGCGAGATCGGCGTCGGCGCCCAGATCCTGCGCGATCTCGGCGTCACCTCGATCCGCAACCTGAGCTCATCGAGCCACGAATATATGGGCCTGTCCGGTTTCGGTATCGAGATCGTCTGCAACGAACAGCTTGATGGCGATACGCCAAAGACCTAAACTTGACGTCTTGCGCGCGGGTTCCGTATTCCGGTTTGCGACAGCAGGACGCGCCACTTCAATAGCCAGAAAATAACGATCTGAAAGGGATTTCGATGAGCGTGCGCCCCCAGACCAAGGACAGACCGGCCCCGACGCATTTCCAGTGGGACGACGCGTTCCTGCTCGACGACCAGCTCACCGAAGACGAGCGCATGATCCGCGACACCGCGCGCGCTTACGCCCAGGACAAGCTGCTGCCGCGCGTCTCGGACGCCTATTTGAATGAGCACACCGACCGCGAGATCTTCAACGAGATGGGCGAACTCGGCCTGATCGGCATCACGTTGCCGGAAGATTATGGCTGCGCCAATGCCTCTTACGTCGCCTACGGCCTCGTCGCCCGCGAGATCGAGCGCGTCGATTCCGGCTACCGCTCGATGAACTCGGTGCAGTCGTCGCTGGTGATGTACCCGATCTACGCCTATGGCGACGAAGCCCAGCGCAAGAAGTACCTGCCCAAGCTCGCCTCCGGCGAGTGGGTCGGCTGCTTCGGCCTGACCGAGCCCGATGCCGGCTCGGATCCCGGCGGCATGAAGACCCGCGCCGAGAAGTGCGCAGATGGCTACCGCATCACCGGCTCCAAGATGTGGATCTCGAACGCGCCGATCGCCGACGTGTTCGTGGTGTGGGCGAAGTCGGCCGAACACAACAACCAGATCCGCGGCTTCATCCTCGAGAAGGGCATGAAGGGCCTCACCGCGCCGAAGATCGGCGGCAAGCTCTCCTTGCGCGCCTCGATCACCGGCGAGATCGTGATGGACGGCGTGGTGGTCGGCGAGGAAGCGCTGCTGCCCAACGTCTCCGGCCTGAAGGGCCCGTTCGGCTGCCTCAACCGTGCCCGCTACGGCATCTCCTGGGGCGTGCTCGGCGCCGCCGAGGACTGCATGGCGCGTGCCCGCCAGTACACGCTGGACCGCAAGCAGTTCAATCGCCCGCTCGCTGCCACGCAATTGGTGCAGAAGAAGCTCGCCGACATGCTGACCGAAATCTCGCTCGGCCTGCAGGGTTCGTTACGCGTCGGCCGGCTGATGGACGAGGGCAACTTCCACCCCGACATGATCTCGGTAGTGAAGCGCAACAACTGCGGCAAGTCGCTGGACATCGCGCGGATGGCCCGCGACATGCACGGCGGCAACGGCATCCAGGTCGAATACCATGTCATGCGCCACGCCCAGAACCTCGAGACGGTGAACACTTACGAGGGCACGCATGACGTCCACGCGCTGATCCTCGGCCGCGCCATCACCGGCATCCAGGCGTTCGGCTAGCGCTCTTGCTAACCCTCCCGCCGTGCGAAGCGAAGCTTCGCTAGGCGGGGAGGGTGGCTCATCGTGAGCGAAGCGAACGAAGAGCCGGGTGGGGGGTGCCCCACACTCCGACAGCGCGTGGGGCACCCCCACCCCGGCCTATCGGCCGACCCTCCCCGCAAGGGGGAGGGGAGCCTCACCTACGGCGCAAACAACATGAGCGACAACGACGACGTCCCGTTTAACCGCGATTATCCGCTGGTCCCCGGCGTCGTCGATCATGTCCGCCCCGGCGTGCGTCGCATCCTGTGCAACAATCCGTCGCCATTCACCTTCTCCGGCACCAACAGCTACATCGTGGGCGAAGGCAACGTCGCGATCATCGATCCCGGCCCGCGCAACGAGGCGCATCTGCAGGCGTTGCTCGATGCGGTGCGCGGCGAGACCGTCACCCACATCTTCGTCACCCACACCCACAATGACCATTCGCCGAACACCGCGGCCCTCAAGGCCGCGACCGGGGCCAAGGTCTATGCCGAAGGCCCACACCGCGCGTCACGGCCGCGCCACGAGAGCGAGCAGCATTCGCCGGAATCCGGCGCCGACCGCGACTTCATGCCCGACGTGCAATTGTCGGACGGCGACGTCGTCGAGGGCGATGGCTGGGCGCTCGAGGCGGTGGCGACGCCGGGCCACACCGCCAATCACATGGCCTTTTCCTGGCGCGAGCGCGGCTACCTGTTCGTCGCCGATCACGTGATGGGCTGGTCGACCTCGATCGTGGCGCCGCCGGACGGCTCGATGGTCGATTACATGGCCTCGCTCGACCGGCTCGCGGCGCGCCCGGAACAGCTGTACTTCTCCGGCCACGGCCCAGAAATTCCCGACGCGCCCCGCTTCGTCCGCTTCCTGATCCGCCATCGCCGCGCCCGCGAAGCCTCGATCCTGCATCGCCTGGCGAAAGGCGAGGCCGACATCCCCACTTTGGTCCGCGCGATCTACATCGGCATCGACCCGCGGCTGACGGGGGCGGCGGGCTATTCCGTGCTGGCGCATCTGGAAGATTTGGTCGCACGCGGCATCGTGGCGACCGATGGCGACGCGGTGATATCAGGCAGCTACCGGATGGCGACCTGAAACTGTCATTCCGGGGCGCGAGCGCACCAGCGCGAGCGAGCCCGGAATCCCGACATGTTCAGCGCAAAACATTCCGAGGTTCCGGGTCTCCGTCAGCCGGCTTCGCCGTCTGACGGATCCCGGAATGACAGTGTGTGGAGGCGCTACTTCTTCACCGCGCCCTTCGGTGCCGCCTTCGCGGGTGCCGCGGCCTTCTTCGGCGCCGGCGTGTTTTCCGCCGCGGTGTTGATGTCCTCGATCAGCTTGGCTACCCGCGAGGCGTTGCTGCCGAGGTCGCCTTCGAAATAGCGCGACGAGGAGCGGATATCGACGCGCGAGCCTTCGCCGTCGGGCGTGACGCGGATCGTGACGTCCTCGCGAAAGCCCATGATCGGCGTGCGTGCCACCGCCTCGATGCGGCCGATGCGGCGCGGCGGCTGCGGCGGGCGCTCGTCGATGATCAGCCATTTGCGCTTGGTGACGAGCGCATGGGTGACGTCATAGGCGCGCTGCACGTTGATATCGAGATCGACCGGCTCGATCCCGGGCCAGGTGGCGCGCTGCAATTCGGCGGAATACAGCCCGGCATAGACCGCGGTATTGGCGCCGTCGCCGGTGCGCAGCCGCGCCAGCGCCTCGAAGCGCGGCGGATCGATCGGATCGGTGGTGATGTCGTGGATCGCCGGCAGCTTGCGGTATTGCCAGCCGAGATAGGCGGGGTAGGCGAGGATCACCACGTCGAGCGCCAGCGCGAACAGGATCCGGCTCATGCCGCGCGAGCCGTTGATCCAGATCGCGACGAAGCCGGCCAGCGCCACCAGGATCGACAGCGCGGCAAAGCCCAATGAGCCCAGAAACGTCGCCAGCGCCGGCTTCACGTCGAGGAAGCCGAACCGCACGATGAGGATCGAGCACAAAGCGGCAACCGCGGAAAAAACCGCCAGCCGCCGCGCCCATGCCGCTAGGGCGGACACCGGTTCCGACTGGTAGGCGGCGGAAAACCTGCGGGCCATCGCGAACTCTGCCGAAAAGGGGCGCCCGGGGCGGGCGGCATCAGCCCGCTTGAGACCATGACGGGCCATGAAATTCAAGGGACTTTGGCGCGCCGCCGCGATCGGCTAAACACCACAGGCGGCCTGTCACCTCTCCGAACGTAACCGAGACGAGGAGCGCCGCAGGGAGTGTCCATGCTGGTGGAAACCGCCGACTACGCCGCGCTGTGCCGCGATTTCCGATGGGCCGTGCCGGAGCGCTTCAACATCGCCAGTGCCGCCTGCGACCGCCATGCCGACGGCTCGAGCCGCCTCGCGCTGATCTTTGTCGATGAGCACGGCACTCCGTCGCGTTACTCCTTCGACCAGATGCAATCCTTCTCGCGCCGCTTCGCCAACGTGCTGAAGGCGGACGGTCTCACCCGCGGCGACCGCGTTGCGGTGTTCCTGTCGCAGTCGGTGGAACTGCCGATCGTGCATCTCGCTGCGTTCCGCTCCGGCCTGGTGTCGGTGCCGCTGTTCACATTGTTCGGCGAGGACGCGCTCGAATTCCGGCTCGCCAATTCCGGCGCCCGCGCGGTGGTCACCGATGCCGCGGGCTGGGAGAAACTGGCGAAGATACGTGATCGGCTGCGGCTGCTCGAACAGGTCTATGTGATCGGCGACGCGCCGGCCGGCACAAAATCGTTCTGGGCGTCGATCGATGTGGCGTCGGAGGATTTCGCCACCATCGACACGTCCTGCGACGATCCCGCCATCATCATCTACACCTCCGGCACGACAGGCAATCCGAAGGGCGCGCTGCATGCGCACCGCGTACTGCTCGGCCATTTGCCCAATGTCGAGATGGTGCACGGCTTCTTCCCGAAACCCGGCGACGTCTACTGGACGCCGGCGGACTGGGCGTGGATCGGCGGGCTGTTCGATGCGCTGTTTCCGGCCTGGTACCACGGCGTGCCGGTTGTCGGGCACCGCGCGAAGAAGTTCGAGCCGCAGGCCGCGATGCAGTTGATGGCGGACCACGGCGTGCGCAACGTGTTCCTGCCGCCGACCGCGCTGAAGCTGATGCGGCAGGCCGACGTCAAGCATCCGGGCGTGCGGTTGCGCAGCATGCTGACCGGCGGCGAGTCGCTCGGTGCCGAATTGCTCGGCTGGGTGCGCGCCACCTTCGGCATCGATGCCCACGAGATCTACGGCCAGACCGAATGCAATCTGGTGGTCGGCAACAATGCAAAGCTGTTTCCGATCCGCCCGGGATCGATGGGCAAGGCGACGCCGGGCTTCGACGTGCGCATCGTCAGCGAAACCGGCGAAGAGCTGCCGCGCGGCAACCGCGGCATCATCGGCGTGCGCCAGCCCAATCCCTGCACCATGCTCGGCTACTGGCAGAACGAGGAGGGCACCGCGAAGAAATTTGCCGGCGAATTCCTGCTGACCGGCGATCTCGGCGTGCAGGATGACGACGGTTACTTCTGGTACGTCAGCCGCGAGGACGATGTCATTACCTCGGCCGGCTATCGCATCGGTCCTTCCGAGATCGAGCACACGCTGCTGAAGCATCCCGCGGTCGCCAATGCCGCGGTGGTCGGCGTGCGCGATCCGATCCGCACCGAGGCCATCAAGGCCTGGATCGTGCTGCGCCCCGGCTTTGCGGCCGGCGACGAGCTGGCGCGCCAGATCCAGGATTTCGTGAAAGTGCAGCTCGCCGCCCACGAATATCCGCGCCACGTTCAGTTCGCCGACAGCCTGCCGATGACCGCGACCGGCAAGGTGCTGCGCCGCGAGCTGCGGGCGCTCGGCTGATTTGATTTAGATCATGACGCGGTGGCGACGTCTGGCGTGAACTGCGAACAACGCGGGAGGACGGACCATGACATCCATCTCGGGAAAAATCGATCCTGTGGTGCGGCGCGTCAGCGTCGCCGATATTGCGGAGTCGCTCGGCCAGGGGCTGCGCGATTTCCAGGCCGCGCCGTTGTTCGGTCTGGCCTTCGCCGGGCTTTACGTCGCCGGCGGCATCCTGATCCTGCTCAGCCTGACCGCGTTCGGCATGGTGTACCTGGCCTATCCGCTGGCGGCGGGCTTCGCGCTGCTCGGGCCGTTCGTCGCGGTCGGCCTGTACGAAGTGAGCCGGCAGCGCGAGGCCGGAGAGGCGCCGTCGATGCGCGGCATCTGGGCTACCATCCGGGCCCGCCGGGAAATCGGCTGGATGGCCTTCGTCACGCTGTTCGTCTTTCTGGTGTGGATGTATCAAGTCCGCCTGCTGATCGCGGTGCTGCTCGGTCTGCATGCCTCGTTCTCCAGCCTGCCCGAATTCATCACGGCGGTGCTGACCACCAATGAAGGCCTGGTATTTCTCGCGCTCGGCAATTTGATCGGTGCAGCCTTGTCGCTGGTTCTGTTCTCGCTGACGGTGGTGTCGTTCCCGCTGCTGCTGGACCGCGACGTCGACGCGGTGACCGCGATGATCACCAGCGTGCGGGCGGTGGTGATGAGCCCGCTGCCGATGATCGGCTGGGCGGCCGTCATCGTGGTGCTGCTGGCGGTGTCGTCTCTGCCGTATTTTCTAGGGCTACTGGTGACCCTGCCGGTGCTCGGCCATGCCACCTGGCATCTGTTCCGACGCATCGTCGTGCCGCTCGGGCCCGGCGAGGATGCGGCGCCGCTGCCGACCTT
This sequence comes from Tardiphaga sp. vice304, assembly GCF_007018905.1. Classification (NCBI taxonomy): domain Bacteria; kingdom Pseudomonadati; phylum Pseudomonadota; class Alphaproteobacteria; order Hyphomicrobiales; family Nitrobacteraceae; genus Tardiphaga; species Tardiphaga sp. vice304. The sequence goes on from NZ_CP041402.1 coordinate 1,358,402, forward strand.
GCGATCGCCGGCGCCGGGCTAGATCGTTACTTCCCCTTTCCCCCGGCGCCGCGCAGCGGCGTTGGCGGGAGAGCGGAAAGAAAGAGCAGCTCTGCTAGATCAGCCCGCGTTGCTTCAGCGTCACCTCGATCTCGGAGAACACCCGCGCCAGTCGCTCCGCCCATTGCGTCTCGCCGGCGGCATCGGAGATCAGATCCTGCCGGATTTCGATGCCGGTGTTCAGCAGCCCGCGCCGTTCGCCGTGCACCGGGATCGTATAGTCGGTGTCGTCGCTCACGGCATAGGGCTGGTTGTCGCCGACCACCAGCCCCGGCTCGGCGCGTAAGCCCTGCAGCACCAGCGGCGGCAGCACCCGGTCGTGTTGATACAGCGTGCCGATGTGCCATGGCCGGGCGATCCCGGCATAGGAAGGCGTGAAGCTGTGCAGCGACACCAGCACCGTCGGCTGGCCCGCCTGCAGCCGCGCGTCGATCACCGCGTCGATGCGCTGATGGTAAGGATCGAAGATCAGCCGGCGCCGACTCTGCGCGGCGGCCGCGTCGAGACCCTCATTGCCGGGCACCGTCGTGGCTTCGGAAATCAGCGGGATCGACGATGCCGCCTCTGGCGGCCGGTTGCAGTCGATCACCAGCCGCGAATAGCGCTGCGCCACCAGATGGGCGTCCAGCGCAGACGACATCCGCTCCGCGACGCCGGCGATGCCGATATCCCAGCCGATGTGGCGCTGGCGCTCGGCATCGGAGAGGCCGAGGTCGCCGAGCATCTGCGGGATCAGCCGGCCATAGTGATCGCAGGTCAGCAGGAAGGGCGATCGTCCCGCGGCGTTTTGTTCCCAAACCGGTGGAACATCATGGGTTCCGAAACGTAGTGATGTGTCGCTTGCGCGGTTCAAAGCGGTTTTCCCTCATCATTGCCTATTGAGGCAGCAATCTGGCCTGTCAATCAGCAGCGACCGGTATAGATTTGCCTGTACAAAGTCACGACATGAATGATTCAACGATGCCGCTGCTGACCATCCACCACAAGACCGAATACCGCTATTCACATCCGGTGGCGTTCGGCGAGCATCGCATCATGCTGCGCCCGCGCGACGGCCACGATCTGCGCATGTTGACCGGCAAGCTCGAGATCACGCCGGAGCCGATGACGCTGCGCTACATCCATGACGTGTTCGGCAATTCCGTCGCCATCGCTACCTTTGACGAGCGGGCCCGAAAACTGACCTTCACCTCGACGGCGACCATTGAGCACATGCCGGCCGACGAATTCGCGCTGACGTCCGATGACGAGGCGTACTTCTATCCCTTCAAATACAATTCCGACGAATTGCCCGATTTGCAGGAATTCATCCGCCCGCAATATGGCGATCCCGATGGCGAGCTGTCCTACTGGGCGCGCGAGTTCCTCGATCCCCAGGGCCCGACGCCGACCTTCCACATCCTCAGCGGCATGACCCACGGCATCCGCGCGCAGTTCAAATACCGCAAGCGCTACGAACACGGCACCCAGCACCCGCTCGATACGCTGCAGACGAAGTCCGGCACCTGCCGCGATTTCGCGCTATTCATGATCGAGGCGTGCCGAAGGCTCGGCATCGCCGCGCGCTTCGTCTCGGGCTATCTGTTCATCCATGGCGATCGCCAGCACGGCTATGTCGGCGGCGGCTCCACGCATGCCTGGGTGCAGGTCTATCTTCCCGCCGCGGGCTGGATCGAATTCGATCCGACCAACGGCATCGTCGGCAGCCGCGATCTCATTCGCGTCGCGGTGGCGCGCGATCCGCGCCAGGCCATTTCGCTGCACGGCACCTATCTCGGTTCGGCTGATGCCTTCCTCGGCATGGATGTCAGTATCAATGTCGTCTCCGCCGGCGAAGATGCAAAGGTATAGGATATTATGGAAATCAGGGTCGGCTTCGAGATCACCTATTTTGCGATCAACCCGACGCCGATGGTGACGATGCTCAGCATCCACCCGTCGCGCTATGGCGACATCGATGGCACCGAGAGCATCACCACCACGCCGGACGTGCCGATCACCTATTATCGCGACAGTTTCGGCAATGTCTGCGGTCGCCTGGTCGCGCCGGCCGGCGGCATCACCTTTCACGGCAACACGCTGGTGCGCGATTCCGGCAAGCCCGATCAGGTCGTGCCCTCGGCGCAGCAATTGCCGATCGACCAGCTGCCCGACGAATGCCTGCTGTATCTGATGGCGAGCCGCTATTGCGAGACCGATAAGCTGACCGACGTGGCGTGGTCATTGTTCGGCAACACCGAGCCCGGCTGGGCGCGCGTGCAGACCATCATCGCGTTCGTACATAATCATGTGAAGTTCGGCTACGAGCACGCGCATCACATGAAGTCGGCGCATGACGTCTACGAGCAGGGCAACGGCGTGTGCCGCGACTACGCGCATCTGGCGCTGACCTTCTGCCGCTGCATGGGCATCCCGGCGCGCTACTGCACCGGCTACATGGGCGACATCGGGATTCCCTATGACGGCTCGGTGATGGATTTCTCCGGCTGGTTCGAAGTTTATCTCTCGGGCCGCTGGTACACCTGCGACGCCCGCCACAACAAGCCGCGGATCGGCCGCATCCTGATGGGCACGGGCCGCGACGCCGCCGACGTGGCGCTGACCACCAGCTTCGGCCGCATGGACCTCGTCAAGTTCTTCGTCATCTCCGACGAGATCAAGCACCAGCCGGCGTAGGGGTGGGATGAGCGAACTCGATTGCGTCTTCGTCTACGGCACGCTGATGAGCGGCTTCGACCATCCGATGTCGAGGCGGCTTGCGGCGGGTGCAGATCTTGTCGGGCCGGCTTCGTGCCGGGGCCGGCTGTATAGGGTCGCGCATTATCCGGGGCTGCTGCATTCCGATGATGCGGCTGACGTGGTGCATGGCGAACTGTATCGGCTGCGCAACGTCGCGGAATTGATGGCCGCACTCGACGACTATGAAAGCATCGGTCCGGGCTTTGAGCCGCCGACGCTGTATCTGCGCGAGGTGGTTCCGGTGACGCTCGCGGACGGCCGCGTGCAACAGGCCTGGACCTATATCTACAACCGCCCGGTGGACGAAGCGAAGCGGATCGTGTCGGGAAAATTTTTGGAGAAGTAGTCGGACGCTTCTTCCTTCTCCCCTTGTGGCAGAAGGTGGCACGGCCGGAGGCCGTGACGGATGAGGGGGCACTAGGCTTGGAGTCTGTGGCGCCCCCTCACCCGTCTCGAACCGCTTCGCGGTGCGATCCACCCTCTCCCACCTAGCGAAGCGAAGCTTCGCGCGGGGGAGAGGGAAGCAAGAAAGCCCTACGCCTTCTTCCCCACAAACTCCGTCGCAAAGATCCCCGGCGCCAGCAGCGCGAACCCGATTCCGATATTGCTGATCGACGTGGTGCCGCCATGCGACGCAGCAAAGCCCGAGATCGCCGAACCCAGCGCGCCGCCGAAGAACGCCGAGCCGAGATACAGCGCGTTGAGACGGCTGCGGATGTCGGCCGGCAGGGCATCGATCGCGCGCTGGCCGGCCACCACATTGCCCTGGGTGCCTGCGTCGATCAGGATGCCGGCGATCACGAACAGCGCGATGCTGGCAGGGCCGTTGCCCTCGGTGCGGATCAGCACGAAACTCACCAGCACCGCGAGCATCGCCACCAGCGTGACGGTGCCGCCGCCGCCGCGATCGGCCATCCGCCCGGCCAGCGGCGCCAGCAGCGCGCCGCCTGCGCCGGACAACAGGAACGCCGACAGTGCGACGTGGCCAAAGGCAAAGGGCGGCGCTTCCAGCACGATCGGCATCGCCGTCCAGAACAGGCTGAAGGCGCCGTACAACAGGCACTGATAGGCCGAGCGGCGCTGCAGCACGCGGGTGTCGCGCATCAATTGCCACAGCGAGCCCAGCAGCCGGCCATAAGTCAGGCTGTGCTCCGGCAGCCGTCGCGGCAGCGCGACGGCCATCAGCGCGATCACGCCCCCTGTGAATAGCGGGCGCAACCTTGTGTCTCTCGTTTTTCCCGCCGCAAACCCTATATCGATGGTCGGCTGGTCACATCCCGTTCACCAAGACTCGCAGCCCCGACTCACCGCATAAGCACCCATGCGCTTCACGCCCCAGTTCCTCGACGATTTGCGCGCCCGGCTTCCCGTCTCGGAGGTCGTGAGCAAGCGCGTCAAGTTGAAGAAGGCGGGAAGGGAATGGAAGGGGCTGTCGCCGTTCCAGCAGGAGAAGTCGCCGTCCTTCTTCGTCAATGACGAGAAGGGCTTTTACCACGACTTCTCCTCCGGCAAGCACGGCGACATCATCTCCTTCCTGATGGAGACCGACGGCTGCAGCTTCCCGGAGGCCGTCGAGCGCCTGGCGCAGATGGCCGGCGTGGCGCTGCCGGCGGCGACGCCGGACGCCGCCCGCCACGCCGAGCGCCGCAAGACGCTGTACGACGTCATGGACCTCGCCGCGAAGTTCTTCGCCGAGCAACTGACCTCGCGGGTGGGTGCCAAGGCGCGCGGCTATCTCGCCGACCGCCAGATCTCGCCGACCGTGCAGCTGCAGTTCAAGATGGGCTATGCCCCGGCCGAGCGTTACGCGCTGAAGGAATATCTCGGCGCCGCCGGCATTCCCGTCCCCGACATGGTCGAATCCGGCCTGCTGATCGGCGGCGAGGACATTCCGGTGCCCTATGACCGGTTCCGCGACCGCGTCATGTTCCCGATCACCGATTTGCGCGGCCGGGTGATCGCCTTCGGCGGCCGCGCACTGGAAAAGGACGTCCCGGCCAAGTACCTGAATTCGCCGGAGACGCCGCTCTTCCACAAGGGCGACAATCTGTACAATTTTCCGATGGCCCGCACCGCCGCGCATAATGGCGCGGCCCTGGTGGTGGTCGAGGGCTATGTCGACGTCATCGCGATGGTCGGCGTCGGTTTCCACGCCACCGTGGCGCCGCTCGGCACGGCGCTGACCGAGAACCAGCTGCAGCTGATCTGGAAGATGGCCGACGAGCCGATCCTGTGCTTCGACGGCGACAAGGCCGGCCAGAAAGCGGCGTGGCGCGCCGCCGAGCTGGCGCTGCCGCACCTCAAGCCCGGCAAGAGTCTCCGATTTGCCCTGTTGCCGGAGGGCCAGGACCCCGACGATCTCGCCCGCTCCGGCGGCCGGATCGCGGTCGAGGAGGTCATTGCGGCTGCCAAATCGCTGTCCGACCTGATCTGGGCGCAGGCGACTTTGGGCGGCGACTTCGCCACGCCGGAACGCCGCGCAGCCCTCGAGGCCCGCATCAACGAACTCGCCAACGGCATCCGCGACGACGTCGTGAAGAAATACTACCGCCAGGACCTCGCCGAGCGGCTGCGCGCGACCTTCAACCCCAATGCCGGCCGCGGTTTTGGCGCCGGCGGCGGGTTCCGCGGGGCCGGGGCGGGTGGCGGCGGTTTCGGCAACAAGGCCGGCGGCGGCTACGGCCGTCCGGGGGCGGCGCGCACTTTCACGCCGGGCGCGGCCGGCCGGATCGAGCCGCGCGGCAGGTCCTCGGCCTCGGCCGGCAGCCAGACCATCAACCGCTCGCCCTACCAGGTGGTAAGCCCGCAGCTCGCCAATTCCTCGATCATGCGCGGCCAGCGCAGCGCGATTTCGCGCCGCGAGGCACTGATCGTGCAATCCCTGATCAACCACCCCTGGCTGCTGCACGACAAGCTCGAGGAGGTCGCCGCTTTGGAACTGGCGCATCCCGAGATGCACCGGCTGCGCGCCGGGATCATTGCCTGCTTTGCCCATGACCATCACCATGGCGACGAAGCCCAACAAAGCGAGCAAATGCGTTCAGACCTCGTTAAGGCTGGATTTAGCGAACAATTGCAACATGTTGAGCGAGCCATTACCACCAAGGACGTGTGGGCGGCGCAGCCCGGCGCGGCGCGCGAGGACGTTCTTTCGACATGGATTCAACTGGTTGCCTTGCATCGCCAGTGGCACTCCTTACTTAGAGAACTGAAAGATGCCGAGCTGGCGCTTGGCGAAGAGGCCAGCGAGACGAATTATGGCTGGTTGCGCGACGTCAAGGCGCGGCTGGCCGAGGTGGACGGGATCGAGGCTCTGATCGAGGGGTTCGGTGAGTCGTCTGGCCGGTTTCAGCGCAATTCTTGATGCAAATTTGCTGCGGACAGCCTACGGCGAAATCGCGAAAAGACTCGCCAAACCCGTGGTTTGGCTGCAAAAACACGGTTAATCGGAGCTTAACGCTCTTTGGCTTAAGTGCGGCAACCGTAAAGACCAGTTCAAGGGTGGCGAAGTCGAGCGCCACCCTTTCCGCGTCCAGCGGATGAATGATTGAAAGCGGCGGCAACGCCGCCCGCGTGATCGCGTTTCAGGAGCATTGAATGGCCACCAAGGCAAAGACGCTGCAGGCGAAAGACAAGGAAAAAGACGACAAGGCCGACGCGCCGGAGAAGGATGCTCCCGATGCGCCGTCGCCGTTGCTCGACCTTTCGGATGCCGCCGTCAAGAAGATGATCAAGCAGGCCAAGAAGCGCGGCTTCGTGACCTTCGATCAGCTCAACGACGTCCTGCCTTCGGACACCACCTCTCCCGAACAGATCGAAGACATCATGTCGATGCTCTCCGATATGGGCATCAACGTGTCGGAATCCGACGACGCTGACTCGGACGAGGAAGAGACCAAGGAAGAGGCCGAGGAAGAGACCGACAACGAACTCGTCGAGGTCACCCAGAAGGCCGTTACCGAGACCAAGAAATCCGAGCCCGGCGAGCGCACCGACGATCCCGTCCGCATGTATCTGCGCGAGATGGGCACGGTCGAGCTGCTGTCGCGCGAGGGCGAAATCGCCATCGCCAAGCGCATCGAGGCCGGCCGCGAGGCGATGATCGCAGGTCTGTGTGAAAGTCCGTTGACGTTCCAGGCCATCATCATCTGGCGCGACGAATTGAACGAAGGCAAGATCTTCCTTCGCGACATCATCGATCTCGAGGCCACCTATGCCGGCCCGGATTCCAAGAACAACATGAACCCGGCGCTGATTGCGCCGCCGGTCGCCGCCGATGGCGACGCCGATGCGGTCACAGCCCCGCCGGCTGCGCCGCCGGCGCCGACCCCGTTCCGCGCCGCGCCGCCGCGCTCCGCTCCGGCTCCGGCACCGGAGCCGGCCGCTGCCGAAGGTGACGACGGCGACGACGACGAATTCGAAAACCAGATGTCGCTCGCCGCCATCGAGGCCGAGCTGAAGCCGAAGGTCGTCGAGACCTTCGACAAGATCGCCGACAACTACAAGAAGCTGCGCCGCCTGCAGGAGCAGGACATCGCCAACCAGTTGCAGAGCGAGACGCTGTCGCCGGCCCAGGAGCGCAAGTACAAGAAGCTCAAGGACGACATCATCGTCGAGGTGAAGTCGCTCCGCCTCAACCAGGCGCGTATCGATTCGCTGGTCGAGCAGCTCTACGACATCAACAAGCGCCTCGTCTCCTTCGAAGGCCGCCTGCTGCGGCTCGGCGACAGCCACGGCGTCGCCCGCGAAGACTTCCTGCGCAACTACGTCGGATCGGAGCTCGATCCGAAGTGGCTGAATCGCGTCTCGAAGCTCTCCGCAAAAGGCTGGAAGAACTTCGTCGCGGTCGAGAAGGACCGCATCAAGGAGTTGCGCAGCGAGATCCAGCAGCTCGCCGGCCTCACCGGGCTCGAGATCGGCGAATTCCGCAAGATCGTGCACGGCGTGCAGAAGGGCGAGCGCGAAGCCCGTCAGGCCAAGAAGGAGATGGTGGAAGCCAACCTCCGTCTCGTGATCTCGATCGCCAAGAAATACACCAACCGCGGCCTGCAGTTCCTCGATCTGATCCAGGAAGGCAACATCGGCCTGATGAAGGCGGTGGATAAATTCGAATACCGCCGCGGCTACAAGTTCTCGACCTATGCGACCTGGTGGATCCGACAGGCGATCACGCGCTCGATCGCCGACCAGGCCCGCACCATCCGCATTCCCGTGCACATGATCGAGACCATCAACAAGATCGTGCGCACGTCGCGCCAGATGCTCAACGAGATCGGCCGCGAGCCCACTCCCGAGGAACTGGCTGAGAAGCTGGGCATGCCTCTGGAGAAGGTGCGCAAGGTCCTGAAGATCGCCAAGGAGCCGCTGTCGCTTGAGACGCCGGTGGGCGACGAGGAAGATTCGCATCTCGGCGACTTCATCGAGGACAAGAACGCGATCCTGCCGATCGACGCCGCGATCCAGTCCAATTTGCGCGAGACCACGACCCGCGTGCTGGCCTCGCTCACCCCGCGCGAAGAGCGCGTGCTGCGCATGCGCTTCGGCATCGGCATGAACACCGACCACACGCTGGAAGAAGTCGGCCAGCAGTTCTCGGTGACCCGCGAGCGCATCCGCCAGATCGAAGCCAAGGCGCTGCGCAAGCTGAAGCACCCGTCAAGGAGCCGCAAGCTCAGGTCGTTCCTGGATAACTAAAAGTAGGGCGGGTTAGCCGAAGGCGTAACCCGCCGCCGAACGGATGGCGGATTACGCTACGCTAATCCGCCATCCGTTGAAACGCCCGGCTCGCGCCGGGCATTTCTTTGTTTTGCCACCCCGCCAGCCAATTCAACGTGATCGCAGCGGCGCGCAGCACACGGAACGATCATTGGCGCCAGCCATTGTCCTCACATCAATTCAACGATGGAGAACATCATGTCCGCTCAACTGACCGGCAAGCGCGTCCTCATTCTCGCCACCAACGGCTTCGAACAGTCGGAACTCGAAGTTCCGCGCGATCGCCTCACCGAGGCCGGCGCCGAAGTCCATGTCGTCTCGCCGGAAGTCGGCGTGATCCGCGGCTGGGACGGCGACGACTGGGGCCAGTCGGTCAAGGTCGACGCCACGCTGGCCACTGCGAAGGCCGACGACTACGACGCGCTGGTGCTGCCGGGCGGCCAGATCAACCCCGACCTCTTGCGCGTCAACGAGGATGCGCTGGCGCTGATCAAGGCGTTCTATGCCGGCGGCAAGCCGATAGCCGCAGTGTGCCACGCGCCGTGGCTGCTGATCGAGGCCGGCATCGTCAAGAATTTGAAGATGACGTCGTATCACTCGATCAAGACCGACGTCATCAATGCCGGCGGCAAGTGGGAAGACAAGGCCGTCGTAAGCGATGGCGGCATCATCACCTCACGGAATCCCGGCGATCTCGAAGCGTTCTCCAAGCAGATCATCGCCGAGATCAAGTCCAGCAAGCACCAGCGCGCTGCCGCGTAAGGAGCGTACTCGGAGTAAGTATCAACGCGTCGCAGCCTCGCTGCGGCGCGTCTTCTTTACAAACTATCAAACGCATCGTTTGCGGCTAACGTGCTTTGTTACCAACAGCGCCGACGTTCTTCCCCTCCCCCTTGCGGGGAGGGTGGCGCGTTTGAGAGCGCAGCGAACAAACGTGACGGGTGGGGGTGCCGCAGACGCTGTCGCCTGTGGCACCCCCACCCGACCGCGCTGCGCGCGGCCACCCTCCCCGCAAGGGGGAGGGTAAGAACAGCGCGTCGCGGCTTTGCCCACCCTACGCTTTCACCCGCCGTCTCAGCCTCGGCCGCCACACGCCGAACGCGACATTGAGCACGGAGAGCGCGATCAGCACCCAGATCGTGCCGGTGATGGCGCCCGAGGTCTCCACCAGCGCCGCACCACTCGCCAGCGCCTGCGCGCTGCGCTCGGCCTCGTCCTGCAAGGGGCCGACCACGCCGGCAAAGCCGGCCTCGAACACCAGCACGCCGGTGGCGAGCTTGACCAGCGCCCAGCCGGCGTTCTGGTAGGCGCGGTTGGCGGCCATCGCCAAGAGGCCCGACACCAGCGTCAGCCCCAGCGACGGAAACAGCACCCAGCCCGCGATCCTGCCCATCGCGCCGTACAGCGCGGAATATTCGGCGGCCTGCGACGGCGCAGGCGCCAGCGCAAGCAGCACCAGCAGGCAGGTCATCGCGCCCATCATCCCGATCGCGCCGATGGTGTGCAGGAATTTCAGCAGCCGTCGCATGTTGCCGTCCGCGCCGTGAGCGTGCCCCATCGTAGCCGGCCCGATGCGCCCTGCAAGCGCGGCATCTTGCACCCTGCGCCACTGTCCATGCTCGCTCCCCCCTTGCGGGGTGGGCCGGGGAGGGGTGCCAAGGGTTCCGCCGCCGATGGCAAATGGAACATCGCCTGCCGCCGCCCGCAGTGTAGTTCCACCAATGTCAGAGTATCGACTTTATCCGCAAGGGAGTTTGCCGCTGGCCCGGATGCTTGGCTATCTGTTGCTCAACGTCGCCGAGATGCGTTCTCGCAAAAGATCACCGGGGAACTCAAGAACGGCAAGCATCGGCGCAGCGCGGCGCAACTGCTCCGGCGCTAGCAGACGAGGAACCGCGCGCCGCAAGGTCCGCCATCTGCTTGAGCGTTACATCGCGCCGAAGCCCTGACTAAACTCGGTGGAACTCGGTCGCCTCTGTACGACACCGCGCTCAGTCCCGCTTCAATTTGTGAATCTCCGCATGATTAAGAGTTGCTTAGGCGGGCGTCCGCATGGTGGCGCATCACGTCATGATTCCACCGATGACGGTCGGAATCCCTGGCGAATGGCCGGAGCAGGATGGAACCGCATGAGCTTTGTTAGCAATACCAGAATTTCCACGCGGGTTGCCACCGGCTTTGCCACCGTCCTTCTGCTCATGGTGTCGCTCACGGTGATCAGCATCTACCGGGTCAACAGCGTCAGCACCAATCTCTCCTTGATCAACGACTTCAACAGCGTCAAGCAGCGCTATGCGATCAATTTCCGCGGCAGCGTGCACGATCGTGCGATCCTGGTGCGCGACATGACCCTCGTCGAGCCGGGCGAGCAGGCCAACGTGCTCAATGACATCAGCCGGCTGGAGGCGTTCTACGCCGACTCCGAGGCCGCGATGGAAAAGATGTTCGCGACCCGGCCGGACATGACCGCCGATGAGCGCAGCATCAACGCCGAGATCAAGGCCGCCCGGAGCCGTGCCAACGCCGCGCTGAAGCTGGTGGTCGAGCAGCAGAAGAAGGGCGACGCCAAGACGGCGCGTCTGACGCTGATGAACGAGGCACGGCCGGCCTTCGTGACGTGGCTCGCCGTCATCAACAAGTTCATCGATCTTCAGGAACGCAAGAACAAGGAGGTCGCTGCCAGCGTCAGCGAGGTCACCCAGAGCTTCGAGACGCAGATGGAAGTGCTGTGCGGACTGGCGCTGATCGTCGGCTGCGGTTTCGCTTGGTGGAGCATCAGCTCGGTGCGGCCGCTGCGCAGCCTGACCACCAAGATGCGCAGCCTGGCTGCCGGCGATCTGACCGTGGAAATTCCGCAGGCGACCGCCGATGACGAGGTCAGCGAAATCATCCGCGCCGTGGGGGTGTTCAAGAGCAGCGCCATCGAGGTCGAGCGCTTGAAGGCCGACCAGTTGCAAACCGAACAGCGCGGCGCCGCAAAGCGCCGCGCCGACATGATCAAGCTCGCCGATGGCTTCGAAGGCGCGGTCGGCGAAATCATCGAGACCGTCACCACGGCGTCCGGCGGGCTGGCTCAGTCGGCCGGCACGCTGAACAAGACCGCCGACAAGGCCCAGAAAATCGCGGCAACGGTGGCCGAGGCCTCGGACGCGGCATCCAGCAATGTGCGGTCGGTGGCGTCGGCGACCGGCGAGATGGCGTCTTCGGTCAACGAGATCAGCCGACAGGTGCAGGATTCGGCGCGCATATCCGCCGACGCGGTGGCGCAGGCGCGCAAGACCAACGACCGGGTCGGTGCGCTGTCGAAGGCCGCCGCCCGCATCGGCGATGTCGTCGAACTGATCAACACCATCGCCGGCCAGACCAATCTGCTGGCGCTCAATGCCACCATCGAGGCGGCGCGTGCCGGCGACGCTGGCCGCGGCTTCGCGGTGGTGGCGAGCGAAGTGAAAGCGCTGGCCGAGCAGACGGCCAAGGCCACCGGCGAGATCGGGCAGCAGATCGCCGGCATCCAGGCGGCGACGCAGGAATCGGTCGATGCGATCCTGGAAATCAGCGGGACCATCGAGAAATTGTCCGACATCTCCTCGACGATTGCCGCCGCGGTCGAACAGCAGGGCGCGGCCACGCAGGAAATTTCCCGCAACGTCGAACGCGCGGCCGAGGGCACCCGGCATGTCAGTTCCAACATCGTCGAGGTGCAGCGCGGCGCCAGCGAGACCGGGACGGCGTCCTCGCAGATCCTGTCGGCGGCGCAGTTGCTGTCGCGCGACAGCGACCGCCTCAAGCAGGAAGTCGGCAAGTTCCTCGACTCCGTGCGCGCCGCTTAAGGCGGCCAGCGCGTAGGACGGATTAGCGTTCGCCGTAGCTCGCAGAGCTTCGGTGAAGGCGTAATCCGCCTCCCGTCGATGGCGCATGACGATGGGCGGCGCAAAACACTGCGCTATTGCGCCCTACGCTTGCTGATCCACGAAGGGCGGCAGCTCTGCCGCCCTTCGTCTGGCGGTGCCGGTCAGCCCTCAGGCCGTGGCGGCGCCACGACGAGCGCGACGAGGCGCCGGACCATGGGCAGCAGCGCGAGCAGGGTGGGAAACGACACCAGCCACGACAGACCCCAGGCCACCGGCCAGGTGGTGAGGAAGGCTTGTGTCGGCCCCAGGCTCTTCAGGGTCGAAATCGCCGAGACCACGAAGGTCATCAGCAGCGACAACACCAGCGGCATCACGACGGATGCGTAGCGCGCCGGCAGTTTGCCGCGCGATTGCAGCTTGCGAAGCATGTTCATCAGGTCACTCGTGGATAGGTCGGTCGATCGATCAGGTCCGCAGCAGCATTCTCCGGCTCGATCCGACCGGGTTGAATGCGTTGCCTGACGTGAGACGCTTACGGTGCGCAGGAGCGCAGCGCGAACCTCATAGCGCCGCCCGCGCCGCGGCGCCAGCGGAAATTGCAGGGTGGCGGAGAGCGACGTGGCGGGGTGTCCGTGAAGGCGGCCCCTCCGTCATTCCGGGATGCGCCAGACGGCGCAGCCGGCTGGTGAAGGCCCGGAATCCCGAGATGTTCAATGCATCTCAGGATTCTAACTCGTATGGCGGACCAGCGAAGCGTAATCCGCCGATACGACGAGAGGCGGCGCAATACGCTGCGCTATTGCGCCCTATGCGTGCGACCCGTCTCGGCACTATGGAAGGATGCCGGCATGAGGAAGTTCGTCAAGTTCGGAGTGCTGTTGGGCGGCGCGGCGGCGGCTACGGCGGCGTTGCTCGCGCTGACCTGCGGCCTGCTGGGTATCGGCCTTGCCGCCGTGCCGCAGAAATTCGCTGCGAACGATGCGCTGTATCTGTTCGGGGCAATCATCCTGGCCGAGTTCTATTTCCTCGCCAATGACGCGCTGGCCTATCTGTCGCGCGAAAACCCGCGCCGCTTCGGGATCGAATTCTCCGAACTGCCTTTCAACTACGATAACGACAACAGGAATACGCCGATCCCGCTGCGTTCGAAACTGTTCGGCCTCTACCCGCTGATGATCGCGATCGTGTGGCTGATGCTGGCCGTCAGTCTGGCCGGATAGGCGCGTAGGGCGGATCAGTTATCGCCGCAGATTGCAGCTGTGGAAAAGGCGTTATCCGCTGCCCATCGACAGCGCCGGACCGGCTGACGGCGCAATACGCTGCGCTATTGCGCCCTACGCTCGCCACGCAATGTCAGGCACCGTGCGGGAACCCTGCACCGGCGGTCATGCTCCCTCCCCCCTTGCGGGGAGGGCCGGGGAGGGGGGTGCCGCGCGCGCCGCCGCCGATAGCAACCCGGTAGCCCGCATGAGCGAAGCGACATGCGGGACCGCCTGCGCCCGCACTACCCCGCATCCCGCGACGCTCGTGCGGGCTTTGCCTGCTCGGAACCGAATAATGATCTTTTTTGATCAGCCGCAGTGCACCCATCCGAATACCTTGTACTGTATACTCAGCGACAGGCAGTGGGAGTTGGCTATGTCAGATCGAACAAAACTCATGATGACGCCTCGAGGGCGATTCATGCAGCTAGCCCAGGAGCAGATGTCAGAGTTCGAACGACGGGAAGCCGAGTTTCGGAAGGAAGAACGCAAAGAGCGGGAGAAGGCGTTACGCATGACACACCATGTCGATGCATCGTACTGACGCATCTTCTCAAGTGCGATGAACTGCCACAGGCAGGATCATGTAACTGTCACATGCGCTTGACTGACATTGGCTAGAAGAATTTCTCGTCTAGAGGTTGACCGCGAGGGCAATTCGCGGATGCTCTATTCGATCGGCCTTGTGGGTCGACCCCACCTGCTTTGGCCCGGCCCGGCGCGCCCCCTCCAGGTTGTCGCGCTGGGCCAACGGCCGCATCCGACCGGGTAGGAACCTACGACCCTGTCGGAACAAGAACTGAGGCCGATCGCCACTGCAAGGCGCAGCTTATCCTGGACGATTATCAACCCCCAGCGCGCGCGACGCCTGAAACACAAATAGCTTTGCACCGGTGCTTTGCGATGGCGTGGCCTTTATGATCGGGGCTTTGGAGCATTCATTGTCGATACTGTCGGCCCGGATCGCGACTTTGCGCTAACGACATTCGGCTAATGGCGATCGACCGACACCCGCGCGGTTCCACCCATACCGATCGCGTTCGCCGCAGCGCGCGACAGGTCAATGCAGCTTCCAGCGATGAACGGGCCCCGATCGTTGATCCGCACCTTGACGCTGCCCCAGGCATGGTGAAGCAACGTCACAACAATTTGGATGCCCTTGACAATTTTCCTAAGTCGACTATAATCCTCCTCATCCCGTCTCACTGAGAGAGGCGGCTCGCGATCGTCACGGTCTGCGGGGCGGGATGCGGTGGACGCGCGTGGTGTCGTCCGGCGGACAACTGAAAGGGGGGCCGGTGGCCCCCGAGATCACCGCCGGAGAGGACGACGAGGCTGCGCGCGGCCGGCCCAAGTCGCGTTTTCCCGGCGCATCGCCTTGCGCCATGGGGCGGCGCCTGCGGCTGTCTCCTCTCAACGAGGGTGGCCAAAGCGCGTTAAGTCCCCTGCAGCGGTGGTCGAACAACAAGGCTCGTTCACCGGGGGTCTCGCGAAGCAAGCCGGAAGCCCACTGCGTGCGGAACGCCGGGTGATGCCCCGGTGAATCCGAGACGACCGGGCGCATTGCCTTGCCGAATACGGCATCGGCGCCTGGAGCCACGGGTGCATCGGGCACCCGGCGTTCCGCACGCTCTCTCGAAAGGGAGGGCGGGGAATGATCCACCCCCCGGGCGCGCTGCGCGTCGCGGGATCGCGAACCCGCGTCGGCGGCCAGCCGCTTTCAAGGAAGCCGCACCGCCTTGCCGTTGCCGTTTTGACGTCGCACCTCCCTGCATGGCAGGATGACTGCTCAATCATAAGGAATTTCAAATGTCGGGACGTCGTTGGGTGATCGCTGCAGGCGCCTTGTTGCTGGCGCCGTTCGTGCTCGCAGCCCCCGCCTCGGCCGCGCGCTGCGGCGGCGATTTCAACGCCTTCGTCGCCTCGATGCAGCAGGAGGCAGCCGCCGCCGGCATCTCGCAGGCAGTGATCCAGAGCGCCTTCGCCGGCGTCACGCAGGACCCCGCGGTGTTGTCGTTCGATCGCCGCCAGCGCGGCACCTTCAACAAGACCTTCGAGCAATATGTCTCGACCCGCGTCGGCGCCGGCCGCATCTCGATCGGCAAGCAGATGCTGCTGAAGCACGCCTCCTTGCTGTCGCGGATCGAGGCGCGGTTCGGCGTGCCGCCGGAGATCGTGGTGGCGATCTGGGGGCTGGAGTCGGATTTCGGCCGCGGCGACATCGGCAAGATGCCGGTGATCCGCACGCTTGCCACCATGGCGCATGATTGCCGCCGCACCGAACTGTTCCAGGGCGAGCTGCTCGCGGCGCTGAAAATCCTGCAGCGCGGCGATCTGCCGAAGTCGGACCTGGTCGGCGCCTTCGCAGGCGAGCTCGGCCAGACGCAATTTTTGCCGTCGTCCTACATCAAATACGGCGTCGATTTCGACGGCAACGGCCATGTCGACCTGCGCCACTCGGTGCCCGACGTGCTGGCCTCGACCGCCAATCTGCTGAAGACCGCCGGCTTCAAGGGCGGCCAGCCCTACGGCGAGGGCACGCCGAATTTCGAGGCGATGCGCGAGTGGAACCGGGCCACGATCTACCGGAAGACGATCGGCTACTTCGCCGACCGGCTGCGCGGCTAGAAGGTAACCATCGGTCAGAAATTCGCGCCTGGCCGGTGAATTACGGGTCCGCGGTCAGGTTCCATTAACGCGGCAGGCTGCATCGTACCGCCGGCGACAGCGGAACGGCGCGGCGGATCCTTGACATGAGCTCATCACCTGAGAACGGCAGCGGACGGGCGGATCGGCGGTTGCGATGCTGAGCGTGCCGACCATGTGGACGGTGTTTCTGGTCAATTTCGTCGCGCTGGGCCTGGTCTGGACCTATGTCGCGCGGGCCTATCCGAAATTCACCCCGGCGCGCTATTGGGCGGCCTCGACCGCCGTCGCGGGGGTGGGCAGCGCGGTGTCGATGCTGCGCGGCGAGGTCGATCTGCTGATTCCGGTCCTGCTCGGCGGCGGCATCCTGATCTTCTCCAGCTACATCAACGCCTATGGCGTGTTGCGGTTCTATCATCGCCGGGTGTCGTGGCGCCTCGCCGTCCTGGCCACCGCGCTGACGGTGGCGGCGCTGGCGCTGTTCACGCTGTGGCGCGACGACATGGCGGTGCGGATCGTGATCTATTCGGTTGGGCAGTCGGTGCCGCTGCTGATCGCAACGCGGGCGATGTTGACGGCACAGCGCGACCGCGCCAATCCCGGCGCCAGGCTGGCCGGCACGATCGGCGTGTTGTTCGTCGGCGTCCATGTGCTGCGCTCGGGCGCAGCACTGCTGTCGATCGGCGGCGCGCTGACGCTGATCGATTTCAATGCGCTGCAGGCCATACTGCTGCTCTTGATCGTGTTTCTGACGATGGCGTGGAATTTCGGCTCGCTGCTGATGGCGATCGATGCGCTGCGCGGCGAACTGACCGAGCTAGCCCTGGTCGATGACCTGACCGGCGCCGCCAACCGCCGGCATTTGCTGCAGCGGCTCGATGAGGAATGCGCCCGCGCGGTGCGCTCCCATGTGCCGTTCGCGTTGCTGGCGATCGACCTTGACGGCTTCAAGGTGATCAATGACAGCCATGGCCACGCCGCCGGCGACGATTGTCTGCGCCACTTCACCACGATGGCGCAGAGCATGTTGCGGCCGGGCGATCTCCTGGCGCGCACCGGCGGCGACGAATTCTGCGTCGTGCTGCCGGGCACCGGGCTGCACGATGCCGCATCGATCGCTGCGCGGATCCTGGAGGCGTGCCGGCTGGATGCCGAAGGCTGCAGCGCCGGCGAATTGCCGATCGCGGCCTCGATCGGCGTCGCGCAATGGGAGCCGCCCATTGCCACCCACCCCGAACATCTGATCGCCGCGGCCGATCGGGCCCTCTACGCCGCCAAGCATGGCGGCAAGAACCGCCATGCGCTGAGCCCGCTGACCTCGCCGTCGCTGGTGCCGGACACCGCCGGCGCGCTGCACCCGAACCGCCCGACGCGCGCCTGAGCACGCGACGCGATGCCGCTTGCGAAAGCGCCGTCTGCTACCCATGTGACGCGTATGGCGAACGAACGAACATTTTCCCGCACCGCGACCGCAGCCCGCCCCCATGCGGCGCGCGGCCCGATCATCGATCAGGACGGCCGCGAGGTCGGCCCCGAGAGCCTGCGTCCGGACGCCGCCGGCATTCGCTTCGATTTCAGCACGCACCAGGCCAATCCATTTGCGGCACTCACGCGCGAGGAGCGCGTGGCGCGGCTGGAGGCGCTGGCGAAATTGCTGGATGTCGCTTTCGTGGTGCCGGGCACCAACATCCGCTACGGCATCGACGGGCTGATCGGCCTGGTGCCGGTGGTCGGCGACATCATCACGACCGCGATTTCGCTGTGGCTGGTGCGCGAGGCCCGCGCGCTCGGCGCGCCCTGGCACATCACGTCGCGGATGCTCGGCAATGTGGCGCTGGACGGCGTCGTCGGCATCGTGCCGTTTGTCGGCGATGCCTTCGACGTCATGTTTCGCGCCAACGTCCGCAACATGCGGATGCTGCGCAAATGGCTGGACAAGCAGCCGAGGCTTTAGCTTAGGCAGCGTCCGCGTCGTCGGTGGCGGCCTCCGCGGCCGGCTCCGGCGCCCGGCGCTCCAGCGGGAAGTCTTCGCTCTCATACAAGGTGCGAATGCCGGACTGGTCGAAGCGGGCCTCGTCGACCTGCAAATAGGCGCCGTTAAGCGAATCCGCCGGCAGTTGTTCGATCGCGAACTGCACCGCGGCGGCAGCGGTGTCGAAACGGCGATAGGCGAAGCCGGCCCGCTTCTTCTTGCGGATCGCGGCGGGGAACAATTCTGCGGCGGTGTTGTAGCTGAAAGCTGCCATGGTCCGGGACCTCAAATGATTGTACGCAACGAAACGACGCTTCCTTCGCGACAGCAGCCGGCTGGCGGCCCGCGGAACATCATTTCTGGACAGACCCTGATATAAGCACGTTTTGCCCGATTGCGACAGCACCGATGCAGCATGATGAATGGCTGCGCCAGCTCCGCCAAGCGTTCATAAATCGTGTTTTTGCAGGTACCTGGCGGAAGATGCGGGGTTCCTCGCCGGCGTGCGGCGCGATTTGTCGGCTATTGGCCGCTGGAATCCGGGATCGGCACGATCTTCAAGGGCGTGGTGAAGGGCTCGACGCGCAGCGCGTCATTGGACAGCAGCCCGACCTGGCGCAACGGCGCCTGCTCCAGCGCACCGGCTTCGGCCTTGCGCACCGCATATTGCCAGACGGTCATGGTGCCCTCGGATACCAGCCGCTTGGCCACGCCGCCGGCATTGCGCGCGTCCAGCTTCGACATTTGATCGTCGGTCATGCCGATCACGATCTCGTCGCGGGCGGAGATCACCTTGAACAGTGACACCTTGTCGGTGGCCAGCGCCGGGTGGGAGACGATGGTCTCAAGCAGCAGGCCGGCTAGGCCAATGCCCAGCAGCCAGCGGTTGGAATGGGTCGACATAACGGTAGCCTTCAGTGCTTTGGACGGTATGCATGCGGATGAGGCATGTCGTTAATTGAGGCAGCCCCTCATCGGGAGGCCAAAACGCCCCGGCGACTGCCCTGATACAGGCTTGGTCACACAGGGCGGTTAACAAGCTCGGTAGGAACCAGCTAATTACTTCGCTTGTAGTTTCAAGGCCGCCGAGTTGATGCAATAGCGCAATCCGGTCGGTCCAGGCCCGTCGGGAAAGACGTGGCCGAGGTGGCCATTGCATTTCGAGCACAGCACCTCGGTTCGCACCATGCCGTGACTGACGTCGCGCACCTCATCGACAAAACCGTCCTGGGCCGGCTGCGTGAAGCTCGGCCAGCCGCAGCCGGAGTCGAACTTGGCGTCGGACTCGAACAGCGTTTGGCCGCAGCCGGCGCAAACGAACGTGCCGGGCGTGTGACTATGCTCGTATTCGCCGGTGCCTGGCCGTTCGGTCGCCTTCTCGCGCAGCACGGCATATTGCATCGGAGTCAGTTCGCTGCGCCATTCGGCCTCTGACTTTTCGATCTTACCCGTGGCCGTTTTCGTATCGCTCATGGTTTCTCCCTCACGCGCCGTACTGGATGAGCTCGGTCAGTTCGTGACCTTTACGCTGCTCACCAGGGTCGGCTTCTCGCTGTAGTGCTCGGCGAAGATCTTCTTCAGGTTCTCGACCTTGGGAATATCGTTGATCGCTATATAGGGCTGATTGGGGTGCAGCGTCAGGTAGTCCTGGTGATAGGCCTCGGCGGGATAGAACGCCTGCAACGCATTCACCTTGGTGACGATCGGCTTATTCCAGACCTTTGCGGCATTGAGCTGCGTGATATAGGCGTCCGCGACCTGCTTCTGCTCGGCGGTGGTGGTGAATATTTCCGAGCGATACTGCGTGCCGCTGTCCGGTCCCTGACGGTTCAACTGCGTCGGGTCGTGCACCACGGAGAAGTAGATCTGCAGGATCTTGCCGTAACTGATCTTCTGCGGGTCGTATTTGATCTCGACGGCTTCCGCATGGCCGGTCGTGCCAGAGCCGATCGCGCTGTAATTCGCGGTCGACTTGGCGCCGCCAGAATAGCCGGACACCGCATTGACGACGCCCTTGGTGTGCTGGAACACGCCCTGCACCCCCCAGAAACAGCCGCCCGCGATCACCGCGGTCTGCAGGCCGGTGGTCGCCTTGGCGTCCATAGCCGGCGCCGGAATGATGACGGCCTCCTCGGCGGCGAAGGAGGGCGCGACATAGACGGCGGAAATAGCCAGCGCGCCGATCGCGGCGGCGCAAAGCGTGAAGCGGCTGAGGGTGGAGCGCATGGCATGTCCTCTTGGGTGAGAGCCGGATGAGCGGCATTCTAGACCGTGGCGCGTGGTTCGCAATCGGCGCGACTGGTCCGATACTCCAAGGTACGCAGCCCGACGCGAAGCGTTACAGGCCAGCGGACACGACTTCGTGAGTGTTGTTAACCCCCCACGCAAAAGCCGCGGGACTTGCGTCCCGCGGCTTGTTTCGTCTGCGCCTTGTACTACGGGCAGGGGTAACGATTGCCGTCATTGTTAAGGTAGGTGCCCGACTGCGGGTCATACGATCGGTAACGCTGCGCGCAGTAATTGGCATTCTGCTGGGACTGCGCATTCTGCTGGGCCGCGCCGGCTGCAATTGCGCCGCCGATGATCGCGCCGGCCGCGAGGCCGCCGATCAGCGCGCCGTTGCCGCCGCCGCGGTGACCATAACCATAACCGCGTCCACGATAACCGCCGCCGTAACCGTAGCCACGGTAATACTGCACGTTTTCAGTCGGCAGCGAGGCGCTGGACTGAATTAGCCGTGGCTGCACCATGATGGGCGCCGAGATCGCCGGGACCTAAAAAGACAGCGCAGTGGCGCCGATCAGCGCAACGGATGTCAAAGTCTTTAATTTGGACATGAACTCTCCTGATGTTCGATCAGGGTCAACGGATGCCGCGCTGCAACGTTCCAATTAGCGTCCGGATATATCTTCGACAGATTCGATGTCACACCACGATGCTGAGGCGCTTGGCCGCCCGCGTGATGCCGGTATAGAGCCAGCGCGCCCGGCTTTCCTGGAAGGCGAAGCTTTCGTCGAACAGCACCACGTCGTCCCACTGCGAGCCCTGGCTCTTGTGCACGGTCAGTACGTAGCCGTAGTCGAACTCGTCATAGGGCTTGCGCTGGTCCCAGGTGAGTGCCTCGACGCCGCCGCTGAAACAGTCGGCGCGCACCGAGACTTTCGTCACCTTGCCGCCGAAATCCTCGTCGGGCGCCAGCCGCATGGTGATAATCGCCGATTTTGACGCCGCGCGCGCCTTGACGCGCCACAGTCCGCCGTTGAACAGCACCTTCTTGCGGTTGTTGCGCAGGCAGACCAGCTTGTCATTGGCGACCGGGAGCGGGTCCTCGATGCCGAGCTTCTGCCGGACCCGCATATTGTACGACCGCCTCGTGTTGTTGCGGCCGACCAGCACCTGGTCGGCGGCCATCACGCGCTCGGGATCGAGCTCCTTGCGCGAGACGACTTCGCTGTCGCCGTAGCGGCCGATATCGAGCTCGCGGCCGAGGCGCACGTCCATCGACATCCGCACGATCGGATCGTGCTCGGCCTGGCGATGCACCTCGGTCAGCATGATGTCGGGTTCGCAGTCGGTGAAGAAACCGCCGCCCTGGATCGGCGGCAACTGCGCGGGATCGCCGAGCACCAAGAGCGGGCAGTCGAACGACATCAAGTCGCGGCCGAGATCGGCGTCGACCATCGAGCATTCGTCGATCACGATCAGCTTGGCCTTGGAGGCTGGCGCGTCGTCCCACAGTTCGAAATTCGGCTGCTCCTCGCCGGATTCCCGGGCGCGGTAGATCAGCGAATGGATGGTCGAGGCGCCGTCGCAGCCTTTGTTGCGCATCACCAGCGCGGCCTTGCCGGTGAAGGCGGCGTATTTTACCTCGCCGTCGACATTGTCGGCGATGTGCCGCGCCAGCGTGGTCTTGCCGGTGCCGGCATAGCCGAACAGCCGGAACACCGGCGGCGTGCCGTTCTTGCCGGGCTTGGCCTTGAGCCAGTCATCGACGGCTTTCAGCGCGGCATCCTGATGCGGGGTAAAGGTCGGCATGGCGTCTCGGGAAAAGCCCGGCCCGCCCGATGCGGCCGCGACTCACAGGGGCAAGCTAACCATTCGCGCGATTGGTGCAAGCGCGCCCCGGCGGGGACGGTTGCCCAAAATCGCCTTATGGCGCAGGTAAGAGCGCGCAGGCACCGGCGAAAACGCCGGTCGCGGACAGGAGATCCCGGTGGGTAGCAGATTGAAGCGCGCGGGGACCATTGTGATCTACGTGGTCGGAGCCATCGCGATCGGCTACCTCGCGCTATATGCCTATGTGATGTTCACCCGGCCGCAATTGGTGCCCGGCGAGCCGATCCAGATCTTCCGCAAGCCGGACGCGCCGAAGTATTCGTGAGGACTCCGACCTCTCCTCGTCATTGCGAGGAGCCCTTGCGACGAAGCAATACAGTTCTTGCCGATTTGGTGGCCTTCGGGATTGCCGCGTCGCTTCGCTCCTCGCAATGACGGCTGAGAGGCCTTCGATTTCCGTTAACCCGTCGCCACCATCGCGCGATAGTCGCCCGAACCGGCCGGCGTGATCGGCAGGCCGCCGTCGGCGTATTCATTCAGCTTGTTGCGTAGCGTGCGGATCGAGATGCCGAGGATGTTCGCCGCGTGCGTGCGGTTGCCGAGGCAGTGCTTCAGCGTCTCCAGGATCAGGTCGCGTTCGACATCGGCGACCGTGCGGCCGACCAGCGCCCGCGTCACCTGCTCGGCGGCGAAGGTGGCATGCGCCACCGCCGGCGCCGTCTTGGCGAGGTCGAGGCGGTCGCCGTCCGGTGTCAGGATCGCATCGGCGCCGATCTCGTCCCCATTGGCCATGAGCACCGAGCGGTGAATGGTGTTTTCCAGCTCGCGGACGTTGCCCTGCCAGCGATTGACGGTGAGCACGCGCCGCGCCTCGGCGGAAATCGGCCGCACCGGCACGCCGTTGGCGTCGGCGTATTTCTTGGCGAAGTGCTGCGCCAGTTCGAGAATGTCGAGCGGGCGTTCGCGCAAGGGAGGGATCTTGAGATTGACGACGTTGAGCCGGAACAAGAGATCCTCGCGGAAGGTTCCTTCGCGCACCGCGTCCGACAGGTTGCGGTTCGAGGTCGCGATGATGCGGATGTCGATCGGCACCGGGCGGGTGCCGCCGACGCGGTCGATCACGCGTTCCTGGATCGCGCGCAGCAGTTTCGACTGCAGGCGCACGTCCATCTCGGAGATTTCGTCGAGCAGCAGCGTGCCGCCGGTGGCTTCCTCGAACTTGCCGATGCGGCGCGCGATGGCGCCGGTGAAGGCGCCCTTCTCGTGGCCGAACAGTTCGGATTCCAGGAGATGCTCGGGGATCGCCGCGCAGTTGATGCTGATGAACGGCTTCTTGGCGCGGTGCGAGCGCGCATGGACGTGGCGTGCCAGCACTTCCTTGCCGGTGCCGGACTCGCCGGTGATCATCACCGAGGCGTCGGAGCCGGCGATCTGCTGCGCCAGTCTGACCACCTTGGCCATCGCCTCGTCGCGGTAGATCAGGTCGCGGGAATCGTTGGCGACCGCCGCCAGCACGGCGGCGATCAGCTCGGGATCCGGCGGCAGCGGGATGTATTCCTTGGCGCCGGCATGGATGGCTGCGACCGCGGCCCGGGCGTCATTGGTGATGCCGCAGGCGACGATCGGCACGTGGATGTGCTCGGCTTCAAGCCGCATCACGAGATCGCGGATGTCGAGCGCGACGTCGACCAGCAGCAGGTCGGCGCCCTTGCCGCCGCGCAGGACCCGCATCGCCTGATCGAGATCCTCGGCGTGGACGACGGAGGCGCCGTTGTCCATCGCGATCTTGGTGGCGGTGGTGAGCTGGCCCTTGAGGGTGCCGACGATGAGAAGCCGCATGGTGGTCTCCTGTGATCTCTTGGTCGCGCCCGTCCGGGCGCTGCGTCGTTCGCGTTACGAGCGTTCTGCCTTGATGATTTCCGTCATGGTGACGCCGAGCTTGTCTTCGACAAGCACCACTTCGCCGCGCGCAACCAGCCGGTTGTTGACGTAGATGTCGATGGCCTCGCCGACCTTGCGGTCGAGCTCCAGCACGGTGCCAGGTCCGAGCTTGAGAAGTTCGCCGACATCCATCTTGGAACGTCCGAGCACGGCCGAGACCTGCACCGGCACGTCGAATACCGCTTCGAGGTCGGCGGCGATCCGCGTGACCTGTTCGTCCTCGCTGTAGCCGACGTCGCCCATCGCGATCGGTTCGGCCGCATTGAGGTCGGGAAGCGGCATGTGGGTGTCATTGCTCATCGTTTCGTCCTCATGGCCGTGCCTGGTTGCGGGCCGCCATATAGCGCCCCACGAGTTCGTTGATCTTGGTCTCGATGGCCGCGCGTTCCAGCAGCACGCCGCCGTCCGCCCATTCGATTTTGCAGTCGCCGCTCTCGATTTCCGGCTCGGCGAGGATCACCAGCTTGCCCTGGAAACCGCTCTGCTTGGCCAGTTTCTCGATCCGCTCGCGGGCTTCGTCATAGAGCTGGTCGTTGATGCGAACGACGATGTGCGGCGTCGCCACCAGATGCTTGAAGCAATCGTGCACCAGCGCCATCATCTCAGTGAGCGGCTCGGTGGCGATCAGCTCGCTGCACAGTTTGCGCGCTACCGAGACCGCAACCTCGACGGCCTCTGTTTCCATCCGCATCTCGATCGCCGAAAACCGCATCGAGATCGAGGAGATGGCGACGCCGATTTCCTCAAGCGCCAGCGCGGCGCGGCGGTCGCTCGCGGCCTTGGCTTCGCGCTGCGCGGCGTCGAAACCGGCGCGGTAGGCGTGGGCTTCGGCGTTGGCGATCTGCTCCGCGATCTCCGCGGGCGTGGCCACGGGCGCGCGCGCCTTGTCGGGCGCGGCGAAATCGACGTCGAACAGGAATTTTGCCGGAGCTGCCATTAATACACCAGTTCGTCGTCGGCACGGTTCTTGGTCAGGACGATCTCGCCCTTGGCAGCGAGGTCCTTGGCGAGGTTGACGAGCAGCGCCTGCGCCTCGTCGACGTCGCGCAAGCGCACCGGCCCGAGCGCGGCCATGTCGTCGAGCAACATCTTGGCGGCGCGCGACGACATGTTGCCCATGAAGAAGCTGCGGACATCCTCGTTGGCGCTCTTCAGCGCGATGCCGAGCTTGTCCTTGTCGATGTTGCGCATCAGGGTCTGCGCCGAGCCGGCGTCGAGCTTGACGAGGTCGTCGAAGGTGAACATCAGCGCCTTGATGCGCTCGGCGGCTTCGCGGTTGTCTTCTTCCAGCGAGGTGATGAAACGGGTCTCGGTCTGGCGATCGAAATTGTTGAAGATTTCTGCCATCACCTCATGGGCATCGCGGCGGCGGGTCTGCGACAGATTCGACATGAACTCGGTGCGCAGCGTCGACTCGACACGCTCGATGATCTCCTTCTGCACCGTCTCCATCTTCAGCATCCGGCCGACGACGTCGAGCGCCAGGTCTTCGGGCAGGATCGCCAGCACCCGCGCAGCATGCTCCGGCTTCAGCTTCGACAGCACCACGGCGATGGTCTGCGGGTATTCGTTCTTGAGGTAATTGGCGAGCACTTCTTCCTGCACGTTGGAGAGCTTCTCCCACATGTTGCGGCCGGCGGGGCCGCGGATTTCTTCCATGATGCCGTTGACGCGCTCGGAGGGCAGGTACTGGGTCAGCAGCCGTTCGGTCGCGTCGAAGGTGCCCATCAGGGCACCCGACGCCGACATTCGCGAAACGAATTCCAGCATCAGGTCTTCGACCGTTTCCGGCTCGACCGTGCCGAGCGTCGACATCACGCCGGACAGCTGGCGTACCTCATCGTCATCGAGCAATGCCCAGATCTTGCCGCCATATTGTTCGCCGAGCGCCAGCATCAGGATCGCCGCGCGCTTGGGGCCGCTCAGCGGCTTGGTGGCGGGGCGGCCACCCTGGCGCTGCGCCAGCGATGCGATGACGCTGGAGATGTCGCTGGTATTGTCGGTCTGGGTCGCGGGGACGGCCATTTCAGATTACGCCGGTTCGGTGAGCCATTGACGGACAATGGCTACCGTTTCGTTGGGATTGCGGTCGGCGAGTTCGCCGACGCGGTGAACGGATTGGGCGTAGACTTGGCCCTGCACGGTGGCGATGTCGATCGCGCTGGCGCCACCGGCGGGGATCTGCGCCTGGCCGTCGGCGCCGACTGCGGTGCCGTCGGTCAGCGCGGCATGCGCGCCGCCGGGGCCGGTCAGCGCGGCGACCGGGTCGCTGGCGAGGATGCGGCGGACCAGCGGGCGGATCACCATGAACATCACCACCAGGCCGAGCAGCATCATCACGGCCAGCTCGATGACGTACATCACATCGTCCTTGGTGAATTGCAGCGCGCCGAGCAGGCCGGTCGGCTCCGCGTTCGGCACCACCGTCGGGGCCTCGGCGAATTTCAGATTGACGATCTCGACCTGGTCGCCGCGCTTCTGGTCGAAGCCGATCGCCGAGCGGACCAGCTGGCCGATGCGGTCGAGCTCTTCCTTGCTGCGCTCCTGATAGATCAGATCGCCCTTTTCGCCTTTGGTGTAGGCGCCGTCGACCAGCACCGCGACCGAGATCCGGTTGACGCGGCCGGCCTCGGTGACTTCGGTCTTGGTGGTGCGGGAAATCTCGTAATTGTTGGTTTCTTCCGACTTCTTGCTCTGGTCCCGCGCCGTCGCGCCGCCCTGGCCCTGGGCACCCGGCAGCTCGTTGGCGACAGTGACCTGACCGTCAGCGGCGGCGGTGGCCGCGGATTCTTCGCGGGTCTGGCTGGAGCGCAGCACGCGGCCTTCGGGGTCGAACTTGTCCGAGGTCTGGGTGACCTTGTTGTAGTCGAAGTCGGCGGTGAGCTGGACGCGGGCACGGCCGGAGCCGACCACCGAGGAGACGATCGCCTCGACCTGGTTGCGCATCCGCTTCTCGAAGCCGATCCGGCGTTCGTCGCCATTGCCGCCATTGGCCGGATCGCCTTCGGCGCCGTCGGCGAGCAACATGCCGGCCTCGTCGACGATCGACACCCGGTTCGGCTTCAATCCGTTGACGGCGGAGGCGACGACGTGACGGATGGCGCGGACCTGCTGCGGATCGAGCTGGCCGCGGACGCGAACCACAATCGAGGCCGATGGCTCCGGGGTCTCGCGGGAAAACAGCGGCCGCTCCGGCAGCACGAGGTGGACGCGGGCAGCCTGGACGCGGTCGATGGCGCGGATGGTGCGCGACAATTCGCCTTCCAGGGCACGCAAATGATTGATGTTCTGGACGAAAGACGTGGTGCCGAGGGCGTCCGACTTGTCGAAGATCTCGTAGCCGACGCCGCCGCCCTTGGGCAGGCCGCCTTCGGCCAGCTTCATGCGCAGCTTGGTGACCTTGTCCTTCGGCACCATGATGGCGGCGCCGTCGTTCTTGAGCTCGTAGGGAATCGCCTGGCGCTCCAGGTCTTTCATGATTGCCGAGGAGTCCTCGACGCTGAGGTCGGTGAATAGGGTGGTCATCTGCGGCATCGTTACCCGCATGATAACAAACGCAAAAAAGCCGATCAGCGCGGCCGTTACCGCAACCATCGCCATCAGGCGCGCGGCGCCCAACCCCTTGAGGAAACTTAGCAGACCCTGCACGAACCAGCCCCTGAACCGCGGCCCGAGGGACCGACTGGGCAGATTTTGCCTACGGTATGGTTTCGATATGGTTAACGCGGGTTAACAGGTCGGAAATACCGCACGAAATGGCAAAAACCGGCTTCCCGTGAGGGAGCCGGTTTTCGTCAAATTGGAAATATCGGGAAGATTCGCTTATTGGCGGTATTGCTGGATGCGGGTCGTCCGCAGGCCCGCGAGACCGTGCTGGTCGATCGAGAATTGCCACGAAAGGAATTCGTCGACTGTCAGCGTGTAGCGGCTGCAGGCTTCCTCGAGGGAAAGCAGGCCCCCGCGGACGGCGGCAACCACTTCGGCCTTGCGGCGGATGACCCACCGTTTCGTCCCGGGTGCAGGCAGATCCGCAATTGTTAACGGACTGCCGTCAGGCCCGATGACGTATTTGACCCTCGGGCGATGGGGTTCTGTCATGGCGTACTCACAAACTCTCAACCACTGAACTCACTATGAGAACCTACGCCCGGCGACTTAAAATTTGCCTAAGCCTGTAACTTCAATGTGAATCGATCTGGAGCGGGTCGGGAAGGCGACGCTTTGGGCCGGAAAGAGCTCCGCCCGGATCGACGATCCGGGCGGAGCTGGAAGTCATTCAAGCCTGATCAGCTCGCGGGCGTCGTCACCGGGGTCGTGTTCTCGACGGTGCGCACCACGCGCTTGATCTTGTCGGTCGTGTAATTGTTGCCCTGGATCGACAACAGCGCCGGGCTGGCGGTCAGATCGACGGAGTCGACCACGCCTTGCACCTCGGTCGAGATCGCCACGGTCTGGCCGTTCGAATCCTTCCCGGTTGCGCTGATCGTGTAGGAGCCCGCCGGGTATTGCGTACCGTCATTGCCCTTGCCGTCCCAGACGAAACTGGAGTCGCCCTTCTTCAGCGCGAAAGTGCCGTTGTAGACCGTGGCGCCGGCCGAGTTGGTGATGTTGATCGTCGAGGTCGTCGTGTCTGTGGCGGCGTTCAAATTCCATGTCGCCGAGGTGTCGAACTTGGCGGTGGCGCCATCGACGGCGACGGTCTTGCCGACATAGACCAGCGCTTCGGTGGCCGCGGCACTCTTCTGCATTGCGACCAGCGCCTTCAACTGGTCGTTCGACTTGAGCTGCTGCTCGACGCCGGCGAACTGCACGAGCTGCTGGGTGAACTGGTTCGTGTCCAGCGGATCGAGCGGGTTCTGATTTTGCAGCTGCGTCGTCAGCAGCTTCAGGAAGGTCTGGAAATTATCCGCAATGCCCGTCGTCGTCGTTGCACTGGTATCGGTCGACGTCGACGTACTGGCGACTGTTCCAGATACGACCGGCGCCGGCTTGGATATTGAATCAACGGCCATGGCTCTCTCCTCAGATACTGATATCGATGCCGCGGCTGGATCCCAGCATGCGGCCGTAGTTGTGCCCGACGGAAACCGCCGGGATGGAGTCGTCTTCGCTGATGATCAGACGCTGTGACTGACGCCCGGAATTGTCGCCGTTGTTCTGCTGCTGTCCCTGCGACTGGTCGCGCAGGCTGAACTGCAGCCCGCCGTCGCTGGTCTTCATGCCGGCCTGCTCCAGCGCGCGCTGCAGCTGCGGCGCGTCCTGACGCAGCATCGCCAGCGTCTCCGGCTTCTCCACCGTCAGATGCGAGGTGACGTTGCCGTCGCGGTCGACGTCGAGGCGGACATCGATGCGGCCGAGTTCGGCCGGGTCGAGACGGATGTCGAAGCGGCTCTTGCCGGATTGTGCCGACTGCGCGATTTCGACGGCGACGCCGCTCAGCGGCACCGGCGTATTGGCGGCGAGCGTGGCCGTGAACTGCGGCGCCGTGGCGACGATGGGGGCCGTAGTCGGCAGCGGCGGCTGCGTCGTCATGTTGGTCGGCTGGGGCGCATCGGTCGATGCAGGCTGCACGGTATCTGGCGTAGCGCGCTCATGCGCGGCATGCGCGGCGTGCTTTGCCGCGGCATTGCCGGAGTCCGGCTTGACGCCATCGGCGGAAACGTCGCCGGTACCGTTCTTGACGTCCTTCGTAGTCGATGCGGTGGCCTGCGTCGGCTGCGGCGCGATCCCCGTCGCGGTCCCCGTCGTTTCGGACTTGGCGTCGCTCTCGGTCGTCGGCTTGGCTTCCTTGCTGGCGGTCTTGGCCGCGGCTGGCGTGGCGGCGGCGATCAGGGCGGCAAAATCCGGATCGGTGGTTGGCGGCGTCGCGGTCTCTGCGGCAGCTTCGGTGCCGGTCGTAGCCGTGGCTTCCGCGGCGGCGGCCTGGGCCTTCAACACCGCGGCGGCAATCGCCAGCGGCGCGGTCGCGCCGGTTGAGGCGTCGACCGGTGCCGAGGCAGTGTCTACAGAGGCGGTAACCACAGGCATGACGACGGCAACCGCGGCCACCGGCACGGCTTTGTCCGATTCGGCAGGAACCGCGGCGGCGTCCGTCGGGGCGGCGTCCTTCGTGTCCTTGCCGTCCTGGGCGTCTTTCGTATCCTTGGCCGCATCCTTTTCGAGTTTGCCGTTGTCCGGCTTGCTGTCGCTGCGGACCGGCCTATTGGCCTTGCTGTTGTCGGTGGCGTCGGCGCGGTCGCTGGCGGCCTTGGTCTGGGCGTCCTGATTGCGGGCGTCCGATGCGGCGGCAGCATCGGCGCGGGAGTCCCTGCGCTGCGCGCGGTCGTCGGCCTTGGCCGGCCGCTGGTCGTCGCGAGACGGCGACGGTGCCTCGGGCAGGGTGGAATCCGGCCGGTCTTTGGCGCTGTTAGCGGTATTGTTGTTGACCATCGCGCTGAAGCTGCCGGCGTCGACCGGCTTGTCGTCGCGGACCGACTTCGATCGCGCAGGCGCAAACGATACGTTTGAGGCGATATCTGACGTCACGCTAACCACGGCCGGCCTTTCGAGATGAGTTCCAGTGTTCCTTGAGCAAAGACCGGGCCACGCGGTCCAGAAAAAATAAATCTATACATTTCAATATGTTATAGGAACGGTGCCAAGAGCTAGCGAGCGTTTCCGCTACTTTGTTTCTGCCTGTCGGCAAGAATTGCCGTTGCGGGGCCGCCAGCGTGATTGCCTGAGCGGAAGTCGGCCTATATTAAAGTGCAGCATCCCAGCCATCGCCGGAACACGCTCGCGTTCCTCGATCCGTTCCCCTTTTCCTGATCGCGGCGGCTCGCAGCCAGCCCGGTCGCATCGATGACCGAACCCATGCGCAACAGTCTGGATCTCGAAGGCCATCCGCAGGACACCAGGGTCGTGGTCGCCATGTCCGGTGGCGTCGATTCCTCGGTGACGGCCGCGCTGCTGAAGTCGCAGGGCTATGATGTCGTCGGCATCACGCTGCAGCTCTACGACCATGGCGCCGCCACCCACCGCAAGGGCGCCTGCTGTGCCGGTCGCGATATCCACGACGCCCGTGACGTCGCCGAACGCCTCGGCATTCCGCATTACGTGCTGGATTACGAGAGTAAGTTCCGCGAGTCGGTGATCGACAATTTCGCCGCCAGCTACGCCATCGGCGAAACGCCGGTGCCGTGCATCGAATGCAACCGCTCCGTCAAGTTTCGCGACCTGCTGGCCACCGCGCGCGAACTCGGCGCGCAGGCCTTGGCCACGGGCCATTACGTCGCCTCGCGCCGTCTGGACGATGGCTCGCGCGCGCTGGTTTGCGCTGCGGATGCCGATCGCGACCAGAGCTACTTCCTGTTCGCCACCACGCAGGAACAGCTCGACTATCTGCGCTTTCCGCTCGGCGACATGACCAAGCCGCAGACCCGCGAACTGGCGCGGCAGTTCGGCCTGTCGGTTGCCGACAAGCAGGACAGCCAGGACATCTGCTTCGTGCCGTCCGGCCGTTACACCGACGTGATCGAGCGCATGAAGCCGAACGCGCTGGAGCCCGGCGACATCGTCGATCTCGATGGCCGCGTGATCGGCCGTCATGAGGGCATCGTGCACTTCACCGTCGGTCAGCGCCGCGGCCTCGGCATTGCGGCGAGTGCGCCGCTCTATGTCATCAAGCTCGACGCCGCCTCCCGGCGCGTCATCGTCGGTCCGCGCGAGGCCTTGCGCATGCACCGCATCGCGCTGCGTGACATCAACTGGATCGGCGGCGGCACTTTGGATGCGGCGGTCGGCGACGGGCTCGAACTGTTCGTCAAGGTGCGCTCGACCCGCGGTCCGCAGCCGGCGTGGCTGCGCGCGGTGAGTGGCGGTTACGAGATCGAACTGGTCGGCGGCGAGGAGGGTGTGTCGCCCGGCCAGGCCTGCGTGTTCTATGATGCCGCCAGTGGCCAGGCCCGCGTGCTAGGCGGCGGCTTCATCAAAAGCGCGGCGGCAAACAGCGTTGTTGGTCGTCCGGCCAGGGATGTTAACGTTCAGCAGCCGCTGGTCGCAGCGTTGCGTATCTAAGAGATCAGGGCAGGAAATGGCTGGCGATATCGACCGCGCGGGGGTCGCGAAGGCTTACGGGCTGTGGGCACCGATCTACGACATCGTGTTCGGCAAGGTATTCGAGTCCGGCCGCCAGGCCACGATCATCGAGGCCGACCGGATCGGCGGCCGTATTCTCGACGTCGGCGTCGGCACCGGGCTGTCGCTGATCGATTATTCCCGCACCACCCGGATCTGCGGCGTCGATATATCCGAGCCGATGCTGCGCAAGGCGCATCAGCGCGTGAAGGCGCTGAACCTGACCAACGTCGAGACGCTGGCGGTGATGGACGCCAAGAACCTCGCTTTTGCGGATGACTACTTTGACGCCGTGGTGGCGCAGTACGTCATCACCGCCGTGCCCGATCCCGAAGCGACGCTGGACGATTTCATTCGCGTTCTGAAGCCTGGCGGCGAGCTGATCCTTGTGAACCATATCGGTGCTGAAAGCGGCCCGCGAAAATTGTTCGAGTTGGCCTTTGCGCCATTGGCGCGCCGGCTCGGCTGGCGTCCCGAGTTTCCGTGGGGGCGGCTGGTGGACTGGGCTGCCGGACATGGAGGCATCACCCTGGCCGAACGCCGTCCGATGCCCCCGATGGGCCATTTTTCGCTGATCCGGTACCGCAAAACCTGATGTGCCGATCGGAACATGCAGGCGGTCGCGCCGTTGACCCCGATGAAGTTCACGTCAACGCTGTTGATCGTCAGTCTTTCACTCGCCGGCACGGGCATTGCGTTCCCGCAGGCGGCGAATTGCACGCCGACGCAGACCGATCCGCAGCAGGGGACGTTGTCACCTGAGCGCGCGCCATCCGGCCGGAATTCCGAGCCTTTGAGCGACAGGTTGGCCAGATCCGATGGCGTGTTGTGTCCGCCCGGTGGGATCGATACAGAAATGCGCGTGCCTGCGCCGGACGCCAGTACGACCCCGGTACTTCCGCCCCCCGGCAATTCCACCACCGATCAAAGCGTACGACCTAAATAGAAGTGGGGGCCGTCCCCGAACGTTGCGGTTCGTGCTCGGCGAAGCGTGACAGCAGCACGGTTCTCATGGATTTGTAGTTGGCGATGCCCTCGACGAGTTCGCGCAGCCGGCGCTGACCGTTGGAAATCTCCTTCTCCAACAGATCGAGATGATCGCTGTCGAGCGGTTCGCGCGTCAGATACTCATCATTGCCGTTGCCAAAGGTTACGGCGGCGCGCGACAGCACGTCATCGACCCGGCGGGTGAGGCCGGCATGTTCCTTTTCGGCACCCGTCAAGGCCTGCTCGATCGCCAGCAGGATCGCGTGGACGCGCCCGCTGTCGGTCTCGGCGTCACGGGAAGCCGAACGCGCCTTGAATTCGCGCTCGCCGATCATGCCGCGGAGATAGTGCTGGGCACGAAACCTCGGGAAGTGCTCAAACATGGGCCTGCCTCGATTGCAGCGCGAAAACCGCGCATCTATTCATCGGAGACCAGCGTTAGCAATTCGTTAATGCGGCGCTAAGTCCGCGGTATCGTCTGGTACCCCCGTCTACGATCGAACCTTCCATAACCGGCCAAATATCGCTCGCACAGCTCCGGGGAAACGGGTTTTATCATTGAAATCATTGATGAAATGCCGTGTCACATGAACGTCATCCAATTGCAATATTAGCTCCACAGCAGGCTCGTAAAGAGGCGGCACAGGGCTCCGGGACGGGCGCCCTTGACCCAACGGAGATCACCCATGAAATTCCTCAAGGCAATCGTCGCAGTCGGCCTGATGGCCGCTTCGACCTCGGCATTCGCTGCCGACATCACCGGTGCGGGCGCGACCTTCCCCTTCCCGGTCTATTCGAAGTGGGCTGACGCCTACAAGAAAGAGACCGGCAATGGCCTGAATTACCAGTCGATCGGCTCCGGCGCAGGCATCAAGCAGATCCAGGCCAAGACCGTGACCTTCGGCGCCACCGACGCGCCGCTCAAGGCTGAGCAGCTCGAAAAAGACGGACTCGTGCAGTGGCCGATGGTGATGGGCGCGATCGTTCCCGTCGTGAACCTTGAAGGCATCGCTTCCGGCGAACTGGTTCTGTCCGGCGAACTGCTGGCCGACATCTATCTCGGCAAGGTCACCAAGTGGGACGACGCCGCGATCGTCAAGCTGAACCCCAAGCTGAAACTGCCCTCGGCCGCCATCACCGTGGTCCGCCGTTCGGACGGTTCGGGCACCACCTTCAACTTCACCGATTATCTCGCCAAGGCGAGCCCGGACTGGAAGACCAAGGTCGGCATGGGCACCGCCGTCGAATGGCCGGTTGGCGTCGGCGCCAAGGGTAACGAAGGCGTTGCCGGCAACATCAGCCAGACCAAGAACGCGATCGGTTACGTCGAATACGCTTACGCCAAGCAGAACAAGCTGACCTATGCCGGCATGATCAACAAGGCCGGCAAGACCGTGCAGCCGACCGTCGCCTCGTTCCAGGCCGCCGCGTCCAACGCCGATTGGGCCAAGGCTCCCGGCTATTACGTGATCCTGACCGACCAGCCGGGCGACGCCTCCTGGCCGATCACCGCCGCAACCTTCATCCTGATGCACAAGGTTCCAGCCGACAAGGCAGCCTCCGCCGAAGCCATCAAGTTCTTCACCTGGGCCTTCGAGAAGGGCGACAAGATGGCCGAGGAACTCGACTACATTCCGATGCCGGAGCCGGTCGTCAAGCTGATCGAAAAGACCTGGTCGGCTGACATCAAGAGCTGAGCGATCACAAGCTGGCAGTAGTGTACCCTCCCCCCTCTTTGGGGAGGGGCAGGGAGAGGGGGGCGCCGGGCGACGGCGCTTGCGGCTCGCCCTCTCCCGGCGCTTCGCGCCACCCTCCCCCGCAAGGGGGGGCCGCGGGACTGGTGGCTCACCATAACGACGACCGCAGCGCGGCATCAGCGCAGCTCGAATTTCTCAACGATGCGCCCGTGCATCCAGTACAGTAAAAACAGGGGACTGGCGTGGCAGATATGGCCGTACAGAGCTCGTCGATGGAAGCTGCCGGACCGTATGATCGTGCGAAGGCGCTGAGCGCCTTCAAGTTCGGTGATCAGGCATTTTACTGGATCACGCGCCTGTGCGCGATGTCCGTCCTGCTGCTTCTCGGCGGCATCATTCTCTCGCTGATCGCGGGCGCCTGGCCGGCGATGAAGGAATACGGCTTGGCGTTCCTGTGGACGCAGCGCTGGGCGCCGGCCAACGATCCGCCGGTGCTGGGTGCGCTCGGCCCGATCTACGGCACGTTGGTGACCTCGGTGATCGCCATGGCGATCGCCATTCCGGTCGGCCTCGGCATCGCGATTTTCCTCACCGAGCTGTGCCCGCAGTGGCTGCGCCGGCCGATTGGCATGGCAATCGAACTGCTCGCCGGCATTCCCTCGATCATCTACGGCATGTGGGGCTTCTTCGTGCTCGGGCCGTATCTGGCCGATCATGTGCAGCCGTTCATGATCGCCACTTTTGAAGGCGTGCCGGTTCTCGGCACCATCTTCGCCGGCCCGCCCTCTTATCTCAGCCTGTTCAACGCGGCGCTGATCCTCGCCATCATGGTGTTGCCCTTCATCACCTCGATCTCGGTCGACGTGTTCAAGACGGTGCCGCCGGTACTGAAGGAAGCCGCCTATGGCGTCGGCTGCACCACCTGGGAAGTCGTGCGCAATGTCGTCATCCCCTACACCAAGGTAGGCGTGATCGGCGGCATCATGCTGGCGCTCGGCCGCGCGCTCGGCGAGACGATGGCGGTGACCTTCATCATCGGCAACTCGTTCCGGATTTCCGGGTCGCTATTCGGGCCGGGCACCACTATCTCGGCAGCGATCGCCAGCGAGTTCGCGGAAAGCGATGGCCTGCACCAGTCCGCATTGATCCTGCTCGGCCTGCTGCTGTTCGTGCTGACATTCTTCGTGCTGTCGGGCGCGCGGCTGATGCTGATGCGTCTCGAAAAGAAGGCGGGTAACTAGCATGGCCCCGAAAAGTGGATACCGGTTTTCGGATAAGGCCATCATGCTTCAGGTGATGTCATGAACCCGATTTACGCTTCCCGCCGCCGTTTCGACATGCTGATCCGTGCGCTGTGCTTCGGCGCCGCCATCTTCGGCGTCTCCTGGCTGGCGCTGATCCTGTTCACGCTGTTCAGCAACGGCCTCGCCGGCCTCAGCGTGCAGTTGTTCACGCAGAACACGCCGCCGCCGGGCTCCGCCGAAGGTGGCCTGCTCAACGCCATCGTCGGCTCGATCATCATGACGGCGATCGGCGTCGGCATCGGCGCGCCGCTCGGCCTGTTCGCCGGCACCTATTTGGCCGAATACGGCAAGAACGACCGGCTCACCGATGTGATCCGCTTCATCAACGACATCCTGCTGTCGGCGCCCTCAATCATCATCGGCCTTTTCGTCTATGGCGCGGTGGTGGTGCCGATGGGCGGTTTCTCGGCCTTCGCCGGTTCATTGGCATTGGCCGTGATCGTGATCCCTGTGGTGGTCCGGACCACCGAGGACATGCTCGGCCTGGTGCCCAATCCGCTGCGCGAAGCGGCCTCGGCGCTCGGCCTGCCGCGTTCGCTGGTGATCAAGCGGATCGCCTACCGCGCCGCCCGCGCCGGCCTCATCACCGGCGTTCTGCTGGCGACGGCCCGCGTCGCCGGCGAAACTGCGCCCTTGCTGTTCACCGCGCTGAGCAACCAGTTCTTCAGCCTGGATCTCACCAGGACCATGGCCAACCTGCCGGTGACCATCAACAATTTCGTTCAAAGCCCCTACGAGTACTGGAAGCAGCTGGCCTGGAGCGGCGCTCTGATCATAACCCTGGCCGTACTTGCCCTTAACATTGGCGCGCGCATTCTCGGCGCCGAGAGGACAGCGAAATGAGTGAACTATCCGTATCTTCCGGCGTATCCTCGGTTTCCCTGCCGCCGCAGGTGGCGATGGGCGAGGAGCGCTCCAAGGTCAGCGTCCGCGACCTGAATTTCTATTACGGCGACCATCACGCGCTGAAGCACATCAACCTGACGCTGGTCGCCAACCGCGTCACCGCCTTCATCGGCCCGTCGGGCTGCGGCAAGTCCACGCTGCTGCGCATCTTCAACCGCATGTACGACCTCTATCCCGGCCAGCGTGCCGAGGGTCAGGTTATGCTCGACAGCCAGAACGTGCTCGATCCGAAGCTGGATCTCAACCTGCTGCGCGCCCGCGTCGGCATGGTGTTCCAGAAGCCGACGCCGTTCCCGATGACCATCTACGAAAACATCGCCTTCGGCGTGCGTCTCTACGAGAAGATCTCGAAGTCGGAGATGGATGGCCGCGTCGAGAAGGCGCTGCGCGGCGGCGCTCTGTGGAACGAGGTCAAGGACAAGCTGAACGCCTCCGGTCTCAGCCTGTCGGGCGGCCAGCAGCAACGCCTGTGCATCGCGCGCACCATTGCGGTCAGGCCCGAGGTGATCCTGTTCGACGAGCCGTGCTCGGCGCTGGATCCGATCTCGACCGCCAAGATCGAGGAATTGATCGACGAGTTGAAGAACGACTACACCATTGCCATCGTCACCCACAACATGCAGCAGGCGGCGCGCGTTTCTGACAGCACCGCCTTCATGTATCTCGGCGAGTTGATCGAATTCGGCCCGACCAACAAGATCTTCACCTCGCCGACAGATCGCCGTACCCAGGATTACATCACCGGCCGGTTCGGCTGACGCGTTGAACGCGGGAGGGATTGATATGGCTTTCGAACACACGACCAAGGCCTTCGACGGCGACCTGCAGGAATTGACCCGGCTGGTCGCTGAAATGGGTGGTCTCGCGGAGCGGCAGATCACCGATTCCGTCGACGCCTTGGTGCGTCGCGACATTCCGCTGGGAATGAAGGTGGCCGCCGCCGACCAGGAAATCGACCAACTGCAGCGCGTCATCGAAGAGCGTGCCGTGCTCACCATTGCCCGGCGTCAGCCGATGGCGGTGGATCTGCGCGAGATCGTTGGCGCGATGCGGGTTGCCACCGATCTGGAGCGGATCGGCGATCTCGCCAAGAACATCGGCAAGCGCGTCAATGCGTTGGACAGCGACTTCCATCCGCTGAAGCTGATCCGCGGCCTCGAACACATGACTGATCTGGTGCGCTCGCAGGTCAAGGCCGTGCTCGATGCCTACGCCGCGCATGATCTGCCGGCGGCGATGGCGGTGTGGAAGGGCGACGAGGAGATCGACGCGATCTGCACCTCGCTGTTCCGCGAACTGCTGACCTACATGATGGAAGATCCGCGCAACATCTCGTTCTGCATCCATCTGATGTTCTGCGCCAAAAACATCGAGCGGATCGGCGATCATGCCACCAACATCGCCGAAACCGTATTCTACATGATTGAGGGCGAAGCGATCCTGGACAAGCGCCCGAAGGGCGATATGACCAATTTCGCCAACGCCCCGGTTTAACGAGAGAGACAAGCCCATGAACGCGCGCATTCTGGTGGTCGAAGACGAAGAAGCGCTGACCACGCTGCTGCGCTACAACCTCGACGCCGAAGGCTACGAGGTCGAGACCGTCGCCCGCGGCGACGACGCCGACACCCGCTTGAAAGAGCGGGTGCCGGATCTGGTGGTGCTGGACTGGATGCTGCCGGGCCTGTCGGGCATCGAATTGTGCCGCCGGCTGCGCGCGCGTCCGGAGACCAAGTCGCTGCCGATCATCATGCTGACGGCGCGCGGCGAGGAAAGCGAACGCGTCCGAGGCCTGGCCACCGGCGCCGACGATTACATCGTCAAGCCGTTCTCGGTGCCGGAGCTGCTGGCCCGCGTGAAGGGCCTGTTGCGCCGTGCCGCGCCGGAGCGGCTGGCGACCGTGCTGTCGTTCGGCGACATAGAGCTCGACCGCGACAAGCGCCGCGTCGTTCGTTCCGGCCGGCCGATCGATCTCGGCCCGACCGAATATCGCCTGCTCGAATTCTTCCTCGAACATCCCGGCCGGGTGTTCAGCCGCGAGCAACTGCTCGACAGCGTGTGGGGCCGCGATATCTATATCGACGAGCGCACCGTCGACGTGCATATCGGCCGTCTGCGCAAGATCCTCAACCCGCGCGGCGAGCAGGATCCGATCCGCACCGTGCGCGGCGCCGGCTACGCGCTGGACGACCGCTTCGCCAGCATCAGCGCCGAACAGGCAAGCTGAGCGAGCAGAGTTCTTAGCGCTCGCTTGCTTGCCATCCCACATCAAATTCTAGCCGCGACCCTCGGTTACCTCTCCCCGGCGGGGAGAGGTAACCGTGCGTCGCGGCTGGGCTAGAGACCGAACGTCGTTTTCGTAAAAA
Organism: Tardiphaga sp. vice304; assembly: GCF_007018905.1. NCBI lineage: Bacteria > Pseudomonadati > Pseudomonadota > Alphaproteobacteria > Hyphomicrobiales > Nitrobacteraceae > Tardiphaga > Tardiphaga sp. vice304. Next base: position 1,397,998 of record NZ_CP041402.1, read on the forward strand.
GGTGGTGCGGGAGGTGTTTACTCCGCCGGGCTCGCGATCGCCGGCGCCGTGGCAGCGTACTTGTCCATCGCAAGATAAACACCGCCCGCCACCAGAATCCCGGCCAGCCAGCTCAAATCGGCGCCGCCCAGCAGGTTGATCGAGATCGGTCCCTGCAGCGTCGGCACCAGCCCGTCCTGAAACAGCCATGCGGCGACCAAGCCGACGCCGAAGGCGATCATTCCGCTCCAATTGATATCGCCATAGGCGCTCGTCTGCGGAGACTTGTAGAGTTCGGCGACGTCGATCACGCCCTTCCGCTTCACGAAGAAGTCCGCGAGGATCACGCCGGCATAGGGGCTCATCCACATCAACAGGCTGATCAGCCAGTTGTCGAACGCCTTGGCGAAAGACGGCGCAGAGATGAAGTAGATCGTCACCGCATAGCCGGCGACACCGACGATCAGCGCCAGCGCCGTGCGCGACAGTTTGAGGCCCATGCTCAACGCCGCCAGCGCCGCCGAATAGACGTTGAGGATGTTGCTGGCGATCGGCCCATGCAGAACCATCAAGAGCACCAGCAGCGCGGCAACGCCGCCGAACACCGCGCTGACCATCTTGGCCGGATCGGCATCCAGCGTTACCGACGCGATGGTAGCGCCGAGGACAGCGAGCCACACCGAGGGCACGAACATGCCGATGTAGCTGTACCAGAAGACCTGTCTCGAGGAGATGGTGCGCGGCACGAAGCGCGAATAGTCCGAGGCCCAGGTCACCCACGAGATTCCCCAGCCGACGCCGACGGCGGTCATCAGCAGCGTCAGCATCGCCAGATGCGCGCCGGGCTCCAGCGACGTCTTGAGGCCCCAATTGACGACGCCGGCCTGGCTCCAGGCCAGGATGCTCATCAGCACCATGATCGCCACGGTCGCCGGCACGGTGTACTTCTCGAAGGTACGGATGGCATAGAAGCCATAGATGCCGATCATCACCTGCAGCACCATCACGAGGGTGATGACGAGGAAGTTCGCGGTCCAGGTGTCACTGATGCCGAACTGGGCGAGGATGGCCATCGAGATCTTGGCGGGGAAGTAGGTGTTGACCCCGATCCAGCCCAGCGTCATCAGGAACATCAGCAGGCTCGGCAGATAGGCGCCGCGACGGCCGAAGGCGGCACGGCTCAATACCATCTGGTTGACGCCGGTCTTGTGGCCCATCACCGTGAAGGCGCCGAAGATTGCGCAGCCGATCAGGTTGCCGATCACGATCACGGCGATCGTTTCCAGCAGGCCGAGCTTGAGAATAATGCCGAGCGCGCCGAGCGCCCAGTTCACCGGCGCGATGTTGGCGCCGGCCCAGATCCACATTTGCTGCGGTCCGGTGGAATCCCGGTCGGCGTCGGGAATGGGTTCGATGCTGTGAATGTCGGCCCGCAACTCGGAATTCGTCATGCTCGCCCCCGCTGATGAAAACTACCGGCGAAAGCGATCAGCAAGAACTGTACCAGAGTAGCGCATGCGTCTGATCAGGAAATGAGCGATCGGTTCAACACGCCGAGCGTGCATCGAACTGTGTGCTGTTTGCCAAGCAAGCTGCCCATCTTGTAGCCACGCCTTGCGTCGAATCGGTCCAAGCGAGCGTTGCAGAGTTCAGTGGTCGCTCGTCCCGTCGCTGCCGTCAGTCGCTTGCTCTGCGACTATTCGCTGCATCATCGCGATGAAGACGGCCTGTTCCTTCCTGCTTAGCCGGCCGAGCGTGGCGCGATGGGCGTCGCGCGCCGGCGTTTCCAGGCGGGCGAGCAGGGCGGCGCCCGATGGCGTCAGCCGGCACAGTTGGGCGCGTCGGTCATTGCCGTCGATCGTGCGTTCCACGAGCCCGCGCGCGGCCAGTCGCTTCAGTGCGCCCGTCGTGGTGGTGCGATCCTGAGCAATATCTGCAGCCAAAGTAGTCTGGTCTGCCGCGCCGCGCCCTGCAAGCGCCGACAGCAGGCTGTATTGCAGCGGCGTCACGTCGAAGCTGGCGCAGGCCTGCTGAAACAGCGCGACGTGGATCTGATGCAACCGGCGGATCAGAAATCCGGGCCTTTGTTGCAGCGGCCAGGGGCGGTGCGCGGGTTTGGGCGCAATCCGGTCGCTTGGCGGTTTGGCTGATGGCAACATGCTCTCCTGATCGTTCGGCTTCGCAAACGCAGCATCGGTTTCTTATGGCATGGTCTTTGCTTTTGTAAAATACGAAGTATGCTTCGCATTTGAAGCAGACCTGCAGAGCCTGCCGTTAAGTAAGAGGAGACCGTCATGTCCGTCACCGCCACTTTTGATTTGCTGTTGCGCGGCGGCCGCGTCATCGATCCGGCCTCGGGCATCGACGGCCTGAAGGATGTCGCCATCCGCAATGGCAAGATCGCGGCCGTGCAGTCCGACATCTTGCCGACCAGCGCGAAGGAAGTGGTCGACGTCACCGGCCAGCTGGTGCTGCCGGGCCTGATCGACACCCACGCGCATGTCTATCAATATGTCTCGGGGCGTTTCGGCATGAATCCCGACATGGTGGGCGTGCAATCGGGCGTCACCACGCTGATCGATCAGGGCGGTCCGTCCTGCATGACATTGCCGGGCTTTCGTCACTTCATTGCCGAGCCCGCCAAATCGCGCGTCTATGCCTTCCTGTCGGCCTATCTGGTCGGCGGGCTCGAGGGCCATTTCTATCCCAATCTGTACAGCCCGGACGGCGTCGATATCGACGCCACCGTGAAATCCGCTTTGGCTAATCGCGATCTGGTGCGCGGTATCAAGGCGCATGCCGAAATCGGCGGCTTTGCGCGCTGGGGCATTCGCGTGCTGGAAATGGCGGCGGAAATCGGCAAGCAGACCGAACTGCCGGTCTATGTGCATTTCGGCCAGCTCTGGGGCCTGCCGGAAAGCGGCACCAATGGCGAGGACGTCGACACCATCCTGGAGCGCGTGATCCCTCTGCTCAAGGAAGGCGACGTGCTGGCGCATCCCTTCACGCGGCATCCCGGCGGTTTCGTCAATCGTGAGGGCGAGGTGCATCCGGTGATTAGGGCTGCGATCGATCGCGGCCTCAAGATCGACGTCGGCCACGGCAGCCACTTCTCCTACCGCCTGGCGAAGAAGGCGATCGCCGCCGGCATCGTGCCGAACACGCTCGGCGCCGACATCCATGGCTACAACACCCATGTCCCCGCGCCGGCCGGCACACCGGACGAGCACGAAGACGAGGAGAACCATCCCTTTGCAGGTCAGGCCAAGTTCAGCCTGGTGCAGGCGATGAGCTCGATGATGGCGCTCGGCCTGACGCTGGAGCAGGTGGTGCCGATGGTGACGTCCAATCCGGCGAAGATGATCGGCTTGTCGGACACGGTCGGCTCCTTGAAGGTCGGCGTGGATGCCGACGTCTCGGTGATCACGACCAAGCCGGGCCGCTACATCCTGCGTGACAACGAGAATACCGAAGTGGTGGCGGACGGGCTGATGCAGCCGCTGTTCTGCCTGCGCGCCGGCGTGCGCCATGATGCGGTGGCGTCGATCCTGCCCGAGGCGGTCGCCGCGTAAGCGGTGCCCATGAGAGAGCAGGGTCTACCTATGAGTGATATGCGCAAACCTCTGTCGGATGCGCCTGCCGAAGGGCAGGGCGTCGGCGCGCGCGTGCTGCGCAAGGAAGATGATCGCCTGATGCGCGGCCGCGGACAGTTCGTTGCCGATATTCGCCTTGCTGGATTGCAGGATGTCGCCTTCGTGCGCAGTCCGGTGGCGCATGCCCGGATCCGCGCCATCCATGTGCCGGAGCGCTATCGCGACGTGGTGTTCACCGCAGCGGATCTCGACGGCGTCAAACCGATCCGCGCCATTACAGGACTGCCCGGCTTCAAGATTTCGGAGCAGCCGATCCTCGCCACCGGCAAGATCCGCCAGGTAGGCGAGCTCATCGCCATGTGCGTGGCGCCGACGCGCGCCGAGGCCGAGGATATCGCTGCCTCCGTGACGCTCGATCTCGAGGAACTGCCCGCTGTGCACAACATGTTGCAAGCGCGCGAGCCGGGCTCGCCGCTCGTGCATGAGCATTGGGGCGACAATATCTTTCTCGAAAGCTTTTTCGAGATCGATATCGCAGGCGCGCTGGACGCGCCGATCAAGGTGACGCGCGAGATCTCGACCTCCCGGCAATGCATGTCGCCGCTGGAAGGCCGCGGCGTGGTGGCCACCTTCGATCACCGGCTCGACCAGCTCACGCTCTATACCGGCAGCCAGATGCCGCACATCGTGCGCAACGGCCTGTCGGATACGCTGGGCATCGACCAGGGCCAGATCCGCATCGTCTCGCCGGATGTCGGCGGCGGCTTCGGCCACAAGGGCATTTTGTTGCCCGAGGAAGTCTGCCTGTCGTGGCTGACGATGAAGCGCGGCCATCCGGTGCGCTGGATCGAGGACCGCCGCGAGCATCTGGTGGCGTCGGCCAATTGTCGCGAGCACCACTACAAGATCACCGTCTATGCCGACCGCGACGGCAAGCTGCGCGGCATCGACTGCGAGGCATCCGTCGATTCCGGCGCCTACTCCTCTTATCCGTTTTCGGCCTGCCTGGAGGCGGCGCAGGTGGTCAGCATCCTGCCGGGGCCCTATCTGATGCCGGCCTATCGCTGCCGCACCTATTCGGTGGCCACCAACAAGTGCCCGATCCTGCCGTACCGCGGCGTCGCCCGCACCGGCGTCTGCTTCGCGCTGGAGCTGATGCTCGATCTGGTCGCGGCCGAAGCGGGGCTGGAGCCCGGCGAGGTGCGCCTGCGCAATCTGGTGCAGCCGGAGCAGATGCCGTTCGACAACATCACCAACAAGCATTTCGACAGCGGCGACTATCCGCAAGCGATGAGGCGTGCGCTGAAGATGATCGACGTCGATGCGGTGCGCGCGCGGCAGCGCCGGCATGAGGCCGATGGCCGGCTGATCGGCGTCGGCTTGTCGATCTTCTGCGAGCAGGCCGCGCACGGCACCTCGGTCTATTCCGGCTGGGGCATCCCGATGGTGCCGGGCCACGAACAGGCCACCGCGCGGCTGACGCCGGACGGCGGGCTCGAACTGCGCGTCGGCGTGCATTCGCACGGCCAGGGTATGGAGACCACGCTGTCGCAGGTCGCGCATGAAATGCTCGGCGTCGAGGTCGCCAAGGTGCGCGTGGTACATGGCGACACCGCGATGACGCCGTATTCGACCGGCACCTGGGGCTCGCGCTCAATGGTGATGGCCGGCGGCGCGGTGGCCACCGCCTGCGCCGAACTCGCCGAGCGCGCCAAAAAGATCGGCGCCAAGCTGCTGCAACTCGACGAGGCCGACGTCGTCCTGACCGATGGCGAGGTCCGCGGCGCCAGCGGCAGCGTGACGCTGAAGGAGATCGCGCACACCTGGTATCGCCGCCCGCAGGATCTGCCGGGCGATGTCGATCCCGCCGGGCTGGAGACCACGTCCGGCTACAAGCCGCAGCGCGATTCCGGCACCTTCAGCTATGCTGCCCATGCGGTGATCGTCGCTGTTGACCCCGATCTCGGCGACGTCGAAATTCTGGACTACGTGATCGTCGAGGACGGCGGCGTGCTGGTCAATCCAATGATCGTTGACGGCCAGATCTTTGGCGGTCTCGCGCAGGGCATCGGCACCGCTCTGTACGAAGAAATGCCGTTCGATGCTGCGGGCCAGCCGCTCGCCACCACGCTCGCCGACTATCTGTTGCCGGGCCCGACCGAAGTGCCCTCGCCGCGGATGGACCATATGGAGACGCCGTCGCCCTACACCAAGTTCGGCGTCAAGGGGATCGGCGAGGGCGGCGCCATCGCACCGCCGGCGGCGATCGGCAATGCGATCAATGACGCGCTACGTCCGCTCGGCGTCGAACTGTTGCATTCGCCGATCTCGCCACGCCGCATCATGTCTGCGATCCTCGAAGCCCGTGACGCGCAAAGGCCGGCGGCATGAAGCCGGCACCCTTTGACTATGAGCGTCCGCGCGATCTTTCGGCAGCGCTTGCCGCGATGGCGGGCGACGGTGTGGTGAAAATCATCGCCGGCGGGCAATCGCTCGGGCCGATGCTGAATTTGCGCCTGGTCGCGCCCGACTTGCTGGTCGATATCGCCGGGCTCGAAGAGTTGAAGCAAGTCGAGAGCGTCGGTGACGGACTGGTGATCGGCGCCTGCGTCACGCATGCCGACATCGAGGACGGCCGTATCCCGGACGTCACCCGCGGCGCCATGCAGCGCGTCGCCTCGGCCATCGCCTACCGCGCGGTGCGCAACCGCGGCACGATCGGCGGTTCGCTCAGCCATGCCGATCCCAGCGCGGACTGGGTGTCGGCGCTGTCGGCGCTGGGCGCCACACTGACGCTGCAAAGCGCGCGCGGCGTGCGAAACGTCGCCATGAAGGACTTTGTCGTCGGCGCGCTCGAAACCGTGCTGATGCCCAGCGAGATGATCGCATCCGTGCGCGTTCCGGCCATGGCGGCGTCGGCGCGCTGGGCCTATGTGAAGGCCTGCCGCAAGACCGGCGAGTTTGCCCACGCCATCGGCGCGGTGTTGATCGATCCCGCCGCGGCCACGGCGCGCATTGTGATCGGGGCCGTCGAAGCCGCGCCAATCGTGATCGACGAGGCCGCTGAACTGTTCGGCGGTCGAATCGACGGCGAGTTTGGCAACACATTCGATCCGCGCGTCGCGGACGCGCTGTTGTCGAAGGCCGGCATCAGCGACGCTGCTGACCGCCACATCCATGTCGCCGTGTTGCGCAAAGCCATCGCGGAGGCCGCGGCATGAACAATATCGAACTCACGGTCAACCGCCGCACCGTCCAGGCGCTGGTCGAGCCGCGCACCAGCCTCGCCGATTTCCTGCGCGACGAGCGCGATCTTACCGGCACCCATCTCGGCTGCGAGCACGGCGTCTGCGGCGCCTGCACGCTGCTGCTCGACGGCGTGCCGGCGCGTTCCTGCATCACCTATGCAGTCGCCTGCGATGGCGCCGAAGTTACTACCATCGAAGGCCTTGACGACGACGAGATCGCGATCGAGCTGCGCGCGGCCTTCAGCCGCGAACATGCGCTGCAATGCGGCTACTGCACGCCGGGCATGCTGGTCGCGGCGCGCGATCTGGTGAAGCGGCTGCCGGATGCTGACGAGCAGGCCATCCGCGTCGGCATGAGCGGCAATTTGTGCCGCTGCACCGGCTATGTCGGCATCGTCAACGCGGTGCGCTCGGTGATCGCCGATCGCCGCGCTCGCGACATTGCGCCGGAGCCGGATGCGGGCCGCAAGCTGCTGGGGCCGGTCGGGTCGGGTCACAAGACCTGCAACTCGTCACATGAGACTAAGAAGCCACGGCTCGCGCCGGTGGAGCAGCGCAGTGCGGTCGCGCCCCTGGTCATTCCCGACTTCACGCCGTCGACCGTGCTCGACCAGTCTTTCGACGTCGCGCATCCGCCGGCCAAAGTGTTTGCGATGTTCGACGATATCGCCGCCGTCGCATCCTGTCTGCCGGGAGCTTCGCTGACCGGAACGCCGGTGCCGGAGCGCGTCGAGGGCGCAATCCGCGTCAAGATCGGCCCGATCTCCGCGAACTTCAACGGCGCGGCGCGCGTCGAGAGCGATCCGGCGACCTTGTCCGGCCGCATCCTCGGCATCGGTATCGACCAGCGCAGTCGCTCGCAGACGCAGGGCGAAATCCGCTACAAACTGCTGTCGCTTCAAGACGGTGCGGCCACGCGTGTCGAACTTTCGATCGGCTACAGCCTGACCGGCGTGCTGGCGCAAATCGGCCGCTCCGGCCTGGTGCGCGATCTCGCGGCAAGGTTGGTTGCTGAATTCGCGAAGAACCTCGATCGCAAGCTGTCGGGCGATGCCTGCGCATCGGCGGCGCCGGTCGCCGAGCTCAACGGAATTTCGCTGGTATTCGGGCTGCTGCGGGACCGCGCGGCGCGAATGTTGCACCGGATCACCGGCCGCGGAGACACGGCATCATGAATCGACGCATCCGCATGCGGGGCGGCGAGGTTTGCACTGCGCGACTTTCACCAGCGTTCACCGGGAGAATGACATGACACGAAGCTTCAAGGCCGTACCTGCGATCGCTCTGGCGCTCGCGCTGTTCGACGGCGCGGCGCACGCGCAAACCATCAAGATCGGCGTCAACGAGCCCCTGACCGGCGCCTTCGCCGCGTCCGGCACCTATGTCGTCAATGGCGCCAAGATCGCCGCCGACGAGATCAACGCCAAGGGCGGCGTGCTCGGCAAGAAGATCGAGCTGGTCATCGAGGACAACAAGAGCAACCCGACCGAAGCCGCGGCCGTCGCCGAGAAGCTGATCACGCGCGACAAGGTCCCCGTAATGATGGGCGCCTGGGGCTCCAGCCTGACGCTCGCCGTGATGCCCAAGCTCGTGGAATATGAAGTGCCGATGGTGGTCGAGACCTCCTCGGCCGGCAAGATAACCACTTCGGGAAATCCCTACATCTTCCGCATCTCGCCGCCGTCGGCGGTCGAGGGCGCTGCCTTCAGCAAGATCATCGACAAGCTGGCGATCAAGAAGGCCGACTTCCTGGTCATCAACAACGACTGGGGCCGCGGCACCGCCGAAGACTTCGGCAAGATGATGAAGGAGCACGGCATTGTCATCGGTCAGGTCGAGACCATGGACCAGTCGGCGCAGGACATGAGCGCGCAGCTCTCCAAGCTCAAGGCGACTGACTCAGAGACCATCATCGTCACCACCGCGGTCGATCAGCTCACGCTGATCTTCAAGCAGGCCGCCGCCATCGGCCTGAGGAAGCGCATCATCACCACCGGCGGTTCGCAGAATCCCGACCAGATCATTGCGCAGGCGGGTGCTGCCGCCAACGGCACGATGCATCTGACCACGTTCCTGCCGTGGTATCCCGACAAGACGCCGAACCCGGAAGCCACCAACTATTTCATCGGCGAGTGGAAGAAGCGCGGCTTCGAATTCGCCGGCGTGACCGAGAGCTTCCGCGGCTATGACGGCATCCGCACTGCGGCAGCGGCCATCGAGAAGGCCGGCAAGGCCGAGCCCGCCGCGATCAAGGCAGCACTCTGGGAGATCAACATCAAGGGCCTGAACGGCGACATCGTGTTCAAGAAGTCCGGCCCCGCCGGCCAGGAGAGCGGCCAGAGCTTTCCCAACGTGTATCTGATCGAGATCACCGACGGCAAAGTCGGCATGAAGACGCTCTGATAAAACTGTCGTTGCGGGGCGCGAGCGCATCAGCGCGAGCGAACGCGGAACCTCGATATGTTCAAAACAACTCGGGATTCCGGGCTCGCAGTCGGCTAGCGCCGCCCGCGCCCCGGAATGACCATAAGGATCTCCCTTTGGACCAGCTTCTGCAACATCTCCTCAACACGCTGGTGCTCGGCGGCACCTATGCGCTGCTGGGCATCGGGCTGACGCTGATCTTCGGCATCATGAACGTCGTCAACTTCACGCACGGCGTGCTCTACACCTTCGGCGCCTACATGATGTTCATCGTTGTGCATCAGCTCGGCGTGAACTTCTTTCTCGCGCTGCCGCTGTCGATCGTGGCCGGCTGGCTGCTCGGGGCAGCCATCGAGATCGTGCTGCTGCGGCCGCTGCGCGGCTCCGACATCGACACCACCATGCTGGTGATGATCGGCGCCTGGATCGCGATGCAGTCCGGCGCGCTTTGGATCTGGGGCGGCGTGGCGAAATCCGTCGACAACCCGTTTCCCGATGCGCCGCTGGTTATCGGCCCCGTCTCGGTGTCGTGGCTGCGGCTGTTCGTGCTGGCCGCCGCGGCCCTCTTGATCGTCATCGCCTACCTCTTGATCAACTGCACCAAGCTCGGCAAGGCGATGCGCGCCACCTTCCAGGATCACGACACCGCGGCGCTGATGGGCGTCAATGTGAGCTGGATCTACACCTCGACCTTCGCGATCGGCTCCAGCCTTGCGGCTGCCGCCGGCGCACTGCTCGGCCCGGTCTATGTCATCTTCCCGCAGATGGGCGACCTCGCCGCCGTGAAGGCCTTTGCCATCGTCATCCTCGGCGGCCTCGGCAACATCACCGGCGCGGTGATTGGCGGCTTCATCCTGGCGCTCGCCGAAGAACTCGGCGCGGGCTACGTGTCGTCGGGCTATCGCGACGCAATGGGCTTCCTCATCATTATCGCCGTGCTGATCTTCAAGCCGACCGGGCTGTTCGCCCGCGCGGAGCGCGTCGGATGAACCGGCTCGCCACGCTCCTCTGTTTCGCCGCTTTCATCTCGCTGCCGCTGTGGCTGACGGACCCGTATCTGCTGAACGCGCTGATCACCACCGGCATCTTTATTATCGGCGCGATGAGCCTCAACCTGCTGCTCGGCTTCACGGGCCAGCTCAGCCTTGGTCATATCGCCTTCTTCGGCATCGGCGCCTATGTCAGCGCGCTGACCTCGCTCGGCTTCGACGTGCCGATTGTTGGCGACTTCCACATCGTCCATGTGCCGTGGCCACCGATTGCTGGCTTCGCGCTGTCGATCGTCATTGCCGGCTTCTGCGGCTATCTCGTCGGCCGGCTGTCGTTCCGCGTGCGCGGCGCGTATTTCGTCATCGTGACCATCTCGTTCGCCGAAGTTGTCCGGCTGGTGGCGCTGAACTGGGTCGATCTCACCCAGGGCCCGCTGGCGCTGACCAACATTCCCTCCATCACCATCGGCCTGCCGGGCCTCGGCTATCTGGTGCTGAAAACGAAATTGCAGAACTATTATCTGGTGCTCGCGGTTGCCGCGCTGTCGTATCTGTTGATTGCGCGGCTGGTGCATTCGCATTACGGGCGCGCCATGCGTGGTCTGATGGAGAACGAGACGCTCGCGGTCGCCGTCGGTATCGACGTCACCAAGACGCTGACGCTGGCGGCTGTGATCTCGGCCGGCATCGCCGGGGCCGCCGGCAGCCTCTATGCGCATTACATCCGCATCATCGATCCCGATGTCTTCACCTTCATCTCGACGGTGACCATGGTGATCATGGTCGTCTCCGGCGGCAAGGGCTCGCTCGCCGGTCCTGTGGTCGGCGGCGTCATTTTCGGCCTGTTGCCGGTGTTCCTGCGGCCGATCATGCCGCCGGAGGCGCAGTGGATCACCTATGGCTGCGTGCTGATCGTGATCCTGTTCGTGCTGCCATCAGGCATCGTGCCTAGGCTGGCGCCCCTGCTTGGATTGGAACGCAAGAAGGGAAGTACGTCGCGGAAGTCTGTAAACGCCGTGGAGGAGGGCGCATGACCGTGGCCCGCGAAACCATCCTCAGCGTCGATCATGTCGGCATGCAGTTCGGCGGCCTCGTCGCGCTGTCCGATCTCAACTTCTGCGTCGGCGAAGGCGAAATTCTCAGCCTGATCGGCCCGAACGGCGCCGGCAAGACCACCGCGTTCAATTTGATGACCGGCTTTCTCACCCCGACCAAGGGCGCGGTGAAGTTTCGTGACGTGCCATTGCGCGGTCTGAAATCCCACGAGATCGCCGATCTCGGCCTGATCCGCACCTTCCAGCGCACATCGGTGTTTCCGCGCGACACCGTGTTCGACAACGTGCTGATCGGCCTGCACCGCCAGGGCAAGCTCGGCCTCCTCAACGCGATCCTCGGCCTGCCCAAGGCGCGGGCCTCGGAGCGGCTGCTGCGCGAGCGCGCCGCCGAGCTGGTGTCGCGGGTCGGGCTCGAAGCCCGCGCCAACGATCTCGCGGGCTCGTTGTCTTACGGTGAGCAGCGCCTGGTCGGCGTCGCGCTGGCCTTGGCGGCGCAGCCAAAAATGCTGCTGCTCGACGAACCGGTGTCGGGCATGAACGCATCGGAAACCCACACCTTCGTGCAACTGATCCGATCGATCCGCGACAGCGGCGTCACCATCCTGCTTGTCGAACACGACATGCCGATGGTGATGGAAGTCTCCGACCGCATCGTGGTGCTGAACTACGGCCGCATCATCGCCGAGGGCACGCCCGAATTCATCCGCAACGATCCCGCGGTGATCGAAGCCTATCTTGGCCAGAGCGGAAAGAAGGCGGCCGCGCATGCTTGAGATCCAGGACATGGTCTGCGGCTACGGCCAGATCACCGCGCTGCGCGGTATCACCCTGTCCGTGAAGGCCGGGCAGCTGGTGGCGCTGATCGGCGCCAACGGCGCCGGCAAGAGCACGACTCTTCGTGCGATCTCGGGACTCGTTCCGCCGCGCTCCGGCAGCATGATTTTCGAGGGCGAGGACATCACCTCCGCCAGCCCGCAGAAGGTACTGACGAAGGGGATCGCGCATTGTCCGGAAGGCCGTCGCGTGTTCCCGCACATGACGGTGGCAGAAAATCTCGACATGGGCGCGTACCTGCGCTCGGATACCTCAGAGATAAACGCTGACCGCGACCGCATCTACGGCGAATTTCCTCGCCTCGCCGAGCGCCGCAAGCAGGCGGCGGGCACGCTGTCCGGCGGCGAGCAGCAGATGCTGGCGATCGGCCGCGCGCTGATGTCGCGTCCGCGTCTGGTGATGTTCGACGAGCCCTCGCTCGGGTTGGCGCCCAACATCGTCGAGCGCACCTTCGCGATCATCCGCGCCATACGTGATGCCGGCACCACGGTGCTGCTGGTCGAGCAGAACGCCTTCGCGGCGCTGGAGATGTGCGATCACGCCTATCTGCTGGAGGCGGGCCGCGTGGTGCTGTCCGGCGCGGGCCACGACCTTATCGAGAACGAGCATGTCCGGCGGGCCTATCTTGGCGGCTGAGCCGGGCTGGGTCGTCGTCTGCAAAGCCGAGCGGCTGCGCGATCAGCCGATGATCTGCACGAAGGCGGCCGGCGTGGCGCTGCTGGTAATCCGCGACGGCGACCGGCTCTATGCCTGCGAGCGCGCCTGCCCGCACGAGCAGGCCGATCTCAGCCTCGGCCGCGTGACCGATGGCCGGTTGCACTGTCCACGCCATCAGGCCTGGTTCGACCTCATCGATGGGCGGATCTCGCCCGGCTGGTCCAGCCGGGCACTGCGGCGTTATGCGGTGCGGATTGAGAATGGCGAGGTGCAGGTGGACCTCGTCGGAATAGTTCAATCCTGAGCGGCTCGCACCGGCCAACCCCCAACGTCATTGCGAGGAGCGAAGCGACGCGGCAATCCAGAAGGCCGCGAACTCTTCAAGAACTGGATTGCTTCGTCGCAAGGGCTCCTCGCAATGACGGCTGTGGCTCGATTCAACCCGCCAGCGCTGCCGGCGAGATGCTGCGTTTCACTACGCTGCGCATCGCGAAGCTGGAATGCAGCCGCGACACGCCGGGCATCCGCGACAAATGCAGCTTGTGGATGCGTTCGTAGTCCGCCATGTCGCGCGCCTGCACCTGGACCAAATAATCGTCATTGCCCGACATCAGGTGGCACGACACCACATCCGGGCATCTGCTGATTTCCTTCTCGAACGCAGCCAGCGCATCCTCGCTCTGCCGCTCCAGCGTGATGTTGACCAGCACAGTCATCATGAAGCCGAGCTGGCTGGCATCGATCTCGGCCGAATAGCCGCGGATCACGCCGGTCTCCTCGAGCTGGATCAGCCGCCGCGCACAGGCGGTCGGCGACAGCCCCACGCGTTCGGACAGCTGCACCTGGCTGACTCGGGCGTCCTTGACCAACTCGCCCAAGATCTTCAGATCGAATGAGTCGTGCGTCATGGTCAGGCCTTCGGTGAAAAATCCCGAATCTGGTCTAACTGAAGCCGAAATCCTGCGCAATGAGGGGGTTTTGAGGCCCAGAACGCCGGGAACCGCCGCGTTGGAGCTGACATGATGGTTCCACCGCCGGTGACCCCACCGACCCTCCAGGAATGCTCCCATGAAAGTCGTTATTCTCGGCGCCGGCGTGATCGGCGTGACCTCGGCCTATTACCTCGCCAAGGCCGGTTGCGACGTCACGGTACTCGACCGACAGCCCGGCGCCGGGCTCGAAACCAGTTTTGCCAATGCCGGCGAGGTCTCGCCGGGCTATGCGTCGCCCTGGGCCGGGCCGGGCGTGCCGGTCAAGGCGGTGCGCTGGATGCTCGACAAGCATGGCCCGCTGGTGATCCGTCCGCAGGCCGATCCGGCGATGTGGCGCTGGATGTTCCAGATGCTGCGCAACTGCACAGCGGCGCGTTACGCCGTCAATAAGTCGCGCATGGTGCGGATCGCCGAATACAGCCGCGATTGCCTGCGCGCGCTGCGCGCCGATATCGGTATCACTTATGACGAGCGCAGCCAGGGCACGCTGCAGCTGTTCCGCAAGCAGTACCAGCTCGACGCCATCGGCGGCGATATCGAAGTGCTCAAGCAATACAACGTGCCGTTCGAAGTGCTGGACGTCGAGGGCTGCGTGCGCGCCGAGCCGGGCCTCGCCGCGACCCGCGATCGCTTCGTTGGCGGGCTGCGGCTGTCGGATGACGAGACCGGCGATTGCCATCTGTTCACCCAGCGGCTCGCCGAAGTGGCCGCCGGGCTCGGCGTGAAGTTCGAGTATGGAATCGATGTCACATCGGTCGACGTCGCCGGCGGTCGCATCGCGCGGGTCGCCACCAACAAGGGCGTGTTCACCGCGGATACGTTCGTCGTGGCACTCGGCAGCTTCTCGCCGCTGTTGCTGCGTCCGCTCGACATCAAGATTCCGGTCTATCCGGTCAAGGGCTATTCGATCACCGTGCCGATCGTGAATGAGGCCGCCGCGCCGCAATCGACGGTGATGGATGAGAGCTACAAGGTCGCGATCACGCGGCTGGGCGACCGCATCCGCGTTGGCGGCACCGCCGAACTCAGCGGCTACGAGATCAAATTGTATCCTGACCGCAAGGTCACGCTCGACCGCTCGCTGACCGAGCTGTTTCCGGGCGCCGGCGATCTGTCGCGGGCGGAGTTCTGGAGCGGTCTGCGGCCGATGACGCCGGATGGTCCGCCGATCATCGGCGCTGCGCGCTATCCGAACCTGTTTCTCAATACCGGACATGGCACGCTGGGCTGGACGATGGCCTGCGGCGCCGCGCGCGTGCTCGCAGACCAGATCGTCGGCCGCACGCCGGATATCAAAGCCGACGATTTCAACCTGCATCGCTACCAATAGCGGCCGTTGCGACGTCTTCGTCTGCGTCATGACGGCCCGGATCGCTTTGTCACAAATCTTTCATGGGTCGCCGATAATGGAAGCGACGTAAGCCGCGCTGCGTATTTCGATCGCTCGATGGCCTTTCCTTTCGATGGAGAACTGTCGTGACCCTGAATCGTTTTGCCTTCGTGCTGTCCGCTGCCGTGTTCATCGCGGCATCGCCGGCAGCCCGCGCTGCCGACGTGATCTGCTACAATTGCCCGCCGGAATGGGCGGACTGGGCGTCGATGATCAAGGCGGTCAAGGCCGATCTCAACATCGACATGCCGCACGACAACAAGAATTCCGGGCAGGCGCTGGCGCAGATCATTGCCGAGAAGGCCAACCCGGTCGGCGACATCGGCTATTTCGGCGTCACCTTCGGCATGAAGGCCAAGGCACAGGACGCGCTGGAGCCCTACAAGCCCGCGGGCTGGGATCAGGTCGATGCCGGCCTGAAGGACCCGGAGGGGTACTGGACCACGATCCATTCCGGCACGCTGGGCTTCTTCGTCAACAAGGACGCGCTGGGCGGCGCGCCGGTGCCGAAATGCTGGGCTGATCTGTTGAAGCCCGCCTACAAGGGCATGGTCGGCTATCTCGATCCGTCGTCCGCGGCCGTCGGCTATGTCGGCGCAGTCGCCGTCAATCTGGCGCTCGGCGGCTCCGATACCAATTTCGAGCCAGGCTTGAAGTTCTTCAAGGACCTCAAGAAGAACGATCCGATCGTGCCGAAGCAGACGTCCTACGCCCGCGTCGTGTCGGGTGAACTGCCGATCCTGTTCGACTATGACTTCAACGCCTACCGCGCGAAATACTCCGAGAAGGGCAATTTCGAGTTCGTCATTCCCTGCGAAGGCTCTGTGGTGTTTCCGTACGTCGTCGGCCTCGTGAAGAACGCGCCGGACAAGGACAAGGCCAAGAAGGTCATCGACTATCTGCTGTCCGACAAGGGTCAGGCGATCTGGACCAACGCCTATCTGCGCCCGGCTCGCAAGATCGAGCTGCCGGAAGCGGTCAAGGCCAAGTTCCTGCCGGACAGCGAATACGCTCGTGCCAAGAGCGTCGACTGGGGCAAGATGGAGCTCGCGCAAAAGGGCTTCACCGATCGCTACCTCGCGGACGTCCGTTGATCCCAGTGAATACGGTTATTGCTATCGGGTGCCCCGTGAGCGGGGCACCGTTTTCCCATGTCGCATAAATCCTTCGTCTGGCTGTGCCTGCTGCCACTGGTAGTGGTGACCGCTGCCTTCTTCCTGCTGCCGATGGCGCAATTGCTGGTGGTCGGCGCGTCAGGCCCGCGTGGCCTAGGTGCCTATCTCGCCATTCTCACCGAGCCGCGTTATCGCGCCACGCTGATCAATACCGTGGTGCTGGCGGCGGCAACGACGCTGGTCACCCTGGTGGTTGCAACGATCGCGGGGCTGTTTCTGCAGCGCCAGCGGTTTCCCGGTCGCGCGGTGCTGATCGCGATGCTGACGTTTCCGCTGGCGTTTCCCGGCGTGGTGATCGGCTTCCTGATCATCCTGCTGGCCGGCCGCCAGGGGTTGATCGGCGCGATCTCGCAGGCGGTGAGCGGCGAGAAGATCGTGTTTGCCTATTCGATCTTCGGGTTGTTTCTTGGCTATCTGTACTTCTCGATCCCGCGCGTGATCCTCACCATCATGGCGGCGGTGCAGAAGCTCGATGCCGGACTGGAGGAAGCGGCGCGCTCGCTCGGCGCCAGCCCATGGGCCGTGCAGCGCGACGTCGTGCTGCCGGCGCTGGGCCCAGCCTTCGTCGCCTCCGGCGCGATCGCTTTCGCTACCGCGATGGGTGCGTTCGGCACCGCGTTCACGCTGGCCACCAATATCGATGTGTTGCCGATGCTGATCTATACCGAGTTCACGCTCGCGGCGAACTTCTCGATCTCGGCGGCGCTGTCGATCGGGCTGGGCCTGATCGCTTGGGCGATCCTCGCGCTGGCGCGTTCGTTCAGCGGCAGCGCCGTCGCGGCGGCGGGCTAGGCCATGCGCGATCGCCTGATCTTCATCGGCCAACTTGGCTTCACGCTGCTCATCGCCGCCTTCCTCGTGGTGCCGGTGATCCTGTCGCTGATGGCCGGTGTCACCGTCAACTACTTCCGCGGCATTTTCTCCGGCGTCACCCTGCAATGGGTAATGCAGGTGTGGGATCTCTATGCCGGAGAGATATTGCTGTCCTTCGTGATCGCCATCGCGACGTTGCTCGTCACGCTCGTCATCGGCGTGCCCGCGGCCTATGCGCTGCATGTGCGCGGCGGAAGATTGTCGCGGGTGATCGAGGAGATCATCACGCTGCCGCTGGCGATCCCCGGCCTCGCCATCGCGCTGGCGCTGCTGTTGACCTATGGCGGGTTCGGCGACTTCCGCCGCTCGTGGCTGTTCATCCTCGCTGGCCATGTCGTGTTCACGATGCCGTTCATGGTGCGCTCGGTGATGGCGGTGTTCGGTAGCATCGACGTCAAGACGCTGGACGAGGGCGCAGCCTCGCTCGGCGCCTCGCCGTGGCCGCGGTTTTGCAACGTCATCGTGCCCAACGCGATGCCCGGCATCGTGGCGGGCTCGCTGATGGTGGTGACGCTGTCGCTCGGCGAGTTCAACCTGACCTGGATGCTGCACACGCCGCTGACCAAGACGCTGCCGGTTGGCCTCGCCGACGCCTATGCCTCGATGCGGCTCGAAGTGGCGTCCGCCTACACCCTGATTTTCTTTGTCATGATTGTCCCGTTGCTGGTGGCGATGCAGATGTTTGCCGACGAGGGCCAGAAGAAATGACGTCGATTGCGGGACACGGCGCCGCCGTACACATCGAGCGCTGCGGCAAGACGTTTGCCGATGGCACGCAGGCTCTGGCCCCTGCCTCGCTCGACATCGTCAGTGGCGAGACCCTGGTGCTGCTCGGCCCCTCCGGCTGCGGCAAGACCACCATGCTGCGCATCATTGCCGGGCTGGAAACGCCGGATCCCGGCGGCCGCATCCTGTTCGATCGCAACGATATGACGGCGGTGCCGATCGAGCAACGCCAGGTCGGTATGGTGTTCCAGTCCTATGCGCTGTTCCCCAATATGAGCGTCGCTGACAATATCGGTTATGGCTTGAAGATCCGCGGCGTCGGCCGCGCCGCGCGCGACCAGCGCATCGCCGAGATGGTGGCGCTGACCAATATCGGTGGGCTCGAAAACCGCCGGATCGACCAGCTCTCCGGCGGCCAGCGCCAGCGCGTGGCGCTGGCCCGCGCGGTGGCGATCCGGCCGCGGGTGCTGCTGCTGGATGAGCCGCTGACCGCGCTCGACGCCTCGTTGCGCGACCGGCTGCGCGGCGAGCTGAACCGCTTGCTGCGCTCGCTGGGGATCACCGCGATCTATGTGACGCATGATCAGGCCGAGGCGATGGAGCTCGGCGATCGCATCGTGGTGATGCGCAAGGGCGAGATCGCACAGATCGGCACGCCGCGCGAGGTCTACTTCGCGCCGCAGAGCCGGTTCGTGGCGGAGTTCGTCGGCGCCGCCAACATCATCGAGGCGCCGGTGGCCGAGGGGCATCTCGTGCTGCCGGGTGGACGCCTCGAGGTCGCGGCCGCAGCAAATGCTGCGGCCGCAACCGCCATGATCCGGCCGGAGACGATCGGGATCATCGACGCTGCGGAGGCCTCGCTGTGCGGCCTCGTCGACAGCGTCAGTTTCATTGGCGACAAGCAGCGCCTCGTCGTGACCGGCGCGGCGGACCGGCCGCTCACCGTCGATGCACCCAATACCATTTGCGTGAAAAACGGCGACCGCGTCGGCCTGTCGATCGCGCGTGACGCCGTGCGGCTGCTACCAAGCGAGGACTGATGTCGTCAAAACCCATCCTGATTGCGCAGATCTCCGACCTGCATATCAAGGCGCCCGGCGAACTGGCCTATGGCCGGGTCGATACCGCGGCGGCGCTGCAGCGCTGCGTCGCGGCGTTGAACGAGTTGCAGCCGCGCCCCGATCTGGTGGTGATCTCCGGCGATCTCGTCGATACGCCGACGCCCGGACAATACGACCACCTCAAGCGCCTGCTGGCGCCGCTGGCCATTCCGTTCATCGGCATTCCCGGCAACCATGATTCCCGCGCCATGATGCGCACGGCATTTCCCGACTGGAAGTATGCCGGGCCCGACGCGCTCGATCAGGTCGTGAATATCGGCGGCCTCGATATCATCCTGCTGGATTCCAGCGTCGACGCGAAACCGCATGGCGAGCTCGAAATGGCAAGCCTGCAATGGCTCGACGCTACGCTGGCCAGGTCGAGCGAGGCTCCGGCCCTGATCTTCCTGCATCATCCGCCGTTCCGTACCGGGATCGGGCATATGGACGTGCAGAACCTGCTTAATGCCGATGCGCTGGCGGCGATCGTGACGCGGCATCCGCGCGTGCAGGGCATTGCCGCCGGCCACGTCCACCGCGCCACGCTGACGTCCTTCGCAGGCGTCCCGGCCACGATCTGCCCGGCGCCCAACCATGCCGTGGCGCTCGATCTCCGCGCGCTGTTGCCGCCATCCTTCATCGTCGAGCCGCCGGCGTTTCATCTTCATGTCTGGTTTCCCGGCGAGGGCTTCGGCCACGTCGTTACCCACAGCGTCCCGATCGGGGCGTTCGACGGCCCGCATCCGTTCTTCGGGCCGGACGGAAAATTGCTCTGATCCCGTTCCGTTTACGCGGATGTCATGGCAACCTGTCACACAGCGAACAGATGCGCCGCTGAGCGCAATGTCACCATGGAGATTCCGCTGCGCGGCTTGGACAGGCTCAAGGCGATCGGCAGAAAGCTCGGCTGGAAGAGCCTTGGCTTCTGCATCAGCCTCGCGATCGCCACCTTTGCGTTCATATCCCTCAGCCAAGCGCTGAAGGGCGTCGATTTCGCCGAAGTCCTCGCTGCGATGCGGCAGACCGCGCCGGCCGCGATGGCACTGTCGCTCGGGCTGGTCGCGGTATCCTATGCCAGCCTGACGCTGTATGACCGGCTGGCGCTGGTGCTGATCGGGCGCGGCGACATTCCGTTCCGGATTGCCGCGCTGGCCAGCTTCACCTCCTATCCGATCGCTCACGGCACCGGCGCGGTGCTGCTGGTCTCCTCCGCGATCCGCTACCGCATCTATGCGCCGCACGGCATCGGCGCCGGCGACGTCGCGCGGATCTGCTTCCTGACCGGACTGACCTTCTGGCTCGGCAATCTCACCGCGCTCGGCCTCAGCGTGCTGTATGAGCCGGACGCCATCAGCCGGATCGATCATCTGTCACCCACGGCCAACAGCGCCATCGCTTTGGCGATCCTCGCCGGCATCGTGTTCTACGTGTGCTGGACCTGGAACGGCAGCCGCCAGATGGGCCGCCGCAAATGGGCGGTGCCGCTGCCTAGCGGGCGCAACGTGTTCCTGCAGATCGGCATTGGCCTGTTCGATCTCGGCACCGCGGCGCTGGCGATGTATGTGTTGATGCCGGCCGGGATGGATGTCGGCATTGCCCGCGTCGTCGTGGTGTTCATCGCCGCGACATTGCTGGGCTTCGCCAGCCATGCGCCGGCCGGGATCGGCGTCTTCGATGCGACCATCCTGATCGGACTGGGCGGCGCGCATAACGAACAGCTGCTGGCGACGCTGCTGCTGTTCCGGCTGTTCTATCACCTCGTCCCGTTCGTGCTGTCGCTGCTACTGTTCGGCGCGGTCGAAGCCTGGCGCAATGCCGTGCGCCGCGGCGTCAGTCCGGCCGGTTAGGTAGCGTCAGCACCGCGGACTGCGCGTAGCCGCAGTAGGGCCGCTCGAAGGTGAGGCGCGCGCCGGCTTTGGCGGCGAGGGCTTCCAGCGCACTTTGCAGCGAGCGGCGCGGCGTGACGTCGAATAGCGCCAGCCAGCGCAGCAGTACGGCGCGGGCGATTCGCGGCAGCCGTTCCTGATGTCCGAAATCGACGATGTGCAACTGGCCGCCCGGTTTCAGGCGCAGCACGGCCTGGTCGAGCACGGCGTGCCAGTCGGGGATCATCGACAGGCTGTAGGAGATCATCGCATGATCGAAAGCGGCGACCTCGAACAAGGCGGCGGGATCGAACGAGGTGGCATCGCCATGCGCGACGCGAATCCGACCGTTGAGGCGGTGGCGCTCCGTCGCGGCGATCGCTGTCGTCAGCATCTCGGTGGAGACGTCGATCCCGTAGAAATGCGCGGCCGGATATTTCCGGGCGGCCTGCACCAGATTGCGACCGGTGCCGCAGCCGATCTCCAGCACCATGGCGCCTGCGGCCGGCTGGATACGATCGATCATTTCGTCGCGGCCGAGCAAATAATAACGCCTCGTCGCGTCATAGATGTAGCGCTGCCAGCGGTACATCCGGTTCATGCGGCCGGTGGCTTCGCTCTGCCATAGCGAGGTCTCGGCGTCGTCGAAATCGGAAATCGAGCTCATGGCGTCCCTCTCGCAGCAGCCGGCGCAAAACTAATGTTTTCCACCGCTTCGCGACGCGGGTGTGACAGTGCGCGAAGCGCAGCAGCGGAAGCTCTGTCGCAAAACCGCAGCCTGCCCTTGGTAAAAGTTTCAAAGGGTCGATTCGAGGAAACGATGAACACGCATTTGATCACCGACGCCGTGCGTAACAGCCGCGCCAGCGAAGAGGCCGGCATCTGGGACCGGCTGTTTGCCTTCTGGTTTCGCCGCCTCGTCTACACCCAGATCTGGGAAGACCCCGAAGCCGACCTCGCAGCATTGCAGCTTGCGCCCGGCGCCACCATCGTCACGATTTCCAGCGGCGGCTGCAACGCGCTGTCCTACCTCGCGGCGAAGCCGGCGCAGATATTTGCCGTCGATCTCAACGAGGCGCATCTGTCGCTGCTCAAGCTGAAACTCGCCGGCCTGCGCGCGCTGCCAAATTATGCACAGTTCTGGCAGTTCTTCGGCGAGGGCTCGTCGCCCGCCAACGCCAAACTGTATGACTTCCGGCTGCGCCCGGTGCTGGACGCCGAGGCGCGTGGCTATTGGGACGAACGCGACATCCGCGGGCGGCCGCGCTCCAATTACTTCACCGACGGCTTTTATCGCCACGGTGCGCTCGGCCGCTTCATCGGCTTTGCGCATCAGCTCGCCAAAATCTTCCGCATCGACCTCGCGGTGCTGCTGCAGGACGATGCCCGTTCGCCGGCCCGGCAGGCCGCGATGCAGAGGCTGCATGGCCTGTTTCATTCCCGGCTGGCGCGTCTGATCACGCGGATGCCGGCGCTTTTGTTCAGCCTCGGCATTCCGCCGCAGCAGCGCGAGCTGTTGGGCGGCGGTCAGCCGCTCAACGAGGTGCTGCACCAGCGCCTGTTGGCCCTGATCGATGTCCATCCCAACCAGACCAATTATTTCGCCTGGCAGGCGCTGGCCCGCCGCTATCCCGGCCCCGGCGACACCTGCCTGCCGCTGTATCTGCAGCAGTGCCGTTTCGCCGACATGCAACGCGCCGCCGGTCGGGTGACGCCGGTGCATGCCAATCTGCGCGTCTTCCTGGAGGCGCAGCCGGCGCGGCAGGTCAACGCCGTGGTGCTGCTGGATTCGCAGGACTGGATGGCGCCGGATGAAATCCGCGCGCTGTGGAACGCGATCGATCGTGCCGGCCATGACGACGTCCGCGTGATCTTCCGCACCGCCGGCGCGAAATCGCCGCTGGATGGCCCCGAATTGTCGTCGCTGCAGGCGACCTGGCAGCGCGACGATGCCGCGAGCAGCAAAGCGCTGGCCGCCGACCGCTCCGGCATCTATGGCGGCTTCCATCTCTACCGGCGCGCTGCTGCGGCCTGACCGGCGATTGGGGGTGATTGCGTCGCGGCCCTCGGCAAGGTAATCGCCGGGCGAGGGCCGCTTGCATGCGCGGCTCGCACAAGCGAGGCGCTTCCCATGGCCAAGACGAACCTTCCGCTCGACGCCGACCGGCTGTGGGCCGATGTCATGGATCTGGCTGAGATCACCGATCCGGCGCGGCCCTATACAAGACGTTCGTTTACGGCGCTGTTTCTGGAAGGCCGTGAATGGGTGGACCGGCGCTTTCAGGAGGCGGGCCTGACCACGCGGATCGATACCGCTGGCAATCTGATCGGCCGTCTTGAGGGCCGCAACCCCGCGCTCGGCGTCATCGCAATCGGCTCGCACAGCGACACCGTGCCGTCCGGCGGGCGTTTCGATGGCATCGCCGGCGTGGCCACCGGCCTGGAAATCATCCGTGCGCTGCGCGATGCCGGCATTCAGCTCGATCATACGATTGAGGTGATCGACTTTCTCGCCGAGGAGCCCAGCGAATATGGTCTGTCCTGCGTCGGCAGCCGCGGCATGACCGGGTCGCTGGACGACACCATGCTGGCGCTGACCGAGCCGAGTGGCGAGACGCTGCGTGACGCGCTGGTCCGCGTCGGCGGCGATCCGAATCGGCTCGAAATGGCTAAGCGTGACGATATCCGGGCTTTTCTGGAACTGCATATCGAGCAGGGTATCGTGCTGGAATCGCAATCGCTCGATGTCGGCATCGTCACCTCGATCGTCGGCATCCGACGCCTTGAGGTGATCTTCCAGGGCGAGGCCGACCATGCTGGCACGACACCGATGGCGCTGCGCCACGACGCGCTGGTCGCCGCTGCGGCCACCGTGACGTCGGTGCGGCGTGTCGCCGAGGAACTGGCGGTCGAAGGCACGGACTACTTCGTCGCCACCGTCGGCATTCTCGGCGTCGATCCCTCCGCCTCGAACATCGTGCCGGGCCGCTGCCGGCTGGTGATCGACGCCCGCACCACGCAGCCCGCGCTGACGCAGCGTTTCGTCGAAATCATCGATCTTGAAAGCGCAGCGCATGCCGCTGCCGCGCGCGTTACGCGCGCGAGTTTTGCGATGCTTTCCGACGGCCCACCAGTGGCCTGCGATGCAGGCCTGCGCGCGGCGCTGCGGCAGGGAGCGGAGGATCTGGGCCTGAGTTTGACCGATCTGCCGAGTGGCGCCGGCCATGATGCGGCGTTCATGAGCCGGATCTGTCCGTCTGCGATGATCTTCGTGCCGTGCCGCGCCGGCAAGAGTCACGCGCCGGAGGAATGGTCCGACCGCGACCAGATCGCAGCGGGCGCCGCGGCGATCTATCAGGCGGTCAAGGCGCTCGACAGCCAGATCAGATAGCACTGGCCCGCGGGATTGACCTGAAACGTGGGCGTCTCGTGGGCTTCGATCGTGACGGCATCGGCGTGTTGAAGCGTAGTCTGTTCGTTCGATACGGTCACCCCGGTCGTGCCATCGAGCGACAGCACGATGGCAACGTCATCGCCGTCGAAACGACAATCCATCGGATGCGTGATGCGTATCACGCGATGCCCGAACCGCCCGCGCCGCGTCATGACATTGAGGTCGGTGATCTCGCCGGCCAGCAGTCGCGCGGTGGTCGGCGTGTCGCCCGGGAAGCTGAGCGGTGCGGACTCGCAGCCAAGGACGACAGCGGCTTGTTCGCCGATTTTCAGCTCCATACCGCTGCCCTGAATCACTGCCAGCGTGCGGTCGATGCCGTCGAACATCGAGAACGGCCCATCGGTCGCTACCTCGGCCATGCTGATACGCCAGTCGAACGACTCCAGCGATGCGCCGGCCGGGCCGATCGCGATCTCCGTGGTCGAGCCGCCGCCGTTCTTCCACGGCATCGCCAGTCGGTCGGAGGCGCGGAGAAGACGCACGGGGCTACGTCAGGCTCGGCAGGTCGAGACTATTCTCGCGCGCGCTCTCGATCGCGAGATCGTAGCCAGCGTCCGCATGGCGCATCACGCCGGTCGCCGGATCATTCCACAGCACGCGGCCGATCCGCGCGGCGGCTTCCGGCGTGCCGTCGGCGACGATCACCATGCCGGCATGCTGCGAAAAGCCCATGCCGACGCCGCCGCCATGGTGCAGCGACACCCAGGTCGCACCCGACGCGCAATTCAGGAGCGCGTTGAGCAGCGGCCAGTCGGATACCGCGTCGGAGCCGTCCTGCATCGCTTCGGTTTCGCGGTTCGGCGAGGCGACCGAGCCGGAATCGAGATGATCGCGGCCGATCACCACCGGCGCCTTCAGCTCGCCACTCGCCACCATCTCGTTGAAGGCAAGCCCTAGCCGATGGCGGTCGCCGAGGCCGACCCAGCAGATCCGCGCCGGCAGGCCCTGAAACGAGATGCGCTCGCGCGCCATGTCGAGCCAGTGATGCAGCGCCTTGTTGTCGGGCAGCAGCTCCTTCACCTTGGCGTCGGTCTTGTAGATGTCCTCCGGATCGCCGGAGAGCGCGGCCCAGCGGAACGGGCCGATGCCGCGGCAGAACAGCGGGCGGATATAGGCCGGCACGAACCCGGGGAAATCGAACGCGTCGGAGACGCCTTCTTCCAGCGCCATCTGGCGGATGTTATTGCCGTAGTCGACGACCGGAATGCCCATGCGGTGGAAGTCCAGCATGGCGCGGACATGTTCGGCCATCGACGCGCGTGCGGCTTTGGCGACGCTTGCGCCATCGGTCGCGCGGCGGCGTTCCCACTCGTCGGTGGTCCAGCCCTTCGGCAGATAGCCGTTGACGGGATCGTGCGCCGAGGTCTGGTCGGTGACGGCATCGGGGCGGACGCCGCGGCGGACCAGTTCGGGGAATATGTCGGCGGCATTGCCGAGCAGGCCGACCGAGACCGGCTTTCCGTCGCGCGCGGCCTGCGCCATCATCTCCAGCGCCTCGTCGAGATTGGCAGCCTGCTTGTCGAGATAGCGGGTGCGCAGCCGCATCTCAATCCGCGACGGCTGGCATTCCACGGCGAGCATCGAAGCGCCGGCCATCACCGCCGCCAGCGGCTGCGCGCCGCCCATCCCGCCGAGCCCGGCGGTCAAGATCCACTTGCCCTTGAGCGAGCCGCCAAAGTGCTGGCGGCCCATCTCGACGAAGGTTTCGTAGGTGCCCTGCACGATTCCCTGCGAGCCGATATAGATCCACGAGCCGGCCGTCATCTGGCCGTACATCATCAGGCCCTTGCGATCGAGCTCGTTGAAATGCTCCCAGGTCGCCCAGTGCGGCACCAGGTTCGAGTTGGCGATCAGCACGCGCGGCGCGTCGGCATGGGTCTTGAACACGCCGACCGGCTTGCCGGACTGGATCAGCAGCGTCTCGTCGCCTTCGAGCCGCTTGAGCGTGGCGACGATGCGATCGAAACTCTCCCAGTCGCGCGCGGCGCGGCCGATGCCGCCATAGACGACGAGTTCGCCGGGCTTCTCGGCGACATCCGGATCGAGGTTGTTCATCAGCATCCGCAGCGGCGCTTCGGTCAGCCAGGATTTGGCGGAAAGCTCGCTGCCATGCGCGGCGCGGACGACGCGTTCATTATCGGTGCGGGTCATGGTGCATTCCTCGGCGAGAGATCAGCGGGTTGTAGTCTGGCCGTGCCAGACCCGGGCGTGCAGCGGATTAAAGCCCATGCGGTAGACCAGCTCGGCCGGGCGCTCGATGTCCCAGATCGCGAGGTCGCAGAACTTGCCGGCTTCGATGCTGCCGGTGTCATCGAATACGCCGAGCGCACGCGCGGCCTCCCGCGTGGCGCCGGCGATGCATTCATCGATGGTGAGGCGAAACAGCGTCGCGCCCATGTTCATCGCCAGCAGCAGCGAGGTCATCGGCGAGGTGCCGGGATTCGAATCGGTGGCGAGCGCAATGTTGACGCCGTGGCGGCGCATCGCCGCGATCGGTGGCAATTGCGTTTCGCGAATGAAGTAATAGGCGCCGGGCAGCACCACGGCCACCGTGCCGGCTTTCGCCATCGCGGCGACGCCGTCGTCATCGCAGAATTCGAGATGGTCGGCAGACAGCGCGCCAAACTTTACGGCGAGAGCAGCGCCATGCAGGTTGGAGAGCTGGTCGGCATGCAGCCTGACCGGGAGCCCGAGCTCGCGGGCCCTGGCAAACACCTGCGCGGTCTCCTCGACCGAAAATGCGATGCCCTCGCAGAACGCATCCACCGCATCGGCCAGGCCTTCGCCGGCGATGGCCGGCAGCATCGTGGCGCACAGCGCGTCGATATAGCCGGCGCTGTTGCCCTTCATCTCCGGCGGAATCGTGTGGGCGCCGAGAAACGTCGTGCGCACCGAGACCGGCCGCAGTTCGCCGAGCTGTCGCGCCGCCTGCAATTGGCGGCGCTCGGTGGCGAGTTCGAGGCCGTAGCCGGATTTGATCTCGATCGTCGTGACACCTTCGGCGATCAGCGCATCGAGCCGCGGAAGTGCGGCGGCAACCAGTTGTTCAGTGCTGGCCTCGCGCGTCGCCTTGACGGTCGATACGATGCCGCCGCCCGCGCGCGCGATTTCTTCGTAAGAGGCGCCGGCCAGGCGGCGTTCGAATTCATGGGCGCGGTTGCCGCCGTAAACGAGATGGGTGTGGCAGTCGATCAGGCCGGGCGTGATCCAGCGGCCATCGCAATCGGTGCGATCCGTTGCGTTAAACACCGGCGCGTCGCTGGCCGGACCGGCATAGACGATGCGGCCGTCGCGGGCGGCAATTACGCCGTCTTCGATTAGGCCGAGGCCCTCGCGCGATGGCGCCAGCGTGGCGATGCGGCAATGATGCCAGAGGTGGTCGACGTCTGTCATGGGCGCGTGATATGGGTTTGGGCAGGAGCTGTCCAGCGCTTCAATATCAGCGGAGATCTCTGTGGCCGCCCTCTTTTTCGATCAGGCGCTGCTGCCGGACGGCTGGGCGCGCGACGTGCGGCTAACGATCGCGGCGGGACGGCTGCAGGCCGTCGAGACGCAAACGACACCGCGGCCCGGCGACGAGCGCCACGCGACCGGCCTTCCCGGCATGCCCAATCTGCACAGCCACGCCTTCCAGCGCGGCATGGCGGGCCTCGCCGAA
Organism: Tardiphaga sp. vice304; assembly: GCF_007018905.1. Classification (NCBI taxonomy): domain Bacteria; kingdom Pseudomonadati; phylum Pseudomonadota; class Alphaproteobacteria; order Hyphomicrobiales; family Nitrobacteraceae; genus Tardiphaga; species Tardiphaga sp. vice304. The sequence continues at coordinate 1,426,010 of NZ_CP041402.1, forward strand.
ATCCGCGGCGCCACGGCCGACAGTTTCTGGACCTGGCGCGAGGTGATGTATCGCTTCGTCGGCCGCATGACGCCGGACGATATCGAGGCGGTGGCGGCGCAGGCCTTCGTCGAGATGCTGGAAGCCGGTTTTTCGCGCGTCGGCGAATTCCATTACATCCATCACGACATTTCCGGCGCGCCCTATGGCAACATCGCCGAACTGGCGGAACGGATCGCCGCCGCCGCCACCGTGACGGGCATCGGCCTGACGCTGCTGCCGGTGTTCTATGCCCATGCTGGCTTCGGCGGGCAGGCGCCGAACGAAGGGCAGCGGCGATTCATCAACGATCTCGATGGCTTTGCGAAACTGCTGGAGGCCAGCCGCGGCGCCGTGGCGGGCGTGCCCGGTGCCGTGCTCGGCGTCGCACCGCATTCGCTGCGGGCGGTGACGCCGGAACAGCTCGCCGCGGTGGCAAGTCTGGGCGATGGCCCGATCCACATCCACATCGCCGAGCAGACCCGCGAGGTCGAGGATTGCCTCGCCTGGAGCGGACAGCGTCCGATCGACTGGCTGATGGAGCACGCCGCGGTGGATCGCCGCTGGTGCCTGATCCACGCCACGCATGCCACGCCAGATGAAATTCGCCGGATGGCGCAGAGCGGCGCGGTGGCCGGCCTGTGCCCGGTCACCGAGGCCAATCTCGGCGACGGCACCTTTGAAGCGCCGGACTTCCTGGGGCAGGGCGGCGCGTTCGGCATCGGTACCGATTCCAACGTGCTGATCGGCGTCAGCGACGAATTGCGCCAGCTCGAATATTCGCAGCGGCTGGCGTGGCGGATCCGCAACGCGGTCACCGGCGCGTTGCCATCGACCGGCCGCACCCTGTTCGACGGCGCGCTGAACGGCGGATCGCAGGCGCTGGGCGTTGGGGCGGCCGGACTGCTCGAAGGCGCCTCCGCCGATATCGTCGCGCTCGACGGGGACAACGCTGCCTTGGTCGCACGCGACGGCGACGCCATCCTCGACAGTTTTGTCTTTGCGGCCCGCCGCTCGCCCGTCGACGCCGTCTGGGTGCGCGGCCAGCTTCTGGTCAGCGACGGCCGCCATCACGCGGCGGAGCCGATCGCGCGACGGTTTCGCGCCACTCTGGAACGGCTGCTGCGCGCATAACTCCTGACCGCAAAACGGGCATGCGCGACAAAAACTGGCAACGACTGCACGGGCGGCGCGCTCGACGCCGCTGTCGTCGCGCGATACATCTAACGCCGTTGCGGCCGTTGATGCGGCTCGCGCCCGCCCGAAGACCATGCCGCCGCCTGACGATTCTCATTCTCCAAACGGGACAATTTGATGCGTATTCTCACCGTCGCCGCCGCCCAGCTGGGCCCGATCCAGAAGGCCGAGAGCCGCGAATCCGTTGTGCAGCGGATGCTGGCGCTGCTCGAACAGGCCAAGGCGAAAGGCGCCGATCTGGTGGTCTATCCGGAATTGGCCCTGACGACGTTCTTCCCGCGCTATTACATGACCGACCAGAAAGAGGTCGATACCTGGTTCGAGTCGGAAATGCCGAACGCCGTGGTACAGCCGTTGTTCGATGCGGCCGCTGCGGCCAATATTGCGCTGTCGATCGGCTATGCCGAACTGACGCCGGACGGGCATCATTTCAACACCCAGATCCTGACCGACCGCACCGGCAAGATCGTCGGCAAGTATCGCAAGATCCATCTGCCGGGCCATGTCGAGTTCGACACCGAGCGCGCCTTCCAGCATCTGGAGAAGCGCTATTTCGAGCCGGGCGATCTCGGCTTCCCGGTGTTCCGCGCGCTCGACGGCATTTTCGGCATGATGGTGTGCAACGATCGGCGCTGGCCGGAATCCTACCGCGTGATGGGCCTGCAGGGCGTCGAGATGATCGTGCTGGGCTACAACACGCCGTCGGTGAATTCGCAGAAGCCGCAGGAAGGCCCGGAGCAGCGGCTGTTTCATAACCGTCTGTCGGTGCAGGCGGGCGCCTACCAGAATTCGACCTTCGTGGTCGCGGTCGCCAAGGCCGGCGACGAGGACGGCTTCCCGCTGATCGGCGGCAGCCTGATCGTCGATCCCGACGGCGTCATCGTGGCCGAAGCCGAGACCGAGGGCGACGAGCTGCTGGTCCATGCCTGCGACCTCGACGATACGAAGTTCGGCAAGAAGACCATCTTCGACTTCGAGCGCCACCGCCGCCCCGAGCACTATGGCCGCATCACCTCGCAGGTCGGCGTGATCCTGCCGTCGGAGTAGGGCGAGCGTTGCTCTATCCTCACCTCTCCCCGGCGGGGAGAGGTGATCCGCACGTTGCTGCGCGTTCCTACTGAAACATCACCACACCCAGCGCCATCGCCACCGCGGCCTGCGTCGGATCGATCACCGGCACGCCGAGTTCTTGCTCCAGCGCCTTGCGATGCCGGGCCATCCCCGCGCAGCCCATCACCACCGCATTGGCGCCGTCGCGGTCGATCAGTTCGCGGCCGACGCTGACCATGCGCGCCAGCGTGCCCTCGCCGGCGGCGGTTTCGGCGACGGTCATGTCGAGCGGGCGTTCGCCGGCGAGGCGGTCCATCAGGCCCATCTGCCGCAGATACCGCATGTGGCGGCCGATCGAACGCTGCGCCACTGCGATCACGCCGAAGCGGTCGCCGCGCGACAGCGCCGTCAGCACGCCGGACTCGGCGATGCCGAACACCGGCCGCGACGTCGCCTCGCGGCAGACCTGCAGGCCGGGGTCGGAATAGCAGGCGATCACGAAGGCATCGGCCGAATTGTCCGCCGCCACCAGCCGGCGCAGCGGCATCACCGCGCTTTCGAGGTCCGCCTGCGTCTCGACGCCGAACGGACCTTCCGCCATCGTGACGCATTCGATCTCCGGGCCGTCGTCGAAGCCGATCGGCCGCAGCGCCTCGGCCAGATTGAGTGTCACCTGCGGATTTGAATTCGGGTTGATTACGAGAATCTTCTTGCGCCTGCTCATGCCGGGCTCCTTGTCAGGGCGGCAGTATTGCCGGAAAGTGCTGCGCATCAAAGCGTTCAGTGAATGGAGCCTGATTTGTCCGATTCGATCTACGATCTCGTCATCCGCGGTGGCACGGTGGCCACGTCGAGCGATGTGTTTGCCGCCGACGTCGGCATTATCGGCGAAACCATCGTGGCGATCGGCAGCGGCCTGCCGGCCGGCAAGACCGAGATCGACGCGCGCGGCAAGCTGGTTCTGCCGGGCGGTGTCGATGCCCATGCCCATATCGAGCAGCTGTCCGCCGCCGGCATCATGAACGCGGACAGCTTCGAGAGCGCGACGAAATCGGCGGCGTTCGGCGGCACTACCAGCGTGATCTGTTTTGCCGCCCAACATGTCGGCATGGACGTGCGCGAGGTGGTGACCGATTACACCGCGCTGGCGAAGCGCGGCGCGACGATCGACTACGCCTTTCACATCATCGTCTCGGATGTCACCGACAAGGTGATCGTCGAGGACATTCCCGCTCTGGTGGCCGAGGGCTTCTCGTCGATCAAGATCTTCATGACCTACGACCGGCTCCGGGTCGAGGACGAGAAGCTGCTCGATATCCTCGCTGCGGCGCGCGATGCCAAGGCGCTGGTCTGCGTTCACGCTGAAAATCACGGCATCATCTCGTGGATGGTGAAGCGATTGACCGAGCGCGGCTATACCGCGCCAAAATACCACCCTGTCAGCCATGCGAGGCTGTCGGAATCCGAGGCCTTCACGCGACTGATCGCATTCAGCGAATTGCTCGACCAGCCGATCATGATCTTCCACGTCTCGACCCGCGAGGGTGCGGCCGTGATCCGCGAGGCGCGCGGCCGCGGCGTGAAAGTGTTCGCTGAGACCTGTCCGCAATATCTGTTCCTCACCGCGGACGATCTCGACAAGCCCGGCGCGGAGGGCGCGAAATGGATGTGCAGCCCGCCAGCGCGCACGACGGACGACCAGGACGCGCTGTGGCGCGCGCTCGAACTTGGCGACCTGCAACTGGTGTCGTCGGACCACGCGCCGTACCGCTTCGACGATACCGGCAAGCTGCGCGCCGGCCCGAACCCGAGCTTCAAGCAGATCGCCAACGGCCTGCCGGGTCTGGAGACGCGGCTGCCGCTGTTGTTCGATGCGATGGTGTCGAACGGCCGGCTCGGCCTGTCGAAATTCGTCGAACTGACCTCGACGGCGCCGGCGCAGATCTACAACCTGCCGGGCAAGGGCTCGATCGCGATCGGCAAGGACGCCGACATCGCGATCTGGGACCGCGTGCGCGAGGTCACGCTGACCGATGCGATGATGCACGACAAGACCGGCTTCACGCCCTATGTCGGCCGCACCATCACCGGATGGCCGGAAACCGTGCTGCTGCGCGGTCGGGTGCTGGTCGAAGGCGATCGCTTTGCGGGCCAGCCGGGGGACGGTCGCCTGATGCTGCGCGAAGGGGGCGCCGCCGCGGCACCTGGCGGCCGGCGGGTCGCGGAGATGGACCCGGCGCGCAACTTCGGCGCCGAATTGCTATAGAGCGGGTTCGGCCAAGCATGCGGCCGGGCGTTTGCCGCCCGGTGGCCGCGCTTCAGGATGATTGCGAGACGCTGGTGCAGATGCAAACTCCCGTTCCCGACCGGGCGCCCACACCGAGGCGCCTGATCGTCGGCATCACCGGCGCATCAGGGGCGATCTACGGCGTCCGGTTGCTGAGACTGCTGCAGCCCTTGATGATCGAGACGCGTCTCGTGGTCAGCCCGTCGGCGAAAATCACGCTGGCGGAGGAAATGGACTTGCTTGTGTCCGACCTCGGCGATCTCGCCTACGTCGTGCATCAGGCCGACAATATCGGCGCCGCGATTTCCAGCGGTTCGTTCAAAACCCTCGGCATGGTGATCGCGCCGTGTTCGATGCGATCGCTGGCGGAGATCGCCACCGGCGTGACGTCGTCGCTGGTGACGCGCGCGGCCGATGTCGTGCTGAAGGAACGCCGCCGGCTGGTGCTGATGGTGCGCGAGGCGCCGCTGCACCTCGGCCATCTGCGCTCGATGATCGCCGTCGCCGAGATCGGCGCCATCATCTATCCGCCGGTGCCGACGTTTTATGCCCGGCTGGAGAGCCTGGAGCAGGTGGTCGATCACACGCTCGGCCGCGTCCTCGACCTGTTCGACATCACGACCGATGTAGTCAGCCGTTGGCTCGGACTGGCGCCGGACGAGGTTGGCGGGCTGCCGTGATCGGCAGGCCGGCGGCGTTGCCCGTCAGCCGCTTGCTTTGCTGTCTTCCGGCGAATCCATGTAGTGGCCCGACCAGTTATCGACGAGGCAGATATGGTCGTGCACCTCTCTGACGCCGTCGATGATTTCGGCCGCGACCACCGCGGCGCGGCGGGCGCGGTCGTCACTGATGCGGCCATGCAAGTGCACGACGCCGTTGCGGACGGTCACCTGCACGCCGATCGGGCGCCACTCGGCCGCATCATAGGTGCGCAACAGGCGCGCACGGATATCATCATCATCCGCGGTCGGTTGGGGGATTTCCTTGGCCATGCTCGCAAAGGCCTGCAGCAAATTGGACCTCGTCACGATGCCCACCAGCCGGCCTTGCTGCATCACCGGCAGGCGCTTGATACGATGCCGCTCCATCAGCGAGACCAGCTCGTCCATCTCGGTTTGCTCATCGACGGAGATCGCGGGGCGGGTCATGACGTCCTCGACCCTGCGACCGCTCTCGGCCACATATTCATTCGCCAGCCGTCCCGGGCTTGCGAGGAATTGCAGCCAGCGCGGTCGCTTGCGCTGCGTCCCGATCTCGGAGCGCCGCAGAAAATCGCTTTCCGAAACGATCCCGAGCAATTCACCGGCACCGCCTGTGACGGGCAATCCGCTGACGCGATGTTTCAGCATTATATCGGCGGCGTCGAGTATCGAGGTCTCGGGAGACACCGCGATGACGTGACGGGTCATGATCTGTTCAGCGCGCATGGCAACCTCTGATCTTGTGGCCAGATACTAGATCCCGTCCGGCCACCAACCTTTGATCTGGCGCAAGAGGAAGGAATAGCGGTGCCGTGGGGACGGGGCAGCGGGCGGCGGGGCGAGCGTCGATACCGCAGCTCTAGCCGCACGACGCTTCGGTCCAGCAAAGGCCTTCTACCTTTGAAGCAAATTAGCCCCTTTGCCAGGTCCTCTGGCTTTATCGTCTTTGTCTCGCTCATTTGCGCTGCGATTCTCGCGCACGAAATCTACCGGAGTATTGAACGCTGGGCCGAGGTCATCGGGGACAGCCGGAAGGATACCGCAAACATCATGCGTTCGCTTGCGCAGCATGCGGCCGGGATGATGCGTACCGCCGATGCTATCCTGATTGGGGTTGTTGACGGGCTGGAGGATTCGGGCGGCATTATCGACGACGGAAAAACTTGCCCGAAATTGCGAGAGCTGATGGATCGCGTGCAGCAGATCGACGAGCTTGCGATTTTCGATCCGGAAGGTAACGGGTTCAGCACCAACGGCACGAAAACGATGCGGCTCAGCGCGCAGAGCAGCCCGAGTTTCACTTTTCACCGATCAGACCCTTCGCGAGAGATCTACGTCGGCGCGCCGATACGCAGTGCCCTGTCAAATTCCTGGGTTATTCCAATCTCGCGGCGACTGAGACGGCCGGATTGCGGCTTCTTGGGATTCGTCGCGGTGGGGATCAAGACGGCCGCGTTCCAGGACTTTTACGACCAGTTTGAGATCGGCCGCTCCGGCGCGATCCTGCTTGCGAGTAATGATGCGACACTGCTGGTCCGGCGTCCTTTCACCGAAAAGAACATCGGGAGAGATATGCGGAACTCTGTCATCTTTAGGGATCTACTGCCAAAATCGTCGGCCGGCGTAAAACAATTTCCCTCGACGACGGACGGCATCGTCCGCATCAACAGCTATCAGCGCGTCGAGGGCTATCCTCTCGTGGTCTCCGCCGCCTTGGCCACGTATGAGATTCTGGCGCCGTGGCGCCGAAGCGTCATTTATAGCCTGGCGAGAACATCTCTGCTTTGCGTGATCATTCTTCTCCTGGGCTGGGGCCTGCTCCGCCGCGAAAGGGAATTCAACCGACAGGCCGAACTGCTGAGGGCTACCATCGAGCGCATGCATGAAGGACTCATTGTGGTCGATAGGGACGACCGGATTTCGATCTGCAATCAGCAAGCGATCAATTTGCTCGGCCTTCCTCAGGCCTATTCGTCCTCCCGCCCCACCAGCGCGGAACTATTTGCCTATCAGGAGGGCAGAGGCGAGTTCGCCAACGTGTCCGAGGAGGTCCGCCAACGCCTCCGGCCACGAGTCAGTCAGGGCGCAGAGTATTCGTTCGAACGCACCCGCCCCGGCGGGGAGGTAATCGAAATCTACACGCGGCCCTTCGAGAGTGGAGGTGTGATCCGTACTTTCCGTGATGTTACCCTGAAAAAGAGGGCGGATCTGCAGATTTTCGAAAGCGAGCGCCGTTTCAGGTTACTGGCGGAGAACATGAGCGATGTAATCGTCATGCGGCGGGCCACCGACGGCGCCTGCATTTATGTTTCACCCTCTATCTTTCCGCTGCTCGGGTACACCGGCACCGAGTACGAGCAGCTTTCGGATCGTGACCTACTTCAAGACGAAGACCTTACCCTCAAACAGCATCTCGATCTTTCGTTGCATATGGCAGATGACCGGGTGACCTTCCTTTCCCAAATGAAACACAAGCAGGGTCACTGGGTCTGGGTCGATTCGGCATACTCGGTAGTGGACGGTGGCGATGGCGAAGAACGGCACGCGGTCGCGGTCATGAGGGACGTGACCCAGCGCCAGAATCAGGCAGCCGAGCTGATGGCGGCTAAGGTTGCGGCGGAAGCCGCGACGGCGGCAAAATCGCAATTTCTGGCTTCCATGAGCCACGAAGTCAGGACTCCACTGAACGGCATTCTCGGCTATACAGATATTCTGCTGAACGACGACCGGTTGGAAGGCAAGCCGCGCCGGGAAGTGACCAAGATCCGGTCGGCGGGAAACGCCCTGCTCAGCGTCGTCAACGACATTCTCGATTTTTCGGAAATCGAGTCCGGCGGCGTTTTGATAGATCGCAGCGAATTCTCGCTAACCGAACTCATCGAATCCACGCTGGAAATCGTCGAGCCACTGACCACCGCGAAGGGGCTACATCTCGGTAGGAATATCGATCCATGCCTCGGGAAATACGTCTGGGGCGACGAAGGTCGTCTACGGCAGATTTCGCTGAATCTGCTCAACAACGCAGTCAAGTTCACCGAAGAAGGGAGCATCAGCATCTTGGTCGCCCGGCTGGCGGATGCAAATGGTTTCCAGACTGTGCGTTTCGAAATTTCCGATTCAGGAATAGGAATTCCGCAGGACAAGCGCGCCGGGTTGTTTGAACGTTTTTCGCAGATCGACAGTTCGGTTCGGCGTCGTTTCGGCGGGACTGGGCTTGGGCTTGCCATTTCCAAGCAGCTTGTGGAACTGATGGGGGGCGAGATCTCCTGCGAAAGCTCCGTAGGCAAGGGCTCGGTTTTTTCGTTTGCTCTGACACTCGAGGTGGCTTTTCCCCATCCGCTTACCCCTAAGGCGCCGGACGTCAGATCGGCGAGCGCAGATATGCACGTCCTGCTGGTGGAGGATATTGAGATGAACCGCGAGATTGCTCAGGCGATGATTGAGGCTGCCGGTTATTCGGTCGACGTTGCGGCGGACGGGAGCGCGGCGGTCGCTGCGATACAGTCCAAACATTACAATCTCGTTCTGATGGACATCCAAATGCCGGGCATGGATGGACTGACGGCAACCCGGCATATTCGTGCGGTCGATCATCCTGCGGGCAATGTTCCGATCGTCGCGATGACCGCGCACGTGATCCCGGCCGAGGTGGAGCGGTTTCTCGCCGCCGGGATGAACGATCACATTGGAAAGCCGTTCAAGCGCGAGGTCCTTTATGCCAAGCTGGCGCAGTGGTGCCGGCCACGTATAGCGGGCTGACGAACCAGAGGCATCACCGTGGACGGCCGCAACTGCTACGAGATGTCCGACAAGCTGCAAACCAACTACGCCACCTTGCGGTTCCAGGCGCCACAGGTAGCGCGGGAACAGGGAGTCTAACCTCGACACCGCTGTGCGATCGGCCAACGTCAGGATCTGACGGCGTCGTTTCTGACGAAGCTGCTGGAAAAGGACTGATTTCCAACGCCGGTCATGACAATGTCATCAGCCGTACGGTTGTTCAATGGTGTGCAATGAGCGCCGAATTCCTAGCACTGGCCGATCCGCGGCTTGCCACTATGCGGGCCACTGGTGAGCGCTCCGTTGATCAAGCAATGCATGTGACACCGAGGCAGCCCTCAGTTGTGTGCCTTTCGCTGCACCCGACAGGCCTTCACGTAGAGACGACAGGTTGACGAGACCAGTCGGCTGTGAAGTAGCCGTCGCCAGGGCCAACACCATCTCCAGCACCTCACGGGCCGTTGCCACGCCTCGACCAAGATCATGGCCATAAGGAAATTCGTGGTACGAAGCGTGGTACGAAATATGACAAATCTTAAAAGTGCAGGCGAATATGGTAGCGAGGAGTGGACTCGAACCACCGACCCCAGGATTATGATTCCCGTGCTCTAACCAACTGAGCTACCCCGCCACAGGTCCGCGGGGGCGAAACAAACCCCGGCGAATGCGCGGCATATAAGGAGGCGGGGGACTCGATGTCAAGCAAGTCCCCCGCGATTTCCGCGCTGTCGATACATACCCCGCTTGGGCAACAAAGATCGCCAAATCAGGCGCTTGGCCGCCCGGCGTCGATCCCGGCGCCGTCATAGGCGTTTTTCAGCGCCGCCAGGTCGAGCTTGACCATGCCCATCATCGCCGTCATCGCCCGCTTGGCGCCCTCGCCATGGCTGTCGGCGAGCATTTCGGTGAAGCCCTTTGGCACGATCTGCCAGGGTACGCCCCAACCATCGTTCAGCCAGCCGCACTGCACCGCTTTGCCGCCGTCGGCGATCAGGGCCTCCCACAGACGATCGACCTCGGCCTGGTCGTCGCAGTTGATGGTGAACGACACGGCGTTGCTGTAGGGCACCGCCTGGCCGCCATTCAGCCCGATGAAGCTTTGTCCCGCGAGCGTGAAGGCGACCACGAGCACGTCGCCGGCCTTGCCGGGCGGCGTGTCGAGCGGGCTGCGCTGGACCCGGTCGATCCGTGAATCCGGCAACAGCGAGACGTAGAACTGGGCGGCTTCCTCGGCCTCCTTGGCAAACCACAGGCAGGGGGCAATCTTCGACATCGGCGTTCTCCTCCAATCAGGCGTCGGCTGCGGCGGGCTGTGACTTCGCCGCGGCTTCGAGGTCCATCCACGCCACTTCCCAGATATGACCGTCGGGATCCTCGAAGCTGCGGCCATACATGAAGCCGTAATCCTGCGTCGGGCAGGGATCGCCCGCGCCACCGGCTCTGGTAGCCTTGTTGACGAGCGCATCGACCGCGTCGCGGCTGTCGGCGGACAGGCACAGCATCACCTCGCAGGCGCTCTTGGCATCGACGATCTTCTTTGACGTGAACTGGCTGAATTTCTCATGCGTCAGCAGCATCGCGAAGATGGTGTCGGAAAACACCATGCAGGACGCTGTGTCGTCGCAGAACATGTCGTTCTTCGTCGCACCGATCGATTGGTAGAAAGCCGTGGCGCGGCGCAGGTCGGTGACCGGCAGGTTGATGAAGACCATCTGGGGCATTGGCGTCTCCTCTTGGTGTGTCCCTCCTAGGACGGCCGGAGGTGCCGTGATCCGACACCGGCGCTGGAATATTTTTACACGCGGAATGTTTGTCGACGAGGTGATGCGCTCGCGGACCTAATGTCGCATGAGACGTCCGATGCATTGTGCAACTGCGCAAAATAGTCGTTGATCTCGCGGCTTCAGGATCGCAGACTAAACGCAGGCCCGGACTTGATCCGCGGGACGAGATCGAATGATCCGATCCCGATGGCCGCACAGGGAGGATTTTTGATGTTGCTGCGAAATCGCTTCGCCGTTGCTGTGTTCGCCGCCACCGCGCTGTTCGGCGCCGCCGCAGGCGCGCAGGACTATCCGACCAAGCCGATCACCCTGATCGTGCCATGGCCGGCGGGCGGCTCCACCGACATCTCGATGCGCGCGATTGCCGATGCGGCCTCCAAGCATCTCGGCCAGCCGATCGCCGTGGACAACAAGGGCGGCGGCGGCGGTACGGTCGGCCCTGCAACGATGGCGGCGGCGTCGAAGCCCGACGGCTACACCATCTCGCAGATCCCGATCACCGTGTTCCGCCTGCCGCTGATGCAGGAGGTGTCGTGGAATCCCGACAAGGATTTCAGCTACATCATTCATCTCACCGGCTACACTTTCGGCGTCACCACCCATGCGGATTCGCAGTTCAAGACCTGGAAGGACGTCGTCGATTTCGCCAAGGCCAATCCCGGCAAGGTGACCTATGCGACGCCCGGCGCCGGCACCTCGCTGCATGTCGGCATGGAACAGATCGCCGGTCTGGCCGGCATCAAGCTGACCCAGGTGCCCTTCAAGGGCGGCGCGGAGACCAATGCCGCGGTGCTCGGCCAGCATACCATGCTGCAGGCTGACTCCACCGGCTGGCGGCCGCTGGTCGATGCCGGCAAGCTGCGTCTGTTGATGGTGTGGACCGAGAAGCGCTCGCCGAATTTCCCGGACGTGCCGACGTTGAAGGAAATCGGCTATCCGATGGTCTATGACTCGCCGTTCGGCATCGCCGGACCCAAGGGCATGGATCCGAAGATTGTGGCGAAGCTGCACGATGCCTTCAAGAAAGCGATCGAGGACCCCGCGGTGATCGCCACGCTGGCGAAATACGACATGGTGCCGAACTACAAGAACACCGAGGACTACAAGAAGTTCGTCGCGGAAGTAACGGCCTCCGAGCGCAAGGTGATCGAGACGATCGGGCTCGGCAAGAAGGCGAATTGATCTACAGCGGCCTTTCCGCTGTCGTCCCCGCGAAAGCGGGGACCCATAGCCTCCGTCCTATCAAGTCGAACGCAGGCGCTTGCTACCTTGCTTGAGCTGATACGACGGAGTGTATGGGTCCCCGCTTTCGCGGGGACTACGCGGAGGGGGTGGCGCGCAAGAGCCAAACAGTAGCCTGATGGAATACGTCGATATGACTGATAAAACCCGCCCGCCGTTCCGCCTCAACAATTCCGAATTCTGGACCGGGCTGATCGGCCTCGCACTCGGCCTCTTCGTGATCCGCTCCGGGCTGAAGCTGAAGCTCGGCAGTATCAACGATCCCGGCTCCGGCTATGTGCTGTTCTACACCGGCATCCTGATGTGCCTGTTTTCGATCTCGATCACCATCGCGGCGGTCACCGAGGGCGGGCCGACCTTCGGTTCGCGCTGGGAGGGCACGCGCTGGTCGCGGCCGGTCGTGATCATCGCCAGCCTGGTCGCCTATGCCATCGCGCTCGACCAGCTAGGCTTCCTGATCTCGACCATTCCGCTGATGCTCGTATTGCTGCGCGCGATTGATCCGGTGCGATGGACGCTGGCGGTGCCGCTCGCGGTGCTGGCGCCGGTCGGCGTGTGGTGGGTGCTGAAGCATGCGCTTCTGATCCAGTTGCCCTCGGGCATCTTTGAAATCGGCTGACCGGAATTCAATATGGAAGTCATCTCCAATGTCATGCAGGGCTTCGGCGTTGCCCTGCTGCCGATCAACATCCTGTACTGCTTCCTCGGTGTCTTCATCGGCACGCTGGTCGGCGTGCTGCCCGGCATCGGGCCGATCTCGGCGATGTCGCTATTGCTGCCGATCACGCTGTCGGGCACGCCGGAATCCGGCATCATCATGATGGCCGGCATCTATTACGGCTCGATGTATGGCGGCTCCACCACCTCGATCCTGGTCAATATTCCCGGCGAGGCGGCGTCGGTCGTCACCTGCCTCGACGGCCATCAGATGGCTCGGCAGGGCAGGGCCGGCCCCGCGCTCGGTATCTCGGCGCTGGGCTCGTTCATCGCCGGCACCTTCTCGCTGGTCGCCCTGATGCTGGTCGCGCCGAAACTGGCCTCCGTGGCGATCGCGTTCGGCCCCGCCGAATATGCCAGCCTGATGGTGCTGGGCCTGGTCGTGCTTACCTTTCTCACGCAGGGCTCGATGGCCAAGGCGCTGTTGATGGCCTGCATCGGCATCGTGCTCGGTCTGGTCGGCCTCGACGGCATCACCGCGCAGCCGCGGCTGACCTTTGGCCGCCTAGAACTGATCGATGGCATCGGCCTCGTGCCGGTGGTGATGGGCCTGTTCGGCCTCGCCGAAGTTCTCATCAACACCGAGCAGGCGCTCAAGCGCGACATCATCAATGCGAAGATCAACCACCTTCTTCCCAGCAAGGAGGACTGGAAGGCCAGCGCCGGGCCGATCGGGCGCGGCACGCTGCTGGGGTTCTTCCTCGGCATCCTGCCGGGCGGCGGCGCGGTGGTGGCGTCGTTCGCCTCCTATGCGCTGGAGAAGAAGCTGTCGAAGACCCCCGAACGGTTCGGTCGCGGAGCCATCGAGGGCGTGGCAGGCCCGGAAGCCGCCAACAACGCCGCCGCCGGCGGCGCCTTCATTCCGCTGATGACGCTGGGCATTCCGCCGAACGTGGTGATGGCGCTGCTGCTCGGCGCCTTCGTGATCCACGGCCTTCAGCCCGGGCCGCTCCTGATCTCGCAGAACCCCGGTCTGTTCTGGGGCATCGTCGCCAGCATGTATATCGGTAACGCCATGCTGCTGGTGCTCAATCTGCCGCTGATCGGCATGTGGGTGCAGCTCTTGAAGCTGCCCTACAACGTGCTGTTCCCGATGATCATCCTGTTCACCATCATCGGCGTCTATTGCAGCAGCAACAACGTGTTCGACGTCTACGTCATGATCGGCTTCGGCGTGATCGGCTACTTCCTGCGCAAGTTCGGCTATGAACCGGCGCCTTTGGTGCTGGCCTTCGTGCTTGGACCCTTGCTGGAGAACAATCTGCGCAAGTCGCTGATCCTGTCGCAGGGCGACCTGATGACCTTCGTCGAGCGCCCGATCTCGGCAGTCTGCCTGGCGATCGCCCTGGTGCTGCTGGTCGGCCCGTTGCTCCCGTCGTTCCGCAGGAAGCGCGAACTGGTGGCGCTGGACGAGGGCGCCTGAGCCTCACTCGGTAAGCGATTGTTCGTGGACAATTGTCGCGACGTTGATGTGGATCAACACCGCCATCCTTGATCCACATCAAGTGTCGAGCTGACAAGGTTGAACCGAACTGGATATCCGATGACTTGTGTCGAACCGGGCGCCTCATCGCACGATATAAGGCTCGGCCGCGCCAGGAACGCGTGTGAAGAATGCACGATGCGGGCCTTCAGCGTTTGTGGCGTATTGGAGGCACACGAACTTGCGACGCTCGAATGCCTGAGCCAATCCAAGATCTTTCCCGCCAAATCCATGCTGTTCGACCAGAGCGCGGTGGCTTGCAGCGTCTACAACGTGGCCGAAGGCTGTGTGCGGCTGTACAAATCCCTGCCCGACGGTCGCCGTCAGATCGTTGGCTTTGCACTGCCGGGCGATTTCCTCGGTCTCGCGCTGGTCGAGCGATATGGCGTCACGGCGGAAGCCGTCACTAACGTCAAGGTCTGCCGCTTCGCCCGCGGCGCCTTTGTCGATTATCTCGACACCAAGCCGCATCTGCTGCGCCGGCTGCACGAACTCGTCAGCCATGAACTGAGCCTTGCGCATGACCAGATGCTGCTGCTCGGCCGCCGCACCGCGGAAGAGAAAGTGGCGGCCTTCCTGCTCAATCTGCAGACCCGGTACAGCCGGCTCGCCCCTGTTTCGGTCAACGTGCCCCTGCCGATGAGCCGGCAGGATATCGCCGATTACCTCGGGCTGACCATCGAGACCGTGAGCCGCACGCTGACCAAGCTGGCCCGCGCCAAGGCTATCGTCGTGGTGCCGGACGGCATCCGCCTGCTCGCCCCCGAGCGGCTGGACAAGCTCGCGCGGGCGTAGCGCCCGGCGAGCGACGAATTTGATGCAGCTCAAGGTGGTCTCGCCCACCCTGGCCCTAAAATTCTCCATCAACGATGGAGAAGCCAATGCCCCTCGACAGCATGCTTGTTGCCGCCGGCGTCGTCCTGCTGTTCGTAGGCTTTGCCGTGCCGGTCGCCTGGGCCGTGCGGCAGACTGAGAAGCTCGACGACCGTCGCTGAACCTTACGGCGGCTGGCTGATTATTCTCCCGAAACATGCCAAGAAGTCCGGGCTGGCGGCCGTTCGACGCCGGCGGATGGTGGTTCGCGAAGGAGAATAATGTGGCTGCTCATATCGACCCGTTGGCCGGCAAGACGATTGATCCCGCTTGGCTGGTCAATGTGCCGCGCCTCGTCACGGCCTATTTCGCCGGCAAGCCCGATCCGGCGATTCCGGCGCAGCGCGTCGCCTTCGGCACCTCGGGGCACCGCGGCTCGGCCCTCGCCACCTCATTCAACGAGAACCATATCCTCGCCATCAGCCAGGCGATTTGCGACTATCGTCGCAGCGCCGGCATCGACGGCCCGCTGTTCATCGGCATCGACACTCATGCGCTGGCCGAGCCGGCGCTGGTCAGCGCGCTGGAAGTGTTCGCCGCCAATGGCGTCCATGTGATGATCGACCAGCACGACGGCTACACGCCGACGCCGGTGATCAGCCACGCGATCCTCACCTGGAACAAGGGCCGGACCTCGGGTCTCGCGGACGGCGTGGTGGTGACGCCGTCGCACAATCCGCCGGAGGATGGCGGCTTCAAATACAATCCGCCGAACGGCGGTCCGGCCGATACTGACATCACCGGCGCTATGGAGAAGGCCGCCAACGGTTTCCTCGAGAACGATCTCGCCGGCATCAAGCGGATGCCCTATGCACGCGCCCGCAAGTCGGAATTCGTCAAGCCTTACGACTTCATCACGCCTTACGTCGCCGACCTCGGCAACGTCGTCGACATGGAAGCGATCCGCAACGCCGGCGTGAAGATCGGCATCGATCCGCTGGGCGGCGCCGGCGTGGAATACTGGCAGCCGATCATTGATCGCTACAGACTCGATGCCACCATCGTCAGCGACGTCGTCGATCCCACCTTCCGCTTCATGACGCTGGACTGGGACGGCAAGATCCGCATGGACTGCTCCTCGCCCTATGCGATGGCGCGGCTGATCGGGATGCGCGACGAGTTCGACGTCGCCTTCGCCAACGACACCGACGCCGACCGCCACGGCATCGTCACCCGCTCCGGCGGGCTGATGAATCCGAACCACTATCTGGCCGCCGCGATCTCCTATCTGTTCGAACACCGCCCGAACTGGAGCCCGGACGCAGCGGTCGGCAAGACCATCGTTTCCAGCGCGATCATCGACCGCGTTGTGAAGAAGATGGGCCGTCGACTGGTGGAGACGCCGGTCGGCTTCAAATGGTTCGTCGATGGCCTGGGCGACGGCTCGTTCGGCTTCGGCGGCGAGGAGAGCGCGGGCGCATCGTTCCTGCGCCGCGACGGCACGGTATGGACCACCGACAAGGACGGCCTGATCCTCGGCCTGCTCGCGGCGGAAATCACCGCGGTGACCAGGGAGGATCCAAGCCAGCGTTTCGAGAAACTCACGCAGGAGTTCGGCGTGCCGTATTACGAGCGCATCGACGCGCCGGCCTCGGTAGAACAGAAGAGCCTGCTGAAGAAGCTGTCGCCGGCGCAGATCGCCATGACGGAACTGGCCGGAGATGCGGTGACCTCGACGCTGACCGAAGCACCCGGCAACGGCGTGGCGTTCGGTGGCATCAAGGTGTCCACCGACAACGGCTGGTTCGCGGCAAGGCCGTCCGGCACGGAGGATGTCTACAAGATCTACGCGGAAAGTTTCGTCAGCCAGGATCACCTGCGCCAGATCCAGGACGACGCGCAGGGGTCGATCGCGAAAGTGTTTGCTGCCGGCAAGTAAGACGCAGGTCTGAGCAAATAGAACGCGGTTCTTTCCCTCCCCCTTGCGGGGAGGGTTGCTGCGCGAAGCGCGTTCGGGTGGGGTAGCAACAGGCTTCGTCGCCCGTGGCACCCCCACCCCGACCTTCACTCCCGACGATGCTCTCGCATCGTCGTCCGTTCGGTCGACCCTCCCCGCAAGGGGGAGGGGACCACAGACGCCGGCGCTCAACCTAGTGTCCGCTCGTCCGCCACCTCAGCAGCCGCTGCTCGACCATCGACATCGCCAGCGCCGTGACGTAGCCGATCACGCCGAGCAGGATCACGCCGGCGAACAGGTCCGCCGACCGGAACGAGCGCGCCGACAGCAGCACCCAATGGCCGAGCCCGTCGAGGCCGGCGAGAATCTCGCAGACCACCGACAGGATCAGCGCCACCGTGAGGCTGAGCCGCATCCCCGAGATGATGTCGGGGCTGGCCGAAGGCAGCGCGATCTTGAAGATCACGGCAAGGCGCGACATGTGCAGCGAGCGCGCTACTTCGTAGAGTCTGGGCTCGACCGCGGCGAAGCCGTGCACGGTGGCCAGCAGCATCGGCCAGATCGCGCCGAATGCGATCACGAACAGCGCCATGCCCTGGGTCAGGCCGAACAGAGCGATCGCCACCGGAATGATCGCCGACACCGGCAGCGGCCGCAGGAATTCCAGCGACGGCGCGACATAGCTGCGCATCGCTTTCGAGGAGCCGATCATCGCGCCGAGCGCGATGCCGACGATGGACGCCAGTAGCCAGCCATAGGCCATGTGCTCCAGCGTGCCGATCGTCTTCGCCAGCAGGTCGCCGGAGGTGAAGCCGCGCACCAGCGAGGCCCAGGCGCGATCGGGGCTTGGCAGAAACACTGGCGACACGAGCTTGAGATCGGCCACCAGTTGCCACAGCGCCACGAAGCCCGCGGCGACCAGAAAGCTGGCGGCGCGCCACATCAGCACGGTGGCGTTCATCGCAGTTCTCCGGCGAGGGCCGCCGGCCCGAATAGATGTTTCTGCGCGAGCATCAGGCCGGTGTTCAGCGCGTAGCCGATCAGCCCGATCCACAGCAAATAGGCCAGCATCAGGTCCGGCCGCAACGCCTGCTGCGCGGTCATGATGCCGGCGCCGAGCCCGATCGGATTGATCGCGATCTCCACCGTGACGGCGACGATCAGCGCGATGCCGGCGGCGAGACGAAACGCGAGGAAGATCCGCGGCAGTGCCGCCGGGATGATGATCTTGCGCACCCGGTCGCCCGGCGACAGCTTCAGCGCGCGCGACACCTCGATCAGCCGCGGCTCGATGCTGCGCACCGCGGCGCGCGACAGGATCAGGATCGGCCATACGCAGGCAAAGGCGACGATCACGATCTCCATGCGGTAGCCGAAGCCAAGCGCGATTAGCGCGATCGGCAGCAACGCAATCGAGGGGATCGGCCGCAGCGATTCGATCGTCACTTCCATCAGGCGGTCGAACGGCTTGAAGATGCCGAGCGCGATGCCAAGCGCCAGGCCCACGGCACCGCCGATCAGGAGGCCCGCAAAGGCCGAGGCCAGCGTGTCGCGCGTGGCACCCAGGATCGAGCCGTCGGCAAAGGCCTCTACCAAAGCCGCGGCCACCGCTGAGGGCGGCGCCAGCGCGTCGCTCTGGATGTGGCTCGCGCGTGCCCAGACCTCCAGCCCGACGAGCAGCGCGACGGGCAGCGCCGCGGCCTTCCAGCGTTCCCTGTTCATGCTTCCGACGCCTTGATGAAGTCGAACAATTCGCGGCGCAGCCGCAGGAATTCCGGCTGCTCGCGCGTGGTGAGCTGGTCGCGCGGGCGGGGCAGGTCGATATTGAGTTCGATTCCGATGCGGCCGGGATGCGGCAACAGGCCGATGACGCGGTCGCCGAGGTAGATCGCTTCTTCGAGGTCATGCGTGACGAAGATCACGGTGGCGCCGCTGGCGGCGACCAGTTCGAGCACCTCGTCCTGCAACCCCTGCCGGGTCATCGCATCGAGCGCGCCGAACGGCTCGTCCATCAACAGCGCCTTCGGCTCCTGCGCCAGACAGCGCGCGATCTGCAATCGCTGCTGCATGCCGCCGGACATCTCTGCCGGATATTTGTCGGCGTGGTTCGGCAGCCCGACCTTCTTCAGCAGTTCGTCGATCCGCGCCGGGCGCTGCGCGGCCGGCATGCCGATCGTCTCCAGCGCCAGCGAGACGTTGCCGGCGGCGGTGCGCCACGGCAGCAGCGCCTTGCCATAGTCCTGGAACACAATTGCGACGTCGCGCCGCGGCGCGCGCATGGCGACGCCGTCGAACACCACGTCGCCGGAGGTCGGCTGATACAGGCCGGCGGCGAGCCGCAGCGCCGTGGTCTTGCCGCAGCCCGACGCCCCGATGATGCAGAGGAACTCGCCCTGCTTCACGTCGAGGCTGACGTCCTCGATGATGGTCTTGCCACCGAGATCGAGCGTGACATGCGAGAACGCGATCTGCGCTTTCGCGGGCGCGACGGCAGCGGTCTTGGCGAGCGGGCGCGCTGTGGCGGATTTCATTATGTTAGTCTCCCTGACCGGGCGGATAGACATAGGCCAGCGTCGAATGCAGATGCGATTCGAGCGCGGCCTGAGATGCGCCGATGTCGCGCGCGAGAATGCGATCGGCGAGCAATTGATGCGCCTCGACGAATTGCGCGCCGGAGTCGAAGCCGCGCATCATCACGCGGCGGTAGCGATAGGCCTGGTCGTACAGGTCGGAATGCGCCGACAACAGCCGCCTCGAGCCGCAGGCCGACAGCAGCGCGGTGTGGAATCCCTTGTGCAGCCGGTCGAAATCCGGCGCGCCTTCGCGAAAGGCGTCGCCAATCCGCTCGATATGGCGGCGCATCTGGTGCAGCGCGCCCAAGATGCCCGCCTCCCAGGCATCGTTGCCGTTCTGGATCGCCAGCCGCAGCGCCTCCATCTCGACCACGGTACGCATCCGCGTGATATCGGCGAGATCCTCGCGGCTGATGTCGGCGACGCGAAAACCGCGCTGGCCGATGCCGACGATCAGCCCGCGCGACATCAGCCGAGACAGGCCCTCGCGCAGCGGCGTGGCGCCGATATCATAGCGTTGCACCAGATCGACGATGCCGAGACGCGCGCCGGGCGCAAGACGCCCGGCAATGATGTCGTGCTGCAGCAGCGTGGCGGCGCGTTCGCTCAGCGTGTCCGAGCCGGACGCGTCCACGTCGCTGCGAGTTGCGTCCGCCATCCCGGTCCTACTTCAGCATGACTTTGTTGAGGTCGACCTTGCTCTGCAGCATCTTCTGCGAGGCCATGATGTCGATCCACCAGGCCAGTTGATCGGCTTTCAGCACCGGCTCGGACTTGTTGGGCGCCGACGCCTTCACCAGTTCAATCGTCTGTTTGGTGAACTTGGCGATCGAAGCTGCCGATTTCTCCCGGTCGTTGTTGACGATCGGCGCCGCTTCCGCGATCGCCGCACGGAATTTTCGGATGACTTCCGGGTTTTTCTCGGCCCAGTCGCGCGACGCGGCATAGAAGATGATCGGCTCGGTGCGATTCAGTTCGGCGGCGTAGCGCGCGCCGATCGTGCCCAGCCCGGCATTGGTCATGCGGGTGATGAACGGCTCGGCCGCCAGCACCACGTCGACGCCGCCGGACTTGATGATGTCGGCCATGGTCGGGAAGGTGACCTCGACGAAGTTCACGCTCTTCGGATCGACGCCCTTTTCCACCAGCCACTTGACGAACAGCACGTGGAGGAAGGCGCCGAGGCCGGGCGCGCCGACCTTCTTGCCGACGAAGTCCTTCGGCTCCTTGATGGTGATGCCGTTGCGCACGAAGGCGGTGATATTGGCGTTGGAATTCGGGTTCATCACGGTGGCGCCGGCCACCGCGACGAGATCCAGCCCGCCATCGACGGCCTGCAGGAATACGGTCGAGGTCGGCCCGCCGATCTGGATCGAGCCGGACAGGATCGCGGCCGGGATGTTGGAGTTGATGCCGATCAACGTCATTTCGACGTCGAGGCCGTGCTTCTTGAAGATGCCCTCATCGACTGCGACCATTGCCGACGCGCAGTCGGTCGTCGCGGTGCAGCCGATCTGGAGCTTGTTCTGGGCTTGTGCTGCACCTGCGAACAACGATGCCGCCAACGCCAGACCTGCGAGCTTTTTCATTTTTACCTCCCTGAATGCGATTTTTGCAATCGCCTCTTGTTTATCGATATTTTTTTTGATCCTATATTTTATCAAATAACAAAAGCAAGAGGGAGATCACGTTGAAACTCGCGACATATAGCGCAGGCGGCCAGCAGAAGGTCGGGCTGGTCCATTCCAACGACAGCAAACTGTTCGACGTCGCCACAGCCGCCGGCCGCAATGGCGGCAACCCCGCCTTCGCCTCGATGCTGTCGCTGATCGACGCGGGCGAAGGCGCGCTGGATACGGCGCGCGTCCTGTTCGAGAAGCACGGCAACGACGAATCGCTGTCGGTCGCGGTGGCCGGCGCCGATATCCTCGCACCGGTGCCTGAGCCACGACAGTGCCGCGACGGCATGTCGTTTCCGCTGCATATCTTGCAGGCGCCGCGCGGCCAGCAGAAACTGGCGGCCCGCGCCAAGAACGACATGGAAGAGCTGGCGCGAATCGAGGCCGAACCGCTCGGCGAATTGCCGGAAGTGTATCGCCGCCAGCCGATCTACTACATCACCAACCGCTTTTCGGTGCGCGGCACCAACACCACCGTCAAGTGGCCGCGTTACAGCCAGGTGATGGATTACGAGCTCGAATTCGGCATCATCACCAAGAACAAGGGCGCCAACATCACGGCCGCCAAGGCGAAGGATCACATCTTCGGCTACACCATCTTCAACGATTTTTCGGCGCGCGACGCGCAGCGGCTGGAAATGGAAGGAAGGCTCGGCCCCGCCAAGGGCAAGAGCTTCGATGGCGGCAACGTGATGGGCCCGTGGATCGTCACGCCCGACGAGATCGGCGATCCCTACAAGCTCAAAATGGAATGCCGCGTCAACGGCAAGGTGCGCTCCTCCGGCGTCACCGAAGGCATGCTGTTTCCGTTCGAGGAACTGATCGCGCACATCTCGCAGGACGAGACCCTGATGCCCGGCGAATTCATCGGCTCCGGTACCGTCGGAAATGGCTGCGGCCTCGAGCTTGGCTGGTATCTCGAGCACAATGACGAGATCGAACTCGAAGTCGAGAAGATCGGCGTGCTCAAGAACAAGGTGGTTCGGCAGGACGTCTAACACAGACTCGTCTGGTCTAATCGCCACAAACTGTCATTCCGGGGCGCGGGCGGCGCCAGCCGACTGCGAACCTCAGCCACTCCAATTGGAGTGGCGGGGAATCCCGAAGTGAGGCACACGTCGAGGTTCCGGGTTCGGTCCCGTCGCCTTCGGCACCAGCTCCGCCCCGGAACGACAACCTGAATCATAGAAACATTTGAGGAAACCCCCATGGCCCGCCGCCTCATCGATATTTCCGTGCCCTTGCAGAACGACGTGCCCGCCGATCCGCCGGGCAACCATCCGACCATCCAGTACATCGATCACCAGCAGGGCCTGCCGCGCATGCTGCAGTTCTTCGACGGGCTGAAGAAGGAAGACCTGCCGGACGGCGAGGGCTGGGCGGTCGAGCAGATCAGCCTGTCCACGCATAACGGCACGCATCTCGACGCGCCGTATCATTTCCATCCGACCATGAACCGTGGCGAACGCTCCTGGACAATCGACGAGGTGCCGCTGGAATGGTGCCTGCAGCCCGGCGTCAAGCTCGACTTCCGGCATTTCCCCGACGGCTATGTCGCCACCGCGGCCGACGTCGAGGCCGAGCTGAAGCGCATCGGCCATACGCTGAGCCCGCTGGAGATCGTGGTGGTGAACACCTCGGCCGGCGTGAAATACGGCCAGCAGGACTACGTCACCTCCGGCTGCGGCATGGGCTACGAGGCGACGATGTATCTGCTGGAGCGCGGCGTGCGCCTCACCGGCATCGATGGCTGGAGCTGGGACGCGCCGTTCGTCTACACAGCGAAGAAATATGCCGAGACCCACGACGCCAGTCTGATCTGGGAAGGCCACAAGGCCGGCCGCCACATCGGCTACTGCCACATCGAGAAGCTGCACAATCTGGAAGAGTTGCCTTCCACCGGCTTTACGGTGTCGTGCTTCCCGGTGAAGATCGAGAAGGCGTCGGCAGGATGGACGAGGGCCGTAGCCATCATCGACTGAACTACGACCAGAATGAAAAGACTACCAAGGGAGATGACGATGAAGGCTGGCGCAAAAGGGCTTGGCGCGTGCGCGTGTCATAGCGGCTTCAAGGTATTCTCATGCACCACGCCGAGCCGGCGTGGCTTCATGCTCGGGCTGGCTGGCGCGGCGGCACTGGCGACGACCGGGGTCGCCAGGCGCGCTCAGGCAGCGGCCGATGGCGCGTCGTTTCGCATCGACGTTCATCACCATCTCTCACCGCCGACCTACATCACCGCGTCGAATGCGGCGAAGTTCGGCGATCCGCTGATGAAGAACTGGACGCCGGCGAAGTCCATCGAGGACATGGACAAGGCCGGCGTTGCCGTCTCCATGCTCTCCGTGACGACGCCGGCGCTCAATCCGATCCCGCAGGCGCAAGCCCGCACGCTTGCGCGCGAATCCAACGAATACGCGGCCAAGCTGATGGCGGATCATCCCGGCCGGTTCGGCAGCTTCGCCATGGTGCCACTTCTGGACACCGAGGGTGCGCTGCGGGAGATCGCCTATGCGCTGGATGTCCTGAAGGCCGACGGCATCGGCCTGATGACGAGCTACGGTGACAAGTGGCTCGGCGATCCCTCGTTCATCCCGGTGATGGAAGAGTTCAATCGCCGCAAGGCCGTCGTCTACACCCATCCCACGGCGGCGAACTGCTGTGTGAACCTGGTGCCGACGCAACAGCCGGTGATGATCGAGTTCGGCACCGACACCACGCGGACCATCGCGGACATTCTGTTCAGCGGCAACGCGCGGCGCTTCCCCGATATCAAATGGATCTTTTCTCATGCGGGCGGTACCATGCCGTTCCTGATCGAACGCTTCGTGCGCAACCCGATGCTGGACCCGAAGGCAAAGGACACCGTGCCCGACGGGACACTGGCCGAGCTGAAGCGCTTCTATTACGACACCGCGCAGGTCTCCAATAAGGGATCGCTGTCGGCCCTGGCGGCGATCATCCCGGCATCGCAGATCCTGTTCGGGACAGACTTTCCATACCGCAAGAGCCTCGATCACGTCGAAGGTCTGCGGCAGGCGGGCGTGTTTTCCGACGAACAGATCGCGGCGATCGAGCGCGGCAATGCGCTGAAGTTGTTCCCGCGTCTGACTGGCTGAGCGAACGAGGGCTGGGCAGATGTTCGCCGGATCTCACTGCTCGTTGACGGCCGTTGGCAGCTATCGGTCAGTTCTTGATGGCATAGAGCGGGGTGCGCATCGTCAGTTGATAGGCCGGCTTCGGCACCCAGGCGACTTCGAAGGTAAGTCCGAACAGCCGGTTGTCGTCGTCGTCCATGCGCTCGAGATCGAGGCGGATGATGGGCTGGGTGAACGGCGCGACCGGGCTCCGGTTCACGAGCTGCGCGCCGCCGAAGGATTGCACGCCGAACCGGCCGGACAGCTTCCAGTTGCTCGGCCACTGATAGTAGCCGCCGAGATAGCCGATGATCGAGGGTTTCACGCTGGCGAGATCGGTATCGACGGCGACGTTCACATAGCGCCCGCCGGCCAGCAGCCCGGTGGTGGCGTCGGGGTCGAGCGCATAGTCGGCCTCGAGAATGGTGGTGAGGGTCGTGGTCGCCAATACGCTGGCCTGGATCGAGCGCGACAGCGTGGCCTGCACGGTGATGGTCGGCAACGTACCGCCGTTCTGCTGGATCACGTCGGCCTGCAGGCCGACATTCCAGGCGGTGGCAATGAGCGAACTCCATGACGTCGCATCGGTGCGCGACGTCGTGGAGCTGACGCCGCCATAGACCGAAATGCGGTCGGTGAGGTCGAGGGTGATCGGGGCGTTGACGGTGACCGACTGGCTGGCGGGTGAAGACAGCGTCGGCAGGGCGCTGAAATTCTGGAAGCCGATGCCGATCGCCCCGGCCGGCAGGGTGCCGTAGGTTGTCATCAGGTCGAGATACAGATTGGGAACGGTCTCCGAATTCGACGGGTCGTCATCGTCGTCGTCACTGGCCTTGCCGAAGGCAGGCGCGCTCAGCGCCATCGACGCGAAGAGCATCATGGCGATGGCGAGGGGCGCTGCCTGTTGGTCCCCCCCGCATCCGTCCCGAGCCGTTATGCCTCGCCCATTGACCATCCGTCGATCCAGCCATGCCACCTGCGATCGATGGCAGCGTATTCCACAGCGTCGCGATGTGGCAACACGTCCGCCGCCTCGGCCGAAAAGATCGCGACACCGTGGCCGCGATGCGATCAAACTTCGCCCAACGAATCGAAAAATCAGGGACCAGGAATGACCAGGACGAAGAAGAACCCGGATCAGTTGCGCAGCGCGCGCTGGTTTGCGCCCGATGATCTGCGCGCCTTCGGGCACCGCTCGCGGGCGATGCAGCAGGGCTATGCGCCGGAGGAGTGGAAGGGCCGGCCGGTCATCGCCATCCTCAACACCTGGTCGGATGCGCAGCCCTGCCACATGCACTTCAAGACCCGCGTCGAGGACGTCAAGCGCGGCATCCTGATGGCTGGCGGCTTTCCGATGGAGCTGCCGGCGCTGTCGCTGTCGGAATCCTTCCTGAAGCCGACCACCATGCTCTATCGCAACATGCTGGCGATGGACGCCGAGGAATTGCTGCGCGGCCACCCCGTCGATGGCGTCGTGCTGATGGGCGGCTGCGACAAGACTACGCCGGGCCTGCTGCTTGGCGCGACCAGCGCCGGCTATCCCGCGATCTATCTGCCGGCCGGTCCCATGCTGCGCGGCAACTGGAAGGGCAAGACGCTCGGCTCCGGCTCGGACGCCTGGAAATACTGGGACGAACGCCGCGCCGGCAAGATCTCCGACAAGGAATGGGTCGAGGTCGAAGGCGGCATCGCGCGCAGCTATGGCACCTGCATGACCATGGGCACCGCGAGCACTATGACCGCGATCGCGGAATCGATCGGCATGTCGCTGCCCGGCGCGTCGTCGATTCCCGCCGCCGATTCCGGCCACATCCGCATGGCCAGTGAATGCGGCCGCCGCATCGTCGAAATGGTGTGGGAGGACCTCACCCCTGCGAAAATCCAGACCCGCCACGCCTTCGAGAACGCCATCGTGGTGGCGATGGCGATGGGCTGCTCGACCAATGCGATCATCCATCTGATCGCGCAGGCGCGCCGTGCAGGCCACGACATCGGGCTCGATGATTTCGAGACCGCGAGCCGCAAGGTGCCTGTCATCGCCAATGTCAGGCCGAGCGGTGATACGTACCTTATGGAGGATTTCTATTACGCCGGCGGGCTGCCGGCACTGATGAGCCGCATCAGGGATCATCTGCATCTCGACGCGCTGACGGTAACCGGCAAGACGATCGGCGAGAACATCGCCGACGCCCAGGTCCACAATGACGACATCATCCGCACGATCGAGAATCCGATCTACGCCGAGGGCGCATTGGCGGTACTGAAGGGCAATCTGGCGCCGGACGGCTGCGTCATCAAACCCTCGGCCTGCGAGCCGCGCTTCCTCAAGCACTCCGGCCCGGCCCTGGTGTTCGATGATTATCCCTCGTTGAAAAAAGCCGTCGATGACGAGAATCTCGACGTCACGGCCGACCACGTGCTGATCCTGCGCAATGCCGGGCCGCAAGGCGGGCCGGGCATGCCGGAATGGGGCATGCTGCCGATCCCGACCAGACTGGTGAAGCAGGGTGTCCGTGACATGGTGCGACTGTCGGATGCGCGGATGAGCGGTACGAGCTACGGCGCCTGCATCCTGCACGTCGCGCCGGAATCCTGGATCGGCGGCCCGCTTGCGCTGGTCGAGAATGGTGACATCATCTCGCTGGATGTCGATGCCCGCATTATCCATTTGGAAGTTTCGGATGAAGAAATGGCCAGGCGCCGCGCGGCCTGGACTGCTCCGCAGCGGCACTATGAGCGCGGCTATGGCTGGATGTTCACCAAACACATCCAGCAGGCCAATGACGGTTGCGACTTCGATTTTCTCGAAACGGCGTTCGGCGGCAAGGTGAAAGAGCCGGTGATTTATTGAAAAGACGCGGGCGCTCTTGCTTCCTTCCCTCTCCCCTTGTGGGAGAGGGTGGATCGAATGCCCGCAGCGCATTCGAGACGGGTGAGGGGTAGCCAAAGACACCGAGCTTCATGGCTACCCCTCATCCGTCGCGGACTTCGTCCGCGCCACCTTCTCCCACAAGGGGAGAAGGAAGAAAGAGCGAGACGCTTGTCCGCGCAGGCCTACACCTTCTCCAGCACCCGCCGGATCTTGTGTGCCAGCGATTCCCGCGTATAGGGCTTCGGCAGCAGCTCCACGCCGGCGTCGAGGCGACCGCCGTGGACGATGGCATTCTCGGTGTAGCCAGAGGTGAACAGCACCACGAGCTTCGGCAATAGCTCGCGCGCGCGGCGCGCCAGCTCCGGGCTCTTGAGCGGACCGGGCATCACCACGTCGGTGAACAACAGGTCGATCGCCACGCCGCTCTCGACGATAGCCAGCGCGCTCGCCGCATCATGCGCGGTCAGCACGCGGTAGCCGAGCTCGGTGAGCAGATCGACCGCGACCGCGCGTACGCCGGCATCGTCCTCGGCGATCAGGATGGTCTCGGTGCCGCCCACGATCGGCGTGTTTTCGGCCGGCGCGATGACGTCCTCGCTGCGGTCGGCGCGCGGCAGGTACAGCTTGATCGTGGTGCCCTGGCCGACCTCGCTGTAGATCTTGACGTGGCCCTTCGACTGCTTGACGAAGCCGTAGACCATCGAGAGCCCCAGCCCGGTGCCATGGCCTTCCGGCTTGGTGGAGAAGAACGGCTCGAACACCCGCGCCAGCACTTCCGGCGGCATGCCGGTGCCGGTGTCGGTCACCGCCAGCACCACATATTGCCCGGGGGCCACGTCGTCGTGGGTGCGCGCATAGGTGTCGTCGAGATGTGCGTTGCCGACCTCGATAGTCAGCTTGCCGGTGTCGCGCATGGCGTCGCGCGCGTTGATCGCCAGGTTGAGCAGCGCGTTTTCGACCTGGGTCGGATCGATCAGCGTATTCCACAGCCCGCCGGAAACCACCGGCTCGATCTCCACGGCCTCGCCAAGCGAGCGCCGCAGCAGCTCGTCCATGCCGGTGACGAGCCGGCCGATATTGATCACTTTCGGCTCCAGCGCCTGCCGCGGCCGAACGCCAGCAATTGGCTGGCCAGCTTGGCGCCGCGCGCGACCGCGGCGCTGGCGTTGTCGACGCGGCGCTGCGCCTTGGCATTGTCCGCGATGTCGCGGCCGAGCAGTTGCAGATTGCCGGAAATCACCTGCAGCAAATTGTTGAAATCATGCGCGACGCCGCCGGTGAGCTGGCCGACCGCTTCCATCTTCTGCGATTGCCGCAGGCTGGCCTCGCTCTCGCGCAGTTCGGCCGTGCGTGCCTCGACCTGCAGTTCCAGCGACGACGCCAGCGTGCGCAAATCCTGTTCGGCGCGGCGACGCTCGATTGCGGTACGGGTGCGCTCGGCGAAGTCGCGCATCAGTTCGAGTTCGTCGGCGCTCCAGGGGCGCGGTTCGGCGTGATTGAGATAGAACAACGCCACGAAGCCGCCTTGTTCGGTCACCGGCATGTTGACGAAGGACTGCGCGCTGATCGCCTTCAGGGCGTCGCCGCCCGCCGCGGTGCGCGGGTCGTCATACACGTTTCCGATCGCTACGGTTTCGCCGCGCCTCAAATTGTCGATGTAAGAGCCGTAGTCGCGGAAATGCAGCACGCCGGCGAGGCTCTTGATGCCCGGCGCGTTCCAGTCGCGTTCGATGTGGATGGTCTCGTTGCGGGGATCGATGGTGCCGTAGCCGGCGCGACTGACCTGCAGTGTGGTGCCAAGGATTTCGGCGGCGGCGAACGACATCTCGGCGATGTCGTCGAGATCGCGCAGCCGGTCGTCGAGCGCGACCCGGGCCTGCTGGCGGATGTCGGCAGCCTTGCGATCCGTGATGTCGATCGCAGCCCCCGGCAACCGTGCGGGCTGGCCGGCACGATCGCGGATCACCCGGCCGCGGGCCAGGATCCAGCGGATCGATCCGTCCGGCTGCCGGATGCGGTATTCGCAGGCGAAATCATCGGCGCCGTCCATGGCCCGTTTCAGCGTGGCCTGGAACACTGGCACGTCGTCGGGATGAAAGCTGCCGACGAAGGTGGAGATGGGCGCGCCGGCCTCGGCCAGCTGCGGATCGACATGGTAGATGCGGGCGAAATTGGCATCGGAGTGCACCACATCGCCCTTCAGGTCCCAGTCCCACACGCCGATCATCCCGGCCGCGCCGAGCGCCGCCGTCAGGCGCTCCTCGCTCTGCGCCAGCCGGTCTTCGGTTTCGACCAACGCCGCGATGTCGGCGTCGCGGTTGCGCAGCGCGGTGCGCAGGGCCGCGCAGACCGCCACCATGAAGGTGCCGACCAGCGCGTACAGCACGCCGCCAAACCAGATGTCGCCGTCGCCGATGTCGTTGCCCGCCCCGGCGAACAGCCAGGTCGCCATCGCCGCCGATAGCAATGTCGCGTACAGCCCCGGGCCGAAGCCGAGCACGAAGCCGGTCGCCATCAGCAGCGGAAAAAACGGCAGGTAAGGCACCCCCGTGACCGGCAGGGCTGCGCGGATCAGGGTGGCGACGGCGACGGCCAGTGTTGCCAGCGCGTAGCGTGCCGCTACGGGCGGCTCGAAGGTGAGCAGCGCGCGCAGCAGGCGGTCTGGCGAACGGGTGCGGGGCAGCGGAAAGTCCGATGGTCACGAGGACGGGGGAAGAACAGAGGCTACTAACAGCTATCGAATGGGCTGTCACGACGGCCGATTGAAGCGGCGATGGAACTCCCATCGCTTCGCGGTCTTGTCCCACGCGCCCCAACCGCGCGTCGATATACCCAGGGCAAACAGATGCGACGATTGATTGCGGCTTTCGGATTGACGCTACTGGCGAGCGGCCCGCTGTTCGCTGCAGGACTTAGCCCGGATACGATCAACGCTGCGGCTTTTACCGGCAAGATTCCCGCCGGGGACAGGCCTACCGCGCTCGCCGTCAAGGTGCAGGTACTGCTCGACCGCGCGCATTTCTCGCCGGGCGAGATCGACGGTCATTTCGGCGACAATGTCGAAAAATCTCTACAGGCCTTCGCCGAAGCCAACAGCCTGCCGTCGGGCAAGGCGCTGACGCCGGAAATCTGGACAAAGCTGCAGGCGCAGGCGAGCGATCCCGTCACGACGGACTATGTCCTCACCGAGCAGGACGTGAAGGGGCCGTTCCTCGATAAGCTGCCGGTCAAGATGGAAGACATGAAGGGCTTGAAGTCGCTGGGTTACACCAGCGCCAGGGAGGCGCTGGGCGAGCGGTTTCACATGAGCCAGGACCTGCTGACCGAACTCAATCCGAAGCAGAAATTCGATCGGGCCGGCGACAGCATCGTCATCGTCAATCCCGGCGCGAGTGCACCGTTCATGGTCTCGCGCATCGAGGTAGACAAGACGCGCCAGACCGTGAAGGCCTTCGACAAGGACAATGCACTGGTCGCGTTCTATCCGGCGTCCGTCGGCAGCGAGGAAAAGCCGACGCCGTCCGGCGTGCTCAAGATAGTCTCGATCGATGCCAATCCGACCTATCGCTACGATCCGAAATACAAGTTCAAGGGCGTGAAATCGACCAAGCCTTTCCGTATCCAGGGCGGCCCGAACAATCCGGTCGGAAGCACCTGGATCGGACTGTCGGAGAAGAGCTACGGCATCCATGGAACGTCGGATCCCTCGCGCGTCAGCAAGAGCGACTCGCATGGCTGCGTGCGACTGACCAACTGGGACGTGGCGCGGCTGGCCGCGTCCGTGAAGAAGGGCGTCGAGGTCAGCTTCATCGATGGCAAGCAGGCGGCAAAGTAGATGCGCTCTTACCTCGCCCCCTAGCGAAGCGAAGCTTCGCTAGGGGGCGAGGGGGCGCATGGCCGGTGCAAAACAACTACCCTCGAAAAGCCCGCACCCGTTTCACCATCTGTTCGACATGCGCCACCGGCGTTTCGGGCTGGATGCCGTGGCCGAGGTTGAAGATGAACCGCCCGCCGGCGTAATTCGCCAGCACGTCGTCGATCGCGCGATCGAGCGCGTCGCCGCCGGCGATCAGCACCAGCGGATCGAGATTGCCCTGCACCGCCACCTTGCTCTGCACATGCTCGCGGATGAACGCGGGCTCCGCCGCCCAGTCGATGCTGACGGCATCGACGCCGGTCGCCTCGACATAGCCCGGCAGCATCGCGCCGGCGCCGCGTGGAAAGCCGATGATCTTCGCGCCCGGCACTTTGGCGCGCACGCCCTCGACGATGCGCCTGGTCGGCTCCACCGACCAGCGCTGGAATTCGCGCGCCGGCAGGATGCCCGCCCAGGTGTCGAAGATCTGCAGCACGTCGGCGCCGGCGGCGAGCTGGCTGAGCAGATAGGTGATCGAGTTCTCGACGATCGCGTCGATAATTTTCGCGAAGGCGTCGGGATGACGGTACGCCATCATCCGCGCCGGGCCCTGGTCCGGCGTGCCCTTGCCCGCCACCATGTAGGTCGCCACCGTCCACGGCGCGCCGCAGAAGCCGATCAGCGTGATTTTCGGGTCGAGCGCGGCGCGAACCCGGCGCAGCGCCTCGTAGACCGGCTCGAGCTTTCCGAAGTCGGCCTGCGGGTTCAGCGTTGCCACCAGTTCCGGCGTGTCCAGAGGATCGAGCCTGGGGCCCTCGCCGACTTCGAAGCGCACCGAGCGGCCGAGCGCGTAGGGGATCACCAGGATGTCAGAGAAAATGATCGCGGCGTCGAAGCCGAACCGCCGGATCGGCTGTAGCGTCACTTCGGCGGCAAAATCGGGATTGAAGCAGAGGTCGAGAAAGCCGCCGGCCTGGGCGCGGACTTCGCGATATTCCGGCAGATAGCGCCCGGCCTGCCGCATCATCCATAGCGGGGGCACGGTCTGGCGTTGGCCATGGAGCACGTCGAGGAACGGTTTGGCGGTCGGGGACTGGGTCAAGGCGGCGGTTTCCGGGTTGGCGACGGCGCGAAGGATGATTTTCTGATACGGCTGTTGGCGCGGCAAGTACATACTGCAACGCGGCAAGGGTCGTTACGATAACCCAACGCGCCGACGCTGGAAAAGTCGCGTTCATTGACGTAACAACACCGCATGGACCAGATGACTCCCGATCCCAGCCATCCCGCCGAGCCACAGCGCGCTCAAGCCAAAGTCTGGTTCGAGTCGCTGCGCGACCAGATCTGCGCCGAGGTCGAGGCGCTGGAGCGGGAGGCGCCCGGCGAGGTGTTCCCCGGCCAACCCGCCACCTTCACCTACAAGCCCTGGACGCGGGCGACCGGGAGCGGCGGCGGCACCGGCGGCTTCCTGAGCGGCGGCCGGCTGTTCGAGAAGATCGGCATCCATACGTCATCCGCCAATGGCCGGCTGACCCCTGAAATGGCCAAGGTGATGCCCGGCGACGGCGTCGAGCTCGAGTATGTCTCGACCAGTATCAGCCTGATCATGCATCCGCGCAGCCCGCGCGTGCCTACCGTGCACATGAACACGCGGTTTCTGTCGACCTCGCAGGGCTGGTTCGGCGGCGGCGCCGACCTGACGCCGATGCTGCCTGAGCAGCGCACCGCCGAGGCGCCGGACACCATCGCCTTTCATGCGGCCATGCGTAAAGCCTGCGACGCCCACGATCCCGCCTATTATGAGAAGTTCAAGGCCTGGGCCGACACCTACTTCTTCCTGCCGCATCGCGGCACGGCCCGCGGCGTCGGCGGCATTTTCTACGACCACCTCAACAGCGGAAATTTCGACAACGACTTTGCCTTTACCCGCGATGTCGGTTCGGCGTTTCTCGATATCTATCCGAAGCTCGTGCGCGCCCGCATGATGGAGCCGTGGACCGACGCTGAGCGCGCGCAGCAACTGGCGCTGCGCGGACTGTATGTCGAGTTCAACCTCTTATACGACAAGGGCACCGTGTTCGGCCTGCAGACTGGCGGCAATATCGAGACCATCCTGAGTTCGATGCCGCCGCTGGTGAGTTGGGCATGACGGAGTTGCGCGCCGCTGCCCGCGGGCCCGTGTGGAAGCCGCTGCTGGTCGCCACCCTGGCCGCGTTTGCCGTCATCACGATCGGCGGCTTGCTCACGGACATCGGCCCATGGTATCGCGGCCTGACTAAACCGTCCTGGCAGCCGCCGAACTGGGTGTTCGGCCCGGCGTGGACGACGATTTTTGCGCTCGCCGTCGTCTCCGCAGTATCGGTCTGGCGCGCCACGACGGACAGAGCGCAGCACGCCTGGATCATCGGCCTGTTTGCTGTCAATGCCGGCTTTAACCTGCTGTGGAGTGCGCTGTTCTTCGCGCTGAAGCGGCCGGACTGGGCGCTGGCCGAAGTCGGCTTCCTGTGGCTGGCGATCGCGCTGCCGATGGTGGTGTTCTGGCGGCTGTCGAAGACGGCGAGCCTGTGCCTGCTGCCCTATCTCTTATGGGTCTCGTTCGCCGCGTTCCTGAATTTCACGATCGTCCGCCTCAACCCGCCATTCGGCTGAGGCGCCGTTCTTTTCCCCTCTCCCCCCGGACGCAGCTGCGCTGCTTGTGGGAGAGGGGACGATCGAGCTGCGACCTTCGAATTCTGGTCGAAGTATCAAAAATCTTCGGCGGGCTTTGCTATTTCGCCGCTTCCGGCAGCAAAGCGTTCTGCACCGCCCAGGACAGTTCGATATTGAGCTGGAACGCGAGCCTGCCTTCGTCGATCACTGCCTGCGGATCGGCGACCAGCGTGCCGGCCTGGTCGAGGGCGTTGCGATAGTCGGTCTTCAGCGCCGTCAGATCGGGCGCGTCCGGGAAATCGTAGAACGATAACTCCGCCGCTCGCAGTCCCGGCTTTTTCATCAGCAGGCGCTTCAGGATCTGGCCGCCATTGAGGTCGCCAAGGTAGCGCGTATAGGCGTGCGCGATCAGCCGCGCGCCGTCGCCGTCGGCGCAGGCGTCGATGCGCTGCGCGTAGCGTTCGCCTTCCGGCAATATTGGAATGCCGGCAAAGCTGCCGCCGCACAGCGCCACCAGGTCGGCCTCCAAGGCAGCCGAGCGCTCCAGCCGGTACTGCGCGAGTGCCTTCAGGCTCGGCGTCGCGCGGTGGTGTTCGAGTCCGCGCTCCAGTGCCTGATAGGCCGTCAGCAGATTGCGATGCAGCAGGATGTAGCCGTCGCGGCTCGCCTCGCCGCGCAGCAGGTCGCTGATGACGCCGGATCGTTCGGCTTCGACGTGCAGGGTCTTGGTGCCGAAGTAAAGCGCGTTGACCACGCTTTCGGGGGCGGCTTCGCTGGGCTGGTCGGTCATGGCGCATCCTTGATATCCGACAGGCCATAGCCTGACGTCAGACGATCAATTGATCAATCCTGCTTTGACGGTCGCGTCAATCGCCGCCGTCGCGTATGCGGCAGGAACTCCGCGCCGCGCTCGCCGAGAAACTGTCGCATCGCCTGCGCCGGCGGCAGCAGCACCTTGTCCTGGCGCGAGACCACGAACCATTGCCTGATGATCGGCAGCCCGACCACGTCGAGCATCGTAAGCCGCCGCTCGTCGAGCTCGGTCGCCACCGTATGCGCCGAGATGAAGGCGATGCCGAGCCCGGCGATCACCGCCTGCTTGATGGTCTCGTTGCTGCTCATCGTCATGCCGATCAGCGGCCGTATGCCGGCGGCGCCGAACAATTGCTCCATCAACCCGCGCGTGCCGGAGCCGGGCTCGCGGGTGAGAAACGTCTCGCCGGCGAGATCGCTCAGCGCCAGATGCGGCTTTCGCGCCAGGCGATGCCCGGTTGGCGCGATGATGACATGCGGGTGGTCGCCGATCAGGCGGACGTCCATCTCGATATCGACCGGCGGCCGTCCCATGATGGCGAAGTCGAGATCGTAGCCGAGCAGCGCCGCGCCGATGTCCTTCCGGTTGCCGATCGTCAGGCGCACCTCGATGTCGGGATACAGTTTGGAAAACCCCGAGATGGCGAACGGCACGAAGTATTTCGCGGTCGACACCGCGCCGATCGAGATCCGTCCGGCGGTCTTGCCCGCCATCATTTCCAGCGCCGTGGCGCAGGCCGCCATCGCCGCCTCGATGCGTTCGGTCAGCGCCAGCACTTCGCGCCCGGCGTCGGTCAGCAGCATGCCGTCGCCGCTGCGCTGGATCAGCGGCAGCTCGGCCAGAGCCTGCAGATTGCGCAGCTGCAGCGTCACCGCCGGCTGGGTGAGGTTCAGCTTGCTCGCGGCGGCGGTGATGCTGCCGTTCGCGGCCAGCGCCGCGAGCGCCCGTAGCTGCCGGATCGAGACGTCGCGAAAGCGTTTGGGCATATAACAAAAACTTTCATCATGTCGTAGATAATGAAATTTCCCTTATTTACCACCGTGCGTCAATATCTGTGGGCAACAGGAGTGGTCGCCTTCGGGCGGGTCAATGCCACAACGCCTCGTGCCAGAAGGGGCGGAGCATTTCCTGGGAGACGACCATGACCGACCATCTGACGCTGTTTCAGCATACCAAATCTTTCGCGGGGCAGGATCCCGTGCGGCTGGCGGTAGCCGCGGCGGTGGACGCGTTTGCGACGGCCTCGATCGAGATCTCCGACCTGATCGGCCGCGGCGCGCTGGCCGGCATAACCGGCGCGGCGCACGGCGGCGAGAATGCCGACGGCGATGTGCAGAAGGACCTCGACGTTCGCGCCGACCAGATCATCCGGCACGCCTTGCAATCGGTGCCCTTTGCGGCGCTGGCCTCCGAGGAAGCCGAGACGCATGAGGATGGCGACGCCTCGGCGCCGATCTCGATCGCCTACGATCCGCTCGATGGCTCGTCCAATATCGAGACCAACATGACGGTGGG
Organism: Tardiphaga sp. vice304; assembly: GCF_007018905.1. NCBI lineage: Bacteria > Pseudomonadati > Pseudomonadota > Alphaproteobacteria > Hyphomicrobiales > Nitrobacteraceae > Tardiphaga > Tardiphaga sp. vice304. Next base: position 1,462,134 of record NZ_CP041402.1, read on the forward strand.
CACGATCTTCTCGATCATGCCGCACCAAGCCGGCGAGACGCCGTTCACCGGCCCCGGCACGGCGCAGATCGCGGCCGGCTTCATCGTCTATGGCCCGCAGACCTCAATGGTGCTGACGCTCGGCGAGGGCGTCGACATCTTCACGCTCGACCGCGCCGAGCGCGGCTACAAGCTCATCCGCCGCCAGGTCCGGATCCCGGCGGATACCGCGGAATACGCCATCAACGCGTCGAACTATCGCCATTGGGAACAGCCGGTGCGCGATTTCGTCGATGAGTGCATGGCCGGTGAGGACGGTCCCCGCAGCAAGAACTTCAATATGCGCTGGATCGCATCGCTGGTGGCGGAGGCCTATCGCATCCTGATCCGCGGCGGCGTGTTCCTGTATCCCGCCGACGCCCGCAAGGGCTATGGCGAGGGCCGGCTGCGGCTGCTCTACGAGGCGCATCCGATGGCCATGATCGTCGAACAGGCCGGCGGCGCCGCCACCACCGGCCGCGAGCGCATCCTCGATCTATCTCCCAACGCCATCCACCAGCGTGTGCCGTTGATCATGGGTTCGATCAACAAGGTGCGGCGGATCGAAAATCTGCATGTGGATCCTGCCGCCGCGACCAAGGCCAATCCTTTGTTCGCGCGACGAGGTCTTTTCCGTGTCTAGGGGCGTTCATGTCGCGAAAGCATCCGATCATCTCGATCACCGGCTCGTCAGGCGCGGGCACCACCTCGGTGAAGCGCACCTTCGAGCAGATCTTTCGCCGCGAGAAGGTCGAGGCGGCCTATATCGAGGGCGATGCCTTCCATCGTTATAACCGTCTCGACATGCGCGCCCGGATGGCGGAAGAATCCGAGCGCGGCAACAAGCACTTCAGCCATTTCAGTCCCGAAACCAATCTGTTCGAGGAGCTGGAAACCACCTTCCGCGACTACAGCGCCACCGGCACTGGCCGGACCCGCTATTACATCCATGATGATATCGAAGCTGCGCGGCATGGCGGCGTGCCTGGCACCTTCACCGAATGGCAGCAATTGCCGGAAAAATCTGACCTGCTGTTCTATGAGGGCCTGCACGGCGCCGTCGTCACCGACAAGGTCAATGTCGCGCAATATGCCGATCTCAAGATCGGTGTCGTCCCCGTCATTAATCTCGAATGGATCCAGAAGCTGCACCGCGACCGAAGCGACCGCGGCTATTCCACCGAGGCCGTGACCGATACCATCCTGCGCCGGATGCCCGACTACATCCATTACATCTGCCCGCAATTTACCGACACCGACATCAACTTCCAGCGCGTGCCGCTGGTCGACACGTCGAACCCGTTCATCGCGCGCTGGATTCCCACGCCGGATGAATCGATGGTGGTGATCCGCTTCAAGACGCCGCGCGGCATCGACTTTCCCTATCTGCTGTCGATGATCCCGCACAGCTTCATGTCGCGCGCCAATTCCATCGTCATTCATGGCTCCAAGCTCGACCTGGCGATGCAATTGATCCTGACGCCGCTGATCCTTCAGCTCATCGAGCGCAAGCGCGGGGCGAAATAGCAGAACTCAACGTCAATGAGGGAGCGGAGACCATGGCACGTATCACGCTGAGACAATTGCTCGACCACGCCGCGGAACAGGGCTACGGCGTGCCGGCGTTCAACATCAACAATATGGAGCAGGGCCTCGCCATCATGGACGCGGCGGCCGCGGTGGACGCGCCGGTCATCATCCAGGCCTCGCGCGGCGCGCGATCTTACGCCGGCGACATCATGCTGGCGCGGATGATTGACGCGCTGGAGGAGATGTATCCGCAGATTCCGCTGTGCATGCACCAGGACCACGGCAATGAGGAAGCTACCTGCGCCACCGCGATCAAGTACGGCTTCACCTCGGTGATGATGGATGGGTCATTGAAGGCCGACGCCAAGACCGCCGCCGATTACGATTACAACGTCGATATCACCCGTCGCGTCGTCGAACTGGCGCACTGGATCGGCGCTTCCGTCGAGGGTGAACTCGGCGTGCTGGGCTCGCTGGAGCACGGCGGCGGCGAGCAGGAGGACGGTCACGGCGTCGAGGGCAAGGTCAGCCATGATCAGCTGCTGACCGATCCCGACCAGGCCGTCGACTTCGTCCGCGCGACCAAGGTCGATGCGCTGGCGATCGCGATGGGCACGTCGCACGGCGCCTATAAGTTCTCGCGCAAGCCGGATGGCGAGATTCTCGCGATGAATGTCGTCGAGGAGATCCACCGCCGGCTGCCGAACATCCATCTGGTAATGCACGGCTCGTCCTCGGTGCCGCAGCCGCTGCAGGACATGTTCAACGAATATGGCGGCGAGATGAAGCCGACCTGGGGCGTGCCGGTCGACGAGATCGTGCGCGGCATCCGGCATGGCGTGCGCAAGGTCAATATCGATACCGACTGCCGCCTCGCCATGACCGCCATGTTCCGTAAGGTCGCAACCTCGAACAAGAGCGAGTTCGATCCGCGCAAATTCCTCAAGCCGGCCATGGACGCGATGCGCGAGTTGTGCCGCGAACGCTTCGAGCAGTTCGGTACCGCCGGCCACGCCTCCAAGATCAAGGTGATCCCGCTGGCCGAAATGGCCCGGCGCTATCGCTCGGGCGCGCTCGATCCGCAGATTGGCATGGCCGAAGCCGCCGAATGATTTCGCTCACGATCCGACCGCACATAACCCACTGGAGACTGTCATGAACGAGCATGCATCGATTACGGTCCGCGGCAAGGATCGCTACGTATCCGGCGTCATGGAATACAAGAAGATGGGTTATTGGGAGCCCGATTACGTGCCGAAGGACACCGATATCATCTCGCTGTTCCGCGTCACGCCGCAGGATGGCGTCGACCCGATCGAGGCCTGCGCCGCGGTGGCCGGCGAATCTTCCACCGCGACCTGGACCGTGGTGTGGACCGATCGTCTCACGGCGGCCGAGAAATATCGCGCCAAATGCTACCGCGTCGATCCCGTCCCGAATTCGCCTGGTCAGTATTTCGCCTATATCGCCTACGATCTGGACCTGTTCGAGAACGGCTCGATCGCTAATCTGTCGGCGTCGATCATCGGCAATGTGTTCGGCTTCAAGCCGCTAAAGGCGCTGCGGCTCGAGGACATGCGGCTGCCGGTCGCCTATGTGAAGACGTTCCAGGGGCCGGCGACCGGCATCGTCGTCGAGCGCGAGCGGATGGACAAGTTCGGCCGGCCGCTGCTCGGCGCCACCGTCAAGCCGAAGCTGGGTCTGTCCGGCCGCAACTACGGCCGCGTTGTCTATGAGGCGCTGAAGGGCGGGCTGGATTTCACCAAGGACGACGAGAACATCAACTCGCAGCCCTTCATGCATTGGCGCGAGCGGTTCCTGTATTGCATGGAGGCCGTCAACAAGGCGCAGGCCGCCTCCGGCGAGATCAAGGGGACCTATCTCAACGTCACCGCCGGCACCATGGAGGACATGTATGAGCGCGCCGAATTCGCAAAACAGCTCGGCTCCGTCATCATCATGATCGATCTGGTGATCGGCTACACCGCGATCCAGTCGATGGCCAAATGGGCGCGCAGGAACGACATGATCCTGCATCTGCACCGCGCCGGGCATTCGACCTATACGCGGCAGCGCAGCCACGGCGTCTCGTTCCGCGTCATCGCCAAATGGATGCGGCTGGCCGGCGTCGATCACATCCATGCCGGCACCGTGGTCGGCAAGCTGGAGGGTGATCCGGCGACGACGCGCGGCTATTACGACATTTGCCGCGAGGACCACAACCCGATGCGACTCGAGCACGGCGTATTCTTCGAGCAGGACTGGGCTAGCCTGAACAAGCTGATGCCGGTCGCTTCCGGCGGCATCCATGCCGGCCAGATGCACCAGTTGCTCGACCATCTCGGCGAGGACGTGGTGCTGCAGTTCGGCGGCGGCACCATCGGCCATCCGATGGGCATCCAGGCGGGCGCCACCGCCAACCGCGTCGCGCTGGAGGCGATGATCTTCGCCCGCAATGAGGGCCGCGACTATCTGCACGAGGGCCCGGAAATCCTGGCCAAGGCGGCGCTGACCTGTACGCCGCTGAAATCGGCGCTGGAGGTCTGGAAGAACGTCACCTTCAACTATGAATCCACCGATACGCCCGACTATGTCCCCACCGCCAGCGTGGCCATGTAAGGAGAATAATGATGCGTCTGACCCAAGGATGCTTTTCATTCCTGCCCGATCTCACCGACGAGCAGATCACCAGCCAGGTGCAGTATTGCCTGCAGAACGGTTGGGCGGTGAATCTCGAATTCACCGACGACCCGCACCCGCGGAACAATTTCTGGGAAATGTGGGGGCTGCCGATGTTCGACCTGCGCGATGCCGCCGGCGTGATGATGGAGCTCGCCGAATGCCGCAAGGTCTGTGGCGACCGCTACATCCGGCTGTCGGCGTTCGACGCCAGCCACGGCTGGGAGTCGGTGCGCCTGTCCTTCATCGTCAACCGGCCGAAGAACGAGCCCGGCTTCCGGCTGGAGCGTCACGAGGTCGATGGCCGCAACATCCGCTACACGACCACGTCCTACGCCGTCGATTCTCCCGAGGGCCAGCGTTATGGTGGGTCATGACCGCGCTGGCGCCTGCTGAACCCGCTGAGCTGTCGGTCGAGCGCATCGACCTGCGCCGCGAGTTCAACGAGGTCGGCATCGGCGACGTGCTGGAGCAGCTCGATCGGGAGTTGATCGGGCTGAAGCCGGTGAAGACGCGAATCCGCGAGATTGCCTCGCTGTTGCTGATCGAGCGGATTCGCAAGCGGATGAATCTGAGTGCGGAAGTGCCGACGCTGCACATGTCGTTCACCGGCAACCCCGGCACCGGCAAGACCACGGTGGCGCTACGCATCGCCGCCATCCTGCACAAGCTCGGTTTCGTCCGCCGCGGCCATGTGGTGTCGGTGACGCGCGACGAACTGGTCGGGCAATATATCGGCCACACCGCGCCGAAGACCAAGGAGATCCTGAAGAAGGCGATGGGCGGCGTGCTGTTCATCGACGAGGCCTATTATCTGCACCGCCCCGACAACGAGCGCGACTACGGCCAGGAGGCGATCGAGATCCTGCTGCAGGTGATGGAAAGCCAGCGCGAGGACCTGGTGGTGATCCTGGCCGGCTACGGCGACCGCATGGCCAAGTTCTTCGCCAGCAATCCCGGCTTCCGCTCGCGCATCGCACACCATATCGACTTTCCGGACTATTCCGACACGGAGTTGTTTGCGATTGCCGAACTGATGCTGCGCGAGATGAACTACAAGTTCACGTTGGAATCCGCTGACGCCTTCGTGCGCTATATAGGTTTGCGCAAGACGCAGCCGCTGTTTTCCAATGCGCGCTCGATCCGCAATGCGCTGGACCGTATCCGGCTGCGGCAGGCCAACCGGCTGGTCGCCGATCTCGACCGCGAGCTCACCACGGATGATATCATGTCGATCGAGCCCTCCGACGTGCTGGCCAGCCGGGTGTTTGGAGCGGTTCAAAATCACGGAGATTGAGGGCTTCTAAAACAACAAGCCCGAAAGAGATTGAGCGAGGCGGGCGCAGGCCGTAGGAATTCGTGGGGTCGCAAAGGACACACGAATGAGCGCACAGCCCGCCAAGGTCGCCGACATCACCGACGAGCGTTCGGCGCAGACCTATCTCGACCAGACGGTAATGACCAATTTCTGTCGGGTGCTCGACACGTCGCGGCTGCCGCCGACGCTGGTGATGCATATGATGGCCGCCGCGCTGGGGCGCACCTACCGCGAGGTCGCCTCGGCGCATCTCGACGGGCAATGCCCATGTGGCTGGTGCCCGCTGCCCGATGTCGATATCGAGATGCTGCTCGCATCGCTGGAGGAGGCTGCCGCACCGAAGCGCCCCGACGGGCTGGAATCGATGGTGATCGCCGGCCGCGCCTGAGTCGCGCTTGCCCCATTGGCTGCCAATGCTTTAACCTTAAAGCAGTTGGCCCGATCCTTGAATGGTCGTGGGCATCGCAACCGGCGCAAAGAGATCCCATGACCCCGACATCTCCCGCTGACGATGCCACCCTGACGCCGGTCTGGCGTGAAGTGGCGCGGGCCATCGCCGATCTAGGCGCCAGACGCTGCTTCGGTCTGGTCGGTGGCGCCAATTTCAAGGTCACGCTCGGCCTCACCGATCTCGGTGTCGAGTTCATCGCCGCGCGCCACGAAGGCGGCGCGGTGTCGATGGCCGACGTCGCGGCGCGCCTGACGCGCGACCTCACGGTCGCCAGCGTCACCGCGGGGCCAGGCCTCACCAATGCCATCACCGGAATCGGCGAGGCCGCCAAATCCGACACACCGCTCTTGGTGCTGGCCGGTGACGTCGTGCGCGGTGATACGCGCTCGGCTTTCGCCTTCCATCAGGCCGAGCTGGTCCACGCCGTCGGCGGCATCTGGCGGCAGATCGCCGATCCGATGACGGCCTATGAGGATGCCTGGCAGGCGGGGTTGCTGGCGCTGCGCGAGCGCAAGCCCGTGGTGCTCAGCCTGCCGGTTGATGTGCAGGAGATCAAGGTCGCAGCGAAACTCGGCAGCAAGCACGCGCCGATCACAAAGACGCCGCCGGTCAATTCCGAGCGGCTCGATGAACTCGTTGCCACGTTGCGCGCGGCCAAGAAGCCGCTGATCCTCGCCGGCCACGGCGCCGTCGTGGCGGACGCCGAAGCGCTGCTGACCGAACTGGCCGACCGCACCGGCGCGTTGCTGGCGACCTCGGTGCAGGCGCATGGCATGTTCAGCGGCCACCCTTGGAATCTCGGCGTCGCCGGCGGCTTTTCCTCGCCGGCCACGGCCGAGCTGATGGCGCAGAGCGACATGCTCATGGCGTTCGGCATGTCGCTGAATATGTGGACCACCAAGAAGGGCAGGCTGATTTCCGACGCCGCCCAATTGGTGCAGATCGACGTCGAGCGCGGCCGCATCGGCGTGCATCGCCCGGTCGATCTCGAACTCGAAGGCGATGCTGCCGCCGTTGCAACTGCCGTGCTGGCGGCGCTGGGCGACGACCTGCCGGGCTGGCGCACGCCCGAGGTCGCCGCGATCATGATCGCCAGGAGTAACCGCAATTTTGCCTATGAAGACACCAGCGATGCCGGCCATATCGATCCGCGCACGCTCTCCAAGGCGGTCGATGACATCCTGCCGAAGGATCGCACGGTCGTGGTCGATGGCGGGCATTTCGTCGGCTGGGTGGCGCGCTATCTCTCGGTGCCGGACATGCGCGGCTGGTGCATCCCGATCGCGTTCCAGTCGATCGGGCTTGGCCTAGCCGGCGCGATCGGCGCGGCCGTGGTGCAGCCCGACCGGCTGACGGTGCTCGCCGTCGGCGATGGTGGTTTCCTGATGGCGATCGCCGAGCTGGAAACCGCGGTGCGGCTGAAGCGGCGGCTGTGCATCTTCATTTACAACGACAGCGCCTACAGCGCCGAGGTGCATCACTTCGTGCCGGAAGGCTATTCCGGCGCGATGGCGCAATTCCCGGTCACCGACTTCGCGGCGATTGCGCGTGGCTACGGCGCCGACGGCGTGGTGGTACGCACGCTGCAGGATCTCGCGCCGCTGCAGCGCTGGGTCGCTGACGGTGCGCAGGGCGTGTTCATCGTCGATGGTCGCATCAATCCGGCGCTGGTCGCGGACTGGTACCACGAGATTTTTGGCGCGGCGAATTTGTAGTTCCGGTTGTTCTTCCCTCTCCCCTTGTGGGAGAGGGTAGATCGACCGCGGAGCGGTCGAGACGGGTGAGGTGTAGCCGCGCGCTCCGAGCCTAGACACCCCTCATCCGTCGCGGACTTCGTCCGCGCCACCTTCTTCCACAAGGGGAGAAGGAAGAAAGAATCACCGCCACATACCGCGCATCCGTGCGCCGACGTCGAAGCGCACGCCTTGCGTCGCGGCGCGCGAGGCCGTCTCGGCACTCGCCATCGGCCAGCTCGTACGCTCGAACAGGTGCAGCAGCCGGTCCGGGATGAAGCGCGTGCGCGACGCGTAGACGTGGCGGTCGCCCTGGGCATTCTGGCCGTGGGTGAAGAAGCGCTGCGGCACCATCAGATGCAGCTCGTCCTTGGCGCGCGTCATCGCGACATAGAGAAGGCGGCGTTCCTCTTCCAGTTCGGCGGAGGTGCCGGTGCCCAGATCGGACGGCATGCAGCCATCGACGACATTCAGCACATAGACCGACTTCCACTCCTGACCCTTGGCGGAATGGATGGTCGACAGGATCAGATAGTCCTCGTCGAGCAGCGGAACGCCGGCCTGGTCGCTGGTAGCGTCCGGCGGGTCCAGCGTCAGCTCGGTGAGAAAGCGCTCGCGCGACGGATAGCCCGAGGCGATCTGTTCGAGCTGGATCAGGTCGGCGCGGCGCGTCATGCCGTCTTCATGGATGCGGTCGAGATGCGGCTCGTACCATGTCCGCGCTAGCTCCAGCTCCGCCGGCCAGCCGGCGCGTCCGGCGCGCAGTTCGGTCACCACCTCGACGAATCCGCGCCAGTCGTCGCCGGCGCGTTTCGGCGCGGGCGCATCCAGCAACGCGCCGATCGGATCGGCCGCCGCCGCCATGTGATCGAGCGCGCGCTGCGCCGAGGCAGGTCCCACGCCGGGCATCAGCTGCATCAGCCGGAAGCCGGCGACGCGGTCGCGCGGGTTTTCGACGAAGCGCAGCAGCGCCAGCACATCCTTGATGTGCGCGGCATCGAGAAATTTCAGTCCGCCGAATTTCACGAACGGAATGTTGCGCCGGGTCAATTCCACTTCCAGCGGCCCGGAGTGCGACGAGGTGCGAAACAGAACGGCTTGCTCCTTGAGCCGCGTGCCGCTTTCCCGGAGATCCAGAACGCGCTCGACCAGGCAGCGCGCCTGATCGGTTTCGTCCCGGATGGCAACCAGCTGCGGCTTTATGCCGGAGGCGCGGTCGGTCCACAGGTTCTTGGTGAAGCGTTCGCGCGCCAGATCGATCACGCCGTTGGCGGCGGCGAGGATCGGCTGCGTTGAGCGATAGTTGCGGTCCAGCGTGATGATGTCGGCTGCCGGCGAGAACTGCCCGGGAAAATCCAGGATGTTGCGCACGGTGGCGGCGCGAAACGAATAGATCGACTGCGCGTCGTCGCCGACCACGGTGAGGCCGCGTCCGCCGGGCTTCAGCGCCAGCAGGATCGAGGATTGCAGGCGGTTGGTGTCCTGATATTCGTCGACCATGACATGGTCGAAGCGGTCGCCGATATCGGCGGCAAGCAACGGCTCGGTCATCGTCTGCGCCCAGTACAAAAGCAGGTCGTCGTAATCGAGCACGTTCTGTTTCTGCTTGGCGGCGACGTAAGCCGCGAACAGTTCACGCAGCTCGGCGGCCCAGCCGGCGCACCATGGATAGTTCGCGCCCAGCACCTCTTCGAGGCCGGCCTCGGCGTTGACGCAGCGCGAATAGATCGCGAGGCATGTGCCCTTGGTCGGAAACCGGGCCTCGGTCTTCGAGAAACCGAGTTCGTGGCGCACCAGATTCATCTGGTCGGCGGCGTCCTCGCGGTCGTGGATTGTGAAAGCGGGATCGAGCCCGATCTGTTTGGCATAGTCGCGCAAGAGGCGCGCGCCGATGCCATGGAAGGTGCCGGCCCAGTGCAGCGCATCGGTCATCACGCCGGCGTTTGTCCCCATCACCTTTCGCGCGATGCGTTCGACGCGGCGGCTCATCTCCGACGCCGCGCGGCGCGAAAACGTCATCAGCAGGATGCGGCGCGGATCGGCGCCGTTGACGATGAGATGCGCGACGCGGTGCGCCAACGTATTGGTCTTGCCGGAGCCAGCCCCGGCGATCACCAGCAGCGGGCCGGCCGGCGCAGCATGGCGCGACAGCACGCCATGTTCCACAGCGCGGCGCTGTTCCGGATTCAGGGTGTCGAGATAGGTGGCGGGTGCAGGCAAGGGATCATCCGAGGTGACGAATCACGCTCGCTGATTCCCGCTTTGTTCGCAATGGTGGGTATTGGTGTGCCGGCCTCTCAGCTGTCGTCCCCGCGAAAGCCTGGGCCCATACACGCTGGAAAAGCAGTTCGAGCACCGTAGCCATTTCTCTGCCGTTTCAATTACTCCGGCGGAGTCTAGGCTCCCCGCTTTCGCGCGGACGACATTGAGTTTGTGGCTCGCGCCTTACGTCGCCCGCACTTCGCGAAGGAAGGCATCGACCTGGGTCTTGAGGTCTTCGCCATTGCGCGACAGGTCGGCGGCGGATTCCACCACGCGGCTGGCGGCGAGGCCGGTTTCGCGGGCGGCGTCGTTGACCCCCGCAATATTCTGCGAGACCTCGCCGGTGCCGCGCGCGGCGTCTGCCACGTTGCGGGCGATCTCCAGCGTGGCGGCGCCCTGTTCCTCCACCGCCGCGGCGATCGCGCTCGCGATCTCGCTGACGCGGCCGATCGTCGTGCTGATGCCCTGGATCGAGCCGACCGAGGCCTTGGTGGCATTCTGGATCGCGCCGACCTGCGCCGAGATCTCTTCGGTGGCCTTCGAGGTCTGCGTCGCCAGGGCCTTCACTTCGGAGGCGACCACGGCGAAACCGCGGCCGGCCTCGCCGGCGCGCGCCGCCTCGATGGTGGCGTTGAGCGCGAGCAGATTGGTCTGGGCCGCGATCTCGCTGATCAGCCTGACGACGTCGCCGATTTTTTGCGCGGCTTCGGCGAGGCTTTGCACTTCGGAATTGGTGGTGTTGGCCTGATGGACGGCCTCGCCGGCGACGCGGGCAGATTCGTTGACCTGCTGGGAGATCTCGCTGATCGAGGCGTTGAGTTCCTCGATCGCTGCGGCAACGGCCTGGGCGCTCTGGGTGGCTTCTTCGGAAGCGGCGGCCACGGCGGCGGTCTGCCGCGTCGATTCCTCGGCGGTCGCAGCCATCGACTGTGCGGTGCTGCGTAATTCGCCGGCGGCGGAACCTACCGCGCCGACGACACTGCCGACGCCGCTTTCAAAGCGGCTGGCAAGCGCGTCCATCGTCTCGCGGCGTTCCTGCTGGCTGCGCTCGCGGGTCTGCTCCTGCGCAGTACGCATCCGGTCGGTCTCGATCAGGCCGTTCTTGAAGATCTCGACGGCGCCGGCCATCGAGCCGATCTCGTCGTTGCGGCCGGCACCCGGGATCGCCACCGTATATTGGCCGGCAGCGATGCTGCGCATCGCGGCGTCCAGCGCCTTGATCGGACGCGCCATGCTGCGGCCAATGAACACCGCGATCAGGCCGGCGACCAGCAGAACGGATCCCGAGATGATCGCAAGCCAGGTCAGCGCGGTGATGGTCAGGGTGCGGTAGGCCGATGCGTCGCGCTCGATTTCGAACACCGCGACCGGCTCGCCGGAGAAGGTCTTGATCTGGCCGAAGGCGGTGGCGGAGGCCTTGCCGTTCAGCTCGCCGAACTGCATCACGGTCTCGCCGGCCAGCGCGCGGCGAAGGATCGCCGCATCCGCAGGCCCGGCCGACATCGTGGACGCCAGCGTCTTGGCTGCGTCGCCGCTGAGCTGGTGGATCGCGATATCGACGTTGAAGCGCGCTTTCATCGTTTCGACGAAGGTTTTGCCGAACGGCGCGCCGACATCGACGGCGCCGAGCACAATGTCGCCGTCCATCACCGGCGACGATCCGAACACGTTCAGCACATCGCGGCCGACCTCGACGCCGCCAAGCGCCTTCTTCGTCGCGATCGCCTGCGCCAGCATCTTGCGCCGCCCGGTCATGTCGTCGTCGAACGTGCCGGGATTGTGGCTGCGGGCAAAGGCGGTGCCGGGCGGCGTGGCGAGCGTGATCAATTCGAGGCCACGCGCCTTGATCTTCTGGTAGGGGTTGCTGAGAAAGGCGATCGCCGCGGCGCGATCCTTGGCGCGCAGGATGTCCTTGATCTGCTGCATCGATGCCAGCACGTCGGCCACGGCCAGATTGGTGCGCGTCTCGGCGTTCATGGCTGCGGTGATGTTCGCGTAATCGTTGCTCAATTCACGCTGCAGGGCGGTATCGACGATGCTCTGCTGCTGCCACATGCTGAAAGCCGCCAGTACGCCACACGATCCGGCTGCTACCAGGGAAATAGCCACGATCATACGAGCCGAAATGGACTGTAGTGCGTGCATCAGATGCCCCTTCTTCCGCGGGTAGCAGTTGCTGCGCGGCGGTTGTTCCGGTCGATAAACTACGGAAATCCCGTGAAGGAGCTTTTAATTGAAGGGAGGTTGCTTTTTAGTACAATGACTTAGGTAATTTAGTAGGGTTTGGAAGCGAGGCTAGGTGCCCGTCGCAGCCGACGTGGTACCAGACTGCGTGTTGGCGGAATCGTCGCCGCCGCTCCGGTTGTCCGTCGGCGGTTCGTTGCCGGCGCAGGTACGCGGCCGGGACCCGGTGCCAGGCGATTCGAACAGCCGGGCAAACGCCCGCCCGGATAGCGTCAAACTGTCGCGAATACGGTGTCGGATGTGGCATCGGCGCACCCTCGATCAGGCATGAACATGCGTGCGCACTGGTATAGTTGGGAGAAATTCATCAAGATTCAGGTGATTCGCTGCTCGAAACTGCACAGGTGTTCGCCGGGAGCGAGCGCCCGTGGCGCGCCTGCTAATTGTCTCGCTCGATGTGCGGCTTGTCATTCAGCACGGCGTTGAGCAGCGAGTTGTGCACTTCGATCTTGCCATTGTAGCTGATGAAGCCGAGTTTGCGAAACTTGTTCATGAAGAAGCTGACGCGCGAGCGCGTGGTGCCGATCATCTCCGCCAGCGTCTCCTGGCTCAGCTCCACTGCAATCGGCTGCGGGCGACCTTCCTTGCCGAAATGCGCGAGGATCAGCAACAGTCGCGCCAGCCGTTTTTCGCTCGAATTGAATAACTGATCGACCAGGTCTTCTTCGATCCGGCTGTTGCGCGTCAGCAGATAGGTAATGAACATTTCGGAAAAGGCCGGCTCGTCGTGCAGCGTAGCGATCATCGCGGTCTTGGTGATCGAGGTGATGACGCAGTCTTCCAGCGCGGTCGTCGTGGCGATGCGGAGCGGATGGCCGGTCAGGCAACCCTCGCCGAAGAACTGGCCAGCCTCCAGAATGCCGACGACCGCCTCCTTGCCTTGCTCGGAGAGCACGGTGAGTTTGATCCGGCCCTTCTGGATAAAGAATACCGCTTCCGCCTTTTCGCCCTGGCAGAAGATCATCTGGTTTTTCCTGTACTCGGTGATCGTCTTGCCGTGACCGACATGGGCGAGAAAGCTCTTCGGATCGAACTGGTCCTTGGGCATCTTGTCCAACATCGCTCGACCTTGCAGTATCCGCCAACGCTGGCTGTATCCTAACCGCTGCGCTCGCTACCGTACAAAGTTATTCTGAGTTGTGTTGGAGATTCTTTCGCGAATATGCGCTGCGCTGCGATGCAAGCGAGCCCCCGGCGATGGGGCATCGCATGCATACAAATGAAAATTCCCGCATGCAGGAACCAATGTTCCGACTGCACATTGATCGCGCACTTGAAACACAGCAATGCCGCAAAGGCTGGAGCCATCATGATCGATACCGTAGTAGTTCAACCCGCAGCGTCCGACGAAAATGTTGGCGCAGGCGTTTCCTGGCCGGCGATCTTTGCCGGGGCTGTCGTGTCCTGCGCGTTGACGCTCGTGTTGCTGACGCTCGGCGTGGCGCTCGGCGCAACTTCGGTTTCGCCGTGGTCAGGTTCGGGCGTGTCGGCGACCACCTTCAAGATCGCGACCGGCATCTACCTGATCGTGATCGCCATGATCTCCTCGTCCGTCGGCGGCTATATCGCCGGCCGCCTGCGCACCCGCTGGGTCGGCGTTCACAGCGATGAGGTCTATTTCCGCGACACCGCGCATGGCTTCGTGACCTGGGCGGTTGCCTCGGTGCTCGGTGCCTTGCTGCTGGCAACGCCGGCGTCGAGCATCATGGGTAGCGCCGCGACCGGCGCTGCGCAGGGTGTTGCGGCCAATGCCGGCCCGATGGACGGCTATCTCGATACGTTGCTGCGTTCCGACACCCCGGCCGCCAACGCCAATGCGGCCGACGCCCGTAGCGAACTCAACCGTCTGTTCACCGCCAGCTTCAAGGCCGGCAGCGATCTCCAGCCCGCCGACCGGACCTACATTGCCAAGGTCGTGTCGGCCCGCACCGGTCTCAGCCAGGCTGACGCCGAAGCCCGCGTCAACCAGGTCGTGACCGCAGCCAAGACCAATCTGGATGCGGCGCGCAAGGCGACCGCCTCGCTGGCGTTCTGGCTGACCGCTTCGCTGCTGCTCGGTGCATTCTGCGCCAGCCTCGCTGCGACGGAAGGCGGCGGACTGCGCGACGGCACGTGGGGCAAGAAGCGTCGTCTGAACTAAATCCGAAGTTCGTCGTTACCCTCACAACAAAAGAAGTTCGTCGTTTAACTCACGTCATAAGGACACTCACATGCCCATTCTTCTCTGGCTCGTCGGCATTCCGATTCCTTTGATCATCCTGTTCCTGCTGCTGCGTTAAGTAATAGAACGTGAAAAGCCCGCCGAGCAATCGGCGGGCTTTTTGCTGTCGGGGTAGGGTGGGCAAAGCGAAGCGTGCCCACCATCCTCAAGGAAGCGGTGGGCACGGCGCAAGAGCGCCTTTGCCCACCCTACAGATCACGCCACCATCGAGGTCGGCCCCACGGCAGGCGTCTCGGTTTTCACCTCGTCGGTGATAACGGTGAAGCGTGCTAGCGGCGCTGCCCCAAAAGCCGTCGAGATGGCCACGTCCGCGGCGTCGCGGCCCCGGGCGATCACGACGCGGCCGATACGCGGGTGATTGTGGCGGGCGTCGAACGTGTACCATCGCCCATCGAGGAAGACCTCGAACCAGGCACTGAAATCCATCGGCGCGGGATCAATCGGTACGCCGATGTCGCCGAGATAGCCGGTGCAGTATCGCGCCGGAATGTTCATGCAGCGGCACAAGGTAACCGCGAGATGCGCGTAGTCGCGGCAGACGCCGACGCGCTCGTCATGGCCTTCCGACGCGGTGCGGTCGTTGCGGGCATGGTGATAGCTGAAGTCGATGCGCTCGTGGGCATAATCGACGATCGCCTGCACGCGCGACCAGCCACCGGGAACGTGACCGAACATCGACCAGGCGAGATCGGACAGCTTCTGCGTATCGCAATAGCGGCTGCCGAGCAGATAGACGAGCACGTCGTCGGGCAGTTCTGCAATCGGCGTCTGCCGGGCGTCAAGATTCACTTCGTCCGGCAGGCCGCTGTCGGAGATCAGAAAATCGTTTCTGATTTCGGTCAGGCCGGGCGGGGCGATGATGCGGGTGCAGGTATTGCCGAACATGTCGAGATAATCGCGGGCCTGAACATCCTGCGAGAACGTGACGCGGTGCGGAGTGAGCAAATCCGATTCCCGCGATGGATGAATGCTTAGCATCAGTATCATCGGGGTTTCCTGATAGCATTGAAACGCAATATCGTAACCCGCAAATATCTGCACCGACCATCTCCTTGAGTAAGCAATCGAAGGAATCGTTGCGAAACAAGTGGCGCCGGTGGTGCTTCGTTCCGGGATTCCGACTTTTAAAACTGCGGAAATTGTGGGCAGACACGACAACGCCGCCCCGGAGATCTCCGGGGCGGCGTGTAGCAACGAGCGCTTGCCGTATCAGGCCTTCTTGGAGGGCCGATCACCGCGCTTCTTGTCCGCAGCGGCCTTGGCCGGCGCGATGGTGGCGGCATCGGCGCGGTTCATCTTCAGCATCAAGAAGGATCGCCCGGTCACCTGGTAGACGTGCCCGAACGGAAATTCGCTACCCTCGGGCGTCTTCGTCAGATTGGTATCTACCAGCAGGTTCCAACCCGAGCCACCGGTGGCCTCCGGCATGGTGAAATCGACCACGCCTTCGAAGCCGTTCAGCACCAGCAGAATGGTCTCGTCGACCGCCTGCTTGCGGATGCCGGTTTTCTGCGCGCGGCCATCCAGCAGCATGCCGAAGCACTTCATATTATTGTCGGACCAGTGATCGTCCTCCATCGGCCCGCCATTGGCATTGATCCAGGTGAGATCGCGCACATCCAGCGGCTCATCATATTCGCCGGTCAGGAAGCGGGTGCGGCGAAGCACCGAATTGTCCTTGACCAGCTTGATGGCACGCTTGGTGAAGTCGAGCAGGTCCTGGCCGTCGACGTCGAGTTCCCAGTTGAACCACGAGATCTCGCTATCCTGGCAATAGGCGTTGTTGTTGCCGTGCTGGGTACGGCCGAATTCGTCGCCGCCGAGCAGCATCGGCGTGCCCTGCGAGAACAACAGCGTCGCCAGCATGTTGCGCTTCTGCCGGTTGCGCAGCGCGAGGATCTCCTTGTCGTCGGTCGGACCCTCGACGCCACAATTCCAAGAGGCGTTATTGGAAGAGCCGTCCCGGCCATCCTCGCCATTGGCCTCGTTGTGCTTCTCGTTGTAGCTCGCCCAGTCGTTCAGCGTGAAGCCGTCATGCGCGGTGACGAAGTTGACGCTGGCCCAGGAGCGGCGGCCGTGATGGTTGAACATGTCGCCCGAGGCCGACAGCCGCGGCGCGAGGGCCGCGACCGGCGCCTCGCCGCGCCAGAAGTCGCGGGTGACATCGCGGAACTTGTCGTTCCATTCCGCCCAGCCGGGCGGAAATCCGCCGACTTGGTAGCCGCCGGGACCGATGTCCCAGGGCTCGGCGATGAGCTTGACCGTGGTCAGCAGCGGATCCTGGTCGACCGCCTTGAGGAAGCCGCTCTGCTCGTCGAATCCGTAGACTTCGCGGGCCAGAATGGTGCCGAGATCGAAGCGGAAGCCGTCGATATGCATCTCGCTGACCCAGTAGCGCAGGCTGTCCGCCACCATCTGGATGACGCGCGCATGCGACAGGTTCACCGTGTTGCCGGTACCGGTGTCGTTGATGTAATAACGCTTCTTCTCCGGCATCAGCCGGTAGTAGCTGGCGTTATCAATACCCTTGAACGACAGCGTCGGGCCGCATTCATTGCCTTCAGCGGTGTGGTTGTAGACGACATCGAGAATTACCTCGAGCCCGCCGGCATGAAGCCTGGCGACCATCTCCTTGAATTCGCGCAGCGAGTTCGGGACGTCCGCGGCGTAGCGCGGATCTGGCGCGAAGAAGCCGATTGAATTATAGCCCCAATAGTTGGTGAGGTTCTTCTCCATCAGATAATCATCATTGATGAAGGTGTGGATCGGCAGCAGTTCGACCGAGGTGACGCCAAGCCCGTTCAGATAATCGATGACCGGTTTGGTGCCGAAGCCGGCATAGGTGCCGCGGATATCTTCGGACACGTCGGGATGCTGTTTGGTGAAGCCTTTGACATGGGTCTCATAGATGATGGTCTGGTCCCACGGCACGTTCTGACGGCCGGCTTCGCCGGTCCAGTCGAAATCCTTGTCGATCACCACGCAGCGCGGCATGAACGGCGCCGAGTCGCGTTCGTCGAAGGTGGTGTCGTCGCCGGTTTCCATCTTGTAGCCGAACACCGCCGGATTCCATTCCAGCGTTCCGGCATGCGCGCGCGCATAGGGATCGAGCAGCAATTTGTTGGGGTTGAAACGGTGACCGTTTTCAGGCTCGTAGGGGCCGTGGACGCGGTAGCCGTAATAGGTGCCAGGCGCGACGTCGGGGATGTAGCCGTGAAACACTTCGTCGGTATATTCCGGCAGTTCGATACGGGTCTCGACATCACCGTCGAACAGGCAGACTTCGACCTTGGTGGCGTTGGCGGAGAACAATGCGAAGTTGGTCCCCTTTCCGTCCCAGTGCGCGCCTAAGGGATAGGGTAGACCTTCTTCGACCGTTCTGTCCGTCACGTGAGCCCCGCATGTTTTAAAAGTCGCAATTGAAATGCGCAATACAACGGCGTGGCGGCCATTACGTTGCACCGCAATCCGCGCTTTCGGGCTTTATCTTATATTATCGGCGTGACAGCCGGATTGGGGCTGCCTGTACGTTGCCGTGTCACGCAGTTCGGCAACAGATACGCTAAGGGACAGGCCCATGACGCATATCGCGCACCACCGGCGGATTGCACTGCTCGGCGCGCCGGTTGAGGTCGGGGCCTCACAGCCCGGCACGCTGATGGGGCCCGCTGCGCTGCGTACCGCCGGCCTTGGCACATTGCTCGCCGGCCTTGGCTTTGCGGTCGAGGACCATGGCGATGTGGCGCCGCGGCACGGGGATCCGTCCGGCGACCCGCCCGACAATGCCAGGCATTATCGCGACATCCAGCAATGGATCCAAGCGCTGAGCGCGCGCGCCTGCACGCTGGCGCAATCCGGCGCACTGCCGATCTTCATGGGCGGCGACCACAGCCTGTCGATGGGGTCGGTCAACGGCGTCGCACGGCATTGGCACGCGCAGGGCCGCGAGCTGTTCGTGCTGTGGCTGGATGCCCACGCCGATTACAATACGCCGGCCACGACGATCACCGGCAACATGCACGGCATGTCGGCGGCCTTCCTGTGCGGCGAGCCGGGCCTCGACGGCCTGCTCGGCCACGAGCCGCGCGCGTCGATCAAGCCTGGAAATCTCGATCTATTTGGCATCCGCTCGATCGACAAACTTGAAAAGGAGCTGGTCGCTCGCCGCCGGATCGCTGTCGCGGACATGCGCGAGATAGACGAATTCGGTGTCGGCGTGCCGATCCGCCGCGTGATCGAACGTGTCAAGGCGCGCCACGGCGTGCTGCACGTCTCATTCGACGTCGACTTCCTTGATCCCGCCACTGCGCCCGGTGTCGGCACAATGGTGCCGGGCGGGGCGACCTATCGCGAGGCGCATCTAATCATGGAGTTGCTGCACGATTCAGGGCTTGTGGTGTCGCTCGACGTGGTCGAGCTCAACCCTTTCCTCGATGACCGCGGCCGTACCGCCCGCGTCATGGTCGAACTGGTCGGCAGCCTGTTCGGCCAGCAGATCATCGACCGGCCGATGCCGAGCAACGCGATCGTCCCGCCAGGCTGATGGAACCTTGATCGCCACCCGGGGTTGCCATGCATCGTTCATGTTTCAGGGAGCACGAAAATGATGAAGCGTCTTGCGATCATGGCCGTTGCTGCAGCGGCAATTGGCACTACCATTCCGGCCAGCGCGCAGAATTTTGGCGTGGGTGTCGGGCCGGACGGGGTTACCGTCGGCGCGGTTCGCGGCGACCGGTATCGCGATCGGGACCGTGAATATTACCGCGATCGGCGCGACCGCGACGAAACGGTCATCATCAAGCGCAACCGGGATCGCGATCGTGATTACGACCGGGGAGAACGCCGCGTCTATATCGAACGCGACTAAGACTGTAACGAGACAAAGCGGCCTTCCTGCGGGAGGGCCGCTTTTTCGTGCCCTTTTGTGTTCTCAATTGCCGGTTTAAAGTATCTTATGATATCTGCAGCAAACGTCTGGTGGCAATCCGGCACCATCTATCAGATCTATCCGCGCTCGTTTCAGGATTCCAACGGCGACGGGATCGGCGATCTCGCCGGCATCATCGGCCGGCTGCCCTATCTGCGGCAGCTCGGCATCGATGCGATCTGGCTGTCGCCGATCTTCCCGTCGCCGATGGCCGATTTCGGCTATGACATTTCGGACTATATCGGGATTCACCCGATCTTCGGTACGTCGGAAGACTTTGACGCGCTGGTGGCGGCCGCGCATGGCGCGGGCCTGAAAATCATTCTCGATCTGGTGCCGAACCACACCTCGGACCAGCATGCCTGGTTTCTCGAAAGCCGCAGCTCGCGCGATAATCCGAAACGCGACTGGTACATCTGGCGCGATGCGAAGCCGGACGGTTCGGCGCCCACCAACTGGATGTCGGAATTCGGCGGCAGCGCCTGGGCCTGGGACGAGGCGACGCAGCAATATTACTATCACGCCTTCCTCGACAGGCAGCCGGACCTCAACTGGCGCAATCCCGAGGTTCGCCAAGCGATCTACGAAGTGATGCGGTTCTGGCTGCGTCGCGGCATCGACGGGTTTCGCGTCGACGTGATCTGGCACCTGATCAAGGACGACGAATTTCGCGACAATCCTCTCAATCCGAATTACAGCGCCGGCCGGCCACCGCATGAATCCGTACTGCCGCTGTATTCCACCGACCGGCCGGAGACGCTCGATGTCGTCTCCGAGATGCGCCGCGTGGTGGACGAGTTCGACGACCGCGTGCTGATCGGCGAAGTCTATCTGCCGGTCGAGCGGCTGGTCGCCTATTACGGCCGCGACCTCGGCGGCGCGCATCTGCCGTTCAATTTCGCGCTGCTGTCGGCGCCCTGGAACGCGCATGAGATCGGCGATCTGATCGCGCGTTATGAAGCGGCGCTGCCGTTCGGGGCGTGGCCGAACTGGGTGCTGGGCAACCACGACCGTCCGCGCATCGCCAGCCGGGTCGGCGCCGCGCAAGCGCGCGTCGCTGCGATGCTGCTGCTGACGCTCAGGGGCACGCCGACATTATATTATGGCGACGAGGTCGGCATGAAGCAGTTGCCGATCCCGCCCGACAAGGTTCAGGACCCGTTCGAGAAGAACGTGCCGGGGATCGGCGTCGGCCGCGATGGTTGCCGCACGCCGATGCAGTGGGGAATAACCGAGAACGCCGGCTTCACGACGGGTGAGCCCTGGCTGCCGCTGGCAGAGGATTTCGCCAGCAACAATGCCGCCGTGCTGGCCAGCGATCCGCACTCGATCCTCAGCCTCTATGTCAAGCTGATCGATCTGCGCAAGCACCAGCCGGAACTCGTGTTTGGTGACTATGCGCCGGAGCCGACGGCGGGCGATCTGCTGGCCTACCGGCGCAGCTACGACGGCCAGACGCTGCTGGTCGCGCTCAACCTCGGCGCCGCACCGGCGTCGATGCATGTCGAAGGCGGCGAGATCCTGCTATCGACGCATCTCGACCGCAAAGGCGAGAATGTTTCAGGCCCGCTGGAGCTGCGTGCAGATGAGGGCGTCATCGTGAGGTTGCGTTCGTAGCCCGGATGAAATCGACACGCCGCATGGCGGCGTGCCGATGCAATCCGGGTTTAGCGCGTAGGTGGATGCGCCGGGCCCGGATTGTTATCCGGGCTACGGCTATTCCGGATGCGCCTCGGCGTCGTCATCGATATCGCTTCGTCGCAACAGATAATCCAGCCCGCCGACGCGGTACCAGCGGTGCGCGTAGGCCTCCAGCATCAAATGGTGCTTGCCCTTGTCGTCGGCATGGCTGTGGTCTTCGGTCAAGAGGTTGATCAGGTGCTGGTCCTGCGCGGTCTTGAGCCCGACCGCGAAGGACACCTCGCACGGCGTTTCGTCAAGGTTATGCACGAACAGCACCGAGTTGTTGCGCCAGTCGTAGCGCATCACCAGCACCGCTGGGTTACGCGCCGCGATGATCGTAAAATCACCCCAGCCGATCTCCGGCACTTCCTTGCGCATCCGGATCATGCGTTCGGTCCAGTTCAGCATCGAGTTGGAATCGCGGCGCTGCATCGCGACGTTGACATGCTGATAGCCGAACGGCCCCTTGTCGATCACGGGGTTCTTCGGTCTTGCATGCTTGGTGAAGCCAGCGTTCGGTTCGGTCGACCACTGCATAGGCGTCCGCGCGCAGTTGCGCTCCGGCAGCGAGAGATCGTCGCCCATCGCGATCTCGTCGCCATAGCGCAGCACCGGGGTGCCGGGCAGCGTGTACATCAGGCTGTAAGCGAGCTCGAGCCTTCGGCGGTCGCCGCCGAGCATCGGCGCGAGACGGCGGCGGATACCGCGGTCGTATAGCTGCATTTTCTTGTCCGGGCCGAATTTCTCAAACACGATCTGGCGCTGTTCTTCGGTCAGGCGGCCGAGATCGAGTTCGTCGTGATTGCGCAGGAACAGGCCCCATTGCGCCGTGGCGGGCCGCTGCTTCGTCACTTTCAACGCCGCCGCCAGCGGTCGCGCATCGCCGGAGGCCAGCGCATAGAACAGGTTCTGGTTGGCGTGGAAGTTGAACATCATCTGCATGCGGTCGCCGTCGTCGCCGAAATATTCCATGTCGGTCTCCGGCTCGACATTGGCTTCGGCCAGGATGATGGCGTCGCCCTTCCGCCATTGCAGGAATTCACGGAAGGCGCGCAGCATGTCATATTGTTCGACGGGCTTGTTGACCTTCGGCCCCTTGGTGGCGATCACGAACGGCACGGCGTCCATGCGGAAGCCGGACACGCCGAGCTGCAGCCAGAATCCCATGATCTTGAGGATCTCCGCCTGCACGTGCGGATTGGACGTGTTGAGGTCTGGCTGGAAATCATAGAAGCGGTGGAAGAACCAGGCCTTCGCGTCCTTGTCGTGCGTCCAGGTGGATTTTTGCACGCCTGGAAACACCATGCCCTTATGGGCATTGGTGGGCTTCTTGTCGGACCAAACGTACCAGTCGCGGTATTTCGAGTCCGGATCGCTCCTGGCATCCTTGAACCAGGCGTTCTGGTCGGAGGTGTGATTGACCACGAGGTCGATGATGACGCGGATGCCGCGCTGATGGCAGCCATGGGCAAATTCGACGAAGTCGCCGAGCGTGCCGTATTTCGGATCGACGCTGTAATAGTCGGAGATGTCGTAGCCGTCGTCTTTTCCGGGAGAAGCCTGGAACGGCATCAGCCAGATCGCGGTGACGCCGAGCCCGTCAAGATAATCCAGCCGCCGCGTTAGGCCCTTGAAGTCTCCGATGCCGTCGCCATCGGCATCCATGAAGCTGCCCACGGAAAGGCAATAGAAGACGGCGTTCTTGTACCAGAGATCGTCGATCATGCGGGGCACCGGGCTGCGAGGACGGTGCGGATCAAGTCTCAAGGCGGGGCGGGGTTCCGATCCTTGTTCCCCTCTCCCCCAGCGCAGCGTAGCGTAGCTGCGCTCCGTGGGAGAGGGTGCCTAGGCGGCCTTCGGCCGCCGTTCTAAAAATTAAGGCCGATGCAAAGCATCGGCTTTGGCGCAGCGAAGGCGGCAGAGGGCGCTTGGCCGCAAGCGCAGGAGCCTGCTTCAAGAACCCTCTCCCGTCTCGAACCGCTCCGCGGTTCGATCCACCCTCTCCCGCCTGCGCAAAGCTTCGCTTTGCTTGTGGGAGAGGGGAAAGAGAAAGGCGCCGCCGATTGCTCGGCGACGCCTCATGGCATCCACTTCGATAGCAGCAGGTAACTCAATCTATACCGATGGTGGTCAGGTCCTGGAACCAGTGCTGCGCCTGCACGAACTTCTTCACCTTCGGCGACAGCGCGTGCGGGTTGGTGTCGTGGACGACCCAGACCAGCACCGCGTCGTCGACGATCAGCGAATGGGCCTGCGCCAGCAACTCGTCCTGCTTCGCGGAATCGAAGTTGTTCTTGGCTTCGTCGATCAGCGCATCGACCCTCGGGTTCTTGTAGCCACCCCAATTGACGCCGACCGGCGCGATCTGGCGCGAGTCGAAGAAGCGCACGATGGCGTAGAGCGGGTCCGAGGTCACGTAGGCGATGTTGTTCGCGGTGATGCCCTTCATGCTGTCGTCAGCTGCGCCCTTGCGCCACGCGGTGTACAGCACTTCGAGCTCGACGACCTTGAATTCGACGTCGACACCGATTTCCTTGAAGCTCTGCTGCAGGAACTCGTTCATCGGCAGCGACAGCATCTGGCCGGTGCCGCCATTGGCGATGATGAACGTCGCCTTCAGCGGCTTGTCGGGACCGTATCCGGCTTCCTTCACCAGTTTCTTGGCTTCGGCCAGATCATACTTGATCTTGAAGCTCGGTTTGCCGAACCATGGGGACGACGGATCGACCTGGCCGATCGCCGGCTTGGCGAGGCCGTTCATCAGGCCGACGACGGCGTCGCGGTCGATGGCGAGGTTGAGGGCCTTGCGCAGACGGACGTCGGTCCAGGGCGAGCCCGGCAGCACGCTGAGATGATAATTCCAGACGTGCGGCGTGACGTTGTCGACGAGCTTCATGCCGGCCGATTTCAACTGCGGCACGGCGTCCGGCGCCGGCGTCTCGATCAGATCGACCTGGCCCGCGAGCAGCGCGTTGGTGCGGGTGAGCGCTTCCGGCATCGGCACCAGAACGAGCTTGTCGACCTTGGCGAGGCGCTTCTTGTCCCAGTAATCCGGGTTCTTCGTGAGTTCGGCGAGTTCGCGCGGCACCAGCTTGGTCAGCTTGAACGGGCCGGTGCCCGACGGTGTGGCGGCGAACTTGTCCCAGTCCTTGCCGACCTTCTCATACTGCGCCGGGCTGGAAACCAGGAACCAGAGCATCTGATAGGGGAAGAAGGAGTCGACCGCCTTGGTGGTGATCTCGACGGTGCTGTCGTCGATCTTGGCGTAGCTGGCGACCGAGGGCAGGCGGGTCTTCACCTGTGCGCTCTGCCGCTTGTCGAACTGCGGTGCCTTTTCATTGAGCACCTTGTCGAGATTCCACACCACGGCATCGGCATTGAAATCGCTGCCGTCGTGGAACTTGACGCCCTGACGCAAGGTGAAGCGCCACTTGGTCTTGTCGGCGGGATCGACCTTCCACTCGGTGGCGAGGCCGGGGATCAGCTTGCCCGGGCGATCGGAGACGTCCATCTCCCATGCGACGAGCGGATCGTAGATGGTGTAGCCGGTGAATTGATAGGCACCCGCACCGCGGTCGGGCTGACCGGTGGTCAGCGGAATATCGGCCATCGAGATGCCGTAGCGCACCACCGACTGGGCGGTGGCCGGTGCGATGGCACCCAGCACGGCGGCAACGGCCGCAACCAGTATTGAATTCCGAACGCGCATCTAACCAAGCTCCATGGGATGAGAGAGAGTCGAGGAATTCTTGCAAACTTGATGCCACATTAGGCAGAGCGTGATGCTCTGTGTGCCAATGAGGCGCTGTGCCGCACAGCGAGTCACCCAAAGCAGCGACACGGCGCCGCTGGCACGGCCGTTGCATAAGAATTAGCCAGTGATAGGCTAGGCAATGCTGAGCCTTTCAATTCAGGGGGAATGACATTGATGCCTATCGAAAAGCCGGCCAAGAGCCGCCTCGCCGTGGCGATTGCCATACTGAGCGTTGCGACCGCGTTGACCTTGCCGCAGGCCGCGCGCGCCGAAACCGTGCTGCGCATCGGCATGACCGCTGCTGATATTCCGCGCACGCTGGGCCAGCCCGACCAGGGTTTTGAAGGCAATCGCTTCACCGGCAACACGATGTATGACGGGCTCACGATGTGGGACCTGTCGTCCGCAACCAAGGCGAGCGTGGTGATCCCCGGCCTGTCCACCGAATGGAAGGTGAACGATGCCGACAAGACAAAGTGGACCTTCAAGCTGCGCCCCGGCGTCGTCTTCCATGACGGCGCGCCGTTCAACGCCGATGCCGTGGTGTGGAACGTCGAGAAGGTGCTGAAGCAGGACGCGCCGCAGTTCGACGCCAGCCAGGTCGGCGTCACCGCCTCGCGCATGCCGACGTTGGTGTCCGCGAAGAAGATCGACGACATGACCGTCGAGCTCACCACCAAAGAGCCGGACTCGTTCCTGCCGATCAACCTCACCAACCTCTTCATGGTCAGTCCGTCGAAGTGGCAGGGCTTCTTCGACAAGGCCGAAGGCGCCGATGCCAAGGCGAAGTCGCAGGCCGCCTGGGCCGTGTTCGCGCGCGAGCCGGCCGGCACCGGACCGTGGAAGATGTCGAAGTTCACGCCGCGCGAGCGGCTCGAACTGGCGAAGAACGATTCCTACTGGAACAAGGACCGCGTCCCCAAGGTCGACAAGCTGCTGTTGCTGCCGATGCCGGAAGCCAACGCCCGCACCGCGGCGCTGTTGTCCGGCCAGGTCGACTGGATCGAGGCGCCGGCACCCGATGCCGTCAAGGAAATCACCGCGCGCGGCTTCAAGATCGAGAAGAACGAACAGCCGCATGTCTGGCCGTGGCAGTTCAGCCGCGTCGAAGGCTCGCCGTGGAATGACATCCGCGTCCGCAAGGCCGCGAATCTCTGCATCGACCGCGAAGGCCTGCGCGATGGCCTGCTTGCCGGACTGATGGTGCCTGCGTCCGGCACGTTCGAGCCGGGCCATCCCTGGCGTGGCAAGCCGACCTTCCAGATCAAGTATGATTTGAAGGCCGCGCAGGCGCTGATGAAGGAAGCCGGCTTCGGCCCCAGCAAGAAGCTCTCGGTGAAGACGCAGACGTCCGCGTCGGGCTCCGGCCAGATGCTGCCGCTGCCGATGAACGAGTATCTGCAGCAGGCGCTTGCCGAGTGCTACTTCGACGTCAAGCTCGACGTCATCGAGTGGAACACGCTGTTCACCAACTGGCGCCGCGGCACCAAGGATGCGTCCGCCAACGGCGCCAATGCGACCAATGTGACCTATGCGGCGATGGACCCGTTCTTCGCTCTGGTGCGCTTCCTGCAGTCGTCGATGGCGCCGCCGGTGTCCAACAATTGGGGGTTCATCAACAACCCGAAGTTCGACGAACTGGTGATCAAGGCCCGCACCACCTTCGATCCCGCGGCGCGTGACGAGGCGCTGGCGGAATTGCATGCGGCGTCCGTCGACGACGCGGCGTTCCTGTACGTCGCTCACGACGTCGGTCCGCGCGCACTGAGCCCGAAGATCAAGGGCTTCGTGCAGCCGAAGAGCTGGTTCGTCGACTTCTCGCCGGTGTCGATGACGCCGTAAAAGCGAAGCGCACTTACTTCCCCTCTCCCCCAGCGCCGCGCAGCGGCGTCCAGTGGGAGAGGGTGCCTGAGCGCAGCGAAGGCGGGAGAGGGAAGGCCGCAAACTCCGAAGCCCCCTCTCCCGTCTCGAACGCGCTCTGCGCGTTCGATCCACCCTCCCTCGCAAGGGGGGAGGGGAAGCAAGAAATCGAAGGTGACCTTTGTTCGTCTATATCGCACGACGTATCGTTTACGTGATCCCGGTCGTGCTCAGCGTGGCGCTGGTGTGCTTCCTGCTGGTTCATATCACGCCCGGTGATCCCCTGGTCGCGATCCTGCCGGCCGACGCCTCGCAGGAACTCGCGGCGCAGCTCCGCATCGCCTACGGCTTCGACCGGCCGCTGCCGGTGCAGTTCGGGCTGTGGCTGTGGCGCGCGCTGCACGGTGATCTCGGCAGTTCGATCGCCACCGGCCGCCCAGTGCTCGCCGAAGTGCTGCGCGCCGTCAGCAATACGGTCACGCTGGCGATCGCCGCCGCCGCGATCGGCTTCACGCTCGGACTGTTCTTCGGGCTGATCGCCGGTTATTTCCGCGACACCTGGGTCGACAAGGTTGCCACCTCGATCGCCATCGCCGGCGTCTCGGTGCCGCATTACTGGCTCGGCATGGTACTGGTCATCATCTTCTCGGTGCAGCTCAACTGGCTGCCCGCGGTCGGTGCCGGTCCCGGCGGGTCCGGCGCCTGGGGCTGGGACTGGGAGCACATGAAATATCTGGTGCTGCCGGCGATTACCACCGCGGTGATCCCGATGGGCATCATCACCCGCACCGTGCGTGCGCTGACCGGCGACATCCTCTCGCAGGATTTCGTCGAGGCGCTGCGTGCCAAGGGCCTGCGCGAGACCAACGTGTTCCGCCATGTCATCAAGAACGCCGCGCCGACCGCTTTGGCGGTGATGGGCCTGCAGCTCGGCTACATGCTCGGCGGCTCGATCCTGATCGAGACGGTGTTTTCCTGGCCGGGCTCCGGCCTGCTGTTGAACTCGGCGATTTTCCAGCGCGACCTGCCGCTGCTGCAGGGTACCATCCTGGTGCTGGCGCTGTTCTTCGTCTTCCTCAATCTTCTGGTCGATATCGCGCAGGCCGCGATCGATCCGCGCATCAAGCGGAGCTGACCGTGCAGGACTTCATTTCATGACCGCAATGACCGACACGGCTCTGCAAGCCGCACCCGCGAACGCCGCGCGCGGCTACTGGGCCACGGTGGGCCGACGCATCATCCGCGACAAGGTCAGCATGATCTGCGCGGCCATTCTGCTGCTGATCCTGTTCGGCGCGCTGTTCGCGCCGTGGCTCGGCCTCGCCGATCCCTATCAGGGCTCGATGATCCGCCGCCTGCGCCACATCGGCACGCCGAACTATCCGCTAGGCACCGACGAGCTCGGTCGTGACATGCTTGCGCGCCTGATCTATGGCGGCCGGCTGTCGCTCTTGATCGGCATCCTGCCGGTGATCCTGGCGTTCGTGATCGGTACCTCGCTCGGCCTCGTCGCCGGCTATGTCGGCGGCAAGGTCAACACCGCGATCATGCGAACCGTCGACGTGTTCTATGCCTTCCCCTCGGTGCTGCTGGCGATCGCGATTTCCGGCGCCCTGGGTGCGGGCATCGTCAATTCGATCGTGTCGCTGACCATCGTGTTCGTGCCGCAGATTACCCGCGTCGCCGAGAGCGTGACGACCGGCGTGCGCAACGCTGACTTCGTCGAGGCGGCGCGGGCCTCCGGCGCCGATGCCTTCACCATCATGCGCGTGCACATGCTGGGCAACGTGCTCGGCACCATCTTCGTCTACGCCACTGGTCTGATCTCGGTGTCGATGATCCTCGCCGCCGGCCTGTCGTTCCTCGGCCTCGGCACCAAGCCGCCGGAGCCGGAATGGGGTCTGATGCTCAACACGCTGCGCACCGCGATCTACGTCAATCCCTGGGTGGCGGCATTGCCCGGCGCGATGATCTTCGCGGTGTCGATCTGCTTCAACCTTCTCAGCGATGGCATGCGCAGCGCCATGGACATCCGGAACTGATGTCATGACAGAAATCATCGAAACCCTCGACATGCTCGAACCTTTGCCGGATATCGGCGGCGCCGCGCAGCCGCTGCTGCGTGTCGACGGGCTGACCAAGCATTTCCCGGTGCGCGGCGGGCTGTTTGCCAAGAGCAAGACCGTGCGTGCCGTGGATAACGTGTCGTTCGATATCGCCAAGGGCGAGACCGTCGGCATCGTCGGCGAATCCGGCTGCGGCAAGTCGACCACCGCGCGTCTGCTGATGCATCTGATGGAACGCGATTCCGGCGACATCATCTATGACGGCCGCACCGTCGGCCGCGAATTGTCGCTGCGCGTACTGCGCCGCGGCATGCAGATGGTGTTCCAGGACAGCTACGCCTCGCTTAATCCGCGCCTGACCATCGAGGAGTCGATCGCGTTCGGTCCCAAGGTGCACGGCATGGCGGAGAACGCCTCGCGCGCGCTGGCCCGCGAACTACTCGGCAAGGTCGGGTTGCGGCCCGAAAACTTTGCCAACCGCTATCCGCACGAGATCTCCGGCGGCCAGCGCCAGCGGGTCAACATCGCGCGGGCGCTGGCGCTGTCGCCGCGTCTCGTCATTCTCGACGAGGCGGTGTCGGCGCTCGACAAGTCGGTCGAGGCGCAGGTGCTCAACCTCCTGGTCGATTTGAAGCGCGAATTCGGTCTGACCTATCTGTTCATCAGCCATGACCTCAACGTCGTCCGCTACATCTCCGATCGCGTGCTGGTGATGTATCTCGGCGAGGTCGTCGAACTCGGCCCGGTCGATGACGTGTGGGACAAGCCGGCGCATCCCTACACCCGCGCGCTGCTGGCCGCGATGCCGTCGTCCGACCCCGACAACCGCACCCAGACGCCGCCGATCACCGGCGATCCGCCGAACCCGATCGACCCGCCGTCCGGCTGCCGCTTCCATACGCGCTGCCCGTTTGCGGAGGCCGTGTGCTCCGGCGAAAGCCCGAAGCTTACCCAGATCGATGCCGCCGGCCATCAGGTCGCCTGCTATATGTTCATCCCCGGCGCCGCGCACAGCAAGGCACCGCCTGCAGAAACGTCCCTGTCATGACCGCGCCCACCCCCAAGCAGATCAAGGCGATCACCGACGTTGGCGGCCTGTCCGTCTCCGACGACGTCGCCACGCGCATCGCCAACGCCATCGGACCTGCCTACGAAGGGTTTGCTTCCGTTGCCGGCACGTTGCCGATGGATATCGAGCCCGCGACCTTCCTCGTCGTGCAGAATACGAAGGTCGCGAAATGAGCGTCACCGAACCCGCATTGCTATCGCTGACAGAAATCGCCGACGCCATCGCAAGCAAAAAAGTCTCTTCGCGCGAAGCCACGCAGTCCTGCCTCGACCGTACCGCGAAGTGGCAGCCGGCACTCAATGCGTTCATGTCGATCGAGGCCGATGCGGCGCTCGCTGCGGCGGACGCAGCCGACGCGGCGCTGTCGAAGGGCGACAGCCACGGCGTGCTGCATGGCGTTCCGCTGGCGCACAAGGACATGTATTACGACGAAGGCCACGTCGTCACCTGCGGCTCGCTGATCCGCAAGGACTGGGTGGCGACCACCACCTCCACGGCGCTGCAGCGGCTGAAAGATGCCGGCACGGTGCGGCTCGGCTCGTTGCAGATGGTCGAATTCGCCTATGGCCCGACCGGCCACAACGCGCATTACGGCGCGGTGCATAATCCCTGGCATGTCGATCACGTTACCGGCGGATCGTCGTCGGGTTCGGGCTCTGCCGTCGCCGCGCGCCTGACCTTTGCTGCGCTCGGATCCGACACCGGCGGTTCGATCCGGCTGCCGGCGCATTTCTGCGGCGTCTCGGGTTTGAAGACCACGGTCGGCCTGATCAGCCGCGCCGGCGCGATGCCGCTGTCGCAATCGCTCGACACCGTCGGTCCCTTGGCGCGCACCGTCGAAGATTGCGCACTGCTCACCGGCCTGATGGCCGGCGGAGATCCGCTCGATGCCACCACGAGCACCCGTGCGGTGCCGGACTACATGGCCGCGACCAAGGCCCCTGCGAAGGGCATGACCGTCGGCATCCCGAAATCGTTCTACGTCGACGATCTTGACGAAGGCACCGCGAAAATCCTGCAGGACACCATCGCGACGCTGAAGCGCGAGGGCATCAATATCGTCGAGGTCGATCTGCCGGACCAGCGCCAGCTCTCCGCGGCGTGCCAGTTGATGATCGCCGCCGAGGCTGCCGCGATTCACAAGCGTTGGATGATCGAACGGCCGCAGGACTACGGCCCGCAGATTCTGGCGCGTTTCCAGAATGGCTTTGCGGTGTCCGGCGTGTCCTATCTGGAAACGTTGCGCTGGCGCGGTCCGGCGCTGGCGGCCTATCTCGCCGCCGTCACCGGCATCGACGCGGTGCTGGCGCCGGTGTCGCCGTCGGCGGCGCCGACCATTCTGGAATCCGATGTTGGTGCCGCACCGGGCGCCGAAGCGATGATCCAGCGCATCACGCGCTTCACGCGGCCAATCAACTATCTCGGCCTGCCGTCGCTCTCGATACCCGCCGGCTTCAGCGCCGCGAAATTGCCGATCGGCATGCAGTTGATCGGCCGCCCCTTCGATGAATCCATCCTGCTGACGATCGGTGCCGCTTTCCAGCGCGCGACTGATTTCCACACGAAATGCCCGGAGCTGACATGAGCAACTTGGTCGAGGTCCGCAATCTCAACGTCAAATTCTCCGGCGAGCGGACCGTCTACGCGGTGAATGATCTCAGCTTCTCGCTCGGCGAGGGCGAGGTGCTTGGCCTGCTCGGCGAATCCGGCTCCGGCAAGAGCGTGACGCTGCGCGCTCTGATGCGCCTCTTGCCGAAGAAGCGAACGCAGATCACCGGCACCGTCAACGTGATGGGCAAGGACGTGCTGGCGCTCGACGACGAGGAATTGTCGGCGTTTCGCGGCCAGACGGTGTCGATGATTTTTCAGGAGCCGGCGCTGGCGCTGGACCCGGTCTATACGATCGGCCAGCAGATCGCCGAAAGCGTGATGCGCCACGAGGGCAAGAGCCATGCGGAGGCCACCAAACGCGCGCTGGAAATGCTGGAAGTGGTCCGCATCCCTTCGGCGAAGCGAAGGCTGGATGCCTATCCGCACGAAATGTCGGGCGGCATGCGGCAGCGCGCGATGATCGCGCTGGCGCTGGCCTGCAAGCCGAAGATCCTGCTTGCCGACGAGCCGACCACCGCGCTGGACGCCACCGTGCAGATCCAGATCCTGCTGCTGCTGCGCGAGTTGCAGCGCGAATTCGGCATGTCGATCATCTTCGTGACGCACGACATCGGCGTCGCCATCGAGATCTGCGACCGCGTCGCCGTGATGTATGCCGGGCAGATCGTGGAGCAGGGCACGCTGAGCCAGATCGTGCGCAGTGCGGTGCATCCCTATCCACGCGGCCTCCTGGCCTCTACGGTGCACGGCGCCAAGCGCGGCGCGCGGCTGGAGACCATTCCGGGCACGCCGCCCTCGCTCGACAAGGCGCCGGTGAACTGCTCGTTCGCGCCGCGCTGCAATTTCGCGCAGCCGCGCTGCGTCGGAGCGCCACCGCCGAACGTCCTCATGGAAGGCAACCGCGTCGCGCGGTGCATTCTCGCGGAGCCGGCGGCTGTGGCGGAGGCGGTATAACGGTCTCTCCGCCGTCATTGCGAGGAGCGAAGCGACGCGGCAATCCAGAAGCCGCAAGCGCGGCAATAGCTGGATTGATTCGTCGCAAGGGCTCCTCGCAATGACGGCGGTGAGGGCTGCGCTAATCTACACGGACAAATTCTTCAGCAGAAACGTCAGCGCCGTGTGCGCGAACGCCTGCATGTTGCCGGCGCGGTCATTGCTGCCGGTCTCCAGCGTCATCACCTCGCTCCGCGGACCCGCCACCGCCATGCAGCTGTGGCCGGCGGCGTCGCCGTAGCGGTTGCCGGTGGGACCCGTTGCGCCGGTCTCCGACAATCCCCAATCGCAGGAAAATCGCTCGCGGATCTGCTTTGCCAGCAATTGCGCATAGGGCTCCGATGCCGAGCGAAGACCTTTCATGGCATCATCCGGAATATCCATCAGGATGCGGCGGGCATCGCGGGTGTAGATCACGCCGCCGCCCTGAAAATACGCCGACGCGCCGGGCACGGCGAGCAACGCCGCCGAGATCAGCCCGCCGGTGGAGGATTCCGCCACCGCGATGGTCTGCTTGCGTGCGATCAGTCTGGCGGCGATCTGCTCCGCGAGCGGGATGAGGTCTTTCATGTAAATCCTTCTTCCTTCTACTCCCCTTGTGCGGGGATGGTTCGACAGCGGGCGCCTAGCGCCTGTTGCGCCACGAGAAAGCTTCCGAACGCGCTGACGGTAATGGACTGCGCGACGTCCCTTCATGACGCGGAATTTCTCTGCGGGGCTCTCCCGCCCCTTTATTTGGCACCGCTTGCAGCGCAAGATGCAGATGGAAACGCCACGAGAACAAACAAGAGGTCGTCATGAACGCCCGGGTCCAGATCGCCACCGAAACCGCTGCCAATGCCAGCCTGATCGCGCCGGATACGTCCGGCATGAATTTCTATCGCGCCGATCCGGCGCTGGCGGATCTGCTGCGCATTCATTTGCCAAAAGATCTGCTCGACCATATCGCGCCGCATCTCGACCGGCTCGGCGCCCTGGTTGGCGGCCCGCTCGACGAGGCCGGGCGGATGGCCGACCGGCATGGGCCGGTGCTGCACCAGCGCGACCGGTTCGGCCGCGACGCGCAGCGCATCGAATATCATCCGGCCTATCGCGAACTGGAGCGCGCCGCGTTCGGCGAATTCGGCATCCACGCGATGTCGCACCGCAAGGGCATTCTGGGGTGGCCGCAGACCTATCCGGTCACGGCGAAGCACGCTTTCACCTTCCTGTTCAACCAGGCTGAATTCGGCATGGGGTGCCCGATCAACGTCACCGACGGCGCGGCCAAATTGCTGTCGAAATTCGGCGACGCCGCCTTGCAGGCAAAATATCTCGACGGGCTGACGCAGACCGACATCGGCAAGCTGACGCAGGGTGGCCAGTTCATGACCGAGAAGGAGGGCGGCTCCGACGTCGGCACGCTGACGACCACCGCCGTGCAGGAAGGCGACCACTGGCGCCTGACCGGCGAGAAATGGTTTTGCTCCAATGCCGACGCCGAGATCGTGATGCTGCTGGCGCGGCCCGAGGGCGCGGTGCCGGGCACGCGCGGCGTCGGCCTGTTCCTGATGCCGCGGCACCTCGCGGACGGCTCGCAAAATCACTACCGGATCGTGCGCCTCAAGGACAAGCTCGGCACCCGCTCGATGGCCTCCGGCGAAATTAAACTGGAGGGCGCGATCGCCTATGCGGTCGGCCGGCTCGATCGCGGCTTCGTGCAGATGGCCGAGATGGTGAATTCATCGCGTCTGTCGAACGGCGTCAAATCGACGGCGCTGATGCGCCGGGCCTATCATGACGCGATGGCGGTGGCGCGCGGTCGCGTGGTGTTCGGCCGCCGCATCATCGACATGCCGCTGGCGCGGCGCCAGCTGATGAAGATCATGCTGCCAACCGAGCAGGCGCTGTCGATGAGCTTCCTTACCGCGGATGCGCTGGACCGTGCCGAAGCCGGCAGCCAGGACGCCGCGGCGCTTTTGCGCATCCTCACGCCGACGCTGAAATTCCGCGCCACGCGCGACGCGCGAAAGGTCTGCGGCGATGCGATGGAGATGCGCGGCGGCATCGGCTACATCGAGGAATTTGCCACCGCGCGGCTGCTGCGCGACGCGCATCTCGGGTCGATCTGGGAAGGTACCGGCAATATCGTGGCGCTCGATGCGCTGAAGCGCGCCGTCGGCCGCCACGGCGCCGAGGCGGCGCTGTCGGCGGATCTGCATGCGCGGCTGGAGGATAGTTCGAGCGTGCCGCTGGCCTGGCGCGACCGGCTGCATGGCCTCGTCGACCGCGCCATCGGCTTTGCGCGCGAGGTCGCGGCGCACGATGCCCATGAGGCCGATGCGCGGCGCGCGACCAGTTCGCTGTACCACGTCGCAAGCGCAGTGACGCTGGCGTGGGAAGCGCACCGTATCCATGCGACGCGCGGCGACGCCCGGCGTCTGCTGCTGTCGCGTCTGGTGATCGATCACCGGCTGAACGCGCCGGACCCGTTTGCGGTGATCGAGAGCGATACCCAGCGGGAGATCGTGGAGCATCTGTTGAGTGAACGCGACGTGAGCATGGCGGAGGCGGGGCGGCTGGTGGTAGCGAATTAACGAAGCCGTTTCCCGGACGCGCTGCAGCGTGAAACGCTGCTGCGCAGATCCGGGATCCCGGTCTGGCAATCTACCACACCGGGACCCCGGATCAGCGGCGCACCAGCCCGCAAGTGCGGGCCAGTGCGCAGCATCCGGGGAACGTAGATCAAAACCCCTTCGGCGCAACGAAGCCGCCGAATGCCTGCTCGATCAATTCGGCCAGCTTCAGCGGCGTGCGGTCTTCCAGCCAAGGGCCGATGATCTGCATTCCGATCGGCAGGCCGTCCGCTGACATCGCCACCGGGATCGCCGTCGCGGGCAGGCCGGGCAGGGTCGCGATGCCCGGCCAGATCAGCTGATCGACGTAAGGATAGGCCTGGCCGTCGATGTCGATGACGCGCTTGTTCTGGTTCGGCTCGTGATCGTGCGGATAGGCCGGGGTCGGCATCACTGGACAGATCACGGCGTCGAATTGCGCGAACAGCGCGCGCCACTGGGCGCGCAGCCGGTTGCGGCCGGCGTCCGCGGCCAGCCAGTCGCGATGCGTCAGCACGGCGCCGCGCAACCGTTCGGCGGCGAGGCTGGTGTCGGCGGGGTCGAGTTTGGCGGCGCGCTCTTGCGTTGCGGCATAGACATCGGCCGGCGAGGATGCCTCGAGCAGCGCGATCAGCATCCGCATATACAGCCGCGCGCCGTCGGTCAGGTCAGGCAGCAGCGGGCTCGCGCGGGACACGGACGCGCCCGCTTTGGTCAAATTCGCCGCCAGCGTCTCGACCGCGCCGCGCACGCTGGCCGCGGTCCCGATCAGGGGATGGGTGTCGAGCACCAGCACGCGAAAATCCTTCAGCGCGGCGTGTCGCGCGGGCGGCAGAGCGAGCCGGTAGCCGACGCCCTCGTGCCAGGGATCGGGGCCGGCGATGACGTCGAGCGTCAGCGTCAGATCGGCAGCGCAGCGCGCCATCGGGCCGATCACCGAGAGATCGCGGGTCGGCGGCAGCGGCGGGAATGGTGGCGGGACATGACCGCGCGACGCCGCCAGATGCAGGGTCGGCTTGTGGGCGTAGATGCCGCAATAATGGCCGGGCACGCGCAGCGAGCCACCGATGTCGGAGCCGAGCGATAGCGCGCCATAGCCCGCCGCCAGCGCCGCCGAGGAGCCGCCGGACGAGCCGCCCGGGGTGCGGCCGAGGTCGAACGGATTGCCGGTGGTGCCGTAGATGTCATTGTAGCTCTGCCAGTCGCCGAGCCCGATCGGCACGTTGGTCTTGCCGAGGATGACGCCGCCGGCGTCTTTCACCCGGGTGATCGCCAGCGCGTCTTCCGCAGCGACAAAATCCTTCTGCGCCGGAAAGCCCCAGGTGGTTGGCAGGCCGGCGACGTTGAAGGATTCCTTCACCGTCATGGGAATGCCGAGCAGCGGCCAGCTCTCGCCGCGCGCTAGGGCTGCGTCGGCCGCATGGGCGGCGTCGAGCCCGCGTTCGAAATCCCGCACGCAGACGGCGTTGACCTGGCCGTCATGCTTCTCGATCTGCGCGATGGCGTCCTGCGCCAGCTCAACGGCGGAAACCTGCCGGGCCTTCAAGGCCTCGGACATCTCGGTGGCGGTCGCGAAAACGGACAGGGACGCGGTCAAGGCAAACTCCTGATGACGGATGAATCGTCACGAGAGTGCAAAGTCCGGCCGCCCGGCGCAAGCGTAGCGCCATGTCGGCACCGTCGGCACCCATGTCTTAGACCGACAGCGAATGCTTGCCGGCCACCGGATTGAGATAGGCGTCAAACCGGGCGCAGATGTTGCGCACGAACGGGCGACCGCGCGCGGTCAGCCGGAAGCCGGTCGCGGTGGGCTCGATGAAGCCGTCGGAATCGTCCGACACGATCGCGTCGGCTTCCTGCAGCACACCACTCGCGGTATCGCCGAACATCTGCCGGACGGCCGTGCCGGAAAATTCGAAGTCGCACATCAGGCGTTCGATCACGTAAGCGCGCAGCCGGTCGTCGGGCGCCAGCGCCCGGCCGCGCGCGGTGGCCAGTCCGTTCGCAGCGACGCGTTTGGCGTAGTCGGCGACCGCGACGGCGTTCTGCACGTAGCCTTGCGGCAGCTTGCCGATCGCCGAGGCGCCGAGTCCGATCAGGGCTTCCGTGCTGTCGGTGGTGTAGCCCTGGAAATTCCGGTTGAGCGGCTGCGTCGACAGGCTGTCTTCGCGGCGCGCGAAATGGTCGAGGCCGAGTTGCTGGTAGCCGGCCGCTTCGAGCATGGTCGTGACCTGACGCGCCATCGCGAACCGCTCGATGGCCCCGGGCAGTGCCGCCTCGTCGATCAGCTTCTGGTTGGACGCCCGGCCCGGCAGGTGCGCGTAGCCGAACATCGCGATCCGGTCGGGCGAAAGTTCCAGCACCTGCTCGATGGTGCGCGACAGGCTCTCCAGGGTCTGGTGCGGCAGCCCGTACACCAGATCGAAATTGACCGAGGTCACGCCGCGATCGCGGAACATGTCCACCGTGGTCCGGGTGATGTCGAACCCCTGCAGGCGGCCGATCGCGGCCTGCACGACGGGATCGAAATCCTGCACGCCGATCGAGATCCGGTTGACGCCGGCGCCGACCATGGCGTCGGCCTTGGCCACGGTCATCAGCCGGGGATCGATTTCGATGGCAAATTCCGCCGCGGGGTCAAACCGGAAATTGTGCCGGAACGTCTGGCCCAGCCGCGTAATGTCGGCGGCCGACAGGATGTCCGGCGAACCGCCGCCCCAGTGCAGATGCATGACGCGGTGCCCGCTCGGAAGCAGCCCGGCGACCGTCGCGATCTCCGCTTCCACCGTGTCGAGGTAGCGCGCCACGGGTTCGTAGCGGTGGGTCGCCTTGGTGCTGCAGGCGCAATACCAGCACAGGTCGTTGCAGAACGGAATATGCAGGTACAGCGACAGTGCCGCATTGTCCTCAAGCGCGCCCAGCCATGCGCGATAATCTGCGGGGGCCGTCGGGACGAAATGATTGGCCGTGGGATAGCTGGTGTAGCGCGGCAGCGGCGCTGCGCGGCGCATTACCAGCGCCTCATCGATCAAGGAAACGGTCATCTGTGGCTCCGCGGATGCGCCTCCGCACGGTCGGCTTTTGGAGCAGGATACCGGGCGCAGCCGCGGGCAGGATGATCTAAATCAAGCCTGTCCCGGGCCTGCCGGCTGGCATTGGTCCGGTACAGCCGGCCGGGATCGCTGCCCGGTGGGCTGTGCGGTGCGGGTTAGCCCGCCGGACCCGAACTCCGCTATGGCATCTCGCCGTTCCCGACACGCAGCGTTTGGCCAAGGTTAATGCCGGCGTGGTCGGCAGACCTGGCTTGGGCCGTCGCACAGGACATCGGGCGGCGATGGCCGTCGTTCAAACGTTCACGGCCGCAACGACTTGCACGGTGGCGAACATAGCGGGTTGGCCAGCAGGCACGGACGCCAGTCCCGTAGTTGTACGGTCCGATAACTTTACGAGCCCTGTTATCGCTTACCGTAGCTAAGTGGTTCTGGGTTCCGGCATTTTCCGCGAATCGGTTTGCACTTCGCGCGCTTGATTAGCGCTACCAAACTACTGGAGCGCCCATGTCCTGGCTGAACAATTTCAAGATCAATTTCAAAATTGGTCTGATCGTCGCCTCGGCACAGGTGCTGTCGGCGGCGCAGCTTTTGTCGCAGGACAGCGAGCGGCTGAAGGCTGAAGTCGGCAGGTTCCTGAATTCGGTTCGCGCGGCGTAATCGATCCACGCATCTGGCACCGGGTCGGGGAAGCGCTTTCCCGACCAGGTGTCAGATGCTGAATACCCAAAGTTCACATCAAAGGTAGTGAAATGAGCAAGTTAAACCGCATTGGATACAAGCTCGGTCTCGCCGGCCTTTTCGGCATCATATTGTCGATCGGCGGCGTCGCCAGCCAGAGGAGTGCGGAAAGCTCGCTTGCCGATGTCAATCAGCGCAGGGATACCCAGCAGACCATCTCCGAGCAGGTGCTCACGGCCGCGATCGGATTTCGGCGACTTCAGTTGATCGGCAAGGACATTCGTTATGCGAAGAATGTGGCCGAGATCGACCAAGGCCAGACGGATATCCCTGCGGCCAAAGCCTTGTATGAGAAGCCGCTGGATACCGCGATCGGTCTGACTTTGAACCCGGAAAACAGGTCGCGGTTCGAGATGATCAAGTCGCTGGCCACCGACTACAGCCTGGCCGTCGATGAACTGGCGAAGATGGGACGCACGAAACTGGATTTGCTCGCTGCCGGCAACGCTCAAACGACAAGCTGGAATGCACAACTTGATGCGTTGTTCGCATCCGCGGCGGTGAAACAGGATTCCAACCGCCTCGGTATCGAGCGCGATCTGCAGCAGGCCAGCGCGATGTTCAATGCCATTGCCGGTTGGCGGCTCGCCACAGCGGGAGAGCAGGGACTTGCGACATTGATTTCCGGCGGCGAGGCGAAGATCGCCGAGATCCTGGCGCGCGGCAGCGCATTGGCCGGCGATCCGGCAACCCGTCGTGAAATCGAAACACTCGCGCCCATCATGAAAGCGTTAATCGCGACGTCGATCCAGTTGATAAAGATCGACGAGAACTCGACCAAATTGATTGAGAGCCGGGCGCTGCCCGCCGCCAATCGCGGTTCGGAACTCATCACCGCGTCGCTGGTGGTTGCGCGAAAGACGGTGGCCGACGCGAAAGAATTGACGGCGGTGGAGACGCTGCAAGCCAGCCGTATCAACCTCGCATTGTCGCTTCTGGTCGTGCTGTCGATCATCGGTTCCGTGCTGTTTGCCTTCTTTGGCGTCGCCAGGCCGATGACGCGGCTCAATGATGCCATGGGCAGGATTGCGAAGGGGGAGACCGAAGTGGTCATCCCCGGTGCAGATCGCGGTGACGAAGTCGGCGACATGGCCAAGACGATCACCGTGATCCGCGAGAATGCCGAGCTGTCGGCGCGCGCCGAGGCAGATGCCCAGCGGCTCCAGGACACCAGAGGCGCCGCGCAGCGCAAGGCCGAGATGACGAAACTGGCGAATGATTTCGAAGGCGCCGTCGGGAAAATCATCCAGACCGTGTCGTCGGCCTCGACCGAACTCGAAGCCTCCGCCAATACGCTTTCGTCCACGGCCGTGCGCGCCCAGCAACAGACCTCGGTGGTGGCTGCGGCTTCCGAAGAAGCTTCGGCCAATGTGCAGTCCGTCGCTTCTGCGACGGAAGAAATGGCCTCCTCGGTCAATGAGATCAGCCGTCAGGTGCAGGAATCCTCGCGCATCGCCAATGAGGCGGTGGATCAGGCGCGCACCACCAACGACCGCGTCGGCGAACTGGCCAAGGCGGCTAGCCGGATCGGCGACGTCGTCGAACTGATCAACAACATCGCCGGCCAGACCAATCTGCTGGCACTCAACGCCACCATCGAGGCGGCGCGCGCCGGCGAGGCCGGTCGCGGCTTTGCCGTGGTGGCGTCGGAAGTAAAGGCGCTGGCCGAGCAGACCGCCAAGGCCACCGGCGAGATCAGCATGCAGATCTCCGGCATCCAGAACGCGACCCAGGAGTCGGTGGCCGCGATCAAGCAGATCGGCGACACCATCGGCCGCATGTCGGAGATCGCCTCGACCATCGCGGCTGCGGTGGAAGAACAGGGCGCGGCGACCCAGGAAATCTCCCGCAACGTGCAGCAGGCCGCGCACGGAACCACCCAGGTCAGTTCGAACATCGGTGACGTGCAACGCGGCGCGTCGGAGACCGGCTCGGCCTCGGCGCAGGTGCTGTCGGCGGCGCAGCTCTTGTCGCATGACAGCGAGCGGCTGAAGTCGGAAGTCAGCCGCTTCCTGAATACGGTGCGCGCAGCGTAGTCGGCGGACACCGACGCCCCCCATCGGATCGGGCGCGGGCGTAGTCCCGCGCTCTTTTTGCTGTTTGTGTGCCAGTCAGGCCCGGGCGGAGCAGCACGTATTCTTACGGATGCCGTTCTACAGGTTTCGTCAACGCGCTATGTCTACAACCGTACCGAAAATTCCTGGACTGCCCCCCAAACCTGCAAAGGAGCGTCTCGATGCGCCTGACCGTCAAATTGTCCCTGATCGCGGTCGTTTCCCTCTTGCTGATGTTCGTTGCGGGGCAGGGGCTGGTGGCGACCTCGAAGCTCAAGCTGGTCAATGCGAGCACCGAAGACATCTCAACCAACTGGCTGCCTTCGGTGAAGGTCCTCGGCCAGATCAAATATTCGGTCACGCGAGCGCGACTTGCCGAGTTCCGGCTCGGCTACGCCGATCGGGAGTCCTCGGACAAGCTCCGTGTGACTCTTGACGAGCGACTCGCGGCTTTCCAGCGGCTGGTCAAAGTCTATGAGCCTTTGATCAGCGGCCCCGAGGAGCGCAAGCTATGGGAGAATTTCACCGCCCGCTGGGCCGCATATCTCGAAAACCAGCGCAAGGGCTTTGACATCGACAAGGCCAGAAGTGCCGGCCAACCCCCTTATGTCGATAGCACGACGACGCGGTCGCTGTTCGAAGAGGCACTGACCGCGCTCGACGCCGACATCGAGTTCAACAACGCCGGCGCAGAGGCTGCGACTTCGTCGGCAGCGGCCACCTACAATCAGGCGTGGTATATGCTGGTCGTGCTGAGCAGCGTTGCGTTCGCTTTCAGCGTGGCCGCCATCCTGTTCGTGATCTTCCGCATCGTCGGCGGCCTGACCGCCCTCAACAACGCGCTCGGCAAGATGGCCGGCGGCGATCTCGATATGGTCGTCCCCGGCGCCAG
Source organism: Tardiphaga sp. vice304 (assembly GCF_007018905.1). Taxonomy (NCBI): domain Bacteria; kingdom Pseudomonadati; phylum Pseudomonadota; class Alphaproteobacteria; order Hyphomicrobiales; family Nitrobacteraceae; genus Tardiphaga; species Tardiphaga sp. vice304. The sequence continues at coordinate 1,503,884 of NZ_CP041402.1, forward strand.
CCGCGGCGACGAGGTCGGCGACATGGCGAGGAATGTCGTAGTGATACGCTCCAATGCCGAGCGCAAGGCGCGCGAGGAGGCCGAGGCCCAGGGCCGGCAGGAAGAGATCGCCGCCGAGCAGCGCAAGCGCGACATGTACCAGCTTGCCGATACGTTCGAAGCCGCCGTCGGCGAAATCATCGAGACCGTGTCGTCGGCCGCGACCGAGCTGGAAGCCTCGGCCGGCACGCTGACCGCCACGGCCGAGCGTTCGCAACATATCACCACGGCGGTTGCCGCGGCGTCGGAAGAGGCCTCCACCAATGTGCAGTCGGTGGCCTCCGCCACCGAGGAGATGGCGTCGTCGGTGAACGAGATCAGCCGTCAGGTTCAGGACTCCTCCCGCATCGCCGGCGAAGCGGTGTCGCAGGCCGAAAAGACCAATGAGCGGATCGCCGTGCTGGCCGCGGCAGCCAGCCGGATCGGCGACGTCGTCGAACTGATCAACAACATCGCGGGTCAGACCAACCTGCTGGCGCTCAATGCCACGATCGAAGCCGCACGCGCCGGCGAGGCGGGTCGGGGCTTTGCCGTGGTGGCCTCCGAGGTCAAGGCGCTGGCCGAACAGACCGCCAAGGCCACCGGCGAGATCAGCGTGCAGATCAACGGCATGCAGGCAGCGACCGGCGAGTCGGTGACTGCGATCAAGGAAATCGGCGTCACCATTTCCCAGATGGCCGAGATTGCTTCCACCATCGCCGCGGCGGTCGAGGAGCAGGGCGCCGCGACGCAGGAAATCTCGCGTAATGTGCAACAGGCCGCGCAGGGCACGCAGCAGGTCAGCGCGAATATCACCGACGTGCAGCGCGGCGCCACCGAGACCGGCTCGGCCTCGACGCAGGTGCTGTCGGCGGCGAAGACCTTGTCGCGCGACGGCGACCGGCTGAAGGCGGAAGTTGGCAAGTTCCTGAATACCGTGCGGGCGGCCTAAACGCCCGCCGCCGGCACGGTCGCCGTTTCGGCCGCGCCAATGAAGGACAGCAGCAGTCGGCTCACTTCGGCCGGCTGCTCCTGCTGCACCCAGTGGCCGGCGCCATCGATCAGATGCACGCCGCGCAGGTCGGTGCAGGCCGTGCTCTGCATCGCCTCGATCGCGCCGGGGCGCTGGTAGATACCCCAGTCCTGTCGGCCGGAAATGAAGCAGCACGGCACGTCGATGGTTCGGCCCGACCAGGTCTGCTGTTCCGCCGTGAAAGCGCCCGACGTGCCGCAGCGATACCATTGCAGCCCGCCCTGGAATCCGGTGCGGGCATATTCACTGGCATAGAAGGCCAGCTCACGCTCCGGCAGCCAGCCATTCGCCGCTATCTGCTGCGCCGACGGCATTTCGGCCGCGACCGTTTCGGCCATCGTCCGGCCGAGGTCCATCACGTAATAGGTCGGCAGCTTCGCCAGTTCACTGGCGGTCCAGGCTTGCAGCGGAAGCGGCGTGTTGCCGGTCCAGTCCGCGCTCTTGTGATGATAGTAGCCGCGCAGAAAATCATGCACGCCCTGCGGCGCATGTTGCATGTCGGCATTGGCCTTGCGCGTGGAATAGTACCATTGATAGTGCTCGCGCGGTCGCGGCAAGGCCGCAAGCTCGCGATGGATCGGATCGTCCACGGCTGCCGCCGCGGGTCGGCCGGCGGTGTCGAACGGCAGCGGCGGCGGCCCGGCAAACGGGGCGCTCATCAACGCGACCTTGCGGAACACATCCGGCCGAACCAGCGCGCACCATGCCGCGACCGACGAGCCGAAATCGTGCCCGACGACCGCCTCGACATGGCGATACCCGAAGGCCGATATCAGCCCGAGCGCATCGCGCACCAGATTGAGCAGCCGAAACGGGCGCAGGTCGCCGTCATAACCGGCCTCCCACCCCGTGGTGCGACCGTAGCCGCGCTGGTCCGGCGCCAGCACGTGATAGCCCGCCGCCGCCAGCACCGGCATCACCTTGCGCCAACTGTAAGCCAGTTCGGGAAAGCCATGCAGCAGCAGCACGCAAGGGCGGCCGGCGCTCTCGAAGCCGGCCTCCAGCACATGCAGGCGCAGGCCGTTGATATCATCGACAAAGCGCGAGCGAATACCGGGCGGCAGAATATCGGCGGAGATGGCGTCCAAGTTTCGCTCCCGTGTGATTCTTGTTGTTGGAGCAACATTAGCACGGTTGCGCGCGGCGATCGTAGGGTGGGCAAAGGCGCCCTTGCGCCGTGCCCACCACCCAACCGCCAAATGGTGGGCACGCCGCGCCGCGCGTTGCGCGCCGCGGCTTTGCCCACCCTACGAGCATCTACCGCCTGAACCGCGCCACGAGCTCGACATGCGGCGTATGACGGAACTGATCGACCGGCGTGACGCTGTCGATCTTGTAGCCGCCGTCGATCAGGATTTTCGCGTCGCGTACAAAGCTCTGCACGTTACAGGACACCGACACCACGGTCCTGACCTTGCTCGCGGCCAGCTTCTCGGCCTGTCCCTGCGCGCCCTGGCGCGGCGGATCGAACACGACGCAACCGACATCGCGGAGCTCCTGCGCCACCAGCGGGCGGTGATAGAGGTCGCGCACCAGAGCGGTGATCGGCTTGAGGCCGGAAGTTTCCTTCACCGCCTGTTGCAGCGACAGGATCGCGCCTTCGTCGGAATCATAGGCCATGACGCGCGACTTCGCGGCAAGCCGCAGCGCGAACGGGCCGACGCCGCAGAACAGATCGACGATCGTCTTCGAGCCCTTGCAGGCCTTCATGACCAGCTCGGCCAGAACTTCCTCGCCGGCCGCCGTCGCCTGCAGGAACGAGCCAGGCGGCAACACGACCTGCGCCTTGCCGACCGTGATCATCGGCGTCGTTCGCATCAGCACCAGTTCGCCGTGGCGCGTGAGGCGCGCCAGCTTGAAGTGCTCGGCAAGTTGCGAGAGTTTGGCGATCAGCGGCGTCGGCAGCGGGCCGGTGCCGCGGACATCGACGTCGAGGCCGTTGCTGGCCGCGGTGATCTGGATGTCGAGCGGCTTGTCGGTCGGCTTCAGCAGCAGCGCCACCGCGCGGGCGACGTCGAGTGCGCCGTTCAGGCCGGGATCGAGGATCGGGCAGTGTTCGATCGCAATGATGGCGTGGCTGGCGGCGGCGGAAAAGCCGGTGCGGATCTCGTTGTCGCCGCCGCGGCGGGCATGCGCGGTGATGCGGCGGCGGCCGGCACCGTGGGCGTCGATGATCGGATCGACCGGGCACTCGATGCGGGCATGCGCCAGCGTGTCGACCACGATCTGGCGCTTCCAGGCCTGATAGGGGGCGGGCTGCCAATGCTGGATGGCGCAGCCGCCGCAGCGGCCGAAATAGGGACAGAACGGCTCGATCCGCTCGGCGCTGGCGGTCTCGACATGTTCGAACTTGCGGCGCTCGGCATGGCCGGGGACGGCGCTCGCCTCGACGATCTCGCCGGCCAGCGTATACGGCACGAACACCGTTGCGCCCTCGACGTAGGCGACGCCGTCGCCGCGCTGTCCGACATGGTCGATGGTCAGGCGTTCACCCACGGCGGGCGCCGAGGAAGAATTCGAGATTGCCGTCGCCGCCAGCGATGGAGGAGGGGAAGATGTCAATGTCGGTACAGCCTTGTGTCGCCGCGAATGAAGCGATGTCGTCGCACACCGCCTGGTGGACGGCAGCGTCCTTGATGATGCCGCGCTTGCCGTGTTTGCCGGGCGCTTCGAATTGCGGCTTGATCAACGCCAGGAGGTGCATCGGCGAGGCCGAAAGCTGCAGCGCCACCGGCAGTACCGCCTTCAGCGAGATGAAGCTGACGTCGATCACTACCACGTCCGGCCGCGCCGGTAGGCGCTTGTTTTCGTAGGCGCGGATGTCGGTCTCTTCCAATGAGACGATCTTCGGATGGCCATGCAATGACGGATGCAACTGGCTGCGGCCGACATCGATGGCGAAGACAAGGCTGGCACCGTTGGCCAGCATCACTTCGGTGAAGCCGCCGGTAGACGCGCCGACGTCGAGGCAGACATGGTCCTCGATCTCGATCGGGTAACGCTCCAGCGCGCCGGACAGTTTGACGCCGCCGCGCGACACGAAGGGATGCGCCGGCTCGGCCTGGATCACCGCGTCTTCGGCAATGCTCTCCGAGGCTTTTGCGACGAGCTTGTCGTCGGCGAAGACCAGGCCGGCCTCGATGGCCGCCTGCGCGCGGGCGCGGCTTTCGAACAGTCCGCGGTCGACCAGCAGCATGTCGGCGCGTTTTCGCGCGGTCGGCTGGTTGATCGGGCGCCTCGTCATGCTTGGAGCTTCGTGCTGGTGGCGAGGCGCAGGCAGTCCTCGAAGCCGGCAAGGTCATGCCAGCGATCGGCCGGCGTCTGGCGCGGCAGCACCATTGGTGCGCCATGCAATTCGAGCGCATGAATCATCATCAGATTGTCGGTGTGGCCGAAGTCTTCCACGGTCAGTCCGTCGGCGTCCACGAGGCGGCCATGCTGCGCGGTGACATCCGTCAGCCGTCGTACGCGATCGACATACAAAGCGGGATCGTTGCAATAGGCGAAGCAGTTTTTGCCGCGGCCGGCCATATAGCCGAGTTCATACACCGTGCCGGCATCGGCGCCGGGGCCGCGGAACGGGGTGAGGTTGGCGATGATCGCGTCGGCCTGGTTCATCATGGCCTCGTTGCCGCGGAAAATCTGGAGCGAGGCGTCGGGCGCCGCGAGATCGACGCTGTTGTCGAGCGGGTAGAGGCCGGTGACGCCGTAGTGCCGGCAGAGATCGACCTTGCGGCGGCCGATGTCGATGGCGTCGGGCAGGAAGACATCGGGGCCTGCCAGATAGATTTTCATGAAGAACGCCTCACTGTCATTCCGGGATGTGACAGACGGCGAAGCCGGATGGCGCAGGCCCGGAATCCCGAGATGTTCATCGTCCCATCTCGGGGTTCCGGGTTTGCTCGAGCTTCGCTCTCGCGCCCCGGAACGACAGTATCTTTCTTACGCCAGCTTCACCGTCTCGGCGGTGAAATCCTTGCCGAGGGTCTCGAACACCTTCCGGACGATACCCTTGGCATCGAGACCGGCGCGACCGTACATCGCGGCCGGCGAATCATGGTCCTGGAAAGTGTCGGGCAGCACCAATGAGCGCATCCGTACGTTGCCATCGAGCATGCCGTGTTCGGCCAGCAACTGCATCACGTGGCTGCCGAAACCGCCGATCGAACCTTCTTCGATGGTCAGCAAGATCTCGTGGTCGAGCGCCAGTTTGAGGATCATGTCCTGGTCGAGCGGCTTCATGAAGCGCGCATCGGCGATCGTGGTGGACAGGCCATGGGCGGCGAGTTCGTCGGCGGCCTTCTCGCATTCGGCGAGACGGGTGCCGAACGACAGAAGCGCGATCTTGCTGCCCTCGCGGATGATGCGGCCCTTGCCGATTTCGAGCGCGACGCCGACTTCCGGCATCTCGATGCCGCGTCCTTCGCCGCGGGGATAGCGCAGCGCGCTTGGCGCGTCGTTGATGGCGACCTGGGTGGCGACCATGTGGACCAGTTCGGCCTCGTCGGCAGCGGCCATGATCACCATGTTCGGCAGGCAACCCAGATAGGCGTTGTCGAACGAGCCGGCATGGGTCGCGCCGTCGGCGCCGACCAGACCGGCGCGATCGATGGCGAAGCGCACCGGCAGGTTCTGGATCGCCACGTCATGGACGATCTGGTCGTAGCCGCGCTGCAGGAAGGTCGAGTAGATCGCGACGAACGGCTTGTAGCCTTCGGTGGCCAGACCGGCGGCGAAGGTGACCGCATGCTGCTCGGCGATGCCGACGTCGAAGGTGCGGTCCGGGAAGGCCTTGTTGAAGATGTCGACGCCGGTACCCGACGGCATCGCCGCAGTGATGGCGACGATCTTGTCGTCCTTTTCGGCTTCCTTGACCAGCGAGGCGCCGAACACGTTCTGATAGGACGGCGCATTCGGCTTGGATTTGGACTGCGCGCCGGTGGCGATGTCGAACTTGACCACCGCATGATATTTGTCGGCGGCGGCCTCGGCCGGGCCGTAGCCCTTGCCTTTTTGCGTGACGACGTGGACCAGAATCGGACCGGTCCCCATGTCGCGGACGTTCTGCAGCACCGGCAGCAAATGGTCGAGGTTGTGGCCGTCGATCGGACCGACATAGTAGAAGCCGAGTTCCTCGAACAGCGTACCGCCGCCGGCCATGAAGGCGCGGGAATATTCCTCGACCCGCTCGGCGCGGTCGGCGATTACCTTCGGCAGATGCTTGCCGAGCTGCTTGGCGGCATCGCGCAGCGAGCGGTAGGTCTTGCCGGAATACATCCGCGACAGATAGGCCGACATCGCGCCGACCGGCGGGGCGATCGACATATCATTGTCGTTGAGGATGACGATCAGGCGGGAATTCATCGCGCCGGCGTTGTTCATCGCCTCATAGGCCATGCCGGCTGACATCGCGCCGTCACCGATCACGGCGATAACATTGTTCTTGCCGCCGGACAGGTCACGGGCAACTGCCATGCCGAGGCCGGCGGAAATCGAGGTCGAGGAATGCGCCGCGCCGAACGGGTCGTAGTCGCTCTCGCTGCGCTTGGTGAAGCCGGACAGGCCGCCGGGGGTGCGCAGCGTGCGAATGCGATCGCGGCGACCGGTCAGAATCTTGTGCGGATAGGCCTGGTGGCCGACGTCCCAGATCAGCCGGTCGCGCGGCGTATCGAAGACGTAGTGCAAAGCGGTCGTCAATTCGACGACGCCGAGCCCTGCGCCGAAGTGGCCGCCGGTAACTGACACCGCGTCGATGGTCTCCTGACGAAGTTCGTCGGCGACCTGTCGAACCTGCTCGACCTTCAGCTTGCGGAGATCTTCCGGCGTCTTGATGGTGTCGAGCAACGGTGTCTTACTAAAATCGGTCACGGTACTATCCAATTTTACACGTCCGGGACTGCGCCTGGCATCCGGGACGGCCGGCGGTTCGCGCAGCCATCGTCGGGACATTCGCAGCTTCCGGAACCGGGAAGCCTGTTTCGAGGCCTTGTAATGGGCCCCGTAGTTTCACTGTGATATCTATCACGCTTGGCGGCCCCCTCCGTCTGAACATTTTTGCCAGATGAATGAAGCGCTTATCAACGTTAATGGCCGGCATCGAAGCGCGAGCGCCAGCGCATAGTCCCAGTCCCTTTACACCAAAGCGACGGCTAAAGCCAACTGCCGCGCGGGTTGTTTCGGCAGCGCAGCACCTAATGTGGGCAATTGCGCAACACTGCGCGCTCAACCATGCCGGCAGGCCTCGGTGTTCCGCCGGACGGGAAAGTCAGGCCTCGCTTCGGCGTCCAGACCCAGCTGGTCCCAGGCGCTCCGCCGCGTCGACGGGGCGCCCGTGACCAGTGCAAGCGCCGCCTCCGGCTGGCTGAAGCGCTCCGTCAGCAACACCGGGCCGCAGACGATCATGTAGAAATCATAGGTATGGGGCCGCTCATTGGCCATCACGAACTGGAAATGAACCCGGAAGAACTTCCAGCGGAACCGGTTGTAGTGGTCTGGCTGGACAATCTCGCGGAACCGGACCGGCACGATGGTCGGGTTCCGGCGGTTCGGCCCGGCGTCGATGCGGTGACCGGTGACCGGATCGAACGGGAAGAAGTTCATCACGTCCTTACGCGATTGCACGTCGATCCACTCGATAGAGGGTTCCGTCGCCAGCAGGCGCAGATGGTCGCGGAAGCCGGTCGCGGCGGCATGGAAACCGACGATCGGCATGTTGCCGCCCAGCGTCAGCAGCACAATTCGGGGGCCGTGGCGGCCGAGATCGGGATCCAGCTCGAGCGCGCGGGCAAGGATTTCAGAGCCAAGAAATGAACCGGAGGAATGTCCGACCAGCACGATCTCCTGCGCCGCGCTCGATTGGGCGACCTCGACCAGATGCTGCGCGAAGCGGTCGATGCGGGCGTCCCACTCCGGCCGCTGGCCGTGCGAGAACTGCCAGGTGAAGATGGTGTCGGACATCAGATAGAGCAGGTAGCTGCGCTGCTCGGTGGCCTTTAGCAGCGTACCGAGCGCGGCGACGAACAGCGCTGTGGCCGCCATTGCGGCGAGGAAACTGTGGATTCCCAGCCATTGCAGCCCCCAGCCGAAGCCCCAGGCCACCGCGGCACACCAGATCGCCTCGTTGAGCAGCAGGATGTGGGGATAGGAGATGAAGGTGGCGAACCGCCAATGCGCCGCCCAGAAGCGGCCCATTGTGCCGGAAAAAACCAGCCGCCAGTAGATCGCGATCGCATAGGCCAGCGTCTTCCAGACCGGCCAGGCGAGATCGCGCTGAATCAGGTCTTCCCAGCGCAGGAACTCGTAATCGGTACGGGTATGCCAGCCCTGGCCGGTGGTCTCGATGCACCAGGACGCGGATTCGGCAGCGAATTCGCCGTCCGGCGGCCGATTCGGCCGGCTGACCGTGGTGGCGAGGTCGTATAAATGCCCGAACTTGCGCAGTTCGGTGCGAAACATACGGTAATATTGCGAGAGGCCCCGCGGGTCGTACCCCTGCACATAGATGACATGACGGTGATCGACGCGCACACTGGTACCCCGGGTCTGACGTCAGGACTATAGCAGCCCGAAGGGTGCACCAAGCGTTAAATCGGCGCGTTACTGGACGTCGAGCGGCTCGGTGCCGGTCACCTGACCGCTGGAATCCGTGGTGATCTTGTCCACCCGGGCCTCGGCCTGCCGCAACAGCTCATCGCAGCGGCGCTTCAGGGCTTCGCCGCGTTCATAGATGGCCACGGATTCCTCCAGCGGCACCTTGCCGTCCTCGAGCCGCTTGACGATGGTTTCGAGCTCCTCGATGGCGCGCTCGAACGTCAATTTCCTGACATCGGCATGGGTCGGTTCAGCCATATCGCATTCCTGGGCGCTTCACGCGCCATTCGAAGGGGGAGGTCAGCCGATGTGGTGCCGGTTACGCGCCCATCAGCGCGGTGACATGGGCCGCCACCGATTCCTTGAGGCCCAGCAAATCATAACCGCCCTCCAGCACCGAGACAATCCGGCCCCCGGCGGACTTGTCGGCCACGTCCATCAACCGCTGCGTCACCCACGCAAAATCCTCGGCGTCGAGGTTCAGCGAGGCGAGCGGATCGCGTTTATGCGCGTCGAAGCCGGCGGAGATGACGATCAGTTCCGGCGAGAATTTCTGCAACTGCGGCAGGATCAGGTTCTCGAACGCGGCGCGAAACCTGGCGCCGCCGTCGCCGTCATGCAGCGGCGCATTCACGACGGTGTCGTGCTCGCCGCGCTCGCCGGCGGCCCCGGTACCCGGAAACAGCGGCATCTGGTGCGTCGAGCAATACATCACTGTGGGGTCCGCCCAGAAGATGTCCTGGGTGCCGTTGCCATGATGGACGTCGAAATCGACCACCGCGGCGCGCGCGATGCCGTAGGTCCGCTGGGCATAACGGGCCGCAATCGCAGCATTATCGAAAAAGCAGAAGCCCATCGGCTTGTTGATTTCGGCGTGATGGCCGGGCGGCCGCGTGGCGACAAAGGCGTTGGCGGTCTCGCCCTTCATCACAGCGTCTGTCGCTGCGACCGCACCGCCGACGCCGCGCATCACGGCTTCCCAGGTGCCCGGCGACATCGAGGTGTCGCCGTCGATATAGACCAGGCCGCTGGCGGGGGCCATGTGGCGCAATTCATCGACGTAATGGCCATCATGGCACAGCGTGACAGTGTCGAGATCGCCGATCGGGGCTTCGCCGCGCACCAGCCTCTCGAAGCGTGCCTCGCCCAGCACGGTGGCCACGGCGCGCAGCCGGTCGGGGCGTTCGGGATGGCCGGGCGGCGTCTCGTGATCGAGACATGCAAGGTGCGAGAGCAGGAGTGTCATTCGGAAAATCCGGGCGCGGGATGCGCTGATGGGGCTGCGTCTCAGCCTAATTGGTATTGGCGGGTTCCGAAAGGGTGGCAACGCAAGGGGGGGTGGTCTTCCCTGACCCTTTTCAGAAAAAGCGTCCGCGTCCCGCGCGTCAAGCGGATATGCCGTTCTATTCACGGCAGGGGGACCGCGGTCAGCATAGTCACTCGGCACATCAACGGCCGTAATGTGGTTCTTCATTCTACATTCAGCGCGATATCACAGAAACGCGAAAATGAAGCCTCGTTAAACGCGTTTGCGATCGAGACGTGAAATCCTGCCGAAGCTCCGCCTCTCGGACGGTGCCGACACCACCAGGTACCGAACGACGATGTTGCAGCTATGGAGAACACTCAGGGCCCCGCCCGGCCTCTTTCGAACAGTGTGGCTGTTCACGGTAATCGTGCTGTTCCAGGCGTTTGTTGCGGGCATCAGCATGGAGACGTTGTCGTCGGTCCGCGCCTATGTGGTCGGTGAAAGCCTGTGGTCGAAGGCACAGGCTGATGCGATCTATTCGCTCAGCCGTTATGCCGAGACCGGAGAAGACAACTACTATCGTCGCTATCAATCGGCCATCGCGGTTCCGCTCGGGGGGCGCAACGCACGCCTTGCGCTGGAGCAGCCGGTACCCGATCCCAAGCTCGCCTTTCAGGGCTTGTTGCAGGGCGGCAACCATGCCGAGGACATTCCTGGCATGATCTGGCTGTTCCGTCGCTTCAGCGACACCAGCTATCTCGCCCCGGCGATCCAAAGCTGGCGTGACACCGCTGCGGTCATCCAGAAACTCGTGGATACTGCCGATTCGATCCATCGGGATCGGCAGGCCGGGCGAGTCGGACCGATATGGCTGGCCAGTCGCAGATCACAGATCGACAGTATCAGTGAAAGGGCGACGCCGCTGGCCGTGGCGTTCTCGGAACGGCTCGGCGTGGGATCGCGTGCGATCCAGAGGCTGCTGCTGATTGTCAACCTGCTGACCGCAGCACTGCTGATCCTGCTCGGAACCTAGCGCGCCCGCTATTTGCTGATCCAGCGGCTCGGATCCGAACTGGCGCTGAAGACCGAAAAGGAGCGGGCCGAGATTACGCTGTCGTCGATCGGCGAGGCCGTGATCTCGATCGATGCGCGTAGCTGCGTCGAATATATGAATCCGGCCGCCGAGCGGCTGATGGCGACCGATGTGGACCATGCGCGAGGCCGGCAACTGTCGTCGCTGTTCCAAATCGTCAGCCAGGCCAGGATGCACGACAAGCAGCAAGATGGCGGCGAAGACAGCCAGACGACAATCGCGAAAGTCCTGGAAGGCAACACCAGTACGCCTGCCGGGCATCCGCAACTGCTGATACGTCGCGATGGCAGCTCGTTGCCCGTCTCGTGGGGTGGCACGCCACTGCAATGCAACGGGCGGACGGCAGGCGCCGTATTGGTGCTGCACGATATGACTATCGAGCAGGAGTATCTGTCTCGGCTGGCCTTCCAGGCCTCGCACGATGCGCTGACCGGCCTGGCCAATCGCCGCGAGTTCGAGCGCCAGCTCGAAATGGCGTTGCCGCGGGTCGATCCGGCGGTGCGACCGCACGCGCTGATGTTCCTCGATCTCGATCAGTTCAAGGTCGTCAACGATACCTGCGGTCACGCCGCCGGCGACCAGTTGCTGCGGCAGGTCTCCGGGGTGCTGGAAAAGCATCTGCGCGAAGGCGATCTGGTGGCGCGGCTGGGCGGCGACGAGTTTGCCGTGCTGCTGCAGAACAGCGACGCGCAGCGCGCGATGAGCACCGCCGAACGGCTGCGCCATACCGTGGAGGAACTGAACTTCGTGTGGAACGGACGCGCCTTCAACGTCGCCGTCAGCATCGGGCTGGTGTGCCTGTCCGAGCACGAAACCCTGGTCGAGGCGCTGCGGGCCGCCGACGTCGCCTGCTACCTGGCGAAAGAAAAGGGCCGCAACCGCGTCCAGCTACATCACGCGAGCGATTCCGATCTGATGCAGCGTTTCGGCGAGATGACCTGGGTGCAACGGATTCACGAGGCGCTCGACGAGGACCGCTTCTGCCTGTACGCGCAGAAGATCATCGCGCTGCAGGAAGCCGAGAACCAGGGCTTGCATATCGAGGTGTTGCTCCGGCTGCGCGACGAGACAGGTCAACTGGTGGCGCCGGGTCAGTTCATTCCCGCGGCGGAGCGCTACGGCCTGATGCCCCTGATCGACCGCTGGGTGATCCGCAATGCCTTCGCTATTCTGGCGGCGCGGTTCGCCGGGTGCTCATCGACGCCGATCGAAACCTGCGCCATCAACCTGTCGGGCTCGACGTTCCGGGATGAGGGCTTCCTCGATTACGTGCGTGAACAGCTCGATTACTTTTCGATTCCGCCCACGATCATCTGCTTCGAGATCACTGAGACCAGCGCGATCGCCAATCTCGCGGACGCGCACCACTTCATCCACGCGCTGCAGCAGCTGGGCTGCCGCTTCTCGCTCGACGATTTCGGAAGCGGCATGTCGTCCTTTGCCTATCTCAAGCATCTGCCGGTGAACTATCTCAAGATCGACGGCGGCTTCGTCAAGGATATGCTTGTCGATCGGATCGACCGCGCGATAGTCGAGATGATCAGCCATATCGGCAAGGTGATGGGCAAGCGCACCATCGCGGAATTCGTCGAGAGCCAGGAGATCCTAGAGGCGATGCGCGAACTCGATGTTGACTATGCGCAAGGCTGTGCGATCGGCAAGCCGGAGCCATTCGATATTCGGGCCGATTTCGTTGGGACACGGCGCGAAGCCCGGCGCGACGTGGCGTAAAATTCGTAGCTCGGATGAAGTTGCCGTGCCGCTCGCGGCGCGGCGACGCAATCCGGGAAAGTCGCCCGCGTGGACAGGCCGCCCCCGGATTGTCATCCGGGCTACGGCACCCGCCCAATCCGTCCTGGTGCCGGCGGACCGACCGGACTGTTCGCGCCGAAATAGGCATAGAGCGCATCGACGTCGTAGACGCCGACCTCCGGCGCAGTGCCGCCTTGCAGCGCCGTGAACCCGTCGCCGCCGACCGACAGGAACTGGTTGATGGTGACGCGGTACGACGCAGCGGGATCGATGCGCTGGCCGTTTAGCATCATGCGATCCGGCAGCACGCGGTGCCCGGTGTCGGCGGCGGCGTTCCAGACGTAGGAGAACCCGATCGATACCTGCAGGATTCGTGGCCGTTTCGGGTCGAGCCACTGCTGTTCCAGCGCGGCCTTGATCTGCGCGCCTGTCAGCGTCAGCGTGACAAGCTGGTTGCGGAACGGTTGTGCCGCGAACACGTCGCCGTAGCTCACCGCGCCGTCCGCGCGGCGGAGGATGTCGGCGCGAATGCCGCCGGGATTGGTGAAGGCGATCACCGCGCCGGCCGCCTTCGTCGCCGCCAGATGGGCATCCGCGATGATATCGCCGAGCGGGCTTTCGCCGGTGGTCATGTCCGGCACGCGCGTCAGCGTTTCGGTCAGCGATCCGGCCGGCCGCGCCGCGATCGGCGCGGCGACCTTGTCATAGGCTGCGAGCAAAGCGGTCTGGGAGGGATCGGCCGCGTAGGCCGTGGTGTGCACGATGAGGTTATTGGCCTTGGCGCTGACCACGTCGCCGGTCGCGCGGTCGAGCTTGAGGTCGATCGCGGTGACGACGGTGCCGTATTTGTCGCCGGAGGTGACGAGGCGGCCGTCGATCTCGCAGGTATAGGCGCGGTGGGTATGGCCGCTTATCACGACATCGACGGCGCGATCGAACTTCCTGACGATATCGACGATCGGCCCGGAGATGCCCGGGCATTCATTGTAGTCGCCGGTCGGATAACCGCCTTCGTGAATCAGCACCACGATCGCCGCGACGCCGCGCGCCTTCAGCTCCGGCACCAGCGCGTTGACGGTGTCCGCCTCGTCGCGGAATTCCAGTCCGGCAACGCCGGGCGGCGACACCAGCGTCGGCGTGGCTTTCAGCGTCAGCCCGATGAAGCCGACCGGGATGCCGTCGAAAATCTTGATCTCATAGGGCGGCAACAGCGTCCGTCCGGTCGCGGTCTCGATGGTGCTGGCCGCGAGATAGCGAAACGTCGCGCCCATGAAGGGATGCGGACCACGGCAGCCGTCGACCGGATGGCAGCCGCCATTCTGCATGCGCAGCAACTCGGCGCGGCCTTCGTCGAATTCGTGGTTGCCGACCGAGGCGATCTCCAGCCCCATCATCGACAGCGCCTCGATGGTCGGCTCGTCGTGAAACATCGCCGAGAGGAACGGGCTGGCGCCGATCAGGTCGCCGGCGGCGACGAATACCGAGTTCTTCTTGCCGGCGCGCAATTGCTTGACCAGCGTCGCCATGTGCTCGGCGCCGCCGGCCGGCACGGTGATCTTCTTCGTCTTGTCGGCGGGATCGTCGATCACGATGCCGCCGGGCGCCGGCCGCAGATTGCCGTGGAAATCGTTGATCGCGAGCAGGGTGACGTCGACGGGGGCGGATTGAGCGAAGGCGGCTGACGAACTGATCGCGAACGCTGCGAGCGCTACTACACACGCGCTCTCCACGAGTCGTCCCTGCGAACGCACGGACCCATACGCCGTGCAGGGATGATGCGGCAGAACGGATGCGATCTTTTTCAACCACCCCCAACGGAGGTTATGGGTCCCCGCTTTCGCGGGGACGACGGGAGAGGCCGGTGTAAACAACGCCGCTCTCACGCCCGCTTGCGCGAGAAGAATGCCCTGAAGGCCGACATCGCTTCCTTGGATTTCATGCGCTCGCCGAACAGGTGGCCTTCCTGGTCGATGCGGCGCGTCAGGTCTTCCGGCGGCAGCTTGATGAGTTTGCGCGAGATCGCCACGGCTTCGACCGGCAGGGCCACGATTTCGCGGGCGACCTTGTGCGCTTCGGCTTCGGTATGGCCGGGTGCCACCACGACGTTGACGAAGCCGGCCTCGCGGGCGTCTTCGGCGCTCGCCTTGCGGCCCATCACCAGCATCGCGAAAGCGCGCTGATGGCCCATCGTGCGCGGCATTAAAAGGCTGGAGGCGCCTTCCGGCACCAGGCCCAGATGGATGAACGGCGTCGAGAAGGTCGCGGTGGACGACGCCAGAACGTAGTCGCAGTGAAACAGCAGCGTGGTGCCGATGCCGACCGCAATGCCGTCCACTGCGGCGATGATCGGCTTGGTGTTGTGCGCCAGCGAATACAGGAACTTGATCGCCGGCGACGAACCGAACGGGCCGGCCTCCGTGGTGGCGGTGGCGACGAAATCCTCGAGGTCGTTGCCGGCGGTGAAGACGCCGGAGCCGCCGGTGATGATCAGGCAGCGGATCGCCGGATCGTTCTGCGCCGAGTCGATCGCGGCCGTCATCGCGCGATACATGTCGTGGGTGATCGCGTTTTTCTTTTCCGGCCGCCGCAGCGTGATGACGCGGGTGAAATCTTCGTCGGTAACGATGAGGTGGCCGGTCATGGCGCGTCCTTGTGTCGGTTGCAGCAACTCGGGGTCAGGCCAGCAGCACGGCGTCGGCGGAGGTCACCGATTCCGCGCTGTCGATCACCGTGCGCTCCAGGGAGCCTGCCTGCACCGCGACGTTTTCGGCAAAGAACCGTGCCAGCGTGACGTAGCGCGCGGGATCGCCGCCGATCTCCTTTGCCGCCATCGCCTCATTGGCCAGCATGCAGCCGCCGACCGCCGAGCCGAACAGCCGCAGATAGGGCGTGGCGCCGGCCAGCGCGTCGGAGGGTGCAGCGGCCAGCCGCTCGAGCAGCCATTTGCTGGTGCGATCGAGCGACCCCAGCGCGTCGCGCAGCTTCGCGCCAGTAGTGCCGAACGCGGGGTCGTTGGAGGCCTCGACCCGCGACACGATGACGGCGAGTTCGTCGAGCAGCGCCCAGACCGAGGCGCCGCCATGCACGCCGAGCTTTCGCGTCACCAGGTCGATCGCCTGGATGCCGTTGGTGCCCTCATAGATCGTGGCGATGCGGGCGTCGCGATAATGCTGCGCGGCGCCGGTGTCCTCGATGAAGCCCATGCCGCCATGCACCTGTACGCCGAGCGAGGCGACCTCGATGCCGATGTCGGTGGAGAAGGCTTTCGCGACCGGCGTCAGCAGCGCGCCGCGCGCCGCGGCATCGGCCCGTACCTTCGGGTCGGTGCTGCGGGCGGCGACGTCGAGCGCCACGGCGGTGGCGTAGCAGATGCTGCGCGCCGCGGCCGTCAGGCTGCGCATCTGCATCAGCATGCGCTTGACGTCGGGCTGCACGATGATCGGCTGCATGTCGTGGCCCTTGCTGCCGGGCGCGCGGCCCTGCTTGCGCTCTTGCGCGAAGGCCAAAGCCTGCTGGTAGGCCCGATCGGCGATGCCGACGCCTTCGAGGCCGACGCCGATGCGGGCCTGGTTCATCATCGTGAACATGCACGCCATGCCGCGGTTTTCTTCGCCGATCAGGTAGCCCACCGCGCCATCCTTGTCGCCCATCGTCATGGTGCAGGTCGGCGAGGCGTGGATGCCGAGCTTGTGCTCGATGCCGGAGGGGTAGATGTCGTTGCGTTCGCCGAGCGAGCCATCTTCGTTGACGAGGAATTTCGGCACCAGGAACAGCGAGATGCCCTTGGTGCCCGCGGGCGCATCGGGCAGCCGCGCGAGCACGAAATGCACGATGTTGTCGGTCATGTCGTGGTCGCCATAGGTGATGTAGATCTTGGTGCCGAACAATCGGTAGCTGCCGTCCGGCGCGCGTTCGGCGCGGCTGCGCAGCGCACCGACATCGGAGCCGGCCTGCGGCTCGGTCAGCTGCATGGTCCCGGTCCAGTCGCCGCTGACCAGCTTTTCCAGATAGATCTTTTTCAGCTCGTCGCTGCCATGGGCGTGCAGCGCCTCGATCGCGCTCAGCGTCAGCATCGGGCACAGGCCGAACGACATGTTCGCTGCCGACCAGATCTCCGAGCAGACCGCGTTGATCGCCGTTGGCAGGCCCTGGCCGCCGAACGCCTCGGGGCCGGATACCGCGTTCCAGCCGGCCGCGGTCCAGCGCGTATAGGCGTCTTTCCAGCCCGGCGCCGTGGTGACCCCGCCGTTTTGCAGCTTGACGCCTTCTTTGTCGCCGATCTGGTTGAGCGGGGCCAGCACCTCGGTCGCGAAGCGCCCGGCCTCCTCGAACACGGCGCTCGCCAGGTCGCCGTCAAAATCGCTGTAATGCCCGGCACTTACGGCAGCCTGCAGGCCGGCGCCATGGTTCAGCGAGAGCAGCATGTCATGAATGGGGGCACGGTAGGTCATGGCCGGATCTCTCTTGCGGGGGTGGGAGCCGTTGCAGAACGTCTTCCCACGAAACGGGGCCGCTCTCAACGGCCCGCGCGCGAAATTCGCCACTGGAACAACCGGGCTGGGTGGTTGAAAAGGGGTACGTCTCTCTATAGACCGGCGTGGCCGGAGGGAATTCGCGCAAGACCCGCTTCCGCCGGCTTCCCGCAGGTCTATTGGGGCGTCGCCAAGCGGTAAGGCAGGGGATTTTGATTCCCCCATGCGGAGGTTCGATCCCTCCCGCCCCAGCCAGGCAGTCCGGGCATTCAGCCATTTCGGCGGAATAGTCGAGAAAGGCCCGCAATTGGCGGGCTTTCGCGTGTTCAGAGAAAGTCTCTGGGTGGCGAAATCGGCTCCGCGACCGTCAAATTCTCAAAAGTCTCCGGCCAAGACCCCGAAAATTCCCGTTTTTGAGAGACACGCGCCGGAGATTCGGCGCGAACGCTCCTGGTGCGGAGGCGGGAGTCACGTTGCGCCGCGTCTCTGTTCCAGCTTGGACCGCATTGGGAATGGCAATCTTCAACTGCCGCACGACCTTGGCACTCTGTTTCGGCCAATCTCCGGCCCTTGACGCACAGATCAAGAGCCTTTCGTCGAAGGCTGCCGCACGAAGCATGCGATGTACTAGGCACGGTCAATGGCAGGTTGATGAGCGGCTCATCCTGCCGTGCGGGTCCACAAGCAGATGGCTCTTGATCATCGGGTCCCAAGGTCACCGTGATCTTGAGCAGATGAAGCTAGTTTATGAAAGAAAGCACGCACACGAGCAACGACCAAAAACATAGGAGATCGGCGCTCGCTGATCACGCGTCCGACGCTGGTGGGATAAAGCCAGCGCGTTCGTGATCTGCAGCGTTTTCACCTGCGAACCATTCATAATGCACAGCTTGAGCAACTGCGGGTGGCGGCTCTTTGTTCTCGATAACAATTATTTGGCAGCCATTCTTAGTTGACGTCAGCGATTGCCAAAACGCTGCTTCCATTCCAGCATCAATCGGCTTTTCGACCGCGCCGGCGGATTTCCCTTTTTTGTAACTCGTCAAAGGAGAGTCAATCACCACAAATCCGGGGTGTGGACGCTCATTCTTATGGCAGTAATTAAGTAGACCAATGGCAAATGCAGAGCATAGCACCGCACGGACGCCCTTGCCGTGTGACTGCCTATCTTGACCATCAATAACGATGTCGTATTTGATTTGATCAAATTCGACTCGCCCTTCGCCCTTCCATTTCCAATCCCTGAGAACCGCCTCGATCTCGGCGCAGAAGTGGCGTAGAGCTGTTGAAGGCAACGGCTCCCACTCTTTTTTCGCTCCTCTTGATGCCTTTGATGCGCGTTCTATTTCAGCCTTCATATCACGGAGAGATTGAACCTGATCGATATCGCTCCTGACGCTTTCAAGCTCCACACGTTTTGCTATCAGCGTGTCCAAGCGCGAAGTCGCGTCACGAAGCTGAGGGGCAAGGATCTCATCGACATGTGTATCGATCCGCCGTATTTCAGCGAGGCTGTCGCCCTTCTCTTGATTTCGGTTCACCCGTCGCGCCTCTAGACTGGCTGTGGCGTCCTGTAGGTCCAGTCGGTGGGCCAGAATTTTTGCTGCCTCGGCGCGCGCGGAATCGTAAATTGATGCGCCACCTTCCTCAACAGTGTGAGCATGCTCCGCGTTCATTGGTTGATCGCACAGAGGGCAACGGACTTCTTGAAGCCCGTCAAAGAAATGGGCGCCCTCTGCTATAAAGTCCAAGCGCTCTAGATCGCTGCGGTACCGTTCGTCCAACAGGCGGTACTGGCCCATCAACTGCTCAATCGCCAAAATCTGAGATTCCGCGCGCTGTAAAGTTTGCACGGCCCCCTGTCTTGCCTCGTCTAGCGACCTCCTTGCGAGCGAGCCAGACGCAACCGTTTCCGTTAAATTGCTTATTGTATGATCTACCCGATCGCGCGTTTGCTCCGCCTCAGGGGCTGAAAGCTGACCCAATCGTGCTTCTAGAGGCTCCAGCAAATCCGATATGACACCTAGCCGCGCGTTGAGTTTGGCGCGAACGATATCCCGTTTTTCAGCTGCAATGATTCCCTGATCGTCTTTGCCCGAAAGCATGTATGCGAGCATGCGCTTGCGTGGGGTATCATCAAATCCCGACTCCCCCACTACTGGAGACCTTTCGGCGATGATAGAAATTTCGTCTATAAGAAAAACCGGCATCATCGTGCGGATTGTCAACCGCTGCACTTCACCGCGATCATTCTTCCTTAAATGTGCTTCATCTACACCTGCGAATGGAAAAATGATCGACGTTACGTCTTTGGCACGGCTCGTTCCATGCCGCCTAGCAACGATTTTTTCCCCGTCGCCTGCTTTAATGTCTTCCACCGCGCAATTATGAGCTGCCAAATCGCCGCCCGAGAGACTTCGCTCGAGCGTAAGGGTGTCACCTTTACTATTTTCGAATTCGACAAAGAGCTGGGCATAAGGTTCGGCCATTGGGATGCGCTTGCGCATCTCCTCCGCACCCAGGATGTAATCGAGGCAATGCAAAAGGTAGCTTTTTCCTGTGTCGGACTCGCCGGCAAGAACATTTGATTTGTCTTCAAAGATGATAATTGCATCTTCGACCTTAGAGGCTGACTGAAAAAGAAGCTGAGTGATTTCAGCCAGTTGTGATTCCTTCGGATTTGCGAAGATTCGAGGGAGAGCACGATGGTCTGGACTGAAATCACCCGCCGACACTATAGGCGGGCGAGCTTGCGATATGAAAGCGATACGACGGATGCCGAGTGGTTTGTGATGGAGCCGCTTCTGCCGCCTGCTTCGGCGCTCGGTCGCCCGCGTGCGACAGATATGCGAACGGTGATGGATGCGATCCTGTATATTGCGTCGACCGGCTGCCAATGGCGGCAGTTGCCCAAGGATTTCCCGCCCTACTCGACGGTGCAGGGCTATTTCTACGCGTGGTCGCGCGGCGGACTGTTTGCGTCGCTGAACTACACGCTCGTGATGGCCTCGCGCGAGGCGGCTGGCCGAGAGGCGAGCCCAACGGCCGGAGTGATTGACAGCCAGTCGGTGAAAACCACGGAAAGCGGCGGCCCCCGGGGCTATGATGCAGGTAAGAAAATCAAGGGCCGCAAGCGCCACATCGTCACCGACACGCAAGGAAACTTGGTCGGGCTGGTCGTGCACGAAGCCAGCATTCAGGACCGTGATGGTGCCCCGTGCGTTCTTGCTTCGATACGTTATCGCTATCCGTGGCTGCGCCATATTTTTGCCGATGGTGGCTATGCCGGAGATAAGCTGCGTCAAGCTTTGAAGCGCATCGGCAATTGGACGATAGAAATCATAAAACGATCCGACAGGGAGCAGGGCTTCGAAATCCTACCGCGCCGATGGGTCGTCGAACGAACGTTCGGATGGCTCGGTCGCTGCCGCAGATTGGCAAAGGACTTCGAGACCACAATCGCCAGCGCCGTTGCCTGGGCGTTCGTCGCTCACATTCGCGTCCTTATAAGACGGCTTGCAAAAGCCTGAAATCAAACGAATTCATTATGAGTCAGACTCTTAGGCCCTTTCAGGACAATTTTTCTGATCTGGAGCATTTAAAGCTCCAGATCCTTGATGGCCGCAAGGCGATCAAACTCTGCACCCCAGCGGCCGATATTGTCGGACATGAACGCCGACAGCGAAGTATCGCTCAGGCGTCCAAATCGGCCTATCAACCAGTCAGCACGCTCTCTCAGAGCTTTCGAGTATTCGCTATTCAATAGATTGATGAAGGCTGATGTCATGTCTGTAGACCGGTAGAGTATTCCCGATATATCAAACGATTTTACTAATAATTCACGCGAGAACATTTGATTCAGTCCGATGCCTATGACATTTCGCTTTACCAACAGCTCCGTTCCACGAAACGGGACAGGCGGATGCAAACTTTCTGGGCCGTCAGCGACGTCTCCCGAGTGTAGGATCAGATAGTCATAGCCAACTAGCCGTTGGAGATCCGCGGGATGACCCTTAGCAGCATTCAATATGAATAGCATGCGAAGGCCACACTCCAGCGGAGAATTGAAAGGGCGTGGTCCGCGTTGGTGCTCGGATGGCGAGATCATGGGGCGCACCAGCGCAGCCTATCGTCGTTTGCCATTTGATGACACATGCCTTCGCGATCATTCGCTCGCACATGAGGCTCAAGAACATGGCTTCCGAGTTGAAGCGACTGAGCGGCTTGTACAGTGGCAGCTAAACGTTGCAAGCCTGTTAGACCGAGCGCGTTGTAGCTGTGATAGAGGCCGTCTGCGAATTCGTCGAGCAGTGTATCAAAAAAAGCTGCATCTGCCATTTGATCACGAGCGAGCTCTTTCAAACCTTCGGCACAATAAAATGTTATTCGCGAGCGCTCGAAAAGGTTTTTATGGGGCGCGATATGCTGGAAGTCGCTTGAGGACGATACGCTCGCGCCGATATTCTCTCCGATGGTGTCATATAGTTGCTTTACATACCCTGCTTCAGCTGGAGCTACGGCCGACGGGGGCGCTGGCGGCTTCGGCCGATCGATGAGCGGCAGTCCAAAGACCGTCAAATGATAGCGTGTTTTGGCGTGTTCGTTCAAAATTTGCTGTGGCTGCTTCGCGCGAAAAATCGAAAAATCGAATTGGGCGACATGGGTATTCAGCGCTGCATCAAGTGGCACATTGCCTTTGTGGATTTTGTCCGCGCAATACTGATCCCAATTTGTGATTACGAAGTCTCTCAATTTATCAGGATCATCTAATAAATCCTGCAATGGCGAAGTGACACCCTGATGGGTTACAAAATAATACTCGTGCGGTGCTGAGTAATCTCCTATGTGAGTATAATATAAAATCTTGGCTATCTCGGCGGCAGCTACGCCGCCTCCTAATCGCGCGTCATAGTGCTTACACTGGTACATGCTCCAACGCCGAGGACTCACACTCGATGGATCATGCCATGCGATAACATCACGACCCTTGTCGCCAGAACCGCCGCGCTGTTGGACTTCGCAGATCTCAGGCACGTTTTTTGCGAGATAGTCCGAGGCCCATTCAAGCGTAAACCGCTCGAACTCTGCCGCACTAAATTGGGCCAATCGAACCAGTGGCTGAACTGGCAGTCCCAAGCCCATCCCTAGAAGGCGCGCGTTTGCACTCGGCCAAGGTGTTGGCATCGGTAAAGGTGCAGGCGTTGATACGCCGCTTTGTTTTGCTGGTTTTTTAGCCAAAGCTCTCCCCTTGGAGAATCTACACCACCGGCTAAGTTCAAGCAAACACAATGCTAATGAGCCAATTAGCTGCGCTTTTCAAGATTTGTATATTGCTGCTGTAACGACTTGAGCGGCCGGACTGTAGCGCGACAATCAGGATGAGAATCCCGCGACAATCAGGATGAGAATGCGCCGCTGCTGGGGTGACGAAGGGAGGGCGTAGCCCGACCGGAGGCACCCCAGCAGCGGCGTGTCGGCCCGAAGGGGCCTCATTGGCGGTAACGGCGGCTGGTAAAGCATCGGCTTCTCCTTCGAGAGGACCAGTGCTTTGGCCGGCCGGCATGTCACCGATCAACAAATGAGGCTTTTCATGAGCTTGCGTCGCAACCATTCGCCAGCCGTCGCCGCTGCAAAGGCTGGTTTCAGCACCTCCGCCGCCTACCGATACGAGAAGGATCCCCGACTTCCGACCCAGAAGAAGGCGCGCCGCGCACGCCGTCGAGCCGATCCGTTCATCGACGTTTGGGAGAACGAAGTTCTGCCGATACTGAGGGCCGCCCCCGGATTGCGGCCGATCGCCGTGTTCGAGGAACTATGCCGGCGGCATCCGGAACTGGGTTCTGGAACGCGGCGGACGCTCGAGCGGCGCATTCGGGCATGGCGGGCGGTGAACGGGCCGGATCGGGAGGTGATCTTCCGTCAGGAACATCCGCCGGGTCGCATGGGGTTGTCGGACTTCACCGAGGTCGCCGATCTCGGCGTCACCATTGCGGGCCAGTTGCTGGACTGCCGGCTCTATCACTTCCGGCTGCCTTTCTCCGGCTTCGAACACGCCCACGTCGTGCTCGGTGGCGAAAGCTTTGTCGCGCTGGCGGAAGGCTTGCAGAACGCGCTGTGGTCGCTGGGCGGGGTTCCGGAGCAGCACCGCAGCGACAGCCTGTCGGCCGCGTTCCGCAATCTCGGAGCCGATGCCAAGGAGGATTTGACGACGCGCTATGAGGCGTTCTGCGGCCATTACGGCATGACGCCGACCCGCAACAATCCCGGCGTATCGCATGAGAACGGCTCGATCGAAAGTGCGCATGGCCATCTCAAGAGAGCGCTGGCCGATGCCCTGCTGCTGCGTGCCTCACGCGACTTCGACGATCTTGCGGCCTGGCGGGGTTTTGTCGACGAGATCGTTGGCCGCGGCAACGCGCGCAATGCCAAGCGTATCGATCAGGAGCGGACGGCGCTGAAGAAACTGCCGGTGCGCAAGACCGCCGATTATGAGGAGGTCAACGTCGACGTCACGACCTCCAGCGCCTTCACGTTGCGCAAGGTGTTTTACTCGGTCCCATCCCGCCTGATCGGTCACCGGCTGCGCGTACGTCTTTATGACGACCGGCTCGAATGCTTCCAGGGCGCCACGCACATCATCACCTTGCGACGCGGGCGAACCCAGCCCAACGGCAAACACGGCCACGTCATCGACTATCGCCATGTCATCCATTCGCTGCGCCGCAAACCGATGGCGCTGCTCAATCTGGTCTATCGCGACCAGTTGTTCCCCCGCCGCGTCTACGCCCGTGCGTTCGACGCCTTGCTCGCCGGCATTGGCGAAAGACCAGCCTGCCGTGCCATGGTCGGGCTTCTGGCGCTCGCACATGAACGGGCCTGCGAGGCGGAGCTCGGTGCCGTGCTGCAAGCCACGCTCGACGACGGCATCCTGCCGGATCTCAAGGCGCTGATCGAACGCTTCCGACCGAAGGGCATGGCACTACCGGTCGTCGTCGTCACGCTGCCCTCGCTCGCTATCTACGACCAGATTGCCGCGGCTGTGGGAGAAGCCGCATGAACGCGACCGTCAAGATCGACGCCGCCCGTGTCGAATTGCTGCTCAGCGAACTGCGTCTGCCCGGCATCAAGCTGATCTGGGCCGCCCTGGCGGAAACCGCCGATAAGGAAGGCTGGCCCGCCGCCCGCTTCCTGGCGGCCCTGGCTGAACAGGAGATGGTGGAGCGAAACCGTCGTCGCTTCGAACGTCATCTGGATGAAGCCCGCCTGCCGCCGGGCAAGACCCTCGCTGCATTCGACTTCGATGCCGTGCCGATGATCTCAAAGGCGCAGGTGCAGGCTCTCGCCGCCGGTGACGCCTGGCTCGACAAGGGCGCCAATCTGTTGTGTTTTGGTCCCCCTGGCGGCGGCAAATCGCATCTGGCAGCGGCGCTCGGCATGTCCCTGATCGAAAACGGTTGGCGCGTGTTGTTCACCAGAACTACCGATCTCGTGCAAAAACTCCAGATCGCGCGCCGCGACCTCACGCTCGAAGCGGCGATCGCCAAGCTCGACAAATATCACCTGCTGATCCTCGACGATCTTGCCTATGTGACCAAAGATCAAGCCGAGACCAGCGTTCTGTTCGAACTGATCAGCGCCCGCTACGAACGCCGCTCAATGCTCATCACCGCCAATCAGCCATTCGGTGAATGGGGAAAAATCTTCCCGGACCAAGCCATGACGCTGGCGGCGATCGACCGCCTCGTCCACCACGCCACGATCCTCGAAATGAATGTCGACAGCTATCGCCGAAAAGAGGCTGTCGACAAAGCCCGCGGAGCCGGAAGGCCGCCAACGCGCGCGACAATCAAAGCGTCATCCTGATTGTCGCTCCACGACAATCAACTCCACGACACGCAATTATCACTTGCGTTATCGTCAGGCCGCGACAATCATCCCCACGCCGCGACCGCTAAATTGCCATCCTGATTGTCGCGCTTCCCATCCAGATTGACGCGCTACACCGGACGACGCAGGACGGTAGCGACCGAGCCTTGACGGCACGATCGTCACCGTGCGGACTAGGCCGAGTAATCGATCGAGAGCATATTGTCCTTGCCCATCTGGTCGCCGTACGTGGAGCCGGGAGCACCGATCGAAATGCTGGCGCTCGTCAAGCTGAAGTTGACGCGAACCCCAGGCATCAGCCTTATCGATTTTCTAAACCGCAGCCCCATTCCCGTCTCCCCTTACACAAATATTGGGATACATTCCGCGGTTGTTTGGCTGTGCTGACGAGGCTCCCGTTAAAACAACCGACAGCGTACGGTATGTCACAAAACTTGTGCACAAAGGTGTCTGGTATTCGGTTTTAATCCTGAGAATATCCTTTAATGTCAATATGATGTGGCTTAGCCTGCGTAATCGTTCCTGGGCATCACCGAGCGGCTGAAGCTTCTGGGTGTTCCATAACATGCGATAGACGACTATCTCAGCAACGGCCGCTGGCCTATCCATGCCAAAGGCAGCGTCTTCCATGCATGCTGCCGTTTGATATCGGTGGGCTGGGTCCCATCCAGGATAGCTGAAACCAAGCTGGGCGACAGAAACGCCAAGCGAAGCTCCTGCCGAACGACCTTGGGGTGGATGTTTTGCGCTGCAGCGAGATTTTCGATGGTATCGTAAGCACCGTCCTGCAGTGTGCGTAGCCAGTGACGCGCCCGAACCATCGATTGGATCAAGCTCTCGTCCGGTTTCCAGTTGTCGGTGTTGTGGTTCTCGATGAGAGATGACGAGCCCGTCGTCCGGCTCTGCCAAGGCAGAGCAATATCTCCGGGAGTATGGCCGGCAGCCTGGAGGTCATCCGGGGACGCCATCTTGATCAGCACCTCACTGCGGCTGACGATGATACGGTCGACCAGTTGTAGGGCGGCGCGACTATCTGCTTGTAGTATCGCGCCGGTCGGCGTTCGCGACGGTAATGCCGCAAGTACGTAGTCCTCGATTTCCTGGGCAGGGACCCGGCCCAAAGATCCGACCTCGGCCTTGCGGCCGCGCAACAGAGCCGAGCTTACGTAAAAGCGATACCGGACCCCATTTTTCGCCGAGAAGCTTGGGGTCATGCGGTTACCGCGGTCGTCATATAGCTTTCCCATGAGGAGCGCTTCACTGGCGGTCTGGCTGGCTTTCCGGCGGATCGAGTTGGACCGAAGAAGCGCTTGGACTGCGTCGAACACCTTGAGATCGACGATCGGTTGATGCTCGCCTGGAAACCACTTGTCCTTGTGGCCGGTCTCGCCGACATAGACCCTGTTTTTGAGAAAGTGAGCGAGCGGACCGTAGGTGAACGGAATGCCGCCGTTGTATTTGGCGACTCTGGTGGTCCGGCGCTTTGTCACGATGCCCCGGGCATTCAGGTCCGCGACCAGTTTGGCGAAGCTCTCCAGCTCCAGATAGCGCTTGAAGATTGTGCGGACGGTTTCGGCCTCATCCTTGTCGATGACCAGCTTCTTGTTCACGGCCCGGTAGCCGAGCGGCACTGTGCCGCCGGTCCATTTGCCCTTCCGCCGGCTCGCCGCGATCTTGTCCCGGACACGCTCGGACGACAGCTCCCGCTCAAATTGGGCGAAAGACAACAGCACGTTCAGCGTCAGCCGTCCCATGGAAGAGGTCGTGTTGAACTGCTGCGTCACGGCCACAAACGAGATCGACTTGGCATCGAAAGCCACGACCAGCTTGGCGAAGTCAGCGAGCGAGCGTGTCAACCGGTCGATCTTGTAGACGACAATGACGTCGACCTTTCCGGCGTCGACGTCCTTTAGCAGTCGCTGAAGTGCCGGGCGGTCAAGATTGCCACCCGAGTAAGCGGGGTCGTCATAGCGCTCGGCGAGGGCCCGCCACCCCTGCGAGGCCTGACTCTTTATATACGCCTCACAGGAGTCACGCTGGGCATCGAGCGAGTTGAATTCGAGGTCCAGCCCGTGCTCGGTCGATTTCCGGGTGTAGATGGCGCAGCGGAGCGGCTTGATCGGGCTAGAGGCCATGGCGACGCTTCTTGATGCGGATTTTCACCTCTGCCAGTTCCACGTTCCGCTTCCGGTAGTCACTGCCGCCGCCGAGCGGTGGCTTTCGCACCGACGGTTCCTTGACGTCCTGCTTGACCCGCAAACCGAAGAAGCGCGGCCCGTTCCAGCGGGTGCCGGTGATCAACTGAGCGACTTCCGAGAGATTGCCGTAGATCTGGCCGTCAAAGGCAAAGCCGTCCGCCAACACGGTCACCCGGTAGCTCTTGCCCTTCCACTGGCGCACGAGGGTTGATCCTGCCTTGATGCGTGGAGGCAGCACGAGCTTGCCGGTCGGCTTCGCGGCATAGGACTTGATCAGTTGGTCGAGCTGCCGCTGGACGGGGCGGGGAAGACCGCCATATGCCCTCTCCTGAATGCGCTGGGCGATGCTGCGTCGGAGCAGATCCGGTCCGTATGCCTGCGGCGGATCGGTACGGAACAGCTCCCGGTAACGGCCGCGCAACTGGATGATCGGCACGGCCGGGAGCCGATCTAGCTCGGCCTCGACTGCTGGATCGCGATGTTTGGCGTTGGTCACCGGCATCACCGCTGACCGACCGGCTTGGCGATCTTGTAGACCCGGACCTCGTCAACCATCTCCGATGAAAGCTTGAGATTCAGCTTCTTCTTCACGACCCCGGCCAGAAATCCGCGCACGGAATGGGGCTGCCAATCAGTGGCCTTCATGATCGCAGCGATGGTGCTGCCCGTCGGCTGGCCGAGCATGGTCAGGACCTTCTGCTGCTTGGACGAGATGGCGGCCGGTTTTGCTGGGGAAGCGGAGGAGGGAGACGGGGGCTTGGTCGGGCGGGCTTTGCTTGCCGATGCCGGTTTCTTAGCGGCCGAACGGCTGGGGTTTGCTATCGCATGAGCCGGTTTTGCGGGGGCTGATTTCTTATTTGCCGTGGTGGCCATCTTGCTCTCCTGTTCGACGACAGCATCCGCTGCCACCGACACAGCCCCGCGATGGCGGGGCCAAGGAGAGCCAAACTAGACCTGCTTACTCTCGGCTGAGCCGGCTAATCAACGAGGCGGCGTCATGTAGGCGGCCAGCCTCGTAGAGCATCTGGTCGATCTCCATGGAAAAAGTGATGCCCTCCGTGACGCTGCCCGAGGCAGCGCAGATGTCGGCGGCCCTGCCGATGCGGGCCGCATCGGCCAGTCGAATGGCGATTTCGCTCAAGATGAATTTAAAGGCGGGGTCGATTGCTGCGCGGTCCATGGCGTCCTCCCTGAACTGGACGTAGTACCGCTCTGGTGCCGCCGAAAGTCGAGCGATTGTCGAGCAATCTTGTGGCTCTTGTCGGCTCGGCACGATCACGAAATGACGAATCATCGGTCTCTGGGCGGACCGCTAGCTAGCGGGCTGATTTCCTGGTTTTAGCAGCCACCTTCGCCGTCGGTTCGTCCGCGACGAAGGCCTTGAACAGCTTGACGGGATCTGCGTCCAGGGCCCGAGCAATGGCAATAAATTCGATCAGGTCGATCCGGCGCTCTCCGCCCTCGTATTTTGCAATGAAAGACTGAGGTTTCCCGAGTTTCGCGGCCAATGGTTGCTGCCGGACGCCAGCATTCTCCCGCACAGCAACAAGCATGGCGATGAGCCGGGCGTATTCTGCCGATTTGAGGGACTTCTGCATGCGCCGCCAGAGCCGGGAATTGGCGGCGGCAAATTTGATCCCAGATTAGGATTATCCCAAAACTGGATAGTTACTCCAGAGGGCATTATTGTTTGGGGTAGCCGCGCAATAGGGCCGGCAGATGATTCGGGCATAAAATGAATGATGCACTCAGAGCTGCTGTGTTTGCGCGTGACAAAGCAATCTGCTCTTTCTCAGGACTCTCTGTCTGATACCTTGACCACGGCACCGCGCCTTTTTCGCACGCCGACTGGGTAGACCACGTCAAACCAAAATCTCGCGGCGGAACCGATACGCTCGATAATCTGGTGTGTGCTTCGTATTTCTATAATCGGAAAAAACTAAACAACGGCTCGGACTGCCTATATCTGTTCGGCGGAGGTGCTCCCACCGAGACATTCTTTGCAACCCACGGCGAGCTATCAGCCCAGCAGGCGAAGCTGCTTAAGCAACACCGCAAGATTGAGCTGTCTGACTGGTATTTCAACCGTGCCATTTACAATGTGATGGTCGCTATTGATAACGAATTAGCCAGATCCGAAGCAGTACGCACGAAAGAATATTGGTTGGGGTCCGCACGCAAACGAATAGCAACATGGAAGAAACTGACCGGCGGTGTCTCGACATTCGAAACGCGTGGGTTGGTGCGTTTCCTTGATGCGGAGGATATTGCGCTTATGCTCGGCCTTTGCGACGCATCTGACCGAAAATGGGAAGAAATCTACAAAGGCCTGCTAAAGTGGACGCGGGCAAATCAATCAGCAATGGATCGGTTTTCTCGTGCCGATGATAAAGCGTCTCGCCTAACTGCCATCGCCGACGCGACGGCAAAGAAAGTTGCGACGGCACCAATGATTGAGTTCTTGCGTAAGAATGCTCGTCTTTTATGAGGGGGTTGAACAACTCCAAGTGCCGTTCGTCCCCGCTGTTGGAGCTATTTCTTTCTAAAAAACTTGTCCTTCAGCGCCTTGATGCGGTCATCGTCGACCTTGCCGCGAAAGTCGTCATTCCATGGCAAATCGAGCGACTTGAAGATCGCGGCCATCCGCTTCCAGATGATCAAAAGGTCGTCGAAAACGTAACGCAGATCTTTATCGCTCGTCTCGCCTTTGAGGAGGTCGCTCATCATTGTCATGTAGAAGTACAGCAGATCGAGCGTGAGGGAAATGAGTTCGTCCCCGTCCGGATTAAGCGATACGCAGGTCACTTCCTGAGTTGCAAAATTAAGGATCAACGAATCTGGGTGCGGACATCCCGGTGGCAGGCGAGCGTTCGTGCCACGTTCCGATAGCCATTTTTGCCAGAACATCTTGTGCTCGACTGCCAACGCAAAGAAGTCAGCCTTAGTCTTCTTACGCTTCTCCTGAGCGATGGTAAGAACGTCGATAGAATTCTTCTGAGCCCGCGTGTCGCCGCCGGCCGCCTGACGGTTCATTTTACGAATAATCACGCGTGCCGTCGGCATCGATGTTTCCTTTCCGTTTTCTTTGATCGCCATAAGGCGAGCACCTTCCTCCTCAATAATCTGAGCAAGTTCGTCCGGGTAGGGAGCCTTGTTCTTTGCGCCTTTTGGCCGACCGTTCGGATTCGGCGACCTTCCCGGTTTGAACTGATGGTCCTTCGGCGGCTTCATATAGCCGACCTCGTAATCGCTCGAAATCGGCGACGTGCTGGAACCCCGCTTTTTCATGGCGCCCTCACAGGGCGTTGACGGCGGCATGCCGCTGTGATGCCAACTCGTCAAACGTAGTGCCGGTGTCGGCGTGGACGGCATCGTTTTTGGTCGTTGCCTGCCAGCGGCGAACGGCTGTGTCGACATACACCGGGTCGAGTTCCAGACCATAGGCATGCCGGCCAACACGCTCGGCCGCCAGAATAGTCGTGCCCGATCCACAAAACGTATCGAGCACAATGTCGCGAGGCTTTGTGCAGTCCCGCATTGCATCACCAACCAGTGCTACCGGCTTAACGGTCGGATGATCGCGCAGATCATCCATGCGCCCCTTCCGGAAAGTGTTGACGCCGGCGTAGGGCCAAACGTTGCTGCGGGACCGGCCGTGACGCCCCAGTTCAACGTTGTTCAAGTGGCTCTTATCGCCAACCCGCAAGACCAGGATGTCTTCGTGCTGGCTGCGGTAAAAACTACCCTGGCCTGCATTCGTTTTGGTCCAGACCGCTGTGTTAATATGGGCACCATAGATGCCATTCGCGACCATCGTCAGTTCAGCGAGATTCCGCCAGTCCATGCACACGTAGTGAAGAGAGCCATTGCTTGAGACCCGCACGGCGTTAGAAAGGCAAGCGGTCAGGAATTCGCGAAATTCCGCGGGCGTCTGCTCGCCGGAGGCCTCGGCGAATGCGCGATGCTTCGTCTTTCCGCGGCCAACAACGCTGGCAACCGAGACGTTATAGGGCGGATCCAGGAAGGCCATCGACGCACACGCACCACCCATGAGGCGATCAAGATCCGTCTCATTCCTGGCATTTCCGCACAGCAAGCGGTGAGGGCCGAGAAGCCAAAGATCGCCAGGCTGGCTAACGGGTTTGGAAGAGACCTGCGAAAAATCGTCGTCCGGGTCGCGCTCGGGGCCGCCGAAGTCGACCATCAGCTGATCGATCTCGGGGATATCGAAACCCGTCAAGGTGATGTCGGTGCCTTCGATCTCGAGCTGAGCGCTAAGCTCGGGAATCTCGAACGCCAGCTTCTGACGGTCCCAGCCCGCGTTATCGGCGATCTTGTTATCAGCCAGCATCAGCGCCCGCTTGCGAGCATCCGACAGACCGACGACGGTAATGACAGGTACCACGCCCAGACCAAGGCTCCGAGCAGCCTCAAGCCGACCGTGACCCGCAATGATGACGCCATTTTCGTCGGCAATGATCGGGTTCGTGAACCCATACTCACTGATGCTGCGGGCGATCTGACTGATCTGCTTCTTTGAGTGCGTGCGGGCATTCCGCTCATTTAGCATCAATGCCGAAATGGGCGTTTCTGCGCTACGGGTGATTGAAGACATGGCTTCTCCTTCGACGCAGAGGTGTCTCCGCGCGCGTTCAATTGCAATCAAAGGTGGAAGTCAGATCCGATGCACCGTTACCGCATTGCGGTTCGATGGCCCCCTCCGATGGAGCAATGCGTTCAATAGTCGAAGGGTAGGCTCGGCATTGCCGGCTGATCTGGGGGCCAGTTAGCGGCGAAAGGCTTTGCCCGTCGCGCTGTTGCCGTTTGCACTATTGCAGATTTTGCTAGTCACATCAAACGAGGATGTTTACTCACCCTGGAACTCGGATTCGCGTAATGGGGCGATATGGAATTGGCGCTGCTGTTGGCAACGGCCGTCTCCTGCCGAAAAGCAGCGCCGTCTGGCGTTGCCGCTTCCATCCACCGAGGCGAGCCTGCGGAGCCTGCCTGGCGCGTGGATGTGGTCAGATGCAGGTTTAGTCCATTTGCTTCATGGAAGCATCGCTATTTGATTCGAGCAAAACTGGGGCCCTGCGTCGGAGCCGATCAGGACTGAACGCGTTGCGGCAATTCTGAAAATGGTAATCAAGAGTAGATCTTTGTGTCAGTCACTCAAATTCCGCGCGTCGAAGTCCGCGTTCTTGCGAACACTTTCCAGCAGCGATGTGCGCATCAGGAATGCGCGATGCGCGACTGGGTCGGCGGCGGTGCGGCGCAGATGATCGAAGTTGGCCTCGCGCGCGGCGGGATCCTTTTCCTCCAACCGCTTCTTGTTCGCGATGGTCTGCTGTTGGACGTATTCGATGTTCATCGGCCGCCGAACGGCGTCGTAACGAGCTAGATCGCTTTCGGGACGTTGGCTGCAAAGCGCGGCCGCGAGCTGCTCGGCCAGTTGCATGGCATCGTGCACGCCGCAATTCAGGCCGAGGCCGCCGATCGGATTGTTGACATGCGCGGAGTCGCCGGCCAGGAACACTCGCCCCCGGCGGAAGCTCGCGGCGACCCTCTGATGCACCCGGTAGATGTTGCGGTGAAAGATCTCGTAGCGGCCGGCCTTGGGGAAGAATTTCTGCAGCCGTGCCTCGTTGGCCGCTTCGTCCAAAACCTCGTCGTCGGTCTGACCCGGCAGCGCCGGAAATACCGCGCGCCAGCGGCCCTTGCCGTCGTCGCCCGCGACCTTAAACAGATTGGCCCATTCGTCCGGATCGGAAAAATAGGCACGGAAAGCGACGCCGTGTTCGGCCGCAAAATCGAATGGCGTGGTGAGTACGAGGAAGCGCTCTGGAAACGTATAGCCCTCGAAGTCGATGTCGAGCGCCTTGCGCACGGTCGAGCGGCCGCCATCGGCACCCACCAGATAGCTACCGGATATAATCTCCTTGCCGCTGCCGATCTGCACCGTAATCTCGACGTGGTCGCCGCAATCGGCGAAGCCCTCGACTGGCGATCCGAATGTCACGGACGCATGAGGGAACGCCTTCAACCGTTCGAGTCCGAGCCTGGCGATCTTGTGCTGCTCGCATTGCACGACGAACGGCATCTTAGTGTCGTCGGCCAAGATCGCGTGGTCGAACTCGGCGACGATCCGGCGCGTCGGCCGGTCCCAGAACTGGAAGGTCGGTGCTATCAATCCTTGCGCGATTACGTCGTCTAGCAGGCCCAGCGCGCCGATCATTTCGAGCGTCGCCGGATGCAGCGTCGATGCGCGCGGCGCATCGTTGACGGCCTCCGCGGCTTCGAACAGCCGCACCGGTATGTTGCGCTGCGCGAGGGACAGCGCCAGCAAAATGCCGACGGGACCGCCACCGGCAATTAGAACAGCTTGATCGTTCATGGTATCGCCCCGTTCTACTGCTGTTTGACGCCGGCGATGTCGACGGCTTCAGCCCACAGCGGGATGTCTTTCGCCAGCGTCGCCGTATATTCCGCCGGCGTGTCGCCCAACGGATCAACGCCGTAATTCACCAGCTGCGCGGCGAATTTCGGATCCTTCACTGCTGCCGCCAGTTCTTTTGCCATTCGGTCAATAATCTCCGGTGATGTTCCCGCTGGCGCCATCAGCCCGTTCCAGGTGAGGACGTTGAAGTTCGGATAGCCGGATTCGGCGACGGTCGGCACGTCGGCCGCCAGCGCCGACCGCTTTTCCGAACTGATGGCCAGCATCCGCACATTGCCGCCCGCGGCCTGCGACAGCGCATCGGACAGATTGGAGAACATCGCCGGGATATGGCCTGCTACCACGTCGGAAAGAGCCGGCGCGTTGCCTTTGTAGGGTACGTGAGTCATCTCGATGCCGGCGCGCTTAAGAAACAGCGCCATGGAAAGATGGTTCAGGCTGCCGACGCCGGCCGAACCGTAGCTTGGCGGAGCCTTGCTGGCGCGAACGTACTCGACGAACTCCTTCAGCGTCTTGACCGGAAGATCGTTGTTTATGACCAGCGCGAACGGATTGGTCCCGATGTTACTGATCGGCGCAAAATCCTTCTGCGAATCGTAGCGCACCTTCTGCATCGCCGGCACCACGGCCATCACCGGCAGCGCGGCGACGAACAGCGTATAGCCATCGGGCGCAGCCTTCTTTGCCATTTCGGCTGCGATCGCACCGCCGGCCCCCGGACGATTTTCAACCACGAACGACTTGCCGAATGCCTCGCTAAGGCGCTGCGCCGCCATGCGGCCAATGCCGTCGGTGTTGCCGCCAGCCGCGAACGGCACGATGACCGTCACCGGCTTCTGCGGCCAGGTTTGCGCCCGTGCGCCCGATGAAAGGAGGGCGGTGGCAGCGCCTGCAGCGAGACCGAGCACGTGACGGCGAGAGGGCATGAAGTTCTCCAAAAATCCATCGAGGACGCGCAAACCGATCGGGTCGGTGCCTGTTTTGTGTCGACCTACGGGCAAGGCCAATAACGACGTGAGCCTCACCGCGCTAATGGGCGGCACCGGAAAAATCTTGCAAGACATTGCTGCGTTCCACGCGCACGCGTCGCGTGGTCTCCGGTGTGTTGCGGCTGCGTCCAACAAAACGGGGAATGCCGGCCGTGACCACCGCCCCGACCGCGGGCACGTCGCCGTTCCGCAAGGCCGACATCGCGTCCGGCTGCGAGCCGCCGAGGCAGGCATCGATGACGACGACGTCGGCGTCGCGACCGGCGGCAATCAGGCCGCTGTTCAAGCGATAAATGCGTGCGTTGCTGCCGGTGGCGGCCGCAATAGCGCGTTCGGGCGCCATGCCGCCCAGCGATGCGAGATGGCTGATGGTGTAGAGCATGCCGAGCGGCATGATGCCGCTGCCGGTCGGCGTATCGGTGGCGATCAAAAGTCTTTCGTTCTGGCCGGCTTTGTCGAGCAGATCCGCCACCAGAAGAGTGGTGCGCAAATTGCCGGCGGTGCAGACCTGCAGGGCGATGCTGGACTCATTCACTAGCCGCGGAAAGTCGCGATCGGGAATCGCCACCGGGCCGCCGTTGACGTGATAGGAGACGTCCGGGTTCATCGCCAGTACGTGGTCGGCCCAGATCCCCGCCGAGCCGGGGATCGACGAACCGCCGGTGTGCGCCATGGCGATCATGCCGCGGGCACGCGCCATGTGGATCAATGGCGCATAGTCGAAGGGCGTGGCGAAGGCGCCAAACCCGGCCTTGACCATCCAAACGCCGTCGCGCACCAAATCATCAAAATCCTGTTCGACGAGGCCCGGCTCGAGGATTAGCGAACCGGCATGAACGCGCATACCGCCGGGGCGATAGTCGGCAAAGCAGCGTTGCGCGGCCACGGCCAGCGCCTTGACCCCGACCACGTCCTTCGGCCGCCCGGGCACATGGACTTCGGACGCGCTGATTGAGGTGGTGACGCCGCCATGGACGTAGCTTTCGAGAAAGCCGACCACCTTTTGCCGTGGCGTGTAGTCGCCAAAGGTGATGTGGACGTGGGAGTCGATCAGGCCGGGGATGGCGATGGCGCCGTCGGCATCGATCACCACATCGCAAGCATCGACCGCCGCAGTGGAGGCGGTGCCGACGGAGACGATTACGCCGTCGGCCATGATGATGGAATCGCCCGCCACCGTCGGTGCGTTCAGATCACCGCTGACGATCGCGCCGAGATTGACGATGGCGGTTTTCATAGCTCAGGCCTTTGCGTCACGCGCGAAAACTTCCTCGTGGGTGATGCCGCCGACCCGCGCGCCGATCCGGCCGGCGCTCGCCAGGCAGAAGATGATGGCCACTTCGTCGGGCATCGGGGTGTCCTGCAACATCAGGGTCATGCCGTCGTAATGCGAACGCACATAGATTTCGTTGCGATGATTCATGGGAATGTCGATCTGGCCGCCCGGCGACGCCATCTTCACCATCGAGGAAATCCACGCCTTGCCACCGCCGATCACGTCGCGCAGCGGATTGGCATAGGTCGTGCTGAGCAGCGCCGCGGCGTGCTCGACCTCGCCATGCAGGCCGACGAGGCCGCCTTTGCCATAGCTCTGCGCCTCGAACGAGCCCAGCGCCTGCAGCGCCATCTTGCCCATCATCGTGTCCAACTCTGCGCTGGCCTCGATCAGCGGGCCAAGATCCTCCACATGCTGCAACGCATAGGGATTTTCCAGCACCGCGACGATGGCGACCTTGCGCACCGGCACCGCGATCCTGCGGCCGGCATGTTCGCTCTTGTCTTCGACAATCGACCAGGTGCGGCGGATGTTTAGGTTCATTGCGAAGGGCTCCACATGCTTGACAGGCGCTATAACTCCGCTATCAGGTAGTCTGACAATCTGTCAATCAGGTATTTTCCATGAGCGTCAAAGGCCAAGCGGTTCTGTTCTCGGAAATGATTCCGGACGAGGCTTTCGCCGACCGGTTTCACAATTGGTACGACACCCACCACATCCCGATCCGCGTAGCCTGCAAGGGCTTCGTGAGCGCGCAGCGCTACAGCCGCCACGATGACGGCGGGTTTCTGGCGGTGTATGAAATGGATGACGTTCACGTGTTGTCCAGCGATCCCTACAAGAGGATCAAGAACAAGCCGTCGGAAGAGACCGCGTGGATGCTGGCCAACGTGAGTGGCTTCACACGCTATCTCGGCGGCGAGACGTCTCTCACGCCGGCCGAGCCTGCCAAGGCCGAACTGCTGATAGATGCGCCCGTGCTCTATGCCGTGCTGTTCAACATCCCGGCGGAGCACCACGAAGACTTCAACGGCTGGTATGATAGCGACCACATTCCTCTGCTGATGCAGTGCAAAGAATGGCTGATGGTGCGACGGATGCGAATTGCCGATGGCGTTCCGGGCCCGTATACCCACATGGCGCTGCACTACCTGGCCGATGCAAAGGCACTGCAGTCGCCGGAACGGGAGGCGGCCCGGAACACGCCATGGCGTAACCGCTTGGCAAAGAATGAATGGTTTAAGGCAAGCTACTCCGTGTTCGATCGCCTCGGACCGCGACACGTCGGAAAATCCAGAGACCATGGCAGCACCTGACCTTCGGATTTCACCCAAATCGGTGCAGCAGCAGATCGTCCAAAAGCTGCGCGGCGCCATCGTCGAAGGCTTCTTCAAACCGGGCGATCGGCTGATTGAAGCCAATTTGTGCGAAATGATGGGGGTCAGTCGTCCGTCGATACGCGAGGCGCTGCGCAGCCTGGAAGCCGAGCGTCTGGTCTGCATCATTCCGAACCGCGGCCCACAAATCCCGGTGCTGTCCCGCGATCACGCGGCCGAGATCTACAAGGTGCGGGCTCTGCTAGAAGGCGAAGCGGCGTTCATTGCCGCCAAACGCGCCTCGCCGGATGATCTCAAACTGATGCGCACAGCACTTGCAGCCTTCGGCAAGGCGGTTCGCGCCAACGACATGCAGACAGAAGTTTCGGCTACGTCGGAGTTCTACAGCCATATTCTCCGGGTCTGCGGTAATCGTATTATGGAAGAGACGCTGACGGGGCTGCTGGCGCGCGTCAATTTTCTGCGCGCGCATTCGATGTCGCGGCCAGGTCGGGCCAAGGTAAGCCTGCAGGAGATGAAGGCGATATACGAGGCCATTGCAGGAAATAACGGCAATGCTGCCCGCAGTGCCGCTGTGAAGCATGTCGAGAACGCACATCTTTCGGCAAACGAAGCCTATGAGTCCTTTAGCGCAGAGGAAAGCGCTGCTTGAACCCTGTCGTCCTAAATGAGGTGATCGCCAGATTTGTTCGCATTGTCGCCTCGTAGGCGATACAGCAAAACGCTTCATTAGCGCCGGCGATTGGCGGCTGATCGCTCTTGACGGATTGTGTTGAAGAAGTCGGCGCGCAAACTGTTCACGACGGCTCTGTTAGCGAAGCGCGTGTCAATTCGTTTCGGCTCAGGCAGGCGTTGGGACGGTCGACGGCACCAGCTTTGCGAGCTTTCGGAGGTTCTGGGCGGTGGCGGCGAGGAGGAACTCGTCGTGAGCGCCGTAAGGGCCTCGCAGCCGAAGCCGGTCCAGGCGCAGAATGCGCTTCAGGTGCGCGAACAGCATCTCGATTTTCTTTCGCTCACGTCGCGACGTTACGTAAGCCTCGGTCCTGGCCATGTCGCGCGCGACATCTCTTGCGCTTTCGTAGATAGATCGCGGCACCTTCCGGGAAGGCATCTTCGGACAGCAACGAGGCTTGAGACCGCAGAGGTCGCAGTCACGCTTGCTGGCGCGATAGAGAAGCGTCGCTCCGTCATTCACCAGGGTCCGATGCACAACGGTGGCGCTGTCGAGGCCCGACCCTCCGTGCCAATGACCATGAGACATCTGAGTCCGAAGAGTTTAGCCTCGGGGCGTAGGACAGAGATCACATGGTTATGCCGAATAGAGATGTGAAGTTGGGTGCGGCCGCGGGGGCTGGTGCGGCGGAAGGCCGGAGGCCGGCCGCCGTGCCAGCCCCCGCGGCGACGACGCCTGAACTGTCTGATCGCCCGCGGCGTCGAACCTTCACCCTGCAGGACAAGCTGCGAGTTCTGGCGGAGATCGACCGCGCCCCCGCGGGCGGCACCGGCGCGATCCTGCGCCGAGAGGGCCTGTACTCGTCGACCCTGAGCGAATGGCGCCGACTGAGGGACGCTGGCATGCTCGGCGGACAGCATCCGGTCAAACGTGGACCCAAGCCCGCGATACGCAACCCGATGGCACAGGAACTGGCGCAGACCCAGCGAGAGAATGCGCGGCTGTTACGCAAGCTCGAGCACGCCGAAGCCATCATCGCGATCCAAAAAAAAGTGGCGGCCTTGCTGGCGACAGCAGACAGCGACGACGCATGATGGTCGACGCAATTGTCGCCCTGGCGGTAACGCCTCGTCTCACCGCCGGCGCGTGCTGGGCTCTGAACGTGTCGCGTGCCAGCGTCTATCGTCGGCGCGCGCATTTGGCGAGGCCGCCGACGTTACGTCAGCCGAGACCAAAGCCGCCACGCGAGTTGGCCGCCATCGAACGCCAGAACGTGCTGGATTTGCTGCGCGCCCCACGCTTTGCCAATCAGGCTCCCGCCGAGATCTACGCCGGCCTGCTCGACGAAGGCATTTACCACTGCTCGATCCGGACCATGTACCGCATCCTGGTTCAAAGCCAGGAAGTCCGCGAACGTCGTAACCAGCTGCGGCATCCGATCTACAAAAAGCCCGAGCTGTTGGCGCAAGCGCCCAACGAGGTCTGGTCCTGGGACATCACCAAGCTGATGGGACCAGCCAAGTGGTCCTACTTCTATCTCTACGTCATCATCGACATTTTCAGCCGGCGTATTGTCGGCTGGTGTGTCGCCGATCGGGAAAGCGCCACGCTATTCGCGGCGTTGTTCAAGGACGCCATCACCAAACATTCGGTACCCATCGGTCAACTCACCTTGCATGCCGACCGTGGTGGCCCGATGCGAGCCAAGACTACCGCGCTGCTGCTCGCAGATCTCGGCGTCACCAAGTCTCACAGTCGGCCGCACACCTCCAACGATAATCCGTTCTCGGAGAGCCACTTCAAAACCATGAAATACCAGCCGCAGTTTCCGCAACGTTTCGGCTGCATCCAGGACGCCAAGGCGTTCTGCCGCGGCTTCTTCGACTGGTACAATCAGGTCCATCACCATGCCGGAATAGGCCTGATGACGCCCGACCAAGTGCACTTCGGTCAGGCCGACCAGGTCCATGCTGCCCGCCAAATCACGCTCAACGGTGCCTTCAGCAGAAACCCCGAACGTTTCGTCAGAAAGCAGCCTGAACCGCCTGCAAAGCCGATCGCGACCTGGATCAATCCGCCCGCGGACCGACATCCAATTCAAGCCTAAATACAAAACTGGACTGTCTCATAATCGTTGACACGCTCCGCCGCAGATCCTGCTCGCCCACCATCTGAAGGCGTTGAAGCTGCCGACGTTCCTGCGAGAGTACGACAAGGTCGCCCGGCTGTGTGCGGCTGAAGGCGTCGACCATCCGCGTTACCTGATGCGGCTGGCCGAGATGGAGATGATTGATCGCGAGCGACGTATGGTGGAGCGCCGGATCAAGGCGGCGCGGTTCCCGACCGTTAAAAGCCTCGACAGCTTCGACTTCCTGGCGTTGCCATCGCTGAACAAGATGTTGGTGCTGGAACTGGCGCGCTCGGACTACGTCGAGCGGCGCGAAAACATCATTGCTGTCGGCAACAGCGGCACAGGCAAGAGCCACATCGCGCTCGGGCTTGGCTTGGCGGCCTGCCAGAAGGGTCTATCGGTTGGCTTCATCACGGCGTCGGCTCTGGTCCACGAACTGCTCGAAGCGCGCGACGAAAAACGGCTACTGCGTCTTCAGCGTCAGCTCGCCGGCTACAAGCTGCTGATCATCGACGAACTCGGCTATGTACCACTCTCTGTGACCGGGGCCGAGCTGCTGTTCGAGGTCTTCAGCCAGCGCTACGAGCGAGGCAGCACGTTGGTCACGAGCAATCTGCCGTTCGACGAGTGGACGTCCGTGTTCGGCTCCGAGCGGCTCACCGGCGCGCTCCTCGACCGCCTCACGCATCACGTCCATATCCTCGAGATGAACGGCGACAGCTTCAGGCTCGCCGACTCCAGGCGCCGGTCACGCCGAGCGCGGTCAGAACCGCCGGCGGATGCGGCCCCTCAGGAATAAAACGCGAAAAGCAAGAAGGCCCCCGATCGGGGGCCTTCTTGCTTGCGTCCGTGCTGCACTTTTACTCCGGCCACCCGCTGTAAAATCTCTCCGGCGTTGACATACATGCCCTAACCAATGTGCCGTCTGTGTGCGGGGTGCGACAGTGGGACGGCTGTGCCGGTCCGCTTTTTTTCTGAGATGTTGGACGATCGGCGGCTTCTGGCGCAAGCGGCCATCGGCAAACAATGATGCGGCTTCCTAACGTCATCGCAGATGGGCGTTTCTAGGACACCAGACTCGCTGTGTTGGTTAGCGCTATTGTATGATGCTGAAGTGGACGGCGGCCATTCGTCCGGAATGCTTTCCAGGCGCGGCCCGGTTGGGAGCGATGATCGGGCAGCGTTTCGATCTCGCCCTGACGGGGGCGGTCTTACCATCGGAAGATGCCCATCTAAAATAAGGAAAGAAAATTACGCTTGCCATCAATTTTTTCAGGTGTATGTTTTGAACATGTGTTCAAAACGAATGATCGATGCCCCTGACAGCGACGCACGTGATGCGATCACCCGGGCAGCTGTTCGCCAATTCGCCAGAAAAGGCGTGGAGACGACCATGCGGGATATCGTGGAGGAGGCAGGCATCAGCCTTGGGGCGATCAACTATCATTTCGGCTCCAAGCTCGGACTGGCTTACGAGGTTTATGAAGATGTCGCGTGGCGAGCCTGCGAGCAGCGCCGGATGGCTTATGAGTCACTGGAAGCGGAGGCCAACGGCGGCCCCGTGCCGGCGGATAAAATTTTTCGCGCTTTGATCAAGCCATATCTCGAGGGCGATGAGGATCGCCGCAAGCTGCTGATTTACATCTTGCAACAGCAACGCCTCGCCAAGCTGAAGCTCGCGCGCGAACTCGGAATCAAACATTTCGATCAAATCGCGCGCAAGACCATTGCGATGCTGC
The DNA here is from genome assembly GCF_007018905.1 of Tardiphaga sp. vice304. Taxonomy (NCBI): domain Bacteria; kingdom Pseudomonadati; phylum Pseudomonadota; class Alphaproteobacteria; order Hyphomicrobiales; family Nitrobacteraceae; genus Tardiphaga; species Tardiphaga sp. vice304. Next base: position 1,545,778 of record NZ_CP041402.1, read on the forward strand.
GCAGGAGCTATCCGCACCTCACCGCCCGCGATGTCGCATGGCGTTACAATCTCGCGCTCGCCGCCGTGGTGTGGGTGGTGTCGGACTGTGGTCTCGATAATCGCCTGAAGATCATCTCCGACGGTGAGGCCGATGCTGCGGACCGCGACCAGCTTATGAAATACACCATCGACTTTATCGTCGGCGCATTCGATCGAGGTTCGGCGCCATGAATAAAAATAGCACATAAAAAGAATAGCCAAGGAGAAAACAACAATGCCGAAATGGCAATATACCAAGGGCCTGCACGACATCGGCGGTAACAACTATGCCTACCTGCAGCCGGATGGCGGCTGGGGCTGGAGCAATGCGGGCCTGATCGTCGACGGGGAGCAGAACCTGCTCGTCGACACGCTGTTCGACCTGAAGCTTACGCAAGAGATGCTCGACACCATGCGCGACGCGGTGCCGGCGGCGAAATCGATTAAGTCGCTGGTCAACACTCACGCTAACGGCGACCATACGTTCGGCAATCAACTTGTCTCCGGCGCCGAAATTATCACGACCAAGGAGACTGCAGAAGAAATGCTCGAGCGGCCGCCAGAGGGGTTGAAGGAGATCAAGCGCAACCATCGGGCACTGGGCGAAGGCGCCGAATTTTTCTACGAGATGATGGGCAAGAATTTTGACTGGGACGATGTCGTCTATACCGCGCCGACGAAGACCTTCTCTGGTCAACTCGATCTCAAAGTCGGTGACAAGGACGTGAAGCTTGTCTATGCGGGTCCGGCGCACACCAGCGGCGATACGCTTGTCTACGTGCCCAAGGACAAGACGGTGTTTGCAGGCGACCTCCTGTTTGTCGGCGGCCATCCGGTGATTTGGGCCGGCCCAGTTGGAAACTGGATTAAGGCCTGCGATCTGATCCTGAGCTGGGACGTCGATATCGTCGTGCCGGGCCATGGTCCGGTCACCGACAAGTCCGGCGTGACTCGGTTCAAAAGCTATCTCGAATACATCAATGCGGAAGCGCGCAAGCGCTATGATGCCGGCATGGACGCCTATACGGCGGCCACCGAAATCAAGATGGACCCGTATATGGACTGGATTGATAGCGAGCGGATCGTAATCAACGTGGCGTCGCTGTACAAGGAATATGGCAGCCCGGAAGAGATCGTCCCGTTGAACCTGTGGAAGGACATGTCGCGTTTCCACAAGGCAGGTTTGTGCAACTGCGCGCGCCATACTGGCGTGTTCAAGGCGAGCTGAGGTGCGATCATGAAGCTCGTCACATTCCTGACCGCTGCGGGCCAACAGCATATCGGCGCGCTAGGCGTCGACGAGAGCACCATCGTCGACTTTACGGCCAGCAGCAACGCGGCGCACTTCCGCGACATGCTGGCGCTGATCGACGGCGGGCCGCAGGCGCTCGACGCCGCCCGCGCCATTCGGGAAGACGGCAATGCCGTGGTGATTTCCGTCGCCGGGCTGAAGTTGCTCGCGCCGGTGCCCGAACCGCGTCAGATGCGCGATTGCCTTTGCTTCGAGAAGCACTTGAAGCAGGCGATGGCATCAAAGCTGTTACGCAACGATCCGAACAAGCCGGTCCATCCCGACGACGTCAAGATACCGGACGTCTGGTACAAGCAGCCGATCTATTACAAAGGCAATCGTTTCAGCGTCGTCGGCGACGGAGCCGATGTCGAATGGCCGAGCTACTCGAAGATCCTCGATTACGAGATGGAGTTTTGCATCTTCACGTCGAAGGGCGGCAAGAACATTGCCCGAGAAAATGCGCGCAGCCACATCTTCGGCTATTCGATCTTCAACGACATCAGCGCCCGTGATGCGCAGGCCGAGGAAATGCTCGGCATGCTCGGCCCCGCCAAGGGCAAGGATTTCGATACCGGCAACGTGATCGGTCCCTGGCTGGTCACCGCCGACGAGATTCCGGATCCATACAATCTCACCATGACGGTGCGCATCAACGGCAAGGAACGCTCGCGCGGCAATAGCGGCGAGATGTACCACAAGTTCGAGGATATTCTGGCCCATGTCTCAAAGGACGAGACCATTCGTGCCGGCGAGTTCTTTGGATCGGGAACGGTTGGCAACGGCTGCGCCCTCGAAATTGGCGGTTACGTCGAGCCGGGCGATGTCATCGAGCTGGAAGTCACTGGGCTCGGCGTGCTGCGCAACCGCATTCTGGGACCCAAGCAAAGCTGATCTGACCAGCCGCAAGAGCGGGCAGTGACCAACGTCCATGAGGGGAACATCCAATGAGACTGAATCGTATGATTGCCATTCTGGGGGCGATTCCGATCGTGCTCGGCTTCGCTGCCGGACACGCATCGGCGGCCACAAAGCTGAAATTCGGCTATTCGGCGGCATCGGCCTTCTCCAGCGCCTTTGTCGCCGCAGACCAGGGAATCTTCACGAAGCATGGTCTCGATGTGGAGATGGTGCTGGTGCCGAACTCATCAACGACACCGGCCGCGCTGGTTTCCGACAGTTTGCAGATCGCTACGCCGACGGCTCCGGTGACCCTGCAGGCGATCGAGAACGGGCTCGATCTGGTAATCCTGACGGGTGCGGGGATTACCGTAAAGGGCGCGACCGACGCGGCCGTGCTCGGCCGCGAGGGATCCGATATCAAAGTCGCCAAGGATTTCGAAGGCAAGAAGGTCGGCACGCCCGGTCTCAACGGTTTTCTCCATGTGCTGTTTCGCGAATGGATGACGCGCAACGGCGCCGACTGGAAGAAGACGGTGTTCGTGGAATCGTCCTTTGCCCAGCTTGGCGACGTACTCAAGGGCGGGCAGGTCGATGGCATCCTTACCGCGGACCCGTTCAAGACGCGGGTGCTGGAAGCCAAGCAGGGCTATGTCGTCTCCAATTACATTGGTGAGATCGGCGACGGCATCGCGTCAGGCTGGTTCGTGAGTTCGCGCAAGTGGGCCACGAGCAACAAGGAGGCCGCCGCAGCGTTCCAGAAGGCGATCAACGAGGCGACCGACCTCGGCAACAAGGATCCGGCGGTTCTGCGCAGGGCGATTGGCGTCTATACCAAACTGCCGGAGTCAGCGCTGGCGCAGGTCGTGTTGCCGGTTCTTGAGTCCAGCATGCCGGATTCCAAGGTCAACGACTGGTCGAAAATGTGCGTGGCGCAGGGCTTGACCAAGCGGCCGTCCGATCCGGCCCGGATCGTCTGGAAATGAGCGCGGTTCACAAGATCGTGGACCCGCAAAGCAGAGCGGTCGGGGGTCCCCCGATCGTCACGCTTGAAAACGTCAGCTTTTCGGTGGCTTCGGGCGCCGGGCGGCTGTCGATCCTTGAAAATATCAGCTTGGAGATTGGGGCAGGAGAATTTCTCTCGATCATCGGCGGCTCAGGCTGCGGCAAGACTACGCTGCTGCGCCTGATCGGCGGCCTGAACTCGCCGACAGCAGGCACCATCACCTTCAAGGGCGAGCGGATCACGAAGCCGTCGCGCAAGCGCGCCGTGGTGTTTCAGGATTACACCAAGGCGCTGCTGCCGTGGCGCACGGTGGTCGGCAATATCGAACTCGCGCTCGACACCCAGAAGCCGCAGCCGGACGCGCGCAGCAAGGCGGCCGCCGTCGAACAGCTGCTGGCGCAGGTAGGCCTCACCGATGCCGCCGGCCGCTATCCGCGGCAGCTGTCCGGCGGCATGCAGCAACGCCTGCAGATCGCCCGTTGCTTGGCGATGGAGCCGGAACTGCTTTTGATGGACGAGCCGTTCGGCGCGCTCGATGCGATGACGCGGCAGACCCTGCAGGACGAAGTGGCGCGGATCGCGCAGGAGACAGGAATGACGGTGGTCTTCATCACCCACGACATCGAAGAGGCGATCTATCTCGGCAACCGGGTCTGCGCGATGGAAAGCCGTCCCGGACGAATTTCTGCTGTGCTGGACATTGACCTGAAATATCCACGCGATCAGCTCAAGACCCGCGAAGAGGGCAAATTCCTGGCCTATCGGCACGAACTCTTCGACTATTTGCCACGAGCACACTGATGCGCGGCCTGGCCCTGCCCATCTTGATGTTCGCGCTCTGGCAAGCCGTCGGCATGTCGGGCGTCGTGCAGTCCGACGCCATGTCCTATCCGAGCCAGATCGCCCGGGCCGGGCTGGGTGCAGTGATGGATGGCAGCATTCTCGTGGCCACGCAGCAGACGATTACCACCGCGCTGTCCGGCCTCGCCATCGGCGGCAGCCTCGGCGTTGCACTCGGCGCCTGGTTCGGTCTATCGCACCGTGCCGGACGGTTGGCGCAGACTTCGGTCGAAGTGTTGCGGCCGGTGCCTTCGGTGGCGCTGATCCCGCTGGCGATGCTCACTTTCGGCTATGGCTACGGCATGGGCATCTCGGTCGTGGCGTTTGCCTGCCTGTGGCCGACCTTGATCATCACGCAGTCCGCCGTGGCGCAGGTGCCGCGCGAACTTCTGGAAGTGGCCGACGGGCTGGAATTAAACTGGCTGCAACGGCTGATGCATATCGTGATGCCGAAGATCGTACCGAGTCTGTTTACAGCGGTTCGTCTGGCCGCCGGCGTTGCGCTGATCGTCGCTGTCACGGTAGAAATCACCGCCAATCCGCTCGGTCTGGGCTATGCGCTGGTGGTCGCGCAGGAGACGCTGCATCCGGACCGGATGTTTGCCTATTTGATCTGGGTAGGCCTGCTCGGCTGGTTGTTGAATGCCGGTCTGGTCACGATGCAGCGCCGTCTGTTCGTTCGGTGGGACACAGCATGATCAAGACCTCGCGCTTGCCCGATCCCGGCTCGATCCTCGTCCTGCTCTGCGTGATTGGCGTCTGGGAGTTGACCGCGCTGTCCGGGCTTCTGTCTCCGGTGTTCCTGCCGCCGGTTGAAAATGCGCTGGCTGCGCTGGCGGCACTCGCCAGCGACGGCACGTTGTGGACTGCGATCATTGGCACCACCGGCCGGATGCTGGTCGGCTTCGCCTTTGCGACGTTGGTCGGCTGCAGCCTTGGCATCCTGATCGGTCTGTCGCCGCGCGCCCGCGCCTACATCGAGCCAAGCCTCGAATTCTTGCGGCCGCTGCCGGCGTCGGCCATCATTCCGGCCGCGATTCTGATGCTTGGGCTGACCAAGACCATGATCATCGTCGTGATTGCCTTCGGTTCGCTCTGGCCGACCCTGCTGGCCACTGTTCAGGGTATCAAGTCGGTCGAGCCGCGCCTGTTCGAAATGGCGCGGACGATGGAGCTGTCGAGGCGCGAGGTCATCCAGGCCATCGTGTTGCCCTCGGCGCTGCCCGACATCTTCGCGGGTGTGCGTCTTGGGCTCACGGTGTCGCTCATCCTTGCTGTGGTCACCGAGATGATGTCCGCCGAACCCGGCCTCGGCAGCATCATTCTCCAGGCGGCCCGTTCATTCAACAGTGCGGATCTGTTTGCCGGCGTGATCGTCCTGGGTGGTCTGGGGTTTGTCATCAACATGGTGATGGAAGAGGCGCAACGGCGGCTGATGGCTTGGCAGAATTAGGTACTGTCGGAGGATCCGGCATTCGCCGCCAAAGAAGTTACGAAACGGCGTGCGGGCGGCGGACGAACGCGTTCGACCGTAGAAGCAAGCCCACAGAATTAAAGGAGAATGTCATGCTGCATCTGTATCACGCGCTCATTTCAACGTGCAGCCAGAAGGTGCGGCTCGTACTTGCAGAAAAAGGGCTTGAATGGATTGGTACGGAGATCAATTTCGGCAGAGGAGACCACCTCTCTGCGGATTATCTGAAATTAAATCCCAACGGGGTTGTGCCGACGTTGTTACATGATGACCACCCAATTATCGAGAGTTCGGTCATCAACGAATATCTTGACGAAGCTTTCCCGGACAACAGCGTTCGACCGAAGAACCTCAGGAGGCTCGCCCACATGCGGGCCTGGCGGCAATATATTGATGAGGTACCGACGCCGTCGATACGTCCGATATCGTTCAATACTTTTTTCGTGCCGATCTGGTCCAAGATGACCGAAGAAGAGTTCTTGGCGTATACGGAGCGACTGCCCCTTCGAAAGCACTTCTATCGAAAAATGGGCCGCAAGGGATTCTCGCAGGAGGAGATGGAAGCTTCCATAGAGCGTCTAAACCAAACAATTGATCGTATGGAGGTGGCGCTCGAAAACGGCCTTTGGATAGTCGGCGATCAGTATACTTTGGCTGATGTCAGCCTGACGCCGACGATAGTCAGGCTGGAGGATTGCGGACGCTCCGATCTCTGGGATCGCAGGCCCCGGGTTGCTGGATGGCTGGAGCGCATTAAAACCCGTCCGAATTTTGATGTCGCCTACGTGCCAGGATCACGCGATTTGGGGCCACATAACTGACCTCCAGCATGTGGTCGTTGGCGATGGAGTAGCAGCTATGATAAGGTGAGCATCCTGCGTCGAAGAACAACGGTGGGCTGTCGAGACTCGATGCCGCCAGTGCCTGTTCCAGCGTCGCCGTGACATCCGAAGCGCTTATAGTGTGCCCTAGTCGTCACGCCACAATGTGGCGGGAGAAGTCATCCAACTTGTCTTTAGTAAGGCAATTTGAGACTGATCAGTCATTTCGAGAAGAGAGGCTCTGGCTCATCGCCGGCGCCTTGCCTTCGACCCGAAGACCCCGGAAGCGCCAACCTCGAGCTGCGCCTTCCAGGTTGTGATCTAGGGCGTGGACTCATTAGCAAGCAGCCTGTTTGAGCTGCACCCGGTTCTGTTGACACCGGCTTAGACTAATCCCGCTCTTTGCTCGAACTCCATAGGGCTCAGATATCCGATGGTCGAGTGACGCCGCTTCGGATTATAGAAGCGTTCGATGTAGTCGAACACATCTGCCTTGGCTTCGTTCCTTGTTCGGTAGATCTTGCGCGCGGTTCGCTCCGTCTTCAACGACGAGAAGAAGCTCTCCATCGCCGCGTTGTCCCAGACATTTCCAGACCGGCTCATTGAACAGACGACGCCGTGGTCGGCCATCAATCGCTGGAACTGCTCGCTGGTGTATTGGGCGGATTCAACTGGTCGTCGCAACACCCGTCGGAGGAGTTGTGATGAGCATTAAGAGACGGCGTTCCCATCGATCTGGTAGAGCTCCATTGCGGTCGCCAGGCCGCCCTCCGGTAGCGAGCCGGAGCGCGCGTAGCCGGTTTTGGGCGCTAATCGCGGACGGTATAAGCAGCGAGTGTGCTGCGATCGCGGCAGGTGCGTCGCAGCCTTTGGGACCAAGATGGTTTCGGGAGGCGGGCGGTATGCCACCAGCGATATTCAGATCTTCGGCGAAGCCACTCTCTGGGCGCTATCTGTCGTTGGCCGAACGCGAGGAGATTGCGCTGCTTCGCGTCCAGCACTTTGGGCTGCGTGAGATCGGACGTCGGCTCGGCCGGTCCGCCTCGACGATATCCCGCGAGATCCGGCGCAACGCAGCGACACGTAGTGGCGGGCTTGAGTATCGCGCGACGACCGCCCAGTGGCATGCTGAGCGTTCGGCCCGCCGCCCGAAGGTGGCGAAGCTTGTCGCGAACACGCCTTTGCGCTCCTATGTGGAAGAGAAGCTAACCGGTGTTGTGGCTTCTTCGAGCGGTGTTTCTATTCCCGGGCCGATCGTGCCCTGGAAGGGGCGCCGACACGGCAAGAGGCAGGATCGACGATGGGCACGGGCATGGAGCCCGGAGCAGATCGCCAGGCGGCTGCAGATCGACTTCCCGGACGACGAGACCATGCGGATTAGCCACGAAGCCATCTACCAGGCGCTATTTATTCAGGGGCGCGGTGCACTTCGGCGCGAGTTGACGGCCTGCTTGCGAACCGGGCGAACATTGCGGACGCCAAGGGCACGATCGCGTGGACGAGGAAAGGCGTTCATCTCACCAGAGGTCATGATTAGCCAGCGCCCTGCAGAAGTCACGGATCGTGCGGTGCCCGGGCATTGGGAAGGTGATCTTATCCTTGGATTAGGGAGTTCGGCGATCGGCACGCTTGTTGAACGCACGACGCGGTTCACCATGCTGCTGCACCTTCCGCGTTTGCCGGGGCACGGTTGTTCGCCACGGGTGAAGAACGGGCCGGCTCTCGCAGGTCATGGCGCGGAGGCTGTTCGTGATGCCATCGCGCGTACAATTGTCACTTTGCCCGAGCAACTCCGTCGCTCCCTGACTTGGGATCAGGGAGCCGAGATGGCCCTCCGTGCCAATGACCATGAGACATCTGAGTCCGAAGAGTTTAGCCTCGGGGCGTAGGACAGAGATCACATGGTTATGCCGAATAGAGATGTGAAGTTGGGTGCGGCCGCGGGGGCTGGTGCGGCGGAAGGCCGGAGGCCGGCCGCCGTGCCAGCCCCCGCGGCGACGACGCCTGAACTGTCTGATCGCCCGCGGCGTCGAACCTTCACCCTGCAGGACAAGCTGCGAGTTCTGGCGGAGATCGACCGCGCCCCCGCGGGCGGCACCGGCGCGATCCTGCGCCGAGAGGGCCTGTACTCGTCGACCCTGAGCGAATGGCGCCGACTGAGGGACGCTGGCATGCTCGGCGGACAGCATCCGGTCAAACGTGGACCCAAGCCCGCGATACGCAACCCGATGGCACAGGAACTGGCGCAGACCCAGCGAGAGAATGCGCGGCTGTTACGCAAGCTCGAGCACGCCGAAGCCATCATCGCGATCCAAAAAAAAGTGGCGGCCTTGCTGGCGACAGCAGACAGCGACGACGCATGATGGTCGACGCAATTGTCGCCCTGGCGGTAACGCCTCGTCTCACCGCCGGCGCGTGCTGGGCTCTGAACGTGTCGCGTGCCAGCGTCTATCGTCGGCGCGCGCATTTGGCGAGGCCGCCGACGTTACGTCAGCCGAGACCAAAGCCGCCACGCGAGTTGGCCGCCATCGAACGCCAGAACGTGCTGGATTTGCTGCGCGCCCCACGCTTTGCCAATCAGGCTCCCGCCGAGATCTACGCCGGCCTGCTCGACGAAGGCATTTACCACTGCTCGATCCGGACCATGTACCGCATCCTGGTTCAAAGCCAGGAAGTCCGCGAACGTCGTAACCAGCTGCGGCATCCGATCTACAAAAAGCCCGAGCTGTTGGCGCAAGCGCCCAACGAGGTCTGGTCCTGGGACATCACCAAGCTGATGGGACCAGCCAAGTGGTCCTACTTCTATCTCTACGTCATCATCGACATTTTCAGCCGGCGTATTGTCGGCTGGTGTGTCGCCGATCGGGAAAGCGCCACGCTATTCGCGGCGTTGTTCAAGGACGCCATCACCAAACATTCGGTACCCATCGGTCAACTCACCTTGCATGCCGACCGTGGTGGCCCGATGCGAGCCAAGACTACCGCGCTGCTGCTCGCAGATCTCGGCGTCACCAAGTCTCACAGTCGGCCGCACACCTCCAACGATAATCCGTTCTCGGAGAGCCACTTCAAAACCATGAAATACCAGCCGCAGTTTCCGCAACGTTTCGGCTGCATCCAGGACGCCAAGGCGTTCTGCCGCGGCTTCTTCGACTGGTACAATCAGGTCCATCACCATGCCGGAATAGGCCTGATGACGCCCGACCAAGTGCACTTCGGTCAGGCCGACCAGGTCCATGCTGCCCGCCAAATCACGCTCAACGGTGCCTTCAGCAGAAACCCCGAACGTTTCGTCAGAAAGCAGCCTGAACCGCCTGCAAAGCCGATCGCGACCTGGATCAATCCGCCCGCGGACCGACATCCAATTCAAGCCTAAATACAAAACTGGACTGTCTCATAATCGTTGACACGCTCCGTGGCGCAGCATGCTCGATTGAAGATCGATGCTGGCGTACAGGTCTATTTCTGTGATCCGCAAAGTCCTTGGCAGCGAGGAACGAACGAAAATACCAACGGATTGCTTCGGCAGTATTTTCCTAAGGGGACCGATCTCAGCGTGCACGGCTCCGACACGCTTGCTGCTGTTGCCGAGACCCTCAACACCAGACCGCGCAAGACCCTCGGTTGGAAGACACCCGCGGAGGCGCTTGACCGGCACCTCCAATCCGCTAACCATGGCCCTGTTGCGACGACCGATTGAATCCGCCTTGGCTGCCCCGGTCGGAATGGTGTAGCAGCGCATCAGGCTTGCCTCGTCGCCAGATTGCCATGACGAGGGCGTCGGTCACAAGTTGCGCCGTCATTTCGGTTTGCATCGACCAGCCTACTACGCGCCGAGAGAACAGGTCGATGACGGCCGCCACATAAATCCAGCCTTCCGCCGTCCAGATATAGGTGAAGTCAGCAATCCACTTGCGGTTGGGAGCCGCCGCTTCGAAGGCGCGGTCAAGCACGTTGGCAGCGACAGCGCTCGCCTGACGTTCACCCACATCAGGAGGAAGGCGACGCCGTCGTGGCCGCGCCCTGAGAGCTTGTAGCCGCATCAATCGTTCGACCCGGTGCAGTCCGCACGATACACCTTCTGCCAGCAGGTCGTGCCATACACGCCTGGCGCCGTAGGTGCGGTCGCTCGCAAGGAAGCTGGCTCGAACCTTCGCACCCAACTCCTCATCGCTTCGGCTACGCCGACTGCGTGAACGCGTCAGCCAGGCATAGAACCCACTTCGCGAGACACCGAGCGCCTCGCACAACCAATCCGCCGGCCAGAGCCCCCGGTGCTTCGAAATGAAACCGAACTTCACATCGATTCTTTCGCGAAGTAGGCCACGGCTTTTTTTAGGATGTCGCGCTCAGCCTTCAGTTTGGCAACCTCACGCCTGAGACGCGTGATCTCCTGCTGCTCCGGCTTCATCTGACCTTGGCCGGGAAACGCATGTTGTGGGTCGTCGGCGAACTTCTTCACCCATTCACGCAGCTGCGTCGGATGAACGCCGAGGTCTTCGGCAGCCTGAGCGTAGGACACGCCCCGATCCTTGATCAGCTTGACCGCCTCAAGCTTGTACTCTCGCGTAAACTTTCGTCTCTCCATGACACACCTCCAGCTCCATAAAACACCTAACTTGGTGTCTTCGGAACCGGGTGCAGCTCAGTTCGTCGTCAGGCAATTTGAGACTGATCAGGTGTTTCGAGAAGAGAGGCTCTGGCTCATCAGTGGTTAGAGTTTAAGCGGCCTGCAGTCGGTGCTGCAAGCGACGGTTTGCGATGGTGGCAAGTTTGATGCGTCTGCGTTATACGATGATCGCCTCCGCTCTGCCGTAGTAGACGTCCGCTGGCGTGACGTTGTTGATGCTCTCATGATAGCGGGCGTGATTGTAATGCTCGACGAAGGCTACGATCTGTCGTTCGAGATCTCCGGGTAAATAATAGTTTTCCAGCAGAATGCGGTTCTTCAGGGACTGGTGCCAGCGCTCGATCTTGCCCTGGGTCTGGGGGTGATACGGTGCTCCCCGCACGTGCTGCATGCCCTTGTCATCGAGCCAGTCAGCAAGATCGCCCGCAACATAAGACGCGCCATTGTCGCTGAGCAGCCTTGGCCGCTGCACGACGGTGGCACTATCGAGGCCTGACGCGGCTAGTGCCTGGTCCAGCGTGGCCGTGACGTCGGAAGCGCACATGGTAGGCCCGAGCCTCCAGGCCACGATGTAGCGCGAGAAGTCGTCCAAAATCGTCGACAGGTAATACCAGCCCCAGCCCGTGATCTTGAGGTAGGTGAAGTCCGACTGCCAGAGCTGGTTGATGGCGGTAGTCTTGTCCTTGAACTCGTTCGCCGCCTTGATCACCACATAGGCCGGGCTGGTGATCAGGTCATGCGCCTTCAACAGCCGATAGACCGAAGCCTCGGAGACAAAGTACTTTCTCTCGTCAGTGAATCGCACGGCCATGTAGCGCGTCAATCTGGATGGGAACGCGCATTGCCTCGCTTGGACTGTTGCCTAAAATGACCTCGTTGCCTCACCGGTTTTGTTCCTTTCAGGCGCAGGGCGGTGGCGGACATGAGGCAGGTAAGCATGGCGACGATGGACGAGCTTGTTGCGGCGATCGGCGATCGCTACGCGCGGTCCGGGCGCGTGGACAAGGGCCGGATTCTTGACGAGTTCGTCGCCGTCGCCGGGATTCACCGCAAGCACGCGCAGCGTCTGCTGAAGACTGCCAAGCCGAGCCGCCGGTCCGATCCGCGCCCGGGACGGCGGATCTACGACGACGCCGTACGCGAGACGTTGGTACTGCTTTGGGAAGCTTCCGATCGGATCTGCGGCAAGCGGCTCAAGTGTCTTCTACCTGCGCTCGTCGCGTCCATGGAGAGCCACGGCCATATCTGCCTCGCCGACGGGGTTCGCGCCGCAATTTTGTCGATGAGCGCGGCGACCATCGATCGGTCCTTGCGGGAAGCAAAAGAACGATCCGGCGGCCGCAAGCGCCGCCGGGCGGTCGCGTCGGCGGCGCTGCGCAGAAGCGTGCCGGTTCGGACCTTCTCCGACTGGAACGACCCGCCGCCGGGCTTCTTCGAAGCCGATCTCGTCGCTCATAGCGGCCCGTGCGCCGATGGCAGCTTCGTGCAGACGCTCACCCTCACCGACATAACCACCGGTTGGACCGACTGCATGCCGCTTCTCTTCCGCGAGCAGACGCTGCTGACCGAGGTGCTGTCGCAGATGCGCACGCAGTTGCCGATGCCCGTCCTTGGGTTCGACACGGACAACGACACTGTCTTCATGAACGAGACCGTCAACGCCTATTGCACGGCCAACGGGATCGAGTTCACCCGCTCGCGGCCCTATCGCAAGAATGACCAGGCCTGGGTCGAGCAGAAGAACGGCGCCATCGGCTGGCGCTTGGTCGGCTACCGCCGCTTCGAGGGCCTGGAAGCCACGGCCGAGTTAGGCCGACTCTACGCGTCGGCGCGGCTGTTCATCAACTACTTCCAGCCATCCTTCAAGCTCGCCGAGAAGCACCGCGACGGCGCGCGCGTTCGAAAGAAATATCACAGCCCGGCGACGCCCTATCAGCGGCTGCTGGACGATCCGCGAACGCCGCCGGAAGTCGCTCGCCGGGTCGGCACGATCTACGCGACGCTCGATCCCGTCCGTCTACTTCAGGACATCCGCGCACGGCAGTAGCGGCTCGTCGACATGGCCGACACACCGCTACGAACGGCGAACGCAACGAAGTCGCCGCCAACGATCGAGCAGTTCCTAGCCAGCTTGAAGACAGCGTGGCGAGAAGGCGAGCCGAACCCCGCGACGCGGCCGAAGCCGAAAGTTCCGCGCGGACGCCGAAGGCCCGATCCACTGGCGGCGGTCTCCACCGAGATCGAGGCCTGGTTTGCAGCGGAGCCGTGGCGGACCTCGCGCGAGCTGCTCGACCGTCTCCAGTCGGCTTATCCTCGAAAATATAGCGACGGCTATCTGCGCACGCTTCAGCGGCGCCTGAAGCACCTGCGGCGCCAGGCCGCGCATAATCTTGTCTTGGGAACGGCGCCGGAAGCTGCGCCAAGCGTCAGCATGCCGGCTCCTTCGTAGACTTCAGCGGCCCGCAAGCCGCTCGCTCGCTACAGCGCGTTGGGAAGCGCGCTTCGCGAGCGGCTTGCTTCCAACAACGCTACGGCCAAGGGCAACATTTTGAATGAGGCAACGAAACGGCCTTCGGGAACAATCTCGGATGCGGCAATACGCGTTCCCATCCAGATTGACGCGCTACAAGCGGTCATACCAACGATAAAACGTTGAACGCGGGATGCCGAGTTTGTCCAGTGTGCGCTTGGCCGGCAGGTGCGACCCTTCGACCAGATCAATGATCTCGGCCTTCTCGGATGCGGGATACCTCATGCCTCGTCCTCCCCATCCCCGTTCATGTTTTTTTTGAGCAGGCGATTTTCGAGGGTGAGGTCGGCAACGACCTCCTTCAAGGCGGTGGCCTCACGACGAAGATCCTTGACCTCACCAGGCGTTGCGGCTCGCGCAGTGTCACCGGCCAATCGGCGCTTGCCGGCCTCAAGGAACTCCTTGGACCAGCCATAATACATCGAGGCGGCAATACCTTCACGGCGACAAAGCTCGGAGATGTTCTCCTCGCCACGCAGCCCTTCCAGCACGATGCGGATCTTCTCTTCGGCCGAATAATGCCGACGCGTCTGGCGCCGGATGTCCTTCAGCACTTGTTCTGCGGGCGCTTTGCCCGGTACGGATTTCTGTTTCATCTTCGCTCCTTGCGGCTACGATGAACCAGAAATCCTCCCTTCGTGAAGTCCCTCAATTTGTCTCAAGGGTGTGCTAACGGGGAACACGATGAGAGGCGGCTGCTGAAGCTGCAGCGCGACCTGGCCGCAGTAAAGCTGCTGATCATCGATGAACTGGGCTATGTGCCGTTCTCGACGGCCGGTGCCGAGCTCTTGTTCGAGGTGTTCAGCGCGCGCTACGAACGTGGCTCGACCATCGTCACTTCGAACTTACCATTCGAGGAATGGACATCGGTGTTCGGCGCCGAGCGCTTGACCGGCGCGCTTCTCGACCGGCTGACCCACCATGTCCACATCCTGTCGATGAACGGCGAGAGTTATCGGCTGACGCAATCCGCACGCCGCCGGAAACCCGCCGCCATGGACGTGGGCGACCAGTCTGCCGTCGAGGCCGTTGATCCAGACACCGGCGAAATTACCACCCGGTAGTCTCGGAACAATTCTCGCCGCCGACATGCAAAGGGGCCCGATCGAGCCCCCTTGCATGTCGGTGGATCCCCGCCTCACTGGCCTGCTTTTACTCCGCCACGCTGGCCTGGTTTCGATCCGCCTTTGACAGGTGTAGCTTATAAAGAAGCGTCGGGTTCTACTCTTTTATTGGTATCGTCCAGCCGCTTTCGCGTAGCTATCAGATCACCACTGATTGTCAGCCCGGTTGAGACCATGCGCCTGCCTCCTCCAGGATCTCCATCGATTGATCAGTAAATTCCGCTTTCGGGCCATCGCCACCGATTACGAACATCAGAATCGACTCTTCATTTGGATCGCCGTCGGCTGTGACGTTTTCAAAGCGTCGCGCCACTCCGGGCGGAAACGAAACCACGTCGAGGGGGCCGGCATCAACGTAATCGACGCCACCGCTTTCATTTTCCCAACTGCAGCGCCAAGTACCGGTCATGGGAATGAACGTCTCGTTGGTGTCGTGGTTGTGCATCATTGGACCGTTGCCGGGCTTGGCACGGCAATAACCGAGGTTAAAGCCTTCGGAAATCTTGATTGCGGCAAGGCGCGACGCATTGTCACCAACTGGCGAAGTTACTGCGCCGCCCTCGCCCTTCGGGGGTTGAAAACCAATCACGTTGTAAAGGGTACGGATGCAGCCTTCCATCTTACTGTCAGGAAGGCCGCCATCCGAGCCCTTTAAATCCTTGAAGTACGCGACCCGTTTCAACATTTCCTGCCGAGCTAGGCCAGACCGCGGAAGATTTTCCATGTTGCTTCCTTCTCTTGACAGATTTCCAGCAAAGACGTTTCTCAACCTATGTCGACAGATTTTCAAGCAACCGATTTTGCTGCTGCTTGGCGACCAAAGCCATCACTTCGTCGCTCCATAGCCTGTCGCGTCTTACTATTGGGCGATAGCCCATTCGTTGCATCCCGATCGTAAGCTGTCAATAGCCGCATAGTCTATTCCGACGTCTTCTAGTAGAAGAAGGTTTGAAAAAGAGAACTTACAATGACCGTGCTGACCAAAGCAAAGTTCGTCTCGCCGCGAGAAAAGGCTGTGAAGAAGCGCCTGCGCCTGAATCCAGTCGATCGGGAACGGCAAATTCTAAACGGTGCTATTGCGTACTTCGCAGAACGCGGATTCGACGGACCAACGCGCGAATTAACCTCGCGCCTAGGGGTGTCGAAAGGTCTGCTTTATCGATATTTTCCGGGCAAGGAAGCTCTTATAGACCGCGTCTATGAGGAAGTCTTTCTCGGTCGGTGGGATGCTGATTGGGACAGTTTGCTGGCTGACCGCTCTATAAAGCTGCGTGATCGATTGCAGCTATTCTACGGCAAGTACGCCGAAACAATGTTGCACGATTACGAATGGGTGCGAATTTATCTCCTATCAGGTCTTGCCGGGGCTTCCATCAATAATCGATTCAGTACTTTCGTCACTGAACATATCTACAAGCCGGTACTGAACGAGCTCCGCTACGAATTTGACGCGCCAGCTATTACGCGGTTGCCCGCTTCAGAGGGCGAAATGGAATTGATGTGGGGACTGCACGGCGCAATTTTTTATATTGGCATCCGGAAATGGATCTATCACGCGGAGGTTCCTAAGGACGCGCCGGGCGCCGTGTACTTATTAGTTGACGGCCTATATTCAAATGCTTGCAAAATGATGACTGCGGAGAGGAATGCGAAGACCAGAGTTGTGCGTCGTAAAAGTTGAAGCAGTAGGAAGGGTAGCTTTCGCCTCGCTTCCCCGATACCGAAATTATCACTCTGCCGTATACTTGAAATTAGGCGAGAAGGCACGATCTCCAGCCTCGACAGGGCGTTGCCCGCAGCTTGTTCGAAAGATCGGCTGACTAAATTTGCGTCGTAGGCCGTGCGAACGATCTTTCGCACGGCCGATAAATCGAAGTATAACTATTTCAGCTCGCACACAATCCATTCGTTTTCATGCTTCAAGCGGTGCACAATTTCTACAGAGAGAATCTGTTCCGCGAAGCAGCCTCTAGCCGCAGCTCGAACGAGGCGTTTTTGAGCGTCCAGAGAAGAAACAGTATCAAATTCGATATCAAGAAAAAATTTGTTTGGGTGCGCAACATATGGCTCTTGACCGTCACGCTGAGCGAACCATTCAAACCTTGCCTTGGTGCTTAAGCCATGAACCTGAACCCCGCATTGGCGAGCGAAAGTGCGCATCTGCGTCATGAAACATGTTACTACTCCGGCCGTAAAAAGCGCCAATGGTTTTGGCGCGGTTTCGTCGCCGCCGTGAAATTTGCCTTCGTCGCTCGCGAGGTCCCACATCTGAAGGCGTTCGGGTTCAGTCATCCCGACCTTTACATCGTTCCTGCGTTTTCCTGAAGAGTATCCAGTAAGCTCGAAGCTAACTGGAAACCTTCCGGTGAGCGTTGTGCCATCTACTTCAACGTATTTGGGCTTGACTGTTGCGTTCATCGAGCTAGCTCCGTTTGCAGGTTGCATTCTTTATCAGCGACGGTGTCCGAGCCCAAACACTATCGATTCACGCGGATAGATCTTCAACAAATTACCTATCACAGCGATACGTTTTATGTATGATCAGTAGGCTTCGCGACGATATCAGTTGATAGGCCGGATAAGCATTTGCGCATCGCACACGTTAACCAGGGGAAGTTTAATGGATGCGCAATCCCTACGATGCTTTCTTCGAATAGCTGAACTCGGCAGTTTCGGGAAGGCGGCGCATGCACTAAATGTGACGCAGCCTACGTTGAGCAGGCGCATCGCGCTCCTAGAAAGCGAGCTTCGTACTAAACTGTTTGTTCGTCACCAGCGTGGTGTCAATCTTACTCCTTCTGGTCTGGCACTAGTTACAAGGGCTCTTGGCGTTGCGCGACAACTCGATGAGCTGCAAGAAGATATCAAGACGCTCGACCAAGAGCCGAGCGGAAGCCTAGCCATCGGCCTGCCTCCATCATTGGTCGCAGTGCTGAATGGTCCGCTAGTTCAAGCGTACAGCAGCAAATATCCTCGCGTAGATCTCTTTATATATGAGAGCATAAGCGACGTTCTAGGCGAAAAGCTCGCTTGCGGCGATCTCGATGTTGCGTTGATGTTCTCAACGCGGTCCCGCTTAAGGAATGTATCTACGAAAGTATTAGCGATTGAGGAAATAGTGTTGGCCAGCTCTCCTCACTGTTCGCCCGCTAAAACGCGGCTGACGATGTCAGACATATCCAAACTTCCACTCGTGCTGTATAGACTGCCAAATTATATCCGATGGAGAGTCGATATTGCATTTCAGCAGCAGAACATTAAGCCGGTTGTCAGGTCGGAAACGAATACATTGCCTATGTTACTTGAGTTGGCTAGGCGGGGGGTCGGATCGGCCATCTTGCCTAGGTCGGCAGTGGAGCATGATGTCTCCTTGAATCGTTTGATGGCCATCCCAATTCGAGGTATGTCGGTCACATGGACGCTTGCGGTTTCTCGCAACCGCGAACACTCCGCGGCGGTTCGCGCACTTATTAAGTGCATTGAGGAACTCGTTCTCAAGCAAATCAAGGCCGAGAGATGGAAGGCGACACTACAAACTAATTCCACATGGCAAATCTGATGTAAATTGAGAACGAGGGGCGGTTCGCTGAAGTACATTCAGCTACGAGTATCTGAATAGAGTGCTACAACAAGCATCTCGCTCCGTGAACCTGCAGGTGACAGATACGCTTTGAGCTTGCATGCTCAATGGCACCCCGAAGCGCTTTTACTCACGAAAGTAGATCGTGTCGCGCGCAAGCGTGCCAGCAGCAGAGCTTCAGGACACAGCAGCGGCGTCTTTGACGTTCTGTTGGCAGTTCGACCAGCGAAAACGCTCGCCGCGAAAACAAAACATTGGACTTTCCCGCCTCGCACGAATGACATGCGCGATGCATAAGCCGCGCAGGAGGTAGAACTGAAAGTTCGCTGAGAGGTCTCCCTCCGGTGAAGGCCGTCTTGTCTCGGTTTGGTGAAGTGCTGTGTAACAGTCCTTATGGACAGCAATAGGTGCAGTACTCAGGTTGAGCGGCTCGCGATGGTCGAGACCGGTCGGCGCCGTCGCTGGACGGATGACAAGAAGCTCCGGATCGTTCTGGAAAGTTTGCGGACACCTCGGGCGGTTTCGTCAACGGCGCGGCGGCATGGGATTTCTCGTTCGCTGCTGTTGATCTGGCGGCGATCGTTCGAGGCCAGCACAGGCGATTCCGAACGGCCGAAACCGGCCTTTGTCCCAGCGATGGTGGTGGACGAGGCAGCGGCACCGGACGTCCCACTGCATCAAGCAGCCAAATGGTGATCGATCTCGGAGAGCATGGTCGCGTCATTGTCGACGCGGGCGTCGATGCGGAAGCACTCGCTCGGGTGCTGGCCGTTCTGGGACGCCGATGATTCCGGTCGCGGCAGGTGCCCGGATCTGGATCGCGACCGGTCATACCGACATGCGCAAAGGCATGCAGGGTTTGGCGTTGCTGGTGCAGGAAGGCCTCGGGCGCGATCCCTTTGCCGGCGACGTGTTCGTGTTCCGCGGCCGTGCTGGCACGCTCATCAAGGCGCTCTGGCATGACGGGATCGGCCTGTCGCTTTATACCAAGCGGCTCGACCGGAGGCGCTTCATCTGGCCGTCGACGGTTGACGGTGTCGTGGCGCTGACCGCCGGCCAGATGGGCTATTTGCTGGAGGCGATCGACTGGCGTAATCCGCAACACAGCTGGCGGCCGCAGAGCGCGGGATAGCTGCGAAAAGTCTCGTGAATCGTAAAAAGTCCGCGCCAAATCGCGACTTTTATGATTCCATCAGAGCATGGAAACCGGCCCTGAAAAGCTTCCGGAAGACATTGATGTAGCGCGACAATCAGGATGAGAATCCCGCGACAATCAGGATGAGAATGCGCCGCTGCTGGGGTGACGAAGGGAGGGCGTAGCCCGACCGGAGGCACCCCAGCAGCGGCGTGTCGGCCCGAAGGGGCCTCATTGGCGGTAACGGCGGCTGGTAAAGCATCGGCTTCTCCTTCGAGAGGACCAGTGCTTTGGCCGGCCGGCATGTCACCGATCAACAAATGAGGCTTTTCATGAGCTTGCGTCGCAACCATTCGCCAGCCGTCGCCGCTGCAAAGGCTGGTTTCAGCACCTCCGCCGCCTACCGATACGAGAAGGATCCCCGACTTCCGACCCAGAAGAAGGCGCGCCGCGCACGCCGTCGAGCCGATCCGTTCATCGACGTTTGGGAGAACGAAGTTCTGCCGATACTGAGGGCCGCCCCCGGATTGCGGCCGATCGCCGTGTTCGAGGAACTATGCCGGCGGCATCCGGAACTGGGTTCTGGAACGCGGCGGACGCTCGAGCGGCGCATTCGGGCATGGCGGGCGGTGAACGGGCCGGATCGGGAGGTGATCTTCCGTCAGGAACATCCGCCGGGTCGCATGGGGTTGTCGGACTTCACCGAGGTCGCCGATCTCGGCGTCACCATTGCGGGCCAGTTGCTGGACTGCCGGCTCTATCACTTCCGGCTGCCTTTCTCCGGCTTCGAACACGCCCATGTCGTACTCGGTGGCGAAAGTTTTGTCGCGCTGGCGGAAGGCTTGCAGAACGCGCTGTGGTCGCTGGGCGGGGTGCCGGAGCAGCACCGCAGCGACAGCCTGTCAGCCGCGTTCCGCAATCTCGGCGCTGAAGCCAAGGAGGATTTGACGACGCGCTACGAGGCGTTCTGCAGTCATTACGGCATGACGCCGACCCGCAACAATCCCGGCGTGTCGCATGAGAACGGCTCGATCGAAAGTGCGCATGGCCATCTCAAGAGAGCGCTGGCCGATGCCCTGCTGCTGCGTGCCTCTCGCGACTTCGACGATCTTGCGGCCTGGCGGGGTTTTGTCGACGAGATCGTTGGCCGCGGCAACGCGCGCAATGCCAAGCGCATCGATCAGGAGCGGACGGCGCTACAGAAACTGCCGGTCCGCAAGACCGCCGATTATGAGGAGGTCAACGTCGATGTAACGACATCAAGCGCCTTCACGTTGCGCAAGGTGTTTTACTCGGTCCCCTCCCGCTTGATCGGTCACCGGCTGCGGGTGCGTCTCTATGACGACCGGCTCGAATGCTTCCAGGGCGCCACCCACATCGTCACCCTGCGGCGCGGGCGAAGCCAGCCCAACGGCAAACACGGCCATGTCATCGACTATCGTCACGTCATCCATTCGCTGCGCCGCAAACCGATGGCGCTGCTCAATCTGGTCTATCGAGACCAGTTGTTCCCCCGCCGCGTTTACGCTCGTGCGTTCGACGCCTTGCTCGCCGGCATTGGCGAAAGACCAGCCTGCCGTGCCATGGTCGGGCTTCTGGCGCTCGCACATGAACGGGCCTGCGAGGCGGAGCTCGGTGCCGTGCTGCAAGCCACGCTCGACGACGGCATCCTGCCGGATCTCAAGGCGCTGATCGAACGCTTCCGACCGAAGGGCATGGCACTACCGGTCGTCGTCGTCACGCTGCCCTCGCTCGCTATCTACGACCAGATTGCCGCGGCTGTGGGAGAAGCCGCATGAACGCGACCGTCAAGATCGACGCCGCCCGTGTCGAATTGCTGCTCAGCGAACTGCGTCTGCCCGGCATCAAGCTGATCTGGGCCGCCCTGGCGGAAACCGCCGATAAGGAAGGCTGGCCCGCCGCCCGCTTCCTGGCGGCCCTGGCTGAACAGGAGATGGTGGAGCGAAACCGTCGTCGCTTCGAACGTCATCTGGATGAAGCCCGCCTGCCGCCGGGCAAGACCCTCGCTGCATTCGACTTCGATGCCGTGCCGATGATCTCAAAGGCGCAGGTGCAGGCTCTCGCCGCCGGTGACGCCTGGCTCGACAAGGGCGCCAATCTGTTGTGTTTTGGTCCCCCTGGCGGCGGCAAATCGCATCTGGCAGCGGCGCTCGGCATGTCCCTGATCGAAAACGGTTGGCGCGTGTTGTTCACCAGAACTACCGATCTCGTGCAAAAACTCCAGATCGCGCGCCGCGACCTCACGCTCGAAGCGGCGATCGCCAAGCTCGACAAATATCACCTGCTGATCCTCGACGATCTTGCCTATGTGACCAAAGATCAAGCCGAGACCAGCGTTCTGTTCGAACTGATCAGCGCCCGCTACGAACGCCGCTCAATGCTCATCACCGCCAATCAGCCATTCGGTGAATGGGGAAAAATCTTCCCGGACCAAGCCATGACGCTGGCGGCGATCGACCGCCTCGTCCACCACGCCACGATCCTCGAAATGAATGTCGACAGCTATCGCCGAAAAGAGGCTGTCGACAAAGCCCGCGGAGCCGGAAGGCCGCCAACGCGCGCGACAATCAAAGCGTCATCCTGATTGTCGCTCCACGACAATCAACTCCACGACACGCAATTATCACTTGCGTTATCGTCAGGCCGCGACAATCATCCCCACGCCGCGACCGCTAAATTGCCATCCTGATTGTCGCGCTTCCCATCCAGATTGACGCGCTACACATTGAGGCGCTGCACGCAACGTTGCTTGCGACGCGCGCCGAACTCGCCATCGTTCGTGCCCAGCAGTCCGACGATCAGGCGCTGATCGCCCATCTGAAGCTACAGATCGAAAAGCTGAACCGCGATCGTTACGGGCCGCGCTCGGAGCGGTCCGCCCGCCTTCTGGATCAGCTCGAACTGACGCTGGAGGAGCTCGAGGCCAAGGCGACCGAGGACGAACTGGCGGCGGAAATGGCCGCGGCCAAGGTCATGAGCGCAACCACTACCGTGGCGTCGTTCTCCCGCCGCCGGCCGTCCCGCAAGCCGTTCCCCGAGCATCTGCCTCGCGAGCGCGTGATCGTGCCTGGGCCGGTGTCGTGCGCGTGCTGCGGCGGTGCCCGGTTGTCGAAACTCGGCGAAGACATCACAGAGACGCTGGAGGTGATCCCGAAATCCTGGAAGGTGATCCAGCACGTCCGGGAAAAGTTCAGCTGCCGGGATTGCGAGAAGATCTCCCAGGCGCCGGCGCCGTTCCACGTCATCGCCCGCGGCTGGGCGGGCCCGAGCCTGTTGGCGATGGTGCTGTTTGAGAAGTTTGGCCAGCACCAGCCGCTGAATCGGCAAGCCGAGCGCTATGCCAAAGAGGGCGTGCCGATCAGCCTGTCGACGCTGGCGGACCAGGTCGGCGGCTGCGCAGTCGCGCTAATGCCGCTGTTCCAGCGCCTTGAGGCCCATGTGCTCAGCGCCGAGCGGTTGCACGGCGACGACACCACGGTGCCGGTTCTGGCGAAGGGCAAGACCTCGACAGGCCGGATCTGGGTCTATGTCCGGGATGACAAGCCGTTCGGCGGACCAGCACCGCCAGGTGCCGTATTTGATTACTCACGCGATCGCGCAGGTGAGCATCCACAGGCGCATCTGGCCGGCTACAGCGGACTGTTCCAGGCCGATGCCTATGGCGGCTATGGAAAGCTTTACAGCGCCGGCCGCAACGCAGGCCCGATTTTGGAAGCCGCGTGCTGGGTCCACGCTCGACGGCCATTCTTCGTGATGGCCGATCTGGCGGAGAACGCGCGCCGCAAGGTGCAAGGCAAGAAGCCCGTGGTAATCTCTCCGCTGGCGCTGGAAGCCGTCCGCCGCATCGACGCACTGTTCGAGATTGAGCGTGGCATTAATGGCGAAACGCCCGAACGGCGACGAGCCGTGCGTCAGGAATTGAGCGCACCCTTGGTCGGCGATCTGGAAGTCTGGATGCGGGAGCAACGCGCTAAACTCGCGCGTAGCAACGACGTCGCCAAGGCAATGGATTACATGCTGAAGCGCTGGAGCTCGTTTGACCTGCCCCTGAACTTTCATCCAGTGGCAATTAGAGTCTCGGCGGATGTTACGCCGTTCGGCGCGGGGTGAGCAACGTGCGAGTGGCGGAGCTGGTCGGGGTTGCGCAGCCGCTCGCACGTTGCGGTTAGGTTGGCGGCATAGGCCGCAGGGGTCAGGTAGCCCAGCGAGGAATGCGGGCGCTGGCAGTTGTAGTCGTCGGCCCAATCCGCAATTTTGGCCCGGGCGTGGTCGAGCCCGAAGAACAGGGTTTCATTGAGAAGCTCGTCGCGCATCCGACCGTTGAAGCTTTCACAAAAGCCGTTTTGCATGGGCTTTCCCGGTGCGATGAAGTGCCAGGCTATCTGGTTGTTCTCCGACCAGGTCAGCATGGCGTTGCAGGTGAACTCGGTCCCGTTGTCCGAGACGATCATGCCAGGCCTGCCGCGGCGATCGATCAACGCCGTCAGTTCGCGCGCCACCCGCCGTCCCGGGATTGAGGTGTCGGGGATCGCCGCCAGGCATTCCCGGGTCACGTCATCGACGATATTCAGGATCCGGAAGCGGCGACCATTAGCGAACTGGTCGTGGACAAAATCCAGCGACCAGCGGGAATTCGGCCGAGCCTCGACCAGAATGGGCGCCCGGGTGCCGACCGCGCGGCGGCGGGCCCGGCGCTTGCGGACGCTGAGGCCTTCCTCCCGATAGAGCCGGTAAATCCGGTTCAACCCGGACGGCTCGCCCTGTTGACGCAGCAGCACAAACAGTCGGCGATAACCGAAGCGCCGGCGGGCGTTGGCGAGCTCGCGCAGTTGGACGCGCAGTTCGCCATCCGGCGGCCGGCACGACCGGTAGCGGATCATCTTGCGGTCGGCGCTGACGATGGTGCAGGCCCGCCGTTCTGACAGGCCCAGTTTGGCCTGCAGATGCGCGACAGCCTCGCGCTGGACGGCGGGCCCTACCATTTTTTTGACAGAAGCTCGCGTAACGCCGCGGCATCCAACATCTGTTCGGCCAGCAGCTTCTTCAGCTTGGCGTTCTCGTCCTCGAGCTGCCGCAGCCGCTTGGCCTCAGAGACGTCCATCCCGCCGAATTTGGCCCTCCAATTATACAGTGTCGCTTCCGAGACGCCGTGCTTGCGCGCCAGATCGGCGGCTTTCGCCCCCGCCTCATGCTCGCGCAGAACACCGATAATCTGCTCTTCCGTAAACCTGGTTCGCTTCATTGGTCCGTCCTTCAGTGGGCCGGACTCTAACTTCATCTGGAGGAAATCGGCAGGGGCAGGTCACGTTCACCCGCTTCCTCGAAGATGGCCGCGTTTGCCTGTCGAACAACGCCGCCGAACGTGCCGTGCGCGGTATCGCTTTGGGCCGCAAGTCCTGGCTGTTCTGCGGCTCCGATCGTGGCGGCGACCGCGCCGCACTGATGTACAGTATGATCGTCACTGCCAAGATGAACGATGTGGATCCGCAGGCCTGGCTCGCCGACGTCCTGGCGCGCATCGCCGAGCATCCCGCCCACAGGCTCGACGAACTGCCACCGTGGAATTGGCGCGACCGCTTCCAGCACGTTGATCAGGCCGCCTGAGTCACTGCTACGCGGTTCTCACCGGATGCTTACCCTGAATCAAGCATGTTTTGGAAGTAAACGCGCAGCATCGTCGTCCTTGGTTGCGTCCGCATGCATGGTTTTGTCGACAACGTCCGCTGCGTGTTACGATCTATCGTCGAGAAGCTTCATCAGCTCGACCGCTTTCAAGATAGCGCGCGTTCTCAAGGGAGACACAAATCTTCTTATCGTTCAACGTTTCAATACTGCACATAACGCCTTTGCAGCGTCTTCGACCGCTCGCCCAGCCTCTCTGACCGTATTATTAAAACGTATGAAGCCGTGATTCACGCCCGGATAGACGACAAGACTATTAGGGACACCGGAGGCGTCGAGCTTTTGCTTTAGTGCATAAGCGTCATCAAGCAGCGGATCGAGCGTGCCAATTGCCTGGTGCACTGGCGGCAATTTCGATAGGTCTCCAATTAGGGGGCAAGCGCGCCAGTCGAGGCGCTGCCCCGGCTCTTGTAGATAAGTCTCCCAGATCCATTCCATCTGACTCTGTGATAATCCGTAAGCCCCAGTGCCAAGTCTGGTCCAGCTCTCTGTATCGGTTCGGCCAGAGAATACCCCATAGAATAGCAGCAGAAATTGCAGCGGTAGTTCGCCACAGTCGCGGCGCAGCATTTCTGCAACGAGCGCCAGATTAGCTCCCGCCGAGTCGCCACCGGCCGCTACCATAGAATCATCGGCGCCCCAATCGGCGGCGTGTCGTTGTGCGTGATTAATGACGGCGACTGCGTCTATCACGCCGGCAGGAAAC
The DNA here is from genome assembly GCF_007018905.1 of Tardiphaga sp. vice304. Lineage (NCBI taxonomy): Bacteria > Pseudomonadati > Pseudomonadota > Alphaproteobacteria > Hyphomicrobiales > Nitrobacteraceae > Tardiphaga > Tardiphaga sp. vice304. The sequence continues at coordinate 1,571,538 of NZ_CP041402.1, forward strand.
GCATATTCCGGCGCCAGACGGTAATCGACGTTTAGCACAAAGATGCCAGCGAGCCTGACTAGGTCGCGCATTAGGCCGCCCCAACCTTCAGCACTTCCATAGATGAAACCGCCGCCATGAAAGTAAACAAGCAGCGGTACTGGTGTTGGCGATGCATAACCGTAAAAATGGCATGAGATAGGTCCGTCTGGACCTGAAACAGCGACGTCGAACTCGAGTTCAACTGGTTCTGTTTGGCAAGACAAATAGGCGCCAATGCGGTCCTGAACGGCACGGACATCGAAGAGCGCTGACCCGCGCGGCTCGAGCGCTGTGAGGCCAAGCTTTTTTAGAGCCGCGATCGCGGCGATCATCTCGGGATCAAGGACTCCACCCGATATGCCGGGGCTTGTCACAGTATCTCACGACCGTCAGACAAAACAAAGCGGTCCAGTCTCAAGCTTTTGAGGAAGCTCTTTGTCATCAAAGTCCTCCTAGTACCATGTCCGAGCAATAAATACGCCTGGCTATATCAGCAAGAAAACGACCGGGAAATAGCAGCTGCACAGTCCGTAATCACCAATCCTAAGCTTTCTACTATCATTAATCCTTCCCCCCCCCCACCGCCCGCCTTAAATATCACAACGGCCTTGGTCAACGACCGGCTTTGACCTGAGCAGCAAACGCGTTCATAGTCACAAGGGCGGCCGGCGACCAGGAGCAGCAGTCGCCGATCGCATCCACGTTTAGCGTGTATGTTGCCACGCCCCGGCCGTTTCCAGAATTTGCATCGATTGGTCGGTGATTTCTGCTAACGGGCCATCGCCACCAATCACAAACATTAGAATTGATTCTTGGTTTGGATCGCCATCAGCCGTGACGTTTTCGAAGCGTCGCGCTACACCGGGCGGAAATGAAACCACGTCATACGGGCCAGCATCCACGTAATCAACGCCGCCAATTTCATTTTCCCAACTACAGCGCCAAGTGCCCGTCATGGGAATGAACGTCTCGTTGGTGTCGTGATTGTGCATCATCGGACCGTTGCCCGGCTTGGCACGGCAATAACCGAGGTTAAAGCCTTCGGAAATCTTGATCGCAGCCATACGTGACGCGTTATCTCCGACTGGAGACCTCACAGCTCCCCCTTCACCCTTTGGGGGCTGAAAACCAATCACGTTGTAGAGGGTACGGATGCAGCCTTCCATCTTACTGTCTGGAAGGCCGCCATCCGAGCCCTTGAGATCCTTAAAGTACGCGACCCGCTTCAACATTTCGGTGCGAGCCAGGCCAGAACGAGGAAGGTTTTCCATATTATTCCCTTTCTTTTGCGGGTCCAAACGATGAGATCTTATCTTTCACAACGGGGGCACGCGCGCTGTGCAAGGTAATAGCATGACAGATGAGGAGATCTGCGCGCTCTACATCGCTGAGACGATTCCCGCTGCTGATCGTCAGACGTACTGAGCATTTGCTCATTTTGTGCACAGTCGCAAATGACTGTCAAGCACTACACAAGCTGTAAGATCATTGAACTGCATCGACAGGTCACGAACAGCATTACATCTTCAGCGCGCGCTTCCTCGGCCGAAATCATGCGTCAACATTTGCCAGTTCAGTTTGCGCCGAGAGCCAAGTGTTGACTTCCGTCGTGACAGGCACTGGTCGCATAAGTGCGCCGATATGCTGCAGCGCACGCTCCGAACTTGCTCGGAAGGGCAGTTTGCTCAAAATTAGTAAAACAGAAAGGAGCCCGTGCGACCGGCTGCGCCTATTCTGTCACCTTAGCTGGAACTACTAGACCAGCCGTATACTCCCGATCTCGCTTCAGCGCAAAAGCACGTTGCTGGAGTGTACTAGCACTTGTTGCTTGACATTACTTATGAGGTCATACCGAGCAAGGCCGTCAGCCCGGCGCACGCTTTTTCCGAATTGAGACGTTTTTCTTTCGTCCTGCTGCAGAGTTCAGTAGCGAAGGCGCTGTCCGTCCAACACCATCGAGAAAATTGTCGACGATCATGTCTGCAATCTTGTCGGTCTGAAGGCTTACGGGTGTGCCATGAATGTGTTTTCTTATCAGGTAATAGATAACGGTGGAGTGTAGATGCCACGCAAGTTCAAGGTCCAACGAATTTATCGGCTGCGATTTGTATCCATCGTCGCTCAATCGGAGTTCCGTTGCTATCTTGCCAAGGAGGCGTGTGACGGGACCTTGAATGTACCGCTTGGTCAGGTCGCTTCCTTCCAAACTGGAATGCATTGCGACGCGAATCCAGTTGCGATCATCAACCGCTACAAAATATGATCGAAAGAACTCCTTTAACCGTTGACGTAAAGGACGTGTTTTATCGGCGAGCGCGTCTTCCCAGAGAGGATCCCATCGGGACAGAAAGGTCTTCTCATAGACCCGTTCGATCAAATTCTCCTTTGATCCAAAATATCGAAAAATCAAAGCCTGCGACACTCCTATGTGGTCCGCGAGTCCGCGTGTCTCAGCTTTGAAACCCTTTTCAGCAAAAAACTGGACGGCGGCGTCAAGTATCATGCGTTCCCTCTCCTGAGGTATCAGCCTTTCACGCGGCGGCTTCCTGACCTTTGGAGCCTTGTCCGGCCGGGCGACCGTAGCACCTGTTCTATTCTTCAACATCTGTTGTCTCTAGTATTACGAGCTGGCGACAAACTATGTAGTCGGTACTTCCAGCAGCGTGAGGATGCCTATTGTTGTTTTAGGTTCAATGAGCTTCCGACCCTGGTGTCTGAATGCTCGTTGAAAACGTGCGATGACGTGATTTTACAACTCTATTTAGCAAGAATGATATGGCGGGAGGCATTTATCTCCCTGAACATCTACGACTTCACTTCGGTTGCTTAGCTCACCTCGGTGGAGTCGTTCGCTACTGTCGGACATATTGCATTGCGAGAGAACCTCTGTTCAGTTCGGCTGTTGACAGAGTCGCCAGCTAATGATCAATTGATTATCAACAAACATGTTTAGATTCAGGGAGAGACATATGGCCGCAAAGCGGAAGGTCGTTATTACTTGCGCAGTGACCGGCGCCATTCATACTCCATCGATGTCACCTCATATCCCGATTACGCCTGACGAAATCATCGCAGATGCTTTGGGGGCCGCGGAGGCCGGGGCGGCTATCCTGCATTTGCATGCTCGTAATCCAGAGAATGGAAAACCAGATCAGACGATCGAAGCATTTAGCCGATTTTTATCGCGGATCAAGCAGCAGACCAACGCTGCGATCAACATCACCACCGGCGGCAGTCCTTTCATGAAAGTCGACGAGCGCGTGAAGCCGGCGCAGCATTTCAGTCCGGAAGTGGCGTCGCTTAACATGGGTTCGATCAATTTCGGGCTCTTTCACCTGCTCGACAAGTACAAGAATTTCAAGCACGCGTGGGAGCCGGAGTTTCTCGAGTCGACGCGTGACCTTGTATTCCGCAACTCATTCAAAGACATCGAGTTTATCCTCAAAACCTGCTACGAGAACAACACTCGGTTTGAGTTCGAGTGCTACGACATCGCTCATCTCTATAATCTGAACCATTTTCTGGAGCGCGGACTGGTAAAGCCGCCATTGTTCGTACAATCAGTATTCGGCATCCTCGGTGGCATCGGAACGCATGTCGAAGACGTCTTGCACATGAAGCGCACCGCGGACCGACTGTTTGGTGACCAGTATAGATGGTCAGTGCTCGGCGCGGGCGCATCACAGATGCGCATTGCTGCGATGTCTGCGTCAATGGGTGGCAACGTCCGCGTCGGTCTGGAAGACTCGCTGTGGGCCGGACCCGGCAAGCTCGCCACATCGAGCGCCGATCAGGTTCGTCTAGTCCGCAAGATCATCGAAGGTATGGGACTTGAGATCGCCACGCCCGACGAGGCCCGTGAGATCTTAACTCTGAAGGGTGCCGACCAGGTGAATTTTTGACAGCAGTGAGTTCTTAGTGCGCTCAGTCTGCCAACAAATGCCGCCTACCGAAGCTGGCAGGCGACCTGCTCGTGAATGACCAATGGGGCAAAAAGCCCCGGCTTTAGGGAGGGTATTATGACCAAAATCACACGTCGTCAAACGTTGTCGCTTGCCGGCGCGGCATTTTTGGCCACCAGCTTGCCGGCGGCCGCGCAGTCTGGGCCGATCAAGATCGGCTTCGGCATCGCGCTGACCGGCGGAATCGCCAGCGGCGGTAAGTCTGCGCTGCTTGCGTATCAGATCTGGGCCGAGGAAGTGAACGCCCGCGGCGGTCTGCTCGGCCGTAAGGTGGAGCTCGTGAATTACGACGACCAATCCAATCCCGCCACTGTGCCCGGTATCTATTCCAAGCTGCTCGATGTCGACAAGGTCGATCTCGTGATATCGGGTTATGGGACGGTGCCCACCGCAGCGTCTATGCCGATAGTGATGCAGAAGGGAAAGATGTTCCTATCCCTCTTTGCGTTAGCAAGTAACGACGAATTTAAGTACGACCGATACTTTCAAATGCAGCCGAACGGCACTAACGCTAAAATAGAGTTTTCACGTGGCTATTTCGACTTGGCCTCTAAGCTATTGCCAAAGCCCCAGACCGTAGCGTTGGTCGGAGCCGACGCCGAGTTCGGCATTGTGGCCATCGAAGGCGCGCGTGAGAACGCAAAGAAGGCCGGCATTAAAGTCGTTTATGATCGCAGCTATCCGCCGAACACGCAGGATTTTGGGTCGATCGTTCGGGCGATCAAGGCGACCAATCCTGATCTTCTGTTCATTGGATCCTATCCACCAGACTCCGCAGGCATGATCCGCGCCATCCATGAAGTGGGCTTCAGCGCACGGATGGTCGGCGGCGGCATGATAGGGCTGCAATTCGCGGCCCTCAAGCAGCAGCTCGGTCCGATGCTGAACAACATCGTCGCTTACGACCTTTACGTACCGGAACCGACGATGAATTTCCCCGGCGTCGCGCCGTTCTTGGCCAAATACCGCGAGCGCGCCGCGCAGGCAGGCGTCGATCCGCTCGGCAACTATGTCCCGCCTTTTGCCTATGCCGAGATGCAGATTCTTGAACAAGCCGTCACCGCTACCAATTCGCTCGACGACAAGAAGCTGGCGGACTACATGCGCGTCACCAAGTTCCCGACGATCATGGGCGACATCAAGTTCGGCGATCGCGGCGAGTGGGCAGAGCCCCGTGTCCTGCTGGTCCAGTACCGCGGCGTCGTCGGCAACGATGTGGAGCAGTTCAAGCAGGCCGGCAAGCAGCTAATTCTCGACCCCCCTGCCTTCAAGTCCGGCGAACTGATCACGCCGTTCGAACCGATTAAGCGCTGAATATGTATGACGGCCGGAACGCAGTATGACATTCAGCATGGACCTTCTGACGAACGCGCTGGTCGCCGGCATCATGCTCGGCGGTTTCTATTGCGCCGTCGCTGTTGGCATCACGATCGCTTTCGGCATGCTGGATGTCGTTAACATCGCACATCCGGCCTTCATCATAACGGGCGGCTTCATCGCGTATTTTTTCAATACCGCTTTCGGTTTTGATCCGCTGTTGGTCGGGGTGCTCACGATGATCCCCGCGTTCATCGTGGGTATGCTTGTCTATAAATATTACTACTATGTATTCGAACGACGCGGCGAAGACTCGCTTCAGGGGCTGGCGTTCTTCTTTGGCTTGCTGTTCATCATCGAAGTGGCATTGCTGCTGGTTTTCGGCGTCGATTACCGTTTCGTCGAGGCGAGCTATATCGGGCCAACCATCTCCGCAGGCTTCGTCTCCGTGCCGCTGCGGCTGTTGGTGCCGCTGGTTGTTGGCCTAACCACGATTGGCGCGATCATGATCTTTATGTCGCGTACTTATATCGGCAAGGCGATCATTGCCGTGTCCCAGGATCCCTTAGCGCTGCGGCTTGTCGGCGGCAATCCGGTCAAGATTAAAGAGATCGCGTTCGGACTGTCGATAGCGACCGCCGTGCTATCCGGCGCGCTGCTGATAATCATCCAGCCAATTGAGCCTTCGCTCGGCCGCGATTTTATTGGCCGCGTGTTTGCCATTGCGGTGCTGGGTGGCATGACGAGCCTCCCTGGAACGATCCTCGCTTCCATGATTCTCGGCGTCGCCGAGAGCATGACCACCACCTTCTTCGGTCCTTCGTGGTCGCCGGCAGTGGCGTTCGGCCTGCTGTTGGTGACGCTGGCGGTTAAACCCGCGGGGATCTTGGGCCGATGAGCAATTTAGCATCCTCCACCCCGTCGCACTGGCGCACGACTATTCGCGCCGTGCTCAAGACCGCCGGCGTTTGTGCCGCGATCGGCATCGGCCTAGTCATGACGCTGGACTTTGCAGGCACCGATTACGCGTTCCTTGCCGCCTACACGATCTTACAATATGTTGCGCTGGCAACTGCTTGGAACATCCTCGGCGGCTACGCCGGCTACGTTAATTTCGGCGTCGCAGCGTTTTACGCGGTTGGCGTCTACACCAGCGTGGTGATTTATAAGACGCTGCAATGGCCATTGCTCTTCACCATCCCGCTGGCCGCCTTGGTCGCTGGTCTGCTTGGATTGGGGATGGGCTACTTGACGCTGCGGCTGCGCGGCGTGTTCTTTTCGATCGCAACGTTGGCGCTGTCCGTGGTGCTTAACACGCTGATTGTCAACTGGTCGTTCGTGGGTGGCTCGCGCGGCGTTTATATCATTCATCCAGCGACCATGCCGTATTTCGGATCATACGCGCGGTACCTGCTGATCGTAATGCTGCTGATCGCGATCGGATCGGTGCTGGTCGCCCGGTACATCGAGCATTCCTGGATCGGTAACGGTCTGGCGGCGTTGAAGGACGATGAATTGGCTGCCGAATGCGCCGGCGTGCCGTCGATGAAGATGAAGTTAATTGCAACCACGGTCAGTGGAGCGCTGCTCGGCATTGTCGGCGCACCATTCCCTTATTTTGTGACCTATATCGATCCCGCATCCGCCTTCAGCCTGTCGGTTGCCGTTAACGCCATCGCTATGCCTCTAATCGGCGGCACCGCAACATGGATCGGTCCGGTGATCGGCGCCCTGCTCCTAGGGACGCTCCAGCAGGTCGCGACTGTCACAATCTCGTCGGCACTGAACCTGCTGCTCGTCGGCGTGCTCTTGGTTTTGTTCGTCTCGGTTGCGCCGAATGGCATCGTAGGGTTCGTCAAGAATATTTGGGAGAGGAAGCGCAAATGAGCAAATCTCCAATGCTTTCCTCGCGCGGACTCGTGAAGCGCTTTGGCGGTTTTACTGCGCTCAACGGCATCGACTTCGATCTGGGCGAGCGAGAACGCGTCGGGTTAATTGGACCGAACGGTTCCGGCAAGAGCACCTTTGTAAATTGCTTGACCGGTGCGCTGCGCCCGGAGGAGGGTCGCGTGGCCTTCGACGGCGACGACATCACAGAAATGGCGGCCTGGAGGCGTGCGCATGCGGGTTTAGCGCGCAGCTTTCAAATCCCGCGCCCGTTTCGCGGGCTGACGGTGCGCCAGAACATCGGCGTCCCGCTGTCGTTCGTCCGCGGCGTCACTGACCAGGCCGAGCTCGACGTCCGATCGGACGATATCTTAGGCAAAGTGGGACTTCGCGATAGGGCCAGCTCTAGTCCGAAGAACCTGAGCCAAGTTGACTTGAGAAAGCTCGAGCTTGGTCGCGCACTGGCCGCGCAGCCCCGCGTGTTGATCGCGGACGAAGCAATGGCTGGATTGTCAGATTCCGAGGTTGACGAGATTCTCGATTTGCTGATCGAACTTAACGAGAGTGGTATCGGCATTATCCTTATCGAGCACATCATGCGCGCGGTGATCAGGTTTTCGCAGCGGATTGTCGTTTTTGTCGCCGGCGCCAAGATCGCCGACGGCGATCCGCGCGAGGTCATGCAGCATCCGGAAGTGGTGAGGGCCTACCTTGGCCAATAATCTGACTATCCAGGGCATCAATGCCGGGTACGGCGCAGTAACGGTGCTGTCCGACGTCAGCATTCGCGTCGGCGACGGCGAAACAGTGGCGCTCCTCGGCACCAATGGCAACGGTAAGACGACACTGATGCGTTGCATCACCGGACAGATTAGGCCGAGCAGGGGTAGCATTACTGCCGAAATCGACGGAAAGCATCACAATCTTGTCGGCCTTTCAACCGAAGAGATCGTAGGCCTCGGTATCTCGCTGGTGCCCGAAGGCCGTCGGCTATTTCCAAAGCTCACCGTTGAGGAAAATCTCGAGCTCGGTGCATACCGCACGGTTGCGCGGGCGCGCATTAAAGAAACAATGGAATATTGCTACGACGCATTTCCGCGTCTGCTTGAGCGCCGCACGCAGATGGCGGGATCCATGAGCGGCGGCGAGCAGCAGATGCTCGCACTAGCACGGGCGCTCATGGCGCGACCGCGGATATTGTTGGTCGACGAGCCGTCAGTTGGGCTCGCGCCCATTCTGGTCGCCCGTATGATCGATAAGATCGCCGAGCTCTCCTCGGCGCTCGGCCTTACCGTCTTGATGGCCGAACAGAACTTCGAGCAGGCCGCGCGCATAGCGCAGCGTGGCTACGTGCTCGTACACGGACAGGTGGTGCTGTCAGCTAATAGCGTCACCGAACTGCGGGACAGCGACATTGTGCGCCGCCTCTATCTGGGTTTCGACTGAGCCCAAATAAAATGCAAGAAAAGGGATCTGCCATGAATATCAAAGTCAGCAAGGAAGCTATTGCCGAGGCAACCAAGAAGTTGTCCAACTGGGGACGCTGGGGGGAGGATGATCAGATCGGTACCCTCAATTACGTGACACCAAAGCACATCACCGAGGCCGCCAAGCTGGTGAAGCAGGGCAAGGTGTTCGGCATGGGCATTCCGCTAAACCAGCAGGGTCCTCAAAGCGGACTTTTTGGCGGACGCTGGAACCCGATTCATACCATGCTCGCCACCGGTACCGACGCGATCGCCGGCCGGCAGGACGAGATCAACAAGATGCGGTATGCCGACGACGCCATAAATATGCCGGTGCAGTCTGCAACTCACTGGGACTCTCTCGGCCATGTTTTTAATCACGACAAGATGTACAACGGCCACGACGCCCGTAACGTCGACAGCCGGGGCGTGCATAAGCTTGGCATCGAACACACTCGCGACCGTATGGTCGGTCGTGGCGTCTTGCTAGATGTCGCGCGTTACAAGGGTGTCGAATCGCTCGATGACGGTTACGCGATCTCGAACGACGAACTTGATGCCGTCGCCAAGAAGCAGGGCGTGACGATACAGGAAGCCGACTTCGTCATCATTCGCACCGGTCACATGGAGCGCTGCTTGAAGAACAATGTTTGGGGCGGCTACGCAGGCGGCGATGCGCCGGGCGTCAAGTTTGAGAACTGCTATTGGAGCTTCGAGAAGAAGCTCGCCGCGATCTGCTCAGACACCTGGGGCGTCGAGGTTCGTCCCAACGAGACACTGGAAGTTGCACAACCTTGGCACTGGGTCGTCATTCCCGCAATGGGATTGACGATGGGGGAGATATTTTACGTGGCGGATCTGGCCGAAGATTGTGCTGCGGACGGAGTCTATGAATTTATGTTCGCCGGCCCCCCGCTGGTGATTACAGGTGGAACCGGTTCGCCGATCAATCCTTTGGCGATTAAGTAGGCTCAGTTACCGATCAAGATCGTGCGGTCTGCATCGAGTGCAAACTCGGGTAGACCGCGCTACTGCAGACGATGGTTCCTAATTCCGCCGCCGTTGTCACCATCTTCGTCGATCTGGCGAGATGATGCGTCCGCCAGCCGATCTGCTTCATCTGCATGGCGGCCCACTTTTAGCTGGAGCCGGATGATGAGCGCGCTAACTTGGGTCGCAATCAACAGGAGTAGTTCAAACGATACTACCGCGATGCCACGGCTAAGATAAGCGGCAAAGTGTTCCCATTGTTTAATGGACATAAAATCTAGTTTTAATATGGACGTTGCAAATGCTTTATTTCGACCGGCGGAAGCCAAAGGATTGGGCGGCGTTCGCAATTGCGGGAGCTCGTCAGTTCGGCAGCTACGATGTCTGTTTTGGCGTATCAAAGCTCTTCAGGTTAAGCGAACAAAATCATGCGCGCGATCGAGTGGCCGACCTGCAAAGGCGAATGTAATACAAAACCTATTAGCGCATTAATTTTAAATTGTGCTAGGAAACAAAAAATGTAACGAAGCATTTTTGTGCTGCCGTGTAGGCAGCGTCATCAATGACGGACCACTCTCGCGTTGCGAACAACTGGGTTGCAGATACGGATATCAGAAGGGTTCTCCGATGACTAGTCATGGTAAAATAAGATTCGATGTTATCTTTGAAGCCGTGGGGCATAACGACGCGAAATTTCGTAACGACGTTCAAGTATTCATGCGGGGAGCGCATCCTGCCTCATACCATCTTCCTACGGATGAAGGTGCGATGCACGGCGGTGACGCTAGTGCGCCCTACCCGCTCGCATATTTCGCGTCGGCTCTGACCGCCTGCGTAATGACCCAGATCCGGGCATTCGCGAAGCGCCTTTCGCTCAAGGTTGATAACTTTGACGTTAGTACGCGGTGCCACTGGCAGGGCGAGCAAGTTGGTAATGCGCCTTACGTGAGCGTTCCAGTTGCTTTCAATATGGATATAGATATTCGTGGACAGCTCAGCAATTCCGACAAGCGCGAATTACTAAAAGCCGCTCAGTCCGGCTGCTTCATCGAAGCTTCGTTAAAACCCGGACTCGTAGTTCATCGTTTATTGCTTGATGATGAGTGGACCGAAGTTTAGTCGTGATGTCTAGGCTTAGGACCCATTGATTTTCTTGCCGACGGACAGATTGGTTGATTCACTGGTGATGCTGGGAGGCATCGCCATGACTGATTTGTTTCTGCTGACAGCGGCGCAGATGCGCCGTATCAAACCTTATTTTCCATTGTCGCATGGAATTGCGAGGGTTGATGACCGGCGGGTGATCAGCGGGATCGTCTTCGTCATCAGAAACGGACTTCGCTGGCGTGATGCGCCGCATGAGTATGGCCCCCATAAGACGATCTATAATCGGCTTGTGCGCTGGAGCCGTCTCGGCGTTTTCAACAAGATCTTCGCTGAATTAGCTCGCAAGGCTGGCAAGCCAGCCCGCCTAATGATCGATGCGACGCATCTGAAAGCGCACCGCACCGCCGCAAGCCTTTTAAAAAAGGGCCTGTTCCCCGACGTATCGGCCGCACGAAAGGCGGCTTGAACTCCAAGCTGCACGCCGTCTGCGATGGTCAGGGACGGCCGGTCATCATGCTGCTCAGTGAGGGCCAGATGAGCGATTACAAAGGTGCGGCCTTGATAATCGATGCACTGCCGCAGGCCAGAGAGTTGCTCGGCGACAAAGGGTATGATGCCGACTGGTTGAGACAGGCTCTTGCAGAGCGCGGCATCAAAGCCTGCATTCCATCCAGATCAAATCGCAAAACGCCGATCGAGCATGATCGTGTCCTCTATCGCCAGCGCCACAAGATCGAGAATATGTTCGGCAGGCTCAAAGATTGGCGACGTATCCACACCCGTTACGACCGATGCGCTCACACATTCATGTCCGCCATCTGCATCGCTGCCACCGTCATCTTTTGGCTCTGATCAATGAGTCCTGACCCTAGGAGGGCAAGGCGCGCGTACGGCTCGAGCAAACTCTCGGAAAAGAAAACTATCCTAACATCTGCGTGTCGCCACAGATCGAAATAGCTTGGCCGGAGATCGTACGCCCGCGCCGGCTGCAGAGAAATAAGATCTGGTCTGCGACCTGTTGGGGCGTCACGTATTCCTTAATCGAAGTGAAGGAGAAGGCCGTGGTTTCCATCTCGTTGAATGAGATGCCGCGCTGTTGTGCTTTTGTTTCCAGCACGCGGCGCTGGCGATCACCGGCGACAAGGCCAGGCAGGATGGCGTTAACCCGGATGTTGTCGGGGCCCAATTCGATTGAGAGTGATTTGGTGAAGCCGATCACTCCCCATTTCGCTGCGGCATAAGGTGCGCGCAACGCAAATCCTACTTTGCCAGCCATCGAGGAGAGATTTACGATTGAAGCATTGGTGCTCTCGCGTAACAGCGGCACAGCGAGGCGTGTGCAATTAAACTGCCCGGTGAGGCAAATATCGAGGCAGCGGTCCCATTCGTCGGGATGTATATGCTCGATTCTGGCAGTGGGTCCGGCAATACCAGCATTATTGATCAGTGCGTCAAGCCCACCAAGCTGCGCTATCGCTTCGTTAAATAGATATTGCACTGCTGGTCGGTCAGCAACATCGCAATGCGTCTGAGTGATGTCGGGATGACTGACGGCGAGCGTTGCAAGCGCCGCGCGATCGATGTCGCACACGTGAACCTTTGCACCTTCGGCCGCGAACGCGCGCGCAATGGATAGCCCGATGCCACTGGCGCCGGCGGTCACAAGCACGCGCAAACCATTGATATCGAGATCCATTTCGCCTCCAGATACGATGAAACTATGGTGGCATTCGGCTTTGCGGCGTGAAAGAACGGCGATCCGAGATGTAACACGACTCTAATTGTGAATACAGATTGCCGCAAGCGATACGCGGTAGCAAAACCTGACGAAGACGAACTGGTCCGCCAGATGTTCCTCACCTTCGGCAGGCGCGCGATCCGGCTGATCGTAGTCGAGATAGACGACCAGCTCCTGCAGCCAGAAGATGTTGCGCACCAGCACGGTTAGCCATCAGCCGCATAGCTGTCTCTCACGCCGCACACACCAGCATCGACTGGCAGACCTATCCGATCCTGCGCTTTAACGCGTTGCCGGACCAGATCGAGGTGCACATCATCAACCGGCCGGGACAGCCTTTCCTGGGAAGCGGCGAACCGGGCAGGGCCCGGCTGCAGCATCGATCGCCAATGCCATCGCACATGTGACCGGCAAACGCTTACGGGACCTGCCTCTGACACGAAAGCGGATCAGCAGACCGTCGATGCTTAAGGTCGTGTGAGAAGTCGGTAACTTTCAAATCCCGCGTAATCGCCGCCCGAAATTATCGTTTGCCGATTCAGGCGGCGTTTATGGACTTTCATCGATGTTCGTTTCGATGCCGGACCATGCCGGGACGCATATCGACGCACCAAGCCACTTCGGAAAGACCGGCATCCCGATCAATGAGTATCCCTTGGAAAAGTGTATCGTACCAGGCATCTGCATCGAATTGCGCCACATCTCTCCGCAAGCCGAGATCGCCCCCTCGGATCTGGAAGCGGCAGTGAAGAAATGCGCCGTCGACGTACCCCGTGGCGGAACGGTCCTGCTCTGCACCGGACCACGAAAGAACCTTTCCCGGAAAAGAATATGCGACGGACAATTCGGGGTGAACGTCGCGGCAACTGAATGGCTAGCAAACAAGGGGGTCGTACATTTTGGCATCGATTCCATGCGACCGGGCCCGATGAACGATGTGAACCTGCTGGTCCACAAGGCATGTCTGGATCTCGACATCACTCACATTGAAAGCCTGTGCAATCTGGTAAAGCTTCTCGGTGAGGGGCCGTTTACTTTTATCGGCCTGCCCATGAAATGGCGGAACGGATCCGCATCCCCTATTTGGGCTGTGGCGATGTTTGATCTAGAAAACAGCATCACGGGATAGGGCTAGACAACGAGCTGATCCAAAGCTCTATATGGGCACCGCGTAATGCTTTTCGCGGAGTGGGGGCGGCGGTCCATCGGGCCAAGTCGAACAATAGTGGTCCGAAAACGCGTGCGGGTTCTCAGCCCGGCACCGATGGCAGAAGCGGGATGCATCCATGAGTTCTGATCTGACAGTCCTTACCGCGACCGAACTTCTGGCAGTATACCGAAGCGGCGAGTTTTCGCCGGTGGAGGTCGTCGCCGAGACCTTGCAGAATGTCGATACGCTTAATCCCGCGCTTAAGGTGTTCGTCCATCTGGACGCAGAAGGCGCCCGCGCATCGGCGCTCGCCTCCGAAATACGCTGGAGCCGGGCCGAGCCGATCGGGCTGCTGGACGGAGTGCCGACGACGCTGAAGGACCTCGCCTTCGTCAAGGTGTGGCCGCGCTATAGCGGTTCGAACACGGCGCCTGCGCAGCCGGCCCCCGATTCGTTTGACGGGCCGCCGGCGGCGCGTTTGCGCGAGAACGGAGCGGTCCTGCTTGGCAAGACCGCCCAGCCCGAATTCGCATGGAAGGGTTTGACCGACAGCCCACGCTTCGGCACTACGCGTAATCCCTGGAACCTGGCGCGAACCCCGGGCGGGAGCAGCGGCGGAGCTGCGGCGGGTGTGGCGGCCTACATGGGACCGCTGGCGCTCGGCACCGATGGCTCGGGATCGGTGCGCATGCCGTCTGCGTTTTGCGGCCTCGCCGGGTTCAAGCCCACCTATGGGCTGATCCCGCAACATCCGCGAGCAAGCCATATGGGCGACATCGTTCATACGGGACCAATCGCTCGCAGCGTCGCCGATGTGGCGTTAATGACCCAGGTGATGTCCGGGGCAGACGCGCGCGACTGGACTGCCGTGCCCCACGCGGCGCGTTGCCATGACAGGCTGCTGCCGGCCCTTAAGGGGTTGCAGATCGCGTTCAGCCCGACGCTGGGCTTTGCGGCCGTCGACGTGGTCATGCGCGAGGCCGTGCGCAAGCTCAGGAATCTTGGCGCGATCATCGATGAAGTCGACCCGGGCTTCGCGGACACGCGCGACATGATCGACATGATCTACCAGGCGGGCGCCGCGCGCACGGCCTACGCGATGTCCGATGACGAGCGCGCCAGGATGGATCCCAACTATCTGGCCTTTGCAAATTCCGGCCTCCGCATCTCCGCAACCGATTATGTGGCGATCGCCAAGATAAAACGGGACGCGCTCTGTGCGCGGATGGTGGAGTTTCACCGGACTTATGACCTGCTGATTACGCGTCAGCTGGGCCTGACCGCTGTTCCGGCCGACGAAAGCTTGTCGCCGCTGAGCTACGCGCACTGGTTCGACTGGGCGCCGTTCTGTTATCCGTTCAACCTCATGCAGCAGCCCGCAGTAACAGTGCCGTGCGGCGTCGCGCCTAATGGCCTGCCGGTCGCCTTGCAGATCGTCGGGCCCAAATATGCGGACCAGCGGGTGCTCAATGCAGCACTGGCCGCCGAGCAGGCGCTGGGATTCCCGCGGCTCAGCAAGGAAGCCGCGTTCCGGAATTGTGCCGACTATCTCAAGGGTACGAGCGAACATGTCCAGCATTGAACCGACCGAGGCTGCGGTGCGACCGAATTCGCTGGAAGCCAGCGACAAGGCGTACGTGGTCCACGGACTCACGAATCTGCGCGACCATCTCGATCGCGGACCCTTGATCATAGAGAGCGGGAAGGGCGTCTGGGTCCGGGATAAAAGCGGTCGCGAGTATTTGGAAGGCATGTCGGGCCTGTGGTGCATCTCGCTCGGCTTCGGCGAAAAACGGCTGATCGAAGCGTGCCGAAGGCAGATGGAGACGCTTGCCTATTATCACCTGACCAACCACCGATCGCATCCGGGCGTTATCGATCTTGCGCAGAAGCTCGTGGAGATCGCACCTGTTCCCATGTCGCATGTGTGGTTCGCAAATTCCGGATCGGAGGCGAACGACTGTGCGGCGCGCCTGTGCTGGTATTACTGGAACGCAAAGGATCAGCCACAGCGGCGCAAGTTCATCGCGCACAGGCGCGCCTACCACGGCAACACGATCGCGTCGGCCAGCCTGTCGGGCGTCGGCTACGTTCACGAACAGTTCGGTCTGCCGCTTCCCGGATTTCTCCATGTCGATTGTCCGGATTTTTACGCTGCCGGCCTGGAAGGGGAAAGCGAGGAGACGTTTTCCCGGCGCCTGCTGACCGCGCTTGAAGCGCTCATCGAGAGCGAGGGCGCGGACACCATAGCCGGCTTCTTCATCGAGCCGATCATGGCCGCGGGCGGCGTCGTGATTCCGCCCTGCGCCTATCTCGATGGCGTGCAGCGTCTGCTTGCGCAGCATGGAATACTGCTCGTTGCCGATGAGGTCGTCACGGCCTTCGGCCGTACCGGTGAAATGTTCGGTACCACGACAATGGACCTGGAGCCGGACATAATCGTATGTGCCAAGGGCATCACCAGCGCATATTTCCCGTTGTCGGCCGTGCTGATCAACGACAGGGTATATCAGGCCATGCTGACACAAAGCGAACGCCTTGCGCTTTTCGGCCTGACGATGACCTATTCCGGCCATCCCGTCGGAGCGGCTGTCGCGCGCGAAGCGATCCGCATCTACGAGGACGATAACATCGTGGAGCGGGCCCGGCTTATGGAGACGGTGCTGCTCGATGGCCTCCGCGAGAGGCTGCGCGCGTCGTCTATTGTGGGACAGATCCGGGGGCGGGGCCTCCTGTCCGGAGTGCAGCTAGTCGCCAGCCGAGCGCCGAAGCGTTTCTTTGACCCGGCATTGCGTGTCGGAGCCCGTGTTGCAGATGCGGCAGAGAATCATGGCCTTTTCGTCCGCGCCATCGGCGACGTCATCGCGATCTGCCCGCCACTGACGATTTCCGAGGTGGAGCTTGGCCAGTTGATCGAGCGACTGGCGCTGGCGATTAGGGATATCGAGGCTACGCTATGAACCACGGCACGGTGCAAGATCGACTTGCCGTTGTACAAATTCTGCGTGACCTCGCACCAACGGGTCGGCTGAGAGCCGGCGTCATCTTCGCGCCAGTCGGCGGGGTCTTTTTCATTGAGGACCCTGACAGGGCCGCACCAAAAGGAGTGACGGTCGACATCTTTCAGGCGCCCGCAGCCGATATCGGCACGGACGTCGATCTGCAGGTGTTTGCGAATTCCGGGGAATGCACCGATGCGCTCGTCGCCGGCAACGTGGATGTGGTGTTAATGCCAGTGGACGAAGAGCGTGCGCGCAAGGTCGATTTCGGTCCCGCTTATTTTCTGCTGCGAAGCACCCTTTTGGTCGCGGGGGGAGCCGGCATCTCCACTCTTTCGGATTATCTCGCGAAGGGACGGCATTTCGCCCGGATTTCCGGTGCCACAGGTCTATGAAATTGCACTACGTAATCCGGATGACCTAAAGGTAGCATTAGAAAAATACTACGCGCCGGCCGCCAAGCTCATTGAATTTGATGCTGACGGTGCACTATCGAAGACTTCCCTCTCGTTCCTGATCACTTTCCGTGCGTCAACTCTTAGAATAATGCGACCGCTTGCTGAAGCATGGCGTGACTTGCCGGCGCACAAGATGTTCTCATTTCGTGCGTGGGTCCATCAAGACAACACCAATCAGCCGAAGATTGTCGTCATTCAACGATCTGGACGCCATGCAGAGTTGTCGGCGCTGTGGATCGGAATGGTGATTGACTCTCTGGCAAGCCATGCCGGCGACCCCGCATTGGGCGTTAGCCAGGTGTCATTCGGCCTGCAATATTGACCCCGTAAGCCGGGGGATCGGCGTCCAAAATTGGCTCTGACGCATGTTTGATGACGGCATCGCAGGTCATGCTGCACCGAGCAATCGTGCTTCGAGAAGGTCAATTTTTGCGCGCCCATACATTTGTCGTTTGACAAGTTTAAGTTTCGTAATCTGTCCTTCGACTTGGCCGTTTGACCAAGGGTGCGTGATTGCAGCGCGCACGGCAGCGATATCCTTGAGGACTCCCGTGGCGAAGGATGAGACGAGGCTTGCTTTTGCGTTCGCGATCCAGGCATCGAGTTTGGCCTCGTCCTTTTTTCGAATCATATCGTGGAACTGGTCGATGAGCGTGCGGGCCTCGACAAGGGACGGCACGCCAGCCTCGATGGCGGCAATGACCAGGGCATCAGCCTTGGTCATGCAATCTCGCTTAATCGTCATAAGACGGGCGATAGTTCTGGCGGAGGGCACCCTTTGCAGCTGTTGTTTGCTGACCGCTTCCGACCGACGTCGACGTGTTGTCCACTCGCCAACCGTACGGAGGGATCCCCGGAACCCTTGCACTTGCAAGCGACGCCAGAGTTCGGCGCCGTTGCGACAGCCACTGCTCCACAGGCCCTCAAGGAACAGATAATACGCGTCGAGCGAACGCTCCCGTGTTTGGAACACGTCGGCTCGCCCACCCCGCAACGTCTGGCGAACGAGATTGCGACTATGACCCAGGCGGCGGACAATCTGCTTGATCGAAACGCCGTCCCTGGCGAGCGCCATGATCGCCGCATTTGTATCCTCGCGCCGCAGATAGCTCTCGTATCGTAGTTTTTCTGCCGAGGTGAGCAACTCTGGGGTAATTGTCGTCGAGCCAATGGCGCTGCGGATTGCGCGCATGGACTTGCGCACCGCGTCGAGGAAGGCCGCGCTGGCGTTCTCCATCAGGTGCCAACGGTCAGCGACCTGTATCGCGTCAGGGAGCGCCTTTGCCGAGGCTTCGCCGTAACCGCCGCCACGGTCGCGCGATACGACACTGATCTCCGGATGATCAGCGAGCCACGCTCGAACTGTGGCGACCTCGCGATCTGGAAGCAGGGTTACAATCCGCCGCCGCTCGAGATCGCAGACGATCGTTCCGTAACGGCGATTGCGTCGAAAGGCCCAATCGTCGACGCCGACGACGGTCAGAGGATGGGTTCGTCGGGCTGCCCGCCGTCGTACAACCCGAAGCAACGTATCGTTGCTGACCGGCATCATCAGCCGCCTGGCAAAGCTCGCTGCTGGTCTGCCGCCGAGTGCCAATCCTAAATGGTGGACGATGCATTCCAGCCGTGCCGTCCGGCGCGACCGGGTGGGGAGAACATTGTCCCCGAACCGTTCAGCGAAAATCCGCCGCCGACAATGAGGTACCTCGCAAACAAACCGCCGCGTGATCACGCGGAGGCGTATTTGCTTGCCGGCACAGGGCAAATCCGAGACTTGCCTGTCGTATCGGCTATGGATTCGTCGCGATCTCGATCCGCACACTGGGCACTCGGCCATTCCGGCTTCGGATCGGACGGCCAAAATAACTGCGTCAGATGAATCACTTACACTCTCAATAACCAGCCCACTCGGCACAAGCGACGAAATTCGAACTCCGGCTCGCATGGCGTTGATTCCCCCGTTGGAGAACCGCAAGCTCGGCAAAAAAATCATCAGATGTGAGTCAGACCCCAAAATTGACCCCCTACTGTTGGTCTGTTGCGCTGCCTGCTTTGTAACAAAGCAGGTGGTCGGAGATGCTGTTCGTGGAGACGATTGCCCGGATAGGGCTGAAAATTTGCCGCTAGAGCATAAGTCATTTTCGGAGATGAAATTCCCTGTTATCGAATAGAAATTCGCTGTTCTTTGAAATATGTTGCCTGTTAATTTGAGTAGGGAATTGCGAGAGAAACCGCTGCGGCGCAGTGGTTTCGTGCTCCAGACTCGGCGCTTGGAGCCTCGGAACCGCAAATTTCCCTGTAAAATTCCCTGTTAGCTGGGAATTTCAGTGGAGACGGGTGCGATCAGCACTGCGTCGCCAGCCAGGCAGTCCGGGCATTCGGCCAGACCGCCCGATTAGTCGAGAAAAGCCTGCAATTGGCGGGTTTTCTTGCCTTCGGCAAGGTCTCCGGGTGGCGGAATGGGCTACGAGGGCCGCCGAAATCCCGAAAGTCTCCGGCTGACACCCAAGAAATTCCCGTTTTCGGGAGACAATAGGCAGAGACTAGGTTTGATCAGCACTGCTAGGCGGGGCCGGAGTACATTTTTGTCAATCTCTGGAGAAGCACTCATGGGTTTCGGCATATCCAGCTGCGCACTGCCACCCAAGGGCGGGAGTGCTACCAGCTAAAGCTTGTGATCGAATGAATGATGAGCATCAGTGGCATGGCTTCGGAGGCAGCAAGCGTGAGAACAGTAACATTCGATCAGCTGACCACGTCCAACCTATACGTTGATGCGACCTATCAGGGAGGACGTCGTGGCAATATGGGAGATGATCCGCTCCCACGTCTTCTTCGCATGGATAGCCTCGGCGGGTTCCGCAAACGCGGCAGCGTGGCAGGCAAGCTCCAAATGCTTGTCCTAACTTCAAGCATGGCTGACACGGACTGGCCGGATTCTCTCGATCGAGAGACGGGCGTGTTCACCTATTACGGTGACAACAAAAAGCCCGGCCAGGAACTTCACAAGACCGGCCGCGACGGCAATCTCATCCTTCAGAAGATATTTAACGCGGCCCGTTCCGGCGTCGAAGGAAGGCGCGAGGTGCCGCCTACCTTTCTTTTTGCAAACGCGGGCACTTGGCGGGACATGATTTTCTTGGGGCTTGCTGTGCCCGGCGCATCCGACCTCGATGCATCTGAGGAGCTTGTTGCGATCTGGCGCACGGCAGGCGGCCAGCGCTTCCAAAATTATCGTGCAAGATTTACGGTGCTGAACGTACCGACAATTACGCGGACGTGGCTAGACAGCCTGATTGCGGGCAAGCCTGAGGATGAGCTTGCGCCGGAAGCATGGCAGACGTGGATAAAGACCGGCCGTCGAAAGGCGCTGATGGCGACCCGTTCGCTGGAGTATCGCAGCAAGGGCGAACAGCTGCCAAGAGACAAGGAAGGTGAAGCCATCGTCCAGGTGATACGCGACTATTTCAAGGATACTCCGCATGCATTCGAACATTGCGCTGCTGCTGTAGCGCGTTTCATGATGCCAGACGTCGTGTCGCTGGACGTCACGCGGCCCTCTCGCGACGGCGGACGAGATGGCGTGGGCCAATTGCGCGTTGGCGCGGGGCCAAGCGGAATCCTCGTTGATTTTGCGCTGGAGGCAAAATGCTATTCGCCAAGCAACTCCGTCGGCGTCCGCGAGATGTCGCGGCTGATTTCCCGGCTTAGACACCGTCAGTTCGGTGTTCTGGTTACAACCAGCTGGGTCGATCTTCAGGCCTATAAGGAAATCAAGGAAGACCAGCATCCCATCGTCGTTGTTTCAGCTGGGGACATTGTCGATCTGCTTCGCAGAAACGGAAAAGGCAGCGCCGCGATAGTCACTACTTGGCTCGCCGAGGAATTCCCTGCAGCCACTCAGGAAATGGCCGCATCTTCCACCGACACTGTGCTTCCGATCACGCCGGCGCTCTGACAAGCGGTAAAGGCCTCCAGCGCGGGCTTGGCCTGTCTAGGGGATGGCTTCTTGTCCCACCCCCCGGCGGCGTAGCTGGCGATCGTTCTACAGATAGCCGCAACCTTCCAGTGGACCACGCCAGCCTTGTAGCCGCGCTCAGCAACCTCAAGCCAAATTGCAGCGTTGACGGTCATGCACCGCTCGATCCGCTCATAGTCGGCGACGGAATGGGATCTAGGGTGCGCGATCGCAGTTTCGTCGCCATCGGCTGCTTCTACAAAAGACAGCTCCGGCGGGAGCGGGTCGGAAAGCGATGGCAGCTTGTTCATTGTATCGAGCCAGCATTCTTCCTTCTTGAACCACTCGCTTGGATTCTTCTGGCCGGCGGACTGGCGCAGAAGCATATCGATCTGGGGAGCCCATGCCTCGACCAGCCGTTCAAGCTCGGCGCTGACAGACTGACGGGACCACAGACCGTCAAAGTCGACCCGGCCCCCGGTCTTCTGAGCAAGGCCGGAAACCACGTAGGCCGTGATCTGCGCGCCATACGCTGGAAACTTCATCGCCCGGATCTTCTTCTCGACGGCGCGATAGACAATGGCTTTCGCAACAAGTCGCTTGAACCAGGCGGTGTCCGGCGGAGGGGGCGCGCTGTCCTTCATCCGCTGCATGAAATGCTGAAAATTCTTCTGCCCACCAAGACAGACCCGGTAGGGCAGACCATCCCAGGCCGTCAGATAGCGGGCCACATCAAGCTTGCTGAGCCGTCGCTGTTTGGGTGTCTGTGCCCGGAACGTCTGCTGGTCGGACTTGCGATAGGCCGCCTTGGCCTCTGCTGCCAGGTATGAACCCCGGGCGCGTTCGTAGAACCAGCGCCCCTTGCCATCATCGAGCCACGTGTTGTTTGCCAGCGTCTCGATCAGCTGGTGCCAGGGATCGCCGGCTGAGAAGTCTGCGAGCTGGACGGTATTCTGCCGGTTTGCCGCCCGTGAGATGGAGGCCACCATCTCGCTCAGGTCGGCGCCGCCGACCTTGATGATCTTGATGGGAACGGCAACATTTTCTAGGTTGAGGCTGTCCTTGCGACGCGCCCGGTGAAGCGAGGCGGTCGTCTGGCCGCCGTTGACGATCTGCAGGCCCTTGAGCGACTTGATTGAGGGGCGCCCCGCTCGATCATTGACGATTTCAAGGTCATCAACCGTTGCGACGATGCCGTTATTGTAGGCCAGGAACATCGATGGCTGGTCGGCGATGGTGCGTCTGAGTTCTGCATTGACACTCTTTCGGCCCTGGAGACCCAGGAACGCGCGCACGTTCAGTTCGAGCAGACGCACACCGTAGCGATCATAGATGCGTGACAGCGCCTCACCGGGCAGCACTGAGAGATAGGCGTCATATTCGCCCGCCTGACTGGGAACGTGCAGACAGGCGACCGGACCCCCAGTCAGAGCTTCCAGGTCGACGGCGATGTCGGCACGTGTCTCGCCGTCGCCAAGTATCCTCTGCAGCCGTGCGATATCGTAGGTGTCAAACTCGACCTTGCGATCCCGCCAGTCGGTCGATCCGGTGGTCTTCTCGACAATACCGTTTGTGAGCAGGATGATTCTGACGCTTCCAAGCGTAGGTCCTTGAGTCTCGATGAGCCTCGCAAGGTCACTCGCGTCGCTGTTCGACGGTTCGAGCTGGGTGGCCAGCCCCTCGATTGAGGCGTTTACGAATCGGATGGCACGCTCGAAGGCACGCGTCACTTCGGCCTGGGGTACCCGGGTCGGCGGAAGGTCTTCACGATAGATTGTCGTGAAGAGCTCAAGTTTGGAACGCTCTTCGTCGTATGCGTAGCCATCAATACGGTATATCGCGTTTCTGACGCGTCCCTGCTGAAAAAGCGGGAAGGTGCCAACCAGATGACCGGCATCTTCAAGACGCTCAAGGATCAGCTCCGTGAATATTTCCTGGGAGAACGGCGCATCAGCTGACAGCGCGTCTTCGACCTCACCGGCGAGTTCTTCGGCAAATCTGGCAATGATGTCGTCAGTCACTGGCACCTCCCTGGACGAACGCATCAAGAGCGGCGGTCGCATCAGCGGCAAAGGCGGCGATGGCTCGAACTTCAAGCGTATATGTTGCTTCGGTAATGGCAATTGGCAGAGCCGCGCGGCTCAGACGAGGAAAGACTTCGGTTATGGAATAGGCGTCGATGGATCGTTGCTGGACTTTCGGTGTGAGTTGTAGCGCGACAATCAGGATGAGAATCCCGCGACAATCAGGATGAGAATGCGCCGCTGCTGGGGTGACGAAGGGAGGGCGTAGCCCGACCGGAGGCACCCCAGCAGCGGCGTGTCGGCCCGAAGGGGCCTCATTGGCGGTAACGGCGGCTGGTAAAGCATCGGCTTCTCCTTCGAGAGGACCAGTGCTTTGGCCGGCCGGCATGTCACCGATCAACAAATGAGGCTTTTCATGAGCTTGCGTCGCAACCATTCGCCAGCCGTCGCCGCTGCAAAGGCTGGTTTCAGCACCTCCGCCGCCTACCGATACGAGAAGGATCCCCGACTTCCGACCCAGAAGAAGGCGCGCCGCGCACGCCGTCGAGCCGATCCGTTCATCGACGTTTGGGAGAACGAAGTTCTGCCGATACTGAGGGCCGCCCCCGGATTGCGGCCGATCGCCGTGTTCGAGGAACTATGCCGGCGGCATCCGGAACTGGGTTCTGGAACGCGGCGGACGCTCGAGCGGCGCATTCGGGCATGGCGGGCGGTGAACGGGCCGGATCGGGAGGTGATCTTCCGTCAGGAACATCCGCCGGGTCGCATGGGGTTGTCGGACTTCACCGAGGTCGCCGATCTCGGCGTCACCATTGCGGGCCAGTTGCTGGACTGCCGGCTCTATCACTTCCGGCTGCCTTTCTCCGGCTTCGAACACGCCCATGTCGTACTCGGTGGCGAAAGTTTTGTCGCGCTGGCGGAAGGCTTGCAGAACGCGCTGTGGTCGCTGGGCGGGGTGCCGGAGCAGCACCGCAGCGACAGCCTGTCAGCCGCGTTCCGCAATCTCGGCGCTGAAGCCAAGGAGGATTTGACGACGCGCTACGAGGCGTTCTGCAGTCATTACGGCATGACGCCGACCCGCAACAATCCCGGCGTGTCGCATGAGAACGGCTCGATCGAAAGTGCGCATGGCCATCTCAAGAGAGCGCTGGCCGATGCCCTGCTGCTGCGTGCCTCTCGCGACTTCGACGATCTTGCGGCCTGGCGGGGTTTTGTCGACGAGATCGTTGGCCGCGGCAACGCGCGCAATGCCAAGCGCATCGATCAGGAGCGGACGGCGCTACAGAAACTGCCGGTCCGCAAGACCGCCGATTATGAGGAGGTCAACGTCGATGTAACGACATCAAGCGCCTTCACGTTGCGCAAGGTGTTTTACTCGGTCCCATCCCGCCTGATCGGTCACCGGCTGCGCGTACGTCTTTATGACGACCGGCTCGAATGCTTCCAGGGCGCCACGCACATCATCACCTTGCGACGCGGGCGAACCCAGCCCAACGGCAAACACGGCCACGTCATCGACTATCGCCATGTCATCCATTCGCTGCGCCGCAAACCGATGGCGCTGCTCAATCTGGTCTATCGCGACCAGTTGTTCCCCCGCCGCGTCTACGCCCGTGCGTTCGACGCCTTGCTCGCCGGCATTGGCGAAAGACCAGCCTGCCGTGCCATGGTCGGGCTTCTGGCGCTCGCACATGAACGGGCCTGCGAGGCGGAGCTCGGTGCCGTGCTGCAAGCCACGCTCGACGACGGCATCCTGCCGGATCTCAAGGCGCTGATCGAACGCTTCCGACCGAAGGGCATGGCACTACCGGTCGTCGTCGTCACGCTGCCCTCGCTCGCTATCTACGACCAGATTGCCGCGGCTGTGGGAGAAGCCGCATGAACGCGACCGTCAAGATCGACGCCGCCCGTGTCGAATTGCTGCTCAGCGAACTGCGTCTGCCCGGCATCAAGCTGATCTGGGCCGCCCTGGCGGAAACCGCCGATAAGGAAGGCTGGCCCGCCGCCCGCTTCCTGGCGGCCCTGGCTGAACAGGAGATGGTGGAGCGAAACCGTCGTCGCTTCGAGCGTCATCTGGATGAAGCCCGCCTGCCGCCGGGCAAGACCCTCGCTGCATTCGACTTCGATGCCGTGCCGATGATCTCAAAGGCGCAGGTGCAGGCTCTCGCCGCCGGTGACGCCTGGCTCGACAAGGGCGCCAATCTGTTGTGTTTTGGTCCCCCTGGCGGCGGCAAATCGCATCTGGCAGCGGCGCTCGGCATGTCCCTGATCGAAAACGGTTGGCGCGTGTTGTTCACCAGAACCACCGATCTCGTGCAAAAGCTCCAGATCGCGCGCCGCGATCTCACGCTTGAAGCGGCGATCGCCAAACTCGACAAATATCACCTGCTGATCCTCGACGATCTGGCCTATGTGACCAAGGATCAAGCGGAGACCAGCGTTCTGTTCGAGTTGATCAGCGCTCGCTACGAACGCCGCTCGATGCTGATCACCGCCAATCAGCCATTCGGTGAATGGGGAAAAATCTTCCCGGATCAAGCTATGACCCTCGCGGCGATCGACCGCCTCGTCCATCACGCCACGATCCTCGAAATGAATGTCGACAGCTATCGCCGGAAAGAGGCTCTCGACAAGGCTCGTGGAGCCGGACGACCGCCAACGCGCGCGACAATCAAAGCGTCATCCTGATTGTCGCTCCACGACAATCAACTCTACAGCACGCGATTATCGCTTGCGTTATCGTCAGGCCGCGACAATCATCCCCACGCCGCGACCGCTAAATTGCCATCCTGATTGTCGCGCTTCCCATCCAGATTGACGCGCTACAGTGAGTCTGGCTGCATCGTCATCCGGCATGAGACCGCGGCGCAGAAGTGCATTATCGAATGCACGGCGCGAAGCATCATCCGGCAGGATGCTGCTGATCGCACCGATAATGTCCCGGAGGCATCGGGCACCGGGGACTTCCACAAGCCTGACGTGGAGAAGGTCAAGCCGCCGAAGACCGGTCGTGTCCAGCTGGTCGAGCGCCGAGATCGTAATCGACGACGAGGGGCCAAGTCCCGCTTTTACTTCAAGTGCGTGACCACCGCTCTCAAAGTCATGCAGACCGTCATCGGGCGACTGCCACGTCGCCAGTCTGTACGGGTCAGCAGTGAGCAACTGCTCCAGAACAAGAAGTTCGCCTATCAGACCGATTGTCTCCGGCCGCGAAAGGCCATCGCGCCTGTCTCGAAGGAACCGTCTCCAGGCATCCAGTCTAGCAAGAAACTGTTCTAGAGCATCCGCCATCACGGCTCGCGTAGCGGCAGACACGACATCAGCGCAGATGGTGGAAAACAGGTCGCGTCTGCTGCTGTCCTCCAGAGACAGAACGAGAAACGGCCCGGACTGGTCCGGCATGGTACTCAGCCGCATCCCGCCAAGTTCAAACAAGGCCTCGGGGGCAAGGGTAGTCTGGAGCATCAGGCAAGGGGCATTGTCACTGGCGCGCATCCCGGCAAGAATATCCAGTGGCATTTCCGTCGAAATCAGCTTCGTCCGGAACTGACGCGCCAGCGACACTGTCTTCGTCAGCTCGTCCCAGGCATCATTGAGCGCTTGCAGCCAGTTCATCATGAGTCCTGGCGCTGCTCGACACTGTTGATCAGGTAGATGCGCGAATCTGCTGCATCGCTGTCCGGGAAGCTGACGACGACGCTGATGACGGGGCGATCAGTAGTCTCGACCTCAGCCTTGTCCGGATCGATAGGATAGATGATCAGAAGTCCGTTCTGCGGTCGGCCGCCCCGGACCTTGCGAATGAACCGGCCGGACGGAATGTTGGTCTCGGAATCGGGCCGGGAAGTCCTTTCCTCATTTGTCCTCGAGAGAGCCTCTTCGAATTCGGCATCAGTCAGATCGATCGCCTGATCCAGAGGGCTCAGAGTCGTACCAATAATGAATCGATTTTCCGACGTCTGCTGGCCGTTTCGCGACTTCCTGCGATTACGGAGCACGCACTTGCGCCGGCGGCCTCCAAGGTCGACCTCCTTTTCACTGCCGGTGGCGAGAAAGACGGTCCAGTCCGTCAGTTCCGGGGGCTGCATGGCCAGCTGACCATTGATGAAAACGGAAAGCTTTTTTCCATCGACCTGATCACTCTCCGGCGGAAAGGTCAGGTTCTTCAGGTACTCGGCAACTTCTCTGCCGGCTACCCCGGTCCAGAGCGTGCCATCGGCTCTCGTGTTCCCCACGCCTGGTCGGCGTGGGTTGTCGATGCCTGCACCAAGGCGTGACAGAAAGTCGTCGGAAATCGCCGCGTTGCGTTCAACAGTCACGCGGTCGCGGAACATGACCGTCTGCACCTTGCCTTCACCAGCGTAGCTGCTCTGTCGAAGCTCGGCATGTCGCTGCTTGTTTTTTGCAGTCACCTGCAGAATGTCGTGAACAGCAATCTTGAGCCCAAAGTCTTTCGGGGTTGCGTCCATCTGGGCCATTTCAAAGAACTGCGCTCGCAATTCCTTCTGAGCCGTCGCGACGTAGCGGAACCAGTCCTCCATGTCGGGCGTCGCAAACAGACGGCACAGGTCGGCAAAGCCACGGCGGTAGCCGAACCAGCGTCCCATCTGAAGGAGACTGTCGTACTGACGAGAGACACGAAGGAAATAGCTGACCGAAAGCCCTTCAAGGGTAAGGCCGCGCGAGAGTTTGTCGCCACCCACCGCAATGACCGAATAGCCGACGTCCTTGTAGGCATCGTAGTCGATGTCCGCCTTGGTCTTGCCGTTCGCCGTAATAACCTGGATCTTATCAGAGCTTTCAGCGATCTTCGCCACGACCTGATCCCAGGCCACGGGCATCGTGTTCCGCCCGTAAACTGTGGACCTGACTGCTTCCGTCGTCGGGAGATAGTCTGATTCCCATACCGCCTTGAGGCGCTGCATGGTTTCGCGATCGCCGTTGGAAATCATTGCACGCGTTTCGCGCAGATACTTCTCGACCTGACGGTGGACCTCGGTGTGAACATCGACAAAACGTGAGACATGAACGAGCATCGAATTGTGTTCAGTCTCCTGTCCTCGCGCGGCGCGAGCGGCGCAGGTCAGAAGGAAGGCGTCGACCGCATTCTCCAGACTCGGCGGAATGACATCCTGGCCATTGAAGCGCGGTCTGAGATACTTGTCGTGCGGGTCCTGTATCCAGTCCTCCGATGTCTGATCGAAGGGCCGGACCAGAGGCAGGCCTGGATTGTCCGCATCATCGTTGGTGCCGAAGACCGCGGCAGGTCCGAAGTAGTCGTCCGGTGGAGTAAGCGACACGATGAAAGTCGACGGGAAGAGGTCCGGTCCGTAGTCATTTGCCGTTCGCTCATCGTGAATGAGGATGTTTGCAAAAGGTGTTGCAGTGTAGCCCACATAGACCCTGCGATCGAATGACATGAGCAGGCGCCTGATCTCTCCGTTGACGCGCTTCGGATCGTAATCCTGCTCGAATGTGCCATCCTCAAGAATGGGCTGATCGCCGGTATCGACCGACGCCTGGTCGGACTCGTCGTCGATGACAAGAACCGGCGCTGCCTTTGCTGGCCCGGGAAGTCGTGCGATCCAGCTATTAAGATTCTCCAGGACCTTCGCATTCTTCTTGACGATGAATACGCAGGGCTGACTGACCGGTGAAAAATTGAACTGGTCGGCCATGCGTTGGTTGAAGTCGCCATTCGCATCAGCCATGGTCAGGCTGTCGACGGTCAGCTGCGGATTGAAGTTGCCAACCCCGATGATCCGCAGAGGCTGGTTCGGCACCCGAGTCTTGGGATTCGTGTCGTAGCCAAGAAAGTCCTTGTCAAAACGCTTCTGGGTCTGAAGACGCAGTATCTTGTGCATGCCGGCAAGTACGATGATGATGCGGTAGCCCGCATCTGCCGCACGGTTCACGACTCCCGCGTAACTGGCGGTTTTTCCGGACTGCACATCGCCGACGACGAGCCCGCGCCAGTCCCAGCTTCCCGGGCGCTTCGGATCATCCATGACCTCCAGAATCCGGGCGGTGCTCTCCTGCAGTTGCTGGATCGACTCGACCGGCCACCCGTCTTCCTCCAGCTTGTAGAGATAGCGCTGCATGAACGGGCCGGGCTGCCGACGTGCCCCGAGATACCAGGGGGCAGGTCTCTCCTTGTCCTGCAGCGCCAGCGCCGGACCCTGCTCTGTTACGAAGATCGTCCAGAGCATCCGTTCAGCGGCCTCCTTCTGCTCGGAAGTAACGGCCTGCCTGGTCATCAGCGTGAATGTCTGAGCATCCAGGTCCACAATTCTGGCAATGCCCTCCCGATTGATGACCTCGCCGGATTCTTTTTGCACCTGCAGGATTTTTCTTGCTCTGAGCGCGAGTGCCTCAACGATGTCTGTCATGTCGCTTCCCTCATCCTCCGCACGAGTTCCGCTCTCAGCTCGGTCAGGTCACCGGGAAGACTGACGAGTAGCATGTTTGCGCGCTGATCCGGGGTCATGGATGCCGGCAGAGCCTTTCCAAGTTCAAGAAGCTGATTACTCAGCTGCGCGATCTCGTTTGCATCCATTGGCGTTACCGCTGTGGCTTCCGTTTCGGACACGTCAAGCCAGATACGCTCAATCGGTACGCTTCTTTCGATGATCGACAGCATGGCATTCAGAGGGCGGACGCCGCCTGCGCTGTTTCGAAAGGCTACGACCAGAGGATGTTCGCGGTTGATCCTGTACTGAAGGCCTTTCGGACCTTTCAGTGCCAGCCAGACCGTGGGCGCCGCGTGCGGGAGCCCGCGCGCGTGAGCGCCCTGACCTCGGAAGGCAAAGACCTCGCGGGCCTCCTGACGGCAACGACCGCCGATGGCTGTCAGCCGCGCCCGGAGCGTGCCGGGCGGACGCGCCTGGGATTTACGAACGTCGATTCGCCAGTCCCTGTCCAGATCGGTGGGAAGATCGACCTCGATGCGCGCGAGACGGCTCGCCTCATCGCGGGTCCACGTACGAACACCACCGAGACCGAGCCAGCTGCCGGCGACGAGCATCCGCTTTCCGCGATAGACGTAGAAGCCCTGACGAGCTGCCCAGCCGCCATGGCCTCCGGCAGTCTCGTATTCCGCTTCATTTGCAAATCGATCGCGGTGCGGGAGTACATAGGGTCTGACGGTGAAAGCGGAGCCCGCATGGCGAATCCGTTCGGATGGCAGCTCGCGCGTTGAAGGATGCCCGGTCTGAAACGGGTCCCAGGCCTTTATCGCACGTCCGTTGCAGATGATGGCAAGTCTCGTTGCATCACCATCGATGAACCGATGGAAAACCATGCCAAGGTGGGCGCGGAGATCCTCAAGGCGAAGGTAGAAGGTCTCTTTCGCAAGCCCCGACAGGCCTCCCAGGGAATCCATTCGATCCCACAGAACGACAGTGCCATGTTCAAGCTGGGCCAGTTTGGTGACCAGGGGGTGCTTTGGCATGACTGCCGGAACGGTCGCGAACCATCCGCGTTTCGCTATTTCGTCAACGTCCAGAACCAGCGCCGATGTCTTGCTCACTGTTCTGCTGATAATCGTGATTTGGCGGCACTGGGACAGCGACGCTGTCTTCAGTCCCAGTCCGAACCTGCCCAGATCGCTGGCCGTTCGCGTAGAGGCTGGACCCGTACCGCCGAAGCGCAGCGCTTCGGCCAGCGTCGTACGGTCCATCCCGTTGCCGTTGTCGAACAGCGCGACCTGCGGGTGACCGTCATTCCACTCGATTTCGAGTTCAATGGTCGCGGCCTCTGCCGCGATGCTGTTGTCAATCAGGTCGGCGATCGCCGTTTCCGGAGAGTAGCCGAGACCCCTGAGGGACTCGACAAGAGCTGCGGCCGACGGAGTGATCTCGACGGGCCGCTCTTTTGCCATCTCTAGGCAACCTGACGATCATCAGTCTGATCTGCAGACTGTGCTGCCCTATCCAGCTGTTCACGAACGACGCGGGCGACAGCCAGGCCGAGCAGCGGTGGCACCGCATTTCCGATCTGCCGGAAGGCAGCATTCATGGCACCTGAAAAGACAAAACCATCCGGAAAAGACTGAAGCCGTGCAGCTTCGCGCACGGACACCGTCCGGCACTGCTGACCGTCATAATGGATATGCGAATAAGTGTCCTTGCCCATGTGAGCCGTCAGCGTGCGCGACGGCTTCGCCGGATCAAGCTTCCACCACTTGTTCGGAAATTTTGCGGGATCGTAAGGCGGGACCATTGCACTTCTGAGATCGCGATAGGCCGCAGAGTTCTTGTGAACGCCGGTGAGGCGCTTTTTACGCAGGGCCTCCTCGAACATCTCCTCGGCAAGCTTTCTCGCCAGCGGATAGTCGGCACCATGATCCATGGCTTCGAAAATTGGAAAGTCGCGAGGCGTCAGACGAACGAGATGACCATCCGTGCCGGCGTCGCGGCCGAATCCATCCCAGCTCCGCATGAGGCCGGCGTATTCCGAAAGTGCTTTCTTGCTCTCGCGATACGGCAGGGTGTCGGTAAGCTTGCGTCGGCGGATCACTCGCGGTTCGCTGACATGCTCGGTGATCCGGGGAAGGTCTGCCAGAGCCTGCCTCGCCCCCACAGCCGGCTTCAATGTGTCGGACGGTTGGTGAAGCTGGTGGAAGCGCCCGCTGGTCTGATCGACGTGTTTGAGAGCAACCCGGCGGGTCCCCTGATAACCGCTCGGCAGCTCGGCGAAGTGAGTGGGCACGGGGAAGCGAGGGTTCTCTCCAGTGACGCGGGCGAGGGCTACAATGAACAGGCGTTCTCTGATCTGCGGCACACCGAAGTAGGCAGCGTTGAGAAGTGTGTATCCTGTCGAATACCCGGCAGCTTCCAGATGCTCGCAGATCTCCTCCGGAACGTTGTGCCCGCCGAAATTGAGAATATCGGGAACGTTCTCGATGATGATCGCGAGCGGTTGCGTATCCTCAACGTATTTCAAAAACCGGCGATAGAGCGCGGCGCGCGGGTCCTTCTGGAAAGCGTCCTCTTCACCGCCGGACATGGAGCGAAGCTTTGACCGGCCGATACGGGCAAAGGCTTGGCAGGGCAGACCGGCGGCGAGGACGTCAAACGAGTCCGCCGTAGCAGTCGACAGCTCAAGTTCAGCTACCAGCTCATCTGCCGATACCGTCTCCATGTTTCGCGGAGCGGCCCAGGGGCCTGCCACGTCGTGACCATTGGCGAAGTTGAGGGCGTAGCTTTTTGCGGCTTCGGGATCGATCTCGATGTGGGCAGCAAGTTCAAATCCTGCGGTCTGCAAGCCCAGGGAGAGGCCGCCGCAACCGGAACAGATCTCGAGCGCGCGCGGACTTCCACCCGAGCGCAACCGGGAGAGCTTTCTCTGGCGAATCAGTAGCGCATCTGCGGCAATCATCGGGGACACAGCATTTCCTTCAACCTCTTGTGAAGGCCGTCAGAATCCGTGGTCTCACACTCCCAGATGATTGCGACGCGCCACCCCATTCCCTCCAGCCCCGCCTGCACGCTTCTGTCGCGTGCCACGTTCTTCTCAAACTTCTCGTGCCAAATTTGTATATTTGATTTAGGCACATAGCAATAAGGGCACCCTTCATGCCTGTGCCAAAAACAGCCATGGACGAACAGGGCGGTCTTCCTGCCCGGGAAGACCAGGTCCGGCGACCCGGGAAGCTTTCTGACATGCAGGCGAAAGCGGAAGCCGAGCCGGTGTGCCGCGCTGCGCACGACCAGTTCGGGCTTCGTGCCTTTGCCGCGAATGCGGCTCATCATCTCGGACCGGCGCGCCGGGCTCACAATATCTGCCACTACATCACATCCCTGGTCGCATCGCAGATGAGCTGGTCTATTGCTTGGCAAGGTTGCCAATAACAGTTGCCGGCGCGCTTGATCGCTCCTGGAAGCTCTCGCATCGATAACTTATGAAACTGACGGCTCACGCGAGAAAAGAATATATTCCTTCATGGTATTCATGAAGGAAAGTTGACGAGAAATCTCGAAAATCCTTGCCTGAACGTCAAGCTTTTGCGATTTCCGCAAAGGCAGACTCGCCCCGTTGCGGGGCACTAATATGCCGCGCCGATGGTACACGTTGGGTACATCTTAGGAACTTATTTCATAATAGGAAGAAACGCCGTGAGACAAAATCAATAGGTTCCATAACATTCGATAGACGAGCTATCTCAGCAACGGCCGCTAGTCTATCCATGCCAAAGGCAGCGTCTTCCATGCATGCTGCCGTTTGATATCGGTGGGCTGGGTCCCATCCAGGATAGCTGAAACCAGGCTGGGCGACAAAAACGCCAAGCGAAGCTCCTGCCGAACGACCTTGGGGTGGATGTTTTGCGCCGCAGCGAGATTTTCGATGGTGTCGTAAGCACCGTCCTGCAGTGTGTGTAGCCAGTGACGCGCCCGAACCATCGATTGGATCAAGCTCTCGTCCGGTTTCCAGTTGTCGGTGTTGTGGTTCTCGATGAGAGATGACGAGCCCGTCGTCCGGCTCTGCCAAGGCAGAGCAATATCTCCGGGAGTACGGCCGGCAGCCGGGAGGTCATCCGGGGACGCCATCTTGATCAGCACCTCACTGCGGCTGACGATGATGCGGTCGACCAGTTGTAGGGCGGCGCGACTATCTGCTTGTGGTATCGCGCTGGTCGGCGTTCGCGACGGTAATGCCGCAAGTACGTAGTCCTCGATTTCCTGGGCGGGGACCCGGCCCAAAGATCCGACCTCGGACTTGCGGCCGCGCAACAGAGCCGAGCTTACGTAAAAGCGATACCGGACCCCATTTTTCGCCGAGAAGCTTGGGGTCATGCGGTTACCGCGGTCGTCATACAGCTTTCCCATGAAGAGCGCTTCACTGGCGGTCTGGCTGGCTTTCCGGCGGATCGAGTTGGACCGAAGAAGCGCTTGGACTGCGTCGAACACCTTGCGGTCGACGATCGGTTGATGCTCGCCTGGAAACCACTTGTCCTTGTGGCCGGTCTCGCCGACATAGACCCTGTTTTTGAGAAAGTGAGCGAGCGTGTAGCGCGACAATCAGGATGAGAATCCCGCGACAATCAGGATGAGAATGCGCCGCTGCTGGGGTGACGAAGGGAGGGCGTAGCCCGACCGGAGGCACCCCAGCAGCGGCGTGTCGGCCCGAAGGGGCCTCATTGGCGGTAACGGCGGCTGGTAAAGCATCGGCTTCTCCTTCGAGAGGACCAGTGCTTTGGCCGGCCGGCATGTCACCGATCAACAAATGAGGCTTTTCATGAGCTTGCGTCGCAACCATTCGCCAGCCGTCGCCGCTGCAAAGGCTGGTTTCAGCACCTCCGCCGCCTACCGATACGAGAAGGATCCCCGACTTCCGACCCAGAAGAAGGCGCGCCGCGCACGCCGTCGAGCCGATCCGTTCATCGACGTTTGGGAGAACGAAGTTCTGCCGATACTGAGGGCCGCCCCCGGATTGCGGCCGATCGCCGTGTTCGAGGAACTATGCCGGCGGCATCCGGAACTGGGTTCTGGAACGCGGCGGACGCTCGAGCGGCGCATTCGGGCATGGCGGGCGGTGAACGGGCCGGATCGGGAGGTGATCTTCCGTCAGGAACATCCGCCGGGTCGCATGGGGTTGTCGGACTTCACCGAGGTCGCCGATCTCGGCGTCACCATTGCGGGCCAGTTGCTGGACTGCCGGCTCTATCACTTCCGGCTGCCTTTCTCCGGCTTCGAACACGCCCACGTCGTGCTCGGTGGCGAAAGCTTTGTCGCGCTGGCGGAAGGCTTGCAGAACGCGCTGTGGTCGCTGGGCGGGGTTCCGGAGCAGCACCGCAGCGACAGCCTGTCGGCCGCGTTCCGCAATCTCGGAGCCGATGCCAAGGAGGATTTGACGACGCGCTATGAGGCGTTCTGCGGCCATTACGGCATGACGCCGACCCGCAACAATCCCGGCGTATCGCATGAGAACGGCTCGATCGAAAGTGCGCATGGCCATCTCAAGAGAGCGCTGGCCGATGCCCTGCTGCTGCGTGCCTCACGCGACTTCGACGATCTTGCGGCCTGGCGGGGTTTTGTCGACGAGATCGTTGGCCGCGGCAACGCGCGCAATGCCAAGCGTATCGATCAGGAGCGGACGGCGCTGAAGAAACTGCCGGTGCGCAAGACCGCCGATTATGAGGAGGTCAACGTCGACGTCACGACCTCCAGCGCCTTCACGTTGCGCAAGGTGTTTTACTCGGTCCCATCCCGCCTGATCGGTCACCGGCTGCGCGTACGTCTTTATGACGACCGGCTCGAATGCTTCCAGGGCGCCACGCACATCATCACCTTGCGACGCGGGCGAACCCAGCCCAACGGCAAACACGGCCACGTCATCGACTATCGCCATGTCATCCATTCGCTGCGCCGCAAACCGATGGCGCTGCTCAATCTGGTCTATCGCGACCAGTTGTTCCCCCGCCGCGTCTACGCCCGTGCGTTCGACGCCTTGCTCGCCGGCATTGGCGAAAGACCAGCCTGCCGTGCCATGGTCGGGCTTCTGGCGCTCGCACATGAACGGGCCTGCGAGGCGGAGCTCGGTGCCGTGCTGCAAGCCACGCTCGACGACGGCATCCTGCCGGATCTCAAGGCGCTGATCGAACGCTTCCGACCGAAGGGCATGGCACTACCGGTCGTCGTCGTCACGCTGCCCTCGCTCGCTATCTACGACCAGATTGCCGCGGCTGTGGGAGAAGCCGCATGAACGCGACCGTCAAGATCGACGCCGCCCGTGTCGAATTGCTGCTCAGCGAACTGCGTCTGCCCGGCATCAAGCTGATCTGGGCCGCCCTGGCGGAAACCGCCGATAAGGAAGGCTGGCCCGCCGCCCGCTTCCTGGCGGCCCTGGCTGAACAGGAGATGGTGGAGCGAAACCGTCGTCGCTTCGAGCGTCATCTGGATGAAGCCCGCCTGCCGCCGGGCAAGACCCTCGCTGCATTCGACTTCGATGCCGTGCCGATGATCTCAAAGGCGCAGGTGCAGGCTCTCGCCGCCGGTGACGCCTGGCTCGACAAGGGCGCCAATCTGTTGTGTTTTGGTCCCCCTGGCGGCGGCAAATCGCATCTGGCAGCGGCGCTCGGCATGGCCCTGATCGAAAACGGTTGGCGCGTGTTGTTCACCAGAACCACCGATCTCGTGCAAAAGCTCCAGATCGCGCGCCGCGATCTCACGCTTGAAGCGGCGATCGCCAAACTCGACAAATATCACCTGCTGATCCTCGACGATCTGGCCTATGTGACCAAGGATCAAGCGGAGACCAGCGTTCTGTTCGAGTTGATCAGCGCTCGCTACGAACGCCGCTCGATGCTGATCACCGCCAATCAGCCATTCGGTGAATGGGGAAAAATCTTCCCGGATCAAGCTATGACCCTCGCGGCGATCGACCGCCTCGTCCATCACGCCACGATCCTCGAAATGAATGTCGACAGCTATCGCCGGAAAGAGGCTCTCGACAAGGCTCGTGGAGCCGGACGACCGCCAACGCGCGCGACAATCAAAGCGTCATCCTGATTGTCGCTCCACGACAATCAACTCTACAGCACGCGATTATCGCTTGCGTTATCGTCAGGCCGCGACAATCATCCCCACGCCGCGACCGCTAAATTGCCATCCTGATTGTCGCGCTTCCCATCCAGATTGACGCGCTACACGAGCGGACCGTAGGTGAACGGAATGCCGCCGTTGTACTTGGCGACTCTGGTGGTCCGGCGCTTTGTCACGATGCCCCGGGCATTCAGGTCCGCGACCAGTTTGGCGAAGCTCTCCAGCTCCAGATAGCGCTTGAAGATTGTGCGGACGGTTTCGGCCTCATCCTTGTCGATGACCAGCTTCTTGTTCACGGCCCGGTAGCCGAGCGGCACTGTGCCGCCGGTCCATTTGCCCTTCCGCCGGCTCGCCGCGATCTTGTCCCGGACACGCTCGGACGACAGCTCCCGCTCAAATTGGGCGAAAGACAACAGCACGTTCAGCGTCAGCCGTCCCATGGAAGAGGTCGTGTTGAACTGCTGCGTCACGGCCACAAACGAGATCGACTTGGCATCGAAAGCCACGACCAGCTTGGCGAAGTCAGCGAGCGAGCGTGTCAACCGGTCGATCTTGTAGACGACAATGACGTCGACCTTTCCGGCGTCGACGTCCTTTAGCAGTCGCTGAAGTGCCGGGCGGTCAAGATTGCCACCCGAGTAAGCGGGGTCGTCATAGCGCTCGGCGAGGGCCCGCCACCCCTGCGAGGCCTGACTCTTTATATACGCCTCACAGGAGTCACGCTGGGCATCGAGCGAGTTGAATTCGAGGTCCAGCCCGTGCTCGGTCGATTTCCGGGTGTAGATGGCGCAGCGGAGCGGCTTGATCGGGCTAGAGGCCATGGCGACGCTTCTTGATGCGGATTTTCACCTCTGCCAGTTCCACGTTCCGCTTCCGGTAGTCACTGCCGCCGCCGAGCGGTGGCTTTCGCACCGACGGTTCCTTGACGTCCTGCTTGACCCGCAAACCGAAGAAGCGCGGCCCGTTCCAGCGGGTGCCGGTGATCAACTGAGCGACTTCCGAGAGATTGCCGTAGATCTGGCCGTCAAAGGCAAAGCCGTCCGCCAACACGGTCACCCGGTAGCTCTTGCCCTTCCACTGGCGCACGAGGGTTGATCCTGCCTTGATGCGTGGAGGCAGCACGAGCTTGCCGGTCGGCTTCGCGGCATAGGACTTGATCAGTTGGTCGAGCTGCCGCTGGACGGGGCGGGGAAGACCGCCATATGCCCTCTCCTGAATGCGCTGGGCGATGCTGCGTCGGAGCAGATCCGGTCCGTATGCCTGCGGCGGATCGGTACGGAACAGCTCCCGGTAACGGCCGCGCAACTGGATGATCGGCACGGCCGGGAGCCGATCTAGCTCGGCCTCGACTGCTGGATCGCGATGTTTGGCGTTGGTCACCGGCATCACCGCTGACCGACCGGCTTGGCGATCTTGTAGACCCGGACCTCGTCAACCATCTCCGATGAAAGCTTGAGATTCAGCTTCTTCTTCACGACCCCGGCCAGAAATCCGCGCACGGAATGGGGCTGCCAATCAGTGGCCTTCATGATCGCAGCGATGGTGCTGCCCGTCGGCTGGCCGAGCATGGTCAGGACCTTCTGCTGCTTGGACGAGATGGCGGCCGGTTTTGCTGGGGAAGCGGAGGAGGGAGACGGGGGCTTGGTCGGGCGGGCTTTGCTTGCCGATGCCGGTTTCTTAGCGGCCGAACGGCTGGGGTTTGCTATCGCATGAGCCGGTTTTGCGGGGGCTGATTTCTTATTTGCCGTGGTGGCCATCTTGCTCTCCTGTTCGACGACAGCATCCGCTGCCACCGACACAGCCCCGCGATGGCGGGGCCAAGGAGAGCCAAACTAGACCTGCTTACTCTCGGCTGAGCCGGCTAATCAACGAGGCGGCGTCATGTAGGCGGCCAGCCTCGTAGAGCATCTGGTCGATCTCCATGGAAAAAGTGATGCCCTCCGTGACGCTGCCCGAGGCAGCGCAGATGTCGGCGGCCCTGCCGATGCGGGCCGCATCGGCCAGTCGAATGGCGATTTCGCTCAAGATGAATTTAAAGGCGGGGTCGATTGCTGCGCGGTCCATGGCGTCCTCCCTGAACTGGACGTAGTACCGCTCTGGTGCCGCCGAAAGTCGAGCGATTGTCGAGCAATCTTGTGGCTCTTACTGGCTCCGCCCGATCATGAAATGATCGATGAAAACGCCGCTGAACCCATCCCCACGGCTAGCGAACCGACTTCCTGGGTCTGCCAGCCACCTTCTAGGTCGGTTCGCCCGCCACGAAGGCCTTAAGCAGCTTGACAGGATCGGCGTCCAGGGCCCGAGCAATGGCAATAAATTCGATCAGGTCGATCCGGCGCTCTCCACCCTCGTATTTTGCGATGAAGGACTGAGGTTTCCCGAGCTTCGCGGCCAATGGCTGCTGTCGAACGCCGGCATTCTCCCGCACAGCAACAAGCATGGCGATAAGCCGGGCGTATTCCGCCGATTTGAGGGACTTCTGCATGCGCCGCCAGGGCCGGGAATTGGCGGCGGCAAATTTGATCCTAGAATAGGATTATCCCAAAACTGGATAGTGCGGCCCACAAGCATTATTGTCTGCGTCGACCACGCAATTGGGCTGGCACAAACTTGGGCGTACAATGAACGATGCACTCAGAGCCGCTGTATTCGCACGTGATAAAGCTATCTGTTCGTTTTCCGGTCTTTCCGTCTGGTATCTCGATCATGGCACGGCGCCTTTTTCGCACGCCGACTGGGTCGATCATGTCAAACCGAAGTCGCGAGGTGGAAAGGACACCTTAGAAAATCTGGTCTGCGCTTCATTTTTCTACAACTGCAAGAAGCTCAACAATGGATCAGACTGCCAATATCTTTTCAGCGAGGGCGCACCGACCGAAATCTTTTACTTTACACACGGAGAGCTTTCATCCCAGCAAGCCTCGCTACTGAACAGCCATAAGAATATCACGGCCCCCGACTGGTACTTCAATAGAGCGATCTACAATGTGATGGTTGCCATCCAGAATGACCTTGCCAAGGTAGACGCAACGCGCGACCGCGAGTATTGGTTGACCTCAGCCCGCAAGCGGATCGAAACCTGGAAGAAAATGACTAGCGCAATTTCCTCGTTCGAATCACGAGGGCTTGTGCGTTTCCCAGATGCCGAAGATATAAATTTGATGCTTAGCC
Source organism: Tardiphaga sp. vice304 (assembly GCF_007018905.1). NCBI lineage: Bacteria > Pseudomonadati > Pseudomonadota > Alphaproteobacteria > Hyphomicrobiales > Nitrobacteraceae > Tardiphaga > Tardiphaga sp. vice304. The sequence continues at coordinate 1,611,327 of NZ_CP041402.1, forward strand.
TTTGCTCTGCCCCATATGAAAAATGGGGGAAAATATACAAGCAACTGCTGAAATGCACGCGCGACAATGAAAATACACTGGCAAAGTTTCTAAAGGCGAAAAGTGCGTCTGCTCGGAAGCGCACAGTTTTGGAGGCCGAAGCAAAGCGCTTCGTGACAGCACCATTGATCGAGGTGATCCGCAAAAATGCAGGTCTGTTATAGAAGATTCGGCGGCGCTTTAAGCGCCGCCGCTGATGTCAGCATCACTTGCCATGTCTATTTCTTACCGAGCAGCTTTGTTTTCAGCGCCTTGATCCTGTCGTCGTCGACCTCTGATCGAAAATCGATGTCCCACGGTAAACCAAGAGACCGCGAAATAGTCCCAATCATCTTCCAGACGAACTTCAGCTCCTCGTGGGTATCACGCAGATCGGTGTCACTCGTATCGGAGGCCAGAATGTCATTCATCATCGTCTGCCACCATTTGAGCAGGCTGAGCATGAGAGACAACAATTCGTCTTCGTCCGGCGTGGTTGAAATGCACGCATACTCCTCCTTTTCGAAATCGAGCACGATCGTATCAGGGTGAGGACACCCAGGCGGCAATTTTAACCTGCGAGTTCCAGCCTCCGTGAAGCGCTTTTCCCAAGACATCTTATATTCTACAGCCAGCGCGAAGCGCTCCGCCTTCTTTTTCGCGCGCCTTTCCTGAGCAAGGGACAGGCCTTCAAGTGCAATTTTCTGAGCGCGCGTATCACCGCTCGCTGCCTGACGGTTCAGTTTCCTAACAATTACGCGCGCCGTCGGCATCGATGTCTCCTTTCCATTGTCTTTGACTGCCATAAACCGAGCGCCCTCTTCCTCAAAAATCTGCGCAAGGTCGTCCGGGGCAGGGTCCTTGTTCTTCGCGCCCTTTGGCCGACCGTTCGGATTCGGTGACTTTCCCGGTTTGAACTGATGGTCCTTCGGCGGTTTCCCATAACCGACTTCGTAATCGCTGGATGTCGGCGGCGTTCTGGAGCCCTTCTTCTTCATGGCGCGCTCACAGAACGTTGAGAGCGGCAAGCCGCTCGGGCGCCAACTCGTCGAACGTAACGCCGGTGTCGGCGTGGACCGCATCTTTTTTAGTAATTGCCTGCCAACGGCGAATAGCCGTGTCGACGTAGGCGGGATCAAGTTCCAGGCCATAGGCATGCCGGCCAACGCGCTCGGCCGCCAGGATGGTCGTGCCTGACCCACAAAACGTATCGAGCACAATATCGCGACGCTTTGTGCAGTCCCGCATCGCGTCGCTCACCAGTGCGACGGGCTTAACGGTAGGGTGATCGCGCAGATCGTCCATGCGCCCCTTGCGGAAGGTGTTGACGCCGGCATACGGCCAAACGTTGCTGCGGGAACGACCATGGCGCCCCAGCTCAACGTTGTTCAAGTGCCCCTTATCGCCAACCCGCAAGACCAGGATTTCCTCATGCTGGCTGCGGTAAAAACTACCCTGGCCGGCATTGGTCTTGGTCCAGACCGCCGTATTGATGTGAGCACCATAGATGCCATTCGCGACCATCGTCAGTTCAGCGAGGTTTCGCCAATCCATGCACACATAATGAAGAGAGCCGTTGCTTGAGACCCGCACTGCGTTGGACAGGCAAGAGGTCAAGAACTCGCGAAATTCCGCGGGCGTCTGCTCGCCGGAGGCCTCGGCGAATTCGCGATGCTTCGTCTTCCCGCGGCCAACAACGCTGGCAACCGAGACGTTATAGGGCGGATCCAGGAAGGCCATCGACGCACACGCACCACCCATGAGGCGATCAAGATCCGTCTCATTCCGGGCATTTCCGCACAGCAAGCGGTGAGGACCGAGAAGCCAAAGATCGCCAAGCCGGCTAATCGGCTTCGAAATGACATTGTGAAATTCGTCGTCGGGGTCGCGCTCGGGGCCGCCGAAGTCGACCATCAGCTGATCGATCTCGGGGATATCGAAACCCGTTAGCGTGATATCGCTGCCCTCAATCTCGAGCTGTGCGCTAAGTTCGGGAATCTCAAAAGCCAGCTTCTGACGATCCCAGCCGGCATTTTCGGCAATCTTGTTATCCGCCAGCATAAGCGCCCGCTTGCGGGCATCCGACAAACCGGTCACGGTGATGACCGGTACAACGCTCAGCCCAAGGCTCCGAGCAGCCTCCAGCCTTCCGTGACCGGCAACGATGACGCCGTGTTCGTCGGCAATGATCGGGTTCGTGAAGCCGAACTCGGCGATGCTGCGGGCAATCTGGCCCAGCTGCTTCTTGGAGTGCGTACGGGCATTCCGCTCATTCAGGGTCAATGCCAAAATTGACGTCTCAGCCTTATAGGTGATGGCAGACATAACCGCTCCTTCGGCGCAGAAGGCTCTGCGCTGCGAGTTAATTGCAAAGGGTGAAAGTCAGCCCGAATTCATCGCCACGCATTGCGGCTCGACGGCTTCTTTATCGGAGCGCTTCGCTCGCGAATTAGAAGGGGGCCCGGCATTGCCGGCAGACCTGGTAAGCGAGTTAGCAGCGGAGCCGTTGGCTATCGCACTGTGGCTTACAAACCTACGATACAAGTTCTTTCTAAAAGGTGCAACGAATGATCTTTACTCTCTTTGCGTGAGTAAAGATTCGCGTAATGGAGCGATATGGAACGGCGGCTCATGGCGGATATTGTTGAAAAAGTCGCTTTCCGCTCCGGTTCGAAATTTCCTAGCCTCGCTGGTGTGCCTCGCTCATAGTGACCTGAGGGACCGCATCGCATCCCGCAAAATCGATCACGGGTCATCGAGAGTTGGCAGAAGCAGCGTCCAACGACGGATGAGACTGAACGCGGGTTTTGGCAAGATTTTTGAGGTCGATCAATTTTCGACTTTTTCAACAGTATCGGCGCCAAGCGGCCATCGGGATCTGTTTCCAGAAAACTCTCCGCACGCTGCATCGAACTTGGTGCATTCGTCCGTCTTTAGAATCCCAAGTTAATCTCGCTCTTACCTGCCAGCTTCTGAGAGCTTGGGCTCTTGTCCGTCGACCGGCGAGATTGCGGTGAGATCGAACGACTCCCCGCGCAGCAACGACAGTGTGGCCAGCGCGCGGTCTCGGTCGCCTTCGAGGAGTTGGCCGAGGTGGGTCACGGCTGCGTTCGGCTTGCGCTGCCGTATGGTCCTCAATGTTGCGACCATGAGGTCGGCACTCATGCGGCGGATGTCACCCGTTTGATAATCCAGCGGCGTCTTCCAGATGGTTTCCCAGACCGTCTGATTTGCGAGATCGGTGAGAAGCTCGACCAGCAACTCGTTCCCCGAACCGCGCGCGATCGTTTTCACGGCGCGCGTCGTAATATACGCGAAGGCGACAGGATCATTGACCTCCACCATTGCTTTCAGTTCGTCGCAACGGCGCTCCAGCGTGTCGACAAAGCTTTCGACCGGCGAGGTCGCCATCGTGCGCACCGCCAGCATCGACAGCGCGGCCCGGACATTGAACAGGTCGGCAACCGACTTCAGCGACAAGGGCCGGATATACGCGCCACGGCGCGGACGAACATCGACGAGGCGGCGGCGCTCGAGGATACGGATGGCTTCGCGGATTGGCCCGCGACTGACGCCGAAGTCGCGCGCCAGATCAAGTTCGACCAGTCGATCGCCGGCTTTGCGCCGGCCTGACACGATTTCGGCACCGAGTTCTTCCGCGACCTGATCGGGAAGCGTGCGCGGTTCAAACCGCTTTGCCTGATCTTCCTCGTGGCCCGTCAATGGCGTGCGGAGCGTCGCGTCCATGACTTCCTCCCGGTCGCTGATGTCTGCTCATCCATCATATGGTTCATTTTAGCGCATTAGTCTATTGTTGACAATTGACAGTTCATGCCGTTTCATCGTTGGGCTGACGCGCAAGACTCCGGCCAAAGCCGGGCTGCGATCGACGTTCCCGGCACAAGATCGGGAATCGCCAGGGAGGTGAACATGGAGATGACGTCAGCTCTGACGTTTGCGTCGCCAAACCCATCGTTGACCGGGAGCGCCGCGGCCAACCCCGCGCGCCGGCTTATGGCCTTGTTGCGCACTTGTCGCCTTATGGATGTTGCAAGACGCCGGTTGGACGTGCCGCAATGACAGGCCTTGCCGATATTGCTCTAACCGCCCTGCCAGCTGACGCAGCTCAGGCGTCAGTCAACGCGGTGTCGCTCCTCGAGGTACGTAATCTCTCGCTGTCTTTTGCTACGGGCCGAAATGCGCTGTCGATCACGCGAGACGTCAGTTTCTCGATAGCACCCGGAGAGCGCGTTGGGCTTGTAGGCGAAAGCGGCTGCGGCAAGACGGTGACCGGCCTGTCGCTGCTTCGACTGTTGCCACCATCCGCCCGCATCGAGGGAGATATCCTGTTCAACGGCGTCAACCTTGCGACGCTGTCGCCGCGCCAACTGCGCGCGGTGCGCGGTCGCGACATCGCGATGATCTTCCAGGAGCCGATGAGCGCGCTGGATCCGGTTTTCACCGTCGGCGAACAGATCAGCGAAGCCTACCGTACGCATTTCCCGGTCAGCCGGGCGGAAGGGCGCGAGCGTGCCATCGCCGCGCTGCGCGAAGTCGGCATTCCCGCGCCGGAGCGTCGCTGCGACGAATATCCGCACCAGATGTCGGGCGGCATGTTGCAGCGGGTCATGATCGCGATGGCGCTGATCTGCAAGCCTAAGCTTCTTGTCGCCGACGAACCCACCACGGCGCTCGACGTCACCGTGCAGGCCCAAATCACCGACCTGTTGCGCTCGCTCAGCGAACGGACGGGAACGGCGCTGGTTTTCATCACCCATGATCTGGGCGTCGTTGCCGAGACCTGCACCCGCATGATCACGATGTATGCTGGAGAGGTCGTGGAAGATGCGCCGGTCGATGACGTGCTGACGCGACCGCGGCATCCCTATACGTCCGGCCTGCTGCGCTCGCTGCCGGGGCTCAGCCAGCGCCGTGGCGTCCTCGCGTCGATCCCGGGCCGCGTGCCGTCGCCTAGCGCCATGCCCCCCGGTTGCCGGTTTCGGTCGCGGTGCCCGCATGCCATCGCAGGCTGTGAGCAGGAGCAACTCCTGCTCGATATCGACGAGGATCGTGCGGCACGTTGCTGGCGCGCGCCCGAACTCGAATTGCCAGGGGCGGTAAACTGATGTCGTCGCTTACGCATGACAACCCGGTCGTCAAGGACCGCCGCGAGGTTCTTGCGGTGCGGGACCTGCGCATCCTGTTTCCGACGCGTGACGGGCGCGACACGGTCAAGGCCATCGACGGGATGGATTTCGAGGTACGCAGCGGCGAGACGTTTGGCGTGATCGGCGAGTCCGGTTCCGGAAAAACCACGCTCGGGCGCGCGCTGGTATCGCTGTTGCCGCCAACGCACGGCCATATCCTGCATGACGGCACCGATCCGGCGACGCTCGGCACCGGCGCATTTCGAAAACATCGCCGCGACTACCAGATCATCTTTCAGGATCCGAACGCGGCGCTCAATCCGCGCATGACGATCATCGACAGTGTGGTCGAGCCGCTCGAGATCATGGGCGACGGCGACCATGTTTCGCGTCGTCGCCGCGGCATCAAGGTGCTGGAGCGCGTCGGCCTCGCCCCCGAGGTAGCGGACCGCTATCCGCATCAGTTATCCGGTGGCCAGAAACAGCGCGTCAATATCGCGCGCGTGCTGACGCTGCGGCCGAAGGTGATCGTCTGCGACGAGGTTGTGGCAGCCCTCGACGTTTCGATCCGCGGCGACGTGCTCAACCTGTTCGCCGACCTACAGCGCGAATTTGGGCTGACCTACGTTTTCATTACCCATGACATTGCTGTGGTTTCGCATATCTCGGACCGCATCGCCGTTACCTATCTCGGCAAGCTGATGGAGCTTGGCGACGCGAAGGATGTCGTGGAGCGGCCGCTGCATCCCTATACGCGGGCGTTGCTTTCGGCCGAGCCGATCCCGCTGCCGTCAAGCATGCGCGTCGATCGTCGCATTATCCTGGAAGGCGAGATTCCGAGCCCGGTCTCGCCGCCCTCGGGCTGTCGCTTCCGTACGCGTTGCCCCTCGGTGCAGCCGCGCTGCGCGGAGGAAATGCCCGCCTGGCGCGAGGTGAAACCGGGTCATCGTGTGGCCTGCCACTTTGCGACGGCCGACGGGCCGCCGCCCGACAATCAAAAAGCGCAACGCGCATCATAAAACTGGGAGGAGACACCATGCGAACGATCGACCTCGGGAACGCGACGTTGCGTCGCCGCGATATTCTCGCGCTGATGGGCGGCGCCGCGGCGACTGGCGCGCTTGGATTGCCGGCGCTGGCGCAGGACGCCAAGAAGGGCGGCGTGTTGAAGGTCGCAGCGCCCGCCAATCCGTCCTCGCTCGATCCGGCGACCGGCGGCGCCGGTTCGGATCACAGCATCCTGTGGACGATGTATGACACGCTGGTCATCTGGGATTACGAGACGCTGAAGCCGAAGCCCGGCATGGCGAAGTGGTCGTTTCCCGATCCGAAGATCATGGTGCTCGACATCACGGCCGGCATCAAATTTCACGATGGAACCCCGCTCGATGCCGAGGCGGTCAAGTTCAACCTCGACCGTAGCCGCACCGACCAGCGTTCAAATATCAAGCCCGACGTGTCCAGCATCGAAGCGGTCGAGGTGACCGGCCCGCTGCAGGTCACCCTGAAGCTGAAGAACCCGGATACCGCGCTGCCCGCGATCCTCAGCGATCGTGCGGGCATGATGGTGTCGCCGACCAACATCAAGGCGCTCGGCAACGACACCGATCGCAAGCCGGTGGGCGCGGGCCCGTGGAAATTCGTTCGTTGGAACGACAACGAAATCATCGTGGTGACACGTCACGAGGATTACTGGCAGAAGGGCCGGCCCTATCTCGATGGCATCGAGTTCAACATCATTCCCGAGAACGCCACGGCGTTGCGCTCCGTGGTGGCCGGGCAGAACGATATGGCGTTCCAGTTGCCGGCGCGGCTGAAGCCGGTGATCGAACGCGCAAAGAGCCTTTCCGTCGTAAGTTCACCGACGCTGTACTGCATCCAGCTCTACCTCAACTATGGCCGTTCGCCGCTCGACAATCTCAAGGTCCGCCAGGCGATCAATTTCGCGCTTGACCGCGATGCCTTCGTCAAGGCGACCTTGAGCGGACTGGGCGAGCCCGCCCGCATGACGCTGCCGAGTTCGCACTGGGCCTTCAACAAGGATGTGGCGGGGACCTATCCGCACAATCCCGACAAGGCGCGCGAACTGCTCGCCGAGGCCGGATACAAGGACGGCCTCGAACTGACGATCGGCGGCTACATGGATCAGGATTCCGTGCGCCGCGGCGAGGTGATCCAGGACCAACTCGGCAAGGCCGGCATCCGTCTCAAGTTCACCCGAGGGACGATCGCCGAAATCAGCGCGCAGTTCTTCGCTACCGAGAAGAAGTTCGACCTCCTTGTGTCGGCATGGACCGGTCGTCCGGACCCGAGCATGACCTACGGGTTGAGCTTCGACAAAGGCGCATACTACAATGCCGGGCGCACCGGTGACCCGGAGCTTTCGAAACTGATCCAAGAAAGCCGCATCAGCGAGGATCTCGCCAAACGCGCCGAAGTGTTCGCCAAGATCCAGCGTTTCACGGTTGAAAACGCCCTGTCGGCGCCGCTCGCCTTCCAGTTCGAGCTTGATGCCTTGTCGGCCAAGGTCAAGGGCTTCTCGCCGAACCTGCTCGGCAAGCCGAAGTTCGAGAACATCTCCCTCGGGTAGATCCTCGGTTAATCTCTGGGCGCCGCGATCTCGCGGCGCCTCATTCGGATGTAAAATCTGCATGTTGAATTCCGCACGTTTCCGCATCGTCGGCCGGCGCCTGCTGCAGACGATCCCCGTAGTCGTATTGTCGACTTTCATCGTGTTCGGCCTGCTCAAGCTGGTGCCGGGTGACGTTGCCGTGACGTTGGCCGGCGACAATGCGTCCGACGAGCGCATCGCCGAGATCCGCGAGCTCTACGGTCTGAACAAGCCGTTCTTCCTGCAATACGGATCGTGGCTGTGGAAAGCCGCGCATGGCGATCTGGCGCATTCGTTGATCTCCAACGAGTCGGTGCTGACCTCGATCCAGCGCTGCCTGCCTCACACGCTGTTGATCGTGTCGCTCGCACTGCTGACGGCGCTGGTGATCGGGATTCCGCTCGGCATTGCCGCGGCAGTCAAGCCGGGCTCGTGGATCGACGGTGCCGTGATGGCGATCGCGTCACTTGGCGTCGCGGTGCCGAACTTTTGGCTCGGCATGTTGCTGGTTGCGTTTTTTTCGCTGCAACTGAACTGGCTGCCGGCGACCGGCGCGGTATCGCTGATGACGGATCCGTGGGCTGCGCTCAGCCACGCCATCCTGCCTGCGTTGGCGCTGGCGTCCGGCGGGGTCGCTGAAGTGGCGCGGCAGCTTCGCTCCTCGCTGGTCGAGATCCTCTCTTCCCAGCAGGTGCGGACGCTGCATGCCAAGGGTCTGCCGCCGTCGTCGATCCTGTGGCGCCACGGCTTGAAGAACGTGAGCGTCAACCTGCTCACCGTTGTCAGCCTGCTGGCAAACCGCATGCTTGCGGCGACCGTGGTGGTCGAGGCCGTGTTCGCGATTCCCGGCATGGGCGGGCTGATCGTCAACGCCGCCATGCACAGGGATTTTCCCGTCGTTCAGGGCGTGGTGTTCACCATGGTGCTGATCGTCGTCACGCTCAACCTCCTGACCGACATTCTTTATAGCGTGCTCGATCCGAGGATCTCCTCATGACCGACACCGGCATCCCCGCCGGGCGCCGGCCCGGGCGTCTCTCCGGCTTTGCGGGCTGGCTCGTTAACGACATTCGCGGTGCGCTCAGCCTGGCTATGCTGGTCACGTTGTTGCTGATTTCGCTACTCGGCCCGTGGATCTCGCCCTATGCGCCTGCGGCGCAGGACCTTGACGCCGCGATGGCGCCGATGTCGGCGGAGCACTGGCTCGGCGCCGACGATCTCGGCCGCGATACGCTAAGCCGACTGATCTATGGTGGCATGGCTTCTCTCTATGCGAGCTTCCTCGCGGTGATCATTGCCGTTCTGATTGGCGTGCCGGTGGGCATCCTCGCCGGCTATCTCGGCGGCTGGGTCGATACCGTGATCAGCCGCATCATCGACAGCTTCCTGTCGTTTCCAGCGATCGTGCTGGCCATCGCCGTCACCGGCGCGCTGGGCATCGGGCTCACCAACGGCATGATCTCGGTCGGCATCGTGTTCGCTCCGCAATTGGCGCGGCTGGTCCGCGCCCGCACGCTGGTGGTGCGCAACGAACTTTACGTCGATGCCGCGCGCTGCTTCGGCGGATCGACCAAGCGCATTCTGTGGCGCCACGTTCTGCCGAACGCGATCCAGCCGGTGATCGTGCAGGTGACGCTGCTGCTTGCCGCGGCGCTGCTGGCGGAGGCGAGCCTCAGCTTTCTCGGGCTCGGCATCCAGTCACCGGACCCGAGCTGGGGCGCAATGCTCGCGCGTGCCTATCAGAACATGGAGATCGCACCGGAACAGATGTATCCGCCGGGCATCGCCATCCTCGTTACGGCGCTGGCGTTCAATACGCTAGGGGAGTCGCTGCGCGTCGCGCTCGATCCCACCATGAAGCGCAACTGATCCAATCAAGAAGGAAGACGGTCATGACCGCAAGTACCGAGGAAGCCGACTATCTCGCTGCCCTGCATGACCTGTGGGACAAGGCATGGCCCGAGCGAACGCCGCGCAAGCCACAATATCCGCATGGCGAGATCCCGCTGACCGAATATCTGCGGGCTTGGGCAAAGACGCGGCCCGATCACCCCGCGGTGATCTTTTACGGCCACGTCACCACCTATGCCGAGCTGGATGCGCAGAGCGATCGGTTTGCGGCGCTGCTGATGCAGAAGGGCGTCGGCAAGGGCGACCGCGTCGCCGTATTCCTGCCGAACTGCCCGCAATTCCATATCGTGTTCTTTGGCATCCTGAAGCTCGGTGCGATCCATGTGCCGGTCAGCCCGCTGTCGCGTGCCTTCGAACTGGCCTACGAACTGAACGATACCGATGCCGAGGTGATCGTCGCGCTCGACCATCTGGCGTCAGTGGTCGCGCAGGTCAGGGGCGAGACCAAGCTGCGTGATGTAATCGTCACCAGTCTTGCCGAGGTGATTCCGGAGGCGCCCACTATTCCGGTGCCGGAATCGGTGCGCGCGCCGCGCGTCCCTGTGCCTGGCGCCACCGATCTGCTGCCCGCGCTGGCGGCCATGCCTGCGCCGAAGCCGCTGCCGCCGGCGTCGCTCGATGACGTCGCCGCGCTGAACTATACCGGCGGCACCACCGGCATGCCGAAGGGCTGCGTGCATACCCAGGGCGACATGGTCTATACCGCGGCGGCCAATCACGGCATCTCCGTCGTTGCGAACGAAGACAGTGTCTTCCTGTCGTTCTTTCCGGAGTTCTGGATTGCCGGCGAAAATCTCGGCCTGATTTTTCCGTTGTTCACCGGCGCCACTCTGGTTCTGTTGGCGCGCTGGGACGCGGTCGGCACGTTGTCGGCGATTGATCGCTACAAGGTCAACGTCACGGCGATGCCGGTCGACGGCGCCATCGAGCTGATGGAGCATCCGCGTTTCGGGGAATTCGATTTGTCGTCGCTCAATCAGGTGCGCGTCGTTTCGTTCGTGAAAAAGCTCAATCCCGACTACCGTAAACGCTGGAAGGACCTCACGGGAACGATCCTTACGGAATCATCGTGGGGCATGACCGAAACCCATACCTCGAACACGTTCACGGTAGGCTTTCAGGGGGACGATTATGACCTGACCTCGCGGCCGATCTTCGTCGGTTTGCCGGTGCCGGGCGCGGAGTTCAAGATCACGGACTTCGAGACAGGCGACCTCGTGCCGCTTGGCAGCGACGGTGAAATTCGCGTGCGTACGCCGTCGCTGCTGAAGGGCTACTGGAATAAGCCGGAGGCGACCGCGGAGGCGCTGGTCGATGGCTGGCTGCGCACCGGCGACATCGGCACCATCGATCCCCAAGGGTTCTTGCACTTTCTGGGCCGCCGCAAGGAGATGCTGAAGGTCAAGGGCATGAGCGTATTTCCACCGGAGATCGAGGCGCTGCTCGGGCAACATCCCAAGGTTCTCGGATCCGGCGTTGTCGGACGCGAGGATGCCAGCAAGGGGCAGGTGCCGGTCGCCTTCATACAGCTCAAGCCGGAGATGATCGGTACCATCACCCCGGAAGAGGTGCAGGCGTGGTGCGCCGAACGGATGGCCGTCTACAAGGTGCCGGAAGTCCGCTTCATCACAGCACTGCCGATGACCGCCACCGGCAAGGTGAAGAAGCAGGAACTCGACGCCAGCGCGCCCCTTTAGTCGAAACTCGCCATGTCCCACGGGGGAGCGGCGGATGCCGCTACCCCGACCGCGTCTGTTGTCACGGAGAATTCAATGCCCTTCCGCAAGCTCTTGATCGCCAATCGCGGCGAGATTGCTATTCGCATCGCGCGCGCCGCCGCCGATGCGGGCCTCGCGACTGTCGCGATCTATCCGGCCGATGATGCGATGTCACTGCATGTGCGCATCGCCGATGAGTCCAGGGAAGTTCCCGGGCGCGGTGCGCGGGCCTATCTCGATATTGAAGGCGTCGTCGAAGCGGCGAAGGCGATGGGCTGCGACGCGCTGCATCCCGGCTATGGATTTCTCAGTGAGAACGCCGAACTCGCGAGTCGTTGCGGCGAGGAGGGGATCACCTTTGTTGGCCCGTCGCCTTCAGCACTGCGACTGTTTGGCGACAAGGTCGCGGCTAAAGACCTCGCCATGCGCTGCGGTGTGCCGATCATCGCGGGCACCACGGGCCCCTCGACGCTGGAGGAGGTCAAGGCCTTCTTTGCCTCGCTTGGCAGCAAGGGCGCGGTCATGATCAAGGCGATGGCCGGCGGCGGCGGCCGCGGCATGCGGATGGTCGAGAATGCGGCGGATCTCGACGACGCCTATGCGCGCTGCCAGTCGGAGGCGAAGGCGGCGTTCGGCAGCGACGGCGTCTACGTCGAGCGCCTGATCCGCGATGCGCGGCACATCGAGGTGCAGATCATCGGCGATCGTCACGGCCACATCAGTCATCTTTGGGAGCGCGAATGCAGCGTGCAGCGCCGCCACCAGAAGCTGGTAGAGGTGGCGCCGAGCCCGTCGCTTTCCGACGCGCTGCGTGGCCGAATTCTGGATGCCGCCAAGAAATTGGCCGCGGAAGCGAGTTACGACAGCCTCGGCACGTTCGAGTTTCTGGTCGATAACGAAGCAGGCGACGGCGATGGCGCCTTCGCCTTTATCGAGGCCAATCCGCGGCTGCAGGTCGAGCATACGGTGACCGAGGAAGTGCTGTCGATCGATCTGGTGCGTTCGCAACTTGCGGTGGCCGATGGCGCCACGCTGGCATCGCTTGGCCTAGATCAGGCCGCGGTGCCGAGCCCGCGCGGCTTCGCCATGCAATTGCGCATCAACATGGAGACGATGGACGCGACCGGTGCGACGCAGCCCACCGGCGGCACGCTCGCCGTATTCGAACCGCCGTCGGGTCCCGGCGTGCGCGTCGATACGTTCGGTTACGCCGGCTACAAAACGAGTGCGGCTTTCGACTCGCTGCTGGCCAAGGTCATTGTTCATACGCCCTCCGTGTGGGCAGACGTCGTCGCCAAGGGCGCGCGCACGCTGCGCGAGTTCCGCATCGAGGGGGTTGCAACGAATATCTCGTTCATCCAGGCGATCCTGGGTAATGCCGATTTCAAGGCCAACCAGATCAGCACCAGCTTCATCGATCGCAACGTGGCGGCTTTGGTCGGCGCTGCTCAAGCCACCGGCACGCCGTTGTTCGCCGCGATAAGTGCCCCCGCGCTGGTCACTGCGTCTGCGGACGTTGTGCGCGCGGCACCCGAGGGCGCTGTGGCGGTAGCTGCGCCGTTGCAGGGCACGATCGTGTCAATCCCCGTTGCCGAAGGCGACGTGGTGCGTCCCGGTCAGCAAGTGGCAATTATCGAATCGATGAAGATGGAGCATCTGGTCACCGCGCAGCAGGGCGGGCGCGTGGTGCTGATCGCCGCCGCCGATGGCGACACGCTGATGCAGGGCAACGCCATTCTCTACATCGAGCCGCAGGACGTTGCTGGCGACCTGGCGGCCGAGGAGGCTGAGGTCGACCTCGATCATATCCGGCCGGACCTCGCCGAGATGTTGGCCCGCCAGGCTCATACCTATGACGAGAACCGTCCGCAATCGGTCGAGCGCCGCCGCAAGACCAACCAGCGCACCGCGCGCGAGAACATCGCACAACTCGTCGACGAAGGCTCCTTCATGGAGTATGGCAGCCTCGCGATCGCCGGCCAGCGCCGCCGACGGGCGGTCGACGATCTCATCAAGAACACGCCGGCCGACGGCCTGGTCTCTGGCGTCGCCACGGTCAACGCCGCGCAATTCGGCGAGCACGACGCGCGCTGCATGGTGATCTCCTATGACTACACCGTGCTGGCCGGCACTCAGGGCCACATGAATCATAAGAAGATCGACCGCATGCTGTCTCTGGTCGAGCAATGGCGGCTGCCGCTGGTGTTCTACGCCGAAGGTGGCGGCGGCCGTCCCGGCGACACAGACCGGCTCGGCCTGACCGGCCTTGACGGTCCGTCCTTCGTGCAATTCGCGAAACTCTCCGGACTGGTCCCGGTGATCGGCGTGGTCTCCGGCTATTGCTTCGCCGGCAACGCCGCGATGCTCGGTTGCTGCGACGTGATCATCGCCACGAAGAACGCGTCGATCGGCTTGGGCGGGCCAGCCATGATCGAGGGCGGCGGCCTCGGCGTCTATCATCCGGCTGAGGTTGGGCCGGTGTCGTTCCAGTCGCCCAACGGTGTTGTCGATATTCTCGTCGAGGACGAGGAGGAGGCAACGGAAGTTGCCAAGAAATACCTGTCGTATTTCCAGGGGCCGGTTGCCGACTGGCGCGCGCCCGATCAAAGGCTGCTGCGGCGCGCGATCCCGGAAAACCGGCTGAGAGTTTATGATATGCGCGCGGTGATCGACCTGATTGCCGACGAAGGCTCCGTGCTCGAGATCCGTCGCGAGTTCGGCATTGGCATGGTGACCGCCTTCATCCGGATCGAAGGCAAGCCGTTCGGTTTGATCGCGAACAACCCCAAGCATCTCGGCGGCGCCATCGACGCCAATGCCGGCGACAAGGCGGCGCGCTTCCTGCAGCTTTGCGACGCCTTCGACATTCCGATCGTTTCGCTGTGCGATACGCCAGGTTTCATGGTGGGGCCCGAAGCCGAAAAGACCGCGATCGTGCGTCACGTCGCGCGCATGTTCGTGACCGGCGCCAGCATCACGGTGCCGTTGTTCGGCATCGTGCTACGCAAGGGCTACGGCCTCGGCGCACAGTCGATGATCGGCGGCGGCTTCCATGCCTCGTTCTTCACTGCGGCGTGGCCGACCGGCGAGTTCGGCGGCATGGGGCTGGAAGGCTACGTCCGGCTCGGTTTCCGCAAGGAAATGGAGGCGATTGCCGATCCGGTCGAGCGCGAGGCCTATTACAAGAAGAAGGTCGCCGAGCTCTATGCCAGCGGAAAGGCGACGTCGATCGCGTCGGTCTTCGAAATCGACAACGTCATCGATCCCGCCGAGACGCGACGCTGGGTGATGGCCGGCCTGCGTTCCGTACCGAAGCCGCCGGAGCGAGTGGGCCGCAAACGGCCCAACATCGATACCTGGTAAGACACACGCTTGATCGACCCTGACGGAGTAACCGTGATGACATCAGACGCATTCGAAACGGAAATCGAAGACACGGCGGACGCGTTGATTGGTCCGTGGCGTCGGCCGCGCCAGATGCTCAACGCGCAAGTCTACGATTCCCATGCATCGATCCATGACGATGCGACGGCGCAGAAGCTTGGCTTCAAGGGCGGCACCATCGAGGGGCCGACGCATTTCAGCCAGTTCGCGCCGCTGTGCGAGCGGGTGTGGGGGCGGCAATGGTTCGAGACCGGCTGCATTTCGGCGCACTACCGAAGCGTCGTATATGAGGGCGAGGCGGTTCAGGCTACCGTCGAGAAGCCGACGAGCGGCAAGCAGTATGGCGCGATCCGGATGCTGAAGCGCGACGGCACCGAGGTGTTGCGCGGTAGCGTCTCTGTCGGGCTGGATGCGCCGCCGTCGGCGCTCGATATCCGGCTGACGGAGCTGAAGCCGCTGACCGACGCTGTCATCCTGCGCGACGTCACGGTGGGCATGACCACCGCGCCGCAGGTGGTGCGAATGGATGTCGATCAGCACATGGGAGATTTATATCCGTTCTCGCTGTCCGAGAAGCTGAAGGTCATCACCGAGCCGTCGTCCTATTACGCAACCCATCGAGCAAACGTGTAGCCGAAGCGTATCCGGTCAGACAGAAACGTAGTCAAAGAAAAATCCGCCAAAAAGGCGGGTTTCTCGTTCACCGTCGGTAGTTGTTCAACTTTTAGGGGCGACCGGCTTGAAAGCCTCTTTGTAAAGGTCGCCAATCTTGGTCGCTTCGGAGACAAAATTTTCGTATGCGGACTTGGTATATTCACTAGTCGCTTCCATAAAAGTCTGCGGGGACTTCAAGGTCGCGAGCTTTTCAAAGTAGGTCTTGCCTGCTTCCATAGAAGACTTTGCATAATCGGAATGTGCTGTAGCGATGGCCGCGAAATTCTTTTGGACGCTAGTAAAATCCGTCATTGGAAATCCCATTCTAGTATTGCCAGAGCCATCTCCGTGCAACTGAAACTTGTTCTGGCACATGCTTACGCCTTAAGCAAAAGAAATTGTGCGACGCAACATAAAGCGGTACTTCTGGGACTTGCAGTTTCACATCGACCGTCGCGGAACTAGGTGGTGGACTCATAAGCTCTGAGCCAAAGCCTGGTCGATGCGATGAGAACAGCGGCGAGGAAGTTTCTGGCGAGTTTGTCGAAGCGGGTGGCAATGCGTCTGAAGTGTTTGAGTTTGCAGAAGAACCGCTCGATCAGATTGCGTTGCCATAGAGCCCGGGATCGACCGAACGCTGAACCTTGCGGTCGCGCTGGGTCGGAATGTGGGGCTCTCCGCCGTGCTGGTGCACCATCTCGACGATGGTCTTGGCGTCGTAGCCGCGGTCGGCGACGAGAGCCTTGGCAGGTGGCAGCCCGTCGAGCAGCGAAGGGGGCTAACTTTCGCCTGATCGTGTCCGGCCCGATCGGCGTCAAGGAGATCGACCCGCTGATCCAGAATCTCCAGATCGACAAGGAAATCTTGGCCGATCAGGATGAAGGCCCGGACGATGACGACGGCGCGAACGCCACAGCGATCAAGCCGCCTCAGTACTAAATGAAAGAGGCCGCCCACTGAGGCGGCCTCTCAGTGGCAATTCGTTATTTACTTGGACATTCCCATTTCCATGGCTTTATTCATGTGCGTTTTGCAAGCAGCCATGTCCTTCTTGCCCATCATGTCCTTCGCCA
This sequence comes from Tardiphaga sp. vice304, assembly GCF_007018905.1. Taxonomy (NCBI): domain Bacteria; kingdom Pseudomonadati; phylum Pseudomonadota; class Alphaproteobacteria; order Hyphomicrobiales; family Nitrobacteraceae; genus Tardiphaga; species Tardiphaga sp. vice304. Next base: position 1,627,843 of record NZ_CP041402.1, read on the forward strand.
TGGTCATCTCCTTCATAGCCATGGTCTTCTTTTCGCCGGACGGCATCTTGTCCATGTCGGCGCTGGCCTTCGTCATGTTCGCATCAGTGCAATCCATCATTTGCGCCGAGGCTGGCGCAATCGAAAACAAAGCCGACACCGCAACAACTCCAAGTATTGCTTTAAACATTACTTCTCTCCAATGCCGAGGAATCTCGACACCGGCATAATGTTTCTATTCATGTCCGGTTCCGTACAATAATTCTGCTGTTATCCGCTCTGCCGCGGAGGTTTGAAACTAAGCGTGACGACGCTGACTGGATGGGCCATTTCAAACTAGGCCACTGCCAAAATCAAAATAGGCCACTGAGGGCCGAACTAGGCCAGTACCCAAAATCCTTGGTTACTGGTCGGCCCATGTGGTCCGGAAACGGTCAGCTAAGCCTGAAAAGGGCCGCGTCATCCTTCGGGGTGGCGCGGCTTTTTTCGTTTCATGCGGCCTCGGGCATCTTTAGCAAACGCCATTTCGGGCCAGTGATCCCTATGCAAATTGATGCTTCGTCTCCTACGAGGCGCAGCCTCAGATAAACGTTGTGCTTCAAGTGCCGGCTTCAGTTGAAGTGATGATCGCCCGCGAAATTTAGGCAATGGAAACCCTGCGGAGCCACTATGCGTCTTGCCGATATGGGTCTGTCGTGAGCTGCACCCGGTTCCGAAGACACCAAGTTAAGTGTTTTATGGAGCTGGAGGTGTGTGATGGAGAGACGGAAGTTTACGCGAGAGTACAAGCTTGAGGCGGTCAAGCTGATCAAGGATCGGGGCGTGTCCTACGCCCAGGCTGCCGAAGACCTCGGCGTTCATCCGACGCAGCTGCGTGAATGGGTCAAGAAGTTCGCCGACGACCCACAATATGTGTTTCCCGGCCAAGGTCAAATGAAGCCGGAGCAGCAGGAGATTACGCGTCTCAGGCGCGAGGTTGCCAAACTGAAGGCTGAACGCGACATCCCAAAAAAAGCCGGGCGGATTCAATCGGTCGTCGCAACAGGGCCATGGTTAGCGGATTGGAGGTTCCGGTCAAGCGCCTCCGCGGGTGTCTTCCAGCCGAACGTCTTGCGCGGTCTAGTGTTGAGGGTCTCGGCAACAGCAGCAAGCGTGTCGGTGCCGTGCACGCTGAGATCGGTCCCCTTGGGAAAATACTGCCGCAGCAATCCGTTGTTACTTTCGTTCGTTCCTCGCTGCCACGGACTTTGCGGATCACAGAGTAGACCTGCACGCCAGCATCGATTTTCAATCGGGCGTGCTGTGCCATCTCGGCTCCCTAATCCCAGGTCAGCGAGCGACGGAGTTGTTCGGGCAAAGTTACGACGGTACGAGCGATCGCGTCGCGAACGGCCTCCGCGCCATGACTGTCATTCGGCCTGCAATATTGGCTCTGACGCAATTTTGGTGCAGGCGGATCATGGAGCGCCGATTAGTCGGGCTTGGAGCAAGTCGAGCTTGGCGCGTCCATACATCTGACGCTTAACGAGCTTGAGTTTTGTTATTTGCCCTTCGGTCTGCCCGTTGGACCATGCCGATGTTATTGCAGCGCTGACCGCGGACTTGTCCCTGGTGACGCCGTTGGCGAACGACGCGACCAGGCTGCCGGTTGCACGCTCTAGCCAGGGTTGAAGGTCTGCGTGAGACTTCTTGCGGATCTTCGCATGGAACGCCGTGATGATTTCACGCGCTTCGACCAGCTGAGGAACACCGGACTCTACCGCCGCGACAGTCACGGTCTCCGCTTTTGATAGCGTATCGCGGCCGGTGGTCATCAGCCGAGCGACGGTTCTGGCCGACGGCAGTCGGTGCAGCGCCTGGTCATCGACCGTTTCTGCGCGCCGGCGACGTGTCGCCCATTCTGCAACGACCCGCAGTGAGCCTCTGAACCCTCGCGTCTTGAGGCGGCGCCACAGCTCGGCACCATTGTGATGACCGGCAAGCCATTGCGCATCGAGCCATTGCAGATGACGTTCGAGGGAGCTCTCTCGAATACGAAACACGTCGGATCGTTGCCCCCGCAGAATCCGACGGACGAGCCCTCGGCTATGTCCGCTGAGCCGTAAGCGTCGTCCTCAGGCCACGGCTCTGAGGTCTTGCTCTATGTAGGCCCACGGCAATAGCGCTTCGATATCGCGGTTGGGGTGACCGTTGGCGATCATGCTGAGGACGTCGGTTAGATAGCTAAGCGGATCGATGTCGTTGAGTTTGCAGGTCTCAATCAGGGAGGCGATGGTTGCCCAGTGCTCGGCACCACCGTCGGAGCCCGCGAACAAGGCGTTTTTCCGATTCAGCGTGATCGGGCGGATGGAACGCTCGACGGCGTTATTGTCGAGCTCGATGCGGCCGTCGTCGAGGAAGCGGGTCAGGCCCTCCCAGCGCGACAGCGCATAGCGGATTGCTTCGGCGAGCTTGCCCTTCTGGCTGACCAGCCCGAGTTTTGCGCGCAGCCATGGCTCCAATGCGTCGATCAGCGGGCGGCTCTTCTGCTGCCGCACAATCTGACGCTCCACGGCACTGCGGCCGCGGATGTCGTTCTCGATCGCGTACAGCGCGGCGATGCGCTGTAGCGCTTCGCTGGCGATCGGCGCAGGTCCGGGGGTGGCCAGCTTGTAGAAGTTACGCCGCACATGGACCCAGCAGAATGCCAGTTGCACGTCGCCGCGCTCGGCCAGCCGGCGGTAGCCGGCATAGCCATCGACCTGCAAGATGCCCTTGAAGCTGTCGAGATGGGCGATCGGCCGCTCGGCTTGCGGTCTGGGGCGTAGACATAGGCCACGCCCGGCGGATCGGATCCGTTCCATGGCCGATCGTCGGCGGCATAGGCCCACAATTATCCGGTCTTGGTGCGACCGCGGCCAGGATCCAGCACCGGCAACGTGGTCTCGTCGGCAAACAGTTTGGGCCGCGCTTTGAGCTTGTCGAGCAGGCGTTGGTGCAGCGGACGCAGATGCCAGGCGGCATGGCCCACCCAGTCTGCCAGCGTGGATCGGTCGAGGTTGGCGCTCTGTCGAGCGTAAATCTGCGCCTGCCGATAGAGCGACAGATGGTCGGCATATTTGGAGACGAGCACCTGGGCGATGGTGGCTTCGGTTGGCAGCCCGCCTCGATCAGCCGCGCCGGCGCCGCGGCCTGTAAGACGCCATCTTCGCATTGGCGACAAGCGTATTTCGGCCGGATCGTGACCAGCACCCGGAACTGCGCCGGCACGATATCCAGCCGCTCGCTCTTGTCCTCCCCGATCCGGTGCAACGCGCCTTGGCAGCAGCGGCAGGTCTTGTCGTCGATGTCGATGGTGGTCTCAATCCGCGGCAGATGCGCCGGCAGCGCGCCGCGATTGGCCCGTCGCTTCGCAGCTCCCGCCTGTCGTGCGGCCGGTGCCGCCTGCTCAGCTTCTGCTGCGTCATGCGCCGCCGCCTGCTCAACCTCTTCCAGACCGAGCAGCATCTGCTCCTCGGGCAGCGTCTCCGCCCGGCGGCCGAACTGGTGGCGTTGCAGGTCCCTGATGATCTGGCGCAGCCGATCGTTCTGCGCCCGCTCGGCGAGCAGCATCGCTTTCAGCGTCTCGGAATCATCGGGCAATGCGTCGCGCGGCATGATCAAATCAGATCATATTTACCGACATTTTGCGACACGTCCGACGCGACTGATTCAATTCGTCGCAGTGCCAGCTATCAACCCGGCTGTGCCGGCGTCACCGTCTCGCGCGCCGTGTGAACACGCCGCCAATCTAGCCCTTCGAGCAGCGCCGACAATTGCGCGGCCGATAAATGGATCACGCCGTCTTCCATCTTTGGCCAGCGGAAGATGCCATCCTCCAGCCGCTTGGAGAACAGGCACAGACCCGTGCCGTCCCAATACACCAGCTTGATCCGATCCGCGCGCTTGGCGCGGAACACGTAGACCGCGCCAGAGAACGGATCCGCCGCCATGCTCTCGCGCACCAGTGCCGCCAGCCCATCGGCGCTCTTGCGGAAGTCTACAGGTCTGGTCGCGACCATGACGCGGACCGCGCCGGTCGGGCCGATCACGCGCCGGCTTTCAGCGCCCGCAATACCGCGGCGATGGTGTCCGACGGAGGGCCCGCGCCGATGCGTACCGTCACGCCGTCGATCGCAACCTCGATCGTTCCGGCGGACGGTTCATCCCGATGCTGTCGCCGCGTCTTGCGCTGCAGGTGTCCAGCCGTGCCGGACGGTGCCGCATCGATGACCGCAGGGACGAACTGCAGTTTGTCATCCCTGGAAACGACCGCTCGAGCTTCTTTGACCTGCCGGCGCCAGCCAAACAATTGCTGCGGCGACAATCCGTGCCGGCGTGCCACCGCGGAAACCGTGTCGCCGCTGGCCTCGACCTCCGCGACGACTCGCGCCTACTCCTCGTCACTCCATGTCCGACGGCGTCCCGCACCGGAGAACACCTCCAGCCGGCGAACCGGCTTGGTGATAGCACTATCCACTGTGTCCATTCTAAGCCTAGCGGTTGCAAAGAACTGAAACGTCGCAGATCTGTCAACGCCGGAGAGATTTTACAGCGGCTGGCCGGAGTAAAAGTGCAGCACGGACGCAAGCAAGAAGGCCCCCGATCGGGGGCCTTCTTGCTTTTCGCGTTTTATTCCTGAGGGGCCGCGTCCGCCGGCGGTTCTGACCGCGCTCGGCGTGACCGGCGCCTGGAGTCGGCGAGCCTGAAGCTGTCGCCGTTCATTTCGAGGATATGGACGTGATGCGTGAGGCGGTCGAGGAGCGCGCCGGTGAGCCGCTCGGAGCCGAACACGGATGTCCACTCGTCGAACGGCAGATTGCTCGTGACCAACGTGCTGCCTCGCTCGTAGCGCTGGCTGAAGACCTCGAACAGCAGCTCGACCCCGGTCACAGAGAGTGGTACATAGCCGAGTTCGTCGATGATCAGCAGCTTGTAGCCGGCGAGCTGACGCTGAAGACGCAGTAGCCGTTTTTCGTCGCGCGCTTCGAGCAGTTCGTGGACCAGAGCCGACGCCGTGATGAAGCCAACCGATAGACCCTTCTGGCAGGCCGCCAAGCCGAGCCCGAGCGCGATGTGGCTCTTGCCCGTGCCGCTGTTGCCGACAGCAATGATGTTTTCGCGCCGCTCGACGTAGTATCTCCCGCGCGGCTCCGATCTGTCGCTGCTGTCAACGCCGGAGAGATTTTGCAGCGGCTGGCCGGAGTAAAAGTGCAGCACGGACGCAAGCAAGAAGGCCCCCGATCGGGGGCCTTCTTGCTTGTCGCGTTTCATTCCTGAGGGGCCGCGCCCGCCAAGCCAAAGGTCGCAGTCAATACGAGGGTAACGTCAACTTGCCGGCATTTATTTCGGCAAAGATCTTAAAACCCTTTATTCCTAATGAGTTGTACGTGACGTCGAGCCAGATCGAGTTTCGGACAATGAAAAGCGGGAAAGCTTTTGGTTACCCGGCGGAATTGCTACCAAAAATCGGCGGCGTTTTCATCGACGCGGATGAAGCTGGCAAGCTTACAGCCATGCAAAAGAAAATTGCGGCCAAAGCCCGCGTCTTTAAGCCCTGCTTAGGTCGTGATTTGCACGCCGCGAGGCCGCAGTATCTTCGTGTTTCCGTGAAACACGCTTGGCACAATCCACGGACCTAGGTTGGCAAATATGTCACGAGCGGTAAACTGCGCAGGCGCAATTCTGGCGGCGCTCGCGGAGGCCCAATCAAACTTGATTGGCAGAGCGGTTGTTCTAACCGATGGAAAGGCGGGAACGGTCGGGAGCGTGAATCTCGATGAGGATCACGGTCTTCGAATCACCATTGCTGGGCACGATGGGAATTGGCCAGTTTCGACTATTAAGATGACGGCGGCTTGATCATCCCGCCGTAATCTTGAGCGACGATCGACTGATAGGACGCGGCATCTCCGACCGGCGAGGCACGTCACGATGATCAATTGATGATATGCGCCGATATCAGCGCCTGCTTGAACATCGCATTCAGCGCGGCGGTGATATCGTCCGGGGTGTTGGCTGTGAAGAAGAAGCCCGGCGACGCGCATTGCGTCAACGCACCGGGGATAGAGGGGATGATGGCGTTGACGTAATAGTCTTCGTTATTGCCAAAGCTGGTCGGATTCTGGATCGGCTGGTACGGGATATAGAGCACCGAGATCGTGATGCCGCGGTTCTTCATCGCCGTGCAAAGATTCTTGTCCACCACAGTGGCGTGATTGTCGCCAGACCAGTTGCCGCCCCACTGAATCTGGTTGTTCTGCGCGCCGTCCGTGATCAGAAAGACGAAGGGCAGCGTGTCGGTCGCGGTCGAACCCGTACCGACGCTGGTGATGAGCGTGTTCATTCGCGGAAATGCGTTCTCGAAATGCGTGCCGCCGGAGCCGAGCGTGGCATTCTGTCCGGTGTCTAGCAGGCTCGCCAGATTGGCCGCGGCGTAGTTGATCGTGGATGTGTTGCTGGACGATCCCGAAATGGCGCTCGTCAGCCCGAAATAGGCGTACAGATTTTGGATGTAGGGATACAGTCCGATCCGGAACTGGTTCGCCACCTTCGCCGTGGTGTTGGCGGTGATGAGCAGCTGCTGCACGGCATAACCGACTGCGTCCGCGCGCAGCTGAATGCAGGCGGACGTGCCCGGTGTCGAGCATGCCGTGACCGGAGTGTTGAAGGATTTTCCGGCCGTGCGCGAGAGCGAAAATCCCATGCACTTGCCGCCGGTGGAATATTTCTGGTCGGAATCCGCACAGGCGTTGGCGCCGGTGAAATGACAGGCGAAGGTGCAGCCATTCGGATAGGATTTGTAATTATCCGGATTAATGGCGGCGAGCCGGGTCTGTTCGGCGTCGGTTGATGGCAAACCCATCGATCCCGACACGTCGAGCATCAGATAGAAATCGAGAAAGGTCGGCAGCGATGCCTCCGAACTTGACGACCCCGAAACGGTCATGGTGCGCCAGCCGGCAATCGCCATGAAGGTGGTCGCCACCTTGGCGGTGAACTGGACCGAAGCCCTTACGAATTTGCCGTCCTTGATCACGGTGATGGTGGGCGTCAGGTTGGTAACGCCGGCGATCGTCGATGTCCGACCCCCGAAGAATTTAGTGGCGTCGTCGCCGCCGGCGCTGACCGTGCCGTCGGTCATCATCGCCTGCGCGGCGAGGAAACCCGGGGACTTCGCGGAAACCGCGGCGACGCCGGCCGCGTCCGCGGCGCTCTGCAGCGCCGAGCGCACGCTGGCAGCGCGGCTGTAATCCACCGCGCATCCGATGGCGATGATTAACGGAACGACCGTGATGCCGAAGAGCAGCGCGATGCTGCCACGCTGATCCCGGCGAAAGCGGCCGATCAATCCAAGCCAGTCTGTCATCTCAACTTACGCCCTTGCTGGTCGCAAATCACCATGACGCCTCCCGCCGGGTGTCCGCACGACGCAGCACGTTCTGGCTGCGTCGTAAGGAGAGAAGTACCACGGAGAGGTTAGAAGAAACCTAATTGAATGCAGAAAGCTACCTGTGCGGGGGGTATGGTATCAAATTGCCGGATGGATAGCAGTAGCCCTCGCGGATCGAGTCTGTTATCTAACGCCGGGACGCCCGCTGGACGCTGCGCGCTCTTGGGCAATGCTTGAAGCCAGCAAGTCTTGTTCAGCTGTCCAAAGCTGACGTCAGACTTTCAACGCACTGTCGAAGCTTGATAAGGGCTAAATCTGTAGGCTCATCTTCGATCGTTGAGTTGCCTAAAGCGCAGCAATAAAAAAGGCCCGCCGAAGCGGGCCTTTTGTATATTAGCGCGGGCCGTACAGTTCACGCTCTTTACGAACCTCGTCCGCACCATAGGGCTTGCTTGCCGGATCGTACCCGGTCCAGCCGCTCTTCTGCCAAGCCGTGCTCCGATCGCGCAGGTTAACTGACGACTGGTTTAGGATGGTGTCAAACCGACTCAGCTCGGCATCCGGCACCTTAGCTGACACCAGGGTGCCCCCTCGGCGGACGCCTTCCGCATATAGCGGCGCCTCATCTTTCGGTACTCCGGCCTCGGTCAATGCGCCGACTACGCCACCCGTTAACGCACCCGCGGCTGCGCCGACGGCGGTTGCAGCAAGCCAGCCAGCGGCGACGACAGGGCCGAGACCTGGAATTGCTAGAAGACCGAGGCCCGCCAGCAACCCGGCTGCGCCACCGAGACCTGCACCGACACCTGCTCCGGTACCAGCGGCTTCAGCACGGTCATCGACCCCGTCGCCGTCACGATCTTTTTTGCCGCCATACCAATTGTCTGAATTATTGGCGACAATGCTTATTTCTGAATGTGGTACGCCAGCGGCCTCAAGGCCTGTAACTGCCTGTTGGGCTGCGGCATAAGTATCATAGAGTCGCGAGATGGTTACGGTCATCATAATCTCCTGATTATTTGGCAGCGTTTACGTTGCCCTGAAAGTCCACGCTAATGGAGCTTGCCGAGCCGGCTTTGTTTGCTTTGCCCCGCCAGACGCCATTGTCGTCTTTCTTAAGGTCGGTGACGTCTGAGTAGCCGGCCTTCTCGATCGCGCTTTTCGCCTGTCCTTCGGTGAAGGAATTCCGACCCGCTACGGGCGCGTCAGAATTTTTTTGATCGCTATTGATGGGGTTATTGCCTGGCCCATCTTTCGCGGTCGGTGCCTGAGCAAATGCTACGCCAGAAGCTAAGACCGCTATTACGGTCATCGACATAAAACGTTTCATATGTTTCCTCACGAGTTAGTGTTGGGCGCTTTCAACTCGCGCAGAGCTGGACGGTTCCCTTGGAACTTAGCCGAGCCGGAGTGTACGGTCGCGGGGAGGTCAACGTCGCGGCCGCCCAGCGGGATAGCGGCGGTTATAATGCACTCCACTGATCGAATTCCGCGGTCTTGATGGCCGTCAATCCAATCATGACCATCTTGCCGTCGCGGTCGATGACCTATTCGATATCGACCGTTCAAATCCAAAGTCAACGTGGCGCCCGCGATCTGCGCCCATCGAAGGCTGAAAGGATGGGGTGCTCTCCATCGCCGCATCGCACGCAGCAATTGCCGCTCTGCAAACGGCAGCCGCGGAGGGGCCGGTCGTAACGTGACCTTCCCCTCGAATCACTTGGTGCCGCCAGTAGCGCGCTTGGAGACGACCCGCTTCCGATTGGTCCGCTGTGCACAACTTCCGGATCTGTGGACATCTGACATTCGACGCAGATACCGTCACAGTCTAAACGGGATCGCGCAGGTCGGTCGAAAACGGAGCGGGAGTGTGTCGCTGCAAGTGGCGATTGTGAAGGTACTGGCAAGCTATCCCGACGGCCGCGCCACGGTCGCCTCGATAAACTGTGACCTTGCGATTCTCGCCGGTGCTGGACCGGGTTGGACCGAGAGGCTTAAGCGGCTCGCGGCGCGCGTCCCGGATCTCGATATTTTCGGTCAAGGCATGGTCACGCGTGACGACGCTGGGTGGCAGCTAACCGACGCCGGCCGAGACGTTCTGCACGTGATGGAAGCGCCGGTTCCGGATATGCAATGCGCAGCGGTGCCTAGGTTGGGGATCGTCCCGGAAGCAGAACGGCCGCTTTCACCACTCAGGATCGTCCGCCTGAAAGATCGAAGTCGACGGCGCCGTCGGCCGGTGGCTTTGATTCAAACAGCTTGAACCTGCACCACGTCGCAGCGCCGCACGGGCGTGACCATTGACGAAACGCGAGCCTGCACCGATGGTGTCTTACGTAACTGAAATTCACAAGGATGGCGGGCGGCGGGGCATCACGACTCACGCCGGGCCTTTGGAAAAAGCCAAGGTGGAGGCCGCTGAGGCACTCAGGCAACACCGGGCCGAGTTCGTCCTAGTGATCGACCTCGACAACTTCGCCGAGGTTTAGTCCTTCCATCGTGATACTTCAGGACTGAGCTGCACCCGGTTCCGAAGACACCAAGTTAGGTGTTTGGACTGCCCCTATATCCGTAGACAAGCCCGGCCTATCCTTTGAGCATAGGAGGCAGCTTGTGAGTACACAGAGATTTACCCCGGAATTCAAGGAAGAAGCCGTCAAGCAGGTCATCGACCGAGGCTATGGCGTGCCAGAAGTCGCGGCCCGTCTGGGCGTTTCAGCGCACAGTCTTTACAAATGGGTGAAGGCCGTTTCCTCCGACAAATCCGAGCAGCACTCGAAAGAGCTGCTCGAAGCCAAGAGCGAGATCTTACGCCTCCGCGCGCAGGTACGGCGGGTGGAGGAGGAGCGCGATCTGCTAAAAAAAGCCGCGCGGTACTTTGCCAGGGAGCCAGAGTGAAGTACCGCTTCATGATCGAGCATCGGCATGATTACGCGATGACGCTGATGTGCCGGGTGCTTCGTGTCGCCCGTGCCGGTTTCTATGCGTGGCTGCAAGAGTCTGTTTGCGATCACGCAAAGGAAGATACGCGATTGCTCGTCCTGATCCGTGCATCGTACCTGGCCAGCCGCGGGGTCTATGGCGCACGGCGGGTGTTCGGCGATTTGCGGGAAGCTGGCGAAAGCTGCGGTCTTCATCGTGTCGAGCGCCTCATGCGCAAACACAAGATCAAGGCCGTACGTGGCTATAAATCGCCACGCGCGATCGTTGGTCGCCCGTCAATCATTGCGCCCAATCATCTGCAGCGCGCGTTCACCGTAGATGCGCCCAACACGGCCTGGGTGACCGACATCACCTATATCCGAACATGGCAGGGCCGGCTGTACCTGGCAGTGGTGGTTGACTTGTTTGCTCGCAGGGTCGTGGGCTGGTCGATGAGTGCCAGTCTCTCGCGAGAACTGGCCCTGGACGCGCTGCTCATGGCCGTATGGCGCAGGAAGCCTGACAGACGGGTCATCGTGCATTCCGACCAGGGCAGTCAGTTTGGCAGTGATGACTTCCGTCGATTTTGTCAGGCGCATAACCTCGAGCCAAGTATGAGCAGGCGAGGCAATTGCTGGGACAATGCTGTAGCGGAGTCCTTCTTCAGCAGTTTAAAAAAGGAACGTGTCCGCAAACGCGTCTACAAAACCCGAGATCTGGCCCGAGCCGACATCTTCGATTACATTGAGGTGTTCTACAACCGAACCCGCCGTCACAGCCATCTGGGCGGCGTCAGTCCCGAGGCGTTCGAAAGCGCCGCGGCATGAGGCTGGGATTTTGTCCACGAGACCGGCAGCAGTCCACTCAACGCCGCCTCTCGCGAGATACGCCTCTTGCATCTTTAGAACGGCACCTTGTGAACTTCGTCTCCGTCCTCGTCGATTACAACGACGTTGCGGGCGTCCTTGCTCGCCTGAATAAGTGCGAGCTGGTGGGCAATGAGTTCGGCCTGCTTCTTGGCTTGTTCTTCGTTTCTTAGCTCCACCCCTATAAGGTCGTCGAGCTTCGTGCCGTCTACGATAGGGAAGTGGAATCTGGGCATATGTCCTCCGCGCGGTGCAATGCCTGGACCTGAGGGATGTTCCTAATCCGACCGTTTCTTGTCCGCCGCGACACGAAGCTGACCGGCTTCCTTCATCGCTTTTGAACGGGCAGGGCCGTGTGGAAGCTGACGCGCCGCCTCAAGGGCATCATGTGCCTTGGCATCAAGCTCCCAATATTCGCTCATCTCGGCGCCCGGAGAGAAGTCTCCACCCACTGTGCCGACACGGAATCCGATTGCCCAAGACTGACCGATTCAGTCTTCATCGTGTAGCAGCGTCCGCATTCATAAACGTGGCTCTCAAAACCCCTGACGCCGGGATCTACCCGCTGGAACTCCATGCGCCCCTGGCAACGTGGACATCTCGGTGTCTCGGTCATTTCGGCCCCGATTTAAAGAGACTGAACCCCGGGTTCCTCCAAGAGTTCTATCACGGAACCGAAAGTTCCGCCTTGCCTTATGTTAACCATTTATTCTTATCAGGGCAAAACAAGGTTTGCCATGGGACTCGATTATATCCGCTGGAAATTGAACACATGCGGCTGCAAATTCGCCGCCAGCGCTCTGACATCCTTCGCCTTCAGCGGGCGGGTATCGACATCACGTCGGCCGAGGCCCTGCTGTCCCGGATGCAGGACAAGGTGGACGGGCTTTGCGCCGAGCGGGAACGTCTTGTGGGGGAGCAACGCCTCCGGCTCGGGAAGATTGTGAAGGGGACTCCAGCCCGGAGCAGGGCGTGATGGACAACCTGCGGCGTTTTCCGCCCTGGACTATGGAGGAGTGTGACCACGGCTTCACCGTCCGTGACGGCTCTGGATTGTTCTTGCTGACGGTCCCGCATCGCGAAGACTTGCACGTCCGGGGCTACCAATACGCCCAACAGTTTCTCTCACGGGACGAGTCGCGGAGGATTGCAAAAGCGATATCGCGGCTTCCTGATCTTCTCAGGCGTCCGCCGTACTGATTGCGATTTAGTAACCTTAGAAAAGCACCCGTCTGACCGGGAGGGGGCCACAATCAGACGGGCCAAGAGAAGCCTCGGGAGGAGCTAAGGCTTCGCGCGACAACCTGAGCGATCGCACGAAGTTCCAGCGACTGGAACTATATTAACCGGCAGAGTCGGCCACCCGGCGGACAGTCTTCCAGGTTCCTTCTACGCTCTGCCAGAGCGCGTTGACATTCATCGCCGTGCTTTTGCCGACACCAGATCTTGCTGGGCGTTCAGGACGTCCACCGTCGTGCGCTGGCCGCCGCCGCCCTCGCGTTGCACGCCAGCCAGGGCGACGCCAGCGGCGCGAACTTCGGATTCGGCAGCGCTGACTGCGGCCTTGGCGCCTTCGTTGGAGACCCAGGCCGCGGTGGCGGCTGTGCGAGCCTGGTTGCGAACCATATCAAGTACCAGCCGGCTTTGCGTGGTGAGTTCCTTGCCCTGCTGAGGCTGCGCTGCGGCCAGTCCGCCGTCATAGACTGAGGCGGTGACCGCCGCCACGACCGAACCCTGGTTCCAAGCGTGGCGGGAACGGCTGAACATGGTTCGGGCCACACACTTAGCCGTCAAATCGGGCAAGTTGCAGTTCGAACAAGCCCCATTCGCAGGAAAATAGATGCCGAATTTTCGTTTCCAGCTGGTCGATGCGACCACCGTCGCCGACCAAGGCGAACAGCCTTTCGAACAGGACAAGCAGGCTGTGGCCGCTGCGGCCGGCATGGCGCGCATGACCTGATTGTCGCCCGTCCCGAGCTCCGGGACCGCGGTTTCAAGATCCTGTCACCGACGAGACCGGGGAGGAGATCCATCTCGCTCCTCTCGATCCGATCAGACCTCTCTAGGCGTGCTCAAGGCACCATCGTTTGAGGGTCGAACACGGCCAATCTTCGCGTAACCGCCGATGTAAGGTCGCTCGATGAATTGTCGCTGAGAAAGCGGTCCAGCGTCGCCTCGATCGACTCTTTCACAAGATCGGGACCCCGGTCGCTCATGTCGGTGTGCCGAGCATCGGTCTGGACGATGTCGATTCCGGCGGCTTTCGCCGCCTCCTCGTCCGGGACCACGCCGGGATCCGCCTTGAAGACGTTGTCGTGCGACCGGAAGGACAGGATCTTGAGGCGGGCGTCCGTCACGAACGGAACACGAAGGTTGTCCAAGGTAACGACTTGTTTCACCCGCGAGGCGTGCTGCTTCGCGTAGTACATCGAGATGTCGCCGCCATTCGAATGGCCCAACAATGTAAGGTCGCCGTAGTCCGCGTGGGGCTGCCGTTTTTCCATTTCGCCGAGCACGAAGTCGATGTTGGCCTCGCCCCGCTCGTAGATCTGCAGCCGCCCCGCATATAACGCGCCCTTCACGGTGACCAAGGGGGCATCGCTCGGCAGGTCGTGCTGGATGCTGAGCACGAGATACCCCCGGGCCGCCAGCGCGTTCGCGATGAAGGAATATTCGGTGTTCTTGACAGTATTGCCTTGGCTGATCACCGCGACAGGCAGCGTCGAGTAGCCGGCGTCAGCCTTGATTTCGGCGTCGCGGCGGACGGCCACATCCACCATGACGTCGCGGTTTCGCACTTGATCATGCAACTCCAGCGATTCATGGCGAATGGCTAATTTGCTGAAACAAAAATATCCGCCGATCGCGACAACGGCCAACGATGCCGCGACTTTCCACTTGTTCACCTATCGTCCCTAACTTCTGTCATTCATCATTGAGGAAGGCACACCCTTTACCTCTTATACCAAATCTCAGAAATTGTGACTCGTTGACGATTCCCAAATCAGTTTCGCTCTGATTCATTGGTGGCGAACGATTGAGGTTCGTCATGTCTATCTGACCGACGTCCTCATGCGTATCGTCGATGGTCACCCGATATCGATTAACTGCTGCCGTGAGCCTACAGAACGCAATACCTCAAGGCCGTGACCTAAGAACAGCGCTTACGATCGATCATCGCCCGGTGCACGATTACACGATGACGAACGACGTTCAGTACATTCCGCCGGAGGCACGGCTTCGTTCAATCCGGATCAGCGAGTCAGCCATTCTGCTGGTTGGTGGCCCGGGCCGTTTGAACAGTTGTTGCCGTCGCTAAAGGCCCAGGGCTTTCCGGGGCGAGTCAACCAAGCCAGAACAAACGTTAACGCCAGCGTGGGCAGGGCTGAGCCCCACTGGGGCGCCCATTTGGTGAGCGTATGGTAGAGCGCAATCCCGGCGAGCCACAGCAGTGCGGCCGTGATGTCTACTTTGCGCGATGAAAGCTCAAACTCGGGTTTCCCCGAGCCGAGCCGGCCTAGTATCACGCCATACAGGGGCACAAAAACAGAGCTCAACATGAGCAAAAAGGGCTCGAGGCTGTGTATGGGAAGTACCAGTGCCAGACCCGTACACAGCACGGCCAGCAGCAGACCCCAGCGGCGGATGCTCCAAGCGGGCTTAAGGCTGTGCGCAGACACCGAACCCGAATACACATCGCCATAGGCGTTGTCCAACTCGTCGATCAGGATCAAGCCAAGGGCAATTAGGCCGCCTTGTGCAAGCAGCAGGGCGCCGACGAGATGGGTGCCGGGCTCGGCTACGCTCACAACCATCACACCTAAAGTGTAGCACCAAATGTTGGCCATCGCATAACCCAACCAAGTTCCGCCAAAAGTGCCGCGGCGACTGCGGCCATAGCGGGCATAGTCGGCCACCAGTGGCAGCCAAGACACCGGCATGGCAATCACTAGATCCATCGCCGACATTAGGCCCATGCTGCCATTGCCCGGGCGAGCCCAAAACACATCAAACCCTTGAGCATGCAACTTCGAGCCAAATTGCCACGTCAGCCACAGCAGCGACGCAATCACCAGCGGCAGACCAAAGCGGCTCACAAAGCGGCGTACCAGTGTGACCATCGAGCCGGCCATCAGCGCCGTCAGCACGCCGCCCCACAGCAATGTGGTCAGCACCATGCCTGGTGGATCGTCGAGCGATAGGCCCAGGCTTTGCTTGCCAATGGCCGCAGTGCCCTCGCGCATGATTACCAGCTCAAATGTGGTCCAGCCAATCAGCTGCGCGATATTGAGCATCACAGGCAGCCGTGCAAACATGCTGCCGTAGGTGCGGTGCATCAATCCTGCACTCGACAGACCGCTGTCGCAGCCCAAGCTGGCGGTCCAAGCCAGCAGACCCCCACCGATCAGGGAGCCCAGCACAACGGCCATCGCGGCGTCGTGTGTGCCGACCGCAGGAACAAGATAGGCACCAATTTGCACCACCAGCAAGCCAACGCCAAGGCTGAACCAGAGCGAAGCGTGCGTGTTCCAAGCGAAAATTCGGCTGGATGTCTCCAGAGGCGTCAATGCCTCGTTACTAGACGTTTTGGATATAGTTGCCATCAGTAGGGTTCCAAGGTTGATCGATTGTTCGCCAGCAACTGATTGAAACGGGATTGATAAGCTGGACTTGCTTGATGCCTCGGATTCCGATTGCCTCCTTTGCCGCAGCTGGCATTATCACGTTAGCGCAGGCGTTTTCGGGTTTTGACGGAGCCCGCTAAGTTGAGAATGCTACAACGCCATAGAATGAAACTGACGGAGTCTTGGAAATCTCGTTAACGTGGCAATGCCACCTCGACGCAGTCCATGTACTTGCACTTGATGCATTCGTCGTTGACGATGTAGGTCAATCAGGCCTCCTTCCGGCAGATTGCAGAGGTCAACTCATTCACCATGTGCGCCATCGCGATGCTCGCTCGTTGGCTGATAATGGACGCATAGAAGACCCGTGTCCTCGGGCTCGATCGGAACGCCGAACAGTAGACATTTGAGGGACGAGAGGGGTGCGTTCGTTTCGTCGCAGCAGGTTTTTCCACCGAGGTGCGCGCAGTCCTGGCAAACCCCGAAGCGCCGATGTGCCCCACTCGCAGCGACAGTGGTCAGCACTTGGTGCAGGGCATGGTGCATCGCAGTCTGCTCTTCCGCGTCGAGCGAATTCACGGCGCGCACTAGAACTTCGAACGGATCGCGCGCAACCGCTTTATTACCTTTGCCCGTCAATCGGAGATTGACGCTTCGCCCATCCGCCGCGGATCGGCGTCGGACCAAGTACCCACCTGCCTCAAGCGCCTTAATGGTTTGCGTTGCCGTGCCACGGGTGGTCGCTTGAAACTCCGCGAATGCCGATGGATTCCGGGAGTATTGATTGGCGCGGGCGAAGTAGCGGAGCGCCATCCATTGGGCGGGACTGAGTTCGCCGTCATAGCCCTCGGCTTGCACGAGCCGCCCCACCAGTATCAGGAGTTCCGCCGTTTCACGCGCTAACATGATTGCCTCTTCGATGAATCCGTACAAGGATAATAGCGTTTCGAATTCAACTTGACAACTGATTGGATGACAAATAGTTTTGTTTCGAAAGTAATTATAGCGACAGAGAAGCTAATTAAGAACGACAGAAGAGAAATCTCGTACCGGTATTGTCACGTTAGCGCAGCAAAAGAGTTTTCGGGTTTAGACGGAGCCCGTTAAGTGAATGAAAATGGTACAGCGCCATGGAACGAAACTGGCGGAGTTTGAAAGCAAATTCTCTCAACGTGACAATGCCAACCCGCGGTCCTTGAAACCGCAGCGGAGGAAGAAAAATGCCGGCAGTTCAAGAGACCATCGAGCGAGTCCGTCACCTCAATGTCGACCAGTACAAGTACGGGTTCGTTACCGATATCGAGTCCGACAAGGCCCCGAAAGGGCTTTCTGAAGATACCGTTCGTTTCATCTCGGCCAAGAAGAACGAACCGGCCTGGATGCTGGC
This sequence comes from Tardiphaga sp. vice304, assembly GCF_007018905.1. NCBI lineage: Bacteria > Pseudomonadati > Pseudomonadota > Alphaproteobacteria > Hyphomicrobiales > Nitrobacteraceae > Tardiphaga > Tardiphaga sp. vice304. The sequence goes on from NZ_CP041402.1 coordinate 1,645,033, forward strand.
CTGGCGGCTGGAAGCCTATCGCCGCTGGCTGACCATGGAAGAGCCGACTTGGGCGCGTGTCCACTATCCGAGGATCGACTATCAGGATCTGTATTACTACTCGGCGCCGAAGCGCAAAGAGCTGGCTTCGCTCGACGAAGTTGATCCGGAAATCCTAAAAACCTACGAGAAGCTCGGAATTTCTCTTCGCGAACAGGAGATGCTCGCCGGTGTCGTGCGCCCCGAAAGCGAGCGCCGCGTAGCTGTAGACGCTGTGTTCGATTCTGTTTCGGTCGCAACGACGTTTCAGGCCGAGCTGAAAGCAGCTGGCGTCATTTTCATGCCGATCTCGGAAGCGATCCGTGAGCATCCGGACCTCGTGAAGAAATATCTCGGCACGGTGGTGCCGACCACCGACAATTATTTCGCGACATTGAATTCGGCGGTGTTCTCCGATGGCTCGTTCGTTTACTTGCCGCCGGGCGTGCGCTGCCCGATGGAGCTGTCGACTTACTTCCGCATCAACGAGGCAAACACCGGCCAGTTCGAGCGCACGCTGATCATCGCCGACAAGGGCGCTTATGTGAGCTATCTCGAAGGCTGCACTGCGCCGCAGCGCGACGAGAACCAGTTGCATGCCGCCGTGGTCGAACTCGTCACCCACGACGATGCCGAGATTAAATACTCGACGGTGCAGAATTGGTATCCGGGCAACTCCGAAGGCAAAGGCGGCATCTACAATTTCGTCACCAAGCGTGGCGATTGCCGTGGCAAAAACTCAAAAATTTCGTGGACGCAGGTCGAGACGGGCTCGGCGATCACCTGGAAATATCCGAGCTGCATCCTGCGCGGCGACAATTCGCGCGGCGAGTTCTATTCGATCGCGATTTCCAACGGCTACCAGCAGGTCGATTCCGGCACCAAGATGATCCATCTGGGCAAGAACACCACCAGCCGGATCATCTCCAAGGGCATCGCGGCGGGCGTCTCGCAGAACACCTATCGCGGCCTCGTCACCGCGCATCGCAAGGCCACCGGCGCGCGTAACTTCACCGCCTGTGACTCGCTGCTAATCGGCGACAAGTGTGGCGCACATACCGTGCCCTATATCGAGGCGAAGAACTCTTCCGCGCTGTTCGAGCACGAAGCCACCACGTCGAAGATCTCCGAAGACGTGCTGTTCTATTGCGTGCAGCGCGGGCTGTCGCAGGAAGAGGCCGTCGGTCTCGTCGTCAACGGCTTCGTCAAGGACGTGCTGCAGCAACTACCGATGGAGTTTGCGGTCGAGGCGCAGAAGCTGATCTCGATCTCGCTGGAAGGGAGTGTTGGATGACCGCGTTGCTCGAAGTCAAAAATCTCAAGGCTCAGGTCGAGGACAACGAGATTCTGCATGGGCTGACGCTCACCGTGAACGCGGGCGAAGTGCACGCCATCATGGGGCCGAACGGCTCCGGCAAATCGACGCTGAGCCATGTCATCGCCGGCAAGCCGGGCTATGAAGTTACCGGCGGCGAGATACTGTTCAAAGGCGAGGACCTCTTCGAAATGGCGCCGGATGTGCGCGCCGCCAAGGGCGTGTTCCTCGCGTTCCAGTATCCGGTGGAAATTCCGGGCGTGGCGACGATGACGTTCCTACGCACCGCGCTGAACGCCCAGCGCAAGTCGCGTGGAGAGAGCGAATTCTCGACGCCTGAATTTCTGAAGAAAGTCCGCGAGGTCGCGGGCAAGCTGAACATTCCGCAGGACATGCTGCGTCGTGGCGTCAACGTCGGCTTCTCAGGCGGCGAGAAGAAGCGCAACGAAATTTTGCAGATGGCACTGTTTGAGCCGAGCCTGTGCATCCTGGATGAAATGGATTCAGGCCTGGATATCGATGCGCTGCGCGTCGCCGCCGACGGCGTCAATGCTTTGCGCTCGAAGGATCGTGCGATGGTCATTATTACGCATTACCAGCGGCTGCTGAATTACATCATTCCCGACTTCGTGCATGTGATGTCGAAAGGACGCGTCGTGAAGAGCGGCTGTAAGGAACTGGCGCTGGAGCTGGAGAAATCCGGTTACGCCCAGTTCGAAGACGTGGCGGCTTGACGCGTAAGCCGCAAAAGTGAGCGCCAGTTTTATAAGTGGAATACGCGTAATTGATAGAACGGTTTGAATGATGAACGTTGCAGTGGCAAAGACAAACACCGGCCGGGCGCTTGGCGAAGCATTCACCGTCGAGCGCGAGCGGCTGCCCGGTTCGGGCATGGTCATGGATGCGCGACGGAAGGCGTTCGAGGATTTCGGGCGATTGGGCCTGCCGCATCGCCGCGTCGAGGACTGGAAATACACGGACTTGCGCGTCTCTATGCGCGAGGTGCTTCCGCTCGCGGCGCCCCCGGATCAGGCGGCATTGACGCGAGCCGCTTCTGCCTTGAAGTCGCTGCCAGTGGAAGGCGCACGTCAACTTGTTCTGGTCGATGGCCTATTCGCGCCGCAGTTGTCCAATCTCGGAAAGCTGGAAAAGGGCCTTACCATCCGCGCGCTGCGCGATGTGCTGGAGTCCGGAAACGATGTTATCCGAAGTCAGCTTTTGCAGTCCGGCACTTCCTCTGATCCGATGATCGCGCTGAACACGGCGCTGATGACTGACGGCGTTGTCGTCGAGGTCGGCGATGGAGCTGAACTGGTGCAGCCGCTGCATATTGTCCATTTCGCCAGCGGCGGAAGCCCTGCGGCGATGGTCACACGCTCACTTCTGAGCGCCGGTGACAATACAAAGGTTACGCTGATCGAGAGTTTTATCGCGGCGGAAGGCGCAAAAGCCTATCAGGTCCACGACGCGCTGGTGGTATCCCTCGGCGCGAATGCGCGGCTCGATCATGTGCGTCTGATGCAAGATGCTCGCGACGCCTTCAATATCTCGACTATCCTTGTTACGCTCGGTGCGAAATCCCATTTCAACACGTTCAACCTGACGGGCGGCGGCAACCTCAGCCGCTATCAGGCGTTCATCACGTTTGCGGGCGAGCATTCCCGCGTTGAGACCAACGGAGTCAACCTGCTCAACGGCACCCAGCATGGCGACACCACGCTGTTTCTCGATCATGCCGTGCCGAATTGCGCGAGCCGCGAAGTGTTCCGCGCGGTACTAGACGATCGCGCCCATTCGGTGTTTCAGGGCCGCATCGTCGTACGTTCCCATGCGCAGAAGACCGACGCCAAGATGATGACGCGCGCGTTGTTGCTCTCGGATGAGGCCGAATCCGAGAGCAAGCCCGAGCTGGAAATTTTCGCTGACGACGTGACCTGTGGTCACGGTGCGACGACCGGCGCGCTCGACCAAAGCCTATTGTTCTATCTGCGCGCGCGCGGCCTTTCCGAGAAGGAAGCGCAGGCGCTACTGATCGCGGCGTTTGTCGGCGAGGCGATCGAGTCCATCGTCGATGATAATCTGCGCGATATCGCTGTTGTCGTCGCGGAGCGATGGCTGGCGGCGCGAGGCTGACGATGCATCCGGCGGTCGCAAACGGCTCATACGATGTCGCGCGTGTGCGGGAGGACTTCCCGGCGCTGAGGTCGATACGCTGGCCGAGTCCATGGTCAAGGCACGAGAGGTTTTCGCATGAGTGACGACACGCCCACCGTTGAAAAGCCCACCACAGAAAAGCTCGCGACTGGCGCGCAGCCCGCGCCGGCCGGAAAACCTTCCGCGCTGCCGGAGGCCGAGATCACCCGGCTCACCGACGAGATCGTGACCGCGCTCAAGACCGTCTACGACCCAGAAATTCCGGCCGACATCTACGAGATCGGCCTGATTTACCGCATCGACATCGCCGACGACCGCACGGTGAAAGTCGACATGTCGCTGACCTCGCCCGGTTGCCCGTCGGCGCAGGAACTGCCGGTGATGGTGGAGAACGCCGTTGCCAGCGTGGCGGGCGTCAAGGAAGCCAACGTGGCGGTGGTCTGGGACCCGCCCTGGGATCCGAGCCGGATGTCGGAAGAGGCGCGCGTCGTCCTCAACATGTGGTAACCTAATCCTCGGCCTGAAGCCCCCACATTGAGGGAGCAATCGTTTGTTAAATTCAACCTGTTGCAATTTTCAACTGGCTCGGAGAACATGATGGCCACAGCCCCGCTGAGACCCCAGATGATGCGGCTTACGGATGCTGCCGCAGACCGCATCAAATCCGTGATGGCTAATGCCGGCCGACCGATCGTTGGCGTGCGCGTGGGCGTCAAGAAGGGTGGCTGCGCCGGCATGGCCTACACCATGGAATATGCGGAGAAGGCCGGGCCGTTCGACGAGGTGGTCGAGGACAAGGGCGTGCGCGTCCTGATCGACCCCAAGGCGGTGCTGTTCCTGCTCGGCACCGAGATGGGCTACAAGGTCGAGAAATTGACGGCACAGTTCGTGTTCAACAACCCGAACCAGACGTCCGCCTGCGGCTGCGGCGAATCGGTTCAACTCACTCCGGCGACCGAAACGCACTAATTTCGACAAGGCGTCTTTCGATTGACGCGGACGACATCCGCGAGATGTTGCCGCCTTCCGGCGAAATGAGGACATCATGAGTGTCAACGTCACAGCCCGTTCGCTTTTGCTGACCGAATTCGTGTCGGCGTTTTTTCTCGCCATGCGTTATTTCTTCAAGCCGAAGCCGACGCTGAACTATCCGTTCGAGAAGGGGCCGATCTCGCCGCGCTTCCGCGGTGAACATGCACTACGCCGTTACCCCAATGGCGAGGAGCGCTGCATCGCGTGCAAGCTTTGCGAGGCGATCTGCCCGGCGCTGGCCATCACCATCGAGGCCGGTCCGCGCCGCAATGACGGAACCCGCCGCGCCGTGCGTTACGACATCGATATGGTGAAGTGCATCTATTGCGGATTGTGCCAAGAGGCATGTCCCGTCGATGCCATTGTCGAGGGGCCAAATTTCGAATTCGCGACCGAGACGCGCGAGGAGCTGTACTATGACAAGGCGAAACTTCTCGCCAATGGCGATCGCTGGGAGCGCGAGATTGCGAAAAGCATAGAACTTGATTCGCCCTACCGGTGAGGTGAGGGCATGATCCTTCCCGCGCTGTTCTTCTATCTGTTCGCCGGCGTATGCGTTGCATCCGCCGGTGAATGGTGATTGCGTCGCGCAATCTCGTGCACTCGGTGCTCTTTCTCATTCTGGCGTTGGTCAACGCATCCGGCCTGTTCGTGCTGATGGGCGCCGAATTCCTCGCAATGATCCTCGTCGTGGTTTATGTCGGTTAAGTAGGGACAGGTGCTCGGTGTAGGCGCGCCACTCGGCGGACGCCTCTGTCTTCAGGCGCTCAAAGAAGCTCTTGGTCTCCTCCTGGACTTGCTCGATGCCTCGGATCTCGATTGCCTTCTTTACGAAGCAACGGGCACCAGATGCGGACGCGAGCTTCCATAGAATGAAAGCACACGCCGCAGCTCGATCGCGTGGAAGGCACACGCGCCTCCGGGCTCGTCGGATCGCCAGAAAAGCCCCCAGAACCTGGGCCGCCAAGAAGAACCCGCAGACGAGAATGCCGGGCCGCATCTTGCTGACGCAAAGTGCAGCCAACATCAGGCGACCGGCGGCGACGTCGTCCTCCATGAGGGTCTCAAGTGCCTCACCGATAAGATGAATTGTCTGCGACGGCTCAAGTCCGAGGCGGTCGGCGAGTTCTTTGTAAGTCGTGAGGTTCCCGGTCTGGGCCTGATCTATGAGAGCTTGGCGGAGACGTTCTTTCAACATGCAACTCCGATCAAGTTCCTCGCTCAAGAGCTGTCCTCGCTGACGACCTCGCCGGTCGTCGTGACAATAAGCCGGAATACCCGATCTCGATAACGAAAGGTCAGGCGGAAGCGGCCCTCGTCCTCACCGATACCGCGCTCGCTCGTGCTGTAGACGATGCCGCGTCGCATCTCGACCATGAGCTGCTCAACCGGCAGTTTGAGACCCCGGGCGACCGGCGTCGCATCGACCTCGACGGCGCCCTCCGGCACGCGGATGCTGGTGGCGATCTCATTCGCCGTGTCGGTCATGAGCGCGCTCGCTCCTTGGCTGAAAGTTTGACGCACGGGAGTTCCGTTTCGTCAGGCTGCATTGGAACGCCGAGCAGCAGGCATTCGAGGACCGATGAAGGCATGTTTGTTAAGCTGCAGCAGATGTCTCCGCCGATGTAGCAGCAATCCCGGCAGACGCCAAAGCGCCGATGCGACCCGCTCGCGGCTACGGCAGTCAGCACTTGTTGCAGGGCGTGAACGGCGGCGCGCTGTTTTGTATCGGGGGCCGCGACTCCCCGCATTAGAACTTCGAACGGGTCGCGGCGAGTGCATCGCGACCATTGTCGGTCAGTTGCAGACTGACGCTGCGTCCATCGATCTCCGACTTCTGCCGGTGCAGGTAGCCGCCGGCCACAAGCGCTTTGATGCCTTTGTGTCGCGGTGCCGCGTGTGATCGACTGCTCAGCGAAGGCTGAGGGAGTGCGGGAGAGCTTGGCCCCGGCGAAGAAGCGGAGCGCCATCCATTGGGCCGGGCTCACCTCGCCGTAATAGCCTTCCCCCTGCATGATCCGCGCTGCTTGCAGCAGAAGGGCCGCCGTTTCGCGTGCTGACATGTTGACCTTTCCGACAAAGTAGTAGTCGTTCGAAATCATATTGACAAGTGGTCTGGCGGTTGTTAGTTTGGTTTCGAAATGAGTTGAGGCGGGAATGAACACCAGTCCAGTTGTCGACGATGCCGTCGAGCTCATGGTTCGGCTGGCTGTCACTGATCCCCACGTAACAGCAGCCGAGCTCGCCCTAGTGGCCCGTTCGCCGTCATCCACGGAGGCGCTGTTGGCTCGATTGCGGAGCGGCAATCCACAGGCGCGGTTACCGCTTGGCGCGACCGGCTGCGTTGATCTCGGCTGCGGATATTTTCGAAGCCGTGAGCGGGGGGAAGTGCGACCCGGCCTTGCCGGCGATATCTCCGGATCTCCGACCCGGGGACGCGGTAATCGGGGTAAATCTGCTTCAAGCGGCGCTCAAGACCTATATTCTGATTTTCCTGCGCGGGGTCAGGCTCGCCGACCTGCTGCCTGACGCAGCGACCACACCTGCCGACCGCACTCATTCGCCGAGCCGTCCCATCCCTCATCGGATGAGCTCTGCACTGATCAAGCAGACAACAAAGTGCTGAAGAGCGCAGCGAAGGGATATGCGATGCTCATCGAAACCGAAGCGACACCCAACCCAGCAACCTTGAAATTCAATCCTGGTCGGATGGTCGGCGGCGACTGTACACACCAGTTTTCCGATCGCTCCGCTGCAGCCGGCTCGCCGCTTGCCCGGCGCCTGTTCGCCATCGACCAGATTACGGCAGTCTTCTTCGGACCCGATTTCATCACAGCGACCAAGACAGACGCAGTCGACTGGCCGACCGTCAAGCCCGCGGTGTTCGGTGCAATTATGGAGCACTACGTCGCAGATGATCCTCTGTTTGATGTCGAAACGGCAGAGACCGGTCACTCGGCAGCAGAGGAAGACAGCGATCTCGTCAACCAAATAAAAGAGCTTCTGGACACGCGCGTACGCCCCGCCGTCGCTCAAGACGGTGGCGACATCGTCTTCCGCAGCTTCCAAGACGGGGTTGTCTATCTGCATCTGCAAGGCAGTTGCGCCGGATGCCCGAGCTCGACCGCGACGCTCAAGACTGGCATCGAAAACATGCTGCGTCACTACTTGCCGGAGGTCACGGAGGTTCGTTCAGTTTAGCCGGCATTTCTCACGGTCACAAGGAATAGAGCCGCTCATCGGAATTTCTTACGACTGGTCAAGGAATTGAAGGCCAGGAGAAATGCAGGTTAGAGAGCCTGTCGGCGGCAGGGGCTGGTTGCTAACTAAGCTGACCTGTGGGTTCTGGAACGTCGTGTAGCAGGCAACGAAACAAGACGCGTGCCATGCCACGGGCACTGGACCGCAGAGAGGGCACTCGCTCAATCACCAATATGGACTGCAACTCATGATCGAGCAGAGCGCGATGGAGACGGACAGTTATCCGAAGTTTCATAACGAGGCCGGAGCGCCAATCGTGCGCATTGGCTGACGTGAGTTCAAGTGCATTGCGACAATGCCGCCACAAGATCATCCGCACGTCTATCTTAACATGGGTAATGCCAATGAGATCGTTTGCCCCTATTGCGCGTCGCTATTCCGCTTCGATCCTAGTTTGGGCTTACGCGAAGCAGAGCCAGCGTCTTGCGGCTACAGTGATGCCGATTTCGAGGCTTGGGCGCGACAAGTACAAACCACAGCGTAACCCGCTGCCAAGCCGAGCCATTGCGCGTCAGCGTGCGGCCTCTGGCTGCACGCTGACGCGTGAGCGTAGGAGCCACTAGATCCATGAACGCCCAGCTGTCACCAGGCCTAACCAACACATCAATGGTCGACCCTTTCGGGCGCACCGTCAGCTATCTGCGCGTGTCGGTGACCGATCGCTGCGACTTTCGCTGCGTCTACTGCATGTCGGAACACATGACCTTTCTGCCAAAGAAGGAGCTCCTGACGCTCGAGGAACTCGATCGGCTGTGCAGTGCATTCGTGGCGAAAGGCGTGAAGAAGCTTCGGATCACTGGCGGCGAGCCGCTTGCGCGCAAGAATATCCTTTGGCTGTTTGAGGCCCTTTCCCGGCACCTGAAAACCGGCGCGCTTGAAGAGTTGACGCTGACCACGAATGGTAGCCAGCTCCCGACGTATGCGCAGGCCCTCAAGGATTGCGGCGTTCGGCGCATCAATATCTCGCTTGACACGCTGCAGCCCGACCGTTTCCGCGCCATCACGCGGTGGGGAGATTTCTCGCAGGTAATGGCGGGCATCGAAGCCGCGGAGAAGGCGGGGCTCAAGATCAAGCTCAATGTTGTCGCCCTCAAGGGCGTCAACGAGGACGAGATCGAGGACCTGATCCAATTCGCGCACGGCCGCGGCATGGACCTGACGCTGATCGAAACGATGCCGCTCGGCGACATCGACGGCGACCGCACCGACCAGTACCTGCCGCTCTCCATCATCCGGGCGCGGCTGATGGACCGATGGACGCTGACCGACATCCCTTACAAGACCGGCGGCCCGGCGCGCTACGTCGAGATTAAGGAGACCGGCGGTTGCGTCGGCTTCATCACGCCAATGACGCACAACTTCTGCGAAAGCTGTAATCGCGTGCGCCTCACCTGCACGGGCATCCTCTACATGTGCCTCGGTCAGGATGACGCGGCAGATCTGAGAAAATCGCTTCGCGCGAACGGTGACGATGTGGCACTGTTCGATGCCATCGACGAGGCGATCTCGCGCAAGCCCAAGGGCCATGACTTCGTCATCGACCGGCGCACGAAGAAGCCAGCCGTTGCGCGGCATATGTCCGTGACCGGGGGGTGATTGTGGGCGCAGCCATGTCAGGTCGAAAACGACTGTGGGCTGGCCGAACGGCGATGTCGCGCGTGACAGTTTGACGGAGCAAAGGAGACGAGTTCGCATGGCCATGGATGCACTGGAGATCGAGCGCCTCATCAAGGCCGGACTGCCGGATGCCCAGGTGATAATCCGGAATCTGGCTTGTGACGGCGACCATTACGAGGCGCATGTCGGCTCGAAGCTCTTAAAGACAAGACGCGCGAGCAACAGCACAAGACAGTCTACGACGCGCTTGAGGGCCGCATGGGCAGTGCGCTGCATGCGCTCGCACTGCAGACCTCTATATATACCCAAAGACGCTTAAACGCCGATCAGGCCGTAGCACCGAGTCACGGAGAAAGGAACGCCATGAGCGAGCAGGAAGCCCACGATTTGATCCGCAAGCAGGTCACCAGTAATGACATCGTGCTGTTCATGAAGGGCACCAAGCAATTCCCGCAGTGCGGGTTCTCGGGCCAGGTCGCACAGATCCTTGGCCATCTGGGCGTCGACTACAAAGACATCAACGTGCTCGACGATCCAAGAGTCCGCGAGGGTACCAAGTCCTACACGAACTGGCCCACAATCCCGCGGCTCTACGTCAAAGGCGAGTTCGTCGGCGGCTGCGATATCGTCCGCGAAATGTTTCAATCGGGCGAGCTGCAGGAGCTGTTAAACCAAAAGGGAGTGCCGACGGCACGGCGCGTGGCCGGGGCCGAAATCCTATCCATGGGCGGAGTCCTGCCGCCTGATTGACGGCCAGCCGCAAGGCCACCGTCCCTCGCAACCCGTATCGCAAAAAAGGGAATCACGAGCCATGACGACCACATCCATCACCGTCACCGAGCGCGCGGTCGAGCGCATCGCGCAGATCGTCTGCAACGAACCTGACAAAAAGATGTTTCGGATCAGCGTCGAGGGCGGCGGCTGTTCGGGCTTCGAGTACCGCTTCGATCTCGTGCCCAAGGCGGAGCCCGACGACGCCGTGATCGAGCACGCTGATGCGAAGGTCCTGGTCGATTCGCTCTCGCTCGTCTATCTGGCGGGCTCGGAGATCGACTACGTCGACGACCTGATAAGCGCGTCGTTCAAGATCAAGAATCCGAACGCGACCGCCGCCTGCGGCTGCGGCACGAGCTTCTCGGTCTGAAGCCGATCCGTCACGGGCACACTCGCGTGCTCGACACTCGCGCCAATGCTTGAGAGCTTCCTGAATGTCTATCGCGGCGACCATCCGAGAGAAACTGATGATCGCGCTCCGGCCGACCCGGCTCGACGTGATCAACGAGTCGCATGTGCATGCGGGCCACCGGAGCTCGCCCGGCACGGGCGAAAGCCATTTCCGCGTGCTCGTGATGTCGCCCGAGTTCGCCGGCAAATCGCGGGTCGACCGCCACCGGCTGGTCAACGACACGCTCGCCGCCGAGTTGAAAGGCCGGGTCCACGCCCTCACCATCCAAGCTTACGCGCCGGCGGAAAAGATGCCGGAGGGTCAAAAAATTGAAACTGCCGTAAAGGCGGCAGTTGTCCGAGCTTCTTTGTTCGTACGGAGGTGCCGGAAGATCGTAGCAGCCGTGAAGAAGTTCGTCGACCTGCACAACAAGCTTGCCGCGGGCGCCGGTGCAGGGACAACAGGTCGCAAGCGACATCGGACACTCAAGCCCTTTTTTGCCGAACCAGATTTATCAGGCTGCCCGCCAGCACCATTTCCACCTCGCGCGGCGTCATCGGGCGCTCGGTCTTCTACCAACGGCCGCGGGTTTTGACTCATTTTGGGATTCCCAAATCGGGGAAACTCTGACTCGATTTGATTTGACGGCAAAGGAGCTCCGTGCGGCGGCGAGCCGAGAGAAGAATGGTTCCGCGGCGCGGCGGATGCTGGCTCTTGCCATGGTGCTCGATGGGGCGGATCGGAAGTCGGCGGCGGAGAGCTGCGGCATGGATCGCCAGACCCTGCGGGATTGGGTGCATCGCTACAACGCCGAGGGCTTGCGCGGCCTGCACGATTTGACGACGCCAGAGGTCCCAAGTCCCGATCCGGCCCGTCATGGGGTGGTGCGCTGGCGGCGTGTGGATTTGCGTGACGAGTTGGAACGACGGTTCGGCTTCGTGCTGCACGAACGCTCGGTCGGTAAGCTGCTGGCCAAGCTCGGCCACCGTCGGTTGTCGGTGCGTCCGCGCCATCTCCAAGCCGACGAAGAAGCCCCGGGAGGCGTTTAAAAAAACTCTGCCGCAAAGATCGCGATTGCGGCGCGGCTCCCCGACGACGCCAAAGACAAACCCCATCGAAATCTGGTTCCAGGACGAGGCTCGAATCGGCCAGCAGGGGACGCTAACCCGGGTTTGGGCCAGACGGAGAACCCGACCGCGTGCGCCGCGTGACCAACGCTACCAGTGGGCCTACATCTTCGGCGCCGTTTGTCCGCAGCGCCGCGCAACGGCGGCGCTCGTCCTGCCCGTCGCCGATACCGATGCAATGTCCATGCATCTCGCCGAAATCGGCCGCCGTGTCGCACCGGGAGCGCATGCTGCGCTCGTCATCGATGGCGCAAACTATCACGTCGCGGCGCGCCTCGCCGTTCCAGACAACATCACGCTCGTCCGCCTGCCGCCCTACGCTCCTTAGCTAAACCCAGTCGAGAATGTCTGGGAATATCTCCGCCGCAACAAGCTCCCATCACCGTATTCGAAAGCTACGACGACATCGTCGACAAGTCCTGCGCCGCCTGGCGCTTCTTCGCCGATGACCCCGAACGCGTGGCCTCAATCACATCCAGAACTTGGGCGACGGTCAATCCCTTAGAGTCTGACTCATAATGAATTCGTTTGATTTCAGGCTTTTGCAAGCCGTCTTATAAGGACGCGAATGTGAGCGACGAACGCCCAGGCAACGGCGCTGGCGATTGTGGTCTCGAAGTCCTTTGCCAATCTGCGGCAGCGACCGAGCCATCCGAACGTTCGTTCGACGACCCATCGGCGCGGTAGGATTTCGAAGCCCTGCTCCCTGTCGGATCGTTTTATGATTTCTATCGTCCAATTGCCGATGCGCTTCAAAGCTTGACGCAGCTTATCTCCGGCATAGCCACCATCGGCAAAAATATGGCGCAGCCACGGATAGCGATAACGTATCGAAGCAAGAACGCACGGGGCACCATCACGGTCCTGAATGCTGGCTTCGTGCACGACCAGCCCGACCAAGTTTCCTTGCGTGTCGGTGACGATGTGGCGCTTGCGGCCCTTGATTTTCTTACCTGCATCATAGCCCCGGGGGCCGCCGCTTTCCGTGGTTTTCACCGACTGGCTGTCAATCACTCCGGCCGTTGGGCTCGCCTCTCGGCCAGCCGCCTCGCGCGAGGCCATCACGAGCGTGTAGTTCAGCGACGCAAACAGTCCGCCGCGCGACCACGCGTAGAAATAGCCCTGCACCGTCGAGTAGGGCGGGAAATCCTTGGGCAACTGCCGCCATTGGCAGCCGGTCGACGCAATATACAGGATCGCATCCATCACCGTTCGCATATCTGTCGCACGCGGGCGACCGAGCGCCGAAGCAGGCGGCAGAAGCGGCTCCATCACAAACCACTCGGCATCCGTCGTATCGCTTTCATATCGCAAGCTCGCCCGCCTATAGTGTCGGCGGGTGATTTCAGTCCAGACCATCGTGCTCTCCCTCGAATCTTCGCAAATCCGAAGGAATCACAACTGGCTGAAATCACTCAGCTTCTTTTTCAGTCAGCCTCTGAGGCCTTTGGTATTACTTATCGGCCTTTTTGTCCTCGACATTCCGAAACGGTGCCATTTGACTGTCAGGAAAGCTGCGCGTGATCGTTAAGGGATCGCTCGCAGGAAAGGTTTGTTCAAGTTCTCGATTAAGCTGTTCGTGGAGGTCCTGGTGCTGCTCGCGCGTCTCCTTTTTCTTCGGCATAGCGGTAACCTCGGTTTCAGAACTCAAACGATAAAGCAATAATAAGCGCTTGGTACTATAGACGCAAACGTAGATCATGCTTCCAGCGCGATTTCAAATTAGCGCTGACGCCAAGTCGCCGGCAAAATGACGTTCCCTCGTTTCACTATTTGACGTAAAAGGGCTCTCCCGCCATCGCCACCTCCAGGCCGCTCCGCCCGATGGCCAGCAATGGTTTTCCCCGGCACAACGAAGCGCTCCATATGCAGGGGATTGCTCACGCCGCTACCGGACCGGCTCTACCAAAGACCGAACCTCTTGCAGGCGCTGCTGGACGTAAATCTTCTCCGGCTGATTGCGTGAGAAGGCGACGTCGATGCGAGTGAGCGCGCCGATCGACAAGTAATCCTGCCATTCGAGCTGGTATAGGAAGTCAAACGTGTAGTTGCGCTCACCGAAGAACAGCCAGCTCGGACCCTTGGCTCCGGTCTCGAACCGCTCCTCGACAAAAGCGCGATAGGGGCAACGCCCATGCCAGCACCGATCATGATGATCGGACGTGCACCGTCTAACGGCAGGCGGAAATGGCGGTTCGGATTCACGTAGATCTTGGCGGTATCACCAATGCGGCGCCGGTCTCCGAGATGGGTCGAAGCGACGCCCTTGCGCGCCTTGCCGTACGAGTCCCACCGCACCGCGCCGACGAGAAGATGCGTCTCGCCAGGGTGCGCCTTCTGGCTCGATGCGACCGAGTAGAGCCGGCCCGGCAGCGGCCTCAGGAGGCCGAAGAGCTGGTCCGCTGACAGCTTCTCGGGAAATGCTTGGAGGAGATCTATCAGCTGGCGACCGGCCGCGAACTTGGCGAACGCCTCCTGCTCCTTGAGCTTGGCCACATCGGCGCGGCCGGTCAGCTTTGCATACGCCTCGACCAGCGGCCGCGACAGCGTCGTAACGTCGTACCTCTGGCGCAACTTCTGCAAAACCACGGCCTGCGAACCGAGCCCTGCCGCCGCGGCGACCTCGGCGACGAGGTCGGGATCGTTCTCAAGACTATGCCGATAGCGTCACCCGGCACATAGGTGAAGCCAGGAGCATCGGAGGCGAGTTCGACGTGCCAAGTCTCGCGCGTCGAGCTGGTGCCATTGAGGTTAATCAACGCCGTGATCTCGGCTTCGAGCGGGGTCGTCGCGTGTAGAGCGGCTCGTCCTCGTCCGCCGGTTGCGCAGAGCTATTGAAGTCAACGTGCACGACCGTCAACGACGGCGCATCGGCCGGCGCAAGCTTGGTGGCGCGCCCTGCGTCCACTCGACTGCCTGCTTCGCGAAGTCGAGATCGAGATCGATGCGGTCGGCCGCACGAGAGGCGCCCAGCGCCTCGAGGCGCGCATCGATCGCGTTGCCGGTCGCGCAGAATTGCGTATAAGCCGTGTCGCCCAGCGCGAGCACCGCGAACCGGACGTCATCGAGCCGCGGCGCACCGTCGCTCATCAGAGCATGATAGAAGTCGGCCGCGCGGCCCGGCGGTTCGCCCTCGCCCCACGTCGCCACATAGACGATGAGGTTCTTCGCATTGGCGAGGATGCCCATGTCGGCGTCCGCCATGTCGATGACGCGTGCATCGAGGCCGTGCTTCTGTGCGGCCTTCTTCGCCTTTATGGCGAGGCCTTCGGCATTGCCACTCTCGGAGGCGTAGAGGACCGTGAGAGACGCCCGCGGCTTAGCGCAGCCGCCGGTGCCGCCAGAGCGCCCTGCACCGCCTCGAAGCCCGCGAAAAAGCCAGCGAGCCAGCTTCGCTGCAGCGGCGTCGTTCGCGCCACGACCTTGTTCAAAACGCCAATCTCCTCCCGAGAAAACGGAGCGTTCTTGGGGAGTAGCGGTACGGCATAAATGCTTCCTCAAATTCATTATCTATTGGTCCGGCAGGGCGCCCGCGTATGGGCGTTGATGCATGGATCCCCGGTGGACGGGATGGGCTTAGTGCTGACGAAGGCCAAGCAGCTCACCGCCATCGAAGCCAGGATTCGCGCCGACCTCGTCGGCAGCGCGACCTTGGAAGACGTGCTAAAGAAATGCTCACGTTTCTTGCCCGGGAACGACTGCTCGGTGTTTCATCTCGAACGCCGATTGGCCGTTCTCCTCGTGTTCGTTGAAGCCTGCTTCACGCCGGCCACGCTGAATGCTTCGATTTTGTCGCCTCCGGTTTTCATGCTGTAAATTCTTTGAGTGATATGGATAGTTAAGGGTCACCTTGGGCCGGAAGAAGTAGCGCCTCGCGCGCGGCCCGTAGACGCGCGAAATCTTCGGCAGCGTGATAAGAGGAACGCGTCAGAGGCGAGGCCGAGACCATGAAGAAGCCCATGACATAGGCCATGGACTCAAAGCGCTTGAACTCCTCCGGCGTGACGAAACGATCGACGACATGATGCTTGGGTTCGGCTGTAGATACTGGCCGATGGTCAGGAAATCGACATCGGCCGCGCGCAGGTCGTCCATGACGTGGCGGACCTCGACCTCGCTCTCTCCCAGGCCGACCATGATGCCGGACTTGGTGAACATCGCGGGATCCAATTGCTTGACCCGATCGAGCAGGCGCAACGAATTGAAATAGCGCGCGCCCGGCCGCACCGAGGCATAGAGCCGCGGCACGGTCTCCAGGTTGTGATTGAAGATATCCGGCTTGGCCGCAACGACGGTCTCTTCCGCACCGTGCTTGCGCAGGAAGTCCGGGGTCAGCACCTCGATGGTCGTGTTCGGGGTCGCTACGCGGATGGCTTGAATCACTGCCGCGAAATGTCCCGCCCCACCATCGGCCAGATCGTCACGATCGACCGACGTAATCACGACATGCGCAAGCCCGAGGCGGGCCACGGCGGAGCCGACATTGGTCGGCTCGAAGGGGTCGAGCGCGCCCGGCTTCCCGGTCGCAACATTGCAAAAGGTGCAGGCCCGCGTGCAGAGCGCGCCCATGATCATCATGGTGGCGTGTTTCTTGGACCAGCATTCCCCGATATTGGGACAGGCCGCTTCCTCGCACACCGTGCGGAGATTGTTTTCGCGGATAATCCTGCGCGTCTCGTGGTAGGTGGACGAGGTCGGCGCCTTGACCCGGATCCAGGCAGGCGTGCGCTGAATCGGATTGTCCGGCTTGTGCGCCTTTTCCGGGTGACGGGGCCGGCTATCAGTCGTTAATGTCATTGAAAAACCCGATCACTTCTGTTGCCCATGTTGAGATGGATATGTGGGTGGTCATCGGCGACTCCCAGTACGTCGCAGGTTGTTCAAGCTGCTCTTTGTCCGTCCGGCGGGCGAGCATCGTCGTCGTCTCGACTGCCTATCCCGTCGGGTTCGAGGGTGGTGCGCATGCCGGTGATGAGTCGCGCGCCGCGCTCGAAGCTGACATAGGACCAGAGCCACTGCGTCATGACGATCAGCCGATTGCGCAGACTCATCAGGAAGTAGATGTGGGCGATGCCCCAGATCCACCACGCAAGCCGTCCCTTGAGCCGCAAGCGCCCGAACGCGATGACGGCTGCCTTGCGGCCGACCGTCGCGAGCTGGCCTCGGTCCCGATAGCGGAAGGGGGGTGGCTCGGCCTTGCCGATCAGGCGCGCCTTGATAGCTTCGGCTACATAAGCGCCCTGCTGCTTGGCGACCGGGGCGATGCCAGGGAATGGCTCGCCCGCATTGTCATGAGCGAGCGCCGTGTCGCCGATGACGAAAACGTCGTCCATGCCGGGCGGCCGCAAATCGGTTCCGACCAACACACGGCCAACGCGATCACCCTCCACGGCGAGCCAGGCGGCAACCGGCGAGGCGGCGATCCCCGCCGCCCAGATCACCGTGCCCGCGGACACGTTCTGGTCGCCCAGCGTGACCCCGGTCGCACTGCAACGCTTGACCGCCTGTTTCAGGCGGACATCCACGCCGAGGCGCCGAAGCACCTGCTCAGCATAGCGCGACAGCGGTTCCGGAAAGCTTGGCAGTAACCGTGGTCCGGCCTCAACCAGCAGCACGCGCGTCTGCCGTGGATCGATGGCGCGGAAGTCGGCCGCGAGCGCCTTGCGCGCCAGCTCGACGACGGCGCCGGCCATCTCGACTCCGGTCGGCCCGCCGCCGACGATGACGATCGTCAGGAACCGTTCGCGCTCGCGCGCATCGGCTTCCATCTCCGCACGCTCGAAGGCGAGCAGCAGACGGCGGCGGATCTCCGTGGCGTCGTCGATCGCCTTCAGGCCGGGCGCGTGGGCGGCCCAGCTATCATTGCCGAAATAGCCATGCGTCGCCCCGGTCGCGAGCACCAGAACGTCATAGCTAATGTTGCGATCTGCCATGATTACGCGTTTGCGCACACGATCGACCCCGGTGACCGCGCCCAGCAGCACGCTTGTGTTGCGCTGGTCTCGGACCAGACCTCGAATAGGCCAGGCGATGTCGGCCGGCGACAGTCCGGCCGTCGCCACCTGGTATAGCAGCGGCTGAAAGAGGTGGTGGTTCTCGCGGTCGATCAGAGTGACCTCGACGGCTGCCTTGGCGAGCCGTTTCGCGGCGGTCAGGCCGCCGAACCCGGCGCCAACAATGACCACGTGCGGCCGGCCGCCCGCGCTGCCGCGCGACACGAGCCTCAACCGGGTCGAATCCGATGCCTGATCCGAGTGAAGGCCCATGCCTCTTTACCCGCTCTTGCCAGTGGTTGCCGTTGCCGCCCAGAACGCGACCGCGGCGGCGAACTCCCGCGCATGGAAGGCCCACGCCTCGAGTCCTGCTTCATCGCCGTCGAAGCGTCCGAGCCGCGCCGCGCAGTCGAAGAACCCTGGGGCCGGCAGGCCGCCCCGCGCCTTGCTGATGGCGATGGCCGCGATGAAGGGGCGGGCGGTCGCCGCATCCTCTGCCATGAGATGCTCCAACGCCTCCGCCACCTGATGAATGGTGTTCGGGGGCGTCAGCCCCAGTGCCTTGGCAAGCTCCTGATAGGTGATCGGAACCCGCCGCTCGGCAATCTTTTGAAGGTGCTTCCGAAGCCGTGAAGCGATCGTCTGAAGGCGGTTCCCATCGGTGTTCGTCGTTACAGCGAGGTCTTCTGGTATAAATGTCATGACGCCTTCCTCACAAGATTGAACAGACTCACTTGATCGTTATTTGTTGGTGCGGTGCGCGGCTCAAGCCGTCCTCGCCTCTCCGCTCATGGCGCGGCGGGCGTCGGTGCAGATGCGCTCGACCATCGAGGCGAATCCATTCGAGCGCTGCGGCGTCAAGTGCTCGGCCAACCCGAGACGCCGGAACACGCCCTGCACATCGACCCGAACAATTTCATCCGCGCAACGGCCCGAGTAGATCGCAAAGAGCATGGCAATGAGGCCCCGCACGATATGGGCGTCACTGTCGCCCCTGAGGATGAGGCACGACGCGGCCGCGGCGGGGGCGCCATTGACCTCGGTCGCGAGCCAGACCTGACTGGCGCAGCCGCGAACTTTGTTTGCCACCGTTCGCGCCGATTCCGGCAGCGGGGACAGGGTTGCGGCCGAGCTCAATAACGTAGCGATAGCGGTCCTCCCAGTCATCCAGCAGCTGGAAGTCCGCGAGGATGTTCTCGAGCGTCATGGGTTTTCCATCTCATCTGCGACAGGGGATATCACGTCGGCAGCCCCGGCCTCTGCGCCAGTCCCGATGTCGCTGTCGCCGGGCTTGGGCGAAAAGTATTTTTCATACTTGCCCGGCACGCTTTCCCACTCCTTTGCATCTGGCGGCGGCTCCCGCTTTGCGATGATGTTCGGCCAAACCCGAGCAAATTCGGCATTGATGACGAGCCATTTTTCGAGTCCGGGCGCGGTGTCGGGTTTGATCGCCTCAACTGGGCATTCCGGCTCGCAAACACCGCAATCGATGCATTCGTCCGGGTGGATGACGAGCATGTTCTCGCCCTCGTAGAAGCAGTCCACAGGACACACCTCGACGCAGTCCATGTACTTGCACTTGATGCATTCTTCGTTGACGATGTAGGTCAATCAGGCCTCCTTCCAGCAGATTGCAGAGGTCAACTCATTCACCATATGCGCCATCGTGGTGCTCGCTCGTTGGCTGAAAATGGACGCATAGAAGACCGGCGTCCTCGGGCTCGATCGGAACGCCGAACAGTAGACATTTGAGGGACGAGAGGGTCGCGTTCGTTGAGTCGCAGCAGGTTTCTCCACCGAGGCACGCGCAGTCCTGGCAAACACCGAAGCGCCGATGCGCCCCACTCGCAGCTACAGTGGTCAGCACTTGGTGCAGGGGGTGGTGCATCGCAGTTTGCTCTTCCGCGTCGAGCGAATTCACGGCGCGCACCAGAACTTCGAACGGATCGCGCGCAACCGCTTTATTACCTTTGCCCGTCAATCGGAGATTGACGCTTCGCCCATCCGCCGCGGATCGGCGTCGGACCAAGTACCCACCTGCCTCAAGTGCCTTGATGGTTTGCGATGCGGTGCCACGGGTGGTCGCTTGAAACTCCGCGAGTGCCGATGGGTTCCGGGAGAACTTGTTCGCGCGGGCGAAGTAGCGGAGCGTCATCCATTGGGCGGGACTGAGTTCGCCGTCATAACCCTCGGCTTGCACGCGCCGTCCCATCAGCAGCAGGAGTTCCGCCGTTTCGCGCACTGACATGATTGCCTCTTCGAAGAATCGCCTTTTCGAACATAGTAGTGTTTCGAAATCAACTTGACAACCGATTAGATATTGATAGTTTTGTTTCGAACCTATCGGAGGGTGCTAATTATGGTCCACACCGCGGCCGTGCCGATCCTTACGACTGAACGCGGCCTCACCCATTATCTTGAGGAAATCCGGCGGTTCCCGATGTTGGGGCGCCAGGAAGAATATACGCACGCCAAGCGTTGGCGCGAGCATGACGATCGCGACGGGGCGCACCACCTTGTCACCAGCCATCTGCGACTCGTGGCCAAGATCGCCATGGGCTATCGCGGCTATGGTCTGCCGATTTCCGAAGTTGTCTCCGAGGGCAATGTCGGCCTGATGCAGGCGGTGAAGCGGTTCGAGCCCGAGAAGTGCTTCCGTCTCACCACCTACGCGATGTGGTGGATCAAGGCGTCGATCCAGGAATACATCCTGCGTTCGTGGTCGCTCGTGAAAATGGGCACTACCGCGAACCAGAAGAAGCTATTCTTCAACCTGCGCAAGGCCAAGAGCAAGATCTCCGCGCTTGAAGAGGGTGATATGCACCCCGATCATGTGAAGGCCATTGCGACCCGGCTCGGCGTCACCGAGCAGGACGTTGTTGATATGAACCGGCGTCTCGGCGGCGACGCATCGCTCAACGCGCCGATCCGCGACGACGGCGAACCCGGCGAATGGCAGGACTGGCTGGTCGATCATTCGCCCAACCAGGAAGCCATCCTCGCCGAGCACGAGGAGTTCGATCACCGCCGCAACGCGCTCAACGGCGCAATGGGCGTGCTCAACGACCGCGAGCGCCGCATCTTCGAGGCGCGACGTCTCTCCGACGAGCCGATGACGCTGGCAGATCTCGCCCCCGAATTCGGCGTGTCGCGCGAACGCGTGCGGCAGATCGAGATTCGCGCGTTTGAGAAAGTGCAGAAGGCGGTCAAGAACCGCATCGCGGCGATGGAAAGCCTAGCGGCGCTGCCGGTGCATTAGCTTCCGACCTCTCCCGTGATGGGAGAAACTGCCGATGGACATGTCGCTTTGGGTGCGTTTTACGGACATTGTCACGTTAACGGGATTTGCTTCCAAGCTCCACCAGTTTCGTTCCATGGCGCAATAGCACTTTCAATCACTTAGCAGGCTCCGTCAAAACCCGAAAACGCCTTTACCGGGGGAATACATAGATAGGAGGAAAAGATCGATGGCTGACTTTGTGAAGGCAGCGAGGACAACTGAGATCTAGCCGGGTCAGGCGCCTCTGGTCGAGGTAATGGGCAAGCAGATTGCCCTGTTCAACGACAGCCAGTTCTTCGCGCTCGACAACACCTACACTCACCGCGGCGAGCCTCGCGCTGATGGAGAAGTGACCTGTCCTGGCACGGCGCCACATTCGACGTTCAGACCGGCGAAGTCGTAGGTCCGCCGGCCCAGCGAGCCGTTGTGCGATACGGCGTTCGCGTGACGAGAACCGACATCGAGGTCGAGGCGTAGGAGCAGCCACCGAGCACGGTGAGAAAAGAAAGGAACTGAGGAATGCAGACGACCGACCCGCACGACGACGACCAGCACGCGCCTGGCGCGTCGTCCCAAGCATCCGCCAGCCCAGAGAAGCTACCTGGGATCCGCCACGTCATCGCGGTCGGCAGCGGCAAGGGCGGCGTGGGCAAGTCCACGGTCAGCGTGAATCTCGCGTTCGCGCTCCAACAGATCGGGGGCAGGATCGGGCTCGTAGATGCGGACATCCTCGGCCCGAGCATCCCTGGCATGCTGGGGCTTCCGGTCGGTCAGCCGCCCACGACCACCCCGGACGGCAAGATCGTCCCCGCCGATCGCCACAACCTGAAAGTAATGTCGATGGGCATGCTGACGGGGGACGACAGCCCGGTCATCTTGCGCGGACCGATGGTGGGCAAGTACCTGAAGATGTTCATCGGTACCGTGCAGTGGGGACGCCTAGACTACTTGATTCTCGACCTCCCGCCCGGGACCGGTGACACCCAGCTGACGCTGGCGCAGAGCTACCCTTTGTCAGGTGCGATCATCGTGACAACGCCGCAGGACGTGAGCTTGAAGATCGCCCGTCGCGGTTTGCGGATGTTCGAGACCGTTCATGTCCCCATACTCGGCATCATTGAGAACATGAGCACCTTCACGTGTCCTCACTGCGGAAAGGGCACAGACGTGTTCCGCAGTGGCGGCGGTGAGCGGATGAGCAGGGAGCTCGGCGTGCCGTTCCTGGGCGCAATCCCCTTGGACGCAGACATCGTCATGGGCGGCGATAACGGCCGCCCGATTGTCCTGGAAAAGCCGAACTCAGTGGCTGCTATGGCTTACCAGGCAATCGCCACGGAATTGGCCGGCCACCTCCAGGGACTTCCAACCACGGGGCTGAAGCCGTTCGCGTGGACCTGGGAAACCGGCAAGGACGAGCCTCGCTGGGTCGAGAGTGCGATCCGACCATCGGGCTCGCGAACGACGGCGATTGGCTTCCGCCTGCGCGACACTCGCACGCTGTCCGTGCTCTGGGAAGACGGCCAGCGGAACGACTTCGACGTCCGGGACCTCCGATTGGCGTGCCGATGCGCCGTCTGTGTCGAAGAGATGAGCGGGCGCCCTCTCCTGGATCCAAAGAGCGTGCGACCGGACGTAACCCCCCGCACGATCACCAGCGTGGGCAACTACGCCATCACCATCAGCTGGAACGACGGTCACAGCACGGGGATCTACTCGTTCGAGCACCTGCGGGCCTTCGGTGAACGCGGTGCAGCCAGGGTTGTGGAAGATGTCTGAGGTCCTATCCATAGACCCGACGACCACCGTCCGCGCCGAGACATCACAGGCCGACCCCGACACGTGCAAGTTTACGGTCAGCCGGACAGTGCATCCGGGTGGCCCGTTCTTTTTCGACAGCAAGGATCGGGCATCCGGCTCGCCCCTCGTCGAGCGACTCTTCGCCCTTCCGGGCGTTTGCCATGTGCTCGTGGCCGAGACCGTGGTGACGGTTGGAAAGGACCCGAGTGTCGCGTGGTCGGCGCTGAAATCGGCAATCGGCGCGGCCATCCGGACGCAGCTGCTCACAGGTGTGCCCGCGATCTTCGAGGCTCCTCGCACCGCAGGTGCGCGGGGCCGAACCGACGACGAGATTCGTGCGTGCGTTCAAGAACTCCTGGATCGCGAAGTGAATCGTTCGATCGCAAACCATGGCGGGAAGATCTCAATCGTCGACGTTCGGTACGGCAACCTCTTCATTGCGATGAGCGGAGGCTGCCAAGGTTGCGCTGCCTCTTCCGTCACCTTGCGACAGGGGTTCGAGGTCATGGTGCGCAGGGTGGCACCGGAGATTGTCGACATCGTGGACACGACGGACCACGCGGCCGGCGAGAAACCCTTCTACCAGCGCACGGTTTAGGAGACGTCGATGGTAAAGCGAGACATGGGGACAAGAACCATGACCAATTCCGAGATGTAGGATCGGCAACATCATGTTCGAGCAGCTTGATGCGCGAGGGCCGCGTCTTGTCGCGCAGAAGGCCAATGAGACCTTCCTCGGCGAAGCGCTCTTACCAGCGCCAGACGCAGAGGCTCGATCAGCAACGGAACAATCATACCGTGGCCCGGGCCTCGGACTCGATCTCGATGGGCCTCATCTTCGACGACCGAGGCAACCGGATGACGTCAATGTATGCGGTCAAGAAAGGCGTTCGTTACCGTTACTATGTGTCATCCGCCCTGAGCGGTGGCCCGGTGGTTGCCGCGAACGCCCAAGGTGCGCCGACGACGACGATGAGGCCCTTGCCAGGGCGAGAGGACTGAGATGAGCGGGTCGGAGGTCGAGCGCGAAAATATCGTGACGGATGCGCTGTCGGCGGACCCCGGCCTTGAAATCGTTTGAACCCGCTTGTGAGCATCCTCGGGAGCATACCTGGCGCCCGCCCGCAGGATGGTGCCAGCAGCGCTGCATCCGAAGCGTATTGCTCCGCCGACGATGCCCTCGACGGAGGCCTTACCGTCATCGAAGGATCTTGAGTTCTTCAATGGACTTGATGGATTTTCTGATCAGGGACGGGAATATGTCACCATCCTTACGCCGGGCCAATCGACGCCGGCGCCCTGGATCAATGTTATCGCCAATCCCACCTTCGGATTCCAGGTGGGAACCGAAGGTGGCGGCAGTACCTGGTCGGTCAACAGCCGGGAAAACCAGCTGACGCCGTGGTCGAACGATCCTGTGACCGATCGGTCGGGCGAGGCGTTTTATCTTCGCGACAACGAGACCGGCGAACTCTGGAGCGCCGCTGCGTTGCCGATCCGGACCGAGAGCGTAACATATGTTGCACGTCATGGCCATGGATTCAGTCGATTCACACATACGGGCCGGGACATCGCAGTCGATCTGGTGCAATTCGTGCCGTTGGTCGATCCGATCAAGATCTCGCGCCTCAAGCTTCACAATCAATCGGGCCGCGCGCGAGACCTCTGTGTTGCGGCCTATGTGGAATGAGTTCTTGGCCCCTCGCGCCAGGCGTCTGCGGCATTTGTCGCAACGGAGATCGATGTTGCGACCGGCGCAATGTTCGCGCGAAATCCCTGGATCGCTGCTTTCGGATCGCGGATCGCCTTCGCTGACTTGGGCGGCCGGCAGACAGGCTGGACCGGCGATCGCCACGAATTCATCGGTCGCAACGGGACGCTTGCTAATCCTGCTGGATTGCGTGTCGGAACACCATTGTCCAAAAGCACAGGAGCCGGGCTCGATCCGTGCAGCGCGCTGACCACGACGATCAAGCTTGCCCCGGGGGAAAGTATCGAGCTCGTCGCCTTTATCGGCCAGGCGGCGAGTGCGGAGGATGCGCGAACCCTGATCGAACGTTACCGAGTGGCCGACCTGGACGCCGTGCAGTCCGAAATTGTCCAATATTGGGATGATTTCCTCGGCGCCGTTCAAGTCAAAACGCCCGATCGCTCAATGGATATCATGCTGAACGGCTGGCTTCTTTATCAAACGCTTGCCTGCCGCATCTGGGCGCGATCGGCATTCTATCAATCCAGCGGTGCTTACGGGTTTCGTGACCAGCTTCAGGATGGCACCGCGCTCGTCGCGGCACGCCCTGCGATGACGCGAGAACACTTACTACGCGCAGCCTCACGACAATTCGTTGAAGGCGACGTCCAACATTGGTGGCTGCCCCATTCCGGCCAAGGCGTGCGGACCCGCATTTCCGACGACCGTGCGTGGTTGGCTTACATCACCGCGCACTACGTCGAAGGCAGCGGCGATACCGCTGTATTGGATGCGATGGTGCCTTTCCTGGAAGGCCAGACGCTCGCTGCACGTGAACACGACAGCTTCTTTCTGCCAACGGTCTCGGATGAGGTCGCCACTGTCTTTGAACACTGCGCCCGTGCACTCGACCAGAGCCTTGCCCTGGGTGGACATGGCCTACCGCTAATCGGAACTGGCGACTGGAACGACGGAATGAATCGCGTCGGTGAAGCAGGCAAGGGCGAGAGCGTCTGGCTGGGCTGGTTGTTGTATGCGACGTTGAATGCATTTGCTCCCTTGGCCGATGCCCGCGGTGAAACTGGCCGCGCCTCTGTCTGGCGAGCCCATGCTATGGCCCTGCAGTCATCGCTCGAACGTGAGGCATGGGACGGCGACTGGTATCGGCGCGGTTGGTTCGACGATGGCACGCCTTTGGGATCGGCAGCGAGCGATGAATGTCAGATCGATTCGATCGCCCAGTCATGGGCAGTCATCTCGGGCGCGGCCGATTCCGAACGTGCTGCGCGAGCGATGATGGCAGTTGAGCGAGAGTTGGTCCGTGTGCGGGATGGCATCGCGCTGCTGTTCAGGCCTCCGTTTGACAAGACCTCGCTCGATCCGGGTTACATAAAGGGGTATCCGCCGGGCATTCGCGAGAATGGCGGCCAATACACACACGCGGCGCTTTGGTCCGTCATGGCTTTGGCGAAACTGGGCGAGGGCGACAAGGCGGCGAGTCTGTTTTCGCTTCTCAATCCGATCAATCACGCACGCGCCCCAGCCGCTGCGCATCGCTACAAGGTCGAGCCCTACGTTGTCGCAGCAGATGTCTACGCGGTAGAGCCGCATGTCGGGCGCGGCGGGTGGACATGGTACACCGGCTCCGCGGGATGGATGCAGCGTGCCGGTATTGAGAGCATTCTTGGCTTGCGCATCATTGGGACCTCGCTGCACTTAGATCCTTGCATTCCGAAGATCTGGCCGCGGTTTGAAATCACGCTTCGATACCGAACCGCCCGCTACGACATTTTTATTGAAAATCCGTCCGGCGTCAGCCGGGGCGTCGTCCGTGCGGAGCTTGAAGGTGCCGCCTTACAGCCGCGCCCGGAGGGGATACCTTTAGTTGACGACGGCGCGATCCATCGGCTGCGGATCGTACTTGGATAGGGCTGAAAATTTGCCGCTAGAGCATAAGTCATTTTCGGAGATGAAATTCCCTGTTATCGAATAGAAATTCCCTGTTCTTTGAAATATGTTGCCTGTTAATTTGAGTAGGGAATTGCGAGAGAATCCGCTGCGGCGCAGTGGTTTCGTGCTCCAGACTCGGCGCTTGGAGCCTCGGAACCGCAAATTTCCCTGTAAAATTCCCTGTTAGCTGGGAATTTCAGTGGAGACGGGTGCGATCAGTACTGCGTCGCCAGCCAGGCCGCCCTGCTGACATGAAATCATTGATGAAATCGGCCTGGCTGGGGCGCTGATGCACAGCGCTGCGACACGTCGCTGCTGCACGGG
The DNA here is from genome assembly GCF_007018905.1 of Tardiphaga sp. vice304. Classification (NCBI taxonomy): domain Bacteria; kingdom Pseudomonadati; phylum Pseudomonadota; class Alphaproteobacteria; order Hyphomicrobiales; family Nitrobacteraceae; genus Tardiphaga; species Tardiphaga sp. vice304. The sequence goes on from NZ_CP041402.1 coordinate 1,671,756, forward strand.
TGTTGCGCTCAATGGGTTTCCACATCTTTCGGAGGCAAGCCACCTACTATTGGAGACGTCGGACAGCTGCCGTTCTTGTCAATTGCCTGGTTCGCCCGCATGTTTTTCTAAGCCTGAAAACCACGAGCCGCGCCACCGCCCGTCGCTTGGCGGTCCAGCTCGATCTCGTCCTGGAAGACGCCGCGATGCTCGCAGACGCCGCTGAAATTCATCTGTCACGGTCTCAAATCGACGCCATGCTCCATGCCGTCGTCGATGCGCATCTGGTCAAATTGGAACGGGTGGCGCTGGCCGACAAAAGTGGGCCGGGGTTCGATCTGGAACGGTCGAAGCGCGACGACAAGAGGGCATTCTGGACCTACACGTTGCTGGACGCCCAGGGCGTTACCGCCGTCGTCAGAGACGAGGATCGCTTGCGGATGTCCGCGGACGGTCTCTCCGAAGCCGACATCGAGGCGGTCATTGACCATCTGGCCCTGCTGCGCATCAATGAAATGATCCCGACCAAGCACCACATCCTGCAGCGGATGCTGCAAGCCGTGGCGGCGCGGCCGACTGCGATGAACATTGATGTCGCGCAAGGGACGTACCTGCGCGGGATAGCGTTGGCATTGGCCGAGATCGATCGCCGCTACGGGGGAGTACGGGTCGAGGATCAAGGTTTGGTGGATCGCATGATGGCGGCCCGAAACGATCCACCAAAGGCGCCTTGGGCGGCCGCAGCTCCGGTGGTGGATCGTCTCGCCGACCCTCTTTCCGAGGATCGTGCCTCGACTGTTCCTCAATTTGTTCCTTTCGGCGATTTCACGCAATTTGCGGAGAGCGTCATCGCGCAGAACTCCAATGACAGTCATTGGGACGAAAAGACCCAGAGGCAGGCGAAAAGCATCTCGAACCTGTTCGTCAAGTTCATCGTGCAGGATCAGCGCATTCTTGACGTGAACTTGCTGCTCCAGAAGCATGTCGGTGCATTTGTCGACTTCCTGCGCCATGACATCTATGTCCATTACGGCAAGTCGGTGCGCGACGAGAGGGCGACCATTCAGGAGCTTCGCGACAAAGGAAAGTCGGTCGCAGAGGAAAAGCGCGGCATCGGGGCAGATACGCTGAACCGACATCTGACGTTCCTTGATCAAATATTCGGCCACGGTAGTGCGCGCGGCATCAAAAGCTTCGATTCGATCAATCTGAAAAAACTTCGTGGCAAAGCGCAAAAGAAGGACGCAAAACGTGCCCGCAATGCCAGAGCCAAATTGCCGATTGAGAGTGCACGAGCGATTTTTCGCACGCCACCGTTCACCAATTGCGCCGGCTGGGACGATCTCGACGCGCCGGGTGAAGCAGGCGCGAGCCAGATATTTCACTGCGCGTTGTATTTCGTTCCGATCCTGATCTACTACTTGGGTGCTCGGCGAGAGGAGCTGTGCGGCGCAATGGTGGACGACGTTATTCTTGATCGTGAGGAATGCCGTCCGTACATCTACATCGCGGCCAACGACCAGCGACGCATCAAGAATGTCCAGTCCGAACGACACTTGCCCCTTCATCCTGAGTTGGTCCGATTGGGCTTCCTCGATTACGTCAGGACGATCAAGGCGCTTGGCTATAAGTTGCTGTTCCCCGATTTATTTTCTCCCAGCAGCCGCTCTCCGCTGGGAAATCGTTTTTACAAGCAATTCAGACCGATCCTCACGTCAGCCGGTATCACGGAAGAGGGGTTGGGCGCTCACGCCGTGCGGCACCTCTTCAACGCTCAGCTAAAGAAGAAGATGTTGACGGAAGAGGATCGCGCAGACCTGATGGGGCACGGTGGCAACAGCGAAACGAGCGAACGCTACTGCGAAGCCCATGAGCTCGATACGCTATTCGAGTTCATCATGAAGCTTCCCGTGATCACCGATCATCTCGAGCATCAGGCCATAAATCTGATGCCGTGGATTGTGAGAAAAGAGGTTGCGCCGTTTTCGCAGCCATCACGTTCAAAGCCCCCGCACCATCTTGCTCGCGCCACACAATGACCAATCCATAAAATCGATTCGTGGGACGGGGCGCCTTGACCGACACACTTAAACAAAAACCGGCCTCCACCGAGCTGACAGGCGGTGCGGGCTTCACCTACGAAGACACGGTCGTCGCCTATTACCTCGCGCATCTGCTTCGGCACGAGCGCGCGGCAGGCCAGCCTGGCATTGTGATCAGCGTCGCGGTTCAGCAGCAGGGCCACGGCCATCCCATGGATGATGTGATAGTCGGTCTCGACGACGCGGGGGTAACCGCGCTCCCAGCGGATAATAGTCGGGCTGCGATTGCCGAACGGGGAGTATGCACACCTAGCGCGATGGGACCCCAGATCAATCTTCGTCATTGTCCAGTAACGAAGCCGACAAGCCTCTATCCCACTTCGGAGCCAGCTCCACACGGTGGGAGAGCCAGCCGGTCCCGGCGTTCGTAGCGACGCCGTGGTAAGCGGCCGGGCGGCTAAAATCCTGCGGCCGTCGTGACGAGGCTCATCAGCTCGTGTGCCCCTTCCATCCGAACGGCACTAGCCGGCCGCAGATCCGGTCGCACGGATACTGTCTCATCGCAGGCTGCTCGGCGGCAACGTCCGAGCATCACGGTCGACGGCCCGTCCATACTCCGCCAACAGCCGCGCGACTTCTGCACCGCCGATCCTGCCTTTCACAAGGAGGACTTCCGACACCGCCTGCAGCGCGTCCTGGTGTTTCCGGAGAAGAGTGTGGCAGGCCTCCGACGCCTTTGTCAGAACCTCGTTGGCCGCGAGCCGCACCTCCGAGTATGCCAGCAGTTCCTCGGTGCGCTCGCGCGACGCCAAGTAGAGCAGGGGGCGAGACCCGGCCAATCCGAACGACCCAACCATCGCGGCGGCGGCCGATCCGGCCACTTCGAGGTCGGATCCGGGCCCGCCACCAGCGCCATGACTAGCCTGTGATAGCAGCAAGGCTTCTGCAGTTCGTCCGGCCAGAAGAACCTGCAAACGGCGGAAGTAGTCGTCGTAGGTCCCTGCCACTTCGGCACGCTCGGTCCTCGTTACCCTGCCGCCAGTACCTTGTGAGGGCGTGATGGTCGCATGAATGCCGGCAGCCCCGTTGAAGAGCACGTCGAGCAAGATGTGTCCGGCTTCGTGGACGGCAGCACGGCGGCGAAGCAGCTCCGGCCTGTCATCGGCGCCCTTGACGACGCCGCTTAGGTCGCCCAGTGAAAGCGGCCGGCCGCCGTCGTTGCGCGCCACGCGGCGGGCATCGGCCACGATGCGCTCGACGTCGGCCCCAACGCCGCCAAGTGACAGTTCACAGATCTCGGTCAGGTCGGCGTTTTCAAGATCGCCGCCGAGCCTCACGCGAAACATTTTCTCGAGGTCGGAGAGGCCGGGAAGGCCGATCTCGATCACGGGGTTCAGACGGCCGGCGCGCACCAAGGCGGGGTCGCAGCGACGGATGTCATTGCAGGCGGCGATGAAAACGAGGCCTTCCTTTTCGCCCAGACCATCGATGAGCTCGAGCATCGCATTGACCACCTCAATTTGATAGTCCGCATGCGAGTGCGTCAACTTTCCACGATTGGGAAAAGAATCAAATTCGTCGATGAAGAGAATGCAGCCTCCGTGTGTAGCTGCAAGGTTCCTCGCTTTTTCGAAGTCCTGTCTCATAGCTCTCAGAAGGTGCCCTAAGTGTCCCTCCCCCGAGGCTTGCCAACCTGACAGGCTGGCTGTGACGATAGGCAACTTCGCCGCTTGGGAGAAGACCAGGGCGAATGTGGTCTTCCCCGTCCCGGCCGGGCCGTTCAGCGCCGCGGACGTGGTCGCCAGACTCCAGGAAATTTCGTTTCGCCTCCATGCCGCGATGTCGGCGATGGCCGCGTGCGCCCAGGTAACGGCGGCGTCCATGCCGTGCAGCTGGTCGAGCCGCAGGTCGCGCGACTTGCGCGGCGCTGTTTTTCCGGCGGCCAGATCGGTCAAGCGTAGCAGGCAGTCGGCCGGCTTGCGGTCGAAGCGGACGGCAATCGCCAGTTCGCTCAATCCGGTGTGCGCGACGGTCGCCGCGTCGGGAGTCCTTCGGCACTTCGTCGCCGTGACCACTTCGATCGTCCGGACGATCGCAGTCGCGTCAAGCGAGGGAATCGCGATCCTGTCGGTGGCGGCGAGCAGAAGCTCGGCCGGGAGATGGGCTTCGGCGCGCGGCGAGAAGGCGAACACCGGCACGGCGATGGACAGGGCGTCCAACGCCGTCCGTCGCATGTCGTCGGCATCTTTCGGCTTCGCAGGCATCTTGGCGACGACGAAAACGGCATCGTATTGACCGTGACGAAGCGTTCCGCCCCCGCTGAACTTCGCGCAGATCGCGGCCGGCGGGAGGACTACGTCCTTCCACACCCGCTCGATTCGCCCGAGCACGTCGGGATCGGGCACGTCGATGATCACGACCGGCGCTGCGGTCCGGATGGCGCCCGCGAGCCCGTCCCGGCGATCAATCTGCCTGGCAAGGAGGAGCCGGACCGCGATGTCGACCGCCGTCACTGCTTCGATCTTGTCGTTCTTGCCGGCGTCAAAGCTGTCGTCGTCGTCCTCATGTGAACGCCGTCGCAGCGCTGCCAGCCCGTTGAATCCCTTCACCGGCGGAGCGGCGACCGGAGCATCGAGCTGCTCGCCTCGCAGCGCCTTCGCAGTGGCCATGTTCTTGCGATAGGCCCGGGAAGCATCGACCGCGCGGCGGTGGACCTCGGCTTCGACGGGTCCCATGACCGGGCACGTGCCGACTAAGTCCATCGCGGCGGTCTGTTCGGCCGGGGCACCACGCGACCCGCCGCCGCGCGCGGCCTTGCCCTTATTCTTCTTCGTCTTCGGTTGCTTGTTATTCACGGGGACAGTCCTGTCTGATGGCGGTCGCTAGGGCGGATGCACCTGCGGATCCCGGGCTATGGCGAAGGGCTTCGTGGGTCGGGGCATCGGTCTTTCCATGGTGGTGGTGGTGGTTGTGGTAGTCATGTCGGTGGTGACGGCCCGCTAGGGTGGATGCACTTGGAACGTGAGGAGTATGGCGAGGCGGTTCGTGGGCTCAGTCATCGGCGATCTCCATGACGAAGGCGGGGTGGAGGCTAGTGCTATCGCGCGGGTAGCTCGGGCATGGCCGCGGTGCTGTAGAACTGGGCATGGAGACCAGACATGACCTGGACCCTCACGTCAGATTCTCACCGTCGCCGTGGCTGCGCCTGAGGCGCTCGTCGAGCTCCGGCCAGGCGTCGCGGAAATTGTGCGCGAGCCACGACGTGGCGAAGCGGCGGCGGTCTACGCGGTCGATCGGCATCCGCCTGATGAGATTGGAGAGTACCAGCGCGGCGCCGGAGCTTCCGCGCAGCACGTTGTGCAGAAGCACCGTCATCGTGAGGTCGGTACGGATCGTGATCTGGTCCGGGATGTCCATGTTGAGCGCCAAATTGATGGCGCTGGCCGGGTCTCCAGCGATCGCGAGGCGCCAGATCTCCATGGTGGACGAGGTGCGGCGCATGCACTCGTTGACGGCGGCGCGGTGATCCCGATGGAAGCGGTGTGCAGGCACGGAGCGCCACAACAGATGAGCGTGTTCCCAGTCAGACGGCTTCTCGCCGAGAAAGTGCGCATCGATCGAACGCGGTTTGGACATCTCCAGAGCGCGGGCGATGCCGCGGTGTAGCGCGACAATCAGGATGAGAATCCCGCGACAATCAGGATGAGAATGCGCCGCTGCTGGGGTGACGAAGGGAGGGCGTAGCCCGACCGGAGGCACCCCAGCAGCGGCGTGTCGGCCCGAAGGGGCCTCATTGGCGGTAACGGCGGCTGGTAAAGCATCGGCTTCTCCTTCGAGAGGACCAGTGCTTTGGCCGGCCGGCATGTCACCGATCAACAAATGAGGCTTTTCATGAGCTTGCGTCGCAACCATTCGCCAGCCGTCGCCGCTGCAAAGGCTGGTTTCAGCACCTCCGCCGCCTACCGATACGAGAAGGATCCCCGACTTCCGACCCAGAAGAAGGCGCGCCGCGCACGCCGTCGAGCCGATCCATTTGCCGATCTTTGGGAGAACGACATCCTCCCGATGCTGAACGCCGCCCCAGGCTTACGGCCGATCGCCGTGTTCGAGGAACTATGCCGCCGACATCCGGAGCTGGGTTCTGGAACGCGGCGGACGCTCGAGCGGCGCATTCGGGCATGGCGGGCGGTGAACGGGCCGGATCGGGAGGTGATCTTCCGTCAGGAACATCCGCCGGGTCGCATGGGGTTGTCGGACTTCACCGAGGTCGCCGATCTCGGCGTCACCATTGCGGGCCAGTTGCTGGACTGCCGGCTCTATCACTTCCGGCTGCCTTTCTCCGGCTTCGAACACGCCCACGTCGTGCTCGGTGGCGAAAGCTTTGTCGCGCTGGCGGAAGGCTTGCAGAACGCGCTGTGGTCGCTGGGCGGGGTTCCGGAGCAGCACCGCAGCGACAGCCTGTCGGCCGCGTTCCGCAATCTCGGAGCCGATGCCAAGGAGGATTTGACGACGCGCTATGAGGCGTTCTGCGGCCATTACGGCATGACGCCGACCCGCAACAATCCCGGCGTATCGCATGAGAACGGCTCGATCGAAAGTGCGCATGGCCATCTCAAGAGAGCGCTGGCCGATGCCCTGCTGCTGCGTGCCTCACGCGACTTCGACGATCTTGCGGCCTGGCGGGGTTTTGTCGACGAGATCGTTGGCCGCGGCAACGCGCGCAATGCCAAGCGTATCGATCAGGAGCGGACGGCGCTGAAGAAACTGCCGGTGCGCAAGACCGCCGATTATGAGGAGGTCAACGTCGACGTCACGACCTCCAGCGCCTTCACGTTGCGCAAGGTGTTTTACTCGGTCCCATCCCGCCTGATCGGTCACCGGCTGCGCGTACGTCTTTATGACGACCGGCTCGAATGCTTCCAGGGCGCCACGCACATCATCACCTTGCGACGCGGGCGAACCCAGCCCAACGGCAAACACGGCCACGTCATCGACTATCGCCATGTCATCCATTCGCTGCGCCGCAAACCGATGGCGCTGCTCAATCTGGTCTATCGCGACCAGTTGTTCCCCCGCCGCGTCTACGCCCGTGCGTTCGACGCCTTGCTCGCCGGCATTGGCGAAAGACCAGCCTGCCGTGCCATGGTCGGGCTTCTGGCGCTCGCACATGAACGGGCCTGCGAGGCGGAGCTCGGTGCCGTGCTGCAAGCCACGCTCGACGACGGCATCCTGCCGGATCTCAAGGCGCTGATCGAACGCTTCCGACCGAAGGGCATGGCACTACCGGTCGTCGTCGTCACGCTGCCCTCGCTCGCTATCTACGACCAGATTGCCGCGGCTGTGGGAGAAGCCGCATGAACGCGACCGTCAAGATCGACGCCGCCCGTGTCGAATTGCTGCTCAGCGAACTGCGTCTGCCCGGCATCAAGCTGATCTGGGCCGCCCTGGCGGAAACCGCCGATAAGGAAGGCTGGCCCGCCGCCCGCTTCCTGGCGGCCCTGGCTGAACAGGAGATGGTGGAGCGAAACCGTCGTCGCTTCGAGCGTCATCTGGATGAAGCCCGCCTGCCGCCGGGCAAGACCCTCGCTGCATTCGACTTCGATGCCGTGCCGATGATCTCAAAGGCGCAGGTGCAGGCTCTCGCCGCCGGTGACGCCTGGCTCGACAAGGGCGCCAATCTGTTGTGTTTTGGTCCCCCTGGCGGCGGCAAATCGCATCTGGCAGCGGCGCTCGGCATGGCCCTGATCGAAAACGGTTGGCGCGTGTTGTTCACCAGAACCACCGATCTCGTGCAAAAGCTCCAGATCGCGCGCCGCGATCTCACGCTTGAAGCGGCGATCGCCAAACTCGACAAATATCACCTGCTGATCCTCGACGATCTGGCCTATGTGACCAAGGATCAAGCGGAGACCAGCGTTCTGTTCGAGTTGATCAGCGCTCGCTACGAACGCCGCTCGATGCTGATCACCGCCAATCAGCCATTCGGTGAATGGGGAAAAATCTTCCCGGATCAAGCTATGACCCTCGCGGCGATCGACCGCCTCGTCCATCACGCCACGATCCTCGAAATGAATGTCGACAGCTATCGCCGGAAAGAGGCTCTCGACAAGGCTCGTGGAGCCGGACGACCGCCAACGCGCGCGACAATCAAAGCGTCATCCTGATTGTCGCTCCACGACAATCAACTCTACAGCACGCGATTATCGCTTGCGTTATCGTCAGGCCGCGACAATCATCCCCACGCCGCGACCGCTAAATTGCCATCCTGATTGTCGCGCTTCCCATCCAGATTGACGCGCTACACCGCGGGCGGGTTTCGCTTTTTTCTCGTCGGTACGCATGGTCATAGCTCTCCGTTCGCGCCGAAGGGCGCGCTGTGTCCGTTCCAGGCCGTATTGTTCAGTTTGGTTGGTGGAGGGAGCGCTTACTCAGAAGCGCTCCCCGTGCCTCGCCAAGCCGGGCCAATGCCCTGCCTCGCCGGGCCACGCCCCGCCGAGCTGCAAATTTCTATTCCTTGCGTTCTTCGGCGAGATATGTGCCGAAGGTCGGTCTCCAGTCCCCGAGACCTTTCGTGAAGCCCGCCGTCATGAAGGTGTCGAGAACCTCGGCGCGGTTCAGGAGCGTCGGGAGCAAGAGCACGTCGAACTCGACGGCCCAGGTATCGAAGCGGGCGCGCGTCCGAATCGTGCGGGCGCGTCCCACCCGTACCGTCGTCCGGAACACGAAGCGGTCGTCGCAGCCGAGTTCGTCGAGGTCACGCGGACCTTCGTATTCCAGGAAGGCCGGCCGTTCGATCTGGATGCCTGCCGAGGCCTCTTGCCCCTTGTTGCTGGCCCTCGCGGCCAACTGGAACGTCTTCAGGAGAGCTTCCGCCGGAATGCACGGGCGGCCTTCGTACAGCCACAAGCCGCCGTGCCATTCGATCCGCGAAATCTCAAGATGATCGGCGGTGGTCTTGCTGCGCTTGGACGTGATCTTCGTGAGCCGCGCTCGGATCGGGTCGAGCGGATCGGCTAGGCGGGAGGAGTGCATCAGAAGCGGGCGGGTGACGGTCAGACGCATGTGGACCTTCTCGGCGTTCATCACGCCACCTCCATGCGCGTCGGATCGACCAGCGGAGCGTCGATGCGGATCGGCCTCACATCGGCACGCAGCGGCTCGAGCAGCGCGTAGTGGCGGGCTCGCAAGAACGACGTCACTTCGCGGTGGCAGGCGGAGCACAGCGTCGTCAGGTCACCGTCACGCTCGCACCCGAGACGGTCGTAGACGCGGTGATGCGATTCCAGTGTGGCACCTTCGTCGGCCTTCGCTGGGCAGAGGCGGCACTCGAACCGCGCAGCCTGGAATTCACGGAGCCGGGCGGGATTGGTCCGCCAAGCGTTGCTCTGGATGTACTCGCGGTAGGTCATGTTGGTCCCTTTCGTCGAGAATCAACATGCCCTCTCGTAGGCGGGCAGTCAATTTAATCTTCTCAAAATGGGAAGTATAATTTTTGCTAACCTTAACGTTTCGCTTTAGAACGGACACATGAACGAACCTTCGATACCGCCAGACACCTTCATTTCGGCAGCCATGATCCGCGCTGCGCGGGGGCTGTTGAACCTCTCCCAGACCGCTCTCGGCGAGTGTCTGTTGCCCAAGTTGTCCCGACGTACGATTTCCAAGATCGAAACCGATGCACCCGGACGCCCGGATGAGCGGCGGCGAAACGTACTCAAGGCAATCCGGGAAGCGCTTGAAGGCAAGGGGATCGAGTTTCTATTCGGCGATGCCGACTTCGTCGTAGGCGTCAGGCTTCGCCGCGGGTTCAATTAACGTACGCCGTCACGGGAGTGACTTCGATCTGGCGGCAGCCTAGTTACAGCCACGTCGAGGAAGTTTGACGCCGTTGCGGCCGCGCGGTCGGCTCTTTCCCGGGAACTGCCAGACCTCACGATGCAGGCCGATGTGCGTCCTTAGCGACCTATATTATCGCGGGGCGCCGTCGCGATGGTCGGGACGGTGTTCCGCCGCCGTGACCAGCGATGCCTGCAGGATCGCCAGAGAAGGAGTCACGCTGATTACCGACGCTTCCAATGCCAGCAGGCCGGCGACGTCGTCTTTGCGACGCCGACTTATTCGGCGTCTGGTTGCCGCTGCTACGTGCGACATGCAGCATTCTTTCGCCAAATCGCCGATGAAATAATGGGCCGGTTTGATCACCGATGGCCAGCCGGTCTCCGATCGGCCGGTTATGGCGCAAAGCGGCCGTTGCCAACTTGCAATGGTCTTACGCGGCGGCCTCACAACCAGCTTGGAGCAGGTCCACCACCGGCGGCGACCGAAACGGAGGCGCCGCGGGGGCCGATGCCCGGGCCTTCGCGCTGAAGATTGGTGCAATAGGCGAAGGACATGTTGCGGTCGCGGTCGCACCAGGCGAAAGCGCCACCGGTGCCGGTGTGGCCAAACGCTTTCGGATTAGACCCCATTGGCGCCGTCTCCGGCTCATTGTGCATGAAGCCGTACCCCATGCGCAGCCGCCGCCGCGTCATGATACAATCGTTGTCCCAGACCAGTTGCGACGCGCGCTCGACGGCCTCGGCCGAGAGCAGCCGGACGCCATCGATTTCGCCGTCGCCGGCCAGCATGGCATAGACCCGAGCGATGGCGCGTGCATTGCCGTGGCCGCCGAACGAAGGCATTTCAATCTCGCGCAGCTCGCGGATGTTTTGAAAGTAGCCTTTCGGCCCCGATCTGAACGCGCGCGACAGCGGGGTGGTGGGATCTCCGGCAATCTGGAAGAAGCCGTTCTTCGGGTTCTCGTGCATATCGGAGACGCGCGCTATTTCGTCAGGTTGCAGGCCGATCTGATAATCAACGCCGAGTGGGCGTGTGACCTCCTCGCGCCAGAACTTGCCGATGCTTTTGCCCGTGGTGCGGCGGACCAGCTCACCGAGCAGGAATCCGATATTGACGGAGTTATAGGCGCCGCCGGTGCCGGGCTGCCATGCCGGCTCCTGCACCTCCAGCGCCTTGACATGGGCATTCCAGTCGAACCAGGAACCTGCGGGCGCAGCGTCGGAAAAGATCACGCCGTCGGTGTGCGACAGCACATGACGCACCAGCACGGCTTCCTTTCCAGCTTGCGCGAATTCCGGCCAGTAGTTGGCAACCGGTTCATCGAAGCCGATCACGCCCCGGTCAATCAGCATATGGACGCAAAGCGCCGACATGCTCTTCGACACGGAGTTCATGATCACGATCGTATCCTTGTCCCACGGCAGCTGCTTCTGCCGGTCGACGTAGCCGCCCCACAGGTCGACGACCTTTTCGCCATCCTTGTAGACGCAGACCGACGAGCCGATCTCGCCGCGGTGCTCGAAATTGTCTTCGAAGGCGCGGCGCACCGCTGCGAAGTCGGGATTGCACGTCCCTTCAATTCGAATTTGATCAGACATCAGGCGCCTCGCTCGTTCTGGAGATCAGTTGCCGCTGGTGGCGAGCTTCTCGCTCGCGACCACGTCTTTCCAGCGGGCAAACTCGGCTTTCACCAACACATTCGCGGCCTCCGACGAAAGCTGGTCGTCGGGAAAGGCCTCCACACCGTTCTGGGTATAGATGGCCTTCACCTTCGGATCGGCCAGCGTTTCGCGCAGCGCGCGATTGAGGCGCTCAACGATCGGCTTCGGCGTGCCGGCTGGCGCGAACAATGCCTGCCAGAACTGGATTTCGAGCTTCGGATAGCCGGCTTCGCCGAAGGTCGGAACGTCCGGCTGCGGAGGATGGCGGCGCGGTGCGCCGAAGCCGAACGCCCGGATCTTGCCGGCCTCGATCAGAGGAGCCGCTGTCGACGGGGCGGCCCAGACCAGGTCGGCATGTCCGCCGACAATGTCGTTCATCGCCTGGCCGCCGCCGCGATAGCTGATGAGCGTTGCGTCGGCGCCGGCCGCCTTCGAAAACAGCACGGCCTGCAAATGCGCCACGCTGCCGATCCCCGGATGCGCGAATTTCACTGGCTTGCCCGGCCCCTTCATCCACGTCACGAGCTCGCTGACGGTCTTGGCCGGGATGTCCGGGCGGCCGACGAGGAACGAGTACGACACGTTGACCATACCGATCGCCGTGAGATCCTTCAGCACGTCGATCGATGCGCTGGGGTTGAGCAGTGCCGATATCAACAGGCCGTTCTGGTTGATCAGCAATGTGTAGCCATCAGGTGCAGCGCGGGCGGCGCGTGTGGTTCCCGCAAGACCGCCGGCCCCTGCGACATTTTCGATGACGATGGTCTGGCCAAGCGACTGCGACAGGCGATCGCTGATCGACCGAATGGCAATGTCGCTCGGCCCGCCTGCTGCATAAGGCGAGATCACGGTGATCGGGCGCGTCGGATAATCCTGCGCCGGAGCTGATCCCGCGCCAAGCATCAGCGTAAGCCCCAACACGCCGGTCATCCAACCCGATCGTTTGCGCATTTCGTTTCCTCTCGTTTTTCAGTCGCGGCGCCAGCGCTGTTTTGTTTTCTGCTGCACTGCATCACGCATGTGCGAACTTGCGTTCACGCTGCAGTGCAGTTGCACCGCTAGCATGTTTCAGATTCATTCCGCCGATACTTTTTTGAGATCGATTGCTTTCAATAATTGTATTGGATTGGCGTCGAGCCGTGCTCCTAGTGTCGAGGCAATGAGCTCACCGGCCGCCGGACTTCACGCCATGCTTCAGCGTATCGCTGTTCCATCTAAGCGGCCGATCGCGACATGCCATCGGCGCTCAAATAGTTGAAAGAAGCACGCTGTGACCCTTCATTTGCGAGCCAAAGGATCCACCATGCCGACGACCGGGACCAAGCCTTCGGCCCGTCCGATGATCCGCATCGATCATGTCGACAAGGTATTCACTACGGTCGCGAACGAACGGATCACGGCGCTTAGCGATATCTCGATGGACGTTGCCGAGGGTGAGTTCATCACCATCGTAGGGCCGTCCGGCTGCGGCAAGAGCACGCTGTTGAAGATCATGGCCGGACTGCAACCGGCGACGTCAGGTGCGGTCGAAATCGACGGCTCGCCGGTCACATCGCCTCGCCGCGATATCGGCGTCATGTTCCAGAACCCCATCCTGTTTCCGTGGCGCAGTGTAATCCAGAACGTCATGCTGCCGGCGGAAGTGCAGGGGATGGACATGACGGCCGCGCGCGTGCGGGCGAAGATGCTGCTGGAAATGGTCGGCCTGGCCGAATTCGAGAATAAATATCCCAAGGAACTGTCGGGCGGCATGCAGCAGCGCGCCGCCATTAGTCGAGCGCTGCTGAACGATCCACGCACCCTGTTGATGGACGAACCATTCGGCGCACTCGACGCGATGACGCGCGAGCAGATGAATCTCGAACTGCAGCGAATCTGGGGCGAGAGTCGCAAGACCGTCGTGCTCATCACGCATTCGATTGCGGAGGCCGTCTTCCTCGCCGATCGCGTGCTCGTGCTGAGCGCGCGTCCAGGCCGCATCGCGCGGATCATCGATGTCCACATTCCACGGCCTCGCGCCATGGCCGTTCTCAGCGATCCGGAATTCGGCCGGATCTGCGGCGACATCCGCCAACTGCTTTACGGCCTTGAAGGCGGTGTCGATCTGTCCGCCACGACGGGAGGACTCTCATGACCGCCACCGACTTGCCGACCCACGTCGTCACCCCGGTCAGGCTCGTCTCCCGCGCGAAGATGATGGCCGCCCAGCGCCCCGAATTAATCATTGCGCCGGTATCACTGGTGCTGCTGCTGCTTGGCTGGGAGTGGAGCGTCAATGCCTTCGACGTGCCGAGCTACATTCTGCCGCCGCCAAGCCAGATCTGGACCGCGCTGGTGCGGGGCCTGAATTATGGCCTGAACGATCGCGGCGGATATTGGCTGCACGCACGGGTGACGCTGACGCAGGTGCTGCTCGGGTTCTTCTTCGGCAGCGGCGCCGGGCTGTTGCTTGGCACCATCATCAGCCAGTTCCGGTTGCTCGAGGCGACGCTGCGCGTTTATCTGATCGCGATCCAAAGCCTACCAAAGATCGCCTTGGCGCCGATTGTGGTGATGTGGTTCGGCTTTGGCGTGACGTCGAAGGTTGTGATCATCGCCCTGCTGACTTTCTTTCCGCTACTGGTCACTAGCCTCGCCGGTTTCCGCGCCGTCGACCGCGAGCGGCTTGAGCTGATGAGGGCCCTCGGCGCCGGCTCATGGATGATTTTCTGGAAAGTTCGCGTGCCGTCCGCGCTTCCGTTTATTTTCGCCGGCCTGGAGATGGCATCGGTGTTTTCCATCGTCGGCGCCGTGGTCGGCGAGTTCGTCGGGGCTCAGCAGGGCTTGGGCACGCTGATCCTGTCGATGACGGCGCAGATGGACATGTCGGGTACCTTCTCGGTTTTCATCATTCTGTCGCTGATCGGCATCGGCATGCATGCCGGTCTGCGCGCGATCCAGAAGCGCGTGCTGTTCTGGTCGGAGACCGAAGCCACGGACGTCACGCCGGGCGCGTGACGTCGGGAAAATCAACAAGAAAACAATCTAGGGAATGTCCATGCTGCAAAACGATCCGGCCTTTCTGTTCTTTCCCGAGAGTTATCGGTGGTCGACCGGGCTGTTGCTCTGTCTCGGTGGCGCGCCATGGGGTGGCGCGGAGATCAACGAAGTCCATCGCGTCGGCACGGCCCTGCGCGACAAGGTTGGCGACGACCAGGCCTGGTTCGACGAATGGACCAGGATGGGCGAGAAGGTCGAGGCGCGCGGCCGGGCGGCCATGGCGCGCGGAAAGACCGTCACAGCCATCTCTTGCCTGCTGCGTGCCAGCCATTATTACCAGACCGGCGAGCGTTTCCTGCATCCGAAGTCGGAGCGCGGCTCCAAGATTTATCATCGGTCGGTGCAGGCTTTTCGCGACGCGGCCGGCATGATGACGCGTCCACGGATCGAATTCGTCGAGGTGCCCTATGAAGGCAAGTCGCTGCCCGCGATCCTGGTTCATCCGGATCAGGACGTGGCCCGGGGCAAGCCGGCACCGGCGATGGTGTTCTTCGACGGCTTCGACGTCACCAAGGAGTTGCAGTATTTCTTCGGCGTTGCCGATCTCGCGGCGCAAGGCGTCGGCTGTCTGATCGTCGATGGCCCCGGCAACGGCGAGAGCGTGCGTTTCCGTGACCTGCCGCTGATTGCCGAAACCGAACGTTACGGGACGGCGGCCTACGAGTATCTGGCCGCCCGGCCGGAATTCGATGCCAAGCGGATCGGCGTGATGGCGATCAGCCTGGGTGGCTATTACGCGCCGCGCGCAGCCTCGCTGGAACCGCGCTACGCCGCGTGCATCGCCTGGGGCGCGCAGTGGGATTATCACGACACCTGGAAGCGCCGGTTCGAACTGCTCGACTCCGGCAAGCTGCCGTCGCTGTCGGTGCCGCCGGAGCATCTCGCCTGGGTGATGGGCACGCAGACGCGCGACGAGGCGATGCAGAAGCTGGAAGGCTTCAAGCTCGACGGCATCGTTCAGAAGATGCGGTGCCCATTCCTGATGCTGCACGGTGCGCACGACCAGCAAATCCCGCTCGAGCTGGCTCAGAAATGCTTCGACGCCGTGGGGTCGGAAAACAAGACCATGATGGTGTTCAAAGCCGAGGAGGGCGGCCACCATCATTGCCAGGTCGATGATCTCTCGCTGGGCGTCTACTCCATGTGGGACTGGGTCACCGACGTGCTCAGGCCGGGCACCTGAACATGACCGCCGACGCGATCTTTCCGCGCTTCAGCGACGCCGAGTACCGCCGTCGCTATGCGGCGGTGCGAGCGGAGATGGCGAAGCGCGGCATCGATGCAGTGATCGCCGCGGGCGACTCGGCGTTCCGGTTTTCGAACCACGCCAACGTACAATGGCTGACCAATTGGCTCGATCCCTATGCCGCTTATGCGGTAATCACGCTGGAGCAGGATCCCATCCTGGTGATTTCCAATCCGCTGTACCTGCACACGGCGCGGCGGGCCTCGGTCGCGACGGAGATCCACGGCGTCTATACGCCCGGCAAGACGATGGGCGAGCGCCTGACTGAACTTGGTCTCGGGAGCGGTACGATTGGCCTAGCCGGCGTCCGTAACGTTGGACGAGCGTCGATGGCATTCGAGCATCAACGCGATCTGACGGCTGCGATGCCGAACGCCCTCTTCGTCGACGCGCTGGACGTCATGCAGGAGGCGCGGCGGATCAAGAGCGCGGAGGAGATCGGCTGGTTCGAGAAAGGTGCGGAGTATACCGATCGAGCAGTAATGGCCATTGACGGCAGCCTGCGCGAGGACATGCCGGAGTTCGAGCTCTCGGCGCGCATCCAGGAATCGTTCCTCGACGATGGCGGCTCGCTGATGTTTCATTTTCTCGGCGCAACGCCGATGACGGCGCCCGAGCTGATCTTTCCCTGGCAGTACCCCTCGACGCGCCGGACCCGCGCCGGCGATGTTCTCCTGACCGAGATCAGCGTCGGCCATTGGGGATATGCCGGGCAGGTGCAGCGCGCCTATACCGTGAACGCGGCCCCGACTGCCGCCTTCCAGCGCCTGCATGACACCGCCGTCGAGTGCTATCAGCGCATATTCGAGGCTTTGAAGCCGGGAGCATCGGAACGCGACATTCTGGACGCGGCGCGCTTCGTTGAGCGACAGGGCTACAAGACGCTCGACGTCCTGATCCACGGCTGGGGTATCACCATTGAGCCGCCGCGCGCTGATCTGTCCTGCGCCATGATCAAGCGCGAGTGCCTGCCGTTCACCGTCGAGGAAGGCATGCTGTTCGTCATCCAGCCGCATATCGTCTCAGGTGACGAGACCTGCGGCGTCCAGGTCGGCAATCTCGTTTGCGTCGACGGCGACGGAGCGCGGTCGCTGCAGAAGGCGCCCATGGATTTTTTCAGATCGCGAAGCGCATCCTAGAAGAAACACAAAAGCTGCCGGAGGATTCCATGCTGACGAGACGTGCTTTTACCGCTTCACTGGCTTCGGTCGGTGTTACCATGTTGTCGGTTCATCAGAGCCGCGGTCAGAGTCTGCCGACCATCCGCCTCGGCAATGCCGCCGGAATCGTCGACCCCCAGCTCATCTTCATGACGATGGGCCAGCACCCCAAGATCGACTATTACAAACAGGAAGGCTGCGCGCTCGACATCATCAACATGAGCGGCTCGGGCCAGACCATGCAGGCGATCATCGCTGGCCATGTGGAGACCTCGTCGCTCGCTCCGATCGCTTATCTTCCGGTTTTTGCCAAAAATCCCAATGTGGACGTGGTCTACGTCTATGCCTGGCTGCGTTCGCCGCATTGGGGCGTTGCCGTCAAGCCGGACAGTGCGATCAAATCTCTGCAGGACCTCAAGGGCAAGAATATCGGTATCCGCAACAAGGGCGATACCGGCTATTTCGGCGCCGTCGGCATGCTGAAGGAAATCGGCATCGACCCCGACAAGGACGTCGAGTGGATCTCGGTCGATCAGGGCGGCCCGGCCGGCGATGCGCTGTATCGCGGTCGCGTCGACGCCATGGCGTTCTGGGACGGCGGTTTCGCGCGCATGGAGACCGCGGGCTTCAAGCTCCGTTATCTGCCGAACTCGCCGGGAATGCAGCAGTTGTTCGGGCAGGCCTATTGCGTCCGCCGCTCGGACTTCAAGAAGAATCGTGACGTCTATGTTCGCTTCTTTCGCGCCATGGCGAAGTCGACGGTGTTCGCTTATGCCGACACCGATCTGGCCATCAAGCTGCACTGGGACCTCTATCCGGAGACCAAGCCCAAGGGTAAGACCGACCAGGAAGCGATGGCCGAGGCACGTGTGGTGGTGAACAGCCGCCGCGAAAAGTGGATGCCGGCGCCGTGGCAGGCCGACAAACGCTTCGGAGCGATGAATGCCGACGAGTGGCGAGCCCAACTCAAGTTTCTCGGACTCGAAGGCACGGTCCCCAGCGTCGATCCGATCTTCACCGCCGACATCCTCGACGACGTCAACAATTTCGACCGCGACAAGGTGCTGGCGCTGGTCAAGACGCTGAGCAGTTGATGACAATGCCGCTGTTTCTCGACGAGGCTGCCATCGCGCCATTGATCGACATGGCCGACGCCGTCGATTGTCTGGAACAGGCGTTCAAACGCTGGCGCGATCCGGGGGTCGTCAACATGGTCCGGTCCCGCGCGCGGCCGCCGCACGGCGTGCTCAATCTGATGGGCGCAGTCGACGGGCCTGCGGGGGTGTACGGCTACAAGTCGTATTTCGCCGCGGCGGCATCGGTGCGCTTCCACATCGCGCTGCATTCCGTGGCGGACGGCCGCCTGCTCGTCCTGATGGAATCCTCGCTGTTCAGCCAGGTTCGCACCGGCGCCGCCAGTGGACTCGCGACAAAACTCCTTGCGCGCCCGAACGCTTCCACGCTTGCACTGATCGGGACAGGACGTCAGGCGACGGCGCAGGCGGAAGCCGTCTGCGCCGTGCGGCCGATCAAAAGGGTCAACGTCAGTGGCCGCGATCCGGCGCGTGCTGCCGCCTTCGCCGAACGTCTTCGGCGACTGTTGCAGATCGACGTGGTCGTTGCCTCCGATGCACGCGCCGCCGTGGAAGATGCAGACGTTGTCGGCACGATCACTCGTTCCTCGACGCCGGTGATCGCGGCATCGTGGCTGAAGCCGGGTGCTCACGTGAACGCGGCCGGCGCCAACACGTCCGATCGTCGCGAGATCGATCCGGCGACGCTCAAGCGGGCGGCCGTCCTGGTGACCGACGATCGCGCGCAAGCCCGCGTTGAGGCTGCCGAACTGATGGATCTGCATGCAGCCGGCGAGATGTCCTGGAATGATGTGGTCGAGCTTGGCGACCTGCTGAGCAGCCCGGTTTGCTGGACACGCCGCTCCGCCGATGACGTCACCGTCTTCAAATCACTCGGCATCGCCTTCGAGGATGTCGCTTATGCCAACCACCTGTATCTGCGCGGCCTGGCTGCGGGCCTGTGGCGGGCGGAGGACTTCCGCACCACCTGACGGCGTTCGTCACGACGCGCGCCGGACGTGATGGTCGGCGCCGAACGCGCCCGACGCCAGCAGCTTGCGCATCTCCTGCTCGGTCAGGTCTATCATGCAGCGTACCGCCGGCGTGAGCGGCCGATCGTTTCGCCATGCCAGAACGCGGGTGAGACTCCACCCGTCGACCTGGCACAGCGAAACCGTATTCGTCACATGGCTCGGCGATACCGCACTGTAGGGAAGCAACGCATAGCCGAGTCCGGCCTGAACGAAGCTGTGCTGCAGCCGCATGCTTTCCGTCTCGGCCACGATCCTGAGCTGTCCGCCGTGCTGGTCGACGAAATTGTCGAGCCAGCCGCGCACCGTACTCGGCGGCGTGGTCAGCACCAGCGGCCGTCTGACCACGTCCTCCACGCTGCAGCTTGATCCCTCGGCGAACTCGCCCGGCGGGCCGACAAGATAGACCGCTTCGCCAACGAAGCTGTGCAGGTCGAAGTTGCGCACATCTGCCAGGCGCCCGTTCGGAAGGACGGCAAGGTCGATCTCGTTGCTGTTGAGCCAGTCGGCAAGATGGCCGACGCCTTCGTAGAAGCGTAGCCGCACGTCGGGATAAAGCGAAAGATAGAGTTTCGACAACCGGCAGAACAGCACGCTGGCAATCGACGGCGGTGCGCCGAAGGCGACTGTGCCGCGTGGGATCGTTCCCTCCGCCATCACGTCGGCGCGGGCCTGTTCGGTCTGCCGAAGAATGAAGCGCGCGCGTTCTAGCAGCAGGGCTCCGGCCGCAGTCGGCGTGATTCCGTCGCTGTGCCGATGGAATAACTCCACGCCGAGTTCGGTCTCCAGCATCTTGATTTGGCGGGTCAGCGCCGGCTGGGCGATCCGCAGGCAATCGGAGGCGCGACGATAGCTGCCGAGTTCGGCAATCTTCGAAAAATATTCGAGCTGCTTACTGTTCACGCGAGCATTTCCCCTGCGTGGCGAGTTGGTCCCGCCGATACCGTTTTTGTATCGGCTGCATCTAATAATGATATTTGAAGATGATCAAGTGGCCTTGTAGCGTTTGGCTGTCGTCAGTCGGGCGAACCTGCGGCACCACGCCGCGACCGCTGTACGTCGCGCAGTAAGATTTCCTCACAAATTACTGGGGCCACGATGTCCAACAAAAATGAGATCCGCGACGGCATGCGGATCGATTGGGATGTTCCGATCACGATGGAAGACGGCGTCGTCCTGCGTGCCGACATCTTCCGCCCGCTGAATGATGCGCCATGCCCCGCGCTCGTCACCTACGGTCCATACGGCAAAGGTCTGGCGTTTCAGCAGGGCTACAAGACGGCCTGGGAAATCATGGAGCGCGACTATAACGACGCGCTCGAGGGCACGTCGAACAGATACCAGAACTGGGAAGTTCCGGATCCCGAGAAGTGGGTCCCGGATGGCTACGCCTGCGTACGTATCGACAGCCGCGGCGCCGGACGGTCGGAAGGGTTTCTCGCGGTGCATGGCCCGCAGGAAACCCGGGATTTTGCGGCGTGTATCGAGTGGATCGGGTCGCAGCCGTGGTGCAGCGGCAAAGTAGGCCTCAACGGCATCTCCTACTATGCCGCTAACCAGTGGCGGGTCGCCTCGTTGCGGCCGAAGCATCTGGCTGCCTTGTGCATCTGGGAAGGCTTTGCAGACAACTACCGCGATGCAACGCATCACGGCGGCATCCTCTCAGTGTTCCGCAAGAACTGGCAGGACATGCAGGTGAAAACCGTGCAGCACGGCGTCGGCGAGCGAGGCGCGCGCAGTGTCGTTACTGGCGAACTCGTCTGCGGGCCGGAGACGCTGTCCGAGGAAGTTCTGGCCGCTAACCGCGCCGATATGCCGCGCGAATTGCTGACCCATCATCTTGATGGAGATTATTACTGGTCGCAGGCCGGCGATATGGCGAAGATCGAGGTGCCCTTGCTCAGCGCCGGCAACTGGGGCGGCCAGGGTCTGCATTTGCGCGGCAACGTCGAAGGTTTCGTCAACGCGGCGTCGACGCAGAAGTGGCTCGAGATGCATGGCGGCGCGCACTGGGCCGAATTTTATACCGATTACGGGTTGGCGCTGCAGAAGTGCTTTTTCGGTCATTTCCTGAAGGGCGAGGCGACCGGCTGGGAGCAGCAGCCGAAGGTGCAGTTGCAGATCCGGCGGCCGGGCCTGACCAAGTTTCCGGTGCGCGCGGAAAACGAGTGGCCGCTCGCGCGCACGCAGTGGACGAAGTTCTACTTCGATCCGGACACACGCGCGCTGACCACCGACGTCCCCACATCCAGCACGACGCTCGCCTATGACGCGATGGGCGACGGTCTCACTTTCATGTCCGCACCGCTCGAGCAGGAGATGGAAATCACCGGCCCGTCCGCCGCAAAGCTGTTCCTCAGTTCGGCAACCGCGGACGCCGACGTGTTCCTGGTGCTGCAGGTGTTCGATCCCGAGGGCACGGAAGTCGTGTTCTACGGAGCGCTCGATCCACATACGCCGATCGGGCAGGGCTGGCTGCGCGCGTCGCATCGCAAGCTCGATTCGTCGCGCAGCAAGCCCTATCGTCCCTACCACGCCCACGATGAGCTTCAACCGCTGACGCCCGGCGTCAGCACCGAACTCGACGTGGAGATCTGGCCGACCTGTATCGTGATCCCGCGCGGTTACCGCTTCGGCCTCTGCGTGCGAGGCAAGGATTATGTCTGGGCGGGCGCGGCGACGAGCCTGTCGAACATGAAGCGGCCGATGACCGGCTGCGGGCCGTTCGTGCATGACGATCCCGAAGATCGCCCGGCCGAGGTCTTCGGCGGCGAGAACACGTTGCATTTCGCACCGGACAACGCACCCTTCGTTCTGTTGCCGGTAATCCCGCAGACACAGAGCTGAGACGACGGCGATCGAAGTGGCGCGAAGGTTCTCCATAGAAGAACCGCGCAGGGGAGAAGACGAATGGACAAGGGCGATGCCGGCGTTCGGCTGACGCAGGACAACATGCTCATCGAGATCGACGTTCCGATTGCGATGGATGACGGTGTGGTGTTGCGGGCCGACATCTTCCGGCCCGTCGAGGCCGGCAATTATCCTGTCATCATCAGTTACGGCCCTTACGGCAAGGGCCTGCCGTTCCAGACCGGCTACAAGACGGCCTGGGACATCATGGCGTGCGAGCACCCGGACGCCGTGGCGGGGACCTCCAGCAAGTACGCCAATTGGGAAGTGGTCGATCCCGAGAAGTGGGTGCCCGATGGTTACGCGGTGGTGCGCGTCGACAGTCGCGGTGCCGGCCGGTCGCCGGGCTATCTGGACCATCATTCGCGGCGCGAGACCCAGGACTTCTACGATTGCATCGAATGGGCAGGCGCGCAGCCGTGGTCGAACGGTAAGGTCGGCCTCAATGGCATTTCCTATTACGCCACCAATCAATGGCGCGTGGCCGGCCTGGCCCCGCCGCATCTTGCTGCGATCTGCGTCTGGGAAGGCTATGCCGACCGCTACCGCGACGCCACGCATCACGGCGGCATCGCCTGCACCTTCCAGAAGAACTGGCAGGAAATGCAGGTCAAATCGGTGCAGCACGGACGCGGCGACAACGGTCCGCGCTCGCCGTTGACCGGCGACACCGTCTGCGGTCCGTCGACGCTGTCCGAGCAGGAGATGGAGCACAACCGCTCGAAGCTGTGGCCGGAGATCATCGATAACGCGTTCGACGGCGACTTCTATCGGGTGCGCTCCGCCGACTGGGCAAAGGTCAAGGTGCCGCTGCTGTCCTGCGGCAATTGGGGCGGTCAGGGCCTGCATCTGCGCGGCAATATCGAGGGCTTCGTCCATGCAGCCTCGGAGCAGAAATGGCTCGAGATGCATGGCGGCTCGCACTGGGCACTGTTCTACACCGATTACGGCGTTGATCTGCAGAAGCGTTTCTTCGATCGCTTCCTCAAGGGAAAACAGAACGGGTGGGAAAAGCAGCCCCCCGTGCAACTGCAGATCCGCTATCCCGGCGAGAAATTTGTGCTCCGCCATGAAGGCGAGTGGCCGATCGCCCGTACCAACTGGAGCAGGGCCTATCTGTACGGCGAGACGCTGGTCGCTGAGGCTCCGCAAGGTGGCGCGGCGCAGGTGACGTTCGACGCGACCGGCGAGGGTGTGACCTTCCGCGCGCCGCCGCTCAAGGAATCGCTCGAGATAACCGGTCCGCTCGCCGCAAAGCTGTACGTGTCGTCGTCCACCGTGGACGCGGACGTGTTCCTGATCTTTCGGGTGTTTGACCGGGCGGGCGACGAGGTCGTGTTCCAGGGCGCTCTGGACCCTCATACGCCGGTGGCGCAGGGCTGGCTCCGCGCCTCGCACCGCGAACTCGATCCTGTCCGGTCCCTGCCGTACCGGCCGTGGCATGCCCATGCCAGCGCGCAACCGCTGGTGCCGGGCGACATCTATGAACTCGACATCGAAATCTGGCCGACATCGATCGTGATCCCCGCCGGCTACAGCTATGGGCTGACCGTCCGCGGCACCGACTACGAATACGCCGGACCGGCGGCGACGCTGTCGAACATGAAGAACCCGATGAAGGGCTGCGGCCCGTTCGTCCACGACGATCCGGAGGATCGTCCTAGTGACATCTTCGGCGGCAAGACCACGCTGCATATCGGCGGCCGGCACGCGCCGTATGTGCTGCTTCCAATCGTTCCGCCGAAGCAGGAATCCTGAAAGACACTTACGAGCGAATTCGGAAACAAGTGACGAGGAAGCGGGGACGCAAATGGGCGAAGGCATTGGGATGATTTTCGAGAAGGACGTCCTCATCGAGATGGACGACGGCCTGCACCTTCGCGGCAACGTGTTCCGTCCTAAGGCCGAAGGTCGCTATCCTGTGATCATGGCGCAGGGCGTCTACGGAAAGGACGCCCATTTCGAGGACGCCTTTTCCGTGCAATGGGGCAAGCTGCTCGCGATCTATCCCGACCTTTGCGAAAACGGTTCGACGGGACGCTATCTGCGCTGGGAGACCGTCGATCCCGAACGCTGGGTGCCGTTCGGCTACGTGGTCGTTCAGGTCGATGCGCGCGGTACCGGCAAATCGCCGGGCTATCTCGATCCCCGCTCGCCGCGCGAGATCCAGGACTACTGCTGTTCGATCGAATGGGCGGGAACGCAACCCTGGTCGAACGGCAAGGTGGGCCTTGCCGGAATTTCCTATTACGCCTTCACGCAGTGGGCCGTCGCCGCGCTGAAACCGCCGCATCTCGTCGCCATAATGCCCTGGGAAGGCTACGTGGACTACTACCGCGACGGCAGCCATCACGGCGGCATCTATGCCAATGCTTTTACCTCGGCCTGGTGGCCGCGCCAGGTGCTGGTCAACCAGCACGGCAACGGCGACACCACCTATTTCGACCGCGACACCAACCAGCCAAGCACCGGACCCGCGCTGCGCCCTGACCAGCTCGAGGCCAACCGGACCGATTATCCGGCGGACCTGCTGCGCCACAGATTGGATGACGCCTGGTATCAGGAACGCACGCCCGATCTCAGCCGGATCTCGATCCCGGTGCTGTCCGCGGGCAACTGGGGTGGCCCCGGCGTTCACATGCGCGGCAATGTCGAAGGCTTCTTGAACGTCGCCTCGACGGACAAGTGGCTGTCGATGCACATCGGCACCCATTGGGACAGCTTCTATCTGCCGGAATACGTTGCAATCCAGCGCCGTTTCTTCAATCGTTTTCTCAAGGGCGAGAATAACGGCTGGGATCAGGAGCCGCGCGTGCAACTCGCAATCCGTCGGCCCGAGAGCACCATTCGCGGACCGAACACCGCGGCGTTCCGCATGGAGAACGAATTTCCGCTCGCGCGAACGCAGTGGACGAGGTTTTACCTCGATGCACAGTCTTCCGCAGTGTCGACGGTGAAACCCGATCACGCAAGCGCGCTGGAGTACGAAGCGTGGGGCGAGGGCGTCACGCTGCTGTCGCCGCCTTTTGCTGAAGAGACCGAGTTCACCGGTTTCGTCACCGCGCACCTTTTCCTATCGTCGTCCACCGATGACATGGACATTTTTGCCACCATCCGCATCTTTGATCCGCGGAGTCAGGAAGTTGTTTTCACGGGCGCTCATGAGCCAACTCCCGTAACCCGCGGCTGGCTGCGTGCGTCGCATCGTAAACTCGATCCCAAACGCACGCTCCCTTATCGGGCGTTTCATGCCCATGACGAAATTCAGAAGCTCGATCCCCGCCGGATCTACGAGGTCGACGTTGAACTCTGGCCGACCTGCATCGTCTTCCCCAAAGGATATCGCCTTGCCCTGACACTGATGGGGAAAGATTTCGAATTTCCCGGAACGCCCGGGCGACTGCTGCATAACCACCCCGTCGACCGGCCTGCCGGCGTGGCCAGCACGAATACGATCTGCACCGGCGGCGACCAGGCGTCGTATTTGCTGATGCCACTGATTCCGAGCGCATCGTGACGCCGCGCAGCAGTCAGTTGACCGAAGCGCCGGATGCTCGCGCCCGCACGCGAAAGTCAGCGAACCCGCCTACGACGGCCAGCCAGTGGAGAACGATCATGGTTTTTTTCGGCGCGCGCTATCGCAACTGCTTGTCTCGAACCCTGTTGACGATCTGTGCGTCGTTGACCGTGGGCGCATCGGCGGCCTCGGCCGAAGATTATCCTGACCGTTCGCTCAAAATCGTGCAGCCTTTTGCCGCCGGAGGCTCGACCGACGTCCTCGCCCGTGGCCTGGCGCAGAAGCTCAGCGAGT
Organism: Tardiphaga sp. vice304; assembly: GCF_007018905.1. Taxonomy (NCBI): domain Bacteria; kingdom Pseudomonadati; phylum Pseudomonadota; class Alphaproteobacteria; order Hyphomicrobiales; family Nitrobacteraceae; genus Tardiphaga; species Tardiphaga sp. vice304. Next base: position 1,697,547 of record NZ_CP041402.1, read on the forward strand.
ATCTGCGCCAGCCGGTGATCGTCGAGGCGCGGCCCGGTGCCAATGGCATCATTGCCACGCAAGCCGTCGCAAAATCTCCGCCGGACGGCTACACGATCCTGCTCACGACCGGCTCCTTCACTGCGAATCCGCAGGTCGCGAGCAAACCGCCATACGATGTCTTCAAGGAGTTCAAGCCGATCACGCAACTGGCCGGTTCCTATGGACTGGCTCTGCTCACTAACCTGCCGGCGAATTCGGTGGCGGAACTCGTCTCTGATGCGAAGAAGGCGGCAAAGCCGCTCTCCTATGCGACGTCCGGCGCCGGCAACCTGACCCATATCGCGGGCCGGCTGTTCGAGTTGCGAACCGGGCTCGACCTCACGGCGGTACCCTACAACACGCCCGCCATGCTTTCCGACGTCATGACCGGCACCGTCAGCATGACCTTCAACTCGCTGTTCACGGCTGTTCCGATGGTAGGGCAGAAGCAGATCAAGGCGCTGGCCATCACTGGCGACCGCCGGTCGCCGGCGCTTCCCGATACGCCGACCATGGCGGAAGCGGGCATGAAGGACTACAATCTGACGGGATATTTCGGCATTCTGTTCCCGGCCGGCGTCCCGGCCGACCGGGTCGAGCGTATCTACCGGGAAACAATGAGAGCGCTCGAGACGCCTGAAGTCAGGAAGCTGATCGAAGAGAATGGTCTTTACGTGGTTGGCTCATCCCCCGACGAGTTTGCTGCCTATATCAAGCAGGACTTCGACTATCAGAAAAAACTGATGGATGAGGTCGGACTCCGGCCTAACTGACGGCGTCCAAGAACGCATCGCGCTCGATTTATCGGGCGTCCGCGACGGGTGACGATGGCCCGCGTCATCCGCAAACCCGTCAAGCGATATTGAGAACCAGGTTGCCCAGCAAGGTGCCGCCCTCGACCATCTCGTGCGCCTCGACAATTCGATCCAGGGGCATTTGGTAAGCGACGGTGTGAACGAGGCTGTTCTCGGTGAGCAGCCGACCGATCTCGGCAAGCCCACTGGCCCGGTCGGATACGGTCAACTCATAGATAAAGGCAAACGAAAGGCGGATGTTCAAACTCATCAACGCAAGGCTGGGAAGCGTGCTCTGCTGAGCTGACATGCCGTAGACGGCGCAGGTGGCATGTGGCTTCAGTATGTCGGGATAGTACACGGCGTTCCGCGACAAATCCATTTCGATGATGGAATCGACACCGGACGGCGCCAGTTGCCGCACCTTCCGAGCGACGTCCTCCGTGAGATAATTGATCACCTCGTCTGCGCCGGCAGACAAAGCATGCGCGGCCTTCTTGTCGCCACTGACGGTCGTCATCACGCGCGCGCCACGCCGCTTCGCCAGCTGGATCGCGTAATGTCCCACCGATCCGGCGCCGCCGGCGATCAGAATCGTGTCGCCAGGACGTGGATCTGCCAGATGAACGGCATGGATGGCGGTGAAGAGCGGAATTCCGAGGCAGGCGCCGATGTCGAAGCCGATGTTGTCCGGCAGGAGCACGGCCTGCTCGGAGGGCAGGGATATGTATTCAGCGGCCGTCCCGAAGGCCCGCTTCCACTGGCCGTTCCAAATCCAGACGCGCTCGCCGATCCGACTCGGCGCGACGCCGTCACCGACGGCATCAATGATGCCGGCTCCGTCGCTATGAGGCACCACGAGCGATGCCGGCATGGGGCGGAACCCGCCAATTCGCGCTTTCCAGTCGGACGGGTTGACGCCGCTCGTCATCAGCCTGACGCGGACTTCTCCGGGCCCCGGCACGGGGGTCTCGAGTTCGCCAAGTTCGAGGACGTCGCTCGCGCGTCCCTGGCTTCGATAGAAGGCTGCACGCATCTGCTATTCCACTCCAAGTGCCGAAATCTCGATCGAAAGGGTTCCGGCCGAAACGCGGTTCGCCCTGCAACCTCGGCAAGGCGACAGGCCGTCTTGCCGCTGATTGCGTAGCAGAATTCGCCCTCGACGTCTGTCATGGTGCAGACGACGATGATGCAGCTTGAGCCACTCGACCTTAGTCTTCACATCCCGCGTTCACATGCGGCACCGACCATTCGGTAACCGCCATCGCCTCCAGCTTGGGCGGACCGAGAAAGGGAGCCGACAGGCAATAGAGCCCTGCATGGGTCGAGACCCAGATCAGGTTGCGGTCCCACTCGATGAAGACAGCTTCGGTCGTCCCGCGGCGCCAGCTCATGTAATCGTCGATCTCGCCGTCGCGCGGCGGGACGAAGTAGGCGACTTCCTTCGGTTCGGTGGGGTCCGATATGTCGAAGAGGCGGATGCCCGCGTTCAGATACGACAAGGCGACGACGTCCGGACGTGCCTTTCCTGGCGCGATCCAGTGTTGCATCACGCGCGAGCTGAAGCGGCCTCGCGCCATCGCGAAATCCTTGTAGGGCGCGTCCGGGTGCGGCATCGGCCGGGGAAACAGGCCGATGATGCGGGGACGCGCCGGGTCTTTGACGTCGATCACGTAGCTCGTGTGCCAGGGTTCGCGCGCATCGGCTTCGAGCGACTCCGGGATGCCGATTACGAGGTTCTGCAACTGCGGAAACCGGGCAGGCTCGGCGTTGACAGGAACGACGTGGTGAAAGGGAATGCCGCCGATCGCCTCGAGCGGGTGGGAGACCTTGCCGTAGACTTTCGGATTCCGGATGTCGCTCAGGTCGTGCACGTACAACCCGAAATGGCCCCAGCCGCCATAGCCGACCGTGCCGCCGTCTTCGACGCGGACCGGGACGATGCAAGGAGTCCGGGTGCTGGTCCACGAGGATTGATCGCCGGCAAACGGGTAGGTCGTGCGATACAATTCCTCCTCGTCGAGCCGCTGGCCCGGTACCCACCATCGCGACACCTCCTTGACGTTGGCAGGATCGGTCATGTCAACGATCATCAGGCCGTTGCTGTAAACGCGCTCGGTGCTCTCCATACGGAGCTGGTCGTCCCAGCCGCAGGCTAGGTAGGCGTATTGACCGCCGTCGTAGAACGGTAAATGCACGCCGTGGCCGGAGGCGCCGGTATTGAACTCGCTCAGCAGTTCGGGCTTTTCCGGGTTGGTGACATCGTACGTCTTGATGCCGCGGAAGCCGGGATCGCTCAGTGCCTTCTTGGCATACTCAAGATGATGTTTCCCTCGCGGATACTGCGGGGTGCCCGGCGTCAGCGGCATTTGATGCGCGACCACGCGTATCCATTTTCGAAGCGTCTTGTTATAAACGCAGCTGGCGAACACACCTGACGTCGTGTCTGCGAGCACCTGTGCCTTCAAAGGTTCAGTCACATCGACCCATCCGCCCTTGAAGGCAATCAGGCGTCGCTTGTTTTTCGCCCATAGGCACGAGTGCTCGTCTCCGAAGATCATGATGTCGATCTCGGGGTAATGCGCGATGACCTCCATATTGGATATATACTGTTTCCGGTCGAGGTAGGTGAGCGCCCCGGCCGGCATGCGGAAGGGAACCGTTCCACCACCTTCCATGACGCCGTTCGTTGCTACATCAACACTCGCGATCGTCGATTGCCTGCTGGTTTCGGCCATTGCGTTTCCTCGTCGAGATGCGTCGGCTTTCGGCTTGGCAAAGCCGGACTATTGAGCGGCGATACCGAGTTCGTTGATCAGGCCGGTAAATCGGCTGTAGTCGCTTTGCCAGAGGCGGCCGAGATCTGCGGGCGTGCCGGGAGAAGGGTCGATATGCAGACTCTTGACGTGCTTCTGCGTGTCCGGATCCGCAATGGCGCGGTTCACTGCGGCATTGATGCGTTCGATCATGGCAGGCGGAGTTCCCTTCGGCGCGAAGAAGCCGAACCAGCCCAGCATCGTGAAGTCGGGAACGGTTTCGCTGATGGTCGGCATATCCGGCGCCGCCGGGTTGCGGGTCCGGGCGCTGACGGCAAGTGCCCGCAACGAACCGTCGGTGGTATAGCTCAGGCTGTTGGCAAAGCTGAGCGAGCCGGCCTCGATCCGTCCGGAGACCAAGTCGGGAACGATCTGCACGCCGCCCCTGTAGGGGACGTGAACGTAGTCGAGCCCCGCTTGCTTGCGCAGCATCTCGAACATCAGATGCGGGAAGCTACCAAGCCCGACCGTTGCAATCTTCACGGTTCCAGGATTTGCCCTGGAGTAGTCGATAAGTCCTCGCAGGGAGGTAACCGGAAGGGCAGGCGTCGTGAGTATCGCAATGTAATTCACATAGGTAAGCGCCACCGGTTCGAGACTTGCTCGCACGTCGAACTGCCATTTGTTCATGATGGGCGTGATCACCATGCTTCCGAGCTGGCCGACCGTCAGGGTATGGCCATCCGGCTGGGCAGTTGCGGTCGCCTGCAGTCCGGTGAGTCCGGACCCGCCGGGCCGGTTCTCGATGACGAGTGGCTGCCCAAGACTTTTCGCCATACCGTCGGCGAGAAGTCGCGCGATGATGTCGACAAGATCTCCCGCAGGAAAGGGAACGATGACTTTGATTGGCCGGGTGTGCTGCGCTTGCGCCCGGGCGCCGTTCACCCAAGGCAAGGCTAATGTCACAGCAAGCAGCCAAGCCCATCTGACATCCAGCATCCTTCGGCCGATCATAAAGCTCTCCCTGCGGAGATATGGTTGGACCCCGTTCCAGAAATGTCGTTCGCGAAGGCAGCCCGCCGGAAGTTTGACGGGACCTGTCCGCCGTTCGCGGTGCGACGGATTTTACATGTACTTAGACCGTCGTGCCTCTGCATGGCTTGGCTCCCGGGATCGGGCACCAGTATTCAAGCAACTTGAATGGATGTCAAACAACCTCAGAAGCTCGGCGGTGTGTTCACGACGATGAACTTTGCCGGCTTGCCGCTCGAATTCTTGTAGCCGTGCGGAATCTCGGAGCGATAGCAGATCGAATCACCGGTGTTGAGCAGGTACTTGGCGTCACCGATGATCAGTTCGACCTGCCCTTCGATGATATAGGCGACTTCCTCGCCCTCGTGCGTCACCAGCCCTCCGCCGCTGCCGCCGGGGGCGAGGTTGTGGATGCTGCCCTGCAACAGGCGGGCCTTGTCGTAAGGGATCAAACGCTCCAGCGTCAGCCCCGGTCCGCTGCGCAGCGGATCCGTCTTGACGATCGGCCGCTCGCCGGCCCTCGACAGAAGCCCGTCGGGCTCGGACGGTTTTTCGAATAGCTGGCCCACCGTCAGTTCCAGTACCTCGGCGATCCGGTAAAGCGCGTTGAGCGACGGCACAGCGCGGCCGTTCTCGATCTTGGAGATCATGCTTTCCGAACAATCGGCGGCCTCGGCGACGTCCTTGAGGCGCAACCCCTTGGTCATCCGGCCGTGGCGCAGACGCACCCCCAGATATTCGTTGTTTCCAGCGGGCACGGCGGCCGGCTTCTGCTTCGAGGAGGGCCGCTTCTTCGTCTTCAACATCTAAAATCCAAATCGTGAGCCAAGCGAGCGCCTACGTTCCATCACTGAAACTTTGACGACAACTGCGATCATATCGCAACCCCGAACACCCGCCGCGCTTCATGGCACACACGTGCTCAGAAAGTAATCGGGCTTGCTCAATGAGAAAGCAAAAAGGAACTGAATTCAAATGACTTGAATTAAAAATTTCACGCTGTTAGCTTTTCCGGATCAGCTCCCGGAGCGGAGCATTGCTGCAAGCCGTACTTGGGAAGGAAGCGGATGTCCGAAGAGTTCCTCATCGATCAGGTCACCAACGAAACGCACGGTGTGTATCAGCCCTATGGCTGGCACCACTGGCCGCAGTTTCCCTGGATGAGCTATCAGTTCCGGCGCGCCCTCGGCGAGACGCAGGAGGGCGGTGGCGCGGTGTCGGAGTGCTTCCTGGCCGCCAGCCGGATGATCCCGGGCGACGAGGAGAGCTGGCACCGCGAGTGGAAGCGGATTGCCGACTTCAACCAGGAGCGCGGTGATTCCGAGTTCGGCAAAGGCCATGTGCGCACGGCGATGAATTGCTGGCTGCGCGCGGCCAATTATTATCGTCACACCGAGTTCTGGCTCAAATACACCGATCCGCGCCGAATCGAAGCCTTCACCGACATGGAGGAGTGTTCTCGAAAATTCATTTCGAACCTCAATCCCGCGGGCGAAGTCCTGCAGATACCCTACGAGAACGACAAAACCCTGTTTGCGTATTTTGTCCGTGCGCCGTTCGATACCGGCAAGCAGCCGGCTCTGATCTGCATGGGGGGCCTTGACTCGATCAAAGACGAAATGTGGTTCATGCAGGCGCACGGCGCCCTGCAGCGCGGCATCTCGGTGCTGATGATCGACGGCCCGGGGCAGGGCGGCACGTTACGCCGGCACGGCTTGCCGACCCGCGTCGACTACGAAGTCCCGATCGGCAAGTGCATCGATTACCTGCTAACCCGCGACGACGTCGACCCGGCGCGCATCGCGGTGTGCGGTTCGTCGCTCGGCGGCTTCTACGCGGCGCGCGCCGGATCCTACGAACATCGCCTGGCGGCAGCGATTTCGCACGGCGCGATCTGGTCGATCTCGGAGTTGTGGGCCAATGCGACCGAGACGCATGGCCTTGCTGATCACATCAAGACCGTGTTCGGCGCGTCTTCGATGAAGGAGGCGCTGGAAAAGGCCCGGCCGTTCACGCTCGAAGGCCACCTCGAGAATATGAAATGCCCATACCTGATCGTTCACGGCGGCCATGACGTGCTCGGCGTGGCGCAGGCTTCGCGGGTCTACGATTATGCCAGGGCCAAGGGCGTCAATGCGACCTTGCGTCTGGTGACCGAAGAGGAAACCGGTGCCGACCACTGCCAGCACGACAACCCGACCATCGGGCAGGAACTGATGGCCGACTGGCTCGCCGGTGTGTTCGGTATCGACGAACGCGAATTGCGCAAGAAAGCCACCAATCCCTTGATTTGATCCAAACCGCCTCGAAAGGAGATCGCGATGTCCGAAGTGAAGTCCTATGGCGACGCCTACTACTCGATGACCTGGATGGGACCGAAAGGGTATCCCGAAGGCGGCAATTCGGGCCGCTGTTATTTCACCGGCATGTTGGGAATGCTCCGGCTGCACGGCGAGAGCGACGTGCTGTTTGCGGACGGCACGTCGGGCGACGGCTTTTCGTTTCGCTGGAGCCCGGTATGGGGCGCGCCTGCGTTCAACGGCGGCGCAGGGGCCTTCCATGAAATCTGGGAATATACGCCGAAGGCGCTCGGCTACGTCGGGCACTGGGAGCAGGACCATGAGGGGGGCTTCGACGAGGCCTTCACCAAGCTCTGTGGTCTGGTCGATCGCGGCATTCCGGTCCAGGTCGGGCTGCATTATTCGCTGATGCTGCCTTATGGCGCCAAGACGTCGCCGCGGCTTAAATTCCAGCATGAGACGATGGGCAAGACCGGGTTTGGTCACCACGTCGTGGTCGCCGGTTACGATTTGCAACGTGGCACGGTCACGATCTTCGAACCCAACGATATCTTACCGCACTCGCGCTACGAAGCGCCGATCGACGTGTTTCGCGCCGCATGGGAGCAGTCGATGCAGCGCGGGCCGAAGGGCTACGAGCCCTGGGAACATCACCACCCGTTCGGCGGCGAGTGGAGTTTGCATGACGGCTATGGCCCATACCTGATGGTCTGGGTCGAGCCCGAGCGTGATCCGCACTGGGACATCACGCAATCGATCCGGCATTCGTTCCGGCGTAACCTCAAGATCCTGTCCGGGGAGTATCCGAAGCCCTATGCGCTGTTTGGCAACCAGTGGCAGATCCCGCGCTTCGAGACCGGCGCGCCTGGCATGGCGGCCTTCGCGGCCCTGGTCGTCAGCGGCGCGGTGAAGGATACCAATGGGCCCAATGGCGCAACGATCCCGCTGTTCGTGCGCGGCAACATTCCGAACCACGGCGTGCTTGGCCGGGCAGGCGCTGCCGGCTATCTCCGGCGTGTCGCCGCAGAACTGGGCGTGCGCGGCCTGGCGAATGCCGACGTGCTTGCTGCGGCACAGGAAATGCAAGCATCTTCGGAGTTGTTCAAGACGCTTCGCTACGAGGCAGACCTCGCCAAGGCCGGTGAAGTGCTGTCACGGATCGCAGCGCATGAGGTGGCCGCGCTGGCATCCATGACCAAAGCATGGCCGGTGGTGCAGACGATTACGGAACATGCGCCGTCGCGACAGGACGTTGCGGCGGAGTAGCCGGGCGGCTGCTTCGCAAGGATTTAGTAATTCGCTCGGTGAGCGTCAATGCATATTGCCAGGGGATCATGACGATGACGTTGAAGAGTGTATTACTCGGCTTCTGCGCCTGCATCGCGTTGGCCGGCAGCGCCGCGGCGCAGCAGGACAATTACAAGGTCCGCGTCGTTGCCGGGGCCCCGGGATACGACCACATCCAGCCGTTCATCGCGGAACACCTCAAGCTGTGGGATAAGTACGGCGTCAAGGTCGAGTTCATGGGCGGGAATTATCAGCGTTCCAACCAGCAGATGTCGATCGGTGATTTCGACGTCGGTTATAACCAGTACGCATCCTCGATCCGCTATCTTTCCGCCGGCATCGATAGCGTCATCGTCGCCGCGTCATCCGCCAATTGCGCGATGATGATTGCCGGACCGAACGTCAAATCGTGGGCCGACGTCAAGGGCAAGCGCGTCGGCATCGTCACCAAGTTCGACGTGCAGGCGCTGACCCTGACCAAGCAGATCCTGCCGCGTTTCGGGCTCTCCGAAAAAGATGTGCAACTGGCGCTCGTTCCGGTACCGGAGGTCGCATCTGCTTTGCTTACCGGCGACATTGCCGCCGCGTTCCCGTTCGAGCCCTACGGCACCGACGCGCTCGGGAAGGGTGCCAAGCTGCTTCTGGCGCCGAACGACCTGATCGACAAGACCAAGCTGGATTCGGACATGCTGCGAAACGGCATGATCATGACCCGCAAGTTTATCAAGGAGCATCCTGAACTCGCCAAACGCCTTGTGTGGGCGCATCTCGACGCCGTGCACTTGATGAAGACCGACAAGAAGACGGGTCTCGAGGTCCTGAAGCATTACACGCCGAACATCGACATCTCGCTCCTCGACAAGTCGTATGACAGTTGCGGCTGGCAATATAACGAGCCGCCGAAAGCCTGGATCGAAGCGTTGATCGGCTGGATGAAAGAGGACGGCCTGCTGCAGAAGCCCGTCACCTACCAGGACGCCGTCGATATGTCGCTGGCCGAGAAATATCCGGGTTATCCCGGCTACGAAAAGCTCAAGTGAGCCGCTCGGACATGGTGATCATCAAATCGCTGAGCAAGAAGTACACGTCGCAGGGTGCGGACATGGCCGCGCTGATCGACATCAATCTGGAGATCCAGGAAGGCGAGTTCGTCTGCCTTCTCGGTCCCTCCGGCTGCGGCAAGTCGACCTTGCTAAAGATCGTCGCCGGCCTCATTCCCGCAACATCCGGGGAGGTGGCCATCAATGGCCAGGCGATCGACGGCCCCGGTCCCGAGCGGGCCGTCGTGTTTCAGGACTACGCGCTGTTTCCCTGGATGAGCGTCCGCGACAACATCGAATTCGGGCTGGAAGCGCGCCGGATGGCGGCGGCCGAACGAAGAAAGATTTCCGACAAATTGCTGCGGGTTGTGGGCCTTGCCGATTTCGCAGATCGATATCCACACCATCTGTCGGGCGGCATGAAACAGCGGGTCTCGATCGCGCGCGCGCTCGCCGTTGATCCGTCGCTGTTGCTGATGGACGAGCCGTTCGGCGCGCTCGACGCTCAGACGCGCCAGACGCTGCAGGACGAACTGCTGCGCATCTGGCGCGAATACCGCAAGACCGTGATCTTCGTGACCCATTCTATCGAAGAGGCGATCTACTTGTCCGACCGTATCGTGGTCATGACGGCACGGCCGGGGCGCATCAAGGAAGTCATCGCGATCAGTGAACCGCGGCCGCGCGACATGACCGGCACGGCGATGAACGAGCGGCAGCGCGAGGTCCGCGCCGTGCTCAACGAGGAAATCGAGCGCGCGGCTGTCCTCGAGCAACGGGACATGATGGTCGGAGCATCCCATGGCTGATTTATCGTACAACAAAGCCAGCGAGGCCGGTGCCACTCTTGCCGCGTCTAGGATTCTGGGCCGGATGGTGCCGGGCCGCGACCGGCTGCTGGGTATCTCCACCATGGTCGTCTTCATCGCCGGATGGGAGATTGTCTACCGGCTCGGTCTGATGCCGGTGTGGGCGTTCCCATCGCCCTGGAAGGTCGTTCTCGCGTTTCAGGAATTGATCGCCAACGGCAAGCTGCTGACCAACACCGCGGCCAGCGTCGGCCGGCAGGTCACTGGCGTCTTGCTGGCCGCGCTGGTCGGCATTCCCGCCGGCCTGGCGCTGGGCGCATCACCGACCGCGCGCGCGGCGTTTCTTCCGCTGTGCCGGCTGCTTTATCCGATCCCGGGTATCGCCTGGATTCCGCTCTCCATCCTCTGGTTCGGGGTCGGCTTCAAATCTACGGTTTTCGTTATCTTCTTCTCCGGCGTCTGGTCGATCATGTTCAACACCATGACCGGGGTGCAAACGCTGAGCGGCCAGTACACCGACGTCGCCCGCGTCTATCTGGCGTCGCGCAGGTTATATACCTGGCGCATCCTCATTCCGGGATCGCTGCCCTACATCATCACCGGCATGCGGCTCACCTACGGCGTAGGCTGGCGCGTCATCGTCGGCGCGGAAATGATCTCGTCCATCACCGGGCTCGGCTTCCTGATCGACGACGCGCGCTGGCAGCTGCGGCCGGACATCATGATCACCGGCATGATCACCATCGCGATGATCGGCTGGGTCTCGGAGAACTGGTTCTTCGACTGGGTCGAGCGCCGGACGATCGAGAAGTGGGGCATGAAGACGACCTAGCCTCGAAGTTTCACCTTTCATTGCCATCCAACGATTCGAGCATCTGCATGACCAGCGCCAGCGCCGCCGAGAAGAAACTGATCGACTCCGAAGTGGTGGACGAACACGCCCATTACGAGCCTTATGGCTGGCACCACTGGCCGAAATATCCCTGGCCGTCCTATCAGTTCCGGCGTTCGCTGGGCGAGACGCAGGAGGGCGGTGGAACGGTTTCGGAGAGTTTTCTGGCGGCGAGCCGGATGATCCCTGGCAACTACGATAGCTGGCACAATGAATGGATGATCGTGGCCAACGCCAGCATGGCGCGTGGCGAACAGGCCGAGGCCTATGGCCATATTCAGACCGCGATGAACTGCTATCTGCGCGCGGCCGATATGTATCGTTCGGCCGAATTCTGGCTCGATCCCGCCGATCCCCGCCGACTACCGACGTTCGATAAGTGTGAGGCCGCCACTCATCGCTTCATGAACTGGACGGTGCCAAAGGGCGAGATCGTCGAGATTCCCTACGAGCCCGGCATGCCGATGACGGGCTATTTCTTTCGTTCGCCGTTCGGTGACGGCAAGCAGCCGGTGCTGATTTCGTTCGGCGGCCTCGACTCCTTTAAGGATGAGCTGTGGTTCATGACCGGCCGCGGTGCCCTGCAGCGCGGTATCTCGGTGTTGCTGATGGACGGGCCGGGGCAGGGCGCAACCCTGCGCCGCTACGGGCTGGTCACGCGTTACGACTACGAGGTGCCGGTCGGCAAATGTATCGACTGGCTGGAGCTGCGGGACGACGTCGATCCCGGCCGCATCGCAGTCTCCGGGTCGTCGTTCGGTGGCTATCACGCCGCACGGGCCGGCTGCATGGAGCCCCGCCTGGCGGCGGCGATTTCGCACGGCGGCGTGCTCAGCCTCTATGATCGCTACAAGGACCGCGCCGAGGATCACGGCCTCGCTGGTCACATGAAGTGGGTGTTCGGCGCCGACACGATGAAAGGCGTTGCGGAGAAGACCCGCAATTTTGACCTGCGCGGCGCGTTCGAAAACATGAAGTGTCCTTATCTGATCCTGCACGGTGGACACGACGTGCTGGGCGTCGAAGCCGCCAAGGAGGGGTATCAATACGCCAAATCTGTCGGCGTCGATGTGACCTTCATTCTGGTGGAGGCGGATACGACCGGCGCCGAGCACTGCCAGCACGACAATCCGACACTGGGCCAGGAACTCATGCTGGACTGGCTGGCCGACAAATTCGGCATAGATCAGCACGGCCTCATCAAGACCTGATAGACGATCTTCAAGTCGTCCTAGGGAAGCCGCCGATACCAGTGCAGAGTGCTGCGCGTCCCCGGCTGTTAATCGGCACGCCACTCAGCTTCTTTTTCAGTCAGCCTCTCATGCCTCTACTTTTGAATCCTGACCTGCCCCGCCGATTTCCTTAAGTTGAAGTTAGAGTCCGATTTTCTGTGCTCTGAGACCGAAGTTTGGACCACCGGCAATTAGAGTTTTCCGGCTTTGTCATGATGGCGGGCTGGTTGCGCCGTCACGATTGAGCAACGAAATCGGGGTCTTCTGCCCGATTGCCCCATGGGGGCGTTCTTCGTTGTAGTATCTGCGCCAATCCTCCAATTTTGTCCGGGCGTCGTCAAGGGTAAGGAACCAATGAGTGTTCAGACACTCTGCGCGGAAGCGCCCGTTGAAGGCTTCGATGAACGCGTTGTCGGTCGGCTTGCCAGGCCGGCTGACGTCCAGCGTGACGCCATTGACGTAGGCCCACAGATCGAGGTCACGGGAGATAAACTCCGAGCCCTGGTCGCAACGGATGGTCTTTGGATAGCCGGCCACTGAGCAGATTTCCTGCAGCTTCTGAACGACGTTCTCGGCCCGGTAACTGAAGCGCGGATCAAGGGCCGGCACATAGCGCGAGAAAAGATCGACGATCGTCAGCACACGAATTTTATTGCCGGTGGCCAGCTGATCATGAACAAAATCCATCGCCCAGGTTTCGTTCGGCTGGGTGGCAGCTTTGCGATCGTCCCGCAGCTTGGCCTTGATCCCTCGTTTCGGCGTTTTGTTGCGCAATTGCAGGCCTAATTCGCGATAGATGCGCCGTGTCTTGTTCTGGCCGAGTTGCCATCCCTCACGCCGCAGCAGCACATGAACACGCCGGTAGCCGAAGCGTACCCGGGTCTGGCAGATCTCTCGGATTCTCGCCTCGAGACTGGCCTGTTCGGGTCGCCGCGATTTGTAGTGATAGGTTGAGGTGTCGACCTCGAATACCCGGCAGGCGCGCCGGATCGAGATGCCCCATTCACCACAGATCCCGTCGACGAGCTTGCGCTGACGAACAGGCCTCAAATTTTTCGGCGGATGACGTCCTGCAGCATCTCCTTGTCCAGCGAAAGGTCGGCCACAATCCGCTTCAGCTTGGCGTTCTCGTCCTCGAGTTGCTTCAACCGCCGCATCTCGGTCGGCAGCAAGCCGTCGTATTTCTTCTTCCAGTTGAAATAGGTCGCCGCGCTGATCCCCGCCTTCCGGCAGATGTCCGCCACCGGCATGCCATCAGCGCCTTGCTTCAAAATGAACGACTTCTGGGCCTCCGAAAACTTCGATGCCTTCATTGTTCTCCGCTCCTTCCAGCCCGGGAAGTCTAGCGGAAAACTCTAGCCATAAGTGGTCCAGTTTGGCGGCCTCAGATCATCTGAAGGACGGAGATGAAGCGAGCCAGGTTTACGGAAGAGCAGATTAGTGTTTGCTAATAACGCCGAGCCGAATTTAATCCAATACTTTCCGCAGAAATCGAAAAATTCGATCGATCTTTAGGCTAGTCCACCGACAAAACGCGCCAGTACAACGCCGGCGAGCGCGATATGAGCCAGTGTGATCGCCACTGACAGTCCGTGCAGCGCATTGAATCGTGCCCGCGCCCCTGTGTCCGTAGCCCGGTTAATTGCAGGCATCAGAATCTGACGGACGGGCAGCGTAGTTACTGCGATGGTCGTCAGCAGCACGGCCGACAGAGGATCAAAAGGCCAGACCAGCGCTGTCGCTACCGCAGCCGTACCCATGACGAAAAGGTAGAACAGCGGAAACGCGCGGCGTATCGTTGGCCCCGCCACATCAGGAGGTAAGGCGCTGAAGAGGAAGGCCGCAAAGCCGAACGAATAAAGCGTTATTCCTCCGAAAAGGAGCGCCGTGATCAGAAGTGCGGCGGTTAGCATCTGTAGGTCTCCGGTTTGCGTGCGATCCCCATGTAGAGAATTGCAGTCACTGGCAGCGGCCCAAATTTCAGGTCCAGCCGCCGGTTCACGCCGCACGGGCCAAGCCCTGTGATGGGGCCGGGCACCAGGCCCGCACCCTGTATCGCGTGGTGCAACTCACGCGGCTTGATGAAGAGTGCTGGATCATGTGTGCCTTTCGGCAACAGGCGCAGTACGTCCTCGGCCACGGTGATCGTAACAAGGCGCGCGATCGGATTGCGGTTGATCGTGTCGAATAGGAGCACCCCGCCAGGGCGCAACACGCGTGCAATCTCGGCCAGCACGCGGCTTAGATTGGCCACATGCTCCAGTACGTCGACGCAGACTACCGCATCGAAGTTCGCGGCGGCATAGGGCAGTGCCTCGCCAGCGCCCACGTCATAGTGGATTGTCAGGCCCATGGCGCTTGAATGGCAGCGGGCCGCCGCCACCGCCTCAGCCGCCGGGTCGATACCGGTCACGCGGGCCCCCCGCTCTGCCATCGCCTCGGCCATGAAGCCACCGGCACATCCCAGATCGAGCACGTCCTTTCCTGACCACTCGAAATGTCGGTCGAACCATTTCAGTCGCCCTGGCACGAGGTTCTTCAGTGTGCGTACCCACCGCACCTCGTCCGACCACCACTGGTCAGCCACCCGATCGTAGATCGTCTGATCATTGCGCATGGGGACGGTCCTTGGCTCGCGACCGGCGGGCCACGGCGTAGGGAATAGTGTCGCGGTAGCGTTGGAACCGGTCACCATAGCGCGCGGCAAAGCGGCGTTCTTTCAGTCGGGGCGCCAGCAGGCAATAGGCGGTGTAGCAGACAGCCAGCGCTAACTGGTCCGGCGTCCAAACCGGCACCGTCCAGAGCGTCAGCGCAAAAGCCACGTAGATCGGCTGACGGATCACCCGGAAAAGACCATCGGTCGGCATGTCGGGGAACACAGGGCGGATCCGCGCCATCAAAGACATCCATCCGAGTGCGCCCGACTGAACCTCAGCACCCGCGTCGAAGCTAGCTTTCAATAGTAGCAGCCAGCTTGCAGCATAGACAGCGCAAATAGCCCAGAACGCCGTGCCCTCAGCCCGCCACCAGACGATGCCCGATGGCGTCCAAAGCGCGAATAGCGCCAAAAGCTGCGCCGATGCAATAATTGCGTAGGTGGTGGTGGCGAGCGTCGCGCCATGCGGGCCTGGGATCACGCGGGCGAGCCACCGCCCACCGGGGCCGGTCAAGAGCAGCGAGTGGGCAAGCGGAAACTGCAGGATCAACGCCAGGTTCGCCAACAGTGCCCAGGGCCAGGGCACGCGGCCAAGGCTCTCGCTCAGGCCGAATAGCATGGCGGCGATCATGGCAAGCACGGCCGCGGCGAAGACCGCATGGCAGACCAGCCCAAGCGCTATTGCTAGTGCGATCCTTCCTGCCCCTGGCGGCGGGCTCCAGGCCGCGCGGATCAGGGCGATCAGGCGGGCGATACGGGGGTCGGCGGTCATGACATCTGCGCCACTAGATCGTTGGCGATGGCCGTACCGCTTGTCCAGGCAGCTTCGACGCGTGGACCGATGCACCAGTCACCGCCAAGGTAGAGCGACCCGCCGGCATCGCGCAGAAACGGCTTGCCGAGTGGAGCCGTCACGCGCGCGTATCGCCAGCGGTGCGCAGCGGCGTGGCTCACACGGTCAATCGTCACGCCAAGCCGGTCGCAAAGCATCGGCAGCATGAGCGCGGCGATTGTAGCTGGGTCATCCTCCAGATGTGCGGAGCTGAATGTCGGACTAGCCTGCGCCACCCAGGCCACAGCGCCGTTCGAAACACTGATCGCAGGTTGCCCCGGCTTCGCGCTGTTTTGCGCGATCCACGCAAGCGGTTCATCCGGAGACTCGCGGGTCACGAAGGGCGGGCGCGCCAGGATACCAGCCATCAGCGTCAAGCAAGGATCCATCCGCACCTCGCCGATCATTGCCACCAGTGAATGGTTCGCGCTCAGAAGACCCTCCACTTGCGGTGCAGGAACGGTGACGACGACGCGAGCGGCAGGGTAACACGAATCCCCCGCCAATACCTGCCAACCGCCTTTGCTAGGTCTAATAGTGTTGATCTGCACTCCCTGGCGGATGTCCAGCCCTGCCGCCAACGCCTTTCCTATTGTCGCCATACCTGGCATGCCCACCACGCGGGCGCGTCCCGACCCATCGGGCCATGGAATAGCAGAGCCCGCGGCAACGAGCTTCCGCAATACCGCGGCAAAATCTACGCCCTTCGCGGTCACGTATTGCGCGCCATGGTCGAATTGCAGCCCGTCTGCCCGGCGGGTCGCCACCCGCCCGCCGATCCCGCGCCCCTTTTCAAATAGGACCGTGCGCACACCGGCCTGCATCAGCCGCTGCGCGCAAGCCAGCCCCGCGATGCCCGCGCCCACGATCACGACAGGGATCATGCCAACCCCATCTCATGCAAGATGCGTGGGATTTGCTGTTTGACTTTGAAGAACCCGGCCGTCGCGTCGGGCCAGATCGCACTGTCCCAGTCGCGCCGCCATTCCGCGAGCACGATCCCCCGCGCGGCCAGCACCGGCACAGCTTCGGTTAACCAGTCATACAGAGGTCCGCGTGGAACATAAGGCGTGACGATCTGCGTCACATCCGCGCCTTCCGCCCAACGCGCCAGCACTTCGGAATGATCAGCTCGCAGGGCGGCCCCAGGAATCTTCGTGCGCGAAACGGTATCGGCAAGCGCCACATTTTCAAATTGCGCGACCGCATCCGCTACTGGGAGCGGCGACCTCAGGTGACTGGCCGCCAGCGTGGCAGCCGCTCGAATGTCCAGGCTATCGTGCGCAAAGTCCTCGATCCCACAGTCTTCTTCCGTGATGAGGAGGCCAGTCGGTCTGCAACGCTGCGGCGTCGTGACGGCCCGCAACGGCAGCAAAGGGGGTAGCCCATCGGGCTCGTACGCCTCCAGCCCTGCCACGACCTCAGCAAGGTTGCTGTCGCTTGGGGTAAATCTCTGCCCGGTAAAGGTGGCGATGTTCCATGCCTGCGCGCGATAGGGTTTGCCGCGCGTGTGCAAGCCCGCAACCCACCGCCAGCCCAACGTGTTCGACGCCGGATCGCCATCGATGAGGTGGCGATAGAAGAAATCTGCACCCAGACGCCACGGCAGGCCCAGCGTGAAGATCCATATCGATGCAAACCACATGCGCGCATGATTGTGCAGATAGCCGGTTTCGACCAATTCCCGCGACCAAGAGTCGAAACAGTCCAAGCCCGTCTCGCCAGCTTCGGCGCAGGACAAGTTAAGGCGCAATCGGCTGTCACGTCCAAGTTTAGCCAAATCGTCGAGGAGCCCGTTGCGGTAGCTGTCCCAGACTTGCGGGCGGCGCTCCATCCAACCCTTGAAATAACTACGCCAAATAACCTCTTCGATGAATTTGCCAGCCGTCGTCAGCCCGTGCGCCGCCAGCGCCGCGGCTATGACCTCGCTCTCGGTCACCAGACGGCGGCGGATCCAGGGCGACAGCACAGACACCGCCTCGCGATTCCTGGGCCCGATGTCATAGCTGCGCCCATTCGCATATTGCTGCCCCATAGCCGGCGTGAAGGCCTTCATCCGGATCAATCCGTGCTCACGAGTGGCAGTAAGATCTAGCATTTATCTGTCACGGCCTGATAGGTTATAGCTTGCGAGATGTAGTCTAAAGATTCACAGTATCCAGAAGAAAACGCATATCTTCTGTCAATCGGCATTGGACTGGCCCATTGTCAGCATAAAAAGAGGCTTTGACGCACTTTTGGTGCAGGCGCATCATGGTGCGTTGATTTGTCTTGCTTAAAGCAAGTTGAGCTTGGAGCATCCATTGTTATTACAGGGCTGACCGCGCAATTATCCCAAGTAACACCGTTAGCGAAGATCGCGGACAGAAAGCAGATTAAACAGAGATGTTGTCCGGTAGAGTCCGCAATGCGCTCTATAAAGTTGCGGCGATAAAATCAAAAAGTGCGAGGCTCGAGACAACCGAATGCTTGTTTGTAGTCCTTGCGGCGACCCTGACCCGATCGGAAGACAATAGGGTTTGCCGCAGCCATCGTGCAAGTCGCAAGCGCGATCTCGACCGCGGTACTCTCGCTCTCGGGCGGGGCTGAGCCAGACGGCATCCGGCTGGCGGATGCCGTCTAGACCACTGGGTGTGCTTAGTGCTTCGGCATGATGACTTGATCGATCGCGTGGATCACGCCATTAGAGGCGGCAACGTCGGCAATCACGACGGTCGCGCCATCTACCTTTACACCCGAGGTGGCGTCGACGGCAACTTCGCTGCCTTCGACGGTCTTGACGTGCATTGTCTTGCCGGCGATGTCAGCGGCCATCACCTTCCCTGGAAGCACATGGTAGGTCAGGATCTTAACCAGCTTTGCCTTGTTCTCGGGCTTGAGAAGGTCATCGACGGTGCCAGCCGGAAGCTTTGCGAAGGCGTCATCGGTGGGCGCGAATACGGTGAACGGGCCTGCGCTCTTCAGTGTCTCCACAAGGCCGGCGGCCTTGACTGCAGCCACGAGTGTTCCGAATTTGCCAGCGGCAACCGCAGTATCGACGATATCGTGCATGAGTTTTAACTCCTGTTGGATTAATTAATCGAACCACTGATAATACCGATACCAGGAGACGCTTTCTTGGCGCACCCTGGTCCGGGTAGATCACGACAGATCAATTGTCAGCTGAGCTGTAGCACAGGTGCTCGATCTCGCGAGCGATGGTTTCGATACGTAAATAGTCTGTGCCTGAGGTTCTACGCGCCAGGTAACGAATTGGATCAGTCATATCGGCAAGCAGAACGATATTTTTATCTCCACTGTAAGACTTAATTGCGTCATACTTCCATCTTCGCGCGCCGGATTAGTTGCCAGCGCACGCGATTGTCGGATATCACTGCGATTATCGCTCCTAGAACCAACCTTACAGCTGCGGGAGACCCGGTCATTGGTGTGTTGCGGTGACGCAGTCCGCGGGCTCGCTCCGCCGATCGGCGTCGATAGGCACGCCGAGGTGGTTCTACACAAATTCGAAAGCATAGCAGTCCAGCATAGAATTTCCGTTTTCACCATTGGCCATTCCACGCGCCCCGTCGGTCAATTTATCGATATGCTCACTGCTTCGGAGGCACGATGATCATTATGCGCTCATTCGTAGTTTTATTGGGCAACAAGGCGCATAGCCAGAGTAGAAGTACACCGAGACTGCCAAGCAACGCTGCACGTGATTGATTTAGGGAGATAGACGGTGATCGGGACATCTGATTACCAGAGTGAGCTAAATTTCTATTTTGATCTGCGCTGCCGCATTTGGAAAAAGTCTACTCGCTGCTATCGCCGCCTGACGTACCCTTGAGAAACTTTGCTATCGTCGACAAATCCTTGTCGCCCCGCCCGCAGAGATTTACCACCATCAGGTGATCTTCTGGATTGGAGGGGGCGAGCTCGATTGCCTTAGCAATCGCATGCGCTGGCTCAAGAGCTGGGATGATGCCCTCAAGTCTGGAACACAGGCTCAAAGCGAACAGCGCCTCCTGGTCGGTTGCGGTGCTATAGATCACCCGGCCAACAGAATTCAACCACGCATGTTCCGGACCGATCCCGGGATAGTCTAGCCCGGCCGATATTGAGTGCCCTTCGGCGATTTGTCCGTCATCATCCATCAGAAGATAGGTGCGATTTCCATGCAGTACGCCGGGCCTCCCTCTGTTGATTGAAGCTGCATGCGAGGCGGTGTCCAAACCATGCCCGGCTGCTTCCACTGCATGCATGCTAACATTCATGTCGTCCAGGAATGGATGAAAAAGACCGATGGAGTTAGAGCCGCCGCCGACACATGCGATCAACGAGTCGGGTAACCGGCCTTCTGCCAGAAGCATTTGCGCCCGAGTTTCCCTGCCGATGACGCACTGAAAATCACGCACCATGACAGGATATGGATGCGGCCCCGCGACGGTGCCGATGCAGTAGAACGTATCGCCAACATTCGTCACCCAGTCGCGCAACGCCTCGTTCATTGCATCTTTCAGCGTCCCGGACCCCGACGCAACAGGCCGCACTTCTGCGCCAAGGATACGCATCCGAAGGACGTTCGCACTTTGCCGTTCCACATCGACGCATCCCATGTAAACGACGCATTTGAGGCCGAGGCGCGCGCACAAGGTCGCCGTCGCCACGCCGTGCATGCCAGCGCCTGTTTCAGCAATGATGCGCTGTTTTCCCATGCGAACCGCGATCAGAAGTTGCCCCAGGACATTGTTAATCTTGTGCGCGCCGGTGTGATTCAATTCGTCGCGCTTAAAGTAGATCTTGGCGCCGCCGAGATGCCGCGTTAGTCGCTCGGCGAAATAGAGAGGGCTCGGCCGTCCGACATAGTCTTTCATGTAGCTGTCGATCTCACCCCGAAAGACAGGGTCCTTCCTCGCGCTATCATAAGCAATCTCGAGGTCGAGGATGAGCGGCATCAAGGTTTCAGGAACGAAACGTCCGCCGAACGGACCAAAATGTCCCGTCGCATCAGGACTGGAGCCAACTAATTTCACGTCTTCAGCAATCATCCTGATTCCAAAATAAGTACGGCCGGGCAGCGGGCCAGCTCGGTGCATCCAGTCTGCAACAGTTCTTACGTCGTTAAGACGGCGTTGGATCACTGCGAGCCAACAAATTTATGGACGGGATACGTCTAGGTCTTAATGCAGCGCGATTGCAACGGATTACCGGTGGGTTGGTGAAGCGGCACGGTGCGCGTGGTAGTCGTTGAGGTTCGCCAGGAGCTGTTCATTCCGGGGCGCGATCTAGCTCGAGCAGGGCCTTGCGAAGCAAGGCCTTCACCGCCTCGACCGAAAGACCGAAACGCTGCGACAGCTGTTTGCGGGTTTCTTCGTGAAGATAGGCTGTCGCGAGGACAAGGCGCCCATGTGGCTCGGGCTCGCCACGCAGGCATACGCAATACTGTGCAGGTTGCTGGATAGCCAGCCATTCCGGATGCGTAAGACTATCACCTTGCGAAATAAGGCCGATATCGGCTTTGCGCAGATGGCCGATTGCGAGGTTGCGAACAATCGCAATCATCTAGTCGATTGGCAGATCTAGCGAGCCGTCGAAGCGCGCCGCATCTCTCCAGATCCTGACGTAGGTTAGTTGCACGGTCTCTTCGGCAAGGTCGCGGCTTTTCAGAATCAACAGAGCGACGTTGAAGAGCTTTCCGCCAGTCAGGCGATAGAGCTCGGCCAACGCAGCGGGTCCTCGCTGGCAACCCTTATTAAGAGGGCTGATTTCGCCGGTCTCGTGTTTCGAGGCGACGATCGATGGATCGCCAAGTGCGGCCTGCGATGGCTCCGGCGCCTGACGCCGCGGTTCGTTTCAGCGGCTGTTGCTGGGTCATGTTCTTCAAAGCCCCGCAAGTTGCAAGACAATGAAGCCGGAAAGTCCCGATAAGGCGGTGACAAACGATCTCCATGCCATATCGATCAGACTCATCTGGAGGGACCACCGTCTAAGCGTCGCAAGATTGGTCATGTCGGAAGTCGCGAAGGCCAATAATCCAAAGAGGGCGCCAGAAAGCATGACAGACGTCCAAGATCCGGCTGGATGAGCCGGAGCGATGACAAAGTAGACGATGCCCACGATATACATCAGGTAGAACGATATAGCCGCTTTCCAACCCGGCGTTTCTAGCATTATCTCGCCGATCGCGCTCCGGTAGAGACCGATAGTTCTGCTCAGCCAGACAAGATGGCGATCATAAAAACTCTCGCTGTTGCC
Source organism: Tardiphaga sp. vice304 (assembly GCF_007018905.1). NCBI lineage: Bacteria > Pseudomonadati > Pseudomonadota > Alphaproteobacteria > Hyphomicrobiales > Nitrobacteraceae > Tardiphaga > Tardiphaga sp. vice304. The sequence goes on from NZ_CP041402.1 coordinate 1,719,438, forward strand.
AGATAGGCCGTCAAATATTTTACCATGTGACGTCCTGATGACCGCGCGAGTTCGTGTGGGTTTGCTTCAGATTCCAAAGAATGGCTGAAGCAATCGGGCAAAGATACTTTTGAACCTCAACGGCGCATCGGTAACTGCCAGACAGATGCAGTCGTCGCCGGTTCCAGCGTATGGCTGATGCTCGGTTCGTTCATCGGTCTCGGCGACGTCACCACGATACAAGATGATGTCGCGATCACAAAGGCTGCCACTCAGGACGAGCGTCAGCTCGCGACCGTTGTGGCCGTGCGAAGGAACCGTCATCCCGCTCCCAAACCGTAATAGGCGCGCCATTGAGCGAGTATCATCTGTTTGGATTACGACCTGGTGAACCTTTGGTGCGAGCCGCTTCCAGCGCAACTGGCTCACGTCTCCCCCGACGTACTCGCCAAGCGGTGCGGGCAGGAGAGGATGCGAAGACTGACTCGGTCGGTGCGGAGAAGGATCCACTGACTTCGGCGTTTGCGCATGCAACATCACATCAGCCATCATTGTCGGGGATACCGCTGTCTCTTCAAGAGAATCGAGCAGGTCGCCACCAAGCATGTCCGCCCCCGTCGCGCGTGACCGACAATGCGAACAAAGCGTCAGATGGGATGCGACCAGAAGGCTTGAGGCTTCATCCAGGCCGCCGGCCGCATAGCTGGTCAGAATGTCGTCACTGATGTGAAACTTTATCATTGGCCGCCAGACCCCTCGTTCGTTTTGATGGCCGAACGAATCTTTCCGAACGCGAGCCGTATGCGGGATTTGACGGTCCCCAAAGGTACGTTCAACTGCTTTGCAATCATGCCGTGCGAGAAATGTTGATAAAAAGAGAGCATGAGAACGTCCCGTTCGCTTGGCGAAAGGTCTTTCAGAATTTCCTGAACGCGATCGTTCATCTCATCCCGCTCAAGAAGATCGTACGGTCCTAGGGGATCGTCGGGTACAAAGGCGGGGTCACGAGGGTCAAATTGCGGCCGGCTACTTTTTCGGAACCGGTCGATGCTCAGATTTCTTGCAATCGTAAAGATCCATGTTGAAACGTTTGCCTTTGCTAGATCAAACTGATTGGCATTTGACCAAACCGAAACCATCGTCTCCTGAGTGATCTCTTCGGCAAGAGACGCGTCAGCTCCAAGCTTCATACAGTAGGTTTTGACGCGCGGCGCAAAATGCCGGAACACGTTCTCAAAGGCGGCGCGATCACGGGTCAGCGCAACACGGGTCATCGATTCTGCAAAGAGAACCCGCGCTGCATTTGTTTCGCTCGCCACTGGTGACTTTACGATCATTCCCGTCTCGGGTTGTCTCCGGTCGCTGCGGTGATTGGAGATTGTCTTCGAGGTCGACTGGCGACGACCATTGCACAAAATCGCCGAAATCCAACCATGCTTCAATGCGGCGCAAGAGACCGTTGTCCCGCCGCTCCGCGCCGCGGGCGCGAATGCAAGGACGGCATAAATCATCATGGTTGGTTCGCGATCGCGAGAAATTCCTGACGGGTTGAAGGATTGTCGCGAAAGCAGCCCAACATGCAGCTTGTCACCATTTCAGCACCTGTCTTGTGAACCTCGCGACTGGACATGCAGTGGTGTGTCGCTTTGAGAACGACGCCTACCCCTTGCGGCTGTAACGACTGCTGGACGGCTGAAGCTATCTCAGACGTCAGTCGCTCCTGAATCTGCAACCGCTTTGCATAGGCGTCAACAACGCGCGCCAGCTTTAAAAGACAAACAACGCGGCCATTTGGAACATAGGCAACCCATGCCTGGCCGACGATCGGCGTAAGATGGTGCTCGCAATGACTCTCCAATGCGATACCGCGAAGAATGACCATTTCCTCATAGCCGCCGGTCTCACCGAAGGTTTTGTTCAGTATCTCGATTGGATCCTGATTGTATCCGGCAAAGTATTCCTTGAACGCACGGGCGGCCCTGCTAGGCGTTTCGATAAGATCTTTGCGAAGCGGATCATCGCCTGACCATCGTATAATTGCCCGGAAAGCCGCTTCGACTTCTTCAAGCGAGGGCTTCTTTTGTTTGTCCGCCGCGAAGCGGCTGCCTTGTACGGTCACGGTACTGTCCTATTTACCAGTCGGCCGGAAGCTGGCGTTTTGATCCTGATCGATAAAGAAGTGGTGCCCGGTCGCGGGGCAACGACCGGGCACAATGCGGTCATCAGTAGCGGGGGCACTGCCTGATAACCGTATTAATGCTCTTACGGCTGGCGCGCGAATTTGGATCACACGATAGCAAATTCTTTTCGGCCAAGATGAGGCAAAGTCCGCCCTGGTTGCTTGGAATGATAATTGTGGCCGACCGCACCCGAACTCTGACCGGGCTCACGAAACCGTGATCGAAGGGGGCGATCGAACGAAGATTGAACCCGGTACAATCTTCATGATGAAGCAAATCGAAACCATCGCCGGCTCAGAAAGAAACAGCGGCACTGAACGCTCACGCCGGCCGTAGGCACCGCCTCGTCCTTTTATCGGGAGTGGAAGCAGCAGGCAGCAGGAGCGCTCCTAGGGGGTTGCCGGGCTTGGCACTTAGACCGGAAAGGCCTCGCGCATAGCCGACCTTTTTATCTGGCAGCTGCGTTAGAGCGTAAGCGTCGTCCGACCCCACCTTTCGGTAGATGTCCTGACCTGCGACCTTTCGGTCCTCTCGAACCGCTAGGCTTAGAATGGACACAGTGGATAGTGCTATCACCAAGCCGGTTCGCCGGCTGCAAGTGTTTACCGGTGCAGGTCGCAGGCGGACGTGGAGCGACGAGGACAAGGCGCGCATAGTCGCCGAGATCGAGCGCCGCGGCGACTCTGTTTCCAGCGTTGCGCGCCAGCATGGATTGTCGCCCGAGCAATTGTTCGGCTGGCGCCGGCGGGTTCGGGAAGCGGATGCGGCCGCGTCCGGGGATGACCTGCGGTTCGTTCCAGCTGTCGTCGATGCGGCGCCGTGCGACACAGCGGCACCGCGGCAATCCAAGACGCGGGCACATCGTCGGGACGGCCCCTTTTCCGGAACGATTGATGTTGCGATCGATGGCGTGACAGTGCGAACCAACGATATGCCCGGATGTTCCATCGAACAGGCCGTCAACGCTACCTTGAAGGACGTTTTTGACGATGCTGAGCGACTGCTGTTGAAGAGGCTCGCAGGAGTGACGCTCGGCGAAATCGCCAGAAGCTTTCCGCCTGTCGGCAAAACTCGCGGGGCGCGACGTCGCGCTTCGTGAATCATGAGGTTGATGATGCCGCTTCCATGAGCTGGTCTATTTCAAGTTGGCTCACCGTGGGGCGGGATCATCAAAATTCTCGCCTGCGAACGCGCTCTTGAAGCTTGAGAGGTATGTCAGCTTCTGGCGGATTTTGTTGAAAAAGTCGCCGTCGCAACTGTTCGCGACGTTTCTGTGAGCAAGGCGCGCGTCAGTTCGTCTCGGCTTAGGCAGGCATTGGGGCGGGCGACGGGACCAGCTTTGCCAGTCTTCGGAGGTTCTGGGCGGTAGCGGCGAGCAGGAACTCGTCGTGAGCGCCGTAAGGTCCTCTCAGCCGGAGCCGGTCGAGGCGCAGAATGCGCTTCAGGTGCGCGAACAGCATCTCGATCTTCTTGCGCTCACGTCGCGACGTCACATAGGCCTCGGTCCTGGCGATGCCGCGCGCCACATCTCTTGCGCTCTCGTAGACGGAACGCGGCACCTTCCGGGAAGGCATCTTCGGACAGCACCGTGGCTTGAGCTTGCAGATATCGCAGTCATACTTGCTCGCACGATAGAGAAGTGTCGCTCCGTCATTGACCAAGGTCCCGGTAGAAGCCAGCACTTTGCCTGCCGGGCAGCGATAGATGTCGGTCTCTGCATCGTAGGCGAAGTCGTCCCGCGCGAACGTCCCATCGTTACGGGCTGACTTGTCAAACACCGGAATGTGCGGCTCGATAGCGCGCTCGTCGACCAGCCAACCCAGCATCTCGGCTGATCCATAAGCGCTATCGGCAGCCAGACGCTCGGGGCGCAGTCCGAGGCGTTCTTCCGTGCGGTCGATCATCGTGCGTGCTGCGCCGACCTCGGCTTGTCGGATCGCGCGGGTCGCTTCGACGTCGACGATAATCGCAACCTTCAGATCGATTAGGTAGTTGTCGGCATAGGCGAAGAAGGCATGGCCCTTGTGAGCGCCGGTCCATTGCGCGGCCGGATCCGATCTTGAGACGAACTTCGGCACCGTCTCACTTGCTGTGCCCCAGGCCGCTTCATCAAGCGTTTCGAGATATTCCCTGACCGACCGGCGGGTTCTGGCAAGGCCCTCCCAGTCCTGCTGATCGGCGCTCGCAGCCGAGCGTTGCTTGTTGGCGTCGGCGGCGATCAGACTGGCGTCGACCGCAAAGGCGGTACCGTCGACCAATCCCTCAGAGGCTGACTGAAAAAGAAGCTGAGTGATTTCAGCCAGTTGTGATTCCTTCGGATTTGCGAAGATTCGAGGGAGAGCACGATGGTCTGGACTGAAATCACCCGCCGACACTATAGGCGGGCGAGCTTGCGATATGAAAGCGATACGACGGATGCCGAGTGGTTTGTGATGGAGCCGCTTCTGCCGCCTGCTTCGGCGCTCGGTCGCCCGCGTGCGACAGATATGCGAACGGTGATGGATGCGATCCTGTATATTGCGTCGACCGGCTGCCAATGGCGGCAGTTGCCCAAGGATTTCCCGCCCTACTCGACGGTGCAGGGCTATTTCTACGCGTGGTCGCGCGGCGGACTGTTTGCGTCGCTGAACTACACGCTCGTGATGGCCTCGCGCGAGGCGGCTGGCCGAGAGGCGAGCCCAACGGCCGGAGTGATTGACAGCCAGTCGGTGAAAACCACGGAAAGCGGCGGCCCCCGGGGCTATGATGCAGGTAAGAAAATCAAGGGCCGCAAGCGCCACATCGTCACCGACACGCAAGGAAACTTGGTCGGGCTGGTCGTGCACGAAGCCAGCATTCAGGACCGTGATGGTGCCCCGTGCGTTCTTGCTTCGATACGTTATCGCTATCCGTGGCTGCGCCATATTTTTGCCGATGGTGGCTATGCCGGAGATAAGCTGCGTCAAGCTTTGAAGCGCATCGGCAATTGGACGATAGAAATCATAAAACGATCCGACAGGGAGCAGGGCTTCGAAATCCTACCGCGCCGATGGGTCGTCGAACGAACGTTCGGATGGCTCGGTCGCTGCCGCAGATTGGCAAAGGACTTCGAGACCACAATCGCCAGCGCCGTTGCCTGGGCGTTCGTCGCTCACATTCGCGTCCTTATAAGACGGCTTGCAAAAGCCTGAAATCAAACGAATTCATTATGAGTCAGACTCTCAGACATACAGCGACGAACGACAGTCTCGAACAGCTTGCGCAGCAAGTCGCAATCGCGGAAGCGACCATGCCTGTTCTTGGAGAAAGTCGAATGATCCGGCACTTCGCCATCGAGGCCGAGCCGGCAGAACCAGCGATAAGCGAGGTTTAGGTGAACCTCTTCACACAACCGCCGCTCGGAACGAATGCCATAGCAGTAGCCGACCAGCAGCATCCGCACGAGCAGTTCAGGATCGATCGAAGGCCGGCCTGTCGAGCTGTAGAAAGGCGCCAACTCGCTCCGAATACCCGACAGATCGACGAAGCGGTCGATAGACCTCAGAAGATGAGAGGCCGGCACATGCCGCTCAAGCGAGAACTCGTAGAACAGAGCCGCCTGATCAATCTGCTGGGGACCCATCATCGATTCAGCCTCCGTCAATACCGTTAGTGAATCAGCGATCGCGTTCGGCTTCAACCAGGGTTTTTCAACACAATCGGCGCAAAGCGGTCAATGGAACTGCATCTTTCTGTTGCCAAGGCAACTATTCTGTGAGAACTTTTCCAATGAGTGCAGAGCGATTAATCGCCGCGCCTGAGGGAGAGAAACGATGGTGGACCACGCCTGTGGTGCAGCAATCGCACGTGCGCGCGAACTTCTATTCGGAGGGCTCGCTGACGGCGTCGAGATTGCGGTGAATGCGGCGCAACAGGTCGATCAGCACTTCACGCTCCCGTTCGTCGAGGCAGGACAACAGCTTCCGTTCGCGTTCCAGCGCAGCGCCGATCACGGTGTCATGCTTGTCGCGCCCCTTCGCCGTCAACGCGATCGAATGGCTGCGGCCATCCAATCGATCGGTTTCGATCTTGATCAATCCACGTCCCTGCAGCGCTGCAAGCGTGCGGCTGACCGGGCCCTTGTCGAAGCCGATGACGTGGCAAATGCGCGACGCCGGGATGCCGGGCTCGATCGCCAGCAGCGACATGATCCGCCACTCGGTGACATTGACGCCGAAACGCTTTTGGTAAAACGCCGTCGCGCTGCGCGACAGCTTATTGGCAATGAATGTCACGAAGGCCGGGACGTAGCGCTCGAGATCCAGCAATTGTCGGGCATGCTCCGCAGCAGCCCCGGTTTTGGCGGACTTCCGGCCGGCCTTGCTCGTCCCGTTCATGCCCATGCCCATGCAATCCGACTCTCTCTGCCGCCAGGCCGGTGCGGCCGGCCGGGTCACTACGCCCAGACGTAAAGACAACCAGCCGCAATTGCCAAGAAGAAAAGCAGGAGCTTTCATGGTCGCAACAGATGCTTCACCCTCCGCCGTCAACACCGCGATCCTGGCGTTTGGCAGCAGCCCGCAGGGGGCCGGCTCGACACCATCGATTCCCCATTCGGATATCGATCCGTTCGCGATGGATTTCTTTGTCGATCCGCATCCGACGCATGAAGTGTTGCGCGAGGCAGGGCCTGTGGTTTACCTCGACAAATGGAACGTGTTTGCGGTGGCGCGCTACGCCGAAGTCCATGCCGTGCTCAACGATCCGCAAACGTTCTGCTCCAGTCGGGGCGCCGGGCTCAGCGACTTTGCCAAGGAAAAGCCGTGGCGGCCACCGAGCCTGATCCTCGAAGCCGATCCGCCGGAACATACACGGACCCGAGCGGTGCTGAGCAAGGTGTTGTCGCCGGCGGTGATGAAGCAGTTGCGCGACGGCTTTGCCGCAGCCGCAGATGCAAAGGTCGATGAACTGCTGCAAAAAGGCAGCTTCGACGCCATCAGCGATCTCGCCGAGGCCTATCCGCTGTCGGTATTTCCCGATGCAATGGGGTTGCAACAGGAGGGACGCGAGCACCTGCTGCCCTATGCCGGCCTGGTGTTCAACGCCTTCGGCCCGCCGAACGAATTGCGCGAAGCCGCGATCGCGCGCTCGGCGCCGCATCAGGCTTACGTGCTGGAGCAGTGCCAGCGCGACAATCTCGCGCCCGGCGGATTCGGCGCCTGCATCCACGCCCGTGTCGATAGCGGCGACATCACAGCGGCCGAAGCGCCGCTGCTGGTACGCTCGCTTCTGTCGGCCGGGCTCGATACCACGGTGAACGGCATCGGCGCAGCGGTCTATTGCCTGGCGCGATATCCGCAGGAATTTGCCCGGCTGCGCGCCGATCTGTCGCTGGCCCGCAACGCTTTCGAGGAAGCCGTGCGCTATGAGAGCCCGGTGCAGACCTTCTTCCGCACCACGACGCGGGAGGTCGAGATCAGCGGCTATCATGTCGGCGAAGGCGAGAAGGTCCTGATGTTCCTGGCGGCCGCCAACCGCGATCCGCGGCGCTGGGCTGAGCCTGATCGCTACGATATCACGCGCAAGACTTCCAGCCATGTCGGCTTCGGATCCGGCATCCATATGTGCGTTGGCCAACTGGTGGCCCGGCTTGAGGGCGAAGTGATGCTTTCCGCACTGGCACGCAAGGTTGCGGCGATCGAGATTATCGGGGAGCCGACGCGCCGCTTCAACAACACGCTGCGGGGGCTGGAAAGCCTGCCGGTCAAGCTCACCGCCGCCTGAGGAGATTCCATGCCAAGTGTCACCTATATCCATTCCGACGGCCGCTCCGAGACCGTCGATGCCCGCGATGGCGACAGCGCGATGATCACGGCGATGCAGAGCGGCGTCGACGGCATCGTCGGCGAGTGCGGCGGCGGGCTGGTCTGCGCCACCTGTCACGTCTATGTCGACGATTCCTGGATGGAGCGGGTCGGAACCGCCGCGGCCGACGAAGACGAGATGCTGGAAGGCGTGGCGGCCGAGCGGAGCCCGAACAGCCGGCTGTCGTGCCAGATAAAAATGAGCGATGCGCTCGATGGCCTCGTGCTGCGATTGCCGGACCGGCAATTCTAGTTCTTAGAACGACGCGCCCGGCAACGTCCGGACCCGCGAAACAACAGGGAGGGAATAAGATGAAGAACGTGAAGACAGTTCTGGCGGCGGCGGCATCGTGCCTGATGGCCAGCGCCGCGCAGGCGCAGATTTCCGACGATGTCGTGCGCGTCGGCGTGCTCAACGACATTTCCGGCGTATTCCAAGACACCAATGGCATGGGCTCGGTGGAAGCTGCGCGGATGGCCGCGGAGGATTTCAACGGCGGCGGCAAAAACATCAGGGTCGAGATCGTCTACGCCGACCACCAGAACAAGGCCGATGTCGGCTCCGGCATTGCGCGCAAATGGCTCGATGTTGAGAAGGTCGATGCCATCGTCGACGTGCCGAATTCATCGGTCGGGCTGGCGATCAACAACATCGCGCGCAACACCAAGATGACCTTCCTGGCGTCATCCACCGCCACCTCCGACCTGACCGGCAAGGATTGTTCGCCGAACACCATCCAGTGGGTCAACGACGCCTGGGCCACCGGCAACACCACGGCTGCGGCGATGATGCAGCGTGGCGGTGACGACTGGTACTTCCTCACGGTCAATTACGCGCTCGGACAGGGCATCGAGGCCGAGGCCAGCAACTACATCACCAAGAATGGCGGCAAGGTGCTTGGCTCCTCGAAGCACCCGCTCGGCACCTCGGATTTCGCTTCGCTGCTGCTGCAGGCGCAGGGCTCCAAGGCCAAGGTCATTGGCCTCGCCAATGCCGGCGCCGACACCATCAACGCGGTCAAGCAGGCCGGCGAATTCGGCATGCAGGACGGCCCTCAGAAACTGGTGGCGTTCCTGATCTTCATCAACGACGTCCACGGCATGGGACTCAAGGCCGCACAGGGACTGCTGCTGACCGAGTCATTCTACTGGGATCTCGACGACGACACCCGCGCCTTCGCCAAGCGTTTCGCGCAGCGCCCCGGTATGAACGGAAAGATGCCGAGCGGCAACCAGGCTGGCGTTTACGCATCGACGCTGGCCTATCTGAATGCGGTAGTGGCCAAGGGCAGCGACGATGCCGGTGTGGTCGTGCCGCAGATGAAGACGTTCAAAGGCAAGGACAAATTGTTTGGAGACATCACAATCCGCGCTGACGGCCGCGTCACCCATCCGATCTATCTGTTCGAGATAAAGAAGCCTTCAGAATCAAAATACCCTTACGATTATTACAAGCTGCTTTCAACGGTGCCCGCTGAGAAGGCCTTCCGTCCGATTGAGCAGGGCGGCTGCTCGCTGGTAAAATAGGGCTGGAGGAACCGGGCGCTGGAGGGCGCCCGGCATACCAAGTCGCGGGCAGTGGCGGCCGCTCTTGGCGGATTTTGTTGAAAAAGTCGCCGTCGCAACTGTTCGCGACGTTTCTGTGAGCAAGGCGCGCGTCAGTTCGTCTCGGCTTAGGCAGGCATTGGGGCGGGCGACGGGACCAGCTTTGCCAGTCTTCGGAGGTTCTGGGCGGTAGCGGCGAGCAGGAACTCGTCGTGAGCGCCGTAAGGTCCTCTCAGCCGGAGCCGGTCGAGGCGCAGAATGCGCTTCAGGTGCGCGAACAGCATCTCGATCTTCTTGCGCTCACGTCGCGACGTCACATAGGCCTCGGTCCTGGCGATGCCGCGCGCCACATCTCTTGCGCTCTCGTAGACGGAACGCGGCACCTTCCGGGAAGGCATCTTCGGACAGCACCGTGGCTTGAGCTTGCAGATATCGCAGTCATACTTGCTCGCACGATAGAGAAGTGTCGCTCCGTCATTGACCAAGGTCCCGGTAGAAGCCAGCACTTTGCCTGCCGGGCAGCGATAGATGTCGGTCTCTGCATCGTAGGCGAAGTCGTCCCGCGCGAACGTCCCATCGTTACGGGCTGACTTGTCAAACACCGGAATGTGCGGCTCGATAGCGCGCTCGTCGACCAGCCAACCCAGCATCTCGGCTGATCCATAAGCGCTATCGGCAGCCAGACGCTCGGGGCGCAGTCCGAGGCGTTCTTCCGTGCGGTCGATCATCGTGCGTGCTGCGCCGACCTCGGCTTGTCGGATCGCGCGGGTCGCTTCGACGTCGACGATAATCGCAACCTTCAGATCGATTAGGTAGTTGTCGGCATAGGCGAAGAAGGCATGGCCCTTGTGAGCGCCGGTCCATTGCGCGGCCGGATCCGATCTTGAGACGAACTTCGGCACCGTCTCACTTGCTGTGCCCCAGGCCGCTTCATCAAGCGTTTCGAGATATTCCCTGACCGACCGGCGGGTTCTGGCAAGGCCCTCCCAGTCCTGCTGATCGGCGCTCGCAGCCGAGCGTTGCTTGTTGGCGTCGGCGGCGATCAGACTGGCGTCGACCGCAAAGGCGGTACCGTCGACCAATCCCTCAGACATACAGCGACGAACGACAGTCTCGAACAGCTTGCGCAGCAAGTCGCAATCGCGGAAGCGACCATGCCTGTTCTTGGAGAAAGTCGAATGATCCGGCACTTCGCCATCGAGGCCGAGCCGGCAGAACCAGCGATAAGCGAGGTTTAGGTGAACCTCTTCACACAACCGCCGCTCGGAACGAATGCCATAGCAGTAGCCGACCAGCAGCATCCGCACGAGCAGTTCAGGATCGATCGAAGGCCGGCCTGTCGAGCTGTAGAAAGGCGCCAACTCGCTCCGAATACCCGACAGATCGACGAAGCGGTCGATAGACCTCAGAAGATGAGAGGCCGGCACATGCCGCTCAAGCGAGAACTCGTAGAACAGAGCCGCCTGATCAATCTGCTGGGGACCCATCATCGATTCAGCCTCCGTCAATACCGTTAGTGAATCAGCGATCGCGTTCGGCTTCAACCAGGGTTTTTCAACACAATCGGCGCGAAGTGGCCACCGGCGTGGGGCCGGTGGCCATGGTCTAGAGCTCGATCTGTTCTGCCATGCTTAGAGCGTCGTCTACCTCGATGCCTAAATATCGAACCGTGCTCTCCAACTTCGTGTGACCGAGCAGGAGTTGAACCGCTCGTAGGTTACCGGTCTTTCGGTAGAGGTGGGCTGCCTTGGTCCGACGCATCGTGTGCGTGCCATACAATTTCGTGTCTAGGCCTATGCTTTCCACCCACCTGTGCACCAGTCGAGCATATTGGCGGGTAGATATGTGGAGACTTGCATGAAGGCGACTTGGAAAGAGAAATCGCGTGCCCTTAGCTCGGAGCATCGGCAGGCAGGCTTCAATGGAATTTCTTGATTGCTCCGTGATTTCGAATTGCACTGGTCGCCCTGTCTTCTTTTGAACGATCGTCGCTCGGTTTCGTACTTTAGCTCCCGAGAAAATGTCGTCCAGACGCAGCTTGACGAGGTCGCAAGCTCGAAGTTTGCTGTCGATCGCCAGGTTGAAGATTGCAAGATCGCGCTTCGATCCTGCGAGTTCTAGGCGAACGCGGATGGACCAGACGTGTTTTGGCTCGAGCGGCTTCTTCTGACCGACAAGCAATCCCTTGTTCCAAGATTGCTGCGTTTTAGCGGTAAGACGTGCAGACATGAGGAGGCCTCCGCCGTCCCGCCCACCGCATCGCTCACCGCGAGCAAGCCAATCTATTCTGACTTTCTGGTTTAGTCCGATCGAACAGATTTCTGGCTGGCCGCCTATGGCGCAGAGCGGACAATGGGTGGATCGCTCATTCCGATGTGAGCAATCCGTCGGCGAGAACAGAGCAGCTCTTGGCAATCTCGCTGGCGTCCGCACATTGGCATCGCCAAGTCCTTCAAAACGAATTCAGATGCTGCGATCCGGTCAGCGCCATTGGCCATCGGCGCCCTGCACATCACCCATCCAATTCACTTTCAGCCGGTCGACACAATTTCTTGGCGCAGGTGATGCATAAGGTAGCGCGGGCATATGGGAAGTCCACTTTATCAAGTTAGATTGCGAGGCACGCGGCGAGCCGGAAGACGGAGCTCATCTGAGTTTGGTGTAGAAGAGGGTATCGAGGCGGAGTTTTACGAATGGTCGGGGCGCCTCGGCGTCGCCGTGCTGAGCCGATCATCATCGGAAAAGCAATCGAACAAGGTTTCGCTTCGGCCGGGAGAGGTGCAACGACCGAGTGCAATACGATTGTGGTTTGCGGCATACAGGAAATGCCGTGATTAGATACCGATGGCATTAAATCTCCGTGGCGCCTGGAATTTAGGCTGCGCCTAGCACGATGAGGCGTGGGTCAGAACTAGGGATCGTTTAGGGCATTAAGTGGCGTAGAAAGTCGGTCCGTTTTCGGCCCAACTGACGGTAACAGTCCCCAGCCGGCTGCACGGATCGTCATCAGATTAAGATCCAGTTCGAATTTATACAGCTCCCAACCGGACCAATGCCTAGGCTCAAGCTCGGCGAGCTCAAGAGGAAAGTCGACGTCGTCGACATCCGGCATTTCATCCCGCTCTGCCATGAACAAAATGACTGACTTCGTAAGCTCGCTGCCGCACAGGTCCAATAACCGCTTGAGATTTGCCTCGTGATCGGGATGTCGCTTCGTCAAATGTTCGTGAAGCAGTCTATAAGCCAGCTGCGTACCAGCGTTTTTGCTGATCCGGTGACGCACATCCTCGGCAAATCCCAAAGGAGGCGGGGGCGGCTCCGGAATTGCGACCTTAATTTCCGGAAAGGGATCCAGATCGCCGAGCATTTTACTGATCACGGCGTCAGCATCTGGTTTTGCCACCCAATGCGACGGAAGAGCGCCGGGGACTGAGCGGCGTGCCGCCTCGAGCAGGTCGGCGGGCGTTTGAGCTAATGCTGGATCAACGTAAATTTGTGCGTTCCCGATCCGGGTGGACGCCAGCAAGAGCCCTGCCCATACCTGCCGAGGATTGGTGAGTTTGATGACAAGATTTGTATTGGACGGCGCGTCCCAGGCATCTCTGATCGAGATGGCATCTGCTGAGCGGATCGCCGGACCATTCACGAAGTGGAGCCTGGCCACTTCGCCGTGACGGACCACCTCAATCCAACCGGCAACCGCGTCGATGGCCACAACCTGCGCCAACTGGTGGGCATCCATCGAGCTGGGAAGCCCCCTTCGTCCTAGGGTTACGATCCATGCGCCAATCGAAAGCGTTATCTCGCCGTGCGGTCCCGCAAGAGTCTGTCGTTCTTCATTAGCTCCCGCAAGCCGCCGGGCAGTCTTGATCGTGTTGTTGACGTCTTCCACCGCCGCAGGATTGTCGAGAACCATGATCTGTAGCGCGTCGCCGATGCGAACGTCCGGGCGCGTGCTGAAATTGATGACACCCAGGTTGACCATCGCTTCAACGCCCCGACGCAGCAGCCCCGATCGAAGCAGGCGTTCGATGGTCGGCATCCGGCCTTCGTCTTGATCGACGGAGAAGTCGGACTGGGGCCGGTCGGCAACATGAGCGGCAAGACCCCGGCATACGATACCTGTCTGACGGCCTTGGTCGTGCCCGAGCAGCAGAGCGGATCCACTTTCGTTCGCTGAAATAGTCAGTCGTGCCAAGCGCCGATCATCGACCAGCTCGGCGCGTGGAACCATGATGAGACGCCCGCGCTCTATGTAAACGCCCCTCTTACGTCCTCTTACACGCTGGTCGGGCGTGCCCATCACCATGTCGAGCGTGCCCAACACCGGGTGATAATCCGCCAGGGCCTGAGCGGCTCTTTCGCAGTGGGACAGTGCGCTTCCGAGGATCAACGGAGGTTTGCCCTGTTTGTGCGTTCCGTAAAGTTCGGAAAGCCGTTCCGCGACGGCATCATGATCAGCCCTGGTCACAGCGGCTATTTTGTCGCCGGCCCGATCGATGAGCTTGGCGGTTCGGTCCATAAGGCGTGCGATACGACGGGTCGTTACGTAACGTTGCTTCGTCGGTTCGGCCGTATCGGTCAGCGAGGTGACGTTTTCATCCACCAGAATACGATCCACCTGGGCGCGCCTGTCATCCTCATTGTCGATGAATCGAGCACAGAGCCGATGCAACTCGGCGACGCGGAGCGCTGAGCGGCCTTTTAGCAGGCCTTCGATCAGATGCGTCGGGCTTCCCTTGATCATGTTAAGATTGGCGAGACGCCTTTGCTGACGCTGAATGTTGATCCACTGCGTGGAGATACCGTCTGGAATTTTTGCGCGAACATGTCGCTCCGGCGCTGGCGCCGGTGGATCGACAACGAGATCCATGCCGCGTTCGGTGAAGAACGTTTGTTGGATTTCCCAGCTGAGATCCGGCCAGCCGGTTCCCTCCGCTACGCGGATTTCGTCACCGTATGATCCAAAACGGGCGAAGAGATTCTGAATCTTCAGGCCGAACGAACCGTCGGGATTCATTGGTCGAAGGCCGATGTCCGCATGTGCGTGACGATTGATCGAGGCGTTGTGGATCGCGAGGTGGATCGGAATTGGATGCGATCCGCACGGATAGCGTACGATCCTCCGTGCAATGATCAGCGCTTCGTTTAGCGAAACTTCGAACTCGGGAGGGAGCGCCACAATCACCGCCATTACGACTTGCGGCTTACGGATCCGCGCGGACAGCGGCGTGCGGATCTTTCGAAGTTCAACCGCATCCAGTGCATGGGCAAGAACCGCGGGTTCCAGAAAATATTGGGGCACATTCGGCGGCAGAAGAACCTCGACGTGAGCGAGGTCGTCGCGCAGATGGGAATAGTCGAACAGTGGAACTTCAGCCCGAGGATCTGCCATGACGGCGCGTCCGACATAGGCAAAATCCCATGTCGCACTCGAATATTTGGCCAGTTTGATTGGTCGCGCCAGTACGAATGGGATTGCCAACAACGGGCCCTTTCCACATTTAATATATTGAGCGTCGCAGAGAGATTTGAAAGCCGCAAGCCGCGGGTTTTTCGAAGTTGGCGTTTTCTCACATCCATGATGTTCTGCGGTCGTGAAACAGAGGACGATCGCATGCAACGACAGACAACGCTTGTTCGTGAAATTGAGTCGCTCCAAGCCAAAATCGCAGTGCGTCGCCAGGATCGCGCGCGCATCGACGACGAGATCTCGGATCTCGTGGCAGCCAATAAAGCGAAAATTATGATGCTTGTGGCAACCACTTTCGAACGGTTGGATCTTAGCAACGTCCCGGTAAGTACGCTGTTGTTGTCTCTCTCGAAAGTCACCGCGGACACTGTCCATCAGCCCACAAGCCTGGCCGCTGCTGGTAACATCCCGGCCTTCGTGCGGTTCGGACGGAACGCGTCGCCCTCGAACCGCGAGCTGCTCGTGGCTGCTGGCCTGCACTGGAATGGACGGGAGGGCGGGTGGGTCGGTCAAGTCACGGAGGCGCAGATTGCTGATCTACGCCGCACGTTCGGCGGGCGTCTGGAGAAGCCGGAGGCTATCCGTGCGGAGATGACCCGGGCAGGCCCCTTGGATACACTCAGGAGCCGCTGTCCTCCGACGTGGAGACCGTCGTGACGTCGCCCGAGGGCGGCCAGTGGCCCGCCTCGACGGCGTTTTCGAAAGATCTCAATGCATCGGGCAAGCTGCCGCCGCCGGCCGGCTTCCCGCTTCGGCGCCTGCCCGTGACCTGAGCGGCATAGTGGCGCGGAGGTCGACTGTCCCAAGCCGGTGTACGTCGTGCCATCGTTGAGCGCCTGCGCATGTTCTACCGCTCTTGCAGCATGACGCACTAAGGTGCTACACGAGGCGAGTGTTGCTCCGGATTCTTGAGTGATTTCAGTGGCGTACAGATGGCGCCGATCAGGCTGCGTACCCTCCCGCCCCAGCCAATAATAACAAGGGCTTAGCAATCGACGAGCACGCATCTTGCTAAGCAAGTCGACCCCAAGTCGACGCCGGCTCACGCTTCGGGTGCCTCATCGGTAATGACCGTCCTCAATTTCGCGAGCGAAGTGCTCCAGGTCCGGTGCTTCCTGCATTTCCTTCGCCTGTCTCAACCGATCGATAATCTGATCGTCTGTCATTTTCCGATAGCCCTCGATTCTTAACAATGCTCGATCGAGCTGAACTGCTTTCAACCGACTCCGCCTTGCAGGCTGCTCCGCCAGAAGAAGCAGAGGCTGCATAGTTAAGCGAGCAAGCTGAAATACCGGCGATTTCGTAGGTGCGCCCTGTTTTGTTTTACTGTCGTTAGACGGGATCGTAGACGGGACTCCACGAGGAAGAGCTTCGAAAACAAACCAAAAATAAAGTACGAGAAAAAGATCAACGGGCTTGCGTTTGTTAACGCTGAGGCCTTTTTTGCAAAGCGCTATCAACGGGTCTAGCTCGCTCTCGAATGACCCTCGTTGCGCCAGCGCAAGTTCAGGCTTGATCGATGCAGCCATTGGCGGTCTAGGTTCTGGAACCGAGGATATCCTGATGGCCAAAATCGACAGTTCGCTGGTAGCCGACCTGCCTCTGTTCGCAGGCCTGTCAACTGCCGACCTCGACGCGATCCTGAGCGAGGCCCGTTCTGTGCGGATCGCAAAGAACACAGCGGTGTTCGAGCATGGCGACGAAGCGCACTCTTTCTTCGTGCTGCTGCACGGACACGTCCGCGCCAGCAAGACTACACCGGCGGGTGAACAGATCGTGGTGCGCTATGTCGCGACGGGAGAAACTTTCGGGGTTGCCAAGGCCATCGGCCTGCAACGGTATCCCGCGACGGCGATCGCAGTCGTCGACAGCGTAGTGCTCGCCTGGTCGTCAGAAATCTGGCCACGGCTGGTCGAGCAGTTCCCGGCGCTCGCCGCCAATACCTTGCAGACCGTCGGCGCGCGTCTCCAGGAGACCCATACTCGCGTCGTCGAGATGTCGACCGAACAAGTTGAGAAGCGCA
Source organism: Tardiphaga sp. vice304 (assembly GCF_007018905.1). Classification (NCBI taxonomy): domain Bacteria; kingdom Pseudomonadati; phylum Pseudomonadota; class Alphaproteobacteria; order Hyphomicrobiales; family Nitrobacteraceae; genus Tardiphaga; species Tardiphaga sp. vice304. The sequence goes on from NZ_CP041402.1 coordinate 1,736,460, forward strand.
TCGCGCACGCGCTGTTGCGGCTAGTCAATCAATCCGGACGCAAGGTCGACCACGGCGTTGAAATCGACTTCCCGATCAGCCGACAGGATATCGCGCAGATGACCGGGACCACCCTTCACACGGTAAGCCGCACCCTGAGTGCTTGGGAAAGCAAGGGCCTAGTGGAGAGCAGCCGCCAGAAGATCGTCGTCCGCGAACCGCACAAGCTATTCATGTTGGCAGAGGAAAAGCCGGACGAAGCACCCTCGTTCAAGCGGTGATGGTTTCCCTCGCAGCGCGCAACGCGGTCAGGAACGCGTCGCGATCGACGCCATGCTCCATGCATGCGTCGTCCACCGAATGAAACGCGGAAATAGGACAACCGATGCATTCCATCCTGAAATCCAGGAACACACGGATAGTCTCAGGTCTGGCCCTCATCATCTCGCCGACGATAGTGCCAAAGCCAATGGGCATTCGTGCCTCCGTTCCGGATGCATCCATGCGCCTCGAGGCGGCGGCGCTCTTTGTTCGGGAGCAAGCAGTTCGACGATAAGCCGGCGTCTTCGCAGTTTGCTCTGCGGTAGGAGCGCGTGACTGATTCGCGCTGGATGCTCGACGATCGACAAGCAGATGCGATACCGGTGTACCGCCTTATTCGGCTAAGGTCGCAGCGATTGTTCGCAAATCGGCGAGCCTGGTGATCGCCCGAGCAGCGAGCTTCTGTGTGAGCTCAAGCTGGTCTTGGTCGCCGGCATGATCGGCCTCGTCGAGATAGATCGACGACAGCTGTTCCGCACGGCGAATAGCACGACGCCTCGCTTCAATCGTGCCTGAGGCCTGGACGTTGCTGGGCATGGGCGCGTCAACGTCATTTCCTGTCGCGGCAAGCAGATGGCGGCGAACGACCAGCGGAAGGGCTCGTGCCCATTCGATAATGTCTTTCTGAAGCAGACTTTCGAGCAGCGCTGCCAGCGGGATGTCGCTGCTGCCGTCCGGCGATTGCTCTCCGTGAACATGACGTTCGCTGCGCCAGGCGAGACGGCGCTCGCGACGCAGTTCGTTGGCATCATGTAGCGCCTCGCGCGCCATATCCTCGCCGGCGGCGCGCACAGCGCTGTTTTCGGCGAGTGCCGCGACATAGGTCCAGAACACGAAGCCGCGCTCGCGATGGCGAACGGCAAGCGCCCATACCAGGTAGGGAGTCGTGAGAGATGAGCTTGCGAGTTCAAGCAATTCTTCGGCGGGAACAAGATCGGTCGGCGCCCAGTTCAGTTGCGTTAAGTCCGGTAGCTTGCTTAACTCGGCGACGCAGGTTAGGCTGACGGCCTGCGCGCGTTGGAGCGCGTTGTGTTGAATCTTTTCGAATACAGATCGGACGGGTCCGAAAGACTCCTCGCAATCAGTTTCGGAATATCTTCCATATCGGCGCGCTGCCGTTTCCGCTTGATCAAATGCAATTGCATAGAGTTCCGCCGTCGTCTCGACCGGGGCGCGCGGTTCGTTAGTCAACAGCAATTCCGTGCGCATCGTTGATACCCCTGGCTACAAGTTGGCGATCGAACAGTAAGTTTGTTCTAGCGCAAAGTGGCTCCGATTTCGATCAGTATAAGATCGACTTAGACGCATATATCGCGATCCAGAACAACGGCGTTCTGCTGACAATTGGAAGCGGAACCGTTGCGACAATTTTTCATCATTCCTGCACTATTGGGATTCGTTCTGGCTATTTTGGCCGGAGCGTTTTCGGCTGAGGCGTATGCCGCGGGTCGCTTGAGTGATTTCGTGGGCAAGGCCGTGCCCAGTGAGCTCGTTCCCGGTGCCAATCGTGTCGGGTCGCTGCAGGGCGATCAGGCGATCATGCCGGCCTATAAGGATGAGCAACTCCTCGGCTTCGTCTATCTGAATTCCGATTTCGCGAACGCCACCGGCTATTCAGGCAAGCCGATCCAGTTATTGGTCGGCATCGACCCCAAGGGCGTCATCACCGGCCTCAAGCTGGTCGATCACAAAGAGCCCATCGTTCTCCTGGGAATTCCCGAGAAACGGATCATGGAGGCCGTCAACAAGTTGATCGGCGCCGATATCGCCGGCGTGGTGCGCGGCGCAGCGCCGGCACCGCAGGTCGATATCGTCAGCGGCGCGACAGTCACCGTGCTGGTGATGGGCGACAGCATCGTTCGCTCGGCTACCAAACTGATCAAGAGCGGGCGGCTTGGCACGCCTGGCGGCGCGCCAGTCGCGGCTGCACCGCAGGCGGTGAAATCGATCGACGCGGCAAAGGGCGATATTCGGGACTGGGAGAGTCTGCTCGGCGACGGCTCTATCCGCCACCTGGTCATGTCGGTTGCCGATGTCAACGCCGCGTTTGAGAAGGCGGGCAATGCCGCCGCGGCAGCGCGACCAGAGGAGGGCGACCCCGCCGACGTCTTCGTCGATCTCTATGTCGCTGATGTTGCCGTTCCGACGATCGGCCGGAGCCTGCTGGGCAACGACGGCTTCGCCCGCCTGTCCGGACGGTTGAAGCCGGGCCAGCAAGCCTTGGTCGTGGCAGGTCAGGGGCGATACTCCTTCAAGGGTGCCGCCTATGTGCGCGGCGGCATCTTCGACCGCATCGAACTGATCCAGGACACCAACAGCATCCGGTTTCGCGACCGTGACCACACGCGGCTGGGAAGTCTGGAAGCCGACGGGGCTCCTGCGTTCCCCGAGATTGGCCTGTTCGTGGTGCCGTCTGAGTTCACGCTCGACCCGACAGAGCCATGGGCTCTTCAATTGCTGGTCCAGCGCGTCATCAGCACCCGGGAGAAGGCTTGGCTGACCTTCGATCTCGGCTACGCGCTTCCCGACATCTATCTGAAGCGGGAACCGGTGGCGCCGTTCGCCCCGCCTGCGCCATCTGCGAGTTCGGCTCCGCCGTCTGTCGCAGCGGCAGGCGCTGCGCGCGCGCCTGCTACGGCCGAGGACGAGCCGCTTTGGATGAAAATCTGGCGCGGCAACACGGTCAAGATCGCAACGACGATCTTCGCGCTCGGTGCGTTGACGGTGATCTTTTTCTTCCAGAATGCGCTGGTCGCGCGGCCCCGACTGTTTGTGTGGGTGCGCCGAAGCTATCTCGTCTTCATCCTGGTCTGGATGGGCTGGTACGCTAATGCCCAGCTCTCGGTCGTCAATGTCCTGACCTTCGCCAATTCGCTGCTAACCGGCTTCAGTTGGGAGTATTTCCTGTCGGCGCCGCTGATTTTCCTGCTGTGGGGAGCGATCGCAGCAGGACTGCTATTCTGGGGCAGGGGCCCCTTCTGCGGCTGGCTGTGCCCGTTCGGGGCATTGCAGGAACTGCTCAACGTCTTCGCCCAGGCGATCAAGATTCCGCAATACCGCGTGCCATGGGGCCTGCACGAGCGGTTATGGCCGATCAAGTATATCATCTTCCTCGGCCTGTTCGGCATGTCGCTATACTCGACTGGCTTTGCCGAACAGCTTGCAGAGGTGGAGCCGTTCAAGACGGCCATCGTGCTGAAATTCGCGCGCGAATGGCCCTACGTCATTTATGCCCTGACGTTGCTGTCGGCCGGGCTGTTCGTCGAGCGCTTTTTCTGCCGCTATATGTGCCCGCTCGGCGCCGCGCTCGCCATTCCCGGCCGTATCCGGATGTTCGAATGGCTGCGCCGCTATCCGGAATGCGGTACGCCCTGCCAGCGCTGCGCCAAGGAGTGCCCGGTGCAGGCGATCCATCCCGAGGGGCACATCAACGTCAATGAGTGCATCTACTGCATGCATTGCCAGGAATTGTATTTCGACGATCACCGCTGCCCGCACGTGATCCAGGTGCGGCTGAAGCGCGAGAAGCGCGAAGCCCTGTCGTCGCCGTCGATGCGATCCGGCAAGGGGCCTGCCACCGTCATCACCGCCGGAGGACGCCCAATCGGATCGTCTACCGCCACTGCCGCACCATCAGCAACCGAAAGCCCAGGAGGCTTATTATGAGCGAAAACAGCAACAACAACGGGAGCGGCGTCAGCCGCCGAACCCTGCTCGGAACAGCGGCTGTCGCCGCGGGCGTCGGCCTGGTGAGCGGCGTTGGGCTGTCGGCCACGACGGCCGATGCGCAGACCAAGGCCGGCGCACCGAAGTCGACCGCTGCGCGTCCCGCCGTGCACAAGGCGGAAGTGCTTCCAGGCGAACTCGACGAATACTACACATTTTTCTCGAGCGGCCAGTCCGGAGAGATGCGTATCGTTGGCTTGCCGTCGATGCGCGAATTGATGCGCGTGCCGGTGTTCAACCGCTGCAGCGCCACCGGCTGGGGCCAGACCAATGAGAGCCTGAAGGTCCTCACCGAAGGCCTGCTGCCGGAGACCCGCGAATTCCTGAAGACCCGCGGCGGCACCTACATGAACGGCGACCTGCATCATCCGCATCTGTCCTTCACCGACGGTACCTATGACGGCCGTTACGTGTTCATGAACGACAAGGCCAACACCCGCGTCGCGCGCGTGCGGCTCGACGTCATGAAGTGCGACAAGATCATCGAACTGCCAAACCAGCACACCGTGCACGGCCTGCGCGTGCAGAAATTTCCGCGCACCGGCTACGTCTTTGCCAATGGCGAGGACGGCGTGCCGTTGCCCAACGACGGCAAGATTCTCGACGACAAGAAACAGTATCGAGCGATTTTCAGCGCGATCGACGGCGACACCATGAAGGTCGCCTGGCAGGTGATGGTCGACGGAAATCTTGACAACGTCGATGCCGATTACCAGGGCAAATATGCCTTCGCGACCTGCTACAATTCGGAAGAGGGCGTCACCCTTGCCGAGATGACCGCCAACGAGCAGGACTGGGTGGTCATTTTCAATATCAAGCGCATTGAGGAGGCCGTCAAGAACGGTGACTTCAAGGAGATGAAGGGCGTGCCGGTCATCGACGGCCGCAAGGGCTCGAAGTACACGCGCTATGTTCCAGTTTCCAACAGCCCGCACGGCATGAACACCGCGCCCGACGGCATCCATATCGTCGCTGCCGGCAAGTTGTCGCCGACGGTGACGGTGATGGACGTGCGCAAGTTCGACGATCTGTTTGACGACAAGATCAAGCCGCGCGACGTCGTGGTCGCCGAACCCGAACTCGGTCTCGGTCCGTTGCACACCGCCTATGATGGCAAGGGCAATGCCTACACGACGCTGTTCCTCGACAGCCAGATCGTGAAGTGGAACATCGATCTCGCCAGGCGGGCCTTCAAGGGCGAGAAGGTCGATCCGATACTGCAGAAGCTCGATGTCCACTATCAGCCCGGCCACAACCACACCTCGATGGGCCAGACCAAGGAGGCCGACGGCAAATGGCTGATCTCGCTGAACAAGTTCTCCAAGGATCGGTTCCTCAATGTCGGCCCGCTGAAGCCCGAGAATGACCAGCTGATCGACATCTCCGGCGACAAGATGGTGCTGATCCACGACGGCCCGAGCTTCGCCGAACCGCATGATGCCACCATCGTCCATCGCTCCAAGATCAATCCGGTGTCGATCTGGGACCGCGCCGACCCGATGTTTGCCGATGCGGTCAAGCAGGCCAAGGCAGACGGCATCAAGCTCGAGGATGACTCCAAGGTCATTCGCGACGGCAACAAGGTGCGCGTCTACATGACGTCTACCGCACCTGCGTTCGGTCTTGAGCAGTTCCAGGTCAAGCAGGGCGACCAGGTCACCGTCTACGTCACCAACATCGATTCGGTGGAAGATCTGACCCACGGATTCTCCATCGTGAACTACGGTATCAACATGGAAGTCGCTCCCATGGCCACGGCGTCGGTAACGTTCTCGGCGGATCGTGCCGGCGTCTACTGGTACTATTGTTCGTGGTTCTGCCATGCCATGCACATGGAGATGAAAGGCCGCATGTTCGTCGAGCCGAAGACGGTCTGAGGCAGGAACGACACGTGAACCTCCTCCTGCGCCTTGTTCCGGCGGCGATCCTCGCCGCCGGAGTGTCGATCTCCGCCAGCGCGGAGACGCTGAAAGCTGTTCCGGACCAGCCGCTTCAGGCCGTGCTGGACGGGGCGCAGGACGGCGACGTCGTCGAACTCGGCGTCGGGGAATACAAGAGCGCCATCCGGATCGAACGCCGGCTGGTACTGGCGGGACGGCCCGGGGTCGTGCTCACCGGCACGGGGTCCGGCAACGTCATCACCGTGACCGCACCGGACGTCACCATCCGTGGTGTCACCATCAGGGGATCGGGCCGCAACCTTCAAACCATGGATTCCGGCGTGTTCCTCGAAAAGACCGCGGAGCGGGCGCTGGTCGAGGACAACCGGCTGGAAGGCAACCTGTTCGGCATTTATGTACATGGCGCCAAGGGCTCGCGCGTCTTGCGTAACACCATCGAAGGCCTGCGTGACGGTCGCGTCAGCGAAGCCGGAAACGGCGTCTCGCTGTGGAACGCACCCGATGTCACCATCGGCGAAAACACCTTCCGCTACGGACGCGACGGCATCTTCACGATTTCGAGCCGCAAGGACCGTTTCATCAATAACCGCTTCGAGCATGTGCGGTTTGCTGTGCATTACATGTACACCAGCGACAGCGAAGTCAGCGGCAACGTCTCGATCGGCAATCACGTCGGCTACGCCATCATGTTCTCCAACCGGCTGGTGATCCGCGACAACGTCTCCGATCGCGACCGCGACCATGGCATGCTGTTGAACAGCGCCAACTATGCGGATATCGACGGCAACCGGGTGACAGGGGGACGGATCGACAACATCGAGGCCACGCGCGACGACAGCGCGGACGCCGAGCCCGGCATGCCGTCTGTTGAAAAATCGCGGGAAGGTCAGCGCAACGGGCCGGAGAAATGCGTCTTCATCTACAACGCCAACAAGAACAGGTTTCGCAACAACTGGTTTGAGCGCTGCGAGATCGGCGTGCATTTCACGGCCGGCTCGGAAGGCAACGAAATTACCGGCAATGCCTTCATCGGCAACCGCAATCAGGTGAAGTATGTCGGCACCCGCGACCTCGACTGGTCGAAGGGCGGCCGCGGCAACTACTGGAGCGACAATCCGGCGTTCGACCTCAATGGCGACGGTATCGCCGACACCGCCTATCGACCTAACGATGTGGTCGACCGCGTATTGTGGACGGCACCACAGGCAAAGGTGCTGATCAACAGTCCCGCCGTACAGGTGCTGCGCTGGGCGCAGGCGCAGTTCCCGGCGCTGTATCCCGGCGGCGTCATCGATAGCCGTCCGCTGATTGCTCCGCCACCGAAGCCGATTTCCAGCCGGAGTCTGAAATGAACTCGACCGTCTCCGTCAGCGGCGTGACGAAAAGCTATGGTGCGGTGAAAGCCCTGCGCGACGTGTCGTTCACGCTCAGCCCCGGGCGGCTGTGCGCACTGGTCGGCCATAATGGCGCCGGCAAGACGACGCTGATCAAGCTGCTGCTCGGCCTGATCCATCCCGATCACGGCGAGATCCGCGTGCTCGGACAGGACCCGGCAGCGGGAGAATTCTCCGCACGCCGGCAGCTAGGTTATCTGCCAGAGAATGTCGCGTTCAACGCGGCGCTGACCGGCCGTGAGACGCTGGCGTTCTATGCGCGGCTTAAGCGGATCGAACCGGCGTCTGGGTGGCCACTGCTCGAGCGGGTGGGTCTCGGCCACGCGGCCGACCGCCGGGTCGGTACCTATTCCAAGGGCATGCGGCAGCGACTTGGCCTGGCGCAGGCACTGCTCGGCCGGCCGCGCGTGCTGTTGTTGGACGAGCCTACTACCGGACTCGATCCGGCGCTGCGGCTGACGTTTTATGAGATCCTGCAAGAGCTGCGCGATGACGGCGCCATGGTGCTGATCTCGTCGCATGCGCTCAACGAGCTGGAAGACCGCGCCGAACATGTCCTGATCATGAACCGCGGCGTCCTGGTGGCGCAGGGCACGCTGGCCGAACTGCGCTCGATCTCGCAATTGCCGATCCGCCTGACGCTCGATTTTCAGGCTGATGCTGACGGTACGCGGCCGTCGTGGATCCCTAACGACTCCGTGGCCGTCGAGCGGGGCTGCGTGCTGCTGGCCCGCGACGAGGCACAAAAGATGGCGCTGCTGCGGGCCGCCTCGGGCGACCAGAGGGTCACTAACATCGATATCGCTTCGCCGACGCTCGACGATCTCTATGCGCACTTCCTCCGGTCGCAGGAGAACGCCGCGTGAGAACGATCCTCATCGTCGCCCGTAAGGAAATCCAGGAGGGCCTGCGCAACCGCTGGGTCCTCGCGACCACCTTGCTGCTCGGCGCGCTGTCGCTGTCGCTGACCTTCCTCGGCAGCGCACCGACCGGCAATGTCGGCGCCGGCCGCCTCGACGTAGTCGTCGTCAGCCTCTCCAGCCTCACCATTTTCCTGCTGCCACTGATCGCGCTGCTGATCTCGCACGACGCGGTGGTCGGCGAAATGGAGCGCGGCACCATGATCCTGCTGCTCAGTTATCCAGTCGGCCGCTACCAGGTCATTCTCGGAAAGTTCTGCGGTCATGTGCTGATCCTCACTTTCGCAACCGTCATCGGCTACGGCGCGGCCGCAGTGGCGCTCGCAATTACCGGCGCGTCGGTGCTGGCGGCGAGCTGGTACGCCTTTGCCGCGATGCTGGGGACCTCGGTCATGCTCGGCGCCGTGTTCGTGGCGATCGGCTATCTGATCAGCAGCATGGCGCGCGACCGTGGCACCGCGGCCGGTCTGTCGGTCGGCGTCTGGTTATTGATGGTGCTGGTGTTCGACATGGCGCTGCTCGGGATCCTCGTCGTCGACCAGGGGCGGATCGTCTCGGCGCAGGTGCTGGAGTGGCTGCTGTTCCTCAATCCCACCGATCTCTATCGCCTGAGCAACCTTACAGGCTTCAACGTCAGTCAGTTCTCCGGCATGGCCGGGCTGGCCGGCACGGCAACGACGGGACTGGGTGCGCTCCTGGCGGGCTTGACGTTGTGGATCGTGGCACCGCTTGGACTGGCCACGCTGTTCTTTGCACGGAGGGAATTATGATCTCGCGGATCGTGTGCGCCTTCATTGCAGCCGTGGTGCTGGCTGGGTGCAATCAGGACGCCGGCACAACCGTGCCGCCGCCAGTGGCGTTGAACAGTGACGCGATGGGCGTGTTCTGCGGCATGAACCTGCTGGAACATCCCGGCCCTAAGGGGCAGATCATCACCGGCAGTCGGATCGATCCGTTCTGGTTCACCTCGGTGCGGGATACCGTGGCCTTCACCCTGATGCCGGACCAGCCGCGCGACATCCGTGCGATCTACGTCTCGGATATGGCGAAAGCGCCGAACTGGGAAGATCCCGGCGCCACCAACTGGATCGATGCGCGCAAGGCCTTCTACGTGATCGAGAGTCGCCGGCAGGGCGGCATGGGCGCGGCGGAAGCTATCCCGTTCGGCAATCGCGCCGCCGCCGATGGCTTCGTCGCCACGAATGGCGGGCGCGTCGTGACGTTTGCGGAGATTCCGCCGACCTATGTGCTGGGCAGTGACAACGTGGGCGACCAAAGCGAGCGCGATCATTCCGACACGAAGACAAATTGAGGAGCAATCCATGCTGAATCGGGATATCTCGCGCCGGCGCATGATTGCCATCACGGCGATGGCGGCCTGCTCCACGGTGCTGACGGGGCGTCCCGCGCAGGCCCATGAGGCGATCCGCTGGCAGGGCTCTGCGCTCGGCGCGCAGGTGTCTATCGAAATTTACCATCCGGACCGCGTCGAAGCAGAGCGGCTGGTGCAGCATTGCATACTGACCGTACGGCGGCTGGAAGCGCAGTTCAGCCTGTACCGCGCCGACTCGGCGATCTGCAGCCTCAATCGCACCGGCGTGCTTGTGTCGCCGGACGCCCACATGGTCGCGCTTCTCAAGACGTCTCTGTCCTTTGCCGAAATGACCGATGGTGCCTTCGATCCGACGGTGCAGCCGTTGTGGCGGCTTTACGCCGATCATTTTGCCGCCGACCTGCCCGATCCAGCCGGCCCATCCACGGGCAAGCTTGCCGACGCGCTGGCAAAGGTTGGGCACCGCGGCCTGCTGGTCGGTCCCGATCGCATTGCGCTGGTCAAGCGCGGCGCGGCTGTGACCCTGAACGGCATTGCCCAAGGGTACGCCACCGACCGTGTCGTCGACAGCCTGCGCGAGGCCGGGCTATCGACGACACTGGTCGACATGGGAGAGATCCGCGCGATCGGCGGCCGGCCCGACGCGACCCCGTGGCGTGTGGGCATATCCGATCCGGATCGACCCGGCCTGCTCACCGAGACCATCGATCTGGTCGATCGCGCCGTCGCCACCACTGCCGGCGCCGGATTTCATTTCGACGGGCCCGGACGGTTCACGCATCTGTTCGATCCTGCGACGGGTCGCAGTCCGGCGCTCTATCGGACCGTCAGCGTGATCGCACCGACGGCGACGGAAGCCGACGCGCTTTCGACTGCGTTCAGCACAATGCCGCTGGCTCGCATTCGCCACATAATATCCCGTCGACCGGCCGTGCAGGTCAGGCTGGTCGATGCGAGCGGAGCCACAATTATCGACGGCGCGTAAGTTCGAGCAGGCCCCCCGGACGGGTCGCATCATTTGGTGCAACAGGCAAAGCGCTCGACCCGCATGGGCGAACCCAACCAGGAGAACAAAATGCGCAAGTTCATTTTCGCAGCCATGCTGGCGATCGCCGGTTCAAGCCAAGTTCAGGCCCAGGACGCCGCCGCTGGCGAAAAGGTGTTTGGCGTCTGCAAGATGTGCCATCAGATCGGCGAAACCGCGAAGAACGCCGTCGGTCCGCAGTTGAACGGCCTCATCGGCCGCAAGTCGGGCACCGTCGCGGGCTATTCCTATTCGGCCGCCAACAAGGATTCCGGAATTACCTGGGACGAGGCCACCTTCCGTGAATACATCAAGGACCCGAAAGCCAAGGTCCCGGGCACCAAGATGATCTACGTCGGCCTCAAGGATGAGCAGAAGACCAACGATCTCGTCGCGTTCCTGAAGCAATTCGATGCCGAGGGGAAGAAAAAATAGAAGCAGCTACGTTCAGCTGACCAAAGGCTGATACACCCATTTGGGTTTCGACAGTGATCAGTCCTGACGAGCATCTAAAGAAGACGTCATTTTAGCAAGCCGCAGGCTGAACCGGACGGTGAATGCCGAACGCCGCTTCGAATAGAGGGCCGTCTGCTTGCTCCTGCCGTCCGCCGATATAAAATCGGTTTCCGGTGCGATGCCGGCACTTGCCGGTCATGAATCGATGATGGCAGGTCAATCTCTGCATCCTCGTCGCCCGACGGCCTGCAAAGATCCGAAACGGCGCACGCTTCGAGTCCTTGTCGCTGCCATGTCGGTGATGAAGCCGCAGGATGGAACTATTCATCACGGTCAGCCTTCGTCGCGCGACGACTCTCCGGTAATCTCAATAGCGTCCAGAATTTTATTATAGTTCTGTCTTCTATCGTACATAGCGTGTACAGTGCCATTGCTGGTGAGATCTCGGCTCCTCCAGCGGCTTAAGATCCGGTCGTCCCCGACAGAGAGTGTATCCGTGTCGATAATTCTTCTGGAGCGCGGATCGAAGAAGCAGAAGGCATCGAGCTTGCTCGCGAGCCCTTCTAGCGGGCTTTTCGTTGCCGACCTCGACGTTTTTTCCGGCGTTAAGCCGCGGTACCTAGGGGCTTCGCCTCGCGGGCAACTATTGCGAGCAATCTTACTGATAGTCTGCCTACTGGATGGAGGCTCGGTTCTTGCTGCTGAGGCGCCGCCTGACACGATGGCAGCGCGGATGCAGGCATGCGCGTCCTGTCACGGCGCGCAGGGCGAGGGAACCAATGACGATTACTTCCCCCGTCTGGCGGGCAAGCCGGCGGGCTATCTCTACAATCAGTTGATCGCGTTTCGCGAGGGCCGGCGCCGCTATCCGCCGATGAACTTCCTCCTCGAATTTCAGAACGATGCCTATCTGCAGAAGATGGCGGAGTATTTCGCCGAGCAGCGGCCGCCATTGCCGGCGCCGGCGACTCCAACTGTCAGCAACGATCTGCTCGCAAGGGGAGAGCTGCTGGCGACGAAGGGCGACCCGCAACGCAACATTCCGGCTTGCGCGGGCTGTCACGGTCCGTCCTTCACCGGGATGGAGCCGGCGATACCCGGGCTGCTGGGCCTGCGCCATTCCTATATCAGCGCGCAACTCGGCGCGTGGCGCTACGGCACCCGTACCGCGGCGTTGCCGGACTGCATGCAACTCGTGGCGGGCTATTTGACCGAGGACGACGTCAAGGCGCTGGCAGCGTGGCTATCGTCGCGCAAGGCTCCCGCCGACACCACGCCGGCGCCGCGCGGCAGCCTGCCGATCCCGATGCCGCTGGCGTGCGGCAGCGAACCGAATTGAGGGCGTCGTGATGATCACCCGCATTTCCGGAATGATCCTGGGCGCCGCGCTGATCAGCGGCCTGTCGGTCGCAGCTGTGCCGGCGCAACAGCCGGTGACACCGCCGTCGGCCGCGCCTGCCCCGCAGCCGGCCAAGGTGCCGACGGATTCAGTCATCGCGCGCGGCGAATACTTGGCGCGCGCCGGTGATTGCATCGCCTGCCACACGGCGCCGGAGGGCCAAACCTTCGCCGGAAGCCGCGCCATGAAGACGCCGTTCGGCACCATCTTCACGTCAAATATCACGCCCGATCCGACAACCGGAATAGGCAAATGGACCGCCGACCAGTTCTACACTATGATGCACACCGGGCGCTCGATTGACGGTAGCCTGCTGTATCCGGCAATGCCATTCGCCTCCTATACCAAGGTCACGCGCGACGACAGCGACGCGATTTTCGCGTTCCTGATGTCGGTGCCGGCCGTGAAGCAGGCCAACCGCCCTCACGACCTACGGTTTCCCTACAACAACCGTTCGCTGATCATCGGCTGGCGCACGCTGTACTTCAACGAAGGCGAATACAAGCCGGATCCGACCAAGTCCGCGGAATGGAACCGGGGCGCCTATCTCGTCGAGGGACTCGGCCATTGCGGCATGTGCCACACGGCGATCAACGCTTTGGGCGGCAGCTCGGACTCGCAGGCCTTCGAGGGCGGGCTGATCCCGATGCAGAACTGGTACGCGCCGTCGCTGACGTCGAACAAGGAAGCCGGCCTCGGCGACTGGGGCATCAAGGACATCACGGAGCTGTTGCGCGACGGCATTTCGCATCGCGGCGCGGTCTACGGCCCGATGGCCGATGTTGTCTATAACAGTCTTCAATATCTCAGCGACGACGACGTTCGCGCGATGGCGATCTATCTCAAGGGCCTGGCACAAGGCAGTTCGCCGGACCGGCCATCGCCGCCATTGCCAACTGCCGAGACCAGCCTGCTCGTCAGCTTGGGAAAGCCGATTTACGACAGGCAATGCGCCAGCTGCCACGGCACCGAAGGAGCCGGCAAGCCGCCACATTATCCGCTACTCGCCGGCAACCAGTCGATCCAGATGTCGTCGTCGGTGAATGCGATCCGCATGGTGCTCAACGGCGGCTTCCCGCCCGCCACCAAGGGCAATCCGATGCCGTATGGCATGCCGCCCTTCGCGCATGTGTTGTCCGATGACGAGATCGCGGCGGTTGTGACCTACATCCGCACCTCTTGGGGCAACCGCGGCGCACCGGTGTCGGCACGCCAGGCCAACGAACTTCGTTCCGCGACGCTGAACTGAGACATCCCATGATCAATTCACCGTTGCCATCCTCCGACAGATCCAAGCAAGACGAGTCCGTGCATGTCATCGTCCGCGCCGGCCCGCAAGGCGCAATCGCCGTGGCCGGTGTCGCAACGGCGATCGTCGTCGGATTGTGGTTCGCGTTCTATCTGCTGGTCTATCTGCCCCGCGTATATGTTCCATGAAACCAGCATAAACACCGCATGGCCCGATCATGACCGAGAACAGCGAAGCCTCCCACGACGTCGCCGCGCGTATCGAGCGGCGCTGGGCGATGGTGTCGATGGCCATCGTGGTGGTGCTGGTCGGGATCGCCGCGGTGACCGGCATCCAGCACGCCTCGATGCCGCAGGGCCGCGTCGAGACCGCCGATCCGAAGACGCTGCACCTGACCGGCGAATTCATCGAAAGCAATCTCGGCACCGCAGTCGAGGCCGACGGCTCGGTGATGGTGCGCGCCATCGGCCAGCAGTTCTCCTTCACGCCGCAATGCATTTTGGTGCCTGCGAACACGCCGATCACGTTCCGTACGACCAGTGCCGACGTCGTGCACGGTCTGCTGATCGAAGGCACCAATATCAATTCGATGCTGGTGCCGGGCTATATTTCCGAATTCAAGGCCAGCTTCAAGGAGCCGAAAGAGCATGTGATGCCGTGCCAGGAATTTTGCGGCATCGGCCACCAAGGCATGTGGGGCAGGGTCAAGGTGATCGACAAGGCGGCTTTCTTGAATCTGAAATCGACGCGCGGGAGACTGACCTGTGTTGACTAACCGGCGGCTCATACTCGCGCATTTCTGGCTCGCCTTCACGGTGTTCGGCCTGGCGATCCTGCTCGGCGCCTGGCAGATGTTCGTGCGCAGCCCGCTCAATATCTGGCACTTCAATCCCGAGCTGTATTATCGCTCGGTGACCGCGCATGGCTCCGCGATGGGCTATGTATTCCCGACGCTGATCGCGATGGGCTTCGGCTACTTTATCACGGAGACAGCGCTGGAGCGGCCGATGATCGGTCGGCGTTGGGCCTGGGCGTCGTTCCTGCTGGTTGCAATTGGCGCCGTGGTGGCGCTGGTGCCGGTATCGATGGGCCTGGCGTCGGTACTCTACACCTTCTACCCGCCGCTGATCGGCAATCCGTTCTATTACATCGGCGTCGTGCTGGTTGTGGTGGGCTCATGGATCTGGGTCGCGCTGACCTCGATCAACCTGTACGCTTGGAAGCGCGCCAATCCGGGCAAGCCAATTCCGCTGGCGATGTTCGCCAATACGGCCGGTGCCTATCTGTGGGGCTGGACCGCGGTCGGCGCGGCGCTGGAAATCCTGCTGCAGATCTTGCCCGCGGCGCTCGGCCTCACCACCACGATCGATGCCGGCCTGTCGCGGGTGCTATTTTCGTGGACGCTGCACGCCATCGTGTATTTCTGGCTGATGCCGACTTACATTGCCTATTACACTATCTTTCCGCGGGCGATCGGCGGGCGGATCTACAGCGACCCGATGGCGCGGATTTCCTTCATCCTGTTCCTTGTCGTCTCGATGCCGATCGGTGTCCACCATCTGTTCACTGATCCGCAGGTCGGCGCCGGCTTCAAGTTCATGCAGTCGGTGTTCACCGGACTGGTGGCGCTGCCGACGCTCCTGACAGTGTTCACGATCTGCGCCTCAGCCGAAATCGCCAGCCGGATGCGCGGCGGCCGCGGCGCGTTCGGCTGGGTCTCGGCGCTGCCGTGGAGCAATCCGATCATGCTGGCGACGGCGCTGTCGCTGGTGATGCTGGGCTTCGGTGGCGCCGGCGGCCTTGTCAACATGAGCTATCAGCTAGACAGCTCGATCCATAATACGCAGTGGGTCACCGGCCATTTCCACCTGATCTTCGGTGGCGCCATCGTCATCATGTACATGGCGATTGCTTATGACACCTGGCCGCAGCTCACGGGCCGCCCGCTGCAAAGCTTCAGGATCATGCGGACACAGCTGTGGCTGTGGTTCATCGGCATGATCGTGACCACCTTCCCCTGGCACTATGTCGGCATTCTCGGCATGCCGCGCCGTATGGCGTTTTATGACTACGCCAATCCGGCGGTGTCGCCGCAGGCCTTCTCGGTAACGATGTCGGTGGTCGGCGGGCTGATCCTGGTAATCTCGACCGTGCTGTTCTTTATCGTGCTGATCCGCGGCCAGATCGTGCCGAAGCTCACGCAGGAGCCCTATCGATTCGCCGTCGCAGTGCACCAGCCAGTGCGGCTGCCAATCGCCCTGAACAGTTTCGGGCTTTGGATAGCCTTGATGGTCGGGCTCACGCTGGTGAACTACGGCTATCCGATCGCCCAATTGGCGGTGCTAAAGCAGACATCGGTGCCGGTGGTCTATATGGGAGCCGGGAAATGAGCGACCAGCAGTTGTATTCCTGGCGCAATCCATGGTTCGCCGCCAGCGTCGGTTTTGTGGTTTCGGTGGCCGTGGGCGCGGCCTTGCTCGGTCTTGTCGGTTTGCCGCTGCTGCAGCCGGACCTGAAACTCGGCGGCATCTGGGACGCGATCTGCAGCGCCGCCGGTGTGCCGCGCGCGGCACCGGCCAGCGTGGCCGTCCAGCCCGATTTCACGACGTCGAAGGTGGTAATGACGTCGGAGATGCTGACCAGGCAGGATGCGATTTCGATCGGCCGCGGCGCCACGCTGGCGCAGCGCTGTGCGATCTGTCACGGGCCGCAGGGCGTCAGCGACGCCAATTCGCCGAACCTTGCCGGGCAATTCGCCGCGGTGACTTTCAAGGAGCTGAACGACTTCAAGACGGGCGCCCGCGTCAACGCCACGATGACCCCGTTCGCGATCAACATGTCGCAGCAGGACATGCTCGACCTCGCAGCCTATTACGCCTTCCTGCCGCGCGTGCCGCTGAGCCATCCCGGACCGCCGCTGCCAGCGCCCGTGATCGTCATCAATGGCGCGCCGATGCGTAACATCGCGCCGTGCGGCTCGTGCCACGGGGGGATCGACACCAAGGCCGGTGCGCCATGGCTCGGCGGCCAGTCGGCGGTCTACATCAAGGCGCAGCTGCAAGCTTTTGCCAGCGGGGCACGGCGCAACGACATTAGCGAGCAGATGCGCAACGTGGCTCGGCAGATGACGTCTGAAGAGATCGATATGGCAGCGGAACATTACGCCTCTCGCCCCTGATGCGACGTACCGCACTATGAAAAGTACATAAGCAAGAAAGTTAGCTTTTGCTGGTGCGATTTCTCACACAGCTACGGTGCCATGATAAGTTTATTCTTATGAAGGTCCGTCTTGCCGAAAACGAAGAACTTCCAGCTGAATGCACGGGTGAGCCGACGGATCGGCTACGTTCGGCATTGCTGAAAGCTGCAGACGGCCGGCACTAGTGGATTGCAAGTTACCGAGCTGAAAGATGCCGCCCCACCAGTTTAAGGCCCCGGTCTCCCCGGGGCCTTTTGCTATGCGGCCTCGCTTGTTTCCAAATCATCGTTCGCTGGTTGTTCGAACAGAGCACTTTCGGACAGACTTGCCTTGACCAAGGCCTGAGCCAGCACCGGGCTCACCGAATTGCCACACATGCGCACCTGTGACGCCTTGGAAGGCTGTTTTCCTTCCTTGGTTCGTTCTGGCCTGCCCCCGAACTTTCATCCAGTCGCGATTAGAGTCTCGGCGGATGTTGAAGTGCTCCCCAAAACTAGGCCAGCCGGAGCTGGAATTTTCCGGGGTTAGGCTCATGCCGGCGGGGGCGCCGATGAGCCATTCAACAGCGATATCGGCGCCTTGTTACCGATCGCGCTATGTGGCCGGACTTCGTTGTAGTCTCTACGCCAATCCTCCATTTTCTGCCGTGCGTCGTCAAGGCTCAGTAACCAGTGCGTGTTCAGGCATTCGCTTCTGAACTTGCCGTTGAAGGATTCGATGAAGCTGTTGTCCGTCGGCTTGCCTGGCCGCGAGAAGTCCAGCACGACGCCCTTCTGATAAGCCCAGATATCGAGATCGCGAGAGATGAACTCTGATCCCTGGTCGACACGGATGGTTTTCGGATAGCCAACGGTCTTGCAGATGCGCTCTAGGGTGACCACGACATCCTCGCCACGATAACTGAAACGCGGATCGACGGCTGGCGAGAAGCGGCTAAAGGTATCGACGATCGTCAGCACGCGGATCTTGCGGCCCGTGGCGAGCTGGTCGTGCACGAAGTCCATTGCCCAGGTCTCGTTGACCTGGACAGCATCTGTTCGATCCTCACGCAGCTTGGCCTTCACGCGACGCTTCGGCGTTTTGTTGCGCAATTGCAGGCTCAACTCCCTATAAAGACGGTAGACACGCTTGACGTTGACGTCCCAGCCCTCACGCAGCAGTAGGACATGGACCCGGCGATAGCCGTATCTCACCCGCGTCTCGCAGATCTCCCTGATCCGGTGTTTGAGAGCGGCCTGGTCGCCACGCTTCGACTTGTAGCCGTAAAGTGCGCGATCGATCCGGAGCGTCGAACAGGCCCGCCTGATCGAGACCTTCCAGTCGCCGCACACCCTGTCGACAAGCTCGCGCTTGCGGTCAGGCCTCAGAGTTTTTTTGAGAGCACATCCTGCAGCATGGCCTTGTCCAGCGACAGGTCAGCTACGATCCGCTTCAGCTTGCCATTCTCTTCCTCCAGCTGACGCAAGCGCTTCATCTCCGAGGGCATCAGGCCTGCATACTTCTTCCGCCAGTTGTAAAAAGTAGCCTCGCTGATCCCGGCCTTGCGGCAGACCTCCGCGACTGCCGAGCCATCTTCCGCCTGCTTCAAAACGAATACGATCTGCGCTTCTGAAAACTTCGATGCCTTCATGGAACTCTCCTCGTCCCCGTCAGGGGATCATAAATGGAAAATTCCAGGTCAAACTGGCCTAATTTGGTGGGGGCACGTCAGATGTTACGCCGTTGGGCGCGGGGTGAGCAACGTGCGGTCGGCGGAGCTGGTCGGAGTTGCGGAGCCGATCGCACGTTGCGGTGAGGTTAGCGGCATAGGCCGCAGGCGTCAGGTAGCCCAGGCCCTTCTCAGAGGTGTGGTAACGAGATATGTTATATTCGCTCGGGCGTTTGGTGCATGCTCAGAGCGCGATCCAAGGCACTGCAAGGCGAGTGATAATCGTCGAAACGAGGATGAGACTTATATGATCATGAGACGAGATGTTCTTTTAGGTGCCGCAGCAGCGCTTTCTGCAGCATCGCTTGTCGAACCTGCGGCGGCGCAATCTGACAGCGGCACAAGTGCGAAAACCTATGTCCTGGTTCATGGCGCATATGGCGGCGGGTGGATTTGGCGGGATGTAGCGGAGGGGCTCCGGAAGCAGGGACATAAGGTTTACACACCTACGCAGACCGGCCTCGGTGAGCGGGCGCATCTGATCTCGCGGCAAATCACTGTCAACACGCATATCGAGGACGTCGCCAACCTGATCGAGACCGAGGAACTTAATGACATCATCCTCGTCGGTCACTCTTACGGGGGCATGGCGGTGACTGGCGTTGCGGATAGGATGCCGGAGCGCATTCGGCATATCGTCTATCTTGACGCTCTCATCCCGGAGAACGGAGAGAATGCTTTCAGCATTCTTCCGGCCGGTGCGGAAGCTGCACGCAGAAAGACCGCTGTCGAACAAGGCGGCGGCGTTGCGTTGCCGGTGCCCGGACCGGAAGGATTTCCAATCCCCGATGGCCCCCGCAAGGACTGGTTCATGCGGCGCCTGCGTCCCCATCCCATCAGTACTTATGAGAGCGCGGTTCGCCTGACCAAGCCTGCAGGTGCGGGCCTCCCGGTCACTTACGTGGCCTACACCAGTCCGGCGTTAGCCTCGATTGAACCGAGCCGCCAGCGGGCCCGAACGAAAGCCGGATGGAAGTACATTGAACTCCCTGTTCCCCATGACGTGGAGATTCCGAATCCGGAAAAAGTCTACGAACTGCTTATTTCGATAAAATAGCGCGCCTCAGCGACCTGATTGGTTTGTCAGGCACAGGAATCCGGTTGCGTCCCCCAAGCGCAACCGGATCAGTGTCCGGCAGCATATTTAACCTTAAGAGTGTCAATTCATTTGGATTGCGTCTCAAGGCCCGAAGCTAGATCGCAATTGCAGCTTCCAGTCACCGTTATCCTCGGTGAAGACATACAAGGAATCGTAGACCCCGATGACCGATCCGTCCTCGCGGTAGCGCGTATATTGAACGGCATAGTGCGCTTTGATCGGCGACGACTGAAGAAACTTGATTTCGGTCCATGCGCTGTGGTGCCAGCCTTGCTGCTCCCCCAGCTTGGTGAACAGATCCATGGGATTGTTGCCCGGCGCTTCATAAACGAACAGCTCATTGGCGGCGGCTCTCACATGCGGAAAGCGCATGACCGCGTCCATTCCGAAAGCATCGTGGCGGTTCAGCGCTTCCATCCATTCAACGAGTAGCGCCTCGCACCGCTGCGCCCCTTCGTTCGAGATACGGCCTTCGCGAGCGTCATAGGTTAGCTTGAGGCTGTCCGAACCCAACATAGCTGCTCCAATACATCAAGATGTGTAACGACCTTGCCTCAACGAGTGACGATGCTGCGCGTCGAGTTCCGCGACGCATCGAATGAAATCGCGGACACGCTAGGCGATATTGAGAACCAGGTTCCCTTGTAATGTGCCGTTCTCGACCATCTCGTGCGCTTCGACGATCCGATCTAGAGGTAGTTGTTGAGCGACGGTATGAATGAGGCTGTCATCGGTGAGCAGGCGAGCAATCTCGGCGAGACCAGGGGCCCGCTCTGCTGCGGTCAGCTCATAGATGAACGCAAACGAGAGACGAATGTTCAGGCTCATCAACGCGAGGCTGGGAAGCCTACTCTGCTGAGCTGACATGCCGTAGACGGCGCAGTGTAGCGCGACAATCAGGATGAGAATCCCGCGACAATCAGGATGAGAATGCGCCGCTGCTGGGTTGACGAAGGGAGGGCGTAGCCCGACCGGAGGCAGCCCAGCAGCGGCGTGTCGCCCGAACGGGCCTCATTTGGCGGTAACGGCGGCTGGTCAAAGATCGGGTTTCTCCTTTGAGAGGACCAATTCTTTGGCCGGCCGGCATGTCACCGATCAACAAATGAGGCTTTTCATGAGCTTGCGTCGCAACCATTCGCCAGCCGTCGCCGCTGCAAAGGCTGGTTTCAGCACCTCCGCCGCCTACCGGTTCGAAAAGGATCCCCGACTTCCCACCCAGAAGAAGTCGCCCCGCGAACGCCGCCGCGCTGATCCATTTGCCGATCTTTGGGAGAACGACATCCTCCCGATGCTGAACGCCGCCCCAGGCTTACGGCCGATCGCCGTGTTCGAGGAACTATGCCGCCGACATCCGGAGCTGGGTTCTGGAACGCGGCGGACGCTCGAGCGGCGCATTCGGGCATGGCGGGCGGTGAACGGGCCGGATCGGGAGGTGATCTTCCGTCAGGAACATCCGCCGGGTCGCATGGGGTTGTCGGACTTCACCGAGGTCGCCGATCTCGGCGTCACCATTGCGGGCCAGTTGCTGGACTGCCGGCTCTATCACTTCCGGCTGCCTTTCTCCGGCTTCGAACACGCCCATGTCGTACTCGGTGGCGAAAGTTTTGTCGCGCTGGCGGAAGGCTTGCAGAACGCGCTGTGGTCGCTGGGCGGGGTGCCGGAGCAGCACCGCAGCGACAGCCTGTCAGCCGCGTTCCGCAATCTCGGCGCTGAAGCCAAGGAGGATTTGACGACGCGCTACGAGGCGTTCTGCAGTCATTACGGCATGACGCCGACCCGCAACAATCCCGGCGTGTCGCATGAGAACGGCTCGATCGAAAGTGCGCATGGCCATCTCAAGAGAGCGCTGGCCGATGCCCTGCTGCTGCGTGCCTCTCGCGACTTCGACGATCTTCCGGCATGGCGTGGTTTTGTCGACGAGATCGTTGGCCGCGGCAACGCGCGCAATGCCAAGCGCATCGATCAGGAGCGGACGGCGCTACAGAAACTGCCGGTCCGCAAGACCGCCGATTATGAGGAGGTCAACGTCGATGTAACGACATCAAGCGCCTTCACGTTGCGCAAGGTGTTTTACTCGGTCCCCTCCCGCTTGATCGGTCACCGGCTGCGGGTGCGTCTCTATGACGACCGGCTCGAATGCTTCCAGGGCGCCACCCACATCGTCACCCTGCGGCGCGGGCGAAGCCAGCCCAACGGCAAACACGGCCACGTCATCGACTATCGTCACGTCATCCATTCGCTGCGCCGCAAACCGATGGCGCTGCTCAATCTGGTCTATCGAGACCAGTTGTTCCCCCGCCGCGTTTACGCTCGTGCGTTCGACGCCTTGCTCGCCGGCATTGGCGAAAGACCAGCCTGCCGTGCGATGGTCGGGCTTCTGGCGCTCGCACATGAACGGGCCTGCGAAGCGGAACTCGGTGCCGTGCTGCAAGCCACGCTCGACGACGGCATCCTGCCGGATCTCAAGGCGCTGATCGAACGCTTCCGACCGAAGGGCATGGCACTACCGGTCGTCGTCGTCACGCTGCCCTCGCTCGCTATCTACGACCAGATTGCCGCGGCTGTGGGAGAAGCCGCATGAACGCGACCGTCAAGATCGACGCCGCCCGTGTCGAATTGCTGCTCAGCGAACTGCGTCTGCCCGGCATCAAGCTGATCTGGGCCGCCCTGGCGGAAACCGCCGATAAGGAAGGCTGGCCCGCCGCCCGCTTCCTGGCGGCCCTGGCTGAACAGGAGATGGTGGAGCGAAACCGTCGTCGCTTCGAACGTCATCTGGATGAAGCCCGCCTGCCGCCGGGCAAGACCCTCGCTGCATTCGACTTCGATGCAGTGCCGATGATCTCAAAGGCGCAGGTGCAGGCTCTCGCCGCCGGTGACGCGTGGCTCGACAGGGGCGCCAATCTGTTGTGTTTTGGCCCGCCTGGCGGCGGCAAATCGCATCTGGCAGCGGCGCTCGGCATGTCCCTGATCGAAAAGGGTTGGCGCGTGTTGTTCACCAGAACCACCGATCTCGTGCAAAAGCTCCAGATCGCGCGCCGCGACCTCACGCTCGAAGCCGCGATAGCCAAGCTCGACAAATATCATCTGCTGATCCTCGACGATCTCGCCTATGTGACCAAAGATCAAGCCGAGACCAGCGTTCTGTTCGAACTGATCAGCGCCCGCTACGAACGCCGCTCAATGCTCATCACCGCCAATCAGCCATTCGGTGAATGGGGAAAAATCTTCCCGGACCAAGCCATGACGCTGGCGGCGATCGACCGCCTCGTCCACCACGCCACGATCCTCGAAATGAATGTCGACAGCTATCGCCGAAAAGAGGCTGTCGACAAAGCCCGCGGAGCCGGAAGGCCGCCAACGCGCGCGACAATCAAAGCGTCATCCTGATTGTCGCTCCACGACAATCAACTCCACGACACGCAATTATCACTTGCGTTATCGTCAGGCCGCGACAATCATCCCCACGCCGCGACCGCTAAATTGCCATCCTGATTGTCGCGCTTCCCATCCAGATTGACGCGCTACAGCGCAGCTCGCATATGGCTTCAGGATGTCGGGATAGTAGGCGGCGTTGCGCGACAAATCCATTTCGATGATCGAATCGACACCGGACGGCGCCAGTTGCCGCACCTTCCGGGCGACGTCCTCCGTGCGATAATTGATCACCTCCCGGGCACTCAGCGGCCCGGGGCTTTTGCCTGACGCACTGCCGCATGCCGCTCCGTCGGCTGAGGCCGGCCGGCCGAGCGTAAGCCTGGTCGCTGCGGCTACAGGCTGCTCGCCTCGATCCGCTCGTTGAGCTTCTGGTCGACGATCTTCACGGTGCGGTCGATGTCGGGATTGGTCATGCCGAGCTGATGAGAGATCAGCTTCACCAAGAGGTCGACCCGCTCGATGAAGGGCGCGCCGCTGGCGACCGCGCGCGCGGCCGAGGACGGCTTGAGCAGGCTCTCCGCCGCCTTGGCGTATTTGGCGAAGGGCACCTGGTCCTGCGGATCGGCGCCGAGCCGCCGCGCCACCGCGTCGACATGGTCGTAGATCGATTGCGAGACCTTGAGGTCGCCGTGCACGGCATCGCGGATCGACTGCGGCTCCTCGGGCGTGATGCAGCGGTAGTTGCCGGTCAGCAGCATCGACCATTTCGCCAGCGGCACGAACAGCGAGTCGAACACCCTGAGCTTCACCGGGACATCGTGGCCGTCCAGCCGGACGGCGTCGATGTCGGCCTCCAGTTCGCGCAGCAATTGGTTGTGCTTCTCGTCGGCGAAGATCGCGGCCTTGAAGTTGGTGGGCAGGCCGACATGCAGCACGTTGGCCGCCTCTTCCGGGGGACGGAAGGCCTGCGGATCGGGCGAGCACAGCGTGACCAGGCCGGGCTTGAAGCGGTCCCACACTTGGGCGTTGGTGTAGGCCTCCTGCAGATCCATGTCGGCAAGCCCCGGGATGCGCTTGAGATAGGGCAGCGGCGGCATGTTCATGATCGACAGGCAGGGCAGTTCCGCGGCGGCGATCTTGATCATCAACACGCGGATGGTGTGGTTGGTGTATTGCGGCTCTTGCATCGCCAGACCGACCAGATCGTAGCGGGAGAGATCAACGTCGCCCGGAGAGGTCGCATCCAGTTTGCCCGGCAGGTCGCGCGAGAAGATCGAACGATGGTTCGGCTCGTCGCGCAGCTTGATGCGGACCTCGGTACCTTCGCGGTTGATCAGTTCGGCGGTCTTGCTACGGCAGACCAGGGTCACATTGTGCCCGGCCATCAGCAGCTTGGTGGCCAGCAGCGAGCCATAGGAAGCGCCGAGGATAAGGATATTACGCGGCATTATATTTCGTCCCCAAACTATCTTTGGCGTCGGGCCGACCGGCTCGGCGCCAATATGTTTATTTGCCCGGACCGATGCTGCAGCGCAGCGTCGCAGTCCAGCAGTCAATTTAGCTGTAGCCGCGGTTCAGTAGGCGGGCAAGTGTGGCGCCCGCTTGAACGGCCGGCCATGCGCCAATCTGTCCCGCCTGTCAGGAGTGCCAGACGCCCTGACAGTGCTACTGTCGCAAAAAAAACATAGGGGGAGTGAATCATGCCAAGCGAAATGGATCGCCGTCGTTTTATCGCGGCCGGAGCGGCAGTCGCCGCAATGCCGCTGCTGTCGCGCGATGGTTTTGCGCAAGCCGCGTGGCCGTCTCGGCAAATCCGCATGATCGTCAGCTATCCCGCCGGCGGGCAGACCGATCTGCTCGGCCGCGCATTTGGTGATTTCATTTCCCGGAAGGTCGGCCAGACCGTCGTGATCGAGAACAAGGCGGGCGCATCGGGGGCGATCGGAGCGGCGGAAGTCGTCCGCGCCGAGCCCGATGGGCACACCATCCTGTGCTCGATCTCGACCACCTATGTGATGAACCGGGTCATGATGAAGGCCCCCGGCTACGACATGGACAAGGATCTGACACTGCTCAGCCTGATCCCCGGCGCCGGTCTGCCGCTGGTGGCCAGCCCGAAGTCCGGCGTCACCACGCTGGCAGAATTCGTCGACTATGCGCGCAAGAGCGGCAAGGTCAATTTCGGCACATATAGTGCGGGCTCGTCACCGCATATGACGATAAACGAGCTCAACCGGCAGTACGGGCTCAACATCGAACCGATCCATTATCGCGGTGAGGCGCCGATGTGGACCGGTCTGGCGGAAGGCACGCTAGACGTTGCGATGGGCAGTTACACGGCCGCGCAATCGGTGCTGCAAAGCAACCGCGGCGTGGCGTTTGCCGTGCACTCGAAGAAGGTCGATGCGATTCCGAGTGTCAAAACGCTGCCCGACCAGGGCGCCACCTCTCGGTTCTTCACAGTGAGCGGCTTCACGGGCTGGGCCGTTGCGAAGGCGACGCCGCAACCCATTGTGGACAGGCTGTCGCAGCTCTTCGTAGCCGCCAATGATGATCCCAAGGTCAAGGAGGTCCTCGCGACCTTCGTGCTGGAGCCGGCGCTCGGTTTCAAGGACAGCAACGCCCTCTACCAGCGCGAACTGCCGGTGTGGATCGAAAGCGCGCAGGCGCTCGGCTTGCAACCGGTCTGAATCTGGTCGAAAAGTCAGGCCGTGGAAGCGGTCGTTGCGGTCGCTGGATTGGAGCGCCCGTTGTCGGAACTGAACCATGCGGCGCGCACGGTGCGTCTCGACGCCAAATGAGCTGACGCGACCTCGATCGCGCCGGTCGTTTCCGCAAATCTACCCGTCATCCGAAGCGTCGGTGACGTCGTTGTCGAAATCTATGCGGCCGGCGTCAATCCGTCGGACGTAACACTTATGTGGGCATCGACACCCTGGGCTTTTCCTCTTCCACCGGCAGCGGCAAACTGTTGAGCGATTGCTCCGTATTTTCGCAGCGCCAAGGCAATGGCAAGCCGGGTTAACTCGGCTCCTCGGCGAGCACGGGAATAACAGTTCTTCTCTTGGTTTTGCTCTTGTATGTTCACGACTTTCGCGAGATGCGGTTGCGAAATTTCTGTCGGACTTAGCTGCGAAATTTCCGGACGTGCGCTGGTATGCGACAAACGTCGTTTTTGACGGAGAATCAAACTTAGCCGTCGAATGGGTCTCTACACGAACGATCGGCGGCAAATCCAATCGCGTCCAAGGAGCGTCTGTCATGCGCTTGAAAGATGGAAAATCGCGGCCAACTCCGATTATCGCGATCGCTCCTGATGCACCGGAATAGAATCTGGTCTGCGCTCGCCGGCCTCATGGCAGGCTTCGTTGGCAGATTCGTTGCCGTAGAATTCTTGAAGGTTGCCTGAGACTGGAATGAATGCCAGCGGCGGCTCTCTAAGAGGCGCTCGCCGCTCGCGCGCGCTATGATCCTCGACTCGTCCATTCCGACCGCACGGATGGTCCAACAAGGATCGTAATTGGTGCTGCTAAACGTGCTTACTGAACGTTCAGGAACTGCAGCAGCGTCTGACGACGCAGCCACGCAATTGCCAGTGTGATGCCGAGCAGGACGATTGCCGGCGCCGGATTACCGCCTATTACGAAAAGATCGGTGATGACCGCTCCCACCATGGTGGCGCTCAACGCTACCGAGCCGAACGCAGCAAGGCCCGGAAACAACAACAACAGCCCGCTGGCGGCCATAAGCGGCTGCCCTTGGGCGACAGGCGAACCTGAACATCAATCGAGCTGACGGCTGAAGCGCCGGAAACGCGCCCGCGCCATCCTGGCCGCCGGCGGCGGGACGGCATGTTCAGGCACGGATCGTTTGCGCGTAAATTCGGGGCAAGCGATCCACCGGCACCCTTTGTCAATTAACCGCGTAAACAACATCCAATGAAATATGCGCAAAACGCGCAAATATGGTTGTTAGATGCGCATTATGCGCATATGTCACTCACGCTGCGCTATTCTGGAAAGATTTTTGCGCGAAATAAGCAATATGCGCAAAGCGCGGGAAGGATACACCATGCAGGTTCCAATCAAGCGGGCGATCGAAAAAGTTCCCGGCGGGATGATGACGGTTCCGCTCTTGCTCGGCGCGCTGATCGCCTTCTTCTTTCCGGGCACTCCGAAATTCTTCGGCTCGTTCACCGGCGCACTGTTCTCCGGCGGCGCCCTGACCATCCTTGCCGTGTTTTACGTCTGCATGGGTGCCAGCATCGACTTCAAGGCCACACCCTACATCGTGAAAAAGGGCGGCACCCTTCTTATCGTCAAGGTCGGCGTCGCCATGATCCTCGGCCTGATCTTCGGTCGCTACCTGGGCGAAGCCCCCATCACGGCCGGCATTTTTGCAGGCGTCTCCACGCTGGCCATCGTCGCCGCGATGAATGACACCAATGGCGGCCTCTATATGGCGCTGATGGGTCAGTACGGCCGCCCGCGCGACGTCGGCGCCTACACCATCATGACACTGGAAAGCGGTCCTTTCCTCACCATGGTCACGCTCGGCGTCGCCGGCCTGTCCTCGTTCCAGTGGCCGGCGCTGGTCGGCGCGATCCTGCCGCTGGTGATCGGCATGATCATCGGCAATCTGGACCGCGAGATGCGCGCCTTTCTCAGCAAGGCCGTGCCCGTGATGATCCCGTTCTTCGCCTTCGCGCTCGGCACCGGCCTCAACCTGTCGCAGGTCTGGCAGGCCGGTCTGCTCGGTCTGGCGATGGGCGTTGCCGTCGTCGTCGTCACCGGCATCCCGCTGTTCTTCGCGGATCGCCTGACCGGCGGTAACGGCGTTGCCGGTGTCGCGGCGGCCTCCACTGCGGGTAACGCCGCCGCCGTGCCGGCGATCGTTGCTGCCGCCAATCCGGCCTATGCCGACGCCGCGGGTCCCGCGACCATCCTGATCGCTGCCTGCGTGGTGGTGACTGCGATCCTGACGCCGATCCTCACCTCGTGGGTGGCCAGCAAGGTCGGCCGCGACGTCGAGCCGGACGCCGAGGAAATCGCCTCTGCCGATCCGGTCATCGCAGCGCCCGCACCGGCGGTCGGTCGCTGAGATGGCGCATGACTGGCTGATCCTCGCGGACGACCTCACCGGTGCCGCTGACTGCGCCATCGCCTTCGGGCGGCGGGGACGCGCGGCGGCGGTGATGTGGGAAGACGTTGCCGACGCGTCGGATCACCAGTTGCCGGTTCTCGCTTATGACGCCGCGAGCCGGGGCCTGTCGGCCCCGGCCGCGGCCCGCCGCCACGCCGACGTGTTGGCGCGCCTCGCCGAGCCCGGTCGCATCCTGTTCAAGAAGATCGACTCGACGCTGCGCGGGCAGCCGGCCGCAGAGATCGTGTCTGCGCTGACGCATCTGAAGGCGCAGTCCGGCCCCGCCTTCGGCGTGTTCGCGCCGGCCTTTCCGGCCACCGGTCGCACCACGATCGACGGACGGATTCACGTCAAGGGCCGCCCGCTCGAAGAAGCCGAAGTCTGGGTGCGCGAGCACACTTATCCGTCCGCCCACCTCGTCGAGGTGCTGGCCACCGCCGGCATCCGCGGCGATCATGTTTCGCTGGCGACCATTCGCGGCCCCGACCTCAGGGCCACCTTTGCCAAACTCGCCGCCGAAGGCGACGTCGTTGCGGCCTGCGACGCCGAGACCGACCACGATCTGCATCTCATCGCGGAAGCCAGCCTGCAGGCCTCGCCCTCGACCTTCTTCATCGGCAGTGCCGGCTTGGCGCATGCGCTGGCTGGCCTCGATGCCGACACCGATGTCGAACCGCTGCGCATTCCGACCAGCAAGCTTGGCACGCTGATCGTCGTCGGCTCGCTGGCCGGCGCGTCGCGCGCCGCGGCGCGCGAACTGGCGGCGACCGGCACCGTCGAGCATTTCCCGGTCACGCCGGATACCTTGCTCGGTGAAGGCGCTGACCGCGACCGGCTTGCGGCCGCCGTGAAGCTGCGGCTGTTGACCGGCGGCGATGCGCTGGTCGAGATCACGATGGACGAAAAGCCGGACATGTCGCTGGGCGCGCAGCTGTCGCAGGGCCTCGCCGACGTGCTGGCACCGGTGGCGCCTTCGATCGGCGCCTTTGCCGCGACCGGCGGCGAGACTGCCGCAGCATTGCTGTCGCGCTTCGGCGTCAACGGCATTCGCCTCGCCGACGAGATCGAGCCCGGCGTGTCGCTCGGCCTGACGCTCGGCGCCCTGTCCGTTCCGATTGCCACCAAAGCGGGGGCGTTTGGTGATGAACTCAGCCTGATCCGCATTGCCGAACGGCTCCGCGCCGTTCGAACCAAAGGAAGCTTCTCATGACCCGTCCCACCATTGCGATCACCATGGGCGACCCGGCCGGCATCGGTCCCGAGGTCATCATGAAGGCGCTGGCGCAGCCTTACGCCAACGAGATCTGCAATCCGCTGGTGGTGGGCGACGCCGGCCGGTTGCGCAAGGCGGCCAAGGCTGTCGGCATCGCGCTGGAGGTCGACGCGCTGGCGAAAGCCGAGGATGCGAATTTCGGCGCCACCGCCGTGCAGTGCCTCGATCTGAAGAACGTGCCGGACGATCTGCCGTTCGGCCAGATGTCGCCGGTCGCCGGCGACGCCGCCTATCGCTACATCGAGAAGGCCGTCGAGGTCGTGCAGTCGGGTTTTGCGCAGGCGATCTGCACTGCGCCGCTCTCCAAGGAAGCGCTGCATGCCGCCGGCCACAAATATCCCGGCCACACTGAACTTCTGGCGCACCTCACCGGCACCAAGGAAGTGTCGATGATGCTGGTTACGCCGAAGCTTCGCGTCATCCACGTCACCACCCACATCGGCCTGATCGATGCGATCCGGAAGATCGAGCCGGGTCTTGTCGAGCGCGTCATCACACGCGGCCATGACGTGCTGATCAAGGCGGGCATCGCCAATCCGAAGATCGGCGTCTGCGCCATCAATCCCCATGCCGGCGAGAACGGTCTGTTCGGGCAGGGCGAGGAAGCCGAGAAGATCACGCCGGCCGTCGAGGCCTGCAAGGCCAAGGGCTGGGACGTGCAAGGTCCGCTGCCTGCCGACACGCTGTTCTTCCTGGCCGGCCGGGGCGACTACGACATGGTGGTCGCGATGTATCACGATCAGGGCCATGGTCCGGTCAAGGTGCTGGGCCTGGAATCCGGCGTCAACATCACCGTCGGCCTGCCGATGATCCGCACCTCGGTCGATCACGGCACCGCCTTCGACATCGCCGGCAAGGGCATCGCCGACGAGCGCAGCCTGATCGAGGCGCTGCGCCAGGCCGTGGATCTCGCGCCGAAAGCCGGTCTGGCGGCGTAAGTTTTCACTGTCATTCCGGGGCGCGCGCTCTTGCGCGCGAACCCGGAATCCCGTTGTGCTCTATCCAGATCGAGATTCCGGGTTCGCCGACGCGAAGGCGCGCCGGCGCCCCCGAACGACGAGTGTTGCAGGGGCGAGTCCGATGTCGATGCGCAGCAAGGAACGTCACGCCCGTCTGCTGGAAGCGCTGAACGCCGGCGAGATCGACGTCGACGATCTGGCGCGCCGCTTCGATGTTTCCGCCTCCACCGTGCGGCGCGACCTGCAGCATCTGTCCCGCAACAACGCCGTGCTCCGCACCTATGGCGGCGCCATTCTCACCGGGCCTGCGGCCGAGACCACGCTCGAGCAGCGCCTCGCCGTGCAGGGCAAGCAGAAGCAGGCTATCGCATGTGCCGCCGCGGAGTTGATCCGGGATGGCGACACGCTGATCCTCGATGCCGGCTCGACGGTGGCGGCGTTCGGCCGCCTGCTGCTGCAGCGCCGGCTGCGCGTCATCACCAATAATCTGGCGCTGCTGCCTTTTCTCGCCAAGGCGCCTTCGATCGACCTCGTGGTGTTGGGCGGCGCGCTGCGCACCACCAGCATGAGCACGATGGGGCCGCTGGCGCACGACGCGCTGCGCCGCATGACGGCGGACCGCGCCATCATGAGCGCCGACGGCGTGGTGTCAGGCCGCGGCCTGTGCGAGGCCGACCTCGAACAGGTCGCGCTGAAGTCGCTGATGATGGAGCAGGCCAAGGACGTCATCGTGCTGGCCGACGCGGGCAAGCTCGGCCGCGCCGAGCAATCCGCCTGGGCACCGCTGCCGCCGCGATGGACGCTGGTGACGGATGCCGGCGCTTCGGACGAGCAGCGCCAGCGCCTCACGGACGCCGGCGCGCGCGTGATCGTGGCGGGTGGACGATAGAAGCTATTTCCTTGCTAGCACCGTCATCACCAGCTGCTCGGCGTAGCCCTTCGTCAGCGCCCGGAATCCGAACACGTATTGATAGAACAGCGTGCCGTAGATCCGGTCGTAGAGGTCGCCCGCGGATTCGGATGCCACAATGCTGTCATCCCGCTGCCCGGCTTTGATGATCTGGATCGCAACGTCGCGACGGATCGCCAGATACCGTTCCGAAAAGATCTTCGCCGAGCCGGTGCCGGCGATGCATTCGGCGATCACCGCGAGCTGAACCTTGCCGAAGTCGCCGTTCAGCGCCTTGACGTAAGCAGCTGCATGTTTCCGCATCCGCGCGAGGGGATCGCCGGTCTCGGGCAACGGCAGCATCGACGCGGCCTGCCGCAAAAAGGCATCGATCAGCAGCGCCTCGCGCGACGGCCACCATTTGTAGATCGTCATTTTCGAGACGCCGCAATCGCGGGCGATGGCGTCGATGCTGGCTGCGGCCAGGCCCTGCGACGCCATGATGCGATAGGCGCTCTCGAGGATGACGTGTTCGGTCTCGGCCGAGCGAGGCCGGCCGCGACGCGCGGGCTTGCCATCCACCGTCGGCATCATCGCTGCCGTTACGACGCCGGCTGCCGGGCGCGGCGAAACCACGCCAGCGTCTCGCGCGTCACCGCGAGATAGCCGCGGCCGCGATGTTCGATGCGGTTATCGACGATCGCGTTGAGCTTCGGCAGCGCATGGAACGGGACGGAGGGATAGGCATGGTGCTCGACATGGAACGGCATGTTCCAGGTGAACCACTTCATCAGCCGCCCGGTATAGGTCGTCCGCGTGTTCTCGAAGGCGCTTCTGGTGTGGTCGCAGCCGGTGTGTTCGGCGAACAGATAAGGCCGCAGGAACCACTGGCCGACCACCAGCGGCAACAGCCAGACCCACAGCAGTACCGTCGAGGACAGCGCGGTCGAGCCGGCCAGCAGCACCACATAGACCAGCGCATAGAGACGCGCCTCGCGCAGCACCAGCGCGCGCCTGTTCTCGGGAATCCACGGCACCACCACCTGGCCTGTGAGCGCGTGGCGGAACATCAGGCGGACGCGCTTGAACAGATAGACGATGCCGGAATAGGCGATCGCCAGCTGGGTGTCGGAGGTCGGCACCGTCGCGAACATCAGCTCGGGATCGCGTTCCGGATCCTGAGTGAAGCGGTGGTGGTCCCAGTGAAACAGCGTGTAGTATTCCAGCGGATACATGATGGTCAGCGACGCCGCGTGACCGAGCACGCTGTTCAGCCAGCGCGTCCGGAACACGGTCTTGTGCGCGGCTTCATGGACCGGCATGAACAGAAAGGCGACGAGGTAGCCCTGGATCAGGATCAGCGGAATGGTGAACAGAACGCCGTAGTGGTTCAGCACCATCCACAGCAGCGTGCCGGCGAGCGCGATCGCGCCGAAATGCGACAGCGATCGCACCGCGCCCGGCAGGTTCGACTTCATCGACAGTTCCTTGAGTTGCGCCGGGGTGAGGGTGCGTCCCTGCGGGATGTCGTGGGCATGCATGGTCATGGCGAAGCTCCCGAGATCAGTCGTTCAGAAAGGCTGCGATGGTCGTGTTGATAAAGGCGCGGTCGGCCGGGATCAGCGCCGGGTTGCCGGCGCGGTGGCCGTACAGTGACGGGATCGGCTTCAGCTCGGCTGAGCGGGCATTGACGAGCTGCGGCAGCTCGGCCGCGTTGTCCTGAACCTGGAAATAGCAGTCGGTCTGGCCCGGCATCAGCAGCATGCGCGTGGTGATCGCCGCCAGTGCCTTGGGAAGATCGCCGCCGAACGAGGCATGGTGGCTGATGTCGCCGCGCTGCCAGATCCCGATCTGCGCCAGCAGGTCGTTGGCATCGCGCCGCGCAAAGGCGCCGTCCCATGACCGCGCCAGAAAATCCTCCAGCGAGGCGAAGCCGAGTTCGCGCCACAACTCGTCGCGGTAGAATCCGTGCGACATCGCCCAGCCGGCATAGACCCGGCCCATCGCGCGCATGCCCGCGACCGGCTGCGCGATGAAGCGGCCATCGACGAACGCGGGATCTGCCGTCAGGGCCGCTTTCACACCTTCCAGGAAGACGTGGTTGAACGGCGAGCATTTCGCGCTGCCGCAGACCACGGCGGCGCGCTGCACCATCTCGGGATAGGCGGCAGCCCAGTGATAGGCCTGCATGCCGCCCATCGACCAGCCATAGACCAGCGCGATCGTCGAGATGCCGAACTGCTCGGTCAACAGCCGGTGCTGCACCGACACTGCGTCGTAATAGCTGACGGTCGGGAACGGCTGCTGGGGCAAGTTGGACGGCGACGACGACAGCCCGTTGCCGAACAGGTTCGGGATCACGATGAAATAGCGCTCGGGGTCCAGCGCGCCGCCGGGCGACACCAGCCACTCGGTGTCAAAATGCTGCGCGCTGAACGACGTCGGATAGACGATGACATTGTCTTTCGCGGCATTGAGGCGGCCATAGGTCTTGTACGCCAGCCGCATGCTGGGAAAGACCTGGCCGGACTGCAGCGTCACGTCGCCGGCGTCGAAGGTCTCGTAGTCGATTGGCAAGGTCATGCGAATATCCACGGCCGCGGGGCATAATTAGTGGATATTTTGTACAGTTATTGGCTGGCGGCGCAATGACAAATTGACGCCGAACGGCGCAAATAGCGGGCAGGGTATTGCCCGTTATCTGCGTCGTGGCAGGGCGACCCAGGCCCTGAAGACTAGGTCTGACTGTTGTAGTAGTGCGGCATCGAGCCCGGCGACAAAGCCTCGTTGGAGCGCCGGCCGAGGAAGAACAGGCCGCTGGCGGCGTCCGCCTTGGCGCGGCCCGTGCTGAAGCCGTCGAGAAACCGCAGCCAGAAAAAGGGCAGGGCGGCAATGCGCGATGCGCCGTCGCCGACGCCGAGCGTGCGGAACAGGTAGCGGATCGACCACAGCAGCGAGACGCCGCCGCCCGTCACCGGGCCCGCGCTGATCTCCGAGAAATTCCGGAACAGCCAGCGATGGCCGCTCTGCGTGAACCTCGTGAAATCGTAGGCGCGTTCGTGAACCTGCTGCATGAACGGCGTTTCGGCATAGACCAGGCCGTCCTCGCGCAGCACGCGGTGGATTTCCGACACGACCTCGGCCGGCTCGAGCACGTGTTCCAGCACCGCCTGGATCCAGACGCCGTCGAATGAGCCATCGACGAAGGGCAGCTTGTGCGCATCGGCGACCAGCACGGTATTGGGCGATGAAAATACGTCGGTGCCGACGACGTCGAGCGACGGATTGGCGTAGAGAGCATCGGCGCCCGAGCCGATCTTGGCGCCGCCGACCACCAGAATGCGTGGCCGGGCGGATTGCTCGTCGGCCAGCGCAACGAATTTTTTGCAGTTCTCCGCCGCGACCGGGTTTTCTCCGAATGTGAAGCGGTGCAATCGCGATCCTATCGACTCGCCTTGCACGTCGCGGTCCAGTACCGAGTTGCTATCGCCGTCGTACAGGCTTCGTTCGAAGATGCTGGCGTCGAAGTCGATCAGCACCTTCTGCCCGTCGACGACCGGGAATCCCGCGGAGGCGTATTTACACTCGGGATTCGAGCAGCGGTGCTCTCTTTCGCGGCTGAAGAGCGCGGACCTGCAGCGCGGACAACAGGTGATGTCATCCAGAGCAGCAACTTCCGGTCTTGTGGTTTTCGATGGTGGCTTGGTCATTTATCCCGATCAGCAGCCGGAGAAACGATGCGGACGACCGGTCGAAGGTCGTGAGGTTGCGTCCGGTGAAAACTTGTCCTGGATCAAGTCGCGTGTTGCGCGAGGATTTATCCTCAATCACGGCGGTGGCTGTTGTGTGGTGTCCGCGTGGCAGGCACGCGTTCGCGCCGCCGGGGTGCGTCACTTCCGCGCCATTGTTGGGTGAGCCATTGTGTATAGAGTCGGGATGAAACTTGCGGTTCGCTCTCCGGACCGTGAGGGCGGGCGAGGCCGGAGCGGGCGCGCTGGCGCCGAAAGAGAAATGCAATGGCACTGAAGTCCCTGGTTGTCTTCGTCGATCCCACGCCCGAGGGCGAGGCGCGGGCGCGCTATGCGATCAAGCTTGCCGTGCAGCACGACGCGCATCTGATCGGCGTGTTCATTTCCGCCACCGCCTGGAGCCGCAATTCGGCCGATGGCTTCGTCAGGGGGCCGGCCGCGATTCGGGAAATGGTCGAGCGGCACAATGTCCAGGAGACGGACGCTGCGGCTGCCGCACTGAAGAGTTTCGAAACGCTGGCCGGGCGCGAGCAACTGAGCCACGAATTCCGGCTGATCAAGGAAGCCGATGCCAAGGAAGTGGTGCAACTGCACTCGCTGCATACCGATCTGGTGGTCTCCGGCCATCCCTCGCCGGGCGACATGCCGGCGATGGATTCGGTCGATGCGATGCTGATGGCCACGGGGGTTCCGTTTCTGGTGGTTCCCGATGGCTGGCAGAGCAATGAGGTTGCCACTAACATCCTGTTCGCCTGGAACGCCAGCCGCGAGGCGAGGCGTGCGATCACCGATTCGCTGCCGCTGCTGAGCCATGCGAAGTCGGTCGCCGTCGTCGTGATCGATCCTCAAAAGAACGCCGCGCACGGCGAACAGCCTGGCGCCGATGTGGCGCATTACCTGAGCCGGCACGGGGTCAACGTTCGCGTCGAACAGCGGCAGTCCAACGGCGCACCGGTGGCCGAGGTGTTGCGCACGTTCGCTGTGGAGGATGGGTCGGACCTGATCGTGCTCGGTGCCTACAGCCATGCCCGGACCCGGGAATTCATTTTCGGCGGCGTCACCCGCTCGCTGCTGAAGAAGGTGACCATTCCGATGCTGCTGGCGCATTAGCCCAGGCTCTGGCGCCCGCCCTTGAAGCTGAAACTGGACCACCTCTCCCCGCTGGGAGAGGTCGACCGGCGAAGCCGGGCGGGTGAGGGGGGCTCGGACCTGTCGATGGCGCCGCGGCCCCTCACCCGGCGCTGCGCGCCGACCTCTCCCCGCTGGGGAGAGGTGAAGAAATATCAGCAGCAGGGCGGATCGGCGAGGTGGTGCTGCGCGATGGCGCGGTTCAGCGCGTCGAGCGCCGGCGCCAGCTGCCTGTTGGCGGAGAGGCCGGCGCGCATCTGCCCCAGCACTTCGCGGCGTGCCGCGGGAAGGTCGATGCCGGTGACGCAATGGTTTTTGACCACGTTGCGGCCGCCGACAATCAGTTCCGCGATGTGGCGTGCCGTGCCGCGCGAGAACAAGAGATCGACTGGATCGGGCTCGGTCAGCAGCGCGTCATCGTCGAGCGCAGCCCAGTCGAGCAGCAGCATGTCGGCCGCAGCACCGGCGGTGAGGGCGCCGCTGTCGCGGATATTGGTCACCGCAAAGCGGCCATTGGCGACGGCGCCGTCCAGCGCCCGGTGCCGGCTGGCATGTTCGAAGCCGGTGCCGGCATACATCAGGTAAGACAGCCGCAATTCACGCAAGGCATCGTCATCATCATCCAGCGCCTTGCTGTCGATCCCCAGCGCCACGTTGCAGCCGGCCGCCCGCATCTTTTGCGCCGGCGCGATGCCGGAATGCAGATGCAGGTTCGAGCTGGTGTTGACCGAAATGGTGACGCCGCGCTCCGCCAGCAGTTCGAGTTCGTCGGGCCTTGCCCAGACACAATGCGCCAGCGTCAGCCGCGGTGACAGCAGGCCGATCTCGTCGAGCATGGTGACGACCCCGCCGGGATAGTTGGCGTCGGCCCATTGCCGCTGGTACTTGGTTTCCAGGAGATGCATGTGGATGCGCCGCCCGTTGCGCCCGGAGGCTTCCGCGACCGCGCGCAACAGCGCGTCGCTGCACCACTGCACGCCGTTCGGACCATATTGCACGTCGAAGCCGGGACCGGCGGACGCCGCGGCGACGTCATCGACCAGTCTGATATAGTCCTGCGGCGCCAGCGGCGGGCGGATGAAGCGCGCCTCGATCTCTGCTCGCATGGCTGCGGGCAGGGCGGCAAGGATCGGCTCCGACGGGCCGTAGACCAGCGGGTTGCGGTCCTTCATCGACACCGCAAAGCCGGCGCGAATGCCGACATCGCGCGCGGCGCGCGCCACTCCCGCGGCCTCGGTCGGCAGGTCGGTGAAGCCCTGCGCCCGCGTGTAATGGTTCATGATGGTGCCGGCGCCGCCCAGCGCGCCATTGGCGAAACTCATGCAGGCCGCAAGATAGGGATCGACAGCCGGGAACAGCGCCAGATAGTGGATCCAGGATTCCAGCGGCTTGGCATCGGCCCCGATCGAAGAGGTGCGGATGGCGCGGCCGTGGTCATGTGCATTGACCAGCGCCGGCATCGCCAGCAGCTTCTCGACCGTTGCCTGAGCCGAGGGATCGATCGACGCGATCTTGCCCGCCGCGATATGGATCGTCTGCGCGCCGGCCAGCGGCCCGTGGGGGCCGATGACATGCGCGCAGTGGATGGTGCGGGTCGCGTCCATTACGGCGCGATGGTCGGAGGCACGCGGTCGGCCCTGGCCGGCAGGAACGAGCGGTCGAATATCTTGCCGACGTCGGGCTTGTTCGGCAGTTCGAACGAGGTCGCGATGGTTGAGATCGACGAGGTCAGCTTCTTGTCGCTGAGATCGCCGAGGCCGAGCTCACGCACCTCCGGCGTGTCGATCAGGTTCTTGTAGACATAGAGCAGGCGGCGCTTCTCGAGGTCCTTCTTGATCAGCGGCTCGACCTCGGCCAGCACGTCGGTCGCGGCGTCGGGGTTCTGCACGGTCTTCTTCAGCGCGCGGTTGATCGCGCGCAACAGGCCGTTCACCGCCTCGGGATGTTCCTTCGCCAGCTTCTGCGACACCATCACGCCGTTGGAATAGAGATCGAGGCCGAGGTCCGAATAATACAGCCAGCGGAAATCCTTGTCCGGGTCGAGCTTCATCGCCACGAAATTGAGATAGCTGGTCGTCGAGAAAACCGCGGAGGCATCGACCTGGCCCTGTAGCAGGATCTGCTCCTGCAGCGCCGGCGTCACCTGGGTGATGTTGATCTTGCTGTAATCGACGCTGTTGGTCTTGGCGAGCAGCGGCAGCAGCTTGACCGCCGCACCTCCGGCCGGGGTACCAAGCCTGGCGCCTTCGAGGTCCTTCAGCGTCTTGATCGGGCCATCGGCCTTCACCACCAGCGCGAACGGCGCCTTGTTGTTGATCATGTAGACCATCACCGGCGCGTCGGCGGGCTTGGTCGCGGCGTTCTGGATGATGGCGTTGATGTCGCCGAAGCCGTCGTCATAGGCGCCGGACATGATGCGCGTCACGGTGACCGCCGAGCCTTCGCCCTGGTCGATGGTGACGTCGAGGTTCTCCGCGGCGAAATAGCCCTTGGCCTTGGCCCAGTAGTACCAGTCGTGCAGGCCCTGCAGTTTCCAGTCCAGGGTAAATCTGATCGTCACCGGCTCGGCGGCCGAAGCAGCCGCGGCCAGCGGAAGGATCAGACAACTCGCCAGGGCGAAGGACTTCAGAAGTCGGCGCATGCTCGCAGGTCTGCATATGCACGGGCTTGTCGGTCGCCAGCTTGGGTCTTCGCAGTGCGGCGTTCAACCGCCAAGAAGTGCATGCAGCGGTGCCGAAACGGCCTCACCGGTCAGAGCCATTTCGGCACCTCGGTGCGCTCGAAGGACCGCAGTCTGTCGAGCAGGGGCGCAGCGTTCGGATCCACGCAGATCGAATGGCGGTGCGCCGGCGGCAGGAATCTGGTTTCGACCATATGGTCGATGAATGTCAGGAACGGCGCGAAGAAGCCGTCGATATCGAGCAGGCCGACCGGCTTGTCGATCTCGGAGAGCTGGTTCATCGTCCAGACCTCCATCATCTCCTCCATCGTGCCGATGCCGCCCGGCATCGCGATGAAGGCGTCGGCCAGCTCGGTCATCCGCTCCTTGCGGTTGCGTAAGGATACGACCCTCTCGCTGCGCGTCAGGCCGGCGTGGGAATGACCGCGCGCATGCAGCCGCTCGGTGATCACGCCATGCACGCTGCCGCCATGGCTCAGCACGGTATCCGCGACAATGCCCATCAGCCCCTTGGTGGTGCCGCCATAGACCAGCGTGATGTTTTCCCGCGCCAGCGCGGTGCCGAGCTGCCGCGCGCCCTCGGCGTAAGCCTCGGAGCCGCCGAAGTTGGAGCCGCAGAACACGGCGATGGAATTGATCTGGCGGAGGGGCATGGGATTAGTCCTTCGTGATCTGGCGCTGCTGCCAGTGCTCCCCTCCCCCTTGCAGGGAGGGGTCGGGGGTGGGGGTGCCACAAGCAACGCGGCCCGCGGCTACCCCCCTCCCCGACCCTCCCCCGCAAGGGGGAGGGAGCTGATAGCACATGCCCTGATTGCTTAATTCGACAGTGACCGTCCAAAGCTCAGCCAACCCGATCGAGCAATTCCCGCGAAATCATCGCA
Source organism: Tardiphaga sp. vice304 (assembly GCF_007018905.1). Lineage (NCBI taxonomy): Bacteria > Pseudomonadati > Pseudomonadota > Alphaproteobacteria > Hyphomicrobiales > Nitrobacteraceae > Tardiphaga > Tardiphaga sp. vice304. Next base: position 1,776,244 of record NZ_CP041402.1, read on the forward strand.
TGGATGCCCTTGCTGCGGTTGACGACCTGCGTCACGCGCAAATCGACAGCAAGGCTGCAAAGTCGGTAGGCGTCGTCCGCGGTAATGCCGGTGCGCGCAACAATCAGCCGGATCATCCGCTGCAAGGCGACCTGCATCGCGATGTCCAGATCCTCGTCGAACGCCATGGTGATCGCATGCGTCGGCGTTTCCGCCCATGGCGCGTCGAGATTGGCATTCTTGACCAGGTCGATCTTGAAGGTGCCGGTCAGCCCGGTCTCGACGGCAGTCAGGCAGACCTCGCCGTCGCCCTGCGCGCCGTGGCCGTCGCCGGCCGAGAACAGTCCGCCTTCGACGGCGACCGGCAGATACAGCACCGCGCCGGCGCCGAGTTCCTTGTTGTCGAGATTGCCGCCGAACGAACTCGGCATCACCGAGCTGACGCGGCCGACCTCTGGCGCGGGCGCCACGCCCATCACGCCGAAGAACGGGGTAGCCTTCAGCACCATGCCCCACGGCGTGGCGATCGTGCCGGCCGCGCGGTCGATGCCGAGATGAATCAGCCGCTCGTAGGGGAAGTCCTCAGGCAGCGCGCCCATGCCGGGCTTGATGATGTTGAAGCCCCAGTCGTCGGCCAGTTGCACATCGACGATCTCGACGCGCAGCGCGTCGCCGGGCATTGCGCCACGGATGGCGACGGGGCCGGTCAGGATATGCGGTCCCAGCTCCGGCTTCACGGCCGCCTGGATGGCGCGCAGTTCGGGGCGCACGTGATACGGGCTGCCGTCGCGTGGCGCTTCGGCGACGCCGCCGCTGACGCTGTTAAGCGTGAAGGTTTCGCCGGGCTCGACGGTGGCGAGGGGCTTCAGGGCTGCGTCGAAGTAGCCCCAGTGGATCGTGTCGGGTGAAGGCTGAATCTGTTTCATGGGATCAGGCTAGCCGCCGGCCGCGAAATTGTCACTGCGCACCGCCCAGCCGGTGACGCGAGATGTTCGTACGCTATCCGCAGCCAGATTGCCGACGCCGAGCGGATGAAATCGCAGGTCGGGGATCTGCGCGGGCTGCGGCGCGGGCCGATCCAGATTGCCTGCAGCCAGGCGCTGGCGTTCGACCTTCTGGCCTCGCAGGTCGCAGCGTTTCAAAGGCAGCATCCGAAGGTGGTGTTCGATTGCAAGGTGGCGATCTCGGCCTTGGCCTGGTCGGCCGCCCGGTCGATAGCCGCGACGTGCCCGCCGCCGATCTCGTGCTGTGCCAGTTGCGCGGCCGTGGCCTGTCGGTGGCGGCGGCGATGTTTGCGGAAACGCTGGGCAAAAGCATGCAGGCGATGAGACCGGCGGGGTAAGGGTTGTGGCTCCTATCAGACGGCCTGCTGCTGGCTCGCCAACAGCGCCACGCAGTCGCGCGCGATCGTCGTCTCTTCGCTGGTCGGGATGATGCGCACCTCGATCTTGCTATTCGAAACGGAAATGACGTCAGCACCGGCATCATTGGCTGCACGATCCATTTCGATCCCGAACCAGCCAAGCCTTGCGCAGATGCGTTCGCGGATTTCCCGGCTGTGCTCGCCGATGCCGCCGGTGAATACCAGACACTCTAGCCCGCCGAGGCTGACGGCCATCGCCGCGATTTCCTTGGCGGCGCGCTCGACGAACAGATCGACCGCCTCGATCGCATGCGGCTCGGGGCTCGCGACCAGCACGCGCATGTCGGCGGACAGGCCGGACACGCCGAGCAGGCCGGACTCGTTGTACAGCATCCGCTCCAATTCGGCCGCCGACATGCCCTGCTGGCGTTGCAGATACAAAAGCACGCCGGGATCGATCGCGCCGCCGCGCGTGCCCATCACCAGCCCGTCGAGTGCGGTGAGGCCCATCGTGGTATCGATACTGCGGCCATCCCGCATCGCGCACAGGCTGGAGCCACTGCCGAGATGCGCGACCACGGTGCGCTTGGCCGCTAGCTTCGGCGAAATCTCGGCGAGGCGATGGGCGATGAACTGATAGGACAGGCCGTGGAAGCCGTAGCGGCGGATTCCCATCGCGTCGTATTTGCGGGGAATTGCGAAGCGGCGCACCAGCGGGCCGAGGTCGTGGTGAAACGCGGTGTCGAAACAGGCGATCTGCGGCAGCTCCGGTCGCAGCGCCAGCAGCGGCTTGATCGGTTGCAAGCTGCGCGGCTGGTGCAGCGGCGCCAGCGGGGTCAGGGCATGTAGCGCCGACAGCACATCTTCATCGATCAGCACCGGCGCAACGAAGTGCGGCCCGCCATGCACGACGCGATGGCCGATCGCGATCAACTCGTCGCAAGCCAGATAGCCGTCGACCCAGCGCAAGATGTCGTCGAGCAGCCCGGTCTCGTCTCCGCGGTCGGGCTGTTGCTTGTCGAACAGCACCTCGCCGTCGCTGGCCTTGATGGTCAGTTGCGGCGTGGCGTCGTGTTCGTCGAGCAGGCCTTTGCACAATAGTCGCGGACCGTCCGGTGCGATCTCGAACAGCCCGAACTTGATGGTGCTCGAACCGGCGTTCAGGACCAGGATGGCATCGGACATGCCGCGTCAGTCTCCGGCTTCGGCGGCCGTGCCGTAGGGCCAGCCCCAGTCACGGATCTCCGGCATGTCCTCGCCGTGGGCGCGGACATAGCGGGTGTGCTGGATCAGCTTGTCGCGGAATTGCTGCTTGACCGCGGCGGAAGTAACGCCGAGGCCGGGCACGCGTTCGAGGACGTCGATGGCGAGGTGATAGCGATCGAGCCGGTTCAGCACCACCATGTCGAACGGCGTCGTCGTGGTGCCCTCCTCCTCGAAGCCGTGCACATGCATGCACGCATGGTTGTTGCGGCTGTAGGTCAGCCGGTGGATCAGATGCGGGTAGCCGTGGAACGCGAAGATCACAGGCTTGTCGCGGGTGAACATGTCGTCGAACTCGCGGTCGCCGAGGCCATGCGGATGTTCGGTGTCCGGCTGTAGCGTCATCAGGTCGACGACGTTGATGACGCGGATGTTCAGGTCCGGGATCACCTGCCGCAGCAGGTCCACGGCGGCCAGCGTTTCCAGCGTCGGCACGTCGCCGCAGCACGCCATCACCACGTCGGGCTCATTGGCGGCGCGTTCGGTGCCCGCCCACGGCCAGATGCCGATGCCGGCGTCGCAATGGATCGCGGCCTGGTCCATCGTCAGCCATTGCGGGGAGGGCTGCTTGCCGGCGACGATGACGTTGATGCGGTCATAGGTGCGCAGCACGTGGTCGGTGATCCACAGCAGCGTGTTGGCGTCCGGCGGGAAATAGACGCGAACGATATCGGCTTTCTTGTTGGCGACCAGATCGACGAAGCCGGGGTCCTGATGGCTGAAGCCATTATGGTCCTGCCGCCAGACATGCGAGGTCAGGAGATAGTTGAACGAGGCGATCGGCCGCCGCCACGCCAGGCCGCGCGACACTTTCAGCCATTTGGCGTGCTGGTTGAACATCGAATCGACGATGTGGACGAAGGCCTCATAGCACGAGAACAGGCCGTGGCGGCCGGTCAGCAGATAGCCCTCCAGCCAGCCCTGGCACAGATGCTCGCTGAGCACTTCCATCACCCGGCCATCCTGCGCCAGATGCACGTCATAGGGCTCGATGCCCTCCATCCATTGTCGTTCGGTCGCCTCGAACACGGCGTCGAGCCGGTTCGATGCGGTCTCGTCGGGGCCCATGATGCGGAAGTTGCGCCGTTCGGCGTTCAGGACGATGACGTCGCGCAGGAACTTGCCCATCTCGCGGGTGGCTTCGCCGAGCACGCCTCCGGGCGTCGGCACGTCGATGGCGTAGGTGCGATAATCCGGCAGGATCAGTTCACGCTTCAGCGCGCCGCCATTGGCATGCGGGTTGGCACCCATCCGGCGGACGCCCTCCGGCGCCAGCGCCTGCAGTTCCGGGACGAGCCGGCCGGCCTCGTCGAACAGGTCTTCGGGGTGGTAGCTGCGCATCCATTCTTCCAGCAGCCGAAGATGTTCGGGATTGCCGCGCGGATTGCCGATCGGCACCTGGTGGGCGCGCCAGAATCCTTCGACCTTGAGACCGTCGACTTCCTTCGGTCCGGTCCAGCCTTTCGGGCTGCGCAACACAATCATCGGCCACTTCGGCCGCGCGGTGTTGCCGCCGTCGCGGGCGGCCTTGTGGATGTCGCGGATGAGCGCGAAGGCGATGTCCAGCGTCGCGGCCATCAATTGATGCATGATGGCCGGATCGCTGCCCTCGACGAACAGCGGCTCGTGACCGTAGCCCTCGAACAGTTTGCGCAATTCGTCGTCGGACATCCGCGCCAGCACGGTCGGATTGGCGATCTTGTAGCCGTTGAGATGCAGGATCGGCAGCACCGCGCCGTCGTGCACGGGATTGAGGAACTTGTTGGAATGCCACGACGCGGCCAGCGCGCCGGTCTCGGCCTCGCCGTCGCCGATCACGCAGGCGACGATCAGGTCGGGATTATCGAACGCCGCGCCATAGGCATGGACCAGCGCATAGCCGAGCTCGCCGCCCTCGCTGATCGAGCCCGGCGTCTCCGGCGCGGCGTGGCTGGGAATGCCACCGGGAAACGAGAACTGCCGGCACAGCTTCTGGATGCCCGCGGCGTCGCGGCTGATGTCGGGATAGATCTCGCTGTAGCTGCCCTCGAGATAGGTGTTCGCCACCATACCCGGCCCGCCATGCCCGGGTCCGCACACATAAAGGATGCTGAGATCGTCGGCCCGAATCGCGCGGTTCAGATGCGCGTAGATGAAATTAAGTCCGGGCGTGGTGCCCCAGTGGCCGAGCAGCCGCGGCTTGACATGGTCGCGTGTCAGCGGCTGGCGCAGCAAGGCGTTGTCGAGCAGATAGATTTGTCCGACCGACAGATAATTGGCGGCGCGCCAGTAGCGATCGATCAGGTCGAGTTCCGGATTGCTCAGGGTGGCAAAAGGAGGAGAAGCATCGAGCATGGGGGGCCTTTCACGTCGGACAAACACGCGCACCGTTGCTCTATGATACGCCATAGCGGCATACGTTCCGTGATGGCGGTGACGCTGATATGACGGTGCCCGACGCCTCAGCGTTGCATGCCACTGAGTCGCGCAATTGAGGCAGATCAATAGACGCCGCCGGGTCATATTGCGCATGGAGCAGCACTGTGCGCGAATGCCGCGCGCAGTGCTTCGAGGCCAAACTTCGCATGATTGAGGCTTGAAGGATGTCGACCTATCATCTGACCAATCTGCTGGCGCCGCATTCGGTTGCGCTGGTCGGCGGCAGTCCGCGGCCGGGATCGGTCGGGCAGGTGGTGCTTCGGAATATCCTGGAGGCGAAATTCGCCGGCAAATTGGGCGTCGTCAATCCGCACCACCGCGAAATCGCCGGCGTTGCCACCGTCCGCAGCCTAGCGGATCTGCCATTTGTGCCAGAGCTGCTGGTCATCACCGCGCCGGTGGCCGCGATTCCCGGAATTATCGAGGAGGCCGGCCAGCTCGGGGTGGCCGGTGCGCTGATGATCTCGGCGGGCCTGGGCGCGGGCGATGGCGCGCTGGCGGAGAAAGTCGAAGCCGTGGCGCGCCGCTATGGTATGCGGCTGATCGGGCCGCAAAGCATCGGCGTCATGATGCCAAACGCCAAGCTCAACGCCAGTTTCGCCGCCCATATGCCGCGCCCGGGAAATCTGGCGCTGATCTCGCAATCGGGCGCGATCGCCGCCGGCATGGTCGGCTGGGCGGCGCAGCGCTCGGTCGGCTTTTCCGGCATCGTGTCGATCGGCGACCAGCTCGACGTCGACATCGCCGACCTGCTCGATTACTTCGCGCTCGACGGCAAGACCCGCGCCATCCTGCTCTACATCGAATCCATCCAGGATGCCCGCAAGTTCATGTCGGCGGCGCGGGGTGCTGCACGCATCAAGCCGGTGATGGTCGTCAAGTCGGGGCGGCTGCTGTCGGGCGTGGTGGATGCGGCCACCCATACCGGCGCGCTGGCAGGCTCCGACGCGGTCTATGACGCGGCCTTTCGTCGCGCCGGCGTGTTGCGGGTGTCGGACCTGCGCGAATTGTTCGACTGCGCCGAGACGCTCGGCCGCATCAGCTCGCCCGCCGGCAAGCGCCTCGCGGTGCTGACCAATGGCGACGGCATCGGCATCCTGGCGATCGACCGGCTCAACCAGCTCGGCGGCACGCCTGCCGTGATATCGCCGGAGGCCCACGCCAAGCTCGATGCGGTGCTGCCGCATAGCTGGTCTGGCGCCGGGCCCGTCAACATCGTCGGCGACGCCAATGCCGAGCGCTATGTCGCGGCATTGGAAATCCTGCTCGCCGATCCCGGCAACGACGCCATTTTGGTGATGAATGTGGAGACCGCCATCGCCTCGGCCGAGGACATTGCGGGCGCCGTCACACGGGTGGTCAAGACCTATGTCGATGCCCATCGCGGTTTTGCCAAGCCGGTGCTCGCGGTGTGGGTCGGCGCCGCGCCGAAAATTCTGGCGATGCTGAGCGCTTCCGGCATTCCAAACTATCCGACCGGCGGCGACGCCGTGCGCGGCTTCATGCATCTGGTGCAGCACCGCGAACTGGTCGATGCGCTGGCGCAGGTGCCGCCGGCGATGCCGGAATCCTTCGTGCCCGATATCGACGCGGCGCGCGCGATCGTGGCCGGCGCGCTTCGCGACGACCGGCGCTGGCTCGATCCGGTCGAAGTGCGCGAATTGCTGCAGGCCTACGAGATTCCGATGATCGCGACCTTCATCGCCGGGGATGTCGAGGAAGCGGTACGCCATGCCGCGACGATCCTGGCCGATGGCGCGACCGTGGTGCTGAAGATCATGTCACGCGACATCGTGCATAAATCCGATGTCGGCGGCGTGGTGCTCAATCTGACCACCGTCGAGGCGGTGCGTCTGGCGGCGACTGACATTCTCGCCCGCGCCCGCGAACTGAATCCGGGGGCGCGGATCTCCGGCGTCATCGTGCAGCCGATGATGGTGCGGCCCAAGGCCCGCGAACTGATTCTCGGCTTCACCGACGATCCGATCTTCGGCACCGTGGTGGTGTTCGGCCGTGGCGGCACCGCGGTCGAGATCATCAACGACAAGGCGCTGGCGCTGCCGCCGCTCGACCTGCCGCTGGCGCGCGATCTGGTCGGCCGCACGCGGGTGTCGCGGCTGCTCAACGGCTATCGCGACGTGCCGCCCGTGCAGCCCGATGCGGTGCCGCTGGCGCTGGTGCGGCTGGCGCAGATGGCCGCCGACCTGCCGGAGATCCGCGAACTCGATATCAACCCGCTGCTGGTCGATGAGCATGGTGTGCTGGCGCTCGATGCCCGCGTGGTGATCGGCGCGGTACCGCGAAAATTCAGCGGCAAGGGCCCGGCCAATTTCGCGGTGCGGCCCTATCCCTCGCAATGGCAGCGTACCATCGAACTGAAAGATGGCTGGCGCATCTTCATTCGCCCGATCCGGCCCGAAGACGAGCCCGGCATCCACGAATTTCTGGCGCATGTCACCGACGAGGACCGCCGGCTGCGCTTCTTTGCGCCGATGAAACATTTCACCCATGAATTCATCGCGCGGCTGACGCAGCTCGATTACGCCCGCGCGATGGCCTTCGTCGCCTTCGATGCGGTCACCCATGAATTGGTCGGCGTGGTGCGGCTTCATTCCGACTCGCTCTATGCCAATGGCGAATATGCGGTGCTGCTGCGCTCGGACCTCAAGGGCCGCGGGCTCGGCTGGTCGCTGATGCAGATGATCATCGAATATGCGCGGTCGGAGGGGCTGACCCACGTCTCCGGCGAAGTGCTGCGGGAAAACACCACCATGCTGGCGATGTGCCGCGGCCTCGGCTTCGACGTGAAATCCAATCCGAACGAGCGCGATGTCTGCAACGTGACCCTGAAGCTCGATTCCGCGCCGGTGATGGAGTAATCGCCGGGAACCGGTCCGCCCAGCTTTCATGGTATCGTGAAATAAAACCGTTGGAAGACGCGGTCGCGACATATAAAGACGGCGGCAACGCATTTTCGATCGGGAAATTACCATGAATACGCGAATTCTAGCCACTTTGGCCGTGTCGGCGCTCGGCCTTGCTTCTGCGTGGATCGCTCCGGCGCGTGCCCAGGACGTCACGATCGGCGCCATCGAGATCCTGACCGGCCCGAACAGCCGCTATGGCTTCGCCATCCGCAACGGCCTCGATCTGGCGCTGGAAGAGGTCAACAAGACCGGCGTGCTCGGCGGCCGCAAGCTGGCGATCCAGTATGAAGACAGCGCCGGCAACAAGGACCAGGCGGTCAATGGCGCGCGCAAGCTGATCGGCATCACCAAGGTGCCGCTGATCATCGGCCCGACGCTGTCGAACGAGATGTTCGCCGCCGGTCCGGTCGCCAATGCGCAGAAGGTGCCGATTGTGGGCACCTCGACCACCGCCGCAGGCATCACCGCGATCGGGCCTTATGTGTATCGCACATCGCTGCCGGAAAGCGACGTGATCCCCGTCACGCTGAAGCGCGCGCAGGAAAAGTTCGGCATCAAGAAGGTTGCCGTGATGTATGCGAACGACGATGCGTTCAGCAAATCCGGCTACGATGTGTTCAAGGCCTCGCTGGACAAGATGGGCATCCAGATCCTGACCACCGAGACCTTCGGCTCCAAGGACAGCGATTTCTCGGCGCAGCTCACCAAGATCAAGAGCCTGAATCCTGACGCGATCGTGGTGTCGGCGCTGGTCGAGCCGGCCTCGGGCATCCTGCTCGGCGCCCGCGCCGTCGGCATCGATCCGAAGGTGCGCTTCATCGGCGGCAACGGCTTCAATTCGCCGAAGCTCGGCGACATCGCCGGCGAAGCCGCCGACGGCACGCTGGTTGGCAGCCCGTGGTTCATCGCCAAGGACGATGCGGCCAACACCAAGTTTGTCGCCGCCTATCGCGCCAAGTACAAGGACGATCCGGACCAGTTCGCCGCGCAAGCCTATGACACGCTGCACATCGTCGCCAACGCGATCAATACGGCGGGCGCGCCGGAGAGCGAGAAGATCAAGGCGGCGCTGCAGGCCACCAAGTATTCGGGCGTGATGGGTCCGTTCTCCTTCACCGACCAGCGCGATCCCGCGGACGCGTCCGGCGTCGTGGTGATCGAGATGAAGGCCGGCAAGTTCCAGATCCTCAAGTAACGGACGATTGAGACCGCGGCCGGTGCGCAAGCGCCGGCCGTCGTTTTGGCGGGCACTGATATGTTAGCGCAAATTCTCCAGCAGCTTCCCCAGCAGCTCGTCAACGGGCTGGTGCTGGGCTCGACCTACGCGCTGTTCGCGCTGGGCTTCACGCTGATGTTCGGCGTGCTATGGGTCATCAACCTCACTTATGGTTTCTATTTCACCACGGGCGCGTTTCTGGCGCTGTACGGCACCAAGATGCTGGCGATGCCGATCTGGCTGGCGCTGCCCGCCGCGGCGGTGGTCACCGGCCTGCTCGCGATCGCGCTCGATACCATCCTGCTGACGCCGCTGCGTCGCAAGAAGGCGCCGGAGCTGTCGTCGCTGATGGTCACGCTCGGCGGCACGTTGTTGCTGTATTCGTCGATGACCGGCATTTTCGGCACCGAGATCCGCCGCCTGCCGCCGGCCATCATCAGCCACGCCGCGATCACCTTCGGCAGCGTCCGCATCAACCTGTCGCAGATCCTGATCGTCGTCACCACCGTGCTGATCGTCGGCGGTTTGCTCGCCGTGGTGCGCTTCACCCGCTTCGGCCTGTCGATGCGCTCGATGGCCGAGAACGGCGAAGCGGCCGAGCTGATGGGCGTCAATACGGATGCCGTGGTGCGGCTGGTGTCCTTCATCTCCGGCGCGCTCGGCGCCACCGCCGGCGTGTTGATCGGGCTGAACTTCAATGCCATCCAGCCCTATATGGGCGAGGCGATGATGCTGAAGGGCTTCGCGGTCATCATCATCGGCGGGCTCGGCGACATCAAGGGCGCGCTGATCGCGGGCGTGGTGATCGGCGTGCTCGAGGCGCTGACCGCCGGCTTCATCTCTTCCGAACTCAAGGACGCGGTCGCTTTCATCCTGTTGATCGCCACGCTCTGGTTCCGTCCGGTCGGCCTGTTCGGCCGTGCGCCGGTCAAGCGCGCCTGACGGAAAATCCCATGTCCGCATTTCTCGACAATTTCATGTTTTCCTACCAGGCGGTGATCTTCGCCGTCGGCATCAATGGCCTCTTGGCGCTGTCGATGTATGCCGTGCTCGCGGTCGGCCAGCTCTCGCTAGGTCAGGCCGCCTTCATGGGCATCGGCGCCTACGTCTCTGCACTCTTGACGATCAATCTCGACTGGCCGTTTCCCGCCGTTCTGCTGGCGGCGATGCTGGTGCCGGCGCTGCTCGCGCTGCTGATCGGGGGGCCGACGCTGCGCCTGACCGGCGTCTACCTGGCGCTGGCCACCATCGCCATCGTCGAGATCCTGCGCATCTTTCTCAATGCGTCGAGCTACACCGGCGGTGCACTCGGCCTGTCCGGCATTCCCAACAAGACCACCGTCGCGCTGATCTATGGCTCGCTGGCGGTGGTGCTGGCCGGCTTCGTGCTGGTGGCGCGCTCCAGGCTTGGCCGCGCGATGGAAGCGGTCCGCGAGGACGAGATCGCCGCCGGCGTGATGGGCGTCAACCTGCCGGCGATCAAGCTCGGCGCGCTGATCGTCTCGGCGATGATCGCCGGCCTTGCCGGCGCGCTCAATGCCCACGCCAACAGCTTCATCGGCCCGAACGACTACAGTTTCGAGCACGCTGTCACGATCATTTCCTTCGCGCTGCTCGGTGGCATCGGGTCGCCGTTCGGCCCGGTGCTGGGGGCGGCGATCCTGACGCTGCTGCCGGAATTCCTGACCTCGCTGCAGGATTTCAAGCTGGTGGTGAACGGCTTCATCATCGTGGTTGCGGTGCTGTACATGCCGCGCGGGTTGCTGACCTGGCGCATCGGGCGGGTGGGGCGATGAGCAAGATTCTCGAGATCAATGAGCTCACCGTCAATTTCCGCGGCCTGGTGGCGGTCGATCATGTCAGCTTCACGGTCGATGCCGGCACCGTGCACGGGCTGATCGGCCCGAACGGCGCCGGCAAGACCACCTGCTTCAATTTGATCTCCGGCCTGATCCCGCAGACGTCGGGCCAAGCCTCGCTGGCCGGCCTGCCGCTGGAAGGCTCGTCCTGGCAGCGCACCCGCGCCGGCCTGTCGCGCACCTTCCAGAACATCCGCATGTTCCAGGACATGACGGTGCGCGAAAACGTCATGACGGGGATGCACGCACGGCTGCATGCCACGCTACCGGAAATCCTGTCACGCCTCGGCCGCTTCGGCGGCGAGGAACGCGCCGCGGTCGCGCGCGCTGACGAGTTGCTCGACTTCGTCGGCCTCACCGCTTTGGCGGATCGCCGTGCCGGCGACCTGTCTTACGGCGACCAGCGCCGGCTCGAGATCGCCCGCGCGGTGGCCTCCGACCCGAAGCTCTTGATGCTGGATGAGCCCGCCGCCGGCATGAACCCGACCGAGACCCGGCAACTGGTCGAGCTCTTGCTGCGGCTGAAGCAGAACGGGCTGACGCTGCTGCTGGTCGAGCACGACATGCATTTTGTGATGAGCCTGTGCGACCGCATCACGGTGCTCAATTTCGGCCGCAAGATCGCCGAAGGCAGCCCGCGCGAGGTGCGCGAGAATCCGGCGGTCATCGAAGCCTATCTCGGCCACAAGGTCGCCGAGCGCCTGAAGGGAGGCGCGGCATGAGCGTGCTCGAAGTTCGCGGCCTGCGGCTCGGCTATCACCGCAGCGACGCCGTGCATGGTATCGATCTCGATGTCTCCGAGGGCGCGGTGGTGTCGCTGATCGGCGCCAATGGCGCCGGCAAGACCACGACGCTGCGCGGCCTCAGCGGCTTGTTGAAGCCGCGTAGCGGCTCGGTCAGGTTCGACGGCCAGGAGATGGTCGGGCAGGCCGCCTACAAGACCACCCGCGCCGGCATCGTCCAGGTGCCGGAGGGCCGCCAGATCTTCGCCAACATGACGGTCGAGGAAAATTTGCGGATGGGCGCCTATCTGGTGGCTGACGCCGCCGAGATCGCGCGCCGCCGCGCCGGCGTGCTGGGCCGCTTCCCGCGGCTCGGCGAACGGCTGGCACAGCTAGCGGGGCTATTGTCCGGCGGCGAGCAGCAGATGCTGGCGATCGGCCGCGCGCTGATGTCGGAGCCGCGGCTGCTGTTGATGGACGAACCCTCGATGGGGCTGGCGCCGCTGTTCATCGAGGAGATCTTTGCGATCATCCAGAAGCTGAAGACCGAGGGCCGTACCATCCTCTTGGTCGAGCAGAACGCGCAGGCCGCGCTCGAAGTGTCGGACTATGCCTATGTGCTGGAGAGCGGCCGCATCAAGCTGCACGGCCCGGCCGGGGACGTCGCCAACAATCCCGAAGTGATCTCGGCCTATCTCGGTTCGGGCTGATTGCCCGAATTTCGCGTCCACGCCGCGCTCGCCTCTCCTCGGTGGCGAGAGGCGAGCGCGGCGCAAAATCGGACATTTTCAGTGACCTGCCGCGCAATACCCTTTAGGTATGATCCGGCAGGAGTCATTATCTTGTTCGACGGATTTTACAAAAGTGAATTTTCCATCAATGACGCGGTCGGCCGCAGTGTGACGCATGTCCGCGGCGGCAAGCTGCTGGGCGGCAATTCGGCGTTTTCCCACACCGGCAGCTATGTTGAGGACGACGGCGAGATCATTCTGGAAGTTACCAGCCGCCTCCACACCTCGGATCCCAAATATCCGTCGCTGCTCGGCTCCGACGTGTCGATGATCCATGTCCGCGGTCGCGCGGACGGCCGCAATTATCGCTTCGAGGGCACCTCGCCGCAGGTGCCCGGCGCGATGTTTCGCTCATTGATGACGCCGCTTGGCGACGACGACATGCCGCCGGCCGGCAAGGTCGGCGACGGCGGCATCGGCGACGGGTTGTACGCCGTGCAGTTCCGGATGCTGGACGGGCTCAAGGACGGCCTCAATGGCGTCATGCTGCTGAAGGACGGCCGCATTCTCGGCGGCGATGCGTTCTTCTACTATGTCGGCGCCTATGCCTCTGCCGACGGCCGCTGGAAAGGCGAGATCATCAACCAGGAGCACACCCCGGCCAGCAGCGAGCATCTGCTGTTCAGTGGCCATGAGGTCGGTATCGGCTTCGCCGGTACCTGCAACGTCGAGGGCGCGGAGCTGGAGGGGACCGCGCTCGCCGGCAAGCGCAGCCTGCGTCTGCGGGCCAGCCTGAAGCTGGTCTGCAAGGCCTGACGATCACCTCGTTGGCCATCAAGCCAGAGCCCGACAGAATTTGACTAATTTATAAGCAAAAACCGCGTTCTGTATGTAATGGCGATCGTCGGTATCCGGTCTCCGCTTCGGGTCTCTTATTTCATTATCGAAATCCGTACGATCCAGATGGCACAAACCTTGCGAGGTCCTATCCAGAATATTCCCTGGATGCTGGAGCCTCTTATGAAGCGTCGCGACTTTCTCAAAACCGTCACCGGCGTAGCCGCCGGCGCCATGGTGCCGGCATCGGCGTTCTGGTCCACCGCTAACGCCGACGCGCGTTCCGCGACCCTTCTAATCGTCTCCGAGAGTGGTCCGAACAACATCGATATCATGGGCGTAGGCACCAACGTGCCGGGCTACGAGGTGTCGTGGAATTGCTACGATCGCCTGATCACCCACGAGATGAAGGAAGGCCCCGGCGGCGTGCAGTATTACGACCGCGACAAGTTCAAGGGCGAGCTCGCCGAGAGCTTCACCATCGACGACAAGTCCGCAACCTTCAAGCTGCGCAAGAACGCCAAATTCCACGACGGTACGCCGATCACCGCCAAGGACGTCAAGTGGTCGCTCGATCGTTCGGTTTCGGTCGGCGGCTTCCCGACTTTCCAGATGAGCGCGGGCTCGCTGAAGAAGCCGGAGCAGTTCGTCATCGTCGATGACTACACCGTGCGCGTCGACTTCATCACTAAGGACCGGCTGACGATTCCCGATCTCGCGGTGATCGTGCCCTGCATCATGAATTCGGAGCTGATCAAGAAGAACGCGACCGAGAAGGATCCGTGGGGGCTCGAATACACCAAGCAGAACATCGCCGGCGGCGGTGCCTACAAGGTCACCAAATGGACCGCCGGCACCGAAGTAATCATGGAGCGCAACGACCACTGGGTGTGCGGCCCGCTGCCGAAGATCAAGCGCGTGATCTGGCGCATGGTGCCGCAGGCCGGCAATCGCCGCGCGCTGCTGGAGCGCGGCGATGCCGACATGTCGTATGAGTTGCCGTACAAGGATTTCCAGGAGATCAAGGCCAACGGCAAGCTGAAGGTGGTGTCGCTGCCGTTCTCCAACGGTATCCAGTATATCGGCATGAACGTCACCAAGCCGCCGTTCGACAATCCGAAGGTGCGCCAGGCGCTGGCCTATGCGATCCCGTACCAGAAGATTGTCGATGCCGTGTTGTTCGGCCTCGGCAATCCGATGTACGGCGCGTCGGCCGATCGTCCGACCGAGGTGGCGTGGCCGCAGCCGACCAAGTTCAATACCGACATCGCCAAGGCCAAGGCGCTGCTCGCCGAGGCCGGCTATCCCAATGGGTTCGAGACCACGCTGTCGTTCCGCGCCGTCGACGGCATCAGCTTCACCGTCGGGCATGGCGAGAGCGTCGGGCTGGTCGGCGAGTCCGGCTGCGGCAAGTCGACGACGTCGATGATGGTGATGCGGCTGATCGACAAGACCTCCGGTAACATCGTCTTTGATGGCGATGACATCGGCGCCATGGCGCCGAACGCCTTTGCCCGGCTGCCGCTGCGAAAAAGCATCCAGATGGTGTTTCAGGATCCGACCGACAGCCTCAACCCGCGCTTCACCGCGGCGCGCGCCATCGCCGATCCGCTGATGCAGCTCGGCGATATCAGGGGCGGAGACGCGCTGCGTGCAAAATGCGAGGATCTGGCGCGGCAGGTCGGGCTGCCGCTCGATCTGCTCGACCGGTTCCCGCACCAGATGTCCGGCGGCCAGAAGGCCCGGGTCGGCATTGCACGCGCCATTGCGCTGCAACCGAAGCTGATCATCCTCGATGAGCCGACTGCCGCGCTCGACGTCTCGGTGCAGGCGGTGGTGCTGAACCTGTTGCAGGACCTCAAGCAATCGATGGGGATGAGCTATCTTTTCGTGTCGCATGATTTGAATGTGGTGCGGCTGTTGTGCGATCGTGTCATCGTGATGCGATCCGGGCGAATCGTGGAGCAGGGGCCAACGGAGGCCGTGCTCGACGCGCCGCAGGACGACTACACCCGCGAACTGCTGTCGGCGATCCCGCATCCGCCGCTGCCGGTTCACTAGACTTGCAACGAATTGGAGTGCCCGTGGCCGAACCGCTGGATGATTATATCGACGCCGTAGCGAACGTGCTCGGCCTGCCGGTCGAGGACGCTTGGAAGCCGGTCATCCGCGCCAACCTCGCGGTGACGCTGAAGATGGCGCGCATGGTGGATGAATTCGTGCTGCCCGATGAGTCCGAACCGGCCAGCATCTATGCAGCCTGATCCTGTCATGACACCCGCCGGCGAATGGCTGCCCGCCTCCGAGATCGCGCAGGCGATCGCGTCGAAGAAGATCACCGCGATTGCCGTCACGGAAGCCGCGTTGGCGCGCATCGGCGCGCATAATCCCGTGTTGAACGCCTTTACCGACGTCACCGCCGAACGCGCGCGCGCCACGGCCAGGGCGGTCGATGCCGCGGTCGCCGCCGGTGAAAAGCTCGGCCCGCTGGCCGGCGTGCCGTTTGCGGTCAAGAACCTGTTCGACATCGAAGGCCTGCCGACCCGTGCCGGCTCGAAGATCAACCGCGATCGCGCCCCATCGACGCGCGACGCCACGCTGATCGAACGCATGGAGGCGGCCGGCGCGGTGCTGCTCGGCGGCCTCAACATGGGCGAATACGCCTATGACTTCACCGGCGAGAACGTCCATGACGGCGATTCACGCAACCCGCATGACACCACGCGGATGACCGGCGGCTCGTCGGGCGGTTCGGGCGCCGCGGTCGGCGGCGGGCTCGTGCCGCTGGCGCTGGGCTCCGATACAAATGGCTCGATCCGCGTGCCATCGTCGTTCTGCGGCGTGTTCGGCCTGAAGCCGACCTATGGCCGGCTGTCGCGCGCGCGCTCGTTTCCCTTCGTCGCCAGCTTCGATCATCTCGGTCCGTTCGCGCGCACCGTCGAGGATCTGGCGCTGTCTTATGACGCCATGCAGGGGTCGGACGTCGACGACGCAGGCTGCTCGACGCGTGACATCGAGCCGGTGTCGGCGCTGCTTTCGCAGGACATCGGCGATCTGCGGATTGCGCTGGCCGGCGGTTACTTCCAGAAGTTTCTGTTCCCGGAAGCCAGGGAAGCCATCGCCCGCGTCACCACGGCGCTCGGCGTCACCCGCGAGGTAGAGATTCCGGAAACCGCACGCGCGCGCTCGGCGGCCTATGTGATCTCGACCTGCGAGGGCGGCTCGCTGCATCTCGACCGGCTGCGCACGCGGCCGAACGATTTCGATCCGGCGACGCGCGACCGGCTGCTGGCCGGCGCGATGGTGCCGGCCCCTCTGGTCGATCGCGCGCAAAAATTCCGCCGCTGGTACCGTACGCAGGTGCTGGAACTGTTCAAGACGGTGGACATCATCATCGCGCCGGCGACGCCATGCGTCGCGCCAAAGCTCGGCCAGGTCAACTTCACGCTCGATGGCGAGGAGCTCCCGGTGCGCGCCAATATCGGCATCCACACCCAGCCGATCTCGTTCATCGGCCTGCCGGTGGTGGCGGTGCCGATACCGCTCGATCCGATGCCGATCGGCGTTCAGATCATTGCTGCCCCGTGGCGCGAGGACCTCGCGCTGCGCGTGGCTTACGCCTTGCAGAAGGCCGGCGTCGCCGCAGCCCTTCGTCCCAAAGGATTCTGACGATGGATATCGATCTTCCCGACGTGCTCGCCGAAGTAGGCGCGGCTTTTGCGCGCTATGAGCAGGCGCTGATTACCAACGACACCGCGGTACTCGGCGAACTGTTCCGCAATGATTCCCGCACCATCCGCTACGGCGCGGGTGAAAATCTCTACGGATATCACGAGATCCAGGCGTTCCGCGGCGCCCGCCCGGCGGTCGGCCTGATGCGCCGCACCGAGCGGACGGTAATTTCGTCCTATGGCCGCGACACCGCGGTCGCCTCGACGCTGTTTTATCGCGACAGCGCGCCGGGCAAGGTCGGCCGTCAGATGCAGACCTGGGTGCGATTCGCCGAGGGCTGGCGTATCGTTGCGGCCTCGGTCAGTATGATCGACGAGCCGAAACCGACGGCCGAAGGCTGAGGCCGGGACCAAGGGACGAGCATGAGTTTCGACGACATGCTGGTGGTGCCCGCATCGAAACCATCGGGCCGCAAGGCCAGTCGAGCCCGGCTGTCTTCGGGCATCGTCAAGGTGACGCGCGCCGAAGAATTGCGGCTGCAACTCGCCGACGATATCGTCCGCGGCGTGCTGCCGCCCGGCGCCTCGCTCGACGAGACCGAAATCGCGCGGCGCTTCGAGGTGTCGCGCACGCCGGTGCGTGAAGCGCTGCGGCAGTTGGCGGCGAGCGGGCTGGTGGATTCCCGCGCCCATCGCGGCGCCTTCGTGGCGCAGCCGTCGCCGGAACGCCTGACCGGCATGTTCGAGGCGATGGCCGAACTGGAAGCGCTGTGTGCCGGGCTTGCGGCGGAGCGCATGCTGGCGGTCGAGCGCCACGCGCTCGAAGCCGTGCACGAGGAATTGCGCGTACTCAGCCATGCCGGCAATCCCGAGCGCTTCGCCGAGGTCAACGAGCGTTTTCACAACATGATCTACACCGGTTCGCAGAACGACTATGTCGCGGAGATCACGCTGGCGACGCGGGTTCGCGTGCAACCGTTCCGCCGCGCCCAGTTTCGCAACCTCGGTCGCCTCGCCAAGTCGCAGGCCGAGCACGGCCGCGTCGTCATCGCCATCCTGCGCGGCGACCGCCCCGGCGCCGCCGCCGCGATGCGCGCGCATATCGAGCTGGTGCGCGGCGAATATGAGCATTACGCGGTGACGGTGTAGTTCGACCCCAGTTGTCGTTCCGGGATGCGGCAGACGGCGAAGCCGGCTGACGGAGACCCGGAACCTCGAACAGTTCAGCGCAAAACATCTCCAGATTCCGGGTTCGCTCGCACTGGTGCGCTCGCGCCCCGGAATGACAATTACTTCGCCGCTTCCTTCGCAAACGCCCGCCAGCCGCCGAAGCTGGAGATGTCGCGGGCGCCCTCGATCGCCGTGGCTTCGACCAGGAAGCCCTTGACGCCGGAGCCATCGGCCAGTCGCAGCGTGCCGATCGACAGCGGCGAGGGGATCGCCGCGACGAACTTGCCGAACGCCGCCGCCGACAGCGCCCAGACCTCGACCTCGATCGCCGAGCCGGAGCCTGCTTCGACGCGCAGCAGGCCGGGCTTGGCCGGCGTCGTGCCGTCCAGCGCATAGAAGCAATAGTCCGGCGCGGTCGTCTTTGCGTTCAGGAGCCGGCCGCCGAGCGCCTGCAACTCGCCGTTCAGCGCCATCCCGGTCAGATGCGCGCCGACCACGGCGATGGCGATCTCGTCGCCCCGAAGCGTCGCGGGCACCGCGGGCAACAGCGGCTGCGGGACCGCTTTCGCGCCCATCGGCAGCCGGGTGTCGGCGTGGAAGGCGCGGCCGAGGCTGGCGAGCTTGGCGTCATCGCCGCCGGGCGCCAGCAACGTGATCCCGAACGGGATGCCGTCGGCGCGCATTGCGGCGGGCACGGCCAGACCGCAGAGGTCGAGCAGGTTGACGAAGTTGGTGTAGGTGCCGAGCCTCGAGTTGAGCTCGATCGGATTGGCCAGCACCTGCGCCGTCGTGTAGGCGGTCGGCGCGGTCGGCAGCACCAGCGCGTCGATGGCGGCGAAGGCCGTCTCGGCGGTGCGCTTGAGGCTGTGCAATTTGTACAGTGCGGCGAAGGTGTCGGTGGCGCTTTGCCGGGCGCCGGCGAGGGTGATCTCGCGTGTCACCGGATGGATCGCGTCCGGCGCCGACGCCAGCAGATCGCGGATCACCAGCAGGCGTTCGGCGACCCACGGCCCGTCATAGAGCAGCCGCGCGGTCTCGTAGAACGGTTCGAGGTCGAACTCGACCAGGGTCGCGCCCAATGATTTCCAGCGCTTCAGCGCCTCCGCATAGGCCTTCTCCGACACCGTATCGCCGAAGAAGATCAACTGCCCGTTGCGCGGCACGCCGAGCTTGAGGCCTTTGGGAATTTCCGTCAGCGCGCCGACTTCGCGCTGGCGCGAATAGGGATCCTTCGCATCATAGCCGCCCATGACGTCGAGCGCGGCCATCGCGTCGTCGACGCTGAGCGCGAAGATCGACACGCAGTCCAGCGTGCGGCACGCCGGCACCACGCCGGTGGTCGGGATCAGGCCGAGGCTCGGCTTCAGTCCGACGATGTTGTTCAGCATCGCCGGCACCCGGCCGGAGCCGGCGGTATCGGTCCCGAGCGACAGCGGCACCAGGCCGGCGGATACTGCCACCGCGGAGCCCGAGCTGGAGCCGCCGGGGATCAGGTCGTCGCGGACCGCGTTTTTCGGGATGCCATAGGGCGAACGCACGCCGACGAGACCCGTCGCGAACTGGTCGAGATTGGTCTTGCCGATCACGATAGCGCCGGCGGCGCGTAGCCGCGCCACCGCGGCGGCGTCGCGGGAAGGCGTATAGGCAAAGGCCGGACAGGCGGCGGTCGTCGGCAGTCCGGCGACGTCGATATTGTCCTTCACCGCCACCGGCACGCCGTACAGCGGCAAGGTCGCACCTTCCCTGGCGGCCAGCGCCACGGCCTCGGCGAGCGCCTCGGCCTCATCGCGCAAGCTGATGAAGATGGCGGGATCGCCATGCGAACGGATACGCGCGAAGCTACGCGCGACGGTCTGTGCAGGCGTCTGGGTGCCGGCGCGATGCGCGGCGACGATCTCGGCAATGGTCTCGGTCACGCGGCGGACCTGCTGCGGATGGCGCAAGGGCGCCACCCGCCGGGGGCGATGGTTTCATTCAGCAGGTACGGCAAGAGAAGGCTCCGATTGCAAGACAGAAACAGGGACGGTGCCGAACTTCTCCGCTGCATACAGCCCGGCCGCAACCAGAGCATAGGCCAGCGCGACGCCGGGCGTCACCCCCAACCGCCGCCGATCCCGATCGCCTCGCCGTGCATGAAGCCGAAATAGGTCATCACCGCGCCGGCCAGGGCGAAGGCTGAGGCATGGACGAATTTGCGCTCGATGACGAACACCGCGATCGCGCCGAGCACCAAGCCGGTCAGGATCGAGCCGCCGCCCATCACTTCGAGGCCATGATACAGCACGCCGTTCTGCGCCATCTTGGCGACGAAGTCTGGCGCGTGCTGGGCGCCGAAATTCATGCCCGCAGCCCCGAGCGCGCCGGACAGCAGCACCGTGGCCCAGGCCGCCAGATGCGGCGTCAGCGACAGCGCGATGGCCGGGGCGTGTTCGCGCGGCGTGGTCTCGAACGCCTGCGCGCAGATCAGCATGCCGATGTACAACAGGATCGGCGAGATCGCGACCACCGGCACGATCGCCAGCATCAGCGAGATGATGCCGAACCATGACAGCACCACCACCATGATGCCGGTCGCCGCCGAATAGCCGATCCGGCCGCCCATCGCCTTCCAGCCGGGATGGCCGATATAGACCGCGTTGATGAACGGGTTGCCCATCAGGCAGCCGATCAGCGACACCACGCCGTCTGCGGTCAGCACGCGCGTGGTCGGATAGGTGTCGCCGGCGGCTTCCGCGGACTCCACATTGTCCATCGCCTCGACCAGATCGTAGATGCCGTAGGGAATTGCGGTGACCAGGATGATGCCGAGGAACTGGAAGCCGGAGAACACGTGATCGAATGCCGGCAGCGGGATCGAGAAGCCGAAATTGCTGAAGGCCGCGGCGACGCCGGCGGCGCTGACGCCGCCGATGCCGAAGCCCAGCAGGGTCGATCCCCATGCGATCGCCATGCCGACGCCGATCGCGACCAGCCCGGCCGGAATGTTCTTCGGATATTTATAGCCGCCGAACCAGCTCAGCATGATGATGGCGAAGCACGTCAGGCCGATCACCGGCGTCATGAACATTTCCAGCGCCGGGCGCATCGCGATGAAGGTGATGGAGACGCCGGCCAGCGTGCCGAGCAGCGCGGCGCGCGGAGTCACCTTGCGGATCCACGGGGCGATGAAGCCGCCGATCATCAGGATGAAGCTCTGGAAGAACACCCAGACGAGGCCCGCCTCCCAGCCCTTGATCGGATCGCCCGTCGTGAGCGAGATTGGCAGCATGATCACGAAGGTGACGATGAACATATGCGGCACGCTGATGCCGGACGGCAGCGCGCAGACGTCCGAGCGGCCGGTCTTTTGCGACAGCTTGTAGGCAAGATACGCGTAGTAGAAGGTCGAGAGACACATCATCAGGCCGAGCGCCGGCAGGATGCGGCCGAATACGATCGAGTCCGGCATCTTCAGCACGAAACGCAACAATCCGGTGAGCACCAGCATGTTGACGAGGATGTTGGTGCCGAAACCGAAAAATGCATTCCAGTCGCCCGGTGCCCACAACACTGGCTTGAAGTCGGATTTTCCGGCAGTCCCCGTGATCGTGCTCATCAAAATGCTCCCCTGTCAGCTGTGTGAAATCTCCAGAACGTTCTGCTCGTCCATCGCTTGCAGCACCGCAGCGGAGTCACTGACCCAGCCAAAAATGCCGCCCTGGGCTTTGATCATCTTCAGGCCCATCTCATGAAATTCCGGGAAGTAGGAGGCGCAGCCATCGGCCAGCACGATGCAACGATAGCCGCGGTCGTTGGCCTCGCGCACGGTGGTGTTGACGCAGACCTCGGTGGTGACGCCGCACACCAGCAGCGTGTCGATGTCGCGACCGGTGAGGTCGGCACCGAGCGTGGTGGCGTAGAACGCGCCCTTGCCGGGTTTGTCGATCACGATCTCGCCTTCGACCGGATACAGCGCCGGGATGATGTCGTGGCCGGCTTCGCCACGGATCAGGATGCGGCCCATCGGCCCGGGATCGCCGATTCGCAACGATGGTGCGCCGCGCTCGATCTTCGCCTTTGGCGCGTCGGACAGATCGGGCAGGTGGCCCTCGCGGGTGTGCACGACCATCAGGCCGATCGCGCGCGCGGCCTTGAGCACCGCAGCGATCGGTTCAATGGCACGGGTCAGTTGCGAGACATCGTTGCCAAGCGTCTCGCCGAAGCCGTCGGGCTCAATGAAGTCGCGCTGCATGTCGATGATGAGGAGCGCAGTGGTTCCCCAGTCGACCGCGATCGGGCCGGGCTCGGCGTTCAGCGTCACTACCAGCGAGGGGTTTTCCATGGCCGATCCGGTTCGCGAGCGATGGGTGTCTCGGGAACGGCGAAGCAAACGTCGTGCCATTGTATACAATGAGTGCAGCGGCGATGACGTGGCTTATATGGCGTGGTTTTTGGCTTTGAAATGCCTCATTTTCTAGTTGATGTAAGGTCGCGTTTGCCAATGAGGGGCGGCTGTGCGCAGCAAAACGCCCAGCAAAAATGCCGGGCGTGGTGATATTTTAATCTTCTTTGATGCACGCCCCAAAAATAGGCTGGCACATGCGGCCTCGAACTACTGGCCGTGGTTGACCAGCACCTGATTGCAGGCGGGGGAAATATTCGGACGGTTCTGCTGCAGGCAGCTCAGAATGACAAGGTCACCCTGATCGAGAACCCGGGGGCAGAACTTCTTGACGTCAGGCGCGCAGGCTTTCTGTTCCGCTTCGGTGCCGCTCTGCTGGGCAGAGGCACCGCTGAGAAGAAGAGCTAAGGTAAAGGCAGTGGCAGTGATGGTTTTGAACATGGTGATCCCCGGTTTCGTAAACTCAAGCGATTCGGCGAACAGTTGTTCCCGCCAACTGCCAAAGATCGCAAGTCAAAACTTCTCTGCCACGAGCGGGCGCTCGCGGCGGAGGTATCAATGGCAGATCATCGTGACTTGACGCTGGGTTCGCGGCTCCACAGCCGTAGCTTGCCAAGCTCTTTGATGAAGCCGTCGATATCGGCGGGGCTGGCGAGTTCGATGAAACCTTCATCCATCGAGTCGGCGAGCCCTGCCTTGGCGAACAGCGGAACGGCGGCATCGACGTAGCCGATGAACTTGCAATGCGCGAAGGCGTCGGCGACGAAGTCCCGGGCGGTGGACTCCATCAGCAGGTCGTCGATGCCCTTGGCGCCGGGCAATAGCGCCACGGCGTCGTACAGTACCGATGGGCCGCCATCGATCATCTGGTCGGCTTCGATGAGTGTGCCGTCGCTGGCGTCGGCACCTCCGACCTTGGGCGCGATGATCTCGAAGGTGGCGCCGGCCTTGAAGACCGCCGCCTGAAGCGCCGCCAAAAGCTTGGCGTCGGTCCCGTCGGTGACGACGATGCCGAGCTTGCGGCCCTCGAACCGCCCGGGCCCCTTCATGACGATGCTGAGCGCCGCGGACTCCGAGAGATCCTGCCGGGTCGGCTGTGCGGCATCGGCGGGCTCGGGCATCTCCTTGATCCCGAGCATCGAGGCGACCTTGCTGGCGAGGCCTTCCTCGATATTCAGGAGATGCGACACCATCCGTTCGCGGATCACAGGCGTCTTGACCTTGCTGAGTTCGAAGGTCAGCGCAGCCGCGATATGGTGCTGCTCGCCCTTGGTCTGGCTGAGGAAAAACTGCCGCGCCTGGCTGTAGTGGTCGGAGAAGCTCTCCGGACGCAGCCGGGTCTTCGGGCCGTGCTCGATCGCGGCAAAGGACCTGAAGCCGCGCTCTGGCGACTGTCGGGGACCGGCGCCGAAGGAATTCGGCTGATAGTTCACGTGGCCCTTCGGATTATGCATCGCGCCGTGGCCGTCCTGCTGGAAGTGCGCGAACGGGCATTTCGGCGCGTTGATCGGGATATGCGTGAAGTTCGGTCCGCCGAGACGCTTCAACTGCGTGTCCAGGTAGGAGAAGTTGCGGCCCTGCAGCAGCGGATCGTTGGAGAAGTCGATGCCGGGCGGCACGTTCTGCGTCATGAACGCGACCTGCTCGGTCTCGGCGAAGAAATTATCCGGCATGCGGTCGAGCACTAGACGCCCGATCGGGATCGGCTTGAGGATTTCTTCCGGGATCAACTTGGTCGGATCGAGCACGTCGAAGTCGAACTGGTCGGCGAATTCTTGGTTGAACAGCTGCACCTGCAACTCCCATTCCGGAAAACTGCCGGACTGGATCGCGTTCCACAGGTCGCGGCGGTGGAAATCGGGATCGGCGCCGTTGATCTTGACGGCTTCGTTCCACAGCACCGACTGCAGGCCGAGCTTCGGCTTCCAGTGGAACTTCACGAAGGTGGATTCGTCCTTGGCATTGACGAAGCGGAAGGTGTGGACGCCGAACCCTTCCATGAAGCGCAGTGAGCGCGGCAGCGTCCGGTCTGACATCTGCCACATGACCATGTGCATGCTCTCCGGGGTCAGCGAGATGAAGTCCCAGAAATTGTCATGCGCCGACTGCGCCTGGGGAAACGCCGAGTCCGGCTCTTCCTTGACGGCGTGGATCAGGTCGGGAAATTTGATCGCGTCCTGGATGAAGAACACCGGGATGTTGTTGCCGAACAGATCCCAGTTGCCTTCCTTGCTGTAGATCTTGACCGCGAAGCCGCGCACGTCGCGCGCCAGATCCGCCGAGCCCTTGCTGCCGGCGACGGTGGAGAACCGCACAAAGGCCGGAGTGCGCTCGCCGGCGCGCTGGAACAGATCGGCGCGGGTGTATTTTGCCAGCGACTCGTAAGTTTCGAAGAAGCCGTGCGCGCCGTAGCCGCGGGCATGGACCACGCGCTCGGGAATGCGCTCGTGGTCGAAATGGAACATCTTCTCGCGAAAATGGAAGTCCTCGATCAGTGCAGGGCCTCTGGCGCCGATCTTCAGCGTGTTCTGGTCATCGAGCACCGGTCCGCCGTTGGCGGTGGTGAGGATCGGCGTATCGCCCTCGGCAATCTGGTGCAGTTCGCCGCCGGCGCCCCGGACGAGTTGCTGGTCGTGAATTGTGACGGTCGCCGGTTTTGTGCCGGACCGGGTGGTGGATTTTGCCATGTGGGGTTCCCGCTGAAGATGGAGTGCCCATCCAATGCGGAAGGTGTGATTGTGTTCCGGTGGACGATGCCCGCCAAAAGCGCCCGCCGAAATCTGCCGGCGCCTGAGTTGGGGAGACTTCCGACCAGGTTTTCTTTTTTGGACCCTGCGCCATTGACGGCGTCCTTATGCACATCGAACGGCCTGCTCAAGACGCTCGATCTGCTTGTCGGTCCCGTCGGTATGAATTTTGAGGCCGGCCGCTGCAGCCCATGCTGCAACAGGTCGGTCATGGTCTGAATATCCTTGCTGAAAAACCCCGTCCTTTGCTTCACTAACAGCCGGTAGTCGCCTGCATGACGGCAACTACCGGTCCGGGTTCTGTGATTTTTCCCGGGCCGGGTCCGTGTTCTGCTATTAGGAAGCAAGGCGTTCGCGGCGGCGAGTTACGGTCGGGGAGGGCATTGCATGTCGGTTCGCGCGGTGATCCCGGCCCTGATCGGCACTATGCTGCTGCTCACGGCGCCCGGCCGTGCCGACGAGATCGATACCGAGCATTTGTTCGGCTTCATGATCGGCAGCGATGTCGGCCGGGTCGGCGAACGTGAGTACGAAAGCCGGACGACGGGCCGGCTGTCGCGCCGAGGCGGAGGCTATCGCGCGATCGGTCAAGAATTCGAGCTGGAATTCGTGCCGGCGAAGGACATGCGCGTCGAACTTGGTACTTCGATGGCGGCGCACGATATCGAGGGCGTCACCGGATTGGCTGATCGTCGCCAGTCCGGCTGGCAGGGTCTGTCGATCGACCTGCGCTACCGGTTTCTCAATCGCGAGCATCACCCGTTCGGCCTGACGCTCAGAGTCGAAGCCGGCACCAGCCGGATCGATAACGGGAGCGGGCTGCCGGCGCGGTCCACCGGCGGCGACATCACGCTGGCGCTGGATCGCGAATGGATTCCGAACTTCCTGGTGGCCGCCATCAACCTCACCTATCAGCCGGAATGGAGCCGGCTCTCCTTCGGTGGGACCGAACGCGAAGCCACGATCGGTATTGCGGGTGCGATGATGGCACAGCTGCGCCCGGGCTTCTACCTTGGTGGCGAGGCGCGTTACTTGCGTACCTATGAAGGGTTCGGCCTGCAGGAATTTTCAGGCGATGCCCTTTTTATCGGACCGTCGGCCTATCTGCAACTTTCGCCGCGCGCCTGGCTTGCCGCAGCATGGAGCGTGCAAGCATGGGGGCGTGACAGCCGCCCAGGCAGTTCGCTCAATCTCGAAGGCTTCGAGCGGCATCAGGCGCGGCTTATCTATGGTATCGGCTTCTGACCGGCAATTTCGCTGCTGGTATCATCAGCCGCCACGCTTGCTAGCATGAAACTTCGCGACTCGGTGGCCGTTTCTGGCTGTGCTATCCTGTTGCGAAGCAAGGAGCCTGGCATGAGCCCGATTGAGCTGATTGTAACCGTCTGCGCGGTGTTGTCGCCGAGCACCTGTGAGGAAACCCACTTGACCTTCAATTCGACGATCTCGCGACAGCAATGCACGATGGGGGCGATGCCCTATATCGCGCGATGGGTCGGTGAGCACCCGAAATGGAAGGCGGTGAAGTGGCGCTGCGAATTTCCACACAGCCGGGCCGACATCGGCGCAAGCCGCGCCGGCTAGGGATGACGTGTTGTGTGCCTTGCGCTCCGTGCCGGCCAAGGGCACGCCGCCTGGCGCGGTTCCGACAGCGGCTCGACGCAGGCTTTGCGTCCGATGCGGTGCCATCGATCCCTGCAATGCAGCACGTTTGACGGATTTTCAGCCGGCTGATTTGCTGGCACTCTCGGACGCTCAGCGTTGGGAGGACCGGAGTGAAAGCGATGTGCAGGATCGGGAGACTACTCGGCGGATTGATGCTGGCCTGCACCGCGCCTGCCGCGGCGGCCGGGTTGAACGATTACCCGACCGCCATCCGCTCCGATTATGTGTTCGCCTGCATGAAGGCCAATGGCGAGAACCGGCAGTCGCTCGAGCAGTGTTCCTGCTCGATCGACGTGGTGGCGTCGCTATTGCCGTATGACCGTTACGTCACCGCCGAGACGGTGCTCAGCATGGCGCAGGTGCAGGGCAATCTCGGCGGTCAGTTCCGCTCCGCGCCGCAGTCCAACGCGGCGCTGACCGACCTCAGGCGCGCCCAGGCCGAAGCCGAGGTACGGTGCTTCTGACCGGAATTCGGGCGGCCTGAACTATATCCCCGACCCCTCGGCCTTCCACTCGCCCGCGAACAGGTGCCCTTCGGTATCCCGTGCCTCGACGCGGTAGCGTTTGGCGTCGCCCGGCAGGTGGGTGAAACGGAGGTTGGGATCTTCCGAGATCGAGATCCCGCCCTGCAGCGACAGCAGCAGGCGGTCGTCCTGCCAGATCTTGATGTCGTTGACGAAGAACGCCGGCACGTAGTGCCGCGTCACCTGATCCATCTGCAGGCCGGAATTGTTGGGGTGGCCGATCATTACCTGTGCTTCGCGGGCGCCGCTGGCCGGGGTGTCGCCGGTCCGGGCGAATTGCCGGAAGCGGATCTGGCCGAGCCTGCCGCGCGCTTCCTGCGCGTTTTTGGCCGCCGGTGCGGAGCAGCCGCCGGAGGCCTTCACGAATACCTTCGTCATGTAGAGCTGGCCGTCGCTGAGTTCGGCCACCGCATGGACGTCGCTGTAATTGTTGACGCGAACGCGCGTGGAAATTTCCGAGATTGTGGAGTCCGGGCCGAACTCGAAGCGGCCGGCCATCGGCGCCGGGTTCTGGTCGATCACCAGCGTGATCGCGCGGACGCGGCGGCTGTCGCCTGGCGGCAGCATGGTGCGCAAGGTCACCGGCACGATCGCGGCATCCTCGGCGCGGGCGGGCATCTCGATGGCGAGCACGCCGGCGCCGTCCAGCATCGGGCGGCTATCGAAAATGTCCTGCACCAAACCGGGCCAGGGATCGTAAGGCGGGTCGGCCGCCTGCGCGGGACCGTGAAGCACGAGGACAAGAAAAGCGGCCTTAAAAAGACGACCTGCGATCATGGCGCGATCTCCCGTACGAGGCGGCATTCTACGCCGTCCTGCGGCTCATTCCCACTCAATTTCCGAATAGGCCGCGGTGGCGTTGCGGGCATGGTAGTCGTCGACCAATTGCCATCGCGATGGTTCCGGCGCGCCGGCCTGCTGCGCCGCACGCAGCGGCGCGCCCTGGGCGATCAGGGTGCGGAGATCGGCGTCGAGCCGTTGCAGATAACGCCGCTGGTCGGCCAGGACAGCCGGCCACTCGCCGACGGCGCCGTGGCCGGGCACGACGCGGTTGGCCGGCAAGGCCGCCAGTTTGTCCATCACGCCGAGCCAGCCGCGCAGGCTGCCATCGACGACCGGAATATGCCCGCGAAACACCAGGTCGCCGGCAAACAGCGTGCCGGTCGCATCGTCCATCACGGTCAGGTCGCTGTCGCTATGGGCCGTCGGCCACGCTCTCAGCGCCAGCGTGCGACCGCCGAGATCGAGCGTCGTGTCGTTCTCAACCAGCAATGTCGGCGCGACGATCCGAACTTCGTCGATCAGCGCGTCGCCGAGCAGGCGACGGAATGCGGCGAGATAATGCGGCCCGCGCTGCGCCAGCGCCTGCGGCAGTTGGCGGTGGCCGACATGGATGACGCCGTCGCCGGTAAAAGCAGCGTGGCCGAAGACATGATCGGGATGGCCGTGGGTGGCGATGGCATAGCGCACCGGAAGTCCGGTGCGCTGGCGGATGGCCGCGCGCAACTGCCGACCGACGCGCACGCTGCCACCGCTGTCGATCACCGCCACGGCATCGCGCCCGACGATGAATCCGAGATTGGCGATGTCGCCGGCATTGGCTTCGTCCATCAAGGCGATCCGGCCCGCATGCACGAAAACGCCAGGAGCGATCTGATCCACAGCCAGGGCCGGTTCGTCGTGCTGCGCTTGCACAATGCCCGTCAGTAAAATCGCCAGCGTTGCGAGGAGGATGCTGCTACGCATCATGCGTAAGTATCCGTTACGTACTTCGTTCAGAGAGTTGGCGACATCTGCTAGCAGGAATGCCGAACTACACAAAGCGGAAAGTCGTCAGGCGTGATTTGTGTTGCACGAAATGTTGGGCGGTACTAGCATCTGCCGGCATTCAACTTCAACGGGACTTCGGTTCGTTGGGATTGCCGGTGTCTTCGGGGATGGCGGCATGCGAAGAGACGAGAATGTCCTCCGCCGCTACCGCTATGTCTGCACTGCTGAAATGCAATCACGCGGCTAGATCAAGGTGCTGGGCGAATCCGTCTCATGCCCATCGCAATGCGTCCGATCGACAGACATAAAATTCTACAAAAGACATCGTGGGAGGATACGACATGCACAAGGTGTTATTCGCCTGTCTTGGCGCGTTCACGGCCCTGGCCGGCAGCGCTGCCAATGCCAATGATGAACTGATAAAGATGGAGAAGAATGCCAAGGACTGGGTGATGCCGGCTGGCAATTATGCCAACCAGCGCTATTCCGAGCTCAAGCAGATCACCGCCGCCAATGTCGGCAAGCTGCAGGTGGCGTGGACGTTTTCCACCGGTGTGTTGCGCGGCCATGAGGGCGGGCCGCTGATCGTCGGCAATATGATGTATGTCCACACCCCGTTTCCGAACATCGTCTACGCGCTGGATCTCGCCAAGGAAAACAAGATCGTCTGGAAGTACGAACCAAAGCAGGATCCTAACGTGATCCCGGTGATGTGCTGCGATACGGTGAACCGCGGCGTCGCTTATGCCGACGGCAAGATATTCCTGCACCAGGCCGATACCACGCTGGTCGCGCTCGATGCCAAGACCGGCAAGGTCGAGTGGTCGGTGAAGAACGGCGATCCCGGCAAGGGCGCCACCGGCACCTCGTCGCCACTGGTCGTCAAGGACAAGGTGCTGGTCGGCATCTCCGGCGGAGAATTTGGCGTGCAGTGCCACGTCACCGCCTACGACCTCAAGACGGGCAAGCAGTCTTGGCGGGCCTATTCGGAAGGGCCGGACGATCAGATCATGCTCGATCCGGTATCGACTACCGAACTCGGCAAGCCGGTCGGCAAGGATTCCAGCCTCCGGACCTGGCAGGGCGACCAGTGGAAGATCGGCGGCGGCTGCACGTGGGGCTGGTTGTCCTACGACCCCGCACTGAACCTGGTCTATTACGGCTCCGGCAATCCCTCGACCTGGAATCCGAAGCAGCGGCCCGGCGACAACAAATGGTCGATGACCATCTTCGCCCGCAATCCGGACACCGGCATGGCGCGCTGGGTCTACCAGATGACGCCGCACGACGAATGGGACTATGACGGCGTGAATGAGATGATCCTGACCGACCAGGAAATGGGCGGCCAGCCGCGCAAGTTGCTCACGCATTTCGACCGCAATGGCCTCGGCTACACCCTCGATCGCGCCACCGGCGAATTGCTGGTTGCCGAGAAGTTCGATCCGAAGGTGAACTGGACCTCCGGCGTCGACATGAACAAGAACTCGCCGACCTATGGCCGCCCCAAGGTGATAGCGCAATACTCGACCGAAGCCGGCGGCGAGGACAAGAACACCAAGGGCATCTGCCCGGCGGCGCTCGGCACCAAGGACCAGCAGCCGGCGGCCTATTCGCCGGATACGCAAATGTTCTACGTGCCGACCAACCATGTCTGCATGGACTACGAGCCGTTCAAGGTAAGCTACACCGCAGGCCAGCCCTATGTCGGAGCGACGCTGTCGATGTATCCGCCTCCGGGCGACAGCCACATGGGCAACTTCATCGCCTGGGACAACAAGACCGGCAAGATCGTGTGGTCGCTGCCGGAGCAGTTCTCGGTGTGGTCCGGTGCGCTCGCCACCGCCGGCGGCGTGGTGTTCTACGGCACGCTGGAAGGCTATCTGAAGGCGGTCGATGCCAAGACCGGCAAGGAGCTCTACAAGTTCAAGACTCCGTCCGGCATCATCGGCAACGTCACCACCTATGAACGGGACGGGCGGCAGTACGTTGCCGTGCTGTCCGGCGTCGGCGGCTGGGCCGGGATCGGCCTTGCGGCCGGCCTGACGGATCCAACCGCCGGCCTCGGTGCCGTCGGCGGCTATGCGGCGCTGTCCAACTACACCGCGCTCGGTGGCGCGTTGACGGTGTTCGCATTGCCGCAGTAGCGGCTTGCGGCCGACGAGCGGCTGGTGCGTGGAGCGATCCAGGCGCCAGCCGCGGACCGCGTTGCCTGGACTACAGAGCCATGATGCGTCCGTAACAGACGCGTTCAGCGACAAGAAAATCAATCAAGGAAATGCCTGTGCGTGCTATTCTGTATGGAACGGCCCTGGCGGTCGTCGTGACCTCGGCTCATCCGGTTTACGCCGAAACTCCTCCCGATCCGGACGCTGTGAAGGAAGAGGCGGGGAAGTATTTCGACGTTCAGGGAAACCCGACCTTCAAGATCATCAGCGGCAGCACCGACTGGTACACCTATTCCGGATATCGCCGCTATCATTCGGAATGCCATGTCTGTCATGGCCCGGACGGTGAGGGCTCCAGCTACGCGCCAGCGCTCAAGAACTCCGTCAAGGCGATGAGCTATGGCGAATTCATCGAAGTGGTTGCCAGCGGTCGCAAGAACGTCAATGCCTCGCACAGTAGCGTGATGCCGGCGTTCGGCGATAATCCCAATGTCGCCTGCTACATGGACGATCTCTACGTCTATCTGCGGGCGCGCGGCGCCGATGCCGTGGGCCGGGTCAGACCGGCGCGGCACGACGACAAGCCCTCTGCCGCGCGGGAGGCCGAGGATTCCTGCATGGGCACGAAGAAGTAGGCAGACGAAACGGTGTCGAGGGCCGGCGTGTCAGTCGAGCGAGGAAGAGGACGGCGATGACCGGTTTAGCTGGCGGCCGATGGCCGAGCATCATTGTTGCCGGCGTCGCGGTCGCAGCGTGGCTGCAGGCGACGCCTTCGGCTGCGCAGCAACGGCCGGAGGGCGGCGATCTCTCGATCGAACTGGTCGATCCCAATGTGCTTCGCGTCTGCGCCGACCCGCGCAATCTGCCGCTCTCCAACGACAAAGGAGAGGGCTTTGAGAACAAGATCGCCGAACTGCTGGCCGCCAGACTGCAGAAGCGGCTCGCCTACGCCTTTTTTCCGCAGGCGACGGGCTTCTTCCGGATGACCCTCGGAGCGCATCGCTGCGACGTCGTGATGGGCTATCCGCAGGGCGACGATCTCGTGCAGGGCACCAACCCCTACATGAGAACGGCCTATGCGTTGGTCACGAAATCGGGCAGCGCGCTTGAAGATGTCACGACGCTGGCCGATCCACGCCTGAAGGGCAAACATATCGGCATCGTCGCCGCGACGCCGCCGGCCACCAACATGGCGGCCAACGGGCTGATGGCCAATGCCAGACCCTACGCGCTGATGATCGACACCCGGATCGACTCGTCAGCCGAGGCCATGATCAAGGACATCGGCTCGGGCGCGATCGACGCCGGCGTGCTGTGGGGGCCGATGGCAGGCTTTCATGCAAAGCAGGCCGAACCGCCGCTCCGCGTCACGCCATTGTTGAGCGAAACCAGCGGGCCGCGGATGACCTACCGGATCGGCATGGGCGTTCGCGCCGCCGACCAGAACTGGAAGCGGCTGCTGAACCGCTTCATCCAGGACAACCAGGCCGAGATCAACGCCATCCTGCTCGGCTACGGCGTGCCGCTGCTCGACGACAGCGACCGCCCGATCACCGCGCAGGTTGTTGCGCCGAAGCCGTATTGATCCGGCGTCTGACAGCGGGGCTGGTCGCCGCATGGGCCGCCGCATCGCCTGTGCAGGCGCAGGAGGCCGTGCCCGAGCCGCCCGGTTACCGCACCGACAATTACCGCGCGCCGGTGCCGGCGACCCTGCATGGCGCTGTGGTGCTGACCACGGCCGAGGCCGAGGCGCTTTGGCGTGCCGGCGCGGCCGCCTTCATCGACGTGCTGCCACGCCCGCCGAAACCGCCCAATCTGCCGGCGGGCACGGTCTGGCGCGAGGCGCCACGGCCGCACATCCCCGGCAGCCTGTGGCTGCCCGACACCGGCTATGGCGAACTGGCGGAAGTTACCGAGGATTATTTCAGGCGCGGGCTGCAGCGCGCCAGCGCCGGCGACAAGGCGCGCAGGCTGGTGTTCTATTGCCTGGCCCATTGCTGGATGTCGTGGAACGCGGCCAAGCGCGCGCTGGGCTACGGCTACGCCCATGTTGCCTGGTATCCCGACGGCACTGACGGCTGGCACGACGCCCATCTGCCGATGCAGGACGCGAAGCCGGAACCGCGGGCCGGGGAATAGCTGCCGTCATAGCGAGGAGCCAAGCGACGCGGCAATCCAGAGCCACACTCTCGGCAAGAACCGGATTGCTTCGTCGCAAGGGCTCCTCGCAATGACGGCGCAAACGACAACGGCGCGGCAATCCCTCGGGAATGCCGCGCCGTTGTTACTGCAATTCAAAGCGGCGCCGGGGGCAGCCGCGTTTCGCTTAGACGGCGTCCTTGGCGGCCTTGACCGGGCGTGCACGCACGATCTTGCGGGCCGGCTTGGCCTTGAAGGTCATCGGCTCGCCGTTGAATGGGTTGGTGCCCTTGCGCGCCTTGGTGGCGGGCTTCTTGACGACGACGAACTTGGCAAAGCCGGGGACCAGGAACACGCCGTTCTTCTTCAGTTCCTTGTAGCCGACCACGGCCAGGGTCTCGAGAACGCCCTTGACGTCCTTCTTGGTCAGATCGGGATGGGACTCGTTGATCTTCTCGATGAGCTGCGACTTGGTCATTTGATCGGCCATTGGGCACCTTTGTGTTAGTGATTCGGTGAAATAGACACTAGTGAAAATCGCAGAAAAAAACCCGGACAGAATACAATCTGCACAGATTTTGCCTAAAAAAATAGTGCTTCTAGCGTTTCAATCCCCGATTCGTCTTGTGTGACAGGCTTTCGCTGGCGACGCGCGCCGATTCAACCTGTATTGCAGGCTCTGCGGCATCGGTGGCTTCCCCGTCCGCGAACGCCGGTTGCACCGATGTGCCGGGTGTTTATGGTCGATCCATGACCGACTTTCCCCGCTACGCCATCTACTATGCCCCTTCGGCTGGCGCTCCGCTTGCGCGCTTCGGCGCCGAAATGCTCGGCTACAATGCTTTCACCGGCCACGACGTGGCGTTTCCCGCCGCGGTGGTTGCGCAGTTTCCGGACTGGCCGGCATTGACCGGCGATCCGCGCAAATACGGCTTTCACGGCACCCTGAAAGCGCCGTTTGCACTGGCGCCGCTGGAGCACGAGGCCGGGTTGATCGCGGCCTGCGACAGCTTCGCCACATCTCCCCGCGCCATCCCGGCGATGACGCCGCTGGTGCAGGCGATCAGCAGTTTCATCGCGATCGTGCCGGCGGCCCCCAGCGCTGAACTCAACTCGCTCGCGCAGGATTGCGTCGAGGCGTTCGACCGTTTCCGTGCGCCGATGACGCCTGCCGATCGAGCCCGCCGCAAGCCGGAGGCGCTGACAGCGCGCCAGGTCAAGCAGCTCGATCGCTTCGGCTATCCCTATGTGCGCGATGATTTCCGTTTTCACCTGACGTTGACCGGGCGACTTCCGGCGGAGCGCGCGGCCGAGGTGCTGGCGATGTTGCAGGCGCGGTTTGCCGCGCTCGATATCGCTGCGCTGCGGATCGACCGGCTCGCCGTGTTTCGGCAAGACAGTGCATCGGCGCGATTCCGTATCGTTCATGAGACGGCGTTGACTTGATACTTGGCAATGTTGTTGTCGCATCTGCGTCGCCGCTGCGGCGCAACACGGTACTGCCTGCGAATCTGCATCAAAATAATCCGGGAATGGCTTCAGCGTCCTTGACGTCGCGCGCCAGCGTGCAATGATTTGCGGAGAAACTTGAGGACGTACGTCCGATTGCCCAGGCGATGCCACGCACCGCCAACTATCAATCAAAAATCAGACAGGAGGATTGACCCATGACCGTTCATATCCACCCCTCGGTTGATAACGGCGTCAAGGCCGGCTCCGGCAGTTTTGCCGGCGGCACGCTGGTCTGCAAATGCAAGGATCGGCCGGTCAAGGTCAGCATCCGCGGCGACGTCGCGCACAATCACGCCTGCGGCTGCACCAAATGCTGGAAGCCGGAAGGCGCCATCTTCTCGGTCGTCGCCGTGGTGCCGCGCGACAACCTTTCGGTGACCGAGAACGGCGACAAGCTTGCGGTCGTGGACGCCTCCGCGACGATCCAGCGCCACGCCTGCAAGGTCTGCGGCACCCATATGTACGGCCGCATCGAGAACAAGGCGCATCCGTTCTATGGACTCGACTTCATCCATCCCGAACTGTTCGAGGAAGGCGGCTCCGCGGCGCCGGGCTTTGCTGCCTTCGTGTCGTCGGTGCTGGAGTCCGGGGTGCAAACGAGCGAGATGGACGGCATCCGCGCGCGGCTGAACGAGTTGGGGCTGCAACCCTATGACTGCCTGTCACCGGCCCTGATGGACGCGATCTCCTCCCACGTCGCCCAGTCCCGCGCCAAGGCGGCTTAGGACGCCCGCCTGATCTCTTCTGCCGGACTTGATCCGGTCCCGCCGGCGGGCGCATATGCCCCCCGCCGGCGCGTTGCCGGCGATTTTTTCTCCAGCGCCGGAGCCTTGCCTCATGACGATCGAAACCGTCTCAACAATCCGCTCGCATGGCGGCACGCAGGGCGTCTACAAGCACGCCAGCAGCTCGACCGGCACCGGCATGACCTTTTCGGTGTTCGTGCCGCCGCAGGCCGCCGAGAGAGCGTGCCCGGTGGTGTGGTATCTGTCGGGTCTCACCTGCAGCCACGCCAATGTCACCGAGAAAGGCGAATACCGCCGCGCCTGCGCCGAACTCGGCCTCATCTTCGTCGCGCCCGACACCAGCCCGCGCGGGGACGGCGTGCCCGGCGATCCCGCCCAGGCCTATGATTTCGGCCTTGGCGCCGGCTTTTATGTCGATGCGACGCAGTCGCCATTCGCGGCCAACTACCGGATGTGGAGCTACATCACCGCCGAACTTCCGTCGGTGCTCGCCGCAAACTTTCCTGCCGACATGAGCCGGCAATCGATCATGGGCCATTCGATGGGCGGCCACGGCGCCCTGACCATCGGCCTGCGCCATCCCGGTTGCTACCGCGCCGTCAGCGCCTTCTCGCCGATCGCAGCACCCTCGCAGGTGCCGTGGGGCATCAAGGCGCTGGGCGGCTATCTCGGTCCCGACCGCGCCGCCTGGCGCGCGCATGATGCGGTCGCGCTGATCGAGGATGGCGCGCGGATCGGCGAATTGCTGGTCGATGTCGGCGATGCCGATCCGTTCCTGACCGAGCAGTTGCGGCCGGGCCTTCTGGAGAACGCCTGCGCCAACGCCGGCATCGCGCTGACGCTGCGCCGCCAGCCCGGCTACGACCACAGCTATTATTTCATCTCGACCTTCATGGAAGACCATCTGCGCTGGCATGCGGAGAGGTTGGGCGGAACGTAGCCCGGATAAGGCGGCGCGATGCGCAGCATTGCGACGCCGCCATCCGGGGACGGTGTCTCTACGAGGGGGCGGCCCCCGGATGTCGCTCGCGTCCTCACGTTGCTCAGGCGCAAGCTCATCCGGGCTACGCCAGCCAGTCTACTGCGCCCCCGGCGCGCCATAATTCGGCGCAAGCAAGCGATTGCGTAACAGATAGCTCATCGCGCGTGACCAGGACTCGTCCGTATTGCCACGGAAATCCGCGCTCATCGACGTCACCAGATGGCCGGTGCGGGCGTTGCGGACGTAAATGTTCATGTTGAGGATGAGGTTCGACACTTTCTGCACCGTGCCGGTCACCGCCAGATCGGCACCCAGCTTCTGCGCGAACTGCACGTCGCAGCCGCCGCAGGCCTGCAGGTTTGCATTGCGCGCTTCGGCGCGCACCGGTGCGATATCGACCAAGGTGTACCGGCCGGAGTCCGCCAGTCCCTGGCGCAGCTGATCGCCGGCACGCAGCAGCCGCGCCTGCTCGTCGGCGCGCTGGCCGTCCTTCTCGCCCTGCACGCTGCTATCAATCAGCTCGAAATCGAACACCGCCGTTTTCGGCTCATCCGCCGAGGCGGCTGATGACAGCGTCAGCGATAGCAGCGCGATGCAGCAAAGCCTGCGCATGATCGTTTTCCAGCGGAACCAGCCACAGCAAATTGGTCGTTGCAACTTAGGCTGGATCAGCCATGTTTCAAGCCAGAAGTCTCCGGATCGGCTGCCGTCGAGGGAGGCTTGAGGGAGGTGCCCTGTGGCCCGGCTTTGGTGGGCGATCGTGTGGTTCGTGCTGGTCACCGGTCCGGCGGCGGCGGAACCGGTCGAGATCCGGATCGGCTATCTCGGCCCTGCCGGGTTTCGCCCGAGCCTTTCGCTGGTGCAGCATGGTGCCGGCAATGACGGCCTCGCCGGTGCGCGGTTGGCGATCGAGGACAACAACACGACCGGGCGCTTTCTCGACCAGCGTTTTGTGCTCGACGACGTGCGGCTGAACAACAAGGACGATGCGGCGATGGCCATGACGGCTCTGGCGGATCGCCGCGCCTCCTTCATCGTCACCGATCTGGCCGCCGACGATCTGTTGAAGGCTGCCGATGCGGTACGCGACCGCGGCGTCACGCTGCTCAATGCCGGCGCCACCGATGACCGGCTGCGCGAGCAGGACTGCCGGCGCAACGTGCTGCATGTCGCGCCATCCCGCTCGATGCTGGCCGATGCGCTGGCGCAATATCTGGTCTGGAAGCAGTGGCGCCGCTGGCTCCTGGTGGTGGGTTCGCATCCGCCGGATCAGCTCTACGCCGACGCATTGCGCCGCGCGGCGCTGCGGTTCGGCGCCAAGATCGTGCAGGAGCGTATCTTCGAGGACAAAGGTGGCGCGCGCCGCACCGACAGTGGCGTCACGCTGATCCAGCGCCAGATGCCGGCGTTGACGCAGTCGGCTCCCAATCATGACGTGCTGGTCGCCGCCGACGAGAGCGAGGTGTTCGCGCTGTATCTGCCATATCGCACGTGGGACGCGCGGCCGATCGCGGGCTCCGCCGGGCTGGTGCCGACGAGCTGGGACGCAGCCCATGACCAGTGGGGTGCGATCCAATTGCAGAATCGCTTCGTCAAGCTCAATGCGCGCCGCATGACCGCGCGCGACATGCAGGCCTGGACCGCGGTGCGGATGGTCGGCGAAGCCGCGGCGCGCGTGAAATCCGGCGATGCGAAGACGATTGCCGAATTCCTGAAAGGTCCGGACTTCGCCATTGCGGCCTTCAAGGGCCAGCCGCTGACCCTGCGCGACTGGAACGGACAATTGCGGCAGCCGGTGCTGCTCGCCGATGGCCGCATGGTGGTGTCAGTATCGCCGCAGGAAGGGTTTCTGCACCAGATCTCCGAACTCGACACGCTCGGCGTCGATCGTGCCGAGACGAAGTGTAAATGGCAATGAGGTGCGTGATGCGATCAGGCGATGACCTATCGGCTCCGTCATTGCGAGGTCAGGGAAAGCCGGTGGCTTTCCCCTTTGCGAAGCGACGCGGCAATCCAGAAAGCCGCATCCTCCGCAAGAACTGGATTGCTTCGTCGCAAGGGCTCCTCGCAATGACGGGGAGAGGGCGGAGTTTGGCCCGCATTCTAGCGCTGGCTGTTCTGATCGCCTGCGGCACCACCGTCCCTGCCGACGCCTTCATCGCCTATGTCTCCAACGAAAAGAGCAACACCGTCTCGGTGATCGACACCGACACCTGGACCGTGACAAAGACCATTCCGGTCGGCCAGCGTCCGCGCGGTATCGGTTTCACACGCGACGGCAAGTTCGTGCTGGTCGCCGTGGGCGACGACGACACCATCAAGATGATCGATGTCGGCAAGCAGCAGGTGGTCGATACGCTGCCGTCCGGTCCCGATCCCGAACTGTTCGTGCAGGATGCCGAGGGAAAACTGCTCTATGTCGCCAACGAGAACGACAACACGGTGACGATCATCGATATCGCCCGTCGCACCCGGGTTGGCGAGGTGCAGGTCGGTGTCGAGCCGGAGGGCCTGACGATCAGCCCGGATGGCAAGATCCTGATCAATACCTCCGAGACCACCAACATGGCGCATTTCATCGATACCGCGACGCGCCAGATCGTCGCCAATGTGCTGGTCGATGCGCGACCGCGCTACGCCATCTTCAAGCGTGACCATTCCGAACTCTGGGTGTCGGCCGAGATCGGCGGCACCGTGACCATCATCGATCCCGCCCGACGCGAAGTCACCGGCAAGATCAGGTTCGCCATTCCCGGGCTGCGCCGCGAGGCGATCCAGCCGGTCGGTATGGCGCTCACGAAAGACGGCAAAACCGGCTTCGTCGCACTCGGCCCCGCCAACCGGGTCGCCGTGGTCAATGCGACGACGCATCAGGTCACGAAATATCTGCTGGTCGGGCAGCGCGTCTGGCAGATGGCCTTCACCCCGGACGAGAAATATCTACTGACCACGAATGGTGTGTCCAACGACGTCTCGGTGATCGACGTCGGAACCCTGAAGGTGATCAAGACCATCCAGGTCGGCGAATTGCCGTGGGGCATTGCGATGGCGCCGCCATGATGCCGAACTCCGCCGGGCTTCCAATGCAAGACAGGTGCAGCGCGCCGGCCATTGCCGCCGCGCTGGCCATAGACGCTGTCAGCCATCACTATGGATCACGCTGCGCGCTCAAGGACGTCAGCCTCGAGGTCGCGCCCGGCAGCTTCACCGCACTGCTCGGTCTGAACGGCGCCGGCAAGAGCACGCTGGTGTCCCTGGTGACGCGCTTGTTCGGCGTGCAACGGGGGCATATCCGCATTTTCGGCCACGATACCGGCCGTGAGCCCGGCGAGGCGCTGCGCCGGCTCGGCGTCGTGTTCCAGCCACGCACGCTGGATCTCGACCTGTCGGTGACGCAGAACCTGCTGTACCACGCCGCGCTGCACGGCATCGGCCGGCGTGAGGCGCGGCTGCGCGCAGGCGACGTGCTGGCGCAGGTTGCGCTGTCGGATCGCGGTATGAGCAAGGTACGCGACCTGTCCGGCGGGCAGATGCGACGGCTGGAGATCGCGCGTGCGCTGCTGCACCGGCCGCAACTCCTGCTGCTCGACGAGCCGACCGTCGGCCTCGACGTCCGGTCGCGCGCCGACATGCTCGGCCACATCCGTGCGCTGGTGCGCGAGCAGGGCATCAGCGTGCTCTACACCACGCATCTGTTCGACGAAATTGCCGACGGCGACCAAATCGTGGTGCTGCATCAGGGATGCGTGCTGGCGCAGGGCCGGCTCGGCGACATTCTGGCGCAATCCGGCGCGCGTGACCTGCACGCCGCTTTCATGCGGTTGACCGCGGAGGCCGTGCCATGACGATCGAAGTCGCCATGCCGCGGCGCGGCTTCACGCTTTCGCAATATGCCGTTTGCATGAACGGCATTGTGTGGCGCGAGGCGCTGCGATTCCTGCAACAGCGCGAGCGTTTCGTCTCGGCGCTGGTCCGGCCGCTGGTCTGGCTGTTCATTTTCGCTGCCGGCTTTCGACAGGTGCTGGGCATTTCGATCATCCCACCTTACGAGACCTATATTCTCTACGAGGTCTACATCACGCCCGGATTGATGGCGATGATCCAGCTTTTCAACGGCATGCAGTCGTCGCTGTCGATGGTCTACGACCGCGAGATGGGCAATATGCGAACCCTGCTGGTGAGCCCGCTGCCACGCTGGTATCTCTTGTTCTGCAAGCTGCTCGCCGGCACCGCGGTGTCGGTGCTGCAGGTCTATGCGTTTCTCGCGATCGCCTGGTTCTGGGAAATCGAGCCTCCGCCGCTTGGCTATCTGGCCGTGCTGCCGGCGTTGCTGCTGTCCGGGCTGATGCTCGGCGCGCTCGGCATGCTGATCTCGTCGGGCATCCGGCAACTGGAGAATTTCGCGGGCGTGATGAACTTCGTGATCTTCCCGATGTTCTTTGCCTCCTCTGCGCTCTACCCGCTGTGGCGGGTGCAGGAGGGCAGTCCGTTGCTTGCCTTCGTCTGCGGGCTCAATCCCTTTACGCATGCCGTCGAACTGATCCGTTTCGCTCTGTATGGTCGCCTCAACGGCGTGTCGCTGGCCGTGGTCGGCGGCTGTGCGATCGTATTCATGGTCGCGGCGGCAATGGCCTATGACCCCTCGCGCGGTTTCGGTCGCCGCGGTCCCGCCGGAGCAGAGACATGAAAACCCGTTTCATTATCGCAACGCTGTTGGCGCTGGTGTGCGTGCCGGGCATCGGCCATGCCGCGGATCCGCGCTATCCGGACTGGCCGTGCGTGCAGGCCAAGGTGCCCGAAGTCTCGCTCGCCGCGGTCTGGGCCGGGCCCGACCTCGGCGATGCCACGGATAAATGGAAAGAGGACATGGCGGTCAGCGCGCTGGTCGAGCGCCTGGCGGCGCGGCGCACGCCGCTCGACGAGGCGGAAAAGGCGCTCAACGAATTTCTCGCCGGCGCCGGCGACCGCAAGCTCGACAAGGGCAGGCGGCTGTTTGCCGGCCTGTTCGAGACGCTGAACGCGCAGCGCTCCTCTGTGCTGAACGGGCTGGAGCGCGTCACCCGCAAGCAGCGCGGCGCCGCCGACGCGATCCGAGCCGCGACCTTGTCGATGCATTCGTTGCAGGACCAGGCTTCGCCGGACCCGGCGAAGATCGAGCAACTCAGCAACCAGCTATTGTGGCAGACGCGGATCTTCGAGGACCGCCAGCGCGTCATCAAGTTCGTCTGCGAGGTACCGGTGGCGATCGATCAGCGGCTGTTCGCGCTGGGACGCGCGATCCAGCAGGCGATGGAATAGGGCGTCAGTCCAGCAGCCGCTTCTTGTAGGCCGAAGCGTCCATGTCCCGGATATCGACGCTGAGGCTTTTGGTGTGCGGCAGCACCGCCACCATCGCCGCGCGCAACACTTCGCTGAGCAGCACTTTCTGTGCCGGCGTGCGACCTTCCAGCAGGTACAGCGAGACATGGCAGAAGCCGTCGCGCGTGCCGGCTACCAGATAGTCCGTATAGGCCATCACCCGGATCTTGAGGTCGGCGGCCTGCACCACGCCGGTGCCCGCCGCCGCCTCGTGCAACGCGCGCATCAGGGCCGCGGCATCGAAACGGGCATGGCCTTCGGTGGAATGTTCGATGATGATGTGCGGCATGGCTTATGGTCCTTGGGGCGGTTCGAACTCTCGGCCGTCATTGCGAGGAGCCCTTGCGACGAAGCAATCCAGTTCTTTGAGAGGTCGCAGCTCCTGGATTGCCGCGTCGCTTCGCTAAGGGGAAGGCCAATTGGCTTTCCCTGACCTCGCAATGACGGCTGAAAAGCCGGAGCAGTTTTCTACAGAAGCATCGACTTCACGCTGTCTGCGGCTTCGCGCAGCAGCGGCAGAAAGCGGTCGATCATTTCGCCAGTGGAGATGCGATCGACATGAGCGCCCATGTTGATGGCGGCGACGATCTCGCCATCATAGCGGCGCACCGGCACCGAAATCGAGCGAAAGCCCGGCTCGGCCTCGCGATCGACCAGCGAATAGCCCTTTTCGCGGTCGGTCATGATGGTGGCGAGCAGCAGGTCGCGGTCGGTGACGGTGAACGGCGTCATCGCCTTGAGCTCCATCGCGCTCAAGGCCGCGGCGAGGTCGCTGTTGGAATATTTGCCGAGCATCGCGCGGCCGACCGAGGTGCAGTAGGCCGGCAGCCGGTAGCCGAGATCGATGCCGGCAGAAAACACCCGCGCCGGGCTGGCGCGGGCGATGAAGATCACTTCATGGCCGTCGAGCACCGCCAGCGACGAGATCTCCTGCGCGGTGCTGGCCAGCCGGTCGAGCACCGGCTGCAGTACCGCCACCACCTGGTTCGACGACAGGAAGGAGGCCGCCAGCACCAGCACGCGCGGCGTCAGTGTGAACAATTTGCCGTCGCTTTCGACATATCCGGCGCGCTCCAGCGTGAACAGGATACGCCGCACCGTGGCGCGCGGCAGGTCGGCCGCCTTGGCGAGGTCACTCAGCGTCATCGGGCGGGGATCGGCGCCGAACAGTTCGAACACGCGCAAGCCGCGGTCGAGGCTCTCGATGAAGTCGGTATTGCCGCGCTCCTCGCCCTCGGCGCGCTTCGGTTTCACCATGATGCGCGTGTCCGGGTCACGCGGCTTCCACTTTCTTGAGATCGAAGCCGAGATCGGCGGCCTGTTCCGGCGTCGGCGACAATGACGCCGCGATCAGGCGGCGCGCGATCATCTGGTCTCCGGGCCGGTTGATGCTGTCCACCGCCATCAGCCGCGTGCCGCGATAATAGAACACCGAGAACTTACCCTCGCTGATCGCGCCGCGGATCACCGGGGTGTCGTCGGGACCCGACAGGCCGACGATCTGCAGCTTCGCGTCATACTGGTCGGACCAGAAGCGCGGCACGGCCTCGTAGGGCTCAGGGTGGCCGGCGATTGCAAAGCCGGCGGCCTTGCCCTGGTCGGTGGCGTTCTGCACCGATTCCAGCCGCACGCGGCGGCCGGCATAGATGTTGTGGTGGTTGCTGACGTCGCCGGCGGCGTAGATGTTGGGGATATTGGTCTGGCCGTGGGCATCGACGTCGATGCCGTTGGCGCACAGCACGCCAGCCTCGACGGCCAGTTCGTCATTGGCGATGCCGCCGATGCCCGCGATGATCAGATCGCCGCGGACCCGGTCGCCGTTCGAGCACACCACGTCGTGCAGGGCGCCGTGGTTCTCGATCGCCGTGACGCTCTGCTGGAAGCGGATATCGACGCCGTGCGAGCGGTGCATGTCGAGCAGGAATTGCGAGATCAGCGGCGACACCGCGCGCTCCAGGAGGCGCGACACCGCCTCGATCATCACTACCTTCTTGCCGGCCTTGGCGGCGGTCGCCGCGACTTCCAGCCCGATGAAGCCGCCGCCGACGATGACGACTTCCTTCGCCGCCTCCAGCCGCGGCTTAAGGTTCACCGCGTGATCCAGCGTGCGCAGATAGACGATGTCGGCGCCGTCGGCGCCCGGCACGGCGAGCTGCCGCGCGCGCGATCCGGTTGCGATCAACAACTGGTCAAACGTCAGTCGCTCGCCGTCTTCCAGTTCGACGGTGCCGGCGTCGCGATCGATGCGGACGGCGCGATGGCCCAGACACATCTCGATATTCTGGGCCTTGAAGTAGTCGTCGCCGCGCAGAAACAGGTTGCTGTGGGTAACGCTGCCCGACAGGAACCCCTTCGACAGCGGCGGCCGCTGATAGGGCAGGTGGATCTCGTCGGCGACGATCCGGATCGGCCCCTGAAAGCCCTTCTCGCGGGCGCTGATGCCGGCCTGAACGCCGGCATAGGACGCGCCGATGATGACGAGGCCGCTCACAGCCGCAGGCCCATGACCGGAAATCGGGAAGTGTGAGGATATGTCGGCATCGCGGGCTCCCATGCGTATCGAGGTATATTGAACATGTGTTCGTCCGGCGCAAGTCGATGCAGGATCGCTG
Source organism: Tardiphaga sp. vice304 (assembly GCF_007018905.1). Taxonomy (NCBI): domain Bacteria; kingdom Pseudomonadati; phylum Pseudomonadota; class Alphaproteobacteria; order Hyphomicrobiales; family Nitrobacteraceae; genus Tardiphaga; species Tardiphaga sp. vice304. Next base: position 1,821,001 of record NZ_CP041402.1, read on the forward strand.
CGGCTGCATCAGTGCTTGTTTTGTCGCCATGATCTGGCGCAAAATTCCACTTGCTTGGAATTATTCAATCTCTAAAATCGCCCATAAGTTCAATAGACGAACAAATGTCTGCGGCTTGGGTTTGTTTGTCCAGCCTCCCGAAAGGCCTCCTTGCCATGATGAGCCAAGAGCAAAACGACCTGATCACCCGGATCGGACCGAAGGCACCCGCCGGCAAGTTGATGCGCAACTACTGGCAGCCCGCGGCGCTGGTCGATGAGCTGGAAGGCGAGCGGCCGATCCGGCCGGTGAAATTGCTCGGCGAGGATTTCGTGCTGTTTCGCGATGAGCAGGGCCGCTATGGCCTGCTCGATCGCGACTGCCCGCACCGCGGCGCCGATCTGGCGTTCGGCCGGCTCGAAGGCGGCGGCGTGCGCTGCGCCTTCCACGGCTGGCTGTTCGACGTCAAAGGCAAGTGCCTGGAGACGCCAGCCGAGCCCGCTACATCGAAACTGTGCGCCGGCATCAAGCAGCGCGCGTTTCCGGTGGTCGAGAAGGGCGGCATCCTGTGGGCCTATCTTGGCGAAGGCGAACCGCCGGCCTTTCCGGAGCTCGACTGCTTCGCGGCACCCGGCGCCTACACCTTTGCCTTCAAGGGCCTGTTCGACTGCAACTGGCTGCAGGCGCTGGAAGTCGGCATCGATCCCGCGCACGCGTCGTTCCTGCATCGTTTTTTCGAGGATGAAGACGTTACGGCCGCTTATGGCAAGCAGTTCCGCGGCGCCTCGGCCGGCACCGAACTGCCGATGACCAAGATTCTTCGCGAGTATGACCGGCCGATCATCAATGTGGAGTCGACTGAGTTTGGCCTGCGCCTGATCGCGTTGCGCCAGCTCGATGACGAACGCACCCATGTCCGCGTCACCAACCAGATCTTCCCGCACGGCTTTGCGATTCCGATGAGCACGGAAATGACCATCACGCAGTGGCACGTCCCGGTCGATGACGAAAGCTGCTACTGGTACGCGATCTTTACCAGCTACACCAAGCCGGTCGACAAGGTGAAGATGCGCGAGCAGCGCCTGGAACTTTACGAACTTCCGAACTACACGTCGCGGAAGAACCGCAGCAATGACTACGGCTTCGATCCGCACGAGCAGGCGCACGAGACCTATACCGGCATGGGCGCCGACATCAACGTCCACGACCAGTGGGCGGTGGAATCGATGGGCAAGATCCAGGACCGCACCCGCGAACATCTCGGATCGAGTGACAAGGCGATTATCGCCTACCGCAAGCTGCTGAGGGCCGAGATCGAGAAGGTCGCCGGCGGCCAGAAGCCGATGATGTTCCTCGACGAGGCCCACGCCCGCAGCATCCAGGGCCCCGGCACGATGGACGGCATCGGCCCAACCAAGGGCTGGGAAACCTACTGGATGGAAGTCGACGTCGCCCGCCGCCGCGGCGCGCCATGGGCGGCCCCCGTGCCGAACGAGACCCCCGCTACCGTGACGCATCTGTCGGCGGCGGAGTAAGCGCGGCGGCAAGCGGCTCTGCTCCCTCCCCCCCCCTTGCGGGGGAGGGTCGGGGAGGGGGGAGCCACAAGCTCTGTCGCCCGTGGCACCCCCCACCCCGGTCTCCGCTCCTGATGATGCTATCGCATCATCACTCGCTCGGCCGACCCTCCCCGCAAGGGGGAGGGGAGCCATCTCGTTCGTGAACTGCACTGAAAGTTGCTCGCATGAGTTTCGTCGAACGCCACGGCCTGTGGTCCGCAGAACAGAAGGACGCCGCCGTGCGGCTTCGGCGCATCGTCGAGGAGCAGAAGTTGGAAGTGATCCGGCTGTCGTTTCCCGACCAGCATGGCATTTTGCGCGGCAAGACGCTGATTGCCAGCGAGGCGCTGCGGGTGCTGGAGAACGGCTGCAACATCACCACCACGATGTTCGCCAAGGACACCTCGCACAAATCGGTCTTCCCGGTGTTCACCGCCGGCGGCGGCTTCGGCATTCCGGAAATGCAGGGCGCGGCCGACGCGCTTATGATCCCCGATCCGCTCACCTTCCGCGTGTTGCCCTGGGTCGAGGCCACCGGCTGGCTGTTGTGCGACGTGCATTTCGCCGATGGCCGCCCGGTGCCGTTTGCCACCCGCAACCTCTATAAGGGCGTGCTCGCGGACCTCAACAAGCGCGGCTACGACTTTGTCGCCGGGCTCGAAGTCGAGTGCCACATCTTCAAGAACGAAGAAACAAGGATGGCGCCAGAGGATGCCGGTCAGCCGGGCCGATCGCCGGAAGTCAGCCTCTTGTCGCACGGCTACCAGTACCTTACCGAGCAGCGCTACGACCAGATGGAGCCGGTGCTCGAATTCATCCGCCGCGACGTGATGGCGCTCGGCCTGCCGCTGCGCTCGGTGGAAGTCGAATATGGTCCGAGCCAGTGCGAATTCACCTTCGCTCCGACCGTGGGTCTGACGCCGGCCGACAGCATGGTTTTGTTTCGCTCCGCGGTGAAGCAGATCTGCCATCGCCGCGGCTACCACGCCACCTTCATGTGCCGCCCGAAAATTCCCAACGTCGTGTCGTCGGGCTGGCATCTGCACCAGTCGCTGGTGTCGCGCGACGGCGGCCGCAACGCGTTCATGTCTACCGACGCCGGTGAACAATTGTCGTCGTTCGGCCGCGGCTATCTCGCAGGATTGCTGGCGCATGCGCGCGCGGCGACCGTGTTCACTACGCCTACCATCAACGGCTACAAGCGCTATCGCTCCTACTCGCTGGCGCCGGACCGTGCGATCTGGGGCCGCGACAACCGTGGCGCGATGATTCGCGTACTCGGCGGTCCCCATGATTCCGCGACGCGGCTGGAAAACCGCGTCGGCGAACCCGCCGCCAATCCCTATCTCTATATGTCGTCGCAAATTCTCGCCGGCCTCGACGGTGTCGATCGTGTTCTCGATCCAGGCCCCTCGGCCGATTCGCCCTATGAGAGCGATGCGCCGCTTCTGCCGAAATCGCTGCGCGAGGCGGTGTTCGCGCTGAAGGACGATCCGTTCTTCCGGGAATCCATGGGCTCGACCATGGTCGACTACTACACCCACATCAAACTCGCCGAGATCGAGCGCTTTCAGTCCGAAGTGTCGGACTGGGAGCAGCGCGAATATTTCGAGATGTTCTGATCCGCGGCAGGTTTATTGAATAGGTTTTTCCCGAACACAGCTTGCTGACAAAGTTTTCTCTTTCGCAACGAGGACGTCCAACATGCATCGCCCCACGAAATCGATCCTGTCGCTCGCCATTCTGGCGCTGATGACCGGAACTGCATCCGCCGACGTCATAAAGGTCGGCGTGATCGGCACGATGTCCGGCCCCTACGCGCTGTTCGGCGCCAATTACAAGATGGGCATCGACGCCTATGTCGCCGAGCACGGCAACAAGGTCGGCAATCACACCGTCGAGTTCATCTACCGCGACGAGGAAGGTCCGAACCCCGCCAAGTCCAAGGCGCTGGCGCAGGAGCTGATCGTCAAGGACAAGGTGCAGTATCTCGCCGGCATCTATTTCACGCCGAACGCGATGGCGGTGGCGCCGCTGCTGGAAGAATCCAAGACGCCGCTGGTGGTGCTGAACGCCGCTACCTCCTCGATAGTCGAGAAGAGCCCCTACATCGTCCGCACCTCGTTCACGATGTGGCAGAACACCGTGCCGGCGGCCAACGTCGCCTACAAGAACGGCTCGCGCAAGGCGGCGATCGCGGTCAGTGACTACGGCCCGGGCATCGATGCCGAAGCGGCGTTCAAGAAGACTTTCGAGACCGATGGCGGCGCCGTGGTCGAGGCGATCCGCATCCCGATGAACACCACCGACTTCAGCCCGATCATGCAGCGGATCAAGGCGGCCGGCGCTGACACCATCTTCTGCTTCCTGCCGTCCGGCCCGCCGACCTTCGGCTTCTTCAAAGCCTATATCGACAACGGCCTCAGGGCCGACGGCGTCAAGCTGATGTCGACCGGCGACATCGTCACCGAGATCGATCTGCCGAGCATCGGCGACAGCGCGCTTGGCGTGCTCTCGACCTATCACTACGCGGTGTCGCACGAGAGCCCGGAGAACAAGCAGTTCCTGGCCTCGATCGTGAAGAACGGCGGTAAGGTCGAGGACGTCGCGATGACCGGCGTCGCCGCCTATGACGGCGCGCGCGTGATCTACGAGATGATCAAGGCCACCGACGGCAAGCGCGACCCGGACAAGGCGATCGCTGCCGTCAAGGGCATGAAGTGGGTCAGCCCGCGCGGTCCGGTATCGATCGATCCTGACACCCGCCACATCCGCCAGAACGTCTATTTGCGCACCGTGGTGAAAGAGAACGGCAAGCTGATCAACAAGGAAAGCGACACGATGTTCGCCGACCAGCCGGATTGGGCGCTGAGCAAGAAGTAAACCTCTCACTGTCGTTCCGGGGCAGGAGCAGCGTCAGCTGCGACTGAACCCGGAACCTCGATGTGAGACGATGAACATGACGGGATTCCGGGCTCGCTCGCGCAGGGGCGCTCGCGCCCCGGAATGACAGACTTATCTCTCCGCTAATCTCAGGCTTCATTCATCCATGTCCGCCGTCGCTTCCTCCATCCTGCTCACCAACGGCCGCATCTATCGCTCGGCGTGGGATGAGACGCCAGCCGACAGCCTTGTCGTGCTTGACGGTCGTGTGCTGTGGAGCGGCGCGCGCGCCGATGCGCCGGCCGCCGAACGGACCATCGAGCTCGATGGCGCGACCGTGCTGCCGGGGTTGACCGACGCGCATATTCATCTGTTCGCCATCGCGCATGCGCGGCTGCAGGTGCCGGTGACGCCGCGCGATGCGGGCTGCATCGATGCCGTGTTGAAATTGCTTGTTGCCCGCGCGCAGAAAATCCCGACCGGCCAATGGGTCTATGGCGCCGGTCTCGACGAGAACGGTCTTACCGAACATCGCCTGCCGACGCGGGCCGAGATCGACGCTGCGATCCCGCATCATCCGGTGATGATCCGCCGCTTCTGCGGCCACGTCGCCGTCGTCAACAGCGCGGCCTTGAAACTCTTCGACATCGACGACAGCGTCGCCGATCCCGAAGGCGGTGGCTTTGGCCGCGATGGCCATGGCCGTCTCGATGGCAGCGCCACCGAGAGCGCCGCCGAATTGATTTTCCGCGCCGCGCCGCCGATGGACCGCGCCGAACTGATCGCCATGCTGCGCGCGACGATCGACGATAGCGCGAAGCTCGGGCTCGTCGCGGCGGTGGAGGCGGCGGTCGGGTTCACCGTCGGCTTCGACGGTGAATTTGCGATCTGGAACGAGCTGCGCAGCAGCGCGCCGCTGCCAATGCGGCTCGGCTTCATGAACCAGCTCGATCCCGAGGAGGCCGCGCAGCGCGGCCTCAGGCCGATCCAGGATCCCGACTGGCAGTCGATGACGTTGAAATATTTTGCCGACGGCATCGTCGGCGCGTGGACTGCGGCGGTCAGCGAGGACTATGCCGACACGCCGTCGCGCGGCTTTTTCATGCGCGACGAGGCCGAATTGCAATCCGTCATCATCGATGCTCACGCCGCCGGCTGGCAGGTCGCGGTGCATTGCTGCGGCGACCGTGCGATCGATGCCGTGATCGAAGCCTATGAACAGGCAGAGACCGCGCAGCCGCGCGATCAGGCCCGGCACCGCATCGAACATTATTTCGTGCCGCCCGCCGGCGGCCTCGCGCGGATGAAAGAGCTTGGCGCGCTGGTGGTGACGCAGCCGAGCTTCCTCACCCGGATGCGACGCTCGATCGCCGGCGCTTTTGGCCCGCGCGCCGACGGCTGTTATCCTGCTCGCTCCGTCATCGACGCCGGTGTCACCTATGTCGCGACCTCCGACGCGCCGACCGGATCGTGGTCGCCATGGGACGGCATCGCCGACGCAGTGCATCGCGCGGCCGATTCCGGCGCGCCGATCGGGTCGGGCGAGGCGATCTCGGTCCGCGAGGCGATCCACAGCTATACCGTCGGCGGCGCCTTCGCGATGAAGCAGGAGGCCTGGCGCGGCACGCTGGAGCCTGGCATGGCCGCAGATCTGATCGCCATCGACCGCGACATCTTCGCGCCGGAAGTATCGTCATTGCGTGATACCAGAGTGCTGCTGACCATGCTGCGCGGCGACGTCGTTCACGACACGCTGTCCCAGTCGGGCCGGCATTGCGCTGCGTCTGCGGCATAGGGGAAACATGCGCCTCGCTCTCAGCATTCTCACCGACGCGCTGGCCTATGGCATGGTGTTGTTCATCATCTCGATCGGCCTGTCGATCATGATGGGCCTGATGCGCGTGGTTAACCTCGCGCACGGCGCCTTCGCGATGATCGGCGGCTATCTTGCCTCCTATGCCATCCGCGACCTCGACGTGCATTACAGCGTCGCGATCCTGCTGGCGGTGGTCGGTACCATCCTTGTCTCGATCCCGTTCGAAATGCTGCTGTACCGCCGGATCTACCGGAAATCCGATCCCCTGATCCAGGTGCTGATGACCATCGGCATCACTTTCGTCATCATCGGCGTGGTCAATTTCATCTTCGGCCCGACGCTGAAGTCGATCCCGCTGCCACCGCTGCTCAGTGGCCCGCTCGACATCGGCTTCCGCTCGATCCCGACGCATCGACTGTTCGTGGTCGCCTGTGGCGTCGTCACCGCGCTGTCTCTGTGGTGGCTGATCGAGAAGACCGAGTTCGGCATCAAGTTGCGCGCCTCGGTGGATCACTCGGGCATGGCGGATTCGCTGGGGATTCGCACCGAGATCATCTATGCCGTCACGTTCGCGCTGGCGATTGGCCTTGGCGCCTTCGGCGGTGTGGTCGGCGCCGAAATCCTGCCAATCGAGCCGTTCTACGCGCTGCGCTACATGGTCACGTTCCTCGTCGTGGTCTCGGTCGGCGGCGCCGGCTCGATCGTCGGTGCACTGTCGGCCTCATTGTTGCTGGGTCTGGCGGACACCACGGGCAAATATCTCGCGCCGGAGTTCGGTGAGTTCTTCTTCTACCTCACGGTGATCTTCATCGTCTTCGTATTCCCTCACGGTTTGTACGGGAGGTCGCACGCATGAGCGAGTTCGCGCTCCACCATGTGCCGGCCCGGCGACACGCCCCGTTTTTGCAAGACGCCGCCAGCACGATGGCCATCGTCGTGCTCGGCGCGGTCGGCTATTTCCTGTTCCCCGAGGATCTCGCTTTCCTGACGCGGCTGATCGGCATCGCCTTCCTCGTGCTGTCGCTGGATCTGGTGACCGGCTATTGCGGCATCGCCACCCTCGGCCATGCCGCGCAGTTCGGCGTCGCGGCCTATGCCGTCGGCATCGCCTGCGTCCGCGGCGTCACCGATCCCTTGGCGCTGCTGCTGGTCGGCGTGTTTGCAGGTACGGTCATGGGCCTGATCTCCGGCGCGCTGATCGCGCGGTTTCGCGGCCTGCCGCAGCTTGTGCTGTCGATCGCCGTCGGCCAATTGGTCGCCGCGCTTGCCAACAAGCTGCAGGGTCTGACCGGCGGCAGCGACGGCCTGTCGGGCATCTCGCCTGGCAAGGTTCTCGGCCTCTACAATTTCGACATGTACAGCCGCACGGCCTATCTGTTCTCGCTGACGGTCCTCATCATCGTGTTCGTCGCGCTGTCGCGCTTGGTGCGATCGCCCTTCGGGCTGATGTGCCGCGCCATCAAGGACGATGATTTGCGCGCCAGGATGATCGGCGTCGCGGTCTATCCGCGCCTTGTCATCATGTTCGGCGTATCGGGTGCGGTCGCCGGCGTCGGCGGTGCGCTGACCGCGATGAGCACCGGCGTGGTCGGGCTCGACAGCGTCTCGTTCGAACGCTCCGCCGAGGTGCTGGTGATGCTCGTGCTCGGTGGCGCCGGCCATCTGTGGGGTGCGCTTGGCGGGGCCATCATCTTCATGATCTTCGAGCACATCGTCGCGGCCGCCAATCCGTTCCACTGGATGACGCTAGTCGGATTGCTGCTGATCGGGATCGTGGTGTTCGCGCCGAAGGGGCTGATCGAGCCGGTGCTGACGCTGTTTGCGCGCATCGGCGGAAAGGGCAGGGCGTCATGAGCGGTTTGCTTGAAGCACGCAACGTCTCGCTCGCCTTCGGCGGGCTGCAGGTGACGCGCGACGTCTCGTTCCAGCTCAATGCCGGCGACCGCGTCGCATTGATCGGCCCGAACGGCGCCGGCAAGACCACGCTGGTTAATCTGATCACCGGCGATCTCGCGCCAAGCGCCGGGCACTTCTTCATGGGCGACGACGACATCACCGGCTGCAGCATCCCGGAGCGCGTGCAGCGCGGGCTGGTCCGCACGTTCCAGACCACGCGGCTGTTCCAGAACCTCACGGTTGCCGACAACGTCGCGCTCGCGATCATGCAGCGCAGGCGCATCTCGAAGCGCTTCTTCTCGTCATCGACCGAACTGCCGGAAGTGCGTGCCGAGTGGTGCGAGATATTGGCGAAGCTCGGCCTCGACCGCCTCGCTTATCGAAAGGTCATCGAACTGGCTTACGGCCAGCAGCGGCTGATCGAGCTGGCGATCGGCCTCGCGCTGCGGCCCAAGGTGCTGCTGCTCGACGAGCCTGCCGCCGGCGTGCCACACGACGAAGCGCCGAAGATTCTCGAGGCGATTAATGCGCTGCCGTCAGATATCGCGGTGCTGATGATCGAGCACGACATGGATCTGGTGTTCAAATTTGCCACCCGCGTTTTGGTGCTGGCGGCCGGACGGTTGATCTTCGAGGGATCGCCCAAGGACGTGACCGCGGATCACGAAGTGCGCCGCGCCTATCTCGGGAGCTATGCCGATGCCCGCCGCAACGCTTGAAATCGACAACCTTTGCGCCGGTTACGGCCTGACTCGGATCATCGAGGACGTCTCGTTTTCCGTGGCCGCAGGTGACCGGCTCGCCGTGCTCGGCCGCAATGGCATGGGCAAGACCACGCTGCTCGCCACCCTGATGGGCCTGACGACGCGTCATGGCGGCGGCATAAGCATCGGCGGCGTGGATGCGGCAGCGCTGCGCACCTCGGCCCGCGTCGGCCTGGGGATCGGCTATGTGCCGCAGACCCGCGATATCTTTCCGTCGCTGACGGTGGAAGAAAATCTGCGCACCGGCCTCAAGGGGCGGCCGCCGGCGGCGCTGGAGGAGGCCTATGCGATGTTTCCGCGGCTGCGCGATCGCCGTGGCAATTACGGCATGCAGCTATCCGGCGGCGAGCAGCAGATGCTGTCGATGGCGCGCACGCTGCTCGGCAAGCCACAATTGCTGCTGCTCGACGAACCGCTGGAAGGTCTGGCGCCGGTGATCTGTGACGAGCTGATGGCGCTGCTCGGCCAACTCGCCGCCAGCAAGGAAGTCACCATCATTCTGGTCGAGCAGCAGATCGAACGCGCGCTGGATTTTGCCGACCGCGTGATGGTGATGGAGCGCGGCCGCACCAGCTGGACCGGCAAGCCGCAGGAGCTGACGGCCGACCGCACGCTGGTCGATCGCCTGGTCGGCGTTGGAATTCACTGAACCTGTAGCCCGGATGAAGTCGATGCGCCGCTTGCGGCGCGCCGACGAAATCCGGGAAAGCATTTGTGATCTGACGGTCGGTCCCGGATTGCGCTATGCTTCATCCGGACTACGATTGTCGTCACGCTCGGAATATCGTGATGCCCAATAGCAGCAGCACGACGAGGATGGCGGCGAAGATATAGAACAGCACCCGCGCGACGTCGGCCGAGGCCGCGGACACGCCGGTGAAGCCGAGAATGCCTGCCACGATCGACACGACAAAGAAGATCACGGCCCATTTGAGAATGGTCATCGCATAGCTCCCATTAGGAATCCAAAACGCGAAGCGGGCGCAGAAAGTTCCAGGGCGCGGACGCGCCCGAGCTGCGAAGGTGCTCGATGGCTGAGGTGAGATACGCGTCGCGGTCGCAGCGGCGGCAGGAATTTTAACGCGTCGGCCTATCGGCTCCACATTTCTCGATCGGGAAACCAAATCATCGCGCGCCGGCGTTGCAAGCCCTGGTGATATCTGCCGCTGCCTGCAGCAAGTGCTGCATCAGCCGGGTCTGTGCTTCCTTCGGGGTCCGAACGATCGGCGCCACGAAGGAGACCGCGGCGACGACGCTTCCGTCGTCGATAATCCCCGCCGCGCCGGACACGACATGTGGGGTGATTTCAGCGCAGGACTCCGCCCAGCCCTGCTGGCGGATCGCGACAAGTTCGTCGCGTAGCGCCATGCGATGCGGCGCAAAGGCCGCATCGTGTGCCACGGCGTCGTTCAGCGTCGCCTCGATCTGCGCCGCCGGCAGATGCGCCAGCAGCATCTTGGGCGCCGCGCCGCGATGCAGCGGCAGTGCCACGCCGACCTCGAAGGTCATCCGGAAGCGCGACGTGGCATCGAAGCGTTCGACACAGACGGCACGGTCGCCGGAGCGGCGCACCAGCATCACGGTCTCGCCGGTTTCCTGCGACAGCGAGCGCAGCCGCGGCCGCGCGATCGAGACCAGCCCGGTGCTGGCGCGGGCGGCGTGTGCCAGCCCGAGCACGCGCGGCGCCAGCACGAAGCAGCCGCGCCCGTCCTCGTCGATCAACGCCGCTTCCTTGAGAATGTTGAGGTAGCGATAGGTCGAGGACAGCGGCAGGCCGATGCTGGCCGCCAGGCTTTCAGCCGTATGCCGCGGCGTATCCACCGAGAATGCCAGCAGCGCGCGCAGCACTTTCCGGGAGCTGCCTTCCGCCGGAGGAGCGCTTTTCGCGGCATGCGCTGCGGCCTGCAGAGCTGTAGTATGATCCAGCACCGACATCCCCATTCAGCCGCATTATGGCGGCCCAAGAATACAGCTTTTGGGTGTTATAAAATAAGATCGGGTTGCCGGCAAACGAGAAACGCGAAACGGGCCATCGACTGCAGTTAATAGCTATTTAAATTAGATTGTCGCAAATGATCGGCGATCCCGAGCAATTGTGTCCGGATATTGCTGGCGGCGGTTACCTCCCAGAACGCTCCGCGCGTCGCGGGGCCCACCGCGTAAAGCCCCGGCTGCGCGATGCCCGCGATGTCGCGCAGCCGGCAGTCTGGATCGACATCGAGGCCCAGGCCCAGCGCGCCGCGGCGAGCCTGGCCGGACGTCAACAGGGCGCCGATCAGCGGATCGCGGATGCGGTCGTAACGCTCTTCCGGTCCGCTGCAGTTCAGGATCCAGTCGGTAGCCAGATGCTCATTGCCGGCGCCGCGACGGCGCAGCGTGACGTGGTGGCCATCGGCCGTGGCGCTAGCTACGACGATGTTGCCGGCAAACACGCGCAGTCGGCCGTCGCGTTGCCATTGGTCCAGCAGGGCCGCGACATCCGGAGCCAGCCGGTGGCGATGCGACAGCCAGTAGGCCCGCAGATGCCGCGAGAAGCGCGCGCGCTCGGCCGTCGAAAACTCCTTCCAGAACGCCGCGGTCTGCAGCCGGAACGTATCGACCGAGGTCTGCCACGGCAGGCCGGCCGCCTGCTTGCGCCGAATATCCTCACGCAGCGAACGCAGCAGCCCCCGCACGGTGCGGACCGGCCAGTGCTCGACCGGATCGGGATCGGCGACGGTCACCACATCGACGCGCGGCAGCAGGCCGCGGCGCGACACCATCGTGATCTCCTGCGTGACGCCGCGATGAACGAGATCGATGACGACGTCGACGGCGGTGGCGCCGGTGCCGATCACCAGCACGCGATGATCCGGCGCAATCGCATCGAGCGCGCCCTTGGCCCAGACATTGTCGATCGAACGCGGCGACGGGGCGATGCCGGGAAACGGCGACGGCGGCTGGTTGCCGATGCAGACCAGTACCAGATCGGCATCGATGGCATCGCCCGAAGCCAGCGCGATCCGGTAGCCTGCGCCTTCGCGCGCGATGGCCGTTGCCGTATCGGTTCGCTTGTCGAGCCGGCCGGTACCGTCCACCTCGGCCAGCCGGTCACACAGAAAATCGCCATAGGTCCAGCGCGGCACGAAGGACTGGGAATAGTCCGGCCCGGTGACGTCGCCCCGCGCCGCCAGCCAGTCGACGAAGGCTTCGGAGTCCTCGGCATCGACGCCGCCCATCTTGAAGGCGGGGACATTGATGCGATGCCATTTTTCCGACGCGGAATAGGCCAGGCCGCGACCGAACCGGCCGTCGCGGTCAAGCAGCGTGAGGCGGCCGATGCCCGGAAGCTTTGAGAGAATGATGGCGGCCAGCGTGCCGGCGGCTCCGCCGCCGATGATGGCAATTTGGCGGGTGGTGCGGGGAGAGGTCATGCGATGTTCTATTCGCTGCTGCGCGTCGCGCCAAATTATTCCGGCGGCGCGTAGGTGGCCGGATCAACGGCGCCCGGCCGGCCGTCGAGCGAGAGCTTCGCCACCCGCGGCGGCGTCTCGGCGATGACGCGGCCACGGCGGATCACGGCGAGCCGCGTTGCCTTCAGCCGGATCGCCTCGATCGGATCGCGGGCCTGCAGCAGCACCAGATCGCCGTGGCAGCCGACGTCGATTCCGTAGCCTTCGAGGCCCATGATGGCAGCGGGATTGGTCGTGACCGCGTCGAAGCAATAGCGCATGGCTTCCCGACTGGTCATCTGGGCGACGTGCAGCCCCATATGGGCCACTTCCAGCATGTCGACGGAGCCCATCGAATACCACGGGTCCATGCAGCAATCCTGCCCGAACGCCACGTTGATGCCGTGCGGCCGCATCTCCGGCACCCGCGTCATGCCGCGGCGCTTCGGGTAGCTGTCGTGGCGACCCTGCAGAACGATGTTGATCAGCGGGTTGGCGATTGCCGCGACGCCGGCTTCGGCCATCAATGGCAGCAGCTTGGAGACATAGTAATTGTCCATCGAATGCATCGAGGTGAGGTGCGAGCCGGCGACGCGGCCGTGCAGGCCGAGCCGCTGCGTCTCAAAGGCCAGCGTCTCGATGTGCCGTGACAGCGGATCGTCGCTCTCGTCGCAATGCATATCGACGCGCAGGCCGCGCGCGGCCGCGATTTCGCACAGCGCCTTCACCGACGCCGCGCCGTCCGCCATAGTGCGCTCGAAATGCGGGATGCCGCCGACGATGCTGACGCCCTTGTCGAGCGCACGGGCGAGATTGTCGGCCGCCGTCGGCGAGCGGAAATATCCGTCCTGCGGAAACGCCACCAGTTCGAGATGGAGATAAGGGGCGACCTGCTTCTTGACATCGAGCAAGGCCTCGACGGCGAGCAGCCGGTCATCGCAGATGTCCACATGGCTGCGCACCGCAAGCACGCCCTGCGCCACCGCGAGGTCGCAATATCTCAGCGCGCGCTCGACGAGCGCCTCATAGGTCAATAGCGGCTTCAGTTCGCTCCACAGCGCGATGCCTTCCAGCAACGTGCCGGATATGTTGAGCCGCGGCAGGCCGAGCGACAACGTCGCGTCCATATGGAAGTGGATGTCGATGAAGGGCGGTGACACCAGCTGCCCGGCGGCGTCGATCACGCGCCCGGCGTCGCCCTCAAGCTGCGGTTGCACGGCCTGGATCCGGCCGTCCGAAATGGCGATGTCGTGGCCGCGGCGGCCATCCGGCAGGTTGGCGTTGCGAATAAGCAGATCGAACGTCATGCGGACCTTTGCGTCGTTGCAGCCCCGAATTATCGACGCTGCGGCGTGGCATTGCAAGGCGGGAGGCGCGGCCAATGCCGGTGCTGTGCGCCTCCTGCTTCGCGCCAGGCGGCTTGCTCGCTGACGTCAGTCGTGATGCACATGCTGCCGCATCAATTGCGGCAGCACGAACGGGTCACCGTCGAGCGTACGTTGTACGATGACATCGATCCCGAACACGTCGCGCAACATGCCGCCGGTGATGGTTGCCAGCGGCGTTCCTTCCATGTGCACGCGACCGTGATTGAGCACGACGATGCGGTCGGCGAAGCGAACCGCGAGGTTGAGGTCATGCAGCACGGCGATGACGGCCGTGCCTTGTCGGGCGCGACGCCGCGCTATCTCCACCAGCGCGATCTGGTGCTGGAGATCCAGGCTCGACGTCGGCTCGTCGAGCAGCAGCACGCCGGGACCGTGCGCGGCCTCGCCGCACGCAAGTTGCACCAGCACCCGCGCCAGATGCGCGCGCTGCTGTTCGCCGCCGGACAAGGTCGGCAGTTCGCGGGAGCGGAAGTCATGCAGGTCGACTTCGTCGATCGCCGCATCGACCAGCGCCTGCGCCCCGGCCTTCGACTGGTTGCCGCGGCCCATCCTGACGACTTCCTCCACCGTGAACGGGAAGCTGACGCTGACATGCTGGGACAGCATCGCGCGCCGCAGCGCTAGGTGCGATGGCGTGTAGCCGGTGATCGCGCGACCATCGAGCTTTATTGTCCCGCGCGACGGCTGCAGGTCGGCGGACAGCGTCCGCAGCAACGTTCATTTGCCGGCGCCGTTGGGCCCGACGATCGGGACCATCTCGCCCGGCATGAGTATGGCAACCGTACCGACAACGACCAGACCAAGACCTATCACTATTCGACGTCCGGTGCCGCGCTGTGCGGCGCCGGCAATGCCGGCAACAACATCTCCGGCTGTGTCGGCGACCAGCGCGGCTATCTGCTCGACACAATCGTAGTCGACGTCAACAACACCTCGCGCTTCGAGCTTGGTAACCGGCAAAACGCGGTTACCTACGGTCTCGACGCGTTCAATGACAAGGTCACCAACACCGATTCGCGCGGCAATTCCAACATCACTACGCCATCAGGCGAGCGCACCGTGTCGGGCGGCTTCGTCCAGCTCAAGAACAACTATTCGAGCTGGCTCGAAATCATCAGCGCGCTGCGCTACGATCATTACGAGCTGAATTCGAGCGGCTTGACCGGCGGCAATACCTCGTCGAGCGGCGATCGGCTGTCGCCTAAGATCACCGTCGGCGTCACGCCGGTGGCGGGTTTCACGCCCTATGTGAGCTATGCCGAGGGCTACCGCGCGCCCTCGATCACCGAAACCCTGATCGCCGGCGCCCACGCCACCGGCGGCGGACCGAATTTCTTCAACTGCGCTAATGGTACCTCCGGGCTGTTCTGCTTCCTGCCAAATCCGAATCTGCGGGCGGAGGTCGGCAAGACCAAGGAGATCGGTGTCAATCTGAAGTACAACGACATCTTCGCCTCGGGCGACAGCTTCCGCGCCAAGTTCAACTTCTTCCGCAACGATATCGACGACTACATCGACCTGGTCGCCTCGACCCCGGAGAGGACGGCGTTCGGATCCTATAGCCGCAACTACCAGTATCAGAACATCGCATCGGCGAAGATCGAAGGTTTCGAGGCCGAGACGTCCTACGACGCCGGGCTGTGGTTTGCCGGCGTCGATGCCACCGTGCAGAGCGGCAAGAACGCCAATACCGGCGTCGGTCTCGTTACCGTGCAGCCGCGCAAGATCACGACGACGGGCGGCGTCAGGTTGCTCGACCGCAGGCTGACGATCTCGGCGCAGTGGGCTGCCGTGGCCGCCAATACCGACATCCCGGTCGGCTATTCGCTATCGACGGCCTACGATCTCGTCAACCTCTACGTCGCCTACCAGCCGACCCGGGACGTCACGCTGAACTTCTCGGTCGATAATCTGCTCAACCGATATTATCGTCCCTACGCCATTCCCGGTAACTCGGTGGACGGCACCACCCAGAACGACGCGCTGCCGGTCCCGGCATCGTCTTCAAGGGCGGCATGAAAGTGCATTTTGGTGGCGCGTGATCGCCGGTCTCTCATGTAGCCCCCGCGAAATCGCGCTGATGCCCCGGCGCAATTTCGGTTATGATCCACCATGTAAAAAGGAGAGTGTCCATGTTCATTGCGATGAATCGCTTCCAGGTCAAAACCGGCTCCGAACAGGCGTTCGAGACGATCTGGGCCACGCGTGAATCCTATCTCAGCGAGGTTCCGGGTTTCATCGAATTTCATCTGCTGAAAGGCCCGGTCGCCGAAGACCACACGCTGTACTCGTCGCACACGACCTGGGCCAGCAAGGCCGATTTCGAGGGCTGGACCACCTCCGAGCAATTCCGCAAGGCGCATGCCCGCGCCGACAATTCGTCGCCCGGCGCCAGCCTCTATCTCGGCCATCCCAAATTCGAGGGTTTCGAGATCATCCAGTCCGAGCGCAAGACCAGCGCCGCGGCCTGATCATGACCGCCACCATGGGCGACGATCTCGCCAGCTATTTGCGCAGCAATCCGGGCGCGGTGATCGAGGACGTCGCGCGCGAGTGCGCCGTCACGCCGCGCGCGGTGCTGGAGGCGTTGCCGGCGGAGATGGTCACGATCACCGGCGGCGCCGACGCTTTCGTGACGGCGATGCAGGACATCGCCGGATGGGGCGAAGTGACCTTGATCGTTCATACCGAGGACGGGATTTTCGAGATCACCGCGCCTGTGTCGGAAGGCCAGATCGGCCATGGCTACTTCAACCTGACGAACCCCAAGGGGCTGCACGGCCATTTGCGTCACGCCCGCTGCGGTGGCGTGGCCTTTGTGGAGCGGCCGTTCATGGGCAAGCCGTCGGCCTTTGTCGGCCGTGACGAGTACCGCGCGCTGAAGACGGACCAGCTCGAACGCTTTCGCGCGCTGGCCCGTCGGATCGGCAGCTGAAGCTTAACCGCGAAAATCGATCGCCCGAAGGATGATGCCGGGCGGCTTGCCTTCGAGTTCGACGGCAATGAACTTCTGTGACGCGCGTTCGCCGATCTTGTCGCGCAGTCGCAAAAATTGCTGTTCGCGCTGGCTGGCCGATGTTCGCTTGACGCCCTCGATCTGGTCCATCGCGTCCGTGCTGATCGCGCACGGCACGCTGGTGGTGTCGTCCATCATCGTGAACAGCACGACCGAACGGTCGATATCGTAATCGGTGAAGCCGGCGTCGGTCAGTGCCATCTTGGACCTACTTTCGCTTCGCGGGCGGATTGAGCCTGGCGATTTCGCTCAGGCAATCCTGCTCGGTGGCATGCGGCCCGCTGACGAAGGTGCCGCTGACCTTGGTCGAATACCAGCCGGACTCGCAACCGAGACGGGCCGACTCTTCGGCCTTAACGTGACGCGACAACAGGTTCTGCATGCGATTTCCTTTGGGGTGACCGCGACGGTGCGCCCTTTCCCCGGCAATAGCCATGGCTATGTTGGCGCTCTTCCTTCCCTCTCCCCCCGCGCAGCGCAGCTGCGCGAGGTGGGAGAGGGTGGCCGCGCGAAGCGCGGACGGGTGAGGGGGCGTGTTTCGCGGCACCCCCTCATCCGTCACGGACTTTGTCCGTGCCACCTTCTCCCACAGGGGAGAAGGGACGATGGAACCGCAAGAGTGGAGATAACTAGACCCCCGCGATCACCGTCTTGCGGTACAGCGCGCTGTAGCTGGCGGCGGAGATGTTCCAGCTGAACGATTTCGACATCGCGCTGCGGCGCATCGAGTTCAGCCGGTCTTTCGATCCGAAGGTCGCAAAGGCCCGAAGAATGCCGCCCAGGAAGGACTCAGTCGATGGCTTGCTGAACAGGAAGCCGGTCTCGCCATCGACGATGGTTTCGGCGAGGCCACCGGTCTGGTGGCCGATCGGCAGCGAGCCGAACCGCTGCGCATACATCTGGCTCAGGCCGCAGGGCTCGAACCGCGACGGCATCAGCGTGAAGTCGGAGCCAGCGAAGATGCGGCGGGCCTCGCGGTCGTTGAAGCCGATCGCCACGCCGATCGAATCGGGGCGGCGGCGGTGGGCGTCCATCAACGCCTGCTCGATCTCCGGCTCGCCGGTGCCGGTGACGACGATCTGCCCGCCGGCCGAGACGATGGCGTCGGCCGCCGACAGCACGAGATCGACGCCCTTCTGGTGCACCAGGCGGGCGACCAGACCGAAAATGGGCCCGCGTGATAGCGCGAGCCCGAATTGCTGGCGAACGCCGTCGGCATTGGCGCGTTTCGCTTCCCAGTCGCCGGCGCCGAACGGGCGCATCAGTTCCGAACAGACGCGCGGGTCCCAGCTCTCGTCGATACCGTTGAGGATGCCGGTGAGCTGCGCCTTGCTGGAACGCTGCCGCAGCAGGCCCTCGAGACCGCAGCCGAGTTCTGGCGTGGTGATCTCCTGCGCATAGGTCTCGCTGACTGTTGTCAGGTGCGTCGAATAGATCAGCCCGCCCTTGAGGAAGGACAGCTTGTCATAGAATTCCAGCCCGTCGATATGAAAAGAATCCGAAGGCGCGCCGATCCGGCGCAGCGTCTCCTTGGGGAACAGGCCCTGATAGGCGAGGTTGTGGATGGTCAGGATGGTCGGAATCTTGATCTGGTTCCAGGCCAGATAGGCCGGCACCATCGCGGACTGCCAGTCATTGGCGTGCACCAGGTCGGCCGACCAGTTCGGGTCAAGCTTGCCGGCGGCCAGAAGTGCCGCGGCGGAAGCAAAGCGTCCGAAGCGGACGTCATTGTCCGGCCAATCACGGCCGCCGGCGTCGCCATAGGGGTTGCCAGGGCGGTCGTAGAGCTGCGGGCAAAGCAGGATGTAGATGGGCATGCCATCCTTGGTAGCGGCAAGGCCCAGCTGACACGCCGGCATTTCCGCCAGCACCGGCGCCTCGCCGACCACCTCGATCGTCTGGAACTGCGCCACGACGTCGCGGTATCCGGGCAGCATCACCCGCACGTCGCTCCAGATCCGCAATGCCCGGGGCAGGGCGGCGGAGACCGCAGCAAGGCCTCCCACCCGAACAAAATCGTCAATCTCTGATGTGACGAACAGGACCTTCACGAACCAACCTCGCGTCAGCGATTATTGCAGCTATGCAAGCCTTGTTCCATCGCCATGGAACCGTGCGGAACCGAAGGACCGGAAGTCGAATTGATACTTGCAGTGCAAAATTATCTCTGCACTGCACTATAGCACACCCCTTAATACGCCGTTGCGAAATACCATCGCAGTCCTGAAGATTCTTTTCGGACGGTCAAGACGGGCGGACAGCCAGTCGCATGAAACTCAACACGCAGCCGACGGCCGCGAAGCCGGCACCGAGCGCCAGCGCCCAGGTTGCTGCGCCCGCGTGGCCGATCATGCCGAAGCAGAACGCGGCCAATGCCGCGCCGGTGGTCTGCCCGGTCAGGCGCGCGGTGGCGACGATTCCACTGGCGCTTCCCGAGCGTCCGGGCGGTGCACTTCCCATCAGCGCCTTCATGTTCGGCGCCTGAAAGAAGCCGAAGCCGGCGCCACAGATCACCATCCGCCAGACGATATTGGCGATGCTCGGTTCCGGCGGCAACATCGCCAGCAGCGCCATGCCGATGCCGAGCATCAACAGGCCGATGCCGCCGAGCATGCCGGCGGGATAGCGGTCCGACAGCCGGCCGGCGATCGGCGCCATGATGCCGACCACCAGCGGCCATGGCGTCAGGAAAAAGCCGGTCTCGACCTGCGAGCGGTGCAGCACGTCTTCGAAGTAAAACGGCAGCGACACGAAGGCGAGGCCCTGCACCGAGAACGCGCAGATCGCGGTTGCCGCCGACAGCGCGAATACCGGCCTTCGAAACAGATCGACCGGCAGCATCGGCGCCGGATGGCCGGCCTGGCGGCGCAGCAGCAGCCAGCCGAACAGCAGGCCGGCCACCAGTTCGCCGATCACGACAACGGGCGCTGTCTGATGCGCGGCGCTGCCGAGGCCGAGGATCAGCAGTCCCAGACAGCCCGATGCCAGCACCGCCCCCGGAATATCGAACCCGTGCGTGGCCCGCGACGTTTTCGGTAGCGTTTTCAGGCCGATGGCGATAGCCAGCAGGCCGAATGGCAGGTTGATGGCGAACAGCCACGGCCAGGTCGCGACCGACAGGATCGCGGAGGCGATGGTCGGCCCCAGCGTGAAAGAGGTCGCCACCACCAGCGCATTATGGCCAAAGCCGCGGCCGAGCCGATGCCGGGGGTAGACGAAACCGACCAGCGCGGTGTTGACGCTCATGATGCCGGAGGCGCCCAGCCCCTGCAGGACGCGGGCGATCAGCAGCGTCTCGAGCGACCACGCCAGCGCGCAGAACACGGACGCCGCGGTGAACAGGATCAGGCCCCCGATATAGATGCGCTGGTGGCCGACGATCTCGCCGAGCGCGCCGAGCGGCAGCAGGGTGGCGACCATGGCGATCTGATAGACATTGACCACCCAGATGACGTCGGCCGGGGTCGCACGCAGGTCGGCCGCGATGGCGGGCAGGGCGATATTGGCGATTGCGGTGTCCAGCGAGGCCATCGCCAGCGCGGTGAAGATCGCCACCGTCGCCCAGCGCCGCTGCTTCAGCGTGAGGCCATCAGCCGGCGAGTGATCGGGCGCCGCAAGTCCATCAGCCATCGCAACAATTCCTCGGCCGGCGCCACATGCAGGCCGGGAGCCGCTATGTAGGCCGGATGGGCCCCCGCCTACAGCCGTGGTACTGCATGAGGCGTATGCAGGGGCTCCGACAAGTTCGCCAGCGATCGAGCTGCCGATGTTCTGTCACCTCTCCCCGGTAGGGAGAGATTAAAGTGAGCGTCGTTCCTGGTTTAGTGACTTAGCCAGCCTCGCCGCGGGGCTTTTTGAACCACACGCCGGAGGCCACGGCGCCGGCGATCAGGCTGCCATAGATCGCCAGCGCTAGCGCAAGGCATGCGAACAGCCAGGTCAGCGATCCCGTGAGCCGCAGCACCAGCCAGCCGCCGCCGACCGAGATCGCCAGCCGCAGCACGCCGGCGGCCAGCGGCCAGATCATCTTGCCGGCGCCCTGCGAGGCGAAGTACAGCGACAGGCCGAGGCCGAAGAAGCCATAGGCCGGGCCGACGATGCGCAGATACGCGCTGCCGGTTTCGATCATCTGTGGGTCACTGCCGAACAGGCCGAGCCACGCTGCCGGCCAGATCGCCGCGGCGAGGCCAACGGTCTCGGTCAGCGCGAACACCATGGCGCCGCCGATCAGCGCGATGCGCAGCGCGCGCGCTTCCAGCCCCGCGCCGATATTGGTACCTACCAGCGCCACCAATGGCCCGCCGAAGCCGAACGCCAAGGGCACCATCAGATATTCCAGCCGCACCCCGGTGCCGAACCCGGCGACCGCCTCGCCGCCGCCATGGGCGCCGACCAGAGCGGTTGTGAGCAGAACTGTCAGGCTGGTCTGCAGCGACACAACCGCTGCGATGGCGCCGACGCGCAGGATGTCGATGGTGAGATCGCGGCGCAGCCGCGCCGGCTTGAATTGCAGGATGCAGCGACCGGAAAGAATATAGACGGCGAGCACGGCGGCGACGATCGCGGTGGTCAGCACCACGGCCCAGCCGCCCCCGGCCATGCCCAGCGCCGGGATCGGACCCCAGCCGAAGATTAGCAGCGGCGACAGCGGGATCAGCAGCACCACGCCGATGCAGACCGCGAGCGAGGGCACCAGCATGTTGCCGGTGCCGCGGATGATGCTGGCCAGAGCGTTCATCAGCCAGACCAGTACACTGCCGCCGAACACCACGTTCGAGTACTGCATCGCGGCCTCGAGCGCGCCGCCGTCGGCGCCCATCGCCCGGTACAGCGGCCGGCCCCAGATCAGGAACAGCGCGGCGCCGAACAGGCCGATCGCGACGTTGAGCACGACGGCGTGCATCACCAGCGCCTCGGCATCGTGATGGCGGCGGCCGCCGAGCGCGCGGGCGATCGCCGAGGAAATGCCGCCGCCCATCGCGCCGGCGGACAGCATCTGCATCATCATGAAGCCGGGAAACACCACGGCCATGCCGGTGAGCGCGTCGGTGCCGAGCTTCGATACCCACCAGGTCTCGATCAGCCCGGTGGAGGCCTGCGCCAGCATCACCAGCAGGTTGGGCCAGGCCAATCTGAGCAGCGTCGAGACGATCGGCGCCTGCAGCAGCATTCTGGTCCGCGGGTTCATCTCGGGCGCGGCGGTGGCCGCGATGATCGCCTGCGGCGCATCGAGCTTCATGGGCTGCCGTCCTGTGATGTCGCGGAAGTCTTGCGCGTCAGACGCTTCCTGACACCCGGGCCCGCGGCAGGGCCGGGGGCGTTGGCATGGGTGGCGTCGGTGATCGGCTGGCCGGTGTTGCGGTCGATCAGAATGGGATCGGCCGCCACGCCGGTAGCGCGATCGACGAGCATCACGCTGGCGCCCTCGGGCGCGAAGTGCCGGTTGCCCCAGGCCTGCAGCGACAGCAGGATCGGGCGGAAATCGCGACCGCGCGGGGTGAGGATGTATTCGTAGCGTGGCGGCTTTTCGCAATACAGCCGCTTCTCCAGCAGTCCGCTATCGACAAGGGCTGTCAGCCGACGGGTCAGGATGTTCGGTGCAATGTCGAGGTTCCGCTGAAACTCGTCGAACCGCGTGATGCCGTGGATCGCATCGCGCAGGATCAAAATGCTCCACCACTCACCGACGCGCTCGAGGCTGCGGGCGACCGGGCATTGCATGTTGCCAAAATTCTTACGCTGCATGCGGCCAGCCTACGGCAGTGACTATCATCATGCAAGTAACTATTGCGGGCGATTCCGCCGCACCCGCACAGGGCGATGGCGCGAGGGCATGCCGCGCGTCGCAATCGCCATCGTGCCGCGCTCGGTTTCGTCAGGCGGGCCGACGCGATCCTGCCGCACGACGGCGCGGCCAAACACCCGATGCTGCGAGTGGGCGGTGCTGGAGCTGTGTCTACAGGCCGGATGTGCGACCGGCTCGAGCGACGCGCCCGAACACCCTGCGGCCGGTCGCGAACCGTGAGGGCAGGGCCACCGGCGAGTGCCTGCGCACCATCCGCCGATCGCCGGCTGACGCGAAGGCGTCGCTTGCCGCTCAGCTACCGATGCGATGGTTGCTGCTTGATCAATGTCGGAAGACCCAGCAGTGAGGACAGCGGCGCCGCTTTGTCCATCAGTAGCGGCAGGCCAAAGGACGAGTGGCGGGACCCGAACCCGCTCAACAGCTTGATGCCCAACAGGGCCGATAGCGAGAAGGAGGGGGATGAAAGCGTCCGCAGCCCCCAGAATCGGGAGAATGGCGCTGCGTCGTCCAGCAACACCGGCATCTGCAGGGCGCACGACATCGGCGTCGCCTCGTCCCATAGCATTGGGCGGTCTTCCGGTTCGGCAATGCCGGAGGCAATCGGGCTGAACATGTCGAGGATGCGGATGGCTTTGGCGGCACCGCCGAACGCTGCATGGACGGTTACGAGCGATCCGCCCCGCGCGAGGCCCCCCGCATAGATCCGTGCATGGGCCTTCAGAACATTGCCCTTGGTGATCTCCGCGACGAGATCCTCCATGGGACCATTGGCGCCGCTGGACAATGCCAGATGAACGTCCGAATAGCCTTCTCGCTCGAGTGCCGCCTTCGCGTTCACCGCCTGCTCCGGTAATTCGTACATCCGGCTGATCGTCTGGCTCATGGTTTTTTCCCGTTCCGATGCGGTCGCACCCAGGTTTCGGCGTCATCCTTCGATTGCGGCAGGCTCTGCACAGGCCTGGCCGCGGTAGCGTATTCCGGCCATCGTTATCAACGTAGCCATCAGCAAACAGATCTCAAGGGAGTACACGGAAACATATCCAGCCGCTGCGCCCAGAGGGGTCTCGGGAGCGAGGGTTGCAACGATGTCGCGAATGATACCACCGAGCGCGATGGCCACGCCCGCCGCCGAGGCCTGTACGGCTCCCCACGCGCCGAGCGCCAGTCCGGTCTGGCCCGGCGGGGCAAAGTTCATGGTGGCAGTGAGCGTGCCATGACCGAACAGCCCGGCGCCGAAACCGATCAACAGGGTGCCGGCGCTGAACAGCAGCGCCGAGGAAAATGGTGCGGCGAGAATGACCGCAGCGAACGCCGGAATGCCGACTAGCACGCCGTAGCCGGCCATGCGGAACGGATCGTAGCCGCGGCTCAGGATCCGCGACGCCAGACCAAAGCCGCACAGCCCGCCAGCGGCCAGGGCTGCGGTCAGCTTGGTCGTGTCCGCCACGGTCAGTTGCAGGATCTGCCCGCCATAGGGTTCGAGCAGGACGTCCGACATGGTGAAGGCCATGGTGCCCAGGCCGACCGCTATGAGGCGTCGCATCGACTGTTCGCCGCTGATATAGCTGTCCCAGGATTGCTGGAACGTCGGCTGGCGAGTTGCGGTCTTCGTCGATCGGCTGCGCGGTTCCATCTTCCAGAGCGCCACGGCG
This sequence comes from Tardiphaga sp. vice304, assembly GCF_007018905.1. NCBI lineage: Bacteria > Pseudomonadati > Pseudomonadota > Alphaproteobacteria > Hyphomicrobiales > Nitrobacteraceae > Tardiphaga > Tardiphaga sp. vice304. Next base: position 1,845,188 of record NZ_CP041402.1, read on the forward strand.
TTGAGCACGATGGTGACGACCGCCGAGGCCTGAATCACCTGGATCAGGCGCGCCGGGCTGAAATCTGCGAGCATCAGGCCGAACAGCAGCGCGCTCGCGATGGTCCCTAATAGCAACATCACATACATTAGCCCGACGACCTTGGGCTGCGACTCAAGCGGCGCGAGATCGGTGGCCAGCGCGAGGCCGACGGTCTGGGTCGTGTGCAGTCCGACGCCGACGAGCAGGAAGGAAAGCGCAGCGCCGAGCTGGCCGATCCAGGCCGGTGCGTTGCCGGCATTGCCGCCGCCGGAAAGCACCAGCAAGGCGAACGGCATGATGGCCAGGCCGCCAAACTGCAGCATCGTGCCCTTGTAGATGAAGGGCACACGCTTCCAGCCCAGTTCGGACCGGTGGGTGTCGGAACGAAATCCGATCAGGGCACGGAACGGTGCAAAGATCAGCGGCATCGCCAACATCACGCCGACCAGCGAAGCGGGCACGCCGAGCTCGACGATCATGACCCGGTTCAGGGTGCCGATCAGCAGCACCAGCGAGATGCCGACCGAGACCTGAAATAGCGACAGCCTCAGCAGCCGCGACAGCGGCAAATCGGGCGTGGCGGCGTCCGCGAACGGCAGAAAGCGCGAGCCCAGGCCGATCCAGGTTTTCATCAGTTTTTGACTTACGCGATTCATCATCTCAGAATCTCTGATGCACCCCGGCAGATGCGTCGAAGCAGCCAAGCGCCCTGCCGCTCCGCCGCGAAAATGGCCGGGACCCGTGGATCCCGGATCGTTTTCATATCCGCGAAAAGTGCTCGTTCACTTTTCGTCTGATGGGGCGAGGGTGGCGAGCGAGACCTTGTCGAACGGACGCATCGACGCATCACCGGTCACAGTCTGCGCCTGCGCTGGAGCGGGCGCGACCGTGACGACGAAGGAAGTGCCGAGCCTGGCGGTGTCCGCAGCGGGTGCGACCGAGATGACATAGCCCGGCACGGCCCGGTTGGTCAGGGCGACTGGAGACACGGATTCCTCCAGCGATGCTGCCTTCTTGGATTTTCCTCCCTCCAGAAAGGCGCCAAACCAGTTCGAATGCGTCAGGACCGAGTAATGCACGATGAGAGATGTCACCGCGACACTACCCAGAAACAGCGGCAGGCCGACTGTGGGATTCACCACGCACCAAATTCTACCTTGATTCATGTCGACCCCCTCAATGCAGCCAGGGCGAATAGATGTAGGCAAGCAGGTGCGCGAACGCCGAAATCACGAAGAACACGCGGGCGCCGTCGATGACGTGCTTGTGTAGTTCTTCCGATTCCGGGATCGTCAGACCGGTTGGCCAAACTCTGTTGACATCATCTGCCATTACGTACCTCCTGGAAGTCTGTCAGGTTGATCAGTGCTGAACCCGCACCGGGCTTCGACCTTTTCGCCAGGGCGGACGCATTCGTTCGCCTTGATGCTACAGATCGCTATTCATCCGAGCACAGATAGCCGATCGCTTGGCTGCATCAGCCAGACGTTGACCATCGGTGGTCGCCGTTCCGATTCATAAGGTCGCGCTGATACGGAACTTGAATGTAAATTCTACCTTACGTAAAGTGTCGTCAATTGTAATTGACACGTGATCTTGTCCGGTAAATTCCCTACGGGGCGATAATTGTCATGCGATTTACTGACGTCAGGATTTGCGTCGAAATGGGCTTTCCCCCTCGCTGCCAACCGACGGGGCGGTGAACGATGGACCTTATTCTCGACCGCGGACCATCATCTCTCTCGACCGCCTTCGATGCGGCGGCGCTGACGCTGTGCGACCGCGAGCCGATCCATACGCCCGGCGCGGTGCAGCCTCATGGCGCGCTGCTGGCGCTCGACCGGGATCTCCGGATCGTCCATGCCGGCGGCGATACGCAGGGTTTGCTGGGCGTTTTACCGCAATCGCTGCTCGGCGAGCACGCGGGTCAGGTATTTTCCAGCCCGCAAGTAGCAAGACTATCCGCCCTGGCCAAGCAGGTTGGCCAGCCGCGCGCCGTGCATACGTTCAGTATCGCATATGAAGCAGGACGCTCGGCGAACTGCGACGTGATTGTCTACCACAGCGGCGAACTGCTGGTGGTGGAGTTCGATCCGCGGCGCGAGCCGGCGCCCGACAACCCGCTGGCCGTCATTCGCGCGATGCTGCACCGGGTTCAACAGGCCGAAAGCAGCAGCGGCTTCTGTCAGTCGATTGCCGACGAAGTACGTCGTGTCATCGGTTTCGACCGCGTGATGCTCTATCGTTTTCTAAACGACGGCAGCGGGGAGGTGGTGGCCGAGGCCACGGCCCCCGGCGCCGGGTCCTTCCTCGGTCTGCATTACCCGGAATCCGACATTCCCAAGCAGGCGCGCGAATTGTATCGGCTGAACTGGCTGCGGGCGATCCCGGATGCCCGCTATTCGCCGGCGCCGATTTTGTCAGAGCCGGGAGCATCCAGCGTCCTGTCGCTCGATCTCAGTAGCAGCGTGATCCGCAGCGTTTCGCCGGTGCATTGCCAGTATCTGGCCAATATGGGTGTCGTAGCCTCGCTGTCGATGTCGATCATCATGCAAGGCCGGCTCTGGGGCTTGATTGCCTGTCACCACAGCGCGCCTCGCTATCTGCCCTACAGCTTGCGCGAGGCCTGCGGACTGTTCGCCGAGATGGTCTCATCGCAACTCGAGGGCAGGGCCGCCGGCGAGAGCTTCAAGACCGAGCAGCGTAGCCGGCAAATTCATGAAGAACTACTCAATCACATGAGTCGTGAGTCCGAACTCGCCGCGGGTCTTGTTCGCTTTCGGCCGAATTTGCTGGATCTCGTTCCTGCCGGCGGGGTTGGTCTGTGGATGGACGGCCAATTCACCACGATCGGCGCGACGCCGCCGCCGGCCGAGATCGAGGCGATGGTTGGCTGGCTGAACGCGACGGTCAAGGAAGGCGTCTTCCATACCGACCATCTGGCGCTGATCTATCCTCCGGCAGAACGCTTTGCCGGCGTTGCCAGTGGATTGCTGGCGCTTTCGGTATCCAGGAATCCACGCGACTACGTGCTCTGGTTTCGACCTGAACTGGTTCAGACCGTGAACTGGGCCGGCAGGCCGGACAAGTTCGTCGAGGATGCATCCGATTGCCAGGTGCTGACGCCGCGCAACAGTTTTGCGCTGTGGCAGGAAGAGAGACGGTTGCACGCAACGCCCTGGCTCGGAGCGGAAATCGAGGCGGCGCACCGGCTGAGGCTGGCGCTGCTCGAAGTCGTCCTGAGCCGGATCGACCAGATCGCGCGGGAGCGCGAGGCGGCCCGGATCCGGCAGGAGCGGCTGACCAGTGAATTGAACGAACGCCTGGCGCAATCCGAACGCCTGGCGCTGGCGCTCAGCAAAGAGACCGAGTTGCGCGCGGCCGTGGAAGGCGATCTCACCCAGGTGCTGCGCCGCATGGTGACGGACCAGGAGACGGAACGGCAGCACATCGCCCGTGAACTGCACGACACGCTGGGGCAATCGCTGGCCATGCTGCAGCTGGGATTGCAGGCCATCGGCCAGGAAGTGCCGGCGGGCGACAGGGTTCAGCAGCGCCTGAACACCATGAAGAAGCTCGCCACCAGCCTCGGCCTCGACGTCAACCGCCTTGCCACGGAAATTCGCCCGTCATCCATCGACGACCTGGGAATACAGAAGGCGATTGAAAGCCTGCTGGAAAGCTGGAGCGAAACGACCTCGACCAAATACTACCTGCATCTGTCGCCGATGGACGTGCGTCTGCCGAAGCCCGCGGAGACCGCGCTGTACCGGGTTCTGCAGGAGACCCTGGCCAACGTCGTGCGCCATGCGGAGGCCAGCAATGTCGGCGTGATGTTTGCCGTCGCGGACGGCCAGGCAAGTCTGATTGTCGAGGACAATGGGCGCGGTTTTCCGGCCAACTACGACGAGAATGGGAACAGTCCCGCCTTGCGACTCGGTCTGCTGGGCATTCGCGAGCGCCTCGCCCTGGTCGGCGGCACGCTGAAGATCGAATCGTCGCCCGGCCGCGGCACCACCGTTTTTGTCAGGATTCCAATCTAGATGACATCCTCTCAGCCATCTGAACGCCTGCGCGTGTTCTTTGCCGACGATCATCCGATCGTGCTCGACGGCATCAAGGCCCTGATCGCCGAAGACGAGCAGCTCGACCTCGTCGGCTACGCCCTGGATGGACCAACGGCGTTGCGCCGCGCGGTCGAACTCAAGCCCGACGTGGCGGTGCTCGATCTCTCGATGCCGGGAATGAACGGCATCGACGTGGCAAAGAAGCTGATCGCCGCCTGTCCGACCTGCCGCGTGCTGCTGTTAACGGTGCACGAGGACGCCGCCTATCTCCGGCAGGCTCTCGAAATCGGCGCGGCCGGCTACCTTCTCAAGCGCACGGCGACTGAAGAGCTGAACCGCGGGATCCATGCGGTGGCCTCGGGAGGGGTGTATCTCGATCCAGCCATCGCCGGCCGCGCCGTCGGTTCCGCAGCCCGACAACTGCCGATCCGGACCGGTGCGCTGACGAAGATCGAACTCTCTTCGCGTGAAGTCGAAGTCGCAGGCCTGACGGCGGCCGGCTACAGTTCCAAGACGATCGCGCTGAGACTGAACATTGGCGTCAAAAGCGTCGAGACGTACAAGACCCGCTACATGCACAAGCTCGGGTTCCAGAGCAGGGTCGAACTGATCCATTACGCCATCGCCCAGGGTTGGCTCGGCACACCCTGAGGCCACGGGTCGGGTGAGTTCCCGCGCGGCCGGTGACCCCCTGTATGGCGCAGCCCATTGTTGCCCGTCTGTCATCTCTGCTATGCTAAGGCCCGTGCAGCGAGTGCTCGGCAAACTGATTTCAGGAGAATTCGATGCGTAAGTTTTTCACGGTGCTGGCCGCGCTGGCCACCCTAAGTCTGACCAATTGCGGCTACAACGCGATCCAGACGACCGACGAACAGGTCAAGTCGGCGTGGTCCGAGGTGGTCAACCAGTATCAGCGGCGCGCCGACCTGGTGCCCAATCTGGTCAATTCCGTGAAGGGCTTTGCGCAGCAGGAGAAGGATGTGCTGCTCGGCGTTACCAATGCGCGCGCCCGGGTCGGCAGCGTCCAGGCCACGCCGGAAGTCGTCAACGATCCCGCCGCCCTGCAGAAATTCCAGGCCGCGCAGGGCGAGCTGTCGAGCGCGCTGTCGCGTTTGCTGGTGGTCACCGAGAACTATCCGCAGCTCAAGTCCGACGCATTGTTCACCAACCTGATGTCGCAGCTCGAAGGCACCGAAAACCGCATCACCGTGGCGCGCAACCGCTACATCAAGACCGTGCAGGACTATAATGTCGGCGTCCGCACCTTCCCGAACAACATCACGGCGATGATCTTCGGCTATAAGGAAAAGCCGAACTTCTCGGTGGCCAATGAAGGCGAAATCTCGACCGCGCCGAAGGTTGACTTCAACGCGCCGGCGCCGGCACCAGCCGTCCCCGCACCTGCCAAATAGGCGGGCGGCAGGCGCATGACCGTGATCAGGGCGCTCTGCGCTAGCCTGTTGGCGCTGCTGCTGTTAGGCAGCGCCATGGCTTCTGCCGATGTCGCGGTGCCGCCGCTCAGCGGTCGCGTGGTCGATCGCACCATGACGCTCAGCCAGAGCGAGCAGGCGGCGCTCGACGCCACGCTCCGCGCCTTCGAGGCCCGCAAGGGCAGCCAGGTGGCGGTGCTGATCGTGCCGACCACCGCGCCGGAATCAATCGAGCAGTTCTCGATCCGGGTGGCGGAAGCCTGGAAGATCGGCCGCAGGAAGGTCGATGACGGCGCGATCCTGGTGATCGCCAAGGACGACCGCAAGCTGCGCATCGAGGTCGGCTACGGCCTCGAAGGCGCGCTGACCGACGTCACGTCGAAGCGCATCATCGACCAGATCATCACGCCGAAATTCAGGACCGGCGATTTCGCCGGCGGCATCACCGCCGGCACCGATGCGATCCTGAAAGTGATCGATGGCGAACCGCTGCCGGCGCCTGAGGTGCGGCAGCCGACGACGAACTTCGTCAATCAACTCGAAGAGTTCGGGCCGTTCCTGCTGTTCGGCGTGCTGATCGGCGGCGGCATCCTGCGCACCATCTTTGGCCGCCTGTACGGCTCGATCGCGACCGGCGGGCTGGCCGCATTGGTGGTCTGGATGCTGATCGGCACGGCCTTGCTGGCCGGTGTCGCGGGCATCATCGCATTTGTTTTCACCCTGGTCGCCGATAGCTTCATGGGCGGCGGCGGCGGGCGTGGCGGCGGCTATGTCGGGGGCAGTGGCGGATCGTGGTCGTCTGGCTCGTCGAGCAGCAGCAGTGGCGGCTTCAGTGGCGGCGGCGGCAGTTTCGGCGGCGGCGGCGCATCGGGGAATTGGTGATGTCAATCGCACGGATCACGAAGCATCTGCTCGGCAACCGCTCGCGGGTCCGCAACGCGTTTCCGCCGCAGGCGTTGGCGGCGATCGAGCAGGCCATCCGGGCCTCTGAGGCCAGCCACGCCGGCCAGATCCGCTTCGTGGTCGAAGGCGCGCTCGACGGCGCGCCCTTGTTCCGCGACCAGTCGGCGCGCGAGCGGGCGATCGACGTTTTCTCGCAACTGCGGATCTGGGACACCGAGCACAATAATGGCGTGCTGATCTATCTCCTGCTGGCCGACCGCGACGTCGAGATCGTGGTCGATCGCGGCATCGACGCGCATGTCGGCGCGGCCGGCTGGGAAGCGATCTGCCAGGCGATGGAGGCCGAATTCCGTGCCGGCCATTTCGAGCGCGGTGTCATCCGCGGAATCGCCGCCGTGACGCAGCATCTGGCCACGCATTTCCCGCGTGACGGGGCTGCCGCCAACGAATTGCCCGACGCGCCGGTTATTCTGTAGATTACGCCCTGATCGACGGCCGTTCGGCGACGCGTGCGAACCATGACGCCAGGTTGGCATTGGCGGGATCCAGCGGCTGATCGACCTGTCCGGCAAAATCCAGCCAGCAATACAGCACGATGTCGGCCACCGTGAAACGATCGCCGCACAGATAGGTCCGTCCGGCCATCTGGCCATCGAGCCAGCGCAACCGGTCCGCGGCGATGTTCTTCAATCCCTCGGCACCCTCCGGCACGCAGACGATGCGGCGTTCGAAGCGCGGCAGTCCCTTGCTGAAGCGATAGCCGTTGGCGATGTGCTGGCAGATGTTGAGGTCGATCCGCTGCCGCCACATCCGCGCTTCGGCGCGCTCGGCCGCCGTGCTGCCGATCAGCGCAGGCGCGGGCTGGACCTCTTCGAGATATTCGCAGATCGCCACGGTTTCCGACAGGAAGCTGCCATCGTCGAGTTGCAGCGTCGGCATCTGGCCGTGCGGATTGCGCGCCAGGTGCGCCGCTTCGCGGTTCTCGCCCGCCGCCAGATCGACGCTTTGCACCGGCATGCCGAGGCCTTTTTCGGCCAGAAACATTCGCACCACGCGCGGATTGGGCCCGATCGAATCGTACAGTTTCACGCGCGTTCTCCCTGAACCTTGTTGAACGCTTTTTGACGAAATCGGAGCGGCGTCGTCAAGCGGCGCCCGGGCCGGGGCAACAGGTGAAATTTTGGTAACCGCGGCGGCCGGTAAGGATTTGGCAAGCAATGAAAGTTACCAAATGGTTCATCCTTTCCGGAGCATTTGCCGTGAGCGACACCCCGACCCATTCCAGCGAACCCCACGATGCTGCCTCCGACGCGGCCCATGTCGACTCGCCGAAGCTGGTGCCCGAGCAGTCCGGGACGCCGCGGATCGAGGCGCCGAAGGTCAAGTCGCCGCACACCGCCAGCAAGATCATGATCATGTCGCCGCAGCGCGAGCGCACCTGGGAGGATTTCGTCAAGGAAGCCGACCGCGATCCCGACACCCACGCCGAGGCCGCGCCGCGCCAGCGCCGGATCTCCGCGGTGGCGATGGTCATTGCGCTGGCTGCGATCACCGGCGCCATCGGCGGCTCGCTGGCCACGGCAGGCATCAGCCAGATGTTCGGCCGCGACGATAGCAGCAACACCGCCAGCCGCGCGCTGGAGGAGCAGGTGATGCGGATCGATGCCGATATCGCCGCGCTGAAGATCAGCACCGAGCGCAACGGCAAGCAGAGCGCCGCCCAGATCGGCAAGACCACGGACCGCCTCGACCGGGTCGAGAAAGCCCAGGCCGAGCCCAATGCCAAAATCGCCCGCCAGAACGACACCGTCGCCAAGCTGAGCGATACGGTGGCCAAGCTCAGCGAGACGGTCGCCAAGCTCGGCGAGACCGTCGAGAAGCAGCGCCCGGCGCCGGCGCCCGTATTGTCCCCGGTGGCATCCGTGCCTGCCAGGGAAGTCACCGGCTCGATTTCGGCACCGGTGCCCACGCCGGCGCCGAAGCCGGAAGTCGCCCGGTTGCCGACGGTGGAAGGCTGGAACCTGCTCGACGTCGGCAATGGCGGCGCCACCATCGAAGGCCGCTCGGGCGTGTTCGAGGTCTATGCCGGCGATCCGGTCCCCGGCCTCGGCCGCATCGATGCGATCCGCAAGCAGGACGGCCGCTGGGTCGTCGTCACCAGCAAGGGCCTGGTCGTCGCGCGCTGATGCGGGGACGGGGTTTTTAGGCTAGCTTTTCGGTATCGTGCCGGCGTGAGGCAGGCACGATCCGGAAACGCCCGTGCGATATCGCTTCGCTTTCATCGTCCTGATCTGCGCAATGGTGCCGAATTTCATTCAGGCTGAGCCCGCGCAGGGGCTCGCCATCACCGATCCGCACACATTGCGCAAACTGGATGATGGGGACCTTGGTCTCGGCCGGATGCTGGCTGCGTCGCGCAATCCACCCCTGACGAATGACGTGCTGTTCGCGCAGCCCGCGCTGGCCCCGCTGCGCCGCGCGCTGGAGGCCGAATTCACCCGCTATGTTGAGCGCCACAAAGCGACGCGGCCCGGCGAGAGCCTCGGCGTCGGCGCGTCGTACGATGTCCAGCTCTTCGACGAAGCGCAACTCTACGCGGCCGATACCCGCTTCGTATTGACCGGCGTCGTCAATCGCATGGACCGCGCCTTTGTCGCGCCCGAGACCTGCGGCGAGATCCGGCTGATCTATCGGCTGATGGGGAACGGCGAGGGCGCGCCGTCCCGGTTGCCGATGACGCTGAACCTGGTGCTGCGCGCCAGGCAGCCCGGCGATGCGCAAAATTGCGCGGAGATCGCGCGACGCTGGCTGTCGTCGGACGCGCCTTTGGCGACGTTGACGCCGGATCATATCGACCGCCTGGAGATCAATCTGCAGATTGCGCATGCGCCGCGATCGGCCACCCGCGAATTTCGCACCCACTATCTGCAGAAGGTGTTTCGCCGGGGCGCGCCGGGCGCCGCCTTTGCCGAGGCGGCGATGGAAAACCAGATCGACGCCGAGCGGCTGCTGGCCGACGCCGACCTCGCCCGCGCGTTCAGGACGTGGCTGCTGACGCCCGATCATCTGGCGGCTTTCGACGCCGGCACGGTCGTCATCCCGGAGGAATTTCTCGCCACAAGCTCGGTGGCCTCGACCCCGGCCGGCATGGCGCGGTCGAGCCTGCAGCCATCATTCGGCCTGATGCAGTCCGACCACGCCGGCAGCAATGCCGTGTTCAGCGACGGCGATATCGTGGCGGCACTGGCGGCGGTCGCCTCGCGCGGCGTCGTGCTGCAGAACATCCATTCGCCGGCAGGCTTTGTCCGGCGGCTCGGCGACATCGGTTGCGGCGGCTGCCATCAGGTCCGCGGCATCGGCGGCTTTCACTTCCCCGGCGGTGACGCGGCGTCGCCTGCGACGGTGGCGATGTCGCCGCATTTCAACGGCGATCAGCCGCGCCGCCGCTATATTCTGGTCGCGCTGCGCGACGGCGTGGCGCCGGATTTTTCACGCGGCTTCTCCGATCGTCCGCAGGCGCGGCGCAGCACGGGGCTTGCCGGCACCGCCATGCTCGATGGCTGGGGCGCGACGTGCTACCGGCCGCAACCGATCGACAATGATGCCAGCTTTGCGGCGTGGAATTGTGCCGAGGGATTGTCGTGTCAGCCGGTCGGCGCCGACATGGCGTCCCGCTTCGGCATGTGTTTCGTCCAGTAGAACGAGCGCGCGATGAACGAGGCCGACAAGGACACCAAGGAGCGTAACGTCGCCATCGTCGACAACGAAAGCGCACGTCAGACCAGCGGCGATGTTCGCGTCAGCACCTGGGCCATCGCGATCACGGTGCTGGTCGCGCTCGCCGTGTTCGGCTGGCTGCTGGCGCGATAGAGGCACCGAAAGGATCAGGAGGGGGGACACGGCGCAAGTGCGCCTTCGCGCTCCTGTGAGTACGGCAATAAAAAGCGTCCCCGGATCTCTCCGGGGACACTCTTGAAGTCAAAGAATTCAGGAACCTCTTAGCCAGGCATCAGCACGGTGTTGACGACATGGATCACGCCGTTCGACTGGTTGACGTCGGCAATGGTGACCCGCGACATGCCGCCCTTCGCATCGACGATGAACACCTTGCCGCCGCTGCGCTTCACGGTGAGCTGCTCGCCTTCGACGGTGGTTAGCTTCTTGCCGTCGGTGAGGTCGGCTGCGTTCATCTTGCCGGCGACGACATGGTAGGTCAGGATCTTGGTGAGCGTCGCCCTGTTTTCAGGCTTCACCAGTGTAGCGACGGTGCCCTTGGGCAGCTTGTTGAACGCGGCGTTGGTCGGCGCGAACACGGTGAACGGACCCGGACCCGCCAGAGTGTCGACGAGGCCCGCGGCCTTCACGGCTGCGACCAGCGTGGTGTGATCCTTGGAGTTGACGGCGTTCTCGATGATGTTCTTCGACGGGTACATCGGCGCGCCGCCGACCATCACGGTATTCTCGCCTTTCATCATCTTGGCGGTTGCGGGCTGCAGGAAGCTCGCGGAAATCATCAGCGTGCTGAAGGCGGCGAAAGAGAGCAGGGCAATACGCTTGGACATTTGATTGTCTCCATTTGTACTTCAAAACGCCGGCGAGAATTCGCGAGCGGACTGATCGAGTTTTGCAGCGAAGCGCTGTCGCGTTGTCTTCAGCAGCTACGCGGACCGGCACAAACGGTTTCACAAACGAAAATCACCGCCGAATCGGCGGTGATTTGGAACGATCTGAAACTCTTTGGCGAACGCGACGTATAGTCGACGCCCGTGCAGCAGGTGAACCTATCAGCCCACCGTACCCGTCGCTCGCAAGGCGGCGATCGCGGCATCATCGAAGCCTGCGCTGCGCAGGATCTCGTCGCTGTGCTGGCCGACCGAGGGCGGCATCCGCGGTTTCTTCTTGGCACTGCCTTCGACCCAGATCGGACTGTTGATGGTCATCAGGCTGGAATCCTCGAACGGGATCAGCACGTCGTTGTCCTTCATCTGCTGATCGTCCGGAATGTCGTCGAGAATGCCGACGACGCCGAAGATCAGTCCCTGGCCGTCGAGCCGCGCGCGCCAGTCCGGCCAGTCGCGCGTCGCAAACACCTCGTCCAGCACTGCGATGAGTTCGAGCGAGCGCGCGTGGCGATCCGGCTTGGTGGCAAAGCGAGGATCGTTGGTCAGGTCGTCGCGTCCGAGCGCGCGCGTCAGCACCGGCCACTGCTTCTCCTCGTTGAGCAGCGACAGCATGATCCAGCGGCCGTCGCGGCATTTGTAGTGGTTGGTAACGGCGTTCAGCGCGCGCTCGCGCGGCCGGCGCTTTTCGAATGTCGCGCCGACCAGCTTGGCTTGCGCCAGCACGCTGGAGGACCACACGCCGTTGGCCATCAGGTTGGATTTGACCTGGCTTCCCTTCCCGGTCCGCTCGCGCTTGTACAGCGCCATGGCGATGGCGCCGAACAATGCCATCGCGCAGGGGTGGTCGCCCATTCCCGCGACCGAGCGCGCCGGTGTGGTGTCGTCGTCGGCGCGAACCAGGTCCATCAGGCCGGAGCGGGCCCACCACGCCGTGGAGTCGAAACCCGGCTTGTTCGCCTCCGCGCCAAGGTCGCCGTAGCCGGTGAAGCAGGCATAGACCAGCCGCTCGTTGAGCGGCGAAAGGTCGGCATAGGCCATCTTCAGGCGCGCCCGCACCGGCGGCGGAAAGTTGGTGATGAACACGTCGGCCTCGGCGACGAGTTTGTAGAGCACGGCCTGTCCTTCGGGTTTCGCGAGGTCGAGTGCCAGGCTCTTCTTGTTGCGGCTCTCCATCATCCACGCGTAGTTGTGCTCGCTCTTGGGATAGCCGGGCAGGTTGGGCAGGTTGCGGTAGGGATCGCCGGCGCCGGGCGGCTCGATCTTGATGACGTCGGCGCCGAAATCGGACAGCACGGTGGCCGCGGCCGGCGCGGCAATGAAGCTCGCGCAATCCAGAACCTTGAGGCCCGCGAAGATACCGTCGTCCATGTCTCACTCCCGAAGATTATTGTGATTGCCGTCCACCGGAATTCGTTCGCTTCTGAGGCAAGATCGAATTTGGCGGCGCATTTGAACCATCTCGCTGCAACGATGCAACATGCGGACGCGGCGGGCTGCCGTGCGCAAAACGCGGCGGCCGGCCGCCGCTTGGCAGGGATCGGGCGCTGCGTTAGTTTCAGCTCCACTCATCACGTTGGAAGCTGTCGATCATGCGAGTATCGGTTCTGGGAAGGCGCAGCGCCCTGGCTGCGTGCATGTTGGCGATCGCTGCAACGCTTGGCGGCACCCCGGCCGCGCGCGCGGTCGAACTGAGCCCGGGGATCAGCGAACTCTACACCTCGGTGTCGATCTATCCGCCGTCGGCGGATTCGATGACGGTCTGCTATGGCTTCGTCTGCCGACGCCGCCATATCCTGGATTTCGGCCCCGGCGACAAAGCGGCGCTGACCAAGATCATGGCCACTGGCAAAGCGTCGGCCGTGGCGGAGCGCGCGGCTGTGCAGAAAGCGGTGATCTGGTTCGATCGCCGCGTCGGGCCGGTGATCGGCACCGACAAGCGCATCGCCAATGCGGACATCCGCTATTTCGACGACAAGCATAATTTCGATTGTTGGGACACCACGCGCAACGTGACCAGCCTGCTCTTGATCCTGCAGGACTGGGGCCTGCTGAAGCATCATGACGTGGGAAATCCGCGCTACCGCGGCAACCCGCTGGCGCTGCAGACCCCGCACAACACCGCCGTGCTGCTGGACCGCGCGACGCGTGGCGAATGGGTGGTCGACCTGTGGACGCGCGGTTACGCGCAGGCGCCCGACGTCAAGCCGGCAGATCAATGGGTCAAGGAAAACTAGGAGAGGAGGGGCGCTGAGCGCCGACGCGCTGCCGAAGCAGACGCGTGGACTTCAAATTAGGGTAGAGCGCACCCCGCGGATCGAATTAGCGCAACCTGCGTGGACCTGCGAGAACCTCATTGCGTGCAAGAGAGGAAACCTTTGGGGTAACCGCTCTTGCCGAATGCGCTCTAAGTTGTTGAAACGTGATCTTCTCGGAGACTGGCCTGGATTAATCGAGGGAGCGATCCGGATCACGCCGTCGCATCAAACCTTGAGGTTTTCAGCCGAGGTCTTGCCGCGGTTCGCGACTTCCTCGTATTCAACGGTCTGCCCTTCGTTCAGCGAAGAAAGACCAGCCTTCTCGACTGCCGAAATATGAACGAACACGTCCTTGCCGCCATTGCTGGGCTGGATAAAACCGAAGCCCTTGGTGGCGTTGAACCACTTCACAGTACCTTTAGCCATCACGTCGTCTCCGCGGGATAAAAAAAATAACGAATTGTCGGTCCCCGCAAACCGGCATATCCGACATGCGCACGATAACTGCTCCCTGCCAAGTGTGATAGCGGAAACGACGTGCAAAAATCGACGAAACACGCCGGTATTTTCGCTTTTTTAGCGATTTAGCCCAGTTTTGAGGCGTTTTGACGCGCCTGAAAGCACTTCGCACGCAGTGCGGCATAAACCTTCGCGGTTGCGAAAGGTTGTGGCGCTCGCTCGGGCGATGCGTGTCAGGCAGCTGCCGCCGTGTCTGTGACCAATGCGGCGGGCTGTCGTGCGTCGGCCATCGCCTGCACCAGCATCGGCTCGATCCGGCCGCGGATGGCGACCTGCTGCGCGGCGGGAAGGTCGCTGGCCTGCAGGCCGGCCATCGCGCAGACGTCCTGCGATACCATGAGCTCGCAGCCGAGGTTCTTGGTGAGGTCCTGCAGCCTTGCCGCGACGTTCACGGAGTCGCCGAGCGCGGTGAACACCATATGGTCGCGATAGCCGATGTCGCCGATGATGACTTCGCCGCCGTGAATGCCGATGCCGAAGCGGATCGGGTCCGGCAGGTCGTGCTTCATGGCCTCGTTCAGCTCTTCGATATTGGTCGCGATCATCGCCGCCGCGCGCAGCGCCTGGCGCGAGGCGGTCGGCGGATCGCAGGCGAGGCCGAACAGCGCCAGTTCGCCGTCGCCGACGAACTGGTTCGGCTCGCCGCCGCAATCGCTCACCGCCTGCGATACCGCCGCGAGAAAGCGGTTGACGATGAACACGGTATCGAACGGCAGCCGGTGTTCGGCCAGTTTCGTCGAGCCGCGCATGTCGATGAACATGCTGACGAGATAACGCTCCTGGCCGACGCGCTGCGGACGTGCCGCATGCGCGTGGGATGACATCGCGTGGGGCGCCAGCAATTGCAGGAAGTCGAGGTCGGTGTTCGGGCGCAACTGGCAGGCCAGCCGAATCGCCGGGTCGGCGGCGGCGCCGATGCGGCCGAGGATGAAGGCCTCGCGCGGCGATGGAGCGGGTAGCGCGCTGGTATCGCCGATCACGCGGATGCGGCAGGTCGAGCAGCGGGCGCGGCCGCCGCAGACGCTGGCATGCGGCACGCGGTAACGCAGGCTGGCTTCCAGCACGCTCAGTCCACGGGGCACGCGGACAGTTCGGCCATCGCCATAGGACAGCCGGATCAGGCCGGTGCGGCGTTCGGCGATAATGCGGAAGGCGCGCGCGGCCAGCGCCAGCCCGAGCAGGCCGAGATAGATCGTCAGCGCCGTGTCGCTGATATCGGACAGCGCCGCGTTCTCGGCGGCGGTACCGACCTGCTTCGGCGACAGGTTGGCCTGCTGCCATTCGGGCGACGTACTTTGCTGCACGACCGTGCGGCCGCCCTGATACAGGCCGAGCATCGCCAGCGTCGGCAGCAGCACGGCGGCGGCCAGCAGCCACGGCGCGGCGCGCCTAAAAAACGGTTTGATGCGCAGCCAGAAATACAGCCCGATGCAGCCATGCACCCAGGCGATCAGCATGGTCGCGTAGATCAGCCACATCCGGTACGGCACCAGCACCCAATAGCCATAAAAGACCTGCTCGTAGCCGCGCTCCTGTCCGTACAACACGTGGCTCAGCCGCATCCCGACGACATGGCCGATGATGAGCGCGGGAATGCTGAGGCCGAGCAGCAATTGCAGCGGCTCGATCGCCTTGCGGTGGAATTGCCGCCGCTCATACAGCGCCCAGATGCCCAGCCCGGCATGGATAGCCGCCGCCGAATAGAACAGATAGGCAATCGGCCTGAATTGCCAGAACGCCATGTGCCAGTCGATGCCGGCGCCCATCGCAGCTAGCGAGACGTTGCCGAGTGCGTGATTGAGGAAGTGGCTGACCAGATAGGCGAACAGCACGAGTCCGCACGCGAGCCGGAGCTGCCGCAGGCCGAGGCCGCGGAGCGAGGAAACCGGCTGCGGTGCACTGAGGTCGGTCATGGGATCCGTGGCAGGCGTAGCCGGGCGGCCGGTCCGGGCACCATGCCCGTCGGCGGCGCTTTGCGCCAGCATTGTCAACACGTTGACAGCGGGCATGGCGCCGCCCAAAAGCTCGGCGATGACGATATCGAACCGCCCTTTGACGCTCGAACGCAACGTGCCACGCAACGCCCTCTGGGTAATCGGCGCTCTGCTGCTCGCCTTGACCGCGATGCGGCTGGTCTATGCCGGCCTGTTCGAATTGCGCACCGACGAGGCCTATTACTGGACCTGGTCGAAGGAGAGCGTGCTGTCGTTCCTTGACCATCCGCCGATGATCGCCTGGTTCATTCGGGCGGGCACGGCGATCTTCGGCGATACCGGTCTCGGCGTCCGCTTCATGGGCATCGTCGGCATGCTGGTAACGCAAGGCCTGCTCGCCGACATCGTGCGGCGGGTGACGCAGGATTTGCGCGCGATGCTGGTGGCGGTGCTGCTGCCGGAGGCAGCGCTATATTACGGGCTCCTGACCGCCAAGGTCGCGCCGGACGTCGCGATGATCCCGTTCGCGATGGCGATGATCTGGTCGCTGGTGCGGCTGGTCGAGAGCGACGATAACAGCTGGTGGCTGGCGGCGGGCCTGTTCGCCGGGCTGGCGCTGCTGTCGAAGCTGACGGTGGTAATGCTGGTGCCCGCCATCCTCGCTTTCATGCTGGTACCGGCCTGGCGCGGGCGCTGGCTGCGCAGCCCGTATCCGTGGCTGGCGGTGCTGATTGCCTTTGCGGTGTCGTCGCCGGTGCTGATCTGGAATGCCGGGCACGACTGGGCCTCGTTCAAGTTCCAGTTCATCCGCGCCACCACCAACAATGAAATTTCGCTGCGCACGGTCGGCGATTTCCTCGGCTTGCAATTCGGCCAGGTCGGGCTGATCGTTCTTCCGGTCGTGCTCTCGGCGATCGTGCTCACCGCCTGGCGCGGATATTCCCGCCGCGAACCGGTGGCGATCCTGCTCTCAACCGCCGTGCTGGTGCCGTTCGGCTACTTCCTGTGGAAGTCGCTGACGCTGCGGGTCGGCGACACCTGGCCGATGTTCCTGTGGCCGCCCGCCTTCGCGGCCGCGGCGATCAACGTCTCGATGATTGGTCGCGGGCAATTCTCACCGGGCATGCTGAAGTCCGGCGTCGCCTGGACCTACGGCGCCATCGCCTCCGGCATTCCGCTGGTCGTGCTGGTGTTTCTGTATTGCGTAGCGAGCCCGTGGAATCTGATCGGCAAGAACGACCCGATTGGCGGCGAGGCCGGCTATGCCGCGCTGGCCGACCGCGCGGTGGCCGAGATGCAGACATCGGGCGCGACATGGATCGCGACGACGGACTACCGGACCTATGCGATGCTGCGCTGGCATTTGAAAGACCGCGTACCGGTGATCCAGATCAACCAGCGCGCCCGTTTCCTCGGCTTCCGCGATCCCGGTGTGGCGGTGATCAGGGATCATGCTGGCCTCTACATCGCACAGGTCACCGACGACGATCGTTCGCTGCTGGCATCGACCCCGGCGGTGCTGGCGCCGCTGGCGACCGTCGAGACGATGTTCCGCGACGTGGCGATGAAGACCTACCGCATCGAGAAGCTGACCGGCTGGACGCCCGAACTCAATCCTGCGCCGGGCACGCCGTTCTATCGCTGGCCGAATCTGGCGATGGGGATTTCACCGAACTATCAAGTCGCATCGCGCTGAAGCGGCACTCTTTCTTCCCTCTCCCCTTGTGGGAGAGGGTGGATCGAACTGCGAAGCAGTTCGAGACGGGTGAGGGCGCGCGGCACGCTCCGCGCTTCATTGCTCCCCCTCATCCGACGCGGACTTCGTCCGCGCCACCTTCTCCCACAAGGGGAGAAGGAAGGAAGAAGCGCGTCGTGGCTTCAAAGCATCTCTTCGTCCTTCTTGCGCAGCAGGTCCTTTGCGAGATCCGCCAGCGCCGGGCGCGGCAACGCCGTGAACGGCAGCGGCCGTGTCACGTCGATCGCCGCCAGCCCCAGACGCGCCGTCAGCAACCCGTTCAGCACGCCTTCGCCGAGCCGCTGCGAGAGTTTCGCGGCGATGCCATGGCCGAGTATCTGCTGGATCATGCTGTCGCTGGCCGCCATGCCGCCAGTGATGGCGAGGTGCGAGAGGGTGTGGCGCATCAGCCGGATCATGCCGAGCGTGCCGGGCCTCCCGCCATAGAGCCGCGCCAACTGCCGCACCAGCCGCAAGGCGGCGGCGAACACGAACAGCACATCGATCAGCGCGCGCGGGCTGATCGCGGTGACGACCGAGACGCGCTGCGCGGCGACCGACACCAGCCGCCGTGCTTCGATGTCCAGCGGTGACATCAACTCGCGCTCGGCGAGCTTGATCATGTCGGCGCCGTCGATGATGTCGTCGGTGTGGTTCTGCAGCGCGGCGCGGGCCCGCGCCAGTTGCGGATTGCCATGCGCGATCTTCAACAAATCCTGCACGATGACGCGGCTCTCGGCGCGGTCGTCGCTGATGATGGTGGCGAGTGCGCGGGCATGCAGTTTCTCGATCGTCGCCAGCCGCGACAGGCTGATCGCTTCGCGGACGATGATGACGCAGAGCGCCAGCGTCACGAGCGCGGCGAGGCCGACGCCGAGAAAGCCGAGGCCGTCATTGATCGCAAACAGGTCCTGTACCAGATGGGTGACGCCGAGGCCGGCGCCCAGCAGCACCAGCCCGCCGAGCGCGCTCCAGAACAAGGTGCCCCAGCGAAAGCCACTTCGGAGCGGCAGCGGGGTTTCGATCACCATGGGCATGGCCATCGGATCGGCTTCCGGCGTGATCCGGATGCTGCCGCGTCCGAGGCGGCCGGCATCGTCGTCGGCATCCATCAGCGTGATGCGGGAATCATCGAGCCGGAAGGTGGCCGGCCGCCTGGTCGAACGTTCGGTCATTTCAGCCTGTCTCCGATCAGGAACTGGAGCGCGCGGTCGAGGCGGATGTGAGGCAGCGCCGGCTCCTCGGCGCCGTTGCGCACCAACCTGGGCGGCCGGAAGCGCAGGAAGCGATAATCGGCCTTGTCCGGAGCGTCGGTAGAGAGACCCCTGAAGGCGCCGCCCTCGAATAGCCCGTCAAGGTTCGCCGGCAGGTCGCCCGGAAAGGTCGCTACCTCGGTCTCGCCGTCGAATGCCTCACCATTGGCGAGTTCGCCTTTCGCCGGCGTGCCGATGATCGAGGGCAGCTTGTCGCGCCCGCGCTGCACCAGCGCTTCCTTGGTCGCGCGCACGGCGGCGAGCGCCACCACATCGACCGCGGCGCCGGCCAGTTCGGAGCGCGCCACCGCCTGGCCGACGGTTCGCCGCAGTACCTCTTCCAGCCGGTCGTGGCTGAGATGGTGCAAATGATCGGCCTTGGTGGCCGCGAACAGGATGCGATCGACCCGCGGCCGGAACAGGGAGGAGAAAATGGTGCTGCGGCCGATGCGGAAGCAGTCGAGGATGCCGGCCATGGCGGCTTCCAGATCGTGCAGCGCCTCGGGCCCGGCGTTGAACGCCGACAGTGCATCGACCAGCACGATCTGGCGGTCCAGCCGCGAGAAATGATCGCGGAAGAACGGCCGCACGACCACGTCCTTGTAGGCCTCAAAGCGCCGTCGCATCATCGCCCACAGCGAGCCATCCGGCGCGCCGCCTTCCGTCACATCGAGCGGCGCGAAGGTCAGCGCCGGCGAGCCGGCAAGATTGCCGGGCATCAGGAAGCGGCCGGGTGGCAGCAGGCTCATGGCGAAGCGGTCGTCGCGGCAGGCGCTCAGATAGTCGGTGAAGAGCTTTGCGGCAATCAGCGTCGTCTGCTCGTTCTCCGGCGCGTTCGGGTCGAGCGTCGCGAGATGCGCCAAGAAGTCACGGGCCAATTCGGCACGAGGCCCGGCGCGCGCCAGCAACAGGCTTTCCGCCGACCATTCCTCGAAGGTCTTGTTCAGCAGCGGCAGGTCGAGCAGCCACTCGCCGGGATAGTCCACGATGTCCAGCGTCAGCGTGCGTTCGGCGCCATTGCTGCGCTGGTAGTCGATGACGAGGCGGAGTTCGCTGATGTCCACCGTGGAGTTCGGCCAACGCCGTTCCTCCACCAGGGTGCGCAGATGTTCCTCATAGGCAAAGCGCGGCACGTCGTCGTCGGGCTGCGGGGCGAGGCGGGCACGGGCGATCCGGCCGGTGGCCAGCGATTCGAACACCGGGAAACGCCCGCCGCGGGTCAGGCCATGCACCAGCGCGGTAATGAACACCGTCTTGCCGGCGCGTGACAGGCCGGTGACCCCCAGCCGCACCGTCGGATTGAACAGGCCGTCGCCACAATCTTTCAGCGCCCGGGCGGACAGCCGGGCTTCTTCGACGAGTTCGGACAGGCGGGCCATGAACGGGAGGTCTCACGAAAAGAGCACAAAAGAGACAAGCGGCTGCTCTGAAAGTGGCGATTGCCCGGCTCAAATCAAGCATATCGATATTGCATCGCAACCTTGTCGCCGGCGTATCGTTGACCCGCGCCGGCCCATGATTTATCGCTGACCTGACAGCGAAGTCACTGGGCTTGGGGCACGCCACCACTGCGCCGGACAGAACTTTCATGGCTATTTTCACACTCAAGCAGCTCACCACGGACACCGCCCACATCGTCGCCGGTGCGATCCGCTGGAATTACGACCGGGCTGAACTGATCGCCGATGGCATCGTTCATGGCATCGGCGTCTCCTTCGGCCTGATCGCGGCGACAGCGCTGATCGTGGTTGCCGCCATGTTCGCATCGACCTTTGAGGTCGTCACCGCGTCGGTCTATGCAGCCGGCCTGCTCGCCATGCTGTGTTTTTCCGCGGCCTACAATATTTGGCCGGTGAGCCCCCGCAAATGGCAATTGCGCCGGTTCGATCACTCGGCGATCTATCTGCTGATCGCCGCCACCTATACGCCGTTCTTTGCGCAGATGCAGGACACCGGGCTCGCCGCAGCGTTGCTGGCCGGCGTCTGGTCGGTGGCGATCGCCGGCATTTTCATCAAGCTGAAATATCCCGGACGGTTCGACCGCGTCGCGGTCGGCCTCTTTCTCGCGATGGGATGGAGCGGGGTGGTGGCCTATGATTCGGTGTTCACGCCATTGCCGCCCCTGGCGGTCTGGCTGATCGGCATCGGCGGAATGCTCTATACGCTCGGGGTGATCTTCCATGCCTGGCAGCGGCTGCGTTTCCAGAACGCGATCTGGCACGCTTTCGTGCTGATGGGCGCGGCCTGCCACTACACTGCGGTGCTCGATGTGGTGATGAGCAATTCTGCCTGACCTGGCCGCAGGCCAGGCAAAGGCGCGATGGCGCCGTGCCGACCGCAAAGCTGGCAATGCTGGGCACGCTTCGTTACGCTCCGCATCAAGAAGCTTGCCCACGCTATGAACAAAAGTATCAAATCAGGGAGTTACGCATGCAGGTCGCTGGTAACGTCGTCGTCGTCACCGGAGGCGGCAATGGCATCGGCCAGGCCTTGTGCGAGGCGTTTCACGAGGCCGGTGCCGCGAAAGTGGTGGTGGTCGATCTCGACGGCGAGCGGGCCCGCGCGGTGGCTGCTTCCGTCGATGGCGTGGCCTTCACCTGCGACGTCGGCCGTGAGGCGGATATTCTTCATGTCATCACGGAAACCGAACGGCAGTTCGGCCCGATCGCGCTGTTCTGCTCGAATGCCGGGATCGGCGGCGGCTTCGATCCGCTGACGGTCAATGCCGGCGGCACGTCCGACGAGCCGTGGCAAAAGAGCTGGGCGATCCATGTGATGGCCCATGTCTATGCCGCGCGGCACCTTGTTCCATTGATGCAAGCGCGCGGCGGCGGTTATTTCCTCAACACGATTTCCGCCGCGGGCCTGCTGTCGCAGGTCGGCAGCCCGGCCTATTCGACCACCAAGCACGCCGCGGTCGGCTTTGCCGAGAACCTCGCGATCTCGCACCGCGCGCACGGCATCAAGGTCTCGATCCTGTGTCCGCAGGGCGTGGACACTAACATGCTGAAGTCGATCCCGAAGGGCCCGCAATCCGGCGACGGCGATCTCACGCCGCAGCAGGTTGCGGCCGACGCCCTGGCCGGCATCGAGGCCGAGACCTTCCTGATCCTGCCGCACCGCCAGGTGCTCGATTACATGCGCAAGAAGACCGAGAATTACGACCGCTGGATCGGCGGCATGGCCAAGATCCAGGCGAAAATGCGGGAAGAATTCGGCGGGAAGTGAGTTTAGTTGCGGAGCCGCTGACTTTCTTCCCTCTCCCCTTGTGGGAGAGGGTGGATCGACCGCGGAGCGGTCGAGACGGGTGAGGGGTAGTGTTGCGCTCTGCAGCCCCCTCATCCGACGCTGACTTCGTCAGCGCCACCTTCTCCCACTAGGGGAGAAGGAAGAAAGAAGGCGCGCGCTCGCTACTCCGCCGCTTCCAGCCTTGGCGGCGTGCGCTTGACCGCCACCGGCGGATCGAATGCCTGGATCGGCGGCAGGTTGCCGGTGAATTTCTCCACCTCCACCGTCGTCAACTGTCCGCAGCAGCCCTGTGCCAGCGAGGACGTGCCGACATCTCGCGTCAGCACGTTGGGATTGCCGTGCACGCAGAGCGGATTGTCCTCATGGGCATCCTGCGGATCGTACCAGGCGCCGGTCGGCAGCTGGATCACGCCCTGCATGACATCCTCGGTGACGGCGATCGCGGCGAGGCAGGCGCCGCGGCTGTTGAACAGTCTGGCGATATCGCCGTCCGCCAATCCGCGCGCGGCGGCGTCCAACGGATGCATGCGCGCGACTTCGCGGCCGCGGCGCTTTTCGGCCAGGCTGTGGCCGCCGAAATCGAACTGGCTGTGCAGCCGGCTCGCGGGCTGGTTGGCGACCAGTTGCAGCGGCGTCGCGGGCGTCACGACATCGACCGGCGGCAGCCAGGCGGGATGGCCGGGACAGTCGGCATAGCCGAAGCCGGCGATGCGGTCAGACGCAATTTCTATCTTGCCGCTGTGGGTCGGCAATGGCTTGCCCGCGGGATCGTCACGGAAGGCGCGCACGGTGCCGCCGTCATGCGGCAGTTGCGGCAGCATCATCTCGCCGCGTTCCCAGAACGTGTCGAAATCCGGCGCCTCGAGGCCAAGGCCCGCTAGCCCATCCTGCGTCGACTGGTAGAGAAAGCGCAGCCACTGCTCGGTGCTGCGGCCTTCCGTAAACGCTTCGGCGCAGCCCATCCGCTCGGCCAGGCCTGAAAAGATCGTGTAGTCGTCGCGTGCCTCGCCAAAGGGCACGGCAAGGCGGTGCATTGCCACCAGCAGTGGATCGGTCGGCGCGCCGCCGATATCCTCGCGCTCCAGCGTCATCGTGCAGGGCAGCACGATATCGGCGTGTTTCGCGGTCGCGGTCCAGCCGATCTCGTGCACCACCAGCGTGTCAACCTCGGCAAAGGCCCGGCGCAGCCGCGCGAGGTCCTGGTGGTGGTGAAACGGATTGCCGCCGGCCCAGTACACAAGTTTGATGTCGGGATAGGTCAGCCGCTCGCCATTGTAATCGAACGGCTGGCCGGGATTGAGCAGCATGTCGGAGATGCGCGCCACCGGAATGTAGTCGCTGACGTTGTTTTTGAGCTGGTTCAGCGCGGCGATCGGCACCGCATTGTGGCGGCGGCCGTAATTGGCGATCGAGCCCAGCGCATAGGAGAAGCCGCCACCGGGCAGGCCATGCTGGCCAAGCAACGCGGCCAGCACCGAAGCCATCCACACCGGCTGTTCGCCGTGCTCGGCGCGCTGCAGCGAATGCGCGACGGTCACCAGCACGCGCTTGCCAGGCAGGCGGCGCGCGATCGCGCGCATCGTCTCCGCAGAAAGCCCGGTGATGTCGGAGGCCCAGTCGGCGTTCTTCGGCTGGCTGTCGCTGCGGCCCATCAGATAGTCTTCGAATGTCTCCCAGCCGTGGCAGTGGCTGGCGAGAAACGCGCGGTCATGCGCGTCGTCCATCACGATGGTATGCGCCAGCGCCAGCATCATCGCGGTGTCGGTGCCGGGCCTGATCTGCACCCACTCGTTGTTCACCTCGTCGGGCAGGTCGGTCTTCAACGGGCCGATCAGCACCAGTTCGCAGCCGCGCCTGGAGGCCGCGATCATGTCGCCGTGCTCGGTGTGGCGGCTGATGCCGCCGGCGGCGACGCGCGAATTCTTGGTGTTCATGCCGCCGAAGGCGAGGATGACGTCGGTGTAGTCGACGATGTCGGCCCAGGCGACGTTCCGGCGCGACACGTCGTCGTAATTGCCGAGAATGTGCGGCAGGATCACCATCGAGGCGCCGGCCGAATAGGAATTGATCGAGCGCACATAGCCGCCCAGCGCGGCGTTAAGGAAACGGTGCAGCTGGCTCTGCGCGTGATGGAAGCGCCCGGCGCTCGACCAGCCATAGGATCCGCCGAACACCGCCTTGGCGCCGTGCTTGTCCTGAACGCGCTTCAGCTCGGCGGCGAGCAGGTCCTGAACCTCGTCCCATTCCATCTCGACGAATTCGTCGCGGCCGCGGCGGGCGTCCTTGCCCGGACCGTTCTCCAGCCAGCCGCGGCGGACCATCGGCTTGGCTATGCGGGCCTTGTGGCTGAGCGCCTCGGGAAAATTTTGCAGGATCGGATTCGGATCGGGATCGTTCGGGTGCGGCTTGATGACGAGCTTGCCGCCGATCCACTGGCCGGAAAACACTCCCCAATGCGAATTATGCGGCTTCGC
This sequence comes from Tardiphaga sp. vice304, assembly GCF_007018905.1. Lineage (NCBI taxonomy): Bacteria > Pseudomonadati > Pseudomonadota > Alphaproteobacteria > Hyphomicrobiales > Nitrobacteraceae > Tardiphaga > Tardiphaga sp. vice304. The sequence goes on from NZ_CP041402.1 coordinate 1,869,650, forward strand.
CGGCGTGTCCTTGACCTGTTCCGTCATCGAAAAATCCCATGAGTCAGTGCCTCAATGCTTTTTGCCATATAACATGGGCACGGCGGAATCGACGATGACTTCGACAAGGCTGACGCCCACATGCTGCAGGCTTCGCGTCAGCGCCGGCGCCAGATCGGCCGCCTTGCTCACGCGGACGGCATCGCAGCCCAAGCCCTGCGCAATCTTGATGAAGTCGATGCCCGGCAGATCGAGCCCGGGAACATTGCGCACCTGCATCACCTGGCTGAACGAGCGCATCGCACCGTAGCCTGCATTGTTGATGACCACGATGGTCAACGGCAATTTGCGTTGGGCGGCTGTCCACAGCGCCTGGATCGAATACATCGCCGAGCCGTCGCCGATCAGGCAGACCGTGCGGCGGTCGGGGTGCGCCAGTGCCATGCCGACCGAGGCCGGCAGCGAATGGCCGAGGCCGCCGGACGCCATCGTGTAAAACGAATTGGCGCCGCGCATCGGCATGAATTTCTGCATCGCCGGGCGATGCGACGGCGCTTCCTCGACCAACAGCGCATCGCTCGGCATCGCCTGCGCCAGCGTATGCAGCAGAAAGTCGGCCGGGATCGGATCGGCCGCGGCAGGCGGCGGCGGCAGGATACGACCCGGCGCGGCGACGCGCTTGGTAGCCGGCAACAGGTCGAGCAGCATCGTCAGCGCCGGCTTCATGGTGGCGATGATGCTGGAGCCGACCGGCATCACGGCGGCGGAGGTGGCGTCGTCGGTGATCTGGAAGATCGTGGTGTCGCCGTCGAAGATTGGCGCGTGACCTTCGACATGGAAGGTGAAGACCGGCGCGCCGATCACCACGACCAGATCGTGCTCGCGCAACGCGTCGGACAGTTGCGCCGGCGAGGCGTGCAGGAAGCCGGCGAATTGCGGATGCCGTTCCGGAAAGCTGCAGCGCATCGAGAACGGGCTGACCCACACCGCGGCTTTCGTTTTCTCCGCGACTTCCACCATCAACGCGACCGCCTGCGCGCGATCGACCGCGGGGCCGACGATCAGCGCCGGCTTCTTCGCCTTGCCGAGTGCTGCGACCAGCTCCTGCATGGCGACGGGATCGGGGCCCAATTCGCGGCTAATCTGCCGAGCTGCGATCGATTGCGCCGGATGGGTCCAGTCGTCGATCGGCACCGACACGAAGGTCGGCCCGCAGGGTGGCTGCATCGCGACATAATAGGCCCGCGCGATCGCGGCCGGCACGTCTTCGGCCCGCGCCGGCTCGACGCTGAACTTGACGTAGGGCCGAGGAAATTCCGAGGCGCGCTCGGCATAGAGAAACGCCTGCAGCGGCAGGATGCTGCGCGCCTGCTGGCCGGCGGTGATCACCATCGGCGTCTGGTTGCGATGCGCGGTATAGATGTTGCCGAGCCCGTGGCCGACGCCGGCGGCGGAATGCAGATTGACGAAGGACGCATTGCGCGTCGCCTGCGCGTAGCCGTCGGCCATGCCGATCACCGAGGCTTCCTGCAGGCCGAGCACGTAGTCGATGTCGTCCGGCCAGTCCGATAGGAACGGCAGTTCGGTCGAGCCGGGATTGCCGAACACTTTTGTGATGCCGAATGCTCGGAGCAGGTCGAGTGTGACGCTCTTGACGGTATTGGTGCGTGTTGTCGTCGTTTTCTTGGCAGTCACGGGCGATCCTTCTCTGGCGGAAGTTTGATACGCGACGTCAGCGAAGACGGGTCCACTCGGTGCTCTTGCAGATCACGCCACCGAGGATACAGCCCCGGGTCGACATGCGGTCGCCATCGACCACGATGGTGGCCGAATAGCTCTTGCCGGTCTTGGGATCGAGCACTGTGCCGGCCAGGTCCGCGCCGGACGACTTCACGTCGAACTCGATACGTTCGCCGACCTTCTCGTCGGTGACGTCGGGACGGATATAGATATTGGTCATGCAGATGACCTTGCCGCATGGCGCGACTTTGACGCGGGCGATGCCATCGCCGCGTTGCCAGGCGCCCATCAATTCGTCGGCGGCCTGCGCCGACGAGGCGCTCAGCGCCAGCGCGATGATGAGTATGCGCGCAATCACCATGTCGCTGTCGCCTTCATTGTCGGCGCCCCCTTGTCGTTGGCGGTCCAGAGCTCATAGCCGATATCGGTCTTGTTGGCATTCACCGAGAATTCCGCGCCGTCGAACAGCGGCTGCACGCCGCGGTAGCTGAATTTGGCGGGCGCCTTGCCGCCGTGCAGCTTCGCCGCCAGTTCGACCAGCAGCGCCGCCTGCATCGGGCCATGGAACACCAGGCCGGGGTAAAATTCGACCTTGGTGACGTAGTCGCGGTCGTAATGGATCCGGTGGCCGTTGAAGGTCAGCGCGGAATAGCGGAACAGCAGCACGGGATCGGCGTAATGCGTCTCGCTGTGCTGCGCGGCCGGCACTTCCTTTGGCGCCGGGGCAGGTGGCGCCATGCTGGTCGGCGCGTCGCGGTAGACGATGTCCTGGCGCTCGCGGATCGCGAGGCCGCGCGGCGTGGTGATGAGGTGCTCGACGGAGACGAAGCACAGCGCGCCGGTCGAGCCGGTCTTCAGCGTGACGTCGAGGATTTTCGACGTCCGCGTCACGGCGTCGCCGACGAGCAGCGTGTCCAGAAATTCCAGCTGGCCGCCGGCCCACATCCGCCGCGGCAGCGGCACCGGCGGCAGGAAGCCGCCGCGGGCGGGGTGGCCGTCTTCGCCTAACTTGTCAGCGGGCGCCACCGGCTGCGCCAGGCACCAATGCGTGGTGTAGGGCGCGGCATCGCCGGGGGCGGGCGTGCCGATGTCGAGAAACAGCGTCGCGCGCAGGCCCTTGACGAGTTGGGCCGTGACGACATCGCTGGCCTCGTCGGTGCGGCCGATCCAGGTGCGAAGGTGATCTAGATCGAGGGCGTCGGTCATGTCCGCTTCCTATTTCTGTATTTCGCCGATGCCGGGCACCGCGCCGTAGGTGCGAGGCGCGTCGACGAAGATCGCGGCCGGCGCGGGGTAGGCGACGTCGCCATTCGGCGTCGCCACGGTGATGCGGCGCAGATGCGGATGGTTCGCGAGGTCGGCCATCTCGTTGACTTCGGCAAAGGCGATGTCGGCTTCGGTCAAACGCTGCAGCAGCGCGTCGCGGCTCAGCGATGCGAAAATGTCCGAGACAGTCTGATCGGTGAAGGCGCGGTTGCGCACGCGCTCGACGCCGTTGACCAGCCGCGAATCGCTGGCCAGTGAGGCATCGCCTAGCACTTTTGCGCACAGCGTCTTCCATTCGCGCTCGCTCTGGATCGAGATCAGAATGTCCTTACCGTCCTGCGAGCGAAACACGCCATAGGGCGCGATCGAGGGATGTGCGAGCCCCATCCGCTTCGGCGGGTTGCCGGCTTCGGCATTGAGCAGCGGCACCGTGAGCCAGTCGGCCATCACGTCGAACATCGAGATGCGGATGTCGGCGCCCTGGCCGGACACCGAGCGGCCGATCAGCGCCTCGAGAATGGAAGCATGCGCGGCGGCGCCGGTAGCGACGTCGACGATCGAGACGCCGACGCGTGACGGGCCGTCCGGACCTCCGGTGATCGAGGCAAGGCCACTCTCGGCCTGGATCAGGAGATCATAGGCCTTGCGATGCGCGTAAGGACCGGTGTCGCCATAGCCGGTAATGGTGCAGCAGATCAGTCGCGGATAGTCTTTTCGCAAACGCTCGAGCGTGAAGCCGAGCTTGTCCATCGAGCCGGGCTTCAAATTCTGTAGAAACACGTCGGCGGTGGCGATCAGTTCTTCGAGCGAACGGCGGCCTTCCGGCGTGGAGAGGTCGATCGCCACGGAATCCTTGCCGCGGTTGAGCCAGACGAAATAGCTGCTCTGGCCCTTAGCGGCATGATCATAGCCGCGCGCGAAATCGCCTTCCGGCCGCTCGATCTTGATGACATGCGCGCCGGCGTCCGCCAGCCGCGAACTGCAGAATGGTGCGGCCACCGCCTGTTCGACGGCGATGACGGTCAGGCCTTCAAGCGGCAGCATGGTAGTCTCCGAATTCATTCACAAACGAGCAATGACGCGCTGTCACCTCTCCCCACCGGGGAGAAGTCGACCGGCGAAGCCGGGCGGGTGAGGGGGCACAGGCCTATCGATGACACCCAGCCCCCTCACCCGGATTGCTGCGCAATCCGACCTCTCCCCGCAGGGGAGAGGTGAACCGCGCGCGTGGCAAGTTACCGAGCAGACCGTAGTCGCGTCAGTAAGAACGCGGCATGCCGAGCACGTGCTCGGCCACATACGACAGGATCAGATTGGTCGAGATCGGCGCCACCTGATACAATCGCGTCTCGCGGAATTTGCGCTCGACGTCATATTCCTCCGCAAAGCCGAAGCCGCCGAAGGTCTGCACGCAGGCGTTGGCCGCTTCCCAGGACGCGTCCGCTGCCAGCATCTTGGCCATGTTGGCCTCGGCGCCGCAGTCCAGGCCCGCTTCGTACTTGCGTACCGCTTCCTTGACCATCAGTTCGGCGGCGCGCATCGACGCGTAGCTCTTGGCAATCGGGAACTGAATGCCTTGGTTCTGGCCGATCGGGCGGCCGAACACCACGCGTTCCTTGGCATAGGCCGTCGCCTTGGCGATGAACCATTTGGCGTCGCCGATGCATTCGGCGGCGATAAGGATGCGCTCGGCATTCATGCCGGACAGAATGTAGCGGAAGCCCTTGCCTTCCTCGCCGATGAGATTGGCCGCGGGCACCTTGAGGTCGGTGAAGAACACCTCGGTGGTCGCGTGGTTCATCATGGTGCGGATCGGGCGGATCTCCAGGCCGTTGCCCTTCGCTTCCTTCATGTCGACCAGGAACACCGAGAGACCATCGGTGCGCTTCGCCGACTGGTCCTTCGGCGTGGTGCGTGCCAGCAGCAGCATCAGGTCGGAATGTTCGGCGCGGCTGGTCCAGATCTTCTGGCCGTTGACGATGTAATTGCCGTCGGCATCCTTCTTCGCAAAAGTCTTCAGCGAGGTGGTGTCGGTGCCTGACGTCGGCTCGGTGACGCCGAAGGCCTGCAGGCGAACTTCGCCGGTCGCGACCTTGGGCAGCCACTGCGCCTTCTGGGCATCCGAGCCATGCCGCAGCACCGTGCCCATCGTATACATCTGGGCGTGGCAGCCGCCGCCATTGCAGCCGGCGCGCTGGATCTCTTCCAGGATCGCGGCCGCGGCAGACAGCTTGAGGCCGGAGCCGCCATATTCTTCCGGGATCAGTACCGAGAGATAACCGGCTTCGGTCAACGCATTGACGAAGGCCGAGGGGTACGCCATCTCGCGGTCGAGCTTGCGCCAGTATTCGCCGGGAAACTGGGCGCAGAGTTTGGCGACGGCGTCGCGGATGTCATGAAATTCGTCTTGTTCCGCGGCTTCATTTTTCATCGAGGAATTTACATTCTCTTATTGGGAAGAATCAGACAGACGAGCCGGGTTACGAGACCCTGACGGGCAGGGACTCGTAACCTTTGACGAAGCTCGAATATACCCGCGTGGGTTCACCGACAACCTCGATATTGGCAAACCTCGCCAGCAGTTCCTCCCATACGATCTTGAGCTGCAATTCGGCCAGCCGCATGCCGACGCAGCGGTGGATGCCGAAGCCGAACGACAGATGCGTGCGCGGTCGCGCGCGATCGATGATGAATTGGTCGGGATTTTCGATCATTTCGTCGTCACGATTGCCGGATACGTACCACATCACCACCCGGTCGCCCTTGCGGATGGTCTTGCCGCCGATTTCGGTATCGACCAGCGCGGTGCGCCGCATATGCGCCAGCGGCGTCTGCCAGCGGATCACTTCCGGCACCATGCTGTCGATCAGTGTCGGATTGTCGCGCAATTTGCGAAACTGCTCGGGGTTTTCGTTCAGCGCCAGCACCGAGCCGGTCATGGTGTTGCGCGTGGTGTCGTTGCCGCCGACGATCAGGAGGATGATGTTGCCGGTCAGCGTATCGGCGTCCATGAATCGGGTGGCGTCAGAGTGCGCCATCATCGAAATCAGGTCTTTCCGCGGCTCGGAATTAACGCGCTCGTTCCACAGCCGGTTGAAATAGGCGGCGCACTCGTCCATCTCGCGGCGGCGCTCCTCCTCGGAAGACACGATACCGCTCTTCGGCAGCGCGGTGGAGACGTCTGACCAGCGCGTCAGCTTGCGGCGCTCCTCCCACGGGAAGTCGAACAGGGTCGCCAGCATCTGCGTGGTCAGTTCGACCGAGACGCGCTCGACGAAATCGAACGTCTCATTGCGCGGCAGGCCGTCCAGCACCTTGCAGACCCGGCCGCGGATCAGCACTGCGAGTTCGTCGAGATGCTGGGGCGTGAACATTGGCGACACGGTCTTGCGCTGCGCGCTGTGCTGCGGCTCGTCCATCGCAATGAAGCTCGGCCAGTTGTAGCCTTCCGGCACGTCGCGGATCGCGATGCCGCCATGCTTGACGTCGGACGAAAAGATGCCGGCGTTGGTATCGACATGCATGATGTCGTTATACTTGGTAACCGACCAATACGGTTCGATCGGTGCGTTGGTGCAATAATGCACAGGCTCCTCTTTGCGCAGCCGTTCGAACCACGGCCATAGCGTGTCGTCGCGGAAAAGCTTGGGCGCGCCGGGGTGAAAATCCTTCAGCGGCGTTGCATAGGCCTGCTCGCGCGCAAGGCGCTGGCGTGCAGCTTTTTCGCTCTCGATGGTGCCGTGCATGTGGCCAATCCCTGTGTTCGTCCCGATGCGCGCCGTGGTGGACCCGGCTGCCTTGTTGGGCCGAATTACACCCCGTTGCGGGCCGGCGCGCAAGGCCGCCAGCCGGTTTTTGCGCCCAAGGAAGGGATTGATCTGGCACGGTATTTCCTGTCTTCAATAGGCAAACGCGCGCGCCCGACGCGCCACGCAACTGACCGGAGGCACGCCTGATGATCCCGAACGCCCAGCGCATGTTCAATTTCGATCTTGGCGAGACGGCGGACGCGATCCGCGAAACCGTGCGCGATTTCTCGCAAAACGAGATCGCGCCGCGCGCCGAGGAGATCGACAAGACCAACACCTTTCCGCGCGACCTGTGGCCGAAGCTCGGCGCACTCGGGCTGCACGGCATCACCGTCGAGGAGGAATATGGCGGTTCGGGGCTGGGCTATCTCGAACACGTGCTGGCGGTCGAGGAAATCTCGCGGGCCTCGGCCTCGGTAGGCCTGAGCTACGGCGCGCATTCCAACCTTTGCGTCAACCAGCTGCGCCGCAACGGCTCCGAGGCGCAGAAGCGCAAATATCTGCCGAAGCTGATCTCCGGAGAGCATGTGGGGGCGCTGGCGATGTCGGAGCCGGGGGCGGGCTCCGACGTGGTGTCGATGGCGACGCGCGCCGACAAGAAGGGCGACCGCTACGTGCTGAACGGCAGCAAGATGTGGATCACCAATGGCCCGATCGCGGAGACGCTGGTGGTCTATGCCAAGACCGACCCCGCCGCCGGCGCGCGCGGCATCACCGCCTTCATCATCGAGAAGGGCATGAAGGGATTTTCCACCGCGCAGAAACTCGACAAGCTCGGCATGCGCGGCTCCGATACCGGCGAACTTGTTTTCGCCGATTGCGAGGTGCCGGAGGAGAACGTGCTCGGCACCGTCGGCCGCGGTGTCAACGTGCTGATGTCGGGACTGGATTATGAGCGTTCGGTGCTGGCGGCGGGGCCGCTCGGCATCATGCAGGCCTGCCTCGATATCGTGATGCCCTATGTCCACGAGCGCAAGCAGTTCGGCCAGCCTATCGGCACGTTCCAGCTGGTGCAGGGCAAGGTCGCCGACATGTACGTGCTGATGAATGCGGCGCGCGCCTACGTCTATGCGGTGGCGAAGGCCTGCGACCGCGGCGAGACCACGCGCGAGGACGCCGCCGGCGCCATCCTGTTCGCGTCGGAAAAGGCGACGCAATGCGCGCTGGATGCGATCCAACTGCTCGGCGGTAACGGCTATATCAACGACTATCCGACCGGGCGACTGCTGCGCGACGCCAAGCTGTACGAGATCGGCGCGGGGACCAGCGAAATTCGTCGGATGCTGATTGGAAGAGAGTTGTTCGAGAAGGGGGCGTAGACTTTACCTGTCATTCCGGGGCGCGGGCGGCGCCAGCCGACTGCGAACCCGGAATCCCGATATGTGAATCACCATCTCGGGATTCCGGGTTCGGTCGCAGCTGACGCTGCTCCCGCCCCGGAATGACAATTCAATTCGCCAGCCCGTTCACCTTCGTCACCCACGCCCGCACATCCGCCAGCACCTGCGGCATCACCTTGTCGACGTCCTGCACCGTCATCCCCGCCTTGATGCGGGGGTCGTAGAGGATGTTGAGGAGATACTGGTCGAACACGTCGAAATAGCCCATCTGGACGTTGTCGTTGAACATCGTCCACGGCACGGTGTCTGTGTCGTTGATCGGCCCCAGCGACTGCAGCAGTTCTTCATAGGCGCAATCGAGAAAGATGAAGTCGCCATTGTCGACCGTCAGGATGACGTCGGAATGTTCGATCTCGAACGCCTCGTTCTTGCGGAAGCCGGACAGGCATTGCGGATCGAGCGAGTTGCGGATTTCTTCGGCGCGGTCGCTGCCGTAGAAGTTCGAAATGGTGCGGTGGAGGTCGCGGTCGCGCACCAGCTTGACATTGACATTGGCGCCGTCGGAGGTGTCCGACATCGCAATGTCGAGGTGCTTCACGCGCAGCGCGATGTCGGTGACGATCCTGGTGATCTGCGCCTTGCGGTCGGCCCGGCCGTCGGCGAAGACGCGGACCGGCAGCTCGTATTTGCGGATACGGTCGACACGGCCGGCGAGGTGGTATTCGGCGCCGAATGCGGTCTTGAGAAAACCATCGACGATCTCAGCGTCGGTGAAGATCTTCTTCTCGGCGCGCTGGCGCGAGGCGACCGCCGCAGGCTCGGCCGCGTGCGAGGCCGGGGCGTCGCTCATCGTGACGGCGAAAGCGGCCGCGGCGATGGCAAAAAGCGGGGAGATGAAGGAGGCGCGCATGACTGCAAACTGTCGTATGGCACCGCGCCGCGCAAGCCTCGATACCCGCCCGGGTGGAAGATGTGATCGTCTTCCCGGGCGGATAGAGGTCGCCGGTCAGTTCTTGACGATCACCGTCGCGCCGACCGAGACGCGATTATAGAGATCGGTGACGTCGTCATTGGTCATGCGGAAGCAGCCGGACGACACCGCCTGGCCGATCGTTTCCGGCTCGTTTGAGCCGTGGATGCGGTACAGCGTGGAGCCGAGATACATTGCCCGCGCACCGAGCGGGTTGTCGGGACCGCCGACCATGTGGCGCGGCAGGTCGGGACGGCGCGCCAGCATCTGCGACGGCGGGGTCCAGCTTGGCCATTCCTTCTTCGCGGTGATCTTGTGGACGCCGCCCCAGCGGAAGCCGTCGCGGCCGACGCCGATGCCGTAGCGCAGCGCCTGGCCGTTGCCCTGCACCAGATAGAGCCGGCGCTCGGCGGTGTTCACGACGACGGTGCCGGGAGCGTAATTGCTCTGGAAGCCGACGACCTGGCGCGGGATCGGGCTGGTGCCGCCGGAATATGTAAAATTGGAAAAGAAGTTGAGCAGCGACGGCGAGTCGTCGACCTGGAAGTCTGGCTTCGGCTCGCTGCGCATCCTCGCCTGGGCGGGCAGTGCGGCGGTGACCAGGGCGGCAGTGGCAACAAGGAGGGCAAAAACGCGCTTCATCGGATTCCTCACCAGTGGATTAAGCCCCAAAGAGGCCACAATCCCGCGAGTTTCGCAAGCCACAGCCACGTGAGCCGGCAATGCGGTGGCGCCCTTTGACGGCCCCCCCCGAACAATGGTTGATCTGCACCCGACATAAAATGATCAAGGGAGTCGAAGATGAATGGTGCGGAAAGCCTGGTACGGACGCTGGTGGCAGGCAAGGTCGATGTCTGTTTTGCCAATCCCGGCACGTCGGAGATGCATTTCGTCGCCGCGCTCGACCGCGTCGAGGGCATGCGCTGCGTGCTTGGCCTGTTCGAAGGCGTGGTCACCGGTGCCGCCGATGGGTATTACCGCATGAAGGGCACGCCGGCCTCGACGCTGCTGCATCTCGGCCCCGGCCTCGCCAACGGCCTGGCCAACCTGCACAATGCCAAGAAGGCCAATTCCGGCATCGTCAACATCGTCGGTCAACACGCCGTCTACCACATTGAATACAATGCGCCGCTGACATCGGACATCGAAGGCCTCGCGAAGCCGATGTCGCAATGGGTTCACACCTCGCCGGATTCGAAGTCGGTCGCCGGAGACGGCGCTGCCGCGGTCGCCGCCGCGAAGCTCGGCCAGGTCGCGACCCTGATCCTGCCCGCCGACACCGCCTGGGGCGACGCCGACGGCATCGCCGAGGTGCATGCGCCGGCGCAGAGCGCCGGCTACTCGACGCAGGCGGTGGACGCTGCCGCCAAAGTGTTGAAGTCCGGCGAGCCGACGCTGCTGCTGTTGACCGGTAGCGCGCTGACCGAGCACGGCCTGGCGCTGGCGGCGCAGATCGCTGGCAAGACCGGCTGCAAGGTGATGGGCCAGACCTACAATCCGAAGATGGCGCGCGGCGCCGGCCGCTTCGCCATCGACCGCATTCCCTATGTGATCGAGCTGGCGCTGCCGATCCTGAAAGCGTTCAAACACATCGTGCTGGTCGAGGCCAACGATCCGGTCGCCTTCTTCGCCTATCCGAACAAGCCGAGCATGCTGAAGCCGGAAGGCTGCGACGTGTATCGCGTCACAGAGAACGGTGAGAATTCGGTCGCAGCACTTGAGGCGTTGGCCGGCGCGCTCGGCGCCAGGCCGGCCGATGTGCAACCGCAGAAGCTGATCGAACTGGCGAAGCCGACTGGCGCGCTCAACCACGCCTCGATCGCGCAAGCGATCGCGATGGCGATTCCGGAAAACGCCATCATGGTGGACGAGTCGCTCACCACCGGCCGTGGCTTCTTCCCGCCGACGGCGGCAGCGAAGCCGCATGACTGGCTGCAGAACATGGGCGGCTCGATCGGCTTCTCGACGCCGGTGTCGACCGGCGCTGCGGTGGCGTGTCCGGACCGCAAGGTGATCTGCATGGTGGGTGACGGCTCGGCGATGTACACGCTGCAGTCGCTGTGGACCCAGGCCCGCGAAAATCTCGACGTCACCACCATCGTGTTCGCCAACCGCAAATACCAAATCCTGCTCGGCGAATTCGACGGCGTTGGCGCCGGCCATCCCGGCCAGCGCGCGCTCGACATGCTCAACCTCGATCGTCCGGCGCTGGATTGGGTCGCACTCGCCAAGGGCATGGGCGTGCCGGCGCGCTCCGTCACAACCGCTGATGATTTCAACAAGGCGCTGGCCGATGCGATGGCCGAGCAGGGCCCGAAGCTGATCGAAGTGGTGACCTGACCGGACGCACAGCCCCGTGAATAATGCCGCCGCGATGGCTTTTCGGTACCATCGCGGCATGGAATCCTGGTCCCGTTCTTGCCAGCAATTGTTGAGCGATCGAGCGCGGGATGACGCATCGATACACATCGCAGCAATTGAGGGACCGGCATGAACAGGCGTGAATTTACCAGGTCGATGGCGTTGACAGGCACGGCGATCGGCGCGGGCATCCCGCTCGGCCTGACGCGCGCCGTCGGTCATACCAAAGGCGGCACGCTCAACACTATCATCCAGCCCTAACCGCCGATCCTCGTCACCGCGCTGAACCAGCAGCAGCCGACGCTGACGCTGGGCGGCAAGATCTATGAGAGCCTGTTGCGCTGCGGCCCCGATCTGAAACCGATGCCAGGCCTTGCCGATTCCTGGACGGTGTCGCCGGACGTCCTCGTCTATACGTTCAAGCTGTTCCCGAAGATCACCTTCCATGACGGCAAGCCGCTGACCTCGGAAGATGTCGTGTTCACGGTGATTAAGGTGCTCACCGATACCCGCGCCCGTGGCACGTTACTCCGCATCGACAAGGCCGAAGCGCCCGATCCGCTCACGGTGGTGTTCACGCTGAAGGCGCCGTTCGCACCGTTCCCCAATCCGTTCGACTGCACCACCGCGCCGATTGTGCCCAAGCATATCTATGGGAACACCGACTTCCGCAAAAATCCAGCCAACGCGCAGGCGATCGGCTGCGGCCCGTTCAAGCTCAAGGAATGGGTCAAGGGCTCGCGCGTCCATCTCTTCAAGCACGAGGGCTACTACCGTGCCGGCGAGCCGCATATCGACGAGATTTTCTACCGCGTGATTCCGGACGCCGCGTCGCGCTCGGTCGCGCTGGAGCAGGGCACCGTGCAGCTGACGCAGTGGACCGACGTCGAACTGTTCGACGGGGCTCGCCTGATGGTGCTGCTGTTCTCGGTGCAACTGAACTGGCTGCCGGCGTTCGGTTACGTCACCATCGGCGTGCAGCAGACCGCGATGGAACGCGCGCTCGACATCGGCAAGCATCTTCTGCTTCGGGGCCTGTCGCTCGCCGCCGTGTATCTGGCGATCTACGCGCGCTTGATGCGTTCCTCGGTGATCGAGGTGATGCATCAGGATTTCATCAAGACCGCACGCGCCAAGGGCCTCAAGCAGGGCCGCATCATCCTGCGCCATGTGCTGCGCAATGCCATCCTCCCGGTGGTCACCGTCGCCGGCATGCAGGCCGGCGCTCTGGTCGGCGGCGCCGTGGTGGTGGAGACCGTGTTCGCCTGGCCAGGCCTCGGCCGGCTGATCTACGACTCGGTGCTGCAGCGGGACTATCCAGTGATGCTCGGCATCTTCCTGGTGATGTCGGTGATCGTCGTCGTGCTCAACTTCGTGACTGACGTGATCTACCGCATGGTCGATCCGCGCGTCACCACCAACGCGTCCTGAACGGAGACCCCCGCCATGGACAGCCTCAAGATTTTCCTGCGTCGCCCGGCCGGCGTGATCGGCCTGATCTTTCTCATCTCCGGCGGCCAGCGCCAGCGCATCTGCATCGCGCGCGCGATCGCGCTGAAGCCGTTGGTGTTGGTGGCCGATGAAGCGGTATCGGCGCTCGACGTCTCCGTGCAGTCGCAGATCCTGGCGCTGTTCGCCGAATTGCGCGCGGAGATGAATCTGGCAATGATCTTCATCACCCACGATCTGCGCGTCGCTGCCGAGATCGCCGACCGCATCGTCCTGATGCGCCGCGGCCAGATCGTCGAGCAGGGCGAGACCCAGGCGATTTTCGAGAATCCGACCGATCCCTATACGCGCGCGCTGCTCGATGCGATTCCGGGCCGCGGCATGTTTGCCGGCCCCGGCGCCAAATTGCCGGAACCGGCAAGCGTGTAAAACGGCGGGATCCGCCGTTAACCGCTTGGTAACCAAGCCGTCGCACCCTGTCGGGGAATGCAGCGGAACCGGCGATACGGGCCGGCAGTTGCATCAGAAAGCCGTCCGGTGTCACGCCCGGGCGGCTTTTTTGTTACCCTGCGATGGTAGAAAGCCTGGTCGCGAATGACGGGAGCTTCCAAGCGATGGCCGGCCCTGCGCAATTTGACAGCGGCCGCTACCGAAACCGCTAATTGAAATAGCAAAATGATTGAGGCGTTATCGAACAGTCGGGGTGTCGCACAGGGGCCTCGCCAGAAACCCGCCGCGCCGGATTGTTATCGGAGAGCAGATGACAGCGGTTCCTACGACGGCCGTCGCGTCTATCTCCCGGAACCTTTCGGTGGGACGGCGCCATTGTAGTCCAGCATCGTGATCGCTTCATCCGCGGCCCCGACCATTCCGGACATCAACTTGCGGTACTTGTCGAAGTCCGACCCTGACAGGCTGCGGAACATTATGTCGTTTACCGAACGCTGTAGGGGGGCGAGTTCGTTGAGCCGGTCGCGGGCTTTCGGCGTAATTGTGAGTACGACCCGGCGACGGTCCTCCGTATCGGTTTGCTTCTCGACAAGGCCGCTGGCGACCAGCTTGTTGATTTCGATCGTGATGAAAGCGCCGCTGAAATGCAGATGTTCCGCCACCTGATTGACGCCGACCTTCTCATCGTCGGAACTGAGATGGGCGATGGCGATCAATACGGTGTATTGAGTTCCCGATAGCCCGATCACCGCGCCGAGTTGGCCGCGAACCGCCTGAAGCCTTGCCGTAAACGCCAGCGTATCGTGAAGGAACTGCCGAAAAGCCCTGTCTGAGCCGCCCACCATCAACTGCGCTCGGGTGATCGTTGGTTCGATCTTTGCCCTGCGTTGCTTCGTCTTCATCGCCATCGTGTTCCCCGCGCACCCGCTATTCGTATATCCGGCGCACTGATAACAAACAAGTTGCGTGCCGAGCCGTACGCTGCGTGAGAGGCATGCGTGAAATGCCGACTGGTCGTTACCAGAGTAACTTTCCGGTAAAGGTAGTTCCATCGACGGGTCGTCGATGATGCCCCGCGAGGGAACTTAAACGCGTCCGTTCGGAACCATAGCCGCTGTCGCCGCGTTGCGGCCCGGCGGAGCGGGCAAGGTTTGAATTGATACGACGGAACCGATCGGGCCTCGCGTTCGCGGGGGACGATCCGTGAGGGAGCGAGTGGCGTTCGCTCTGCTGAGCAGGCGGCGAAAGAGCGCCGCGTCGCTTCAATCGATATGGACGACCCGCAGATTGTTAGTTGTGCCGGTTTCCTTGAACGGAATGCCGGCGACGACCACGATCGAATCCGCCGGTTTGGCAAATTCCTCGCTCGCCGCAATCTGGGCGGCCTTTTCGACCATTTCTTCATAGGTGCTGATGTCTTCCGACAGCACGCTGTGAGCACCCCAAAGCAATGAGAGCTGCCGCGCCACGCCTTCGTGCGGCGTAATCGCGAGCAGCGGCACTTTCGGCCGCTTGCGGGCGATGCGCGCGGCGGTGGTGCCGCTCGAGGTGAAGGCCACGATCGCCGATGCATGCAGGGCCGCGGCGAGGTCGGCGGCTGCGGCGGCGACGGCGTGCGGCGCGGTCTCCTCCTCGCCGGGATGCGAGGCGTCGATGATCGCGCGGTACATCTTGTGCCGCTCGGTGCTCTCGATGATGTGGCTCATCATGTCGACCGCCTCGACCGGATATTGCCCGGAGGCGGATTCCGCCGACAGCATCACCGCGTCGGCGCCGTCATAGATCGCAGTGGCCACGTCGGAGGCCTCTGCGCGGGTCGGCGTCGGAGCCGCGATCATCGAGTCCAGCATCTGCGTGGCCACGATCACCGGCTTGCCGGCCATGCGGCAGGCCCGGATCAGTTCCTTCTGCCGGCCCGGCACGTCCTCGTGCGGGATCTCCACGCCAAGGTCGCCGCGCGCCACCATGATGGCGCCAGACAGCCGGATGATGTCGTCGATGTGCTCCAGCGCCGCAGGCTTCTCGATCTTCGACATCACGCCGGCGCGGCCGTTGATCAGCGACAGCGCCTCGATCACGTCGCCGGGCTTCTGCACAAAGGACAACGCCACCCAGTCGACACCGAGTTCCAGCCCGAAGGCGAGATCGGCGCGGTCCTTCACGGTCAGCGGCGACAGGTTGAGTACGGCGCTCGGCACGTTGACGCCCTTGCGGTTCGAGATCACGCCGCCGGTGATGATCCGGGCGTCGATGAAATCACCGCCGAGGCCGGTGACGCGGACGCGAATCCGGCCGTCATCGATCAGCAGGTCGTCGCCCGGCGTCACCGCATCGAATATCTCGGGATGCGGCAGCGGGATCGACAGGCTGTCGCCATCGACGCCCTGAAGCACGAAGCGCACCCGTTCTCCGGCGATCACCGTGATTTTGCCGTCCTTGATGGTGCCGACGCGGATCTTGGGTCCCTGCAGATCCTGCAGGATGCCGATCGGTCGGCCGACCCTGGTTTCCAGCGCGCGGATCGCAGCATGCACCCTTGCGTGATCCTCGTGGGTGCCGTGGCTGAAATTTAGCCGGAACGTATCGACGCCGGTCAGAAACAGTTTCTCCAGCATTTCCGGCGACCCGCTGGCGGGACCCACGGTAGCGACGATCTTGGCCCGACGATTGCGACGCATGTTTCATTCGGCCGCAAGGCCGCCTCTGCAAGCTCTGGATTCGTGCCCGCGCGAAGCAGGCCGTGACGTCGGGAATCTATAGCGGTCGGGTATGACAAGATAGGCGTGCAGGCGGATGCCGCTGCCCACGTCTGCATGGCGATCGAGATGCGCGTACCGATGTACCGGATCAAAGTTAAAGGAGGTGGTGGGCGATGCAGGGATCGAACCTGCGACCCCACCCGTGTGAAGGGTGTGCTCTCCCGCTGAGCTAATCGCCCGAAGTCGCGCAATAAGAGCCGGGCGGGTAGCCCGGCGGTGCGTGACGCCAGTGGCGCGATTTAGGGAATAGGGGGCGGGGGTGTCAAGCCGCGCGGGCGGCGATAGCGAACATTGTTCGCAAGACGCCGGCCGATCCGCCTTCTCAGCCCTGCTGCACGTGGGTAGCTTGGCTCTGCAGCGCCTGGATGCGGTCGGCCAGCGTGGCATGGGCGGGAATTTTGGCGCCATTGGCGGCCTTGCCGATGTCCGCGGCAGGCGCCGCCGCGAGAATCGCTTCAATCTCCGAATTGGGACCTTCCAGCGTCATCGCCAGCCGGGCGACCTTGGCGGCGATGTCGTTGATGCGCTCCCGGAGCAGGGCGTTTTCGACCCGTTCGGTGGCCCAGGCGCTTTCGGCCTGCTGCCCGACCATCTTGAGTTCGTTCTGCTGCCGGGCGCGTTCTTCGCGAACCGTCTGCAGTTCGCGCTCGACGGCGACCTTTTCGGCCTGCAGCGTCTGGATCAGGCTGGCCGACGTGCCATCCTGGCGGGCGGCTACCTCGACGCGCAAATCCCTTGCGATTCGCTCCGATACCTCGGCGGCGTGGCGGAGCTGGCTGTTCTCGAATTCCCGCTCGGCCATGCGCCGGTCGTGGTCCGTCTCGGCGCTCTCCAGCTCGGTGATGCGGGTGCCAAGCCGCTCGGCCTCCTGGACCTGCGCCATCAATGAACGATCGAGATCGGCGACGCGCTGGCTGAGATTTTCGACGCGGCCGCGCGCCTCGCCGAGCAGCGCGGTGACGGTGGTGGTCTCGCCACGCTGCAGTTCAAGCTGTTGCCTGGTGGCGGCGAGGTCGCGCCCGGTATCGGAGACCTGGTTTTTCAGAACCTCGATCTGGGCCCGCGCGCTTACCAGCTCGACCTGGCGGCTGTCGGCCAGCATCGAGCGCTCGGAAAGTTCATGCGCGGTGCGGGCGAGTTCGGCCTGTTTGTCGGTCATGGCCTGCGCGGCGGCTGCGAGATCCGTGATCCGGCCGGCGAGGTCGGCTTCGGTCGCGGCCAGCTTTTCCTTCAAGGCGGCTTCGCGCGCCTCGAGGTCGAAGATCGTCGCGGCCTTCTCGCCCAGTTCGAGCTTGAGCCGGTTGACGGCGTCGGTCTTCTTGCCGATTTCGGCGAGATGGGCGGTGGTCTTGTTCCTGAGCTGATCGACATTGATTTCCAGCTTGCGCGCCGACATCGCGAATTCGGCGCGCAACTGGTCCTTGTCGGCCTGGATTTCCGCCATCGACAGCGGCGTGGCGGCTTCGAGCCGGCGCTTGGTGAGGCGCACGGCGCGGTGATGCACCAATGGTGCGATCGTCAGGGCGACCAGAATCGCCACCAGAAAACCGATCGCCAGATACATGATCGGCTCAACCATGACTCAAACTCCCACCCGCGAAAACGCAGGGGTTAGCATGCCATGCGGGCGGCGGAGAAGGCCAGTTCAACGCTTCGTTAACCTGAATGCGGCGGGGCGGCGCGGCGCGCGTCCGGCCGCCGCGATCAGAACGGATTCCAGGTCGCGCTCGGCGTGAACTTGAGATAGCCGATATTGGCGCCCAGCCGCAGTCCGAGGCCGGAGCGAATCGGCACCAGCACGATGTTGTCGGCGGTGAGCGCGGTCATGCCGAAGCCGCCGATGATGTAGGCGGAGCCGTCGATGCCGCCGAAACGCTGGTAGATCGCGTTGGTGGCCGGCAGGTTGTAGACCAGCGTCATGGTGCGGGCGCCGTCGCCACCCCAGTCGAAGCCGACCGAGGGACCCTGCCAGTAGACCCGGAGGTCGCCGGCATTCTTGGTATAGAGGGTGCCTTCGCCGTAGCGCAGCCCGGCGACGATCGCGCCGGAGCCTTCTTCGCCGAGAATATATCCGTTCGGCAGGCCCCATTGGCTGACCGCGCGCTCGATCACCGACGCCAGGCCGCGCGAGACATTGCCGAAGAAGCGGTGTCCCGCTGTGGTCAACTCGTCCGGTCCATAGCTCGAGGGCTGGGCGGCCGCCTGCCGTGGCGGACGCGGCTGCTGGGCCTGAGCCGGCGACAGGCCAACCGTCATCGCGGCCAGCATCAGCACAGCCAGGCGAGAAACGAACGTCATGAAGAAACCCCTAGGTATTAAAAGTTGACCGCGGCCTTAACCGGATGCTGACCAGCACGCCCTAAAGCTGCGTTCAATGTCCCCGACTCCCATACTATCGGTATCAACTATGACGGCACAACGGCGACAATTGATAGGGCATTGCCGCGGATTCGCCTTGATCTTGCTGCTCGCCGCAGTGCCGGTCCCCGGCCATGCCGGCACCACCGAACGCGTCGTCACCGATCGATTTACGGGCCTGGCGATCGCCGGTTTCGATCCAGTTGCGTATTTTACCGATGCCCGCCCGTTACCCGGCGATGCCGCCTTTGAACTGTCGGAGGCGGGCGTGGTCTGGCGCTTTCGCAACGAGGGCAACCGGGCGTCGTTCGCCGCGAATCCGGAGATCTACAGTCCGCAATTCGGCGGCTACGACCCTGTCGATGTCGCCCGTGGCGTCGCCTATCCTGGCAATCCGCAGCTCTTTCTGGTGCTGAACCAGCGGCTCTATTTGTTTGGGCACGCGGAAAGCCGCGACGCCTTCGCCGCGGCACCGGCGACCGCGCTGGCGGAGGCCCGCAAGCGCTGGACAACGCTGCAGGTCGAACTGTCGCGCTGACGCTCAGCCACGCGGCACGGCGGTGGGGTCGCCCCAGGCGATGAATTCCGGCACGATGAAATCCGCCCGATGGCCGCCATAGATCACCGCCCCGCCCTGGCTGTCGGTGACGATGCCGCCCGCGGCGACCACCACCGCCTGGCCGGCGGCGATGTCCCATTCGCAGGTCGGCGCCAGCCGTGGATAAAGGTCGGCGGCGCCCTCGGCGACCCGGCACAGTTTGAGCGCCGAGCCCAGCGGGACGCGGACGGCGCCCGGCCGGGCGTCGATCAGCGCCTCGGTGCGGGCGTCACCATGCGAGCGGCTGACCGCCGCGATCCACGGCGCGCCGCCCCGGGGCATGGCGCGGGTGCGGATCGGCGTCACCGAGCGGATACGGAAGTCCGGCGACATTTCGAGCCGCTCGGCGCCGCGGCCGACCAGCCCGCGCCAGATCAGCCCGAGATCCGGCGCGCCGACGACGCCCAACACCGGCACGCCGCCCTCCACCAATGCGATATTGACGGTAAACTCGCGGCGCCCGGCGACGAATTCCTTGGTGCCGTCGAGCGGGTCGATCAGGAACAGGCGACCGGGATAGGGCGGGCAGGCGAGCTGCAGGCGCTCTTCCGACAGCGTCGGAATATCCGGAAACAGCCGCGCCAGCCCCTCGGCGATGACGCGGTCGGCGGCGAGGTCGGCTTCGGTTACCGGCGAACCATCGGCTTTGCCATCGATCGACATCGCCTCGCGGTTGACCGCGCGGATCGCGGCCCCGGCCCTGGCCACCAGCCCGGTGAGCGGCGCCAGCAAAGCTGCGGTGTCATCGAGATCCAGTGCCGGATCGTTCTCCAATCTGTGGTTCATTTCCTCGCGCTCTGAATAGCCGTCCGACCGTGTTTCGGCCTTGTACGGCCGCATCCGCCTGCGTTGCGGTGGCCGCACCGTTCCCCACAGTGTATCAAGCCGTAAAGCAATGCCATGATTCGCCGTCCACCATACGGCCATCCAGGAGCGACCCGATGTCCGATACGCCCACTCCCGGCCTGGCCCCTGACGCGCTCGAACTGGCCGCACTGCTGTGCTCGCGGGTCTGCCACGACCTCATCAGCCCGGTCGGCGCCATCGTCAACGGGCTCGAAGTGCTCGACGACAATCCCAAGCCGGAAGACAAGGAATTCGCCCTCGACCTGATCCGCAAGAGCGCAAAGACCGCCTCGGCCCGGCTGCAGTTCTGCCGGCTGGCCTTTGGCGCGGCGGGCTCCGCCGGCGCACAGATCGACCTTGGCGACGCGGAGAAGATGGCGCGCGGCCATCTCGAGGACGCCAAGACCAGGATCGAATGGAATCCGACGCGCGCCTATCTTCCGAAGAACAAGGTCAAGCTGCTGCTCAACATGCTGATCATCGCGCAGCAGACGATTCCGCGCGGCGGCGTGCTGACTGTCGATCAGGTCGGCGAAGGCGACGCGCTCGGATTTCGCGTCAACGCGGCCGGTTTGAACGCCCGGTTACCGCAGAACATCGTCGCGCTGCTCAGCGCCGACCATGCCGGCAACGTCGATGCCCATGCGGTACAGCCTTACTATACGCGATTGCTGGCACAGGCCTGCGGCCTCAGCGTCAGCATGGCAGCCGAAGGCGAGGCCATCGTCGTGACCGCCGTTTGAACCGCTGTCGCGGTCCACAGCGTTAACGGCGCCTTACGGAAGTAGCCATAAACGCAGGCGGCTACCTACCCGGCGCATCTATCTGTCCAATCAGGGCTCTTACGGCCCGGATACGCAACCAATATTAAACGCTTTGCGGTGAAAGTAGCCACATTCCGAAACGGGTCGCGCAATCGCGCGCGTGGAATGCGAAGGCCAATTTCATGGACGATCTTCTGCGGGAATTTTTGACGGAAACCAACGAGAGCCTGGACACGGTCGACAATCAATTGGTCCGGTTCGAACAGGATCCGAACAACGCTAAAATTTTAGATAATATTTTCCGCTTGGTACACACCATCAAGGGCACCTGCGGCTTTCTTGGCTTGCCGCGCCTGGAAGCGCTTGCGCACGCCGCTGAGACGCTGATGGGTAAATTCCGCGATGGCATGCCGGTCACCGGAGAGGCGGTGACGCTGATCCTGACCACCATCGACCGGATCAAGGAAATTCTTGGGCAGCTGGAGGCCACCGAGGCCGAACCGGAGGGCGTCGATCAGGACCTGATCGATGAGCTTCATCACATGGTTGAGAAGGGGATGGCATCGATGAGCGCTGCGCCGCCGATCGTGCCGGACGTCGTTGAGGCACCGGCTTTGGTGGTGCCGATGCTGGAGCGCGAATTGCGTCCTGGCGAAGTATCGCTGGACGAGCTGGAGCGGGCGTTCCAGGAAACCGAGATCGAAGTGGCGCCGCCTGCGGCTGTCGCAGAACCCGCGCCGGTGGTCGCCGTGGTCGAGAAGGTCGCGCCGAAACCGGCAGCGAAGAAATCCGTCGTCGAGATCGAGACCCCGGAAGGCGACAAGGTCGCCAACCAGTCGATCCGCGTCAACGTCGACACGCTCGAACATCTGATGACGATGGTGTCCGAACTGGTGCTGACCCGCAACCAGTTGCTGGAAATCAGCCGCCGTCACGAGGATACCGAATTCAAGGTGCCGTTGCAGCGTCTGTCGACGGTGACCGCAGAGCTGCAGGAC
Source organism: Tardiphaga sp. vice304 (assembly GCF_007018905.1). Taxonomy (NCBI): domain Bacteria; kingdom Pseudomonadati; phylum Pseudomonadota; class Alphaproteobacteria; order Hyphomicrobiales; family Nitrobacteraceae; genus Tardiphaga; species Tardiphaga sp. vice304. The sequence continues at coordinate 1,891,337 of NZ_CP041402.1, forward strand.
GGCGTCATGAAGACGCGCATGCAGCCGATAGGCAATGCATGGCAGAAGCTGCCGCGCATCGTCCGCGATCTCGGCGGCGAACTCGGCAAGCAGATCGAACTCGAAATGCACGGTGCCGACACCGAGCTCGATCGCCAGGTGCTCGATCTGATCAAGGATCCGCTCACTCACATGGTGCGCAACTCTGCCGATCATGGCCTTGAGACCGGCGCCGAGCGCGCCGCGGCCGGCAAGCCGGAGCAGGGCACGATCCGGCTGTCCGCCTATCATGAAGGCGGCCACATCATCATCTGCATCGCCGACAACGGCCGCGGTCTCAACACCGAACTTATCAAGGCCAAGGCGATCCAGAATGGCCTCGCCTCCGAAGCCGACATCGAGAAGATGTCGGAAGCCCAGATCCACAAGTTCATCTTCGCGCCCGGCTTCTCCACCGCGGCAGCTGTTACCAGCGTCTCCGGACGCGGCGTCGGCATGGACGTCGTGCGGACCAATATCGACCAGATCGGCGGCACCATCGACGTCAAGTCGGTGGCCGGCGAGGGCTCCAGCGTCACCATCAAGATCCCGCTGACGCTGGCGATCGTCTCGGCGCTGATCGTCGAAGCCGGCGGAGACCGTTTTGCGATCCCGCAGCTTGCGGTCGTCGAACTGGTGCGCGCGCGCGCCAATTCCGAACATCGCATCGAGCGTATCAAGGACACCCCGGTGCTGCGGCTGCGCAACAAGTTGCTGCCGCTGATGCACCTCAAGAAGCTGCTGCAAATCGACGACGGCACCAACTCCGAACCGGAGAACGGCTTCATCGTCGTGACGCAGGTCGGCAACCAGACCTTCGGTATCGTCGTCGACGGCGTCTTCCACACCGAGGAAATCGTCGTCAAGCCGATGTCCACCAAGCTGCGCCATATCGGCATGTTCTCCGGCAACACCATTCTGGGTGACGGCGCGGTGATCATGATCATCGATCCCAACGGAATTGCGCAGGAACTGGGTGCGGCCGGTTCGGCGGTTACCGAGATCTCCAACGAAAACATGTCCAAGCACGCCAATGCGTCCGAGCAGCTTACTTCGCTGCTGGTGTTCCGGGCCGGCTCCTCGCAGCCAAAATCGGTGCCGCTGGCACTGGTCACGCGGCTCGAGGAGATCGCCGCCGACAAGATCGAATCGTCGAACGGCCGTTATATGGTTCAGTACCGCGATCAGCTGATGCCCCTGGTGCAGATGGACGGCGTGTCGATCCATACCAGCGGAACGCAGCCGATTCTGGTGTTCGCCGACGAGCAGCGCTCGATGGGCCTGGTGGTCGACGAGATCATCGACATCGTCGAGGAGCGTCTCAATATCGAAGTGGCGGGCGCACAGCCCGGCATTCTCGGCTCCGCCGTCATCAAGGGGCAGGCGACCGAAGTGATCGACGTCGGCCATTTCCTGCCGATGGCATTCGCCGACTGGTTCACGCGCAAGGAAATGAAGGAGTTCGCCACCACGCAGTCGATCCTGCTGGTCGACGACTCCGCATTCTTCCGCAACATGCTGGCGCCGGTGCTGAAGGCGGCAGGCTACAAGGTTCGGGTTGCGATCAACGCGCAGGAAGGTCTGGTCGTGCTGCGCTCCGGGCAGGAGTTCGATGCCATCCTGACCGATATCGAAATGCCCGACATGAACGGCTTCGAATTCGCCGAAGCCATTCGGGCGGACCAGAAGATGTCCCACACCCCGATCATCGCGCTGTCTTCGATGATTTCGCCCGCGGCGATCGAGCGCGGCCGGCAGGCCGGCCTGAACGATTATGTCGCGAAGTTCGATCGGCCTGGTCTGATCGCCTCGCTGAAAGAACAGACCAACCAAACCACCAGTCAGGCGGCGTAAGATGACCATGACCAGCAAGACAACCACTTCCGGCGGCGCCATCACCGAATTCGTCACCACCATGATCGGTGGCCAGCTGTTCGGCATGCCGATCTCGCGCGTGCAGGATGTGTTCATGCCGGAACGACTTACCCGCGTGCCGCTTTCTTCCAGCGACGTCGCCGGCGTGCTCAATCTGCGCGGACGTATCGTTACCGCCATCGACATGCGCTCGCGCCTCGGCCTGCCGAAGAACGACGATGGCAAGCCGCCGATGGCGGTGGGCGTCGATCTGCGCGGCGAATCCTACGGCCTGCTGATCGACTCGATCGGCGAAGTCCTCAAGCTTGCCGACGACAGCCGCGAGGTAAATCCGGTCAATCTCGACCCGCGGATGGCGAAGATGGCCGATGGCGTTCACCGGCTCGACGGCCAGTTGATGGTCGTGCTCGACGTTGACCGCATTCTCGAAATTTCGCCCGACAAGCTGGCTGCCTAAGGCCGGCGCGCGCGCAATCAAACGTCCTTCGGGACACAGAGGCAGAGGCCGAAAATGAAGACTTGTCTGGTTGTCGATGACTCCAGCGTCATCCGTAAAGTTGCCCGCCGGATACTCGAAGGTCTGGATTTCGAGATCACCGAGGCCGAAGACGGCGAGAAGGCCCTGGAAGCCTGCAAGCGCAGCCTGCCGGACGCCGTGCTGCTCGACTGGAACATGCCGGTGATGGACGGCTACGAATTCCTGCGCAACCTGCGCCGGATGCCGGGCGGCGACGGACCGAAAGTGGTGTTCTGCACCACCGAGAACGACGTCGCGCACATCGCCCGCGCGCTGCATGCCGGCGCCAACGAATACATCATGAAGCCGTTCGACAAGGATATCGTGTCGGCCAAGTTTCATGAAGTCGGTTTGATCTAGGCTTCGCAACCGGGCGTTCGCGCCCGTTTCTGATCGTCACGCAAGTTCATTTGTAGCGTTCGTTGCGTCTGGTGAGTGATGAGTATTGCTGTGATGAGTGCCCCTGTGTCGGATACGGCGCGGTATGAGCCGTTGCGTGTCATGGTCGTGGATGACTCGGTCGTCATTCGCGGCCTGATCTCGCGCTGGATCGAGGCCGAGCCGGACATGACCGTCGCTGCTTCGCTGCGAACCGGGCTCGACGCCGTCAACCAGGTCGAGCGCATCAATCCCGACGTCGCTGTGCTCGACATCGAGATGCCCGAACTCGACGGCATCGAGGCGTTGCCGCAACTGCTGGCCAAGAAGCGCAATCTGATCGTCATCATGGCCTCGACGCTGACCCGCCGCAACGCGGAGATCTCGTTCAAGGCGATGTCGCTGGGCGCGGCCGACTACATTCCGAAACCGGAGAGCACCCGCGAGAATGCGGCCGCCGACGTATTCAAGCACGATCTGCTGCAGAAGATCCGCCATCTCGGCCACAAGGTACGGCGCCTGAAATCTGCTGCTGCGCCCTCGATCGTGCCGGCAGTGGCGAAGCCGGCGGCGCCGTTGACGGCGCTGGGGCCGGTGGCGGGGCAGGTCCAGCTCGCCAAGCGTCCGTTCAGCCAGATCATGCCGCGTGTGCTGCTGATCGGTTCCTCGACCGGCGGCCCGCAGGCGCTGATGACGCTGGTGGCCGAGATCGGCGCCGTCATCGACCGCGTTCCGGTGCTGATCACCCAGCATATGCCGCCGACCTTCACCACGATTCTCGCCGAACACCTGACGCGCACCAGCAAGCGCCCTGCGCACGAAGGCGTGGACGGCGAACTCGTCAAGCCCGGACAGATTTATCTGGCGCCGGGTGGCAAGCACATGCGCGTGGTCAAGCACGGCACCAATATCACCATCGCGCTCGACGATGGCCCGGCGGTCAATTTCTGCAAACCCGCGGTCGATCCGCTGTTCAACTCCGCGATCGATGCCTGGCAAGGCGCCATCCTGGCGGTGGTGCTGACCGGCATGGGCTCGGATGGCATGCGCGGCGGCAAGGACATCGTCGCCGCCGGCGGCGCCGTGATCGCGCAGGACGAAGCTACCAGTGTGGTGTGGGGCATGCCGGGGGCGGCTGCCAACGCCGGAATCTGCTCGGCAATTCTGCCGCTCAACCAGATCGCTCCGAAACTGGTTCGGATATTTTCGGGGGACCGCTCATGACGCCGGCCAATTACGACTACCTGCGCAAATTCCTGAAGGAACGCTCGGGCCTCGATCTCTCCGTCGACAAGCAGTATCTGGTGGAAAGCCGCCTGATGCCGCTGGCCCGCAAGGCCGGCCTCACGACGCTCGACGAGCTGGTCCAGAAAATTCGCGGCGGCTCGACGACGCTCGGCGCCGACGTGGTCGAGGCGATGACCACTAACGAGACGTTCTTCTTTCGCGACAAGATTCCGTTCGACCATCTGCGCGAGGCGGTGATTCCCGAACTGATCCAGACGCGCGCGTCGCGCAAGAGCCTGCGGATCTGGTGCGCGGCGGCCTCGACCGGGCAGGAGCCCTATTCGATCGCGATGTGCGTGAAGGAAATGAGCGCGCAACTCGCCGGCTGGCGCATCGAGATCATCGGCACCGACATCTCGCCGCAGGTGCTGGAGAAATCGAAATCCGGTCTCTACACCCAGTTCGAGGTGCAGCGCGGGCTGCCGATCCAGCTTCTGGTGAAGTACTTCAAGCAGACCGGCGAAATGTGGCAGATCAGCCCGGAGATCCGGGCCATGGTCCAGTATCGGCCGCTCAATTTGCTGCAGGACTTTTCCCATATGGGCAAGTTCGACCTGATCTTCTGCCGCAACGTTCTGATCTATTTCGATCAGGACATGAAGTCGCAGATTTTTGGCCGACTGGCCAAGGCGATGGAGCCGGGCGGTTTCCTCGCTCTCGGCGCCGCCGAAACCGTGGTCGGTCTGACCGACGCCTTCAAGCCGCAGGCCGACCGCCGCGGATTGTATCGTCCGACCGCCGTGCTTGCCGCGCCGTCGATCGTGCCGGGCATGGGTACGGGCATGAAGGTCGTCAGCGCGCGGTAGATTGCGCTTTCATTCCGGCATGCTGCAGACGGCGAAGCCGTACGATGCAGGTCCCAGCCAATCCAACTGGATTGGCTGGGACCCCCCGCGTGTTCCTCGTCACATATCGAGATTCCCCGCCACTCCAATCGGAGCGGCTGAGGTTCGCTCGCGCCCAGGAATGACAACAAGCGTTTCCCAAACAAAAACCCCGCCGTTTCCGGCGGGGCTCAGTTTCGGGAGGTTATGACGAACGCGCAGCAAGCGAGATCAGGCCGGGATGCGGATTTCTTCTTCGTGCGGCTCGCGCAGCACGTAGCCGCGGCCCCAGACGGTTTCGATGAAATTGCGGCCGTCCGACGCATTCGCCAGCTTCTTGCGCAGTTTGCAGATGAACACGTCGATGATCTTCAGTTCGGGCTCGTCCATGCCGCCGTAGAGATGGTTGAGGAACATTTCCTTGGTAAGCGTGGTGCCCTTGCGGAGCGAGAGCAGCTCCAGCATCTGGTATTCCTTGCCGGTCAGGTGCACGCGCTGGCCGCCGACTTCCACCGTCTTGGTATCCAGGTTGACGACGAGGTCGCCGGTCTGGATCACCGACTGGGCATGGCCCTTGGAGCGGCGCACGATCGCATGGATGCGGGCGACGAGTTCGTCCTTGTGAAACGGTTTGGTCATGTAGTCGTCGGCGCCGACGCCGAGGCCTTTGACCTTGTCCTCGATGCCGGCGAGGCCGGAAAGGATCAGAATCGGGGTCTTGATCTTCGACACCCGCAGCTGCTTGAGCACATCATAGCCGGACATGTCCGGCAGATTGAGGTCGAGCAGGATAATGTCATAGTCATAGAGCTTGCCGAGATCGACACCCTCTTCGCCGAGATCCGTCGTATAGACGTTGAAGCTCTCGGATTTGAGCATCAGCTCAATCGACTGCGCGACCGCGCTATCATCTTCGATTAACAAAACGCGCATGCCAGTCCCCTTTAGTCGCCGCTCCGGGCGTCAGGTCGGCCGCACTTGCGGCACCAAAAAACGCCTTTGAACAACTGATTCGGATCCTGACGACATATGGTTAACAAAACCTGATTCCCCTGTGCAAGACCAAACCGTGCAATTTTTGTCGAATCGCCATAAGATATTGCTGTAAAGGCAGTTTTTGTTCCCGCAGCCGTTCAAGTTCCACATTAAGAGTCAGCGCTAACCGACTCCATCGACTCGCCCTTCGTTCTGAAAAGCGAATGCTCTCAGCTTCCTCAGACAATGACGTAATGATTAACGATGCGGGTAAACACGGAGTTAAGGGTCTGCCGGCAATGCCTGGAAACTTAAGGTTTTCGCAATGAAAGCACTCGCGGAACAGATTGCCGATCTGGACGGCGTCAACATCTATGGACGGGTGGTTGGCGTCCGCGGGCTGATGGTGGAGATCGCAGGTCCCATCCATGCGATGTCGGTTGGCGCGCGAATCGTGATCGAGACCGGCACCAACCGCTTCATTCCGGCCGAGGTCATCGGCTTTTCCGGCACCAATGCGGTGGTGATGCCGTTTGCCGGGCTGGAAGGCGTGCGCCGCGGCTGCCGCGCGGTGATCGCCAATGCCGCCAGCCAGGTGCGGCCGTCGTCGGCGTGGCTCGGGCGCGTCATCAATGCGATGGCGGAGCCAATCGACGGCAAGGGGCCGCTGCTGCAGGGCCCGTCGCCGATGCCGTATCGCAATTCGCCGCCACCGGCGCATTCGCGCAACCGGGTCGGCGCGCCGCTCGATCTTGGGGTGCGCTCGCTCAACACCTTCCTGACCTGCTGCCGCGGCCAGCGCATGGGCATCTTCGCCGGCTCCGGCGTCGGCAAGTCGGTGCTGCTGTCGATGCTGGCGCGCAATGCCGATGCCGACGTCTCGGTGATCGGTTTGATCGGCGAGCGCGGTCGCGAGGTGCAGGAATTTCTGCAGGAAGATCTCGGCGAGGAGGGGCTGGCGCGCGCCGTGGTGGTGGTGGCGACGTCCGACGAACCGGCCTTGATGCGCCGCCAGGCCGCCTATCTCACCATGTCGGTGTCTGAATACTTTCGCGATGAGGGCAAGGACGTCATGTGCATGATGGACTCGGTCACCCGCTTTGCGATGGCGCAGCGCGAGATCGGCCTGTCGGTCGGCGAGCCGCCGACCGCCAAAGGCTATACGCCGACGGTGTTCACCGAACTGCCGAAACTGCTGGAGCGGGCAGGGCCCGGCACCAATCAGGGCTCGATCACAGGTATCTTCACCGTGCTGGTCGATGGCGATGACCACAACGAGCCGGTGGCCGACGCCGTGCGCGGCATTCTCGACGGCCACATCGTGATGCAACGCGCGATCGCCGAACGCGGTCGCTACCCCGCGATCAACATCCTCAAATCGGTGTCGCGGACGATGCCGAAATCCTGCGATCCCGCGTTCCTGCCGACGATTACGCGCGCCCGCCAGATCATGGCGACCTATTCCGACATGGAGGAACTGATCCGGCTCGGCGCCTACCGGGCCGGCTCCAGCCCGGAGGTCGACGAGGCGATCCGGCTGCACGAGCCGCTCGAGACCTTCCTGCGCCAGCGCAAGGAGGAGGTCTCGCTGCTGGGCGATGGATACAGGCAACTCGAACAAATCATTGGCAGTTTGGAAACGGAACGCTAACTTTGTCCGGTCATCATCTGACCCAGAGTAGAGTTTGTACCGGCGCCTTCCTTACGGGAGACCGGTGGCGTCCCGCGTATGATTTGGGACTTCTGGGGAGTACGAGTCGATGAAGTCACGTGACACGCTGATCCGACTGAAGAAGTTTCAGGTCGACGAGAAGCGGCGCCGGGTCAATCAGATCGAGAGCATGATCGCCGATTTCCAGCGCATGTCGGTCGATCTGGAGCGCGAGATCCAGACCGAGCAGGACCGCGCCGGCATCCAGGATCCCTCGCACTTCGCCTATCCGACCTACGCCAAGGCCGCGATCCAGCGCCGCGAGAACCTGACGCGCTCCGCCGACGAACTGCGCATCCAGCTCGAGGATGCCAAAAGCCTGCTCACCGAAGCGTTCGAGGAATTGAAGAAGGTCGAATTGCTCGACGAGCGCGACCAGGCCCGCGAACGCGCCGAGGAAAGCGCCCGCGAGCAGGCCGACCTCGACAGCATCGGCCTGATGCGGGCCCGCATCGGCGCCGTTGCCTGAGCGGCGAAGCCATTCATGCAATATCGAGCCCGGACCGCGAGGTCCGGGCTTTTTGTTGCGCGCTGTCCACAGTCCATGCCGTGCCATGGCCCGGTACCGTGAAAGTATGATACGACAGCTCCGACCGCGTCCGGACTCAGGCAAATAGCGGTGGGATATCTTGAGGTTGGGGACACTGAATGCTGACGCCGGCTGAGCTCGTCTGGCTGATCGCTGCGGTTGCAAAGGGCGACGAGGTTGCGTTCGAGCGCCTCTACGCGGCCACGCGCGCGAAACTCTTTGGCGTGGTTCTCCGTATCTTGCGCAGACAGGATCTTGCGGAAGAAGTTATCCAGGAGGCCTATGTCAAGATCTGGAACAGTGCCGGGCAATTCAATCCCGGGCTGGCTTCGCCAATTACGTGGATGGTATCGATTGCCCGAAACCGGGCGATCGATGTGGTCCGCAAGAAGGGCGAAGTATCGATCGAGGAAGAGCCGGCCGCGATGGAAGTCGCCGCCGATACGCCCGATCCGCTTGCGCGTCGGGAAATGACCGAGGAGTTGAAACGCCTGTTGGAGTGTGTGGGACGGCTTGAGCCGGACCGCCAGAAACTGGTGCTGCTTGCTTACTACAATGGATGGAGCCGCGATCAGCTCGCGGTGAAGTTCTCCGCGCCGGTGAACACGGTGAAGACATGGCTGCGCCGCAGCATGTTGGATATCCGGGAGTGTCTGGGATTGGTATGATGGCCTATAGCGAAGACCATATCGTGCTGGCGGCGGAATACGTGCTCGGCACCCTGGACGCCGATGAGCGCGCGCAGGTCGATACCATGATGACCGTAGACAAGGAATTTGCCGGGCTGGTCGATGCGTGGTCGCGCAAGCTCGACGTCCTCAACCAGATGGTCGGCCTCGTCGAGCCTGGTCCCGAAGTGTGGGAGCGGATCAAGCGCGCTGCCGGCCTGTCCGGCGCGCAGCAGGCTCTGATCCTTCCCGCGGCGCCGGTCGCGGCTGTTGCCGCCGAGCAAGCTGCGCCCGTCGAGGCCGGCCGTCCCGCCATCGATTTACCGTATGATAGCTCGCAGGACGGTTCGAACGTCGTTGCCTTCTCGCAGCAGGCGCGCCGCTGGCGCAATGTGGCGACCGGCATGATGGCGATCGCCGCGGCCCTGGTGGCGATGATCGGCCTGCAGGCGACGCGCCCCGATCTGCTCCCGGAAGGCCTTCGCCCGAAGGCGCCGCAGGTCGCGCAGGTTTCGCCGCCGGCGGCCCCCGTTGCGCAGGCCCAGTATGTGGCGTTGCTGCAGACCGATGCCGCGTCGCCGGCCTTCATTCTCACGGTCGATTCCGCCACAAAGAACTTCACTGTCCGCAAGGTCGGTGCCGAGCAGCAGCCCGGCAAGGACTATGAGCTGTGGATCGTGTCCGACAAATTGCAGGCGCCGCGTTCGCTGGGTGTGATCGGCGGTCATGACTTCACGACGGCAGCCGCACTGGCGGCGTATGATCCGGCGATGGTGAATGAGGCGACCTATGCCGTCACGGTGGAGCCCACCGGCGGCTCGCCGACCGGCAGCGCCACCGGCCCGATCGTGTTCACCGGCAAGCTGATCGAGACGGTGCCGTCTCCGGCGAAGTGATCACGGGCTGCGCTTGTTTCTTCCATCTCCCCTTGTGGGAGAAGGTGGCGCGGCCGAAGTCCGCGTCGGATGAGGGGGCGCCGCCAAGCACTACCCCTCACCCGTCCGCGCTACGCGCGGCCACCCTCTACCACCTAGCGAAGCTTTGCTTCGCGCGGGGGAGAGGGAAAATGTTGCGCGCGTCGCAAGACAATCAAATTTCAGACAAAGAAAAACGCCCGTGGGGAGCGGGCGTTTTCCATTTGGAAGTCCACCCGGGGGGAAGTGGAGCTTCGCTGGATTCACACGACGACCTTGGGGGACATCGCCGCGCGAATTCGTGAAATCGTTAGCGCACCGCGGTGGCGCTGGAGCTGCCGATTGCGACCGGCTTGCCGGCCTTGATCACTTTGGCGGTCTGCGTGTAGCCCTCGTTCGAATTAACACGGGCGCTGATGCCGAGCCCGGCCACGAAAATACCGGCGATCAGGGCAACGATGACCACCTTGAGGTGGGTCATGCGGTCCGCGCTGTAAATCGAATGGTTCATCCAACGCTCCTGCCGTCTGTGCCTTCGACCGTTGGTGTCATTACCGGTCTGGCTGGTTCAACATCTCATGGCAAAGAACGTAGGGACGACGCCTTACGTTCCAAAGATGTGTTCACAAGGCAGTGAAGAGACGTGATCAGGCGCGATCAGACCGCCTGGCTGTTCAGTCGAAATCGGAAAAAATACCATTTAATCAAATGCTTGAAACTTTGAGTGCGAGAAGCGATGAACGGGCCGCGCCCCGCGACATTCTGGCAAACCGCTTGTCTGTGACGAATTTACATCATCTCGGGCGCGCCGGCAGGTCCTTGTCAGACGCTGCCGACGGTCTTCAGGCGGGCGCGCGGATGAATTTCGGCCTGCGACAGCACCGTGGTCTGGGCCCGGAAGCGCTCGACCAGCGAGCGCACGAACGGACGGATTGAGGCCGAGGTGACCAGCACGGGGGCTTCGCCTTCGCGGGCGGCCTGTTCGAAGCGGTCGCGCACCGTGGTCATGAATTCCGACAGTTTGGACGGCTGCATCGCCAGGCTGCGCTCTTCGCCGGTGCCGATGATCGACTCGGCAAAGGCCTGCTCCCATTTCGCCGACAGCGCGATCAGCGGCAGGTAGCCATTATAGGAGGTGTTCTGCGCGCAGATCTGGCGCGCGAGGCGGGCGCGGACGTGCTCGACCACGGTGGCCGGATTGCGCGAGAACGACAGCGCGTCGGCAATGCCTTCCAGAATGGTGGAGAGGTCGCGGATCGAGATCCGTTCGGCGAGCAGCAGCTGCAGCACGCGCTGGATGCCGGACACCGTAATCAGGCTCGGCACGATGTCCTTGATCAGTTCGCCCTGTTCCTTCGGCAGGTCTTTCAGCAGCTTCTGCACTTCGCCATAAGACAAGAGGTCGGCGGTATTGCCCTTCAGCAGCTCGGTGAGATGCGTCGACAGCACGGTGGCGGCATCGACGACGGTGTAACCCTTCATCGTCGCCTCCTCCTTCAGCGCAGCATCGACCCAGGTCGCCGGCAGGCCGAAGGTCGGCTCGGTGGTGTGGATGCCGGGTACATTGACCTGCTGGCCGCCGGGATCCATGACCATGAACTGCGCCGGCCAGATCCGGCCGCTGCCGGCGTCCACTTCCTTGATCTTGATGACGTAGGTGTTGGCCTCGAGCTGGACGTTGTCGAGGATCCGCACCGACGGCATCACGAAGCCCATCTCCACCGCCAGCGACTTGCGCAGCGCCTTGATCTGGTCGGTCAGCCGGTCGGTGCCATCGGGGCCGTTGACCAGCGGCAGCAGCGCATAGCCGAGCTCGATCTTGAGATCGTCGATCTTCAGCGACGCCGAGATCGGCTCGTCGGCAGCGGCGGCAGCAGCCGCGGCTACCGCGGGAGCCGCGGCTTCGCGGGCCTCGGTCGCCTTGACAGCCTTGTTGTTCTTGCTGGCCTTCCAGGCAAGCCAGCCGGCGCCGCCGCCGAGTGCCAGGAACGGCAGCATCGGAATCCCCGGCAGCAAGCCCAGCGCCAGCATCACGCCAGCCGACATGCCGAGCGCCTGCGGATAGCCGGACAATTGCTTCATCAGCGCCTTGTCGGCGGCGCCCGTGATGCCGGCCTTCGAGACCAGCAAGCCCGCGGCGGTAGAGACGATCAGCGCCGGCACCTGCGTGACCAGGCCGTCGCCGACGGTCAGCAGCGTATAGGTGCGCGCCGCTTCGGCGAATGACAGGCCCTGCTGGGCGACGCCGATGATGATGCCGCCGATGATGTTGATGAACACCACCAGCAGGCCGGCGATGGCGTCGCCGCGGACGAACTTCGAGGCGCCGTCCATCGCGCCGAAGAAGCCGCTTTCATCCTCGAGGTCCTTGCGGCGCTTCTTGGCAGTGGCCTCGTCGATCAGGCCGGCGGACAGATCGGCGTCGATCGCCATCTGCTTGCCGGGCATCGCGTCCAGCGTGAAGCGCGCCGCGACTTCGGCGATGCGGCCCGAACCCTTGGTGATGACGACGAAGTTCACGATCACCAGGATCGCGAAAACGATGATGCCGATGACGAAATTGCCACCCATCACGAAATTGCCGAACGCCTCGATGACATGGCCGGCGGCGGCGGTGCCCTCGTGGCCGTGCGACAGGATCAGCCGGGTCGAGGCCATGTTGAGCGACAGCCGCAGCATGGTCGAAATCAAGAGTACGGTCGGGAACGACGAGAATTCCAGCGGCGTCTGGATGAACAGCGCCGTCATCAGGATCAGGATCGACATCGTGATCGAAATCGCCAGAAACAGGTCGAGCACGATCGCCGGCAGCGGCATGATCAGCACGACCAGGATGATCAGCACGCCGAAGGCGAGCGCCAGATCGCCGCGCAAAATCATCGAGCGGAGGTCGCTGAACGTGAAGCCCGCCTTCGGCGCCCCGCCCAAGCCTGATCCCGCTACCAAATCCGTCATGTCTGCCGCTTCCTGCCGCGAAAATCCTCCGCGGGCGCCGAACGTCTGGGCGACGGCCGAGGGGCCGCCGGATCGAAAGTGAGGCACCGCACTGGCTTCCACGGGCATTCCCCGATCGGCTGACGAGACGCGACTTCACCCGGCAATTCTTGCCGGGTGTATGGTTAGCAAAGGGTTAATTTCCGGTCGTCGGGGCTGCGGCATATGGCGATCTGTGCTGCGGCGGGCACGCTGGTCGTTGTTGCGCTGCTTCTGCATGGCCCCTTCCCGGGCGGTTCGCTTGACGGGCGGGTGGCGCCCCACGATGTTGCCGCCGTGGAAAAAGAATTCAGGATTCGGGAGTTAACGCCCCATTTCATCCCCGACTCGCGCCAGGCGTGGGCGCGGCTCGGCATCGCCTTGATCATTGGCTCGATCGGCTCGGTCGGGATGTGGTCGGTGGTGGTGGCGCTGCCGGCGGTGCAAAGTGAATTCGGTGCCAGCCGCGGCGGCGCCTCGCTGGCCTTCACGCTGACGATGGCCGGCTTCGGCCTCGGCGGCGTCGCCGCCGGCCGGCTGACCGACCGCTTCGGCATTGTCGCCACCGTGGTGCTGGCCGCCGTGCTGATGGGCGCGGGCTATCTCGCGGCCTCGTTGTCCACCGCGCTGTGGCAGTTCAACCTGATCCATCTGGCGATCGGCGCCGGCGCCTCGGCGACGTTCGGCCCGCTGATGGCGGAAGCATCGCACTGGTTCGAGCGCCGCCGCGGCATTGCGGTGTCGATCGCCGCCACCGGCAGCTATATCGGCGGCGCGTTCTGGCCGCCGCTGGTCAATTGGGGCATCCAGAACCACGGCTGGCGCTTCACCCATGTCGCGGTCGGCCTGGTCAGTTGCGGCCTGATGCTGGCGTTCCTCTTCATCCTGCGACTGCAGATGGGAGCCGGTCCGCGCCGCAGCCACATCGACGCGCCGCCGCCGCGGATCGATTTGCGGCTCGGCGGCCATGCGCTGACCATGCTGCTGTTCACGGCCGGCGTCGCCTGCTGTGTGGCGATGGCGATGCCGCAGGTGCATATCGTCGCGTATTGCGGCGACCTCGGCTATGGCGCGGCGCGCGGCTCCGAGATGCTGTCCCTGATGCTGGCCTGCGGCATCATCTCAAGGGTCGGCTCCGGCTTTCTCGCTGACCGCATTGGCGGCATCCGCACGCTGCTGCTCGGCTCGGTGATGCAGGGCGTGGCTTTGCTGTTCTACCTGTTCTTTGACAGCATGGTATCGCTCTATGCCATCTCGGCGATGTTCGGCCTGTTCCAGGGCGGCATCGTGCCGGGCTATGCGATCATCATCCGCGAAGCGCTGCCGGCGTCGGAGGCCGCCACCCGCGTCGGCATCGTGATCCTCGGCACCGTGGTCGGCATGGCGCTGGGCGGCTGGATCTCCGGCGTGATCTTCGACGCCACCGGCTCCTACGCTGCCGCCTTCATGAACGGCCTCGCCTGGAACGCCGTCAACGTCACCATCATGGTGGCGCTGCTGTTGCGTGCGCGACAGCGGCTGGCGATGGCCTGAGCTACGCCGCTTCGGCGTTGCCGGTGACGCGTTCGCGCAGCCGGCGCAGCATGCCCTGTCCGCGGCGGCCGAGGAAACGGGCCCAGCGCCGCGCCTGCCAGGGCAGGCCTTCGCCGATCGAGACCGAGCGGAAGTGATAGGCGGTGGCTTCCGACCAGGCGTCGCAGGCGACCTTGGCGGGATCGTCATAGAACGCGCCGATCTTGTCGGCGCCCATGCCGTCGGTCGCGAGCCACTCCGGGATGTAGGCGTTGCACAGCCTTTCCACGTCGGTGAACACCATGTCGGTGCCGGTGCCGGCGGCCGGGCAGGAGGTCGAGAAAGCGTCGCCGACCAGTACGACACCGGCCGGGCGATGGCCGGTCGCGACATAGAGATCGGCCGGGCGGATCCGCAACTGGCCGGTGATCGCGAATTCGCCGGTGAAGTGGCGCAGCCTCGGAAACAGACGGTGCAAAGCGTCCACCGGCGCGTCGCGCATCTCGCGCAGCCAGGGGTCGTCCATGTCGCGGTACACGAACAGATTGGCGCGCATGCCTTCGGTCACCGGAAACAGCGTCAGATAGGCGGCGCGGTCGCTCGGCCGTTCCGAGAAATAGGTCAGCGCCGGGAAGTCGAAGGCCGGTCGTCCGCGCGGGACGATGTCGAAGCCGATGGTGATGCTGTGGCACTTGCTGATGATCTGGCGCTCGATGCCGAGCTGGTGCAGCAGCCCGATGTTCAGCCCGCTCGACAGCACCACCAGCCGTACCGAAATCTGTTCGCCGGTAGATAGCGTCAGCGTCTGCCGGTCCGCACTGGTGGAAATCGCCGTGACCTTGGCCTCGATCTGGTCGATGCTGTCCGGGATTTCGCCGCGGATCGCATTGACCATGTCGTGGTACAGTATGCCGAACTGGCGGCTCGGCTTGCGGTCGATCAGATAGCCGAACCGCGCGGTCCAGATCTCGCCATCGTGGCGGCCGGCGCGCAGCGCGGCATCGACCAGGCCGGTCTTGCGCAACAGCGCGAGCTGATTGGTGCTGATCTTTTCGGAACGCAAATCGGGTGGATATTTGGCGTGCGGATCGATCACCACGGCGGAGACGCCGGCGCGCCCCAGCATGGCTGCCGCCGTCGAGCCGGCGAGGCCACCGCCGACCACCGCAATATCCGTATATCGCATAATTCCCAGCCTTGTGGACCTGCGACATTCTGGCAGGGATTGGCAAATAAAGCCTGAACAAGCGAACAACGGCCTTCACCCGTCGGCGGAGACCCGCGACATCGTCGGGCAAGGTGCGTCATGGCGGCTACACACGGGGAACGGGATGCCAAGCGTCGCGTTGGCGCGTCATCTTCCTCGAACGAAAGTAAAGCAGATGAAAAGGTTTCTTGCGACCGCCGCGGCGGTTCTCCTGATTTCCGGTATCTCCGCGGGTTCGGCTTCCGCCAAGCACAAGCGCCAGGGCATTTACACCAACACGAAGTCCCAAGGCGTGACCACCGGCCGGTCGGCGCCGACCGGCGGCAATGCGGCGCTGTCCGGCAATAATGGCAATTCCGGCAGCGGCAGCAACTCGCTCGGTAACGTCAAGGGCGGCAATTCCGGCGGCATGCGCTAGGCGTCGTCAGCTGCTCAACGGTCAGATCGCAGCCGTGCCGTCTCTTTGCTGCGATCGACCGGGCGTCACCGTGTAGCGCAGATGCACGGCGCCATGGTCGATCTTCTCGCAGGAGGCCAGGGACAGTTCGGTCTTTCCGGCCAGCCCTGCGTCGCCGAAGTTGACGATGGATGTGCAGCCCGCTCGGGCATCGAGCGCCGGCGTCATGATGACGTTGAATTCATCCACCAGCCCGGCTGCGAAGAACGCGCCATTGATGCCGCCGCCGCCTTCCAGCGCCAGCCGCTGGATGCCGAGTTCATGGCGCAATACGTCCAGCGTTGCTGCAAGGTCGATCTCGTCGGCGTCTGACACGATGTAGGAAACACCATCGGCGGCGAGTTCGGCGAGATGCGCGTCGGTCACGGCGCGGCCGAGCAGGACCACGACATGATCGCCATTGATGTCGGGCCGGCCAAAATGCAATTTTCCGGACGTATCGAGAGCTATGGCGAACGGACGGGCGTCTCTCGCCGCGAAATGATGCGGGCGCTCGACCGAGACTTTTCCGGCAGGCGGATGCGGCGCGCCCTTGGCCATTTCGGCCATGGTGACGCGCCCGGCGATCCACGCGTCGGCCTTCAGGCTGTCATGAATCTTTTCGTAGCTCGCTGACCAGTCGTCGCGCGATCCGTCCGGGCTGGTGGTCCATTTGCTGAGTGACAGGCTGCCGTCGAGCGAGGACACCATGAGGCAGACAACATAAGGCTTGGTCATTTCGTCTCCTGAACGAAGCCGCGGGGAGGGCGCCACGCAGCGAGCCTGACGGCAAAAGGGCGGCATGACTGACAACGCCGGCCACGGCGAAAAGACCCATTCTTCGAAAACACGGCTTACATGAAGCCCCGGGCGCGCCCGAGACGGAAGATCGAGGCATTTGGCAAGGCCGAGTGTGGAGCGACTGTCTTTCGGGTCAAGCGTTTTTGGGCTGCCATGGCGTTTTGTCCCGGAGGATGGCGTTGAGGATGGTGAGTAGCTTGCGGGCGACCGCAATGATCGCCACCAGCTTGGGCTTGCCGGCGGCAACGAGTTTGTCTCGAAACAGTTTGAGCGTCGGATTGAAGCGAGCGGCGACCATGGCGCCCATGAACAGCACGCCGCGCACGCTGGCTCTGCCGCCGCCGATGAAGCTCTTGCCGCGCCATTGGCCGGATTGCCGGGTCCATGGCGCCAGACCCGCAAGCGCGGCGATCTGACGGCGATCAAGCGTGCCCAGTTCCGGCAATTCGGCGATTAGGCTGCGGGCAATCGTCGGCCCGATGCCCGGGACCGAGGCCAGCAGATCTTCCTTCTCGGCCCAGGCCGGCGTGCCCTGGACGTGATCGCGGATATCGTCGTCCAGTTCAGCCAGCTCTTTCTCCAGCGCCTTGCGCAGCCGGGCGATGCTCTTCTTCAACCGCGGATTACTGACGCGACGGGCACGCTGGCTTTCCGCCGCGATCATCTCGACGATCTGGCGCCGGCGCGCGACCAGATCGGCAAGCAGGCGCGTCATCTCGTCGGGCAGCTGACGCAGCTGCGGTTTGGTCGCCTCGGCAAAATGCGCGATCACCATGGCATCGATCGGATCGGTCTTGGCGCGCTTGCCAACCGCGTTGGCAAAGAAGCGCACCTGCGCCGGATTGACGATCACCACCGGCAGGCTTGCTCCGCCGAGGCCCGCTGCGACAACCGTCTCGAAGCCGCCGGTCGCCTCGATGGCTACCAGCCGTGGCGAGATCGCCTTCAGTCGTCCGATCAGTTCGTCGATCCCCGCGCCATCTCGGGCGACCGCAAAACTCTGGCCCGTTGGGCGTACCGCTACGTCCAGCCGGTCCTTCGAAACATCGATGCCAACGTAAATCGCGTCCATCTGATCCCATCCTTGCGCAAGCGGGCTCGCAAAGCGGCCCAAGCGACTGTTCGGGTTCGATGGAACGGCAGGCGAAGACCCACGCTCCCCAACGGGCTTGGTGTCCCTCAGGTGATGCGGTCTTTCGCCTGCCACCGCTCCGCCAAGCTTAGCAGAAACGGCATTCGGCAAATTACAAGGTGCCCGTGCGCAGCCGGACACTTTCGCAGGGCACCCCCTTGATGCTATGCAGCATCAGCTTCGGTATCCAATTCTTTGAACGCTTGTGGTGAGCCGTTGAATTATTCCGGAAAATTCCAGCTCTCAGGCATGGCCACGACGCCGGATTTCGGCGGCGCGACAAGCGACGGGTCGTCGTCCGGCGGGCACACCGTCATCGTCCCCGATGCCCATCTGCTGTTTTCCGGTGACTACAAGCGCGCCGGGCTCGATCTGGTGCTGTCGAAGGACGGCCACGAACATGTGGTGCCCGACTATTTCAAGGGCGTGGCGCGCGCGACGCTGGCGTCGCCAGATGGCGCTCATCTGTCGGGCGATCTGGTGACCGCGCTGACCGGTGAGGTGCAGGTGGCCCAGCTCGGCGGCGCGGCTGCCGCAGCGCCGGTGATCGGCACGGTGACCCGGCTTACCGGCAGCGCCACGGCGATCCGCAACGGCGTCTCGATTCAGCTCAACATGGGCGACACCGTCAACAAGGGCGACGTCGTCCAGGCCGGCGCCGATTCGACGCTTGGCATCACCTTTATCGACGGCACGGTGTTCGGGCTTTCGGCCAATGCCCGCATGGTGCTCAACGAGATGGTCTACGATCCCAACGGATCGAGCAATTCCTCCCTGCTCAGCCTTGTGCAGGGCACCATCACCTTCGTCGCCGGCGAGACGGCCAAAAAAGGCGACATGCGGGTCGATACGCCCGTGGCGACGATGGGCATCCGCGGCACCGCCGTGCTGGTCGAGATCGGCTTCGAGGTGCCCGGCCAGGGTGGCGCGCCACCGGTCAAATTCCAAGTGCTGGTCGAGCCCGGCGGAAGGGTGGGGTCCTACGTACTGTACAGCCGGGCCGATCCGACCATGGTGATCGGCACGGTCAACGCGGCCGGGCAGGTGACCAGCGTCACCGGCACCGGCGATGCCCTGACCTCGCAGGCGCCGCCGCTGTCGCCGGAGGCGCTTGCGATCATCGCGCCGATCTTCCAGTTATACTTCCCGAATGTCCCGAATCCCAATCCGAGCGGCACCCTGCCTGGCGGTAGTTCGCCGCCGCCCGGCACCGTGCCCGGCAGTTCGGATCCGCAGCCGCTGAATTTCAATCCGTTTCAGGGCCTGACGCCGGAAGTGCCGCGGATCATTCCGATCAACCTGCCGGATGCGCCACCTGGCACGCCGCCGGTCCTGGTGACCGTAACGCGGCCGAACACGGCGCCCGTGATCGAGTCGGCCCGCCTTGCCGTGTCCGAGGGCGGCACCGTGGTGCTGGGCGCCGGCAGCATCGGCGTCGTCGATACCACCAGCACGGCGTTCACCTTCACGGTGTCCGGCGTCAGCCATGGCGCGTTCCAGACCTCGGCCGACGGCATCGTCTGGGTCGCGGCAACCAGCTTCACTACGGCGCAGCTCATTGCCGGTCGCGTCCGCTTCGTCCATGACGGCAGCGAGGTCGCCCCGACCTTCACGATCCGGGCGGATGACGGCGCCATCCTCAACAGCGCCAGCAACCTGCTGCCGGGCAGCGTCATCTTCACGAATGTCAATGATGCGCCGGTGATTACCTCGGCCGGGCTCTCGGTGAAGCAAGGCGGCATTGTCCTGCTCACGCTCGCGAATGTCGGGATTT
Source organism: Tardiphaga sp. vice304 (assembly GCF_007018905.1). Classification (NCBI taxonomy): domain Bacteria; kingdom Pseudomonadati; phylum Pseudomonadota; class Alphaproteobacteria; order Hyphomicrobiales; family Nitrobacteraceae; genus Tardiphaga; species Tardiphaga sp. vice304. Next base: position 1,910,868 of record NZ_CP041402.1, read on the forward strand.
CCGATCCCGACAGCAGCAGCTTCACTTACTATGGAACGGCAACCCACGGCACGTTCGAGATCTACGATACCGCAACTGGTACATGGTTAGTGGCATCCGCGACCCGCCCGTTCACATCGGCGGAGATTGGCGCAGGCCATGTGCGCTTTCATCACGATGGCAGCAGCGCGGCGCCGGAAATCACCGTGATCGTCAGCGACGGCAGCATCAGCAGCGCGCCGGTTGTCGCGGATGTCGATTTCACGCCGGTGCCGCCGGACACCGTCTACCACCTGACCTCGTCCGACGGCACCTCGATCGATGTCGGCCCGGGCGGCGCCACCAACGGCTTCGTTCTGCCAGGGATGGGCAATGTCACCACGCCCGGCACGCCGGAAGACCGTATCGTGCTCGGCTATCATCTTGGTCAGAATTCAACGCCGGTCGTCGTCAACGGATCGCCGCTGATGAACGATACCGACTTCACGACCATTTCGCATACCCAGGTTCACAACCAGGACGGTTCGAACTCGGTGGTCACCACGCTCGGCGCCGGCAATAATGTGACCCTGACCCAGACCGTCACGCTGGGCGCAGATGCCAATTACTTCACGACTACCATCGAAATCTTCAACGGCAGCGGCTTGGAGCTGACCGGCGTTCGCTTCATGCGCAATTTCGATCCCGACCAGGATGTGCAGACAAACGGGATCTACGCCACGCGGAACGACGTGATTCACAATCCGGCCAATGCGAACGATGTCGCCATCGTCTCCGCAAAGGGGGCGGCGTCGGGGGCCGAGGTCGCGCTGATCGGACTGAACGGAGACTGGCGCGCGTCGTCCTATGGTTTCACCAACACGAATCCGTATGCAACGCAGGCCTTTGGCAGTCCGACCGATCCCAATGGCGCCCAGGGCGATCATGCGATCTCGATCACTTACGATTTCGGCAGCATCGCGGCGGGCGCACATGCCACGACGACCTACATCACCACCGCCAATGTCGCGACCGCTGGCAGTAACGCGTTGTTCGGGACCAACGGCGCCGACAGCATCAACGGCCTCGCGGGTGACGACTTGCTGATAGGTCTCGGCGGCGCAGATAACTTTGTGTTCACGGCTGGTTCCGGTCGCGACACGATCTATGATTTCCAGACGAGTATCGATCACATCGATCTACAGGCACTGTCGTCGATCGTCACGCAGAGCAGTCTGGGCACCTGGATGGCACAGAATGTCATGGCCAACCCGGACAATTCAGCGGATACCCTGATCACCCTCGATAGCGGCAACTCCATCCTGCTGCACAATGTGGCCCATACGAGCCTGAGCGCCAGCGATTTCATTGTAAGCAACTTCTCCGTCTGACATGGCGCGTCAACTTTCTGCAGGGGCCATTTGCCCAAACTTCCCGGCCAATGCCATAATGAGCGGCAGGTCGCAGTCCGGGACGGCGTAACGCGCCCCCCAAACCGCCGCCCACTGATCGCAAGGGTCTGATGATGCAGCGTTCCTTGTCACGAGTCGGCCAACCCGCGAAGTCCGAGCTAGGCAACGCCCTGCGGGCGTGCCGCGGCGCCTTCTTTGGCGTCGGCGTGATGAGCTTCATGATCAACATCCTGTATCTGACCGGCTCGTTCTTCATGCTCGAAGTCTATGATCGCGTGCTGCCGAGCCGCAGCGTGCCGACGCTGATTGCGCTGATCGTGCTGGCCGGTGGCCTCTACATCGCGCAGGGCGTGCTCGACCTGCTGCGCGGTCGCATCCTGGTGCGGGTCGGCACCTCCATCGACGAGGCGCTCAGCCCGCGGGTGTTTGAGACCGTGGTGCGGCTGCCTCTGTTGAAGGGCGGCCAAGGCGAGGGGCTGCAGCCGCTGCGCGACCTCGACAATATCCGTGCCTTCCTGTCCGGCATGGGGCCGGGCGCGCTGTTCGACCTGCCGTGGCTGCCGCTCTATCTGGCGATCTGTTTTGCCTTCCATCCGCTGATCGGCGTCACCGCTACGGTCGGCGCGCTGATCCTGGTGGGGCTCACCGTGCTCACCGAGGTGCTGACGAGGCGGCCGGCGCAGGATGCGCAGGGGCTTGCAGCGCAGCGCAGCGACATCGCCTCCAGTAGTCGGCGCAACGCCGAGGTCATCGTCGCGATGGGCATGGCCGGGCGGCTGACCCGGCGCTGGGCCGGCGCCAATGATCGCTATCTCGACGGCAACCGGCGCACCAGCGACGTCGCCGGCGGGCTCGGCGCCATCGCCAAGGTGCTGCGCATGATGCTGCAATCGGCGGTGCTCGGCGTCGGCGCGTATCTGGTGATCAACCAGCAGGCCACCGCGGGCATCATCATTGCCGGCTCGATCCTGAGCGCGCGGGCGCTGGCGCCGGTCGATCTGGCGATCGCGCACTGGAAGGGCTTCGTCGCGGCGCGGCAGAGCTGGCACCGCCTCAACGGGCTGTTGCAGGCGGTGCCGGCACAGGCCGCGCCGATGCAATTGCAGGACCCGTCGCGGACGCTCGCGGTCCAGGCCGTCAGCATTGCGCCGTCGGCCGACGGCCGGGTCACCGTTAGCGATATCAGCTTCGTGCTGGAGGCCGGGCAGGGGCTCGGCATCATCGGGCCGTCCGGCTCCGGCAAGTCCTCGCTGCTGCGCGCGCTGGTCGGCGTATGGCGCCCGGTGCGCGGCCATGTCCGGCTCGATGCGGCGAGCCTCGAGCAATGGTCGTCCGACGATCTCGGCCGCCACATCGGCTATCTGCCGCAGGACGTCGAACTGTTCGCAGGCACGATTGCGCAGAACATCAGCCGCTTCGATCCCGACGCCCCGGCGGAGGCCATCATCGCCGCGGCCATGCAGGCCGGCGTGCATGAACTGATCGTCACCATGCGCGACGGCTACGACACCGAGATCGGCGAGCAGGGGGGCGTGCTGTCGGCCGGGCAGGCGCAGCGCATCGCGCTGGCGCGGGCGCTGTATGGCGAGCCGTTCCTGGTCGTGCTCGACGAGCCGAACTCCAATCTCGACACCGAGGGCGACGAGGCGCTGACCCGCGCGGTGCGCGCCGCGCGCGCCCGCGGCGCCATCGTCATCGTCGTCGCGCACCGGCCGATCGGCATCGAGGGCGTCGACAGGCTGCTGGTGCTGAAGGACGGACGCATGCAGGCGTTCGGGCCGAAGGAGACCGTGCTGGCGCAGGTGCTGCAGCGCCCGGTGCCGCCGCCGATCAAGATCGTGTCCGATGGCGGGGTGGCCAAGCCATGAGCATTCCCGGCACCGCTCGGCGCTCGATCCGTTTTCATCTGGTCATCGGCCTGGTCGTGGTGCTGGTGCTCGCCGGCGGCATCGGCGGCTGGGCCGCAACCGCGCAGATTTCCGGCGCGCTGATCGCGCCGGGCTCTGTGGTGGTGGATTCCAACGTCAAGAAAGTACAGCATCCGACCGGCGGCGTGGTCGGCGAATTGCGCGCGCGCGATGGCGACGTGGTTCGCGCCGGCGACGTCGTGGTGCGGCTCGACGACACCGTCACCAAGGCCGGCCTTGCCATCGTCACCAAGAACCTCAACGGGCTGTGGGCGCGCGCGGGACGGCTGGAGGCCGAGCAGCGCGGCGCCGAGCGGATCCATTTCCCAGCCGTGCTGCTCGAGCAGATCGCCGACGACGAGGTCAAGAACGTCGTCGCCAGCGAGACCAAATTGTTCAATGTCCGTCTCGCCAGCCGCACCGGTCAGAAGGCGCAGCTCCGCGAGCGCGTGCTGCAGCTCAACGAGGAGATCAATGGCCTGGCCGCGCAGCAGGCCGCCAAGTCGCGCGAGATCGAACTGATCGAAAAGGAACTGATCGGCGTGCGCGGACTGTACAACCAGCAACTCGTGCAACTTTCGCGGCTGACCGTGCTGGAGCGCGACGCGGCGCGGCTTGCCGGCGAACGCGCGCAGTTCATGGCCGCCCGTGCCCAGACCAAGGGCAAGATCACCGAGACCGAACTGCAGATCATCCAGATCGACAAGGATCTGGTGTCGGAAGTCAGCAAGGATCTGCGCGAGACCAATGACCGGATCGGCGAATTCGTCGAGCGCAAGGTCACCGCCGAAGACCAGTTGCGCCGCGTCGATATCCGCGCGCCGCAGGACGGCATGGTGCTGCAATCCACCGTGCATACCGTCGGCGGCGTCATCACCGCCGGCGACGCCATCATGCTGATCGTGCCGCAGACCGACAGTCTCTCGGTCGAGGCGCGCGTCAATCCGCAGGACATCGACAAGCTGGTGATCGGCCAGAAGACGCTGCTGCGGCTGTCGGCCTTCAACCAGCGCACCACGCCCGAACTGAACGGCGTCGTCAGCCGGGTTTCGCCGGACACCACCACCGACCAGCGCACCGGGCAGAGCTATTACACCATCCGCATTTCGATGCCGGCGTCCGAAATCGCCCGGCTCGGCGACGTCCGCCTGATCCCCGGCATGCCGGTGGAGGCCTTCGTGCAGACCGGCGACCGCACCATGCTGGCCTATCTCGCCAAGCCGTTCAACGATCAGTTGATGCGCGCGTTTCGCGAGAAGTGAGCAGGCCGGATGTCGCGATGAGGCGGATGCGGAGGGTGCGCAGGCTGGCGCGAAGGTTCGGACGCGCGCGTGCGGCCTGTGTCGTGTTGCTCATGGTGCTGGCGACGTTGCGGATCGGCGATCCGCCGGCGCTGGAAGAAGTGAGGCTGCGCGCGTTCGACATGTTCCAGGTGATCCAGCCGCGCGTGAAAACGGCGCGGCCGGTGGTGATCGTCGATATCGACGAGGCCAGCCTGGCGCGCTTTGGCCAGTTTCCCTGGCCGCGGACCAGGATTGCTGACCTCGTCGATCGGCTCAGCGGGCTCAAGGCCGTGGTGATCGCCTTCGACATCGCCTTCCCGGAGCCTGACCGCACCAATCCCGCCGCCGCCGCAGATGCCATTGCCGGGCTCGACGATGCCACTCGCGACAGGCTTCGCGCGCTGCCGAGCAACGACCAGGTGCTGGCCGAGGCGGTGCGCCGCTCCCGCGTGGTGCTGGGCGAATCCGGCATGTCGAGCGCGGCCGCGCCGCTCGACCCGTCGCTGCCGATGACCGGGCTGGCGATGCTGGGCGGCGACCCGCAGCCATATCTCGTCAGCTTCCCCGGCCTGTTGCGCAACCTGCCGGAGCTGGAGGGCGCCGCCGCCGGCCGCGGCCTGTTCACCATCCGCAACGAGCGCGACGGCATCGTGCGCCGGGTGCCGATGCTGATGCAGGCGCAGGGCGCAACGATGCCGGCGCTGACCTTCGAGATGCTGCGGGTCGCGACCCGCACCGATACCATCTTCGTCAAGTCCGACCGCGCCGGTATCCGCAGCATCGCGGTGCAGGGCTTTGAAATCCCGACCGACCGCAACGGCCAGCTCTGGGTGCATTTCGCCAGGCATGATCCCGGCATCTACGTCTCCGCTGCCGACGTGCTGGACGGCCGCGTGCCGGCCGACCGCGTCGCCGGCCGGCTGGTGCTGATCGGCACCTCCGCGATCGGCCTGCTCGATACCAAGACGACGCCGCTCGATGCCGTGATGCCAGGCGTTGAGATCCACGCCCAGGTGCTGGAAAGCGCGCTGACCAGGACGGTGCTGTCGCAGCCGAACTACGCGATCGGCGCCGAATTATGCGTCGCGCTGCTGCTCGGCGCCATCGTGATCTGGCTGGCGCCGATGTTCGGCCCGGTGACGCTGGCCGCGATGGGCGCGGCGTTCGCCGCCGCTCTGGCCGGCGCGTCGTGGTTTTTCTACAGCCATCACCGGCTGCTGCTCGACTTCACCTATCCGTTGCTGTCGACCACGCTGATCTACCTCGCGCTGATCTTCAGCAATTTCGTCCGCGAGCAGCGCCAGCGCCGCCGCATCCGCTCCGCCTTCAGCCGCTATTTGTCGCCGGCGCTGGTCGAGCAGCTCGCCGAGGCGCCGGAGCGACTGGTGCTGGGCGGCGAGGAGCGCGAGATGACGATCATGTTCTCCGACGTGCGCGGCTTCACCGCGATCGCGGAGTCCTACAAGCACGATCCGCACGGCCTGACCACGCTGATGAACCGCTTCCTGACGCCGCTGACCAACGCGATCCTCGCGCGCAACGGCACCATCGACAAATATATGGGCGACGCGATCATGGCGTTCTGGAACGCGCCACTGGACGATGCCGCCCACCAGATCAATGCCTGCCACGCTGCGCTCGACATGCTGGATCGGATCGAGGCGCTGAACCTGGTGCGCGAGGCCGAGGCGGCCAATGGCGGCCATGCCTACCAGCCGATCCAGGTCGGCATCGGGCTCAACACCGGCACCTGCGTGGTCGGCAATATGGGCTCCGACCTGCGCTTCGACTATTCGGTACTCGGCGACAGCGTCAATCTCGCCTCACGGCTGGAAGGCCAGTCCCGGCACTACGGCTTTCCGATCATCGCCGGCTCCGCCACCGCGCTGGCGGCGAAAGAGCATTTCGCGATCCTCGAACTCGATTTCATCACCGTGAAAGGCAAGTCCGAGCCGGAAGTGATCTACGCCATCGCCGGCCCCGCCGAGATGGTGAATTCCGCATGCTTCCAGCGGCTGCGCAACCTGACCATCGAGATGCTGGCCTGCTACCGCAGCCGCGACTGGGACGGCGCGCTGGACGTCATCCGGCGCGGCCGTCACTCCGAGGCCGCCGACACTCTGGCGCGATTATACGATCTCTACGAAGCTCGCATCGTCGCCTTCCGGCAGCAGCCGCCGGAGCCGGACTGGAACGGCGCGGTGGTGCTGGTGGCGAAGTGACGGGCGCCCGCGCCATGCGCGGGCGGCTTGGCGTCTTGCGGTCGCCTCGATGTCGTTTTGGCGAAACCACGGTAAACGTCGTCCCGGCGTGCGGCGCCCGGCCCCAGCAATGTTGCGCCAAACGCTGCGGGCGGGCGCCCGATATCGTATGACGACAACGTGCGGATCCCGTCAGACGCGAAGACGTATCGGTGGAGAATATAGCGTCCGCTATGTCGGATGCCGGGCAAACAGCCCGGTGGGTTCGGCGTACACGACCTGACATCGCCTCGTGTTCATCTCGCGCCAGTCGCCGACCGAGCGCATGACACCTCGCCTCCAGCCCGACCCGCCCGCAGGAGGATGCCATGGATCATTTCATCCACGCCGGTAATCTGGCGATTTTCAAGAAGCGTCTGGCCGAAGTTCTGAGCCCTGCCGAGCGCAAAATCGTTCTGGAACTGCAGGCCGAGGAATTGGCCAAAGCCGCTCTGCCGAAGAGGTAGGGGCAAGGCGCACGCGGGCGGCGGCAGGGGCGGTATGCGCTTCGCCGGAACGTCGCCCGCGGTTGATCCGGGTGGCACCCGTAGTGCCGGGCGGGACGTGTATCGCGCGAGGCGCCTGCGCGTCCGGTGGCCGGTGTGTCAGGCGGGCTCCACGCCGGGCTGGGTTCAATATCCTCGTGGTTCTAGTCAACGCACCTATGCAGGCACTGATCGCAATCGGCGTCTTTCCCGCCGTCCAGATCCTTGCTCTGCCGGCACATGATCGTGGCTTCCCGCGCCAGTCAATGGCATTTGAAGGCCAAATCCATCATCTCTGCTTTTTCCGACCTGGAGCGGCCAGACAGCCTTGCCCGCTGCTCGAACTCGTCAGCCTTAGCTCTCAGTTCGGTGATGGCCCCGATCATTTCTCGTCCTGACTGCACTATCGGGTTCGACATTGCTCGTGCTGACAGTGATGATCAATTCCGGTGAGTTACGGATCTGAGACGTATAGTTAATAGTTGGCTCACTTGGCGGGCTATCGTAGTTGCGGCGCAGGCGCTAGGCCGCTCAAATTTGCGGTAATCCGGCGCACGGTGGCAAGCCGGTCGTGAGCGGGCTCGCCGGGTGTCTCTGCCTCCCGGATGCACGGCTGGTAATTAAGTCCGTCGCCATCATGCGAAAACATCGGCGTCATACGCACCAGCGGTGATCGGCGGCTATGTGCTGAAAAGACGGGCCCGTGCCAGCGTGATGGAAGGCAATTCGCCGAAGGCCTTGCAATAGTCTCTGGCAAAATGGCCGAGATTGGCGAAGTTGCAGGCCAGTGCAATGCCAGTGACTGTTGCTGCCGCGTCGCCAGCTTGCAGCATTTCTTTAGCACGCTGCAGCCGCACCTGCTTGGCGAACAGTCGTGGTGAATAGCCGCGATGCGCGACAAAGGCGCGTGCCAGCGTTCGTGCGCTGACGCCGGTGATCTCAGTCAGTTCCTCAATCTCGACTGCGCGCTGCCAATTAGCTTCAATATACTGCTCGGCGCGACGAACATGGGCCGGCGTTCCGGCGCTGACATCGCTTTCAAGCAGGTGCGTGAAACTGTGACGGACCGTGCAGAGAAACGAGACTTCGATCGCCTGTTCAAACTGGTGTACGATCGGGACGGGTAATGCGTCATGCGCCGGGTTGAGCTGGCTCCGGCAGAAATGGGCGAGTTGAACCAAGCGCTGCACTTCAGCCGTATCCGTGCGAACGCAATTATCAAATACAAGGTCACCCTTCGGCGCGAAGCCCAGCATTGCGGTGAGCCTGCTCTTGAGCCCGTCGTGGCCGAGACGCAGCACCATCTGCTCGTAGCCGGCGTGAAATTTCAGCTTGGACGCGCGGCCAGGCGATGTCACGCAGCCGTGCTGCGGATCGACTTGCACCACCTCGCAACCGACCGTCGTTGTCGAATGGCCTTTGGTCCCGATCTGAAAACGCACGGCGTCGGTCTCGTCAAAATGCGCCACCGCCTCGCCGCCATAAGCGCAGATGCCAAGCGATACTCGGTCCGTGATGATAAAATCGCCGTAGCCTTCGAACGCGCCGGCCGGCGGCCCTGTGAAATGACTGGCACCGAAGCGCGTCAGCATCGCATGACGCATTTCTTCCGGGTCGCTCGTATGCACGAACGAGTGCCGGCGTAACGGCGCCGAGGGCGATATAATCACGGACGACCCTGCTGAGATGAGATGACGACCACAATCCTTGCACCTTCCACATCAGCACCGCTAATCATTTTTTTCTTTAGTTACTACATGAGCGTACGAAACCCGACATTGTCCGGATCTGAGCGACGACAGCAGAGCTCGGACTAACGCAACGTTCTTCTTGATGAACTAAGCATGTCATCGAGTTCACCGACAGCTTGCTCGCTTAGACGCAAAGGCGGCCACCACAACCAAGGCGGCTTTTAAACTCGGTGAAAGTCGGCATCACTCCCTGCGATCATTTCTGAAAACTTAATTTGCGTGCGGTCACGGCCCGGTGCCGGGGACTGCCAGCAGAGGATTATCATGCGCACGAACTTGCCCATCACCGCTGCTGAGTATCCAATTACCGACGAGACCCTTATTGTTTCGAAGACCGACACCAGGGGAAACCTGACCTATTTTAACGATCAGTTCGTTGCGGCATCCGGCTTCACCGAGGCGGAGCTGATGGGGCAGCCGCACAACTTCATCCGGCACCCGCACATGCCGCCGGAGGCGTTCGAGAATATGTGGATGACGCTGAAGCTGGGCCAGCCATGGGTTGGTGCCGTGAAGAACCGGCGCAAGGACGGCGGATTTTACTGGGTACTGGCGAGTGCGACCCCGATCTGGGAGAGCGGTCAGGTCAGCGGCTACATGTCAATTCGCTCGAAGCTGCCCGCTGACCAGCGCGTGGAAGCCGAGCAGGTATACGCGCTGATGCGCGATAAGAAGGCGCAGAAGTATCGTATCGATGCCGGTGTGATCCGTCGCCGCTCGGCGTTCGACCATATCGCCGTGTTCACCCGGACCTTGAAGGCGCGGCTGACGACGTTGATCGCAGTGCAGGCTTTGGTCATGTTGATTATCGGCCTTACCGGCGTTCTGGCGACGCGCGACAGCAACACGCGTCTGAAGTCGATTTATGAAGATCGTGCGATCCCGCTCGCGCAACTGTTCCAGATCAACGACCGCATGAAGGACAACACAATCGCTCAATACGACGCCGTCACCCGTGGCCGCGCCGGCAATCCGATCGGCGATATCGCGGGCCGCGTAACCGGCAATACCGAGGCGATTTCCAAAGTCTGGGCCGAATACATGGCGACCTACCTGACCCCGGAAGAGAAGGATGTTGCCGAAGCTTTCATCGTCAAGCGCAAGAGCTACGTTGAAGGCGCGGTCAAGCCGGCGCTGACCTTGCTCGCAGATCGCAAGTTCGAGGAGGCTGCAAACTTGCTGGCTGGCAGGGCTAATGAACTGTACGCCTTGGCAAAGTCGGACCTCGATAAGCTGGTCGCGATTCAGGTCAAGGAAGCCAAGAACGAATTCGAGACCGCGGAGAGCCGATATACTTTGGTGCTCGGTTTTGCCGTCGCCATGCTGACCGCCGGCATTCTGCTGTGCGCCTGGCTCGGCCTGCAGACCATCCGGGCCATCGGCCAGCCGCTGACGCGGCTGAATGGCGCGATGGACAAGATAGCCCAGGGTCTGTTCACCACCCGGATCGTCATCGATCGCGACGACGAAATCGGCATCGCGATGCGCAATGTGCAGGCCATGCAGTCCAAACTCGGCTTCGATCGCGAGGAGGCGATGGACGCCGAGAAGCGGATTGCCGTACAGCGCAAATTAGACCTGCACAGGCTGGCCAACGATTTCGAAGATGCCGTCGGCGAGATCATCGACACCGTGACGTCGGCCTCCACCGAGCTTGAGGCATCGGCCAGCACGTTGACTGCGACGGCAGAACGCTCGCAGGAATTGACGACAATGGTGGCGGCCGCTTCAGAAGAAGCCTCGACCAACGTCCAGTCGGTCGCGTCGGCGACCGAGGAAATGGCGTCTTCGGTCAATGAGATCAGCCGCCAGGTGCAGGACTCCGCGCGGATCGCCGGTGAAGCCGTGGCGCAGGCCGAAAAAACCAACGAGCGCGTCGGGCTGCTGGCGACCGCGGCAGGTCGTATCGGCGAGGTGGTTGATCTGATCAACAATATCGCCGGGCAGACCAACCTGCTGGCCTTGAACGCGACGATCGAGGCAGCACGCGCCGGAGAGGCCGGCCGCGGTTTCGCCGTCGTGGCTTCCGAGGTGAAGGCGCTTGCCGCACAGACCGCCAAAGCGACTGGCGAGATCAGCGCGCAGATCGCCGGGATACAGTCGGCGACCGGCGAGTCGGTCCTGGCCATCAAGGAGATCAGCGCCACTATCGATCATATGGCGGAGATCGCCGCGACCATCGCGTCGGCGATTGAAGAACAGGGTGCAGCCACGCAGGAAATTTCTCGCAACGTCCAGCAGGCGGCGCAAGGCACGATACTGGTCAGTTCGAACATCGCCGATGTTCAGCGTGGTGCGACGGAGACCGGGTCGGCTTCTTCACAGGTTCTGTCGGCGGCGCAGTCGCTGTCGTCGGACAGCAACCGGTTGAAAGCAGAAGTCAGCAAGTTCCTTGGCACTGTCCGCGCTTCTTGACCTAACGAGAGCCCGGTTCACGCCGGGTTTTCACCTAACTTGGAGCACCGGTGCGTACCATGAGCAACACCGTTCAAATGTTTCGATCTCAGCCCGTACTAGAGTCCACCGGTCGTTCAATCGGTGAACCTTGTCCGAACCCGACGGTCGTCGCGGACGTTGTCGCATCGACGGACCGGCTGATAACCAAGGCATAGAAGCTTAGCCAGCATCTGGCCACTGTCCATCATGCCGTCGGCATGATGCGCGAAAGCGGTCTTTCGGCGATTCATCAGAGAGTGGCACGGACCAACAAGGAAGTCCTTGCTCTGGCCCGGCATGCGCTAACGATTGTGCTGGACAACCTACGTGACATTCGACTGCGGCTCTCCGTAGGTTGATTGAAGAACAAAAAGCGGTGGTCTCTGGGGCGGTAGGTTCTCCGGGGGGATGACAGGTCTGCAAGGCTTTGACAGCATTGGTGGGCCCGGCAGGACTCGAACCTGCAACCAGACCGTTATGAGCGGCAGACGCCACCAAATCGTTCATTACAGTGCCCCATTTTTACTGAACTTTGATAACGCTCGTTTTCGTTCTTTCCTGCCGTTTCTGTGGCGAAGCTGAGGCGGTAGGTTTGGCTGTCATCTTCGCTACAGCATCTTTCAAATGATCTGGATGGTGATGACCGTAGACGCGAAGCAGAGTTTCGACTGACATCCCGAGATAGCCAGCAGCCTGCCAAGGAATGGTCCCGTTCTGCATCAGCCATGTAGCTGCCGTGTGACGTAAGGTGTGCGGGGAAGCATGCTCGATATGGGATAACAACACGGCTTTGGCAAATCCCGTCTTGACCGATTTCACTGCTTCTCCGTGCCACTCCACGAAATGCGACCGGATGATGCCCTTGCGGTGCCATCGGCCCAGGTGAGCTAGCAGGCGCGGCGGAATAGGCATCGGTGTCTGGCGCTTGTTCGTTTCGGGAGCGCCCAGAGCGCGCCGGTAATACATTCCTCGTTCAAGGTCTACAAATGACCGGCCTACGGCTGGGATTGGTGAAGCTGAAGCTATGGCACCGGCGCGGGTGCCACTGTAGATGCCGATCACGATAAACCGTGCTACATGCCTTAAGGGTCTTTTGTCCGTGACGACCTTATGGCCCTTATTCGGGCCGCGATGAATTGTTTGAGTCTCGCGAGCGCGCCAACATGCCCATATAAGCCGGGCAGCCTCCGAACGGGTAAGCCAGCGGTCGCGGGGCTGGCCTTTTTTGGGCAAGACGACCCTGACTGTACCGCGATGCAGGCCCTCAAAGGCGTGGTGCCCGATAGCGGCCCGCAAGTCCTCCAGGTCACGGCGAGCGCCGCCCGTGTTGCCCCGGTCGTACGTATAGGCTCTACACGTTTCCCCGTTGACCGCAGAAAGCATCATCGCTTTCCAAAAACTGTTCAACCGCTCGATGCGTTTAAGAAATTTCGGAGCGTTGGGATTCTCGACGTAGAGGTCGGGCCGGTCATCGATGTAAATCGAAAGTACATCGGCAACCGGGATTTTATCAATGTCCTGTTCTCTTCGCTCAGGTTTATATTTTAGAGCGATGTATTCTTTGAGGGCTTGCTCAGCCTGCGCAACTTCGCGCTCAGCGCATCCGGTGGCGCGATAGCTCGTTCCGTCTCGGATGACCCACGTAGGGTGGTGGGTAATCTTTCCGGTACTGTCGCGTCGCGCTGGTCGAAGATGGAGCCGGGCACCTTTGCATTTACGCGGCATAGCTTACGCATCTCCTCAATAGCTGCGAGGGTGGTGAATTGCTTGTTTGCCAGTATCTCAACAGTTAGATGCCCGCGTGCAATTTCACGACGGAGACCTGAAACCGTCATACCTCCAGCAGGGAACCCGAGGGTGATGGCTTCTGCAAGCCTCAACGGTGTATCAGGTCCGATATGGACGGGGGATAAATCTCCCTTCGTGCGCATCCTACGCTTGGCCTTTGTTGTCCGGCCGTCGCTCCCATTCGGCCATCATCAGCTTAAATAGGCTGCCCAAATCGTGAGGCTCGAAGCCGCCACAGGGCTTTCCAGCAAGCGCACTCAGGACCTGTTCAACGCACTTCCGACCTTTTTCGGTAAGGACGTATCCATCTGTGCGGCGTCCTTCAACGAAATCGTCGGTTTCGATCAACCCGTAGCCGCCTTCAGCACTGCCCTTACGGCCTCCGACTGTGAGCGTTTCCAGCAGGCGGCTAGCGCCAGAGGGAGAGAGATCAAGCTCCCTCGTCACATCTCGCAAGCGAGGTATACGCAGAATCTTCTGATCTAGAGTTTCGAGGGCAATGAATATCAGGACTTGGCACCCCGCTCCTGTGATCCTTGGCGCATATCGACGGATCGCTTGATGCGCATCGAGAAAGCGGCGCAGCAGTTGCATTTGCTTGGCTAACGTAAGAGGTGCGGCTTCGGGCTGGGTCATGGGCAATCCTATAAGACAAATTTGACAATAGAAAATGTTTTGCCACTTGTCAATAGAGCGCCAGTTGCGTACATGGCTTTACAACCATGAAGCAGATAGCCCTTGTCGAACCACAACACGTTCAAACTCAATTCCGAGCGCCCCGTAAGCGAAGGCACCTGTCCCAGTGTCCTTCGATCCTTCCCGTGGCCTGGAAGCAAAGCCATGCACCTCGGATGGCTTCTTCCGCTTCTCCCAGAGTGCACTCATTACGTTGAGCCGTTCGGCGGCTCAGCCGCCGTCCTGCTGAACCGGCCGATCTCGCCTATCGAGACCTACAACGACCTTGATGGGGAGGTGGTAAACTTCCTCAAAAACGTGCGCGAACAGCCGGACAAACTTCAGCGTCTCATAGACCTCACACCATACAGCCGCACCGAGTTTGCGGCTTCGCTCGGCCCCAGCGAGCACCTATCCGACCTCGAAAGAGCAAGACGTTTCTACGTTCGAGTAAGGCAGAGCCACATGGCTTTTTCCGTGAACGCGCTCCCGTCCAACTGGGGCACAACTCCGAACCAAAGCAGGAACGGAATGGCGCTCGCTTCAGCACGATTCAGGTCGGGGGTGACACGGTTCAACGAAGTTGCATCGCGGTTAAGCGGGATTTCGATGGAGAGCCGCCCCGCGATGGCGATCATTGCCGCATTAGATGGACCGGATAGACTGTTCTATTGCGATCCGCCGTACGTGGCTGAGACGTGGACACGCAAAGATAAGACCTACACCAACGTGTTGACCGACGATGATCATCGAGACCTCGCGCGTGCTCTCAATGAGTGCAGCGCAAAGGTCGCGATCTCAGGCTACGATTGCGCGCTCTACAGCTATCTTTATCCTGCGACGGACTGGCGGAAACTACGTGCTCCTCCGCAGCAAAGCCCCGCGTCCAAGAGGCTCCGACAAGAAGTCCTCTGGTGCAACTACGGGGAGGATGGGGAAAGGCTTCGGCGCACACTGGTGAGTGGGGCGGTGTTGGAAAATCCAACCCCCGCCAACACCGAGGTGGACGCGCTCGTCTCCCAAGTCGCCCTCGCAGCAATTGACGCCTGGAAGGCAAGAGGTCGCCAACACAAGGCGCTTCACGCCTTCATGGGACGTGCATATAGCCTTGCAGGCAAACTCAGAGATGACGAATCCGAGTTCGACCGTATCATGCAGGCTCGGGGTATAAAGAAGCCGAAGCTCGATCACCTTTATTATCACCTGATCCAAGCATTCCAGCCCGAGGAACAGCGCGCTGACCCCGACATGAAGTCGGAAGCGTCGCGCTTGAAGCGGGCTTTCATTCAAGCCGAAGCGCTTGGCTACACGACGGGGGATTTTGTGCGCCGGATCGAGCGCAAGGAAGTCGTGGCCGGAAGAAGGATCAGCGGCGTTAACAAGCTGATCAAGCTGGCGCAACTGTCAAAGCCGTTAAAGAGGGCGGATTCCACGTCTCAGGCGGCCGGAAGGCCGGGCACGGCCCTCCCTGATATCGGTGCAAGCTTCATCGACTTGTCGTGGTACCTCGCCACGATGCTGAATAAGGCCCTTCCGCTTCCCGAGCGGCTAGCTGCGATGAATGCGGCAGCGGATGCGGCAGAGAGGGCGAGCGTCTCACCGGGCGAAATTCAAGTTCGCGTATCGGCAAGCCAAGACCGGGTAACCACTCCGGCTCCGGCCGCCCATCCTGAAGGACCGGAGCCACGGAGGTCTCATCCCCAGGCGCACCCGTCCGGAAAGGCTCGCAACAGCTTCGACATCCTAAGCCGTCCCGCCAATATCCTGGTCCGTGGTCCAGCCCACTTAGCGACTGCTGACCGGGCGTGAGCCGTCGTTTGCCCAGCCCAGATGTATCAGAAGCAGACCTGTCCGGCCTGCAACCTGTGTTGGTCAATAGCAAGGAGGTCGCCTTCATCCAGCCCTGAGCGTCGTCACTTTCTTTGGAGGTCGCCCTGGCTCCCGGAGAGTTCCTGCTTCCTCTCTCCGTAAACGTTCGATGGACCGTGCTTGCCGCTTTCGGGCGGCATCTTTGTTCCGACGCTCAGCCAGTCTCTCGGCCTTGCTACGGTCGTCTAACTGCACCGGCTTCCGACCGCCCTTTGGCCGCTCAAACTCCATAAGCCCGGCCTCATCAATTCCAAGCAGGGTCACACCGGTGATGCCGCCGTCTTCTAAAAAGTCTCGCACTGCTTCTGCTTGCCAGAGGTCGTACACGTAGATGTCATACAAACCATCGAAATCCGGATTTCGAATTGCACCTCGCATCACAAACTGCTGGATGTCTTCAATCTCACGCGCACGAGCGATCTGGTCTTTGGTGAGCCCGAACACCTCCAGGATCGCGGAATCGGCGTCTTGTGCCTTGTTCGAATAAATGATCGCGCAGGAGCGGAGGTGCCTGTAGGCGTTCGTCCCTGCTTGGCGAGGCGAGACCTGTTTGCCTTTCAGCAGTAACTCGAAGCGATCACGGACGACCTCGTTGCCCGACCAGAAGCCCAAATCATGTAGCTTGCTGAGATACAAACCAACAGCGTTGAGGCAATCGCGCCCATCACCGTTCTTCCAGAACTCGGTCGAGCCACGGTGTCCTGTGATGTAGTGGATGTGAACCTTCGGTTGGCCTGACCGTGGAGACTCAATCCACTCGCAGCTATATTCGACCTCGCCGGGGAATAAGCTGTCGGTAGCCAGAGCACACAAGCTCGACGCATATCCGGATGCTGCGATCTTGACGCTCGCGCATTCGGCAAGGTCGCGAGGCGTCCAAAGAGACCACCAACGGATTGGCTTAGATCGGTCGAACGCCTCGTCCCAGGCCCCGACATCGACGTACAATCCTGAAACACTAATGACGCGTTTGTGGAAGGCAGCAAGCTGCTCGGCTAGATCGTCTCGCAGAAAATGCCCGATGGACGGTGCATCTGTCTTTGCCTGCACTTTGCACCACTTCGTGCCTTCGACCTTAATCAGATGGTATAGCGTCTCAAACCATCTGGCCGCTACTGGCGCTCGAATCTGACCAGAAGCTACCGCGTCGGGAGTCTCATCGATGCGAACATGCCAGCCCTCTAATTCAGCCGGATCGATTGATTGAAGTCCTTCGTGCGTAATAGCTAGAATGACGTGCTGAGCATCTTTAAGAAAGCGGAATGCGTCAGCGATGCGTCTCTTGATCGGACCGGCCTCATCCTGGTCGGAGTGGATTGAGGTAATTGTCGGTTGCGCGTTGGACTGCGCCGCATGTGATCTGAGCGACGAGACGTGTTCTTCAATTAGTGCCGTTCGAGGAGCCGCAAGGATGTATCGACCTGGACCGCAAATCATCTCGCTGAGCATCCGAGAAGTCTTGCCCGATCCGGGCAAACCCTCGAAAATCGTAATACGTGTAGGTTTCATTTTTCTCCGTGTTTGATCGCGCCAAATGCGTCCGCTGCGTGTCTATGTATTTAGGATTAGTGCGGACGTAATTATTTCTACCCGGTTCGTGCTCAGATTGCGAAATTGAAATGCATCACGGGAAGGGAACGGAGGCGAGCCGACGTGCTGAGCGGATGCGAAGCCGTCGAGCCGAACGGCTCCCGAAGACGTGATGCTTGGGTGGCCGCCCTGGGCCACCCGGCATTCCTCGCATCAAACTAAGTGAGATCGACCGCCTCGCACACGGCTCGGCTTCGATCTGCGCTCCGCCCTTCAGGACGGCTGTCGGCGTGCGCCTCCGCCTCTCTTCGGTCGGGCGACTTCAAAGGCGACTTCGTTGAGCCCTTATCGTTCTTGGGTGCGTCTGTCGCTGCTGGCCATTCGACGCCGGATTCGGCTTTCTCCTCAAGACCGAGACCCTGAAAGACCAGCGCCGAAGGCGCTCCGAGACACGCGAGAGACGGGTTGGTGCTGACAAGTCATTTGCCTCTTGAGCGGGACCATGATCTGTCCCACCCATATGAAAACTGGACTCAGGGTGGTGGTGATGGCATGCACGGGTTCGAAGCGCAGCACGCTCCCCGAATAGCTGACGATCCGGCCGCTGGCTGGAGAACAAAGACGAGTGAACGGCCTCTCGCCAAGAGCAGAAAAAACGTGCAATCTACGGCTGGGGCTGCATATTGAATGACACCTACGGTCAATTTTGGGTTTCTGGTTTCCCACGATCCTATGCTTGTCCAGCTTGGGTCGCAGGCGGAGCGTTACTTTCGCGAAGACCCAGCTATCGCTCTCTTCAAGCTTCGGCAGTTCGCCGAGTTGTTGTCGAAGATCGTCGCCGCACGACATGCCCTCTATCGTGACGAACGCGAGACCTTTGAGGAGACGCTCCGAAAGCTTTCTTTCGCGCGGGTGATTCCCAAGGAGACTGCTGACGTTTTCCATTTCTTGCGGAAAGTCGGCAATGCTGCGGTTCATGAGGCGAAGGGCACCCATGCTGAGGCGATGTCGGCACTGAAGTTCGCTCGGCAACTTGGAGTTTGGTTTCACCGCACTTATGGAAAGCAGTCCAACTTCAATCCGGGCACCTTTATCGCGCCACCTGAGCCGTCCGATAATACAGCGGAACTTAGGGCGAAGATTGAGGCGTTGGAAGGTCGTATCAAGGAAGTTGAAGCCGCCGCCGCCAACGCAAGCAAGATGGCGACAGACAAGGCAACCGCACTTGAAACCGCCGAAGATCGGCTAAAGCGGGAAACTGAAGATCGGGGCATCTGGGAAGCCATTGCCCAAGAATTGGAGGACGACAAAACCAAGCTTGTAAGCCGTCTTTCGGAACTGGAACACAAAGGCGTAGACCCCACAGATCGAGCATTGTCAGCCCTAACGTCAGCCTTGAAATTGGAAGAACCGACCGATCCATTCGGTGATGAGCCATTGCTGGATGCCGAGGTTGAGAAGCGACTTTCCGTTCTGCAAGCTGAAGCCGAGAAGACATCGAATACCGAAACGCAAGCGCTTGTTGAACGCGGCGAACGTGCTGCTGCCCAGTATGATCTCGATGAGTCCTCGACCCGAGCGCTAATTGATCAACAGCTACGGGATCGCGGTTGGGAAGTTGATTCTAAGTCCCTTCGGTATGCAGAAGGTTCGCGTCCAATCAAGGGACGGAATTTGGTAATAGCGGAGTGGCCTACAAAAAGCGGCCCAGCCGACTACGCACTGTTCTGCGGCCTAACGCTGGTAGGCGTCGTGGAGGCAAAGCGAAAACGTAAGAACGTATCTGCCGCGATAGATCAAGCAGAACGGTACTCTGTAGGACTGGTGCAGCAACCTGACTTCGCTTTCGCCGGAGGACCGTGGAGAGATCACAGGGTGCCTTTCGTATTCTCCGCGAATGGGCGCTCCTACCTTAAACAGATCGAGACAGAGAGTGGCATCTGGTTCCGCGATACGCGAAGGGCCGCCAATCATCGTCGGGCTCTTGTCGATTGGCCGACTCCTGGCGGCCTTGCGGCACTCCTGGCAATTGATCAGGACGCTGCCACTGAAGCCCTCAAGACTTTACCGTTCGATTTCGGCTTTCCGCTTCGTGACTATCAGCAACATGCAATTGAAGCGGTAGAGGAAGCGCTGGAAACCGAGCGTCGAACCATGCTGTTGGCCATGGCGACCGGTACAGGGAAGACCAAGCTGGCGATAGCCATGCTCTATAGGCTGCTCGCCACCAAACGTTTCCATCGAATTTGCTTTGTGGTTGACCGATCTGCGCTTGGTCATCAGGCTGCGGGCGAATTTTCAACCACTAAGATCGTTTCCGGCAGGGCGTTCGCTGATATTTTTGGGCTTAAGAAGCTTGAGGACATAACACCTGATAGTGAGACCAAGGTTCACATTTGCACCATTCAGGGACTGGTAAAACGCGTTCTCTACACAGCGGATGATTCTGAGGCCCCGCCGATAGATCAGTATGATCTAATTGTGGTTGATGAGTGCCATCGTGGCTATCTCCTGGACCGCGAAATGTCCGATGCTGAACTGAGCTTCCGTGGGCAAGACGACTACATCTCAAAATATCGACGGGTGTTGGAATATTTTGATGCCGTCAAGATTGGCCTTACGGCAACACCAGCCCTTCATACGACAGAGATATTTGGGGACCCGATCTTCACTTATTCTTATCGAGATGCAGTAGTTGAAGGACATCTTATCGATCACGAACCGCCGATCAGGATCGAAACCGCGCTTGCTAAAGCTGGTATCGTCTTCGAAAAGGACGAGCAGCTTGAATTGCTGAACACAAAGACCGGCGAAGTCAATCTGGCTCACGCGCCGGATGAAATCCGGTTCGAGGTTGACAAATTCAACAAGCAAGTTATTACGCCAGAATTCAACAGGGTCGTTGCCGAGGAATTGGCGAAGCAGATTGATCCATCATTCGGCAAAACGCTGATTTTTGCGGCTACCGATGCACATGCCGATATTGTCGTGAGTGCAATAAAAACTGCGTTCGCAAAACAATACGGCGAGATCGAAGACGCGGCAGTTAAAAAGATTACAGGAAGCGTTGACAAGGTTCAGGGTCTCATCCGATCTTATCGCAACGACACTAATCCGAGAGTTGCCGTCACGGTTGACCTTCTGACCACCGGCATCGATGTCCCTTCAATCACAAATCTCGTTTTCTTGCGCCGCGTGAACAGTCGAATTCTGTATGAACAGATGATCGGTCGGGCAACGCGCCAGTGCCCAGAGATTGGCAAGGAAGTCTTTCGAATTTTCGACGCCGTAGACCTGTATCCGCACTTGCAAGACCTGACTGACATGAAGCCTGTCGTGGTTAATCCCTCGATTAGCTTCGAGCAACTGGTTAGAGAACTGATCGCCGCCGATGAAGTCGATCATAGAGAAAGTGTTCGACAACAGTTAGCCGTGAAGTTGCGCCGTAGGCTCAAGAAGATGCCTGCCGAGGCTAGAGACCAATTTGAGGCCGTAGCCGGAGAAGCGCCAGAACAAACGTTGAAGCGCTTGCTTACCGAACAGTCGGCAACGCTTTCCAAATGGTTTTCTGACCGTGCGGCTGTAGGACCAATTTTGGACTGGCGCAGCGATGGCGATACGCCACGGTTCGTTCCGATTTCAACGCATGCCGATGAGGTCGTCGCAGTTACGCGCGGTTACGGCCAAGCGGTAAAGCCTGAGGACTTCCTCAACAGTTTCACTGCCTATGTGCGCGACAACGTAAACAACATAGCCGCCCTGAAGTTAGTCTTGCAGCGTCCGCGCGACCTGACGCGGACGCACTTGAAAGAATTGCGCATGGCCCTCGACCTAAAGGGCTTCTCTGAGGCCAATCTCCGCCGCGCGTGGGCCGACGCGAAGAACGAAGATATCGCCGCGTCCATCATCGGCTTTGTGCGTCAGGCTGCACTGGGCGACCCCTTGGTCCCGTATGCCGAACGGCTAAACGCTGCCATGCGTTCCGTGATGGCCAGCAGGGCGTGGTCGGCCCCGCAGAAGGGGTGGTTGAAGCGAATTGGCGAACAGATAGAAAAATCAATCGTGGTGGACCGAGAAACCATCGACACCAACGAGCCTTTCGCATCTGACGGCGGTTTCAGGCGGTTGAACAAGGTATTTGACGGCGAGCTAGAAAACGTTATTGCCGTTATCAACGAAGAGATTTGGAAGAGGACGGCCTGATGACTACCACCACCGACATCGTTGCTAAGCTATGGTCGCTGTGTCACGTCCTGCGAGACGATGGCGTTACGTACAATGAGTACGTAACAGAACTCACATTTTTGCTTTTTCTAAAAATGCTGGAAGAGACTGGCAAAGAAAGCCGTCTGCCGAAGGCTTATCGCTGGAAGGAATTGGAGAAGCGCGAGGGTCTCGATCAGCTTGACTATTATAAGCGTCTGCTTCTCGATCTCGGCCAACCTACCGTCAAGGATGTTCTGGTCCGTGCGATATTTACCGACGCGCAGACGCGCCTTCGTAAGCCCACCAACCTGAAGGCCCTGGCTTCTAGCATAGACCAGTTGGACTGGTTTTCTGCTCGGGAAGAAGGTCTGGGGAATCTTTATGAAGGATTGTTGGAGAAGAACGCTTCGGACAAAAAGTCCGGTGCTGGCCAATATTTCACTCCGCGTCCTCTGATCGATTGCATTGTTCGGTTGCTGAAACCACAGCCCGGTGAAACAGTGCAGGACCCGGCAGCGGGCACGGCGGGCTTCCTTGTAGCCGCTGATCGCTACGTCAAGGATCGTTCCGACGATCTCTACAAACTGTCGGAACAGCAGGCGTTCTTTCAGCGCAACAACGCCTTTGTTGGTGGCGAATTGGTGCCTGACACCCACCGCCTATGCATGATGAATCTATTGTTGCATGGCATCGAGGGTGGCGTTGAATTGGCTGACACGCTGTCACCGGACGGCGAACGTCTATCAAAGGCCGATATCGTTTTAACTAATCCTCCCTTCGGCACCAAAAAGGGCGGCGGTCGTCCAACGCGTTCGGACTTCTCGATCACTGCCGATACGTCGAACAAGCAGCTTGCATTCTTGGAACATGTCGTTCGTGCACTTAAGCCCGGAGGACGTGCGGCGGTGGTTGTACCGGATAACGTTCTATTCGAAGACAACACGGGGCAGCGACTTCGGTCCTGGCTTATGGAGCTTTGCAATTTACACACGATCCTGCGGCTGCCTACCGGCATCTTCTATGCGCAGGGGGTGAAAACTAATGTGCTTTTCTTCCAGCGTGGGAAGTTAGACAAAGCGAACACGAAGGCGGTTTGGGTTTACGATATGCGAGCCGATGCTCCGGCCTATGGCAAAACCCGGCCTTTGACATCGAAGGACTTCGCTGACTTCGAAAAAGAATATGGCAACGATCCGAATGGTTCGACCAAGCGCAAGGATAAAGGTAAGGAAGGTCGCTGGCGTTGCTTCACGCGAGAAGAAGTCAAGGGCCGCAATGATAATCTCGATATTTCGTGGTTGCGGAATACGGAGCTTGATACGGAGGAACACTTAACAGAGCCGGAAGACATCGCCGCCGCAATCATCGACCATCTCAAGGCTGCGTTGGAGGGGATCGAGACGCTATCTGAAGAATTGGAGCCGGTCGTAGTGAATGAAACGGTGTCAGAGGCAGCAGAATGATAAAGATGCCGAATGGATGGGAACAAGTTACCCTTGCAGATTGTGCAGTCCTAAATCCTAGACATCAAGGTATTCCGTCCCGCACTACAGTGTCGTTTGTCCCAATGCCAGCAGTTCGCGACATCACTGGTGAAATTGAAGGCGCACAAGATCGACCGTTTTCAGAGGTCTCAAAGGGCTATACTCATTTTCAGACCGGCGATGTCATCTTTGCGAAGATCACGCCCTGCATGGAAAACGGTAAGATTGCAGTTGCCAGAAAGCTAACAGGCGGCCTCGCATGTGGCTCTACTGAATTTCATGTGCTGCGTCCGCTCGGCGATATCTCTCCGGACTTTATATGGCGATTTCTAAGACAAAAATCGTTTCGAGCAGATGCCGAAGCTGCCATGACGGGAGCGGTGGGTCAACGCCGCGTTCCACTCGATTATTTGAAAGCTCAGATGCTTCCACTCCCACCCCTCAACGAGCAGCGGCGGATAGTGAAGAAAATCGATGGTCTAACCGCACAATCGCGATACGCTAACGACCACCTCAATCACATTCCTCGGCTTGTTGAGAAATACAAGCAAGCCATCTTGGCGGCGGCGTTTCGGGGTGATCTGACACGGGGATGGCGGAGCACAAATAAAAATGAATCCGGCTGGGAGGCATCAACCATCGGTGATGTGGCCACCATAGCCAGCGGCCAGACGCCAAAAGGTATTGAAGACGCACTTTCTGCAAATGGTGAAATATCCTGGTTCAAGGTCTCAAGCATGAACGAGGCCGCGAATTTGGAGGGTCTTCGTTCTTCTCAATTCCGCCTTTCACGCAACAAAGCAATGGCCCTTGGGCTGCGGATGTATGAGCCGGGATCAATCACTTTTCCAAAGAGAGGTGGGGCGATCGCTACAAACAAGAAGCGACGACTTCTGGTCGCGGGTGCTCTTGATCTAAATCTTATGGTGCTTACCGCCCGGAAGGTCACCCCAGAATTTCTCTGGTGGTGGATGGACAAACTGGATTTATCAACAATCAGCAACGGCTCAAATGTTCCGCAGATAAACAACGGAGACATCGCGCCGCTCGCTATCCAAGTTCCACCAATTGCGGAGCAGAATGAAATCTGTCGGCGCATTCAAGCAGCCGTTTCTTGGATCGACCGTCTCGTGACCGAAACCACGAGCGCCCGCAAGCTAATTGTTCATCTCGACCAAGCCATCCTAGCCAAAGCATTTCGGGGTGAACTTGTCCCGCAGGACCCCAACGATGAACCCGCAAGTGTTCTGTTGGAGCGGAACAAGGCAGAACGAGCAGGTCAGGTGTCAACAAAGCGTTCAAAGCGGGCCAGGAAGTAGCTTCCCAGAATAATTGAGGTCGCTCTGTGACTGAGATAGACGCATTTTCCTTAACCACGGTTCCTGTTGAGCAGCTTGCTAACAATACCTCGATGGGAAATGCGACCGCTTTCGTCTGGAAGCAGGGTGCCCAGCACTACCTGATAACGAATTGGCATGTAGTCACAGGTAGAAATACAAGAACCCGAGTTCTTGAAACCCCGGCTGCGCCCGACACGCTTCGATGTCTTTTCAATATCCGCATCGGAGATTTCGGAAAGCAAAAATGGGACATTCGAATTCGAGATGAAAATCATCAACCTTCGTGGCTCATTCGGCCCGGTATGCCCGGCGTCGATGTTGTGGCGATCCCCATTCCGATGACAGGAAACGATCCGGTCATAAACATGTACCCAATCAATACTCTTCTTTCGAAGCCGCTCAGAGTAAAAATTGGAATGGATGTCTTTGTACTTGGCTATCCGTTCGGAAATGCGCCCCCAGCTTTCCCGGTTTGGAAACGCGGTAGCATTGCCTCGGAGCCCGATATCGTTC
Organism: Tardiphaga sp. vice304; assembly: GCF_007018905.1. Lineage (NCBI taxonomy): Bacteria > Pseudomonadati > Pseudomonadota > Alphaproteobacteria > Hyphomicrobiales > Nitrobacteraceae > Tardiphaga > Tardiphaga sp. vice304. The sequence continues at coordinate 1,935,745 of NZ_CP041402.1, forward strand.
GGATGACAACCGGCTATTATCTTGTCGATACAGCCTCCCGCCCGGGAATGTCTGGCGCGCCGGTAATTCTTCAAAACTGGACGAACGACTACGTCGAAGGGTCAGTGCGCGCGTTCAATGATATGCCAGCCACCAACTTTATCGGCGTTTACTCAGGCCGTCTGCATTCGGCAAAGGAAGAAGCCCAGATTGGAATGGTATGGCATGCGTCGTTTGTTGAAGAAATCATCGCGATGAACACGCTTGATACCTGAAGCCTACTCGGCCATGTCCACAAAAGCTGTCCATTAGACGGTGTGTCAGAATTCAGCAATTATGGGACGCCAACCATTCAGCGCAAAATCAATGGCTTGCTTGTGTCATATATCCGTGTCATAATTGAGCATGAAAATCGGATATGCGCGCGTGAGCACTGTCGGCCAATCGACCGATGGTCAGGTCGAGCAACTTCGTGCGGCAGGCTGCGGTCAGATCGTGGAAGAGACTGCCAGCGGCGCTGCCTCAGATCGCCCAGCCCTCCGCAAACTTCTTCAGTCGTTAGGTCCTGGAGATTCCCTGGTCGTCGTTCGACTAGACCGATTGGCAAGATCAACAATCGATCTCCTCACCATGTTGAAAACTGTCGCAGATCGCGGCGCATCGTTCTTGTCACTCCAAGAAAGCTGGGCCGACACGACGACGGCAGCAGGCCGCCTGATCCTGACTGTCATCGGCGGGCTCGCAGAGTTCGAACGCGAATTGATTAAGTCACGGACTGCCGAGGGCCGAGAACGGGCAATGTCACGGGGCGTCCGCATGGGCCGCAAACACAAGCTGACGCCGCATCAGCAGGCGGAAGTTCGAAAGCGAAAGGCCGAAGGCCATTCTGTCAGGGAGTTAGGGCGGTCGTATAACGTGTCAGCAAATACGATAAGTCGGATTAAATGAGACCTCGACCTCTCGAAACTGCGCCCTGACATCTAATTGCTTCTGATCATCTGACTCGACATGACCGTAAGTCTGTTGAAACCTCGACGGCGCTTTCGGCAGATTGCAAAGAATTGGTTGTTGGCCGCACCGCCTCTCCGCTCACCCTCCATGACAAATTCATCCGCCGCGATCTTTATTTTGCCCCTTTCGCGAGTGCCGGTCGATCAATTCGCGAAGCATCGTGACTGGACTCTCGCGATAGCCACGACTTCCATTCGCGTCGGCTAACGCTCGTTCGAATTGGTTCATACGGACCTGTCTCGCGTCGGTGTAGTGCGCCTCATTGTCTTTTTCTATCATTTTTGGATAGGTAATAAGCTGCCGCACTGTTGCGGCACAATCGGAATTACCGGTTATCTCGCAGGATCGAGCGACGATTTCTAGTGCAACGCTTAAATCAGCGAAATCGTACGCACTGACCGAACGTCCTACTGCCTCGGCAATGTTACTCAGAGTTTTTGCGCATTGGATAGTAATCTGAACGATACCAGCATCGGCGGCCATTATTCCGTAAGCGGCCAAATGATCCGATGCAGCGTTCAGCGCAACTTTTGAAGGACGTTCGCCATCGTGAAAGAAACCCGAGGCCCAACTGATCTGCCATATGAGCGCATCCGTGACGGCGGAGATATGCGCTTCAGAGACTGGATTGACCACTTCGCAAATTAAGACGTGCCAAATGCGTTCAAGTGAGTCGATGACCAATTTCAACAGCAACGCTTCGCCAAAGTTGATCTTACAGATTTCGCGATAATGGCCTCGCACGACCTCCATCATCTTAACAAGATCGGCATAGGGGTTTAGGCGCGGACGCTCAGGGTTTACTTGAATGCGTGATGCGACGTTTTGGAGCAAAAATGGGATGCTAGCTTCAAAGCTTGAACTATAGGGAGGATAAATGTTCAACCTGCGCAAACCGGCCTGATCGGCGGTGACCTCATAAGGAAGCAGACTTGCGAACTCGCGAAGTATCGCTTCCAAACGCATGTGATCAAATTGGCCCGACTCAATTTCAGCCTTCACCGAGAGCAATATCGCGCTTGAAGCCTGATAAATTGTAATTTGTTGTGACGTAGCATATCCATTGACAACAATCGCGAACAACGTTTCGATTGCTTGTGTGACAGACGGGCGAATATCCGCTTCGGATGATGTGCTCGTAATGAACTTCTGTAAAAGTGAGATTGCTGTCAGCGTTGCGTCGAGCATCTGGCCTCTCAACACCGACATGACCAAGCGTTGAAGATAGAATACTGCGCCGAAAGTCAGTGGTGCCTCGTTAACTCCCCAACTTGTTGGCGCGACCATCCTAGTTGTCTGCTCAAGCGTCGTTCCCATGGTGTTGAGACATTGTTGCACAACTCTTTCATTCTTTGAGATAATCGCGTCGTCAGCGATACGTAGAACAGCCTCGTAGATTGGATTAAGCACGTCTGCAATGTCACTTTGGGGACCTGCAAACAGAAACTGATCTTCAACATGCAGAAGTACGCTCTTGCGTCGCAAGTTAGTATATTCACTCGCAAGAAGCCCTAGAGCGGAAATAGCTGCAATTGTTGCGTTCGAGTCGCGTCGCGCTATGAAACGGTGCGCGGACTCTTGGAGTTGAGATGTCCAATACTTTATCTCACTTGGGACGGTACTCTTGGAGATCATCATCGCATGCGTAATCTGATCGCCTGCACCAGTCGCACCGACCGACGCGACATGCACCCGTACAACTTTGTCAGCAAGCCGAGAGTGAAAAACAAGCCTACGCTTAAAATCAGCTACGAGCCGCTCAATTGCCGTTTCAGGAACAAGAAGCTTAAGCGTAGTCACATAGAACAGGCGAAGCGCGTCGAACGAGAGTCCTAGAAGTACAAATTGTGCGATTAGTGTCCATTGCGCTGCAATGTGACCTCTCAAAAAATTTGTTCCAAGCAAAAGGGAAATAGCGGTCGTCGTCACAAGCACAACAAACATGCCAACAAGCGTTCGATCCGAAGCAAAGAAGCGTAGAATCGGCGTTGAAAACAACTCGGCTGCCCGTTGGGCTGGAATTATTGATAGAGACAACACCAAAGCGAGGGACGCGCCGATCATCTGTGCCGCAGCCAGATGTGTTTCGCTTGCTTTGTCGATCTCAAAATCAAAAAAAACTAGCAACGGTGTGGCTGCAATCAAAGAAATTGCGGTAGCGGAAAATCGAAGAGCGTAATGGGCCCCGTGGGTAATCCAAGATTTGGTACGTAGATGAAATGAGATCAACGTCTTGAGATAAGCCACGTGGGTTTGGCGGCGGAAACGGATCATCTCGTTACGTAATCTTGCGATAACCCTCAATCTTGACTCAATGATTTCACTCGTGTCGGCAGAGGCTTCAGAGGTGGAGACTTCAACTGCGGCTCTGGGCGGTCTCATGAATCGCTTTCGCGGATTGTTATTCGGAAAGATTTTCCGGCTCATCGCGCTATCTCTCGGGCGGGTTTTGCGCTGAGAGCCATTGTCCAGCGGTACGCGCGATCTTCGTTTTGTTCGGTCTGTTTGTAAATAGGTGAGTGTATTGCAACTCTCAAAACCGATGTCGTTCCGTTCAGTGCGACACCTGCCGATGGCGCTACGCTGGCCAGATCGCGCGCCGCATTCTTCCAAACGCGCGCCGGTTTTCCAACGTAGAGATGGACTTTTGCGATGCAAGCTTCCGCTCGTGGGCGTCCCATGTCCGGAACGTGGTCGAGTACCGACGCGCGCAATCGAAATGGTGGAACGAGGTAAGCCTGAGCATATGGCTGTGCCGAGATCAGCGGGCGCGGGGCATCGTTGCACTCGGTTCGGTCCAGGAGGCAGAACTTGTCGAGGCATTTGACCGTTGGCCGACTACCCTCCAGCCCTTTGCTCCAGAGAATGTTCGTGCGGAGGTGTATCGCTCATTGCATCCGGCCAGGATCGCCATCATTCCAAACGGTCGGCGGTACCAATCGATCAGTTTCAGCGTTGGACCCCGGAGATTAAGCGCTGCAAGTCCGGCCACGGATCGTGAGCCAATGAGTGTACCCATCGAGATCGCTGCTATGCCGTGCATCTTCTGAGAGACGAACCTCAGCATATTTCGACCCCTTCATTTTTTGCGCGATGAGGCCAAATCACTTCTTCGAAGCTCTCCTGATCTTCATCCGACCCGAACAAAATCGCCACGATCTCGACAGCTTGGAATTCATAGCCGCATGAATCTATCCAAGCCGAGACATCCGGCGAGCGTTCGACGTAAATCAGGTAGAGGTCGTTTACCTTCGTCGGCCAATATTTCCCATCGAATAACATCCTGAGCATTGTCGCGGGACTTGGGTGGTCGAAAAGGAAGCCACAGTATCGGCTGGGCTCGATGTGTGTGCGCTCAAAGCCGAGATTGATTTGCTTCGCGACATCAATGGCATCTACAATTGGCATTGGATAAAGACAGAATGAGGTTTTCATCCTGTATTTAGGCGTCAGCGAAGACTGTCACGCCGCCAGTGGCGACATCATCGGTTCGATAGATGGTAGGCTCCGCTCACGTGATAGCCGGTCGGGCATGAGCCCGTTCTCTGAAACTCCAGCCGCGATCCTGCGAGGCAGAGGCAGTAGTCGCCTGACGCCCTATAATCAATCGTACAAGCGCTGACCCTCGGGAGAATCAGATGCGGCTCCCGGCCCAGTCCGGCCGGGCCGAGGACCGGCGAAGCCGCTGCGGGTCCAGACGTGATCGCGGCTGAGTTCGTGAAGATGCACGAAGGCACCGTGACGGATACGGACATCGTCTACAACGGCGCACGCGCTATGGCTTAGTCAGGCTCGCTCCCGGCGCGCCGCCATCGAAGGGCACCGTTGACCGCAGTCGTGCTTCCGCTCTTCAATCTGTCGGATATCAAGGGGACAGACCTCGCATCCTGAACAGGCGCTCGAATGCTGCCTCATTCCGCTTGAACATTTCTTCTGCCACAGCCTTCTCGCTCTGCGGCCTCGTGTCGGGATGGTGAGCCTTCCGAAAGGCGGTTCGGGCTGCCTTGACGAGGAAGTCGGGCGCTGATTGATGCAATCCCACTTCAACGTGATCAGGATCGGCGCTGACCTTCGCCCACAAGCGCTTAAGCTCGACCAACTCTGCTGGCGCAACGCCTGCGCGTTCAGCCAAGGTGGTGGCGGTCACGTTGAGGATGGCAAACTCGCGTCCCATCGCGCCCATGATCTGCTCGAACTCGTCTGCCCGTTCCCTTTGCTTGTTCAAGGCAGCGCTCAGCCGAGCGATAGCCGAGGCAGCGATTTTCGCTTCAGCTTCGCTCTCGCGACTGACGCGCTCAAGCTCTTGCTCGGCCACAATGCATCGGCGCTCGGCCTCCCTAAGCCGTTCTACAAGGCTCTGCTGAGGCAGGGAGAGGGCGGATGGCTGAGCCGGACTAGGAAGCCGGGGCGTCGGGAAAACGCTCACGCGGCCTCCTGAATGGTTTGGAGCCGGTTCCGGGTTCGTCTTGGGGTTGGCCAACCACTTACAAGATCGAAAGCGCCAAAGAACTCAGCCAGCGGCTCCAGGTGGGCTTCTGGGACCGCTGCCGCGAGCGAGACCACACCAGCGGCCTCCAGCTTCCGGCGCATCTCATCCGCAATGCGCTCATCAGGACGCTCGTTGCCAGGACCCCACATGTCAAACAGCACCCATCGGCCGTCAGAGGTACGGCGCAGTTCAGCGACAGTACCCGGCGAGGCAGTCGAGACAACGTAACAGTCTCGGCCGGTCGCCACGTGAAGTACCCGTTCGCGAAGACAGTTTCGTAGCTGCATCGACGCCGCTCGAAGGTCGGCCACGCCGAGTACGGTGAGGTCGGGATCGCTCAGAGCCGGTGGTGCCGCGAGCGGCCGGTCAAGCCTCCGGAGCCAGGATGCCGCCCAGGTTGACAGTCCAATAACCTGGGGCAACACGGCAACCGACCGCCGCAGTTCCGCAGTCGTGGCGGTCGAGACGGTCGCTCGGATCAGGCGGACCGCCGCGTTCGCCTGCTCAGCGCCGTCCAGGTCAGTCACACGCTCAAATACCCGCTGATGGAGGAGCGCCGAATCGAGAGCGAGAGCGATCTCCAGCCGCTCCTCTGTTAGCTTGCCTGGAAACTGCCGGATGAGGTCGGCTCGCTCGCGTTCCTCAGGCTCAGCGAAAAGGCGGAAGAGGTCCCGATAAAGCCCGAGCCGACTGAAAGGGTCGGGTCCGACCCGCTTGAACGTCCCGAGCAAGGCATCAGGAACGCTGTCGTAAATGACCCTGAGGACTTGAGCAGGCTTCAGCAGAACCAACGAGCGGGCCGATTGAGCAAGTGGATCGCGGCACTGGACGCCAGAGGCCGCTCCCAGAGCCCCTGCAAGGGTCCGAGCGTTTTGCTCCATCTCAGCTAAGGCTGCGAAGACGCATTGCCGCTTCAAATCGGATGCCGTCAGCACATGACCAAAAAAGTGAGGCGAGGCCGTATCGAAGTCACAGAGCGCCTGGAGAGGCCATCCGGAGACGGGCCGAGGCTGAACAGCGGTCAACGGGTTAGGCGGCGTGATTTCCATTGCGCAAGGATTCTCTCACGAAACCCGAATTGCGCAAGCGTTTAGCAAAATGAACAGTGGAGACACGGACGGCGAACAAATCAGCATCGAAAGTGTGGCGGTATTTGAGGCGGCTCGATTTGAGCGCTACACCCAAGAGACAGAAATGCTTGATTTTATTGGTGGGCCCGGCAGGACTCGAACCTGCAACCAGACCGTTATGAGCGGTCGGCTCTAAACATTGAGCTATAGGCCCCGCCAGGCGCGAGCGTGCGGCCAGATCAATTCATATTCTCGCTGCGGTGCAGCGCGACGTCCCGTATTTTTCACTTGATAAATAAGGTCGTCTCGTCGACAATCTCGCCAACAAGAAAAGCAGGCGAGGAAACAAATGGCTCAATCGACCGAACAAGACGGCATGCTGATTGACTGGGATGTCGAGATCCGCATGGATGACGGCGTCATGCTGCGCGCCGACGTTTTCCGCCCGATCGATGGTGGTCAGTATCCGGTGCTGTTGACCTACGGTCCCTATGCGAAAGGCCTGTCGTTCCAGGAGGGTTATCCCAGCGCCTGGCAGACCATGGTCGCCGGCCATCCTGACGTAGCCTATGGCTCGACTAACAAATATCAGAACTGGGAAGTCGTCGATCCCGAGAAGTGGGTTCCCCACGGTTACGTCTGCGTGCGCGTGGATTCCCGCGGCACCGGACGCTCGCCGGGCTTCGTCGATCATTTCTCGCCGCGCGAAAGCCGCGATTTCTACGAATGCATCGAGTGGGCCGGCGTGCAGACCTGGTCGAACGGCAAGGTCGGGCTGAACGGAATTTCGTATTACGGCATCAACCAGTGGCAGGTGGCGTCATTGCAGCCGCCGCATCTCGCTGCGATGTGCATCTGGGAAGGTTCCGCGGACTGGTATCGCGACATGACGCATCACGGCGGAATCGTCTCGACGTTCTGGGCGAACTGGTACGACATGCAGGTCAAGACCGTACAATACGGTCTCGGCGAGCGCGGGCCGCGCAGCAAGGTCAACGGCGCGCTGGTGTGCGGCGACGAGACGCTGTCGGACAATGAACTCGCCGCCAACCGCTGCAGCTTCGGCGACGACATTCTCGCGCATCCGCTCGACGACGACTATCATAAGGCGCGTTCGCCGATCTGGGACAACGTCACGGTGCCGTTCCTGTCCGCGGCAAACTGGGGCGGCCAGGGCCTGCACCCGCGCGGCAATTATGAGGGCTATGTTCGGGCGGCATCGAAGGATAAATGGTTGGAATGCCATGGTCTCGAGCACTGGACGCATTTCTACACCGATTACGGCCGCGAGTTGCAGAAGCGGTTCTTCGACTTCTTTCTGAAGGGCGAAGCCAACGGATGGGACAAGCAGCCCAAGGTGCAGCTGCAGGTGCGTCACACCGATCGTTTTGTTGAACGTCACGAGGCCGACTGGCCGCTCCCGTCGACACAGTGGACCAAGTTCTATCTCGATCCCCGCGACCATACGCTGTCTCTCGAGAAGCCGACAGACGCCGCACGGATCTCGTTCGACGCGCTGGGCGATGGTCTCACCTTCATGTCGAAGCCGATGACCGTCGACACCGAGATCACCGGCCCGCTGGCCGCGGGCCTGCGGGTGTCGTCGAGCACCGAGGACGCCGACATCTTCCTGGTGTTCCGCGTCTTCAGCGGGGACCTGCGCGAGCAGACCTTCGTCGGCGCGATCGATCCGCATACGCCGGTGGCGCAGGGCTGGCTGCGCGCGTCGCACCGCAAGCTCGACGACAAGATCTCGACTCCGTACCGGCCGTATCACACCCATGACGAGGTGCAGCCGCTGCAGCCCGGCGTCGCCGTCGATCTCGCGGTCGAGATCTGGCCGACGTCGATCGTCGTGCCGAAGGGCCACCGCATCGCGCTCAGCGTGCGCGGCAAGGATTACATCTGGCAGGAGAAGACCGGCGCCAAGCTGTCGAATTTCAAGAACGAGCTGACCGGATGCGGACCGTTCCTGCACAACGATCCGCGCGACAGGCCAGCTAAAGTATTCGGCGGGACCACCACGCTGCATATCGACGAAGACGGCTCCAGCCACGTGCTGGTGCCGATCGTGCCGACCCAAAAATAAACGGCGAAAACGCCGAACCAAACATCAACCAAGGGAGAGAAACGATGGGTATTTCACGTCGCAATTTCGTTGCCGGCGCGGCCGGCCTCGGCCTGAGCACGGCGCTGGTGTCGCGTCCGGCCCGCGCGGCGGACGAGCCGATCCGCATCGGCCTGCTGACCATCAAGACCGGGCCACTGGCGTCCGGCGGCATCGACATGGAACGCGCCATGATCATGTATCTCAAGGAGCGCGACAACAAGATGTCCGGCCGCCCGGTCGAACTGATCTCCGCCGACACTGCCGGCGTGCCGGCGACGGCGCGCACCAAGACCCAGGAACTGGTCGAGAAGAACAAGGTGCACTGCCTCATCGGGCCGCTCGCGGCCTTCGAGGCGCTGGCGATCGACGACTACATCCGCCAGGCGCAGATCCCGACGCTGTCGGTCGCCGCCGCCGAGGACATGACCCAGCGCAACGCCAATCCGTGGTTCGTCCGCGCCACCTCGACGTCCTCGCAATGCGCGCATCCGCTCGGCGAATACGCGGCGAAGGAATTAAAATACAAGAAGATGATCACGATCGGCGACGACATCGCCTATGGCCACGAAATGTGCGCGGGCTTCCAGCGCGTGTTCGAGGACAATGGCGGCAAGGTGATCCAGAAGCTGTTCTCGCCGCTCGCGGTGCCCGACTACGGTACCTATGTCGGCCAGCTCAAGGAAGCCGACGCGATCTTTCTGGGCTTCGCCGGCTCGAACGGCTTCCGCTTCCTGCGCCAGTTCGTCGACTACGGCATGAAAGACAAGATGGCGGTGATCGGCGGCATGACCGCGCTCGACGAGGCCGTGTTGCGCAACATGGGCGACGAGGCGCTGAACATCGTCACCACCTGCTGGTACTCCGCCGAGCTCGACGCCAAACCGAACCTGACCTTCGCGCCGGCGTTCCGCAAGGAGTTCAAGTACGATCCGGGCTTCTACGCCGCCGGCACCTATGTCAACGGCGCCGTGCTGGAAGCGGCGGTCAAGGCAGTCAACGGCAAGGTGGAGAACAAGGCGGCGTTCATGGCGGCGCTGCGCGCCGTCAACGTCGATACCGCGCGCGGTCCGGTCAAATTCGACGACAAGGGCAACGTGGTCGGCAACGTCTATCTGCGCAAGGTGACGCGCAAGGACGGCCGCCTCGTCAACTCGGTGTTCAAGACCTATCCCGACGTCAGCCAGTTCTGGACTTATGGCGAACAGGCATTTCTCGCCAACCCGGTCTATTCGCGTGATTATCCGCCGGCCAAGAATCTCGAGAAGTGAACTGACCTCGTGAATGCCGCGCCCGATACGGGCGCGGCTTATTTCACCGCGGAGCTAGTTGGATCGCGTGCGATCCGGCGCCTGTCGAGCGGTCCGACGCTGCGGCGTGAATGCGTCGAAATCCTTTGGCTCAATCATGTAGACGCAATGCGTCTGGCTGAGCTGCAGGATGCCCTTCATCAGCACGGCAAAGATCCGTTCGATCCTGTGCATTTCCGTTCCCTTGCAGCATCGGTCGTGTCGCCGATCGTGGTGCCTGACTGTGGGGACGCGCGTCAGCGGTGCAAGCCAAGAGTCGGTGAACCCTTCCACATCTTGTTGTGCGTTGCGGTCGCGTGGTCGCCGGCCTCGATATTGACAAGCTCAACTGCAAATGATCAGTTGATCAATAAAAGCAAAGAGGAAACCAACATGGATATCAAGGTCGGCAAGGACGCCATCGCCGAGGCCAGCAAGAAGCTCTCAAACTGGGGCCGCTGGGGCAAGGAAGACGAGATCGGCACGCTGAACTACGTGACGCCGAAGCACGTCACCGAGGCCGCCAAGCTGGTCAAGCAGGGCAAGGTGTTCGGCATGGGCATTCCGCTGAACCAGCAGGGCCCGCAGAACGGCCTGTTCGGCGGCCGCTGGAATCCGATCCACACCATGCTGGCGACCGGCACCGACGCGATTGCCGGCAACCAGGACATCACCAACAAGATGCGTTACTCGGACGACGCTATCAACATGCCGGTGCAGTCGGCGACGCACTGGGATTCGCTGGGGCACATCTTTTACCAGGACAAGATGTACAACGGCCACGACGCGCGTAACGTCGACAGCCGCGGCGTGCACAAGCTCGGCATCGAGCACACCCGCGACCGCATGGTCGGCCGCGGCGTGCTGCTCGACGTCGCGCGCTTCAAGGGCGTCGAATCGCTCGACGACGGCTACGGCATTTCCAACGACGAACTCGACGCCGTCGCCAAAAAGCAGGGCGTCGAGATCAGGGAAGCAGATTTCGTCATCATCCGCACCGGCCACATGGAGCGCTGCATCAAGAACAAGGCGTGGGGCAACTATGCCGGCGGCGACGCGCCCGGCGTGAAGTTCGAGAACTGCTATTGGAGCTTCGAGAAGAAGATTGCCGCGATCTGCTCGGACACCTGGGGTGTCGAGGTACGTCCCAACGAGACGCCTGAAGTCGCGCAGCCCTGGCACTGGGTGGTGATTCCCGCGATGGGCCTGACGATGGGCGAGATCTTCCATCTCAAAGACCTCGCCGACGACTGCGCCGCCGACGGCGTCTACGAGTTCATGTTCGCCGGCCCGCCGCTGGTGATCACCGGCGGCACGGGATCGCCGATCAACCCGCTGGCGATCAAGTAGTCGCGCAGGTCCAACCGAATCGCTTGGCGCACGGCTCCCGGGTTTCCCGGGAGCCGTTTCTCTTTGACCATCGATGATGGGTAGGGTGGGCAAAGCCTCGACGCGCCCGGCGCGGCGAAGCGTGCCCACGCGTCCATACTTTGCGAACCAAGCGTGGGCACGGCGCAAGGGCGCCTTTGCCCACCCTACAAATCCCCGACTTCTCTCCGCTTGAGCGGGCGCTCTGCAACACGCGATATATCGGTTGCATTTGGCGGGCCCGTCGGGAATTCTCTGCCTGTGGTTGCGCGGCACGCGCCCATGTGACATCTCCTGCCGATATCCGATCGCCGCGGCGGGGATGAGGCCTTCGACCGACGGATCATGATGAGCAAGAAAGCCCTGATCGCAAAAGCCGCGGCAGCGCCGAGGCGCCGGCGGCTTTCTCCGGAAGACCGGCGCAGGGAAATCCTGCAGGCGGCGACGACGTTTTTTTCCGAAGAAGGTTTCAACGGCGGCACGCGGGAGCTGGCGCTGAAGCTCGGCGTGACGCAGCCGCTGCTGTATCGCTACTTTCCGAGCAAGGACCACCTGATCAAGGAAGTCTATCGCACCGTCTATCTCGAGCGCTGGGATCCGCGCTGGGACCGTTTGCTGACCAACCGCACATTGCCGATCCGGGAGCGTTTTGCCGAATTTTATCGATCGTACACGGACGTGATCTTCACCCGCGAGTGGATGCGGATCTATCTGTTTTCCGGCTTGAAGGGCCTCGATATCAACCGCTGGTATCTCGACGTGGTGCAGAAGAAGATCCTGACCCGCATCATCCAGGAATATCGCCATGAGGTTGGGCTTGCGCCGCAGAAAAAGCCTTCCCCGATCGAACTCGAGCTGGCTTGGGCGCTGCACAGCGGCATCTTCTATTACGGCGTGCGCAAGCTGATCTACGAAGCGCCGGTTCTCGAAGACAAGAACGAGGTGATCTCAGTCACCTTGAACGTGTTCCTGCTGGGGATCGGCCGGCTGTTCGGCACCGACATCGGAGAGGTGCCGTCGCGCAAGCCGTTGCTACGCGCCGCGTCAGTACAGCGCAAGAGCGCCGCACGGGCCTGACGGCTTCCGCCATCAGGCCCGAACAGTCCTACAGTCCCAGAATGCGCTTGGCATTGCCGCCGGCAAGCTGCGCCAGCGTGGTCTCGTCCATCCCGTTGACGCCAGCGATGTGGCCGATCGGGTTGTACTCGGCCATGTCGAACGGATAGTCGGTGCCCATTACGATGCGGTCGGGTCCGAACAGGTCGAGCATGTAGGCGAGCTGGTGATAGCTGAACACGACGGTGTCGAGATAGACCTGCCGCAGGTAGGTGGTCGGCGGCAGCGGCAGGTTGCCGTGCGAATCCTGGCGCGCGCCCCAGGCGTGATCGATGCGGCCGGAATAGCCCGGCAGATAGCCGCCGCCGTGCACGGCCATCAGCTTCAGTTCCGGGAAGCGCGCCAGCGTGCCGGAGAAGATCAGGTTATGCAGCGCCAGCGTGGTTTCCAGGGGGTTGCCGAGCACGTTGTTGAAGTAGAAGTGCGTCAGCCGGTCGCCATGCGTGAAGCCGTTGGGATGCATCATGATGAAGGCGCCGAGCTCTTCCGCCTTGGCGAAGAACGGACGGAACTTGGGATCCGACAATTCCTGGCCGTCGACGTTGGTCAGGATCTCGACACCCTTGAGCTTGAGATGGTTCATGATGTAGTCGAGTTCGCGCACCGCGATCTCGGGCTCCTGAAGTGTCACCACGCCGAGGCCGACGAAACGGTCCGGGCGCCGCGCGCAATATTCGGCGACGCCGTCATTGGCCATGCGGTGCGCGGCTTCCGCGATCTTGGCATCGACCGAGTAGTAGCACTGGCCGGGCGCGGGGGCGACGACCTGGATGTCGATGCCCATCCGGTCGAGATCGAACAGGCGCTGGTCGATCGTCGTCATGACATTGGCGATGTCCTTGTCCTGCAGCGCGTTGATCTCGCGGGTCGCTTCGTCCGAGAAGTGCGCTAGAGGAATGCGGCTCATGTCGACATGCGGCTGCGCATGCGCGGAGGCCTGCGGCACCACGATGTGGGCGTGGATGTCCACGGTGAGCGATTGCGGTCGCCGCGCGCGGCCGTCGGCGTCATGGATACGGGCGGCGGTTCGGCCGTAACGGTTTTTCTTGTCAATCATGGTGTACACTCATGTTGCGGAGACGGGGCTTCAGATGGTTACGATACGGCCGCTAGCGGCGGAACGTTTGATGGCTTCGAACGTGCGCACGTTCGCCAGCATTTCGTGATGCGGCACCGGATAGGGCGTGCCGCCGAGCGCGGCACGACCGAACGCCTCGATGTTGTCGCGCACCGCCGGATGCGCCGGATAGTCCGAGACGATCGGCGCAGCATCGCGCAGCGTGCGGGTGACGTCCCAGCCGGTCGGGTGTTCCGGATGGGTGCGGTCGCGGATTTCCATCCAGCCTTTCGAGCCGAGCAGCGCCAGCCGGCCCATGAAGGGCGTCGCCAGCACGGCCGTCAGCGTCGCGCTGGCGCCGGATTCGAAGGTCAGCATGATCGATAGCATGTCGCCATTGGCGAAGTGGCTGCCGCGGGTGGCGAGATGCGCCCAGACCTGCTTCGGCTGGCCTAGAAATGAAATGGCCAGGTCAACCAGATGGATCCCGGTCGCCGACAGTGGTCCGACGGGATTCTCCGTCGGTGACAGCCGCCAGTTGTCGGCCGGCAGGCCGAGGAATTTGTCCTGGCTGAAGTTGGCCTCGAACACCAGCGCCTCGCCGAACTCGCCGTCGGTGAAGCGCTGCTTCATTTCGATCACGGCCGGCTCGAAGCGCCGCTCGTGGCCGATGCCGAGCGTCATCCCGGCTTTCTGCACGGCTTCGATCGCGCGCTCGGCTTCAGCACCGGTGGTGCATAGCGGCTTCTCGCAGAATACGTGCTTGCCGGCGCGCGCCGCCGCCTCGATCTGCGCGGCGTGTTCGGTTTGCGGCGAGCACAGGATCACCGCCTGGATGTCGGGTCGCGACAGGGCTTCCTCGAAGCTGCCGCACGTCGCCATGCCGAGCTCAGTAGCAACCTTGTTGCGAACGGCCTCCAGCGGGTCGACGCCAAGGAGCGGCTTGACGACGTCGCTCGAAGCCAAAGCGCGGGCGATCGTCTGCCCCCACCAGCCCAGTCCGATAATAGCCGCGTTGATCATGCGATATTCCGATGTCGATGGAGGTTACTTGCGCGACGACCAGTAGGCCGGGATGCTGCTGATGACGTCGTTGTCGCCGAGGCCTTCGGCTTCGGCTTCCGCGAACACGGCAGCCGCGCTTTCGGCAACCGGCAGCGTGGTGCCGAGCTTCTTCGCGTAGTTTACCGCGGTGAGCAGGTCCTTCTTGCCGCCGCTCACCGAGAACTGCGTCGCAGCGCGTTCGCCGGTGGCGAGCAGTTTGACGATGTCGGCGGCGCGCATCTTAAGCGCGGGCGGCGCGCCGGGCGTGTCGGCGAGAATGTCGATCAGGCGCTCCGGCGGCAGGCCGAGCGGCCTGCACAGAGTCAGCGATTCCGCGAGTGCCTGCAGATAGACCATTAGCGGCAGGTTGACCGCGAGCTTGACTGCCGCACCGGCGCCGAGCGCGCCGACGTGCTCGACGCGGCGACAGAGCTGTTCAAGCAACGGCAGCGCGCGCGCGAAATCGGCCTCCGTGCCGCCCGCGAGGCCGAACAATTTGCCGTCACGCGCCGGCCCAACGGTGCCGCCGACCGGGCATTCGACGAAGCCGCCGCCGGCCTTGGTGACGGCCGTGCCGAGTTCGATCATCGTCTCCGGCAGCACGGTGCTCATGTCGATGATGAGCTTGCCGGCGAGGTCCGCTTTCAACAGGCCATTGTCGGCGTTGTAGACCGCCTGCATCGCAGCATCGTTCAGCAGCATGACAATGGTGATGTCGCAGGCCGCGACCAGCGCCGCCGGCGTGTCGGCGCGGCTGGCGCCGGCATCGACCAGCGGCTTGGTCTTTCCGGCGTCGCGATTCCACACCGTAAGGTCATGGCCTTGTGACATGACCCGCTGGCCGATCGCCGCGCCCATCCGTCCCGTTCCGCAGATCCCGATCTTCATGCTGGTTCCTTATTCATTGCGCGTTGATGGCGGCTTCGAGCCGGTCGAAGGTCAGTGGCATGTCGCGGCCGCGGACGCCGAGCGCATGCGCGATCGCGTTGCCGATCGCGGCAGCCACGGGGCCCGCCGCGCATTCGCCGGCGCCGAGGGCGAATTCGCCGGGGCGCTCGATGATGGTGGTCTGGATCCGCGGGATCTCGGAGAATTTAAGGATCGGGTAGTCGTCCCACGCGCGTACCGCGAAGCCGTCGGATGTCCACGACACCTGCTCCTTCAGCGTCCAGCTTGCGGCCTGAATCACGCCGCCCTCGATCTGGTTGAGCGTGCCGTCGCGATGGATGATCTCGCCGGCATCGAGCGCGCCATAGACGTCCTTGATGGTGATGACGTCGGTGATCTCGACGGTCGCGACCGCGGCGTAATAGGCGCCGTGGTTCTTGTAGCGGCTGAAGCCGATCCCGCGGCCGATGCCTTCGCCGCCCTTGTCCGCCGGGTCCCATTGCGCAAGCTCAGCGGCGGCGCGGATCACCGCTTCGGCGCGCGGCTCGTCGAGATGGCGCAGCCGGAATTCGACGGGATCGATGCCGGCCAGCGCCGCGAGCTCGTCCATGAAGCTTTCGATCGCGAACACGTTGCAATGCGCGCCAAGCGACCGCAGTGCCGAGGATCGCAAGGGTCCCTGTGGCAGCAGATGATGCGTGATGCTACGCTTGCCGAGATTATACAGCGGCACGGCGTTGCGGTCACCGCCGCCATAGGGACGCGGCGCCTCGCTGGGCGGACCCGGCGGATGCGGCGGATCGATCTGCTGTGCGGCGAGCAGGTTGACGCCGTCGCCGAAACCGGGCCGCGCCAGATGCGGCGGGCTCCAGACGGCGTGGCGCCACTCCACGATCTGGCCGTTAGCATCAACCGCGCCATCGAGCTCGACACGCATCGCAGCGCCGAATGGCGACCAGCTCAGCTCGTCGGCGCGGGTCCACTGGCACATTACCGGCACTTTTGCAGTACGCGCTAGCAGCGCAGCGTCGAGTGCCACGTCATCGGCGCCGTTATGGCCATAGCACCCGGCGCCCTGGGCGTGGATCACGCGCACGCTGTCGTTCTTCAGATGCAGCGCGCGCGCCAGCGCGCCGCGCAGCGGGTGGATGCCCTGCGAATGCGACCACACCGTCACTTGATCGGCGTCCCATGCAGCGATAGCGCAGGAGGGACCGATCGAGGCATGCGCGATGAACCCTCGGGAATAGGCGGCGTGGTGGCGATGCTGCGCCACCGGCTCCGGACCTTCGTCCGCAAGAAAGGTCGTGCTGCGCGGCGTCAGCGCCGCGATCCAGGCGTGCGTATCAGCAGTTTCGGGCAGTTCGGCGTCGCGCTGCCACTGCGCGGTACGGCCGGCGACGTCGATCGCGCGCAACGCCTGCTCATCACGGCGCGCGACCACGCCCATGAACGAGCCGTCGACCACGACGGCGACGACGCCGGGCAGGGTGGCCACTTTGTCAATATCGAACGAGACGAGGCGGTCGCGGGGATGCGCGCCACGCATCACGCGGCCGTAATGCATGCCGGGCAACGCCATGTCCTGGATGAAGGCCGCGCCGGTCAATTTGCGGTCCAGGTCGAGCCGTTGCAGGTGGCCCGCATCGATGGTGCCGCCGAGCATGCGTGGCTCCGGCAGGTCGGCGGTCGACTGATCGAGATCGACGTCGGCGGCGAGGGCCCAATAGCTGACGCCTTCGTTGCTTTGGGCGCGGGTGAAGACGCCGGCCTGCACCACGATGTCGCCTTCGCCGAGCACGGTCTGCGCGCGCTGCGCGAACAGTTCGCGAACCATCGCGCAGACCCAGCGCATCGCCGCGCCGCCATGTTCCACCGAAAAGCTGCCAGCCGTGTAACCTTCGTCCGGCGAAGTGTCGGTGTCGGCCGGCTGCATGCGGATACGCGCCAAGTCGACGCCGAGTTCCTTGGCCGCGATCGCGGCGATCGCGGTGACGGCGCCCTGTCCCAGTTCCACCTTGCCGGTGCGAATGGTGATAAAATCCGATCCGTCGATCGAGACCCACCTGCCGAGCCGCGGATTGAGTGCCAGATTGGCGGGGAGCTTCGTCATGAAGCAGTTCCCGGCGTGCCGGCGATAGCACGATCGATCGCGCGCAAGATGCGGCCCTGCGCGCCGCAGCGGCACAGGTGGCGCTCGTCCAGCGTCTCCACGATCTCGCGGCGGTTCGCCGGCGGGGTGCGGCCGAGCAGCCCGGTCACGGTCATGATGATGCCGTTGATGCAGTAGCCGCATTGCGCGGCCTGCTCGTCGAGGAAGTTTCGCTGCAGGGCGCCTGGCGCCCCGTTTCGGGTCAGGCCTTCGATGGTCACGACGTTGCGGTTAGCAACTGTGTACAGCGGAGTGGTGCAGGACTGGATCGGCTGGCCGTCCAGCAGCACCGTGCAAGCGCCGCAATTGCCCTGCGCGCAGCCGACGCGGGCTCCCTTGAGGTCGAGATCCTGCCGCAATGCCAGCAGTAGCGACAGATCTTCGGCGGCCGTCACGGTCACGGCGGCGCCGTTGACGTTGAATACCCACGTTCTCTCAGCAGAATTTGCCAAAACCATTGTCTCCGAATTGATCAATGGGCGTGGTAGACGCCGAGATGCTTGGCGACAAGGTCTTCGTCCGTGCGGACCTGCTCGGCAGTTCCTACAAAAGCGCAGCGGCCGGTGTTGAGGATCACCGCCTGGTCGGCAACCTCGAGTGCCAGCTTGCGGTTCTGCTCGACCAGGATGATCGACTGTCCCTCGGACTTCAGTCTCTTGATGGTCTGGCCGACCTCGGCGACGATCAGCGGCGCCAGCCCTTCCGAGGGCTCGTCGAGCAGCAGCACCGAGGGATTGCCCATCAACGCGCGCCCGATCGCCAGCATCTGCTGCTCGCCGCCGGACAGCGTGCCGGCATATTGCGCGTGGCGTTCCTGCAGCCGAGGGAACATTTCGAAGATGCGTTCCAGCGTCCACGGCCGGTCGGTCTCGTTGAGCCGCTGTCGCGCGACGACGAGGTTTTCGCGAACGGACAGCGACGGAAAGATCCGGCGGCCCTGCGGCACCAGGCCGATTCCGAGCCGCGAGATGCGTTCCGGGCTCAGTCCGGTGATCGGGGTTCCGAACAGCCGGATTTCGCCCTGCGGCGGCGTAAGAAATCCGACGATGGTGGAGATGCAAGTCGTTTTGCCGGCGCCGTTGCGTCCCAGCAGCGCCAGCACCTGGCCGGCCTGCAGGGAAAAGCTGACACCATGCAGCACATGGCTGTCGCCGTAGAACGTATCGATGCCGGTGAGGTTGAGCGCATCAGTTGCCAAGGTACACCTCACGCGTTTTCTCGTCGGCGATGACCGCGTCGCGCTCGCCGTCCACGATCACGCTGCCATAGTTCAGCAGCGTCACGGTCTCGGCGAGATCGAGCGCGGTATCCATGTCGTGTTCGATCATGACTACGGCGGTCTCGCGCGGGATCTCCGCGATCAGCGCCTTCACCGTCGTGCGCTCGGAGGCCGACAGGCCGGCGAGCGGCTCGTCGAGCAAAAGCACGCGCGGTTTCTGCGCCAGCGCCATCGCCAGTTCGACGCGACGCTTCTCGCCATAGGCGATGTCGGAGACCGGATGCGAGGCGCGATCTTCGAGGCCGACCATCGCCAGGATGCGGCGCGACTCGCGGGCAAGGTCCTCGTAGGATGACAACGAGCGGAACGGCTGCCAGCGCTCCCGCCGCAGTCCCATCAGGCCCAGCGTGACATTGTGCTCCAGCGTGTCGTCAGTGAACAACGTGATGATCTGATAGGTCCGCGACAGCCCGCAATGCGCGCGCTGGTCGGGCCGCAGCCGCGTGATATCCTGGCCGAACAGTTTGACCTGGCCGGAATTCGGCAGCATGTCGCCGGTGATCTGGTTGAACAGGGTCGTCTTGCCGGCGCCGTTGGGACCGATCATCAGGCGGCGCTCGCCGGGACGCACTCTCAGCGAGACGTTCTTGGTGACCTTGAGGCCGCCGAATGCCTTGCAGAGGTCGGTAATCTCCAGTGCGTATTCGTGAGTCATGGCTGCGTCCTCCCGAACCGGCCGAGCAGCTTGCGTGCGCCGGGCACGATGCCGGTCGGCATGAACAGTACGATCAGAAGGAAGATGATGCCGAGCAGCATGTTCCAGCGCTCGATATAGGCCGAGGCGTAATTCTTCAGTAGGCTGACCAGGGCTGCGCCGACCACCGGGCCGCCGAGCGTGCCCGAGCCGCCGGCGATCACCCCGAGCAGGCCCTCGGCGGAGTTGGTGATCGAGAGCGAGGTCGGGTGAATATACTTGTGATAGTAGACGTAGAGCAGGCCCGCAATACCGGCCCAGAAGCCCGCATAGATGAAGGTGATCCAGCGGATCATCCAGGGATTGAAGCCGAGCGCCGCCATCCGGCGCGGCTGGTCGCGGACGCCCTTCAGCGAGGAGCCGAACGCGGACATCACAAAGATCGCCATGGCACCGAAGGCGAAGGCGCTGACGATCAGCGTGAACCAGTAGAACTCCGCCGGGCCTTCCAGCGAGATGCCGAACGGCAGCGGCCGGGTGATGCCGGAAATGCCGTTGTCGCCATTGGTGAACCCTGTCATGCGATAGGCGAGGCCCCACAATACCTGGGACATTGCCAGCGTGATCATAAGGAAGCCCAATCCGGTTGCGCGCAGGGCGAGCAGGCCGAACAGCGCGGCGCAGATCGTGGTGCCGACGATGGAGATCAGCGCCGCGGCGCCATTGCCCATGCCGTACTGCGTGGTCAGGATCGCGACGATGTAGGACGCCAGCCCCATATAGGTGGCATGCCCGAGCGAGGTCATGCCGCCATAGCCGACGAGCATGTTGAGGCTCATCGCGAAGATCACGGCGATCAGCACCTGCGTGCTCAGGTTGACGTAGAAATCGCCGGAAAATAGCGGTAGCGCGATAAGCCCGATGGCGAGGAGGACGAGAGCGAGTTTCTTCATGTCTGGAGTCGCCCGAACAGGCCACGCGGGCGAAACGCGATGACAGCGATCATCGGCAGGAACAGGATGATGTAGGCGAGATCGGGGACCAGTGCGGCCCCAAAGGTGTAGATGAAGCCGATGATGAAGCTGCCGACGAAGGCGCCGAGCAGGCTGCCGACGCCGCCGAGGATGACGACGATCAGCGCGAGCGGCAGCATGTCGGCATCGAGCCCGGGATAGGCCGACAGCACAGGGCCGCCGAGCACGCCGCCGGCGCCCGCGATGCCGGCACCGAGGCAGAATACGGCGGTAAACAGTTTCGAGACGGGAATGCCAACCGCACGCGCCATCTGCCGGTCATCGACGCCGGCGCGGATCATCGCGCCGATCCGCGTGCGCTCAAGCAAGAGATAGAGCGCAAAGGAGACCGCCAGCGCGCAGGCGACGATGACCAGCCGGTAGGTCGGGAACACGAAGCCGAACAGCCGAGTCGGCGCCTGGAAATTAGCCGGCGTCGGCACCGGGATCGGATCGCCGCCCCACAGGATCAAACAGGCGTCGGCAATGATCAGCGACATCCCGAGCGTGACCAGCACCTGGCCGAGCGGGTTGGTACTGAGACGGCGCAGCACCAGTCGCTCGAACAGGCCGCCCAACGCCGCGACCAAGAGGCCGCTTCCGATCGCCACAACCCAGAAATTGAGGCCTTCGAAGGTGCGCAGCGCTATTGCGCCGAAATAGGCGCCGAGCATGAAAAACGCGCCATGCGTCAGGTTGGCGAGCCGCATCAGGCCGAAGATCAGCGAAAAGCCGGAGGCGAGCAGGAACAGCAGGGCGCCAAGCGACAGGCTGTTCAGAGATTGAATGATCCAGAACTGCATGGATCAGTCCGCGCGTCGACGCAGCATGGCGGCAAGCAGCAGTGACCGCCTATGTTCGACAACGCTGATGATTTTTCGAACCGACATGGCCAGTCTCCCTCCCTGGGATCAGCGGCACCATCCCTTTGCCATTGGCCGTTTGGCGCGGCACGCAAAGAGTAAGGCGCAGTTGCAAGCAACTTACGAATGGTTTGTACGTTCCTAACCGCTTCTGGTGGCGGCCTGTGTTTGCACCGAGCGTAAATTGGTCGTCTGCAATTACGACCACAGTGTTCTCCACTCTCGCTAATTTATCAAGTGAAAAATTAGCGTTGAGCGACCGGTTGATGCCGCATTGCAACCGACTACTTCGCGTGCATCTCGTTTCGATACCAGTCGCCGATCTCGCTCGCGGTCATCAGCGCCACGCCATCGTGGCCGATGACGTAGTCAAGCACTTCCTCAAGATAGCGGATGCGGTGCGGCACGCCGGTGATGTAGGGATGGATAGACACCGCCATCACGCGGGCGTTGTCGGCACCTTCCAGGTACAACCGGTCGAACTGGTCCTTGCAGCGCTGCACGAAGACGTCGGACGGAAGATGCTGCAGCGCGTGGATCACGATGTCGTTGGTTTCGACAGTATAGGGCACCGAGGTGATGATGCCGTGCGGTGTCTGGATCTCCTGCGGCAGGTCGTCGATGACCCAGTCCGCGACGTATTCGATGCCGTTGGCGCGAAGCAGGTCCAGTGTTTCGTTATTCTCGGTGAGTCCGGGACTCTCCCACGACCGCGGCGCCTTACCGGTGAAGGCGCCAATCGTGTCGACGGTGCGCTTGATCGCATCATTCTGGTTCTCAACCTTGTGCATCGGCCCCTGTACGAAGCCGTGACCCATAAATTCGAAGCCGGCGTCGCGCGCCGCTTCCGCCACCCGCGGATAGGAGTTGCAGACGTTGCCATTGATGGCGAGCGTGGTCGGGATGTTGCGATCGGTCAGCGCCTTCATCTGCCTCCAGAAGCCGGCGCGCATGCCGTATTCATGCCACGACCAGTTCGGCACGTCGGGCAGCATCGGCTGTCCCATCGGCGGCGACAGCACGGTGCGCGGCATCGAATTCTCGATGCGCCAGTCCTCGACATTGAGGATGACCCAGAAGGCGAGCTTCTTGCCGCCGGGCAGGGTGAGCTTGGGACGGTCGAACAGCGCCTGGTAGGGAATGCGATCGGTAATGGCCATGGTCTATCCGACCGCCTTTGCGCGCGCCGGAGCGGACGCATTGATGAGCGGCATCACCTTCTCGGCCATCAGGATCATCGAGCGGCGGCCGAGCTCACGATCCTTCCAGTCCTTGCCGGCATAGAGCAGCGTGCCGAACTCACCGACCTCCTCTTGAAAGGCGAGGATTTGGTCGGCAACGCTGTCCGGCGTGCCGAAGATGACCAGCTTGTCGATAACCATCTCCAGCGTCACTTCGTGGTCGGGCTGGTCGCGGTGGGTCTTGAACAATTCGATACGACCGTTCTTTTTCAGCTTGGTGAACAACGAGCGATAGTAATAGGCGTAGGGACCGTCAGGATCGGTCGCGTAGGCTCTTGCCTTCGCGGCATCATCGGCAACGAACACGCTCTTGGCGACGCGCCAGTTGGCGGGATCGGCAGCGCGGCCGCTGCGCTCGCAGCCCTCGACATATTTCGGCCAGTGGCTCTTGACCCAGGCCGGCATCAGGAAGTTCGCCGAGATCGGATCCCAGCCGCGGATCGCGGCTTCGGTGACGCCCTTGGAAAACGGCGCGACCGCGGTGACGACGATCGGTGGATGCGGGCGCTGCAAGGGTTTCGGGATGTAGCCCTGGCCGATTTCCTTGACGAGCGTCTTCTCGGTCGAGACCGTCCAGTACTTGCCCTTCAGGTTGTACGGCGGCTCCGAGGTCCAGATCTCGAGGATCTGGTTGATGGCTTCGAGGAACATCTCGTGGCGGTTGGCGTCGAGATTGCCGAACACCTCGGCGTCGGACAGCAAGCCGCCGGGGCTGATACCGAAGATGAAGCGGCCGTCGAGCATGTGGTCGATCATCGCCAGCGTCGAGGCGACCGCGGCGGGATGGCTGTTCGGCATGTTGACGGTGCCGGTGCCGAGCCTGATCTGTTTGGTCGCGGCGGCGATCCAGGCAATGAAGGCGACGCATGAGGTAATGTTCTCGGCGCGGTCGGTGACGTGTTCGCCGACATAGGCTTCGCTGAAGCCGAGTTCATCGGCGAGCAGGAACGCCTCGCGGTCCTCCGCCAGCGTCTGGCGCCAGTCCTTGTCGAGCGGATGGATCGGCATCGTGAAGAAGCCAAGCTGCATGAAGTGCCTCCCAATTCTGTTGGGAGAAACCTAGAGATTGTCATGCAGTATAAAAAATGATTATTTCTACTGTCTCGCATCAAGGAAGTTGATGGAATGGTCTCTCTCCGACAGTTGAAGTCTTTCGTCGCAGTGGTCGAGGAGGGTTCCTTCACCGCCGCGGGCGAGCGGGAGGGCGCGACGCAGTCGGGTATCTCGCAACACGTCAAGACGCTCGAGGAGGAACTTGGCACGCCGCTGTTCGGCCGCAACGGCCGTGCGATCGAGGCGACGCTGGCGGGGAAGCAGTATTATCTCGACTGCGTCGATATTCTGAAGCGTCTTGATGCAGCGCACCATGAAGTCGCCGTCCGTCAGAACGGGGGCGTGGCGCGGATCGGGGTGATGCCGACGATCTCGCGCTCCATTCTCGCGCCAACGCTGGACAAGTTCCTGCAAACGTCGCCGGGCGCGGAGATCAGCATCATCGAGGCCTATTCCGGGGTGCTCACCGATCTGTTGCTGAAAGGCGAACTCGACCTCGCGGTGGTGCCGGCGTTCGAGGGCGCGGTCGGGCTGTCGAGCCACCTGCTTCTGCACGACCGCGAAATGCTGGTGACGGCCAAGCGCCACGACGGCCAGCATCTCACGCCGGTCAGCCTCGCCAGCCTCGGGCCGTTGAAGATCGTGTTGCCCGGCAAGCAGAACACGCGGCGCCGCAACATCGAGACCTACTTCGCCGCCAACGGCGTCAACGTCGCGCGCCGGCTGGAGATGGACGCGATGATGGGGACGCTCGAATTCGTCGCGGCGACCGACTGGGTCGTTGTCCTGCCGTTCGTGATGATGTCGTCCGACATCGACCGTGACCGCTTCGACATCCGGCCGCTGGCCGATCCGCCGATGTATTCCGACTTCATCCTGATCGAGCCGTCGCGCAAGCTGATGACGCCGGCGGCAGCCCTGTTCGCCAGCGTTCTGAAGGCGGAGTCCGAGCGATCGACGGAACTGTTCCGTGCTCGCGTGGCGCCGCAACTCAACGACTGAGCGCTATTTAGCCGGCGCGCGCTTGTCGAGCACCTCGAACACCGCGGCGGTGTCCTTGTCGCCGAGGCCTTGCTGCATCGCCTCGGTGTAGACCGGCTGAGTCAGGTCGAACATCGGCGTCGGGCAGTGCAGTTCCTCGGCAAAGGCGCCGATGATCGCCATGTCCTTTTTCCAGGTCGAGATTCGCATGGTTGCCGGCTCGTAGACGCCTGACACCATCATCGGCGCGCGCATCTGGAACATGCGCGAGCCGCCAGCGCCGGGGCCGACCAGTTCGACGACCTGCTGCAGGTCGAGGCCGGCGCGCTGCGCCAGCACCATCGCCTCTGCGGTTGCGACATTGTGAATGGCGACTAGATGGTTGGCGACAAACTTCATCCGGCTGCCGTTGCCGTAGACGCCGAGGTCGGCATTCTGCTTGCTGAAGTCTGCGAAAAGCGCAGTGCATTTCGCGATCGCTGCGCTGTCGCCAGATGCATAGACGATGAGGTCGCGCACCGCGGCTTGAGCGCCGGTGCCGCTCAACGGGCAGTCGAGCGCGATGTGTCCGGCGGCGGCAAGGATGTCGCGGAAGCGAAGCTTGTCACTGATCGTCAGTGTGCTCAGTTCCACGACGATCCGCGGGCTCGCGCCCGAGCGGCTGATCTCTTCAGCAACTGAAAACGCGGCGGCGGGGGAGGGGAGGCTGGTCATCACCAGCTCCGCCTTTTCGACGACTTCGGCGATGTTGGCCGCAAGGGTGACGCCTTTGGCAGCCAGCTCGCTGCCGCGCTTCGAATCGACGTCGTAGCCGATCACGGTCCAGTCGCGTTCGATCAGGTTGGGCGCAATCGCGCCGCCCATAATGCCGAGGCCGATCATTCCAACGGTCTTGCTCATCTCGATCACTCCGGCTGTCTGGTGCACTATCGTCTGTGCTTGAAAACCTATTAATCATTCGATAAACAGATTTCGCCGGTGGCCGCAATGATCTCTTCTGCTGCGCTGCACGCGTATGCCTTCGTCTGAAACCCGTCGAGCAAGGATAATCTCATGACCTCCCTGACGCTTCACTTTGCCGACACGTTGATCGACGCCGCGTTGAAAAAGGGCCGCGAGCTGAAATTGGCGCCGCTGACGGTTGCCGTGCTCGATGCCGGCGGCCACCTCGTCGCCCTGAAGCGCGAGGACCATTCCGGAATTTTTCGCGTCGAGATCGCCAGTGGCAAGGCCTATGGCGCGCTCGGCATGGGTTTCGACTCGCGCGAACTCGGCGAGCGTTCGCAGAAGATGCCGGTGTTCTTCGGCGCGCTGGCCGTAGCCAGCGGCGGCCGCATGGTGCCGGTCGCCGGCGGCGTGCTGATCCGCAATGCCGACAATCATGTGATCGGCGCGGTCGGCATTTCCGGCGATACGTCGGACAACGACGAGGTGTGTGCGATCGCCGGCATCGAGGCCGCGCAGGCCGGCTGATCCACCTGCAGCGATGGACTACGGACGCCAAGGCGCGCCAGCCCTTGTCGAAGCATGATCGTCGTGATAATTATCAGTCGATAATTAAAAATATCCAGGGAGAGCCAGCATGGCGAAGTACCTCAAGCGCGGTCGCGATGCGACGTTGCGCGCCGAAGACGATCACGATGTCCGCGTTGCCGTCGAGGCCATGCTGGCGGACATCGAGAATCGCGGCGACGAGGCGGTTCGCGACTTGTCGGTCAAGTTCGACAAATGGGACCGCGCAGATTACCGGCTCACCGATGCCGAGATCAAGGACTGCCTGGCGCAGCTCTCGCAGCGTAATCTCGACGACATCAAGTTCGCGCAGACCCAGGTTCGCAATTTTGCCGAACACCAGCGCAATTCGATGAAGGATGTCGAGGTCGAGACGCTGCCCGGCATCGTGCTCGGCCACAAGCATATCCCTGTCAATTCGGTCGGCTGCTACGTCCCCGGCGGAAAATACCCGCTGCTGGCCTCCGCGCACATGTCGGTGATCACTGCCAAGGTCGCTGGCGTCGACCGTATCGTCACCTGCGCGCCGCCCTATCAGGGCAAGCCGGCGCCGGCGATCGTGGCCGCGCAGCATCTCGCCGGTGCGGACGAGATCTATTGTCTCGGTGGCATCCAGGCCGTCGGCGCAATGGCGATCGGCACCCAGTCGATCGCTTCCGTCGACATGCTGGTCGGCCCCGGCAATGCCTATGTCGCCGAAGCCAAGAGACAGCTGTTCGGCCGCGTCGGCATCGACCTGTTCGCCGGCCCGACCGAGACGCTGGTGATCGCCGACGACACCGTCGACGGCGAAATATGCGCAACCGATCTGCTAGGGCAGGCCGAGCACGGCCCGAACTCGCCGGCCATTTTGCTGACCAATTCGGAGAAGCTCGCGCGCGACACGATGGCCGAGATCGAGCGGCTCCTGCAGATCCTGCCGACCGCCGCGGTCGCCCGCAAGGCGTGGGAGGATTACGGCGAGGTGATTGTCTGCTCGTCCGAAGAGGAGATGGTCGAGGTCGCCGACGGCATCGCCTCCGAGCATGTCCAGGTGATGACGCGCGACCCCGATTACTTCCTCAAGCACATGACCAACTACGGTGCGCTGTTCCTCGGGCCGCGCACCAATGTCGCTTACGGCGACAAGGTCATTGGCACCAACCACACGCTACCGACCGCAAAGGCGGCGCGCTATACCGGCGGCCTGTGGGTCGGCAAGTTCATGAAGACCGTGACCTACCAGAGGGTGCTGACCGATGAGGCCTCGGCGATGATCGGAGCCTATTGTTCGCGCCTTTGCCTGCTGGAAGGCTTTGTCGGCCACGCCGAGCAGGCCAATGTGCGCGTCCGCCGTTACGGCGGCCGCAATATTCCCTACGGCGGTCCGGCCGAATGAGCGCGGTCACGCTGCCGACCACGCCGTCGTTCCGGCTCGACGGCCGCCGCGCGCTGGTCACCGGGGCAGGGCGCGGCATCGGGCTCGCCGCCGCTGCCGCTTTGGCCGAGCATGGCGCGCACGTCACGCTGTGCGCGCGCACGCCGGCGGAGATCGATGAGGCCGCAGCCGCCTTGCGCGATCGCGGCCATCACGCCGACAGCCTCGCGCTCGACGTCACCGATCTCGCGGCGTTTGCTGCCGCAGTTGCAGCCGCACCGCCGTTCGACATTTTTGTCAACAACGCCGGCACCAACCGGCCGAACCCGTTCCTCGACGTGTCCGTCGTGGATTTTGACGTTGTGATGAATCTCAACGTCCGCGCCGCCTTCTTCGCGGCGCAGGCGGTGGCGCGGCGGATGCGGGATGCGGGTGTGAAGGGCTCGATCATCCATATGTCGTCGCAGATGGGGCAGGTCGGCGGCGTCAACCGCTCGCTGTATTGCGCGTCGAAATGGGCGATGGAGGGTTTTTCGAAGTCGTTGGCCCTCGACCTCGCGGCCTCCGGCATTCGCAGCAATACGTTGTGCCCCACCTTCATCGAAACGCCGATGACCAAACCGTTCCTCGAGAACGCCGCGTTCCGCGACAGCGTCGTCGCGAAGATCAAGCTCGGCCGGGTCGGGCAGGTCGAAGACCTGATGGGCGCGCTGGTGTTCCTGGCCTCTGATGCATCGTCGCTGATGACGGGATCGTCGCTGGTCATCGATGGCGGCTGGACCGCGGACTAGTCGCGGTCAGCCAATCTTGCAGGTCTTCACGACCCAGTCGACCACCTGCCGGCCGACGTTGTCCTCGCGACCGGTGTAGAAGTGATCGCAGTCTGGGATGATGCGCGCCTCGCACGGCGCGCCGGCGGCGGCGGCGAAGGCCTCGACCGGATAGGATTCAGGCAGCTCCTTGTCGCCGCGCAGATATAGCGAGGGGCAGCGCACCTTTGGTGCGTTCCCAACCGTGCTCGGTGTGTTGCGGGCGCGGTCGAGAAAGCTCTCGGCCGAAATCACCCACCACCAGTCGGGCAGCAGCATTAATTCGCGTCCGGCGCCGCGCGCCACCATCGCTTCGGCCTGCGCGGTCAGCTCTTCCAGGCGGTCCTGCGCGAACATGCCGGCGCGGCTCATCTGCGGCACGTTCTCGGTGCCGCCGACATGCGCCGACATCAGCACCAGCGCGCGCGGTTGGCCGTAGTCGTCGGCGCAATGCTGCGCGGCGAGCATGCCGCCATTGCTGTGCCCGATGACGATCGGCTTGCGATGGCCGCGCGCTGCCAGCCAGTCGGAGGCCGCGCGGTTGTCGGCGATCGCCTCGCGCGCAAGCTGGAACGAGCCGCCGCCGACGGTGCGGCCGTGCAGTGAGGTCACCATGTCGTGACCCCGGCGATTGAAGGCGAGCGACGCGATGCCGTGCTCTGCCAGATGTGCCGGCAGGAATCGCGATGGGCCGGTGTAGAAGTTATGGCAGTTGCCGTGGAACAGCAGCGCCGTCGCTTTGATCTCACCGGCCGGCCGGTAAAACAGCCCGTCGAGCGGTTCGGCTTCGGTAACGATGGAGACGAGTTCGAGATGCATGGCCGTTTCCCTGAAGTCTGCTGCATGGGCTGATGGCACGGCAGATGCCGCGTGGCAACGCACGGCAGGCTGGGATCGCGCGGGATCAAGCGGATAGGCTGCGCTTTGTCTTCGTTGCCACAGTGCAGTGCACGGCGCGCCGATGTGCGCTGCACTAGCGGCCGGTGCGAACATTCCTGGAAAACAACTTGCGCGACGACATGACTTCATCTATTTATCGGACGATAAATTCAGGGAGACGTCAAAAATGAAAGTCACTGGTTTCAATCACCTGTCGATCGGCTCGCGCGATCTAGACGAGTCGACGCGGTTCTACACCGAGGTGCTCGGCATGGAGACCATCCCGACCTACAATTTCGGCTTCAAGACGCGCTACCTGCGCTGCGGCGATCTGCAGCTTCATCTGTTCCAGCTCGAGGACAGCATCCCGACCTATCAGCACTTCGCGCTCGACGTCGACGACTTCCACGCCGCCTACGAGGCCGCCAAGAAGATCGGCGCGCTTGATTCGACGGCGTTCCGCAATCCGGTCAACGAGCTGCCCGACGGCTGCGTGCAGATGTATCTGCGCGATCCATCCGGCAATCTGATCGAGATCGACTGGCCGGATGTCACCACGCTCGACCGCTCGAAAATTCCGGAAATGAAGCTGCTGTCGGAATTTGCCACGCAGGATGCCGAGGGTCTGAAGGCGTCGCTGTATCTCGACCGTCCGCACATGAAGCCGGATATCGCCAGCAAGATCGCGTCTTAACCCGCGCAGGAGGTCACCATGACGAGCCGCGTTCACAGGCTGGACCCTCAGACCCGTTCGGCCAGCCACGACGATGCCTACGCCGCCCTGTTGCAGCGCGCCCGCGACCTGCAGGCGAAGCTGCGCGAACGGGTGGGGACCACCGAGGAGATGCGCCGCCTGCCGCCGGAAACCGAGCAGGACCTGCACGAAGCCGGCCTGTTCCGTATCCTGCAGCCGAAGCGCGTCGGCGGCGCTGAACTGGACTACGTGGCGCTGATCGACTTCGCCGACGTCGTGGCGCAGGCCGACGCGTCGGTGGCCTGGAACCTGGTCAATCTGGCCAGCCATCACTGGATGCTCGGCATGTTCGATCGCCGAGCCCAGGATGCGATCTGGATCAAGGAGCCGGACGCGCTGATTGCGTCCTCCTTCGTGTTTCCAGCCGGCCGCGCCAAGAAAGTGCCGGGCGGCTATCAACTGTCCGGCCGCTGGCCGTTTTCGTCCGGCGTGGATTCCAGCACGTGGAACATGCTGGCCGGCATCGTGTCGTCGGAAGACGAGGCGGACGGCGTCGAGTACCGCGTGTTCCTCCTGCCCCAGGCTGACTACACCATCATCGACACCTGGAAGTCGTCCGGCCTCAAGGGCACCGGCTCCAACGACGTCGAGGTCACGGACGTGTTCGTGCCGGAGCATATGACGCTGGCGGTGCGCGATGTCGCCGGCGGGCCGTCGCCGGGGAGCGTCGACAACCCGGGCGCGCTGTTCGCGCTGCCAGTGTTTGCGTTGTTTGCCTTCGTGCTGTCGGGCGTGGCACTCGGCAACGCGCAGGCCTGCCTCGACGATTACGTCGGCATCGCCCGGCACCGCGCCTCGACCTACAATCGCGCCAAGCTCAGCGATCTGCAGACCACGCAGATCAAGGTCGCCGAGGCCTCGGCGAAGATCGACGCCGCGCGGCTGGTCATGCGGCGCACCTGCATCGACGCAATGGAGGATGCGCGTCGCGGTTACATACCCGACATGGCGGAGAAGACGCGGTACCGTCGCGACGGCGCTTATTCGGTCGGTCTGTGCACCGAGGCCGTCTCGCTGCTGTTCGCCGCCAGCGGCGCCCGCGGTCTCTATACGACCGGCGCTTTGCAGCGCCAGTTTCGGGACGCGCATGCGGTCAACGCGCATATCGCCTTCAGCTTCGACGCCGCCGGCACCAATTACGGCCGCGTCGCACTGGACCTGCCTTCCGAAAATCTGACCCTGTAGGGCACGCGGCATGACAACAGCCTCACATCCGAACGATCCCGAGAACGAATACGCTCACGACAATTCGGCGATCGACCCGCGCGATTTCCGCAAGGCGCTCGGTCAATATGCCACCGGCGTGACGGTAATCACGGCGGCCGGCGAGAACGGCGAAAACGTCGGGCTGACGTGCAACTCGTTTGCGTCGGTATCGCTCAATCCGCCGCTGATCCTTTGGAGCCTGGTGTCGTATTCGCCGAACATGGCCAACTTCCAGAACGCCAGCCACTTCGCGGTCAACGTGCTGCACGCATCGCAACGCAATCTAGCCAAGCAGTTTGCGACGCCGGCCACGGACAAGTTTGCCGGCGTGTCATGGACGCCGGGCCTCGGCAACGCGCCGGTTCTGGCGGACAGCGTCGCCACCTTCCAGTGCCGCAGCGCAGACCGCTATTATGGCGGCGACCACGTGATTTTTCTTGGTGCGGTGGAAGCCTATCATTACAACGGGGGCGAGCCGCTTCTGTTTGCGCAGGGTTGTTTTGGACAATTCGTCGCCGAGAGCTAGATCGAGCGTACTGCATGGCCAGGAAAACCGCCCCGCTACCCGCGGTGGAAAAGCGCAAGCGACTGTCGCCCGACGACCGTCGCAAGGACTTCATCCGCAAAGCGACCGAGTTCTTCGCCGATGAAGGCTTCAACGGCGGCACCCGCGAGCTGGCGCGCAGACTCGGCGTCACCCAGCCGCTGCTGTACCGCTATTTCCCGAGCAAGGACGACCTGATCGAGGAAGTCTACCGCACCGTCTATCTCGAACCGCTGGAAAGCGGCTGGGAGAAGCGACTGACTGATCGGTCGCGGCCGATTCGCGAACGGCTGCAGCAGTTCTACAATGCCTATACCGACGTGATCTTCACCCGGACCTGGCTGCGCATCTACCTGTTTTCGGGTCTCAAGGGGCTCGACATCAACCGGGCCTATGTCAGCGTGGTCGGCGAAAAGATCCTGACCCGCATCATCAAGGAATGCCGGTTCGAGGCCGGGTTGCCGACCCGCGGCAAGCCGACGCCGTCCGAAATCGAGATGGCCTGGGTTTTCCACAGCGGCATTTTCTATTACGGCGTCCGAAAGTACATCTACGAGTCGCCGGTGCTGGAGAGTAAAGAGGACATGATCGCCGCGGCCCTCGACGTCTATCTGGCCGGCGTCGCCAAGGTGTTCGCGACGGCGAAGCATCAGGCCGACAATGCCTGATGTGCGTGCCAATATGCCGCGTGGCTGCAACGACATGGTGCAGCGCGACAAGTTGCTGGTTTTACGCAGGCTCCCGCGCCCGATGAATTAATCGACCGATAAATAAACTTGACGTTTAGGGTTGTCCGCTCTTTAATCCGGCAAGGTCCCGACAAGTGGACCACGGGAGGACGACGAATGAAAGCTTCGGCTTTCAGCTATATCAAACCATCGACCGTCCAGGAAACGCTCGCGCTGCTCGCCGCACATGGTGAGGAGGCAAAGCTGTTGTCTGGCGGCCAGAGCCTGATGCCGGCCCTGAACTTGCGGCTGTCGGCGCCGGAATGGCTGATCGATATCGGCGGGCTCGACGATCTCAGGGGAATTTCTGTTTCCGACGGCGTGCTGCGCATCGGCGCCATCACCCGTCATGTCGAACTCCTGCGTTCATCAGAAGTCGCGGACAACGCACCGCTGCTGGCGCAGGCAATGGCGCATGTCGCGCATCCCGCCATTCGCAACAAGGGCACGCTCGGCGGCAACCTCGCGCACGCTGATCCCGCGTCCGAAATGCCGGCCTGCATGGTCGCGCTCGACGCGGTGCTCGTGGCCCGCAATGCAAAGCGGGAGCGGCGCATCCCGGCCACTGAATTCTTCACCGGCGTTTACGAGACGGTGCTGGCGCCCGACGAGATGCTGGTGGCTGTGGAAGTGCCGGTCGCCGAGGTCGGTCAGGTGCATTACTTTCACGAATACTGCCGTCGCAGCGGCGATTACGCCATCGTCGGGCTGGCCGCTTCCGCCGTCGTCGAGGGCGATCGCTTCGCCGATCTGCGGCTAGGCTTCTTCGCGGTCGGCGATCGGCCTCTGCTGGCCAACGCGGCGCGCGAGTTGATCGGCAGGTCCGTCGACGCCGCAGCGCTCGCCGCAGCGCAGGCGGCGCTGGAGGCCGAACTCGATCCGCAAGAGGACCAGCAGGCCTCCGCTTTGATGCGCCGGCACATGGCGCGGCAACTGTTGGCGCTATGCGTCGCCACGCTGCTGCGCCGGCCCGACCTCGAAATCAGGAGGTCGGCATGACCGCTCCGGTGCCGATTCAATTGACGGTCAATGGCGAGCGCGTCGAGGCGCAGGTATTGCCGCGGCTCAACCTCGCCGACTTCCTGCGCGACCAGCTAGGCCTCACCGGCACCCATGTTGGTTGCGAGCACGGCGTCTGCGGCGCCTGCACGGTGCGCGTGGACGGCGAGATCGTGCGCGCCTGCCTGCTGCTGGCGGTGCAGACGCACGGCATGGCGGTGGAGACCATCGAAGGCATTTCCGACAGCGGCGAGGTTGCCGACCTGCAGGCCGCGTTCCGCATGCGCAACGCGCTGCAATGCGGCTACTGCACGCCGGCCATGCTGATGACCGCGCAGGACCTGCTGCGCCATGAGCCCGCGCCGGACCGCGAGCAGATCCGCGAGCATCTGTCGGGCAATTACTGCCGATGCACCGGCTATCACGCCATTATCGATGCCGTCGAAGCGACGGCGCTGGCGCGCCGGGGAGAGGCGTCATGAACGACGGCGTTGATTTAAACCGCGGCCTTTCAGTGCTCGACCGGCCGAACTCCTACATCGGCAAGACCGTGCCGCGGCCCAATCTCGACCGCCTGATGCAGGGCCGCGGGCAATATGTCAGCGACATGAGCCTGCCGCGGATGGCGCATGTCGTGTTCCTGCGCTCGCCCTATGCCCATGCCAGGATCGTCAGCATCGATGCCGCCGCCGCCAAGGCGATGCCCGGCGTGATCGCCGTCGTCACCGGGCGCGAACTGGCCGAAGTCATCACGCCGTGGGTCGGCGTGCTCACTCATCTGAAGGGCCTGAAGTCGGCGCCGCAGCACGCCATCGCCATCGACCGCGTCTGCTGGCAGGGCGAGGCCGTCGCCGCGATCGCCGCGACCAGCCGCGCGCTCGCCGAAGACGCTGCCGAGCAGGTGATGGTCGACTACGAGGAGCTGACGCCGGTCACAGACATGCGCACGGCGCTGGCTACCGAGACGCCTGTCATTCATCCCGACCTCGGCGACAATCTCGCCTTCGAGCGCAATCTCGATGCCGGCGAGATCGACAAGGCCTTTGCCGGTTCCGACGAAGTGGTTGAGGCCGAGTTCGTGTTCGGCCGCCACACTGGCGTGACGCTGGAGCCGCGCGCGGTACTGGCCGACTGGAACCCGGGCGATCAGCGCCTGACGATCTATCAGGGCACCCAGGCGCCGCATATGGTGCAGAATATCTCTGCCAAGCATCTCGGCCTCGAAGAGGCGCAGGTGCGGGTGGTGTGCAAGGACGTCGGCGGATCGTTCGGCATCAAGGTGCACATCTATGCCGACGAGATGGCGACCTATGCGCTGGCCAAGCTGCTGCGTCGCCCGATCAAGTTCGTCGCCGACCGGGTCGAGAGTTTCAACACCGACATCCACGCCCGCGACCACATCTGCAAGGGCCGCATCGGCGTCAACAAGGACGGTACCATCACCGGGTTCGAGATCGACGATCTCACCGGCATCGGGCCGTATTCGATGTATCCGCGCACCAGCGCCATCGAGGCCAACCAGGTCGTCAACCTGGTCGGCGGCCCCTACACCGCGCCGAACTATCGGGCGCGCGCCCGCGTCGTGTTCCAGAACAAGAACGTCACCTGCCAGTATCGCGCCGTCGGCCATCCCATCGCCTGCTCGGTCACCGAGGGGCTGGTCGATCTTGCCGCGAAAAAGATCGGCATGGACCCGGTCGAGATCCGTCGCAAGAACCTGATCGCCGACGACGCTTACCCCTGCGCGTCGCCATCCGGCATGAAGTTCGAGGCGCTGTCGCATCAGGCCTCCTTGGACAGACTGTTCGCGATGATGGATTACAACGCGCTGCGCGCCGAGCAGGCCGAGCTGCGCAAGCAGGGCATCTATCGCGGCATCGGAATCGCCAGCTTCATCGAGGTCACCAATCCGGCCGCGGCGTTCTACGGCGTCGGCGGGGCGCGGATCTCGTCGCAGGACGGCGTCACGGTGCGGCTCGACGCCACCGGCGCGGTGATCTGCCAGACCAGCCTCACCGAACAGGGCCAGGGCTCGGAGTCGCTGACGGCGCAGATCGTCGGCAGCGTGCTCGGCGTGTCCATGAACAATGTCCGCGTGATCCTCGGCGACACCGACAATACGCCCTATGGCGGCGGCACCTGGGCGTCGCGCGGCGCCGGCATCGGCGGCGAGGCGGCGCTGCAATCCGCCAAGGCGCTCCGTAGCAACATCCTCGACGTCGCCGCGGCGATCCTGCAGGCCCAGCCCGGCGATCTGGACATCGTCGACAACGCCGTGGTTGACGCGGCCGGCGGCGCGCAGCGCATCGAGCTGCACGAGCTGGCGCGGATCGTGTATTTCCGTCCGGACACCCTACCGCCGGGCTTCCAGGCCGAATTGATGGCGACGCGCCACTACGTGCCGCGCGATTATCCCTTCGCCTTCACCAACGGCGTGCAGGCCTCGTGGCTCGAGGTCGATCCCAATACCGGCTTCATCAAGCTACTGAAGCACTGGGTGGTCGAGGATTGCGGCACGCTGATCAATCCGCAGCTCGTCGACGAGCAAATCCGCGGTGGCGTGGTGCAGGGACTGGGTGCGGCCATGTACGAGCATTGCATCTATGACGAGCGCGGCCAGCTCACCAACGCCAACATGGCGGATTATCTGGTGCCGATGGCCGGCGAGATGCCGGATATCGACGTCGGGCATGTGGTGTCGCCGACCATGGAAAGCGAGCTGGGCGCCAAGGGGGCAGGCGAGGCGGGCACGGCTGGTGCGGCCGCCTGTGTCGCCAATGCCGTCAATGACGCGCTGTCGCCATTCGACGTGACGATCACCGAAATTCCACTGACGCCGCGGCTCATTCTCACCGCGCTGGGAGTGGCCTGACCAAGACGATGACCAAGCTGATCGACAACGACAGCATTTAAGAACGCCAAAAAACGCCAAGGGAGATACACATGACCAAGAAGACGTCCGGACTGATAACCCGCCGCCGCCTGCTGACCACCGTCGGCGCCGGCGCGGTGCTGGCGGCCTCGCCGTTCCGCATCAACCTGCTGCAAGCGCAGGAAGCGACCATCAAGGTCGGTTTCCCTGTGCCGCTGACCGGTCCCTACGGCACCGAGGCGCAGGACCAGGTTCGCGCCGCCGAAGTGGCGATCGCCGAGTTCAACGAGGCCGGTGGCCTCAACGGCCGCAAGGCCGAGCTGCTGGTGCGCGACGACAAGCTCAATCCGGGCGAAGCAGCAACGCGCACGCTGGAACTGATCGAAAAGGAAAAGGTCAATTTCATCGTAGGCAGTCTGTCGGCGGCGGTGCAGCTCGCGGTCAACAACGTCACCAAGGAACGGCAGATCATCTTCAATTCGATCAGCCAGTCCGACACCATCAACGAAGTCTCCGACTTCAGCAAATACACCTTCCACGAGGCCCTGAACCCGCACATGACGGCCGGCGCGGTCGGTCGTTACGCGTTCCCGAAATTCGGCAAGAAGGTCGCCTTCCTCACCGCCGACTATGCCTATGGCCATGAAATGGTGCGAGGATTCCAGGAGGCCGGCAAGGCCTTTGGCGTGGAGACGCTGGTGGACATCCGCCATCCGCTCGGCACCACCGATTTCTCGGCGCTGCTGCCGCGCATCCAGGCGTTGAAGCCGGACATCTTGTGCATCAGCAATTTCGGTCGCGATCAGCAGATCGCGCTGAAGCAGGCTACCGACTTCGGCATGAAAAAGTCGATGAAGATCATCGTTCCGATCATGCTCTACACCGGCCGCATCGCCGCCGGCCCGCAGGCCTTCGACGGCGTCATCGGTGGTACGTCCTACTACTGGGGCATCGAGGACAAGATCGCCTCGGCCAAGGCGTTCAACGACCGCTTCCGCAAGATGCACGGCGGCAAGGTGCCGTCGGATTACGGCGCGCTCGGCTACGGCGGCGTGAAGACGCTGCTGATGGCCGCCAAGGCCGCCGGCAGTCTCGATGCCGACAAGGTGATCGCCGCGATCGAGGCGCTTAAATATGACTACTACAAGGGCCCGCAGTACTACCGCGGCTGCGATCACCAGTCGGTGCAGTCGGTGCTGATCATCGAATCCAAGGCTAATCCTGCGAAGGGCGACGCCGACGTGTTCAACGTGGTCGAGACCGAGGCGCCGAACGAGGCCAACCTGCGCACCTGCGCGGCCCTCGGCCACAAGGCCTGACCCTGACGGATACGGATGCGCGCCCGCTCCGGGCGCGCATCGCTTTTGGAGGAATGCAATGGCCGGGCTGAGTTTCGATCTGATCGCGCTGCAACTGTTCACCGGGCTGGCGCTCGGCGCGATCTACGTCTTGTTTGCGATTGGCCTGTCGCTGATCTTCGGCATGCTGACGGTCGTCAATTTCGCCCATGGTGCGTTCTACATGATCGGTGCTTATGTCGGGCTGTTCTTGCTGTCGCTGGGCGGCAATTTCTGGCTCTGCCTGGTCGCGGTGCCCTTGATCGTCGGGGTCAGCGGCATGATCGTCGAGCGCTTCCTGATCCGCCCGCTGTATGGCCGCGGCATCGACTATCCGCTGCTGCTGACGTTCGGCCTCAGTTATATCATGGTCGAACTGATCCGCATCGCCTTCGGCAAGAGTGGCTATCCGTTCGACACGCCCGAACTGCTGCAGGGCGCGGTCAATATCGGCGTCGGCTATTTTCCGCTGTATCGGCTGTTCGTGATCGGCGCCGCCGTCGCCGTGCTGCTGGCGCTGTGGCTGTTCCTTGAAAAGACCAGCTTCGGTCTGATCATTCGTGCCGGCGCGCGCGACCCGCAGATCGTGAGGGTGCTCGGCGTCGATGTCTCCAGGGTCTGGCTCTACGTGTTCGGGATCGGCACGTCGATCGCCGGCCTTGCCGGTTTGCTTGCGGCGCCGCTGCAGGGCGTCATCCCCGAAATGGGCGCGAACATTCTGGCCGAGGCTTTTGTCGTCACGGTGGTCGGCGGCATGGGGTCGATCGGCGGGGCGGTGATCGCGGGCCTCCTGGTCGGCGTCGTCGTCAGCATGACGTCATTGTTCGCGCCGGAAATGGCGAAGGTCTCGATCTTTGCGCTGATGGCCGTCGTATTGCTGATCCGTCCGCAGGGCTTTTTCGGCCGCGCCGGTCTCATGAGCTAAGGTCGACATGTCCATGAATGAAATATCCCAGACGCTGGTCCAGACCAGCGCCGAGCCGCGCAACTGGTTCGAGACCGCCCGGCGCCATCGCGCGCTGCTCGGCAGCCTGTTCGTGCTGGTGTTCCCGCTGATCATGCCGTTCACCGCGCTGGCGGTGAACATCCTGATCTACGGCCTCTACGCGCTCGGCTTCAACCTGCTGTTCGGCTATCTCGGCCTGCTGTCGTTTGGCCACGCGGCCCTGTTCGGCACCGGCGCCTATCTGTGCGGCATTGCCATCGTGCATATGGGACTGCCGTGGTACGCCGCGATCCTGATGGGCATTCTGGGCGGTGTGGTGATGGCCGCCACCATCGGCGCGCTGGCGATCCGAACCCGCGGGATCTATTTCGCCATGGTGACGATGGCGCTGTCGCAATGCGTGTTCTACCTGTTTTACCAGGCGGAGCGCTGGACCGGCGGCGAGAACGGGTTGCGCGGCATCAACGTCCGCATCATAGATATCTTCGGTCTGAAATTCGACTTCATCCATCCGCTGACGCGCTATTATGTCGTCGCCGCCTTCGTGATCGCCGCCCTTTATGTGCTGTCGCGGATCCTGGCGTCGCCGTTCGGCGCGGCGATCGAGGCGGTGCGCGAGAATGAGGCTCGCGCGCGGGCCTCCGGCTACAACGTCACGCTGACGCGGCTGATCGCCTTCATCCTGTCCGGCGCGTTCTGCGGGCTTGCCGGGGCCCTGATGGCGCTGCATCTATCGATCGTGCCGATCGAAATCCTGCACATCGAGACCTCCGGCATGGTGGTAATGATGTCGCTGCTCGGCGGCATGGGCACCTTCTTCGGCCCGTTCGTCGGCGCCGCGGTTTTCCTGATGCTGGAAAACCTGGTGTCGCTGTGGACCGTGCACTGGCAGTTGATCGTTGGCGCCGTGTTCGTGGTCTGCGTGCTGTTCTTTCCCGCCGGCATCTGGGGAACCATTTTGAAGTGGATCAAGCCATGAGCGCGGCAACGTCGCAGGTCATCATGCGCACCGAGGGCGCCAGCAAAACGTTCGGCGGCTTCAAGGCGCTGAACAACATCACGGCGGAGTTCTCCAGCGGGGCGATCACCTCGATCATCGGCCCCAACGGCGCCGGCAAGAGCACCTATTTCAACCTGCTGTCCGGCGCGCTGCAGCCCTCCAGCGGCAAGGTCGAGTTCGAAGGGCGCGACGTCACGAAAGTGCCGCAGCACAAGTTCGCCCATATGGGCATTGCGAAGTCGTTCCAGATCACCAACGTGTTCCCGCAACTGACAACGCGCGAGAACGTCCGCGTCGGCCTGCAGGCCTTCGTGTCGCGCTACAACATGTGGAGCCCGCGCGCGAAGCTGCCGGGGCTGGTCGAGCGCGCCGATGAATTGCTCGTGCTGGTCGGGCTCGGCAATCGCCGCGACCGTCTCGCGCGCGAACTGGCGCATGGCGAACAGCGCGCGCTGGAGATCGGCATGGCGCTGGCCAGCAATCCGCGGCTGCTGCTGCTCGACGAGCCGACCGCCGGCATGAGCCCCGAAGAAACCCGGGTGATGATGGACCTGATCGTCAAGCTGGCGCGCGAGCGAACGGTGATCCTGGTCGAGCACAAGATGAAACTGGTGATGGGGATCAGCGACCGCATCCTCGTCCTGCACCATGGCGAGTTGTTGGCGCAGGGCACGCCGACCGAGGTCCGGCAGAACGAGCAGGTCAAGCGCGTCTATCTTGGCCAGCGGGAGCACTGAACGATGTTGCAGGTTTCCAAGCTCAACGCCTGGTACGGCGCCAGCCATGTATTGCAGGACATCGCGCTCGAGGTGAACAAGGGCGAGATCGTCTGCCTGATCGGCCGCAACGGCGCCGGCAAGACGACGACGCTGAAATCGATCATGGGGCTGGTCAAGACCGGCGGTTCGACGATGTTCAAGGGCAAGGAGATATTAGCCGAACCCGCTCATATGCGTTTTGCTTTGGGCCTCGCCTACGTGCCGGAGGAGCGCCGCATCGTGCAAGGCCTGACCGTCCGCGAAAACCTGCGGTTAGGTCTCGTCGCCTCGGCGTCGAAGTCCAACGAGGTCAATCTGATTGCCGAGATCGCCGAGATCTTCCCGCGGCTGGCGGAGCGGCTCGATCAGGATGCCGTGACGATGTCCGGTGGCGAACAGCAGATGCTGGCGATCGCGCGCGCGATGATCGCCAAGCCGGACCTGATCATGCTCGACGAGCCGTCGGAAGGCATCATGCCGGTGCTGGTCGACGAAATGTTCGAACTGTTCCGCAAGATGAAGTCCGAAGGCACCACCATCTTGCTGGTCGAGCAGAACGTGGAACTCGCACTGGCGATCGCCGATCGCGCCTACGTGCTGGACCAGGGCGAGGTCGTGCATCACGCCACCGCGACCGCGCTGCTCGCTGACGACGAGGTCAAGGAACGCTACTGCTCGGTATGACCTATGCGTTTACGGATCGGGCCGTTTGTCTGAGGCAGGGCTAGCAACGGCGACCGTCCGCTTGCTCGCGGCGTTCCGCCGGCGGCGGGCACGTCGCTCTTCAGAATGGCATCCTGCATGACCGCCCATCCCGACGCCAAAACGCTCAGCTAAGGCGGCCTTGATTGAAACGTAGAGGACGACGACATGACCGGTACCGACACCGCATTCCAGCTCGAGGAAGCAACGATCGCCGAATTGCATGACGCGATCCGCGCCGGCAAGACGACGCTGGTGAAGGTCGTGCAGCACTATATCGACCGCGCCCGCGCCTATAACGGTGTCGCCAGCCTGCTGCTGACGGAAGACGGCGCGCCGGTCCCGGAAGCGGTCGGCACGGTCCGCGCCACCGCGCCGCTGCAGTTCCCGACCGAGACCGTCAAGGCGTCGAAAATCCTGCCCGATCTCGACAGGTACAGGGGCGTTCCGTTGCAATTCGGCACCATGGAGTCCACGGCCTCGGACCCCGGCGCGCAGCAGCAGTTCGGCATGATCGTCGGCAAGCCGAACGCCGGGCAGGTCAATGCCATCGGCACTTTCAATATCCGTGGCGAGCGCTCCGTTACCTGCAAGGGCGACTTCGATCGCCACCCCTCGCTCGGCGCGCTGCCGAAGGGCGCGCCTGCTGCCTGCGAATTCTTTCGCCAGCAGCCGGACGCGCTGGAGCGCGCCGCCGAGCTCGATGCGCAGTTCGGCAGCAATCCCGATCTCGAGAAGATGCCGATGTACGGCGTCGTGTTCTCGTTCAAGGATTCGTTCGACACCAGCGACATGCGATCGACCGGCGGCGGCGACGCCGCCTATGACATGGATGCCCCGGCGCGCGATCATGTGCTGGTGGATCAGCTCCGCAACAAGGGCGCGATCATTTTCGCCAAGGCGGTCTGCACGGAATATAACGGCCGCGCCGGCGATCCCGGCGGTCGCCACGAGCCGGACAAGGTGCTGGCGTCGACCAACGGCCACCAGCGCTCGACCTGGGCCGGCAATCCGTCGAACCCCTATGATACCTCGCGTTCGGCCTCGCTGGGATCGAGTTCCGGCTCGGCGCTGTCGGTCAGTACCAATCTGGTGATGGCGAGCCTCGGCGAGGAGACACGCGCCTCGTGCCGCGGCCCGTCCAACCATAATGCGGTCGCGCTGATCCTGCCGCACAAGGCAATGCTCGGCTTCGACGGCGGCGCGATCGGCGCCGACGTCTATTGCGACCGCAGCGGCATCCACGCGCGCTCGGTCGTCGATTGCGCCAAAATACTCGATGCGCTGAAGGACCCGGTCGAGGGCTATTACGACAGACGCGATCCGTTCACCGCGGTGCCGCGTTCGTCGGTGCTG
This sequence comes from Tardiphaga sp. vice304, assembly GCF_007018905.1. Lineage (NCBI taxonomy): Bacteria > Pseudomonadati > Pseudomonadota > Alphaproteobacteria > Hyphomicrobiales > Nitrobacteraceae > Tardiphaga > Tardiphaga sp. vice304. The sequence goes on from NZ_CP041402.1 coordinate 1,978,138, forward strand.
GGAACGCTTTATGCCAGCCACGTCACCATGCCGGGGACGCCGGGCGCCCTGGCCGGCATGCGGATCGGCGTGATCCGCGAGTCGATGGTGTACCCCAAGGGATCGAAGACCGAAGAGCCGATCGTCACGGCGGCGTCGCGCGAGATCAAGGAGATGCTGGGCGGCAAGCTCGGCGCTACACTTGTGGAATCGACCGATCCGCTGTGGACGCGGGACCCCGATATCGAAGTGATGACGCTGGATTATCGCCGCGCGCTGCACCAGCTGATTCCGCTGTTCATGCCGGACCTGCTGTTCCGCCTCGGCGCGAACGGCACGCCGCTCTACAAGGAGTTCGAGGCGGCGATTGCGCCGACCGAGTTTCTGCCCGGCAGGACGTTCGGCTCCGGCTCAATGCAGCCGATCGACTATTTCGTGGCGTTGGCCGAAGGCAAGATCGAGGGCCCGGTCAATCTCGATATCGCGACCATCCAGCAGCAGGAGCTGGCGCCGACCTTCCGCTATCATATCTCGCAATATCTGATGCGCCGCGCCGACGACTGGAAGGCCGCGGGTTACGAGGAGTCCCTGAAGGACTGGGCGACGCTGAATGCGCGCTCGAAATTCTGGGGGGACGATCAGCGCGCGGCCTTCAGGAACTGGGAGGAGGTCCGAGACCCCCGCAACCAGTTGAGCGGCCGGCAGGGTGTCAACGAGCGCGTGATGTTGCGCGAATTGCTGCGCCGCGCCGACATGATGGTGATCCTGGAGAACAAATTGGACGCCTTGGTGCGGCTGCATACGCCGTGGGCGCCCGGCCTGATCGGACATCCGCACCAGTACGACATTCCGAGCAACCTGCGGCCAGAATCGCTGATGGGGCCAAACGCCGGCTTGACCGAGGTACTGATTCCGGCGGGCTTTGTGACAACAACTTATGATCCGGTGTTCAAGCTCAGCGACGATGGCATGCGCTACGTCTCGGCGCCGTCCGACACGCCGACGCAACTGGCCGAGCCCGGCCTGCCGTTCTCACTGGTGTTTCGCTGCGAGCCCGGCAAGGAAGACATCATCCTCAAGATCGCCTCCGCCTATGAGGCCGCCTCGAAGCGTCGCGTTCCGCCGCCGGCGTTCGGTCCGCTGCCGGGCTCCAAAGCAGCAGCGTCCTTTGGAAAGTAATCCCAACCCACCTCCGCAGATAATTCCTTCCGAATCTCGTCGAACCAGGCGGCATTAACAGCGAGAAATTTTTTCGGCCTGTTCGCGCAGTGTTGCGGGCAGGAAAGGCGTCCATTGATGCGTCAACGTGAAGTCGGCGCAGCATTCAAAATTAGAACAAAAAGCGACAGTTTCCGGGGGAGCCGGGGGTGTCGAGTTTGCAGGGCGCCAGATAGGCCGCTAACTACTGATCTAAGTGGTGGGCCCGACAGGACTAATCGCACCATCATTGAAATCGTTAGGAAATCTCTGATGTCCGGCCGCGCTTGATCATGCCCCGCGGCGTGGTGTAGCTTCTTGATGGCCACCCCGATTGCCGGCCACGGCCGGGCTGGTCAGGTTGCCACTGCGGGCAGCCCGACGATCGGATTATCGCTGATCGGGGCGATGGTTTCCAGCGTCATGTAGCGGGCACGCTGAACCGCCCATTCATCGTTTTGTTCAAGCAGGATGGCACCGACGAGACGTCGGATGGCAGCCTCGTTGGGGAAGATGCCGACGACCTCGGTGCGGCGCTTGATCTCGCCATTGAGGCGCTCGATCGGATTGGTGGAGTGCAGCTTGGCGCGATGCGTCGCCGGAAAGCCCATGAAGGCCAGCACGTCGGGCTCGGCCTCGTGCATCAGTCTGGCCAGCTTCGGGATGGTCGGCTGCAACTGGTCGGCGACCTTGCGCCATTGCACCCTTGCGGCTTCGGCGTCGTCCTGGGCGAAGGCGGTGGCAATGAAGGCGGAGACCACGCGCCGCCCGCTCTTGCCGGCATGGGCCAGCGCATTGCGCATGAAGTGGACGCGGCAGCGCTGCCAGCTGGCGGTCAGCACCTTCGACACCGTGGCCTTGATGCCCTCGTGGGCGTCGGAGATGACCAGCTTGACGCCGCGCAATCCGCGGCGGGCGAGCTTGCGCACGAACGCGGTCCAGAATGTTTCGGCCTCGGAGGGCCCAATGTCCATGCCGAGAATCTCGCGCCGGCCGTCATTGTTGACGCCGACCGCGATGATCGCCGCTACCGGGACGATGCGGCCATTCTGCCGGACCTTCACATAGGTGGCGTCGATCCACAGATACGGCCAGTCGCCCTCGATCGGCCGCTCCAGGAATGCATTGACGCGTTCGTCAATCTCCTCGCACAGCCGCGACACCTGGCTCTTGGAGACGCCGCTCATTCCCATCGCCTTGACCAGGTCATCGACGGAGCGGGTCGAGATGCCCTGGATGTAGGCCTCTTGAATCACGGCAGTAAGCGCCTTCTCGGCCATCCGGCGCGGCTCCAGAAAGCCCGGAAAATATGAGCCCTTGCGCAGCTTCGGGATCCGCAGCTCGACCGTGCCGGCCCGGGTCTCCCAGTCGCGTTCGCGGTAGCCGTTGCGCTGCACCAGCCGCTCCGCGCTCTTCTCGCCGTGGCCGGCACCGGTCAACGCGGCCACCTCCAGTTCCATCAGCCGCTCGGCGGCGAAGCCGATCATCTGGCGCAAAATATCCGCGTCGGGGGTCTTCTCCACGAGCGCACGAAGGTTCATCATCTCGCTGGTCATCGGTGGTTCCTCGGTTGCATTGCGTGTTGCAACCCGATCCTACCGGCGAACCGCCGGTGACTTACACATGCCGCTCGCTCGCTACAGCGCCATTTGAAAGCGCGCTTCGCGAGCGGCATGAGATCAAAAACCTACACCAACACGCGGGACACGATCATGATCCGCTCTTCCGTGAACCTCGACTGCTTCATCTCCGTCTCCCTTCAGGTGACGGATTCTACCCATTTTTGGCGGAAGTTCAGGGGCTCAGGTCATCGACAACTATCGTCTGGTCGCCCAGTGCAAACTTCGAAGCACGGGACCTTGGAAATGAGAGGCACGCAACACTCTCCTTGCCCATGGAAAGAGACGCAAGCCTGCACGCGATAGATTGATCGATTCCAATCTTCGCTATCTTTTAATTACCAGCGCTGACTTGGACGCCGTGGCGCGAGGCTTACGGATCGAGAATATCGGGCAGTGGCCCGCGGCAGCAGATTTGCCTCCCGACATGGCTAAACACCTGCCAGCGGACGCAGGTGGGCGTATCTCCGCACGTCGCCCGTAAACTAGTCACGGGATTTCAGGAGAAGTATCAAAGTGATTCTAAGTCATTGAAATCATTGGTGGGCCCGGCAGCCATCACATATTATGAGATTCATAAGTAATTACAATGTGTTAACGATGTGTCGCCGGAAAGGTGCCAACGAAAAGACCAACGTTCTAGGCGGACATAATCGGACTCTGGCAGGCCGTCTTTCGTCAGTCTCAGACGAGCTCGCAATCATGCTATTCCGACCTTCAGATTTAGGAAGGGCGCTCGCATGAAGACCGATCCGTTGGAACTTAGCGTGGTTCAAGAAGTCGATTACGAATATTGGAGCAAGATGCCGGGCTGGACCGTGGCAGAGGCGGCCGCGCTGTTTTTAGACATCGATCCCGACAAGCTCCCCGAAAAATCTGATAAGCCAGAGACGCCAGGATGGCGGTACTGGCGTCTCCGTCGTCTCCTGGCCAGAGCGCGAAACATGGACGAACTTGAGAGTCCTATGGTCCCAAGGGATTTCATTGCTTGGGCCGTCAGTAACGGTCTGAAGCCTTCTGAGCAGCTTGTGTTGCCTGTCCGTGCCGGAAAACCGCACCGAAATTGGCGGACAAGATATAGCGACATGAGAAAAGAGCGAGACGTTCTCCGGGCCGAGCTCGACGATCTGAAGGCACTTGTCGCCGAGCCCACTGGGAAGGCTAAATTTACGCTCTTAACGATTATTGGTGGGCTAGCTCGGTCCAAATTCGACCATTTCAGGAACAGTCCCCAAACGGTGTCGAAGCTGCAGCGGTCACTAAGCGACGTGGGCATCTCGGTGGACAACGGGACCATTAGAAGTTGTCTGAAAGCAGTGGATCGCCTTTTTGAGGATAAATATCCAGATCTGAAATAAGAATTAAAAAACTGATTTCAGATCCGTTGGGCGAGATGCGGTGCATCAAGGTCTCGTTGCACTTAATCCCAACGGAGACCAAGGATATGCCAGAACAATTCATAGAGACGCTTGTCCGCATCGAAGCGATTGTCGGAAAGACTGGTCTGATACCGGTCAGCCGCAGCGCATTTTACCAGGGAATCAAAGATGGCATCTACCCCAAGCCGGTACGGCTTGGAAAACGTACTTCGGTCTGGCGTATGTCAGAACTGATGCAAGTTATCTCGGGGGCTCATCAATGAAAAAGATAAGTGGGTCCACCCGCACGATGATTTCGCGGAGTCTCCAGGATGATAAGCGCGCCTCTTTGAAAAATGCAGCAGTTTCGTACGCGAAAAAGGGATTTGCTGTTGTACCAATGCACACCGTAAAGAACGGTGTCTGTACATGTCACAAGGGAAAGGCTTGCAAAAATCCCGGGAAACATCCTGCGAATATGAATGGCGTCAAAGGTGCTTCAGCGAGGGTATCTCAAGTATGCGAGTGGTGGGACGCCAATCCTTTGGCGAATATCGGAATTGCGACTGGATCTGTCTCTGGAATCATCGCTCTTGATGTTGATCCTCGAAACGGAGGTGACGAGACATTGCGCTCGAATATTCAAAGTCTAGGTCGTCTCAATTGTTCAACGATTTCTCGCACCGGTGGCGCCGGTTCCCACTATATCTTTCGAATGCCAAAATTTGATGTTCGGAAGGACAGTGGGGGAAAGGTTTTTGGTCCAGGCTTAGACTTGATGTCAGACGGTGCAATTATCATTGCTCCACCAAGCGTTCACGCCTGCGGCAGAATGTATACTTGGAAAGCAGGAGCTTCATTGCTCGCAAAATCGCCAACTCGACTACCAAAAAGATGGCGCGTGCACATCAGGTCAATGCAAGCTGTAGCTAAGCCGTTATCGACTTCAACATCGGACGAGATCGTAACTGGTTCGAGGAATGATGCGCTAACGAGATTGGCCGGTGCCTGGCAAAATACTGGTATGCCTCCCGATGCAATGCTCGCTGCTCTTTTGGTAGAAAACAAGCGCCGATGCAAGCCGCCGCTTGATGAGAGTGAGGTTGCCAAGATTGTAAAGAGCGTCTCCAAGATGCCAGTAAATGGCAGGGGAGCAGCTTCGAAAGGCGATCTCGCAGAAAGGGTTATGAGGCTGCTTCTCGACCAAGACTTTGGAGGAGGGGATCATCTAATTTATTCCACGGACGGCCGCTTCTGGATGTTTAATGGGAGGCATTGGGATGCGATCCAAGAGAGTTGGCTGCGCGGTCGAGTATTGTCGACTGTGCAAGGGCTTCCCGAACGCGGGGGGCCGCCACCTCAGCCATCATTGGCCAGGTCGCAACATTGTTGAAGGCTAGCCGATCCGTTGGCGGCGATCCTCTGCGCTTTATTGCTGCGCCGCTCCCGGTGATCAATTGTGCGAACGGTGAGTTGTGGTTAAAGCGCGACGGAACAATCGAGCTCCGGCAGCATGATCCAAAATCTTACCTCCGTCACTGCTTAGATGTGGAATACGACCCCGATGCGGAATGCCCACTCTACGATAAGGCGGTACAAGAGATATTTGAAGCAGCGCAGCCTAATTGCAAGGGAATGGCTCGACACTGGAACGAGCTGTTCGGATACATAATTCAGCCCGAACGCCGAGTCCCACTTGTTGCCATTCTGAAAGGGGGAGGGAGCAACGGCAAAACGGTGCTGATGGGCACCGTTACTCGACTGATGGGCAATAGTCTTGTTTCCGCGCAACGCATCGAAAGCCTTGAGAACCAGTTCGCGATGGGAAGTTTACTCGGCAAGCTGCTTTTGCTCGACGATGACGTCAAATCGGGAATTCGGTTGCCCGATGGACAGTTGAAGAAGATTAGCGAAGCGAAGATGGTCACTGGAGAATACAAGCACGGTCCTCAGTTCAACTTCACAATCCGCGCGCTTCCCGTTCTACTTTGCAATAACGTACCCTCGTTGGCCGACGTGTCGGTCGGTATGAGGCGAAGGCTCATGGTGATACCATTTGACCGAACTTTTACTGAGCGGAAAAAGGACGCTGACTTGTTCGAACGCATATGGCAGACTGAGATGTCCGGCGTCCTCAATCGAGCGCTAGAAGGTCTACGGCGTTTGCTAGAAAGAGGTATGCGTTTCAGATACCCAGAAGCTGTGAATGCCGCAAAAGCGGCCTGGTTGATTCAAGCAAATCCGCTTCCCGCCTTTATCGAGGAGTGCTGCGAGCGGGATCCAAAGGCCAATTGCCTACTCGCCAAGTTCTATACGGAATACACGAATTGGGCGGTCGCAAAGGGATTTACCCGCGTGCAGCAAGCCGCGACTTTGCGTCAAAACCTTCAAAACCTGGAATTCACGGTGAAGAAGCGCAACAAAGGGCAGACTATATTAGGCTTGCATCTGAAATAATAAAGAGGTGGCCCGGGTTGACGCCCAGGCCACCTAATCTCTCGTCATCGTCGAAAGTGACGGAAGTGACGCATTTTAACGCAGTGCAGATGCATTGAGCTACTAATTACTATTTTATATAGAATAAAGTCGGAATCTTAATGCCGAGGCTAGAAAGCAGCTGCCTCTAACGAGCGTCACCTTCGTCACTATGGTGATGAAACTTATTCTACTCAAGCGGGACATCTTAAAAGCGAGAGTAGAGCGTTCCGTTGGTATCCAAGATCGCGATCAATCGCACAAATGCCGAGGTCGTCGATGCGTCTAGCAGTCCGCTGAAAAACCCAAAATCCGACTATTTTCTTTCCAGCGGACAGGCGCGATGGTGGTGTAGTTAGCTGATCGGGCGTCGCGCGTCGTCGCCTGGACGGCGTGGAAGCTATGCGGCGAGCAGTTTTGGAATGCGGATCAGGTTGTAGGCGATTAGGTTGAGCATGAAGTCGGCGGCGACAGCGCCGATGCCGCGATGTTTGGTCTTGCGCATCGTGCCGTGTTGCTTGCCCCATCCGAAGATGCATTCGATCATCGCGCGCCGTGTCTGCGACATACCATAGCCCTCGTGGCGGGTGGTTCGCTCGTCGATCGCGCTGCGACGGCTGCGGCCGGTCTTGCCGATTGTATTGTTCTGCGTCACATGCGGCGTCACCTCGATGGCGCGCAGATTGGCGACATGATCGGCGGTGTCATAGGCCTTGTCCGCGCCGGCGGTGATGCGCCGGCCGGCCTGTTTGGCCTTGGCCTTGAGCATCTTCTCCGCGGCGCGACGCTCGGCGGTGCCGCTGGCATGCGTCACCATCCCGGCGACCGCCAGACCATTGCGGTTCTCCATGGTGGCATGGCCCATGTAGCAGAGCCTGGCCTCGCGGCCGGTGGCCTTGCGGTAGAGCCGGCTGTCGGGATCGCTGGTGGAGGCATGGGTGTCGTTTTTGCGGGTCTGGCCATGGAAGTTGGTGCCGTCGTCGCCGTCACTGCCGTCCTTGGGGCGGAAGCTCTTGTGGGAAGCCCAGGCTTCGATCAGCGTGCCGTCCACCGAGAAATGCTCGTCCGACAACAGCGCCTTGACCTCGGCGAGGTTCAGAAGCCTGGTCATGAACTTCGTGAACACGTCGCCGTTCTGCAGTCGCTCGCGGTTCTTCGTGAAGGTGGTCGGGTTCCAGACCCGGTCGTCCGGCGACAGCCCCACGAACCAGCGATACAATAGATTGTAGTCCAGTTGCTCCATCAGCTGGCGTTCCGAGCGGATGCCATAGAACACCTGCAGCAGCAGCGCGCTGAGCAATTGCTCAGGCGGGATCGACGGACGACCTTCCTTCGCATAGAGGCTGGAAAAGCTGCGGCTCATCTCGCCCAGCACATCACGGACTAGCGCCCGGACTTTCCTCAGCGGATGGTTCTGGGGCACCCGCGCATCCGGCGAGATATATGAAAACAGCCCGCCTTGATCCTCGAATGTCCCGCGCATGCCGACCTCCACCGATTCTCGACCAAATTGAATCAGGAAATGAACGCCGCCGCGAGGGATTTTTCAGCAAACTGCTAAATGTTTGAGGCCCCGATCACCGCGGTTCAATCGCTGTGACATGTTTCGCCACTGATAGGCACAATCTGATCCTGCTTTGAACATTCAAGCTCCGCCTCTGAGCGGTCGAAACGCATACATGGCGTAAAACGGTTTTTTCTTGTTCTGGCGAAAAAAGGAGCAATGTTACTCCGCAAGCAGTTTCTAATTTTATGAACATGGGTAAAAAATGTCCGGGACAGCTTCAATCTACTGGATGGATTAGTTTTTACAGGATTCACAATCGCTACATCGTCTGGATATTGCTCGAAGTCGCAGCTTAGTTGTCGAAAAATAAGTCTTGTAAAGTGTCCATGCGCATGTGCGCTGCAGATCCACAGCATGGAGCATACTAATGAGCAAGGAAACAGCAAAGCCAACACGTAAATATATTCCGCGGGACGATGCGCGACGTTTCTCAGATGGGGTGAGATTGCACCCTTTTGTTGGATATCAGCTTAACGATGGCTGGCAAGACTTTCGGCGAAATCATCCCTATTGCAAAACGACGCCGGCCGAGTTCGCAAAGTCAGCAATACCAGTACTACAAAGATTAGGCTTGATCACGTTGATTGATCCAGCTGTCGAGATCCCGGAATGGCTAAACGACCGGGACGCTGAGCTAGCTCGGCGAGGAGGTAAGCTGCCGATCTGGATGCCGATGCCAAAGTTTTCTTGGGATTTGGACCCATGGAAATATGCCATTCCGGAGATGCGTGGAAACGACATCATTTGGCTCGAGGCGCGCCTACCCAAAAAATTAAGTCGGCTCCATTGAACCGGAGCCAATGGCGGCAGACTTCCCGACTCGCTTAACTGTCTAGGAAAGTGGCCTTTTCTATACAGTTTGCTGGCGGGCTACCGACGAATCGGTGCTACCGCAATCGTTCCGCATGGCACAAAAGCCAAGCATGTCGCATCATCCGAAATGGCAGATCCCAATCCTGTAAATGAGACATGAGCATCGTGCTCATTGCCTCCCGAAACACTCAATAATGGATATGAGTATGAAAAAACCGACCAGAAATACAGGTAGCGTCAAGCGCGAAGAGTCGAGTGAATGGGGGATGGATAGTCGCTGGGAAGGTACCGCGATTATCTACGCCGCGAGCGGCGAAACCACGTTCGGATTTAGCGGAGAATACGATTTGTCGTTCCGAGATGAGACTCGCCCAAACGAACTTCGCGGCCATCGGGAAGATCGCCGCCGACGTGGCCTGAAAGTAAAGGACTTAAGTGGAGATAAACTACGCAACGAAATGCTCGTAGTGTTTGGCGCAGACATGTCCGCCAACGAAGCCATTGTGACGTTGAAGACCCTGCTGAAGCGCCTGATGGCTGAGGGCCTGTATGTTGGCCGGGACAACGACGGTGACTTCGTGAAGGAAGCCGTTAGCGATTGATACGGGGGCGAGGCATTTTCGGACAAGCTCCGGCTGCGTTCCAATCCTAGAACAGTTGGGGCGCAGCCGTACGAACGCTATGTTTACGGAGATGAGATGGGCTATCACAGCGAGTGTATGCGGTCCCCGACGTACATCGCTATGGTTCGGATGCGTACGTGCGGACGGCTGCCGCCGGAGTTGTTGATCTGGATGTCGATGGAGCTGAACTCCTTCAACGCTTCAGAGACGATCCGAGCTGGACCGTCGTCGGCGACAAAATCCTGCACGAAAGTCGTCGGAGCCGTGCCGCCGCCCTCGATCTCCGTACAACAATCTGACAGTCGCGACACCATGCCGCGACGGTGCCCCGTGACGCTAATTTCGGATGCGGCAGGTCTAGGTGAACTGTGCGCGACCTCAATGGGAGACATATATGAGAAAGCTCGTTCCGCTCTTCGATCATAAGGGCGTTCCACAGTTATGGCTCGGTCCGGATGAATGGTTATACGATCAACACGGCCAGCCCGCCGCGTTCATACTCGGGGATAGCATCTTCAGCGTTCGCGGGCTTCATATCGCTTGGTGGGATAGCGCCTCGGTGCTGGGCGGCGACGGCTCCGTCATGCTGGTCACGCGTGCGGGAAATCCCTGGGCAGGCGATGCACCCTACCAGCTCGGTCGAGCATCCCCGGCTCCGAAACTCGGCCCGGTAAAACCCGCTGTCGGCCGCATCCCCGCTAGGTTTCACATCAGGAGAGGTTGGTCTCGTCCTGACACGCTCATGGAACAGGTTGCTCTGGAACAGTCCTTGAAGCATCGCGGGAGGATGGCAGGGTAAGGGTACCAGTTGAGTTCAAAAAAGGACTTTAATCGCAAATTAGATAAGAAAATGGTCTTTTTGACAATAGGAGTAAAATCTTATAATGTCGCATCTGTAATATAATGGAGAGACAGATGTTAAAACGGCAAAGATCATCGGATTCCATCGTTCGCCACCAATTCGGAAACAGGAGCCAAATTGGCTCCTGTTTCGTTTAGGGGAGGTGACCATGGCCCAAAGTACATCGGTCAAGAAAATGCCCGACCCGACCATAAGCGAGTTGTTCGTTTTCGGCCGCGATAAGACGGGACGAGAACGAGGCGCACGATTCCTATCCTCGACCGACCTGGCGGTCAGGGCAGCTGTCGAAGACGGCTACAAAGCCGTCAGTCATCCGCCAAGTGGTTTTGCAGAAGTTGCGATGGACTTACCGTTGGGACAGATCAGCCCATCAGGGCGGCTCTCCATTCCCATCATTCAAACTAAGCTATTCCGCACAGTGACGTGGGCCGAGCGGCAGATCGAGCAGATGAAGCACGCCGAGCTACACGGTATCGCGTCGTCCAGCCTACTCAGTGTGGTCGGTGTCCAGGGATCCGGCAGCCCCGAATTGCCGGCCTATACTACGATGCCTGCAAGTTGGCAGGCCGTCGGTAACGGTAATCTCGTTCTGATCCACGGCGGCCCGGAGGTCGGATGGTGGGATGCCGTTGTCGTAGAGCGCATCGAAGACATCTTGACGCTGATGTTGCGCGACGACCCATGGCAGGGCGTGTTCTATCGTCATCGAAATGCAGTTGCGCTGATCAACTCGGGAGCAGCGTAGGCATCGTCAAAAAAGCCGAACATCATCCAATCGGAGAAACTGACATGACAAACAGTACCCACGCTTTGCCCGACTCTGCCCTTATCGCGCTCGGACATGATGAAAAGAAGCGCCCGCGCGGCGCTTGGTTCGCTCAACCCAACGACAAGCTTCTTGCAGCTTTGTCTGCCATGAGATGCCAAGTGCTTAGCAGCGTCCCGAATGCATTGCAGGACCTAGCTAGGAAGCTTCCGGAAGGTCGCCTGCTGTCGAGCGGCAAGGTCGTGCTGCCAAACATTGGAAGGGGTCTTCACGAACAGATCTCGGCCGCAAGCGCAAACGAGAACTCTAACGACTTGACCGCGACGTTGAATGAGCGGCTGCGCCCCGATAGCGATATGGTTGCAAGCGCCACCGCGAAAAAGATTCTATCGCAGCATTGGGATGACGTACGCGCAGGCGATGTGGTCTTGGCCCCCTTCGGCCCTGACGAAGGGTGGTGGGAAGCGACAGTTGTCGAGCGAGAGAATAGTGTTCTCACGCTCAGATACAGGGATTATCCGAAGGAGCCAACATTTGTGCGACACGTAAGCACGCTGGCTCGAATTCATCCCGATCTACTTTAACGTCCTGGTCGGCTTGCTTCTTCAGAGCTACTTAATGGGCTTTCCAGCCAAGAAATGGCCCGATCTACACGATCGGGCCATTTCTTACAATTCAGCCAATCAAGTGCACCAGTTTTCGTTGCGCCTCGCTGTCGCCTTCAATGTATCGCTGCGTCGTCAGAATTGACCTGTGTCCGGCGAGAAGCTGAACATCCCGGAGCGATCCGCCGGCGGCATAAACCATCTTTGCAGCCTTCGTGATGAAGGTGCGCCGTCCCGAGTGCGACGAGCAGCCGACTAGGCCAATCGCTTGATAAGCGCGGCCGAACCAAATGACGATACTGAGAGGCGTCATCGGACCGCCGCGTTCGGACTGGACAACTGCCGAGTTGCGTTCTCCTCTTGAAACCCGGCGAAGTGCGATCAATGACTGTCTAAGGTCAGCGTTCATCGGGATGATGCGGCCGCCACGCTTTTTCGCAATTCTGTCGTGCAGCGCAATCGATGTGCCGACGCTTCCTTCCGCGTCCACAACCATATCCCAAGTGAGCTTTGCAATTTCGGCCGCCCGCAGGCCTGCCTTGACTGACAGAAGTACGACGATGCGGTTGCGCAGGGGGTGGCGAGATTGCAGAGCCCAAAAGAGCAAGTCGTCGGCCTGGTCGGGCGTCAGAATTCGCGCTTGTCGGCCGGGCATAGGCGTTTCTCTGCATTCGTGATCATTTTAGCTTAGCCGAAATGATCGATAAAGGCGACGTCCAGAGCCATTCTATTGAGCTTTAACTGGCAAGCCGGACCGAAACGATCTGCACATCGACTCGATACTTCCAACATAAAATCATGAGTCTTAAGCGAAAGCAGAGTCGGGCCTTCTCTTCCGATCATGCTTCTTTTACAGCTTTTATTCGCTTCGAGACTTTGCTGGTCGCATGGGTAGTGCCAGACTTAGCAAACTCTTTTGCAGCTGCACTATTTATAGGCTTGCCATCGAGATGAGCTGTACGCGAGGCCATATCCCCGCTCGACCGCTCGTGTCCTGCATCTAGCGTATTATTGTCTCGATTTCGCCTGATGTTCTCCATCACGTTCCCAAAAGCCTCCTCCAGTTCCGCTATTTTACTGCGGAGGGCGATGAGTTCCTCATCGTACTTACTAAATCTGGCATCGATAAGCGGTTTCGTGTGTATCTTTCCCGTTGATGTTTTTAAGCTCGGCTCTTTGTTAGTGTTGCTTAAGGCTCTTTTGGACTTCTTCATGGCTAGGACGGCTCCAAATCGCGTTCATCGTTCTATCGTGCACAACTTTCCAGTTATTTTGGACAAGGTCTAGCTCTGAATTACGAATAACGCTGGCTGGAGGTCTCCCGTCTTCCTCGAATACTGTATCATTTAACCTAATGGTAGTTGGACTACGAGCGATTTGGCAAAGATGCATGAACTTCAGCTACTCGCTCATCGCCGAAGGGAAAAGTGGCCATCTAAAATCGGACTTTATAGATGTTCAGCGAAAGCCTAGCAGTCCAGACCGGATAGCTTTTGAGCAGAAGCTACCGCCAGTTCGTACGTGGTGTTCGAATCCCTCTCCCTCCGCCACCGCAGCTGCGCTTCCAATGCCACCCGCGGGCAAAGTCTCCAAAAAGCCAATAAAAACAACCTTCCCTTGAAGTGGTGCCGTACGAGAGAACTGCCGATTTTGGAGATTTGAGCCTGGAGACGGCGTTTTTCTCCAAAGCTTACACACACCTGCTTGTGCGGTGACGGGTAGGCGATCACCGCGTCGAGCGCCGCCGCGTCCCATTGGTCGGTTGTAGTAAGGATCATCGGCACAGTCTTGAAATCCCGTCGCCGGGGCAAGTGCGCGAGCTGGTCCGTCAGCTTCCGGAGCTGGCGCCCGTCGGATGGAACGAGCGTGCCGGTCTCTTGCGCGGCGGATGCATGATCCGTGCGGGCCAGGCTGATCGCCATCGCGCCCCATCCGAGCGTCTTGATGGCGGTACGTCTTCCAATCATCGTCATCGCATTCTCCAGGGGGTGTTCAGAAGAGCCATCGCGGCACCCGCGATGCGTAATCGATCCACTGCTTGCCAAAGCGTGCGGCCAGATGGCGCTCTTCAGGTCTTATTGCCAGTCTATCCACAATGAACGCCGAGACGATCTCCATGATAGCAAACCAACCGGCGGCAAATGCGAGGCCGATGCCGCCCATCAACATTGTGTTACCGAGGTAGATGGGATTACGCGTGAATCCAAAAGGTCCGTGGGTTACCAGACGGCTTGCACCGCGGTGCGGCAGAACACTGGTGTGCGCTTTATTTAATGTGATAATGGCCCAAACGTCGAGGCTGATGCCAGCCACCACGGATAGGTAACCGACGGATCGTACGGCAACGTTTTGCGGGATAGACATCGGTGAAATATAGCCGAGCGCTATGCTCAGCGTGGCAGCAACAGTCAATACAAGCGGCGGCCACGGCACCGCGTTGGGGCGTTTACTTATATCGTCCATCGCGGACATCTCCGAAGCAACACCGATCGTTTCGAACGCGCCCTGTCACAGGTGCCGGGCGCGAGGCCACTCGGGCGAGCTGTTTCTCGCGGACAGTCTATCTTACCACGACCTTCGAACCGTTCGGAATGCGGCTGTAAAGATCGATGATGTCCTGATTCACCATGCGGATGCATCCTGACGAAACAGCCTTGCCAATGCTGTCCGGCTCCGTCGTGCCGTGGATGCGAAACAGCGTGTCTTTGCCGCCTTTGAATAAGTATAGCGCGCGGGCGCCGAGCGGGTTCCTGGCACCGCCATCCATCCCGTCCTTCCATTGTTTGTATCGTGCGGGCTCGCGCTCGATCATGTCATTCGTGGGCGTCCAGTGAGGCCACTTTTTCTTGTACTCAATGGTCGCAGTTCCTGTGAATTCAAGGCCAGCCTTGCCGACCCCCACGCCGTATCGAAGCGCCTTGCCATGCTCCGTGACAAGGTAGAGAAATTTTTGGTGCGGATCGACAACGACCGTCCCCACAGGCTCGTTGGTCGGAAATTCTACAACTTGCCGCAAATACCTGGGATCCATCTTTCCAACATCGACGGCGTCGACACGATACGGCTCATTGATGGGAGCTGCATAGGCCTGCGCCTGGAGTGCGTCGACGGGCGCGGACAACGTTGCTACGGACTTGGAAGATGTCGTCGTACATCCGGCCAGGACGGCGGCCGAGCATGCGACCGCGAGGAATGTTGCAAACCGCCTGATCGGATCATTTTTCGTTGTACGCGTCGCAGACATTATTTTTTTGCCTTGGCACGCGCATCGCCGACGGCCTGCTTGAATTGGCTGTAGGTCAGAGCGGAGGTGACCCGGAAGCGGCCGACGATGTAGGCGGGAGTTCCCTGCAGGTCGAGGGAATCGGCCTGCGCCAGATGTTTCTTCAATGTTGCGTTGATTTCGTCGGTGTGAAGCTTCAGATCTTCATTGAGCTTCGCCATATCAACGCCGGACTTCTGGATGGCAGCGAGCATCTGATCCTCAGGAATTTTTGGCCCCGGGATTGCCATCAACGCGGCATGCACAGCGTCATATTTGCCTTGATATTTGGCCGCGAGAGCCATTTGCGCGCCGTATACCGAAGCTTTTGTGAGAATCGGCCAGTCCTTGTAGACAAGCCGAATTTGCCCGTCTTCCTTCACCACCCGCTCAAGGTCGGGCTCGGCCTTCTTGCAGTATGGGCAATTGTAATCAAAGAACGTCACGATGGTGATATTGCCTTTCGGATTTCCCCCCGTCGGTACGGTCGGGTCATTCAGGATCGCCTCGGAGGAGGTGTCGGAATCCTCGGCGTGAACGATCGACGCTCCCAGTGGAAATAAAAGAGCAAGCGACAGCAGCGAGCGGGTGATGATAGTTCGAATGGTATTCGGGCGCATGGGTTTCTCCGAGTTAAAACAGGTTAAATTGGGCTAAGTTGCTTGAGACGCGACGTAAAGGCTTTGGCGTCGACCGGTCCGACAAACCGCGTATCCGGCACTTCTTTGCCTTGGTGCGGGCTGAGGAAAATAATGGTCGGCGGGCCCACGACGCTGAATCGTTTCATCAAGGAACGGGTTTCATCGTTGTATTCGGTTGCATCCGCCCGAATGACAGCAAAGTCCTTGAGATGTTTGATAACATCGGGATCTGAAAATACGGTGCGATCCATCAACTTGCACTCGACGCACCACTCTGCGGAAAAGTCGAGCATCACCAGCTTGCCTTGCTGCGCCGCTCGTTCAACCGCGATATCGAGAGCGTCATTTGTCGTGACGTCTTCGAAAGACATCGCGCGGTTTGATGAGGCTGTCGGGAAGCCTGCAAGCGAGACCAGGTGTTCGGACGACCCATTTACCGATGCGATCATCGCGTAGACGCCGGATCCGATAACAACCAAGCCGAGCGACGCGAAGGCCATGGTCCGGGCCCCGCGCGGCGTTCCCCTCGACAACTGAGAACCAACCAGGAGGAGGCCGCCCGCGCTGGCTGCTACCCCGACAAGGAGCACCGTTATCCACAGAGGAATCACCCGCGACAGCATCCAGATCGCCATCCCGATAAACACGAATCCAAACACGTATTTCACGCGTGCCAGCCAGGGTCCGGACCGCGGAAGCACTCCCGCACCAAAAGTACCGAAGGCCAGCAGGGGAAGTCCCATCCCGAGGCCCAGCGCAAACAGAGCCAGCGCACCGCGCAACAGGTCGCCCGTCTGCGCAACATAGACGAGGGCTGCGGCCAAGGGCGGCGTGACGCATGGACCAACGATAAGCGCAGATCCGAACCCCATGATCGCCGCGCCGCTGAGCGAGCCGCTGCGCCGCCTTCCGGAGCCCATTAGCCGGTTCTGCCAGGACTGCGGGAGTTGCAGGTCGTAGAGCCCGAACATTGAAAGAGCCAAAGCGACAAAAAGGGCGCTCATCAATCCGAGTGCCAGGGGGGTCTGCAAGGCTGCCTGAAGATTTTGCCCCGACCAGGCGACGACGACTCCCAGCACCGCATAAGCCAACGCCATCGCAAGCACGTAAGCGCTCGAAAGCGCAAAGCCGCGTTTGGCTGTCAGCCGGTCACCGGACTGGGCCAACATTCCGGAAAGAATCGGAATCATCGGGAAGACGCAGGGCGTAAATGCCAAAAGCAGCCCGAATCCTATGAACGCGAGAACCATCGAGCCGATGCCGCCTCGAAGACCGCCTTGCTCTGCGGAGGGAGTAGGGGGGCTGTTATAGGTTGCCGGCACCGGAGCGTCGGGTTTCCACGTGGGCGGACTCGCCGACCCCGATGACGAAGGCCGCGAGTCAGTAATGGAAAGAGAGGTCACATCTACGATTTTTGTGGCGGGCGGGTAGCAAATTCCCTGCTCCGCGCATCCCTGATAGGACACTTCCAGTTGCTGGGTCGAGCCAAGGCCAGCCAAGGGAACGAAGGCCTTCACTTGCCGGTGATAAACTTCGGTTTGTCCAAAGGATGGATCGTCTTTCATCTCGCCCGGGGGGGTCCCGGTCCCCACAGGAGTACCATCCCTCTTGGAAACTGTAATCTTGTCCCGGTACAAGTAAGTCCCGGGGGCAATTTTCCATTCAAGGACAAGCTCGCCGGCAGTGCTGCGGGCGGCGGTCATATGGAACACCGTGTCCACACCCGGCGGCTGTTGCGCTTGTCCGTCCCCCGCTGAAATCAGCGCAAACGCGAAGGCAAGAGCCGCTCTCAATAACCAATACCGCATCATTCCCTCGACATTCTGGCCGCCTCCTCAAATCGACTGCCTACCTTAAGCCAGCCTTAAGCGGAGCCTCGCGGCATCGCCTATTGCGATAACGAGGCCGTGATGCGTCGCGACAGTAGGCAGGAGCTACGGTGAAACGGCTTTTCAAATGGTTCGGGAATTCACTTATGCAGCTGCGGTCTACATTGATCTGTCCCCATTGCGGTAATCAGGCAGAAGAAGCCATGCCGATTGACGCTTGCCAATTCTTCTATGACTGCAAGGGATGTGGCGCGCGGCTCAAACCTTTGGCTGGCGACTGTTGCGTGTTCTGCTCATATGGCTCGGTGCCGTGTCCGCCTATCCAGGAGAGCGGCAAGGATAGTTGTTGCAGTTAGCTTACAGCCAGAACCAGCTCGTCTCTGCCACGCCGCCAATCAATCAATCAAGACGATCGATTGAGGAAGCAATCACCTCATCAGCCATGAGATCTCGATAGATTCAGCTACGGTCCCATCGCAAGCGGATCGGAAACGATCAGTTTATCCGTATCGACCTTTTTAAGCTTACTCGACGCATCCGTAGAATTGAGAAATCCATCGAGCGATTGCTGAATGGTAAGCGTCGTCCTCAGGCCACGGCTCTGAGGTCTTGCTTTCGGTAGGCCGACGGCAATAGCGCGTCGATGTCGCGGTTGGGATGACCGTTGGCGATCCTGGAGAGGACGTCGGTCAGATAGCCAAGCGGATCGATGTCGTTGAGTTTGCAGGTTTCGATTAGGGAGGCGACCGTTGGCCGAGGATTGCGAGGTGTAATAGTCTGCGACGGCCTGGCGATCTTCCGGCGTCAGCGCATTCGCGATTGGCGTCATCACCGCCTTGCTGCGCTTGCCGTCAGCAAAGCTTTCCAACTGATGAACCAGATAAGCGGCGCTCAAGCCCGACAGGCGAGGATAGCCGTCCGCCGGAATACCTTCACCGGCTTCGCCGTGGCAGGAGGCGCAAGCATGTGCGCCCGTGCCATTTCCGTGAAGGGCGATGTCTCGCCCGTCGGCGGCTGAGACTCCAGAGGGGAGTAACAGGCCGGCGAGCGAGAGGATTGAGAGTAGATGGCAGAGAAACTGCACCGGGGATGGCATGGCCTTTATTTCTCAATAAAAAATGACGACAAATGCGGTCAGAATGTTCTCAGAACCCGCCAGCGGTTCACGCCATTACCGATAAGGGGGCAAAGGCCATTTAGTTCATTAGGAGTGAATAGGTGCCTGTAGCGCGACAATCAGGATGAGAATCCCGCGACAATCAGGATGAGAATGCGCCGCTGCTGGGTTGACGAAGGGAGGGCGTAGCCCGACCGGAGGCAGCCCAGCAGCGGCGTGTCGCCCGAACGGGCCTCATTTGGCGGTAACGGCGGCTGGTCAAAGATCGGGTTTCTCCTTTGAGAGGACCAATTCTTTGGCCGGCCGGCATGTCACCGATCAACAAATGAGGCTTTTCATGAGCTTGCGTCGCAACCATTCGCCAGCCGTCGCCGCTGCAAAGGCTGGTTTCAGCACCTCCGCCGCCTACCGGTTCGAAAAGGATCCCCGACTTCCCACCCAGAAGAAGTCGCCCCGCGAACGCCGCCGCGCTGATCCATTTGCCGATCTTTGGGAGAACGACATCCTCCCGATGCTGAACGCCGCCCCAGGCTTACGGCCGATCGCCGTGTTCGAGGAACTATGCCGCCGACATCCGGAGCTGGGTTCTGGAACGCGGCGGACGCTCGAGCGGCGCATTCGGGCATGGCGGGCGGTGAACGGGCCGGATCGGGAGGTGATCTTCCGTCAGGAACATCCGCCGGGTCGCATGGGGTTGTCGGACTTCACCGAGGTCGCCGATCTCGGCGTCACCATTGCGGGCCAGTTGCTGGACTGCCGGCTCTATCACTTCCGGCTGCCTTTCTCCGGCTTCGAACACGCCCATGTCGTACTCGGTGGCGAAAGTTTTGTCGCGCTGGCGGAAGGCTTGCAGAACGCGCTGTGGTCGCTGGGCGGGGTGCCGGAGCAGCACCGCAGCGACAGCCTGTCAGCCGCGTTCCGCAATCTCGGCGCTGAAGCCAAGGAGGATTTGACGACGCGCTACGAGGCGTTCTGCAGTCATTACGGCATGACGCCGACCCGCAACAATCCCGGCGTGTCGCATGAGAACGGCTCGATCGAAAGTGCGCATGGCCATCTCAAGAGAGCGCTGGCCGATGCCCTGCTGCTGCGTGCCTCTCGCGACTTCGACGATCTTCCGGCATGGCGTGGTTTTGTCGACGAGATCGTTGGCCGCGGCAACGCGCGCAATGCCAAGCGCATCGATCAGGAGCGGACGGCGCTACAGAAACTGCCGGTCCGCAAGACCGCCGATTATGAGGAGGTCAACGTCGATGTAACGACATCAAGCGCCTTCACGTTGCGCAAGGTGTTTTACTCGGTCCCCTCCCGCTTGATCGGTCACCGGCTGCGGGTGCGTCTCTATGACGACCGGCTCGAATGCTTCCAGGGCGCCACCCACATCGTCACCCTGCGGCGCGGGCGAAGCCAGCCCAACGGCAAACACGGCCATGTCATCGACTATCGTCACGTCATCCATTCGCTGCGCCGCAAACCGATGGCGCTGCTCAATCTGGTCTATCGAGACCAGTTGTTCCCCCGCCGCGTTTACGCTCGTGCGTTCGACGCCTTGCTCGCCGGCATTGGCGAAAGACCAGCCTGCCGTGCGATGGTCGGGCTTCTGGCGCTCGCACATGAACGGGCCTGCGAAGCGGAACTCGGTGCCGTGCTGCAAGCCACGCTCGACGACGGCATCCTGCCGGATCTCAAGGCGCTGATCGAACGCTTCCGACCGAAGGGCATGGCACTACCGGTCGTCGTCGTCACGCTGCCCTCGCTCGCTATCTACGACCAGATTGCCGCGGCTGTGGGAGAAGCCGCATGAACGCGACCGTCAAGATCGACGCCGCCCGTGTCGAATTGCTGCTCAGCGAACTGCGTCTGCCCGGCATCAAGCTGATCTGGGCCGCCCTGGCGGAAACCGCCGATAAGGAAGGCTGGCCCGCCGCCCGCTTCCTGGCGGCCCTGGCTGAACAGGAGATGGTGGAGCGAAACCGTCGTCGCTTCGAACGTCATCTGGATGAAGCCCGCCTGCCGCCGGGCAAGACCCTCGCTGCATTCGACTTCGATGCAGTGCCGATGATCTCAAAGGCGCAGGTGCAGGCTCTCGCCGCCGGTGACGCGTGGCTCGACAGGGGCGCCAATCTGTTGTGTTTTGGCCCGCCTGGCGGCGGCAAATCGCATCTGGCAGCGGCGCTCGGCATGTCCCTGATCGAAAAGGGTTGGCGCGTGTTGTTCACCAGAACCACCGATCTCGTGCAAAAGCTCCAGATCGCGCGCCGCGACCTCACGCTCGAAGCCGCGATAGCCAAGCTCGACAAATATCATCTGCTGATCCTCGACGATCTCGCCTATGTGACCAAAGATCAAGCCGAGACCAGCGTTCTGTTCGAACTGATCAGCGCCCGCTACGAACGCCGCTCAATGCTCATCACCGCCAATCAGCCATTCGGTGAATGGGGAAAAATCTTCCCGGACCAAGCCATGACGCTGGCGGCGATCGACCGCCTCGTCCACCACGCCACGATCCTCGAAATGAATGTCGACAGCTATCGCCGAAAAGAGGCTGTCGACAAAGCCCGCGGAGCCGGAAGGCCGCCAACGCGCGCGACAATCAAAGCGTCATCCTGATTGTCGCTCCACGACAATCAACTCCACGACACGCAATTATCACTTGCGTTATCGTCAGGCCGCGACAATCATCCCCACGCCGCGACCGCTAAATTGCCATCCTGATTGTCGCGCTTCCCATCCAGATTGACGCGCTACAGGTGCCGCTGATGCACATCACGCCCGCACGGTCTGTGTTTGATACGACCATTCGACAAGATCGATAGATCCTTCAACGTTGCGAGGGGCGATATTGACAGAGGCGGCGAACGACAGAGGCGTCATTTCCTCATATCTCAAGCATGTTTCAACGACCCAAGCCGCCAAGCCAATCAACGAAACAATCCAAAACAGCGAAATCCCATTCATCATCATTCGATGTCTGAAATCATCGTGTGAAGCGTCCCTGCGCTGAAACTGTATGAGATTTCCAGGCCTTGTCATCGAGAGCTCGCATGATGTCGGTCTCGCTAAGCAGCAAACTTGCGCTCCTTATGCGGTATGTCGAACTCGCCGCCCTTTAGCATGTGAGACCAGTACAGCCACGGCAGGAATTTCGTTTTGAGTATCCATGCCGACCAACGAGGAACGCGCGGATCAAACGGAAAACTCGGCGTAACCTTGCCGCCGTACCCAAATTCAGCAAGCACAATCTTTCCGTAGGCGACAGTCAACGGACACGAACCGTATCCGTCATAACGACTGCTTACCGTGTTACCGTCCATCACCGCGAGAAGATTTGAAACGACGACGGGCGCCTGCATTCGAACCGCGGCCGCAGTCTTCGCGTTTGGCGTCGAAGCACCATCACCGAGGCCAAATACGTTCTTGAAACGGTTGTGCTCGAGCGTCGCCTGATCAACGTCAACCCATCCCGCCTCATTGGCCAACGAACTTTGCTTCACGAAATCAAGAGCCGTCTGCGGTGGTGCGACATGGATCATATCGAACTTCCTGACGATCTCCGATGTAACTCCGTCGGCTACTGTGACAGCGAAGATTGCCTCCTTGGCGGCACCGTTGATCGCCTTCAGGTTCGTCTTGAAATTCAAGGTAATTCCGTACTCATCGACGGCCGCCTGCAGAGGCGTGACAAAAAATGGCACGCCAAAAAGCACGTCGCCGGCAAGACAGAATTCGATCTTGGATTCTGCGAGTTTCCCGTGCTTCCGCCAATAGTCGGCCGCCAGGTACATGATTTTCTGTGGTGCGCCGGCACATTTGATCGGCATCGGCGGCTGCGAGAATAGCGCTGTCCCGCCACGAAAGTCCTGAAGGCAGCGCCACGTGTACTCGGAACCTGATGCGCTGTAGTTGCTGCATACGCCGTTACGACCGAGCGTCTCTTTCAGTCCCGCGATTGCCTCCCAATTCAGTTTGAGACCCGGGCACATCACCAGGTAGTGGTAGTTCAACGTCGATCCATCGCTCAGCGAGACCTCGTTATTCTCCGGAGCAAACGTGGCAGCCGACGCCTTGATCCAGGTGGCGCGCTTGGGAATAAGCGACGCCTCCTGCCTGATCGTCTGCTCTTTCGTGAAAACGCCCGCCCCAACCAGGGTCCACCCCGGCTGATAGGCATGGGTTTCAGAGGGTTCGACGATTGCGACCCGCAGGTTCGGCCGATGCTTCAACAGTGCAGCGGAGACGGTGATACCGGCCGCGCCTCCCCCGACGACGACGACATCGAAGCTGTTCTGCAACTTCAAGTCGTTGGCTGCACGCATCATGTCGCCCTCAATTTATAATTATCGAATATGATTGATACATAATTTACTTAATGATATAATCTGTTCGATGTAAAGGAATGTTGAAAGGCTGCAATGGTTCCCACCCCGCTTTGCGATTTTAGCTCGATCCAAAGAAGACGGACGCCCGCTGTCATAAGAGACCGCCAAGGTGCATCTCGGGAGACCCTGCTGGGACACTGCAGACGAGGCGGTATCTGATGGAGCTCACCACTGGTTCTCAGTCGTCCGAAGCTCCGATGATCACAATCGGGACGCTGGCTCCTGATTTCACGGCGCGGACCACATTGGGTCAAAGATCTCTCTCCGATTATCGGGGGCGCTGGCTTGTCTTTTTCTCACACCCAGCTGATTTTACGCCGGTTTGCACGAGCGAGTTTGTTACTTTCAGCAAGCTGTTTCCGGCGTTTCAGGAACTGAATTGCGATCTCTTGGCGCTCTCCGTCGACAGCTTGTCTTCGCATATCGCTTGGGTGCTTTCGATCAAAGAGCGGTTTGACGTATCTGTTACCTTTCCGCTGATCGAGGACCCTTCAATGTCCATTGCACGGGCGTACGGCATGCTTCCGCCGGACGCGCTGGACAGTTCAACTGTCCGCGCCAGCTTCGTCATCGATCCGGATGGGGTCATCCGGGCGATCAGCTGGTATCCGATGTCAGTCGGGCGATCCGTGGCCGAAATTCTACGGCTCGTCACAGCCCTGCAAACCTCGGATGCAGATGCGGTTTCGACCCCCGAGGGTTGGCAGTCAGGCGATCCTGCAATTGACGCGGCCCCGCTCTCGCTGGAGGACGCCATAAATCACCAGCCAAGTGCCGCCGCGCCGGATTGGTATTTTCGATTTCGAGACAAGGGCGCCAAATGACAACGGCATCAATCGCCAAACCCGACGTCCGCGGATTCTACGATCCGAGAACGTTTAGCATACAGTACGTCGCGTCCTGTCCGCGCACCCGTCGCTGCGCCATCATCGATCCGGTTTTTGATTTTGATGAGAAGTCCGGCGCGACAGCCACGAAGAGCGCCGACGCGATCCTGGCGTATGTCGAAGAAAAGGGGCTTTCCGTCGAGTGGATATTGGACACCCACCCGCATGCCGACCATTTTTCCGCGGCTCGTTATTTGAAGGATAAGACCGGAGCCCCGACCTGCATCGGCGACCGTGTGGGGGACGTGCAAGAGCTTTGGAAGAAGATCTATAACTGGCCACGATTGCCAGCGGATGGATCCCAATGGGATCGGCTTTTCGCCGATGGCGAAACCTTCCAAATCGGTGACATCCCCGTTTCCGTCCTCTTTTCGCCAGGTCACACTCTTGCCTCCATATCCTATGTCGCTGGCGACGCCGCTTTCATCCATGACACGTTGTTCATGCCCGATAGCGGAACCGCACGATGCGACTTCCCCGGTGGAAGCGCTCACAGGATGTGGGAGTCAATCCAGCGCATCCTTGCGCTGCCCGATGCGACACGCCTTTTTACGGGGCATGACTACCAACCAGGGGGGCGCGATCCGGCGTGGGAGAGCACCGTCGCTGATCAGAAGCGCAGCAATATCCATATCGCCGGCAAGGACGAGGCATCCTACGTTGGGCTGCGCAAGGAGCGAGATCGCAAGATGGAGATGCCGCGCCTCATCCTGCACGCCTTGCAGGTCAACATCCGCGGCGGCCGACTTCCGGAGCCAGAAGACGATGGCAAGCGCTTCCTGAAAATTCCGCTCGATGCGCTGGAAGGAGCTCACTGGAAATGACTCCTCAAGCCGAAGCAATGATGAAGAACGTCCGGGCGGCCGCCGATCTGATGAAGAGCCTGGCCAATCCAAATCGCTTGTCGATCGTTTGCTGTTTGGTGAACGGCGAGTTTTCGGTAAGCGAGCTCGAAAATTTGCTCGAAATTCGCCAACCGACGTTATCGCAACAGCTCGCCGAACTCAGGGAAGCAGGGCTTGTGACGACGCGACGGGATGCCAAGCAAATATTCTACAGTCTCACCGACGCGCGGGCTGGCCAGATGATCGCTGCGCTGGAAGAGATCTTCTGCGATGACGAAACGCGTTCACTGCTCCGGTCGCGATCCCTCCTTGCACGGAAGGAAGATCAAGAGCCCGCCCTGCTGGCAATCGGCTCGTCGCAGTTTGCCAAGGTCCACCTCGGCGGAAGATCTCCTAAATGATTCACATGGCTCCGACCTACGCAGATTCATTCATCGGCGGCATGCTAATCGGCTTGTCCTCCCTGATCCTGCTGCTTCTCAACGGACGCATCGCCGGCATCAGCGGTATCTTTGCATCGCTCTTCGGACAGGCGGATCGTCAGCTTTGGGGCAACCTGGCCTTCGTCGTCGGTCTCATCCTTGGTCCGCTGCTGTTTCGCGGCGCGTTCGGCGATTGGCCGCTGGTCCGCATTCCTACCTCTTTGCCGCTGCTGATCGTCGCGGGGCTCCTGGTCGGCTTCGGCACGCGTCTGGGCTCAGGGTGTACCAGCGGGCACGGCGTTTCGGGCCTCGCGCGACTGTCGCCGAGATCGATGGCTGCCGTTGCCGTCTTCATGTTCGTCGCTGTGCTTACGGTCTATCTCAAACGGGCGGGCGGTTGGATATGAACATGCTTCGTATAATGGTCGCGCTCGTCGCAGGCGTCGTTTTCGGTTTCGGCCTGGCGTTCTCCGGGATGATGGACCCGGGGCGCGTCGAAGCGTTCCTGGACATCACAGGCCCGTGGAATGCGAACCTCGCCTTCGTGCTCGGCGGCGCGGTGCTGGTGGCCTTTATTGGCGTCCGGATTGGCAAACGGATGCAACAGCCGGTGCTCGCCGACAAGTTCAACTTGCCGACCCGGACGACGATCGACGCCCGCCTGCTTGGGGGCGCGGCGATTTTCGGCGTCGGATGGGGACTTGCGGGCTTCTGCCCGGGTCCGGCCGTCGCGTCGCTTGCGCTCGGTGTCCCCACGGTCCTCGGGTTCGTGGCAGCCATGTCGGTCGGTATGATCGCGCATGACCAGCTGACACGATCCGGAGCCGGACGGCTCGGTACATGATGCATGTTACGGCTATCCTGGCCACGCTTTCGGGCGGCCTTGTCGGGTTCTCTTTGGGACTTATCGGTGGCGGCGGATCCATTCTCGCCACACCGCTGCTGCTGTATTTCGTAGGCGTGACCCCGGCCCATACGGCGATCGGCACCAGCGCCATCGCCGTTGCCGTCAATGCGTATGTCAACCTGATCGGGCATGCCCGCGCCGGAAACGTGCGCTGGCGCGCCGCAGTGCTGTTCGCGGGCGTTGGCGTGGTCGGCGCGTTTGTCGGCTCGACACTCGGCAAATCGATCGACGGCGACCGTCTGTTGTTCTTTTTCGGCCTGCTGATGATCGCGGTCGGCGCCTTGATGATCAACAAGAGCGACAACCCCCACGTGGTTGAGCGGCGTCCCGGCCTGAAGGCGGACCTGATCGTTGCGATCACGGCGTTTTTCGCCGGTGTCGCCTCCGGCTTCTTTGGCATCGGCGGCGGTTTCCTCATCATGCCCTGTCTGGTCCTCGCGACGGGCATGCCAACGATCAAGGCGGTGGGCACATCGCTTTTCGCGGTCGGCGCCTTTGACACGGGAACGGCGATAAATTATGCGTGGTCGGGGTTGATCGATTGGCCGGTCGCAATCGAGTTCATGCTCGGCGGAGCCATCGGCGGGTACTTCGGCATGAAAAGCGCTGTCCGACTGGCCGACAAGAAGGGCGTGCTCAACAAGATCTTCGCGTGCCTGATTTTTATCGTTGCCGCTTATGTCTTGTACCGCAGCGGCCGAAGCCTGTACGCCTGACCCGCCAGCAGGGTGCGAACGCCTTTGGATTTCGCCCGCAATTCGACGCCTTAAGGCTGCCTTAAGCTGGACTGTGCACAGGGGAATGGCGTTGACGAGGGCGGGATGAGACTCTTGATAGTCGAAGACGACGTTGTGCTGCTCGACGGACTCAAGGTCGGCCTGGCCATGCTGGGGTCG
The DNA here is from genome assembly GCF_007018905.1 of Tardiphaga sp. vice304. Classification (NCBI taxonomy): domain Bacteria; kingdom Pseudomonadati; phylum Pseudomonadota; class Alphaproteobacteria; order Hyphomicrobiales; family Nitrobacteraceae; genus Tardiphaga; species Tardiphaga sp. vice304. Next base: position 2,005,187 of record NZ_CP041402.1, read on the forward strand.
ACTGTCGATGCTGTCGAATGTTGCGGCGACGCCCTCGCTGCACTCTCCACATCAAGTTTCGACGCCATCGTGCTCGACGTGATGTTGCCCGACGGCTCCGGGCTGGAATTGCTGCAGCAGATCCGCTCTGCGGGAAATAACACGCCTATCCTCCTGCTGACGGCACTCGACGACGTCAGGGACCGGATCAAGGGACTGGATTCGGGAGCCGACGATTATCTGGGCAAACCTTTCGACCTTGACGAACTCGGCGCGCGGGTTCGGGCGATCGTTCGTCGCAAGGAAGGAAGGGCAACTCCCACTTTGCGGTATAACGGGATTGTACTCGATCCCGCGACCTTGACGGTAAAAGTCGACACCAGACCTGTTCAACTGTCCCGACGCGAGTTCGCCATTCTGACGACGCTGCTTGAGCGCCCGGAGGCGATCAGATCTAAGGCTGAACTGGAGGAACGCCTCTACGGTTGGCAGGAAGAGGTCGAAAGCAACGCGATTGAGGTTCATATTCATCATCTACGCAACAAGATCGGTCGCGCCCATGTCGAGACCGTGCGCGGTATTGGCTATCGGCTGCGATCCGCAGAATGAGACTGGCTCGATCAATCAGGGGCCGCCTTTTCGTCGTCCTGGTAACAGCGACGGTGTTCGTATGGCTATGCGCAAGCGCATGGATTTTTCTGCAAACTCGCAGAGAGGTCGAACACGTCCTCGATACCCGCCTGCAGGAGGCGGCTCGAATGGTCAGCTCTCTGGCATTCAATGGATCTGGCGCGACAGACACCTTGGCAATGCCCGACAATTCGCTCCCACAAACCACCAGTTATGAGCGGCAGCTTTCTTGCCAGATCTGGTCCCTGGACGGACGATTGATGGCACGTTCCAGCGGTGCGCCGAGTAACAGCCTGGGCGGCGATGACGATGGATTTTCCGACCGGCTGGTCGACGGGGAAACCTGGCGCGTCTATGCCGTCTCAGATCCCGGCAAACGTATCCGCGTGCTGGTTGGCGATCGTCTTGGCCTGAGAGAGCGACTGGTAAGCGATCTCATCCTCGGCTTGCTGTGGCCGGCCATGTTCATCGTGCCGTTACTCGGCTTTCTGATATGGGGCATTCTTGGACGAGGACTCCGTCCTTTGCAAACGATGGCAACGGACTTGAAGCGCCGCGGTGTCGAAGATCTCAGTCCACTCGAAGTGGATCATGCCCCGCCCGAGCTTGCGCCTCTCGCAAGCTCACTCAACGGACTGTTCAAGCGCGTCGATGCTGTGCGTCGGCATGAAAGGGATTTTACGGCCTTCGCCGCACATGAACTGCGGACGCCGATTGCAGGATTGAAGGTCCAAGCCCAGGTCGCCATGGGAACGAAGGATTCATCGCAGCGAAATGCGGCCCTTCACAACATCATCCTGTCCGTTGACCGAATCTCGCGACTATCCAGGCAATTGCTCACCGTCGCTCGACTTGATGCGCAACTTCATGAGGACGTTCGGCAAGAGGTCAACGTCCTGCAGCTGCTCAGTGAGATTATGGCCGAGATGCCGGCAAGTACCGGTCTGCGCGTCATTCTCAATGACTCGCTTCGAAACGCCACGATCGTAACGAGCCGGGATCTGCTGGCAATTGCTCTGCGCAACCTGCATGAAAATGCGCTCCACCATAATAATGGGCAGGGCGCAATTTCATGGAAAGCGGTGACTAGTGGCGCCGTCGTGGAGATCACTATCGAAGATGATGGACCGGGCATCCCAGAGAGTGAAATGCATCTGGTCAAATCGCGGTTTTTTCGAGGGCGACACAAAAGCTCGTCCGGTAGCGGCCTCGGGCTTGCGATCACCGAGATCGCCGTGACGCGACTCAACGGATCACTTACACTTAGCAATCGAGCGAGTAAAACGGGACTGCGAGCGGTTGTTCGATTGCCGGCGAACTTGCCGGCGGACGCCGGCTAACAGAGATAAAGCCACCAGCGAGCGCTGCTTGCGTCAAAATACCAGGCGTCCGCGGATGCTGACCCGCGTGGCGCCCGGACAACATCATCCTATCGGCTTTACGGCTGCAATTGAACGTAGCCTTCCTGCACGAGCTGGGTGATCCGCAGATTGGCTCCGGCATTGACCTTGATGTTTGGCAGCAGATCGGCGTTTGTCCAGTTGTTGCTTCTGGCCGTCTGGCCACACTCTTCAAGTTCGATGCCGGTCTTCTGAAGATCGGCAATTGCCTCCTTGTAGGGATTGCCCTTGTCGGACTTCCTGACCTTGTTATAGGCCGCATCGTTCAGCAACATGTAGCCCATCGCGCCATGAAAGACGGACTTGATGGTCCACTTGGTCTTCGAGCGATCGAAGTTCTGGGTCATCAACTTCATGTAAGTGAGCCCGATCGAGGCGTCGCCCGCAAATGCAGGGTGGTCCATATTGAACACGACCTTGGCTTCCTTCAGATCGACCGGGATGTCGATCTTCAAAGGCTGCGCGGCGGCGGCGTCCTCGGCATGGAGCGATATGGCGCTGGATAGGAGCAGTAGACTTCCGGCGGCGAGCGACAGAATGGAATTCTTCATCGTAAAAATCCTTTCGAGGAATATTTGGGTCGTTTTATTCGTAGATCGGTCGATCCTCGGATCTGAAAGCGGGACTGAGACTGTCTTGTTGTCATCCAGCCGCCGACCATGAGCCGTGGAAGGCGCGTTGTTTGGCATCGACGCTATTTCTTGAATTGGGACGCTTCGAGTTCGAGATAGATGCGATAGGCGTTGCCGCGGTTGTTACTGCTGAAGGCTGGCATCGAACTGTATTTGGACCAGTCTGTCTGATCGTACGCCGCGTTGAATTCGGTCCAGTTTTCGACGGCCTTTCCCATCTCGGCACGGACGTAGGAGATATAGTCGCGAGTGAACGAAATGGCTTCCTTGGCGGCAGCAGACGGTCTGCCGTGGCCGGGAATGATGAATTTCGGATTGAGCCGGAGCACTTCGTCGAGTGCCTTCAGCCATTGCACTGTGCTGACATCGTCGCTGTTCATGAAGGGAATGCGGCTGTTCTGCACGATATCTCCAGCAAACAGCACGCCGTCCGGCTGCACCAGCATCATGAGATCGCTGCCCGAATGAGCCGGGCCGGCATAGATCAGTGACAGCCGGGTGCTCCCCAGTCCGATCGTCATCCGGTCATCGAAAGTGATGTCGGGAGGGACGACGCGCGTATCCTGGTTGACCCACGGCGCCAGCGCGCTGCGGCGCTGTCCCAGCCGGTCGCCAGCGCGTTCGTCCGATGTCTCTTCATTCTCATTGTATTCGAGCGCGCGCTCCTGCGCCACAATCGGCGCATCCGTGTGGTCTTTGAGCGCCTGCAGGCCATAAATGTGGTCGGCATGATAATGGCTGGCAACGACGAATCTCAGGGGAAGAGGCGTGCGCTTGCGAATTTCCTGCAACAGTGCCCACCCCAGACTTGGCGTCCCCAGTGCATCGAACACCACGACGCCATTCGACGTGATGATGAAGCCGGCGTTGGAAGTATTTCCCTGATTCTCTTTCCCGGGAATGCCAGGATTGCCGATACTGTAGAAAATCTGGCTGCCCGGCACCTGTTCGATGACAAGAGGCTGTGTCAACGGCGCATAGTCGCTCGCCGCCTCGCTGCGTGCGGAAACCCCGAAGCTCGCGAGAGCGTACATGACTGCGCCAATCACTCGATGATTCAATTGACGTCCTCGCAATAGAGCTTCTTCACCACTTTTATCAACTTGGCGACGCGTTGATCGGCAATCCGATAGTGCAGGGTTTGCGATTCTCGCCGGAATGTAATCAGCCCGTCCTCACGCAATTTGGTCAGGTGCTGGGAAAGTGCCGACTGGCTGAGCCCAATCGCTTCCACGATTTCGCTGACGCGCATTTCCCGGTTCATCATCAGATGACACAGGATCAACAAACGCTTTTCGTTGCCTAGCAAATTCAAAAGACGTGCGGCGTCATGAGCTTGCTTTGCAAGAAGCTTTTGTTCCGCACGTCGCGACTTCTGCTGTTCGATCGTGGCTATATCCATCGTTCCTGTCCGCACGCTGCACCGCAATACAGCGGAATCTTTATTAGCGTTGACTAAATTAGAGACCGACGATAGCGTTTCTTTAAATAAAAATCTAGTCGCTTCGATTCAGTGGAGGAAGCGTGAAGTTGAAGTCTGGTAACGGCGGAAAGCAAGCGCAGGACGGCGCTTCTCTTTTGGGAAGGCGGTCACTGCTGAAATTATCTGGAGCACTCGCGGGCGGGCTGATTGCCGGCGGAGGCCGCGCCGTTGCCGAGGATGCTCCTCCGTTAGATAATCCGTGGACACAATCGATTGGGCCGGGCGTAGTAGACCGCCCTTACGGCAGACCGGCAGATGCGCAAAACGGTGTCATCAGGAGGAACGTTCCATGGCTTACCGCCGGCACCGAATCCTCGATCAGCTTTTCGCCCTTGCAGGACCTCCACGGCATCATTACGCCCAACGGCCTTTTTTTCGAACGCTACCATTCCGGTCGGCCGGACGTGGATGCGACGCAACATCGGCTGATGATCCATGGGATGGTTGACCGCCCCATTGTTTTGACGATGAAAGATATCGAACGATTCCCCTCAACATCGCGCGTGCACTTCATCGAATGCCCTGCGAACGGCGGGATGGAATGGCGCTCTGCACAGCTGAATTCGCTTCAATTCACGCATGGCATGATCAGTTGCGCCGAATGGACCGGCGTTAAGCTATCGACACTGCTGGAGGAAGTCGGTCTCAAAAAGGAAGCAAAGTGGATCATGGTAGAGGGCGCCGATGGCGCCCACATGAGCCGAAGCTTGCCCCTGGATAAGTGCCTTGACGATTGCATCGTGGTCTACGCGCAAAACGGCGAGGCGCTGCGGCCCGAACAGGGCTATCCGCTTCGACTGGTGGTCCCCGGTTGGGAGGGCAATGTCAGCATCAAATGGCTTCGCCGGATCAAGGTCGGCGACAAGCCCTGGTATTCCCGCGAAGAGACGTCGAAATACACCGATCTCATGCCCGACGGTAAATCGCGCGGGTTCACCTGGCTGATCGACGCCAAGTCGGTGATCACGTTCCCCTGCCCCGAGAAACCTCTCAGCGGACCCGGTCTCTACGAAATTCGGGGCCTTGCATGGACGGGTACCGGAAAGATCAAGGAGGTGCACGTTTCCGCGGACGGTGGCGCCAACTGGCAGCAGGCCGAACTGAAGGAACCGGTTCTGTCGAAAGCCCTGACGCGTTTTACGTTGCCATGGCGATGGGACGGCAAGCCGGCGCTTCTGGAATCGCGGGCCGTGGATGAAGCGGGCTTCGTTCAACCGACCATCGCTGAATTGAGAAAAGTCAGAGGCACCAATTCGGTATATCACAACAACTCAATCCAGACATGGCAGGTCAAGTCGGACGGGAGCGTCTTCGATGTTCAGACTAGCTAGAGCCTGCGGCGCGGCCGCGATCGTTCTGGGATTGACCGTGGCAGCGGCCTCGGCCGCTGAAAAGCAGCCGTTCGGTTATGGAACGCCGGCAACCGCGGCACAGGTAGCGGGCTGGAACATCGACGCGCGCGGTGACGACGGCGAGGGACTCCCTGCGGGGAAGGGTGACATCGCGCACGGCACTGAGGTTTATGCCGACCAGTGCGCGGCATGTCATGGCACCTTTGGTGAAGGCGAGGGCCGTTATCCAAAACTTGCCGGCGGCGCTGGTTCATTGAAGGCCGACCGGCCTGAGCCAACAGTTGGAAGCTACTGGCCATTTGCGGTGACGCTGTGGGATTATATCAATCGCGCAATGCCGTTCCCGGCACCACATTCGCTATCGTCTGACGACGTCTACGCGCTGACGGCCTATATTCTCCATCTGAACAATATCGTGCCGGACGATTTTGTCGCCGACAAGACCAGCCTGCCAAAAGTGAAAATGCCCAATCACGACAGTTTCACGTGGACAGATCCGCGGCCGGATACCGCCAACAAACCCTGCATGACGAAGTGCGCCGATCCGGGTAGCATCAGGATTGTCTCGACGGCCGAAGGGCAGAACCTGACGCCCCGGACGACAGGGACGCTCGACGATATGCAGCCGAAATGAACTGTCGCACGGAGAGGCGCATGCAAAACGTCCGATCGATCGTCTGCGCGGCCATCGGTGGCGCATCGCTGCTTCTTGCAGTGTGCCTCAATGCGCAGGCGCAGTCGCCCAAGCCCGATGGAAACGTATTGGACGGTAAAACGCTCGCCTTTGACCGCGGCAAGGGCAATTGCCTATCTTGCCACGACATCAAGGGCGGCGATCTGCCGGGCACCATCGGTCCCCAGCTCAACGGCATGAAGGATCGCTTTCCGGATCGCAGCGAACTGATCGGGATCGTGACCGACGAAACGAAACGTAATCCGCAGACGGTTATGCCGCCGTTCGGGCGCAACCTGATTCTCAACGACAAAGAAATTTCGGCGATCGTCGATTTCCTTTATACGCTTTGACAAATACCTCAGGAGCAATCGGAATGAACATTCCACATCACTCATATCATCACCCGTCGCGGCGACGGGTTCTGAATGGCTTTGCAATCGCAGGCCTGCTCGGCGTCGGTCTCAACACACTGCGTTCGATCGGCGCATTTGCCGCCGACGCCGCTGGATGGCCGGTCGAGGCGTTCAAGCAAAAGACCGAGGCCGATGCTCTGAAGTCGCTGTTCGGCAAGAGCGCGGAAGCCTCCGACAAGGTCAAGCTCGACGCTCCGGAGATTGCGGAAAATGGCGCAGTTGTGCCGATCAGCATCAGCACCTCGCTTCCCAACGTGACCTCGATCTCCGTGCTGGTGCATGAAAACCCTTACGCACTGGCGGCGTCCTACAAAATTCCGGAAGGCACGATTCCAGCGGTTTCCAACCGGCTGAAAATGGCCAAGACCAGCAATGTGGTGGCCATCGTCGAATCGGACGGCAAGCTTTACAGCGCGTCCAAGGAAGTAAAAGTCACCGTTGGCGGTTGCGGCGGTTAGGGGGATAAAACATGGCATCTTCAATTCGCGTACGCGCCATCGCCGGCGCAGACACCACGGAAGTTCAGGCGCTGATCCAGCATCCAATGGATTCGGGCTTCGTGAAGGACGCGCAGGGCGTTCTGATTCCGCCGCATCACATCGAAACGGTTCAGTTCGAGGCGGGCGGCAAGACCGTGTTCACAGTGCTCTGGGGACCTGCGGTCTCGAAGGACCCTTTCGTCAAATTTAGCTTCAAGGGTGCGAAGAAGGGTGATGATCTCAAGATCACTTGGGTCGACAACAAAGGTGCGACCGATACGACGACTGCAAAGATCCAGTAGCCGCGTCGAACATAAGGGAGGAAAACAGGATGGCGCGTAAGTTCGCATGCCTTGTGACGGTGATGAGCCTTCTCGGCGCCCCGTCGTCGTGGGCCGTTGAAGCGCCATCTCCGGATAAGGATTTCAAGGCGTTTCGGGAATATTTCACCAAAAAGTTTCCAAAAGTCGCCCTCGATGACTTCGTCAATGGTCCCTATTCGATGAACGAGGATATGCGGAAGCAGTGGGTCGAGAAAGAGGACTTCCCGCCCTACGATTTCGCGCTCGATCGGGGCAAAGAGCTGTTTGAGGCGCCATTCAAGAATGGAAAGACCTTTGCAGACTGCTTCCCGGACAAGGGAATCGGCATTCGCCAGAACTATCCGTATTTCGATGAAAAAGCCGACGAAGTCGTCACACTAGAGTCGGCCGTGAATGGCTGTCTCGCGCAAAATGGCGAGAAACCCTATTCGTACGTCAAAGACGATATGGCTGCCGTAACGGCCTATATGGCATACACATCGCGCGGCAAACCGTTTGACATCAAGATGCCGAGCACCCCCCACGCTCTCGCAGCTTATGAAGACGGAAAGCAGTATTTCTACCAGCGCCGTGGTCAGCTCAATTTTTCCTGCGCAAGCTGCCATGTGCAAAGTCCCGGCGAGCGAATCCGCGCCGAAGTGCTGGCACCGGCGCTCGGCATTCTCAATGCAATGCCTATCTATCGGTCAGAGTGGGGCGGAATGGGCACCACCAGCCGAAGGCTAACCTCCTGCAACAGCCAGGTGCGCGCGACGCCGCTGGAGCCCAATGATCCCACCTACCGTAATCTCGAATATTACCTGTCTTACATGAGCAATGGCCTGCCGATATCCGGCCCGGGCGCTCGCCCCTAGGAGGTCAAGAATGCACCGTCTTGCCAAGATTGCGGTCTGTCCTCTCATCCTGAGTGCGCTGGTGTCTCCGGTTCGCGCGGCGCCGCCTGCCGACGACTTCAAGGCAGCTCTCGCTTCGGCGGAGGCTGCCAACGGAAAAGCTGGAGAACTCAAGAACCAATGGACGACGACCGGCGCAGCGCTGTCTGCGGCAAAGAAAGCGGCCGACGGTGGCGATTATGCAAATGGCACTCAGCTCGCAATCGAAGCGGAAGCGCTGGCCAAGGCCTCGATCGCCCAGGTCGAGCGCGAACGCACGCTCTGGAAAGAATCCGAGCTTCACTGATCTGTCGCTTCTGAAAGGTTGAGATGTTGCTGCATCGACGGAATTTCATGAAACTGGCCATGGCGGCCCCCGCCATTGCCGGCTTCCCTCGCTTCGGTGCTGCAGCGGAAGGCACGTCGATTTACGACCTTGCACCGTTCGGAAACGCGCGGCTGCTGCATATCACCGATACCCATGCGCAGTTGCTCCCGGTTCAGTTTCGTGAGCCGAGCGTTAATATCGGCGTCGGCGCGATGCGGGGACGGCCGCCGCACCTGGTCGGCGACCAGTTTCTAAAACAGTTCGGCATTGCGGCAGGCAGCGCCGAGGCTTACGCCTTCACCTTTCTCGACTTCGAGCAGCAGGCTGGTCGGTACGGCAGACTGGGCGGCTTCGCTCATCTCAAGACTCTGATCGATATGCTGCGCGCCTCGGCGCCCTCCGGACGTTCGTTGCTGGTCGATGGCGGCGACCTGTGGCAGGGCAGCGGTCTGACCAATCTCTCGAAGGGCGCTGATATGGTCGAAGCCGCGAATTTGCTCGGCATCTCGGCGATGACCGGGCATTTCGAGTTCACTTACGGTGAAGACATCCTTCGAAAAAACCTTGGTAACTTCAAAGGCGAATTTCTGGCCCAAAATGTCTTCTTGACCGAGGAGGCTGCCTTCAACGATGCCAAGGCATTTGATCCGGCATCCGGACGGGTTTTCAAGCCTTACATCATCAACGAAATGGGCGACTATCGCGTCGCGATTGTCGGGCAGGCATTTCCCTATGTCCCGATTGCCCATCCAAAGCGCTTCGTGCCGGACTGGACGTTCGGAATTCGGGACGACGAATTGCAGAAGGTCGTCAACCAGCTCCGCGACGTCGAAAAAGTGGATGCCGTCGTGCTGCTGTCGCACAATGGCATGGATGTCGACCTCAAGCTGGCGAGCCGCGTGAGCGGCATCGATATTATTTTGGGCGGTCACACCCACGACGCGGTGCCGCAACCGGTCAGCGTCGCCAATGCCGTCGGGAGCACCCTGGTGTCAAACGCCGGTTCGAATGGCAAGTTCGTTGCCGTGATCGACCTCGATCTCAAGAAGGGGGGCGTCAAGGATCTGCGCTACCGGCTGCTTCCCGTGTTCAGCGACCGGTTGAAGGCCGACCCGGAGATGAACGCCTTGATCGAGCGGGTCCGAGCGCCGCACGCCGGGATGCTCGATGAAAAATTGGCGACGGCAGATCGGCTGCTGTATCGCCGCGGCAACTTCAACGGCACCATGGATCAGCTGATCTGCGATGCGCTGCGCCAGCAGCTCGACGCCGAAATTGCGCTGTCGCCCGGCTTCCGTTGGGGAACCAGCGTGCTTCCCGGACAGCCCATCACCATGCAGGACATTCTTTCGGAAACCGCCATCACCTATCCTGAAGCTTATGTGCAGTCGATGACCGGCGAGCAGCTCAAGACGATCATGGAAGACGTCTGTGACAACCTGTTCAATCTTGATCCCTACTATCAACAGGGCGGCGACATGGTGAGGCTTGGCGGCATGTCCTATGCGTGCGCGCCGAACGAGACGATCGGGAAGCGGATCAGCGGCCTCACACTTGCCGACGGCCGCGCCATCGAGACCGACAAATCGTATCGCGTCGCCGGTTGGGCCTCGGTCAACGGGCAAACCGGATCCCCGGTTTGGGAAACCGTCGCCGATTACCTGCGCGGCTCGAAGCGCACGGCGCCGACAAAGGGAAGCGGCGCGGAGATCGTCGGTATTGAAGGCAACCCCGGGATTGCGGGGCCATGATGGAGGCTTTCCCTGTCGTTGCTCGCCGTTTCATGGCCGTGCTTGGCTTTGCGGCCGCCATGCTCACGGGCCACACGGCGAGCGCCCAGGTCGTTGCCGCGCCCCCGCCTGAAAAGGCATTTGCGGATCATCATCTGGCGCTACAGCTGTCCGACAACGATCCAAAGAAGCAGGCCATTATTATCAGCATCGCCTACAATATGCTCAAGGTTTACGGACCCGATCAGATCGCGATCGAGGTCGTCACATTCGGGCCTGGCATCGACTTGCTGAAAGCCGACAACGCGAACCGGCAACGGATCGACAGTCTGGTTGATCAGGGCGTTCGCTTCGACGTGTGCGGCAACACGCTGGATACCATCGAGCGGGAAACCGGCCAGCGACCTCAGCTCAATCCGAACGCCGTCGAGGTGGTCGCGGGCGTGGCAAAATTACTCGAACTCGCCGAGACCAAATACACGATTGTCCGTCCCTGAAAGGAGACACGATATGCATATCGTTTCAAAGTTGCTTGCCGCTGGCGCGATTCTCGCCGCGACTCTGTCATCAAGTTTCGCGGCCGACGGCAAGGCGCATCGCGTGACAATCCAGGTCGATCAAAACGATCCCGCGGTGATGAACCTCGCCTTGAACAACGTCACCAATATCGTCGATGAGTACAAGGCGAAAGGTGAAGACGTTCAGGTCGAACTCGTGGCCTATGGGCCGGGGTTGCACATGTTGCGTGACGACACGTCGCCGGTGAAAGACCGCCTGAAACAGATTTCCGCGCTGAGCTTTCCCTCGCAGATCAAGTTTTCGGCCTGCAACAATACCAAGCAAGGCATGGAAAAGGCCGAGGGACACCCGATCACGATCGTCTCCCCGGCAAGCCTGGTGCCGTCGGGAGCCGTGCGGCTGATGGAATTACAGGAAGACGGCTGGAGCTACCTGAAGCCGTGACAACATTGATGCACATTCGGGGCCTGGCAATAGCGATCTGTTTCGTGGTCAGCTGCGGCGTAGCGAGCGCTGCCGATGAGACGACCGTCACATATAAGTCGCTGGCGCCGGATCTGGCGTTGGAGGCCGCCAAGGCTGCGCTGGACCAATGCCGGACGGACGGCTTCCAAGTATCGGTTGCAGTTGTTGACCGATTCGGCGAACCGCAGGTGCTGTTGCGGGACCGCTTCGCCGGCCTGCCGGCTTCGCGCACCGCCACCGACAAGGCGTGGACCGCGCTCGGATTCCGCGCCAACACGTCGGATCTGTCGAAAGCGATTCAGAACGGCTCCCTCGACGCCCGATTGACCAGTTTGCCGCGGGTGACCATGCTCGGTGGGGCGCTGATCATCGAAGCCGGCGGCACGCTACTTGGTGCCATCGGGGTCTCCGGAGCGCCTGGAGGCGACAAGGACGAAAAGTGCGCGAGATCCGGCCTTGACGCCATCCGGGACAAGCTTGATTTCTAGACCAGACAAAAAGTGCCGCTCAGCGGCGGCAGCTTGCCGATGCATTGTTCGCAATCGAACTGAAGCGGTTCGGGTCAACCTTCTTTCGCTTGCAGAAGAGCTGGGAACCCACCTGCAACGTGGGCGACGTTGGTTACGCCCATGTCTTTCAGTGCCTTAGCCGCCAATGCCGAGCGGCCGCCCGATGCACAAAACAGAATGAATTGCTTATCGGCGGCAAGCTTCGGATTATGCGATGGACTCTGCGGGTCAACTTGGAATTCGAGAAGCCCTCGAGGCACGTGGACTGCGCCGGGGAATGTTCCCCTTTCGACCTCTGCCGGCTCGCGCAGATCGATGAAAACAACATTGTGGTCGGCAGCGAGTTTGACGGCGTCGGCTGCTGTTAAAGTAGCCACCTGCGTGTTTGCTTCGCGTACCAGGTCTTTTGCGGTCTTCATAAGAATAATCCTTTCAAGGTAGCGGTGATTTGGACCATTCGATCTGCAGAGCAGCTACGTACGTGTCCATGGAATAATTAGGGCGTGAACCCATAAACTTGGAGCGGTCGAGGACGTCCGCTTTGGTGCCGATTACGGAATCATGTCGGACATGGCCCCATGTCCAAAAAGTGCCAACACCAGACCTTGCATGCACCCGACGTACTCCGGCTCAAGAGCAATGGCGAAACACACTGAATTGGAACGATTGCTCTGTGCCCCAAGGCGTCGCATGAGCATGCCGACGAGCATCAACCAGCTGGAACGATTGCCCGAGGGTCTCGCCAAGGCTTGCAGGATCGTAGCGCACTACGGATAGTCCACTGCATCGTTCCGGCCCGTCAAGCGCGAACGTTGCAATGATAGCGTATCCTCCAACCTTCAACGCGCGCTCAAGACGCGCAACATATGCAGCACGATCACGGTCCTCGGTGAGAAAGTGAAAAGCTGCCCGATCATGCCAGATGTCATACGCTTTTATCGGCTCCCAAACTGTAGCGTCCGCGACGATCCATTGAACCTGTGCAGCCCCAATCCCAAGGCGGGCTTTAGCTGCCTCTAGTGCCGCATCGGATAGGTCAAGAACAGTGACATCTTCAAAGTCCCGATCAATGAGATTGTCGACCAGACGAGAAGCACCTCCACCGATGTCGACAATAGCCGAAGCCGCGGTCGCGCCGACTTGCTTAATCATCTCAATCGACAAAGCCGGGTTTTCCTGAAACCAACTCACTTCGCTTTCACTCTTGTGTGTGTAGACGCCCTCCCAATGGGCTTGACGACTCTCATTTAGCATTATTTCTTCCTCCGCCCGTTCACCCACGGTCATAATTACGGGTTTGCAAAGCGCGCCACAGCGCCCGGCATCCGCAAATTGATGACAGACTTTTGCATCGCAACAAATCACCGTCTTATCGCTGGATCAGGTCCTGCCCCTCGAGTAATCTAGCTAACAGCTGACAAACCGTTGGGCCAATCGCTCAGACGAGGCGGTTGTTCCGTAGTAGAGGGAGAACGTTCTCATGAATAATCCGAACAAAGCACTTTGGGAAAAAGGTGACTTTACTCGCATTGCGGCGAGCATGCGGGAGAGCGGAGATGCGTTCGTCCAGAGCCTTGAAATTGCAAAGGGTCTCAAGGTTCTTGATCTTGGATGCGGCGATGGAACGACAGCATTGCCCGAGGCAAAGCTCGGAGCAGAAGTGTTGGGCGTCGATATCGCAACGAACCTCGTTGAGGCTGGGAGCAAACGTGCCAAGGAGGCAGGTCTCACGAACTGTAAATTTCAAGAAGGCGACGCGTCCAACCTGCACGAGTTGAAAGATAAGACTTTTGACCTCGTTGTAAGCATGTTTGGAGCTATGTTTGCGCCAAAGCCGTTTGACGTAGCGCAGGAGATGGTCCGCGTGACCCGCCCCGGAGGGCGCATAGTTATGGGCAACTGGATCCCCGGCGATCCTACTTTGGTGGCGCAAATCCTAAAGATAAGCGCCTCTTATTCGCCACCTCCGCCGGAAGGTTTCATTAGCCCTGTAACGTGGGGGATCGAGGATAATGTGATTGAGCGATTTGCCAAAGCAGGGGTTCCGAAAGAAAGAATATCCTTTGCCAGAGATACGTATGCATTCAATTTTCCTGGCGCACCTTCAGCGTTGCTTGAGGCATTCAGAAAATACTATGGCCCGACCATGAACGCCTTCGAAGCCGCAGAAAAAAACGGCAAAGCCAATGATTTGCAGATAGAGCTGGAAGATCTATTCAACAGTCAAAATAAAAGCCCCAGCAAGGATGCTACCTCGATCCCTGCGACATTCCTGCGCGTTACCGTCACGCCTTAATTAGACGATTGCAGGCGACTTCGACCGGTGATTTACGCAGCCTCATAAATGTCTGCCGCACAGGGCCCGATGTCCGCTTGGCGTCATCAGCCGAAATCGGTGGGCTTTATGAGATCATCTTCGGAGCCGGTATCGGTGACCTGACGCTCGGAGCGCGACTGTTGGCAGTTGCTAAAATTCAGCTTACGTTCGTCGGAACAATGGAGGCTAACAGTAATGGCAACATATTCCGGTGAATGTTTTTGCGGTGCGGTTCAGGTGGAGGTCTCCGGGGAGCCGGAAGCCATGGGTTATTGTCATTGCCGATCATGCCGTTCGTGGTCAGGTGGTCCGGTCAATGCCTTCACTCTCTGGAAACCAGATGCCGTGAAGATCACTGCCGGGGCAGAGCATGTTGGCATGTTTCAGAAGATGCCGGTGAGCCAGCGCCAATACTGCAAGAAGTGCGGGGGCCATCTAATGACCAATCACCCTCCGCTGGGACTGGTGGACGTATTCTCGGCCACACTGCCTACGCTCAAATACACCCCGGGCGTCCACGTGAACTATGCCGAGACTGTGCTTCCCATGAAAGACGGTCTCCCAAAGTTTAAGGATTTTCCGGGCGAGTTCGGTGGATCGGGCGAGCAGATAGCCGAGTAGTGGCGGGCCGATAATCGGTCAAAAGCCTTCAAAGCCTCGAACCGCGACTTCCGTTTACATGCGGAAGCAGACACAACCCGGACATGACCGAACGGCACCTCATGACCGAAATGTTGGCCTGAGAGACAGGCGAGCGAACGTTAATTGGAACGGACGACCTCGGTAGGCCGGCTTTTTTCAGTCTTGACGGACGACGGCTTGGCCGCGACGTCGGAAGACATCGAAGCTGGCTGTCCCCCATGGGTGGTCGTCATCCTGGGCGCATCCACCACCAAGCTGTCCAGTTCCATCTGCGGGCTCGGCTTGATGACGGGTTCTTTAGGCAGATCCTCGGATGGTTCGTACCAAGGCGATTTCTCGACTGCCCCACCTTCAAGCGCTTGCGCCATCAATTGACCCATCTCCGGACCCGTCAGCGGGACGAGGGTGCCGGACTCGTTCCTGTAGAGTTGAGGGCAGAAATACAGGGCATGGATACGCGGGTCGTATCCATCTGTAGCGCGTCAATCTGGATGGGAAGCGCGACAATCAGGATGGCAATTTAGCGGTCGCGGCGTGGGGATGATTGTCGCGGCCTGACGATAACGCAAGCGATAATCGCGTGCTGTAGAGTTGATTGTCATGGAGCGACAATCAGGATGACGCTTTGATTGTCGCGCGCGTTGGCGGTCGTCCGGCTCCACGAGCCTTGTCGAGAGCCTCTTTCCGGCGATAGCTGTCGACATTCATTTCGAGGATCGTGGCGTGATGGACGAGGCGGTCGATCGCCGCGAGGGTCATAGCTTGATCCGGGAAGATTTTTCCCCATTCACCGAATGGCTGATTGGCGGTGATCAGCATCGAGCGGCGTTCGTAGCGAGCGCTGATCAACTCGAACAGAACGCTGGTCTCCGCTTGATCCTTGGTCACATAGGCCAGATCGTCGAGGATCAGCAGGTGATATTTGTCGAGTTTGGCGATCGCCGCTTCAAGCGTGAGATCGCGGCGCGCGATCTGGAGCTTTTGCACGAGATCGGTGGTTCTGGTGAACAACACGCGCCAACCGTTTTCGATCAGGGCCATGCCGAGCGCCGCTGCCAGATGCGATTTGCCGCCGCCAGGGGGACCAAAACACAACAGATTGGCGCCCTTGTCGAGCCAGGCGTCACCGGCGGCGAGAGCCTGCACCTGCGCCTTTGAGATCATCGGCACGGCATCGAAGTCGAATGCAGCGAGGGTCTTGCCCGGCGGCAGGCGGGCTTCATCCAGATGACGCTCGAAGCGACGACGGTTTCGCTCCACCATCTCCTGTTCAGCCAGGGCCGCCAGGAAGCGGGCGGCGGGCCAGCCTTCCTTATCGGCGGTTTCCGCCAGGGCGGCCCAGATCAGCTTGATGCCGGGCAGACGCAGTTCGCTGAGCAGCAATTCGACACGGGCGGCGTCGATCTTGACGGTCGCGTTCATGCGGCTTCTCCCACAGCCGCGGCAATCTGGTCGTAGATAGCGAGCGAGGGCAGCGTGACGACGACGACCGGTAGTGCCATGCCCTTCGGTCGGAAGCGTTCGATCAGCGCCTTGAGATCCGGCAGGATGCCGTCGTCGAGCGTGGCTTGCAGCACGGCACCGAGCTCCGCCTCGCAGGCCCGTTCATGTGCGAGCGCCAGAAGCCCGACCATCGCACGGCAGGCTGGTCTTTCGCCAATGCCGGCGAGCAAGGCGTCGAACGCACGGGCGTAGACGCGGCGGGGGAACAACTGGTCGCGATAGACCAGATTGAGCAGCGCCATCGGTTTGCGGCGCAGCGAATGGATGACATGGCGATAGTCGATGACGTGGCCGTGTTTGCCGTTGGGCTGGGTTCGCCCGCGTCGCAAGGTGATGATGTGCGTGGCGCCCTGGAAGCATTCGAGCCGGTCGTCATAAAGACGTACGCGCAGCCGGTGACCGATCAGGCGGGATGGGACCGAGTAAAACACCTTGCGCAACGTGAAGGCGCTGGAGGTCGTGACGTCGACGTTGACCTCCTCATAATCGGCGGTCTTGCGCACCGGCAGTTTCTTCAGCGCCGTCCGCTCCTGATCGATGCGCTTGGCATTGCGCGCGTTGCCGCGGCCAACGATCTCGTCGACAAAACCACGCCATGCCGGAAGATCGTCGAAGTCGCGAGAGGCACGCAGCAGCAGGGCATCGGCCAGCGCTCTCTTGAGATGGCCATGCGCACTTTCGATCGAGCCGTTCTCATGCGACACGCCGGGATTGTTGCGGGTCGGCGTCATGCCGTAATGACTGCAGAACGCCTCGTAGCGCGTCGTCAAATCCTCCTTGGCTTCAGCGCCGAGATTGCGGAACGCGGCTGACAGGCTGTCGCTGCGGTGCTGCTCCGGCACCCCGCCCAGCGACCACAGCGCGTTCTGCAAGCCTTCCGCCAGCGCGACAAAACTTTCGCCACCGAGTACGACATGGGCGTGTTCGAAGCCGGAGAAAGGCAGCCGGAAGTGATAGAGCCGGCAGTCCAGCAACTGGCCTGCAATGGTGACGCCGAGATCGGCAACCTCGGTGAAGTCCGACAACCCCATGCGGCCCGGCGGATGTTCCTGACGGAAGATCACCTCCCGATCCGGCCCGTTCACCGCCCGCCATGCCCGAATGCGCCGCTCGAGCGTCCGCCGCGTTCCAGAACCCAGTTCCGGATGCCGCCGGCATAGTTCCTCGAACACGGCGATCGGCCGTAAGCCTGGGGCGGCGTTCAGCATCGGGAGGATGTCGTTCTCCCAAAGATCGGCAAATGGATCAGCGCGGCGGCGTTCGCGGGGCGACTTCTTCTGGGTGGGAAGTCGGGGATCCTTTTCGAACCGGTAGGCGGCGGAGGTGCTGAAACCAGCCTTTGCAGCGGCGACGGCTGGCGAATGGTTGCGACGCAAGCTCATGAAAAGCCTCATTTGTTGATCGGTGACATGCCGGCCGGCCAAAGCACTGGTCCTCTCGAAGGAGAAACACGATCTTTGACCAGCCGCCGTTACCGCCAATGAGGCCCGTTCGGGCGACACGCCGCTGCTGGGGTGCCTCCGGTCGGGCTACGCCCTCCCTTCGTCACCCCAGCAGCGGCGCATTCTCATCCTGATTGTCGCGGGATTCCCATCTTGATTGTCGCGCGGCATCCATCAACCACAAGGAAGTAGGTCGTCTTCCCGAACAGCTTCCGCTTTCTGACCAGCTTCCGTTCCTGCGTGGTCATCGCAACACGAAGTTTATCGCGGGTCTGACCGACAATGGTGGATGCTTCCAGTAGAATAATCCAATCCCGCGTGTGAGCGTTATCCGGATGGATCGGAACAAGCGAGCTTTTTCGTCGATCATTCATGGTCATGCCGACAAACTAAGCCACGGAGCATTCGAAAGACAAGTAAGAAATCGGATTCTCGGACGACCTGCACTGTATGTCGGGCGACAACCCGCTAACCGCGGCCGACAAAAACGACACTATCCATCGTCATGCCTCGCAATTGCGAATCGGCAAGCCATTTGACCCCCGACTGGAGTGGGCCCCTCGGGGTGGACAGGTTGGCTTTCAGAAATTGACCGGGCAGCCGGGCTTTCAGAGGATGAAGGTCCATGGCAAAGCATCGAACCCACAGCGTCGAGTTCAAGCGGCAAGTGTCACAGTGACCTGCCTCTGAACTTTCATCCAGTTGCGATTAGAGCCTCGGCATCAGAAACGGACTTCGCTGGCGCGATGCGCCGCATGAGTATGGCCCCCATAAGACGATCTATAATCGGTTTGTGCGCTGGAGCCGTCTCGGCGTCTTCAACAAGATCTTCGCTGAATTAGCTCGCAAGGCTGGCAAGCCAGCCCGCCTAATGATCGATGCGACCCATCTAAAAGCACACCGCACCGCCGCAAGTCTTTTAAAAAAGGGCCTGTTCCCCGACGTATCGGCCGCACGAAAGGCGGATTGAACTCGAAGCTGCATGCCGTCTGCGATGGTCAGGGACGGCCGGTCATCATGCTGCTCAGCGAAGGCCAGATGAGCGATTACAAAGGTGCGGCCTTGATAATCGATGCACTGCCGCAGGCCAGGGAGTTGCTCGGCGACAAAGGGTACGATGCCGACTGGTTGCGACAGGCTCTTGCCGAGCGCGGGATCAAAGCCTGCATTCCGTCCAGATCAAATCGAAAAACGCCGATCGAGCATGATCGTGTCCTCTATCGCCAGCGCCACAAGATCGAGAACATGTTCGGCAGGCTCAAAGACTGGCGACGTATCCACACCCGTTACGACCGATGCGCTCACACATTCATGTCCGCCATCTGCATCGCTGCCACCGTCATCTTTTGGCTCTGATCAATGAGTCCTGACCCTAAGGCGCGTTGTTGCCGCAATCTAAGTGCGTGGTCAAAACTGATACATCCGGCAACCCTCCGATTCCGATCGCTGAAGCAGAACGGCAACCGGTGCCTCACACCTGCCGATACGACGATTGGTTTAACTAGGAGTCCCTACTACACTAAGACGCCCGCCGGCTCGATCCGGCGGGTCTTTTTCGAACACGTCCGATTACATGCCGGACTTCATCATCGACATTTTTGAACCCATCATCATTTTTTTCATTGTCATACGGCATCCGCGCGTGCCGTCTTTGGCCATCCCGGTGTTAATCATCGCCAAATGCTTGTTCATCTCCCACTTCTTCGGGCCATCTGGCATTCCGCCGATCATCGTAGTCATTTTTGACATATCAGCGTCGGAGCATGACATCATTCCTGCGGATGCAGGGCTGAAAGCAAGAACGGCGGTAGCCAAGACGGTCAAGGAAACTATTGCGTATTTCATTGTGAACCTCATTAGAGAAAATCGGTGGAATTGCCCGCATCGATACAATTAACTCACCTAGATATAGTTCCAACTAGATGAGAATTTCACAGCGCTTCATGCCGCGAGCAGCCCGGCCAGCGCCTCATCGTATGGAAAAACGACGTCGAGATCCGGCACCGCCAGATGCTTGTCGGTCTGCGGGCAGGCCAAACGCGCAAGCAAGTCTCGAATGACGTTCAAGTGCGCAGTGTGCTTATTGTCTGCCCGAACCACGATCCAGGGTGACAGCGGGCTTGAGGTTCGCGCCAAGATTTGATCCCGCGCCTCAGTGTAGTCATCCCAATGTTTCAACGCGACGTCATCGATTGGACTTGTCTTCCACTGCTTGAGCGGGTCATGCCGCCGGTCCCTAAGTCGCCGCTTCTGTTCTTTCTTGCTGATGTCGAGGTAGTATTTCAGAATCTGGATTCCGGCCCCGATTAGCATGTGCTCGAAGGGAAGGACATCTTCCAAGAAGCGCTCATACTCCCGGTTAGTGCAGAATTTCATCACCCGCTCTACACCCGCCCGATTGTACCAGCTTCGATTGAAGAGAACCAATTCCTGGGCAGCGGGCAAATGCGACACATAGCGCTGAAAGTACCAGGAGGTGCTGTCCCGGTCAGTTGGCTTGCCAAGAGCCACAACGCGGGTTTCCCGTGGGCTGAGGTGCTCGACGATCCGCTTGATCGTCCCGTCCTTTCCACTTGCGTCACGCCCTTCGAATATCACCAGCACCTTGTGGTCGTGCTTGATGACGTGCTTTTGAATCTTGACGAGTTCAATCTGGAGCTCGCGTAACTCTGCCTCGTATCGTCCGTGGCCACTTTTCTTGTGACGCGTCTTTATGGTTTTCGCCATTTCAGTTCACGATGCCTCAAGAGTATTTATTGACGTCGATTGCCAGTGAGCTGCAGCAGGAGGATAAACAAGTTGAGGAAGTCGAGGTAAAGGGTAAGCGCGCCCATGATGGTCTTCTTCCCGGCGGTGACGGAATCATCACTCTCCAGGTAGATGTTCTTGATGCGCTGCGTGTCGTAGGCGGTCAGCCCGACGAACACGACAACTCCGATCACTGAGATCGCGAATTGCAGAGCCGATGACGCCAGAAACATGTTCACCAGGCTGGCGATGATGATTCCGAAAAGCCCCATTAACAGGAACGAACCAACGCGGGAAAGATCTGTTCGCGTCGTGTAGCCATAAAGGCTCATGGCGAGGAAGGTTGCCGCGGTGATGAAGAAAGTGCGAGCGATACTGACGCCGGTATAGGCCAGGACGAGCCCCGCAAGAGACAGGCCCACGAGAGCGGCATAGGCCCAAAAGGAAGCCTGTGCGGTGCCGAGGCTCATCTTCTCGATGCGGAAGCTCAAAAAGAATACCAGCGCCAGCGGCGCCAGCACGACGCCCCAGAAGAGCACCGGCATCTGCACCAGCGAGGTGTAAAGGCCTGTTTCGGCCGCGCCATAGGCAACAAGCCCGGTAAGTACCAAGCCCGATCCCATGTAGTTGTAGACGCTCAGCAGAAATTGCCGCAAACCGGCGTCTATCTGCGCTCGCAAAGGCTTTGGACTCGAAAGCTCCGTTACATGGGTCGCGTGATCGTCGGTCATTGATGTTTCTCCTGCTCTCAAAGGCGCGGGCCCAGATGCTGAAACAGATCAACCCCGCGTCATCCGACCCGTTTGCAAACATACTGTGGCGCAGAACGCTCAGGCTTAATCTATATCAATGTTTGCCTGAGCCATTTCGCCTAAAGAAGATTCTCTGCAACCGTGCGGCGTCTGCAAGTGAGGGCTGGAACTTATCGCTCGCGGAGGCGGTATGCTCTGGGCAGGTTCAGCCGGCTTGTTGCAAGGCCAGGGGCTGCAGCAAACAAACTCGGATTACCCGACAATAAAGTTAGAAATAGAAATGAACCGCGGTTCATCGGCCAACTTGTTGTTGCCGGCCGACGGCCTCGACCGCGTAGAGGTCCGTGGCGCGCCCACCAAATCTGGGCGTAGCGACGCGTTGGTGGGCGGCGAGGAGCCGAGTTCATTCAAGGCCGAGCAAATCGAATTAAAGCCCGAAATGCCGGCCGCTGAGGCTTTCCAGACTGTTGCTCGTGCCTGTATCCGGCAATTTCGTCTCAATGAGCCCATGCTTATAGCGCGCCGGTCAGTGGAGCCGCTGCATCAGGCGCGTGTGGCAATGCGGCGACTGCGGTCAGCGCTATCGCTATTCAAACCCGTTGTGGCGGATCAAGAATACGAACGTTTCAAACGCGGCTTGCGCGATCTCTCAGAGGCTGACTGAAAAAGAAGCTGAGTGATTTCAGCCAGTTGTGATTCCTTCGGATTTGCGAAGATTCGAGGGAGAGCACGATGGTCTGGACTGAAATCACCCGCCGACACTATAGGCGGGCGAGCTTGCGATATGAAAGCGATACGACGGATGCCGAGTGGTTTGTGATGGAGCCGCTTCTGCCGCCTGCTTCGGCGCTCGGTCGCCCGCGTGCGACAGATATGCGAACGGTGATGGATGCGATCCTGTATATTGCGTCGACCGGCTGCCAATGGCGGCAGTTGCCCAAGGATTTCCCGCCCTACTCGACGGTGCAGGGCTATTTCTACGCGTGGTCGCGCGGCGGACTGTTTGCGTCGCTGAACTACACGCTCGTGATGGCCTCGCGCGAGGCGGCTGGCCGAGAGGCGAGCCCAACGGCCGGAGTGATTGACAGCCAGTCGGTGAAAACCACGGAAAGCGGCGGCCCCCGGGGCTATGATGCAGGTAAGAAAATCAAGGGCCGCAAGCGCCACATCGTCACCGACACGCAAGGAAACTTGGTCGGGCTGGTCGTGCACGAAGCCAGCATTCAGGACCGTGATGGTGCCCCGTGCGTTCTTGCTTCGATACGTTATCGCTATCCGTGGCTGCGCCATATTTTTGCCGATGGTGGCTATGCCGGAGATAAGCTGCGTCAAGCTTTGAAGCGCATCGGCAATTGGACGATAGAAATCATAAAACGATCCGACAGGGAGCAGGGCTTCGAAATCCTACCGCGCCGATGGGTCGTCGAACGAACGTTCGGATGGCTCGGTCGCTGCCGCAGATTGGCAAAGGACTTCGAGACCACAATCGCCAGCGCCGTTGCCTGGGCGTTCGTCGCTCACATTCGCGTCCTTATAAGACGGCTTGCAAAAGCCTGAAATCAAACGAATTCATTATGAGTCAGACTCTTAGATAAGAAGCTCTCCGGAGCAGCCGCGAACTTCGTTCGGCAGCCAGCGGAACAGAAGTGATAAGTTTCGCCGCTGTGCTCGAACCGGTGTTCGCTCGACGTCGGATCGACGGTCATGCCGCAGACGGGGTCTATCGTCTTGCGCCCGGCTTCGGGGACTTGGTCGTGATCCTCATGGCCGTGGGATTTGCCATTGGCGGAACCTCCGCAGCAAGACGCTGCCGAAACCGACTCTTCAGGCGTCGCCGGAGCCTTCGATGAACACCCACAACCCCCGTGCGAATTTGCTTTCTGCGTCTCGGTCATCTAAATCTCCCTCACGACTTGAAACCCATACCTTGTAGGGGTATATGGGCCTCATGCAGGATGACATTAAGGTTTCCGTGAAAAAACGCCTCGGCCGGATCGAGGGACAGGTCCGTGGGCTGTCGAAGATGGTCGAAGAGGATCGCTATTGCATCGACGTCGTGACGCAGATCTCGGCTGTCCGAGCCGCGTTGCGACGCGTTGAAGAAGAGGTACTTAAAGACCATGTCTCGCATTGCGTGGAACATGCCATCGCGAGCGGCGACAAGGCCGATCAGCGCCAGAAGATCGCCGAACTGATGGCCGTGGTCGGACGAGCGGAACGATGACGCTGAGTTCGAGTTTCAGCTTTGCGGAATTCTTATCGACGGCTATGGTACGGGTATGGACTCGCCGAGAAATCGAAAGCAACCGATTCTAAATGCTCGTTAGGCTCAACAGGATCAAACGGACGAAGGCAGGGTGGTTCGTCGCCCTGGTCTATCTTCTGTGCGTGCTGGCGCCGACGATCTCATACGCCCTGCCCGGCGAGCATTCCGTCGCTCCATGCCTGACCCACGATGGCCATATGTCCGGCATGATGCGAGTGCACAGCGATGCGCCGGCACGGCACGTTCATTCCGACGGCCACGTTCACGAACACGCCGCAGCCCATCATGTAGTCGATGTAGATGGCGACCACATTCCGACGAAAATAGGGTCGAACGGCAAGCAGGTCCCCGAAAACGCTCCCCACTCGCCCGACGGACAGTGCTGCGGGCTCATGTGCGTCTCCGCGCTTCCGGCGACGCTGATCGATATCGCGACACCTTCGGTCCCGACGGCCATTTGCCAGTTCGAGGGGTACCGCAAGGTTACCGATAACGCTCCCCATAGGCTTTATCGTCCCCCCATTTCCTGACCTGACCTAGTCGACGGGGTGCTGCGCCTGAGAGGGCGTGGACGCCTATGGTCCATCGTCATTTCAGGGAAGCACAATGTCTGCGCAGTTTGGGGCGAGACTCGCCGCCGTTCATTCGGTGGTTGAGAATCTATATTCCATCAGGTTTAGGACTATCGCTGGTTTGGCCGCTGCGGCCCTCGCTCTGGGGGGCTGCCTGCCGACGACAGTGCCCTTGGCCGGAGCCGATCCGGCAGATCCATCGGCGAGAGTCGCGGGCGTCGGCTATCGTTCGACCGTCGCTCCCTACACCCGCCTTCGTCCTGTCGCTCCGTCGTCGTGGAGGGAGCAGAACGACCGTGCCGCTCCCGCGCCGAAATCAGGCCAGTAGGAGCGGACATGTCCGACACGCATCATATCCGCCGCCGTACGCCCGCCCGTCGCGGCTCCAGGCCCGCAGCGGCCGCAGTCCTGCTTTCGTCGCTCTTCCTCTCCGGATGCGCTACCTTCTCACCTGATGCCGGCATGGGCGTCGTCGCAGGCGTCGCCGGCGAGACGATCAAGAAGGACGTCATCTCGATCAAGACGCAGGACGACGCGCTGCGCGCCGACGGTGCGGTCAAGAGCCTGCTTCGGCGCTCGCTGACGGTGGACAGCGCGGTGCAGGTCGCGCTGCTCAGCAACCGCGGGCTCCAGGCCGCATACAACGAATTGGCGCTCGCCGAGACCGACCTCGTCGCGGACACTCTGCCGCCCAACCCGACGTTCTCCATATCCCGCATCTCCGGAAGCGGAGCGGTCGAGATCGAGCGCCAGATCGTGGGAGACATCCTCGCTCTCGCAACGCTGCCGTTTCGTTCGGAGATCGCCCGCCAGCGCTTCCAGAAGGCGCAACTGCGCGCTGCCGAAGACACGCTGCGGCTCGCCGCGGACGTCCGCCGCGCTTATTATAGGACGGTGGCCGCCAACGAACTCGTCGGCCTTTTGACCGACGCCAAGTCGACGGCCGAATCCACGGCCCAGCTTGCGGGCAAGCTCGGCCAGACCGGGTCGCTCAACAAGCTCGACCAGGCCCGCGAGCAAGTATTCTATGCGAAAACGACGGCCGATCTGGCGACCATGCGACAGGAGGCGACGACCTCCCGCGAGCGGCTGATCCGTCTGCTAGGTCTCTGGGATGGCGACATCGGTATTAAGCTTCCGCAGCGGCTTCCGCCCCTCCCGCGCCGTCCGTTGTTTCTTCCGGGCATCGAGGTCGACGCCGTCACCCACCGCATCGATCTGCAGATCGCGCGCATCGAACTCGCCGCGCTTGCAAAGTCGCTGAACCTCACCCAGGCCAGCCGGTTCGTGACGATGCTCGACGTCGCCGGCATCGACCGCAAGACCCGCGATGCTGAGGGGGCGCCGTTTCGGGAGCGGGGCTTCGACATCCAGTTCCAGATCCCGATCTACGACGGCGGCGAAGTTCGCGTGCGCCAGGCTACCGAAACCTACAATCAGTCGTTCAACCTGCTGACCGAGAAGGCGGTGAACGTCCGCTCGGAGGCGCGCGACGCTTTCCGGGTTTACCGCTCCACCTACGACATCGCCGGCCACTACCAGCGCGAGGTCATTCCGCTACGCAAGATCATCTCGGACGAGATGCAATTGCGCTTCGGGAGCATGCAGGTCGACGTGTTCGCCCTGTTGACGGAGGCACGGCAACGTATCGCGGCGCTGCGCGCTGCCATCGAGGCCAAACGCGACTTCTGGCTTTCGCAATCCGAGCTACAGACCGCGGTCAACGGCGGCGGTCGCAGTGAATACCAACCCGGAACCAAGTCGTCGACGACCGCGCAGGCGTCCGGCGGCGGGGGGCATTGACGATGGAGAATCCCATGTTGTCCCGCAGAAACTTCCTCGGCACCGCCACAGCTCTCGCTGGCGCGGCCGCCATCACCGGCCGCGCGCAGGCGGCAAGCATTCCCGAAGCCCCGACGATGGAGAAGGTCACAATGCAGCCGCCACTGCATCCGACCAGCGGTCCCGACTACAATCCCGTGGTCACGCTGAACGGTTGGACCCTGCCGTGGCGGATGAATGGCGACTGGAAAGAATTCCATCTCGTCGCCGAGCCGGTCGAACGCGAATTCGCCGAAGGCATGAAGGCGCATCTATGGGGCTACAACGGTCAGTCGCCGGGTCCCACCATCGAGACCGTGGAAGGCGACAAGGTCCGGATTTTCGTCACCAACAAGCTGCCCGAGCACACGACGGTGCACTGGCACGGGGTCATCCTGCCGGCCGGGATGGACGGCGTGGGCGGCCTGAGCCAGCCGCACATCCCGCCGGGCAAGACGTTCGTCTACGAATTCGAGATGAAGCACAGCGGCACGTTCATGTACCACCCGCATTCGGACGAGATGGTTCAGATGGCGATGGGAATGATGGGGATGATCGTCGTGCATCCGCGCGACAAATCGTTCCGGCCCGTCGACCGCGACTTCGTCTTCATCATGAGCAGCTATGACATCGATCCCGGCACCTATCTGCCGAAGGTCACCGAGATGACCAACTTCAACATGTGGGCCTGGAATAGCCGTGTGTTTCCCGGCATTGATCCGTTGGCTGTGCGCTTGGGCGACCGCGTCCGGGTCCGCATGGGCAACCTGACGATGACCAACCATCCGATCCATCTCCATGGACACAATTTTGCCGTCAGTTGTACGGACGGCGGCTGGGTGCCCGAGAGCGCGCAGTGGCCTGAAGTCACGTCCGACATTCCCGTGGGCGCGATCCGCGCGTTCGACTTCACCGCCGACAATCCCGGCGACTGGGCGTTCCACTGTCACAAGTCGCATCACACCATGAATTCCATGGGCCACGACGTCCGCAATCTGATCGGGGTCAACAAGAAGGATCTGGCGAAGGTCCTGGGCAAGCTCGCTCCCGACGCGATGGTGATGGGAACGACCGGCGGTGCCATGGGCGAGATGGAGATGCCGATGCCCGACAACACGTTGCCGATGATGACGGGCTCCGGGCAGTTCGGCCCGATCGAGATGGGTGGGATGTTCACCGTCATGAAGATCCGCGAGGGCCTCGCGCGCGACGACTACAAGGATCCAGGTCCCTACGACTTCCCGAAAGGCACCGTCGCCTATCAAGTCGACGCGCCGCAGAGCACCGCGCCGCGTCAGATCAATGACAAGGTTAAAGCCACGCCTGCGGCCCCGCAGGAGATGAAGGGCATGAACATGAAGGGGATGAAAGGGATGTGAGGTCTTCAGCAACGCCGACCAAATCGAAACACAAGATCAACTCATCAAATCGGAAAGAAAATGAATAGCAACAAATTCGCAGCAGCGACCATGATCCTTTCCCTCCTTGCTTCGACCGCCGTCTTCGCAGAGGACGCGATGGTCAACGGCGAAGTGAAGAAGGTCGACGAGACCGCGAAGAAAATCACGCTCAAGCACGGCGCGATCAAGAACCTGGGCATGGACGAGGACGGCATGACGATGGTCTTCAAGGTCCAGGATCCCGCGATGCTCAAGCAGGTGAAGGCCGGCGACAAGGTTCAGTTCACGGCCGAGCGTGGCAGCGACGGCATTGCCATCACCAAGATCCAGAAGTCCAAATAGTCGCCGACCCATTGCCCCACCATGGACGAGATGTGCCCACGGTGGGGTGGCATTTGATTGAACAAAGTACACGAACTACCTTGAAGGACGACCAATGTCTAATCTCGCCCGCATCGCCGTCGCCGCTATTGCCGCGATGGCACTCACGCCCGGCGTCGCTCAGGCTCACCCCGAATTTCAATCGGCGGAACCTGCCGCCGGGAAGTCGTCGGCACCGCCGAAGCAGATCCGCATCCTGTTCAACGAGAGCGTAATTCCGCAGTTCTCCGGCATCGAATTGAAGGACCAGTCCGGAATGGCGATCGCAGTCGGAAAGGCGACTACCGATCCGACCAACAGGAAGCTGATGATCGTGCCGCTCAAGGACCATTTGGCACCGGGCGACTATAAGGTCGAGTGGCACGCCGTGTCAGACGACACCCACAAAGTGAAGGGCAGCTACTCCTTCGGCGTGGCGCGCTGATGATCGATCTCGGGCTCGTCCTCGCACGCTTCCTGCACTACGTGGCATGCACCACGTTGGCTGGAGCGGCGTTCTTCCCTCTCTACGCCTACGACGGCGCTGAGCCCGAGACGCTCGCCCGTTGGAGGAGCAAGGTCATGCTTTGGTCCTCGGTACTCGCTCTCGCGAGCGGCCTTGCCTGGTTCGCCTTCGTAGTCGCCAACATGAGCGGCGCGCTCGCGGACGTCGCCGATCCCGAGATCGTCGGTTCGGTCGTCCGCGATACAGGCTTCGGCGTGGTGTGGACGGCGCGCATGTTGGTCGCGGCGGTGCTCGTCGCGGTCACGATCCTGCAGTCGTCGGCGCGCACTTCAATGGGCGGCAATCTGGTGGCGTCCTTCCTCGCCGCCGGACTTCTCGCGTCGCTTGCCGGCACCGGGCACTCCCAGGTCGAAGAAGGGTGGCAAGGCCTGCTGCACATAGGCGCCGACGTCGCGCACCTCCTCGCCGCTGGCGCGTGGCTCGGAGGGCTGGCGCCTCTCGGCTTCATCCTGCTCGGCCGCGCCGGGTCGAGGGCGGGCCCTGGTGCCATCGACGGCGTGCTGATGCGTTTCTCCGGCATGGGATATGCCGCCGTTGCGACGCTCGTCGGAACCGGCCTGGTGAATAGCTGGCTGCTTGTCGGGTCCGTGTCCAGTCTGGTGCACAGCGTCTATGGGCAGATACTGATGGCGAAACTGGCGTTCTTCGCGGGGATGCTGGCGCTCGCCGCGGCCAACCGGTTCTGGCTGGTGCCGGCACTGGAAGCGTCCGGACACGGCGCCGCCGTCGGCTCCGACGTCTGGCGAAACAAATTGCGGAATCACGTGTTGAGCGAACAGGGTCTGGGCCTGCTCGTCCTGTTGAGCGTGAGCGTCCTCGGAACAATCCGGCCGGCAATCGGACAATGACCGGCGAGAGCGGCTGCCGTCCCGGCGGTCGGCAAGACAGGAGGATTGCCATGAGGATGAGCGCGCACATGCAGGAATGCATCGATCGCTGTCTGCGCTGCTATCAGACCTGCTTCAGAATGGCGATGAACCATTGCCTGGAGCGCGGCGGAAAGCACGTCGAGCCGAGACATTTCAGGCTCGTCACCGCTTGCGCACAGATAGGCAGATAGGCAGGACATAGGCGCATTCGATGCTGATGAATTCGCTCCATCACAAGCACCTCTGCCGCGAATGGGCAGAGATCTGCAACGAATGCGCCGCGGACTACCAACGCATCGGCGGCATGGAGGACTGCGTGAAGGCCTGCAGGGCCAGCGCCGAGAGTTGCCGCGCAATGGCGGCATAGAGAAAGCGAAACGAGCAGTTCCACTGCATCCGTATCAACAGAAATTAAGGAAGCAATGCGATGAATATGAGCTATGCGCGCTTCGGCGCAATGATCGTCGTCTCCACGGTGGTGATGTTCGGCCTCATGTATCTCAACACATATGCGATCGACCACGTGTTCTTCAGCCAGACCCGGATGTGGATGGCCTTCGTGATGGGCGCAGTGATGGCGGCGATCATGCTTACCTTCATGATGAAGATGTATCCGGACAAGCGGACCAATACCGGGATCTTCCTCGGCAGCGCGCTGATTTTCGTGGTCGCGTTGTGGCTGGTCCGCGGCCAGCAGACCGTCGACGATGTCTCCTACATGAAGGCAATGATTCCGCACCATTCGATCGCCATCATGACGAGCGAGCGCGCTCATATCCGCGATCCGCGCGTGCGCAAGCTCGCCGACGGAATCATTGAGGCGCAGGTGAGGGAAATCGCTGAAATGAAGCAGCTGATCGCAGACCTTGGCCGCAACGCGCCGCCCGCCGGAGCGCCCGACCTGCCAGCGCGCTCTCCGAAATGAGGGACATCGAAAACGTACTCCGGCGAACTGGCGGGATCGATGACGCATGAGAATCCGCCTATCTCGGGGTCGAGACGCGATCTGCGTCTCGACCTGTTCCGCGGACTGGCGAACTGGGCGATCTTCCTCGATCACATCCCGAACAACGCCGTGGCGTGGGTGACGACGAGGAATTACGGCTTCAGCGATGCCGCTGACATCTTCGTGTTCATTTCCGGATACACGGCTGCGTTCGTGTATGCGCGACGGATGGCAACGCAAGGCATTCTTGCCGGAACGGCGCTGCTGCTCCGTCGCGTTTGGCAATTGTACGTTGCGCACATCCTTCTTTTCGTGTTCTACGCGGTGGCGATCGGCTACGTCGCGCAGCGGGGACATTCCCATCTCCTGGACGAGTTCACGTCGCCGGACTGATCGAACACCCGATTGCGACCCTATCACAAGGACTCCTGTTGAAGTTCAAGCCGCTGAACCTCGATGTGCTGCCGCTGTACATCGTGATCATGGCCGGCTTCCCGCCGCTTCTCGTTCTGATGCGGCGGTCGCCGGATCTGGCGTTGGGAGCGTCGGCCGCCGTGTACGTCCTAGCTCATCTTTTCGACTGGAACTTCACGGCTTACCCGTCGGGCGGCTGGTACTTCAACCCGTTCGCATGGCAGCTTCTGTTCACCATGGGTGCCTGGGCTGCGCTCGGTGGACGCGGTCGCGTTCAGGCGCTCGCGCGCTCCAACATCGTATTGGCCGCCAGCGTGGCGTTCGTCATCTTCGCGCTTGTCGTCACCTCGGCGATCCGCTTCCATTCCAGGGATATCCTACCCGCCGCCTTGATCGATTTCTTCGATCCCAATGACAAGACCAACCTGGCTCCGTACCGGATCCTGCACTTGATGGCCCTCGCGTTCGTCGTCATCCGACTTTTGCCCCGGGACTGGCGGGGACTGCGATCCCTTGTGCTACGCCCGCTGATCGTCTGTGGACAACGTTCGCTGGAAGTTTTCTGCGTGGGCATCTTTCTGTCGTTCGTCGGGCACTTCATCCTCGAGATGTACTCGAATGCCTTTATCACGCAGATCGCCGTAAGCGCGATCGGCATTGCGTTGATGATCGCAGTAGCTTTTTATCGGACCTGGTCGCGGACGCTGGATGCGCCTTCGGCCGTTGAAAAACATTTCGCTGCGGGTCGGCGGCCGGCGCAGCAGGGAGCGATCAAATGACGAGACGTTGGGTCACGGGCGTCGTCGCCATGTTGGTCGGTCTGGGCGGAGTGGTGCTTTATTTCGGCGCCGGTGCGTACGACATGGGAGCCGACGCGCCGCACTGGGACGTCACCCGGAGGGCCATCGAGATAGTCCGCGACCGCTCGATCGCCGCGCACACGAAGGACATTGAACTGCCCGGGCTTGAGGACAAGCAGCTCGTGTCGAAGGGGGCAGGGCAGTATGTGTTTCGACGTGGGGTCTGGACGCCGATCGGCGCCGGGGTCACCGTTCCCACATCAACAAAATCAAGACTTTAGATCCGCGCGGGCAACAATTAGGGGGTCAAAGTTCGATCAGCATTCACAAGCGCCTTCTCGGCCATCCGGCGCGGCTCCAGAAAGCCCGGAAAATATGAGCCCTTGCGCAGCTTCGGGATCCGCAGCTCGACCGTGCCGGCCCGGGTCTCCCAGTCGCGTTCGCGGTAGCCGTTGCGCTGCACCAGCCGCTCCGCGCTCTTCTCGCCGTGGCCGGCACCGGTCAACGCGGCCACCTCCAGTTCCATCAGCCGCTCGGCGGCGAAGCCGATCATCTGGCGCAAAATATCCGCGTCGGGGGTCTTCTCCACGAGCGCACGAAGGTTCATCATCTCGCTGGTCATCGGTGGTTCCTCGGTTGCATTGCGTGTTGCAACCCGATCCTACCGGCGAACCGCCGGTGACCAACACATGCCGCTCGCTCGCTACAGCGCCATTTGAAAGCGCGCTTCGCGAGCGGCATAAGATCAGAAACCTACACCACCACGCGGGACACGATCGACAGTCGTCACAGGCTTGATCGAATAACGCAGGTTTATTCGGCTTTTATGGTCGGGGATCAACGTTCGGGACGCAGGGGTCGCAGGTTCGCCGTTCGCTATTTTTTGCTCGCGCACTACGTTTATGCAGTATCGCGGGAGTTTTCACTTGTAGTGGTGGCCGGGGGCCTAGCAAGTGGTAGGCTGAAGCTGCGATAAATAGTCGGACCACCACTGCATCATTTTCCGCCGGTCTGGCAGCCATTCAGCCGCATTGTAGGCGCGCCTTACTTCGTTTCGTTCGACGTGCGCGAGCTGACGTTCAATCCAGTCACGATTAAACAAATTGCTTTCGTTCAAAATTGTGGAAGCCACACCGCGAAACCCGTGTGTTGTCGCGCGACCATGATAGCCCATCCTATAGAGAGCATAAAGCATGGTGTTGCTAGACATGCATCGCTCCTTGCCTGCTGATGGAAAGATATGGTCGCTCTTTCCCGCCAAGACGCGAAGTTCTTTTAGTAGTTGTACCGCTTGGGTGGACAACGGAACTATGTGCTCTAAGCGCATCTTCATTCTGTCAGCAGGGATTCGCCATTGAGGTGATATTCCATTGAGGTCTTCGAGTTCATCCCATTTTCCCGCACGCAGCTCCGTTGTTCTGAGAAACGTTAGGGTCACCAACTTTAGCGCCAGCTTGGTCTGTAATTTGCCCCCATATGTCTGCAATTCTCGCAAGAATTTCGGAAGGTCGGCAGCTGGCATAGCCCTGTGGTGCTGCGGTTCGCCGGTCGCCCGTAATGCGTCTTTGAGATCAGCGGAGGGATCGCGTTTGGCTCGGCCTGTTACGATGGCAAACCGAAAAATCTGCCCCACTAGCTGCTTCAATCGCCTGGCCGTTTCATTTACACCGCGTTTTTCGACTTTGCGGAGCATATCTAGTAGCTCGGGAGGCTCAAGTTCGGCGATTGGACGCCGGCCAATTTCTGGAAATACGTCCGCCTCCAGTCGGCGCAAGATCTGCCAAGCATAATAGGGAGTTCGCGCACTTTTCCAGTTTTCATGCCACTCACGTGCAACCGCTTCAAAGGTATTTTCACTGGCAATCCTTGCGGCTCGTTTCCGCTCCCTCTTCACCTGCGATGGATCAACACCGGAAGCCAAATTGCGCTTGGCTTCGTCGCGCGCCGCGCGAGCGTCCGTCAAGCTGACGGCGGGATAAACGCCTAAGAGTCTGACTCATAATGAATTCGTTTGATTTCAGGCTTTTGCAAGCCGTCTTATAAGGACGCGAATGTGAGCGACGAACGCCCAGGCAACGGCGCTGGCGATTGTGGTCTCGAAGTCCTTTGCCAATCTGCGGCAGCGACCGAGCCATCCGAACGTTCGTTCGACGACCCATCGGCGCGGTAGGATTTCGAAGCCCTGCTCCCTGTCGGATCGTTTTATGATTTCTATCGTCCAATTGCCGATGCGCTTCAAAGCTTGACGCAGCTTATCTCCGGCATAGCCACCATCGGCAAAAATATGGCGCAGCCACGGATAGCGATAACGTATCGAAGCAAGAACGCACGGGGCACCATCACGGTCCTGAATGCTGGCTTCGTGCACGACCAGCCCGACCAAGTTTCCTTGCGTGTCGGTGACGATGTGGCGCTTGCGGCCCTTGATTTTCTTACCTGCATCATAGCCCCGGGGGCCGCCGCTTTCCGTGGTTTTCACCGACTGGCTGTCAATCACTCCGGCCGTTGGGCTCGCCTCTCGGCCAGCCGCCTCGCGCGAGGCCATCACGAGCGTGTAGTTCAGCGACGCAAACAGTCCGCCGCGCGACCACGCGTAGAAATAGCCCTGCACCGTCGAGTAGGGCGGGAAATCCTTGGGCAACTGCCGCCATTGGCAGCCGGTCGACGCAATATACAGGATCGCATCCATCACCGTTCGCATATCTGTCGCACGCGGGCGACCGAGCGCCGAAGCAGGCGGCAGAAGCGGCTCCATCACAAACCACTCGGCATCCGTCGTATCGCTTTCATATCGCAAGCTCGCCCGCCTATAGTGTCGGCGGGTGATTTCAGTCCAGACCATCGTGCTCTCCCTCGAATCTTCGCAAATCCGAAGGAATCACAACTGGCTGAAATCACTCAGCTTCTTTTTCAGTCAGCCTCTAAGGCAAGCGTCCGCTGTTTACTCTGCCATCGGTAAGCCAAGCGCCAGTACTTCGACCCGTTGGTGTTGACGAGAAGATGCAGTCCACCGACGTCCGAAAGCTTCTGCGACGTTGATTGCTCTTTCACATTTCTGCACTTTAGGTCGCTGAGAGGCATGTTGGTATCTCGCCGTTAACGCCATTCGCATGCCAACAGATATACCAACAAATATCGTGGATGTCAGTCGCAGATTGTGGACGTAATCGGACGCTATTAATCGCAAAAATTACTGCAGCGCAGGGACCTTTTGGAATTTGTTGGATTTTCCTAGACGAACGCGTACGTCCTTGGATGAGTGTCGTGGTGGGCCCGGCAGGACTCGAACCTGCAACCAGACCGTTATGAGCGGCAGACGACACCAGATCGTTCATCACGATGCCCCATTTTTATTGAACCTTGATGGCGCTCGTGTTCGTTTTATCCTGCCGTTTCTGTGGCGAAGCTGAGGCGGTAGGTTTTGCCGTCATCTTCGCTACAGCATCCTTCAAATAATCTGGATGGTGATGACCGTAGACGCGAAGCAGAGTTTCGACCGACATCCCGAGATAGCCAGCAGCCTCCCAAGGAATGGTCCCGTTCTGCATCAGCCATGTAGCTGCCGTGTGGCGTAAGGTGTGCGGGGAAGCATGCTCGATATGAGATAACAACACGGCTTTGGCAAATCCCGTCTTGACCGATTTGACGGCCTCTCCGTGCCACTCCACGAAATGCGACCGGATGATGCCCTTGCGGTGCCATCGGCGCAGGTGAGCTAGCAGGCGCGGCGGGATAGGCATCGGCGTCTGGCGCTTGTTCGTCTCAGCAGCGCCTAGTGCGCGCCGGTAATACATTCCTCGATCAAGGTCTACAAATGACCGGCCTACGGCTGGGATTGGTGAAGCTGAAGCTATTGCACCGGCGCGGGTGCCGCTGTAGATGCCGATCACGATGAACCGTGCTACATGCCTTAGAGGTCTTTTGTCCGTGACGACCTTATGGCCCTTATTCGGTCCGCGATGAATTGTTTGAGTCTCACGAGCGCGCCAGCATGCCCATATTAGCCGGGCAGCCTCCGAACGAGTGAGCCAGCGGTCGCGGGGCTGGCCTTTTTTGGGCAAGACGACCCTGATAGTACCGCGATGCAAGCCCTCAAAGGTGTGGTGCCCGATAGCGGCCCGCAAGTCCTCCAGGTCACGGCGAGCGCCACCCCTGTTGCCCCGGTCGTGCGCATAGGCTCTACACGTTTCTCCGTTGACCGCAGAAAGCATCATCGCTTTCCAGAAATTGTTCAACCGCTCAATGCGTTTAAGAAATTTCGGAGCGTTGGGATTCTCGACGTAGAGGTCGGGCCGGTCATCGATGAAAATCGAGAGCACATCGGCAACCGGGATTTTGTCAATGTCCTGTTCTCTTCGCTCTGGTCTATATTTTAGAGCGATGTATTCTTTGAGGGCTTGCTCAGCCTTCGCAACTTCGCGCTCAGCGCATCCGGTGGCGCGATAGCTCGTTCCGTCTCGGATGACCCACGTAGGGTGGTGGGTAATCTTTCCGGCGCTGTCGCGTCGTGCTGGTCGAAGATGGAGCCGGGCACCTTTGCATTTACGCGGCATAGCTTACGCATCTCCTCAATAGCTGCGAGGGTGGTGAATTGTTTATTTGCCAGTATCTCAACCGTTAGACGCCCGCGCGCAATTTCACGACGGAGACCTGAAACGGTCATACCTCCAGCAGGAAACGCGAGGGTGACGGCTTCTGCAAGCCTCAACGGGGTATCAGGTCCGATTTGGGCGGGGGATAAAGCACCCTTCGTGCGCATCCTACGCTTGGCCTTTGTTGTCCGGCCGTCGCTCCCATTCGGCCATCATCAGCTTAAAGAGGCTGCCTAAATCGTGAGGCTCGAAGCCGCCACAGGGCTTTCCAGCAAGCGCACTCAGGACCTGTTCAACGCATTTTCGGCCTTTCTCCGTGAGGACGTATCCATCAGTTCGGCGGCCTTCGATGAAGTCGTCGGTTTCGATCAACCCGTAGCCTCCTTCGGCACTGCCCTTGCGGCCTCCGGCCGTAAGTGTTTCCAGCAAGCGGCTAGCGCCAGAGAGTGAGAGATCGAGCCCCCTCGCCACATCTCGCAAGCGAGGTATTCGCAGGCTTTTTCGATCCGAGGTTTCGAGAGCAATGAATAACAGGACTTGGCAACCTGCTCCTGTGATCCTTGGCGCATATTTGCGGATAATTTGTTGCGCATCGAGAAAACGGCGGAGCGGTTCCGTTTGCTGGGCAATCGATAGAAGTGCGGCTTTGGCTTTGGTCATAGACATCCTCCAAGACGGATTGACAATAGAACTAGTTTCTCTCACTTGTCAACAATGCTAATTGCGTATATCACTTCGCGACCATGAAGTGGATATGTCTTGCCAGATCACAACACACTCGGCCTCGCCTCTCATTGTCCCACAGACAACCGTGACAATGCTCAAGCTCTTCGGTCCTTCCCCTGGCCGGGGGACAAAGCCATGCACCTGAAGTGGCTTCTCCCGCTTCTGCCAGAGTGCAATCATTACGTTGAGCCGTTCGGCGGCTCAGCCGTCGCCCTGCTGAACCGGCCCAACTCGCCAATCGAGACGTACAACGACCTTGATGGGGAGGTCGTAAACTTCTTCGGGATCGTGCGGGACCAACCCGATGAACTTAAGCGTCTCATCGACCTCACACCCTACAGCCGCGCCGAGTTCGCGGCTTCGCTCGGCCCGAGCGAGCACCTATCCGACCTGGAGAGAGCAAGACGTTTCTATGTTCGCGTGAGGCAAAGCTACCAAGGATTTTCCGTGAACGCGCTTCCGTATAACTGGGGGACGACACCGAACGAGAGCAGGAATGGAATGTCCCTCGCTTCGGCACGCTTCAGGTCTGGCGCGACTCGGTTCAACGATCTTGCGTCACGACTAAGCGGGGTTTTAATGGATAGCCGCCCTGCCATGTCAGTCATAGCGGCACTAGACGCGCCGGACAGGCTATTCTATTGCGATCCGCCATATGTGGCTGAGACGTGGAAACGCAAAGATAAAACCTACACCAACATCTTGACCGACGATGATCATCGAGACCTTGCGAGTGCTCTCAATGAGTGTCGTGCCAAGGTGGCGATCTCGGGCTATGATTCCGTCCTCTACAGCGATCTTTACCCAGCGGCCAAGTGGCGGAAGATAATTGCTCCCCCTCAGAGAAGCCACGCGTCCAAACGCTACCGGCAGGAAGTTCTCTGGTGCAACTACGGGGACGATGGGAAGCGGCTTCGGCACACAATGGTCGCCGGGGCGGTGTTGGAAAATCCAACCCCCGCCAACACTCAGGTGAACGTGCTCGTCTCCCAAGTAGCGCTCGCAGCAATCGATGCCTGGAAGGCAAAAGGTCGCCAGCATAAGGCGCTCCACGCCTTCATGGGACGTACATACAGCCTCGCAAGCAAACTCAGCGATGACGAATCCGAATTCAACCGTATCATGCAGGCTCGGGGTATAAAGAAGCCGAAGCTCGATCACCTTTATTATCACCTGATCCAAGCATTTCAGCCCGAGGAACAGCGCGCTGACCCCGACATGAAGTCGGAAGCGTCGCGCTTGAAGCGGGCTTTCATCCAAGCCGAGGCGCTTGGCTACACGCCGGGGGATTTTGTGCGCCGGATCGAGCGCAAGGAAGTCGTGGCCGGAAGAAGGATCAGCGGCGTTAACAAGCTGATCAAGCTGGCTCGACTCTCAAAGCCGCTAAAGAGGGTGGATTTCACTTCCGAAGCGGCCGGACTGCCGGGCATGGCCCTTCCTGATCGCGGTGCAAGCTTCATCGACTTGTCGGGCTACCTCGCCACGATGCTGAATAAGGCCATTCCACATGGTGAGCGGCTCACTGCGATGGATGCGGCAGCGGACGCAGCGGAGAGGGCGGGCGTCTCGCCGGACCAGATTGAATTTCACCTATCGGTAATCCCAGGCCGGGTAACCATTGCCCCGGCCGCCCTCACCGGACGACCGGAGCCATGGCGGTCTCGTCCCAAGGCTCGCCGGTCGAAAGGGCTCGCAACAGCTTCGACAATCTGAGCCGTCCCACCAAGCTCCCGGCCTGAATCACTCGCGAATGACGGAAAAACGAACCGTTTGCTCCAGCACGGTCGTGGTCCAGCCCACTAAGCGACTGCTGACCGGGGCATGAGCCATCGTTTGCTTAACCTAAATGTATGAGACGCAGACCTGTCCGGCCTGCGACCTGTGCTGGTCAACAATGAAACGAGTTGACCTGAGCCCCAAGCTTCATCCAGCGATGGGAAGAATCCTTTGATCATTTGAGCCTGTGTGGCTCGGTGATGCAACGGGACGGGGCGCGGAGCCCCAAATCAGCTCATGCGGTCCGTCCCGTTGCATGTCGGACGCGTGGAGCTTGGCATAGGTAGCCGGTGGAAGATTGCCGATCGCGCTGTGAGGGCGGACGGTGTTGTAGTCGTCCTGCCATTCAGCAAGGACTTCGCGGGCATGGTTGAGGGACGAGAACAACGTCTCGTTCAGGAGTTCGTCGCGCAGGCGCCCATTGAAGCTTTCTACGAATGCGTTCTGCTGCGGCTTGCCTGGTGCGATGTAGTGCCATTCGATCCTGGTCTGCTGTGACCATCGCAAGATGGCCATGCTGGTAAATTCGGTACCGTTATCGCTGACGATCGTTAGCGGGGGACCACGCCGGGCGATCACCGCATCGAGCTCTCGGCCGACCCTTGTGCCCGAGAGCGACGTATCGGCAACCAATGCGATGCACTCGCGGGTGAAGTCGTCCACCACGGCCAGCATGCGGAAGCGCCGGCTGTCGGTCAGCGTGTCGCTGACAAAGTCGAGCGACCAGCGATGGTTGGGACCTTGGGGCAACGTCATCGGAGCCCTTGTTCCCAGCGCTTTCTTGCGACCACCACGCCGTCGAACCTGAAGCCGCTCCTCGGCGTACAGACGCCGCAGCTTCTTGTGATTGATCGAAACGCCATCGATGCGCAACAGTAGGAGCAGGCGACGGTAGCCAAACCGCCGTCTGATATTGGCCAGTTCGCGCAACCTCGCGCGAATGACAACATCGTCGGGCCGCACGCTGCGATAGCGTACCGAGGTTCGATCCGCTCCGATGACCGCACACGCCCGCCGCTGGCTGACCTCAAAACTTGAACAAAGGTGAGCCACAGCTTGTCGCTTCGCGACGGGCGTCATCATTTTTTTGAATTGAGATCCTTCAACATGGCGTTGTCGAGCATCGCTTCGGCCAGCAGCTTTTTTAGCTTGGCATTCTCGTCGGTCAGAACCTTCAGGCGGCGGGCCTCCGACACATCGAGCCCACCATACTTCGCCTTCCATTTGTAGAACGTCGCGCTGCTGATCCCGTGCTTGCGACAAACGTCCCCGGTCTTTGAGCCTGCCTCGTGCTCCCGCAGGATCGCGATGATCCGCTCTTCCGTGAACCTCGACTGCTTCATCTCCGTCTCCCTTCAGGTGACGGATTCTACCCATTTTTGGCGGAAGTTCAGGGGCTCAGGTCAGAGTCGCCTTCATCCAGCACTGAGCGGCGTAGCGTACTTCGTGGGTCGCCCTGGCCCCCGGTGAATTCCTGCTGCCTCTCTCCGTCCACGCTCAACTGATCGCGCCCGCCGCTTCCGGTCGGCGTCGCGTTTCCGGCGCTCAGCCTGTCGCTCGGCTTTGCTACGCTCGTCCACCTGGATCGGTCTCCGACCTGCGTTCGGCCGTTTGAAGTCGATGAGCTTGGCCTCCTCAACACCATGCAGCGTTACATCAGCAATCCGACCATCGACAAGGAAGTCTCGAACTGCCTCCGCTTGCCAGACATCGTAGACGTAGATGTCATAGCGCCCGTAGAAGTCCGGATTCCGAATCGCACCTCGCATCACGAACTGCTGGATATCTTCAATCTCACGGGCTCGTACGATCTGATCCTTGGTGAGACCGAACATTTCCAAGATCGCGGAGTCGGCGTCTTGCGCTTTGTTGGAATAGATGATCGCACAGGAAGTGAGTTGCCTATAAGCGTTCGTTCCTGCTTGGCGCGGACGTACCATCTTGCCTTTAAGCAGCGCCCTAAAACGGTCAAGGACAAGTTTGTTGCCCGACCAAAACCCCAGGTCAGGTAGCTTGCCGAGATAACGACCGACAATATCGAGGCAATCGCCCCCGTCGCCATCCTTCCAGAACTCGGTCGAGCCATGGTGCCTTGCGAAATAGTGGATGTGCACGTCTGGTTGATCCAACCGGGGAGATTCGATCAATTCGCGGCAACACTCGATCTCGTCGGGGAATATGCTGTTGGTCGCTATAGCGCACAGACTGGTATTATAACCGGACGCCGCGATCTTTACGCTCGCGCACATAGCAAGGTCACGAGGTGTCCAGAGAGACCACCAACGGATTGGCTTGGATCGGTCGAACGCTTCGTCCCAGGTTTTTACATCAACATACACCCCTGAAACGCTGAGTACGCGTTTGTGAAAGGCAGCAAGCTGATCGACCAGATCGTCTTGTATGAAGTGCCTAATAGATGGCGAATCAGCTTTCGACTGCACCTTGCACCACTTCGTGCCCTCGACGTTGGTTAGATCGTACAGCGTCTCAAGCAATCTAGACCCTACGGGCACTTGAAACTTACCGGATGCTACGGCGTCGGGAGTTTCATCGATACGAACGTGCCAACCTTTTATTTCGGCCGGATCGATTGATTGAAGTCCTTCGTGCGTTATAGCCAGAATGACATGGTGTGCGTTTTGATGCTGGCGACAAGCGTCAACGACACGCCGCTGAATCGGACCGGCTACGCGTTGGTCAGAGTGGATTGAGATTATTGTTGGTTGCGCTCCCGGCTGCCCCGCAAGTGATCTGAGCGACAGGACGTGTTCTTCAATCAGTGCCGTTCGAGGAACCGCAAGAATGTATCGACCTAGGCAGGTAATCATCTCGTTTAGCATCCGAAACGTTTTTCCCGATCCGGGCAAACCCTCGATTATGGTAATGCATGTAGGTTTCATTTTTCTCCGTGTTTGATCACGCCAAATGCGTCCGCTGCGTGTCTATGTATTTAGGATTATTGCGGACGTAATTATTTCTACCCGGTTCTGTGTCAGATAGCGAAATTGAAATGCAGCACGGGAAGGGAACGGAGGCGATCCGACGTGCTGAGCGAACGCGAAGCCGTCGAGCCGAACGGCTCCCGATCACGTGATGCTTGGGTGGCCCCTTTTTGGCCACCCGGCATGCCATTGCGTTGGGCTAAGTGAGATCAACCGCCTTCGCGCTGCTCGGCGTCGATCTGCGCTCCGCCCTTCAGGACGGCTGTCGGCGTGCGCCTCCGCCTCTCTTCGTGCGAGCGACTTCAAGTGCTGCTTTTTGAGCCCAGATCGATGTCGGCACGATCTGTCGCTGCCACTCAAGCCGGAGTTCTTTTCTTCCTCAGGACTGGGAACCTGAAAACACGAGCGCCGAAGGCGCTCCTAGACGCGCGAGAGACACCATGTGTTCCTAGAAAGATTAGCGTGCCATTGTTCAACAGTCAGATTAAACGCGCTAAGCGCCAACACTATCGGCATAGATAATCGATTGATTTAGGTTCGGTAGGGATAGTCATAGAAAAATTGAGGCCGGTTTCAAGAAAGTTGATCTTCACTTCGGCGGATAAACCAGCGGCTAACTGCATGATAAGTTTCGTGCCGAAATTGCCTTTTTCCGGAATTCGAACGGTTGGACCTTGTTCTTCGATCCAGTCGAGCTTGGTTGTATTTGGTCCATCCGACATCCAAGAAATTGTCAAGCGGCCTTTGTCCACAGACAATGCACCATATTTTGCGGCGTTGGTGGCGAGTTCATGGATGATCATACCGAGCGATACGGCTTCCTTCGATGCTAGTTCAACAACACCGCCAATCATAACGATACGACTTGAGTCCGTGTTCTGAAAAATGTTCACTTCATTCAATAGAATTTCTCGCAACTCGATTGTATCCCAGCTTTTTTCCGTCAAGAGGTCGTGGGTTCGGGCGAGTGAAACGATACGGCTAGAAAAACTCGCGCTGTAGTCAGAGACATTTTTGGCGGTTTTTTTTGCCATCAGTGCAACGGCCTGAACGATGGCCAGCGTATTTTTTACGCGGTGGTTCAATTCGTTGACGAGAATGATATGATGTTCTTCACGATTGATGATCGCATTGCTGGCGCGCTCGAATGCAGCAAGCGTGATGTCAACTTCGCGAAGGCCAGTTCGTTTGAAGATCAATCGGTCCTTGCGCAACAGGGCCTCCGAGCCATTCTCAAGTGCTTTCATGGGTCTGACGATTGTGCGACTTGCAAGCGACGCAAGTATCACGCTGAGCAAAAGCATCGCGCACGAAGTTAAACCTAAAAGCCACATTGATTGTTGAAATGGCGCTTCCAGTGTCGCGACACTTGCTCCGATACTGATTGTCCATCCGCTATCGGATAAGTTTGTAAATGCAGAATGAAGGGGTTGCCCCTCTTGTGAGATGTTTTGGACATATCCCTCCGCGCTGTTATTGGATGCTGCCCGCCAACCCGCACTGATCGGTTTGCCTACAAATTGATCGTTTGCAATGCTTCGCGCGACGAAATTGCGATGACGATCACCGATGCCCGCTACCCATCCATCCGGAAGATTCTGGGCGCGGAGAATTTTCGCAAAGACATTGGCATCGAGACCGATGACGACATCAAAAGAAGTGCCTTTTGCGGAGACAATCGGGACAAAGATGCCAATAGCAGGCCGCTTAGCGACCGGCCCAATGATG
Source organism: Tardiphaga sp. vice304 (assembly GCF_007018905.1). Classification (NCBI taxonomy): domain Bacteria; kingdom Pseudomonadati; phylum Pseudomonadota; class Alphaproteobacteria; order Hyphomicrobiales; family Nitrobacteraceae; genus Tardiphaga; species Tardiphaga sp. vice304. The sequence goes on from NZ_CP041402.1 coordinate 2,048,119, forward strand.
GCATCCCCCACTTGTTCCAGACCTGTTTTCATCGCTCGCTTGTGAGCGTCGAGCGGTTCTACTTTCGGCAGGATGTCCTCATAGCCTCGCAGGGTATTCAATAGCTGTTGGCCGTCCTCATCAGCTACGACGGCCCATGCATCCGGAAGTTTCGACAATGCCTGAAGGGCTACAGTACGAAACCGATAAAAATCCTTAGAATCCAAAAGCTCTGATGCGCCCAGACTGAAACCGATTGCTGCGTACTTTTTTATCTCAGCGTCCACGGCGGCGGCCAGCGCGCGAGTTGTAGCCACTAATGTTTGTTTTTGGTCTTCGATTTGAACTGCGGCCAATCGGTAAAATATCGCGACACTTGTCCCGATCAGAGGGACTGCAATAATCAAGATGGTGAGCAGAAGCCGGGTCCGAATTGAAGACAGCATCAAAAGTTCCCCGACCACATATATCGCAACGCTCTTGAAATAGTTTGGCGACACTGTAGCGCGTCAATCTGGATGGGAAGCGCGACAATCAGGATGGCAATTTAGCGGTCGCGGCGTGGGGATGATTGTCGCGGCCTGACGATAACGCAAGTGATAATTGCGTGTCGTGGAGTTGATTGTCGTGGAGCGACAATCAGGATGACGCTTTGATTGTCGCGCGCGTTGGCGGCCTTCCGGCTCCGCGGGCTTTGTCGACAGCCTCTTTTCGGCGGTAACTGTCGACATTCATTTCGAGGATCGTGGCGTGGTGGACGAGGCGGTCGATCGCCGCCAGCGTCATGGCTTGGTCCGGGAAGATTTTGCCCCATTCACCGAATGGCTGATTGGCGGTGATGAGCATTGAGCGGCGTTCGTAGCGGGCGCTGATCAGTTCGAACAGAACGCTGGTCTCGGCTTGATCTTTGGTCACATAGGCAAGATCGTCGAGGATCAGCAGGTGATATTTGTCGAGCTTGGCGATCGCCGCTTCGAGCGTGAGGTCGCGGCGCGCGATCTGGAGTTTTTGCACGAGATCGGTAGTTCTGGTGAACAACACGCGCCAACCGTTTTCGATCAGGGACATGCCGAGCGCCGCTGCCAGATGCGATTTGCCGCCGCCAGGGGGACCAAAACACAACAGATTGGCGCCCTTGTCGAGCCAGGCGTCACCGGCGGCGAGAGCCTGCACCTGCGCCTTTGAGATCATCGGCACGGCATCGAAGTCGAATGCAGCGAGGGTCTTGCCCGGCGGCAGGCGGGCTTCATCCAGATGACGTTCGAAGCGACGACGGTTTCGCTCCACCATCTCCTGTTCAGCCAGGGCCGCCAGGAAGCGGGCGGCGGGCCAGCCTTCCTTATCGGCGGTTTCCGCCAGGGCGGCCCAGATCAGCTTGATGCCGGGCAGACGCAGTTCGCTGAGCAGCAATTCGACACGGGCGGCGTCGATCTTGACGGTCGCGTTCATGCGGCTTCTCCCACAGCCGCGGCAATCTGGTCGTAGATAGCGAGCGAGGGCAGCGTGACGACGACGACCGGTAGTGCCATGCCCTTCGGTCGGAAGCGTTCGATCAGCGCCTTGAGATCCGGCAGGATGCCGTCGTCGAGCGTGGCTTGCAGCACGGCACCGAGTTCCGCTTCGCAGGCCCGTTCATGTGCGAGCGCCAGAAGCCCGACCATGGCACGGCAGGCTGGTCTTTCGCCAATGCCGGCGAGCAAGGCGTCGAACGCACGGGCGTAGACGCGGCGGGGGAACAACTGGTCGCGATAGACCAGATTGAGCAGCGCCATCGGTTTGCGGCGCAGCGAATGGATGACATGGCGATAGTCGATGACGTGGCCGTGTTTGCCGTTGGGCTGGGTTCGCCCGCGCCGCAGGGTGACGATGTGGGTGGCGCCCTGGAAGCATTCGAGCCGGTCGTCATAGAGACGCACCCGCAGCCGGTGACCGATCAGGCGGGAGGGGACTGAGTAAAACACCTTACGCAACGTGAAGGCGCTTGATGTTGTGACGTCGACGTTGACCTCCTCATAGTCGGCGGTCTTGCGGACCGGCAGTTTCTTTAGCGCCGTCCGCTCCTGATCGATGCGCTTGGCATTGCGCGCGTTGCCGCGGCCAACGATCTCGTCGACAAAACCCCGCCAGGCCGCAAGATCGTCGAAGTCGCGTGAGGCACGCAGCAGCAGGGCGTCTGCCAACGCTCTCTTGAGATGGCCATGCGCACTTTCGATCGAGCCGTTCTCGTGCGACACGCCGGGATTGTTGCGGGTCGGCGTCATGCCGTAATGACTGCAGAACGCCTCGTAGCGCGTCGTCAAATCCTCCTTGGCTTCAGCGCCGAGATTGCGGAACGCGGCTGACAGGCTGTCGCTGCGGTGCTGCTCGGGGACGCCGCCCAGCGACCACAGCGCGTTCTGCAAGCCTTCCGCCAGCGCGACAAAACTTTCGCCACCGAGTACGACATGGGCGTGTTCGAAGCCGGAGAAAGGCAGCCGGAAGTGATAGAGCCGGCAGTCCAGCAACTGGCCCGCAATGGTGACGCCGAGATCGGCGACCTCGGTGAAGTCCGACAACCCCATGCGACCCGGCGGATGTTCCTGACGGAAGATCACCTCCCGATCCGGCCCGTTCACCGCCCGCCATGCCCGAATGCGCCGCTCGAGCGTCCGCCGCGTTCCAGAACCCAGTTCCGGATGCCGCCGGCATAGTTCCTCGAACACGGCGATCGGCCGCAATCCGGGGGCGGCCCTCAGTATCGGCAGAACTTCGTTCTCCCAAACGTCGATGAACGGATCGGCTCGACGGCGTGCGCGGCGCGCCTTCTTCTGGGTCGGAAGTCGGGGATCCTTCTCGTATCGGTAGGCGGCGGAGGTGCTGAAACCAGCCTTTGCAGCGGCGACGGCTGGCGAATGGTTGCGACGCAAGCTCATGAAAAGCCTCATTTGTTGATCGGTGACATGCCGGCCGGCCAAAGCACTGGTCCTCTCGAAGGAGAAGCCGATGCTTTACCAGCCGCCGTTACCGCCAATGAGGCCCCTTCGGGCCGACACGCCGCTGCTGGGGTGCCTCCGGTCGGGCTACGCCCTCCCTTCGTCACCCCAGCAGCGGCGCATTCTCATCCTGATTGTCGCGGGATTCTCATCCTGATTGTCGCGCTACACGACACCATCTTTTATAATTACTTCGTCCATAATTCAACAATTACGGGACGCCGACCGAACGTGTCATACCCATAGCTTGCTTGTGTCATGAGTCCGTGTCGGTCGAGAAGAAACAGCCGTACACAGGCAAAGCCTCGGGCGAGAATGCGGCCATTGCTTCGCAATGTCGGATCACCGCGTTAGAAGCTAAATGAGTGTTGGATCGTCGCCTGCCATCCTTACGGCTGTTAGACCTTCTTCGTATGACTGCTCTATCGATCTGCCCGCCGCTAGCGCAACGTAGAAGCCGGTGGAGAAATGTACGGCAGCGCCATCATTGATGGATTGATCCATACCGATAGTGAGGGGCAAGATCGCTGCGACCAAGTTGCAGAATTGCAAGCATTCAACACAACGCACTTTATCGTTTTTTGCTTATTCAGAAGCTCAGCGACTGCTTCTAACGGTACATCGATGGCTGCCTCGTTCTCGTCCTCGAAGACCAGCACGTCTGCATTTGCGTGGCCAGAAAAATGGACAATCTCGTATTGCTCGCGCAGCAACTGTCATCGCTGATTCTTGAGGCGTAGCAGCGGGCAATGTTTCATACATTATGCTGCTGCCTCGGGGGTCATTCCGTATAGCGTCCTTGATAGCTGGCGATTCGCCATTGACCCGCAGTTGTTTCTCGTCCCGAGGGCTACACAGCACGTACAAGACCCGTACCGCGTCCAGTATCTCGGTGAGATCATGCATGATGTCGCCAGACGACCTAATCTGTAGGCAACGCAGGCTTTGATCGCGCCTTCGCGGATACGGATTCATTTGCCTGTGGTCTCGGCACCCTCTCCGGTCAAAGCAGCCCGCTCAAACTGGTCTAGTTTCAGCACAATTCCATTGAACCAGCACCAGCCCATCAAAAATTATCTATTGAACCATTCAAAATATACCGGTATGATGTGAACCATCCTAACTGGACCGCAAGAATGTTTGTACGAGCGTATTTGAGAGCGTCTTCCAAACTTCAAGATGCGACGCGTGCGCGCGAGCAGCTTAAGAGCTTCGCGGCGGAGCACGGTCTAAAGATCGCGGCGTGGTACGTGGAAAACGAAAGTGGAGCCAAGCTCGCTCGGCCAGAGTTGTTTCGACTTATTGAAGACGCCGAACAAAACGATCTGGCGTTGGTCGAAAATGTGGACCGAATTTCACGTCTTACCGCAGCCGATTGGGAGAGCCTAAAGGTCCAACTTTCGCGAAAACGCATTCGCGTTGTCGCGCTCGATCTTCCAACTTCTTGGATGATGGCTTCCGCAAAGACGGACGAGTTCACCGGACGCATGTTCGACGCCATTAACAGCATGATGCTGGACATGCTGGCGGCAATTGCCCGCAAGGATTATGAGGACCGGAGGCGTCGCGTGGCGCAGGGCCAGGAGGCGGCGAAAAAAGCCGGTCGTTACCTAGGGCGGGTCGAGAATGTAGCGCGGAACGAGGGGATCGCCTCCATGCTGCGCTCTGGCGCATCGTGGTCGAAGGTCCAGGGCGCGTTCGAATGCAGCCGAGCCACTGTGGCCAAGATCGCCAAGCGAATCGCCCTGGTAGAGACGACTGCCAACACTTAAAGGCGCGCATATCCGCCCAGTAGTGATCATTTGCGTCTTAGAGGCTGACTGAAAAAGAAGCTGAGTGATTTCAGCCAGTTGTGATTCCTTCGGATTTGCGAAGATTCGAGGGAGAGCACGATGGTCTGGACTGAAATCACCCGCCGACACTATAGGCGGGCGAGCTTGCGATATGAAAGCGATACGACGGATGCCGAGTGGTTTGTGATGGAGCCGCTTCTGCCGCCTGCTTCGGCGCTCGGTCGCCCGCGTGCGACAGATATGCGAACGGTGATGGATGCGATCCTGTATATTGCGTCGACCGGCTGCCAATGGCGGCAGTTGCCCAAGGATTTCCCGCCCTACTCGACGGTGCAGGGCTATTTCTACGCGTGGTCGCGCGGCGGACTGTTTGCGTCGCTGAACTACACGCTCGTGATGGCCTCGCGCGAGGCGGCTGGCCGAGAGGCGAGCCCAACGGCCGGAGTGATTGACAGCCAGTCGGTGAAAACCACGGAAAGCGGCGGCCCCCGGGGCTATGATGCAGGTAAGAAAATCAAGGGCCGCAAGCGCCACATCGTCACCGACACGCAAGGAAACTTGGTCGGGCTGGTCGTGCACGAAGCCAGCATTCAGGACCGTGATGGTGCCCCGTGCGTTCTTGCTTCGATACGTTATCGCTATCCGTGGCTGCGCCATATTTTTGCCGATGGTGGCTATGCCGGAGATAAGCTGCGTCAAGCTTTGAAGCGCATCGGCAATTGGACGATAGAAATCATAAAACGATCCGACAGGGAGCAGGGCTTCGAAATCCTACCGCGCCGATGGGTCGTCGAACGAACGTTCGGATGGCTCGGTCGCTGCCGCAGATTGGCAAAGGACTTCGAGACCACAATCGCCAGCGCCGTTGCCTGGGCGTTCGTCGCTCACATTCGCGTCCTTATAAGACGGCTTGCAAAAGCCTGAAATCAAACGAATTCATTATGAGTCAGACTCTTAGATTGGTGATGATACTTACACCTCTCCACGTTCCAGTTTTTACGCAGTTTGCTTTAGCTGCACCGCACATCTTCGAGCAGTATTGCGGAGATGAATTGTAGGTGTATTTTCCATTGGTACAGTTTCCCTGGCAGGCCAAGGCTATGTCGGAACACGATCTATCGCCTCCTTCATACTGAGGGCAAGAAGGACCGGGCTGACAAGCGAAGTCAGTCTGCGCCAATGCTGGCGTGCACGCTAAGGATAGGACGAAAACGATCACAGCACGCAAAATTATCTCCTGATATGATCTATAGGATCAGTCTATCCAATCTCTGATCGCTTGCGCTTATTGTTTCGGTATGCGACTTCCCAGTGGGAAACGTAACTGAGGATTTCCCGGCGAACAAGTGTGCGTCGGCAGATGGCCCCGAACCGCTCGCTTCGGAATTTCTTGACCGATGCTGATCGACCGACGCGTCGGAGTTGAGTTTGAGGAATTGTATGAGAACGGGTACCCTGGCCGGGATAAACGACTACGCAAACCGGAGTGACAAAAGATGAGACTACACACATTGATCATAGGCGCGAGCCTATTGGCGTCTTCGTCGGCTTGGGCGGAATGTCAGCAGTCTCCAATGAACTGGAGGTATCAGAACGAGACCGAGCAGGTCATTCTTTCAGGTACTCGCGCCGGGACGTGCAGGCTCCAATGGACCACGTTTGGCTCAGGGACGGTTGAGAAAGTCTCACTCGTCGCTCGGCCGCAGAAAGGCTCGGCTCAGACTTCGACATCCGGTGTCGTTTATAGTCCGGGGCGCAACTTTGATAGCCAGGACAGCTTTTCAGTGCGAGTTTGCGGCAACAATCGAGCAGGCGGCGGCTGTTCGACGTTAAACGTCTCGGTGGAGCTTAGGTGACGAGTAAGTGGCACTTGCTCAAGGTCGGCTTACCCGGCAGCCTTGCGGAAATGGCGGGTACGGATTTCCAGGAAACACAAGAGTGCGCCAACAGCTTGCCCCGAACTGCTCGCACGGGAGTTTAGCGACCGACAAATCCAGCCTAACTAGCTCGTTTGTGCAGTTCTGCACCGCGCCAGCACAGGTGCCCGCTTGGCAGAACGGAAGGTTATTACCTTGTGCCTGGGCCAATGCTTGGGTTGTGAGTTGTCCTACGCACAACGCCGAGAATGCGGCTAAGAAGACGGATCGTGACAGTCTCATCGTCTACTCTCGCCTTACTCCAGTAACAGTAATATCTCTACCCTTCCACACGCCGGTCGATACGCACACTGCGCGATATCTTGCACACTCAGCTTCACAAGTTTCGCGACCGTTCGGGATCGGGCAGTTCGATGTCAAGCAGACGCTTACTCGTCCAGAGCATGTTTCAGATGAAAGCGCCTTCCGCGTCCCCCAAATCTGCGCCTGAGCGTGGGCGCAGACTGGCAGAACCAAAGCTTGTCCCGCGATCATAAGGGCGAGCAATACTGCTCTCTTCACGTGCGTACTCACTTTCTCAATTCAATTCACCTCGGCCGCAACAACGACAGTTGTGCAGCCAAGGGGTGTGCGAACTCACACCGCAGACTTTCACAGAGAATCCGTCATTACCGGGAATGACCTTTTAGTTTGTTATTCTCGACGCATGTTCACGATTATGTCTTTTCCGCGCCACGTTCCGGTGCGGATGCACTGATCCCTGTAGCCGCCACATAGTTTTCCGCAATATTGAGGAGATGAATTCGATGTGTACCTGCCCAAGGTGCAGTTTCCCTGGCATTCCAGTGCGATCTGTGAGCAAGACCGACCACGACTCTCGAATTGTGCACAAGAATTTGCCCCCGGCGCGCAATAATAATCTTGCTGTGCGACTGCGCTACTTGCAGCCAACGAAGCAGCAAACGCAACAACGACGCGCATTCCGTTCATTCTCGGGCAAAACCGAAGTAAGTATTGTGTCTTCCAGTTCTTAAAGCTCATTCCGATCCCCGCTTACCGATCAAGCCGATTAGTAGACTAGTGTCCCGCGATCATAAGGGCGAGCAATACTGCTCTCTTCACGTGCGTACTCACTTTCTCAATTCAATTCACTTCGGCCGCAACAACGACAGTTGTGCAGCCAGGGCCTCGCGAACTCACACCGCAGACTTTCACAGAAAATCTGTCATTACCGCGCGTGCTGGGAGAGTAGCTTATGCCAGAGCCACTGGCATAAACCTTTCCTCGCTTTGACTGAGAAACAACGGTTGCGCTCGTCGTGTGGGCTACAGGACCATACATCTGGAATGGGAAGCTGCATTCGGTGCCCACACCTACGCTAGCGCGAATATTGGTGGATTCCCCGTTGAACCATACGTCAAAGTTGCTATGCGAGCCTGCGACAGCAGGCGAACATATGAAAAACGAGGCAAGCGCGAGTGCCCACAGACGAATTTGCATAGCGCCCCCCGGTGCTGCGAATGCCGTGCCGCTACTCTCCCGTGGGGACATCTCTAAGTCAAGTTCCCTGATGATCGTCGCAGCGCACGTCCATGAGCGCGCACGCTAGGCTGAGACACTGCGGTTCTGTTCCGCTCTGATCACCGTGGGCGCTCGCGTCTATGGCCCCGTCACTCGGCAACCTTGCGGAAATGAGGAGTACGGGTTTCCGGGAAACACAAGAGTGCGCCGACAGCTTGCCCCGAAGCGCTCGCACGGAAGTTTTCCGACCGACAAGTTCAACGTAGCTCGGGCGTTAGTGCAGTTTTGCACCGCGCCAGCACAGGTGCTAGCTCGGCAAAACGGAAGGTTACTAACTTGCGCCTGGGCCGATCCCTCGGTTGCGAGTTGTCCGATGCAGAACGCCGAGAATGCGGCAAGGAATACAGATCGCGGCAGTCTCATGGGGCGGTTCCTGTTTGAGATAAGAACCTTAGCCACTCGGCTTCGAGGCGCAAGCCGTCTCTGGAAGCCCTCCCCAAGGGATTATCACTCTGATGGAGCAGCACCTAAACACGAGCTTCCACCCCTGCTGACAGCGCTTCCTCAGACATAGCCTCGATTAAGACTGCATGCACGACCTTATGCCGGATAAATCATGATGTGACCTGCTCGTCCTCAAACCGCTGCTGCTCAACATCCTGCGACACCTGCCGCTGGCGCTACTCGGGCCGGATCGCCCGTAGCACTATCCCTCATGGTCGCCGCTTCTTTACGGTTGAAATCGCACTCGGACAAATTGGCTTCCGATCATGGGCGTCCAGCGCCCGGAATGTCATTGAGTACCGCCGCTCGCAGTCCCGGTGGTGGGCTGATGTGAGCTTGACCATCTGGCTACAACAGGATCAGCGGGCGCGGGGCATTGTTGCGCTCGGCTCGATCCAAGAAACAGAATTTCTCAAATCCTTTGAACGCTGGCCGACGACGTTGGGGCCGGTCGCTCCTGAGAATGTTCGTGCGGAGGTGTACCGCTCTTTGCATCCGGCCAGGATCGCCATCGTTCCAAACGGACGCCGGTACCAATCGATCAGTTTCAGCGTTGGACCTCGGAGATTAAACGCTGCAAGTCCGGCCACGGATCGCGAGCCCAGAAACGTGCCAGTAGAGGTCGCCCCTTTGCCTTGCATCTTTTAACAGGCGAATCTCAGCAGATTTCGACCCCACTGGCCTAGCGATGAGGCCAAAGCACCTTCTCGAAGCTCTCCCGATCCTGATCCGAGCCAAACAGGACGGCAGCGATCTCAACAACTTTGAATTCACAACCACATGATCCGATCCACGCCGCTACATCGGGTGAGCGCTCAACGTACATAAAGAAGAGATCGTTGATTTTTGTGGGCCAACGCTTAGCGTCAAACCTGCACATCAAAAATACCGCGCTGCTCAAATCCTCCAAGAGGTAGCCCTGAAAGCGGCTGGGCTCAATGTAGGTTAGGATAGGGTTCAGACTGATCTGCTCGGCTACCTCAAGGGCTTCGGCGGTAGTTATCGGGTAAAGACAGAAGGAAGTTTGCATCCAGTATTTAGGATGCAACATATTTTTGAGATCAGACTCGGACGTGAGATCACGCTTTTGGAGAGCGGAACGGCAACACTGTGCTCGCGTGGTCTTTCTCAGACATGGTAAGGCTGATCGCTTCCTGAAGCGCCTGCTGCGTGAACGGCTTCACAAGCGTCCCCCCTCTCGCCCCTGAAATGTCGTCTAGCTGAGAATAGCCAGTTGCCAGCACGACCCGAATGCTTGGCCACCTCTCCCGAATCGCGTTCACGAGTTCAAGGCCCGTCATTCCCGGCATGACGTGATCCGTCAGGACGAGATCGATCCCGCTCTCACTTTGCAGCATGCGAAGAGCGTCCGCGCCCGATGGTACTTCGGAGACGCGATGCCCTAAGTCCTCCAGCATCGCCCCAACGTTTTGCAGCACAAGCGGGTCATCGTCTACGACGAGGACCGAAAGGGCACGACCCCGAATGGCTGGGGGACGTATTTCCAATAAAGGTCGAAACGCGTCTTGGCTTGCCTCTGCAACGGGCAACCAAATCTCAGCCGTGGTGCCGACGCCCTCTTTGCTATGGAGGATTAGCCGCCCACCTGATTGCTCCGCTAGACCGTGGATCATCGAGAGACCGAGCCCAGTTCCCTTTCCAACGCCTTTGGTGGTGAAGAATGGCTCCATGGCCTTGGCGACGGTTCTGGCGTCCATCCCCTCGCCTGTATCGGTGACCGAAAGACAAACGTACCGCCGCGCTGCTTCAAGCCCACTCACGTCGGACTCATCAGCGGCCTCGCGTCCGGAAATAGTGATCGTGCCACCTTCCGGCATCGCATCTCGCGCATTCACGGCGAGATTCAACAGCGCGAGTTCAAGCTGGTTTGCGTCAATCAGCGCTCGTGCCAGACCCAAGGGGAAGTGCGTCTCGATTTGAATCGTAGGTCCAATTGTTCGTTGTAACATGTCTGTCATCCCGTGAACAAGATCAGGCACATCGACTGGCGTAGGCTTGAGGTCTTGGCGACGCGCAAAGGCCAGCATTCGCTGGGTCAGGCTCGCACCTCGCTGAGCAGCCTGCACCGCGTTGTCTAGGAGGCGAAGAAGCTTTGGATCATCGGGCATGCGTTTTCGCAGTAGTTCTAAACTACCGAGCGCCGCCATGAGTAGGTTGTTGAAGTCATGCGCGACCCCACCCGTCAATTGGCCCACAGCCTCCATCTTCTGGGCTTGAAGAAGCGCCATCTGTGCCTGCTGCAATGCATCCTGAGACGCTTTGCGCTCAGTGATGTCACGCGTCACTTTGGCATACCCGATCAGGTTACCTTGATCGTCCTTGACGGGATCGATTACGACGCTGGCCCAGAACTGGGTGCCGTCCTTGCGAACGCGCCAGCCCTCGGCCTCAAATTTGCCCTCGCGAGCAGCCGTCTCCAGCGCACGGGCAGGGACCTTATTGGCTATTTCCTCGGGGGTGTAGAACTGTGAGAAGTGCGCGCCGACAATTTCATCCGCGCTGTAGCCTTTGATCCGCTCTGCTCCCGCGTTCCAGTTAGCAACGCGCCCTTCCGTGTCGAGCATGAAGATCGCGTAGTCGGTGACGCTCTTTAGCAGCAGCCTGAAGCGCTCCTCACTCTGTCGAAGCGCCCCGGCCTCCCGCTCTGCCAGCCCGGCAAAACGACGGTCGAACATGGCAGCGACGAGCGCAAAAAACAGGATCAAGAATGTTGTTGCGGCCACAGCCACGGCCAGACGGGTCTGGCCTATGCTCGCCATCTCGTGTCCGCCGTCCGTGTGCCCGTGAACGGTAAAGACGGCCCCCTGCATTGCGGCGTAGTGCATTCCCGAGACGGCAAGACCCATAGCGACGGACGCTGCCGCCTTTGTACCGACGTTGGCACGTCGGAAGGCTAGGAACAGCGCGACCGTGGACGCGCCAATGGCGATTAGGGCTGAGATAACCACCCACAGTTTGTCGTAGCGAAGATCGGCTGGCATCCGCATTGCCGACATGCCGATGTAGTGCATCGCTACGATGCCAAGGCCCATAAAGAGACCGCTAAGAGCAAGCGCGACGGTTCCGGTGTCTTGCCGGTTGACCACATAGAAAGCGGCACCGGTGACGAGAATCGGTGCCACAAGGGAGACGGCGGTCAGACCGAGGTCGTAGTTCACTTCCATTCCCGGCATGCTGAAAGCGAGCATGGCGACGAAATGCATCGACCAGATGCCACCTCCCATGGCCACAGCAGCGGTGGCGAGCCACGCATGGCAGGACCAGCCGGAGCAGGCGCGAATACGCCCGGCGAGATCGAGGGCTGTGTAGGAAGCAGCAGCCGCGATCAGGACGGAGAGTGCAACGAGCGTGCTGTCGTGGGTACCGGGGATGCCCATTTACTAAGTCAATCTGTATTCGAAGTCCGAACGTAGGCTAGAAAGGCGGGTACCCGCATCTTAAATTCTCGCCTTCCGGGTGATCGCCACGTAACCGATGTAGAACCCAATACAGAACACCCCGATCTGCATCAAGAATTTCGATAACATTCGAGTCGCGGCGACCCTTGCCCCAAACACAAGCCGAGCGACCGAGAGGATGACCGCAGGCGTGCTCCCGCTCTTGCATCGGTACGAGATCACCCCCACAGACGTCGCATTCGGAACAGGTGATCAAACGCTGCTTCCTTCCGCTTAAACATCGTTTCAGCCGCAGGCTTCTCGTTCTCCGGCTTGGTGTCGGGGTGGTGAGCTTTCCGGAAGGCAGTACGGGCTGCCCTGACGAGGAAGTCGGGTGCTGATTGATGCAGCCCAACAGCCGCGTGATCAGGATCGGCGGCGGCTTTCGCCCACATGCTTTTAAGGTCCACCAAATCTGCTGGCCGGACCCCTGCGCGCTCAGCCAACGTGGTCGCGGTAGCGTTCAAGATGGCAAATTCGCGGCCCATCGCGCCCATGATCTGCTCGAACTCGTCTGCCCGTTCCCTTTGCTTGTTCAAAGCAGCGCTCAGCCGAGCGATAGCCGAGGCAGCGATTTTCGCTTCAGCTTCGCTTTCGCGACTGACTCGCTCAAGCTCCTGCTCGGCTACAATGCATCGGCGCTCGGCCTCCCTGAGCCGTTCTACAAGGCTCTGCTGAGGCATGGAGAGGGCGGATAGCTGAGCCGGACTAGGGAAGCCGGGGCGTCGGGAAAACGCTCACGCGGCCTCCTGAATGGCTTGGAGCCGGTTCCGGGCTCGTCTTGGGGGCGGCCAACCGCTTACAAGATCGAAAGTGCCAAAGAACTCAGCCAGCGGCTCCAGGTGGGCTTCTGGGACCGCTGCCGCAAGCGAGACGACGCCAGCGGCTTCCAGCTTGCCGCGCATCTCATCCGCAACGTTCTGATCCGGGCGATCATTGCCCGGTCCCCACATGTCAAACAGCACCCATCGGCCGTCAGAGGTACGGCGCAGTTCAGCGACAGCACCCGGCGAGGCAGTCGAGACAACGTAACAGTCTCGGCCGGTCGCCACGTGAAGTACCCGTTCGCGAAGACAGTTTCGTAGCTGCATCGACGCCGCTCGAAGGTCGGCCACGCCGAGTACGGTGAGGTCGGGATCGCTCAGAGCCGGTGGTGCCGCGAGCGGCCGGTCAAGCCTCCGGAGCCAGGATGCCGCCCAGGTTGACAGTCCAATAACCTGGGGCAACACGGCAACCGACCGCCGCAGTTCCGCAGTCGTGGCGGTCGAGACGGTCGCTCGGATCAGGCGGACCGCCGCGTTCGCCTGCTCAGCGCCGTCCAGGTCAGTCACACGCTCAAATACCCGCTGATGGAGGAGCGCCGAATCGAGAGCGAGAGCGATCTCCAGCCGCTCCTCTGTTAGCTTGCCTGGAAACTGCCGGATGAGGTCGGCTCGCTCGCGTTCCTCAGGCTCAGCGAAAAGGCGGAAGAGGTCCCGATAAAGCCCGAGCCGACTGAAAGGGTCGGGTCCAACCCGCTTCAGCGTCCCGAGCAAGGCATCAGGAACGCTGTTGTAGATTGCCCTGAGGACTTGAGCAGGCTTCAGCAGAACCAACGAGCGGGCCGATTGGGCGAGCGGATCGCGGCCCTGGACGCCAGAGGCCGCTCCGAGAGCCCCTGCGAGGGTCCGAGCGTTTTGCTCAATCTCTGCTAAGGCTGAAAAGACGCACTGCCGCTTCAAATCGGATGCCGTCAGCACATGACCAAAAAAGTGAGGTGAGGCCGTATCGAAGTCACAGAGCGCCCGGAGAGGCCATCCGGAGACGGGCCGAGGCTGAAGGGCGGTGAAATGGTTGGGTGCAGTGTCATCCATTGCGCCGATTCTCTCACGAAACCCGGATTTGGCAAGCGTTTGGCAGGCGGGCTGAGATCAAGAGGCGAACAGATCAGCATCGAAAGTGTGGCGGTAACTGAGGCGGCTCGGTCTGACCGCTACACTTATGAGACAGAAACGCCTGAAATCATTGGTGGGCCCGGCAGGACTCGAACCTGCAACCAGACCGTTATGAGCGGTCGGCTCTAACCATTGAGCTACAGGCCCCGCCGGGCGCGTGCGCTGCGGTGCCTGATCCCCATACAGGTCCGGCTGCGATCCGGCAATCGTTCCCCGGCGGGAACTTTGCGCCGGGCCTCACGTTGCACTGCCGAACCAACTGGGGAATGCACCATGCTGCGCTGGGCCATCATCTGTCTCGTGATCTCGTTGCTGGCCGGCGGCCTTGGCCTGACCGGCATTTCCGGCTTCGCCAAGCGGCTGTCGATGATCTTCTTCGGCCTGTTTTTCCTGGGCTTCCTGCTGTTTCTGGCGGCGACCTATCTGGTCGTGGGCGCCGCGACGTCGTCGCTGGTGCCGGCGCTGGTCGCGATCAGCGTCTGACGCCTTTGGGCGGCGCGGCAGCCCTGCCGCGCCGCCCGGGGTGCCTCAGTCCACCGATACTTTGGCGAACTCGACCACCTTGCGCCATTTCTCCGTCTCGCTGGCGACCAGCTGGCCGAACTCGGCCGGCGACATCGGTTTCGGCAGTCCACCGACCTCGGCGAGCCGGGCCGCCAGCTTCGGATCCTTCAGCGCCAGATTGATCGCCTTGTTGAGCGTCTCGACGATCTCGGGCGGCGTGCCTTTGGGCGCGGCGACGCCGTAGAAGCCCACCGATTCGAAGCCGGGCACGGTCTCGGCGATCGCCGGGATGTCCGGCAGGCCCGGCCAGCGCTGCGGCGTGGTCACGCCGATGGCGCGCACGTTGCCGCCGCGCGCCTGCTCCAGCGCGGTGGGCAGGTTCTCAAAGATCAACTGCACCTTGTTGGAAATGATGTCGGGAAAGGCGATCGCCGAACCGCGATAGGGCACGTGCACCATGTCGCATTTGGTCATCGCCTTGAACAATTCCGCCGACATGTGCACCGACGTGCCGTTGCCCGACGAGGCATAGGAGATCTTGCCGGGATTGGCCTTGCAGTAGTCGATGAACTCCTGAACGGTCTTCACCGGCATCGCGTTGGCGACCACCAGCATGTTGGGAAACTGCATCAGGCTGGCCACCGGCACGGTGTCGCGGAGGAAGTCATAGGACAGTTTTTTGTACAGCGAGGCGGAAATGGCGTTGTTCGGCGCCACGTAAAGCAGGGTGTAGCCATCCGCCGGTGCGGTCACCGTTGCTGCGGCGGCGAGGTTGCCGCCGGAGCCGCCGCGATTTTCCACGATGAACTGCTGGCCGAAATGCTCCGACAGCCATTGCGTCATGATTCGCGCGACAATGTCGGAGGGGCCGCCGGCGGCGAAGCCGACAAGCAGGCGTACCGGCTTGGTGGGGTAGTCCGCCGCGGAAGCGGGCGCGGTGGCGAGGCAGAGCAGGCACAGCATTGCTGCGCGCCAGAAAACAGTCATTGATCCTCCAGGATATTCCGCCATCAGCGTGGCCGGGTGGCAAGGCTCAGGGCTTGCCTGATACCGCCATGCTTTCATAGATCGACGGATTTGCCTACAAGCGTAGGCTGTCGCCGATGGTCTGGAAACCGATATGAAAATTGTTGCACTGGCTTGCCTGGTTGCGCTGATCGCGGGCACCGCGGCGGCACAGGATGGAGCAAAGCCGATGACGACCCCGATCCGGATGGGCACGGCGACGCCGGGCGGCGGCTTTCCGCTCTATGGCGACGCCTTCGCCGAGGCGATGAACGGGGCCGACCCGACCCTCGCCATCGCCACGCGCAACACGGAGGGCAGCGCCGAGAACATCCCGCTGCTCGAGCAGGGCGCGCTCGATATCGCATTGGTCGCCGGCGAGCCCGCTTATGAGGCGTTCGCCGGCATCGGCCGCGCGCCAACCCGGCTGAAGATCCTCACCGCGATCTATTCCAACCCCGGCATGTTCGTGGTCCGCGCCGACAGCCCGTACCGGACCATCCGCGATCTGGTCGGCCGGAAGGTCGCGTTCGGCGCCAAGGGGTCCGGCCTCGTGATCCTGTCGCGCTATGTGCTGGACGGTCTCGGGTTGAAGCAGGACGAGGATTTTGCGGCGGTCTATCTCGACCGCGCCGGCGACGGCCCGGCCATGGTGCAGGATGGCCGCGTGGCGGCGCTGTGGGGCGCGGGGATCGGCTGGCCGGGTTTTCGCACGATGGCGGAGAGCGCGGGCGGCGCGCGCTTCATCGCGCCGGACGCCGCCGAGATCGCGCAGATCCGCGCCAAACATGTCTTCCTCAAGCCGCTGCTGGTCGGTGCCCATTCCTATCCGCACCAGCCGGTGCCGATCGCCTCACTCGGCTCGTGGAGCTACATCCTGACGCGGGAAGACCTGCCCGACGACACAGCCTACCGGCTGGCGAAGACGCTGCACGGCGCGGAAGCGACCTTTGCCGCGAAACTGCCGCAGGCCGCCGAGACGACCGCGTCGAACACCGTGGCCGCGGCGCCGCGCGAGGAGTTGATTCATCCCGGCGTGCTACGTTATTTTCGCGAGATCGGACTGGTGAAGTAGCTCTTCCTTCCCTCTCCCCTTGTGGGAGAGGGTGGCCGCGCGATAGCGCGGACGGGTGAGGGGTAGCCACAAGCTCTGTCGCCAAGAAACCCCTCATCCGTCGCGGACTTCGTCCGCGCCACCTTCTCCCACCTAGCGAAGCTTCGCTTCGCGCGGGGGAGAAGGAAGAAGCGCGTCGCTGATGCTATGCGCGCTACTTCTTCCCCAGCCCGCACGCCGGATCGGGCGGGCCGAACGCCTCGTCTCCGGAGATTTTTGCCAGGATCTTGTAGTAGTCCCACGGATATTTCGATTCCTCCGGCGACTTCACCTGCACCAGCATCAAATCGTGCACCATCAGCCCGTCCTCGCGCAGTCTTCCGTTGCGGGCGAAAAAGTCCTCGATCGGCTTCTCGCGCATTTTGGCGGCCACTTTCAGCGGCTCGTCGGTGCCGGCTTCCTTGATGGCGTTGAGATACACCATCACCGAGGAATATACCCCGGCCTGCCACATCGTCGGCATCCGCTTCATCTTGTCGAAAAAGCGCTTCGACCAGGCGCGCGTCTGGTCGTCCATGTCCCAGTAGAACGCGGTGGTCAGCAGCAGGCCCTGCGCGGTTTGCAGCCCCAGCGAGTCGATGTCGGTGATCAGCGCCAGCAGGGCGGCCATCTGCTGGCCGCCCTTGAAGATGCCGAATTCGCCGGCGGTCTTGATCTCGTTGATGTTGTTCGGCGGCCCGCCGGCGATGCCGGTGATCTTCGCTTTCGAGGCCTGCGCCTGCAGCACGAAGGACGACATGTCCGAGGTGCCGAACGGCGGCCGTGCCGCGCCGAGAATTTTCGCGCCGGCCTTGTTGATCACGGCGGAGGCGTCGCGCTCCAGCGCGTGGCCAAACGCAATATCGTCTGTGATGAAGTACCAGGAGTCGCCGCCGCGCTTCACCACTTCCTGCGCGGTGCCGACCGCGAGTGCGCGGGTGTCGAACACCCATTGCATCGTGTAGGGCGAGCAGAACTTGCCGTGGAAATCCGCAGCGCCGGTGGAGTGGGTGATGAACAGCCGCTTTCTGTCGTTGGCGACGTTCTGCACCGCAAGCCCGACCGCCGAGACCGGCACGTCGACGATCAGATCGACCTGATCGATATCGTACCAGCGCCGCGCGAGCGCGGCGCCGATGTCCGGCTTCAACTGGTGGTCGCCGACGATGACCGAGATGGGTTTGCCCAGCACGCTGCCGCCAAAATCCTCCACCGCCATCTGCGCCGCGGTCACCGAGCCCTGGCCGGACGGCGTCGAGGCCGGGCCGTTCATGTCGGTCAGCACGCCGATCTTGACGATTTCGTCGGACAGTTGCGCGGAGGCGGCGGAACTGAGCAAAGCGAGCGCGACGGCGCTGAGAATGGACAGTCGTGTGACGTGCATGAAGGTGGCCTCCCGGAACCGCGGCACTGCGGCCGCTTGATAGCGCAGTGTAGAACGCGGCGGTGGTTCGAGCAATGCAACGACGCGCTCGCCACATAACCGCTGTCGTCCCGGCAAGCGAGCCTGCGAGCGCAAGCCGGGACCCATACGCCGTGCAGAAATGTTGCGGAAGGACGGTCGCCGACGGCGCCTCACCGGAAGCTCGGCGTGTATGGGTCCCGGCGTTCGCCGGGACGACAGAAAGACGATGAACTTTTCGTATTGACCGAATTCCTATCAAAGATTATAAGCCTATTTACCTCATCCCGTTGAGGGGCGTTTCCCGGGACGCCAGGAAGTGGGGGTGGGGCGGTGGCGCCTGCGGGCGCGGGGTGGACGTCACCTCGCGCACTCGGGAGGCTCCGGGTCGCCGTCCGGCCCCACTACGGGGGTCTGCCGCACTTTGTCGGCTGGACGTGGACAGGGAAAGGCAGGGAAATCCTGCCGGAAGCTGTCCCGGAAGCACGGTCCCGGGGACATAAATCGCCACGGTGGAGCGTCGAAAGGCGTTTCCGCAGCTATCTCCGATTCGTCGGGGATCGGTTGCGGCCACTCGACCAAGGCGCGCCTTTCGGCGCTCCGCCTCCCCTCGTTCGGGAGGCTCGCGGATCAGACCTTCACGCAAACATTTTTGCGGGCAACGCGATGGCGTGCCCGGACGACGGCACGCTTTCAGCAGGGAGCCAGCGACATGACGACATTATGGGACGTCGGACATCTGCAAGACGCCGCGCGCGAGCGCCAGGAACGGATGCTGCAGCAGCAGCGCGAAGCCGACTGGGCGGCGGCGCAGTGCGAGGTCGATCGCCAGATCTGCGATGCCAATCGTGGCGCGCTCTATTGCCCGAGCCGCAAATGCCGCCGCGCCCGGCGCTGCCTGTGGCGCGCGCCGATCTGCGCGCCGCTGCTGCTGTTCCAGGTGTCGCCGGCGCGCGACCGCGAACTCACCGAGCAGGTCTACACGCAGATGCAGCTCACGCGGCGCGCGGCGGTCACGGGCAGAGGAGGGGCGTCATGACGGCCGGCCGGCGTCGTCGCGCAGCCTCAGCCGCCGTCGAGCGCGGCCAACCGCTCGGCTTCCGCGAGGTCGTCGATCGTGTTGGCATTGAAGAACGGATCGAGCGGCACCGCCGGCCATTCCACCGTTGCCAGAGCGTAGCGCGCCGTGAAGCGACCGACCTTGCGGACGTCCTCTTCGACCAGCGCGTGCCGCAGCTCGTCGCGCAACGCCACGCCCCACAGCCCGATCACCGGATGCGAGTGCCCGGCGGAGGCCGCGACGGCGAGTTGCGCATTCTCCGCCATCCGCGCCGCGTGCAGCCGTGCTGTGAGATCGCGCGGCAGGAACGGGCAGTCGCCCGGCGCGCTCAGCATCCAGCGCACCTCCGGCCGGTTCAGCGCGGCCCAGTCCAGCGCCGCCAGAACGCCGGCGAGCGGGCCGGGGAAGTCGGCGACGCTGTCGGCGATCACCGGCAGGCCGAAGGCTCCAAAGCGCCCGGCATCGCCATTGGCGTTGAGGATCACGCCGTCGCATTGCGGCGCCAGCCGGTCGATCACGCGCTGCAGCAGCGGGCGCCCGGCGATGGCGCGCATCGGCTTGTCGCCGCCGCCCATCCGGCGGGCGAGGCCGCCGGCGAGGATCACGGCCGGCGTGGGAATGTCATGCGCACTCATTCGCGCTGCATAGGACATTTGCAAGGGCGCGGCTATAACGCCGCCAGACGGACCAAAAGACACTTGTATCATGACGACGACCCTACTCGATCTCACCGGCCTGAAATGCCCGCTGCCGGCGCTGCGGACGCGCAAGGCCTTGCTGCGGCTTTCGCCCGGCGAACGGCTCGAAGTGCACTGCACCGATCCGATGGCAGTGATCGATATTCCCGCGATGGTGCAGCAGGCCGGCGATCGCATCGATCGTTCGGAACGTCGCGACGAGACCATGATCTTTATCATCGAAAAATCCAATCGCATGATAGGCGATCGCGATTAAAATTGCTGCGATGCGGCGGAAATCGTTGAAGAAAATCCATCGAGTCAGACTTTCTTACTATCGACTCACGCGCAGTGTTCTGGCCATTTGATGGTCAGATGAGCGGCGTCGGCGATTCACGTCGACGAGCCGCGGGGAATGCCAACCCACATCCATCACTGGCGACAACGCCGGCCATCTCACGGAGATGGCCGCATGGGAGGCTGCATGACGACGATTGGTAGTGCCGGAACTGTGTCCGGCAACAGACCCGGTATTTTCGAACGCGAGCGCATCATCGCGACCGCCGGTTTCAACCGCTGGCTGGTGCCGCCGGCGGCGCTCTGCATCCATCTGTGCATCGGCATGGCCTATGGCTTCAGCGTGTTCTGGCTGCCGCTGTCGCGCATGATCGGCGGCAACGCGCCGAAAGTCTGCGCCGATATGACGATCTTCACCGAGCTGTTCACCACCACTGGCGCGTGGCGAGCCTCGGCTGGATGTACACCTTGTTCTTCGTGCTGCTCGGCGTCTCCGCCGCGATCTGGGGCGGCTGGCTCGAGCGCGTCGGCCCGCGCAAGGCCGGATTCGTCTCGGCGCTGTGCTGGTGCGGCGGCCTCGTGCTCGGCGCGCTCGGCGTCTACACGCATCAACTCTGGTTGTTGTGGATCGGCTGCGGCGTGATCGGCGGCATCGGCCTCGGGCTCGGCTACATCTCGCCGGTATCGACGCTGGTCAAGTGGTTCCCGGATCGCCGGGGCATGGCGACCGGCATGGCGATCATGGGCTTCGGCGGCGGCGCGATGATCGGCGCGCCGCTGGCCAATCTGCTGCTGACCTATTTCAAGACCCCGACCAATCCCGGCGTCTGGGAAACCTTTTTGGTCATGGGCTTGATCTACTTCGTGTTCATGACGATCGGCGCGTTCTCCTATCGCATCACGCCGCCGAACTGGGGGCCCGCAGGCTGGACGCCGCCGGTCAAGGCCGATGCGATGATCACCAACGGCCACGTCCATCTGCGCCACGCGCACCAGACCCGGCAGTTCTGGCTGATCTGGGGCGTGCTCTGCCTCAACGTCTCCGCCGGCATCGGCGTCATCGGCATGGCCTCGCCGATGCTGCAGGAAATCTTTGCAGGCGCTTTGATCGGCCTGCCGAACGTGCCGTTCGCATCGCTCACGCCGGAGCAGAAGACGGCGATCGCCGCGATCGCCGCCGGCTTCACCGGCCTGATCTCGCTGTTCAACATCGGCGGCCGCTTCTTCTGGGCGTCGCTGTCGGACAAGATCGGCCGCAAGAACACCTACTACGCGTTCTTCATCATCGGCATCGTGCTCTACGCGCTGGTGCCGACCTTCGCGGCGATGGGCAGCAAGGTGCTGTTCGTGGCGGCGCTGTGCATCATCCTGTCGATGTATGGCGGCGGCTTCGCGACCATCCCGGCGTATCTGGCGGACATCTTCGGTACCCAGTTCGTCGGCGCCATCCACGGCCGGCTGCTGACGGCGTGGGCGACCGCGGGCATCATCGGCCCGGTGGTCGTGAACTACATCCGTGAATTCCAGATCAGCGCCGGCGTTCCGCAGGCGCGGGTCTACGATTTCACGATGTACATCCTCGCCGGCATGCTGGTGCTCGGCCTGATCTGCAACTTCCTGATCCGCCCGCTGCCCGCGGAGCGCTTCATGAAGCCGGAGGAGGTCGCCAAGCTGCAGGCCAAGGGGGCCGCAGCCGCGACCGTCAGCGGCGGCGCCTACGGCATCGGCAAGGGCGGCCTCGACGCCACTGCCGCCGCGTTCTGGGCCTTCGTCGGCATCCCGCTGGCCTGGGGCATCTGGATCACGCTGCAGAACGCGGTCCGGATTTTCTGATCGTGAATCGTGCAACGCGCCGCGGCGGGCCAATGCCTGCCGCGGCGTTTTTATGCCGCGGCTATGAGCCTGCGCTGCGGCCCGTCTCGATTTCATATGCCGTTCTCCGCATCTTCCCTGCAACGTCGCGCCTCTCGCGCGCGGCGGATATGGAAGACGGACCACGACGATGTTCTATTCACGCGACCACCAGCTTCACGATTTTTCGGGCGACGACGCCTACCGTTCCTGGCTGATCAACCGCAACCAGGCGCCGATCGTCCACCATTCCGGCGACATGCACTGGAAGCGGCTGCTGGTGGCGGCGCGCCACGCGGTCAATCACGTCAGGGGTTTCTGTGCTGCGCTGCGCGTGGCGCTGGTGGCCGACAAGATGCGCCGCGCGCACCGCGACCTGGCGCAGCATGGCATTCGCATCCCAACGCCCTGCCGCAACGATCGGAGCGCGACATGAGCCGGGATCGTTCGGCCGCGATTTTTTCGCGGATCGGTTCCTACAGCAAGTACGCCGGGGCATTGCTGAAGCTTCTGCGCTCGCTGTGGGATGCGCCGGTTGGCTACCGGCGCGAGGCGCATTACATGCGCGGCCCCGGTCCGAAGTGTCGCGAGAAGCAGGCCGGCAAGCACGAACAGAAGTGATAGCCGTAGCCCGGATGAGCGAAGCGATATCCGGGACCGGCTTTTCGCTATGAACGCCATCCCCGCATGTCGCTTCGCTCATCCGGGCTACGATCTACGGCCCCAATGCGATCGCCATTGCCTCCGCGATGGCTTTTTTTTCCGTGCTGCTCGGCTCCACCATCGGCAGCCGCAAGCGCGACAATTGCAGCAGGCTGAGCGCGTATTTGAGCGATGCCGGAGTTGGATCTTGCGCCAGCACGTCGCCCAGCGGCGCAAGCCGGTCCATCAGTTCGGTGGCCCCGATCACTTCGCACTGCCGGCACGCCAGGTGCATCTCGCGCATCAACGCTGGCGCAATTCCGGTGATCGCGGAAATGCAACCGTCGCCGGCGTAGAACAGGAACGGGATCGCGGTGTCCGCGTGCCCGGACAGCAAAACAAAGCTGCGCGGCAGTCTGCCGCGCAGCCGCAGCGGGCGACTGATGTCGCCGCTGCCGTCGCACAGGCCGATAAATTGCGCCGACTCCGCCAACTGCACCAGCGTGTCGTCGGCCAGCGGTCGCATCGTGCGGCCGGGCGCATCGTGCACGATGATCGGCAGCGACGTCGCCGCCGCGATGGCCCGGAAATGCGCGGCAATGCCGGCCTGGGTCGGCTTGTTGTAGTACGGCACGACGCAGAGGATCGCGTCGGCGCCGGCGTGCTCGGCCTGTTGCGCCAGCGCGATGGCCTGTGCGGTGGCGTTGGATCCGGCGCCGGCGATCACCCGGATGCGACCGCGTGCTGTCGCCACCGCCGTGCGGACCAGCGTGTCATGCTCGGCGGCGGTCAGCGTGGGCATCTCGCCCATGGTCTCGCCGACCAGCAGGGCGGTGGCGCCGGCGGCAATCTGCCGTTCGGACAACCGCGCCAGAGCGGGGAGGTCGAGACTGCCATTGGCGTCGAACGGCGTCGGCAGGTCGGCGATGGCGCCGCCCAGCCACGAATGGTCGATTGATGAGGTCATTGAAAATGGCTCAGGCCGCGCGCGACCTGGCTTCAGGCGCCGCGGCCTCGGCCATGACGGCGACGTGCGGCTTCGCCGCCATATCGAGCTCGAGCACGCAGCCGATGGCGATAATGGCTTCCGGGTGACGGCCGTTTTCAAACAGCGCGTAACGCACGGCATCGGCGCGATGCGCGAACAGGCCGCCAAACAGGCCATTCTGCTCCTGAGCGACCCATTGGCCGCGGCTGTTGCGGCCGATCAGAACGAGGGAGGTGCAACATGAGGGAGGTTCAACGAAGTCCACGAGAAGTCTCCTGGAAGGGATGAAGGGAGAGGCGACGCGGTGGCCGGTCAGGCGAAATTTTCGCACAGCATCGGCTCGAAGGCGGCGTCGCTGGGATTGGAGGCCGGGACGGCGGCAAGCCGCGACGGCGCGGTGTCGGCAGCAGCCGCGACAAGGGCACGGAGGATGGCCAGCGCCATGTTCGGGTGGTGCGACTCGCTCGCCGTGTCGAGCCATTCCGGCATCGCGCTGGCACGCGACAGCGCACAGTGCCATTCGCCGTCGTCGAAAGCGAGGCGGCGCAGCTGCCAGTCCGGCAGTTGCAGCGCCAGCAGGGCCAGCGCCGCGTCGTTCCAGGCGCGGGCCGCAATCAGGCGCTTGAGGCAGGCGACCGGCACGGCCTGTCGCATCGGATCGCCGCCTTGGCAGGCGGTCGCGATCAACTCGTTGAACAGCGCCGCCGTGGGCGTCGGTGTGTCGGCAAACGCCTGGTCGGCGGTGAGGTCGTGAAGGGTTCGAAGGGCTTGCATGGCTGGATCTCGCTTGGTGCGGTCTCGATCACGACCGCACCTGCAAGATGAGCCCCTCGCCATTTGAAAACGAGACAGGCCAGAGTGCTCAGATATAGGCGCGCCATAAGTGCGCTGCCCGCGGGACATGTCATGCGACGGGACCATCGCCTTTTGCCAAGCTTAATTTTGGCCACCGGTCGAAGACGTATAGCCAGTTGCTGCATTCCGCGCGCTGCCGGGTCTACGGGTCCCCGCTTTCGCAGGACGACAGCAGGTATCCGATAACTGCGGAGAATACTGCAGGCTGACTGGTCTACTTCGTCTGCACCGTCGCCTTCAGCAGTGCCGTCTGACAATCGTCGATCTGACCCTTGGCCAGCATGTCTTTCGCCGTCGCGATCTCGCTCGCTGCGGTCTGCTTGTTGCGGCCGTCCTTCATCTTGACGACCTTCTCCTCAAGACTTTCGATACTGGTTTTGCTGCACTCCGGTTTCTCCAACGTTTGTGAACAGGTCGGCGCGGACAATGACAGCAAGCCTGCCGCCAGGATTACCGACTTCAGCATCAGCTCGCCTTGCGCTGGCGTGCGGAGGAGCGGTGCGCGGCCTTCTTGGCGGGCCGGGCGCGTGAAGCCGCGGCCTTTTTCGCCGGTGCAGGCTTGGCTGGCGCCTCCTTTGCAGACGCCTCTTTTGCAGACGCCTTCGCCGATCCCTTGCCGCCCTTCAGACTTTGCTGCAGCGCGTCCATCAGGCTGATGACATTGTCGGGCCGCTGTTCCTTGTCGGCCGCCTTCGCCGGCTTGCCGGAGACCTTGCTCTCGACCAGCTTCTTCAGCGCATTCTCGTAGTGGTCCTCGAATTTCGAGGGATCGAAATGCGAGGCCTTGCTGTCGAGGATATGCGCCGCGAGGTCGATCATGTCCTTGGAAATCTTCGGGCTCTTGATGTCCTCGAAATAGTCTTCCTCGTCGCGCACCTCGTAAGGGTAGCGCAGCGTCGTGCCGATCAGGCCCTGGCCGAGCGGTTCGATGGCGATGATATGCTCGCGGTTGGTCAGCACGATCCGGGCCAGCGCCACGCGGTCCTTGTCCTTCATGGCGTCGCGGATCACCGCGAAAGCATCCATGCCGGCCTTGCCGTCGGGCGCGATGTAGTACGGATTGTTGAGATAGCGCTTGTCGATCTCGTCGCGCGGCACGAAGCTGTCGATATTGATCGTGTGGTTGCTCTCGATCTGGACCTCGTCGAGTTCTTCCTTGGCGATCTCGATGTATTCGCCCTTGGATACCTCGTAGCCGCGCGCCTTCTGCTCCTTCTCGACGATGTCGCCGGTCTCGGCGTCGATCATCTGCTGCTTCAGCCGGTTGCCGGTTTCCTTGTTAATCATGTGGAAACGGGTTTTCTCAACGGTCGTCGAGGCCGGGTACAGAACCACGGGGCAGGTCACGAGAGAGAGCTTCAGGGAGCCTTTCCAGTAGGCGCGGGGCGGGGCCATCGAACGTCCTCCAACTCGGGTACTGAAACAGGTCACCCATCGCCATGCGGCGCAGGCGGGTTAAACTTGGAACTTCAACGGCAATTGCCGGTTTTGGTTCCTGGCGCGGAACGCGCCGGGTGGTAGCAGTGGGGTCTTCCGTGGTCGACAAGCAACTCTCCCTTTACCGCAAGAAGCGCGACTTCGAGCAGACCCGGGAGCCTTCCGGCGAGACGGCGGTGGCACCCTCGAAGCGCCGCCGCTTCGTGATCCAGAAGCACGATGCAACGAGGCTGCACTACGATTTGCGGCTGGAATTCGACGGCGTGTTCAAGTCCTGGGCGGTGACGCGCGGCCCGTCGCTCGATCCCGCCGACAAGCGCCTCGCGGTCGAGGTCGAGGACCACCCGCTGGACTATGGCGACTTCGAAGGCACCATCCCGAAGGGCCAATATGGCGGCGGCACGGTGCAGCTGTGGGACCGTGGCTATTGGGAATCGGAAGACCCGGAGAAGGGTTTCAAGAACGGCGACCTGAAATTCACGCTGGACGGCGAAAAGCTGCATGGCGGCTTCGTGCTGGTCCGCATGAAGCACGATCGTAGCGGCGGCAAGCGCACCAACTGGCTGCTGATCAAGCACCGCGACGAGTTCGTCAAAGAGGGCAAGGCCAATAAGCTCCTGGACGGCGACGCCTCGGTGGCCTCGGGGCGCTCGATGGCCGAGATCGCCGCCGGCCGCGGCAAGGCGCCCAAACCGTTCATGACCGGCAAGGCCGCCAAGCCCAAGGCTGATGCCGTCTGGGATTCCAATCACGGGATGGCCGCCGACGAGCGCGCCAGCCAGACGGTGAATACCAAGGCCGATGTCGCCGCGGCGAAGAAGGCGCCGGCGAAGAAAGTCGCAAAGAAGACCGCCGCAAAATCCGCAACGAAGAATGTCGCCGAAATGCCCGGCTTCGTCGCGCCGCAGCTCTGCGCGATCGTGGATCGGCCGACTTCGGCCTCGGGCTGGGCGCACGAGATCAAGTTCGACGGCTACCGCGTGCAGCTCCGCGTCGAGGGCGGCCGCGCCACGCTGAAGACCCGCAAGGGCCTCGACTGGACCGACAAATTCCAGGCCATTGCGAAAGAGGCCGCCGGCCTGCCGGATGCCATCATCGATGGCGAGATCGTCGGGCTGGATTCCAACGGCGCACCGGACTTCGCGGCATTGCAGGCGGCCCTGTCGGACGGCAAGACCGACACGCTGATCTTCTTCGTCTTCGACCTGTTGTTCGCCGACGGCGAAGACCTGCGAAAGCTGCGGCTGGAGGAACGCAAAGAGCGTCTCAAGGTGCTGCTGGAGACCGCGCGCGGCAAGCGCAAGGAAGGCCTGATCCGTTACGTCGATCACTTCGAGACCGGCGGCGACGCCATCCTGCAGTCGGCCTGCAAGCTGTCGCTGGAAGGCATCGTCTCCAAGAAATTGGCGGCGCCGTATCAATCCGGCCGCTCCGAGAACTGG
The DNA here is from genome assembly GCF_007018905.1 of Tardiphaga sp. vice304. NCBI lineage: Bacteria > Pseudomonadati > Pseudomonadota > Alphaproteobacteria > Hyphomicrobiales > Nitrobacteraceae > Tardiphaga > Tardiphaga sp. vice304. Next base: position 2,075,410 of record NZ_CP041402.1, read on the forward strand.
ACCAAGGCCAAGTGCCGCGCCGGGCATGAAGTGGTGATCGGCGCCTGGAAGAGCAACAACGGCCAATTCCGCTCGCTGATGGTCGGCGTGCACCGCGGCGATCATCTGGCCTATGTCGGCGTGGTCGGCACCGGCTTCGGCGCCGATAAGGTGAAGGCCATCATGCCGGCCCTGAAAAAGGCCGCGGCCAGGCAGAGCCCGTTCGGCGGCAAGGAGACGCCGCCCGGCGGCCGCGAGGTGCACTGGCTGAAGCCCGAGCTGGTCGCGGAGATTGAGTTCGCCGGCTTCACCGGCGCCGGCATGGTGCGCCAGGCCTCGTTCAAGGGCCTGCGTCAGGACAAGCCGGCCGAGGAGGTCGAGGCCGAGACGCCGAAGAAAACCGAACTCGCCGAGCCGAAGCGGCGCCCTGCGAAGAAGGCGGCGCCTGCCAAAAAGACGTCGAGCGGCAGCGCGACCGTGATGGGCGTGGCGATCTCCAAGCCGGACAAGGAGTTGTGGCCGGACGCCTTCGACGGCGAGCCGGTGACCAAGCGTGACCTCGCTGAGTATTTCGAGGCGGTGGGCGGCTGGATGATCGGTTACCTCAAGGGTCGGCCGTGTTCGATCGTCCGTGCGCCAGATGGCATCAAGGGCGACCAGATGTTCTTCCAGCGCCACGCGATGCCGGGCACGTCGAACCTGCTGGAGCTGGTAAAAGTCTCCGGCGACCGCAAACCCTATCTGCAGATCGACCGCGTCGAGGGACTGGCCGCGGTGGCGCAGATCGGCGGGCTGGAATTGCACCCGTGGAATTGCGCGCCGGACGCGCCGGAAATTCCGGGCCGGCTGGTGTTCGATCTCGATCCCGCACCGGACGTAGAATTCTCCGCGGTGATGGTTGCCGCGCGCGAGATGCGCGAGCGGCTGACGGCGTTCGGGCTCGAAAGCTTCTGCAAGAGCACCGGCGGCAAGGGCCTGCACGTCGTGACGCCATTGGCCCATGGCGCCAGGGACAAGGTCGACTGGAAGGTCGCCAAGGCGTTCGCGCAGGGCGTCTGCCAGGCGATGGTCAGAGATCATCCCGATCGCTATTTGATCAACATGTCGAAGAAGTTGCGCGGCGGAAAGATCTTCCTCGACTATCTGCGCAACGACCGGATGTCGACCGCCGTTGCCGTGCTGTCGCCGCGCGCGCGCGACGGCGCCACGGTCTCGATGCCGCTGACCTGGGCGCAGCTACGCAGCGATCTCGATCCGAAGAAGTTCACCATCCGGACCGTGCCGGCGCTGCTGAAAAAGACCACGGCCTGGGAGGGTTACGATGATGCCGCCAAGCCGCTGAAGCCGGCGATCAGGAAGCTGGGCTGATGTAGCCCGGATGACAATCCGGGGAAGGCGGTCTTTTTGGAATCGTCGGCCCCGGATTGCCATCCGGGCTACAAACAAAAAAACGCGCGGCCCGTTTCCGGACCGCGCGCTTTCTCAAATCCTGAGCTTACAGCTTGCCGAGCAGCAGGAGGATCAGCAGGATCACGATGACCAAGCCGAGACCGCCGCCGCCATAGACGCCGGTGCCGTAGAACGAGCCGCCGCCGATGCCGGAAAAGCCGCCGAGCAGAGCGATGACGAGAATGATAAGAATGATTGTACCGATAGACATGAAACTCTCCTCAGCCTGGCAGGCGGCATGGACTCCTCTGCCTTCATGCGACAAAAACGCCCGATCATCGCTAAGGTTCCACTGACGAAACCCGAATGCGTCGAGGGTTTTATTGGCACGGTCCGCGCTTACATGCGTTGGATGAGTTCGTCGCCTTGGAGGAAATACCGATGTCTGCACCGCTCGTCGTCTCGATCCCGCATCGCCTTGGACGCGAGGAAGCCTGTCGCCGTCTCAAGACCGGGCTGACCAAGGCTGCGACGTCGGTGCCGGTCCTCAAGGTCGATGAAGAACGCTGGGAGGGCGACCGTATGATCTTCCGCGTTCGCGCGATGGGGCAGGCGGCCTCCGGCCATGTGGATGTTTCCGAGGATAGCGTCCGGGTCGAGGTGACGTTGCCCTGGCTGCTGCAACGATTTGCGGAAGTGGCGCAGGCGGCGATCAAGTCGCGCGGCAATCTGCTGCTGACCAAGAAGGGCTGATGCTGCTTTGCAACATCAGAACCAGCACTGCGGGATGAGAATCCGGCGCCGGCAACGTCAACCAGTTGCAAATAAATTGATGCAAAAATCGGACGTGCGGAGGAAGGGAACCGAACTTCGCGAGTCGGCACGAAATCCGCTTGGCCGCCCGGCCGTCGATCCCGGGCGGCCTTTTCGTTGCTATCGCAAGCGCGTCGAACGAACCCGCGGGGTGCCTACAGGCACCTGCGCCTTGATAACCGCGACCGGCATGCCTTTCAGCAGGCGGGCCACATGAAGACCGCCTTCCGCATCGGCTGCGCCTTCAACCGCATAGCCCGGCGCCAACACCTGCGCTTCGATGGCGTTCGCGGCGGGCCAGGCGCGCCCACCCTGCGTCAGCTCTCCGAAAGAACGGCCGATTACCACGATTGCGGCGTCGCGGCCGTGACGCCTTGCGAAGGCAATGACGTGCTCGGCATGTGGCCCTGTGACTTCCAGCGGCTCGTAGTCGCCCTGCGTGAACACCTCGGCCATCTCGCTGCGCAGGCGGATCAGCTCGCGCGTCCAGGCTAGTTTGATGTGGCCGCTGTCCCAGTCCTGAGCTAGCGCGTCCCAGTCCGGGGTCTGCACCTTGGCGAGGATCGCGGCGCGCTGCTTGAAATTGACCGGGCGGCGATTGTCCGGGTCGACCAGCGAGAAGTCCCACAATTCGGTGCCCTGATAGAAGTCGGGCACGCCGGGCATCGTCGCCTTCAGCGTGATCTGGCTCAGCGAGTTCAGCGCCCCCAGCAACGAGGTCCGCTTCGAGAACGTCTCCAGCGCGTCCAGGAATTCGCCCGACAGGGCAGGATCGAGGATGCGCTCCAGAAAAAGATTCAATCCCTTCTCATAGGCATCGTTGGGATTGAGCCAGGAGGTTTCCTGCTTGCCCTCGCGCGCCGCCTTCAGCGCATAGGCCTGCATCCGCTCCACGAACGTGCCGTCGCGCTTTTCCAGCGGCAAGGCGCCGAGCAACGCCTGGTACAGCATGTATTCGAAGGCGGCCGAAGGCGCGCGCATGTCGCCGTCGATTACCAGATGCGGTGCGTTCAGCACCTTCCAGCGGCTGACCGCATTGGCCCATTCGCCGGGCAGTTCGGCCAGGGCCAGTTGGCGCGCGCGGGCGTCCTCGCCGCGCTTGGTGTCGTGCGTTGCGGTCGCCGTCATGCCGTGCGGCCAGTCGCGGGCGCGTTCCTTCATCATGTCGTGGAAAGTGCCGAGCGGCATCGCATTGGCGCAGGGATCGCCGCCGACCTCGTTGAGCGCCAAAAGGCGATGGTAGCGGTAGAACGCCGTGTCCTCGAGCGACTTTGCCATCGTCGGGCCGGTGAATTGCTGCACCTTCATGGCGAAACGGCGCACCCGCGGCTTGCTATGGGCGACGCGGCCGGGCTTCAAGAGGTCGAGGGTCAGCGCGTCCTTGAGGAAGTCGAACAAGCCCTCGTCGGCGCCGAACCAGTCGGTGCGGGCCTTCTCGATCGTGGTGGAGATCAGTTCGCGGTCGAGTGTGGAGGGGCCGGTCGCCGTGATGTAGGTGCGGTAGACCGGGAAATGCAGCACGTAGAGCTCGAAGGCCTGCCGCAGCGTATCGGCCGAGAAATCTCGCGTCGTGTAATGGCCGCCGGCGATCCGCGCCAACAGGCGCGTCAGTACGGTGAACTCGCTGAGCAGCAGCGTCTCCAACACGCGCTGCTTGGCCTCGCGCAGCACCGGTGCAAATTTCGGCGAGGAGTTGCTGACCTGGCGCCAGATCTCGTCGAGCGGGTCGAGGCCCCGGGGCTCGACCAGCACCTGGGTGATGGCGTTGAGCCATTCATAGCCCGTGGTGCCATGAACGCCGGCGAGATCGACCAGTCTTTCGTCCTCGCCGAGAATCTTCTCGATCAGCACGTAGAACGGCTTCGACTTGTCGACCTGTGCGTCGCGCACCAGGCGTCGCAGCCGCTGGAAATACTGCGCGGGGTCGCGCAGCCCGTCGATGTGGTCGAGCCGCAGGCCCTGCAGCTTGTCCTCGGCGATCAGGCGCTTGACCAGCGTATGGATGGCATCGAACGTGCCGGCGTCTTCGACGCGCAGGCCAGCCAGCGTATTGACGTCGAAAAACCGCCGATAGTTGATCTCACTGGACGCCAGACGCCACTGGCCAAGCTTGTAGTGCTGACGCTCGAGGAGATTGTGCAGGGTCTGGATTTGCGTCGGGCGGTCTGCCCCGGCGCGGTAGGCATCAAGGCCTTTCTCGATCAGCGCGGCGCCACCGGCAACGGCTGCCAACTCTTTCTTGAAGCCGGGGGCTTCCGAGAGGTTGGGATGGCGCAGGCCCTTGTAACGCGAGGCGAATGCGAGGATCGCCTTGCCGGCGGGCGTTTCGGCGGCATCGGCCTCCTTCACCACGGTGCGCAAAATCTCGCTGTAGCGCTCCGGGGCGATCGGCAGGCGGTGCTCGAAATACCATGCCGAAAAGCTGCCTTCTTCCGCATCGAACTTCAGCTCGATCTCGCCGGACTCCAGTGCCTGGCCGTAAGAAGTGCCGATGATCGGCAGTAGAACGCCGCCGCGGGCGCGGTAGGGCAGGGTATCCCAATCGATGTCGAACGAAACGGCGTGCGGCGACGCCTGGCCCCATTCCAGCACGCTCAGCCACCACGGATTGTCGGCGAAATGCACGCCGACATGGTTCGGCACGAAGTCCAGGATCAGGCCGATATCGTTCTTCTTCAGTTCGGCCGAGAGGCGCTCGAAACCTTCTTCACCGCCCAGCACGGGATTGAACTGGGTGTGGTCGACGATGTCGTAGCCGTGCGTGCTGCCGGCACGCGCCTTCAGGAACGGCGAGGCATACAGGTGCGTGATGCCCAGCGATTTGAGATAGGGCACGACGGCAGCGGCGTGATCGAAGGTGAAATCGCCGGTGAGCTGGAGGCGGTAGGTGGCAACGGGGATGGCAGACGTCATGTTTAGTTTTCCATTCGCCAGGACACCGACCACGGCGCCACCTCGTTGAGGGCATCGCGGCCCCACAGGTTCGTGCCAGCCAGGGTCGGTCGTTCGGCGATCGTGTTACCGGAGAGATTGGCCAGCAGGCGTAGCGTGGCGCCGTCACCCATCGTCCAGTGGGCGGTGAGAAGGCCGTTATCGGCAGCCTCCGCAGCGCCGAAGCGTGCGCCACGGAGCCGCGGAATGATGTGCTGCTGGCGGAGCGCGAGCAGGTCGCGTACCAGCTTCAGCCGCTGCTGGCCGGCGGCTTCGTCAAGATTCTTCCAGTCGAGCACGGCGGACTGAAACGTCGACTCGTCGAGGGGATCGGGAATTTCGTCGCCGTATTTTTCGTAAGCCGAGGCGAATTCCTTCTTGCGACCCTGGCGGACCGCTTCGGCGAGGTCGCCCTTGAAGTCGCAGAAGAACGGGAAGGGTGCCTTGGAGCCCCATTCGTCGCCCTGGAACAGCATCGGCACCATCGGCGCCAGCAGCGTGATGGTCAGAGCGGCCTCGATCGCCTTCGGCTTCGCGATGGCTTCCAGCCGGTCGCCGAGCGCACGGTTGCCGATCTGGTCGTGGTTCTGCAGGAAGTTGACGAAGGCCGAGGGCTCGAGCTGGCCGCTCGGCTCGCCGCGCGCTTCGCCATCGCGATGCGCGGAAGGTTCGCCCTGATACGCGAAGCCGGAGGACAGCGTGCGTACCACATGGTCGATCGGGCGCGGCGAGTAGTCGCTGTAATAGCCCTTGTCTTCGCCGGTCAGCAGTACGTGCCAGGCGTGATGATAGTCGTCATTCCACTGCGCGCGGTACTTGCCGCGCGCCGGGTCGGTAACGGGATCGAGCAAAGCGGCCTTGTTGTCATCGTTCTCCAGCACGAGGTGGATGAAGCGGCCGGTCTCGGCGGCGAGTTTGCCAACCTCGCGGCTGAGTTCGTGCAGCATCGGGATCTCGCCCTGCTCGGGGATGGCGTGCACGGCATCCAGCCGCAGCCCGTCGAAGCGATAGTCGCGCACCCAGGCCACCGCGTTCTCGATCGCATAGGCGCGGACCTGCGGCAGGTTGTAGTTGATTGCCGAGCCCCACGGCGTATGCGCGTCGCCGAAGAAATCGGGCGCGTAGGAGCCGAGGTAATTCCCCTCCGGGCCGAAGTGATTATAGACGACGTCGAGAAACACCATCATGCCGCGCAGATGCGCCTCGTCGATCAAGGTCTTGAGATCCTCGGGGCGACCGAACATGCAGTCCGGCGCGTACCACAGCACGCCGTCATAGCCCCAATTATGCCGGCCGACGAAATCCGCCAGCGGCATCAGTTCGAGCGCGGTGATACCGGTTGCCCTCAGATGATCGAGCCTATCGATCATCGCGAGATAGGTGCCCTCGGGCGTGAATGTGCCGACATGGGTCTCGATCAGCACGGTCTCTTCCCATGGCCGGCCGCGCCAGTCGGCGGCTTTCCATGGGTAGGCGTCGTGGTCGATCACTTCGCTGGGGCCGGCGATATTGCCGGGCTGGAACGAGGAGCCGGGGTCCGGCACGTTGTCGGCGCCATCGATATGGAAGCGATAGGTCGCGCCGGCCTTGACGCCCGGCACTTCGGCGGTGAACCAGCCGTCGGTGTCGCGGTCCAACGGATAGAGCTTGTCGAGCATCACATCGACACGCTGGGCGGCGGGCGCCCATAGCCGGAACTCCGCGCCTGTCGATGTCAGGCGCGGTCCAAAACTTCGCTTACTCATGAAAAAGAACCTGCAAATGCGAGAACGGATCGCGGCGGCGCATCGATGTCGCTGCCGGAAGGAAGGATGGCGATCGACAGCGCGTCGTCGGCGGTGTTGAGCACCTGGCGCCAATGCTTGTATTCTGGCAGCTTCGGCAGCTTGAAGGGGATGCCCTCGGGCGCCGAATTCAGCACGATGAAGATCGGGTTCTGGTTGTCCTCGCAGGGGCTGAGCACATAGGCCAGAAATCGGCCATCGGGAAACGCCCAGTCCTGCTCGGTCATTTCCTCGGCCGCGGGCGTCAGCCACAGCACACCATAGGTGCCGTCGGCACGGCGACCGTCTAGCCACCTCTGCGCACGGATCTGCGGGAAACGCGCGCGGAGTTGCGACATGTAGCCGACGAATTCGGTGAGGTCGTCTTCCTTGAGGCCGAGATTTTCCCAGCCGACCCAGCCAATCTCGTTGTCCTGGCAGTAGGCATTGTTGTTGCCGTCCTGCGTGTTGCCGACCTCGTCGCCGGCCAGAATCAAGGGAACGCCCTGCGCCAGCATCAGGCAGGCAAGCTGGTTCTTGCGCAACTGCCGGCGCAACGCCTGCAGCGCCGGATCGCTGGTCGGGCCTTCTACGCCGAAATTGTTGCTCAGATTGTCGCTGGAGCCATCGCGGTTGTCCTCGCCATTGGCAAGATTGTGCTTCTCGTTATAGGAAAACAAATCAGCCAGCGTGAAGCCATCATGCACTGTGACATGATTGATGCCGGCCCGCTGCTTGCGGCCGTCATGGTTGAACACGTCGGACGACCCCGTCATGCGGCTTGATACTTCCCCGATCAGGCTTCCTTCGCCACTCCAGTATCGGCGTAACGCGCTTCGGTACTTGTCGTTCCATTCGGACCATTGCGAGGGAAACGCGCCGACCTGATAGCCGCCCATGCCGAGATCCCAGGGCTCGGCAATCAGCTTGACCGTGGCCAGCAACGGGTCCTGGCGCACCGCGGTGAGGAAGGCGCTGTTGCGATCGTACCCATTGGGATTACGAGCCAATTCGGTGGCGAGATCGAAGCGGAAGCCGTCGACGTGGCACACCTCGACCCAGTAGCGCAAACTGTCCATCACCATCTGCAGCACGCGCGGATGCGTCAGGTTGACGGAGCTGCCGCAGCCGGTGAAGTCGTCGTAATAGCGCTTGTTGTCCGGCATCAGCCAGTAATAGGAGGCGTTGTCGATGCCGCGGTAGCACAGCGTCGGGCCTAAGTGATTGCCTTCGGCGGTGTGATTGTAGACGACGTCGAGGATGACCTCGATGCCGGCATCGTGCAGCCGCGCCACGGTGGTGCGAAACGAGTCCAGCGGATTGTCGGCGCCGTAGCGTGCTTCGGGCGCGAAGAACGACAGCGAATTGTAGCCCCAGTAATTGGCGAGCTTCAGCTCGACCAGCCGGCGGTCATCGACGAAGCTCTGCACCGGCAGCAGTTCGATCGCGGTGACGCCGAGCCGTTTCAGGTGGTCGATCATCGCCGGGGATGACAGCCCGCGGTAGGTGCCGCGGATGCCGGGTGGTATGTCCTTGCGGCCCATCGTCAATCCCTTGACGTGGGCCTCGTAGATGATGGTGTCTTCCCACGCCACGCTCGGCCGGGATTCCTTGCGGCCCCAGTTGAAGGTCTCATCGACGACCACCGCCTTCGGCATGCCGCGGGCGTTGTCCCGGCGATCGAAGGAAAGGTCCTCGCGCGCGCTGCCGGTGCGGTAGCCGAAATGCGCGTCGCTCCACACCAGCCGGCCGGCCATCCTCTTGGCATAGGGGTCGAGCAGCAGCTTGTGCGCGTTGAAGCGGTGGCCATGCTCGGGCTCGTAGGGCCCGTGCACGCGGTAGCCATAGAGCTGGCCCGGCGAGACGTCGGCCAGATAGCCATGCCAGACGTCTTCGTTGCGCTCCGGCAATTCCACCCGCTCCAACTCGCGACGGCCCTGGCTGTCGAACAGGCAGAGTTCGACCTTCTGGGCGTTCGCCGAAAACAACGCAAAGTTGGTCCCCCTGCCGTCCCAGCTTGCACCGAGGCGAGAGTGAGTTCCGGTGGTAACGCGCATGTTTAGAATTCCGGTATGAGAAAAATGGCGGCCAGCGGCGGCAGAGTGAGGTTCAGCTCCGGCACCAGCCCGGTGGTCTGCACCTCACCAGCATTGCCCACATTGCTACCGCCGTAAATCCCGGCATCGGAATTCAGGACCTCGCGCCACTTGCCGGGGAACGGCACCCGGACCTTGTAGTCGCGATAGACGTTCGGCGAGAAGTTCACCACTACGAGGCACTGGGCGCGTGGATTGGCGCCCTTGCGCAGCCAGGCAAAGACGTTGGAGGCGGCGTCCTCGGTGATCACCCATTCGAAACCGGCCGGATCGCAGTCCAGTTCGTGCAGCGCAGGCTGGTTGCGATACAACTCGTTGAGGTCGCGGACCAGCGACTGGATACCGACATGCTTGGGCTGTTCCAGAAGGTGCCAGTCCAGCGAACGGTCGTGATTCCACTCCCGCTCCTGGGCGAATTCGCAGCCCATGAACATCAGCTTCTTGCCGGGGTGGCCGAACATGAAGGCGTAGTATGCCCGCAGATTGGCAAAGCGCTGCCAGTCGTCGCCGGGCATCCGCCCGATCAGCGATTTCTTGCCGTGCACGACTTCATCATGCGACAGCGGCAGCACGAAATTTTCCGAGAACGCATATTGCAGACCGAACAGGATCGAGCCGTGATGGTATTTACGGTAGATCGGATCCTGGCTGATGTAGTTCAGCGTGTCGTGCATCCAGCCCATGTTCCACTTGTAGCCGAACCCGAGCCCGCCATATTCGACCGGGCGCGACACCGACGGCCACGCGGTAGATTCTTCCGCCGCTGTCATGGCGTTGGGGAATTTGGCGTAGACCTCGCTGTTGAAGCGGCGCAGGAAGTCGACGGCTTCGAGGTTTTCCCGGCCGCCATACTTGTTGGGTATCCAGGCGCCGGCGTTGCGGCTGTAATCGAGGTACAGCATCGAGGCGACCGCATCGACGCGCAGGCCGTCGATATTGTAGCGCTCCAGCCAGAACAGCGCGTTCGACACCAGGAAGTTGACCACTTCGGTGCGGCCGTAATTGTAGATCAGCGTGCCCCAGTCCATGTGCCGGCCCTGCAGGGGGTTGGCATGCTCATAGAGCGCGGTGCCGTCGAACACGCCGAGGCCGTGCGGATCGTCGGGGAAATGGCCCGGCACCCAGTCGAGCACCACGGCGAGGCCTTCGGCGTGGCAGGCATCGACCAGCGCGGCAAAGTCTACCGGGGTGCCGAAGCGGCTGGTCGGCGCGAACATGCCGGTCGGCTGGTAGCCCCACGAGCCGTCGAACGGATGCTCGTTGACCGGCAGAAATTCGATGTGGGTGAAGCCGAGATCGCGGGCGTAGCGCGGCAGCGTTTCGGCCAGTTCGCGATAGGTCAGCCAGGCGTTTTCGTCGCCCTTGCGGCGCCATGAGCCAAGATGCACCTCATAGACCGACATCGGCTTGTTCAGCGCGTTGATATCGGCGGGCGCGGGACGCGGCAGGGGGATGTGTTCTTCATCGACCACGATCGAAGCGGTCGAGGGACGCAGCTCCGCCGCGAACGCCATCGGATCTGACTTCAGCGCCAGCTTCTGGCCCTGCGGTCCGGTGATGGCGAATTTGTAGTGATCGCCGGCGGTCGCCGCCGGGACGAACAGCTCCCAATAGCCGGCACCGCGCACCCGCATCGGGTGACGCCGCGGGTCCCAGAAATTGAAGTCTCCGACCAGGCTGACGCGCTGCGCGTTCGGCGCGAAAACGACGAAGCCGACGCCTTTGACGCCTTCCAGCGTCATCGGATGCGCGCCGAGCTTGTCGTACAGGCGCTGGTGGGTGCCTTCGCCGAGCAGATAGAGGTCGAAATCGGTCAGGATCGGCGGAAAGCGATAGGGGTCGTCGAGATCGACGGTGTTGTCGCCATAACGGGCGCGCAATTGATAGGTGGTCGAGCCATTGGCGAGCGGGCCCACGAACAGGCCGGCCTCATGGAGACGCTCCAGCGCCGTCGTCGCGCCATGGGCATCGATCGCATCGACATTGCTCGCGCCCGGCAGGAAGGCGCGCACGATCGTCCGGTCGTCCTCCTGGTGGGGTCCGAGATAGTGAAACGGATCGGCGTGTCGCCCTTCGACGATTGCATAAGCCTCTTCGGGTAACTTGATCATGAAACATCCTCAGAGTGCTGATTCAAAATACGCAGCGTGCCGGCCAACGGAACACGCAGCCAGTCCGGGCGATGCGCAAGTTCGTATTCGATCTCGTAGAACGCCTTCTCAAGCAGGAAGAAGTCCAACATGGCCTCCGCCCTGGCCGGATCGGCGGGCCACAGTCTCGCATCGGTCACGGTAGCGCGATAGGCACCAACGAATGCCGCCGTTGCGCGTTCCCGCCAGCCGTCGAGCGCCGCGGCCAGTTTGCCGTTTTCGTCGGGGGTGACCTTGATCGCACGTTCCAGCGCCGCTGTGACCGAATAGTCGATCGAGCGGATCAGGCCGGCGACGTCGCGGGCCGCCGGCGCCTTGCGGCGGCGCTCGGCGATCGGACGGCGCGGCTCGCCCTCGAAGTCGATGATGAAGATGTCATCCTTGACGATCAGCATCTGGCCGAGGTGGAAGTCGCCATGGTGGCGGATCTTCAGCCCGTCGATGTCTTGCGGCAACAAGGCTGCCAGTCGCTCGCGCAGACCGTCACGCAGCGCTAGCACCTGATCGATCAACGCGCGATCGGTTTCCTTGGCTCCGGCGCGGCGCTGCTGCATGCCGTCGAAGGCGACCTCAGCGCGGGATACAATTTCTTCGATCCACAGCCGGACGTCGTCCGCCGTATTCGGCTCGGGCGCAAAGCCCTCGACGTTGTCGTGGCTGCCCAGCGCCATGTGCATCTCGGCGACGCGGCGGCCGGTCTGCACCATGTAGCGCAGATACGGCACCTGCTCGTCGCTCTGGGCGAGCTCGGCACCATTGACGAGCATTTTCTGCTCATCGACGAAGCGGTCGAGATAGGCTGAAGTAACGGTCCAGGCGTCGCCCTGATTCTGCACGAAGGCGTGGATGATGGCGATCGCGCTATGCTGGTCGCCCTCGATCAGCTCGATGCTGCCGAGCAGCGCCGGGGTATTGGCATAGCCGGCGACGTCGGTTAGAAAGCGGCCGACCTCTGCCTCCGGATTGATGCCGGTCTGCAGCTTGCGATACAGCTTGACGACATAGTCGCTGTCGACCAGCGCGGTCGAGTTCGACTGCTCGGTTTCGACCGCGCGGATATGCTCCAGCGGCTTGACCGGCAGCGTGGCGAGCTTGGCCGTCGGGCGGAATTCCAGCCGGGCGCCGCCTTCTTCCGTGGTGACGGAATGGCGCAGGTTTTCCAGCAGCAGCGAGATGAACTCGGCATCCGTGGCGACATCGAGCAGCGTGCCCTCGCGGGCGCCCTGGCGCACGGCGGCGAAAGCCCGCGCGTTGTAGCGCTCGCGATCGAAGCGCACCCAGTCGATCTGCATCGGCAGCAGGTAGCGTGTCGCGACGCCGCGCTGCGTGCTCTCGAAGAATGCCAGCCATGGCCGGTTGTCGCCTTCGTTGGCGAACGGGATCGCCGAAGTCAGCCGGGTTTGGATCGCCTTGGGGTTTCGTTCCGGATACCAGCGCGTGCGCGCCAGATGAGCCGGCAGCACGTCGCGTTCGAATACGCCGCGCGTTCGGCCAAGTGTCATCCACGACGAACCGAGCGGCACCACCAGCGTCTCGAATTCCGGCACCACGGCGGGCTGGGTATGTTCGGACTCGTCGCGCTCTTCCAGCAGGAACCAATAGAAGCCGTACGGCGCCATCGTCAGCATGTAGGGCAGCTCGCCGATCGCTGGAAATTTGTTGCGGCCGAGCATTTCGCAGGGCACCCGCTCTTTCCACGGCGACAAATCGAGCTCCGTCGCCTGCGCGGTACGCGACAGGTTGGCGACGCAAAGAATGACCTCGTCGCCGAACTGGCGGACATAGGCCAGAACCGAGCGATTGGTCGGTCGGATGAAGGTCATGGTGCCGCGGCCGAAGGCCAGCGTCGATTTGCGAACCGCCATCAGCCGCTTGGTGGCCGAGAGCTGCGACGACAACGAGCGCGACTGCGCCTCGACATTGACGGATTCATAACCGTAGACCGGATCCATGATGGTCGGCGCATAGAGCCGTGCGGGATCGGCGCGCGAGAAACCGCCATTGCGGTCCGGGCTCCACTGCATCGGGGTACGAACGCCGTTGCGGTCGCCGAGGTAGATGTTGTCGCCCATGCCGATCTCGTCGCCGTAGTAAATCACCGGCGTGCCGGGGAACGACATCAAGAGCGAGTTCATCAGCTCGATCTTGCGGCGGTCATTGTCCATCAGCGGCGCGAGACGGCGCCGGATGCCGACATTGATGCGGGCTCGCGGATCATTGGCGTAAGTGGACCATAGATAATCGCGCTCGACGTCGGTGACCATTTCCAGCGTCAACTCGTCATGGTTGCGCAGGAACATCGCCCACTGGCAATCCGCCGGGATGTCCGGGGTCTGGCGCAGAATGTCGGTGATCGGAAAACGGTCTTCCTGGGCGATCGCCATGTAAATGCGCGGCATCAGCGGGAAGTGGTACGCCATGTGGCATTCGTCGCTGTCGCCGAAATATTCCTGCACGTCCTCGGGCCACTGGTTGGCCTCGGCGAGCAGCAGCTTGCCCGGCGCATAGGCGTCGAGCTCGGCGCGCAGGTGCTTGATGACCTTGTGAGTCTCGGGCAGGTTTTCGTTGTTGGTGCCGTCGCGCTCGACCAGATAGGGGATCGCATCCAGTCGGAAGCCATCGACGCCGGCATCGAGCCAGCGTTTCATCACCTGTACCACCGCCGAGACGACGCGTGGGTTGTCAAAATTCAGATCGGGCTGATGCGAAAAAAATCGGTGCCAGTAATAAGCCTTGGCTTCCGGGTCCCAGGTCCAGTTCGACTTCTCGGTGTCGGTGAAGATGATCCTGGTGCCGTCATATTTCGTGTCGCTGTCGCTCCAGACATACCAGTCGCGCGCGCTCGAGCCCGCCGGGCTGCGCCGGGCGCGCTTGAACCAGTCGTGCTGGTCGGAGGTGTGATTGATGACCAGCTCGGTGATGACCCGCAGGCCACGCCGCTTGGCTTCGTGGATGAAGCGGCGGAAGTCCTTCATGGTGCCGAAATCGGGATGGATCGATCCGTAATCGGCGATGTCATAGCCATCGTCGCGGCCGGGCGACGGGTAGAACGGCATCAGCCACAGCGCGGTGACGCCGAGTTCCTGCAGATAGTCGAGCTTATCGGTGAGGCCGGCAAAATCGCCGATGCCGTCATTATTGCTGTCCGAAAAGGCTTTGACGTGCAGCTGATAGATGATCGCATCCTTGTACCATAGATGATCATCCTTGGCGCCCGGCGCGACAGTCGAGTCGATGGGAGACATGACGTTCATGGGAAGTGCTTTCAGGCGAGGCAACGGAAGAAGATGGCGGGGTCGCGCATCGGATCGATCCGGATGCGAAGACCACCCCATTCGACCGGATGGCGCTCTCCGGTAATGATATTCTCGACCGCGGCCACGTCGCGGCGCTCGCCGTCGATCATCACCTGGCTGTTGATCGGCAGCCAAACCTCATGGACGTCGCGCGAAAGCGAAATCGCGCCGGCCACCATGTTGCTGTGGTCCACGGATTCTTTCACGAAACCGATGACATTGACGTCGTCCACAGCAAGGAAGCGCAGATTGCTGGTCTGCTGGAGTGCCTTGTTCGCGCGGCGCGCCATGTTGAGTTCGCGGATATAGGGCTTGATATTGCCGGGCTTGTCCCAGTCGCGGACCCGGATCTCGTATTTCTCGGAATTCAGGTACTCTTCCTTGCCCGGAATGGCCTCGTTTTCGAGCAGCTCGAAGCCGCTGTAGATGCCGTAGGTCGACGACAGCGTCGCCGCCAGCGCGACGCGCGCCTTGAACATCCAGGCTTCACCTGACTGCAGATGAAAAGGCAGGATGTCCGGCGTGTTGACGAAAAAGTTCGGACGGTAGAATTCACGCTCGGGATAACCGCACAATTCGTTCAGATATTGCTCGATCTCCCACTTCTCGGTGCGCCATGTGAAATACGTATATGACTGCGAGAAGCCGAGCTTGGCCAGGCCCTTCATCAACTTCGGCTTGGTGAAGGCCTCGGCCAGAAACAGCGCGTCGGGGTGCTTGAGCTGCACTTCATGGATCATCCACTCCCAGAACCGCAGCGGCTTGGTGTGCGGATTGTCGATCCGGAAGATTTTGACGCCGTGATCGGCCCAGAACAGGATCACGTCGCGCAGCGCATTCCACAGCGATCCGGCGTCGTCGCAAGTGAAGTCGGGGTTGTGGATGTCTTCGTATTTTTTCGGCGGATTCTCGGCATATTTCATCGTGCCGTCGGGCCGACGCTTGAACCAGTCGGGGTGCTCGGTGATCCAGGGATGGTCAGGCGAACACTGCACGGCGACGTCGAGCGCCACTTCCATGTCGAGCGACTTCAGCGCCGCGAGCAGCGCCTGGAAGTCGTCCATCGTTCCGAGGTCGGGATGGATGGCGTCATGGCCGCCTTCCTTGCCGCCGATGGCGTAGGGGCTGCCGACGTCGCCGGGCTCGCCTCTCAGCGCGTTGTTCTTGCCCTTGCGGTTGGTCACGCCAATGGGATTGATCGGCGTGAAATAGACCACGTCGAAGCCCATCGCGGCGACGTCCGGCAGCCGCGCGATACAATCGCGGAAGGTGCCGTGCTGGCCCTCGATCTTGCTCTGGCTGCGCGGCATCATCTCGTACCAGGCGCCGTTGCGGGCGCGCTCGCGGTCGATCATCAGCGGCAGCAACGGCGAGCGTGTCAGGTCGGGGCGCGCCTGGGCTTCCGACATCGCGGCGCGCAATTCGGGCGCCAGCAGCGGCGCGGTGTCGCCGGTCTGCAGATAGTTTTCACACTGCCGCACGATCAGCGCCGAAGCCTCCTGACCGCCGGACTGTGCCTTGGTCATCAGCCCCGCGCCTTCCAGCGCGTCCAACGTGACATCCTGGCCAGCCTTCAACTTCAGCTCGAAGCCATGGCGCCAGGTGGCAAATTCATCGGTCCATGCCTCGACGGCATAGACATAACGGCCGATGCCATCCGGCATGAACGAGCCGCCCCAGCGGTCATTGACTTCAAGCGCCATCGGCGTGCGGTTCCAGACGCTGTCCTGCTCGCGGCGCCACACGATGGCAGCTGCGACGATCTCGTGACCGTCCCGGTACAGGTCGGCAAACACCTCGATCGGCTCGCCGGCGATCCGCTTGATGGGGAAGCGCCCGCCGTCGATGATCGGATAGATGTTCTCGATATGGAAAGCACCATTGGTGGCGCTTTCGACAGTCTGAGTGGTTTTGTTCACGTTGAGGCCATCGACAAGAGGATGTCGTCCCAATTCGAGTTGCGGAAAAGAGACGTTGCGATCATATACAAAGTGCGGCAACGGGCGTTAGTTCCATCGGGAACCGAGCTTAAGCATATGCGTTGAAAGCTGCTATCCTCTTCGTGGAATTCATAAATTTCGCAACGATCTGTCATTGTTGCGTTGCAAAGAACGTGCCCGCATGGACCTTTTTACCAAAGCCGCCGAACTCGGAATCCAGACCGGTTTTCATGATGGGCAGGGGCACTGGCACACCACCGACGAAGCCGCGCTCAAGATCATTCTCGACGCCATGCCGGTGCGTACCCAGCACCGCTTTCTTACCGGACCGGTGGTGGTGCGGGCCGAGCAGGCCGAGCGGACCTTTCTGACCGACGCAGCCAGTTTCCCGCTGAAGTGGGAAATCATCGACGGGGTCAAAGTCCTGGCCGAGGGCGAAACCGCTGATCGCAGCATCCTGTGGCCGCTCGACCTGCCGGTCGGGGTGTGGCGGGTCCGGCTGACCGACGCCTCGTTGTTCTCCGAAGAGGCGCCGGTCATCGTGGCGCCGGCCAAGGCGTTCCCCGGCGAGTTCGAGCGGTCCTGGATCCTCGCGGTGCAACTCTACGGGCTGCGCTCGGAGCGCAACTGGGGCATTGGCGACTTTACCGACTTGCAGCGGCTGATCGAGATGGCGGCGTCGCTCGGCGCCGGCGGCGTCGGGCTCAATCCGCTCCATGCCCTGTTCGACGATCGCCCCGCCGAATGCAGCCCGTATTCGCCGAACAGCCGGCTGTTTCTCAATCCGCTCTATATCGACGTCGAGGCATTACACGAATTCGCTGCCACGGACAGCGGCGACACGCTGGCTCGTCTGCGCGCCAGCCCGCAAGTCGAGTACGCCGCAGTGGCCGCCGCGAAGAGCGAGGCGATGCGTGCAGCCTTCGAGATCTTCAACGCAGATCCGGCGTCGCCCCGCCAGGTCGCCTTCGCCGCCTTTCGCGCCGAACGCGCGCCGCTGCTGACGCGCTTTGCCTGTTTCGAGATGCTGCGGCACAAATATCAGAGCGCGTGGTGGGACTGGCCGGAAGAATTCCAGCACCCCGACGACGACCAGTGCGCCCGTCTGCGCGCCGGCCATGACGCCAAGGAAGTGGCCTATATCGAATACGTGCAGTGGAACGCCGACCTTCAGCTCAAGGCCTGCCATGACCTCACGGCCAGGCTCGGCATGAAGGTCGGGCTCTATCTCGACGTCGCCGTCGGCGTCCAGAGCGGCGGGTTCGATGCCTGGAACGAACAGGTTGCCGTTTCGCGCCATTTGTCGATCGGCGCGCCGCCGGATCTGCTGCAGCCGGCCGGGCAGAACTGGGGTCTCGCCGGCTTCAACGGCGCCGGGCTCGAGACCAATTCCTTTGTGCCGTTCAAGGACATGCTGCGGGCATCGATGCGCTACGCCGGCGCGATCCGGCTCGATCATGTGCTCGGCCTCAACCGGCTTTACGTGGTGCCGCACGGCTATTCGGCCGCCAATGGCGCCTATGTGAAGATGCCGCTGCAGGCGTTGCTGGCCGTGACGGCACAGGAGAGCGTTGCCAACCACTGCGTGGTGATCGGCGAAGATCTCGGCACCGTGCCGGACGGCTTCCGCGATGAACTCGCCGACTGGGGCGTCTGGTCATATCTTGTCATGATGTTCGAGCGCGACAGTCACGCCGCGTTCCGTGATTTGGGCCACTACGCCACCAACGCGCTTGTGACCTTCAACACCCACGACCTTCCGACCTTCGCGGGCTGGCGCAGCTATGCCGATCTGGTGCTGAAACGATCGCTCGGCATCGATCCTGGCGAGAGCGACGACGCCCGGCGCTATGCCATCGAGAAACTCGGCGACATCCTGCGCCAGCACGGCATCGATCATGCCGACCTGGACGGCGTGATCCGCTTCCTGTCGCTGACATCGACGCGGATGCTGGCGATCGGACTCGAGGACCTGCTCGGCGTGGTCGATCAGCCCAACATTCCCGGCACCATCGACGAGCACCCGAACTGGCGGCAGCGCCTGCCCGTGGCCGTGGACGAAATCGCGGAGGTGATCGACGCGGGCGCGCTTCGAAGCGCCTTGCACGAACGTTCGGGCGAGGTCGCCTGACGTTGTCGGGCCTTATCGAGGACTATGCGCTGATCGGCGATTGCGAGACCGCCGCTCTGGTCAACCGCGACGGGTCGATCGACTGGCTGTGCTGGCCGGCGTTCGATTCCGATGCCTGCTTCAGTGCGCTGCTCGGCGATAGAAAGCATGGCCATTGGGGCATCGCGCCCATAGCCGAGGTGACCAGGTGTACGCGACGATATCGCGGCGACACGTTGATCCTGGAGACGACCTTTGAGACGGCCGAGGGGGCGATCACCCTGATCGACTTCATGCCGCCGCGCGGCGCGGCCTCCGACGTGGTCCGCATCGTGCGCGGCGAGCGGGGCTTCGTGAAGCTGCGGATGGAGCTGGTGGTGCGGTTCGGCTTCGGCGTCAACATTCCCTGGGTGCAGCGACAGGACGACGGCACGCTGCTCGGCATCTGCGGGCCCGACATGGCGGTGCTGCGCACCCCGGTAGCGACGCATGGCGAAGACCTGACCACGGTTGCCGAATTCGAAATCCGCGCCGGCGACAGCGTGCCGTTCGTGCTGACTTACGCTCCGTCGCATCTGCCGGTGCCGGCGCCGATCGATGCCGAAGGCGCCCTGACGGACACCGAGGATTTCTGGACCGAATGGAGCGGGCGCTGCACCTATAAAGGCGAGAGCCGCGATCTGGTGATGCGCTCGCTGATCACGCTGAAGGCGCTGACCTATGCGCCGACCGGAGGAATCGTCGCGGCGCCCACCACTTCGTTGCCGGAGAAGCTCGGCGGCAGCCGCAATTGGGACTATCGCTATTGCTGGCTGCGCGATGCCACCTTCACGCTCATGGTCTTGATGAACTCCGGCTATACTGAAGAAGCGCTGGCCTGGCACCATTGGCTGCTGCGCGCCGCGGCAGGTTCGCCCGCCGATATGCAGATCATGTATGGCATCATGGGCCAGCGTCGGTTGCTGGAGTGGGAGGCCGACTGGCTGCCCGGCTATGAAGGCGCGCAGCCGGTCCGGGTCGGCAACGCCGCGCATGCGCAAATGCAGCTCGACGTCTATGGCGAACTGATCGATACCTTGCATCAGTTTCGATTGGCGGAGCTGGAGCTCGACGGCGAAAGCTGGGCGGTGGCGCTCCGGGTGCTCGAACACCTCGCCGGCGTCTGGGACCAGCCCGATCACGGCATCTGGGAGCGCCGCGGCGTCGGCCATCATTACGTTTTCTCGAAAGTGATGTGCTGGGTGGCGTTTGATCGCGGTATCCGCAGCGCCGAGAAATTCGGTCTCGACGGACCGCTCGACGAGTGGCGCGCGTTGCGCGACACCATTCACCGCGACGTTTGCGAGAAAGGTTTCGACAAGGATCAGAACGCCTTCATGGAATTCTACGGCGCCGATGTGCTGGACGCCAGCAATCTGCTGCTGTCGCCGGTTGGCTTCTTGCCGGCGTCCGATCCGCGCATCCAGGGCACCATCGCGGCCACCGAACGCCATCTGATGCGCGACGGTTTCGTGCTGCGCCACGATCCGCGCGAACAGACCGGCGAGACGCAGCCAGTGGAGGGCGCCTTCCTGGCCTGCAGCCTGTGGCTGGCGGATGCGTATCTGCTCGCCGGCGAGATCGCCAAGGCGCAGGCACTGTTCGATCGTGTCACAGGCATTGCCAATGACGTCGGCTTGCTGGCCGAGGAATACGACTCGATCGCGCGGCGCCAGACCGGAAATTTCCCGCAGGCGCTGACCCATATCGCGCTGGTCAACACCGCGCATAATCTATCCGGCGCAAAGCGCGCGGCGGAAAAGAAGCGGTCGCGCTCGGATTGCTAGGCGCATGCGCCTTAATGAACATTGTCATCCCGGCAAGCGAGCTTGCGAGCGCAAGCCGGGACCTATAGCCTCCGTCCTCCCGATGAGACGCCGTGGCAATGTCTGATAGCTGCGACGAGCCCGGAGGGTATGGGTCCCGGCTCGGCGTTCGCTGGCGCTCACTGGGCCGGGACGACAGCTAGCCCCCGGCATTCCTCCGCAAGATCAATTCCACCGCGCCGGCGAAACCGTCCTCTTCGTTCGACGTCGTGACATCCGTCGCTTTTGCCTTCACATCATCCGTTGCATTGCCCATCGCTACCGACAGCCCCGAAAACTTGAACATAGGCAGATCGTTCTGCATATCGCCGATGGTGGCAATAGCATCGAGCGGAATATTCAGCCGTTTGGCCATCGCGGCGACGAAGGTGCCCTTGTTCTGGCCGGGCGGGGTAATGTCGAGATAATAGTTCTGCGAGCGGACCGCGACGGCGCTTTCGCCGAGCGCCTGCTGCATCGCCGCCTCGCAGCGCTCCAGCAACGGGAAGTCGTCGCTGGCGCCGACGACCTTGCAGACCCGGCCGAGATACGGCGTGAAATGATCGACGATCACCGGATCGTGCTGGATCGTGCTCTGCTCACGCGGCACGTAGATTCCGTCGTTGCGCTTGATCAGCCATTCGTCATTGGTGAAGATCCAGGGATCGACGCCATATTGCTCCAGCACCTCGATGGCGCGCGCGGCGGCAGCCTGCGGGATCAGATGCTGGGCGATGACTTTCAACTGGCCATCGACGATCGAGCTGCCGTTGAACGGGCCGATCGGCAGCGTGATGCCGAGCGGCTCGACCAGAAACCGCATGCCGACCGGCGGCCGGCTCGAAGTGATGGTGAAGCCGATGCCGGCATCGCGCAGCTTCTGCACGGCCGCGCGGGCGGCGTCGGTGAGGACCTTCTCCTTGGTCACCATGGTGCCGTCGACATCGGAAACAACGAGCGCAATACGAGTCATGTAGAAGTCCTGTTAGATAGCTGGCCGATGATCGCATCGACGATCGCTTCGACCGGGGCATCGATCGCAACCGAAATGGGCCTTTCATCCGGAGCCGGCGGCTCCAGCGTCTTGAACTGGCTGTCGAGCAGGCCCGGCGGCATGAAGTGGCCCTTTCGGCTCTTCAATCGGTCCGCGATCAGCGCCGGGTTGCCGTCGAGATAGACGATGCCGATATCGCGGCGGCCGTGCACCAGCACGTCGCGATAGGCACGCTTCAGCGCCGAGCAGGCGACGACGACATGGCCGCCGCTGCAGGATACTCTTTCGATCTCGTCGGCGATCGCCTGCAGCCACGGCCAGCGGTCGTCGTCGGTGAGCGGATGGCCTGCGCTCATCTTGGCGACATTAGCTTTGGGGTGAAAATCGTCGCCGTCCTCAAAGGTCCAGCCGAGCCGTTCGGCGAGCTTTTCGGCGATCGTGCTCTTGCCGGAGCCGGCCACGCCCATCACGACCAGCGCGCAGAACTTTGCATCATCCATTATCGCGGTCCGGCATTGCCGAGCGGTCGCACAGGAAGACGGTTTCGCCAGCGCGGGCGCGCGCACGGTTGGCCGGCAGGTCTTCGCCGGACATCAGGCGCGACAGGATGGCGCGCTTGTCAGGACCGCCGAGCAGGAACAGCATCTCGCGGCACGATCCCAGCGCCGGCAGGGTCAGCGATACCCTGGGCACGAACGGCGCCACATGGGCTTCGGGAACGCCGACCACCCAATGGTCGGTCACCTCGATCGCCGGATAGGTCGGAAACAACGAGGCGACGTGGCCATCGGGGCCGACGCCCATCAGTACCACGTCGAACAGCGGATGCGCCGGATCGAGGTCCTGCGCGCCATTGAATAATTGTAGCTCGCGTTCATACGACGTGGCGGCCTCGGCGGGGCTGCCGGCGCTGGTATTTATCGGGTGAATGTTGGCGGCCGGTGCGCAGCGATCGAGGAAGATCGCGCGGGCCTTGCTCATATTATGCAAGGAATCGCCGGGCGGCACGAAGCGGTCGTCGCCGATGAACCAGTGCACGCGGGGCCATGGAATCCGGCCGGCAAAGGGCTGCTGGCCGAGCAGCTCATAAAGCTGCTTCGGGCTGGATCCGCCGGTCAGGCAAATCGCGATCCGGCCGGGATTGTCTGCAATCCGCGCCATCACGCGCGCGGCGGCGGCCTCGGCGAGCGCGGCGGCGTCATCGACAACGACGATTGCTGGGCTTGGGGCGGCCATCAGCAAAGCTTCCGCCAGCTGCGACCCTCACGTGTCATCAGTTCATCGGCCTCCTCAGGGCCTTCGCTGCCCGCCTTGTAGGGCCTCAGCCCATCGGCACCGGCCTTTTGCCAGGCATCGAGGAACGGCTGCACCGCACGCCAGCCGGCCTCGACGCCGTCGGCGCGCTGGAACAGGATGTTGTCGCCGATCATGCAGTCGTAGATCAGCGTCTCGTAGCCGGTGGCCGGCGTGGCCTTGAAGTAATCCTTGTAGCGAAACGTCATCTCGACGCCGTCGATCCGGATCGAGGGACCGGGGATCTTGGTGTTGAAATGCAGCGCGATGCCCTCGGTCGGCTCAATGCTGATGACCAGATAGTTCTGCACCAGTTCATCCACCGACGTGCCGCGGAACATCGCGAACGGCGCCTGTTTGAATTTGATCGCGACCTCGGTGCGCTTGGTGCCGAGCGCCTTGCCGGTGCGCAGATAGAACGGCACGCCGGCCCAGCGCCAGTTGTCGATGGTCAGTTTCATCGCGGCGTAGGTTTCGGTGGTGCTGTCGGACTTGACGTCTTTCGACGTCAGATAGTCCTCGATCTCGGTATCGCCGATCGTGCCGCCGGTGTACTGGCCGCGGACCGAATTATTCAGCGCCTCGGCCTCCGACTGGATCTGGATGGCGCCCAGCACATCTGCCTTCTCCGAGCGAACCGAATGCGCGTCGAACTTGACCGGCGGCTCCATCGCTACCAGCGACAGCAACTGGAACAGATGGTTCGGCACCATGTCGCGCAACGCGCCGGTGGCGTCGTAGAAGCTGCCGCGGTGGCCGACGCCGAGCTTCTCGTCGACCGTGATCTGGACGTGGTCGATATGGTTGCGATTCCAGATCGGCTCGAACATGCCGTTGGCGAAGCGCAGCACCAGGATGTTCTGCACCGTCTCCTTGCCGAGATAATGATCGATCCGGTAGATCTGCCGCTCTTCGACAAGGTCGAGCAATTGCTTGTTGAGCTGTTTTGCCGACTCCAGATCGGTTCCGAACGGTTTTTCGACGACCAGGCGGCGCCACGCGCCATTCTCCTCCAGCATCCCGGTTCGCGACAGCTCGTTGGCGATCGGCGCGAAGGCGTTGGGCGGGGTCGCCAGATAGAACAACCGGTTGCCGGTCGTCTCCCGGCGTTGCTCGAGTTTGTCGAGCTCCTCGCGCATGCGGTCGAACGAGGAGGGATCTTCCGGGTCGGCGGCAATCGATGTCAGGCAGGACAACAGCCCGCGCGCGATCTCGTCATCGACCGGGCGGGTGGCGAACTTCTTCAGGCCCTTGAGCATGTCCTCGCGCAATTCATCGCTCGGCATGCTTTTGCGCGCAACGCCGACCACGCAGAATTTCTCGGGCAGCAGGTTCGATACCGCAAGATTATAGAGCGCCGGCAGTACCAGGCGGTGGGCGAGATCGCCGGTCACGCCGAAGATGATGAAGGAGCAGGGATCCGGCGTCTTGGTGGTGGGGGCTTCGGTCATCAATCGGCTTTCGGCTTGACGATTTCGGGCGCAGCCTGCTTGACGGGGTGAGGATGCTGTTCCGGCTCCTTGTGGCCGCCGAAGCCGGCGCGCATCGCCGACAGAATCTTCTCGGCAAAGGTGTGCGTCTTGCGCGACCTAAACCGCGCGAACAGGGCCGCGGTCAACACTTCGGCCGGCACCGACTCATCAATCGCGGCGTTGACCGTCCAGCGGCCCTCGCCGGAATCCTCGACATAGCCGGAATAAGTATCGAGCGTTTCGTTATTGGCGAGCGCGGAAGAGGTGAGGTCGAGCAGCCATGACGGGATCACGCTGCCGCGGCGCCAGACTTCGGCGATGTCCGGCAGGTTCAGCGTAAAGCGATGCGCTTCGGGGAGCACTTCGAGATCGGCATTCTTGAGAATGTCGAAGCCCTCCGCATAGGCCTGCATCAGCCCGTATTCGATGCCGTTATGCACCATCTTGACGAAGTGGCCGGCGCCGACCGGGCCGGCATGGATATAGCCCTGCTCAATGCGCGGATCGCGGCCGTCACGGCCGGGCGTGAGCGGAATGTCGCCGGTCCCCGGCGCCAGCGTGGCGAAGATCGGGTCGAGCCGGTCGACGACCTTCTTGTCGCCGCCGATCATCATGCAGTAGCCGCGCTCGAAACCCCAGACGCCGCCGGAGGTGCCGACGTCGATATAATGCAGGCCCTTTTCCTTCAGCGCCTGGCCGCGGCGGACGTCGTCCTGCCAGAACGAGTTGCCGCCGTCGATGATGACGTCGTCGGGCTCCAGCAGATGCGTCAGTTCGTCGATGGTGGTTTCGGTGATCCGGCCGGCCGGCAGCATCACCCAGACCGCGCGTGGCTTGCTGAGCTTGCTGACGAACTCCTGCAGCGAGGTGCTGCCGACGGCGGTCTCGGCCACCAGATCGGCCACCGCCTTCGGGTCCTTGTCATAGACCACCGCGGTGTGGCCGTTCTTCATCAGGCGACGAACAATATTGCCACCCATTCGGCCAAGGCCGATCATGCCAAGCTGCATTTTACTGTCCCTGCTTGCTGGATTGCGGCGAGGATGGCCTTGTCGAGCTCCGCCAGCCCCGCGGCCAGGTCGCCCTTGAGATGAACCCGCAAGGCACGACGGCCGCGTTCGGTCAGGACACCGAAATCGCCGCGCGCCTGCGCCGACTTGATGATACCAAACGACGCCTTCTGGCCGGGGACCGCGAGGTCGGCGGCATCGTCTGCCGTGATCTGCAGGAATACGCCCGACGCCGGCCCGCCCTTGTAGGCCTGTCCGGTGGAGTGCAGGAAGCGCGGGCCGAATTCGGCGCAGGTCGCCAGATGCTTGCTGTCGCGCACCGCCATCCGCATTTTTTGCAGGCTGGCGATATGGTCGGCATCGCGATCGATATAGGCCAGCAGCGCGACATAGTCGCCGGCGCCGGCACGGCCAAGATGCGCCTTGATCCACGAGTCGAGGTCGTCACCGGCACCCGCTTGGCGCAGCGCAGTCGCGTTGGCCTCGTCGGTGTAGAGCTCGACATCGCCGATGGTCGCAGCGGGCGTTTCCGCCGGCAGCGATCCGCTCTTCTCGAACGCTGCCGTCAGGTCGCGGGTCTTGATCTTGGCGTCCTCGACGTCGGGCTGGTTGTAAGGGTTGATGCCGAGGACGGCACCCGCCACTGCGGTTGCGATCTCGAAGCGGAAGAACTCCTGGCCGATATGGTCAATCGACTTCAGCACGATGCGGACGACGGGATGCCCCGCCTTCTCCAGCGCGTCGAGCTTGGCGTCATGCGCCGCGTCGTCTTCGCCTGACGTGCGCAGGTCGATGAAGAACCGATCGGCGCCGTAGACCTCGGGCGCGCCCAACGTCTCGCCATCGACCGGCACGAGGCCGCGGCCTTCCTTGCCGGTGGATTCCGCGATCAGCTGCTCGGCCCAGGCGCCGAATTCGGAGATCCTCCTCGACGAAAGAATGGTGACCTTGTCGCGGCCATCCAGACCTGCGGCACCCATGGCGAGACCAAGCTGCACGCCGGGGTTTTCCGACGGCGGCACGTCCGGTCCGCAGGACAGCACCATCGAATGCGTCAGCTCCAGCAACTTCGCGACATCGATGCCCGCAGCCACCGCCGGCACGATGCCGAATGGTGACAACACGGAGTAGCGCCCGCCGATGGTGGGATCGCCGTGGAAGATGCGCGCGAATTTCTGCGCCGTGGCGACCTTTTCCAGCGACGAGCCGGGATCGGTGACGGCAACGAAATGGCCGCCGGCCTTGTCGGCGCCGACCGCCTTCGTCACTTCGGCAAAGAAGTAGTCCTTCATCACGTTGGGTTCGGTGGTGCCGCCGGATTTGCTGGAGACGATGAACAGCGTCGTCGCCATCTTCACCGCGGCACCCGTCGCGCGGACCTGCGCCGGATCGGTGGAGTCCAGTACACTCAGCTTCGGATAGCCCGCAGCCTGCGCAAAGGTCTGCGCCAGCACGTCCGGCCCAAGGCTGGAGCCGCCCATGCCGAGCACGACGGCGTCGGTGAAGCCCTGTGCCTTCACCCATTTGGCGAAGTCGGCGTAGTCAGAGAGCTTGGCCTTCTCGGCGGCCACGCTGGTCAGCCAGCCCAGCCACTTGGCCTCGTCAGTGCCGGTCCAGACCGAAGCATCCTTCTGCCACAGCCGGCGGATCTTGGCGGACGCACGCCATTCCTCGGTGCTGGTCTTGACGGTCTCCGCGAGCGCCTTGGCAAGGCCGAGCTGCTGGCTGTCGTTGCCGGCCTCGAGCGATTTCGCGCGCTTGTGGGCCACCGCGCCGTACAGCTTGTCGGCGGCGTCGGCGAACAGCCTGACGCCGTTCGCCACCAGGTCGGCGGTGATCTTGTCGAGCGAGATGCCGGTCTTATCGAGATCGGCGAGTACCTTCTTCGCGCCCTCGATATCTTCTTCGAGGCTGTTGCGCAGCAGGCCGTGATCGCGGAATGCGTCGAGCGTCGCCGGCGGCACGGTGTTCACCGTATCCGGCCCGATCAGCTCCTCGATATAGACCGTGTCGCGATATTCCTTGCTCTTGGTGCCGGTGGAAGCCCACAGCAGCCGCTGCGGCTGCGCGCCCTTGGCCTTCAGCTTTTCCCAGCGCGCGCCGGAAAACAGTTTCTTGTATTCCTGATAGGCCAGCCTGGCATTGGCGATCGCGACCTTGCCCTTCAGCGCGGCAAGCCGTTGCCTCTCGGCCGGGTCATTGGCCGCTGCGATCTTCTCGTCGAGCTGCTTGTCGACCTGCGCATCGATGCGGCTGATGAAGAAGCTGGCGACACTGGCAATACGCGACGGATCGCCGCCACCGGCGACGTAGGTTTCGAGGCCTTTCAGATAGGCTTCGGCGACATCGAGATAGGACTGCTGGGCAAACAGCAGCGTGACGTTGATGCTGATGCCTTCGCCGATCAGACGCTCGATCGCCGGCACGCCTTCGGTGGTCGCCGGCACCTTCACCATCAGGTTCGGTCGCTTGACGCTGTTCCACAGCCGCTGCGCCTCCTTGATGGTGCCCTCGGTGTTCAGCGCCAGATAGGGCGAGACTTCGAGGCTCACGAAACCATCGGTGCCGTTCTGCGCTTCATAGACCGGCATGAGCACGTCGGCGGCGTGCTGGATGTCCTCGATCGCCAGCGCCTCGAACAGGTCGGCCACGGCCAGGTCGCCGCTTTGCAGCGCCTTGGTGATCGGGGCGTCGTATTCGTCTGAGCTGCCGATCGCCTTTTCGAAGATCGAGGGGTTCGAGGTGACCCCCTTCACGGCGTCGCTCTCGATCAGCTTCTTGAGGTCGCCCCTGGCGATGAAGCCACGGGCCAAAAAGTCCAGCCAGACGGCCTGACCATGCGATTCAAGTGCTTTGACAGGGTTCATGTTGCCTTGTTCTGTTCGATTTGATGGCGTGCCAATGCCATCGGAAGCAGGGCGCGCAGTCCGCATGGGCGAAAACGCCCGCGGCCCGGCAGTATGATCGCCCCAAAGCCCTACGCCTTGCAAGGCCAGGGGTTCCATTGCGGTGACATCCCGACGTATCGCGTTTTCGTGTTTTCCGGATGACGGGAACGGACGGGGTATGTGTCCCGGATCTGCGTTCGCTGACGCTCACTTGTCCGGTGCGGCGGGAGCGGCTGGCCTCACAAATCGCTTTTCGCAAGGTCCCATAGCAGCCGGTAAGTGCCGATGGAAATCAGCGTCGCGCCGGCAGCGGCGATGGCGGCGTCAAATCGGCCGTCCATCAGCCGAGCGACCGCATCGGGATCGGTGCCATCGATGAGAACGTACCAGTCGCGCGCGGCCGGATTGGGCGCGGCGGGATCGTCGGTCAGCGGCTTCGACAGGCGGGGATCGCTTTCCATCAGATGCATCGAGAGGATGCCGTCGAGCGTGCCGGGATCCAGCAGTGCCCGGATCGCCTCGCGCAATGGCTCGGCACCGCCCTGCGGCGGTCGGATCCGCAGCAGCCCGAGCGCGGCGCCGCGGCCCTGGCCACGGCTCACGGTGATGCGCGCCACCGAGCGCAGCATGTTCCGGAAGCGGCCGATATTGGTCTTGGACCATTCCGTCTGGTTGGCCAGCGCCGTGCGATAGGCGTCGCTGTCCAGCACGTCGAAGTTCTCGGTCGAATACAGTCCGAGATATTTCGGTGCAGCGTCAATCGCGACATAGCGCCGTGCCTCGACGAAGCCGGGGATCGCCACGCGCTCGGCCAGATGCTCGCCGTCGTACCAACGGTTGAAGTCGCGCTCATGTTCGGCGTCGATATCCATCGATGTCATCAGCATGCCCGCCCCGGCGATCGGCATTCCCTAGTCTTTCAGTTTCGAGGCGAGGTCAGCGATCGCCTTCATTACCGCGTCGCGCACGCCGGGGTCGTACAGCGAATGCCCGGCGCCTTCGACGATGCGAATCTCGGCGTTGCCCCACGTCGCCGCCAGCGCATGCGAGGTCGATGGCGGGCACAGGAAATCGAATCGACCCTGCACAATGATGCCGGGGATGTCGCGCAGCGTTCCGGCTTCCGCCATCAACTGGCCGGGCCGCATGAAGCAGTCGTGCCGGAAATAATGCGCTTCCATGAACGGCGTCGCCGGGAGCGGCTTCGACAAGTTGCCAAGCTCCGCCATGTCGAGCCGCGTCCGCTTCGGTGCGTGCTCGGACAGAATGCTCTCGGTGCCGCCCCAGGCCCGCGCAGCGGGCGTATGGATCGAGGCGTCAGAATCGAGGATACGGCGATAGTAATTTGGCAGTGGGTCGGCGCGCTCTTCAGCGGGCAGGGCGGCGAGGAGGTCTTCGTAAAGCCCGGGATAATGCCGCGGCAGAACGTCGAGGAAGGCTCCGTCGAGTTCTTCCCGCGTGCCGAGGAAGGTCGCGCGCAGCACGATGCCGCTGACCCGGTCGGGATGGGCCTGCGCATAGGCCAACGCCAGTGTCGCGCCCCACGAGCCGCCTACCACCAGCCATTGGGCAAAGCCGAATTTTTCGCGGATCGCCTCCATGTCGGCGATCAGATGCGCGGTGGTGTTGGCCTCGCGAAGTCCCTTCGGTTTGCTGCGGCCGGCGCCGCGCTGGTCGAACAGCACGGTGTGAAAGCGCTGCGGATCGAACAATCGGCGGTGGTCGGGCTGGCAACCGGAGCCGGGGCCGCCGTGCAGATACACCGCCGGAATGCCCGCGGCGCAGCCGACGCTTTCGACATAGATTGCATGGCCGTCGCCGACATCGAGATGTTCGGACGTCAGCGGCGCGAAGGGATCGGCGGCGCCGGCGGCACGGCCGGCATCGGCATCAGCCATGGGGATCGGTTTCCAGCGTGCCGCCGGCGAAGTTGCGATACAGAAAGCGCGTGGCGCCTTCCGTCGATTCGGTTTCGGCCATCTTGAAGATTTCCTCGTGCCGCGGCGACAGCGTGCAGGCGGGATCGGTATTACCCGCGTCGCCGGTCAGCGCAAAGGCCTGGCAGCGGCAGCCGCCGAAATCGATCTCCTTGAAGGCGCAGCTCGCGCAGGGTTCGGGCATCCAGCCGGTGCCGCGATAGCGGTTGAAGGCTTCCGAATTCTGCCAGATCCAAGCGATCGAATGGTTCGAGCGCACCGACTCGAACTCCATCCCGGTGATGGTCTCGGCGGCATGGCACGGCAGGATCTTGCCGGACGGCGAGATGTTGAAGAATTGCCGGCCCCAGCCGCCCATGCATTTCTTCGGCCGCAGCGCGTAATAGTCCGGCACCACGTAATCGATGTCGAGAATGCCCTTCAGGCGCGTGCGCGCGTCCTCGACGATGCGCGTCGTATCCTCGATCTGCTCCAGCGTCGGCATCAGGGCGGCGCGGTTCTTCAGCGCCCAGCCGTAATATTGCACATTGGCGACTTCGAGCCGGTCGGCGTCGAGATCGATGGCCATCTGGATGATGTCGGCGAGCTGGTGCAAATTCTGCCGGTGCATCACCGCGTTCACCGTCAGCGGCATGTCGAGCTCGCGCGTCCAGCGCGCCACTTCGAGTTTTTTAGCGTGGCCATTGCGGTAGCCGCCGACGCGGTCGGCGACCACCGGTTCGTTGCCCTGGAAGCTGATCTGCACGTGGCAGAGGCCTGCATCGGCCAGCGCTGCGAGCTTGTCGCGTGTCAGCAGCACCGCGGATGTGATGAGATTGGAGTAGAGGCCGACGTCAGTGGCGTGCTGCACCAGCTCGACGATATCCTTGCGTGCCGCGGGCTCACCGCCCGAGAAATGAATTTGCAGCACGCCGATCTCGGCGAGCTCGGTTAGAATCTTCTTCCACTCCGCGGTGGTTAGCTCGTTGCTCGATCGCTCCAGCTCGACCGGGTTGGAGCAATACGGACACTGCAGCGGGCAGCGGTGCGTCAGCTCCGCCAGCACGGCGAGCGGAATGCCAAACGTCTCCGCCGTCGAGCGGGTCTTCTCCATGATCGCCAGAC
Source organism: Tardiphaga sp. vice304 (assembly GCF_007018905.1). Classification (NCBI taxonomy): domain Bacteria; kingdom Pseudomonadati; phylum Pseudomonadota; class Alphaproteobacteria; order Hyphomicrobiales; family Nitrobacteraceae; genus Tardiphaga; species Tardiphaga sp. vice304. The sequence goes on from NZ_CP041402.1 coordinate 2,106,419, forward strand.
CGTCGGCGGGGTCCGCGGCGAACACCGGGGCCGCATCGGTCAGAGTCGGGCTCATGTCGCCTTCTCCTTTGCCTGGGTCAGGAAGCCCTTGTTGGCGAGATCCTGTAGCATTGCGATCACGTCGCGACCGATGTCCTCGCGCGGCGCGGCATATTTCGCCGCCAGCAGGTCGATCATGTCGGCAACGCTGCGCGCGCCGTCGCAGAGCTGCAGCACTTCCACGGCGATCTCGTCCGGTGCCAGCACGCGCTCCGGCGCCAGGATCACCCAGACCTGCCGGCTTTCGTCGAATTTCAGTCTGGCATGGCGCGGCAGCACCGGCCGGCTGGCCTCGTCGACTTGCAGGCGTCGGCTGCGCGGTTCGGTCATGGTATCTCTAGCTCGCGTCGGGCACGAAGGCGCCCGGCGGGACAAAGCCGTTGACATAGGCGTGGTACAGCGCGTCGAGCTGCACCCACAAAACATTGGTCTTGAAGATCAGCGCATTGCAGACCAGTTCGCGCAAGGCCGGCGTGGTCGCGTGGCGGCGCACATAGTCGAGCGCAAAATTGGCGTCGCGCGGCGCCTGCGTCAGGCGGCGGCTGAAATAGCTCATGATGTCCGGATTGACGAATTCGTAATGCTTCAGCATTCCGGAGATGCGCTCCTCGTGCAGGTTCGGCGCGAACAATTCGGTCAGCGACGAGGCGATCGCCTCCAGCGGGCTCTTGTCGCGCACGAAATGCACATAGGCATCTACTGCGAAGCGCGTCGCCGGCAGAATCCCTTCACCGGATTCGACGTAGGCACTGTCGAGGCCAAGGCCTTCGGTCAGCTTCAGCCAGCGCTCGATGCCGCCCTCGGCGCCGGCGTCGCCGTCATGGTCCTCGATGCGATGTCGCCATTCGATGCGGGTGGCGCGGTCTCGGAAGCGAGAGATCACAACGGCGTCCTTGATCGGGATCGTGCTCTGATAGTAGTAGCGGTTGAGCGCCCAGGCCTGCACCTGACCCTTGGTGAGTTTGCCGCCGTGCAGCAAATGATGGAACGGATGCAGGCTGTGATAGCGGGTTGCGCCGATGTGTCGCAGCGTCGCTTCGAGCTGTTCGGCGCTGTCGAGCGGCGTATTGGCCATCAGAGAGAAAGCGGTGAGATCGTTCATGGCGTGATCTCCATGCCGTCATGGCCGATCTGCCAGCCGGCCTGTTGAACCTTCGCCCGCTGCGGGGAATGCGGCAGCAAGGCCGGGTTCGAATTGTTGATGTGCAGAAAGACTTTCTGCGCGATGTCGGAATCGGCCAGCATCGCGATGGCGCCGTCGGGGCCTGACATGGCGAGATGCCCCATGCGCTGCCCGGTTTTCACGCCGAGGCCGGCGTCGATCAATTCATTGTCGTGCCATACCGTGCCGTCGAACAGAACCAGCGGCGCGCCATGCAGGCGCTGTTGCAGTTCCGGCGTGACGCGGGCGCAGGCGGCGACGAAGAAAAAATACTGTCCGGTCGCCCGATCCTCGATCCGCAGCCCGAGCGTGTCGCCGTCATCATCCGTGCCGCCGGGGTGGGCATGGCCCTCCAGATACCAAGCCCCCTTGCCGGGCACCGCAAACGGCAACACGGCCAGCCCCGAAGGCGCGCCATTCGGTAGCGTCGGTTCAAAACCCTGATCGATGGCGAGCGATTGGCGGTGCACGTTCTTCTCGGCGAGCACATTGAAGATGCTGTTGGCTTGCAGGATCGCCAGCACTCTTGGGTGCGCGTAGAGGGTAAATGGCGAGCCCTCGCGCATCGACAAGAGCCCGGCGACCGCATCGACTTCACCATTGGTCAGGATGACGCCGGCGATCGGCGAGTGGCGAAGCTGGCCTGCTTTCGGATGCAGCGGCGGATTGGCAATCAGTTGCTGCCGCAGATCGGGCGAGGCGTTGATCAGGAACCAGTGTTCATTATCGACGGTTATGGCGATCGAGGCCTGACTGCCCTGCAGCGCCGGCATTTCGCGCGCAGCGCGACAGATTTCGCAGCCGCAATTCCATTGCGGAATACCGCCGCCCGCTGCGGCGCCGAGAACGATAACACGCAACATGACATCGCCCCTGGGCCGCAACCGGAAGGGGCGCCTTCATAGGATGAAGGCGCCCCGGAGGTCAGGTCTTACTTGCGCGCGGCGCAGGCGTACATGTTGATTTCCATGCCAACCGGCACTTCGACGATCTTCGGTGCTTTCCATGCCATCTTCGGTCTCCCGCTTGGCGCAGCAACAGCGCTGCACTCGTTGAATGTAGTACCTGCCGAAAGGTTCGCCAACAGTCTCGTCAACACAATAATGGGTTCAGAGTGCGGTGCACCAATTTGCGCAGGTGCAACATTGCACCTGCGCAAATGTTCCACATATGGCCATCAATCGCATCATGCGCTCACGTCAACGGATTTCGCCCATGCCGCTTTATTTTTTCCACACCCGCCTGGGTCCGGATCTCGTCGCCGACCCCAATGGCGAGCAGTTGCGTGACCCGGACCATGCCTGGGAGGTCGCCCGCGCGATGATTCGGCAATTGCTGCAGACCGAAGACACCCGATCCGGGCTGCTGTCGGCCGTTCTGGAAGTGACCGACGCAGAAGGAGAGATCGTGCTGGAATTTCCGTTCAGCGAAGCCCTGATCGAGACGCCGGAGGCGGGCACTACCCGGCATTGACGCGCAATGTCGCAGTGGGGATTGCACGGTCGCGAGAAATATTGAAACTGCGTAGCGGTAAGTCTCGGGGCGGCATTCACGGCCGTCGATAGAAGGCTTCCGCAAAGGGAGAATTTCATGGCCGTTTATGCCTCCGCTCGCTCGGCGTTGCTCGCCGGCGTTTTCATCAGTGCCTTCCTGTCCCAAGCTGTCGCTCAGCAACCCGCGGCGCCGACCGAAAGTACCCCGGCAGCCACGCCCGCTCCCTCTCCTATGCCGGCTGCGCCGGCGCCGGCGCCGGCCGCTGCCGCGCCGGCCTTGCCGCCCGGTTCGCCGCTGATTGGCCGGCCGGCCGATAGTCCGGCCGCCGCCAGGCTCGCGCCGGTCGCGCCGCCGCCGATCGCCTCCTCGGTCGACAAGCTGCCGACGGCGCGGTTGAAGCTGCCGCCCGGCTTCAATATCGAGGTCTATGCCGCCGGCATGGCCAATGCGCGCACGCTGCGCGAAGGCGACAAGGGCACGGTGTTCGTCGGCTCCCGCCTCGTCGACAAGGTCTATGCGGTCATCAACAAGGACGGCAAACGCTCGGTCAAGGTGCTCGCCTCCGGCCTGTACCGCCCGAACGGCCTCGCCTTCAAGGACGGTACCTTGTACATCGCCGAACTGTCGAAAATCTCCAAGATCGACAAGGTCGAGGACAACCTCGACAACCCGCCGAAGCCGACGATGATCTACGACAACCTGCCGAAGGACGAGGCGCACGGCTGGAAGTTCATCGGAATCGGCCCCGACAACAAGCTCTACGTTCCCGTCGGCCAGCCCGGCAACAGTGTGCTGCATGACGACGCGCACGGCCAGATCCGCCGCATCAACCTCGATGGCAGCGGCGCTGAAGTGGTGGTGCGCGGCATGCGCAATACGGTCGGCTTCGACTGGAACCCCGAAACCAAGGAGATGTACTTCACCGACAATGGCCGCGACTGGGTCTCGGAAAGCGTCCCGGAGGACGAGCTCAACCGCGTCAGCAAGGTCGGCGAGAATTTCGGCGCGCCGTATTGCCTGCAGGGCAACATCCTCGATCCCGAATTCGGCTGGGGCAAGTCGTGCGCCGACTACACCGCGCCGGTCGGCCTGCTTGGTGCGCATACCGCAGCACTCGGCATGCGGTTCTACACCGGCAAGGCGTTCCCGGCGGCGTACAAGAACGCGATCTTCGTGGCGCGGCACGGCTCCTGGAACAAGTCGCAGAAGCTCGGCGGCGATGTGGTGGTCGTGAAGCTCAACAAGGACGGCACGGTGAAGTCCACCGAACCGTTCCTCACCGGCTTCATCGACAACAATAATTATATCGGCCGCCCGGTCGATGTGCTGCCGTTGAAGGATGGCTCGCTGCTGGTCTCCGATGACTGGAACGGCGCGATCTATCGCATCACCTACGGCAAGCCGAAAGTCGCGGCGCAGTAAGGCAGGCCGTTCATCATCCATTGCAGAGCGTCCTGTTCACCTCGATCCGCAAGCGGGAAGAGCAGGGGCAGGGCGCGCACTCTCCACGGTCGTCTCCGCGAAAGCGGGGACCCATAACCTCCGGCTTTTAAGATGATCTTCCGACTTCTCCGCCGCGCCTTCGCAGGCGTCGGCGGCTATGGATCCCCGCTTTTGCGGGGACGACCCCGTGCGACGTTCGTCGTTTTACTTTCGCTCGTTGCAGTGGGGCCGACCATATCTCACGCCGAAACCATCGCCGATCGCACCGCACCGTGCCTTGTCTGCCACGGCGACAATGGCACCTCGAAAACCGAGCACACGCCCTCGCTCGGCGCGCAGCAGCCGGCCTATGTGCTGATCCAGCTCTATATGTTCCGCGAAAGGCTGCGGCTGTTCGCGCCGATGAACGACATGGCGAAGAACCTGACCGACGACGACCTGCGCAGTTTCTCGGACTATATCGCCGCGCTGCCGAAACCCGCGCCCGCGATCGATCCCGGCGATCCCGCGCGGATGGCACAGGCCAAGTTGCTAACGTCCAAATTTCGCTGCGATTCCTGCCACAACGCCGACTATTCCGGCCGCGACAACATCCCGCGCATCGCCGGCCAGCGTGAGGATTACCTCGCCCAGACCCTGCACGACTACAAGACCAATACCCGCCACGGCTACGACGCCACCATGGCCGACGTGATGCAATCGGTCAGCGACGCGCAGATCGTTGAGCTCGCGTATTTCCTCGCAAGGGTGAAGTGAACGTCTTCTTTGCATTGGATGTGATGCGAAGGCGCTGATGGTCTCCCTCCCCTTGCGGGGAGGGTCGGCCGAACGAGCGATGATGCGATTGCATCATCGAGAGTGGAGGCCGGGGTGGGGGTGCCACAGGCGATGGCGTTTGTGGCTACCCCCACCCGACCGGGCTTCGCCCGGCCCCCCTCCCCGCAAGGGGGAGGGGAAGATCCGCGCTCCGCTCGTACAGTTGCATGTCGGACGGCCCCCATTGGCCTTCTGCTTCCTGCTGCGATAACAAGCTGCAAACATGGAGCGATGCATGAACGATCTCTGGCGTCTGTCGGCTACCGACCTTGCAGCCCTGATCCGCGACCGCAAGGTTTCGGCGAAGCAGGCCGCCCTCGCCGGGCTGGCGCGGCTCGACGCGGTCAATCCGGCGATCAATGCGGTGGTCGAGCATCGCCCCGAGGACGTGCTGGCGCAGGCCGAGGCCATCGACGCGGCCATCGCGCGCGGCGACGCGGTCGGGCCGCTGGCCGGCGTGCCGGTCACCGTCAAGGTCAATATCGATTATGCCGGCTATGCCACCACCAACGGCGTCGGCATCCAGAGCAACGTGCTGCCCGTCAGCAACAGCCCGGTGATCGACAATCTGCGCAAGGCGGGCGCCGTAATCCTTGGTCGCACGAACTGCCCGGCGTTTTCATATCGCTGGTTCACCAGCAATCTTCTTTATGGCGACACCAAGAACCCACGCGATCCTTCGATTACGCCGGGCGGCTCGTCGGGCGGCGCGGCAGCATCGGTCGCCGCCGGAATCGGCCACATCGCGCATGGCACCGACATCGCCGGCTCGATCCGCTATCCCGCCTATGCCTGCGGCGTGCACGGTCTGCGCCCGACGCTCGGCCGCATCGCGGCCTATAACGCGGCGCTACCGGAGCGCATCATTTCCGGCCAGATCACCGCGATGTCCGGCCCGCTGGCCCGCACGATTGCTGACGTCCGGCTCGGCCTCGAAGTGATGTCGCAGCCCGATATGCGCGACCCCTGGTGGGTGCCGGCGCCGCTGGACGGCCCCGTGATGCCGAAGCGCGCCGCGATGGTGCTGCGTCCCGACGGCCTCGAAATCACCGCCGACGTCGAAGCCGCGGTGCGCGATGCCGGCCGGCGGGTGCAAGCGGCCGGCTGGGTGGTCGAGGAAGTCGACAACACCCCGGCGCTGCGCGAGGCTGCCGAGTTGCAGACCACAATCTGGTTCGGCGACGGCTATCAGGGCATGCTCGACGCCGCCGAGCGCGAGGGCGATCCCGGCGCGCTGGCCTGCCTGCGCGGCATCAGGCCGAAGCTCGAAGGGTTCGAGCAGGGCGGGCTGTCGCGGGCAATGGTGCGCCGCTCGAGCTTCGTGCGGGACTGGCAGATGTTCCTGCAGCACTACGCGGTGGTGCTGATGCCGGTGTCCGGCGAACTGCCATTCCCGGACCAGCTCGACCTCAAGGACGAGGCCTCCTTCGCGCGGGTCTGGGCGGCGCAGATGCCGCAGATCGGGATTCCCTTCATGGGCCTGCCGGCGCTGTCGGTGGCGACCGGCCTGGTCGGCCGGGTGCCGACCGGCGTGCAGATCGTCGCCTCCCGTTACCGCGAGGATCTTTGTCTGGCCGCCGGCGAGGCGATCGAGGCGGGGGGCACGCCGGTATCTCCGATCGATCCCGTCACGGCCTGAAGGATAAAACGATGGCAAGCCTGTATGATTTTTCGGCCAGGACATTGGCCGGCCACGATGTCTCGATGAAACAGTTCGAGGGCGAGGTGTTGCTGATCGTCAATACCGCCAGCGCCTGCGGATTCACGCCGCAATACAAGGGCCTGCAGAAGATTCACGAGCAATACGCACCGCGCGGCTTTGCAGTGCTGGGCTTTCCCTGCAACCAGTTCGGCGGTCAGGAGCCGGGCGATGCCAGCCAGATCGCGGCGTTCTGCGAGAAGGATTACGGTGTCAGCTTCCTGATGTTCGACAAGGTCGACGTCAACGGAACCCGCGCCCATCCATTGTATAATTTCCTGAAATCTGAAAAGTCAGGGCTGCTCGGCGCGGCGATCAAATGGAATTTCACCAAATTCCTGGTCGATCGTGCCGGCCAGGTCGTCGGCCGCTTCGCGCCCACGACCACTCCTGAATCGCTCAAAGAAAAAATCGAGGCGCTGCTATGACCGACACCAACGATGCCCCGCTGGAATTGCCCGATCGTCTGTCCACCGATCCGCGCAGCCCGTTCTACAATGCCGAGGTGTTGCAGCGCGATGTCGGCATTCGCTTCAAGGGCGTCGAAAAGACCAATGTCGAGGAATATTGCGTCAGCGAGAACTGGGTGAAGGTGCCGGCCGGCGCCGCCAAGGATCGCTACGGCAATCCGCTGACCATCAAGCTGACCGGCCCGGTCGAGCCGTATTTCCGCGACCAGGCGTAAGCAACAAACTGTCATTCCGGGGCGCGGGCGGCGCGAGCCGAACGCGAACCCGGAATCCCGAGCTGTTCATCGTCCCATGTCGAGATTCCGGGTTCGCTCGCGCTGATGCGCTCGCGCCCCGGAATGACGGCTGGAAGGCTGGCTAGCAAAAAGGCGCGCGCCGCATAAATTTGAAGCTTAAAGCATTTGCGGTTTTGCGCTATGCTTCTGCAGCCGTCACGATGGACTCATCAGGTCCGTCGCGATCGCGAGGCGTTCATGGCCAACGAGGACCGGGAATGAAAGTGGCGACACTGCGTTCGGACGTTCAAGCCGTTTCCCAACCGTTGCCGGGCGTGGCACCTGCATCGGCGATGATCCATATCGATCACGTCTCGCAGCGTTTCCAGACCGCCGGGCGGCAAAGCCATCTGGCGCTCTCGGATATCAACCTGACGATCGACGACGGCGCCTTCGTCTCGATCCTCGGACCTTCCGGCTGCGGCAAATCCACGCTGCTCTATATCGTGGGCGGCTTCGTCGCGCCAACCGAGGGCGTGGCGCGTATCAAGGGCAAGACGATCACCCGGCCGGGCCCGGACCGCGGCCCGGTATTTCAGGAATTCGCGCTGTTTCCCTGGAAGAACGTGCTCGGCAACGTGATGTACGGTCTGCGCCAGCAGGGCGTTGGCAAGGCCGAAGCGGAGGCAAAGAGCCGCAAGCTGCTGGAGATGGTCGGTCTCAAGGATTACGGGCATTTCTATCCGAAAGAATTGTCCGGCGGCATGAAGCAGCGCGTCGCGATCGCCCGCACGCTGGCCTACAATCCCGCCGTGCTCTTGATGGACGAGCCTTTCGGCGCGCTCGATGCGCATACCCGCACGCGGCTGCAGAACGACCTGCTCACCATCTGGGAACGCGACCGCAAGACGGTGCTGTTCGTCACGCATTCGGTGGAAGAGGCAGTGTTCTTGTCCGACAAAGTCGTGGTGATGACGCGCTCGCCGGGCAGCATCAAGGTCGTCGTCGATATCGACCTGCCGCGGCCGCGCAAGCGCGCCGAACTACTGCTCGATCCGCGCTACCAGAAATACGTCGTCGATATCGAAAAACTGATCGACGATACCGGCGAAGACGAGATCCACGTATGATCACGCCGACCGCGATGCTTTCGAAATCGGCGCCGCTGTTGGCCTGTATCGGGCTGTTGTGCGCGTGGCAGGCGACCTCGCTGCTGCTCAACACCGAGAGCTTTCCGACCGCTTGGGAGTCGCTGCGCGCGGTGCCGGCAATTCTCACCGACAAGGAATCGCTGGTCAATATCGGCGCCTCGCTGCGCCGCATGGCAATCGGCTTCGCGCTCGCATTGCTGTTCGCCATTCCGCTCGGGCTGATGATGGGCCGCGTCAAGCCGGTGGCGTCGTTCTTCAATCCGCTGCTGATGGTGATCTATCCGGTGCCGAAAGCCGCGTTGATGCCGATCATCATGCTGTGGCTCGGCGTCGGTGATCTGTCCAAGACGCTGGTGATCTTCCTCGGCGTCAGCCTGCCGGTGATCTATCATTCGTTCCAGGGCGGCCGTGCCGTCGAAGAGAAGATGCTGTGGTCGGCCGCGGCGATGGGCATGTCGGCGCCATCCAGGATGTGGCGCATCGTGCTGCCGTCGGCGCTACCGGAAATTCTCACGGGCTGCCGCACCGGGCTGGTGCTGGCGCTGATCACGATGGTGACCTCGGAGATGATAGCGCGGCAATCGGGGGCGGGCAACATCCTGTTCAACGCGCTCGACATGGCGCAGTACGACACCACTTTCGCGATGATTATGATCATCGGCGCGATGGGCATTGCGCTCGACGCGGCGTTCGAGAAGCTGCGCGGTTCGCTGGTACGCTGGTCGAAGCCGCTGCACGACATGCCATTGAGCTTCTCATGAACCCGGTCATCACCAAGGTCCTGCTCGGCATCACCCCGATCGCGCTGCTGATTGCCGGCTGGCAAGTCCTGGTTTCGTTCGGCTACGCGCCGGTCACCTTGCTGCCGCCGCCGGGCGCCGTATTCCTGCGCCTCGCACAGCAATTGCTGACCAGCGATTTCCTGGACGAAATCGCTGCGACCCTCATTCGCCTGTTCGCGGGCTTTGCCATCGCCGTCGTGCTCGGCGTAACCATCGGCCTCGCCGCCGCGGTCAGCCCGGTGATCAATTCGGTGGTCAAGCCGCTGGTCCGCGTGCTGGCGCCGGTGCCGAAGGTCGCGCTCTATCCGGCGCTGCTCCTCATTCTCGGCTTCGACCACGCCTCGAAGATCACGCTGGTCGCAGCCGATGCGCTGTTTCCGATTCTCCTGTCGACCTATTACGGCGCCACAATGGTCGAGCAGAAGCTGATCTGGTCGGCGATGGCGGCGGGCACGCCGCGTTGGCAGATCCTGTTCAAGGTGGTGCTGCCGGCGGCGATGCCCTCGATCCTCACCGGTTGCCGCATCGGCCTGGTGATCTCCTGCATCGTGGTGTTCCTGGCCGAGATGATCACCTCGACCGATGGCCTCGGCCACATGCTGGTACAGGCCGCGCGCACCTTCCAGACCGTAGACATGTTCGTGCCGCTGATCACGATCTCGCTGCTCGGGCTGATCCTGAACAGCCTGCTGCATGGGCTGCGGACATATTTGCTGAGAGGGTTTCCGGAAGTGTAGTGCTCTATCTTCTTTCCCTCTCCCCTTGTGGGAGAGGGTGGATCGAACCGCGAAGCGGTTCGAGAAGGGTGAGGGGTGCCGCATGTGCCGTCGCCAAGTAACCCCTCATCCGTCGCCGACTTCGTCGGCGCCACCTTCTCCCACAAGGGGAGAAGGAAGAAGGACCGCATCGGTTACCCGAACCCGTAAAGCTTCACCGCATTATCGACCAAAATCTTCTTCCGCGACGCTGCATCCGGTGCCCAGACCGCGAGCTGATTCAACAGCCTCCCGTCATCGATCTGCAGCAGCGGCGTGACATCGGTCGGTTTCTTGCCGGCGGGCGTCACCGAATCCGGATGCGGCCAGTCGGTGCCCCAGACGATGCGGTCGGGATTGGCCGAGATCAGCGCCTTGGCCAGTGGCACGACGTCGTTGAAATCCGGGCCTTGCATGGAAGCGCGATAGGCGCCGGAAATCTTGACATAGGCGCGGCCCGCTTTGACGAGCTCGAGCAGATCCGAGAACCCCGGCTGCTCCGGCCCGAGTGCTGCCTGCGCGCCGCCGAAGTGATCGAATACCAGCGGCACTGGCGACGCCAACGCGATGTCCTTGATGCCCGGAATGACGGGCAGGTTGGTATAGATCTGCAAATGCCAGCCGCGCGCCTTGATGCGATCGATGCCGGTCTGCACACGCTGCCGGGCGATGGCCGGATCGTTGGTGCCGGTGGTCGCCAGATTGACGCGAATGCCGCGGATGCCGGCCGCGTGCATCTCGTCGAGTTGCGCTTCGGTCGTCTTGTCGTCGATCACCGCGACGCCGCGGGCGTCGGCGCCGCGCACCTTGATGCCGAACAGGGTCGCCGAATTGTCGGTGCCGTACACGCTCGGCGTGACGATGACGACGCGCTGGATGCCGAGCGCCTTGTGCAGCGCTGCCATCTCCTCGGGCGAGGCCGGCTCCGGCGTATAGACGCGGCCGGCGAACATCGGGAATTTTTCGGGATCGCCGTGGATGTGCGTATGGCAATCCACGGCGCCGGCCGGCATTTCGAAATTGACAGCCGTGCCGGGTTGCGACGGTTTCGCGAAAGCGGATCGGGCACTGAGTATGAGCGCGGCGGCAGCCGAACCCCGCAAGACATGACGGCGTGTCAGCATGTGGTCCTCCCTGTGGCATCACCGGTTGTCCGGTGATTGTTTGCCTCAGGGTGCGCCGTTCCGTCGCGGCCCGCAAGCGCGCGACGTGCTGCAGTGCAGGGAGACGACTATCCCAGCCGCATGTCCAGCAGCCTTCTGCCTTCGGTCTTCAACTGCTTCTTCACGGCGCTGGAGGCCGCGATCTCGTAGTGGTCGGCGTAGGCTTCGTGGTTCTTCTCGATATCGTCGAGGCGATAGAGATAGTTCACCATCAGCCCGGCAGATTCGCGCAGTCCTTTCATTGAGACGTCGCCGAGCCAGTCGATGCGCTCAAGGCGCGCGCCGTTGCCGAGGTGGAAGCGGGCGACGGAATCCACCGGGCCGCCGCGCGCCGATTTCGCCTTGAGGAAATAATGCGCTGCGAGCGGTTCGAGCACGGTGCGGATCTGGGCGGCCAGCGGCGCGTCGTTGATCCATCCGGCATCGTCGAGATGCGCCAGCAGCGTGCGCTCCTCGTCGGTGATCGGCACGTCGGGCGCGCGCTGCAGCCACTTCATGAAGCCCGGCACCGGCGACAGCGTGACGAAACTTTCGAGCTTCGGCAGTTCGCGGCGCAATTCCTCTACTACCTGCTTGATCAGGAAATTGCCGAACGAAATGCCGCCCAGCCCGCGCTGGCAGTTCGAGATCGAATAGAACACCGCGGTGCGCGCGCGCTCGATCGCCACCGGTTGGCGGTCTTCTGCCAGCAGCGGCGCGATGGCGCCCGGAATGGTCTCGGTCAGCGCCACTTCGACGAAGATCAACGGCTCGTCAACCAAGGCGGGATGGAAAAATGCGTAGCAGCGCCGATCGACCGGATCGATGCGGCGGCGCAGATCGTTCCAGTCGTGGATCTCGTGGACGGCCTCGTATTTGATGACCTTTTCCAGAATGATGGCGGGTGTCGACCAGTCGATCCGGCGCAGCACGAGAAACCCCCTGTTGAACCACGATGCCAGAAGATGCACGCAGTCGCGATCGACGACGGCGAGTTCCTTGTGTGCGCCCTTGAGGTCGAGCAGGTCGGCGCGCATGTTGACCAGTTCGCCGGTGGCGCCCGGCGCGCGGTTGAGCCGGCGCAACAGCTCCTGCCGCCTCGGCTCCGAGGCGAAATGCAATTTACCGGCCGTGTCTCCGCTCGGATCGTTATGCCAGGCGGCGATGGCGCGCTCCAGCCGGTCCGCGTCCGGGCCGAACTGGCTCGCCATCGTCTCGAAGAAGGTCAGCCGGCCGGCTTCGTCGAGCTGATGGTAGCGGTCGAATACGCCGCGGGCGATCGCGGTCCCCGAAGCCTCGCCGCGACCCGACAGCAGTTCGGTACAGAGCTCGACCAGGTCGGAAGCGTTCTGTCGTGCATCAACGGACGCCGGCCCCAGCCGCAGCAGGGTGCGGCCGCGCTCCGAGATCGAGGCCAGAAGGTCGGAGAAGAAGTCGTTACTCATGGTCCATCAATTCCCGGCTGCTCAGCCCAATCAGACGACCCCGTATATCGCATTGCGGTCGATATTGCGCGGTCATTTGAAGCATGAAACAATTGTGAGCGGGCGGCATGTCGGCAAGACAATTGCATGGCGATGGTCTGACGATCCGGACACAGGGGACTTCAAGATGAAGCGGACTGCACTTACACGTCACGTTGTTGCGGCACTGGTGGCGGGCGCCACGCTCAGCGCCGGTTCGGCCTTTGCCCAGCAGACCATCAAGGTCGGCTGGACCATTCCGGCCGAGGAATCCAAATACTGGATGATGAAGCGGCCGCAGGAATTTCCGAATATCGGCAAGGCCTACAACATCGAATGGGTGCAGTTTCAGGGCACTGCGCCGATGACCCAGGCGCTTGCCGCCGGCGCGCTGGATTGCGCGACGCAGTCACCGCTGGCGCTGGCGCAGGGCGCTGTCAATGGCGGGCTGAAGGCCTATATCGTCGCGCAGCACGTCTCGGAAAAGCCGGGCAGCTATTCGGTGTATTGGGCGGTCAAGGATGATTCGCCGATCAAGACGATTGCCGATCTCAAGGGCAAGACGATGTCGATCAACACGCTCGGCTCCGGCATTTATGGGCCGATGGCGATCCTGCTGAAACAGGCTGGTCTTGACGCCGCCAAGGACGTCAAACTGGTCGAGGTCGGCTTCGCGCTGTCCGAAGAGGCGCTGCGTTCAGGCCGGGTCGATTCCGCGGTGATGAACCAGCCGTTCGCCGCGCGCATGGAAGCCAAGGGCGGCACGCGAAAACTGTTCTCGCTGTCGCAGCAGCAGCCCAATATCGTGCACATCCTGGAAGCCTGCCGCGTCGACTTCATCGAGAAGAGCCCGGACCTTGCCAAGCTCTATGTGCAGGATCTCACGCTCGGCATGCAGAAGGCGCTGGCCAACCGCGACGAAACCTTGAAGGTCGTCAACGAAGTCATGAAGGCGCCGATCCCGGTGCTGGAAACCTATCTGCTTAAGGACAACGACTTCGCGCGTGACCCGGGTGCGGCGCCGAACTTCACGGCGATCCAGCAGATGCTCGACGTCTATGTCGAGACCGGCATGCTGTCGAAGAAGATCGACGTCGCCGGCTGGAAGCATCCGACCATCGTCGCGCCGCTGAAGTAAGCGAACGTTCGGGAAAAACGGCGCTGCATCGAATCGATGCGGCGCCGTTTTGTTTTGCGGCCTCAAACTTCGTCGTCATCCTGAGGTGCCGTCGCGAAAGCGGCGGCCTCGAAGGATGCGCCGCGAGCGCCGTCTCCCGTCGCCGCATCCTTCGAGGCTCCCCCTTCGCGTGAGCGCCTCAGGATGACGACTTCGGAGATGCCGCAGTCCCCCTACTCGCCGTCCTTTTCCGCCATGCCGCTGTCGATCAGCAAGTCCAGCGCGTGCTTGATCGTCGCGCGCTCGCTGTCGCTGAACTGCTTCAGCAACTCAGCTTCATGCGCTAGCGCCGCTGCCTGCACCGGCTTGACACGGGCGCGGCCCTTTGCCGTCAAATGCAGCGTGACGCGGCGGCGGTCTTCCGACGCGTTCTGCCGTTTCAGGAACCCGTCGCGCTCCATGCGGTCGAGCACCTTGGTCAGGCCGGGCTGCTTCATCAGCGCCATCGCGGCCAGTTCACCGACCGACAGGCCCTCGACATCCATCAGGCAGGCCAGCACGCGCCATTCAGGCACGGTGAGATCCCATTCCTTCAGCCGCGCATGGAATTCGCGGGACACGTTGAAGCTCGCGCGCGCCAGCAAATATGACAGATAGTTGCGCGCAAAGCTGCCGCTGGCGAGTTTCGGCGCGCGGCGCAGCGCGTTGTCGATGCGACGCAACTCGCCGGAATGAAACACCAGCGGATCGTGATTTCGCTCGACGAAGCGCACGACCTCGCCGACCAGGATGGTGTGGTCGCCGCCGGGATAGCGCGCCCAAGTCTTGCATTCGAAGATCGGCGCGAGACCCTCGATCAGCGGCGCGCCGGTGACGCCGGGCGCGTGCACGATGTCGGCGAACTTGTCGGAGCCACGGCGGCCGAACCGCATCGCCAGCTCGCCATGATTGGCCCCGAGAAAATGAATCGCGAACGCCTCGGCCGCGACGAACGGATCGTGGCTAGGCGACGATTTGGCGACGCTCCACAACACCAAGGGCGGATCGAGCGATACGGAGGAAAACGAATTCGCGGTCATGCCGACGGGATGGTCGCCCGCCATCGCGGTGACCACCGTCACACCGGTCGGAAACTGACCGAGCGCCTGGCGAAACGGCACCGGGCTTACCGCCTGTGTGGCCTTTGCGTTGCTGTCATCGGTCATCGAACTGCGCCTGGTGTGCGGGGACAACGCGCGATTACGCGCTGTGCTTTAACGTTAAAAATATGCCTTTTCATATAACACGCTCGCCCCTATCATCCAACGATAATCGCCGTAAACACTGGAGAACACGCATGCTGGCAGATCGCATCGAGGCGAAATGGATCGACGCGTTTTGCGAGATTTTTGAGCGCTGCGCGGTCAAGCCCGGTGATACCGCAGCGATTCTTTCCGAGACGCAATCGCGTGCGCTCAACGTGCACCTCGCAGAACTGGCGCTGCTGCGGATGGGAGCCAGGCCGTTCCATGTGATCCTGCCGACGCCGCGCAACCGGCAGGTGGTGCCGATCCGCTCGACCGGCGCGTCGGAAGCGATCGGGCAGTTGGGCCCGGTGGTGTCGGCCCTGCAGCAGGCCGGCTTCGTGGTGGATTGCACCATCGAAGGCCTGATGCACGCCAAGGAGACGCCGGAGATCCTGAAGGCCGGCGCGCGCATTCTGGTGATCTCCAACGAACACCCCGAAGCGCTCGAGCGCATGGTGCCGGACAGCGCGCTGGAGAAGCGCGTCCGCGCGGCGGCGAAGATGCTGCGCGGAACCAAGAACATGAAGGTGACGTCGGCGGCGGGCACCGATCTCGATGTCGATATGCAGGGCGCGGCGACGGTCGGCGTCTGGGGCTGGACCGACAAGCCCGGCACGCTGGCGCACTGGCCGGGTGGCATCGTGGTGAGCTTCCCGAAAAGCAAGACCATCAACGGCACGCTGGTGATGGACGCCGGCGACATCAACCTGACCTTCAAACGCTATCTCACCTCGCCGGTGCGTATGGTGCTGAAAGACGACTATGTGGTGGAGCTCACCGGCGAGGGCGCCGATGCCGAGATGATGAAGCGCTACCTCGCGGCCTGGGGCGACAAGGAAGCCTATGCGGTGTCGCATGTCGGCTGGGGCATGAACCCGAACGCGCGCTACGAATCGCTTGCGATGTACGACCAGCGCGACACCAACGGCACCGAGATCCGCGCCGTCGCCGGCAACTTCCTGTTCTCCACCGGCGCCAATGAATTCGCCGGGCGCTACACTGCCGGGCATTTCGATCTGCCGGTGTTCAACACGACGATCACGTTGGACGGCGTAGAAGTGATCAAGGCCGGCGTGCTGCAGGATGTGTTCGGATAGTTTGCGGCGCTCGTAGCCCGGATGGAGCGCCGCGCAATCCGGGGAAACCGCGCCTAACTGATGCGCCGGCCCCGGATTTCGCTGCGCTTCATCCGGGCTACATCTACAGCACTGGCGGTTTGGCCAGTTCGAAATGCCTGAGCAAATCGACAAAGGCCGCCAGCCGCTGCTCGCGGTAGGCATCGACGTCCATGCCGGCATAGTCGAGGAACCCCTCGCCGGTTCGCAGGCCGACTTTTCCTTCGGTCATGTTGCGGCCGATGATATCGGGTGCTGCATAGCGCTGATTGCCGAGCGCGCCGGTGAGATACTGGCTGGCATAGTGTAGGATATCGCCGCCGCCCCAGTCGATGAATTCCAGCAGGCCGAGCACCGCGAAGCGGAAACCGAAACCGTATTTGATCGCCTTGTCGATATCGGCAGCGGACGCAACGCCTTCCTCGACCATGCGCGCGGCCTCGTTCATGGCGAGCGCCTGAATCCGCGGCACGATGTAGCCGGGCGTCGCCGCGCAAACGACGGGCTTCTTGCCGATGCCCTCCAGCAGCGTAAGGACGCGCGCGGTGATCGCGGGATCGGTCGCGTTGCCCGGCGACAGTTCGACCAGCGGCACCAGATAGGCCGGATTGAGCCAGTGCGCGTTGAGGAAGCGCGCGGGATGCTCGACCGCGCTCGAAATGTCGTCGACCAGGATTGTCGAGGTGGTGGAAGCGATGATCGCGTCGGGGCCGGCAAGCCGTGACGCCTTCGCCAGCGCGTCGCGCTTGAGGTCGAGTACTTCCGGCACGCCTTCGAAAATGATCGCGGCCGAGGATAGCGCTGCCGCAGCGCCGGCCTCCGGTACCACGCTGACTCGGGACATCAATGTCTCGACATCGGCCGCGCTCAACAGACCGAAGCGCGACAGCGACGCAAAGGTCTTGCGGATCTCGCCGAGCGCCTCGGCTTCCAGCACTGCGAACTTGTTGGCATCGCGCGCTTTGAAATCGACGATCGCGACGTCGTGGCCGGCATAGGCGAAGGCCACCGCAATGCCGCGGCCCATGCGGCCGGCACCGAGGCAGGCGATGGCGTCGCGCGCGGTCATGACGCGAACCCTTCACGCAGCAGTTTCAGAAGACCATCGCGGTCGAGATCGCCGAAACCCAATGAGGCCAGCGTGCGGCCGCCCTGCAAGAAGTTCTCGCCGCAGATGGCGCCGCCGATCGCCAGGAATGCTTTCATCAAGGGCGTATCGGTGCCGGAAAGCGTCGCGCAGGACAGGAAGAACGACAGGCCGGTGCGCAGATCCTCGCGCATGTAGCGGTGCTCGGTCAGCACGATATGTTCGCGCCAGTCGCCGGAGTCGGTGAGACGGTCATGCGAGCCGCGGCCGTACATCCACTCCTCGCCATCCTTGGCGTAGTGCTGCACGAGGGGGAAATGCGAACCGCCATAGCCGAAGGCTTCGCGAATGGCGATGCGCTCGGCATCGAGCGCGTCGGTGACGCGGCGGATCGCGGGTTGCGTGCCTTCCTTGTGAATGTCCCAGGTTTCGAAATGCTCCAATGGCCCGGCATTCATCACGATCAGCGGCGGATGGATGATAGGGCCGGCATTCATCAGCGCGCCGGACAAAGCATCGCCGCACGGCTCGATCACGCCCTGGAAGGCCTTGTCAATCACCTTGCAGGCGTAGTCCGACAGCGACAGCGGAAACACGCCGGTCGGCAGCCGCTTGGCGCGGATGGTGATCGAGACCTCGAAGGGCCCGTGCTTGCGCGCCAGCCAGGGCAGCGTGCCGGTCTCGGCAAAGGCGACGCGGGCGTGGTTGCCGGCGTCATGGGCAGCTTTGGCGAAGATCATCGAGCCGAAGGTCGCCGGCGGAAGATACACCACCTGGCCATCCGCCAAATGCGGCGAGAGCTGCGCGGCGATGTCGGGCTGCGCGAAGGCCGGTGTCGGGCACAGGATCAGCTCGGCGTCGCGAATCGCTTCGGCGATGTCGGTGGTGACCAGTGCGAGCCGGGTGTCGTGGGTGCCCTGCGCGTTCTTCACGACAATCCGCGAGCCGGCGGCGCGATGCGCGGCGACGGCGTCGGCGTCGCGGCGCCAGAGGCGGACCTCGTGGCCCTGCAGGGTAAAATCACCGGCCGCCGCAAACGATCCGTTGCCGCCGCCCAGAACTGCGATTTTCAATGGGATTCTCCGTCGATCGGCGTCGCCGCCTGGTCTTGCTTCAACTTGAAATGCTGCACCTTGCCGAGCGCAGTGCGCGGCAGCTCGGTGACGAAGACGATATCGCGCGGCACCTTGAAGCGGGCGAGCTGCGTCAGAACATGTGCGCGCAGCGCTTCGGCGGTAACGCTGCCATCCGGCCGCCGAATCACATAGGCGACCGGCACCTCCGTCCATTTCGGATCGGGCAGGCCGACGACGCCGACCTCGGCAACGTCGGGATGCTCCAGCAGCACGCGCTCGACTTCCGCCGGATAGATGTTCTCGCCGCCGGAGATGATCATGTTCTTCTTGCGGTCGTGGACCCAGAAGTAACCGTCGGCGTCGCGGGTGCCGATGTCGCCGGTGCGGTACCAGCCGTCATGCAGCGCCTCCGATGTCGCCGCCTCGTTGCCCCAATATTCGAAGAACACGTTGGGGCCGCGCACCGCGATCTCGCCGGCGGTGCCGGTGGGCAGTTCGGTGCCGGAATCATCGACGATCATGGCCTCGCAGCACAGGCCGGGCAGGCCGGTCGAACCGGTGCGCGAGAGGTCGCCGCCGAGCCGCGTGTAGATCGAAATCGGGCAGGTCTCGGTGGAGCCATAGACCTGCAGCACCGGGATGCCGCGCGCGCTGAGCCGGGCAATCAGATGCGGCGGCACGATCTGCGAGCCGGTGGAAACCGCCTTGAGGCAGACCACGTCGGCGGCGGCCCATGCCGGATGCTCGGTCATCGCCTGGATGATCGCCGGCACCCACACCGTCAGCGTCGGTCGCTGATGGGTGATGGCGGAAAGCGTCGAGTCGGGCGTGAAGCGGGCGTGGATCGTCACTGTGGCGCCGATGTGCAGCGCCGGCGTGGTCTGGATGTTGAGGCCGCCAACATGGAAAAACGGCAGCACGGTCAGCACGTGGTCGTCGGAGGTCAGGCCATGCATGTGCTGGCTCATGATGCCGTTCCACAGCAGCGCCTCCTGGCGCAGCACGGCGCCCTTGGGGCGGCCGGTGGTGCCGGAGGTGTAGACGATCAGAAGCGGGCAGGTGAGGTCGGTATGCGGATTGCGGCCGTCGCCTGACGCCGTCGCCAGCAGGGCTTCGAATGTTCGCGCCGGAGCAGGCGGCGAAAAATCGAGCGCGATGATTCGGGTGTCGGGCAGCTCATTGGCCAGCGCCGGCAGGATCGCGGCGAAAGCCTGTTCCAGCACCAGCACCTTCACCGACGCATCGGCGAGAATGAACATTTGCTCGGCCACCGCCAGCCGCCAGTTCAGCGGCACCAGCATCGCGCCGAGCCGCGCGCAGGCATAGAGCAGCACCAGATAGTCCGGCCGGTTGAGGCTGAGAATGGCGACCCGGTCGCCGCGGCCGACATGGCATTCGGCCTTCAGCGCCTTCGCGGTCGCCTCGATGCGCGCGTTGAAGACGGCATAGCTGAGCGTCGCGCCCTCGAAACGAATCGCGGGCCTGTCCGGCGTGAAGGCCGCGTTGCGGGCGATGAGGTCGGAGAGATCCACGATGGGTTATCCGTCTGTCGTGCGAACCTGTTCAACTCTCGGCGCACTCTGCGGTCATCCTGAGGTGCCGTCGCCCTTGCGACGGCCTCGAAGGATGCGCCGCAAGCGCCGGCGTCTGTCGCCGCATCCTTCGAGGCTCGCCAAGTGGCTCGCACCTCAGGATGACGGTGACGGAGTCCTACTCGTCCTTCTCGCCCTGTTCGTACAGCGCGTCGCGGCCGATGCGGTCGAGGCAGAGTTCGGCGGTCCATGGCAGCATCAACGCGCCGCAACGGCTGTCGCGGTAGATGCGCTCCAGCGGAAGCGATTTCAGCATCGCCTGTCCGCCGCAGGTGCGGATCGCCAGGGTCGCGATCTCATTGGCGCCTTCCATCACGGAATATTGCGCCGCGTAGGCGCGCAACACCTGCTCCTTGCTGGGGTTGGCGCAGGCCTCGGTCACCGCCTGGAACCAGATGCCCTTGATCTGCTCGAGCTTGATCTGCATCTGCGCCACCGCGATCTGCTTGGTCTGATACATCCTGCGCTTCACCGGCGGCGTGCCCGGCACTTCGCCGCGCAGATATTTGACGGTGAAATCATAGGCCGCCTGCGCGAGGCCGACATAGGTCGGCGACAGCGTGAGAAACATATGCGGCCAGCGCATCGCGGCCTGGAAATACACCCCGCGCGGCATCAGCGCCGCGTCATGCGGCACGAACACGTCCTTGAACAGCAGCGTGCGCGAGACCGTGCCGCGCATGCCCAGGGGATCCCAGTCGCCGACCACCGCGACGCCCGGCGCGTCGGCCGGTAACGCGAGATACAGCGTATTGCGGCGCGACGCCTTCTCGCCCTCAAGCATCTCTGTGCACAGCACGCCATAGTAATTTGCGTGGCCGGCGAGCGAGGCAAAAATCTTCTTGCCGTTAACCAGCCAGCCGCCCTCGACCGGCTTCGCCTCGGTGCCGAAGGCGACACCGCCGGCGGCGGCCGCGCCGCCTTCGGAGAACGGCTGCGAATAGATCGCGCCGTCTTCGACAATGCGCTTGTAGTGAATGGCGCGGCGGCGCTCCTGGTCGGCGCGGGTCGGCTCGTCCATGTCGAGGTCATCGGCGAGCGGGCCGGACCACAAAGTCGAGCAGACATGCATGTTCCAGGTCAGCGCGGTGGCGCCGCAATAGCGGCCGATCTCGGCGGCCGTCATGGCGTAGGTCTGATAGTTCGCGCCGAGCCCGCCATGCTGTTTGGGGATCGCGATGCCGAGCAGGCCGGCTTCGTGCAGGTCCTTGTAGTTGTCCGACGGAAAGCGCGCTTCCTTGTCCCAGATCGATGCGCGGCCGGCGAACACGCTTTGCCCGAGCATGCGCGCGCGGGTCATTATCTCCGCCTGCTCATTGGTGAGGCCGTAGGCCTTGGGATCGAAGATCGGTCTGTCGAGCACGATGGCGTCGAGGTCGAGTTTAGCGGGCATGTTCATGAGGATGTTCCCGAAACTTCGTGGCTGGTGGTGAGAAAGTCGCGCAGCACTTCGTTGAATTCGTTGGGACGTTCAAAACCGGCGAGATGGCCGACGCCTTCGAGTTCGACATAGGTCGAGCCCTTCACGAAGGTCGCCATCTTGGCCATTGTCTTGGCCGGGGCGTTGTTGTCCTTGGAGCCGGACAGCAGCAGCGTTGGTACTGTAATGTCGGCAAGGTTCTTGCGCAGGTCGAAGCCGATCATTGCCTTCATCGAGCTGCGATAGCTGTCCGGCTTGACCGACGCCATGCAATCGAGCGCGAGCGCCACGCCGTCAGCGCTGGGCTGCTCGCCGACCAGATCCTGCACCAGCTTCGGTGCCATCGACACCATCGTCTCGCCGCGATCGAGCGGGCCAAGCCGGGTCTCGATGAAATTCTTCTGCCATTCGCCGTCGGAGCTGCCGAACGCCGAGCTGGTCTGCGCCAGCACCGCGGCACCGGCGAGATCGGGATGCATCACGAGAAACTGCTGCACGATCATGCCGCCGATCGAATGGCCGACCAGCACCGGCTTTGTCGCGCCGAGTTGTTCGAGGAAATCCTTCAGCGCGTCGGCGAGCGTGGCAATGCTGGTGACGGGTAGCGGCTGCGAGCCGCCATAGCCGGGCATGTCCCAGGCAATGGCGTAGTAACGGTCTGAGAAGGCGTCTAGCTGGCTGCGCCAACCGCGCGCCGCGCCGCCGATGCCATGCAGGAATACCAGTGGCACCGCCTTCGGGTCGCCTGCCGCCTCATAGCCGAAGCGACCGTCCTTGGTGGTCATGGCTGTTGTGTCAGTCACGTGCATCTCCCTGGGCGGGTTGAACGGGGGTAGATCCTAGCAGGCAAAAATTATATGAAAAGCGATTGTTTTAGACTTAAAGCGCTTCCGGATGCCTAGCTGGTGGGCAATTGCTGCGCTGCACCTGTCTCCTGCTCTCCGTCGTCATGGTGAGGAGCGCGCCTTTGGCGCGCATCTCGAACCGCGGCGTCAATCGGTCATCCTTCGAGACGCGGTCGCAGGCGACCGCTCCACAGGATCAGGGAGAGTTTGTGGAAACAGGGCTTCGCATCAACGGCCGTGCCCCTTGCCGGAAATCTCTTTAAGTTTAAAACAATCTCATCGCGGAGCAGGAAAGCCAAGCATGTCCGATCAATCGTTTTTATCGTGGCCGTTTTTCGAGGATCATCACCGCAATTTGTCGGCCGAACTGTCGCAATGGGCAGCAGCCACCGTCCCTGATCTGATCGACCATCACGATACCGATGGCTCCTGCCGGCGGCTGGTGCGGGCGCTGGGTGAGGCCGGCTGGCTGCGGGTCGCGGTGCCGGCCAGCCATGGCGGTCTCTATCCGAATTTCGACGTGCGCGCATTGTGCCTGGTACGCGAGACGCTCGCCTATGTCAGCGGCCTCGCCGACTTTGCCTTCGCGATGCAGGGGCTTGGCACCGGGCCGATCAGCCTGTTCGGCAGCGACGAGTTGAAGGCGCGCTACCTCCCACGCGTCGCAACCGGTGAGTCGATCGCGGCCTTCGCGCTGTCGGAGACCGATGCGGGCTCCGACGTCGCGGCGATGACGACATCAGCCGTTCCGGATGGCAACGACCATGTCCGCATTACCGGCAGCAAGACCTGGATTTCCAATGGTGGCATCGCCGATCATTATGTGGTCTTCGTGCGTACCGGCGAGGACGGCGCGCGCGGCATCAGCGCTTTTGTCGTCGATGCCGACACGCCCGGCCTGACCATATCGGAGCGAATCGACGTGATCGCGCCGCATCCGCTGGCGACGCTGACCTTCGAGGACTGCCGCGTGCCGCGGGCCAACCAGATCGGCAAGGACGGCGAAGGCTTCAAGGTCGCGATGGCGACGCTCGACGTGTTTCGCTCCACCGTGGGCGCCGCGGCGCTCGGTCTCGGCCGGCGCGCGCTGGACGAGGCGGTGCATCGTTCCGTAACGCGCAAAATGTTCGGCCATACGCTGGGTGACCTGCAACTGACGCAAGCCGGCCTCGCCGACATGGCGACCGACATCGACGCCTCCGCGCTGCTGATCTATCGCTCGGCCTGGACCAAGGACCAGGGCGCGCCGCGCATCACCCGCGAAGCCGCGATGGCCAAGATGTTCGCCACCGAAGCCGCGCAAAAGGTGATCGACCGCGCCGTGCAGATCTTCGGCGGCATGGGCGTGCAGTCCGGCGTCAAGGTCGAGGAGCTGTACCGCGAGATCCGCGCCCTGCGGATCTATGAGGGCGCCACCGAAGTGCAGAAGGTCATTATTGGTCGCGAGTTGATCAAGACGGCGCAATCCAGCTAAGTCGGTCGGGCGAGCCGGTCACGGCTCGCCCGCGGCCCGTCAAGCGGCGGTGGCTTCCGCCGTGTAGTCCGGCGTGGAAGCCAGAAACCTTGCATAGGCATCGGCGTCCGGCGGCGTGAATTTCTCGACCAGCGCGCGGCGCCGCCTGTCGCGGGCGCCCATGTCGTCGAGTAGCTCGTCGAAATGCTTGAAGTGATAGGGGGCCACGCAGAGCCCGCCATAGATGCCGGCCGCGGGCCGCTCGACGCGCTTGAAATGCAGCATCTCGTCCATGTTCCGGTGCATCTCGGCCGCCGTTGGCTGTTTCGCCAGCATGCCGTCCGCATAGCGGACCAGCCAGTTGGCCGCCATTTCCGCCGTCAGCACCGAGCAGAAGCTGGAATTGAATCCGACGAATCCCATGTCCGGCAGGTCCGGGTTGGCGATCACGCGATACAGACGGTACTGACCGTCCGACTGGATCAGCCTGTCGCGATATGGCTGCGGCAGGAACGGCACGCCAAGCTTGAACCCGATCGCCTGCACCACGATATCCGCCTCGACGCGCTGGCCGCCCGACATCACGATCGTCTTGCCGTCATAGTGGTCGAAGGTGCCGCGGATCGCCTTGATGCGGCCGTCGGCGACCATCGGGAAAAATCCCGGCGTGGCGATCGGAACCGAACAATTGATGCCGTCCTCGATCCGTCCGGCCGGCACCATGTCGCATTTCTTGAGTTTGAGCTGCGCCTTCAGCAAGGCTTCCAGACCGCGCCAGTTGGCCCAGACGAAGGGCTTGGCAATCGCATGATTGAGCCGCGACAGTGCGCTCAGTCCCCAGCCGCGAAACATTTCCTCCTGGGCGCGGATGTAAAGGATGCGCTTGAAGTTGATCACGCCGCCGATGAAATAGGGAATCCGCCATACCGGCTCGCGATAGACGAAGGTCACCTCGCTGGCGCCGGCATTCACCGACTGCACGGCAATATCGGTGGCCGATTTCGATCCGCCGAGTACGACGACCTTCCGGCCTTTGACGATGGATGAATCGGTGTGCTCCGCCGAATGCCGTATAATACCGCCGGCCGCTTTGAAGTCGTCTTCGCCGGCATGGTGCAATTCCTTGCGCTCGTTGAACTGCCCGGTGCAGACGGCGACGAAATCGAATATTTCTCGCGTGGTGGTGCCGGCCGCATTGCGGATCTCCAGCGTCCAGCTTGGCTGGCCGTCGTCGCGGCGATTCATGCTGACGACGGTCGTCTCAAACCGCATCAGCGGGAGCAGTTGGTAGTCACGGGCATAGTCGGCGAGATAGGCGTAGACCTGCGGGCCTTTGGGCCATTCGGGATAGTCTGCCGGCATCGGCTTGTCGGTGAAGCGGTAGAGCTCCTTGGGGCTCTGCGTCTGGACCCCGGGATAAGAGCGCGCCGGCTCCCAGACGCCGCCGAGGTCGCCGCTGCGTTCCAGCACCGAGACCTTGTGCCCGCGCGCGGTGAAAGCCTTGGCGGCGGCAAGGCCGGCGATGCCGGCGCCGATGACGCAAACGCTTTTCTGTCGGACCATGGCTTGTCTCCTGTTGATGCCCGACTGATCGGGGAGCGTGCGGGATCATGCGCGCGGGCTCCGGCCCGGGCGCGACCTGTGCCGGTGAAAGAGGTGCGGGTCGTCGAGCCTAATCGTTGGCTTCCGGCGGAAGGAAGTTCACTTCGTGGTCGGCAGACACCCGGACAATAGCTTCGATGTCGCTCATGTTATGAAGCTGCTTGAACAGCGCTTCGAGCTTCTGTGTCGGCGATACCCAGAACAGTGCCCGGGCGGGTTTGTCCGATTTGTTGAAATAGCCATGCGGAATGCCGCGCGGCAGCCGCACCAGATCGCCGGCAAAGGCGCGGACCCACTGGCCATCGAGTTTGAGATCGAGCACGCCCTCCTGTACCAGGATGAACTCTTCCTGGGTGGGATGGATATGCACCGGCACAAACTGGCCGGGATCGCTATTGGTCTCGAAAGCGAAGGTGGACTCGGAGATGGCCTTCGGGAAGTAGACCTGTCCGAGGATGTTCCAGGTGGTGCCGCCATAGCCCGTCCCGTTCTGGGTTATTCCTTTTTCGAGTGCCGCCATGTCTGCGTTTCCTCTCGTTAATGCCTTTGGGAATGCTGCGTGGCTTGCGGGAATGTCGCTAGCCGTTGAACGAATTCATGATCCAGCCGACGAAATAATTACCGCGACTGGCCCGGCGCGCTGCGCCTGCACACTCCTTTTTGTAGTCGCGGACCTGCGCATTCATTGTGCAGCACGGCAAAATTTGCGGCGCAGCGCCTGCTAGGCGTGACGATGCGACTTGGCTAGTCTGGGTGCCAGGGCGTGCAAGCGATCGGACCATGATGGTGGATGCTGCGATACCGAGCCATGCCGAACCGATCCGCGCCGAGAGGCTTGCGGCATTCTCCCGCGTTTCCACCACGGACCTCGATGAGGCCGCCGAGGCAATCGGGCGCATCTTCTGTCCGCACGTGCTGGATCCGGTACAGCGTTCCTGGCCGGATTTTCACGCGCAGCACAATTGCGCCGCCTTGAACGGCTGTTCGGTGAATTATGTGTCCTATGGCGGTTCGGTCGCGATTGACCCCGGCTGCCTCGATCGCTTCTTCCTGTTGCAGATCCCGCTGCAGGGCGGCGCGCGGATCGACACCGGAGGCCGGACGATCGAGGTTTCGGCGGGGCGTTCGGCGTCGTTGCTGTCGCCGACCATGTCGACCCAGATGGTCTGGCATGACCACTGCGCCAAGTTGATCCTGCTGGTCGAACGACAACTCGTCGAGCAGCGCGCGGCGGCGCTGGCGGAAAAATCGGGTGTTGCCATCGAATTCGATCCGAGGATCGATCTGAACACGCCGTTTGGCGTCGCGCTGCGTTCCCAGATCGAATACCTCGCCGAGCTCGCGGAGCGATGCGGTCCCGGGCAGCAGATCTCGCCGATGATCGCGGCGACCCTGCGGGATTCCATCATCGGATTGCTGCTCACCGGTCAGCGACATACCCTTACCGACAATATCGAACGGCTTCCGGCGCGCCTTGGCCCGTTGCCGTCGGTGCTGCGAAAGGCACGGGACTATCTCGAAGCCCATGCGACCCAGCCGCTCGATCTCGAGCGGCTGGCGCGCGAGGCGGGGATCGGGATACGGTCGCTGCAGCTCGGCTTCCGACGGCATTTCGGCATGTCGATTTCGGACGCGCTGCTGGATATCCGGCTGACGCACTTGCAGGCCCGCCTGATGTGCGCTGCGCCTGGCCAGCGCGTGACCGATCTGGCCTTCGATCTCGGGTTCACCCATCTGAGCCGGATGGCTAACGTATACCGCCAGCGTTACGGCGAGAGCCCGTCGGAGACGCTGCGCCGCCATCGCTAGTATTTAGCTAGTATTCGTCGATCCGGCGCTTCCTTGCAAAAGCTTGAAGCATAAAATAATATCCGGGCAGGCTCATGGCGAGCCTGCCGAAGGTGACGCATGTCCGGATTGTCCCGTTCCACCCACGCGCTGGTCACCGGCGGCGGCCGCGGCATCGGCCGCGCCATTGCCGCGTCGCTGGCGCAGGCGGGTGCCACGGTGACGATCATGGGCCGCAACCTCGCTTCGCTGGACGAGGTGATCGCCGCCGGCGAGGCGCACTTCGCCATCACCGCCGACGTCTCCAATCAGGCTTCTGTTACAGCCGCCATCGCGGATGCCGCCACGCGGCAGCCGTTCGACATTCTCGTCGCCAATGCCGGGGCGGCGGAATCCGCGCCGTTCGGCCGTTCTGACGCGGCGCTGTTTCAGCGCATGATGGACGTCAACTTCATGGGCGTTGTCTACGCCGCCCAGGCCGTGCTGCCGGGCATGGTCGCCGCCCGCAATGGCCGCATTGTCGCGGTGGCCTCCACCGCCGGCCTGAAGGGCTATGCCTATGTCAGCGCCTACGCCGCCGCCAAACATGCGGTGATCGGGCTGGTGCGCTCGCTGGCGCTGGAGGTCGCGAGCAAGGGCGTCACGGTGAATGCCGTTTGCCCGGGTTTTACCGAGACGGATCTGCTGGAAGACAGTATCGACAACATCATCAGCAAGACCGGGCGCACGCGCGAGCAAGCCGTTGCCGAACTGTCGAAGCATAATCCGCAAGGCCGGCTGGTAACGCCGCAGCAGGTCGCCGATGCCGTGATCTGGCTGTGCGGAGAAAAGGCCGGCGCGATCACCGGCCAGGCCATCGCGGTTGCCGGCGGCGAAATCTGATACCTAAAAAATAATCGCAGGGAGTTCTCATGCAAAAGTTCGCCAATCCCGTCACGCTGCCGCTGGTTGATTACAGACCGGAGCACTTCCTGCTCACGGTCGCGGATGGCATCGCGACCGTGACGCTGAACCGGCCGGAGCGGAAGAACCCGCTGACCTTCCAGAGCTACCGCGAACTCACCGACTTCTTCCGCGCCTGCGCGATGGATGACAGCGTCAAGACCATCGTGGTGACCGGCGCCGGCGGTAACTTCTCGTCGGGCGGAGACGTGTTCGAGATCATCGGCCCGCTGGTCGAGATGAACACCAAGGACCTCACCGCCTTCACGCGGATGACCGGCGACCTCGTCAAGGCGATGCGCGGCTGCCCGCAGCCGGTGATCGCCGCCGTCGAAGGCATCTGCGCCGGCGCCGGCGCTATCATGGCGATGGCCTCCGACCTCCGGATCGCCGCCACCGGCGCCAAGGTCGGCTTCCTGTTCAACAAGGTGGGCCTGGCCGGCTGCGACATGGGCGCCTGCGCGATCCTGCCGCGCATCATCGGCCAGTCGCGCGCTTCCGAGCTGCTTTATACCGGCCGCTTCATGACCGCCGAGGAGGGCGAGCGCTGGGGCTTCTTTAGCCGCATCGTGTCGTCCGGCGAGGTGCTGACGCAGGCACAGGCACTGGCGAAGCAGATCTCCGAGGGCCCGACCTATGCCAACACCATGACCAAGCGCATGCTGGCGATGGAATGGGCGATGTCTGTGGAAGAGGCTATCGAGGCCGAAGCCGTGGCGCAGGCGCTGTGCATGACCACCGACGATTTTGCCCGCGCCTTCCACGCCTTCGCCAACAAGCAGAAGCCGGTGTTCGAGGGCAATTGACGTCGTCTGTAGCCCGGATGGAGCGCAGCGAAATCCGGGGCGGGCTCCCCTGTTGACGCTCTGACACCGGATTGCGCTGCGCTCCATCCGGGCTACGCGATGTCATTCCGGGCACCTGCTGCCGCCCAAACAGGCTTGCGCGGAAATGCTTTAGGATTAAAATATCTACGTCGAAGCTCGACAGGAGGCTTGCATGAAGATCGCGATCATCGGTGGCGGACCGGCTGGGCTCTATGCCGCGATCCTGTTGAAGAAGCAGCGGCCCTCCGCCGACATCACCGTCTACGAGCGCAACCGGCCGGACGATACCTTCGGCTTCGGCGTGGTTTTCTCCGACGCCACCCTCGACAATTTCGAAAAATACGACCTGCCGAGCTACCAGCGCATCACCCAGGAATTCGCCTACTGGGACGATATCGCCGTGCATTTCCGCGGCACGGTGCACCGCGTCGGCGGCAACGGCTTCTGCGGCTGCTCGCGCCGCACCCTGCTGCTGATCCTGCAGGAGCGCGCCCGCGAACTCGGCTGCCGGCTGATGTTTGAGGTCGATGTCACCGACGAGGCGCAATTCGCCGACGCCGATCTCATCGTGCTGTCCGACGGCATCAACAGCCACTTCCGTAACAAATATATCCAGCACTTCGATCCGACTACGGACGTGCGCTCCAACAAGTTCACCTGGATGGGTTCGACCCGCCCGCTGGATGCCTTCACCTTCCTGTTCGAGGAAACCGAGTGGGGCCCGTTCATCGCCCATGCCTATCAATACGAGGCGGGCCGCTCGACCTGGATTTTCGAGACCGATCCCGAGACCTTCAAGCGCGCGGGCCTGGAGGGCCTGAGCGAGCAGCAGTCAGCCGATCGCATGGAGCAGATCTTCAGCAAATTCCTCGAAGGCCACAAGCTGCTGATCAACCGCTCGATGTGGCGCAATTTCCCGATGATCCGCAACAAGCGCTGGGTCCGCGACAACATGGTGCTGCTCGGCGACGCCAAGGCGACCGCGCATTTCTCGATCGGCTCCGGCACCAAGCTGGCGATGGAAGATGCCATCGCGCTGTATGAGGCGATGGCCAAGGCGCCGACGACCGAAGCTGCGCTGAACGACTATGAGCATGGCCGCCGCGAGGAGACCGAGAAGATCCAGCACTCCGCCGACGTCTCGCTGGTGTGGTTCGAGCACGTCGACCGGTTCTGGGATTTCGACCCCGTGCAGTTCGCCTTCGGCGTCATGACGCGATCCAAGGCCATCACCTACGACAACCTGACGCTCCGCGCACCGGACTTCGTCAAGGAAGTGGACAAAGCGTTTGCGCTGCAGGTGCAGGCCAAGGGCTTCGACGTCGACCTGAAGAAGCCTGCGGCGCCGATGTTCCAGCCGCTGCGCTTGCGCGATATGGTGCTGGCGAACCGCGCCGTGGTGTCGCCGATGTGCATGTATTCGGCCAGCGAAGGCGTGCCTGGTGATTTCCATCTGGTGCACTACGGTTCGCGCGCGATCGGCGGCGCCGGCCTCGTCTTCACCGAGATGGTCTGCGTCGGCCGCGACGCCCGCATCACGCCCGGCTGCGCCGGGCTGTGGAATGACGAGCAGCAGGGGGCGTGGACGCGCATCGTCGATTTCGTGCACGCGAATTCGGCGTCCAAGATCTGCCTGCAGCTCGGCCACGCCGGGCGCAAGGGCGCGACCAGGCTGATGTGGGACGGCATGGACCGTCCGCTCGAAGAGGGCGGCTGGGACGTGCTGTCGGCGTCGCCGCTGCCGTATTATCCGGACAGCCAGGTGCCGCGCGAGATGGACCGTGCCGCGATGGATTCGGTCAAGGCCGAGTTCGTGGCGTCGGCCGAGCGCGGCGATGCCTGCGGCTTCGACATGCTGGAGCTGCACTGCGCCCACGGCTACCTGCTGGCCAGTTTCATCTCGCCGCTGACCAACCAGCGAACCGATGACTACGGCGGCTCGCTGGACAATCGTTTGCGCTTCCCGCTGGAAGTATTTGCGGCGATGCGCGCGGCGTGGCCGTCGCACAAGCCGATGTCGGTGCGCATCTCCGCCACCGACTGGGCCGAGGGCGGCATCACCGGCGACGACGCCGTGCTGATCGCGCGCGCCTTCGCGGAAGCCGGCGTCGACCTCGTCGACATCTCGACCGGCCAGACGGTTCGCGATGCCCAGCCGATCTACGGCCGCATGTTCCAGACGCCGTTCTCCGAGCAGGTCCGCAACGAGAGCAAGGTCGCCACCATGTGCGTCGGTAACATCACGTCAGCCGATCAGGTCAACACCATCCTCGCCGCCGGCCGCGCCGATCTGGTGGCGCTGGGCCGTCCGCATCTGGTCGATCCGTCCTTCACGCTCAAGGCTGCGGCCTGGTACGGCGCGAAAGATGCGTATTGCCCGCCACAATACATGCCCGGCAAGGAGCAGATCTTCCGCAACAGCGTTCGCGACAAGCTCGATTTCGAGGATCTGAAAATTAAGGCTAAGCCGAAGACCCGCGCCGAACTGCGCGCCGAAGCCGCCAAGCCGCTTGCGGCGGAATAGGGCAGATGGCACGCTGAATTCAGCAAGGCGGCGCTCAAACGCCTCTCCCCAATGGGGAGAGGTGAAGAAGATCCGCAGTCTGGCACTAGTTTGAGTGGAGTACGTTCG
The DNA here is from genome assembly GCF_007018905.1 of Tardiphaga sp. vice304. Classification (NCBI taxonomy): domain Bacteria; kingdom Pseudomonadati; phylum Pseudomonadota; class Alphaproteobacteria; order Hyphomicrobiales; family Nitrobacteraceae; genus Tardiphaga; species Tardiphaga sp. vice304. Next base: position 2,137,832 of record NZ_CP041402.1, read on the forward strand.
ATGAAAGCGATCATCGTTGGCGGTGGAGTGGGGGGCCTCACCACGGCCCTGATGCTGCGGGCACGCGGCATTCACTGCGAACTCTATGAGCAGTCGGACAGTATCCGCGAGCTCGGCGTCGGCATCAACACGCTGCCGCATGCGATCCGCGAACTTGCCGGCCTCGGCCTGCTCGACGCGTTGGACGCCGTCGCCATCCGCACCGACGAGCTGCATTATCTCAGCCGCCATGGCCAGGAAGTCTGGCGCGAGCCGCGCGGCATCGCTGCCGGCTTCGACGTGCCGCAATTCTCGATCCACCGCGGCCGGCTGCAGAGCGTGATCCATCGCGCCGTCGAACAGCGACTTGGGCCTGAGGCGATTCATACCGGCCGAAGGCTCGGTGCGTTTACGCAGGACGAAGGCGGCGTCACCGCGCATTTCTTCGACCGCTCCGGCGCCCATGTCGAAACCGCGCGCGGCGATATCCTGATCGGCGCCGACGGCATTCATTCCAAGGTGCGCAGCACGCTGTTTCCCGACGAAGGCGGACCGGTCTGGAACGGGCTGATGCTGTGGCGCGGCGCGCGTGACTGGCCGGCCTTCCTCACCGGCAATTCGATGATCGTCGCCGGCGGGCTTCATGCCAAGGTGGTGGTGTATCCGATCGCGGAAGGCGTGACGCCGGGCAATCGCCTGACCAACTGGGCGGTCCTGGTGAAAATCGGCGAGGGCGGATCGCTGCCGCCGCGCCGCGAGGACTGGTCGCGTGCCGGCAAGCGCGACGAACTGATGCCGCATGTCGCGCGCTTCAACGTGCCGCATATCGACGTGGCGGCGTTGATCACGGCGACGCCGGAGTTCTGGGAATATCCGTGCTGCGACCGCGATCCCTTGCCGTACTGGTCGAGCGGCCGCGTCACGCTGCTCGGCGACGCCGCGCATCCGATGTATCCGGTCGGCTCCAATGGCGCCTCGCAGGCGATCCTGGATGCGCGGGCGCTTGCGGATTCGCTGGCGCATGCCGAGCATCCGCGCCAGGCCCTGATGGCCTATGAGCGCAAGCGGCTGCCGATGACCGCCGAGATCGTGCGCGCCAACCGCCGCGGCGGGCCGGAGGGTGTCATCGACGCCGTCGAGCAGATTGCGCCGGACGGCTTCGATCATATCGACAACGTGCTGAGCCACAGCCAGCGCGAGGCGATCGTCAAGGGCTATGCCAGCAAGGCCGGCTTCGCCGCGCTGCCGGGATTGTCGGTGGTGGGCGGATAGAGAGCGCGACTAGGTCGCTCTTTCTTCCCTCTCCCCCGGTGGGAGAGGGTGGATCGAACCGCGAAGCGGTTCGAGACGGGTGAGGGGTAGCCACAAGCTCCGCGCCTTGCGACTACCCCTCATCCGCCTCCGCTTCGCGGAGGCACCTTCTCCCACAAGGGGAGAAGGAAGGAAGACCTCACGCTCCCGGGGGCGGCGGCAGGAAGTGGATGTTGTATTCCGCGGCCAGCGCCACGACGTCCGCCGGATTCTGCTCCTTCATGTTGTGGATTGCCCAGAACAGGTCGTAGAGCCGCCGCGTCGGCGACACCCAGAACAGCACCTTGGCGGACTGGTCGGTCTTGTTGAAGATGCCATGCGGCACGCCGCGCGGCAGCCGCACCAGATCGCCGGGCGTCGCCTGGGTCTCGCCGTCGCCCAGCATGAAGTCGAGCTTGCCTTCGAGGATGTAGAGATATTCGTCCTGGTCGGGATGAATGTGCGGCGGCACGAACGTGCCGACCGGGAAGGTCGCGTGCCACGAGAAGGAATCCTCGGTGCAGGTTTTGGGCACGTAGACCTGGCCCAGGATGTTCCAGGTGATGCCCTGCATGCCCTCATTGGCGCGCGTGATGCCGGCGGTTTCGGTTTTCATGGTCGTCCTCCTTCGATGGCGTGCAGTTCGTGAGCCGGATTATACATGCAGAAAGCGATCCTTGATGGTTGGATCGTCTTTCAACTCGGCCGAGGTGCCGGTCCACACCACGCGGCCTTTTTCGATGATGACGTGGCGGTCGGCAAACGCGGCGAGCGCATCGACGTTCTTGTCGATCACCAGGATCGCCTGGTGCTCGGCCTTGAGCTTCTTTAGGCAGCTCCAGATCTCCTGCCGGATCAACGGCGCCAGGCCCTCGGTGGCCTCGTCGAGGATCAGCAGCTTCGGATTGGTCATCAGCGCGCGGCCGACCGCCAGCATCTGCTGCTCGCCGCCGGACAGTTGCGTGCCCATATTGCCGCGGCGCTCCTTGAGCCGCGGAAACAGTTCGTAGATGTCCTCCAGCGTCCAGCGCGCCGGCGGGCGGCGCACCGCTGCGGTGGCCAGCAGGTTTTCCTCCACCGTCAGCGTCGGAAAGATATGTCGGCCTTCCGGCACCAGGCCAATGCCGGCCTGCGCGATCTTGTAGGACGGCAGCCCCGTGAGCGGCGCGTCGTCGAAGGTGACGCTGCCGCCGGTCGGCGGCATCAGCCCCATGATGGTGTTGATGGTGGTGGTCTTGCCCATGCCGTTGCGGCCGAGCAGGGTCACGACCTCGCCGGCGCCGATGTTCAGCGAGATATCGAACAGTACTTTGGCGGCGCCGTAGGCGGCCTGCAGATTCTGTACGTTGAGCATCAGAGCACCTCCTCGCCGAGATAGGCGGCGCGCACATCCGCATTGTCGCGGATGCTCTGCGGCGTGCCGGAGGCGATGATGCGGCCATAGACCAGCACCGAGACGCGGTCGGCCAGCGCGAACACCGCGTCCATGTCGTGCTCGATCAGCACGATCGGCAGTTCGCGGCGCAGCGCCTGCAGCGTGTTGATGAGCCGCTGCGATTCGTCGTGGCTGGTGCCGGCGAGGGGCTCGTCGAGCAGCAGCAGTTTCGGCTTTGCGGCCAGCGCGATGGCGATTTCGAGCTGGCGCTTTTCGCCGTGCGACATCTGCCCGGCGGGCACATCGGCGCGAGGGGCGAGGCCGAAACGGGCCAGCAGCGCCATCGCGATCTCGTTGAGGTCACGCTCGCCGGCGGCATTGCCGAGGAATTTGAAGCTGGAGCCGGAGCGCGCCTGCACGGCAAGCGCCACGTTCTCCAGCGCCGAGAAGCGCGGCAGGATCGAGGTGATCTGGAACGAGCGCACCAGCCCGAGCCGGGCGCGCTCCGCCATCGACAGCCTTGTGACATCCTGGCCGTCGAACACGACGCGGCCGGAGTCCGGCCGGGCGAGGCCGGAGATCTGGTGGATCAGCGTGGTCTTGCCGGCGCCGTTCGGGCCGATGATGGCGTGCAGCTCGCCGGGCTCGATGGTCAGCGTGACGTCGTCGGTGACGCGCAGCGCGCCGTAGCTCTTGCGCAGGTTCTGCAGTTGAAGGGGCGCGGTGCTCATGACCTGCTCCCCAGCCAGCCGCCGATGCCGCCACGCGCGAACAACACGACCAGGATCAGGATCGGGCCGAACAGCAGCGCCCAGTGCTCGGTGTAATGCGACAGGATATCCGCGAGCAGGCTGAACACCGCGGCGCCAATGATCGCGCCGTGCAGCGTGCCGAGGCCGCCCAGCACGATCGCAAAGATCAGGTCGCCGGAGCGCTGCCAGCTCGCAAAGGCCGGGCTGACGAATTCGGTCTGGTTGGCGAACAGGCAGCCGGCGACGGCGGCGATCATGCCGGCGATCACATAGGCCGTGAGCTGGTAGCGATAGGGCGTAAAGCCGATCGCCTCCATCCGCACCGGGTTCTCGCGGATGCCGCGCAACACCCGGCCAAAGCGCGAGGCGACGACGCCGCGCAGCAAGAGGTAGCCACCGAGCAGGAAGCCGAACACCACGTAATACAGCACGACGTCGTTCTTCAGGATTTTTGAGCCGAACAGCGTGCTGCGCGAGGCCAGCGTCATGCCATCGTCACCGCCATAGGCGGCGAGCGAGGTGCCGAGGAAGTACAGCATCTGGCCGAACGCCAGCGTAATCATGATGAAATAGACGCCTTTGGTACGCAGCGAGATCGCGCCGGTGATCAGTGCAAACACGAACGAGGCGGCCAGTGCGACGCCGAGATGGACAAAACCGTCGGTGATGCCGTGGCTGGACAGGATCGCGACGCTATAGGCGCCGATCCCGACAAAGGCGGCGTGGCCGAACGAGACCATCGCGCCATAGCCGATCAACAGATCGAGCGACATCGCCGCCAGCGCCAGCACCATGATCCGGGTGACGATCGAGAGCACGTAGCTCTGCGCGCCCCACAGCCCGGCCAGCGGCACCAGCGCGAATAGGGCAAACAGCAGCAGCGGCAACAGATAGGCGCGGCGCGCGCGGGGCGCGGTGATAGCGGGGGTGACTTGCAGGTCGACTGAATCGTTCACGGTCATTCCCGCTATTGTTTCGACGGGAACAGGCCGGACGGCCGGAAGAACAGCACCGCGGCCATCAGGATGTAGATCAGCATCGGCGCGATGGCGCGGCCGGTCTGGCTGGCGGTGGACGGATCCAGCACCAGCTTGAGCAGGGACGGTGCAAAGAACCGGCCGAGCGTATCGACGAGACCGATCAGGAGGGCTGCGATGAAGGCGCCGCGGATCGAGCCGATGCCGCCGATCACGATGACGACGAAGGCGAGGATCAACACATTGTCGCCCATGCCGGGCTCGACCGACAGGATCGGCGCCACCATCGCGCCGGCAAAGCCCGCCAGCATGGCGCCGACGCCGAACACGATGGTGAACAGCAGCCGGATGTTGACGCCGAGCGCCGAGACCATTGCGGCATTGCTTGCGCCGGCCCGCACCAGCATGCCGAGCTTGGTCTTGTTGACGACGAGATAGAGCGCGAGGCCGACCGCGAGGCCGACGGCGATGATGACGAGGCGATACACCGGATACAGCATGCCGTCGGCGATCTCGATGGTGCCGGACAGCGCGTCGGGCATCGGCACGTTGAGGGGGGCGGCGCCCCAGACGAACTTGACCGCCTGGTTGAGGAAGATGATCACGCCGAAGGTCGCCAGCACCTGGTCGAGATGGCTGCGGTCATAGAGATGCCGGAAGATCAGCACCTCCAGCAGCAGGCCGAACACCAGGGCGGCCGGCAGCGCCAGCGCGAGGCCATACAGGAAGCTGCCGGTCATCGCGGTGAAGGCGGCGACGAAATAGGCGCCGACCATGTACTGCACGCCGTGCGCGAGATTGATGAAGTCCATCACGCCGAACACCAGCGTCAGGCCGGCGGCGATCAAAAACAGGATCAGCCCGAACTGCAGGCCGTTCAGGATCTGGACGAGGGCAAGGGTGACGGTCATGCGAGAGATACGATCTTTGCGCGGCTGGTGAAAAACCCACCGCGTCGTCCCCGCCTAGTGCGCCTCCGGCGCACGCGGAGCGGGGACCCAGACACGCTGGCGAACTAAACGAAGCGATAGAGTAGCAACGACGCCGTTTCAACTATGCTGGCGGTGGCTATGGGTCCCCGCTTTCGCGGGGACGACATGAGAGGCCGGCGCGTCTTACCGAGGCGCGCCGGCGATCGCTTTACTGCGGTGTGCAGCTGGCGGCGTATTTGTCGGCGTAGTTGGTGAACACCTTCTGCGCGATCTCGGTCTGGAACTTGCCGTCGGCGCGCTTGGCGACCTTGGTCAGATAGAAGTCCTGGATCGGGTAGCCGTTGGCGCTGAACTTGAAGTCTCCGCGCAGCGACTTGAAGTCGGCCTTCTTCATCGCCGCCGCCACCTTGGCCTTGTCGGAAAGGTCGCCCTTCACCGCGACGACTGCGCTGTTGATCAGCATGGCCGCATCGTACGACTGGAAGGCGTAGGTTGCGGGCACGCTGTTATAGGCCTTCTCGTATTCCGCGACGAACTTCTTGTTCTGCGGATTGTCGAGGTTCGGCGCCCAGTTCGAGCCGCCGAACATGCCCAGCGCTGCGTCCTGCTGCGCCGGCAGCGTCGATTCATCGACAGTGAAGGTGGAGAGGAACGGGACGCGGTCGAGCAGGCCGGCCTGCTTGTACTGCTTGACGAGATTGACGCCCATGCCGCCCGGCATGAAGGTCAGCACGGCGTCGGGCTTGGCGGCGGCGATCTTGGAGAGCTCGGCCTGGAAGTCCAGCGTGCCGAGCGGCAGGAAGGATTCCTCGACGATCTCGCCCTTGAAGTCCATCTTCACGCCGGCGACGAAGTCCTTGCCGGCCTGGTAGTTCGGGGTCATCAGGTAGATCTTCTTGTAGCCGCGCTCCTGCGCGACCTTGCCGAGGATCTGGTGGATCTGGTCGTTCTGGTACGACGTCACGAAGAAGTACGGGTTGCACTCCTTGCCGGCGAAGCTGGACGGGCCGGCATTCGGCGAGATCAGAAAGGTCTTGTTCTCGGTCACCGGCTTGTGGATTGCGCCGAGGATGTTGGAGAAGATCGGGCCGACTACGAAGTCGACCTTGTCGCGCTCCAGCAGGCCTTTGACCTTGGTGACGGCGACGTCGGGCTTCAGTTCGTCATCGACGACGACGACTTCGACGTCCTTGCCGCCCATCTTGCCGCCGAGGTCCTTGACCGCGAGGGCGAAGCCGTCGCGGGCCTGCTGGCCGAGCACGGCGCCAGCGCCGGACAGCGACACGATCACGCCGACCTTGATCTTTTCCTGCGCGACAGCGGGTACCGCTGCGACGCCCATCAGGACGGCCAGGCCGGCCAGTTTGATCTGCTGCTTCATGGTCTCTCCTCTGCTCGGCCGCGCGTTGCTGCCGAAATCCCGCCAACCCAAAATGATGTCCTGCCCCAGAGACTATTCTGAGGATGGCTGCCGCCGCAAGCGTGCGTCTCGCGCGCCAAACGGTTAAAACGGCTATGCAAGCGGCAGGCCAATTTGTTTGAAGCCTAAACAAATATCCGGATTTGGCCAGTGGCCCGGCTGCGGCGTTTTGGCTTGCAGTCGCCGGGCTATTTGTTGAAGGTCAAAGCATCGGGCGCGCAGACTGGTACGCCGTTGGGGATTTCCGGCGGCGTTGCTATCGTGGCGGCCCCAGCCAGGTAAGATTGCAGCATGATTCTCGATTCCGAGACCAAGGCGGTCGAACATTCCGAAGATCACGGCGACGAGCTGCGGCTGTGGCTGCGGCTGCTGACCTGCACCACGCTGATCGAGGGCGAGGTGCGCGGGCGTCTGCGCGAGCGTTTCGACGTGACGCTGCCGCGCTTCGACCTGATGGCCCAGCTCGACAAGGTGCCGGACGGCATGACGCTGTCGGACGTCTCCAAGCGCATGATGGTGTCGAACGGGAACGTGACCGGGCTGGTCGAGCGTCTGGTGGAATCCGGTCATGTCGATCGCCGTACCTCGGATACCGACCGTCGGGTCCAGGTGATCCGGCTGACCAAACTCGGTCGTGCCGAATTCCGCAAGATGGCCGAAGAGCACGAGACCTGGATCGCCGAGATCTTTGGCGACCTGGCGCCGAAGGACGTGCGCGAGCTGATGCGCCTGCTCGCCAAGACCAAGGCCTCGGCGCAGAAGGCGGCGCAGAAGTCCGGCGCCAAGCCCGGCAACGGCAAGACGCCATGAGCGCCGTGATCGATCTGGAGGCCGAATACAACAACCGGGCCCGCGTCCCGGAAAATCCGGCGCTTATTGCCGGCTGGGCGCGCGACGCCAGGGCCTACCGCGAGGTCTGTCCGTCGATGCTGGTGCTGCGTTACGGCACAGGTGCGCGGCACACGGTCGACTTCTTCCCGGCCGATGGTCGCGGCCCGATCGTGGTCTTCATCCACGGCGGCTACTGGCAGGCGCTCGATCCGTCGTTCTTCAGCCATCTTGCTGCAGGCCTGAACGCGCACGGCATCAGCGTTGCGATGCCGTCCTACGATTTGTGTCCGAACGTTTCGGTCGGCGACATCATTGAGCAAATGCGTTCCGCGACGCGCGAACTGGCGAAGTTCGAGCGGCCGCTGGTGATGTCCGGCCATTCCGCCGGCGGCCATCTTGCCGCCGGCATGCTCGCCACCGAATGGCGTGCGCTCGATGCCGCACTGCCGCAAGATCTTATCACGGCGGTCTATTCGATCTCTGGCCTGTTCGATCTCGGACCCCTGGTGCCGACCTCGGTCAACACCCCGCTGCACCTCAACGACCTGAGTGCGCGCGAGGTCAGCCCGCTGTTCTGGCCGATGCCCTCGCACGGAAGTCTCGATGCGGTGGTCGGCGGCGAGGAGAGTTCGGAATATTTCCGGCAGAGCCAGACCCTGGTCGATTGCTGGGGCACCCAGATTCCCGCGCGCTATGAAACCATCCCCGGCACCAACCATTTTACCGTCATTGCCGGCCTGGCCGATCCGCAATCGCCGATGACGCTCCGTTTGAAGCAATTGGCGCAGCGTTAGGCGGCGTTTGCCTAAACTTCCTGCGCGGCTTTGCGCCCGAAACCGCAAAAATCCGTCGATCGGCCGGTCCGGGCAGTTGCACCTAATTGTTTTAAGTCTAAAATGATATCAGACGCGCGGCGGGCCTGGCGTCGGGCCGCGACATCGTGACAGGAGCAAGCAATGGCCATCGCCGAGGCTCACCTCACACAGGGTATGGACGATCCATCCTATACCTCGCATGTCGATACCTTCGCGCGGGACAACATGCCGCCGCCGGAGCAGCTGCCGGAATTTCTGTTCACCCGGCCGGAGTTTCAGTACCCGCCGCGCATCAACTGCGTGGTGCCGTTTCTCGACCGCTGGGTCGAGGAGGGCCATGGCGACGCGCCCTGCATGTTCGGCCTCACCGACAGCTACACCTACCGCGAGCTGCAGGCGCTGGTGAACCGGATCTGCAACGTGCTGGTCGACAAGCTCGGCCTGGTTCCGGGCGGCCGCGTGATGCTGCGCTCCGCCAACAATCCGATGATGGTCGCGACCTATCTGGCGGTGATCAAGGCCGGCGGCGTCTGCGTCGCCACCATGCCGCTGCTGCGCGCCAAGGAACTGACCTATCCGATCCAGAAAGCGAAGATCCCGCTGGCTTTGTGCGACAGCAAGCTCGTCGACGAAATGGAGAAGGCCAAGCTCGCGGCACCCGAACTGCGGCGCATCGTCTATTGGGGCGTCGATGCCCCGGATTCGCTGGAGGCGATGATCGCCGATGCCAGCCCGGAATTCACCGCGGTCGATACCGCCGCCGACGACGTCTGCCTGATCGCCTTCACCTCTGGCACCACCGGTGATCCCAAGGGCACCATGCATTTCCACCGCGACATGCTCGCGGTATGCGACGGGTTTGCCCACAACGTGCTGCGCGCCTCGAAGGAAGACCGTTTCATCGGCTCGGCGCCGCTCGCCTTCACCTTCGGCTTCGGCGGCGTGCTGTTTCCGCTGCACATCGGCGCCTCCTTTGTGGTGCTGGAGAAGGCCGGGCCGGAAGAGCTGCCGCCGGCGATCGAGAAATTCAAGGTCACGGTGTGCTTCACCGCGCCGACCTCGTACCGCGCGATGCTCGCCAAGATGGGCTCGCACGACATCTCCTCGTTGCGTAAATGCGTTTCGGCCGGCGAGACGCTGCCGAAGGGCACCTACGACGCTTGGCTGAAGGCGACCGGCATCAAGCTGATGGACGGCATCGGCGGCACCGAGCTGCTGCACATCTTCATCTGTGCGGTTGAGGAAGAGATCCGGCCGGGCTCGACCGGCCGGCCGGTGCCGGGTTACATCGCCAAGATCATCGACGACGAGGGCAACGACGCGCTGCCGGGCACGATGGGACGGCTCGCGGTGAAGGGCCCGACCGGCTGCAAATATCTCGCCGACGAGCGCCAGAAGAGGTTCGTGCAGAACGGCTGGAATATCACCGGCGACACCTTTATCATGGATGAGGACGGCTACTTCTGGTACAAGTCGCGCTCCGACGACATGATCGTCTCTGCCGGCTACAACATCGCCGGTCCCGACGTCGAAGCGGCGCTTCTGACCCATCCGGCCGTGACTGATTGCGGCGTGGTCGGCTCGCCCGACGAGGCCCGCGGCATGGTGGTGAAGGCCTATGTCGTGCTGGCGCCGGGCTTTACCGGCGACGCCGCGCTGACTCTGGAGTTGCAGAACCACGTCAAGCGCGAGATCGCGCCCTATAAATATCCGCGCGCCATTGAATTCGTCACGCAACTGCCGAAGACCGAGACCGGCAAGCTGAAGCGCTTTGCGCTGCGGCAGTTCGCGATGGCGGCGGAATGACCATGACCGTTTTGCGCTTGAAGGAGTATTGCCGTTGACCGCCCCCAAGGGCCCCACGCTGACCGTGGTGCCGAATGCCAATAATGACGGCAAGACCAATGCCGATCCGTCCTATCCCCGCGTGCTGCAGCCGTCCGGCTGGCCAGCGCCGAAGGGCTATTCCAACGGCATGACGGCCGATGGCCGCCTCGTCGTTACCGGAGGGGTGATCGGCTGGGATACCGAGGGCCATCTGCCCAAGGACTTCTCTACCCAGGTCAAGCAGGCGCTGGAAAATATCGCCGCGATTCTCGCCGAGGGCGGCGCCAAGCCGGAGCATCTGGTGCGGCTGACCTGGTACGTCGTGGACATCGAGGAATATCTCGGCGACCTGAAGACGCTTGGCCGGATCTATCGCGACATTTTCGGGCCGAACTATCCGGCGATGGCACTGGTGCAGGTGGTGCGATTGGTCGAGCGTGCCGCCCGCGTCGAGATCGAAGCCACCGCCGTGGTGCCGCGCTGATCCGCACCGCTCAGCGTGACTGAAACAGCATGAGGCGGCCGTCTGCGCCGCCAGCAATGAGAGCAAGCCGTCCGGCGACGGTGACGGCGCCGATGTTGGTTGCGACGCGCGATGGCAGCGCGATCCGCGCGATATCGTGAATTTCCGGTGTGAACGAAATCAGGCGCAACGAGGCACGGTCGAGGCTCGGGATCGCCAGATCCGGATGACCGTCGCCGTCGAAATCCGCTACCCATTGCAGGCCCAGCGCGCGCGATCCGATGAAATGATTGGCCACGTCGGGCACCTCGGCGGTCTTCACCAGCCGGCCGTCGTTGAAGGACCACAGTTCGAGCCGCCCGACGACGTGGGGCTGCCGCACCACGGCGATATCGGTCTTGCCATCACCATCGAAATCGGCGACGCCCGCCGGATTGAGCCAGGCATGAGGACGCCCGATCGGGGGCGTTTCGGCGACGATCGCCATCGTCGCGGGGTCGATCACGGCCAGCGCCGAACCGCGCGCGAGATAGGACTTCACGACGACGATTCTCGGCTGCCCGTCGATGGTCACGATCCGCGGCCACAGATCCTCGAACACGGCGTCGTTTCCCAGCGTCACCGATCCGCTTTGGCCGTCGCGCCGAACGATCGTCAGGCGGCCGGCTTCAACGGCATCGCCGAGGACGCCGTGATCGTAGCGACTGGTCGGCGCGGCCAGCCAGGCGCGAGCGACGGCGCCCGTGCTTTCGGCCACCCGTCCGTCGGCCAGGGCGCCTGCTGGCGGCGCAGCAGGTTTCGGGCAGGCTGCCGCGACCAGTTTCGTCTCGATGGTTTGATAGCAGAGCTTGCCGATGGCGATCCGCACGGCGGCGGAGTGGGCCTCGATCGAATCGACCCGGCCGGGTGCGTCCAGCACCTCCACGCGCCACTCGGCCGCTGCCGAAGGAGCACCGAGCAGTAACGAGGCCGCGACAAACGAGGCAGCCGCCAAGGGTCTGTGCAATTCGAGTCTCCGCGTGGTGCTGCCGTAGGCGTTGTAGATTGATCGTGCGCCGCCGCTCGTCTGTTGTCGTGCGATCAAAGCTCCGCAAGGCCTGTTCATCACGATGAACAAGCCTTGCGGGCCCTGTCGCGATCGTGGACTTCGGAGAGCGTTACTTCTTCATCCCGTCCTTGGCCATGCCGTCCTTCTTCATGCCGTCCTTGTCCATCATGCCGTCTTTCTTCATGCCATCCTTGCTCATCGTGTCCTTGCTCATGGCATCTTTGCTCATGGAGTCCTTGGACATGCTGTCCTTGCCCATCTTGTCCTGCGCATGGGCAGCCCCTGCGGCGACGCCGAACGCGAGCAAGGCGGCCGACAGCGAAGCGGCGATACGTGAATTTGTGGTCATTGGTGCGATCCCTCTGAAACAGGTTAGACGATCAACGTCGTCCATAGGCATACGGGGCGGAAAACAGCCGCGTTACGCGGCGTTCGATCGTTCTCGCGAAAAATCCCGCTCGTTCACCGTGACGTGATCTCAGGATTGGGGCACCGCAGCCCCTGCTGCCTCACGCCTTTTCTGCAAATTCCGTCGGGGTCTTCCCGGTGACTTGCCGGAAGGCGTGCGAGAAAGCTGAAAAGCTGGCGTAGCCGAGATCGGCCGCGAGTTGTTTCACCGGCGCCTTGCGGTCCATCGATAGCCGTTCGATCGCCGCCGCCATCCGGGCGCGCTGGCACCAGCTCCGGAAGCTCAATTGGGTTTCTGTCAGGAACAGTCGTGACAGCGTCCGCGCCGAGGTGCCGACCGAGCGCGCCAGCGCCTCGATTTCATGCGATGCGGTGGGATCGGCCAGCACGATATCGGCGGCGCGGCGGCAGCGCGGCTCGTGCGGCAGCGGGATGAACGTCGTCGGATCTTCCGCCTCGTGCAATTCCAGCAACGCCAGCCGGACCAGCAACTCGTTGCGGCCGGCGTCGTTGCGTCCGTCGAACAGCGCGAGGATGGCCTGATGCAGCAGTTGCGAGACGCGGACGACGAATTCGACGCTGAGATTGGCGCGGTGGGCGTCGTCCCGCTTCATCCAGCCGACGTCGAAATACAGCGAGCGCATCTCGATGTCGGCGAGCACATCGATCGCGTGCGGCAGTGCGGCGGGCATCCAGACTGCGCGATCCGGCGGCACCAGCCAGCGGCCCTTCGGGGTCGTGACCTGCATGGTGCCTTTGGTGGCAAATATCAATTGCGACTCGCGATGCGCGTGCGGCTCGATCCGGGTGCCCTTTTCGTAGCGGGTCGCCATGAAATGAACGCCGCCCCCCGTCGTCTGGCGGCGGTCGGACAACGGACGGATTGGCGCTTTGCCGATAATCATTGGCGACATCCCGACAGCATAACTTCTTATAACGAATTTCCAAGCTCTGCAGGAATCGCTTCATGAACGTCCCCGCCCGTGTCATCACCCTCGTCAATGTCGCGCATTTCATCGATCATTACGCGATGCTGATTTTCGCCGCGGCCGTCATCGTGATGGGGCCGACGATGAACATGACCTACGCCGAACTGCTGCCCTATGCGACGCCGGGCTTTGTCGCGTTCGGCGCGGGCTCGCTGGTGACCGGCTGGCTGGGAGACCGCTGGAGCCGGCGCCACATGATGGTGATCTATTTCTTCGGCATCGGCGCCTCGATGATCGCCGTGGGCCTGGTGCAGACCCCGCTGCAACTTGGGGCGGCCTTGTTCTCGATCGGCGCCTTCGCCTCGATCTATCATCCGGTCGGCACCGCGATGATCGTGTCCTATGCCGACAGGATCGGCCGCGAGATGGGCATCAACGGCGTGTGGGGCAATTTCGGCGTGGCGTCGTCGGCGCTGATCACCGGCGTGGTCGGGCAGTTCCTCGGCTGGCGTTATGCGTTCATCCTGCCGGGGCTGGCGACGCTGGCGCTGGGCGTGGTGTTCATGCGCGGCGTGGCGCATGAGGACCGCTCCGGCTTCAGGCAGGCGGCGGCGCAGTCGCGCGTCGCCAAGTCCGACATGTGGCGGGTGATTCTGGCGCTATTGATCACCGTGATCGCGATCTCCACGACGTTCAATGCGGTCACCGTCGCGCTGCCGAAACTATTCGCCGAACGTCTGTCCGACCTGACGCAGAGCCCGGCGCTGCTCGGAGTCATCGCCGCGGGCGTCTACGTGTTCGGCGCGTTGACGCAATACAATATCGGCGGGCTGATCGACCGCTATTCGCTAAAGGCGGTGTGCGTGCCGCTGTCCTTCGTGCTGGCGCCGTTTTTGTACTTCGCAGCATCATTGTCCAACATCTCGCTGATCGTGGTGGCGATCGGCATCATCATCGGGCTGTTCGGACAGATCACCGTCAACGAGGCGATGGTCGGCAAATACACCAGCGAGGAATGGCGCTCGCGCGCTTATGCCGTGCGCTACTTCGTCGGCTTCACCGCAGCCGGCGCCTCGGTCGGGCTGGTGTCGTTTCTGTACGAGAAGGGCGGCTTCATGATGATGCTGCACAGCTTCGCAGCGCTGTGCGTGCTGGTGATCGTCGCCGCGCTGATCCTGCCGCCGGAAATCCCGGTTGCACAGACAACCGAATCTTATCGCATGCTCGCCGGTGCACGACGGGCAGGACTGCGCCGTAGTCCATTTGGGCTGCGCCAAGCGTAAGGCGGGAGGCTCTCATCCACACAAAGTGATTACCTGCGTACGGCATATTTTGCTAGCGACGGGGTTTAACCAAGCAGACCGTGTTGTTTCACCCAACGGCAGCTTTCATCAATCGAGACATAATTTGCTGGAATCCGTCAAGTACGAGACGCTTGTCGATCAGATCTACGAGGCGGGTGTGGTGCCCGAGCACTGGCCGCAGGTGTTCGATCGCCTGGCTGAGATGGCCGATGCGGAAGGCGCGATGTTGTTCGCGGTCGCGCCGGGCGCGCCGCGTTTCATTTCGTCGGCCAAAATTCACGAGCGCATCGATCGCTGGACCAAAAGCCCGTTCGCCCACCGCAATCCGCGCAGCGACCGCCTGATCCCGCCGAATGAAGCGCGTTTCCTCACGGACCTCGACAAGTTTACTCTGGAAGAGCTTGAGAACGAGAGCTTCTACACCGACATCCTCCGCCCTGGAGGACTTGGCTGGTGCGCCGGTACCTCGATACGAGCGCCATCCGGCGACACGCTGGTGTTGTCGATCGAGAAGGCATGGGCCAACGGCCCGGTGCCGCGCGCCGTGGCGGATCAACTCGACATGCTACGCCCACATCTGGCGCGGGCCGCCGTCCTCGCGGGCCGTCTCGGCTTCGAGCGGGCGCGCACCGCCGTGGCGACGCTGGAAATGATCGGTCTGCCCGCGGCGGCAGTAACCGATGCCGGGCGGGTGGTCGCGGCCAATCCAGGCTTTCTGGCCAGCGCCCCTGCGGTCGGCGTCGGTGCGCAGAACCAGGTTCAGTTCAGCGCCGCGGTAGTCCAGCAGATGTTTATGGAGGCGCTGGCACAGCCGAGTTCGCTGGCCCGCACCGGCCGCTCGATCCCGGTCGCCGGCACGGCGGCCTCGCCGCCGCTGATCGCCCATGTGCTGCCGCTGCGGCTGGGTGGGCTCGACGTGTTCGCCGGCGCGGTCTCGATCCTGTTCCTGACGCCGTTGACGCCGCAGAGCAGCCCGGCGCCGGAAATGCTGCGGGCTTTGTTCGATCTCACCCCCGCCGAAGCCCGCATCGCCAGCCTGCTGATCGATGGCAATACGCTCGATACGATTTCGAAGGCGCACTCCGTCAGCCTGAATACGGTGCGTACCCAACTCAAATCGGTGTTCCTGAAAACCGGCGTCGACCGTCAGGTCGATCTGGTCAGTCTGCTGGGTCAGCGTCAGGCGTCGCTCTGAAGGCGGGTTCCGTCCGGCTCGACGCAAATGGCCGGCCCGAAGGCCGGCTCGACGGAAATGGCCGGCCCGAAGGCCGGCCTGGACGTAAATATACCCGTCAAATGTCTTGCGCTTCGTCAATACATGGTCCGCCGAAGCGGTAATTGGATCGATCGACGCGCTGCCTTAGCAGCCGCAAAACAATCCTCCGGTACGGAAGTAGGCGACAGGCGCGATCGGCGCGTCACCCGTTTGGGTGATGCGCTCCGAATTTCTTGTTAACACTTCCGGGCATCACGAGTTGACGTGCACGAAATCGCGCAGCAGCGGATAGATCTCGTTGTTCCAGCGGCGTCCGCTGAACACGCCGTAATGGCCGACGCCAGCCTGCATGTGGTGGACCTTGCGATAGGCGCGCACGCCGGTGCAGAGATCCTGGGCCGCCAGCGTCTGTCCGATCGAGCAGATGTCGTCCTTCTCGCCCTCGACCGTCATCAGGCCCATGCGCCGGATCGCCCCCGGATTCACCGGACGTCCCTTGTACATCATCTTGCCCTGCGGCAGCAGATGCTCCTGGAACACGTCGCGAATGGTCTCGATGTAGAACTCCGCGGTCAGGTCCATCACCGCAAAATATTCGTCGTAGAACGTCTTGATGATTTCGGCCTTTTCGGTCTCGCCCTTGGCCAGATGGTTGGCGAGGTCGACATGCGACTTGATGTGGCGTTCCAGGTTCATCGAGACGAAGGCGGTCAACTGGATGAAGCCAGGATACACTTTTCGGAACGCGCCCTTGCACTGCAAGGGCACGTAGTTGATCAGATTGTCTTCGAACCATTTCAGCGGCTTACTCTTGGCGAAGTCGTTGACCTTGGTGGGGGCGATCCTTGTGTCGATTGGCCCGGCCATCAGCGTCAGGCTGGCCGGCCGCGCGGGATGATCGTCCTCCGACATGATCGCTGCGGCGGCCAGCGCCGATACCGACGGCTGGCAGATCGCGACCATGTGCGAACGCGGCCCGAGTTCGTTCATGAAGAGGATCAGGTGCTCGGTGTAGTCATCGAGCCCGAACTTGCCGGCGCTGAGGGGGATGTCGCGCGGATTGTGCCAGTCGGTAATATAGACGTCATGGTCCTGCAGCAGCGTCGCCACGGTGCCGCGCAGCAGCGTTGCAAAATGGCCGGACATCGGCGCCACCAGCAGCAGCTTCGGCTGCAGTGGCGAGCCTTCTTTCTTGAAGTGCAGCAGCGAGCCGAACGCGGTGGAAAAGACCACCTCCTCGACGACGTCGAGGAGGCTGTTGCCGACCGGCACCGGACCGATCGCGAATTCCGGGCGGACATAGGTCAGGGCGGTACGCGACACCAGCTCCAGCGCGGCGGAGAGGCGGCCGAACACTTTGTCCGATGTGCCTGCCGGGACCAGGTTGATATATTTCAGCGCCTGCGCCGCTCCGGTTCGCCATGGCGCCGTCAGATCCATATGGTTCTGGTAGGCCTGATACATCATTGACATCATCCGGATCGCTTCCCTGCTATAATGATATGCAATATTGAAGCCAGCGGGGAGTCAAATCATCTGTCAAACTGGCACATGGTTTGCTGAACAAAATGCGGGCAACCCGGTCGTCGAGTACCGGTCCGCTCATCTGGCGCAGGGAGATGGTCATGACGCGGGCGACACTGACGCTGAGCAGCAAGAACTATTCGTCCTGGTCGCTGCGCGGCTGGCTGTTGACAAAATTATCCGGGCTGGAATTCGACGAGATCATCACCGGACCCGACGATGCCTCCGCGCGGGCAGAAATCCTGCTGCTGTCGTCGTCGATCCTGGTGCCGTGCCTGCGCCACGAGGGTGCGGTGGTGTGGGACACGCTGGCGATTGGGGAATATCTCAACGAGGTGATGCCGGAGGCGCGGCTGTTGCCAGCCGACCGCATCATGCGCGCGCATTGCCGGTCGATCTCCGGCGAAATCCATTCCGGCTTCACCACGCTGCGCGCGTCGTTGCCGGTCAACATCAAGGGCTACTTCGCAAATTTCAAGATCTGGTCGCGCGCCCAGGCGGATATCGATCGCGTCTGCACGATCTGGCGCGAATGCCTGAACCGGTCCGGCGGCCCGTTTCTGTTCGGCGAGCGCAGCATGGCGGATGCGATGTACGCGCCGGTGGTCACGCGCTTTGCGACCTACGACGTCAAGCTCGATCCGCAGCTTTCGGCCTATGCTAGCATGATCCTGGCGATGCCCGAAATGCAGGAGTGGATTGCCGCGGCGAAGGAAGAGCACGAGGATATTGAAGAACTCGAAGTGGAGTACTGAGGCCGTAGGGTGGGCAAAGGCTCGCTTGCGCCGTGCCCACGACCGCGCGGTGCGCACGCTACGATTTGCTCACCCTACAACTCCATTCGGCTCAATGACCGGGCAGGGATGCTCAACTAATATCCAGTAACGGCGCTAATCTGGCGGCTATTCCGCCGAAAATCGTCCCTCTCACCGCCCTTTCAGGCCGAGCTGGTATCAAAGCCTGCTGAAGCCCGCTGGCGCGGAATTCGCATGGTGCATTGCGATAGCAACCGGGCCGCATTGCCGGCCCGCGATGGAGGGCACCATGAATATCCATGCTGCGATCGATCCCGCACGGCCCGGACTGACCCACCCGGAGGGCGACCCGCTGCGTCTCAACCATCAGGATTTCATCGCCATCGACCGCCACAAGGATACCATTTATCAGGCGACGTACCGGCCGCAGGCGCTGTATAGCCGTGCCGATGCCGGCTTTCATGCCAACAACGAAACCTTCCTGCTGCATGAGGTGGCAACCAACCTGCCGATTTACCGCGAGGATACCGGCCCGACCGATTTCCATCTGCACCTGCCGCCGGGTGGCTTCCAGCTGGTGCTTGTCACGTCCGGCCTGTTCACCTTCGACTATGATGGCCGGATCTATTATGTCGGCCCGGGCGCGGTGATACTGCAGAGCGCGATCGTGCATCGCCAGCTGTTCTACACCTGGTCGGGCCTGCCGACCGAGGAGAACCTGAAGACGCCGCAGAGCGTGGTGCCCGACGCGCTGTCGATGGGGTACTCCGGCAAGTTTCTCGAAGCCTTCGTCACCGATCCCACGACGTTCCCGAATCCGACGATCGTCGGCCCCGACCAGATCGACGAGGCCGAAACGCCGCGCGTGGCCTGGACCCATGGCATGCATGATCGGCCGGTGGACGCCGGCTTCTGGTTACAGGACCCGCTGGCGCTGGAGGCGCTGTTCAGGCCGCTCAAGGACGGCGCGATCAAATCGACCATGCCGGCCTATGTGCGCGACATCGGCATCGATGTGCCGAGCGGCCATCTGGTGACCGGTCATATCCTCGCCACCGACCCGCGCGGCCAATCACTGCTGCCAAAAAGCAGCGCGGCGGCCGTGGACGCTGACAGCTTCACGAAAGGCGAGGTCGTGATCTATCGCGTGATCCGCGGCACCGCGGAATTCAGCGACCGGTCGGGCAGGAATTTTGAACTTGCGGCGGGTGACGTGGTGACAGCGGGCAGGGAGTCGATCCGGCTGGTCGGCCTCGGCGAAAACACTCAGTTGCTGCGGCTCGGCCTGCTGAAAGGCCTGGAGCAGCTTCGAAGCTGGACGCCGACCCAGCGCGACGAGATCGACGGGCTGGCAGGCCGGATCATCACCCGCAGGGATACGCGTCCGCTGCGGACCGAGGGCCAGCCGGTGGGGTATCTCTACGCCTGAGTGCCTGCGCAGCCGGGACCGGTCGCGCGGCGTTAACCTTTGCTACACGAAATGCCTTGGCTTGCTGGGCCTCTTCTCACCGGATCTGGTGCGCGCCCCCGGGCATTTCCCAAGATGCATTCACAAGCACTGACGAGCGAATCGAATTCGCTGATTCGGGCCCGCTTCGTTCCCGCCGCGTACCAGAGGTTAACGCGATGGCGTCCGGTGTCGCAGTTGAGGACAGTTTTCAGCCGAAGCGGGGCAAGCGCCAGCCGACCACCGCGGCCTCGACCACGCTGCCGGATTCGGCATTGTGCCACTCGCCCGCGGCGAAGGTGCAGGGGAACGGGAGCTGATAGGTGCCGTTGTGGTCTTCGCACAGCACCTGCACCGCCTGATCGGGGGGCGGATTTCCCTCGCCGTTGAATTCCGCCAGTCGTCGTTCGCGCGTTGCCATGTCGAGATTCTCCATGACGGCAACGGAGGCGGCGTGTCGTTGTTCCGCGCCCGCGGCGTTCCGCCTCCCTGTATCACGGTTGACAGGCGGAGGTTCTGCCCGCTTGGCTTTCGGAGCATTCACGATAACAAGCGAGGCCCGACGATGCTCAACCGGATGATGGCAGCAACGATACTGACGACGTTCACGGCAGGTCCGGCGCTGGCGCAGGACGTGCCGGGAATCGAGATCTGCACCGTCGAAAAGACCATGGAGCGCCGCACTTCCTGCCTGCAGAGCAATGTGAATTTCCTGCAGACCAGTCTTGGCAAGCAGGGCCGCGAGCAGCAGCAGAAGCTCGACGCCGCAACGCGCCAGATCGAGGCGCTGCGAATGACCCTGGCAGGCTTGCAGAAGACGGTCGAGGAACTGCAGGCGGCGCAAAAGAAGCCGGCGGCGGCGCCGGCCGCGAAAGACGCGCCTAAGGATGCGACGGCAAAATAAACTGATGTCATCCGGGCGAGGCGAGCGCCAACGAGCGCCGAGCCTGATCCATAACCTCCGAGCCTGTGGCTTTCAAAGGCATTGGCAACAGCACGCAACTTGACGACAGCGTGTATGGGTCCCGGCTTGCGCTCGCAGGCTCGCTTGCCGGGACGATTGCGCAGGTGCCATGCGTGGCCACGCCTTGGCAGCGCGGCGGATGTTTGCGTAAGTTCGTCGCAAGCGACAACAAAAAAAACAAAGGGAGTTTTCATGTCCAACCCCGCCATCCGCGTGTTCGCTACCGATCTGGCGTTCCCCGAAGGCCCCGTGGTGCTGCCGGACGGCTCTGTGGTGCTGGTGGAAATCCGCGCGCAGCAATTGACGCGGGTATGGCCGGACGGACGCAAGGAAGTGGTGGCCAAAATTCCCGGCGGGCCGAACGGCGCGGCGATGGGGCCGGACGGCAAGATCTATCTCTGCAACAATGGCGGCTTCGGCTGGCATCCGTCGCGCGGCACCTTGATGCCCGGCGCGCCGGAGCCGCATGAATATATCGGCGGCTCGCTGCAGCGCGTCGATCTGCATTCCGGCGCGGTCGAAACCTTGTTCGACAAATGCGGCGAGCACGGCCTGCGCGGGCCGAACGATCTGGTGTTCGACCGCGAGGGCGGGCTGTGGTTCTCTGACCTCGGAAAGCGCCGCGCCCGCGACATGGATGTCGGCGGCGCCTATTACATCAAGCCGGGCATGACCGGCATTTCCGAGCAGGTGTATGGCGTGCTGCCGGCCAATGGCATCGGCCTGTCGCCCGACGAGAAGACGATGTACATCGCGGAGACGCCGACCGCGCGGCTGTGGGCTTACGATCTTTCTGCGCCCGGCGAGGTCAAGCCGGCGGAGGTGATCTACCGCGGCGAGCGCGGCCATCCGATCGCCGGCCTCGGCGGTTACCAGATGTTCGATTCGCTCGCCGTGGAAGCCTCCGGCAACATCTGCGTTGCGACGCTGGTCTCAGGCTGCATCTCGGTGATCGCGCCGGACGGAAAACTGGTCGAGCAGGTGCCGACCGGCGACCGCGTCACCACCAATATTGCGTTCGGCGGGCCGGAGCTTAAAACCGCCTACATCACGCTGTCGGGCCGTGGCGAACTGATCGCGATGGACTGGCCGCGCGGCGGCCTGCCGCTGAATTTTCTGAACAAGTAATTTTGTCATTGCGAGGAGCGAAGCGACGCGGCAATCCAGAGCCACTGGCGAAGACTGGATTGCTTCGTCGCAAGAGCTCCTCGCAATGACGATAGGGATAAATATGCCGTGGCTTGAACCTGTAACGCTGCAAGGGGCCCATGCCCGGCTCGAGCCGCTTTCGAAAGACCACACCGACGGCCTGATGGCGGCGATCGGCGATCTCTCCAGCATCTGGTACACCGCGATCCCGACCGCCGAGAAGATGCCCGCCGAGATCGAGCGGCGGCTGGCTTTGCAGGCATCGGGCGCGATGCTGCCGTTCACGGTGGTCGATGCCGACGGCCAGGTCGCCGGCATGACGACTTACATGAACGTCGATGCCGCCAACCGCCGCGTCGAGATCGGCTCGACCTGGTACGCCAAACGCGTGCAGCGGACCGCGCTCAACACCCAGTGCAAGCTGCTCCTGCTGCAGCACGCCTTCGAGAAACTCGACTGCATCGCGGTGGAATTCCGCACGCATTTTTTCAACCACCAGAGCCGCCGCGGCATCGAGCGACTCGGCGCGAAATATGACGGCATCATCCGCAACCACCAGATCGCCCCCAACGGCACGCTGCGCGACACCGTGGTGTACAGCATCATCGCGTCGGAATGGCCGACCGTGAAGGCGCATCTGACCTATCAGATGGAGCGGGAGAGGTAGGCGGTTCTGCGATTTTGGAACGGTCATGTTTTGTCACCTCTCCCCGTTGGGGAGAGGTGACAAAACATTAGTGGCGGGATTTGGCGTGAGACATATGCGAGCTCACATCGCGTCCGGCCGGTACAGCGTATCGACCGTCACCGTGCCCACCGCGCGCGACACGCACGGGCAGATTTTCGTGTTGCCCTGCTTCTGATGATCGCTGAAGAACACGTCTCGGTGGTCGATCTCGCCGTCGACCGCCAGCACGTCGATGGAGCAGACGCCGCATTCGCCGCGCTCGCAATCGCTCATCACTTCAAAACCTGCGTCGTTGAGCGCCGCCAGCATCGAGCGGTTTGCCGGCACCACGATTTCCTCGCCGGAGCCCTTCAGCCGCACGCGGAATTCCGCCGTCGGCAACAACCCGCTGGAGCCGAACGTCTCGTAGCGCAGGTCGGCCGGCGCGCGGCCGGCGTCGTTCCAGGCGCGCCGCGCCGCTTCCAGCATCCGCATCGGCCCGCACAGGATGGCGATGGCGTCCGCGGGGAGGGCGTCGAAGGTGGCGGCGAGATCGAGACGGTGGCCCTCGTCGCTGGCGTGGACGTGCAGCCGCTCGCCGAGCAGGCCGGACAATTCGTCGAGATAGGCGGCGTCCTTCCGCGACGTCATTGCGTAATGCAATTGCATGTCGATGCCGGCGCGCGGCCGCAGCACCGCGGCAATGCCGGTGATCGGCGTAATGCCGATGCCGCCGGCGATCAGGCAATAATAGTTGCGCGTCCAGTCGATGTCGAACAGCGACGACGGGCTGGAAATCTCCAGCCGCGCGCCCGGCTGCAACGCCCACATCGCCCGCGAGCCGCCGCGGCTGTCCGGCGCCAGCCGCACCGCGATGCGCAAGCTGTCGGGCTGCCGCTCGCCGACCAGCGAGTACGACCGCGTCTGCGGCTGGCCGTCGATCAGCAGGCTCACATTGATGTGGCTGCCGGGCGGGTAGGAAGCGACCGGCGCATCCGGGCGCAGCGTGATTTCGCGAATGCCGGGCGTGACGTCGCGGGTCGCAGCGACACGGCATCCGGTCCAGTGTTCGGCAAAGCGCATCGGGTCTCTCCCCTCAATCCGTAGTGGCCGACGTCACCAGCGCCAGCGCCGGCAGCAGATCGAGATGGCTACGGTTGCGCAACGCCAGCCGCAGATTGCGCACCGCGAGGCGGGCGTGCTCGCGCATGATCGCTTCGGCGCGCGCGCCCTCGCGGTTCTCGATCGCGTCGACGACGATGCGGTGGTGCTCCTGGCCGATCAGCAGGATGGTGTGCGCCTCGGGCAGCGCCGACTGCGCCATCACGAAGGCGGAGGGCGAGGCGAACGGCATCGCCGAAGCACGATCGATCTGCCGGATCACCGGGGCGCTGCCGCACAATTCGGTGAGCAGCGCGTGGAAGCGCGCGTTCAGCGTGACGTAGGCGGAAAAGGCTTCGACCGAAATTGGATCCTGCCGCACCAGCCGGTCGAGGTCGGCCAGGCATTCCTTCAGCGGCTCAAGGCTGCGGGCGGACGCGCCGCGCTCGGCGGCAAAGCGCGCGGCGAGGCCTTCCAGCGTGCCACGCAGCTCGATCGAATCCAGAATGTCGCGTTCGGAAAATGCTTTCACCATGAAGCCGCCGGAGGGGATCGCCTGCAGCAGGCCCTCGTCCTCCAGCCGCACCAGCGCCAGCCGCACCGGCGTGCGCGACACGCCGGTGATCTCAACCGCCTGCAACTCGCTGATGCGCTCAGTGGCGCGCAGCCGGCCGGACAGGATCATGTCGCGCAGCGCCAGCTGCGCGCGCACGGTCTGCGACACCGAGCGGTCGGATTCGCGCTCGCTCATGGCGTCACTCCGCCGCCTGCAGCTTTTGCGGCGTCGTCTCTTTAGCCACCATGCGTTCGATCACCTTTCGCGTCCACATCGCGCCGGCGTCGATATTGAGGTTGTAGAACACGCGGTCGGGATTTTCGTCCATCGCGCGTTGCTGCGCTTCCAGGATGATCTCGTCCTCGCGGAAGATCGCCGAGACGCCTTCGCGGATCTCGGTGGTGATCTTCTGCTCGGTGATGCGGTGATTGCGCACGAACGCCCAGAAGTAGTGGCAGGTGGTCGCGGTCTCCGGCGTCATGGTGTTGAGCACGAAGCCGTTGACGCCCTGCGAGCGGTCGCCCTCCGGCGCGCCGGTGCCGGCTGGCGCCACGCCGACGTCGATGCACACAGTGCCCGGCGCCTGGAAATGAATGATCTGCCAGCGATCGACCGGGCCGGACTTGCCGAGCTGGGCTGCCCAGAACGGCGGCGCCTCGATGCCTTTCATCCAGCGCGTCACGGTGACGGTCCGGTCGCCATGGGTGACATCGAACGGCGCCTCCGCGACGTCGTCCTGGCCGATGCTGGAGCCGTGCACGAAGGTCTCGTGGGTCAGGTCCATCAGATTGTCGACGACGAGGCGCCAGTCGCATCTGGCGTGGATGGTCTTGCCGTCGCCGGCCCATTCGGGATCGTCGTTCCAGCGCATGTCCGGCACCAGAGCGGGGTCGGCCAGCGCCGGGTCGCCCATCCACAGCCAGACGAAGCGGTGCTTTTCCACCACCGGATAGGCGCGCACGCAGGCCGAGGGATTGATGGTCTCCTGCGACGGCATGAAGGTGCAGCGGCCCTGCGCATTGTATTTCAGGCCGTGATAGCCGCAGACGACGGTGTCGCCGTCGAGCCGGCCCTTGGAAAGCGGGACGAGGCGATGCCAGCAGGCATCCTCCAGCGCCGCGACGGCGCCGTCCGCGCGGCGATACATCACCACATGCTTGTTGCAGATCGTGCGCGGAAACAGCGCGTGCTTGATGTCGACGTCCCAAGCGGCGGCGTACCAGGCGTTCATCGGGAAGGGAGCGGTCATCGCGGCGTCCTCCTACAAGGAATCCAGATTGTATACCGAATTCCTGATTCGAAGTATTCTATCGATTAAATATCCGCATGCATAGACATTTCAGTATACATAAAATCCATGAGCTTACGTCGCGCATTTTATTATCAATTTTAGGTTGCAGTTTGTTCCTGACTTGTTCCAAAATCCGGTTGCCGGAGTTAGGGGGCTCTCATGAGTGGATTGGAAACACGATCGGACTCTGAACTGGTGCAGGCGTGGATAGACAACGTGCGTGAGCACGATGCCATCGAGCACGTCGGGGCGGGGAACCGCCATTTTGGCGAGCGGATGAAGATCGTCGACGAGTTGATGGCGCGCAGCGACGGCCGGCTGAACCTGATGCTGCCGCTCCTTGAGCATTCCGATCTCGACGTGCGATATACTGCGGCGTTTTTATTCCGGGAGGCCGATCCGACCGTGTTCCGCAAGACGTTGGCGGGACTGAGCACGATGGGTGGCAAAGTGGCCGCCGATGCCGCCCGGATGCTGGCAGCCCCACCGCTGGCCAAGTCCGTCCCGCAGCCGCCCATTCCTGAAGACCATCCGCTGTTCTGGGCTGCCCGAAATCCGCCTGCGCCTAGCATGCCCCGCGATGAGGTGGAGCGGCGGCTATCCTCTCTGTTTCCGGCGGAGCACAAGAAGTTACTGTCGTTGTTGACGCCTGCCATAGGGCTGTGGCCGCAGCCTGCGGAGGCCAGCGCACCGATTGCGGGGTCCCGATGTAGCGCGTCAATCTGGATGGGAAGCGCGACAATCAGGATGGCAATTTAGCGGTCGCGGCGTGGGGATGATTGTCGCGGCCTGACGATAACGCAAGCGATAATCGCGTGCTGTAGAGTTGATTGTCGTGGAGCGACAATCAGGATGACGCTTTGATTGTCGCGCGCGTTGGCGGTCGTCCGGCTCCACGAGCCTTGTCGAGAGCCTCTTTCCGGCGATAGCTGTCGACATTCATTTCGAGGATCGTGGCGTGATGGACGAGGCGGTCGATCGCCGCGAGGGTCATAGCTTGATCCGGGAAGATTTTTCCCCATTCACCGAATGGCTGATTGGCGGTGATCAGCATCGAGCGGCGTTCGTAGCGAGCGCTGATCAACTCGAACAGAACGCTGGTCTCCGCTTGATCCTTGGTCACATAGGCCAGATCGTCGAGGATCAGCAGGTGATATTTGTCGAGTTTGGCGATCGCCGCTTCAAGCGTGAGATCGCGGCGCGCGATCTGGAGCTTTTGCACGAGATCGGTGGTTCTGGTGAACAACACGCGCCAACCGTTTTCGATCAGGGCCATGCCGAGCGCCGCTGCCAGATGCGATTTGCCGCCGCCAGGGGGACCAAAACACAACAGATTGGCGCCCTTGTCGAGCCAGGCGTCACCGGCGGCGAGAGCCTGCACCTGCGCCTTTGAGATCATCGGCACGGCATCGAAGTCGAATGCAGCGAGGGTCTTGCCCGGCGGCAGGCGGGCTTCATCCAGATGACGCTCGAAGCGACGACGGTTTCGCTCCACCATCTCCTGTTCAGCCAGGGCCGCCAGGAAGCGGGCGGCGGGCCAGCCTTCCTTATCGGCGGTTTCCGCCAGGGCGGCCCAGATCAGCTTGATGCCGGGCAGACGCAGTTCGCTGAGCAGCAATTCGACACGGGCGGCGTCGATCTTGACGGTCGCGTTCATGCGGCTTCTCCCACAGCCGCGGCAATCTGGTCGTAGATAGCGAGCGAGGGCAGCGTGACGACGACGACCGGTAGTGCCATGCCCTTCGGTCGGAAGCGTTCGATCAGCGCCTTGAGATCCGGCAGGATGCCGTCGTCGAGCGTGGCTTGCAGCACGGCACCGAGCTCCGCCTCGCAGGCCCGTTCATGTGCGAGCGCCAGAAGCCCGACCATGGCACGGCAGGCTGGTCTTTCGCCAATGCCGGCGAGCAAGGCGTCGAACGCACGGGCGTAGACGCGGCGGGGGAACAACTGGTCGCGATAGACCAGATTGAGCAGCGCCATCGGTTTGCGGCGCAGCGAATGGATGACATGGCGATAGTCGATGACGTGGCCGTGTTTGCCGTTGGGCTGGGTTCGCCCGCGTCGCAAGGTGATGATGTGCGTGGCGCCCTGGAAGCATTCGAGCCGGTCGTCATAAAGACGTACGCGCAGCCGGTGACCGATCAGGCGGGATGGGACCGAGTAAAACACCTTGCGCAACGTGAAGGCGCTGGAGGTCGTGACGTCGACGTTGACCTCCTCATAATCGGCGGTCTTGCGCACCGGCAGTTTCTTCAGCGCCGTCCGCTCCTGATCGATACGCTTGGCATTGCGCGCGTTGCCGCGGCCAACGATCTCGTCGACAAAACCCCGCCAGGCCGCAAGATCGTCGAAGTCGCGTGAGGCACGCAGCAGCAGGGCATCGGCCAGCGCTCTCTTGAGATGGCCATGCGCACTTTCGATCGAGCCGTTCTCATGCGATACGCCGGGATTGTTGCGGGTCGGCGTCATGCCGTAATGGCCGCAGAACGCCTCATAGCGCGTCGTCAAATCCTCCTTGGCATCGGCTCCGAGATTGCGGAACGCGGCCGACAGGCTGTCGCTGCGGTGCTGCTCCGGAACCCCGCCCAGCGACCACAGCGCGTTCTGCAAGCCTTCCGCCAGCGCGACAAAGCTTTCGCCACCGAGCACGACGTGGGCGTGTTCGAAGCCGGAGAAAGGCAGCCGGAAGTGATAGAGCCGGCAGTCCAGCAACTGGCCCGCAATGGTGACGCCGAGATCGGCGACCTCGGTGAAGTCCGACAACCCCATGCGACCCGGCGGATGTTCCTGACGGAAGATCACCTCCCGATCCGGCCCGTTCACCGCCCGCCATGCCCGAATGCGCCGCTCGAGCGTCCGCCGCGTTCCAGAACCCAGTTCCGGATGCCGCCGGCATAGTTCCTCGAACACGGCGATCGGCCGCAATCCGGGGGCGGCCCTCAGTATCGGCAGAACTTCGTTCTCCCAAACGTCGATGAACGGATCGGCTCGACGGCGTGCGCGGCGCGCCTTCTTCTGGGTCGGAAGTCGGGGATCCTTCTCGTATCGGTAGGCGGCGGAGGTGCTGAAACCAGCCTTTGCAGCGGCGACGGCTGGCGAATGGTTGCGACGCAAGCTCATGAAAAGCCTCATTTGTTGATCGGTGACATGCCGGCCGGCCAAAGCACTGGTCCTCTCGAAGGAGAAGCCGATGCTTTACCAGCCGCCGTTACCGCCAATGAGGCCCCTTCGGGCCGACACGCCGCTGCTGGGGTGCCTCCGGTCGGGCTACGCCCTCCCTTCGTCACCCCAGCAGCGGCGCATTCTCATCCTGATTGTCGCGGGATTCTCATCCTGATTGTCGCGCTACATCCCGACTTGGCGGAATGCCCTACGCGCCGCCGGGCTGGACATGGCCGGTCGAAGAAGGTGAGCCGATGCTGTTCATCACCCAGATCAATTGCGCCGATGTCCGTCACCTGCCAGGCGCAGATGTGTTGCCGTCGGACGGCGTGCTCGCGTTTTTCGGCGATCATGACGCCGTCCAAGGCTGCACGTTCGCGATGGGCGGCGCGGTGTTTCACTGGCCCGAAACGTCCGAATGGACGCCGGCCGTCCCGCCCTTGGAAATCCTGACGGTGTTTCCGCGCGCCGAACTGCTGTTTCGCCCCACGCTGGAGATGCCGGATCCAAAGAGCGAGGCGCTCGCTTCCGTGTTGAAGGACAATGGTCAACGGGAAGTCTACCGCGAATTTCATGCCGCATTGCAGTCGTATGGCATGCCCGACGGATATGAATACACAGTCGATTTCGGAAGCATGCTCGGGTGGCCGCGTCTGGTGCAGCACGCCGAACTCGAGTTGTTCGATGTCGATCCCGAGGACGCCCGCGTGCTGCTGCAGATCGGCTCCTACACCAACGGCCGTGAGTTCGGCGATTGGGGGCCGGGTGGATCGATATATTTTGTCACCTCGAACAGCGCGCTGGCAGAGAGAGACTGGGAAAGCTGCGAACTTACCGGACAATTCACGTAAGTCTCCGCCTGCGCGACTGCGGGACGCGCGAGGGGCAGTTGACGTACGCAGCGATCCGGCAATGCCCCGACCTCGAAAACATTCCGCGGCAGTCGGGCGCCTCCCCCGATGTCGCCAAGTATATTGACTATCGTCCTATGTAGGCTTATGATCCTCTTGTCCCGCTCATGAGGGGCGCTTCTCGAGGGCGCTCTGGGAGTGGAGCGGGATGCGGCGTCCCGCATGCGTGCCTCGCAAGCACGCCCGGGAGGCCTCGGGTCACCGTCCGGCCCTACTACGGGGGTCTGCCGCACTTTGTCGGCTGGACGCGGGACAGGCAAACGGCGGAAACGCCGGCGGGTATCGTCGCCCGTGCCACGTCCCCGGAAGCACGGTCCCGGGGTCTTAAATCCCGCGGTGGCGCGCCTACAGGCGCCGCGGTTCATCGCGAGATGGATCGCGTCCCATACCACCTCCGCGCCTGTCGGCGCGCCGCCACCCCTCGTGGTTTCGAGGGGAGAATGTCCTTGATAGCTCGGGGCTTTTGCCCGCGAGAAGGCGAAGCCGTGACTGCAGGAAGATCGAGATCGTCCCGCAGGGCCGTCCGGAATACGGCGCGCGGCCGTATCCGGACATGCGAAACGGCCTCGCCTCAGACTTCCCGGCGGTTCAGGAACGCCAGCCGCTCGAACAGGTGCACGTCCTGCTCGTTCTTCAGCAGCGCGCCGTGCAGCGGCGGGATCAGTTTGCGCGGGTCGCGCTCGCGAAGCTGTTCTGCGCTCATGTCCTCGTTCAGCAGCAGCTTCAGCCAGTCCAGCAATTCGGAGGTCGAGGGCTTCTTCTTCAGGCCGGGCACGGCGCGCACCTCGAAGAAGATCCGCATGGCTTCCGCCACCAGCCGCTGCTTGATGCCGGGGAAATGCACCTCGACGATCTGCTGCATCGTCTCCATTTCCGGAAACTTGATATAGTGGAAGAAACAGCGGCGCAGGAACGCGTCGGGCAGTTCCTTCTCGTTGTTGGAGGTGATCATCACGATCGGGCGCTTGGCGGCCTTGATGGTCTCGCCGGTCTCGTAGACATGGAATTCCATGCGGTCGAGTTCGAGCAGCAGATCGTTGGGGAATTCGATGTCGGCCTTGTCGATCTCGTCGATCAGCAGCACCGGGCGCTCGGCATGGGTGAAGGCTTCCCACAATTTGCCGCGCTTGATGTAGTTGGCGATGTCTGAGACGCGGGCGTCGCCGAGCTGGCTATCGCGCAGCCGCGACACCGCGTCATACTCATACAGGCCCTGCTGCGCCTTGGTGGTCGACTTGATGTGCCAGGTCAAAAGCGGTGCGCCGAGCGCCTTGGCGACTTCCTCGGCCAGCACGGTCTTGCCGGTGCCAGGCTCGCCCTTCACCAAAAGC
Source organism: Tardiphaga sp. vice304 (assembly GCF_007018905.1). NCBI lineage: Bacteria > Pseudomonadati > Pseudomonadota > Alphaproteobacteria > Hyphomicrobiales > Nitrobacteraceae > Tardiphaga > Tardiphaga sp. vice304. The sequence continues at coordinate 2,168,256 of NZ_CP041402.1, forward strand.
GGCCGCTCCAGCACGATCGCGGCATTGACCGCGACCTTGAGGTCATCGGTGGCGACATAATTCGTGGTGCCGGTAAACTTCATCGAGGCTCTGCCTTCTTATTATGGGGCGCGATAGGGGGCATCCGGACATGCAACGACCGCCGGACGGCGGTCGCAGGATGGGTGCGAAAGACGTCAGCGCCGGATCAGTGACAGGATCACGAGCACGACCACGGCGCCGATCGCCGAATTGATGATGGCCCGAACAATGCCGGTGCCGAGATTGACGCCGAGCTGCGGCAGCAGCCAGCCGGCGACCACCGCGCCGATGATGCCGATGACGATGTTGCCGATCAGGCCGAAGCCGCCGCCGGTGACGATCAGCCCCGCGAGCCAGCCGGCGACGGCGCCCACCAGCAGCCAGACCAGGATGGATTCTATACCCATGTCTTGTTACCCCTTGAAGAAGGTGGCCGGCACCCAATGGGCAGCCGACAGCCAGCAGAGCGAATGTCTGCTGCGCGCCAACTTAAATGAAAAACCGCCGAGGTCCAGACCGGGCGTTGCAAGCGATTTCCCGCGACGCGGCATCAGCCATGCGGTTCAGGCAGCAATTCCGGCGCGGCCCTTGACGGGCCGCGTTGCGCGGGCAAACTGCGCGCCATGTTCTTGAACTTCTTCACATCGCTGCGCGATGCCCAGGTCCCCGTGACGCTGCGCGAATACCTCACCTTGATGGAGGCGCTCGACGCCGACCTTGCGGGTCAGTCGATCGAGAATTTCTATTATCTGTCGCGCGCCGCCTTGGTGAAGGACGAGCGCAACCTTGACAAGTTCGACCGCGTGTTCGGCACCGTGTTCAAGGGGCTGGAAAGTCTGCTCGACGGCATCGACAAGGCCGAGATCCCCGCCGAGTGGCTGAAGAAGCTGGCCGAGAAATATCTTTCCGAGGAAGAGAAGAAGCAGATCGAGGCGATGGGCTGGGACAAGCTCATGGAGACGCTGCGCGAACGCCTGAAGGAGCAGAAGGAGCGCCACCAGGGCGGCAGCAAGTGGATCGGCACCGCCGGCACCTCGCCATTCGGCGCCGAGGGTTACAATCCCGAAGGCGTCCGGATCGGCCAGGACAAGAGCCGGCACCGCCGCGCGGTCAAGGTCTGGGACAAGCGCGAGTTCAAGGACCTCGACGGCAATGTCGAGCTCGGCATCCGCAACATCAAGGTGGCGCTGCGGCGCCTGCGCAAATTCGCCCGCACCGGCGCGCCCGACGAGCTCGATCTCGACACCACGATCAAGGAAACCGCCAATCACGGCTATCTCGACGTCCACATGCGGCCGGAGCGGCGCAACGCCGTCAAGGTGCTGGTGTTCTTCGACATCGGCGGCTCGATGGACTCGCATGTCGAGCAGGTCGAGGAATTGTTCTCGGCGGCGAAGAGCGAGTTCAAGCACATGGAATATTTCTACTTCCACAACTGCCTCTATGAGGGCGTGTGGAAGCAGAACAAGCGCCGCTTCACCGACCGCACGCCGACCTGGGACGTGCTGCACAAATATCCGCATGACTACAAGGTGGTGTTCGTCGGCGACGCCTCGATGTCGCCTTACGAAGTGATGGTGCCGGGCGGTTCGGTCGAGCACGTCAATGAAGAGGCCGGCTCGGTCTGGCTCGAGCGCGTGACGCAGACCTATCCCAATGCGGTGTGGCTCAACCCGGTGGCCAAGAAGCACTGGGACTATTCGGAATCCACCACGCTGATCCGCCGGCTGTTCTCAGAGCGGATGTATCCCTTGACCATCGAGGGCCTCGAAGGCGCGATGAAGGAACTGGTTCGGAAATCATGACGCAAGCCATTGTCCGCGGCATCAAGGCGATGATCGACGAGGCCAATGCGGTGGTCGAGGTGCTGAGCGCGGAGGATGCCATCAAGGCCGTGCAGCAGCCCGATGTGATCCTGATCGACATCCGCGATCCCCGCGAGATCGAGCGCGACGGCCGTATTCCCGGTGCGTTCTCCTGCACCCGCGGCATGCTGGAATTCTGGATCGATCCGGAAAGCCCCTATGCCAAGCCGGTGTTTCAGGAGAGCAAGAAGTTCATTTTCCATTGCGCCGGCGGATTGCGCTCTGCGCTGGCGGCAAAGACCGCGCACGACATGGGCCTCGCGCCCGTGGCGCACATGGCCGGCGGTTTTGCCGCCTGGCGCGATGCCGGCGGTCCGGTCGAAAAGGTCGAGCCGCGGAAGGCGAAGTAACGCCCCGTTGTCATTCCGGGGCGCGAGCGCGCCAGCGCGAGCGAACCCGGAATCTCGGCATGGCAAAGCATTTCAGGATTCCGGGTTCACGGTCGGCTGGCGCCGCCCGTGCCCCGGAATGACAGCCAAGGGCATCTCATGACAACCACCACCGATCCGCTGGTTTCCACCGACTGGCTCGCCGCGCATCTCGACGATCCCACGGTCCGGATCCTCGACGCCTCGTTCAAGCTGCCCGGCGTCACGCCGCTGCCGCGCGAGGATTTCCTCGGCGCGCATATCCCGGGTTCTGCGTTCTTCGACGTCGATGTGATCAGCGACCACGGCCTGTCGCTGCCGCATATGTTTCCCAGCGAGGGCCACTTTGCCGACGGCGTCGGCGCGCTAGGCGTCTCCAATGCCCATACCGTGGTGATCTACGATGCCGGCGGCTGGGTAGCCGGCCCGCGGGCGTGGTGGATGTTTCTCGCCTTCGGCCATGCCGATGTGCGGGTGCTGGACGGCGGGCTGCAGAAATGGCGTGCCGAAGGCCGCGCGATCGAAAGCGGCGAGGTCGATCCGGTGCCGGCGCGCTACACTGCCTCGTTCGACCAAGGTTTCGTGCGCAGCCGGCAGCAGGTGGTCGCCAATCTCGACAGCCGCGCCGCGCAGCTCGTCGATGCCCGGCCGCAGCCGCGCTTCGAGGGCAGCGTGCCGGAGCCGCGTGCGGGCCTGCGGTCCGGCCACATTCCAGGCAGCCGCAACGTGCCCTATGCGAAATTGTTCGATGCCGCGACCGGCACGATGAAGCCGCTGGGCGAGCTACGCGCCGCCTTCAAGGATGCCGGCGTCGATCTCGACAGGCCGATCGTCACCACCTGCGGCTCCGGCGTATCCGCGCTGGTGCTGACGCTGGCGCTCTACCGGCTCGGCGTGCGCGGCACCGCGCTTTATGACGGCTCGTGGGCCGATTGGGGGCAGGCTGACGGTCCGCCGGTGGCGAGCGGGCCTGCGTAACCGCTTAGCGTTGCGGTTGCTGCCAGCCGAACGTTTCGGCCGGGGCGGGCGCCGGCGCTTCGGCGCGGGCATCGAGTCGGCGGCGCTTGGCCGGCTTTTCCCGGATGGCGGCCTTCTTCGGTTTCGTCGTCCGCTTGGCCGGCTCGGCGACCGGTTTGGCTTTCGGCAGCGGCACCGGCTCGATATCGACGGCCGGTCCGCCCAGCGTGGCGATGTTCATCACTGCGATCTCGGTGTCAGCCGCGGTCAGCGTCGAGACCGGCTGGTCCGTGGCCGTGGGCGGCGCGATGGCGGCGACCATGGTTGGCTCGTCGGCGCGGGGGGCGGCCGGAGCCGCGACGGCAGGGACCGCTGCCGGCAAGGTTTCTACCGGGGCGACCTGCTCCAATGCGGGCGCATTCGGCGCGGGATCGGCGGCACGGGCGCGGGCGTCGGCGGGTTGCGCGTCAGGGATGAGCGAGGCCTGTCGGGCCGGTTCAGGCTCCGGGGCGGGGATGTCGTGCGGTACGGCCGCAGCAGGCGCATCGGCGGCGGTGGCTGTCGAGGCCTCCGGCGTCTCGACCCGTAACATGGACAGCGTTGCCGCAGCGTCCGGCGGCGGCTGGGAGGCGAACACGGTCTGCGGCGCCGCGCGCCGAACCGGCAGGCTGGCGACATTCTCACGCGCCGAGCGCAATAGCGCCGTGGCGCCGAAGCCGAACACCAGCAGGGAGAGGCATAGCACGACGGCTGCGACCAATAAACGGAAACCGGGAAGCATGAATGAGTGTTCCGCCTTCGCCGGCTAATGCCTGAAGGCCCTCGAGCCATCGGGGACGCGGTGTGATACTGGGATCGGCCGTTCCGCAGCGGTAGAGCCGGTCTGCGCGTCGCGAATCAACGATAACTAGAATACCGCACGGCCTCGAAACCGTTTGTTAAAAATTCACCGTCACAACAAATTGCAAGGGACCGCGCCGGTATGCGGCGCGACGGCCACGCTGCGGGCCTCATCGCGCAAATATGACCGCATTGCGCGGGTTTTTTGCCGGATTTGTCTTGAATGCGCCGTGATCGCCTGCGATCTCATGGTGAGCGATCCGGTGTCGGCTTGGGTTAATACAAGGGCCATGATGATCAAGCATGTTTTGACGATTTTTGCGACGGTGGCGGTGAGCGCCTCGGGCGCATCCTTGGCTGCGGCGCAGACCTATTCGACGCCATCCAGCGGCTATTCGATTCCGCCGGACCCGGCCTATCCGCCCGGCGGCTATCCCGCTGACTCGCGCGGCCGCGCCATGGACGCGATGCCGGATTTCGACGCGCTGGACGAGGATGACGCCGCGCCGCGCGGCCGCTCCGTCGAGCGGCTGCCGACCCCCGGTCCGGTGATGTCGCCGGACGATCCGCGCTATGGCCGTGCCCCCGGCGCTCCCGTCTATTCTGATCGCGCCCCGGTGCCGCAGGGCCCGGTGATGTCGCCCGACGATCCGCGCTATGGCCGCCCGATGGGCCCTCCGCCCGTGATCTATTCCGACCGCAACCCCAACGATGGCCGCGGCATGCGTCCGCCGGAAGCCGTCGGCGCGCAGCAGGGTGGCTATGCCACCGGTTCAGTCCCGCCGCAGGGCGGCGAACCGCGTCCGGTTTCGCTGTCGGCGCTGCCGGTCGAGGAGCAGCCGGAGAGCGGCGACTTCCAGCTGCCGCCGAATTTGCGTCGCCAGGAAGTGGCGTTCGCCACCAAGGAGCCGGCCGGCACCATCGTGGTCGATACGCCGAACACCTATCTCTATTACGTGCTCGGCAATGGCCGTGCGATGCGCTACGGCGTGCGCGTCGGCCGCGACGGCTTCACCTGGACCGGCGTGCAGAAGATCTCCCGCAAGGCGGAATGGCCGGATTGGCATCCGCCGACCGAGATGATCGAGCGCCAGCCCTATCTGCCGCGCTTCATGGCCGGCGGCCCCGGCAATCCGATGGGCGCCCGCGCGATGTATCTCGGCTCGACCGTGTTCCGTATCCACGGCACCAACCAGCCCTCGACGATCGGCAAGTTCGTGTCGTCGGGCTGTATCGGCATGGTCAATGACGATGTCGCGGACCTGTTCGAGCGTGCCAAGGTCGGCACCCGCGTCGTCGTGCTGCCCGGTGGCAAGCCGCCGATCCCGACCACCACGGCCTCGGCCGCGCCGATCCCGGGTCCCAACGCCGGCAACCTGCCGCCGGCCCCGATCCCCGGCAGCCAGCCCAGCTCGGTGCAGCCGCTGCCCGCGCCGGTGACGATCCGCTAAAAGTTTATCTACGCAACGAAAATGGCCGCCACGTTTTGACGTGGCGGCCATTTTTATTGGCTGGCGGTTAGCCGAGCTTCCGCAGCGGCTCGCCCCGCAGCCAGGCTTCGATGCCTTCGATCATTTCGCAATAGATGCGGCGATAGTTCTCCGCGGTGACATAGCCGAGATGCGGCGTGATCACGACGTTGTCGAGTTGGCGCAACGGGCTGTCGATCGGCAGCGGCTCCTGCGAATAGGTGTCGAGCCCTGCGCCGGCGATTTTGCCGGCCTGTAACACCTCGAGCAGCGCCGCTTCGTCGACGATCGGACCACGCGCGGTGTTGATAAGGTAGGCCGTGGGCTTCATGCGCGCGAGGTCGGAGCGTCCGACCAGCCCGCGCGAGCGGTCGCTCAGTACCAGATGTATGGTGATGATGTCGGCGGTGGCGAACAGCTCTTCCTTGGTGGCGTAGGTCACGCCTTCCTTCTCGCAGGCTTCCGGCGTGAGATTGCTGCTCCAGGCGATGGTCTTCATGCCGAGCGCCCGGCCGATGGCCGCGACCTGGCTGCCGAGCTTGCCGAGGCCGACGATGCCCAGCGTCTTGCCGCCGACGTCCTCGCCGAGCGTGACCTGCCAGGGCTCGCCGGCCTTCATGCGGGCATTCTCGAAGCCGATTTTCCGCGTCAGTTCCAGCATCAGCCCGATGGTCAGGCCAGCAGTGGGATTGCCGACCATCGCCGTGCCGCAGACCACGACGCCGCGCGCCTTGGCCGCTTCGAGGTCGATGGCGGCATTGCGCATGCCCGACGTGATCAGCAGTTTCAGTTTCGGCAGCGCCTCGAATACCGTGCGTGGAAACGGCGTCCGCTCGCGCATCGCGCAGACGATCTCGAAGTCCTGCAATGCGGCGATGGCGGCATCGGGCGAGGCGAACGGCGCGTCGAACACGGTGGTTTCGACACGGTCGGCGAGCGGGCCCCAGTCGGCCAGCTTGAGCGCCATGTTCTGGTAGTCGTCGAGAATTGCACAGCGCAGCCGCGTCATGGGTCCATCCGGTGGGGTAAGGACGGCGATCGGCCGTCGGGATGGCGCATGCTTACCTGCTATAGCGGTACCTGCAAACGCGGCCTTGCCTTGTATCGTTCAGATCAGCGTGAAGAGGATGACCGGCGCTTGGCGGCACAGGCCGGGCCGGGGCCGCGCATGTAATGCAGTTCCGGGCGATATGGATTGAACGCGGCGACGAAGAACTGCTGCCAGAACTGGCGAATTTCCTGCAACAGGCCGGTCGGCGGGGCGCTGCTGGCGGGGAGAGGGGATGAGGGTTCGGAAGTGATGCTGGCCATGTCGGGCTCCGCAGTTCGCGCGACTTCGGTCGCGGAAGGGCGTCTTGTCGCCCCTGCAGCCAACCTCGGCTTGAGTCGTTAAAATGCGGTTTGAAGTGTCATAACGCCCGATTTTCCCGAGTTTATACTTGCCAAATTACTACCCCGGTTGCCCTTTGCGGCCCGCGTCGTTACATCAGCATCAACCCCGATCACGCCTGCGACAGCTTCAAGGATTCCGATGGCCCGCCAGTTCGTCTACTTCATGGAGGGCCTCACCAAGGCCTATCCGACCCGCAAGGTGCTGGATAACGTCCATTTGTCGTTCTACCCGGACGCCAAGATTGGCGTGCTCGGCGTCAACGGCGCCGGCAAATCGACCCTGCTCAAGATCATGGCCGGCCTCGACAAGGAATATACCGGCGAGGCCTGGGTCGCCCAGGGCGCCCGTGTCGGCTACCTCGAACAGGAGCCGCAGCTCGATGCCGCGCTGACGGTGCGCGAGAACGTCATGCTCGGCGTCGCCAAGCAGAAGGCGATCATGGATCGCTACAACGAGCTGGCGATGAACTATTCGGAAGAGACCGCCGACGAGATGACCAAGCTGCAGGACGAGATCGAGGCGCAGGGCCTGTGGGATCTCGACAGCAAGGTCGATCAGGCGATGGACGCGCTGCGCTGCCCGCCCGACGATGCCGATGTCACCAAGCTGTCAGGCGGCGAGCGCCGCCGCGTCGCTTTGTGCAAGCTCCTGCTCGATGCGCCCGAGCTGTTGCTGCTCGACGAGCCGACCAACCATCTCGACGCCGAATCCGTGTCATGGCTGGAAGGCCATCTGCGCGCCTATCCCGGCGCGATCCTGATCGTGACCCATGACCGCTACTTCCTCGACAATGTGACGTCGTGGATCCTCGAACTCGACCGCGGCAAGGGGATTCCCTACGAGGGCAACTACTCGTCATGGCTGAAGCAAAAGCAGAAGCGGCTGGCGCAGGAAGGCCGCGAGGACGTCGCCCACCAGAAGACGCTGGAGCGCGAGCAGGAATGGATCTCGTCGTCGCCGAAAGCCCGCCAGGCCAAGTCCAAGGCGCGCTACCAGCGCTATGACGAGCTGCTCAAGAAGGCCAGCGAGAAGCAGGTGCAGGGCGCGCAGATCACCATTCCCGTGGCCGAGCGTCTCGGCGACAACGTGGTCGATTTCGAGGGCTTGAGCAAAAGCTTCGGTGACCGCCTGCTGATCGACGATCTGACCTTCAAGCTGCCGCCGGGCGGCATCGTCGGCGTAATCGGCGCCAACGGCGCCGGCAAGACGACCTTGTTCCGCATGATCACCGGCCAGGAGAAGCCCGACGCCGGCACCATCACGGTCGGCGAGACCGTGCATCTTGGCTATGTCGACCAGTCCCGCGACTCGCTCGACGGCAAGAAGACCGTGTGGGAGGAGATCTCCGGCAATAACGAGCTGATCCTGCTCGGCAAGCGCGAGGTCAATTCGCGCGGCTATTGCTCGACCTTCAACTTCAAGGGCGGCGACCAGCAGAAGAAGGTCGGCTCCCTCTCCGGCGGCGAGCGCAACCGCGTGCATCTGGCCAAGATGCTGAAGTCCGGCGCCAACGTCCTGCTGCTCGACGAGCCGACCAACGACCTAGACGTCGATACCCTGCGCGCACTCGAAGAGGCGCTGGAAGACTTCGCGGGCTGCGCCGTGATCATCAGCCATGACCGCTGGTTCCTCGATCGCATCGCGACCCACATCCTGGCCTTCGAAGGCGACAGCCATGTCGAATGGTTCGAGGGCAACTTCCAGGACTACGAGAAGGACAAGATGCGCCGCCTCGGCCATGATTCCATCGTGCCGCACCGCATGAAGTACAAGAAGCTGACGCGCTAAATCTGGAGGGAAGAAGCACTCAACCAGAGCAAGCACCATCGTCATGCCCGGCCTCTTGCCGGGCATTCACGTTTGCGCGGCACGTCGGCGGCCACCAACGGGGCTTCGGTGCCGCAGGCGGGGAAGCCCGGCGATGCCCCGACGCAGCTGATCCACCCCGCGGCGTCGCAGGCGTGTCCTTAGTGACAATCCGTCTTGCCCTGCCCATTGCGCTGGCATACGTGCTTCAAGGGGCAACGTGAATAACGGACGGATAACGGTATGGCCGACTGGAACGCGCAGCAATATCTCAAATTCGAGGACGAACGTACCCGCCCGGCACGCGACCTGCTCGCGCAGATCCCGCTGCAGGATGCGCGAAAGGTGGTCGACATCGGCTGCGGACCCGGCAACTCGACCGAGCTTTTGGTCAAGCGCTGGCCGCAGGCCGCGGTAACCGGCGTCGATACCTCCGCCGACATGCTGCGGCAGGCCCGCGAGCGGCTGCCGGCGCACAGCTTCATCGAGGCTAACATCGCACACTGGGCGCCGCCCGCCGGCACCGACGTGATGTTTGCCAATGCCGTCTTCCAATGGGTCCCGGATCACCTCAAGCAGTTGAAGCGGCTGGTCGGCTCGTTGCCGCCGGGCGGCGCGCTGGCGGTGCAGATGCCCGACAATCTCGACGAGCCATCGCACATCCTGATGCGCGAGGTGGCCCATCAGGAGCCGTGGCGAAAACAGCTGTCGAAGGCCGCGGAGCTTCGTGACTCACTGCCGAAACCCGGTGTCTATTACGATGCGCTGCGGCCGCTGTGCTCGCGCGTCGAGATCTGGCACACGATCTACAATCACGTGCTCGACGATTCGACGCAGGTCGTCGAATGGGTCAAGGGCACCGGCCTGCGCCCGTTCGTCGATCCGCTGGAGCCGCCCGAGCGCAAGGCCTACCTCGCCGAGTACACTGCGCGGATCGCCGCCAGCTATCCGCCGCAGGCCGACGGCAAGGTGTTGCTGCGATTTCCGCGGATTTTCATCGTTGCGGTGAAGTAGGCTGCTGCGGCGAGTTGCCGCGCGGCGCGACATCATCGCGGCGGGATCTCCACGATATAAGATCGCTCTGAATTCGCGCCGCGATTCCTGCCTGAGCCGAGCCTCCTGGATGTCCATGACCCCCGAAACGCCGTTGCCGCCAAAAGGCTTCCCTTTGCGTCCGATCCCGATGCTGATCTTCGGCTCACGCTGGCTGCAGCTGCCGCTCTATATCGGCCTGATCGTGGCCCAAGGCGTCTATGTCGTCCTGTTCCTCAAGGAACTCTGGCACCTGTTCAACCACGCCTTCGATTTCAGCGAGCAGCAGATCATGCTGGCGGTGCTCGGCCTGATCGACGTGGTGATGATCTCCAATCTTCTGGTGATGGTGATCGTCGGCGGCTACGAGACCTTCGTGTCGCGGCTCAATTTGCAGGGCCATCCGGACGAGCCGGAATGGCTCAGCCACGTCAATGCCAGCGTGCTGAAGATCAAGCTGGCGATGGCGATCATCGGCATTTCCTCGATCCATCTGCTGCGCACCTTCATCGAAGCCGGCGCGCTCGGCTCCGCACGCGCCAGCAACTACACCGAGACCGGCGTGATGTGGCAGACCATCATCCACACGGTGTTCATCCTCTCGGCGGTGGGCATCGCCTATGTCGACCGGTTGTCGAATCTCGCGACCGAAGAAGCACGGCGACAGGGTGGCGTCGAGCACGCGGCCGGCCAAGGCAAGCGCCATTGAGGGCAATGGGATCGCGTAGAACGGCTCAGGAGACTTTCTCAGCGAGCCACATTTTGATCAGCGACTGATAGGGGACATCGCGCTTGTTGGCGGCGATCTTGATTTCCTCGAGCAGCCCGATCGGTAACCTGATCGAGATGGATGTGGTTGAAGGCTTGAGATTGGGGAAACGGACGCGCTGGGCTTTGCTCCAGTCCACGTAATCGGTGGAATCGTGTGTCTCCCAGAACTTTCGCTCATCGGATTCGTTTTTGAAGACGGGAATGGGCTTAAGTCTGCTCATAATCGCTCCGCTCCTTTCTGTTCATGTCGCGCGCTGAGATGATCCGAATCAACGTTCGGTCATTCCTGAGTGTGAACGTGACGTGTAGCAATCGATTTTGAGCCGTTTTTCCCAGCGCGTTAAATCGCTGCTCGGCGCCGCTGTGCTTCGTATCCTCGACAACGATCAGCGGATCGTTGAAGAAGACGCTCTCGGACTCTGCCTGGGAAACGGCATGCCTGTCCGCGCTCTTGCGTTCGTTGCCAGCGTTCCAGTTGAAACCTGTGATCCGGTCGAAGTCGATCATGTTGTATATAACCAGAATATACAAAAATGAGGCGTGAATGCAATATCAGCCAGAAACCTTCAGATGCAAACGGCTTCTTTTCGCGCTCACGTTGATGATCAGCTTTGCATGCCCGCCAACTGCCCAAGCCATCGATGCCGGTTTCACCGCCTTCCTCGCCGCCGTGTGGCCGGAAGCCCAGCAGGCCGGCGTGTCGCGCAAGACCTTTGACGACGTCACGCGCGGACTGGAGCCGGACTACAAACTCCCCGACCTGGCGCTGCCTGGTCGCCCCGCCACGGGGGCGCCGTCGCAGGCGGAGTTCGTGCAGGTGCCGGCCGATTATGTGAAGGAGGCCTCGATCGCGCGGCTGGCGGCCGAGGGGCAGCGGCTGATGCAGAAGCATCGCGCCACGCTGACGGCGATCGAACGGCGTTTCGGCGTGCCCGGCACCATCATTCTGGCGATCTGGGGCCGCGAGACCGATTATGGCCGCCATGCGCTGCCCTATGACGGCATTCGCGTGCTGGCGACACAGGCCTATGTCGGGCGGCGAAAGGACCAGTACCGCGGCGAGCTGATCGCCGCGATGCGGCTGATCGAGGACGGCGACGTCAGCCGCAAGGATCTGCGGGTGTCGTGGGGCGGAGCGACCGGGCTGACGCAGTTTCTGCCGTCCGAACTCGGCAAGCACGGCGTCGACATGGATGGCGATGGCCGCGTCAATATCTGGACGTCGGTGCCCGATGCGCTGGCGTCGGCGGCGCAGCAGCTCACGAACAAGGGCTGGCAAGCCGGCCTGCGCTGGGCCTATGAGGTTCGCGCGCCGGCCAATGCCGACTGCACCATGGGCGTGCCCGAGGTAACCAGGCCGATCGGCGAATGGTTGCGCATGGGCTTCGTCCCGGTGCGCGGGCAGCAGCTCAGCACCGCGGAGTTGGCGCAGCCGGCGTCGCTATTGCAGCCGGAGGGCATCTATGGCCCGGCGTTTCTCACGACGAAGAACTACTTCGTCATCAAGGAATATAATTTCTCCGACCTCTACGTGCTGTTCGTTGGCCATCTCAGCGATCGCATGACGGCCCAGCAGCCGTTCGCAACGCCGTGGTCGGCGTCGAAGCAATTGCGCAGCAGCGACGTCGAAGCGATGCAGCAGCATTTGACGCGCATCGGGCTGTACTCGGACAAGGTCGATGGCAAGGCCGGCATGAAGACCCGCGCAGCACTCGGCGCCTACCAGAAGTCGGTCGGGCTCAAGGTGGATTGCTGGCCGAGCGAAACGCTGCTGCGCGCGATGGCCGGCCGGTAGTCGCGAAAAAACCCGGCCGCGCGAACGGCCGGGTTTTGAATCGCAAGCCGCGCGAGACAGGCGCGGCGATATCAGATCAGTCGCAAACCTCGACCGGACGCGAACGCCAGACGCCACGGTATTCGTCCCAGACGCGCTGGCGGACGATGCGGCAGGCCGGCTCTTCGACATAGACCGGGGCGGGGGCATAGCCGTAAGCGGGGCCCGGGCGGCTGGCGGCGATCGCGCCGCCGAGCAGGGCGCCGCCGATCAGGCCACCGGCAACGCCGGCCGCGATACGGCCGCCGTCGGCACGGGCAGCGGGCATTGCCGAAACCAGCGAGCCGGCAACCGTCGCGACGGCGAGCATGGCGGAAATGGTCTTCTTCATGTCAGATCTCTCCTGAAGGCGCCGCAGGCGACGCGCGGTTATAGGTACTCACGCTAAATTCGGAACGACGATCTCGCTTAAACCGACTATTCGTCAACCCGACGTAAACGTTGCGGACCAGTGTTCCCCAAATAACGGTTTTTTCGGGCCGTTGTCGTCAGAACACACAAATGTTTGCCATTCTGCTGATCCGCCGCGTGATTGTCGACTAGCCGCACACCCGCACGCGGCGAATCCGCCAGCCATAGCCATCCCAGAAGCGCTGGCGCTGCCAGAAGCAGTTGTCATAATAGGAGGGTCCTGCCACGTAGGCTGGGCCACCGTAATAGCCGTAGCGCGGGCCGTAACCCGGACCGGCATAATAGCTCGGACCGTAGCCGTAGTGGGGGGCAGCCAGCGCGCCGCCGATCAGGGCGCCGCCGATGACGCCGGCCGCGATTCCGGCGCCGAGACCGTGCTGCGCGTGGGCAGGGGCCGGAGCCAGGGAGGAGAGAGCCAGGGTGGCAACGGCTGCCAGGGCCATCAGGGTTTTCTTCATGGCATCACCTTCGTGAGGATTTGCAGCAGGTATCTGCTGCGCGGCTATGAAAGTTTCACAGGGCGTTTGAACGATCAATGAATAAACGCGCCGTACTTGGCCCAAACGGCGGCGATGCGGCGGCCGTGAGGTTGCTGAAAGTGTCTGACCGCTGGCGAGCGGCCTCGCCGGATTCGTGGCTGCCAGCAGAGGTCCGTGGACCCGCTCGGGCGCGATCGCTCGCGAGCGTATGGGGACCGTCCTAGTTTGGAATTGCTTGAAAAAGCGTGTTTTCCTTTTGCATCCAGGCCGGCACTTTAATACTCAAAAGGTGCCCAGACCTGCGAGCGTAACTTCTCCATGATCGTTTGTTCCTGCAACGTTTTGTCCGACCACGATGTCCGCAACGCCTGCAGCAGCGCGCAGGCGCCGCGCACGCCGGGCCAAGTCTATGGCTGTCTGGGCTGCAGCCCGCAATGCGGCCGCTGTGCCCGCACCATCAAGAAGATCATGGACGAAGCGCTCGGTGCCTGCGGCAATACGTGCTGCCCTGGCTGTCCGCATACCGCGACCCAGCCGGAACGGCAGCTTCTGGTGCTCGAAACCGTCGAGCTTCAGGTCGAAGTGCACAGCCATTCCCATGCCGCGTCTCCGGACGTCGCCAAACGCGCGGTCGCCTGAGCCGCGTTGATCCAGACCCCGTCTGTACTTGTTCGCCGTCGCGGCAATCTTCGTAGCGAGGGTTGCCCTACGTCCTGTCCTGATTTAGAATCTTTCTAAATCAGAGAGGCTTTGAGCCTCGCAGCAGGAGTTCATCATGCAGGGCGACCCGAAGGTCATCGAATACCTCAACAAAGGCGTGCGTAGCGAGCTGACGGCGATCAGCCAGTATTGGCTGCACTTCCGCTTGCTCAACCATTGGGGCTTGCTCGAAATGGCCAAGGTCTGGCGCAAGGAGTCCATCGAGGAGATGGTCCATGCCGACAAGTTCATCGATCGCATTCTGTTTCTGGACGGATTCCCGAACCTGCAGGTGCTGGATCCGTTGCGTATCGGCCAGAGCGTCAAGGAAGTGATCGATGCCGATCTGGCCGCAGAGATCGGCGCCCGCACGCTCTATCAGGAAGCGGCGACCTACTGCCACAGCGTCGGCGACTACGTCTCCCGCGACCTGTTCGAGCAGCTGATGAAGGACGAGGAACACCACATCGACTTCCTCGAAACCCAGCAGCACGTCATCGAGCGCATTGGCATTGATCTCTATACCCAGAAGCACGTCGGCGGGCTCGAGAGCGAGTACTAGGCGCCAGGTCATTCCGGGATACTTTCCGTTCGGCGAAGCCGAATGGAGCGCAGACCCGGAACCTGGAGCTTTTCTGGACAACACCTCCGGATTCCGGGTTCGCGCGCAGCTAGCGCTGCTATCGCCCCGGAATGACCGTCGTTACGACGTCCGTTTTGCCGGTATGGCCGGCATCGGACAATTCGCGAAGGCGGCCCGGAGTGCTGCCTCCGACCCTTCCAGCGGATATTCCGCGGAGGTTCGCCCCGCGATCAGCGATCGGATGCGGATGTAAAGCCGGCGCGACCCCGGCAATTCGCTAAGGAACGTGGCCAGCGCGGCCGGCTCCTCGATCACGAACATCTGCCGGTCCTTGATGACCCGCGCATCGACATCGGTGTGACCCGGCCTGTCATCGAACCGATAGCCGAACACCGATTCGCGGTCATTGCCGATCTTGAAGGAGAACGAGAACCGCGCCAGCGGCCGGCCATCGAAACAGGTGAGCTGGAAGCCGGAGAGCTTTGGAAAATCCACGTAGCTGTTCGAGCCATAGCCGAACACGGACGCGCTCGGCAGCGGTGCGCCGGTGACGGGGTCGATCTGCTGGGAGATGTACCATTCTCCCGAGCGGGTCTCGCCCGCATTGCTCACATAGATGTCGCGCGCGCAGCCGCCCGACAGTCCCGCGACAATGATACCCATCCACGCAACGCCACGCACCACGCTCTCCCCTCAGCATCGCAAGATTGCAACCTGAAGGCGAATAATGCAAGGGCGAACCATGAGCCTAGAGTTGCTGGCGGTAGGCGGCATCTATCTCGGCCTGGCCGACCGGCTCGCCGATCTGGGTCTGGTCGTGCACGATCTCGGAAATGCTCGGCATCACCGAACGCTTCACCTGTGCCTCGGAGAACCACAGCTTCGAACGCATCAGCGCCTTGCCGCAGTGGAAATACGCCTCGGTCACGGTGATGCGCAGTACCGCCCGCGGCAGCTTGCCGAATTCCTCCATCGAGGCCATCAACTCGGGATCGCGGACCAGTTTCGCCATGCCGCTGACACGCAGGCTGTCGTCGATACCCGGCACGAAGAAGATCAGTTGCAAGAAGCCGCTGCCGTGCAAAAGGTTCTGGAGCGTATCGACGCGGTTGTTGCCGGGGCGGTCCGGCATCAGCAGTTCGCTCGGCGATGTCACCCGGACGAAGCCGACACCGCCGCCGCGCGGCGAGGCATCGACGGTGCCGTCGGGGCCGGAGGAGGCCATCACGCAGAATGGCGACAGGCCGATGAATTTGGCGGAGTGGACGTCGAGCGTCGGCCGCGCCTTGGCAATCACGCGGCCATGCGGTGCGGGGTAGATCGAGCGAAGGTCATCGGCAGCCACTTCGGTCACATGCATTCTCCAGTTACGGCGACGAACGTAACAGCCGGGAGAGATCCGGAACAGCATGGCAACTGAATGGCCGGGATGCGTGCGCTAGCGCGCGTCGGCGCGCCGCGTCCGGCTGCACGGCCAGTCGATGACGTGGGCGCAGTACAGCGCCCACCAGATCAGCACCGGCTGAAACGCCAGGCGCGGTCCGTGGTACCACCAGCTGTTGCCGATCACGGGCATCTCGATGCCCTCGAGCGCATGCGTGAAATTCGCCGGCCAGACGCATAGCGCATACAGCGCCAGCGCCACGCCGGCCCACCGGCGCAGCGGTCGGGTGACCAGCGCGGCGGCGGCGGCGAGTTCGAACACGCCGGTGAGCAGGATGACCGCGGTCGGAATCGGCACCCATGACGGCATGATCAGCAGCAGCTTGTCGGGCACCCAGAGGTGCGCGACGCCCGCCGCGACATAGAACGCAGCCAGCACCCAGCGCAGCGCCGCGCGGGAAGGACCGCGCGACGCCGACGTTTTATCTGCAGTGTTCACGCGCGGGGCGGCTCAGGATTTGTCGACGATCTGGGTGGTGGGACGATCATTGCCCGGGGCGGTTTCCTCGTGCCACTGGCCCTTCTCGTCCTCGAACTGGATCACTTCGGTGCGGCCCGGCACGGTCTGCTCGGTGGCGGCGCGCTTGGCGGCGGCGGCGGCCAGCGCGTGGCTGGCGAAGGGCTCGGAGAACACGGCGCCGACCTTGTAGGCCCAGCCGCCATCATGTTCGACGATCACATAGGTAACTTCCGTCATGGTAGTCTCGCTGTGGTTGTGCGCCCGTAAGCGCCAGAGGGTGGTGTGCAACGCACGAGACGTCGAAATCGACGATATTGATCCGGGATCTTCAGATCCGGGTGAGCGCCACGCCAGACACGGGTCACACGCGGCCCGACGCTGCAATATGGCAGGCGGCGGCGGGTTCGGCAAAGTTAGGCCGTTTCTCGCAATGCAAAGGCAGGTTTTAACGGTATTTTGAGACCCGCGCCTTGATGGTCGCAGCCAATGGAACCCTATCTCAGCGACCTCCGGCCGAGCATTGCCGCCATCATTGCGGCCCGACGCGCGCAATTGGGCGTGCGGCTCTCATCCGCGGCGCTGATCATCTGTATCTTCCAGCTGCAGACCGGCTTGAGCTGGGCACTTGCCTGGGACGTCACATATTTCACTGTGCAACTCGTGGAATATTTCGTTTTTCGCAAGGTCGATGAAACCCGGGCCATGGCGCGCAGCGCGGAACGAGTTTTTTTCGCGCTGACGATGGCCAACAGTGCGGCGTTCACATCGTTCGGCCTGCTGCTTGCCGCCTCCGGCAGTTGGGGCGTGATGTGCGCCGGCATCCTGTGGTCGGGCACGATCGCCCATGTCACCATCAACAGCGGCGGATCCCGTCAAACGCTGCAATGCGCCCTGCTGCCGCCGGTACTGGCCTTCTTCGCCTTGCCGGGATTTATCCTGCGCGACGGCGGCAATCTGACCGACTGTATCACGGCTGTCGCTGCTGGGCTGTTCAGCGGCTTCGGCACTGTTGCGATGTGGAACGTCTATCAAAAGCTGCTGAAGTCGGCGACGCGCGCCCGCGAATTCGGCCGGCAGGCGCAGTTCGATAGCGAGACCGGGC
This sequence comes from Tardiphaga sp. vice304, assembly GCF_007018905.1. NCBI lineage: Bacteria > Pseudomonadati > Pseudomonadota > Alphaproteobacteria > Hyphomicrobiales > Nitrobacteraceae > Tardiphaga > Tardiphaga sp. vice304. The sequence continues at coordinate 2,185,789 of NZ_CP041402.1, forward strand.
TGCCGAACCGGGCCGCGCTTAACCAGCGCACCGACGAACTGGCATCCACTGCGTCCGGCGTCGTCGTCGTTGCAGCGATCGGCATCGACCGCTTCAGCCATCTGCGCGGTGCCATCGGCCACGCCCCGATGGTCGAACTGATCGCGCAACTGGCCGAGCGTCTGAGCAGCGCCTTCAACGGCATCCCGGTGATGCGGCTGTCGAGCGGGCATCTGGGGCTGGCCTTCGTCGCCCGCGACATGGCGGAGGCCTTCCATCTGGCTGCCACCCTGCAGGGCGCGGTGACGCGGCCCTTGCAACTGCGCGACACCCATGTCGATGTCAGCGTTACCATCGGCCTGTCGGAGGCCGCCGACGCGCTGCAACACGCCGCCGATCTGGCGATCCTGGACCGCGCGCTGATTGCCGTGGAGCAGGCCCGCGAGGCGCGCCGCCATATCGCGAGCTTCGATGCGAAACTCTATGGCAACCCCGGCGCCACGCTGTCGCTGATGAGCGAGATGTCGCGCGCGTTCGACAACGGTCAGATGACCATCGCCTATCAGCCGAAATATGATCTGCGTTCCGGAGCGATCGTCGGTGCCGAGGCGCTGGCGCGATGGGACCATCCGGAGCGCGGCGCGCTGCGCCCGGATCTGTTCGTCGAGATGGCGGAGGAGACCGGCCATATCGGCGAACTGACCGAATGGGTGCTGCGCCGCGCGGTCCGCGATCAGCATCGCCTGCGGGCGGCCGGCTTCAACCTCAGCATTGCCGTGAACTGGTCCGGCCATCTGCTCGACGATGTGGGCTTTACCGATACCGCGCTGGAGATCGCCAGAGGCGCCGCCGGAAAACTATGCCTGGAAGTCACGGAGACGGCGATCATCGGCAACGCCGGACTCGCCCGCCAGACACTGGAGCGGCTGCGTGCGGCCGGCCTGACGATCTCGATCGACGACTACGGCTCCGGCCTGTCGTCGATGGCCTATCTCAAGAACATTCCTGCCGATGAGCTGAAGATCGACAAGGCCTTCGTGCTCAACATGGCGACCGATCCGGTCGACGCCGTGCTGGTCCGTGCCGCCGTCAGCCTCGCCCACAGCCTGGGCCTGCAGGTGGTCGCCGAGGGCGTCGAGCAACAGGCCGCGCTCGACCTGCTCGGCGAGATGGGGTGCGACCTGGCCCAGGGCTATCTGATTGCCCGCCCGATTCCGCTGCAGGACCTCGTGGCCTATCTCGGGGATCGGGCGACCGACCCGGCCAGCGCCGCAGTATAGGGTTTAATGCTTCTTCTTCTTGTGGTGCTTCTTGCCGCTGTCGTCGTCCGGCTGTTTTACGTCATGGGCTCCGGCGTCCTCGACGATCATCGCGGCGACGCGTTCGGCAATCTCCTGCGCTTCGCGCCGTTCGCTGTCTTCGCGCTCTTGCGCCTCCCGCGCGCGCAGCGCGCGGTGCTCTTCCCAGGCGTCGAAGATCAGGTGCAGCCACGGCATCACCTGCTCGATGGACGGCAGCGCGCCGGCGGGCCCCGGCTCGCCGCGGGGGCCCGGCGGGCCTTGCACGCCGGCTTTGCCCTGCGGGCCGGCTTCGCCCTGCTTGCCCTGCGGGCCCGGTTTGCCTTGCGGACCGGGCGCTCCGGGCTTGCCGACGGGGCCCTGCTTGCCCGGCGGGCCGGCTTTGCCGGTGACGCCGGGCTTGCCCGGGCGACCGGGATGGCCCTGCGGTCCGGGAATTCCGGGCTTGCCGTCGGGGCCTCGCGCGCCCGGACGAAGAACGACTTGCTTTGCCACGCTGCTGCTCCCGCTGATTCCTTATCCATCGTAGCAGCAGGGGCATGACGGCTTCAAATCGGCTCGGGGGCCGCCGCCGCGCCGGATGGCTGGTCGCGGCCGACATGGCCGGGACCGTCGGTGGTCGTCCCGGGCTGGGCCATCGGGCGATGGCTGCGGTTGCTGACGCGAAACAGCGTATGCACGGTGCCGCCGACGGTGGCGCAGCCGCCGCGCATGTTGGGCAGGATCAGGGTGGCTTCGCTCATGGTCATTCTCCGTCTGGTTGCACCGGGAGAATGTCCGTCGAATTGTTTGGTTCGTGGTGAACGCTTGTTATGGTTGATGAAAGGTAAACGCGCGTCGACGGGATGCGCCATCGTCATCAACGGGAACACCGGGTTCAAGGCGGCCGGCGGGCCAGGCCTCGGCTTGCTTCGCTTGTCGGGGCTGGCTAGACGAGGGCGCAACCGGGGAAACCGGGCGGAGGAGCGTCTCATGGGAAGCAGAGTGATCATCGCCGGCGGCGGCATCGGCGGGCTGGTGACCGCGCTGACGCTGCACCAGATCGGCGTCCCCTGCGTGATCTACGAATCCAGCCGCGAGATGCGCCCGCTCGGCGTCGGCATCAATCTGCAGCCCAATGCGGTGCGCGAGCTCGGCGATCTCCAGATCACCGAGGCCGATCTCGACCGCGTCGGCCTGCCGGCCCGGGAATGGGCGCTGGTCGGCCTCAATGGCAACGATATCTATTCCGAGCCGCGTGGCCGCGCCGCCGGCTATCGCTGGCCGCAATATGCCGCGCATCGCGGCCGCTTCCACATGCTGCTGCACGACGCCGTGGTGGCGCGGCTGGGACCCGACGCGATCCGGCTCGGCAGCCGTGTCTCCGGCTACGCCAGGACCGCCGACGGCGTCACGGCGCAGATCGAGCGCGCTGACGGCTCCACCTTGCAGGAGCACGGTGCGCTGTTGATCGGCGCCGACGGTATCCATTCCGCGGTGCGCGCCCAGATGCATCCCGCGCAGCCGCCGATCCACTGGGGCGGCGCGCTGATGTGGCGCGGCACCACCTGGGCAAAACCGACCCGCACCGGCGCGTCCTTCATCGGGCTCGGCACGCATCGCCAGCGCGTCGTGCTCTATCCGATATCACAGCCCGATCCGGTGACCGGGCTGTCGATGATGAACTGGATCGCCGAGGTGACGGTCGACAATGCTGAGGGCTGGAAGCAGCAGGGCTGGTTTCGCCAGGTGCCGACCGCCGATTTCGTGCATCATTTCGACGGCTGGGTGTGGGACTGGCTCGACGTGCCCGCGATGATTGGCGCGTCCGACGCCGCGTTCGAGAATCCGATGATCGACCGCGATCCGGTATCGACCTGGCGCGACGGCCCGGTGGCGCTGCTCGGCGACGCCGCGCATGCGATGTATCCGACCGGCTCCAACGGCGCCAGCCAGGCGATCATCGACGCCCGCGAACTCGGCGCCGCGATGGTCGTGCATGACGCCACTGAGGCCGCGCTGGAAGCCTATGACGCCAAGCTGTGCGGCCCGATCTCGCAACTGATCCTGCGCAACCGCGGCGCCGGCCCGTTCGGCCTGTTGAACCTCGTCGACGAGCGCTGCGGTGGCACCTTCGATGATATCGACGACGTGATCCCGCCAACTGAGCGCGCAGCCTTCATGGCCGGCTACAAGTCCGCGGCCGGGTTTGCCATCGAGACGCTGAACGCGGCGCCGCCGACGATTGCGCCGGGGGCGCAGGTGAAGGAGACGGTGGAAGTATAGTCGAGGTGTAGTTCGTAGGGTGGGCAAAGCGAAGCGTGCCCACCCACCCTCGGCCGTCTCATGCAAACCTCTCGACCTTCGTCAGTCCGAACAGTCGAGCCCGTACCGTTTCTTGAGAGCTTCGTATTGATCTGGCGGCTCCTTCGCGAGCAGCGCGCAGCCGGTGTAGTTGCCCTTCCGGCGCTCGCCGATCACATAGGTCCAATCGGCGATGTCCTTCTTCTGGAAGGCCAGCCGGTCTCCGGACGCCAAGTTGCTGAAATTGCGCGGCATGCTGGCGACAACGCCGACGAAGCCGGCGCCGTCCCGCTTGAACGGGTTGACCCAGATATATTCGGCTTGGTCATCGCCGAACGGCAGCCGGATTTTCAGGGAAAATCGACCGGCCCCCGGCGGTGGCGCGCCGGCGATCGCCAGAAACCCGTCCAGCTCCGCTCGTGCCCGCTGCATCGCGGCGGTCACCGCAGGATCGCCCGACTTGACCGAAGCGATGTCGTCGCGCTCTGCCGCGCCAGGTTGCTGGGAGCTGGCCGCGGAAGACAGGGCCGACAGCAAAGCGACGGCCAGAAGATGACGCCACATCACACTCGCCTCGATAAAAAAACAACAACTAGTAGTTGATATTCTGTTCGCGTTATGTTCGAATTGTCAAGGGGTGAGCAACCGGCGCGCAAATTGGCGGGGGAGGCGATGGCAAGATGGCTCCGTTGGATAGCTGCAGCTCTGGCCTTCACGGCGCCGGCCAGCGCCGCCGACAGCTTTGCCGACCTGCAGGCCGCGTATCATTGCGACGTGGTGCGCCGGCTCGAACAGATCTATGCGGCGGGCGATCCCCGCATCGATCTCAACCGCTATCTGGTCATCGACCTGCCGGCGCGGACGCACGCTTATGTGCAGTGCCAGATTTTTGACAATCGCACGCGCATTCATTGCGAAGCATCGTCAGGATTCTGGTTCGCCAAGAAAGGCCAGAAGCGCACCCTCTACCTGCCGCCGCGCGCGGTTGCAGCACTGGCCAAACTTGGCTTCGATACCGACGACCGGGCGGGCAACTTCAATCTCGATCAGTACGTCGACAAATCCGCGAATTTTCATCCGCTCGCAGATCTCATGCTGCGGGCTTTGCATGACGGCTACGGCGCGCGCAGCGACATGAAGCTGCTGTTCAACGCACCGTTTGCGCCGGCCACGCCGGAGAGTTGCATACCGGTCAGCTGAGATCCTGCCCGCGCCAAGGGCCCACGATGGAGACGATGAATGTCGATGGAAATCTATGTTCTGTCAGATCGCCAATTGTCCTCGATGGAGGCTTGGCAAACGGCGGTGGAGCAATCCGGTGTGTCGCTGCGGCTGTCTCCCGCGACGCCTTTCGCGGACTTGCACGGAGCGTTGCCGGTCGTGCTCGACCAACGCCCGACGGCGTTCGAATGCGATCACTGCAACGCCAGGGAATTGATGGAGGATCCGCCCGCGGAGGTCGGGTTCGACCGCGCATGGGCTTACGCGCTGGCGTTTCGATGGGGTGCGGATATCTATGCTGGCGCCTCCGCCTATGCGGCAGCGGCGGCTTACGCCGCTGCAACGGACGGCGTCATTCTCGATTGCGAGGAGGGACAGTTCATCTCGGCACAGCGGGCCGTCGAGATTTCCCGCGAACTGGCGCAGAGCCAGCCGATGATTGACGAAGCCGTACGGCGAGTTCTGGAATTGTTTAAAAAGCAAGCCCCGCAATAGAGCGCAGCACGCCCGCCCCGAGCGACTGGCGCTCATATCCGCCAGTCTCGCCTGTCACCCCGCTCCTACGCGCTACGCCTGCTACATCCTGGCGCCGCTGTTGTAGGCGTCGACCAGCTGGTTGTAGTCGCGCAACAGCCGCGGCGGCGAGCCCTGGACCATCCAGCCAGAGCCGGTCCCGCTCAGCATCATCTTGTCGCCGGACGAGTAGGGCACCTTGTCGCGGATCCGGCGCATCAACTGCTTGGCCGTGGTCAGGAACGATTTGGCTTGGCTGATGAACATCGAACCGACCTTGGCGTCGCCCGAAGCACTCGACGCCTCGATGGCCTGGACAGTGGCCTCATAGGCCTCCAACGCCTTGGTGATTGCCGCGATGTCGGGGCTCGTCGTGTCCTCCGCGCGCAGCACGCGCTTGGCGTCGATCATCAATGCTGCCACGTGATAGCGCGCGCTGCGGCCTTCCTTGGCTTCGATCGCCACCAGTTCCTCGGCCTTGCGCTTGTCGTTGATCGCCTCGACGCCGTCGCGAAGATTCTTGTCGGCGCTCGCAAAGGCGTCCCACGCCGCGACCAGGCGCGGATGCAGGGCACGGCCCTTGGCCATCTTGTCGTCCTTGTAGTTCTCCTGCGTGTAGTAGTCGTCCGCTTCCTTGAGCAGCGGCGCCAGCGTGGTCACGGCTGTCACATAGGCGGTCGCGGCCGCTTCCAGCGCGGCATCGCGCGGTTCCAGCGCGTTGGCCGCCTCGGCCTTCTTCTGGCAATCCGCGGTGTCGTAGATCGTGTAGAGCCCGTAGACGATGCGCTCTTTGCCGGTCGGCCCGTTCTTGCCGACCCAGCTGAAATAGCGCGCCCGGGAATCGAGCGCGCGCGCCGACAGCCGGTTGATGCAGCCGACATAGGCATTGAGCTTTTCGGTGGCGGGAGGGGTCTGGGCCGATGCGGAACCGCCTGATATCGCCGAGGCAAGGACGAGCGCGGTGGCGATCGATGCGCGAATGGTCGTCATGAATTGTTCTCCAGCAGTTTTCAGCCTTGCATTAGAGAGGGGATATCAATCCTGAGGTGATCTGCAAAGCAACTGGAACGCGATGCCGCGGGGAGCGCTCAGTCATTTCTGACCTCGCGTTTTCTCGTTGTCGCACCGGTGAGTAAAAATTAACAGTAGGACTATAATCTAATATAGTGCTGATTTCAACATATGGAAAGCATCATGGATGAGTTGCTTGAAATGAGACGAAACATAGCGCTCTGGAAAGGCGAACTCAGCGCGATCAAGACGGAATTGATCTCTCGTCGCATCATGTGCGCAGCAACAAAAGCTGGATACAATCCGAACGAACCCCGCGACGAGCGCGGTAGATGGACGAGTGAAGGTGGGGTGGAGGTTACCACCTCGTCGGGTTTCCTGACCGGGATTCCTGCAATCGACCAAACCTCGCAGGCGCTTAGCGAAACCTTGGTCCGTGTCATGGAGTTGCTGGATTATTTGCCCACAATGAGCCCCTCGCAATACGGCACCGCGGTTCATGGTGCGTTTGCGCTCGCATTGTGGTGGCAGGACCTTCCCGGCGTTGGAGATATCGAGAGGAGTTTCAGTCTCGATACGCTTGATCCATATTACGGGATGGCTGGGACGATCCGGACGGACGCCACGCTGCGCAACGTGCAGGGTGATGTCATCGCGATCTATGACGTAAAAACCGGCGACGCAAGAATATCGCCAGCAAGGGCGAACCAACTGCGCGAGTGGACCCGCGCTGCGCCGGGTACGCCGGTTTTCGAGCTGAATGTGGTGCGCGGCATTACGCGGAAGGGCAAGAGATGGATTTCTTCCTGTTCACTTTATCTGGCGCCGGCGATCGCGCCATTGACACGAGGGAGACGGTGAATGTCGATGGAAATATATGTTCTGTCAGACCGGCGGTTAGCGTCGGTGGATGCCTGGCAAAAGGCTATCGACGAGGCCGGCCTTCCGCTGCGGCTGTCCGGCGCCACGCCGTTTGCTAAACTGCACGGCGCACTGCCGGTTGTGCTGAACCGACGCCAGACGGCATTTGAATGCGATCACTGCAAGGCGAGGGAGTTGATGACAGAAACGCCAAGTGTCGATTTCGGCCGTGCGTGGACTTACGCGCTGGCGTTTCGATGGGGCGGCGACGTTTATGCCGGCGCGTCCGCCTATGCGGCGGCGGCGGCCTACGCAGAGGCAACAGGCGGGATTATTTTCGATTGCCAGGAAGGAAAGCTCATCTCTTTGCAGCAGGCTGTCGACACTTCACGCGAGCTGCCGCAGAGCCAGTCCGTAGTGGACGAAGCGATACGGCACGTAATTGAGCAGTTTAAAAAAGAGAACCCGCGTAGAAACAAGCCATAAGCCCGCGGCGGATGAGCAGAGCGTCATCCGCCGCCTCGTCGCGAAGGCGGCGGGTTAGCTTCGGCTAACCCGCCCTTGTAATAGCAAATCGGGATATTGTCAGCTCGTTCCGAGAGGAATGCTCTGCCGCGGACGGCCATCCGCGGCAGAGCGGCTGGCGATCGGATCGTATCCGCCCTGAGTCGTCTGAGACTGCCCCGTAGCGGGATCGCGCCAGCTCCTTCATCGGACCCGGATGGTTGCCGGAACAAGTTGGTTCGCTTCACAAGGCAGGGGTCGACGAAGATGACGAACAATAACACGGAAACGGCCGGCATCGATACGGCCAAAGACAAGCTCGACATTGCGGTGCATGGCCGGGAGCAGCGATGGCAGGTGCCCAACGTAGCGGCGGGATGGCGGCAGTTGGCGGCCGATCTCGGTAAGGCAGGCGTCACCAAAGTCGGTATCGAGGCCACCGGTGGTTATGAACGTGGCGTGGTTACGCATTTGCGCACCAAAGGCTTCGTCGTGCTGGTGCTGCAGCCGATCCAGGTCAAGAACTTTGCCAGGCTGCATCTGCGGCGCGCCAAGAACGACGCCCTGGATGCCGTGCTGGTCGCCGCCTGCGCGGCGGTGCTCGATCCTCCATCTGTCGACGCGGATCCAAGGCTCACGGAGCTGGCAGATCACCTGACCTTCGTCGAACAGATCGAGGAAGACATGGTCCGCCTCAAGACTCGGCTCGAACATATCGACGAGCCACGACGGCGGCGTCTGGTCCTCAACGACATCGATCGGCTGAAGGCGCGCCGAGCCACCGAACTCCTACGAATCGCGGGCCAACTGCGCGACCATCCGGATCTGGCGCGGCGCCTCGATCTGGTGCTCAGCGTCCCCGGCATCGGCGAGCGGACTGCGCTGGCGCTGATCATCCGCATGCCTGAGCTCGGCCAAATCAGCCGGGAGAAGGCGGCAGCTCTTGCCGGCCTTGCGCCGTTCGACGATGACAGCGGCAAGCATAGGGGGCAGCGCCACATTGCAGGTGGTCGAAGCCGCCTGCGTCGCTCGCTGTTTGCTGCGGCGCTGCCGGCCTCGTTCCGCTGGAACAAGGCCCTGTGCGCGCTCTACGAGCGCCTGAAAGCCCGCGGCAAGGCCCACAACGAGGCGCTCATCGCCTGCGCTCGCAAGCTCCTCATCTACGCCAACACCGTCGTCGAGCGCGGCACGCCATGGGTTGAAAAGCAGGCCGCGCTTTAATGGTTGCTACGGACTGTATCGGTGTCTGGCGCGGCAGAGCAACGAAACCGGCTGGTGTCCAGCGCTAGGCATGGTCAGGTGAACAGCTGCGCGGCAAAGTCTGACGCGGAGTAGCGTGGGAGCTTCTGGTATTGTCAGGTCTATCGGATGTCGCACAGTTCGTAGTTCGATCGCGGCACGAAGGATATTCTTCGCTGCTGTGCAAACTGCGCGGTGCCATTACGTTGAAATCAGTTCGATCTAAAACAGAAGTTCATTCTTGGTTGTGCGGGCTGTAGAAACCGTTTGATGAAGCGGGCAGTCATTTTTGCAGTCAGAAAAACATCATGGAGCATCTCAATTTCAGGTTTCGCGACGAAGGAAAATATGTAATATTTTACCAATGTCTATAATCCAAACTCCGCCACGCAGGCCGGCGCAGTCAAGAGCAGCTGGAATCAAAAGTTTGAAATTAGCAACTTGCATGCCGAAGGTATGTTGGGCGTGACCGATGTGGCAAGTCCTATGGCCTTACGTTTCGAGCAAGATTTTCGGTTCATGTATCTGCTCGTGGTATCGGCCATTATCTTTCTAGTTTTTAGCCTGCTTAAAATGCTGAAGTATCGAGCGTCTTGGTACTTTTCGATCAGTGCGCCGGGCGCGTTTATATTACCTGCTTATTTTGCTTATTCCATCATTGGCAATTGGCCCAACTGGTACGAATTGATCGTGATCTGGTTAAAGGGGCTTCCAATATTGATGTTTCTTTTTCCGGTGTTTTGGATATTTCCAATCATTCTTGCCAAGCAGATTTGTAGCTTGAGGGCGTCTCGTTTTGTCTTAATGAATCTCGCGTCCTTAGCGAATTGTGCAGTGCTCGTTGGCCTGTATGTCTGGTGTGACGTAGCTCGTGCCTTTGTTATCTTCTACATTGAAAGATAGTTTTTGGCTGGGAGGGGGATTTAGCCCGTAGCCCGTAGGGCGGATTAGCGCAGCGTAATCCGCCGCCTCGTCGCGAAGGCGGCGGGTTACGCCTTCGGCTAACCCGCCCTACGCTCGTTGCTCACAGCACCTTGTTGCTCGCCTTCACGGCTTCGGCCTGCACGTAGACCTGCTCGCCCATGTCCTTGAACTTCTGGCTCATGGTGGCCATGCCGTCCTCGATCACGCCGGAGATCGACATTCCCATCGAGCCTGCGCCGCCCAAATTCAGCGCCGCCTTCTCGTTGTCGCCCAAAGTCGCCGCGTAGTCGCGGACGTCCTGGGTGATCTTCATCGAGCAGAATTTCGGCCCGCACATCGAGCAGAAATGCGCGACCTTGTGGGCATCCTTCGGCAGCGTCTCGTCGTGATAGGCGACCGCGGTTTCGGGGTCCAAGCCGAGGTTGAACTGGTCCTGCCAGCGGAAGTCGAAGCGCGCGCGGGACAGCGCGTCGTCGCGCAGTTGAGCGGCGGGATGGCCCTTGCCGAGATCGGAGGCGTGCGCCGCGATCTTGTAGGTGATGACGCCGACTTTCACGTCGTCGCGGTTGGGGAGACCCAGATGCTCCTTCGGCGTCACGTAGCACAGCATGGCGCAGCCGAACCAGCCGATCATCGCGGCCCCGATGCCGGAGGTGATGTGGTCGTAGCCCGGCGCGATGTCGGTGGTCAAAGGCCCGAGCGTGTAGAACGGCGCCTCGCCGCATTCCTTGAGCTGCTTGTCCATGTTGATCTTGATCTTGTGCAGCGGCACGTGGCCGGGGCCCTCGATCATCACCTGGCAGCCCTTGGCCCATGCGATCTTGGTGAGCTCGCCCAGCGTCTCCAGCTCGGCGAACTGCGCGCGGTCATTGGCGTCCGCGATCGAGCCGGGGCGAAGGCCGTCGCCGAGCGAGAACGACACGTCGTATTTGCGCATCAGGTCGCAGATCTCTTCGAAATGCGTGTAGAGGAAGCTCTCCTTGTGATGCGCGAGGCACCACTTCGCCATGATCGAGCCGCCGCGCGACACGATGCCGGTGACGCGGTTGGCGGTGAGGTGGATGTAGGGCAGGCGCACGCCGGCGTGGATGGTGAAGTAGTCGACGCCTTGTTCGCACTGCTCGACCAGCGTGTCGCGGTACAGCTCCCAGGTCAGCTTCACCGGATCGCCGTCGCACTTCTCCAGCGCCTGGTAGATCGGCACGGTGCCGATCGGGATCGGCGCGTTGCGCAGGATCCATTCACGCGTGGTGTGGATGTTGCGGCCGGTGGAGAGGTCCATCACGGTGTCCGCGCCCCAGCGGATCGACCACACCATCTTGTCGACTTCCTCCTCGACCGACGACGTCACGGCAGAGTTGCCGATATTGGCGTTGATCTTGGTCAGGAAGTTGCGGCCGATGATCATCGGCTCGAGTTCGGCGTGGTTGATGTTGCAGGGGATGATGGCGCGGCCGCGGGCGATTTCGGAACGCACGAATTCCGGCGTGACGAAAGCCGGCAGCGCCGCGCCGAAGCTCTCGCCGTCGGCCAATGCGGCTTCGGCGCGTTCGAGCTGCACCTTGCGGCCGAGATTCTCGCGCTCGGCGACGTAGATCATCTCCTTGGTGATGATGCCCGCGCGCGCGAACTCATACTGCGTGATCATCGCATCGCCCACGCCGCGCATCGGCTTGTGATAGGCGGTGAAGGACTTTGCGGCATGTGCTGCGCCGACATTGCCGTTGTCTTCCGGCTTGACGTCGCGGCCCTGATATTCCTCGACGCCGCCGCGCTCCATCACCCATTTGGCGCGCGGGCGGGGCAGGCCGGCATTGACGTCGATGACGACGTTCGGATCGGTATAGGGGCCGGAGGTGTCATAGACCGGCAGGTCCGGCTCGCCGGCGCCCGGGGACAGAATGATCTCGCGGATCGGCACGCGCAAATCGGGCGCGCTTTCCGGGATCGCATAGACCTTTCTCGACGACGGCAGCGGGCCGGTGGTGACGGCGGGGCGGGTGGTGTCGGGATTGGAGCGTATGTTCATGGGGTATCCTCCGTTATCGTTCTTGATTTAAGCGGCGGCTTCGGCGGACGCGCCGAGCCAGTTCTTGACGCGCGTATCGGGATCGGCGTTCTGCGTGACGTCGCTGACGACGGCGATGCTATCCGCGCCGGCGGCAAAGATTTCCGCGGCCTGTTCGAGCTTGATGCCGCCGATCGCGACCAGCGGGAGGGCGCCGATGCGCTTCTTCCACACCGTGAGTTTCGGTATGCCCTGCGGCGCGAAGCGCATCGATTTCAGCGTGGTCGGAAAGATCGGGCCGAGCGCGATGTAGTCGGGCTGCGCACGCAGCGCGGTTTCCAACTCCTCGTCGTCATGCGTCGAGAGACCAAGCGTCAGCCCGGCCTTGCGGATCGCTCCGACGTCGGCTTCGGCGAGGTCTTCCTGGCCGAGATGCAGATGCTTGGCGCCGAGGTCGATCGCGACGCGCCAGTAGTCGTTGACCACAAGCTTCGTCGCGGTGCCCGCGGTCACCGCCAGCGCCTCGCGAAACAGCGCCGTGGCGGCGGCGTCGTCGAGGTCCTTGGCGCGGAGCTGCACGGTGCCGACGCCGAGCGCCGTCAGGCGCTTGACCCAGGCCACGGTGTCGACGACGGGATAGAAGCGGTCAGGATACGGCATGCCAGAACGGGGTCCCGATGACTGGAGTGGAGGGAGAGGCGAAATCGCGCGGGCCCATCAGGCCGGCCTCATAGCCGGTGCGCCCGGCCTCGACGCCGAGCCGGAACGCGCGGCCCATCGCGACGGGATCGGCGGCCTTGGCGATCGCGGTGTTGAGCAGCACGGCGTCATAGCCGAGCTCCATCGCTTCGGCGGCGTGGGACGGCGCGCCGAGACCCGCATCGACCACCAGCGTGGCATCCGGCAGGCGGTCGCGCAGCAATTGCAGCGCGTTGCGGTTGGTGATGCCGCGCGCCGAACCGATCGGTGCCGCCCACGGCATGATCACCTTCACGCCGGCATCGACCAGCCGCATCGCGGCGCTCAGATCCTCGGTGCAATAGGCGAACACTTCGAAGCCGTCCTTCATCAGGATCGCTGCGGCCTCGACGGTGCCGACCACGTCGGGCTGCAGCGTGTCGTTGTCGGCGATCACTTCGAGCTTGATCCAGGGTGTGTCGAACAATTCGCGGGACAGTTTTGCGGTGGTCACCGCATCGCGCACGGTGCGGCAGCCGGCGGTGTTGGGCAGGATGGAGACGTTGAGTTCGCGGATCAGGGACCAGAACGCATCGCCTGTCTTGCCGCCCGCGGTCTCGCGGCGCAGCGACACCGTGACGATCTGTGCGCCGGAGGCCTGGATGGTCTGCTGCATGATCGCCGGCGACGGATACAGCGCCGAGCCGATCATCAGGCGGGAGGTGAATTCCTTGCCGTAGAGATTCAACATGGTCGTGACCTTAGGTCGTCGGATCGTTCGGGCTGGATTTGAAATAACAGGGGGAGGGGGTCCAGCATCCTCAACCTCCCTGCCGCGGAGAAATGATCTCGATCTGGTCGCCGCTGTTCAGCGGCGTCGTCGCCCAGGCGCTGCGCGGCAGCACGTCGTAATTCAGCGCGATCGCAAAATGCGTGCCCTCATAGTCCAGCTCCGACAGAAGCGCATCGACATGCGAGGCGGTGATGTCGCGCACTTCGCCGTTGACCGTTACGCGCATTGCATCACCTCATTGTCGATTTCGCCACGCGCGACATAGGCCAGCGTCAGCTCGGCCAACGCCGGCGCCAGCAGGAAGCCGTGGCGATAGAGTCCATTCACTTCGATGCGATCGCCGTCGATGACGATGCGCGGTAAATTGTCGGGGAAGGCCGGCCGCAGCCCGGAGCCGATTTCGAGAATGCGGGCTTCGGCAAAGGCCGGGTGCACGGCATAGGCGGCGCCCAGCAGCTCCAGCGCCGAGCGCACGCTGACGCCGTTGTCCTCGGCTTCAATCGAGGTGGCGCCGAGCATGAAGCAATGATTGGCGCGCGGAATCACATAAAGCGGCCAGCGCGGATGCATCAGCCGGACCGGGCGCGACAGCTGCACTTCGTCGGTCTCGATCAGGATGATCTCGCCCTTGACGCCGCGCAGCGCCGGCTGGCGGTCGCGCGCAAAAATGCCGCGGCAGTCGATCACGGTGCCCGGCAGGTCTTCCGGATGCTGTTCGCTATTGAATTTGATCGTGCCGCCCAAGGCTTCAATCTGCGCATGCAATTGCGGCAGCGCGCGGCGCGGCTCGACATGGCCTTCGTCGGGATAGAACAGCGCGTCGCGGTAGCGGCCGTCCAGCGACGGCTCGAGCTCGGCCAGTGCTGCGGCATCGAGCCTGGTGTGGCCGGAGGTCATCTTCGCGAAGCGATCATAGTCGGCGCGGTCGCGGGCATGCGCGACCACCAAGGAGCCGTTGAACTGCGCGTCGGGCAAAGCCTGCCGCCACAGATCCAGCGCGCGAATGCCGAGTCGGGAGACCACGGGTTCGGAGACCTCGGCCTCGCACCATGGCGCCAGCATGCCGCCGGCCCAATGGCTGGTGGCGTCGAGCATTTCGGGGCCGCTGCGTTCGTGCAGCGTCACCTGGTGGCCGGCTTTGGCGAAGGTCAACGCCTGCCATGCGCCGGCAATGCCGGCGCCAATCACTGCGATGGGGGATTCCCCACGCGCCACTTGCGAGTTCTGCAACATCCCTGTCCCTTCGCCGGCATGACCCGGATCAGGTTCAAAGGGTCACCGCGGTCTCGCACGTCCCTGCCGAATGCAGTTGCGAGCTTGCGGTATCTCAGCTCCTCGTCGGAGCTCCCCTCGGAACGCCTCTAATGTAAGCCGATGGGCGCGGGTGTCAACGCGGGCCGGCGGCTCCTGCACCGATTAGGGCGTCGGAACCTGCGCGCTGGCACTGGCGCTGGTCAACTCGTCGAGCCGCGGGATCGCCAGGAACGGCCCGGTCTTGCCGCGCTGGCGCTTGGCGGCATAATAATAGCCGCCGGCATAATACGACACGGCGCGGTTATGATCGCCATTGGCCGCGCGAAAGGCGCCGGCCAGATATTTCACGGCGTAAGTGAGATTGGTCTCGGGATCGCGCAGCCCTTCGGCGGTGCCGGTGTAGCCGAGCCCGCGCGCGGTGCCGAGCTTGATCTGCATCAGGCCGATGGTGCCACCGCGGCCGATCAGCGAGGGATGATATTTGCTCTCGCGCACGATGACCCGGTGCACCAGGTCTTCCGGCACGCCATTGGCTTTGGCGTGAGTGGCGACCATCGCCTCATAGGCACTGCGCTGCTGCGCTTTCGCGGACTGCGGAACCAGCGTTACGGCGATGAGCCCCGCCAGGGCAACGATACTGCGCATCAATCGGCCTCGAGATCTAGCAATCGGCAACCGGCCAGCGGCCTGGTGTCGATGTCCTGGACTGGCCGTTTATGGCGCGAATGACTCCATAATGTGGCAATGAATTGGGTTCCATTTACCTGAAATTATGCCTGCCGTGGTTCGCTGCCGGTCCGATCCCGCTTGCACCGCCCAAGGCCGCCATGACGATCGCCGTCCCTCATGCCGTTGCAGAAGCCCGTCCCGGGCGGTTGCCGCTATGGGTCGGCCTCGGGGTCTATGCGCTGGCGCTGTTGGCCGGCAGCCAGTTGCTCAACGATCCCGACACCTATTGGCAGATCAGTGTCGGGCAATCGATTCTCGACCACCGCGCGGTGCCCACCATCGATCTGTATTCCTTCACGATGCGCGGCCAGCCGTGGGTCTCGACGCAATGGCTGTCGCAGGTGCTGTTCGCCGGAGCCTATGGCGCGTTCGGCTGGACCGGTCCGGTCGTGCTTACGGCGACGGCGGTTGCGGCCACCTTCGCGCTGCTCACCCATTTTCTCCACCAACGCCTTGTCGAGAGCACGACGCTGATCTTCGTCATGGTGGCGCTGGCCTTGATGCTGGACCATCTCCTGGCGCGGCCGCATGTGCTGGCGATGCCGGTGATGGTGGCCTTCGTCGGCGGGCTGGTGGCGGCAATGGACCGCCGCGGCGCGCCGTCCCTCGCCTTGCTGCCGCTGATCGCGCTGTGGGCCAATCTGCATGGCGGCTTCGTGCTCGGCCTGGCGTTGATTGCCCCATTGGGCATCGATGCGATCGTTCACGCGGAGGCCCGCCTGCAGAAGGCGCTGCTGCTGCGCTGGGTGCTGTTCGGCGTCGCCGCCTGCGCTGCCTGTTGTCTCACGCCCTATGGCTGGGACTCGCTGCTGGCGGCGCGGCGCATCCTCAATCTCGGCGCCGCGCTGGCGATGATCGGTGAATGGCGCGCGGCCGATTTCGGCCATCCGGGCCCGCTCGAGCTGACCGTGCTGGCAGGCTTTGCGCTGGTGCTGTGGCGCGGCGTCACGCTGCCGCCGATGCGGATCGTGCTGGTGCTCGGCTTCGTCTTCATGGCGCTCAGCCATGTCCGAAATGCCGAAGTGCTGGCCCTGCTGGCGCCGCTCGTGCTGGCCAAACCGCTCGGCGAGCGGGTAGGGCGCGGGTCGGCTGCGGAGCCTGCAGCGCCGCGCCGCCTGCTGTTTGCCGGGGTCGCGATCGGCCTGCTGACGTTCATCATCGCATCGATACAAAATTATGCGCCGTATGACCGCAGCTCGCCGGCCGCCGCCGTCACCGAGCTCAAGAAGCACAACCTTGCGCGCGTGTTCAACGATTATGATTTCGGCGGCTACCTGATCTGGCGCGGCGTGCCGACCTTCATCGACGGCCGCACCGAACTGTTCGGCGAGAAACGGATGGTCGACCACAACAACGCCAGCGGCCTTTCGGAGCCGGATAACCTGTTCCGGCTATTGCGCGACCACGACATCGAGGCGACCCTGCTGCGCACGCAGAGTGCGGCGACCAAACTGCTGGATCATCTGGATGGCTGGCAGAAAGTGTATTCCGACGATATCGCGACGATTCATTTGCGCAAGGCAGGTGCGGTGCATAGCGTCGAGCCGGTGGTGAACGTCGACAAGAAGTGAGAGCTACGCCGCCTTCGCTTCCTTTACCGGCAGCGTGATGCGCACGATCAGGCCGTTCGGCTGGCGGTCGTGCAGCGTGATCTCACCGCCATGGGCGACCACGATCGCACGGGCGATCGAAAGGCCGAGGCCGAAGCCCGAGGCTTCATGGTCCATGTTGCGGGCGTTATCGCCGCGCACGAAGGGCTGCAGCATCGCATTCTTCTGCGCGTCGGTGATGCCGGGGCCGTCGTCCGCGACCTCGATCGTCGCGCAGGTTGGCGAGATCGCCAGGCTGATGCGGGCCTCGGCTCCGAACTTGATCGCGTTCTCGACGAGGTTGGTCACCGCACGGTGCAGATCGTCCGGCCGCGCCATCGCCATCGCATGCGGCGGGCCGTCATAGCTGACCGCATGACCGACGTCGGCGAACTGGTCGGCGATCAGTTGCAGCGTGGTCGCGATATCGGTCAGCGTCAGCGCTTCCAGCTTGCGGTCATTGCGCAGGAACGACAATACCGCCTCCAGCATCGCCCGCATCTGGTCGAGGTCGCGCAGCATGTGCTGGCGGTGGCCATCATCCTCGATGAATTCGGAGCGCAGCCGCAGCCGGGTGATCGGCGTGCGCAAATCGTGGCTGATCGCGGCGAGCATCTTGGTGCGGTCGTCGATCAGCGTCGAGATGCGCGCGCGCATCCGGTTTAGCGCACGCGCCACCGAGCGGATTTCTTCCGGTCCGCGCTCCGGCAGCGGCTCGGCGGCCCCGTCCAGGCTGAAATCTTCTGCCGCCTGCGCAAAGGATGACAGAGGCGCGGCCAGGGCGCGCGCGGCCCACAGGCCGAGCAGGGTCAGGCTGATGATGATGAACAACAGCGTGGCAAGCAACGGGCCGCTCCAGAACGGGCGCTGTCGCCGCTCCGGCTCTATCTTGACGGACAGCAAAGCGCCATCGGGCAGCGCGATTGTGATCCGGTCGCGCGGTTCGCCGGCCAGCGTGAATAGCCGGGTGTCGCTGCCAAACATTCCGCGCAGCGTGCGCCGCGGGTAGGAGACATCATGGTCGGGCGTCATCGTGGTCCCGGCGGCGATCGCCTTGATATCAAACTGCGGAAAGGTAGGCTGCATGCGAGACAGCATGGCTGTGCGCTCCGGCAGCGGTGTTGCCGCCACCAGCCGGATCAGCGCCGTCAATTCACTTGTGCCGCGATCAAAACCCGGATCGTTCAGGTCGGGACGCAGCAGCAGAAAGGTCGCCGTGGCGATGACATGGATGGCGACGATCGACACCACGACCAGCGCGGCGATCTGGCCGCTGATCCGCTTCAGGTTGAGGATGTCGAACCGCTTCATCTCAATGCGCGGCGGCTGTGGCGATTGCCTCGACTTCCGGGGTGAACATGTAACCGCCGGAGCGCACGGTCTTGATCAGGGTCGCCTCCTGCGGATCGACCTCGATCTTGCGGCGGATGCGGCTGACCAGCACGTCGATGCTGCGTTCGAACGAGCCGGCGTTGCGGCCCTGCGTCAGGTCCAGCAGGCTGTCGCGCGACAGCACGCGGCCCGGGCGCTCGCAGAACGTGCGCAGAAGGTCGAATTCGGCCGAGGTCATGGCCACGCGGGCGCCGCCGGGGTTGCGCAGCTCGCGCAGCCGGAAGTCGATCTGCCAGCCCGCGAATGCCAGCGCGGTCGCATGCGGCATCGCGCTGGCGTTGAGCGCCGACGCCTGCCGCCGCAGCACGGCATTGATGCGCGCCAGCAATTCGCGCGGGTTGAACGGCTTGGGCAGGTAATCGTCGGCGCCCATTTCGAGGCCCAGAATTCTATCGACGTCTTCGCCGCGCGCCGTCAGCATGATGATCGGCACCTGGGACTGGGCGCGGACGCGGCGGCACAGCGTCAGGCCGTCTTCGCCCGGCAGCATGACGTCCAGGATCAACAGATCGACCCGGTGGTCCGCCATGGCCTTGTCCATCTCGCGGCCATCGGCCGCGGTCGTGACATTGCATGAGTTGGTGCGCAGATACTTTGCGATCAGCGTACGGGTTTCGCGGTCGTCTTCGACGACCAGAATATTCGGGGAGGATGCCATGCGGACTCTTTTGGCCGTGTTTTCAGGCGCGTGCTGAAGATTTTTGTTTCGTCATGTTGCTGAAGCGGCTTCTGCAACAGCAGGCAACATGTCGGTGGGGCCACAACAAGGCTTGATTAACCATGCGGGCGACAGGGTGCCGGTGTTGTCCAAGCCACTGGAGCCTAGCATGACCCCGATCTCCGCCTCAAGCAGCAGCGCCTATCTGACGCCACTACAGAAACTGCAGCAGGAGCTGCAGGCCGAACTCACCTCCGGAAAAGTCAACGCAACGGATTCCGACGCGCTGTCGTCGGCGCTCGCCGAGATCGACAAATCTTTGAAGAGCGACGCTTCGAGCCAATCGGGCGGCGCGGCATCGAAGCCGGCCGATCTCAAGACGGCGATCGACGACCTGATCGACGCTCAGGTCGCCAGCGGCAAGCTGACGTCGGATCAGGCGACCGAATTGCAGGGCGTGTTCAAGGCTGCGTTCGCCGGAGGTCCCGGCGGAGCAGGCGGCCCGCCGCCGGGTCCGCCGCCGGCGGACAATTCCAGCACCGACGCGACCGACGCCACCGCTACGACGACCGATCCCGAAACGGCGCTGCAAAAACTGCTCGAGACATTGCAGGAGTCGTTGGCCGCAACATCAGCCGGTTCGTATAGCGCGACCGGCAATAGCGCCTCGGCGACCAGCAAGTCATCCTTCTCTGCGCTGCTGATCAATTATACGAGCTGAATTAATTGACGCCGCGTGGTCGCCGCCACTTCCGCGTCCGGAACTGGCGGCGTTTCTCCCGGTAGCGCAGTGCAGTTGCAGCACCACACCTCGCTTGGCGCGGCGACTGCACCGTTTAAAGCATCCTGCTTGGTAAATCTGGCGATGGAACTGGAACGGCCGTGCCGGCCCGGCGTTTCACATGGGCAAACTCAAACAGGAGGAACATATGTTCACGAAATATATGACGGCTGGACTGCTGGGATCGGCCCTGCTGGCGTCGGCCGCTTTCGCGCAGAGCGCAGCACCGACCACGACGGCACCTGTCGCCGCCGTTACGGCTTCTGACTCCAGCTACAACGGCAATTGGCGTACCTCGAAGGTCGTCGGCCTCAACGTCTACAATGACGGCAATGAGAGCCTCGGCTCGATCAACGATCTGCTCACCGACAAGAGCGGTAACATCAAGGCCGTTGTCATCGGCGTCGGCGGCTTCCTCGGCGTTGGCGAGCAACTGGTCGCCGTGCCGTTCGACAAGATCAAGTTTGTCAATGAGCCGGTCGTCAATACCACCGCTGCGACGGCCACCGGTGGCATGAACAAGTCCGCTACGACCACGACAACTGGCGCAGCCACCGCGACCACAACGGGCTCGGCGACGACTGCGACGGCGGCAAAGCCCAATCCGTGGTATCCCGACCATGCCGTGCTGAGCGCCACCAAGGACCAGCTCAAGGCGATGTCCGCGTTCAAATATGCGACGAACTAACGCTCGCCGATATCGTCAAGCGAGAGCGCGTCCGGCAACGGGCGCGGTCTTTGCGATTGAGTAGCCCGGATGAAGTTGTCGCGCCTGCGGCGCGGCGACGAAATCCGGGGACCCGATTTACGACAGGCCGGTCCCGGATTGTCATCCGGGCTACAATGCCGGCAGCGCCGTTACCGCGACGTTGATGGCGCCGTCCGCTTCCGCAATCACCCGCAGCGTCCTGGAATCGAATGAGATGCCGGCCAGCCGCAGGCTGGTAATCTCGGCGCCGACGCGGATGCCGTTGGCGTTCTGCTGGAAGTCGGCAATCACGGATGCGATTCTCTTTTGCGCATTGCTGGCGAACGGCTTCAGGTCGATCGTCGCGCGTTCCGCCAGCGCGTCCTGCAGTAGCGGCATGGCCGCGCGGGCGGCCGAGCCGAGCAGGCCAAACGCTGCTTCCGACTCCACCGCCAGTTCGGTATTGGTCAGCTTCAGCACCTGCGTCGCCTGATCGAGCGCCGGTTTGCCCCAGATGTGCACGGTGGCTTCGGCGCCGAGACCGAACCAGCTCTTCTTCTCTTTTGCACTGACCAGCAGTGAGATCAGCAGCCGGTCGCCCGACGCCTGCACATTCGCCTTTTTCACGGTTATCCCGACCGCGCCGGAGCCGTCTTCCGGGAAGCTGCGGCCGACGAGTTGCGTCTCGATGATCTTGTTGATCTCGGTGAACGGCATGTCGACCGGCACGGCGATGCTGAGTTTACCGGGGCCGGGCGGCACGATAGCCAGCGTCGCGGGGAACGGGCACTCCGGTGTCGTCTGGCTCGCCGTCACCCGGGTCTCGGCTTCGACGCCCAGCGTCAGCGTGACGTTGCTCGCATCGACGCGCGGCTGTGCGGCGACGGCGCGAACCGGCTTCATTTCCAGAAACAGGCCCTGCAAGGCGCTGGCACCCTGCAGCGGGATCGACCGGCACAGTTTGGCCCATTCGCGCCGCGCGTTCTGTTCGAGCGCGGGATCGTTGCGCAGCCGGGCCTGCACGGCGGCGATCTGCTCGTTGACGGTCTTGTCGATCATAGGTTTGACCTGCGCCGGCACGCTCAGGCGTGCGCCGGCCATCGTCACGCTGGTGTCGCCGAGATTGACCTGAGCGGCGAGGCCGGGCTCGACGCGCCAGTTGGCGGTGAGCTGCGGACGGGCGGTCAGCACCACATTGCCGCGGATCTCGGCATTGGCGTTGAGGTTCTTGATATTGATGCTGCCGAGCTGCTTGGCGACATTGCCGCCGAGCAGATTGCCGAGCGCGCCGCCGAGCTGATCGCGTACATTGGACGACAGGGCGCCCGTGACGTTGAGCGTGCCGTTCAGCGGCGTCGCCAGCGTCAGCGTATCGGCGGCCCCGGTAGCACCTATCGGTCCGCGCGCCGCGCTCCATTTGATCTCGGCATTCTGCAGGATCTGCGGCACCGGATTAGGCGCATCGCCCGCAAAATTGCGCGGTGCGCCCTTTTCGGCGGCGTCACGGATGGCATTCAGGGTGATGGCGACGGGCGCGATGATGCTCGAGATGCGCGGCGCCGCCGGCAGCGGCGGCATCTGCACCAGTACCGGCGCCGGCCCGGCGCCGCGCGGCGAGAGATAGTCCATGACCTTGAGGGCGGCGACGAAAGAAACGCCCACCAGCACGACCGCAATGACAATAGTTCTAAGGCGCATCAATTCCCCGCTGAATATCGCGGGAGACTACAGCAATGCAGTGCGGCGGCAAAGCGCCCCACGCATGGCGCGGGGCGCCTGTTTGGCTGCTGGAATGTGTGCAATTGTTACTGCACGAAGTGCGTCGTGAGCAACTTCGTCCATCAGCCCCGCTTGCCTGCCGCATTGTCGGCGCGGCGATCCATCGGCAGCACGATTACCTTGGTGCCGACGTTCACCCGGGAATACAGGTCCGAGACGTCCTGGTTGGTGAGCCGGATGCAGCCGGACGACACCTGGGTGCCGATCGTCTCCGGCATGTTGGTGCCGTGAATGCGATAGATGGTGCCGCCGAGATACATCGCGCGGGCGCCGAGCGGATTGCCGGGACCACCGGCCATGTGTCGCGGCAGATAGGGCTGGCGCGCGATCATTTCCGGCGGCGGCGTCCAGGCCGGCCACTCGGCCTTCTTCGTGACGGTCTGCACGCCGGACCAGGTGAAGCCGTCGCGGCCCACCCCGATGCCGTAGCGCATCGCCTGACCGTTGCCGAGCACGTAATACAGATAGGTGTTCGGCGTATCGATGATGATGGTGCCGGGCGCCTCGCGGGTGGCGTAAGTGACGATCTGGCGGCGGAATCGCGCCGGCTGTGCGACCGCCACGCTGTCGTCCTCGGCCTGCGGTGTCTGATAGGTCGGTGCCTGCGGCGCGGGCTGCCACTGCGCGGGCGGCGTCATGAAGAACGGAAACAGCGGCAGCGGCGCGGCCTGCGCGGGGGTGAAGGCCAGCGTGCCGATGGCGAGCGCGCCAAGAACTGCGGCGGTGCGGCGGCTGGTCAGCGAAAATTCAGCGAAGGTGGTCATGGTGTGTCTCCGTTTGAGCGCCTCTGTGAGCGCCGGTTCGGCGTCTCGTTGGCGTGATCAGTACAAAGCGGAGGTTTCAGGAAGTTGGCGCGAAGGGCGCTAAATGGTTTCGTTGCCCGGGAGAACTGTTTCGTGGCGATGTCGTCGCGCCCGACGGGAGGTCGAGTTCGGAAACGAGGCGCCCTGGGTTTCGTGTGACAGGACCTCGCTTACGCTAAATGGCAGTCAGGAAAACCAGCAAGCGCGTGACCGCATATTCCGTGCGGAGAGTGACTTTGAGGCCTTGCTTGGAACAACAGAGGACGAGCAGGCGATCACTCGTGGATCGTTGCATCCGGCCGCCAGGTCAGCAGCCGGTTCTCAAGCATGGTCAGTATCCACTCGGCAACAAGCGCCACCACGGCGATGACGATCATGGCGGCAAACACGCCGTTTGAATCGAACGATCCCTGCGCGGTGGCGATCAGCAGGCCCATGCCCTCGCGCGCACCGAGAAACTCGCCGACGATGGCGCCGACCAGCGCGAAGCCGAAGCTTACATGCAGGCTGGCGAGGATCCAGGAGAGCGCCGAAGGAATCACCACCGATCGGGTCATTTGCCAGTCGGACGCCCCGAGAATTCGCGCATTGGCGATCAGGTTCTTGTCGGCCTCGCGCACGCCCTGAAAAGCATTGGCGAATACCACGAAGAACACCATCACCACGGCCAGCGCGATTTTAGACGCCGCGCCGAGGCCGAGGGCGACGATGAAGATCGAGCCCAGCACCACGCGCGGGATCGAATTGGCGACCTTGATGTAGATCGAGAACACGTCGGACAGGAGTTGGTTGCGGCCGAGCGCGATGCCGAAGAAAATGCCCATTGCCGCGCCGATCAGAAAGCCGGCGCCGGCCTCGTAGATGGTCACCCAGATCTGCTTCCACAAAGGCCCGATCGAGGTGCCGTTCTGGAACCAGTCGATCAGCTTGACGACGATGCCGGTGGGCTGGCCGAAGAAGAACGGGTCGATCAGCCCGGTGCGCACGCCGAGTTCCCAGCCGCCGATCAGGAAGACGAGGACGGCGAGCCGCAGCGCCAGCACCAGCCGGTCGTGCCGGCGCATCCGCTGCAGCGCGGTTTCGAGCTTGGGGTCGGCGGGCAGGGATGTGATGATGCTGGACTCGGTCATGTCAGTTTCCCCGGACACGTTAGTGTCCCGCCCTCGCTCGCAACACTTCTTCGCGCAGGTCGTCGTTGATCTTTCGCGCGATAGCGATGAAGCGCTCGTCGTAGCGCAGGGTCGCGACGTCGCGCGGGCGCGGCAGGTCGATGGTGTGCACCGACTTGACGCGTGCAGGGCGCGTGGTCAGCACCGCGACGCGGTCGGCGAGCAGGATGGCTTCGTCGAGGTCGTGGGTGACAAACAGCACCGCGGATTTCGCCTGCGCCCACAGCTGCAGCAATTCCTCCTGCATCAATTCGCGGGTCTGCACGTCGAGCGCAGAGAACGGCTCGTCCATCAGCAGCACCTGCGGATTATTGATGAAGGTCTGCGCCAGCGCCACACGCTTGCGCATGCCGCCGGATAGCTGGTGCGGGTGGTGCCCCTCGAAGCCCTTGAGGCCGACGCGGATGATCCAGTCGCGCGCCTCGGCTTCCGCCTTGTCTTTGGCAATGCCGCGGAACAGCGGCCCCGCCATCACATTATGCAGCACGTCGCGCCACGGAAACACTGCGTCCTGCTGGAACACGAAACCGACGCGGCGATCGACGCCGGAGACTTTCTTGTCGAACAGGGTCACTTCGCCGGCCTGCGGCCTGGCCAGGCCTGCGATCAGCCCCAGCGTGGTCGACTTGCCGCAACCGGTGGGGCCGACGATGGCCATGAATTCGCCGGGCGCGATCGTGAGGTCGAAGTCTTCCAGCGCCGACAGCAATTCGCCCGACGGTGTGACGAAGCGCCGGGCGACGTGTTTGAGCTCGATGGCGGACGGAGAGGGGGTCATGCGAAATTTCTCGATTGCGAACGGGGAAACCAAGGGTGTCATTCCGGGTTCGCGGTCGGCTCTCGCCGCTCGCGCCCCTGAACGACGAGTCCCTCACTGCGTCGCGTTGGCCTTGGTGACGAAATCCGTGGTGTAGGTCTTGGCGAGGTCGATGGTCTTGCCCTGCAGGTTGGGCGAGAAGCTGGTCAGCACCTTCAAAACCGATTCCGGGGCACCGGCGGGCATCATGCCGTCCGGAGAATACTGTGCGCGGCCTTCGCGCAGGCCCTGAATGTAGAGGTCGAGTTCGCCGGCATAGTAGTCCTTCGGCATCTGGGCTGCGATTTCTTCCGGCGAGTGGCTGTGCATCCACTTGAGTGTCTTGACCATGACGTTGACCACCTTCTGCGCGGTCTCCTTGTTGGCCTCCATCCAGGCGCGGTCCATATACAGGCAGGCGGCCGGATAGTCGCCGCCGAGCGCCGCGCGGGTGGCTTCCGGGGTGCGCAGGTCGATGCCGACCTTGGCCGTGCCGTTCTTCACCGCGCGCGCCACCGTCGGTTCGGTGGTCATGCCGGAAACAATCTTGCCCTGCTGCATCGAGGCCAGGAACGTGTCGCCGGCGCCGACCGGCACCAGCGAATAGTCCTGCACCTTCAGTCCGGCCTTGGCGGCCAGCGCGCGGGTCAGGAAGTCGGTGGCCGAGCCGAGTCCGGTCACACCGAGTGCCTGGCCCTTCCAGTTGGCGGGGTCCTTGAGCTTCTCGGCATCGGCAGACTTGACCAGCACAACTTCGCCCGGCGCCACCGCGAACTGTACCACCGAGGTTATGAACTTGCCCTTCGACTGCAGGTCGATGGTGTGGTCGTAAAATCCGACCACGCCCTGCACCTCGCGCGCCAGCAGCGCGGTCGCGGCTTGCGAGCCGGAGGTGGAGTTGAACAGTTCGACGTCGAGGCCCTGTTCCTTGAAGAAGCCGAGCTGGGCGGCGAGCTTGGCAGGCAGATAGATCTGCTTGTCAATGCCGCCGACCATGATCTTGATCGGGGTCTGGGCTGCGACCGGCTGGGCCAGCAGGAGGGCAGCCGACAGAGCGGCGCCAAGGGTTGCGGCGATCATCTTTCGCATGGACGTTTTCCCAGAATGCTGCGCCGAGTCGTGCCGGCCACGGTCGAGTTGCCGCATGAGGCCCATGGGCGGTCGGTGCTGTCAATCGGTCTATCGGCGGGCAACCTCCGTGGGGCGAGAACCTGCCCAAGCCGGCTTGGCGAATTAGGCGCGAATTCCGGACGTTGAAGAGTCCTTAAGGCATTTCCTCAATATTGACGGGATGACGCGCGGAATTCGTTTGTATCTCGTCGGCTCCGTCGTCCTTGTATCGCTTGCGGGTTGTGGTCGCGGTCTGTTCCAGACCGAAGAGCGCGAACCCTGGCGTGCCGAGGCAGAAGTCGCATGTCTGAAATCCGGAGCCGTGAGAGAGGGGGCCGATCTCGTTCGGATCGACCCGATTTCCGGACCGGGGGTTTGCGGCGCCGAATTTCCGCTGAAAGTAGCAGCCCTCGGCGACAGCAACAGCAGCTTCGGCTTTGCCAATGAAAGTCTGCGCCCGCCCGGCAGCGTCGGCAATGCCGGCAACCAGCCGCGCTGGCCGGTGCAGCCACAGCCGGTGGAGCGGGCCGGGAATTCCTACCCGGCCAGCAACTATCCGAACTCCTATCCGGCCGCCGCTGCGCAGCCGCCGTCCGGCTATGGCGCGGCGTCGAACGGCCCGATCTCGCTGAATGCGCCGGGCGTGGCCGAGCCGGACGAGGTCGAACTGCCCTCGGAGCCGGCGCCCGAGCCGGCATCGACCCAGCGTCGCCCGCTCTATGGCCGCTACGGCTCCGGTGTGCAGTCGCCGCCGCTGCAAGCCTATGAACAGCCGCGGCTCGGCCCAGGTCCCGGCAATGTCACCGGCGCCGTCGGCCCGGTGGCGCTGAAGCCGGTGGCGACACTGGCCTGTCCGATCGTGTCGGCGCTCGACAAGTGGCTGGCGGAGGCGGTGCAGCCCGCGGCGCAACGCTGGTTCGGCGCACGCGTCGTCGAGATCAAACAGATATCGGCCTATTCGTGCCGCGGCATGAACGGCAGTTCCAAAGCGCATATTTCCGAGCACGCCTTCGGCAACGCGCTGGATATCGCGTCCTTCACGCTCGCCGATGGTCGCAAGATCACCGTCAAGGGCGGCTGGAAGGGCCTGCCGGAAGAGCAGGGCTTCCTGCGCGACGTGCAGGGTGCGGCGTGCCAGGTGTTCAACACCGTGCTGGCGCCGGGCTCCAACGTGTTTCACTACGACCACATCCATGTCGACCTGATGCGCCGCAAATCGCGCCGTATCGTCTGTCAGCCGGCCGCCGTGTCCGGCGAGGAGATCGCCTCGCGCGCCATGCCGCGCAGCACCTATTCCGGGCGCGACACGTCGGTCACGGGATCGATCGGAGGCCGCGGCGCAAAACCGTCCGGCCGCAAGGCGGCCTATGACGACGCGGAAGATTACAAGAACGAGTAGTCAGTTCGCCCGGCGATAGGCCGCCAGGAACATCCGCACGGCGCTGCTCACCACTGTTGCAATCTGCTCGGGCGACGGCGCCGGCGCCGCCTGGAAGATGAACGGCATGAACAGCGAAGATTGGCAGCACATCATGAACTGCGACGCCGCGAGCGAGCAGTCCTCGATCGCGAGGTCACCCGCGGCCACCCGCGCCTCGAGATAGCTGGCCAGGCGGCCGATCGTCAGCGCGACCACGTTGTTGTAGAAGCGCTGGCCGACTTCCGGCATCCGCTCGGCGATGGCCATCACGGTGCGCGTCGAGGAGCCGCCGCCGGGGCGACACAGCAACTGGATATAGGCGGTGCCGAATTCCAGCAGCGTGGTTTCGGTGTCGCGCGCGGGATCGAAGTTGAACGCGATCTTGCCCTGTTCGAGCACTTCCTGCGCGACGATCGCCTCGAACAGCGCGGACTTGTCGGTAAAATAGACATAGAGCGTGCCTTTCGAGACGCCTGCGGCGCGGGCGATCTCGCCCATGCTGGCGCCGTCGAAGCCGAGATTCATGAACACGGCCCGCGCGCCGTCCAGAATCTGGCGGCGCTTGGCGCTGTCTTCTTCGCCGACGATCGAGAGGGTGGCGTGCTGCAAATCGGACATACTGAGCCTGCTACCAGATTGATGCAGCGATCACGTTTTCGAAACCTTGTCGAAAGTCACCTGCTTCCGTGAGCAATCTAGCTTGACCGAACCGTTCGGTCAATATAATTTGGAGGTCAGCAAGCGGGAAACGGCCTTGGCGGGCGGCTTTCCGATGACCCTTTTCAGGAGGCCTCGATGGCCGGACCGCGCGACCAGGCTGCACGACTTCGTCCCGAGCCGGATGCTGCCTCCAACGCGCCCGTGCACGTCGTGTCGGCTTCCGCCGAGGCGTATGCGTCGCCGGATGACGCCGCGCGCGGTCCCGCAGATTTTCCCGCTGCCGAGCGCGCCCCGGAAGCGCCTGCCGCGCAAGTCCATCCGGCGGCAGCGCCGAAGTCCGGCAAGAAGAAATTCATCCTGCTCGGCGTCGGTGGCCTGCTGGCGGTCGCCGCGGTGGTCTGGGGCATCAATTATTATCTGGTCGGCCGCTTTATCGTATCGACCGATGACGCCTATGTCCGCGCCAACAATTCCACAATGGGGGCCCGCGTCGCCGGCCACATCGCCAGCATCGTGCCGGGTGACAATACCCGCGTGAAAGCCGGCGACGTGCTGTTCAAGATCGACGACGGCGACTATCGCATCGCGGTCGAGGCCGCGCGCCGCAAGATCGCCACCCAGCAGGCCACCGTCGAGCGGATCGGGCGTCAGGTGATCGCGATGCAGAGTTCGGTCGAGCAGGCCAATGCGCAGCTTGTTTCGGCGGAAGCGATGTCGAAGCGTTCGCAACTCGATTTCGAGCGTCAGGATGCGCTGAGCACCCGCGGCTTTGCATCGAAAGCAATCTTCGAGACCTCGCAGGCCTCGCGCGACCAGAGCGCCGCCTCGGTGCAGGCGGCGAAGGCCGCCGTCGATGCTGCGCGTGACAATGTCGAAGTCACCAAGGCGCAGCAGGCCGAGGCGCGCGCACAGCTTGCCGAATTGCAGAGCTCGCTCGACAAGGCCGAGCGCGACCTCGCCTTCACCGAGGTCAAGGCGCCGGTCGAGGGCATCTTCGCCAACCGCCTCGTTAACACCGGCGATTTCGTTGCCGTGGGTCAGCGGCTCGCCAATGTGGTGCCGCTCGACAACGTCTTCATCGACGCCAATTTCAAGGAGACGCAGCTGCGCCGCCTGAAGCCCGGCCAGCCGGTCTCGATCGAGCTCGACGCCGATTCCAGCCGCGCCATCGAAGGCACCGTCGAGAGCCTCGCGCCGGCCGCGGGCTCGGTGTTCACGCTGCTGCCGCCGGACAACGCCACCGGCAATTTCACCAAGATCGTGCAGCGCGTCCCGGTCCGCCTCAAGGTGCCGGCTGACGTCGCCCGCGAAAACCTGCTGCGTGCCGGCATGTCGGTCTACGTCCGCATCAATACCAAGCCCGGCGCCGAAGCGGTGAAGTAGCAACTCGACTTTTTGTAGATTACGTCGGGATGGCAGTGGTTTTCACCTCTCCCCGTTGGGGAGAGGTCGTCCGGCGAAGCGCAGCGTAGCCGGGCGGGTGAGGGGGCCGAGCGCCATCGATCAGCCGGCGTCCCCTCACCCGACGCCTTCGCTGCGCTCAGGCATCGACCTCTCCCCAACGGGGAGAGGTGTCAGAGCATCGCTGAAAGTGACGAGTTATTGTAGTCAGGACCACCATGGCCGCCTCCACCACCGCGACGCCTGGCGCCATTCCCGGCGCGGCCGCATCCGACAGGATCCCGCCGAAGCGGCTGATCGCGTTTTTGATCATGGTGTTCGGCATGTTCATGTCGATCCTGGACATCCAGATCGTCTCGGCCTCGCTGTCGGAAATCCAGGCCGGCCTGTCGGCGTCGTCCAGCGAAGTGTCGTGGGTGCAGACCGCCTATCTGATCGCCGAAGTGATCGCGATCCCGCTGTCCGGCTTTCTTTCGCGCGCCTTGGGCACGCGGATGCTGTTTGCGATTTCGGCCGCCGGCTTCACCTTTGCATCCCTGATGTGCGGCTTCGCCTCGTCGATCGAGCAGATGATCATATGGCGCGCGATCCAGGGCTTTCTCGGCGCCGGCATGATCCCGACGGTGTTCGCCTCCGCCTATGCCGTGTTCCCGCGCTCGAAGTTTCATATCGTGGCGCCGATCATCGGGCTGGTGGCGACATTGGCGCCGACCGTCGGCCCCACGGTGGGCGGCTACATTACCGACTTGATGTCGTGGCACTGGCTGTTCTTCGTCAACGTCGTGCCCGGCATCGGGATCACCGTGGGCGTTCTGGCACTGGTCGATTTCGACAAGCCCGATCTGGCGCTGCTCGACCATTTCGACTGGTGGGGTCTGGGCTTCATGGCGGGCTTTCTCGGCACGCTGGAATATGTGCTGGAAGAGGGCCCGCGCAATGACTGGTTCGGCGACACCTCGATCCTGATCTGCGCGGTGATCTGCGTCGTGACCTGCGTGCTGTTCTTCTGGCGGGTTCTGACGGCGCACGAACCGATCGTCGATATCCGCGCTTTCAGCGATCGCAATTTCGCGCTCGGCTCGCTGTTCTCGTTCTGCATCGGCATCGGCCTGTACGGCCTGACCTATATTTATCCGCGCTACCTTGCCGAAGTGCGCGGTTACAGCGCGTTGATGATCGGCGAGACGATGTTCGTGTCAGGCATTTCGATGTTCGTGATGGCGCCGATCGTCGGCCGGCTGATGACCAAGGTCGATCTGCGCTACCTGATCGCGCTCGGCCTCGTGCTATTTGCGGCCGGTACCTGGCAGATGACATGGGTCACCCGCGACTATGATTTCTACGAATTGCTGGTGCCGCAGATCCTGCGCGGCATGGGCATGATGCTGGCGATGGTGCCGGTCAACAACATTGCGCTCGGCACGCTGGCGCCGGACCGGCTGAAGAATGCCTCGGGCCTGTTCAACCTGACGCGCAATCTCGGCGGCGCGCTGGGTCTGGCGCTCATCAACACCGCGCTCGACCACCGCACCGATTTCCACATCTCGCGGCTGCACGACAAGGTGACCTGGGGCAACGCCATGGCGGTCGAGACGCTGAATAATTTCACGCAGAAATTCCAGGGGCTGGGCGACGCGCCCCTCATGGCACTGAAGCAGCTCAACCAGATCGTTCACCGCCAGGCCACGGTGATGGGCTTTGGCGATTCGTTCTTCCTGCTGTCGTGCTTCTATATCGGCCTCAGTTTCATGGTGCTGTTGCTCAACAAGCCGAAGAACGCGGCGACCGGCGACGCGCATTGATTGCGCGCGTCATTCCGGGACGCGAGGGCGAAGCCCGAGCGAACCCGGAATCCCGGAATGACAGCATTTAAACTGGCGAGGGGCCCGGCGTTGTACACCGGACCCCTCGTTGTCGCGAAAAAGTATCAGCCGGCCTGTAAGCCGGGTTTTGTAGGGCACCGTCCGGTTGCCCGAACGATACGTGACGGCCATTCCTCTGGGACCCCGTTTGCACGGGGCCTCAAGCAACCTACCCGGACAGCGAGCAAGACATCGCCCTGAAGTGTTATCGCCGGGGCTTTCGCCCGGGCGAACTGACTGCGTTGCCGTCCCTATTCGGTTTTGCTCCCGGTGTGGTTTGCCATGCCGTCTCCGTTGCCGGAGACGCGGTGCGCTCTTACCGCACCTTTTCACCCTTACTCGCCTCGCCCTTGCGGGTTACGGAAAGCGGTTCGTTCTCTGTGGCACTTTCCCTGGGGTCGCCCCCGCCGGCCGTTAGCCGGCACCGTATGTCGATGGAGCCCGGACTTTCCTCTCCCGCAGCCTTTCGACCGTAGCGGGAGCGGCCGTCCAGCCGACTGATGCGCAAGCCATGGGGGCTGCGGGGGCCGCCGTCAAGCCGGCAGGCTGCCGAGCAGCGCCTGCAGCGTGGTCAGCGTCGAATGGTCGGTGATGCCGTCGACCCGCTCGGGGCGGAAGTGGCGCTGGAACGCGGTGACCACTTCCATCGTCGCGGTGTCGTACTGGCTGCTCAGTTCGATGCCGTAGCCGTAGCGCGCCAGCGCCTGCTGCAGCGCCAGCACGCGCTCGCCCTCGGCGCCGAGCCTGATGGTTTCGCCCGGTGTGATCGGGGCGGGGCGGACCCAGTGGCCGACGCCGGAATTGGCCAGCGAATGCCACGGGAATTTCTCGCCGGGATCCTTCTTGCGGGCCGGCGAGACGTCGGAATGGCCGAGCACGCGGTGCGCCGGGATCTCTTGACGCAGCAGGATGCCGCGGCACAGCGCCGTCACGGCGGCGATCTGGCGGGGCGGATAGTCCGGGTAGCCCCAGTCATGGCCGCGGTTGATGATCTCGATCCCGATCGACAGCGAATTGATGTCGGTCTGGCCTGCCCAGAAGCCGAGCCCAGCATGCCAGGCGCGTTTGGACTCCGGCACCGTCTGCACGACGCGGCCGTCTTCCAGCACGATGTAATGCGCCGATACGTCGGTGCCCGGCGTGCACAGCCGGTTGATGGCCCCTTCGGCGTCGGGCATCCCGGTGTAATGCAGCACGATCATGTCCGGCACCAGGCCGTCGTTACGCTCGCCGAAATTCGCCGACGGGATGATGTCGGAGACGACCGAGGAGTCCGGATTGAACAGCGGGACATCCGCCGCCCCCTTCGGCAGCGGCAGGACGCGGCGCCGCACGTCGGGAGGGGTAAACGAACCGGAAGACATGGCGGCACTCGAACTTTGAGAGAGACGCAGCACGGTGGTCGACGCTGCTCCGCGCACTATCCCGGCCCGCGCGCCGCCGTGCAACGGTTGGGTGACACCTGTCCAGCGTTTTCGAGCCGTGTGAACGCCTGCGCATCAGATGGCAATGGAACCTAAGCCGGTACCAAATGCCTCAATTGTGTACCCGCCCATCAACCCTTTCTTAACGCTAAACGCCGTTACTGAGGGGTGAAAAGCCGGCCCCTGGGGTCGGTCGAAGTCCTCTTTGACGTCCCCGGCGTGGCCCATTTTCAGCATCCATGCGGAACAGCGGAACTGCGTGCGGCTCTCGCGGGCGCGTCGAAAGGGACCGGGTATTGCGCAATGCTGCGGTCTTTCGAACGGAAGGGCCGGGCGGCGTGCCGACAGTTGAGGCGACATGGGCCACTCGGTGTCCGGTTTGACATTGCGCCTCCGGGCGACGCCGCTCCGCTTCGGAGCGGGCGCATGAGCACGCCTGAGGTCCGCCATATTCCGGTGCTCGGCCGCGAGGCCGTCGCGGCGTTGAACCCGCATGCCGGCGGCGTCTATGTCGATGCCACCTTCGGCGCAGGCGGCTATTCCCGCATGTTTCTCGAAACTCCCGGCACAAGGGTGATCGGCATCGACCGCGACCGCACCGCGGTCGCCGGCGGCTTCGACCTCGTCGAGCGTTCCGACGGCCGGCTGACGCTGGTCGAGGACCGCTTCTCGCATCTCGCCGACGTCTGTGCCGCGCAGGGCGACGCGCTGGTCGACGGCGTGGTGATGGATGTCGGCGTGTCGTCGATGCAGATCGACCAGTCCGAACGCGGCTTCTCGTTCCGTTTTGATGGCCCGCTGGACATGCGGATGGGCCATGACGGACCGACCGCGGCCGATGTCGTGGCCACCGCGTCGGAAGCCGATCTTGCGAACATCATCTACATTTTCGGCGAGGAGCGCTATTCCCGCGCCGTCGCCAAGGCCATCGTCGCTGCGCGTGCGGAAGCGCCGATCACGACCACGCATGAACTAGTGGCGATCATCTCGAAAGTTGTCTGGGCCAAGCCCGGCGAGATCCATCCGGCGACGCGCACCTTCCAGGCACTGCGAATCTTCGTCAACGAGGAGCTCGACGAACTGCACATCGCGCTAGCCGCGGCCGAGCGCGTGCTGAAGCCGGGCGGACGCCTGGCGGTCGTGTCGTTCCATTCGCTGGAAGACCGCATCGTCAAGAATTTCATGGTCGAGCGGAGCAAGACCGGCGGCGGCTCGCGGCATGTTCCGGAGGTTTCCCAGGATCGTCCGCGTTTCACGCTGGTCAACAAGCGCCCGATCATCGCCGGCGGCGAGGAAGTCAGCAACAATCCGCGCGCCCGTTCCGCCAAGCTGCGCGTGGCCGAGCGCACCGAGGCTCCGGCGCTCGAGGCCGGTCCGCTGCCGAACTGGCCGTCGCTCGCTTCCGTGATGCGGGGAGGCTGATCATGCGTATCCTGCATTTGCTGGTCATCGCCGTCCTCGTCTTCGCCGCGGCCTATGTCTACCGGATCAAGATGGAATCCACCGTGCGGACCGAGCGCGTGATGCGGCTGCATGCCGACATCCGCGAGCAGCGCGACGCCATCGCCTCCTTGCGTGCGGAATGGGCCAAGCTCGATGCGCCGATGCGGCTGCAGGGCCTCGCCGAGCGCCACCTCACCTTGAAGCCGATCACCGCGCAGCAGTTCGACGCGCTGAAGAACCTGCCGGATCGTCCGCCGAGCTTTGCCAGGCCGGGCGATCCCGATCCGATCGGCGCGATGATCAATACGATCGATCCGGATATCGTCACCGGTTCGCTGCCTGCGCCCGAGGATACGCCATGACCGCGCGCAATAGTGTGAAGCCGACCGAACCATGGCGGCAGCGGCTGATCCGCAGCCTGTTGTACGGGCGCAATGTCGATCGCGCCGCCAAGGCGCGCGCCCGCGTCGGCCTGGCGATGGTCGCGTTCGGCGGCATCTACGGCATCATCGCCGTGCGCCTCGTGATGTTCCCGCTTGGCGGCGACGCCCATGCCGAGCGTCGCGCGACGAAAGATGCCATCGCCACCGCGCGGCCCGATATTGTCGATCGCAATGGCGCGGTGCTGGCCACCGACGTCAAATCGCCGTCGCTGTTCTCCGAGCCGCGCCGCATCATCGACAAGGACGAGGCGGTCGAGCTGTTGACGGCGGCGCTGCCCGACCTCGACACCGCCGAAGTGCGTGAGCGCGTCTCCAGCCGCAAGGGTTTTGCCTGGTTGAAGCGCGAGATCACGCCGCAGCAGCAGCGCGACATCCATCGGCTGGGCATTCCCGGCATCGGCTTCCTGCGCGAGAACAAGCGCGTCTATCCGAGCGGTGCTGCGGTCTCTCACGTCATCGGCCTCGTCAACATCGACAATCAGGGGATTGCCGGTATCGAGAAGTGGCTCGACACTAACGGTCTCGCCGATCTGCACCAGGCGGGCTTCGCCTCCGACCGGCTGCAGAAGCCGGTCGAACTCTCGATCGACCTGCGCGTCGAACACGCGCTGCGCGACGAGCTGATGAAGGCGAAAGAGAAATACAAGGCCAAGGCGGCGTCCGGCCTGATCTCCAACGTCAGGACCGGCGAGATAGTGGCGATGGTGTCGCTGCCGGATTTCGACCCGAACAACCCGAAGGAAGCGCACGATCCCGATCGCATCAACCGGCTTACCACCGGCGTCTACGAGATGGGCTCGACCTTCAAGACGCTGACGCTGGCGATGGCGCTGGATTCCGGCAAGGCCAATCTCAACACCATGTATGACGCGCGCGCGCCGCTCGCCTACGGCAAGTTCAAGATTCACGACAGCCATTCGCTCGGCAAGTTCATTTCATTGGCGGAAGTGTTCACCTACTCGTCCAACATCGGCGCCGCCCGCGTGGCGCTGGCGCAGGGCGTCGAGGCGCACAAGGCGTTCCTCAAGAAGGTCGGTCAGATGGACCGGCTGCGTACCGAACTGCCGGAAAGCGCGATGCCGATCGTTCCCAAACGCTGGGGCGAACTCAACACCGTCACGATCTCGTTCGGCCACGGCATCGCGGTGGCGCCGCTGCAGGCGGTGATGGGCATCAACGCGATGGTCAATGGCGGCTATCTCATTCCGCCCACCTTCCTGAAGCGCACCGAGGAAGAAGCCCTCGCCATCGGCAAGCGCGTGGTCAAGAAGGACACCAGCGACAAGATCCGCTATCTGATGCGCCTCAACGCCGAGGTTGGCACCGCGCGCCAGGCCGACCTGCTGTCGAAGGGTTTCTACATCGGCGGCAAGACCGGCACGTCGGAGAAGGTCGTCAACGGCCGCTATTCCAAGAAGCAGGTGCTGAACTCGTTTACCGCGGTGCTGCCGATGGATAATCCGCAATACCAGGTGCTGGTGATGCTGGACGAACCGAAGGCGCTGCCGGAAACCCACGGCTTCATCACCTCGGGCTGGAACGCGGTGCCGGCCGGCGGCAAGGTGATCGCGCGCGTCGCGCCGTTGCTCGGCCTGGAGCCGCGCTTCGACTTGCAGACCGCCGACCGGGTCATCCTGGCCGCCAGCAAGGTGACCCAGTAAGGCTACACAATACCGCCGCATCGGCGCTTTACAGCCGTCATGAAATGCGGTTTGCGTGCGTCGCGGAAGCCGATGTGGACGGGAACAGCATGAAACTGCGCGATCTTTTCAGCGATGATGGCGCGATCGATGGGCCTGCAGGCGACATCGACGTCAGCGGGCTCGCCGTCGATAGCCGTGCCGTCAAACCCGGCGACCTGTTCTTTGCGCTGGCCGGCAGCAAGACCGATGGTGCGCGTTTCGTCACCCAGGCGATTGCCGCCGGCGCCGTTGCAGTGGCCGGTGACCACATGCCGATCGGCCTGCCGGTGCCCTATGTCGTCACTCCCAATCCGCGCCTCGCGCTGGCGCGGGCAGCCGCCAAATTCCATCCGCGCCAGCCGGCGGTGATCGCCGCCGTCACCGGCACCTCCGGCAAAACCTCGGTGGCGTCCTTCGTGCGCGAGATCTGGGGCCGGCTCGGTCATCAGGCCGCCAGCATCGGCACCATCGGTCTGGTGTCGCCGAAGCGCACCGTCTACGGCTCGCTGACCACGCCGGATCCCATTTCCCTGCACCGCGAACTCGACGAGATCACCGGCGAGGGTGTCACCCATCTCGCGCTGGAGGCCTCGTCGCACGGGCTTGACCAGTTTCGCCTCGACGGCGTCCGCATCCAGGCCGGCGGCTTCACCAATCTGTCGCGCGACCACATGGACTACCATCCGGACATCGCGCACTATCTCGGCGCCAAGCTGCGGCTGTTTCTGAATCTCGTCGTCGATGATGGCGTCGCCGTGGTCGCGGCCGATCACGAACATTCCGCGCAGGTGATCCATGCCGCGCAATCGCGCCATCTCAACCTCATCACGGTCGGGCGCCGGGGTGGGGCGGGCGAAGGCATCCGGCTGGTTGACGCGGCGATCGATGGCTTTGCGCAAAAACTAACGCTGGAGCATCGCGGCAAGACCTTCGATATCAAACTGCCGCTGGTCGGCGAATTCCAGATCGAGAACGCGCTGGTCGCGGCCGGTCTGGTGATCGGCACCGGGAGCGATACGGACGCGGTCTTCGCCGCGCTCGAACATCTCGAGGGCGCCCGGGGCCGGCTGGAGCGCGTCGGCGACCATCATGGCGCGCCGGTGTTCGTCGATTACGCGCATAAGCCGGACGCGCTCGCCAAGGCGCTGCAGGCGCTGCGGCCCTATGCCAAGCGCAGGCTGGTCGTGGTGTTCGGCGCCGGCGGCGACCGCGACACCGGCAAGCGGCCGCTGATGGGCGAGATCGCGGCGGCCAATGCCGACCATGTCATCGTCACCGACGACAATCCGCGCTCTGAGGACCCCGCCAGGATCCGGGCGGCCATCATGGCCACCGCCAGCGGCGCGATCGAAATCGGCGACCGCGCCGAGGCGATCCGCGCGGCGATCGCAGGCCTGCAAGAGGGCGACGCACTGCTGATCGCCGGCAAGGGACACGAGACTGGACAGATCGTTGGCGACCGCGTGTTGCCGTTCAGTGATCACGAGGCGGCAGGGGCCGCGCTGAATTCGGGGGTGTCATGAGCGACTTTTTATGGACCTGCGCGGATATGACCCAGGCGATGCGCGCGACCGTGCGGGGCGCGCTTCCGGAAGGAATCACCGGCATCTCGATCGACAGCCGCAGCATCGCGCCGGGCGAGGCCTATTTTGCCATCAAGGGCGAGGTTCATGACGGCCACGCTTTCGTCGAGGCTGCATTGAAGAACGGCGCAGGCGTCGCCGTGGTCGAGGCGGCGCAGCGCGACAGATTTCCGCAAGACGCTCCGCTACTGATTGTCGATGACGTGCTCAAGGGCCTTGTCGATCTCGGCATCGCTGCTCGCGCGCGGCTGGGCGGGCAGGTGATCGCGGTGACCGGCTCGGTCGGCAAGACCTCGACCAAGGAGGCGCTGCGCCGGGTGTTCGAGGCGCAGGGCGAGACCCATGCTTCGGTGGCTTCGTTCAACAACCACTGGGGCGTGCCCCTGACGCTGGCGCGCTGCCCGGCCACGGCGCGCTTTGCGGTGTTCGAGATCGGCATGAACCATGCCGGCGAGATCGAGTCGCTGGTGAAAATGGTGCGGCCGCATTTCGCCATCATCACCACCGTGGAGCCGGTGCATCTCGAATTCTTCAGCGGCGTGACAGCCATTGCCGATGCCAAGGCCGAGATATTCGCAGGTCTTGAGCCCGGCGGGGTTGCGATCCTCAACCGTGACAACGTGCATTTCGCGCATCTGCAGAAACGCGCGGACGAATATGGCGTTTCGCGCATTGTGTCGTTCGGCAGTGATTTGTCCGCTGACGTGCGGCTGATCGATATCGCGCTGCATCCGACCTGCTCGGCGGTGCATGCCGACATCCTCGGCCACGACGTCACCTACAAGCTCGGCATGCCCGGCCGCCACATGGCGATAAATTCGCTGGCGGTGCTCGCCGCGGCCCTGCTGATGGGCGCCGATCTGGCGCTGGCGGCGCTGACGCTGTCAAAGGTGGAGCCCGCGGTCGGCCGCGGCCTGCGCTATCAGCTTGCGCTCGTCGGCGGCGAGGCGGTGTTGATAGACGAGACCTTCAACGCCAATCCGGCCTCGATGCAGGCAGCACTCAGCGTGCTCGGCGCGGCCGAGGTGGGGTCGAAAGGCCGCCGCATTGCGGTGCTGGGCGACATGCTGGAACTCGGGCCCGAGGGCGCGGAATTGCACCGCGGCGTGGTCGATGCCGTAAACAACGAGCAGATCGACCTGGTATTTTGCTGTGGTCCCTTGATGCGCAATCTGTGGGACGCCCTTTCCACCGGCCGGCGGGGCGGCTATGCCGAAGATGCCGCCGCGCTCGAATCGCAGGTTCTGGCCGCGATCCGCGCCGGCGACGTCATCATGGTCAAGGGCTCCAAGGGCTCGCGCATGCATCCGATTGTCTCCGCGCTGCAAAAGCGCTTTCCCGGCAACGCCGCGCACGACGACACCGCGGTATAGGCGAACTGAATGTTCTACTGGCTGATCGACTTTGCCGGGACGGTCCCGGTGTTCAACGTGTTCCGCTACATCACCTTCCGCACCGGCGGCGCGATGGTGACCGGGGCGTTGTTCGTGTTCCTGTTCGGGCCCTGGATCATCGACAATCTGCGGCTGCGACAGGGCAAGGGCCAGCCGATCCGCGCCGATGGCCCGCAGACCCATCTGGTCAAGGTCGGCACGCCGACCATGGGCGGGCTGATGATCCTGTCCGGCCTCGTCGTGTCCACGCTGCTGTGGGCCAACCCGCGCAATCCCTATGTCTGGATCGTGATGGCGGTGACGCTCGGCTTCGGCTTCGTCGGATTTTATGACGACTATCTCAAGGTCACCAAGCAGACCGAGGCGGGCTTCGCCGGCCGCACCCGACTGGCGATCGAGACGCTGATCGCCGCCGCCGCCTGCTATGCCTTCGTCCGGCTCGGCCGCGACCCGCTGTCGAGTTCGCTGGTGCTGCCGTTCTTCAAGGATCTGGCGCTGAATTTCGGCTGGTTCTTCGTGATCTTCGGCGCCTTCATCGTGGTCGGCGCCGGCAATGCGGTGAACCTCACCGACGGCCTCGATGGCCTGGCCATCGTGCCGGTGATGATCGCCTCCGCCAGCTTTGGCCTGATCGCCTATCTGGCCGGCAATCTAGTGTTCTCCGACTATCTGCAGATCAACTACGTCGCCGGCACCGGCGAACTGGCGGTGCTGTGCGGCGCGGTGCTCGGCGCCGGGCTCGGCTTCCTGTGGTTCAACGCGCCGCCGGCCTCGATCTTCATGGGCGATACCGGATCATTGGCGCTGGGCGGCATGCTCGGCTCGATCGCGGTCGCCGTGAAACACGAGATCGTGCTGGCGGTGATCGGCGGGCTGTTCGTGCTGGAAGCTGTATCGGTGATCGTGCAGGTGACCTCCTTCAAGCTGACCGGCAAGCGCGTGTTCCGGATGGCGCCGATCCATCATCACTTCGAGCAGAAGGGCTGGACCGAGCCGCAGATCGTGATCCGGTTCTGGATCATCTCGGTGATGCTGGCGCTGGTCGGCCTCTCGACGCTGAAGCTGCGATAGCGCGCGCCGCGCTTGCCTTCCCCTCTCCCCTTG
Source organism: Tardiphaga sp. vice304 (assembly GCF_007018905.1). Classification (NCBI taxonomy): domain Bacteria; kingdom Pseudomonadati; phylum Pseudomonadota; class Alphaproteobacteria; order Hyphomicrobiales; family Nitrobacteraceae; genus Tardiphaga; species Tardiphaga sp. vice304. The sequence continues at coordinate 2,226,265 of NZ_CP041402.1, forward strand.
TGGGAGAGGGTGGATCGACCGCTCTAGCGAAGCTTCGCTTCGCACGGGCGGTCGAGACGGGTGAGGGGTAGTGCTCTGCGGCGCCCCCTCATCCGACGCGGACTTCGTCCGCGTCACCTTCTCCCACAAGGGGAGAAGGAAGGAAGAGGAACAGTATTATGATCCCCGTCACCTCTTTTGCCGGCAAGACCGTCGCGGTGTTCGGCCTCGGCGGTTCGGGCCTCGCCTCGTGCCATGCGCTGCGCGCCGGCGGCGCCGAGGTGGTCGCCTGCGACGACAGCATCGACCGCATGGTCGAGGCCGCGCGCGCCAATTTCATCACCGCCGATCTGCGCAGCGTGGCGTGGGAAAATTTCGCCGCGCTGGTGCTGACGCCGGGCGTGCCGCTGACGCATCCCGTGCCGCACTGGACCGTGCTGAAAGCGCGCGAGGCCGGCGTCGAGGTGATCGGCGATATCGAATTGTTTTGCCGCGAGCGCGCGTTACATGCGCCCGACGCGCCGTTCATTGCGATCACCGGCACCAACGGCAAGTCGACCACCACGGCGCTGATCGCGCATCTGATGCGCGAGGCCGGCTTCGACACCCAGATGGGCGGCAATATCGGGACCGCGATCCTGTCGCTGGAGCCGCCGGCCAAGGGCCGCGTCCATGTGATCGAGATGTCTTCCTACCAGATCGACCTGACGCCCTCGCTGGATCCCAGCGTCGGCATTCTGCTCAACGTCACGCCGGACCACATCGACCGCCACGGCACGCTCGAACATTATGCTGCGGTGAAGGAGCGCCTGATCGCCGGCGTGCAGGGGCACGGCACCGCGATCGTCGGCGTCGATGACGACTGGTGCCGAGCGGTGGCCGATCGCGCCGAACAGGGCGGCAAGAACGTCGTGCGCGTCTCGGTGGAGGGCCCGCTCAGGGACGGCCTGACCGCAGATGGCGCGACCATCGTCTCCAACGTTGCCGGGGTGCCCCATCCGCTGGTCGATCTCGCCGGCATCGGCTCGCTGCGTGGCCTTCACAATGCGCAGAACGCCGCCTGCGCCGCTGCGGCGGCGCTGGCGCTCGGCATCGACATAGATGTGCTGCAGCAGGGCCTGCGCAGCTTTCCCGGCCTGGCGCACCGCATGGAGCAGGTCGGCCGCCAGGGCAGGGCGCTGTTCGTCAACGACTCCAAGGGCACCAATGCCGACGCCACCGCGAAAGCGCTGTCGTCGTTTCCCGGCATCTTCTGGATCGCTGGCGGCAAGGCGAAGGAGGGCGGTATCGAGAGCCTGGCCGAATTCTTCCCGCGAATCCGCAAGGCCTATCTGATCGGCGAAGCAGCTAGCGAATTCGCCCACACGCTCGATGGCAAGGTCCCTTACGAGATCAGCGAGACGCTCGATGTCGCGGTGCCGGCCGCCGCGCGCGACGCGGCGGTGTCGGATGTCACCGAGCCCGTCGTGCTGCTGTCGCCGGCCTGCGCGTCGTTCGACCAGTTCCGCAATTTCGAAATCCGCGGCAACAGGTTTCGCGAACTGGTTCTGGCGCTGCCGGATGTAGAACCAGTTTAGTGCGACGGCTTGAATGAACTCCCTCCCCCGCAAGGGGGAGGGGAAAGAAGCCGGCGTGCTTGGCGGTGATGACAATCTGGCTGCTGCTCAAATTTTCATATCCCGTTAACCGGCTGGCAACCACGATGGCGCACCAATGGAGCTCCTTGGCCTGCAGGTATGCCCATGATCTCCCGTGAACAACGCACGCCGCTCAGCGAATGGTGGTGGACCGTGGACCGGCTGCTGCTGGCCGCGATCATCGCGCTGATGCTGGCCGGGGTGATCCTGTCGCTGGCCGCCTCGCCGCCGGTGGCAACAAGAATCGGGCTCGATCCCTTCCACTTCTTCAATCGCCACGTGCTATTCATGATCCCGTCGGCCATCGTGCTGATCGGGGTGTCGTTCCTGACGCCACGGCAGATCCGGCGCGGCGCGCTGATCGTGTTCGCGATCTCGGTGGTGCTGATCGTCGCGACCCTGTTGATCGGCCCCGAGGTCAAAGGGGCCAAGCGCTGGATCACCATTCTCGGCGTCAACATCCAGGCGTCCGAATCCGCCAAGCCGTCGTTCGTCGTGGTCGCCGCCTGGCTGTTCTCCGAGTCCGCGCGAAAACCGGACATGCCGGCGACCTCGATGGCGGTGGTGCTGCTCCTGATGCTGGTCTCGCTGCTGGTGCTGGAGCCCGACTTCGGCCAGACCATGCTGATCCTGATGGTGTGGGGCTCGCTGTTCTTCATCGCCGGCATGCGGATGGTCTGGGTGTTCGGCCTCGCCGCCACCGCCGCGGGCGGGCTGTTCACCGCCTACCTGTTCGTGCCGCACGTCGCCGGCCGCATCAAGCGCTTCATGGATCCGGCTTCCGGCGACACCTTTCAGGTCGACACCGCGATGGAAGCCTTCGGCAATGGCGGCTGGTTTGGGCTTGGACCCGGCGAAGGCATCGCCAAGCGCAGCCTGCCGGACAGTCACACCGACTTCGTCTTCGCCGTCGGCGCCGAGGAGTTCGGCATTTTCTTGTGCCTGGCGCTGCTGGCGCTGTTCGCCTTCATCGTGATCCGCGCGCTGTCGCGCGCCTATCAGACCGAGGACCTGTTCACGCGCTTTGCGGCGTCGGGTCTGGCGATCCTGTTCGGCGTGCAGGCGGCGATCAACATGGCGGTCAACCTGCATCTCATTCCCGCGAAAGGCATGACGCTGCCGTTCCTGTCCTATGGCGGCTCGTCGATGATCTCGCTGGCCTACAGCGTCGGCATGCTCTTGGCACTGACGCGGATGCGACCGCGCACCGAGATGGAAACCATTTCGACCGCCAACGCCACCAGCGCTTACGCGTGACGTCATGAGCCAAGCCCCTCTGATCCTGCTCGCGGCCGGCGGCACCGGCGGCCATTTGTTTCCGGCGGAGGCGCTTGGCGTCGCCCTGATGAAGCGCGGCTGGCGGGTGCGACTGGTTACCGACGCGCGCGCGCTGAAATATAGCGGGCTGTTTTCGCGCGAAATGATCGACGTGGTGCCAAGCGAAACGCTGCGCAGCCGCAACCTGGTCGCGCTGGCGCGCACCGGTCTCATGCTCGCCGCCGGCACCGGCGTTGCGCTCAATCTGATGCGGACCTTGAAGCCCGCCGCCGTGGTCGGCTTCGGCGGTTATCCGACGCTGCCGCCGCTGGTCGCCGCCAGGCTGTTCGGCGTGCCCACCCTCATCCATGATTCCAACGCGGTGATGGGCCGCGCCAACCGGCTGTTGTCCGGCCATGTCAGCGCGATTGCGACCTCGCTGCCCGGCGTGCTCGACCGCGATCCTGATCTCGCGAAGAAGACCACCACCACGGGCACCCCGATGCGCCCGGCAATTCTCGCCGCCGCCGCGGTGCCCTATGCGGCACCTGCGCTCGACGGGCCGCTGCGGCTGCTGGTCGTCGGCGGCAGCCAGGGCGCGCGGATCATGGCGGACATCGTGCCGGGCGCGATCGAACGCCTCGAGCCGGCGCTCTGGAACCGGCTGGTCTTGACCCAGCAGGTCCGCGACGAGGATCTGGCGCGGGTCCGCGCGGTCTACGACAAGCTCAAGATCAAGGTCGAACTGGCGCCGTTCTTCAGCGACCTGCCGGCGCGGCTGGCGTCGAGCCAATTGGTGGTGTCGCGCTCCGGCGCCGGCACGGTCGCCGAGCTTGCCGCGATCGGCCGGCCCTCGATCCTGGTGCCGCTGCCCGGCGCGCTCGACCAGGACCAGTTCGCCAATGCCGGCGTGCTGGTCGAGGCGGGGGGCGCGATCCGGCTGTCGCAGGATGAATTCACGCCGGACCGGCTAGCTGCGGAAATCTCCGCGCTGGCCGCCGAGCCGGCGCGGCTGGCCGTGATGGCTCAGGGCGCCCGCACGGTCGGCAAGCTCGACGCGGCCGAGCGGCTGGCGGATCTGGTCGCGAAGGTGGCGGGGATCTGATCGCTGTCGTTTTCTCGATGCGCTGCAGCGCGTACCGCTGCGGCGCAAATCCGGGCAACGAAGTCGTATCGTACTAACGTCGTACTACACAACGGCCCCGGTCTATGTCGTTTTGTTAGTCCATGACAAGCGATCCTTTCAACATCGTTCCGGCCACCCATCGTGACACCGCACGGTCGGCGTTGGCGGCTGCCTTCGGCTCGGCGCCCATTGGGGCGATCGCGCCTTTGATGGGCGGCGTGTCCGGCGCTCTGGTGTTTCGCGTTACGTCGGCCGGTAGGCAGTACGTGCTGCGGATGGAGGGCGCCGCCAGTCCGTTGCGCAATCCGCACCAGTACGCCTCGATGCAGATCGCAGCGGAAGCTGGCATTGCGCCGCGGTTGCACTTCGTTGACGATGTTTCGCGCGTCGTCGTAATGGATTTTATCGCCGAACAACCGCTTCTGACCTTTCCCGGTGGGCAGCGCGCGCTGGCCCATGCGCTGGGTGAAATGCTGCGGCGCCTGCAGGCGACTCCGACCTTCGAACACTTTGTCGAGTATCCCGACATCGTCACGCGGCTGTGGGCGCATGTGTGCCGGACCGGCCTATTTGCTCCGGGGGTGCTCGATGCTCATACCCAGCGCCTGACCGATATCCGTGCCGCTTATGTTTGGAATCCGGCCGATGCGGTCTCCGCCCATAACGACGTGCTGCCGCGCAACCTGCTCTTCGATGGCGAACAGCTTTGGTTGGTTGACTGGGAGTCGGCCTATTGCAGCGATCCGCTGATCGACGTTGGCATCGCGCTGGACAATTTCGCGCCGTCTCCGGAACTGGAGGATGTGCTGCTGCAGGCCTGGCTCGGCCGCGCGCCGGACCGGGCGATGCGCGACCGGCTAGCGCTGACCCGCGCGTTGACCCGGCTGTACTATGCCGGCGTGCAGTTCAGCGCCGTGGCGGCCGGGCCGCGGCCGGCTCCGGATACGGATGTGGCAGCGCCAACGCTGGCCGAATTCAGGCGGGCTCTGCGCGACGGCCGACTTTCGCCCGATGCTGCGGAGACCCGGCAGGTTCTCGGCAAGATGTATCTGGCTGCGTTTTTCACAGGCGGGAAGCCACCCGGCCTGCCGCCGCCCATTAGCGCATTTAGGATCAAACACGACCTGGAATAGCCGTATCTTAGGGGAAGGCGGCCCGAATGGGCCCGTTTTTCGATATCCAAGCGTCATGGCCGGGGCTTGTCCCGGCCGACTCCGTCTTGCATGAAGGGGGGCGATTCGCGGCGTCCGGACCTGACGGAAGACGCGCTTCGCGCTTTTGCCCGGCCCGCCCAGACAGACGAGACCCAGCCCATGAGACTGCCCCGCGAGATCGGCCCCATCCACTTCGTCGGCATCGGCGGCATCGGCATGAGCGGCATCGCCGAGGTGCTGTGCAATCTCGGCTATACCGTGCAGGGCTCCGACGCCTCCGAGAGCGCCAACGTCAACCGGCTCAGAGAGAAGGGCATCGTGATCCATGTCGGCCACGCCGCCGAAAACGTTGCCGGCGCCGACGTGCTGGTGGTCTCCACCGCGATCAAACGCGATAATCCCGAATTGATGGCCGCGCGTGCGCAGCGCATCCCGGTGGTGCGCCGCGCCGAAATGCTGGCCGAGCTGATGCGGCTGAAGAGCTGCGTCGCCATCGCCGGCACCCACGGCAAGACGACGACGACCTCGATGGTTGCGGCGCTGCTCGACGCCGGCGATCTCGATCCCACCGTGATCAATGGCGGCATCATCAACGCCTACGGCACCAATGCGCGGCTCGGCGCCGGCGAGTGGATGGTGGTGGAGGCCGACGAGAGCGACGGCACCTTCCTGAAGCTGCCGGCCGACGTCGCCATCGTCACCAACGTCGATCCCGAACATCTCGACCATTTTGGTACTTTCGAAGCCGTGCAGGACGCGTTCCGACACTTTGTCGAGAACGTGCCGTTCTACGGCTTTGCCGTGATGTGCATCGATCATCCGGTGGTGCAGAGCATCGTCGGCCGTATCGAGGACCGCCGCATCATCACCTATGGCGAGAACCCGCAGGCCGATGCGCGGCTGGTGGATCTCAAGCCCGCCAATGGCGGCTCCGCCTTCACCGTCGCGTTCCGCGATCGCAAGGCCGGCACCACAGAGACCATCACCGATCTCGTGCTGCCGATGCCCGGCCGCCACAACGCGCTCAACGCCACTGCGGCGATCGCCGTGGCGCATGAGCTCGGCATGTCGGGCGACGCGATCCGCAAGGCGCTGGCCGGGTTCGGCGGCGTCAAGCGCCGCTTCACCAAGACCGGCGAATGGAACGGCGTCACCATCATCGACGATTACGGCCACCATCCGGTGGAGATCACCGCCGTGCTGCGCGCCGCGCGGGAATCCACTACCGGCAAGGTGATCGCCGTGGTGCAGCCGCATCGCTTCACCCGCCTGCAGTCGCTGTTCGAGGAATTCTGCACCTGCTTCAACGACGCCGACACCGTGATCGTCGCCGAAGTCTATCCGGCCGGCGAAGCGCCGATCGCGGGCATCGACCGTGATCACTTCGTGCTCGGCCTGCGCGCGCACGGTCACCGCGAAGTGTTCCCGCTGCAGGACAGCGCGGGGCTGGCGGCGCTGGTCGCGGGCGTTGCGAAGAGCGGCGACACCGTGGTGTGCCTGGGTGCGGGCAATATCACGCAATGGGCCTATGCGCTGCCGGGCGAATTGAAGGCGCTGGGGTAGCAACGTCGATGTTCATCGCTGACATCGCCACACACGCCGCTGCGCTCCCTCCCCCCTTGCGGGGGAGGGTCGGAGAGGGGGGGCCACAAGCGACGTCGCCCATGGCACCCCCACCCCCGGCCCCTCTCCGCCTAGCGAAGCTTCGCTTCGCGCGGGGGGAGGGGAGCACTGCTCGCGTGCCCCGAGGCGAAGAAGCGGCATTTGCTCGCATACAGACACAAAAATGACCTTCCCCGACCTCACTCCGGACCTCAAAGCCGCCATGCCCGAACTCCGCGGGCGTTTGCTGGCGAATGAATCGCTCGCGCCGCTGACGTGGTTTCGCGTCGGTGGTCCCGCGCAAATCCTGTTCACGCCGGCGGACGAAGATGACCTCGCATACTTCCTCTCGAACTTGCCGCGCGACATTCCCGTTGCCATGATCGGTGTCGGCTCCAACCTGATCGTGCGCGACGGCGGCGTGCCGGGCGTCGTGATCCGGCTCAGCCCGCGCGGCTTCGGTGCGACGGTCGCGAATGGCGATTGCATCACCGCCGGCACCGCCGCGCTCGACAAGCGCGTCGCGGAAGCCGCGGCGGCGGCTAATATCAGCGGGCTGGAATTCTACTTCGGCATTCCCGGCACGATCGGCGGCGCGTTGCGGATGAATGCCGGCGCCAATGGCGGCGAGACCAAAGACGTGCTGATCAAAGCCACCGGCATCGGCCGCGATGGCGCGAAGCATGTCTTCGACAATGCCGCGATGGCGTTCGTCTATCGCAATTCCGGCGTTGATCCGCAGGTCATCTTCACGTCCGCGACCTTTCGCGGACGTATCGCCGAGCCGTCCGCGATCCGGGCGCGCATGGACGAGGTGCAGGCGCATCGCGAGACCGCGCAGCCGATCCGCGAAAAGACCGGCGGCTCGACGTTCAAGAATCCGCCCGGCCATTCCGCCTGGAAGCTGGTCGATGCCGCCGGCTGCCGCGGCCTGCGGGTGGGTGGCGCGCAGGTCTCGGAGATGCACTGCAACTTCCTGATCAACACCGGCGACGCCACCGCCGCGGATATCGAAACGCTCGGCGATACCGTGCGGGCGAGGGTGCTGGCGCAGTCAGGAATCGACCTGCACTGGGAAATCAAGCGGATCGGCGTGAAATAGAACTGTCATTCCGGGGCGCGAGAGCGCAGCTTGAGCGAACCCGGAATCCCGAGATGGGAAGATGCACATCTCGGGATTCCGGGTCTGCATCAGCCGGCTACGCCGTCTGCTGCATCCCGGAATGACAGCTTGTGGATATAGCGCGCTACTTCGCGGCCGGCGTAGCCGTCGGCTCCACCGGCGCCACCACATCGCTCAGCGACAACAACTTTTCCAGCGGCAGCGGCGAGACGCGGAAGCTGCCCTGGAAGGGGTGCTCCTGCAGCGCGATCAGGCCGAGCGCCACCACCGCGGCGGTCGAGAACACGGTCAGCGCGGCCAATAGCGCGCGAGGCTTTTCCAGATGCACCAGGCCCAGCGCCACCTGCGTCATGAGGCCGAGGATCAGCACCGAGATCCATTTCAAATCATTGGTCTGGTCGGACGACAGGCTGAGCCGGTCGGTACGCGCGGTGCCGACACGGACCGCCGCGTTGAGCAGTGCGCTGTGCACCGCCGCGCTGGCATCGCGGGTGATGGTGGGATCGCTGACCTCGCGCAGCAGCGTGTCATAGGCGGTCGAGGTGGCCGCGGCATTGCCGTTGCCCATCATCTGCGGCCATTCTTCCTGCGCCGCGCTGCGGGCATAGTCCTTCAGCGCCATGCGGATCTCGCGCATGTCGGTCACGGACGCCACCGACAGCGTATAGATGTTGCGCAATTCGCCGGCCTCGGTCTGCACCGCGCGCAGCGCCTGGCGGTTGCGTTCGCCGATGTCGTTGGCGAGAAAGCCGGTCAACAGCGCGAACAGGATCGCCACCGCCGAGAAGAACGGCGCCACCACGCCGTTCAGCGACAATACCCCGCGCCGCACCGGCGAGCGGAAGATCAGCCCGGCCAGCGCCCAGGCAGCGCCGAAATACAGCACGAATAGCGTGGCAAAAATGCCAATGGCCGGCAGGTCGAGCCAGGCTCGGATCATGAACGTCTCCTGATGTCGCGGAAGGCTCGCGCTGGCGGCGCAAATCAGCAATATCTGACTCGCCATGCTATGGGCATCGACGAGGCGAATGAGGGTGAATCGATGGTTGAGTGGGACAGAGCAAAGCGCATCACCATCCTGTTCGGTGGCTTGAACAAGGAGCGACTGGTCTCGGTGGCCTCCGCGCAGGCGCTGCACCGCGCGCTGCCCGATGCCGAACTGTGGTTCTGGGACGCCGACGATCAGGTCTATCCGACACAGCCGTCCGCGCTGCTGGGTCACGGCCGCCCCTTCGAAGAAGCCTTTCAGCCGGGCTCGGCCAGCCTCGGCCGGCTGACGCAGGCGCTCGATCAGGCCAAGGCGGAGAACCGCGTGCTGCTGCTCGGCCTGCACGGCGGCACCGCGGAGAACGGCGAATTGCAGGCGATGTGCGAGATGCGCGGCATCCCTTACACCGGCTCCGGCTCGGCATCGTCCAATCTCGCCTTCGACAAGGTGGCGTCCAAACGTTTCGCGGCGATTGCCGGCGTGACCATCGCCGAAGGCATCGCGCTGGACGATCTGGAAGCAGCGCTCGCCGAACACGGCAAACTCATCGCCAAGCCGGCGCGCGACGGATCGAGCTACGGCCTGATCTTCGTCAACGCCACGCAGGACATCGCGGCCGTGCGTGCCGCCGCGCGGACCGAGGATTATGTGATCGAACCGTTCGTCGCCGGAATCGAATCCACCTGCGGCGTGCTGGAGCAGGCCGACGGCTCATTGCTGGCGCTGCCACCGATCGAGATCATCCCGGCCGAGGGCGGCTTCGACTACGAGGCCAAATATCTGGCGAAATCGACGCAGGAAATCTGCCCCGGCCGGTTTGCGCCGGAGATCAGCGAAGCGATCATGGCAGACGCGGTGAAGGCGCACCGGGCGTTGTCGTGCTCGGGCTATTCGCGCTCGGATTTCATCGTGTCAGGGAAGGGCCCCGTCTATCTCGAAACCAACACGCTGCCCGGGCTGACGGCAGCCTCGCTCTACCCCAAGGCGCTGGCCGCCCAGGGCATCGGCTTCGTGGAGTTTTTGCAGGGGCAGCTGGCGCTGGCCGTGAAGCGGGCGGCTGGTGCTTCGTAGCCCGGATGGAGTTTGCGCCGGCGCTCGCAGAGCAAAGTCGGAAACGCAAGCCGGGGCCGGCCTAACCGCGGAAGCGGTTTTCCCTTATTGCGGCCTCGCGACGCAAGGGCGCCGCGCTGCCTCCATCCGGGCTACGGCTCCGCGCGCGCTTGCCCGGCATCGCGTGTCTCCAAAGACTCGGTTCCGCTAAACTCTTGCATAACCGCATCTAATCGTGCCCTGCGCGGACCCTCTTTACACTTTGTTTACCAGGAAGTCCGAAGGTTAACGCTGGCGGCGCTGGTGCGTCTGGCTGCCGAGGCGTGAGCGTGCGGAGTTCCGTAGCGAGCATGGCGTCGGCGTCCGGTTCACGGTGCCATGGTCCGCGATGACGCGGGCCTAACAGATGACGAGCTCGTGCAATGCTTGGTGCAGGACGCCTTTCCCGGTCGGATCGACCGCAGGGCCCCCAAACTGACCTGAGGCTGGCGGCCCGCGGCGCAGCGATCCTGCTGCGCGAGCAGCTGGCTCCGCTTGCGCGTTTTCTCAGCCAGCCGCGCGCCCGCAAGGCGGCGATCCGCGAGCAGAACTCGAACCGCTTCATCGCTGCGTTCGAGCGTTACGTGCCGCGCCGTGTCGGCATTGCCGCCACCGTCCTGATGCTGCTCGGCAGCGTCGCGCTCGGCGTCGTCAATGGCGGTCACGTCGAAGAACTCACCGAATTCCTCTCGGATACCCGCAACGCCGCGGCCAATGCCGCCGGCTTCCGCATCGCGTCGGTGACGCTGAACGGCCGCAAGCAACTGACGCAGGACGAAATCCTCGCGATCGGGGGCGTCAACGGCCGCTCCTCGCTGCTGTTTCTCGACGCCGCCACCGTGCGCGACCGGCTGAAGGCCAATCCGTGGATTGCCGACGCCAACGTGCTGAAACTGTATCCCGACCGGCTGCAGATCGACGTCACCGAGCGCACCGCGTTCGCGTTGTGGCAGCAGGATGGCCGCCTGGCCGTCGTCGCCGCCGACGGCGCGGTGCTGGAAAACTACGTTTCGAAACGCTTCACCACGCTGCCTTTGGTGGTCGGCAAGGGCGCCGACACGCGCGCCCGCGATTTTCTCGCGCTGCTGGATCGCTACCCGCAGGTCCGCGCCGTCACCCGTGCCGCGATCCTGGTCGGCGAGCGGCGTTGGAATTTGCGTCTGACGGACGGGCTCGACGTGCGCCTGCCGGAGAACGACGTCGGCAATGCGCTGGCGATGCTGAGCCAGCTCGACAAGGAAGATCATTTGTTCTCGAAAGATATTGTCGCGATCGACATGCGTCTGTCCGACCGGCTGACCGTGCGGCTGTCGGAAGACGCCGCAAAGGCCCGCGACGAGCTGTTCGCCAAGGAGAACAAGACGAAGAAGAAAGCAGGCGCGGCATGACCGGGCTTGATCGCACCCAGGCACCGAAGACGCGCCAGATGGCGCCGAACCGCACCGCGCTGGTGGCGTCGCTCGACGTCGGCACCAGCAAGATCGCCTGCATGATCGCGCGTCTCAAGCCGTGCGCGCCGAACGAGGCGTTGCGCGGTCGCACCCACGCCGTCGAACTGGTCGGCTACAGCCAGATCCAGTCGCGCGGCGTCAAGTCCGGCGCCGTCGTCGACATGGGCGAATGCGAGCAGGCGGTGCGCCAGGCGGTGTCGCTGGCCGAACGCATGGCGAAGGCCCGCGTCGAATCCGTTCTGCTGTCCGTCTCCGCCGGCCGCCTGCAGGGCCAGTTGATCGAGGCGTCCGCCGACATCAAGGGCAGCGCCGTCACGGCTGCCGATGTCACCCGCGTGACCTCCACCGGGATGAAACACGCCACGCCGCCCGGCCGCACCGTGCTGCACGCGCTGCCGGTCAGCTATTCGCTGGATGGCGTCAAGGGCATCCGCGATCCCAAGGGCATGGTCGCTTCGCAATTCGGCGTCGACATGAACGTCGTGACCGCCGACGCCACAGTCGCGCGCAACCTGATGCTGGTCGTCGAGCGTTGCCATCTCAATGTCGAGGCGATGGCCGCGTCGCCTTACGTCGCCGGCCTGTCGGTTCTGACCGACGACGAAAGCGATCTCGGCGCTGCCGTCGTCGAGATGGGGGCAGGGACCACCACGATCGCGATCTATTCCGGCGGCCGTTTCGTGCATGCCTCCGGCTTTGCGGTCGGCGGGCAACACATCACCATGGATATCGCCCGTGGCCTGGGTTGCTGCATCGCGGATGCCGAGCGAATCAAGACGTTATATGGCACGGTACTGACGGGTGGATCGGACGCGCGCGAAGTGATGAACGTGCCGACGGCTGGCGATAATGACCGGGACTTTCCGCAGGTCGTGACCCGCGCCACCATCGCGAACATCGTGCGGCCCCGCGCCGAGGAGATTTTTGAAATGGTCAGGGACCGGCTGGCGGATTCGCCGTTTGCAGCAGAGCCGCGGGCGCGCGTCGTGCTGTCGGGCGGCGCCTCGCAGCTCACCGGTCTCGCCGAACTCGGCAGCCAGGTTCTCGGCCGTCCGGTTCGCATCGGACGTCCGCTCGGGTTCGGCCGGCTGCCCAATGAGGCCAAGAGCGCCTCGTTCGCGGTGCCGACGGGCCTCCTGGTCTATCCGCAATTCGCCCATCTTGAGCACGTCGAGCCCCGCTACACCCGCCAGCTCAAGACCGGCACCGGCGACGGTTATTTCGGAAAGGTCGGGCGATGGCTTCGCGAAGGCTTCTGATGGCGAATTTTCAGCCGCAATTTTTTTCCACTTCGACGCTTTCGGCTTCCCGCCGCGGGCATGACCAGACAACGCGCGCGTAATCGAGAGGCAATCACATGACACTCAATCTCACCCCCCCGGATATCGCCGAACTCAAGCCCCGCATCACCGTGTTCGGTGTCGGCGGCGCCGGCGGCAATGCCGTCAACAACATGATCACCGCCGGCCTGATGGGCGTCGACTTCGTCGTCGCCAACACCGACGCGCAGGCGCTGACGATGTCGAAAGCGCAGCGCATCGTGCAGATGGGCACCGTCGTGACCCAGGGCCTCGGCGCCGGTTCGCAGCCGGACGTCGGTGCGGCCGCCGCGCAGGAAGTGATCGACGAGATCCGCGATCACCTGTCGGGCGCCAACATGGTGTTCGTGACCTGCGGCATGGGCGGCGGCACCGGCACCGGTGCAGCCCCCGTCATCGCCAAGACCGCGCGCGACATGGGCATCCTCACCGTCGGTGTGGTGACCAAGCCGTTCCACTTCGAAGGCCAGCGCCGCATGCGCACCGCCGAGTCCGGCATTGCCGAACTGCACAAGGTGGTCGACACGCTCTTGATCATCCCGAACCAGAACCTGTTCCGGGTTGCCAACGAGAAGACCACCTTCGCCGACGCCTTCGCGATGGCCGACCAGGTGCTGTATTCGGGCGTCGCCTGCATCACCGATCTGATGGTCAAGGAAGGCCTCATCAACCTCGACTTCGCCGACGTCCGCGCCGTGATGCGCGAAATGGGCAAGGCGATGATGGGCACCGGCGAGGCCACCGGCGAGAAGCGCGCGCTGACCGCGGCCGAAGCCGCGATCGCCAACCCGCTGATCGATGATTCCTCGATGAAGGGCGCCCGCGGCCTCTTGATCTCGATCACCGGCGGCAAGGACTTGACGCTGTTCGAAGTCGACGAAGCCGCGACCCGCATTCGTGAAGAAGTCGATGCCGACGCCAACATCATCGTCGGCGCGACCTTCGACGAGACCCTCGACGGCGTGATCCGCGTCTCCGTGGTGGCCACCGGCATCGACCAGTCGCTGCTGGCCCGCAATGCCGCGGCGCCTGCCGCCGCCGTGACCAATGCCGTCGCCGCCAACCCGGACAACCGTCTCGCCGACCTGACCGCCAAGCTGCGCGCCGACAATCAGCGCGCCGTCGCCTCTTCGGCACAGCAGGCCGACGCGCCGCGCCCGGCCGCCGCACCCGCGCCGCGTGCGCCAGCCAGCAACCATGAACGTGCCGCTCTGGCCGCCATCGCCGCCGCGGTTTCCCCGGACGCCCACCTGCCGGTCGCCCAGGTTTCCAGCCAGCCGGCCTCCTATGGTGACGTGACCGTGCGTCCGATCGCCCAGAAGCCGTCGCTGTTCCCGGAGACCGCCCCGCGCATGGAAGCCCATGAGCCGGCGCCGCCCGAGCAGTTCATCCCGCAGGCCGCCGAACGCGCCCCGCTGCGCGCGCCCCGGATGCCGAAATTCGACGAACTGCCGATGACGGCGCAGAACGAGATCCGCCAGGCCCGCGGCGAGACCTCGGAAGACGAGCCGCAGAAGGTGCGGATGTCGCTGCTGCAGCGTCTCGCCAATGTCGGCCTCGGCCGCCGCGAAGAGGACTCCGAGCCGGCCCGCCAAGCGCCGGCGATGGCCCCGATGCCGCCGCTGCCGGAACGCAAGCCGCAGCGCAGCGTCTCGCAGCAGATGGGGGAGCCGGTGTCGGAATACGCCCGCCGTCCGGCGCCGCAGGGTCTGGATCAGCATGGCCGCCCCGCACCTGTGGCCCCCGCGCCACAGGGCGACGACCATCTTGATATCCCGGCCTTCCTGCGCCGCCAGACCAACTGAGCTTTGTTACAATCATGACGACGACAAAGGCCCCGGCAGCGATGCCGGGGCCTTTGTCTTTGCTGCGCTGCCGCATCAAACTCTTTGTTAAGTATCTGAATTTAAAACATTAATCAGGTATTTGCGATTTCGCGTGGATTTGAAACATGCGGAAACGATGGCAAAGTCGGTCAACGCTTGGCTCGAATGCGGCGGACGTTGGGTAACAATCAGTAAAAAAGCGTGAGTTGGCGCACTTTGTGGCAGCCGGTATGGTTGCCGCGACTCGGGGAATTCAGAAACGCCGGTCGGCAGATCTGAGTGAGTCGCAGGTGGGGTTAGAATGAAATTCAGTCGTCAAACAACGCTTTGGTCGCAAGCCACCGTCACGGGTGTCGGCGTCCATTCCGGTTTGCCCGTCAGTCTGACCCTGTCCCCCGCGCCTGTCGATGCAGGCTTTATTTTTGTCCGTACCGGCCTCGATGGTCCGGACCGCGAAATCACCGCGAACGCCAAATCCGTCACCGCCACTGCCTTCGCCACCGTGCTCGGCGATCGCGAAGGTCCGCTGGTTTCCACCGCCGAACACGTTCTCGCCGCCTTGCGCGGCATGGGCGTCGATAACGCCACCATCGAAGTCGATGGCCCGGAAGTGCCGATCATGGACGGCTCCGCCGCCCCCTTCGTCGCCGCCATCGACCAGGCCGGCATCGTCGAGCAGGCCGCCCGCCGCCGCTTCATCCAGGTGCTCAAGCCGGTGCAGGTCGCGATCGGCGATTCGTTCGGCGAAATTCGCCCTCATGCAGCGGGCTTCCGCGCCGAAGTCGAAATCGATTTCGCCAATCCCATCATCGGCCGCCAGAACTACATCCTCGACCTCAACCCGCAGAGCTTCCGCCGCGACATCGCGCGTGCCCGCACCTTCGGCTGCATGAACGATGTCACCCGCCTGTGGAGCGCCGGTTTCGCGCTCGGCGCCTCGTTCGACAATTCGGTGGTCTTCGACGACGACCGCCTGCTCAACACCGAAGGCCTGCGCTTCACCGACGAATGCGTCCGCCACAAGGTGCTGGACGTGGTCGGCGATCTCGCACTGGCCGGCCTGCCGCTGCTGGGCGCCTACCGTTCGGTCCGCGGCGGCCACAAGCTCAACAACGCGGTTCTGATGGCGTTGATGGCCGATCGCTCGGCCTGGAAGATCGTCGAAGCCGACCAGGTCGCAGCCCGCCGTCCGCGCGCCGAGGTTGCCGGCGGCATGCTCGGCGGCATGATCGCCCCGGCCTTCGGCCCCGACGTTTCCTGACACGCTTGCCCGGACGTCTTGGCGTCCCGACACCTCCGGTAACTATAACCCGCTGTATTGCCGCCATCTTCGCCTTAATCCCGGCGAAAAGGCTGCGTATCCGGTTGGTTAACGGAATTTATCAGGCTAAACAGGCGCGCGGTCTTGGCAGCTACGGGCACGTAGCCGGCTAGTCCGCATTTCAGCGTTGAACGCGCAGGCACCGCATACAGGCGTCAGGTCTCATCTATGTCGACACAGCGTATCCCGCTCGAATCGCGCAGCTCCTTCCGCCGGCTGGTGTTGGCCTTGGGCCTCATCGGCTTCGCCGTTCCGCTCAGCGGCTGCGGCACCGGCGCGCTGTGGGACAAGTTTGCGTCCAAGGACGAGACCTTCGTCGAGGAGCCCGCCGACAAGCTCTATAATGAGGGCCTTTACCTCATGAACCAGAGCAAGGATCCGAAGGCCGCGGCGAAGAAGTTCGAGGAAGTCGATCGCCAGCATCCCTATTCCGACTGGGCCCGCAAATCGCTGTTGATGTCGTCCTACGCAGCCTATGAAGCGGGCGACTACGACACCGCGATCGGGTCGGCGACGCGCTACGTCACGCTGCATCCCGGCAGCCAGGACGCCGCTTACGCGCAATATCTGATCGCCGCCTCGCATTACGACCAGATCCCCGACATTTCCCGCGATCAGGGCCGCACCGAAAAGGCGATGGCCGCGCTCGAGGAAGTGGTGCGCAAATATCCGACCTCGGAATACGCCACCTCCGCCAAGAAGAAGCTGGAAGGCGCCCGTGACCAGCTGGCCGGCAAGGAAATGTCGGTCGGCCGCTATTACGCGGACAAGCGCGACTACACCGCCGCCATCAACCGCTTCAAGACCGTCGTGACGCAGTACCAGACCACCCGCCACGTCGAGGAAGCCCTCATGCGCCTTACCGAGGCCTATATGGCGATCGGCATCGTCGGCGAGGCGCAGACCGCCGCCGCCGTGCTTGGCCACAACTTTCCTGACAGCAAGTGGTACAAAGACGCCTATAATCTTGTAAAGTCCGGCGGTCTCGAGCCGAGCGAGAACAAGGGGTCTTACCTGAGCAAGGCCTTCAAGCGATTTGGCCTCGGTTAGGAACTAGACCCCCATGCTGGCCCGTCTTTCGATCCGTGACATCGTCCTGATCGAACGGCTCGATATCGAGTTTGCCCGCGGTTTGGCGGTGCTGACCGGCGAGACCGGCGCAGGTAAATCCATTCTTCTCGATGCTTTCGCGCTGGCGCTGGGTGGCCGCGGCGATGCCGGGCTCGTCCGCCACGGCGTCGAACAGGGCCAGGTCACGGCGGTGTTCGACCTCGCGAAGGGCCACCCCGCGCTGGCGATTCTCGCCGCCAACGGCTTTGAAGACACCGGCGAGATGATCCTGCGCCGCGTGCAGCTTGCCGACGGCCGTACCCGCGCCTTCATCAACGACCAGTCCGCCTCGGTGCAGACGCTGAAATCGGTCGGCGCAGCCTTGGTCGAGATCCACGGCCAGCACGACGAGCGCGCTTTGGTCGACGCCGCCACGCACCGCCGGCTGCTCGATGCCTTCGCCGGCCTGGACAAGGACGTGCTTTCTCTCGAATCGCTCTGGGAGGCCCGCAAGGCCGCCTACGCAACGCTGGAGGCGCACCGCGCCAACATGGAGCGCGCTGCCCGCGACGCCGACTATCTGCGCCATGCCGCGGACGAGCTGAAGAAGCTGAAGCCCAAGGACGGCGAGGAGACCCAGCTTGCGGATCGTCGCACCGGCATGATGCAGGGCGAGAAGATCGCCGCCGACCTGCGCGAGGCGCAGGACGCCGTCTCCGGCCACCATTCGCCGATATCGACGCTGGCCGCCGCGGTACGCCGGCTGGAGCGCCGCGCCGGATCGTCGCCCGCTCTGGTCGAGCCCGCCGTGAAGGCGATCGACGTCGCCATCAACGCGCTGGAGGAGGCCGACCAGCACCTCACCGCAGCCCTGATCGCCGCCGACTTCGATCCCTCCGAGCTGGAGCGCATCGAGGAGCGGCTGTTCGCGCTGCGCGCCGCGGCGCGCAAATATTCGACGCCGGTGGATGGCCTGGCCGCGCTGGCCGCAAAGTTCATAGCGGACGTCGCGACCATCGATGCCGGCGCCGGGCAGTTGCAGGGGCTGGAGACCGCCGCTGCCACTGCCGATGGCAAGTACAGCGCCGCGGCCGCCAAGCTGTCGGCATCTCGCACCAAGGCGGCCGAGAAGCTCAACAAGGCGGTCAGCGCCGAATTGGCGCCGCTCAAGCTGGAGCGCGCCAAATTCATGACCCAGGTCGAGACGGACGCGAAGAACCCGGGGCCGCAGGGTATCGACCGCGTCGAGTTCTGGGTGCAGACCAACCCCGGCACACGTGCCGGCCCAATGATGAAGGTCGCCTCCGGCGGCGAGCTGTCGCGCTTCCTGCTGGCGCTGAAAGTGGTGCTGTCCGACAAGGGCTCCGCACCCACGCTCGTGTTCGACGAGATCGACACCGGCGTCGGCGGTGCGGTGGCCGACGCCATCGGCGCGCGGCTGGCGCGCTTGGCCGGCAAGGTCCAGGTGATGGCGGTGACGCATGCGCCGCAGGTCGCGGCGCGTGCCGACCAGCATCTGCTGATTTCCAAGGACGCGCTGGACAAGGGCAAGCGCGTCGCCACCAGCGTCAACACGCTGGCCGCCGACCCCCGCCGCGAGGAAATCGCCCGCATGCTGGCGGGGGCAGAGATCACGGCGGAAGCCAGAGCCGCCGCCGACCGGCTGCTCAAGGGCGCGGCTTAAGCCAAAAACCGTCATTCCGGGGCGCGAGCGCGCCAGCGCGAGCGAACCCGGAATCCCGTTGTGTTTTGCGCCGTTCCGCCGAACACTCTGCCGTCATGCCGTATTACGTCTACATGCTGGCATCTAAGAAGAACGGTGTGCTGTACATCGGCGTCACCAACGATCTCGTTCGCCGCGTCTATGAGCACCGGACGCATGCGGTCAAAAGCTTCACTTCGCGATACAATGTCGACTCGCTGGTCTGGTTCGAGATCTACGACGATCCGCTGACTGCGATCACCCGTGAGAAGGAACTCAAGAAGTGGCGACGCGCGTGGAAGGTCGCGCTGATCGAGGCCGGCAATCCCGAGTGGCATGATTTGTATGCCTCGATCGTGTAAGAGCAATCATGATGGGATTCCGGGTTCGCGCGCGCAAAATGCGCACGCGCCCCGGAATGACGAGTGTGAGAATGGCCAAGACAGCAGCGAAGAATTCCCCCGACCTCGCCACCCTCACCAAGGCCAAAGCCAAGGTCGAGTTGATGCGGCTGTCGCTCGAGATGGAGGGACATAACGTCGCCTACTATCAGAACGACGCGCCGAAAATATCGGATGCCGACTACGATACGCTGCGCCGCCGCGTCGAGGCGATCGAGCAGAAATTTCCCGATCTGGTCAGCGGCGCCTCGCCGACGCAGACGGTGGGAGCCGCTCCCTCGCGCGCCTTTGCCAAGTTGCAGCATGCGGTGCCGATGCTGTCGCTCGGCAATGCGTTCAGCGACGAGGAGGTCGCCGAATTCGTCGCGCGCATCCAGCGCTTCCTCAAGCTCGACGAGGTGCCTGCCATCGTCGCCGAGCCGAAGATCGACGGGCTGTCGCTGTCGCTGCGCTATGAGCACGGCGAACTGGTGCGCGCCGCCACCCGTGGCGACGGGTTCACGGGCGAAGACGTCACCGCCAACGTCCGCACCATCGACGACGTTCCGAACAAGTTGCATGGCAAGAATCATCCCGCCGCCTGCGAATTGCGCGGCGAGGTCTACATGCTGAAGAGCGATTTTCTCGCGCTGAACGCGCGCCAGGTCGAGGCGGGTGAAGACCCGTTCGCTAATCCCAGAAATTCCGCCGCCGGCTCGCTGCGGCAGAAAGACGTCTCGGTCACCGCCTCCCGGCCGCTGAAATTCTTCGCCTATGCCTGGGGCGAGATGTCGGACTATCCCATCGACGAGCCGACGCAGTGGGGCATGCTTGACTGGCTGAAGCAGGCCGGCTTCACCGTCAATCCGGAGATCACGCAATGCGCCAGCGTCGAGGACGCACTGGCGTTCTATCGCCGGATCGGCGAGCAGCGCGCGTCGCTGCCCTATGACATCGACGGCGTGGTCTACAAGGTGGACCGTATCGACTGGCAGGCGCGACTGGGCTTTGCCGGCCGCGCGCCGCGCTGGGCCATCGCGCATAAATTCGCGGCGGAGCAGGCGACCACCATCCTCGACAAGATCGACATCCAGGTCGGCCGCACCGGCGCGCTGACGCCGGTGGCGCGGCTGCAGGCGGTGACGGTCGGCGGCGTCGTGGTGCAGAACGCCACGCTGCACAATGAGGACTACATCAAGGGCGTCGGCAATGACGGCCAGCCGGTGCACGACGGCATCGACATCCGCGAGGGCGACACGGTCGTGATCCAGCGCGCCGGCGACGTGATCCCGCAGGTGGTCAGCGTGGTGCTAACGATGCGGCCGACAGAGTCGAAGCCTTATGAATTTCCCAAGACCTGTCCGGCCTGCGGCAGCCACGCCATCCGAGAGAACGGCGAGGTCGTCACGCGCTGCACCGGCGCGCTGATCTGTCCGGCGCAGGCGGTCGAACGGCTGAAGCATTTCGTCTCGCGGCTGGCTTTCGACATCGACGGGCTCGGCGACAAGCAGATCCAGGAATTCTATGACGACGGCCTGATCATGCATCCGGTCGACATCTTCACGCTGCAGAAGCGCGATGAGCGTTCCTCGAAGAAGATCATCGACCGCGAAGGCTTTGGTGAAGTCTCGGTACGCAATCTGTTTTCCGCTATCGACAACAGGCGCAAGATCGAGCTCAATCGGTTGATCTTCGCGCTCGGCATCCGCCACATCGGCGAGGGCAACGCGAAGCTGCTGGCGAAGCATTACGGCAGTTTTGCCGCGTTCCGCGACGCGATGCTGGCCGCCGCGGCCGGGCAGACCGCCGAGGGCAACAATTCGGAGGCCTGGCAGGACCTCAACAATATCGGCGGCGTCGGCGAGATCGTCGCGGACGCGGTGGTCGAGTTCTTCGCCGAGACGCGCAATGTCAAGGCGCTCGGCGAACTGCTCGACGAAATCGAGGTGCTAGATGTCGAGCAGGCGAAGAGCGACACAGCGATCGCCGGCAAGATCGTCGTGTTCACGGGATCGCTGACCAAATTCACCCGCGACGAGGCCAAGGCCCGCGCCGAACGGCTCGGCGCCAAGGTCGCCGGCTCGGTGTCGAAGAAGACGGATTATGTAGTCGCCGGCGAAGATGCCGGCTCGAAGCTGAAGAAGGCGACGGAGCTGGGTGTTACGGTGCTGACCGAAGACGAGTGGCTGAAGCTGATCGAGGGATAATGTTTGCTTCCTTCCCTCTCCCCTTGTGGGAGAGGGAAGGATCGAACCGCGAAGCGGTTCGAGACGGGTGAGGGGTCGCCGCAAGCTCCGAGCCTGGTAACCCCTCATCCGTCACGGCCTGCGGCCGTGCCACCTTCTCCCACAAGGGGAGAAGGAAGACACCGCGTTGCTACAACAGCCCCGTCTCTTCGCCCTCCGCCTTCTCTATCATCGCTGCCGTCGCGACCTTTCCGTTGCGCGGGATCAGGAAGAACATCGACGCGGCGCAGCCGAGCGACAGCACGACGAGCGAGATGTTGAGCGGGATCGCGGTCTGGAAATGGCCGCCGAGCCAGGCGCCGAACTGCGAGCACAGCGCGCCCAGCCCCATCTGCAGGAAGCCCATCATGCCTGACGCCGAGCCGGCGGCCTGCGGCCGGATGCTGAGCGCGCCGGCGGCGGCGTTCGACATCACGAAGGCATTGCCGAACATCACGATCATATGCGTGAGAAACAGCCAGGCCGGCTGCTGGTTCAGACCGGTGAGACCCCAGACGACGTTGAGCAGCGCGCCGACGAGCTGCAAAGCGAGGCCGAACCAGATCAGCTGCTCGATCGAGCGGCGCGGCGCCAGTCGCACGCAGAACAAATTGCCGACCAGATAGGCGAAGCCCGAGGTGACGAACCACGCGCCGTATTCGGCGCCGCTGCGGCCCATCTGGTTGACCACCACATAGGGGCCGCCGCCGGCGAAGGTGAAGATGATCCAGGAGGCGATGACGTAGCACAGGAGATAGCCGACGAAGCTGCGGCTGTTGCCCAGCACCTTGAGGTCGGCGACGAAGCCGCCGCCGGCGACGCGCTCGCTGAAGCGACGGGTCTCCGGCAGCGCCACGGCGATGGCAAGCGTGATGACGATCGACACCGCGGTGATCACATAGAAGATCGAGCGCCAGCCGAAGCCGATCTCCAGCAGGCCGCCGGCCAGCGGGCTCAGCATCTGGGCGATCATCATCACCGCGATGACCAGGCTGATCATCGCGCCGACGCGGTGGCGCGGATAGAGGTCGCGGATGATGGCGCGGCTCATCACCATGCCGGTGGCGCCGCCGAGCGCCTGGAAAAAGCGTGCGGCGATCAGCTGCGGCAGCGTCTCGGCGAATACGCCGCCGATGCCGGCGATCACCATCAGGCAGAGCCCGGCAAGCAGCACCGGCCGCCTCCCGAAACGGTCCGACAGCGGCCCCATGATCAGCTGCGAGAACGCCAGCCCGACCATGAACAGCGACACCGTCATCTGCGCGATGGAGATGTCGCTGCCGAAGGTGCGCGCCAGCACCGGTAGCGCCGGCACCAGCATGTAGAGCGAGATCGGCGCGATGCCGGTCATCGCCACCAGCAACAGCAGCATCACGCGGGATGTCGAAGGGTCGATGGGGTCGGTCGTCGTCGCGGGCGTCGTGCCGTTCACATCGAGCTTTCTTATTTTTGTGGCTGATCCAGCGGTTCGGTGGCGGCGTGCAGCCAGACCCGCGTCGGCTCGTCGTCGAGCAACGGCATCACCTCGCGGCGAACGCGGGCGTGATAGTCGTTGATCCACTTCAGCTCACGCAGGCTGATGCGGCCGGCATTGATCAGCCGGCGATCGATCGGCGCCAGTGTCAGCGTTTCGAACTGGTTCATCGGCTGCTCGGCGCCGTCGATATCGGCCGCCACCACGAGCTCCAGATTTTCGATGCGGATGCCGAAGCCGTCTGCCTTGTAGTAGCCGGGCTCGTTCGAGAGGATCATGCCGCGCTTCAAGGGCGTGGTGCCGACTTTCGAAATCCGCGCCGGGCCTTCATGGACCGACAAATAGCTGCCGACGCCGTGGCCGGTGCCGTGCGCGAAGTCGAGCCCGGCATGCCACAGGAACTGGCGCGCCAGCGTATCGAGTTGCGCGCCGGAGGTGCCATCGGGAAACGCCGCGCGGGCAATCGCGATATGACCGCGCAGCACGCGGGTGAAACGATCGCGCATCTCCTCGGTCGGCTCGCCGATCGCGATGGTGCGGGTGACGTCGGTGGTGCCGTCTTCGTATTGCGCGCCGGAATCGATCAGCAGCAGGTCGCCAGGCGCGATGCGGCGGTTGGTCTTGCGGGTGACGCGGTAATGCACGATGGCGCCGTTCGGCCCGGTGCCGGCGATGGTCGGGAACGAGACGTCCTTCAGAGCGCCGGTGTCGCGGCGGAAGGTCTCCAGCGCCTCGACGGTATCGATCTCGAACAATCCGCCCTTCGGCGCCTCGCGGTCGATCCAGGCGAGGAAGCGCGCCAGCGCCACGGCGTCGCGGCGGTGCGCGGTCTGCGTGCCCTTGATCTCCACCGCGTTCTTGACGGCCTTGAGCAGCGCCACCGGATCATTGCCGCGCACCGGCCTGCCGCCGCTCGCGGTGATCAGCCGGCTCAGCGCGTCCGCCGCGGTGGCATTGTCGAGCGCGATCGATGCGCCGGCCGCCGCGAGTTCCGTCAAGGCGGCGGCAAGCGCGTCGGGCTCCTGCACCTCGGCGCAGGCCTCGAGATGCGCGCGTGCGCTATTGGAGAGCTTGCGGTGATCGATGAAGATCGTCGGCCGGCCGTCCTTCGGCACCAGCGCGTAGGACAGCGGCAGCGGCGTGTGGGAGACATCGGCGCCGCGAATGTTGAAGGTCCAGGCCACCGCATGTGAATCCGACAGCACCAGCGCATCGACCTTGAGTCTGGCGATCTCGGCGCGGATCCGGACCAGCTTGTCGGCCTCCGACTCGCCGGCAAATTCCAGCGCATGCACCGATACGGCGCCGAGCGGCGGCGACGGGCGTTCGCCCCACACCGCATCGAGCGGGTTGTGGTCGACGGCGACCAGTTCGGCGCCGGCTTTGGCGCAGGCCGCGGCCAGCCGTTCGGCTGCCGCAGAAGTGTGCAGCCACGGATCAAAACCAAGGCGGTCGCCGGCCTTCAGATGCTCGCCGAGCCATTGTTCCGGGGGCGGTTCGATCAGCGGCTCGACACGCCAGGCCCGCAGGTCGATCTGTTTGGCGGCCTGCAGCGTGTAGCGGCCGTCGACGAACACCGCGGCCTCGTGCGCCAGCGCGATCGCCAGACCGGCCGAGCCGGTGAAGCCGGTGAGCCAGGCCAAGCGCTCCTCGGACGGCGGTACATATTCGTTCTGCTGCTGGTCCGCGCGGGGAATCACGAATCCGGTCAGCCCGGCGCGCAGCAGTTCCTCGCGAAACGCCGCCAGCCGCGCGGTCAGCGCGACGCCGCTTTCGGGCTCTTCAAAGGTCTGGAAAACGGCCTCGAACATGATGCGTTACCTTAAGTGGGCACAATCGTGGCGGCAATCGAAGGGCAGGGTTGCGCCAGTCTGGCATAGATCGTGCTTGCATTATTTCAAGCACAAGTCGTCGCATGGAACATTTGCACCGCAGCGTCCGTTGTCGGTGTGACAATGCTCCAACGAGAGTGTTTCAACTCAACGAAGAGGGGATACACATGCCTGCTTTTACGTTCGAGAAAATTGCCCCGCCGGTCCGGCGCGGTCCTCTGCCACCGATCGAAACCAAACAGCGCGGCGTCATCGTTCAGGTGCTCGGGCGATTCGTCGAAGCGCGCATCCAGCGCGCCGAGCGCATCGACAGCGCAGACCATACCGACAAGCCGCTTCCGAAGTAACGCAGCTATCCCGCGCGCCGCATCAAGAGGCTGCTCCAGCCCTCGATCTGCTGGTGCCGCAGCAGCACGATGTCGCGCGCGCGGTAGGCGGCGATCACGCTCATCGCCTGGTGCGGCAGCAGGCCGGATAGGATGATATGCGCCCGCGGCGCCAGATGCGCGGCCATCTGCGTCGCCATCTGCCGCAGCGGGTTGGCCAGAATGTTCGCCAGCACCAGATCGAACGGTGCGCGTTCGCCGAAAGCGGGCGAGGCGAAGCCGGTGGCGCAGACCGATTCCACGAGATTACCGACGCCGTTCAACCGCGCGTTCTCGCGCGCCACCAGCGCCGACACCGGATCGATGTCGGTCGCCAGCACCCGGCGCTTCAGCGCCTTGGCGGCGGCAATCGCCAGCACGCCGGTGCCGGAGCCGAGATCCAGCACCCGTTTCGGCGTCGCCGAGCGCAGCACGTGATCTAGAAACAGCAGGCAGCCGCGGGTGGTCCCGTGATGCCCGGTGCCGAACGCCAGCGCCGCCTCTATCTCGATGCCGAGCTTGTTCGGCGGCACGCGGTCGCGGTCGTGCTGGCCGTGAACGATGAAGCGCCCGGCATAGACCGGCGCCAGCCCCTGCAGGCTCTCGGCCACCCAGTCCTTGGCATCGACCGTGTCGAACAGAATGGAGCGCGCGACGTCGGCGTCGGCGGCCAGTGCCACGAGATCGCGGATCGCGTCCTCGTGCGGCGGCTCGGCGAAATGCACGCTGATATCCCAGCGCCCGTCCGGCCGCTCGAACGCGGCGATGGCCGCCTGGCCGTCGTCAAAGCTCTCATTGAGCAGATCGACGACCCGCTTTGCGGCGGCCTCGGTGCCGATCGCAAAGGTGGCGCGGGTGGTGGCGGGGGTGATGATGGCGGTCATGTCAGTCCGGGCGGTCGTTGAAGGGTGTTCATCCACACGCCATCCAGGGCGTGGGCACAGATCTCTACCCGGCTTATGCCATGCTTATGCACCGGCTTGTGCAGGGATTTTGCACCGGTCCTGCACAGCGTTGCGCACCGGTTGTCCACCGGCTTTTCCACAAGGTGGCCCACAGCTGTCATTCCGGGGCGCGAGCGCACCAGCGCGAGCGAGCCCGGAACCTCGAGATGGGACGATGAACATGTCGGGATTCCGGGATGCATCGGCCGGCTACGCCGTCCGCTGCATCCCGGAATGACAGCAAAATTTCAGCAGCAGCCCGGCAATCCCCGGTCGAACAGCGCGCGGTGATCGCGCAGGATGGCTTTCGCGGCGTTGTGGCCGGGGGCGCCGGTGACGCCGCCGCCGGGGTGGGCGCCGGAGCCGCAATGGTACAGGCCGCGCAGCGGCCCGCGGTAATCGGCGAAGCCGAGCATCGGGCGTGCCGAGAACAGCTGGTTGAGGCTGAGCGCGCCGTGGAAGATGTCGCCGCCGAGCAGGCCGAAATCGCGTTCCAGATCCAGCGGCGTCAGGATCTGGCGGCCGAGCACGCTCTGCGCAAAGCCCGGCGCGTAATTGTCCACGGTGGCGATCATCAGGTCGGCGACCTCGTCGCGATGCGTATCCCACGACGCGCCGTCCGGCAGTACCGGCGCGACGTGCTGGCAGAACAGGCTGGCGACATGCTGGCCGGGCGGGCATAGCGTGCGGTCGAGCGTGGACGGGATCAGCATCTCGACCACCGGCTGGCGGCTCCAGCCGTGCTGCTTCGCGTCCAGCCAGGCGCGGTCCATGTAGCCGAGGCTCGGCGCCAGGATGATGCCAGCGGTGAGATGGTCGCCGGTGCCGGGCAAAGCGGTGAAGGAGGGCAGGGCGGCGAGTGCCACGTTCATGCGAAAGGTGCCGGAGCCGTTGCGCCACTTGCCGATGCGATCGCGGAACGGTTTTGCCAGCGCGCCTTCCGGCATCAACTGCGTGTACAGCAGCTTCGGATTGACGTTGGAGGCGACATATTTCGCGCGCAGGCTCTCGCCATTGTCGAGGATGACGCCGACCACGCGGTCGCCCTCGACCAGCACCTCGCGCACGCCGTTGTCGAGTTCAATCTCAACGCCATGCGACCGCGCCGCGGCCGCCATCGCCTGCGTGATCGCACCCATGCCGCCGATGGCGTGGCCCCAGACGCCCTTCTTGCCGTTCACCTCGCCAAAGGCGTGGTGCAGCATCACGTAAGCGGAGCCGGCGGCATATGGGCTGGCGTAGTTGCCAACGATGGCGTCGAAACCGAACAGCGCCTTGATCAGATCGCTCTCGAAAATGTCGTCGAGCATCTCGCCGGCCGACGCCGTGAACAGGTCGAGCAGCAGGCGCTGCTGATCCATCGAAAGCGCGCGCAGCAATTTGGCCGTGCCGAGCGCGTTGATGGCCTCCGAGATACCGTTCAGCCCGAAACCCTGCACCAGGTTCGGTGGCGCGCGCAGCACGAATTGCCGCAGCACGTCGGCGATCCGCTCCAGTTCGAGCGTGAAGGCATCGAGCCTTCCGGCGTCGCGCGGGCTGAGCTTTTCCAGCGAGGCCCGCGTGCGGCCCTCGCCGGTCAGCAGGAAGCTGCCGTCCGGCGCCGGCAGGAGATTCTGCGCCTTGCGTTCGACGATTCTTAGCCCGTGCTTGCGCAATTCGAGATCGGCGATGATTTTGGGATTGAGCAGGCTGACTGTGTAGGCCGCGACCGAATTGCGGAACCCGGGATGAAACTCCTGCGTCACCGCAGCGCCGCCGACGACATGGCGGCGCTCGACCACCTTCACGCGCAGCCCGGCCATGCCGAGATAGGCCGCACAGGTCAGGCCGTTATGGCCGGCGCCGATGATCAGGACGTCGATGTCGGAGGCGTCAGACATGTCGCTGGCATTTCATCCAAGGTTCATCGGGCGGTCTTATCAGAGAGGCCAGCGTCCCGCACTAGGCTATCACGAGTTCGGTTCCTCACCGCCCCGCATTGCCCGCCGCGGTCAGCTATGCTCCATTCCGGCGCCGGCGCGCGATCTGCCGGATACCGAAGCCTCGGCGCCCGCCGACTCCAAGCCGGAGCTTTCATGACGTCGCTGCCCGCTGCCCGCCATCGCCTGCTGCTGATCGTCTATACCGCCGCCATCTTCACCAGCGCGCTGCTGCTGTTCTCGGTGCAGCCGCTGTTCACCAAGATGGTGCTGCCGCGGCTCGGCGGCTCGCCGGCGGTGTGGTCGGTGGCGATGGTGTTCTTCCAGTCGCTGCTGCTCGGTGGCTACGCCTATGCGCACTATCTGATGCAGCTGCGCAGCCGGGTGATCCCGGTGGTGATCCATCTCGTGCTGCTGGTCATAGCTTTGCTGACGCTGCCGCTGTCAATCGCGTCGAGCTGGGGCGATCCGCCGGCCTCGGGCTATGCGTTCTGGCTGCTCGGCCTGTTCACGGTATCGATCGGCCTGCCGTTCTTCGCGCTCGCCGCCAACAACCCGCTGCTGCAGGCGTGGTTCGTGCGTACCGGCCATCCGCAGGGCCATGATCCGTATTTCCTCTATGCCTCCTCCAATATCGGCAGTTTCCTGGCGCTGCTGACCTATCCGGTGCTGCTGGAGCCGATGTTCTCGCTGCGCACGCAGAACCTGATCTGGACCGCCGGCTACGGCCTGCTGATCCTGCTGATCGCCGGCTGCGGCATGCTGCTGTTGAAATCGCCCGTCTATGTGATGCCGGTGCCGGCCGAAGGCGAGAGCGAGGCGCCAGCGCCGTCGTGGGCGCTGCGGGCGCGCTGGATCTTCCTCGCCGCGGTGCCGTCGGGCCTGTTGATCGCCGTCACCGCGCACATCTCGACCGACATCGCGTCGGCGCCCTTGCTGTGGGTGATGCCGCTGTCGCTTTATCTGCTCACCTGGGTGCTGGTGTTCCAGTCGCGGCCGCTGCTGCCGCACTGGCTGATGCTGGTGGCGCAGCCGGTGGCGATTGCGGTGGTGATCGTGCTGCTGGCGATCGGCGGCGAGCAGAACCTGCTGCTGACGCTCGGCGGCAGTCTGCTGTGCTTCTTCGTCATCGCGATGGCCTGCCACGGCGAGCTCGCGCAAGCCCGGCCTGACGCCAAATATCTCACCGGCTACTACGTCGCGCTGTCGTTCGGCGGCATGGTCGGCGGGCTGTTTGCCGGGCTGATCGCGCCGTTCAGTTTCTCCTGGATCGCCGAATATCCGATCCTGATCGCGCTTGCGGTGCTGTGCCGCCCGCCCGGCGGGGAGCGCTTTGCCAGGTATGGCGGCTGGTACTGGCCGTTGCTGGCGATCGTGGCCGTTGCCCTGCTCGGTCCGGCATGGACCAGCGGTCCGATGTTTACCTGGATGGACGACAACCGCGTCAATATCATCAAGGGCCTCGCCATCGTCATCATGTTGCTGGCGGTGCTGCTGAAGATCAACCGCATCCGGCTGCTGGCGATCGTGGTGCTGGCGCTGGTACTGATCCGCGCCTATCCCTCCGACGACGGCCGCGTCGAGACCGTGCGCAGCTTCTTCGGCGTGCACAAGATCGTGGTGACCACCAACAAGCAATATCACGTGCTGATGCACGGCACGACCATCCACGGCGCCGAGAAATTCCTCAACGACGACGGCACGCCGGTTACCGGCCGTCCCGAGCCGATCTCGTATTATTACAAGGACGGCGGCATCGGCACCGCCATCGCTGCGATGCGCGAGCGCAAGGGCGGCCCGCTCCGCGTCGGCGTGATCGGGCTGGGATCAGGCTCGCTGGCCTGCGCCGCACAGCCCGGCGAAGACTGGAAGTATTTCGAGATCGACCAGACCATGGTCGATACGGCCCGGGACCCGAAGTACTTCACCTATATTTCGAAATGCGATCCCGACATGAAGCCGGTGATCGGCGATGCCCGCCTGACCTTCGCGCGCGAGCCCGACGGCATTTACGACGTGATCATCGTCGATGCCTATTCGTCGGACGCCATACCGATCCATCTGGCGACCGAAGAGGCGATGGAGATCTACAAGACCAAGCTGGCGCCCGGTGGCGCGGTGGTGATGCACGTCTCCAACCGGCATCTCGAACTGGCCAGCGTGGTGGTCGGAATCGCGGATGCCAACGACCTGAAGAGCTGGGTGTTCAACGAGGATTCCGGCCGCGACGCCGACTATATCTTCTCGACCAATGTGGTGATCTCGGCGCGCGCGGCCGACGACATCGGCCGCCTCGCGTCGTCGTCGAAATGGGTGCTCACCGAGCCGGACGACCATGAGCGGGTATGGACCGACGATTATTCCAACGTGCTCGGCGCGGTATGGCGGAGGTTGCGGGAGGGGGAGTAGGCGTGACGCCCTCGCGGTTATCGCCAGTAGCGCGCTCGCTAACCACCTGTCGTCCCCGCGAAAGCGGGTACCTATAGCCGCTGTAGGTAAAATGAAAACGCAGCTCTGCCCAGAGTTAACTATCAAATCGGAGGTTATGGGTCCCCGCTTTCGCGGGGACGACATGACGTGTTTGGCAACTGCCCGCGCGCCTCTCTTCGTCCGCGGAAGAGAGGCATCGAATCCGCCTCAGTCCTGATAGCCGCCGAACAGGCCGCGCGGCTGGTAGGGGCGCGGCGCGTAGTACTGTTGCTGCTGGTACTGCGGCTGCGCGTAGCCGCGGCTGGCGTAATATTGCTGGGTCTCGGCCTCGGTCATGCGACGATAGCCGCGCGGCGCGGGGTAGCGCTGGTCAGAATTGCTGCCGTCGGCCGGATAGATGTAGCCATCGTCGGCGACCTGCGGTGCCGCTTGGCGGACGACGCGGCGGCCCGGCGCCGGCTGCGGCACCAGCTCGACCGGGTTGCCGGCGGCATCATAGGTCGGCTCGGCCGGGACGACCTGGCGGCGGGCGACGGCGGCGGGTTTGGCCGGACGCGGGTTGCGCGCCAGCGCGACCGTCGATGAACCGGTCAGCGTCACCGTGGTGTTGAGCACGCCGTCGGCCTTGACCATGGCAAACAAGGTTGCGGCGTTCTCACGCGACAGCCGCACGCAGCCGTGCGAGGCGGGGGTGCCCAGGCGGCTGACCGAGTCGGTGCCGTGAATGGCATGGCCGCGCTTGGTGAAGAAGACCGAATTCGGCATCGGCGCTTCGTCGAATTCCTTGGAGTAATGGTCTTCCTCCAGGCGGAAGGTCTGGAAACTGCCGTTGGGGGTCTCGTAAGCGGGCAGGCCGGACGACACCGGCCAGCGATATTTCTCGACGCCGTCCTGAACGACGGTCAATTGCTGGGCGTCCTTGTCGACGGTGATGGCGATCTTGGCCTGCGCCATGCTGCTGGCGGTGACGAGAGCGAGGCCGATCAAGCCCACATATAACGAACGCATTTACCTTGGCCTCCGGGCCATAACCTGTTGAATTGCCTGCCGTCCCGATCCCAATATGCCTATCGGCATCCCGGGTTTCCAGTGACACTTTCGTGCATCGTTAATCCCCGGGTTGGGCACCGACGGGGCGACAAGCGGGCGATATGCCGTGGCGACAAGCGCGGTTGCCTTAATTCACGCACTTTCAAGAATGGAATTGGAACCGGTTCCCCTGACGGACGTTTCCATCCTGCAAGACCAAACGGGCGGATCGCCGCCTCCCACAGGGACATTCTCACATGATGACCAAGACAGCCGTTCTGCCGATGCGTTCGTTCTCCGCCAAGTCGCGTCTCGCCGTGATGGTCGG
This sequence comes from Tardiphaga sp. vice304, assembly GCF_007018905.1. Classification (NCBI taxonomy): domain Bacteria; kingdom Pseudomonadati; phylum Pseudomonadota; class Alphaproteobacteria; order Hyphomicrobiales; family Nitrobacteraceae; genus Tardiphaga; species Tardiphaga sp. vice304. The sequence goes on from NZ_CP041402.1 coordinate 2,257,815, forward strand.
CGCGCTGGCGCTGCTCGCCATGCCGCATTTCGCGCAGGCGCAGGGTGTTTTCCGCGGCGCCGAGCAGGGCGCCAATCAGGGCGTCCGTGACGGTAACCGCGCGGCTGGCCCGATCGGCGGCGCCGTGGGCGGCGCGGTCGGCCTCGGTGTCGGCGCAGCTGTCGGCGGCGTCAAGGGCGTGCTCGGCATTCCCGACCGCGGCTACGGTCGTGGCCGCGAGTGCCGTGGATATCGGGATCGCAAGGGCCACTTCCGTTGCTATCGCTAAACTGACCAAAGCCTGAAACGAAACGGCCCGGACATTGTCCGGGCCGTTTTGCATATGCGCTCAGTTTTTCAGCTTGTAGCCGGTCTTGAAGATCGACCACACGGTGACCATGCAGATCGCCAGGAACAGCAGGGTGATCGTCACGCTCCAGACCACGCTGACGTCGGAGATCTCGTAGAAGCTCCAGCGGAAACCGCTGATCAGGTAGACGACGGGGTTGAGCAGCGTGATGGTGCGCCAGCCCGACGGCAACATGCTCACCGAATAGAAGCTGCCGCCCAGAAATGTCAGCGGCGTCACCACCAGGAGCGGGATCGCCTGCAGCTTCTCGAAGCCGTCGGCCCAGATGCCGATGATGAAGCCGAACAGGCTGAACGTCACCGCCGTCAGCACCAGGAAGGTGATCATCCACCATGGATGCAGGATGTGCAGCGGCACGAACAGCCCGGCGGTGGCCAGAATGATCAGGCCGAGCAGGATCGACTTAGTGGCGGCGGCGCCGACGTAGCCCAGCACGACCTCGACATAAGACACCGGCGCCGACAGCAGTTCATAGATCGTGCCGGTGAATTTCGGAAAATAGATTCCGAACGAGGCGTTGGAAATGCTCTGCGTCAGAACCGACAGCATCACCAGGCCCGGCACGATGAAGGTGCCGTAGCTGACGCCTTCCACCGAGGTGATGCGCGAGCCGATCGCGGCGCCGAACACCACGAAATACAGCGAGGTCGAGATCACCGGCGAGACGATGCTCTGCAGCACCGTGCGCCAGGTGCGCGCCATCTCGAACATGTAGATGGCTTTGACGGCCCGGAAATTCATGCTCATTTCCTCACCAGGCTGACGAAAATATCTTCCAGCGAACTCTGCGTGGTGTCGAGATCGGAAAAACGGATGCCGGCTTCGCGGAGGTCGCCCAGGAGGCTGGTGATTCCGGTGCGCTCGCTCTTGGTGTCATACGTATAGATCAATTGATGTCCGTCGGCGGCGAGCTCGAGATGGTAAGCTTCCAGGCCCGCGGGGATCGCCGCAACCTTGCCCTGCAGATGCAGCTTCAGCCGCTTCTTGCCGAGCTGCTGCATCAAGGCCGCCTTCTGCTCGACCAGAATGATCTCGCCATGGTTGATGACGCCGATGCGGTCGGCCATCTCCTCGGCTTCCTCGATATAGTGCGTGGTGAGGATCACGGTGACGCCCGCGGCGCGCAGCGTCCGCACCACTTCCCACATGCCCTTGCGCAATTCGACGTCGACGCCGGCGGTGGGCTCATCGAGAAACAGGATCTGCGGCTCGTGGCTGAGCGCTTTCGCAATCATCACCCGGCGTTTCATGCCGCCCGACAGCGTGACGATCTTGTTGTCCTTCTTGTCCCACAGCGACAGGTCTTTCAGCACCTTCTCGATGTGGTCCGGGTTCTTCGGCTTGCCGAACAGGCCGCGGCTGAAGCTCACTGTCGCCCAGACGGTCTCGAAGGCGTCGGTGTGCAGCTCCTGCGGCACCAGCCCGATCAGTTCGCGCGCGGCGCGGAAGTCGGTGACATTGTCGTGACCATCGATCACCACCTTGCCGGAGGTGGCATTGGCGATGCCGCAGATGATGCTGATCAGCGTCGTCTTGCCGGCGCCGTTCGGCCCCAGCAACGCAAAGATCTCGCCGCGGTTGATATCGAGGTCGATGCCCTTCAGCGCGGTGAAGCCGCCGGGATAGCTCTTGGTGAGTTTGGATATCGATATGATGGGGGGCATGGGGGATTATGCTTGCGTTGAAGCGAAAGCCGGTCGGGCCAAGCCAGCACCACGAGGCGCGGAGGGCCGCGCCGGACGCGGATTGAGTACATGGGGACGACCATGCTGCAGCGCAATCGCAGGAGCGGCGATTTTGCAGCTATTCTGCGGCGTGCGCGCGAGGAGAGTAATCGACCATCACGATAAACGCGTCCTGCGAGAGGTCGATGAAGTCCGGATCCTGGCGCAGTTCTTCGATGCTGCGCGGCTTTCTGAACTCAGTGGTGCCGTCAGGATTAGTCCAGTCTTCTGCGGCGAAGCTCAAAACGTCAGCCGCTTCCACCATGGCTTCTTCGAAGGTATCGGCCGCAGTGGTAACACCCGGAATATCGGGAAAGGATACGCCATAACAGCTGTCCTTATCTTTATGAATAAGGGCGATGTAGTATGTCATCGCTATCTCCTAATCCCGCTGCCATCCGGCCTGTGTGTAAATCGCCCTCGCCGTCCCGATCGGTATATCCCGTTTCGGGTGCGGAACGATCACTGTCCTGCTCGAGGCCGCATGCCTAAACTTGTGGTGCGATCCCTTAACGCTAACCAGTGCGAAACCGTCACGCTGCAGACGCGGGATGATATCCCGACTGTCTCTCAACATAGCGTCTGTCTCCGCCAAAATTATAGGGCGGAAACTTGTAATTGCCAGTCCCACGGACAAACGAACTCCGGCTTAGTCGATCGCCTCGTAATCGATCTCAACGACCGTCCCGCCGTCCGCCGCGTCGACGAAGACCGGGTCGTCCTGCAACTGCTCCATGCTACGTGGCGTCGGCAGCGTGTGTGAGCCGTCCGGATTGGTCCACTCTCCGGCGGCGTATTCGAGCGACTCCTCGGCTTCCTCGATGGCTTCATCGAGGCTATCGCCTGCGGTCACGATGCCGGGAAGGTCGGGAAACGAAACGCGAAAAATTCCGCCGGCGTCTTTTTGGATCAATGCGATATAGACCGGCATACACTCACACCCGCTCGACGAAACTGTCGACGACCTTTTTCTCGCCGGCCTTTTCGAAAGCGATCGTCAGCTTGTTGCCATCGATCTTGATCACCGCGCCGTAGCCGAACTTCTGGTGGAAGACGCGATCCTTGAGCGTGAACGCCGATTCGGTGCCGGTGGATTTTGCGATCAGCTCGCCTTCGATGGTCATCGGCTTGCGGCTCGAATAACCGCCCGGCGAGTCCTGGCGCGGCGACGAGAAGGGCGACTGGCTGTCATTATAGCCGGAGCCCGCCTGGCCGGCATTATTGCCGCCGCGGCGGTTGGCCTGGGCGCGCTGCCAGCCCGGCGTCGAATAGGTTGAACCGAACGATTCGACATTGTCGAACCGCGACGGGCCGTAGCCGCTGTTGCCGCCCCAGCCGTTGCCGCCTTTGGATTCGGTGATCTCGACATGATCGGCCGGCAGTTCGTCGAGGAAGCGTGACGGCAGCGTCGTGTTCCAGGTGCCGTGAATGCGGCGGTTGGTGGCGAAGTACAGTTTGGCGCGCTTGCGGGCGCGGGTGATGCCGACATGGGCGAGACGCCGCTCTTCCTCGAGCCCGGCGCGGCCCTGGTCGTCGAGCGCGCGCTGGTGCGGAAACAGGCCTTCTTCCCAGCCCGGCAAAAACACGTTGTCGAATTCCAGCCCCTTGGCGGAATGCAGCGTCATGATCGACACCGCGTCGTCGTCGGCGCCGTTGTCGCGGTCCATCACCAGCGAGATGTGTTCGAGAAATCCCTGCAGGTTCTCGAACTCTTCCATCGAGCGCACCAGCTCCTTGAGATTTTCGAGGCGGCCGGCGGCGTCGGCGGATTTGTCCTTCTGCCACATCTCGGTATAGCCGCTCTCGTCGAGCACGATCTCGGCAAGCTCGGTATGGCTGACGGTGTCGCGGCGGCTGCGCCAGCGTTCGAAGCCGAGCATCAACTCGCGCAAGGACCCGCGCGCCTTCGGCTTCATCTCGTCGGTATCCACCACGGCGCGCGCCGCCTCGGACAGCGGGATCTTCCGCCGGCGCGCGACGTCGTGCAGCATCTGCACGGTGGCGTCGCCGAGCCCGCGCTTCGGCGTGTTGACGATCCGCTCGAAAGCGAGATCGTCGGCCGGCGAGTTGATCACGCGCAGATAGGCGAGCGCATCACGGATTTCGGCGCGCTCGTAGAAGCGCGGGCCGCCGATCACGCGGTAGGGCAGGCCGAGGGTGACGAAGCGGTCTTCGAACTCGCGCATCTGGAACGAGGCGCGCACCAGTATGGCGATGTCGTTGAGCTTGTTGCCGTCGCGCTGCAGCTGCTCGATCTCCTCGCCGATCGCGCGGGCTTCTTCTTCCGAATCCCACGAGCCGGTGACGGTGACCTTCTCGCCATCGACATCCTCGGTGCGCAGCGTCTTGCCGAGCCGGCCTTCATTATGCGCGATCAGATGCGAGGCGGCGGCGAGGATGTGGCCGGTCGAGCGATAGTTGCGCTCCAGCCGGATGATCTTGGCGCCCGGGAAATCGTGGTCGAAGCGCAGGATATTGTCGACCTCCGCGCCGCGCCAGCCATAGATCGACTGGTCGTCGTCGCCGACGCAACAAATGTTGCGCGGGACGCGTGCCGCCACTTCCGTCGCCTCTCCCAAGGCAGCGCTCGCCACCTCTCCCCGCGGGGGAGAGATGGCGGAGAGGCCTGAGCTCTGCGCGGCCGTGGCGGTCTGCGACAGCAGCCGCAGCCACAGATATTGCGCAACGTTGGTGTCCTGATATTCGTCGACCAGAATGTACTTGAACCGCGCCTGGTAGCTGCGCAGCACGTCGGGATGTTCGCGGAACAGCCGGATGCATTCCAGCAAGAGGTCGCCGAAGTCGGCGGCGTTCAGCGTCTTGAGCCGGTCCTGATAGGCGGCATAAAGCTTGCCACCCTTGCCATTGCCGAACACCGCGGCCTCGCCGGACGGCACCTGCGACGGCGTCAGGCCGCGGTTCTTCCAGCCGTCGATCAATCCGGCCAGCATCCGCGCCGGCCAGCGCTTGTCGTCGATATTGTCGGCGGCCAGGAGCTGCTTGAGCAGCCGGATCTGGTCGTCGACGTCGAGCACGGTGAAATTGGAGGTGAGCTGCACCAGTTCGGCGTGGGTGCGCAGGATGCGGCCGCCGATCGAGTGGAAGGTGCCGAGCCAGGGCATGCCCTCGACCGCCTGGCCGAGCATGGCGCTGAGCCGGTGCTTCATCTCGCGCGCCGCCTTGTTGGTGAAGGTCACCGACAGGATTTCGGATGGGCGGGCGCGGCCCATGCTGAGGATGTGCGCGATGCGCGAGGTCAGCACCTTGGTCTTGCCGGTGCCCGCGCCGGCCAGCACCAGCACCGGGCCCTCCAGCGTTTCCACAGCGTCGCGCTGCTCCGCATTGAGCCCGACCAGATATTGCGCCGGCGCGGCCTGGGCGCGCGCTCGCGCACCGATCCCGCCCGCCGCCGGCTGGTAGGCGGGAAGGTCGTTGCTCGGCGCTTTGCGGGGCTCGGTCATGCGAATCGGATTCCCTCCACGGCCGACCGTGGAGCTTCAAAAGGGGGCGTCATAGCAGGATACGACGCATATAGGAGCTGCAAGGCTCTGGCGACAGACTTATCCCCCGGGTGGCGTCGCGCGAAGCTGTGCGGCGCCGGTGTTCGCTCTCGCTTCCTTGATCGGGCCGGTACCGAGATCCGGGAACTTTGGTTCCCCGATCGGCTTGTCCCGGCATCAAGCGCGGCACGCCCGCCGCGCCATCAAACCGGGGTTTGCCATGTTCGGCTGGGTCGTTACGTTTCTCATCGTTGCCCTGATTGCGGGCGTTCTCGGCTTCGGAGGTATTGCCGGCGCGTCGATCGAAATCGCCAAGGCGATCTTCTTCATCGCCCTCATTCTGTTCCTGATCTCGGCCGTCGTCGGCCTGGTCCGCGGCCGCAACCGCGCCTGACGCTAGTTTCGTGCGGGCATCCCGATCGCGCGGCCGAGGCCGTCCGGTCGGGCTGCCGCGCGATGACTGTCCGCCAGCGACTGGATGCGGGCGCGGATGTCGGCGGGAAACCGCGCTACCTTGCGGGCGTCCATATCCATATGCAGCGTCATGTTCTCCGAGGTCGCCGACAGCCAGCCATCGCCGGCGTGGCGCAGCTCCTCGAAGGTGTGCAGGCGCTTGTCATCGGCCGCGACCAGCCAGATCGCGACCTGCGCGGGATCGCCGAGATGAAGCTCCCGGACGTAGCGGACGTGACACTCGGCGGTGAAGGTCGAGTTGTTTCGGGCTTTCATATAGTCCGGCCCGATCCCGAGCTTGAGCCAGAGCTGATCGATAGCCCGGTCGAACAGCACGTTGTAATAGGCCATGTTCAGATGGCCATTATAGTCGATCCATTGCGGCTCGATGGCCATCACCGAGGACAAAAACGGCACCGGCTGTTGCAGCAAGTCGTCGGTGGTATCGGCAGTCAGCGTCATCGGCATTTCCGTCCCAATTCTATTGGCGTCCCTTGACCCGTTATACATCCTTTGCCACGGTCCGCGTGCCGGAGGGATTTCACGTGGCTGCATCCAACACCAACCTGAAACGACCAGAGCCGACCGCGCTGGCGAACGTGCTTGAATCACTGGCGGCCCGGTTCGGCAACCGGCTGATCACCTCGCAGGCGGTGCGTGAGCAGCATGGCCACACCACCACCTGGCTCACCAACCAGCCGCCGGACGCCGTGCTGCTGCCGCAGAACACGGCCGATATCCAGGATGCCGTGCGAATCTGCGCGGCCAACCGCGTCCCGATCATTCCGTTCGGCACCGGCACTTCGCTGGAAGGCCAGGTCAACGCCCCCGCCGGCGGCATATGCATCGACCTGCGCGACATGAACCAGATACTCGAGGTCCACACTGAGGACCTCGATTGCGTGATCCAGCCCGGCGTGACCCGCAAGGCGCTGAACGAACATTTGCGCGACCAGGGCGTGTTCTTCCCGATCGATCCCGGCGCCGATGCCTCGCTGGGCGGCATGGCCTCGACCCGGGCGTCGGGAACCAATGCGGTGCGCTACGGCACCATGCGCGACAACGTGCTGGCGCTGAAAGTGGTGCGCGCCGACGGCGAGATCATCAAGACCGGCACGCGGGCGAAAAAATCCTCGACCGGCTACGACCTGACCCATCTGTTCGTCGGCGCCGAAGGTACGCTCGGCATCATCTCCGAGCTGACCATCAAGCTGCGCGGCATTCCAGAGACCATCGCCGCGGCGGCCTGTTCGTTCGCCACCGTGGAAGGCGCCTGCCAGGCCACCATCCTGGCGATCCAGACCGGCATTCCCGTGGCGCGCATCGAGTTGCTGAACGTCGCGCAGGTGCAGTGCTGCAACGCCTATTCGAAGCTGACCCTGCCGGAAACGCCGCTGCTGCTGCTGGAATTCCACGGCAGCGAGGCCGAGGTCGCCGAGCAGTCGAAGAATTTCCGCGAAATCGCGCTGGAATGCGGCAGCGGCGCTTTCACCTGGACGACGCGTCCCGAGGATCGCACCAAGCTCTGGCAGGCCCGCCATGACGCCTACTGGTCGGTCAAGGCGCTGCGGCCGGGCTCCGACGTTGCCGCGACCGACGTCTGCGTGCCGATCTCGCGGCTGGCGGAATGCGTCGCCGAGACCGAGGCCGATCTGGCACGGATGAACCTCGTCGCGCCGATCGTCGGCCACGTCGGCGACGGCAACTTCCATTGCTCGATGGTCTGCGACCGCAACGATGCCGACGAGGTCGCGCGCGCTGAAGCCTTCATGCACCGCCTCGTCGAGCGCGCCCAGGCGATGGGCGGCACCTGCACCGGCGAGCATGGCATCGGGCAGGGTAAGCAGAAATATCTCAAGGCCGAGCTGGGCATTGAGGCGCTCGAGACGATGCGCGCGATCAAGCAGGCGCTCGATCCGCACAACATTTTCAACCCCGGGAAGATTTTGCCGCAATTTTGAGCCGCAACGCTAACTCCCGTTAAACATTTTCAAGTTGTATAAATTTTCTTCGCTCTAATTGATTGTGTGGCCGATTGCGCGTTAGCGTGATCCGCCAAAATCCGGCGCGTCATCGCGTCCAACAAAAAGGCCCGCCAGATGCGGCTTCCGTTCTTCTACGGCTGGATCATCGTCGCCGTGACCTTTGTCACCATGGCCATCGGCGTGAACGCCCGCACCTCCTTCTCGCTGTTGTTTCCGCCGATCCTGAACGAGTTCGGCTGGGACCGCGGCGTGACCGCCGGCGCCTTCTCGTTCGGCTTCCTCGTCTCGGCGATCATGAGCCCGTTGATGGGCAAGCTGATGGATCGCGCCGGGCCGCGCGTGGTGATGGAACTAGGCATCGGCCTGATGGCGTCCGGCCTGCTGCTGGCGCCCCTGACGACGCAGCCCTGGCATCTGTATCTCACCATCGGCGTGCTGGTCGGCGCCGGCAGCATCTGCCTCGGCTATTCCGGCCAATCGCTGTATTTGCCGAACTGGTTCAACCGCAAGCGCGGCCTGGCGATCGGGCTGGCGTTCGCCGGCGTCGGCATAGGTTCGGTGACGCTGCTGCCGTGGGTGCAGTCGATGATCGAGCAGACCGGCTGGCGCAGCGCCTGCACGGCGCTCGGCCTCACCGTCCTGATCGTGCTCGTGCCGATCAACCTGTTGCTGCGCAAGCGCCCGCAGGACCTCGGCCTGCTGCCGGATGGCGACGCGGCGCCCACCGCGTCGTCGGCGAAGCCGCTCTCCAGCGTGGTCGATCCGGTCTGGGCCGGCACCGACTGGACGCTGCGGCGCGCGCTGCGCACCGCGCGGTTCTGGTGGCTGGCGCTCGGATTCTTCGGCGGGCTGTATGCTTGGTACGCGGTCCAGGTGCACCAGACCAAGTACCTGCTCGACATCGGCTTCACGCCGGGCGTCGCCGCCTGGGCGCTGGGCATGGTCAGCCTGTTCGGCGTGCCCGGCCAGATCTTTCTCGGCCATCTGTCGGACCGCATCGGCCGCGAATGGATATGGACCATCAGCGGCGTCGGCTTTGCGATCTGCTTTGCGGTTCTGATCGCCCTGCAATATCAGCCCAGCCTGCTGCTGGTCTATGTGATGGTGATCTCGCAGGGCCTGCTCGGCTACGGCGTGACGTCGATCATGGGCGCGGTCGTCGTGGAGATCTTCCAGGGTGAGCATTTCGGCAGCATCTATGGCACGCTGACGCTGGCAGCCCTCGCCGGCGGCGCCGCGGGGCCTTACGTCACCGGTGCGTTGCATGATCATTTCGGCACCTACACGCTGGCCTTTGCAATCGGGGCGGCGGTCAGTCTCCTGGCTGCCGCGGCGATCTGGATGGCGGCGCCCGGCAAGGTTCGCGCCGTCGCCGGACGGCTGCACCGGGCGCGCGACGCCAGGACGCTGGCGCACGACGCCTCCTGACGCTGTGACTTCGCCACACTTGGCTCTATAGTTGGCCCACTCCGGTGCATTCGCTCGGATTGCGCCCGGCTGGCCGGCGGGCGGCATCGCGCCGGAACATGTTCGAGGGAGATGCCGTGCAGACCACGCTGCTGGGCCTGGCGATGGCCGTCATCCTGGCGCTGATTGCCGCTCTGATCGGGCCGTATTTCATCGACTGGAATCAGTTTCGTCCGCAGTTCGAGGCGGAGGCGTCGCGCGTCGTCGGCGCGCCCGTCCGCGTCGGCGGCACGCTGGACGCGCGGCTGTTGCCGGCGCCGTCGTTGCGGCTGCGCGGCGTCACCGTCGGCGGGGCCAATGATCCCGGAAAGATCCGCGCCGAGCGGCTCGACGTCGAATTCAATTTGAGCTCGCTGATGCGCGGCGAATGGCGCGCCACCGAGCTCACCATCAATGGCGCGGCGGTCGATCTCGGCCTCGACGCGCAGGGCCGGCTCGAGCTGCCGAAATCGACCGGACCGTTCAACCTCGGCGCGCTGGCGATCGATCGCCTCAGCCTGACCGGACGCGTCGCGCTGCATGATGCCGCCAGCCGCAGCGCGCTCGAACTCAACGACATCGCCTTCAGCGGCGACGTGCGCTCGCTGGCGGCCGGCGCGCTGCGCGGCGAGGGCAATTTTTCGCTGTCGGGCGCGCGCTATCCGTTCCGGCTGTCGTCGGGCGACACCGCCGATGGCTTTGGCACCCGCGTGCATCTCAACGTCGATCCCGGCGAACGACGGTTCTCGATCGATCTCGACGGCATTTTGAACTTTGACGGCCGTGCGCCGCGTTTCGACGGCGCGCTGATTCTCGCGAGCCAGATCGGGCCCAAAATCAAGAATGCCGACGACAAGATCCCGTCGCCGTGGCGCGTCGCGGCCAAGGTCAAGGCCGATCCGGCGCTCGCGCGCTTCGACACGGTCGAGGCGAGCTTTGGTGCGGATGAGACGGCACTGAAGCTTGCGGGCATTGCCGAGTGGCGCCTTGGCGCCTCGCCCTTGCTGCATGCCGTGCTATCCACGAAACAGTTCGACGCCGATCGCTGGCTCGCCAGGGAATCCGGCAGCGACGAGAAAATCCTGCTTGTGCCGAGCTTGCGCAAATGGCTAGCTCTGGTTCCGCCGGCGCCGCTGGCCACGCAGATCGAGATCAGCGCCGAGCAGCTCATGCTTGGCGGTCGTCCCATCCAGAACATCGGCGCCGATCTGCGCGGCGACACGGCGTCGTGGTCCATCGACAGGCTGGACCTGCGCGCGCCCGGCAATACCCGCGTCGTGCTGAGCGGTGCGGTGGCGCAGCCCGGCGCCGTCGGTTTCAAGAGCACGGTGAACATCGATTCCAGCGATCCCGACACGCTGGCCGCCTGGCTGCAGGGCCGCAGCGAGGTCAACTACCGCAACCAGAAGCCGCTGCGGCTGCGCGGTCAGGTCACCGCGGTGGCGGATGGCTTTGCCATCGATGCGCTGAAGGCCGAGATCGACGGCGGCACGATCGAAGGCCGCGTGGCTTACTCCGGCAGAGCGGGCCAATCCCGGATCGATGCCGACCTCAAGGCCGACCGGCTCGACCTCGATGTGGCGGCGGCGCTGGTCCGTTCGCTGGGCGGCCCGCAGGCCGAATGGCCCGACGCGGGAAAACTGTCGCTCGATATCGGCAGTGCGATATCCGCCGGGCAGACGATGCGGCCCTTCGTGGCCAGGCTTGGCTATAGCGCGACGTCGATCGCGCTCGAGCGCTTGCGTATCGGCGAGGCCAGCGGCCTGATGCTTGACGGCAGCGGCGCATTCGATCGTCAGCAGGCGACCGGCCAACTGGCGCTGAAGGCGACCTCGGCGTCGCTCGGCCAACTCAGCGGCATGATCGCGCCGCTGGCTCCCGCGGTTTCAGCGCGACTCGATGCGATGGCGGCGGCACCAGGCGCCGTCGGCGTCGGTCTGGCGCTCGATCTCGGCAAGGATCCGCAGCGCGCCAGCGCCAGCCGCGCGCGCGCCACCTTCACCATCGATGCCCCCGACATCAAGGGCAGCACGACGATCTCGGCTGCGCCGGACGCGGCGGCGCTGCGCCGCGGCGATCTCGAGGCGCTGTCGCGCAGCGAGGTCAGCGTCGATACCCAAATGTCGGGACAGGGCAGGTCGCTGCTGGGCTTGCTGGGCCTCGATCGCGCGATCGCTGCCGGCGACGCGCCGCTCGGCTTCGAAGGATCGGCCACGGGAATCTGGCGCGCAGCCTGGCGCATCAAGGCGAAACTGGCGGGTGCGGAGTTCGACGGCGACGTGGCCGGCGAGGCGGAGCCGTGGGGCGAGCAGCCCAAGGGTGCGGTGACGCTCAGTATCCGTCGCGGCAATCTGGCGCCGCTGTTCGGTGTGAAGCCGTCCGACGCAGCCCTGGCACAGAATGTCAGGCTGTCGTCGCGCGCTACACTGGCTGCCGACAAGCTCAGCCTGGAGGATATCGATAGCAGCGTGGCGGGCTCGCGGATCCGCGGTCGCGTGGTGCTGATGTTGGGCGAGAAGGCCATCGACGGCCAGCTCGGCATGGACACGATCGACCTCGCGCCCGCTTTCGCAATGGCGATCGGCACCCGCGGGCGCGACAGCACCGAGCCGCTCGGCCAGGGCCTGCTGCAGGGCTGGCGCGGCCAGCTCGCCTTCCAGTCGCTGCGCGGCGTCTTGCCCGGCGGCAGCGAGATCAGGCCGGTCAGCGGTGTGCTGAAGAGCGACGGCACCGCGACCGGGCTCGACGCGATCAAGGGCAAGATCGGTGGCGGCGATCTGGTCGCGGATTTCGACGCGCGGCCGACGCCGGCCGGCTACGCGGTCAGCTCGCATATCGAGCTGAGCAATGTCGATGGTGCGGCGTTGCGCTATCGGTCGCTGGCAATGCCCGCCGGCCGCATTTCGCTGCGCATGACGCTGGCGAGCCAAGGCCGCAGCGCCTCCGCGCTGGAGGGCGCGCTGTCCGGCAACGGATTGCTGACCATCGATGGTGCGCGAATTGCAGGCCTGGATCCCCGCGCGTTCGACGCCGCCATTCGCGGCAGCGACGCCGGCGAGGTCGCCAATGATGAAAGCCTGCGGCGCGTGGTCATCCCGGCCTTGTCGGCCGGTGCGTTGTCGGTCACCTCGGCGCAGATCCCGTTCATCATCAAGGATGGCCGGCTGCGCGTCAGCGCCACTACGCTCGAGGCCGACGGCGCCCGTGCCATCGTCTCCGGGGGCTTTGACATGGCGGCTGACCAGGCCGACCTGCGGGTCAGCCTGACCGCAACGGCGACGGGATCGTCGAGCATTCGTCCGGAGATTCAGGTCTTCGCCACCGGATCGCCCGACCGGCTCGATCGCACCGTCGATGTCGCTGCGCTGTCGTCGTGGCTGGCGGTGCGGGCGATCGACCGTGAAACGCGGCGGCTCGATCAATTGGAGCGCGGCGAAGCACCCGCCTTGCCGGCTGCGATTGCACCGCAGCAAAAGCTAATTCCACAAGCTGTTCCAGAACTTGCGACCCCGCAGCCGATTCCGGAAGCACTGCTGCCGGATCGCGATCTGCGCCGGCCCCCTAAGCCCTCGCCGCCGCGCGCGGCGGTTGCGCCTTCGGTGAGTCCGCAAGTCGCACCATTGCCGGCGCCGATCGAGATCCGCCCGGCACCGGGGGCTGCTCGCCCCGTGCCGAAGCCGCGACCTGCGCCCCCGCTGGTGATCACGCCGCCGGCATCGGGTTCAGCGCGGCCGGCATTGTAGCCAGTTAAAGCCGCCAGACGAATGCCTGCACCACAGGGGCAGGCAGAAGGTCGTCGTGTCAGAGCGACGCGCTGAGATCGTGCGTGCGCTGCTGCGGGACGGCGCGCGTGCGGAAGTAATCCAGCACGAACAGACGGATCGCAGACGACAGGTTGCCTTGCTGGCGGTTGGTGTCGATCTCCCCGACCAATTCCGAAAGCGTCATGTCACGGAGATTCGATATCTCCTTCATGCCGTTCCAGAACGCTTCTTCGAGGCTGACGCTGGTCTTGTGACCTGCGACGACGATAGATCGTTTAACTACCGGCGATTTCATGATGCGTCCTCGCCATTTATCTGATGCTGATCCAGCATGTTTTCTGCACGGATTGTGCGCTTCTCTTCTAAAACTCGTTCGGCTCTACTACGCCCAAATCGGGCACGATTGATCTCGGCCTGCCGTGCCGCATCATCACGTTCAGCACGTTTTTTAAATCTGTTCAGATTGATCAGGTCACCCATGATCACTCCCATCATTCAGAAAAGAAATGATGGAACGGAAATTTGATGGTGCTGTTTCCGCTCGAGGTACGATTCAAAAACAAACTTAGTTTCGAAAGTCATTATAAAAATTCTCCTTCATATCGGTCCTACCTGGCACATCGTAATCAGGTGCAAAGCTTGCCGATGTTATCTTCTGCTCTAACTCCAAAAAAAACTACCTCGACGAAGTCGGCCAAGTACGGCCTGCAACTTATAGCTACTTCTCCGTACGGTCACTCTCAATAAGCCGTTACCGGTATTCATCCGGGGTGTATCATTTTGATCGGTTGCACCAGTCGATCGAATTCGGCCGGTGTCACGAACCCCAGCCGCACGGCTTCTTCTTTCAACGTGGTTCCGCCCGCATGTGCGACCTTGGCGACCTTGGCGGCGTTGTCGTATCCAATCCTCGGGGCCAATGCTGTGACCAGCATCAATGAGCGCTCCATCAGATCCTGGATTCGTTTCTCGTCGGCGCGAATGCCCTCGACACAATGTTCGGTGAATGATCGCGCAACGTCTGCGATCAACTGGATGGACTGCATCATGCAATGCGCCATGACGGGCTTGTATACGTTGAGCTCGAAATGCCCCTGGCTGCCAGCCATGGCGATGGCCGTCTGGTTGCCGAACACCTGGCAGCACACCATCGTCATGGCTTCGCACTGGGTCGGGTTGACCTTGCCCGGCATGATCGAGGAGCCCGGCTCGTTCTCCGGCAAAATCAACTCGCCAAGGCCCGACCTCGGACCGGAGCCCAGCAAACGAATGTCGTTTGCAATCTTGAATAGGCCGGTCGCAACCGAGTTGATCGCACCGTGCACGTAGACGTAGGCATCGTTCGAGGCGAGCGCCTCGAACTTGTTGGGGGCGCTGGTGAATGGCAGCTTGGTCGCCGCCGCCGCGTGCCTGGCGAACATCTTGGCGAAGCGCGGTTTTGAATTAAGACCGGTGCCGACCGCCGTGCCGCCCTGCGCCAGAGGATACAGCTCTTTCACCGCGGTGCGCAGGCGCGCGATGCCGCTTTCGACCTGCGCGGCATAGCCGGAGAATTCCTGGCCGAGCGTCAGCGGGGTCGCATCCTGGGTGTGGGTGCGCCCGATCTTGACGATCTTGGCGAACGCCTTCTCTTTCTTTCGCAGAGCCCTGAGTAGTTCGCCAAGCGCAGGGATCAGGTCGGCGACGATGCGCTGGGTGGCGGCGATATGCATCGCGGTGGGGAACGAGTCGTTCGACGACTGGCTCATGTTGACGTGATCGTTGGGATGAACCGGCTTCTTGCTGCCAAGCGTGCCGCCGAGCATCTCGCTGGCCCGGTTTGCGATCACCTCGTTGAGATTCATGTTGGTCTGCGTGCCGGAGCCGGTCTGCCACACCACTAGCGGAAAATGTTCGTCGAACTTTCCGTCGATGACTTCGCGGGCGGCGGCGACAATGGCTTTCGCTAGTTTCGGGTCGAGCAGGCCGAGTTCGAGATTCGTCTGTGCCGCCGCAAGCTTGACGATGCCAAGCGCACGGATGATGCCCATCGGCATCCGATCATGGCCGATCTTGAAATTCTGCCGTGACCGCTCGGTCTGTGCGCCCCAGTAGCAATCAGCAGCCACCTCGATCGGACCGAAGCTGTCTGTTTCGGTGCGCGTGGCGGACCGACCGGGGGTCTTAGACGTTTTTGCCATAGATGGAACATCCAGGTGTTGCGCGCGTGGCCGCACGGAACCACCCATACGAACGAAACCGCTTGTCAGCGGTTCCATCTCAAGAATCACGCGATCGGCTATTTTTTCCGGAAGCGATCCAGACGGACGACTTCGGCGCCCTCGCTGGGCTTGGCCGGTTCGTCTTCCGACGCAGTCGCGGGCACGGCGGCCGGCGCGGCAAGGGCCGACGCCGCGCTGGCGGCCGGCGTTTCGGCGTCGTTATTCGCGTCGGTTGCGGCCTCCGCCGGCTCGAACGACAGGCCGAATTGCACCGACGGGTCGAAGAAGCTCTTGATAGAGTTGAATGGCACCACCAGGCGCTCGGGAATGCCGTTGAAGGACAGGCCGACCTCGAAACGATCCTCGGTGACCACCAGGTCCCAGAATTGATGCTGCAGGATCACGGTCATCTCTTCCGGATACTGCGCCAGCAGCCGCGGCGACAGTTTCACGCCGTCGGCGGTGGAAACGAAGGTGATGAAGAAATGATGTTCGCCGGGCAGGCCGTGCTCGGCGGCGTCGATCAGGACGCGGCGCAGCACGCCGCGTAACGCGTCGCGCGCCAGCACATCGTATCGGATATGGTCGGTTGCCATCAGTCTGTCCCGTCGCGTTCGTAAGGCCAAGCGCGGGGTGGCGGCGATGCCGGGCCCGACTCGCGCCGTTTATTCGATACTACCCCGTCACGAGTCCGAGGTCAGCAGGCCAGTCGGCCCGCTGTCGCAATATAGGCGGGAAACGACGCCGGATAAAGCGGGTTTGGCCGTGGCGGCGTCTGGCACCGGCGTCCGGGCACGGGCTGGCCGCAGCTACCGTTCCCAACAGCCGGGAATTGCCTGCCCGCATTCCACGCTGCCGTGCTCGTTTAAGAGGCTGCGGCTCGGCAGATTGGCGGCTTCCGCCGCGTTGTTGGTGTGCAGCGCAACCCTTCCATTGGTTTAGCTGGCATTCTGTTTCGAAAATAGGTAGGCAGGCTCCGTCGGGAGCGGGCAACTGCTATCCAAAAGACATGGGCAACAAGCTCGCTGTAAGAGGAACGTACCAATGAGCGATGTACCGAGCCACAGGCCGGACCAGTCCGTCCTGCCAAACTGGATCAGGGGACCGCAGGATTTTTTTGGCGGCCTTGCCTTGATGGCGATCGCGGCCTTTGCCCTCTGGGCTTCAAGTGACCTGCAGGGCATGCATGGCTTCTCGTTCGGCGCCGGCACCGCGCCCCGGATGTTCGGCTACTTGTTGCTGGCTTTGGGCGCCGGCATTGTGCTGGTCGGAATCTTCACCGAAGGTCCTTCGTTGGCGGTCTATGCTTGGCGCGGACCGCTGTTCGTTTCGCTGGCGATTGTGACCTTCGCTTTCAGCATCCGGCCGATGGGCATGATCTTCTCCGCCATGGCCGCCTTCATGATTGCCGCGCTCGGCACCCATGAAACGCAGTGGAAGGAAACCTTCATCGTCGGCGTCTGCCTCACCGCGTTCTGCGCACTCCTGTTTCCCTACGCGCTGGGTCTGCCGTTGCAGATGCTGCCGTCCTTTATGATTCGCTGAGGTCGTCATGGGTGATCTGTTTTCCAATCTAGGCCTCGGCTTCGGCGTCGTCTTCCAGTTCGTGCAATGGGCGCCGCCCTTCCTCGGCGGCATGTCGATTCCGATTCCCATGAACATCCTGCTCTGCTTGATCGGCGCGCTGGTCGGCACGCTGGTTGGCGTATTGCCGGGCATCGGCACCATCGCCACGGTGGCAATGCTGCTGCCGATCACCTTCGGCCTGCCGCCGGTCGGTGCGCTGATCATGCTCGCCGGCATCTATTACGGCGCGCAGTATGGCGGTTCCACCACCTCGATCCTGGTCAACATCCCGGGTGAAGCGGGCTCCGTGGTGACCGCGCTCGACGGCTTCCAGATGGCCAAGCAGGGCCGCGCCGGCCCGGCGCTGGCGATTGCCGCGATCGGCTCGTTCTTCGCCGGTTGCGTCGCCACCGTTCTGATCGCCGTGCTTGGCGCGCCGCTGACCAAGCTCGCGCTGGCCTTTGGTCCTGCCGAATACTTCTCGCTGATGGTGCTCGGCCTGATCTTCGCCGTCGTGCTCGCCAAGGGCTCGGTGCTGAAGGCGATCGCGATGATCGTGTTCGGCCTGTTGCTGTCGATGGTCGGTTCCGACATCGAGACCGGCGCGTCGCGCATGTCGTTCAACATCCCCGAACTCGCAGATGGCCTCGGCTTCGCCACCGTGGCGATGGGCTTGTTCGGCTTTGCGGAAATCATCCGCAACCTGGATGCCGGCGGGGAGAGCGACCGCGAACTGGTGCAGCAGAAGGTCACCGGCCTGATGCCCACCAAGAAGGATATGAAGGACTCTTATCCGGCAATTCTGCGCGGCACGGTGCTCGGTTCGATCCTCGGCATCCTGCCGGGCGGCGGCGCGGTGATCGCGTCGTTTGCTGCCTATACGCTGGAAAAGAAGCTGGCGAAGGACCCGTCGCGGTTCGGTCGCGGCGCGATCGAAGGCGTGGCGGCCCCGGAAAGCGCCAACAACGCTGCGGCGCAGACCTCGTTCATCCCGCTGTTGACGCTCGGCATCCCGCCCAACGCCGTGATGGCGCTGATGGTCGGCGCGATGACCATCCACGGCATCGTGCCGGGTCCGCAGGTGATGCAGAAGCAGCCGGAACTGGTCTGGGGCATGATCGCCTCGATGTGGGTCGGCAATCTGATGCTGCTGATCATCAACCTGCCGCTGGTGGGCATCTGGGTCCGCCTGCTGCGGGTGCCGTACCGGCTGATGTTCCCTTCGATCGTGGTGTTCTGCTGCATCGGCATCTATTCGGTGAACAACGCGCCGATGGACGTCGTGCTGGCAGGCGTGTTCGGCCTCGTCGGCTACTGGCTCATCAAGCATGATTTCGAGCCGGCGCCGTTGCTGCTCGGCATGGTGCTGGGGCCGCTGATGGAAGAAAACCTGCGTCGTGCGCTGCTGATCTCCCGCGGCGATGCGACGGTGTTCTTCACCCGTCCGCTGTCGGCCACCCTGATGGCGATCTCGGCCTTCCTGCTGATCCTGGCCTTGCTTCCCGCACTACGAAAGAAGCGCGATGAGGTGTTCGTCGAGTCCGAGAACTAACCTGCGGCGTTGCGCCGCGGCCCGAAGTCGAATGGACTTCGGGCCGCGCGAGGTATTCAGTTGCTTCGAATGCGTCGCCCTGGCGATGCTAAGAAACTCTGGGAGAAACCAATGAATATGTTCCGTCGCACGCTGGCGACCGCCGGTCTCGCACTTGCCGGCCTCGGCTCGCTCGTCGCTGCTGCTCACGCGCAGGACTACCCGAACCGTACGATCACGATGATCGTGCCGTTCGCCGCCGGTGGCCCGACCGACATCATTGCCCGTATCGTCACCGCCGACATGGCCAAGACGCTCGGCCAGACCATCGTCATTGAAAACGTCGTCGGCGCCGGCGGCACCACGGCCACCACGCGCGCCGCGCGCGCCGCGCCGGATGGCTATACGCTGATCACCGGCCACATGGGCACCCATGCCGCCGCGGTGCCGCTGTATCCGAAGCTGGCCTATCACCCCGAGAAGGATTTCGAGCCGGTCGCATTGCTTGCCGGCACGCCGATCCTGATCCTGGCCAAGAAGGACTTCCCGGCCAAGGACCTCAAGGAATTCGTCGCCTACGTGAAGGCCAATACCGACAAGATGAACATGGCGCATGCCGGTGTCGGCTCGGTGTCGTATTCGTCCTGCGAATTGCTGAGCTCGGTGCTCGAGATCAAGCCGACCGGCGTGCCGTTCAACGGCACCGGACCGGCGATGAACGCGCTGGTCGGCGGCCAGGTCGATTACATGTGCGACCAGATCGTCAACGCCGTGCCGCAGATCAATGGTGGCACCATCAAGGCCTATGCGATCGCCACACCCGATCGCAATGCATCGCTGCCGAACCTGCCGACCACCACCGAAGCCGGCCTGCCGAAGTACCAGGTCTCGGCCTGGAACGCGATCTTCGCGCCGAAGGGCACGCCGCCCGAGATCGTTGCCAAGCTCAATGCCGCGGCCGCCAAGGCGCTGGATGACGAGAACGTCCGCAAGCGCCTGCTCGATCTCGGGTCCGACATTCCCAAGAAGGAAGGCCGTACCCAGGCGGCGCTAGCCGAACTGGTCAAGGCCGAAGTGGCCCGCTGGTCGGCCGTGCTCAAGCCGGCGATGTAACCCGCTCGAATATCGAGCGTTTTCAGGGGGCCGGACACACGTCCGGCCCTTTTTTCATGGGTTCGCAGGCGCGCTGTTTTTTCGGGTATAAGCGGGAATCGACATGTCGTCGGGCCGGTCCGGGGGCTAGGTTCGATACCCCGCAGCCTGCAGAAGCGACCATGAACCAGTATCACGACCTGCTCGAACGCATCCTCAGTGACGGCGCCGAGAAACACGACCGCACCGGCACCGGCACGCTGTCGGTGTTCGGCCACCAGACCCGCTTCAACCTGGCGGCCGGCTTCCCGATGCTGACCACCAAGCGGCTGCCGCTGAAGGCAATCATCCACGAGCTGTTGTGGTTTCTCGCCGGCGACACCAACATCAAATATCTCAAGGACAATGGCGTCTCGATCTGGGACGAATGGGCGGACGCCAATGGCGATCTTGGCCCGGTCTATGGCTCGCAGTGGCGCTCCTGGCCGGCCGCCGACGGCCGCGCGATCGACCAGATCGCCAATGTGGTCGAGATGATCAAGCGCAATCCGGACTCCCGCCGGCTGATCGTGACGGCGTGGAATCCCGCCGACGTCGACAAGATGGCGCTGCCGCCGTGTCACTGCCTGTTCCAGTTCTATGTCGCGAACGGCAAACTGTCGTGCCAGCTGTACCAGCGCTCGGCGGATGTGTTTCTCGGCGTGCCGTTCAACATCGCGTCCTATGCGCTGCTGACGATGATGGTGGCGCAGGTGACGGGTCTCAAGCCCGGCGACTTCATCCACACGCTCGGTGACGCGCATCTGTATTCCAACCATCTGGAGCAGGCGCGACTGCAACTGACCCGGCAGACGCGACCGCTGCCGGTGATGACGATCAATCCGGAGGTGAAGGACATCTTCGCCTTCCGCTATGAGGATTTCACGCTGCAGGGCTACGATCCGCATCCGCATATCAAGGCCGAGGTGGCGGTGTGAGCCTGAACATCCGTGCGGCCACGAACCATGACAGCGCGCTTGTTTTCAGCTTCATGTGCGAACTGGCGGAGTATCAAAAACTGTCGCACCTGGTCGATGCCACCGAGGCTACCGTCGTCGCGGCGCTGTTCGGCCCGCAGCCGCAGGTCTATTGCGACATCGCCGAATGGGATGGCGAACCGATCGGGTTCACGCTCTGGTTCCTGAATTTCTCTTCGTTTCGGGGACGGCACGGCATCCACCTCGAGGATCTGTTCGTGCGACCGGCGCATCGTGGCCATGGCATCGGCAAAGCGATGATGGTCAAGCTCGCGCAGCGCTGCATCGACAACGGCTGGACGCAGTTCGAATGGTCGGTGCTGAACTGGAATGCGCCGTCGATCGCATTCTACATGTCGATGGGGGCCAAAATGATGGATGAGTGGACGGCGTGCAAACTGAGCGGTGACGCGCTCCGGGAGCTGGCTCTGCGGGGGCAGGCGTCATGAACGTCACCCTCATCGTCGCCGTCGCCGACAACGGCGTGATCGGGCAGGGCAATGCGATCCCGTGGCGGTTGAAGTCCGACATGCAGCGCCTGAAGGCGATGACCATGGGCAAGCCGATCGTGATGGGCCGCAAGACCTTTGAATCATTGCCGCGCCGGCCGCTGCCGGGGCGGACCAATATCGTCGTTACCCGCAATCCAGACTACCAGGCGCCGGGCGCGGTGGTCACCACGTCGTTCACCGCGGCGCGCGAGCTCGCCACCGGCGACGCGCTGCGGCGTTCGGCCACGGAGATCGCCGTGATCGGCGGCGCCGAGATCTATGCGCAATGGATGGACGCCGCCGACCGGCTCGAAATCACCGAGGTGCACGCCAAACCCGCGGGAGATGCCTATTTCGCGCCGATCGATGTCTCGATCTGGGAGGAGGCCGCCCGTGTCCGCCATCCTGCCGCAGGCGAGGACAGCGTCGATTTCTCCTATGTGACATATCGTCGGCGTGACCCGCGTTAACCGCGATAACCCCTATTAACATTGACTTTGAGGACTTCGCGCTTAGTTCCTGTGGGCCAGCAGCCGCGTTGTAACGACCCGGCCTGTCCCCTATAAAGCCATCCAGATGTGGCGAGGCCGGTTTCCGGTTCGCGCAGAGGAGATTGTTGATGCCGTGGAAGAATCAAGGCGGAGGCCCGTGGAGCTCTGGTCCCAAGGGGCCATGGGGATCCGGTCCGCAATCGGCGGGTCCGAGACCGCCTGACCTCGAGGACCTGCTGCGCCGCGGCCAGGACCGGCTGCAGTCGATGCTGCCCGGCGGCTTCGTCAGCGGTATGGGCATCGCCCTGGTGCTCGCTGCCGCTTTGGCGATCTGGGGCCTGTCCGGCTTCTTCCGCGTGCAGTCCGAAGAACTCGGCGTGGTGCTGCGCTTCGGCAAGCATGTCCGCACCGTGCAACCCGGCCTGAACTACCATCTGCCCTATCCGATCGAGACCGTGCTGTTGCCCAAGGCGCTGCGCGTCTCGACCCTGAGCATCGGCATGTCGCTGATCGACGATCCTACGCGTCGCGGCCGCACCATGCGCGACGTGCCGGAAGAGAGCCTGATGCTGACCGGCGACGAAAACATCGTCGATGTCGATTTTACCGTGTTGTGGCGCATCAAGCCGGACGGCGTCGGCAACTTCTTGTTCAACATCCAGAACCCGGAAGGCACCGTGAAGGCCGTGGCCGAAAGCGCGATGCGCGAAGTGGTCGGCCGCGCCAACATCCAGCCGATCCTGACCGGCGCCCGCACCACCACCGAAGCCGGCGTGCAGGAACTGATGCAGAAGACGCTGGACGGCTACGGCGCCGGCATCCTGGTGCAGCAGGTGCAGATGCAGAAGGTCGATCCGCCGTCGCAGGTCATCGATGCGTTTCGTGACGTCCAGGCGGCGCGCGCCGATCTCGAGCGTCTGCAGAACGAAGCCCAGACCTATGCCAACCGCGTCGTTCCCGATTCGCGTGGCCGGGCGGCGCAGATCCTGCAGGTTGCCGAAGGTTACAAGGAACAGGCGATTGCCGAGGCCAAAGGCCAGAGCGCGCGCTTCCTGAGCGTCTACGACGAATACAAGAAGGCGCCGGACGTCACCCGCCAGCGCATCTATCTGGAAACCATGGAGCGGATTCTCGGCGGCGCCGAGAAGCTGGTCTATGACGGCGGCGCCAATGCGCAGGGCGTCGTGCCCTTTCTTCCCCTGAACGAACTGTCGCCGCGGCGACAGGCCCCGGCGACATCTGGCCAGCCGCAACAGCAGAGCGGGAGCACCCGATGAAGACCGGAATTTCAGGTATCGTCGCACTGATCGTGCTATTCGCCGTGATTGTCATCGGCTACAGCTCGATCTTCACGGTGCGCCAGACCGAACAGGTGCTGGTGGTCCGGCTCGGTGAGCCGGTCCGCGTGGTCACCGAACCCGGTCTGAACTTCAAGGTGCCGTTCATCGACACCGTGATCTCGATCGACAAGCGCATCCTCGATCTGGAAAATCCGGCGCAGGAAGTGATCGCGTCGGACCAGAAGCGTCTCGTGGTGGATGCGTTCGCGCGCTACCGCATCAAGAACGCGCTGCGCTTCTACCAGAGCATCGGTTCGATCCAGGCTGCCAATATCCAGCTCACCACGCTGCTCAACGCGTCGCTGCGTCGTGTGCTCGGCGAGGTGACGTTCATTCAGGTGGTGCGTGACGAACGCGAAGGCTTGATGAACCGGATCCGCGACCAGCTCGACAAGGAGGCCGACGGCTACGGCATCTCGGTGGTCGATGTCCGCATTCGCCGCGCCGACCTGCCGGAGTCGAACAGTCAGGCGGTCTATCAGCGGATGCAGACCGAGCGTCAGCGCGAGGCGGCCGAGTTCCGCGCGCAGGGCGGCCAGAAGGCGCAGGAAATCCGTTCCAAGGCCGATCGCGAAGCCACCGTGATCATCGCCGATGCCAACTCCACGGCTGAGCAGGTTCGCGGTACCGGTGACGGCGAGCGCAACCGGCTGTTCGCGGAGGCCTACGGCAAGGATGCGGAGTTCTTCGCCTTCTACCGCTCCATGACGGCCTACGAGAACGGGTTGAAGAGCAACGACACCCGCTTCCTGCTGCGGCCGGATTCGGAGTTCTTCCGCTTCTTCGCCAATCCGGCCGGCAAGCCGGCGGCGGCGCGGCCGTAAGAGACTAGGCTGTCAAGCGGCAGCGGCAACTTTGCGTTCGCTGCCGCTCTGATCTATGGATGGGGCGCGCCTTCTTCGAAGGCGCGCCCCATTTTCATAAAAGCGCTCAGGGTGCGAACGTTTCGGGAGTTGAAGTCGGATGAGGTCCATAGCGTTCGCCGACTTCCTCATCGGCATCGGTATCCTGTTCGTGCTGGAAGGCATCCTGTTCCTGGCTTTTCCCGGCTGGATGCGTCGCGCGATGAAGAGTGCGCTGGCGACGCCCGACAATATCCTGCGGATCGCCGGCATCGGCTCGGCGATCGGCGGGCTGGCCCTGATCTGGCTGGTACGCAGCTAGACCCGGGCGCCCCTCCAATACCGTCATCCTGCAAATAGTGAATCCGAATAGCGGTCCGTGCGTTGAGGCGCCGGCTTTCCGCCGCAATCCGCGGTGTTGATGGTGGGCCGTCGTGTCCCTGCGCTTGCGCGAAAGCCATGTTCGGGCGCAGTCTGGCTGCCAAATCGCGGAATCCTTCAGGAGACGTTCGTCCCATGTCCATCGCGCCCCCCGCCTTGAGCCTCCGCCTGCGCCCGTGGCTCACGGCGCTCTGCCTCGGCACCGCCGTCGCCGCCTTCTCGGCACCGGCCGTCGCCCGGGGGCCGGACGGCATCGCCGACGTCGCCGAAAAGGTGATCGACGCGGTCGTCAACATCTCGACCACGCAGACCGTCGAAGCCAACAACAAGAGCGGCGACAGCAAGAACAGTGACACCCCGCGCGGGGCGATGCCCCAACTGCCGCCGGGATCGCCGTTCGAGGAATTCTTCGACGACTTCTTCAAGAACCGCCGCGGCGGGCCGGGCGGCGACAAGAATGGCGGCCTGCAGCCGCGCAAGACCAATTCGCTGGGCTCCGGCTTCATCGTCGACACCTCCGGCGTCGTGGTCACCAACAATCACGTCATTGCGGACGCCGACGAGATCAACGTCATCATGAATGACGGCACCAAGATCAAGGCGACGCTGGTCGGCGTCGACAAGAAGACCGATCTGGCGGTGCTCAAATTCACCCCGGTGAAGCCGGTCACCGCGGTGAAGTTCGGCGATTCCGAAAAGGTTCGTCTCGGCGAATGGGTGATCGCGATCGGCAACCCGTTCTCGCTCGGCGGCACGGTCACCGCCGGCATCGTCTCGGCGCGCAACCGCGACATCAATTCCGGCCCCTATGACAGCTACATCCAGACCGACGCCTCGATCAACCGCGGCAATTCCGGCGGCCCGCTGTTCAACCTCGACGGCGACGTGATCGGCGTCAACACGCTGATCATCTCGCCGTCCGGCGGCTCGATCGGCATCGGCTTTGCGGTGCCGTCGAAGACGGCGTCGCAGGTGGTGGCGCAATTGCGCGAATTCGGCGAGCTGCGCCGCGGCTGGCTTGGCGTCCGCATCCAGCAGGTCACCGACGAGATCGCCGAGAGCCTTAGCATCAAGCCTGCACGCGGCGCGCTGATTGCCGGCATCGACGACAAGGGCCCGGCGAAGCCGGCGGGCATCGAGCCCGGCGACGTCGTCGTCAAGTTCGACGGCAAGGACGTCAAGGAGCCGAAGGACCTCTCGCGCATCGTCGCCGACACCGCGGTCGGCAAGGCGGTCGACGTGCTGATCATCCGCAAGGGTAAAGAAGTTATCAAGCAGGTCACGCTCGGCCGTCTCGACGATGGCGAAAAGCCGCAGCCGGCCTCGGTGAAGTCGATGCCGGAAGCCGAAAAGCCGGCGACGCAGAAGGCGCTGGGCCTCGATCTCACCGGACTCAGCAAGGAGATGCGCGCCAGGTTCAAGATCAAGGACAGCGTCAAGGGCGTGGTCGTGACCTCGGTCGACTCTGGCTCGGACGCCGCCGAGAAGCGCCTGAACGCCGGCGACGTCATCGTCGAGGTCGCGCAGGAAGCGGTGAGCAACCCCGCCGACGTCAAGAAGCGCGTCGATGCCTTGAAGAAGGACGGCAAGAAGTCGGTGCTGCTGCTGGTATCGAACGGCGAAGGCGAATTGCGCTTTGTAGCACTGAGCGTGCAGTAGCGGTTCTTACCCTCCCCCTTGCGGGGAGGGTGGCCGCGCGAAGCGCGGTCGGGTGGGGGTGCCACAAGCGCCGTCGCCCGCGGCACCCCCACCCCGGCCTCCACTCCCGATGATGCTCTCGCATCATCGCTCGTTCGGCCGACCCTCCCCGCAAGGGGCAGGGGAAGCCACGTCGGCCTAGCGATAGAAGTATCCATCCCCAAACGACGACGGCCTTCCGTCAGGGGAGCTGACGGAAGGCCGCGTTGGACACTTCATGGCGTGGGAGCGCTGGATGAAGTGGGGAGCTCTGAAAGCCTGGATCAGAACGGCAGCAGCACGTCCATGACCTGCTGGCCGTAGCGCGGCTGCTGGACATCGGAGATCTGGCCGCGACCGCCATAGGCGATGCGGGCCTGCGCGATCTTGGCGCTGTCGATGGTGTTGTCGCTCTGGATGTCCTCGGGGCGCACGATGCCGGCAACGATCAATTCGCGGATCTCGTAGTTGACGCGGATCTCCTGCTTGCCCTCGACCACCAGATTGCCGTTCGGCAAAAGCTGGGTGACCACGGCCGCGACGCTGGTCTGCAAGTTCTCCTGGCGTGCTACCGAGCCCTTGCCGTCGCTCGACGAGGTGCCGTCGGCCGAGAGCAGCCGGCCCGGCAGCACCGAGGCGGCCGAGCCCGACAGCAGCTTGGAGCCGGCGAAATCGGTGATCCCGGAATCCTCCTTGCTGGAGCGGCTGTGCTGGGTCTGGTTGGCGATGTTGGCCTTGTCGGTGAAGTTCACCGTCACGGTCAGAATGTCGCCGATCTGGCGCGCGCGCTGGTCCTTGAAGAAGGCGCGCGAGCCCGATCGCCATAGCGAATTGGCATTGTACGAGGCCACTTCCGGCTGCGGCATCGGCATCTGCACCGGCTTGTAGCCGGGCTGCGCCACCGGATTCTCGATCGCGGTCAGTTTCGGCTGTTCGCCGATCATCGACAGCCGCTCGATCGAGGAGCAGCCGCTGAACAGCACGGTCGTGGTCAGCAGGGTGGCGAGCAGAACGGCGCGATTATACTGGAACATCAACTTTACTCGGCGTTACGGGTGGCAGCAGAAACATTGGCAGCGAGTGCGACGGAGGCGGCGGCCTGGGAGATCTTGTCGTTGAGCTTCTCGCTGGGCGCGGGAAGCCGCGGGCCGGGGACCGCGACGGCGACCTGGCCGCGGCCGACCACCACGCCGGACACCGTGCGCTTGGACTGCAGATTGATGACGCTGACGACGTCGCCTTCGGTGCCGTTCTCGATCGCCTTGCCGCGGATGGTGAGATACAGCCCGGCGGATTCGTAGACCAGCGTCACCGCCTGGTCGCGCGTCACCAGATCGGGTTTGGCGAGATCGGCGATGCGCAGCGCCTGGCCGGCGCGCAACTGGCGGCGGACCTGCATGCCGACCGCGCGCTCGCGGCTGGCGACATCGATACCGACTTCGGATTTCGGACGGCGCTCGACGATGACGTCGGACGCCTTCAGCACTTCCTTGCTGTCGACGCCGCGCGCCAGCACGGCGGCCTCGACGGTCTCGACCGCGGTGCCGGTGAAGCGCAGCTTGGAGGCGGCACCGCTGTCGCTGCCGATCGAGAAGGTGATATCGAAACGGCCGGAGCGTGCATCGAACCGCGTCGAGACCGCCTCCAGCGCGCCGGACGAGGCAGCATCGAGCTGCAGCGTCTGCACGTCGCGGTCGAAGGTCAGCGTCAGATTGGCGGCGTCGCCGAGGCCGTTGCGATGCTGCAGCGCCTGCGCCACCTGGTTCTCGATGTCGCGGGCCTCGATGCTGCGCGACAGCCGCGTCACGGTGATGTCCATGAGGTCGCGGGTATCGACGCCGATCACCTGATGGGCACGCAGCGCCGCGATCACCTTGGCCACCGGCAGCGAGCCGACCGTGCCGAGATCCGGCGCGCGATAGATCGCGATTCCCGCGGCCGGACCTGCGTTGTCGATGACGTCGCCGATCCGCACCAGGTCGCCGGCGACGGTGACGTTGGCGCGCAGCACCGGCTGGGCCAGCACGTCTTCGCGGCTCTGGCTGTGCGCCGCATGGGCGCCGAGCGCGAACAGGGTGGTCGCGAGCAGGAGTGAACGGAAGGTCATGATCATCTGCCTCAGCGGAACATGGCGGAAGTGGATTGCAGCATCTGGTCGGCGGCGCTGATCACCTTGGCGTTCATCTCGTAGGCGCGCTGCGCGGCGATCAGATCGGAGATTTCCGAGACGACTTCGACGTTGGCCTGTTCGAGGTTGCGCTGCTGCAGGTCGCCGAAGCCGTCGATATTGGCGACGCCGTCCTGCGGCGCGCCGGAGGCCGGGGTTTCGGTGAACAGGTTGTCGCCGATCGGCTGCAGGCCGGCCTTGTTGATGAAGCGCGTCAGGCTGATGGTGCCGAGCACCTGCGGCGTCGCCGAACCCGCGACGGTCACCGACACCTGGCCGGAAGCGCTGATCGTCATGCCGGAGGAGGCGGCCGGTACCGTGATAGTCGGCTGCACCGGATTGCCTGCCGCGGTAACGATGCGGCCGGTCTGGTCGGTGGTGAACGAGCCGTCGCGGGTATAGGTGAAGGTGCCGTCGGTCATCTGGATCTTGAAGAAGCCTTCGCCGCGCACCGCGATGTCGAGATCGCCGCCGGTCGCCGCCAGCGTGCCCTGCGTCATCAGCCGCGGCGTGCCGACGGTCTTGACGCCGCCGCCGATATCGACGCCGACCGGGATGATGGTGCCCTGGTCGGAGGCCTGCGCGCCGACGCGACGGACGTGGTCGTAGACCAGATCCTGGAACGAGGCGACCTGCTTCTTGTAGCCGGTGGTCCGCATGTTCGCGATGTTGTTGGAGATGACCTGGACGTTGAGTTCCTGGGCCGCCATCCCGGTCGCTGCAGTGTAAAGAGCGCGCATGGGTGTGTTTCCTTAGGCCGCGGAATCGCCGGCGAGTTTTTCGATCGCCGATCGGCGCATGTCGGTCTGCTGCTGCAGCATCGCCGAGATTTGCGTGTAAGCACGGGTGACGTCGATCATCCTGGTCATTTCCATCACGGAGTTGACGTTGGATTTTTCGACGAAGCCCTGGGTGAGCTTCGAGGTCGTGGCGGGCAGCGGGGGCGCGCCTTCGGCGGAAAACAGGTTGGAGCCTTCCTTCTTCAGCGCGCTCTGCGCCTGCGCGAACGACACCATGCGCAGCTTGCCGCGCACTGAATCGGTGCGGTTGGTGCCTTCCTGCACGGTGACGGTGCCGTCGGCGGAGATGTTGATGTCGTGATCGGTCGGCTGGAACGTGATCGGGCCGCCGGTGCCGAGCACCGGGATGCCGGACTTGGTGACCAACTGGCCGGTCTGGCTGATCTGCATGCTGCCGTCGCGGGTGTAGCGCGGGCCGTTCGGGGTCTGCACCACCAGAAAGCCGTCGCCGTCGATCGCGACGTCGAGCGGGTTCTTGGTCTGCTCGATCGGTCCCTGCGACAGGTCCTTCAGCGTGGCTCGGTCCTGCACGAACGACACGTTGCGGTCGCGGCCGATGAAATTCGTCTCCCGCGCATTGCTGCGCAGAAATTCCTCGAACAGCGAACGGTCGGCCTTGAAACCGGTGGTGTTCACGTTGGCGACATTGTTCGCGACGACATCGAGCTGGCGCTCCAGCGTCATCTGCCGCGAAAGTCCGATGAGACTAACATTCTCCATCGTCGTTCTCCCCTGCGATCCCCGGTTCGCCCTCCCAGGCGGGCCGCGGATCCTATGAGCCGCACAGCTCTCCCAAGCCGCGGTTCGCAGAAACAGTTGCGAAGACCGTGCCAAGTCGGATTTCTTCGAAACTACAGGGGCTTGGTAGTTTTGGACGAGGCTTTGGGGGCGGCAGAAAGGTTCTGTTGACCATGTTGGCCCGGCAGATTTTTCCTAGTCGGCCGATAAACGAAAGGAACCGTTAACCATTGCGACCTAATTCTTAACCAACAGGGCCTTGGGGCGCTGGCAGTCAGTATCGCGTTGGGGCCTGCCTGGCGGCATCGAGCTCTTCCCCTATTTCCGGACGGGCAGGCGATGGCAGACAAAGAATCGGAAGACGGCGCCGCGGGCGAACCGAAACCGAAAAGCAAGCTCAAGCTGATCATCATCGCCGTGGTGGCGGTCGCCGTGCTTGGCGGCGGCGCCTGGTTCATGTTCCTGCGTTCGCCGAAGGAACAGCATGTCGAGGCGCCGAAGCCGGTGCTGCCGACCTTCGTCGACGTGCCGGACATCCTCGTGAACCTCGCCGGCCAGCCCGGCGAGCGCGTGCAATATCTCAAGGCCAAGATCGTTCTTGAACTGAAGGACGCCAAGCAGCTCGAGCAGGTCAAGCCGACGCTGCCGCGCGTCAGCGACATGTTCCAGACCTATCTGCGCGAGCTGCGCGCCTCCGATCTCAACGGCTCGGTCGGCATGTTTCGCCTCAAGGAAGAACTGACCAAGCGCGTCAACGCGGCGATCGCGCCGGGCGAGGTCAGCGCCGTGCTGTTCAAGGAAATCCTCGTTCAGTGAGGGTTTGGAATCGGTCAGATGTCTAAAGAACAGGTCGATCAGGACGCGATTGCCGCCGAATGGGAAGCTTCGCTGGATTCCGAGGATCCGGTAGAAGCGGCGAGGGCGGCTGCCGAAAACGAACTGACCGGCACCATGGCCGAGCAGTGGGCCGCGATGGTCGAGGACGGCGGTCGCGATGTCGGCGGCGGCGGCAAGAATACCGGCGGCGAGCGCGTGCTGTCGCAGGAGGAGATCGACAATCTGCTCGGTTTCTCCGTCGGTGAAGTGCATCTCGACGAGAATTCCGGCATCCGCGCCATCATCGATTCCGCGATGGTGTCGTATGAGCGTCTGCCGATGCTCGAAATCGTGTTCGACCGCCTGGTGCGGCTGATGACGACGAGCCTGCGCAATTTCACCTCCGACAACGTCGAGGTCTCGCTCGACCGCATTACCTCGGTGCGGTTCGGCGACTACATGAATTCGATTCCGCTGCCGGCCGTGCTGTGTGTGTTCAAGGCGGAAGAGTGGGAAAACTTCGGTCTCGCCACCGTCGATTCCAGCCTGATCTATTCGATGATCGACGTGCTGCTCGGCGGCCGCCGCGGCGAGGCGTCCTTGCGCATCGAGGGCCGTCCCTACACCACGATCGAGACCAATCTGGTCAAGCGCCTCACCGAAGTGATCCTGGCCGACGCCGAGCAGGCGTTCCGGCCGCTGTCGCCGGTGACGTTCTCGATCGACCGGCTCGAGACCAATCCGCGCTTTGCCGCCATCAGCCGCCCGGCCAATGCCGCCATTCTGGTGCGGCTGCACATCGACATGGAAGACCGCGGCGGCAATGTTGAATTGCTGCTGCCCTACGCGACCATCGAGCCGATCCGCGCCACGCTCATGCAGATGTTCATGGGCGAGAAATTCGGCCGTGACCCGATCTGGGAAAGTCACCTGGCGACGGAAATTGCGCAGGCCAAGATCTCGGTCGATGCTGTGCTCTACGAGGCCGAAATTCCGCTGAAGCAACTGATGAGTCTGAAAGTCGGCGACACGCTGCCGCTCGACATGCGCGCCGACGCGCTGGTGTCGGTGCGCTGCGGTGACGTCATCCTCAGCGAGGGCCGCATGGGCCGCGTCGGCGACCGCGTCGCGATCCGCGTCACCAAGCAGCTACGCAAGCCCAGTACGACCTTCGCGATGTTCGAGAAGGCTGATGAACAGACCAAGATGATGGAGGCCCAATGAACCACATGTTAGGCATTGCGATCGAGAGCCTGGTCGCCGTTCTGCTCATTCTCACCATCTGCTATTGCATGCTGCTGAACAGCCGGCTGAAGCGGCTGAAGGCCGACGAGCAGTCGCTGAAAGCCACCATCGGCGAGCTGATCACCGTCACCGAAATCGCCGAACGGGCGATCGGCGGCCTCAAACATACCGTGCGCGACGTCAATGAACATCTCGGCAGCCAGATCGCTTTGGCGACGGCGCTGGCCGAGCAGCTCAAGGGGCAATTGGCCGAGAGCGACAATGTGGTGCGCCGGCTGTCGCGGATCGCGTCCGCGGCGCGGCCGTTCGTCGACGCGCCCGCTGAAGCGCCGGCACAGGTCGCCGCGCCGGCCCCGGTCGCGCCGCACCAGCCCGTCGTGCCGAAGATGTCCGCCGCCCGTGCCAACGCCGCCGCCGCGCAGGCCTTCGCCGAGCGCCGGAGGCCTGACGGCATCGCTGCATGAAAGTTTTCCGCGACATCCGCGTGCTTCCGGTCCTGCTCGTTGCGATCTTCGGCCTTGCCGTGCTGAAGATCGCCGGGCTGGTGATCGATGGCGGCTACGTGTTCGAGTATCAGCCCAAGGTCGAGAAACAATCCTGGGCGCAGCAGACCTTCAATTTTCCGGGCGGAAAGCCGCCGGCCGCCAAGTCGGGCGATGGCGACATCACCGGCTCGGTGAGCGCCAAGAAGGAAGAACCCAAGCCGGTCGTTTCAGCGCCGTCCATCGCGCCGGCGTCGCCGCCGCCCGAGCCGCCGCCGCCGGTGTCGGCCTCGGAGCGCGCCATCCTGGAGCGGCTGCAGGCCCGCCGCCAGGAGCTGGAGACGCGCGCGCGCGAGATCGATATCCGCGAGAGCCTGCTGAAGGCGGCCGAGAAGCGCATCGAGTCCCGTGTCGACGAGTTGAAAGGCGTCGAGGCCGGCATCAAGACCGCGACCGGCCAGAAGGGCGAGGCCGATTCCGCGCGCTTCAAGGGCATCATCACGATGTATGAGAGCATGAAGCCGAAGGACGCCGCCAAGATTTTTGACCGGCTGGAGATGCCGGTGCTGTTCGAGATCGCCTCGCAAATCGCGCCGCGCAAAATGTCCGATATCCTCGGCCTGATGCAGCCGGAAGCCGCCGAGCGTCTCACCGTCGAACTGGCGCGGCGCGCCAATGGCGGCGACAAACCGGCCTCGACCGCCGAACTGCCGAAGATCGAGGGCCGGCCAATGCCGCAGCGTAATTAAGGGAAATCGTTAACAACTCCTTCAACCGCAGAATCTAGATTCCGCAGAGCGGGCAGGGGCCCGTTCTGCGACCATCGGGCTGAAAGACTTTCCGGATATGGCTGGCATCGCCGCCGCAGCAAATGGGACGATCGCCGGCGCCTGGACGCGGGCCGTTCGGCGTTGCGCGGGTCTGCTGCTGGCGGTGGCGGCGGTCCTGGCCGGGGTGGCCGCGCCGGCGCGGGCGCAAGCGGTGCGCGGCGAGGCCTCGATGGCGGTGGCGGGCGGCTATGCCCGCATCGTGCTGAAGCTGGCCGAGGACGTCGAATCCGAAGTCACGCAGGCCGGCACCGTTCTCATCGTTCGTTTCAAGCGGCCGGTCGATGTCCCCGTCGAGGCGCTTTCGGATGCCGCACCCGAATACATCGGCTCGGCGCGGCGCGACCCCGACGGCATGGCGATCCGGCTGGCGCTGTCGCGCAAGGTCACCGTCAATTCGATGGCCGCCGGCGAACGCATCTTCATCGATCTGTTGCCCGATAGCTGGAAGGGCCTGCCGCCCGGCCTGCCGCAGGAGGTCGTGAAGGAATTGTCGGAGCGCGCGCGCATCGCCGAGCGCGCCTTGCGCCAGCAGCGCACCGCCTCTGAAGGCAAGAAGACGCCGGCGATCCGGGTGCGCGCCTCGGTGCAGCCGACCTTCGTGCGCTTCGTTTTCGAACTGCCGGCCGGCGTCGGGATGTCGTCATCGCTCAGCGACAAGACGATGACGCTGAACTTCAATGCCGGCCTGACCTTCGATCTGGCCGACGCCAAACTGTCGGCGCCGCCGAACATTGCCTCGATCGGGCAGGCGATGGACGGCAACCGCACCGCGGTTGAGATCGGCCTGATCGGCGATGTCGACGTGCGCTCGTTCCGCGAAGACAAGAACTACATCGTCGATATCGGCTTCCAGCAGCCCGACAAGCCGTCGCCGCTGGCCAGCCTGCCGGTCGCCAAGCCGGAAGCGGCCAAGCCGCCGGTCGTAGCCCGGCCGGTGACAGAAGCTTCGCCGCCGCGCGCGGGCGAGACCATG
This sequence comes from Tardiphaga sp. vice304, assembly GCF_007018905.1. Lineage (NCBI taxonomy): Bacteria > Pseudomonadati > Pseudomonadota > Alphaproteobacteria > Hyphomicrobiales > Nitrobacteraceae > Tardiphaga > Tardiphaga sp. vice304. The sequence goes on from NZ_CP041402.1 coordinate 2,291,715, forward strand.
CCGCCAGCCTCCGAATCCGTCACGCGGGAAACGAAGCCGGCAGAGGCCGCCAAGGTCGAATTACCCAAGGTCGAACCGGCTAAAGCGACGCCGCCGAAAGTCGAACTGGCGAAAGTGGAGCCGGCCAAGGTCGAGGCTGCCAAGGTCGAGCCGGCCAAGGCCGAGCCCGCGAAGGAAGGCGTCACAACGCCTGCTCCGAGCGCTGTGGTTGCCGCACCGGTCGCGGAAGCGGCTCCTGCAGCTGCCGCGGCGCCGGCGATGACGCCGGTGGTGACTGCCGAGGCCCCCCCTGCCGCGGCCGAGCCCGGCACGCCGGTGGATGTCAAGCGCAGCAGCGACGGACTGCGGATGGATTTCGGTTTCAACTCGCCGACGCCGGCGGCGCTGTTCCGGCGTGGCGACATGCTGTGGCTGGTAGTCGATTCCCAAAAGCCGATCGACCTGTCGCCGATCCGTCGCCAGGGCGGTTCGGTGGTCGGCGATGTCAGCAGCATCAAGCTCGACAAAGGGCAGGCGATCCGGATCCGTCTCAACCGTCCGCAACTGGCGTCGCTGACGCCGGACGATGCGGCGGGACTGGGCTTGAGCTGGTCGGTGATGCTCGCCGATACCAGGCAGACGGCGTCGCAGCCGCTGTCGGCGATCCGCAACATCGCCGATCCCGCCCATGGCAATGTCCAGGTGCCGCTCAGCCGGCCCGGCCTCAAGCACCTTCTGGTCGATCCCGAGGCCGGCGACGCGCTGACCGTCGTGACCGCGCTGCCGCCGCCGCGCGGCTTCATTCGCCGGCAGGACTTCGTCGAATTCTCGCTGCTGGAAACCATCCACGGTGTCGCGATCCAGCTCAATTCCGACGAGGTCGCGGTGGAAGCCGCGGTCGACAAGGTGACGCTGAGCCGGCCGGGCGGTCTGACGCTGTCGGCCGCCGACGCGGCGCCGCAGCGGGCGTCCTCGGTGGCGCGGCCGATCTTCGATGTCGGGCAGTGGCAGAAGGATCAGGAGGGGCCGTTCAAGGAACGCTTCGACGTGCTGATCCGGGCGGCCTCCGCCGCCGACGCCAACAGCCGCGCCGACGCGCGGATGGACCTGGCGCGCTTCTACATGGCGCGCGGCATGTATCACGAAGCCAAGGGCGTCGCCGATCTGGCGATCTCGGATATGAAAGTCGGGCAGGAAAGCCCGGTGGCGCTGATCGTGCACGCGGTCGCCAGCACGATGATGGGCCGGCCCGAACAGACCCTGAAGGACGTCGCCAATCCGGTACTCGGCCCGGGCTACGATGCCGAGCTGTGGAAGGCGCTGGCTTACGCCCGGCAGGAAAAGTGGGTGCTGGCGCGGGAGAAGTTCAAGAACGCCGAGCTGGCGATGTCGTCGCTGCCGGCCGATTTGCAGCGCATCGCGCTGACGCAGGCGTTGCGCGCCTCGCTCGAGGTCAAGGACTATGCCGGCGCGTCCGCGCGCGGCTCCGAGCTCGAGACGGTCGGGGTGACGCCGGAATTGAAGCCGCATGCGTTGTTCCTGGCAGGCTGGCTCGACGAGGCGCTTGGCCGCGATAAGGACGCGCTGTCGAAATACCAGCAGGCGATCGCCTCGAAGGACCGCCACGCGGCGTCGGAGGCCAAGCTGCGCGACATCCTTTTGCGGCAGAAGCGCCGCGAGGTCAGCGACGAGGATGCGCTGAAGGAATTCGAACTGCTGGCGATGTTGTGGCGCGGCGACGGACTCGAAGTTCAGGTTCTGCAGATCCTGTCGCGGATGTATTCGGGGCTCGGCCGCTTTAATGAGTCGCTGGCGGCGGCGCGCAGCGCCACCGAGCGGCAGGCCAATTCCGAGGCGGCGCGCCAAGTGCAGGACGATGCGCAGGCGCTGTTCTCGGAAATCTATCTCGGCGGCAAGGGCGACAGCCTGCGGCCGGTTGATGCGCTGGCGATGTTTTATGATTACCGCGAACTGACACCGATCGGGCGGCGCGGCGACGAGATGATCCGCCGGCTCGCCGATCGCCTGGTGGCTGTCGACCTGCTCGACCAGGCCGCCGAGCTGCTGCAATACCAGGTCGACAACCGCCTCGAGGGCGCGGCCCGCGCGCAGGTCGCGTCCCGTCTGGCGATGGTCTATCTGATGGCGCGCAAGCCGGACCGCGCGATTGCAGCACTTCGCACGACCCGGATCGCGGACCTCGCCGGCGAACTGCGCCAGCAGCGGCTGCTGCTGGAGGCGCGCGCGCAGGGCGACGTCGGTCGCCGCGATCTGGCGCTCGATATCATCAGCAACATTCCCGGCCGCGAAGCGATCCGGCTGCGCTCCGACATCTACTGGTCGGCGCGGCGCTGGCGCGAAGCCTCCGAGCAGATCGAACTGTACTATGGCGACCGCTGGCGCGATTTCACGCCGCTGAACGCCGGTGAAAAGAGCGACGTGATCCGCGCCGTGGTTGGCTACGCGCTGGCCGAAGACGCGCTCGGCCTCGCCCGTTTCCGCGACAAGTTCGCACCCTTGATGGCGTCGGGCGCCGACAAGGTCGCGTTCGATACTGCGAGCAGTCCGGCGTCCGGCAGCAATTCGGAATTCGCGGCGATCGCCAAGATGGCGGCGAGCATCGACACGCTCGACGGGTTCCTGCGCGAGATGAAACTGCGCTTCCCCGAAGCCGGCGCCAAGGGCGTGATCCCCGCCCAGGCCGACACCGAACCCACCGGTTCGCTGCCGGCGATCGTCAAAGTGCGCAAGATCGAGATGAAGCGCTGATAGCAACTCCGACGTCATCCTGAGGTGCCATCGCGCTAGCGATGGCCTCGAAGGATGCGCCACAATCGCCGGCGCCCGCCTCCGCATCCTTCGAGGCTCGCCGAAGTCGGCGAGCACCTCAGGATGACGGCGATGGAGATGGCGATGGTGGTGTTGTGAGCTTCGCTACGGCGCGTAACTCTGCACCAGACTGCCTGCCACCAGCGACCAGCCGTCGACCAGCACGAAGAAGATCAGCTTGAACGGCAGCGACACCACCGCCGGCGGCAGCATCATCATGCCCATCGACATCAGGACCGAAGCAACCACGAGGTCGATGATCAGGAACGGCAGGAACAGCAGGAAGCCGATCTCGAAGGCGCGCTTCAGCTCGGAGATCATGAAGGCCGGCACGATGATGCGCAGCGACATGTCGTCGGGCGTCGCCGGCAGCGGCTCGCCGGACAGGTCCTGGAACAGCTTGAGGTCCTTCTCGCGGACGTTCTTCATCATGAAGCCGCGCAGCGGCACCGCAGCGCGGAGCATCGCCTGCTCGACGGATATCTCGTTGGCGACCAAAGGCTTGATGCCGTCGTCGTAGGATTTCTGCAGCACCGGCCCCATCACGAAGGCGGTGAGGAACATGGCGAGTGCGATGATCACCGAGTTCGGCGGCGCGGTCGCGGTGCCCAAAGCTGTGCGCAGCAGCGACAGCACCACCACGATGCGCGTGAACGACGTCATCATGATCAGGATCGACGGCGCGATCGACAGCACCGTGAGCAGCGCTATCATCTGGATCGCGCGCTCGGTGACGCCGCCGCCGCCGCCGCCGAGATTGATGCTGATGTCCTGCGCCTGCGCCGGATCGATCAGCGATCCGGCGGTCAGGACTGTCAGGAGGAAGGTTACTCTACGCGGGGAGAACGCCGATCTCACGAACTGGACTTCGGCCGTCCCAGCAGGGAGGCCATCTCGTCTTCGAGATTCTCGAAGCCGGTCTTGACCGGCGGCGCCACCGCGGGCGCTGCGGAGGCCGCCGGGGCGTCGCTGCGTGACAAAGCGGCGATCGACAGCTCGCTCGAGAACCGCGGGGCCGGCCGGGCCGCGGGCTGTTCCGGCGCCACCGGCGGTGCAGCGGTGCGCGGCTCGCCGGTTCTTGGCTCTAAGGTTCTTGGCTCTAACGGCTCGGAACGGGAATCGGCGACCGGACGGCGCAGCGCGGCTTCCAGCCGCTGCGCCATCTCGGCGAGGTTCTGGTCCGCGGACGATCCCGGCGCGCTTGCCACCGCCGGTTCCGGCGTCGGAGCCGCGGCTGGCGCCGGGACGGGGGCGGGCGTCGGGGCAGGCGCCGGCACGGGGGCCGCGGCGCGATCGGCGCGCAAGGGCGGGGCCACGCGGATCGGCGGCTCGGCGCGCATCGGCCGCGGCATCATCGGTTCGCTGCGCGGCATCAGGGATTCGCGGCGCGGCAGGATATTGTCGGGGCGCGCCGGGGCTGGCGCGGGGGCCGGCTCCGGGCGAGCTTCGCGTTCGCTGCGCGGCTCAACCCGCGGTTCGGGGCGAGGCTCGGGACGGCTCGGCAGTTCCGGCGGCGTGAAGCTGGCGACCGGCTCGGGGCGGCGCTCCGGCAGCGGACGGCGCGGTTCGTCGATGAAAGAGGGCCGGTTCGGACGCGGCGTGGGCTCGGCGATCGGCTGCTCGGGATCGGCGCCGGTCTCGTTGTCGCCCCAGCTCGGGGCGTCCAGCGGCGCGCTGCGCATCGACAATTCACTGCCGACATTGCTGCGCGGCGGCGCCTGCTCGCGGCCGGGCATGGCGCGGATGATATTGGGCTCGACGACGATGTCGGTGGGGCCGCCGATCATCAGGAGATGCTCGACATTGTCGCGACGCACCAGCACGAGGCGACGACGGCCATCCACCGCGGCGGCATCGATCACGGCGAGGCGGGGCATCCGTCCGCGGGCGGCATTGGAACCGAGACGGTTGCCTGCGAATCGCCGCACCAGCCATGCCGCCAGCCCGATCAGCGCCAGAACGGCGATGAAGGCAAAGAAGAAGGTGTACGGTGATGTCTGCATGCTCAGTCCCCAGCAAATAGCACCGCCGCGGCGGATGAATCCTGCTTCAGCCGGTCGAAAACGACCCGCCGATGCCGGATGCAGCGCTCCCGCGCGCTCTATCTGTTAACGCCCCACGGCAAATCCTGCCGTTGATCAATAATAAACTATGAATCGCCGCAGCCAAAACGACTTCTGTCGCGCGCCTGTGCAGCACCTTTTCATGGTTAACGGGCCAATTCGGGCGAAAAAGCTATAGCACGCCCCGAAAGCCCTCGTTTTGCAGGGGGTATTTACATTTCAGTAACACCTGCCGGCGAAAATTAACCCGCTGTTAACCACGCTGGCGGCAAATTCTGCCTAGCTCAGGACACGACGTCCGGACCGGAGCGGAGATCATCCGATGGCCATCAGTGACATGCCGATGTTGTCGGCGCTGCGCAGCAAGATGCAGTGGCACCAGGAGCGCCAGAAGGTTCTGGCCGACAACGTCTCCAATTCCGACACGCCGGGCTTCCGGCCGCGCGACCTCGTGCAACCGAAATTCGACAAGATCGGCATGGCGGCGGGCGGTCCGATGGGCTCGCTGCCGATGATGCGGGCCAGCGGTACCAATATCATTCCGACCGGTACCTCGGCCTACGGCGCCAATAACCGCGGCGCCTACGAGACAAGGCCCTCGGGCAACGCCGTCAACCTCGAGGACGAGATGATGAAGAGCTCGTCCAATTCGGGAGACTATGCGGCGGTGACCTCGCTCTACAGCCGCAGCCTCGGCCTCTTGAAGACCGCGATCGGCAAGCGCTGACGTAACCGCAGGGAGACCGCATCATGGCCGACGACAACGTCAGCGACTTCACGAGATCGATGGGCATTGCGGCCTCCGGCCTGCGCGCCCAGGCCGGCCGCATGCGCGTGATCTCGGAAAACATCGCCAACGCCGAATCCACCGCGCAGAGCGCCGCCGGCGATCCGTATCGCCGCAAGATCCCGACCTTTACGTCCGAGCTCGACCGCGCGATCGACAGCCGGGTCGTGACGCTCGGCCGCGTCAAGACCGATACCACCGCGTTCCGCATGAAATACGAGCCCGGCAATCCCGCCGCCGATACCGCGGGCAACGTCAAATATCCCAACGTCAATCCGCTGATCGAAATGACCGACATGCGCGAGGCGCAGCGGTCCTATGAAGCCAACCTCAACATCATCACCGCGACGCGCCGGATGATCCAGCGCACGCTCGATATTCTCAAGGCCTGAACAGGAAAACTGAATCATGGCAACTCCCTCCGTCGCGGCTAACGCCTATGCAAGTCTCTCGCGCATCATGGAATCCGGCGGTGGCGTCGGGGGCGGCATCGGCAAGGCCGCCGAGGGCGGCCAGTCGTTCGGCGACATGCTGAAGGGCGCGATCGGCTCGGTGATGGATGCCGGCCGCAAGTCGGACAGCCAGACCATCGCGATGGCCAATGGCAAAGCCAATGTGATGGACGTCGTTACCGCGGTGGCGGAGACCGACGTCGCCGTCTCGACCCTGGTCTCGGTGCGCGACCGCGTCATCCAGTCCTACGAAGACATCATGAAGATGCCGATCTGATAACTCGTCATTCCGGGGCGCAAACGCCGCCAGGCGGTTGCGAACCCGGAATCCCGAAATGTTCATCGTCCCATGCCGAGGTTCCGGGTTCGCTCGAGCTGCGCTCTCGCGCCCCGGAACGACAGTTACTGCAACTAACGGATACCCCCAATGACTGGCGCTGAAACTCTCGATATCGCGCGCGATGCGATCTGGACCATTGTGGTGGTGTCGGCGCCGCTGATGGTGGTCGGCCTGGTGGTCGGTGTCGTGGTGTCGCTGGTGCAGGCCCTGACCCAGATCCAGGAACAGACCCTGGTGTTCGTGCCGAAAATCCTGGCGATCTTCGTCACATTGATCCTGGCTTTACCGTTCATGTCGGACGCGCTGAACAGCTATATGTTGCGGATATCGTCGCGAATCATGGGTGGCTGATGCACAGTCCCGGCCCATGCGCCTCGATGTCTCACTATTGCCGGCCCTTGCCGCCGCCTTCATGCTGGTGTTTGCCCGCGTCGGCGCGATGGTGATGCTGTTGCCCGGGCTCGGCGAGGTCAATATCCCGACACGCATCAAGCTGTCGATCGCGCTGGCGCTGACCCTGATCATCCTGCCGCTGCACCGCAATTCCTTCAACGTCGACATGGGCTCGATCGCGCCGCTCCTGGTGCTGATGGTGCATGAGATCGTGATCGGGATCGTGCTTGGCGCCACCGCGCGGGTGACGCTGTCGGCGCTGCAGGTCGCAGGCTCGATCATCGCCCAGCAGCTCGGGCTCGGCTTCGTCACCTCGGTCGATCCGACCCAGGGTCAGCAGGGCGCGCTGATCGGCAATTTCCTCACCATCCTCGGCATCACGCTGCTGTTCGCCACCGATACGCACTATCTGGTGATCGCCGCCCTCGACGAGAGCTACAAGATCTTCACGCCGGGCGAGCTGATGTCATCGGGCGATGTCGCCTCGTTGGCGACCTCGGCCTTTGCGACGGCGTTCAAGATCGGCGCGCAGCTGTCGGCGCCGTTTCTGGTGTTCGGCCTCGTCTTCAACGTCGGCCTCGGCATCCTGGCGCGGCTGATGCCGCAGATGCAGGTGTATTTCGTCGGCGTGCCGCTCTCCATCATGATCGGCTTCGTGATTTTTGCAGCCGTGCTGGTGACGATGATGGGGACCTATCTGGAATACTTCGTCGGTGTGATGCACCAGATGATGCCCAGAACCTGACCGGGACCTGAACCATGTCCGATGACAGCGACGCAGAAAAAACACAGGACCCTACGCAAAAACGGCTCGACGACGCCCATAAACGCGGCGACGTCGCCAAGAGCCAGGAGGTCAACACCTGGTTCCTGATCGGCGGTGCCACCCTTGTGCTGTCGTCGTTCGGCAGCTCGATCGGCAGCGGGCTGCAACTGCCGATGCGCAACCTGATCGCCAATTCCTGGATGATCCGCACCGACGGGCCGGGCCTGATCCTGCTCGCCAAGTCGCTGGGCTCCGCGGTGTTCTCGGCGATGGCCATGCCGATGCTGTTTCTCGTCATCGCGGCGGTCGGTGGCAATCTGATCCAGCATCGCTTCGTCTGGTCGGCCGAGGGGCTGACACCAAAATTCAGCAAGATCTCGCCGGCGGCCGGCTTTGCGCGGATCTTCGGCAAGCAGGCGCTCGCCAACTTCCTGAAAGGCCTTTTCAAGCTGATCGCGCTCGGCGCGGTGATGTGCGCGGTGCTGTGGCCGGAGCGCTTCCGGCTCGACGCGATGATCCACTTCGATCCGTCGGTGCTGCTTGGAACCTCCATGACGCTGACGCTGCAGGTGATGGGCGCCGTGGTGGCGATGCTGACCGCGGTGGCGATCGGCGACTTCTTCTTCCAGTATCGCAGCTGGTACGAGAAGCAGAAGATGTCGCTGCAGGAGGTCAAGGACGAGCACAAGCAGTCCGAAGGCGACCCCCACATCAAGGGCAAGATCCGCCAGTTGCGGCATCAGATGATGAAGAAGCGGATGATGGCCGCGGTGCCGAAGGCCTCCGTGATCATCACCAACCCGACGCATTACGCGGTGGCCTTGTCCTACGAGCGCGGCATGACCGCGCCGATCTGCGTCGCCAAGGGTGTCGATGCGCTGGCGCTGAAGATCCGCGAAGTGGCGGGCAAGCACGACATCCCGATCGTCGAGAACGTTCCGCTGGCGCGCGCGCTGTACGCCACGACGAAGATCGACGAGGCAATTCCGACGGAACATTATCACGCCGTCGCCGAGATCATCGGCTACGTGATGGGGCTGAAACGGGGCCTGGACGGACGCCGGACGTGAACTGCAGGAGCGAGCGGCGGCTTCCTTCACCTCTCCCCAGCGGGGAGAGGTCGGTCCGGCAGAGCGAGGCGAAGCCGGACCGGGTGAGGGGGCCTTGCGCCATCGATGGGTCCCCAACCCCTCACCCGGATGTGCTCGCTTTGCTCGCAAATCCGACCTCTCCCGCCGGGAGAGGTGAGCGGAGTGCCGCCGTGGAAGTTGGAGCGCCAGGCGCCATGGCGCGTAACCGCTTGCCTAAGACGGCCGGTTTGGGGCACTCAGGAGACGCGCGAACCCGCGCGGCCACCGTTGAAAACAGGCGACAAACCGTCCGATGACCGTCGAAACCGACCACGACCGCCAGATCTCGACGACCCCTGAGCCGCAGCGACGCAGCGGCAGCATCGTGCTGGTGCTGGTGATCGCCGCGGCGATCATCGCTTCCGCCGTGACCTTCATGACGCTCGGCCGCACCCAGGCGCAGCCCTATATTCTTGGTCTTCTGGCGCTGCTGGCGATGATCGGGCTGTTCACGCTGTTCGCCTTTGCCGCCGGCATCGTGCGCTTCGCCGACCGCTCGGCAGACGATCCGGTGATGCGCTCGGTGACCGACCACGCCTTCGATGGCATCGCAGTGACCGATATCCGCGGTCAGGTCGTCTATGCCAATGCCGCCTATCTGGCGCTGACGGGGGCGGCCAATGTGCAGGACGCCCGCCCGGTCGAGCGGGTGTTCATCGGCAATCCCGACGTCTCCGAGGCGGTGTTCCGGCTGCTCAAGGCGGCGCGCGAGGGCAAGCGCCAGCAGGAAGAGGTCCGCGTCGCCACCGCCGCCGGTGCGCCCGGACGCTGGCTGCGGATGCGGGTCCGCCCGCTCGGCCTGAACAAGCGCGAGGCGAAATCGACCGTATGGTCGGTCGCCGATATCACCCGCGACCGTGAGCGCCAGGAAGACGTCTTCCAGGAATTGCAGCACGCCATCGAATATCTCGACCACGCCCCGTGCGGCTTCTTCTCGGTCAATCCGAAGGGCGAACTGGTCTATGTCAACGCCACTTTGGCGAACTGGCTCGACCATGACCTCGCCGAAATCGGCTCCGGCGGGCTGAAGCTCACGGACATCGTGTCCGGCGACGGCGCCTCGCTCCTGACCTCGATCGTCGCAGTGCCCGGCGAAGTCAAAACCGAAGTGTTCGACATCGACCTGCGGATGCGCAGCGGCAAGACCATGCCGGTGCGGCTCTATCACAAGCTGGCGTTCGGCGCCGACGGCGTGCCCGGCGCGTCGCGTACCCTTGTCATCAGCCGCGCCCGTGACGAGCGTTCCGACCCGCAGCGTGCCGCCGAAGTGCGCTTCATGCGGTTTTTCGACCATACGCCGATGGCCATCGCCACCGTCGACCGCGCCGGCACCGTGGTGCGCGGCAATGCGCGCTTCGCCAAGCTGGCGCAGAGCCTGTCGGCCTCCGGCGCCGTCAACAAGTCGATCCTCGCCGCCGTCTCGGACCGCGACCGCGGGCTGCTGATCGCCGCGATTGCGCATGCCGCCGAAGGGCAGGGCGACATCGCCCCGGTCGAGGCGCTGCTGGAAGGTGCGCGCGAGCGCTGGGGCCAGTTCTTCGTCACTGCGGTGGAGGAGGACGAGCGCGAGACCGAAGCCGCGATCGTCTACATGCTGGAGACCACCGAGCGCCGCACGCTGGAAAACCAGATCAACCAGTCGCAGAAGATGGACATGGTCGGCCAGCTCGCCGGCGGCATCGCCCACGACTTCAACAACGTGCTCTCGGCCATCATGATGGCCAACGACTTCCTGCTGAACGCGCACAAGCCGACCGACCCGTCGTTCCAGGACATCATGCAGATCAAGCAGAACGCGACGCGCGCGGCGACTTTGGTGCGCCAGCTGCTGGCGTTCTCGCGACGCCAGACGCTGCGCCCACAGGTTTTGCACCTCGGCGACGCGCTCTCCGATCTCACCATGCTGCTGCGCCGGCTGATCGGCGAGAAGGTTAACTTCCCCGGCGTCGTCCATGGCCGCGACCTGTGGCCGGTGAAGGCCGACGTCTCGCAATTCGAGCAGGTCATCGTCAATCTCGCGGTCAACGCCCGCGACGCCATGCTGGACGGCGGCACGCTCACCATCCGCACCGCCAACGTGCCGACCGAGGAGGTCGAGCGCTCGTCCTACAAGGGCATGCCGGCCGGCGATTACGTCCGCATCGACGTCAGCGACACCGGCACCGGCATCCCCGCGGATATTGTCGAAAAGATCTTCGAGCCGTTCTTCTCGACCAAGGAAGTCGGCAAGGGCACTGGCCTGGGCCTGTCGACGGTCTACGGCATCGTCAAGCAGACCGGCGGCTTCATTTACGTCGATTCCGAACTCGGCAAGGGCACGACGTTCCGGATCTTCCTGCCGCGCCACCACCAGGAACTCGAAGTCGCGCCCGATCCGGCGATCGCGATCGCCGCCGCCAAGGAAGCCGAGGCCAAGCCGCGCGCCGACCTGACCGGGCAGGGCACCATCCTGCTGGTCGAGGACGAGGAGGGCCTGCGCTCGCTCAACGCCCGCGGCCTGCGCTCGCGCGGCTATACCGTGGTCGAGGCCTCCAACGGCATCGAGGCGATGGAAGTGCTGGAGGAGCAGAACGGCGCGGTGGACCTCGTGGTCTCCGACGTGGTCATGCCCGAGATGGACGGCCCGACGCTGTTAAAGGAAATGCGTGCACGCAATCCGGATCTCAAGATCATCTTCGTCTCCGGCTACGCCGAGGAAGCCTTCGAAAAGAGCCTGCCGGAGAACGAACAGTTCGCGTTCCTGGCCAAGCCCTTCGCGCTGAGCGCGCTGATCGCCAAGGTGAAGGAAACGATGGGGCCGGGGTGATTGGCGAGGTCGCAAAAGGCAGTTGCGAATTTAGCCGCCTGAGCGCCGGCAGATGTGCCCCCTCCCCCCTTGCGGGGAGGGTCGGGGAGGGGGGGGGCCGCGGGCGACGTCGCTTGTGGCAACCCCCACCCCCAACCCCTCCCCGCATGGGGGAGGGAGTTACAGCGCCCTCTGCTGATCGACGTTGCGTCGCAGTATTCCCCCCGCGCGAAACGTCACATCCCCGCGACCGAGGGCCGCACTGATTCATCGCGATGAGTGCTTCCTTTTTGGGCGGAACTCACCATGTTAGCGAGGCTTCCCCCTGCCGGGGATTGAGGGAATAGATATGAATTTCACCATCCGTGCACGCGGCCTCGTCAAGACGATGGCCGTCGTCCTGTCGGTGGCGATGCCGTTGATGCTCGCAGTCTCGGCTGCCGACGCCCGCGTCGGCGGCGGCGGCTCGTCGGGTTCGCGCGGCACGCGCACCTTTTCGCAGCCGCCCAGCACCTCGACCGCGCCGAATACCGCGCAGCCGTTCAACCGCACCATGACCCAGCCGGGCTCGCCCGGGATGGCAGGCCCCGCTGCGGCAGGTGCTGCCGCCAAGGGCGGCTTCTTCAACCGTCCGGGCATGGGCATGCTCGGTGGCCTTGCCGCCGGCTTCCTTGGCGCCGGCCTGCTCGGCATGCTGTTCGGAGGCGGGATGTTCTCCGGCCTCGGCGGTATTTCGTCGATCATCGGCCTGTTGCTGCAGGTCGGCCTCGTGATCATCGTGGTCCGCCTGGCGATGTCCTGGTGGCAGCGTCGCAATGCCAACCAGACCGCGTCGGCCTATGCCGGTCCGGCCAATGGTCCTGACGTCGGCCCGGGCCAGAATGCCCAGACCTACGCCCGCACCGGGACCGGTTTCGGCATCGGCGCCAATGCCGCCCCGCTGGAAATCGTGCCGGCCGACTATGAAGCTTTCGAGAAGCTCCTGAGCGACGTTCAGGCGGCCTGGTCGGACGAGGACGTGGCCAAGCTGCACACGCTGGCGACGCCGGAAATGGTCTCGTACTTCACCAAGGATCTCGAAGAGAACAAGGCGAAGAACGACATCAACAAGGTGTCGAACGTCAAGCTTCTGCAGGGCGACCTGTCCGAATCCTGGCGCGAAGGCGAGACCGATTACGCCTCCGTCGCGATGCGCTTCGCGCTGGTCGACAAGACGCTGGAGCGCGGCACCCAGCGCCTCGTGGCCGGCAGCGAAACCCCGATCGAAGCCACCGAAATCTGGACCTTCGTCCGGCCGAAGGGCTCGAACTGGGAACTGTCGGCGATCCAGCAGGCGTAAGCCTCTGCGATATAAAATTGAGAAAGGCGTCGCGGTTATCCGCGGCGCCTTTTTCGTATGGACTAGGAAGTCGTTGCGACCAGCCGGAATAATTCGCGTCGCATTGGGTTGATAGGTTGAGACGACGCTCGCCAAGAACGTCGCAGAAACATTGGAGGAAATGATGCCCGCTTCGTTCAGCACGCTTTCCCGGCTCGGCCTGTGTGCCGGCGCCCTCACTTTATCGTTCGCTGTGCAGCCCGCGTTCGCACAGGGCGCCGACACCAGCTTCTTCGTCACCAGCACCAGCATCGGTAACGGCGGCAATCTCGGCGGACTCGCCGGCGCCGACAACCAGTGCCAGACGCTGGCGCAGGCCGCGGGCGCCGGTGCCAAGACCTGGCGCGCTTATTTGTCGACCCAGGCGGCCGACGGCATGCCGGCCATCAATGCCAAGGATCGCATCGGCACGGGACCATGGAAGAACGCCAAGGGCGTGGTGATCGCCAAGGATGTCGCCGAACTGCACGGCGCCAACAACCTCACCAAGCAGACCGCGCTCAGCGAAAAGGGCGAAATCATCAACGGCCGCGGCGACACGCCGAACCGCCATGACATCCTGACCGGCTCACAGGCCGACGGCACCGCCTTCGCGCCCGGAGAAGACCGCACCTGCAAGAACTGGACATCCAGCGTGCAGGGCGCCGCGATGGTTGGCCATGCCGACCGCATCGGCCTTAACGAGGAGCCGCCGGCCAAGTCCTGGAACATGTCGCACCCCTCGCGCGGCCCCGATGGCGGCTGCTCGCAGGCCGACCTCAAGAGTACCGGCGGCGACGGCCTGTTGTATTGCTTCGCGGCCAACTGACGACGGCACGCGTTCGCCTGTCCCGGATGCGTTGCGCCGCATCGCATCCGGGACAGCCATGAAGCGACTCGGCTAGGCTCCGGGCTCACGCGAGGAGAGACCGCCGATGCGCTATGATCTGTACTATTGGCCGACCATCCAGGGCCGCGGCGAATTCGTCCGGCTCGCGCTGGAGGACGCCGGGGCGGATTACGTCGACGTCGCACGCGGCGATGGCGGCACCGACGCGATGTTCAAGATGATGCAAGCGGCCGCCACGCCGCCCTTCGCGCCGCCGTTCCTGAAGGCCGGCCGGCTCGTCATCGCCCAGACCGCCAACATCCTGCATTATCTCGGACCGCGCCTCGACCTCGCGCCGAAGTCCGAGGCGGGGCAATTGTGGCTGCACCAGTTGCAGCTCACCATCACCGATTTCGTCGTTGAAGTGCACGACACCCATCACCCGATCGGTGTCTCGTTGTATTTCGAACAGCAGCGCGTCCCGGCGCGCAAGCGCACCGAAGAATTCTGGAAAGAACGGGTCGCGAAATATCTCGGCTATTTCGAGAAGCTGCTGGCAGCGAGCAAAGGCGCCTGGATCACCGGGCGCAAACTGACCTATGTCGATCTGTCGCTGTTCCAGATCGTTGAAGGTCTGCGCTACGCTTTCCCGAACCGGATGGCGGCATTCGAAAACGAGATTCCTGAACTGATCGCCTTGCGCGACAACGTCGCGGCCCGGCGCAATATCGCGGCCTATCTCGCAAGCGAGCGCCGCATCCCGTTCAACGAGGACGGTATCTTCCGACACTACCGGATGCTGGATCTGTGATCCGGCATCCGGCGCGCGGATCAGACCAGCAGATCGATCCGCGTGCCCTGGCCGGGCGGCAGCGCGGCGCGCGGTGGCGCCGGAGCGACGCGGCTGTCGTTTTGATCGTCGTTCTTGGGCGGCGGGGGCGGCGCTTCGACCGGCTTGGCGGTCACCACGGTCGATGCGGCGCCGACACTTGATACGTCCATCTGAAATCTCCTTGTCGATAATTGCCTGAGCATGCCCGCGGCGTCGGCAAGGAAGTGATGAACAGATCGCTACAATTGGAGCGGTTGCGGCGCGATCGCGCAGCGTGGTGAATGACAGCGATGCGTTTCAGTTAAAAGTGTAGCGATCGTAGGGTGGGCAAAGGCGCTCTTGCGCCGTGCCCACCGCCATCACGCCTTGCGGTGGTGGGCACGCCGCTCCGCGCTTCGCGCGCCCGCGGCTTTGCCCACCCTGCCTTCACCATCTCACCCGTCAGTGCCGCGGGAGATCGCGATGCTCGTCGAGGTCTTGCTGCGGGTGCAGCGAATGTCGAGGCGGCGGAAGCGCAGCTTGACGTCCTCGCCGCGCAGCAGGCCGAGCCGACCGAAGCAGCGCTGTGCGCCTTTCAGCGTGTCGGGCTTCGGGATCGTGAACACGATAGCCGCGCCGGAGGCGATCATGTTGATGAAGGCTGGCGACGGCTTGCGGCTGTCGGCGGCGGCATAAAACTCGTTGCTGACGTTTCGCCCGGCGCAGCCGAGCCGCACCTGCTTCGCCGCGGGATGTGCCAGATAGATCACATTGGCCGCCGAGCGGCCGATGCTGAGCCCGTCGACCTGGTCCTTGAGCTGGCGGGCGAGATCGTCGCAGCGGTCGGCGCGGGCCGGCGAGGCCATCACGATGGCGGCGGCGACGAGTGGAAAGAGTGCGTAAAGTCTAGTCATGAAATCCCCCCGGCAATAGCAAAGCCCCGGTGGGGATGCCGCGCCAGCTATCTCTGGCCAACAGCGAGCGTCTTTGCAAGTCGCCCCGACCGGGCTATGTTTCAGCCATGAGTAGAGAGCAGGTGAAGGCCATTCTCGACCGCGTACTGACCTGGCCCGACGAGCGCCAGGAAGACGCCGCGTCGATGCTGCGCCTGATGGAGGCGCAGGATGACAGCGCCTACCAGCTTTCGGCCGAGCAGGCGGAAGAGGTCCGGCGACGGCTCGCCGATACCGATGCCGAGACGGTGAGCCTCGACGAATTCAACGAACATGTCAGGCGGCGTCTGAATTAACGATTGTCCGCTATGAGGCGCCTTTTGTGCCCCCAGCCCCTCCTTTTGAACGCTTCAAAACCCCCTTGAAAGCGCCTACAAGGGCGGCAATTCCCGTCCATCCGAGGCCTCGCCATGAACGCTCCCATAGCCATCCCGACCCCGATGCCCGTGCCGCCCTACCGGCACACGCCGCTGTTTCCGCTCGGCCCCGACACCACGCCCTATCGCAAGATTTCCAGCGAGGGCGTCAGCGTCGAGACCGTGCTCGGCCGCGAGATGCTGGTGGTGTCGCGCGCGGCGCTGCAGATGCTGTCGGAAGCCGCGTTCGGCGACATCAATCACTATTTGCGGCCCGGCCATCTCGCCCAGTTGCGCAAGATCCTCGACGACGCCGAGGCCTCGCCGAACGACAAGTTCGTCGCTTTCGACTTCCTGAAGAACGCGAACATTGCCGCCGGCGGCGTGCTGCCGATGTGCCAGGACACCGGCACGGCGATCATCATGGGCAAGAAGGGTTTTCGCGTCCTCACCGATGGCGACGACGAGGCCGCCTTGGCCGAAGGCGCCCGCGACGCCTATCTGCGCCGGAACCTGCGCTACTCGCAGGTAGCACCCTTGACGATGTTCGAGGAAAAGAACACCGCCAACAACATGCCGGCGCAGTGCGAGATCTATGCCGAGGGCGATGACGCTTACAAGTTCATGTTCATGGCCAAGGGCGGCGGCTCCGCCAACAAGAGCTTCCTGTTCCAGGCGACGCCCTCGGTGCTGACCCACGACCGCATGCTGGCGTTTCTGAAAGAGAAGGTGATGACGCTCGGCACCGCGGCGTGCCCGCCCTATCACCTCGCCATCGTGATCGGCGGCACCTCGGCCGAATTGTGCATGAAGACCGTGAAGCTCGCCTCGGCTAGATATCTCGACGCGCTGCCGACCACCGGTTCGGCCGATGGCCATGCCTTCCGCGACCTGGCGATGGAGCAGGAAATCCTCAAGATGACGCAGGCCTCCGGCGTCGGCGCGCAGTTCGGCGGCAAGTATTTCTGCCACGACGTGCGCGTGATCCGGCTGCCGCGCCATGGCGCGTCCTTGCCGATCGGGCTCGGCGTGTCGTGTTCGGCCGATCGCCAGGTGCTCGGCAAGATCACCCGCGACGGCGTCTATCTCGAAGAACTCGAGCACAACCCCGCGCAATACCTGCCCGCGGTGGAAGAGGCGCTGGGCGGCGATGTCGTCAAGATCGACCTCAACCAGCCGATGAAGGACATTCTCGCCACGTTGTCGAACTATCCGACCAAGACGCGGCTGTCGCTGACCGGCACCATGATCGTGGCGCGCGATTCGGCGCATGCCAAATTGCGCGAGCGGCTGGAGAAGGGCGAACCGCTGCCGGACTACTTCAAGAACCATCCGGTGTACTACGCCGGCCCCGCCAAGACGCCGGAAGGCTATGCCTCCGGCGCGTTCGGCCCGACCACCGCAGGCCGCATGGATTCGTTCGTCGACCAGTTCCAGGCGGCTGGCGGCTCGATGGTGATGGTCGCCAAGGGCAACCGCGCGCCTGCGGTGCGCGAGGCCTGCAAGAAGTATGGCGGCTTCTATCTCGGCTCGATCGGCGGTGCGGCGGCGAATCTCGCCGAGCACTGCATCAAGAAGGTCGAGGTGGTGGAATATCCCGAGCTCGGCATGGAAGCGATCTGGCGCATCGAGGTGGAGGACTTCCCGGCCTTCATCATCATTGATGACAAGGGCAACGACTTCTTCAAGGAATTGAATTTGGGCTGAGGCTTTCTTCTTCCTTCTCCCCTTGTGGGAGAAGGTGGCACGGCCGAAGGCCGTGACGGATGAGGGGGTCTTGGGCTCGGAGCTTGCGGCACCCCTCACCCGTCTCGCCCGCCCGTGCGAAGCGAAGCTTCGCTAGAGCGGTCGATCCACCCTCTCCCACAAGGGGAGAGGGAAGGAGATGCCCGGACTCGATTCTCTCCCATCCGACAAGCCACCGCGACAAAAAGAAATCCGGTGCAGACTCAGCGCGGCTCGTTTCAATGGCACAACGCCACGCGAACAGGACTGCGCGATGTTCGATGCTTTGAGGGTGAACGCTCTGTTGGTGACCATTCTGGCCGCGGCCAGCGCCATCAACGGCATCATGTTCTATCAATATCTGTAGTCACCGGGCCCGGCCTGCAGTCAGCCTGGCTGGCGATCGGCTGCAGCCGCATTGACGCTCGGCGTCCGGTCTTCTTAACTCTGGGCATGCAACTGTTTCATTTCAGCGATCTCGGCAACATCGCGGTTTTCACGCCGCGGCCGGTGAAGGTAGCGACGCCGCAGCCCGAGGGCCGCGAGTGGCTCAGCGGTCCGCTGGTCTGGGCGATCGACGACTGGCATGCGCCGATGTATCTGTTCCCGCGCGCGTGCCCGCGGGTCTTTGCCTGGCCGACCGAGGCGACCACGCCGCCGGACCGGCAGGCCTTCAACGCCATCACCTCGTGCCGCATGGTGGCGCATATCGAGAAGCGCTGGTTCGACCGGCTGTCGCGCGCCAAGCTGTTTCGCTACACCCTGCCGGCCGACGGCTTCGAACAGGTCGGCGACACCGATGGCCTATGGGTCTCGCGCGAGGCGGTGACGCCGACGGATGTCGATCGCATCACCGACATTCCACGCGCACTTGAAAAGGCCGGCGTGGAGTTGCGCATATTGCCGTCGCTGCAGACCTTGCAGCCGCTGTGGTCGACGTCGTTGCACGTCAGCGCGATCCGGATGCACAACTCCGGGCACTAGCTATTGCGCGGCAGCCACGCCCGATGCCCGAATGCGTCGCTTGATCAGAACGCGGAGCATGACAAACTGCACCACGAAGGCGAGAACCTTGGCGCCGATTGCCACCACTGTGATATAAAATGCCCACAGCTTCATATCTCCGGTCGCCGCTACCGCGAGATTGCCGAGCCCGATCGCGAACATCAGCGCCGCCCAGACATAGCCGGCGATCACGATCAGGTCGGGCGCGTTCTGGGCAACGATGGCCTGCATGTAGCGCAGCATCCAGCCGCGGCGCAGCATGATGAAGCCAATTGCGAAATGCCCGATCGAAGGCTTCGCCAGCACGAAGCGCGGATCATGCGTCAGCATCGTGGCGCCGCCGAGCACGATGACCAGCGCCAGGCTGGCATAGGTCATGACGTCGAGCGTCGCGCCCTTCAGGCGCGCGTAGATCACCAGTGCGATGGCCGCGGCGATTGCCACGCTGGTGGCGATCAGCACGTCCCCGAAGGCCAAATATAGCAGCAGGAAAACGATGGTGGAGAGAAAGTCCTGGCCGAGTTTGGCGAACACGTCTTTCATCATCGAGCTCCGTGCGAGGATCAGTTTTTCTGCGGCGCCTTGATGCCGTGCCTGGTGCGACAATAGTGCGGATACCAGCGGGTAAAATATACCGCGCTGTTTCGTGCGGCAAAGGCGATGGCGAGGCCGAGCCAGATCGGCAGGCTCGGAAGGTAGATCATCAAGAGGTTGGCGACCAGCATCAGCACGCAGGCGGCGGTCCAGGCCCAGGTGATGATGTAGTTGGCGCGCAGGAAGCCGGGCAGCAGGGTGACCTCGGGATCGACGGCTTCGCGGGCATATTGCAGCGTGAACGGCAGCCGGATCGCCAGAGATAGCAGCGTGATCGCCAGCACGCCGACGTCCACTGCAAGGCGTACCGCAGTCGGGCTGAGTTCATTGTGCAGGGTGACGTAGCCGCCGATCGCCGCGAACACCAGCATCGAGCATACCGCGAAGATCTTGATCGAGCCGCCGCGGATGATGTCATAGCCGACGATGCCGAGCGATACGCCCGCGGCTACGAACAGGCTGATCGTGGTAGATGCCACCAGCATCAGCAAGCTGAAGGCGCCAAACGGGGCGAGGATCAGAAACATGGCCATGGACGCCTCCTTGTGGCTATCTTTACGTTGTAAAGATAGCTCTAGATTTGGCATGGTTCGCCGTCAAGTCAAATCTTTACAGTGTCAACATGGCTGCCTATGATGCGGCATGACCAACAAGCCTGTTCCACCCCGCAAAACCCGCACCGCAAGATCCACAGCCCCGCCAAGAGCGAAAAAAGTTTCGTTTAAACAGGGCGTTGACCCCAAGGCACTGGTCCGCGCAGCGCTCGAAAAGGCCAAAGCGAAGGCCGCAGCGTCGCCCTATCATCACGGGGATTTGCGCGGCGCGCTGCTCATGGCGGCGGAGAAACTGTTGGAGCGCGATGGATTGCCCGGCCTGACGCTGCGCGCCGTGGCACGGGAGGCCGGCGTCTCGCACGCCGCGCCGATGCATCATTTCGGCGACCTGTCCGGCTTGGTCAGCGAACTCGCCGCGATCGGCTTTCGCAATTTCAACGCGACCATGGCCGCGGCCGGGGCCACCGGCGCCACGCCGGTGGACAGCGCGCTGGCCCGGGCGCGGGCCTATCTCTCTTATGCCCGGACGCGGCCGGGGATGTACCGGCTGATGTTTCGCACCGACTGGCTCGACATGACGCGGCCGGCGCTGCGCGAGGCGGCCAACGCCTCGTTCACCGCACTGGCCACGGTGTCCGGCGCCCAGCACGCCGGCAACGTCGCCACCGATGCCCTGACAATGGACCAAGCGGCCCAGATCGCGCGCAACTGGTCGCTGGTGCACGGCTTCACCATGCTGATGCTGGACGGCCGACTCAACGATATCCTGCGGCGGCTGCCGGAAGGTACCGACGCTGAGAGGCTGTTTGTGGAGATGCTCAAGATCACCGTTGCCAAGCCGGCCTGAGCTTGAGGTGTGAAACCCGCGCGGCAGTTCGGCGTTGTCGGACATGGCCAAGAAAGCAACCGCCAAGAAAGCCCCGTGGAAACGTTCGAACCCGCGCAAGCGCGCCGGCAAGGCGTCGAAGCATCTTTCCCCTGCGAAGAAAGCCGCTGCCAAGGCCAGCGCCAAGCGCGCCGGCAGGCCCTATCCCAATCTCGTGGACAATATGAAAATGGCGAAGGCATCAAAGAAGTCGGCCAAGAAGACCGTGAAGAAGACCGTGAAGAAGACCGTGAAGAAGACGGCCAAAAAGGCGGCCAAGAAAACAGCCAAGAAAGCAGCCAAGAAAACAGCCAAGAAAACAGCCAAGAAAACAGCCAAGAAAATAGCCAAGAAAGTAGCCAGGAAAACAGCCCAGAAAGCGACCACTAAAAAGATTGCCAAGGCCAAAATGGCGAAGAAAAAAGACGCCGCCGGGAAAGACCCGAAAGGCGGCTTGACGGCGGCGGGCCGCAAGGCCTTCGCCAAGAAGGACGGCTCGCATCTCAAGCCCGGCGTGACGAAGAAAGCCTCGGAGATGACGCTGACCGAGATGCGCCGCAAGGGATCGTGGGCCGTGCGCTTCTACGGCCGCGCCAAGCTGCCGCCCTTGATCGATGCCAATGGAGAGCCGACGCGGCTTGCGCTTTCGGCGCATGCCTGGGGCGAGAAGGTGCCGAAGACCGAGAAGGCGGCCCGCAAGATCGCCCGCAAGGGCGAGAAGCTGCTGAAACGCTATCGCAAGGCCAAGGCGTCGGCCTGAGCGTCGCAGCAAGCTGGGGAAGGATTGCGCCAGAGGCAGACGGGCGGCTGACAGGCGCCCCGGAATCGCCCTACAAAGCTCTTTCCATATCGTTTGTCCCTCAGCGTCAGTGTCCCAACATGCCAGATCTGTCCAGCAAGCCTTTTCGCGTCGGCCGCTCGAAAACCGGTCTCGGCCTGTTCGCCACGCAGCCGATCAAGAAGGGCGCCAAGATCATCCGCTACTTCGGGCCATTGCTGGATTCGAAGAAGAAGAAGGACGATGCGGTCGAGAACAAATATCTATTCCAGTTGAACGACCGCTGGACCATCGACGGCTCGGTGCGCAAGAACGTCGCGCGCTACATCAATCATTCCTGCAAGCCGAACGCCGAATCCGACGTCAATCCGCGCAAGAAGCGCGTCATCATCCGCTCGATCAAGAAGATCGAGGCGGGCGACGAGATCAACTATGATTACGGTACCGAGTACTTCAAGGCCTATCTAAAGCCGATCGGCTGCAAGTGCGATGCCTGCGAGAAGAAGCGTGCGAAGAAGAAGGCCGAGGCCCGTGCCGAGAAGGCCGCGTTGAAAGCCAAGGCGCTGCGCAAGGCGGACAAGCTCGCGGAAAAAGCCAAGCTCGCGCGCAAGGCCAAGGTTGTGAAGAGCAAGGCTGTGAAGAACAAAGCCGCCGGAAAGACGAAGACTGTAACGAAGAAGGCTTCGGCGAAGACCGCCAAGGCAAGGCCAGGGGCTGCGAAGGCCAGCAAGTCCAAGGCCTGATCGCACTAAACTGTCCCGGATGCGTTGCGGCATGTTGATGCCGCTCCGCAGAGCCGGGACAAGTTTACGAAGCTCAGGCGGCGAGCTTCATGCCGACCGGGGCCCGCGTCGCCGACGACCGCTTCAACGTCACCTTCCACGCCTCCAGTGCCACCACACCCGAAGCGATCGCCCAGAACACCGGATATTCATAGCCGCCAGTGTTCCAGGTCCAGCCGAAGCCCTTGACCATGTGCAGGGCATAGACCGTCACCAGCAGCAGTGCGAAGCTGCCAAGGGCGGCGAAGCGGGTGCAGATGCCCAGGATCATCGTGATGGCCGCCACGATTTCCGCTGCGGCTGCGAGCGCCACCCAGGCCTCCGGCGGATGAAATCCGGCCTTGGCGAAGAAGCCGACGACACCGGCGCTGAGCCCGCCCGCAGCGAACTTGCCCATGACGTGCGGGATCAGGAACGCGCCGCAGGCGATCCGCAGGATGTTGGTGCCATTCGTCAGGTCGAAGTTTTCCGCCTTGATGCGAAAGTCGTCGGTGGTGATGAACATGGTTTGGTCCCCCGTTGATGCTCAGCTGTACCCGGTACGTCACATCTACGGCGGCGTCGGACAGCGGCTTTGATGCACCACAAGGTCGATCAGCCCCCGCCTTCACGAAACCGTGTGAACGCGGGGATGCGCGTGTCGGACGAGTTTGATACCAGGGCGGCGGGCGCGGAGCGCCTGCCTATACGCAAGCGTCCGGGTTCATTCGCCGCGGACGCCGGCGGTTCTGGCGACCGTCGCCCAACGATCGAAATCGCGCTTCAACGTCGCCTCGAAGCTGTCCGCGGTGCCGCCGACCGGGATCAGATTGACCGCCTGCAAGCCGGCCATGCCTTCCGGTGACGCGATGATGCGGGCCAGTTCAGCCGACAATCTGGTGACGATATCCTTCGGCGTCGCCTTCGGCACGAACAGGCCGATCCAGCCCTCCGCCTCGAAGCCGGGATAGCCGAGTTCGGCCAGCGTCGGCACGTCGGGCAGCACTTTCTTGCGCGTCTCGCCGCCCACGGCGAGCGCCCGCACCTTGCCGGCGGCGAGCTGCGGGCCGGCGGTGGTGAGATCGACGAAGGCCGCGGTGATCTGGTTGCCGAGCAGATCGTTCAGCAGCGGCGCCGAACCGCGATACGGCACGTGGTTCATATCGATGGCGGCGGTCTGCTTCAGCAATTCGCCATAAAGATGCGAGGTGGTCGCATTGCCGAACGAGCCATAGGCATATTTGCCGGGGCTGGCCTTGGCGAGGTCGATCAGGTCCTTCAAGGATTTCATCGGCTGCGCGTCCGGGATCGTCAGCACGATCGGCGACAACGCGACCTGGCTGACCGGCGCCAGATCCTTGAACACGTCATAGGGCAGGCTCGACATCAGGCTCGGCGCCTGGATGATCTGGGTGATGGCGACCAGCACGGTGTAGCCATCGGCCGGCGCCTTGGCGACGAAGTCGTTTCCGATCACGCCGCCGGCGCCCGATTTGTTCTCCACCACGATGGTCTGTTTCCAGGCCTCCTGCAGCCGGCTCGCCAGCAGCCGCGCGACGACGTCGGTGGCGCCGCCGGCGGCATAGGGCACCACGAAGGTGACGCGCCGCTCGGGATAGGTCGCCGCGGACTGCGCCACGGCCGTCCCGCCGATCGAGGTGGTGAACGTGATCACCGCCGCCGCGATGGCCGCGCGCAGTCCGGTGACCGATGCCAGGTGTCTCATTGTCGCTTCCTGCCGTGTTGGAGGTCGCAGGATTAACCCTGCGCCTGCGAGTTGATCTCGCGCGCGGAGCCTACCAGCGGCGACGGGATTTGATACCGCCGTCGCCGCCACTGCGCGGATACACCGCATTGCACGTTCCGCTTTGCGGAATGGCGATCCTCCCGCGCGACCTTGCCTGTGCTTTGCTCGCGGCCTATCTGTGGGGCTTGAACAGGAGCCCGCCATGAGTGCCATCAAGCCGCTGCAGATCGACATCGTCTCCGACGTGGTGTGCCCGTGGTGCTATATCGGCAAGAAGCGCATCGAGGATGCGCTGGCGCTGGCCGCGGAGATTCCGGTCGAGGTGCATTGGCGGCCGTTCTTTCTCAATCCGTGGATACCGCCCGAGGGCATCGATCGCGACAGCTATCTCGAGACCAAGTTTGGATCAGTGGACGCCTATAAGGGGATAGCGGAGCGCGTCGTCGCCGCGGCCTCCGAGGAGGGGTTGAGCTACCAACCGGCGAAGGTGAAGCGCCAGCCCAACACAGTCGATTGCCATCGCCTGATCCTGTGGGCGGAGCCGTCCGGCAAGTCCGCCGCGGTCAAGCAGCGGCTGATGGAATTGTATTTCCGCGATGGCGGCGATCTCACCCGGACCGAAACGCTGGTGCAGGCCGCGGCCGATGTCGGCCTCGATGCCGACGACATCCGCCGCCGGCTCGCCACCGATGAGGACGTCGCGCGCATTTCGGCCGATGCCAAGGAAGCCGCCGACAAGGGCATTTCCGGCGTGCCGACCTATGTGTTCGCCGGCAAATATGCGGTGTCCGGCGCGCAGCCGGCGGAGCAACTGGCGCGCGCCATCCGCCAGGTCTCGGCTGAGGTGAATGCCGAGGCTGCGGAGTAATCCGGAGATGGAGTAGGGTGGGCAAAATCCCGGCCGCGCGAAGCGCGGCGGGGTGTGCCTGCCACGGCGGGGAATGGTGGGCACGGCGCAAACGCGCCTTTGCCCACCCTACGGATCAACCGCGCAGTTTGCGTACTACACTTCGCAACCCGACCGTTGCCGACTGCCGCAGCTTCAGCGCCGTGAACATCATCGCCGCCATTTGATCATCTTTGCGCAGCGGGATCAGCACGTCGCCGATCATCAGCCGGCCGCGCCAGATCGGGTCGATCATCGGATGGCCGGGGGCTGCGGTGGAATCGGCGCTGGCGATGGCGGGGTCGGCGCAGAGATGGCGGGTCAGGTCGAGGGTGAGCTGCACGCCTGGCGAGAATTTCGCAAAACGCTCGTCGATGCCGATCTTGAAATAGAACGCGCGGTCGAGATGCCGCAGCACGATCGCGGCCGCGACCGGCACGTTGCCTGCGTGCAGCGCGATGATCTCGCACTGGCCGGTGGCGGCCAGCGCCGGGACGGCGCGGCGGATGAAGGCGTTGTCGCCGGCATCCTGCGCCAGCGCCGTGCCGCGCTTGCCCTTCCAGCCGCCGGCCTCCAGCGCGAGAATGGTCTCCAGCGCCACGGCGATGTCGGCCGGTTCGCGCGCGACCGTGAAGCGGACCTCGCCCTGGTCGGCCAGCCTTGCGCGCTGGCGGCGCAATTCCTTCAGCTTCTTGGCGCCGAGCCCGTCGCGCAGCACGTCGTCGGCGTCCTGCGTCGCGTCGAGGCAGGCGCGCTGGCCCGATTGCAGCACGCGGGCCGCGAGGCCCTGCGCGTCGAGCACCGCGGTCAGCGCAGCCATCGCCGCGCCGTGCAGCGGGACGTCGCGCAGCAGCAGCGCGCGCGCGCCACTGTTGCGTGCTCGGTCGAGCAGGGCGCCCGCGGCCGCGCGGGTCTCGGTGCGGTCGAGCAGCGGCGTGGTCAGGGTGCCATAGGGCGAGGCGCTGACCAGGGCGGGCAGCGGCAGCCGCAAGGCGCGCCAGAACGACACTACCGGCAGCAGGCCAAGCAGGCGAGGCGCCGCCGCAGCCGACCACGCCGCCAGCGCCGCGGCGCCGGTGCGGCCGGTGGCACTGGCATTCACCGCCAGCTCCCAGTCCGGCAGATAATAGCCGTTCGGCTCGATGGCGCGGGCCGCCAGCGCGCGCCACGCCTCCGGCGCGACCGCCGTCAGCGCCGGCAGCGCCGTGCGGCGCCGGCCAACGGCTTCGTTCGTATCTTGCTCGATTGAACCTGTTTCCGTGTCCTGCACCACGTCCGTCCCCGCCGTGTCTCCTTGCAAGGTAACCGATATCGGCCGACATTCGGTGGCGGTCGCGGGAAATTCGATCAAAATAGGTAATCGGGGCTTACCGTGCCAGCCGGCCGGCTTGTCGCAAGGCGAACACATGGGGCTGGAAAGAAGGCGGGACGGCGCGCTATCAACAGCGTGGGAGGACGACGCGATGAAGCATGTGACGATCAGACTGGTGGCGGTGGCCGCGGTTGCCGCTACTATCCTGGCGATGCCGGCCTCGGCGCAGATGGGGGGCAAGCGCGGCGGCGGCGGTGGCGAGGCGCCGAAAGGCGACGACAAACCGAAGGTCGATGAAAAGGCCTACAAGGCGGCGATCGAACGGATTCCCGAGCCCAAGGAAAAATACGATCCGTGGGGCGTAGTGGCGCCGGCCCCGGCCGCGCCGGTCGCGAAGAAAAAATAACGACGCAGACTGCGTGCCGGTATGAACCCGGTGCGGGCCGGGCGCGACCGATACAGGCAGCGGCAGGCCGTCGCATGGCTGGCGACCGGACATGCTGGTCTGATGCTGCGGCGACTGTGACTGCACCGGCCGCCAATGGCCCTGGAAGGATCGCTCGATGGTTCGTTCTGTGCTTCGCCCCGCGCTTCTTGCCGCGGCCCTCCTGATCAACGCGCCGGCAGGGGCTGAAAACCGGATCGCGCTGGTGATCGGGCAATCCGCCTACCGCGCGGTGACGCCGCTGCCCAATCCGGTCAATGATGCCCGCGCGATGGCGCAGATGCTGGGCGACGCCGGCTTCGAGGTGCAATCGGCCTCCGACCTCGGCCAGAACGAATTGCGCGCGCGGATCGGCGCGTTTGCCGCATCCGTCGCCGAGAAGGGGCCGGACACGGTGTCGCTGGTGTTCTACGCCGGCCACGGGCTGCAGATCGACGGTGAGAACTATCTGGTGCCGGTCGATGTCGATCCGAAACGCGAGGCCGACATTCCGCTGCAGGCAGTGCGGCTGAACGACATCCTCAACACCCTCACATCGGTGCCATCCAGGACCCGCATCATCCTGCTCGATGCCTGCCGCAACAACCCGTTCCCCGGCATCAACAAGACTACCGGCCGCGGCCTCGCCCATGTCGACGTCAAGCTCGGCACTGCCGGCACGCTGCTGTCGTTCTCGACCTCGCCGGGCGCGGAAGCCGAGGACGGCAGCGGCGGCAACAGCCCCTATACCGCCGCGCTGCTGAAAGCCGGTCGTGAGCCGAACCTGGCGATCGAGGACGCCTTCAAGCGGGTGCGGCTCTCGGTCAACCTCGCCACCGAAGGCCGGCAGACGCCGTGGGAAAGTTCGTCGCTGGTCAGCGATTTTCGTTTCTTCGGCTCCAGCGTTGCGACCGCAGCAGTCGCGGATGCGAAGCCGTCTGATAGCAGCACGGCGTCCGACAGCAGAACGGCGGAGCCGAAAATTACCGAAGCCAAAGCTTCTGATGCGAAAGCTTCCGAAGCCAAAGCTTCCGAATCTATGGCGGCGGCGCCGAAGCCGGCGAAGCGCACGGCCGACGAATGGCGCCGCCAATTGCAGGGCAAGAAGGTGGAGCAGGCCAACGAGCTGATCGTCGCCGACGGGTCGGTCGAGGCCTATGAGGCCTTCGTCGCGCTGTATGCGCAGCCGCCGCTCGGCCCGCAGGCGCGCGAGTGGCTGGACCGGCACTACAAGATGGTAGCCTGGAATAATGCGGTGATTACCAACACCGCGTCATCCTACGCGGCGTTTCTCGCGAAATATCCCGACAGCGACCTGACGCCGACGGCGAAGAAGCTCGAGGATCGCACCCGCAATCGCACCACACCGGTCGCAGCAACCGGCTTGCAGCCGATCCCGGTGGCGCTGGCGGCGCCGGCTTGCCCGTGCGGCGCGCCGGGCGTGGCGCCGATCAAGGCGAATCTGGGCAAGCCCGCTCTGCCGAAGCCTGAGCCGAAGAAAAAGAAGCAGGCCGAACCCGACCGGCGCGCCGATCGCAGCCCGCCGCGGCTGCGCGAGATCGACGAGGTGGTGGTGGTCCGGCGCACGCCGGTCTATGCGCCGTCGCCGGGCATTTCGATCGGCGGTTACGGGTACCGCGGCGGATTCAACCGCGGCGGCGGCGGCTATAGCGGCAATAGCGGCGGCCGCGGGCGCTATTGATCAGGGCCGAAGCGGCGCGACGCGCCCCCCGGCGCTCCCTGATCGAGTTGTGTCCGGGCATTGCCAGCCCCGTGGCGCGGTTGGCGCGCGCGGGGGCGCAATGGTATAAGCTGGCAAAACCTGCTGGAGCCTTCGCATGACCCCCATGACCATCTTTCGCGCCGCGGTGATGCTCGCCGTCTTGTCCGGTCCGTTCGCGGTGCCTGTCTTCGCGCAGGCGCCGAACATCAATCTGATCCCGGAACTGAAGAGCAAGTCGCCGGAAGAGCGCGAACAGGACGCCATCGCCGACAAGGCCTATCGCGAGTCGCTGCGCAAGATTCCGAACGCCAAGGTCGATGCCGACCCGTGGGGCACCGTCCGCAACGACGCGCCGAAGACCGCGCCACCTGCCAAGCGCAGCAAGACCGGCACCGCCACCAACTGATCTGTTTTTCAACGTGCCGCGTGGCGCGGAAGTCTAGCCGGCTTCGGCCGGTGCGTCGTTCGGATAGGCCGGGCGATAGCGGCGCGGGAATTGCTCCGGCCACGACAGCGCGCTCTGGCCGGCCAGCGCATCGAGAAACAGTTGCGCGGCTTGCGCATGGGCGGCGCCCTCCGGCAGCCCGAGCCGCTTGGCGAGATCGCCGGGCAACTCGGCCGGCATTTCCCACCACGCCATCGCCGGTCCCCACCACCAGCCCGGCGCCGGCGAGCGTTCGTCTTCCGCCACCGCCATCCAGCGCTGATATTCCGCGATCAGGCGGTCGGACTGCAATCTGGCGGCGGGATGCATCGAGGCTCTCACAATTGGCGGGAGTGACAGAAGCGGACAGGCCGTCAACAAATGCCGCCCGGCACAACCATGAGCGAAAGTGGAGCGGTCGTCGGCCGGCTACCCGGCCTCCGAGGCGGGCGGGGCGCCATCGACCGGATTAAGCCCGGCCGCGGCCATCTCGCGTAACACCGGACAGTTTTGGCGGTCCGGCTCAATGGGACGGGCCAAGCGGCGGCACCTCGAACATTTCGCCGTCATCATCGTTCTCGACGACGATGACGCTGCCTGTGGTCTTTACGCTACGCGCCAGTTCGTCCATCAGGTCCCGCGCATAGGCCAGCGCCTTCTCGCGGTCGGCAAGGCGGATGCCGTCCTCATCCAGGACCGTGGCTCGGGCGGCGACGAGGTGAAAATAAAACAGGGGCACGGGCAACCCGAAGTGCAAGGGAGCGCCTCTGGCACTCTTGGTTGCCGAAAGGACTTCAATACCGCTAGATGAACTTATTTCAGCCGTCGATAGAAATGTGTCGAATTGGGGCAGGTGGATGGCTTTTATTAAGCCTGTCGCCTGCGGCAGGTTGCGACAGATCAAATCAGGCCGTTCTTCGCAAGAACATATTGCGAACATGGAACGAATGGTGTACGTTTATTCCAACAGATCGCCTGACCCCATTGTTTGTCCGCCGCGCGAATCCCGTTCATAAGGAGCTAGAGATGGCCTCGACCCCGACTGCCCTGCGTATCGTTGAAGGATCCTCCATGGACAAGACCAAGGCCCTGTCGGCCGCGCTGTCGCAGATCGAGCGCCAGTTCGGCAAGGGTTCGGTGATGAAGCTCGGCAAGAATGATCGCTCGATGGATATCGAGACGATCTCGTCGGGCTCGCTCGGTCTGGACATCGCGCTCGGCGTCGGCGGCCTGCCGCGCGGCCGGGTGGTCGAGATCTATGGGCCGGAATCCTCGGGCAAGACCACTTTGGCGCTGCACACGGTCGCCGAAGGCCAGAAGAAGGGCGGCATCTGCGCCTTCATCGACGCCGAACACGCGCTCGATCCGGTCTATGCCCGCAAGCTCGGCGTCAACATTGACGAGTTGCTGATCTCGCAGCCCGATACCGGCGAGCAGGCGCTGGAAATCTGCGACACGCTGGTGCGTTCCGGCGCGGTCGACGTGCT
Organism: Tardiphaga sp. vice304; assembly: GCF_007018905.1. Classification (NCBI taxonomy): domain Bacteria; kingdom Pseudomonadati; phylum Pseudomonadota; class Alphaproteobacteria; order Hyphomicrobiales; family Nitrobacteraceae; genus Tardiphaga; species Tardiphaga sp. vice304. Next base: position 2,321,830 of record NZ_CP041402.1, read on the forward strand.
GGTGATCGATTCGGTCGCCGCTCTGGTGCCGCGCGCCGAGCTCGAAGGCGAGATGGGCGATGCGCTGCCCGGCCTGCAGGCCCGCTTGATGAGCCAGGCGCTGCGCAAGCTGACCGCCTCGATCAACAAGTCGAATACGATGGTGATCTTCATCAACCAGATCCGCATGAAGATCGGCGTGATGTATGGCTCGCCCGAAACCACCACCGGCGGTAATGCGCTGAAATTCTACGCCTCGGTCCGCCTCGACATCCGCCGCATCGGCGCGATCAAAGAGCGCGACGAGGTGGTCGGTAACCAGACCCGCGTCAAGGTCGTCAAGAACAAGCTGGCGCCGCCCTTCAAGCAGGTCGAATTCGACATCATGTATGGCGAAGGTGTCTCCAAGATGGGCGAGATCCTCGATCTCGGCGTCAAGGCCGGCATCATCGAAAAGTCCGGCGCCTGGTTCTCTTACGACAGCCAGCGTCTCGGCCAGGGCCGCGAGAATTCGAAAGCCTTCCTGAAGGCTAATCCGGATATGACCGCCAAGATCGAAGCCTCGATCCGCCAGAACTCCGGCCTGATTGCCGAACAGATTCTGGCCGGTTCGCCGGAGCGCGACGCCGAGGGCGAAGAGCCCACTGAAGACGAGTAATATTGGCGGAGCGTCTTTCGAGCGGCTCCGTTCGTGCAGTCAGCACATCGACTAGTTTGTGAGTTCGTCATGCCCGGCCTTGTGCCGGGCGTTGACGTTTTGGAGCTTCGACTTGGAGCTTTGACTTGGCGCTTTGGCATCGATAGCCGCGCCATCATTACTTCGGGGCGCCGTTCACCGCATGGCAAGCCACGCCTTCGATCAGCGCCGGCGCCACATTGCGGCACGGCGCGAACACTTCCGGGCAGCGCGGATGAAACGCGCAGCCGGATGGCGGGTCGATCGGATTGGGGATCTCGCCGGTCACCGCAATCCGGGGGCGTCCGGACATCGCCAGATCCGGCACCGCGCCGAGCAGCATTTTCGTGTACGGCATGCGCGGATGGCTGAACAATTCGCGGCCCTCCGCGATCTCGACGATACGGCCGAGATACATCACGCCGATCCGGCTCGCCATGTGGCGGACCACCGCAAGGTTGTGGCTGATGAACAGATAGGTCAGGCCGAACCGGTCCTGCAGGTCGCGCATCAGGTTCAGTATCTGCGCCTGCACCGAGACGTCGAGCGCCGAGGTCGGCTCGTCGCAGACGATGAAGTCCGCCTCGGATGCGAGTGCCCTCGCGATCGCGACGCGCTGGCGCTGGCCGCCGGAGAACTGGTGCGGAAACTTCGCCCCGTCATCGGGATGCAGCCCGACCAGCGTCAGCAACTCGCCGACCCGGCCGCGGATCTCGCGCTCGCCGCGTAACAGCTCGAACGCACGGATCGGCTCGGCGATGATGGCGTCGACCCGCATCCGCGGATTGAGGCTGGCATAGGGATCCTGAAAAATCATCTGGATGCGTCGGCGCAGCGCGCGCCGTGCGCCCGCCTGTCCGGGATCGCTCATCGAGACGCCGTCGATCAGCACGTCGCCGGAGGATGGCGGCAGCAGGCCGACGACCATCCGCGCCACCGTGGTCTTGCCGGAGCCGGATTCGCCGACCAGCGCAAAGGTCTCGCCGCGCGCGATCTCGAACGAGACGCCGTCGACCGCGCGCAAGAATTCCATTGGCGCGCCCTCGATCACGCGGTTGAGCCACGGCTTGGAGACGTCGAAGGCGCGCTTGAGGTCGCGGACCTGCACCAGCGCGCTCATGATACCGCCCCCGCATTCGCCGTGTCGTAGAGATGGCAGGCGACGCGCTGGCTGCCCACCGCGATCGGCTCCGGCCGCTCGATGCGGCAGCGGCCGAAAGCGAATGTGCAGCGCGGGTGGAAGGCGCAGCCATCGGGAATTGCGGAAAGCCGCGGCATCGCGCCATCGATCTGCACCAGGCGTTTCGAGGCATCGCCCGACAGGGTGGGGATCGCGCCCATAAGGCCCTTGGCATAGGGATGCAGCGGATTCTGCACGACGTCGCGCACCGGTCCGATCTCGGCGATGCGTCCGGAATACATCACCGCGACGCGGTCCGAGGTTTCGGCGATCACGCCCATGTCATGGGTCACCAGCATCACCGCCGTGCCGTGGTCGCGGCCGAGCCGTCGCAGCAGCGCGATGATCTGCGCCTGCACGGAGACGTCGAGCGCGGTGGTCGGTTCGTCGGCGATGATCAGCTCGGGCTCGGCGGCGATCGCCAGCGCGATCACCACGCGCTGCCGCATGCCGCCGGAAAATTCGTGAGGAAAAGCGTCGATGCGCTTGTCCGGCGCGGGAATGCCGACCTCGGCGAGCAGCTCGATCGCGCGCTTTCGCGCGGCGGTCTCGTTCAGGTTGAGATGCGTGCGGATGGTCTCGACCAGCTGGTCGCCGATCCGGTACAGCGGGTTGAGGCTGGTCAGCGGATCCTGGAAGATCATTCCGATCCGCTTGCCGCGAATCTTTCGCATTTCCTCCGGGGCGAGGTTATCGATGCGCAGGCCGGCGAGATAAATCTCGCCACCGGCGATGCGACCGGGCGGATCGATCAGCCCGATGGCGGCGAGCCCGGTCACCGACTTGCCGGCGCCGGATTCGCCGACCACGCCCAGCACTTCGCCCCGTGCGATATCGAACGACACGCCGTCGATGGCGCGCAACACGCCGCGGCGGCTGGCGAATTCGACGCGCAGATGACGGACGGAGAGCACGGGTTCGGTCATCGCAGCTTCGGATTCAGCGCGTCGCGCAGCCAGTCGCCCAACAGGTTGATCGACAGGATCAGCGACGCCAATGCGAGGCCGGGGAAGGCGATCACCCACCATTCGCCGGAGAACAGATAGTTGTTGCCGATCCGGATCAGCGTGCCCAGCGACGGCATGGTATCGGGCATGCCGGATCCCAGGAACGACAGCGTCGCCTCGGTGATGATGGCGAGCGCGAGGTTGATGGTCGCGATCACCAGGATCGGCCCCATCGTGTTGGGCAGCACATGGCGCAGCATGATGATTCGCGCCGGCAGCCCGATCAGTTGCGCCGCGGCGACATAGTCGCGGTTCTTCTCGACCATCACCGAGCCGCGCACGGTGCGGGCATATTGTACCCAGAAGCTCAGCCCGATCGCGACCACCAGCACCATAAGCGTGCCCATCGAGTCCAGCCGATTATTGAACACCGACTTGGCGACGCCGTCGATCAGGAGCGCGATCAGGATCGCCGGAAAGGTGAGCTGCACGTCGGCGATGCGCATGATCAGGCTGTCGACCCAGCCGCCGACATACCCCGCGATCAGCCCGAGCGAGATGCCCAGCACTGCGGCGAACACCACGCCGAGAATGCCGACGGCGAGCGAAATCCGCATGCCGTAGAGGATCGCGGAGAAAATATCGCGGCCCTGCTCGTCGGTGCCGAACAGGAACGGCCGCTGGCCGTCCGCCGTCCACAGCGGCGAGATCCGCGAATTGATCAGCTCGAGCTGGCGCGGATCGAACGGGTCCTGCGAGGACAAGAGAGGCGCAAACAGCGCCATCATGATCAGCAGTCCCGCGATCACGGCGGCGGCCATCGTCAGGCGCGATTGTTTGAACGAATGCCAGATGTCGCTGTCGATCGCGCGGGCGAACATGGAAGGTGAGGGGGCGGGGGCAGTTGCCGGGAGATCAGTCATGTGACGCTCGTTACCCCCGTGTCGTCCCCGCCTAGCGCGCCTTTGGCGCGCGCGGCGCGGGGACCCATAGCCGCTGTCGGCGTGTGGCTACACGGCGTATGCGGCGGAGTTTTAATTGAGGGGACGGAGGGTATGGGTCCCTGCTTTCGCAGGGACGACACGGAGTTTGTCGTTGACCGAATCCGCCTCATGCCGTCCTCCCCACGCTCGCCCGCAGCCGAGGATCGACGATAGTGTAGAGAATATCGACGATCAGATTGATGGTGACGAAGATCAGCGACACCACCAGGAGATACGCCGCCATGATCGGGATATCGACATTCTGTACCGCCTGCACGAAGAGGAGCCCCATGCCCGGCCACTGGAATACCGTCTCGGTGATGATCGCAAACGCGATCACCGAGCCGAACTGCAGGCCGGCCACGGTGATCACCGGCACCAGCGTGTTTTTCAGTGCGTGGCCGAAATGGATCGCGCGCGTGGTGAGGCCGCGCGCGCGCGCGAAGCGGATGTAGTCGGTGCGCAGCACTTCGAGCATCTCGGCGCGCACCAGCCGCATGATCAAGGTCATCTGGAACAGGCCGAGCGTGATCGACGGCAGGATCAGCGCCTTCAGCCCGGATAAGGTTAACAGACCGGTCGACCACCAGCGGAACTTCACGACGTCGCCGCGGCCGAACGACGGCAGCCAGCCGAGCGTGACGGCGAACAGGTAGATCAGCAGGATGCCGATCAGGAAGGTCGGCAGCGAGATGCCGATCAGCGACACCGCCTGCATCAGCTTGGCGAGAAACGAATCGCGGCGCAGCGCCGAGTAGATGCCCATCAGAATGCCGAACGTCATTGCCAGGACGGTGGCGCAGGTCGCCAGCTCCAGCGTCGCTGGCATGCGCTCCTGCAGCAGCGACGACACCGGCTGGCGAAACTGGTAGGAGACGCCGAACTTGAACTGCAGGGCGTTGCCGAAATAGCGCGCGAACTGCACGACGACGGGATCGTCGAGCCCGAGCGAGGCGCGGATTTCGGCACGCTGCGCCGGCGAGGTGTCGAGCGCGACCATCTGGTTCACGGGGTCGCCGGCAAAGCGGAACATCGAAAACGAGATGATTCCGACGGCGATCATCACCCCGATCGACTGCAGCGCGCGGCGCAGGATGAAAGCGAGCATGGGTTCCTTTCGCTTTCGCTTTTCTTCGTCATTGCGAGGAGCCCTTGCGACGAAGCAATCCAGTCTTCCTTCGCTTGTGGCCTTCTGGATTGCCGCGTCGCTTCGCTCCTCGCAATGACGGCTGCTATTATCGGAGCGACGCCTATTCCGTTTTCACGGCCCAGTAGGGCAGCACCTGGTTGTCCGGGCGCTGCACCAGCTTGATTTTCTTCGACACGCCCCAGGCCAGCGCCTGCTGGTGCAACGGGATGTAGGCAAAGTCCTTGCTGGCGATTTCGAAGCCGGCCTTGATCAGGAGGTCGCGCTTGGCGGTGTCGGTTTCCTGCAGCACCTGGTCGGTGAGCTTGTCGAACTCCTTGTTGCAGTAGCCGGCGACATTGGTGGCGCCGCGCGAACTCGCCGGATTGTCGCGGCAGCCCATGATGTCGAACATCACGTTGTGGGAATCCTGCGTGCCGGGCGTCCAGCCGAGCAAATAGAACGAGGTCTGGTAGCCGCCCGACTTGAAGATCTTGCCGAAGAACAGCGCCTTGGGCTGGGCGTTCAGCGTCACCTTGACGCCGATCCGGGACAGCATGCCGACCACCGCCTGGCAGATCGCGGCGTCGTTGACGTACCGGTCGTTCGGGCAATCCATGCCGAGCTCGAAGCCGTCGGGATAGCCGGCCTCGGCGAGCAGTTTCTTGGCGCCCTCGGCGTCGTACTTCGGCCGCGTGAAATCGCCGGACAGCTTGAACAAAGGCGGCGCGATCATCAGCGCTGACGGCGTCGACAGGCCGCGCATCACGCGGGTCTTGATCAGTTCGATGTCGATCGCCTTGTAGAAGGCTTCGCGGACTTTGATGTCCTTGAAGGGGTTCTTGCCCTTGACGTTGGAGACCAGCAGTTCGTCGCGGATCTGGTCCATGCCGAGGAAAATGGTGCGCAGCTCCGGCCCGGCGAGAACGCTGGCATTGGCTGAGCCGTTGACGCGGGCGATGTCCTGCACCGGCACCGGCTCGATCAGGTCGACCTCGCCGGACAGCAGCGCTGCGACGCGGGTTGCGTCCGAGGAGATCGGCGTGAACACGATTTCCTTCAGATTGTGCTCCGGCTTGCCCCACCAGTTCGGGTTGACCTTGAACACGGTCTTGACGCCGGGCTGGTGGCTTTCGATGACGAACGGCCCGGTGCCGTTGGCGTTCAGCGCAGCGAAGCTCGGCGAGGTCGCGGCTGCCGGCGTGGGCATCACGGCGTTGTTCGCCTCCGCCCACTTCTTGTCCATGATGTACCACACGTCCCATTGCGAGGTCAGAATGGGATTGGGCGAGGTCAGCACGAAATCGACGGTATGGTCGTCGATCTTGACCGCCTTGGCGTCGACCGGCACCACGGTCTGGAAATCCGATCCCTTGGCGCGGACGCGGTCGGCGGAGAAGATCACGTCGTCGGCGGTGAAAGGATCGCCATTGGCGAAGGTCACGTTCTTGCGCAGGTGGAAACGCCAGCGCGTCGGCTCCGGCGTTTCCCAGCTCTCGGCGAGGCCGGGAATGATCTCGAGGTTCTTGCCGCGCTTGACCAGGCCTTCATAGACCTGGCCGTGATGCGCGATGGTGGTGGTCTCGCGCAGCGTATAGGGATCGAGCGATTTGAGGTCGCCCTGGTTGGCGTAGCGCAAGGTCTGCGCCGACGCCGGTGCGCCGGCTGCGACAATCAGGGCGAAGGCGGCGAGACCAAGTTTGACGCACGTCTGACGAATGGACATCGAAAACGCTCTCCTGCGGCGGCTTGCGTGGTGTGCCGCACTTCGGTTGCATTGTCAGCAGAGTTCGTACGTCGCGCAAGCGTCATTTACCGGCGTGCACCGCCGCAAATCAGGGCAGCGTGGCGCAATCCTTGCTTCGCCGACGGAGCGCATGGGCGATATGCAACGTGGCTTCACGGTGCTGCCACGACGTCGCGCTAGGACGTTCGTGAAGCAACCAGTTCGGGGCAGGGATGACGGAATTGAAGGCGGATGTGCTGGTGCTCGGCGCCGGCATGGTGGGCGTGTCGGCGGCGCTGCATCTGCAGGCGCGCGGCCGCAACGTCGTGCTGGTCGATCGCAATGAGCGGGCCGGCGAAGAGACCAGCTATGGCAATGCCGGGCTGATCGAATGCGCCTCGGTATTCCCCTATATGTTTCCGCGCGATGCCGGCCAGATCCTGAAATACGCGATGAACCGGTCGCCCGACGTGCATTATCACCTCGACGCGCTGCCGGGCTTCCTGCCGTGGATGGTCCGCTATTTCCTCAATTCGTCGCCGCAAGGATCGCTGCGCAGCGCGCTCGCTGCACTGCCGCTGATCCAGCGCAGTTTGCAGGAACATCAGGCGCTGATCGAGGAAGCCGGCGTGCCGGAACTGCTGCGCCGCACCGGCTGGATCAAGCTGTTCCGTTCCGAAAAGACGATGGAGAAGAGCCTCGGCGAACTGGCGCGCGACCGCGACTACGGCATCGAGGGCCACGTACTGAACGCTGCTGCCATCGCCGACAAGGAACCCAACCTGTCCGGCGATTTTGCCGGCGCGATTCATTGGCCGACGCCGGGCTTCATTCCCGATCCCGGCGCGCTGGCAAAGGCCTATGCCAAACTGTTCATCCGCAAGGGCGGCCGTTTTCTCGCCGCCGACGCGCGAACCCTGACGCAGGGCGACGGCGGCTGGCGCGTCGCGGGCCCCGGCGGCGCGCTGGTCGCGCGCGACGCGGTGGTGGCGCTGGGTCCGTGGTCGGACGAGGTCTACCGGCCGCTCGGCTATGCCATCCCGATGATGACCAAGCGCGGTTATCACATCCATCTTTCGCCGTCCGGCAATGCGGTGCTGCATCACCCGGTGCTCGACACCGACAACGGTTACCTGCTGGCGCCGATGAACCGCGGCATCCGGCTGACCACCGGCGCCGAATTCGCCCGCCGCGACGCGCCGCCGACGCCTGTGCAGGTCGAACGCACGCTCCCCATTGCGCGAAAAATGTTTCCGCTCGGCGAACAGATCGAGCCGAAGCCGTGGATGGGATCGCGGCCGTGCCTGCCGGACATGCTGCCGGTGATTGGGCGGGCGCCTCGTCACAAGGGTCTGTGGTTCGATTTCGGCCACCAGCACCACGGCCTGACGCTGGGCCCGGTCAGCGGGCGTCTGCTGGCCGACATGGTGACGGGCGTCACGCCGTTCACCGATCCCAGTTCGTTCGCCGTCGAACGCTTCGGCTGATCCTTCGCAACCGCACGCGACCCGCTCGGCTTGCATCGGAGCTGCGACCGTGGCGATACTGCGCCGCCGCGCGTGTGCGTCGATTGAGGAGCGTTCGATGAAAGTAACCGTTGTCATGGACTGCACGCCTGAAGAGGCGCGGGCGTTCCTGGGCCTTCCCGACGTGCAGCCGATGCAGACCGCGATGATGGAGCAGTTGCAGGGGAAGATGATGGCCAACGTCGACAAGTTCTCCCCGGAATCGCTGATGCAGAGCTGGTTCACCTTCGATCCCAAGATGGGTGAGAAGTTCCAGGAGCTGTTCCTCAACATGGCGACCCTGGGGACGCGGCCCGCGGAGAAGAAGTAGCTCGCGCTTACGGCGGAGCCGTTCACCCTCCCCTGGAGGGGGAGGGTCGGTGCATCGCATGCGAAGCATGCTGTGCACCGGGCTGGGGTGACAGCGTTAGAGGATGACGTAAGCTCTTCACCCCATCGCACCGCCGTCACCCCACCCCGAGCGCGCCTGACGGCGCACTTCACCCTCCCCCTCCAGGGGAGGGTGAAGAGGAGCCCGCGATGATCGACATGCCGCCGCTGCATTTCGCCGAGGTCAACGGCATCCGGATGGGCTATTACGATTCCGGCCCGATCAGTGACACGCCGCCGATGTTGCTGTGCCACGGCTGGCCGGAGCTGGCGTTCTCCTGGCGGCACCAGATCAAGGCGCTGGCCGCGGCCGGCATTCGTGTCATCGCGCCGGACCAGCGCGGCTTCGGCGCGACCGACCGGCCCGAGCATGTCGAGGATTACGACATCGCACATCTCATCGCCGACCTCGTCGGGCTGCTCGATCATCTGCAGATCGACCGCGCGATCTTTGTCGGCCATGACTGGGGCGGCTTCGTGGTCTGGCAGATGCCGTTGCGCTACCCTGATCGCGTCGCCGGCGTGGTCGGCATCAACACGCCGCATCTAGCAAGGGCACCGGTCGATCCAATCGCGATCTATCGCAAGCGATTTGGCGACACGATGTACGTCGTCCAGTTCCAGGACTCGCAGGAGCCGGACCGGATCTTCGCGGAGAATGTCGCAACCACCTTCGAGGTGTTCATGCGCAAGCCGATGCCGCTGGCGCCCGGCGTCGCGGCGGCCAGGCCCAATCTGGCGTTCCCGCAACTGGTCGAGGCCTATGACGCGGCCAAGGACCGAAGGCTGCCGATCCTCACGGACGAAGAGAAGCAGGTGTTCGTCGAGACCTATACCGCAACGGGCTTCACCGGCGGCATCAACTGGTATCGCAACATCACGCGCAACTGGGAGCATTCCGCCGATCTCGACCACACCGTGCGTGTGCCGGCTCTGATGATCATGGCCGAGCACGACGCCGTGCTGCCGCCGTCGATGGCCGACGGCATGGAGAGGCTGGTACCGGATCTGGAGAAGCATCTGGTCCGCGACAGCGGCCACTGGACCCAGCAGGAAAAGCCCGACGAGGTCAGCGCGCTGCTGATCGCCTGGCGCCGTCGGCGATTTGGCTGAACCCCGTCACGCCGTATGCGTGGTCGACGATGGCGTCGATCACCTCTCTCCACATCGAGATCGGCAGCGCGTGGCCCATGCCGTCGATCATCAGCAGCTTCGCGCCGGGGATCGAGGCGGCGGTGTCGCGACCGCCGGCCGGGTGGACCAGGGGATCTACCTTGCCGTGGATCACCAAAGTCGGCGCGGTCACCGACGCCAGCCGTTCCTTGCGGCTGCCGGAGGCGAGGATGGCGCGCAACTGCCGGCTGACGCCGTCGGGCTCGAGGCCGCGGGCATAGGTGCGGTGCGCGCGGTCGAGATCGCGCGCCTCGTCTTCCGGGAAGCTGCCGACGCGCAGGAACAGCCAGGTCTGCTTGAAGCGCGCGACGAATTCTTCATAGCTCGTCGGCTGCTTCTGCAGCAATTGCACAGCGACGGCGCGGCCGGGCTGCGGCAGCCGCGGATGGCCGGTGGTCGACATGATCGAGACCAGCGAGCGCACCCGCTGCGGATGTTCGATCGCCAGTTCCTGCGCGATCATGCCGCCCATCGAGGCGCCGACGACATGCGCGGCCTCGATGCCGAGCGCGTCGAGCAGGCCGACGACGTCGGCCGCCATGTCCGAGAGCTTGTAGGGCGCGGCGACCGGCCGGCCGAAATAGCGCAGCTTTGCCAGTTCGAAAATCGTCAGCGGCTTGCCGCCCGCCATCTTGCTGGACAGGCCGATGTCGCGGTTGTCGAAGCGGATCACGCGAAAGCCGTTTGCTGCGATGTCGCGGCAGAACTCGTCGTCCCAGTGGATCATCTGGGCGCCGAGCCCCATGATCATCACCATCGGCTCGGCCCTGCTATCGCCGAAGCTGTCGTAGCACAGCTCGATACCATTGGCTGATACCAGCCGGGGCGGCTGGTAGGCGACGGTGGATGCGAGGGAATGTGCGGAGGGGCGGGCCATGTCAAACATATGACATGAGATTTCTGAAAAACGAAAGTGACAAGCGCGTCATCGCCCGCGCTTATCGCCGCAGCGGTGAACGGAGTGTTGTTAACTTCGAATTGTGACAGCGTTTATGACAGCGCTTTATGACATTGGAACCGAAGAGGTGACGCCCCGTCCTCTCCGGTCGTCCCCGCCTAGCGCGCCTTCGGCGCGCGCGGCGCGGGGACCCATAGCCTCTGTCCTCACAATCGAAGCGCGGCTTCTCGCCGAGTTACTTCGATCGCGCGCCGTCTTAATTCGGCGTGTATGGGTCCCCGCGTTCGCGGGGACGACGTGGAGATTGGATAATCTGTAGCGTTCAACATACCTAACCTTAGGCCCGCTGGTTTAGTTCACCTGCCGCTCCCTTCCTTCCCAATAGGGATCGCGCAGATGGCGCCGCAGGATCTTGCCGGATGCGTTGCGCGGCAATGCGGCGATGAAGTCGATCGACTTCGGCGACTTGAAACCGGCGATGCGCTCTTTGGTGAAGCCAATCAGTTCGGGCGCGCTGAGGCTCTTGCCGGGCTTCAATACCACCACCGCCTTGACGGCCTCGCCCCAGGTCTCGTCCGGGACGCCGACGACGGCGACTTCGGCGACATCGGGATGGTCGCAGATCGCGCTCTCGACTTCGGCGGGGTAGATGTTCTCGCCGCCGGAGATGATCATGTCCTTGATGCGGTCGTGAATGTAGAGAAAGCCGTCAGCGTCGAGATAGCCGGCGTCGCCGGTGCGCAGCCAGTTGTCGGCATCCAGCGTGCGCGCGGTGGCGTCCGGCTGGTTCCAGTAGCCCGCCATGTTGGAGCCCGAGCGCGTCGCGATCTCACCGACCTCGCCTGTCGGCAAGGGTCGGCCGTCGGCATCGAGGATCGCAATCTCGACGCCGGGCAGCGCGCGGCCGGCGGCGCGCATGCAGGCGCGGCCCTCGACATGGTCCTCCGGCGCCAGCACCACGATGGTGCCGGTGGTCTCGGTCATGCCGTACATCTGCACGAAGCCGCAGCCGAACACCTCGATGCATTCCCTCAGAAGCGCGGCGGGGATCGGCGAGGCGCCGTACAGGATGTAGCGCAGTTTCGAGAAATCCATCTCGCGGGCGCGCGGCTGCCGCACGATGAACTGCATCGCCGCCGGCACCAAAAACAGTTTCGAAATGCCATGCTGCGCGAAATCGTCGAGCACCTTGCCGGGATCGAACTCCCGCGCGATCACGCCCTTGGCGCCGTGGTACAGGCCGAACACCGCCCAGCCGATGCCGCCGATGTGGAACATCGGCATGGCCACCAGCGAGACGTCGTCCGCCGTCCACCGGTTCCAGTCCGGCGGGTCGTTTTCGGCGATGCGCAGCAGCGACAGGAAATTATCGTGCGTCAGCATCGCGCCTTTCGGCTTGCCGGTGGTGCCCGAGGTGTAGAGCTGGATCGCGATGTCATCGGTCGCAAGCGGCGTCATCGGGTCGGTGTCGCTTTGTGCGTCGCGCCAGCTACGGAAGTCCGGCCATTCCGAGGCGCCGCCTTCGGTGGTCATGACCACGCGCACATCGGGAATTTCCGGCACGAGGTCGCGCACCTGCTCGACGAATTCCGGGCCGACGAACAGCATCCGGGCCTGGCAGTCACGGATGATGAAGGCGATCTCGGGCGCGGCCAGCCGCCAGTTCACCGGCGCCATCACCACACCCGCCTTGATCGCGCCGAGCAGCAGCTCGAGGAAGACGTCGCTGTTCTTGCCGAGATAGGCGATGCGCTCGCGCGGTTTGATGCCTTGCGCGATCAGCCCGTTGGCCACACGGCTGGCATGTTCATCCAGCGTGGCGAAGGAAGTCGGGTGCCCCTCGAACACCAGCGCGGTGGACGGGCCCCGCAACTTCGCCTGAAGCCGGATGACATCGGCGAGCGTCGCCGCTTGTGAAACGCACATGGTCTCCCCCCTTGGTTTTATTAGTTGGGGAGAGTGTGAGGTGGTCCGTTCAACCTGACAAGGTGAGAAAGGTGCTGCGATGCGGCAAGGACGTCGCGTTGCCCCCTCACCCGGCGCTGCGCGCGCCGACCTCTCCCCGCCGGGGAGAGGTGGTTGAGCGTCGTTGCACCAATCAGGATTGTTCGTGCAATGACGCGCCGTTCACCTCTCCCCGCCGGGGAGAGGTCGACCCGGCAGAGCGAAGCGACGCCGGGGCGGGTGAGGGGGCTGAAGCGCAGCGGTTTTATAAACCGAAGGCCGCCTGCTACCCCCGTGCCGCCTTGTCCTTGTCGTTCTGCGCCTTGATGCTGTCGCGCGCGGCGGTCCAGTCGGCGTCGGACCATTCGCGGAGCTGATAGAAATTGCCGCCCATCGCGAGCGCCTGCGCGCCGTCCATCGCGATGGTCTCGCCCGAGATCCAGTCGCAGCCGCCGGAGATCAGGAACACCGCGAGGTTCTGCAATTCCTCCATCTTGCCGACCCGGCCCATCGGATTTTGCGCGCGGGTACGGGCGCCGGCCTCGTCGCCGGGCTTGATGCGCTTGCTCATGCCCTCGGTCGGGATCTCGCCGGGAGCAATCGTGTTGAGGCGGATGCCGTAGCGGCCCCATTCGGTCGCCAGCGACATCGTCATGGCGTGGATCGCCGACTTGCTCATGGTCGAGGGCACCACATAGGGGCTGCCGTTGCGCACCCACGTCACGGTGATCGACACCACGTTGCCGGGCGTCTTGCCGGCAATCCAGCGCTTGCCCACCGCATGCGTCACGTAGAACGTGCCGTGCATCACGATATTGGCCACCGCGTCGAAGCCGCGCGGCGTGAGGTCCTGGGTGCGGGCGATGAAATTGCCGGCGGCATTGTTGATCAGGTCGGTCAGCGGCTTCTCGGCAAAGATGCTCTCGATCATCGCATCGACCGCGGCGGCATCCGCGATGTTGACGCCGTGGCTGGTGACCTTGCCGCCATACTCCGCCATCAACTCGGTGGCGGTCTCGTCGCACACGCTCTTGCGGCGGCCGCAGATATGCACGTCGGCGCCGAGTTCGAGGAAGCGCGCCGCCATCGATTTGCCGAGGCCGGTGCCGCCGCCCGTCACCAGAATGTTTCGCCCTGCGAGAAGCTGTGCATTGAACATGGAAGTGTCCTGCTCTAAGAGGTTGCTGCCGGGTTAGTTAGGCGATTGACTAAATCCCGACAACGCTTTTCTGTGAAGCGAATAAAAACAAGTCTGGGGAGGAAACGCCCAATGCAAGATCGCGTCACCGTATCGATGGTGGACGGCGTCGCCGACGTCCGACTGAACCGCGCCGACAAGATGAATGCGCTCGATGTCGCGATGTTCGAGGCGCTGGTGGCGACCTCGGCGCGGCTTGCCGTGGAAAAGGGGCTGCGGGCGGTGGTGCTGTCGGGCGAGGGCCGGGCGTTCTGCGCCGGGCTCGACATGGGGCGCTTCGCGGCCATGAAGGCGCACGGCGGCGAGGGCATTCCAGGCGCGCCGAAGCGCGACCTCGCGGCGCGCACTCATGGCCTCGCCAATCATTCCCAGCAGGCGGTGTGGGGCTTTCGCCAACTGCCGGTGCCGGTGATCGCGGCGGTGCATGGCGTGGCGCTCGGCGGCGGCTTCCAGCTCGCCCTCGGCGCCGACCTGCGTTTTCTGGCGCCGGATGCGCGGATGTCGATCATGGAGATCAAATGGGGCCTGGTGCCGGACATGGCGGGCACGCCGATCCTGGCCTCCCTCGTGCGCGACGATATCCTGCGTGAGCTGACCTACACCGGCCGCGTGTTCTCGGCGCAGGAAGCGCTCAGCTACGGCCTCGCCACAAGGATCTGCGACGATCCGCATGCCGAAGCGATGGCGACCGCGCGCGACATCGCCGGCAAGAGCCCGGACGCGATCCGCGCCGCCAAGCGCATGCTCAACAATCTCTGCGTCGATCCCGGCCCGGCATTGCTCGCCGAATCCGTCGAGCAGGCCGCCCTGATGGGCCAGCCCAACCAACTCGAGGCCGTCCGCGCCAATATCGAAAAGCGCGCGCCGAACTTTGTGGACTGAACGCTGCGCCCTCCGCCGTCATTGCGAGGTCAGGGAAAGCCAGTTGGCTTTCCCCTTGCGAAGCGACGCGGCAATCCAGAGCCACAAACTCGGCAAGGACTGGATTGCTTCGTCGCAAGGGCTCCTCGCAATGACGGGGAGAGGCTGTATCAAAAATAACAAACTGGAGACGTCCATGACCTCCAATCTCTTCAAAGGCGTCATGTCAGGCGAGCGGCGGCGCGGGTTCGATGCGATCAACGAGCGCGCTGCGCGCATCGCCGGCGGTCTGCACCGGCAGGGCGTCAAGCCCGGCGACAGCGTCTGCATATTGATGCGCAACGACATCGCGTTTCTCGAAGCCGCCTATGCGGTGATGCAGCTCGGCGCCTATGCGGTGCCGGTGAACTGGCACTTCAAGCCGGAGGAGATCAGTTACGTCATCAAGGACTCCGGCACGAACATCCTGATCGGCCATGCCGACATGCTGCACCAGCTGCGCGAGGCGATCCCCGAGGGCATCATCACACTCAGCGTCGCGCTGCCGGCTGAAATTCTCGCGAACTACAAGATCGATCCGGCGCACACCGGCACGCCCGACGGCGCGATCGATCTGGAAACGTGGCTGCAAGAGCAGGCGCCGTATGACGGGCCGAAGCAGCCGCAGCCGCACAACATGATCTACACGTCGGGCACCACCGGCCACCCCAAGGGTGTCCGACGTTTCGCGCCGACGCCGGAGCAGGCGGCATCGACCGACGCGATGCGCGCCCGCGTCTATGGCCTCAAGCCTGGTTCGCGCGCGCTGCTGCCGGGGCCGCTGTATCACTCCGCGCCAAATGCGTTCGGGCTGCGCGCCGGCCGGCTCGGCGGCGCGCAGGTCTTGATGCCGCGCTTCGAGCCGGAGGAATTTCTGCGCATCATCGACGAGCAGCAGATCGACACGGTGTTCATGGTGCCGACCATGTTCATCCGGCTGATGAAGCTGCCGCATCACACCCGCGGCAAATACGACATGTCGTCGCTGCGCCATGTCATCCATGCCGCAGCCCCGTGCCCGGCCGACGTCAAGCGCGCGATGATCGACTGGTGGGGCCCGGTGATCCACGAATTCTACGGCTCGACGGAATCCGGCGCGGTGACCTTCGCCACCTCCGAGGATTCGCTGAAAAAGCCCGGCACGGTCGGCCGCATCGCTGATGGCGCCGAACTGCGCTTCCTCGACGATGACGGCCATATACTGCCGCAGGGCGAGATCGGCGAGATCTATTCGCGGATATCCGGCAATCCGGATTTCACCTATCACAACAAGCCCGACAAGCGCGGCGAGATCGAGCGCGACGGCTTCATCACCTCGGGCGACGTCGGCTATATCGACGAAGACGGCTACGTCTTCATCTGCGACCGCAAGCGCGACATGGTGATCTCCGGCGGCGTCAACATCTACCCCGCCGAAATCGAATCCGCGCTGCACGCCGTCGCCGGCGTGCATGATTGCGCGGTGTTCGGCGTGCCCGACGAGGAATTCGGCGAGGCGCTGATGGCGGTGATCGAGCCGCAGCCCGGCGTGGTGCTGGATCTGGCTTTGGTCCGCGCCGAGCTGAAAAAGGCGCTGGCGGACTACAAGGTGCCGCGGCTGATCGTGATCCAGGCAAATTTGCCGCGCGAAGATTCCGGCAAGATATTCAAGCGCCGTCTGCGCGATCCGTATTGGGCGAAGGCGGGACGGGCGATCTGAGGCGCTGCCGTAGCGACGTTCAAACGCCGGGGGCTTTGGGCAGGCCGCTCCGCAGCCCGTTGACCAGCGCGCCGAGGGTGGCGGCCCGCAGTTTCTCGAAACCCGGTTCGGCGGCGAGTTGACCCGCGAGCTGCAAGACGATCAGCCCGTGCAGGCTGGCCCAGAATACATGCCCGATGATCTCCGGCTCGCCGGTTAGGAAGCCGCCCCTGACCAAATCTTCGACATGGCGGGTCATGGTTCCGCGCGCCTGCTCGATGGCGGAATCGAGCTCCGGATATCGGCCGCGCTCCACCGGCGCCATGTCGAACATCAGGCGATAGAGATGCGGATGGGCGAAGGCGAAGGCGACATAGGCGTCACCGACGGCGCGCGAATGCGCAACGGTGTCGCCCGGCGCCGAACGCGGCGCCTCGAGCTCGGCGGCAAAGCGCCGGAACGCCGCGGCGCGAACGGCGGCGATGATGTCGACCTTGTCCTTGAAGTAGCGGTAGGGGAGCATCGGGCTGCAGCCGGCTTCGGCGGCGAGGTCGCGCATGGTGAAGTCCGGCCCGCCACGGCGCAGGATCAGATTCTCCGCCGCCGCGCATAGCCGTTGCTTGAAGTCGTCGACTTCCGATCGGGAAAGCGCCCGCGGCATCCCACCTCCAGAAAACCATCTGGTCTCCTGATACGCTGATTCCTGTTATTTACAATGTAAATTTACAATGTATATTGAGGCCGATCGGCAACCCGGAGATCGACCATGAAGACCTTTCTGTTGGCGCATGCGGCTTTGCTGGCCCTTCCCATCTATGCCGTCGGCATCTGGCTCGGATGGCCGTTGGCCGGTGCCGTTGCGGGCCTCGCCTATGCGATGGCGTGGAGCGCGCTTTGGCACCGGGGCAAGCTACCGCCGGTGTTCGAAATCGCGGCGATTATCGGGCTCGCGGTGGTGGCGCTGGGGCAGGCGCTCGGTCTGTCCACACTGATGGGGAATTCGACCTCTCTGCTGCTGTTGGCGCTCGGCATCGGCGCGACCGCCAGCGTGGTGATCGGGCGGCCCTGGACCGCCGAATTTTCCGCTGGTGAATATGAGGGCGCGGCGGCCACGCCGCTGTTCAAGTCCGTCAACATGACGATCTCGGCGATGTGGGCCGTGCTGTTCGGCTGGATGGCGCTGGCCAATTTTGTCGGCATGCCGGCGCTGGCGCACTGGCTGCCGGTGGCGGCGGGCGGCGTGGCGTCGGTCCTGTTGCCAAAGATACTGGTGCGGCGCGCCTTGACGGCGATGGCCAAAGGCGACCAACGCAACAACTGGCCGGCGCCGGATTTTGCCGGCGCGACGCTTGCTGCGGCGGAGGACGACGAGACTTGCGACGTGGCCATCATCGGCGCCGGCATCGGCGGCCTGACCGCCGCCGCGCTGTTGGCTGATTCCGGGCTGAAGGTTATCGTCTGCGAGCAGCATGTCGTGCCCGGCGGCTTCGCGCATAACTGGCTGCGCGTTGCTAGGGAACGCGATGCGGCCAGCCACGACAAACTGGTGTTCCGGTTCGACTCCGGTGTGCACGACGTCTCCGGCTGGCAGCCGGGCGGCCCGGTGCGCTCCGTGTTCGAGCGTCTCGGCATCGCCAATGATGTTGCCTGGAAGCGTCTCGATCATCGCTACGTGCTGGACGGCAAGACCATCGACGTGCCGCGCGACTGGCGCCTCTATGCGAAGATGATCGGCGAGCAATATCCGGCAGAGGCGTCCGGCATTGCCGCGCTGTTCGAGGATATTTTCACCGTGTTCACGTCGATGTATTCGACGGGCGCCGCGCGCGGCGGCATTCCCGGCATGCCAGCCGATCCCGACGCATTGCTCGGCTTTGCCAGGGCCCATCCGCTGGCAGTGGCGTGGATGAGACGCCCGTGGCACGACTTCGTCGCGCGCCATGTCACGGACGCCGGAGCCAGGGAATGGATCTCGGCGCTCGGCGGCTACATCACCGACGACACCGCCACGGCGACGGTCGCCGACATGGTCCCGATTTTCGGCTATTACTTCAACGGCGGCTACTATCCGGAAGGCGGCTCCGGAGCGATGGCCGAAAGCCTCGCGCGCGCGATCGAGCAACGCGGCGGCCGGGTTCATCTGCGCACGCCCGTCGTCAGGATCACCACAGCCGATGGGGCGGCGACCGGCCTGCTGGTGCAGGATTTCCGCGGCAGGTCGCGGCGCATCGCCGCGAAAGCGGTGGTGTGCAACGCCGATGCCCGCGAGGCCGTCACCCGGCTGCTGGACGACCAGTCAATCGCGCGGACACTCGAATCGCAGGTCGGTCCCTTGCTGCCGGCATGCTCCGCCATCGGCATCTCCCTCGGCCTGCGCGGGTCGCTGCACCTGCCGGCGGTGGTGCATGTGGTGACGCCGGACGGCATGGCGGGCATGGTCGTGCCGTCCGCCGTCGATCCCTACTGCGCGCCGCCCGGACATTCGGTCGTAGAAATCATCGAACTGATCAGCCATGACGAGGCGCGCTCGTGGTTTCCGCCCGATGGCACCGCCGCGGACCAGCTCGACTCGTTCCGCCAGTCGCCGGACTATCTCGCCCGCAAGACGTTGATGGGCGATCGCCTGATCGCCCGCGTGCGCGCGGTGATCCCCGATATCGATGCGCGCATCGTCTATCGTTCGGAATCCAGCCCTGCCACCTATCACCGCTATGCCTGGACCAATGCTGGTGCGATCTACGGCGTGACCGGGAAGACGGGGCGGCTGCCGGTGAAGATGCCGCTGCGAAATCTCGTGGTGGCAGGTGCGGCGACGCATGGACCGGGCATCGAGGCCGTGGTGATTTCGGGAGCCTGCGCCGCCGAGGCCTTGTGCAAAGGCCTGCTCGCGGCGCAGCCGGCCAAGCCGGCGATCGAGGCACAAGCGTGGCCGCCGCCTAGATCAGCCGGCAACGGGTCGCCGGAAGCCGGGCGGCCCGCGGATTGCATCGGATCTTGCACCGCCGCAGAAAACTTGCGACCAACAGCGGCCGGCAACTTCGTGGGAGTTTGCGATGTCATCCATGATCCTGCCACTCGATCCCGAGACGCTGCCGAACCGCGGCGAGGATATCGTCTCGCAGGAGGCCGATGCGCGGCTGCGCGACGACATCCGGCTGCTCGGCCGCATTCTCGGCGACACGGTGCGCGACCAGGAGGGCGAGGCGGTGTTCGACCTCGTCGAACGCATCCGCCAGACCTCGATCCGCTTCCACCGCGACGAGGACCGGCTGGCGCGGCGCGAACTGGAAACCATCCTCGACGGCATGTCGACGCCGGAAACGGTTCGTATCGTCCGTGCCTACAGCTATTTCTCGCACCTTGCCAATATCGCCGAGGACCAGAACAACATCCGCCGCATGCGCGCGCAGCGCTCCGGCGATGCGCCGCTGGCCGCAGCGTCGCTGGCCGGCGCCCTGGCACGTGCGCGCGACGCCGGGATCGATGCGAAGCAGCTCCGCGAGTTCTTCGGACGCGCGCTGGTCAGCCCGGTCCTGACGGCGCATCCCACCGAGGTCCGCCGCAAGAGCACCATCGACCGTGAAATGCAGGTCGCCGCTCTGCTCGACCGCCGCGAGCGGATGCAGCTCACCACTGAGGAGATCGAGGCGCTCGAAGAGCAATTGCGCCGCGAGGTGCTGACGCTGTGGCAGACCAACCTGCTGCGCCGGACCAAGCTCACCGTGCTCGACGAAGTCACCAACGGTCTGTCGTTCTACGACTACACCTTCCTGCGCGAGGTGCCGCGGCTGCATGGCGTGCTGGAAGACCGGCTGCAGGCCGAGGACGGCGACGCTGCCGAGATCGGCTCGTTCCTGAAGATGGGCTCGTGGATCGGCGGCGACCGCGACGGCAACCCCTTCGTCACCGCCGAAGTGATGCGCGGCACGCTGGCGCTGCAGTCGTCGCGGGCGGTACAGTTCTATCTCGCCGAGCTGCATGAGCTCGGTTCCGAACTGTCGATCGCCGCCCACCTCGCCCAGGTCTCGCCGGACGTCCGCGCGCTGGCGGAGCGTTCGCCGGATACGTCGCCGCACCGCGCCGGCGAACCGTACCGGCTGGCGGTGTCCGGCATCTATGCGCGGCTGGCGGCAACTGCGCTGGAGCTTGGCGTTGAGAGCAACCGACCGCCGGTCGGCGACGCCGCGCCTTACGTCAGCGCACAGGAATTCAAGGCCGATCTCGACATCCTTGCGCAGTCGCTGCTCGCCAACAAATCCGGTGTCATCGCGCACGGCCGGCTGCGCCAGCTGCGCCGCGCCGTCGACTGCTTCGGCTTCCATCTCGCCAGCCTCGACATCCGGCAGAATTCTGCGGTGCACGAGCGCACCATCGCCGAGCTGCTGGATACCGCGATCCCCGGCACCTCCTATCTGGCGCTCGGCGAGGACGCCCGCATCGCGCTGCTGCTTGGCGAGCTGCGCAGCATGCGGCCGCTGACCTCGCTGTTCGTGAAGTACAGCGACGAGACGGTGGGCGAGTTGGCGCTGTTCCGTGAAGCCGCGGAGGTGCACCACCGGTACGGCGCCGCGGCGATCCCCCAGTGCATCATCTCGATGTGCAAGGGCGTCTCCGACATGCTGGAAGTCGCGGTGCTGCTGAAGGAGGTCGGCCTGGTCGATTCCTCGGGCCGCAGCGCCATCAACATCGTGCCGCTGTTCGAGACCATCGAGGATCTGCAGGCCTCCGCCGCGATCATGGACCGGTTGTTCTCGCTGCATGAATACCGCAGGCTGGTCGACAGCCGCGGCAGCACACAGGAAGTAATGCTGGGCTACTCTGACAGCAACAAGGACGGCGGCTTCGTCACCTCGGGCTGGGAATTATACAAGGCCGAGATCGGCCTCGTGCAGGTGTTCGAGCGCCACCACGTGCGGCTGCGGCTGTTCCACGGCCGCGGCGGCTCGGTCGGCCGCGGCGGCGGGCCGAGCTATGACGCGATCCTGGCGCAGCCGGGCGGCGCGGTCGACGGCCAGATCCGCATCACCGAGCAGGGCGAGATCATCTTCAGCAAATATTCCAACGTCGAGGTTGGCCGCAACAATCTCGAAGTGCTGGCGGCAGCGACGCTGGAAGCGAGCCTGCTGGCGCCGAAGCACAGCGCGCCATCGGACGCCTATCTCGAGGCGATGGAGCAGATCTCGGCGCTGGCGTTCTCCGCCTATCGCAACCTCGTCTACGAGACCGACGGCTTCGTCGACTACTTCTGGGAATCCACCGTCATCACCGAGATCGCGACGCTGAACATCGGCAGCCGTCCGGCGTCGCGCAAGAAGACCCGCGCGATCGAGGATCTGCGCGCGATTCCCTGGGTGTTTAGCTGGGCGCAATGCCGGCTGATGCTGCCGGGCTGGTACGGCTTCGGCAGCGCGGTGGAGGCCTGGCTCAAGCAGCATCCTGACAAGGGCATGGCGTTCCTGCAGGAGATGCACCGCGAATGGCCATTCTTCCGCACGCTGTTGTCGAACATGGACATGGTGCTGGCGAAGAGCTCGATCGCGATCGCCTCGCGCTACGCCGAACTGGTCGCGGATGTGAGCTTGCGTGAAACGATCTTCGGTCGCATCCGCCGCGAGTGGCATCTGTCGATCGAGACGCTGCTCGACATCATGGAGCAGGACCGCCTGCTGCAGAGCAACCCGCTGCTGGAACGCTCGATCCGCAACCGCTTCCCCTATCTCGACCCGCTCAACCACGTCCAGGTCGAACTGCTCAAGGCGCATCGCAACGAAGCGGAAGATCCGCAGGTGCTGCGCGGGATCCAATTGACGATCAACGGGATCTCGGCGGGGTTAAGGAACAGCGGGTAGGCGACGCAGCCAGTGGCCTCCCTCCCCGCTGTTCAGCCCGGAGACATAGCTGACGCCTGTTCGGATACATCACTGACACTTTTGCTGTCGGTCAAGTCGATTTCGCCGACTTGCCGGCTTCCGAAGAACACGCCGTAGTGGCCGTCGCGGTCCTTGGGGCGGATCGCCAAGCGCTCGCCGCGGAAGGCTTTTGGCATGCGCCAGCCCCAGCTCAGCAGCGCCTCCGGCGAGATGCAATGCAGTAGGATCCAGAACACACCGGACGACAGGAACAGCCCGACCGGCGCGCCGAGTTGCGGAAACATCGCGTACCAGTTGTGCTTGCCAGGAGGCGCATTCTCGGTCGCCAATAGCACCGCGCCGCCCCATTCGCCGCCGAGGCCAAAGCCCTGGCCGAACCGGCACAGCGCCAGCAGCAAGGGGGCCACCACGCCGATCTGGTGATAGGTCGGCAGCAGGCCGATGATCACGGTGGAGATGCCCATCGTCAGCAGCGCCGCAACCAGCGTCGTCTTGCGGCCGAGGCAGGCCCGGAATCCCGAGATGTTTTGAACATGTCGAGGTTCC
The DNA here is from genome assembly GCF_007018905.1 of Tardiphaga sp. vice304. Lineage (NCBI taxonomy): Bacteria > Pseudomonadati > Pseudomonadota > Alphaproteobacteria > Hyphomicrobiales > Nitrobacteraceae > Tardiphaga > Tardiphaga sp. vice304. Next base: position 2,344,549 of record NZ_CP041402.1, read on the forward strand.
GGGTTCGCTCGAGCTTTCGCTCTCGCGCCCCGGAACGACAGTGTGGGGTGTTGTTACACCGGATCCCAGCTGAAAATATCGGCCGAGCGGTCCAGCTTGTAGAACGACGACTTCAGCGCCGGCATGCCGTGTTCGGCGAGGGTCTGCGGGGTCCAGCCGCCGTCGCGGTGGATCGAGCGCAAGGGACGCGACTGGCCCATCAGGAAGATCTCGTTCATGCGCGCGGCAAAAATCTGGCCGGACACTTCCTTCGCCGCATCCGACAGCAGGAACGCCACCAAGGGCGCGATCTTCTCCGGGCCCATGCGCTGCATGCGCTCGACGCGCGCCTTCTCTTCCTCGGTCTCGGTCGGGATCGAGCCGATCATGCGGCTCCAGGCGAATGGCGAGACGCAGTTCGAGTTGACGCCGAAACGCTGCATGTCGAGCGCGATCGACTTTGACAGGCCGACGATACCGAGCTTGGCGGCGGAATAGTTGGCCTGGCCGAAATTGCCGATCAGGCCGGAGGTCGAGGTGAAGTGCACGAACGAGCCGGAGTTCTGCTCGCGGAAATAACGCGCGGCGGCGTGCGAGGTATAGAACGAGCCCATCAGATGGACTTTGATGACCATCTCGAAGGCGTCGATCGACATCTTGTGGAAGATCGCGTCGCGCAGGATGCCGGCATTGTTCACCACGCCGTCGATGCGGCCCCAGGTATCGACCGCCTGCTGGATTATCTTGCTGGCCGGGATCGCCTCGGCGACGGATTCGAAATTGGCGACCGCAGTGCCGCCGGCCTTGCGGATTTCCTCGACGACCTGCTCGGCCGGCGCGCCGCCTTCGCCGCCCGACCCGTCGGTGCCGACGCCGGGATCGTTGACGACGACTTTCGCGCCCTCGGCGGCGCACAGCAGCGCGATGCCCCGCCCGATGCCGCGCCCGGCGCCGGTGACGACGATGACTTTATCCTGCAGTGATTTGGTGGTGTCGGCCATCTGGTTTTCCTTGGTGGTGGGTTGTTCTTGATCGTCGTCCCGGGGCGCGAGAGCGCAGCTCGAGCGAACCCGGGACCCCGACATGGGACGATGAACATTTCGAGGTCCCCCGCCACTCCAATTGGAGTGGCTGAGGTTCGCGATCGCCTCGCGGCGTTTGCGCCCCGGGACGACAGTGTCACTTCTCGTTCGTGAAGATCACCGTGCCCGACGCCGCGAACATGCCGCCGACGCCGTGGCACACCGAGATTTTCGCACCCGGCACCTGGGCCGGCGCGATGCCGCGCATCTGCCGCACGCTTTCCTGCAGCGCATACATGCCGTACATGCCGGAATGCATGTAGCTGAGCCCGCCGCCATTGGTGTTCATCGGCAACTTGCCACCCGGCCTTGTGTTGCCTGCGGCGATGAATGCCCCGGTCTCCTCATGCGGCATGAAGCCGAGGTCGCCGAGGCCGTACAAAGGCAGATGCGCGAAGGCGTCGTAGATCATCAAATGATCGACGTCGCCGTGCTTGATGCCGGCCTCGCGAAACGCGGTCGGCCCGGCCACCGTGAAAGCGCGCGACGAATCGAACGTCTTCATCTGGCTGACCATCGGAGTCTCCACGCTCTCGCCGGTACCGAGGATGTAGACGGGCTTATGCGGAAAGTCTTTGGCGCGCTCCGCCGACGTCATGATCAGCGCGCCGCCGCCGTCGGTGACCAGGCAGCATTGCAGGATGCGGAACGGGTAGGCGATCATCTTGGAGTTCAGCACGTCCTCGACCGTGATCGGCGCCTTCATCATGGCGCGCGGATTTTTCGCCGCCCATTCGCGCTGGAACACGGCGACCGAGGCGATCTGCTCATGCGTGATGCCGTGGGTCTTCATGTAGCGCAGCACCGGAATCGGAAACATGCTGGGCGGCCCGTACACGCCAAAGGGCGCCTCGAACTGGCCCTGCAACGAGTCGGCGGGAATCGAGCGCGGCGCCTTTCCAATCATCGACTTGCCGCTTTCCGCGTGCGTTATCAGCACGGTGTTGCAGAGACCGGCTTCGATGGCTGCGGCCGCGTGGCGGACATGCAGCATGAACGAGCAGCCGCCGACCGACGTGCCGTCGACCCAGGTGGGCGTGATGCCGAGATAATGTGCGATCTGCTGCGGCGTCTCGACCGCGGTAGCGATGCCGTCGATGTCCGACAGCTTCAGGCCGGCGTCCCTGATGGCGTTCAGTGCGGCGTCAGCGTGCAACTGCAGCTGCGACATGTTGGGGATGACGCCGAGCTCGGTGGTTTCGGCGGCGCCGACGACGGCGACTGCGTTCCTGCGCATGATGCTAGTCCTTGCCCGGGCGGAATTGCGCGAGCGTGATGGCGTCGTCGAGCTTCTCGAACGCGACTTCGAGCTTCATGTCGAGCACCAGCGCCTCGGGCGTCTGCGGGCAATCGAGGATGTTGCTCATCAGCCGCGGGCCTTCTTCCAGCTCGACGACGGCGATCGCGTAAGGCGGCGTGAAGCCCGGTGCGGCCGGCCGGTGATTGATGACGTAGGAATACAGCTTGCCGCGGCCGGATGCCTTGAACGTGCTGACCTTGCGCGAGGCGCAGGCAGGGCAGAACGGGCGCGGTGGAAAATAGACGTTGTCGCAGGCATCGCAGCGCTGCAGGCGGAGTTCGCCGGCTTTCGTGCCATCCCAGAAATGCTGGGTCTCCGGGGTCGGTTTCGGGCGCGCGCGTGCAGCCTCGGTCATCTCGGTGTTTCCTGTGTCCCTCACGCGGGTCGTGCGCCCGCCTCGTGATCTCCCGACATGCCACGTTCCGGCACGAGCGGTCCAGCGCCGCCGCTGCATGGCCGTATCCGCGCAATGGGCAACGGCCGGCGCGCGGCTTGTGCTGCCGCAACCTGACGGGGTAGCGTGCCGGCAAATTCAACGGAGTGAACATGGCGGGACTGATTTGCGCCACATAAGGATCGGCTCCGGCGCCGGCTATTCCGGCGATCGCATCGAGCCTGCGGTCGAACTCGCCGACAAGGGCGACATCGATTATCTGGTGTTCGAATGCCTGGGCGAGCGTACCGTGGCACTGGCGCAGCAGGCGCGGATGAAGGATCCCGACGGCGGATACGATCCGCTGCTGGAGGACCGTTTTCGCGCGGTGCTGCCGATCTGTGCGGCCAGGGGCATCAAGCTCGTCACCAATATGGGCGCGGCGAACCCGCTCGCCGCCGCGCAGAAAACCGCGCAGATCGCGCGCTCGCTCGGGCTGGCGCTGAAGGTCGCAGCCGTGATCGGCGACGACGTGTTCGAGGCCTGCCAGCACAGCGAGCTGCCGTTCATGGAAATCGACGGCACCCTGCAGCAACTCGGCAACCGCGTGCTGTCGGCCAATGCCTATCTCGGGGCGGCGCCGATGGCGCAGGCGCTGCGCGAGGGGGCCGACGTCGTCATCACCGGCCGCGCGTCGGATCCGGCGCTGTTTCTGGCGCCGATGATCCACGCCTTCGACTGGGCGATGGACGACTGGAATCTGCTCGGGCAGGGCACCGTCGCCGGCCATCTCCTGGAATGCGCCGGCCAGATCACCGGCGGCTATTTCGCCGATCCTGGCGTGAAGGACGTCCCCGGCCTGGCGCGGCTGGGCTTTCCGATCGGCGAGGTCGGCGAGGATGGCTCGCTGGTCATCACCAAGGTCGAAGGCTCCGGTGGCCGGGTGACGGCGGCGACCTGCAAGGAGCAATTGCTCTACGAGGTGCATGATCCCCGCCGCTATATCCAGCCTGACGTCATCGCGGATTTCTCGCAGGTCGCGATCGAGGAGATCGGTCCGGACCGCGTGCGCGTCAGCGGTGGCCGCGGCACCGCGCGGCCGGAGACGCTGAAAGTCTCGGTCGGCTATCTCGACGGCTTTATCGGCGAGGGCCAGATTTCCTATGCCGGCCCGAATGCGGTCGCGCGCGGAAGGCTGGCGCTGCAGATCGTGCGCGAGCGCCTGCTGCTCACCGGCGTCGATACCAGCGAGACTCGCTTCGACCTGATCGGCATCGATTCGCTGCATGGCCCCGGCCTGTCGGCCGGCGGCGCCGAGCCCTACGAGGTCCGCCTCCGCGTCACCGGCCGCACCGAAACGTTGCGCGAGGCGGTTCGCATCGGCAACGAGGTCGAGACGCTGTATACCAACGGCCCGGCGGGCGGCGGCGGCGCCACCAAATCGGCGCGCGAAGTGGTCGCGGTGGCCTCGGTGCTGCTGCCGCGCGAACGGGCCACGTCGCGCGTGCAGTTCGTGGAGGCGACATCATGAAGCTGCGCGACATCGCCCACTCCCGCACCGGCGACAAGGGCAACATCTCCAATATTTCCGTAATTGCCTTTGATCCAAAGTTTTATCCGCTGATATGTTCGCAGGTAACGGCCGAACGCGTGAAAGCGCTGTTCGGTGGAATTGTCGCAGGCGAGGTGGTTCGCTACGAACTGCCGAACCTTGCGGCACTGAATTTCGTGATGGATCAGGCGCTTGGCGGCGGCGTAACGCGGTCGCTGGCGCTTGATGCGCATGGCAAATCGCTGAGCTCCGCGCTGCTCGATCTGGAAATCGAGGGCGGTTTCGGCGATACCGATGCAGCGCCGTGACCGACCGGGTCGGTCCGGCCTGAAACAGGATTTTGCGACATGACGAAGCCGACCCTCGCCAGCCTGGCCGCCGACCTCGACGCCGGCCGCACCACCTCCCGCCAACTGGTCGAGGCCTGCCTCACCGCCATCGCCGATCCCAAGGGCGAAGGCGAGCGCACCTTCCTCCATGTCGACCGCGACGCGGCGCTCGCCGCGGCCGACGCGATGGACGGTCTGCGCAAGGCAGGTGCTGCGCCGTCGGACTTCGCTGGCATTCCGATCTCGATCAAGGACCTGTTCGACATCAAGGGCCAAGTGACGCGCGCCGGCTCGCGCGCGCTGGAGGATTCGGCGCCGGCCGAGATCGACGCGCCCGCGGTGGCCCGGCTGCGCGCCGCCGGCTTCGTGGTGATCGGCCGCACCAACATGGTCGAATTCGCCTATTCCGGCATCGGCACCAATCCGCATTACGGCACGCCGAAGAGCGCCTGGCAGCGCGAGATCGGCCACGTCCCGGGCGGTTCGTCGTCGGGCGCGGCGGTCTCCGTCGTCGACGGCATGGCGCACGGCGCGCTCGGCACCGACACCGGCGGCTCATGCCGGATTCCCGCGGCGTTCAACGGCATCGTAGGCTTCAAGCCGACGCAGGCCCGCGTGCCGCTGGACGGCGCGGTGCCGCTGTCGTTCACGCTCGACAGCATCGGGCCGCTGGCGCGCAGCGTCGCCTGCTGCGCCGTGATGGATGCGGTGCTGGCCGGCGAGCCGATCCGGCCGCTGTCGAAGCGTTCGATCAAGGGCATGCGGCTGGCGGTGCCGACCACCATCGCGATGGACGATCTGGAGCCGATCGTCGCCGAGACCTTTGCGAAGGCGTTGAAGAAGCTGGAGGAGCAGGGCGCATCGATCGAGCGCATCGAGGTGCCGGAATTCCTCGACATCGGCCCGATGAGCGTCAAGGGCGGCTTCACCGCGGCGGAGAGCTATGCCTGGCACCGCTATCTGATCGCTGCCAAGGGCGATGTCTATGATCCCCGCGTTTCGGTCCGCATCCTGCGCGGCGAAGCCATCACCGCCGCCGATTACATCGACCTGCTGCCGGCGCGGCGCTCGATGATCGCCCGCATCACGACGCGGCTGGCGCCCTATGACGCCATGGTGCTGCCGACCTGCGCGATTACGCCGCCCGTCATCGACGACATGATGGACGACAAGGTGTTTGCGAAAGCCAACATCATGAGCTTGCGCAATTGCACGCTGATCAACATGATCGACGGCTGCGCCATCTCGCTGCCGATCCACCGCGATGGCGAAGCCCCTGTCGGCCTGATGCTGGCAGGCCTGGGCGGCACCGACCGCCGCATCTTCGAACTCGCCGCCGGCATGGAAGACGCCATCAAGGGGTAATGCTTACGCGACGGCACTTCCTTCACCCTCCCCTGGAGGGGGAGGGTCGAGCGTGCCGTCAGGCGCGCTCGGGGTGGGGTGAAGGCGGTGCGATGGGGGAACGGCCGTGCGTCAGCCGCTGACGCTGTCACCCCACCCCGGTGCCCATCATGCTTCGCATGCTGGGCACCGACCCTCCCCCTCCAGGGGAGGGTGGAGATCCGCATCCCGCGGTGCCAATTTGATTCAAACGGAGATGATCGTTCATCTCGCACGCAAAGGACCATCTCCATGACCACGACCATCGCGTTCACGCTGGACGCAAGCGGCACGCAGACGCCGTTGAGCCTCACCATTTCGCAAGGCGTGATCGCCGGCTGGACTGGTCGCGATCCGGTCGCGCGCGACCACCACATCGCCGAACTCGCCGCCATCGGCATTGCGCCGCCGGCCTCGACGCCGATCTATTATCGCTGTTCGGCCAACCGCTTCACCACCGCGGGTGCGATCGAATGCACCGGCGAGGAGTCTTCCGGCGAAGTCGAATTCTGCCTCTTCGCCGCCGGCGGGAAGACCTATGTCGGCGTCGGCTCCGACCATACCGACCGCAAGGTCGAGACCTATAACATCACCGTCTCGAAGCAGATGTGCGACAAGCCGGTCGCGGCCACGGTGTGGGATCTCGCCGAACTCGAAGACCACTGGGATCAGATCATCCTGCGCTCTTACGCCACAATCAACGGCACCCGCGTCTTGTACCAGGAAGGCACGCTGAGTGGCATGCTGCCGGTCGCCGAACTGATCAAGAAGGGGTTTGGCGGCACGATCTTGCCCGACGGCACCGCGATGTTCGGCGGCACCTTTGCCGCCAAGGGCGGCATCCGGCCGGCGACGCGGTTCGACTACGAGATCGAGGACCCCGTGCTGAAGCGCAGGATCGCTTCGGGCTACGACATCGTGACGCTGCCGGTGGTGGGCTGAAGCAAAACACTGTCGTTCCGGGGCGCGAGCGCATCAGCGCGAGCGAACCCGGAATCTCGAACTGTTTTGAACATTTCGGGATTCCGGGCTCGCGCTCGGCTGACGCCGCCCGCGCCCCGGAATGACAGCATTGTCGTTTTCTAATACAATGCTGTCATGTCCGATCTGTTCGCTGCCCTCTCCAACCCGCGCCCCCGCGAAGACATCGCCGACGGCGCCGTGCTGCTGCACGGTTTCTTCCGCAACACCGAGGCCGCGCTGATCGCGGATCTGCGCGCGATCGTGCAGCAGGCGCCGTTCCGCCATATGGTGACGCCGGGCGGCCACACGATGTCGGTGGCGATGACCAATTGCGGCGCCAAAGGCTGGGTCACCGACCGAAGCGGCTATCGCTATGACGCCCATGATCCGGACAGCGGCAAGCCATGGCCGGCGATGCCGGCATCGTTCGCCGATCTCGCGATGCGCGCGGCAGAGCAGGGCGGCTTTCAGAACTTCGCGCCGCAGGCCTGCCTGATCAATCGCTACAGACCCGGCGCAAAAATGTCGCTGCACCAGGACAGAGACGAGCTCGATCTCGGAGCGCCGATCGTCTCGGTGTCGCTCGGCCTGCCGGCGACGTTCCTGTTTGGCGGCCTGCAGCGCGCCGACAGACCGCAGAAATTCCGCCTCGAGCACGGCGACATCGCCGTGTGGGGCGGCCCGGCGCGGCTGGCGTTTCACGGCATCGCGCCGCTCGCCGACGGCGACCATCCGGTGATGGGCCCCCAGCGCATCAACCTGACATTTCGCAAAGTGCAGTAACAGGCGGCAGGGCTTCTTACTTCCCTCTCCCCTTGTGGGAGAGGGTGGATCGAACCGCTCTAGCGAAGCTTCGCTTCGCACGGGCGGTTCGAGACGGGTGAGGGGGTGTGGCAGTCGCCGAGTGCGCCATTACCCCTCATCCGTCCGCGCTGGCGCGCGGCCACCTTCTCCCACCTAGCGAAGCTTTGCTTCGCGCGGGGGAGAAGGAAGAAGAAAGCACGGCTTCCCTTCCTGGCCGTTGCTACTTTATGCTCCGCCCCGGAGCAGCCTCATGACCGACCTCGCCGAAGCCGATGTAACTATCCAGACACGCACTCACGCGGGCGTCTATCTCGCGGTGCTGCAGCTCGTCTTCACGCTGCTGTGGACGGTCTACGTCATCTATCTGCCGAAGCTGGCGGCAGACGTGGGCATCGTACCGTCCGCCGTTATCTTCATCCTGATGCTCGACCAGCTGATCTTCACTGTCACCGACACCGCGATGGGCATTTTCGCCGATCGCATTTCGCGCGTCGTCGGCCGGCTCGGCCTGATCGTGGGATTGCTCACCGCGATCTCCTGCGCGGCCTTCGTCGCACTGCCCTTCGTGGCGGGGCAGGGGCCCTCGGCGCAGGCCGCGCTGATCGGCCTGATCGTGGTGTGGGCGATCACCTCGTCGACGCTGCGCGCGCCGCCGCTGACGCTGCTCGGCAAATATGCCGCAAAACCGTCGCGGCCGTTTCTGGCCGCCCTCGCCATGCTCGGCTACGGCATCGCCGGCGCGGTGTCGCCCTATCTCGGCGTCGTGCTGCGCGACAGCGATGCGCGGCTGCCGTTCATTCTCTCCAGCGCGGTGCTGCTGGCGGTGACCCTGATGCTGACGCGGGTCGAGCGCGGGCTGGTGTCGGCGCAGGCCGCCGCGCCTTGCGTGCTGCCGCCGGCCAAGGCGCTGCGCCGCGTGCCGATGCTGTTCATTGCCGCGATGCTGCTGCTGGCGCTCGGCTACCAATTGCATTTCAGCATCAACAGCGCGCCGTTCTTCCTGCGCTTCGCTAGGCCCGGCGATCTGCAATGGCTGCTGCCGGTGTTCTGGATCGGCTTCAACATCGCGCTGTTTCCGGCCAGCGTGGTGACGAAGCGGCGCGGCGGGCTGGTGGTGATGGGCGCGGCCGGCCTGCTCGGCGCCGCCGCCATGATCGGTGCGGAAGTCGCCGGCAGCCTCAACGTGCTGATCGTCACGCAATTTATCGCCGGCGCCGCCTGGGGCTGCATGCTGATGTCGGCGGTGGCCGCGGCCCTTGCCATCGGCGAGACCGGCGCCGAGGGCAAGGTGGTCGGCCTGGTCTTCTCCGCGCTGGCGCTGGCGACCTTTGCGCGGATGGCGGCGGTGGCCGGTGGCCTGCAGAAGCTGCCGGACTACGCGCCGCTGCTGCACTGGGCGCCGGTGGCGTGCTGGTCGGTCGCCGGCGCCGGGCTGCTGGTATTGGCCGCGTCGAGGTTGCAGTCGAAGCGCCTATAATTGTCGTTCCGGGGCGCGAACGCCGCGAGGCGATCGCGAACCCGGAACCCCGACATGTTCAAAGCAAATCGAGGTTCCGGGCTCGCTCGCGCAAGATGCGCTCGCGCCCCGGAATGACAGCCTAGCTTGGCATCGGCGGATGGATGAAGGCCCACGGGCTGACCTCGGAATCGCGGGGCACATCGATCGCGATCAGATAGGGCCCGCCATGCGCCAGCGCCTTTTCCAGCGCCGGGCGGAACGCCTCGGGTGAGTTGACGCGCGTCGCACCGACGCCGAAGGAATCCGCAAGTTTGACGAAATCCGGATTGACCAGATCGGAGCCGACGATGCGGCCGTCGAAACCCTGCAACTGGTCGCGTCGCACATTGCCATAGGCATTGTTGTCGAACACCAGAACCACCACGCCGATCTTGTACTGCACGGCGGTGGCGAGCTCCTGCACCGCGAACATGAAGCCGCCGTCGCCGGTGATCGCTACCACCGCGCGATCGGGATGCGCCACCTTGGCGCCGAGCGCGGTCGGGAAGCCGGAACCCAGCGTGCCCTGATAGCCGGAGGTGATAAAGGTGCGCGGCTGGTACACCGGAAAGCCGAACCACGAGGCGAAGCCGACCTGCGACAGCTCGTCGGTGACGATGGCATCCTCCGGGAGCACCTCGCGCAGGATCGTGAGATAGGACATCTGCGGCTGCACGACCTGGATGTCGTGCGCCGCCTTCGCCGAGGCGTCGCGGATCGCCTGGCGGCGGCCGGCGGACTTCGCGTAGCCGGCCTTGCGCACCGCGGCCAGCAGCTCACGCGTGCCGGCGCGGGCGTCGGCGAGGATCGGCGCGTCCACGGTGAGGCGCTGCATCTCCACGGGGTCGATGTCGATGCGGACCGATTTCAGATCGTTCGGGCGGAACGGCCAGCGAAACGTGGTCGGCAATTCCATCCGCGTGCCGATGCCGATCATCAGGTCGGTGGTCGGCCACAGATTATACGCCGCGGCCATGGTCAGGCCGAGCTCATGCGCGTTGCTGACGATGCCGCGGCCGGAGCGGAACGCGACCACGGGCGCGTCGATCAGCTCGGCCAGTTCGAGGATCTCGGCGGCCGCCTCGATCGCGCCGGGGCCGACGAAGATCATCGGGCGCTTGCTGCCGGCAATCAGCGAGGCGGCAAGCTTGATCGACTCGCGATCCGGCTCCGGCGGCTCCGCCGGCGCCAGCCGGATCGGCGCATCGACCTCAGCGCGTTGGGTGAAGACGTCCCACGGCATTTCCAGCGCGGCGGGCCCGCGCCGGCCCGACATCATCTCGTGGAATGCCGCCGAGACTTTCAGCGGCGCTTCCGCGGGCGTGTCGATGCGGTCGGCCCATTTCACGAAGCTGCGCAACGTCGCGAGCTGGTCCGGCATTTCGTGCAGATGGCCACGGCCTTTCCCCAGATACGCTGATGGCACCTGGCCGGTCAGGCACAGCACCGGCTCGTTGCAGCCGAACGCAGTGAGCATCGCCGCACCCGCGTTCAGGATACCGGGGCCGGGCACCACGGCGAACACGCCGGGCTTACCCGTCGAGCGCGCATAGCCGAACGCCATGTAGCCGCAGGCCTGTTCGTGCCGCGCACCGATGACGCGCAGCTTTGCCTGCGCGAAGGCATCGAACATCCCGTAGATCTGCGCGCCCGGCAGGCCGAATACGGTATCCGTGCCGTGGGCGAGCAGCCCGTCCACAATGGCTTCGCCGCCGGTCTTCATGCCCATGGTCTATCCTTGCTTTATATAATTCTCAACAACGCTCGATCACCTCTCCCCGTTGGGGAGAGGTCGGCCGGGCGAAGCGCAGCGAAGCCTGGCCGGGTGAGGGGGCTGCGCGCCATCGATAGTCCCGAGCCCTTACCCGCCCGGCTTCGCCGATCGACCTCTCCCCAACGGAGAGAGGTGAAGGACCGAGCTCAGGTTTCATCTACCACGCCGTTCGTCAGCGTGCCGATGCCGTCTGCGGCGACCTCGATGACATCGCCGGGCACGAGGTAACGCGGTGGATCGAACCGGGCGCCGGCGCCGGTCGGCGTCCCTGTGACGATGACGTCGCCGGGCACCAGCGTGGTGAAGGTCGAGATGTAGTGCAGCAGATAGCGGAAGTCGAACATCAGCCGCGACGTGCGATCATCCTGGCGCAATTCGCCGTTGACATGCGTGGTCAGGCGGATGTCGGCGAGTTGCGCTTCGTTCGTATAGGGCACGATCCACGGCCCGAGGCTGCCGGTGGAATCGAAATTCTTGCCCTGCGTGACGTTGAATTTGGCGTGCCGCACCCAGTCGCGGATGGTGCCTTCGTTGCACAAGGTCAGCGCGGCGATATGATCCAGCGCGTCGCGCTCGGCGATGTGGCGGCCGGGTTTGCCGATCACCAGCACCACCTCGCCCTCATAATCGAGTTGCGGTGACGCGCGCGGCCGCACCAAATTTTGCCTGTGGCCGACGAAGGAGCGCGCCGTACGCAGGAACAGGCTGGGATATTTCGGCGCGTCCTGGCCGTCTTTGTATTCGGCGTTGCGGTCGGGATAGTTGACGCCGACGCAGATGATCTTTTCAGGCTGAGGGATCGGCGGCCGGAAGGTGACGTCGTCGAGTGCAAAATCCGCTGGCTGGTTTTCCGCGGCATCGGCGAGGCGCTGCAGCGCGCCATGTTCGATCGCCTCGCGCAGCGTCGGATAGTCCTGGGCATAGCGCGTCGAGAGATCGACGATGCCGCTGTCGGTGACGGCGCCGTATTTTGTCGCGCCGTTGACGGCGAAGGTAGCGAGGCGAGGGGCCATGTCAGGTTCAATCCGCAATCGTCACATCCGCCGTGAACAGCGGCGGGCGCACGTCCTGGCCGGCGAACACCGAGCCCTGCTCGAACCACGAGCGCGGCGCGGGCGCCCCCCACAGCGTCTGGCGGCGCGGGTCCTTCAGCGACCAGCGCAACGGCTCGTGATCGAAATCCATCGTCTGGTAGTCGCTGGAATAGAGTTCGAGGCGGTGGCCGTCGGGGTCTCGGACATAGAGGAAGAAGGCGTTTGAAATGCCGTGGCGGCCGGGGCCGCGCTCCATGTTTTTCAGATAGCCCGATGACGCCATCACGTCGCAGAGGTGCAGAATGTTCATCGGGTTCGGCACCCAATAGGCGAAATGGTGCAGCCGCGGGCCAATGCCGTTGGTGATCGCGAAATCATGCACATTGCCCTTGCGGTGCATCCAGGCCGCGGCGATGCGGCCGTTCTCGCCGTCTTCCTCGGCATATTCGGTGAGCCGGAAGCCGAGCCGCGCGTAGAAATCGACGGTGGCCTGCAGCTCGGCCGCGAAGACGTTGAAATGGTCGAGCCGCTGCGGGTGGCAGCCCTTGTAGAGGTCGTAGCGCCGCAGCAGATACGGGCGGCGCTCCATCTGCGCGACCAGTTCGATCCGGTAGCCGAACGGATCGGTCGCCTGCAGCGTGCGGCCCTGATGCGGGCGCTCGACGAAGGCATAGACCATGCCGTTGGCGGCAAAGAACGCAGCGGCCTTGTCGAGATCGGCGTCATTGCCGACGCGAAAGCCGATCCGCGCGCAGGCCGGCGTCGCCGCCTGGCGCAGCACCAGCGAGTGATGCTGATGCTCCTCGAAGCCGCGGAGGTACACCGTATCGTCATCGGCGTCCTCGACGTGCAGCCCGATGGTGATCTCATAAAACGCGCGGCTGGCGTCGAGGTCGCAGACGTCGAGCACGACATGGCTGGCGCGCAGGATGTTGAACGGCGGATCGAAGATATGCTGTGGAACGGGCATGGGGATTCCTAGGCTTTTGCTTTCAGCGCGTCATGAATCGTATTGCGCTTCCAGCTCATCGCGCTGTCGTTGATCTGGATGTCGAACGACAGCGCCAAAGGCTGTTTTGCGAAGGCCGGATCGAGATGATCCGACAGCGCCTTGAACACATGTGCGCCCGCTTGTTGTCGCGTCGCGAGGTCTCGGCCCTCGCCGATCCGCAGCACCATGTCGAGAAAGGCGTAGTCAGACCGGCCGTCGGCGATGGCAAAATTGGAGCAGCGGATGGCGCGGACGCGGATGCCGCCGAGCGGGAAGATGCCAGTCGCGACCGCCGCCTGCCGCACGACTTCGCAGACCGCCGCGATATCGAGCGTGTCGTCGAGGTTGGCGGAATATTGCAGGGTAAAATGCGGCATGGCGTCTCGTTGACCGAAACTGGTGATTGGCTTGGCGCGAGCTTCTACCAAATATCACGCGATGGGTATAGTACAGTCGTTCGCGCCGCACTGCAGCATGCGCGATTGCATCGGCTTTAGGCATGTGACGCCAGGGCAATTCGTGCTGCGGAATTAGGGCGGCGCGCGCCGCGTTCTCACACCACGACCTTGCCTCCGCCAAAAGAGAATTTGATTGCCTGGAGATCCGCGCCTATCAGTAGAGTCGGTAGACAGCGCAAAAACTTTTCGCTCAACTCGCCACATCAAGAAGGCTGGCGCTCACGACCGGCCTCTGAGGGAGGATATGATGAAGCTCACGAGACGTGGATTCACGGCGGGTCTCGCCGCAGGTATGACGGCACCCTACCTCATCGGCAGCGTGCGCGCGCAAGGTGCGACCATCAAGATCGGGATGTGCGCGCCGATCACCGGCCCCGCCGCCGAAGCCGGCAAATACGCCACCGGCGGCGCCAAACTCGCCGTGGAGGCGATCAACAAGGCCGGCGGCGTGCTCGGCAAGCAGCTCGAACTGATCGTCGAGGACGACCAGACCACCAATCCCGGCATCGTGCTGGCGTTCTCCAAGCTCGCCGCGCAGTCCGACATCGTCGGCTTCCTCGGCTCGATCCGCTCGACGCAGGTCCATGCGATGGCGCCCGACGTCATGAAGCTCGGCAAGCCGGTGATGTTCGGCGGCACCGATCCGAATCTCACCAAGCTCGGCAATCCCTGGCTGTTCCGCTTTCGCCCCAACGACACCTATTCCGGCCGCGTGATCGCCGATTACGGCGTCAAGACGCTCGGCAAGAAGAAGTGGGCCGTGCTGCATTCCACCGACGCCTTCGGCACCGCCGGCGGCAAGGCACTCACAGAGGCTCTCGGCAAGCTCGACGCGACGATCGCGATCGACCAGGGCTATGCCAACCAGAGCCAGGATTTCACGCCCGTCGTGCTGGCGATCAAGCAGTCCGGCGCGGATATTCTCGGCTCCTACTTCACCTTCGAGAACGACCTCGGCATTTTTGCTCGCCAGCTGCGCCAGCTCGGCGTCACCATTCCGTGGGTCGGCTCGCCCTCGATCGTCAACGTCACCGCGCTGAAGCTGGCGGGACCTGCGCTGTACGGGACCTATGGCGTCGCCGATTACGCCGAGGAATCCTCCGAGGCGTCGAAGGCGTTCGGCAAGGCCTATCGCGACGCCTACAAGGTGGCGCCCGACAACCAGAGCTCGTGGCCGTATGACGCGGTAACGGTGCTGGCTGCGGCGATCAACAAGGCCGGCTCGACCGATCCGCAGAAGATCCGCGAGGCGATCGTCGCCATCAAGAAATTCCCCGGCGCCGAAGGCGAGTACAATTTCGACGACAAGGGCGACGGGTTGCACGGCTACAACATCGTCCGGAACGAGAAGGGCAATATCGTCTTCGACAAGCACATCGAGTTTGCAGACTAACCTCACACTGTCGTCCCGGGGCGCGAGAGCGAAAGCTCGAGCGAACCTCAGCCACTCCAATTGGAGTGAATTGGAGTGGCGGGGGACCTCGACATGGGACGATGAACATTTCGAGGTTCCGGGTTCGCCCGCCAGACGGCTTCGCCGCTGTCGTCCGCCCCGGAATGACATGGTGGTGCCGCCGCTGACGCGCTCGCGCCCCGGAATGACCGCCTAACTGCCCTCCTACCGAGTCCCTTTCAATGGATCTTGTCCTGCAACTTCTCTTCACCGGCATCGGGATCGGCGCGGTCTATGCGCTGGTGGCGCTCGGTTTCGTGCTGATCTTCCGCGCCACCAACGTCGTCAATTTCGCGCAAGGCGAATTCTCGATGGTGGCGGCCTATCTGATGGTGGTGTTCGCCGTCGACCTGGCGCTGCCATACTGGCTGTCGTTCCTGCTGGCGCTGGCCGGCATGGCGATCCTCGGCGCGGTGTTCAATCTCGGTGTCTATTATCCGCTGCGCCACCGCACCTATCTGCCGGTCATCATCGCCACCATCGGCGCCTCCATCCTGATGGCGAACGGCGTGCTGGCGTTGTACGGCCCGCAGCCGCAGGTGCTGGAGGGCTGGTTCGAGACCCCCGGCATCCAGCTCGGCCCGGTCTATCTCGACAGCCAGTATCTGCTCATCATCGTGGTGACGATGATCCTGGTCGCGTTCAATTACTGGTTCTTCGAAAAGACCATGCTCGGCAAGAAGCTGCAGGCCACCTCGCAGGACAAGGAGATGGCGTCATTGCTCGGCATCTCCGTCTCCACCATGATCATGATCACCTTCATCTATTCGGCCGTGCTCGGCGGCCTCGCCGGCATTCTGGTGGCGCCGATCCTGTTCGTCTCGATCCAGATGGGCTCGACCATCGCGCTGAAGGCCTTCGCCGCCACCATCATCGGCGGCTTCGGCGACGTCACCGGCGCGATCATCGGCGGTCTGTCGCTCGGCATCATCGAGACCTTTGGTGCAGCCTATATATCCGTTCCGTACAAGGACGCCTTCGCCTTCCTGGTGCTGGTGATGTTCCTGGTGTTCCGCCCGCAGGGCATCTTTGGCGAGCGCGTGGCGGAAAAAGCATGAGCAGCACCGAACACGTCCAGACCATCGAACAGCTCGCACGTCCGACGCCGCTGCTGATCCGGCACTCGCCGTATTTCATCGGCGCGGCCATCGTGGTGGCGCTGGCAGCCTCCGCTTCGTTCGATGGCTATATCCTCAACATCCTGATGCAGGCGACGACCTTTGCGATCGCCGTGTTCGGCCTCTCGGTGGTGCTCGGCCTGTGCGGCCAGATCAATCTGGCGCAGGCGGCGTTCTTCGGCTTCGGCGCCTATGCCGTCGGCATCGGCACCGCGGACTACCAGATCAGCTACTGGCTGTGCCTCGTGGCCGGCTGCATCATGGCGCTGCTCGCCGGCGCCGTGCTGGGCATGTCCACCTTGCGGCTCGGCGGGCATTACCTCGCGATGGTGACGATCTCGTTCCAGCAGATCGTGACCCTGGTGATGATCAACGCGATCTGGCTGACGCACGGGCCGGACGGCGTCGGCAAGATCGGCCGTCCCGCTTTGTTCCAGTCGTCGCAATCCTATCTCGCCTTCTGCGTCGCGATGCTGGCGCTGGTCGGTTACCTCGTCTGGCACCTGCCGGATACAAGGCTCGGCCGGGCCATGCGCGCGGTGCGCGACAACGAACTCGCCGCCGGCGTCAACGGCATCGACGTGTTTCGTACCAAGATCTATGCCTTTGCGATTTGCGCCGTACTCGGCGGCCTGGGCGGCGGGCTGTTCGCCGGCGGCTTCGCCTATATCAGCCCGGACCAGTTCTCGTTCGCGGAATCCATCGTATTCCTGACCATGTCGCTACTCGGCGGGGTGGCCTCTCCAATCGGCTCGGCAATCGGCACCGGCCTGCTGATCCTGATCCCGGAATGGCTGCGCTTTCTCAAGAGCGTCCCCGGCCTGTATCTCGCCATCTACGGCCTGTCGGTGATCCTGATCATCCGTTACATGCCGGACGGAATCTGGGGCTTCGTCACCACCTTCTTCGACCGCTTCCGCCGCAAGGTGAAGCTGCCGGCTGAGGGCCTGCCTTTGGTGCTGGCGCCGGCCAAGACCGGCGGCGAGATGGTGCTGGAAGTCACCGGCCTCGCCAAGCATTTCGGCGGCCTCAAGGCCGTGGACGATGTCGATATCGCGGTGCGCCGCGGCGGCGTGCATGCGCTGATCGGGCCGAACGGCTCCGGGAAGACCACCACGCTCAACGTGTTGTCCGGCCTCTATGAGGCGACCGCCGGCCGCGTGCTGCTAGACGGCACCGACGTCACGACCATGCCGCCGCACTTGCGCGCCGCGGCGGGGCTCGGGCGCACCTTCCAGAACATCCGGTTGTTCCGCTCGATGACCGCGCTGGAGAACGTTATCATCGGCGCCGAGCGGCCGGGCAACACGCTGATCGGCAATGGCGGCGAAGCCGCGCTGACGCTGCGGGCGATGGCGGCGCTGGCCTTCGTCGGCCTCGGCCCGCGCGCTAATGAGTTAATCTCCAGCTTCTCCTACGGCCACCAGCGGCTGATCGAGATTGCCCGCGCGCTCGCCGCCAACCCCACGCTGTTGCTGCTCGACGAGCCCGCCGCGGGCCTCAACTCGACCGAGAAGCTCGAACTGCACGAGCTGCTCAAGCGCATCGCGGCGCAGGGGCTGACCATCCTGATCATCGACCACGACATGACGCTGGTGTCGGAGGCCGCCCAGCACATTACCGTGCTCAACTTCGGGCGCCGCATCGCGGACGGCGAATCGATGGCGGTGCTGCGGCATCCCGACGTCGTCTCCGCCTATCTCGGGACAGACTGATGGCGCTTCTGGAAATCAACGACCTCCATGTCCGCTACGGCGAGATCGTGGCCTTGCGCGGCGTCTCCTTCAGCGTCGATGAAGGCCAGGTGGTGACGCTGCTCGGCGCCAACGGCGCCGGCAAGTCGACCACCTTGCGCGCGATCTCCGGCCTTGCCCGGCCGGCGCAGGGCGACATTCTATTTGACGGAAAAAGCATCGCCGGCCTCGGTCCCGAAGCGATCGTGCGGATGGGCATCAGCCACGTGCCGGAGGGGAGGCGGGTGTTTCCCGGCCTCACCGTGAAAGAGAACATCATGCTCGGCGGCTCCAACCGCCGGGCGTCGAAGGCCGAGCTGTCGAAAGAGGCCGACGCGATGTTCGACCTGTTTCCGGACATCCGCAAATTCACCGACGCGCTGGGCTGGACGCTGTCCGGCGGCCAGCTACAGATGGTCGCAGTGGCGCGCGGCCTGATGGCCAAGCCGCGGCTGCTGCTGCTGGACGAGCCTTCGCTGGGACTGGCGCCGGTGATCGTGCAGGCGGTGTTCCGCATTGTCAGCGAGATACGCATGCAAACCACGGTCTTGCTTGTCGAGCAGAACGCGCGCATGGGACTGTCGGTCGCCGATCAGGGCTACGTGCTGGAAACGGGACGGATTGTACTTGGCGGCAAACCGGATGAATTATGGGGCAACGAGGCGATCGCCGCCGCCTATCTCGGCGGCCACGCCAAGCCTTCTGACGAAAAGCCGCTCGCAACCAACGTATAAGGGCGAATGTCCACCCATGGTTACAGTTCCAGTCACCAAGCTCATCGACTTCGTCGCCGACGTGTTCGCGCATGCCGGCTCCTCCGCCGAAGAGGCGAAGCGCATCGCCACCTACCTCACCACGGCCAACCTCACCGGCCATGACAGCCACGGCGTCATCCGCGTGCCGGTCTACATCCGCTGGAAGAACAGCGGCATGATCGTGCCGAACCAGACCATCGAAGTGCCGGTCGACACGCCGTCGCTGGCGGTGGTCGATGGCCGCTTCGGCTATGGCCAGACGGTGGGGCCGCAGGCGGTCAGGATCGGCATCGAGAAGTGCAAGGCCACGGGCCTCGCCGCGATCGCCACGCGCAACTCCGGTCATATCGGCCGCATCGGCGACTGGGCCGAGATGGCGGCGGAGGAGGGGCTGATCTCGATCCACTTCGTCAACGCCGCGGGCTCGGTGCTGGTGGCGCCCTATGGCGGCGTCGAGCGAAGGCTTTCGACAGCGCCGTATTGCGTCGGCATTCCGCGCCCCGGCATGGCGCCGGTGGTGCTGGATTTCGCCACCTCGATCGTCGCCGAAGGCAAGGTGCTGGTCGCCAGCCGCGGCGGCAAGAAGCTGCCGGACGGCGCGCTGATCGATCTCGACGGCACGCTGAGCGAGGACCCCACCTCGCTCTACGGCCCGCATGAGGCCAACGGCCCGCGCGACCATTCCAAGGGCACGGGCGCGATCCGCGCCTTCGGCGAGCACAAGGGCTCCGGCCTCGCGTTGATGTGCGAGTTGCTGGGCGGCGCGCTGACCGGCAACGGCGCCACCAAGCCGAACCGCCCCTTCGCCAATGGCATGTTCGCGATCTATGTCGATCCGAAGCGGATCGATCCTGCGAACTTCTTCGACGGCGAGGTGACGCGCTACATCGACTACTTCAAGGACACAAAGCCGGCGGCCGGCACCGACCATGTGCTGATCCCCGGCGACAAGGAGGCCATGACGCGCGCCGATCGCACGGCGAACGGCGTGCCCTTGCCCGACGAGACCTGGAGCGCCATCGTGCAGACCGCCCGTGAAGTCGGCGTCAGCGAAGAGGCGGTTCGCAACGCTACCAATTAGAGCGCTTCACCATCACCCGTCATTGCGAGGAGCGAAGCGACGCGGCAATCCAGAGCCACAAGCGAAAGAAGACTGGATTGCTTCGTCGCAAGGGCTAAGGGGAAAGCCAATTGGCTTTCCCTGACCTCGCAATGACGCATTCTGAAATCGAGTGGAAAAGGAAAAACAATGGCAAACCGAGTCAAGGAAATCTGGGCATCCGGAAAAGTTGTCGTCAACGCCTGGCTGGCGATCCCGTCGGGATTCTCCGCCGAGGTGATGGCGCAATGCGGCTTCGACAGCGTCACGGTCGATATCCAGCACGGCGTGCAGGACTATCAGTCGATGGTGACATGCTTCCAGGCGATGAGCGGCCAGCCGGTGACGCCGATGGTCCGGGTGCCGTGGAACGAGCCCGGCATCATCGGCAAGGTGCTGGACGGCGGCGCCTATGGCGTGATCTGCCCGATGGTGAATACCCGCGAGGAAGCCGAGAACTTCGTGCAATACGCCAAATATCCGCCGCTCGGCACCCGCTCCAACGGCCCGATCCGCTCCGGCCTTTATGGTGGCGCCGGCGACTACCAGAAGACCGCGAATGACGAGACGCTGTGCATTCCGATGCTGGAAACCCGCACCGCGGTCGACAATATGGAATCGATTCTCGACGTGGAAGGCATTGCCGGCGTCTATGTCGGCCCCTCCGATCTCGGCTTCTCCTATGGCCTGGTGCCGAAGCTCGACCGCGAGGAGCCGGAGATCCTGAAGATCTACGAGAAGCTGGTGAAGGAATGCGGCACCCGCGGCATCTATCCCGGCATCCACTGCTCGGGCCCCGCCGGCGCCAAGCGTGCGATCGACATGGGCTTCAAGCTGGTGACGCTGCTTAACGACAGCGGCATCCTCGCCATCGGCGCGAGGAACTGGGTCGCCGAGACGCGCCAGGGATCCGGCGGCAAGGCGTAACTTATTGTCGTTCCGGGGCGGGAGCGGCGCGAGCCGCTACCGAACCTCAGCCACTCCAATTGGAGTGGTGGGGAACCCCGACATGGGACGATGAACACTTCGAGATTCCGGGTTCGCTCGCGCTGGTGCGCTCGCGCCCCGGAATGACACGTTAATCGACGCACTCGTCCGCAGAGATGAGGCCAACCCCTGGGATGACGACCATGCGAAACCGCTCGCTTCTGCTCAACCGACGCCAGCTCATCGGTGCCGGCGCCGGAGCCGCCGCGCTGCTTTCCGCGCCGTCGCTGCTGCGTGCCAGCACCTGGCCGACCAAGCCGATCCGCATGCTGGCGGGCTCCGCCGCGGGCGGCCAGACCGACCAGTTCGCGCGGGTCTATGGCGAGTATCTGTCGCGCGAGCTCGGCCAGACCGTGGTGGTCGAGAACAAGGCCGGCGCCGGCGGCGCGGTCGCGGCGATGGAGCTGAAGCGCGCCGAGCCCGACGGCCACACCTTGATGATCTGCAATACCACCGCTTACATGCTCAATCCGGTGGTCATCAAAGACATCAAGTACAACGTCGCCGAGGATTTTGCCTGGGTCTCGGTGATGCCGGGCGGCAGCCTGCCGCTCGTGGTCAATGAGAAGGTCGGTGCGAAGACGCTGGCCGAGTTCATCGCCTATGCGCGCCGCACCGAGAAAGTGAATGTCGGCACCTATGCCAGCGGCTCGTTCGCGCACATGGTGATCGTCGAACTCAACAAGCAATACGGCCTCAAGATGGAGGCGGTGCATTACCGCGGCGAGGCGCCGATGTGGACGGATCTCGCCGGTGGCTCGATCGATGCCGGCATCGGCAGCTATGCCGCGGCCTTGCCGGTGCTGCAGACCGGGCGCGCCCGCGCGGTGGCGGTCTCGCGCCGCCGCATCAAGGATCTGCCCGATGTGGCGACCTTCGTGGAGCAAGGCGCCACCTCGCGCGGGCATTCGCTTCTGACGTTTCAGGGCTGCGTTGCCCCGGCGAAGACGCCACCGGAGATCATTGCCAAACTCTCCGAGCTGTTCGTCAACGCCGGCAAGAGCGACCGCGTGCGTGAGCTGCTGAAGAGCCAGGGCATCGACGAAGGCCCGATGACGCTGGCCGCCAGCCAGGCGCATTACGCGACGGAGGCGCCGATCTGGGCCGAGCTGGCCGCGGGCCTGGGATCGCCGCAATAGGTGCAGTACGCAGCGACGCTGAAACTCCGCGACATCGCCTCCGCGAGTCGTCCTCGCGAAAGCGGGGACCCATAGCCTCCGTCGTTGTGATAATTGACGAGATCTGCCGCGCGTCGAGGCCACTGCACGGCGTATGGGTCCCCGCTTTCGCGGGGACGACATGCGGAAAGGCTACCGCGTCATTTCCGACAGGGGTGACGCGCGGGTCGCCACCTTGCGTTCGAGCGGCGAAGCCGCGACGATCCTGACAAGACGGTTCACTGGGGAAACACCATGCTTTACGACGACGTCATTCGCGGCCGCCGCTCGATCCGTGGCTACAAGCCCGATCCGGTGCCCCGCAAACTGATCGAGGAAATCATTGCTTTGGCGATGCGCGCGCCGTCGTCGATGAACGTCCAGCCGTGGAATTTCTACGTCATCACCGGCGAACCGCTCGACCGCATCCGCGCCGGCAATACCGAGCGGATGCTGGCCGGCGTGCCGCAGTCGCGCGAATTCCGCACCGGCCAGGCCTTCGCCGGACCGCACCGCGATCGCCAGGTCGGCGTCGCCAAGCAATTATTCTCCGCCATGGGCATCGCGCGCGACGACAAGGAGATGCGGCAGGACTGGGTGCTGCGCGGCTTTCGCCAGTTCGACGCGCCGGTGTGCGTGATCGTGACCTACGACCGCGCGCTCGACGGCAGCGACGACACGCCGTTCGATTGCGGCGCGGTGGCGACCGCATTGGTCAATGCTGCCTGGTCGCGCGGGCTGGGCTGCGTCATCAACAGCCAGGGCATCATGCAGTCGCCGGTGGTGCGCGAACACGCGGGCATCGCCGACGACCAGGTGATCATGAAAAGCATCGCGCTGGGCTGGCCGGACGACAGCTTCCCGGCGAATGCGGTGGTGTCCGAGCGCCGATCGGTCGAGGAAGCCACCGTGTTCGTCGGCTTCGACGAGTAAACCTGGACCGACTGATCTGTCGCCATGAACGACAAGACCTACATTCTCACCGCCGAGCTGGACGATGCCAGTTTCGATTGGCTCGACGCGCTGCGCCGTGAACATTTTCCGCCCGAGCGTAACGTGTTGTCGGCGCATCTCACGATGTTTCATCGCCTGTCCGGCGCGCAGATCGAGCGGCTGCCGCTGGTTGCCATACCGGACCAGCCGATCGACCTCGATGTCGAC
This sequence comes from Tardiphaga sp. vice304, assembly GCF_007018905.1. Taxonomy (NCBI): domain Bacteria; kingdom Pseudomonadati; phylum Pseudomonadota; class Alphaproteobacteria; order Hyphomicrobiales; family Nitrobacteraceae; genus Tardiphaga; species Tardiphaga sp. vice304. The sequence goes on from NZ_CP041402.1 coordinate 2,367,532, forward strand.
GGCTTGCGCTTTCTGGGCGGCGGCGTGGCCTTCAATCTGCGATCACCGGGGCTGGCGCGCCTGCGCGAAGCGATCATCGCCGCGATGGCAGGCGAGTTGTCGCGACAGGACGCCCAGAAATGGACGCCGCATGTGACGGTGCAGAACAAGGTGAAAACGGAAATCGCCCGCGATCTGTTCGTGACGCTCAGTGAAGACTTCGCCGGCCGCGCCGGCCACGCCACGGCATTGCTGGTCTGGGAGTATCTGGGCGGACCCTGGCGGTTGGTCCGGCGCCTGCCGTTCGCGCCCGGCTGAAGCGGGCGCGCAGAGCCGATCCACACCCTTCAGCCCAGAGCGGGGCGAGCCCTCATGCCGCCGCCACGGCGCTTGCCGCCTTGTGCACGCGGTTGCGGCCGGTGTGTTTGGCGACGTAAAGCGCTGCGTCGGCGACACGCAGCAAATCCTCGCCAATGCGCGCGGTGGCGCAGCCGAGGCTGACCGTGATCGACAATTCGCCCTGCGGCGTCGCCACCCGCATGGCGGCGACCGCCAGCCGCAGCCGTTCGGCCATCTCGCTGGCGTCGGACAGGGTCCCGGTCAGCAGCACCGCGAACTCTTCGCCGCCAAGACGCGCAAATACGTCCTTCGGACGGATCGTCTGGCTAATCGTTTCGGCAAAGGCCGTCAGAACCATATCGCCGGCAACATGTCCGTGGCTATCATTGACCCGTTTGAAATGATCGATGTCGAGCATGATCAGCGACAGCGGCGTGCCGTGTTCACTCCAGGCCTGCTGCGCGCGCTCGAACAGATGCTGGAAGCGGGCGCGGTTGGCCGCGCCGGTCAGATGGTCCTGCGTCAGCAGGCGGCGCAGGTCGCCGGTGTCATAGGCCGGCCGCGCGATATCGCGCAACACCACGGTGTAGCCGACGAGATCGCCTTGGCTGCCGACGCGTGCGGCAAGCAGGCGCTGGCACCAGTAGCGCGAGCCGTCGGCCCGCACATGCGACATTTCGTCGAGATGCCAGCCGTCGCGCGCACAGCCCCGCAGCAGCTCGGCCATGCCGACAGCGTCGTCGTCGGTGGACGGAAAGATATCGGCGAGCGTCTGTCCGAGCACCCGCTCGCGGGCTTCGCCGGTCTGCGCCGTCCATGAATCATTGACGGCATCGACCAAGCCATCGGAGGTGATCGAAAGCACGGCATAGTCGTTGATGTCGTTCATCAGCGACGAGAACCAGGTCTCGGCCTGTTTCAGCCGCCGCTCCTGGGCGACCTGCTGGGTGATGTCCGAAATGCAGGCAATGGCGCGGTCGGGGTCCAGCTTGACCAGCGTGCAGGCCAGTACCTTGGGCTCCGGGCCGTCGCGATCGCGCCCGATGTCGACCGTGATGCGGTGACCGTCGCAGACGGTGCCACGCTCGCCGTCAAAGCCATCGAGCAGATTGCGCAATTCCGGCGCGGAGTTTTCCAGCATGGCAAACAGATTGCCGGAATCGCGTGCGCCGGTCAGCGGCAGCAGGTGTTTCATCGCATAGGGGTTGATCATCATGATCGCTCCCAACGCATTGATCTCCACCAGCCCGGTCGGCGCTGCATAGAGGAACTCAAGCAGTCTCTCTTCGTCGCTTACGATCTGCGCCATCGCTTCACCGTGCAATGAGAATGTAGCGCAACGGGGCGGACGGGCTGGCGAGCAGACGCATCCGCACCTGCGTCGGCCGCATCCGCAGCGTCAGCACGTAAGGGATGATCGTATCGAGTTCCGCCTCGTCCTCGAAGCGCTGCGCGACCAGATAGTTGTTCATGCACTGCGCGACAGCGCCGAAGAAATCCGAGCCGATTACCTTGTCCGGTGACAGCCCTGCCATCCGCGATTCGGTAGCGTTGTAGAGCTTGGCGATGCCGGAGCGATCCAGGCCGATGACGCCGAAGGGAAGCTGGTTGCAATCGTCGGGCCGCATCGCCTGCAGGTCTCCCAGCGTCATCGTCTCGATCGTCGTGTCGGTCGTCATATCAGCCAAAATAATCTCCATCGCATCAAGCTGCCACGCTAGGCCACAACCATTAATAGAGTAATAGGATACGCATAAAAAACGTCCGCGGCGTGACGGGCCGACTGCCATGTTCCGGACTGCGAGACCGCGCGGGCCGACGTCTCACCGGGCAGCGCCACACAATGGCGCCTCAATCGCAAGCGTTTACGGATTAAATCGAATGGGCGGCGGGCGGCTGCGCTGCTGGTTACGACGCCAGTGACAGCTTGGAACGGCGGTCATCCCGCATCCAGGCTTCGAGCTGATCGGTCTCGAGCGGTCGCGCGATGAAATAGCCCTGCGCCTCGTCGCACTGCATCTCGCAGAGCCACTGCTGGATAATGGCGGTCTCCACGCCTTCGCCGACCACGCGGTAGCCGAGGTCGTGCGACAGCTGGATCATCGCCCGCACCAGCAGGCGTTCCTTCTCGGCCCATGTGCATCTGATGTTCAGTTCGCTGCCGCAGATTGCCTTGCTCACCTCCGACATCGGCTTGGTCAATATCGTCGCATCCAGGGCGGCAACCGACATGCTGATGCGCGGCTTCACCAGCGTCCGCGATCTCGGCGGCCCGTCCTTCGGGCTGAAAAGGCGATCGATAGCGGCGTGGTGGCCGGCCCGCGCATCTGACCGTCGGGGGCCCTGATTTCCCAGACCGGCGGCCATGGCGATTTCCGGTTGCCGACCGAATTGCCGGCGGCGCCCGAGGCGTTCGGCTACACGGACCGGATCGGCGCTGCCGCCATCGCGGACGACGAGGCCACCGTGCGCAAGCGCGCGCGAGGCCCGGGTGGTCAAGTGGTATACGCCGGCCGAAACATTGCAGATCGCGACCTACAACAACGGACAGCTTCTCGCGCTGTCAGGTCCGCGCTCGCCCTATCCGGGAAAACTTGGCGTGATCGAAGCGGGCGCGCTGGCCGACCTGCTGCTCGTCGATGGCGATCCGACGAAGGATCTCACGCTGGTGGCGGACGCGGCGAAGAACTTTCTTGTGATCATGAAGGACGGCAAGATCTACAAGAACGTAGTGGCTAAGTAACAAGCCCGGGCTACACAACGAAGCCGAATTTGCGCGACATCGCCTCCGCGAGTAGTCCCCGCGAACGCGGGGACCCATAGCCTCCGTCAGGTGTGATACCAAGACGTCTGCCGCACGCCCAAGTCTTTTCAGGACGCCGGATTGTGTCGCTTGACAATATCCCTAACAGGACTATTATCCGTATCGTCCCGCTCCACTGGGAGGGGCGGCTCGCGATCGTCACGATACGCGGGGCGGGATGCGGTGACGCGACAGCGTCAGGCGCAGAGGTTGGTGGCTGGGCGGCACCCACAAGGGCCGTGAACCATCGATCGAAGCGCTGACGAACCACGCTGTCGCGCCGGCCCAAGTCGTGTGGTTTCTCGATGCCGAACGGGGCATCGCGGATCGGAGAGTTCGCAACGCCTACCGGCCTGCGAGCCGCATCCTCAGTTCCGGGCGTCGACCATTCCGCCGGAAAGAGCACGAAGCAAGCCGGAGCCTCATCGCGTGCGGAACGCCGGGTGATACCCCGGTGAATCCGGAAGTTTCCGGGCGCATTCCCCTTGCCGAATACGGCATCGGCGCCTGGACCATGGGTGCATCGGGCACTCGGCGTTCCGCGCGCCCTCTCGAGAGGGCAGGGAATGCAAGACGAGACGACGGCGTCCCCGCGCCGCAAACAACAGGGGCGATGTCGCATGTCTGTCGATCGGTAGCCCGGATGGAGCCACCGGGTCGCGCGAAGCGCGCCCGATGATGAACTCTACGAAATCCGGGGGCGGCGTTTCAGCAGGTCGGGCATCCCCGGATTTCGCTTCGCTCCATCCGGGCTACGGGCTAGACTCGTTCCAAACAAAAATAACCGAGGAAACAACATGGCCGCATCTCCCGTCATCCGCCTGCATGCCAACGACGCCGTGCTGATCGCCCGCGCCAGCCTGATGCCGGGCGTCGAGGTCTCGCCGGGTGTCGTCACGTCGGAGCGGATTCCGGCCGGCCACAAGGTCGCGATCCGGCCGATCGCGGTCGGCGAAGAGGTGCGCCGCTACGGCCAGATCATCGGCTTCGCGACGCAGCCGATCGCGCCCGGCCAGCACGTGCATACGCAGAATTTGGGCATGGGCGATTTCGCGCGCGACTATGCCTATGGCGTCGATGTCAAGCCGACGCCGAATTTCGATCTGCCGGCGTCCTTCATGGGCATCCGCCGCGACGACGGCCGCATCGCCACGCGCAATTACATCGGCATTCTCACATCGGTGAATTGCAGCGCGCATGTCGCCTCGATGGTCGCCGACGTGTTCAAGAAGAATCCGTTCACCGGCCACAATCCGCTCGAAAACTATCCGAACGTCGACGGCGTCGTCGCGCTGACCCACAAGACTGGCTGCGGCATGACGCAGGACGAGCCGCTGCGGCTGCTGCGCCGGACGCTCGGCGGCTATGCGCGCCACGTCAACTTCTCGCATGTCATCGTGCTGGGGCTGGGCTGCGAGATCAACCAGATCGGCGGGCTGATGGAGGAGCAGAAGCTCGCCGGCCGCCTGCGCGAAATGCAGATCCAGGAAGTCGGCGGCACCCGCAAGACCACCGAGGCCGGCGTCGCTTTCGTGCGCGAAGTGCTGGAAGATTCCAACAAGGCAAAACGCGAGGAAGTCGCGGCCAGCGAGTTGATTGTCGCCCTGCAATGCGGCGGCTCCGACGGCTATTCCGGCATCTCCGCCAATCCGGCGCTGGGGGCGGCGAGCGACATCCTGGTGCGCCACGGCGGCACCGTGATCCTGTCGGAGACGCCGGAGACCTACGGCGCCGAGCATCTTCTCACGCGCCGTGCGGTGTCGCGCGAGGTCGGCGAGAAGCTGGTCGGGCTGATGCGCTGGTGGGACGCCTATTGCGAGCGCGAGGGTGCCGAGATGAACGCCAATCCCTCGCCCGGCAACAAGGTCGGCGGCCTCACCACGATCCTGGAGAAGTCGCTCGGCGCGATGGCCAAGGCCGGCTCGACCAATCTGGTCGACGTGCTGAACTACGCCGAGGCCGTCACCAAGAAGGGTTTTGTGTTCATGGACACGCCGGGATACGACCCGGTGGCCGCGACCGGGCAGGTCGCCGGCGGCGCCAATCTGGTGTGCTTCACCACCGGCCGCGGCTCGGTGTTCGGCTGTAAGCCCGCGCCCTCGATCAAGCTCGCGACCAACACGCCGATGTTCCGGCGGATGGAAGACGACATGGACATCAACTGCGGCACCATCCTCGACGGCGACGAGAGCGTGGAGGCGTGCGGCCAGCGCATCTTCGCGCAGATGCTGAAAACGGCGTCCGGCGCGCCGACCAAGAGCGAGAGTTTTGATTTCGGCGGCGCCGAGTTCGCGCCCTGGGTGTTAGGGGCGACGATGTAACCAACTGTCATTGCCACAAACTGTCATTCCGGGGCGCGAGCGCGTAAGCCGCGAGCGAACCCGGAACCTCGACATGGGACGATGAACATGTCGAGGTTCCGGGTTCGCGTTCGGCTGACGCCGCCCGCGCCCCGGAACGACAAATGGACGCCCCCACAACAGGCAGCGCGTGCCAATTGTTAGGCCTTGATCCAACCCGCCAGCAATGTTCTGCTTAAAAAAGCTGCTGGAGTTGCCCATTGTCGATCTTCGTCGCGCTACATCACGTCACGCATTACAAATACGACCGTCCGATCGATCTCGGCCCGCAAACCATCCGGCTGCGGCCGGCGCCGCATACGCGGACGCCGATTCCGGCCTATTCGCTGAAGGTCACGCCGTCGAACCATTTCGTGAACTGGCAGCAGGATCCGCAGGGCAACTGGCTGGCGCGCTTCGTGTTTCCGGAGAAGGCGACCGAACTCAAGATCGAGGTCGATTTCACCGCCGAGATGACGGTCATCAATCCGTTCGACTTCTTCGTCGAGCCCTATGCCGAGAAATTCCCGTTCGCCTATCCCGACGATCTGAAGTCCGAGCTTGAGCCCTATCTGGCGACCACGCCGTCGGGCCCGCGCTTCAAAGCGTACATGGAGGAGATCGCCAGGGAAGCGCCGAGCACGGTCAACTTCCTGGTCGACCTCAACGCCAGCTTGCGCGAGAAGGTCAACTACATCATCCGCATGGAAGCGGGCATCCAGACCCCGGAAGAGACGTTGGCGCTGGGCTCCGGCTCGTGCCGAGATTCCGCCTGGCTGCTGATCGAGACGGTGCGCCATCTCGGCCTCGCCGCGCGATTTGTCTCCGGCTATCTGATCCAGTTGCGCCCCGACATCGATCCGCTGGAAGGCCCGCGCGAGGTCGAGAACGATTTCACCGACCTGCACGCCTGGGCCGAAGTCTATATCCCCGGCGCCGGCTGGATCGGCTTCGACGCGACCTCGGGCATGTTGACCGGCGAGGGCCATATCCCGGTGGCGGCCACGCCGCATTTCCGCTCGGCCGCGCCGATCTCCGGCATGGCGGGCTTTGCCGAAGTCGAGTTCGGCTTCGAGATGAAGGTCACTCGCGTCCGCGAGGCGCCGCGCATCACCAAGCCGTTTTCGGAAGCTGCCTGGCAGAAGCTCGATGCGCTGGGCGAAACGGTCGATGCCGATCTGGCCGCCGGCGACGTGCGCCTCACGATGGGCGGCGAGCCGACTTTCGTGTCGATGGACGATCTCGAAGGCGCGGAGTGGAACATCTCGGCGGTGGGTCCCACCAAGCGCGGGCTCGGCGACGACCTGATCCGGCGTCTGCGCACGCGCTTTGCGCCCGGAGGCCTGCTGCATTATGGCCAAGGCAAGTGGTATCCCGGCGAGAGCCTGCCGCGCTGGGCTTTCGGCCTGTACTGGCGGAAAGACGGCGTGCCGATCTGGAAGAACGACGCGCTGATCGCGCGCGTCGAAGGCCCGCGCAAGGCCGCGGTCAGCGACGCCGAGAAATTCGCCAAGCGCGCCGCGCAGCGCCTCGGCGTGCCGCTCGACTTCATCATTCCGGCGTTCGAGGACCCCTCGCACTGGCTGCAGAAGGAAGCCGGCCTGCCGCACAATGTCGATCCCAGCGATTCCAAGCTGGCCGATCCCGAAGAGCGCTCGCGGATGGCCAAAGTGTTCGACGAGGGGCTGAACACGCCGAAGGGTTTCGTGCTGCCGATCCAGCGTTGGAACGCGGAGGCCGAGCCGGACCTGCGCTGGCGCTCCGAGCACTGGCAGTTGCGCCGCGGCAATTTGTTTCTCACCCCCGGCGATTCCCCGCTCGGCCTGCGGCTGCCGATCGCCTCCCTGCCGCATGTCCCGGAAGACGACTTTCCCTACATCGTCGAGCGGGACCCGATGGAGCCGCGCGGCGATCTGTCGGCGGAGGATGTCGAGGCGACCGCGCGGGCGAAAGCTGCGGCCGACAAGATTCAGCAGGATCGGCGCAACCGCGGCCCGGTGCGGACCGCGATGTCGATCGAGGTGCGCGACGGCATATTGTGCGCCTTCATGCCGCCGGTGGAGAAGCTGGAGGACTATCTCGAACTGGTCTCGGTGCTGGAAGCGACCGCCGAAGAGATGCAGCTGCAGGTTCACGTCGAGGGCTATCCGCCGCCCTACGATCCGCGCGTCGAGGTGATCAAGGTGACGCCCGATCCCGGCGTGCTGGAGATCAACATCCATCCCGCCGCGACCTGGCGCGAGGCCGTCAACACCACGACGTTCCTGTATGAAGACGCCGCGCGCACGCGGCTCGGCGCCAACCGTTTTCTGGTCGATGGCCGCCACACTGGCACCGGCGGCGGCAACCACGTCGTGGTCGGCGGCAGCACGCCCGCGGATTCGCCGTTCCTGCGCCGGCCCGATCTGTTGAAGAGCCTGGTGCTGTACTGGCAGCGCCATCCCTGCCTGTCCTATCTGTTCTCCGGCATGTTCATCGGCCCGACAAGCCAGGCGCCGCGCATCGACGAGGCGCGTCATGACGGTCTGTATGAATTGGAGATCGCGCTGGCGCAGGTGCCGCCACCCGGCGTGAAGGCGCCGCTGTGGCTGGTCGATCGGCTGTTCCGGCACATCCTGGTCGACATCACCGGCAACACCCATCGCTCCGAGATCTGCATCGACAAGCTCTATTCGCCGGACGGCACCACCGGCCGCCTCGGGCTGGTCGAATTCCGTGCGCTGGAGATGCCGCCCGATCCTCGGATGAGCCTCGCGCAGCAGCTCCTGATCCGCGCGCTGATCGCAAAGATGTGGCGCGAGCCGCAGCAGGGCGGCTTCACGCGCTGGGGCACCACGCTGCATGACCGCTTCATGCTGCCGCATTATCTCTGGGAGGATTTCCAGGACATCCTCGCCGAGCTCGGCCACGCCGGCTACGAATTCTCGAAGGAATGGTACGAGGCGCAGCTCGAGTTCCGCTTCCCGGTGTTCGGCCAGGTCACCAATGGCGGCGTCACGCTGGAAGTCCGTCAGGCGCTGGAGCCGTGGCACGTGCTGGGCGAGGAAAGCTCGGCCGGTGGCACGGTTCGCTACGTCGACTCCTCCGTGGAGCGGCTGCAGCTCAAGGCCAACGGCTTCGTGCCGGGCCGGCACATGATTACCTGCAACGGCCGCGCTTTGCCGATGACCGAGACCGGCCGCTCCGGCGAGACGGTGGCGGGAGTGCGCTTCAAGGCCTGGCAGCCGGCGTCTGGCCTGCATCCGACGATCCCGGTGCACGCGCCATTGACGTTCGATATCGTCGATACCTGGAACCGGCGGTCGCTGGGCGGCTGCGTCTATCATGTCGGCCATCCCGGCGGCCGCAGCTACGAGACCAAGCCGGTCAATTCCTACGAGGCCGAAGCCCGCCGGCTGGCGCGCTTCGAGGCGATCGGCCACACCCCCGGCGAAATGGACCCGCCGAAGCCCGAACGCACACTTGAATTCCCCTTGACCCTCGACTTGAGGACGCCGCTCCTGCATTGAGGTGCCAATCGTGTTGGCAGGAGAGTCGGGATGACGTCACAGACCGGCCAGGGGAGAAAACCCCGTCCGGGGCATCGCAAGGTTGCGCGGTGGACCCGCGACTACGAGCGGCTGCCCGGAATTCCCGACGAATATCTCAAGGCTGACGGCACGCCGCGCGAGGTCTGGACGCGGTTCTTCGATGCCTTTGGTGACCTCCCGGCCGCCGATATCGAGCGCCGCTTCGGCTCGGCCGACCGCCATCTGCGCGAGGCCGGCGTCACCTACCGGGCGCCGGGCGACGTTGCGGACCGGGTCTGGCCGCTCAGCCATGTGCCGCTTTTGATCGACGAGACCGAGTGGAAGCAGATCTCGGTCGCGATGATCCAGCGCGCGCAACTGCACGAGCTGGTGCTGACCGATTTGTACGGCCGCGGCCGGCTGGTCGCGGACGGCGCCGTGCCGGCGGCGGCGATCGCGGGCAGCGCAGAATATCTGCGCGCGATGTGCGGCGTGGCCCCCCCCGGTGGCCGCTATCTGAATTTCTATGCCGCCGATCTCGGCCGCGGCCCCGACGGCCGCTGGTGGGTGCTCGGCGACCGCACCCAGGCGCCGTCCGGCATGGGCTATGCGCTGGAAAACCGCCTGGTGCTGTCGCGCGCCTTCACCGATCTCTACAAGTCGATGAATGTCGAGCGCGTGGCGCCGTTCTTCGAGGCGTTTCGCGACAATCTGCGCGGCTCCGCCGACCGCGACGAGCCGCGCATCGGCCTGCTCACGCCGGGGCCGTTCAGCGAGACCTATTTCGAACACGCCACGCTGGCGCGCTATCTCGGCTTCCTGCTGGTCGAGGGCGACGATCTCGCGGTGTCCGGCGACCGCATCCACATCCGCACCGTGGCCGGCCTGAAGCGGCTCGACGTGCTGCTGCGCCGCGTCGATTCCAATTCGCTCGATCCGCTTGAGCTCGATGCCTCGTCGCAGCTCGGCATCCCCGGCCTGCTCGACGTGATCCGCAAGAACGGCGTGGTCGTCGCCAACATGCCCGGCACCGGCGTGATGGAAGCGCGCGCGCTGCTCGGTTTCATGCCGAGCCTGTGCGAAAAGCTGCTCGGCGAAAAGCTGCAGATGCCGCATATCGCGACCTGGTGGTGCGGCCAGAAGGCGGCGCGCGAGGAAGTGCTGGACCGGCTCGACGACTTCGTCATCGAGAGCGCCTACGGCCAGTCGGTGCCGGGCTTCCCGGGTCCCGGCCCGGTGCTCGCCGCCAATTTGTCGCCGGCCGATCGCGACCGGCTGCGCGCCGCGATCCAGAACCGCGGCATCGATTATGTCGGCCAGGAGCTGGTGCAGCTCTCGACCACGCCGGTGTGGGACAACGGCCGCCTCGCGCCGCGCCCGTTCGTGCTGCGGGTGTTCGCCGCCGCCACGCCGCAAGGCTGGACCATCATGCCCGGCGGCTTCTGCCGCATCGCCGACCAGCCCGATGCGCGTGCGGTATCGATGGGCGCGGGTGCCCGTGCCGCCGACGTCTGGGTCGTCGCCGACCGGGCGGTGCCGACCACCACGCTGCTGCCGGCGGTCGAGACCGTCCGCATCCGCCGCATTGCGGGCTGGGTGCCGAGCCGGGCTGCCGACAATCTGTTCTGGCTCGGCCGCTACCTGGAGCGCGCCGAGGCGACCTTGCGTCTGGTGCGCGCGCTCGGCGTGCCGCAGCGCGACCCCGGCAAGGGCGGCGCCTCGGCGCAGCATTCGGTCGAACGCATCCAGCGCCTGCTGGTGGCCTGGGGCGCGACCTCCGGGACCGCGCGCTCGCAGCCCGCTAAGGTCGCCGCGCAAGCCCTGCAAAGCGAGGAGAAGTTCGGCTCCGCGCTGTCATTAGTGCGCTCAGCGCAACGCACCGCGACGTCGCTGCGCGAACGGCTGTCGCCGGACGCCTGGCAGGTCATCACAGAGATGGCCGACCGGCTCGGCAAGGAGGTCGAGGACGATGACGGCGTGGTCAGCGCCGCCGAACTCACATTGCAGGAGCTGGCGAGCTTCGCCGGTCTGGCGCAGGAAAATATGAACCGCGCCGCCGGCTGGCGTTTTCTCGAGATGGGCCGCCGCGCCGAACGCGCCATCAACACCACGCGCTTTGCCCGGCAGTTTGCCTATGACGAAGCCAGCGCCGACGATCTCGATATTCTTTTGACGCTGGTGGATTGCCAGATCACCTACCGCTCGCGCTATCTGGTCGGCCCGTTGCTGGCGCCGGTGCGCGATCTCGTGATGCTCGACCCCTATAATCCGCGCTCGGTCGCGTTCCAGGTGTCGGCGCTCAACGATCACATCGCCAATCTCCCGGCGCTGAAAGAGGACGGTCTGATGGAGCGTCCGCAGCGGCTGGCGATGGCGCTGCAGACATCGCTCACCACCGGGGAAGCCTCGGAGCTGAATACCAAATCGCTATTCGTGCTGGAGCAGGACCTGCTCAGTCTTTCCAGCGCGATCGGCTCGCATTATTTCCCGCACGCCTCCAGCGCGACGCGGCCGGAAAAACTGACGGGGCTGGCGTGATCTACGATATTCGCCACGTCACCACCTACAATTACGAAAGCCCGGTCAGCTTCGCGCGCTGCTCGCTGCGGCTGGAGCCAATAACCAGCCCGGGCCAGCATCTGGTCTCGCACCATGTCGAGATCAAGCCGACCCCGGCGAGCCGCACGACGCGCACCGATTTTTTCGGCACCGCGACCGAGACCGTGCTAATCGAGACCCCGCACCGCACGCTGCGGATCGACAGCCGCTCCCGCGTCTATGTCGAGCGCACGGTGCCTGTCCGCAGCGACGACAGTCCGGCGTGGGAGAACGTGCGCGAGGCGTCGTATAAATCGGCCGATCTTGGTGCGGCGTCGCCGATCGGCTATGTCTTTGCCAGCCCGCTGGTGCCGCTGCTGGCCGATGTTACCGCCTATGCCGCGGTGAGTTTCACGCCGGGCCGCGGCATGCTGGAAGCGACGATCGACCTGATGCACCGCATTCGAACCGAGTTCAGATATGATCCGAAGGCCACAGTGATTTCCACCCCGCTGCAGGAGGTGCTGGAAAAGCGCCACGGCGTCTGCCAGGACTTCGCCCACATCATGATCTCCGGCCTGCGCGGGCTCGGCCTGCCGGCGGCCTATGTCTCCGGCTATCTGCGCACCATCCCGCCACCGGGGCAGCCGCGGCTGCAGGGCGCCGACGCCACGCATGCCTGGGCTTCGGTGTGGTGCGGCAAGCAACTCGGCTGGGTCGGCTTCGACCCGACCAACGACATTCTGGTGGAGAACGACCACATCATCCTCGCTGTCGCCCGTGACTTCTCCGACGTGTCGCCGGTCGATGGCGTCATCATCGGCGCGCGCAAGCAGAAGCTCGCCGTCGGCGTCGACGTATTGCTGGTCGAATGAGCACGCCCCGCACGTTCAACACCTATGACGTCATCATCCTCGGCGCCGGCGCTGCAGGCTTGATGTGCGCCGGTACAGCCTCCCAGCGCGGCCGTTCGGTGCTGCTGCTGGAGCAGGCGAGGGCGCCCGGCGAAAAGATCCGCATCTCCGGCGGCGGCCGCTGCAATTTCACCAATTTGCACACCTCGCCGGCGAATTTCCTGTCGAACAATCCGCAGTTCTGCAAATCGGCGCTGAAGAGCTACACCCAACAGGATTTCATCGCGCTGGTCGACAAGTATCGCATCGCCTATCACGAGAAGACGAAAGGCCAATTGTTCTGCGACGGCTCGGCGCAGCAGATCATCGACATGCTGCTGTCGGAAAGCCGGCGCGGCGACGCGCAGATGCGGCTCGGCGTCCAGATCCTCGGCGTGTCGAAGAACGAATCCGGCTTCGTCGTCGGGACCGACCAGGGCGAGTATCGCAGCCGCTCGCTGGTGGTCGCCACCGGTGGGCCGTCGATTCCGAAAATGGGCGCCAGCGCGTTCGGCTACAAGACGGCGCAGCAATTCGGCCACAAGATGGTGCCGCCGCGCGCTGGCCTCGTCCCGCTGACCTTCGACGTCGGCCAACTCGCGCAGTTCAAGGAGCTGGCGGGGCTGGCGGTAGATGCCGCGGTCAGCACCGGCAAGGCGCGCTTCGAGGAGGCTCTGCTGTTCACCCATCGCGGGCTGAGCGGGCCCGCGGTGCTGCAGATCTCGTCGTACTGGCGCGACGGCCAGGACGTCATGATCGACATGGCGCCGGATGTCGATGTGCTGGCCGGGCTGAAGCAGGCGCGCCGCGAACGGCCGCGCCAGGAGCTGGCGACGGTACTGACCGAGCTGCTGCCGAAGCGACTGGCGCAGATGGCGTCGGAGCGCGTGGCCGGCCCGCCGCGGCTGGCGGACTATTCCGACAAGTTTCTCGCGGCAGCGACGGCGGCGGTCAAGGAATGGCGGGTGCGCCCGAACGGTACCGAGGGGTATCGCACGGCTGAAGTCACGCTCGGCGGCGTCGATACCACCGAACTATCCTCGAAGACGTTCGAATCGAAATTGGTGCCGGGATTGTACTTCATCGGCGAAGTCGTCGATGTCACCGGCCATCTCGGCGGATTTAATTTTCAGTGGGCGTGGTCGTCCGGCTTCGCGGCCGGTAACGGAATCTAGTAAAAGCGCGCACCGGCGTCGCCGCCGGGCCACCTTCCGTAAAATTACGGTTTGCCGCAGAGACCCTAATTTAACTATGCCGCGACATTGTTGTCGTGCGGATATCAAACTCAGGCTAGCGAAAAAATCCTGATGTCCTGGCCGCGTTCACCGCCCTCTCGATGGAGGGATCCGCACCGAGATAAACGCAGCTGAATACCGCTTCAAGCCTGCGATTGACACAGGAGCTCCCATGAGCAGCAATAATTCACTGTCTGAGCGCCTTCGTTTCAATCTGATCGACCAGGAGACCATGGCGGCCCTGCGTGAAGCCAAGACGTTTGTGCTCGGCGAACTTCCCGGGGTGCTCGACGCCTTCTACGATCACATCGGAAAGTTTTCCGACACCGCGAAATTCTTCAAGAGCCGTGATCACATGATGCACGCCAAGAAGATGCAGATCCAGCACTGGTCGGTGATCCTGGATGCGCGGTTCGACGATACGTACTCTGCGTCGGTCACCAAGATCGGCGAGGTTCACAACAAGCTCGGGCTCGAGCCGCGCTGGTACATCGGCGGCTATAACGCGCTGGCAGCCGGGCTGGTGCACGCCATCGCCACCAAGATGCCATTCGGCAGGTTCGACTCCAGCGCGAAGAAGAAACGCGCGGCGTTCCAGACCGCGATTATCAAGGCTGCGATGCTCGACATGGATCTGGCGATCTCGGTCTATGTCGAGGGAGGTCGCCGCGAACGTCGCGAGATGCTGGATCGCCTGGCCGTGGATTTCGAACGAACCGTGGGCGGCGTGGTTGGGATCGTGGCGTCGGCCTCCACCGAATTGCAGACCGCGGCGCAGATGCTCACCTCTTCGGCGAGCACGGCGACGGCGCAGTCGCAGGTGGTCGATAACGCATCGCGCGAAGCGTCGTCGAGCGTGCAGGCGGTCGCCGTGGCGACGGAAGAACTCACCAGCTCGATCAGCGAGATTTCCCGTCAGGTCAATGAATCCTCGCGGATTGCAAGTGCCGCCGTGCGCGATGCGGATGAAACCGCGGTGAAGATGAACCGGCTCGCCGAAGGCGCTCAGAAGATCGGAACGGTGGTCGAACTGATCAACAACATCGCGGCGCAGACCAATTTGCTGGCGCTGAACGCGACCATCGAAGCGGCACGCGCCGGCGAGGCCGGCCGCGGCTTTGCGGTCGTGGCACAGGAGGTCAAGTCGCTGGCCGAACAGACCGCCAAGGCGACGGCGGAGATCGCCGAACAGGTCGGCGACATCCAGAGCTCGACCACGGAATCGGTCGCGGCGATCGGTACCATCACCAAGGTCATCGGTGCGCTGAGCGAGATCTCCACCGCCATCTCGGCTGCGGTCGAGCAGCAGGGCGCCGCGACCAACGAGATCTCGCGCAGCGTCCAGCAAGCGTCGCGCGGCACCAGTACGGTGTCGTCCAATATCGCCGGCATCACGGCGTCTGCCGGTGAAACCGGTGCCGCCGCCTCGCAGGTGCTGGCTTCGGCGTCCGAATTGTCACGCCAGTCCGAGCAGTTGCGCGGGGAGGTCGACAAGTTCCTCGCCACCGTCAAGGCTGCGTAACGCGGCTTCCATGCTAGTCTGCGCCGTGGCCGGCCTCCCGGAACGTTCGGGAGCAGCCGGCCCCGGAGTTTGCCATGATCTATCGCCACGCCATCGCCGCGCAGACCCATGTCTTTGCCGACCTGCGCGACCTGATGGCCAAGGCGACGCCGCCGCGCTCCGGCGACCGGCTGGCCGGCGTCGCCGCCGACAGCGCCGAGCAGATGATCGCCGCCCGCATGGCGCTGGCGAACGTGCCGCTGTCGCAATTCCTGCAGGAGACCGTCGTGCCTTACGAGGACGATGAGGTCACGCGGCTGATCATCGACAGCCATGACGCCCCGGCCTTTGCCCCGATTGCGTCGCTGACCGTCGGCGGCTTGCGCGACTGGCTGCTGTCGGAGGCCGCGACGCCGCAGGTTCTGCGGCGGCTCGCGCCGGGCATCACGCCGGAAATGGCCGCCGCGGTCTCCAAGCTGATGCGCAACCAGGACCTGATCCTGGTGGCGAAGAAATGCGAGGTGATCACCCGCTTCCGCAACACCATCGGCCTGCGCGGCCGGATGAGTGTGCGGCTGCAGCCCAACCATCCGTTCGACGATATTCGCGGCATCACCGCTTCGGTGCTCGATGGCCTGATGCTCGGCGCCGGCGATGCCTGCATCGGCATCAACCCTGCGAGCGACGATCCCGCGGTGCTGGGCGGCCTGGTGCGGCTGCTCGACGAGGTCATCGGCAAGCTGCAGATCCCGACGCAGAGCTGCGTGCTGGCTCATGTCACGACCTCGCTCGATCTTATCGACCAGGGCTTTCCCGTCGATCTCGTGTTCCAGTCGATTGCGGGCACCCAAGCCGCCAACAAGAGTTTCGGCATCGATCTGGCCATCCTGAAGGAGGCGCATCAGGCCGGGCTTTCGCTGAAGCGCGGCACCGTGGGCGACAATGTGATGTATTTCGAGACCGGGCAGGGCAGTGCGCTATCCGCCAATGCCCATCACGGCGTCGACCAGCAGACGCTGGAGGCGCGCGCCTATGCCGTGGCCCGCGCCTTTAATCCCCTGCTGGTCAACAGCGTGGTCGGCTTCATCGGCCCGGAATATCTCTATGACGGCAAGGAGATCATCCGCGCCGGGCTGGAGGATCATTGCTGCGGCAAGCTGCTCGGCCTGCCGCTCGGCATCGACGTCTGTTACACCAACCATGCCGAGGCCGACCAGGACGACATGGACAATCTTCTGACGCTACTGGCAGCGGCTGGCGTGACTTTCATCATGGGCGTGCCCGGCGCCGACGACGTGATGCTGAATTATCAGTCGACGTCGTTCCACGACGCGCTCTATGTCCGTGATCTGTTCGGATTGAAGCGGGCGCCGGAATTCGACGACTGGCTGGTGCGCGCCGGCCTGACGGACAGGGATTTCCGCATCGACGGCCATGACGGCCTGCTGCCGGAGCTGGCACGGCTGATCGCCTGATGTCATCGCCGCGTCATGCGCCTGCTGTCACCTAATCGTCAAAGCACGCCACAATCTTGAAGAATTTGTAGCCCAGCCTTAAGCACCATGATTAGATCGGCTTTTACCCGGCGGGAGTGGAACCGCTTGAACCTTAAGACATTAGTCCCTGCGCCGAGTATGACCAGCGGGGGGCATCCGGCGAATCCACAAAGGAAAATTGATGCGAGCTGAGGGCAGGCAGACGGCACGGCGCATATTGTGTGTCTTTCCGCGATACACATCTTCATTCGGCACGTTCGAATATGCCTACCCTCTCACCGACGGCGTGCAGGCGTTCATGCCGCCGCAGGGGCTGTTGCTGATCGCTGCCTACATGCCCGAGGACTGGGACGTTCGCTTCATCGACGAGAACATCCGCGTCGCGACCGACGAGGATTTCCGCTGGGCCGAAGCCGTGTTCGTCAGCGGCATGCACATCCAGCGCAGCCAGATGAACGACATCTGCCACCGCGCCCACGCCCATGACCTGGCGGTGGCGATCGGCGGTCCGTCGGTGTCGTCGTGCCCGGAATACTATCCGGCATTCGATTATCTGCATTGCGGCGAACTCGGCGACGCCACCGATCGGCTGATCGACATTCTGGCCGCCGATGTCACAAGGCCGGATTGTCAGGTCGTTCTGAAGACCGACGAACGCCTCGACATGACCAAGTTTCCAATCCCGGCCTATGAGCTGGCCGAGATCCCGCGCTACTTCCTGGGCTCGATCCAGTATTCCTCGGGCTGTCCGTATCAGTGCGAGTTCTGCGACATCCCCGGCCTCTATGGCCGCAATCCGCGGCTGAAGTCGCCGCAGCAGATCACCGCGGAACTCGACAAGCTGCTCGAATGCGGCATCATGGGCTCGGTCTATTTCGTCGATGATAATTTCATCGGCAACCGCAAGGCCGCGCTCGACCTGCTGCCGCATCTTGTCGAATGGCAGAAGAAGACCGGCTACGTGCTGCGGCTGTCCTGCGAAGCCACGCTGAACATCGCCAAGCGCCCGGAAATCCTCGCCTTGATGCGCGATTCGCTGTTCGGCACCATCTTCTGCGGCATCGAGACGCCCGATCCGGTGGCATTGAAGGCAATGAAGAAGGACCACAACATGGTCCTGCCGATCATGGAATCGATCGAAGTGCTGAACTCGTTCGGCATGGAAGTGGTGTCGGGCATCATTCTCGGCCTTGACACCGACCGTCCGGAAACCGGCCAGTCGCTGCTCGACTTCGTCGATGCCTCGCAGATCCCGCTGCTCACCATCAACCTGCTGCAGGCATTGCCGCAGACGCCGTTGTGGGACCGACTGAAGAAGGCCGACCGCCTCAACGAGGAGGAGGGCCGCGATTCCAACGTCGAGTTCCTGCTGCCGTATCATGACGTGGTCAGTTCGTGGCGCGCCTGCATGGGCGCGGCCTATCAGCCGCAGAAGCTGCTCGATCGGTACGAGTACCAGATCACCCACACCTATCCGAACCGCATCATGCCGCGCACCAAAGAGCAGATGTCCTGGAAGAATATCCGGATGGGTCTGATCATGTTGCGTAACATCTTCTGGAAGGTCGGCGTGCTCGGCGACTACAAGGCGGCGTTCTGGAAGTTCGCCTTCCGTCGCCTGAAGCGCGGCGAGATCGAATATCTGATCTCCTCGATCATGGTCGCGCAGCACCTCATCATGTTCTCGCGCGATGCCTCGCAGGGCACCACCAGCGCATCGTATTATTCAATGAAGCTGCCGGACGCGGTTCCGGCCGAATAATGGCCGGCGTGGCCGACGACAATACGCCCCGTCCGCTTCGGCGGACGGTGGCCGACCTGAAAGCGCTGACGCCGGCGCGGATCGGGCTGGGCCGTAGCGGTGCCAGCCTGACGACACGGGCGCTGCTCGACTTCACGCTGGACCATGCCCGCGCGCGCGATGCCGTTCATTCGTCGTTCGACACGGAGGCGATCGCCCATGCTCTGGTCGCGCTCGGGCTGGAGACGGTGGTGGTTTTGAGCCAGGCGTTGGCGCGTGCCGACTACCTCAAGCGCCCCGATCTCGGCCGCAAGCTCGATGAAGCATCGCAAATTCAACTTGCGGCACGCGACGCCGCGCCCTGCGACATCGCCTTGATGGTCGGAGACGGCCTGTCGCCGGCGGCCGCCAACGCGCATGTTGCGGAGCTGATCGGAACCTTGCTGCCAAAGCTCGCGGGATTGCGGATCGGTCCGGTGGTGATCGCTTGCGGCGCCCGCGTGGCACTCGGGGACGAGATCGGCGCGCTTCTGCAGGCGCGGATGACCGTGCTGCTGATCGGCGAGCGACCGGGGCTATCGTCGCCGCACAGCCTCGGCGCCTACCTCACGCTGGGTCCGACACCGGGCCTGACCGACGAGCGACGCAATTGCGTGTCCAACATCCAGTCCGCCGGTCTGCGCTACGACGAAGCCGCTACCAAGATCGCGTGGCTGGTGCGCGAGGGCCTGTCCCGCGGCGTCACCGGCGTTGCGTTGAAGGATGAGAGTGGGCTGCGCGCACTCGGCACGATGCCGACATGACGTGCCTCGCCACCGCCTTGCGAGGTGTCACACTCACCTGCTACACCAGTTCCCGATGGAATTTGCCCATGTTTTCAACAGTTAGGCCTGTTCGGTCCTGTTGAACGCCGCCTCATTGATGCCCCGGAGGTGTGCGACGCGAGCCGCCTTCGACAGAACTGGACAGACGATGCACGACAAGAGTTCGCACGACGCCGATATTGCAAAGCTTGGGAAAGGACCCGTCAGCATCGCCTTCGGCCTCGAGCGACTTGGCCTGATCGCCGTCAAGGCGCCGGTCGTGTCCTGCCTGATCCTGCTGGCGCTGGTGATCGGCGCGATCTTCGGCATCCAGCGCATCAAGATCGACGATTCGCTGAGCCAGCTGTTCCGCTCCGACTCCAAGGAGTATCGGCAGTATGAGGAAGTGACGAAGCGCTTCCCGTCGAGCGAGTTCGACGTGCTGGTGGTCGTCGAAGGCAAGACGCTGCTGGCCCGCGAGAATCTCGAAAAGATCCGCGACCTCGTCACCGATTTGCAGCTGGTCGACGGCACCCGCGGACTGATCTCGCTATTCTCCGCCCGGCAGACGCCGGCGCCGGGCAAGCTGCCGGCGGCATTGTTTCCCGCCGAGCTGCCCGAAGGCGCGGCCTACGACCAGTTCATCGAAACCGTGAAGACCAACGAACTGATCCGCGGCAAGCTGTTGTCCGAAGACGGCACGCTGGCGCTGGTGGTGCTGTCGCTCGATCCCGAGGTCGTCAGCAACAACAAGCTCACCAAGGTCGTCGGCGAGATCCGCAAGATCATGAACGACGATCTCGCCGACTCCAACCTGACCAAGCAGCTCTCCGGCGTGCCGGTAATGCAGCTCGAGATCCGCAACGCCGTAGAACGCGACGGGTTGATCTACAACGTCGCCGGCATCCTCGCCGGCTGCATCATCGCGATCATCTTTTTCCGCAAAGTGTCGTTCATGATCGTGGCGGCGTTCCCGCCGCTGCTGGCGATTCTGCTGGCACTGGGCGCGCTCGGCTGGGCCGGCTTCAGCCTCAACATGTTCCTCAACGTGATGACGCCGCTGATCATGGTGATCAGCTTCGCCGACTCCATGCAGCTCACCTTCGCGGCGCGTGACCGGCTGATCGCCGGCGAGGACAAGTACTCCGCATTCAAGAACGCGGTGCTCGTTGTCGGGCCCGCTTGCGTGCTGACCCACGCCACCGCAGGCATCTCGTTTCTGGCGCTGCAATTCTCCGATTCCGACCTGATCCGCGCCTTCGGCGAGGCCGGCCTGGCCGCCACCATCATTGCGCTGGTCGCGGTGCTGTCGCTGGTGCCGGTGTTCGGCGTGCTGCTGGTGCGCAACGAGGAGAAGTTCGCCGCCAAGTTCCAGAAGGCGGATTCCGGCGTCAAGGCGCTGCGCGATTTCTGCTACTGGATCGCGGTGCGGATGGTCGGCCGTCCCGGCCTGTTCAGCCTGATTTCGGTGGTGGTCGTCGTCGGCCTCGGCATCGTCTACGCCAATCTGGAGCCGCGCTATCGCCTCGCCGACCAGGTACCTGACAAGGAGCAGGCGGTCGCCGCCTCGAGCCGGTTAGATGCCAAGCTGACCGGCGCCAATCCGATCGACGTGCTGATCGAATTCCCCAAGGGCCAGGACCTGTATTCGCCAGAGACGCTGGCGACCATTGCCGACGTGCATTCGCTGGTCGAGAAGTCGGCCGGCGTCGGCAACGTCTGGTCGATCGAGACGCTGCGCCGCTGGCTCGCCGAAAAAGCCGGTGCCACGGACGTCGGCACGCTGAAGGAATATGTCGACGTTATTCCCGAGCATCTGGCACGCCGCTTCATCTCCGCGGACAAGACCGCGGTCGTGGTATCCGGCCGCGTCGCGGATCTGGATTCCAGCCAGATCCTGCCGGTAGTCGACAAGCTCGACGGCCTTTTGCAGGACGTCCGCGCCAGGCATCCCGGCTACGAGATCGCGGTCACGGGTCTGTCGGCGATCGCGGCACGCAATTCGGCCAGCATGATCGAGAAGCTCAACCACGGCCTGACCATCGAATTCGTGCTGGTCGCGGTGTTCATCGGGCTCGCCTTCCGCTCCTGGGTGGTCGGGCTGGCGTGCATTCTGCCGGGCATCTTCCCGGTGGTGCTGTCCGGCTTCGTGCTGTGGCTGCTGGGAGAGGGGCTGCAATTCGCTAGCGTGGTGGCGCTCACGGTGTCGTTCGGCCTCGGCCTCAGCGCCACCATCCACTTCCTCAACCGCTTGCGGCTGGAGGATACGCCGGGGACCGATCCCGCTGTCGCGGTGGAGCGCGCCACGGTGCTGGTCGGCCCGGCACTGATCCTGACCACGGTAGTGCTGGCCTGCGGCCTGATCGTCACGGTGTTCTCCGACCTGCCGTCGCTGCGGCTGTTCGGCTGGCTGTCGGCCTTCTCGATGGTCGCAGCCCTGGTCGCGGACTTGTTCATCCTGCGCCCGACCTCGATGTGGCTGATCCAGTTGCAACAGAAGCTGACCAGCCGATCGACACTGACCAAGCCGGCGGAGTAGGGCGGGGTCCAAGGCGCACAAACCCGGCTGTCATCGACCGGTCAATCCGGGGCGATGGCAGCGGGAGAGCGTGGCCGGTGGCGCGGTCGCCTCAGCCCTTGACCATGTTGATCCGCACGTCGCGGATTTCACCCTTGGAATTGATAGATACCGACTGCCGGTTGCCGCGCGTCGTCAGCGTGATGCTGGCGGCGAAGCCCGCGGCTTCGACGAACACGTCGATCTGGCCTCCGCCGGCGCGGCCGTTGAGGTTGCCGTTGATGCCGCGGCTAGCTTCACTCCAGTTGCCCGAGACGTTGTCGCCTTGGCTGGTCACGTTGCTGGAGAGATCGAACTTATAGCTGTCGCTGGCGCAGCGCAGGGTTTGCGACAGGGCGTTGCCGCCATTGATCCGGTAGGTCGCCCGGCAGCGGATCCGTTCCGACGAGCCATCCGACAGGGTGACCGTGCCGCTGCCGTTCCAGGAGCCGTCGAACCCGGCAAACGGGCCGGACTGTGCCTGGCCGGCCGAGACCGACAGCATCAGCATGGCGCCGATACCGGCGCCCTTGACCGCCAAACGTGAAAAAAACAGAGCAGATCGTTTCATATCGTCTTCCCTACCCATGCGCCTCCGGCGCGGCCGCGTCGAATTGGTATTGCTGCGTTCCGTAAGGTTCAACTTAATTAGATTTCACCGCCTTGAGCCAGAAGTACCCCGTCACCTCCCGCGGGTAAGATTTTGCAGCAGCGTGCGGCGCAAGTTCACAGCCCCGGAACCTGTCTGTCGGTCGAGCTTTATTCAGCGAGGCGGCGCGTTTTTGCCGCATTTGTCAGGTGTCTCGGTTCGGTCGGCGCTGTGTCCGGATTGCATCCATTTTTGCCAATCTGCTGCGGAGCCTGAAGATATGCCGTCCCCCTCGATGCGACAACGCAGCGTTATGCTAAATAGCTGACGAGCTGAATTTGTCCCCACCCTGAAGGAAGACAATGCGTAGATTTCTCTTGGTTCTGTCCGTGCTTTCCGTGTCCGCGACGACGGGCGCGTTGGCGCAGCAGCGCAGTGGTACGGAGGCCGAACAGAAGGCCTGTACGCGCGACGTGCAGCGTTTTTGCCGCCCCCTGATGGATCAGGGCGATCTCACGATCCTGTCCTGCCTGAAGGAAAACCGCCCGAAGCTGACCAAGGCCTGCGGCAACGTGCTGATCAGCCACGGCCAGTAAGCCGGCTGCGCGATCGGACCGGCCCGGCGGTCTGCCGCGGGCCGGCCTTGTCGCGCAGGGCCTCGGGGTGGGCAGCCGTATCCGGGCATTTGGCATTGGTTTAGCCGGGCGATTTCCCCTATATGGGGGCTCGCGACCGACCAGCCCGCCGAATTCAGGTGGGCGATGGGCGGGCCATCCCTGTTTGTCACCAATGTAGCCCTTTTTGAATGACCCCTGCGAGCGACCTGCGATCGGGCAAAACCCACAAGGACGAGAATTTCCCGGTGGCGTCGTGGATCATCCATCCGCGCCACCGGGCGCTGATTCTTTCCTTCTACAATTTCGTCCGCACGGCCGACGACATTGCCGACCACGCCACGCTGGATGCTGCGGCCAAGCTCGCGCTGCTCGATGAGCTGGAAGCCAATCTGCTGGGGCAAAGCGATGCCCAGCGCGAGGGCGTGGTACTGCGCGCCGCTCTGGCCGAGCGCGGCATGGCGCCGCGCCATGCCCAGGACGTGCTCACCGCGTTCCGGATGGACGTCAACCGCCGTCGCTACGGCAATTGGGATGAGTTGATCCATTATTGTTCGTATTCGGCGATGCCGGTCGGCCGCTTCATGCTGGACGTGCACGGCGAGAGCAGGGCCACCTGGCCGGCCTCTGACGCGCTGTGTGCGGCTCTACAGATCAACAACCATCTGCAGGATTGCGGCGAGGATTTCCGCGAGCTCGACCGCGTCTACATTCCCGACGACACGCTGGCCCGCTTCGGCGCGACGCGGGCTGAGCTGGGTCAGCGCACGGCCTCGCCTGCTCTGCTGGCCTGCATCCGTGAGCTCGCCGACAAGACCGACACGCTGCTGCGCGAAAGCGATGTATTGACGGTGCAGGTCGCCGATATCCGGCTCGGCTGCGAGGTCGCGGTGATCGACACCTATGCCCGCGAAATCCTGAAATTGCTGAAACTGCGCGATCCGCTCAGCGAGCGTGTCCATTTGTCGAAGATGCAACTGGTCAGCTTTGGCCTCAGCGGGCTGTTCGGCGGGTTGTGGCGCCGCGCCACCGGCGGCGCGCCGCTGTCGCGCTCGACACCGGGCGCTTGATCCCATGAACAGCGCACCGAATATCGAAGAGGCCCGCGACGAGGCCCAGGGGATCGCGGTCGGCAGCTCGTTCTATGCCGCGATGCGGATTCTGCCGCGCGCGCAGCGCGACGCCATGTTCCAGGTCTATAGTTTCTGCCGCCAGGTCGACGACATCGCCGATTCCGACGGTCCGCGCGATGAGCGCCTCGAAGCCCTGCAGCAGTGGCGCGAGGATATCGACGCGCTCTATGCCGGAAATCCACCGGCGCGGGTGCAATCCTACGCGGCGCCGATCGCGCAATTCGGCATGCGCCGCGAGGATTTCATCGCCGTCATCGACGGCATGGAGATGGACGTGCCGGCCGATATCCGCGCGCCGGACGAGGCCACGCTCGATCTGTACTGCGACCGCGTCGCCAGCGCCGTCGGCCGGCTGTCGGTCAAGATATTCGGCCTGCCGGACGACGACGGCATCCTGCTGGCGCACCACCTCGGCCGCGCGCTGCAGCTCACCAACATCCTGCGCGACATCGACGAGGACGCCGATATCGGCCGTCTCTATCTGCCGCGCGAACTGTTGTTTCACGCCGGCATCACCTCGAGCGACCCGGACACCGTGATCGCCAGCCCGGCGGTGCCGAAGGTCGCGGCTCCCCTCGTGAAGCGCGCCCGCGCGCATTACGACAAGGCCGACGAGATCATGTCGCGCAACCGCCGAAGCACCGTGAAGGCGCCGCGCATCATGTCGAAATACTATCGCAAGATTCTCGAACTGCTGGTTGAGCGTGGCTTCGCGCTGCGGCGCGATCCGGTCCGCCTCGGCCGCGCGTCGAAAATCGCGATCCTGCTGCAATACGGCATCGTGTGATGACCAAGACTCCTCCTACCAAGACTGCTCACATCATCGGCGCCGGAATTTCCGGCCTCGCTGCCGCCGTCAGGTTAGCCAATGCCGGCTTCCAGGTGCATGTCCATGAGGCCACGCAGCAGGCCGGCGGCCGCTGCCGCTCTTATTTCGACGCGCAGACCCAGCTGGTGATCGACAACGGCAACCATCTGCTGCTGTCGGGCAACCACCACGCCATCGCCTATGCGAAGTCGATCGGCACCGAGGCCGGCCTGGTCGGTCCTGCGCGCGCGCAGTTTCCCTTCTTCGATCTGAAGACCGGAAAACGCTGGCAGCTCGACCTCGGCAATGGTCGCATTCCGACCTGGTTGTTCGACAAGACGCGCCGCGTACCGGATACCAGTATCAAAGACTATCTGGCATTGGCGCCGCTGATCTGGGCGAAGCCGAGCCAGCTGGTTGGCGACGTCATCCCGTGCAAGGGCGTACTGTACGACCGGCTGGTGCAGCCGTTGCTGCTCGCCGCGCTCAATGTCGATCCGCCGGAAGGCTCGGCCGGTCTCGCCGGCGCGATCGTGCGTGAGACGCTGCTCGCCGGCGGCCACGCCTGCCGGCCGCTGATTGCGCGCGATGGCCTGAGCGCCGTGCTGGTCGAACCCGCGATCGAGCTGCTGCGCAGCAAAGGCGCAGGTATCCATTTCGGACATGAACTGCGCGGCTTCACGAACAACGGCGGTCGCGCCGGCGAACTGAACTTCGGCGCCGACGACGTGGTGACCCTCGGCCCCGACGACGTCGTGGTGATGGCCGTGCCGCCGCGCGCGGCGATGTCGATGCTGCCTGGGCTGACGGCGCCGACCAAATTCCGCGCCATCGTCAACGCGCATTTCCGTTTTGACCCGCCGGCCGGCCTGCCGGATCTCACCGGCGTGGTCGGCGGCCTGATCGAATGGCTGTTCGCGTTTCCGCAGCGGCTCTCGATCACCATCTCCGGCGCTGACCGGCTGATCGACATGCCGCGCGAACAATTGGCGCAGGCGATCTGGGACGATATCTGCAAGACCGCCGGCATTACCGCCGAGCTGCCGCCGTGGCAGATCGTGCGCGAGCGCCGCGCCACCTTCGAAGCCACGCCCGAGCAGAACGCGCTGCGGCCGGGTCCGGTGACAGCGTTCAAGAACCTGTTCCTCGCCGGCGACTGGACCGACACCGGGCTGCCGGCGACCATCGAGGGCTCGGTGCGCTCCGGCGACCGCGCCGCCGATCTCGTTCTGGCGATGTCGCAGGCGTAACCACTAGTTCACGACGAGTACACATCATGCCGAACCAGATGCAGTCCGATCATGCGGAGGCCACCGTTTCGAATGCGGCGCTGGAAAGCAGCATCGACGCGGCGCGGCAGGGCCTGCTCGGATTCCGCCAGCCTGACGGCCACTGGGTGTTCGAGCTTGAGGCGGACGTCACGATCCCCTCCGAATACGCTCTGCTGCGTCACTATCTCGCCGAGCCCGTCGATCACGAGCTGGAGCGCAAGATCGGCAACTACATTCGCCGCACCCAGGGCACGCATGGCGGCTGGGCGCTGGTGCAGGACGGCCCGTTCGACATGAGCGCCAGCGTGAAAGCATACTTCGCGCTGAAGATGATGGGCGTCGATCCCAACGAGCCCTATATGGCGAAAGCGCGCGAGGCGATCCGTTCGCGCGGCGGAGCGATCCATAGCAACGTGTTCACGCGCTTCATGCTGTCGATGTTCGGTGTGCTGACCTGGAAGAGCGTGCCGGTGCTGCCGGTCGAGATCATGTTTCTGCCGTTCTGGTTTCCGTTTCACCTCAACAAGATGTCGTATTGGGCCCGCGCCACCATCGTGCCATTGATGGTGCTGACTGCGAAAAAGCCGCGTGCGCAGAATCTTGGCGAGATCGATATCCGCGAACTTTTCCTGCAGGATCCCAAGCTGATCGGCCGCACCGCGCGCGCGCCGCACCAGAGCCGCGCGCTGTTCGCCTTCTTCACCGGCATCGACATGCTGCTGCGCGCTGCCGAACCGTTCTTCCCCAAGAAGCTGCGGCAGCGCGCGATCGACAAGGCGGTGGCCTTTGTCGAGGAGCGGCTGAACGGCGAGGACGGGCTCGGCGCGATCTATCCGCCGATGGCCAATACCGTGATGATGTACGAGGTGCTGGGCTTTCCCGCGGACCATCCGCCGCGCGCCACTACCCGCCGCGGCATCGACAAGCTCCTGGTGATCGGCGAGGTCGAAGCCTATTGCCAGCCCTGCGTCTCACCGGTGTGGGACACCTCATTGACGGCGCATGCCATGCTTGAGGCCGGCGGCGATGCCGCCTTCGATGCCGCGAAGGGTGGCCTCGACTGGCTGGTGCCGAAGCAGGTGCTGGACGTCAAGGGCGACTGGGCGGTGAAGCGACCCGATCTGCGGCCGGGCGGCTGGGCTTTCCAATACAACAACGCCCATTATCCCGATCTCGACGATACCGCCGTGGTGATGATGGCGATGGACCGCGCGCGCAAGCACGCTGGCATCACCGACTATGACCACGCGATCGACCGCGGCCGGGAGTGGATCCTGGGCATGCAGAGTCGCGATGGCGGCTTCGCGGCGTTCGACGTCGATAATCTCGAACATTATCTCAACCACATCCCGTTTTCGGACCACGGCGCGTTGCTCGACCCGCCGACCGAGGATGTCACGGCGCGCTGCGTCTCGATGCTGGCGCAGCTCGGCGAGACCGTCCAGACCAGCAGGCCGATGGCCGATGCCGTCGAATATCTGCGCCGTACCCAGCTCGCCGACGGCTCCTGGTATGGCCGTTGGGGCCTCAATTACATCTATGGCACCTGGTCGGTGCTTTGTGCTCTCAACGCCGCCGGGATCGACCACCAGGACCCGATGATGCGCCGGGCCGTGACTTGGCTGCTGTCGGTCCAGAACGCCGATGGCGGCTGGGGCGAGGACGCCGTCAGCTACCGGCTCGACTACAAGGGCTACGAGCAGGCGCCGACCACGGCGTCGCAGACCTCATGGGCCTTGCTGGCCCTGATGGCGGCCGGCGAGGTCGAGCATCCGGCGGTGGCGCGGGGAATGCGATACTTAATTGACACACAGACCGAAAAAGGCCTGTGGGATGAGGCGCGCTACACCGCAACAGGCTTCCCGCGCGTATTTTATTTGCGTTATCATGGATATGCGAAGTTTTTCCCGCTCTGGGCGCTGGCCCGGTTCCGCAATTTGAAGAGCACCAACAGCAAGACGGTAAGGGTCGGGATGTGATTTTGACGGCTGGGGGCATTGCGACCGGGAGCGCTTCTCAGGACCCGCGTCCTGTATTGATCGTCACGGGACTGGTTCAGGAAGCCAAGATCGCAGCCGGCCCCGGCATGACCGTCATCTGCAGTTCCAGCGACCCCGCCCAGCTCCGCGCTTTGTTGGCTGGCTTCGATCCCACCACCATCCGCGGCGTGATCTCGTTCGGCGTTGCCGGCGGTCTCGATCCGCAGCTCAAGTCCGGCGCCGTGATCGTGGCGACCGAAGTCATGGCTGGCGAGCGCTGCTGGCAGGCCTGCGAAACCCTGAGCGAGGAGTTGATCGCCGGCGCCGGCATCGGCCAGAAAGTGTTCCGCGGCGGGCTTGCCGGTGTCGAGAAGGTCGTCACCGGACAGGTCGGCAAGGCTGCCCTGCGCTCCGGCACGGGCGCTGCCGCGGTCGATATGGAAAGCCACATTGCCGCCGGCTACGCCGCGGCTGCCGGATTGCCGTTTGCCGCCCTGCGCGTCGTCTCCGATCCCGCCCACCGGGCGCTGCCGGAACTGGCGACCACCGCGATCAAGCCGAATGGCGACATCGACCTCGCCAAGGTGATGCGCGGCATCGCCCGCAACCCGCTGGTGATCCGCGCGCTGGTCTCGACCGGCCGCGACTTCAACCGCGCGCTGCGCAGCCTGCGCGACTGCCGCAGCTTCTTCCTCGGCGAAACCAGCCTGGTGTCGGCGGAAGTCTAGTTCTTCCCGAACCGCGACGTTCTATTCTTCCCCTCTCCCCCGCGCGAAGCGAAGCTTCGCTAGGTGGGAGAGGGTGGATCGAACCGCGAAGCGGTTCGAGACGGGTGAGGGCGGCAACAAACTCCGAGCCAGTAACCCCGCATCCGACGCGGACTTCGTCCGCGCCACCTTCTCCCACCTAGCGAAGCTTCGCTTCGCGCGGGGGAGAAGGAAGATCGACAGCGCTCGTCGGCTCAAAATGACGGTGGCGTGCAGGCGCTGATGATTTCGCAAGGCGCGTCGCCGACGCAGCGGAATCGGTGAGGACGTCGGCTTTCGAAATAATAGGCATCGCCGGGATTGAGAATGCGGCGCTCGTCATCGACCGTGACTTCAAGCCGGCCGCTCACCACGATGCCGCCTTCCTCGCCGTCATGCACCAGCGGCACCCGGCCTGTGTCGCTGCCCGGCTCGTAGCGCTCCTTCAGGATTTGCAGGCTGCGGCCGAAAAGATTGTCGCCGATCTGACGGTAGGAAATCGGCTTCTCGCCGATCTCGGTCAGTTCGTCCGATCGATAGAAGGCCTTCTGCCGTGTCTCCGGTTGCATGGCGAAGAATTCGGCCAACCCCATCGGGATGCCATCGAGAATACGCTTGAGCGCGCCGACCGACGGATTCATCTGGTTGGACTCGATCAGCGAAATCGTCGAATTGGTCACGCCCGAGCGCTTGGCCAACTCGCGCTGCGACAGCTTGTGTCGGCCACGAACGAACCTCAGCCGCTCGCCCAGATCGATGGTCATAGCCAATGCCTGTTGGAAGTGTTTCGGATCCGGCAAATATGCGCCGTTGAGCAGAAATAAATCAATGGCTTGCGCCACCCAAGAAAAGGACTTGTTGCGCCTTGGGCGAACGTGATCTGGTGCGTTCAGCCAGAGGAGCGCCCCTTGTCCATTCATCAGATTCCGAACAGCCTGCAACTCGAATCGTTTTGGATGCCGTTTACGGCCAACCGCCAGTTCAAGTCGGCGCCGCGCATGTTCGCCGCCGCGGAGGGCATGCACTACACGACCGAAGACGGCCGCAAGGTAATAGACGCATCGGCGGGCCTGTGGTGCACCAATGCCGGCCATGGCCGCCGCGAGATCGCCGCGGCCGTCGAACGCCAGCTCACGACCCTCGATTTTGCACCAGCGTTCCAGATGGGCCATCCGCTGGCCTTCGAGTTCGCCAACCGGCTGGCCGAGATCGCCCCCGAAGGCCTCGATCGCATCTTCTTTACTAATTCCGGTTCGGAATCGATGGATACCGCGCTCAAGATCGCGCTGGCCTATCACCGGGCCAACGGCCAAGCCGCGCGCACGCGCCTGATCGGCCGCGAGCGCGGCTATCACGGCGTCGGCTTCGGCGGCACGTCGGTGGGCGGCATGCTCAACAACCGCCGCGCCTTCTCGTCCGCCCAGCTGCCGGGCGTCGATCACATCCGCCACACCTATGATCTGGCTCGCAACGCCTTCTCGAAGGACCTGCCGGAGCACGGCGTCGAACTCGCCGACGACGTTGAACGGATGGTCGCGCTGCATGGCGCCGAAACCATCGCCGCCGTCATCGTCGAGCCGGTGCCCGGCTCGACCGGCGTGCTGCCGCCGCCGAAAGGCTACCTCAAGCGGCTGCGCGAACTGTGTACCAAGCACGGCATCCTGCTGATCTTCGACGAAGTCATCAGCGGCTTCGGTCGCCTCGGCACCCCGTTCGCCGCGCAGCATTTCGGCGTCACCCCGGACATCATGACCACCGCGAAGGGCATCACCAACGGCACCGTGCCGTGCGGCGCGGTGTTCGCCAGCCGCACGATCTACGACGGGCTGATGAACGGACCGGAAGGCCAGATCGAGCTGTTCCACGGCTACACCTACTCGGCGCATCCGGTAGCCTGCGCCGCCGGTATCGCCACGCTGGACATCTACAAGGCCGAGGGACTGCTGACCCGCGTCGCTTCGATCGCCGAGTACTGGCGCGATGCCCTGCACCGGCTCAGGGAATTCCCGAACGTCATCGACATCCGCAATTGCGGCCTGATGGGCGCCGTCGAATTGGCCCCCCGCAAGGATGCGCCGTATGCGCGCGGCTATGACGTGATGGTCGACTGCTTCAACAGCGGCGTCTACCTGCGCCAGAGTGGCGATTCGTTTGCGATGTCGCCGCCGCTGATCGTCGAGAAGAGCCACATCGACGATATCGTCTCGATCCTCGGCGACGCCATCAAGCGGGTCGCTTAGAATCGGATTCGACGGACCGCGACGCTCGCTTTCTTCCCTCTCCCCCTGTGGGAGAGGGTGGATCGGCCGCGAAGCGGTCGAGACGGGTGAGGGGTGCCACGAGCTCCGAACCCAGTGCCCCCTCATCCGACGCCGACTTCGTCGGCGCCACCTTCTCCCACAAGGGGAGAAGGAAGAGGGCGCGTCACGTATGTTTGCTTGATCTAACTACAACAAAAAAGGGCGCGATTTGCATCGCGCCCTTTTTCGTATCTGAAGAGTTCGACCTACGCCGCGGTCGATGCCTTCTCGGCCTTGGCCTGCGCCTTGAGGGCGGCGGCTTCGGCTTCTTCCTTGCGGATGTCGGACAGGCGCTTCTGGACTTCCGACGAGAAGATATACTGCGCCGGGCGCTGATGGGTCATGTCGATTTCCGGCGCCATCGGGCCCGAGGTCTTGACGCCACGCATCGCCACCCACAGGGCCTTGAACGGATTGCTGATCGCGGCATCCGCGGCGGTCGGCTCGTAACCGCAATGCGCCATGCAGTCGGCGCACTTTTCGTACTTGCCGGTGCCGTAGGTGTCCCAGTCGGTGGTGTCCATCAATTCCTTGAAGGTCTGGGTGTAACCCTCGCCGAGCAGGTAGCACGGCTTCTGCCAGCCGAAGATGTTGCGCGCCGGCATGCCCCAGGGCTTGCACTCGTATTCCTGGTTGCCGGCCAGGAAGTCCAAGAAAAGTCCGGAATGCATGATGTTCCACTTCTTGCCCTTGCCGAGCGCGAAGACGTCGCGGAACAGCTTCTTGGTCTTGCTGCGGTTCAGGAAGTGCTCCTGATCGGGCGCGCGCTCATAGGCGTAGCCCGGCGACATCGAGACGCCGACGCCCAGCTCCACGGTGTAGTCGAGGAACTTGGCGATGTCCTCGGCAGCGTGACCGTCGAAGATCGTCGCATTGACGTTGACGGCGAAGCCCTTCGCCTTGGCGGCCTTGATCGCGGAGATCGCGCGGTCGAACACGCCTTCCTGCGACACGGCCTTGTCGTGGTGCTCCCTGAGGCCGTCGAGATGCACCGAGAAGAACAAATAGGGCGACGGCGTGAACAGATCGAGCTTCTTCTCCAGCAGCAGCGCGTTGGTGCACAGCGAGACGAACTTCTTGCGCTCCACCAGACCGCGGACGATCTCGCCGATCTCCTTGTGGATCAGCGGCTCGCCGCCGGGAATCGCAACCATCGGCGCGCCGCACTCGTCGGCCGCGTCCCAGCACTCCTGCGCGGACATGCGCCGATTGAGAATGGCATTGGGGTAGTCGATCTTGCCGCAGCCGACGCAGGCCAGATTGCAGCGAAACAGCGGCTCCAGCATGAGCACCAGCGGATACCGCTTCCGGCCAAGCAATTTCTGCTTCACCAGATAGCCGCCGATTTTCATTTCTTTGAAGAACGGAATAGCCATTTCAAGTTTCTTTCTGCACACACGTCGAAAGTGGTCCGGCAAGTTTATCCGGAAATTTTGTCTTGGATCAAACCGTCCCGGGTCAAACTCCGGTCTGATCCGGTGATAGCCTGAGTACGATCGTCTCTTCGTGGCCCGTCAGATCGACGCCGCAATAAGGATAGCTCTGACTTCAATCTCTAGCGCCATGCCGACGGTGCAAAACTTCTCAATGACTTGAAGTTCGACCGTCGTCCGCTCCCCACCCTGATGTTAACGAGCCGGGCAGGGTCTCTTACCGCAGATTGGCGGTTTTGTGTCGCAAAGCAGATATACTGGGCGTTCAGACCCCTGAATAACGTTAAATTGCTTGCCCTGTGCTGCAAATATATCACTCGTTGGAGGGGCTTATAGGGCCTGCCAACAATACGAACCGTTTCTGTGACATAAATATCACATCAGCCGCGCCGCCGAACGGTACATCAGGCAGGGGATACGCACGGCAAAACTTGCGGCTTGAGACAGTTGGGCTAAACAAAGCCGGAAACCTCCGCGGTTCGTCACGCTGCTGCCCTATATCCCGGGCTGAACGTGGGCGCCGGGGCGGCGTTCGGGGCGAGCCGCCGCCGATACAGCTTTAGTTTTGAGATCCCGAGACGCGGTACAAGCTGTCGCGCCCCTGCAGTCTTCGCAAGCTCCGTGGAACAGAAAGAAAAAGTGTGCTGACCAGTTTTGTTGTTTCCGTCGTGAAGGCTTGCACCCGTTTTGCGTCGCTGACGGTGCTGATTTCATTCATCCTCACAGCCGGCGCGGCGTACTACACTTACGAACACTTCGGCATCAACACCGATATGAACAAGCTGATCTCGCCTGATCTGGATTGGCGCAAGCGCGATATTGCTTTCGACAAGGCCTTCGATCAGGAACGGCTGATCATCACGGTGGTCGAGGCGCCGACCCCGGAATTCGCCAATGCCGCCACCGCGGCGCTGGAGAAGAAGCTGCTCGAGAACAAGAAGGAATTCGATTCGGTGCGCCGCCTTGGCGCCGGCGCGTTCTTTGAAAAGAACGGCCTGCTGTTCCTGCCGACCGCTCAGGTCGCCGAGATGACCGGCCAGTTCCAGTCGGCCGCGCCGCTCCTGGAAATCATGACCGGCGATCCCAGCCTGCGCGGCCTGACCGGCGCGCTGGAGACCGGATTGACCGGCGTGCGCCGCGGCGAACTCAAGCTCGACGCCACTGCGCCGACCTTCAACACGGTCGCGCAGACCATCGAGGATGTGCTGAAGAACGGCACGGCTGCGTTCTCCTGGCGCGGCCTTGCCAGCCCGGAGCCGTTGACCGCATCGGACAAGCGCGGCTTCATCGAGGTCAAGCCGGTGCTGGACTTCCAGGCGCTGGAGCCCGGCAAGGTCGCGACCGACGCGATCCGCAAGGCCGCCGTCGATCTCGACATTGCCGGTAATTACGGCGCCAAGGTGCGGCTGACCGGACCGGTGCCGATCGCCAACGAGGAATTCGCCACCGTCCAGGACGGTGTCGTGATCAACAGCGTCGTTACGATCCTGATCGTTCTGCTGATCCTGTGGCTGGCGCTGCACTCGGCCAAGATCATCTTCGCCGTGTTCGCGACGCTGATCGTCGGCCTCTCGATCACCACCGCGGTCGGTCTGATGATGGTCGGATCGCTCAATCTCTTGTCGATCGCCTTCGCCGTGCTGTTCGTCGGCCTCGGCGTCGATTTCGGCATCCAGTTCAGCGTGCGCTATCGCTCCGAGCGCTACAAGAACAACAACCTGCCGCTGGCGCTGGAAAATGCCGCGCATTACTGCGCGATTCCGTTGTCGCTCGCCGCGATGGCGACCGCCGCCGGCTTCCTGTCGTTCCTGCCGACCGATTATGAGGGCGTCTCCGAACTCGGCAAGATCGCCGGCGCCGGCATGGTGTTCGCGTTCCTGGCCTGCATCACCACCTTGCCGGCGCTGCTCGACCTGCTCAATCCTGCCGGCGAGAAGGAGCCGCTCGGCTATGCCTTCCTGGCGCCGGTGGATGATTTCCTCGAAAAGCAGCGCTACTGGGTGATAGGCGGCACGCTGCTGCTGACCGTGGCCGGCCTGCCGCTGTTGTACTTCCTGAAGTTCGACTTCAACCCGATCAACCTGCGCAACCCGAACGTCGAATCGATCGCGACCTATCTCGACCTGCGCAAGGATCCCAACACCGGCGCCAACGCGGTCAACGTGATGTCGCCGAACGAGGCCGAGGCCAAGAAGGTCGAGGAACGCCTCGCCAAGGTGCCCGAAGTGGCGCGCACGATTTCGCTGAACAGCTTCGTGCCGGAGGAACAGCCGGCCAAGCTGAAACTGATCGGCGACGGCGCCAAGATCCTGGAGCCCGCGCTCAATCCCGAATCGATTGATGCCGCACCGACCGACGCCGAAAACGTCACGGCGCTGAAAGACTCCGCCGACAGCCTGCGCAAGGTCGCGAGTACCCAAACCGGGCCGGGCGCAATCGCTGCCAAACGTCTGGCGGATGCGCTGGTGAAGACCGCGGAGGCCAATCAGGCAACCCGCGACAAGGTGCAGTCGACTTTCGTCGTGCCACTGCAGCTGGCGCTGGCGCAGCTACGCGGCCTGCTGCAGGCGGCTCCGGTCAGCCTGGAGACGCTGCCGCCGGATCTGGTGAAGTCGTGGACCACCAAGGATGGCCAGGTTCGCGTCGAGGTGCAGCCCGCCGGCGATCCCAACGACAACGACACGCTGCGCAAGTTCGCCGGCGCCGTACTGGCCTCCGAGCCGCTCGCGGTCGGCGGTCCGATCTCGATCCTGAAGTCCGGCGACACCATCGTCACCGCCTTCATCCATGCCGGTATCTGGGCGCTGCTGTCGATCTCGCTGCTGCTGTGGCTGGCGCTGCGGCGCATCAGCGACGTGCTGCTCACGGTGGTGCCATTGCTGGTGGCCGGCACGGTGACGCTGGAGATCTGCGTGCTGATTGGCCTGCCGCTGAACTTCGCCAACATCATCGCGCTGCCGCTGCT
This sequence comes from Tardiphaga sp. vice304, assembly GCF_007018905.1. Lineage (NCBI taxonomy): Bacteria > Pseudomonadati > Pseudomonadota > Alphaproteobacteria > Hyphomicrobiales > Nitrobacteraceae > Tardiphaga > Tardiphaga sp. vice304. The sequence goes on from NZ_CP041402.1 coordinate 2,403,103, forward strand.
GCTCGGCGTCGGTGTGGCGTTCAAGATCTATTACGTGACGGCGTGGCGCGCCGGCCACAAGAACCTGCTGCAGTCGTCGCTGACGCGCGCGATCTTCTTCAGCGCGCTGACCACCGCCACCGCGTTCGGCAGCCTGTGGTTCTCCAACCACCCCGGCACCGCCAGCATGGGCAAGCTGCTCGCACTGTCATTCGTCGTGACGCTGGCCGCCGTGCTGCTGTTCCAGCCTGCCCTGATGGGCAAGCCGCGGGAGCCAGGGGAATAGAAGCTAACGCTCCGAACTCAAGCGAGGCCGCGACGCTCCGTCACCTCTCCCCACCGGGGAGAGGTCGGATTGCGCAGCAATCCGGGTGAGGGGGCCGCGCGTCGCCGATACTGCATAGCCCCTCACCCGACCGGCTCTGCCGGTCGACCTCTCCCCGGTGGGGAGAGGTGTCCCAGCGTTACGGTTGGTCGCGTTACTTGGCTGCCGTACTCGGCGCCGCCTTGGCGATTTCCGGGAGCAGGCAGATATCGCCGATGTCGCCGGTCTGGCCAGTGGCCGCGGCGGTCTTCTGACCGGCAGGAGCCTTGCCGGCCGCGGCAACCGGGGCGGCAGCCTTCGGCGCGCCGGTGGCAGGAGCAGGGGCCGTTGTGGCGGCCTGAGCAGGCGCTGCGCCCGGCGCAGGTTTCGGCGCGGTGCCGGTAATCCGCGCGATGATGCCGGGCTTCGCCGGCGCCGGTGCTGCGGTGCCCTTGGCCATGCTGTTGGTCGGGCTGGAGGGGATCGGCGGGCCGACCCGGGTCCAGGTCTGGCTGCCGCAGAGCGGCCAGACCAGACAGCCCTCGATTTCGAGCTCGTTCGGTCCCTTGGGCTTGATGCTGGCGCTGTAAAGCTTGCCCGAATCCCGGGCGTCATAGACCTTGCCGTTCCACTCGTCGGCCTTGGCCTTCTTTTTCATGTCGAACAGGGTCACCATACCCAGCGTTGGCCTGGTCCGTTTCGACACGTCCGGGTTGTTCTTGTCGACGCCGCCGGGGATTTTCTCCCACGTTACGGCGCCCCACATGCTGCCATTGCATTCGGCGACGCGGATCACAGCTACAGCATCCTCGACCTGCCAATCCCCGGTCGGGTCCAATGCGCGGGCGGGCGACAGACCTGCGGAAACAAAACCGGCCGATAAAACTAATCCGCAATAAACTAGATGGCGCGTGGTATTGCTGGAGCGCTGCAACATGTGATGACCTGTGCTTAAGTAGCGGTTTTCGGCGATGGCAAATCGCCGCATTTGAGTTTTCTAGTTGACGTATCGACCATCAACCGACGTAAGTAACTTCATGTTATATCCCAATATAGACGTTTCCGAGATGTTTGTTGAACGCGAGGCGCAGCGCGGTGCGATGCATACCCGCCACCTCAACGAGCAACTCGTGCGAGTCCTCAAAACCATCGGTTACGACGTTGGCTTCCAGCGCGGAACCGGCCAATATCTGTTCGATCGCGACGGCGCCCGCTATCTCGATCTACTCAGCGGATTTGGCGTTTTTGCGATTGGCCGGAACCATCCGGTATTGCGAAACGCGCTGAAGAGCGTGCTCGATGCGGATCTGGCCAATCTGGTGCAGATGGATGTTTCCACGCTCGCCGGTATTCTGGCTGAGCGCCTTTTGGAACACGCGCCTTACATGGACAAGGTGTTCTTCGCCAATTCGGGTGCGGAGACGGTCGAGGCGGCGATGAAGTTCGCCCGCAACGCGACCGGCCGCAACGAGATCCTGTATTGCGACTACGGCTATCACGGCCTGTCCTATGGCGCCTTGTCGATCACCGACGATTCGAATTTCCGCGGCGGCTTCGGTTCCCTGCTGCCGGGCTGCTCCTCGGTTCCCTTCAATGATCTGGTAGCACTGGAAAAGGCGCTGTCGACCAGGCAGGTCGCGGCCTTCATCGTCGAGCCGATCCAGGGCAAGGGCGTCAACATGCCGAGCGACGAGTTCCTGCCCGGCGCGCTGGCGTTGTGCCGCAAATACGGCACGCTGTTCATCGCCGACGAGATCCAGACCGGTCTCGGCCGCACCGGTAAATTCCTCGCCATCGAGCACTGGAACGTCGAGCCCGATATGATCCTGCTCGCCAAGGCGCTGTCGGGCGGTCACGTCCCGGTCGGTGCGCTGCTGACGCGCAAGAGCATCTTCGACAAGATATTCAACCGCATGGACCGCTCCTTGGTGCATGGTTCGACGTTCGGCAAGAACGATCTGGCGATGGCCGCCGGCATCGCTACGCTGGAAGTCATGAAGCACGAGCGACTGGTCGAGAACGCTGCCCAGCGCGGCGCGCAGATTCAGCTGGCGCTGAAGGGCATGATTCCCGGTTTCGAGTTGCTGAAGGAAGTGCGCGGCAAGGGCCTGATGATCGGCGTCGAATTCGGCCCGCCGAAGTCGCTGCGGCTGAAGGCGTCTTGGAACATTCTGGAGTCGGCCAACAAGGGCCTGTTCTGCCAGTTGATCACGGTGCCTCTGTTCAAGGAACAGAAGATCCTGACCCAGGTATCGGGCCACGGCAGCCATACCATCAAGCTGTTGCCGCCGCTGACCATCACGGAAGAAGACGGCACCTGGATCGAGAACTCGTTCCGCACCGTGATTGCCGACAGCCACCGTGTCCCCGGCGCGATCTGGTCGCTCGGCAAGACGCTGGTGGATAACGCCGTGCGGAAGTCGGCGTAGCCTGCATCGGGTAGGTTGGGCAAAGGCGCTCTTGCGCCGTGCCCACCAACTTGTGCATTTGACGCGGTGGGCACGCTTCGCTTTGCCCACCCTACGAACTACCTCGCATCCTCGATAATCATCCGCGCGCCTTTTTCCGCGATCATCGCGGTTGGCGTGTTGGTATTGCCCGAGGTGATGGTCGGCATCACCGAGGCATCCACCACGCGCAGGCCTTTGATCCCGTAGAGCCGCAGCCGCGCATCGACCACCGCGAACGCATCGGACTCCACGCCCATCTTCGCCGTGCCGACCGGATGGAAGATCGTGGTGCCGATGTCGCCCGCGGCTTTCGCCAGCGAGGCGGCGTCGTCGCCGACCGAGGGCCCCGGCAGATATTCTTCCGGATGATACTTCGCCAGAACCGGTTGCTTCATCAGCCGTCGCGTCACGCGGATCGCGTCGGCGGCGACCTGGCGGTCCTCGTCGGTGGAGAGATAATGCGGCGCGATGGCGGGCGCTTCGTCGGGGCGGTTCGAGCGTAGCCGCACGGTGCCGCGCGAGGTCGGCTGCAAATTGCAGGCGCTGACGGTGATCGCGGGGAAACGATGCAAGGGATCGCCGAACTTGTCGAGCGACAGCGGTTGCACATGGAACTGGATGTTGGCGCGCTCGCGGTGCGGATCGGAGCGCGTGAAGATTCCGAGCTGCGACGGCGCCATGGTGAGCGGGCCGCGCCGCCGCAGCGCATAGTCGACGCCCATCCAGCCGCGGCGGAAGAGGTTGTAGTAGGTCTCGTTCAGCGTGCGGACGCCGGAGACCTTGTAGATCGCGCGCTGCTGCAGATGGTCCTGCAGATTGTGGCCGACGCCCGGCCGGTCCAGCGCGACATCGATGCCGGCCTCATGGAGCCAGTCGGCCGGCCCGATGCCGGAGCGCTGCAACAGATGTGGCGAGCCGATCGCGCCGGCGCACAGGATCACTTCGCCCTTGGCCCGCGCTTCCATCGCCTGGCCATTCTGCAGGTAGCGCACGCCGACCGCGCGGCCGTTGTCCAGGATCAGCCGGTCGACCATCACGCCGGTTTCCAGACGCAGGTTCGGCCGCTTCAGTACCGGCTTGAGGAACCCCCGCGCGGAAGACCAGCGCCGGCCGCGCTTCTGGTTGACGTGGAAATAGCCGATGCCTTCATTGTCGCCGGTGTTGAAATCCGAGGTCTTGCGGATTCCCATTTCGGCTGCGGCGTTGCCGACAGCGTCCAGCACCGGCCATGACAGCCGGGGCGCCTCAATGCGCCAGCCGCCGCCGGTGCCGTGATGCTCGCTTGCGCCGAGGAAATGATCTTCCAGATGCTTGAACGCCGGCAGCACGTCGCCCCAGCCCCAGCCGGTGAGGCCGAGCTGGCGCCAGTGATCGTAATCGGCGGCCTGGCCGCGCATCGAGATCATCGCATTGATCGCCGAGGAACCGCCGATCACCCTGCCGCGCGGGTAGGCCAGCGAGCGTCCATTGAGGCCGGGCTCCGGCTCGGTCCGAAACATCCAGTCGGCGCGCGGATTGCCGATCGCAAACAGATAGCCGACCGGGATGTGAAACCAGATCCAGTTGTCGCGACCGCCGGCTTCCAGCAGCAACACGCGTTTGGCGGGATCGGCCGACAGCCGGTTGGCGACGATGCAGCCGGCCGTGCCGGCGCCGACAACGATATAATCGAAATCCCCATCAAGCCGTGTCGCCATATTTTTTGCACCCCGCCGCGGTCTGCTTGCCGCGCCGGATGGCCATAGCCGTGCCGCGGCCTTTAGTACAGCCGCCGGATTGGGCGGCTGGCACGGGACGTGCTAGATAACCCATTCTTGAACTCCCCTGACCGAGATCTTCCATGCCCATCATCCCCCGCGTCGCCGAGCTGCAGCCGGACATCCAGGCCTGGCGCCGCGACCTCCATGCCCACCCCGAAGTGATGTACGACGTGCACCGCACCGCGGCCTTCGTCGCCGAACGGCTGCGCGCCTTCGGTTGTGACGAGGTGGTGACGGGGTTGGGCCAGACCGGCGTGGTCGGCGTCATCAAGGGCCGCCGGCCCGGCGGCGTGATCGGGCTGCGCGCCGATATGGACGCGCTGCCGATCGAGGAGGAGACCAATCTGTCTTATGCCTCGAAGACGCCCGGCAAGATGCACGCCTGTGGCCATGACGGCCACACCGCGATGCTGCTGGGTGCGGCGCAATATCTCGCCGAGACGCGCAACTTTGCCGGCTCCGCGGTCGTGATCTTCCAGCCGGCGGAGGAGGGCGGCGCCGGCGCGCTGGCCATGATCGAGGACGGGCTGATGGACCGTTTCGGTATCCAGCAGGTCTATGGCATGCACAACAATCCCGGCATGCCGGTCGGCTCGTTCGGGCTTCGCCCGGGTCCGATCATGGCGTCGATGGACCGCATTTCGATCAACATCGAGGGGCGCGGCGGCCATGCCGCCTATCCGCACAAGACCGTCGATTCGGTGCTGGTCGGCTCCCAGCTGGTCGTGGCGCTGCAGTCGATCGTCTCGCGCAGCGTCAATCCGCTGGAATCCGCGGTGCTGTCGATCTGCGTCTTCCGCGCCGGCGACGTAGGCAACGTCATTCCGTCGACCGCTGAATTGCGCGGCACGGTGCGTACGCTGAAGCCCGAGGTACGCGATCTCATGGAGCAGCGCATGAACGAGGTGGTGCAGGGCATCGCCTTGCAGAGCGGCGCCAGGATCGTGCTGACCTACGACCGCGGCTATCCGGTGGTGGTCAACCACGCCGCCGAGACCGACATCGCTGCCAGGGTCGCCGGCGGGATCGCCGGCGCCGCCCAGGTCAACACAGACCTGGTGCCGATCATGGGCGCCGAGGATTTTGCCTACATGCTGGAAGCGCGTCCCGGCGCCTTCATCTTCTGCGGCAACGGCGACAGCGCCGGCCTGCATCACCCCGCCTACAACTTCAACGACGACGCCATCGTGTTCGGTACGTCGTACTGGGTGAAGCTGGTGGAGACCACGCTAGCGGCATGATGGAACGCTAGCCGACAGAGCCGACGAAATGTTTACGTGATATCAATTCAGCGGGAACAAGGTTTGCGACATCACGTTGGAGGAGCGGGAACGACATCCCTATACCTTCAACGGAGTGTGTCATGGCTAAAGATAAAGATCTCAACGACCTGTTTCTCGATACGCTGAAGGACATCTACTTCGCCGAGAAGCAGATACTGAAGGCGCTGCCGAAGATGGCGAAAGCCGCCACGTCGGACAAGTTGCGCGCCGCTTTCGAAAAGCACGAAGGCGAAACCGAAGGCCAGATCGAGCGTCTGGAGAAGATTTTCGAGCTTCTCGAGAAGCCCGCCCGCGGCAAGACCTGCGACGCCATCATGGGCATTCTGGACGAGGGCAAGGAAATCATGGACGAGTACAAGGGCACCAGCGCGCTCGACGCCGGCCTGCTCGCCGCGGCTCAGGCCGTGGAGCATTATGAGATTTCCCGCTACGGCACGCTGAAGACCTGGGCCACCGAGCTCGGCATGAAGGATGCGGCGCGCTTGCTCGACGAGACGCTGAAGCAGGAAAAGACCACCGACGATTCGCTGTCGAAGCTGGCGGTAAGCGCGGTGAATCTGGCAGCGGCTGCGTAAGGCTGCAGGACAAACTTATTTCGGATCACGCCGCTGGCTCAACACCAGCGGCGTAGCCGTGAGCTCTCCACGTCGTCCCTGCGAAAGCAGGGACCCATAACCGCTGTAGATGTGACAAGAACGCTGTGATGCCAAAGCGTACTTTCTTTTTCGACGGAGGCTATGGGTCCCCGCTTTCGCGGGGACGACAGCGGAGAGGCCGACGCCTGATCTATTCCGCCGCCTGCGCGTAGTCTTCCATCGGCGGGCACGAGCACACCAGGTTGCGGTCGCCATAGACGTTATCGACGCGACCGACCGGGCACCAGTATTTATCAGTGCGTGAAGACCCCTCCGGAAAACAGCCTTCCGCGCGCGTATAGGCACGTTGCCAGTCGTCGTCGGCAATGTCGTGAACCGTATGCGGCGCATGGCGCAGCGGCGACGCCTCGACCTTCCAGCGGCCGCTTTCGATCTCGCCGATCTCCTGCCGGATCGCGATCATCGCATCGCAGAAGCGATCGATCTCGCTTTTCGATTCCGATTCCGTCGGCTCGATCATCAGCGTGCCGACCACCGGAAAACTCATCGTCGGCGCGTGGAAGCCATAGTCGATCAGCCGCTTGGCGATGTCGTCGACGGTCACGCCGGCGGAGGTTTTCAGCGCCCGCGGATCGATGATGCATTCATGCGCGACGCGGCCTTTGGCGTTTTTGTAGAGCACCGGGAAATGCGGATCGAGGCGCTTCGCGATGTAGTTCGCGTTCAGGATCGCGATCTCGGTCGCCGTTGTCAGGCCGTCGCCTGACATCATCAGGATATAGATGTAGGAGATCGTCAGGATCGACGCCGAACCATAGGGCGCGGCCGACACCGGGCCGACCGCCGCGTGGCCCTCGGCGGCGGGATGGCCGGGCAGGAAGGTCGCGAGATGCGCCTTGACGCCGATCGGGCCCATGCCCGGTCCGCCGCCGCCATGCGGGATGCAGAACGTCTTGTGCAGGTTGAGGTGGCTGACGTCGGCGCCGTAATCGCCGGGGCGTGACAGGCCGACCTGCGCGTTCATATTGGCGCCGTCGAGATAGACCTGGCCGCCATGGTGATGGACGATGTCGCAGATCTCGCGGATGTGCTCCTCGAACACGCCGTGCGTCGAAGGATAGGTGATCATCACCGCGGCGAGGTTCGCCGAATGCTTCTCCGCCTTGGCGCGCAAATCGTTCACATCCACATCGCCTCTGATATCGCAGGCGACGACGACGACATCCATGCCGACCATGCTGGCCGAGGCCGGATTGGTGCCATGAGCGGAGGAGGGGATCAGGCAGATCGTGCGATGCGAATCGCCGCGCGCAGCGTGATAGCCGCGGATTGCCAGCAACCCGGCATATTCGCCCTGCGCGCCGGAATTCGGCTGCAGCGACACGGCGTCATAGCCGGTGATGTCGCACAGCCATTTCTGCAACGTGTCGAACATGACGTGATAGCCGACCGCCTGGTCGAGCGGCACGAAGGGGTGCAGGCTACCGAAGCCCGGCCAGGTCAGCGGGATCATCTCGGTAGTGGCGTTGAGCTTCATGGTGCAGGAGCCCAGCGGAATCATCGCGCGGTCGAGTGCCAGATCGCGATCGCTGAGCTTGCGCATATAGCGCAGCAGCTCGGTTTCGGACCGATAGGCGTGGAACACCGGGTGGGTGAGGAACGCGGTCTTGCGCTGTAGCGCCGCGGGCAGGTCGTCGCTGACGCCGTGGGCGATGTCGGCAAAAGCCAGTTTGCCGCCGAAGGCGCGCCACAGTGCTTCCACCGTGGCATCCGTCGTGGTCTCGTCGAGCGCGATGCCGAGCACGCCGTCGGCGATCCGCAGATTGATCTTCTCGGCCAGCGCGCGGGCGACGATGCCGTCCTGCCGGTCGCCGACCGGGATCGTCAACGTGTCGAAGTAGCTTTCAGTGGTCGGCACGAAGCCGAGCTTCTTCAGCCCGGCTGCCAGCACTTTCGTGCGGCGATGCGTGGCGCGTGCGATATGCGTCAGGCCTTCGGGGCCGTGATACACCGCATACATCGCCGCGATCACTGCCAGCAGCACTTGCGCCGTGCAGATGTTCGACGTCGCCTTCTCGCGGCGGATGTGTTGCTCGCGCGTCTGTAGTGCCAGGCGATAGGCCGGCTCGCCGCGGGAGTCGACGGATAGGCCGACGAGGCGGCCGGGCAGCGAGCGCTTCAGTGCGTCGCGCACGGCCATATAGGCGGCATGCGGACCGCCGTAGCCCATCGGCACGCCGAAGCGCTGCGCCGAGCCGATCGCGATGTCGGCGCCGAGTTCGCCGGGCGAGGCCAGCAGCGTCAGCGCCAGCAGGTCGGCGGCGACGATCGCCAGCGCGCCCTTGGCTTTCAGCGCGGCGACGACGGGACGCAGGTCGCGCACCACGCCGGTGGTGCCGGGATATTGCAGCAGGGCACCGAACATTTCGGCGCCGGCGAGCTCGTTGAGCGGATCGCCGACAACCAGCGTCCAGCCGAGCGGCTCGGCGCGGGTGCGCAACACGGCCAGGGTCTGCGGATGCACTTCATGATCGACGAAGAAAGTTTTGGTCTTTGCAGAAGAAGCGCGCTCGGCAAGCGCCATCGCTTCCGCCGCTGCAGTGGCTTCATCGAGCAAGGATGCGTTGGCGACGTCGAGGCCGGTGAGGTCGCAGATCATGGTCTGGAAGTTGAACAAAGCCTCCAGTCGGCCCTGGCTGATCTCGGGCTGGTACGGCGTATAGGCGGTGTACCAGGCCGGGTTCTCCAGGATGTTGCGCTGGATCACCGCCGGCAGGATGGTGCCGGAATAGCCCTGGCCGATCAGCGAGGTGAACACCCGGTTCTGCGACGCGAGCTCTGTCATGTGCGCCAACGCTTCGGTCTCGCTCATCGCGCGGCCGAGGTCGAGCGGCGCCTTCTGCCGGATCGAGGCCGGCAGCGTCTCGCCCATCAGCGCCGACAGCGAGGACGCGCCGACGGTTTCCAGCATCGCTGCGATATCGGATGGCGAGGGGCCGATGTGGCGGCGGACGAAATCGGTAGCGACGTCAGCGGCAGGTTTTTTGTTCATCTGCTGTTCCTCGAACGACTGTTCATGGTGTTCGTAGGGTGGGCAAAGGCGCTCTTGCGCGGTGCCCACCGCCCCTCGACATGGTGGGCACGCCGTCTTGCGCTGCGCGCAGGACGGCTTTGTCCACCCTACGCATCACGCGGTGTGGGCCTTGTAGGCCTCGGCATCCATCAACCCGTCGAGCTCGCTCTTGTCGGCGAGCTTGATCTTGAAGAACCACGCTTTGCTATCCGCATCGGAATTGACCAGCGCCGGCTCTTCGGTGAGCGCGGCGTTCACTTCCAGCACTTCGCCGGTGATGGGCGCGTAGACGTCGGAGGCGGCCTTCACCGATTCGACGACGGCGGCGGCTTCGGCCTTCTTCAACTGGCGGCCGACCTTCGGCAGTTCGACGAACACGACGTCGCCGAGCTGCGACTGCGCGTAGTCGGTGATCCCCACGGTGACGACGTCGCCGTCGATCTGCAGCCACTCGTGGTCTTCGGTGTACAGGGTGGTCATCTCAATTCCTCAACGCTTGTAGCTGTGGGGGACAAAGGGCATCGCGGCGACGCGCATCGGCACGCGCTGGCCACGCAATTCGGCATAGACAATGGTGCCCGCGGCGGCCTGCGCCGTCGGCAGATAGCCCATTGCAATCGGTGCGCCAGCGCTGGGGCCGAAGCCGCCGGAGGTGACGCGGCCGATCGATTCGGCGGAGGTATCATCGGCGAACAGCGCCACGCCTTCGCGGACCGGCGCGCGGCCTTCCGGTTGCAGCCCGATCCGCTGGCGCGGCGCGCCGTCGGCGAACTGGGAGAGAATCGTGTCGGCGCCAAGGAAGCCGCCGGCGCGGGTGCCGCCGTCGCGGCGGCTCTTCTGGATCGACCAGTTCAGCCCGGCCTCGACCGGCGTGGTCGTGGTGTCGATGTCATGTCCGTACAGACAAAGTCCAGCCTCGAGCCGCAGGCTGTCGCGGGCGCCAAGCCCGATCGGCCAGACGCCGACGTCGAGCAATGCGGTGGCCAGCTTTTCGGCTTGGTCGGCTGGCACGGAAATCTCGTAGCCGTCCTCGCCGGTATAGCCGGAGCGCGACATGAAGCAGCCGATGCCGTGCACGTCGTGCGGACCGGCGTCCATGAAGCGCATGTCCGGCGCCTGCGGGCAGAAGCGAGCTAGGATCTCGGCCGCCTTCGGGCCCTGCAGCGCGATCAGCGCGCGGTCGGGCAGGGTCTCGATGAGGCAGGTGTCGGAGAGGTGCGCGCGCAGATGGGCCTCGTCCTCGGCCTTGCAGGCGGCGTTGACTACCAGGAACAAATGGTCGCCGAAATTCGCCACCATTAAATCGTCGAGAATGCCGCCGGCGTCGTTGGTGAACTGGGCGTAGCGCTGGCGGCCCGGCGGCAGCGCCAGGATGTCCTGCGGCACCAGTCTTTCGAGCGCCAAAGCGGCGTCCTCGACCTTGCCGGACTTCGCCCGCAGCGTCATCTGGCCCATATGCGAGACGTCGAACAGGCCGGCGCCGGCGCGGGTCTGCAGGTGTTCCTTGAGCACGCCGGTCGGGTACTGCACGGGCATGTCGTAGCCGGCGAACGGCACCATCTTGCCGCCGCGGGCGAGGTGCAGCGCGTGCAGCGGCGTCTGTAACAGTTTGGCAGGGGTGGGGTCGAGCATGCGGACGGGCCCTCGCGGTTTCCCGGGACCATCCCGAAAAACCCAAAGCCCCATCTGTCGCTGTGCCTGAGAGTATTATCCCGTCGGCGGTCGCCCCGGCCCTTACGGGTCCGGCGCGGCTCTTTCCAGATGTAATCCCGTCGCGCGGTCCGTTTGCCTGAGAGTTTCCGGGGCGGTTGCTCCTTCGGCGCCGGCCTCATCCGAAAATGGGCCGATCTCTCCCGACGCGACGTTTTGACGGAGCGGACAAAACCACGCCGCCCCCGCTTCTGTCAACGCGGCCAGGGGCGCCGTCCACGGCTCTGTGCTGCTGCGGCAAGCTCCTGATCTGCCTAGATGAATAGCTGCACAGTTTCTGGACAGCGCCAGCCCCCTTGTCTAAAAGCGTTCCGCTGGGAAATGGCGTCCAGGCCGGCGGTTTGGGCGATTTGAGTGCGATTGGGATTGATATGAGCGGCGTCAACGAGATCAGGTCGGCCTTTCTGAACTACTTCGCCGATAACGGCCACGACATCGTGCCGTCATCGCCCTTGGTGCCGCGCAACGACCCGACGCTGATGTTCACCAATGCCGGCATGGTGCAGTTCAAGAACGTCTTTACCGGCGTCGAGAAGCGGCCCTATCAGCGCGCCACGACCTCGCAGAAATGCGTCCGCGCCGGCGGCAAGCACAACGACCTCGACAATGTCGGCTACACCGCGCGGCACCACACCTTCTTCGAGATGCTCGGCAACTTTTCGTTCGGCGACTATTTCAAAGAGCGCGCGATCGAGCTCGCCTGGAATTTGATCACCAAGGAATATGGTCTGGCCAAGGACCGCCTGCTGGTCACGGTCTATTCCGAGGACGACGAGGCCTATGATCTCTGGAAGAAGATCGGCCTGCCGGATTCGAAAATCATCCGGATTCCGACCTCGGACAATTTCTGGCAGATGGGCGACACCGGCCCGTGCGGCCCGTGTTCGGAAATCTTCTTCGACCACGGCGACAAGATTCCCGGCGGCCCTCCCGGCTCGCTTGATGAAGACGGCGACCGTTTCATCGAGATCTGGAATCTCGTCTTCATGCAGTTCGACCAGCTCGCGCCCGGCAATCGCCTGTCGCTGCCGAAGCCGTCGATCGACACCGGCATGGGGCTGGAGCGCATCGCGGCGGTGCTGCAGGGCAAGCACGACAATTACGATATCGACCTGTTCGTCGCTTTGATCCGCGCCATCGCCGATCTCACCGGCGCGGATCCGCAGGGACCGATGAAGGCCTCGCTGCGCGTGATCGCCGACCATCTGCGCGCGTCGTCGTTCCTGATCGCCGACGGCGTGCTGCCGTCCAATGAAGGCCGCGGCTACGTGCTGCGCCGGATCATGCGCCGCGCGATGCGCCACGGCCAGCTGCTCGGCGCCAGGGAGCCCCTGATGTGGCGGCTGGTGTGGGCCTTGGTGCGTGAGATGGGCCAGGCCTATCCCGAACTGGTGCGCGCCGAAAAAACCATCGAGGAAACGCTGCGTCTCGAAGAGACCCGCTTCCGCAAGACGCTGGACCGCGGCATCGGCATCCTCGATGAGAAGAGCGCCACCCTGAAGAAGGGCGACATGTTCGACGGCGAGACCGCGTTCACGCTGTACGACACCTACGGCTTCCCGCTCGACCTGACGCAGGACGCGCTGCGCAACCGCGGCATCTCGGTCGACATCGCGTCGTTCACCGATGCGATGGAGCAACAGAAGGCCAAGGCGCGCGCCTCGCGCTTCTCCTCCGGCGAGACGGCGACCGAGACGATCTGGTTCGGTCTGCGCGAGAAGCTCGGCCCCACGGAATTTCTGGGCTACGAGACCGAGACTGCCGAAGGTGTGGTCGGCGCGCTGGTCAAGGACGGCGCGGAAGTCAACGAACTGAAGACCGGCGAGACCGGCGCCATCGTCTTCAACCAGACGCCGTTCTATGCGGAGTCCGGCGGTCAGGTCGGCGACCTCGGCGTGATCGCCGGCGACGGCGTCGTGTTCAAGGTGACCGACACCCAGAAGCGCGCCGGCGACCTGTTCGTGCATCTCGGCACCGTGGAGCAGGGCACGCTGAAGCTCGGCGCGCCGCTGGCACTTAATGTTGATCACAGCCGACGCTCGTCGATCCGCGCGCATCACTCCGCGACCCATTTGCTCCACGAAGCTTTGCGCCAGGTGCTCGGCGATCACATCGCGCAGCGCGGCTCGCTGGTCGCGCCCGATCGCCTGCGCTTCGACTTCGTGCACCAGAAGCCGATCACGGCCGACGAACTGCGCCGCGTCGAGGACATCGCCAACGACATCGTTTTGGAAAATGACGAAGTCACGACGCGCTTGATGGGCGTCGACGACGCCCGCGACGCCGGCGCGCGCGCGCTGTTCGGCGAGAAGTACGGAGACGAGGTTCGTGTCGTGTCGATGGGCAAGACGGCGCGCGAGAGCGGCAGCAATGCGCTCGGCTGGTCGGTCGAATTGTGCGGCGGCACCCATGTGCGTCGCACCGGCGACATCGGCCTGATCTCGGTCACGGGCGAGAGCGCGGTATCCTCCGGCGTACGCCGCATCGAGGCGCTGACCGGCAACCATGCACGCCGTCACGCCAACGAGACGATGCAACTGGCCAAGAGTGCCGCGGGCGAACTCCGCACCACGCTGGAAGACCTGCCGGTCCGCATCGCAGCGCTGGTGGAAGAGCGCAAGAAGCTGGAGCGCGATCTGTCGGAAGCGCGCAAGCGTCTGGCGATGGGTGGCGGTGCTGCTGCAGGCGCCGCGGCGGCAGGTCCTGTCGGCGTGCGCGACGTCGCCGGCGTGAAGCTGATGGCTCGTTTAGTCGAAGGCGTCGAGATCAAGGATCTCAAGAGCCTGGTCGATCAGGGCAAGAAGGAGCTCGGCTCCGGCGTGGTGGCGCTGATTGCGACCAGCGAAGACGGCAAGGCCAGCGTCGTGGTCGGCGTGACGCCGGATCTGGTGGCGCGCTTTTCGGCGGTCGAGCTGGTGCGCAAGGCCTCCGACGTGCTCGGCGGCAAGGGCGGCGGCGGCAAGCCCGACATGGCGCAGGCCGGCGGCCCCGACGGCGCCAAGGCCGACGCGGCACTGGCCGCGATCGAAGCAGCGATGGCTGCGGCGTAACGCCATGAGCACCCAGCCGAACGCGACTGGATTTCGCGATCGGCTCTGTCAGTTGCTGGAGCACGACCACCTGCCGCATTCCGCGGGCAGTCGCGTTGCCCGCCTGATCGTCGCGATCATCATCGTCGACGTGCTGGCGATGATCCTGATTTCCGTGCCGGAAATCGATGCCCGCTTTGACCTGGTGCTGACGCTGATCGACCGTGCAGCGCTGACGTTGTTCACGCTGGAATATCTGGCGCGACTATGGGCGGTGGCGGCGGATGCGCCGCAGCGCGGCATCAGCGCCAGGCGGCTGCAACTCAACTACGTATTCAGCAGTCTCGGCGTGATCGATGTGCTTGCTTTCCTGCCATCGTGGATGGCGATGTTCATGGGCGACCGCGCCACCATGGTGGTATGCGGCATGCTGCCGTTTCTCAAACTGGTCCGCTATTCGCCGGCGATGCGCTCGCTGCTGGCGGCGCTGCAATCCGAGCGCCGCGCGCTTTTCGGTTGCCTGGTCATCCTGGTCGGTGCGGTTCTGTTGTTCGCATCGTTGCTCTACGGCATCGAGCACGATGTGCAGCCCGACAAGTTCGGCAACGTCCCCGCCGCCATGTGGTGGGCGATCGTGACGCTGGGCACCGTGGGTTATGGCGACGTGGTACCGGTCACGGCGATGGGCCGGCTGGTGTCGGTGTTTGCGATCGTCGGCGGCCTGATCATGATTGCGCTGCCGGTGGCGATCGTCGCACGCGCCTTCGCCGACGAAGTGCATCGTCGCGATTTTGTCGTGACCTGGAGCATGCTGGCGCGGGTGCCGCTGTTTTCGCAACTCGGCGCCGAAGAAATCGCCGACATCATGCGGCTGTTGCGCGCCCAGACCATCGAGAGCAGCGAGATCCTGGTGCGCCGCGGCGAGCCGGCGTCGTCGATGTATTTCATCACCGCAGGCGAAGTCGAGATCGAAATGCCGACGCAGCGGGTGCGGCTGGCGGAGGGCACGTTTTTCGGCGAGATCGCGCTGCTGCGCCGGGCCGATCGCAGCGGCACCGTGACGGCAACCCGCAAGACCCGGCTGCTGGCGCTCGACGCGAAAGACTTCCATGCGCTGATCGCGCGCGTGCCTGCGCTGGCCGCGCATATCGAGAAAACCGCCAAGGCACGGCTGGCCGATACGCCGGACGGCCCGAAGGGCGACATCGCGGCCGAGGAAATCGCGCTGGCTTCACCAGGCCCGACGTCGAGCGACTGAGTTCAGGTCGTCCCGATCGTCTTGCGCAGAAACGCAAAGCCCAGCGCCTGGCTCTGCGCCTGCTTGCTGTTGTCGACCGCGCCGGAATGTCCGCCGGCCACCGTCTCGTTAAAACACACAGGATAGCCGAGTTCTTCCAGCTTGGCCGCCATCTTGCGGGCGTGGCCGGGATGCACGCGGTCGTCGGTGCGGTTGGTGGTGATGAAGATCGGCGGATAGGTTTTGCCGGTCTCGATCAGGTGATACGGCGAGAATTTTTGGATGAAATCCCACTCCTCGGTGATTTCCGGATCGCCATATTCCGCGATCCAGCTTTGCCCGGCCAATAGCTTGGTATAGCGCGCCATGTCGAGCAGCGGCACGCTGCACCAGACCGCGCCGAACAGGTCCGGATAGCGCGTCAGCATGTTGCCGACCAGCAGCCCGCCATTGCTGCCGCCGTGGCAGGCGAGCTTGTGCGCCGACGTCACGCCGGAGGCTGCGAGATCGCGTGCCACCGCGGCGAAGTCATCATGCGCGACGTGCTTGGTGATCTTGCGCGAGGCCAGATGCCACGCCGGGCCGAACTCGCCGCCGCCGCGGATGTTGGCGAGCGCATAGAGATGGCCTTGCTCCAGCCAGAGCTTGCCGGTGATGCCCATGTAAGACGGCGTCAAGGATACTTCGAAGCCGCCATAGCCGTACAGGATGGTCGGCCGCGGCTTGCTGGTATCATCAAGATGCTTGCCGATCAGGAAATACGGAATGTGCGTGCCGTCGGCGGCCACCGCATGGCACTGCTTCACCTCGATGCCATCAGGCGCGAATGAGCGCGGCGAATGCTTCAGCTCTTCCAGCGGACCGGCGCCGTGCCACAGGGCCGTGGTGGTCGGCCGGTCGAAGCCGGTGATGGTCAGCATCACGTCCTCGCCGAGCTGCGGGTCGTCCTCGCCGCCGAACGCCGCGGCTGAGATCGAGGCGTTGTCGGGCAGGCCGGGGATCGCGGTCTCGCTCCAGCCCTCGCCGTCGCGCCGCGCCAGCGTGATGCGGCCGCGGACGTTGTCGAGAATTTCCAGCACCACGCCATGCCGCGTCTCCAGCCAGGACTGCAGCGCGCGGGTCGGCGTGGGCTTGAAGATGATCTCGAAGTCCCGTCCGCCATCGATGAAGCGGTCGAGATTGATCGCCGCCAGCGCACCGCTCGGGATGGTGACGTCGTCGACGGTCCAGTCCTGCTTCGGGCTGACGAAGAGGTCGTCGGCGTCGCAAGAGATCGAGACTTCATCGGGCAGAGCGAGCCGCAGCCGCTTGCCGGCGTGCTCCCCCTGCGCCTGTTCGACGAAGATGTGCGAGCGGGTAAAATCCAGCGCGCGCCAGTACATCACGCGCTGATGTGTCGGCCGGCGGTTGATGCCGAACCACGCCGCGACGTCCTGCGTCTCGGCCTTGAACATGGTTTCCGCGGCGGAGGGCGGCGTGCCGCGCGGCCACTTGCGGATCACGCGGGCATAGCCGGCCACGGTGGTGTCGGCAGCGTCCAGCGCGCTGCCGATCAGCAGCGTATCCTGGTCGAGCCAGCCGGCGCGGGTCTTCGCTTTCGGCAGAAAGAAGCCGTCGGTCACGAAGCTCTTGGTCGCGATGTCGAATTCGCGCAGTTCGATGGCATCGGTGCCGTTGAACGACAGGCTGATCAGCGCGCGGCTGTGATCCGGCGAGCGCGCCGCGCCAGCGAAGGCCCAGGAGATGCCTTCGGCGGCGTTGAGCGCGTCGATGTCGAGCAACACGTCCCAGTCCGGCGTGTCCGTCTTGTAGGACGCGAGCGTCGTGCGCCGCCACAGCCCGCGCGGATGCGCCGCGTCCTTCCAGAAATTGTACAGATGCTCGCCGGACTTGCCGACGAAGGGAATGCGGTCGTCGGCATTGAGGATCTTCAGCACCGCGTCGTAGTCGGCGCGATAGGCGTCGTCGCACAGCGCCGCATCGGTACGCGCATTCTGCGCCTCGACCCACGCCACCGCGCGCTCGCCCTCGATCTCCTCGAGCCAGAGCAGGGGATCGTGGCTGCCATCGGATGGATTGTTGGGTGCGGTCATGGGGAATATCCAACTGCCAGAGGTCGTCATTGCGAGGAGCGAAGCGACGCGGCAATCCAGAGGCCGCAAACTCTGCAAGAACTGGATTGCTTCGTCGCAAGGGCTCCTCGCAATGACGGCGTTAGATGCAGTGCCTTTCTAACAAAAAGTCCGGGCACCTTGCGGCAGCCCGGACTGGTTTTGGTCAGCGTGGCGTGTCGCTTACGCGGCGGGCGCCATCGCCTTGGTCAGGTTTTCCGCGACCTTGTCGAGGAAGCCTGTGGTGGACAGCCAGCGCTGGTCGGCGCCGACCAGCAGTGCCAGGTCCTTGGTCATGTAGCCGGCCTCGACGGTGTCGACGCAGACCTTTTCCAGAGTCTTGGAGAACTTCGCCAGTTCGGCGTTGTTGTCCAGCTTGGCGCGGTGGGCCAACCCTTGCGTCCAGGCGAAGATCGACGCGATCGAGTTGGTCGAGGTCTCCTTACCCTTCTGGTGCTCGCGGTAGTGGCGGGTCACGGTGCCGTGGGCGGCTTCGGCTTCGACCACCGAGCCATCCGGCGTCAGCAGCACCGAGGTCATCAGGCCGAGCGAGCCGTAGCCCTGCGCAACTGTGTCGGACTGCACGTCGCCGTCATAGTTCTTGCAGGCCCAGACGTAGCCACCGGACCACTTCATCGCCGCGGCGACCATGTCGTCGATCAGGCGATGCTCGTAGGTGATCTTGGCGGCTTCGAACTTGGTCTTGAACTCGGCCTCGAAGATCTCCTCGAAGATGTCCTTGAAGCGGCCGTCATAGACCTTGAGGATGGTGTTCTTGGTCGACAGATACACCGGCACGCCGCGGGACAGGCCGTAGTTCAGCGAGGCGCGGGCGAAGTCGCGGATCGAATCGTCGAGGTTGTACATCGCCAGCGCCACGCCGGCGCCGGGCGACTGGAACACTTCGCGCTCGATGACCTGGCCGTCTTCGCCGACGAACTTCATCGTCAGCGTGCCCTTGCCGGGGAACTTGAAATCAGTCGCGCGGTACTGGTCGCCGAAGGCGTGGCGGCCGATGATGATCGGCTTGGTCCAGCCGGGAACCAGGCGCGGCACGTTCTTGCAGATGATCGGCTCACGGAAGATCACGCCGCCGAGGATGTTGCGGATGGTGCCGTTCGGCGACTTCCACATCTGCTTGAGGCCGAATTCCTTCACGCGCGCTTCGTCCGGCGTGATGGTGGCGCATTTGACGCCGACGCCGACCTTCTTGATCGCATTGGCCGCGTCCACGGTGACCTGGTCGTCGGTCTTGTCGCGGTATTCCATGCCAAGGTCGTAATATTGCAGGTCGATATCAAGGAAAGGATGGATCAGCTTGTCCTTGATGTACTGCCATATGATGCGTGTCATTTCATCGCCGTCGAGTTCGACGACGGGATTGGCGACCTTGATTTTTGCCATGGATGATCGGGCCTTTATCGCGTTGCGGTGGGCAGGGGATGGTGAGGGGGGCTATAGCACCGGCCGGCCGTCGGCGGAAGCCGACGGGCCATGCCATTTCCGCCCAAATTTTGGCTCAGAACGCGGCCTGCGTCGCCGTGCCCGCCACCGCGTACCAGTCCACCAGCAAGGCGCAGATCAGCGCGCCGGGCAGGCTGGAGCCGGTGCGGCGCCAGGTGAAGGTGGCAATCACCGCCACGATCGCCAAGAGCGGCAGGAACTGGATCGCCACGATGGTGTTCAGCGGCATCGAGGTCAGCACCAGGGGCGCCGGATCGATCAGCTGCCCGTTCAGCCACAGCGCGCCATATTGCACGCCGAGCAGCACCACGAAGCCGCCGGCCAGCGCCACGATATTGGTCAGATAGACCGCACCCGGGCGCGCCGACAGGGTCGAGAAATTGCGGTGCAGGACGTGCAACGCCACCACGAAGAAGACGGTGAGCGGCGCCAGATAGATCAGCGCCATCAGCGCCTGCTTGCCGCTCAGCAGCTTCAGGGCCAGGATCCAGAACCGGAAATCGACCTTGAACACGAGATCGGCCAGCCACAGCGCCAGATAGCCGCAGGCCACGGTGACCAGCGCAATACCGACCGAGAGGCCGACGATGCCGCGCCGGCTGGCGCGCTTCGGCGCGAACGGCATCAAGGCCAAAGCGATGGCGGCGTTGATCAGCGCCCAGACCACGATCTGGTTGGTGATGCCCTGCGGCAGCCAGGCCTGCGGCTTCACATAGGTCGATGCCAGCGCGAATGCCGGGTAATAGGTCAGCGCCGGCAGCAGCGCCGACAGCGCGAGCGCGCCGAGCCAGCGGCCGCGGTCGACCGGGGTCTCGGCGGGCTGGGTGCCGTCGACCGGGACCGGCAGCATCAGCCGCGAAAACATCGGGGCTTTCAAAAGGCCATTGAAGATGCCGAGCAGGAAGGCGATGAAGCCGAGCAACGCGAGGCCGGTGCCGATCTCCTTGCGGAACCAGATCTGGTCGGTCGCCGGGAGCGGCGTGCCGCCGGTCAGCGTCTTGCCGAACCAGTCGAGCGCATGCCCGATCGCCTCATGCGAGATGTGCTCGGCGGGATGCGTGATCGCCGGCGTATGGAGCACCCGCGCGGTGCCCTGGCCGATATCGCCGTACACGCGGCCGGGCTCGACGGCCGCGGTCGTGCCGAACAGCGCCCACAATTTCGGGCTGGTGACGACGTCGCGCGCCTTTGGCACGCCCCACATCAGCGTGGAGAATTCCTCATATTTGGCGAACACCAAAGCGAGGTTGCGCGGCCAGACCGGCGTGCCGTCGGCGGCGAACGGCTTGCCGGTCGACGAGCCTTCCAGCACCATCGCCTTGTAGTCGTTCGGCATCGCGGTGGCCGCGGACAGGATGGTCCAGCCGCCCATCGAATGGCCCTCAAGCCCGATATTGGCCTTGTCGACGATGTCGAGGCTGCGCAGATAGGCGAGGCCGTCCGGCCCGCCGAAGCCGCTGGAGAAGGCCGGGCCGTCGCTATAGCCATGGCCGGTCTGGTCGAGCGCCAGCACGACATAGCCGCGGCGGGCGAATTCGATGGCGAAGCCGTCCTGGGTCTCGCGCGAATTGATGTAGCCGTGCACGGCGAGAATGCCGGGGGCCGGGGTCTTCGCGGTGGCGCCGGGCGGGGTGTAGAGCAGGGCGCTCATGGTCTGGCCGCGGGCGCCCGTGAAGCGGATGTCCTTGACCGTGATGCCGCCCGTCGTCTGCGTGAAATGCGCCAGCAGCGAGCCTGCCAGCATCAAGATGGCCCCGAAAATGGCCAACGTCCAATGTGCGCGCATCTCATCCTCCCCCACCCCGCGGTCCACGCCGCAGGTTCGTTTCATTTGCGTTTTCGACTAATAGGCGAAAGTTTTATGAAAGAAAACAGGCTCATGGAACTTGTGAAACACTTTCTTAAGGATCTCGGGAAAAGCGGCCAAGCCCATCATTCGGCTTGATAAAACGGCCGGGATGGAGGAACAGCAGCAGCGCGAGCGGGCGCACCAGCCTGATGTCAGGCGCCCGGCCGCTTCTTGCGACGTTGAATCAGAAGGTGAAGTAAATGTCCGGTTCAGGCACCGACCAGAGCAAAGCGATGATCGAGATCGCCGGCCCCGTGGTGGTGCTGGTCGAGCCGCAGCTCGGCGAGAACATCGGCATGGCGGCGCGCGCGATGGGCAATTTCGGCCTGACGCGGCTGCGCCTGGTCAAGCCGCGCGACGGCTGGCCGAACGTGCAGGCGCGCCGCGCCGCCTCCGGCGCCGACCACATCCTCGACAAGGTGGAGCTGTTCGACACCGTGGAGGAAGCGGTCGCCGACTGCACGCTGCTGTTCGCGACCACCGCGCGCGCCCACGACCAGGCCAAGCCCGTGGTCGCCCCGGAAGCCGCCGCGCGCGAGGCGATCGCCCATGTCGCGACCGGCGCCACCGCCGGCATAATGTTCGGCCGCGAGCGCTACGGCCTGCTCAACGAAGAGGTGGCGCTGGCCAACCGCATCATCACCTTCCCGGTCAATCCGGGCTTCGCCTCGCTCAACCTGGCGCAGGCCGTGCTGTTGTGCGGTTACGAATGCTTCAAGCACGCCACGGCAAGCGCGCTGCCCTATGCGATGCCGGAGCGCTCCGAGCCCGCCTCGCAGCACCAGATGCAGGCGTTCTTCGACAATCTGGTGCGCGAGCTCGACAAGGTCGAATTCCTGCGCCCGGTGGAGAAGCGCGAGACCATGCTGGTCAATCTGCGCAACATCTTTTCGCGGATGGACCCGACCAAGCAGGACATGCACACGCTGCACGGCGTGGTGATGGCGATCGCCGAGGGCCGCAAGGGCCCGGCCAAGGGCGGCGTGCTCGACGGCGAACAGGCCACGCGCTTGCGCGCGCTGCTGGCCGAACACGGCCAGGGCGCATCCCCGCACGAGAGCGGCACCGTGCGCGGCCTCGCGCGCCTCCTGCGCCGTAACCCGACCGACGCCGAGCGCCTGCTGTGGGAAGCGCTGCGCACCGACCGCCGCTTTGCCGGCCAGTTCAAGCGCCAGACCCCGGTCGGCCGCCACATCCCGGATTTCGTCTCCTTCCCGCAACGCACCGCGATCGAGCTGGTCAATGCCGACGAGACCGAAATGATCGTCACCGACCGCGCCGCGCGCACCGCGTGGCTGCAGGAGCGCGGCTACACCGTGGTGGCGATGTCTACGTCCGAGGTGACCGGCGATCTCGACGCCGTGCTGGCGCGGCTGGAGACGGCGCTGGCGGGGAGCATGCCGGGGGAGGCATGATCTCTCAGCCGTAGCCCGGATGAAGCCAACGGGTCGCGCGTAGCGCGCCCGATGATAAGCTCCGCGAAATCCGGGACCGGCGCTTCCACGCACCCGACATTCCCGGATTACGCTGCGCTCCATCCGGGCTACGATGACGTCGCCCGGCCGCGACCGGTACTGGGCCCAACAGGGAGGCGACGATGGCGATCGGCACCGCCGAGAAACGCGCCGCGTTTCGCAAGCTGCATGAACAGGGCTGCTTCGTCCTCCCCAATCCCTGGGACGTGGGCTCCGCGCGCTATCTTGCCCGCGCCGGCTTCAAGGCGCTGGCCTCGACCTCGTCCGGCTATGCCTGGTCGACCGGCCGCGCCGACAACCATGTCACGTCAGACGACGTGATCGATCACCTCACCATGCTGAATGCGGCGACCGACCTGCCGCTCAACGCCGATTTCGAGGCCGGCTTCGCCGATGATCCCGACGGCGTTGCTGATAACGTCGCTCGCGCCGTCGGCACCGGCGTGGCCGGCCTCTCGATCGAGAATTCCACCGGCCGCAATGACCAGCCGCTCTATGACGACCGCCTCGCGGTCGAGCGCATCCGTGCCGCGCGCACGGCGATCGACGGCGTCGATCCCGCCGTGATGCTGGTGGCGCGCTGCGAAGGTTTTCTCACCGGCGAGCGCGACCTCGCCAGAACCATCGCGCGGCTCACCGCCTTCGCCGAAGCGGGCGCCGACTGCCTCTATGCGCCGGGCATCAGCACGCCCGCGGACATCGCCGCATTGGTGAAGTCCGTGCATCCCAAGCCGGTCAATTTGCTGATCGTGCAGCCGACCATGACGGTGCAGGCGCTGGCCGACCTCGGCGTCCGCCGCATCAGCGTCGGCGGCGCGCTCGCGCGCGTGGCCTGGGCGGGGTTCATGGGGGCGGCGACGGAGATCGCGGAGCAGGGCACGTTCACGGCGTTCGCGGGGGCGGCGAAGGGCGCGGAGTTGAATGGGTTGTTTGCAAAGCCATAGAACTGTCGTTCCGGGGCGCGAGCACCCCTGCGCGAGTGAACTTAGAACATTGAAAAAATGAACTTCTCAGGAAAAGCAAATGACGGCGCGGCAAAAATTGAGCTGGCCTTGCCGGCATCGCCCGCTTGCTGCATGAACGGGTAAGCGGAATCGGCGTTTGAACGTTAGTTGAAAACAAGGGATGAGGCGGGCATGGCGCGGCTGACTGAACAGGAACAGCAGGGCATCATCCGATTTGTCGAGGCCGACAAGCCGCTGCCGGACAAGTATCGCTTCCTACTGTTCGAGGATAAACGCGAGATCGAACTGGTCTGGAACGGCAAGACCAACGAGGTTTGCAATGTCGTTTTGCCATTCCAGACCATCGAACAGGTCGACGAGCCGCGCGCCGAAAAGCCGGAAGACACTGCTTCACAGAAGGATCTATTTTCGACTGACAGTAGGGGCCGGCAGCTCAAGGGCTGGTCAAACAAACTCATCTGGGGCGATAATAAGCTCATTCTATCATCTTTAAAAAATGGGCCATTTGACCTGAGCCCCAAGCTTCATCCAGCGATGGGAAGAATCCTTTGATCATTTGAGCCTGTGTGGCTCGGTGATGCAACGGGACGGGGCGCGGAGCCCCAAATCAGCTCATGCGGTCCGTCCCGTTGCATGTCGGACGCGTGGAGCTTGGCATAGGTAGCCGGTGGAAGATTGCCGATCGCGCTGTGAGGGCGGACGGTGTTGTAGTCGTCCTGCCATTCAGCAAGGACTTCGCGGGCATGGTTGAGGGACGAGAACAACGTCTCGTTCAGGAGTTCGTCGCGCAGGCGCCCATTGAAGCTTTCTACGAATGCGTTCTGCTGCGGCTTGCCTGGTGCGATGTAGTGCCATTCGATCCTGGTCTGCTGTGACCATCGCAAGATGGCCATGCTGGTAAATTCGGTACCGTTATCGCTGACGATCGTTAGCGGGGGACCACGCCGGGCGATCACCGCATCGAGCTCTCGGCCGACCCTTGTGCCCGAGAGCGACGTATCGGCAACCAATGCGATGCACTCGCGGGTGAAGTCGTCCACCACGGCCAGCATGCGGAAGCGCCGGCTGTCGGTCAGCGTGTCGCTGACAAAGTCGAGCGACCAGCGATGGTTGGGACCTTGGGGCAACGTCATCGGAGCCCTTGTTCCCAGCGCTTTCTTGCGACCACCACGCCGTCGAACCTGAAGCCGCTCCTCGGCGTACAGACGCCGCAGCTTCTTGTGATTGATCGAAACGCCATCGATGCGCAACAGTAGGAGCAGGCGACGGTAGCCAAACCGCCGTCTGATATTGGCCAGTTCGCGCAACCTCGCGCGAATGACAACATCGTCGGGCCGCACGCTGCGATAGCGTACCGAGGTTCGATCCGCTCCGATGACCGCACACGCCCGCCGCTGGCTGACCTCAAAACTTGAACAAAGGTGAGCCACAGCTTGTCGCTTCGCGACGGGCGTCATCATTTTTTTGAATTGAGATCCTTCAACATGGCGTTGTCGAGCATCGCTTCGGCCAGCAGCTTTTTTAGCTTGGCATTCTCGTCGGTCAGAACCTTCAGGCGGCGGGCCTCCGACACATCGAGCCCACCATACTTCGCCTTCCATTTGTAGAACGTCGCGCTGCTGATCCCGTGCTTGCGACAAACGTCCCCGGTCTTTGAGCCTGCCTCGTGCTCCCGCAGGATCGCGATGATCCGCTCTTCCGTGAACCTCGACTGCTTCATCTCCGTCTTCCTTCAGGTGACGGATTCTACCCATTTTTGGCGGAAGTTCAGGGGCGCAGGTCACTTGAGGAAAAGGAGGGCGCGTTCCTCGATCTCATTCTGCGGGCCTATCGCGCCGAGCGGACCGATGGCTTCATCAGTTTTAGCGGCAAGCGCGCGGGACGTCTGGTTGCGGTTGGCCCGGTCAACATGCCGGTTTCGCGGCTGTTCGTGGAAGAGATCATTCTCGAATGCCGCAAGAAGCATATTACCAAAGTCGATATTCTCGGTTTCGAGTTTGAGATGGGTCTGTTCCCCAACGTTCTCGACGACGCGCGGGCGAAAGGTATTGACATCGCCCCAAAATATATTCCTGCCGATGTGTTCGACAAGCGCGCAGTTGAGAAGCACCAAGTTGTATTCCATGATGTCTCATTCATCGAGATCAAACCACACGTCAAAGGGGGCAGTGTCGCGGTCGAATTGACCGACTTTTCCGTATTCTATTCCCAAGATTCGATTGCCAATGCCGAGGCGGGCCTGAAAGATAAGGGAACCAAGATCGTCGTCGAGAAGGGGCAGATCGTCAAAGTCAGCAAGGACGAAAACGGCATCGTCAGCCGCGCGACGCTTACTCAAAACTGGACTGACTGGATTGACTATTGGTCAGTCGATTTCGATTTCGAGAACAAGCGCGAAATCATCCGCCTCCAACACCCTGACACAGGTGAATGGGAGGAAACTTGGACGGGCGACTACATCTTTGAAAATGAATGGCAGTCGTTTCGTACGAAAAAGAACCGTAAGCTTGAACTGACCAGCGTGGCCCACGAATGCCCGCCCGGGAGGCGAAAGATTGCCGTGAAGGTGGTGGATATCTTTGGCAACGATACCATGACGATCGCCGAAGTGACGGTGGGAAAGAAAAAGTAATGGCGTTGCACCCGGACTTTCCAAATTTACCGCACGCGATCCTCGATCCTGCGATACGTTGGTTTCCAGCCGACGAGGCGCTTCGCGCGACTAGCATGGACAAGCTGATGCCGCCCCTCGTGGCGGTTTTGCGCCAGAAAGTGAAGGAGTTTCGCGACGGCGGATATGTAGGCGCGTCCGACACCAGCCGTAGCCTGTTGAACTGGTGGTTCAAAACTCCGCATCTGATCCCGCAGGCCGACGGCACGATGGCGGAGTTTCAGTATTTCTTTTCCCAGCGCGAGGCGCTGGAGACGATTATCTATCTGACCGATGTGGTCGGCGTGAAAGACAAATTCGACCTGATGCGGTTCGACAGCAGCGGCGCCGTTTCCGCCAGTATGTTCGATGAGACATGGCGGCGGTTCGTCGTCAAAATGGCGACCGGTGCAGGCAAGACCAAGGTTCTGAGCCTCGCCCTCGCCTGGAGCTTTTATCACAAGCTCTATGAGCCGGGTTCGGCGCTTGCCCGCAATTTTCTGGTGATCGCGCCCAACATCATCGCTCTGGATCGCATCTACAAGGATTTTCAGGGTCTGCACTTGTTCTTTAACGATCCTGTAATTCCTGACAATGGTTTTGACGGGCGTAACTGGCGGGATGATTTCCAACTGACGTTGCATGTGCAGGACGAGGTGCGGATCGCGCAGCCGACCGGCAACATCTTCCTGACCAACATCCACCGCGTTTATGCCGGGGAGGACATCCCACCATCGCCTGATGACGACGACACGATGGACTACTTCCTCGGCAAGCGGCCGACCGGAGCAACAACCGACTCCAAGGTTGATCTCGGAATGATCGTCCGGGATATCGACGAACTGATGGTGCTGAACGACGAGGCCCATCATATCCATGACTCGCGGCTGGCCTGGTTCAAGTCGATCGAGGATATTCATAACCGGCTTCTGCAGAAGGGCTCGGCTCTTTCATTGCAGATCGACGTGACGGCGACGCCAAAGCACAACAACGGCGCAATCTTCGTTCAAACGATTGCCGACTACCCGCTAGTCGAAGCGATCTCGCAAAATGTCGTCAAGCATCCGGTGCTCCCCGATGCCCCAAGCCGAGCGAAGCTATCGGAGCGGCAAAGTGCTAAGTACACTGAGAAATATGCAGATTATATCGACTTGGGCGTGATCGAATGGCGGAAGGCCGACGCCGAGCACCGGAAGCTTGGTAAGAAGGCCATCCTATTCGTCATGACGGATGACACTCGAAACTGTGATGACGTGGCTGCCTATCTTGAAGGTGTTTATCCCGATCTGAAAGGCGCTGTGCTGGTCATCCACACAAAATCTAATGGTGATATTTCGGAAGCCGCCTCCGGCAAGGCTAACGAAGAACTCGAATTGCTCCGCAAGCAGGCCAACGAGATCGATGATCCGGCAAGTCCGTACAAGGCCATCGTATCGGTACTGATGCTGAAAGAAGGTTGGGACGTCCGCAACGTGACGACCATCGTCGGTTTGCGCGCTTATTCTTCCAAGAGTAATATCTTGCCGGAGCAGACGCTCGGTCGTGGCCTTCGCAAAATGTATCCTGGTGGAATTGAGGAATATGTCAGCGTCGTTGGTACTGATGCCTTTATGGAGTTTGTTGAATCCATCCAGGCCGAGGGTGTCGAGCTGGAACGCAAGGCGATGGGCGATGGCACCAAGCCGAAGACGCCGCTGGTGATCGAGATCGATAACGAAAACGAAAAGAAGGACATCGACGCACTCGACATCGAAATCCCGGTGATGACGCCGCGCATCTATCGCGAATACAAATCGCTCGGCGATCTCGATGTGACCTCATTCGGGCATCAGATCGCCGCCTATCTTAAATTCAGCGAGGAGGAACAGCGCGAAATCGTCTTCAAGGATATCACCACGGGCGCCGTGACCCATACAACCATCCTTGATACTGCTGGAGTTGCCGATTTTCGGAGCGTACTGGGATATTTTGCCCAGACGATCATGAAAGATCTTCGCTTAGTCAGCGGCTATGACGTGCTTTACGGCAAGGTTAAAGCGTTTGTGCAATCGGAGTTGTTCGGCCGGGAGGTCGATCTTGAGAGCCCAAACACGTTGCGGAATTTGTCGGAGCTGGCTGCAACTAAAGCGCTGCTCGAGGGCTTCAAAAAGGCCATCAATGCGTTGACCGTGAAAGACAAGGGCGATGCAGAGATCCGAGACACGATCAAGCTCCGTCAAACGCGGCCGTTCGTGACGAAAGATCAGGGGTATGTCGTCCCAAAGAAGAGCGTCTTTAACCGGATTGTGGGAGATAGTCATCTGGAACTCGTCTTCGCTGGTTTTCTCGATGGCTGCGTCGATGTCGTGTCCTATGCGAAGAACTATTTTGCCGTGAATTTCAAACTGGATTACGTCAACGCGGATGGCAATATCTCGAACTACTATCCCGATTTTCTAGTCAAGCTTGGGCCAAATCGCACGTTCATTGTCGAGACAAAGGGTCAGGAAGACCTCGATGTGCCGCTGAAAATGGCGCGGCTGCGGCAATGGTGCGAGGACATCAACAGGGTGCAGTCCGATGTCGCGTATGACTTTGTCTACGTTGATCAAGAAAGCTTCGAGAAATACAGTCCCAAATCCTTCAAGGGCCTGAGCGAGGGCTTTCGAGAATACAAGCTGTAAGATGCACATTCTAGCAGCATTTCTATAAATGCAACATTAGAGGCTGACTGAAAAAGAAGCTGAGTGATTTCAGCCAGTTGTGATTCCTTCGGATTTGCGAAGATTCGAGGGAGAGCACGATGGTCTGGACTGAAATCACCCGCCGACACTATAGGCGGGCGAGCTTGCGATATGAAAGCGATACGACGGATGCCGAGTGGTTTGTGATGGAGCCGCTTCTGCCGCCTGCTTCGGCGCTCGGTCGCCCGCGTGCGACAGATATGCGAACGGTGATGGATGCGATCCTGTATATTGCGTCGACCGGCTGCCAATGGCGGCAGTTGCCCAAGGATTTCCCGCCCTACTCGACGGTGCAGGGCTATTTCTACGCGTGGTCGCGCGGCGGACTGTTTGCGTCGCTGAACTACACGCTCGTGATGGCCTCGCGCGAGGCGGCTGGCCGAGAGGCGAGCCCAACGGCCGGAGTGATTGACAGCCAGTCGGTGAAAACCACGGAAAGCGGCGGCCCCCGGGGCTATGATGCAGGTAAGAAAATCAAGGGCCGCAAGCGCCACATCGTCACCGACACGCAAGGAAACTTGGTCGGGCTGGTCGTGCACGAAGCCAGCATTCAGGACCGTGATGGTGCCCCGTGCGTTCTTGCTTCGATACGTTATCGCTATCCGTGGCTGCGCCATATTTTTGCCGATGGTGGCTATGCCGGAGATAAGCTGCGTCAAGCTTTGAAGCGCATCGGCAATTGGACGATAGAAATCATAAAACGATCCGACAGGGAGCAGGGCTTCGAAATCCTACCGCGCCGATGGGTCGTCGAACGAACGTTCGGATGGCTCGGTCGCTGCCGCAGATTGGCAAAGGACTTCGAGACCACAATCGCCAGCGCCGTTGCCTGGGCGTTCGTCGCTCACATTCGCGTCCTTATAAGACGGCTTGCAAAAGCCTGAAATCAAACGAATTCATTATGAGTCAGACTCTTAGAGATCACATGAAATCTGCGGTCGTTGAACGATTTACAAAAGAGTTTGGGTCCCCGTCACGCGAGAACGTCAAGGTCAAATCGTGGAGTCTTTCCAGTGATGTTGGGGTAGTCCTGCAGATGGACCAGCCGAACCGCGAATACGCCGCCTTTGTTTGGCTGCCTTATCCCGGTGGAGATCAGACTGTACCGGAAATTGCTCTCGAATACCCAGGCGAGGCAGGTCGACATAGCGGGACTTACCCGGTGGTCGGCTTGAGGCGTGGTGAGCCAGCCCTCAAAATGATAATCCGTAATGCAGCAGAGCTAGATGATGTAGCGCAATATATTCGAGCGATGCTCACCAATGCCCCGCGACCCGAGGTCAAATCGCACGGTGATACGAAGGGGACGTTGAATCCGCTGGAGGCTGATGAATCGAGTGCTGATAGTGGGTCTCAACTCATCGATCCAGCATCGATGCCAAAAGCCGGACCTATAAAGCCACGCCGAGAAGCAATACCGCGAATAGTTCAGCGCGAAGTCTGGCAGCGGGATGGTGGGCGTTGCGTTGAGTGTACTACACGGGAGCGCTTGTGTTTCGACCACATCGTGCCGTTTTCGCGAGGGGGGTCAAATTCGATCAGAAATCTGCAATTGCTCTGCGAGAGCTGCAACCTCTGCAAGAGCAACCGTATCTAATAGTTCTTTCAAAACTGGACGTTCAGGATGCTGCCGCCTGAACTGCGAGGATTAATAGTCGATCGGTAAAGTCGGGTACTTGCGTCGCCAGCCAAAACTGGTTCTGACAATTCTGCGCACTAGCGCCGCCTCTCGGCGCCCGCGCCCTGAACGCCGGATTGTCCAATTCCGGCGACGTATGCGCGTCTTCCAGCAGCGCCATCGCGGCGTAGGGGATGCGGTCGAGCCTGACGCTCCGCGGCGCAGCTCCTTCAGCGCCGCGCGCATCGCGGCGTCGCGGTCGAGCTCCTCACGCCGCCGGCTTGCCCACCCGCCACTCCACCGTCAGCCCCGCTTGCGTCGCCAGGATCATCAGCGCGTCCAGGCTGAACTTGTCGATCCGTCCGCGCAGCAAATCGTTGATGCGCGGTTGCGTCACGCCGAGCCGCGAGGCTGCTTCGGCTTGCGACAGTTGCCAGCCGTCCATCGCGTCTCGGATGGCGATCATCAGGCCGGCGCGCGCCTTCATGTTGGCGGCCTCCGCCGGCGAGTTTTCAAGGGCGTCCCAGACGCTGTCGAAACGCTGCTCGGTCATCGTCGATTCCTCGCATTATCGCGCGCCGCGGCCTAACCCGCCTTGCGATGGGTTTCGTAGTAATGCCGCAGGATGGTGTTGATGCGGGTCTGGTAGCCTTTGCCCTGGGATTTGAACCAGCCGAGCAGATCATGATCGAGCTTGAGGCCGACCGCGACCTTGTGCGGATGGACGATCTCGGCCTTGGCCCAGTCCTCGTCGCTCATCGGCGCGCCGTCCCTGTCGGCAGCGGCGATCGCTTCGACCTCCACGGGCGTCATCCGGTCGAGGCGCGTCCAGTCGGTCTTGCCCGTCAGCGGCACGAGGCTGCCGTCGGTTTTCCTGCCGTAGGGCTTACCGTCTACCATTATGGCCCGTGCCTTGGTGGTGCTAGTCTTGGCCTTGCTCATACCGCTGTTGCTCCCGCTTGTTGGCCGGGTGCCAGTTAAGCTCCATGCAGGACACTGAGCTAGACAAAAGTCAGATCAGTGTCCTGCATGACGGCGAATCGGCGACGCGCAGCCCCCTCACCCGGATTGCTTTGCAATCCGACCTCTCCCCAGCGGGGAGAGGTGACGGAGCGCCATCGAACTGACTACTTCCTCCTTCTCGGCCCCCTCGGCTTGAACGCCGGATGGTCCCGCTCCGGCGGCGTATGCGCGTCTTCCAGCAGCGCCATGGCGGCTTCGGGGATGCGGTCGAGGCGGACGCCGCCGCGGCGCAGCTCCTTGAGTGCTGCGCGCATCGCTGCGTCGCGGTCGAGCCACTCTTTCCCGGTGGATGGCGCCTGGCCGGGTCTGCCGGGCCGGCCGCGGCCCTTGACGTAGAGCCGCGCCATGTTGAGCACCTGCATGGCCTCGATCAGCCGGTCGAGATCGACCAAAGGGTCTTCCCACAATTGCTGCACGCAGCGCTCGGCGAGCTCATACAATTTGTGACCGAGCAGGCGCAGCTTCAGCCTGCGGCCGGCGCGCGCGGTCGGCACGGTGTCGGTGCAGCGCGGCGCAAACGGGTGGCGCTTCCAGCCGAACCCGCGCGTCCAGACGCCGACGGTGCCGGCGCTGGTGCCGGTCCTCGCCGCGATCTGCTTGTGGGTCAGCGTGGTGTCTTCGATCAGCTGGCGCACCCGGGCCACGGTGGCATTGGTGTGCAGCCGCTTGCAGCCTTTGGGGCGGCCGCCCGCCACCGGCGGCGGGCCGTCCTCCGCCGGGGTTGGCGATATCCGCAGCACGGTGTCGTCGAGGGCGCGGATGCGGGGATGGAAGAGGGGAACGAGAGGGTCGGGCATGCTCACTCCCTTTACGTTACGGACAGGCGAAAATTATATACCGAATAGGGATAAAAGCAACTAGCTGTCGTTCCGGGGCGGGAGCGCGCCAGCGCGAGCGAACCTCAGCCACTCCAGTTGGAGTGGCGGGGAACCTCGACATGTTCAGCGCAAAACACTTCGAGGTTCCGGGTTCGCGTTCGGCTGGCGCCGCCCGCGCCCCGGAACGACAAAGAGGGGGGCGGCGGCGCTACCAGCATCCATCTGCCCGCAATCGACGCGATACGCTGCCGCAAATTTAATCACCCGGCCGGGAAGCCGCCGGCCGTCTTGCGCCGGGGGTTCGCCAGCACCCATCTGGCCGCGCCGCGCCGGCGCGCGGGGGCTGGCACACTCCTTGCGTACAGATCGGTAGCGTCCACGCAGGAGGTCCCATGTCCACATTCGACAATCCGTTCGATCCCGCCCGTCGTCTGCGCTCCGGCTGCCCCTGCGGCCAGCACGCCAGCGCCGAGGAACATGACGCCGCCATGCAGCTCGCCTGCGCGGCGCCGCAGGACGAGGCGAAGCGCTATGAGGGCGTGGTCGCTTCCGCGGTGATGCGCGCGGTATTTCCGAAAGAGATCCAGCGGCGCGCCTTCCTGAAATCGGTCGGCGCCTCGGCGGCGCTCGGCGTGCTGTCGCAGTTCTTCCCGATCAAGATGGCGACCGAAGTGTTCGCGCAAGGCGCCGGCAAGCTCGAGAAGACCGACCTCAAGGTCGGCTTCATCCCGATCACCTGCGCCACGCCGATCATCATGGCCGACCCGCTCGGCTTCTATCAAAAGCAGGGCCTCAAGGTCGACGTCGTCAAGACCGCCGGCTGGGCGGTGATCCGCGACAAGACCATCAACAAGGAATACGACGCCGCGCACATGCTGGCGCCGATGCCGATCGCGATCTCGCTGGGGCTCGGCTCGACGCCGATCCCCTATACCGTGCCGGCGATCGAGAACATCAACGGCCAGGGCATTACCCTTGCCATGAAGCACAAGGACCGACGCGACCCGAAGGACTGGAAGGGCTTCAAGCTCGCAGTCCCCTTCGACTACTCGATGCACAATTATCTGTTGCGCTATTATCTCGCCGAGCACGGCATCGACCCCGACACCGATATCCAGATCCGCTCGGTGCCGCCGCCGGAGATGGTCGCCAATCTGCGCGCCGACAACATCGACGGCTTCTTAGCACCCGACAATATCTGCCAGCGCGCAATCTATGACGGCGTCGGCTTCATGCATCTTCTGTCGAAGGAAATCTGGGACGGCCATCCGTGCTGCAGTTTTGCGGCCTCGCGCGAATTCATCACGACGTCGCCGAACTCGTTCGCAGCCTTGACCCGCGCCATCGTCGACGCCACGGCCTACGCCTCGAAGCCGGAGAACCGCAAGTCGATTGCGGAAGCGATCGCGCCGGCGGCCTATCTCAACGCGCCGCCGGTGGTGCTGGAGCAGGTGCTGACCGGCACCTATGCCGACGGCCTTGGCAACATCAAGGTCGATCCCAAGCGCGTCGAATTCGATCCGTTCCCGTGGCAGTCGTTCGCGGTGTGGATGATGACCCAGATGCAGCGCTGGGGCCAGATCAAGGGCGACGTCGACTACAAGGGCGTCGCCGAGCAGATCTATCTCGCCGCCGACACCGGAAAGGTGATGAAGGAAATGGGCCTGACGCCGCCGGCCTCCGCCTACAAGTCGTTCCAGGTGATGGGCAAGACCTTCGATCCCGAAAAGCCGAAGGAATATCTGGCGAGCTTCAAGATCAAGAAGGCGACGTGAGTGATGGTCCGCGCTGCTTGCTTCACCTCCCCCTCGAGGGGGGAGGTCGACGATACGAAGTATCGTCGGGAGGGGGTGAATGCTGAAGCGCTGTCACCCCACCCCGGCTGCTTCGCAGCCGACCCTCCCCCTCCAGGGGAGGGTGGAGAACCCACATGACCTTCTCCCTTCGCTTCCGCGCAGCGCTGCTTTCGCTGCTCATCCTTGCGGCCTTCCTCGGCGTGTGGCACCTCGCCACGCGCGGCACCGGCACGGCCGCGACCATGTCGCCGGAATATGCCAAGCTGATGGGCCTCACCGCCACCGCCGGCAAATCCGCGATGCCGGGTCCGCTCGATGTCGGCGCGAAATTGTGGGAGCATCTCCGGAATCCGTTCTACGACAACGGCCCCAACGACAAGGGCCTCGGCATCCAGCTGGCGTACTCGATCGCGCGCGTGGGGATCGGCTATCTGCTCGCCGTGCTGGTGGCGATTCCGCTGGGCTTCCTGATCGGCATGTCGCCCCTGATGAGCCGCGCGCTCGATCCCTTCATCCAGGTGCTGAAGCCGATCTCGCCGCTGGCCTGGATGCCGCTGGCGCTCTACACGATCAAGGATTCCGGACTGTCGGCGATCTTCGTGATCTTCATCTGTGCGATCTGGCCGATGCTGCTCAACACCGCGTTCGGCGTCGCCGCGGTGCGAAAAGAGTGGATCAATGTCGCGCGCACGCTGGAAGTGGGCCACCTCCGCCGCGCCTTCACCGTCATCCTGCCGGCCGCAGCACCAACCATCCTCACCGGCATGCGGATCTCGATCGGCATCGCCTGGCTGGTGATCGTCGCGGCTGAAATGCTGGTCGGTGGAACGGGGATTGGTTACTTCGTCTGGAACGAGTGGAATAATCTGTCGATCACCAATGTGATCATCGCGATCCTGATGATCGGCGTGGTCGGCATGATCCTCGATCAGATACTGGCGCAATGCACCCGCCTCGTCACCTTTCCGGAGTAGGGCGATGCGATTTGTAATCTACATGAACGACAATCTGGCTCCTTGCGCATGACCGAAAAATTCATCTCCATCGAGGGTATCTCGAAGCGCTATCCGGCGGTCGGGGGCGGCGAGGTCGCGGTGTTCGAGAACCTGTGGCTCAACGTGCCCTCCGGCGAGTTCGGCTGCGTCATCGGCCATTTCGGCTGCGGCAAGACCACGGTGCTCAACATCCTCGCCGGGCTGGATGAGCCCTCGGCCGGCACGGTGATCGTCGATGGCCGCGAGATATCAGGTACGAGTCTGGACCGCGCGGTGATCTTCCAGAGCCACGCGCTCTTGCCGTGGCGTACGGTGATGGGCAACGTCGCTTACGCCGTCACCTCGAAATGGCCGAAGTGGACCAAGGCGCAGGTCAAGTCGCATGCGCAGATCTTCATCGACAAGGTCGGGCTCACCGGCGCCGAGCACAAGCGGCCGTCGGAACTGTCCGGCGGCATGAAGCAGCGCGTCGGCATCGCGCGGGCGCTGTCGATCACGCCAAAGATCATGCTGATGGACGAGCCGTTCTCGGCGCTGGATGCGCTGACCCGCGGCACGCTGCAGGACGAGGTGCGCCGCGTCACCCGCGACACCGGCCAGACTACCTTCATGATCACCCACGACGTCGACGAGGCGATGTATCTCGCCGACAAGATCTTCCTGATGACCAATGGCCCCGGCGCCGTGCTGGCCGAAGTGGTCGAGAACCCGCTGCCGAAGGATCGCTCGCGGCTCGATCTGCACAAGCACCCGGATTATTACCCGCTGCGCAACCACATCATCGATTTCCTGGTGACGCGCAGCAAGACGTTCACGACCGAGAACCCGGATTTCGACCCGCGCCGCGTGCCGCATGTCCGCCCGGCCTCGGCGCCGCTATTCGCCGCGCCCGCAGCCGTTGCGCGCTAAATTTTCACCGAAGGAGAAGACGATGATCCGTTCCGACCTCACCGAGAAACTGCTCGACATCAAGCGCGATAACGAGTGGAGCTGGAAATACATCTGCGACAAGATCGGCGGCCATTCCGAAGTGCTGATCATAGGTGCGATCCTGGGCAACATGAAATTGACAAAACCGCAGGCCGCCGCCGCGGGCGAATTGTTCGGCCTCTCGAAGAGCGAGATGCTGATGCTCAACGAGGTGCCGATGCGCGCCGAGAACGTGCAGATGCCGCCGACCGATCCTTTGATCTATCGCTTCTACGAAATGGTGATGGTGAATGGCCCGGCGTGGAAGGCGCTGATCGAGGAAGAATTCGGCGACGGCATCATGAGCGCGATCGACTTCGACATGGTGATGAACCGCGTCGCCAATCCCAAGGGCGACCGCGTGCAGATCACGATGTCCGGCAAGTTCCTACCATACAAATATTACGGCGCCACCGGCAACAACCAGGAATACGGGTTCAAGGAAGACTAAGCGCGTTCCGCCGGTCTGCCGGGATCGCCAACACGACAAACCGCCGCGCTGAAACCAGCGCGGCGGTTTTCGTAAGCATGCCTGTTACCCGGACATGCCGTTGTTGACGCGGCCGTTCGACATGCCGGTTCCCGATTGGCATGAGCCTTCGGCGCAGGGAGACAGGGACGACAGGCGGGAGGGGCCGCCCCGGCTTTCTGGAAACCCAGCGTTTCGCGAAGAGGCCTGTTGCGGCGCGGATTTCGCGCTAGATAGAGTGACACGTCCCTCCGAGCACCCATCATATGAAGAACATCGGCTTTTCCTCGTTCGGCCACTGGTCGCCGTCGTCGTCCTCGCAGACGCGGTCGGCGGGGGACGCGCTGCTGCAATCGATTGATCTGGCGGTCGCCGCCGAACAGCTCGGCGCCGACGGCGCGTATTTTCGCGTGCATCATTTTGCGCGACAACTCGCGGCGCCGTTTCCGCTGCTGGCGGCGGTCGGCGCGCGCACCTCGACAATCGAGATCGGCACTTCCGTGATCGACATGCGCTACGAGAACCCGCTGTATATGGCGGAGGATGCGGGCTCGGCCGACCTGATCTCGCGCGGCCGGCTGCAGCTCGGCCTGTCGCGCGGCTCGCCGGAGCAGGTGATCGAGGGCTATCGCTATTTCGGCTATGCGCCGCCGGAGGGCCAGACCGACGCCGACATGGCGCGGCGGCATACGGAAGTGTTTCTCGACGTGCTGCAGGGCAAGGGCTTCGCGCAGCCCAACCCACAGCCGATGTTTCCCAATCCGCCCGGCCTGTTGCGGCTCGAGCCGCATGCGGACGGCTTGCGCGAGCGGATCTGGTGGGGGGCCTCGACCAATGCGACCGCGCAATGGGCGGCCACGCTCGGCATGAATTTGCAGAGCTCGACGCTGAAGATCGACGAGAGCGGCAAGCCGTTCCACGTCCAGCAGGCCGAGCAGATCCGGCTCTACAAGGACGCCTGGAAGGCGGCGGGTCACACGCGGACGCCGCGCGTGTCAGTGTCGCGCAGTATCTTTGCCCTGATGAACGACCAGGACCGCGCCTATTTCGGCCGCGACGGCAAGGACTCGGACAAGGTCGGCTATCTCGGCGGCACCGAGCGCGCGATCTTCGGCCGCTCTTATGCGGCGGAGCCGGACGTGCTGATCAAGGAACTTGCGGCCGACGAGGCGATCGCCGAGGCCGATACGCTGTTGCTGACGATGCCGAACCAGCTCGGCGTCGACTACAACGCGCATGTCATCGAGGCGATCATCAAGCACGTCGCGCCGGGGCTGGGCTGGCGGTGACTTCCTTCACCCTCCCCCTTGCGGGGAGGGTCGTTCGCTGAGCGTCAGCGAAGCGAGCGGGGTGGGGGTGCCACATGCTCTGCAGAGATCGGGGCTACCCCCACCCCGGCCTTCGGCCGACCCTCCCCGCAAGGGGGAGGGTAGCTATAGCGCCCCCCACCCTGGCTCACTGCAAGGGGGGTAAAGAAGCCTCGCTTTACGTCCCGGCCTTCACCTGCTCGACGGCGGTGGCCATCAGCTCGTGCATCTTGGCGCGAATTGCCGGTTCGGTGACGGCCACGCCCTTGGCGGTGAGGTCGCCGTGCACCTTGCGGACGACGTCGGCGTCGCCGGCTTCCTCGAAATCGGCGGCGACCACTTCCTTGGCATAGGCGGCGGCGTCATCGCCGGACAGGCCGAGCTGTTCGGCGGTCCACAGGCCGAGAAGCTTGTTGCGGCGGGCTTCGGCCTTGAATTTCTGGCTCTCGTCGAGCGCATATTTGTTCTCGAAGGCGTCGCCGCGCTTGTCGAATGAGGACATGGTTAAATCCTGTCTTGTGTTGAAAATGAAACGATGGAGCCGTTGTCTGGGCGTTTCCGAGCCCTAGATAGGGATAGAACGCGTTGCCTACAATTGACGCAAGGTCGCAGGCGACCGGTCCGTTTGGCAGCGGGACGGGTAAAACCCCGGGGGTTCCAGGCCTGATCGATTGTATCGGCCGGTTCGATCGGCTAGGTTGCTTGCGGGCCCGGTTCTCGTTTCGTTTCTTTTACCGATCCTGGCCAATACGGCAGCTCCGTCGTAGGTCGATCCCGTCACCCGGAGCCCATATCACCCATGGATTTCAACAACACACGGTACATCCCCATGAGCCGTCGACGTCGCATTTACGAAGGCAAAGGCAAGGTCCTGTATGAGGGTCCGGAGCCGGGCACGCTGATTCAGCACTTCAAGGACGATGCGACCGCGTTCAATGCCAAGAAGCATCAGGTGATCGAGGGCAAGGGCGTCCTCAACAACCGGATCTCGGAATATCTGTTCCAGCATCTGAACGACATCGGCGTCCCCACCCACTTCATCCGCCGCCTCAACATGCGCGAGCAATTGATTCGCGAAGTCGAGATCGTGCCGCTGGAAGTGGTGGTGCGGAACGTGGCCGCGGGTTCGCTGTCGCAGCGCCTCGGCATCGAGGAAGGTACCCAGCTGCCGCGCTCGATCATCGAGTTCTATTACAAGAACGACCAGCTCAACGACCCGATGGTCTCGGAAGAGCACATCACCGCGTTCGGCTGGGCGACGCCGCAGGAAATCGACGACATCATGGCGCTCGCCATCCGCGTCAACGACTTCCTGACCGGGCTGTTTCTCGGCATCGGCATCCGCCTGGTCGACTTCAAGATGGAATGCGGCCGGCTGTTCGAAAACGACATGATGCGCATCATCGTGGCGGACGAGATTTCGCCGGATTCGTGCCGGCTGTGGGACATCAAGTCGAACGAGAAGCTCGACAAGGACCGTTTCCGCAGGGATCTCGGCGGCGTGCTGGAGGCCTATACCGAGGTCGCCAAGCGGCTCGGCATTCTCGCCGAAAACGAACGCCCGATGGGCACCGGCCCGGTACTGGTGAAGAGCTGAGGATTTTTCCGTGAAAGCGCGTGTGACGGTTACATTGAAGAACGGCATCCTGGATCCGCAGGGCAAGGCCATCGAGGGCGCGCTGAAGTCGCTCGGCGTCGAAGGTATTGCTTCTGTGCGGCAGGGCAAGGTGTTCGACATCGAGATCCCCGGTGGCGACAAGGCCAAGGCGGAGGCGGCCCTGAAGGCCGCCGCCGACAAGCTGCTCGCCAACACCGTGATCGAGAATTACCAGGTCGAAGTTCTAAGCTAGGTCAGTTGACATGAAATCCGCCGTCCTCGTCTTCCCCGGTATCAATCGCGAGCGCGACATGGCGCGGGCGCTGAAGCTCGCGTCGGGCCATGACGCGTCGATGGTGTGGCACGCCGACACCGCGCTGCCTGCGGGCACCGACCTCGTCGTGGTGCCCGGCGGCTTCTCCTACGGCGATTATCTGCGCTGCGGCGCCATCGCGGCGCGCTCGCCGGTGATGGATGCGGTGCGCGCCTTTGCCGCCGATGGCGGCATGGTGCTCGGCGTCTGCAACGGCTTCCAGATCCTGTGCGAAAGCGGATTGCTGCCGGGCATTTTGATGCGCAACGCAAAACTGAAATTCATCTGCCACGACGTGCATCTGCGCGTCGAACGTTCCGACACGGCCTTCACCCGCGGCTACAAGGCGGGCCAGGTGATCCGCGTGCCGATCGCCCATGGCGAGGGCAACTACACCGCCGACGCCGAGACCCTGAAGCGCCTCGAAGGCGACGGCCGCGTGCTGTATCGCTATTGCTCGCCGGCCGGCGAGGTCAACGACACCCACAACATCAACGGCGCGGCAGCCTCGATCGCCGGCATCGTCAATGAGCGCGGCAACGTGCTCGGCATGATGCCGCATCCGGAAAACCACGTCGAAGACATCATGGGCTGCACCGACGGCCGCGGGCTGTTCGCGGGCCTGGTCGATCATCTCGCGAAGGCAGCGTGAAGCCCGCAGCAATCCGGCTTGTCGCGGCCGCCGTGCTGGCGGTCGTCTCAACCGTGACCGCGCAGGCGCAGGATTTCCCGAAGCGCGCCATCACCATGATCGTACCGTTCGCGGCCGGCGGCACCTCCGACGTGATCGCCCGCGTCGTCGCCGAACAGATGGCGACCCATCTCGGCCAGCCGATCATTCTGGAGAATGTGGTCGGCGCCGGCGGCTCAACTGCGCTGGCCCGTGCGGCGCGCGCCACGCCTGACGGCTACACCATCGCCATCGGCAATGCCGGCACTTCTGCCGCGACCTACACCATCTATCCAAAACTGCCGTTCACGCCGGACTCGTTCGTGCCGGTCGGCATGATCGCCAAGACCTTCGGCATCGTGGCGCTGCGCAAGGATTTTCCGGCGGCGACGCTGAAGGAATTCATCGCTTACGCCCGGGCCAATCCCGGCAAGATCAATCTCGGCCATGCCGGCGTCGGCTCGTCGAATTACCTGATCTGCAAGAGCTTCGTGGCCGCCGCCGGCATCGACGTCACGCTGGTCGGCTACCGCGGCGCCGCGCCGGCGCTGACCGACGCGATCGGCGGCCAGATCGACGGCGTCTGCGATTCCGCGGCGTCCGTATCGCAGGCGATCGACGACAAGCTCGTGCGCGGGTTGGTCGTGGGCTCGAACGTGCGGCTCGGCTCGCTGCCGGATCTGCCGACCTCGGCGCAAGCGGGCTTGCCGGAGTTCGAGGCGCAGGGCTGGAACGGGCTGTTCGCGCCAAAGGGCACGCCGCCCGAGATCATCGCGAAGCTCAACTCCGCGGCCCGCGCCGCGGTGGAAAGCGCCGCCGTAAAAAAGCGTTTCGTCGATCTCTCCACCGTGGCGCCCGATGCCGACGAGCATGCGCCCGAGGTGCTGCAGGCGCTGGTCGTGCGCGACGTCGCAAAATATCGCAGCATGCTCGCCGGCGACAAGGCGCCGTAGCGCGCTACCCGCGTTTTACGCTCGCGTGCAACCCGTTCGCGTTTGCCTCGTATCTGATCATACCCCGCAGATGACGAGCCAATCCCCATGCCGAAAATGCGCCTGAAATCCGATCTGCCGCAGAAGACCTGCGCGGCGTGCGGGCGGCCGTTCACCTGGCGCAAGAAATGGGCGAAGGACTGGGACGAGGTGAAAACCTGCTCGGATCGCTGCAAGGGCGAGTTGCGCCGGCAGAATCGTGAAGCCGCCGGCGCGGCGCGGTCATGACCAGCCTGCGCCTGGTGCTCGGCGATCAGTTGACGCGCGATGTCGCGTCCTTGCGCGACTATGCCGACGGCGACGTCGTGCTGATGGCCGAGGTCGCCGATGAGACCACCTACGTCAAGCACCACCAGCAGAAGATCGCCTTCGTGCTGTCGGCGATGCGGCACTTTGCCGAGGAACTGCGCGCTGAAGGAATCGTCGTCGACTACGTCAAACTCGACGACGTCGGCAGCAGCGGCTCGATCTCCGGCGAGCTGCAACGCGCGGTGATGCGCCATGCGCCGTCGCGGGTGGTCGTCACCTCGCCCGGCGAGTGGCGCGTGCTCTCCGATTTTCGCGCGCTCGATCTCGGCGTCCCCGTAATCATCCGCGACGATGATCGCTTCTTCGCCAGCCCGGAGCGTTTTGCGCAATGGGCCGAGGGCCGCAAGGCGTGGCGGATGGAATTCTTCTACCGCGAGATGCGGCGCGAGACCGATCTCCTGATGGAAGGCGACCAGCCCGCCGGCGGGCAATGGAATTTCGACAGCGACAACCGCAAGCGGCTGCCGAAGGCCGTGCAGGTGCCGCAACGCTTCGGCTTTGCGCCGGATGCGATCACGAAAGAGGTGCTCGCGCTGGTTGGCGAGAAGTTTGCCGATCATTTCGGCGATCTCGTGCCGTTCGAATGGGCGGTGACGCGGACGGACGCGCTGCGCGCGCTCGACACCTTCCTGCAGGGCGCGCTGCCGAATTTCGGCACCTATCAGGACGCGATGGCTACCGGCGAACCCTTCGTGTTTCACGCTGCGATCTCGCCTTACCTCAATGCCGGGCTGCTGACGCCGCGCGAAGTCTGCATCGCCGCCGAGCGCGAGTATCTTGAGAAGCGCGCGCCACTCAATGCGGTCGAAGGCTTCATCCGCCAGATCCTCGGCTGGCGCGAATATATTCGCGGCGTCTACTGGCTGAAAATGCCGGACTATGCCGAGACCAATGCGCTGGGTGCCACGCGGCCGCTGCCGTGGTTCTACTGGTCCGGCGACACCGACATGCACTGCTTGCGCGAGGCGATCGGGCAGACCCGGCGCCATGCCTATTCGCACCACATCCAGCGGCTGATGGTGACCGGCAATTTCGCGCTGCTGGCCGGCATCGCGCCGAAACAGATCGCGGAGTGGTATCTGGCCGTCTATGCCGACGCCTATGAATGGGTCGAGCTGCCGAACGTGCAGGGCATGTCGCAATTCGCCGATGGCGGGCTGCTGGCGTCAAAACCCTATGCCGCGTCGGGAGCCTATATCGATCGCATGTCGGACTTCTGCAAGAGCTGCAAATACGACGTGAAGCAGAAGTCGGGGCCGACGGCGTGCCCGTTCAATTACCTGTACTGGGCGTTCCTGATCCGCAATGCCGGCACGCTGCGCGGCAACCAGCGCCTGGCGATGCCCTACGGCACGCTCGCTCGCTGGGACGAGGGGCACAAAGCAGCGGTGCTGGCGGATGCGGAAGCGTTTCTGAATGGGCTGGTGGTGAAGTAGCGCGCGCTTTCTTCCCCTCCCCCTTGCGGGGTCTGGCGGACGAATTCGTCCGCCATGGGTGGCCGGCCGCAGGCCGGTCGGGTTGGGGGTGCCACAGCCGAAGGCGCTTGTGGCACCCCCAACCGTCACGTTTGTTCGCTTCGCTCTCAAACGCGCCACCCTCCCAGCCTAGCGAAGCTTCGCTTCGCACGGGGGGAGGGGAAGCAGCGTCCCCTTGGCCCAAAACTTGCTCCTTTCTCTCCGCGCAACGGCTGCGCCTGTCCCTCATGGACGCTGGAGAGATCATGCTGAACCGTCACCTCACCCACGCCCTCGCGCTCGGCGCGGTGTTGCTCGCGCAACCGGCACTTGCGCAATCGACGCTGCGCATCGCAATGACGGCGTCGGACATTCCGACCGCCACCGGCCTGCCGAACAACGGCTTCGAGGGCATGCGCTTCATGGGCTATCCGATCTTCGAGGGCCTCGTGCTGTGGGACCTCGCCGACAACAAGAAACTCGCAGGATTACGGCCGGGTCTTGCGGAAAAGTGGGAGCAGGCGCCGGGCGACAACAAGACCTGGATCTTCCATCTGCGAAAGGGCGTCAAATTCCATGACGGCACCGACTTCAATGCGGACGCAGTGATCTGGAATCTGGAGCGCTACTTCAAGAACGACAGCCCGCAGTTCGAGGTCGCGGCCTCCGCGATGTCGCGCGCCCGCGTGCCCTTGATGGGCAGCTACAGGAAGATCGACGACAATACGGTGGCGATCTCGACCACGACCGCGGCGTCGTATTTCCCTTATATGGCGGTGTATCTGCTGTTCACCTCGCCGGCGTCGTTTGCAAAGGCCGGCGACTGGGCCAAGGTCGCGATGCTGCCGGCCGCCGGCACCGGCCCGTTCCGCATTACCAAACTCGTCCCGCGCGAGCGCGTCGAGCTGGCGAAGAACGACGGCTACTGGGACGCCACGCACAAGGCCAAGGTCGACACCATTGTCCTGATGCCGGTGCCGGAGGCCAATGCGCGGCTCGCCGCGCTGCGCTCCGGGCAGGTCGACTGGATCGAGGTGCCGCCGCCGGACGGCCTGGCGTCGCTGAAAGCCGCCGGCTTCACCATCACCACCGGCTCCTATCCGCATGCCTGGCCGTGGTTCTTCAACATCGGCGCCAAGGACAGCCCGTTCAAGGACGTAAAAGTGCGGCAGGCGCTGAACTACTGCGTCGATCGCGAGGGGCTGGTCGGGCTTTTGTCCGGCACCGCCGAGCCCTCGGCCGGCTGGCTGAAGACCAGCGATCCGAACTTCGGCAATCCGGTCAACCGCTACAAATACGATCCGGCCAAGGGCAAAGCGATGCTGGCCGAGGCCGGCTTCACGGCGGCGAAGCCGCTGTCGTTCAAGGTGCAGGTGTCGTCGTCCGGCTCCGGCCAGATGC
The DNA here is from genome assembly GCF_007018905.1 of Tardiphaga sp. vice304. Taxonomy (NCBI): domain Bacteria; kingdom Pseudomonadati; phylum Pseudomonadota; class Alphaproteobacteria; order Hyphomicrobiales; family Nitrobacteraceae; genus Tardiphaga; species Tardiphaga sp. vice304. Next base: position 2,447,492 of record NZ_CP041402.1, read on the forward strand.
TGCCGCTGCCGATGAACGAGTTCCTGCAGCAGAATTTGAAGGAGGCCTGCAACGTCACCGTGGAGTTCGACGTGATCGAATGGACGGTGCTGCTCGGCAATGCCCGTGCGCTGCCGGACGCACCCAGCCTGAAAGGCGCGCTGGCGCTCAACATCTCGTCGCCGACCTCCGACACCGGCATCATGGCGCGGTACTTCGCCGCGGCGAATTTTTCACCGAACGGCTTCAATTTCGAGCAGTGGAAGGATGATGCGTTCGAGGACGCGCTGAAGACGCTGGCGGAGTCGACCGATCCGAAGACGATTGCGGCGGCGACCGCCAAGGCGCATGAGCGGCTGGTGGACAATCCGCCGTGGCTCTACATCGTGCACGACCTGAATCCCCGTGCGATGAGCGGCAAGGTGAAGGGCTACGTCTCGCCGCAGTCGTGGTTTCTCGACATGACGCAGGTGAGCGTGCAGTAGGGCGAGCGGCAAACGCGGGCGGCCTTTCCCTTTCCGCGCGAAGCGAAGCTTCGCTAGGCGCGGGGGGGGAAAGACGGCGTCGCCCTTCCGCGGGCACATTCGGTCGTATAAGAGAGATTCGACGGCGCGTGTGCGTCGGCCCATCCGACCGAGGCACCGCATGATCCAGCGAATTTCGACGGCCAGACCCCGCGGACCGATCCATCGCCGCGGCGCTCCCGCCATCGCGATCCTGGCCGTTATCGCCGCCCTCGTACCATTGCGCGCTGACGCGGCGTCGAAATCGAAACGCCCCGCGGCCATCACCGAGGCCACCGCGCCGCGCGAGGCCGGCGAGCCGATCATGGCGATCGTCTCGATCAAGACGCAGCACGTCACGTTCTACGATGCCGATGGCTGGATCCATCGTGCGCCGGTATCGACCGGCACCACGGGGCGCGAGACCCCGGCCGGCGTGTTTGCCATCCTGGAAAAAAACAAGGAGCACTACTCGAGCCTGTATGACGACGCCTTCATGCCGCACATGCAGCGCATCACCTGGAACGGCGTCGCCATTCATGGCGGGCCGCTGCCGGGCTACGCGGCCTCGCATGGCTGCGTCCGCATGCCGTTCGGCTTTGCCGGGAAGGTGTTCGACCGGACACGGATCGGCATGCGGGTGATCGTGTCGCCGAACGATGCTGCGCCCATCGACATTTCGCACCCGGCGTTGCTGGTGCCGAAGCCGGAAGCCATTGCCGCCGCGCCTGCGCGCGCCGAGACGCTGGCCCGCGAGGCCGCGGATGCGGCGAAGGCTGCCGACGAGGCGAAGCAGGCTGCGGCATCCGCTGCGCGCGAGGCGAAGGCGCTCGATGCATCGCTGAAGAAGCTGCAGGCGCAGAAGGCCCGCGCCGATCGCGACCTTGCCAATGCCGGGCAGGCGCTTGCCGCCGCCACGACCGACGAAGCGCGCGCGCGCGCAGGAGAACGGCAGCAGAAGGCGACGGCTGCGGTCGCAGAGGCAACGACGCAGCTCGACGCCGCCACCGACGCCGCGGCTGCGAGGCCAAGCGTCGCCGCTCTCAAGGAGACCGCGAAATCCGCCGCCACCCGCAAGGCCGATGCCGCCACCGCCCTGACCGATGCCAGGCTCGGGCTGGAGCCGGTGTCGATCTACATCAGCCGCGCCACGCAAAGGCTCTACGTGCGCCGCAACACCCACAAGCCGGCGCCGGACGGCGGCGGTGAGGTGTTCGATTTCAGCATCGAGGCGCCGATTGCGATCCGCGATCCCGACCGGCCGATCGGCACCCATGTGTTCACGGCGATGGCCAAGACCGAGACGGGCCTGCGCTGGAGCGCGGTCTCGATCGACGGCGCCGGCAGCGCAAAGGACGCCCTCGACCGCGTCACCCTCCCGCAGGACATTCTCGACCGCATCGCGCCGACCGCGGGGCCGCGCTCCTCGATCGTGATTTCCGACGAGCCGCTCAGCAAGGAAACCAACTACCGCACCGAGTTCGTCGCGGTGCTGGCCGACCAGCCGCAGGGCGGCTTCATTACCCGCAAGCCGACGCCGGTGATGGTGGCTGACCGCGACGCGCCGGACGATGGCTTCGACCTGTTCTCGCCGCGCAACTGGGGCTTCCAGCCGGAAGAACCGCGCCGCGGCCAGCCGATGCGCCAGGGCCCGCGCGGCTTCTGGTAGGCCGCGCGCTATTCGTTAGAGTCTGACTCATAATGAATTCGTTTGATTTCAGGCTTTTGCAAGCCGTCTTATAAGGACGCGAATGTGAGCGACGAACGCCCAGGCAACGGCGCTGGCGATTGTGGTCTCGAAGTCCTTTGCCAATCTGCGGCAGCGACCGAGCCATCCGAACGTTCGTTCGACGACCCATCGGCGCGGTAGGATTTCGAAGCCCTGCTCCCTGTCGGATCGTTTTATGATTTCTATCGTCCAATTGCCGATGCGCTTCAAAGCTTGACGCAGCTTATCTCCGGCATAGCCACCATCGGCAAAAATATGGCGCAGCCACGGATAGCGATAACGTATCGAAGCAAGAACGCACGGGGCACCATCACGGTCCTGAATGCTGGCTTCGTGCACGACCAGCCCGACCAAGTTTCCTTGCGTGTCGGTGACGATGTGGCGCTTGCGGCCCTTGATTTTCTTACCTGCATCATAGCCCCGGGGGCCGCCGCTTTCCGTGGTTTTCACCGACTGGCTGTCAATCACTCCGGCCGTTGGGCTCGCCTCTCGGCCAGCCGCCTCGCGCGAGGCCATCACGAGCGTGTAGTTCAGCGACGCAAACAGTCCGCCGCGCGACCACGCGTAGAAATAGCCCTGCACCGTCGAGTAGGGCGGGAAATCCTTGGGCAACTGCCGCCATTGGCAGCCGGTCGACGCAATATACAGGATCGCATCCATCACCGTTCGCATATCTGTCGCACGCGGGCGACCGAGCGCCGAAGCAGGCGGCAGAAGCGGCTCCATCACAAACCACTCGGCATCCGTCGTATCGCTTTCATATCGCAAGCTCGCCCGCCTATAGTGTCGGCGGGTGATTTCAGTCCAGACCATCGTGCTCTCCCTCGAATCTTCGCAAATCCGAAGGAATCACAACTGGCTGAAATCACTCAGCTTCTTTTTCAGTCAGCCTCTTAGAGATCAGGCCTGTGCGGCCTTCCAGTCGCGCTTGATCTTCTTGGCGAGTGACCATTTGTGTACTTCGGTCGGGCCGTCATAGATGCGGAAGGCGCGGATCTCGCGAAACGCCTGCTCGACGATGGTGTCGCCGGAGACGCCGTTGCCGCCCATCACCTGCACGCAGCGGTCGGCGATCCGCATCAGCGATTCCGACACCGCCACCTTGGCCATCGAGCTCTCGGCGGTACCGAGCGAGCCGCTGTCGAGCACGCCGGCGCACCAGTCGATCATCAGCTCGGATGCCTTGATGTCGATCAGGTTCTCCGCGAGCATGAAGCCGATGCCCTCGTGGTCGACCAGCGGCTTGCCGAAAGCGTGGCGGCGGCAGGCATAGTCGGTGGCGATCTGGTTGGCGCGGATCGCAAGGCCCAGCCAGCGCATGCAATGCGACAGCCGCGCCGGGCTGAGCCGGATCTGGGCATATTTGAAGCCGTCGCCCGGCGCGCCGAGCATCTGGTCGGCGGGCACCCGCAGATCCTCGATGGCGATTTCAGCGTGGCCGCCGGGCATCGAATTGTCGATCGTATCGAGGATCCGCAGCGTGCGGATCGCAGGGTCCGGCAGGTCGACCAGGAACAGGCAGGCGCCGTCGTCGGACTTCGCCATCACGATGCCGACCTTCGCGCCTTCCGCGCCGGTGATGAATTTCTTGGTGCCGTTGATGACCCAGTGGTTGCCGTCGAGCCGGCAGGTGGTCTGCATCATCGACGGATCGGAGCCGGCGCCGCCGCTCTCCGCAGGCTCGGTCATAAAGAACGCCGAGCGCGCGCGGCCGGACACCAGGTGCTCGAGGAAGCGCGTCTTCTGCTCAGGCGTCCCGACTTTGCCCAGCAAATACATGTTGCCCTCATCGGGCGCCATGGTGTTGCAGGCCAGTGGCCCCAGCGGCGACAGGCCGGAGGCGATCAGCGCAATGGCGGTCTCGCGCTGGGTCAGATGCGAGCCGTCTTGAAGAATATGCGGCGTCAGCACGCCGGCGATCCGCGCTTTGTCGCGCAGCTCCTGCACCAGTTCGTCCGACGGGCCATGCGCCCCGATCCGCGGATCCTTCTCGAAAGGAAACACCTCGGCGCGGATGAAGGCCTCGATCCTGGCGGCGATGGCGTCGGCTCGTTCGGTCATGGGGTTCCTCGGTAGGTCTGCGCCGTGGCGGCGTCTTTTTTTGTGGGGCGTCCGTGATGCGGGCCGGCTATTCCGCGGCCAACGCCGGCCGCACCTTCTTCTTCACGCGCTTGATGGTGCCGGAGAACGAGAACAGCTTGCGCTCGCCCGAGCGCAGCATGCCGCGCAGGAAGATCAGCGAGCCGCCGACGCGGGTCATCTCGCCGTCGCATTCGATCAACTCATCTTCCTTGGCCGCGTCGAGGAATTCACAGGCGAAGGAGACGGTGATGCCGGGGCCGGCGAGTTCGCGCGAGGCGAGCGCGAACAGGCAGTAATCGGCGAAGGTCATGTAGCAGCCGCCGTGGACGTTCTTCATGCCGTTGAGGTGGCGCGCCTCGACGCGGAAGGCGCAGCGCACGGTGCCGTCGGGCTGAACCTGGTGCCAGAACGGGCCGGACAGCGATTCGAAGGAATCCCGCTTCCAGGTGGTCCAGCCGGCGAATTCGCCCTCCGTGGCGGTAAAGGCGTCGGCATGGAACGGGATGGTGGCGTCGAGAGGCACATTCACGCGGCTGAACTCCTTGGATTGGCAGCTGAAAGTGGTTAAATCCGTTTCCATCGCCGGGCGCAAATGGCGCCTCCGGCGGCATTTTCCTTAAAGCCTTGGACAGGGTGGGCGCAGGGGGTAAAAGCCCTTTTCCCGCTGTTCCGTTCTTCCCCCGGGAGGAACCACCACGAACGCAGAGCTCCCATGAATCAGCCGAAAATCACCCCCGAACTCGTCGCCTCCCACGGCCTCAAGCCCGACGAGTACGAGCGCATCCTCAAGCTGATCGGGCGCGAGCCGTCGTTCACCGAGCTCGGCATCTTCTCGGCGATGTGGAACGAGCATTGCTCGTACAAGTCGTCGCGGCTGCATCTCAAGGGGCTGCCGACCAAGGCGCCGTGGGTGCTGCAGGGGCCGGGCGAGAACGCCGGCGTGATCGACATCGGCGACAACCAGGCCATCGTGTTCAAGATGGAGAGCCACAACCACCCGAGCTATATCGAGCCCTACCAGGGCGCGACCACCGGCGTCGGCGGCATTCTGCGCGACGTGTTCACGATGGGCGCAAGGCCGATCGCCTGCCTCAACGCCTTGAGCTTCGGCGCGCCGGAGCATCCGAAGACGAAGCATCTGGTGAGTGGCGTGGTGGCCGGCGTCGGCGGCTACGGCAATTCGTTCGGCGTGCCGACCGTCGGCGGCCAGATGCGCTTCCACACCCGCTATGACGGCAACAATTTGGTCAACGCGATGGCCGTCGGCCTCGCGGATGCCGACAAGATTTTTCTCGCGGCGGCGTCGGGCGTCAACATGCCGATCGTCTATCTCGGCTCCAAGACCGGCCGCGACGGCATCCATGGCGCGTCGATGGCCTCGGCCGAATTCGACGAGGATTCCGCCGAGAAGCGCCCGACCGTGCAGGTCGGCGACCCCTTTGCCGAAAAGCTGCTGCTGGAGGCCTGCCTCGAGATCATGGCCGCGGATTGCGTGATCGCGATCCAGGACATGGGCGCCGCGGGCCTGACCTGTTCCGCGGTCGAGATGGGCGCCAAGGGCGACCTCGGCGTCGAACTCAACCTCGACACCGTGCCGACGCGCGAAATGGGCATGAGCGCCTATGAGATGATGCTGTCGGAAAGCCAGGAGCGGATGCTCATGGTGCTGAAGCCGGAGAAGGAGAAGGAAGCCGAGGCGATCTTCCGGAAGTGGGGGCTGGATTTCGCGATCGTCGGCTACACCACGCCGACGATGCGCTTCGTCGTCAAGCACAATGGCGAGACCATGGTCGACCTGCCGATCAAGGAATTGGGCGACGAGGCGCCGCTGTACGACCGCCCGCACGTGCCGACGCCGGCGCAGCCGGTGATTCATGCGCGCGACATCGTTGCGCCGATGGGGATTGCCGACGCGCTGGAGAAGCTGATCGGCACGCCGGAGCTTTGTTCGAAGCGCTGGGTGTGGGAGCAGTACGACCATGTGATCGGCGGCAACACCGTGCAGCGCCCCGGCGGCGACGCTGCGGTGGTGCGCATCGAGGACGGCCCGAAGGGGCTGGCGATGACCGTCGACGTCACACCGCGCTATTGCGAGGCCGATCCGGTCGAGGGCGGCAAGCAGGCGGTGGCCGAAGCCTGGCGCAACATCACCGCGGTCGGCGGCCGTCCGATGGCGATCACCGACAATCTCAATTTCGGCAACCCGGAGCGGCCCGAGATCATGGGCCAGCTGGTCGGCTGCCTGAAGGGCATCGCGGAGGCCTGCATCGCGCTCGACTTCCCGATCGTGTCGGGCAACGTCTCGCTCTACAACGAGACCAACGGCCGCGGCATCCTGCCGACGCCCTCGATCGGCGGCGTAGGCGTGCTCGACGACTTCACCAAGTCGGCGACGCTGGCGTTCAAGACGCAGGGCGATGCGATCCTCCTGATCGGCGCGACCGAAGGCTGGCTCGGCCAGTCGGTATACCTGCGCGACATCTGCGGCCGCGAAGAAGGCGCGCCGCCGCCGGTCGATCTGGAAACCGAGAAGCGCAACGGCGACGTGGTGCGCGGCATGATCCACGCGGGGACTGCGACCGCGGTGCATGACGTCTCCGACGGCGGTCTCTTGATCGCGCTGGCCGAGATGGCGATCGCCTCGGGCATCGGCTGCAAGCTGGACGCCGCGCCGGAAGCGATCGTGCCGCACGCCTGGTGGTACGGCGAGGACCAGGCGCGCTACATCGTCACCGTCCGCGACGAGGATTTGTTGACCGTGCTGTCGAAGCTGAAGAGCGTCGGCGTACCGTGCGTGCAGATCGGCGTCACCGGCGGCGTCGAAGTCGTGGTCGCCGGCGAGCGCGCGCTGCACGTCAAGGCGCTGGAGCACGCGCACGAAGCCTGGCTGCCGGCCTATATGGGCGCGAAGGCTTAAGCTCAACTATCAAAACCAAGCGCTGTAGCTCCCCTCCCCCTTGCGGGGAGGGGTTGGGGGTGGGGGTGCCACCGGCGCCGTCGCCCGCGGCACCCCCACCCCGTCCTCCACTGCGAACGATGCTACGCATCGTCCTCCGTTCGGACGACCCTCCCCGCAAGGGGGAGGGGATTACGGGCGGCTGCGTTTTATTTGATAGAACCGACTCTCAATAGCTCCGCGTGCGGTCCACCACATGCAGCAGCGGCGCGCCGCTCTGCGCGCGCGCGATATTGTCCGCGATCGCCTCGGCGGCCGAGCTGACGCGCGTGGCGGCGGCGACATGCGGCGAGATCGTCACGCCGGGATGCGACCAGAACGGATGATCGGCCGGCAGCGGCTCGGTGCGGAACACGTCGAGCGTTGCATTGGCAACCTGTCCGCGGTCGAGGGCTGCGATCAGTGCGGCGTCATCGATCAATGAACCCCGGCCGGCATTGAGGATGCAACTGCCCTGCGGCAGCAGCGCCAATCGTTGGGCGTTCAGCAAATCGATGGTGTCGGGCGTCTCGGGCAGGATCGCCACCAGGATCTCGGCCGTGGCCAGCGCCTCGGGCAGGCGGTCCGCGCCGGCGAGGCAGCGCACGCCGGCAATGTCGCGCGCACTTCGCGCCCAGCCGGTGACGCGGAAGCCGAGAGAGGCCAGCGTGGATGCCGCCGCCGATCCGAGTTCGCCCAAGCCCAGCACCGTGACCGACCGATCGCTGGCGAGCGGCGGCACATGCTGCTCCCACGTCCGCGGCTTCTGGCAGACGTAACGATCGATGCCCAGATGCGCGCGCAACGTATGCGCCACCACCCATTCCACCATGCCCTGGCGCAGGCCGCTCTCGACCATGCGGCACAAGGGCTGGGTCAGCGTGGCATTGCCGACGATCTTCTCGACGCCGGCCCACAGGCTCAGCACGGCGCGCGCGCGGGTGAACACGGCGAAGTCCGTGACCGGCCCGCCGGTGGCGTGGATGACGTAGTCGACCGCGTCGGGCGCGATGTCGCCGGGGAGACCCGTCTCGGCCGACAGGCCGCGGCGCTTGAGCGCGTCGAGGATCGGCGCGCGATATTGCGCGTAGAGGTCGGGCTTGACGTTGAAAAGAAGCTTGATCACCTGCACCTGTCCATTTCGCCGGCGAATCTCCGCCGGATGGCGCATTACAGCACGCGCCGGGCGCCGGGTATGCGGCGCAGCAGCGCGGTCGCGCCCCAACTCAGCGCCAGCGTGCCGGCGAACACGATCAGCGCTTTCGGGATGGCCGTGAGCGGCGCGTTCAGCAGCGCGTATTGCAGACACAGCACCGGAATATAGTGCACGACATAAATGCCGTAGGCGTCGTCGCGCATGGGATCGAGGAAGCTGCGCTCGCGCTGGCCGAAGCGCAGGAACAGCGCCAGAATCGCGAGGCAGATCAAGGTGCAGGCGACCGCATAGATCACGCCGTAGCTCGACTGCCACCAGAACGGCGGCGCTCCGGGCAGGTTGGACAGAAGCATGCGACGGAAATTGACGAGCCAGGTCAGCCCGCCGAACGACAGCAACGCCGCCGTCAGCCAGATCCACCAGCGCCGCGCCAGCGTGCCGGTCTTTGCCAGCAGGCCCTGATCGATATTCGCAGCCCCGATGCCCATGCCGGCGAAGAAGAACACGCCGTAGATCACGACGCGGCTGAGCTGCACCTGCAGCGGCCCCCAGTTGAACCATCTGACAGCGCCGACCTGAAACAGCATCGGCACGTAGGCGATGATCGAGACGATGGCCAGCGCGCCGGCGAACAAGGCAGGGCGCTGGAAGGATTTTTGCGACAGCCGGTTGATGCCGTCGATCAGGCCGGGGGCGAAATACAGGATCGGAATCGCCAACAGGTCGAGAAACAGCAGGTACCAGATGAACCAGCCGGGGCCATCGAACCAGATCCCCTCGCGGAGATTGGCGGCGTAGAACTCGAAGAAGCCGAGCGTCGAGCCGGTCAGCCGGAACGAGGCGTAATAGGCTGATGGCATCAGCACCATGAGCATCACGAGAAACGGCAGGCCGAGCCGCAGTGCGCGGTCGCGCAGGAAGGCGGCAATACCCTTGCGCCTGAGCGAGCCTGCGACGAACAGCCCGGACAGCAGGAACATCAGGCACATGAAGAATGCGTCGTTGAACAGCGTCAGTAAATTGAAGCCCATCCAGCGCTGGCTGTCGACCACCGGCGCCGTCGACCACAGATAGTGGTTGGGATAGAACCGGCCGAACGCCGTGTAGGCGACCACCGAATGGTTCACCAGCACCAAGAGGGTGATGAAGGTACGGGCGCGGTCCAGCGCGGCATTGCGGTCTGACATGGTGGTGAAAACTCTCCTGGGCTGCATGTCATTGCGCGCCAGGGCGGCGCACGCTGCGAGCTAGCACGAAATTCCGCGATGGTCATGACGTCACGAGCTGGCTTTGAAAGGGCTGCCGCGGCGATATATCCCCCGGAAACCCGTGACGCGCTGCGCTGCCCGGGCTAAGTTCGGGAAGCCGCCGCGATGCTTTTATGCCCGATTCGATGGCCTGGAGATTCGACAATGCCGATGGACGCCCACGATATCGAGACCATGATCAAGGCCGCGCTGCCCGATGCCGAGGTGACGATCCGCGACCTCGCCGGCGACGGCGACCACTACGCGGCCACCGTGATCTCGGAATCCTTCCGCGGCAAATCCCGCGTTGCCCAGCACCAGATCGTCTACCAGTCGCTGCAAGGCCAGATGGGCGGCGTGCTGCACGCGCTGGCGCTGCAGACCGGCGTGCCGGAGGGCTAGTTACCGACCGACCTCTCCGCCGTCATTGCGAGGAGCCCTTGCGACGAAGCAATCCAGCTCTTTTCGCGCTTGCCGCCTTCTGGATTGCCGCGTCGCTTCGCTAAGGGGAAAGCCAAAGGCTTTCCTTGACCTCGCAATGACGGGGGCGAGGTCCGGGCACTACTCCCCCGCGACCAGCGCGTGAACCGAGAACTGTTTGCCGGCATCCGTCCATGATGCCTTGGGGGTCCAGCCGGAGCCCTTGGCCAGGGCCATGAAACGCTCGAGGCTGTATTTGTAGCTGCTCTCGGTGTGCAGGCTCTCGCCGGTGCGGAAGGTGAAGCTGCGGCCGAGCAGATGCACGGTCTGCGCGGTCCGGGCGATCAGATGCATCTCGATGCGGTGGCGTTCGCGGTTGTAGATCGCGCGGTGCGTGAATGCGGACAGGTCGAAATCGCCGCCGAGTTCGCGGTTGATGCGGACCAGGACGTTCTTGTTGAATTTCCCGGTGACGCCGGCGGCGTCATTGTAGGCGGCGTAAAGCTGCTTCTCGTCCTTCTCCAGGTCGATGCCGATCACCAGCAGCGCGCCCGGCCCGAGAATGGCGCGGGAACTGCGCAGGAATGCGCTCGCCTCGTGCGGCTCGAAATTGCCGAGCGTCGAGCCCGGGAAGAAGCCGACCTTCGGCATCGCCTTCACTTCCGCCGGCAGTTCGAACGGCGCGGTGAAATCCGCGGTCACCGGATAAACGTTCAGCGACGGAAAATCTGCGCGCAATTCGGCGGCCTGCGCATTGAGGAATTCGCCGGAAATATCGACCGGCACATAGGCGCCGAACTCGCAGCTATTCAGCAGCAGCCGCACCTTGGTGGTGGCGCCGGCGCCGAATTCGACCAATGCTGCGCCCTTCGGGACGATGGCGTGGATGTCGGGCCCTCGCTCGCGCAGGATCTCAAGTTCGGTGCGGGTCGGGTAATATTCCGGGAGCACCGTGATCTGTTCGAACAGCTCGGAGCCGGCGGCGTCGTAAAAATATTTCGGAGACAGTTTTTTCGGGTGTTGCGAGAGCGCTTCGGTGACGTCGGCGGCGAACAGGGTGGTGGCTTCGTCGAGCAGGGCTATGCCCTGCGGGGCATGGATATTCATCGAAAACCTCTCCTCAACGCTGACGCGCTGCGACTGAATCAGGCACCGTAATCGGCGAGCCGAAGCCCGGTGAATTGCCAGCGGTGATGGGGATAAAAGAAATTGCGATAGGAGATACGGCTGTGATCGTCCGGAGTTGCAAGCGACGAGCCGCGCAGCACCAATTGGTTGACCATGAACTTGCCATTATATTCGCCGAGCGCGCCCTCGATGGCGCGGTAGCCGGGGTAGGGCGAGTACGAGCTGCGGGTCCACTGCCAGACGATGCCGAAGGCGTCGTTGAGGCCGCCGGCGCGCGCGGCGACTTCCCATTCCATCTCGGTCGGCAGGTGCTTGCCGCTCCAGCGCGCGAAGGCGTCTGCCTCGTAATAGCTGACATGGCAGACGGGGGCTGCGGGATCGACCGGCTGCAGGCCGCCCAGCGTCATGACGCGCCATTCGCCATCGACCTGGCGCCAATGGCCGGGAGCCTGCCACTGCTCGCGCTCGGCGGCGGCGAAACCGTCCATCAGCCACAGCGTCGGCGTCGTATAACCGCCGGCTTCCATGAACTGCAGCCACTCGCCGTTGGTGATGAGGTTGCGCGCGAGCTTCACGGGGCCGACCAGCGCGCGATGCGCCGGCTTCTCATTGTCGAAATGAAAGCTGTCGGCCTGGTGCCCGATGGTGTGGATGCCCTCGGTCAGCGTCAGCCACGGACCGCCTGACGTGGTCGAGGCCGGAAAGCGCCAGTCGGGGTCGTAGGCCGGCGGGATCGGGTTCTGCGCAAACGCATGCAGGATATCGGTCAGCATCAGCTCCTGGTGCTGCTGCTCGTGGTTGAAGCCGACTTCCAGCAGCGGCACCAAAGAGGCCAGCTTGGCGTCATCGGTGGCGTTGAAAAAGGCGATCACCGCGTCGTCGACGTGGCGGCGATAGGCGGTGACGTCGTCGGCGCCCGGCCGCGTGAGGTGGCCGCGCTGGGCTCGGCCATGGCGCGGGCCGGCGGAGACGTAATAGGAATTGAACAGATAGGCGTAATCGGGGTGGTAGGGCGTGTAGCCCGGCGCGTGGTCGCCGAGCAGAAACTGCTCCCAGAACCAGGTGACATGAGCGCGGTGCCATTTCGCCGGCGAGGCGTCGGGCATCGACTGCACGAGCTGGTCTTCAGCCGAGAGTGACGCGGCGCGACGTTCGGTCTCAACGCGGACTTTGAGGAAGGCATCGCCCAGTTGCTGGGCAAGCGAGCCGGTCGAGATCGGCGCGCGGGCAGCTAACGGGGCCACGGCGGGGGCAAGATTCGTCACGACAAACTCCGGTTTTGGAGAGAACGCAGCTTGGCGAAACGTGTTCCGCGGGCGTTCTGTTCTAAATAGGACATCCCGAGCCGGATTAAAGGCTTGCCGTCATGCCATCGGGCGGACGTCCGAAGCTCCGGAAAAGCCTGCGGGATCAACGGCTGAACGGATTTTTTGAACGGTTCGACGGCCGAATGGTGCAACCTTTTGGTTGGGGTGCGAAACGGTTTCGGCTACATATATGCGTGAGGCAGCAGGCGGGCCGGTGGACCAGCCGCAACAGGGACGCAATCATGAGCATTGAGCAATTCATCGAGAACGAAGTGAAGACCAACGACGTGGTGCTGTTCATGAAGGGCACGCCGCAGTTCCCGCAGTGCGGCTTCTCGGGCCAGGTGGTGCAGATCCTCGATCACGTCGGCGTCGGCTACAAGGGCCTCAACGTGCTGGAATCCGCCGAGCTGCGCGACGCCATCAAGACCTATTCGAACTGGCCGACCATTCCGCAGCTCTACGTCAAGGGCGAGTTCGTCGGCGGCTGCGACATCATCCGCGAGATGTTCCAGGCCGGCGAGTTGCAGAGCCTGTTGGCCGACAAGGGCGTGGTCACCGCGCCGGCCGGCGCCTGATCGACTCGCTTTATTGTTCCCGAACGCGGTCACGCGTTCGGGAAAGGCGCGATGAAGGTTCCGACCTACCGCCCTTGCGGGGCGCCCCTTGTATGCCCGTCCGCCATCGCTACACTTGTCGCGGGCCAGCACAGGAAGGGTGACGATTTTGCGACACGGAATACGCGCGCTGCTCTGTGCGGCGCTGATGGTGGCCGCATTTCCGGCACTTGCCGAAGACCGGTTTTCCGCGCCAGGCACTTTCGACATCCCCGCCAGCGCGCATTTCTCGCACGACCGGCTGAAGAAGATCGGCGAGTTCTTCGAAAAGCAGATCGCCGACAACAAGATCCCCGGCGCCATCGTGCTGATCCAGCAGCATGGCAAGCCGGTCTACAAGCAATTCTTCGGCGTCCGCGATCCCGACACCGGCCAGCCGATGACGGACGATACGATCTTCCGGCTGCATTCGATGACCAAGCCGATCACCTCGTTCGCCGCCATGATGCTGGTCGATGAGGGCCGGCTCAAGCTCGACGATCCCGTCTCGAAATATATTCCCTCGTTCGGCTCCGTGAAGGTCGGCGTCGAGAAGAAGCTCGAGAACGGCGAGAAGGCGCTGGAGATCGTGGCGCCGGAGCGCCCGGTCAACATCCGCGACCTGCTGCTGCACACGTCCGGCATCACTTACGGCTTCTATGGCGACAGCATGGTGCGGCGCGCCTATGGCAATGCGCAGATCTACAATGGCAATTTCGACAACAAGGACTTTGCCGACCGCATCGCGCAACTGCCGCTGGAGTATCAGCCCGGCAAGATCTGGGACTACGGCCATTCGACCGATATTCTCGGCCGCGTCATCGAGGTGATCTCCGGCAAGTCGCTGCTGGCCTTCGAGCAGGAGAAGTTTCTGGGGCCGCTCGGCATGAAGGACACCGGCTTCTTCGTGAAGGAGAAGGAAAAGGAAATCATGCTGGCCAAGCCGATCGGCTGGGACCGCGACTTCCGCACCGGGCGGCAGAACCGGCCCGAGACCTACCAGAAATGGGAATCCGGTTCGGGCGGCATGGTCTCGACGATGTCGGACTATGCGAAGTTCGCGCAGATGCTGCTCAATGGCGGCGAACTGGACGGCAAACGCTATATGAGCCCGGCCACCTTCAAGGACATGACCACCGATAAGATCGGCAAGGAATCCGGCATCGCGCGCGACGCGATGTATTTCCCCGGCGACGGTTTCGGCTTCGGCTATGGCTTCGCCGTACGCACCGATGCCGGCAACGCCAAGCCGCCGCCGCCGGGGTCATTGGGCGAGCTGAAATGGGACGGCGCCTCCGGCTGCTATTTCATCATCGATCCCAAGCATGATTTCTTCGTCGTGCTGCTGGAGCAGACCCCGTCGGAACGGCAGCGCATCCAGCGCTCCCTGAAATTGCTGGTGTATGAAGCGCTGCAACACTGACCGCCGCACGCTGCTGCTCGGCCTGCTGTCGCTGGGCGTTGCGTCCGCGGCGCGGGCCGAGACGCCGCCTGCGGCGATAAAATCCGCGCCGCAGCCGGCGCGAAAATTTGCGCCGGACCTGCAGGCGCGGCTGAACGATTATTTCGGCGAGCAAGTCGGCACCGGCAAGATTCCCGGCGCCATCGCGATGGTGCAGCAGCACGGCCGGCCGGTGTATTTCGAGGCCTTCGGCCGCCGTGACGCCGGCAACCCGATGCAGCCGGACGCCATGTTCCGGCTGTATTCGATGTCGAAGCCGATCACCTCGGTGGTCGTCATGATGCTGGTCGAGGAGGGCCGGCTGCGGCTCGACGATCCGCTGTCGACCTACATTCCGGCGTTTGCGAAAACCCGGGTCGGCATCGACCGCGCCGGCGGCGACGAGCACGCGACGTCCGAATTCGTAGCGCTCAACCGTCCGATCACCATCGAGGACCTGCTGCGCCACACTTCGGGCATCACCTACGGCTTCTACGGCAACGATCCGGCGCGGCGGCGCTATTCGCGGCTCGACATGTTCGACAGTAGCGACATCGACAATGCCGAACTGGCTGAGCGCATCGCGCGGCTGCCGCTCGCCGAGCAGCCCGGCACGCTCTGGGACTACGGCCATTCCACCGACGTGCTCGGCCGCGTCATCGAGGTGATCTCCGGGCAGCCGCTGTCCGCCTTCCTGAAAGCGCGGCTGTTCGATCCGCTGGGCATGAATGACACCTCGTTCTACGTCACCGACGAGCAGAAGCGCCCGCGCATTGCCGAACCTTTCGCCGGCGACCGCATGCTCGGGCCGGTGGTGGGGATGCATGACCCGCTGGATATCAAGCGCTGGGAGGCGGGCGGCTCCGGGCTGATCGGCACGATCAGCGACTACGCGCGCTTTGCGCAAATGCTGTTGAACCGAGGCACGCTGGACGGCCGGCGCTATCTGAAGCCCGAGACGATCGCGCTGATGACGTCAGATCATGTGGGGCCGGGGAGCGGCGTCAAGCGCGACTATTATTACTTCCCGGGCGACGGCTCCGGCTTTGGTTACGGTTTCGCGGTGCGTACCAAAGAACTCGCCAGCGAACCCGGCCCGGTCGGCGAGTATCGCTGGGACGGCGTCGGCGGCACGTTCTTCTGGATCGATCCCGTGGACGACATGTTCGTCATCGTGATGATGCAGGCGCCGTCGCAGCGGTCGCCGGTCGAGGGAGCGGTGAGGAAGATTGTGTATGGGGCACTCACGAATTAGCTGTCATTCCGGGATGCAGCGGACGGCGAAGCCGGCCGGTGCAGACCCGGAATCCCGATATGTTCATCGTCCCATGTCGAGGTTCCCCGCCACTCCAATTGGAGTGGCTGAGGTTCGCTCGAGCTTTGCTCTCGCGCCCCGGAATGACAGTTTGGGGCTACGACAGTTTAAGACTCACGCCTTCCTGACGATATCTCGCACCAGCCCCAGCGTTTCCTCGATCATCGCCGCACTGACATCGAGATGCGTGCACGCCCGGATCCGCCCGTCCATCACAGCCAGCAGCACGCCCTGCTGGCGCAATGCCGCGACCATTGCCGGCCCCGTGATGCCGCAGCCGGCGGGATCGAAAAACACCAGATTGGTCTGCGGGCTCTGCACCACCATGCCCTCGATCTGCGCCAGACCACCGGCCAAAGCGCGTGCATTGGCGTGATCGTCGGCCAGCCGCTCGACATGGTGGTCGAGCGAATACAGGCAGCCCGCGGCCGAGATGCCGGCCTGGCGCATCGAGCCGCCGAGCCGCTGCTTCCAGCGCCACACCTCGTCGATGAAATCGCGCGAGCCGGCCATCGCGGCACCCAGCGGCGCGCCGAGACCTTTGGTGAAATCCAGCCACACCGAATCCCAGCCCTGCGACATGTCGCGCGCGGAAATGCCGGTGGCGACGCAGGCGTTGAGCAGCCGCGCGCCGTCCATATGCGTCGCCATGCCATGATGGCGCGCGATCGCGCTGACCGCGTCGAGTGCGTGCTTTGGCCAGATCGTGCCGCCGCCGATATTGGCGGTCTGCTCGACGCTGACCAGCGTCTGCGGCGGCTCGTAGCGGTTGCGCGGATGCAGGGCCGCCTGCAATGCCTCCGGCGTGAACTGGCCGTTCTCGCCGGGCACCGCGGTGACCTGGAAGCCGCCGAGTGCGGCATGCGCGCCGCCTTCGCGGCTGATGAGGTGCGCGGCGGGATGCGCCAGGATCTCGTCGCCGCGCCGGCAATGCACCAAAGTGGCGGCGACGTTGCACATCGTGCCCGACGGCATGAAGACCGCGGCCTCCTTGCCGAGCAGATCGGCGACGCGCTCGCACAGCGCGTTGACGGAGGGATCGTCGCCGATCTGCTCGTCGCCGACCTCGGCCTCGGCCATCGCCGCGCGCATCGTCGCGGTCGGCCGGGTCTGGGTGTCGGACAACAAATTGATGCGGATTTTTGGCTGCGCGGGATCGGTCGGCGTCGGCGTGTAGGTGGTCATGCACAGTCCTTTCAGCCGTCATTGGGAGGTCAGGGAGAGCTTTGGCTTTCCCCTTAGCGCAGCGACGCGGCAATCCAGAGGGCTGTAAACGCTGTAAGAGCTGGATTGCTTCGTCGCAAGAGCTCCTCGCAATGACGGGGGAGAAGACGGCGCTCCAACAAAAAGGCCCCGGTGAACCGGGGCCTTGATCTCGTCAGCGCTGTTAGCGTTTAGCGCGAATAGAATTCGACGATCAGATGCGGCTCCATCTGCACGGCGAACGGGACGTCCGACAGCAGCGGAATGCGGATGAACTTGGCGGTCATCTTGGAGTGATCGGTTTCGACGTAGTCCGGGGTGTCGCGCTCGCCGAGGGTCGAGGCTTCCAGCACGAAAGCGAGCTGCTTCGAGGATTCCTTCATTTCGACGACGTCGCCGACCTTCACCTTGTAGGAGGCGATGTTGACGCGCTTGCCGTTCACCTTGATGTGGCCGTGGTTGATGAACTGACGGGCCGCGAACATGGTGGCGACGAACTTGGCGCGGTACACCACGGTGTCGAGGCGGCGCTCGAGCAGGCCGATCAGGTTTTCACCGGTGTCGCCCTTCATGCGGCCGGCTTCCACGTAGATGGAGTGGAACTGGCGCTCGGAAATGTTGGCGTAATAGCCCTTCAGTTTCTGCTTGGCGCGCAGCTGCACGCCGAAGTCCGAGAGCTTGCCCTTGCGGCGCTGGCCATGCTGGCCGGGGCCGTATTCGCGCTTGTTGACCGGCGATTTGGGACGACCCCAAATGTTCTGGCCCATGCGGCGGTCGATTTTATACTTGGCTTCACTACGCTTGGTCATCGCGTCCTCGATGGTTGTGTGGATGAGGAAACGCGCCCTCCTGTGTACCGGAGAAGTCCGGTACCGACAGGCTCATCCTCAAGCTGAGGGGAGAACCACGGGTGCGAAACGCAACGCGGGCCGAAAACGGCCCGCGAGCAAATGGGGTTCTAGGAAGAACCGCCCCGGATGTCAATTGGAAGACAGGGCCCGGGGCGGCCGGTAAGCGGGCTCTGGCGTCCCTATCGCTCAGGTGGTATTTGTTGTTTCTAGCAACCAAACAGAACCCGCATGGCGCACTTGCGGCGAAATGAACATCTGAAGCTTTTCGCCAATTGCTGCAATACTTTGGCCACAACTGTGTTTTCGCTGGGTATCCTGACCCCGATCGCCGGCAAAATTTGGGATGCCAAATCGCTGCCCTATGGCGAAATACAGATCTTCCTGGCTTGTCTGACGTTCGGGATCGCCACACATTGGTGGGCCAGTGGTTCATCACTGGCCTGAAGGACGTGGAAGATGAATGACCTCCCGTTTTGGGTATTTCCCGCCATCACGTTCGCGGGCCTTCTTGCCACCGGCGGCATCGTCTTGCTGATGGCGAATGCGACGCGCAACAAGGCACCGAGATTACCCGCGGCTTCCCCGGCAGAGGCCGATCTGTTCGACGGCACCCAGCGCAAACGAAGCCTCACATCCAAGGCCTGACCGGCGCTGCGGTCACATCGCGATTGACCGAATCGGCATGGCGACCGGCGGGCACTTGGCGCGCAGTTCCGCCGCCAGTTCGCCGTTCAGCACTTGTTCCAGCCGGCTGAGCGTCCTGGCGATCAGGGCGGCGTCGGTCACGCGGTGGTCCCAGCGGATCACCACCTCGATGCCCCCCTCATCATCCAGCGCGCCGTAGCTGAGCAGGAACGGGCCGGGGCTGATCGCATCGAGATTGCCGGGGCCGAAGGCGGCCACCGAGGTGATGCCGAAATTGCCGCAGAAATTGGCGCGCTGCCGGCCGATCATGAAACAGCCCGCCCACAGCAGCCGGCGCAGCGGCCGCGGCATTTTCGATACCCGCAACAGCTTGCGGAACATCGGCACCTGCTGCGCCGGCGCCGTCATGGCGTGCCGGATCACCGCATCGACCTCCGCCAGCGTCATGGCCTCGGCGCCGCAGACGCGCTGCGGCAGCACGCAGGGCTCGCCGCCCTCGACGCGCGAGATCGCCACCATGCCGGTGCTGCGCGGCAGCTCGTAGAAATGCGGCCACGGCCCGCCGATATACATGGTGCGCAGGATCGGCTGGTCGCGCGCCACCAGGCAGAACGCCTTGGTGAAGATCGAGGCCCAGCCCGGCCGGACCGCGCAGCCGGCGCGCGCCTCCGCCAGCGCGGCCACGCCAAGCTTTCGCCGTAGCTGCACGAACGGCACGCTTGCCGAGGCATGCATGAGGTCGGCGATCAGCCGGCGCGGCACCGACACTCTGCGAATCGTCCCTCGCATTCCGTCCCGCCCCACGAGAGTTTCCCGGTCCTGTCGCCCGCCGGTACCTAGTGACCTAGCATGGTCAGGCGGTTTGTGCAGCCGTTGGTCGCGCCGTCGGGTGTTTTAACGAGCGGCGGGATCGAACGCGATCAGACGGTCACGAGCGCCGCGCTGCCAAAAAACGGCGCCAGCGCTTTGGCCAGCGGGGCGGAGGGTGCGCAACCGGACGTATAGGCGAAGCTTGGAGCATCTGGCGTGCCGTGCCCGGCCGGGCCGAGCAGGTCTTTGACGCGGCGTGCGATCGCCGGCGCCGGATCGATCCAGGCCACCGGCCACGGCGCCAGTGCGATCATCCGCTGCAGCAGCAACGGGTAATGCGTGCAGGCCAGCACCACGGCATCGGTGCGCAGCCCGTCCGTCTCGGTGAAGCACGGCGCGATCTCGGCCAAAATCTCGTCATCGGGGATCGCCGCGCCGTTCAGTTCCGCCTCCGCCAGCGTGGCGAGGTTGGGCGAGCCGACCAGCGTCACGGTGCAGGCGCTGGCGTGGTCGCGGATCAGCGCCCTTGTATATTCGCGCTTCACGGTCGCGCGGGTGCCCAGCACCGAGACGCGCTTGGTGGTGGAGGCCGCGCAGGCCGGCTTGACCGCCGGCACGGTGCCGACGAACGGCACGCTATAGGCCGCGCGCAGCGGCGCCATCACCGAGACCGACATCGTGTTGCAGGCGATCACCACCAGGTCCGGCGCGTGCCGCGCGATCAGCTCGCCGATCAGCGGCACCACGCGGGCGATGATCTCGTCCTCGCTGTGGTGGCCATAGGGGAAGAACACGTCGTCGGCGACATAGACGTAGCGCGCCTCCGGCCGCGCGCGTACGATCTCGCGCAGCACGGTGAGGCCGCCGAGGCCGGAATCGATGACGAGGATGGTCGGGGATGGGGACATGCGGACTCTATGCTGGCCGAATGTGGTTACTTTTGCGTTGCTACACCGGCGTCAAGGTCCGATGCGCGCCCGCCGGCAGCGTGACCGTGATGGCATCGCCGGGGCGGACGTCGCCGTCGGCCAGCACCACGGCCATCACGCCGGCCTTGCGGATCAGGTTTCCGGCAGCGTCGTGATCCAGCGTGGCGGTCATCAGGCCCGGCTGGAAGCGGTCGATCTGGATGCAGGGATTGCGCAGACCGGTGATCTGGATGGTCGCGGTCTCGCCGAGCGTCAGTTGGGTGCCGGTCGGCAGGCCAAGCAGGTCGATGCCTTGCGTGGTGATATTTTCGCCGAGGTCGCCGGGCGCAACCGCAAAGCCCTTGTCGCGCAGTTCGTCGAACAGCTCGGAATGGATCAGGTGCACCTGGCGCAGATTGGGCAGCGTCGGGTTGAACCGCTTGCGCGACAGATGCTGCACCGTCGTGCCCGAGTGGCCGTCGCCCTCGACGCCGAGGCCTGTGAGCAGGCGAATGCTGAGCGCCGGATTTTTGCTGAAGTGATGGCCGCGGCGGAAAGCGACGGCGAGGACGGTGGGCATGCAGATTCTCTTACGCTGCGACCAACACTGTCATTCCGGGGCGGGAGCAGCGCCAGCTGCGACTGAACCCGGAATCCCGAGATGTTCAAAACAGTCCGAGGTCCCGGGTTCGCTCGCAGCAAGCTGCTCGCGCCCCGGGACGACAGTTTGTGGTGTTTATCCGAACACCCGGCCAAAGATTGTGTCGACGTGCTTGAAGTGATAGCCGAGGTCGAACTGTTCCTCGATCTCGGCATCCGTGAGATACTTCGTGACGTCCTTGTCGGCCTTCAGCAGCGTCAGGAATTCGCCTTCGCCGCGCCATACCGGCATGGCGTTGCGCTGCACGAGTCGGTAGGCGTCCTCGCGGGAGGCGCCCTTCTGCGTCAGCGCGATCAGGAGGCGCTGCGAATGCACCAGGCCGCCGAGGCGGTCGAGATTCTTCTGCATGTTGGCGGGATAGATCAGGAGCTTCTCGATCACGCCGGCCAGGCGGTTCAGTGCGAAGTCGAGCGTCACGGTGGCGTCGGGGCCGAACATGCGCTCGGCCGAGGAGTGCGAGATGTCGCGCTCGTGCCACAGCACGACGTTCTCCATCGCCGGCGTCACATAGGCGCGGACCATGCGGGCGAGGCCGGTGATGTTCTCGGTCAAGACCGGGTTGCGCTTGTGCGGCATCGCCGAGGAGCCCTTCTGGCCCTCGGAGAAGAACTCTTCCACTTCCAGCACTTCGGTGCGCTGCATGTGGCGGATCTCGGTGGCCAGGCGCTCCATCGACGAGGCGATCACGCCGAGGGTTGCAAAGAACATCGCGTGGCGGTCGCGCGGGATCACCTGGGTCGAGATCGGCTCCGGCACCAGGCCCATCGCTTTCGCGACATGCTCTTCGACGCGCGGATCGATCTGCGCGAAGGTGCCGACGGCGCCGGAGATCGCGCAGGTCGCGACTTCTTTTCGCGCGGTGATCAGACGCTCTTTCGCGCGGGTAAACTCGGCATAGGCATAGGCGAGCTTGAGGCCGAAGGTGACCGGCTCGGCATGGATGCCGTGCGAACGGCCGATAGTTGGCGTCATCTTGTGCTCATAGGCGCGGGTCTTCAGCGCGGCCAGCAGGCGGTCGACGTCGGCGATCAGGAGGTCGGCGCAGCGGGTGAGCTGGACGTTGAGGCAGGTATCGAGCACGTCCGACGACGTCATGCCCTGGTGCACGAAGCGCGCCTCTGGCCCGACGATCTCGGCCAGATGGGTCAGGAAGGCGATGACGTCGTGCTTGGTTTCGCGCTCGATCTCGTCGATGCGATCGACGTTGAAGGTGGCGTCCTTCGCCTTGGCCCAGATCGCCTTCGCGGCATCCTTCGGGATGGTGCCCAGCTCCGCCAGCGCATCGGCCGCATGCGCCTCGATCTCGAACCAGATCTTGAAGCGGGTCTGCGGCTCCCAGATGGCAGCCATTTCGGGACGGGTATAGCGGGGGATCATGGGCACTCGCAGCGGTTTGGGGGATTACGCCGCGCTTTAGCAGAAAGGGATGGGAGAGGCCACCAAGGATGCGAGGGGTGGGGAGAGACTTAAAAGCCTCCCATAACTGCTCAAAAGCGACTTGATCATAGGTTAATAATCTTATAAGATTATTAACCTAGCTAAGGAAGGGGCCGAGCGATGACAGGGCGGAATGAATTCGACGAGATTGGAGATGAACTGGCGCGGTTGAAGTATCGGCTCATGGGCATCAAGGTTGAGCTGAAGTTGCGCCGGCTGAGTTACTCCGCAAAGGATGGTTTCGATCCAGACCAGCCGCGCGATGACCTTGGAAGGTGGACGGACGGCGACGGGGCAGGGACCGCAGAGGAGGCAAACGCATCCGGAAACAGCGTGACTGCCGTTTTTGCGGATTTTAACAGCCTTCCGTTGGCGACCCGTCTCGAAGCGCTTCTCGGCGAGGCCGGCTCGGACAACTCAGAACCGACCCTTCAGCCCGCCGCAGCAAAAATCATCTACAACAACGCTATAACCGGCGACGAACGGATTGATAGTTTGACTGTGACGCTGAGCAACACGCTCAAGGGCGTGATGGATGTCTTTGATTTTATTCCGTATGACACCCCGAGGGCTTACGGCACGGCTGTGCATTCGGCGTTCGGGGCGGCAGTGTTAGCGCAAGGCATGGACGGGGTTGTGGTCGAGTTCAGCTACAAGAACAATTCGCCGGCAACTTACGGGGAAGAAGGAAGCGTTCGAGCCGACGTAGCATTGCGATCGGTAAGCCAAGAAATTATCGCCATTTATGATTTAAAGACGGGTGGTGCCGTGGTAAGCCCATCGCGTGCAGACGAACTGCGAAGTCACTTCTCGGCGTCACGCTATATTCCGGTGATCGAGCTTCATATCCTTCGGGGTCACGTATCAAGCATGCGACGCTCGGCTCGCCTTTTCGGTATTGTTCAGAAGCAGATTCCAGGCTCGGTCCTGTATGGTGATTTCCTTGCCGTTGGAAAAGCTGACATGTTCCTGCGTGGATTCCGGCTTTTCCCCTCGGGCCGGAAAAACCACAATGATCTCCACCGGTGCGTGACGCCACTGTGGCGGCCGCATGATCAGCCATCGTTTCTGTTTGGCGGGCACTATGGTACTTTGATTAAGCATCCGGAGACCTATTGGACCATTACCGACCCCCAGGATGATTGCCGATCGGCGGCCGTCGTTCTCGGGCAGATCATGCCATTCGTAAGCGAGTTTGAAAACATTCAGACCGTTGCTTCCTTCCTGGAATATTTCGATTTCATGCGGGCCAACACGACGGCGCCCGTGCAACTCGATTTTGCTCTGGCTGACTATCTGGTCGGCGATGTCCAGCGTTGCGAGAAGGCGCTTTCACATGTCGAGGATGTTCTGGCGGATCATGACGAGAGCTGGTTCGTGTCTCTGCGGCCAGTCGTCGCCCGGATTCGTCAGCAACTTGACTCGGATCCGGCCGGTCTCGACACGCTCATCCGGCAGTGGCGCAACGAGAATGACGTCAGGCTCGGTATCGCGGTGCCGAGCTGAAGACGAGTCGTTCTGGGCACGTGCATCGCCGTCCATGACGTCAAAACCGGCGGAGCCAAGTCTACTCTTTCGCGTGCGGACGAACTGAGGGAGCGGACCAAAGCGGGGCCCTATACCCCAGTCATCGAGCTTCACTTTCATCGCGGATCAAACCTGAAGCATGAGCAGGTCGCGCAGGATATTCAAGCTGATCCAGCCGCAGGTGCCTGGCACCGTGCTGTGCGGCGACCACCTCATCATCACGCCGACAACCGACATCGCGCGCGGCTTCTTTCTCGATACCACTTCACGTAAGGATCACATGATGCTGGTGCGAACGGTCATGCCATTGCATCGTCCGTTCGCGCATTTTTCGTTCAATTACAGCCAGTCGATCGTAGGAGACTGCGGCGCGCTCTTTCATATCGATAAACAGGACTATGGAGCAGCGGCAGCGGTCGTTCTTCAAAAATTAGGCCCGCATGTCGAGCCGCTCCGAAAAATTCAGACGACCCGCGATTTCATGGGGCATGTTGCCTGGATGTCCGGAAACAGGATGCTACCTTTCCGGACCGACCTGGGTATCAATCACTATATGCTGGGAAATATTCAGGAAGCGCTCGCCATCTTTCGTCAACTGCACATCGATCTCGACGAATATAGCCCGGCTACCCAGCAGAATTGCAGGACCGTCATCCAACAGGTTCTTTATTTTCTGGAGAACGATCCGGTTGGCCTGCGTGCGGTCATCGAATCCTGGCGCGATGAGAATATCGAGAAACTGGGATTGTAGGCGAGCGTTGCGGCGCCTGCGCTGCGTTTGGTACGGTGAGGCGCGGCACGTCCTGGGCGGTGAAATCCGGCGACGTGCCACCGACGCTCGCTCCCAAGGGGTGATCATGCCAGAGCCCATGCAACGGGTCTTCAGACTTCGCCGCGACTCCGGCCATGTCGATGTCGTCGTCAGCATTTTCTGGCCCGAACCACGCGAAAACTCCTGGTTCGCGGACTGGACGATCGGCTGGCCCGACCGCGAGCGGAAGGGGTCGGCGGGCGGGGCCGACGCCATCCAGGCGTTGCTCGTGGCGCTCAACATGGTCGGCTCCGAGCTCTATTGCAGCGCGGAGCACGAGGCCGGGCGGCTGGACTGGGCCGACGACTGGTCGGGCTACGGTTTTCCGGTGCCGCGCGGGATGCGCGATGTTCTGACGGGCGACGACGCGCGATATCTTTAGCCGCATTTACGGAGTGCCGATCCGCCGTATCAATTGATGTCGGTCAAGCCATCCGCCGAAACCGGCTGTCAGAATGGCCAAAACAGGGGAGGCGGCGTGCTTCTGGCGATCTTTGCCGATATCCATGCCAACAAGCAGGCGTTCAGCGCGTGCCTGGCAGCGGCGCGCGCGCGTGGCGCGGAGCGCATGATCCTGCTCGGCGATTTCGTCGGCTATGGCGGCGATCCCGAATGGAGCGTCGATACCGTGATGGCGTTGGTCGAGGACGGCGCGGTGGCGGTGCTCGGCAATCACGATCACGCGGTCGGCACGCCATCCGAGACCATGAACGATAATGCCCGCGCGGTGATCGAATGGACCCGCAGCCGGCTCGACGCCGGGCAGAAGCACTTTCTCGCCGAACTCCCGATGACGGTCGAGGACGAGGACCGGCTCTACGTGCATTCCGAAGCCAGCGCGCCCGCGCGCTGGCGCTACGTGCAGGACGCCTCCGACGCCGCGCGCAGCATCGTAGCGACGCCAGCCACGGTCGGCTTCTGCGGCCATATCCATCGGCCGGCGCTGTATTCGATGTCGGTGGTCGCGAAGATGACGGCGTTCACGCCGGTCACCGACGTCGCCGTGCAACTGTTGCCGGGGCGGCACTGGCTGGCGGTGCTGGGCTCGGTCGGGCAACCCCGCGACGGCAACCCGGCGGCGGCGTTCGCGATGTTCGACACCGCGCGCAACGAGATCACCTATTGCCGCGTGCCCTATGACATCGAGGCGGCGGCGGCCCGGATCCGCGCCCACGGCCTGCCGGAATGGCTGGCCCAGCGCCTCGCGACGGGACGCTGACCATGGCGCGCGACCAGTTGCATCCGGGCTCGGTGATCGACGGCTTCACCATCGGCGAGCAGTTGCACGCCGGCGGCATGGCGACGCTGTGGCGGGTCACGCGGCCGGACATCGCGCAGCCGCTGCTGATGAAGGTGCCGCGCATCAGTGAGGGCGACGATCCCGCGGCTATCGTCTCCTTCGAGATGGAGCAGATGATCGTGCCGCGCCTCAGCGGGGTGCACGTGCCGGCCTGTTTCGGCACCGGCGACTTTGCGCGGCAGCCTTATGTGGTGATCGAGCGGCTCCCCGGCCAGACGCTGTACAAGCGGCTGCCGGAGCTGCCGTTGTCTTATGACGAGGCGGTGGCGATTGCCGGCAAGATCGCGGTGGCGCTGGCCGACCTGCACGCGCAGCACGTCATCCACCACGACCTCAAGCCGAGCAGCGTGATGTTTCGCGACAGCGGCGAGGCCGTGCTGATCGACTACGGCCTGTCGTTTCACGCGCAACTGCCGGATCTGCTGCAGGAGGAATTCCGGCTGCCGTTCGGCACCGCGCCCTACATGGCGCCGGAGCGGCTGCTCGGCGTCCGCGACGACCCGCGCAGCGACCTGTTTTCGCTGGGCGCGCTGTTGTACTTCTTCACCACCGGCGAGCGGCCGCATGGCGAGAGCGAGACGCTGCGCGGCATGCGGCGGCGGCTGTGGCGCGACGTGCTGCCGCCGCGACGGCTGCGCGCCGACTATCCGCCATGGCTGCAGGAGATCGTGCTGCGCTGCCTGGCGATCGAGCCCTCGGCGCGGCACCCGACCGCAGCACAGCTCGCCTTCGATCTCGGCCATCCCGACCAGGTGCCGCTCACCGCGCGCGCCGAGAAGTTCGATCGCGATCCCTGGCGCACGGTGTGGCACCGCCGCTTCAACCGCGGCGCGGCGCTGCCGCAGGCGAAGACCGACGTCGCCGCGGTGGTGGAGGCGGCGCCGATCGTGATGGTCGCGCTCGATGTCGGCGACGACTCGGCCGAACTCAACGACGCGCTGCGGGTGGCGACCGCGCGCATCCTATCGACGCTGCCGGCGGCGCGCCTCGCCTGCGTCAACGTGCTGAAACTCGGCCGCCTCAGCATCGACAAGACGCTGGACGAAAACGACAACAACAAGCACGTCGACCGCCTGGTGCAACTGCGCCACTGGGCCTCGACGCTGGGGCTGGAGCCGGAGCGCATGACCAGCCACGTCATCGAGGCGATCGACCCGGCCGCCGCGGTGCTGGAATTCGCCGAGGTCAACAAGGTCGACCACATTTTGATCGGCGCCCGGCAGAAGTCGTTGCGGCGGAAATTGCTCGGCAGCGTGTCGGCGAAGGTCGCAGCGGAGGCGCGCTGCAGCGTGACGGTGGTCCGGCCGGCGCGGATGGGGGAGTAGGGCTACGCTTGCTTCTTGAGCTCTTCGACTTCCTCGGGGTGTCTTTCCAGCAGTCGCAGAAAATTGCTGATGCCCTTGCTGACGGTAACGGTCCCTTGCTCGTACTTCTGGAATGCATTCGGGCCACCGCCGATCAGCGTTCCCGCCTCTCGCTGCGTCAATCCGATCTTGGTCCGAATTCGCTTCACGTCCTGCGGGGAAAGCAGGTTCTCGGTATGCATCCGAAGCGCTTTCAATGCAGCGTCGGATACTTTCAGATCGTCGCCGGTATGAATGCTCTCGTCCGATTCATCGCAGTACCATCCGGGCATATCTATAGTGGATGACTGCCCCTTGTAGGTGATGGTCATGGGCCGCGTGTCGCGTACCATCGGCAGGCCTGTTTCGGGACACGTCGGGGATTCTTCCATCTCACCTCTCCTTGAACGACAGGAGCCTGAATTCTGTCACCACGTCCGACGTGAACTTCACATAGAGTTCGATATCGCCATCCGGCACCCGGTACACATCCTGCCAGGTACCGGGCTTCTTTTCAGACGGCATCGACTTGTAGAAGTGGCTGGCTTCGATGGACTGGATCGTTTCGATGATCCCCTCCGACCCGTAGCCCAGCGCTGCTGCATCACGAAGTGCCGTACCGGTGATGTGCAAACCCTGCGTGTTTGAAAATACGGATTGAACTGTTTTCAGATCATGCGTTGGCTTGTTGTGTTCTGGCATCTGAAAATACACCATAATGGTGGAATTTCAAGGGGTGTTTAACTAGCGCCTTAAAGGCGCGAATTACACCATCTCCCCGCGCGCCTTCAGCGCTTCTCCGCGAATCCCGTCGATGTTGGCCTTGTAGCTCTCCACAGTCCCGCCCTTGAACACCGCGGAGCCCGCGACGAACGCATTCGCCCCGGCCGCGGCGAGCTGCCCCGAAACCGCCGCCGAGACGCCGCCGTCGACTTCGATGTCGATCGGGCGCCCCGCGGTCATGGCGCGCAGGTCGGAGATCTTGCCGAGCGCGGAGGGGATGAAGGCCTGGCCGCCGAAGCCTGGGTTGACCGACATCACCAGCACGAGGTCGAGCAGGTCGATGACATATTCGATCGCCGACAGCGGCGTGCCGGGGTTCAGCGAGACGCCGGCCTTCTTGCCGAGCGCGCGGATTGCCTGCAGCGAGCGGTGCAGATGGGGACCTGCCTCGGCATGCACCGTGATGTGGTCGCAGCCGGCTTTCGCGAAGGCTTCGAGATAGGCGTCGCACGGCGCGATCATCAGATGCGCGTCGAAGATCTTGTTGCTGTGCGGGCGCATCGCCTTGATGACGTCGGGGCCGTAGGAAATGTTCGGCACGAAATGGCCGTCCATCACGTCGAGATGCAGCCAGTCGGCTCCGGCTTCGTCCACCGCGCGGACCTCCTCGCCCAGCCTGGAGAAATCCGCGGCCAGGATCGAGGGTGCGATGACGAGGGGGCGTGGCACAAAGCTGGACATCGGGCGCTCCTGACGGGGCTGAAGGGATGGCTTCGGGTACCATGCGGCCGGGGCACCGGCAACGGACGCCGCACCGCCGTGCCCCGGCATTTTATGCCGCAACGGCACGATCTGCCGGGCGCACCGCCGCCCGCGGCAGCCGAAGTGCGTTGATATCACAAGCGTATTTCGCTGGCACAGGCCTTGCTAAATCCTCCTCAGGGAATTCACGCTCACGCTCGAGCCGGAGATCGACCATGTTGCCAGCCCTCGCCGCCGCCACCACCGCGATCGATGCGCTCCAGCTGCTCACCGCGGCGAAGAAGAAATCGGCGACCGGCTCCGCCACCGCCAGTTCGAAGGCGTCGAACCCGTTCGATGTCGCCAGCGCCTCGACGGCCTCGGCCACCTCCAGCGCAAAGTCGTCGACGACCGCTTCGACCTCCGGCACGCTGTCCACCGGCACGCTGAGCGCGTTGCTCGATGCGCAGAGCGGCACGTCGTCCTCGAAAACCAAGAAAGACCCGCTGAGCCAGCTGTTCAGCCTGCTCGACGGCGATTCCAGCGGCGGTATCAGCAAGGCCGAGTTCGAGAAGAAGCTCGGCGCCGGCGGCACCAATGTCGCCAATGCCGACAAGGTATTCGCCAAGCTGGACACCGATGGCGACGGCTCGGTGAGCCAGGACGAGCTGTCGGCCAAATTGAGCAGCAAGTCCGCGGGCGCGGCCGTTGCGGCGCTGCAGGGCGGCGGTGGCGGCGGCAAGAGCGACGACAGCGCCGGCGCGACCAGCAAGACCACCATGAATGCCGACGGTACCACCACGACCTCCACCACCTATGCCGACGGCTCGGTGGTTTCGATGACCTCGGCGCCGACTGCCAGCAGCGCGTCGTCGACGACGACGAGCAGCGCCTCGAAGGCCAGCTCGTCGTATAATTTCATCGAGCAGATGATTCAGCGCCAGGCCCAGGCGATCCAGCAGTCCAAGAATACGGCGGCGGTTTCGATCACGGCATAAGAATAGCGATGTTCTAGCCGAAGCGGTCGCGCCACGCCGGCAGGGCGCCTTCGAACGGCAGCGCGGTGGCGGTGTAGACGCCGCGCGCGATGGCCCGCGCCGTAACATGGCCGGCAACCATGCCGAGTTCGGTGAGGCCGATCAAAGGATCGACCGGCTTCTCGCCGGTCGCAGCAGTGAACACGATGTCGCCGTCGAGCGGCGCGTGCACCGGGGTGATCGCGCGGGCAAAGCCGGTCTGCGCCATCATCGCCAGGCGCTGCGCCTGCGGCTTGCTGAGGATCGCGTCGGTGACGACCACCACCAGCGTGGTGTTCTCGATCGCCGAGGCGGCCGTCCCGCCCTTGACGCGCATCGCCAGCATGGCTGGCGTGAAACGCGCCGGCAGGCCGCGGTCGCCGAATTCGCTCGCCTGCTCGAACGGCGCCGACCAGAACCACGGCCCGTCCCCGATGGTGACGCTGCCGATTGCATTGACCACGGCAAGGGCCGCGACGCGCACGCCGCCGGAGGTGACCGCCGAGGCGGAGCCCAGCCCGCCCTTGAAATTCGCGGTGGTGGCGCCGAGGCCTGCGCCGACGCTGCCCAGCGCAAAGGTCTCGCCGGCGTTGGCGGCCGCGGCATAGCCGAGGTCGCGGTAGGGCGAAAAGCGGCTCCATTGCTTGTTGCCGCCGTTCAACAGGTCGAAGCACACCGCGCCCGGCACGATCGGGATCACGGCATCGCCGATGCGGAAGCCGCGGCCCTGTTCCGCCAGCCACGCCTGCACGCCGCCGCCGGCATCGAGGCCGAAGGCGGAACCCCCCGACAGCGTGATGGCGTCGATCGCCTCCACGGTGTTGACGGGGTCGAGCAGGGTGGTGTCGCGGGTGCCGGGCCCGCCGCCGCGCACATCCATCGCCGCGACCGCCGGGCGGTCGAACAGGATCGCGGTGACGCCGGAGGCGAGCGCGGTGTCGTCGGCGTGGCCGACACGGATTCCGGCAATGTCGGTGAGGAGGTTGTGCATGCTCACTTTCTTCCCTCTCCCCCGCGCGAAGCTTCGCTTCGCTAGGTGGGAGAGGGTGGCTCGAACCTGCGGAGCAGGTTCGAGCCGGGTGAGGGGTATGTTCGGCACAAGCGTCGCCGCCCTGCAACCCCCCTCATCCGTCGCCGACTGCGTCGGCGCCACCTTCTCCCACAAGGGGACAAGGAAGAAGTCGGAGTTCACGCGCGATCACAACGCGGAGAGGCATCGCGCGGGCCTTGCATCCGCCGCCGCGGCCGGTGCATCTAGCCGCATGATTCATGATGTCTCGATCCCTGCGGCGCTGCTGGCCGGCCTGGTCAGCTTCCTGTCACCCTGCGTGCTGCCGCTGGTGCCGCCCTATCTGATCTACCTGACCGGCGCGACCATCGAGCACGTCGCCACCGACGAGGCCGACCGTGCCTCGAAGCGCGCGGTGCTGATCTCGGCGCTGGTGTTCGTGCTCGGCTTTTCCACGGTGTTCGTGGCGCTCGGCGCCAGCGCCAGCCTGATCGGCGGCCTGGTGCGGGCGTATTCGGCGGAACTCTCGATCGCGGCCGGTATCATCATCATCCTGATGGGGCTGCACTTCCTCGGCCTGACCCGGATCGGCCTGTTGATGCGCGAGGGGCGGCTGGCGATGGCCAAGCCAGTCGGGCTGTGGGGTGCCTATGCGATGGGGCTGGCCTTCGCGTTCGGCTGGACGCCGTGCATCGGCCCGATCCTGGCGGCGATCCTGTCGGTCGCCGCGGCCGAAGCCACCGTCACCCGCGGCGCGATGCTGCTGGCGGTGTATTCCGCCGGGCTCGGCATCCCGTTCCTGCTGGCGGCGCTGATGGTGGAGCAGTTTTCCACCCTGTTCGCCCGCATGAAGCGGCATCTGCTGCAGGTCGAGCGCGCGATGGGCGTGCTGATGGTGCTGACCGGCATCGGCTTCCTCACTGGCGCCGTCTCCAGCGCCAGCATCTGGCTGCTCGAGACCTTCCCGGCGCTGCAGAATTTCGGATAGCGGCTCTGTTTTACCCTCCCGCTCCAGGGGAGGGTGAGAACGCCACGCTATTTCTCATTCGCCCCGATGGCACCGCCGCCACACCCGGCCAAAATCCCCTTTCGCAACGCATCAGATTATTGACTTCTCAAGAGGTGAGTGCTTACTCACAACTATGAGTACCTTGCGAATGACCCATGATCTCCGGCGGGAGCTGATCCTGAATGCCGCGAAGCGTTGCTTTGCGCGGCACGGTTTCGCCGGCACGACCACCAAGAGCGTGGCCGCGGCGGCTTCGATTTCAGAAGGTCTGCTGTTCAAGCATTTCCCGACCAAATCGGCGCTGTACGCCGAAATCCTCGCCGAGGAATGCGAGGCCGATCCGGGCCTGCACAAGCTGCTCGGCCTGCCACCGTCCACCGAGACGCTGGTGATCCTGATTCGCGGCATGGTCGGGCATTTCATGGCATTGCCCGCCGCGCCCGAGCAGGAGGACGCCCAGCGGATGCGGCTGATGTTCATCAGCCTGCTGAATGACGGCGAGTTTGCCCAGTTGTTGTTCGAGAAGGTCGGTTCATTGATCGGCGGGGCCTTTGCCGCCTCGCTGGACCGGGCGATCGCACAGGGCGACGCCAGTCCGGTCGGCCAGGCGCCGGTTCATCTGTTCTGGTTCGCGCACCACACCGCGATGATGGCGGCGCTGTCGAGGCTTCCCCCGGTTCCCGCTTTGCCCTATGGCAACGATCCCGGTCTGGAACGGCAATTATGCGAATTCATCCTTCGCGGCATTGGCCTGACCCAGGCGGCGATCGCCCGATATATCGACCAAGACATTTCGCCGGACCTGCTGCCCGCGGCAACGACAGAGAGCGCCTGACATGACCCTTGCAAGCGAAGCCAGCGCGGCGCCCCGCGCCGGTGGCGAGAAACCCCGGCCGCGGCCGGTCCGGATGGTGAAATGGTTCATCATCGTCGGCATCCTGCTCGGGCTGCTGGTGACCGCCATCGTCGGCTTCAACTATATTCGCGCCAACGCCATCAAGAACTTCTTCGCCACCATGAAGCCGCCGCCGACCAACGTCACGGTGGCCGAGGCCAAGTCCGAAGTGATCCCGAACCTGCTCAATGCGGTCGGCGATCTCGCCGCCGTGCACCAGGTTAACGTCACCTCCGACGTCAACGGCCGCGTCACCCAGATCATGTTCCAGGCCGGCTCGACGGTGAAGGCCGGCACGCCGCTGGTGCAATTGTTCGACGCGCCGGAGCAGGGCGACCTTGCCTCCTTCAAGGCGCAGGCCAAGGTGGCGGAATTGAATCTCGACCGCGCCAAGCAGTTGGCGTCGCGGCAGTTCGGGCCGCAGGCCACCGTCGATACCGCGCAAGCGGCGTTCGACCAGGCCCAGGCCGGCATCTCGCGCACCGAAGCGGTGATCTCGCAGAAGCTGGTCCGCGCGGCGTTCGATGGCGACCTCGGTGTCCGCCGCGTCGAAGTCGGGCAGTATCTCACGGCCGGCACCCAGATCGTCACGCTGACCGATCTGTCGGCGGTCTATGCCAATTTCACCGTGACCGAGAAGGATTCCGGCACGCTCAAGGTCGGCCAGACCGTTCGCATCACGGTCGATGCCTATCCGGGCCGCAAGTTCGAAGGCAAGCTGACCACCATCGAGCCGCAGATCGCCGCCGAGACCCGCAACATCCGCGTCCAGGCGACGATCCAGAACCCGGAAAAGATCCTGAAGCCCGGCATGTTCGCGACCACCACGGTGGTGCTGCCCGACAAGCCGGCCGTGATCACGGTGCCGGAGACCGCGGTCGATTACACGCTGTATGGCGACAGCGTCTATCTGATTACCGAGAAGAAAGCGGACGACGGCAAGACCAGCCTGACTGCGGTACGCACCTTCGTGCAGACCAGCGACCGGTCCAACGGCCGCGCCGTGATCGTGCGCGGCCTCAAGGCCGGCGACCGGGTGGTGCAGGTCGGCCAGCTCAAATTGCAGTCCGGCGTGGCGGTGGCGATCTCGCCCGATCCCGCGCCGCAGATCCCGGCGAAGGCGCCGCTGAACTAACGTTGACGTTGAACCGAAGTGTTCTGCGTTGCCGAAGCCGCGTCCGAGGTAAACCTCTCCCCACCGGGGAGAGGTCGACCGGCGAAGCCGGGCGGGTGAGGGGGCTCAGCGCCATCGACAGGCCGGTGCCCCCTCACCCGAAGCCTCGCTGACGCGAGGCTCCGACCTCTCCCCGGTGGGCAGAGGTGAAGAGGCGCAGGTGGCAGGTTTCGATCGAAACGAAATCGATCGCGTTTGGGACGATGACGGATTGCAGCAAGCGCGATCCGTTTTGATAGAGACGAACCAATTTCTCGCATCTGCGCGGCCTCGTTCGGCGCGCGGTGCCGCCGACGGAGCGCTGCGATGACCTTTACCGATATCTTCATCAAGCGGCCGGTGCTGGCGGTGGTGGTCAGCCTGTTGATCCTGCTGATCGGCTTCAAGGCGGCGACGTCGCTGCCGATCCGGCAATATCCGAAACTGTCGAACACCGTGATCACCATCACCACGGTGTATCCCGGCGCGTCGCCGGACCTGATGCAGGGCTTCATCACCACGCCGATCGAGCAGGCCGTCGCCGCCGCCGAGGGCCTCGACTACATGACCTCGGCCTCGACCCAGGGCCAGAGCCTGATCTCGGTCTACATCAAGCTCAACAACGACCCCAACGCCGCGCTCACCGAAGTGCTGTCGAAGGTCAATTCGGTCAAATATCTGATCCCGCGCGAGGCCAACGACCCGGTGATCGTGAAATCGACCGGCACCACCACGGCCGTGATGTATCTCGGCTTCTCCAGCGAGGAACTGTCGGGCTCGGCGATCTCCGACTATCTGACGCGCGCGGTGCAGCCGGTGCTCTCCACGGTCGACGGCGTGGCCTCGGCCGACATCCTCGGCGGCCAGACCTTCGCGATGCGGCTGTGGCTCGACCCGCTGCGCATGCAGGGCCGCGGCGTGTCGCCGGATGACGTCACGGCGGCGATCCGCGCCAACAACTTCCAGTCGGCGGCGGGCCAGACCAAGGGCTACTACATCGTCTCCAACGTCACCGCCAATACCGACCTGCAGAACGTCGACCAGTTCAAGCGGATGATCGTGAAGGCCAAGGACGGTGGCTTCGTTCGCATGGAAGACATCGCGACCGTCGAACTGGCGGCGCAGAGCTCGGATGCCAGCGTCGCGTTCAACGGCGAGCGCGCCATCTTCATCGGTGTGCAGTCGACCCCGCAGGGCAACCCGCTGAACATCGTTAAGGGCGTGCGCGCGCTGTTCCCGGAACTGGAGCGCAGCCTGCCGCCGTCGCTGAAGATGAAGGTGGCCTATGATTCGACGAAGTTCATCACCTCGTCGATCAACGAGGTGCAGAACACGCTGATCGAGGCGGTGGTCATCGTGATCGTGGTGATCTTCCTGTTCCTGGCGTCGTTCCGCTCGGTGATCATCCCGGTGGTGACGATCCCGCTGTCGCTGATCGGCGTCTGCAGCCTGATGCTGGTGATGGGCTTCTCCATCAACATGCTGACGCTGCTGGCGATGGTGCTGGCGATCGGCCTCGTCGTCGACGACGCCATCGTGGTGGTGGAGAACATCCACCGCCATCTGGAGGAGGGCAAGTCGCCGGTGCAGGCGTCGCTGGAAGGCGCGCGCGAGATCGTCGGTCCGGTGATCTCGATGACCATCACGCTGGCGGCGGTGTATGCGCCGATCGGCTTCCTCAGCGGCCTGACCGGCGCGCTGTTCCGCGAATTCGCCTTCACGCTGGCGGGCTCGGTGATCGTGTCCGGCGTGATCGCGCTGACGCTGTCGCCGATGATGTGCTCGGTGCTCTTGAAGCAGGAAGAGGCCGGCTGGTTCGCCAGGAAGGTCGATCGCGTGTTCGGCGCCACCACGCGCTGGTATGGCCGGCAGCTCGATCGCTCGCTCGACTACCGGCCGATCACCGCTTTGTTTGCGGTGGTGATCCTGGGCCTGGTCGGCTTCATGTATGTCAACACCTCCAAGGAACTGGCGCCCGAGGAGGATCAGGGCATCCTGTTCGCCGTCACCAAGGCGCCGAAATACGCCAACATCGATTACGCCAATTTCTACAGCGACAAGATGGACAAGGTTTTCCAGAAGTTTCCGGAAACCGATCTGCGCTTTATCATCAACGGCACCAACGGCCCCTCCAACGGCATCGCCGGCATGGCGTTGACGCCGTGGGACGAGCGCACGCGTTCCTCGACCAAATTGAAGCCGCTGGTGCAGGCCGAGCTCAGCAAGATCGAGGGCACCAGCGTGTTCGCCTTCAACCTGCCGGCGCTGCCGGGCGGCCCGGGCGGCCTGCCGATCCAGATGGTCATCAACTCCACCAACGGCTTCCAGTCGGTCTATGAGGAGATGAACAAGCTGAAGGCCACCGCGCGCAAGAGCGGGCTGTTCATCGTCGCCGACAGTGACCTCGACTACAACCAGCCGGTGGTCCGGGTGAAGATCGACCGCAACAAGGCCAATGATCTCGGCATCACCATGGCCTCGATCGGCAGCACGCTGTCGACGCTGCTCGGCGGCAACTACACCAACCGCTTCAACCTCGAGGGTCGTTCCTACCAGGTGATCCCGCAGGTGCCGCGCGCGATGCGGATCTCGCAGGATTCGCTGTCGAACTATTACGTGCCGACATCGACCGGCCAGCAGGTGCCGCTGTCGACGCTGGTGACGGTGGAGACCGCCACCAACCCGAACGCGCTGTCGCACTACAACCAGCTCAATTCGGCGACCTTCCAGGCCGTGCCGATGCCGGGCGTCACGGTCGGCGCCGCGGTCGACTTCCTGGAGAACGCCGCCAAGCAGCTGCCGTCGGGCTTCAACCATGACTACCTCGCCGACAGCCGGCAATATGTGCAGGAAGGCAACCAGCTCGCGATTGCCTTCGGCTTCGCGCTGATCATCATCTTCCTGGTGCTGGCCGCGCAGTTCGAGAGCCTGCGCGATCCCCTGGTCATCATGATCTCGGTGCCGATGGCGATCTCGGGGGCGCTGATGCCGCTGTTCTTCGGTCTCGCCACGATCAACATCTACACCCAGGTCGGCTTGCTGACGCTGGTCGGGCTGATCTCCAAGCACGGCATCCTGATGGTGGAGTTCGCCAACGAGCTGCAGCTCAAGGAAGGGCTCGACAAGCGTTCGGCGATCGAGATGTCGGCGCGCGTGCGGCTGCGGCCGATCCTGATGACGACGGCGGCGATGGTGGCCGGCCTGTTGCCGCTGCTGACTGCTGCGGGTGCGGGCGCAGCCAGCCGGTACTCGATCGGCCTCGTCGTGGTGTCCGGCATGATGATCGGAACGCTGTTCACGCTGTTCGTGCTGCCCGCGGTCTATGTCGCGATCGCCACCGACCATCGCGCCAGCCGCGAGACCAGGCGTGCTAAGGAGATCGAAGAGTTCGACATGCACGACCACGCCGCCCCGGCGCTGCGCCCGACCTGAGCGCCGCGCTTCACCTCTCCCCGACGGGGAGAGGTGAAGACCGCATTGACTCTGGAGTACTTTCTCATGACGCGTGACTTCGCCGCCGGCAACTACCGCTATCTTCCGGCGGGTTTCCAGTTCTCCAGCGGGGTCGCCGCCGATCCGGATTTCGAGATCGAGCGCGTCCGCTTCGACAAGCCTGTGGCGCTGGCTGACGGCTTCTCGCTGATAGCCGATCATATCCTGGGCGCGGGGCGTCCGCTCACCGCGCTGTGCGCCTGCGAGCTGCGTTCGCCGGCCGCGCTCGACGGCGACGGGTTTCGCGATTTCAACCGGCATTACGTCAAGACGCTGGTGGAGTGGGAAATTTATGACGGCTCGAGCGAGAACAATCCGGTGGCGCGCAGCAATGTCTGCCCGGAGATCGATCCACCCGCGGAGCCGTCCTTCTATGCCTTTTCCTTTACGCGGCCGGCACTGGGGGCGAGCCCGACCTGCGTGATCGCCGGCAGCGGCGAGTCGCGCGGCGGCGACGGCGGCTATCCCGAGCGCCTGGTGCGCTACCGCGATATGAGCCCGGACGGATTTCGCGAGAAGGTCACCTTCACAATGGCCGAGATTCTGGCGCGGCTGTCGGCGCTCGGCTTCGGCTGGAACGACGTTACCGGCACGCAGGTCTACACCGTGCATGATTTCCACGCGCTCGCCGCCGACGAACTGGTCCGCCTCGGCGCTGCGCGTGCCGGCCTGACCTGGCACTATGCGCGTCCGCCGGTGGTGGACATGGAATTCGAGGTCGATGCACGGCGCGTGATGCGGGAGATGGTGATCTAAGGCTCTTAGCTCGAACGCCTCTGTTGTCGTCCCCGCGAAAGCGGGGACCCATAGCCTCCGTCCGCAGTGAGGCGACACGCCGTTTGCCACAACGATCTCTCGCTTCATATCGACAGCGTGTATGGGTCCCGGCGTTCGCCGGGACGACACGATAGGATGGAGAGCCGCTGCGGAGTTACGCCGCTTTCGCTTCGCTCAGGTGTTTCGCCACAATCCGCAGATCCTCGACGAAGTGCGCATACTCCCGTGCGCGGGCTTCTTCGTCCGGCAATCGCAGCAGGTAGGACGGGTGCACCGTCACCAGCACGCGGGTCTTGTCATCGAGTTCGAGGATGCGGCCGCGGGTCTTGGCGATCGGCGTGGCCTTGCCCAGCACGCTATGCGCGGCCGTGGCGCCCATCGCCACCACCAGCTCGGGCTGCACCGAGGCCTTCTCGCGCTCGTACCACGGGCGGCACGCCTTGATCTCGGCGATGCCCGGCTTCTGGTGCAGGCGAAACTTGCCGCGCGGCACGAACTTGAAGTGCTTCACCGCGTTCGTCATGTAGACCTTGCCGCGGTCGACGCCGGCTTCCGCCAGCGCGCGGTCGAGCATCTGCCCGGCCGGACCGACGAAGGGGTGTCCGGCCAGATCCTCCTTGTCGCCGGGCTGCTCGCCGACCATCATCACCGAGGCCTTTTGCGGGCCTTCGCCGAACACGGTCTGCGTCGCGTCCTTCCACAACTCGCACATCCGGCAATGGCTGGCCTCGTCGCGCAGCGCCGCGATGCTTTCGGTGTCGGCGTGAACCCGTTTCGGCATCGGCGCCTCCCGGTGCTGCAGGCGTTTCGGTTCGGTGGGCGGGCTTGCGATCATCGCGCCGCTGAGTTTCTCGGCCTGCTCGATCAGCGGCCGGATCAAGGCGGCCTCCGGCAGGTTCTTCCAGTATTTCTTCGGCATCTCCGACTGCATGGCCTTGGTCTTCAGCCGCGCCGGATTGAAGATCGAGGCGTAATAGGTCAGCCAGGTCTCTTCCAGCCGGTCCTCGCTTGGCGCGTCGGATTTCGGCACGCCCGGCGTGATCGAGACGGCATGGCCATCCCAATGCGCGCAGACGTCCGGCGTGAGAATCGACCACGCCATGTCGGCGAAGCGGCGCGTGAAAAACGGCGTGGTGGCTTCGACGATGTGATGCTCGGGCTCGAACCAGGCGACGAAGCGCGACTTCGGTTCGCGGCCGATCTCGCGAAAGCGCACGAAGGCCGTCATCTTGTGCTTGTCGCGGCGTACCGCCTTTGACAGCGCGTGGAGCTTCGCGATGTCGGGATCGGTCGCGACCTGCAACAGCTCGTGGTTCGAGCGCAGCCGCCACAGCACGCGGTAGAGCAAAGCGAAGCGTTCGGGGGCGCTGTGCAGGATCACGGTTCTGGCGAGATCGACGAAACTCGCGGAGACGTTGAAGGTGCCGGCCGGCGTTTCCAGCGGCGGCGTTTCGCGCGGCGCGGCGAACAGTTCGGGCTCGTCTGTCGGCGCCGACCAGGTGACGTCTTCCGGCTTGATATTGTTGAGCGCCAGGGTCCGCGCGGCCTTGCGCCAGCCGTTGAAGTCGGTTTCGCTGTCGAGGGTGATGAAGTGCATCGGTTTTCTCTAAAACCCGAACCCCAGCTGTGTCGCTTTCGGCTTGAAGCGCGCGGCGAGGTGCGCGCCGTCGAGCAGATGCACCGCGGGCCGGTGATCGGGGAGAACGATGAACGGCAGCGCCTTGTTCCGCGGGATGTGCAGTTTGGCGAGGTCGCCGACGCGGATCGAACTGATGCGCCGCGTTGCGATGATGCGGTCCACTGCCTTGGCGCCGAAGCCCGGTACGCGCAGCAAATCCTCGCGGCTCGCCTTGTTGACGTCGAGCGGGAAGCGCTCGCGGTTGCGCAGCGCCCAGGCGAGTTTGGGGTCCATGTCCAGGGACAGCATGCCGTCGTCGGCGCTGACGATCTCGTCGGCATCGAAACCGTAGAACCGCATCAGCCAGTCGGCCTGGTAGAGGCGGTGCTCGCGGATCAGGGGCGGCGCGCGCAATGGCAGCGCACGGCTGGAATCCGGGATCGGGCTGAACGCGGAGTAATAGACGCGCTTCAGTTTGTAGGAGCCGTAGAGGTTGGCCGAGGTCGAGATGATGGTCTGGTCGGTCGCGGCATCCGCGCCGATGATCATCTGCGTGCTCTGTCCCGCCGGCGCAAAGCGCGGGCCGACATTGCCGCGCGGCGTGATCTTCTTCGCCTCGCGCGCCTCGTCGAGCTTCAGCCGCAGCCGGCCCATGGTGCGGCGGATGGCGCGGACGTCCTTCTCCGGCGCCAGCGTCGCCATGCTGGCTTCTTCCGGCACCTCGATG
This sequence comes from Tardiphaga sp. vice304, assembly GCF_007018905.1. NCBI lineage: Bacteria > Pseudomonadati > Pseudomonadota > Alphaproteobacteria > Hyphomicrobiales > Nitrobacteraceae > Tardiphaga > Tardiphaga sp. vice304. The sequence goes on from NZ_CP041402.1 coordinate 2,487,986, forward strand.
TTGATGCTGAGCCGGTCGGCATAAAGGCCTGCCTCGGTGATCAGCGCCTCGTCGGCTTCCGGGATCGTCTTGAGATGGATGTAGCCCTTGAAATGCCGCTCGCGCAGTTTTCGCGCGACCGCGACGACCTGTTCCATCGTGTAGTCCGGGTTCTTGATGATGCCCGACGACAGGAACAGGCCCTCGATGTAGTTGCGGCGATAGAAGTCGAGCGTCAGCGTGACCACCTCGTCGACCGTGAAGCGGGCGCGCTGTACGTTGCTCGAGGCGCGGTTGACGCAATACAGGCAATCGTAGTTGCAGGCATTGGTGAGCAGGATCTTCAACAGCGAGATGCAACGGCCGTCGGGCGCATAGGAATGGCAGATCCCCATGCCCGGCGCGGTCGAACCCACGCCCTTGCCGTCGCGGCTGTCCTTGCGCTCGCTGCCGCTGGACGCGCAGGACGCATCATATTTGGCGGCATCCGCCAGGATCGCCAGCTTGCGTTGCACGTCCATTATTTGAATCCCTTTGATTCCATTGACGTAAAAAATTGCTTCGGTCGGCCGGTCTGAATCGCGTTGACTCCGCCGACCCTCTTAGCTTTATAATAGAACATAGCATGAACAATTGAGCCAGTCTTTGGTTCTCTAAACATCTGAATTACTGGCAATCTGAGGAGCGACGCATGAGCGGCGATCGCACAACCATGCTTGCGCATCTGCGCGGCAGCATCGAACGCGTCGAGACGCATTCGGATACCTACGCGCCCGATCGGGTTCCACTGGGCCATGCCGAGGCCGATGCCGCATTGAAGGGCGGGCTGGCGCGCGGCGCGCTGCACGAGGTGTTCTGCGAGGGACGCCAGAGTGCCGCGGCGACCGGCTTCATCGCGGGTCTCGCGCGACGCATCAGCCCGGACCGGCCGCTGCTGTGGATCCGGCAGGATTTTGCCGAGCGCGAGACTGGCGCACTCGCGATGAGTGGCTGGAACGAACTCGGGCTCGATCCGCGCGGCCTCGTCACGGTGCGCGCGCCCGATGTCGAGACGGCGTTGCGCACCACCGCGGACGCTCTCGCCTGCGACGCGCTGGGCGGCGTGGTGCTGGAGAGTTTTGGCGAGAGCAGGCAGTTCGATCTGGTCGTCAGCCGCAAGCTGACGCTGGCGGCGCGCGGCTCCGGCGTCACGGCGTTGTTGTTGCGCGTCGCGGCGATGCCGACGGCGTCGACCGCAGAAACCAGATGGATCGTGCGCTCGGCGCATTCGCCGCCCGGCAATGCCTGGCAGGTATGGGGCGCGCCGATGCTGGACGCGCAACTGGTTCGCAATCGTCATGGCCCGAACGGCCAATGGATCATGGAATGGAAGTCTGATGAGTGTGTTTTCCGTGAAGCGACGTATGCTCAGCCTGTTCCTGCCACGGCTGCCCACCGACCGCCTGCAGCGGCTGCGCACGCGCAGCGGCGCGCCGGATAACAAAGCGTTTTCGAGCGAAGTGGGGACCGGTTCGCGCGAAGAAAACGCGTCCAACCAAAAAGCCAACCCGGTCATCGTTGTCGCCAAGCACAGCAACGCGCTGCAGATCGCGGCACTCGATCATGCGGCGGCCAAACTCGGACTCGAAGTCGGCCTGCCGCTGGCCAATGCCCGCGCGATGTGCCCGGACATCCAGGTGTTCGACTCCGATCCCGCCGCCGACCGGCTGCTGCTCAACCACATCGCCGACTGGTGCGACCGCTTCACGCCCTTGGTGGCGCTCGACGGGCCGGACGCGTTGTTTCTCGACATCACCGGCTGCGCGCATCTGTTCGGTGGCGAGGCGGCCTTGATGCAGATGCTGTGCGCCGCGCTGGCCGCGCAGGGCTTTGTCGTGAGTGCTTCGATCGCCGGCACCTCGATTTGCGCGCGCACGCTGAGCCGCAACAGCCACGGCCGGATCATTGCGGACGGCGCGGAGGCCGAGGCGGTCAAGGCGTTGCCGGTGTTCACGCTCGGCGCCGCAGAGGCGATCACGCGCGGGCTGCGCCGCGCCGGGCTGAAGACCATCGGCGACGTCGCCTCGCGCGCGCGCCACGAGATCACCGCGCGGTTCGGCGCGGAATTCACGACGCTGCTCGAGCAGGCGCTCGGGCAATCTGATGCGCCAATCTCCCCGCGAAAACCGCTGCCGGATTACATCGTCGAAAAACGCTTTCCCGAACCGGTCGCGACCGACGGCGTGATCGCCGCGACGTTGTCGAGCCTCGCCGCGATGCTGGTCGGCGCGATGGACAAACAGGGCAAGGGCGCGCGACGGCTGGAAGCCAGCTTCTTCCGCACCGACGGCGCGGTGCGCTCGATCACGGTGGAGACCGGGCAGGCCGTGACCAAGGTCGCGGTGATCGAGCGATTGTTCCGCGAGCGGCTGGATTCGATCGCCGATCCGCTCGATCCCGGCTTCGGCTTCGACCTCATTCGGCTGTCGGCGAGGCGCACCGAGATCGTGGTGCAGCAGCAGCGCGACCTCGACGCCAATGTGCACGACAATGACGAGTTGGCCGCGCTGATCGACCGCATCGCGGCGCGGATCGGCGCGAAGCGCGTCGTCGTGCACCTGCCGGTCGACACCCATATTCCGGAGCGCGCGATGGCGATGGCGCCGGCGCAGCATCAGTTGATCGTCGCCTCGCAAGCGGTGTGGCCGGCGCGCGCGCCGGACGAGCCGCCGTTGCGGCCGCTGCGGCTGTTCGCGTATCCCGAACTCATCAAGGTGATCGCCGGCGTGCCGGACGGCCCGCCCGCGCAATTCCGCTGGCGCCGCGCAACGCATGCCGTGGTGCGCGCCGAAGGGCCGGAGCGCGTCGCGATGGAATGGTGGCGATCGCACGGCGAACTCCTCACGCGCGACTATTTTCGCGTCGAGGACGAGGCCGGTCTGCGGTTCTGGCTGTACCGCGACGGCCTCTATGGTCGCGAGAAAATCTCCGAAGAGGGCCTACCGGTGTCGCCCGACTGGTTCATGCACGGACTGTTCGCGTGAATGACTACGCCGAGATCGGCATTACCACGAATTTCTCGTTCCTGCGCGGCGGGTCGCATCCGGGTGACTACGTACACCAGGCCAGCGAACTGCGCATTCCCGTCATCGGCCTCGCCGATCACAACACGCTGGCCGGCGTGGTGCGGGCCTATAATGAACTCGACAATGACGAGGTCGTGCATAAGCCAAAACTGCTGATCGGATCGCGGCTGGTGTTCGCCGACGGCACGCCGGATATCCTGATCTACCCGAAAGACCGCGACGCCTATGGACTGCTGTGCCAGTTGCTGACGCGGGGCAAGCGCGCCGCCGGCAAGGGCGAATGCCACCTCGCGCTCGGCGATCTGCTGGACTTCGCCGAAGGCCAATTGCTGGTGCTGACGCTGCCGCATCGTTTCGAGACGGCTGTGGCGCTGGTTGTACTGGCGCAATTGAAAGCCAGCCAAGCCGATGGCGTGTGGCTGGCGGCGAGCATCCTGTATCGCGGCGACGATCGCCGCCGCCTGGCGCTGCTGCAGCGCGTCGCCGACACCGCGCGGGTGCCGCTGCTCGCCACCAACGAGGTGCTGTACCATCATCCCGACCGCCGCCCGATCCAGGACGTGCTGAGCTGCATCCGCGAGAAGGCGACCATCGAAACCATCGGCACGAAGCTCGAGGCCAATGCCGAGCGCTTCATGAAGCCGGCCGCCGAGATGGTCCGGCTGTTCCGCGACGCGCCGGACGCCATCGCCGAGACGATGCGCTTTGCCGGTCGCATCACGTTCTCGCTCGACCAGTTGAAATATCAATATCCCGACGAGCCGGTGCCCTCCGGCAAGACCGCGCAGCAGCATCTCGAGGATCTGACCTGGGAAGGCTACGCGAAGCATTTCCCGAACACGGTCGACGCGAAGCTCGAGGCGACGCTGAAGAAGGAGCTGCGCCTGATCGCCGAGCTGAACTACGCGCATTACTTCCTCACCGTGCACGACATCGTGCACTTCGCGCGCGGCCAGAACATCCTGTGCCAGGGGCGCGGTTCGGCGGCGAATTCGGCGGTCTGCTACATGCTCGACATCACCTCGGTGAACCCCGCCGAGGTCGACCTGCTGTTCGAGCGCTTCATCTCCAAGGAGCGGCTGGAGCCGCCGGACATCGACGTCGACTTCGAGCACATCCGCCGCGAGGAGGTGATGCAATATGTCTATCGCCGCTACGGCCGGCATCGCGCCGCGATCATCGCCACCGTGATCCACTACCGCCCGCGCTCGGCGATCCGCGACGTCGGCAAGGCGCTGGGGCTCACCGAGGACGTGACGTCGGCGCTGGCCGATACCGTGTGGGGAAGCTGGGGCCGCGGCCTCAACGAGATGCAGGTGCGGCAGGCCGGGCTCGATCCCGCCAATCCGATGATCTCGCGCGCCATCGAGCTGGCCTGCGAGCTGATCGAATTCCCGCGGCATCTGTCGCAGCATGTCGGCGGCTACGTGCTGACGCAGGACCGGCTCGACTCTTACGTGCCGATCGGCAATGCGGCGATGGACGACCGCACCTTCATCGAATGGGACAAGGACGACGTCGACACGCTGAAGATGATGAAGGTCGACATTCTCGCGCTGGGCATGCTGACCTGCATCCGCAAATGTTTCGATCTGATCCAGCAGCACAAGGGCCAGCGCTTCGAGCTGCGCGACATCAAGGCCGAGGCGCTTGATGCGAAACCGGTGTTCGCCATGCTGCAGCGGGGCGAGTCGCTCGGCGTGTTCCAGGTCGAGAGCCGCGCCCAGATGAACATGCTGCCGCGGCTGAAGCCGAAGAATTTCTACGACCTCGTCATCGAAGTCGCGATCGTGCGGCCCGGCCCGATCCAGGGCGACATGGTGCATCCCTATCTCCGGCGCCGCAAGATGAACCCGGAGGACATCGAATATCCCTATCCGAAGGGCGGCGACAAAAACGAGCTCTACAACGTGCTGCACAAGACGCTCGGCGTGCCGCTGTTCCAGGAGCAGGCGATGCGGATCGCCATCGAGGCCGCCAAATTCACCCCGGAGGAGGCCAACGGCCTGCGCCGCGCCATGGCGACGTTCCGCAATGTCGGCACCATCGGCTCGTTCGAGCAGAAGATGGTCGGCAACATGATCGCGCGCGGCTACGATCCGGAGTTTGCCAAGAACTGCTTCGAGCAGATCAAGGGTTTTGGTAGCTACGGCTTTCCGGAGAGCCACGCCGCCGCGTTTGCGCAGTTGGTCTATGTGTCGTCGTGGCTGAAGCACTACCATCCCGACGTATTCTGCTGCGGATTGCTGAACTCGCAGCCGATGGGATTCTACGCGCCGTCGCAGATCGTGCGCGACGCGCGCGAGAACGGGGTCGTGATCCGCGACATCGACGTCTCGTTCAGCCACAGCCAGAACACGCTGGAGCCGACCAGCCGGAACTATCACGCGGTGCGGCTGGGCTTCCGCCAGATCGACGGCTTTGTCTGGGGCGATCCCGACGAGCAACGCGAACGCGCGAAAGCCGGCAAGCCAGCCGCGGAGGACTGGGGTGCGCGCATCGTTGCAGCAAGGACGCGGAACCCCTTCACCTCGCTGGAGGACTTTGCCCGCGACACCGCGCTGCCGAAGCGCGCGCTGATCGTGCTGGCGGATGCGGATGCGTTCCGCTCGATCGGGCTCGACCGCCGCGCGGCGCTATGGGCGGTGCGAAGGCTGCCGGACGACGTGGCGCTGCCGTTGTTCGAGACCGCGCAGGCGCGCGAACAGCCGGATGAACACGCCGCCCCCTTGCCGCAAATGCCGCGCTCCGAGCAGGTCATCGCCGACTACCAGACGCTGCGGCTGTCGCTGAAGGGCCATCCGCTGGAATTTTTGCGCGCGATGTTCGACGCCGAGAAGGTCACGACCTGCAAGAGCGTCTCGGAAACCAAGGGCAACGGCCGCCGGGTGCGTTGCGCCGGCGTGGTGCTGGTGCGGCAGCGGCCCGGCAGCGCCAAGGGCGTGATCTTCATGACGCTGGAGGACGAGACCGGCATCGCCAATGTCGTGGTCTGGCCCCAGGTCATGGAGCGGTTTCGAAAAGAAGTAATGGGCGCGCGGCTGCTGATGGTCGAAGGCACTATCCAGTCGAGCGAGGAGGGCGTCGTGCATCTGGTGGCGGCGCGATTGATCGATCGCAGCTTCGAGATGAACCGGTTGTCGGACAATCTGGCTGCCCGGCCGGCCTTGGGGGTAACACCATCCGAGCCGCTCAACGACGACCGCCGCGAGCACCCTGACACCCCCGCGCAGAAAATCCAGCATCCGCGCGACGTCCGCATCCTGCCCAAGTCGCGGGATTTTCATTGAGGCTTCTTGCCTCGTCCCGTAAAGAGCGGGAAGGTGAGGGCTACGGCTGTCGGCGTCTCGTCATATGGCGATGTTAATCGGACGCGACGGTCGTCAAGCTCGATGTTGCAGAGCAGCAAGAGCGAGCCATGTCCAATGCGTTCACCTCACTGTCCGGTTTTTACAAAAAATCGTACGTACGCATGCGTTTTTGATTGTGTGACGGTCAGAATGCGCACTATTAGCGCGTAGACGAGACAAAGTGACGCGGGCTGGTCCTTCTCCGATATTGGGTGCTCGAAAAATGAATTTTAAGCAACGATTTCCGTCCCTTGGCAAAAAGCGCCTCGCCGTTGGCGGGGCTGCTGCTCTGGTCGTTTTGATAGGTATCGTAGCGCTGACGCGGAGCGGCGAGGCGCCGCGCAGCAATTCCGAAGTTTCGAGCCAGTCGCGCAAGAATCCGACGCGCTATGTGACCACCCCGGCCGAATGGGCCAGCCTGACCGTCGAGCCGGTCAGCGCGCGGGCGTTCCGCGCCGAGCACGTCACCGAAGGCAAGATCGCGGTCGACGAGGACAAGTCGACGCCGGTATTTTCGCCCTATGCCGGGCGGGTGACAAAGCTGCTCGCCAGGCCGGGCGACAGCGTCCGTGCCGGCCAGCCGCTGTTCACCATCGAGGCCGCCGACAATGTCGGCGCGCAGAACGATTTCATTACCGCGATCACCAGCCTCAACAAGGCCAAGTCGCAGCTCGATTTGGCGACGATCCAGGACAAGCGCGCCAAGGACCTCTCCGAAGGCCGTGCCATCCCGCTGAAGGACTATCAGAAGACCCAGGCGACGCTGCTGCAGGCGCAGAACGACCAGCGCTCGGCCGAAACCGCGCTGGAAGCCGCACGCAACCGGCTGCGCTTTCTCGGCTTTACCAATGAGGCGATCGCCGCGTTTCAGGACCAGGGCAAGATCAACCCGGAGACCACGATCTATGCGCCGATCGCGGGCGTCGTGGTGGCGCGCAAGATCGGCCCTGGCCAGTTCGTCAGCGCCGGCGCCACCGATCCGGCCTACGTGATCGGCGACCTCTCCACCGTGTGGCTCACCGCTTTCGTGCGCGAGACCGAAGCCTCCGAGGTCGAACTCGGCCAGGAGCTGACCTTCAACGTGCTGGCGCTGCCCGGCCGTGTGTTGACCGGCAAGATCAACTACGTCGCCACCGCGCTCGATCCTGCGACGCGCCGGCTGATGGTGCGCGCCACCCTGGACAATGCCGCCGGATTGTTGAAGCCGGAGATGTTCGCCACCGTGACGATCTACGCGCCGGGCGACCAGCCGACCGTCGGCGTGCCGCGCCAGGCGCTGATCTACGAGGGCGACCAGGTCCGCGTCTGGGTCGCGCATGATGACGACAAGACGATCGAGCTGCGCGTCATCAAGACCGGGCTGGTCAACGGCAATCTGGTCGAGGTCTCCGGCAATTTGCGGCCGGGCGAGCGCATCGTCACCAGGGGCTCGCTGTTCATCGACCGCGCGGCGTCATCGTCCTAACTCCCAGCTTCGGCTTTTCTGAAAGGTCCGATCTGGATGGATCGTCTCGTTGCCCTTGCCGTCAACCGCCGCTTTCTGATGGTGGGGCTGTTGCTCGCCGTGATGATCGGCGGGGTGTTCGCGTTCAATCAGCTCAACATCGAGGCCTATCCGGATCCGACGCCGCCGATGGTCGACATCGTCACGCAGTCGCCCGGCCTGTCGTCGGAGGAGATCGAGCGCTACATCACGATCCCGATCGAGACCCAGGTCGCAGGCATCAAGAACCTGAAGGTGATTCGGACGATCTCGCTCTATGGCCTGTCCGACGTCAAGCTGCAGTTCTCGTTCGACTACACCTATGACGAAGCCTTGCAGCAGGTGCTGAACCGGCTGTCGCAGCTCGCGCCGCTGCCGGGCGGGGCGCAGCCCGGCATCTCGCCTTTATCCGCGGTCGGCGAAATCTTCCGCTATCGCCTGGTTGGTCCGCCGAACTATTCGGTGCTCGATCTCAAGACGCTGCAGGACTGGGTGCTGCAGCGCCGCTTCCGCTCCGTGCCGGGCGTCATCGACGTCACCGGCTGGGGCGGCAAGACCAAGACCTATGAGATCCAGGTCGAGTTCAGCAAGCTCGTCGCCTACGGCCTGACGCTGCCGCAGCTTCTGACCGCCGTCGGCAACGCAAACATCAATGTCGGCGGCAACACCGTGAACATCGGCGCGCAATCCGCCGTGGTGCGGGGCGTCGGCCTGATCCGCTCGGTCGAGGATCTCGGCAACACCATGATCTCGCAGAGCGGCGGCAATCCGGTGCTGGTCAAGGACGTCGCGACCGTCTCGGTCGGCGAGAAGCCGCGGCTCGGCATTGCCGGGCTCGGCCAGGACGACGACATCGTTCAGGGCATCGTCTTGATGCGCCGCGGCGAGAAGTCGTCGCCGACCATCGCCCGCGTCGAGAAGGCGGTGCACGCCATCAACAATTCCAGCATCCTGCCGCCCGGCGTGCGGATCGAACGGATCTACGACCGCAAGGACCTGATCGACGTCACCACCCACACCGTGCTGCACAACATGGTGGTCGGCATCCTCTTGATCGTGTTCCTGCAGTGGCTGTTTCTCGGCAATCTCCGCAGCGCGCTGATCGTCGGCGCCACGATTCCGTTCGCGCTGTTCTTCGCCGTCATCATCCTGGTGCTGCGCGGCGAATCCGCCAATCTGCTGTCGGTCGGCGCGATCGATTTCGGCCTGATCGTCGATGGCACCGTCATCATGGTGGAGGCGATCTATCGCCGGCTGTCGCACACCACCGAATTGTCGGAGGCCGAAGCCAGCGGGATCTCGCCTGAAACCGTGATGGGCATCAAGAAGCACGGCATCCTGTCGGCCTCCGCCGACGTGTCGCGCTCGATCTTCTTTGCCGCCGCGATCATCATCGCCGCCTTCCTGCCGTTGTTCACGCTGTCCGGCGTCGAGGGCAACATCTTCGGGCCGATGGCGCGGACCTATGCCTATGCGCTGGCCGGCGGGTTGATCGCGACCTTCACCATCACGCCGGCGCTGTCGGCGATCATCCTGCCGGCGCATGTCGAGGAGACCGAGACCTGGATCATGCGGATGCTGCACAAGGCCTATATGCCGATCCTGACCTGGGCGGTCGCCAGCCGGAAGATCGTGATGGCCGGCGGCATCGCGCTGGTGGTGCTGACCGTCATTCTGGCGCGGCTGCTGGGCCTCGAGTTCCTGCCCAAGCTGGAAGAGGGCAATTTGTGGATCCGCGCCACGCTGCCGCCGACCATCTCGCTGCAGGCCGGCAATTCCTATGTCAACGAGATGCGCAAGCTGATTGCCAAGCAGCCCGAGGTGGAGTCGGTGGTGTCGCAGCATGGCCGCCCAGATGACGGCACCGATGCAGCCGGCCTGTTCAACGCCGAATTCTTCGCACCCTTGAAGCCGTCGACCGAATGGCCGGCGCCGCAGGACAAGGACGCGCTGACCGCGCGGCTCCTGAAAGAACTTCAGACGAAATTTCCCGGCGTCGAATTCAACTTCTCGCAATATCTGCAGGACAACGTCTCGGAAGCCGTCTCCGGCGTGAAGGGCGAGAATTCGATCAAGCTGTTCGGCAATGATCTGCAGCAACTGACCGAGACCGCCAACAAGATGAAGGCGGTGCTGGCGACGGTGAAGGGCGTCACCGATCTGGCGGTATTCACCTCGCTGGGCCAGCCGACCATCCAGATCGACATCGACCGCGCCAAGGCCGCGCGCTACGGCCTGTCGCCGGGCGACGTCAACGCGACGATCAAGGTCGCCATCGGCGGCGACAGCGCCGGCGATCTCTACGAGCCGGGCTCTGATCGCCACTTCCCGATCATCGTGCGATTGGCGCCGGAATATCGCAAGAGCGCGGAGGCGATCCATAATCTGCGGATCGGCGCGCCCGGGCCGAACGGCACCATCACGCAGATCCCGCTCAGCGAAGTCGCCAATATCAATCTGGTATCGGGTGCGGCCTATATCTATCGCGAGGGCCAGGAGCGCTATTTGCCGATCAAGTTCTCGGTGCGTGAGCGCGACCTCGGCAGCGCCATCAAGGAAGCGCAGGACAAGATCGCCGAGTTGGTGCCGCTGCCGCCGGGCTCCCGCGCCGAATGGGTCGGCGAGTTCGGCAATCTGCAGGACGCCATCGCACGTCTGTCGATCGTGGTGCCGATCAGCCTCTTACTGATCGGCGTGCTGTTGTGGTTCAACTTCGGATCGATGGCCGACACGCTCTTGGCGATGAGCGTGATCCCGATGGCGATCTTCGGCGGCGTGGTGGGTCTGCTGATTTTCGACATTCCGTTCAGCGTCTCGGCGGCGATCGGCTTCATTGCGCTGTTCGGCATCGCGGTGATGGACGGCATTCTGATCCTGTCGCAGTACAACCAGCTGATCGACGAGGGCTATGAACGCATCAAGGCGGTGATTCGCACCGGCGAGTTGCAACTGCGCCCGGTGCTGATGACCTGCATCGTCGCGGGCATCGGCCTGTTGCCGGCGGCGCTGTCGGAAGGCATCGGCTCGCAGGTGCAGAAGCCGCTGGCGGTAGTGGTCGTCGTCGGCATGATGCTGGCGCCGTTCGTGATCCTGATCACGCTGCCGGTGCTGATCTCGGTGTTTTCAAGGAAGGTAAGGTAGGGGCACATTGCCTTCCTTCCCTCTCCCCCGCGCGAAGCGAAGCTTCGCTAGGTGGGAGAGGGTGGATCGATCGCTCTAGCGAAGCTTTGCTTCGCACGGGCGGTCGAGACGGGTGAGGGGTGCTACAAGCTCTGTCGCCTAGTCGCCCCCTCATCCGACGCGGACTTCGTCCGCGCCACCTTCTCCCACAAGGGGAGAAGGAAGAAGTGCGCAACTGGCGCTCCAGTCCCCCACACTTCGCGCTTTGACGTGCGTCAACGTGCGTGCGGCCATCGCATGACAGGGTCGATGTTTTCGTCCCTGGAATGGAATCCCGATGCTCTGGCAATCCGTTGCGACCGAGTGGCTCAGCCTGATTTTTCGCTGGCTGCATGTGGTGGCGGCGATGGGCTGGATCGGATCGTCGTTCTACTTCATCGCGCTCGATCTCAGCCTGAAGCCGGGGCAGGGCCTGCCGGACGGCGTCAAGGGCGAGGCGTGGCAGGTGCACGGCGGCGGCTTCTACCGCATCGTCAAATATCTGGTGGCGCCGGCGGCGATGCCCGACGAACTCACCTGGTTCAAATGGGAGGCCTATACGACCTGGCTGTCCGGCTTCGTGCTGGTGGTGATCGTGTACTACCTCGAGGCCGACCTATTCCTGGTCGATAAATCGGTGATGGATCTGACGCCGCTGCAGGCGGCGCTGTTCAGCTTCGGCAGCCTGGTGCTGGCCTGGCTGTTGTATGAGATGGCGTGCCGCTCGGGTCTTGCGCGCCACGAGCTGCCGTTCGCGATCGGTGGCTACCTGTTCCTGGTCGGGTTGACCTACGCCTTCACCCATGTGCTGAGCGGCCGCGGCGCCTTCAACCAGATCGGCGCCATCATCGGCACCATCATGGTCGCCAACGTGTTCGCCACCATCATTCCGAACCAGAAGAAGATCGTCGCCGCGCTGATCATGGGGGACACGCCGGACCCGCGCTGGGGGGCGTGGGGCAAGGAGCGGTCGCTGCACAACAATTACCTGACGCTGCCGGTGATCGTGCTGATGATCAGCAACCATTACCCGCTGTTGTTCGGCACCCGCTACAATTGGGCGATCGTCGCCATCGTGCTGGCGCTCGGCCCGGTGATCCGGCATTTCTTCAACGCCCGCCACGCCGGCAAGAAGTCGCCCTGGTGGGTGTGGGGCGTGGCCGCGCTGGGCATGATCGGAATTCTGCTGCTCTCGGCGGCGGGTCCGCGCGACGCGCATCTCGGCGCGCTGCCCGCGAAGGTCGATTTCGCCGCGGTCGAGGAGATCGTCACGAGCCGCTGCAGCATGTGCCACGCCGCCGAGCCGGTGTGGTCGGGCATCGTCACGGCACCCAAAGCGATCCTGCTGGACGATGCCAACCATATCCGCCGCTATGCCGCGCTGATCGGCCGCAACGCCGTGTGGTCGAGCGCCATGCCGCCCGGCAACATCACCGAAATGACCACCGAGGAGCGCGCCACCATCGCCACCTGGCTGGCCGCTGGAGCCCCGAACTGAGCGGGCGCGTGCCCGCCTATCGTGCGGCAAATGGTATCGCGGCGTGCAAAGCCGGGGTTCCCGGACGCCGGGACGTTTATTGCACGGTGACAAGCGGGATTTTCACGCCCGCAGGGGATCAAAACCGAACGCTCGGTCGTTGAAACCGTATCCCGGCGTGCACGTCTCGTGCCCGTCGGTTCACCCGTGTTCCGAAAGCGTTCGAATCCGCTATTGTCTCTCCCATATTCGAAACGGTTTCCCGGCGCATCGCCTGCCGACAGCGCCGCTGTTGCGCCTTTCAGAGATTATTGATGCTGACTACCGTTGATAACGTCGATCTGACCAATTGCGATCGCGAGCCGATCCATATCCCCGGCAGTATTCAGTCGCACGGCTGTCTGCTGGCCTGTGACGGGTCGGTTGCGATGGTGCGCCGTCATTCGGTCAATACCGCTGCGGTGCTCGGCCTCGCCGGCCGCGAGATCAACGGTGCCACGCTCGACGATCTGATCGGCGAGCAAGCCACGCACGATATCCGCAACGCGGTGGCGCGCTGGGGCAATCTGCCGCGTCCGGGCCTGATGACCAACGTCCGGCTGGCGCATTCGCCCGGCCTGTTCAACATCGCGGTGCATCGCCACCAGGGCATCAACATCGTCGAATTCGAGCCCGCCAACGCGGCCGAGACGACCTCGCCGCTGGAACTTTCGCGGCTGCTGATGGGGCGGATCGCCCAGGTCGCCGACATCAATCAGCTGTTCGACACCGGCGCGCGGCTGCTGCGCGCCGCACTCGGCTACGACCGCGTGATGATCTATCGCTTCGCCCCGGACGGCGCCGGCCAGGTCATCAGCGAGGCCAAACGCGGCGATCTCGAGAGTTTTCACGGCCAGCACTTTCCTGCCAGCGACATTCCGCAGCAGGCCCGCGTGCTCTATTTGCAGAACACCATCCGCATCGTGTCGGATTCCAATGGCGAGCGGATTGCGATCGAGCCTGAGATCGACGCCTCCGGCGAGCCGCTCGACCTGTCGTTCGCGCATCTGCGCAGCGTCTCGGCGGTGCATTGCGAGTATCTGCGCAACATGGCCGTGGGCGCGTCGATGTCGATCTCGATCGTCAATGGCGGCAGGCTGTGGGGGCTGATCGCCTGCCACCATTACGAGCCGCGCGTGCTGCCGATGGAAAAGCGCGTTGCCGCCGAAATGTTCGGCGAGTTCTTCTCGATGCAGCTCGAGGCCCTGATCCAGAAGCAGCGCATCGCGGCCGCCGCGCGCGCGCGCGAATGCCTCGATCGGCTGATGCTGAACGTTGCGCCGCATGGCGAGGTCGAAGAGCTGCTGCGCGATAGCGTGCAGGATTTCACCGCGCTGATGCCGTGCGACGGCGTCGGGCTCTACATCAACCGCACCTGGACCACCTATGGCACGGTGCCGCCCGCGGCGGCGGTGCCGGTATTGATGGCGTTCGTGAGTTCGGTGGCCGAGGGCGACGTCTGGGCCACCAATGCGCTGAGCGAACGGCTGCCGAGCGCGGACGCCTACCGCGCCGACGTGTCCGGCGTGCTGGCGGTGCCGCTGTCGCAACTGCCGCGCGACTATTTGGTGTTCTTCCGTAAAGAGGTCTTGCAGACCGTGAACTGGGGCGGCGATCCCACCAAGCGTTACGAGAGCGGCCCGCTGGGCGACCGTCTGACGCCGCGCAAGAGTTTTGCGATCTGGAAGCAGGAGGTGGATCGGCAATCACTCCCCTGGCTCGCCAATGAGCGCGAAGCGGCGGAAGCCGCGCGCATCGCGCTGGTGGAAGTGGTGATGCGCCATAGCGAGTTGTTGGCCGAAGAGCGCCACAAGACCGATTTGCGCCAGAAGATGCTCAATGAGGAGCTCAACCACCGTGTCAAGAATATCCTGGCGCTGATCAAGTCGCTGGTCTCGCACCCGGTCGAACTCGGCCACAGTATCGAAGACTATGTGAAGTCCTTGAAGGGCCGCATCCAGGCGCTGTCGCTGGCGCATGACCAGGTGATCCGCGGCGGTGGCGGTGGCGGGCTTCGTGCGTTGATCGATGCCGAGCTTTCGCCGTACCGGGATTCAGTGGCCGACATTTCGCTCGACGGTCCTGACGTACTGCTCGATTCGCGCGCGTTTTCCGTGCTGGCGCTGGTGCTGCATGAGCTTGCCACCAACGCCGCCAAATATGGCGCGCTGTCGGTCAAGGACGGCCGGCTGTCGTTGCGCTGGGAGCGTACCGACGAGGGCGATTGCGAGATCCGCTGGCTGGAGCGCGATGGCCCGCGCGTCGGCGCGATCGCCAAGCCCGGCTTCGGCTCGATGCTGATCGGCCGCAGCGTTCCCTACGATCTCGGCGGCGTGAGTGAGGTCGATTATGCGGAGGAGGGCGCGCGGGTCAAACTGCTGATCCCCGGCCGCTTCGTCACCTGGACGGCGCCGCTGGCCAAACCCGACCTTCCAGCCCGGGTCGTCAACGCGACGCCGCAGGCGTCGATGCGCGGGCTGAGCATCCTGATGGTCGAGGACCAGTTGCTGATAGCGATGGATGTGCAGACCATGCTGGCGCAGGAGGGCGCGGGAACGGTGGAAACCGCCTCCTCGGTGAAGGAGGCAATGCATAGTCTGACGATCTTCCAGCCGGATATTGCGATCCTCGACGTCAACCTCGGCAATGGTAGCTCGCTTCCGGTCGCGCAGGCCTTGGTTGCGCGTGGCATCCCGTTCGTATTCGCGACCGGCCACGGCGAGACCAGCCTGATCCCAAGCGAACTCGGTCATGTTCCGATCGTGCGCAAGCCATACGACGTCACTACGCTGATCGCGGCGCTGACATTGGCGATGGGGAAGAACGGCTAGGCGTTTCTTCCCTCGCACCGCAGCGGGACGATGTGAACTGCTACTTCCCGCCCGGTGTGCGCAGACCGTGCCAGGCGTCGCGGACCTGGTGGTAGTGCACCTCGGGCAGGTAGTCCGGGGTGTTGAGGCCGAGCGACTTGACGTCTAGGCGGCCGATCGCGCTGAGCAGCGAATAGGAGGCGATCACGCGGTCGCGTTGCGAGCCGATCAGGCGGGCCTTTGCCGACACCAGATCCTGCTGCGAATTCAGCGCATCGACCGTGGTGCGCTGGCCGCTCTGCGTTTCGCGCAGCACGCCCGTCAGCGCCACGCCGGCGGCGCGGACTTCGGCTTCGGCGGCGGTGACCGCCGCCTTGGCGCCTTCGTTCGAGACCCAGGCGGCGGTGGCCGCGGTGCGCGCCTGGTTGCGGACCTGCTCGAGCACCAGACGACTCACCGACGACAGTTCCTTGGCCTGCCTTGTCTGCGCCGCGGCGAGGCCGCCATCATAGATCGGCGCGTTCAACTGGCCGATGATCGAGGCCTGGTCGGTGCCGAACGTACCCAGCGTCGGGTCGGAATCGCGCGAGCGGCTGGCGCTGCCCTGCAAGGTGATGGTCGGCAGCAGGCTGCTTTCGGCGACCTTGATCGTGGTGGTGGCGACGTCGACGTCGAAGCCGGCGGCGAGCACGGCGGGGTGGCCCTTGAATGCCAGCGCGACGGCATCCTCCCGGCTGCGCGGCAGCAGGCGGTCCATCGGCTCGGCCGGGCTGAGCCGCGATGGCGCGGCGCCGATCACCGCGGCATAGGTCGCCTGGCTGATCGCCAGATTGACTTCGGCGGCGTTGAGGTCGGCCTGGCCGCGCGCGAGGCGGGCCTCGGCCTGCGACGCGTCGGTCGGGGTGACGTCGCCGGCATTGAGTCGCTTCTGCGCGATGCCCAGCGTTTCCTTCAGCGAGGTGACGTTGGCGCGTTGCGCCTCGACCAGCGACTGGTTGGCGAGCACATTGGTATAGGCAATCACGGCATCGAGCAGCACGCCCTGGCCGACATTGCGCAGCGCTTCGCGGCCGGACTGCACCTGCGCCTCGGCAACGCGGACGCTGTTGGCGGTCTTGTTGCCGTTATAGAGCGTCTGGGTGACGGTGACGCCGATCGTCCACGGTTTCAGCGTGGCGCCCGCGATGGTGTTGTCGACCAGCAGGTTGCGCACCGCCTGCAGGCCGTAGCCGAGCGTCGCATTGACCTGCGGCCGGTAACCGGCCAGCGCCTGCGGCACGTTCTCGTCGGTGGCGCGCTGCCTGGCGCGTTCCGCGTTCAACTGCGGATTGGACTGATAGGCCCGTGCCAGCGCTTCCGCGACGGTCTCGGCGCGCGCTGCGCCGACCGCCACAACGCTGCAGCCGATTACGCCCAGCGCGAGGCCCGTGCGGAGCACGCGCGAAGCAGCGAGGCCCGATCTCCCGTGATTCCGAATCATTTTATCCCAAAGCAGTCTTCGAACGTCCGCCCCCGCCGACGTCCACCGTATCTTTAGAGGGCGCAGCCTTCACAGGCAAACCATCCGGTGAGCAACCCTCGTGCTTTGGCGTGTTCCCCACAGGGCATTTGCAGCCCACTTCGCTTGATTGATCAGGACCCTAAGGGCAAATACCGGTTATCGGAATGCGACAACTAGCCTGCCCATATACGCAGCCGTGTGTTGCATGGCGGTGACATTTCTGAACGGCGCGGCGGTAGTTTTGTAGGATCGTATGCCGTCGCACATGCGACGGCCTCGCAGGATGCGCCGCGTCCTTCGAAGCTCGCCGCAGACGGCGAGCCCCTCAGGATGACGGCGGCTGAGTTGTTGCTAATCGGAGCTAGCGGTTCGTGTTGACCGGTTTGCGCTTCTCGATGAAGGCGGCCATGCCCTCGCGGCGGTCGTCCAGCGCAAAGGTGGCGTGGAACAGGTCGCGTTCGACCTTGAGGCCTTCATGGAGCGGTGTCTCGAAGGCGCGGTTGACGGCGTCCTTGGCCATCGACGCCACCGGGCGCGACATGCCTGCGATCTTCTCGGCCATCGCGATCACTTCTTCCATCAATTTGTCCGCGGGCACGACGCGGCTGACGAGGCCTGCGCGTTCGGCCTCCGCGGCGTCCATCATGCGGCCGGTGAGGCAGAGATCCATCGCCTTCGACTTGCCGATCGCGCGCGTCAGGCGCTGCGTGCCGCCGATGCCCGGAATGGTGCCGAGCGTGATTTCCGGCTGGCCGAATTTCGCGGTGTCGGCGGCCACGATGATATCGCACATCATCGCCAGTTCGCAGCCGCCGCCGAGCGCGTAGCCGGAGACGGCAGCGATGGTCGGCTTGCGGCAGGTGGCCACGCGGTCGCCGCCGATCGCGGTGAAGTCGCTCTGGTACATGTCGATGAAGGTCTTCGGCTGCATCTCCTTGATGTCGGCGCCGGCGGCGAATGCCTTCTCGCTGCCGGTGACGATGATGCAGCCGATGGCGTCATCGGATTCGAGATCGTCGATCGCGATTTTGATTTCGCCGAACACGCCGAACGACAGGGCGTTGAGCATTTTCGGACGGTTGAGACGGAGGATGCCGACGGCGCCGTGGCGTTCGACGAGGATGTGTTCGAAGCTGCTCATGTTTCTTCCCGCATGTTGTTGCCGGCCTGGTGGGCGCGGCGCAATGTGGGCGAAGACGGCAGTCGGTTCAAGCGCGGAACGAGCCTCGATCGGATCCCGCCGCAGCGGCGCGAAAACGCCGCAACGCAACCGGACCTGACCGCTTATCAGGCAAAGAACATGCGGGCGGCGGACGCCATCGTCAGCAGGCCGCCGAAGGCAATGAAGATCTTGCCGATCAGCGAGGTCTTGTCCCAGGTCGAATTGTCGATCGAGTTCACCTCGGCGGCGGCCGGCGCGTCGAGCGTGGCGCTGGCCAGCGTCAGCGCGGGGCGGGGCTCGATGGCTGCGCGGTCGATCTCGTTGAGTTCGTCGGGCGACACCACCTGCGCGCCCGTCGCAGCGACCGTGGTGGCGTCCCGATGCGACTCGGCGCCCACCGATTTGATCAGCGCATCGGCCTGCAGCGGACTGGGCTGCGCCGGCGTGGCGGCGGCAAAGGGATCGGCCACCGGCTCGGTCGGCCATTGCGCATTGGCGTTGGCAATGGCGGGCGACAACGCCGCCTTGCCCGCCTTGCTGGTGTCTTCGGAAATGACGACCGCGGGCGCCGCATCGTCGGAGGCCGCAGCCTTCGCGGCCTTGACCTTTTCGGTGCGGGGAGACGCGCCTGCCTTCTTCTTCGCCGCCGGCTTGGTGAATTTTTTCAGCGCGATCGGCTTGCCCACCGGGGCCTCGGCGGCGGCGGCCGGTTCGGCTTCCTGCGCAAAGCCTGGCGCGGCAAAGCCCGCAAGACTGATCCAAAGCCCGGTGGCCAGGCTCAACGCTGCGCGTCGGTTGATGTGGATGTTCATGGCCATCTCCGGATCTGCCCGCTTTCGATGGGCGCCAAGGGAAGCTGCGCGCGTGTTCACAGCAGGGCAGAAAAGGGGAATTTTCTTGCAATGGCGGCAAAACCGCTGGTGTCCCCGGCGTTATGCCCAGGCCTTCAAACAGTGCTAAGAGACGGCCCGGCCTGCCGGACCATTTTCCCGCCGTATTCTGGGCAGGTGCCGTAACAAATCGAAAACCTGGCCGTAGGGCTTTGCAGGAGCGTGCGTGCGCGGACGTGACGACGAATGGACCGATTGGATGCGGTCGGCCAATGCAGGCGATGAGGCGGCCTACCGGCGGCTGCTGGTGTCGGTCGCGCCGGTGCTGCGCGCCGGCGCGCGGCGCGGCCTGGCGCGGGCCGGACAGCCGCCGGACCAGGCCGAGGATATTGTGCAGGACATCTTGCTGGCAGTGCATCTGAAGCGACACACCTGGAAGGTCGACGCGCCGTTCGCGCCGTGGCTGTTTGCGATCGCACGCAACAAGCTGATCGATGCGCTGCGCCGTCGCGGCCGCCGGGTGTTCGTCAACATCGACGATTTCGCCGAGGTGTTGCCTGGCGCGGAGCCGGCCGAGACATTGCCGGCCGGCGAACTCGCCACGCATCTGGCGGGACTGCCGGCGCGGCAGCGCGAGGTGCTGCAGTCGATCGCGGTGGAAAGCGTCTCGATCAGGGACACCGCGCGAAAAATGGCGATGAGCGAAGGCGCGGTGCGGGTGGCACTGCATCGCGGGCTGGCGAAGCTGGCGTCCCAGTTGCGGAAGGAATGATCATGGATACCGAACGCCTGATCCGGACCCTGGCCGCCGACGCCGCGCCGCGCCGCCCGGTGGGCTTGTGGTTGACGGCCGCGCTGCTGCTCGCGCTGCCGGTCGCTGCGCTCATTATGCTGTCGTCCATCGGCCTGCGCCCGGATATTCGCAGCGCCATGCGGACGCCGCTGTTCGATCTGAAATTCGTGGTGACGCTGGCGCTGGCGATCCCGGCGCTGGCGATCAGCCTGCATCTGTCGCGGCCGGAGGCGACGCTGCGCGGTCGCGGCTGGTGGCTGCTGGCGCCGCTGGTGATCCTGGCGCTCGGTGCTGCCGCCGAAATGGCGATGCCGGACCGGCTGCCGATGGGGGCTCGCTGGATGGGCCACAATGCGATGCTGTGCCTGAGCGTGATCCCGTTGCTGGCACTGCCGATCCTGGCGGCAGCGCTGCTGGCGTTGCGCCAGGGCGCGCCGTCACGCCCGGCGCTGGCGGGGGCGGTGGCGGGACTGCTGTCGGCGGGGCTGGCGGCGACGCTGTACGCCGCGCATTGCATCGACGACTCGCCGCTGTTCGTCGCGACCTGGTACACATTGGCGACCGCACTGGTCGCCGCGATCGGCGCGCTCGCCGGCGCGAGATGGCTGAAGTACTAGCGTCGATCTGTAGCCCGGATGAAGTCGGCGTGCCCATTGGCACGGCGACGCAATCCCGGAATGGCGATCGTGGGGCGTGGCCGGTCCCGGATTGACATCCGGGCTACGAAGTTACTTCGCCGCCGCCGACCTGCCGCGCGCGGCACTCGCGATGTCGCCGTTCAGCTCGGCCGCGTAGTCCTTGAAATCGACTTCCAGCGTGTAGCGCGCAGACGGAAGCCAGGTGTGCAATTGCTGCTGGTGGAAGCTGCGGACTTCGAGCGCCATCTCGGCGACATCGGGCAGCGTCACCCGGCCGGACAGCACGGCAGCGATCCAGCGGGCCTGGATCTCGACCAGCGGAATCGTCGGGCCGATCGGCTGCACCAATCCGGCGAAGAACAATCCGGGCTGGTTCGGCGGCGCGATGCGGCGGTACAGCTCGACCATGCCGCCATTCTCCGGCACGGCAAAGATCTCCGGCGCCAGAAACGGGAAGCTGGTCTTGTAGCCGGTGGCGTAGATGATGGCGTCGAACGGCTCGCGACGGCCATCGGTGAACACCACGGCATCGCCGTCGAGCGTCTCGATGTTCGGACGAAACGACACCCAGCCGTGGCCGGCATAGGGTAGCAATTCCTGACTCAGCGTGGCGTGCTCGCGCCACATCGGATGCTTCGGCTTGGGCACGCCGAACCGGGCCTGGTTGCCGACCGCCAGATAGATCAGCCGCGCCATGATCCGGCGCGCCACCTGCGTCGGCAGTCTGAGTTGTCGCGTCAGGAAGGCCGACCAGCGATCGACCGGGATTCCCATCAGATATTTCGGCATGATATGCGCGCCGGTGCGCGTCGACAGGGTGACGTGGCTGGCGCGCCGGCACAGGTCGACCGCGATATCGACGGCAGAATTGCCGATCCCGACCACCAGCACCTTCTTGTCGTCGAACGGCTGCGCGGTGCGATACTGGCTGGAATGGATCGTCGTGCCGGAGAACGTGCCGGGAAAGGACGGCCAGCGCGGATCCCACAGATGGCCGTTCGCGACGATCACCGCGCCGTAGTGGCGGGTGTCCTCGACGCCGTCCTGCATCGTGGTGACGCGCCAGCCGAGCCGCTCCTTGGCGACCGCGGTGACCTCGCAGTTGAAGCGGATCGAGGAGCGCGCATTGAAGCGGTCGGCGTAGGCCTCCAGATAGGCCAGCAGATCCTGGTGCGACAGGAAGTCCGGTTTGTCGGCGGCAATCGGAAAGTCGGAATAGCCGAGATTTTCGCGGCTGGTGTCGATGTGCAGGCTGCGATAGGCGCAGGACAGGCCGTTGTCATTGCCGTAGCGCCACATGCCGCCGATGTCGGAGCCCTTCTCGCAAATCTCGAAGGCGAGCCCCTTGTCGTTCAGCGCCTTGGCCACGGCGATGCCGGAGGAGCCGGCGCCGATGATGCAGATGTCGGCGGAAGTCTGGGTCATGCCGCGGATTTGCCGGTTGCGAGGAAGGAAAGATAATTCAGGACGATATCATCGAAACTGGTGTCGGCAACGAGGCCGACTGAGGGCGCACGGGTGGAAATAAAGCCTTTCGGCCAGCCATCGACAATTTTTTTCAGCGCGGCGTCCGGTGCAAAGCCGATATCGGGCGGGCCGATCACGCGGCCGATCGATTCCACGATCTCCATCATGTTCACCGTCAGACCCGGCTGGTTCAGCATACGCTTGCCGCGCAGCCTCACGGGGTCGGCATCGTGCAGCGTGATCAGGTTTTGTACCGCGGTCTGTGCCGAGACGACGGCGACCTTGGTGTCGGGCCGCAGCGGACAGACCGCGGGGCGGCCTGCGGCGCTGTCGCGCACCATCGCTGCGATACGGTCCGACACCGATTGCGTCGGCGGGCCGGGATGCACCAGCACGATCGGCAGCCGCAGCGCCCGGGCATCGACCACGCCGTGCCTAGTTGCGTCCGACAGCATCAGCTCGGCGATTGCCTTCTGTGTGCCATAGGAGGTCTGCGGACGTTGCAGATGGTCGTCGTCGACATGATCCGGCAGCAGGCCGCCGAATACGGCAATCGAGCTTGGAAAGATCAGCCGTGGCGCTGCTTCCTTGTTGCCGATCGCGCCGATCAGTTCCGCCAGCGCCGAGACGTTGATGGCCAGACTATGGACCGGATCCAGTTCGGCGGCGCTGGCCAGCACGGCGGCGAGATGAAACACGCTGTCCGGCTGCCATTGTGCGATCGCCTGTAGCGTCGCGGGCGAGCTGAGGTCGGCCTGCAGCGGCTTCAGCCGGCGATCGGAGCAGGCCGGCAGCCTTGTGTCGAGCAGCAGGATCTCCGCGATGGCTGCGGTTTCGCCGGCGCGGTTCTTGAGGTGCCCGTTCTGCAACAGAACGCGCGTCAGGGTCTGGCCGATAAAACCGCCGGCGCCGGTGATGAGAATCCGCATTGTGGCCGTCCCGCAACCATGATCCCGCGCGGCGGCACAGGCCGTCTCGCCGCGACCACTATCAAGCCGGTCGCGCGCAAGTCGATGCCCGATGTCGGATGGCAGATCAGCGCTGTGGGCGTTGCAAGAATGCGTCGCACTGGCAAAAGCGCTGCCGGCCGCGGCGGCCCGTGCGGGCTGCGCTCAGGCCGGCAGTTGCGCCGTGGCCTGTTGCATGCGGTGGAAGCGCAGCACCTGTTGCGCGGTCGATAGCCGCAGTCGCTCGTAGAGGTCCCGGTCGACGTCCGTGGCCGACAGCACCCCGCCTGACAGTCGCCCGCGCAGCCGGATGATGGCCTTGACGGTCACCCATGAAAACCCGGCGACCTTGCTCAGGACGAAGATGCCTTCGTTCCGGGATTCGATCATCATGGTCTCGGCGACGATCACCGGCACATTGGCGAGGAAGGCCAATGCAGCGTTGGTCTCGTCGAATTTTCCGGCCTCGGCGAAGGCCGATACTTCCGCCTCGTCGAGCCGGCCATCCTCGAACAGCGATCGCACCAGGCCGTGGGCGATGCTGCTCTGGGGGGGGGACGCCGGCAGGGGCCTCGCGGGCGCGCCGCGTGACTTCCGCCACGGCGTGCGAAACCTCGTTGGCATAGTGCGGATGCGCCGCTTCCAGCCGCTTGCGGACCGAGGCCGAGGCCCGGGCGACTAGTTGCAGATAGTGATGCCGCGGAATCGACGGGCGCAGACCGACGCAGGTGGCAATGGCGTCGTCGTGCTCGGCCCGCGACAGCAGCGTGGTGTAGCCCTTCTCGGAAAATTCGGCGCCGGGATTGGACGCCGTGCTGCGCACCACCTCGGCATCGCCGCGCTCCACCAGCGCTTCGGTGACGGCGCCGCTCAACAGTTTGCGGAGCGAGATCGCCAGCAAATGGCGCTGGCTCTTGGTGCGGGCGTTCTCGATCAGGGCATCTTCGTCGAGCCGCCGGGACTGCGACAGCATTGGCCCTGCGACCTCGATCAGGTCGTCGAACGCCAGCGTGCGGACGATGCGCGGCGGCGCGCTATCGACCGGCGCGAGGCGTTCGGCCAGCATTATCCTGGCCGCGCTCTCCATGTGCACGACCAGGCATTCGAACACGTCGTCAAACATGGCGAGCAGTTCGTCGGTACAGGGAACGGCATTGTCCAGGAACAGGTCAGTCACGCGCCGCAACGTCTCGACCCGGCGTGCCACCGTGCCGTGGGCAAGAGCTGTTTGCAGTTCATCGAGTAAGCTGACTGCCAAAGCGGGTTTCGACATCGTTGTCTCTGTTCTGGAGGCTTCGCGAAGCTGAATTTCCTGAAGTAACGGCAGCGTTTCTTGTTGCCGGACCAGGGTTGTGGAGACGACCTAGTTGCTTGCTATCAAGTTACGTCCTCCGGCCTTGGCGGCGTAGAGCGCCGCGTCGGCGCGGGCCAGCAGGGTGACTGGCAATTCGTCGGGCGCAAGCGTCGCGACGCCGGCCGAGATGGTCACGCGCAGGCCATGGGAAAACGCGCTCCAGTCCAGCGTCGCGACGATCATGCGCAGCCGATCGAGCATTTGCACCGCCATATCATGCGGCGTGTCCGGCAGCACCAGCAGGAATTCCTCGCCGCCATAGCGACCGAATTTGTCGATCGAGCGAATATTGGCGAACATCGTGATGGCGAAGGTGCGCAGTACTTCGTCGCCGGTCGGATGGCCATAGGTGTCGTTGATGCGTTTGAACCAGTCGAGGTCGATCAGCGCGACCGAGCAGGGCGACTGGCTGCGTTGCGCGCGGACCGCTTCGTCGCCGAGTATCCGCATGATGCAGCGGCGATTGTAGGATCCGGTGAGCTCGTCGAGCTCGGCCAGCTCCTCGATTCTTTTATAGGCGGCTTCCAGTTCGATGCGGCGGCGATACAGCGCCCCGCGCATCGAGCCGGCGAACACGCCGATATAGATCACACGGGCTATGGTGAGCGAGAAGGTCATCAGCGTGGCGAAGCGCTCCTGGCCGTTGGCGACCGGCAATAGCAGCGGCAGTTCGGCGAGCCAGTACAGCAGCACGACGCCGGCGCTGATCACCAGCCAGACGATCAGGCCCTGCCGCGGCGTCGCGCGCATGCCGGCCATCTGGGCGACCAGCAGCAGCGCCAGCAGAAACACTACCGCCACCTGCGGGGCGATAGCGATGAAACTCAGCAGCAGCAGCAGCGTCGCGGCGGCATAGGGCAGGGCGAAGGAGTGGTCATTCCAGCCATCGCTGATGCCGCCTTCGGACAAGCCCCAGAATATCCCGAGGGTGACGGCGACGCAGCCGGCGAAACCGAGCGCGACAGGCGCGGAGACCGTGCCGGCGACCGCGAACATCGTCAGCAGGACGATGTTCGCGGCATGAAAGGTGGCGGCGACGATCAGGGTGTGGCGCCGGTGTCGCCGTCGCCGCTCCAGCGATTCGGCAAGGAGCTCGCCGTCAACGGAATCGAAATCGCCGTTGTTCGGGGTCAGGATGGCGGAAAGTGCTGCGGTCATGTTCTCGCTACCGTCGTGTTAATGGAACCTTACCGCCGAATCCCTTTAGGTTTGGTAACCCGTGCAACCCGACGCATCTTCCTGGCCCTCAATTGTCCGGTAGGCGACACATGGTGGGATGCTGAGCAAGTGATATCAAGTGATATTGAGTGGTTGGACGGCGTGCGGAGCGGGACCGATTTCCGGGGGGCCCGAGAGAATCGTTCCCGATTTCCGACAAGGTATCCGGATCCGGTAGTCTCAGATGAACCTTTTTCGGTGCCGATTGACCTAATTTAGCCGGACTTGCGCTGCCCGGCCGGGGATAGTGATGCCGGATGGTCAAGCGGGGTGAGGTGGCCGCCCTATCCTGAGCTTCTGCGCGCCTGTCCGCAGGACGCGCTGCGCATGCCGTGCGTCTGCAAAGCCGATGCTGCCGGTTGAACCTGTTATGTTTTTTCCCCGACCAATCCAAAGAGATGGCCATTGAGCGCGACGCAGGCGACATCGGACGACCTGCTGATCGGGCGAATTGCGCAGGGCGACCGGCTCGCGATGCAGGTGCTCTATGGTCGCCATCATGTTCGGGTGTTTCGCTTCGGCCTGCGGCTGGTGCGGGACGAGCAGATCGCGGAGGACCTGATCAGCGAAGTTTTTCTCGACGTCTGGCGCCAGGCCGGCAAGTTCGAAGGCCGGTCCGCCGTTTCGACCTGGCTGCTGGCGATCACGCGGTTCAAGGCGCTGTCGGCGCTGCGCAAGCGCCGCGACGCCGAGCTGGACGATGATACCGCCAACGCGATCGAGGACGATTCCGACGATCCGGAAGTGGCGGTGCAGAAGAAGGATACTGGCGCCGCCTTGCGCAAATGCCTGACGGCGCTGTCGCCGGAACATCGCGAGATCGTCGATCTTGTCTACTACCATGAGAAGTCCGTGGAAGAGGTCGCAACGATCGTCGGCATTCCGGAGAATACCGTGAAGACGCGACTGTTTTATGCGCGCAAGAAGTTGGCCGATCTGCTCAAGGCAGCCGGCGTGGAGCGAGGCTGGCCATGATGGCAATCAGAAACACGGTTCAGGACGAGCAGCCCGGCGAGATCGAGGCGCTGCTGCCGTGGCATGCCGCCGGCACGCTCAGCGCCCGCGACACCCGCCGCGTCGACGAGGCGTTGGCGGCAGATCCCGACCTCGCCCGGCAATACGAAGCGATCCGCGAGGAATATGCCGAAACCATCCTGCTGAACGAAAGCCTCGGCGCGCCGTCGCTGCGCGCGATGCAGAAGCTCTTTGCCGCGATCGACGCCGAGCCGGCGCGCACCAGCTCGGGTTCGGCGAGCTTGTCGAGGCGGCTGGCCGGGTTCTTCGCGGGCCTGTCGGCGCGCACCTTGATGGCCTCGGCGGCGGTCGGCGCGCTGGCGCTGGTGCTGCAGGCCGGCGTGATAGGCACCATGGTGATGCAGCGCGGCGATGCCCTGGTCGAGACCGCGGCCGAGCCTGCGCCCGCGCCGCCCGGTTCAGCGGCGATCATCACCCGGTCGATCGCGCCGGAGGCCGCGCCCCGCCTCCTGGTGCGCTTCACGCCGGCGGCCCGGGTGTCGGATATCACCGCGCTGCTCGACACCTATCAGGCGACCATCGTCGATGGCGGCAAGGCCGGCCTGTTCCGGCTGCAGCTCGGCCGCCTGCCGATGACCAAGGAGCAGGTCGCCGGCTGGGTCAGCCGGCTGTCGAACGAAAAGATCGTCAGCTCGGTCACAGCCGCGCCGTAGGCGCCTTCCACCCGGCAGGGGGGCTGGAAACGCCCGCCGGTGACGGCGAGGCTGGCTTCTGCCCTCGCACGGCGCTTCACCCATCCGTGTAAATATTTTCGCGCTGACGGCATGAACGTTTGCCGGCCGGGCTTCGACCTACTGGTGTGGGAGCGGTCACCCCTCCCCGATGGCCGATCGGCGCAAGCGCCCATCATCAAGCGCCTGATATGGCCTGACCCGCCCGGCTGTCCCCCCGGGCGGGTCTTTCGTTAACTCGTTGCTAACCATCTTTGACCCATGATCCGCCTGCGGCTTGACTTGCCGGACGTCAGGCGTGGTTGGGACCAAGGGCAACTGCGGGAGTGTCCAATTTTGGACACATTTCGCTGGACCCCGGGAACTTTTCCTCCGACCATCATCAGGTCTCGGCAATCGATTCGTGTGTTGCTTTTTGCGTCCGTTTCCCTCTCGCGGACATTTCCATGTCATTGCAGTCTGAATCCGTTACCGGGCGGCAGCTCGTTGAGCGCTGGGCCGACCTCGCCGAACGCCGGCTGGACTACCTGACCGATCTTTTCGAGAGCGGTCGTTGGCGCCGTTTTCATACCGAGGTCGATTTCCTCGACAATATTCGTGAAGCCAAGGCCGCGGCCGATCGCTGGCGGGGTATGGCCACCCAGGAGGCGACCGCCGACAACCAGCCGGTGACGTGGTCCTGGCTCGACCGGCCGGACGGCGTGCCGAATTCATATCAGGGCCGCGTGCTGCACGAGGTGCCGCGGGCGCCACGCGGGGTCCAGGCCCCGACCGTCGTCGAACTGGCCGCGGAGGCGCCGGCCCTGCAGCCGCCGGCCGAGCCGCTGCGTGCCGCGGCGCCGCACGCCGACTGGCGGCGCGCGCTCGATCCCGACGTGCTGGGCGAGCGCTATCCGATGCTGCGGCCGACGATGTAACGGATCGCCTGTCGCGTCGTCACGCAGGGGGGCGTGCCGTTCATCCGGGCTGCGATCAGCGCACCACATTTCCCGACAGGGCGACCTGGGCATATTTCTGCGCGCCATCGGCGGTGAGGTCCGGCGTCACCGGCCTGGCGTGGTCGAGCCCGACCACGGCGCCGCGCGGCGCGCCGGAGATCAGGTTGCCGCTGATAGCCGCCGTGCCGGCGCCGGGCATCACCGAGACGCCGATGCCGACGAAGGCATTGCGCACCACATTGCCGGTGACGGTGACGTCCCGCAGATACTTGCCCCAGCCGGCGACGATGCCGAACGACGGCGCATTCTCGATGACGTTGCCGGTGACCGAGGCATCTGCCTCGATATAGATGCCGACGCCGGCATCATCGTCCGGCGCGGTGCCGATCGGGCGCTTCGGGCGCAGGTTGCGCAAGATATTCCCTTGCACCACCGCGATACGGCCGCCTTCGTTGAAGTTGCAGACGGAGACGCCGACCGCAGCCCCATCGACGGTATTGTTCGCGATCACCGCGGCCTCGAAGGCGAACTCGGAATACAGCGCGACTTCGCGGACGTCGCTGACGCTGTTGCCGGAGATCTGGATGTTCGACGCCGAATTGCCGCGCACGGCGGAGTAGTCGCAATTCTTGATGCGGTTGCCGCGCACGATCACATTGCCGGCACGATACGCATTGATCGCGTTGCCGAACTGGCCGGAGCCGCCGGGCCCCGCCTTGATGTCCTCGATGCGGTTGTCGATCACCAGCGTGCCGTCGTCGCCGATCGCGCTGCGCAGGATCTCGATGCCGTTGACGCTGGTGCGAAGGATGGTGTTCTGCGCCACGACCAGGCCCTGCGCGTCCAACGAGACGACGGCGGTGGTCGCGATGTCGGTGAAGCTGTTGCCGGAAATGGCCCCCGCGATGTTCTCAAGCCAGATGCCGGCAAAGCCGGATCTGGTGATGTCGCATTCGCTGATGCGCAGATCCTTGCCGGCTGTGCAATGGACAAGGCCGCGGCGGTTCGGCAGCTTGATATCAGAGCCGTCGAGCACCAGGCCGCTGAGGCCGATGTGATCGGCGCCGTCGCTGGCGAGCAGGGAGGCGCCGCCGGAAAATTTCAGAATGGTGGCGCCGCGCACGCCGACCAGTTGCGTGCCGGTCGAAAGCCTGAGCGGGCCGCTGCGGTAGGTCCCGGGCGGCAGTGCCAGCGGCACCTGCGCGCGCGCGGCGTCGTCGATGGCCCGCTGCAGCGCGCGGGTCTGGTCGTCCGGACTGTTCGGCCGCACGCCATATTGCGTGACGTCGCGGCCGAGCGCCGAGACCGGCGGCGCCGCGCGCGCGGCATCCGTCGTCATGGCGATCGCGCCGGCGGTGAGGCCGGCTGCGGAGGCATTGAGCAGCTGGCGGCGATTGACGTCCATGGCGTGGCTCCCGGGGGATCGCACTGCTATAGGCAATCCGGCGCCACTGACCATGCCGCGCCGCAGCCCGACAGGCGAGAGCACAAGCCGTCGATTGTTGGCAGTAGGGTTAACTGCGTGGCTGCGGCCGCGGAGGAATGCCGCCGTCGCGTGTCCGAATTCGCGCCGTTGAATTGGAACAACGTGGCGCGTGGTCTCTTGGATTACCGAAGGCGGTCGTTTCCGTCCGGAATTACCCGGCGGTATAGCGCGACGCCTGCCTGTGCTCTCCGTCCACCGCGACCATCGTGACTGCGCGGCTCCCGCCGCGCTGCCGCTTGCTGGCGCGCGACATCAGCAATGAGAACCATCCATGGCCTATCAAAGCATCAACCCCACCAGCGGCAAACTGCTCAAGACGTTCGAGCCGCTGACTGCGCCGCAGCTCGACGACAAGCTGGCGGTGGCGGCGCGCTGCTATGACATCTGGCGGCATAAGTCCTATGCCGAGCGCGCGGTGATCGTGAACAAGGCTGCCGCCCTGCTGCATGACCAGGTCGAGGCTTACGCCCGTATCATGACGCTGGAAATGGGCAAGCGGATCGGCGAGGCTCGAGGCGAGGTCGAGTTCAGCGCCAGCATCCTGGCGTATTATGCCAAGAATGCCGAGCGCTTCCTGGCGCCACAGAAACTCAATCCGACCGCTGGCGAAGCCCATATGGAGAGCAGTCCGATCGGCGTGATCTTCGGCGTCCAGCCGTGGAATTTTCCCTATTACCAGCTGGCCCGCGTCGCCGGTCCGCAACTGATGGCCGGCAATGTGCTCGTCGTGAAGCATGCCGCCATCGTCCCGCAATCCGCGCTGGCCTTCGAGAAATTATGGGTGGACGCGGGCGCGCCGGTCGGCCTCTACACCAACCTGTTCATCACCCACGATCAGTCGGACACCATCATCGACGATCCCCGCGTCAAGGGCGTGGCGCTGACCGGCAGCGTGGCGGCCGGCCGCAGCATCGCCGCGCGCGCCGGACAGAATCTCAAGCCGTCGTCGATGGAGCTCGGCGGCAGCGATGCCTTCATCGTGCTGGAGGACGCCGATCTCGAGCACACCGTGAAATGGGCGGTGTGGGGCCGCATGTACAACGACGGTCAGACCTGCTGCGCCGCCAAGCGTTTCATCGTCGTCGACAGCGTTGCCGACGCGTTTCTCGAGAAATTCAAGCGGGCGCTTGGCGCGCTCGAAGCCGGCGATCCGCTCGACGAGAAGACCACGCTCGGCCCGCTGTCGTCGGAAGCCGCCCTTGTGCAACTGCTCGACCAGGTCGACAAGGCTGTCGCTGGCGGCGCCAAGCTGGTGCTGGGCGGCAAGCGCGTCGATCGGCCGGGCTTCTATATGCAGCCGACCATCCTGACCGATGTGAAGCCCGGCAACCCGGCGTTCCGCGACGAGTTCTTTGGCCCGGTGGCGATGTTCTTCCGCGTGAAAGACGAGGAGGCTGCGATCGCACTCGCCAATGATTCCGATTTCGGCCTCGGCGGCTCCGTGTTCACCGCGGACCTCGCCCGCGGCCGGCGCGTGGCCAGCCGGATCGATACCGGGATGATGTTCGTCAACAACCTATCGTGGACTGACGCCGAACTGCCGTTCGGTGGCATCAAGAATTCCGGCTACGGGCGCGAACTCGGCGACATGGGCATTCAGGCCTTCGTCAACAAGAAGCTGGTACGCATCAATACTGTGGACGCGCCGCTGTAGCCCGTCGCGCGCGATCTCTTTCAACGGACAATGCGCAGCCGTCGCGTCGCCCACTCCGCTTCCTCTTTGAACAGGACATCGTCATGGCACTGAAGATGCAATGCGCCGTCGTTGAAGAATTCGGCAAACCTCTGCAATTGCGGGAGTGGGATGTGCCCACGCCCGGTCCCGGCCAGATCCTCGTCAAGACCGAGGCCTGCGGCGTCTGTCACACCGACCTGCACGCCGCCAGCGGCGACTGGCCGCTGAAGCCGAAGCTGCCGTTCATTCCCGGTCATGAGGGCATCGGTCGTGTGGCCGCCGTTGGGGCCGGCGTCACCATCGTGAAGGAGGGCGACCGCGTCGGCGTGCCCTGGCTATATTCGGCCTGCGGCCATTGCGAACACTGTCTCGCGGCGTGGGAGACGGTGTGCGGCGAAGCGGAGTTCGGCGGCTACACCAAGAACGGCGGCTTCGCCGAATATATCATTGCCGATCCCAATTATGTCGCCCACATCCCGGACGGGCTGAAGCCGCAGCAGGCCGCGCCGCTGATCTGCGCCGGCATCACCACCTACAAGGGCATCAAGGAGGCCGAGGTCAGGCCCGGCGAATGGATCGCGATCTCCGGCGCCGGCGGCCTCGGGCATCTGGCGATACAGTACGCCAAGGCGATGGGATTGCAGGTCTGCGCCGTCGACATCGACGACGGCAAGCTGGCGCATGCCACGCGGCTCGGCGCCGATCTCGTGGTCAACGCCAAAGCTCCGGATGCGGTGGAAGCGGTGCGCAAGGGCACCAGCGGCGGCGCGCATGGCGTGTTGATCACGGCGCCGTCGCTCGGCGCCTTCAAGCAGGGCATCGGCATGGCCCGCAAGCGCGGCACCTGCGTGCTGGTCGGGCTGCCGCCCGGCGAGTTTCCGGTACCGCTGTTCGACGTGGTGGCCAACTGCATCACCATTCGCGGCTCCTTCGTCGGCACCCGCAGTGACATGGCCGAGGCTTTGGCATTCGGCGCCGAAGGCAAGGTCAAGGCGGACATCGAACTGCAGCCGCTGTCGGCGATCAACTCGGTGTTCGACCGCCTGAAGACCGGCGACGTGCCGGCCCGCGTCGTGCTCGACATCAGCGCAAGCTGAGCCGGCCGCCGGCTTTCGACAACCCGGCAACCTCTCATCCTCGCTGCGATCGCAGCGGGGACGGCGACGCTCTGCCCCGTGGCCGGGCGATTTGAATTGAAGACAGATGAAAGCAGTCATTGATGATCACCGTTAAGGGTTATGGCACACCGGCCTTCGACAAGCCGCTGGCTCCCGTGGCCGTTTTGCGTCGCGAGCTGCGGCCGCACGATGTGCGCATCGACATCCAATTTTGCGGCATCTGCCACAGCGACCTCCACGTCGTCCGCAACGAATGGCACAACACCATCTATCCGACCGTGCCCGGCCACGAGATCGTCGGCCGGGTCCTCGAGGTCGGCGGCCACGTCAAGAGCTTCAAGCCGGGCGACACGGTCGCGGTCGGCTGCCTCGTCGATAGCTGCATGACCTGCGCGTCGTGCAAGGAGGACCTCGAACAATTCTGCGAGAGCGGCGCGACCCAGACCTACAATTCAAAGGACCGCGTCGACGGCTCCGTCACCAAGGGCGGCTATTCCGAGAGCGTCGTCGTCACCGAGCACTTCGTGCTGCGGGTGCCCGGCAACCTAGACATCAGCCGCGTTGCGCCGCTGGTCTGCGCTGGCATCACCACCTATTCGCCGCTGCGCCACTGGAAGGTTGGTCCGGGCAGTAAGGTCGGCGTGGTCGGCCTCGGCGGTCTCGGCCACATGGCGCTCAAGCTGGCGCACGCCTTCGGCGCCGACGTCACCATGATCAGCACCTCGCCCGGCAAGGAAGCCGATGCGCGCCGGCTCGGTGCCCACCACTTCCTGCTGTCGAAGGATGAAGCCGCAATGAAGGCGTCGGCCAATCATTTCGACTTCATCCTCGATACCGTGCCGTCCGGCCACCCGCTGGATCCGCTGGTGGCGCTGTTGAAGCGTGACGGCGACTTGGTGCTGGTCGGCGCCATCGAACCGATGCCCGGCTTCAACGCGGCGCCCCTGGTCGGCCTGCGCAAGACCATCGCCGGTTCGCTGATCGGCGGCATCAAGGAAACCCAGGAGATGCTCGACTTCTGCGGCAAGCACAATGTCCTGCCCGATTGCGAGATGATCGCCATCCAGGACATCAACGAGGCCTATGAGCGGATGATCCGCAACGACGTGAAGTACCGCTTCGTGATCGACATGGCCTCGCTGAAGGCCAATCACTGACAAAACAGCTGCCGTTGCTTTTCCAGCAACGGCAGCCGTTTTGCCGATTGGTTTGTAGCCAGGACGTATCGCATCCGCGCGCCGCGTTGCTGCGACAAGGACAACAACTACGCCGCGCGCCCCTTCAGCAATTGCTGGAATTCCTCTTCGGCGCGGGCGTCGCGCTCGTTCTTTTCAGGACATTCGTCAGCCTCGGCCTGGCAGGGGCGGATCTCGTAATCATTGTCGAGCATCCGACGAGGCGTCGGTTGGCCAGTCTTGGCCTCGACGTCGGTCACCAGACCGCTGTCGGCCGCCAGTTTCCAGACGTCGGCTTCGGTCGGATAGGACTTGCTCAATTTCGCATCGTCGCTGAACAGCGCATAGGGCATCGGATCGCTCCGGTAAAAGACGTTAACGTTGCAGAACGGCGGAGGGTCCTTTTCGAGCACGTCGCGCAGGACATGCCGGACCAGCGCCCGTGGAGGCTCAGTTCACCATCTTGTGAGGCGTGAACAGACGGCCCTTCTCCACGATCGCGACGACGCTCAGAGCCGCCAGCGTGCAGATGAAGAACCCGGTGGCGAACGGCATCAGCGTGCCGTCATAGTCCTGGCCGATGATAGTGCCGATACCGATGCCGAGCAGGGTGGTGATGGTGCCATACAGCGACGAGGCGGTGCCGGCGATGTGACCCTGCGGTTCCATCGCCAGTGCGGTGAAATTGGAAAACACCAGGCCGAAGGCGAACATCATCAGCGCCGAGAGCACCATGAACAGAGGCAGCGTCATCATGTCGAACCTCACGGCCGCCAGCATGACGGCTGCGACCATGACGTAGCCGACCAGCGCGCCATGCGAGATCACGCGCATGCCGAGCGAGCCTACGAATCGCGAATTCATGAAGCCGGCAATGGCCACGCCGACTGCGATGGCGGCAAAGGCCAGCGGGAAGTAATGGCCGAGATGGAAGATCTCGGTGAACACCTGTTGCGCGGTGAACACGAAGGCAAACAGCGTTCCGATCACGCCGCCGGCGGCCAGCGCATAGCCCAGCGTCTGCCGGTTGGTGATGGTCTGGCGATAGGCGGAGAGCACGTCACCGAGCGCCAGCGAGCGGCGTTCCGACACCGGCAGCGTTTCCGGCAGCCGCAGCGCGCACCAGATCAGCGCCGCAAAGCCGTACACCATCAGCACGATGAAGATGCCGCGCCACTGCGCCAGCAGCATGATGGTCTGGCCGATCGCCGGCGCCACGACCGGCACGGCGATGAACACCATCATCACCAGCGACATCACGCTGGCCATGCGGCGGCCGGCATAGCAGTCGCGCACCACGGAGGTGGCGATGACGCGGGTGGCCGAGGTTCCCAGCCCCTGCAGCGCGCGCGCCAGCAGCAGCGTCTCGAACGACGGCGCCAGGATCGCCAAAACGCTGGCCGCGCAATACATGGACATCCCGAGCAGCAGCACCGGGCGGCGACCGAAGCGGTCGGACAGCGGGCCGATGATGAACTGGCCGAGGCCGAAACCGAGCAGGAAGGTCGACAGCACGGTCTGCAACCGATTGGCGTCGGAAATCCGGAAGGCCGCGCCGATGTCCGGCAGCGACGGCAGCATGATGTCCATGGCCAGCGGGTTGAGCGCCATGATCGAGGCGATCACCAGGACGAATTCCGGGAATCGCATCGGTCGATGCGTCGAAGACACCCAGGCGTCGGCATTGATGTCAGTCACGTCGCGGAATCCTCACAGGAGACGGCAGTTATCGTGGGGATGCTGCGTTGCACAAGCGTTTTTGGGCATGGCAGCTTCGCAAATGCGGATTGGGGAACCAGGCAACAGCGGTGCTCTGTCACCTTTCCCATCGAGGAGAGGACGGATTTTGAAGCAATCCGGCGCATCAAGGCGCTATGGCTGAGTCTTGCGGCGGGAAACCCGGGTCAGCCGCACGGTTTCCCGCAGCAGCGCCTCGCCGGCCTCCAGCAATTGCGGCATCGTCAACCGGCGCGGGCGGGGATCGCGGGCCAGCAGCGGTACATGGATGAAGGCAGCCAGTGCCGGGCCGCATGGCGCCTGCGTCGCCTCGATGCCGCGCCAGGAGAGGTAATTGCAGAGATAGCGGCCGGCATCGCGGGAGGGCCGGATATCCAAACCGCTGCGCAGACCCGCGCGCAGCAGCGCGTGTGTATGCGGGCCGAAGGGCTGGGGTCCCGCGCCCGGCACGATCGCGGATTGCCGGACGCGCGTGTGTTCGGCATCGGGCCACAGCAGCGTGACGTCGTTGCGCGCGCGGGTCTCGACCCGGATGAACGGCGTGCGCGCCGCCAGGCCGAACATCAGCAGCGCATCGGGACGGTGCTGTGCCAGGAGCCGCGGCAATTCGCGATCAACGGCGCCGTAGCTCACCGGGAAGACATGCGCGATGCGGAGAATGTCGGCGAACGCCGGACGGCGCAGGGTCGCCAGCCGCGTTACCAGCGCAGGCGTCGGATTGAACCGCGCGCCGGGAAACGGGCCGAAGCCGGTGATCAGGATGCGCAAGGGCGTGGCCATCTCACTCCTTCAGCAAGGCGGCGATCTGCTCGGCGGCGACCGCGGGCGTGAGGCTCGCGTCGGCGACCTCGCGTTCGATCGCCTTGACCTTGCCTCGCAGCGCCGGATCGGCACGCAGCCTCGCCATCAGGCGCTGCTCCAGCATCGTCCACATCCATTTCACCTGCTGCTCGCGCCGTCGCCTCGCGAAGTCGCCGGACGCATTCATCGCCGTGCGATGTTCGAGGATCTTCTGCCAGAGGTCTTCGATGCCGGTATTGGCCAGCGCCGAATAAGTCACCACCGGCGGATGCCAGTGCTCGCTGCGCGGCGTCAGGATATGCAGCGCGCCGCGATAGTCGCCGGCGGTGATATTGGCGCGCTTGAGATTGTCGCCGTCGGCCTTGTTGATGGCGATCATGTCGGCGAGCTCGATCAGGCCCTTCTTGATGCCCTGCAACTCGTCGCCGCCGCCGGGCAGCATGAGTGCGAGAAAGAAGTCGGTCATGTCGCACACCGCGGTCTCCGACTGGCCGATGCCGACGGTCTCCACCAGCACGACGTCAAAGCCGGCGGCCTCGCACAACAGCATCGCCTCGCGCGTCTTCGCCGCGACGCCGCCGAGCGTGCCCGACGACGGCGACGGCCGGATGAAGGCGTTGTCTTCCGCCGAGAGCATCGCCATCCGCGTCTTGTCGCCGAGGATCGAGCCGCCGGTGCGCGCGGAGGAGGGATCGACCGCCAGCACCGCGACCTTGTGGCCCTGCCGGATCAGATACATGCCGAGCCCGTCGATGGTGGTCGACTTGCCGACGCCGGGCGAGCCGGTGATGCCGACGCGAATGGCGCGGCCAGTGTCGGGAAGCAGCGTTTGCACCAGTTCGCGCGCCGCGGCCTGATGGTCGGCGCGGCGGCTCTCTACCAGCGTGATCGCACGCGCCAGCGCGGCCCGCGAGCCGGCGCGGACGGACGCGGCGAAAGCGGGGATATCGAGGGGGGAGGGAATTGCCATCTAGACCGGTAACACGTTGAGTTTGAGACGGAGCGCTGCCTGTCGCATGGCTTTATCCAATGTAGCGATGGACGCTTTCAAGTCCATCGCCAGGATCACATAGGCCGCGTCGTAAGCCGTGAGGTTTTGCTCGCTGGAGATAGCGACCAGTCTCGCGGCATCGCCGGCAAAAGCTGGTTGGATCTCGATAGTGTAGGTCGCCAATTCATCCAGGATCAGGCCGACGTCTTGAAGTGAAATTCGCTTGCGGCGCACATTTGTGACCAATGCATTGCTGATTTCGGCAGGCCAATGGGCGGGCGCGATGAGTCGTTCCTGCCGCAATGTCTCGATGAGATTGGCTTGCTCCACGGCGACATCCTCGCCGAGCACATGCGCGATGACAAAGGACGCATCGACAACAATCAACGTCGGCCTTCCTCAATCCAGGATTTGATCTCTTCCTGTGTCGCGCCGACATTCAGCCGCTTGCCAATTTCTCGCAGATTGAGTCCGGCCTGCCGGCGCCGCTCGATCTGCTCGGCGGTCAGTACGTCGCTCTGGGAATGCGCTTCCTCCCGAACCAGCCGGGCTACCGGCGCGCCGTCGCGGGTGATGACGACCTCGTCGCCGGTCTGCTCGACCTCGGCAACGAGCTTGTCGAGCTGCGCTTCGGCTTCCGTGACTGTCACATGTTTCATCGGATCACTCCGCTGCTTCGCTATGCCCCAACCTTGCATTGAGCTTGTGGATCAGCTCCTCCGCTGCATCCGCGATCACGGTGCCGGGCGGGAAGATCGCTTCGGCGCCGGCCTTGTACAATTCCTCGTAATCCTGCGGCGGGACGACGCCGCCGATGATGATCATGATGTCGTCGCGGCCCTGCTTCTTCAAGGCGGCCTTCAACTCCGGCACGGCGCTCAGATGCGCGGCGGCGAGCGAGGACAGGCCGAGGATGTGGACGTCGTTCTCGACGGCCTGGCGCGCAGCCTCGTCGGCGGTGGCGAACAACGGCCCGATGTCGACGTCGAAGCCGATGTCGGCGAAGGCCGAGGCGATCACCTTCTGGCCGCGGTCGTGGCCGTCCTGGCCGATCTTGGCGACGAGAATGCGCGGGCGGCGGCCTTCGGCGTCCTCGAAGGCATCGATCAGCGCCTGCACCTTCTCGACCCGGTCCGACATCGTGGAAGCCTCGCGCTTGTAGACGCCGGTGATGGATTTGATTTCGGCGCGGTGGCGGCCGAACACTTTTTCCATGGCGTCGCTGATTTCGCCGACGGTGGCCTTGGCGCGCGCCGCGTCGATCGCCAGCGCCAGCAGATTGCCGTTGCCGTCCTGCGCGCTACGGGTGATCGCGGCAAGTGCTGCATCGACGTCGGCCTGGCTGCGCTCCTGCTTCAGCCGCTTGAGCTTGTCGATCTGCAGCCGGCGCACGGTGGAATTCTCCACCTTGAGCACGTCCAATGGCGCTTCATCGACCGGCTTGTACTTGTTGACGCCGATCACCGCCTGGCGGCCTGCATCGATCCGCGCCTGGGTCTTGGCCGATGCTTCCTCGATGCGCAGCTTCGGCACGCCGGCCTCGATCGCCTTGGCCATGCCGCCCAGCGCCTCCACCTCCTGGATGTGGCCCCAGGCCTTGGCGGCGAGCTCCTGCGTCAGCCGCTCGACATAATACGAGCCGCCCCAGGGATCGATGATGCGGTTGGTGCCGCTTTCCTGCTGCAGGAAAAGCTGCGTGTTGCGGGCGATGCGTGCGGAGAAGTCGGTCGGCAGAGCGAGGGCTTCGTCGAGCGCATTGGTGTGCAGCGACTGGGTGTGGCCCTGCGTCGCGGCCATCGCTTCGATCGTGGTACGCATCACGTTGTTGTAGACGTCCTGCGCGGTCAGCGACCAGCCCGACGTCTGGCAATGCGTGCGCAGCGAGAGCGACTTCGGGTCCTTCGGATTGAACTGGGTCAACAGCTTGGCCCACAATAGCCGCGCGGCGCGCAGCTTGGCGACCTCCATGAAGAAGTTCATGCCGACCGCCCAGAAGAACGACAGCCGGGGCGCGAAACGATCGACGTCGATGCCCGCCGCCAGACCCGCGCGCAGATATTCGACGCCGTCGGCCAACGTGTAGGCGAGCTCGAGGTCCTGCGTGGCGCCGGCTTCCTGCATGTGATAGCCGGAGATCGAGATCGAATTGTACTTCGGCATCTTCTGCGAGGTGTAGGCGAAGATGTCCGAGATGATGCGCATCGAGGGCGTCGGCGGATAGATGTAGGTGTTGCGCACCATGAACTCTTTCAGAATGTCGTTCTGAATCGTTCCGGTGAGTTTTTCCGGCGGCACGCCTTGCTCCTCGGCCGCCGCGACATACAGCGCCAGGATCGGCAGCACCGCGCCGTTCATGGTCATCGATACGCTCATCTGGTCGAGCGGGATGCCGGAGAACAGCGTCCGCATGTCGTAGATGGAGTCGATCGCGACGCCGGCCATGCCGACGTCGCCGGACACCCGCGGATGGTCCGAGTCATAGCCGCGATGGGTGGCGAGGTCGAAGGCGACCGACAGGCCCTTCTGGCCGGCCGCGAGATTGCGGCGATAGAAGGCGTTGGAATCCTCGGCGGTGGAGAAGCCGGCATATTGCCGGATCGTCCAGGGCTGGTTGACGTACATGGTCGGATACGGCCCGCGCAGGAACGGCGCGATGCCGGGATAGGTGTCGAGGAAATCGATGCCGTCGAGATCGGCTTCGGAGTAGCCGGGCTTCACGAGGATGCCCTCGGGGGTGAGCCACGGCTCCCCCGCCGCGATGCCTTGCGCGCCGGCTGCAGTCTGGAACGGAATGTCGGCGAAAACGGGGATCTTGCTCATGTCATCCAGCCTTAGTGTTTGTCATTGCGAGCGCAGCGAAGCAATCCAGTAAGCCACGCAGAAAGGCTGGATTGCTTCGTCGCAAGGGCTCCTCGCAATGACGGCTGCGTGTATCTGTCGTCATCAATCATGATCCGGCTGCTGATAGCTGAACACCTGCGCCAGCTGCACGGGTCCGTAGTTCTGCATCGTGGTCTTGCTCGGCAAATGGGCAATATTGCCGATCCAGCCGAGCCGCGACTCCGTGCCGAATTGCAGCGTCGGGACCATGCGGTCGGGCCGGTCGAAGGCGCCGGTCATGATCTCGATGTTGTCGCCATCGATCTTGCGATAGCTCAGCGGCGTGCCGCAGGCGGCACAGAAATCGCGCTCGGCGATCGACGAGGACTTGAACGACGACGGCGTGCCGCGGGTCCAGGCAAAGTTGGCGTTCGGAATGTCGGCGAATGATGCGAATGGCGCGCCGGTAGCTTTCTGGCACATCCGGCAATGGCACAGGCTGACGCGGGTCGGCGCGGCCGACAGCGCAAAGCGGATCGCGCCGCACTGGCAGCCGCCGGTCAGAACGGGTTTGCTCGCCGCCATTCCCATGCTCACTCCATCCGGCCGTAGGCGGCCACCAGCAGCGCCAGCGCATCGCCGCCTGCAAAGATGAAATCCGCCACGCCGGCCTCGCGCAGGGCGGGCTCCAGTTCGCCGGGCTTGCCGGCGAGATAGATGTGCTTGGCGCCCGCGGTCTTGAGCGCCCGGGCGGTCGCGACGGCGTGATCGGGATAGAGCTTGTCGGACGAGCACAGGCAGGCCAGCGCCGCACCCGACGCCTTGAAGGCCTCGGCGAGCGCGCCGGGATCGGTGAAGCCCTCATTATCGACGGCCTCGATGCCGCCGGTCTCGAAGAAGCTCTTGGCAAAGCCTGCGCGGGCGGTGAAATCGGCCGGCGTGCCCAAATTGGCTAGGAACATTTTTGGCCGCGCGCCCTTGCGGGCGAGAATGTGATCCGACTTGTCGCGCAGCGCCTCGAACGGCACGGCCAGCCGGATCGGCTCCACCGCGTTGAACTTGATCTTGTCGCGGCCGTAGGGCTTCGCCGGCACCGGCTTGACCTTCAGCACGCTGGCGCGGGGCTCGTGCAGATTGGGGAATTCGGAGGCTCCGGTCAGCACCTCGCGACGTTTCGCGATGCTGGCCTGCCGCGCCTTGCGGGTCGCGGATACCTTCGGCTGCAGCAAATTGTTGCCGAGCGCATAGAACGCGCCGCCGGCCTTTTCGATGTCCTGAAACAGCGCCCAGGCATTGGCGCACAATTCCTGCGTCAGTTGTTCGATGCCGCCGGCGCCGGCCGCGGGATCGGAGACTTTTGCGAGGTTGGACTCTTCCAGCAGCACGAGCTGGGTATTCCGCGCAGCCCTTCGTGCAAACGCGTCGGGCAGGCCGAGCGCCAGCGTATGCGGCAGCAGGCAGACCGAATTGGCGCCGCCGAGCCCGGCGGAGAAGGTCGCCACCGTGGCGCGCAGCAGGTTCACGTAAGGGTCGCGCTGGGTCAGCATCCGCCACGCCGTCTCGGCGGCGATGAACAGCGGCTTCGGCGCGAGGCCACAGCTTTCCTCGACGCGCGCCCACAGCAGCCGCAGCGCGCGGAATTTCGCCAGCGTGAGAAACTGGTCGGCGTCGGCGGAGAGCCGCGCATAGATCATCGAGCGCGCGGTCTCGACCGGGATGTTGGCGTCTTCCAGCGCGCGCAGATAGGACACCATCACGGCCAGTACCCAGGCCAGCTCCTGCACTTCGGAGCCGCCGGCGTCGTGAATGATGCGGCCATCGGCGACCGCGAACGGGCCGTTGAAGCCGGAGGCCGACAGTTTCTTGATCGCCTCGGTGACGGCGGGCGCCATCTCCCACCAATTATAGGCGCTCTGGCCCCATACCGCGGTGGCGCCGATCGGATCATAGCCGAAGCGGATCTCGCATTTGGCGGGATCGATGCCCTTCGCCTTGATGTAATCCGCCAGATGGATCGCGGCCATCCGCGATTGCGGGCCGGCGTGCAACTCGATCGCGATGCCGGCGTCGAGGAAGATGCCGTCGAGCAGCTTCTCGATCGTCTCGGGCGTGGCTTCCAGGCCGAAGCCGCGCGCGCCGTTGGCGCCGGCGAAGATCAGCGCAAGGCCGGTGGCGCCGTTTTCGAGGTCGTGCAGCGCCTGCGCGTTGGCCCGCGCGGCGTCGGGATGGTCGATGCGCTGCATGATCTGCCACGGCGCGCCTGCGGCGCGCGCGGCGATCGGGGCGGCGTCTGTGGCGCGGGGGTAGAGCGGCTGGATCTTGATGCCGTCATAGGTCTTGCTGACCAGTCTTTCGAACGGCGCGCCCTTCAGCACGCCATCGACCAGCCTGCGCCAGTCGTCGGAGGTCGCCGGCGCAAAATCCGCAGCCAGTACAAGATCGTCCATCGCAGTCGGCATGAAAACACGTCACTCCCGGGCATTGCTTCGTTATTGACCCGAAAATGCCACGTCGGGGCGGCGAAGCCAATGGGGGTGGGGGATGGCTGCCGCGCTGCGCGCGGACATGTCATGTGGCGGTATGGCCTATCCACTTGTCGTCCCGGCGAACGCCGGGACCCATACCCGCCGAGTTTGCGAAGGCACTCGGGACCTGTGGCGTTTCTGTTGGCGGGCCGGAGGCTACGGGTCCCGGCGTTCGCCGGGACGACGTGGAGAGGCCCGCGCTTAATTCAGTCCCGGCAGCTTGCGGATGTCGTTGGTGCGGACCTGCTTCAGCCAGTCGGCGACGGTCATACCGGCGATTTCGCGGTCCGGTGCGATCTCGGCCAGCGGCACCAGCACGAAGGCGCGTTCGGTGGCGCGGGGGTGAGGCAGAGTGAGTTCCGGCTTGGCAATCACCACGTCATCATAGGCGATCATGTCGAGGTCGAGGCCGCGCGGGCCCCAGCGGGTCTCGGCGACGCGGTTGCGGCCGAACTTCTGCTCGATGCGGTGCAGGGTGAACAGCAAAGCATGCGGATCGAGTTCGGTCTCGATCTCGATCACGGCATTCACATAATCGTCCTGCGGCACGCCGCCGACCGGAGCCGTCGCGTAGTCCGACGAGCGCGCAATCAGCGCCGCCTGGGTCATGCCGCAGATATTGGAGATCGCGCGGCGAAAGGTGTCGCGGACGTCGCCGATATTGCCGCCGAGTGCAATCAGGACACTGGCCATGTCAGGACCTCGAGCGGATGAGAATGACGCCGACATCGTCGAAGATCGCAGCGATCGGCGCGTGCGGCTTGTGCACGGTGACCTTGACTGTGCTGATCTTCGGAAACGCCGCCAGTATCGCTTCGGCCACCGCCCCTGCGGCGCGCTCCAGCAGCTTGTAATTGGCGTCCTTGAAGGCCGAGGTCGCGGTCGCCACGACGTTGGCGTAGGACACGGTATCGCTGAGGCGGTCGCTGCGCGAGGCGGCGGCGATGTCGGCCGTCAGTTCGAGATCGATCACGAAACGCTGGCCGACATGGGATTCGTGGTCCATCACGCCGTGATGGGCATGCACCGAGACGCCCGTGATGAAGATCGTATCGCTCATGTCTGTTCCTCGATGCAGGCTGCGACGCGCAGCGCCTGGACGGTTTCGGCGACGTCGTGCGCGCGAATGATGGTGGCGCCGCGCTGTGCCGACAGCAGATGCGCGGCGATCGAGCCGCCGAGCCGCTGCTGCGGCTCGGACGGCACGACGGTCGAGATGAATTTCTTTCTGCTGGCACCGACCAGGACCGGCAGGCCGAAGCTTTCGAGCTCGCGCAGGCGCGCCAGCGCGATCATGCTCTGCTGCGGCGTCTTGCCGAAACCGATGCCGGGATCGAGCACGAGATTTTGCCGTGCGATGCCGGCCTTCGCGGCGATGGCGAGCGTGCGGTCGAAGAAACGCTTGATGTCATCGACAATATCGATCCCGCCATCGACGTCGTCACGGTTGTGCATGACCACGACCGGGACGTCGTGTTCGGCGACCACGCGCGCCATGTCGGGATCGCGCTGCAGGCCCCAGACGTCATTGGCGATGGCTGCGCCGGTGGCGAGCGCCTTGGCGACGACGGCGGCCTTCATGCTGTCGATCGATACCGGCGTGCCGAGCGCCACGACGTCGGCCAGTACCGGCGCAAGCCGCAGCCACTCTTCGTCGGCGCTGATGGGCCGGGAGCCATAGGGCCTCGTCGATTCCGCGCCAATGTCGAGAATGTCGGCGCCTTCCGCTATCATGCGGCGCGCCTGCGCCAGCGCGCGCTCCGGCGCGTCGAACTGGCCGCCATCGGAGAATGAATCCGGCGTGACATTGAGGATGCCCATCACGGCGGGATAGGGCCGGGCAAACATCGCCGTCAGCACCGGATGGCAGGAGATGGGATGTGCAGGGCCAGCGCTCATGCGCTGGCTTTGCGCGACGGGGGGAGGGGAGTCAAGATTGACTGTCATTCCGGGGCGCGAGAGCGTTATGCGCGTAGGGTGGGCAAAGGCGCCCTTGCGCCGTGCCCACCATTTGCGTGGCGGCGGGCACGCGCCGCCAGGCTGCGCGTGCCGGCGCTTTGCCCACCCTACCGCTCACATCAATACGTGATCTTCAGCGGCAATTGCCGCGCCTTCTCGATCAACTGCCC
Source organism: Tardiphaga sp. vice304 (assembly GCF_007018905.1). Classification (NCBI taxonomy): domain Bacteria; kingdom Pseudomonadati; phylum Pseudomonadota; class Alphaproteobacteria; order Hyphomicrobiales; family Nitrobacteraceae; genus Tardiphaga; species Tardiphaga sp. vice304. Next base: position 2,532,359 of record NZ_CP041402.1, read on the forward strand.
GACGGATTTTTCCGACGGCATCATCTGCACCAGCTTGCGCTTGTCGTTGGCGTCTTTCATCGCCTGCGCAAGGCGGGCCGGGTTGCGGTGGATCAATTCGCGCACCGTGTTGACGCCGGAGGCGCGCAGCAGCTCGGCCTTGGCCTTGCCCATGCCGGGAATCCGCAGGTAATCGGCGAGGTTGGCCCATTCCAGCAATTGCTGTTCGCTGAATCCGGTCTTGGCGGAGAGCTCCTTGCGGCCCTTGGCGGTATGGGCGGCTTCCAGCAGGCTTTCCATGGTGCGGATGCCGGCTTTCTTAAGCCTGGTCGCGGCAAAGGCCGTCAGACCGTCGATCTTGGAGATGGGATATGTCATGATACTCGAACGGTAAGGTGCTTGGCGCATGCAGGACGTGTCATCGCAGAAAAGGCCGACGTAACTGACGGTCAGGCGAACTGGCTCAGGCGAACTGGCTTAGACCCGGCGTGCCGGCGATGATCTTGTCCATAGCATCGGAGCCGATCTTGGCGCGGCCAAATTTGAATAATTCGCGCGCCACGCTCTGGATTTCTCCCATGCCGAGGCCGAGGCCCATCAGACGGGAGCCAAGCGCCATCAGTCCGCCGCCCATCAGGCTCGAGAGACCGCCGCCGCTGCTGTTTGCTGCAATTGCTTCTTCGGCGCCGGGGATGCTCTTGACCAGTTCATCGACCGGCTCGGCCGGTCCGTCCTTGCGCAAAAAGCCAAGAATGATCCCGACGGTTTTTTCCGCAACATCCTTCTCGATGCCGACCTTGGCGGTCAGCTGTGCGATCAACTCATCCATGTAACGCCCCGCCTCTGCCGGTGGAGTGCCGGCCCCATTTGTGAATTTATCTTGTGCCCGTGTTTTTTGAATTACAAGGACGCTGAAGCCACACGACAGTCGATTCAGACTCATCGCGCGGTGTGTGTTGCATCAATGCAAGCGCAAACGTGAAATTTTGGTCAATTCGCTGCAGATGCGAGCAGCGTTCGCCCGGCGTTTCATCAGCCGCTGGAATGAAGTAAGGTTCAATGAATACGGCATACAATTTTTTCCAATGTGCGACAGAGGCCCATGGATGGCGATGACCGAGATCAAGTCCGGCGACACCGACGACAAAATCTTTATCGGCAAAAGCGAGGAACCGGCATGGCTGACGCTTGGCCTCGCCAATCGCCATGGTCTTGTCACTGGCGCGACGGGAACGGGCAAGACCGTATCTCTACAGGTGATGGCGGAGGGCTTTGCCCGCGCCGGCGTGCCGGTGTTCGCCGCCGACATCAAGGGCGACCTGTCGGGCATTGCCGAAGTCGGCGAAGCCAAGGACTTCATTCTGGCGCGCGCCAGGGAAATGGCGCTGACCTTCCAGCCCGACCAGTTCTCGACGGTGTTTTGGGACGTGTTCGGCGAACAGGGCCATCCGGTACGCGCCACCGTCTCGGAAATGGGACCGCTGCTGCTGTCGCGCATGCTCGATCTCAACGACGTGCAGGAAGGCGTGCTCAACGTTGCTTTTCGCGTGGCCGACGACAACGGCCTGCCGTTGCTCGACATGAAAGATCTGCGCGCGGTCCTGGACGCGATCGTGCCAGCCACCAAGAAGGCGCTCGACGAGGCCGGCGACACCGAAGAGATGGCCGTGATCCGCGCTGCAGCGCAGAAATTCGGCAATGTCACCAAACAGACTGTCGGCACCATCCAGCGCCAGTTGCTGGTGCTGGAGAACCAGGGCGGCACGATGTTCTTCGGCGAGCCCGCGCTCGACATCAAGGACTTCATGCGCACCGACCGCGACGGCCGCGGCATGGTCAACATCCTGGTCGCCGACAGGCTGATGCAGAGCCCGAAGCTGTATGCGACGTTCCTGCTGTGGATGCTGTCGGAACTGTTCGAGCAACTGCCCGAGGCCGGCGATCCGCCGAAGCCGAAGCTGGTGTTTTTCTTCGACGAGGCGCACCTGTTGTTCAACGACGCGCCGAAGGCCCTGATGGACAAGATCGAGCAGGTCGTTCGCCTGATCCGCTCCAAGGGCGTCGGCGTCTATTTCGTGACGCAGAACCCGATCGACGTGCCGGACAAGGTGCTGGCGCAGCTCGGCAACCGCGTGCAGCACGCGCTGCGCGCCTTCACGCCGCGCGACCAGAAGGCGGTCGCCGCCGCGGCGCAAACCTTTCGCGCCAATCCGAAGCTGGATACCGCGAAGGTCATCACCGAGCTTGGCAAGGGCGAGGCGCTGGTCTCGTTCCTCGAGGGCAACGGCACGCCGGCGATGGTCGAGCGCGTGATGGTGCGGCCGCCGACCGCGCGGATCGGGCCGCTGACATCGCCTGAGCGCGCGGCGATCATCAATGGCAGTCCGATGAAGGGCAAATACGACACCATGGTCGATCGCGATTCGGCCTCCGAGATGCTGCAGCGGCGCATCGCCGGCACCGCGGCGCCGGCGGATGGCAGCGCACCCGACGGTGGCGGATTTCTCGGCCAGCTCGGCGGGATTGTCGGCGCGATCTTCGGCACCGGCGCGGGCCGGCGCGGCCGGCTGTCGACCGGACAGGTGATCGCGCGCAGCGTGACGCGCTCGGTCACCAACAAGGTGGTCGGCGGCATCGTGGCGAGCCTGGGCAAATCGGTGGGCGGCTCGCTCGGCAGTTCGATCGGCCGCGAAATCGTCCGCGGCACGCTCGGCGGAATCATGAAGCGCTAGTTCGTAGCCCGGATGAAGTTGGCGCACGCGCCTGGCGCGGGCGGTGACGCAATCCGGGGCCGGCAGCTTTGATGGATGGGCTGGCCCCGGATTGGCATCCGGGCTACGGCTCTGCGCGCTGCCCTTGGTGACCTATGGACCAACCGACTCGATGACCTCTTCAGCCATCACCGATCGTTCCCATGCCTGGTTTCTCGTGCAGGTCGCGCGGCTGCGCGCCGCAGAGGTGCCAGGTTGGCTGTGGGTCGTGCTGCTGTGGGCGGTGTTCGCGTATCCCGCAGTGGGGCTGCGCGGCGTGCATTACGAAGAGGGCACCGTCATCGGCCTGGCGCGCGGCGCGGTCGAGGACGGCCACTGGCTGGCGCCGCATCTCTATGGCGTGCGCTTTGTCGAGCGCCCGGTTCTGCTGTCGTGGATCGCGGCCGGTTTGGGGTCGCTGTTCGGCGGCGTCGGCGTGTGGAGCGCGCGGCTGCCGCATCTGATGTTCCTGCTCGCCGGCGGACTGATGGTGTTCCATCTGGTGCGGCCGCTGACGCGAACGCCGCCCGCAGTATTCGGCGCGCTGTGCTGGTTTGCCTGTTCCATGGTCGGGCAGAAGTTCATCACCGCCGAGCCCGACGTGACACTATCGGTGCTGCTGTTCGGCGCCTTCGTGGTGTGGTGGAAGGGCGAGCAGCACGGCCACGTCGCGCTGTCGCGCTGGGTCGCGGCAGGCTTACTGCTCGGCGCCGCCGGGCTGGTCAAGGGGCCGCAGCCGATCGCCTATTTCACGCTCGGCGTCGGCGTCTATCTGTTGCTGAAGCAGCGCTGGCGCGACCTGCCTGGATTCATTCTCGCCAATGCGGTGGGTGCGATGATCGTCGGCGCCTGGTATGTCGCGGTGCTGCAGCCCGGCGACGTCGCGCATTGGCGCAGCCATTCCCGCCTCGCCGACGGCATGGACGCGTCGCACTGGCTGCGCGACCATCTGGATTTCATTGCCAGCCTGTTCGTCGAATGGCTGCCGGGCTCGCTGTTGCTGGGACCTGCGATCGTCGCGCTGTGGCGCCGGGACGATCTGCGCGACAACGGATTGTTGTTCGCCGCGCTGATGTATGCCGGCGTCGGCACGATGGTGCTGGTCGCGTGGCCGGGCGGCGTGGCGACGCGCTATGCGATGCCGGCCAATCTGGCGCTCGCGGTGCTCGGCGGCGTGCTGTTCGATCGCTGGTGGTCGAGTCGGCCGTGGCTGATCGGCGCCGGCAACACCGTGGTGATCGCGATCTCCTGTTATCTGGTGCTGCTCGGCTGGGTGGCGATGCCGCTGTTCCCCGATGCGTTCCGGCAGACCAGGATCGCAGCACTTCAGATCGAGGCGGTACGCGCGCTGCGGCCGGGCCCGCTCTATGTCAGCAGCAGCGCTTCCAACGTCAACATTCTGGCCAGCGTCGCCGCGCCGGTACGGGTGCTGCCGCTGGCGGCGATCGCACAATTGCCGGTTCCGGCACTGGCCATGTTGACGCCGGCCGATATCGCGACGCTGGCCGCAATCGCTCCGACGCGGCGCCTCGTGCCGCTCGCGGTCCCGCGCGACAAGAGCGACGCGCGGGTGGTGGAGATTCTGCCGAATTGATGGAGGCGCAGCTTCTCCACATGTCGTCCCGGCCCAGCGAGCAGAGCGAGCGCCGAGCCGGGACCCATAGACTCCGAGGTTGAAGCCAACCCGGGACGTCGCCCCAGCGCCTCGAGTCGACAGCGGCTATGGGTCCCGGCTTGCGCTCGCTGGGGCTCGCTTGCCGGGACGACATCGCTCGGTTTGCAGCGCCCGTGTTGTCTGCTAACCCGGCGCCACCAATGATGACCGGGGAACGGTGAAGTGACTGAGATGAACGGCGCGACGCCGGTATTGCGATGGCCATCGTTGCGGCAGCCGCTCGACGTGCTGTTCCTGTTCTGCTGCCTGCTGTTGACCGCCGATGTGCTGGTCCCGGAGATTTTCAGCCACGGCAAGACCAAGGATTATTCGTTGTGGTATTGGGCCGGCCAGCAGGTGCTGCAGGGCGGAGACCTCTATGCTCGTCAGACCCGCGGCACGCTCGACTTCATCTATCCGCCGCCGCCGGCGGTGTTGCTGGCGCTGCCGACCTGGTTCGGCAAGATTCCGTTCTATCTCACGCTATGCGTGCTGAACTCGGCGGCGTGGGCCATCACCAGCCAGCTCAGCAATGCGATGACCGGCTCGAAAAAAATCCCGACGCCGTGGCTTGCCGCGCTGCCGGGCATTGCCACCATCACCTTCGTGTTCGACCAATATGACCTCGGTCAGCCCAATCTGGTGCTGCTGGCCTTGATGCTGCTTGGCTTCTGGTGGATGCAGAAGGGCCGGCCATGGCTCGGCGGCAGCATGTTTGCGCTGGCGACCGCGATCAAGGTGTTTCCGATTGCGGTGCTGCCCTATCTGCTGTGGCGGCGGCACTGGGCGGCCTCTGCCAGCATGATCGTGGCGACCTTGGCGCTGCTCTATGTGATGCCGGCGCCGGTGCGCGGCTTCGAGCGCAACGCCACCGAGCTCAAGACCTGGTTCAATGCGATGGTCGGCTCCAGCTCGGAGAAGGGCTTTGGCCAGCGCGACGAGCAGAACTGGTCGTGGGTCAACCAGTCCGTGATCGCGATGACGCACCGTCTGGTGCGGCCGATCAATTACTATCTCGACGACCCCCAGCATGCGCCCGAATACATGAACGTCATCGACGTGCCCTACAAGACGGCGAACTGGATCGTGATCGCGGTGTCCGGGCTGACCGGGCTCGGCTTCATCTGGGCGATTCCCGCCTATCGCAGGATGACGGAGCGCTCGACCGCCGAAGAGCTCGGCATCCTGTTCTGCCTGATGACGGTGGCCTCGCCGCTGGCGCGGCAATATTACTTCATGTGGCTGTTCCTGCCGCTCACCGTGTTGATGCATCGCGCGGCGTTCGATGATCGGCCCGCGGTGCGTACGGGCACCTGGACGTTGATCGGTGTGTCGATGGCCTTGATGGTGCTGTCGCTGCCGGTGTTTCCTGCATTCTGGCAGGCCTGGGGCAATAATCTGCTGGCGACCGCGCTGCTGGCGGGCGGTCTGATCTGGCATATGCATCACGCGCCGCAGACGTCGGAACGCCTTGTACCCTGACCGGGACGATGATCTTCTTCACCTCTCCCCGTTGGGGAGAGGTCGACCGGCGAAGCCGGGCGGGTGAGGGGGCGGCGCGCGCTCGATGGGCCGGTGCCCCCTCACCCCAGCCCTCTCCCCAACGGGGAGAGGGAGCGCTCGGCCGGTGCGCTCCACCTGATCAACCTCTAAGGAATGCGTATGACCACATCATCTTTGCAGACCGTTCTCGATCGCGTCGATGCCGATTTCGATGCCAGCCTGGAGCGGCTGTTTGCGCTGCTGCGGATCAAGTCGATTTCGGCCGATCCGGCGTTTGCCGCCGACTGCAAAAAGGCGGCTGACCATCTCGCTGCGGATATCGCGACGCTCGGTTTTGATACCGAGGTGCGCCCGACCGCGGGCCATCCGGCGATTGTCGCCAAGGCCCGCGGCAACACCGGCAAGCGGCCGCATGTGCTGTTCTACGGGCACTACGACGTGCAGCCGGTCGATCCGCTGGAATTGTGGCACCGCCCGCCGTTCGAGCCGGTGGTGACCAAGCATGCCGACGGCCGCGACATCATCGTGGCGCGCGGCGCGCAGGACGACAAGGGCCAGCTCTCGACCTTCGTCGAGGCGTGCCGTGCTTTCGTCAACGTCACCGGCTCACTGCCGATCGACCTCACCATCTGCATCGAAGGCGAGGAGGAGGTCGGCTCGAAGAATTTCGTGCCGTTTCTCGAACAGCACAAGCAAGATCTTGCCGCCGACTTCGCGCTGGTCTGCGACACCGGCATGTGGGATCCGAACACGCCGGCGATCACGACATCGCTGCGCGGCCTGGTCTATGAGGAGGTCAAGATCACCGCCGCCAACCGCGACCTGCATTCCGGCATCTATGGCGGCGGCGCGCAGAATCCGATCCGCGTGCTGACCAAGATCCTGGGCGCGCTGCATGACGACAACGGCCGCATCGCCATTCCCGGCTTTTATGACGGCGTGCAGGATCTGCCGGCGGACATTCTTTCGCAGTGGAAGAGCCTGGGTCTCACCGCGGAATCCTTCCTCGGCCCGATCGGTCTGTCGCTGCCCGCCGGCGAAAAGAACCGCGAGCTGATCGAACAGATCACGTCGCGGCCGAGCTGCGACATCAACGGCATTTTCGGCGGCTACACCGGCGAGGGCTCCAAGACGGTGATCGCGTCGCATGCCTCGGCAAAAGTCTCGTTCCGCATCGTCGCCGGGCAGGACCCGATGAAGATTCGCGACGCTTTCCGCGCCTTCGTGACGGCACGGCTGCCGGCCGACTGCACCGCCGAATTCCTCGATCATTCCAATGCGCCGGCGATTGCGCTCGACTGGAACATGAAGCCGCTGGCTTTGGCGCGGGCCGCGCTGACCGACGAATGGGGCAAGGAGGCGCTGTTGATCGGCTCCGGCGCCTCGATCCCGATCGTCGCGGATTTCAAGCGCACGCTCGGGCTCGACACCGTTCTGATCGGTTTCGGGCTGGATGACGACAACATCCATTCGCCGAACGAGAAATACGACCTGAAGAGCTTCCACAAGGGCATCCGCTCCTGGGTGCGGATTTTGGCGGCGCTGGCCGAGGGGAAGAAGTGACAAACGAACGTTTGTCATCCCGGGGCGAGAGGGCGTAGCCCGAGCGAACCCGGGATCCCGGAGTGTTCAGCGCGCCGTCATCTCCAGATTCCGGGTTCGCTCGCGCTGATGCGCTCGCGCCCCGGAATGACAGGGAGACACAAAAAAACGCCGTCCGGAATTGGACGGCGTTTTGATTCAGTGCAGAGGTCTTGTGGACTCAATCTAGCACGAAACTCAGTTCTTGTAAGAGGGGTCGAGCCGGTCGAGCTTGCGCAGCAGCGGCGGCCAGACCAGGCGGGTGGAGCGCAACTCGGCACGGTCGGGGTTGGAGACGACGGTCGTATTCTTGTCGATCACCGCTTGATCGACCGGATAGGCGACGGGGCCGAGCATTCGGGTGCGGACCTGCATGGTGCAGGCGCGTTCCAGATGGAACATGCGCTCGAAGGCCGAGGCCACCGAGCGGCCGACCGTCAGCGTGCCGTGATTGCGCAGCAGCATGAAGTTCTTGGTGCCCAAGTCCTTCTGCAGCCGCGGGCGCTCGTCATGGTCGAGCGCGATGCCCTCATAGTCGTGATAGGCGAGGTCATGCGTGACGAGCTGCGCGGTCTGGTTCAGCGGCTGCAGGCCTTCCAGGCAGGAGGCGACCGCGGTGCCGTCCGGCGTATGCAGATGCATCACGCAGCCGGCGTCCTCGCGGACCTCGTGGATCGCCGAATGGATGGTGAAGCCGGCCGGGTTGATGCTGTACTCGCTCTCCGAAAGCTGGTTGCCATGCAGGTCGATCTTGACCAGGCTGGAGGCGGTGATCTCGTCGAACATCAGCCCGTAGGGGTTGATCAGGAAGTGATGTTCGGGGCCGGGGACGCGGGCCGAAATGTGGGTATCGACGAGGTCGTCCCAGCCGTAATAGGCCACCAGCCGGTAGGCGGCGGCGAGGTTGACGCGCTGGGCCCATTCGGCCTCGGTCATGTCGGATGGCACTTCCTTGAGGCGCGCTTCGGCTGGCGACATATAATTTCTCCCGGGTTTTTATGGTTACAGACTTAGAGCCTAGGCTCGGGCCGGAGCGCCAGCAAGCCACGGTATTTGCGGGTAGTGGGTCAGTTTGAAATTTCCGCGCCGCGTTTTTTATAAGGGCCTCGAACCTTAGTAACCTTCTCGGCCTCCTGAGCCACAACCAGCGCCACGATATCAGAAACTTCCCAAAGCCGGTCCGACACGCCAGCAGCCATTGCAGGCGACATGCGCAGCTTCGAATGCGTACGGACAAAATTGTAGTACATCATGTGAAGTGCGACCGCGTAGGCGTGATTCTCAACCTTTTTGCTGAAGCCGTTTGTCAATCGCGTAAAGCGGCGCATGTGCATGCGGATCGTGAGATTGCTCCGCTCCACATACGACGTCGAAATATGCGCAGGATCGGGCGAACCTTCGACGCGCTCTTTACGGGCACCTGTGCATTCGGCGGGGCTGTACCGGCCCCTCGCGCTTTCTGGTGACGAGCCGTAAATCTTCACAAGCTGAGCGTAATCGACATCCCCGCCGAAAGCCCCTTCAACGGCTTCCAGATAAGCCCTGTGACCGTCCGAGGTAAGTTGAACCCGATTGGCAAGGCGCGAACGAAGGTCGTCCATAAACCACATGGCGCACTCACCATCCCGTCCGCCGACGAAATAGGAAACGATCATTTTGGAGTCGGCATCCAACGCTGTCCACGTCCATGTGTCGCCAGCCTGAGCCGGGGCAGCCTTCGCCTTCGCCACATTCTTTTGCTTGGCGTAGGTGAACGACCAAATTTCATCGACCTGAATGCGCTTTGCCTCGACCTGCCGCACGTTAGCATCGTGGAATGCCATGCAAGCCTTGCCCGCGTCGATAAGCAGCTTTGAGACGGTGATTTTGCTCACGCCGGTCAGTCGGGTAATTGCGCGGATACTATTGCCCTCGCATAGAAGGTGGAGGATGCGAGCGCGTTCGGCTGAGTCGAGCTTGTTCATGCATTTCAAACTAACCTTTTAATGCATTTAGTCAAGCATAAAGGTAAGTTTGCCTTTTTGCGCAAACTCGCTATAACGGAAACAACATGACCGAAATTGCCGCCAGAACACCCGGCCAACTCATTACCGAGCTTTTGAAAGAGCGCGGTTGGTCGAACCGCGTCTTGGCGATGGTGCTCGGCGTGAGTGACCCGATTGTCAGTAAAATGGCCGGGGATAAGCGGCCGGTTGATGCGGCAATGGCTCTCGCACTTGAGGATGTATTTGGCGTTCCAGCAGAGAAGTTTGTCGCCCTGCAAAGCCAGTACGACCTCGCTAAAGCCAAGCTCGAATTGAGGCCGGACCCAAAGCGCGCATTGCGCGCCCGCATATACGGCAATCTTCCTATCGCTGAAATGATCGGCCGAGGTTGGGTTGATGTAGAGGACGCCCGAGACCCGGAGATGGTTCAGTCGGCGCTTTGTCGTTTCTTCAAAGTAAACCGCATCGAAGATGCTTCGGCATTTTCGTTCGCGGCAAAGAAAACCGACGTTGGCGGAAATGCCACTCCTGCTCAACTGGCATGGCTGCACCGAGTGAAGACTATAGCGAGCGAGATGCTAATCGGCTCGTATTCACCACAAAAGCTTGAGGACGCCATATCGAAAATTGCGACGCTTCGAAGCCATCCAGAACATATGGAGCGAGTGCCGAGGATCCTTGCTGAGGCCGGTATTCGGTTCGTTATTGTGGAGGGTTTACCGGGAGGCAAGATCGACGGCGTTTGCTTTTGGCTGAATGACTCGACGCCGGTTATTGGCATGTCGCTTCGCTTCGACCGCATTGATAATTTTCTCTTTGTTCTCCGACATGAGCTTGAGCATGTCCGGCGGCGGGACGGACTGATGAAGCCAATAATCGACGTCGATGTGGGGCGGACGCCCGACCACGACCTGGAAGAGCAGGAACGGATTGCCAATGATCAAGCGCGTGAATTTTGTGTTCCAAAAAGGGACATGGACGCATTCATAGCGCGGAAAGCCCCGTATTTTACTGAGCGAGACCTGATCGGCTTTGCCAAGGTACTTAAGGTTCACCCCGGATTAGTAGCGGGGCAGCTCCAATTTAGAACTGGGAAATTCACTCACTTCCGAAACCACCTCGCGAGTGTTCGCGAGTTCATACTTCCGGCCGCCGAGGTTGACGGTTGGGGCAATATCCATCCAATCGAAACATAGGGCAACCATCCATGGCCGGTAAAAAGCAGCTTCAGAAAATTATCGCACTCTACAGAATTAAGTCCGGTGAAACGGAGCTTGATCCCAAGAAAATTGCTGAGTTTGCTTTGAGAAACGGCGTTGAATTGCCTCAGCCGAAAAGCCCTTTAGAGCTTTTGGCTCGTGAAATCAGCGTCGCGGCGCGGGAAGATCTGCGGCGGGACGAACAAACCAAAAGACCGTATCGGGCCTATCACTCCTTGCCGATTGAACATGCAGATGGGCAAGTCTCTTTTGTATTTGTTGATATTGAAGATGCAACAAGGCCTCAAATGCATCGATCACTTACCAAGCGGCGCGAGCAAATGGTCGGTGATGCGGTCCATCTCACTTACGATGCCGACCGTTGGAACGCGCAAAACCATGATCTGGAGCCCATCCAAATGGCGCTCGACTTCACACCCGACGTAGAGTGGCGGAAGGCCAGCGAGGTCGTTGACGAGGAAGAAGAGGTCTAATCTGACTTTTTCCAGCGGGCGCTTGCTGCCGTCCGCGCGATCTCTGATCGCTCCTCAGATGTCAGAGATTTAGCTCTCGCTGGACCACCCTTTACGCCGCCTTTCCGCGCCGCCGTTTGTTTTGGCGTCGCCTGTAGTGTCTCAGCTTCCCCCGTCGCCAGATCGACGATGAATTTAGCAAGCTGGCTTGGGTCGCGGGGGCGCTTGGGGTTATGGGGCACTAAATACCTCGCCGCATTTGCACTTGACCCCTCCCAAGTCGAACGCCATGCCATCCGGCATGGAATCATAGTGAACAGAATCGTCATTCGATCCGGGATAGTCGTTCTCATGGACCTTCGCGGCTCCAGCATGGCCGCACTTAGGGCACTCCAGCTCGATGGTAAAATGGTTCTTGTATGACATGTGGTCATAATCGCACGCGGGCTGGTCGAACTCCAGACGGAATTTCAAACTAACCCACTACCTATTTGCGCGGCAGTCATGTGCCCAAGACGGCCATCACGGACGATGATTTGATTTTGCGCATGGCGGGCGTGACGCAAGGTGCGATGATATCGCTGCACAACGACGGAGTGTAACCATGCAGAAACATGACATCGATGTCTATCGGCTGGCGCTGAGGATGGCCGGCACGGGCCAGTTCGCGGACTGGCACGGGCTTCAGCAGGCGCTGCTCGACAAGGGCATTCGCGAGGCCGACTACCTGCTCGACAATGACAAGATCCGCTTCGCCCTCGACCTCCGCTGCACCCAAGGCAGCGCCACGGCGGTCCGGCACTGAAGACGGAGGCGGGTGCCGGACGGCGGCGCTGGTCTATGGCGTTGGCGGCGGAGTCCGCTTGGCCGGTGCTTTGGATCGGCGCTTTCGAGGGGGCGCGATCATTTCGCCGAGCACCCGGCCGATGGTCGCGGCGGCGATGTCGATTTCGGCTTCGTTCCATGCGGCAAAGCCAAGGAACAGGCCGCGGCCGCCGACCTCGCCCGTAAAATGCGGCGACAGCGGGCGCGCCGTGACGCCGGCCGCAGCCAGCCGTGTGGCGATCGCACGGTCGTCGCAGCGGGAATCCAGATGCGCCAGCAATTGCACGCCTCCGGCTGGCGGCTCCAGCGTCAGATGCGCACCGGCGACGGCTGTGAGCGTTGCGATCAGGCGGTCGCGGCGGGCGCGGTAGATGCGCGTCATCTTGCGGATGTGGGCTGCGAAGTGACCGTCATCGATGAATTCGGCCAGCGCGTCCTGCACCGGCGCCGGCATGATCTGGCCGCTGTGACGCTGCGCGGTCTCGAACACATCCACCAGGTCGGGCGGCACGATGGCGTAGCCGCACCGGATATCGGCGAACGTCGATTTCGAGAAGGTGCCGATGTAGATCACGCGGCCGGAATCGTCGAGGCCTTGCAGCGATGCAATCGGGCGGCCGTCATAGTGGATCTCGCTGTCGTAGTCGTCCTCGATCACGGCGGCGCCGGCCTCGTTGGCAAAGCGTAGCAGCTCGCGTCGCCGGTTGATCGGCATCAGCCGGCCGGTGGGATGCTGGTGGGACGGGGTCACGAAGATCAGCCGAGGCCTGTCGCGACGGCCCTTCCAATCGAGGCCACCACGATCCAGCTTGACGCCGCGCACATCGGCGCCCGCCGACTGCATGGCCGCGCGCGCGCCGCCATAGCCGGGGCTCTCGACCCAGGCGATCTCGCCGGCATTGAGCACCAGGCGCGCCGTCAGTTCGACCGCCGACTGCGCGGAAGGCAGGATGATGATCTGGCTGCTGTCGGCGCGCACGCCGCGATGTTCGACGAGATGCCGGAGCAGGGCCGATCGCAAGGACGCGCGGTTGACGCCGGCTGTGCCATGCGGCGCATGTCGCGCCGCGCGGCGCAGGCAGCGTGCCCAGATGTCGTGCGGAAACGCCCGCGCATCGGCATGCGCCGGCGCCAGCGGGCGCGGCGGGCCCTCGCGGAACGGCCAGTCGGCAATGCGCAAGCGTTCGCCCCAGCGCGAGGCGTGAAGCGGTTTCGCGGATTGGCGGGCGATCGTTCGGCCGCCGACCAGCTTCGACGCGTTGGTGGCCGTCACGGTGGGGCGGCGCCCCTGCGCGACGTCGAGATAGCCTTCCATGGCGAGCTGGTCGATGACCCCGGAAACGGTGTTGCGGGACAGGCCGAGCTGCCGCGCCAGCTCGCGGCTGGACGGCAGCCGATGGCCCGGCGGCCAAGCGCCGCTCAGCATCGTCGCGCGCAGCTGATCGTACAATTGCCGCGTCAGCGTGACGTCGCCGCGCTCGACATCGATCAAACCTGCAAGAATGTCGCCCAACTGACTGGCCCAGTCATATTTATAAAAATGGATCTTTGTTGCAGGCCAGTAAAGCCTAGCGTCGTGGCGCTGTCGAGTGCCCGAAGCGGCGCACCGTGACCGGGACGATCAATCAATGACCGATGACTTTCTCTCGCGCCGGACCGCGCTCCTGTTATTCGCCGTCGTGGTGGTGGCGTGGGGGGTGAACTGGGTTGTGACCAAAACCCTGGTGCAAAGCATTTCGCCGCTGTGGACCACCACGCTGCGCTCGGCGGTGGGCACGGTCGCCCTGTTCGTCATGTTGCTGGCGCGCGGCCAGTTGATCGTCCCGCGCCGGGGCGACATCCCGGTGGTCTTCACCGTTGCCGTTTTGCACATGGGCGCGTTCTCGGTGCTGGTGTGCTTCGCGCTGCAGGTAGTCCCGGTCGGCCGCTCGATCGTGCTCGGCTACACCACGCCGCTGTGGGTGGCGCCGGCGGCGTGGCTGCTGCTGCGCGAGAGGATCAGCCTGCAGCGCGTCGCCGGAATCGTCGTGGGCATGGCGGGGGTCGCACTGATGTTCAATCCGCTGGCGCTCGACTGGGGCGACCGGCAGGCGTTGACCGGAAATGGACTGCTGCTGCTCGCCTCGCTGTGCTGGGCCGCCAATATCGTTTACGTCCGGAGCCACAACTGGATATCGTCGCCGTTTCAACTGGTGTTCTGGCAGGCGCTCTTGGCGACGCTGCTGCTGGCGGCGATCGCGCTGATGGTTGACGGTGTGCCGCACATCGTGTGGACCGGCGAACTTGCCGGCGCGCTGCTGTTCGCCGGCGTGATCGGCACCGCGCTGGCGCACTGGGCTCTGGTGCTGATCAACCGCAGCCTGCCGGCTACGGTTACTTCGCTCGGCTTGCTGGCCACGCCGGTGATGGGCGTCGCGGCTTCAGCGTTTTTGCTCGGCGAGCCCGTCAGCCCGTCGCTGCTGGCGGCGATGGCGATGATACTGGGAGGCATCGCGTTGGGGACGGTGTGGGGTGGGCAGCGCAGTGCTGCTGCGCGCCACGCCGGCGCGAACGTCGTCCGAAACGGAATGACACTCCGCGCTCCGGCCGGTTCCTGAGGCGCTTGCAGGCGCACCTGTTGAACCCTACGAGTCACGTTCCTGCGCAGATGATGGGTCCGGTCGTATTTCCAGGTCCAGATCAGCTTCATATTCCAAGTCGGGATCGAGCTGCCGCGTATGGCGAATGGATGCGATCTCGACGCCGCCTGCGACCAGATCGTAATCGAGGATGTAATCGGCAACGATCAGCCGCATGGCCCCTTCGACGGGCAGCGCTGCCTTCCTGCGGCCAATTTCCGGGAATTGCGCGAGGTTACGTCGCGCTTCGCGGAGCCGTTCGAGGAACGCTTCTGCCGCGGTCGGGCTGCGCTCGCGAAGGTATTTTGCTTCGCGTTGCAGAAAAGCGCGGGCATTTCCGGACAGCCGGACCTTGCGCATCAGGCGACGTCGGCAGGTTTCCGGATGATGCGCTCGATGTCATCCAGCACGTCGTCCATGTCGTGGGCATCACCATTGGCGATCTGAGCGCGACCTTCAACCACCGCCAGGATATCGGCGCCTTCCGTCATCAGGTAGCGCCGTAGCGCATGAACGAGCACCCAGCTCCTGCTCCGGTCCGCGGTCTTGGCGACCTGCTCAACCGCGGCAAGAACATCGCGTGGCAGGCGGATCGAGATCGGATCGGACAATTCGACGGCCATCGGATGACTCCTGATTTGTAATACAGTGTATTACAAATTCGAGATTAGTCTATGGCTTGAAGGGTGAGGCCATCACGAGACCTTGCAGGCCCGTGGGGGCCTATTCCAACACTTCGGCGACTGGGCATACGACGCTGGATTCGATCCGTACGATGCGGCGAAGGCAAAAATTGCCTGTCGGTGGAATTCAACTACACTCTGATTCTGGCGCGGTCCACGCCTCCCCCCTCCGTCGGGAAAGCATTTTGCATGCAGGGCTCTGCGCTCATTGAACCAACTGTTCGAGCATACGCATAAGGAGGGGTTGTGACATCGCTCGCATCAGGAGGTTCACGACATGCGCCTTTCCGCACCGATTCACCAACTCAAGCGCAGCGCCAGAATTCTGGCGCGCAAGGAGCGCATTCCCCTGCATGCGGCACTTGACTGGATAGCCGCGCAAGAAGGCTTTGCCGCCTGGAGCCTGCTGGTGGCGCGCGTACCCACGGCTGCGCCGGTAACAGGATTGTTCGCGCAGTTGTCGGCCGGCGATCTCGTGCTGGTGGGCGCACGCCCGGGGCACGGCAAGACGCTGATGAGCCTGAAACTGGCAGTGGAAGCCATGAAGGCGGGCCGGCAGAGCGTGTTCTTCTCGCTGGAATATGCCGAATGCGACGTGCTCGATCGTTTTCGTGCGATCGGCGTCGCGCCCGCGGATTTCGACGGCCTGTTCGGCTTCGATAATTCCGACGACATCAGCGCCGACTACATCATCGCGGCATTGGCGGACGCGCCGCGGGGCACGCTGGTCGTGGTCGACTACCTTCAACTACTGGACCAGAAGCGCGGCAATCCGGACCTGGGAGTGCAGGTCTTCGCGCTGCAGGCGTTTGCGCGCCGACAGGGTCTGATCTTCGTGTTCATCTCGCAGATCGATCGCAAATTCGATCCGTCGGCTAAGCCATGCCCGGATCTTGCAGATGTGCGATTGCCCAATCCGGTCGATCTAAGCCTGTTCAGCAAGACGTGTTTTCTGAACAACGGCGAGGTGAGATTTCAAGCGGCGCGGACCTAACGGCGGCCACAGACTCGGAGCAGCGTACGGTCACGGTTCTGCGGAGCGGCACAGAGGGCCGCACCGCGTCCGGGACAAGGAGCAAAGCCCTACGGCGCCGGGATCGCCAGCAGGCTCGAAATACTGCTGCCGCGGATGTCGTAGACCTTCGCGAACACGACGTCGTCGCGCTTGATCTCGGCAATCACCGGCGCCGTGAGGCCCTTGCAGTAGAATTCGCCGAGCGTCATCGCAAAATCGGCCGACTGGCTGTCCCAGCCGATCGTGAAATCCGGGCCGAGCGCCACCTGCGCCGGGCGCTGCGGGCCGCATACCGCGACCTTCCATTTTCGGCCCACGGGCGGGCTTTCCTGGCGCTCGATGATCTCCTGCTTCAGCGCATCGGAGGCCTGCTTCAAGGCGAGGCCCCAATAGTCCAGCATGAACAGCGCATCGGCCTGGCGCACCGTGCCGGCGATGTAGTTGAAATGCGTGTACTGATAGGGATGCAGCCGGATCATCTCGGCCATCGGCAGCGCCAGGCCGAACGAGAACAGGGCGACCACGGCGGCCTGCGCGCCGCGGTGGTTGACGCGCAGCCAGTCCATGCCCCAGGCAAAGGCGGCGCCGGCCAGCACGGTCATCGGCGGGATCACGAAGATGAAATGCCGGATGCCGTTATACAGCGCCGGGCGCTTCACCATCGCGATCAAGAGCGGCAGCATCGCTGCAAAAGTCAGCATCAGCAGGATGGTCTTGCGGCGCGGCGCCACGTCGTCGCGCGACAGCGAAAAGATCGTCAGCACCACGCCGCCGAGCGTCAGGAACAGCAGCACTTCGGGGAGCTGCAGCGCGAACAAGGTCGGCAGATAGGACCACGGCATGTCCGGCACCGAGATCATCGCGCCGTCGAACATTTCCTTCCACGGCTTCTCGAAGAACGCCGAGAAGTAGGTCAGCGCATGCACCGGGTTGCCGGGCTCGAGGATCGACCACGGCCAGATCAGCCCCATCACCAGATAGCCCAGCACGAGGCCTGGGATCAGCACGTAGAGCACGTGAAGAAAGCGATGGCCGGCTTCGCGCCAGCCGTGGGTGCGAATGTCGCCGGCCCACAGCGGCAGGAAGCCGATTAGCGTATAGATCAGGGCCAGGCCGGCGAGGATGCGCGAGCCGATCGCGAGGCCGGCGCCGAGGCCGAGGATCAGCACGGTGCGCGCCGAGGGCTTCGGATATTCCTCGGCGAGGCGGACCAGGCCGAGCATCAGGATGACCATCGACACCGCGAAGGGCGCATCCTTCGGATTCATGAACATGTGGCCGTAGAAGGTCGGGCACAGCGCCAGCAGCAGCAGCGTGGCGAGGCCGCCGACAGCGCCGCCGACGCGGCGGCCGAGCCGCCAGGTGACCGTGAGGCCGATGATGCCGACCACGGCACCGAGCAGCCGGCGGGTCTCGAACAATTCCAGCGGGATAATTCTGTGCAACAGGGCGGCGGCCATGTCGAAGCCGCCGCCATACATATAGAGATTGGCGAACGACAGCGCGCTGAGGTCCTTGAACCCGGTGCCGTACATCTTCAGCAGCAGGTCGGCGTATTCAGCGTGGGTGTAGTCGTCCCAGCCGAGGCCGTAATCGCGGAAGGTAAAGCCCGCGACGATGCCGACGACCACCAGCGTGAGTATGGCGAGGTCGTCGCAGGTCCGTTCCACCGAGCGCCGTTGCGGCAGGTCGATGGCCGAAGTCGTGATGGATGACATGATGGTTGGTAACCCAGTATCCCCCGATGCTCACATCAGTGCCCTGTGAGCGTCTTCCCCGGCATCGATATAGCGCACTTTCCGGACGTCGTAATCTGCAATTGTGGCCGATAGTTCTTAATGCAGTGCAGTATTCGTGCCCTATTCAAGGCATTCATCCTGCAATTCGCGTGGTGAGCCACGCCCGATGGACCTGCAACCTACGGCGTTATATTTGAACGTCGGCTGAACGACAGCGCGCCTGTTCGGAAGCCTGTGAGACGCAGAAGCTGTGAATCCGGCTTTGCCATTTGGCGATCTGCGGCGTTAGTCGTTATTGTGACACCGGCGAACGACACGCCCAACGTTGCGCGGGAGTTTCAAGACAATGATTTTGCTGCTGATTGCCGGTATCGGCGTTATCCTTGCGGGTCTTGTCGCGATCGCGCTCGGGATCCCGGTCAAGGAATTCGGCTTTGGCAACACGCTGATCCTGACCGGCACGATCGGTGCCTGCACCGGCCTGATCATGATCAGCCTGGCGATCGTGGTGCGCGAAATCCGTAATTTTGTGCCCGCTGCCGTGGACAGCGCGGCAACTGCAATGCCGCGACCGCCGCGCCACGAATTGCCGGGCCCAGGCCCGGACAAGGCGTCCGACGACACCGAGGCGCCGGCGACGCGGCCGCTGTTCAGCCGCGACGAGCCTGCCGCCGAGCGGGCAGGGGGCACCCCGCCGTGGCAGGACGACGCGTCGCGAAATCGCGCCGTGCCGGCGGAAGCGCCCGCTGCCGAGGAACCTGAGGAGCCGAAGCGCCGCAACCTGCTGTTTTCCTCGACGCGCCGCGAGCGCGAGCGCGCCGAGGCCGAACGCGGCGCCGCCGAAGCCGATGGCAAGCCGTCCGAGTCGGCACCCCGCCCGGGTTTTACCGAGGCCTGGCCGGCCGAGCGTGCCCGTCCCGAACTGCCGGGCCGTCCCGCCGCCGCCGAGCCGCCATTGATCCCGGAGCGCTATGTGCCACCGGCTCCGCCGCGCCGTGAAGCGCCGGCGGCGGAGGCTGACGCGGTCACCGTGCTGAAATCCGGCGTCGTCGATGGCATGGCCTATTCGCTGTATTCCGACGGCTCGATCGAGGCGCAGATGCCGGAAGGCATGATGCGCTTCGCCTCGATCGATGATCTGCGCGAACACCTCGACCAGCGGGCGTAGCGACGGCGCAGGCGAAGCGATCCCAGGCCTGCCTCGCTCTGCGCTTGCGGGCGAACCCACCTCTAGTCTTTCCACTGCAAATATAGCCGTCGATCAAACCTTCGTTATTGTTATCATCGCGAGCCATCGGTCATAGTCTTCAAGTAGAAACGACGTCCCGAAATCGCGAAAGACTGACATGGCCGAGACCGCAGGCAGCAATGTGATCGAGCTCACGGCCAGCATTGTGGCGGCCTATGTCGGCAACAACCCGACGCCGGCCGCGGAACTGCCGGCCCTGATCGGACAGATCCATGCGGCGTTGCTGCGCGTGTCGGGCGGCAAGGTCGAGGTCGCCGCCGAGCCGAGCAAGCCCGCGGTGTCGGTGAAGAAGTCGATGACCGCGGACTATCTGGTCTGCCTGGAAGACGGCAAGCGCTTCAAATCGCTGAAGCGGCATCTGCGCACGCAATATTCGATGACGCCGGAACAGTACCGCGAAAAATGGAGTCTGCCGCCGGACTACCCGATGGTGGCGCCGAATTATGCGGTGGCGCGCTCGCAGCTCGCCAAGAAGATGGGCCTCGGCCAGCAGCGCCGCCGCCGCAAGTAAGTCTCACCCGACCCACGGTCATGACCGAAGGCGCCCCGCGGCGCCGCGAGCCGTCTGTCACCGTCTAGGAATAAATATCGAGATTGCGACAAAAAGGACTTGTGTCCTCGATTGGGGTGTGTTGGATTATTATCCTAAACGAGGTGTCCGATGAAAGCTTCCCGCCCGCCGAAACGTCCGTCCGAGACCATCGACCCGCAGCGCGCCCGGCATCTGTCGCTGGAGACGCGGCAGATCCTGACCGAGGACGGCGTCGCCGCCGTGCTGGTCAATGACAGCGAGAGCCCGCTGGCCTGGCTGGCCAGGCGGAAGGGCCGCGACGGGCGGGCGATGATCAGCCCGCACCAGTTCATCGCCGGAGAAAAGCTGCGGGCCGACTTCACCCGCGGCAATCTTGCGCCGCGCATGACCGCGAACTGGGACGCGCCGGGCGGCCGGCCACGCGGCTCGGGCGCCAGCCCGGCCGAAATGACCGACGTGATGGTGACGTCGCGGCAGCGGCTCAGCCAGGCCATGGAGGCCTGCGGGCCGGAATTTTCCGGCGTGCTGATGGATGTCTGCTGTTTCCTGCGCGGGCTCGAGGACGTCGAGCGCGAGCGGGGCTGGCCGGCGCGCTCGGCCAAGATCGTGCTGCAACTCGGGCTGGACCGGCTGGCGCGGCATTATGGTTTCGCCGCGGAGACGCGGGGGCGGGGCGCCAAGCTGCGGACCTGGCTGGCGGACGATGTGGCGTTCGAGAGTTAGGTCACACGCTGTCGTTCCGGGATGCGACAGACGCGCAGCCGGATGGCGCAGGCCCGGAATCCCGAGATGTTTTGAACATATCGGGGTTCCGGGTTCCCTCGAGCTTTCGCTCTCGCGCCCCGGAATGACAGCTAAGTCGTCGCCAGCGTTTCCGTCGCATCTCTGCGGATGCGGTCGACCATGGCGCGCAAGCCGTTGGAGCGCTGCGGCGTCAAATGTTCCTTGAAGCCGAGCTCGTCGAATACCTGGATCGCGTCGGTTGCCAGAATGTCTTTCGCCGGGCGATCGGACATCAGCGTCAGCAGGATCGCCATCAACCCGCGGACGATGTGGGCGTCGCTGTCGCCGAGATAGCTCAGCACCGGCTCGCCGGCGTCGCTGCGCGCCAACTGGCGCGCCAGCCAGACCTGGCTGGTGCAGCCATTGACCTTGTTCTCGGCGTTGTGGTCGGCGTCTGGCAGCGGTTTCAGCGTGCGGCCGAGCTCGATGACGTACCGGTAGCGGTCGTCCCAGTCTTCCAGCAGTTCGAAATTGTCTCGAATGTCGTCGATAGTGGTCATCGGGGCCCGCTTCTGGTTGCCAGCCCTATATAGGGGCAGACGGCGGGGAAAGCGACCGCTCCTGACAGCCGCGCCGCTACGGCGCCCGCCATTCGGCGGCGAGATCGTCGGGCACCAGCGTGTCCGGCCGTGCGGCCGCGCTGTCGTCCGGCACGTCGTCTTCGCCGGATATCGAGCCGGTGGTGTCGGGCTTCTTGTCGGTGATGATCTGATAGATCTTCTTGGCGCCTTCCTTGGCGCGTTCGCCGAGCACGGTCGCGGCATGGCCGCCGACCTCGCAGGCGGCCGGCTGGCGCGTGCAGAACTGGCTCATGTCGGACACCGCCGCCCCCGCCGCCGACATCGCCTCGGAGGTGCCGAGCGTGGGCTGCTTGTCCGACTCAGGCGTCTTGTCCCTGGGCAGCAGCACGAGCACCAGCCCGAGCCAGAATGCCATGCGAAGCAGGAAGAACATCGCGTACCCCGTTGGTGTCTTCACGTCTGTCGTGGCGATTGATCGCGTCGCCCACAGCTAGCATGGCTCGATAAAGGCCAAGTATTTTCGATGTCGTTAAATCGTCGAAAATAGGCCGAAAAAACGCATGGTTCGATTCGACGTAAATTTTTCATTGATGGATGTGCGGGTCGCGCCACGCGACGCCGCCTTCATCCATACTTTCGAAACCATAAGTGCGCGCCGCTCTAAACCTGTCGTTCACCATCCCATTGGAAGAAAATCGCAAAACCCCGGCAAAACAGCACCCAATCGCGAAGGCCGGCGTTGAGGTCCCGTGTTTTAGCGTTCGCTTAATTCCGCTCTGACAGGTTGTGGACAACGATAAAGGAGGCGTTCCGGCGCGTCTGAAGTTGGACGAGCAAGCCGTAGCGCGAGAGCCGTGACCGTATTGAATATCATCCGCGAATGTCTTGATGCCATGCTGCATCCCTCGGCGCGTGTTGACGCGCTGACGGGCGCGCGACACCGCGCCTTCATGGCGCCGCGGCTGCTCGGCAGCCTGGCGGCGCTCGCGGCATTCCCCGTCTATCTTGCGCTGCGCGGCGCGCCGAATGCGATCGAGGTGGCAGCCTTTGCGTGGCTGATCGCGCCGATCCTGTTGTCGTACTTCCTGTCGCGCACCGGCCGCTACGAGAGCGCGCAGATCCTGTCATCGATCGCACTCGCCGGACTCATCATGATGACGGCCGTGTTCACCGGCGGCATCGATTCCTTTGCCGCCATCTGGCTGATCGTGCTGCCGATCGAGGCCGCGCTGTCGGCGTCGCGGCGCATCGTCGGTTTTGCCTCGGCGCTGGCGCTGGCCTGCGTCACCCTGCTGATCGCGCTCAGCGGTTTCGACCTGTTGCCGGCGCATGCCAGCGGTGCGCCGCATGGCGTGTTGATGGCGTTCGGCATTGCATCCGCCACGCTCTATGCCGCGGGCCTTGCCTTCGGCGCGGAATCTCTGACGCGCACCAGCGTGGCGCTGCTCAATGACGAGGAAGACCGCTATCGCCTGCTGGCGCGCAACATGTCGGATGTGATCTCGCGCCACCATCGCAACGGCGCGGTGCAGTTCATCTCGCCGGCGGCGGAAACCCTGGTCGGTAGCTCCGCGCAGCGTCTGCTCGGGCAGGGCCTGTTCGACCGCGTCCATGTCGCCGATCGCCCGGCCTATCTCACCGCTCTATCCGATGCCGGCCGCGGCGGCGAATCGCGCAGCGTCGAATTTCGCCTGCGCCGCGACGTTGCGCGCAGCCATGACCGTCTGCGATCATCGGCCGGCGAATTTATCTGGGTCGAGATGCGCTGCCGCCCGATGGAAGAGAGCTCCGACAAGCGCGCCACGCGCGATGCCGAAGTCGTCGCCGTGCTGCGCGACGTCACCGACCGCAAAATGCAGGAGCAGGCGCTGGCCGCCGCGCGCGCCGAAGCCGAGCGTGCCGACGAATCCAAGAGCCGTTTTCTCGCCACCATGAGCCACGAGCTGCGCACGCCGCTGAACGCCATCATCGGTTTCTCCGAGATGATCGTGCAGGATGACGTGCTGATGATCGATGCGGCCAAGCGGCATGAATATGCGCAGCTCATCAATGATTCCGGCCATCATCTGCTATCGGTGGTGAACGGCATCCTGGACATGTCGAAGCTCGAATCCGGCAGTTTCGAGATCGATCCGGCACCTTTCGCGCCGCGTCCGGCACTGATCAACTGCTGCAACCTCTTGGCCCTGAAGGCGCGCGAGAACGGCATCGATCTCGTCACCGACGCGCCGAAGGATTTGCCGGACGTGAACGGCGATCTGCGCGCGTTCAAGCAGATCGTGCTCAATCTGGTGTCCAACGCCATCAAGTTCACCGAGCGCGGCGGCATGGTCAGCGTCGCGGCCAGCGTCGAGGATAACAGGCTGGTGCTGGTTGTCTCCGACACCGGCGTCGGCATCGCCTCGGATGATCTGAAGCGGATCGGCGATCCGTTCTTTCAGGCAGGCTCGACCTATCAGCGCCGCCACGAAGGCACCGGCCTCGGCCTGTCGATCGTCAAGAGCCTGGTCGCCATGCATCACGGCGAGATCAAGGTGCAGAGCCGGATCGGCGAGGGCACCTCGATCACGGTGGCGCTGCCGCTCGAATTCACGCGCGCCGCTGAACCCGTCAGCAACATCGCCACGCTGCCGCCGGTCGTGCGCGCGGTTTCCTCCGATCCAGCCCGTCAGGTGAAGAAGAGTGCCTAAAGAAAATTCCCCCAAGCCGAGGAAGTCGCGCAGCCGCGCCGTCGCCGTCATCGAGGCGCCGGCCGAGCGCGGCCTGCTGCTGCGCATGCTGCTGCACAGTCCGAAGGACATGGTGGCCGGATTGATCGCGTTCGCTGCGGTCAGCGCCATCATCGGCAACGCGATCTTCCTGCAGGCCGGGCATCACCCGTCGCCGATGTTCGGCTCCAGCGTGACGGTGCCGATGCCGGCGCCGTCCATGGCGAATCTGTTGCCGAAGCCGCGCCCGGCGGATGCGATGCTGCGGCCGAACGATACCAAGCTGGATTCGCGGTTGCTCGACGCCAAGCCGGTCGATGGCAAGAGCGAGAGCAAGCCGGTCGAGCGCGCCGTTGCCGACCCGATGGCCGGGCTGGTCAAATCCACCACGCCGCCGGCCGCTTCCAGCGCGGTGGCGCGCCCGCCGGCGCCGGTGCCGAATGTCGCGCGCGATCCGCTCGGCGATCTGATCGTCAGTTCGCGCCGCGTCGCCGCCGTGCAGCGCGCGCTCACCGAATATGGCTACGGCCAGCTCAAGCCGACCGGCACCGCCGGCTCCGATACGCAAGCCGCCATCCAGCGCTTCGAGCGCGAACGCAAGCTGCCGGTGACTGGTCAGATCTCCGACCGCATGGTGAAAGAGCTGGCGACGGTGACGGGCCGGCCGATCGAATAAGCGGGCGTTCTTCCCTCTCCCCGCAAGCGGGGCGAGGTTAGGTGCACCTCGGACCCAGCTCTGCTATAGCCTCCTCATGAGACTCAAATCATCCATCTGGGTCGCCGCCTATCTGCGGCGTTGCCAATCCGAAGGCGTGTTCGGCGCGGTGCGGCGGCGTGGCGCGGAGGAGGCGGGCGCGGTGTTCGTCAAGGTCGCGCTCTTGAACGGCAACGCGATGCTCTACGCACCGGCGCCGCAATCGGCCTATGACGACAGCCGCCCGGTCGAGCGCGTCTTTGCGCCGTCGCCGCCGCTTCCGGTGGAAGAACGCAAGATCGAGGAGCGGTTGATGAAGGAGATCTCGTTCGATCCCGACGTCTGGATCGTCGAGACCGAGGACAAGGCCGGCCGGCATTTCCTGGATCTGGTGAAGGGGTAGGCGCGCGGATCTTACTTCCTTCTCCCCTTGTGGGAGAAGGTGGCGCCGACGAAGTCGGCGACGGATGAGGGGCAGGGCTCGGAGTTTGTGGCTCCCCCTCACCCGTCTCGAACATGCTTCGCATGTTCGATCCACCCTCTCCCACAAGGGGAGAGGGAAGGAAGCAAGAGGTGCCTCGCTTACTGCTACTTCCCCGTCGTCCGGATGCGCGTCACATCCATCCCGCCCGGCTGCACCGCCGGCCGTGCCACAGGCGCCGCTGCGCGCGCGCGGTGGCGCTCGTCATCGTATAGCGCCGGGCGATATTTCGCACGCGTCGCCGCGACGATGGCGCCGCGCCAGGCGGCCACCATGATCAGCGCCGAACGTTCGCTCAAGACGTCATAGAGCCGCGACAGCCGGTAGACATGGGTGACCGAGGCGCCGAATTCCGGATTGAGAAACAGCAGCACCCGCTGGAAAATCGCGCTGTTCATGCCGAGCGCCTTGGCGCAGCAGGCCAGCGGCTCGCCGCCCGGATCATTGACCGCGCGCTCGGCGACCTGATGCGGCAACAACAGCGCCTCGCCCAGTTCGCGGGCAAAATTGTCGCGATCCTCTGCGAACGCCGCCATTTCCAGAATGTGCATCGCGCGTGCGGCGCGCTCCGGCGCGATCCGCGCCGACGATTTCAGCGGCGTCGCGGCAATATCGTGCAGGATTTTCGCGCGCTCAGAGGCGGTGGCGGCAAAGAACAGGTCGGAGATTTCGGTGGCGTCCTTCGGCTGCATCAAAAGCGTGGCGGCCATCCGCTGTTCGACCTCGCTCGGCGCCTTCGCCACGGGGGCTGCCGCGGCGACCGGGATCGGCTGCGCGCGCGGCAGCTCCTGCGCCGGCACGGCCGGTCGCAGTTTCAGCTTTTGCAGGATGACCAGCGGCGTGTGCGGATAGACCGCGAGACGCGCACGCACCACCGCGCGGGTGGCGTCATCGACCTCGTCGACCAGCCGGCCGGCGAGCTCGATGAATTGTTTTTCCTCGTCGATCGTGTGGCTGTAGGCCTGCACGTAGAGATCCGTCAGCACGCGAAGCAAGGTCGGACGGATGTCGACGCCCTCGCGGCGCGACAGCGTCATCAGGCCATCGAAGCCCGGAAACATCGGAGGTGTGGTCATGGGCGATACGCTTACCGGGGAAAACTTGCATCAATTTACACCGTTCGGCTTAAGCGCCCCTTAACCATCGTCGGTCACCTCATTAAGGCTCCATTAACCATGATCGCCTTTAGTTGCGCTGCGTCGGCCAGTCGGGCAATGGGCGCGGAGAGACGGACATGGGCACCATCATCAAGTTTCCGGCGGATGCGGCAGCGCGACGGCCGGGCCTGAGCATGGGTGATGCGCCAGTCTCGACCGCGATCATCGTGATCCTGCCGTCGATCCGCATCACCCGGCCGACCGACGATTCGACCGGGCCGGACGAAGGCACCGCGCCCGGCCGCCGCCGCAAGCGCCGCGCCCGTTCCTGATTGCGGACGAACCCGATGCCAGTCTTTCGAGCTGCGGGCCGCCTTCGGCCCCGGCGCACGTTTCCGTTTCTGATTCTGCTCGCGTTGACCCAGGCTGGCTGCTCCGGCGGCGATTTCGGCCGCGCGCGGCAGAGTTCCGTCAGCGATGACATGCATAGCTGGATCGGGCGTGAGGCCAATGCCAGCGTCGGGCTGCGACCGTCCGAATTCCAACTCACCGATGGCGAGAAGGCGATGCGCAACCTGGCGTACCCGCTGATCGAGCCGCCGCTGTCGCGTCCGGCGTGGAAGAGCGTGTTCGGCGACTACCAGCCGCTGCCGTCGCCGTGGCGGCAGCAGCCGCCGTTCGATCGCACGGTCTATGGCCGGATGCTGATCGACGAGCCGCACCGCTCGCATACGTCACGCTACCATGAGCTGATGGACGCCGTGCGCAATGACATCCTGCGCTTCGAGGCGTTCTACGGCACGGCGCCGCGCGTGATCGAGCTCGATCGCAAACGCAACGCCAGCCTGAGCCTCGTATCCAGCCTGTCGCCGCAGGAGCGCGAGGATGCGCTGGGGCGGATGGACGAGAATGCGCTGATCATCCAGTGGGTCGAGCAGTGCCTGCAGCGCCGCGTGGCGTCGTATCGCTGGGCGCTGGAGCGGCTGGTGATCCACACGCCGGATGGATTGGCCGCGAGCGCCGATATGCTGATCGGTAAGCTGGCGTCGCAGCTGACGATCGTGGCCGCGGGAGCGGCCCGGCCGGGCGCGCGATCAGGCGCCGTGTTGAAGTAGCAGATCCCGTACACAGAGTACGTAGCCCGGACGAAGTCGGCGCGCCGCTTGCGGCGGGGCGGCGCAATCCGGGATACCGGTCGTGTGGATAGGCCGGCCCCGGATTGTCATCCAGGCTACGGCCCCGGCTCAGCGATCGATCGTTCGTATCGCGTTCGGGGAGCGGACTACCGCTTGCCTGCGCCCTTCTTTCCCGGCGGTTCGGCGGGGGCGCCGCATTGCGCGGCGACGAGCGTGGCTTGTGCCTGCTGCATCAGGCCGGGCTCGGCGGCGAGCGCCTTCAGCACGATCAGGCCGGTCGGCGTCGGGGAATCGATGATCAGCCGGTCGGCCGCGGTGACGTCTTCGTCCTCCGGCAATTCGGCATGCTGCGCTTCGGTCATCAGATCGAGCTCGATGATGCGGCGACCGGCCGAGCGGTCGTTGATCGCGTAATAGGCGACCTCGCTGCGGGTGTAGAATGACACCGAGGTGTAGGATTGGCTGACGGGTACCACGAGCTTGATCGGTCCATTCGACAGATCGTAACGGCACACCGCCAGCGCGAAGGCGGGGTCCATGAACGGCAGCAGCGTCTTGCCGGGTTCGGTCGAAGGCAACGCCGTGACAGCGTTGACCATGGTGATGGCGGTGAGCCGCGAATAGGCGTCCTGCGTCGCGATGCGCGGCAACGCGAGCACGCTGACCAGGTGCACGATGCCGCCGATCACGATGCCGGCGACGATGGCGAACAGCAGCCGGATCATGGGCAGCCCACCGTACGGATCGACGGCATCGGCGCGTCGCGCTGGGTCCGCGTGGCGATGCCGACCGGGGTGTCGTACAAGCGCAGCATCAGCACGTAGCGTTCGATCGCGGAGGTCGGCAGCCAGTTGCCAGCGCGCGCCCGCGAGGCGATGCGGACCTCGAAGGCGCCATCGACGCCGCGGATGATTTCCTGGCTGGTGAAGCCGTAACGCTGCAGGGCGTTCGGCACCAGGGCGCCTTTGGTATCGTACAGCGTCAGCGTCCAGAATCGCGCCGCCGGCGTCACGCCCGACACCACGACGTCGCAGCGGCCGTCGAGCAGCTTCTTGCCGTCATCGGTGGTGGCGGTGAAGGCGACACCGTCGCCGGTGCCGATCGGCAATTCGCCGGAGCGCGCGATCGAGGCGCGGGCATAGGGATCGATGTCGCTGGAGCCGGTGCGCGGCCGCGCCGTCCAGGCGCCGATCGTCAGCGTGCCCAGATCCGTGCCGCGCGTCGCGGTGGTCCAGGTCAGGCCGAGGCCGGTGGCCGCGGCAATGGCGAGCGCCAGCAGAGAGAGAAGGATCAGCCGCACATAAGCACCGTCATGTTGCGGATCAGTTCTTGCGCGAGGCGGGGGCCGGCGCAGCGGCGGGCGCGTCGCCGGCCGAGGCCAGGCTGTCCGGGAAGGCGAGCGCGGAGGCGCGCGGCTTCGGCGCCACGGGTTCGTTCGACGAGGTGCGGCCGGCGGTCTTGCTGGCCTCCTCGAGCATCTTCTCGACGCGCACCAGAATGTCGGCGCCGCGGCGCGTCAGCACCGGCGGCGGGCCGGGCTTGGCGCTCGGCGTGCTCGAGGCGACATTGGCGGAGGGCACCGCGGCCGGATTCTTGGTGCCGGCGCCGATGCCGGGGATTTCCTTGATCTCGATGCCCTGATGCGCGGCGACCATGATGTCACGCCAGGTCTGCGCTGGCATCGCGCCGCCGGTCAGGCGGTTGGTCGGCGAATAATCGTCATTGCCGTACCATACCGCGCAGGAGAAGTTGCCGGTGTAGCCGACGAACCAGGCGTCGCGATAGGCATTGGTGGTGCCGGTCTTGCCAGCGGTCGGGATGCCGTCGAGCGCGGCGCGGCGCGCGGTGCCTTCCGAGACGACGTGGCTCATCATCCCCGCCATGTCGGCGGCGACCGAGGCGGGGATCGCCTGCAAGGGCTGTTTGCCGTCGCGGTCGAAGCGCCAGACCAGATCGCCGGCGCCGGTGCGGACTTCCAGCACCGCATGCGGCGTGACCGATTTGCCCTTGTTGGGGAAGGTGGCATAGGCGACCGCATGTTCGAGCACGCTGACTTCGGCCGAGCCGATCGGCAGCGACGGCGTGTCCAATAGCGGCGCCTTGATGCCGAAGCGGCGCGCCACTTCGACGATCTTGGCGCGGCCGGCCTTGGCCGGGTTCGGCGACTTGCCGCCGAGCGCGATCGAGATCTTCACCGGCACGACATTGATCGAATGCGTGATCGCCTGGGTCAGCGTCACCGCGCCGGAATAAGAGTGACCATAGTTCTGCGGGCACCAGTTGCCGATGCACACCGGGCCGTCGACGATGATCGAGGTCGGCTTGAAGCCGTTGAGCAGCGCCGTGGTGTAGACATAGGGCTTGAACGAGGAGCCGGGCTGGCGCATCGCGTCGACCGCGCGGTTGAACTGGCTGGCGCCGTAGTCGCGGCCGCCGACCATCGCGCGCACGCCGCCGTCGAGATCGGACACCACGGTCGCCGCCTGGGTGGCATGATAGTCGCGGCCGAACTGGCGCAACTGGTTCTCGATCGCGGCATCTGCCGCGTTCTGCACGTTCATGTCGATGGTGGTGCGGACCACGAAGACGCGCTCGGAATAGGACTTGGGAAACGTCTCGACCAGCCGGCGCATCTCGTCGAACGCCCAGTCGAGATAATAATTCGGCGCGCTCTCCTGGCGGCGGTCGACGGCGGTCGCCGGATTGCGGCGGGCGCCGAACACCTGGCCCTCGGTCATGAAGCCGGCGTCGACGAGGTTGTCGAGCACCTGATTGGCGCGGGCACGCGCGGCGGGCAGGTTGATGTGCGGGGCGTATTTGGTCGGCGCCTTGAACAGGCCGGCGAGCATCGCGGCTTCCGCAAGGTTCACGTCGCGTGCCGACTTGTTGAAGTAGAAATGCGCGGCGCCATCGACGCCGAAGGTGCCGCCGCCCATATAGGCGCGGTCGAGATAGAGTTTCAGGATCTCGTTCTTGGTCAGCCGGGTTTCGAGCCAAATCGCGAGGAAGGCCTCGTTGACCTTGCGCTCGATGGTGCGCTCGTTGGACAGGAAGAGGTTCTTGGCAAGCTGCTGGGTCAGCGACGAGCCGCCCTGGCGCACGCCGCCGGCCTGCGCGTTGGTGACCATCGCGCGCGCGGTGCCGGCGATGTCGATGCCGAAATGATCGTAGAAGCGTCGGTCTTCGGTCGCCAGCGTCGCCTTGATCAGATTGTCCGGGAAGTCTTCCAGCGGGATCGAGTCGTTATGCTTGATGCCGCGATTGCCGATCGGCGTGCCGTAGCGATCGAGGAAGGTCACGGCGAGGTCGGATTTTTTCAGCCAGTCGTCATCGGCCGTCTCGCGAAACGCCGGCTGCGCCAGCGCCAGCATCAGGATCAGACCGCCGAGGCCGATCGTGGCCATTTCCGACATGGGTTCGATGAACACCCAGCGCTTCCAGCGGCCGACATAGAACCGGTCCATGAAGGTCGAGAACCGCTCATACAGTTCACGCGTGCCGCGGCCGGACGAAAACAGCCCGGAATCGATGCGGGCATCCAGATCCAGCATGAAATGCCGGAACCTGGTCTTCCATCTGGATGGCACGATCTGGCGCACCGGGATCCTTGGTCTGCTGCCGCTCAAGCGCCACCCGATGGGGCACTGCGGGCAGGCTTGCTGGAGTGTTGCGGCAATCCCAAGGCGCTGCGACGGCAAGCCGTTTGACGGCCGAGGGAGGTGTGTCCAACTTCTAGCGGAGCGGGGCCGACAAACCAATGGCGATGCGCGGATTTTGGCCGGCAAAGCTAACGCGAATGCGTGTCCGGCGGGCGGGTCCGGGGGCGGTGATGGCCGCGGTGCTTGCGGAGCCCGCCCGAGAACACCTAGAAGGGCGTTTCAGCCCCGACCCGGATCGACGCTCACGGCATGACCACGCGCCCGCCAAAACCCTCCGCCCAGGAGGGAATGTTCTGGAAAACCAAGACGTTGGAAGAGATGTCCGGCGCCGAGTGGGAGAGCCTGTGCGATGGCTGCGCGCGCTGCTGCCTGGAGAAGCTGGAAGACGAGGATACCGGCCAGATCTATTACACGCATGTTTCCTGCAAGCTGCTGGATGCCGGGCTGTGCGCCTGCAAGGACTATCCGAACCGCTCCGACCAGGTGCCGGACTGTGTGCGGCTGACGCCGGACAATGTCCGCACCCTGAACTGGCTGCCGCCGAGCTGCGGCTACAAGCTCGTTGCCGAAGGCCGCGACCTCTACTGGTGGCATCCGCTGATCTCCGGCAGCGCGCAAACTGTCCACGAGGCCGGCGTCTCGGTGCGCGGACGGGTGCAGGGCACCGAAGCAACCGTACCCGACGAGGAGTTGCAGGACCACATCGTGACCTGGCCCGGCGTGCTGCCGAAGCGCGCGCGGCTGAAGAAGCGGCCGGTTTAGGGCGATCGGGAAGTCGATGCGGCGCGAGGTCGCCGCGCGCCCGTCCACTTCACGGTCCGTCACCAGCCCTTTAACGTTTCTGGCAAAAATGCATCCTTAGGTCGTGTTTCGTCTGGCGATCGTTTCCGGGAGGTGTTCGATGTCCGATATTCCCATCTCGGCCAACTCGCCGGTCAGGGCGATTCCCGGAGAAGCGAAGAAGTTGCTGGATCCGTTGCCGGCGTTGAGCCTGTCGGGGGGCGGCTATCGTGCGATGGTGTTTCACATCGGTGCGCTGTGGCGGCTGTACGAGACCGGTATGCTGGCCCCCAGCGGCGGCATCACCCGGATCTCCAGCGTGTCGGGCGGCTCGATCACGGCAGCCTTTCTCGGTCTTGTCTGGAACAAGCTCGGCGTTGCGGCGCCTGACGTGCACGGCAAGTTCGTTCCGAATTTCGTCGAGCCGCTGCGCCTGCTGGCCTCCGAGACCATCGACGCGGAGTCCGTGATCTTCGGCGCGTTGCTACCAGGTACCATCAGCGACCGCATTGCCCAGGCGTATGACGACGCCCTCTTCAAAGGCGCGACCTTGCAGGACCTGCCGGACGCGCCGCGCTTCGTGATCAATGCCACCAATGTGCAGTCGGGTGTGCTGTGGCGATTCTCCAAACCCTATATGCGTGACTACCGCGTCGGCGAGGTGAAGAACCCGACGGTGCCGCTCGCGCGGGCGGTGGCGGCGTCGTCGGCGTTTCCGCCGGTGCTGTCGCCCTGCGACCTGCGCCTCAGGGACAGCGACTTCACGCCCGGCTCCGGGATGGACCTGCAACGGCCGCCCTTCACCACCAAGGTCGTGCTCACCGACGGAGGCGTCTACGACAATATGGGACTGGAGACGGTCTGGAAGTCGCACAAGACCGTCCTGGTCTCCAATGCCGGCGGCGATATGCACGCCGAGGAAGAGCCGAAGCGCGACTGGGCGCAGCACGCCTATCGCGTGCTTAACATGATCGACAGCCAGGTCCGCGCGCTGCGCACCAGACAGGTCATCGCCTCCTTCGCGCTGCATGCCACGAAGCCTGACAGCGACGAGGCGCGCAAAGGCGCGTATTGGGGCATCCGCACCGACATCGCCGACTATCCGTTGGCGGATCCGCTGCCGTGTCCGCATGCGCGCACGATGCAACTCGCGGAAATCGCCACCCGGCTGAAACGGATCGACGATGTCACCCAAGACCGGCTGATCAACTGGGGCTATGCGGTCTGCGACGCGGCGCTGCGTGCCCATGTCAACAAGGAGTTGAAGCGGCCGTCGGATTTTCCCTATCCGGCCTCGAAGGTATGAGGTCGGTCTGGTCGAGTGATCCGGAGCAGCGTCGATGGCTAAGAAAACGGCAGGCAGGCGACAGGCAGCGCGGCGCGGCGAACCTGTGGGGCAGAAGGCAGCGTCGACCTTCGAACAGTTTTCAATTCCGCCGCTGCTCGTCGAGCAAATCCTGC
This sequence comes from Tardiphaga sp. vice304, assembly GCF_007018905.1. Lineage (NCBI taxonomy): Bacteria > Pseudomonadati > Pseudomonadota > Alphaproteobacteria > Hyphomicrobiales > Nitrobacteraceae > Tardiphaga > Tardiphaga sp. vice304. The sequence goes on from NZ_CP041402.1 coordinate 2,565,464, forward strand.
TTGGCCCCGCCGACGACCGTCGCGTGCTGCAGGATTCGCCGCTGCTAGGGGACGTATGGGCCGCCTACGCCGCGAATCCCGGTGCGGTACAGGATCTGCTCATCACACCGCGCAAGGATACCTCGGCCGCTGACGTGGCGTATGAGATCGCGGAAAGGTTGAAGTCGGTGCCGCGCGCGGAAGGCGTCCAGCCCGGCGCCAAGGTTGCCTATCTGCAGGGCATTGTCGGCGCTGAATTGCATTTCAACGAGGTGCTGCGCATCCTGGTGCCGCTGACGCAATGGTGGTCACAGAAGGGGTTCAAGTCGCGGATCGAGGAGGTCATGCGGGCCAAACTCGCGCGCGTGCTCGATCCCGCGCGGTTTCGCCAGGCAGGCGCGAAAATACCGGTTCCAGTCGCGCGCGACCGGGAGAATTTTTCGTCGCTTGAACGCTATATCGCGCTTGCCGGCCTGATCTACTGGATGAGCCGGCAGCCCCCTCCCGCCGACGGGCAACTCGACAGGCCGGATCTCGAAACCGCTTTTGCCCGTTATGCGCCGCACATTCCGGAGATCGTAGAGGGGATGTTCGGCCTTTATGAGGTTGTGCAACAGGACAGTCACGCCGTCGCCAAAGCAGTTCGCAAAACCGCGAAAGATCGACCGAAAAAGAAGGACAACGGACTGGTCTTTCAGGTGTCGTTGAACCGGCCGGCATCGGCCGCGCTCGACCGCTCGGTGCCGGCAGTCATGGGCGACGCGGCCCAGACCCTGTTCAAGGTGAATTGCGAGGCGATCGTCTGGGCGGTGCTCGACTCGGGCATCGACGGCACCCATGACGCCTTCATGACGCCCGCGCCGAAGAAGGCGGACCGCGTGTCCCGCGTCACGCGGACACTCGATTTCACGCGGATCCGCGAGATCGTCAGCAATAGCGCGAACGACGTTTCACAGCCCGATCGCGAGCGGATAGCCGACGCGACCGGTCTGGGCATGAAGGAGATCGATGACCGCCTGCAAGCAATCGCCGCGGATGCCGACAAGAAACGGCCGAGCAACTGGGATATCGTGGAGGAACTGATCACGCTGTCAAAGCCGCCGCCACCCGCCAGCCCGCACGGCACCCACGTTGCCGGAATCATCGGCGCCAGACGAATTGGCGAGCATGCCGGCGGCATGTGTCCCGATATCCAGTTCTATGATTTTCGCGTGCTGGGAAGGACTCTGAAGGATACCGAGTTCGCGATCATTGCCGCCCTGCAATACATTCGCTACGTCAATGAACGGCACAATTATATCACCATTCACGGCGCCAATCTCAGCCTGTCGATCCCGCACAATGTGCGCAACTACGCGTGCGGCTGCACACCGGTCTGTAACGAATGCGAACGGTTGATCGAGAGCGGAGTCGTGGTCGTCGCAGCGGCGGGCAATCACGGCTTCCAGAAATTCGAAACCAAGGATGGCAGTTTCGAGAGCTATGCCGCCTTCAGCATCACCGATCCCGGCAATGGCGACGGCGTTATCACGGTGGGCTCGACCCACGGCGGCTGGCCGCAAACCTACGGCGTCAGCTTTTTCTCGAGTCGCGGCCCGACCGGCGACGGCCGCCTCAAGCCGGACCTTGTGGCGCCTGGCGAGCGCGTAATGTCGACCGTTCCCGGCCAGGAATGGGCCTCGGAGTCCGGCACCAGCATGGCGGCACCGCATGTCAGCGGCGCCGCCGCGATGCTGCTGGCGCGCTATGAGGAACTGATCGGGCAACCCCGGCGGCTGAAACGCATCATGTGCGAGAGCGCGACCGATCTCGGCCGTGAACGAAGCTTTCAGGGACACGGCATGCTCGACGTGCTGCGCGCCTTTCAATCGATTTAGGAGGTTGACATGCACTTTAGCCTTGATGTCCTGCGCGCCCGCAAGGGCGATTGCCTGATGCTGCATTTCGGATCCGCCGCCGATCCGCATTTGATCCTGATCGATGGCGGACCCTCGCAGGTTTACGGCCCGCAGATGAAGCCGCGTTTGACCAGGATTCACAAGGCGCGGAATATTGCCAGAAACGATCCGCTGCCGGTCGATGTGGTGATGGTCAGCCATATCGATGACGATCATATCAAGGGCATTCTCGAACTCACCAAGGAGCAGCGCGGCAAGACCCCGACGCCGCGGCTGCAGGTGACCAGCCTGTGGCACAACAGCTTCGACGATCTGCTTGGCACGCAGCCGCCTGAAGTGATGCGCGAAGCCGGCTTCGGCACGGCGTCCATAGGCGGGGAATCGTCCGGCGGTTCTGAAGCCGACCCCGCCTCGGTGCTCGCGAGTTCGGTGAAGCAGGGACGAGTCGCCCGATTCATGAAAGTCACGCCATCGGAATTTCAGGCCGACAGCGTCCTGGCGAGCATACCGCAGGGCCGGCAACTGCGTGACGATGCGGAGGCGCTTGACTGGCAGCTCAATCACAAATTCAACGGCAATCTGATCATGGCGTCGAAATCCGCGAAGTCCGTCACGCTGGCGAATGGATTGAAGTTGACGGTGATCGGGCCGCTGCAACCGGAGTTGCAGGCGCTGCAGAAGGCGCATGACAAGTGGCTGCGCGACCGCAATACTAAGAAGGCTAAATCATCGGAGGCCGCAATGGCAGCATTTGTCGATGAATCGGTTCCCAACCTTTCCAGCATCGTGGTGCTCGCGGAAGCCGGTGACAAACGCATGCTGCTGACCGGAGACGCCCGCGGCGACAAGATCCTGGAGGGGCTCGAACTCACCAAGCTTTTGAAGCCGAAGGGCAAGTTGCATGTCGAGATCCTAAAGGTGCCGCACCACGGCAGCGACAACAACATGGAACCTTCTTTCTTCAAGCGCGTAACCGCCGATCACTATGTTTTCTCAGGCGATGGCGAGCACGGCAACCCGGAACGCAAGACGCTCGAAATGCTGCTCGCGGCGCGCGGCGACGATGACTACACGGTGCATCTGACCTATCCTGTCGCCGATATTGACAAGGGGCGAAAGGCCGACTGGGAGAAGGAACAGGCCAAGGAAAAGAGCAGGAAGAAGAAAACGGTAAGGCCTGACTGGTCGCCTGCGACGCACGGTCTGGCGGCGCTGCTCAAGAAGAACCCGAAGTTCAACAAAAAGGTCATGATCGTCTCCGACAAAACGCCACACCTTATCGATCTGCTCGATCCGGTGAGAATCTAGGATGAAATCTACCGAGCGAATCGTCTGCGGTATGGCGCTTTCCGAAGCCTTTGCAGCCGCGAAATGATCATGGCGGGATGCTCCCATGCGGCTGCGGCGCTGTCGCTGCATGCAGTTGCATGTTAATTGCACCTGAAATTGCACCCGCGCGGTCATTCGCGCCTCCGACGCGAAGCCCGGTCCATGAACAAGTTCGAACCTGAGAGCCGGTCAACGGCCAATCATCACGCGCTGTCCGACGAGATGGTCGACGAGATTTCGCATCTGCCGACCACCGTGATGGAAGTCGATACCGCGCCGCAGCCGGCCAAGCCGCCGCTGACACCGGCCGAGGTTCGCACCATCCTGATCAGCCTGCTGCTGACGATGTTTCTCGCAGCGCTCGACCAGACCATCGTCGCCACCGCTCTGCCGACCATCGGTCGCCAGTTCAGCGACGTCACCAATCTGTCCTGGGTGATTACGGCCTATCTGCTGGCCTCCACCGCCGTGGCTCCGGTGTTCGGGACGCTCAGCGACATTTATGGCCGCCGCGTGACCATCATCATTGCACTGGCGCTGTTCATGGCTGGGTCGGTGATGTGCGCGCTGGCGCCGAACATGCTGGTTCTGATCCTCGGCCGCGGCCTGCAAGGGCTGGGCGGCGGCGGCATCCTGCCGATCGTGCAGACGGTGATTTCCGACGTCGTGACGCCGCGCGAACGCGGCCAGTACCAGGCTTATTTCAGCGGCGTATGGGTCGCCGCCGGAATCGGCGGGCCGATCCTCGGCGGGCTGTTTGCCGAGCACCTGCACTGGTCGATGATCTTCTGGATCAATATTCCGCTCGGCGTCCTGGCGCTCGGCATGCTGTTGCCGAACATGAAGAAGATCCCGGTGTTTCACCGCATGCGCAAGGTCGATTGGCTCGGTGGCGTGCTGCTGATGGCCTCGGCACTGATCTTCATGCTGGTGCTGACCTGGGCCGGTACCAAATTCTCATGGGCGTCGCCGACCATCCTGCTGATGCTGGGCGCGGGCGCCATCCTGGCGATGGCCTTTATCTGGCACGCGCTGCGCACCGCCGAGCCGTTCCTGCCGCTGCAGGTACTATCCGGTCCGGTCGTGCCCTTTGCCATCGCCGCCAGCGGCTGCGCAATGGGCGCCATGATCGGCCTCACCGTGCATCTGCCGCTGTATTACGAGGTCGTCTATGGCCTCACCGCGGCGCAGGCCGGGCTGGCGCTGATCCCGGTCGCAGCGATCTCGGTCGCCGGTGCAGCCATCGCCGGCCGCAGCATGGCGCGCGCCCGGCACTACAAGCGCGTCCCCATCGCCGGCGCGGCGCTGGCTGCGGTGACGGCCCTGGCCATGGCGCTGGCGACGCCGCTGCCGCTATGGGCGCTGCTCACCGCGCTCGGCATCTTCTCGGTCGGGCTCGGCACCACATTCCCGGTCACCGTGGTGTCGATCCAGAACGCGGTGGCACGCGCGCAGGTCGGCACTGCGACCGGCGCGATGAACTTCTTCCGCGCGCTGGTGGCGTCGTTCACGGTCGCCGCCTTCACCACGATCCTGCTGATGGCGCTGGGCACCGAAATCACCATCTCCGGCGACCATGCCGGCTCCGCGCACGCGATCGCGGCCTCCGACATGGTCACGGCGTTCCGCTACGTGTTCGAGGCCTCCGCCGCGATGCTGGCGCTGTCGGCGCTGTTCCTGATGTTGATGGAAGAGCGCGTGCTGGCAGGACCGGCGAAGGCCGCGGCGACGGAACTCGGCGAGTAAGGCTTGCAGCGCGTTGCGAGGTGATGCGCAGTGTGGCGCAAACAGCGCATCGGCGGGGATAGCTTGATTTCCTGTTGCGCCGGCACTGCGCGCCTGGGTGCGGCCCCCTAGCGTCCGCGCAGTGATTTTGTCGGTGGGTCCTGGCAGATCGGTTTCAAGCCAGGCGGATTGCTTTTCAATCCCATCGATGGGCTGCGGCGCGCGAGCAAAGCCGCCGTGCCCCGCATGGCGCTTGCCTGCCTGGTTCTTGCAACAACAACGGTGCAGCCTGCGCGTGCCGATGGCGGCAGGAGCGGCAATTCCTCGGGAGGCCTGGGCGGCGTCGACAGCCCGACCGGCGCCGGCGGAATCGGCTTCAACGATGCCAGCAATGGCGGCGACGCAGCTCGTCGGCACCATGTCCGATCCGACCGTGGCGGGCCGCGGCGCAGACGCGCCGGGTCCGCTGGGGTATGCGGAGGAGGGCGATGCGATGAACGCCTATGCCTCACCGGCCGCAAGCGATCGGGCACAGAGCGCGACGCCTATGCCATGATCACCAAGGCGCCGCCGCGCGTCTACGCCGGGCGCTGGAACGTCCGGGCTTCCGGCTTCGGCGGCACCCAGACCGCCGACGGCAACACCGCGTCCGGCACAAACACACCGAGCAGCCGGATCGGCGGCGTCGCGGTGGGCGCCGACTATCATCTGTCGGCGCAGACCGTGGTCGGCTTTGCCATGGCCGGCGGCGCGACGAATTTCAGCGTCGCGGGTGGCGGCGGCGGGCGCTCCGATCTGTTCCAGGTCGGCGGCTTCGTGCGGCAGAGCATCGCTTCGGCCTACATCACCGCGAGTGCGGCCTATGGCTGGCAGCAGGTGACAGCGGAGCGCAATGTCGGCGCCGAATCGCTGCGCGCGCGTTTCGATACCAACTCCTATTCGGCACGACTCGAAGCCGGCAACCGCTATGCGACGCCATGGCTAGGCATCGCGCTGACGCCTTACGCGGCGGCAGGTGACGTATCTCGACCTGCCGGCCTATGCGGAGACCACGTTGTCGGGATCGACGACCTTCGCACTGGCCTAGGCCGCCAAGGGCATCAGCGCGCCGCAGCGAACTCGGCCTGCGCTCGGACAAGTCGTTTTTCGTCAACGACGCGATCCTCACGCGGCCGCGCCGCCTGGGCGTACGACTTCAACACTGATCGCTCGGCGTCGGCCACGTTCCAGTCGCTGCCCGGCGCATCGTTCGTGGTGGGCGGCGCGTCGCCGGCAGCCAACGCCGCGCTGACCACCGCGGCGGCCCAATTGACTTTCCGCAACGGCATCACGCTGGGCACCACGTTCGAGGGCGAGTTCTCCGAGGTGACGCGCTATTACGCGGGCCGTTGCGCGGTGCGATACAATTGGTGAGTGGACCGACGCTAGATTGACACGGAATGCTCTCACGGCCTAACAGCCGCGCAGCAGATTGCGCGGCAAGGAACCGGATCATGAGCAAACCGACCGTCGAACAGACCAAGATGGGCAGTGAGGCGATCGCCTTCTGCATCGCGCGCACGCTGATCGAGCGCGATTCTTCGCTGAAGGCGCCGATGCGCGCCAATTTGCGCAAGATGTGGGAATTGCTCGAAGAGCGCGACGACCACGCCGCGGCCGATATGGTCGACACATTGATCAAGGCGCTGAACGATCCGGCATTCTTCAAGCCGTAACACCCCAGCTATCCTCCAACGCTCCGGAATTGCGGTATTCGGTGAACCTTGTGGAAACCAATCGGCGTTAGCATGACACCTCTGGCGTGGGGGAAGCCCGTGCCTGCATCCGAGGAGGCCGCGGTGCCGCGCTTGCTAGCTCGATTCTGGAACGATCAATCCGGCGCGACCGCCATCGAATATGCGCTGATCGCAGCCGGTATCAGCCTTGTCATCATCGTCGCGGTGCAGGGCATCGGGACGAGGCTGAACGGCCGCTTCGCGGGAATCAACGCCTCCCTGAAATAGCCTTTCCGGCGCGCAATCGCGTGATCGGATCTGGCGCCCGGCGATTTACGATCTATCTGTAGCAGGTGCGGCGACGATCGATATGGCATTCCGGCGATCTCTTGCTGCTGCCTTGTCGGGATCGGTGCCGAGCGTTGCATCGCGTGCACGCGGGCTACGATTCAACAAGGGCCGTTGCCCGATCGGCTGCGAATCACAAGAGGCGACACATGAGCATTTTTCGACGCAAGATCACGGCCGCTGCGGCATTGGTCACTCTGGCCGCCGCACTCGGCGGTAGCCTGGCCGAGGCGCGCCCCGCGGTGCGACAGGAAACCGGCGTGGCGCCCTATTGCGTGCTGATCGGCGCTCCGCGGGGCGCTGCGCTGCCGCAGATCTGCCGTTTCTTCGGCTACCAGCAGTGCCTGCAGGCCGCCGCCGATTGGCGTGGCAATTGCGTCGCCAACATCGACTACCGCGGCCCGCCGCCGGACACCACCGGCGCGACCTGGGCGCGCGGCGCCCGCTAGGACCATGCGCGGCAGAAAACCCGCGCGATTCCAGTGATCTAGGATCAATTTCTTATAGGAATAAAAAACTAGGATTTATAGCCTTGACAGCGTGACGCTGCGAAGGTAGGTTTACGGCATGCTCCACAACTGGGTTTCGAGGCCGCCGCGCCGCAGCTGCGGTCCACGCCCGCGGCACGCAGGCCGGAACATCGACTGATATCCAACGTTACTCCAGCTGGAAATGCCGATCGGCAGGCTTTAGCGAGGACAGCATGGCGAGGAAAGAAGACGTTCGGATTGTCGAAACCGCGACCGAAGCGCGGCAGGCCGAACCGGGCCCATCGATACTGGCGCTGCTCACCATGAGCACGGGGCTTGCGATCTTGCTGATGGCCGTCGTCTGGTTCGTCTTTTTCCGTACCTGATTGAGTTCGCCCAAACTATCATTTCAATCAGCCCGCCCGGCCTTGTCCGGCGCGGGCTTTTTCATGGAAGTCTCGATGCGCGCTCCTCGCACGACAGCGGCAAAGACGGCGGCCCGCAAGGTGACGTCGGCGAAAAAAGCCACACCTGCCAAGCGCGGCACCGCCGCTCGGCTGGATACCGCGGCGCCAGACAGCGCGACGCTGGTCGAGCGCGTGGCGCAGGCGGTCGATCGCGAACTGGCCGAGATCGAAGCCATCGTCGCCAAGATGACCGGCAAGTCGCGGCCCACCGAGGCCGAACGCCGCGCCCGCACCTTGGCCTCGCTGGCGCGCACGCTGAGCGAAGTGCGCCGGCTGCGCGCCGCAGATGAAACGCAAAAGCCCGATGATGTTGAACGCCCCGGCGACCTTGAAGAACTCCGTCAACGCCTTTCGCAACGATTGGCGCAGATGGTTGAAGCAGGGGATGCACCACCGGTTGATGGCGTCGCTGACGCCCCGCGAGATCGAACTGCTTGATACGTTGTGGGAGCTTCACGCTCATCCGCATCAGCTGCCGCCCGCCGTCGCGCCGAACGATGCGCCTTGGCTGACCTGGCTGATGATCGGGGGCCGGGGCGCTGGCAAGACCCGCGCCGGCGCCGAATGGGTGCGCGCCCAGGCGATGGGCCGCGGGCCGGGCGGCCATGAGCGACAGATGCGGATCGCGCTGGTCGGCGAGACCGAGCATGATGTCCGCGAGGTGATGATCGAGGGCGTCTCCGGCCTGCTTGCCGTGCATCCGCGGTACGAGCGTCCGGTGTGGCTGTCGTCGCGCAAGCGGCTGCAATGGAGCACCGGCGCGGTAGCGCAGGCATTTTCCGCGGAGGATCCGGAGAGTTTGCGCGGGCCGCAGTTTTCCTGCGCGTGGTCCGACGAACTGGCGAAATGGCGCCACGCGGAAGCCGCCTTCGACATGCTGCAGTTCGGCCTGCGGCTGGGTAGCCAGCCCCGGCAATTGATTACGACCACGCCGCGACCGACCGCGCTGTTGAAGCGGCTGATGGCGGATCCGTCGAGCGCCGTGACGCGCGCGGCGACGGCAAGCAATGCCTTCAACCTCGCGCCGAGCTTTCTGCAGAGCGTGGTCGGCCGCTATGCGGGAACGCAATTGGGACGACAGGAGCTCGACGGCGAACTGATCGAGGACCGCGCAGACGCATTGTGGTCGCGCGCGCTGCTGGAAAGCTGCCGTGTCACGCAGGCGCCGGCGCTGCAGCGCATCGTGGTCGCGGTCGATCCGCCGGTGTCGTCGGGCAAGCGCGCGGATGCCTGCGGCATCGTTGCGGCAGGCATTTGTACGGCCGGCATCGTGTACGTGCTCGCCGACGACACGGTGTCGGCGGTGACGCCATCGGCCTGGGCCAATATCGCGATCGCGCTATGGCGAAAATGCGAGGCGGACGCGCTGGTCGTCGAGGTCAACCAGGGTGGCGAGATGGTGCGCAGCGTGATCCACGAGGTCGATGCCGGCGTGCCGGTGACGAGCGTGCGCGCCACCCGCGGTAAGTGGTTGCGCGCCGAGCCGGTCGCGACCTTGTACGAGCAGGGCCGGGTGAAGCACGCCGGATGCTTCACCGCGCTGGAAGACGAGATGTGCGATTTCGCCAGCAGCGGGTTGTCGTCGGGCCGCTCACCGGACCGGCTCGATGCGCTGGTCTGGGCGGTGACGGCGCTGGCGCTCGTCGCGCGCAGCAGCGGGCCGCGGATACGCCAGCTCTAGCCGCGCTTCGCGGGCTGGCGCGCAGCCGCCAAATTGAGTGCACGGAGAATTCCATGTTCGATCGCCTGAAAGCCTATCTCGCCGCCCCGGAAGCCAAAGCCTCACGCACCGCAAAATTGATGGCGATGGGGGGCGGAATTGCGCGGTGGACGGCGCGGGATTATCGCGGACTGGCGCGCGAGGGCTATCTCGGCAATGCCATCGTGCATCGCGCGGTACGGCTGATCGCGGAGAATGCCGCGGCGTGCCAGTTTCTGGTGTTCGAGGGCGCCCAGGAAAAAGAGGCGCATCCGCTGGCGTCGCTGCTGACGCGGCCGAACCCGCGGCAGGATGGCGGTGTGTTCTTCGAGGCGCTGTACGCGCATCTCCTGCTCGCCGGCAACGCCTATGTCGAGGCGGTGGCGCTCGATGACGGCGTGCGGTCGCGCGAGGTGCGCGAGATCTATGCGCTGCGGCCCGATCGCATCAAGCTGATCCCCGGCGCGGACGGCTGGGCCGAGGCCTATGATTACAGCGTCGGCGGACGCAGCGTGCGCTTCGAGCAGCACGGCACGGTGCCGCCGATCCTGCATCTGACGTTCTTTCATCCGCTCGACGACCATTACGGCCTGGCGCCCATCGAAGCCGCGGCCAGCGCGCTCGATACCCACAACGCCGCGGCGAAGTGGAACAAGGCTCTGCTCGACAATGCCGCCAGGCCGTCCGGCGCGCTGGTCTATGTCGGGCCGGAGGGCTCGGTGCTGTCGGATACGCAGTTCGACCGGCTGAAGCGCGAGCTCGAGGGCAGCTATCAGGGCGCGGTCAATGCCGGGCGACCGCTGCTGCTGGAAGGCGGGGTCGACTGGAAGGCGATGTCGCATTCGCCCAAGGACATGGATTTTCTGGAGGCCAAACACGCCGCGGCGCGCGAGATCGCGCTGGCCTTCGGCGTGCCGCCGATGCTGCTCGGGATTCCCGGCGACAACACCTATGCAAATTTCCAGGAGGCCAACCGGGTGTTCTTCCGCCAGACCGTGCTGCCGCTGGCGAGCCGCGTTGGCCACGCGCTGTCGCAATGGCTGGCGCCGCAATTCGGCGACGGCATCCGCGTGACGATCGATACCGACCGTATCGACGCGCTGTCGGCCGACCGCTCTGCGCTCTGGCAGCGCGTTAGCGCCGCGGAATTCCTGACGCTGAACGAGAAACGCGAAGCCGTCGGCTACGCGCCGATCGACGGCGGCGACCGGCTGATATGACGCCTAGCGGCGACGATCGCGCGGCTTCGGCCGCACATTGGGCCGCGGCGCGGCGCTGGCCGAAGGCGGTGTGAACAGCGAGCCGGACTGGTTGGTCACATAACCGCGCGACTCCTGCAGCCGGCGCTGGTAGCCGGGCGAATTCATGATGCTGGAGCCCGCGCCGCGCGCTTCGGCGACCGGCATCTCCATCATTAGGCCAAGCGCAAACAGCGTCAGCGCGGCGACCGCAGAGGAGTGAAGGTGTTTCATGCAAAGCTCCGTGGCCGCCTTCAGGCGGCGTTGCGCTGCCGGTCGTACTCCCGCAGGAAGGACAGGCCGTGCACGGTCAGCCGGTGCTGGTCGTGCTCGCCCTGGACATAGAGCTTGTTGAGATGGCGTGCCAGCTGTTCGCGGGCGCCCTTAGTCTCGGTGCGGTCGGCGAGCGCTTCGTAGATGCTGATCGCTCGGTCGGTGGCGTTGATGTTCATGAAGGCCCCATGCCGGAGGCCTCTGGCCGTCCGGTTTTGCTGTTCGCTTTGTGGTAGTATGGCTGACAAGGTCGATGACCGGCTTTTCGTTCCCCGTTGCCTTGCCGCCAAGCTGCTGAAAGATTGAGCATTTTGGTTCGAAGCTTCGGAGCCTGTGGAAGGATCTGATAACGGATCGGAAATAATTGGCTGGTGTTATAAAACTACTTCTAGGCGAGTGGATGTGTGGTGCTATGATGCCGCAGGGAGTCGCCGATGTCCGTGAAAGAGTTCCTGAAGCAGCGTGCGGTGAATGTCGTGGTCAGCGGCCACTATGTGCTGCCGCACTCGCTGGATCCGCAGGGGCGGCCGCGCAGCTTCGCGTGCCGCACCAGCCGGGTCTCGCCGTTCCGGATGATGGTCGATGCACCGGTCACCGGCCGGATCGGCGATCGGCTGATGCCCTATTTCGGCGATTTCGGCCAGCTCGAAGGCCGCATCAGCGACGTTCAGAGCGGTGAATTCCTGCTCGAACTGTCGATGACCGGGATCATGCGCCGCAAGATGGCCGACAAGCTGGCCTGGCTGGAGCAGATGCAGAAGGACATCCGGGTGCAGGACGTCCGCAAGCAGGCGCGCATCATTCCCGCCAACCCGCATGCGCTCTTGACGCTGGCCGACGGCTCGACCCGCGAATGTTTCGTGATCGACGTCTCGGTGTCGGGGGCGGCGGTCTCGGCCGAACTGCAGCCGGAGATCGGCACGCCGCTGGCGGTTGGCGCCTGTATCGGCCGCGTGGTGCGGCATCTCGCCAGCGGCTTTGCCGTGCAATTCGTCGAGCCGCTGAGCCGCATCGATCTGGAGCGGCGCTTCGCGCAGCCCTCGAGCTACCGGCCGGCCACGGCGCAAAATCCGGCGCAAAATCCGGCACCGGACACCTGGACCGCGGATCATCCCGACGGCGCCTGACGCAGCCCGCGTCATTGCCGCTGCACAGGTTCAACCGACATGACCGACCTGATCCGGATTTTCTCGGAGCGGGGCGATCTGGCGCATCTCGCTCTGCTGTCATGGGCGCTGGCGGCGAGTGCCGCGGCGTTCCTGCTGCTGCGCGAGCTGGTGGCCGCGATGCGCCGCTTCGACGATTTCGTGCGCGAGCTGCAATCCTTCAACCGCCGCGCCGAGCGAAGGCTGCGGCTGGTCGATAGCCCCGATGATGACCATGCGAGGAGCGATCATGGATAGTTTGCACCAGATGCTGCGCTCGATCCGCCCCGACACCAAATCCGGCCCCGACCATCTCGACGTGTTCCGCGAATTTCTGGCGCAACTGGATGCCTTGCAGCGCGCGGCGACGACCAGGCGCCCGCGCGAGCAATCCCCGCGCCGCAAGCCGGTGAAACGCAGCAAGGCCGGGTAGGGCTTCTTTCTTCCCTCTCCCCAGGGCGCAGCGCAGCTGCGCCGGGTGGAGAGGGTGGACGCGCGATAGCGCGGCCGGGTGGGGGTGCCACGCGCGCCGTCGCTTGTGGCACCCCCACCCCGGCCTCCACTTCCAACGATGCTGTCGCATCGTCGTCCGTTCGGCCGACCCTTCCCGCCTAGGGGGGGGAGGCCATCGGCGCCGCACCGAACAATTCAGACTTCTTCCCCCGCACCCTGCGAGGCTGCCGATGCATGCGCCGCTCACCCCTTCGTCGCGGCTGAAGCTGCATGCCGACGGCACCATCGAGGGCTATGCCAGCCTGTTCGGCGCGGTCGACCAGGCGCGCGACATGGTGATGCCCGGCGCCTTCACCCAAACGCTGAAGACGCGCGGCTTGCGCAAAATCCCGATGCTGTTCCAGCACGACCCGGCCGAGCCGATCGGCATCTGGCTCGAACTAACAGAGGATTTTCGCGGGCTGCGCGCGCGCGGCAAACTGATTCCGGACGTGCGCCGCGCCCGCGAATTGCTGGCGCTGCTGCGCTCGGGCGCGATCGACGGGCTGTCGATCGGCTACCGCACGAAGCGCGGCGTGATCGAGCCGCGCAGCCGGATCCGCCATCTGTACCAGGTCGATCTGTTCGAGATTTCCATCGTCACCTTCCCGCTGCTCGACGGCGCCCGCATCGACGCGGTGAAACAGGCGCCGCCGTCGCGGGGCCGCGCCCAGGCCGAACGCGACTGGCAGGCGATGCAGCAGGGCAGCCTGTCCAAAGATCTCACCGGCGCCGCGGACGTACCGGCGCCGGCGAGACGCGGCCGCGCGACGACCTCGCTGCGCGGCCGCGCCGAGCGCAAGCGCGCGCTGCAGGGCGTCGCGGCGCGAGCCATGTTCAGCCTGCGGGCGTGCAACCCGGGCGCCGACCCGCCGCGACGGTGATCGTCGGACGGATCGCCACCGGGCGCGACCGCGGCGTTACCAGGCCTCGCGCATGTGCCAGAAGTGGCGGCGGCCGGAGCCGGAATCGAACCGCGCCTTCTGCGCTTCGGTGAGGCCGGCATAGAACGTATCGAGCGACGGGCGCACCATGGCGATGGCCGTTATCATGGCGCCGGCGCGGCTTTCCATCGCCTCCATCCGGGCCGGCACGCTGCGCGACGGGCTGGAAGGGCAGGCGGCGCGCATCGTCTCGGCGGCCTTCGCGGCGCTGGCGGCATAGGCCTCGTAGGCGGCGCGCTGGGTGTCGTCGAGCCGCAGATCCTGGGCGACGCGGCTGGCGCTGGCGACCGTGAAGGCGCGCGAACCGGACCGGCACATCCGCCCGAACCCCGGGGCGCTCTCCGGCCCGTGGCCCGGCCAGAAGCCGCGATCCATCATCATCGGCGGTCCGTTGAACGGCTGGGCCGAGGCCGCGCCGCCACCCGCCGCCAGCAGCAGTGCGGCGAACATCATTCCACGAAGCAGTGTCATGTCCGAACCCTCTCGTTGCAGGGCGCACATACTCGCCGCTCGACCGCGCGGCGCATTGCGACAGATCAATCCTGCCGCGGCGACCGGCAGGGGATGCAGCGCGCCAGCGACAAACCCGACGCCGCGCGACCGACCCATTCACGCCGTCGATCCGCTTGTTGCGAGCTGTCGCGCGTGGCGGCTTCGCATGTCCGTTCACCCCGAAATCACCCACAAACCAGGAGACCACCATGGATTATGACATCACCGACACCGCTCCCGAGCACAAGGCCGGCTTTGCGCCCGGCCGCGACGGCGTCGACGAGCTGCGCTCGACGTTCGAGGAATTCAAATCGGCCAATGACGAGCGCCTCGCCAAACTCGAGCGCGGCCGCGGCGACGTCGTGCTGGAGCAGAAGGTCGATCGCATCAACGCCGCGCTCGACGCGCAGCACCGAAGGCTCGACGAGGTCGCGCTGAAGCAGGCGCGGCCGGCGATCGAGGGCGGGCGGCGGCCGGACGAGGTGGCGGCGATCGCGAGGGAGCACAAGAGCGCGTTCCACACCTATGTGCGCTCCGGCGACACCGAGGGCTGCGCGCGATCGAGACCAAGGCGATGACGATCGGCTCCAATCCCGACGGCGGCCATCTGGTGCCGGTCGAGCTGGAGCAGGCGATCGGCGCGCGGCTGGCGGTGATCTCGCCGATCCGCAGCATTTCCGGCGTCCGCGAGATCTCCGGCAGCGTCTACAAGAAGCCGTTCCTGATCACGGGGCCGGCGACCGGCTGGGTCGGCGAGACCGGCGCGCGGACGCAGACCGCCTCGCCGTCGCTGGATGCGCTATCGTTCCCGGCGATGGAGCTCTACGCCATGCCGGCGGCGACCTCGACGCTGCTCGATGATGCCGCCGTCGATCTCGACGCCTGGCTGGCCGGCGAGATCGACCAGGTGTTCGCCGAGCAGGAGGGCATGGCCTTCGTCAGTGGCGACGGCGTCAACAAGCCGAAGGGCTTTCTCAGCTATACCAATGTGGCCAACGCGTCGTGGAGCTGGGGCAACCTCGGCTACGTCGCCTCCGGCGCAGCCGGCTCCTTTGCGGCGAGCAATCCGTCCGACACGCTGATCGACCTGATCTATGCGCTGCGGGCGGGCTACCGGCAGAATGCGAGCTTCGTGATGAACCGGCGCACCCAGGCCAGCGTGCGCAAGTTCAAGGACTCGACCGGCACCTATCTGTGGCAGCCGCCGGCCACGGCGTCGGGCCGCGCCAGCCTGATCGGCTTTCCGCTGGCCGATACCGAAGACATGCCGGACGTCGCGGCGAACTCGCTGTCGATCGCTTTCGGCGACTTCCGCCGCGGCTATCTGATCGTCGACCGCCAGGGCGTCCGCGTGCTGCGCGATCCCTACAGCGCGAAACCCTGCGTGCTGTTCTACACCACCAAGCGCGTCGGCGGCGGCGTGCAGGACTTCGACGCGATCAAGCTGATGAAGTTTGCGGTGAGCTGACGAATGCGTAGGGCGGGTTAGGCGCCTCCGCCAGAGCCCGCAGGGCGAAGGCGGATGCGCCGTAATCCGCCACGTTTGTGAGGATCACTGCGGCTCGCTCGGCCGGTCGCGCTCGTGGCTCTCCGCCTCGGCTGCCGCGCAGGCATCGACGCCGCGGCATTTGCTTTTATAGACGAAGGTGCCGGCCACGGCCGAGCCGATCAGCACGACCGCCAGCAGCCACATCCAGTTTCGCTTGAGATAGGTCATGTCGTCGATTCCCCACGATTCGCGGCGTTGCGAATGACTGCTACCACATCACCTCCTGCGCAGGGCGGCGCGGGTGCGCGCGGCCCGTCAGCGCTCCTCGAACGCCGGCCAGCAGCCGTCGTCCTCATGGCTGCCGGTGCGCTCCTGGCAGCCATTGTCGAGCAGCCTTCGGCCGACGTCCTGCCAGACGGCGTTCGGGCCATTGAGCCGGATGGCATCGATAGTCTGGATCTCAATGGTGCGGTCGCAGCGCCGGCACCAGACGCGCAACAGATGAAGCGGGATTTCCGCCAGCCGGCGGCTCTGGATCGGCACGCCCTTTGTGCGGCCGCGAGGATCGCGCAGCACGGCGTCCCAATAGGCCTCGGGCAGGGGATCGCCCGGCCCAGGCACCGGCTCCGGCGGCACGGCCGCGCGCCGCGCGGCGTCGGCGGCCAGTTTGTCCATCTGTTTCGGTGTCGGCATGCGCCAGCTCGCGGGTCTGTCAGTCATGGAGGTGATTAGAACGAAACAAGAACGGATTGTCGAGTCTGATTATACGAGAACCAGAGACATTCATGGCTTCTGCAAACGGTAACCGAACTCTAAATTCTGACGTTTACGATGTTGCTTGGTCCGCAACGCGCGTCTGTCCGCAGCATCGATGACGACAACCATGCCTGCTTCCAGTAACGTCAGATATCACGCTACAGGCTCGGCACCGGCACATGGTATCCGAGTGAGCAACCTTGATTTTCGGCCGCGAACATGCCTACTTCAAGTTGTAGGTGAGGCCAAATGTCCCAAGCAGTGTCCGACCGCGCTCCAAGCAATGTTGATCAACTCTATGCCACGATACGAACAGCGATACGGTCCGCAGCAACCGTCGCTGTTTTCTACTTCGCGTTTCAGGCGCTGGAGGCATTAGGAGGTCAAGATACGAACCTGTCGATCGCAGTATCGCTGGTTTTCTCGGCATTTGCAGAGCTGAAATTCGCGATAGCGCTGGCAGGCATTAGCGCAACGACCATATGGGCTATAGCTGAACGCAAATTGCGTCACAGGAAAGTTGATTATTTACAGGAGCGAATCAAGCGCCTCGAAACCATCATTGATTCTGGCCGTAGTAGTTCCGGCTTAACGACTACAGGCCAGACGCATCCGGGAGACTTGATCAAATGACCGTTTATGCCGAAGCGATCGCCGGACTATTTGCATTTTCCTTGCTTTTGCTTTTTCTGTTCGGTCCTTGGCAGCAGACAGCCACCGATTTTGCTAGGCAAATTGTCTTCGAGCGTCGCGATCAGTGGTTTGATTTAGCGCATGCAGGGCACATCGATTTTGATTCGACCGAGTATAGGCAAGTGCGCGACGCACTCAATTCGTTGATCCGCTTTGCTCACGAGTTGACTCTTACGCGTTTTATATTCGCGATTGCCGCGGGCGAAACTGAAGGTCCATCTGAATCGAGCAAGGCAATCAGAAGGATTGTCGATGAGTATGCGCAGGGTGAAGCTCGTCGAATAATGACAGAAGCCCGGCAGGCTATGTTTGCGATGGTCGCCCTAAAGTCTCCGTTATTCCTATTAGTCGCAGCTGTCATCGGCACCTATGCGCTTCTCATCGGTGGTCTCACTCGTTTTCTTAATCTGTTTTCCGGTGTCGAACATGCGTTCGGCGAGCAGATGGAAGCAGAAGCCGAAAGCGCTTAATCGAGCACCAATAATCTGCGCGCAGTGCGGGTTTGCGCTTAGCGCGTTCTCCTGCAACAACAGCGCGGTTAATCGAGGGGTAGCGAGTCATGCCATTCGGGCTAATCTCACCGTATGGACTTTAGGCGAATGGTAAACAGCTTCAATTACATTTCCTTCGGTAACTGGGAGTATATCGAGGGAAACGTCGGTGTGGTAACCATGGGCCGTGGGCGCATGTTCGAGTACACGCCTCCTGATATCGAAAAAAGACTTGAGGGCCTTGATCCCACAGCGATTTCCTTTCTTGAGACGCTGCCTACCTTTTTGTGCAGCGAGATCAGATCGACCGGCAGCGTCGTATCCATGCTCATTAAGTACGGTCGTATCTCCTACACCGCGCCAGAGCGAAAAGAGGTCTCTACCACCTTCGTGACTCTTATCGATTTTGGTGAAGTAGTATTTGAAAACATCGAGACGGCCGGGGCGGTGTTTGGTGCGGATCGTTTTCAGCTTTACCGCACTCACTGGGCAGTCCGAGAAGGCGACGCGAAGGAGGTTCTAGCTCGGCTAGCTAAAATCAAGCCCGATTTTGCCGACCTCGTGTCGCAAGGCGCGCTTGCCCCTGCCGTTGTTGGGATCCAGCCACCGCCTCGCGACAAGAAAATCCTTGGCGTTGCCGACAGCGTGGAGTCATTCTTGAAACTGCTCTACGGCTCGTCGGCAAAGGAGGCGACCGAGACGTTCTTTCGAGGTCACATGGACGCCCGGTATGAACTGACGCCGTCCCTGCTGCGCAAATGGGAAAATGGCGATTGGCAGTTTATGCCGAGCGAAGATCGTCTTTGCAAGGAGTTGCTGATAGCTCATCACGATGAGTTTCATGGAGATCAGTATTGCTTCGACCGCATCGTTCGAATGCAGCACTACGGCCTTCCAACACGGCTGCTCGACATCTCTGGAAATCCGCTGGTGGCACTTTTTTTCGCCTGCTCGGGCAAGCCGGATGAACTCAAGATCGACGGTGAGGTTATCGTCTTCCAGGTTTCATCAGATCGCGTGAAATATTACGATTCGGACACTGTGAGTTGCCTAGCAAACCTCTCAAACCTGACCTACGTACAGAAGAACGAAATTGATCTCAGTCTCGACCAAGATGCTTTCAACGAGACGAACGTCGCTGGAAAACTTCTCCACCACATCAAGTCTGAGAAGGGGTTTTTTGAAGGGCGGATCGTTCCCGACGATCTTAGGTCAATCATCTGCGTTAAAGCCAAGCGCACCAACACGCGAATCAAATCGCAGTCCGGCGCCTTTCTGCTCTTTGGGCACGAGGCGGCCCTTCCCGATGCGGGCCAAGAGGGGATCGAAATTAGCCGGGTCACGATCCAGAACAAGGCGCAAATTCTCCGCCAGCTTGACCGCATAAACATTAACGCCACCACGGTCTATCCAAGCATTGACCAGACAGCAATTCACCTGCGGGAACGTCTTACCGAGCAGCGCTTGTGACAAGAAACAGCCGCGCTTTTAAGAGTTGAATGCCAGCTAGTCTGCCTTAGATTGTAGTGCGGGCTAGGCGTGCTTCGCGCCATAAGCCGCCGCAGCAGCGCCGTTAATTTTGCCCGGCGGACTACGCCCTTTGGGCTGAACCGCCCACAGGCCTTTGAAGTTACCACCCGTCCAGCAGCCAATGGCGGTTACGCCCGGTGCCCCCCATGAACGATCCACCGCTGCACAATCGCGTCCGCGGTTTCACGGACGAGGCGCTCGCCGACATCCGCCGGCGCTATGTGGAGACCGACGAGACGACGGCGTCGATCGCGGAATCCTATGGCATGAATCGCAACACGGTGACCGCGACCGCCAAGCGGCAGGGCTGGCCGATGCGGCGCGACAGGCCGCCGCGCGAATTGCCGGCGGAGTTGCGCGGCACCGCGCCGGCCACGGGCACTAGCGCCGCGGCCTTGGCCGCCGAGGCCGCCATCCTGGAGGCCGAAGCGGCCGACAAGGATGCGCTGCCGCTGGCGCTGCGGCTGGAGCAGGCGGTGGTCCGCGAGTTGGCCAGGGTGGAGCGGCGCACCGGCGGCGGCGTCGCCATGCGGCCCTCGGAATCCGAGCGCGTGGCCCGCACGCTGTCGACCCTGACCCAGACCCTGTTCAAGGTGCGCGCGCTGCGCGAGCCGGGAAGCGTGAGTGCCGATGCCCAGCATGACGACATGCCCGCCGACCTCGATGGATTCCGTGACGCGCTTGCGCGCCGCATTGAGGCGTTTGTCGCAAGCCGGGCTGACGACGGACTGGCTGGCGCAGGCGAACCTCCAGGCCCAGCTTCGCCTGCAGCATGATTTCGCGGCGCTGGCGCATCGGCATCAGGAACATGCCGAGACCGGCAACAATGGCGGGCCGTGGACGACCTGGCTGAGCCTCGGCGGTCGCGGCGCCGGCAAGACGCGCACCGGCG
This sequence comes from Tardiphaga sp. vice304, assembly GCF_007018905.1. Lineage (NCBI taxonomy): Bacteria > Pseudomonadati > Pseudomonadota > Alphaproteobacteria > Hyphomicrobiales > Nitrobacteraceae > Tardiphaga > Tardiphaga sp. vice304. Next base: position 2,585,529 of record NZ_CP041402.1, read on the forward strand.
CCGAATGGCTGCGGGCGATGGCGCTCGGCCTTCCGCCATTCGCCCATCGCGCGCATGGCCGCCTCGCGCTGGTCGGCGAGAGCTGGTCGGACGCCCGCGACGTGATGATCGAGGGCGAGTCCGGCATTTTGAACGTCTCGCCGCGCGCCGAGCGGCCGCAATGGACCGCGACGCGCAAGCGGCTGGAATGGCCGAACGGCGCGATCGCCAATGTGTATTCCGCGGAGGAGCCGGACGCGCTGCGCGGTCCGCAATTCGAGGCGGCGTGGTGCGACGAGCTGGCGAAATGGCGCTATGCGGAAGCGGCGTTCGACACGCTGCAATTCGGGCTGCGGCTCGGCGACCGGCCGCGCCAGCTCATCACCACGACGCCGCGGCCTTTGCCGATCATCAAGCGGCTGCTGACCGACCCACGCACGCGGGTGACGCGGGCGCCGACGCAGGCCAATGCGGCGTTCCTGGCGCCGGCGTTTCTCGACGCCGTGGTCGGCCGCTATGCCGGCACGCGAATGGGCCGGCAGGAACTGTCAGGCGAGTTGATCGAGGACCGGCCGGACGCGCTGTGGTCGCGGGCGCGGATCGAGGCCTGCCGGGTGGACGCCGCGCCTGATCTGCCGCGCATCGTGGTGGCGATCGATCCGCCGGGCTCGTCAAAACCCGGCGCGGATGCCTGCGGCATCGTCGCCGCCGGACGCACCGAGAACGATATGTACTTCGTGCTGGAGGACGCCTCCGCGCGCGGCCTGTCGCCGGCCGCCTGGGCGCACAAGGCCGTGGCGCTGTATCGGCGATTGCACGCCGACACGCTGGTGGCCGAGGTCAATATGGGCGGCGAGATGGTCCGCGCGGTGCTGCGCGAGGTCGATAGTGAGGTGCCGCTGCGCGAGGTGCACGCCACGCGCGGCAAATATCTGCGCGCCGAGCCGGTGGCGGCGTTGTACGAGCAGGGCAGGGTGAAGCATGTCGGCGCCTTCCCGGAGCTGGAAGACGAGATGTGCGACTTCGGCCTGAACGGCCTGTCGTCCGGCCGCTCGCCGGACCGGCTCGACGCGCTGGTCTGGGCGATCACCGCGATGATGTCGAAGCGGACTTTCGGCGGGCCGCGGATACGGCTGTTGTAAGCATGCCGAAAACGACGCCCGCCCTTCTATCGCACCGGCTGCGGCATCGGACGCCATGCGGCGTCCCTACATCGGATATCAGCCGGTGATCAGGAGAGCAGCCGTCTCAACGGTTGCTTGCGTCGCGTTTTTTGAGGGCGGGGAAGACCCGACAAATCCGCCGCTTCCAGCGCGCTCAATTGCAGGAGGTAGCACAGAGTGTGCATGTTGGAGTTCTTGGCCATGCCGGCCAGATGAAGGCACATCTCGTGGATGTAGTCGGCAACTTCGCCGGGTTTCGCCATCGCCACCCCCCTTGGTTGATCCAAGGTAAGAGCGCGTCCCGCGTCGTTGCAATGGAACTCTCTGAGCGTGGTGAATCGTCGAGGCACTTGCCCAAAATTTGCGCAGGCCCTCACAGCCCCGCGCCTCAGCCTCTTGCCGTCTGCACCACCCAATCGCGGTACAGCGTCGGCGGCGTCACGCCGGCGAGGCCGCCGCAGCCGGCGGTATTATTCGCCCCGGTTTACCATGACACCACCCCGACGTTTTTCGCGGCGCCGGAGCGTTGCTGCACCAACGCTATGGTCGCGCCGTGCCGTCCGGCCGGTAGAGATATTGTTTGCCGTCCTTGGCAGGATCGATCATGAAAATGAAATCGTCGTCGTCGATCCCCTCCACCTTCACCCGCTTGAATTTCTTGCTCCAGTCCGGTGGCTGCAGTCCCATACTTCTGAGCGCCTTGGGACTATACCAGTTGGTTGCGCCATGGACCGGATCGTGAGCTGCCGGATCGCTGTCGGCGAGACGCGCATCGGCTGCGTGCAATGAATCGGTCAGGCTGGCGATGTAGCTGGCGCGGCTGTAATCGTCGGGGCTGTCGCGAAATCGGCTCTCGTGCAAGGACCAGTCGCTGATTTGCTTGGGATTGGACGGGAAGGTGGCTAGGCCGCCGTTGAAATTCAGCCATCCGTACATCACGCACTTCTTGGCATGCGCAGATCGGTCGCGGGCTTCATTCATACCGACGTCGGCGAGCAGTTCGACGTGTTCGAGCGGGTGCTTCGCAGTTACGCCCGAATAGGCCTCGGTGTAGTTTTTCGACAATTCCCTGCGCTCGTTCAGGAAGAGCGCTTTTTTGTTGATCTCGCCAGTGAAGCGCTCGGCGGTCTCGTTCAACCGTATCAGCCTTGATGCCCGATCGCCGAGTGGCTTCTTGTCGGCCTTCAGTTGCTTGATTTCGTCTTCCAGCTTCTGAATGTCGGCAAGAACGTCGTTGAGCTTTTTTGTGCGCTTGGCAACATCGGCCTCGCGCTCCCGAAGATTTGCCGCCATCCACGTTGCATATTGCTCATAGCCGTATTTGGCGCAGATGCTGCAGCGCTGCCGTCCGCCGGTGCCTTCCTCATAGTTGGTGGCGAGGATGCGTTTGCCGGCCGGGCAGGCATGGTCATGATAGACGTCGGGTTCCTCGTCTGCGCGGGTGTGGAACGGCATGCGCTTTTCCGGTGCTGCCTTGGCCGTCGAAGGCTTGCGGGCCTTGCGCGAAGGCTTGGGCGAGCCAGGCTGCGGAGTGGAGTCCGGTTGGGTGGAATCGGTCATTATTTCCTCCGACATCTTGCCTCAGTCGAAGAAGAATAACCGTTTGATCCACAACCTTGCGTTGATATGGGTCAAACGGTGTCGATGCCTACAGCCCCGCGCCCCAGCCGCGCGCCGTCTGCACCACCCAGTCGCGGTACAGCGTCAGCGGGGTCACGCCGGTGAGGCCGCCGCAGCCGGCGGTGTTGTTCGGACCCGTCGACCATGACACCACGCCGATGATGGTCGCGCGGCCGGATTGCGGCTGCACGACCGGCGCGCCGGAATCGCCGGTGCAGGCGCCAAGCCCGCCACTCGCCGGATCGACCAGTCTGATCTGCAGCCGGCCGGGCTGGCTGGTGGAGATCAACGATGCCGCGCGCACCGTGCCGCCGCTCTTGCCGTCGCCCGGCCGGGTGACGCCGATGCCGGCGATCGTGAAGGATTGACCGGCGGCGATCGGCTCCAGCGGCACGCCGAGCGCAGCCACCGGCTTCGATAAAGGCTGGCTCAGTTGCAGCAAGGCCACGTCGGCGCTGGCGCGGCGCGCCTGGATGCCCTGCGGGTTGAACTGCGGATGCAGCGCCACGCGGCGGACGTCGCGCAAGCTTGGCGCGCGGCTGGCGTCATACAGCACGATCTTGGTGTCGGTGTTGCCGTGCAGGCAATGCGCCGCGGTCAGCACCAGGTCAGGCGCGATCAGCGCGCCGGAACAGAAATTGCCGCGCGAGCCGACGATCGTGATCATCGAGGCGGCGATGCCGCTGCTGCTCTCCGGCGCGCCGCCGACCATCGCGGAGGCGGGCGCGATCAGCGCGAGCGCGACCAGTGCAGCAATGCATGTTTTGAGCGGCGGCTTCATCGGCGGATGTGAGCCCGTCCGCGCGCGATCTGTCAACTCACCCCGTCCACAGGAGCGACCATGCCGATCATCCTTGTGCCGCCAGCCGGCGAGCCGTTGTCGCTCGCTGAGGCGAAGGCGTTTTTGCGCGTCGAACATGAGGACGACGACGCGGTGATCGCGGCGCTGATCGCGGCGGCGCGCGGCCAGATCGAGGCGCTGACGCGGCGCGCGCTGCTGACGCAGACCTGGCGCGTCGTGCGCGATGGCTGGCCGAAGGATGGCCGCCTCATCCTGCGCGCCGGGCCGCTGCGCCGCGTGGTGGCGGCACGGGTGTATGACGCGGCCGGCGTTTCGCATGCGCTCGACGTGCAGCGCTTCGTGGTCGACGTCGCGGCGGATGCGGTCGCGTCGCCCGGCTGGGCATGGCCGGCGCCGGGCCGGGCTGCGGCCGGCATCGAGCTCGATGTCGAGCTCGGCTACGGCAACGAGGGCGCCGACGTGCCGGCACAGCTTTGCCAGGCGCTGCGAATGCTGGTGGCGCATTGGTACGATTTTCGCGGCGTGGTGGCGATCGGCGGCAACGCTGCGCTGCTGCCGGCCGGCGTCGCCGCGCTGCTCGGCCCGTATCGGGGGGTGTCGCTATGATCGACGCCGGGCGATTGAAGACGCGGCTCATGATCGAGGCGCCGGTCGAGCTCGAGGACGGGCAGGGCGGCGTCAGCCGCAGCTACGCGCCGCAGGCCACGCTATGGGCCGCGGTAATGCCGATCGCCGCGCGGCGCGACGTCGAGGCCGATGCGGATGGCGCGAGCGTGCGCGTGCGCGTCGTGCTGCGCGGGGGCGTGGCGCTGAGCTTGCAGCACCGGCTGCGCGACGGCGCGCGACTTTATCGCATCGTGTCGTTCCGCGACATCGACGACGGCCGCTTCGTCGAGATCGAGGCCGAGTGGCGCATCGACTAGTCCCAGGGAGTTCACCATGCCTGCTGCCCATGTCGCGCTGCGCGCCGCGATCCATGCCGCGCTCGTCTCGGACACAGGACTTGCCGCCGCGCTCGGCGGGCCGCATGTCCATGACGCGCCGCCGCGCGACGCGGCCTTTCCCTATGTGACGCTCGGCGACGCCCGCCTCACGGATATTTCGGGCGACGACGCGCCGGCCCAGGAGCATCAGCTTACGCTGCACGCCTGGTCGCGGCAGGGCGGCCACAAGGAGGCCCATGTCATCACCGGCGCGTTGCTCGCCGCGCTCGACGACGCGCCGCTGGCGCCCGCCGGTCATCGCCTCGTGACGCTGCGCTTTGCCATCGCCGACATCCGCCGCGAGGCCGACGGCCGCACCTATCATTCTCTGGTGCGGTTTCGCGCCGTCACCGAACCCTCGATTTAACGGAGCACATCATGGGCGCACAGAAGGGCAAGGACCTTTTGGTCAAGATCGATAGCGGCGCGGGCTATGTCACCGTCGCCGGATTGCGCAGCCGGCGGATCGCCTTCAACGCCGAGCTGGTCGACATCACGCACGCCGAATCCGTCGATCGCTGGCGCGAGCTGCTGGCCGGCGCCGGCGTGCGCCGCGCCTCGGTGTCCGGCCGCGGGCTGTTCCGGGACGGCGCGTCGGACGCGATGGCGCGGCAGGCGTTCTTCGACGGCGCGATCCTCGACTGCCAGGTCATGGTGCCGGATTTCGGCGCCATCCAGGGCCTGTTCCAGATCGCCAGCCTGGAGTTTTCCGGCGAGCATAATGGCGAGGTGATTTTCGACGTCGCCCTCGAAAGCGCCGGCGCGCTGAATTTTGCGGCGCTGTGATCTCACCCTCCCCTGGAGGGGGAGGGTCGTTCATCGCGATGCGTAGCATCGAGATGAGCGGGGTGGGGTGACACTTTCGATAGTTGCGCGCGTGGCTCACCCCACCCCGTCTCGCAAGACGCTTCGCGTCTGGCTCGTCGACCCTCCCCCTCGAGGGGAGGGTAAACAGGAGATCCACATGCCGAATTCCCATCGCGGTGAAATCGAAGCCGTGCTCGGCGGGCGCCGGCATACGCTGGTGCTGACGCTCGGCGCGCTGGCCGAGCTGGAGGCGGCGTTCGGCGCCGGCGACCTGGTGGCGCTGACCGAACGCTTCGGCTCGGGAAAATTGTCGGCGCGCGATCTGATCCGCATCCTCGGCGCCGGTCTGCGCGGCGCCGGCGAAGCGATCGGCGACGACGAGGTGGCGGCGATGACCGCGGTGGGCGGCGCGGCCGGCTTCGTCGGCATCGCGGCCGAGCTGATCGCGGCGACCTTCACGGAGCGGACAACGTCATGAAGCCGTTTCCGTGGGACGAGGCGATGCAGTTCGGCTTCGGCGTGCTCAGGCTTTCGCCTGACGCGTTCTGTCAGATGACGCCGCGCGAGCTTTCGCAGGCGGTGATCGGCGTGCGCGGCGCCGCCGTGACGCCGATCGATCGCGGCGGGCTCGAACAATTGATGCAACGCTTTCCGGACCAGGGAGTGCGCCATGAGTGATAGCAGCGACTGGTCGGCCTCCGGCACGCTCGACAGCCTGCGTGGCAAGACGCTGGATCTGACCGCGGCGGTGAGCGGCTTTTCCAAAGTGATGACGCAGGCCTTTGCCAGTTCGGTCACCGGCGGCAAGGCGTTCGAGGACGTCTTGAAATCGCTGGCGCTGAAATTGTCGGATCTGGCCGTCAAGGCGGCGTTCAGGCCGCTGGAGAGCGCGCTGGGCGGCGGGTTGCAGGCGCTGACGTCGGGGCTGTCCGGCACGCCGTCGACAAACATGCGGCTGTTCGCCGCCGGCGGCGTGATCGGCGCGCCCAGTTACTTTCCGTTGGGTGATGGCGGCGTGGGCCTCGCCGGCGAGGCCGGGCCCGAGGCGATCATGCCGCTGCAGCGCGGCGCCGACGGCCGGCTCGGCGTCGCCGGCGGTGGCGGCGGCAACAATATCCATATCTCGATCGCGACGCCCGATGCCGAGAGTTTTCGCCGCTCGGAGAGCTACCTCACCGGCCAGATCGCGCGCGCGGTGGCGAGGGGGCAGCGGAGTTTGTGATCCCGGTGTTGCAACAAACTCCGCCGTCATCCTGAGGTGCCGTCGCACATGCGACGGCCTCGAAGGATGTGCCGCAGACGCCAGCGTTTGTGGTCGCATCCTTCGAGGCTCGCTCTTCGAGCGAGCGCCTCAGGATGACGGCCTTCTTCATGGAAATCATCATGACCGCCTTCCACGAGATCCTGTTTCCGCTCGACATCACCATGAAGAGCGCCGGCGGGCCGGAGCGGCGCACCGAGATCGTGTCGTTCGGCTCCGGGCGCGAGCAGCGCAATGCGCGCTGGGCGCATTCGCGGCGACGCTATGACGCCGGCTACGGCATCAAGACGCTCGGTGCGCTGCAAAGCGTGGTGGCGTTCTTCGAGGAACGCCGTGGCCAGCTTCATGGCTTTCGCTGGCGCGACCGGCTCGACCATTCGTCGGCGCAGCCTGGGCAGCCGCCGTCGCCATTCGACCAGGGCATCGGCGCCGGCGACGGCACCACCGCGACCTATCAATTGCTGAAAAGCTATGGCGAGGGACCGGCGCCCTATGCGCGGCCGATTGCCAAGCCGGTGAGCGGCAGCGTGCGCGTCGCGGTCGGCGGCGTGGAAGTCGCAAGCGACCGCTTCGGTGTCGATGTGACGACCGGCATGGTGACCTTCGCGACCCTGCACCGGCCGCCGGCGGGCGCATCAATCACCGCCGGTTTCCTGTTCGATGTGCCGGTGCGGTTCGACACCGACTATCTCGAAGTCGATCTGTCCGCCTTCACCGCCGGGGCGATCCCGAAAATTCCGATCGTGGAGATCCGGCCATGATCTTTCACCCTCCCCTGGAGGGGGAGGGTCGCTCATCGCGATGCGCAGCATTGGGATGAGCGGGGTGGGGTGACACGTTTGATAGTTGCGCTCGCGGCCCACCCCACCCCGTCTCGCAAGACGCTTCGCGTCTGGCTCGTCGACCCTCCCCCTCCAGGGGAGGGTAAGAAAGGAAGGGCCATGAGAAGCGTTCCCGCAGCACTGCAGGCCAGACTGGACTCCGGCGTCACCACGCTGGCGCAGCTGTGGAAGCTGTCGCGCCGCGATGGCGGCGTGCTGGGTTTTACCGACCATGATCGCGATCTGGTCATCGACGGCGTGACCTATCGCGCCGGCACCGGCTTTGGCGCGTCGGAGGCCTCGCAGCGCTTCGATCTGTCGGTCGATGGCGGCGAGGTGGCCGGCGCGCTCGATGACGACGTGCTGACCGAGGCCGATCTCGCCGCCGGGCGCTATGACGCCGCCGGAATCGAGGCCTGGCTGGTCGACTGGAGCGACGTGACGTTGAAGCTTCTGGTGGCGCGCGGAAGGCTCGGCGAGGTCAGGCGCGAGGGCACCGCCTTCACCGCCGAATTGCGTGGGCAGGCCGATCTGCTGTCGCAGGAGAGCGGCCGGCTCTACACCGCGAAATGCGGCGCCGATCTCGGCGATGCCCGGTGCCGCGTCGATCTCGCCAGCGCGGCCTATCGCGGCAGCGGCAGCGTGCAGGCGGTCGAGGGCACGTCGCTGTTCACCGCCACGGGGCTCGACGGCTTTGCCGACCGCTGGTTCAGCGCCGGCCGATTGAGCTGGGTCAGCGGCGGCAATGCCGGGCTGTCGATCGAGATCAAGCTGCATCGAAACATCGACGGCGAGGTACGGCTGACGCTGTGGCAGGCGATGCCCGAGCCAGTCGCGATCGGCGACGCCTTCACGCTCACCGCCGGCTGCGACAAGCTGCTGGCGACCTGCCGCGACCGCTTCGCCAACGCCGACAATTTTCGCGGCTTCCCGCATATCCCCGGCAACGACTTCGTCCTCAGCTATCCCAACGCCGGCACCGTCAGCGACAGCGGCGCGTCGCTGGTGTTGCCGAAGAGCGTGGGGTGAGTTTCACCACATAATCACCAGCGAAGAGCCAAGCGGCATCATGCGCGAAAGTCGCGGCCTCCTCCTTCTCCCCTTGTGGGAGAAGGTGGCGCGGACGAAGTCCGCGTCGGATGAGGGGTCTCTAGGCGTGTACTCATAAATTGCGCGCTTGTGTGGGAGCTTGAGGCAGGTCCGCTATCCGCCGTATTGCAGCCTTAAATTGGAGATCGCCTCAGGTCCGAAAAGTGCCAGAGGGAGACATTGACTCCTCATTGCTGCGCCGCGTTGAACCATTTCAGATGGTGCAGTCGGTTTGCCGAGCGGCACGCTTTAAAATAGCTTTCGTTCAATCGTGCGATCCTTACTTGCCTCATCTGAAATACAGATGGATAGCGCTCAGGAGCCCCTACGCAATGATTACCCCTGGACGTCATCGTCCGCTTGTACAGGACGCTTGGAACGAATCGGATGTTCGGGTGGCGATCGAAGAAATTGCGGCCGATGCGGTCACCCATTTCCATCCCGACACCTTCTGGCCGGCTCACCCCAGTGACGACGGGGTGGGAGATGGCGACCCCAGCTTCTACAAGGGCGCGGCGGGTGTCATTTGGGCACTCGATTACTTACATCGGATAGGGGCTACCCGTGTCGCCGAAGACTTTCGCTCTGTGCTGCCAGAGCTGATAGATCGGACAGTTATCGACCACCAAGCCAGTTCGCCGACTGGTTACGAGAAGCATGGCTCACTGCTTCGCGGCGACATGGGGGCGGCACTTCTCGCAATGCGCCTTGAGCCGACATCGAGCCTCGCCGACCTGGTTTATAGGCGCGCCGAATCAAATGATGGACTGCCAATCCGAGAACTCATGTGGGGTATGCCGGGGTCGATGGTTGCGGCAGTCCACATGGGCAAGTTGACGGAGGAAGAGCGATGGCGCGGCCTCTTTCAAGTGCAGGCAGCGCGGCTATTTGCCGAACTGGAGGACACGCCGCAAGGTCCACTTTGGACCCAGGATCTTTACGGTGCGAAAGACCGCTTTCTCGGGCCAGTTCACGGCTTCGCCGGCAACGTCATCCCTTTATTGCTCGGATGGAATTGGTTGACGGCGGCGCAGCGAGCGCACGTGGCCGAATTTGTGCCGAAGACGCTTGAAGCGAATGCATGGCGGTACGAAATTGGAGCAACATGGGGTCCGAGAAGCAAGCGCGAGAAGCGACTGTTCATATGCCAGCACTGTCACGGCGCGCCGGGAATGGTTACGACCTTTGCTGACGCGCCCTTCGCTACGCCGGAATTCGACGCGCTTCTGTTGGATGGCGGGCGCTTTGCTTGGACCGCCGGACCGCTAACAAAGGGCTCGAACCTTTGCCACGGCACGGGTGGAAATGGCTACGCATTCCTCAAGCTCTACCGACGCACGAATGATCAGATTTGGCTCGACCGCGCGCGCCGGTTTGCCATGACTGCCATCTTCCAGTATCGCGGTGCTCAGATGGTTGCTGGCCGCGGTCGGTATTCGCTTTGGACCGGTGACATCGGTCTTGCAATCTACCTTTGGGATTGCATCACAGGGGACGCTCGGTTCCCAACTATCGATGTGTTCTGACTCTAGCGAGCTAGGACCGCCTTGGATCAAACGCGACCAGACAGCCCGGCAATCCGCCAGCCGCTGTGTGCCAACAACCTACATAGACTATTGTTGAAATAAACTGTCGGCGCGCGCCAGCACTACGGCTGAAATTTCCATTCCGATCGCCTCCCTTGCTTTCGATTGATGATCATTCAAGCGCAGCGGGGCGCCTTTGCTGTCCACATCCGCTCCCGAATAACGCTGCAAATCTGGTATTTGAATTCGCTGAAAAAGGACTCTACGCCACGCCTCTTTGCCTTGCCGTGCTCGGGATCAATACGCCATTGATGAAGCGCTTCCTCGGTCTCGAACTCGACGATCGTCACCCACTCCCCATCGTCCGCAACGAAACCCTTGTGCGATATGTAGCCGGGGATTGTTCTCGCCAGTTCGCTCATGCGTTTTGCCATCGGACCATACTCGTCCTGGGCACCGGGCTTCATCCGGGAGCGAAATACCGTGACGATCATGGGATGTCCTTTTTATTCTGATGATGCCGTCGTCTCAGATCAGGCTATACCCAATGCTACTCATCGTATGAAATGAATAATAAGGATCAAAAACATCTCTTGATGAGATATCGCCGAACAGGTGGATCTGTCGGATCGTCAGATATTTGCTGCCGTGGTGCGCGAAGGCGGTGTCACGCGCAGCCAAGCGGCTGCACCGCGTTCAATCCAACAACACGACGCGTATTCGTCAACTCGAAGAGCACATTGGCGTTGTCGCAAGCGGCGGTCCGTAATTGCCGATGTCTGTTTTGAGTCAAACGCGACCAGACAGCCCGGCAATCTGCCAGCCGCTGTATGCAAGATACCGGACATTTTCCGACGGCTCGACTTGGTCGCTTTCATCTCAAAACTGGACAACGTCAAAGTCATGCCGGCTTGTCGGCGTCCATAGCTTGGTGCACTTTCGCTTTGTGATGATCCCGACGCTTCAATGCGGATCCATCCCGGCAACGGTTTCGTCCTCAGCTATCCCAATGCCGGCACCGTCAGCGACAGCGGCGCGTCACTGGTGCTGCCGAAGAGCGTGGGGTGAGTGTCACCAAATAATCACCAGCGAATAGCTAAGCCGCACAATGCGCGAAAGTCGCGGCCTCTTCCTTCTCCCCTTGTGGGAGAAGGTGGCCGCGCGCAGCGCGGTCGGATGAGGGGGCTGCACAGTCGGAGACTGCGGCTACCCCTCACCCGTCTCGAACGCTTCGCGTTCGATCCACCCTCTCCCACAAGGGGAGAGGGAAGAAATCCACACTTCGATCAGAGATTTCCCATGCCCCATCCGCTCACCCGCGCCGCCATTGTCGCCGAGGCGCGCGACTGGATCGGCACGCGCTACCGGCATCAGGCGTCGCTGAAGGGCACAGGCTGCGATTGTCTCGGTCTGGTGCGCGGGGTGTGGCGGGGCTGCGTCGGCTGTGAGCCGGAAGCGCCGCCGCCTTATGCGCCGGACTGGGCGGAAGCATCAGGCGAGGAAGCGCTGGCGGAGGCGGCGTTGCGGCATCTCGTGCCGGTTGCGCTCGATACGTTCGGTGCCGGCGACATCCTGCTGTTCCGCTGGCGCGCGGGGCTGGTCGCCAAGCACGCGGCGATCGCGACCGGCGAGGCCACCATGGTGCACGCGCATGACGGCGCGTCGGTCTGCGAGGTAGCGCTGGCGCCGTGGTGGCGGCGGCGGCTGGCCTTTGCCTTTGCATTTCCCGGAGTAGGCTGATGGCAGCGCTCGTACTTTCATCGGCAGGCGGCGCGCTCGGCGCGGTGTTCGGGCCGATCGGCGCGATCGCCGGACGCATCGCAGGCGCGGTGGCCGGCAACATGCTCGACCAGGCCTTGTTCGGCAGCGGCGGCGGCGATCGCAGCACGACCGGGCCACGGCTCGCCGATCTCGACGTGATGGCCTCGACCGAAGGCGCGCCGATCCCGCGCGTCTATGGCCGCGCGCGGTTGAGCGGCCAGGTGATCTGGGCGACGCAGCTCGAAGAAGTCGCGACGACGACGGAGAACGCGGACGACAGCGGCGGCAAGGGCTTTGCCGCGGCCGGCGCCAGTTCGACGGGCACGACGACGGACTATACGTACTTCGCCAATTTCGCCGTCGGGCTGTGCGAGGGCCGCATCGGCCGCGTCAGTCGGATTTGGGCCGACGGCAAGCCGCTCGATCTCGATGGCATCAATCTCCGCGTCTATCGCGGCGACGAGACCCAGCCACCTGACGGGCTGATCGTGGCGAAAGAAGGCGCCGGCAATGCGCCGGCCTATCGCGGGCTGGCCTATGTCGTGTTCAAGCGCCTCGCGCTGGCAAGTTTCGGCAACCGGATTCCGCAATTGTCGTTCGAGGTGGTGCGCCCGATCGGCCTGCTGGAAAACATGACGCGCGCCGTCACGCTGATCCCCGGCAGTACCGAATTCGGCTACGAGCCGTCGGCCGTGGTGCAGGTGACGGGACCCGGCCAGTCGGCGCCGGAGAACCGCCATGTCGCGCATGCGCGCTCCGATGTGGTGGCGGCGCTTGACGAGTTGCAGGGCGTCTGTCCGAACCTCGAGCGCGTGGCGCTCGTGGTGGCGTGGTTCGGGTCCGATCTCCGCGCCGGCCATTGCGTCGTGCGGCCGGGGATCGACAATGCCGCCAAGACCACCAGTCCGCTGGCCTGGTCGGTCGATGGCGTGACGCGCGCATCGGCCTATCTGGTATCGCAGATCGAGGGTCGCGCGGCGTTCGGCGGTACGCCGTCGGATGCCAGCGTGACGCATCTGATCGCCGAGCTGAAAGCGCGCGGGCTGAAAGTGACGCTGTATCCGTTCGTGATGATGGACATCGCCGCCGGCAATGCGCTCACCGACCCCTATAGCGGCGCGGCGTCGCAGCCGACCTATCCGTGGCGTGGTCGCATCACCTGCGATCCCGCACCGGGACGGCCGGGCTCGCCGCAGGGCACCGCGGCGGTTGCCGCGCAGGTGGCGAATTTCTTCAGCGGCGGCATCTGGAACTATCGCCGGCTGGTGCTGCATTATGCGCAGCTCTGCGCCGCCGCCGGCGGGGTCGATGCCTTCCTGATCGGCTCGGAGCTGAAGGCGCTGACGCGGCTGCGCGCCGGCGGCTTCTATCCGGCGGTCGATGCGCTGGTGTCGCTGGCGGCCGAGGTCAAGGCGACGCTGCCCGGCGCGCTGGTGACTTACGGCGCGGACTGGACCGAATATGGCGCCGATGTTTTCGACGGCGACGTGCGGTTTCCGCTCGATCCGCTGTGGGCCTCGCCCGCGATCGGCGCGGTCGGCATCGATTACTATGCGCCATTGGCCGACTGGCGCGACGAGGCCGGCCATCTGGATTCGCAGCAGGCGACCTCGATCTATGACCGCGGCTTTTTGCGCGGCAATGTCCGCCGCTGCGAGGCCTATGACTGGTACTATTCCGATGACGAGGCGCGCGACGCGCAGGACCGCGTCGATATCACCGACGGGCTCGGCAAGCCCTGGACCTACCGCGTCAAGGATCTGTGGAGCTGGTGGTCGAACCTGCATGTCGAGCGCGCCGGCGGCGTCGAACTGGGCGCGCCGACCGGCTGGGTGCCGGGCAGCAAGCCGATCTGGCTCACCGAACTCGGCTGTCCCGCGGTCGACAAGGGCGCCAACCAGCCCAGCGTGTTTCCCGATCCGAAATCCTCGGAGAATTTCGCGCCGTATTTCTCCGATGGCGCGCGCGACGATCTGATGCAGCGGCGCTATCTTGAGGCGGTGCTGCAGGCCTTCGATCCCGCGTTCGGCGCCGATGCGACCGACAATCCGGTCTCGCCAATCTATGGCGGGCGGATGGTCGAGGTCTCCGCGATCCATCTGTGGACCTGGGACGCCCGGCCGTTCCCGGTGTTTCCGGCCGCCGATGACATCTGGGGCGACGCCGCCAACTGGCACGCCGGGCACTGGCTGAGTGGCCGGCTCGGCGGCGCGCCGCTCGATGCGCTGGTCGCGGCGCTGCTGGCGGACGCCGGTGTCGGCGGCGTCGATGCCTCGGCGTTGCGCGACAGTTGCGACGGCTATGTGGTGGACCGCCCGATGACGCCGCGCGCGATGATCGAGCCGCTGGCCAGCGCTTACGCGTTCAACGCCACCGCCGCCGACGGCACGCTGCGCTTCGTGCCGCGCGGTGGCATGGCCGTGATGGAAATCGCCGAGGACGATCTGGTCGATGCCGGAAAGGTGGCGCTGTCGCGGCTGACCCGCGCGCAGGAGACCGAGCTGCCGCGCCAGGTCTCGCTCGGCTTCAGCGATCCGCTGGGCGACTATCGCCGCGCGGCGGTGACCTCGCGAAAACTGACCGGCGGCGCCAGCCGGATGCTGCACGCCGACCTCGCGATCATCACCGACGAGGCGGCGGCGACAAGGCGCGCCGAGATCTGGCTGCAGGATATGTGGGCCGGCCGCGAGCGCGCGGAATTCGGCCTCGGCATGAACGCGCTGAAACTGGCGCCGGGCGATGTCGTGGCGCTGACGCTGAAGGGACGGCGCCGGCTGTTCGAGATCGACGGCCTCGTCGATACGCAATCGCGCGCGGTCACGGCGCGCAGCATCGACCCGGAGGTGTTTGCGGTGCCGCTGGCCGTGCCGGACATCCGCCGGCCTTCGATCCCCGCCGCGCTCGGGCAGGTCGCCGTCCATGCGCTCAATCTGCCGCCGATCGATCCCGCGCAACCCGACGTGCTGACGCGGCTGGCGGTGTTCGCCAGGCCGTGGCCGGGCACGGTCGCGATCTGGCGGTCGCCGGATCAGGCGAGCTATCAGATCGCCGCCACGGCGACGGCGCCTTCCGTGCTCGGTGAGACGCTGGACGCGCTGCCGGCCGGGCCGGTGGCGCGCTGGGACCGCGGCAATCGTGTTCGCGTGCGATTGTACGGCGGCGCGCTGACGTCGCTGAGCGAGGCGCGCGTGCTGGCGGGCGGCAATGCCGCGGCGCTGCGCCATCCCGACGGCGGCTGGGAAGTGCTGCAATTCGCGCAGGCCGAGCTGGTCGGCAGCCAGACCTGGCTGCTGTCGCTTCTGCTGCGCGGGCAGGCGGGTTCGGAGCCCGCGATGGTCGCGGTGCTGCCGGCGGGCGCGGCCTTCGTGATGCTCGATTCACGGCTGGTGCCGATTGCTGTGGGGCTCGACCGGCTCGACCGCGCGATGCGGCTGCGCATTGTCGCCTGCGGTCGCAGCCATGACGATGCCAGCGCGGTGGCGCTGACGGTGACGCCGGACGCCACCGCGCTGAAACCCTGGGCGCCGGCGCATCTCCGCGCCATCCGGCAGGCCGACGGCGTGCATGTTTCGTGGATCCGCCGCAGCAGGCAGGACGGCGACGGCTGGGGCATCGAGGTGCCGCTCGGCGAAGCTGCCGAAGCGTATCGGCTGCAGATCCTGTCCGGCGGCAGCGTGGTGCGGACGTTCGAGGTCGCGACATCGCAGGCGATATACGCGACGGCCCACGAGCTCGCCGATTTCGGCGCGCCGCAAACCGCGCTGCACATTCGTGTCGCACAGCTCTCCGCCACGGTCGGCGCGGGGCAGGTCGCGGAGGTGACGCTGCAAGTGTAGTATCGCTGTCGCTGTGATTTGACCCTCCCCTGGAGGGGGAGGGTCGGCGCCCGACATGCGAAGCATGATGGGCGCCGGGGTGGGGTGACAGCGTCCGCGACGGCCTCACGTCGGTTGCCCCATCGCACCGCCTTCACCCCACCCCGAGCACGCCTGATGGCGCGCTCGACCCTCCCCCTCCAGGGGAGGGTGAAAAACAGACGTTCGCTGCAGGGATATCCACATGACCGACACTCCCAATCTCGGGCTGCCCTTCATCGAGGGCGGCCAGGCGCAGAAGCATGTCACGCATAATGAGGCGCTGCGGATACTCGACGCCGCGATCCAGATCGCCGTGCTCGACATGATCCGCAGCACGCCGCCGGTGTCGCCCGCCGAAGGCCAGCGCCATGTCGTGGCGGCGGCGGCGGGCGGGGCGTGGGCCGGGCAGGGCCACGCCATCGCCAGTTTCCAGGACGGCGCGTGGGCGTTTCTCGCGCCGAAGCGCGGCTGGTGCGTGTGGTCGGTGGCGGATGCCGTGATGATGGTGTTCGACGGCGCTATCTGGCGCGACCTGCGCAGTCTGGCGCTCGACAACGCTGCGCATGTCGGCATCAACACCCGTGCGAACGCCGGTAACCGGCTCAGCGTGAAATCCGATGCCGTGCTGCTGTCACAGGACGATGTGACGCCGGGCAGCGGCGATATGCGCCTGACGCTGAACAAGGCGGCTGCGGAACGTGATGTCGGCGTGATCTTTCAGGACGGGTTCTCGACGCGCGCGCTGTTCGGCAATCTCGGTGACGATAATTTCACCGTCAAAGTGTCGCCGGATGGATCGGGCTTCTTCACGGCGCTGTCGATCGACAAGTCGAACGGCCAGGTTACGCTGCAGCAGTCGCCGAAATTTCTCGCCTATCTGAACTTCGACAAATATTGCGCCGCCAACACCTTCACCAGGATCTCGTTCAACAGCGCCCGGCACAACGACCAGAGCGCGTTCGATACCGCGAACAATCAGTTCGTGGCACCGACGGCCGGATATTATCTGCTCGGCTTCCGTTTGATGTTCAAGGCCAACGCCACGGTGCCTTCGACCGTCACCGCGACGCTCTACAAGAACGGCACCGAATTGCTCGACGACGCCAGGGTGCAGACCGCCGGCAGCGTGGTGAGCAACAAGACGATGCTGCAGTCGCAGGCGCTGCTCAAGCTTGCCGCCGGCGATACGATCGCGGTGTTCGCGATGATGGAAACCAACGACGGCTATATCGCGGCGGCGCAGAACAGTTTTTACGGTCACCGCATCGCCTGAGTGGCCTTGCGCGATCCCCAGCCATCGTTCCGTCAACCCTGGAGAACGACCATGCAAGATGCGTCCTTCGGCGCCGCCTTGACGCGCCTGTGGCCCAATGGCGACGCGAAAGTGCCGGTGCTGCGCGCCGGCATGATCGCATCTGCGCCCGCGGTGTTCGCGCGCTACGGCATCTCGTCGCCGCTGCTGGTCGCGCATGTGATGGCGCAGATCTCCCACGAATGCGGCGCCGGCCGCGACGTGGTGGAAAACCTGAACTATAGCGCCGGCCGCATGATGCAGGTGTGGCCGTCGCGGTTTCCGACCATGGCCAGCGCGCAGCCCTATGCCGGCAATCCGCGCGCGCTGGCCAACAAGGTCTACAACGGCCGGATGGGCAACCGCACCGGCTCCGACGACGGCTGGACGTTTCGCGGCCGCGGCGCCTCGCAGACCACCGGGCGCGAGGGCTATCAGCGGGTCAGCAAGTCCACCGGCCTCGATGTCGTGGCGCATCCCGAATGGCTGATCGACCCGCGCTTTTTCCTGCTGTGCGGCGTGTCCGATTTCGTCAATCGCGGCTGCCTGCCATTCGCAAAAGCCGATGATGTGCTGAACGTCACCCGACGGCTGAACGGCGGCACCATCGGCCTTTCGCAGCGCAAGGCGTGGCTCGGCAAGTGGAAGGCTGCGCTCGGCGATGCGCCGGTGGTGCTGGCCTCGTCGCCGCCGCTGGCGCCGGCGATGCCCGCGGCGCCGGCTTTGCCGGCGGACGCACCCGCCGCCGCTGCGTCTTCAACAATATCCCGCATCATCGCCGCGGTCACCGCGGCCTTTCGGAGGGCATGAATATGGAATGGGGTGATCTGGCCAGACAGGTGATCGGATTGGGCGCGCCGGTACTCGGCACCGCGCTCGGCGGGCCACTCGGCGGCGTGGCCGGCGAGATTCTCGCCAAGGCGATCGGCTCGGCGGTGGCGACGCCGGCGGCGGTGCAGGCGCAGCTGCCGGCGGTAGACCCGGCCCGGCTGGCCGAGGCGGAGGCGCAGTGGGCGCAGATGATCCAGGCCGAGGCGGAGACGCAGCGCGTCGCGATCTCCGAGACGCAACAGACCATGCGCGCCGAGATCGCCAGCGACGATCCGGTGCAGAAATGGTGGCGCCCGGCCTATGCGTTCGAGCTGACGCTCGAATGCGCCGCCCTCTGGGCCGTGCTGATGCACGAGTTCTGGACCGGAGACATCCAGACCATCAACGCTTTGGTCAACGCCACCGCGCTGCTGGTGACCTATTGGGGGTTCCGGTTCGGCGTGCTAGGCGTCTATATCAGCGGCCGAACCCGCGAAAAGGTCAGCGCCCTGACCGGCCAGGACGCCCCCGGCATGATCGAGCGGGTGGTCAAGGCGGTGGTGAAGAAAAAGTAATTTGGGCAGGCGCCGCCGTTCATTCGCCGTTCACGGCTTTCAGGCGCATGCTGGCGGCCGTGATGTCGCCCGAGAGGATTTCGTTTTGCGCCTGCTTGTCGTCGAGGATGATCCCGATCTGAACCGCCAGCTCACCACCGCGCTGGTCGAGGCCGGCTATGTCGTCGATCGCGCCTTCGACGGCGAGGAGGGGCTGTTCCTCGGCGACAACGAGCCTTACGACGCGGTGGTTCTGGACATCGGGCTGCCCAAGATGGACGGCATCGCGGTGCTGGAAGCCTGGCGCCGCAACAAGCGCGCGATGCCAGTTCTGATCCTCACCGCGCGCGACCGCTGGAGCGACAAGGTGCAGGGCTTCGATGCCGGCGCCGACGACTATGTCGCCAAGCCGTTTCACCTCGAAGAAGTGCTGGCGCGGATCCGCGCGCTGCTGCGCCGCACCGCCGGCCACGCGCAATCCGAGCTGACCTGCGGGCCGGTGGTGCTGGATACGCGGACCGGGCGCGTCAGCGTCAATGGCGCGACGATCAAGATGACATCCCACGAATATCGCCTGCTGGCCTATCTGATGCACCACACCGGGCGGGTGATCTCGCGCACCGAGCTGGTCGAGCATCTCTACGACCAGGATTTCGACCGCGACAGCAACACCATCGAGGTGTTCGTCGGCCGCATCCGCAAGAAGCTCGACGTCGACATCATCCAGACCGTACGCGGCCTCGGCTATCTGCTGACGCCGCCGGTGGCGAGTGAATGATGACGGGGCGAGGAGCTCTTCACGTCTCCTCATCGGGAGCGATCGGTCGCAACCATCTCACGGCGCTGATCTTGACCCTCCCCTGGAGGGGGAGGGTCGGTGCCCGGCATGCGAAGCATGATGGGCACCGGGGTGGGGTGACAGCGTCCGTGATGGACGCAGCACCTTCACGCCACCGCACCGCCGTCACCCCACCCCGACCGCGCCTGACGGCGCCCTCGACCCTCCCCCTCCAGGGGAGGGTGAAGGAGGCGCGGCCGGCGCGTCGTGGCTGTGTCGGCGTAGCCGCGTGATGCGCGGCTCCTCGCTCGCCACCCGGCTGTTCCTGTCGGCGACCGCCTGGGTGGTGGTGATCCTGGTGATCACCGGGATCATCCTGTCCTCGGTGTACCGCTCGGCGACCGAGCGCGCCTTCGACCGCAGGCTCAATCTGTATCTGCGCACGCTGGTCGCCGAGGTCGCAGCCCCCGACACCCCCGACCACGAAATGCAGTCGCTCGGCGAGCCCCTGTTCGAGCTGCCTTTGTCCGGCTGGTACTGGGAAATCGCGCCGGTCGACGATCCCAAAGCTGAGAAGAAAGCGTCGCGCTCGCTGTGGGACAAGAAGCTGCCGAAGCTCGAGGACCAGGGCGTCGAATTGACGTCGTCCGGCATCCGGCAGGGCTATGTCGATGGCCCCGAGGACCAGCGGCTGCGCATGGTCGAGCGGCCGGTCGATCTCGGCGCCGACGGCAAATTCCGCGTAAGCGTCGCCGGCGACGCCACCGAGATCGTCGAGGAGACGCGGACCTTCGACTGGTATCTCGCCGGCACCTTTGCAGCCCTCTCGATCGTGCTGGTGCTGACCACGATCTTCCAGGTCCGCTTCGGCCTCGCGCCGCTGAAACGCATCTCCGACGCCATCGCCGACATCCGCTCCGGCCGCGCCGAGCGGCTGGAGGGCGACTTCCCGGTCGAGATCGCGACGCTGGCGCGCGAGACCAACGCGCTGATCGACGCCAACCGCGCCATCGTCGAGCGCGCCCGCACTCATGTCGGCAATCTCGCCCATGCCATCAAGACGCCGCTGTCGGTGATCGTGAACGAGGCCGCGAGCCGCAGCGGCGATCCGTTGGCGGCCAAGGTGCTTGAGCAGGCCGACGTGATGCGCGACCAGGTGGCGCATCACCTGGAGCGGGCGCGGATCGCCGCACGGCTGACCATTGTCGGCACCGTGACCGAGGTGGCGCCGACCATCGAGGCGCTGCGCCGCACGATGGAAAAGATCCACCGCGACCGCGGCATCGCCATCGACGTCGAGGCCGACGCCACCGCCCGATTTCGCGGCGAGAAGCAGGACCTCGAGGAGATGGCCGGCAACCTCGTCGACAATGCCTGCAAATGGGCGGACAGCCGCGTTTTCATCGAGGTGCTGGTGGAACGGCAAAGCGCGACCGATGTCGCGCCAAGACTACGCATCATCGTCGATGATGACGGCCGCGGATTGTCGGCGGCGGAACGTGCGCAGGTCTCTCGCCGTGGCCAGCGGCTCGACGAGACCAAGCCGGGCTCGGGCCTCGGCCTGTCGATCGTGGTCGACCTCGCCGCGCTCTATGGCGGCAGCCTGACCCTCGGCACCGCCCCGATCGGCGGCCTGCGCGCCGAGCTGGTGCTGCCGGGGGTGTAAAAGGGCGGTGTTCGCAGATACCGATCCTGCGCTATGGTTCCCCTGAACTTCACCGGTCGTGGGCGCCGGAAGGTGGATCGCAGACAGTGACCACACGCGATAAGCTCATTGTGTCGATTCGGAGCAATGCGAAGAATGTTCGCTATGCCGACGCCTGCAAGGTTGCGGAGTGGCTGGGCTTCGTCGCCAAGGGCCAAAAAGGTGATCACAACGCCTATTCGCGGCCCGGCGAGGCCGAACTCCTGAATTTTCAGAACCGGAACGGCGTCATCAAGCCATATCAAGCCCGGCAGTTGCAGGGTATGATCGAAAAGTACTGGAAGCCCGACGCCAGCGAAGCAGAGAGCAACTCGTGACAGAAGCGCAACGATACCCGGCGCACGTCTTCTACAGCGAGGAAGACGAAGGTTTCATCGCCATCGCGCCGGATCTTCCGGGATGCTCGGCGTTCGGCGATACCCAGGAGGAGGCGGTCGGCGAGTTGCGGGATGCCATCGTGGCCTGGCAGATGGCGGCCCGGCAGGCCGGGAACCCGGTGCCCGAACCCTCGCAGCCGTCGTCATGGGCCCGAAGGGCCGAAATGAGTTCGGCGAAATAGTTCGCGCCGGACGCGGCAACGAAGCTCGTTGCGCTAAGCCTTGTCCAGATTGAACCACAGCGCGCGCACCTTGCGGCGGCCGAAATTCCAGATCCTGTGCGCGCGGCGCGAATGATAGGAGATCAGGTCGCCCGGCTTGAGGACGTGGGCCGTGCCCTCGATCTCGACGGTCAGCGTGCCTTCCAGCACATAGCCATATTCGAAGCCGGAATGGCTGACCGCGATGTCGGCGCTGCCGGTGTCGGGCTGGTATTCGTTGATGGCGATGGAGACGCCGCGGCTGCGGTCCTCGCGGATCAGCTTGCGGATCACATGCTGCGCGGTCTCGACGCCGCGCTGCTGTCCCACCCGCACCACCAGCTCGTCTTCCGACGACGGCTCGCTGGCCATCAGCTCCGACATCGTGATGCCGAGCGCGCTGGCGACCGAGATCAGCGACCCGATCGATGGCGAGGCCTTGCCGCGCTCGACCAGGCTGATCATCGAGACGCTGAGCCGGGTGATGTCGGCCAGCGATTGCAGCGTCATGTTGCGGGCCTGGCGAAGCTCGCGGATCCGCTCGCCGATCGCCGCCAGCGTGCTCGCCGTGGTCTCGGCGACGTCATCGGGCGTATTCGCCGAAATGGTCGGGCTCACAACTCAGGTTCCTTCGTGGCAGGCCGGGTCGCTGCGGGTCGGCCGGAAAGCCGATGGACAACGGTCCTTTGACAAGAATAAAATGATTATATCCATTTTAAAAGCGGCGTTGTGCGGCGCGCGGCGGGCGTCGCCCGGAAATCGATCAAGGCCTGGACCGACGAAGGCCGCGCCTGCGCCTGGTCCGGTTGCCCCGTTCCCGCCCGAATTATCCGGTTCGTAACGTCTTTGATCTTTGCTGCCCGTTGTTGCGTTCGAGGTCTGCGTCCATGCCTAAATTTCATGCGTTTGCGCTGCTCGCCGCCGGACTGGCGCTGGGCGGCTGCGACCTCACCGGTTCCGAGGGCGGCGCCGGGCTGGGGACGGGCGCGCTGAAAAGCGCCTACAGCAGCACCAAGAACGCGGTCGGGCTGGCCAGCGAGGCCGAGGCCGCCGCCGCCGTGACCAATGCGGCGTTTGGCGGGCTGATCGGCGCCAAATTCGGAGCAGCCCTCAATGACGAGGACCGCCGGCTGGCCTATGAGGCGCAGATCGCCGCGCTTGACCGCGGCGCGCCGGGCGCGCCGGTGCCGTGGCGCAACCCGGCCTCGGGCCGCTACGGCAATATCGTGGCCGGTCCCGCCTACGACCAGAAAGGCGCGCAGTGCCGCGGCTTTTCGCATACGATCACGGTCAGCGGCGACATCAGGTCCGCGCGCGGCACCGCCTGCCGCAGTCTCGAAGGCGGCTGGACGGCGGCCGGCTGACGGGTCGTCCTCAACCGGTTCTTAACGCCGGCGCTGCTAGAACGTCCGGTGGCTGTTTTCGGCCCGTTACCTGCCGAGAGCATGGATTCAGAACTGCATGAGCAAGACGTCGATCGATCGCCTCCGGGACTATCTGGCCCAACTGCCGTCGCAGTCGCAGGCACTGCTGATGCGCGAGTATGAGCGCGCCATTGCCCGCGGCGAGGACGTCAAGGTCGCCAATTTCGTGCTCGACCAGTTGCGCGGCGTGGTGCGCGGCTCGCCCGATGCGGTGCGGGCCCGGGTCGAGGATCCCACCCGGCTGATCTTCAAATCGATCGAACCGTTCCTGATCGAGGGCACCGCCGCGGGGCGGCCGGGGGAGATCCGCCGCGCCTCGCTGCTGCCGATCTGGCAATGGCTGGAGCGCGACGCCGTGGACGCCGTGCAGGCGTTCGAGGCCGTGATGCAGGCGCAGCCCGAGCCCACCGCCTCCGAGATCGAACGCGCGGTGCGCAAATTCCAGCAGGCCGCCGCCGCCCTGATCACCCAGGTCACGACGCCCGGCCCGAACGGCCGCGGCACCGCGCGGATCGGTCCGCCGCATGCGGTCGAGGACCTGCCGGCGCTTGGCGCCGTGCTGCGTGCCCGCGAGGCGCTCGACGCCTTTGCCGCCAAGCTGCCCAGCCTGCTGCGGACCTTCACCGATTCCCAGAGCGCCTCAGTCAATGGGGCGCTGAACGTGCCGGTGCTGGTGACGCCGCAGGTATTGCCGTTTTCGCTGTCTCTGGTGATGCAGCGGATGGCGTCGCCGTGGCAGATCATCCGCCTCGCGGTCAAGATCGCCGCCTCCGACGACGAGATCCGCGTCGCCGCCACGCCCTACGGCGTCGCCGTGACGATGGCCCTGGCCGAGCTGACACGGGTTGCGCATCAGCTGCGCACCGACATCCGGCGCGGCAAGTTCGACACCGCCCCTGAACTGCTGAAAACCGCCCATGACGGCGTGCGCGGCCTGCGCACCGAACTCGACATGCGCAACGATTCGGTGTGGGGCCGGCAGATGGCGGCGATCCGGGTCGAAATCTCCAGCACGCTGCAATCCGAGATCGAGAGCGTGCCGGGCAGGGTGCGCCGGCTGCTGCGCCAGCGCGCCGACAAGGACATTTCGCCAACCGCCCGTATCGACCCCGCGGATGTCGACGAGACCGTCGCGCTGATCAATTTCGTCGCGGTGTGCCGTACCTACGCCTCGGAGCTGGCGATCAACGAGGTAACGCTGCGGACCTATTCCGACCTGCAGCAATATGTCGAGAAATCCACCGAGGCGCTGGTGCAGTCGCTGCGCGCCGGCGAGGCCCGCATCCGCGCCTATCGCCAGGCGCAGGCCAAGGCCGCGATCCGGTTCTGCGAATTGCTGTTCGGCGCCGAATACGCCGCGCTGATGAGCCGCGCCGCGGACAACGCGATGGCCGTGGTCGAGCGCAAACCAAAGAAGACAGGCTGATTGGCCGCGCGCCGAATTCGTCTTGTGCAGGTCTATTGCCGTTCTGCCGATTTCCGGGACCAGACGAAGCTGATATGATGGCGCCGTACCGCCATGCAAGGAAGGCCATTCTACCGAATGTTGAAGTCACAACGTGAGAGCACATCGGTTGCCGAACTTGCGCATATTTTCGCCGGGTATCAATCAGGTGACGTTTTAAAAGATGTTTCGCTACGCATGTGCGCCGGTGAAGTCACCGCCCTTGCCGGCCCCAATGGTGCCGGGAAATCGACGCTCATTCGCGTTCTGACCGGCACCTTGTTGGCCCGCACTGGCCTTGTCCGGTGCAACAAGACGGAAACCAGTCTCGTGCCACAAGAGATTGCGCTCTATCCGTGGCTTACGGCCCGCGAGAACTGCGTGGCGTTCTCGATGATGGATGGCGCATCGCGTCGCGACGCCGGCATCGGCGCGTCCAACGCGCTGGACATGGCCGGCTGCACACAGGTCACGGATACGCGGGTATCCCGATTGTCCGGTGGCTATCGGCGTCGCGTCAACATCGCGGTCGCGCTGATGAGTTCACCGAAACTCATGATCCTCGATGAACCAACCGCCGGTCTGGATGCCGACGCCAAACGGGTCGTTCAAGATGTGATGCGGCGTGTTCGCGATGCCGGCTGCGCCATTCTGGTGGTCACGCACGATTTCGACGTGGTGGAGCATCTTGCGGATCGCATCATCGTTCTTGCCGGAGGACGCATCCTCCGCGACGAGTCGCCCGGCGATCTGATGGATACGATTTTTGCCGGGCAGCGACCCGTGGAGCTACTTTTGCAAGACGCTGCGAATGAACACCAGGCCGCGTTTCTGGTCGCGCATGGCGCGGTATGCTATGGCCCCACGCGCTGGGTCGTCCTGCAGAAACGCAACTACACCGATGTCGGGCCGCTGTCCGACGCCATGGCCGAGGCCGGTTTGCGAATCGTCGAAATGCGCGTGCGCGAGCCCAATCTCTCGGACGCCTACACGCTTCTTGTAAAGGCTGAAGCATGATCCGCATGATTTTCGCGTCGAGCTGGGTCATGGCGCTAGCCGCTTTGCGCGACCGAACGGCCCTGCTGATGACGTTCGTACTTCCGGCGGCGCTGTTCGTCGTGTTCGCTGCGATTTTTTCGGGCGCGACCGGCAAGGAGCTGAAGCTGAAGGTCGGGCTGCTCGATCTGGCAAAAACCGAGAATACGCTCAGATTCGTCGCCGCAATCGACGCCGAGCCGTCGCTCCGGATCGTACAGTCGACGGCTGGTAGCGAAGCAGCCATGATCGATGACGTTCGTCGCGGAAATGTCGATGTCGGCCTGATCCTTCGTGGCGATCTGGCGCGCCGACCGGACCAGGGCCCGCCGCCCATCCTCGTCATCGAGGATGCGACGCGGCCGCTGGCTGCCGCCATCATGATCGGGCAGGCGCAGCGGACATTGAACGAGAAACTCCCCAACGTCGCGCTGGCCCGCATCCTCGCCGATGTCGAAGCATCGGGAGCCATCGCCAAGGACGAACGCGAATTTCTGGATGCCGCCTTCAAGAAACAGCAGGCGGAAAAATCCGAATCTGGCTTCTCCTTCGCGCGAATCGTCGAGACCCAATCGACCGAACCCGGTGCCCGGCAGGGCAACGTGCTGTATTATGCGGGTGCCGTCGTGGCGGTCTTCCTGCTGTTCGCCGCCAGCCACGGCGCGCTGACGCTGATCGACGAGCGCGACAGCGGCATCTCGCAGCGGCTCACGATGGGACGCGGCGGCATGGCCGCCGTGGTGACGGGCAAGTTTGCTTTCCTCATCGTGCAGGGCACGATCCAGGCCCTGATCGTGTTTGCGGTGGCGTGGTTCTTGTTCGGCGCGACCTTCGATTTGTCGCGGCTGGCATTCTGGCTCGGGACCTGCCTCATTGCTGCATCGGCCGCAGCCGCCATCGGACTTGGCATTGTCGCGGTCTGCAAAAGCCGCAAACAATCTGAAAGTGCGACGACCTTCGCGGTGCTGCTGGTGTCGGCCATCGGCGGCAGCATGGTGCCGCGCTATCTGATGCCGCCCTGGATGCAGGAGATCGGCTGGTTCACGCCGAATGCCTGGATGATCCAGGCCTTCGAAGCTTCCGTCCGCTCGGGCGGCTCGACCGGCGCCGTGCTTCAGGCGTGGGGCGTCCTGATCGCCATTGCCGCGTCGGGCCTGGCTGTCGCAATCGTGTTTTCGATTCGACGGACACGTTATTCCTGGGCGCCGGCCGCCTGAGATAGTGTCCGTAGCCGGACATTGACGTTGCTGGTGCCCGAACCGACGTTGAACGCCGCCGCCTCGAAGGTGGGCCGCCGCGCGCGTCCGGCATCGTTCGAAAAACCGAACGGCTCGCGCGGCAAGCCTAGATTGGTACGCTCGATGGATCCGCTGCCATCGAGATCCTGATAGGCCGCAACAGCCAGTCGACCCGGCGGTACGTTCTCGAACGTGAAGCGAACATTCGGTCCGGTCGCAATCTTTCGATCACCTTTTTGACAGGTGTCGGGATCGAGGCTCGACGTACAAAGTGCGGCAAAAACGTAGGTCCCGTTGGCGACCACGCCTGATACGGTGACATTGACCTCGCCGGCGATGGCCGGCGTGCCCGCCAGAAGAAAAATTGAAACCAGTGCAGTTGGGAGACCGTATAGGAGTAGGGGCATCGAGTCTGTCGCTCCAGCGTTGAAATTATGGGGCTGCTTGTCTGGCGGCTGCAAAAGATCCAATGTTGGCCTGCAATGTGCAAGCATTGTGTCCACCACGGTGATGTGCGCTCACTGTCGGTGTCATAGGGGTGCGCATCGAGACGAGACAGTGATCATACGAATCGAACTTCGACATCAAGTCCACGAGCAGCGCCTGGCAAACAGGCGTGGAATCGACCGATGACGGCTGCGCGAGGTGAGCGTCAAAAAGACGCAGTCGTGATCGGCGCCGGTCCCGGTGGTCTGGCGACCGCCATGCTGCTGGCCGCGGCCGGCACCAAGGTGACGCTGTTCGAAAAGGACACCGAGGTCGGCGGCCGCACCAAGGTGTTTGCCGAGGACGGTTTCCGCTTCGACATGGGTCCGACGTTCTTCCTGTACCCGCAGATTCTGGAGTCGCTGTTTACGCGCTGCGGACTGCGCATGCAGGACTACGTAGAGATGACACGCGTCGATCCGAGCTATCGCCTGGCATTCGAGAACGGTCCGGATGTGCATATTTCCGGACACATGGACGATCTCGAGCGCGAGATCGGCAAGCTCGACCCTCACGATGCGCGCCAGATCCGCCGCTTCATTGAGGCCAACCGCAAGAAGCTCGCGGCTTTCGTACCGGTGCTGAAGCGCCCGTTTCTGAGCCTGCTCGATTATCTCGCTCCCAGCGTCGTGTCGGCGCTGCGCTTCATCGTGCCGCTGTCGTCGGTCGATGACGAGTTGCAGCGCTTCTTCCGCGATCCCCGCGTGCGACTGGCGTTTTCATTCCAGACCAAATATCTCGGCATGTCGCCGTTCCGCTGCCCGAACCTGTTCACGTTTCTCGCCTTTCTCGAATTCGAGTTCGGCGTGTGGCATCCGGTCGGCGGCTGCGGCGCCGTCAGCGAAGGCATGGCGCGTGCGGCACGCGACCTCGGTGTCGACATCAGGCTGGGCGAGCCGGTGAGCGAAATCGTTTTCGAAGGCAAGCGGGCGCTCGGCGTCAAGACGAAGTCGGGTTTCACCCGCGCCGATGCCTCGATCATGAACGCCGACTTCGCCCATGCCGCCTCGACCCTGATCCCCGACCGGCTGCGCAAGCGCTGGTCGGACAAGAAGATCGAAAGTGCGAAGTATTCCTGCTCGACCTACATGCTCTATCTCGGCATCGAAGGTCAGTACGATCAGCTCGACCATCACACGATCTTTCTCGCCGAGGATTACGCCGCCAACATCGCCGAGATCGAAGAGGCTGCGGTGGTGCCCAGCCATCCGTCGATCTATGTCTGCAATCCCGGCCGAACCGATCCGTCCTTTGCGAAGGACGGCAACGCCTCGCTTTACGTGCTGGTGCCGGTCGGCCATTGCGGCGGCATCGACTGGAGCAAGGAGACGCAGTCGTTCCGCAATACGGTGATCGACCGGCTGGAAGGCCTGGGCCTGACCGATTTGCGCAGCCGGATCCGCTACGAGAAGATCTTCACGCCGAACGACTGGCGTGATCAGGTGTCGGTGTTTCGCGGCGCGACCTTCAATCTGGCGCACGGCCTCGACCAGATGCTGTATTTCCGCCCGCATAACCGCTTCGATGATGTCGAGGGCGTCTATCTCGTGGGTGGCGGCACCCATCCCGGATCGGGCTTGCCGGTGATCTATGAGAGCGCGAGGATCTCCAGCGATCTTGTGTTGACGGATCTCGGTTTGGCGGACCGCATCCCGTCGGCCGCAGAAGCGCCGCGCCCGCTGGAACAACTTCAGGACAAGGTTGCCGCCGGAAACGGTTAGCTGCGACGGGGCATTGGGACGAAAATGGACAAGACCGTCATCAACAAAACGAACGAGCATCCGATCGTCGTGATCGGCTCCGGACTGGGCGGCCTCGCCGCCGCGGTCGTGGCCGCGGCGCGCGGCCATCGCGTGGCCGTCTACGACAAGAATTCCTGGCTCGGTGGCAAGGCCGCGGTGCTGGAGGAAGAGGGCTTCCGGTTCGACATGGGGCCGACCATCCTCACTGTGCCGAGCGTTCTCAAGCGCATCTTTGCCGAGGCCGGCGAGTCGATGGAGGACTGGCTGCCGCTGATCCGGCTCGATCCGCAGTGGCGCTGTTTCTTCAATGAAGGCGACGTGCTCGATCTGATCGAGGACGTGCCGGCGATGGGAAAGAAGGCCGAGGCTTTCTCCGGCAAAAAGGGGCTGGCCGAAGGCTACGAAAAATTCCTGCGCGTCTCCGAGCATCTGCATGACGTCTCGGAACGGTTCTTCTTCTGGAAATCGGTCGAAGACATCCGCGACACCATGAATATCCGCGAGAGCATGAATCCGGCGACGTTGCGCGATGTGCTGTCGCTGCGGATGGGACGGTCGGTTGCGGGCACCATTCGCGGGATGATCCCGGACGAACGAGTGTCGCAGATGCTCGATCATTTCGTGCAGTATGTCGGCTCGTCGCCGTTCGCATCGCCCGCGGTGCTGTGCTCGATCGCCCATATGCAGACCAGCGGCGGCGTCTGGTATCCGGTCGGCGGCACCCGCGCGGTCGCCGAGGCTCTGAAGAAGCTCGGCGAGAAACTCGGCGTGGCCTATCACACCGGCCGCGAGGTCGAGAAGATCGTGATCGAGGGCGATGCCGTTCAGGGCATCGTGCTGGCCGGTGGCGAGCGCATTGCGGCCTCTGCCGTGATCTCCAACATGGATTCGATCCGCACCTATGACGAGCTGGTCGGCGGCAATGCGGCCAAGCACTATAACAATGCGGGCTATGAGCCGGCGTGCTCGGGCGTGGTGCTCTATCTCGGCCTCAACAAGCGTTACGATCACCTGCTGCATCATGACTTCGTGTTTTCCGACGATGCCCATGAGGAGTTCGACGCCATCTACAAGCGCGGCGAGCCGGCACCGGACCCGACCTGCTATATTGCGGCGCCGGCGCAGTCTGATCCGAGCGTGGCGCCGGAAGGCGGCGAGGCGCTTTACGTGCTGGTGCACACGCCGTATCTGCGGCCGCATCACAACTGGTCGGAGATGTTCCCGAAATATCGTCAGGTCATTCTCGACAAGCTGAAGCGCACCGCCGGGTTGACGGATATCGAGGACCGCATCGTGTTCGAGCGGCACCTCACGCCGCAGGACATCCATGACCGCTACAAGGTGCTGAACGGCGCCATCTACGGCCTTGCCAGCCATGGCAAGTTCACCGGCGCGTTCAAGCCGGGCAATCGCAGCCGTTTCGTGCAGAACCTGTATCTGGCCGGTGGCGCCGCGCATCCGGGGCCGGGCATGCCGATGGTGATGATGTCCGGCTGGATCGCGGCGGACGCGCTGGATGCCGACCGCCGCGCGGTCCCCGCGACGTGACCATGTTGAAGCGCAGCGCGGACGATCGCGCCGCGCTCGCCATTGCCCAACGGTCGGTGCCCGTCTTCCGGCTGTTCGGCTGGATATTCGAGCGGACTTTCAAAAGCGGCTTTCACGCCGCGCGCATCGCCCGCGCGATGCCGCCGCCCACAGCCGCGACGGCTCGGATCGTGATCTACAGCAACCATCCGTCCTGGTGGGATGGCGTGGTCTATGTCTTGCTGGCGAAACATCTGTTTCCGCAACACCGCGTCTACACGCCGGTCGATGCCGGGATGCTCGACCAGTACGGTTTCCTCGGCAAGATCGGTTCGTTCGGCGTGGCGCAGAACACAAGGCGCGGCGCCGCCGATTTCATCGCCACAAGCAAGGCGGTGCTGGCGCTCCCCAACGGGTTGCTCATCGTCGCCGCGCAAGGGCGCTTTGCCGATCCGCGTGAACGGCCATTGGCGTGCGGCGCCGGCATCGCCCACCTTCCGGACCACGTCGCCGGCGTGACCTTCGTTCCGCTGGCGATCGAATATCCGCTGTGGCTTGAAAAGCAGCCGGAGATGCTGTTGCAGTTCGGCGAGGCGGTCGATGGCGATATGCTCGGCGCGCTGCCAGTGTCCGAGCGACTGGCGCGGCTGGAAGCCGCGCTCGAACGCACCATGGACCGATTGGGGGCCGCGTCGATCGCGCGCGATGCAAACGCCTTCGACCTCTGGCTCGAGGGCACGATGGGCGTCAACCCGTTCTACGACGCCTGGCGCCGTCTGCGGGCGATGGTGCAGGGCCGACGTTTTCATGCCGAACACGGAGCAGACAAGTGATGACCGCCCTCGTCGTGCTGGCCCTGTGTCTCGGCCTCATTCCGGTCTGCAATACATTTGCCAACTGCCTGTTGCTGCGCCGCCCGCGCGCTTCCGGGAAAGTCCCGTCGGTCGCCATCCTGATCCCGGCCCGCAATGAAGAGCGAACGATTCTGGCCTGCATCGATGCGGCGCTGGCCAGCCGCGGCGCGACGATCGAGGTGATCGTGCTCGATGACGGATCGACCGACAGCACCGCCGCTATCGTGGCCAAGCGCGCCTCGGGCGATGCCCGACTCCGGCTGGTAACAGCGCCGCCGCTGCCGCTGAACTGGAAGGGCAAACCGCACGCCTGCCATCTGCTTGCGTCCCACGCGCAGTCCGACTTCCTGCTGTTCGTCGATGCCGACGTCACGCTGGCGCCGGATGCGGCCGCGGCGCTCACGAACGCCGATGTCGATCTGGTCAGCGGCGTGCCGCGCCAGCGCGTCGTCGGCATCGTCGAAAGCGCGGTGGTGCCGATGATCAACGGCCTGATCTATGGCTATCTGCCGATTTTTTTCATGCGCGCGATGCCCGCGAACGAAGCCCTCACGGCGGCCTGCGGCCAGTTGATGATGGTGCGCGCCCAGGCCTATCGTGCCTGTGGGGGCCATGCCGCCGTGGCTCTGGCCATGCATGACGGGCTGCAACTGGCGCGGCATTTCCGCCGCTCCGGCTTTCGCACCGATCTTGTCGATGCAACGCCGCTTGCAACCTGCCGCATGTATGATACCGCCGCCGCCGTGTGGAGCGGGTTTTCCAAGAATGCGACGGAAGGCATGGCCAAGCCGGTCGCCCTGCCGGTCTGGAGCACGCTGCTGATCGGCGGCTGGTTGCTGCCGTCGGTGCTGCTTGTCGCCGGATTGCTGGGTGCGCCCGTCGCGCCGTTGCCGCTGCTGGCCGGGCTCGTCGGCCTGCAGACCGCCGCGCGTATCGCCCAGGCCGTCAAATGCGGGGAGCCCGCGCGGGCCGTGCTGCTGCATCCGCTCGGGGTTATCCTGACGCTCGCCATCCAGTGGAATGCCCTGATAGGCTATTACCGTGGAAAATCGGTCGAGTGGCGCGGCCGATCCTATCAACCGACAGCGTGACAGACATGATCGCCCAATCGACCTCGGCCCCCGCTGTCCAGCCCGCCTTCGACGGCCTGCGCGCCGCGTTCCTGCTCGACGGAGGCCTGACGCTCGACCAGCGTCGCGGCGCGCTGAAGGCGTTGCGGCGAAGCCTCATCGATCACGCCGATGCCTATGTCGCCGCCATCGATGCGGATTTCCGCGGACGGTCGCGGCACGAGACGTTGCTCACGGAAGTCGTGGTCGTGCTGTCGGCCATCGACGATACGCTGCCCAGGCTGAAGCGCTGGGCCGCGGCGAAAAAGATCCGGCTCGGTTTTCCGTTCTGGCCCGCTGCCGGTGAAATCCGGCCGCAACCGCGAGGCGTCGCCGGAATCGTGGCGCCCTCCAACTATCCGCTGCAACTGACCTTGATGCCGTTGATCGGTGCGCTGTCGGCCGGATGCCGGACGTTGATCAAGCCGTCCGAACTGACGCCGCGCACCGCCGACCTCATCGCATCCCATCTCGGCAAGACCTTCGATCCGTCGGTCGTGGCGGTGGTGACGGGCGATGCCGAGGTGGCCCGGGCCGTGACCGAGCTGCCGCTGGATTTGCTGTTGTTCACCGGCTCGTCGCGCGTCGGCGCCGTCGTGGCGCAGGCCGCGGCACGGCAGATGACGCCCGTCATTCTGGAACTGGGCGGCAAGTCGCCGGTGGTCATCGACCGCAGCGCGGATCTCGACATGGCTGCTCAGTCGATCATGGCGGGCAAGTTGATCAATGCCGGGCAGACCTGCGTGGCACCTGACTATGTCCTGGTGCCGCGCGAGAGCAAGGATGCATTGATCGCCGCGCTGCGGCGCGCTGCAGCCAGCCTGTATCCTCAGCCGGAAAACGGCGATTATTCCGCGATCGGGTCCGACCGGGCGCTGTCGCGCCAGCACGATCTGGAGAACAACCAGCGCGTCATTCCGTTGTTCGATGCGGCGGTGGCGGCGCCGCGCCATACGCCGAAAGTGATCGACGCGCCGTCGCCCGACAGCGCCGTCATGCAGGAAGAGATCTTCGGGCCGCTGCTTCCCGTGATCGCCTATGACGACATCGAGGAAGCCACGGCGACCATTCGCGGGCTGCCGTCGGCGCTCGTCATCTACTGGTTCGGTGAGGTCAACGATCGCCTTGACGCGCTGATCTCGCGGACGCAATCGGGAGCCGTCAGTATCAACGAAACGGTCCTGTACGCCGGCATCAGCGCGTTGCCGTTCGGCGGGATCGGCCCTTCCGGCTGGGGGCGCTATCATGGCAAGGCGGGTTTCGATTCATTTTCGCACGAGCGCGTCCTGTTCCGCCAACCCCGATGGAACATCGCGAAAATGATGCGACCGCCCTTTGGAACGCACGCGGACGGCATCCTGAAGCTTCTGCTCCGCAACAAGTAGCCAATCGGACCGTGAATTCCGCGACGGTGTTCCCGGTTCTCGGCGTTCATCGAAGCGCCGCCTGCTGCTTGAACTTCATCAGAGGTCTCTGCCGAACCCGCCGCCTGGGCCCTACACGTTGATTCACATCAACTTTTCCCTCACGCAGTGCCGTAAATGTCAATTGCGCGGCCGGTTCAGAAATGGTGTAACCCGACCCGTGACGACCGCTTTGAGGCGGTGACACCGGGACGGAAACTGTCGATGACGCTGTGGTTTGTGTTCGCGCTGATGACCGCCGCGGCGATCTTTGCCGTGCTGTGGCCGCTCGGCCGGGCGCGCTCGACGGCCGGCGGCACCGAGGCCGCGGTCTACAAGGACCAGTTGGCCGAGGTCGGCCGCGATGCGGAGATCGGGCTGATCGGCCCGAATGAAGCCACCGCCGCCCGGGTCGAGATCAGCCGCAGGCTGCTCGCCGCCGACGAGGCCGAACGCGCGGTTCCCGCCAAGAACCGCCCGATCTTTCGCCGCGCTGTCGCGCTGGTTGCGCTGATCGGACTGCCGCTGATCGCCGTGGCGTTTTATGGACGGCTCGGCTCGCCCGATATGCCTGACGTCCCGCTGGCGTCGCGCAGCCAGACGCCTACCGTGGCGCAGCCGCTCGATAATCTGGTGGCGCAGGTGCAGGCGCATCTCGAACAGAACCCGACCGACGGCCGCGGCTGGAACGTGCTGGCGCCGGTGCTGGTCAAGCTCGGTCGTTTCGACGAGGCGGTCGCCGCCTACCGCAACGCCATCGCCCATGCCGGCGACAGCCCCGGCCGCCGTGCCGATCTCGGCGAGGCCATCGCGGCCGCCGCCAATGGCGTGATCACCGCCGACGCCAAGGCCGAATTCGAACGCGCGGTGGCGCAAGACGCCAATGAGGTCAAGGCGCGCTACTTCCTCGGGCTTGCCGCCGAGCAGGATGGCCGCAATCAGGACGCCGCCGCGATCTGGGGCGGCATGCTCGCCAAGGCGCCGGCGGACGCGCCGTGGCGCACGACGGTGCAGGCCGCGCTGGCGCGGGTCGGCGGCCCCGCGCTGCCGGCGCTGTCCAGCGAGACGATGGCTGCGGCGCAGGGCATGGAAGCGGGCGACCGCAACGCGATGGTGCTGGGCATGGTCGATCGCCTCGCCACGCGCCTGAAGCAGGATGGCAGCGACGTCGAGGGATGGTTGCGGCTGGTGCGTGCCTATATGGTGCTGGGCGATCGCGACAAGGCGAAGGGCGCGCTGATCGAGGCACGCCAGGCGGTCGGCACCGACGCCGGCAAGCTGCAGCAGCTCAACGACGGGCTCAAGAGCTTCGGATTTGACGGGTAAGCATGATGCCGAAAAGTGTGCAGCGGTTTTCGGATGACATCATGCTTCTTGAGAGGCAATCATGACTCGCAAGCAACGACGATTGACGATGATCGGGGGCGCGCTGGTGGTTCTGGCGATCGCCGCCGGGCTGGTGCTCAACGCGCTCAGTTCCTCCATCGTGTTCTTCTCGACGCCGACCATGGCGATGGAAAAGCAGCCGCCGGTCGGCAAGCGCTTCCGGCTCGGCGGCATGGTCGAGCAGGGCTCCCTGGTGCGCGGCGACAATCTGGCGATCAGTTTCAAGGTGTCGGACGGCGGCGCGACGTTGCCGGTGACCTACAAGGGCATCCTGCCCGACCTGTTCCGCGAGGGGCAGGGCGTGGTCACCGAAGGCGCGCTGGATGCGTCCGGTGTGTTCAGGGCCGATACCGTGCTGGCCAAGCATGACGAGAACTACATGCCGAAGGAAGTCGCCGACGCGCTGAAGAAGCAGGGAAGGTGGCAGGAAGGCGAGGGCGGCAAGCCGGTCGCGACGAGCGCGCCGAACGCGCCTGCGAGTATCACGCGATGATCGCCGAAGCAGGTCACTACGCATTGGTGCTGGCGCTGGCGCTGGCGCTGATCCAGTCGACGGTGCCGATCCTCGGCACGCAATTGCGCGATCCCGCGCTGATGAACGTCGGCCGCTCGACCGCGCTGGCGCAGCTGCTGTTCGTCGGGCTGTCGTTCGCCGCGCTGACGGCGCTGTACATCACGTCGGATTTCTCCGTCGCCAACGTCGTCGAGAACTCGCATTCGTCAAAGCCGCTGCTCTACAAGATCACCGGCGTATGGGGGAACCACGAAGGCTCGATGCTGCTGTGGGTCTCGATCCTGGCGCTGTTCGGCGGCCTCGTCGCCGCCTTCGGCAACAACCTGCCGCTGACGCTGCGCGCCAATGTGCTGGCAGTGCAGGGCTGGATCGCCAGCGCGTTCTATCTGTTCATCCTGATGACCTCGAACCCGTTTTTGCGCCTAGCCAATCCGCCGATCGAGGGCCGCGACCTCAATCCGGTGCTGCAGGATATCGGCCTCGCGGTGCATCCGCCGATGCTCTATCTCGGCTATGTCGGCTTCTCGATCTCGTTCTCCTTCGCCGTCGCCGCTTTGATGGAAGGCCGCATCGACGCCGCCTGGGCGCGCTGGGTGCGGCCGTGGACGCTGGTGGCGTGGGTGTTCCTCACGCTCGGCATCGCGATGGGCTCGTACTGGGCCTATTATGAACTCGGCTGGGGCGGCTGGTGGTTCTGGGACCCGGTCGAGAACGCCTCCTTGATGCCGTGGCTGGCCGGCACCGCGCTGCTGCATTCCGCGGTGGTGATGGAGAAGCGCAATGCGCTCAAGGTCTGGACCATCTTGCTGGCGATCCTGACGTTCTCGCTGTCGCTGCTCGGCACTTTCCTGGTGCGCTCCGGCGTGCTGACCTCGGTGCATGCTTTTGCCACCGATCCGACGCGCGGCGTGTTCATCCTGATGATCCTGTGCTTCTTCATCGGCGGCAGCCTGATGCTGTACATGTGGCGGGCGCACGCGCTGAAGCAGGGCGGACTGTTCGCGCCGATCTCGCGCGAGGGCGCATTGGTGCTGAACAACCTGTTCCTCACCACTGCCTGCGCCACGGTGTTCGTCGGCACGCTGTATCCGCTGGCGCTGGAGATGATCACCGGCGCCAAGATCTCGGTCGGCGCGCCGTTCTTCAACCTGACCTTCGGCCCGCTGTTCGTGCCGCTGCTATTGGCGGTGCCGTTTGGGCCGCTGCTGGCGTGGAAGCGCGGCGATCTCGCCGGCGTCGCGCAGCGGCTGATGGCCGCCGGCATCGCCGCCCTCGTCGCGGTGGCGATGGTGTGGGCCTGGACCTCGGGCGGCGCGGCGCTGGCGCCGCTGGCGATCGGCCTTGCGGTATTCGTGATCGCCGGCGCCGTCACCGATATCGCCGAGCGCGTCAGCCTGTTCCGGGCGCCCCTCGGCACGACATGGCGCCGCGCCCGCGGCCTGCCGCGCTCGACCTGGGGCACGGCCTTCGCCCATGCCGGGGTTGGCGTGGCGTTGATCGGCATCGTCTGCGAAACGACCTGGAACAGCGAATATATCGGCACGCTGAAGCCGACCGACACCGCGAAACTCGCCGGCTATGAGTTGCGGCTCGACGACATCACGCAACGGCGCGCCGAGAATTTCCAGGAGATGCTGGCGCATTTCACGATTCGGCTGAACGGCGACGTAATCGGCACGCTGTCGCCGTCGAAGCGCAACTTTACCGCGCGGCAATCCTCGACCACCGAAGCAGCGCTGCTGTCGCGCGGCTTCAGCCAGATCTACATCTCGCTCGGCGATACCGCGGCCGATGGCGGCCTTGCGGTTCGGATCTATCACAAGCCGATGGTGCTGTTGATCTGGTTCGGCCCGCTGCTGATGGCGTTCGGCGGGCTGCTGTCGCTGTCGGATCGCCGCCTGCGCGTCGGCGCGCCGAAGCCCGCGAAAGCCTCGCGCGCGCTGCAGCCCGCGAAAGCCTCGCGCGCGCTGCAGCCGGCGGAGTGAGAGTCAGCGCTGCCCTCGCAACCGCTTCATGCCCGCGATCACTGATTTGCGGCGAGCAAAACGTTCC
Source organism: Tardiphaga sp. vice304 (assembly GCF_007018905.1). Taxonomy (NCBI): domain Bacteria; kingdom Pseudomonadati; phylum Pseudomonadota; class Alphaproteobacteria; order Hyphomicrobiales; family Nitrobacteraceae; genus Tardiphaga; species Tardiphaga sp. vice304. The sequence continues at coordinate 2,623,127 of NZ_CP041402.1, forward strand.
GGCTCTGCCTCTTGGTCGGTGACTGCAATGGGATCCAGACAATCCAGCGGCACGTCGAGCGCCTTCGCGAGTTTACGATGCAGGGCGATCGGGCCTTTCCGCTTGCCGGTTTCGAGGTCGGACAGATAGTTCTGCGTGATCTGCACGCCTTCGGCGGTGGCCAGATCAGCCTGCGTCATGCCGCGAAACTGCCGCAGCACCCGGATCGGGTTCTCGCCATTGGCCAATTGCTGAACGACCGAAAGCGGCAGGCGCACTCCCTTGTCCCGCTTCGCCTTCGCAACGAGCCTTGCGGTCCCGATGTCCTCCTCGGCTTCGTTCGACAGGACCATCAGGCGCTCGTACTCCGCGCGGGGAATGATCGCGACCTCGCCGGAGGGCGTTTTCCTGAATTCGACTTTCATTGCTTCACCTCAGTCGTAAATTTCTCGTCGATGGCCAACGGCAATGACAACAATCTCGTCGAATTCCTGATAGAAGATGACGCGATAATCTCCCACCCGGAGCCGTGCACCATCTTGTCCTTTCAGCTTTTTCACGTCGCCTTGTCCGGTTCGCGCAAAAACCTCGAGCTTGGCCAGAATGCGCTCGCGCAACTGCTGGGGCAGCTTCATCCATTGCCGTCTCGCGGGCGGCTCAAAGACGACCGAAGGCATGGGCAGAAAAATCGCATTATGCGATATTTTTGTCAAGTCCTGCTGTTGCTATCCATCGCGTTCGCGGCCCCCGCTTACGCCGTGCAGCCCGACGAGATCCTCGCCAATCCCGCGCAGGAATCCCGCGCCCGCGAATTGTCGCGCGAGCTGCGCTGCATGGTGTGCCAGAACCAGTCGATCGACGATTCCGATGCGCCTTTGGCGCGCGACCTGCGCCTGCTGGTACGCGAGCGGATCACCGCCGGTGACAGCAACAGCCAGGTGATGGATTTCCTGGTCGCGCGCTACGGCGAGTTCGTGTTGCTGAAGCCGCGCTTCGAACTGCAGACGCTGTTGCTGTGGCTGCTGACCCCGGTGCTGCTGCTGGGTGGCGGCGTGGCGCTGTGGCGCAGCTACCGGCGCCGCCCCGTGGTCGAGACCGGCGCCGACGGTACGCCGCTGACGCTCACTGCCGACGAGGAAGCCCGCCTGGAGCGGGTGCTGGGCGGCGAGGCGGAAAAGCAGTCCTAGGTCGCACCACGCTCCCTGGATGCTGGATCTACGATCGCGGGCGCTGCAAGATCGTTGTTGTCCACGACCACGGTGGCATGGGTCTCCGGCGCGCATGTGCTCAAATAGATCCTTTGCCCTTCCACGTATCTACGATTGGAGGCGGCCAACGGATCCGGGGAGGTGCCGTCCCTGATCGCGTTGCGTGCAATTGAGACCGCAAAATCGACACGCAGGAAGATCGACGCGTCCCAACAGCGGCGTAACTCCGGCCGATGCAGAAAGATGCCGTCCAGTAACAGAATCGATCCAGGAGGAGCGTCCTGCGCGGCGAATGGGACGCCTGTGTCAGAGTGGAGATCGAACGCCGCGACGCAGTATCGGCCGCTGCCGCTGGGACCGAGCGGGGTCAGAAGATATTGCTTCAATAAAGTATAGTTATACGAATCCTCGAAAAATCCGATCGGGGACTGCCTGCCTTGCGCATAGCGAACCTCCTTCGGGTTGTGAAAGCGATCGACGGACGCCCTGATGACGGGCCTGTCTAGATCGCGCACGATATCGGCAAGCTCGTCTGCAAAGGTTGTCTTCCCTGCGCCGTCGACGCCGTCGATGGCGATCCGCGCTATCCTGTCCGGTGCGGCCTCTGCTGCCATGCTGGCGATCGCGGCGAGCAGGTCAATACGTTGCGGCATTCTGCGACCCTTGGGTGTGAAAAAAGCAGCCGTCATTCAACCGATAATCTCAGCCAAGCTGGGAAGAAAGCTCCTTGGCTGCGTGCTGTGCGCCTCTGGCGGACAAGCGAACGTACTCATGGCCGATGGTGTGAAGGATCGGCCATTCGGGCGCGCTCGCAGGCGAGGCAGCGGCTATCCTGTGCCATAAGGCGGCCGAACGCTGTCCCGGCCCGACCCCCAAGGCACGCTTTCCATGACGCCGCTGACGCTCACCGCCGACGAGGAAGCCCGCCTGGAGCGGGTGCTGGCCGGGTCGGGCGCCGACAAGCCCTGATCCCGCGCCGCGCGCCGGGGGCTGCCACCAATCTGATCCCCCTTCGCAGCCGCAATGTGCCATAAGGCGGCCCAAACCTTCTCCCGAATACCGCCAAGGCACGCCCCCATATGATCCGTCTCGACAATATCTCCAAGCAGAATGGCCATCAGATCCTGTTCATCGAGGCCTCCGCGGCACTACTGAAGGGCGAGAAGATCGGGCTGGTCGGCCCCAACGGCGCCGGCAAGACCACTTTGTTCCGCATGATTACCGGCCGCGAGCTGCCCGACGAGGGCCAGGTCGTGGTCGAGCGCAATGTCTCGATCGGCTATTTCAGCCAGGACGTCGGCGAGATGGAAGGCCGCAGCGCGGTCGCCGAGGTGATGAACGGCGTGGGCCCGGTCAGCGAGGTCGCCACCGAGCTGAAGGCGCTGGAAACGGCGATGGGCGATCCCGACAGGATCGACGAGATGGACGCCATCATCGAACGCTACGGCGAGGTGCAGGCGCGCTTCGAGGAGCTCGATGGCTATGCGCTGGAAGGCCGCGCCCGCGAAGTGTTGTCGGGTCTTTCGTTCAGCCAGGAGATGATGGACGGCGACGTCGGCAAATTGTCCGGCGGCTGGAAGATGCGTGTGGCGCTGGCGCAGATCCTGCTGCGGCGGCCCGACGTGATGCTGCTCGACGAGCCTTCCAACCATCTCGATCTCGAAAGCCTGATCTGGCTCGAACAGTTCCTGAAAGGTTATGAAGGCGCGCTCTTGATGACCTCGCATGACCGCGAGTTCATCAACCGCATCATCAACAAGGTGGTCGAGATCGACGGCGGCGGGCTGACCACCTATGGCGGCAACTACGAGTTCTACGAGCAGCAGCGCGCGCTGGCCGAAAAGCAGCAGCAGGCGCAGTTTGAGCGCCAGCAGGCGATGCTGGCGAAGGAGATCTCCTTCATCGAGCGCTTCAAGGCGCGCGCCTCCCATGCCGCCCAGGTGCAGAGCCGCGTCAAGAAGCTCGACAAGATCGAGCGCGTGGTGCCGCCGAAGCGACGGCAGGCGGTGTCGTTCGACTTCCTGCCGGCGCCGCGCTCTGGCGAGGACGTCGTCAGCCTGAAGAACGTCCACAAGGGCTATGGTAGCCGCACGATTTATGAAGGACTGGACTTCTCGATCCGCCGCCGCGAGCGCTGGGCGGTGATGGGGATCAACGGTGCCGGCAAGTCGACGCTGTTGAAGCTGGTGACCGGGACGACCGTGCCCGATGACGGCCAGGTGGCGCTCGGCGGCAGCGTCAAGATGGGCTATTTCGCGCAGCACGCCATGGAGCTGCTGGACGGCGAGCGCACCGTGTTCCAGTCGCTGGAAGATGCGTTTCCGCAGGCCGGGCAGGGCTCCTTGCGTGCGCTGGCCGGCTGCTTCGGCTTTTCCGGCGACGACGTCGAGAAGCGCTGCCGCGTATTGTCAGGCGGCGAGAAGGCGCGGCTTGTGATGGCGCTGATGCTGTTCGATCCGCCGAATTTTCTGGTGCTCGACGAGCCGACCAACCATCTCGATCTCGCCACCAAGGAAATGCTGATCACGGCGTTGTCGCAATATGAGGGCACCATGCTGTTCGTCTCGCATGACCGCCACTTCCTCGCCGCCCTCTCCAACCGCGTGCTGGAGCTGACGCCCGACGGCATCCACCAGTACGGCGGTGGGTATACGGAATATGTAGCTAGGAGCGGCCAGGAAGCACCGGGGCTGCGCAGCTAGTCTTGCGAGATCAGCCTGCGAAAATCTGCTTCCCGCACGGAAATCAGGAATTCCGGCGGGAGCGTCTGCGACCTCCCGCCGCACGCCTGCCGCGCTGCATTACCAAAGCTTAATGCCCTCGCCAGTGCGCGGTAAGGTGGCAAGTCCCATCTTCGGATCACACGGTGCCCTTGCCCCCCGCACCTTCTATCCGGAGATTTTCGATGACCGACCAGACGCCCGATTTCAACCAGATGCCTTCCTACAAGCCGGTCCGCCGCCCGCTGTTCGCTGCGCGAAAAATTGCGCTGATGGCCTCCGTGGTGGCCGGCCTCGGCGTTGCCGCCTATGGCCTGAGCCCGGCGCCGCACGACGTCTTTTCGACCGCAGCGCATGCGCAGGTCGACAAGCAGGTCAAGGCGCAGGCTGCGGCTCCGGTCGGCTTTGCCGACATCGTCGAGCGCGTCAAACCGTCGGTGATCTCGGTCAAGGTCAACATGAAGGAGAAGGTGTCGTCGCGCGAGGACGGCAATGGCGGCAATGAGGATTCGCCGTTCCAGCCGGGTTCGCCGATGGAGCGTTTCTTCAAGCGCTTCGGCCAGGACGGCATGCCGCCGGGTATGCGCGGCGCCCCGCGCGGCGGCGGCCGTGGCGGTGTCGTCAGCGGCCAGGGCTCCGGCTTCTTCGTCTCGGCGGACGGCTTTGCCGTGACCAACAACCATGTCGTCGACGGCGCCGACAAGGTCGAGGTCACCACCGATGGCGGCCAGACCTACACCGCCAAGGTGATCGGCACCGACCCGCGCACCGACCTCGCGCTGATCAAGGTCGAGGGCGGCAGCAACTTCCCGTTCGCCAAATTGTCGGAAACCAAGCCGCGGATCGGCGACTGGGTACTGGCGGTCGGCAATCCGTTCGGCCTCGGCGGCACCGTGACCTCCGGCATCGTCTCGGCCAGTGGTCGCGACATCGGCTCCGGCCCGTATGATGATTTCATCCAGATCGACGCCGCGGTGAACAAGGGCAATTCCGGCGGCCCCGCGTTCGACACCTCCGGCGAAGTGATGGGCGTCAACACGGCGATCTACTCGCCGTCCGGCGGCAGCGTCGGCATCGCGTTCTCGATTCCCGCCTCCACCGTGCAGACAGTGATCACCCAGCTCAAGGACAAGGGCAGCGTCAGCCGCGGCTGGATCGGCGTGCAGATCCAGCCGGTGACGCAGGACATCGCCGACAGCCTCGGCCTGAAGAAGGCCGAAGGCGCGCTGGTGGCGGAGCCGCAGGCCGATGGTCCGGCGGCGAAGGCCGGCATCCAGTCGGGTGACGTCATCACCGCGGTGAATGGCACCCCGGTCAAGGATGCCCGTGAACTCGCCCGCACCATCGGCGGCTTCGCGCCGGGCAATTCGGTCAAGATCAACGTGCTGCAGAAGGGCCAGGACAAGGTTCTGACCCTGACGCTGGGCCAGCTGCCGAACACGGTGGAAGCCAAGGCCGATCTCGACCAGGGCGATCGCGGCAACTCGTCCCGCGGCACCAATGAGCCGCGGCTCGGCCTGACGGTGGCCCCGTCGAGCAGTGTCGCCGGCGCCGGCCGCGATGGCGTCGTGGTGACCGAGGTCGATCCGAAGAGCCCCGCGGCGGAGCGTGGCTTCAAGGAAGGCGACGTCATTCTCGAAGTCGCCGGCAAGAATGTCACCAGCCCCGGTGACGTGCGCGAGGCGATCGTCGCCGCGCGTAACGACAACAAGAACAGCGTGCTGATCCGGGTTCGCTCCGGCGGTTCCTCGCGCTTCGTCGCGGTCCCGCTCGCCAAAGGCTGATCCGAATTAGGCATCACTAACGGAGAGTGCCGGACGCATGTCGCCCCCGCCGACGGCACTTTCCCAGGGAGCGGGCCACAAGCTCGTTCCCGTCCAACCCCTTCCGCGCGAAGCGCCCCCTTCGTGCGGAAGGCATCAGCGGGCGGTGAAGTTTCCCCCAGCTTCACCGCCTGTTTCCTTCCTCGTTTGCGGGACGACGCAAGAGGCATCCCGCCGCCTTGCATGAAAGCCCGGTGCGCGCCATGTTGACCGAGTTGTCCAAGACACCGCCTGACACCGCAACGGAATCCCCTCGCCAGATGCGATTGCTCATCATCGAAGACGACCGCGAATCCGCCGACTACCTGGTCAAGGCGTTTCGCGAGGTCGGCCACATCGCCGACCACGCCAGCGATGGCGACGAAGGCTTTGCGCTGGCCGACAGCGGTGACTACGACGTGCTGGTGGTCGATCGCATGCTGCCCAAGCGCGACGGGCTGTCGGTGATCGGCGGCTTGCGCGAGAAGGGCAATCACACCCCGGCGCTGATCCTGTCGGCGCTCGGCCAGGTCGATGACCGCATCAAGGGCCTGCGCGCCGGCGGCGATGACTACCTGCCGAAGCCCTATGCCTTTGCCGAGCTGCTGGCGCGCGTCGAGGTGCTGTCACGGCGCAATGGCGGCCCCACCGAAGAGACCAGCTACCGCGTCGGCGACCTCGAACTCGACCGCCTGTCGCATCGCGTCACCCGCGGCACCGAAGAACTGACGCTGCAGCCGCGCGAGTTCCGGTTGCTCGAATATCTGATGAAGCACGCCGGCCAGGTCGTGACCCGCACCATGCTGCTGGAGAACGTCTGGGACTATCATTTCGACCCGCAGACCAACGTCATCGACGTTCACATCTCGCGGCTGCGCAGCAAGATCGACAAGGGTTTTGAACGCCCGCTGCTGCACACCATCCGCGGCGCGGGCTATATGATCCGGGACGGCGTGAAGTAGGGCGTCGCCTGTATTGAAGCCGCGCTGGTCTGACGCGGCTATCTTGCCACCAAAGCCGTTCTAGCGCCGCATCTCGTCGCGGCGCATTGGCATGGCGTCTACCTTCCCGAACAATTCCGCGGCGCTGAACGGCTTTGTCGAGGATGCCGCCGTGTTGCCATCCTTGCCGACCAGCAAAACTTTAAACGCCTTGTCGTCTGCGCCGAGCTGAGCGCGAATTCCGCGCGCGCGCTCGTCGTCGCCGGCGGCTTCGATCAGCACGATCTGGCGCTCTGCCATGCCCTTTGCATTCTGCTCGAAGATGCGGCGCTGCGCGACCAGATTGCCGTCCTGGCGGCTCGGCGCCACCACCACCAGCACGCGATTCTTCCAGCGATAGCCGGCCAGCGGCGTGTCCCTGGCCTCCGCGGGCAGGGCCGCTCCCAGCGAAAGGCCCAGAACCAGGGCTGTGGTGACGCGCTTCATCGTGGATTCTCCTGAAAGCATTCAACCATTGGCGGCGATCGTGGTCTACGGCGCGGCGATGGCTGCCGACGAACGCGCAGGCTTCAGGCAAACGCCGGGCGTCAGGCCGCGTTCCCCTAATGCGTCATGCGCGGCGTGTTGAGCGAGATCAATCGGCATGACCGCTAGCGTGCTTATGATTGTGCAGGGCAGCAGACATTCCGACGCTACAGGAACCAGATGAACGTGCACTCCTCGCGTGGTGACCACGAGTCGTTCCAGCCTTCGGGCGCGAGCGACGGTACCTGCCACATCATGCCGGATACCTCTTGCCGGGCAATTCCCCTGCCGGCGCCGCGCCGGCCCTGCGTTCTCATCGATCGGAAGACAAATGCACCATTTTGACGCCGATGTCCTGATCCTCGGCGCCGGCGGCGCCGGCCTGCGGGCGGCGATCGCCGCGGCCGAATCCGCGCCCGAACTGACCGTCGCGCTGGTCTCCAAAGTGTATCCGATGCGCAGCCACACGGTGGCGGCGGAGGGCGGCTCGGCCGGCGTGGTGCAAGCCCACGACACGCTCGACAATCATTTCAACGACACCGTTTCCGGCGGCGACTGGCTGTGCGAGCAGGACGTTGTCGAGTACTTCGTCGAGCATTGCACGCGCGAGATGGTGCAGCTCGAACATTGGGGCTGCCCGTGGAGCCGAAAGCCGGACGGTAATATCAATGTCCGTGCGTTCGGCGGCATGAAGATAGAGCGCACCTGGTTCGCCGCCGATCGCAGCGGCTTCCACATCCTGCACACCCTGTTCCAGACCTCGACGCGGTTTCCCTCGATCAAGCGGTTCGACGAATTCTTCTGCGTCGATCTTCTGGTGGAGGACGGCCGCATCCACGGCGCTGTGATGCTGTCGCTGGCGACCGGTGAATTCACTACCATCCATGCCCGCGCGGTCGTCGTCGCCACGGGCGGGGCAGGGCGTGCGTTCCGGCAGAACACCAATGGCGGCATCGTCACCGGCGACGGCATGGCGATGGCCTATCGCCACGGCGTGCCGCTGCGCGACATGGAGTTCGTGCAGTATCACCCGACCTGCCTGCCGGGCACCGGCATTCTCATTACCGAGGCGTGCCGAGGCGAGGGCGGCTTCCTGCTCAACAAGGACGGCCGGCGCTATCTTGAGGATTACGGCCTCGGGCCGGCGGATCCCAAGCCGCGTAACAAATATATGGAGCTCGGCCCGCGCGACCGGCTCAGCCAGGCGTTCTGGCACGAGCAGCGCAAGGGCAACACCGTGACGACGCCGCAGGGCGAAGCGGTGATGCTGGACCTGCGCCATCTCGGCCGCGCCAAGATTCTGGAGCGGCTGCCGCTGATCGCCGAACTGGCGGAGAAATTCATGGGCGTCGATCCGGCGGAGGCGCCGATCCCGGTGCGCCCGGCCGTGCACTACACGATGGGCGGCATCGAGGTCGACATCAACACCGCCTCGCCGCTGGCCGGGCTGTATGCCGCCGGCGAATGCTCCAGCGTCGGCATTCACGGCGCCAACCGGCTCGGCTCCAACTCGCTGGCCGAACTCTCCGTGTTCGGCCGCGTCGCCGGCGAACAGGCCGCGCTCTTTGCGCGCGGCAGCTCGGCGGCGCGCCGCTCCGATCTCGCCGGAGCCGTCGAGGCCAAGGCCTTGGCGCTGCTCGACCAGAAGGGGCAGGGCGAGCATCACGCGAAGCTGCGCGCCGAAATGGGCGCCAGCATGGAGAAGGGCTGCGGCATCTATCGGCTCGGGCCGGAAATGCAGGAGACCTGCGACAAGCTCGGCGAACTCAAGCAACGCTATGCCGGCGTCACGCTGGAAGACAAGTCGCGCGCCTGGAATACCGACTGGGTGACCGCCATCGAACTCGGCTTCCAGCTCGACGTCGCGCAGGCGATGGCGCATTCGGCGGTGGCCCGCACCGAGTCACGCGGCGCGCACCAGCGGCTCGACGGCTATGAGACGCGCGACGACGCCAACTTCCTGCGCCACAGCCTGGCGCACTATCAAGGCGATGCCGCGCCCGCGATCACCTACCAGGCGGTGAAGATCACCAAGTCGCCGCCCGGGCAGCGCGCCTATGGCGCGGCCGGCGAGCACGAAGAAGCTGCACAAAAGGGAGTGCCTGTAAACGCGCCGCGCGCCCCCGATTCCAAGGACGCTGCGAATGTCTGACACCATCACCCCCACCAAGACGATCGAACTGCGCGTGCTGCGCTATCGTCCGGCCTCCGACGAGGAGCCGGTGTTCGTCAGCTACAAGGTGCCGTACACCGACGACATGTCGGTGCTGCAGGCGCTGCAGACCATCAAGGACACCCAGGACGGCACGCTGTCGTTCCGCTGGTCGTGCCGGATGGCGATCTGCGGCAGCTGCGGCATGATGGTGAACGGCGAGCCGATGCTGGCCTGCAACACCTTCGTGCGCGATCTGCCCGGCGGCGTGGCGACCGTCGAGCCGTTGCAGAACTTCCCGATCGAGCGCGACCTCGTGGTGTCGGTCGGCGATTTCGTCAAGAAGATCGAGAGCATCTATCCCTTCATCATTCCGAAGGCCGAGAAGCGGATCGAGGACGGCGCCTATCTGCAGACGCCGGCGCAGATGGCTGCCTATGAATCCTTCAGCGACTGCATCAACTGCATGCTGTGCTACGCGGCGTGCCCGCAATTCGGCGCCAATCCCGACTTCATCGGGCCGGGCGCGATGGCCATGCTGCAACGCTACAACAGCGACTCGCGCGACGGCGGCAAGCAGTTGCGGCTCGACCAGATCCATGGCGAGGACGGCGTGTGGTCGTGCACCGCGGTCGGCATCTGCTCGGACGTCTGCCCGAAGTCGGTCGATCCCGCCAATGCCGTCAACCAGAACAAGACCAACAGCGCGCTCGACTTCTTCCTGCACGCGGTGCGATCGGGAGCCCCGTCATGAGCGAGCGTCGTCCGTATCACCGCGTCCAGCCGCGTAACTGGTGGGCGCAGAAGCCCTATCGCGCCTATACGCTGCGCGAACTGACCGGCGTCGGCGTCGCACTTTATGGCGCGATCCTGCTCGCAGGCCTCGTCTGTCTGTGGCGCGGCCCCGCGGCCTTTGAGGCCTATCGCCAGTGGGCCACCAGCAATGGCGCGTTGCTGCTGCATCTGGTGCTGCTCGCCGTGATGCTCTGGCATGTCATGACCTGGTTCCAGATCCTGCCGAAGACGATGCCGAAACTGATCCTCGGCGGCCACCTCGTTGCGCCATCGACCATGACCGCGGTGGCACTGGCTTTCGCGGTCGCCTGTTCGATCGGCCTGCTTGTCGTGGTCATCATCATCGGAGCGCTGTCGTGAAACAGACCACCCTTGTTCGGCCCGCGCCGAAACGTACCAACGCCCCGGTGTTCTGGCTGCTGTTCGGCGCCGGCGGCATGCTGTCGGCGCTGTTCGGCCCGGCGCTGATCGTCATCACCGGATTCATGATGCCGCGCGGCTGGGGACTGCCAGCCAATTTTGCGGACTATGACCACGTATTGGCATTCGCGCAGAATCCGTTCGCCAAGCTCGTGCTGCTGGCGGTGATCGCGCTGTTCTTCTGGCATGGCGCGGAGCGGATATTCCTGACCCTCAAGGACATGCGCGCCGGCCCTCTCTCCATACTGCGACTGATGACGTACGGCGTCGCTGCCGTGCTGACGCTGGCGGCGGCCGTCGTCCTGCTGGGCATCGGATTTTGAACGGCCTTGCCATCCTATCCATTCCCCAGGGGGACCTAGACGTGCTTGATATCACTTCCGGAGAACTGGCCGCCAAGCCTGTTCCCGCCTATCTGCGCGATGTCTACACCTGGGCCTATCTGACGCCGTGGCTCACCCATATCCTCGATCGGCAAGTCGTGGTTCAGGCCATTCTGTGGGGCAACGCGCAGCGCCTGATCGACGACGTGCTGGCGGCGGTGAAGCCCGGCGACCGGATTTTCCAGCCGGCAGCCGTCTACGGCAACTTCTCCCGCCAGATCGCCGAACAGATCGGCCGCCGCGGCCGTCTTGAAGTGCGCGATATCGCACCGCTGCAGGTCGAGCTGACGCGCGACAAGCTGCTGGGCCTGTCGCAAGCCAATGTCGCGCGCGGCGATGCCGCCGACCCCGAGCAAAGGGAGTTCGACGTCGTGACGTGCTTCTTCCTGCTCCATGAGGTGCCCGACGACGTCAAGCTGCAGATCGTCCCGGCGATGCTGAAGCTGGTGAGGCCAGGGGGGCGGGTCATCTTCGTCGATTATCACAAGCCGAACCGCTGGCATCCGCTGAAACCGCTAATGCATCAGGTGTTCACCTGGCTCGAACCGTTTGCGCTGGCGATGTGGTCGAAGGAGATCGAGCAATACGCCGGACCGGTCGCGGGCGGCTTCCGCTGGAGCAAGCGCACGCGCTTCAACGGCATGTATCAGGTGGTGATCGCGGAGCGCTCCGCTTAGCTGTCCGATGTGCGGACAGTCTGGGCGTCCGCTTTAACCCATCACCGGCTCGGCCGCACATTACCAACCTCTCATAATCCCGCCCTGTCGGTTGCAGCGGCCGGCTGGTAGTATGACCGAGCGCCCGGCGCCGCCGGCCGCATAGTCCCTGAGAGTTGTTCGTGACGGCATTCGGTAAACTCATTCGCACCACGGCGTTTCGCCTGACGCTGGCCTATCTGCTGCTGTTCGCGCTGTTTGCGGCGTCGCTGCTGGGCTATTTTGCCTGGAACACGCGGCGGCTGATCAATGAGCAGATCACCACCACGGTCGATGCGGAGATCAGCGAGCTCAGCGACCTGTTCGGCCGCCGCGGCCTGCGCGGTATCGTGTTCGCGATCGAGAACCGCGCGCTACGGCCCGGCGCCAATCTCTATCTGGTCACCACGCCGGCCGGGCAGTCGATCGCCGGCAATGTCGCCTCGCTGGAGCCGGGCGTGATGGCCTCGACCGGCTGGTCCGAAACGATGTACCGCCGGCTCGACGACCAGGAGACGATGAACCACCACGCTTTGGTGCGGGTCGAACAATTGAGCAGCGGCTTTCGGCTCTTGATCGGTCACGACCTTGAGGAACGGCGGCGGCTGTTCGGCATCGTCGCCAATGCCGCGCAATGGTCGGTGCTGATCGTCGTCGTGCTGGGCCTGGGCGGCGGTATCTTCGTGGCGCGCCGCGTGCTGCGCCGGATCGACGCCATGACCGCCACCACGCAGGGCATCATGGCCGGCGACCTGTCCGGCCGGCTGCCGGTAGGGCGCTCCGGCGACGAGCTCGACCGGCTCGCTGAAAACCTCAACGCGATGCTGGCGCGGATCGAGACGCTGATGACCGGGCTGAAGGAAGTCTCCGATAACATCGCGCATGATCTGAAGACGCCGCTGACGCGGTTGCGAAACCGCGCCGAGGAGGCGCTGGCGCGGTCCGGCAACGAGGCGGAATACCGCGCGGCGCTGGAGCGTACCATCGAGGAGTCCGACGGGCTGATCCGCACCTTCAACGCGCTGCTGATGATCGCGCGCGCCGAGTCCGGCCAGGCGCGTGGAAACATGGACGATTTCGACGTCGCCGAAGTCGCCGAAGGCATTCAGGAACTCTACGAGCCACTGGCCGAGGATTCCGGGCTGACGCTGAACGTCAAGGCGTCGCCGGCGCGGCTGCATGGCAACCGCGAACTGGTCAGTCAGGCGCTCGCCAATCTGGTCGAGAATGCCATCAAATACGGCCGGCCGGATGCCGCCCAGCCGCCCGGTACCAATTCGGCTCCGGTTCCCGGCGCGCATGAAATTCTGATCGAGGCGCAGCGCGACGGCGACGAGGTGCGGCTCAGCGTCACCGATCATGGGCCGGGCATTCCCGAGGCCGATCGCAAGCACGCGGTCGAGCGTTTCGTTCGGCTGGAGGCCAGCCGCACCCAGCCGGGATCGGGGCTCGGCCTCAGCCTGGCGTCTGCGGTCGCGACCCTGCATGGTGGCGCGCTCGAACTCGGCGACGGCCATCCCGGCCTGCGCGCCACGCTGGTGTTGCCCATCGTCGTCCGCGAAGGCCTTGCGGCCCAAACATCGAATGTGCCACAGAAGCAGGCATGAATTCATCCGCGACAGACGATGCCGGCCAGTTCCATCTGGCCGCGCATTTCGTCAGCGCACCTCAACTGTCTGCACCCGATGCCGCCGAGCAACGGTTTGCGGCCTGGCTCGATGACATCGAGCCGGCGCAGGCCGAAGAGTTGCGTGCCGCCGTCGTGTCATTCCCCGTCGCCCGCGCGATCCTGCTCGGCATTGCCGAAGCGTCTCCGTATCTGTTCGACCTGATCCGCGCCGATCCCGCGCGTACGCTGCGGCTGCTGCGCTGCGAACCCGACGCCCATCTCGCCGCGCTGATCGCGCAGACCGCGCGTGACGTTGCCGCAAGCGGCGACGATGCGCGTGTGATGCAGTCGCTGCGGCGGCTGAAGGCCGAGGCCGCGCTGCTGATCGCCTTGTGCGACATCGGCGGCCTCTGGCCGGTGATGCGGGTGACCCGGGCGCTGACCGACCTCGCCGACATCGCCGTGCAATCCGCCTTGCGCTATCTGCTGTGCCAGGAGGCGGCGCGCGGCCGGCTGCTGCCGCGCGACACCGAACAGCCGGAAGCCGGCAGCGGGTTGATCGTGCTGGCGATGGGCAAGATGGGCGCCGGCGAGCTGAACTATTCCAGCGACATCGACCTGATCGTGTTCTTCGATCTCGAGGCGCATGCGCTTGGCCCCGACGTCGAGCCCCAGCCGTTCTTCGTTCGCGTCGCGCAGGGCCTGTCGCGGCTGCTGCAGCAGCGCACCGGCGACGGCTACGTGTTCCGCGTCGATCTGCGGCTGCGCCCCGATCCGGCCTCGACGCCGGTGGCGGTCTCGACCGCCTCGGCGCTGCACTACTACGAGCGCGAGGGACGCACCTGGGAGCGCGCGGCGATGATCAAGGCGCGGCTGTGCGCCGGCGACGAGGCAGCGGGCGCGTTGCTGCTGTCGGAGATCGCGCCGTTCGTGTGGCGCAAGCATCTCGACTTTGCCGCGCTCGCCGACGTCCACGACATGAAGCGGCAGATGCAGACCTTTCGCGGCCAGAGCGAGATCTCTGTCGAGGGCCACAACGTCAAGATCGGCCGCGGCGGCATCCGCGAGATCGAGTTTTTCGCGCAGACCCAGCAATTGATCGCCGGCGGCCGGCATCCGGAACTGCGCGTGCGCCCGACGCTCGAGGCCCTGGCGATCCTGGCGGAGAGTAACTGGATCACCTTTGCGGCCCGCGACGAACTGACCGAGGCCTACGGCTTCCTTCGAGGCGTCGAGCACCGCTTGCAGATGGTCGCCGACGAGCAGACCCATACGCTGCCGGACAGCGCCGAGGCGATGGAGCGCTTCGCGCGCTTTTTCGGCCATACCGACCGCGCCTCGTTCGCGCGCGAATTGCTGAAGCGGCTCGATTGCGTGCAGGGCCATTACAGCCGGCTGTTCGAGGGCGACCCGGCCGGCGACATGCAGTTGCCGGACATCGACTACAGCACCGGGCCGACCGACCCGCGACTGCTCGACCATCTCGCAAAACTCGGTTTCAAGAAGCCGCTGATGGTGGCGGAAACGCTGCAGCACTGGACCGCCGGCGAGTACCGCGTGCTGAAGATCGAGACGACGCGGCAGGCGCTGATCGACTTCATCCCGGCGCTGATCGCCGGCCTCGTCAAGGCCGAAGAGCCGGACAACGCGCTGATCGCCTTCGACCAGCTGCTGCAGGCGCTGCACCGCGGCGGCCGGCTCATTTCGCTACTCAGCCAGAACCGCGACCTGGTGGCGCTGGTGGCTCTCGTGCTCGGCGCCGCCCCCCGGCTCGGCGACATGCTGGCGCGGCAGCCGCAGATCTTGGACGGGCTGATCGATCCGCGCTTCTTCGGCGCGATGCCCGACCAGCATGAACTGTCGCTGCGCTTAGCGGCCACCCTGCAGGACGCCAATTCCTACGAGGAATTTCTCGACCGGCTGCGATTGTTCGGGCAGGAGAGCCTGTTCCTGATCGGCACCCGCATCCTGTCCGGCACGGTCACGGCGCCGCAGGCGAGTCTCGCCTTTGCCGACGTTGCGGAGGGCATCGCGCATACGCTGCACGGTCTGGTGGTCGATCAGTTCGCCACCCAGCACGGCCGCGTCAAGGGTCAGCAGACCGCGATCCTGGCGATGGGCAAGCTCGGCAGCCGCGAGATGACGGCATCGTCCGATCTCGACCTGATCCTGATCTATGATTTCGACAGCGAGGCGCCGGACTCCGACGGGCCGCGCCCGCTGCACGGCTCGCAATATTTCGCGCGGCTGACGCAGCGGCTGATCTCGGCGTTCCGCATCAAGACCAATTACGGCGTCTTGTACGATGTCGACATGCGGCTGCGCCCGTCGGGCCGCGCCGGTCCGCTGGCATCGCGGATCGATTCTTTCGCCGACTACCAGCAGAGCGAGGCCTGGACCTGGGAGCACATGGCGCTGACTCGCGCGCGGGTGATCTCGGCGCTGCCGGAATTCCGCGCCCGGATCGAGGGTGTGATCCGTGACGTGCTGACGCGCTCGCGCGTCGCTGCGGTGATCGCCACCGACGTCGCCGAAATGCGCGACGCCATCGCCGAGGAAAAGGGCGACGGCGATATCTGGGACCTCAAATATGTCGCCGGCGGCATGGTCGATATCGAATTCATCGCGCAATATCTGCAACTGGTGCACGCCGCCGAGACGCCTGCGCTTCTCAGCGTCTCGACTCAGCAGGTGCTGGAGAATGCCGCGCGCCTCGGCGTGTTGCCGCCGGCGGCTGCCGACGTGCTGCGCCCGGCGGCGCGGCTGTATCACGACCTCACGCAGATCCTCCGGCTGTGCGTCAGCAGCAAGTTCAAACCGGAGAGCGCCGGCGCCGACCTGTTGCGCATCCTGACCCGCGCCGGCGACGCACCGGACTTCTCCTCGCTGGAAGCGCAGTTGCGCGAAACTCAGGGCGAAGTGCGGCGGGTGTTCCGGATGATCGTGGTGGGCGAGGGGTAGGGCTGCGGTGCGCTTCCTTCCCTCTCCCAGCACTTGCGGGGCGAGGGTGGAGAAATGGCTTACGCCGCCGCCGAAACCTTGCCCGGCTTCTTCGCGCCCTGGCGGGGCAGCGAGACGCAGACGACGGTGCCGATGCCGAGCCGGGAGCGCAGCTTCATCGTGCCGCCATGCAGGCTGGTCAGCGACTTGGCGATCGCCAGCCCCAGGCCGGAGCCGTGATAGGTCTTGGTGAGCTGGCTCTCGACCTGCTCGAACGGCCGGCCGAGCCGGCGCAGCGAATGCGGCGCGATGCCGATGCCTGAATCTGCGATCATCAGCACCACCGAGTCGCGCAGCACGCGGCTGCGTACCGTGATGCGGCCGCCATCCGGCGTGAACTTCACCGCGTTGGACAACAGGTTGACGAGGATCTGCTTGATGGCGCGGCGGTCGGCGACCACCGGCGTGTCTTCCTGGATGTCGGCGGAGAGTGTCAGGTTCTTGTCGTCGGCGCGGCCCGACACCACGCGCAGCGACTCCGCCAGCGTCTGCGCCAGATCGAGCGGCTCCAGGTCGAGCTTCATGCGACCAGCCTCGATCTTCGACATGTCGAGAATGTCGTTAATGACTTCGAGCAGGTAGTGCCCGCTGGTCAGAATGTCGGTGCAGTATTCCTGGTACTTGTCGGAGCCGAGCGTGCCGAACATGCCGCTGCCCATGATTTCCGAGAAACCAATGATGGCGTTGAGCGGCGTGCGTAGCTCGTGGCTCATGTTGGCCAGAAATTTCGACTTGGTCTGGTTGGCTTCCTCGGCGCGGTTCTTCTCGTCGGAATATTTCTGCGCGAGGTCGGCGAGTTCGAGCGCCTGCTGCTCCAGCGCGGTCTGCGACTGCTTGAGGTCGATGACGGTGGCGGTCAGCCGCATCTCTTTGTCGACCAGTCGCTGCTCGTGCTCCTTGATGCGTGTGATGTCGGTGCCGACCGAGACGTAGCCGCCGTCCTTGGTGCGGCGTTCCGAGATATGCAGCCAGTTGCCGTTCTCGATCTGCGCCTCGAAGGTGCGTGCGCCCGGCGCGTGCGCGCTGCTCTCGGCCAGCCGCGAGCGCACTTCCGGCATCGAGCCCACTTCCAGCACGGTCTCGTAGGAAGTGCCGGGTGCCACCGCGGTGTCGGGCAATTTGTGCAGGCGCTGGAAGTGCGAATTGCACAGCACCAGGCGATCCTCGGCGTCCCACAGCACGAAGGCTTCGGGGATGGTCTCGATGGCGTCGCGCAGCCGCACGTCGGCTTCCACGGTGCGTTCGGCGAGGCTCTTCTGCTCGGTGATGTCGACGGCGATGCCGATCAGGTGCTGGCCGCCGTCGCCCTTGCCCTCGCTGTGGCCGAGCGTCAGCTCGCAGCGCAGCTGCAGCCAGATCCAGTGGCCGTTGGCATGCTGCATGCGGAAGGTCTGGTCGATATAGTCGAGCTTCGAGGAGATCAGCCGGTCGGCGATCGCGAACAGGTCGATGTCGTCGGATTTCACCAGCGCGTTGACCTCGCCGAACGTCAGAAGGTCGCTGCGGCTGTCGAGTCCCAGCATGGTGAACATCGACTGCGACCAGAAGATGCGGCCGCGCGACAGGTCCCAGTCCCACAGCCCGCAGCGTCCGCGGTTCAGCGCGGTGTCGATGCGGCCGCGCACGGCGTCGTTGATGGCGTCGCCTTCGCGGGCGCGGGTCGACTGCCAGTGGAACGCGAAGCCGAGGATCAGCACGACGAAGCCAGTGGTGGCCGACAGCGTGATCGACAGCGCCGATTCCGAGCGCCAGATCGCCTCGTTGTTTTCCTGGATGATGACGAGTTGCCCCGGCAGCGATTTGACGATGCGCTGGGTGGCGAGCGCATGGCTGCCGCCGGGCAGCTTGACATCGATGACGTCGGCACGCTGGCTCGCGGTGACCGACTGCGTCACGCTCAGCACGTCGAGAATACGCTGCGTGTCGCTGACCGGCACTTCGATCGGCACGCGGGCGAGAATGCTCTGGTCGGCGCCGAGCACGATGACATGGCGGCCGGACGCGATGCCCCAGGCGGGGATCAGGCCCGGCAGCAATGCCTGCAGCCGTTCGACGGCGCCCGGCCGGTCGAGGCGCACGCTGGCGCTACGTTCGAGGCGCTCACCCAGCAGGTCGGCCAACGCTGACAGATCGCGCTTCATCGCGTTCTGCTTCTGCCGGCTCTGGTCGACGACCTGCACGAAGGCGCCGAAGAAGATGGTGATGAGAAAAGCGATGATCAGGGTGGGGACGGCGCGGCGCAGCGCGGGCTCCGCAATCAGCAGCCGGTGATATGCCGGTTTCGCGATCGACTGCGCCAATCCTTTGATCGAATCGGATTGGCCGCACGCGCTCGTCGCGTGTGAACGCGCCATGCCTCTAGTCCCCTCGGAATGTATCGTCGCACATGCTCGAAAAGACTGCCCCGCCGCCTCGAATCATGAAGTGATATGAATCCACTTTGCGAGGGGTGTCGAGAGTCAACGAAACGTTAACGCGAAATAAATTCTATCCCCAAAGAAAGTTTGATCTTGCATGAGTCCGAAACAGGAACGGCGCGATTCGAAAGGCGCCATTTGCGCGCGATGATGCCGGAATCGCGTTGTGGTTTAATAGTCGCGATCACCCCGCGAACTGGTCGGCGAGCAGCAAGGCGATGCTGGAGATCAGGCCCGCGAACGGCACCCACCGCGCGCAGGTGAACGCGCCTTCCGGCACCGGATCGCCGCGAAGCTTGATCCGGATCAGCGCGGCATTGACGACGGCGAAAATCACCAGCGTCAGTCGCGACGTCAAATCGGCGAGGCCGACGAGGGGAACGGTGAGGGCCAGGATCAGGATAACGCTGACGCCGATCGCCGTGGCCAGCACGGGCGTGCGCGTGACCGGGTTGAGCTGCGTGAGAATTTTCGGAAGGTTGCCCTGGCTGGCCAGCCCGTAGAGCACCCGCCCGATCATGATCACATGAACGATCACGCCGTTCAGCGTCGCCACGACGGCGATGGCGCTCATCGTCACCAGCGGGAAGCCAGTCAGGCGTTCGAATACCAGCGCCAGCGGCGCCATTGAGCGGGCGAGCTCGGCCGGTGGCACGGCGATCACCGCAATCCAGACGATGGCGCCATAGATCAGCGCGGTCAGGCCGAGCGTCAGAAACAGCGCGCGCGGCAGGGTTCGCCCCGGCTGCTTCATCTCTTCGGCCACGTTGACCAGATGCTCGAAGCCGATGAACGCAAACACCGCGGTCAGCGAGGTGCCGGCCACGCCCGCCCAGGCTGCAGCGTCCCGTGCCGCGGGCCACATTTCGGGCAGCCGGTCGATCACTTCGGTGCCGCGCGTCATGCCGGCCATGATGATCAGGACCAGACCGCCCACCTCGATGATCGTCATCAGGCCGGCGAAGGTCACCGAGTGCACCGTGGCGAGGCAGCCCACCGCGCCCATCGCCAGCACGACGCCGGCGATGATCCAGCCCGCCGGGAGCGGCACGAAGACCGCAATATAGCCGGCACTGCCGGCGCTGATGGTGGCCGCCGATACGGTGGCCGCTGCCACGACCAGAAGCCCGACCGTCAGGCTGAGCCAGTTGCGCTGGAAGGCGGACTGCACATAGGCCGCCTCGCTGGCGCTGACCGGCATCCGCGTGCCCAGTTCGGCGAACGACGCAGCGGTGAAGGACATCATCAGGGCGGCGCCGACGAAGGCCAGCGGCGCGTGCATGCCGCTGCGCCCGGCCGCCGCGCCGACCAGGACGTAAATTCCAGCCCCGATGGTGACGCCGAGGCCGTAGAGCACCGCATGGGTCAATGTCAGGGATTGCAGCAGATGCCGCGGCTCCGACGTGGCGTCGGCAGGCTGGACGTTCATGGAAACCTCTCCGCGTACGTCGATGGCTCGGACGCGCGACGTTGCCCGGGCTCGGCTGGTAGGCTAGCAAGACTGCGCGTCCTTGATCTGATTAATGTCAACCCGGGTCGCCAGGAATGTGCTCAATATCGATATCATTCGATCAGCATGCCGGCTGACGCAGGCGAACGAGGTCATCCATGAGCCGCAGTCACGCTGAGAACCATCTCGTTTCCCGCATCGGCTGGCTGCGCGCCGCCGTGCTCGGGGCCAATGACGGCATCATCTCGACCGCGAGCCTGATCGTCGGCGTGGCGTCGGCCAACGCGGCCCAGAGCGACGTGCTGCTCACCGGAGTCGCCGGGCTGGTCGCGGGTGCGATGTCGATGGCGGCCGGTGAATATGTCTCGGTCAGTTCGCAGTCGGATACCGAGAAGGCCGACCTTGCGCGCGAGAGTCTCGAACTCTCCACCAATCCGGTGTTCGAACAGGAAGAATTGGCGCAGGTCTACGTCGCGCGCGGCGTCGACCTCGGTCTCGCCCGCGACGTCGCGAAACAATTGATGACCAAGGATGCGCTGGGCGCCCACGCGCGCGACGAACTCGGCATTTCCGAGATCAGCACGGCGCGTCCGGTCCAGGCCGCACTGGCGTCGGCCGCGACCTTCACGGTCGGCGCCGCCGCGCCACTGCTTCTGGTGCTGATCGCACCGGCCGCCTATCTGGTTCCAGCCGTCTTCGCCGGAGCGTTGCTGTTCCTGTGCCTGCTCGGCGCCATCGGCGCCAAAGCGGGAGGCGCCGGCCTGCTGCGTCCGACGCTGCGCGTCGCCTTCTGGGGCGCTTTCGCGATGGGCCTGACGGCCGCGATCGGCGCGGTGTTCGGCAAGGTCGTATAGGCCAGGCGGTGGTATCGCCACGGCGTTCTTGCCGACGCGATACCACCTGTGAAGCAAGGCTCTATTGCGTCACCACGATCTTGCCGAGATGCTGGTTGGCATCCATGCGGTCGAACGCGGCGCCGATCTCGGCGAACGGATAGACCTTGTCGATCGGCAGCTTCAGCGTGCCCGCTTCCACCGCCGGCCAGATGTCGGCGCGCACCGCGTCAAAGATATCGCGGATCTCCTGCACCGAGCGGGTGCGGAAGGTGACGCCGATATAGGAGATGCGACGCGCCGCGTGCAGGTCGAAGTTGAAATCGCCATGCGTGCCGCCGAGCCGGCCGACATTGACGATGCGGCCGAGCACCTTGGTCGCCTGCAAATTCTGGTTGGCGACCGGGCCCGAGATCTGGTCGACGATCAGATCGACGCCGTTACCATGGGTGGCCTTCAGCACCTCGTCGACCCAGCCCGCGTCCTTCGAGTCGATCGCGAGATCGGCGCCGAATTCGCGCAGCCGGCCGCGGCGCTCCGCATTGGTCGAGGAGCCGATCACCGTCTTCGCCCCCTTCAGTTTGGCGATCTGCAGCGCC
Organism: Tardiphaga sp. vice304; assembly: GCF_007018905.1. NCBI lineage: Bacteria > Pseudomonadati > Pseudomonadota > Alphaproteobacteria > Hyphomicrobiales > Nitrobacteraceae > Tardiphaga > Tardiphaga sp. vice304. Next base: position 2,644,655 of record NZ_CP041402.1, read on the forward strand.
ATCAACCCGACGCCGGAGCTGGCGCCCTGGATCAACACCGACTGGCCGGGCTGCAGCGCGCCGTTGGTCATCAGCGCATTGTGCATCGTGGTCAGTGCGATGGGCAGGGTGGCGGCCTGTTCGAAACTCATGTTGGACGCCGCCGGAATCTTGAACAACCGGCCGTGATCCGCCAGCGTGTACTCGGCAAAGGCGGCAGCCCCCGAGCCCATCACGCGGTCTCCGACCTCGACGCCCCGGGCGTCCGGGCCGAGTTCGGCGACCTCGCCGGACCATTCCATGCCGAGCACGGTGCCGGCGCCGCCGGCGCTGCCGTGGACATGGCCGCGGGTCATGCCGAGGTCGGCGCGGTTGAGGCCATTGGCGCGGACGCGGACCAGTACTTGCGTGCCGGTGGGGGAGGGCTTGGCGACATCGGTGATCGCAGCGCCGTTGGCGCCGTAGACATAGGCTTTCATCTTCATTCTCGTTTCTGTGGTTATTCGGCGGCCTGGCGCTGCGCGCCGGACAGCATGGCTTCCAGCCGCGAGCGGATGATGGCCTCGGCATCACGGATGATGCGCGACACCAGTTCGCCGCAGGTGGGAATATCGTGGATCAGCCCCTGCACCTGGCCAGCGGACCAGATGCCGTCCTCGGCGTCGCCGGTGGCGTAGACCTGCTTGCCGCGCGAGCCGGCGACGAGGTCGCGGACCTGCTCGAAGGTGGCGCCCTGTTTTTCCAGCGCCACCACCTGCTGGCTCACCGCGTTCCTGGCGACGCGCGAGGTGTTGCGCATGGTGCGGAAGATCAGATCGGTCTCGCGCTCGTCATTGGCGACGATGCGCTCCTTCACCGCCTGGTGGATCGGGCTCTCCCTGGTGCACATGAAGCGGGTGCCCATGTTGATGCCCTCGGCCCCTAGCGCGAGCGCTGCGACGAGGCCGCGGCCATCGCCGAACCCGCCGGAGGCGATCATCGGAATCTTGATCCTGTCGGCGGCGGCCGGGATCAGGATCAGGCCCGGCGTGTCGTCCTCGCCGGGATGGCCGGCGCATTCGAAGCCGTCGATCGAGATTGCATCGACGCCCATCCGCTCGGCCGACAGCGCGTGGCGCACGCTGGTGCATTTGTGGATGACGATGACGTCGTGCTTCTTGAACTCGGTGACGTGTTCCTGCGGCTTGTTGCCGGCGGTCTCGACGATCCTGATGCCGCTCTCGATGATCGCGGCGCGATATTCCGCATAGGGCGGCGGCTTGATCGAGGGCAGGATGGTGAGGTTGACGCCAAAGGGCTTGTCGGTGAGGTCGCGGCAGCGCGCGATTTCCTTCGTCAGGTCTTCCGGCGTCGGCTGGGTCAGCGCGGTGATCATGCCGAGCGCGCCGGCATTGGCGACGGCGGCGACCAGTTCGGCGCGCCCGACCCACTGCATGCCGCCCTGCACGATCGGATGTTCGACGCCGACGAGGTCGGTAAAGCGGGTCCTGATCATGGTGTCTCCCCCAATTTTCCGGCGCCGGAGGCGCACGTTGTTCTTTGGGGAGAGGATGCCGCCGCGGCACGCGAATGTCCATCGGGAGGGCAGGCGGTGCGCCATGCGTGAATGGCGGTTGCCCTAGGCTGTCATTCCGGGATGCGGCAGACGGCGCAGCCGGATGGCGCAGGCCCGGAATCCCGAAATGTTCATCGTCTCATGTCGAGGTTCCGGGTTCGCTCGCGTTGATGCGCTCGCGCCCCGGAACGACAGTGAGAGGGGCTACGCCACTGCGGCGTGCTTCGCTTCCACGCTGTCATGCTCCAGCGCCGTCGATATATCGCGGATACTGATGACGCCGATCAGCGTGTAGTCGTCGATCACCGGGACGTGGCGGATGTGGTTGACGTTCATCAAGTGCCGGACGTGCTCGAGCGTGTCGGCGGAGCGGCAGGATATCAGCTGCTGCACCGAGATCAGGTTGGCGACCTTGAGATTGAGACCGGCCGCGCCATGCTCGGCGACCGCGCGTACCACGTCACGTTCGGAAAACATGCCGACGGCCGTATTGCCTTCGGTGCGGCAGACGTCCTTGACGACCAGCGCGCTGATATTGCCGGTGCGCAGCAATTGGGCGGCGATCGCGACCGTCTCATTCATGCGGACGGTGGCGAGGCGGGTACTCTTCGTGCGCAGAATATCTCCGACGTTCATGGCAGCCTCCCTGAGAATGAGTTGGTATGGGACCAATCTTGTCTGCTCAGGTTGGTATACGTAATGCCAGTTGTCAACGGGAATGTTGCGGAGCTTCTGCGAGGTAGGGCGGTTTAAAGGACAGGATTACTGACGTGATCACCGTGACTTAACGGGTTTGTATAGCTCGTTGGACAGTGAGTCGGCATTCCCATTGTCTGGCATGCCAGAAGTGACGCTTGGACTTCCCGTGTCGTCCCCGCTTTCGCGAGGACGACACGGGAGAGTTGGGAGCGTCACTGCGAACAGCGGAATCGCGGAAGCAACCAGAGCACAAAAAAACGCCCGTTCCGGAGAACGGGCGCTTTTGCCGGTGTGTCGTGGCAGTCGTTACGCCTGCGCTCTCGCGACGACGACCTTGCGCCACGGCTTGAGCACGAACAGTGCGAGCAGCGAGGCCAGGATGTTGGCGCCGGCGGCGATCAGGAACACGTTGTCCCAGGAGTTCGACGACTGCTGCATGTAGTTCGCAACCGGCACCAGCAGCGCCGCGGTGCCCTTCGCGGTGTAGAGCAGGCCGGCATTGGTGGTGGCGAACTTCGAGCCGAAGGTGTCGGTGCAGGTCGAGGGGAACAGCGAATAGATCTCTCCCCAGGCAAAGAACACGAAGCCCGACAGCAGCACGAACCACAGCGGATCGTGGCCCCAGACGTAGAGCGCGTAAATGCCGGCACCTTCCATGCCGAAGGCGATGAACATGGTGTTCTCGCGCCCGATCTTGTCCGAGATCCAGCCGAAGAACGGCCGGGTCAGGCCGTTGAGCACGCGGTCGATGGTAGCCGCGAAGGTCACGGCCGTCATCGTGATGGCCATGATCGTCACCGAAACGTTGTCGATTTTCCAGTCAGCCGCGATCGGCTTCAGGTTGGCTGTGATCATCAAGCCGCCGGCGCCGACGATGACGAACATGAAATACATCAGCCAGAAGATCGGATGGCGGATCACTTCGGTCGGCGTGTAGTTGCGGCGGGTCTGGATGACGTTGGGATTCACCGTCACGGGCGGCGTCTGGCCGGCCTTCGGCGCATACAGGAAGAACGCGAGGATGACGATCACGATGCCCTGGCCGAGACCGAAATACAGGAACGCGGTCTGGAAGCCGGAGCCGGCGATCATCGCCTGGATCGGCGCCACGGTCAGTGCGGAGCCGGCGCCGAAGCCGGCGGCGGTGATGCCGGAGGCGAGGCCGCGCTTGTCGGGAAACCACTTCAGCGCGTTGCCGACGCAGGTGCCGTAGACGCCGCCGGCCCCGATGCCTGCGACGATCATGCCGAGATAGAAGCCGTTCAGCGTCTCGGCCTGCGCGTTGATCGCCCAGCCGATGCCGCACAGGATTCCGCCGATCAGCACGACGAGCCGCGGGCCGTATTTGTCGACGAACCAGCCCTCGATCGGGACCAGCCAGGTTTCGAACAGCACGAACAGGGTGAACGCCCACTGGATCGAGGCGCGGTCCCAGCCGAATTTTTTCTGGATGTCGGGGACGAAAAACGTCCAGCCGTATTGATAGTTCGCAATCATCACCATCGCGCCGACGCCGATGGCCAATTGTGTCCAGCGATACGCATCACTGACCCGCGCGGTCGCTGGAGTAACTCCGTGAACTGCATCCGTCATTAGTTTCTCCCGAGGCGCCATTCTGTTTTTTGTAGCGCTCTACTCCCGGCAGTTTGGTATATGATATGCCAGTGCACAAGCAGTATTTTGACGGTTTGTCGCAGTAAATTTCGCATTGCTGTGCTGCAACACAAACGACAAAGCCGGCGGTGGTGGCCGCCGGCCTGTCGCTTGTTAAGTAGCAAAGAACGGTTTGGGAAGCCTATTGCGCGGCCTGCGGCTGCGCCGGCCTCAGGCGGGCGATGCCATTCGAGATCACCGACCAGAACAGTGCAATGAGTCCCAGGATCATGATCGTGCTGACCAGCCCGTTGGAGAAGAAGATCCCGAGCGACCCCTGCGACCCCAGCAGCGACTGGCGGAACGCTTCCTCCGCCTTGTCGCCGAGCACGATCGCCAGCACCAGCGGCGCAAGCGGGTAATTGCACTTCTTCAGCGCGTAGCCGACCACGCCGAACACCAGCATCATCACCACGTCGAAGGTCGAGTTGTGCACGGAATAGGCGCCGATCGCACACAGCACGAGGATGAGCGGCGCGATAATGCTGAACGGCACCCGCAGGATGGCGGCGAACAGCGGCACGCAGGTCAGCACCACGATTAGGCCGACGAGGTTGCCGAGATACATCGAGGCGATCAGGCCCCAGACGAACTCCTTCTGTTCGACGAACAGCATGGGGCCGGGCTGCAGGCCCCAGATCAGCAACCCGCCGAGCAGCACCGCGGCGGTCGGCGAGCCGGGGACACCCAGCGACAGCATCGGCAGCAGCGCCGCGGTGCCGGCCGCGTGCGCGGCGGTTTCCGGCGCTATCACGCCTTCGATTTCGCCCTTGCCAAAGTTCTTGCCCTGCTTGGAGACGCGCTTGGCGATGCCGTAGCTCATGAACGACGCGGTCGTGGCGCCGGCCGGCGTGATGCCCATCCAGCAGCCGATCACGCAGGAACGCAACGAGGTCATCCAGTAGCGCGGCAGCGACTTCCAGGTTTTCAGCACGACGCGCAAATCGATCTTGGCCTTGCCGCCCTTGAAGTTGAGGCCTTCCTAGATCGTCAGGAAGATTTCGCCCAAGCCGAACAGGCCGATCACGGCGATCAGGAAGTCGAACCCGTTCAGCATTTCGGTGAAGCCGAAGGTCAGGCGCAACTGGCCGGTGATGGAATCGAGGCCGACGGCGGCCAGCGCAAAGCCGATCATCATCGCGGCGATGGTCTTGAACGGCGGCTCCTTACTCAAGCCTACGAAACTGCAGAAGGCCAGAAAATATACCGCGAATTTTTCCGCCGGCCCGAATTGCAGGGCGAAGCTCGCCACCAGCGGCGCGACCAGCGTGATCATGATGACGGCGAACAGCGCGCCGACGAAGGACGAGGTGAAGGCGGCGGTGAGGGCTTCGGCGGCCTTGCCCTGCTGCGCCATCGGATAGCCGTCGAAGGTGGTCGCGACCGACCACGGTTCGCCGGGGATGTTGAACAGGATCGAGGTGATTGCGCCGCCGAACAGGGCGCCCCAGTAGATACATGACAGCATGATGATGGCGGAGGTCGGCGGCATGCTGAAGGTCAGCGGCAGCAGGATCGCCACGCCGTTGGCGCCGCCGAGGCCGGGCAACACGCCGATGACCACGCCGAGCACGATGCCGAGGATCATCACTGCGATATTGAAGGGCTGCAAGGCGACGGCAAAGCCGGCAAACAGATTGGCGATTTCTTCCATGTCGAAAATTCCCCGGAATTCTTCTGACGATTGCGACGGTTACAGGCCGATCCAGTGTTCGATCGGCCCCTTCGGCAACGGCACCAGGAACCAGCGTTCGAAGATCAGATAGGTCACGATCGGCATGCCGAGCGCGATCGCGGCGATGGCGGGCCATTGATACTTGCCGAGCCAGCGCATGAACCCGGCGATGAACACCATGGAGGCGAGGTACAGGCCGCTATAGGGCAGCACCGCGACATAGATCGCGGTCGGGATCATGACGCTGAACACCTGGCGCAACTGGCCCCATTCGGCGAACAGCGCGCCGTCGTCGTCGCGGATCGTGTGCCATAGATTGACCGCGCTGGAGACGATGATGAATAGCCCGACATAGAACGGGAAGAAGCCGGCGCGCGGGCCTTCCGCACCCCAGCCAATGCCGGCCTTGATGCTGCCATAGACGACGACGGCGCCGAGCAGGCCAATCGTCAGCGTGACGCCGGACTCCACAGCCTTGTGAGAAGGGCCCGCATGGCGGGAGGGACGCGCTGTCATGAGAGCTCCTGATGGACGAGATTGGATGCGATCACAGGGCGCCCCGGGCCTGGCACTTGCAGGCCCGGGGAGATGTCCGTCGATTGTCAGCGACGCGCCGTCAGTTGCTCTGGGCGAGGAAGCCGGCTTCCTTCATCAAAGTCTCGTGGCGCTTCTCTTCCTTCTCGACCCATTCGGTGTAATCGCCGCCGGTCATGAAGGTGGTATTGAAGGCGCCGTTCTTCATCAGGTCCTGCCACTCCGGCGTGGCGCGCACCTTCTGGAACAGGTCGACGTAATAGGCGACCTGGTCCTTGGTGGCCTTGGGCGACATGAAGATGCCGCGCAGCATGACATATTCGATGTCGAGGCCCTGCGACTTGCAGGTCGGGATGTCCTTCCAGGTCTTGCCGTCGGCGACCGGTTCGGAATAATCCATCGGCTTCTCGTCGAACACGCAGAGCGGCCGCACCTTGCCGCCGCGCCACTGCGCCACCGCCTCGATCGGGTTGTTGACGGTGGCGTCAACGTGGTTGCCGACCAGCTGCACCGCGACCTCGCCGCCGCCCTTGTAGGGGATGTAGGTCAGCTTGCTGCCCACGGCCTTCTCCAGCGCGACGGTGATGATCTGGTCTTCCTGCTTGGAGCCGGTGCCGCCCATCTTGATGGTGCCTGCCGGCGCGGCCTTCACCGCGGCGACGAATTCCTTGACGTCCTTGTAGGGCTTTTCGGCATTGACCCAGAGCACGAACTCGTCGAGTGCCAGCATCGCGACCGGGGTAAGAGTCTGACTCATAATGAATTCGTTTGATTTCAGGCTTTTGCAAGCCGTCTTATAAGGACGCGAATGTGAGCGACGAACGCCCAGGCAACGGCGCTGGCGATTGTGGTCTCGAAGTCCTTTGCCAATCTGCGGCAGCGACCGAGCCATCCGAACGTTCGTTCGACGACCCATCGGCGCGGTAGGATTTCGAAGCCCTGCTCCCTGTCGGATCGTTTTATGATTTCTATCGTCCAATTGCCGATGCGCTTCAAAGCTTGACGCAGCTTATCTCCGGCATAGCCACCATCGGCAAAAATATGGCGCAGCCACGGATAGCGATAACGTATCGAAGCAAGAACGCACGGGGCACCATCACGGTCCTGAATGCTGGCTTCGTGCACGACCAGCCCGACCAAGTTTCCTTGCGTGTCGGTGACGATGTGGCGCTTGCGGCCCTTGATTTTCTTACCTGCATCATAGCCCCGGGGGCCGCCGCTTTCCGTGGTTTTCACCGACTGGCTGTCAATCACTCCGGCCGTTGGGCTCGCCTCTCGGCCAGCCGCCTCGCGCGAGGCCATCACGAGCGTGTAGTTCAGCGACGCAAACAGTCCGCCGCGCGACCACGCGTAGAAATAGCCCTGCACCGTCGAGTAGGGCGGGAAATCCTTGGGCAACTGCCGCCATTGGCAGCCGGTCGACGCAATATACAGGATCGCATCCATCACCGTTCGCATATCTGTCGCACGCGGGCGACCGAGCGCCGAAGCAGGCGGCAGAAGCGGCTCCATCACAAACCACTCGGCATCCGTCGTATCGCTTTCATATCGCAAGCTCGCCCGCCTATAGTGTCGGCGGGTGATTTCAGTCCAGACCATCGTGCTCTCCCTCGAATCTTCGCAAATCCGAAGGAATCACAACTGGCTGAAATCACTCAGCTTCTTTTTCAGTCAGCCTCTAAGATCCTTCCAGTTGAAGGGAATGCCGGTGGCCAGCGGCGTCGTGAACAGGTTCGACAGCGTGATGATGATCTTGTGCGGGTTGTTGTTGGCGGTCTTGACGTCGAGGAAGCCTTCGCCGCCGGCGCCGCCGGACTTGTTTATCACCACCAGCGGCTGCTTCATCAGATTATGCTTGGTGACGATGCCCTGAATGGTGCGAGCCATCTGGTCGGCGCCGCCGCCGGTGCCGGCCGGGATGATGAATTCCACCGGGCGCATCGGCTCCCAGGCCGCTTGGGCCGGGGTGATCAGGGCCGCGACACATGTCGCCACCGCGCCAACTGCTAGACAAGAGGCATAAAGCTTCATGTTTCTCTCCCATTCGTTTTGATCGCGTCGATCGTGCGTCGACTTTCAATCGGTGTGACCGAGCGGCGGCATTCCTTCAAAGGTTCGGATGGTCGCGAGAGGGCGCCACACGTCTGCGTGGCGCGGGGCCGGCGAGCCGACAAGCTGGTTGTTTGGCCGATCGGCGAAAATGTGAGGGCGGGTGCATGCATCATGGCAATTGCGGCCTCGGCCCTGTCAGGGCGGTCGGCCATTCTCCTCCCCGGCATGCTTTCTATCTAAGCGCGAAGCATTACCTTTCGGCCAGTTTGGTATGCGATATGCCACCCTGCAAGAGATTACCCGGTGCCAATCCGGCCGCGGGCTGAAATGTCGCAGTCGATGGCAGCGCCACGCGCACGCAAAAAAAAGGCCCCGGAAATCCGGGGCCAGTCTGGGAGGAAACGTAGCGGCGGCGCGCCAGCGCGCCGGCCAAAAATCGGGGGTCAGAGACCGAAGCGGGGCAGGTCGCCGTTGCGGGCCGAAATACGAGCGCTGGTCATCAAGAGCCGGTCGATCTGCGCCATCAGGCGGCCGAACAGCGAGGTGGACGGCGTGAAGCCGAGCGAAGCAGTGTTGGACATGGTCATCCCTCAGGTTTGGCGCCGGGGCGCCGTGGTCGTCTGAGGGCTAATCTACGTATACCAGATGCCAGCGAATAGGGCTTTGTTTGCATGGCAGCGAAGATGATTTTGCAGTGCAAAATCGATCGATACGTTTTCCTTATCAAAGTTCCATTTTGTTCGCTGCTGAACGTGACTACCCGCCGTCATTGCGAGGAGCCACCGGGTCCGGCTTCGCCGGCCCGATGACAGGCTCCGCGACGCGGCAATGCAGATGCCGCGAGCGCGGAAAGAGTTGGATTGCTTCGTCGCAAGGGCTCCTCGCAATGTCGATCGAGGGGGTAGAGCGGCTGACGCAAAAAGGCCGCCCGGAGGCGGCCTCTGGTCTTCAACGGAGTGTCAGCCCCGCCGCTTACTCCGCGGCCACCTTGCGCGGCGGATCGAGCGCGCCGGAGTCGTGGATCTCGGCGACCTGGTGGTCGCTGAAGCCGAGCACCTGGCGCAGGATCTCGTCGGTGTGCTCGCCGAGCAGCGGCGAACGTTCCACCACAGTCGGGCTATCCGACATCTTGATCGGGTTGCCGACCGACAGGTACTTGCCGCGTTCTGGATGGTCGACCTCGACCACGGTGCCGGTCGCGCGCAGCGACTGGTCTTCGGCCAGTTCCTTCATCGACAGGATCGGGCCGCACGGGATGTCGTCCTTGTTGAGGATTTCCATCGCCTCGAACTTGGTCTTGGTCATCGTCCATTCTTCGATGCGGGCGAAGATCGAATTGAGGTGCTTCAGGCGCGCCGCCGGCTTGGTGTATTCCGGATTGGTCTTCCACTCCGGCTCGTTGATGACGTCGCAGATCTTCTCCCACACTGGCGCCTGCGCGATGAAGTAGATGTAGGCGTTGGGATCGGTCTGCCATCCCTTGCACTTCAGGATGCGGCCGGGCTGACCGCCGCCGGAATCATTGCCGGCGCGCGGCACGGCATCGCCGAACGGAATGCCTTCGCCGAACTGGCTGTATTCCTTCAGCGGGCCATGCGCGAGGCGCTGCTGGTCGCGCAGCTTGACGCGCGACAGGTTCAGCACGCCGTCCTGCATCGCGGCGGTGACCTTCTGGCCGCGGCCCGTCACGGTGCGCTGGTACAGCGCGGTGACGATGCCGAGCGCGAGGTGCAGGCCGGTACCCGAGTCGCCGATCTGCGCGCCGGTGACGAGGGGGAGACCGTCGCGGAAGCCGGTGGTCGAGGCCGCACCGCCGGTGCACTGCGCGACGTTCTCGTACACCTTGCAGTCCTCATAGGGACCGGGGCCGAAGCCCTTGATCGAGGCGACGATCATCTTCGGGTTGATCGCCTGGATCTTCTCGAACGGGAAGCCCATGCGGTCGAGCACGCCGGGGCCGAAGTTCTCCACCAGCACGTCGCAGTTCTTGATCAGCGCGGTCAGGACTTCCTTGCCCTTCGGGTTCTTGGTGTCCAGCGTGATCGAGCGCTTGTTGTGGTTCAGCATGGTGAAATACAGGCTGTCGACGTTGGGGACGTCCTGCAACTGGCCGCGCGTGATGTCGCCAACGCCCGGTCGCTCGACCTTGATGACGTCGGCGCCGAACCACGCCAGTAACTGCGTGCAGGTCGGTCCGGACTGGACGTGGGTGAAGTCGAGAATGCGAACGCCCTTTAGCGCCTGGGTCATGGTCTTGCTCCCGTATCGTGGTGTGCCGCTTGCGCGGATTGAAAGGGACGGGGCCTTGCGACCCCGTCGGTCCGTGGAAGTTATTTCTTCTTCTTGAGCAGGCTCTGCGGATTGAGATTGCCGATGCGGCCCGACTCGCTGCCGGCCGCGGGATCGATCACCGCGTTGATCAGCGTCGGCTTGCCGGAATCCATGGCTTCGTTGACGGCGCGCTTCAACTCGTCCGGCGAGGTCACGTTGACGCCGATGCCGCCGAAGGCTTCCATCATCTTGTCGTAGCGCGCACCCTTGACGAACACGGTGGGAGCCACATCGTCGCCGCCGGTCGGATTGACGTCGGTGCCGCGATAGATGCCGTCATTGTTGAACACGACGATGCAGACCGGCAAATTGTAGCGGCAGATCGTTTCGACCTCCATGCCGGAGAAGCCGAACGCCGAGTCGCCCTCGATCGCCAGCACCGGCTTGCCGGTTTCGATCGCGGCGGCGATGCAATAGCCCATGCCGATGCCCATGATGCCCCAAGTGCCGACGTCGATGCGCTTGCGCGGCTTGTACATGTCGACGATGCCGCGGGCGAGGTCGAGGGTGTTGGCGCCTTCGTTGACCAGCATGGCGTCGGGGCGTTCGGCGATGATGGTGCGCAGCACGCCCAGCGCGCCGTGATAGTCCATCGGCGAGTTGTTGTTCATCAGCCGCGGCGCCATCTTGGCGATGTTGTCGTCGCGCTTCTTGGTGATCGCTGATGTCCAGTCGGCCGCCGGCTTGGTCCAGCCCTTACCGATGCCGTCGAGCAAAGCGGCGACGCAGGAGCCGATATCGCCGACGACGGGCGCGACGATCTCGACGTTGGAATCCATTTCCTTCGGCTCGATGTCGATCTGGATGAACTTCTTCGGGCTATCGCCCCAGCTCTTGCCCTTGCCGTGCGACAAAAGCCAGTTGAGCCGCGCGCCGATCAGCATCACGACGTCGGAGTCTTTCAGCACGGTGGAGCGTGCCGCGCCCGCGCACTGCGGATGGGTGTCGGGCAACAGGCCCTTGGCCATGCTCATCGGCAGGAACGGAATGCCGGAGGTCTCGACCAGCGCCTTGATGGCGTCGTCGGCCTGCGCGTAGGCCGCACCCTTGCCGAGAATGATCAGTGGCTTCTTCGCCGATTTCAGCACGTCGAGCGCGCGCTTGATCGAGTCCGGGCCGGGGATCTGCGCAGGCGCCGCGTCGATCACCTTGACCAGCGAATTCTCGCCGGCCGCGGCGTCGATCACCTGGCCGAACAGCTTGGCGGGCAGATCGAGATAGACGCCGCCGGGGCGGCCGGACACCGCAGCGCGGATCGCGCGCGCCACGCCAATGCCGATGTCGGCGGCGTGCAGCACGCGGAACGCAGCCTTGCACAGCGGCTTGGCGATCGCGAGCTGGTCCATCTCCTCATAGTCGCCCTGCTGCAGGTCGACGATCTCGCGCTCGGAAGAACCGGAGATCAGGATCATCGGGAAGCAGTTGGTGGTGGCATGCGCCAAAGCGGTCAGACCGTTGAGGAAGCCGGGGGCCGACACGGTGAGGCAGACGCCGGGCTTCTTGGTGAGGTAGCCGGCGATCGAGGCGGCGTAGCCCGCGGCCTGTTCGTGGCGGAAGGAGAGCACGCGGATGCCCTCGGCCTGCGCCATGCGGCCGAAGTCGGTGATCGGAATGCCAGGCACGCCGTAGATCGTGTTGAGGCCGTTCAGCTTGAGCGCGTCGATGATCAGATGAAAGCCATCCGTCAGTTCCGGCTCGGCTTCGACTGCAGCGATGTTCTGTGCCAGAGCGGTCATTCCGCGTTCTCCCTGTTCTTTTCTTGAAGTGACATTGTTGTTGTTTGCATGTTGCGATGGAGTCGGGCGGCTTCTCGCATGAAACCGGAAATCAGGACGCCTTGATTTCGGCAGGCTTGGTGAACAGCTCCTGGCCGTGCGCCTCGACATAGGCGGCAAGCCCCAGCGTGTGATCGCGCGCGCGCTTTTCGGCGAGTTCGGTGTTGCGCTCCTCGAGCGCCTCGATGATCGCCAGATGCTCGGGCAGGGATACTTCGGTGCGGTCGGTGCGGCCGATCGTGAGCTGCCGGTAGCCGCGGACATGCAGCAGGATGTCGTTGGTCATGTCGACCAGCACCGGCGATTCGCTGAGCGAGATCAGCGCCTGGTGGAAGGCGATATTGGCCTTGGAATATTCCTCGACGTGATCCTGCGGCAGCCGGTCGGGGCCGAAATCCTTGAAGAAGTCGCGCAGCGCCGAGATGTCCTTCTTGCGCGCCGTCGTGGTGATGAGGCGTGCCGCCATGCTCTCGAGTGCGGCCCAGGCGCGGATCATGTCGACGATCTCGACCTTGGTGCGACGGACCACCACGATGCCGCGGCGGGGCATCGTCTTGACGAAGCCGTCCTGTTCCAGCATCGCGATGGCTTCGCGGATCGGCGTGCGGCTGACGCCGAGACGTTCCGACAGCGCGCGCTCGTCGAGCATCACCGGATCCGGCGAAGTGTAGATATCCATTTTGAGAATGGCTTCTTTCAAGGCATCATAGGCCTTGTTCTTGAAGCTGGTCTCCGGGGCGATCCGAACGATCGCAATATCTGCCTCAGCCATCGTCGTCCGCGCCTTGATTGGTTTTCGAGCGGGCATGAATCATCTCCATTGGGAGATGTTCGTATAACAGAATAATTAGTACCAGATTTTTGGCATACCAAATACCACGGTGTCAAGCTGACTACGATTGCCGCATTTTTGCAGTGCACACGCGCTTGACTTTGCTTTCTCTGGCATACCAAATGCCATCAACCACGTCGCATCCGAAACAGACGTCGTCAAGGAGAGGAAGCTCATGTCCCCCACGAATCTCGCCAAGCAGGTTGCCCAGCCGTCCGCGAAAGACACCGTTCGCAAAGTTCTCGATGCGGTGAAGGCCGACGGCCGCACCAGCCTGACCGCGCCGGAAGGCAAGCTGGTCTGCGACGCCTATGGCATTCCGGTGCCCGGCGAAGGCGTGGCCACCTCGGCCGCCGACGCCGCCAAGCTGGCCGGCAGCATGGGCTTCCCGGTGGTGATGAAGATCGTCTCGCCGGACATCCTGCACAAGACCGAAGCCGGCGGCGTGATCGTCGGCGTCAAGACCGCCGAAGAGGCGCTGAAGGCCTACGACACGATTCTCGCCAACGCCAAAAAGTACAAGGCCGACGCCAAGATCGAAGGCGTGCAGGTGCAGCAGATGCTGATGGGCGGCACCGAGGTGATCATCGGTTCGATCACCGACGGCTCGTTCGGCAAGCTGGTCGCCTTCGGCCTCGGCGGCGTGCTGGTCGAAGTCTTGAAGGACGTCACCTTCCGCCTTGCGCCCGCCACCAACGACGATGCGATGTCGATGCTCGACGGCATCCAGGCCGCAGAGATGCTGAAGGGCGTGCGCGGCGGCGACCCCGCCAACCGCGAGGCGCTGGCCGACATCATCGTAAAAGTTTCCGAACTGGTCTCCGACTTCCCGGAAATGGTCGAGCTCGATCTCAACCCGGTGTTCGCCACCAAGAAGGATGCGATCGCCGCCGACGTCCGCATCGTCGTCGACTTCGACTACAGACCGCGCCCGGCGCCGCGCTCCAACGCCGAAATCGTCACCGCGATGAAGCGCATCATGATGCCGCAGGCGGTCGCCGTGATCGGCGCCTCCGCCGAGGACGGCAAGATCGGCAATTCGGTGATGAAGAACCTCATCAACGGCGGCTACAAGGGCGAGATCTATCCGATCCACCCGAAGGCCACCGAGATCATGGGCCGCAAGGCCTACAAGAGCGTCAAGGACGTTCCGGGCGTGATCGACACCGCGGTGTTCGCGATCCCCGCGAAGTTCGTCGCCGGCGCCTTGATCGAATGCGGCGAGAAGAAAATTCCCGGTGCCGTGCTGATCCCGTCGGGCTTTGCCGAAGCCAACGAGCCCGAGTTGCAGGAAGAGATCGTCGAGATCGGCAAGAAGTACGACGTCCGCCTGATGGGGCCGAACATCTACGGCTTCTACTACACCCCCGCGAACCTCTGCGCGACGTTCTGCACCGCCTATGACGTCAAGGGCTCGGCGGCGCTGTCGTCGCAGTCCGGCGGCATCGGCATGGCGATCATCGGCTTCTCGCGCTCGGCCAAGATGGGCGTCTCGGCGATCGTCGGCCTCGGCAACAAGAGCGACATCGACGAGGATGATCTGCTGGCGTTCTTCGAGCAGGACCCCAACACCACGATCATCGCGCAACACTGTGAAGACTTGAAAGACGGTCGCGCCTTTGCCGAAGCGGCCAAGCGCGTCTCAAAAATCAAGCCGGTGGTGGTGCTGAAGGCGGGCCGCACCTCGGCCGGCGCCAAGGCGGCGTCGTCGCATACCGGCGCGCTGGCCGGCAACGACAAGATCTACGAGGACGTGCTGAAGCAGTCCGGCGTGATCCGCGCCCGCTCGCTGCGGCAGTTGCTCGAATTCGCCCGGGGTATTCCGGTGCTGCCGACACCGAAGGGTGAGAACGTGCTGATCATCACCGGCGCCGGTGGTTCGGGCGTGCTGCTGTCGGATGCGGTGGTGGACAACGGCATGGGTCTGATGGCGATGCCGCCGGATCTCGACGCCGCATTCCGCAAATTCATCCCGCCGTTCGGCGCGGCTGGAAACCCGGTGGACATCACCGGCGGCGAGCCGCCGATCACCTATGTCAACACGGTCAAGCTCGGCCTCACGGATGAGCGCGTGCATTCGCTGATCCTCGGCTACTGGCACACCATCGTCACCCCGCCGATGGTGTTTGCGCGCAACATGGTCGAGATCAAGAACGAGATGAAGAAGCTGGGCATCGAGAAGCCGATGGTCGCCTCGCTCGCCGGCGACGTTGAGGTCGAGGAGGCCGCGGAATATCTCTATCAGAACGGCATCCCGGCCTATGCGTACTCGACCGAACTGCCGGTGGAAGTGCTGGGCGCCAAGTACAAGTGGGCGCGCGGCGCGGGTCTGCTGTAAGCGACGCTGACTTCATCGAATCGAAGGAAACGCCGTCCGGGAAACCGGGCGGCGTTTTTTTCGTCTTCTTAGACTATCATGTCATTCCGGGGCGCGAGGGGCGCCAGCCGCGAGCGAACCCGGAATCCCGACGTGTTCAAAACATTTCGGGATTCCGGGATGCCCATCATCCGGCTACGCCGGCTGATGGGCATCCCGGAATGACGAACATCACACCACCACCGCCTGCTTGGCAAACCCCTCTTCGCCGAAGATCCGCGTGTAGCGTTCGATCTCGGCGGGGCTGCCCGTGGTCTTCGCCGGGTTGTCCGACAGCTTCACCGCCGCACGCCCGTTCGCCGAGGTCACCTTGCAGACCAGGCTGATCGGGTCGAGCGTGTCCAGCCCGCGCGGGTGGGCGCCGCGGAAGTCGTTGGTGGCCATGGTGCCCCAGCCGAAGCTTTCGCGGATCCGGCCGCGGAATTTCTGGTGCAGGTCGATCATCGAATCGACCTCCAGCCCGTCGGAGAACATCGCGCGCTTCTTGCGCGGATCCTCGCCGCGCGACGCATACCAGGCGATGATCTCCTCGCCGGCGGCGACCGGCTCCTTGCTGTCCATCCGCATGCCGGTCCAGTGCCCGGCCCATTCCGGCGCGTCGCGCAAGAACTGCGTCATGCCGAAAGTGTCGGGCAGGATAATCAGGAGCTCGCCGTCATAGACCTCCTGCCATTTCGCCAGCACGTCATATTGCGCGCGTTTGAGATCCGCGTCGCTGTCCGCAAGGCAGGCCGCTACCATCGGCAATTCGTGCGAATTGGTGCCGATCGCCTCGAACGAATGTTTGAAAGCGAGCAGGGCATTGGAGGTGCCGACGAAGGTGCGGCCGAGCTCGTTGGCCATCACGTCGGTGACCCATTCCTGCCACAGGTAGCTGTGGCGGCGGCGGGTGCCGAATTCCGCGAGCCGCAGGTCGGGGTGCGCCTGCAGGCGCTGGATCTTGCCCCAGATCTTGGTCTTGGCCTGCGCGTAGAGGATGTCGAGCTCGAACTTGTCGAGCGTCGACATCGCGCTGCGGGTGCGCAGCTCGCTAACGATGGCCAGCGCATGAATTTCCCACATCGTGACCTCGGCCCACGGGCCCTCGAAGGTCAGCACATATTGGCCATCGATGGTGTCGAGCTGGTAGTCGGGCAACCGGAAGCTGCGCAGATATTCGATATATTCGGGACGGAAAATGTCGCGGCGGCCGTAGAAGCGGTTGCCGGCCAGCCAGATCAGCTCGTTCTCGCGAAATCGCAGTGTGCGCGCATGGTCGAGCTGGGCACGCAGCACGGCCTCGGGAATGATCTGCGCCAGCCGGACCTTTTTGGTGCGGTTGATGAGGCTGAAGGTGACCGGCACGTCGGCGTAGAGCATCCAGATGAACTGGTGCATCAGGAATTTGTAGAAGTCGGTATCCAGCAATGACCGGATAATCGGATCGAGCCGGTAATTGTGATTGTGGACCCGGGTGGCGAAATCCATCATGGCGACGCCAATCCTGATGAGGTGCCGGCGACCGGCACAATCGACGCGGCGGTTCCGCAGCGGTGGCGCCGTAACGGCAGATCCACGCAAGGGAGGTATCCGGCGGGTTTGGCGATGTCAATAAAACGGGTGTGCGGCACGACCGCCGTCCCGGCGCAAGGCCGGACCGCCTGCCGCCGTCTGGCCTTGCTGCCGGCCAGTTGAATGTGCTTAAAATTGTTTGCATTTTATAGAAATCCGCGGCTATCACCGATCAGGGAAGCGTCCATGAAAGTCATCGATCTCTCGCATGTCATGAACATCCATACGCCGGGCTGGGTCGGCTACGCCGGCAACAAGATGTATTATGCGCAAAACCTTCAGACCCAGATGATCGTGGCGCAGCGGATCGAAACCGCTCTGCATGCCGGCACGCATTTCGACGGCGCGATGCACGCCACCGACGGCCGCAAGGGCGACATGGCGTCCCTGCCGCTGGACTATTTGTTCAACAAGGGCGTGGTGGTCGATATCTCGGACCAGGTCGATGACTGGTCGGTGATCACGCCGGAGATGATCGAGAAATCCGGCGCCGACATCCGCGAGGGCGACATCCTGATTTTGCACACCGGCTGGCACAAGCATTATGAGGGCCAGCCGCAGCAGGATCTGGTGAAGTACTTCTGCTATCATCCGGGTCCTAACCTCGACACCCTGCACTGGATGCTCGAGAAAAAGATAAAGTGGTTCGGCATGGACACCGGCTCCTGCGACCATTCCATGAACACCTCGATCCGCAACATGCGGCCGGACATCGCCGCGGAATTCACCCGCCGCCATGGCAAGACGCCAGCGGAGTTCTTCGGCAGCTTCGAATACAAGCATAAATTGTCCGGCCGCCACGTCACCGCCGACATGTTCCCGTTCCACAACTACGCCTTCCAGGAAGGCCTGCTACATGCCGAGAATATCGGCGGCGATATCGAGCTGATGCTCAACCAGCGCTGCCTGATCGGCGCGTTTCCGTGGCGCTATGACGGGCTGGAATCCTGCCCGTGCCGGATTTTGTGCTTCACGGATACCGGCGATGCGAGTGTCGAAGCATTCGGCAATGCCGCCAAGGCGATCATGGAGAGGTAGAAGCCGCGCGCTTCTTCCTTCTCCCCCGCGCGGAGCGAAGCTTCGCTAGGTGAGAGAAGGTGGCCGCGCGTAGCGCGGTCGGATGAGGGGGCTTCTTGGCGACAGAGTTCGTGGCGCCCCCTCACCCGTCTCGAACGCTTCGCGTTCGATCCACCCTCTCCCACAAGGGGAGAGGGCAAAAGATCAGCGCTTTTCGCTAGCTTCGCGCCAACCTTGCATCCATCGCATTCGCCTGCAGCGTGTTCTGGATCGCGGCGCGCAGCAGCGGATAATCCGCCTCCGTCCAGTCGGCGACGCGGACGTCGGCCAGCAACGCCGCCGATTTACCGAACACGATGATGCGATCGCCGACGCTCATGGCTTCTTCGAGCTGATGCGTGATCAGGATCGCGGTCGAGTTGAACTCCCGCGCCAAGGACACGAAGGTTTTGCGCAGCTCGCCAGCCGTGACTTCATCCAGCGCGCTGAACGATTCATCCGCCAGCAGGATCTCCGGCTGCACGGCAAAGGCGCGCGCGATCGCGACGCGCTGGCGCATGCCGCCGGACAATTCGCGCGGGTAGGCGTTGGAAAACTTCTCCAGCCCGAGCCGGCGCAGCCAGTCCATCGCGCGCGTTTCCTGCTCGTCCTCACCGACGCCGATCAGTTCGAGCGGCAGTTTCACATTGTCGAGCGCGGAACGCCACGGAAACAGCCTGTCCTGCTGGAAGATGGTCGCGATCTTGCCGCGGAATGCGTTGAAGTCGTCATAGGGCGTCTTGCCGCCGATGCTGATACTGCCTTCGGTCGGGTACTCCAGTCCGATCAGCAGATCGAACAGCGTAGACTTGCCGCAGCCGGTCTGGCCGACGATGGCGACCATCTCGCCGGGCTCGATGCGCAGCGTCAATTTGTTGATCGCCACCACCGATTGCCCGGAGGTGGTCTGGCAAAACACTTTTCGTAAGTTGGCGATTTCGATCGCCGCCGACGCGCCGGTCATGCCCGCCACCGCAGCACGCGGGTCTCGAGCCGGACCAGCAGGGCTTCCAGAATGAACAGCAGCACCACCAGCACCAGAGTCCAGGCGAATACATCCGCCACCGAAAACAGCTCCTGCGCCACTGACAATTGATGGCCGATGCCGGTGACGGCGCCGACCAGTTCGGCGATCGTCACCACGCGGATGGCGAGGCTGAGCGTGATCTTCCAGGAGGTGATCAGGCCCGGCGTGATCGCCGGCAACATCAGCTTGCGGAAAAACTGCAGCGGCGTCGGACGAAACGACCGGATCATCTGCCGCAGCTCTTTCGAGACCTCGCGCATATTGTCGAGCGCGTCCACCGTGAACACCGGCGCGCAGACCACGATCAGCACGAAGGCGATGCGGAATTCGACGCCCTTGAACCACAGCACCGCAAACAGAATCCACGACACCACCGGCACCGCCATCAGCACGCGCACCATCGGCCGCAGATATTTCTCCAGAGTCTCGGAGAGATACATCACGATGGCGAAAGCCAGCCCGATGACGAAGGACAGCAGCAGCGCGCCGAGCACGCGGGCCAGCGTCACCGCGACATCGACAAAGGTGATCTTGGTCAGGCTCTGCGCGATCCGGCCGAGGCCGGGAATCGCGAACGCGGGAATGCCCAGGGTCGGCGCCAGATACGACATCGCCTGCCACAGGCACAGGAAGATGGCGATCGACCCGATCGCCTCACGGGGCAGGCTGGAGGAGATCAGCGAACGACGCGGCTCCTCGAACGGCGTGTCGGCATGCACGTCATCAGGGGGCATAGATGATCGCTTCGTCCGGCAGTTTTGGATGGAAGCCGGCGGTGACCGCACGCTCGAACGTGTCCCAGATGCCCTTGCGCTCGGCGCCCCAGGCGGGCTTGGCGTCGAACTCCCAGCGTTTGGCGAGCACGGCTTCCTTCAGGATGCCGGGCGGCAGCTTGACGGTCTCGGTCGCAATCTTGTCGCAGGCGTCGGGATCGCTGACCAGGAATTTGCTGACGTCTTCCAGTGCTGCCAGAAACATTTTTGGCGCGGCTGCCGTTTTCTTGATGGCGTCCTCGCGCATCGCATAGACCAGCTCCCAGCCGGGAAAGCCCGTCAGCTTCTTCCATTCGTCGTTGGCATTAAAGATGATATTCAGCGACGGGTCTTCCTTGATCATCATGGTAGCGATCGGCTCGATGATCATCGCGGCCTCGACGCGGCCGGCAGCGAGCTGCGCGCGGGCGATCGCGAAATTGGCGTTCACCACCGTGATGTCCTTGGCCATGTCGATCTTCTGCGATTTCGCGATGATCGAGAGGATCTGGAACTGGCCGCTGCCCATGTCGGCGGCGAGCTGCTTGCCCTTGAGATTGCTGATGCCCTTGATCGCCGGGTCCTTGGTGATGATGACGAGGTCGGCCAAGGTGGCGCCGGTGGCGATGATCTGCAGCGGCACGCCTTCGAGGCGCAGCTTCTGGAAATAGGTGGGTCCGCCGATCAGCGTATCGACTTCGCCGGTGGCAAGGCCGGCATAATAGGCCGCGAAGCCTGGATAGACCGTGACGTCAGCGTCGAAGCCGTTCTTGGCGTCAAAACCTTTCGCCTTCATGATGTTGATGATGATCGGCGCGAACACCGGCAGGGTCAGGCTGCCGACCTTTATTTTGGGCCTGGCCTGCGCCAGCGACGGGGTCGCGAGCGCAGTGCCTGCGAGCGCCAATGCGCTGCCCAATGTAAATGCACGGCGTGTTACAATAGTCATCGGCACTTCTCCTCAGGCAACGTTGCGGTGCAGCGCAGACAGTCTTTTCAGGCATCAAACGGTGCGGCGATATTCGTTTGCAAGCAAGCGATATGCCAAAACATAACTCACTAAATTCTCTTGCAGCAAACAAACAACCGCTCTAGCTTTCGTATGTGCACAAACGAAATGTGCTCGAGCGCAGGAGGCTTGCATGCCGCATGTGACGACGCCCGACGGAACGCAGCTTTATTATGAAGAGGCGGGGTTCGGGAGTCCCGTGGTTTTCGTGCATGAATATGCCGGAGATTACCGCACCTGGGAGCCGCAGATGCGTTACTTCACGCGCTCGCATCGCTGCATCACGCTGAGCCAGCGCGGCTATCTGCCGTCGGACGTGCCGACGGACCCTTCGCGCTACGGCCAGGATATCGCGCGCGATGATATCATCGCCATTCTCGATGCGCTCGGTATCGACAAGGCCCACATCGTCGGCCACTCGATGGGCGCCTCCACCGCGCTGCATGTCGGCATCAACTATCCCGAGCGCTGCCTGTCGGTGACGGCGGCGAGCTGCGGCTATGGCTCGAGCCCCGATCCGGTATTCGTCGAGCAGGGCCGCGCCGCGTCGCGCGAGACCGCAAAAATGTTCGAGACGGTGGACTTCCCGACCGCGGCGGCGCGCTACGCCGATGGCGCAACTAGGCAGACGCAGAAGAACAAGGACCCGCGCGGCTTCGCCGAATTCGCAAAAATGCTGGCGGACCATTCACCCGTCGGCCACGCGCTCACCATGCGCGAGCTGCAGGCCAAGCGACCGATGCTGTGGGAAATGGAGGCGCAACTGAAGGCGTTCTCGGTGCCGCTATTGATCATCGTCGGTGACGAGGACGACTGGTGCCTTGATCCCTCGGTCTTCCTGAAGCGCGCGGTGCCGACCGCAGGGCTGCTGGTGATCCCGCGCTCCGGCCACACCATCACCTCGGAAGAGCCGGCGGCGTTCAACGCGGCGCTTGCCGAGCTGTTCGCCGCATCCGCGGCGGGCACCTGGATGTCGCACCGCAAGCAGGCCTGAGATGAAAACGCCCGGCGATATCCAGATCGATATAGCGGACGGTATCGCAACGCTGTGGCTCGCCAATCCGGCGCGGCGCAACGCGATGTCGACCGTGATGTGGCACAAGCTCGCGGCCTTCGCCGCCGAGGTGCCGACGCGAAAGGACGTGCGCGTCGTCATCATCCGCGGCGGCGGCGAGCAGATGTTTTCCGCGGGCGCCGACATTTCGGACTTTGCCACCGCGCGCTCGGGCGAGGGGCAGGCGCGGGCCTATGACGATCTGGTAGAAAACACCTGCCGGGCGATCGAGGCGATCCCGCAGCCGACCATCGGACTGATTTTTGGCGGCTGCATGGGGGCAGGGTCTTCTGTCGCGGCAAGCTGCGATCTTCGCGTCGCTGCCGACGATGCCTTCTTCGCGGTGCCCGCGGCAAAACTCGGGCTTGGCTACGATCCGCGCGGCATCGTGCGCTTCATCCGCGTGTTCGGCGCGGGCGCGACAAGGCAGGTGCTGTTCACTGCCGACCGGCTGCCGGCGACGCGCGCTTTCGCGCTCGGCGCCGTGCATCTGATCGCGCCGGCCAGCGAGGTGGAGGCGCGCGCGATGGCGCTGGCGAAACAGATCGCCGGCAATGCGCCGCTGACCATCAAGGCGGCAAAGGCGGCGATCTCCGCCATCACGACCGACAACGCCGATCTCTTGGCGCAGGCGGAGGCATTCTATGCCGCGGCCGATGCCAGCGCCGACTACGCCGAAGGCCGCAAGGCCTTTGCCGAAAAACGACCCCCGGTATTCACCGGGAGCTAATCACCCGATCTCTTTCTTTTATCCTGCAACACAAGGAGCTCCAGATGGATCTGCAACTCAAAGGCAAATGCGCTCTCGTCACCGGCGGCAGCGAGGGCATCGGCCGGGCGATCGCCATGACGCTGGCGAAGGAGGGCGTCAACGTCGCGATCTGCGCGCGCCGCCTGGAGCCGCTGGAAAAAACCGCCGAGGAAATCCGCAACGCCTACGGCGTCACGGTCGTCGCGATCACCGCGGATCTCACCAAGGACGCGGAAGCCAAGAACTTTGTCGAGAAGGCCGCCAAGGAGCTCGGCAGCCTGGATCTGATGATCAATAATGCCGGCTCCGCCCCGGGCGGCGTCATCGAGACGCTGACCGAGGCAGACTGGGAGCAGGCGATGCAGCTCAAATTCATGGGCTATGTGCGCTGCCTGCGCTACGCGCTGCCGATCATGGTCAAGCAGGGCGGCGGTCGCGTCGTTAACCTGATCGGCAATGACGGCGTCAAGCCGTCCTACTGGGAAATCGCCCCGGGTGCCGCCAACGCCGCCGGCCAGAACATGACGCTGTCGCTCACCGGCCAGTACGGCCGCCACAACATCTCGTTCTGCGCGGTCAATCCCGGTCCGGTGCGCACCGAGCGCTGGGCGGGTCTGGTCGGCGCGATGTCGCGCGACATGGGCATCTCCTATGAGGAAGCCGACAAGCTGGCGCCGGCCTCGATTCCGCTCGGCCGCATCGCTGAAGTGGAGGAAGTCGCCAACCTCGTCGTCATGCTGGCGTCGCCGCTGGTGCAGATGGCCAACGGCACGATGATCGAGATCGATGGCGGCCAGGACAAGGCCCTGATGGACCGCTTCCGCGACCGGTAGTCTTCACGCATCTACAATGACGCGGTCGTTCTTCCTTCTCCCCTTGTGGGAGAAGGTGGCACGGCCGAAGGCCGTGACGGATGAGGGGTGACGAGGCGACAGCGTTTGTGGCACCCCTCACCCGTCCACGCTGCGCGCGGCCACCCTCTCCCACAAGGGGAGAGGGAAGAGCCGAGTTCTTGGCTACCGACTTCATCATCGCGTCGCGTTCGTGGTGATCAAACATTCAGTGATGTGCTAGGCACCTTGCACCACAACCAGTCTTGACAACAAACCGGGTGCGCCGGACTATTTGCGTACAAACTAATTCGAACAGCGTTCAGGCCGAACGTAACGCCGCAGGGGCCGGTCTTCTGTTTGCGAAATGGACGGCGACGGATAATTTCATCGCAATCGTCGATCCCTGAAATCGACGATCACAACGGAGTTCGATCATGATGACGGCTCGTATCTTCGGCTCACTCGCCATCGCCGGTTCGCTGGCGGTCTCGCTCGGTTCTGCGGCTTTCGCGCAGGGCACGATCAAGATCGGTGAGCTCAACAGCTACAAGACCCAGACCGCGTTTCTCGACCCTTACAAGAAGGGCTGGGAACTGGCGATCGAGGAGATCAATGCGGCCGGCGGCGTGCTCGGCAAGAAGCTGGAAGTGATCTCGCGCGACGACGGCTCGACGCCGGGCGATGCGGTGCGCGTCGCGGACGAGCTGGTGACGCGCGAGGGCGTCAACATCCTCGCCGGCACGTTTCTTTCGCATATCGGCCTCGCCGTCACCGAATTCGCCGGCAAGAAGAAAGTGTTCTTCCTCGCCGCCGAGCCTCTGACCGACAAGATCACCTGGGCCAACGGCAACAAATACACGTTCCGGCTGCGCGCCACGACCTACATGCAGGTCGCGATGCTGATGCCGGATGCGCTGGCCGCCAAGAAGAAGCGCTGGGCGCTGGTCTATCCGAACTTCGAATACGGCCAGGCGGCGGCGGCGACCTTTAAGGAAATGCTGAAGGCCAAGCAGCCCGACGTCGAATTCGTCACCGAGCAGGCGCCGCCGCTCGGCAAGGTCGATGCCGGCGCCGTGGCGCAGGCGATCGACGACGCCAAGCCGGACGCGATCTTCAACGTGCTGTTCGGCGCCGACTTCTCCAAGCTGGTGCGCGAAGGCACTACGCGCGGCACCTTCAAGGACCGCACCGTGGTCAGCCTGCTGTCGGGCGAACCGGAATATCTCGATCCGGTCAAGGAAGAAGCCCCGGTCGGCTGGATCGTCACCGGCTATCCCTGGGACAAGATCAAGACCCCGGAATATCTGGCGTTCCTGAACGCCTATCAGAAGAAGTATAACGACTATCCGCGCCTCGGCTCGATCGTCGGCTACAGCACCATGAAGTCGCTGGCCGCCGGCATCGCCAAGGCGGGCTCGACCGACACCGACAAGCTGATCGCGGCATTCGAGGGCCTCAAGCTCGGCAGCCCGTTCGGTCCGTTCGAATACCGGGCTTCCGACCATCAAGCGACGATGGGCGCTTATGTCGGCAAGATCGCGCTGGAAAACGGCAAGGGCACCATGGTCGACTTCAAATATGTCGATGGCGCCAGCGTGCTGCCGAGCGATGCCGAAGTGAAGAAGCTTCGTCCCGCCACTGATTAAAGTGTGATGGGGTTGAACAGGACAACAAGCTCGTCATTGCGAGGAGCGAAGCGACGCGGCAATCCAGAGGCCACAGGCTCAGCAAGAACTGGATTGCTTCGTCGCCAAGAGGCTCCTCGCAATGACGGGGAGATGTTCTGAATTCCACAAGCCGATACCGCCCTGATGGCTCACACAACTCCAAATGAAAAGGTGTTTCTCTCCGCTGACAGCAGGCGGGGAGAGGTCGATCCACGATGACCCTCAGTTCCTTCTTCTTCCAGGCGATCAACGGATTGTCTTCGGCGTCCGGCCTGTTCTTTGTGGCGGCCGGGCTGTCGCTGATCTTCGGCGTCACCCGGATCGTCAACATCGCGCACGGGTCCCTCTATATGATCGGGACCTACATCGCCTACACGATCGCAACCAAACTTGGCGGTCCGCTCGGCTTCTGGGGCGGCATCGTCGCCACAGCAGTGCTGGTCGGCGTGATCGGCGCGATCATCGAAATACTGCTACTGCGCCGGATCTACCGCGCGCCCGAACTGTTTCAATTGCTCGCCACCTTCGCGCTGGTGCTGGTCATCAACGACGCGACGTTGTGGATCTGGGGACCGGAAGACCTGCTCGGCCCGCGCGCGCCAGGCCTTACCGGCTCGGTCGAACTGCTCGGCAGGCGGCTGCCGACCTATGACATCTTTCTGATTTTTGTCGGCCCGTTCGTGCTGTGGATGCTGCATCTGGCATTGGCCAAGACGCGCTTCGGGCGATTGATGCGCGCCGCCACGCAGGACCGCGAGATGGTCGGCGCGCTCGGCGTCAACCAGGCCATGCTGTTCACCGGCGTGTTTGCGCTCGGCGCGCTGCTCGCCGGTCTCGGCGGCGCGCTGCAGATCGCGCGCGAACCGGCGACTTTGGCGACCGATTTGATCGTGATCGGCGACGCGTTTGTCGTCGTCGTGGTCGGCGGCATGGGCTCGATCTCCGGCGCCTATCTCGCCGCCGTCATCATCGCCGAAGTCAAGGCGCTGTGCATCGGTCTCGGCGTCGTTGATTTCGGCGGCTTTTCGGTGAACTTCTCCAAGCTGACGCTGGTGGCCGAATTCCTGGTGATGGCCGCCGTGCTGATCTTCCGGCCTTACGGGTTGCTCGGCCGCGAGCAGGTGGTGGTGCGCAGCGTCGCGGAGCCGGAAGAGCCGATGCGCCCGGCGTCGCCGGCCACCAAGATCGCCGGCCTCGTGCTGCTGGTCGTGCTGGTCTGCCTGCCGCTGCTGGCGAAGAACTCGCCCTATACTTTGGTGCTCGGCATTGACGTGCTCATCGCCGTGCTGTTCGCCGCCAGCCTGCATTTCATCATGGGCCCCGGCGGCATGCACTCGTTCGGCCACGCAGCCTATTTCGGCCTCGGCGCCTATGGGGCGGCGCTGCTGGTGAAATTCTTTGCCGCGCCGATGGGCGTGGCACTGGCTGCCGCTCCGATGCTGGCGCTGCTCGGCGCGCTGCTGTTCGGCTGGTTCGCCGTGCGTCTGTCCGGCGTCTATCTGGCAATGCTGACGCTGGCGTTCGCGCAGATCGTCTGGGCCGCGGTGTTCCAGTGGGAGACGCTGACCGGCGGCTCCAACGGTGTGCTCGGCATCTGGCCGTCGGCGCCGTTCGACACACGCGGGCCGTTTTATTTCCTGACGCTGGCGCTGGCCGCGGCCGGCGTGCTGTTGCTGCGAAAATTCCTGTTCGCGCCGTTCGGCTACGCGATGCGGGCAGGGCGGGACTCTCCGTTGCGCGCGGAGGCGATCGGCCTCGACGTCAAGCGCGTGCACTGGCTGGCTTTTGCGATTGCGGGCGCGGTGTGCGGCGTCGCCGGCGGGCTGTTCGCTTTCGCCAAGGGCTCGATCTCGCCGGAGACGATCGGCGTCAGCCGCTCGATCGATGGCCTGGTGATGGTGCTGCTTGGCGGCATCCAGACCCTGAGCGGTCCGATCGTCGGCGCCTCTGTTTTTGCCGTTCTTCAGGACACCATCATGCGCTCCACCGAATACTGGCGCGCACTGCTCGGCGGCGTCATTCTGTTGCTGGTACTGGCGTTCCCGAGCGGCATCGTCGGCGGCTTCCTGAAACTCGTGTCGCGACGGAAGGTGTCGTCATGAGCGATCTCGGCATCCGCCAACTCTGCAAATCGTTCGGCGGCGTCAAGGCCGTCAACGACGTGTCGTTCGATATCAAGCGCGGCGAGTTTCTGGCGCTGATCGGGCCCAACGGCGCCGGCAAGTCGACCTGCTTCAACATGATCAACGGCCAGCTCGCCCCCGACTCCGGCGACATCATGTTCGAAGGCACCTCGCTGATCGGCCGGAAGCCGCGCGAGATCTGGCGGCTCGGCATCGGCCGCACCTTCCAGGTCGCGGCCACCTTCAATTCGATGACCGTCGTCGAGAACGTGCAGATGGCGCTGATCTCGCACGCCCACCAGATCTACAAATTGTGGAAGCCGGCGGCGTCGCTGCATCGCGAGCGCGCGCTCGAACTGTTGGCGCAGGTCGGCATGGCCGACGCCGCCGACCGGCCGAGTCGCGAACTGGCCTATGGCGACGTCAAGCGCGTCGAACTCGCCATTGCGCTCGCCAACGATCCGCGGCTGCTCTTGATGGACGAGCCGACCGCCGGCATGGCGCCGAAGGAACGCAACGATCTGATCGCGCTGGTCAAGCGGCTGGTGATCGAGCGCGGCATCTCGGTGCTGTTCACCGAACACTCGATGGATGTGGTTTTCGCCTTTGCCGATCGCATCATCGTGCTGGCGCGGGGACGGCTGATTGCTGACGGCGACGCCAAATCCATTCGCGACAACCCGCAGGTTCGCGAAGTGTATTTCGGCACCGGCAAGACCTTTGCCAAAGCGGAGGCTTCCTCATGAGCACGCCGATGCTGACGGTGGATAATCTCGGCGCTTCCTATGGTGCCGCGCAGATCCTTTACGGGTTGAACCTCGAAGTCGGGCGCGGCGAAGTGGTGGCGCTGATGGGCCGCAACGGCGCCGGCAAGACCACCACCATGAAGGCGATCATGGGCCTGATGGCGCAGTCGTCGGGCAAGATCCAGTTCAACGGCACGGACATCTCCGGCAAGCAACCCTTCGAGATCGCGCGGCTGGGGCTGGGATTCACGCCGGAAGACCGTCGCATCTTCTCCGACCTCACGGTGATGGAAAACCTCGACATCGGCCGCCAGCCGCCGCGCAAATTCAGTGACGGCGTTGCGGCGCCAGTGTGGACTGAAGACAAGTTGCTTAAACTGTTTCCCAATCTAGGCGAGATGCCGCACCGGCCGGGTGGCCGTATGAGCGGCGGCGAGCAGCAGATGCTCACGGTGGCGCGCACGCTGATGGGCAATCCGCTCCTGATCCTGCTCGACGAGCCCTCGGAAGGCGTAGCCCCCCTGATCGTCGAACTGATGGCCAACACCATCCTCGAACTGAAGAAGGCCGGCGTTTCGATCCTGCTGTCGGAACAGAACGTTCATTTCGCCGAACTGGTATCGGACAGGGCGTACATTCTCGAAAAGGGCCAGATCCAGTGGAGTGGTAGCATGGGTGCGCTGGCCGACAACATCGAGATCCAGCGGGCCTACCTGACGGTGTGAAAGTATAGGTTCGCCTTTTAATGCAACCGAAGATCGTACATACTTCGCGGGTCGTCAGGGGTAGTGCGATGCAGAAGCCGGGAAAGCTGAAGGTCCTGCCGGGCGCGGAGCCGCCGTCGGACTATGTCGTCGACTATCAGGTCGGCTTCCTGATGCGGGTGGCGATGCAACGCCACACCTCGATCTTCATGGCCAACATGATCGCGGACCTTACGCAGACGCAGTTCGCCGTGATGGCCAAGCTGCACGAGGTCGGACCCTGCTCGCAGAACCATCTCGGGCGCCTCGTCTATCTCGACGCCGCCACCATCAAGGGCGTGGTCGATCGGCTGGGCCTGCGGGGCTTTATCACCACCGGGAGCGATCCGACCGACCGCCGCCGGCGCGCGGTGTCGCTGACCGAGCAGGGCACCGAGCTGATGGACGCCGCGATCCGCGTCGCCGCCGAGATCAGCGTCAAGACGCTCCGACCGCTGACGGCGGAGGAGCAGCGGACATTGGTGCGGTTGTTGAAGAAGATCACGTAGCGCGGAATACTTCCGCGCAGGTCGTAGCGAGGCGGTGATCCATCGGTTTCAATGCGCTCGGCGCTTCGCTTCGCAATCAACAGCGGCCGTAGTGCGCGACAATTCCTCGAAACAGCGCGTCACGTTCGGCGCCTAGATGTGTCCCGCTGGCATCGCCGGACCGGCGTTGGCATCGACAATGGCAGCGGGATCGATGCGGGGGCCAGGCTGCAGGAGGGACCAGCGTATCGAGCGCGCTGAAAGAGCCGGCGCGGTAACGTTCCTCGCGGCTTCTGCTGAGCGCAGGAGCGACCGGATAACCCTCGGCCTTACCGAGATTGCTCTTCTCGGGCGCTGCGCTGGAGCTACGCACATCGGAAAGCAGCACCAGCGCCGCCGCGGCAAGACCGATCCGCAGGCAAGCCAAAAATCGCGGCATTTGACGGAAGCTCCCTGTCGCGATGGCGCTCGACTCGGCCAGCTCGGCATCGAGCTGGAATAAGCTTTCGTACGCCGGATCGGCGATCTTGCCTCGGATGCCTCGGCGTGCGAGTTGACGGTCGAACCGACGGGGCAGGGCATCGAGCTTGCCGACGGCTCGTCGCAGTCAGGCGGTGGTCCCCGGCCGCGACGCGGTCGGCGCGACGCTGCAGCATAACGCGGCCATCACATCCCTTCAACACTTCTACCTGGCGGAAAATTCATGGCTGGCCTGACCCTTCCCGAATCCGGCGCGACCTTTGCCGACCTTGGCCCGTCGCCGTTCCTCGCGGGCTTTCGTTTGCTCGACGGGACCTTGCCTGACGGCGTCCGAATCCGCGCCGCGGTGGGCGGCGACGGGCCGCCGCTCCTGCTGCTTCACGGCCATCCGCAGACCCATGTGACCTGGCGCAAGGTGGTGGGCGCGCTGATGCTGCGCTTCACCGTCGTCGCGACCGACCTGCGCGGCTATGGCGACAGCAGCAAGCCCGAAAGCGGCGCCGACCATGCGGCCTATTCGAAGCGAGCCATGGCGCGCGACCAGGTCGCGGTGATGCGGGCATTGGGTCATGACAAGTTCGACGTGGTCGGCCACGACCGCGGCGGGCGCGTCGCGCATCGCATGGCGCTCGATTTTCCCGAAGCCGTGTCGCGCGTCGCGCTGATCGATATCGCGCCGACCGCCACCATGTATGCGCGCACCGACAAGGCCTTCGCGACGCGTTACTTCTGGTGGTTCTTCCTGATCCAGCCGGCGCCGTTGCCGGAGCGGATGATCGGCGCAGATCCGGAGTTTTTCCTGCGCACGCACATTGATGGCCAGGTCAAGACGCCTGGCGCGACCGAACCCGCGGCCTTCGCGGAGTATCTGCGCTGCTACAACGATCCGGCGACGCGGCACGCGATCTGCGAGGACTATCGCGCGGCCGCGACCATCGATCTCGAGCATGACGAGGCCGACACCGACCGCCGCGTCACCGCCCCGCTGCTGGCGATCTGGGGCGGCAAGGGCACCGTCGGCGCGCTGTACGACGTGCTCGAGACGTGGCGGGAGAAAGCGCTGCACGTCTCCGGCCGCGCCTTCGATTGCGGCCATACGCTGCAGGAAGAGCGTCCGGAGGAGACCGTCGCGGAGCTGACGGCGTTCTTCGGCTGAAGCGGACGCCAGCACGGCGCTTCGGCGCCGGGGCTCTGGCGGGCTTTCGGGCGAAACAGTCGGATTTTTATCGGCGCTTCATCCGCCGTGCCACCGGCGCGGATCGGCTGGCCTGCCGCGAGATCCTCCGCCACCCGGCTGCGGCGCGCAGAAACTAAGGTCGCAACAACGCCCTGATTGTCTGCGGCGACACCGGGAGCTGCGAGATCGCGCCGGGCATTTGAAGCGCGTCGTCGATCGCGGCGGCCAATGCCGCGCCCACCGCGTTGGTGCCGCCTTCGCCGGCGCCTTTGACGCCCATCGGATTGAGCGGGCTCGGCGCGTCCTCGGAGACGATCACATCGACGTCAGGAACTTCGCGCGCCGTCGGCATCAGGTAGTCCGCAAAGGTCACGGCGAGCGGCTCGCCGCGGTCGTCATAGGTGAACTCCTCATAAAGCGCGCCGCCGATGCCCTGCGCCACGCCGCCGACGATCTGGCCCTCGACCAGCATCGGGTTAATGGCGCGACCGACATCGTAAGCGACGAGATAGCGCTCGATATCGATGCCGCCGGTGTCGCGCGCGAGGCTGACCACGGCGACATGCACGCCGTAGGGATAGGTCATGTGCGCGGACTCGAAGGTAGCCTCGGCCGACAGGCCGGGCGCCTCGTCGCCGAGCAGTTTCGAGCCCGGTGCGAGTGCTGCGGCGATCTGGCCGAGCCCGACCGACGGGCCGATTGCGTTGCCGGTCTGCACGATCTGGCCGTCGACGATGTCGAGCTCGCCTGATGGCAACTGCATCAGTTCGGCGGCGGTGGTCAGCACCTTGTCGCGCAGCTTGATCGCCGCGAGCCGCGTCGCTTCACCGGTCATCACGGTGACGCGCGAGGCAAAGGCGCCGAGGCCGCGCCCGATGCGGTTGGTCTGGCCGTGGATCACGTTGATCTGGTCATAGCCGACGCCGAGCGTGTCGGCGCAGATCTGCGCGATCACGGTCTCGACGCCCTGGCCGACGGACGCCGCACCGGTCACGACCTCGACATGCCCCGTCGTATCGATCGTGATGCGGACGTCGTCGAACGGGCCGAGCCCGCTCTTCTCGACAAACATCGCCACGCCAGCGCCGACCAACTCGCCAGCTTCACGGCGCTGCTTGATGTCAGCCTGCAAGGCGTCCCAGCTGACGCCGTTCAACGCCTTGTCGAGCAGCCCGGCATAGTCGCCGGAATCCAGCACGATGTGGGTGCCGAGCGTTTCCAGCGCGCGCGTCACCGGCATCTCGCTCTTGTCGATCAAATTGCGCCGGCGCACCTCGACAGTGTCGATGCCGATCTCGGCCGCGATCGCGTCGAGCAATCGCTCGCGCACAAACGTGCTTTCATAGCGGCCGGGGGCGCGGTAGGTGCCGCCGGGCGTCTTGTTGGTGAGGCGGATATGGCCGGCGGCGCGATAGGCGGGCACGCGGTAGGGACCCGGCAGCATCGCCGCGGCGAGATCCGGCACGGTGGCGGCATGGGTGCGCATGTAGCCGCCCTGGTCGTGATAGAACTCGTCGTCGATCGCCAGGATGTGGCCTTCGCTATCGATGGCGGCGCGGATGTGGTGGGTCTGCTGCCGCGAATGATTGGCGGCAATCAGGTGCTCGCGGCGGTCCTCGATCCATTTGACGGGACGGCCGAGCCGCAGCGCGGCGAGGCAGACCAGCACGTCTTCCGGATACAGCTCGCCGCGGATGCCGAAGCCGCCGCCGACATGGCCCTCGAACAGGTTCATGGAGAGCTGTGGCCGGCCAAACATTGTCGCGAGCTGGTCGCGATTCCAGTGCGGCACTTTCGCCGCGCCGTACATTTCCAGCACGTCTTTCACCGCATTATAGCGCCCGATCGCGCCGCGCGTTTCCAGGGGAACGCCGGAGTGCCGGCCGATCGACAGCGACAGGCTGACGGTGGCATGCGCTTTCGCAAACGCCGCGTCGACGTCGCCATAGCCCTTGCGGATCACCGCGGGCTCGGTCGGCAGACCATCGCGGAATTCGCCGGTCGGGCCATCGGCCTCGAGAATGACGGGCAATTCCTCGATCTCGACGACGACGTGTTCGGCGGCGTCTTCGGCGAGATAGGCATTCTCGGCGAACACCACGGCAACGGGATCGCCGACATAGCGCACGCGGTCTTTGGCCAGAATGGTCTGGCGGTAGGCGGCGAGCGCTTCGAGTTTTGTCAGGCGGAAATCGATCGGCGGCACGTCGGCGACCTCCGCGAAGGACCACGCCGCCACGACGCCGGGGATCGCCAGTGCCGGCGCCAGATCGACCGACAGGATGTTGCCGTGGGCATAGGTCGAGCGCACCACGCGCATGTAGAGCTGGTTCGGGAAGTTGACGTCGGCGGCGAACAGGCCCTGGCCGCGCAGCAGCGGGCCGTCTTCCTTGCGGGTAACCGACTGGCCGATCAGCTTCGGTTTGGCCGGGGCGTTCACGGCTGCCGCATCTCGATGGCGGCAGCGCGCACCGCCTTGATGATGTTCTGATAGCCGGTGCAGCGGCACAGGTTCGACGACAGTACGTCGACCAGATCGTCGTCGGAAATGTCCGGCTCCTTCTCCAGCACGCCGACCGCGAGCATCAGGAAGCCCGGCGTGCAGAAGCCGCATTGCAGGCCATGGTGCTCCATGAAGGCCTTCTGCATCGGATGCATCTCGTCGCCGCGGGCAAGCCCTTCGATGGTGCGGATCTCTTTGCCCGCGGCCTGCTGCGCGAACATCAGGCAGGAGCGCACCGGCTCGCCATCCACCAATACGGTGCAGGCCCCGCAGATGCCGTGCTCGCAGCCGATATGGGTCCCGGTCTGGCCGCACTCCTCGCGGATCGCATCCGCCAGCGTGCGGCGCGATTCCACGGAGATGGCGTGGTCGCGGCCGTTGATGGTGAGCGTGATACTGGTCTTGTCGGTCATGTCGATTTTCCGCTGCTGCGCAGGGCCGCGCGTATCCGTTGCGGCGTGGCCGGCATCTCGTCGATCGAGACGCCGAAGGAAGAGAGCGCGTCATTGATCGCCGAGATCACCGCTGCCGGCGCGCCGATCGCACCGCCTTCGCCGAGGCCCTTGGCCCTGGTGATGGTGTTGCCGGTCAGCGTCTCGATATGATGCAGCTCGATTTCGGGAATTTCATGCGACGTCGGCGGCAGGAAGTCCGCGAGCGTACTGCTCATGATGTTGCCGGTCTCGTCATAGATGATCTCTTCGAGAATGGCGTTGCCGATGCCCTGCGCGACGCCGCCATGCACTTGGCCGTCGGCGATCATCGGATTGATGATGAGGCCGGCGTCCTCGGCGACTAGAAATTTCTGCACCTCGACCCGCCCGGTTTCGATATCGACCTCGACGATGGCGACATGGCAGGCGTTGGAGAAGGTGCCGGAGGGATCGTAGGTGCCGGTCTCGGTCATGCCCGGCTCGATCGTACCGTTGAAGACCTGCAGCGAGTGATAGGCGGCGCGCGACAGCGCGGCGATGGTGATCGTGCGATCGGTGCCGATGACATGCGCGGCGCCGGAGTGCAGCGTGATGTCCTCGGGCGATGCCTCGAGCAGGTGGCTCGCCATCTTGATAAGCTT
Organism: Tardiphaga sp. vice304; assembly: GCF_007018905.1. Taxonomy (NCBI): domain Bacteria; kingdom Pseudomonadati; phylum Pseudomonadota; class Alphaproteobacteria; order Hyphomicrobiales; family Nitrobacteraceae; genus Tardiphaga; species Tardiphaga sp. vice304. The sequence continues at coordinate 2,679,152 of NZ_CP041402.1, forward strand.
GGCGCGGATTTTTTGCGCGGCGATCAGGCTGGCGCCGCCGGTCAGCACCATCGAGCGGCTGGCAAAGGTGCCCCAGCCATAGGGCGAGCGATCGGTGTCGCCATGCACGACCTTGATGATAGCAGGATCGACGCCGAGCTCGTCGGCGATGATCTGCGCCAGCGAGGTGCGTAGGCCCTGACCGTGCGGCGACGAGCCGATCCGCGCCTCGATGAAGCCGGAGGGATCGATGGTGAGATGCACCGTCTCGAAACCCGGCGAGATCGCCATGCCGCGCGCGGCGAAAGCCGGTGTGCCGTAGCCGGTGCGCTCGGAGAAGGTCGCAAAGCCGATGCCGAGATAGCGGCCGGCATCGCGCGCCTTTTTCTGGCGTTCGCGGAATGCAGTGAGGTCGATGGCGGCAATCGCCATCTCCATCGTCGCTCTGTAGGAGCCGTCGTCAAACACGAGGCCGGTGGCGGAGGTGTAAGGGAATTCATCGATCAGGTTGCGGCGACGAAGCTCGGTCGGCTCGATGCAGAATTTCGCCGCGGCCTTGTCCATCAGCCGTTCCAGCGCAAAGGTGATCACCGGCCGCGACACGCCGCGATACGGCGCCATCGGGCAGGTGTGGGTCAGCACGCCGCGCGACCGGCAGTCATAGGCCTGCACGTTATAGGGGCCGGGCAGTTCGGCCAACGCCATCAGCGGCTCGACGCCCGACGTGGTCGGGAAGCAGGAATAGGCGCCGATATTGGCGACGATGTCGCCGCGCAGCGCCAGCAGTTTGCCGGTCGCGTCGAACGCGCCTTCGATATCGATATGCTGGTCGCGGCTGTGATAGCTCGCGATCAGGTTTTCGCGGCGGTCCTCGGTCCACGCCACCGAGCTGCGCAGTTTTCGCGAAAGCCATACCAGCAACACGAATTCCGGACCGAGCGACATCTTCTGGCCGAAGCCGCCGCCGACATCCGGTGCGATCACGCGCAAATCGGATTCCGGCATGCCGAGAATATCGGAAATCGCGGTGCGCACCATATGCGGCATTTGCGTCGTGCAGGTCAGCGTGACCCTTCCTGTCGCGGCATCATAGGCGGCGTGGCCGGCGCGGGCTTCCATCGGCGTGGCGTTCTGCCGGCGCGAGCGGCCATCGACGCGGACGATGGTATGCGCGCTGTTCCAGACCTCGGTAAAACCCGGCGTGGTGATGCGGCCCTCGACGATGACATTGCCGGCAGCTTCGGCATGCACCAGCGGCGCGCCGTCGGCGAGCGCGTCCATGCCATCGACCAGCGCCGGCGTCTCGGATATCTCGACCTCGATCTGGTCCGCAATGTCTTCGGCAAGGTCCTTGGCCGACGCATAGACCGCGACGATCGGCTCGCCGGTGAAGCGCACCACGCCATCGGCAAGGATCGGCTGGCCGACCGGGACATAAGCGAACTTGCTCAGCATCGGCCGGATCGGCTTCAGCGCAACGAGGTCGGCCGCCGTGATGACGGTGGCGCCGTCCGGCGCGGCGATGTTCTCAATGGTCCCGGCCGCGACAGGGCTGCGCACGAAGCGGACCCAGTGCACCGCCGGGAGGTCCGCGGTGAACCGGCCCTGTCCGGTGACGAGGGCAGGGTCTTCAACCCGCCGCAGCGAACGTCCGACCCAGCTGGTGCCGGAGCCCTTCTGGTGCACCGTCATCCCGCAGCGTGCTCCAGCGCGCGGCGCGTCACCGCGCGCACAAGGTCGCAACGATATTCGGCCGTGGTCTGGATGTCTTCCAGCGGATCGACCGCCTGGGCCGCGGCTTCGCCGGCGGCGACGAACAGTTCGACCGAGGGCGGCTGGCCATTGAGTACGGCTTCGGCCTCAGCGATACGCCGCGGGCGGTCCTCGGCGCCGCCGATGCCGACATGGGCGTCCGCGATCACGCCATCGACCAGCCGATACGTCACGAGCGCCGCGGCCATCGCGAAATCGCCCGCGCGGCGGCTGAATTCGTAGAAGCCGAATTGCGTATCGTCCGGCAGCAGCGGAAGCCGCACCTCTGCGAGGAATTCGTCTTCGGCCAGCGAGGTAGACATGATGCCTTCGAGGAAATCCTCGATTGCAACGATGCGCTCGCCCCGCACGCTCTTGACCACCAGTCTCGCGCCGAGCGTTGCCGACACCAGGCACCATTCCGACGACGGGTCGGCATGCGCGAGGCTGCCGCAGAAGGTGCCGCGCGTGCGGATCGGATAATGCGCGATGTGGCCGCAGACGAACGACAGCAGCTTGCCCAGCACGCCGTCAACGACCGGCTTGGCGAACGCACCATGGCGGGCGCGAGCGCCGATCGAGAAGTAGTCGCCGTCAATCGCGACGCGGTCGAGCCCCTCGACCTCGTTGATGTCGATCAGATGCACCGGCCGCGCCATGCGAAACGCCATGATCGGCACCAGGCTCTGACCGCCGGCGAGGATGCGGCCGTCCTGCGGCGCAAACTCCGCCAGCGCGGCGACGACCTCGTCGACGGTGCGCGGAACGTGGCGGGTGAACGGTGCCGGCTTCATCGGAAACCCCATGCAGGTGGGCTGAAAATCGCTTGTATGCTAACAATCGGTCGCTGGATGTCAATGTAACGCGCTGGCGCAAATCGGGGCTTTTGCTGCCTCCATTGGCGGCGGTTTTGGCAAGCGGTGCAAGCCGGATTTTGATCTTACGCCCGGATGCAGGCGCAACCGGGCTTCACGTCCCGTCGCGGTCTAGCGCGAAGTCGTCGAGCAGTGCGGCGTGTTCACCGGCGATGGCGCCGCAGATCAGTTGCGCTGCCATGTAACTGAAGGTGATGCCGTTGCCGCCATAGCCATAGGCCGCGTAGATGCTCCGATGCTGCGGCACCGGCCCGATCAGCGGCAGGCCGTCGCTGGTGGTGTCGAAGGTGCCGGCCCAGCTGAATTCGATGTCCAGCTCGGCGCGCGGCCACAGGGCCGCGAGCTTCTTGACCAGCGCTTGCGTCTTGGCGGGGATCAGCGCGTCGCGCGTATTGGGATCGATGATCTCGTCGCTGTCCTCGCCGCCGATGATGATGCGGCCGGTCGCGGTCGAGCGGGCGTAGAGATAGTCCTTGCTGTCTTCCCAGATCAGCGCGCCGTCACGCCAGATGTTACCGGGCTGCGGCCTGGTGGCGACCGCCCAGCTCGACGACGGCGTCTGCACTTTCGTGTGCACGATGTCCGGCATCACATAGCCGGTGGCGAGCACGACGTGGCGCGCCTCGATGGTGCCGCCGTCCTTCAGCTGCACGCCGATTGTATGCGCTGAGGAATCATAGGCGACCGCCTCGCCCTCGAACAGCCGGGCGCCGCGGCCGACCGCGACCTTCAGCAGTCCACTCGCCAGTTGCAACGGATCGGCGTCCGCAGAACCCGGCGACAGCAGCGCGCCGGCGCGGGCGATGTCGTATTCCGACAGCAGTCGGGGATGGTCGAGAAAGGCGCCGGGCAGGCCGGCGCGTTGCCGCAGCGCGTGCTCCTCGATCAGGTCTTTGGCGCTCTCGCCGGCAGCCAGATACAGCTAATCCTTGTCGCGCATCTCGCAGGGCAGCGCGAGGCGCTGCACCAGCGCCTTCAGCCCATGTACAGACTCGTAGCTGGCGCGATAGGCGCGCATAGCGCGCTCAAAGCCGTACAGGTTGGTCAATTCGACCAGCGATCGATCGATCTCCCACAGCAGCATCGCCGTGCTGGCCGCGGTGCTGCCGCGGCCCGGCAGTTCGCGGTCGATGAGGACGATATCGAGCCCCTGTCGCGTCAGTTCTTCGGCCACCAGCGATCCGGTGATGCCGCAGCCGACGATCAGCACGTCGCAAATTGTGTCCTGCGTGAACGGACGACGCACGAACGAAGTCGCGCTGAACCACGGCGAACAGCCGCCGCGCAAATCCGCTTGCTCGGTCGTGTCGGTATCAAGGTCGGAAATGGCATCACCAAAATATAAGTGAAAACGATGACTATCAGGCTCTGACGGACCCCCAGCCCTGCGCAACCGGGCCGTTCGCACGTCAATTTGCGGATTGGCGATCGGTTCTTTGCACCGCCTGCCTTTGGCAACGGCATCGTCTATCCGACGGTTCGCCAAGCCGGCGGCACCTGCCTCGTCGCCTTCCGGCCCGACCTCGTCCAGAACCTGCGGCAGGGCGCCGTCTGGCGCCTTCGATGGCAGGGCATGGCCACGCCGACGGCGACGCGTCAGGCCTGACGGAGGAGGTGGCGAACTTTTCAAGCACAAGGTGCTTTCCCCGTGCCCGCGTTGGTGGGATAATGGGGGATGGCGCTGCGTCGGCTCATCAACCTGGCTTTGGCTCTTTGCGTGACCTTCGGTCTCGCGATGGGGCCCGTGGTGACGCCTGCGGCGGCCATGCAGGCGTCGATGGCGATGGACGACATGTCGACGATGTCTTCGGACACCATGTCTTCGGGCACCATGTCCGCGGACATGCCGTGCTGCCCGTCCGAGCCGAAGAGCAAGAATTGCCCGGATTGCCAATTGATGGCGATCTGCGTGATGAAGACCGTGCAGGCCGGCCCCTCGCCGGCGCCCGCGATGGTGGTTCGGCACGCGGTGCGGACGTCGCATCTGTTCATGGACGACATGCTAGCGGACGGCGTCGCGCGTCCCCCTCCCGACCATCCCCCTCGCGTCTGATCTGACCGGTTAACGCCATCGGCTCCGCGCTTTCCGCGTGGAGACGCGTGCCGCTTTGCGGCGGATCAGATCATTCGAGGACTTCACATGAAAGCGTTTCACTTCGCGCGGGCGATGCCGCTCGCGCTCGCTATCGCCATGGCCGGCATCGCAACGACGGCGCGCGCCGACATCAAGGACTACAAGTTCGAGCTTGTCGACCAGACCGTGAAGGCCGGTACGACCGACAGGGTCTTCACCGTCAGGCTGGTCAACACGAAGACCGGCAAGCCGGTGCCGGACGCCGTCGTCTTCGCGACACGTCTGGATATGTCGACGGACGGCATGCCGGAAATGGCCACCAAGATCGCGCCGGTGCCGGGGGCGGAGCCGGGGACCTACAAGTTCAAGGCGACGTTCGGCATGGCCGGCCGCTGGCAATTGTCGCTGGGCGCGAAGATCCAGGGCGAGACCGGTTCGGTCGACAGCAAGCTCGTCATCACGGCGCAGAAATGACCCGCGCCTTGCTCGCCTGCACCGCCGCCGCGTTGATCGCGGTGGCGTGTGGCGGCTACGCGTGGCGTCCTTTTGCGCGCGTCGCCGCCATCGTCACCCCCGCCGCCGCGCAGCAGGCCGGCGCGGTTTTGTATTACGAAGATCCCGACGGCAAGCCGGACTACTCGCCGGTGCCGAAGACCACCGCGGACGGGCGCGACTACCGTCCCGTCTTCGCCGCCAGCGAACCCGAACCGAGCCCGACCAGACCGCCAGCGTCGCATGCTGCCCCCCCCGGCGACCGCAAGATCAAATACTACCGCAATCCGATGGGGCTTGCGGACACCTCGCCGGTGCCGAAGAAGGATTCGATGGGGATGGACTACATCCCGGTGCTCGACGGCGAGGATTCCGACGACGGTGTGGTGCGGCTGTCGCTGGGCAAGATCCAGCGGGCGGGCGTCAAGTCCGAGCCGGCGGCGCGGCGGGTGATCCAGACCGTGATCCGCGCGCCCGGCACCATCCAGCTCGACGAACGGCGCGTTTCGGTGATTTCGATGCGCTCGGAGAGCTGGGTGCAGAAGGTCGCCGATGTCACCACCGGCACCAGGGTCCGCAAGGGCCAGCCGCTGATGGACATCTACAGCCCCGCGGTCGCGTCCGCGGCGGCCGAATATGTCGCGACGCTGAGATTGAAGACGCCGGCCGGCGAAGCGGGCTACGGCCGGGGATCCCGCCTGCGCCTGATCAATCTCGACGTACCGGAGCCGGTGATCGTCGATATCGAGAAGAGCGGCGCGGTCCCGCTCGCCATCGCCTGGACCGCGCCGCGCGACGGCATTGTGCTGGAGCGCAACGCGATCGAGGGGATGCGAGCGCAACCCGGCGACGTGTTGTTCCGCATCGCCGATGTTTCGGCGGTGTGGGCGCTGGTCGATGTCGCCGAGCGCGATCTCGGCGCCATCGCCGTCGGACAACACGTTAATGTGCGCGCGCGCAGTTTCACCGGGCGCGAATTCGCAGGTGTGATCAGCGTGATCTATCCGCAGGTCAACCGCGACACCCGTACTGCACGTATCCGCATCGAACTGGCGAATGCCGATCTGGCATTGCTGCCGGATATGTATATCGACGCGGTGATCGGCTCCGGTAGCCCCGATCCGGTGGTCGCCATTCCGGAGAGTGCGGTGCTCGACAGCGGCAGCCGACAGGCGGTGTTCGTCGACAAGGGGGAAGGCCGCTTCGAGCCGCGCGCTGTCACACTGGGTCGCCGCAGCGACGGCTATGTCGAGATCCGCGAGGGGATCGACGATGGCGAGCCGGTGGTGGTGTCGGCGAACTTTCTGATCGATGCGGAGAGCAACCTGAAGGCCGCGCTGAAGGGCTTTTCCGAAGGAAGCGCGCAATGATCGCCCGTATCATCAGTTGGTCGGCGCGCAACCTGTTGCTGGTGCTGTTCGGCACCGGCTTCGCGGCCGCCGCCGGAATCTACGCGCTGGCCCATCTGCCGCTCGACGCCATTCCGGATCTCTCCGACACCCAGGTGATCGTCTACACCGAATATCCCGGGCAGGCGCCGCAGGTGATCGAGGACCAGGTCACCTATCCCCTGACTACGGCGATGCTGACGGTGCCGAAGTCGAAGGTTGTGCGTGGCTTCTCGTTCTTCGGCGTGTCGTTCGTCTATGTCATCTTCGAGGACGGCACCGACATTTACTGGGCGCGCTCGCGCGTGCTGGAATTCCTCAACGGCGCGGCGGCGCGGCTGCCGGCCGGCGTTGTGCCGACCATGGGGCCGGACGCCACCGGCGTCGGCTGGGTCTACCAATACGCGATCATGTCGAAGGAGCTGAACCTCGCCGACGCCCGCACGCTGCAGGACTGGAATCTGAAATTCGCGCTCGCCAAGGCGGAAGGCGTCGCCGAGGTCGCCTCGGTCGGCGGCTTCGTCAAACAGTACAATGTCGTGCTCGATCCCCAGCGGATGCGCGATCTCGGCATCACCATGCCGAAGATGCGCGACGCGATCCGCGCCAGCAATGCCGATGTCGGCGGTCGCACCGTCGAACTGTCCGAATTCGAATATGTCATCCGCGGCAAGGGCTATCTCAAATCGATCAACGATCTCGGCAATGTCGTGCTGAAAACCAACAACGGCACGCCGGTGCTGCTCCGCGACGTCGCGCGCGTCGAGCTCGGCCCGGATGAGCGGCGCGGCATCACCGAACTGAACGGCGAGGGCGAGGTCGCCGGCGGCATCGTGCTGCAGCGCTTCGGCGTCAACGCGCTCGACGTCATCGACAACGTCAAGAAGCGATTTGCGGAGATCGCCAGCGGCCTGCCTAAATCCGTCGAGATCGTCGCGGTCTACGATCGCTCGAACCTGATCAACGCGGCGATTGCCACGCTGAAGTACACGCTGCTGGAAGAGAGCGTCGTCGTCGCACTGGTCTGCATCGTGTTCCTGCTGCATGTCCGCAGCGCGCTGGTGGCGATCCTGATGCTGCCGGTCGGCGTGCTTTTGGCCTTCGCCGCGATGAAGCTGCTCGGCATCGGCTCCAACATCATGAGCCTCGGCGGCATCGCGATCGCGATCGGCGCGATGATCGACGCCGCCATCGTGATGATCGAGAATGCCCACAAGCATCTGGAACGCGCACCGCCGGGAAAACCGCGCGTCGAAATCCTGATCGAGGCGGCGTCCGAGGTGGGGCCGGCGCTGTTCTTCAGCCTGCTGATCATCACCGTGTCGTTCATGCCGATCTTCACGCTGGAATCGCAGGAGGGCCGGCTGTTCAGCCCGCTGGCCTTCACCAAGACCTTTGCGATGGCGGCGGCGGCGATCCTGTCGGTGACCTTGGTGCCGGCGTTGATGGTGCTGTTCGTCCGCGGCAGGATCATTCCGGAGCACAAGAACCCGATCAACCGATTCCTGATCTGGGTCTATCGGCCCGTCATCAAGGCCGTGATGCGCGCGAAGCTCGTCGTCGTGGCTCTCGCGATCGCGATACTGGCGGGCAGCATCTGGCCGGCCAGCCGACTCGGCACTGAATTCATGCCGAACCTCAACGAGGGCACCCTGTTGTACATGCCGACGACGCTGCCGGGAATCTCGGTCACCAAGGCCGGCGAGTTGCTGCAGATGCAGGACCGTATCATCCGGTCTTTCCCGGAAGTGTCGTCGGTCTACGGCAAGGCGGGACGCGCCGCGACCGCGACCGATCCGGCGCCGTCGGAGATGTTCGAGACCATCATCAACCTCAAGCCGAAGCAGGAATGGCGGCCGGGCGTGAACATCGACGGCCTGGTCGCCCAGATGGACAAGGCGCTGCAATTTCCCGGCGTGTCCAACGCCTGGACGATGCCGATCAAGGCGCGCACCGACATGCTGTCGACGGGCATCCGCACGCCGGTCGGCGTCAAGGTGATGGGGGCGGACCTGGTCGAACTCGACAGACTCGCCCGGCAGATCGAGCAGGTGCTGAAGGTGGTGCCCGGCACGTCGTCGGCCTATGCCGAACGCAGCCTCGGCGGCTATTACCTCGACATCACGCCGGATCGCGACGGGCTGGCGCGCTATGGCCTGATGATCCAGGACGTGCAGGATGTGATCGCGACGGCGTTGGGCGGGCAGATCGTGACCACCACGGTGGAAGGCCGCCAGCGCTTCGGCGTCAACATGCGCTATCCCCGCGATCTCCGCGACAGCCCGCAGGCGATCGCCAGCGATGTGCTGGTGCCGCTGCCGAATGGCGGTGCCGTGCCGCTCGGCGAGGTCGCGAAGATCGCGCCGACGCGCGGACCGACCGCGATCCGCACCGAGAACGGACAGCTCGCGACCTACATCTATGTCGATATCCGCGACCGTGACCTCGGCGGCTACGTCGCGGACGCGCAGCGCGCCGTGCAGGCCAGCATCAACTTTCCGGCCGGCTACTACGTGACGTGGAGCGGCCAGTACGAATATCTCGAACGCGCCACCGCGCGGCTGAAGATCGTCGTGCCGGTGACGCTGCTGCTGATCTTTCTGCTGTTGTACCTGAACTTCCGGTCGATCGCGGAGACGCTGATCGTGATGCTGTCGCTGCCGTTCGCGCTGGTCGGCGGGCTCTGGCTGATGTGGGCGCTCGGCTTCAACCTGTCGGTGGCGGTCGCGGTCGGCTTCATCGCGCTGGCCGGCGTCGCCGCCGAGACCGGCGTGGTCATGCTGATGTATCTGAACCATGCTTTGGCGGCGATCCAGGCGCAGCGCGCCAGCGAAGGCCGTCCGCTGACGCGCGGCGATCTCTATGAGGCAGTGATGGAAGGCGCCGTCGAGCGGGTTCGTCCGAAGATGATGACGGTGGTGGCGATCATGGCGGGCCTGCTGCCGATCCTGTGGAGCACCGGCACCGGCTCGGAGATCATGCAGCGCATCGCGGTGCCGATGATCGGCGGCATGATCTCCTCGACGCTGCTGACGCTGATGGTGATCCCGGCGATCTTTGCGCTGGTGAAAGGCGCGGGGCTCAAGGTTGCGGATGAGGCGTAGCGGGACGTTGCGCCGGGCAGGGCAGGAGCCTTGCGGTGACGGGGCGCGCGGCGTCCCGAATTCCGCTACAATGGGCTGGCAAATCGGTCGCAAGATCGCAGTTATGGTGTAAGTCATTGATCGCTAATTCAAAATTTTCCGTCGCCCCCATGATGGACTGGACCGACCGCCACTGCCGCGTGTTTCACCGGCTGATGACGCGGCAGGCGCTGCTCTATACGGAGATGCTGACCACCGGCGCGATCATTCATGGCGACCGGCAGCGGCTGCTGGGTTATGACGCGAGCGAGCATCCGGTGGCGCTGCAGCTCGGCGGTTCCGATCCGGCGCATCTCGCGGAAGCCGCGAAGATCGGAGAAGACTTTGGCTATGACGAGATCAACATCAATGTCGGCTGCCCCTCGGATCGCGTGAAGGACGGCCGGTTCGGCGCCTGCCTGATGGCCGAGCCGGAGCTGGTGGCGCAGGGCGTCGCGGCGATGAAGGCGGCGGTGCGCGTGCCGGTCACGGTGAAATGCCGGATCGGCATCGATGACCAGGATCCCGAAGTGGCGCTCGACACGCTGGCGCGCGCGGTGGTCGCGGCCGGCGCCGACGGCCTCGTCGTGCATGCGCGAAAGGCCTGGCTGAACGGGTTGTCGCCGAAGGAGAACCGCAACATCCCGCCGCTGGATTACGACCGCGTCTATCGGCTGAAGGCGTCATTGCCGGACATGCCGGTGGTGATCAATGGCGGCATCGTTGGCGTTACGGAAGCCAAGGCGCATCTCGATCGCGTCGATGGCGTGATGCTGGGACGCGCCGCCTATCAGGAGCCGTGGCGGCTCTTGGCGGTCGATCCCGAACTGTTCGGCGAGGCAGCACCCTTTGCGTCGATGAAAGACGTGTTCGAGGCGATGATGCCGTATATCGCCGACCAGCTCGCGCAGGGCACCCGGCTGCATTCGATGACCAAGCATTTTGTCGGCGCATTCCACGGCGTGCGCGGCGCGCGCGCGTTTCGGCGCTATCTGTCGGAGAATGCCACGAAGCACGGCGCCGGCATCGAGGTGCTGCGCGAGGCGATCGCACTGGTCGAGGTCGACGCGCTGGAAGAGGTCGCGGCTTAAGGATATCCCCGCAGCATCAGCTTTTCCGGCCGGACTTCCCAGCTCTCCAGCCGGTCGAGGAAGCTCATGCCGAGCAGGTTGGTCTTCATCTGGCCGCGCGGCACCACCAGCGCCGGGACCGAGCGTTCGACCAGCTTGCCGACGGCCAGGCGGTCCAGCGTCAGGCGGGCAGCGCGGGTGTGGCCGGCGGCGGTTTCGACCTCGACATTGTAGACCAGCAGTTCCAAGGGCAGGCCGAGCGCCCGGGCCGTCTCCCAGGTCAGCACCACCGACGTCGCGCCGGTGTCGATTACCATCGGCGCGGTGACGCCGTTGATCGTGGCCTGCAGGCCGAACTCGCCGGTGTTGCCGCGCGGCACTTCGACGGCGCGGGGCGGCGGCGGCATCTGCTTGCGCAGCAGGTCGGAGACCAGCGCGCCGGCTTTTGAGATCTGCACCGGATCGCCATAGGCCCAGGCCGCGCCGGCGGTGGCCGCGACCAGCACGATCAGCAGCATCACCCGGCTCAAAGCGCACCGTTCAGGACGTGGCGGATTTCTTCGGGGCGTAGGTCGAGGACGGCGCTAGCCCGGCCTCCGCCATGCGCGCGTCGAGCTGCGCCATGACGGCCTGCCGCTCGGCGCTTGGCATCTTGAACCAGCTGCCGATCTCCGGGAGCGTGCGTCCGCACCCCAGACAGAGTCTGGTCTTGGGATCGATGATGCAGACGGCGATGCACGGCGTTTCCTGGCTCATAGTTCGACAGTGAAGCGGTTTGCAGCGGTTTCGCAAGCCTTGTCTAAAGTCCGGTGCCGGCGCTCATGATCGGCTTGTTACGGGGACGGTGCCGTTCGTCAGCGGCATTGGCGGTGTAATCGGGCTGCAGCGGCGGGCCATCGTCGGTCAACGGCGCCAGCGCCGACATCACGCGCTCCGGCGGGAAGGTGATGATCACCTCGGTGCCGACCCGCAGCTTGGATTTCAGCGTGAACGTGCCGCCGTGCATGTCGATCAGGCTTTTCGCGATCGGCAGGCCGAGGCCGGCGCCCTGTTCGGCGGATTTGATCGAATTCGAGCCCTGGCCGAACGAGGCCAGCACGATCGGGATCTCGTCCTCGGCGATGCCCGAGCCGGTGTCCTTGCAGGAGAGATATTGCCCACCCGAGGCGGTCCAGCCGACCTTCAGCCAGATCTCGCCGCCCTGCGGCGTGAATTTGATCGCATTTGACAGCAGGTTCAGCACGATCTGGCGCGCCGCGCGCTCGTCGCCCCAGATCCGCGGCATGCCCAGTTCGAAAACTTCGTGGATGGTGATGCCGCGGCTGGAGGCGCGCAGCTTCAACAAATGATGGCAATCGGCGACGACATGGACCAGCGAGACGGCTTCCTCATTGAGCTCGTAGCGGCCGGCCTCGATGCGGCTGAGATCGAGGATCTCGTTGATCAGATTGAGCAGATGTACGCCGGAATTATGGATGTCGGCGGAATAGTCCTTGTAGACCGGCACCGCATGGCCGCCGAAGATCTCGCTCTTCATCACTTCGGAGAAACCGAGAATGGCGTTCAGCGGGGTGCGCAGCTCGTGGCTCATCTGCGCGAGAAAGCGCGACTTGGCGACATTGGCGGCCTCGGCGCGGTGGCGGGCTTCATCGGAGATCGCCTTGGCCTGTTCGAGTTCGCCGATCAGCGCGTCCTTTTCGGCGCGCGCTTCCAGCGTCGCCAGCGTGGTCGAGTGCAACCGGTGCGCCAGCAGCGCGAAATAGCCTTCGGCGGCGATCGCCAATGCCGCCAGCACGTAATTGTCGAGCGAGCCGCGCATCGCGAAATTGAAGGCGACGCCGAGCGTCACCGGGGCGGTGGCGGCGAAGGCGGCGATCGGCAGGCTGGCGGCCAGCATGCTGGACACCGCGACCACCAGCAGCATCAGGAACATCATCAGCGAGTTGGAGACGAGATCGACGCCGGTCGGGTGCACCAGCACCACCGTCCAGCACATGCCGTAGAGCAGGTCGAACAGGATGAACTTCATCCGCCAGCGCCGCGCGCCCTGCGCCGAGGGCGGCTCGGCTAGGTAACGCTTGCAGGCGTGGATGATCATGGCGTGGATGCAGAACATCCCGCAGGCCCACATCGCGGCATCGAGCGGCTGTGCCCAGAAGCCGAACAGGAAGCCGGTTCCGATCACCAGCAGCGTCACGACGAGGGAGGCCGACAGCCGGGTCTGGGCGTATTGGCGCAGCAATTCGCGGTCGAACGCGGGCCTTGTTCCGGACGTAGACGTTAACCGGTCGCGCGCCTCTCGCACGCGCCTTTGCGCCACGCGGCGGTCGCGCACCGGCGCCTCGACCGGGCTTTCGGCCGGAAGATCGACCACTTCAGGCCTGTTGGCGGGCTTACTCATCACAACAACACAAATCCTGCACCCGGACGCGCGGGTTTTCACGGTCTCTATCAGTGCCGCACAATCATTAAGAGGTGCCTTAACAAACGCCGGATTTCAGTTAATTTTTGATGACGAATGGAAGTCAGGCGGGGCGGCAGGCCCCGCCTGAAACGTCGAGCGCCGGGCCTAGCGCTGCAGCCGCGCCAGCAGGCTCGACGTATCCCAGCGCTTGCCGCCCATCGTCTCGACTTCCGAGTAGAAGTTGTCGACCACGGCCGTGACCGGCAGGCTGGCGCCGTTGCGGCGGGCCTCCGCCAAGCAGATCGAAAGGTCCTTTCGCATCCACTCGACCGCGAAGCCGAAATCGAACTTGCCGTCGTTCATGGTCTTGTAGCGGTTCTCCATCTGCCAGGATTGCGCGGCACCCTTCGAGATCACCTCGACCACGGCATTGACGTCGAGCCCGGCCTTCTTGGCGAAATGAATGCCCTCGGACAGAGCCTCGACGAGGCCCGCGATGCAGATCTGGTTGACCATCTTGGTGAGCTGGCCGGAGCCGGCGGGGCCGAGCAGCTTCTGCATCTTGGCGTAGGATTCGATGACCGGGGCGGCCTTGGCATAGGCGGCGTCGGTTCCGCCGCACATCACGGTCAGCGCGCCGTTCTCCGCACCGGCCTGGCCGCCGGACACCGGGGCGTCGATGAAGTGGAACCCGGCCTTGGTCGCGGCGGCGTCGAGTTCGCGGGCGACCTCGGCGGAGGCGGTGGTGTGATCGACGAAGATCGCGCCCTTGGCCATGCCGGCAAAGGCGCCGTCCGGCCCGATGGTCACGGCGCGCAAATCATCGTCATTGCCGACGCAGGCCATGACGAAATCCTGGCCTTCGGCGGCGGCCTTAGGGGTTGGTGCGGTATTGCCGCCGAATTTGTCCGCCCACGCCTTGGCCTTGGCCGAATTGCGGTTGTAGACGGTGACGTCGTGCTTGCCCTTGGCCACCAGGTGACCCGCCATCGGGAAACCCATGACGCCGAGACCGATGAAAGCAATTTTGGCCATGTCCGTGCCCTTTGATATGTCGGCTTGAGCGCCGAACGTGCTGTGGGGAGAGGGGAGGGCGCCTTCGCTACCGAAGGCTGCGGGGAGTTCGAGCGGCAGCATAGAGGCTGAAGTCGGTGCCGCAAGTCCCGACCGCATGACGTGGTGCGATGCAGCATAATGGCCGTCCGGCCGCGCGAGAATGAGCATGCACTCGGCACCGAATAGCTCTATGTCTCCGGTGTGAAATCGACGGCCGGGAGAGTTCCAGTGAGCGTGACAAAACAGCAGGTTCTAGACGGTCTGGCCAAGGTGATGTCGCCGCGCGGCGTGGCGCTGCCGCAGGCCAATGTGCTGTCGGAGATTGCCGTGACGGACGGCAAGGTCATGTTCTCGATCAATGTCGATGCCGCCGAAGCTCGCGCCTGGGAGAGCGTGCGGGCCCAGGCCGAGGCCGCCGTGCGCGCGGTTCCTGGCGTCACCGGCGCGATGGTCGCGCTGACCGCCGAGCGCAAGCCCGGCGCCGCCGCGCCGGCGCCGCACAGCCACGCCCCCAAGCCCGGCGTGCAGCCGGTGTCGGCGCATCGTCCGCCGGCCAATCCGAACGGTTCGCCGATGGCTCAGCAGGCCGTGATCCCCGGCATCGCCTCGATCATCGCGGTGGCGTCCGGCAAGGGCGGTGTCGGCAAGTCGACCACCTCGCTCAACCTCGCGCTTGGGCTGCGTGATCTCGGGCTTCGCGTCGGTCTGCTGGATGCCGACATCTACGGCCCCTCGGTGCCGCGGCTCACCGGCATTCGCGACAAGCCGGTTCTCAACGATGATCGCAAGATGATCCCGATCGCGAAATTCGGTCTGTCGATCATGTCGATTGGCTTCCTGGTCGAGGAAGAGACCGCGATGATCTGGCGCGGCCCGATGGTGATGTCGGCGATCACCCAGATGCTGCGCGATGTCGCCTGGGGCACGCTCGACGTGCTGGTCGTCGACATGCCGCCCGGCACCGGCGACGCGCAGCTCACGCTGGCGCAGAACGTGCCGCTGAAAGGCGCGGTGATCGTTTCGACGCCGCAGGACCTGGCGCTGATCGATGCCCGCCGGGGACTTGCGATGTTTACCAAGGTCAACGTGCCGGTGCTCGGGATCATCGAGAACATGAGCTATTTCCAGTGCCCGGAATGCGGCACGCGTTCCGACATCTTCGGCCACGGCGGCGCGCGGCACGAGGCCGAGCGGCTCGGCGTGCCGTTCCTCGGCGAGGTGCCGCTGCACATGTCGATCCGCGCGATGTCGGACGCCGGCACTCCGGTCGTGAACAGCGAGCCGGACGGTCCGCATGCTGCGATCTACCGCTCCATCGCGGCCCAGGTGCGCGACCAGTTGCAGGGTGTCACCGCCGCCGCCTGATCCGGTACTCCACAAGCCCTTGTCGTGTATGCCGCATAGAACTTTCGTTTAATTGGGGCTGCGAGGGTGCATGCCGCGTTTTCCGCGGCCGACGATCCATGCTACAGACCCCTCCTACCAGAGCGTCTTCGGCTGAATCGCACGATGATTGAGCCGCTGAACATGCTCCCGGGGATTTAGGGAAGAACGTCTGCAACAGGAGAGTTGAATGAAGCGCCGTGAATTTTTGAAAGTATCGACGGCCGGAGCAGCGGTAGCTGCGGTGGCGTCGCCTGCGATTGCGCAGTCGATGCCCGAGGTCAAATGGCGCCTGACGTCGAGCTTCCCGAAGTCGCTCGATACGATCTATGGCGGCGCCGAGCAGATGGCGAAGCAGGTCGCCGAAATGACCGACAACAAATTCCAGATCCAGGTGTTCGCGGCGGGTGAAATCGTCCCCGGCCTGCAGGCGCTGGATGCGGTCTCCAACGGCACCGTCGAGATGTGCCACACCGTGTCCTACTACTACGTCGGCAAGGATCCGACCTTCGCGATCTTCGCCTCGGTGCCGTTCGGCCTCAACGCCCGCCAGCAGAATTCCTGGTTGTACCAGGGCGGCGGCATCGAGCTTGCCAATGAGTTCTACAAGAAGTTCGGCGTCATCGGCATGCCGTGCGGCAACACCGGCACGCAGATGGGCGGCTGGTTCCGCAAGGAGATCAAGACCGTCGCCGACCTGTCCGGCCTGAAGATGCGGATCGGCGGCATCGCCGGCCAGGTGCTGCAGAAAGTCGGCGTGGTGCCGCAGCAGCTCGCCGGCGGCGACATCTACCCGTCGCTGGAGAAGGGCACGATCGACGCTGCCGAATGGGTCGGCCCCTATGACGACGAGAAGCTCGGCTTCCAGAAGGTCGCGAAGTATTATTATTATCCCGGCTTCTGGGAAGGCGGCCCGACGGTGCATGCCTTCACCAATCTGGAAAAGTTCAACTCGCTGCCGAAGAACTACCAGGCGATTCTCACCAATGCCTGCAACAACGCCAATAGCTGGATGGCGGCACGCTACGACCTGCAGAACCCCGGCGCGCTGAAGCGCCTGGTCGCCGGCGGCACGCAACTGCGCCCCTTCACCAACGAGGTGCTGGATGCCTGCCTGAAGGCGACCAACGAATTGTGGGGCGAGATCTCCGCGAAGAACGCCGACTTCAAGAAGTCGATCGACGCCATGCAGGCCTACCGCTCCGATCAATATCTGTGGTGGCAGGTCGCCGAATACACCTATGACAGCTTCATGATCCGCTCGCGCACCCGCGGCTAGCGGCGACGTAACCAGACACCGAAACAGGCCCGGCCTCGCGAGAGGCCGGGTTTTTTGCGTTGCGTCGTTCGAATCGTCGTGGATTCCCGATGGAACCTGGATCATGCTGTCGCAACGCCCTCGACAAGAAGGGCGACCGGCACATTCACATCCAGGGAGAATATCATGAAGCGTCGTGAGTTCATCAGGGCTGCGGGTCTCGGGGCCGCAGGCGCCGTCATCGCCGCACCGGCCATTGCGCAATCGTCGCCGGAGCTCAAGTGGCGGTTGACGTCGAGCTTTCCGAAATCCCTGGACACCATCTACGGCGCAGCCGAGGTGTTTTCGAAAGCCGTCGCCGAAGCCACCGACAACAAGTTTCAGATCCAGGTGTTCGCCGCCGGCGAGATCGTGCCCGGGCTTCAGGCGCTGGATGCCGTCTCCAACGGCACCGTCGAGATGTGCCACACGGCGACCTATTATTACGTCGGCAAGGATCCGACCTTTGCTTTCGGCACCGCCGTGCCGTTCGGCCTGAACAGCCGGATGCAGACCTCTTGGTTGCAGGTCGGCGGCGCCGCCGAGCTCTTCAACGAGTTTCTCAAGCCCCACAACGTCATCGGCTTCGTCGCCGGCAACACCGGATGCCAGATGGGCGGCTGGTTTCGCAAGGAGATCAAGGAGGTCGCGGATCTCAGCGGCCTGAAGATGCGGATCGGCGGATTTGCCGGACGCGTGCTGACCAAGCTTGGCGTTGTACCGCAACAGGTCGCCGCCGGTGACATCTACCCTTCGCTCGAGAAAGGCACCATCGATGCCGCGGAATGGGTCGGCCCCTATGACGACGAGAAGCTCGGCTTCCAGAAGGTCGCCAAGCACTATTATTACCCGGGCTTCTGGGAGGGCGGGCCGTCACTGCACAATCTCGTCAACCTCGCAAAATGGGAGCAGCTTCCGCCCGCCTACAAGTCGATCATCCGGACGGCATCGTCGCTCGCCAACGAGACCATGCAGGCGCGCTATGACGCCTATAATCCGCCGGCGCTGAAGCGGCTGGTGGCCGGCGGAACGCAGTTGCGCGCGTTTCCGGCGGTCGTCATGGATGCGTCGCTGAAGGCGGCCAACGAGGTCTATGCGGAAACCGCCGCGAGCAATCCCGGCTTCAAGAAGCTGTACGACAGCATGGTGGCGTTTCGCGGCGATCAGTACACTTGGTGGCAGGTCGCGGAATACAGCTTCGACAGCTTCATGATCCGCTCGCGCACACGCGCCTGAGCAAGGCTGTGCGAGATTGGAGCCCGGCCTTCGAAAGAAGGCCGGGCTTTTCGTTGCTGTTGTGTATCGTCGCGGGCCAGCTCCGAATCCGCTAAGGCATCGTCAAAGGGAGCCCACGCCATGACCGAATCCGAAATCGAAACCGCAGCGCAGCTGCTCGCCGAGGCACGTCGGAGCGGGGTTCTGATCGATGCGCTGCCGGTGGTGCCGTCGTCGGTGGCCGAGGCGCATGCGATCCAGGATCGGGTTGCTGCGCTTATCGGCCAGCAAGTGGGCGGCTTCAAGATAGGCGGCGCGCCGGGCGAACCGACGCGCGGGCTGATCTTTGCGCCGATGATCCGCCCGAGCCCGGCGCAGATGTCCGAGGCCGAGGTGCCGCATCTCGGCGTCGAGGGCGAGATCGCCTTCCGTTTTACCCGAGATCTGCCAGCCGCCGACCGGCCGTACACGCGCGGACAGGTGGCGCAGTCCGTTGCGGTATCGCCGGCCATCGAGATCGTGTCGGGCCGTTATCGCGACCCGCGCGGCCGGCCGGGTCTGGAGCAGCTTGCCGACTGCACCATCAATGGCGGGCTGGTGTTCGGCGAGGAGATCGCCGACTGGTCGCATCTCGATCTGCCGAACCTGCGCATCACCATGCTGGTGAACGGCGAGCAGGTTTTCCAAAAGCGGGGTGGCCATCCAACCGGAGATCCGCTCGCCGCTGCGGTCACGCTCGCCAACATGTTGCCGGATGGCGTCAAGGCCGGCCAGATCGTCACCACCGGCAGCTGGACCGGCATGGACTTCCTCAAGCCCGACGATCACTGCCTGGTGCGGTTCGACGGGCTGGGCGAAGCCGAAGTGGTGTTCGACGGCTAGGCTGGCCGCCCGATCATTCGCCCGGCACGAGGCGCCCGATGGCGGGCCGCTTCTGCGGGCGGAGCTTTCGCCGCGACAGATACAGCAGAAACCCGGTGACCATGAACAACGGCATCAGCGCGGCGGCGAGCATGAACAGTAGCTTGCCGGGCCATCCAAGGATGCTGCCGCGGTGGATATCCAGCACGCGCGCCAGCACCCGCTCGCCCAGCGTCTTGTCGGCATAAATTTCCGCCGACACCAACCGGCCCGATGCCGCATCGATGCGAAGTTCGTCGCGGCCTTCGTCGCCGGCATTGCGGACCCAGGACCGGATCCGCACGATCGTGCCGGCGCCGTTTGGAAGCTGCAACTGCGCGCGCTCGTAACGGTGGCCCTGTTCGCGCAGAAATACCGACCAGGCCCGGTCGAGCGATGGCGGCGCCGCGTCGCCGGGGCGGTCGCGCATCGCGCCTTTCGGCTTCATTCTGGTTTCGGCAACCAATGGGCGAGCCAACAGCCATGTCGCGGCGTCGCGGTACCCGTCGAAGGAATACCACAGGCCGGTCAGCGCCATCACCAGATAGATCGGCAACAGCCATGTCGCGACGACGGAATGCAGCGACCAGTGAAAGCTGCGGCCCTGCAAAGCGAGGTTCGGCTTTAGCCATGTTCTGATGCTGCGCGCCCGGCGCGGCCATCGCAACACGAGGCCGGAGATCAACAACACCGCAAGGCCGATGGCGGCGATGCCGGTGATCTGTCTGCCATAGCCCTTGCCGTCGCCGGGGATGAGCAGCCAGCGGTGCAACTGGCGCACCGTGGCAAAGAACTGCTCGCCGCGCGGTGCCCCGAGCACGCGGCCGTCATAGGGATCGACATAGATCGATGCGGGACGGGCGCCATCGTCGTCGCGCGCAAAGCGGATGCGCGTCGCCGCCGAAGCATCGATCGACATGGTCAGGCCGGAAACCTTGCCGAGTTCCGGCGTGGACTGTAGCCGCGCGACCAGTTGCTCCGGCGTCAGCCGTGGCGCCTGACGCGGCTCGACCTGCATGATCCCCGCGTTCAGGGCGTTCCCGATCTCGTCTTCGAAGCTCATGATCGCGCCGGTCAATCCGATCAACGACAGCACCAGTCCGACGGCAAGGCCGATCAGCGAATGCACCTGCAGCAGCGCGGCCTTGACGGGTCGTTTATGCGTTGAAGGGATGAACATTCGAAGTCGTGCCTTAGAACTTCACGGTCGCCGCCACACGCGCGGCCCGTCGCGCCTGACCTGGGGCATCGACCGTGACGGCGGGCAGCACGGTGTCGGACTGGGCGTAAGCGGCAGTCGAGAAATCACAAAGCCACAGCGCGGCCCCGATCATCCAGGTCGCGCGAAAAGGTCGTCTGCCGCGGCGCGTGGCGGATCGGCAAAATTCGGCTGTTGTCACGTCGGCTTATTTCCAGTGGGCGAAACAGGCTGCGACGTCTAACAGCCGGTCGAAGCCGGGGTAACCGCCGGGCGGCTTGAATCCCTCTAAGCCGGAACGAACGGAGCATCGGCGTGGTCGCTGCATGCCGACGATGCGCCCTGAAGTGGTGTTCGAGTGTCAGGTCAGGGCCGGATGCCTGTGCGTTGCTGATTTTCGCAAGACACCCGGCATTTGGTGCGATAGTCGGGGCGGGGACGGCCCATGCGAGAGGTAGGCACGGTTTGCCAGACAAGTTTCCACCGCGAGGCCTGCCGGTTCCCACGGGGCGCGTCTCCAGACTGGCGCGTCTGGTCACGCTGGCCTCGGATGTCGCCGGCGGAATCGTGCTCGACGGCGCCAGGCAGTTCGTCGCCGGCAAACGTCCCAGCCTGGGCGACCTGCTGCTGACACCTGCCAATGCCTTCAAGGTGATGCACCGGCTCGCGCATCTGCGCGGCGCGGCGATGAAGGTGGGGCAACTGCTGTCGATGGACGCCGGCGAGATCTTGCCCCGCGAACTGGCCGATATTCTCGGGCGTTTGCGATCGGAAGCGCAGCCGATGCCGCGCAGCCAGTTGCGCGCGACGCTCGAGCGCCAGTGGGGCCGGGATTGGGAGCGGCGTTTCGCTTCGTTTTCCTTCGATCCGATCGCGGCGGCCTCGATCGGCCAGGTGCACCGCGCGCGGACCACGGACGGCCGCGAGCTTGCGATCAAGATCCAGTATCCCGGCGTCCGCGGCAGCATTGACAGCGATGTCGACAATGTTTCGTCGTTGCTTCGGATATCCGGCCTTCTGCCGGTAGGGCTGGATCTATCTCCGTTGCTCAGACAGGCCAAGCAGCAGTTGCACGAAGAGGCCGACTATGAGCGCGAGAGCAGAAACCTCGCGCGGTTCGCGGCTCTGCTGGCCGACAGCCCGGACTACGTGTTGCCCGAGGTCTATCCCGACCTGACCCGCATGACCGTGCTTGTCATGTCGTATGTCGAGGGTGCGAGCCTGGACGATCTGGAAGCCGCGCCGCAGGCGCTGCGCGACCGCATCGTCACGCTGTTGATCGCTCTGGTGCTCCGCGAACTGTTCGAATTCAGGCTGATGCAGACCGACCCCAACTTTGCGAACTACCGATACGACATCGCCACGCAGCGCCTCGTCCTGCTCGACTTCGGGGCGGTCCGGGAATTTTCTCCCGCGCTCGTGCAAGACTACCGCAGCCTGCTGCGTGCCGGTGTCGCGGGCGATCGGGCTTCGGCAAGCCGGTCGGCGCTCGCGCTCGGATTATTGTCCGGATCGATCCCGCGCGCCCGCCAGGACGCCGTGATGGCGCTGTTCGACATGGCGATGCAGCCGTTGCGATATGATGGCCTGTTCGATTTCGGCACCACCGATCTTGCTGCGCGCTTGCGCGACGGCGGCATGGAAATGGCCGTCAATCGCGACAACTGGCACGCTCCACCCGTGGATACTTTGTACTTGCAGCGCAAGATAGGCGGCATGTTTCTGCTCGCCAGCCGGCTCCGGGCGCGTGTCAATATCAGGGCGATGCTGGAAAAATATCTCTGATCGACGGTTGGAACCTCATGGCGGCGTTCGACCAACGGCGCTCTTTCTTCCTTCTCCCCTTGTGGGAGACGGCGGCGCGGACGAAGTCCGCGTCGGATGAGGGGTATTGTTTGGCTCGGTGCTCGTCGCCGCCCCCTCACCCGTCTCGACCGCTTCGCGGTCGATCCACCCTCTCTCACAAGGGGAGAGGGAAGGAAGATCACACCCGCATCGGCATCAGGACGTAAAGCGCGCCCGCAGCGTCATCTTTCACTGCTCGCGGCAGAGGTCGGAGCCGGGCGCAGCTCGGCTGCGGGGGAGAGAGGCCCGCGCTTTCTCCACCTTCGCAGGTCCGCCGTGACCCCTATGGTAGCTGCGATGACGAGCGCGCAGAGCGCCGCTTTCGACATCGTCTCCATCGTCCCCTCGATCAGCATGCTATGGACGACACTTCCCACGACAATGACCATCGCGAGCAGCATATGGCTGATGCGCCAATTTCGCAGCCGCAGCCCCAATCGCCGCCGCAATGCCGCCAGAAGTGCCACGGCAAAGATCGCCCACATCGCGATCACGCCCCAAAGCGAGAACGGGGTCGGCGATGCGAACAGCAGGGCGTCGATCATGTCTGGGGGGCTGGTGATCCAGAGGCCGGCGACGTGGATCATCACCGCGACCACCAGCGTGCCTCCGACCCAGCGATGTACACGCCGCGCCGAGCTGGCCGGTAGTCCCGGCAGATCACCGCGAATGAGCAAAGGCTGAAACAGCAGGGCACCCAGTGCGACAATTCCTGCCAGTCCGGCCAGGATGTAGACCGGACCACGCCAGGCGAGCAGGGGGCTCGCCATGGCCGCGGCGATCGGAATGCAGATGGCGGCCGCCACGCCAGCCCAGATCAGGGCCGCGCGGGCCACGTTCCGTCGCTTCGCCTGCAATTCGGTCAGGCCGGCTGCAGCACGAAGTGCGCCTCCAGGCTGGTTTCTTTCGCGCTGCGCATCACGGGACGCAGGAACACGGTTTTGAATTCGCCGCTGTCATACGCCAGATGACCGTGCGGCTGGCCGAAGATGGGAATGATCTGCGGCATTTCGAGACGGAACACGCCGTTCTTGTCGGTGAGCGTGGCTCCGCGGCTTTGCGGCTCCTGCTCCTGACCTTCGGTGGTGTGCGCCCAGATCTGGATGCGCTGCCCGGCGAGCGGAGCGCCGTCGCCGGCGCGGCGGACGGTGCCGCTCATCCAGAAGCCGCCCTTGCCGATCCGCTCCACGGTCGGCGCGCCCTTGACGTAATTGTTGGCCCCGCCCGACATCGACGGCGTCGGTGCGACGCCTTCGGCCCGAGCGGGCAGCAGCAGGCCGGAAACTCCGGTTGCCAATGCCGCCCCGCCGGCGGCAAGCAGGGCGCGGCGGTTCAGGACGGCGGTGGTCATGGAAACGGCTCCTCGCAGCGGTGCAGTCGCGCTACGGAGCTTACAGCAATGAGCGCGAAACGCCCAGATGACGGAGGCAAGGAGAGCGACAGGCGTAATAACAGTGTTGTGAATACGTGTCGGATCCGACACGTAGCCAGCTACTTACTCGGCCCGAAGTCCAGCGCCGGCATCTCGATCTGCGGGATTTCGATCTTGACGTTGGTGGTGTCGACCACCGACGTGTCGATCCAGTAGGTGACGAGCCCGGGCCACCAGATCACGATGATCACCAGGATGATCTGCATCGCGACCCACGGCATCGCGCCCCAATAGATGTCGCGGCTCTTCACCACCGGCGGTGCGATGCCGCGGAGATAAAACAGCGCGAAGCCGAACGGCGGATGCATGAACGAGGTCTGCATGTTGACGCAGAGCAGCACGCCGAACCAGACGAGGTCGATGCCGAGCTTGCTGGCGACGGGGGCGAGCAGCGGGATGATGATGAAAGCGATCTCGAAGAAGTCGAGGAAGAACGCCAGGAAGAACACGAAGATGTTGACGAATATCAGGAAGCCGAGCGCGCCGCCGGGAAGACCCGTGAGCAGGTGCTCGATCCAGCGCGCGCCGTCCATGCCCTGGAAGACGAGGCTGAAGCAGGTCGAGCCGATCAGGATGAACACCACCATCGAGGTCAGCCGCATCGTCGAGGTCATCGCCTGCTCGACCAGCGGCCAGGTCAGGCGGCGGTGCAAAG
Source organism: Tardiphaga sp. vice304 (assembly GCF_007018905.1). Classification (NCBI taxonomy): domain Bacteria; kingdom Pseudomonadati; phylum Pseudomonadota; class Alphaproteobacteria; order Hyphomicrobiales; family Nitrobacteraceae; genus Tardiphaga; species Tardiphaga sp. vice304. The sequence goes on from NZ_CP041402.1 coordinate 2,703,289, forward strand.
CGGCCAGCACCATGGCGCCGACCGCGCCCATCGCGCCGGCTTCGGTCGGCGTGGCCAAGCCCATGCCGATGGTGCCAAGCACCAGGAAGATCAGCACGATCGAGGGGATCATGCCCCACAGCACGCGGCTGACCAGCTTCCAGTTCAAGGGCTCGCGCACATCGGCCGGCAGCGGCGGCATCGAGTTCGGCCGCAGGAACGACAGCACCATGATGTAGAGGATGAAGATCACGACCTGCAGGATCGAGGGGCCGATGGCGCCTAGATACATGTCGCCGACCGAGCGGCCGAGCTGGTCGGCCAGCACGATCAGCACCAGCGAGGGCGGGATCAGCTGCGTGATGGTGCCGGACGCCGCGATCACACCGGTGGCGACCTTCATGTCGTAGCCGTAGCGGATCATGATCGGGAGCGAGATCATGCCCATCGCGATCACCGAGGCTGCGACCGTGCCGGTGATGGCGCCGAGAATGGCGCCGACGATGATGACGGCATAGGCAAGGCCGCCGGGGATCTTGCCGAACAATTGCCCGGTGCCTTCCAGCAGGTCCTCGGCGAGGCCGCAGCGCTCGAGGATCGCACCCATGAAGGTGAAGAACGGGATCGATAGCAAGAGGTCGTTGGAGATGGTGCCGTAGAAGCGGAACGGCAACGCTTGCAGGAACGACGGATCGAAATGGCTGGTCGCGATGCCGACGATGCCGAAGAACAGGCCGACGGCGGCCAGCGAAAACGCCACCGGGAATCCGATCAGCATGAACGTGATCATGGTGCCGAACATCAGCGGGGGCATCACGCCGTAGGAAAACATCGGATGGTCCTGACTGCTAAAAAGTGTCGTGGTCAAAAGGTCGGAGAAACGGCCGCTTTATTGCAGCGGCGCTTCGTAATGGGTGTCGATCTTGACGATGCCGGCGAGCCCCGCGATCCGCTTGGCGAGTTCGGCCAGGCCCTGCAGCAGCAGCAGCAGGAAGCCGAGCGGCAGGATCATCTTGACCGGCCACAGGATCAGGCCGCCGGCATTGCTGGAGGTCTCCTGCAGGCGCCATGAATTGAGGAAGAACGGTGTGGTCAAATACAACAGATAGATCATCGCCGGCAGCAGGAAGCAGATGATGCCGATGATATCGATCCACAGCCGGGCGCGGTCGGAGACTGCGGAGTACACCAGATCGACGCGGACATGTTCGTTGAGCCGCAAGGTTTGCGACGCGCCGAGAAACACGATCCCGGCAAACATGTACCACTGGATCTCGAGCCAGCCGTTCGACGAGTAGTTGAACAGATAGCGGATCGTGGCGTTGCCGGCGCTGACCAGGCAGGCAAGCAGTACCAGCCATTTGGCGATGAACCCGAAGGCATCGCTGAGCTGGTCGATCACGCGCGTGATTTTGAGTACGTCCACTACTCTTCCCCTTGAACCCGTCCCGCACCCGTGGATTTCGGCTTTCTCATCGAGAAAGGGCAGCCTTTTGCGCTGCGTCCACGTGATGCGGCGGCACCATTTCAGCGCCTCGGTCGTCCGTCAATTGGTAATTCGGCAGATTGACGGCGGGGGTCTGGTAGCGGGGGAGGGGGAGCCGGGAGGACTATCCCCCGGTGACGCTCATGTGCCGGCTCACGCTGGGCCGGTTGTGGCGGCGGTCGATGATGAAGTCGTGGCCCTTCGGCTTGGTGCCGATGGCGCGGTCGATGGTTGCGCTGAGCAGCGCATCGTCCGGCGAGGCGCGCAGCGGCTTGCGCAGATCGGAGGCATCCTCGTGGCCGAGGCAGGTGTGGATCGTGCCGGTGCAGGTGATGCGGACGCGGTTGCAGGATTCGCAGAAATTATGGGTCATCGGCGTAATGAAGCCGAGCTTGCCGCCGGTCTCACTGACGCGGACGTAACGGGCAGGGCCGCCGGTGTCGTCGGGAAGGTCGGTCAGCGTGAAGTTGGTGGCGAGCCTGCCGCGCAGCAGCGACAGCGGCACGTACTGGTCGATGCGGCCTTCGCCGATCTCGCCCATCGGCATCACCTCGATCAGGGTCAGCGCCATGTCGCGGCCGTGGCACCACTGCATCAGCGAGGGGATTTCTTCCTCATTGAGGCCCTTCAGCGCCACTGCGTTGATCTTCACGGCCAGGCCCGCCGCCTGCGCCGCGTCGATGCCGGCCAGAACCTTGGAAAGGTCGCCCCAGCGGGTGATGGCGCGGAATTTGTCGGGGTCGAGCGTGTCCATCGAAACGTTGATGCGCTTGACGCCGCAATCGGCCAGTTCCTGGGCATATTTCGAAAGCAGCGAACCGTTGGTGGTCAGGGTCAGCTCGCGCAGCGCGCCCGTCCTGAGGTGCCGCGACAGCGAACGCACCAGCGACATCAGGTTGCGGCGGACCAGCGGCTCGCCGCCGGTGAGGCGCAGCTTGGTGACACCCTTGTCGATGAAGGCCGAGCACAGACGGTCGAGCTCTTCCAGCGTCAGCAGGTCGGCCTTGGGCAGGAAGGTCATGTCTTCCGACATGCAGTAGAAACAACGCAGGTCGCAGCGGTCGGTGACGGAGACGCGCAGATAGTCGATGGTCCGGCCGAACGGATCGATCATCGCGGAACCCGCCTTGGACGGTGTCAGTGCGGATACAGCCATGCCATCGAGTCCTGTCGCTGCTTTTAAACCAGCATCTTGAAGAAGTCCGGCACGCCTGCCGGTGGCTCAATGTAGTCACGCAAACGCCCCGGCACAATCGTGCCGGGGCGTTACAGAAATCGAACTGGATACTGGAACTTAACGGGCCGGCGCCGGGAACGGCGAACCCTCGGCGGGCGCGGCAGCGGCCGGCGCGGGCGCGGCGCGCTTCTTGGCGGCCTTGCGGGCGGCGCGGCGCGGCGGCGTCATCGGCTGCAATTCGGCGACCACCGGGCTCGGATCGACGACGGTGGTGGCGGCCGTGGTGAAGTCGCCGGGGACCTTGGTCACGGTGACTGGCACGGTGACTGGCTGGTACTTCGCCAGATTGAAGGTCGCGGTGAAACCGGTTTCGGTGGCGATCGGGAGCGAGCAGGGCGTCTTGCAGCCCGGGCCGACCGAGGTCACGACGTCGGCGCCGGGCGGCACCGAATCGAATTGCACGGTGACCGGCACCGGCGACGATTTGAAGCCATCCATGGAAAACGAGGCGCAGCCAGCGAGGCTGAGGCTTGCTGCCGCTAATACAATAACTCGACGCATGGTCTGTCCGTTTCTTTCGCGGCTGGCCGCAGTCCCCATGCCCGACAATAGAAGTCCGGGCTTTGCCGTGCAACCGCCCGGGCGGGGATAGTTAAGCAATGGTTAATGTGCGGCCGAACGGTTTTGAAACATTCAGCAACATCAACCGGTTAAAAACTCTTTCCGGGCAGCAGCCGGCTGACCGCGGCCGGCAGGTCGCGGAAATGGCCGATCAGCAGATCCGGCTTCAGATCGGCGATCGGCACGTCGGTATAGCCGAATTCGACGCCGATGACCGGTACCCCGGCACGGCGCGCCACGCCGATGTCCGGGCCGGCATCGCCGACCATGACCACCGACGACATCCGGCCGCCGGCTTTCGCCACCGTCTGCTGCAGGATCACCGGATCGGGTTTGGAGACGCCGAACGTGTCGGCGCCGCAGATCGCCGCAAAGCGTGACGTCAGTTCGAGCTGCTCGAGCAGCCGTCGGGACAGCCATTCCAGCTTGTTGGTGCAGACCGCGAAGCGGTGGCCCGAAGCCTCCATTTCGTCGAGGGCGGCGATCAGCCCGTCGAACGGCCGCGAATCGTCGGCGATGTGTTCGGCGTAATAATCGATGAAGTCGGAGGTCAGGCGGGTCACGTCGGCCACGCCCATCTCGCGGCCTTCGGCCTCCAGCCCGCGCTCGATCAGCCGGCGCGCGCCCTGGCCGATCATCTTGCGGGCGGATTCCAGCGGCACCGGCGCCAGGCCCTCGCGGGCCAGCACCCAGTTCAATGCGCTGATCAGATCGGGCGCGGTGTCCACCAGCGTGCCGTCGAGATCGAAGATGACCAGGGAGAAATCACTCATGCGGGGATCGCTAGCGGCGGCGCCGCTGCGGCGCAAGTCCTGAATCGGCGGGTGAGGTTCAGGACGCCACAGGCCAACAGGTGGGAAAGCCCACCAGCCGCCCTGTTCCTCGCCGCCAAACGTCGCTAGATAGGCGGATCGCCGTACGGCACCGAATGAAGCGCAGGACCCGGCCCAGCATGACCATGGATGAATTGAAGCGGCAGGCGGCGGCGCAGGCGCTGGAGCACGTCCAGGACGGCATGAAGCTTGGGCTGGGCACCGGCTCGACCGCCAAGCACTTCGTCGACCTGCTCGGCGCGCGAATCGCGCAGACCGGACTGAAGGTGATCGGTGTGCCGACCTCGGAGGCCACCCGCGCGCAGGCGGAAAGCTGCGGCGTGCCGCTGACCACGCTGGACGCTATCGACCGGCTCGACCTGACCGTCGACGGCGCCGACGAGATCGACGCCAACCTCAATTTGATCAAAGGCGGCGGCGGCGCCCTGCTGCGCGAGAAGATCGTGGCGGCTGCCTCCGACCGCATGATCGTCATTGCCGACGATTCCAAATGGGTCGAGGTGCTCGGCCGCTTCCCGCTGCCGATCGAGGTGATCCCGTTCGGACTAGCGGCGACCAGGCGCGCCATCGCAGGCGTGTTCGGCGCCTGCGGCCTGTCCGGCGAGATGGCGGTCCGCCAGGACGGCTCCGGCCATGCTTTTGTCACCGATGGGGGCCACTGGATCATCGATGCCCGGCTCGGGCAGATTTCCGACGCGCCGCGCCTCGCAGGGCTGCTCGGCGCGATCCCGGGCGTCGTCGAGCACGGGCTTTTTATTGGCCTCGCCAGTATCGCCATGCTGGCAGGATCAAACGGCATTCGCACATTTAAGCGGCCCTGACGCCGCAACCCACGGAGAATCGACCATGACCAACCGTTCCAACATGCTGCTGGCGCTCGGCCTCGCGCTCGGCCTCGCCGGCCCCGCGATGCCGGCCTATGCGCAGGCGCCCGCGGCGACGCCGGCCCCGCTGAAGCCGGCAACCCCGGCGGCGATCGGCTACGCCAAGGAAATCCTGGTGATGAAGAACGCCAGCGCGATGTATGCCGGCGCCGTGTCGAACATGGTGCAGCGGGTCAAGGATTCGGTGCTGCAGAACAATCTCAACTACCAGAAGGACCTCAACGAGGTCGCCGTCGTGGTGGCGCAGAAGCTGGCCGGTCGCGAAAACGAGATCAGCGAGCAGATGGCGAAGATCTATGCCAGCGACTTCACCGAAGCCGAATTGAAAGACCTCGTTGTGTTCTACAAGTCGGCGCTCGGCCAGAAGCTCCTGGTGCAGGAGCCGAAGTCGATCCAGTCCAGCATGGCCTATATGCAGAACTGGGCGAAGAATTTTTCTGAAGAGATCAACGGCCAGTTCCGCGCCGAGATGCGCAAGCGCGGCAAGGAAATCTAAGGCAGGAAACAGGGCGAGCGCTTGGGGCGCTCGCCCGAAACTTTGGGGCGGCTCATGTCTGACTTCGACGTCGATCTGTTTGTCATTGGTGGCGGTTCGGGCGGCGTGCGCGCCGCGCGAATCGCCGCCGGCTATGGCGCACGGGTCACGGTGGCGGAGGAGTACCGGTTCGGCGGCACCTGCGTGATCCGCGGCTGCGTTCCGAAGAAGCTGATGGTCTATGCCTCGCATATCCACAAGGACATCGCCGACGCCGCCGGCTTCGGCTGGACGATTCCTGCGGCAAGCTTCGACTGGCCGACGTTTCGCGCCAACAAGGACAAGGAAATCGCGCGGCTGGAGGGCATCTACACCGCCAATGTCGACAGATCGGGCGCCACCACGCTGAAGACCCGCGCGGTGTTCGAGGATCCGCATACGCTGCGCCTGACCAATGGCGACCTCGTGCGCGCGGCCCATATCCTGATCGCCACCGGCGGCGCGCCGAATCACGGCCCGATCTTTCCGGGAATCGAGCATGTCATCTCGTCGAACGAGGTGTTCGACCTGCCGCAGCTGCCGAAGCGCATGGTGATCCAGGGCGGCGGCTACATCGCGCTCGAATTCGCCTGCATCTTTGCCGGCTTCGGCTCCGACGTCACGCTGGTCTATCGCGGCGACAACATCCTGCGCGGCTTCGACGAGGACGTCCGCAAGCATTTGCGGGCCGAGATGGAGAAGCAGGGCATCACGATTCTCACCGGCTGCACCGTCACCAAGATCGACAAGCACGGCGACGAATTCACCTCGCATCTGTCGGACGGCGCGAGCATTGCGTCCGACCAGGTGCTGTTCGCGATCGGACGCCATCCGGCCGTTGCCAATATGGGGCTGGAGAAGGCCGGCGTGGCCATCAACCCGGCCAATGGCGGCATCGCAGTCAACGAATTCTGCCAGACCAACGTGCCGCACATCTACGCCATCGGCGACGTAACCCACCGCATCAATCTGACGCCGGTGGCGATCCGCGAGGGCCATGCCTTTGCCGATACGGTGTTCGGCAAGCGTTCGGTCAAGGTCGACTACAGCAACATCCCCACCGCAGTATTCTCGCAGCCGGAAGTCGGCACCGTGGGCCTTACGGAAGCCGAGGCCCGCGCGCAGTTCAGCCATGTCGACGTCTACATGACCAATTTCAAGCCGATCAAGGCGACGCTGTCGGGCAGCGAAAGCCGCGTGCTGATGAAGCTGATCGTCGATGCCACTACCGATATCGTGGTCGGCTGCCATCTCGTCGGCCACGAGGCTGCCGAACTGATCCAGGTGCTCGGCATCTGCATCAAGATGAAAGCCACCAAGGCCGATTTCGACGCCACCGTCGCCGTGCACCCCAGCGCCGCCGAAGAACTGGTGACGATGCGGACGCCGACCGCGCGTTATGTGCGCGAGGCGGCGGAGTAGGTCACCGCCGCCGCCTCGGCACGCGCGCTACTGGTTCTGATTTCCGGCGGCCTGCCCGTCGCCCAGGGCGCGCAGCGCGTTCAGGATGACGGCGATGTCGATGGCTTCCTGGATCAGCGCCCCCTCCACCGGGGTGAGGAAGCCGAACGCCGCGACCACCATGCCGATCATCGACAGCCCCATGCCGGCGAACACGCCTTGCAATGCGATGGCGCGGGAGCGGCGGGCGATCTCCATCGCCGGCACGATACGGTCGAGGTGATCGACCAGGATGACGACGTCGGCCGCCTCGGCGGAGGCGGCCGCGCCTCTTGCGCCCATCGAGACGCCGACATCGGCCGCAGCCAGCGCCGGGGCATCGTTGACGCCGTCGCCGACCATCATGACCGGACCGTTCTTTCGCTCGGACAGCACGACCAGGACTTTCTGGTCGGGCGTCAACCCTGCGCGCACGGCGTCGAATCCAAGACCTGCGACAATGGCGTTGGCGACCTCGGGCCGATCGCCGGTGGCCAGGACGATCCGCTGCACGCCCAGCGTTCTCAATTGCTGCAGCAAGTCCTGCGTGCCCGACCTCAGTTGATCCGCCAGCCTGATCTCGCCGACCAGGCGACCATCGACGGCGACGGCGACGATGACGCCGCCGGCAACGGCGTCGGAACGGTGCGGGCTTGGCGTGCCGGGTGGCAATCTCGACATCACGAAGGCGATGCCGCCGACCACGACCGATCGTCCGTTCACCCCACCGTGGACGCCTTCGCCCGGCGTCTCGACGACGTCGGACGGGATCGCCAGCCTGAGCTGCCGGTTCCGGGCCTCGGCGACGATGGTCTGGGCGATGATGTGCTTCGACGCCTGATCGAGCGAGGCCGCGAGCCGCAATATCTCGTCGGCATCGATGTCCGCAACCACGTCCACCGCCACGACCTTGGCGCGGCCGTCGGTCAGCGTGCCGGTCTTGTCGAGCACCAGGGAATGAATGCGCGCCAGCGCCTCGATCACCTTGCCGCCCTTGATCAAAATGCCGTGTCGGGCCGCCCGGGACAGGCCGGACACGATGGCGACCGGCACGGCGAGAATCAGGGGGCAGGGCGTCGCGATCACCAGCACGGCGACCCCTCGCACCGGATCGCCGGTGAAGAACCACGCCAGCCCGGCGATCAGCAGGGTGACCGCCAGGAAGACCAGCGCAAAGCGATCGGCGAGCCGCGACATCGGCGCCTTGGAGCGCTGCGCTCCTTCAACCAGGCGCACGATGCTGGCATAGGTGCTTTCGGCCGCACGGCGCGACACATCGAGATCGAACGCCTCGCCGGCGTTGGTGGACCCGCTCATCACCGCCTCGCCGGCGTTCTGCTGGACCGGGATCGGCTCCCCGGTCAGCGCGGATTGATCCAGCACCGCCAGTCCGCTCGTCACCACGCCATCGACCGGGACGACGTCGCCCTGCCGGATCAACAGCCGGTCGCCGGGGATGATCAGCTCCAGCGCGACTTCTTCCAGGCCGCCGTTGCGGTGGCGGACGGCGGTTCGAGGGACCCGTGCCAGCAGCGCGGTCATCTCGCGCCGGGCGTGGCGTTCGGCGTAGGCTTCGAGAAACTGCCCGCCGGCATACATCAACGCCACCACCACCGCGGCGAGTTCCTCTCCGACAAAGAGGGCTGCGACCATCGAAAGCAGGGCGACGATATCGAGCCCGACTTCGCCGCGCCGCAGGCTTGCGACGATGTCGTAGGACAGGACGACCAGCACCGGAATTGTGAAGGCAGCGAAGGCGCGGTCCTGCCACGGCCCCGGTCCGAGCAGCGGCAGCGCGAAGCCGAGCGCCAAGCCGAACGCCGGCAGCAGAACCAGCAACGAACGCATCATGAAGCGGGCAGGCATTTCAAACGACCTCTCGACGACCGCCATCGGCATCGCTGCTGCGGCGTCCGCCACTGCCCGGCGAGGGCCGCACGCTTACTTGGTGAGATGCGGGAGCATTCGAGCGAGGGTACGGTCCCGGAAAATCCAGTGGTGCGCGATCGCCGCGCTGCCGTGGAGTGCGGCCAGAAGGACGAGCCCATGCGCGGCGATTTCGTGCAGCTCTTTGACGTTGTGCGCGAACGCCCGGTCCTTCAGCCATGGCGACGTAATTTCCGTCAGCCCGAACAGGGGCAGGGGCTCGCCGCGCGCAAACTGCAGGACAATGCCGATCACCGGCACCGCGATCAGCAGGACATAAAGTCCGACATGCGCCAGACGCGCGGCCAGCTCCAGCCACCGCGACATCGCGGAAGCATGGTCGGCGGCTTCTGCCGAGGGCATTTGATCGATCCCCCGCCAGGCCAGCCGCGCGGCCATCAACGCCAGAATGGCCAGTCCGGTAGAAATATGTATGAAAAGGCCGGACTTCTGCGCGCCCGCGGGGAGCTCGTCACCTGCAATTCCCGACAGCCATGCGAGCGCGACGAAAACGACCGTCAGCCAATGCAGTGTTTGCGACACCGCGCCGTAATCCGCGTTGGTGTTTCGAAAACGCATGATGCACCTCTGCAAACATTCTATTCTGCGTCTCGCCGCTGCCATTGACGTGGGTCAAACAAGTGCGCGGGAGTTTCCGCGACGGGCGGGTGCGACGCGGTTCGGCGGCTTAGTGCTGCCGTGCGGTTTCCGCATCGGCATAGGGTTGAAGGTCCACCATGGCTGCCGAAAGCCTGCGATACAAATCGCGCCGTCGCGCCAGAGGTACCCAATCGTAGAGAAATATTTCGAGGGGCCGCCAATTGGCGACCCAGCCCAGAAGGAGGAAGCTCTCCTCGACCAGGCGACCGAACGGGCTACTGGTCAGGTAGCCCCCGACGACATGCGCCAGCGCCAGACATGTCACCAGCACAGTAATTCCGATGCCGAGCGAGCGACGACCGACCCGGAACAGCTCCTTGATCTCGCGCTGCACGGAATGGCCACGGTCGGCAAAGTAGCGATCGAAGGCGGCCCCCAGTTCCTGAGCCGCGCGGGTCTTCGCCTCGATCTCGGGAAGGTGAATGACGATTCGCAGCGCACGATCGGTCGACAATTCACCGGCCCAGCCGACGATGTAGTCTTCCGCCTCGCGATCGAGGTCACGCTCCCGAAACGGAAACGGATCGAGCGTATGAAATATCTGTGCGATCTTGTCGAACCGCAGTTCGATGCGATGATCGCGGGAGACGTCTGTCATGACCACCAGTGCGTTCCGGATTGAGGCTTCGCCAGCACATGCATAGCATGGCTCCTCACCGTACGAGCTGCCAATGCGGATAGGCATGCCAACCGCATCGATGAGCGGCCTGTCGAAAGCCGTCATGCTGGCCATGATCGACGTCGGCCATCCCCTCCAGCGGCGACAGCCCATTCTTGAGTTGACGGGGCTGTGATAGCCACGCACCCTGACGTCTGGCACGCGGCGTTCGTCCTCGCAGGAGCATGGCTATCGATCCCCTTGTTTTAAAGCTGGGCGCAGCACTCGGAATCGGCCTGCTGATTGGCGTCGAGCGGGAACGTCGCAAGGGATCCGGGGCGTCCCGCTCGCCGGCCGGTATCAGAACCTTTGCCGTCGGTTCGCTGGCCGGCGCGGTCAGCGTCGTCGTCGGCGGCGTGATGATGCTGGCTGTCACGACGGCCGGCGTGTTGGCGCTCGTGGCCATCGCCTATTGGCGTGGCAATACCAAAGACCCCGGACTGACGACCGAACTCGCGCTCGCGGTCACGGTCATGCTGGGCGGACTTTCGATTCAGAATCCGGTGCTGGCGGGCGGCGTTGCCGTCGCCCTGGCGATTTTGCTGGCGATCAAATCCCATCTTCATCGATTTGTCAGCCGTGTCCTCACCGAGGCGGAGATGCGCGACGCGCTGATCCTCGCAGCGGCGACGCTGATCGTCCTGCCGCTCGTACCGAACCGTCCGATGGGGCCCTATGGGGCGTTGAATCCGCATGCGATCTGGCTGATCGTGATTCTCATCATGGCGATCGGCGCCGCGGGCTATGTCGCGGTGCGCGTTCTCGGCAGCCGTTTTGGACTTCCCGCGGCCGGCCTCGCTTCGGGGTTTATTTCCAGCGCCGCAACGATTGGGGCGATGGGCACACGCGCTGCCAAGGCGGAGAACATCGTCGCCGCGGCGGTGGCCGGCGCTGTCTTGTCCACGGTGGCCACGGTCGTTCAGATGGCACTCGTTCTCGCCAGCACCAGCATGGCAACCCTCGCAGCGCTGTCCGTCCCGCTGGGCTGCGCGGGGGTAGCGGCGGGCGTTTATGGCGCGATATTCACCGTGCTGGCGCTGCGCGGCAACACCGAAGCCGATCCGCAGACAGGCCGCGCCTTCAGTCTCCGGACGGCGCTCATTTTTGCGATCACGCTGTCGGTCATTCTGCTCGCTTCCGCCGCGTTGCAGGACCGGTTCGGCGAAAACGGCATCATCTTCGCGGCGGCCATGGCAGGATTTGCCGATACGCATTCGGCGGCGATCTCGGTCGCCGCGCTGGTCGCCTCGGGCAAGCTTGCGGCATCGGACGCGCTGCTGCCGATCCTTGCCGCCTTTTCGACCAATACGATCACCAAAGTCGTGCTGGCCGCGACAAGTGGCACGTTGGCGTTTGCTGTTCGCGTGATACCGGGATTGTTCCTGGTTGCCCTTGCGGCCTGGGCGGGCGCGTTCGGTGGCTTTTTTGCCGGTTGATCAAGCCGGGGCTTATCGCTGCCTTCGCGGGCCTGATACGGACGATCAACCTGACCGCACGGCTCAATGGTCCGCTTCAGGACCGCGGTCATCCAAGATGCCGAACTCCGTTACCGGCATGATCCAGTAGACCAGCCGGGTTCCTGCGAATGCGGTCTTGATCCGGGATAATAACAGATCAGCCTGCGGCTTTTCCATAATGAGACGCAGCAGGACCTAGTCGGCATGGCCTTTGACCTGCTCGGGCGCCGAGGGCAGGCGCACCGTCGGGCCGAAGCCGGCACGGTCCGAGGCGGAAAATCCCGCGACCAGATCGCGCTGCGCGCTGAGAAAGTCGAACAACTCGTCGCGCCGCCTGCGGGCGGCGACCAATGTCAGGCAGACAGATTCAGCCGTCATGCGATCTTCCTCGCAGCACCGCCGAACCGGCGATAGAGAATCGGCAGCAGGATCAGGGTCAGTACGGTCGAGGACAGCAGGCCGCCGATCACCACGATGGCCAGCGGCTTCTGGATTTCGGATCCGGGGCCGGTCGCGAACAGCAGCGGGACCAGGCCCAGCGCGGTAATGCTGGCGGTCATCAGCACCGGTCGCAGCCGGCGCTGTGCGCCTTCCACGACGATGCGAGGCTCGGCCACGCCGCGCGCGCGCAACTGGTTGAAGTAGGACACCAGCACGACGCCGTTCAGCACGGCGATGCCGAGCAGCGCGATGAAACCGACCGACGCCGGCACCGACAGATATTCGCCGGTCAGCACCAGCGCAAAGACCCCGCCGATCAGCGCGAAGGGAATGTTGACCAGCACCATCAGCGCCTGCCGGATCGAGCCGAAGGTGGTGAACAGCAGCACGAAGATCAGCCCGATGGCGACGGGGACGACGACCGACAGACGCGCGGCGGCGCGTTGCTGGTTTTCGAACTGTCCGCCCCAGGTCAGACGATAGCCCGGCGGCAGCTTCAGCTCGGCCGCCACCTTCTGCTGCGCGGCCAGCACGAAGCCGACCATGTCGCGCCCGCGGACGTTGGAGCGCACGACGCTCATCCGGCCGCCGTCTTCGCGATCGATCTTGACGGGGCCGTCTACCCGATGGATGCGGGCCACCTGCGACAACGCCACATGCTGTCCGGACGCCAGCGTCAGCGGCAGGCTGGCCAGCATCGACGGCGCCTCGCGGGTCGCCTCGCTGCCGCGCACCAGGATCGGCGTGCGCCGTCCCGGCTCCAGCGCGGTGCCGATGGTGCGGCCTTCGATCTGGGTGCGCAGCGAGGCGGCAATCGCGTCCACCGCCAGACCGAGGCGGCCGGCCTCCAGCCGGTTGACCGCGACCGTGTAGTACTGCGCGCCTTCGTTCAGCGTCGTATAGACGTCCTCGGCGCCGTCGATGCCCGACAGCAGCGTCGAAAGGGCGCTGGCGATCTCGTTAAGCTTGGCAACGTCCGGCCCGAAGATCTTTACCGCGACGTCGCCGCGCACGCCGCTGATCATCTCCTGGACCCGCATGTCGATCGGCTGGGTGAAGCTGAGCGACAGCCCCGGAAAGTCTGCCAATACGTGTCGGAGCTCTTGGAGCAGGGCGGCCTTGTCGGCCGTCTGGCGCTCATTGGCCGGCTTCAGGATCAGAAAGGTGTCGGTCTGGTTCGGGCCCATCGGATCGAGGCCGAGCTCGTCCGATCCGGTGCGCGCGATGATCCCCGCGATGTCGGGGACCCGCGCCAGAATGGCGGCCTGCAGCTTGCCGTTGATCGCCACCGACTGATCGAGATTGATCGACGGGATGGCCTCGACGCTGATGATGATATCGCCTTCGTCCATCGTCGGCATGAAGGTCTTGCCGAGCTGGGTGTAGGCCACGCCCGCCGCGACCAGGGCCACCACGGCCGCCCCCATCACCTTGCGTTCATTGCCGAGCGCCCAGGCCAGCGCCGGTGCATAGGCCCGCGACGCCTGGCGGATCAGCCAGGGGTCGCGGTGCGGCGTTGCCTTGAGAAAAAACGACGCCGCGACCGGCAGCACGGTGAGGGCCAGCACCAGCGAGGCCGCCAGCGCAAAGATGATCGCCAGCGCCACCGGGATGAACAGCTTGCCCTCGAGCCCCTGCAGCGCCAGCAGCGGCACGAACACGATGATGATGATCATCACGCCGGTGGCGACCGGCTCCAGCACCTCGCATACCGAGCGGTACACGATATGGATCAGCGGCGTCGCCTTGCCTTCCTGATCCGTACTGAGATTGCCGACGATGTTCTCGACGACCACTACCAACGCGTCGATCAGCATGCCGATCGCGATGGCAAGACCGCCCAGGCTCATCAGATTGGCCGACATACCGACCAGGCGCATCACGATCAGCGCGATCATGATCGCCAGCGGCAGGCTGAAGGCAATGATCAGCGAGGCGCGCCAGTTGCCGAGAAACAGCAGCAGCAGCACGATCACCAGCACCGTGGCTTCGCCCAGCGCACGCACCACGGTGCCGACGGCACGGCCGACCAGCCGGCTCCGGTCGTAGAACACATTGATGGTCACGCTCTTGGGCAGCGACGGCGCCAACTCCTGCAGGCGCTGTCGGACGTCCTTGACCAGTTGTCCGGCATTGGCGCCGCGCAGGCCGAGCACCAGCCCCTCGACGGTTTCGCCGCGGCCATCGATCGTGACCGCGCCATAGCGCGTCAGCGCGCCGACCTCGACGCGGGCGACATCGTTGACGCGGATCGGAATGCCATCCCTGGTATCGACCACGATGGCCTTGATGTCGTCGATGGAGCGAATGCTGCCCTCGATGCGGACGAGGGCACTGTCTTCGCCCTGGTTGACGCGGCCGGCGCCGTCATTGCGGCTGTTGGTCTCGATGGCGCGCCGGAACACCTCCGACGAAATGCCGCGCGCGGCCAGCGCGTCGTTGAGCGGCACGATCTCGAAGGCCCGGACGTGACCGCCCAGCGAGTTGACGTCGGCGACCCCCGGAACGGTGCGAAGCGCCGGACGGATGGTCCAGTCGAGCAGCGTCCGGCGTTCCGCCAGCGACAGCTCGGGACTGTCGATGGTGAACATGAACATCTCGCCTAGCGGGCTGGTGATCGGCGCGAGGCCGCCGGTCACGCCTTCCGGCAGGTCGCGCGTGATGTTGGCCAGCCGTTCGGAAACCTGGTTGCGCGCCCAATAGATATCGGTGCCGTCCTCGAAATCGACGGTGATGTCGGCCAGTGCATATTTGGTCGTGGTGCGGAGAATCTTTTTGTTGGGCAGTCCCAACAGCTCAAGCTCGATCGGCACCGTGATGCGCTGCTCGACCTCCTCCGGGGTAAGACCCGGCGCCTTCATGATCACCTTGACCTGAACCGGCGAGACGTCCGGGAAGGCGTCGATCGGCAAAGTCGGCAGCAGCACGGCGCCGGCGCCGATCAGCAGCAATACGCTCAAGGCGACGAACAGGCGCTGCGACAGCGCGAAAGCAACCAGGCGCTCCAGCATTACTCGCTGGCTCCGAGCCGCAGCAGGATTCCGCGAAGCGCCGCTGTACCGCTGACGGCGACTTCATCCTTGTCGGAGATCACGCCGGAGATCACGACGTGTTCCTGATCCTCGGCAATGAGCGTCACCGGCAGCAGGCGAAAACCGCCTTCGATGGCGACAAAGACCGACGCCTTGTCGCCGCGCCGGACCAGCGCGCTGTAGGGAATTTCCCAGGCACTCTCACCGACGGAAATGAACCCGATGCGTACCGCGGCCGTCTGTCCGGGCCGCAATTCGCCGGAATTCGGCACCTCGGCGCGCACCAGCACGGTCTGGGTCGCGGAATCCGTCGTCTCCGACACCAGGATGACCTTGCCCGGTACCGCATAGCCTTCGATTTCCACGCGGGCGCCCGGCCGGATGGCATGGATGTTCGACGCCGGAATGGCAATCTCGGCCCAGAGCACCGAGAGGCGCGCGAGCTTGACCAGCGGCGCGGCCTGCTCGATGCGTTGGCCCGGAGAAACCAGAATGTCGATCACCGTCGCCTGCTGGCGCGCGGCAACCGACATGGTCGCGACTATCGCCGTTTCGCTGGTCAGCCGCGCAATCGCGGCGTCTGAAAGTCCGCTGAGCCGAAGCATCTGCCGCTTCTCGGCCACGGCGATGCTGGCCTGCCGGGCTTCCGCCTGGCTGGTCTCCAGCACGCGTTGCGGCACGGCCTTGCCGTCGAACAATTCGGTGTTTCGCTTGAGTTGCTGCGCGGCCAGCACTTCCTGCGAAAAGGCCTGTAGATATTCGCGTTGCAGCGACACAAAGCTCGGGCTCTCGAGGTTCACCAGCGGCTGGCCGGCATCGACCCGGTCGCCCCGCGCAATCGCCAGGCTGGTGACCATCCCGGACACGGGCGTACTCACGACCCACAATTGCGGCATCGGGATCACGATCTGGGCGGGGTAGGGCAGTGTGAGGTCGCTCCGGCTCGAGATCGGGTGCACCACACGAATGCCGAGGGTCTGCATCTGCGCGGCGTTGACCTTGACCTCCTCCTCAGCCCACGACAGCGACGGCACGCCGACGAGCGCGACCATCAGCAAAGCTCGAGTGAGGCTGGGCCGGAAGTGCGTGTACGAGCGCGCCTGACGGGGACTCGGCATCAATGCTCCATATGGGTAGATCCAGCGAAGAAAGCGGCGTGGACTGGCTCTCGGCGCCAATCCTATATCAACAGTCCGTCCTGCGGACGACCCCTGTCTGGTGTTCGACGCTCGTTGCCATGGTCCGGTGTTGTCGTCACTCGACGAATCGATGGCCGTTCCATCGCAACGCCGTGGTCTCGCCATTCACGCCGGAGATCTCGACCCGCGCCGCGGCCTGATCGCGAAGCAGTCGAATATCGCGGGCATGCACGGCAAGCACCCGACGATAGTGCCCGTTGCTCGCCATATAAACTTCATGCAGGCATCCTTTGGCGGTGCATTGGGCCGATTGATTGCCGCAACGAAAATCATCGTAGTGAAGGGCCACGAGTTCGCCGCCGGGTATCGTGAGATACAGCGCGAACTGCTGCGAGGCGGCGATCGATCCGCCGCATACCGTCTCCCATTTCTGCAAGATGGCGCGGATGCCGGGCGGCAGATGTTCGAGATGAGCAGGCTTCCAGCGATCCTGCGCCAAGCCGCCGAAGGCAAAACCCGGTCGCAGCATGACCGACAGGCAAATAAGCGTAAGCGCGACCGTCGAAATGCGCCTCATGGCATTCATGGTGCCCTCAAGGGGCTTGAATGGATCATGGCTGAATGTCGCACCTATCGCGGCAGCGATGGTTGATGCAAATCAAGAATCGCGAGTGGTTCAAACTCCACTCGCTCGTCCCGACGTTTACGGCGGCGTATTCACGGGTGGTTCCACCAAGGCGACCTTTTGTCATGTCCAGAATCCATGTCAAGGACCCCGACCTCGAAAGCACTTGCCGGTTACAAGCCATCGTGCGTTCATACCCAGCTGCTTCAAACTCAGATCGGCCGGCGAAATGACAAACAACAACCGACTTCTGCAGATGCTCCCTGAAGGTGAAATGACCGCGCTGAACCAGCATTTGAAAATTGTTTGGTTGAACCAGGGAGACGTCCTTGCCGAGCCCGGCGGTAACATCAGCAACGTGCATTTCCCCCACTCCGGGATCATCTCGTTCATGGTCGAACTCGACGACGGGGCGCTGGTTCAGACGTTCATGGTCGGACGGGATGGTGTCGTCGGCGCGCCACAGGCGATGGATCACAGGACTTCCATCAACAAGATCCTTGTCCAGGTATCTGGAGAGGCCTCCGTGATCGATCGCGCGCCATTGCGCCGGATTGCCAGCGAGTATCCTGCCGTGCTCAATCTGCTCGCGTCGCACGAGCAATTTCTGGTTGCCGATGTTCAGCAGACGGCCGCCTGCAACGCGCGACATTCGATCGAAGCGCGAATGGCGCGCTGGATCTTGAGAATGAGAGATCTTGCCGGAGACGAACTGCCGCTGACCCAGGACTATCTCGCCTCCATGATCGGCGTGCGCCGCGCTAGCGTGACCGAGATTGCGAGTGCGATGCAGCGCGCCGGGTCGATCAGCTATGTCCGAGGTCAACTTCGCATCACGGATCCGGTCGCTCTTGGGCGACTGGCCTGCGAATGTCACAAGGCCGTCCAGGACAATTACCAGCGTTTGCTGGGCAGCCCCTGGCCGCATTCGATCGGTTAATTCTGCAGCATCCGGACGGCGCCCAAACGCTCCTGCCCGGAATGACGGTCGTTGCAATCAGCCTGGATTTTGCTCGACGAGGAGCGCGAAAACTTCCTGCGGCATGAGCACTATCGTACAGCAAACCGCCTTCGGAATTCGCATGATACCGCATCTTAGCGCCGCACAAGGTCATCCCGTCGCGGAGAATGCCGAGTGCTCGCTTGACCCGGGGGGCGAACATCATGCTGCAGTGCGATATACTACTGCGCCCATGTCGGTTCGATATGGTCGCAGACCGGACCCCGGGCGCCGCGTGTCTGGAGTTCTGTCTTTACGAATTTCCCGGCTGCGCCGGCTGTCCCCATGCCGTGCCGCTGGCAGCGCCAACGGCAGAGGACCCGATGAAGTCAGCGGTTCTCCGCGGCTGGATCCGCGGTCTCGGCCACCCGTCAGGCTAGAAGCTCGCGCACCACATCAAATGACGGATCGGCGGCACGGTTCTGCGCGGCGTCAGTCGCTCTTCTGAATCCACTCCGCGGCACCGCGCCATAGTGTGTCGCGGTGCTGCGGACGGAAAAAGCCGAAATGGCCGATCTTCCTGGTCCCGGCTTCCGCCGGGGCAATGACGTGGATATCGGGGCGGATCGAGGTGAAACCGGCGCACAGCATCTCGACGGCGGCTTCGGTTGCCCAGGGATCGTCGGAAAAACTGAGCGCCCGCAACGCGCCGCGGTAGCGCGGAAAGTTCGCCAGCGCGCGCAACCGGCTGTCGTCGAAGAAGTAGCGGTCGGAGGCGACCCACCTCGCCCACTCCAGAAATACGCCCTTCGGCAAATCGAGCCCGAGCCCGACGCGGCCCGGCGCATAGCCCAATGCGTGGGTCAGCGGCACCCCGACGCATGCCAGCAGCGCGTAGACCCGGTAACGCTCCGGCGAGCTCATCAGCCGCCAGGTGCCGGCCTGCGCCGCCACCAGTAACGCCCGCGACACCTCGGCATTGTTCGGGATCAACCCCAGCGCCTGGCCGCCGAACGAGTGGCCGACAAAGCCGAGCGGCATCGCCGGGTAGCGCGCCCGCATCCAGTCGACCGCCGCGCTGACGTCGAGCGCGGCCCAGTCGGCCATCGTGGCCTGAAAGCCGGCCAGCGATTTTGGCCGGGAATCCCCGGTGCCGCGGTAATCATAGGTCAGCACCGCGCAGCCGCGGCTGGCGAGGTAGCTGGCAAAGCCGCGATAGATCCGGCGTGGCACCGCGGTCGCGGAATTGATGAGCACCGCATGGGACCGGGCGCCGCGCGGCAGATACAGCGTTGCGCCCAGCAGAAATCCGTCGGCGGCCGGCAAACGTATATCGTCGGCAAACACGTCGTCCGTTGCCGCCTTGAAATTCGCCTTCGTCATAATGATCTCAGCAAAGTCGAATTCGACATTGGCTGCAAGGGGTTATCGCGCAAGCCGGATTTCTGTCTGGTGATCCCTGGGAACCCTGTGTATAACGCGGCTCCGCTGCCTGCGGATGGCGCGGTTTTCAGGAGTTTAAAGTGATGGCAGAGCGGTGGACGCCCGATAGCTGGCGCAACAAGCCTGTGCAGCAGATGCCGGCCTATCCGGATCTGAAGGCGCTGGGCGACGTCGAGGCGCAACTGGCGACTTTTCCGCCGCTGGTATTTGCCGGTGAGGCGCGCAATCTGAAGAAGGCACTGGCCCGAGTCGCAAAGGGCGAGGCGTTCCTGCTGCAGGGCGGCGACTGTGCCGAGAGCTTCGCCGAACACGGCGCCAACAACATCCGCGATTTCTTCCGCGTGCTGCTGCAGATGGCGGTGGTGCTGACCTATGCCGGTGCCGTGCCGGTGGTAAAGGTCGGCCGCATCGCCGGCCAGTTCGCCAAGCCGCGCTCCTCGCCGATGGAGAAGATCGGGGACGTCGAATTGCCGAGCTACCGCGGCGATATCGTCAACGACAACGCCTTCACGGCGCAATCCCGCGTGCCGGATCCGATGCGCCAGCTGATGGCCTACCGGCAGTCGGCGGCGACGCTGAACCTGCTGCGCGCGTTCGCCACTGGCGGCTTCGCCAATCTCGGCAGCGTGCACCAGTGGATGCTCGGTTTCCTGAAGGATTCGCAGCAGTCGCGGCGCTACAAGGAGCTGGCCGACCGGATCTCGGACGCGCTGAATTTCATGCGCGCCTGTGGCCTCAACCTGGAAAGCCATCCGGAACTGCGCGCGACGGATTTCTACACCAGCCACGAGGCGCTGCTGCTCGGCTACGAGCAGGCCTTCACGCGCGTCGATTCGATGACCGGCGACTGGTACGCGACCTCCGGCCACATGATCTGGGTCGGCGACCGCACGCGTCAGCTCGACCACGCCCATATCGAATACTTCCGCGGCATCAAGAACCCGATCGGCCTGAAGTGCGGCCCGTCGCTGAAGCCCGATGAATTGCTCAAGCTGATCGACGTACTCAACCCCGAAAACGAGGCGGGCCGGCTGACGCTGATCAACCGCTTCGGCCACGAGAAGATCGGTGATCATTTGCCGGCGCTGATCCGCGCCGTCGAGCGGGAAGGGCGCACGGTCGTGTGGTCGTGCGATCCGATGCACGGCAACACCATCACCTCGAACTCCGGCTACAAGACCCGGCCGTTCGACCGCATTCTCTCGGAGGTGAAGTCGTTCTTCCAGATCCATGCCGCCGAAGGCACCCATCCGGGCGGCGTGCATCTGGAGATGACCGGCCAGAACGTTACCGAATGCACCGGCGGGGCGCGTTCAATCTCCGACGAGGACCTCAACGACCGCTACCACACGGTCTGCGACCCCCGCCTGAACGCCGAGCAGTCGATCGACATGGCGTTCCTGATCGCCGAACTGCTGAAGACCTCGCGGGTCGGCAAGGAAGATCCGATGCCGGTCGCGTCGGGCCTCTGAGTGACGCGCCTCTGGCGGGCCTGCATCAACACCTGGAACGGGCTGACCTTTGCCACCCGTTCCGAACAGGCGATTCGCGAGGAGCTGTTCGCACTACTCCTCGCGGTTCCGCTGGCGTTGCTGATCGGCACCACGGCGGCGCGCCGCATCGAGATGGTGGCGGTGGTGCTGTTGCTGCTTGCCGTCGAACTGCTCAACACCGCAATCGAGAAACTGGCCGACCGCGTCACCAGAGAGCACGATCCGCAGATCGGCGCCGTGAAAGACATGGGCTCCGCCGCCGTCGGTGTCGCGCTGGTGATCGCCGGGCTGACCTGGGCGTTCGCGCTTGGCGAGCGCATGGGGCTCTACTGACCACGCAATTGCGAAAGGTGAGCCCGCGGGCTTAAATCACTTCATGACAGATTCCGCGCGCTTCGTTCTCACCCTTGCCCAGCTCAATCCGACCGTGGGCGACATCGCCGGCAACGCCGCCATGGCGCGCGCGGCGCGTGCGCAGGCCGCGGCCGATGGCGCCGCGCTGATCGTATTCCCGGAACTGTTCATCGCCGGCTATCCGCCGGAAGATCTGGTGCTGAAGCCCTCGTTCCAGGCGGCGTGCCGGGCTGCGATCGAGGAACTGGCGCGCGAGACGTCGGACGGGGGTCCCGCGATGCTGATCGGCTCGCCGTGGGTCGACGGCGGCAAGCTCTACAACGCCTGCGCGCTGCTCGACGAAGGCCGCATCAGTGCGATCCGCTACAAGGTCAATTTGCCGAACTACGGCGTGTTCGACGAGAAGCGCGTTTTCGCGCGCGGCCCTGTATCCGGCCCGATGACCATCCGCGGGCTGCGGATCGGCGTGCCGATCTGCGAAGACACCTGGATGGAAGAGTCCGAGGATTACGAGAACGTCGTCGAGACGCTCGCCGAGACGGGCGCGGAAATCCTGATCGTGCCGAACGGCTCGCCCTATGCGCGCGACAAGAACGATTTGCGGCTGTCGGTGCAGGTCGCGCGCGTCATAGAAAGCGATCTGCCGCTGGTCTACCTCAACCAGGTCGGTGGCCAGGACGAACTGGTGTTCGACGGCGCGTCCTTCGTGCTCAACGCCGACCGCACGCTCGGCGCGCAACTGCCGGGCTTTGCCGAGAGCATCACCACGCTGAACTTCGAGAAAACCAAGGACGGCTGGCGCTGCGACGGCCCGATCGCGCCGGTGCTGGAAGGCGACGCCGGCGACTACGCCGCCTGCGTGCTGGGCCTTCGCGACTACGTGCAGAAGAACGGGTTTCCCGGCGTGCTGATGGGCGTCTCCGGCGGCATCGATTCCGCGTTGTGTGCAGCCTTGGCCGTCGATGCGCTCGGCGCCGACCGCGTCCGCGGCGTGATGCTGCCGTTCCGGTTCACCGCGCAGGTATCACTCGACGATGCCGCCGATCTCGCGCAGCGGCTCGGCATCCGCTACGAGGTGCTGCCGATCGCGGAGGCGGTCAACGGTTTTGAGAGCATTTTGTCAGGCACGTTTGCCGGCCTGCCGCGCGACATCACCGAAGAGAATCTGCAGGCCCGCACGCGCGGCACGCTGTTGATGGCGATCTCCAACAAGACCGGCGCGATGGTCGTGACCACTGGCAACAAGTCGGAAATGTCGGTCGGCTACGCCACGCTGTATGGCGACATGAATGGCGGCTTCAACCCGATCAAGGACATCTACAAGACCGAAGTGTTCCGGCTGTGCACGTTGCGCAATTCGTGGAAGCCGGAAGGCGCGCTGGGCCCCGACGGCGAGGTGATCCCGGTCAACATCATCGTGCGCCCGCCGACCGCGGAATTGCGCGAGAACCAGACCGACCAGGATTCGTTGCCGCCCTACGACATTCTCGACGGCATTCTCGAGCGTCTGGTCGAGCGCGAGGAGCCGCTGTCGGTGATCGTCGCCGAAGGCTTCGACAAGGACGTCGTGATCCGGATCGACCGCCTGCTCAACATCGCCGAATACAAGCGCCGCCAGGCCGCGCCCGGCGTCAAAGTCACGCGGCGCAATTTCGGCCGCGATCGCCGCTATCCGATCACCAACAAGTTTCGCGATCTGGCCCTGCCGCTGCCGGTCGCCGACGAAACGCTGGTAACGCACGCGAGCAAGGGATCGGCCGAGGCGTTCGAAGGGTAGGGCGACGTCCAGTCGATATCGAGTGACCTCTACTCGGCATACGGAAACGCTAAACTGGCGAAACATGGGCGTAGGCTGGCAGACAGAAAGGTCGTCGAGTTTGCTGTTCTCAAGAGCTGACACAGCCCGGTCCAGCATCGGGAATGAGAATTGTTGACACAAGCAAAGCGGTTTGCCGCCGTTGAGGCTTAGCGGTTGTTACGCTCGCTGGCCGTGGCATCTTTTCCACTTCTTTCCGCTACCACAGGGGCAGTAATCGTTCCTGCCAATCTTTCCCTTGGAGTGCACATTGGCAATCCGCCTCTGCTGCAGCGCGCCGCCCTCCGCGCGTAGACGCTCGATTTCAGCCGTTGGAACGCCGGCAAGATTCACATTGCGAAAATGTGCTCCAAACAGCTTTCCCTCCTTGTCGTATTCGAACTCCACGAGGCGGCGATTTTGCTTGTTGTCAGCAAGCATGACGACGCGCGTATGTTCTATGGCGCCTTCAATGTCGTGTGGTACGTCAGGCGACCATACATACTGAGTCATCTCCATTCCACCATATGATGACAGCGGACGTGCGCGCTCTACAGAATGTCCGAATGCGGCACGAGCACATCAAGTAGCGCCTGGCGCTCATGGAGCTGATAGCGTTTGCCTTGAACATTCAATCAGAGTGTTTCCGCGCGAAACCGAAACTCCTCCAGCTGCATATCCAGTTGCCGGTCTTGAGCCCGTCGGTGAGCCGTCAAGCACATCTGATAGTCGAGAGTGAAACGCCGGAATAATGTCTCGACATTCGCTCGCAGCTTGGTCAAATCTTCCTCGCTTACGTCGGTGGCGTACTGCTCCGGCTTAACTGACACGATCACGCTTTGTACATAATCAACCATCCGCGCTGCTGCGAGCTTGTCTGAGTCGTCCGCATCTCTGCCGACTAACCCGACCATCATCGCAGAATATTCCCACCAGCCCCGTTGAAGCAGACGGTCGGGGGGGAAGGCGGACAATTTGCGCTGCGATTTCGGCGACAAGGACGTCGATCTCGGCGACTGCAATCGGATACTGAGCCACCAGTTGGGCTTGAGCCGCTTCAAATTGCTCTTTTGTTGCCCGTGAGCGGCCTATCACCACCCGACCGAAGCGCGCGAACTCTAAAGGCCCGGCGGAAAAGTGGTCGTCTGGCTTGGTGTATTTAGCCTTTCGCTTTTTCTGCTTGGCCACTTTGGTCCTCCTGCACGAGATGGAACTTTGCCCGCGCTTTGTCGCTTCTCCAGGAGAGATCCTCAGCTTTTTCGACTCTACGTCGTCCAGTCCTCGATCCTCAACGATTGAGGAATACGGGCAAAAGCTTTGTCGCGCGTCACGAGGGTCGCGTCGACGGCTGCGGCATGGGCGGCGATCATCATGTCGAGGGGCGCAAGCGTCACGCCTTTCGCTTCGCATGCCGCCCGCAAGTCGCCGTAGGTTTTGGCGACATCGTGATCCCATGGCAGCACATCGACGCGAAGCAGGAACTGCCGGACCCGCTCGGACAGCGCCTCGGGGTAGCCGCGCTTCGCCAGACCGTAAAGAAGTTCTGCTTCGGTGACGGAGGAGAGCACAATGTCTTCCATGGGAAGTGCAATTAGCCGCTCGATGATCTCACGCCGATCGCCCCTGATGACATGGCTGGCGATATTGGTGTCGAGCATCCGGACCGTCATTCTTTCCAGCCAGCGAACGGATCGCGTTGCTGCGTCGGTCCGCTGCGGTCGGCCGTTCCCATGAAATCGTCCGGCATCTGATCCTGGCCGTGTAGCTCGAGAAGGCCGTCCCAGGAATCCGGCTTGCGGGAGAGGATGACGTCGCCGGTCTTGGGGTCACGGCGCACGAAAACCTCGCTGCCTTCGAAGCGAAACTCCGCCGGCAGCCTGACGGCCTGGCTACGGCCGGTCGTGAAAATTTTGGCGGTTCGCGATGTCATGGCACTCTCCACGTGCTGATACATACCATGATATATATCAAGGAGCAGCGACTATCAAGGCTGACAACCAAGCGGAATCAAAGAGTCCGCAACGCTGCTTGCCTGCGCGTCGCGCTGTCTTACTGCGCCTTCGGCAGGAACGTCGGTCCCACCGAGCGGATCGGCTTGTTGGGATCGGCCGGCGCAGCGGGGGCTGCGGCAGGGGTCTCGGCGGGCGGAGGCGCGGCGCCCTTTTTGGCGGAGACCGGCGTGCCCTTGGCGGGTGGCAGTGACATCCGCTTGGCGCGTTCTTCGGTGACGATGATGTCGCCGTTTTCGGCCGCCGCCTTGTCGTCTATGTTCTTCAGCGCGTCCGACCAGGTCTGGCCCTGCGCCTTGCAGGAGCATGACGGGTTGAATTCGGTACGGTACTTGAACGCATTCGGCGACGACGTATAGGGCTGGCGGGAGATCGACACCGCTGCGTTCATGTCCTCGCCCGGATTGCGGTAGCTGAACAGGCTGGCATCGGCCGCAGGGCACAGGCTCTTGCAGGTTTTCTCGTCGTCGGCGAACCGGCTTTGCACCGTGGCGAACGAGATCGGGAAATAAGCGCCGTCGCAGGTCCGCACGCAGACGGTGCGATAGGTGCCGGACGGCGCGGTCGCCACCGCGGCGTCGAGCGGCGGGGCATCGGGGCTGGGCTCGTTGTTGCCGAACAAATTGTTGAGGAAATTGCCGGCGCCGGAGCCGGGTGCAGGATTGCGCGCGGCAGCAGCATATTGCGGTCCGCAATTGTTCTGCGCCAGCGCCAGCAGCACCGAGCGGCGCTGGCTGTCGCGGTCCGAACTGCCGGGGGTGCCGACGCGCAGCCGCTCCAGATTGCTGGTGATCTGGTCGAGATTACCGCGCATCTGCTGGATCTGGTTGTTGACCGGGCCGCACTGTGCCGACTGGCCGTTGAACATCGAGAAGAAGCCGGAGGAATCGCAGCCCATCCGCCGGGCCTGCGCGGTGACGCGGTCGAGCTCGTTCTGCTGCTTGGAGGCTGCGTCCTCATAGCGTCGCAATTGCTCGGCGCGCGCGGGGTCGCCACCGCCGCCGCGGTCAATGGTCGCGAGCTGGCCCTCCAGCCGCACGCACATCGGATTGGCGCTTTGTTGCGGGGGCGCGCCTTGCGCTGCGGCCTCATTGGCCAGCGACACAGCGCCGAGCAGGACGGTGCAGGCCAGAAACTTGCGGAGCGAGGCAGTCAACGTGTCAGACATAAGGGCCACTACAGCACATCGGGTCAGATCGGCGCGGGTTCGATGCTTGGCAAACCCCCTTGCCGGCCTTGCCGAATTCGCCAAATCAGGCAATTTCCTGGGCGACGGCAACGCGGCTTTCCCATAGCCGCTTCTCGCGGCAGGGTCACGTCGTTTCCGGGGCTGCACTGTGGCGGCCGGACGCTGCCGCCGTCACCCGATGCGGATCGCCGTTGTCAGCGCTGGCAGGTGATTGCGACGTATTCTTCGCGGGCGCTGCCGCCGGCGGCCGGCTTGGGCACCGAGCCGGTGATCTCGTCGGGATCGACCCGGCGGAACGCGGTCGCCTGGGCGAATTGCCGCGATTGGCAATAGGCCAAAGCGGCCGAGGCGCCGCATTTGTCGCTGCCGGCCAGGCAGCGGTCGATGCCATAGCCGTCGGGTTGGTTGGCGATGATGAAGACGCGGGAATCAGCCACGGCGGAGGAGGCGGCCAGCACCGAGGTGGCGGCTAGCAACAGGGCAATCGATTTCATGGCTCACCTGATGAATGAATCAACCAAAGGCCCTTCAATAGAGCCAAAAAGCTGAACAATCATTAACCATGGCGTGGGCGGCCTCGATTTTCCGAAAGATGAGCGCGCCAATGCTGTCCAGAGCGACGGATGGCAGCCCTTGACGGCCAAGCCCCGGCTGCCGCATGGTGCCGCTAATGAACGGTTTTCTCGCCAATTGCGGCCTGCGCCGCGAGATTACGAGCTAGCTTGACGCTGGCTGCGGCCGTCACTTCTCAATCGAGATCATGCGACGCCCGGCCATCAGGGACGGGACAGTCATGGATTTGCGCCTTTACGATACGCTGAGCAAAGAGAAGCGCGACTTTGTGCCGATCGATGCCGACAACGTCCGGCTCTATGTCTGCGGGCCCACCGTCTATGACTTCGCCCATATCGGCAATGCCCGGCCGGTGATCGTGTTCGACGTGCTGTTCCGGATGCTGCGCTACATCTACGGCCCCGACCAGGTCACCTATGTCCGCAACATCACCGACGTCGATGACAAGATCAACGACCGCGCCATCCGGGATTTCCCGGGCCTGCCGCTGAACGAGGCGATCCGCGCCGTCACCGAGAAGACCGCCGCGCAGTTTCATGCCGATGTCGCAGCACTGGGCTGCCTGCCGCCGACGCATCAGCCGCGCGCCACCGACTTCGTGCTGCCGCGCGCCGACGGCAAGTCCGACATGGTGACCTTGATCCAGCAACTGATCGCCCGCGGCCATGCCTACGAGGCTGGTGGCGAGGTGCTGTTCGACACCGAATCGATGCCGGATTACGGCGCGCTGTCCGGCCGCAAGCTGGAGGACCAGCAGGCCGGCGCGCGCATTGCCGTCGACGCGCACAAGAAGCACGCGACCGATTTCGTGCTGTGGAAGCAGTCGTCCGCGGACGAACCCGGCTGGGAAAGCCCGTGGGGCAGGGGCCGGCCGGGCTGGCACATCGAGTGCTCTGCGATGTCGGCGGCCTATCTCGGCACCACTTTCGACATTCACGGCGGCGGGCTCGATTTGATCTTTCCGCACCACGAGAACGAGATCGCGCAGTCGCGCTGCGCGCACGGCACCGATGTCATGGCGAACTACTGGATGCACAACGGCTTCCTGCAGGTCGAAGGCGAGAAGATGTCGAAATCGACAGGCAACTTCATCACTATTCGTGACCTGCTCAACGACTGGCCGGGCGAGGTCATCCGCCTCAACATGCTGAAGACGCATTATCGCTCGCCGATGGACTGGACGTTGAAGGGGCTCGAGGAAAGCGCCAAAACGCTCGACGACTGGTACTGGGTCGCGGCCGACAACAAGGGCGGCCACCCGTCGAACAAGGTGATCGATGCGTTGTCCGACGATCTCAATACGCCGCAATTGATCGCGGCGCTGCACGGCCTGCGCAACAGCGCCGCTGCCGGCGACGATAAGGATCGCGGCAAGTTCGCGGCGTCCTTGCGGATGGTCGGCTTCCTCAACGAGACCGCGGCCGAATGGGCCGGGCGCAAGCAGCAGGCCAGCGGCGTCGATGCCTCCAAGGTCGAGGGCCTGATCGCCGACCGCACCGCGGCGCGCGCGCGCAAGGATTTCAAGGAATCCGACCGGCTGCGCGACGAACTGGCCGCGCTTGGCGTGACCATCAAGGACTCCAAGGAAGGCACCACGTGGGAGATCGCACGCTGATGGGACAGGCCATGCCTCAAGCCACGCTGCGGCCGTTCCTGCCGACCGACACGCCGATCCTGGCGGCGATCTTCGTCGCCAGCATTTCGGAGCTGACCGGCGACGATTACAGCGAGACGCAGCAGGCGGCGTGGGCCTCGGCCGCGGAGGACGAGGCCGCGTTCGGCAAGCGTCTCGCCGGGCAGTTGACACTGATCGCATCGCTGGAGAATTCGCCGGTCGGCTTTGCCTCATTGCGCGGCGCCGACCACATCGATTTGTTGTACGTGCACCCCAGCGCGGTGCTGCGCGGCGTCGCGGCGATGCTATGCGACGCGCTGGAAAAACTCGCTGGCGCGCGCGGCGCCAAGATTCTGACGGCAGATGTCAGCGACAACGCGCAGGAGTTCTTCGAAAAGCGCGGCTACATCGCAACCCGCCGCAGCACGATCACGATGGGCGACGAATGGCTCGCCAATACCACGATGCAGAAAACGCTCGGTGAGGCGACGCCGCTCTGAGGAGGCTGCCATTCCCGGGCGGGAACAGCGTTAGCTGCGAGGGAACCTCAGCCGCTCCAACTGGAGCGGCTGAGCATCCCGAGATGAGACGATCAACAACTCGAGGTTCCGGGTCTGCGCCACCCGGCTTCGCCGTCTTTCGCATCCCGGAATGACACCGAGTTGATAAACTACAGCCTTGCCGCGACTTCGGGGGCGAGGTTCTTGGCGTCTTCCGAGGCCTGCGCGGCGGCGGCGCGGATGCGGGGCAAGATGTCCTCGACGCGGTCGGCCTGCAGCACGTCGAGCGGCAGGGTCGGCCGGATGAAGGCGGTGGCGCGCATGTGCTCGAGCAATTCGAGCAGCGGGTCCCAGAAATTTCCGATGTTGGCCAGCAGGATCGGCTTGCTATGCCGGCCGAGCTGCTGCCAGGTCAATTGCTCGACCAGCTCTTCCAGCGTGCCGATACCGCCGGGCAGGGCGACGAAGGCATCCGAGCGCTCGAACATCAGCCGCTTGCGCTCGTGCATGTCGTGGGTAACGATCAGCTCCTGAGCGCCGGTCAGCGCATTTTCGCGCTTGGTCAGGAATTCCGGGATGATGCCTGTGACGTGGCCGCCGTGCTCCAGCACCGAGGTGGCCACCGCGCCCATCAGGCCGATCGAGCCGCCGCCATAGACCAGGCCGACGCCGTTTTCGGCCAGCGACTTGCCGAGCGCGATAGCCGATTCGACGAAGCGGGGATCCGTGCCCGGGCCGGAGCCGCAGTACACGCAGACGTTCTTGATGATGCTCATCTAATTTATGTGGCAGTGCGGAAAGACAGCGTCAAGACCCGGACGATCTGCCGACGCGAATTTGATGCCTCGTACATCCTGGCGTGGGAAAGATTTGTACCACGAAGGGTGCGACAACAGGCCCAACTCCCTATATGCGTTCCAGCATGCAACCGACCTTAAACATCCTGCGGCGCCCAGTAGCCGCCTCGTTCATCCCGGGCGCTATCGATGGCTGATCCCGCCCATTCGCATTCCCACGATAGCGCCCCCACGTCGTCGATCGAGCGCGGCACGCTGATGTCGACGCTGGTTCACCTGTGGCCCTACATCTGGCCCGGTGACCGCGCCGACCTGAAGATGCGGGTGTTCTGGTCGATGGTGCTGCTGGTGATCGCCAAGCTGGCGACGCTGACCGTGCCCTTCACCTTCAAATGGGCGATCGACGCGCTGACCGGCGCCGACACCGCCCCGGTGCAATCGTCCAACTGGGCGCTGTGGCTGATCGCGTCGCCTGTCATCATGACCGTGAGCTACGGCCTGATCCGCGTGCTGATGGCGGTGCTGACGCAATGGCGCGACGGCATCTTCGCCAAGGTGGCGATGCATGCGGTGCGCAAGCTCGCCTACCTCACCTTCGTCCACATGCACGAACTGTCGCTGCGCTTCCATCTGGAGCGCAAGACCGGCGGCCTGACGCGGGTGCTGGAGCGGGGACGGCTCGGCATCGAAGTGATCGTGCGGATGGTGATCCTGCAGCTGGTGCCGACGGTGGTGGAAGTCTCGCTCTTGATGGGCGTGCTGCTGTGGCAATTCGACTGGCGCTACGTGCTGGTGGTCGCCATCACGGTCGTCGTTTACATGTATTATACCTACATCGCGACGGAATGGCGGATCGAGATCCGTCGCCGCATGAACGATTCCGACACCGAGGCCAATACCAAGGCGATCGATTCGCTGCTCAACTACGAGACGGTGAAATATTTCAGCGCCGAGGCGCGCGAGGCCGAGCGGTATGACGGCTCGATGGCGCGCTATGAAAAGGCCAGCGTCAAGACCTATACGTCGCTGGCGCTGCTCAATACCGGACAGGCGGTCATCTTCACCTGCGGCCTGACCGCGACCATGCTGATGTGCGCCATTGGCGTGCGGAACGGCACCAACACGGTCGGCGATTTCGTCATGGTGAATGCGATGATGATCCAGCTGTACCAGCCGCTGAATTTCATGGGAATGGTGTATCGCGAGATCAAGCAGGCGGTGATCGACATCGAGAAGATGTTCGGCGTGCTGCAGCGTAACCCGGAGGTCAAGGATCTGCCGGGCGCCAAGCCGTTGCTGGTCAGCGCCGGCGCGGTCCGCTTCGACAACGTGCAGTTTTCCTACGATCCCGAGCGGCCGATCCTGAAAGGGCTGTCGTTCGAGGTGCCGGCCGGCAAGACGGTGGCGATCGTCGGCCCGTCCGGCGCCGGCAAGTCGACGATCTCGCGGCTGCTGTTCCGGCTCTATGACGTCTCCGGCGGCACCATCTCGATCGACGGCCAGAACATCCGCAATGTCACCCAGACCAGTCTGCGCGAAGCCATAGGCATGGTGCCGCAGGACACCGTGCTGTTCAACGACACCATCCGCTACAACATCCGCTACGGCCGCTGGGACGCCACCGACGCAGAGGTCGAGGAGGCCGCCCGGACCGCGCAGATCGACGGCTTCATCCGGATGTCGCCGAAGGGCTACGAGACCGAAGTCGGCGAGCGCGGCCTGAAACTGTCGGGCGGCGAGAAGCAGCGCGTGGCGATCGCCCGCACCGTGCTGAAGGCGCCGCCGATCCTGCTGCTCGATGAAGCCACCTCGGCGCTCGACAGCCACACCGAGCAGGAAATCCAGGACGCGCTGGAGAAGGTATCGAAGGACCGCACCTCTTTGGTGATTGCACACCGGCTGTCGACCATCGTCGGCGCCGACGAGATCATCGTGCTGGATCAGGGCCGGATCGCCGAGCGCGGCACCCACAGCCAACTGCTGGCCGCCTCCGGGCTCTACGCCAGCATGTGGAACCGGCAGCGCGAGGCCCAGGAAGCCCGCGAGCGGCTGGCGATGATCGCGGACGACGACGCCGCACCGAACCGCAAGCCGCCGGCATTGCTGGCCCCGGACGCCGCGGAGTAGATTCTTTCTTGTTCCCCTCTCCCCCGGCGCCGCGAAGCGGCGTTGGCGGGAGAGGGTGGCCGCGCGCAGCGCGGACGGGAGAGGGGGCATGGCGAGGGAGTACGCCAAAGCTTTGCGTTCGAACATGACCGACGCCGAACGTCGGCTGTGGTACCTGCTGCGCGCCCATCGCTTCCGCGGCTACAAATTTAAGCGCCAGTTGCCGGTCGGGCCTTACATCGTTGATTTCGTTTGTCTGGCCGAACGTCTGGTCATCGAAGTCGACGGCGGACAGCATTCTGAAAACCGATCGGATCTCCACCGCGACCATTGGCTTAAAGATCAAGGGTTTCGCGTGCTGCGGTTCTGGAATAATGAAGTGTTGAACAATTCGGACGGGGTGCTTGAAGTTCTCATCAAGCACCTTGGTTCAACCTCGACCGCCCCCTCTCCCGGCCACGCTGACGCGCGGCCACCCTCTCCCGCCAGTCGCAGCTTCGCTGCGCCCGGGGGAGAGGGGAAGAAAGAACGCTGAGCCCATGTCCATCGCCAATTCCATCCGTGCGCAGATCCCGCCGATCCACAAGGAAGGCTACCCGTTCATCGGCGCGTTTGCGCTGGCGACGCTGATTCTGTTCTGGATCTGGACGCCGCTGGGCTGGATCGGCACCATCCTCACTGGGTGGTGCGCGCTGTTTTTCCGCGATCCGGTCCGCGTCACGCCGATCCGCGAGGGCGTCGTGGTGTCGCCGGCCGATGGCCGGGTGTCGCTGATCCAGATGGTGCTGCCGCCGGCCGAACTCGGCCTCGGCGATATCCCGCTGCTGCGCATCTCGGTGTTCATGAGCGTTTTCAACTGCCATGTGAACCGCAGTCCCGTCGCCGGCCGCATCGAGCGGATCGCCTACCGGCCCGGCAAGTTCATCAATGCCGAGCTCGACAAGGCCTCCGACGACAATGAGCGCAATTCGCTGGTGATCTCGATCCCCGGCGGCCGCATCGGCGTGGTGCAGATCGCGGGCCTGGTGGCGCGGCGGATCGTCTCCTTCGTGCGCGAGGGCCAGATGCTGGGCGCCGGCGAGCGCTTCGGCCTGATCCGGTTCGGCTCGCGGCTCGACGTCTATCTGCCGGAAGGCAGCAAGGCGCTGGTATCGGTCGGCCAGACCGCGGTGGCCGGCGAGACCGTGCTGGCCGATTTCATGGTCGGCGACGGCGGCCGCACCTACCGGATCGATTAATCCTGTTCTTCAGCCAAACGGGTCGGGGCCTCGCCACAATGGCGGAGCACGGTCGGGTTTGCTAAAGGGGAACCATGCAAATGCCGACCGATCCCTCGCCAGACACCCGCCGCCGCCGGTTCCGGACCATTCCGGTCCGGATGCTGGTCCCCAATCTGATCACGCTGCTGGCGATATGCGCCGGCCTGACGGCGATCCGGCTCTCAACCGAGGGCCGGATGGAACTGGCGGTCGCCGCGATCGTGTTCGCCGCGGTGCTCGACGGGGTCGACGGCCGCGTCGCCCGCATGATCAAGGGCCAGTCCAAGTTCGGCGCCGAGCTCGACAGCCTCGCCGATTTCGTCAATTTCGGCGTGGCGCCCGGCCTGATCCTGTATTTCTGGCAGTTGCACGATCTCAGCAATATCGGCTGGATCGCGGCGATGATCTTCGCGATCTGCGGCAGCCTGCGGCTGGCGCGCTTCAATGCCGAGATGGACGACCCCAACAAGCCGGCCTTCGCCGCCAACTTCTTCACCGGCATGCCGGCGCCGCTCGGCGCCATCACCGTGCTGCTGCCGATCTATCTGGCGTTCCTCGGGGTGCCGACGCCTCCGGCGGTACTGACCACGTTGTTCACGCTGTTGATCGCGTTCCTGATGGTGTCGCGGCTGCCGGTGTTCTCCGGCAAGTCGATGAACATGCGGGTGCCGCGCGAACTGGTGCTGCCGGTGGTGGCGGGCGTCGTGCTCTTCATCGCGCTGCTGATCGGCTATCCCTGGCATGTGCTGTCGCTATTGTCGGTGCTGTATCTGGCCTTCCTGCCTTTCGGCTGGAAATCCTACCGCGCGCAGGAGCGCGCACTGGCGGCCTCTACGGCCGTCGTGCCGGTGGAGCCCGCCCCGGTGCCGGCCACCTACGTCACGCCGGCGGCGAAGCCCGACGACTCGCCCGTGCGGCTGAACTAGGCCCCGATCGGCCCGACGACGACATCCTGCACAGACCGGATGCGCAACAACCAGGGAGACCATCATGACCCATTCCAGCGAAGCGCTGTCAGCTGCGGTCCTCGAAGCGCTCGGGGGCTATGATACGCCGACCATCTGCAACGCGATGGAGATCGTGGCACCGGAGCGCCGGCTGATCGGCTACACCACCAAGCCGCTGGTCTGCCCGTTCCCCGATCTGCCGGCGATCGTCGGCTATGCCCGCACCGCAACGATCCGCTCGGTGGTTGCCTCCGGCCTGCCGGCCGCCGAACAGGCGGCGCGCCGCATCGCCTATTACGACTATGTCGGCACCGGCCCGGGCCCGCGCATCAGCGTCATCCAGGATATCGACGGCGCCGACGTCGGCTACGGCGCGTTCTGGGGCGAGGTGCAGAGCGCCGTGCACAAGGCGCTGGGCTGTGTCGGCGTCGTCACCGACGGCTCGATCCGCGATATTCCGCAATGGGCCGAGGGATTTCAGGCGCTGGCGGGCTCGCTGGGGCCGTCGCATGCCTATGTTCATGCCGAGAGTTTTGGCGGCGAGGTCCGTGTTGCCGGCATGACGGTGCGCTCCGGCGACCTGATCCATGCCGACCAGCACGGCGCCGTGGTGATCCCGCTGGATATCGCGGCGAAGCTTCCCGATGCCGCCGAACTATGCGGCCGCCGCGAGACGCCGATCCTCGACATCGCCCGCAGCACTTCGTTCTCGCTGGAGAAATTGAAAGCTGCGCTGAAGCAGGCGTCGGAAATCCACTAAAGCGATAGGCGTCTGTTTCTTTCTGACGTCACAAACGGCGTTGGTTCGGTAACGGGTTCTGTTATGGCTCCGCGATGAACGCGCCACGCGTCGATTGTTCCGGCGCCGCCGCGCTTTGCTACCTTACACTTTACCAGTCCTTAATGGCGCGCCGCTACGTTGTGGACGCGCGCCCGCTGAGGACGCGTGGCCGTCCAGCACGGATAGTCGTCGCGTACGCCTAGCGTCGGAGTGTTTCATGGATATCGCAACAAGCGTCGGTCTGATCGCCGGCATCGCGGTGCTCTGCACGCTGGTCCTGATGGGCGGCGATTTTAAGATGTTCTACGACATCCATGCCGTGATCATCATTTTCGGCGGCTCGATCGCTGCGACCCTGATCCGTTTCCCGTTGTCCGCGATCATGCACGGCATGCCGCTGGGCGCGAAGTTCGCCTTCACGCTGAGCCGGCTGTCGGCGCGCGATCTGGTCGACGAGCTCGCCCGCATTGCCGAGATCGCCCGCAAGCAGGGTCCGGTCGGTCTTGAAAAGGTCGAGACCAACGAGCCGTTCCTCGCCAAGGGCATCCGCTTCGTCGCCGACGGCTACGATCTCGAATTCATCCGCGACAACCTCGAGCGCGACCGCGACAACTTTCTGATGCACCTCAATGAGGGCAGCAAGATCTACCGCGCGATCGGCGACTGCGCCCCGGCGTTCGGCATGATCGGCACTCTGCTCGGCATGGTGCAGATGTTCTCCAACATGTCGGATCCGTCCAAGCTCGGCCCGTTCATGGCTGTGGCGTTGCTGGCCACCTTGTACGGCGCGCTGGTCGCCAACCTGATCTGTCTGCCGATCGCCGACAAGCTGCATGGCAAGGTGATGGACGAAGAAACCAACCGGACGTTGATCATCGACGGCATCCTGATGATCCGCGATTCCAAGAGCCCGACCCTGGTTCGCGAAATGCTGCTGGCCTATCTGCCCGAGAAGCACCGCCACGATCTAGAGGGCGAGCCGGTCCCGGCCTAACGGGAGCGGACGCGGGGCAGTCCCATGGCGAAGAAGAAGCGCGAAGAAGCCCATGGCGGTCACGGCTGGTTCGTGACCTTCGCCGATCTGATGGCGCTGCTGCTCAGCTATTTCGTAATGCTGGTAGCGTTCTCCAGCCCGGATGGCGCCAAGCTGAAGATCGTCTCCGGCTCGATCCGCGAAGCGTTCGGCGTGCAGTCCGACGCGCGCTATTCCGGCGTGATCGAATCCGACGGTCTGCCGACCCGTGGTCAGACCAAGAACGTCGGCCACGTCACGCCCGAGGAGGCGTCCAACCAGACCAGTCCCGACGAGAGCAACGCCAGCGGCCGGCCGAAAGGCGCCAAGCTGAAGATGGACCGCGAATTCGCGCTGGCCTCCGCTTCGTTGCGCCAGGCGCTGCAGGACATGCCGGAGATCAGCGAGATCTCCAAGAACATTATGTTCGAGGAAACCAAGCAGGGGCTGAACCTCGAGATCATCGACCAGAACGGCCGCTCGATGTTCGCCGAAGGCTCCAAGGTGCCCTATGAGCGCACGAGGCTGCTGTTGCAGAAACTTGCCGGCCCGCTGAAAGCGACGCCGCTGCGGGTGGCGATCGTGGGACATACTGCCGCGGGCTTCATCCCGGCGCGCGCCGAATATGACGCCTTCGACCTGTCCGCCGACCGCGCCAACGTGGTGCGCCAGATCCTGGAACGCGAGGGCCTGCCGCCGGCCAACGTGTTCTCGGTGTCCGGCAAGGCGGACGGCCAGCCGCTATTTCCCGACGATCCGTCGATGGCCGCCAACCGCCGGGTGACCATCACCCTGATGCGCGAGGATCCGCCGCTGCCGCCGAATCTCAAGCCGTAGCTCGCGTCAAATCCTTTTTTTGGGATCTCACCCCAAAATTGCCATTGCTCCGGCGGCGGCAAAGGGGTGTGTTCTGCTATCGTCAAGCGGTTGACTGGTCTTGCCCGGCACGCCATAGCCGGGACCAATATTACCCTAGGGTGTTTGAACCAGCATGGCCGCCACCGAAACATCAGGCGAGGTCGCCCCTGAAGCGCCGGCCCACACCGGCTTCTGGTCGCTGACGGTCGGCAGCATCGGCGTCGTCTTTGGCGACATCGGAACCTCGCCGCTCTATGCGTTCCGCGAGGCCGTGCATGGAGCGACCCACGGCGCCCCGGTCACGCCGGTGATCGTGCTCGGCGTGCTGTCGCTGATCCTTTGGGCGCTGTTCATCGTCGTCACCCTCAAATACGTGCTGTTCCTGCTGCGCGCCGACAACAATGGCGAGGGCGGAACGCTGTCGCTGATGGCGCTGGGGCAGCGCGCGCTGGGGCGACGAAGCTGGCTGCTGCTGGCGCTCGGCGTGGTCGGCGCCTCGATGTTCATCGGCGATTCCATGATTACGCCGGCGATCTCGGTACTGTCGGCAGTCGAGGGCCTCAAGCTGAAGGCGCCGGCGCTCGAGCCCTACGTCGTGCCGATCACCATCGCGATCCTGGTCGTCCTGTTCTCGGTGCAGCGCGTGGGAACCGCGAAGGTTGCCAAGGCCTTCGGGCCGGTGATGATCCTCTGGTTCGTGGCGTTGGCGGTGATGGGCGCTTTGCACATTTCCGATGATCCGACCGTGCTGTATGCGATCAATCCGTATTACGCCGTGCAGTTCATGATGAGCCACGGCACCATCGGGTTGGTGACGCTGGGTGCGGTGTTCCTCGCGGTCACCGGCGGCGAGGCGCTGTACGCGGATCTTGGCCATTTTGGCCGCCGGCCGATCCAGTATGGCTGGTTCTTCTTCGTGCTGCCGGCGCTGCTGATCAATTATTTCGGGCAAGGCGCTCTGGTGCTGTCGAATCCGGCCGCGATCGAGAATCCGTTCTATCGGATGGCGCCGGAATCGATGCTGCTGCCGCTGATCGTGCTGGCCACGGCCGCCACCGTCATCGCCAGCCAGGCCGTCATCACCGGCGCCTATTCGCTGGTGCGCCAGGCGGTGCAACTCGGGCTGCTGCCGCGCTTCGAGGTGCGCTTCACGTCCGAGACCCATGCCGGGCAGATCTATCTGCCGCGCGTCAACCGCCTGCTGCTGATGGGCGTCATCCTCTTGGTGCTGCTGTTCAAGTCGTCGAGCGGTCTGGCCTCCGCCTACGGCATCGCCGTGTCCACCACGATGGTCGCCGACGGGATCATGGGCTTCGTGGTGATCTGGAAGCTGTGGAACTGGAAGGCCGCCACCGCGGCGGCCGTGATCGCCCCGCTGGTATTCGTCGACCTCGCCTTCCTGAGCGCCAATTTGCTCAAACTACTGGAAGGCGCCTGGGTGCCGCTGCTGTTCGGCGTATTGATGGCGATGGTGATCTGGACCTGGCGCCGCGGCGCCGCCATCCTTGTCGCCAAGACGCGGCGCATCGAGGTGCCGCTGCGCGACCTGATCAAGAGCCTGGAGAAACGCCCGCCGCACATCGTCAAGGGCACCGCGGTATTCCTGACCTCCGATCCGGAATTCGTGCCGACCGCGATGCTGCATAACCTCAAGCACAACAAGGTGCTGCACGAGCACAACGTGATCCTGACCATCGAGACGGCGCAGACGCCGCGGGTCGATCCGTCCGAGCGGGTCAAGATGGAGAATGTCAGCGATAAGTTCTCCACCGTGCGGCTGCGCTTCGGCTTCATGGAATCGCCGAACGTTCCCAAGGCGCTGGTAATCGCGCGAAAACTCGGCTGGCAGTTCGACATCATGGCGACGTCGTTCTTCGTGTCCCGGCGCTCGCTGAAGCCGTCGGCGCAATCCGGCATGCCGCTCTGGCAGGACCACCTGTTCATCGCGCTGAGCCGCTCGGCCAACGACGCCACCGATTATTTCCAGATCCCGACCGGCCGGGTGGTCGAGGTCGGCACCCAGGTGACGATCTAGCGTTCGACATTTCGCGTGGCCGAGACCCGAAAATACGCTATACGCCGTGCTACGCGCAGGCCTCTAAGCGGCCTCGCTTAGCGTTGCCGCAGCCCTGATCGAGGCCACCATGACCAGCGAGAATGCAGTCCCCGCCGCGGAAACGCCGGTGGCAGCCGAACATGGCGGCGCGCATTCCACCGAAGGCTTCAAGTCCCTGATGCTGGGCAGCATCGGCGTCGTCTATGGCGACATCGGAACCAGCCCGCTGTACGCGCTCCGCGAGGCGCTGGTCGCCGCCGGCGGTCACACGGCTGGTGGCATCAGCAACGAGGCCGTGCTCGGCGTGCTGTCGCTGATCCTGTGGGCGCTGGTGATCGTGGTGACGCTGAAATACGTGCTGATCCTGCTGCGCGCCGACAATCATGGCGAAGGCGGCACGCTGGCGCTGATGGCGCTGGCGCAGCGCGCCGTGGGGAAGGGCGGCGGGGCCTCGGTCATCGTGCTGCTCGGCATCATCAGCGGCGCACTTTTCTATGGCGACGCCGTGATCACGCCGGCACTGTCGGTGCTGTCGGCGATCGAAGGCATCAAGCTCGTGACGTCGGCCTTCGATGCCTATGTCGTGCCGATCACCATCGTCATTTTGATCGCGCTGTTTGCCGTCCAGTCGCGCGGCACGGCGCGGGTGGCGGCGTTCTTCGGTCCGATCATGTGCGTCTGGTTCACGGTGATCGCCGTCGCGGCGATCCCGCCGATCGTGAAACACCCGGAGGTGCTGTACGCGCTCAATCCCGTGCATGCGGTCAACTTCATGCTGCATCACGGCATCATCGGCTTCGTCACGCTGGGCGCGGTGTTCCTCGCGGTCACCGGTGCGGAGGCGCTGTATGCCGACCTCGGCCATTTCGGCAAGCGGCCGATCCAAACCGCGTGGCTGTACATCGTGCTGCCGTCGCTGGCGATCAACTATCTCGGCCAGGGCGCGCTGGTGATCGGCGATCCCACCGCGCTGGAGAACCCGTTCTTTCTGATGTATCCCGACTGGGCGCTGATCCCGATGGTCGCGCTGGCGACGGCGGCTACCGTGATCGCCAGCCAGGCGGTCATTACCGGCGCCTATTCGCTGACCCGGCAGGCGATCCAGCTCGGCCTGCTGCCGCGCTTCGAGATCCGGCACACCTCGGAATCGCATTCCGGCCAGATCTATATTCCGCGCATCAACATGCTGCTGCTGGTCGCCGTGGTGCTGCTGGTGCTGCTGTTCAAATCGTCGAGCGCGCTGGCCTCGGCCTATGGCATCTCGGTGACCGGCACGATGGTCGTCACCGCGATGATGGGGTTCGTCGTGATCTGGCGGGTGTGGAAGTGGAAGCCCTGGGCCGCCGCCCTGCTGATCGTGCCGTTCCTGCTGCTCGATCTCACCTTCTTTGCTGCCAATTTGCTGAAAGTGTTCGACGGCGGCTGGGTGCCGCTGCTGCTCGGCGGCATCGTCATCCTGCTGATGTATACGTGGCGGCGAGGCAGCCGGCTGCTGTTCGAGAAGTCACGCAAGCTGGAATTCCCGCTGAAGGACCTGGTTGCGATGATGGAGAAGCGGCCGCCGCAGCGCGTGCCGGGCACCGCGGTGTTCCTGACCAGCGATCCGGAATCCGCGCCGACCGCGTTGATGCACAGTCTGAAGCACTACAAGGTGTTGCACGAGAAGAACGTCATTCTCACCATCGAGACCGCGTCCACGCCGCGCATCGATCCCGCCGACCGGGTCCGGCTGGAAGAGATCAGCGCCACCTTCAGCAAGGTGACGCTGCGGTTCGGCTTCATGGAATCCCCGAACGTGCCGAAGGCGCTGGCTATCGCGCGAAAACTCGGCTGGCAGTTCGACATCATGTCGACGTCGTTCTTCCTGTCGCGCCGTGCGCTGAAGCCGGCAACCCATTCCGGCATGCCGCGCTGGCAGGACCTTTTGTTCATCTCGCTCAGCCGCACCGCCAACGATGCCACCGATTACTTCCAGATCCCGACGGGCAGGGTGGTCGAAGTCGGCACCCAGGTGACGATTTAACGAACCCCGGACGCTTGATTTTCGTCCCGCAAGAGGCGACGTTGGCGCCGAACGGACGGGTAGTCCGACTGCAAAATACGCTCCGGAATGTCGGGGCGTCAGGAGGTTTTGGTGGCCGAACATCATCGCGTGACGAATCTGGCGCCCGAAGACGTCGCTGAGGGTATCAAGGACGGCCGCTATCTGCTGGTCGATGTCCGCGAGCCCAACGAAGTCGAGGCCGAGGCCTATCCGGACGCCGTCGTGGTGCCGCTGTCGGGCTTCGACAGTGCCGATCTGCCCGATCCCCAGGGCAAGCAGATCGTGTTCGCCTGCCGCTCCGGCAAGCGCTCGGTGACCGCCTCGCTCGCCGCGCAGGTCAATGGCTTGCCCTACGACAAGCACCTCGCCGGCGGCATGCTCGGCTGGAAAGCGGCCGGCCTGCCGACCAAGGCCTGATCCCTGCGATGAACCCGATCTTTGCGAACCTGCCGGTCACGGTGTTCGAGGCGATGTCGCAGCTCGCGCGCGACAACGATGCCATCAATCTCGGTCAGGGCTTTCCGGATGATCCGGGCCCGCTGGACATCCGCCAGGCGGCGGCCGATGCCGTGCTCAACGGCTACAACCAGTACCCTTCGATGATGGGCCTGCCGGAGCTGCGGCAGGCGATCGCCACGCATTACGGGCATTGGCACGGCCTCGACCTCGATCCGATGGCCGAGGTGATGGTGACCTCCGGCGGTACCGAAGCTTTGACCACGGCGATCCTCGCGACGGTCGAGCCGGGCGACGAAGTGGTGTGTTTCCAGCCGGTCTATGATTCCTATCTGCCGGTGATCCGCCAGGCCGGCGGCATCCCCCGGCTGGTCAGCCTGAAGCCGCCGCACTGGCGCCTGACCGAGGAAGATCTGCGCGCGGTCTTCAATCACAAGACCAAGGCGGTGCTGTTCAACAACCCGCTCAACCCCGCGGCCGTCGTCTATCCGCGCGAGGATCTCGAACTGCTGGCGAAATTCTGCCAGGAGTTCGACACCATCGCAATCTGCGACGAGGTCTGGGAGCACGTCGTGTTCGAGGGCTTCCAGCACATTCCGCTGATGTCGATTCCCGGCATGCGCGACCGCACCATCAAGATCGGCTCGGCCGGCAAGATATTTTCGCTGACCGGCTGGAAGATCGGTTTCGTCTGCGCCGCCCCGCCTTTGCTGCGCGTCTGCGCCAAGGTGCACCAGTTTCTGACCTTCACTACCGCTCCGAACCTGCAGACGGCTGTTGCCTATGGGCTCGGCAAGCCCGATGCGTTCTTCAAGGAGATGCAAACCGGGCTGGCGCGCAGCCGCGACCGGCTCGCCGCCGGTCTGCAGCAGATCGGCTTTCCGGTGATCCAGTCGCAGGGCACGTATTTTCTCACCGTCGATCTCTCGCCGCTCGGGCTCAACGAGACCGACGAGGCGTTCTGCAAGCGCATCGTGCATGACTACAAGGTCGCAGCGATTCCGGTCTCGGCGTTCTATGAGGAAGACAAGGTGAGCTCGGTGGTGCGGTTCTGCTTCGCCAAGAAGGACTCGACGCTCGACACCGCGCTGGAGCGCCTGCACGACGCGGTGCATCGCCGTTAGGAGAGACCATGCTCGTCCGCATCATCGCCGCCTGTGCCGTTTCGGTCGCGCTGTCGGTGCCCGCACAGGCGCAGGAGCGGGTGGTCAATTTCTACAACTGGTCGAACTACATGGCGCCGGGAGTCCTCGAGGACTTCACCAGGGAGACCGGCATCAAGGTGGTCTACGACACCTTCGATGCCAACGAGACGCTGGAGACGCGGCTCCTGGCCGGCAAGTCGGGCTATGACGTCGTGGTGCCGACCGCCTATTTCCTGCAGCGTCAGATCGCAGCCAAGATCTTTCAGAAGCTCGACAGATCGAAACTGCCGAACCTCGCCAACGCTTGGGACGCCGTCACCGGCCGGCTGAACACCTATGATCCCGGCAACCAGTTCGCCGCCAATTACATGTGGGGTACCACCGGCATCGGCTATAACGTCAAGGCGGCCCGGCGAATTCTCGGCGCCGATGCCAAGGTCGACAGCTGGGACATCGTGTTCAAACCGGAGAACCTGGCGAAGTTCAAGGAGTGCGGCGTTCACATGCTGGACTCGGCCGACGACATTCTGCCGGCGGCGCTGAACTGGCTCGGCATCGACCCCAACTCAACGAAACAGCCCGATCTCGACAAGGCTGCCGAAACCGTCGGCCGTGTCCGCTCGTCGGTACGAAAATTTCACTCCTCCGAATATCTCAGCGCGCTGGCGACCGGCGAGATCTGCCTCGTGGTTGGCTGGTCCGGCGATATCATCCAGGCCCGCGCGCGGGCGGATGAAACGAAAAACGGCGTCGAGATCGGCTATGCCGTGCCGAAAGAGGGGGCGCAGATGTTCTTCGACAATCTGGCGATCCCGGCAGACGCGCCGCATGTCGCTGAAGCCCATGCGCTGATCAACTATCTGTACCGGCCGGACGTGGCGGCGAAGAATTCCAACTATCTCGGTTATGCCAACGGCAATCTGGCGAGCCAGAAGCAGGTCGATCCGAAGATCTTGAACGACAAGACGATCTATCCGGACGACGCGATGCTGCAGAAGCTGTTCATCATCACGGCGCGCGATCCCGCCACCCAGCGGGTGATCAACCGGTTATGGACGCGGGTGAAGACGGGGCGGTAGCGCATCGGGCGCCTATCTTCACCTCTCCCCAACGGGGAGAGGTGAAGAAAGCTACCGCCATCTCCGATGCAGCCACAGCCACTGGTCGGGATATTCGCGGATCCAGCCTTCCAGAACGCTGGTCACCGCCTGCATGGTGCCCTGCACATCGACCTTGCCGTCGGCTGTACGCACCGGCTTGACCTCTTCGGACAATTCGGCGCGAAAACGGTGGTTGGGCAGGCGGATGATACGGACGCCGTGGATCGGGCAGTCGACCTGGCGCAAGAGGCGCGCCAGCATCGGATTGGCGTTGGTCTTGCGGCCGAAGAAATCGACCTGGACGCCGTTCCGGAACCACTGGTCGATCAGCATCGCGACGTGCTGGCCGTCGGAAAGCGCATGCGCCAGCTTGACCGGGGCGTCGTGGCTGGCTGCAACCATCGTGCCCATATTCACGGCGCGGATGCGCTCTATGGTGCGGTTGACGGCCTCGATGTTCGGGCGGCGATACAGCACCGTCGCCTCCAACCCGTGGGCGACCGCGGCAAGCGCCGGCAATTCCCAATTGCCGAGATGGGCTGCGAAGATCAGCGCGGGCT
Organism: Tardiphaga sp. vice304; assembly: GCF_007018905.1. Lineage (NCBI taxonomy): Bacteria > Pseudomonadati > Pseudomonadota > Alphaproteobacteria > Hyphomicrobiales > Nitrobacteraceae > Tardiphaga > Tardiphaga sp. vice304. The sequence goes on from NZ_CP041402.1 coordinate 2,747,193, forward strand.
TGCCGTCGAGGCGGAGCTGCGCGAACAGCTCGTGGGTGCGCTCCGGGATTTCGATGCGGCTCAGTTCGGGATGCGCGGGATCGTGCTCCCAGACGTGATCGAGATGCGCGAATTCGGCCGCGAAGCGGCCCATGTTGCCCCACACGCCGGCGAGAATCGTCTCGATTTCTTCGGGCGATTTTTCCGGAAAGGCCGCGGTGAGGTTGGCGCGGCCGATCTTGTCCTCGCGGAATAGCGGACCGATCTTCTGCGTGATTTTCGCGAACAGCTCGGCGGTCTTGATCGGGTCGAAATAGCGCGTGGTGCGGAGCAGGGCGATCGTCAGCGCGCCGACGACCGCTTCGCCCGCCGGCTTTATGGCGTTCCGAATGATTGCACGGGCGCGGAGGAACAGCCGCAGCATCAGAAGTGGACGATGATCTTGCCGAACACCTGGCGGCTTTCCATCCGCTTCAGCGCGGGCTCGACGTCCTCCATCGATACTTCGGTGTCGATCACCGGCAACATGCCGTCAGACATCTTTTCCAGGCTCTCCGCGATGTTCTTCATCGTCGCGCCGAACGAGCCGAAGATGCGGTACTGCTGCTGGAACAGTTGCATCAGGTTGATGGTCGTGGTCGGACCCGAGGTCGAGCCGCAGGTGACGAGACGTCCGCCGCGCTTCATCACCAGCAGCGAGCCGTTGAAGGTGTCGGCACCGACGTGTTCGAACACGACGTCGACGCCCTTCTTCTTGGTGATTTTTCGCGTTTCGCCCTCGAAGCGATCCTTGCGGTAGTTGATCACATAGTCGGCGCCGAGCGCCTTGACGCCCTCGATCTTGGAGTCGTCGCCGACCGTGGTGATGACGGTGCAGCCGATCTTCTTGGCCATCATGATCGCAACCGTGCCGATGCCGGAGCCGCCGGCATGCACCAGAATGGTCTCGCCCGGCTGCAGCTTGGCATTGTCGAACAGCATGTGTTGCACGGTCGAGAATGCGATCGGCGCGCAGGCCGCATCGCGCAGGCTGACATTGTCGGGTACCGGGATCACCAGCCGCGCCGGCATGTTCATCAGCTCACGCGAAAAGCCGTCGAGATGAAAGCCGTAGAGACCGCCGACGTTCTCGCAGAAATTGTCGCGACCCTCGACGCATGGCTTGCAGACGCCGCAGGTCTTGGCGCCGTACATCACGACCTTCTGGCCGGGCTTGAAGTTGGTCACGCCTTCGCCGACCGCGACGATCTCGCCGGAGGCTTCGGCGCCGACCGCGAGCGGCAGCTTGCGCTTGGCGAAGGCCATGCCGCGAAAGCCCCAGACGTCGATGTGATTCAGCGCTACCGCCTTGACGCGGATCTGCACTTCGCCGGCCTCGGGCGGCGGCGGGGCAGGCTGATCGACGACGACGAGTTCACGATCGGCAACGAGATTGAGCGCACGCATGACCTGCGTCTCCGACAATAAGGAATTTCAGATGGTTGCGTATCGCCGGTTCACGCTAGGGCGTCAACCGGAGGCAGTCGCGCGAAGCCTAAATCGGCTCGCGCGTCACGATCAAAGAGGCGTTCTGGCCGCCGAAGCCGAACGAGTTCGACATCACAGCGGTGACTTTCGCGTCGCGGGCGGTATTCGGGACCACGTCGAATGGAATCGCGGGATCGGGAACATCGTAATTGATGGTCGGCGGGATCCGCTGGTGCTCCAGCGTCAGCAGCGAGAATACCGCCTCGACCGCGCCGGCGGCTGACAGCGTGTGTCCCACCATCGACTTGTTGGAGGACACCGGAATCTGCTTGGCGCGTTCGCCGAACACGGTGGAAATGCCGAGATACTCCATCTTGTCGTTTTCCGGCGTGCCGGTGCCATGCGCGTTGATGTAGTCGATCTGGTCGGAGACCAGACCCGCATCGAACAGCGCATTGTTGACGCAGCCGACGATCGGCTTGCCATCGGGGCTCGAGCGCGTGCGGTGGAAGCTATCGGAGAGTTCGCCGCAGCCGGCGACGATGCCGAGGATCTTGGCGCCGCGCGCTGTGGCGGCTTCCAGGCTCTCCAGCACCAGGGCGCCGGCGCCTTCGGCCATCACGAAGCCGTCGCGGTTCTTGGCGAACGGCCGCACCGCGGCCTGCGGCGGGTCGTTATGGGTGGAGAGCGCGGACAGCAGCGAGAAGCGGATCAGTGCTTCCGGATTGACCGAGCCGTCGGTGGCAACGCACAGCGCGGCATCGGCGTCGCCGCGGCGGATCGCCTCGACGCCGAGCTGGATCGCGGTGGTGCCGGAGGCACACGCGGTCGACAGCGAGATCGGCGAGCCCTTGGTGCCGAACGTCTCGGCGATATGATCGGCGACCGAGCCGAACATGAAGCGGCGATGGAAATCCTTGAACTGGCCGCCGGAGGCGACGCGCAGCAGCGCGTCGTAGTCAATCGCGGTGTTGGCGCCGGTGGCGCGCGCCACGGCCTGGCGCTGTGGCCATTCGACCTCGACGGGAGCGACGGCGAGAAACAGCGGGCCGGGAAAGTCGCCCTTGCTGCCGATATTGGCCTGCGCGATGGCTTCTTCCGTCGCGAGATCGCCGAGCTTTTCCGACAGATCCGTGGAGGAGAACGGATCGACCGGCACGAAATCGACGGTGCCGGCCATCGTGGTCTTCAGGCCTTCGGTCGGAAACCGCGTGATGGTGCGGATGCCGGACTCGCCGGCTGTCAGCTTCTTCCAGTTGTCGTCCTTGCCGGCGCCGAGCGAGGTGACGACGCCCATGCCGGTGACGACGACGATCGGTCGGCCGAATTTATCGCGCGTGGCTGTCATGTGTCTTCCCCGTCGGCCGTGTCTTAGGCGTCAATCGATCGCTTCGACCAGCGCCATGCCTTCGCCGCGCCAATGGCCGGCGCCGATCACCACAATCTGGGTGGGCTTCTTCGTCATTTCAATCTCGACGCCCGTCGAATCGTTCGGCGGATACAGCGCACCGCGCGAGATCGCCAGCGCGGCGAGCCCGAGGCCGAGCGGAAACTGCGTCTCCAGCGTATGGCCGAACATCGTGCCGGTGGCGCGCACCGCGACGTCGCGATGCTCGTTCAGGAACGCGCGCTCTTCCGAGGTCGCAGGCTCTGCGCCGGTCGCGCCGGTGATGATCGCGACATCACTCTTCAGTGAGCCGAGCTTGGACCACAGCTTCTCCAGCGACGCCGTGACTTCGCCCGGCGTCTTGCGGCGGACCTGGTCGGCGACGACGCTCTTCAGACGCGCCAGCGGCTTGGCGCCGCGCGCTTCGGCATGCGCCCGGGATTCGATCACGACGAAGGCGCCGGCCGAGCCGAGCGCAAAGCCCGAGGCCTGTTCGCGCGCCCACACCGTCTCGAACCTGTTCTTCAGGTTGAAGTCGTCGAATTCGTACAGCAGCAGCAGGTCCTTGCGCTCGCCATTATGCGCCGCACCGATCAAGGCGACGTCGCTCTGTCCGGCGGCAATCCGCGCCAGCGCGATACGCGCGGCGTCGACGCCGGCGGCTTCCTCGCCCATGAAGGTGCGCGACGATCCGGTGACGCCATGAACGATCGAGATGTTGCCGGCGAGCAGGTTGGACAGCTGCGCCAGGAACAGCGTCGGCCGCAAATCGTTCATCAGCCGTTCGTTGAGCAGGCCGGGCGGCGTCGCGCCGTGGCCCTCGGAATTCAGGATGCCGGAATCGACGGCCAGATCGCGCTCGCCGCCACCGGCCGCGACGATCATGTCCATCTTCGACAGGATGTCCTTGTTGCCCTTCAGGCCGGCCGATTCCAGTGCCAGGCCGGCGGCGTAAGTACCGATGCGCTGCCAGGCTTCCATCTGCCGCTGATCGCCCTTCTTGGGGATCTGCGAGTCGTAGGAAAGCGGCGCCAGCGGGTGCACGATGTAGGGCGCGAAATTCGTCTCATCGATGTTGATGCGCTTGTTGTTGAGCGCATCCCAATGGGCGTCCGGGCCTTCGCCGAGCGAGGTCGCAAGACCAATGCCGGTGATCCAGGCTTCCACCGGTTCGGATACTGCGTGTCTCGTTTCAGCCATGCTGCGTTCCTTCGGCGGTTCCTTCGGCTGTTCCTTGGGCGATCGCCTCGGTCGGAAAGCCGATCCGCTTGGCCATGATATCCATGTGCCCGCGCAAATCCGGATGCGGGAACGGCACGATGCGGAACGTCAGCGTGGCATTGCAGGCGAGTTTGCCGGCCGCCTTGATCTTCACGTCGGTGCGGGCAAAGCCGGAGCCGTCATGCGCCAGCGTGGCGTCGATCGTCAGCACTTCTCCGGGGGTGATGAAGGTCCGCATCTTGGCCTCCTGCACCGCCGCCAGAAACGGCATCCGTTCGAACTTGTTCAAGGCGATCAGCAGCCAGCCCGAAGTCTGCGCCATCGCCTCGATCAGCAACACGCCAGGCATCAGGGGATAGCCGGGAAAATGACCCTCAAAGATCGTGCTCTTGTGGGGCACGATCGCTTCAACGGTGATCCGGCGCTCACCGACATCGAGATCGGTGATGCGGTCAATCAGGTGAAAATATTCGAGGTTCATGTGGGCGTTACGCGCCCTTGGCCGCGACCAGTTCGTCGATGCGGGCGCTGAGGTTCTTGAGGACGAAATACTGTTCGGTGGTCGCCTTGCCGTCGTTGACCTCCTGGGTCCATTTTTCCAGCGGCAGCTTGATGCCGAACGCCTTGTCGATGGCGAAGGCGATATCGAGGAAGTCCAGGCTGTCGATGCCCAGATCGTCGATCGCATGGCTCTCCGGCGTGATCGTGTCGCGGGGAATGTCGCAGGTTTCCGCGATGATTGTAGCGACCTGATCGAATGTGGTGGACATCATTAAGCCTTTGATCGATTGAAGAAAAATTAAGAACGGCATGACAAAAGGGGGGCTTGGCCCCGAAACACCCCGCCTGCCGTAAGGAGTCGTTTGCCCGTATAACGGAGGCAGCTCGTCAGTTCAATGGGTGGTGAGCGCCTACCCACCGGCCAGATCCGGCAATGCCCGGGGGGTTCAGCCCTGCGGTGCCACGATCCGGCTGCAGTCGCGGCGGCCCATCAGCACGCAATCCTGGGTCTTGCGCAGGTCGGCGATGTTGATCGCCAGCCAGATGCCGATGCCGATCAGGACCGCCGTGAATGCGAAGGCCGCGGCGTTGGCGAGCATGCGGTGACCGAAGTCGTCGCCCTCGTCGCGGGGCTGCTCAAAGCGAGAAAGATCTTCGGCGGCGGTAACGCTGGCATTGTTTTGCAGCGTCGCCGAGTTGCGCGGCACATATTTCAGCACGCGGTGTTCGCCATCGTCCGGGTTGATGATCGGCTGCTGGGTCTTCATGGTCGCGGTCCGCGAGATGTGATTTGTAATTTTAGCACGTTCGCGGTGGGTCGGTTTCGTTAACTCCGCATGGCCGAGATGCGGCAATCGAGGGAATACAGACATGCCAACCCGCGAACCCACGGTACAGCCCATTCCGATCCTGTCGCTGCGCCCGACGCAGATGACCGTGGGCATGCGCGAGGTCAAGGAGAAGCGCAAGCACTGGCGCGAGCACCGGTCGAAGCGCAAGCAGGCGGAGGCCCTGGGGTCGCACATGATTCCGGTCGTGCTCGGGCCGGATCATCACCATTACATCATCGATCACCATCACCTTGCCCGCGCGCTGCATGACGAGGACGTGAAGGACATTCTGGTCAGCGTGGTCGCCGATCTGACGATGGTCGACAAGGAGGCGTTCTGGGGCGTGCTCGACAATCGCCGCTGGGTCTACCCCTATGACGCCCGCGGCGTGCGGCATCATTTCAACGACATCCCGAAATCGATCGCCAAGCTGAAGGACGACCCGTTTCGCAGCCTCGCCGGCGAATTGCGCCGCGCCGGTGGCTACGCCAAGGACGTCACGCCGTTCAGCGAATTCCTGTGGGCCGACCTGTTGCGCCGCCGGCTGTCGCGCAAGGACGTCGAGGCCGATTTCGAGAAGGCCATGGAAAAGGCGCTGGCGCTCGCCAGGAGCCGGGACGCGACCTATCTGCCGGGCTGGTGCGGTCCGGAAGCGGAGGACTGAGGTTCGTCCGCGGGCAGGTCGTGGTCCGGCTGGCCGCCGAGCAGGCGGTGTAGCCGGCGCTCGACCGGACCGCCGATCAGCAGCACGACGAAGGCGATGGCCAATGCCACCGTAACGATGCGCCATTGGCCGGCGCCGCAGACGATGCCGATACAGGCCGTCAGCCAGACGCAAGCCGCGCTGGTCAGGCCGCGAACGCGAACATGCTTTTCGGCATGGAAGATCACCCCGGCGCCGAGAAAGCCGATGCCGGTGAGAATGCCCTGGATGACGCGGCTGCCGGCATCCGAGAAACCGCCGTCCCGCAGCGGATCGGCCAGCACCATCACCATCGCGGCAGCGATGCTGACCAGCGACAGCGTGCGTACGCCGACCGGCTTGCCGTGCAGGTCGCGGTTGAGCCCGAGCGCGCCGCCCGCCAGCGCGGCGATGCCGAGCCGCAACAGGATTTCCGACCAGTCGAGCATGTCGCTATCCCTGTGCGCCGCCGTTATTTCGGCAGCCGGCCCATCATGTAGAATTCTGCGTTCGGCTTCATGCCGGTGACGTTGGCCATCCGGTTCGACAGCGCGAAGAACGCGGCAATGGCGGTGATGTCCCAGATGTCGTCATCGCTGAAGCCTTGGCCGGCGACCTCGGCGAAATCCGATTCACCGATGGTTTCAGCAGAGCGGCTGACCTTCATGGCGAAGTCCAGCATTGCGCGCTGCCGCGGCGTGATGTCGGCCCGGCGATAGTTGATCGCGATCTGATCGGCGATCTCCGGATTCTTGGCGCGGATCCGCAGGATCGCGCCGTGTGCCACCACGCAGTAATGGCACTGGTTGGCGGCGGAGGTCGCGACCACGATCATCTCGCGCTCGGCCTTGGTCAGCCCGCCATCCTTGTCCATCAGCGCGTCGTGATAGGCGAAGAAGGCGCGGAATTCATCCGGCCGCCCGGCCAGCGACAGGAATACGTTGGGCACGAAGCCGGACTTTTCCTGCACCGCCAGAATCCGCGTGCGGATATCGTCGGGCAGGGTGTCGATCGCAGGCACGGGAAAACGATTGGGCTGGGTCATCGGGAGATCCGTCGGGCGCGTGATGCGCGGGGCGGACCATAGGCGATGATGGCGCGGGGGAGAAGCGTTGCTCTTTTCACCCTCCCCCTCAAAAGAAGAGGGGGAAGTTGAACTGCGCAGCTAGCGGAGCGGCTTTTTCAGCAGCGAGAAGCGGTCGGGGTCGAGGCCGAGCGACGGCTGCAGCATCGGGGTTTCCAGCGTGCGCGGCATCGGGCGGTCGGTGAAGCCGGGATCGTTCGGCACGTCGCGGTGCGAGGTGGCGCCGCGCCAGCGTTCCAGCACCGCGGCGACGAAATGCATGTCGTGGCCGGCCGCGACCGACGGCACGGTGGAAATCGTGGCTTCCGAGCGCGGCAATTGATGCGGCGGCACTTCCTTGAACCGCAGTCGCGTCGGCAGCGCGACGCCTTCGCCGAACGCCAGCACTTCGCGGGTGCCGAGCGAGGGCACGAAAGACAATAGATTGGCGGCGGCATCCGACACGGCAGAGCGCAACAATGTCTGGTCGCGCTCGTTGGCGAGCCGCATCGCGAATAACGTGTTGCACTGCGAGATAATGGTCGCGTCGAGTTCGGCGGGACGCTGGGTCACCAAGCCGAGATAGACGCCGTATTTGCGGCCTTCCTTGGCAATCCGCGATACCGCCTTGCGGGTCGGGCCGAAGCCGATGTTGCGGTCGGCGGAAGCGTAGCGATGGGCTTCCTCGCAGACGAACAACAGCGGAGAGACGCCGTCGCTCCACAGCCCGAAATCGAACGCCATGCGGCACAGCACCGACACCACGGAGTCGACGACTTCAGCCGGGAAGCCCGCGAGCTGCATGATGGTCATCGGCTTGCCGTTGGCCGGCAGCCGGAACAAATAGGAGATCACTTCCGCCATGGTGTCGCCGCCGACATTGGCGTTGTCGAACATGAAGGCGTAGCGCGGGTCGTTGCGCACCGTCTCGATGCGCGAGATCAGCTTGTGATAGATGATGCGCGAGGAGCGGTTCTCCAGCTTGCCCATGCGTTCGTCGATCAGCGAGATCAGATCGACGAGGCGATAGGGCACCGGGGTGTCGGCGGTATAGCCGATCGTCTTCGGGTCGATCCGCTTCAGGCCGATGCGGTCGGAGTTCTGGTACTGCGTATAGACGCCCTTGGCGATCGGGATCACCTCGCCGAGGATTTCCAGCTCTTCCGGCACGCCGGGGCGGCCGGCGAACAGCACGTCGACGATCTCCTCGAAATTGAACAGCCAGAACGGCAGCTTCAGATTGCGCGGGTTGAGCACCAGCGCACGGTCACCGAAGCAGCGGCCATATTCATTGTGCACATCGAGCAGGAAGATGCGAAGGTTCGGTCGCACTCGCAGGATTTCGTTGAGTAGCAGGGACACGCCGGAGGACTTGCCGACGCCGGTGGAGCCCAGCACGGCAAAGTGCTTGCTCAGCATTTCCTCGACGTCGACATAGGCGATGACCGACTTGTCCTGCTGCAGCGTGCCGACATTGATCTGGTCGGAGCCGGTCGGTGCATAGACGGTGCGCAGTTCCGCATTGCTGATCAGTTCGACGGCGTCGCCGATAGTCGGATAAATGGTGACGCCGCGCTGGAACTTGGGGCGGTCCGGTCCGCCGACGATCTCGCCGAGCAGGTCAACCGAGGCACTGGCTATGTAGGTATCGGGTTCCTGCATGTTTTCGCAGGATACCTCGGTGATCATGGCGATGATGGTCGAACTTGCGCAGCGAATGCTGACGAAACAGCCGACGGTAGCGCGGGCTTTTGCCGGCGCCATCTGGTTGGCAGCCAGCAGGCCGACGCGGGCCAGTGAGCCCTTGACGGATATGATGCGCCCGAACGACGCCGGCGTAGTGAAAAGTGTCATGTTGAAATAATCGCGTTGTCGCGCCCCGGTTTGGGATCACTATGAGGGTAAGGGACTGGACAAACGGTTAAATGGCCGGGGCATTCCGTGTGCAGTTTGGACGTTCAACGGTGGGCTTTACTGCCGGTCGCGGCATTCAACCGGCTTTCCCGGAAGAATTCATGGCCGACGGCCGAGCGGATGCGGGGCTGGCCGCCGAAGGCTTTACCCCGAATTAACCAGCCCGGCAGTCGCTCAGGTGCAAGGGGACGCCGGGCGCTTGCCATGGCCGTCCGCAAACCTTGCTTCGCCGGGGAACTGCGGGGTACCTCTGCAGGCTCATTGGCGGCATCGGTCGGAATCTCCATGCGCATCGACTTCCCGGGACTGCAGGCGTTCCTCGCGATTGCCGAGCGGGGCAGCTTTTCGCGCGCGGCAGCGCATCTGAACCTGTCGCAGACGGCCCTCAGCCACCGCATCAAGAAGCTGGAGGAGGATCTCGGCCTGCAACTGCTCGCCCGCACGACGCGGCAGGTGGCCCTGACACCTGCCGGACTGGAACTGCTGCCGACCGCGCGGCGGATGATCGGCGAATTGTCCGACACCATCGACCTGCTGCGCGCCCGTGGTCGCCAGCGTCAGGCGCATATCGCGCTGGGCTGCCTGCCGACCATTGCCGCCTATCATTTGCCGCGGGTGCTGCAGGAGTTCAACGCGGCGCATCCCGGCATCTCGATCAAGATCCACGACAATTCGGCCGGCGAGATCGCCACGCTGGTGCAGTCGGGGCAGGCCGAGTTCGGCGTCACCATCATTGCGATGAACATCTGGGATCTCGAGGCGACACCGCTGATCAAGGAACGCTTCGTGCTGCTGTGCCCGAAGGATCACGAATTCGCAAAGCGCAACTTTCTCAACTGGGCGCATCTGGCGGACACGCCGCTGATCCGCATCAGCCCGCAGGCCGGCAATCGCGCGCTGATCGACGACGCGCTGGGCGAGCGCCGCGACGCGCTGAACTGGCGCTACGAGGTGCAGCATCTGCAGACGGCGGTGGGCATGGTGTTCGAACGGCTCGGCGTGGCCGTGGTGCCGAACATTGCGGTGGCAACCCAGGGCACCGCGGGCCTCGTCGCCGTGCCGCTGCGCAACCCCGGCGTCAGCCGCACCGTCGGCATCGTCGTCAAGCGCGGCCTGCCGCCGAGCAAGCCGGCGCAGGCGCTGATCGAGTTGATCAAGGCGTATTTCGCCGCCCTGCAATAGGCCGCGGGCGCGGTGCCTTTTCGGCGTCGCTGCGCGTCCCAATCGGGGCTTGTCCGAACAAGGCGCGCGCCACATGGTTCGGCCAACATCAACAGGCGGACCCTCATGGAAGCACGAATTCACAGGATTGCGGCCGGCGCGCCCGACGACGTCTCCGGCATCGAGGCGCAATTCGCGGCCGGGCGCATCGATCCCCGGCGGATCGTCGCTATCCTCGGCAAGACCGAAGGCAATGGTTGCGTCAATGATTTCACGCGCGGCTTTGCGTCGTCGGCGCTTAAGGCGATGATCGTGCGCGCGACGGGCGAGGCCTCCGACGCCGTCGAGCGGCGCGTCGTCACGGTGATGTCCGGCGGAACCGAGGGCGGGCTGTCGCCGCACTGGCTGGTGTTCGAGGTGGTGCCGGGCGAGGCGGCGGCGGATGGCGAAATGGCGCTGGCGATCGGAACCGCGGTGACGCGCCCGTTTGCGCCGCACGAGATCGGCCGCGCCGCGCAGATCGACGCGACGGCGGACGCGGTGCGCGAGGCGATGGCCGCTGCCGGAATCGAGCGGGCGGAGGACGTGCACTACGTGCAGGTGAAATGCCCGCTGCTGACCAAGTCACGCATCGCCGAGGCCAGAGCGGACGGCCGGGACGTCGCCACCGAGGACACGCTAAAATCGATGGCCTATTCGCGGGGCGCATCCGCGCTCGGCGTCGGCGTGGCGCTCGGAGAACTGTCCCGCGAGGCGATCGACGATGCGGTCGTTTGCCGGGATTTCAGCCTGTATTCGAACCGCGCCAGCACCTCGGCCGGGGTCGAACTGCTGGAGAACCAGATTCTCGTGGTCGGCAACAGCCGCGCCTGGTCCGGCGAGTACCGCGTCGCGCACGACGTCATGCAGGACGCGATCGATTCCGCGGCCGTCATCCGCGCGCTGTCGGCGGCGGGAATCGCCTCCCTCTATCCGCTGGACGCAGAATCGCAGCAGGCGCTGTGCGCCGTGCTGTGCAAGGCGGAGGCCTCGCAGACCGGGCTCATTCGCGGCGCGCGGCACACCATGCTGGACGACAGCGACATCGCATCCTCTCGCCACGCGCGCGCGCTGGTCGGCGGCGTGATCGCCGGCGTCGTCGGCACCACATTGTTGTTCGTGTCCGGCGGCGCCGAACATCAGGGCCCGGATGGTGGCGGGCCGGTGGCTGTCATCGTGCGTAAAAGCCGATAAGGGCCAGCATGTTCAATTATGAAGGAGAGCGGTGGATTGTGCGAAAACTATCATTTGTTGCATAAATAGGACTTGGCTATGACGGCGGTCGGAAAGGGGCGCATCAAGCCGCCCCGCTGAAGGGCAGGGCCGCATGATGCCGCAATCTGAATTTCGATCGAAGGGCCGCCAAGCACGCTATTGGCGCGCGGGGATCACGGCTGTGGCGATGACCCTTTTGGGCCTGGCCTCCCCGGCACAGGCGCAATCGACCTATCCGAACCGGCCGATCCGTGTGGTCGTGCCGTTCGCCGCCGGTGGCGTCGCCGACATCACACTGCGCATCGTCGCCGAAAGCCTCGGCGAGAAACTGGGCCAGCGCCTGATCGTCGAGAACATGCCGGGGGCCGGCGGCGTCGCCGCGGCGCGCGCGGTGCTGTCGTCGCCGCCGGATGGCTATACGCTGGCGCTGCTCAGCAACGGCACCGCCGTCAGCGTGCCGCTGTTCAAGAGCCTGCCGTTCGATCCGGTGAAGGACTTCGCGCCGATCTCCAGCATCGGCTTCTTCGATTTCATCGTCGGCACCAACGCCGAGTCGCCCCACAAGACGCTTCCCGACCTAATCAAGTTTGCACGCGACAATCCCGGCAAGCTCAATGTCGGCACCATCAGCGTCGGCAGCACGCAGAACCTGTCCGCACAGCTCCTGAAATCCACCGCCGGCGTCGATTTCCAGATCGTGCCGTACCGCGCCACGCCCGAAGCCATCATCGGCCTGTTGCGCAACGATATCGACGTCCTGATCGACAACTATGTCGGCATGAAATCCGCATTGACGGACGGCAAGGTCACGGCGATCGGCACCACCGGCGAAACCCGCTCGGTGATCCTGAAGGACACGCCCACGGTGAGCGAGGGCGGCGTCAAGGGCTACGACGTGGTGTCGTGGAACGCGCTGTTCGCGCCGGCCAAAACGCCGCCGGAGGTGATCGCGAAACTCAACGCCGCGCTGCGCGAGGTGGTGGCGCAGCCGGACGTCAAGCAGAAGCTGCTCGATCTCGGCATCGAGGCGCGCGCCGGCTCGCCGGAAGAGCTGAAAGCGCGTCTGGTGGATGACATCGCCAAGTGGACCAAGGTGATCGAGCAGGCCGGCATTCCCAAACAATAACGTCGCGCGCTTTTTCCTCACGCATTCAAGGACGTCATGACCAAACCAACCGTGCCCGGCCCCGATCCTCACACCCGCACGCCGAAATTCAAGCTGCCGGCGCTGGCTTGCGACTCGCACACCCACATCTTTGGACCGGGCGCCAAGTATCCCTATGTCGGCTCCTACATCCCGCCGGATGCGCCGCTGGAGGATTTCCAGAAGCTGCACAAAATTCTCGGCATCGGCCGCGCGGTGATCGTCAATGCCAGCGTGCACGGCACCGACAACCGCGTCGCGCTCGACGCCATCAAGGTCAGCGAAGGCCGCTATCGCGCGGTCGCCAACCTCGATCCCGCGATTAACGAGCAGGGCCTGCAGGAGCTGCATGACGGCGGCTTTCGCGGCTGCCGCTTCAACTTCGTCAAGCATCTCGGCGGCACGCCGGACATGAAGGTCTTTCATCGCACCGTCGACATGATCGCCGCGCTGAACTGGCACGTCGATTTGCACTTCGACGCGATCGACCTGCCGGACTATGCCGGGCTGCTGGCGAAGCTGCCGGTGCGCTACACGATCGACCACATGGGTCGCGTCAAGGCGGCCGACGGCCTCGACCAGCTGTCGTTCCGCACGCTGCTCGACCTGATGCAGCGCGACGAGAAGTGCTGGGTCAAAGTGTCCGGCTGCGAGCGCGTGACCTCGATGGGCCCGCCCTTTACCGACGCCGTGCCGTTCGCGAAGAAGATCTGCGACACCGCGCCGGATCGCGTGATCTGGGGCACCGACTGGCCGCATCCCAACGTGAAGGCGATGCCCAATGATGGCGACCTCGTCGACCTGATCCCGCTGTTCGCACCGGACCCGGCCGTGCAGCAAAAAATTCTGGTCGACAATCCGGCGCGTCTTTTTGATTTCGATAGCAAGTAAGGACATCTCTCATGTCGATGCAGAAAACCGGCCTGGTGGTCTCCGCGCATCCCGGCGATTTCGTCTGGCGCGCCGGCGGAGCGATCGCGCTGCATGCCAAGAAGGGCTACCGGATGAAGATCGTCTGCCTTGCCTATGGCGAGCGCGGCGAGTCCCAGTTTGCCTGGAAGCAGCAGGGCATGACGCTGGACAAGGTCAAGGCCGGCCGTCGCGATGAAGCCGAGCGCGCGGCGGCCTCGTTGGGCGCGGAGATCGAGTTCTTCGATGCCGGCGACTATCCCTTGCACCTCACCGAGGCGCACAAGGAACGGCTGATCGACATCTACCGCGAGCTCAATCCGAGCTTCGTGCTGACGCATTCGCTGGAAGATCCCTATAACGTCGATCACCCTGCCGCGACGGCCGCCGCGCAGGAGGCCCGCATCATCGCGCAGGCGATGGGTCACAAGCCGGATGCCGAATACAGCTATTCGGCGCCGCCGGTGTTCCTGTTCGAGCCGCATCAGCCCGAGATGTGCAACTTCAAGCCGCAGGTGATCCTCAATATCGACGAGGTCTGGGACATCAAGCGCAAGACGTTCGAGATCCTCGCCGCGCAAAAGCATCTGTGGGCCTATTACGAGCGCGTCGCGCTGCAGCGGGGCATGCAGGGCGGCCGCAACACGGGCGCTGCGATGACCTATGGCGAGGCCTATCAGCGGCTGTTCCCGATGACCCTGGAGGTGCTGGCATGAAGACCGTCGTCGTCCGAAACATCGAGCGGGCCGATGCCGATGTGGTCAAGCGTCTCGGTGCGCTCGGCGTGTCCACCGCGCACGAGGCCTATGGCCGGTTCGGCCTGATGAAGCCCTATATGCGCCCGGTGTGGGCCGGCGCGGAGGCGGCGGGCACCGCGGTGACCGTGCTGGCGCAGCCCGGCGACAACTGGATGCTGCATGTCGCCATCGAGCAGTGCCGCCCCGGCGACATGCTGGTGGTGGCCTGCACGACCGACAATACCGACGGCATGTTCGGCGATCTGCTGGCGACCTCGCTGAAGGCGCGCGGCGGCGTCGGCCTGATTATCGATGCCGGCTGCCGCGACATCAAGACCCTGCGCGAGATGGGCTTTCCGGTCTGGTCGAAGGCGATTTCCGCCAAGGGCACCGTGAAAGCCACGCTCGGCGCGGTCAACGTCCCCGTCGTCTGCGCCGGCGAGCTGGTCCAACCCGGCGACGTCGTCATTGCCGACGAGGACGGCGTGGTCGTGATCCCCCGTAAGAACGCCGCCGAAATCGCCGACAAGGCCGAGGCGCGTGCGGCGCTGGAGGAGAGCAAGCGGCAGACACTTGCTTCCGGCATTCTCGGCCTCGACATGTACAGCATGCGCGAGGGCCTTGCGAAGGCCGGTCTCGTCTATGTCGACAAGCCGGAAGACGTGTAGGGCAGGGCGATGATGAAGCTCCGCGTGCTGCTCGGCGACCACCCGCACACCGCGGCGCTGAAATCCGGCAAGATCTCCTCCGATCTCGTCGAGATGGAATTCGCGGACTACAAGCCGACCAACAAGGGCTTCAAGCCGATGGTCCGCGAGGCCGCGTTCGATGTCTCCGAACTGGCGATCGTCACTTTCCTGATGGCCAGGGCCTATCACAAGCCGATGGTGCTGCTGCCCGACGTGATGATGGCGCGGTTTCAGCATGGCTTTGCCGTGACCAACCCGGAATCCGGAATCGTCACGCCGAAGGATCTCGAAGGCAAGCGCGTCGGCATTCGTTCCTTCACCACCACGACCGGCGCGTGGCTGCGCGGCATCCTGGCCCACGATTACGACGTCGATCTCGACAAGGTCGACTGGGTGACCTTCGAGGAGCCGCATGTCGCCGAGTTCAAGGACATCACGACGAAGGCGCCGGCCGGGAAGCAGATCCTGCAGATGCTGTTCAACGGCGAACTTGACGCCGTGCTCGGCGAAAAGTCCGACGATCCGCGGGTGAAGCCGCTGTTTCCCAACGCCGCAGCCGAGGAGAAAGCGTGGTTCGCGGGGCATGGCGTGGTGCCGGTCAATCACATCACGGTGGTCAGCAAGGACCTGTCGGACGAACATCCCGAAATCGTCCGCGAGGTGCACCGCATGCTGCAGGCGAGCCGGGCCGCTGCGGCCGGCCAGACCGTCTCATATACCGACGACGAACTAACCCGCTCGATCGAACTGATTACCGGCTACGCCACGGAGCAGGGACTGATCCCGCGCGCTTACGCTGTGGATGAACTGTACGACGACGTGACCCGCAAGTTGAGATGAGCACCCCACTCTCCGCCGTCATTGCGAGGAGCGAAGCGACGCGGCAATCCAGAAGGCCTCAAGCGAAGACTGGATTGCTTCGTCGCAAGGGCTCCTCGCAATGACGGCTATTGGCATTGGAGATAATCATGACCCCCGAACCGATCTACGATCTCGCCCATCTCGGCCACATGGAAATGCTGACGCCGAAGCCCGACGAGAGCCTCGCCTTCTTCGTCGACGTGATGGGCATGACCGTCAGTGGGCGGCAGGGCGAGTCGGTCTATTTGCGCGGCTGGGACGATTACGAGCGCTCGACGCTGAAACTGACGGCGTCGAACACCTCCGGCATGGAACACATGGCCCTGCGGGCGCGCAGCCCGCAGGCGCTTGAGCGGCGCGTGGCGGCGCTGAAGGGCACGGAGTTCGCGATCGGCTGGACCGACGGCGATCTCGGCCACGGCCCGGCCTATCGCTGCCGGGATCCTGACGGCCACATCGTCGAGCTCTATTACGAGACCGAATGGTACGAGCCGCCGCCGGAGCTGAAGCCGGCATTGAAGAACCAGGCGCAACGATATCCCGCGCGCGGCATCAATGTGCGACGGCTCGATCACCTCAATTGCCTCGCGGTCGATATCAAGGCCAACCGGATCTTCTTCGAGGATTATCTCGGCTGCCGGCTGACCGAGCAGATCGTGCTCGACGACGGCACCGAGGCAGCCATGTGGCTAACGATGTCGAACAAGAGCTACGACTTCGCCTATTCGCGCGACCATTCCGGCACGAAAGGCCGCTTCCACCACGTCACCTACGCGCTCGACAGCCGCGAGGACATTCTGCGCGCTGCCGACATCTTCCTCGAGGCCGGCGTGCATATTGAGACCGGCCCGCACAAGCACGCGATCCAGCAGACCTTCTTCCTCTACGTCTACGAACCCGGCGGCAACCGTGTCGAGGTCGCCAACGCCGGCGCGCGGCTGATCCTGGCGCCGGACTGGAAGCCGATCGTCTGGAGCGAGGCAGAGCGCAGGAAAGGCCAGGCCTGGGGCCTCAAGACCATCGAATCCTTCCACACCCACGGCACCCCGCCGGTGCAGTGACGTCACGAGCTTCTAGCCCGCTGATGGGCGCAATTATTCCTTTGTTGGGAGATATTGCGCAATTGGCTCACGGCGCGCTTGCGCAAGGTGCGGCGGTCGGGCTAGAACGCGGCCGGAACGGGCGGTTATCCCGGTTCCGGCGATTCTGGCAGGCCGCGGCCAAGCCACTGAATCCTTTGGGGAATGGTGTAACGGTAGCACAACAGACTCTGACTCTGTTTGTCTAGGTTCGAATCCTAGTTCCCCAGCCAGGCCGATTTCAGGCATCCATGTGGTTTCACGCCCTGTTCCGTTGACGGATCGGTACTGTGACACGGTCGTTGGCATCCGCCACTTGTCCCCCGGAACCGGATCGTCGCGCGGGCGTCAGGCTTGCTCGCGGTGCATCAATCGGCCACATCTGTAACACCCGGAACGGCTTGTACCGGCGACTTCGACCTGTCAGGGAGCGACATGAACTCATCCCCTCCAAGGCTGAAGCCAATCTCGTCGCTTCGCCATTTCATGACCAGCGAGGCGGGCAGCGGCGTGGTGCTGATGCTGGCCGCCGCGGCTGCCTTGATCGTGGCCAACTCGCCGGCGTCACCGGCCTATTTTGCCACCCTGCAGTCCTATGTCGCCGGCCTCAGCGTGCTGCATTGGATCAACGACGCCCTGATGGCGGTGTTCTTTCTGTTCGTCGGGCTCGAGATCAAGCGCGAGTTCATGGAGGGGCAGCTTGCGACATGGCCGCGGCGCGTCCTGCCGGGCTTTGCCGCCCTCGGCGGCATGATCGCGCCTGCGGCGATCTACCTTGCCTTCAACGGCATCTCCGGAGCGACCGCGCGCGGCTGGGCCATTCCGACGGCCACCGACATCGCCTTTGCCCTGGGCGCGCTCGCGCTGCTCGGCTCCCGCGTGCCGGTGTCGCTGAAGATATTCCTCACCGCGCTCGCCATTCTCGATGACCTCGGCGCGATCACCATCATCGCCTTGTTCTATACCGACAGCCTGGCGCCGTGGTGGCTCGCGGGAGCCGCGGCGACGATCGGCCTGCTGTTGGGCATGAGCCGTTTCGGCGTCCGCAAGCTGACGCCCTATCTGGTCCTGGGTGTGCTGCTCTGGCTATGCACCCTGAAATCCGGCGTGCACGCGACGCTGGCCGGCGTCGCGCTTGCGCTGACGATCCCGCTGCCAAGGGCGGATCATGCGACCGGAGCGCCGCGGCCGCTGCTCGTGCTCGAACACGCCTTGCAGCCCTGGGTGGCCTATCTGATCGTGCCGGTCTTCGGCTTTGCCAATGCAGGCGTGTCCTTTGCGGGCATGAAATGGTCGGTCCTGCTCGAGCCCGTGACGATCGGCGTGACGCTCGGCCTGTTCGCGGGCAAACAGGCCGGCGTCCTGTTGGCAACCTGGCTCGCCATAACTTTGAAAGTCGCAAGACTTCCCGATGACGCCAGTTGGGCGCAGATGTACGGCGTTGCCCTGCTGTGCGGCATCGGCTTCACCATGAGCCTGTTCATCGGCATTCTGGCGTTTCCGCTCAGCGCGGAGTTGCAAGACGAGGTCAAGGTCGGGGTGCTGGCAGGATCGTTGATCTCCGGCGCGCTCGGCATGATCGTGCTGGCGGTCAGCCGCAGGACAAGTCCTTCGAGAGAATAGGCCAGCCCCCGCGCGAGTTTTCCCGCGCGACGTCACGCATCATCGAACGCCTGGCTCTTTCGAGCCAGGCGTTTCCACTGATACCTACGATGTCGGATGCAGCGCCGCGCGTGGTCGTGTTCTCGCGCCAAATCTCTTTTCTCGTTGCCAATTGTGCCGGCAATATTGGGGATGTCTTAGTCATTTGCTGCAACTGTCATGATTGACCGACGCTTATTGTCGGGCTTGAAAATACCACCATCGCATCTTCGGCCATTACCGGAATTCGAATGCGCAGGATTGCAGGCGCTTTGTTCAGAAAGACATCATGACTCCCGCCGATTACGAGTATCTGCAAAAGATTCTGAAAGAACGCTCCGGCCTGATGTTGTCGGCCGACAAGAAGTATCTGCTGGAAAGTCGGCTGTTGCCGCTGGCGCGCAAGCTCGGCGTCGCCGGTATCAGCGAGGTCGTGCAGAAGATGAAGGCCGGCTCGGCACAAGTGATCGCCGACGTGGTCGAGGCCATGACCACCAACGAGACGTTCTTCTTTCGCGACAAGACGCCGTTCGATCATTTCAAGGACACCGTGGTGCCTGACCTGATCAAGGCGCGCGCCAGCAAGCGCGCGTTGCGGATCTGGTGTGCCGCCGGCTCGACCGGGCAGGAGCCCTATTCGCTGGCGATGATCCTCAAGGACATGAGCGCCCAGCTCTCCGGCTGGCGGCTCGAGATCATCGCCACCGATCTGTCGCCGGAAGTCCTGGAGAAGTCGCGCGCCGGTCTTTACACGCAGTTCGAAGTGCAGCGCGGCCTGCCGATCCAGTCGCTGGTCAAGCATTTCACGCAAGTGGGCACGATGTGGCAGCTTAATGCCGACGTCCGTGCGCTGGTGCAGTTCCGCCAGTTCAATCTGCTGCAGGACTTTGCCGGCCTCGGCAAGTTTGACATCATCTTCTGCCGCAACGTGCTGATCTATTTCGACCAGCCGACCAAGAGCGATATCTTCGGCCGGCTCGCCAAGGCGAGCGAACCGGACGGCTGTCTGTTCCTTGGCGCGGCCGAAACGGTGATTGGTCTTACCGACAAATATCGCGTCTGTCCGAACCGCCGCGGCGTCTATCTGCCGGTGGACGCGCGGGCCGCGTCATCGATACCCGGCATGGGCGCGGCACTGAAGATGCCGGCGAGTGCCGTCAGATAGGACCGCGTGATGGCAACAGAGAACACCGGGCCGGCACGCGTTGTGTTCGGGCGGGGCTACAGCGTCTGGATTATGGCGATCGATGGCACCTGGCGCCGCAATTGCCTGTTGAAGGCGGTGTCCTCGGTCGATGCCGAACTGACCCTGGAAGGATCGATCGAGGGCTTGCATCTGAAGGAGTTCTTCCTGCTGCTGTCCTCGACGGGGCTGGCCTATCGGCGCTGCGAACTGGTCAAGGTCAACGGAGCGGAGCTCGAAATCCGCTTTCTCAGCACAAAGCCCGGCAAAGCCAAGCGAACCACCAATTCCGACATGGCCGACGCCTGACGACTCCCGGCGGGGCAGACGGCAGAAAGACGATGGCTATTCGCTATGGATCGCGGTGCCTAAATCGTCGGGACGGCGCAGGGCGGAGGCTTCCGCCAGGCTTTCCCCGATCACCGCGAGCAAAGCGGCGGGCGTGAACGGCTTGCGCAGGCAGCGCGTCGCGCCGAGCACGAGCGCCATCCGCAAGAAGTCCGGCGCCGGCGCGGTGTGCTGCGCGAAGGCATAGCCGGAGATCGCGATCAGCGGGACATCGGGCGCGCGCTGGTGAAACACCCGCACCGATTCAAAGCCGCGCATCTCCGGCATGAAGATATCGACGATCATGACGTCGAACCGCGATGCTTCCAGGGCATGCAAGCCGCTGACGCCCCCATCGGCCAGCACGGTCTCGAAGCCGTGCCGATCCAGCGTCAGGCGGATGGACAATGATACCAACGGATCGTCATCGACAACCAATACTCGTTTCATCAAGTGCCCCCGCGCAGAAGTGAAATCTGTCCGCATCAACACTCAACTACCCACTTCACAAAACGAATCGTGGCGTATGAGAACTTTTGAACATGTGTGCCGTAGCTGTCTGTATCGAATAGTGCACTTCTTGAGTCGTGTGACGTGTAATTAATAGGTTCACATCAAACATCGCGTGATGGTCGCGGCGTTTATCGTTAAAAGTTGGCGTGATTTAGCGGTATTCGTTGGATGATCGGGGGCGACGTTGCCGCTAGTCATGTTGTTGCCGAACGGCCCGCGTTGTCAGCTACCGCGAGGCACGATCGAGGCCGCGATCTCCCTCGGCGCGCATGGCGCCCTGCATATGCCAGGGTGCGCGTATCATGGACGGCAGCCGTTGCGGCCGTGATGGACAAATATTGGCTGTTGCCGCGCCGGCTGTCGCATGGGCATGGTGCGGCATGAGCATCAATTTTGAAGAGCTGGACTATCGCCCCACGCCGATCGGTGTGCTGACCCTGCGCCGCCGCCGCCGGCCGGACTCCGATGTCGATATCTACGAGATCAAGCTCGGCGATGAATTCCTGATGTCGAGCGCCTTCACCGCCGCCGAGATCGCGCTCGCCGATATCGGGCTGTCGTCGCTGCCGCAAGATCCGCTTTCACAGGGCGGCCTCGACGTCGTGGTCGGCGGCCTCGGTCTGGGCTATACCGCGCAGGCCGCGCTGGCTGATCCGCGCGTTCGTTCGCTGATCGTGATCGATGCCCTGCCGGAAGTGATCGAGTGGCACCAGGCCGGCCTCATTCCCGTCGGCCGTGAACTGTCCGCCGATCCGCGCTGCCGCCTCGTGCACGGCGACTTTTTCACGATGGCCACCTCGGCCGATGGCGGCCTCGATCCCGAAGCGCTCGGCCGGCTGTTCGACGCCGTGCTGGTCGACATCGACCACGCACCGGACAATTTGCTGCATCCCAGCCATGCCGTACTCTACACCGCAGCCGGTTTGCAGCGGTTGTCGGAGCACCTCAAGCCCGGCGGCGTGTTCGCGTTGTGGTCGAATGATCCGCCGGATGCAGCGTTCAACGGCTTGCTGGAACGGGTGTTCGGCGCGGTTGAAGCGCATGTGGTGGCGTTCGAAAACCTGCATGGCGACGATGAGGTGTCCAACACCGTTTATGTCGGCACGAAGCGTGCGGTGCAGGCGTAGCGTTCCTGCAGATCGCGACAGTCCGGGCGAGTAGGGTCCGCCGGCATTGCAATGGTTGAAGTTCCAGCCGTGATCGGCCTGGTGATTTGAGCGGCAGTTTGGACGTATTCAAAGGAATCGACAGCCTAATGCGGGCAAACCGCATTGACCGGTTTTTGGCCGGCCGGTACTCAATTCCACGGGGCGAGCGAAGGCCGTCGAGTGCCCGAGGGCGTGCCGCAGTCTAAAGCGTTGCCGAACGGCCCGGAAGCGCCGGCCCTGAAATGGTCAAGTTGACCGGTGTCTATCCCAATGTCATCCGCCGTCGGTCCGAGGTACACGTCCTTGTTTAGAATGCTTCTGAAACTGTTGTCCGTGCTGGCCGTGTTCGCGCTGGCCTCGCCCCTCGCTGCGCAACAGGTCGCCGCGCCGCCGGCGTCGGCTCAGACGGCGCCCTCGGCAGCGCCGGCCCCGCAGGCGATCGATCCGTCCGGTGCCGAGACGGCCAAGGGAGCGAAGGCGGCGGTAGCGGTGGGCGTGCACGATCTGTCGCCGTGGGCGATGTTCAGGAACGCCGACATCATCGTCCAGCTCGTCATGCTGGGCCTTGCCTTCGCTTCGCTGGTCACCTGGACCGTCGCCATCGCCAAGACGATGGAATTGACCGCCTCGCAGCGCCGCCTGAAGAACGCGTTGAAGCACATCTCGGAGTCCCGTTCGCTGTCGGAAGCGCAGCTCGCGCTCGGCAAGAAGGATACCGTGCTTTCCGTGCTGCTGGCTGCGGCGATGAAGGAGGGGCGGATGTCGGTCGGCATCTCCTCCGACGCCGGTATCAAGGAGCGCGCCGCCTCCAGCTTCTCCGAGATCATGCGCGCCGAAGCCCGCCGCATCCGCTTCGGCATGGGCGCGCTCGCCACCATCGGCGCGACCTCGCCATTCGTCGGCCTGTTCGGCACCGTGTGGGGCATCATGAACAGCTTCATCGGCATTTCGAAATCGCAGACCACCAATCTCGCCGTCGTGGCGCCCGGCATTGCGGAGGCGCTGCTGGCCACCGCGATCGGCCTGGTCGCGGCGATCCCGGCGGTGATCATCTACAATCACTTCGCCCGGGTGACGAAGACCTACATGGAGTACGTCAACCGCGCTTCCGGCGCGGCCGGCCGGCTGTTGTCTCGCGATCTCGATCGCACCCAGCATGGCATCCCGCACTCGCGCGCGGCGGAATAGACCATGGGCATGTCGATATCCGAAGGCGCCGGCGACGACGATCTCGAAGAGTCCCATGAGATCAACGTCACGCCGTTCATCGACGTGATGCTGGTGCTGCTGATCATCTTCATGATCGCAGCCCCGCTCTCCACCGTCGACCTGCCGATCGACCTGCCGACCTCGACCGCCACGCCGGTCAAGAAGCCGGACAAGCCGATCTATGTCAGCATCAAGCCGGATCTCGCGGTGGCGATCGGCGAAAACATGGTCAAGCGCGTCGACCTGATCCGCTCGCTGGACGCCATGCCGGATGCCAGCAAGGACAAGCCGATCTTCCTGCGCGCCGACCGGGCGGTACCCTATGGCGACATGATGGACGTGCTGGAATTGCTGCGGGCCGGCGGCTACACCAAGCTGAAGCTGGTGACGCTGGAAGGCGTGCCGGACCGCGGCGCGGTGCCACCGGCGCCGGCCGACCAGCCGAAGCCCTGAACGGACGAAACGAGATGTCCGACCTTGATGCACGAAAGCCGTCATGCCGGCTGTGGGCCATCGCCGCGGTCGTCGCGGTGATGCTGCACGGCGTCGGCATCGCGCTGGCCGTGGTGCAACTCGATGCGGACGCCTCCGACGACTCGCTGGGGGCGCCGGCGATCGAGGTCGGGCTGGAGATGCTGTCGCCGCGCCAGGAGGCCAGCGACCTGCCGCCCGGGCCCGACACCGACGCTTCCACCGCCTCGCCGGCGATCGCCGAGCAGAAGGCGGAAGTGAAGGAGACCGATCTGCCGAAGGCGATCCCGCAGGAGAGCGAGGATCCCGACCAGGTCGTGACCACCAATGATTCCAAGAAGCCGGTCGAGGAGGAGCCTGAAAAGCAGGCGGTGCAGCAATCGGCCTCCACGGAATCGGTGGCGTCCGAAGCGACCGCGATGCCTTCGGTCGACGCTGCCCAGGAGGCGCCGCGTTCGGTCGCGCCCGCGCAGGGCTCCGGCCAGAGCGCGCAGCGCATGAAGGTGACATGGCAGAAGGAACTGGTCGCGCATCTCGACCGCCACAAGCGCTATCCCGCCGAGCGCCAGCAGAAGACCGCCGAGATCACCGTCAACTTCGAGATCGACCGTACCGGCAAGGTCCTCGCCGTCAGCGTCATCAAGGGCTCCGGCGACGCCGCCTTCGACCAGGCCGCGGTCGCCATGGTGCGTCGCTCCGACCCGCTGCCGGCCCCGCCGCCGCTGATCGCCGACGAGGGCCTCAGCTTCACACTGCCGGTGATCTTTCGCGTCAAGGCGAAGGGGTGACTTCTTCCCTCTCCCCCTTGTGGGAGAGGGTGGATCGACCGCGAAGCGGTCGAGACGGGTGAGGGGGCGCTACAAGCTCCGAGCTTCGCTGTTACCCCTCATCCGACCGCGCTTCGCGCGGCCACCGTCTCCCAAAAGGGGAGAAGGAAGAAGAACTAATACGTCGCGCGACCGCCCGAAATATCGAACACCGCGCCGGTCGAGAACGCGCAGTCTTCGGACGCCAGCCAGGCGGCCATCGCGGCGAGTTCTTCCACCAGCACGAAGCGGCCCTTCGGAATCTTCGACAGCATGAAGTCGATATGCTGCTGCGTCATCTGGTCGAAGATCGCCGTCCGCGCCGCCGCCGGCGTGATCGCGTTGACTGCGATCTCGTAGCTCGCCAGTTCCTTGCCGAGCGACTTGGTGAGCGCAATCAGCCCGGCCTTCGACGCGGAGTAGTGCGCCGCGTTCGGGTTGCCTTCCTTGCCGGCAATCGAGGCGATGTTGACGATGCGGCCGTAGTTCTGTTTCACCATCGACGGCACGATCGCCTTGCAGCAGATGAACGGACCGTCGAGGTTGATGCGCAGCACCTTGCGCCATTCATCCAGGTCGGTTTCCCATACCGTCTTGTTGATCCCGGCGATCCCGGCATTGTTGACGAGGATGTCGATCTTTCCCAGCTTGGCCAGCGTGGTGTCGCGCGCGGCCTCGACCGCCGCAAGATCGGATACGTCGACGCCGATAGCGATGACGGCATCGCCGATCTCCTTCGCGGTTCTTTCCGCATACGCGATGTCGTGGTCCCAGATCGCCACCCTGGCGCCGGAAGCAACGAAGCGCTCGGTGATCGCGCGCCCAAATCCCTGCGCGCCGCCGGTGACCACGGCGCAGCGTCCGTTCAGATCGATTTTGTTCATGGGAGTGTCCTTGCTCGATACAATCTACGAAATCAAACTGTCATTCCGGGATGCGGCAGGCGGCGAATCCGGCTGCCGCAGACCCGGAGTTCCGAAATGTTCATCGTCCCATCTCGAGGGTCCGGGTTCGCTCGCGCTGATGCGCTCGCGCCCCGGAACCAAGGAAATTACAACGTCCAGCCGCCGTCGATGACGTGGGCAACGCCAGTGGTGAATGAGCTTTCGTCGCTGGCGAGGTAGACGGCGAGAGACGCGATCTCCTCCGCCGTGCCGAGCCGGCCCATTGGCTGGCGCGAGACGAACATCTCACGGCCGTTGGGTCCGGCCGCTGCGGCGCGGTCCAGCATCGACGGCGTTTCGATGGTGCCGGGGCAGATGCAGTTGCAGCGGATGCCTTTGGTGATGAAGTCGGCGGCGACAGCGCGGGTCAGCGCCGCCACTGCGGCTTTCGTCGCGCCGTAGACGTAGCGGTTCGGCGCCGCCTTGAACACGCCGGCGGCGGAAGCGATGTTGACGATCGAGCCGTGGCCGCGCTCGAGCATTGCCGGGAGGAAGGCGCCAATTGTGCGGTGCATCGATTTCACATTGATGTCGAACGAGAAGTCCCAGTCGTCGTCGGAGCATTCCAAGACGGTGCCGTGATGCACGAAGCCGGCGGCGTTGAGCAGGATGTCGACGGGGCCCACGCGCTTGGCCATTGCGGCGACCGCGGTGCTGTCCCGCACGTCGAGCTTGGCGACGTCGATGCCGTCCTGCTTCAACTCCATCACACCGGCCTCGTTGAGGTCGGTCGCGAACACCTTCGCGCCCTCGCGTGCAAAGGCCAGCGCGCAGGCGCGGCCGATGCCGGCGGCGCCCGCGGTGATGAAGGCGCGCTTGCCTTTCAGGCGATCGGACATGTGGTTCTCCCTGTCGCTCTTGTTTTTGCAGAAATCAAAACTGTCATTCCGGGGCACGGGCGGCGCGAGCCGACCGTGAACCCGGAATCCCCGGATGTTCAGCGTGCCATGACGAGGTTCCCCGCCACTCCAATTGGAGTGGCTGAGGTTCGCTCGCGCTGACGCGCTCGCGCCCGGAATGACACCGCGAGGCTAGTGGTTATGCCTGGCGGTGCCGATCTTGCCGGCAATGTCGTGATAGCGCGTCGCCAGCTCCAGACAGGCGCCGGTCGCCTGCTGGCCGACGGTCGAGCGATACAGCTCCTGCCACGGCGTCTGGTGCGCCGGATACTTGAATCCGCCGTCGGCCTTCAGCGCCGCGCGTCGCGATTCCAGCTCCTCGTCGGAGATCAGGATGTTGGCGCTGCCGACATTTAGGTCGATCCGCACCCGGTCGCCGGTGCGCAGGATCGCCAGCCCGCCATTGGCGGCGGCTTCCGGCGTGGCGTTCAGGATCGAGGGCGAGCCGGAGGTGCCGGACTGCCGGCCGTCGCCGATGCACGGCAGCGAGTGGATGCCGCGCTTGATCAGGGCCGCCGGCGGCTGCATGTTGACCACCTCGGCGCCGCCGGGATAGCCGATCGGCCCGGTGCCGCGCACGAACAGGATGCAGTGCTCGTCGATATCCAGGGACTCGTCGTCGATGCGGTGGTGATAGTCCTCCGGCCCCTCGAACACGATGGCGCGGCCCTCGAAGGCGTTCATGTCGTCGGGATTCAGAAGATAGCGCTCGCGAAACTCCTTCGAGATCACCGACGTCTTCATGATCGCGGAATCGAACAAATTGCCGCGCAGCACCAGGAAGCCGGCGTCCGCCACCAGCGGCCGGTCGTAGGACCAGATCACGTCGTCGTCGGGGGCAGGGGCCTTGGCGCAGTTCTCGCCCATGCTGCGGCCGTTCACCGTCAGCGCGTCCTCGTGAATCTTGTTGTGCTTCATCAGCTCACGGATCACCGAGGGCACGCCGCCGGCGCGGTGATATTCCTCGCCGAGATAGAAGCCGGCCGGCTGCATGTTGACCAGCAGCGGCACTGCGTGGCCGACGCTTTGCCAGTCGTCGATATCAAGCTCGACGCCGATATGGCGCGCCAGCGCGTTGATATGGATCGGCGCGTTGGTCGAGCCGCCGATCGCCGAATTGACCACGATGCAGTTCTCGAACGCCTGTCTTGTCAGGATGTCGGACGGCTTGAGGTCTTCCCACACCATCTCGACAATGCGCTGGCCGGTCTCGTAGGCGATTTGGCCGCGCTCCCGATAGGGCGCCGGGATCGCCGCGCAGCCTGGCAGCGACATGCCCAAGGCTTCCGCCAGCGAATTCATCGTCGAGGCCGTGCCCATCGTGTTGCAATGGCCGACCGACGGCGCCGAGGAGGCGACCAGCGTCATGAACTCTTCATAGTCGATCTCGCCGGCGGCAAGCCGTTCGCGGGATTTCCACACCACCGTGCCGGAGCCAGTGCGCTCGCCATCATGCCAGCCGTTCAGCATCGGCCCGCCGGACAGAACGATCGCCGGCAGGTTGACCGTCGCGGCGGCCATCAGGCAGGCCGGCGTGGTCTTGTCGCAGCCGGTGGTCAGCACCACGCCGTCCAGGGGATAGCCGAACAGCACTTCGACGAGGCCGAGATAAGCGAGGTTACGGTCGAGCGCCGCGGTCGGGCGCTTGCCGGTTTCCTGGATCGGGTGCACTGGGAATTCCATCGCCAGCCCGCCGGCGGCGGTGATGCCTTCGCGGACGCGCTTGGCGAGTTCGAGGTGGTGCCGGTTGCACGGCGACAGGTCGTTGCCGGTCTGCGCAATGCCGATGATCGGCTTGCCGGACTGCAGTTCGTGGCGGGTCAGACCGTAGTTGAGGTAGCGCTCCAGATAGAGAGCGGTCATCGCCGGATTGTGCGGATCGTTGAACCACTCGCTGGAGCGGAGTTTGCGCCGGACGATGCCGTTGAGGGGCTTGTTCATCATTTCTCCCGCAGCGCACACTTGGTGTGTGCGTCAGATTCTTTTGATGGGCGGCGAATGGTGGCATGTCAACGCCGGCTTCGCAACGCTCCGCGCGCGGTGCGCCCTACGACTATCATCCAACGACAAGCCGAAAAATTTCTGCTAAGACGTTCGCGAACTGGCGCCCCGGCACACCGGAGGACGTCCGACTTTTGGGAGGGGAATGGCATGGCGTCTGTTCAGATCCATGACGTGCGTAAATCTTTTGGCGGTTTTGAAGTACTCCACGGCGTATCGGTCCCGATCGAGGATGGCGCCTTCGTTGTCCTGGTCGGCCCCTCCGGCTGCGGCAAGTCCACGCTCCTGCGCATGCTCGCCGGCCTCGAAAAAATCACCTCCGGGACTATCTCGATCGGCGACCGCATCGTCAACGACGTGCAGCCGAAAGAGCGCGACATCGCGATGGTGTTCCAGAACTACGCTCTTTATCCCCACATGACCGTTGCCGATAATATGGGCTTCTCGCTGAAGCTGCGCGGCGCCGACAAGGATGAGATCAACACCAAGGTCAACCGCGCCGCGGACATTCTCGATCTTCGCCGGCTGCTCGACCGCTATCCGCGCCAGCTCTCCGGCGGCCAGCGCCAGCGCGTCGCGATGGGCCGCGCCATCGTCCGCGACCCGCAGGTGTTTTTGTTCGACGAGCCGCTGTCGAATCTCGATGCCAAGCTGCGCGTCGCGATGCGCGCCGAGATCAAGGAACTGCACCAGCGGCTCAAGACCACCACGGTCTACGTCACCCACGACCAGATCGAGGCCATGACCATGGCCGACATGATCGTGGTGATGCAGGACGGCATCGTCGAGCAGATGGGCGCGCCGCTCGAACTCTACGATCACCCCGACAACAAGTTCGTCGCCGGCTTCATCGGCTCGCCGGCGATGAACTTTCTCGAAGGCACGCTGAAGGTCAATGGCGGCCAGCCCTGGGTCGAGACCGCCAGCGGCGCGCGGCTGCCGGTCGCCGAGGCGCCGGCGGCGGCCAACGGCAAGGCCGTGACCTACGGCATTCGTCCCGAACACCTCGAATTTGCCGATGACGGCATCGAGGCGGAGATCATCGTGGTCGAGCCGACCGGCTCGGAAACCCAGGTCGTGGCGCGCATCGGTACCCAGGACATCATCGCGATCTTCCGCGACCGCCGCCGCGTCGAGCCCGGCGACAAGGTGCACCTGCGCCCGCGCGCGGCCTCGGCCCATCTGTTCGACAAGGATACCGGGAAGAGGATCTAGGCATGTCATTCCGGTCTGCAGCAGACGGCGAAGCTGGCTGATGCAGACCTCAGCCACTCCAATTGGAGTGGCGGGGAATCCCGAGATGTTTTGCGCTGAACATTTCGAGATTCCGGGCTCGCTCGCAGCAAGCTGCTCGCGCCCCGGAATGACAAATTCGTTCAAAACATTGGTCGATCAACGAACCAATAAACAGGGAGAAGATGAAAGATGACTGGATTCACACCGGATCGCCGATCTCTGCTCAAGGGCGGCGCGATCACGCTGGCCGCCGCGGCGACCATGTCGGCCGACCAGTTGCTCGGCCATGCCAAGGCCTGGGCTCAGGCCTCGCCGTGGAAGCCGGAAGCGGGCGCCAAGATCAACCTGCTGCGCTGGAAGCGCTTCGTCGAGGCCGAAGACGTGGCCTTCATGAAGATCGTCGACGCCTTCCAGAAGGCGACCGGCGTCACCATCAACGTCTCTAACGAATCCTATGACGACATCCAGCCCAAGGCGTCGGTTGCCGCCAATACCGGGCAGGGGCTCGACATGGTGTGGGGGCTGTATTCGCTGCCCTTCCTGTTTCCCTCCAAGTGCATGGACGTCACCGACGTCGCCGACTATCTCGGCAAGAAGAACGGCGGCTGGGCGGAATCCGGCAAGCAGTACGGCATGTATAACGGCAAGTGGATCGGCGTGCCTGTCGCCGCCACCGGCGGCCTTGTCAACTACCGCGTCGCTGCCGCCGAAAAGGCCGGCCACAAGACCTTCCCGGAAGACCTCGGCGGCTTCCAGGACCTGTTCAAGGGCATGAACAAGAACGGCACGCCCGGCGGCATGGCGCTCGGCCACGCTTCGGGCGACGCCAATGGCTGGGTTCACTGGGCGCTGTGGGCGCATGGCGGCAAGCTGATTGACAAGGACAACAAGGTCACGATCAACTCGCCGGAGACCGCCAAGTCGCTGGAATACGTCAAGTCGTTGTACGACAATTTCATTCCCGGGACCGCGTCGTGGAACGACTCGTCGAACAACAAGGCTTTCCTTGCGGGTCAGCTACACCTCACCACCAACGGTATCTCGGTCTACGTCACCGCGAAGAAGGAAGCCCCGGCGATTGCCGAGGACATGAACCACGCCCATCTGCCGAAGGGCCTGGACGGCAAGCGCCGCGAATTGCATCTCGGCTTCCCGATCCTCATCTTCTCCTTCACCAAGTTCCCGCAGGCCTGCAAGGCATTCACCGCCTTCATGATGGAGCCGGAGCAGTTCAACCCATGGGTCGAGGCCGCGCAGGGCTATCTGTCGCCGTTCCAGCTCGCCTACGAGAAGAACCCGATCTGGACCGCGGACCCGAAGAACACGCCGTACCGCGACGTCGCCACCTCGGCGTCGACCCCGGCCGGCGAGGCCCAGATGAGCGAGAACGCGGCGGCGGCGATCGCCGACTTCGTGGTGGTCGACATGTACGCCAACTACTGCACCGGCCGCGAGGACGTGAAGACTGCGATGGGTTCGGCGGAACGCGCGGCGAAGCGTATCTTCCGCGCGTGATGGGATGACCTGACGAAACGGCCGTCGCTGATTGATGTAATCCGCGCCGGCCTCTCCACCTGTCGTCCCGGCAAGCGAGCCTGCGAGCGCAAGCCGGGACGACATGGATTACGACCAACCGGAGCTACCATGGAATGACGACCCTTCAGACATCGCTCCCCACGCCCACTCGCCATGTCGGAAAATCCTCAGCCTGGGACCGGCTGCGCACCAACCGCAACTGGCTGGCGCTGTGGTTCATGCTGCCGGCGGCCGCGTTCCTGATCCTGTTCCTGGCCTATCCGCTGTTTCTCGGCGTCTGGATGAGCTTCACCGACGACCGCATCGGCCGCGCCGGCGTGTTCGTTGGACTTGAAAACTACGAATGGCTGAAGGACGATTCGATCTTCTGGCTGTCGGTGTTCAATACGCTGCTCTATACGATCGTCGCTTCCGCCATCAAATTCGTCGTCGGCCTTTATCTGGCGCTGCTGCTTAACCGCCACATGCCGTTCAAGGCGCTGATCCGCGCCGCCGTGCTGATCCCGTTCATCGTGCCGACCGTGCTGTCGGCGATCGCGTTCTGGTGGATCTACGACTCGCAGTTCTCGATCATCTCCTGGTCGCTGATCAAGATGGGATTGATCGACCACAACATCAATTTTCTCGGCGACGGCAACATGGCGCGGGCCAGCGTGATCTTCGCCAATATCTGGCGCGGCGTACCGTTCGTCGCGATCACCCTGCTGGCAGGCCTGCAGACCGTGTCGCCGTCGCTGTACGAGGCCGCGACGCTTGACGGTGCCACAAGCTGGCAGCGCTTCCGCTTCATCACCTATCCCTTGCTGACGCCGATCATCGCGGTCGTCATGACCTTCTCGGTGCTGTTCACCTTCACCGACTTCCAGCTGATCTGGGCGCTGACGCGCGGCGGTCCGGTCAACGCGACCCATCTGATGGCGACGCTGAGCTACCAGCGCGGCATTCTGTCTGGCCGGTTAGGCGAGGGCGCGGCGATCGCCACCGCGATGATCCCGTTCCTGATGGCGGCGATCGCGATTTCCTGGTTCGGCATGCAACGCCGCAAATGGCAGCAAGGCACTGACAATGACTGACGTTCCCGCTAACACCCGCGTCGCCGCTGCCACCGTCGAGCAGGACGACAACAGCGAGGGCATGACCTATCTGGAGTCGCTGCCGAGCCGGATCGTCACGCTCTACATCCCGCTGTTCATCATCGTGGTGATCCTGCTTTTTCCGTTCTACTGGATGGCACTGACCTCGATCAAACCGGACGAACAACTGATCGACATGGAGCGGTTCAATCCGTTCTGGGTGGTCAAGCCGACGCTGAAGCACATCAACAAGCTGTTGTTCGAGACCAACTATCCGCGCTGGCTGTGGAACACGATGTATGTTGCAGCCGCGGCCACGACGCTGTCGATCATTGCCTCGGTGCTCGCCGCCTACGCCATCGTGCGGCTGCGCTTCCGCGGCGCGGAAGTGGTGGGTGCGACGATCTTCATGGCCTATCTGGTGCCGCCGTCGATCCTGTTCATCCCGTTGGCGACGGTAATTCAGGCCTATGGGCTGTTCGA
This sequence comes from Tardiphaga sp. vice304, assembly GCF_007018905.1. NCBI lineage: Bacteria > Pseudomonadati > Pseudomonadota > Alphaproteobacteria > Hyphomicrobiales > Nitrobacteraceae > Tardiphaga > Tardiphaga sp. vice304. The sequence continues at coordinate 2,779,541 of NZ_CP041402.1, forward strand.
CTCGCCGCTGTCGCTGATCCTGATCTATCCGACGCTGCTGATCCCGTTCTCGACCTGGCTGTTGATGGGCTATTTCAAGACCATTCCGTTCGAGCTGGAAGAGTGCGCCCTGATCGACGGCGCGTCGCGCTGGCAGATCCTGGTCAAGATCATCGTGCCGCTCGCGGTGCCCGGCCTGATCTCGGCCTTCATCTTTTCTTTCACGCTGTGCTGGAACGAGTTCATCTACGCGCTGACGTTTTTGCAGTCGACCCAGAACAAGACCGTGCCGGTGGCGATCGTCAATGAATTCGTCGACGGCGACATTTACAAATGGGGCTCGCTGATGGCCGGCGCGCTGGTCGGGTCATTGCCGCTGGTGATTCTGTACGCGTTCTTCGTCGAGCATTACGTGTCGGCGATGACGGGGGCGGTGAAGGAATAATACGACAACGTCGTTCCGGGGCGCGGGCGCACCAGCGCGAGCGAACCCGGAACCTCGACATGTTCAGCGCGCCACACATCGGGATTCCGGGTTCGCTCGCAGCAAGCTGCTCGCGCCCCGGAATGACAATAAAATCAAAACCAAGAAACGGAGTCACCCTTGCATATCCTCATCCTCGGCGCCGCCGGCATGGTCGGCCGCAAGCTGGCTGAACGGCTCGTGAAGGACGGCCATCTCGGCGGCCGTGAGATCACCCGCATGACGCTGCAGGACGTGATCGCGCCGGCCAAGCCGGCCGGCGCGGCGCTGCCGATCAGCCTCGTCACCTCCGACTTCGCCGATCCCGCCACCGCCGCGCCGCTGCTGGTGCACCGGCCGGACGCGATCTTCCACCTCGCCGCGATCGTGTCCGGCGAGGCCGAGGCGGAGTTCGACAAGGGCTATCGCATCAATCTCGACGGCACGCGGTTCCTGATCGACGCCATCCGCGCGATTGGCGGCGGCTACAAACCGCGGCTGGTCTTCACCTCGTCGATCGCCGTGTTCGGCGCGCCGTTCCCCGAAAAAATCGGCGACGAATTCTTCCACACGCCGCTGACCTCCTACGGCACGCAGAAGTCGATCTGCGAGATGCTGATCGCCGACTACACGCGCAAGGGGTTTCTCGACGGCATCGGCATCCGGCTGCCGACTATCTGCGTCCGCCCGGGCACGCCGAACAAGGCGGCGTCCGGCTTCTTCTCCAACATCATCCGCGAGCCGCTTGCCGGCCATGAGGCGATCCTGCCGGTCGGCGACGACGTCCGCCACTGGCACGCCTCGCCGCGGTCGGCAGTCGGATTCCTGCTGCATGCCGCCACGATTGATCTTTCGGCGATGGGCGCCCGGCGCAATCTGTCGATGCCCGGCATGTCGGTCACGGTCGGTGAACAGATTGCCGCGCTGGAGCGCGTTGCGGGCAAAGGCGTCGTCGCCCGCATCAAGCGGCAGAGCGATCCGGTGATCTCCGGCATCGTCTCCGGCTGGCCGCGCGATTTCGTCACCGACCGCGCGTTGGGGCTCGGTTTCACCACGGCCGAGAAGACGTTTGACGACATCATCCGAATTCACATTGAGGATGAACTCGGCGGGAAGTTCGTGGCTTAAGGCATCACACTGTCATTCCGGGGCGCGAGCGCGCCAGCGCGAGCGAACCCGGAATCCCGAAGTGTTCATCGTCCCATCTCGGGATTCCGGGTTCGCGACCGGCTGTCGCCGTCCACGCCCCGGAATGACAATTTGCCACCGCAACCCTGCGCCGCGAAAATCGCCGGGTTCCGGCCTCGCCATCCCCCACCGCCCGCGCCTATATTGAGCCCAACGTCGATTACGACATCATGCTCAGGGAGAAACCACCATGACCGCCAGCATCGTAGGATGGGCGCATACGCCGTTCGGCAAGTTCGATGCCGAGACCGTCGAAAGCCTCGTCGTAAAAGTTGCCACCGAGGCGATGGCCGATGCCGGCATCTCGGCCGCCGATGTCGATGAGATCGTGCTCGGCCATTTTAACGCTGGCTTCTCGCCGCAGGATTTCACGGCCTCCCTGGTGCTGCAGGCCGATCCGGCGCTGCGTTTCAAGCCCGCCACCCGCGTCGAGAACGCCTGCGCCACCGGTTCCGCCGCGGTCCAGCAGGGCGTCAAGTCGATCGCTGCCGGTACGGCGAAGATCGTGCTCGTGGTCGGCGTCGAGCAGATGACGCGCACGCCGGGCCCGCAGATCGGCAAGAATTTGTTGCGCGCGTCCTACCTGCCCGAAGACGGCGAAACCCCCGCGGGCTTTGCCGGCGTGTTCGGCGGCATCGCGCAGAAGTATTTCCAGAAATACGGCGACCAGTCGGACGCACTCGCCATGATCGCCGCCAAGAACCACGCCAATGGCGTGCACAACCCCTATGCGCAGATGCGAAAGGACGTCGGCTTCGAGTTCTGCCGTTCTGAGAGCGAGAAAAATCCGTTCGTGGCCGGACCGCTCAAGCGCACCGATTGCTCGCTGGTGTCAGATGGCGCGGCCGCCTTGATCCTGACCGATGCCGAGACCGCAAAAGCGATGGGCAAGGCCGTCACCATCAAGTCGACCGCTCATGCCCAGGACTTTTTGCCGATGTCCAAGCGCGACATCCTGCTGTTCGAGGGCTGCACCGTCGCCTGGCAGCGCGCGCTGGAGAAGGCCGGCGTCACGCTCGACGATCTCTCCTTCGTCGAGACGCATGACTGCTTCACCGTCGCCGAACTGATCGAATACGAGGCGATGGGTCTGACGCCGCGCGGGCAGGGCGCCCGCGCCATCAAGGAAGGCTGGACCCAGAAGGACGGCCGACTGCCGGTCAATCCGTCCGGTGGCCTGAAGGCCAAGGGCCACCCGATCGGCGCCACCGGCGTCTCGATGCATGTGCTGAGCGCGATGCAACTGCTCGGCCAGGCGCCGGAAGGCATGCAGATCAAGAACGCCAAACTCGCCGGCATTTTCAACATGGGCGGCGCGGCGGTGGCGAACTACGTCTCGGTGCTCGAGCCCGCGAAGTAGCGCATGAACATTGCGCAATGGCTGGCGGCGTCGGCGCGGTTGCATCCCGATGCGCCGGCATTGCTGCGCGGCACGACGATCGAGGCCGACTACGCCGCCTTCGCCCGCCGCGCGGCGGCGATCGGCGCCGGGCTGGCGCGCGATTACGGCATCCGGCCCGGCGACCGCGTCGCTTTGTTCATGTCGAACTGCACGGCCTATCTCGAATGCCTCTATGCGGTATGGTGGATCGGCGCGGCGGTGATCCCGATCAATGCCAAGCTGCACGGCCGCGAGGCGGCATGGATCTGCGACAATGCCGGATCGAGGCTGACGCTGGTCGATGACGACAGTGCCGCGGCCTTGTCGTCCGTGATGGAGGACATGCCGGCCGGGATGCAGATGCTGTCGGTGGAGTCCGCCGACTACCGAACCTTGCAGCATGACGACGGCGGCGCGGCGTCGCCGCACGCGCGCGAAATTAGCGACCTTGCCTGGCTGTTCTACACCTCCGGCACCACGGGGCGCCCGAAGGGCGTGATGCTCAGTCACGGCAATCTGGTGGCGATGTCGATGTGCTATCTTGCCGATGTCGATACCGTCTCGCGCGAGGATGCCATCCTCTACGCCGCGCCGATCTCGCACGGCGCCGGCCTGTATAATTTCATCCATGTCCGCATGGCGGCGCGCCATGTCGTGCCGGTATCAGGCGGCTTCGATGCCCCTGAGGTGCTCGACCTCGGCCGGGCCTTGAAGAATGTCGCGATGTTCGCCGCGCCCACCATGGTGCGCCGACTGGTCGATGCCGCGAAACAGCGCGGCGAAACTGGCGAAGGTATACGCACCATCGTCTATGGCGGCGGGCCGATGTATCTCGCCGATATTCGCGACGCGATCACGACGATGGGACAACGTTTTGTCCAAATTTATGGGCAAGGCGAGTCACCGATGACCATCACCTCGCTGCCGCGGTCGTGGCATGCCGACGTCGAACACCCCCGTTTTCTCGACCGCCTCGCTTCGGTCGGTGTCGCGCAGAGCGTCATGCAAGTGCGTATTACCGACGTGGACGGAAAGCCGCTGCGGGCGGGCGAGACCGGCGAGATCGAGGCCAAAGGGCCGACGGTGATGCTGGGCTACTGGAATAACCCCGAAGCCAACGAAGCGACGCTGAAGGACGGCTGGCTGTGTACCGGCGACGTCGGCCGGCTCGACGCGGACGGCTTCCTCACGCTGTCGGATCGCTCCAAGGACGTCATCATCTCCGGTGGCACCAACATCTATCCGCGCGAGGTCGAGGAGGCGCTGCTGACGCATCTGGACGTCCGCGAGGTCTCGGCGATCGGCGTCGCCGATCCGGAATGGGGCGAGATCGTCGTCGCCTGCGTCGTGCTGGAGCAGGGCTCTGCGACCGACGCCGCTGCGCTGGATGCGCATTGCCTGCAGGCTATCGCCCGCTTCAAGCGGCCGAAGCGCTATGTGTTTCTCGAGGCGCTGCCGAAGAACAATTACGGCAAGGTGTTGAAGACGGAATTGCGGGAGCGGATGAAGGGTTGAACTCTTAACCTTCCCTGGAGGGGGAAGGGCGCTCATCGCAATGCGCAGCATCGGGATGCGCGGGGTGGGGTGAATGGCTCTGCCGCCATCGCTTCGCCATTCACCCCACCCCACCCTGTCTCGCACGCGCTTCGCGCGTTGCTGGTCGACCCTCCCCCTCCAGGGGAGGGTCGGAAGAGCGTACCCCGCTTCACGCATGCCGCCTTGCGCCAGCCGGCCTTGATCTTGCGCGAACCATGCCGTTACTAGGCCGGGAATGACGGCGCTTCGGCGCTGCAAATCAACATCGCCCGGGAGCGAACGTCGATATGGGACCACTTGACGGGATCAGGATCATCGACATGACGTCGGTGATGATGGGGCCATATTGCACGCAGACGCTGGGCGATTACGGCGCCGATGTCATCAAGGTGGAATCCCCGGACGGCGACGTGGTGCGGTCCATCGGGCCGATGCGCAATCCCGGAATGGGGCCTATATTTCTCAACACTAACCGCAGCAAGCGCTGCATCTGCCTCGACCTCAAGAAGGAGGAAGGCCGCGCCGCGCTTCTCAGACTGGTCGAGACCGCCGACGTGCTGGTCTATAACGTCCGTCCGGCCGCAATGGCGCGGCTCGATCTGGGTTACGAGGTGATGGCGGCGATCAATCCGCGATTGATCTATGCCGGCGTGTTCGGCTTCAGCCAGTCCGGCCCCTATGCCGCCAAGCCCGCTTATGACGATTTGATCCAGGGTGCGACCGCGCTCGCTTCGTTGAACGCGCAAGTTTCGAGCGACGGCGTGCCGCGCTACGTGCCGAACGCGCTGGTCGACCGCATCGTCGGCATCACCGCGCTCGGCGCGATCCTGGCCTCCGTCGTGCATCGGGACCGCACCGGGGAGGGCCAGCGCGTCGACATCCCGATGTTCGAAACCATGGCGAGCTTCATGATGGGCGATCACATGAGCGGGTTGACCTTCGATCCGCCGCTCGACCAGGGCGGCTATGCCCGCCATTTGTCGCCCGATCGTCGGCCGTACCAGACCTCCGACGGCTATATCTGCGCGATGGTCTATAACGACAAGCAGTGGAAGAGCTTCCTCAAACACGTCGGGCGCGAAGAACTGTTCGACGATCCGCGCTTCGCGACGTTCGTGCAGCGCATTCAGAATATCGACGCCGTCAACGCCGAATTGTCGCGCATCTTCCTGACGCGCTCGACGGCCGAGTGGGCAAAACTGCTCGACGGGGCCGACGTGCCGTCGGCCCCGATGCACACGCTGGCCAGCATGATGGACGACCCGCACATGGTCGCGACGGACTTCTTCCAGCACGCGGAGCATCCGACCGAGGGCGCGGTACGCAACATGAAGGTCGCGGCGACCTGGTCGAAGACGCCGGTCAACCCGACGCGGCTCGCCTCGCATCTCGGCGAGCAGAACGCCGAGGTGCTGGCCGAGGTTGGCTACACCCCGGAGCAGATCGCGAAGCTGACGGCCGACGGCGTGCTGAAGCAGGCCGACATGCCCGACACGTCGCAGGTCTGATCGCATGAACTTTGCTTATGACGACAACCAAGAAGCCATTCGCGACGCGATCGAAAAGATCTGCGCCGATTTCGACGACGCCTACTGGCTGAAGAAGGACAAGGAGGGCGGCTTCCCCGCCGACTTCCACCAGGCGATGGCGAAAGCCGGCTGGCTCGGCATCTGCATTCCGGAAGAATACGGCGGCTCCGGATTGGGGATCACCGAAGCCGCGATCATGATGCGGACGATTTCGGAATCCGGCGCCGGAATGTCCGGCGCCTCCGCGATCCACATGAATGTGTTCGGGCTCAATCCCGTCGTGGTGTTCGGCACGCCGGAGCAGTGCGCGCGGATGCTGCCGGGCATCGTCGACGGCAGCGAGCGCGCCTGCTTCGCCGTCACCGAACCCAACACCGGCCTCAACACCACGCAACTCAAGACCCGCGCGGTGCGCGACGGCAACAAGTATGTCGTCAACGGCCAGAAGGTGTGGATCTCGACCGCGCAGGTCGCCGAGAAGATCCTGCTGCTGGCCCGCACCACGCCGCTGGAAGACGTCAAGAAGCCGACCCACGGCCTCAGCCTGTTCTACACCGACTTCGATCGCAGCAAGATTGCCGTGCACGAGATCGAGAAGATGGGCCGCAAGGCGGTCGACTCCAACGAGCTGTTCATCGCGGATTTCGAGATCCCGGTCGAGGACCGCATCGGCGAGGAAGGCCGCGGCTTCGACTACATTTTGCACGGGATGAACCCCGAGCGGATCCTGATCGCCGCCGAAGCGGTCGGTCTGGGGCAGGCCGCGCTGAAGCGCGCGGCCGACTATGCCAAGGTGCGAAACGTGTTCAACCGCCCGATTGGCCAGAACCAGGCGATCCAGCATCCTTTGGCGAAGAACTGGATGGAGCTGGAGGCGGCGTGGCTGATGGTGCTGTCGGCCGGCTGGCAATACGACCAGGAGATGCCGTGCGGTCCGGCTGCGAACGCCGCAAAATATCTCGCGGGCGAAGCGGGCTACCACGCCTGCGAGCAGGCGGTGATGACGCATGGCGGCTTCGGCTATGCCAAGGAATATCACGTCGAGCGCTATTTGCGGGAATCCCTGATCCCGCGCATCGCGCCGATCAGCCCGCAGCTGATCCTGTCCTTCATCGCCGAGCGCGTGCTCGGCCTGCCGAAGTCGTATTGATGTTGTTGATTTGTCATTCCGGGGCGGGCGCAGCGCGAGCTGCGCGCGAACCCGGAATCCCGACATGTTCAGCGCAAAACATTCCGGGATTCCGGGTCTGCACCATCCGGCTTCGCCGTCTGTCGCATCCCGGAATGACAGAGGGAGGCGGCGCATGAGCTACATCACCGGCGTCGGCCTCACGCCATTCGGCAAGCATGAAGGCTCGTCCACCCTCGACCTGATGAGCACTGCCGCCGAGTCCGCGCTCGCCGACGCCGGGCTCAAGCGCTCCGACATCGACGGCTTCCTGTGCGGTTATTCGACCACCATGCCGCACATCATGCTGGCGACCGTGTTCGCCGAGCATTTCGGCATCACGCCGTCCTATGCCCATGCCATCCAGGTCGGCGGCGCGACGGGGATGGCGATGGCGATGCTGGCGCACACGCTGGTCGATGCCGGCGTTGCCCGGCACATTCTCGTCGTCGGCGGCGAAAACCGGCTCTCCGGCCAAAGCCGTGACGCCTCGATCCAGGCGCTCGCGCAGGTCGGGCATCCCGTCTATGAGGTCCCGCTCGGCCCGACCATCCCGGCCTATTACGGACTCGTGGCATCGCGCTACATGCATGAATACGGCGTGACGCAGGAAGACCTCGCCGAATTCGCCGTCTTGATGCGCGCGCACGCGCTCACCCATCCCGGCGCGCAGTTTCACGAGGCGATCACCGTCGCCGACGTGATGGCCTCGAAGCCGATCGCCACGCCGCTCAAGCTGCTGGACTGCTGCCCGGTATCCGACGGCGGCGCAGCCTTCGTCGTCAGTCGGGAGCCGACCGGCGAGAGCGCGATCCGCGTCCGCGGCGCGGCGCAGGCACATACCCATCAGCACGTCACCGCGGCACCGGCCTTGTCCGAACTCGGCGCCGAGATCGCCATTGCCCGCGCGAAACATGCAAGCGGCATCGCGATCTCCGACGTCCGCTACGCCGCCGTCTATGACAGCTTTACCATCACGCTGGCGATGCTGCTGGAAGACCTCGGCCTTGCCGCCCGCGGCGAGGCGGCGGACCGCGTGCGTGCCGGACACTTCGGACAGCACGGCGCCATGCCGCTCAACACCCATGGCGGGTTGTTGAGCTATGGCCATTGCGGCGTCGGCGGCGCCATGGCGCATTTGGTCGAGACGCAGCTACAGATGACCGGCCGCGCCGGCAACCGCCAGGTTCGCGACGCCTCGGTCGCGCTGCTGCATGGCGACGGCGGCGTGCTGTCGTCGCATGTCAGCATGTTTCTGGAGCGGGTGCGATGAAGCCGGCCGACGACTGGACTACCAATGTGGCGGCGATCAGCTACCAAAGCTGTGCTGCCTGCGGCGCGAAGCAATATTTTCGCCGCGCCTTCTGCGCCGCCTGCGGTGCGCCGGATCCCGAGGACAGGACCGCCAGCGGGCAGGGCACCGTCTACGCGACGTCGCTGGTGCTTCGCGCCGGCACGCCGGAGGCCCGCGAGCACGTGCCCTACAATATCGTCCTGATCGACACCGCCGAAGGCTTTCGCATGATGGCCCACGGTGCCCCCGACCTCGTCATCGGCGACCGCGTGACGGCGCGTTACACGCGCTTCACCGGCCGCCTCGTTCCGTTCTTCGAAAGGAATGGTTGATGGGCGGCCTTCGATGTGACGCGAAGGCGGTCGTAAAACCCCTCCCCCTTGCGGGGAGGGTCGGCCGAACGGAGAACGATGCAACGCATCGTTCGGAGTGGAGGCCGGGGTGGGGGTGCCCCAAACTCCGACAGCGTTTGGGGCGACCCCCACCCGGCACGCTTGTTCGCTGCGCTCTCAAGCGCGCCACCCTCCCCGCAAGGGGGAGGGTAAGATCAGCGCTCCGCGTCTTCTTTAAAACGTCACCACGCCGCGGATCGACTTGCCCTGCTTCATCAGATCAAACCCCTTGTTGATGTCGGACAGCGGCATCACATGGGTGATCATCGGGTCGATCTGGATCTTGCCCTGCATGTACCAGTCGACGATCTTCGGCACATCTGTCCGTCCCCGCGCGCCGCCGAAGGCCGAGCCGCGCCAGACCCGGCCGGTGACCAGCTGGAACGGCCGCGTCGAGATTTCGGCTCCGGCCGGCGCCACGCCGATCACGATCGATTCACCCCAGCCGCGGTGGCAGGCTTCCAGCGCCTGCCGCATCACCGTGACGTTGCCGGTGCAATCGAAGGTGTAATCGGCGCCGCCGATCTGGTCGGCGCCTGATTTGGTCATGTTGATGAGGTGCGGCACAAGGTCTTTGCCGAGTTCGGTCGGGTTGACGAAATGCGTCATGCCGAAGCGCTCGCCCCACGGCTTGCGGTCGTTGTTGAGGTCGACGCCGATGATCATGTCGGCGCCGGCGAGCCGCAGGCCCTGCAGCACGTTGAGGCCGATGCCACCCAGCCCGAATACGATCGCCTTGGCGCCTTGCTCGACCTTGGCGGTATTGATCACCGCGCCGATGCCGGTGGTGACGCCGCAGCCGATGTAGCAGACCTTGTCGAACGGCGCGTCTTCGCGGATCTTGGCGACCGCGATCTCCGGCAGCACGGTGTAATTGGCGAAGGTCGAGGTGCCCATATAATGGTGCAGCGGCTTTCCCTCCATCGAGAAGCGCGAAGTGCCGTCCGGCATCATGCCTTGGCCTTGCGTGGCGCGGATCGAGGTGCAGAGGTTGGTTTTTCGCGAGAGGCACGACGGGCACTGCCGGCACTCCGGCGTGTACAACGGGATGACATGGTCGCCGGGCTTCACCGAGGTGACGCCGCGGCCGACCTCGACGACGATGCCGGCGCCTTCATGGCCGAGGATCGCCGGGAACAGGCCTTCGGGATCGGCACCCGACAGCGTGAATTCGTCGGTGTGGCAGATGCCGGTCGCCTTGATCTCGATCATGACCTCGCCATCGCGCGGTCCTTCGAGCTGAACGGTGGTGATCTCCAGCGGCTTGCCGGCAGCGATGGCAACGGCGGCGCGAACGTCCATGGCGGTTCCTCATCTTTGGTCGGGTATGTGTTTGCCGCGAGTGGCCCCGCGCAATTCGTGATTGCCGCATAGCATAGGATCGGGCAACTCAGTCGGCAAATGAAACATACATTTCAGAGTGCTGCAGCGCGCACGATCCCGGTGGTCTTCGTGCTGCTGTGGAGCACCGGCTTCATCGCCACCAAATATGTGCTGACCGGGGCAGAGCCGCTGACCTATCTCACGGTCCGCATGGCGCTCGCAGTGGCGATCATGGCGGTGGTGGTCGCCATCATCAGACCGCGCTGGCCGGATCGCGCCGGCGTCGGCCACTCGATCGTCGCGGGCATCCTGGTGCAGGGCTTGTATCTCGCCGGCACCGTGCTCGCGGTGGCGCATTCGGTGCCGGTCGGGTTGTCGGCGCTTATCCCCGGACTGCAACCCGTATTGACCTCGACGCTGGCGAGCCGCTTCCTCGGCGAACGTGTCACGCCGCTGCAGTGGGGCGGCCTGCTGCTCGGCCTCGTCGGGGTCGGCCTCATCCTGCACGGCCGGCCGATCACCGGCGACGCCGGCTGGGGCTGGCTGGCCTCTGCGGCATCGCTGGTCAGCATCACGCTGGGCACGCTGTACCAGAAGCGCTTCTGCGGCGGCATCGACTGGCGTGCCGGCAGCCTGATCCAGCAATTCGCCGCCCTCGTGCTGCTCGGCCTCGGCGCCTGGGCCTTCGAGAGCAACATGATCGTCTGGTCGATGCAGTTCGTGCTGGCCGTGTCGTGGCTCGCGGTGGTGCTGTCGATCGGCACGGTCGGGCTGTTGTACTGGCTGTTGCGGCGGCAGGCTTCGAGCCAGGTCGCGAGCCTGTTCTATCTGGTGCCGGCGGTGACGGCCCTGATGGCCTACATCCTGTTCGGCGAGACGCTCGACGCGGTCGCCATCACCGGCATGGTCGCCTGCGGCGCCGCGGTGCTGGTGGTTCGCGGGCGGGGATGAGTGAGCGCTATCTGGCTTAGACCGGATGTCCATGTTCATCGCACCGCTCCCCGGTGGGGAGAGGAGAGGAAGCACCGACCAAGAAAAAGCCTCCGGGCTTGGACCCGGAGGCTTTCACTTCACAGCGAGCTGTGAGGGTCTTACTTCTTGGACTTCTTGGCAACCTTCTTGGCCTTCTTCGGAGCGGCCTTCTTGGCCTTCTTCGGAGCAGCCTTCTTCACGGCCTTCTTGGCGGTGGTCTTCTTCACGGCCTTCTTGGCGGCGGTCTTCTTGGCGGCCTTCGGAGCCTTCTTCGCGGTTTTCTTCACTGCTTTTGCCACTGTCTTGTTCGCTTTCTTGGTTTTCTTCGCCGAGGATTTCTTGGCCGAAGATTTCGGGGTGGACTTCTTCACGGCTTTCTTTGCCGCGGGCTTCTTCGCCGCTTTCTTGGTGGTGGCCTTGCGGACCTTCGTCACCAAGGAAGTGGCGGCTTCTTTTGTCGCATCGGCAGCGCTGCTTAAGGCGTCTGTCATCTGCTCCAAAATCGGTGTTTCGTCTTTCATCTTATCCCCCAAAGGTTATCGATTCTCTGACGATAGTCCGATTCGCTTCTCAGATGAAGTGTGAGCGACGTGTAGTCAACTGTTTCGTGTCGTCGCATACGCTTTCAATGCACGCTCGCGACCAATTTTGTGTTCGACGATCGGCATCGGATAGGTCTCGCCGAGCGTGACGCCCGCGCGCGCAAACTCTAGCGGGCTAGCATTCCAGGGTTGGTGGATGAACTTCGACGGCATGTCTTTCAGCTCCGGCACCCAGCGTCGGACGTAGACTCCATCGGGGTCAAATTTTTCTCCCTGAAGGATCGGATTGAAGACGCGGAAGTAGGGCGCGGCATCCGCACCGGAGCCTGCCACCCATTGCCAGTTGGCCGGATTGCTGCCGGCGTCGGCATCGACGAGTGTATCCCAGAACCATCGTTCGCCTTCGCGCCAGTCGATCAGGAGGTGTTTGACGAGGAAGGAAGCGACCACCATGCGGACGCGATTGTGCATGGTGCCGGTGTGCCAGAGCTCGCGCATGCCGGCGTCGATGATCGGGTAGCCGGTCTGTCCGCGCTGCCAGGCCAGTAGCGAACGGTCGTCGCGCCGCCAGGGAAAGGCATCGAACGAGCTCTGCAGATTGCGCGTGGCGAGGTCCGGGACGTCGAACAACAGGTGCCGGCAGAACTCCCGCCAGCCGACCTCGCTGAGGAATTTGTTGATGTCGGCGGCATGTTTCGGTTGCTCGGCAGCGGAAAAGCGCGCCGCGTACCAGACCTGACGCGGACTGATCTCGCCGAACCGGAGGTGCGGCGACAGGCGCGACGTGGCTTCGCGATCGGGCCGGTCGCGGTCGGTCGCGTAGCCGGCGACCGCGCCCTTCAGCAACAGATCGAGCCGCTTGTGCGCGGCCGCTTCGCCGGGCGTCCACATCCCGCGCAAGCCGGAAGCCCAGTCCGGCGTTGTCGGCTCGAGCTTCCAGTCGGACAGTTTGTCGCTGGCGACGCCGGGCGCCGGCTTCAGTTTCGTTGGTGCCGGCAGCGGCTTTGCCGGATCGCCCATCGCCAGAATGCGCTTCCAGAATGGCGTGAACACCCGCAGGCCGCGGCCCTCCTTGGTACGGATCGCTTTCGGCGTCACCAGCAAGTCGCCTGCGTAGCTGTGGGCGCCGACATTGAGGTCGGCCAGTGCTTCGACCACTTCGTCGGCGACCGCGAGGTGAGGGGTCTGCGCAATCTCGTTCCAGTGCACATGACCGGCACCGGCTTCGCGCGCGACGGCCGCGATCATGTCGGCCGCTGCGCCGCGGCGCAGCACCAGCGTGCCGCCGATGCGTTTCAGGCTGGCCTCAAGCGTACGGAGCGATTGCGCCAGCCACCAGCGCGTGGCGCCGCCGATCGGCCGGGCGGTCGGCGCGAGTGCCGTGCTGACCTCGTCGAGCACATAGAGACAGATCACCGGCGCGCCGCTCATCGACGCAGCATGAAGGGCAGGATGATCGGACAGGCGAAGGTCGTCGCGAAACCAGACGATATGGGGGGAGGAATCGGTCATGTTTCTGATGTAACACGCGACTCCGACATTCGATCAGGGTTCAAATACCTGCGGTATCTTGCAACCATGTTTCTGTTGGTGCGTAACTAGTCAGTCCCTTGCGCTCAAGCACATTCCGGAGGTCGTCGTGAAGCGATACGCAATTCTCTATTTGGCAACATTCATCGTCATGCTGCCGCTGGACCTGTTCTTCCTGGGCACCATCGCCAAGGGGTTCTTCTCGTCGCAGGTCGGCGACATGCTGGGCCCGGTCCGCATGGCGCCTGCGGTTCTGTTCTACTGTCTCTACATCGTCGGCATCCTGGTCTTCGTGAACGGCTCACCGGACGCGACCTGGCAGTCGACCCTGGTGTATGGCGCGCTGTTCGGCTTGTTCTGCTATGCGACCTTCGAGCTGACGGCCCTGGCGCTCCTCAAGCACTGGACCTGGCCCGTCGTCATCGTCGATATCAGCTGGGGCACCTTCGTCACGGCGACGACGGCGACGCTCGGCCTGCTGCTGGCCAACTGGGTGAGCTCGAAGATTTGATGACAGGGTAGGGTGGGCAAAGGCGCCCTTGCGGCGTGCCCACCAGCTGTCCACGCCTCATCATGGTGGTGGGCACGCCGTCGCGCGCTGCGCGCCCGTCGGCTTTGCCCACCCTACCAGCACATGAAAAAGGGCGCCCCGCATCGGCAGGGCGCCCTTTCTCTTGACCATGCGCCGCAATTACTTCGGCTGCGGCACGATCCGGATATACGGCTTCGGCGCTTTCCAGCCGTCGGGATAGATCGTCTTGGCTTCCTCGTCGGTGACGGAGCCGGCGATGATGACGTCCTCGCCCTGCTGCCAGTCGGCCGGGGTGGCGACGCGGTGCTTGGCGGTCATCTGCAACGAGTCGATCACGCGCAGGATCTCCGCAAAGTTGCGGCCGGTGGTCATCGGATAGACCAGCACCAGCTTGATCTTCTTGTCCGGGCCGATCACGAACACGTTGCGCACGGTGGCGTTGTCGGCGGCGGTGCGGCTGTTGGCGTCGCCGGAGACGGCGGCCGGCAGCATGTCATAGAGCTTGGAGACGTTGAGGTCGGTGTCGCCGATCATCGGGAAGGTCGGGCCGTACCCTTGCGTCTCCTTGATGTCCTCGACCCACAGCGAGTGCTTGGTGACGGGATCGACGCTGAGCCCGATCAGCTTGACGCCGCGACGGTCGAACTCCGGCTGTAGCTTGGCCAGCGCGCCGAGCTCGGTGGTGCACACGGGGGTGAAGTCCTTCGGATGCGAGAACAGCATCGCCCAGCTGTCGCCGATCCAGTCGTGGAATTTGATGCGGCCGGCAGTGGTCTCGGCTTCGAAGTCAGGCGCCACGGCGCCAATTTGCAGGGTCATAGGTTGGCCTCATGTCATTCAAGTTGAAGATGAACTTGGCAGCCGACTTATAGGCAACGTCGGCGCGGAAAGGAACACCGCCCGGAAAAAGGCACAACACGTTCTTTGTGCAGCGGGTTGGTGGGCAAATTGTTTCGCGTGCTGCCCCTGCGACAAAACGATCACCTTCACGTTTAAGCGTTCGCCGCCGCGAAGTTGCCGCGAGGCCGGCCCAATCCCGCCCGACCGCGTTGCGACACCGATGAACCGGAACGCGACGCGGCGTAACAAACAAGCAACCTCATGCGACGCGCGCAACTACGGGAACGATTATTAACGAAGTGTTAGGTCCTGCATGGAATTGCTGGGCTTCAGAACGAGAGAGAAGAGCAGGACCCCATGTTGACCGCCCCCGCAGCCGCCGTCGCCGGCGCCATCGAGACCTCCGAGATCCTTGACCGCCGCAGCGCGGCGCAGGCCCTCGCCATCGTGCGCGATGGGGTCATCACCGGTGAGGGACCGACCACCCGCGGCCGTATCCATTATTCCCGTGCCCTCGATGCCGATGACGCCGCCTGGTGTGCGCGCATCCTCACCGCCGCCGGGGTCGCCAGCGAGCCGGTCAGCCGCGCCGAAGCCGAGACGTTGTTCGCCATCAACGAAGCCGCCGCCGAACGCAGCGATGAAGGCGCGTTCGACGATCTGTTCGCCAAGGCAGTCGTGCACCACGCCGCGTCCGCCTCCGGCCTGCCGGTGCCGTCGCGCACCGTCGCGCTGTCGCCGGATACGGCAATCGAGAGCTGGGCGCCGACCCGCGCCGTCGGCGTCAACATCGAAGTGCTGGAATGGATCTCCGCCCAGATGCGCGGCAAGCGCGTCAACAACCGCACGCTGATGACCCTGGTGGCGACCATCGTCGGCGCCGCGACGCTGCCGATGGCCGGCTTGCCGAAGGTGTTCGACATCGGCATGTAAGTTAAGGCCAGTTCTCACGAATTTGACGACGGCGGGCTTCGGCCCGCCTTTTTCGTTTATGCGGCGCATGGGAGGTGAGCGAGGTCGTTGGCGCGACCCTGCCGCGTCGCAAAATCCGGTTGCGGGGAGGGCGAATTTGGGCGAAAGCCGGGATGGCAGATCGGTTGGTCTGCCCAATCAGATGACAGGGGAACGCATGGCAAATTCCGCCTCAAGAAAGTCCGCGGTCGGTCCGTTGCTGCCGCGACCTTTTCGTCGTCTGCCGAATTGTGACAGCCGCTCCCGCGTGCCAGATTGCGTCAGCCCGCTCGGCCGGACCCCGCTCAAAGGTGGCAAGTAACATCCCATGTTCAAACGTATCCTGATCGCCAATCGCGGCGAGATCGCCTGCCGCATCATCAAGTCCGCCCGCCGCATGGGCATCCAGACCGTCGCGGTCTATTCCGAGGCCGACCGTGACGCGCTGCATGTCGCGATGGCCGACGAGGCCGTGCTGATCGGCCCGCCGGCGGCCAGTGAAAGCTATTTGCTGATCGAGAAGATCATCGAGGCCTGCCGCAAGACCGGCGCCGAGGCTGTGCATCCCGGCTACGGCTTCCTGTCGGAGCGCGAAGCGTTTCCGCGTGCGCTGGAAGCCGCCGGAATCGTGTTCATCGGCCCCAACCCGGGCGCCATCGCCGCGATGGGGGACAAGATCGAATCCAAGAAGGCGGCGGCCAAGGCCAACGTCTCCACCGTGCCCGGCCATCTCGGCGTCATCACCGACGGCAAGCACGCCATCAAGATCGCCGACGAGATAGGCTATCCCGTGATGATCAAGGCCTCCGCCGGCGGTGGCGGCAAGGGCATGCGGATCGCGTACTCGACCTCTGAAGTCGAGGAGGGCTTCGGCCTGGCAACCGCCGAGGCGAAGTCCTCGTTCGGCGACGACCGCGTGTTCATCGAAAAGTTCATCGTCGATCCCCGGCACATCGAGATCCAGGTGCTCGGCGACAAGCACGGCAACGTGATCTATCTCGGCGAGCGCGAATGCTCGATCCAGCGCCGCAACCAGAAGGTCATCGAGGAGGCCCCGTCGCCCTTGCTGGACGAAACCACCCGGCGGAAAATGGGCGAGCAGGCGGTCGCATTGGCCAAGGCCGTGAACTACGATTCCGCCGGCACGGTGGAATTCGTCGCCGCCCAGGATAAGAGCTTCTACTTCCTGGAGATGAACACCCGTCTGCAGGTCGAGCATCCCGTCACCGAACTAATCACCGGCGTCGATCTGGTGGAGCAGATGATCCGCGTGGCCGCCGGCGAGAAGCTGCAGATGGCGCAGAAGGATGTCACGCTGACCGGCTGGGCGGTGGAATCCCGTGTCTATGCCGAGGACCCGTTCCGCAACTTCCTGCCCTCCATCGGCCGTCTGGTGAAGTACCGTCCGCCCGCCGAGAGCCGCGTCGACGGCATCACCGTGCGTAACGACACCGGCGTGCAGGAGGGCGGCGAGATCTCGATCTATTACGATCCGATGATCGCCAAGCTGGTCACGCACGCGCCGTCGCGCGCCGCCGCCATCGAGGCGCAATCGCACGCGCTCGATGCCTTCTATATCGACGGCATCCGCCACAATATTCCGTTCCTGTCGGCCTTGATGAGCCACCCGCGCTGGCGCGAGGGGAATCTCTCCACCGGCTTCATCGCCGAGGAATTCCCCAAGGGCTTTGCCGCGCGCAAGCCGGAGGGCGAGGTGGCGCGCCGCATCGCTGCGGTGGGCGCGGCCATCGACCATGTGATCGGCGAGCGCAAGCGGCAGATTTCCGGCCAGCTAACCGGCCGTCCGGTGCTCCGTGCCGGCCGCCGCGCGGTGTGGCTGGAGCGCGAGGAGATCGTGCTGGAGGTGGCGCGCGAGGATTTCGGCATTGCCGTACGCTTCGTCGCGCGCGATGGCAGCGTCGGCACCGCGCACCTGATTGCCTCGACCTGGACGCCGGGGCAGCCGGTCTGGGAAGGCAACATCGACGGCCATCCGGTGGCCATGCAAGTGCGGCCGATCCCCAACGGCATTCGCCTTGCGCATCAAGGCTATGAGGTCGCGGTCAACGTGTTCACCGAGGCTGAGGCCGCGTCGGCGCGGCTGATGCCGGTCGGCGTCAAGGCCGACACCGGCAAGAAGCTGCTGTGCCCGATGCCGGGCCTGGTGGTGTCGATCGCCGTCACCGAGGGACAGGACATCAAGGCCGGCGAGACGCTCGCCGTCGTGGAGGCGATGAAGATGCAGAACGTGCTGCGCGCCGAGCGCGACGGCATCGTCAAGAAGATCCACGCCACGGCCGGCGCGACGCTCGCGGTCGACGCGCTGATCCTGGAATTCGCATGACCTTCCGTACCCGTCGCGAGGCACTGCGCGCGATCCTGTCGGGCTCGCAATGCCTGCGTCCGGCTTCGGTCTATGACGCGATTTCGGTGCGCATCGCGGAGGATATCGGCTTCGAGGTCGGCATGTTCGGTGGCTCCGCGGCCTCGCTCGCGGTGCTCGGCGATCCCGATATCGCACTGATCACGCTGTCCGAGCTGGCCGAGCAGATGCGGCGGATGTCGCGCGCCGCGGCGTTGCCGGTGCTGGTCGATGCCGATCATGGCTACGGCAATGCCATGAACGTCCGCCGCACCGTGCAGGAATTGGAGATGGCGGGCGCCGCCGGCTTGACCATCGAGGACACGCAGCTTCCGGCCGCCTATGGCGAGGCGAAGCCGCAACTGATTGCGCTGCAGGAAGGCGTAGGCAAGATCAGGGCCGCGCTCGAGGCGCGGCGCGATTCTTCGCTGGTGATCGTGGCACGCACCGGCGCTGCCTCCATCGCCTCTATCGACGACGCCATCGCGCGAGCGCGGGCCTATGAGGCGCAGAGCCCCGACGCGCTGATGTTCACCGGCGTAAAGACGCGGGCCGAACTCGAAACCATTGCCGCGGCGACGACGCTTCCGATCGTGCTGGGCGGATTGACCGACGACATCACCGATTGGGACTTCCTCGCCCGCCAGCGCGTCCGCATTGCCGTGCAGGGCCACGCGCCGATCGCCGCGGCGACGCAGGCGGTGTTCGCCACGCTGACGGCGATCCGCGATGGCGTAGCGCCAAAGGATCTGCCTGGTCTGGCGTCGTCGGATCTGCTGGACTGGGTGACGCGCGCAGCCTTGGTGAAGCAGCGCGGCGGCGACTTCCTCGGCCTGAAGAAATCATGAGCGATACGATCCGGCACGTCACCGTCAAGGGCCGCGTGCAGGGCGTCGGCTATCGCGCATGGGTTGCCCACACCGCTGACGACCTCGGCCTAGAAGGCTGGGTCCGCAACCGCCGCGACGGCATCCTATCACGGCGTGGCTGACTTAAGCGTAGGATATCGGGGGCTCTGAACTGTCAATCTGCTTAAGGCACTTTTCAATGCGAGCAGGAAAAACAGATTTGAACTTCAACATACTTAAGATTGCCCACTGCTGAATCTTTAGAAGTTCTTCGGAGTCCGCATCAATACCACCATCGTGATATGTGGCGATACGGCAGGCTCTTTTCTCGTCGAGGCGCTCCCAGCTCAAGGTCGAGCCGAACTCGTTTTCTATCTCCTCCTTTTGACTGTAAAGGCAATCAAAAAGTCGCTCGTTCTTACCTTTGTCTCCGCAGTCGAGGTAGGTCTCTACGCGGACTCGATCGCCGTTGGCAAAGCTGGTGCCATACTTATAAATTCGCGAATTATCGGAGGCAAAAGTGTACCAGTTTTGCGGCTGTCCAGCTCTTGCATTAGTGAAATGGTGCTTTTCGCGAAGCTCGTCGATGAGAGCTTGAAAATATTCTCTGTATCTTTCACGTGTTTCGGAAATCGGTTGTGCGCCCTCTGGCGTCGTGGCTGCAACTTCCGTCGGTCGCGATACGACGCTCAGCACGAAGGCCGGCTTCGAGTTGTCAATCCGTATGACCGAGGCTTCTAAAGCGTATAACCTGAGGCTCTCCTTTAAATTCTGGTTTAGGAAATCTATCGCGGATTTGTGCTCCGATCGAATGCTCTCAGCAATCCAAACGACAACACCTGCACCGAGGACAGAAGAATACGTGATTAATTGCCCTAAGTGGCGATGGTCTGTGTTCCCAAACTGATTTTCAATAACCACCAGATGATTTGTAGAGAGGTCTCTCGCTATAATGTCAGCAGAAAAATCTCCCGCAGATGCTTCCGTGCTTTCTAATTCGAGATCCATCCCCAACTTTTGGGCTAATACGTCTAAGTTTTGCGCAAGCCATGGCGTGAAATGCGTAGCCTCTCCGGACCAAACGTCTCTGAGCGGCAGATTTACTATCGCACCTAGTTCCAACATGATGTTCACCGGCCGTCGAATTCGCTGACATATGAAGTTGAGACATAAGGAAAATTTTTCTGTTTGGTCAATTGTTGATCTAACGCACGGGCGCGCGCCTACGAGGTGCTTGCTCGACTGGGTGACGCGCGCCGCGTTGGTGCGGCAGCGCTACGGCGAATTTCTGGGATTGAGCAAGCCATGAGCGATACGATCCGGCACGTCACGATCCGCGGTCGCGTGCAGGGCGTCGGCTATCGCGCATGGGTTGCCCACACCGCCGACGGCCTCGGCCTCGAAGGCTGGGTCCGCAATCGCCGCGACGGGAGCGTCGAGGCGGTGCTCGCAGGGCCTGTCGATATCGTCGAGCAGATGATCGAGCACTGTCGCCGCGGCCCGAGCCACGCGCGCGTCGATACGGTCGCGGCGACGGAGGCCGGCGCCGACATGCTGAACCTCCGGAACGCCGGCGAAGATTTCTCGGTGCTGCCGACGCTCTGACGGCGGTTGCGCCGTCAATTGACAAAAATCCTATAGCGGCATATAGTCCTCTTGTCCGGTTCGACGAGGGGCGCTGTCATGAGGCGTCTGATAGTGGAGCCGGAGGCGGTGTCCTGCGCGTGTGCCTCGCAAGCACACCCCGGGAGGCCGGGGGTCGCCGTCCGGGCCTATTACGGGGCTCTGCCGCTCTTTGTCGGCTGGACGCGGGATAGGTGACGGCGGGAAACCGCCGGGCGCGGGCTGAGGCCCGAACCGCACCAGGTCCCCGGAAGCACGGTCCCCCGGCCAAAAACCACCGCGGTGGCGCGCCCGCAGGCGCCGCGATCCATCGCAAGATGGACCGCGTCCCAGCCACCACAACCGCGCCTGACGGCGCGCCGCTCCCCTCATGTCTGGAGGGGAGAACTGCTCACAGCTCGGACGCCACTGGCGCCGCGAGAACGAGACCGCTCGGCTGTTTGACATTCAGATCGGAATTTGCCGCGAGTGCGGATCTTCATCTTTCCCGGAACAGGAGAGACTAACAAAGGACAACCGCGCGCTTACACCAGCGTTTCCGGCACACGCGTGCCGGTTTCACCGAACACCTCGCCGAACGCCTGCCGCAATGCGACGTCGATATCTTCCATGCTCACCGGCAGGCCGAGATCGACCACGCTGGTGACCCCAAAGCGCGGATCGACAATGCCGCAGGGCACGATCGACTGGAAATGGCCGAGGTCCGGTTCGACATTGATCGAGATGCCGTGAAACGACACCCAGCGCCGCAGCCGGACGCCGATCGCGGCGATCTTGTCCTCATGGCCATCACCCTTGTCGGGCCGGGTCACCCAGACGCCGACGCGGTCCTCGCGGCGCTCGCCGCGGACGTTAAAGGCGGCGAGCGTCCGGATGATCCATTGCTCCAGCGAGGCGACGTAAGCGCGCACGTCCGGCCGCCGCGCCTTGAGGTCGAGCATCACATAGGCGATGCGCTGGCCGGGGCCGTGATAGGTCAGCTGGCCGCCGCGGCCGGTCTCGAACAGCGGAAAACGTGCATCCAGCAGATCGCCGGGCTTGCCCGATGTGCCGGAGGTGTACAGCGGCGGATGTTCGAGCAGCCAGACCAGTTCCGGCGCGGTGCCGTCGGCGATGGAAGCGGCGCGCGATTCCATCTCCGCGACAGCTTCGGGATAGGGAATCGGCGTGTCCGACACCCGCCATTCCACCGCGGGGCCGTCATCGCCGCGTAAAAACGGCTGGATATCGAGGGTGTTTCGGTCGTTAACCATTGGGTAACCATAAGATGGTGATGTCGAATTTAGTGCAATCTTGCATCTGTGACTGCGGGGCCCGCGTGCCAACCCTCGATAAAATTACGGTCGACATCATGGTGGTCCTCGGGACCACCTCGATGCCTGTGCATCAGGTGATGCGGCTCAGCCGCGGCGCCATCATTGAACTCGACGCCGGCGAGCAGGACGAGGTGAAAATCCTCGCCAACAACCTGCCGATCGCCTCCGGCGTCGTGCAGGTCAACCGCAACCGGATCGCGGTCGAAGTCAAGCAGATGCTGCCCAGGACCTCTGAACACAGATAGGTGGCGGCAATCTCGCATCGGGCCTTGTCCCCCCATCATTGTTTTGTTACATCGGCGCCGGTTGATCCGGTTGGCGAAAGCCCTCGCCGGACTCTTTAGCGCTCGTGGCGGAATTGGTAGACGCGCTGCCTTGAGGTGGCAGTCCGTAACAGGGTGGGGGTTCGAGTCCCTCCGAGCGCACCAACCTCAAATTTTAACATTGATATCATTCGTCTTTTCCCCCTGAGGCCCGCACCTTTTGGTCAGGTGAGGGAATAGACGTTTCCGTTTCGGTCCTCGAAAGCTTCGCAGCGGCGCCGGCAGCCAAGCGCTTCCGGTTCGATTCCTTGGTGTAGATCTTCGACGTCTGGCCATCCTCCCAACCAAATAGCGCGTCGAGTTCGGAATCGGTGCCGCCGCGATCGGCGACGTTGGTGGCTGCGGCCTTGCGCAGGCCGTGGGCCGACTTCTTGATGCCGGCGGCGCGGCATGCTTCCGCAAACAGGTTGCCCAGCACTTCCTTCCTGAGCGGCGCGCCGTTGTTGGCGTTGCCGATGAAGGCGAGGTCGCCCGTCGGGCCCGCGTCGAGCGTAGCCTGCAGTTCTGGCAAAATCGGGATGTGCACCCAGGTGCCGGTCTTCTCGGTTTCAAGCGTGATGACGCCCTTGCGGACGTGCTGCTTGCCGACGCGCGCGGCGTCTCCCCGTCGCAGGCCGGTGTAGAGGAAAATGTCGAACATCACCCGCGGCCGGGTGCCGCGCGGCCAGCAGCGCTCGAAAGCCGCGATGTCCTCGTCGGTCCAGACCGGGAAGCCGCCTTTGCGCTGGTTCTTCGACCGCTTGAACTTGATGCCGATCGTCGGATCCTGCCGTGCCAGCTTGGCGTCGATCGCCCATGCGAACATATTGCGGATGGTGGTGACGAAGTGCTTGGCCTGCGACGGCGTTGCAGATCGTCGTTCCTTGCCAGCCTTGATCGAGGCGGCGTTGATCTTCGACAGCGGATGCGCGCCGGCAGCCTTCAAGACATGGCGCATGATGTTTTCGCGCTGCCGCCGCGTGGCCATCGACAAGTCGCGCCAGTCGTCGGACTGCCGATACAGGTTCCACAGCCACTCGAGCGTGCCCTTGGCGGCCTTGCCGGGTTCTGGCGCTGTCTCGCCGTTCAATGCCGCCTGATAGGCGGCTTCAAAGTCGGGGGTGCCGTAAGTGGCCTTGATGCGAATGCGCGGGCCCTTGCCCATGCGGACGTACCAGACCGTCTTTCCATGACGGCTGACTTCATGGTGCAGGTGCGGCGGGCGCGGTCTGGGCATGTTGGGCATCAAAGAACCACGATTTCATCTTCTTCAAGCTGAATTGACGGTGCGCGCTCTGATTGTCCCCGGTGATCGGGTGTTTGGAGGTGGACAAAGATGCTGCCATCGAGCCGCAGCTCTACGCCCTTGGCGCCGGCCTGGATCGCCGCTCGCGTCGCACGGGCAATATCGGCCTGATTGAAGCGGGCGGCGGTGCGGCTCATGCCTCACCTCGGTCGTGAGACGAAAGCGCGGTGAGCCGGTTATTGACCCGGCGCAGCGCGCCGCTGCACAGAAGCGGTTGCACAGTGCGGACTTCGTAGAACGGCCCGGCCTTCGAACGCGCGTAGCCGCGGCGAAAGGGCGAGAGCGGCTCGATCGTGGCCTCGACGATGCACTGACGCTGCGCGGGGGAAAGCGGTCGCACCCTCATGACAGCACCATTGCCCACACGGAGATCATACCGCAGAACGCCAACAGCGAGAGCAGCGCCGCGACTTCCTTCGCCATCAGCCTGATCATGCCAATTCCTCCGCGCCGATCGCGCCGCGGACGGCAGCGATTTGGGCATCGAACAGCGCGACCGAGGGCGCGCTGTTGCTGTTGGTGGCCAGCAGAATAGCGTTGTCGATGACACGCTCGCGAACCGCCGCCGGCAGGTGCCGGGTCGCGTAGCAGGCTGCCTGATAGGCGCCAAGCATCTGATCGGCCTGCTGCTGCGAGGTCATGCGGATGCGCCGGCCAGACGCTGGGCGAAGGTGCGGGCCTTGCCAGCCAGAGCGTCGAGCTGGCCCGACGTCCAGCCAAGCGTCTCAAGGTCGTCGCGGGTGATGCTTTCGCTGCGGCGCATGTCGTCCGCCAGCTGGGCGACAGCGGCGGCACCGGTAAGCCCGGCGCGTGGCTGCACCATGGCGCTGTCGATCAAGGCCGACACGGTCGCTTGGGTGCGGAGTGTGGAAGGGGCGGGCGGAAGGCGGTTGCAGCGGTTGTGGCGTGGCATCGAGGATGTCTCCCGTGAAGTCATTTCACGTGAAACGATCTAGTCGGAAATATCCGACTGTCAATCGGAAAGTCGGAAATGACTAGCCGAGGCTGATGCCGAGCGTCTTTTTCACCGCGCCGATCTGGCGTTTGATGGTTTCAGCTTGCGTTTCTAAGCGTTGCAGTTCTGCGAGGGCGCTTGCGATGGTCGAGCCAGCGATGCCCTGTCTGAGGCTGGCGACGTATTCGTGCCCAGACACGACCGCAGCGACATCGCCGTCGATGAGGGCAAGCCTATGCCAGCAGAGCGTGAGCTTCTTGCCGGCTGGGCAAGAGCACACAACTTTTACGTCGTCCCCATTTTGATGGAAGGTTACCTCATAGACATCGTCGTTTGAGCGCGATTTGACTATGATCGTGTTCATTTGGGGCGTTGGCGGCTGAATTTTGCAGACTTGATCCATGGAGAGCTGCCGCCGGGTAGAACGGTGCCGGTCACGACGACCCGACATTCCGGTTTACGATTCTGCGGTATTTGAGCGCATTCGCTGTAGGCAAATTTGAGATCTTCTTTGTCCATCGTGGCGGCGTCCAATGCGATGCTACCCGCGTCTCCTCGAACCTCGCAGCGAACAAATCCAGACGTGGTTCCGGCTATGCGGCAGCTATCCATAGTTACTGTCTGGCCGCCAAGATCTCGCCAATTCACAAGAACATCGATGTCGCTCATGGCGCCAGGTGCTTGTGCACTTGCGCCGGAACTACAAAACAGGCAGAAAAACACAAAACAGACTTCGCGGCGCATGCAAACCTCATAGATCGAGTAAACTCTTTCTGACACGCCCGATCACTTCAATATCCGACTTTTTCTTGAAGAAGATCGGCTTGTTGATCGGGTTGGTGGAATAGGGCGCTAGGTGAGGCGTCTCGCCTCCCTGCCACATCTTGTAGGTCGTCTCCCCCCGTAACGAAAAGACATAGCACTTCCCGTTCACCAAGGTTCGCTCAGCCTTGTTGACGACTATCGTGGAGCCTTCCGGGGAGTAGCGATCCATCGAGTCTCCATCGACTTTCAACGCAAAAAACTCCCCGCGCCCGAGATCGGCAAAGGCCAAAAGAGGCACGTCTTCGACGGGTATCTGTGATGAGGGCGTCTTCAACCGGCCGGCGGTGACTTGATCCAAAAGCGGCACCAAGATCATCTTTGGGGTCGTTCGGTCGATGCGCCTTGTTCCGCTGCCGATCAATTCCTCAACGGTCCATCGAAGCGCTTCGGCAACTAGAGGCTGTTTAGCGGAACTGAAGGACGCCTTTTTCCCTTCCAGAAAATCTCGCAGATAGTTCCGCTCAAGTCCGTTCACGGACTTAGCCGCCTCTACAGCGCCCAAATCCAACTGGGTGAGCCGGTTCCTAATTCGTTGACGAAGCTCATTATTCTCCATGACGGATTTATCCGACTTTGGTTTTCCAAAGGCGAATGGGATGTTTCCGACGGTTTGCGCTGTGCGAATCGGAAAATTCCGACTATGGGTCCAATCCATGGAAGAAGAACTCCGTCAGAACCTAATTCGTTGTGCTGCGGCTTTTATGGTCGGGCGCGACGTCGGCCTAACAACGCTAGGACGGTTGGCAGCCGGCGATTGGCGGTTCTTTGACCGGCTCTCTCACGAAGGCAAAACTTTCACAGCCCGAAAATATGACGACGTCATCGCGTGGTTCTCCGCAAATTGGCCTGAGAGGTCGGTGTGGCCGACGTCTGTGGCGCGGCCCCAAGGCCGCCTTTCCGAGCAGGTGATCTCATGAGCAGCAAATTAGCGAAGCCGCGCGGTGCGGCCAAATCAGCGCCGAGTCAGAACCGGAATCAAAAATGTCGGATCCGGAATCTTTCTGCTGCAGTCATGCAGAATATGAAGGAAGCAGTAAAACCGCGTAACGTCGCGGATGAACTGTTCTTTTTGACCGAAGTACCGAAGCCTTCCGTCCAAAAGATGATGTCCGGGGACCGGCTTGTAAATCTGGAGCTCGTCGTCGGGCTGCTGCACACCGAGTATGGGCGCGAGGTGCTTTTCGCGCTGATGGGCGACGCCAATCCGGCGTGGTTCGCCAAGTACCGCAAGCTGCTCGACAACAACGACCTTAACCGCAAGCTGGTCGAACTCGAGCGGGCGGTCGCCGCGCAGAGCAAGGAGCTGGCCCAATGACCGGCTCCCGCATTTCTATCAGTTCACCGGCGCCTCCGAGATACCGCCTAGTGGCTGCAAGCCCGCTGCCGCAGCGGGCCCGCCTAGTCTTTCGATCGGCGACGGTCGGCATAGAGGGGTATGTCTGCCCACGCTTGGCCAAGCGGCTCCGGGAGTTTGCTGACCGCGTACTCAAGGTGCCGTCGGCTGATCGCAATTCGGGCGACCGGGACAGTGGGGTATCCGAGTTTGTCCTCGGCCTCGGGGCGAGTGGCGTAAAACACGAGTCTGATCAACTCCTCGTCGGGGTCCTCGACGAAAATCTGAACGTGATCGCTGAAGACCTCAACTGGGGTCAGCGACATAGCATGCAGGCGCCCGTGAACCGGGGTGTCGAAGTCGTGCTCGGCCATGAATCAGTCTCCGTTGGTGTGGTTCGCACCTCCAACGTAGCGGTGGACCCGGATGCAGCGCCAGTTGCGTCCGGGGATGCCTGCAAACTTCCAGGGGGTCGTCGATGACGCAGCCCCGCGCTTCTATCAACCCAACGGCGCCCGCGTTGCTTGAGCGGCTTTGCCGTAGCCTGGCGTTTCATCTCGTCGAAAGCGAACTGACGCTGCAGCACGCCAGCGGCGAAGATCTGTCGTTCTGGACTGCCGAAGTCGCGATGGCGAAAGCGCTGATCGTCGAGGCGGGCTTCGAGATGGACACGCTGTATCCGGTTAAGGACCGGCCGGTTGTGACCTTCGGGGGTCCGCAATGACGAGCGGCGCCGATCTCACACGAAATTCCGATGGCATATCGCCGTCGGCATCCTGCCCCCCGCGGGGTGGGCCCTCACCGGCTGGGGCGACATACGAAGTCGCCTCAGAAGTCGAATTTGAGCTGGTCCGGATGCGACCGCCAGTGAGCACAGACGTGCTCCCTGCGGCCGAACCGGGTCCGCCCATAAGCGTGAACGAACACGCTGTTCGGCTTTGCCGTAGTCATGGTGGCTTGCTCCTTGATCAGACGGGAGACATTCCCGTCACTCCAGCGCAGTTGCCTGCGCTTGGGGCGTCTGAGTCCGGCGGCAATGCCGGCGATCAAGAGGTGCCTGTGAGGGCCCAACTGCTGAGGCTAATTGATCCCGCCGCGCCCGCCAAACTAGAAGTTGCGGCAATCCCCAACACTTCCTTCGATAATCCGGTCGATCGTATTGGACCGAACAGCTATCCCGCGGACGTGACTGCCGCGTCTTCGGGGTGGGGTGGGCCTCTTGTGAGGGCCTCCGGGGTGGGCGCCATGCCCGCCCCGGTCACACCCCGCGCTCCCTTGCCATCTGGGACCGGCTGCGGCGCGTTCAGCGCAGAAAGCGAACTGCTCGAGCTGCTGTTCGACGTCGCTCTCGCGAAAGCCGAGGGGCGGCTCATCGGTCCTTTGCGCGCAGCGCGCATCCATTTTCCGGCGGTCCTCCAAGCGCCGGCGAACGAACCAGCCAGCGCTGTCATGCCCGGCCAGGCGTCTCCGGCGCCGGCTAGTTCGGACTTTTCCCGCGATCAATTTCTCAAAGAGGCGAGGGCACTTTGATGGCGTTTTACCTGTCGATGGGCCTATGCGCGATGGGGCTGGCTGCCGCTGCCCTGACGATCGCGTGGCCGCTCAAGCTGCAGCCGGACCCGTTCGCCGAACCTTTTGGCGACGTGCCGCATCTGGGTGACCGGCTTTGAGCGCAGTTCTGAAATACGACGCCGCTTGCCGGGCGATTGCCGAGGCGAAGAGCGTCGATGAAGTCACCGACTGGATCGACAAGGCCGCTGCGGTCCGCGAATACGGCCGGCGTATCCGAAATCGGCAAATCGAGATCGACGCCATCGAGATCCGGGTGCGCGCCAAGAAGCGGCGCGGGGAAATCCTCGCCAGCATGAAGGCCGCCGGTCAGATCAGGCGTGGCCAGGCTTCAAAAGAAATGTCATCCGCGAATGACATTTCTTTTACACTCGATGAACTTGGGGTTTCTCGTAACGAATCTTCCGAAGAGCAGAAGATTGCCGCCATTCCCGGCGACAGCTTCGAGCGCCTGGTGGCGCGCTGTCGCGCCTACGCAGAGGCGAATCCTGACAAGCACTCGTTCGACGTGCTGTCGGAAGGCCGCCATGTCGACAAGAAGGCTGCGCGCGATGATCGGGAGCGGCAGCTCGGCGATAGTCAGCGCGCTCTGCCAGACAAGAAATACGGCGTCATCCTGGCCGACCCGGAATGGCGGTTCGCGACCTACAGCCTTGACCGGGGCATGGATCGTGCCGCCGACAACCACTATCCGACATCCGAGACAGACACGATCTGCGCCAGGCCGGTCGGCGATATCGCTGCTGCTGATTGCGTGCTGTTCCTGTGGGCTACCGCGCCGATGCTGCCGGATGCACTACGTGTGATGTCGGCATGGGGCTTCGCTTACAAGAGCCACGCGATCTGGAAAAAGGACCGTATCGGAACTGGGTATTGGTTTCGCAACCAGCATGAATTG
Source organism: Tardiphaga sp. vice304 (assembly GCF_007018905.1). Taxonomy (NCBI): domain Bacteria; kingdom Pseudomonadati; phylum Pseudomonadota; class Alphaproteobacteria; order Hyphomicrobiales; family Nitrobacteraceae; genus Tardiphaga; species Tardiphaga sp. vice304. The sequence continues at coordinate 2,808,498 of NZ_CP041402.1, forward strand.
CTGCTGGTGGGGACGCGCGGCAAACTGCCGGCGCCCGCGATGGGGACGCAGTCCGCCAGCGTGATCGATGCGCCGCTCGGTGAACACTCCGCCAAGCCGGACGGTTTCCATGAACTGATCGAAGCATATTTCCCGAGCCTGCCGAAGATCGAATTGAATGCGCGCCGCGCGCGTCCAGGCTGGGATGCGTGGGGCTATGAAGCGCCGCTGCCGCCGCACGATCCCGACACCGGCGAGGTGATCGAGGCCGCCGAAAAGCCGCTCGACGTGCCCGTGTTTCTGCCGTCGCGCGATGCGGCGAGCGAGGTGTCGCAATGAGCCGCACGCCGCTGCCGCCGCGCCGTATGCACGAAACGACGACGTTCAGCCATTGGGGGCTGGACTACATCGTCGGCTTCGGCCGCGCGCATCCTGATGCGCCGATCTCGGAAGTGTTCCTGAACTGCGCCAAATCTGGAACGCAGGCCGAAACGCTGGCGCGGGATTCCGCCGTGCTGCTGAGCCTCGCGCTTCAGCACGGTGTGCCGATTCAATCCATCCGCCATGCGATCACGCGGGACGCCGACGGCAAGCCGTCCGGCCCGATCGGCGGGCTGGTCGACCTCATGGAGAATTCGAATGAAGGCGTCTGACATCGCGACCGCGGCGGCCGCCCTCGTCGGCGGCGACCGCGAGCTCACCCACGGCAACAAGACCGACAATCACCAGCGCATTGCCGACATGTGGAATGGCGCGCTGCGCGGCATGGGCAAGGCGACCAAGCATCCGCTCGACGCGCACGACGTCGCCTGTCTCATGGAGATTCTGAAGGTGGCCAGGCGCTATGCCGGCGCCTTCAACATCGACGATTACATCGACGGCTCCGGCTATGCCGCAGTCGCCGGCGACATCCGCTGCGAACAGATCCGGCGCGACGCGACATGGGCGCAGGCGGCGGTCGCGGATGCCGCGATGGAAGGGTGCCCCGCATCGCCAGCACTGGAGCGCAAGGCATGAACGCGCCGCTCTGGACGGATGATGAGGCTGCCGAGCTATCGCTGCTGGTAGATTCCGGAAAAACAATCGTCGAAGCTGCGACCATTCTTGGCCGGTCGGAGCAATCGTGCCGCCACAAGCAGCGCCGCATTGCGCGTGACGCTGCGTTGCTGGCTGCTGGCGAGCCCCTTCTCAGGGCCATGCGCCCTTGGACCGAGGGCGATATCGCAGATCTGATGAGTCTTCGCGACGTCGAGAAGCTGACCTTTGAAGCGATCGGTGAGCGGATCGGTCGAACGGCTCGGTGCTGCAATCACAAGTATCGCGGAAAAACCGGCCTCGACGGTCCGTCGGGCGTCAAGGCGTCCGACACGCGCGCGCCCGCACAGCAGCTCGCCGATCGCGATGCGCGGATGGGCCTGCAGCACCGCGACTTCACCGCCGCATTCTTTGGCGACCCGCTGCCCGGCCACAGCGCGTTGGACCAACGGGGATTGGCATGACGGTGCCCGGCACGATTCCTTCGCCGCTGCTTACCGTGCTCGCGCGCGGCGGCATTACTGGCGACAAGGCCGCCGACGTGATCTGCCGCCTGGTGCTGGAGGGCGCCGCGCTCGGCGAACTAGAAGACCGCATCGTCACCGTGGCCGGCGCGCCGCGCGTGATCAAGATGATGCCGCAGATCTGGCTCGATCGGCTGAACCTCGCCGTCGAACGCGGCGCGATGCAGCGCATGGACACGCCGCGCATCGTCGAACGCCTGCTGCTGCCGCCGGAGGTCACATGACCGGCACCCGCCATCGCTCGCAAACCCCGCAAACCACAGGAGCCAGATATGCCGTTCGAGGAAGCTGAAATTCATACTCGCGAAAATGCTCCGCCGATGGCGACGCTCGCTTACACGAGTAAGCCCGGCAAGAAGGGCAACGAACGTAATCCTTCGCTCAGCATCACTTTGCCGACCGCGATCTGTGGCCAGGGAAAAGCGGAGCGTTTCGTGCTGCTGATTGGCAGCGGCGATATGGCCGGCAAGATTCGCATCAAGGGCGTTGCCGGCTCTACCAAGGTGGCTTCAAAGGATGCGAAGGGTGTCAAGCCGGCACAGATGAAATGGTCGTTCCGCTTCAACTTCGGATTCGTGCCGCGGCTGGGGACCGACAAAATCGCATCCGATCAGCTTCCGCTGCGCAAGGTCGGCGACGACGAATTCGAGATCGACGTGCCTGCGAGCTGGTTCGATCCTGCATGACCAGTGCCCGCCATCGCTGGGGCGAGCCTGCGCGCTTTCCGCACAAGACCGAGCGCACCTGCTGCCGCGGCTGCGGCATCACCAAGGTAGCGCGCCTCGAATCTGATGGGGGCGGCTCGATCTATTGGACCGAATTCTGGCGGGACGGCGAACAGATTAAGGGCAGGGCGACGCCACCCTGCGAGCCGTTTCAGGCGTCCGTTCTGGAGAGGAAATGCACATGACCATATCGAACACGGCCCGAGCAAGTATGGGCATGCGGCGGAAGGTTCACGCCAAGACGGACGGCCGGTGCTTCTACTGCGGTGCCCACGTCAGGTGTGCCGATGAAGCGCCGCCGCGAGATTGGCTTTTGTTGCGAGGCGGCGGCGTCACCATGGTTATGGATCACGCTGATCCGAAGGCCCGTGGCGGTGCCGATCACGTCAGCAACCGGCTGCCCGCTTGTGGCGGCTGCAACTCGGCGAAGGGGTGGCTGAACGTTGATGAGTACCGAACCCTTGAAGGCATGAAGGCCGGTGATCTCTCGCTGTCATTTGCCGGCGACGTCGATCGCCCGCCGCGCGATTGGCTCTGCGTCTTCAGCGAAAAATATCTGAAGGGGCTCTTCCTCCATAACCACCCGAAGGCCGCTGAAGCCATTTCGCGCGGCAGGCCGATCAAACTCAGACTGCGAGATGCAGCCCGGCGGGCTGCCGCTGCGGTGTAGCTCGAAAATCTATCAGTTCCTGTTGCTTACCGCGTCTGTTGAAACCTTTGCATCACGAGAAATCTATGTCCATTGCGGCCATGAACTGGGCGCTGCAGCAGCGGCTTGAAAGCCATCAGCAGCAGATCCTGATGTACGTCATCACCGATAGCTGTGATGCGGCAGGCGTCACGCGCCACTGTGACCCGACATATCTGGCTGACCACGCCAGGATGACACGGGCAACAATGTTCCGTCGGCTGGCCGAACTGGAGAAGCTCGGCTTGCTGTCCCGCTTCAAATTCTATTCGGACAGGGGTGCTCCGATCTATGAGATCAGGGTGAATTACGGCGTGGTGATCGACATGCCCATCAAGGGCCGCCGAACGGCCGATGATGACGACGCTGAGCATGATGAATCCGATGACACGGGCACTGCTGACGGTGAGTTAAACGATCGACCAAAGTCTCACAGTGAGACTCTGGTCGAGCCGACCAAAGTCTCACCCAGAGCATCACCAGAGTCTCACTGCTGCGACTCCATAAGTCCTCCTTTATCCAAGAATCTCCCCCCTACCCCCCTCCGGGGGGCTTCGCTCTCGAAAATCGAGGTGGAGCAGGGCGAAAAGCGCGATGGGTTGTTCGCCGCGTTCCGCACGGCCTATCCGCTGGCGAGCATCGCGCTCGATCCCGGCCCGGCGCGAGAGGAGCTCGATGCACTCAGCGTCGAGGATGCCGAATGGGCGATCAGCTCGGCGCCGCACTACGCCGCCGAGCTCCGCAAAGCTGGCCAGCAACGGCCGAAAAATGCGCATCTGTGGCTGCGCAAGCGGATGTTCGAAAACTTTGCGCGCGGTGCGCCGGCGCCGGCCACGGCAGTCGAGCAGGTCTGGGTCGCGGATGGCTCAAACGAGGATCGCGCCGTGCGGTTTGTGTTCGGTCTTACGCGAGCCATCGTGCCGTTCGTCCGGACCGAGGCTGACCGTGGCCGCGGCTATTTCCTCAAGGCCAGGGTCGGTCTCGACATGCTGGCCATGCTCGGGTTTGCCGACGATGACGATCGCGCATGGACGCCGCTACCGCGCACCGACCGACGGTGCGCGGCTTGGCAGGAACGGTTCACCGCATGGAGCGGCCGGCCGCTGCCGCTGGTGCGACTGCCGGATGGCGCCGACGGCATCAGAGTGCCTGGTCCATGGCCTCCGAAGAAAGACGGCACGGTCTATCGGCACGACACCGAAACGCAGCTTGGGGAAGAGCGCGCGGATGCGCACAGCGAGGGATCAGACCATGCGTGATGTCACCAAGGCCTTTGCTGAAGCGAGTCTGCTGGCAGAGCGTTCGACCGGCATGGCTTTGGTCGAACGGCTTAACGAGGGAATGGGCGGCATCAAATGGGATCGTCAGGCGTGTCTACTGGTGCGGCTGCATCCGAACACCGAGATGAAGGTCGCCAGACGGCTCAATGAACGCGGCGTGCCGGCCTACGTGCCACAGGAGCGTTGGTCGCGGAAGTCGTCATGGAATAAGCGAGTCGTTGATATCAGGCCGATCTTCGACGGGCTGATGTTCGTTCCTGCTGATGATAGATATGCCGATCTGAACAGGATGCGAAGTTTGAGTGACGGTGTGGTCGGCTTCGTGCGATTCAACAATGGACCCTTCGCGGTGGCGCGGCCTGATGCCATGGCGATGATCTGTCGGATGGAAGAGCGCCTTAGCCTGCCGATGGGCCATCGTCGCTACGTTTTGGGACAGGCGGTGATGGTGACTGATGGTCATTTTAATCTGTTGGAAGGAAAGATCGACCGTCTTGACAGCAATGGCAGACTCAGGGTCTTGATGGACATCTTAGGAAGCCAGGTCAAAGTCAATCTCGACGAGACCCAGATCGAGCCGGTATAGCCACAACGTGGTGACAACGGACGACAGGAGGGCGCAGCCCTTCGGCTCAGGCAACCGCCTCAGGGTGATTGCCCTGCGCAAAGCGTCTGCCATCAAGCCCCGCCTCAGTGCGGGGCTTTTGCGTTCATAGGGTGTGCGGTAGCGGTCGTCGCTATCGTTGCCCTCCTTGGGCGTTTCCTCCCTAGACTTGGGCCGCTTGCTGGCGCGAGCGGCCCCCTTTTCCAAAGGCGGCTGCGATGGCGTGCGGCGGGTGCAAGGCGAGGGGCGAGGCTATCGCTCGAGTTGTGAAAGCTGCGGCGATGGGCAAGACTGACAAGATCGCCGATGATTTAAAGTTCGTTGTCCGATCGTCGGTCCAGGATGCCGGCTCGGTGCTTCGCCAGCAGACCGCCGCTGCGCGCCAGCGTCTTGGTATGCGACGATGAGTAACAACCTAGAGATCAAATACGATCTCAGCGGACTGAAGGCCATCTCGGCGCGAATGCGCGCCGCAAGCCATCAGTCGCCGGTCGCGGTGCGTCTCGCCGTCAAACATACAGGTGGCAAGGCCACGGTCGCGGTGCGCAAGGCGCTGGTTGGTCAGACCGGTCTGAAGCGCAAGGTGCTCGATCGGGCCGTGAAGGGCCGCTCCGTCGCCGCAGGCTATGAGATCAAGTCGCGGGGTGGCAACATCTCGCTGAAGCATTTCGGGGCCCGCGAGACGCGCAACGGTGTTTCGGCGGCGCCATGGGGCAGCCGTCGTATCTATCCCGGAACGTTCATCAAGGGTGGCAAGTTTCCCTCCCGTGTGACGCTGAAGATGAATGGGCAGGTATTCGAGCGCACCGGCGGTCGACGCTTCCCAATCCGGAAGGTGAAGTCAGGGCTGTTCATCCCGGTCGAGATGGTCAAGGGCCAGTCCGAGGCGGCCTTCTTCGCTGTCGTCGAGCGCGACCTGCCTGCTCGCCTGGAGCACGAGCTGGCCCGCATCCTCGGCGGCTAGCCGACTGTGTCGCGCGGGCAACATCACGGGTCCTTCCCCGGTCTTTTCGTCCCTCGGCCAATATTGGCCCCGGGGTCCGCCAGTTTGGCTGGTTTTAAAGCTGACCGAACACCCCGAACAAGCCGAACATCATGACCGAACTACCCGAACTTGACGGCGGGCTCTGGCTTTCGGTCACCCAGCTGGCGGAACGCAAGGGTGTGCGGAAGTCGACGATCTCCGAGAAGGTCGCCAGGCTGGTCGCCCTCAACAAACTGACCGTGAAGCCGGGCAAGGGCCGCGAGCGGCTCGTCAACGTCGCGCAGTACGATCTGGCGATCGGCGAGGTCGGTGATGCGGCCCGCGAGCAGGGCGCGGCAACGAAGGCCTCCAGCGCTGTGGCAATCGACGCGGACGCGATGCCGCGCGCGCCATTCGATCCGCGGCTGCGCGACGAGCAGACCCGCGACAAGGCCTACTCGGCCGACATTAAGTATCTGCAGCTCGAGCAGATGCGCGGCAACCTGCTGGTAGTCGGCGAGTTCGACGCCGTGGCGGAGGATGCGGCCAGCCGCATCGCCGATATCATCGACGGGCTGCTGTCGCAGGATGCCGATCTGACCTCGATCGCAGTCAAGGAAGGCGAGAACGGCATGCGGGCGGCGCTGAAGCGGATTGTGCGGCAGCAGCGCACCGACGCCGTAGCGGCGCTGCGGCAGATGGCAGTGACCGCGCGCGCCCGGGCCAAGACGGTCGGGGCAAACGCGCCGATCAGTACCGATACGCCGCTCGTGCCGGCAGAGGAGTGAGCGCGGAGCGCGTTGCGCTCGCGCAGGTTCTCCGATGACAGTTGAATTCACGCAGTCAGCCTATGACCGTCTGGCCTTGCTGTTCGACGCTGCGCTCTCGCCGCGCGAAGAGATCAGCTTCACCGACTGGCTGCCGAAGAACATCAAGCTGGTCGACGGGCCCAACGCCGGCGAGATGTGGAGTGCCGCCGGCGCACCTTACCTGCTGGGAATAGCCGAGTGCCTGGACGTCAATCACCCGTGCACCGAGATCGACGTGGTCAAGTCGCAGCAGACTGCGGCCTCGATCCTCGCCATCGCGTGGTGCCTGTACATCGCCGACATCGCGCCCGGCAACACGCTGTACGGCACGCCGGGCATCGAGTTCCTGAAGGACCTCAACAACGCGAAGCTGCAGCCGACGATCGATTCCTGGCAGAAGCACACCAGGCGCGACGGCATCGGCAACAACCGGCCGCCGGTGATCTATCCGATGACGGCGAGGTCGGCGGCGGGGTCCACAACCTTCGAGAAGGTTTTTTCGGGCGGCCGGCTGTGGCTCGCCAACGCGCATTCCGTGATGGACATGAGCGGCAAGACCGCGAAGTTCGGCGTGCGCGACGAGTATTCGAAGTGGCAGAACATCCCGGGCTACGGTGACCCTAACACACTGTTCAAGGGGCGTTTCACCGCCTTCCGGGCGCGCAAGAACTATAAGATCCTCAACATCTCGACGCCGGAAATCGACACCGGCGACCCGACCGGCAATACCGACGGCCACTGCCGCATCAGCCTGTCGTTCGCGCGATCGGATCAGCGCTACTGGAACTGCCGCTGCCCGGAATGCAGCAACTACTTCGTGCACCGTTTCGAGAAGCTGCTGATCGACGAGAAGCGGCCGTATCGCACGGTCTATCGGTGCGACTGCGGTCACGACATCACGGAATCGGAACGCCGCGTCGCGGTGCGCTCCGGGAAGTGGATCGCCACGGCGATCGACGACCAGATCCGGCATCCCGGCTTCAACATTAGCGCCTTCGAGTCGCTGATGATGAGCTACGAGGCGATCGCCGAAGACTTTCTCGGCTCGCAGAAGACCGAGACGGCGAAGAAGGACTTCGCCAACCTGGTGCTGGCGAAGCCTTATCGCTTCCGCGGCGACGCGCCGGATCACATGCGGCTGTTCGAGCGGCGCGAGGACTATCGGCGCGGCCACGTCCCGCCCGGTGCGTTGCTGGTGTCGATCGCGGCCGACGTACAAAAACGCGGCATCTATTTCGAGGTGCTGGCGGTCGCGCCGAACCGTGAAAGCTGGGTGATTGAGTACGGCTATCTCGAGGGGGCAACGACCGATCATGACGCCGGCGCGTTCCTCGAGCTGACCGAGCTCTATCACCGCAGCTGGCCGGATGCCTACGGCAGCTTGCGTCGGCCGGACACGTTCTCGGTGGACTCCAACTACAATGCCGGCGCGGTCAAGACCTGGACCCGGATGCACCCCGGTACCCAGGCGGTGATCGGCCGCGATGGCTGGGGCAGGCCGCCACTGTCGGCTGCGACGCCGCAGGACGTCGACTACCGCGGCAAGATGATCAAGGGCGGCGCCACGGTGCGCTTTGTCGGCACTTGGCCGCTGAAGAGCACGTTTTACGCCTACGTAGCTCAGGTAGCGAAAGCCGAGGGCGCCAGCGTCGTCTATCCAGTCGGTTACTGCCACTTCGGACAGTTCATCGACGAGAGCTATTTCAGGCAGATCACCGCCGAGCATCTGGTCGAGAAAACTGTCGGGGCCAAAAAGCACAAGGTTGGCGGCAAGAAGCGCCAGGAGTGGGAGCCGCGCGGCGGCGCCGACAACCACTGGCTCGATTGTCGAATCTACAACATGGCATCGCTCGATGCGTTCTTTGCGAGCTTTACGGCTGACGACTGGGCGCGCCTCGCTAGCGAGCGCGGCATCCCGGAGGATCTCCGCAAGGCTGATCTGTTCACGCCGCGCGCGTTTCAGCGTGGCGCTGACATGGTCACAGGGGAGATTCCGGAGCCGGTGCCGACCCACGACCCGTGGGCGCGGCTGGCAGAACTGAACCGGGGAATTTGATGCTCACAGATCAGCAGATGCTCGACGAGGCGCGGGTGGCGTTGCACCGCTTCCAGATCGGCGGCGGCATCGTCGAATGCGAGTTCGGCGGCCAGCGCACCAAGTTCAGCGCCGGCAACATCGAAAAGCTCGTGGCGTATATCGCCCAGCTAGAAGCCAGAATTGCCGGGCTGCCCCAGCGTGGCGCCGTCGGCTTTTACTTCTGACCGTAAGGTTTAGTCCCGCATGACCGCGACTGTCTTCGATCACACCGGCGCACCGGTGCCGTCCGCGCATATCGCGAGCATTCGCGCCGATGCGGCGTTCGGCTACGGCCGCCCGTCGGAGCCTGCCTATCGGTCGGGTTCGCGGATGTCGCAGGAGATGGCAACTTGGCGGCCGTTCGGCGCTTCGGCAGATGCGGCGGTGCTGCCAAACCGGGACCTGACCGCCGCGCGGGTCGATGACCTGATCCGCAACGATCCGCACGCCGTCTCCGGCGTCGCCAGCTTGGTGGACATGCTGATCGGCGCGGGGTTGCGGCGATCGTCGAAGCCCGACATGCGCGCGCTCGGTCTCAATCCGAAGAAAGAGCAGGACCGCGCGGTCGCACGTGCGCTGGCCGAGTCGATCGAGACGGAATGGCGGACATTTGTCGAGGATCCGCTGCGGCGCTGCGACGCGCAGCGGCGTTTGTCGATGAACGGAATCTTCCGGCTGCTGTGCCGGACGTCGGTCATCCGCGGCGAAGCCACGGCTGTGATGGGCTGGAAAGAGGGGAAGGGCCGCTATGCTACCTGCGTGCGCGTCATCGACCCCGACCGGCTGACCAACCCGACCGGCTATCCGGACTGCGCAAAAATGCGCGGTGGCATCGAATTCACCGAAGACGGCGAGCCGGTCGCCTACCACGTCCGCAATAGCCATCCCGGCGACTTCTACAGTAATTATCCGAATGGCCTGAGCTGGACACGGATCCCGCGCAGCACGCCGACCGGGCGGCCGGTGTTCATTCATGGCTTCGAGCCCGACCGCGCCGATCAGGCGCGCGCCATCTCGCCGTTCGCAGCGCTGATGCAGCGCATGCGGATGATCGGCAAGTTTGCCGACACGGAGCTGGCATCTGCGATGGTCAACGCGCTTTTCGCGGCCTTCGTCAAGTCAAACCTTCCGGTCGACGCGGTCAACCAGTCGTTCACGCCGAACACCGCCACCTTTGCCGATAAGCGGATGGATCACTGGGAGAAGAACCCAGCCATGCTGAACGGTGTTCGGATCCCCGTGATGCCGGTCGGCGATGAGATAGCGCTTAACAGTTCGACGCGTGAGACCAGTACGTTTCCCGCTTTTCAGACTGCATTCCTTCAGTCCATTGCCGCAGCGATGGGAATTTCCTACGAGCAAATTTCGGCGGATTGGTCGCAAGTCAACTACTCGTCGGCGCGCGCCGCGCTCAATGAGGTGTGGCGGCACGTTCAAACCGTGTCGTCGGCATTCTATGAGCAGGTCGTCGATCCGATATACTTTGCCGTAATGGAGGAAGCGTTCGACCGCGGCTACGTCGAGATGCCGAAGGGTGCGCCCGATTTTTGGGATGTCCCGGGCGCCTATCTGAAGGGTCGTTGGATCGGGCCCGGCCGCGGCTATGTCGATCCAGTCAAGGAAGCCGAAGGCGCCAGCATGCGGATGGGTGCGATGATCTCGACGCTGGAGGCCGAATGCGCCGACCAGGGCCGCGACCTCGAAGAGACGCTGGACCAGATCGCCCGCGAGGAAGAGATGCTCAAGGAGCGCAGCCTCACGCGCACGCAGGTCGGCGCTGGACGTCCGAACCCGTCCGACGTCGGCAACGATGCGCTAGCACCGGAAGACAAGAGGCCTGGCCAACGATCCTTCGCCCGGAAATTGCGGCCCGCGTCTTCAATTCCGTCCTGATGATGGATCCCGGCAAGGCCGCTGCCATCATGATGGGGATCGGCGGCCGCATCGTCGACGGCGGCATCGACCTGTCCGGCGCCGCGCCGATGGATCATGTTGCCTTTGAGGGCGGCAGGTTGTTGGACTCGATGGGCCGCCTCGGCGACCCGCTGACGAAGGCTTTGCAGAGCAGGGGCGCCGAGGACGACGACCTGCTGTACCGCATGGAGAACGTCGCCGTGATCCCGATCGAGGGCACGCTGGTCCACAAGGGCAAGTATCTTGGCTCCTATTCCGGCAGCACCTCCTATGAGGGCCTGCAAACGCGCATCGCCGCGGCGGCGCGCTCCAACTCGGTGCGCGGCGTCGTGCTCGAGGTCGATAGCTTCGGCGGCGATTCCGCCGGCGCCTACGATGTCGCGGAGGCGATCTACGAATTGTCTCAGGTGAAGCCCACGCTGGCGATCCTGACCGACTTCGCGCTGTCAGCGGGCTATCTGTTGGCCTCGGCGGCGCGCCAGATCGTGATGCCGGAGAACGGCAGTGCCGGCAATATCGGCGTCATCACCATGCACGTCGACTACTCCAAGCAACTGGAGAAGGCCGGCGTGAAAGTCACGGTGCTGTCGTCCGGCAAGTTGAAGGCCGACGGCAATCCCTTTTCCGCGCTGCCGGACGACACCGCGTCGCGCATCCAGGCGCGGCTCGACGCCGGCCGCGACCAGTTCGCCACGGCCGTCGCGCGCTACCGCGGCGTACGGCTAGGCAAGGATGCCGCCCTGGCGACGGAGGCGGAAAGCTATCGCGGCATGGATGCCGTGACCGCCGGCATCGCCGACGGCGTGATGCGTCCGTCGGACGCTTTCGCGCAATTCGTTTCCCTGATGCGGTGAGCCGCAAACCCAACCCCAAAGGAGACTGCAGATGAAACCGGAAAACACCGGCCTCGCAGCCGTGTTCGCGGCTGCCGGACTGAGCATGGACGCCAAGGATTCCGTTTCGCGCGACGCGCTCAACGCGGCCGTTACGGCTGCGTTGACGCAGGGCGAGAAGCTCGGCCTGGAAAAGGCCGGCGTCGACCTCGACAAGGCGAAGACGGAAGCCACGGTGACCGCCAACACGCGCGCCAAGGCGATCCTCGACCACGCCGAGGCTCAGGGCCGTGAAGGCATGGCCCGCCATCTCGCCTTCGATACGAACATGAGTGCAGAAGCCGCCGTGGCGACCATGAAGGCGGCGCCGAAGGGCGCGGCGTCGTCACGTCTCGGCAACGTGCCCGATCACAACCTGTCGGCCGACGACACCAACCCGGGCAAGGAAGCCGCGGTGTCGTGGGATTCGGTCATGGCGAAAAAGGGCTTGCCCCTGCCGAAGTAGAACGGCCGGGCATCCGCGCGGCTGAGATTTAACCTCCCACGAAACGGAGATCTGAAAAATGGTGGCCTTTGTCGAGACCCGGCATCCGGGCGAATTCATCCTGAGCGAGTTGGACGGTCACGGCTCGCGCGAGAACGTGCTGGTGGGCGTTTCCCAGACCATCCTGGTTGGCACAATTCTGGGTGCCGCGGCCCTGGTCGCCGGCATGACGTCCTCGGTCGTCGTCGGTACCAACACTGGCAACGGCGTGGCGACGCTGGCCAACCCGGCGACCAGCCAGAGCGCGGTCGACGGCGACTATGTCCTGACCTGCACCGCGGCGTCCGCCAACGCCGGCACCTTCAGCGTGCAGACGCCGGATGGTCGCGAGATCGGGCCGCTGACGGTCGGCGTGGCCTTCAACAAGGAGATCAAGCTCACGATCGCCGACGGCTCGACCGACTTCGCAGTTGGCGACAGCTTCAAGGTCCGTATCGGCGTCGAGACGCCGGGCGACCTGAGCTACGGCGCGCTCAATCCGTCCGGCACCGACGGCTCGCAGAACGCCGTGGGCATCGCGATCTACCCCGTCACCAACGACGGATCGACCACCTCCAAGATCGCGGCCATCGTCCGCGGTGCCGAGGTCAACGGCAAGTGCCTCGAATGGCCGGCCGGCATCACCGCTCCGCAGAAGGCGGAAGCGATCGAGCAGCTGCGCAAGCAGATGATCATGGTCCGCTGACGCGGGCCAACTACCCTTCGTTCCGTCCATCCGGCGCCGACATCCGTCGGCGCAAACTCACTTCTCAAGAAAGGACCAACTAGCCATGTTGGACATCTTCAACAACAATGCGTTCGGCGTGGTTAGTCTCACCGACGCGATCAACAGGCCGCTGTTCGCGCCCGGTCGTCTCGGTCAGATGGGCCTGTTCGCCGAGAAGGGCGTCACCACCACCACGATCGTGCTGGAGGAAAAGGACGGCAACCTGCTGCTGATCCCGCCGACGCCGCGTGGCGGGCCGGGCAATACGCTCGGCAAGAACAAGGCGACGGCGCGTCCGTTCGTGGTGCCGCACTTCGAGATCAACGACGCTATCTATGCCGACGAAGTGCAGGGCGTTCGCGCCTGGGGCACCGAGAGCCAGCTGCAGACCGTGATGGGCCAGATCGCCGATCGCATCGGCATCCATCGTCCGTCGCATGAAGTCACGCTGGAATATCAGCGGATCGGAGCTGTGATCGGACTGATCACCTATGCCGATGGCACCACGCTCGACCTGTTCAGCGCGTTCGGCATCTCGCAGGACTCGGAGATCGACTTTAACCTCGACGCCGCGAGCCCGGTATCCGGCGAGCTTCGCAAAGCCTGCGCGGCCGTCATCCGCCAGGTCTCGAACAACCTCGGCGGCATCCCGTTCAGCGGCCTGCACGCGCTGTGCGGCGACGCCTTCTTCGACGCGTTGCTAGCGCATCCGGAAGTGCGCGCCACCTTCCTGAACAATCCAGCGGCGGCCGAGCTGCGCAAGGCCTACGTGATGAACGGCATGTCGTTCGGTTCGTTCGAGTTCGGCGGCATCATCTGGGAGAACTACCGCGGCGCCGTCGGCGGCACCTCGTTCATCAATACCAACAAGTGCCACATCTTCCCGCTCGGCGTGCCCAACCTGTTCCGGACCTACTTCGCGCCGGCGGACTACGTCGAGACGGTCAACACCGTTGGCCAGCGCATGTACCTGAAGCAGTACCTGATGGACAACGACAAGGGCGTGAACCTCGACAGCCAGTGCAACGCGCTGTCGCTGTGCACCCGTCCAAAGGCGCTGGTCAAGGGCAAGCTGACCTAGCCCGGACGCAGCGCGATGCCGACCCCCTTCGAGATCGCCGCCGCCATGAATTCGGCGGCGGTCGACACGGTCTATGGCGAGGCCTTCCAGTGCTTTGCCATGGCTGCGGCGGGGGACGTCGACGGCCCGCGCCAGGCAGACCCGGCGCGGGACAGTTTCACCGTCACCGGCGGCTTCCTGGCGCCGTCGCATTCGGTGCTGCCGCATGCGCGGGGCTCGGTACAGGACGACAACGCGCACAAGGTGGCGATCTCGGTGCCGCGCGTCTCGTTCGACAACCGGCTGATGGTCTGGCCGTTGCGCCCCGGCGATCGCGTGGTGCGGCTAAAGACCGGCGAGACGTTCGAGGTGGCCAAGGCCCTGCCGGACGGCGTCCTGCGCACGATGTTCAGCCTCACGGCGCGCAAGCGCACGTGACATAGGAACGACCGATGACCCTTGCTCGGACCGCGTTGCGGCTATGCGTTGCGGCCTGCCTGAAGGGCAGCGATGGCGACCGTCCGACGATGGCGGAGGGCAGGGTGTACGACAGCCGGATAGCGGAGCTGTCGCCGGAATCGTTCTGCGACGACGCCAAGGCGACCGTGATCCTGATGACCGACGGCGACGAGGGCGAGGCGCTGTCGGCGCAGAACGGCGGGCCGCCCTTCAAGCGCATGATCGACGTCGTGGTCGAGATGGGCATGGTGATGGCCCTCAACGACGAGGACGGCTACGTCGTCGGTTATCCAGACACTGATGCCCGCCTCGAAGCTTCGCTCGACCTGCTCGAATTCCAGATTATGCGGCGGCTGGCCTACGCCCCCGCGCCAATGTCCGTGCTCTTCCGCAAGTTCACCCGGATCCGCAGCCACCAGAACCATCGCCAGGTGCTCGACGACAGCGGCGTCAAGATCGCCTGCCGTATCCTGACACTGACCTGCGAAGTCAATGACGACCGGGTGCAAGTCTACCAGACGGACGCGCTGCCGACAGGCTTTGCCGTGCTGCCGGAGCCGTTGCGCAGCGTCGCGCTGGTGCTGCCGGACGGCTCACCAGGCCATGATGCGTGCGTCGCCATCGCAGCCGGGCTGGCACCCTTGGCGGCGCCGGGGCTTCTCAACTTCGACGTCAAGGTGACCAACCCCAACGATGCGCCCGATGTCGAAGCGCTGATCGATTTGTCCTGAGAGGAAGCTGCGATGCCGATGATTCATGTCAAGCCCGCGAAAGGCGCGCGCGTCCGCATGCCGGAACGCGGTTCAACGGTGATGCCGGAGCATGGCGGCTGGGTGCCGGATGTCGTGCATTACGCCGGCCTGATCCGCACCGGCGACGTCGTCCGCTCCGATCCGCCGCCGCCGCTGCCCGGCACCGAGCCGGACACGCGAGAGGCCCCTGCCGACGCTGCCCCTACCGCCCAACTGAATTCCCCGCTCACGCCCCGCGCCGCTCCGAAGGAGAAGTGATCCCATGTCGGTTTCGTTCAACGCCATCCCCTCGAACCTCCGCGTCCCGCTTTTTTATGCGGAGGTCAATGCCGGCTATTCGGCCTATCAGGGCCCCAGCCGCACCCTGCTAATCGGACAGAAGACCAGCAGCGGCATCGCTGCGGCGAATGTGCCGGTCCGCCTCGACGGCGATCCGCAGTTGCTCGCCGGCGCTGGTTCGCAACTGTCGGAAATGGCGCTGTGGGCGCGCGCCAACCATCCGTTCGGCGAGATCTGGCTGTTGCCGCTGGCAGATCCCGCCGGCGTCGCGGGCACCAAGACCGTCACCGTCGCGTCCGGCATCCTTGGCAGCGCAGGGTCCGCTGCGCTGTACATCGGCGGCGAGAAGGTCGAGGTCGCGGTGCAGCCGACCGACACGAACGCAACCGTCGCCGCGGCGCTCGTTGCCGCGATCACTGCCGGGTATTTCAAGTTCGGCCGGCCGTTGTCCTTTCCGGTCACGGCGGCGGCAGCCTCGAACGTCATCACGCTGACCGCCCGCAACGTTGGGGCGCTTGCCAACAGCCTTTCCGTCATCACCAACCAGGTGGGCGACGAGGGTCCGCTGCAGCAGTACCTCACCGTCGCCGCCGGCACGACCGGCACCGGCGTGCCGGCTCTCAACGCGGCGCTGGCCGGGCTCGGCGATATCGAGTTCGACTTCATCTGTGCGCCCTATGCCGACACCACGTCGCTGGACGTCATCAAGGACTTCCTCGGCCCGGTGTCCGGACGATGGTCGCCGATGCTGCAGATCTACGGTCACTATTTCACGGTGCTGTTCGACACCGTGTCGAACCAGGCGACCGCCGGTGCGCTGCGCAACGACCCCAGCGTGACGATCATGGGCGTCACCGCCGACACTACGTCACCGCCTTGGCGCTGGGCCGCGGCTCACGGTGCGCGCGTGGCGTCCGACAAGAACATCGGCGGCGAGGTCGACCAGGCCTATCGCATCAGCCGCCCGGTGTAGACGCTGGATCTCGTCGGCATCCGGCCGCCGGTCAGCCGCGCCAACTGGCCGACCACGCTGCAGCGTAACCAGCTGTATCAGGACGGCATCGCTTCCTACAGCGTGATGGTCGATGGCACCGTGCTGCTCGACCGCTCGGTGACGACTTATCAGGTCAATGCCTACGGCCAGCCTGACATCACCTGGCTGGACGTCGAAACCCGGCTGCAGATGGTGTACTTCGTGCGCTACATGCGCCAGCGCATTACCCAGAAATACGGCCGCTGTGCCCTCGCCGACGACAATCCGACCGGCAATCCCGGCATCGTCACGGCGAAGATCCTGAAGGCCGAGTGCGTCCACATCTACAAGGAGCTCGAGACTGGCGGCCTGGTCGACAATTCGACGCTGTTCGCGCAGTCCCTCGTGGTCGAGCGCTCCAGCGATCCGAACCGCGTCAACGCCTACCTGCCGGTCGACGTCGTCAACCAGTTCCGCGTCTTCGCGGCCAACGTCACGACCTTCCTGCAGCGCGACGCCGGCGAGGCCGCCTGATCCTACGCGCCGCGGCGTGGCCGCGGCGCGCCATCCATCCTGATCGCAACGAGAGGCCAATCCCATGCACACTTCAGGCGGCCGTGTTTCCACGGTCATCGGCGGCGTCGCTTATTCCGCGCGCGGCGAGATCACCCTCAACCCGTCCAACATTACGGTCACGGCCGGCGTCAACCGCGACGGCAGCCTGTACCGGACGGTCGAGCCCAAGGCGCGGACCGCCGAACTCACCTTCGACCGCTTCGTCGATGTCGAGGGGCGCCCGCTGAAGTGGGATGAGAACATCATGAAGCTGACGAACCTCGGCGCCACCTTCATCGAGGAAGATGTCGGCGGCGTGCAGACTGGGCTGACCCACCTGTTGTCCGGCGGCTTCTTCACCGGCGATCCGTCGATCGCTACCGCGACCGGCGAAGTCAGCAACATGGGCTTCGCCGCCGAAAAATACGAAACGCTGACGGGCTGATCCGATGCGCGAGACCGTCACCATTCTGCTGAAGACGCCGCTGAAGGCCCCGGAAGGCCCCGTCAGCCGCATCGTGCTGCGCGAGCCGACCTTCGACGAGTACCTGTCGATCGGAGATCCGTATTCGATCGCATATTCCGACGGCGGCACGCCGTTCGCGGTCGAGAACCTGGAGAACATCCAGCGCTACATCGCGCATTGCGTCGTCGAGCCGAAGGACCCTGCCACGCTGAAGCAGGCTAGCGCGGCTACGGCACGGGAGGTCAAGAAGGCGTTGCTGGGTTTTTTCCAGCCCGACGAGGAGAGCGAAGTCTCCGCGACCTCGCCGACGACCTCGCCTTCCGCGGAGTCGGAAGCAACAGCTTCCACGCGATCGGACAGCTGACGCTGTCCGAATTGATGTACTGGCACATCCGCGCGATCGCGTGGTCGAACCGAAAGACCTGATCCATTGGCCAAGATCATCGAAGCCAAGGCTGTCATCAGTGCCGAGGACAAGACCGGCGCGGTCTTCGACAAGATCGCGAAGAAGATCGACGGCATTGCCAAGTCCGGCAAGGCCTCGAAGTCGATCGACGCCATCGCCAAGTCTATGGAGCGCGCGCGGACGCAGATGGAAGCGATCGACCGCTTCAGCAATTCGCGCGGTTCGTTCGATGCGGCGCAGAAGCGGTTGCGGGCGGCCCAGGCGGCCGTCGAGGCGCACAAGGCGGCAATGTCGAGCATTGCCGCGCCGAACCGTGCGGCGGCGGAGGGTGAACAGAAGCGCCTGGCGCGCGCCGTCGACCAGGCAACCCGAGCCTATGAGTCGCAGAAGTCCGCGGTGTTTGCCAACCGTTCGGCACTGGAGCGCGCCGGCGTGCCGATCAAGGAGGCGGTGACACACCAGCAGCGGCTGAAGGCCGCGATCGCCGCGACCACCATCGCATTCGACAAGCAGGGCGCCGTGCAGGAGCGGCGCGCTATCGCCTCGGAACGCATGGCCAAGGTGGTCGGCATCGGCGGCGCGGCGTTGGCGGCCGGCGCCAAAGTCAAGAACATGGGCAAGAGTGCGATCGTCTCGGCGGCCGAATTCGATATCGGTATCCGCAAGCAGCGCGAATTCGTCGACATTCCGAAGGACGTGCAGGAAGGCCTGCTGATCCCGCAGGCCAAGAAGATCGGCCAGGACACCCAGTTCTCCAACCTTGACGTCGTCAAGGCGCAGACCACGGCGATGCAGGGCCTGCCGGCCAGCTTCGACGGTAAGCTGCGCGCCGAGGTCGGCGCCGGCATCATCGAGAGCGTGAAGAACTACGCGCTGGTGATGGAAGCCGACATGCAACGTTCGGCGGAGGGGCTGCGCAGCTTCCTGCAGACGACCAACAAGGATATTTCGACGAAGGAAAAGGCGGTCAAGGAAGCGACGCGTGCCACCAACCTGATGGTCAAGACCGCGAAGCTGGGCGGCATGAACGACGAGGACGCGCAGCAGTTTTTCAAATATGCCGCGCCGACCGCGACGGCCGCCGGCCTGTCCGACACAACACTCGGTGCGCTCGGCGCCGTCGGCCGCCGCGGCGGCCTGCGCGGCGACGAGCTCGGCGTGTTCGTGCGCTCGGTTTCATCGAAGCTGGTGGCACCGACCGGTAAGGGAATGGATGCTCTGACGACCGCTGGCATCGACTACAACAAGTTCACCACGATGCCCGGCGGCCTCAGCGTCGCCAACCTCGAAGGCCTCTCCAAGCGCCGTTTCGGCAAGGGCTTCAATCCGAGCCAGGTCGACCGGCTCGACGACATTCTCGACAATCCGGACGTCGTGTCCAACAAGGAGGAATTCACCAAACAGGTCTCGGAGATCCTCGCCGAGAGCTTCGACAAAAAGAAGAGCGGCGAGACCAAGGCACAAGACTCCGCGAAGATCGCCAAGATGGTCGGCGACTTCCACAAGATGTCGACCGAGAGCGTTGACGCCGAGGGCCTGCTCAACGCCATCATGACCAATCCGAAGATGAGCATCGCACTGTTGAACGCGATGTTTACCGACAAGCATGGCGGCAAGGGCTCTATCCTCGCCTCGAAGTGGGGCGAGTTCCAGACCAGCAAGGCCGAGCTGGACAAGGTCGGGCAGGATCCGGACTTCGCCAAGCGCAAGGCCGACGAGATCATGGGTGGCCTCGGCGGCGCATTCGAGCGCCTGAAGGGCTCGACTGAAAACCTGACGCTGGCGATCGGCAATGCGATGGAGCCGCTGGCACGGCCGGGCTTCGACAAACTCGGCAACGCGATCGACTGGGTTTCGAACCTGCCGGGACCGGTTCTGGGCGCGGGTGCTGCGGCCGGCGCTGGCGCATCGATCTTCGGCGCCGGCGCGATCATGTCGAAGCTGATGGGTGGCTTCGGCCTGTCGGCCTCGGCGCTGGCGCTCGATGCTTCTGCCGCGGCGCTGACGGCCGCCGCGGGCGCGCTGGGCGCGCCTGGCGTGGTCGGCAAGGCCGGTGCGGTCGCGGCGGCTTCCACGGCAGCCGGCGGCGGCATGTGGGCTGCAGGCGCGGCGGCGCTGCCCTGGGCTGGCGGTGCCGCGGCCGTCGGCGCCGGCCTGATGACGCTGCGGGCTGCGGTCGACGACGCCGGCTATGCCGGCCTCACCAGCGGCGAGCGCATGCGCAAGCAGCGCGGCGGCTCGATGCGCGAGATGTACGCCCGGGAGTGGGGGCATCCGACTGGGGCGCCCGTGGTGTCGGATACCACGACCTACGGCACCGGGGTCGGGGGCGACAAGTCGCAGACGGTGACGGCCAACGTGACCGGGGACGTCAAGGGCGAGGTGGCGGGCCGCTTCGAGGTGGTGGCCGGCAGCGAGCTGATCAGCCTGGTGGAAAGCGTCAAGCAGATGAAGATCGAGGTCCGCGGCGCGCTGCGCTCCGCCGGCAACGGGCCCGGCTCGACCGGTCGGTCGTCTCCGGATGCGGCGGCGCCCAGCAACGGCGCGAGCGGGAACTGGTAATGGCGCGGGACTGGCTGAAAGATCTCTGGCGGGCTTCCTACAAGGGCGCACCATTCTGGACCGAGCGCGACCAGGAATCGGGCGGCCGGCGCATCGTCAAGCATCAGTTCCCGATGCGCGACGAGCCGTTCCTCGAGGATCTCGGCGAGGACCTGCGCGAATTCGACATCACCGCCTATCTGGCGTCAGACAGCGCCGATGCTGAAGCGGCGGCGCTGTCTGCCGCCTGCGCCAGCCGCGGCGCCGGTGTTCTCGTCATGCCGGTGCAGGGGCCGGTGTTGGTACGCTGCGTGTCATTCTCGCGCGACAGCACGAAGGACCGGGCCGGCTATCTGGCGTTTTCGCTGAAATGCTGTCGCGAGGGCGCATCCTCAGCGCTGGCCACGGTAGCGTCACTGGCCAACCTGATCTTCGTCGCAGCCGACAACGCAGCGACAGTGGTAGCGGCCTCGTTTGCCGCCGAGTTCACGGTCAGCGGGCAGTCCGGCGCAGCGCCGCAGCCCGTCGATTTTGTGGTGGCGACGGCGATCAATGGCCTGCGCAACGGCGTCGCCGCGCTCGAGGCAATCCGCGTGAGAGAGCCGGTCGATCCGGTTGCCAGCGCGGTGCAGCGAGATGCGCTGCAATCGCTGTACGACACGATGCCGGTGTTGCTGGAAACGCCAGCTGGCATAACCATGGCGCCGCTGGATCTGATTGCGACCACTCGCGCACTCGGTGATGCGATGCCGGCTAACACGGCCGCGCGAGCCTTCGAGGCAATTATCGTGGCCGGGCAGGCGGGCGCTACGGCCGTCGCGGCGTCTTACCCGACCAGCAACCTGCGCGCTGCGGCAGTCAATGCCGCCGCCACGCAGCGCGCATTGCGATTGGCTGCACTGCTGGCTTATTCCGAGGCCATTGCCCGGATGGTCATTCCGGATCGACCCGCTGGGATAACGCTGCGCGCCAACGTCGCGGAATATTTCGAGGCCGAGGTGGTCGACCTCCCGGCGTCGGAAATTGACCTCGTGCACCAGATCGGCGTGTTGCGCGGCGCGGTCATCGACTACATCTCGCGCGCCATCCTTGACCTGGCGCCGGTGATCACGGTCGAGACCAACCTGTCGCTGCCGTCGCTGGCGCTGGCTTGGCGACTTTACCAGGACCCGCAGCGCTCTATCGAACTGGTGGCGCGCAACCGCGTGGTCCATCCATCGTTTATGCCCGTGGCGTTCGAGGCGCTGGCGAGATGAGCTTTATCACCGATTTCCTCGGCTACGCACTGCCGGCTGGTGGTAGCGTCGAGGTGATTACGATCGCGGTTGGCGGGGCGCGCTGGTCGGCGTTCGAGGAGATCACAGTGAATGCGGCGTTCAACGAGGGTGCGCGCGATTTCAGTTTCATCGTGGCTGCAGAGCTTGGCGCATCGGCCACCAATGCCATCTTCAGCAAGGGCGCCGAGGTAGCAATCTACGCCAACGCCGACCTGCTGCTGACCGGTGCGGTCAACCGCAAGCAGCCCCTGCTGGAAGCAAAAAAAGCGCAGATCACGGTATCCGGCCGTTCGTTGTCGCAAGACCTGATCGATGGCTCCGCCGAGCACGACACTGGTAACTTCAAGAAAAAGGACCCGCTGGAAGTCGGCCAGGAGATCTCGAAGAAATACCGCGCGAAATTCGAGACCGACCAGAAGCTCACGAAGCTCGATCAATACAAGCTGACGCAGGGCGAGAGCTGCTTCCGCTGCGTCGAGAAGCTGGCGCGGCAGCAGGGCATGACGCTGGCAGGCACGGCCGAGGGCAATATCAAGATCACCAAGGCGGGGAACCAGCGCCACGCCGGCGGCCTGATCGAGGGGCAGAACATCCTCAAGATCGGCGCCGATCACAACGACAGCAACCAGCATTCCGAGATCACGGTGCGCGGGCAGAGGCCATTCGGCCATGGCGCCGAGGCGCTGGAGCTGGAAGCGATCGCGCGGGAAAGCGGGCTCAAGCGGCACCGGCCGCTGATCGTTGTACAGGACAGCGACACCACCAAGGATCTGACGAAGAAGCGTGCGAAGAACCTGCGCGACCGCAAGGCCGGCGACGCGCTGAAGGCGACGGTGACGACGCAGGGTTTCCGAGACGAGGCGGGCACGATCTGGACGCCGGGCTGGCTGGTGTGGGTTGAAAGCCCGTTCTGCGACATCGCGCAGGACATGCTGATCGAGCGCGTTTCGTACCAGCAGGATGACGGGGGCAGTATCGCGACGCTGTCGCTGACCGACCCGCGCAGCTACGGCGGCGAGGGTGGCAAGGGCAACAAGTCCGGCGGCGAGTGGTCGCAGGACAGCAGCGACGCGGACTGAACATGCAGTGGGAACACGAAGACGGATTGCGCGGCGCCAATCGCCGATTTCGGATAGCCAAGGTCGACGACACCGGTACCCAGCAGCTCGTCAATCTCAAAGGCCTGAAGAAAGAGGCTCCGGAAGAGGTTTGGCGCCCGATGCCGCACGGCTTCACGTCGAACCCCCCGAAGGATTCCGACGGCTATATGGTCGCGATGGGCGATCGCAGCGATCGCATGCTGTACGTCGACGGCGGCCACAAGAAGCACCGACCGCGCAAGCTGCCGGAAGGTGCCGTCGCCCTTTACAATCACAGCGGCGACATCATCCGTGTGTTCGAGCAGAACCTCGATGTCGTGCACGCCAAGAAGATCAACCTGCAGATCGGCAAGGGCACCGACGTCAGCAGCGAGTCCGGCAGCAAGGATGCCGACAATTCGGGCGCGAAGAACATCTCCATCGTGCTCACCGCCAACAGCATGGTGCTGACTTACGGTAATTCCTCGATCACGCTGGCAGACAACCAGATTACCCTGCAGGGCGTCAACATCCTGGCCAAGGGCAATGTCGATCTCGGCGACGTCGGCGGGCTCGCCGTCGATCGCACCGACGACAATCCGGCTACGAAGGTCAAGGCGGTCTGATGGGCTCGGTACGCATTCGCATCTCCGAAGGGGAGACGCCGCAACCCTCGCTGCTCTGGGACAGCGTCTGGAGCCCGCCCGACGGCTTCGCCGACTGGGCCATCGCGGGCGCGGACGAGGTGCAGAACCGCGGCGGGCTGCAGGCGAAAGCCGCACTGCACACCGCAGTGGTCATCGCGCTGTTCACCGATCGGCGGATGCCCGACGATCATCCGCTTCGCCACCTGATCGACGACGGCGATCCGCGTGGCTGGTTCGGCGATGGCGTCGATATCAGGCCGGAGCTCGGCGAGACCGAGATGGGGTCGCTGCTCTGGGTGTTTGAGCGGTCGTATCTGACCGAGGACATCCGCAAATGGGTCGAGCAAATCGCCTTCGAGGCGCTGGCGCCGCTGATCTTCCAGCGAGCGGCGGTGCGGATAGAGGCTGAGGCGACGGCGCAGTTTGCGGTCAACCGCGTTGATCTCGCCGTGAAGATCTTCGGCCGCGACAACAAGCAGATTTACGACTTCCGCTTCGAGGATCTGTGGCGGCAGACCGCCCGGACCGACAAGCCGAAGCCCTTCCCGCAATATCCTCCGCTGATCTGACAGGAAACCGCGCATGTTCGTGCTGCCGACGCTCAAGGATCTGATGGAGCGCGCTCGCCAGGAGTTTCGTACCCATTTGAAGGGCACCGATGCCTACATATGGCCGAACAATCTTTATGCGACGGCGAAGGTGCTGGCCGGCCTGACCTTCGAGGTGATGGGCTTTGCGAGTTATATTTCCCGCCAGAAATTCGCGGTGACTGCGCCGGACATCGAAAGCCTGCGGCTGCATGGCGAGGAGTTCGGCATTTCTCAAAATCCGGCGTCGCCAGCAAACGGATCGGTGACGGTCACGGCCCTGACCGCTTTTTCCTTCGACGCCGGGGCGAAGCTGTCGCGCGCGGACGGGGGGCAATATCTGACGCTGGGCGCAGGCAACTTGCCCGAAGGCGGCTCGATCACGGCGACGGTCATTGCCGAAGCCGACGGGAGCGCAGGCAATGCGTCAGCCGGAACGGACCTCGTCTTCGTTTCCGGCTTCACCGGAGATCTTGCTGATGTCATCGCGCAGGCCGGCGAGAATGGCCTGACGCTCGGCTCCGACGTCGAGGATATCGAGAGCTACCGCGCGCGCATTCTATTCCGCAAGCGCAATCCGCCGCACGGTGGATCCGCAGCCGACTATGTCTGGTGGGCAGGCCAGGTGGCCGGGGTCTCCTTCTATGACGACCGGCCGACGGTGTATGTGAACCGCCTGTGGGCCGGCCCCGGCACCGTGCGAGTTTATCCATTGATGCTGGACCTCTACGCCGACGGCGTTCCGCAGACGGCTGATATCTTGAGGGTGCGAGAGTTCATTAGCCAAGTACAACCGGCCGGGGCGTCGGTCTCCGTCGCGGCGCCGGTGCGGCATCCGGTCAACGTGACGATCGGCAGATTATCGCCCAACACCGTCCCGGTGAGGGAAGCCGTGCTCGCCGAACTCAGGGATCTGTTCAGGCGCCGGGCCCGCGTCGCCGGCACGGATGTTCCGGTGGCCAACATGCCGTACTTGGCGACGCCGTTCGCGTTTTCGCGGTCGTGGATATGGCAGGCGATCGCCGATGCAAGCGGTGAAGACGCCCATGAACTGCAGTGGCCGATACAGGACGTCGTCCTCGCCGCCGGGGAGATCCCGGTGCTCGGCACCGTGAGCTTCGTCTGATGGCGTCGTTTCGATGCCCGACGGTGGAAGAGGTGACGGCAGCGACGCTGGCATTGCTGCCGCGTGGTCGCGCCTGGCAGACGCACGAGACAGGTCCCATGCGTGGGGAGGAACCTGGCTTCTCTATCTCCGGATTTGCGCCGGATGCCTTTTCGACGCGTAGCAGAAAACCCTCGATTTTGTGGGCGTTCTGGCGCGCAGTCGCCGGTGTGATCCACTTCCTGTCGCAGCGTCTGTGCGACCTGCGGCTGGAATTTTGGTGTGCGACGCAATCTGAGACCAACGATCTCTGGCTGCAGGAATACGGTCTGCCGGATGACTGCGACCCGTTCCCTGACCTTTGCCTGAAAGTGGCGGCGATCGGCGGCACGCGCTGCGAATACTACGCGCTGGTGGCCGCGCGAGCAGGGTGGTCAATCGCGTGCACCGAGATCGTCAACTTCTGTGGCACGCGCGTCGGCTCGCGCAGCTCGCAGCCAGGCAAGATGAGGCCCGGCCGGTTGTCGACGGCATCGCTCAGAATCATCGTCAACCTGTCCGAAAGCCCGGCCTGGCGCGGCGGGTCGCGATCGCGGCCGCAGCCGGGCAGCTTCAAGCCCGGGCGCCGGCTGTCGTGCCCGCCCAACATTGCCGTGCTGGAATGCATCCTGGCGCGCGTCGTCCACGCTGAAATCCAGATCAAATACGAGGTCGCATAGATGTCCGATTTTCTTGGTCCCGCAGATGCCGCCAATGCGGTCACGGTTCGTCCGGCAGAAGCCCGTACCTTCTTGAACGACGACACGTGGATGAAGGACTGCACGAGCGAAGATGCCGATGACGGCACCGACGTTCGAGCAAATTGGTTCAATGGCATGATTGCCGTCTCGCGCAATGCCGTCCGGATGAACGGCAAGCTGGCCGACAACGTCACCAACGTGGTGCTCGAGGTTGGCTCCGATGACGACCTCCTGAAAAAGTCGGTGCAGCAATTGGTGCAGCGCGGCCAGCCGCTCTATGGGGTCGACACCGGCGGTCAGGGATCTCTGGTTGTCAGCCTGACCCCGACGCTGCGCGAGTACAAAGCCGGCATGCAGATTGTCGTGAAGGTGTTGAACGATAATCTCGGCCCCTCGCGCATCAACATTGACGGGCTGGGCTACAAGGACATTCGCCGGCGCGGCGGCGCGGCGACGCTGTATCGCGACCTGGTCGCCGGTGACTTGACAGTCTTGCGATATGACGGCGCCGTCTGGCAGGTCGGTGGCGGTATTCAGTTTCCGCGAACGCGGCTTGAAGCCAACCTAGACCTTTACATCGCCACGACGGGAAGCGACGCAAACGACGGCCATTCGCCGGCGACGCCGTTCCTGACGAAACAGGCCGCTTGGAACTACATTGCGAAAAACCTCGACGTGAATGGATACCAGGTTACGATTCATGTCGCGGATGGTACCTACACCGACGGCCTTATCGCGAACGGCGCCCCGGTCGGCCAAACTTTACCGATCTTTTTTGTCGGAAATGACGCAACGCCGAATAACGTACAGGTCAACAGCGGTGTGGCATCATGCTTCAGCGCGGCGAACGGCGCTTTCCTTCGGGTATCCGGCTTCCGCCAGACCTGCGGCGCCAACGTCAGTTGCGTTCAGGCGAACTATGGCGGCATCATCTATCTCGGAAATCCGACGTCCGGCGGCGGAAACGTGTTCGGCCCCTGCGGCTCTGGTAGTGCACATATCAGCACATCGGGCGGTTCGGTCTATCTGGATTATAACTACTACATCACCGGCGGGGCCGGATATCACTTCTACAACGTCGCCGGCGTCATCACGAGCGGCGCTGCAATAACCTGCTTCATCACAGGAAACCCGGCGTTCACCACCTTCGTGGCCGCGACCGGAAACACCTCTGCCATCGGTTCAATTAACATCGTTTGGAACATCACCGGCGCCGTCACCGGCGTGCGCTACGCGGTCAACCTGAACGGCGTCATCAACACTCAGGGTCAGGGACCAAACTACTTCCCCGGCAACGCCCCCGGCACAGTGTCCAACGGCGGCCAGTACGTATAAAGGGGAATTCGGAAATGGCCATCAAGCACAAGCGGACATCGGCGCGCGCGCACAATAATGACCCGGGCGCGATCCAGCCGGAAGACTGGAACGACACCCATAGCGTCGAAGGTCTGCTGGGCGCGCTGCTCGACATGGCCGCGACGCCCGGCACAATGCCGTATATCAAGGCCGACGGCACCGGCGGTGCCGTACTGACAACCGACGTAGGCCGCGCGTTGTTGAGCCTTGTGGCGCTGTCCGACTTGCTGGCATTGCTAAACGCCGCCCCGACCGATAGCCCGCTCTTCACCGGCAACGCTCGCGCGCCAACGCCGGCGCCGGGCACGAACTCGACCGCGATATCGACCACGGCTTTCGTGCAATCCGCCATCGCGGCGCTAGTCAATTCCTCGCCGGCCACCCTCGACACGCTGAAAGAGCTGGCCGACGCCATCGGCGACGACCCGAACTTTGCCGCTACCATGGCGACGCTGATCGGCACGAAGCTGGCCAAGGCTTCGAACCTGTCCGACTTGGCGAACGTCGCGACCGCGCGGACGAACTTGGGGCTGGCGCTAGTTGCGGCCTCCGGCACCTACGCGGACCTTTCCGGCAAGCCGACGCTCGGCACCGCGGCGGCGCTGGCCGCCGGAACGGCTGTCGGAAACTTGGTCCAAGTCATCACCGGCGGCAAGCTGCCGGTACTCGATGGTTCGAACCTGACGGGCGTTGTGTCGGCCGGCTCGGCTCAAAAATCCGCGAACCTGTCCGACCTCGCCAACGTCGCGACGGCCTTGGCGAACCTCAACGGCGAGCCGAAGACCATAGCGAAGAGCCTCGCGACGTCCGGATACATCAAGTTCGGTAACGGCCTCATCCTGCAGTGGGGCTTCAGCACAAATCTGGGCGTTCCTACCGGCATTTCGTTCCCGGTGACGTTTCCGACCGCATGCGCTGCCGTCCTGTGCCAGTTAGAGGGCTCGACCACCGCCAACGTCATCGCCGGAACCGTTGACCTCCGGTCGGCAAGCGGTTTCCAGTTGTACCAAACATACACCCCCGGAGGCACGGTCGGAGCCTCCGGCAACTCCTTCACCTGGTCTGCGATAGGGTACTGAAAATGACAGGAGCAGTTCAGATTTTCGCCAAGCTTTCGGCTGCCGGGCTGCCGCTGGCGTTCTACAGGTCCGACGTCAACGACGTCGCGACCATCCCGTCCGAGTGCATCGAACTGTCCGACGCGCAGTGGCTGGAGTTCATCAACAATAACGGACTGCGGAAGTGGTCCGCCGGCGCCGTGGTTGCTTACGAACCGCCGGCTCCGGCGGCACCGGACGCGGGGACGATCGCGCCTCAGCTAATAGCGTCAGCATTGAGCGTCAACATTGTCGACGGAGATGTGGCGAGTGTTGATGGCATCTTCGGTCTAGCCGGGGCGATCTATCTCGGCGTCGGGCAATACATGCTGCTTTTTCTGACATCTCAGCCCGACACAAATTTCTACGCTGTGATCGGCGGCGGCGCGCCATGCATGTCGTCGGCGGAGAAGGACGTCGACTATCTGACCATCACGGCTACTGACGCAGCCGGCGGCCAGCCCGTAGACGCTGCGCAGTTCAACGTTCAAATCTTTAGGATCTAAGCAAGAGGAAAAGGGGAATGTCGATGGGTAAACTTATTTGCGAGAAAGTCGTCAATGGCGAAACGATGCTGCTGAACGTGACCACGGCAGCGGGCGTCGTGCCGACGCTGCTCAAGACCACGCCAGGCGTCGGTAAACCGTTTTGGTACTGGCCCTCCATTCCGGCCGGGTTGGTCATCGCCGCCGATTTCACGAATGCGCCAATCGTCAGCAGCGACAAGGTTGCTAACCAGGCGGCGATGGATGCGATCCAGGTCGAACCCGCCGATGTTCTGACCTATCAGCCGTAGCGCTTCGCCGGTTCGAGACCAGCCGGTCGTGATGAGAGACCGCGGATGCCGGTGGCGGTCTAAGGGCCATAGTCGAACGGATCGAGTTCGACGAATACATAGCCGACAACCAGTCCAACGACGATCGAGATGGCGAGAATGAACAGGGCATTCCTCATCACGGTATAGTGCCGCAGTATCGCAGAAATGGCTAACTGAATGCCGTAAGGGCCATCAGTACCCCTGAGATCGTGGTGCCAATGCCGGCCGCCAGCCCTAACCCGATCAAGAGTCGTTCGAGAATGCACATCGGCCGTTCCCCTGGAGCGGGCTGAGCCTACGCCTGCAGATTCGCGCACCGCAAGAGTCGGATCGCGCAACGCTGACGGCAGCCGAATAATTTGACGTCACCACCACCATGACCGCCCGGAACCTTCGGCGCGGTCGCTTCCGCATGGAGAATTCGCCGTGACCGCATGGCCGAAAGACAACCAGACCGCCAGGAATGCCTTCTACGGCGACCCCGGCAAGGGGCAGATCGCCGCCCAGATGGTGCCTGTCGTGCCGCCGTTCGCGATGTATTATGAGAGCAAGCGGGTCAAGGCAATCCAGTTTCACCGCAAGGCGGCGCCGGCGCTGCTGGCCGCGCTGAACGAGATCTGGGACTACTGCCAGCACGACCAGGCCAAGGTCGATGCGGCCGGCGTCTCGAAATATGCCGGGGCCTACAATCACCGGCTGGTGCGGGGATCCAAGACCAAGTGGTCGAACCACGCATATGCCGCAGCGATCGATCTGAATGCCGGCGAGAACGCGCTGGGCGTTGCCAAGGGTACCATGCCGCAGTTCGTGGTCGACGCCTTCTGCCGGCAGGGCGCGATGTGGGGCGGCTGGTATAGCTCTCGGCCTGACTGGATGCATTTCGAGTTCGTCGACAACGGCGGTCGGCAGCCTAAGTCGCCGCGGCCGGTATTCGGCAAGGTGGCGCGGCTGTTTGATGAGCCCGCGGCAGCACCACAGGATGAACTCGAGGACCGCCCGGAACCGGTGCCTGTCCTCGATGCCGCGCCGGTCGCCGGTGACGTCGACGGCGACCCCGAGCTGTTCTCGGTCAAGAAGCGCCTCCGGGCGATGAACTATAACCCAGGCGTGCAGAGCGGCGTCTGGGGCGGCATGACGGCTGGCGCCATCGCGGGCTTCATCAATGACCGCTCTGGCTTGAACATGCTGGCGCCGACGTCGCTGGAGACGTTCAATGACATCAGGGACGAGCTCAAGGCTGAACTGAGCAAGGCGGAGGGCGAAACGCCGCCTTTTGTCCGGCCGGTCACACCAGCCCGCGCCAACGCCGAGCCGGGCACGGTGGCGGCCGTGGCGCCCGAGGTCGTGCCTGCCAAGCGCGGCTTCGTCGCCGCGGCCTGGGGCTCGGTTCTGGCCTTCCTGTCGGCGGTCTGGTCGACGGTGAGCGGCTACGTCGGACAGGCGTGGGACTGGTTCACCGGCAACAAGGACAGCCTGCCGACCGATCCCAGCTACGTCAGCACGGCGTGGGGCTATGTCCAGCAGGTGCCGGGCCCGGTGTGGGGGTTCGTTGCCGCGGCCGGCCTTGGCTTCATCGCGTGGAACGCCTTCAACAGCGTCCGCATCAGCACCGAGTCCGTGAAGACGGGGGCGCGGCAATGATCAATACAGCCTTCGTTGTCCTGACGTGGCTGGTCGGTCTCGCCGCCACCTTCGGACCCGTCGCCGTGATCCTAGGCCTTATCTTCGTGCCGGCCGTGGCCGTGCCGCTCATCTCGTCGATCGCCAAGCGCTTCCTTGAATGCGTCTGGTGCATCGTCGCCGTGGTCGCACTGCTGATGTGCGTCGGCTCCTATTGGGTCGGTTACTGGGATGCGGCAGCCGACTGCCGTGCCGGCGAGCTCGAGGCGAAGCTGCGCAACGCCCGCATCGATGCCGAAGTCGCCAAAAAATCTGCCGACGATGAATTCCAACGCGCCGGCCAAATCGAGGCCACGGCCGAAGCCCGACAGAAAGATGACCATGATTACATCACGCATCTCGAAGCTCGCCCTTCCTGCAATCTTGATGACAACGATCTTGGGCGGGTGCCAAACAACCAATCCAGGACCCGCCGCGCGAAGCCTGCCACCGGTTCCCGGTAGGCTGATGAAGCCCGTCGCTGTGCCGGCACTTTACAAGGGGCAGGATGCCCGCGCTGCTCTCCGCCTGACGGGAACGGCGCTGGTCGAAGCTAACTCTCGCCTGTCGGCGTCGGCCGGCTGGTACGAGGGCGTTCGGAAGAGCTACGGCGCGCCATGAGAACCGCTTTGCAAAGCCTCGCAGATCGTACCGTCGAGTGGTTTTCCTCGCTGGTGATGATTGCGTGGGGTGCCACGCTGTCGTTGCCTGGCGACCTGCTGAATCAGCCGGGGTTCGTGGCGTTCAACCGCTTCGGCATGACCGAGTCGTTCTGGGCGTTCATGTTCACGGTGATCGGCGTTGGCCGGCTGATTGCCCTCTACATCAACGGCCGCTGGCCGCGCTCGCCGCATATCCGCATGTTTGGGGCGCTATTCGGAACTCTTTCATGGGGCCAGGTTAGCTGGCTCCTCTATCAGGCATCGGCGATCAATGGGACGCCGATAACAACTGGCTGCGCGGTCTACGCATTGCTTGCTGCCTTCGAAATCTTCTCGATGAACAGGGCGGCTTTTGATGCTCGGTATCACCACCCCTGATGCTATCGCCTTTGGAATGATGGTGCTTGCCGGGCTTGCGGCATGGCGCGGGGTCTCCCAAGGCGATGCAGCGAGAAAGCAAGCAATCCAGTCGGCTCCGATGGTCAATATCGCGACCGGGATCGTCGAAGCCAACCAATTCAGCGACTATATGAAGGCGATCGATAAGCTCGCCATCGCGCTGACCAATCATGCCGCGGCGATGGATCGCCAGCATGAAGTGAAGCACACGAACGCCTTGGAGCGTCTGGCCGAGAAGGTCGATGACGCCCTGAACGCCCGCGCTGAGCACCCGCACCGGCGCAGATAACCCCAGGAGACTTCATGCCCCGCATCTTCTACGTGGCAGCTTTGCTGTGCGCGCTCTTTGCCATGCCTGCTCGAGCTCAGGACTTCCTCGTTGGCGTCGTCTCGATCGACGTCACCATGACCCGCGACCGAGGCGAAACCTGCATTGCCAGTCAGTATGGGGTAGGGGACGGCTACCACGGGCGCCGGACGGCCTCTGGCGAGCGGTTCAATACCTATGCACTGACCGCCGCGCATCGCACCAGGCGCTTCGGCAGCCACGTCAAGGTGACGAACATGGCTAACGGCCGGTTGGTCGCGGTCCGCATCAATGACCGCGGCCCGTTCGTCCGCGGCCGCTGCATCGATCTGAGCCGCGCGGCCGCCAATGCGATCGGGATGGGCGGCACGGCGCGGGTGAGGGTGGATTGATCTTCTGGTGCTGCCTGGCGGCCTCCGCAGTCGAGGTCGCGCTGATCGTGCTGCTGATCACCCGGGCTGACTGGCTCGACCGCAAGACAGAAAGCCCGCGACCGGTCCCCCGGCGCGGGCTTTTTCGTTTCAGGTCCCGGCGCGACGGCCGGTGATGTGCTTGGTGTGGGCCATTGTTTCGCCGTGGGATCAGGCATCGAACGTTTCGCCGCATCGGCATTTGACCGGCCCTTTGCCCAGCTTGTCCCGGTAGCCGGCGGCCCGCAGAGCGTACTTATTGGCGATCCATTACTGCTGGCGTCGTATCTCGGACAGCAGGCAGGATCACCGGATGGGGGCCATTCGCCATGCCAAGAGGTATTATCCCGTCGGACGATTTAGGACTAGGTAAAAGGCATAATCTGAAAAAGCGCGTGATGGGATCGACGACGACCGTGTGAAGTGCAATTCCGCCGAGGAGAGCCACGGCGGGCGCCACCACGACCGTCAGTTGTTCAAAGCCGGTGCCCTTCGTCAGCTCACGCAATACCGACATGATAGGAACATGGAAGATATAGATCGCGTAGCTCGCGTCCCCGAGAAGGACGCAAAGCCTGTTTCGGAAAAAGTCTTGACGCTCGAATTGGAGCACGCCGATGATCAGCAGCAGGCTCGCCACTCCCCACGTCAGCGGTCCGGAAGGGCCGTGAAGGTTAGAGTAGAGAGACGCCGCGAAAAGAGCGAAGCACAAGTATCCTAGCCGCGGGTTGTCCGCATCGATCCGATCGATGACGGTGGCAACGCCGAGGCCGAACGCAAATTCGAGAAAGCGCGCCGTCCCAAGGTAGCCTCCCCCAGACTGAATAGTCAGCGACGAAAACGCTGCAACGGCTAAGATCGCGACAATCCGGACGTGACTTTTGAAAAGCGCCAAGATCACGGCGTAGATGGCGTAAAAGCCCATCTCGTAACTCAGCGTCCATCCAGGGAAGACGATCGGAAAGTAGTTATTTCGGAACACCGACGTGAAGGTCAGCGAGGCCCAAAAGTCAATCCATGGCGGCATCTGCTTTATTTGAATGAGAAATAAAAACATCGCCACTGTGGCAAGTAAATAGACAGGAACGATCCGTATGAAGCGCTTCAGGGCGAAGCGGACAACTGAATCTCCGTCCTTCGTCGACAGGCCGATCACGATGCCGCTGATGATGAAGAAGATGTCGACGCCGATGTCGCCGGGGTTAATCTGTGTCTTTGCAAGGCCAAAGACATTGCTAGTGTGGCTGACCACGACAATCGCGGAGGCAAAAAACCGCAGCAGATGTACTGAATATAGCATTATCTAGACCTCAAAGGTCTCCAACGTGTGCCTGAACTCCATAAATTTTGTCAAGGCGTGATCGCGACCGTGACGCCAAGAAGACAGCGGAACGTTTCGCGAAATGGATGCTGCCCGCTGCGGCCTGCGTCTCGGGCCTCGTCAGACGCATCCCAAGCGGCTCTGAGCTCTGCCATGGCATCCTCGCGCGATGCGGCGCGGCCAGTTTGTCCAGGTGACGACCATTGCCATAACTCCCGCAGGTGGGCGCCTGCCCGCTTGCTCACGCCGCCGACGTCGAGTTCGAAGCCGTATGACATCGGCAGGATGACGCGGAACTCATCGGGATAGGCCGTGACGACGGCGTTGCGGCGCAGGAGGAGGGTAGGCATGCCGGCAGTTTACCGGCCAGTGCCGACGCGGGCAATGATGGCCCCAGAGTGCGGAGAGGAGAGTTCGACCGTTAACAAAGACTGCAACTTACGGTATAATGGGCCTGACGCATGTGCCATTCTGGCAGCGGAATCGCTGGGGAATGCAATGGCACGGCCTACACCATATCTTTTTTGCCGCTACTTAGTAACCGATGACGAGGTTGGCACCACTCCTGACGAGGAGTGGGCCATGCTCGAGCAAGTTAGAGGGCGGCCAATCGCTTACCGTGTCCGCGAACCGACGGAGAGCGATATGGACACATTTTTGATGCGTCCCCGAGCAAAGACTGCCTTTGGGCAGACAGTTCACACCTGGGAAGTTGCTCAAGACGTAAAGTTTCGCGAGAAAATGCGCTATGATCGCCGAACAGACGAGGTGGCAGAGGAGATGGTCGAGACTGACGAAATTCGTCTGACCAAGTTCATCGCGATCCCGCGGTTGGGCGTGTTTGCTGTTGACGATACGCTGAGTGAACGATCGCTGGGCGCTAAGTCCGCTGTCTCGCGTTTTCGGTCCATCTTTGAGCAATTGCTTGATGATGTCGAGGTCACCGTGAATTTTGCTGGCACTCCGCAGGATGCCCAACGCGCTCTCGATACGTGGAAGCTTGAGCAATTCAGCTTTACGGTAAGACCGTTCAATCCCACGGTCCGGAAGTTGGGTGAGAAGATCCACGAGTTGATGACAAACGATCATGTTGGTGACCTGCCTCTGAACTTTCATCCAGTTGCGATTAGAGCCTCGGCGGATGTTACGCCGTTCGGCGCGGGGTGAGCAACGTGCGATCGGCGAAGCTGGTCAGGGTTGCGCAGCCGATCGCACGTTGCGGTGAGGGTGGCGGCATAGGCCGCAGGCGTCAGGTAACCCAGCGAGGAATGCGGGCGTTGGCTGTTGTAGTCGTCGGCCTAATTCTCAATCCGGGAACGGGCGTGGTCGAGGCCGAAGAACAGGGTTTCGTTGAGCAGTTCATCCCGCATCCGGCCGTTGAAGCTTTCACAGAAGCCGTTCTGCATCGGCTTGCCCGGCGCGATGAAGTGCCAGGCGATCTTGTGGTTCTCCGACTAGGTCAGCATCGCGTTGCAGGTGAACTCGGTGCCGTTGTCCGAGACGATCATGCCAGGCTTGCCGCGGCGCTCGATCAGCGCCGTCAACTCGCGCGCCACCCGCCGTCCCGGGATCGAGGTGTCGGGGATCGCCGCCAGGCATTCCCGGGTCACGTCATCGACGATGTTCAGGATCCGGAAACGGCGACCATTCGCGAACTGGTCGTGGATAAAATCCAGCGACCAGCGGGCATTCGGCCGAGCCTCGACGAGGATCGGCGCCCTTGTGCCGACCGCGCGGCGGCGAGCCCGGCGCTTGCGCACGCCAAGGCCTTCCTCCCGATACAGCCGGTAGATCCGGTTCAGCCCGGACGGCTCGCCCTGTTGCCGCAGCAGCACGAACAGCCGACGATAACCGATGCGTCGGCGAGCATTAGCGAGATCGCGCAGTTGCTCCCGCAGTTCGGTATCCGGCGCCCGGCACGACCGGTACCGAATCATCGTGCGGTCGGCGCTGACGATCGAGCAGGCCCGCCGCTCTGACAGGCCCAGTTCGGCCTGCAGATGCGCGACAGCCTCGCGCTGGGCGGCGGGCCCTACCATTTTTTTGACAGAAGCTCGCGTAACGCCGCCGCGTCCAGCATCTGCTCGGCCAACAGCTTCTTTAGCTTGGCGTTCTCGTCCTCGAGCTGCCGCAGCCGCTTGGCCTCCGAGACGTCCATGCCACCGAATTTGGCCTTCCAATTGTACAGCGTCGCTTCCGAAACGCCGTACTTGCGCGCCAGATCGGCGGCCTTCGCCCCCGCCTCATGCTCCCGCAAAACACCGATAATCTGTTCTTCCGTAAACCTGGCTCGCTTCATCTGTCCGTCCTTCAGAGGGCCGGACTCTAACTTCAACTGGAGGAAATCGGCAGGGGCAGGTCAGTCCACTCGATTTTGCTGTTTTCACCCACGCGCTGAATCTCCTTGACCGTTGGAAAGAGGGCCGCGATCCGCATTAACGACCGCGGCCCCTTCGTGCGTGGCCGGTGCATCGACCTGTCGCGCGCTGCTGCAAACGCGATCGGCATGGGCGGCACGGCGCGGGTGAGGGTCGATTGACTTGGTGGTGGTGCTTGGTGCTGGCGGCCTTTGAGGTCGTCGGCATCTTGGCGCTGCTCAGATGAGTCGAATGGTTTGATGGTCAGTCACGTCTGGCACGCATTATGCTTTCCAACTAAAGCCCATATGGGCGTTTCCTCCCAGACTTTGCCGCGTCATCCTCGGGGTGGCGCGGCTTTTTTCGTTTTGCGGACCTGCTATGCTCCTGCCATGTGGAAGTGGACCATCAAGTTCGACAAGGCGTTTGAGATCCCGACCTACCGGGTGAAGGCTGATGGCCTGATTGTAGGGACGATCCGGAAACTCGGGACCGAATGGTCCTGGGAGGTCGCTTTTCCGGGACAGACGATGCCGGACGAATGCCGCGGGACGCGGCCGACCCGGGATGAATGTCAGGAAGCGATCAGAGAAACCGTCCAGGCTTTGACCAAGGGAATGTCCCGGGATGAGGCGATAGGGATGATCGTGAGCGGCATATACCTGAGGTAAGCGAGGGCGGGCCGTGCGTCTTTGCCCAAGAGCGAGGCGCTATTTTGAACTGGTCTGTTTCCCGACCGTAGTGGCCTAGATTGAATTTGGCAGTGGCCTAGTTTGAAAAGTATCGGTACGCGATCCAGCCGACCGCGACAGTGGACGCTATCCAGATTATCACAATGACCGCTACAGCACCCCGGCTCACAGGCCGTTCTTGCGCAGCTTCCGCCAGAGCGCGGTGCTCCGCCATGATCCCCGGCGGGATCATTCGTACGACAAGGGCGATTCCAAGTGGGACGATAATCAAATCATCCAGATATCCGATGACCGGGATAAAATCTGGAATTAAATCGATTGGTGAAAGAGCGTAGCCCGCGACCGCGATTGCCAGCCCCTTCGCATACCATGGGACACGCGGATCACGCGCCGCAAGATACAATGCGTGCGCGTCTCGCTTTAAAGTTTTGGCCCATATTTTGATCGATGCAAGCATGTAAGACGACTCAGTTGGTGTCAGCTGCTGCCGGTTCAATGGGCGCGATGATGGAAGCTCACGACGCAATCATGGCGGCAAACCGCACCGCTTGGCCCGCGCCCTCGGCATCAATGACCGCTGGCCGGTCTCGCTCGATGATGCAGAAACTTCAAATGTCGTCGGGCGGTCGGACAATCCATGGACCGCGCTTCCGGCGCACATGTCTGCCGTAGATGCGACAGAAGACTGCAGCGACGATCAAAACGCCGACTGTGAAAAGTAAAGACCATCCCATCGCTCACCTTATAGCGATGAGCTGGTTGATGAAGATGAATGCCGCTGGGCGGCATTCCCCACCCAATCTTTATTGTCTGTTAACCTAAATTGTCACGCCCGCGCGCTCTCTGCTCAAGAGCGCGTAGTTGCCGGCCCTGCGCGACAGCCATATTGAGCTCAGGCGGTCTGCTGAAGCGGGCGATGGTCCTGATGAAGCTTCCACTGGCGCTCCGCCTCATCGGCTTCGCTGAGCGTTTCCGCATCCCGAAGCAGCCTCGCAATTTGCCAGCCTCGGACGTCGCCTTGTCGGCTTATAGCCAGCAAGCGCAACTCCGAAGACATTCGCGCAAGCTCAGCTCTGCGACCCGCATCGATTTGGCCAGACTTCATTACGCCGCTCCGCCGTGGACGTTGATCTTGCCGTCCAGCCGTCAAGATGCTGCTTCAAACTGATCGGGCTGTCTGTACGGCAGCGTCCATTGAGGGAGGCCTATTTTGCGAGTCTAGGCGATCGACACGCGACGGCGCCGTCTCGAAACGCATCTTGTTCAACACGAGACAAAGCCGCTCGCATTCACGATCTGCCAGCAACGTGAATCCAAAACCGAGCAGGGTTCTTATCTGCGCGGTAAAAGCATGGCCCATTGCCACCTTGCCGTCGGAGGCCCATTCCGCATGCCAACCGACCAGCGTGCGACCAGTGATCTCTGACAAAGGCGTTGCGCCGTGGCGCGCAATAATGCGGCGAAGCAAACCTTCATGGTTCCGGCGGACATGGAACCGGAGCTTGTGGAAGGTTGACAGCGGGTCGGTCTGATATTGCCTCGCGATATCGCCAAGCGTTGGACCCAGGAAAGCGGGCGCAGCCGGCATATCGATCGCTCGGCTCGGCTTTTCCGCTGGCGGGGTCCATACGACAACGTCGCGGCATGTCGAATTCATCTTTTCCATGGCGCGGTTCCCTACCTGGACTTGCGATAGGGGCGAGTGCGCTGGTGAGACGGCACGTAGCGGCCTCCCTCCCGGCGCGCTTGGGCGATCTCACGTGCGGTCAGGTTCAGCGCCTTGCGCAGGCGGAACTTGTGGCGGGTATCAGCCGGGCTCTGCAGATGCTCCAGCTGGCTCACCGAGGTGCTGGCGCGATGAAAAAAAACCGGGTTGCGCGAATTTTCGGCGCGAAAGGCGATCAGGTCTCGACGTGTGGCTTCAAAACTCATGACGCTACTCACTCTGTTGTGTGGTGGACGCACGCTTCTTTCATCAGCCCGGGAGTTCCCGGTCTCTGTGCCGATGCAGAACTTCTTGATTGAGAAACGGCCGCTGGATGCGGTCAAACCGCCCGATCGGCGGGTAAAAGGTGCGGGGGGCAGCGAAACTTTCGCTTTTCCACCAAAGGCTGCCGATTTCCCGCACTTTGCGGCAAGCCGTTGATTACGCTGGAAAGTTCCACACCCTCCGAGCGCACCAAAGTACCTCTAAGCATCTGATTTTGTTGTGTTTTTATGGTCTTACCTTGGAGGGTAAGACCATGGGATTTCAGGAGTCGGGCCGGTCGATGGTGCTGATTGCTGCCGCGGCAAGGTGCCGCCGGTTTGCCAGGCGCGACCCGCGGCGGCTTCGGCGACAGTGCCTTCACCATGCCAAGCCGGGCGAACTCGCCTGGTCCGCCCTTGTCGGCGGCGAGGAGCAGGCAGTCCATCGCCGTCTGCCAGGCGGGCTCGGCATGCGTCTTGGCGGGTAGGGCGGTGATGAAGGCCCCGGCGTCACGCAGCGTCACCAGCGGCTTTCGCTTGGGCACGGGGATCGGCTCGGGAAACCTGAGATCCCACGATATGACGCAACTCCGACGCAAGAGAACCGCGATTCAAGCGCGATCGGCTGGATTCGTTCCTGGCTGCCATCAGCGTCCAAAGTAACGTGGGCGAATTGCTTCGACCTCTAATGCCACCGCCACAATCACCCGATGCCAGTGGAGAAGTAGGACGGTAACATTGAACTTATTTATCGATGTTGTGGAACACGGACACAGCGGTTTAGGACCACTTCAAAAGTTGGCGCGCTGTTTAATGTCTTGTTAGATATTGTTAGTACTGATTAATGGAAGCAGCGCCCGCCGGCTTAGGCGATAATCGCTTCACCTAGATTACCAAACAGACGAATGGAACACCCAAGGTGAAGCCCCTTTATCTCCACCGTTTTGTCGCGGCCGCTATACTGGTTACGGCAACGTCGACCTCGGCGAATGCACAGGTCCCCGATCTTGGGACCGCAGCGAATTTCGCGGTTTTGGCCGGATCAACCGTCACCAACACCGGCCCCACGATAGTGACAGGTAACGTCGGCCTCAGCCCCGGCAGCGCAGTTACCGGTTTTCCGCCCGGAGTCGTGTTGCCGCCAGGATCGACGTTCATTGCTGATGCTGTGGCAGTGCAGGCTCAGATCGATCTGACCACCGGTTACAACACGATCGCAGCTCGGCCCACCACTACCGACTTGACTGGCACGAACCTTGGCGGGATGACGCTGACGCCAGGGGTGTACAGTTTTACCACCGCCGCCTTCCTCACCGGCACGCTGACGTTGAATGCGCTTGGCAATCCCAATGCGGTCTTCATTTTCAACATCGGTTCTACGCTCACTACCGCCTCTGCTTCGACAGTGCGCATCATAGGCGGCGGCACCGGAAACAATGTCTATTGGCGGGTTGGCACGTCGGCGACGTTAGGCACGACCACAACTCTCGTGGGCGACATTTTGGCGCTTACGAGCATCACCCTGAACACCGGGGCGACCATCTCCTGCGGTAGCACGCTGGCCCGCAACGGCGCTGTGACGCTCGACACCAATACCATTGCGACCCGAAACCTGACGGCAGCCTGTACCCCGTCGGCGCTGCTGCCGAGCACCGTTCCGGCGAACACCGCCGCAACGACCGCGGCCATCAATTCGGCCTTCGCCACCGCCGTCGCGAACAACAACGGCATCCTGCCCAACGCCTTCGCGCAGGCGTTCCTCAACCTTTCGGGCTTGTCTCCGGCGCAGTTGCTGCTGGCGTTGCAGCAACTGAACGGCGAGGTCGGCACTGGCGTCGCGCAATCCGGTTTCCAGGCGATGAACTCGTTCCTGTCGCTGGTGCTCAGCCCGAATCCGGGCGACACGCTGTCGGGCGACCGCAGCGGCATCGGCCCGAGCCGTCCGGGGCTGATCGTCAAGGCACCCTATCCGGTGAAGGTCACCGCGGCGATGGCAGCATTCAACGCGGCGCGGCGTGCCGACTTCGATCCGGACCGTTGGGGCATCTGGGGCGCCGCCTATGGCGGCCAGACCCGCATCGGCGGCGACACCCCCGCCGGGTTGCATGACCTCAACGTGCGCAGCTACGGCTTTGCCGGCGGCCTCGACTACCGGCTGTTTGCCAACACCACCGTAGGCTTCGCGCTCGGCGGCGGCGCCACCAGTTTCGGTCTGTCGGACAACATGGGCGGCGGCCGCAGCGACATGTTGCAAGCGGCGATCTACAGCTCGACCCGGTTCAACGCAGCCTATGTCTCGATGGCGCTGGCCTATGCGTGGCACGACGTCACCACCGATCAGTATCTCAGCGTCGCCAATTCGGATCGTTTGACGGCAAACTTCAAGGCCAACAACGTCGGCGGCCGTATCGAAGGCGGCTATCGCTTCGGCATTCCAGCGGTTTACATGGTGCCGGCGTTCGGCATCACGCCCTATGCCGCTTTGCAGGGCCAGGCCTACTTCACGCCGGCCTACAGCGAGAACGCCAGCTCGATTTTCGCGCGCAGCTACGATGCGCGAACCTCGACGGTCTATCGTACCGAACTCGGTGCCTGGTTCGATACCAGCCAGGCATTCTATAACGACTCTATCCTAACGCTTCGCAGCCGTGCGGCCTGGGCGCATGACGAATACTCCGACCCAAGCATCAGTGCCAGTTTCATAGCACTGCCCGGCTACCGCTTCGTCACCTATGGAGTCGCGCCGGCGCGTGACCTGCTGCTGGCTTCGGTCGGCGCCGAGGTCCGCTTCCGCAATAGGATCTCGGTGGGCGCGCAGTTTGACGGCGAATTTGCCGACCGCACTACCAAGTACAGCGGCCGGGCCGTGGTGCGATATAGCTGGTGAGCAGCGGTTCACGTGATGTTCCCGCCCCATCCCACCGTCACCTTAGCATGCACAGTTGGGTGGCTGTCCTACTTGCTCAGGATCAGGGCGTGGCGGATACCACGTTGGGTTGGACCAGTATCAACCGCATGCGGCTTTGCGCTGTGCTAAGGCGACTTAGCCCGATTAGCGCGACCATTTCCTTGGCTCAGGTGCCCGGCGCCCGTCCGGTGATGTGGCTGATATGGACCATGGTCGCTTCCGGAGCCAGGATCGAACATCTCTCCGCAACGGCACTCGATCGGTCCCAAATTCCCAAAGCGCGTACTTGTTGGCTGTCCATTCCTGCTCCTGGCGGATTCGGCCCAAGGTCTCAGGCGTGACTGGCGGCCAGCGGCAGCGGCTTCCTTGTTCCATTTGACCGGTTGGCGCCAGTTTGCAGGCGCTGTGCGGACCCGCTCGCCGTGCGGGCCCCAGGTCACCTTGCCGTAGCGGAGGTTCATCAGCGCCTCCCATAGCACCCGTCGCACGCCGAGCTGGCCTTTGTGCATCCCATCCACGGACTGAACGTGTGATCAGTCCATTCGATCTTCGAGTCTTTCATGGTGCTGCTCCCTGTTCGGGAGGAGCACGCTCGGTCATAGGGTGAGGGGGACGTTCAAAATTGTGCTTTTGCGTCAAAGGCGGGAAAATCCCTCACCTTCGACCTATCGCATTGATTTTAAACGAAAGTTCCACACCCTCCGAGCGCACCACACACCTCATCACATTGATATAATTGAAATTTCTGGTGTGAACTCCGGGTCGGGTCACACAAGCCCTTCATCCGGGATGTTCAGCAGTTTTCCGCAGGCCTTGCAGTGGACCGCGTCGGCGTCGTGGCGCTGCAATCCGCAGTCCGGGCAGCGGAATCGCACCTTGGCCGGGCTGAACAGCACGCGCGCCAGGTTCAGGAACAGCGTCACCCCGAAGATCATGATCGCCACGGTGATCAGCCGGCCCATGGTGCCGGGCAGGGTGATGTCGCCGAAGCCGGTGGTGGTGAGCGCCGTGACCGTGAAATACAGCGCGTCGGCATAGTTGACGATCTGCGGATTGCTGTGGCGCTGGGTCTCGTAGACCACGCCGGTCATCACGAAAATGAACACCGACAGATTGGCCAGCGCGGTGATCAGGTCCTCGTGGCGGCGAAACAGCGGGCTGTCGCGGCGCAGATGCTGGACCACGCTGAAGGTGCGCAGCAGCCGCAGCGTGCGTAGCACGCGCAGGAAGCCGGCCGCCTCGCCGCTGGCGGACGCCAGCAGCGAGCCGATCACGGCGACATCGGTCCAGGTGGTGAAGCGCAGCAATTCGCGCAGCGGCCGCCGGATCGCCATGAAGCGCGCCGCGAATTCGATCAGGAAGATGACGCCGAAGCCGAGGTCTACCGCGCGGATCATGTCGCTGCGCGGCAGGAACGAGGTCGCGATGATGAACAGC
Organism: Tardiphaga sp. vice304; assembly: GCF_007018905.1. Lineage (NCBI taxonomy): Bacteria > Pseudomonadati > Pseudomonadota > Alphaproteobacteria > Hyphomicrobiales > Nitrobacteraceae > Tardiphaga > Tardiphaga sp. vice304. The sequence goes on from NZ_CP041402.1 coordinate 2,851,496, forward strand.
ATCGAGACGAAATCGAACGCCAGCAATCCATAGAGAAACCAGCGGGTCTGCGCATCGCGGCCCTCATAAAGAAGGCGCATCCGCAGCCGTAACCGGTGGAAGGCTGTGCTGCCGGGCTCGATATGGCTCGCAGACGTTTCGGACATGGTGCTACTCTGGATCGGGGTCAGCCGGGACGTGACGCAATAATGGCAGACGAGACAGGCCGGCGGCGATAGAACCGTGCACAAGTGGGCGTTACGCTACATGCCGTATAATACCTTCAAGCCTCGGTAACGAGTTCAAGCTAGCAACGCCGCGACGCCGCGGATGGCCCGCGGATCGCCTTGATGGGCCGGAGCGACCATGAAATTTCTCAGCTATGCCTATCGTTTTACGTCCAACTTCGCGTTTTTGGCGCTGGTCTATTTCAGCCTGAACTTTATCGCCGAATATCAGCAGCGCACCATTATCGCGGCGCTGGTGCTGGCCTATGCGGTGATGCGCGCGGTGTCGGCGCTGCGCACGTTCTACTTCTTCAAGTGCATCGAGCGGCTGGAGCTGGAGACCCGCCGTCTTGGCGGGCTGTCGCTGGAAGGGCCGTCGGCGGTGGCCTCGCGCAAGCTGATCGTCAAGGAAGTGGTCGAACAGCGCCAGGCCGGCGAGATTAAGTCCTATATCGACCTGCTGTTCCTCGGGATCATCGTGGTGCTGTGCATAGCCAAGATCGTGTCCTGACCGCGCTAGCGGAAGGCGTGCGGACCCGGCTGCAGGCCCGGCTGCGTCACTGGCATGCTGCCGGGAATGGCGCGGCGGGCCGCGCTGGCCTCGATCGTGATCGGTCGGGCCACGGCGTCGGAGCCCTGCTGCCCCTGGGCATGATGCGGCAGCCGCACCAGCGCCGTGATCGGCGCGCTGCGACGCTCCATGATTTCGAACAGGCTCTTTGACGGTACCGGCAGAGTCGCCCGGGCGGTCATTGCCTGCAACGACAGTTCACGCGGCCATGGCGCGGTGAGCGGGGCTTCGCCGCGGAGGCGGCGGCGGGTTTCCGGAAACGACAGCGTCTGGTCGGAGGCGGACATCGCCGGCGCCGGCAGCATGTCGAGATGCGCGTAGGCGAAGGAGGGCACCTTCTGCCAGCGCGAAATCGCAACCGTCGGCGAGGTCGGATACATCTGCCACTGCTGCGGCGTCGTCGGGGTCTTCGGCAGCGTGGCCGTCGCGGCTACCACATGGACGATGCGGAAGCCGCCGGCTTTCAGGTCGGCAAGAATGCCGGGCAGGGCGGCGACCGTGCGCGGCTGGATGTCGTGCAGCAGCAGGATGCCCTTGCCCTTGGCCTTGAGGCGCGAGATCGCAAGGTCATGCACGGTCGTGGACGAGACGTGGCGCCAGTCGTCGGCGGGGAAATCGGCGCTCCAGGTCTGGATGCCCCTGGACGCCAGATAGTCCTCGACGATGCCCGCCCGCAACAGTCCGGGGACCCGGAAGAATGGCGACAGCAGCGCGGGATCGCCGAGCGCCGCCGTCACCGAGGCGATACCGTCGTCGATTTCCTTTTGTGCGGCTTCGATCGGCAGCCGGTTCATGGTCAGCGGATGGTTTTGCGTGTGGGTCCCGACGCTGTGGCCGGCGGCGATCAGCTTGCGCACGCCTTCCGGATGTTCCTGCGCCATGCGGCCGACCTCGAAGAACGTCGCCTTGATGCACTGCTGGGCCAGAATCGCCAGAATGGCGTTGCTGTGTTTCGGGATCGGGCCATCATCGAAGGTCAGCACCACCTCGTGGTCTTCCAGCGGCAGCGTTTTCGAATACTGCATGGTGCCGATCCGCGGATGCTCGCGGGGATCGACGACGATGGTCCGGGAGGTGCCGAGCGCGTCGGGATTGCCGGGGCAGTTGGCGGCCTGAGCGGACGAGCCCGCGAAGCCGAGCAGGCCGAAGCCCACCAGGGCGGTTACTCGAAATGAGGCACAAGCCATCCACACACCAAATGTATTGAAATCAAAAAGGAAAGTAGGGGCAACAGGGTGAACGCCGGCTTAACCTGCGGTCACTTCGGCGTCACCGGGCCGGCGGACTGGCGCGGCACCGATGCGACGACATGCACAACCCGGTAGTGGTTCTCGCGGAGATAGCGCAGGAAATCAGGCATCATCGCGGCGGTTTGCGCCTTTGTATCGTGGAACAGGATAATGCCGCGGCCCGCGACCTTCAGCCGCGCGGTTACCAGCGCCTGTTCCTGATCGGGCGTCATCTTGTTCCAGTCGCTGGCCCAGAAATCGGCGCCGAACACGGCTATTCCGCGCGACTGCAGCACGTCGAGCAGCGCCGGCGTCGATTGGAAGTACGGGAAGCGGAAAAATGGCGTACTCGGCACCGTGGTGGCGCGGCCGTTCAGGGCCAGCTCGTCGGCACTGATGCCACGGTCGATCTGCGCGACGGCCTCGGCATGACTGACAAGGCCGAGATTGGGGTGCGCAAAGGAGTGATGCCCGATGCTGTGGCCCTCGGCCGCGATCCGCTTCACCAGCGCGGGATGCGCGACCGCGTTCTGCCCGATCAGGAAGAACGTCGCCTGCATACATTCGGCCTTCAGCGCATCGAGGATCCTGCTCGTCGTGGCCGGGTTCGGGCCGTCGTCGAAGGTCAGCACCACCTCGCGATCCTGCAGCGGCAGCGTTTGCGCGAAGCTCTGCAGGCCAACGCGGGGATAGGCTGCTGGATCGACCGTCAGCACCCGGGCGGTGCCGCCTTTGTCGGGCCGGGGACACGCGGCAGCCTGGGCCACAACGGTGCTGGCAATCAGCGCGACGACGGCAGCCTTCAACAACACGTTCCCAACACTTTCCCGGCCGCTGATCGAGCGAGCCGCACATTTCCGATTGCGCGGTGCATTGCCCATTGGGTAATGCCTCATGCAGGTCCGGATTCAACCGATATCGCTGGATAGCGCATTTCGTTGCAAGATGCGTCGGGTCTGACATCAAAATTTAAACAGGCGAGGGACGGCATGGCCGATAATCTGGAGCTCGCCGACCCCGCAGCGATGTCGGCGCTCGACCGCCATCCGATGCGCGACGCCGAAGGCGAGCTGCGCGCGGAGTTCGTCGAGATCGTCGCCAAGGCGATCGAATCCGTCGATACCGCCTTCCTCAAGGAGATCGTCGGCGAACTGCACGAGGCCGATCTCGGCGACCTGGTCTCGGCGCTACAGCCTCACGACCGCGTCAGCCTGATCGAGCTGACCGGTGACGATTTCGACTTCTCGGCGCTCAACGAAGTCGATGATTCCGTGCGCGAGGAACTGCTCGAGGAGCTGGAACCCGCGACCGTCGCCGAGGGCGTCCGCGAGCTGGATTCCGACGATGCCGTCGAGTTGCTCGAGGGCATGGACGAGGAAGACCAGGACGAGATCCTCGACAAGCTGCCGCCGTCCGAGCGCGTCGCGCTGGAGCGCAGCCTGGACTACCCGGAAAATTCGGCCGGCCGGCGGATGCAGACCGATTTTATCTCGGTGCCGCCGGACTGGAACGTCGGCCAGGCCATCGACTACATGCGCGAAACCCCGGACCTGCCGGACCGGTTCTATGAAATCTATGCCGTCGATCAGTGGCAGCGCTGGCAGGGCGCGGTGTCGCTCGATGCGCTGCTGCGGTCGCGGCGCCCGATCCCGCTCGCCGACCTGATCGACGAGGACCGCCGCCGCGTCTCTGTCAATGACGACCAGGAGGAGGTGGCGCGGCTGTTCGGCAAATATAATCTGGTCGCGGCCCCGGTGGTCGATATCGACAACCGTCTTGTCGGCGTCATTACGATCGACGACGTCGTCGACGTCATCGAGGAGGAGGCCGACGAGGACCTCAAAGCGCTGGGCGGCGTCACCTCCGACGAAGAATTGTCCGACAATTTCTGGTCGATCGCCAAGGGCCGCTTCAACTGGCTGATCATCAATCTCGCCACCGCGTTTCTGGCCTCCTCGGTGCTTGGCCTGTTCGAGGGCCAGCTCGAACAGATGGTCGCGCTCGCGGTGCTGGCGCCGATCGTGGCCAGCCAGGGCGGCAATGCGGCGACGCAGACCATGACAGTGGCGGTGCGCGCGCTGGCGACGCGGCAACTGACCTCCAACAATGCCAGCCGCATCGTCATCCGCGAAGGCCTCGTCGGTCTGATGAACGGCATCGCCTTCGCGGTGATTACCGGCATCGCCGCGGTGGCCTGGTTCAAGATCCCGGCGCTCGGCGTCGTGATCGGGCTCGCGATGCTGGTCAACATGGTCGCCGGCGCGCTGGGCGGCATCCTGATCCCGATGGTGCTGGAGAAGGTCAAGGCCGATCCGGCGGTGGCGTCCGGCACCTTCGTGACCACCGTGACCGACGTCGTCGGGTTCTTTTCCTTCCTCGGCATCGCTACGCTATGGTTCGGGCTTAAGTAGCAGGAGGCCCCCATGCTTTACGTCGAAGCCAACGGCGCGCGCATTCCGTCCATCGGGCTCGGGACCTGGGAATTGCGCGGCCGGGTCTGCGCGCGCGTCGTCGAGCAGGCGCTGCGGCTCGGCTATCGCCATATCGACACCGCGCAGGTCTATGAGAACGAGCGCGAGGTCGGCGAAGGCTTGCGCTCCTCGCATGTGAAGCGCGACGACGTCTTCGTCACCACCAAGGTCTGGACCACGCATTTTGCGCCGAACGATCTGTTGCGCTCCGCCAAGGAGAGCCTGGTCCGGCTGCGGATGTCCGACGTCGATCTGTTGCTGCTTCACTGGCCCAACGCGCATGTGCCTCTCGCTGAGACGCTCGGCGCGCTGGCGCATGCCAAGGAGCTGGGCCTGGCCCGGCACATCGGCGTGTCCAACTTCACCGTGGGGCTGATCGAGGAAGCGGTGGCGCTGTGTCCGCAGCCGCTGGTGTGCGACCAGGTCGAGTATCATCCCTATCTCGACCAGACCAAGGTGCGCGACGCCTGCGCGAAGGCCGGCATGGCGCTGGTCGCCTACAGCCCGATCGCCAAGGGCCACATCAAGTCCGACGCGGTGCTGACGCGGATCGGTGCGGCGCATCGCAAGTCAGCAGCCCAGGTCTGCCTGCGCTGGCTGGTGCAGCAGGACGTGGTAGCGATTCCGCGGAGCTCGAAGATCGAGCGATTGTCCGAGAACATCGAGATCTTCGATTTCACGCTAGATGACGCCGAGATGGCTGAGATTTCGGCACTGGCCAATGATGGCGGACGGCTCACCGATTTCGGCTTCGCGCCGAAATGGGACTGACGCGTCCGGTTGATCTTGTGGCGCCGATCGCCCATGCAGGGCGGTCTTTCACCAACTGGCCGATCCGATGTTCTTCTCGCTGTCGAAAATCCTCGGCTTCTTCGCGACGCCGTCCAATGCGATCGCCGTGGTCTGCGCGATCGGGGCGCTTTTGTTGCTGCTGCAACGCCAGCGGTCGGGATCGCTGACGCTGACCTTCGGCATCCTGCTGCTGCTGGTGTTCGGCTATTCGCCGGCCGGCAACGTCCTGATGCTGACGCTGACGGAGCGGTTTCCGGCGTGGCAGGCGGATGGCCGGGATCCCGACGGCATCATCGTGCTGGGCGGCGCGATCGACCAGGAGACATCGGCCGCGCGCGGCATGGTCGAGATGAATAGCGCCAACGAGCGCATGACCGGCGCGGTTGAATTGGCAAAACGCTTTCCCAAGGCGCGGATCGTGTTTTCGGGCGGCAGCGGCAACCTGATCGAGAACGGTCTCCCGGAGGCGCCGATTGCCGGCGAATGGCTTGAGCGTTTCGGCGTTGCCGCGGATCGCATCACGCTGGAAGGCGGTTCGCGCACCACCGACGAGAACGCCGTTTTCACGCGGCGCATGTTGATGCCGAAGCCCGGCGAGCGCTGGCTGCTGGTGACCTCGGCCTTCCACATGCCGCGCTCGATCGGCGCGTTCCGGGCCGCCGGCTTCGACGTCGAGGCCTATCCGGTGGACTGGCGTACCCGCGGCTGGGTCGCTGCCGGGATGCCGTTCGACACGCTGCCGGCCGGCCTGTCGCGCACCGACACCGCGATTCACGAATGGACGGGGCTGCTCGGTTACTGGCTGACGGGCCGCAGCTCGGCGCTGTATCCGGGGCCGGTCAAGCGATGACGGCTCAGTCCTGCCGAGGCAGGCCGAGGCGGTAGACGCCGCGGAAGTCGTTGGGATCGGCCGGCTTGCCCTTGCGGTAGATCACCAGCCGTCCGGCCAGCGCCAATTGCACCGCCGCGCGGCGGATCGGCATCAACAGCGAGTGCCAGTCGCCCTCCGGCGTGATGGCATGGGCAATCTCGGGCGCGCTCAGCGTGCCGGTGCCGCGCGACAGCACATCGAGGATGGAGTCTTCCAGGGTGGAAGCGGCGGTCGGGGAATCGGGGGATCGGGGTTCGGACATCTCCATGCCATGCCGCATCGTCCCGGCCTGCGCAAGGCGTGGTACAGTGCGGTCACCGGCGTTATGGTTGTCCCCCAGCGTTGCGTTGCAGAGACCCATTTGATCGCCATGGAACCACGGCAGCTGATCCGCGCGGCCGTCGCCCTTTCGGTGATCGGTCACATCGCTTTGGCGGTGAGTGTCTTCTTCGCCGACGCGCGACCGTTCGATCCGTCGGTGACGGCGAACATCGCCGTCGATGTCGTGACGCCCGAACAGGTGGCTGCGGTCGAAAAGGCAGCGGAAATGCCGACACCTGCGGCCGAGCCGCCCAAGCCGCCGCCGCCGACGCCGGAGTTCAGGCTGCCGGATCTGGACAAGCCGACGCTCGATGAAAGCAAAACGCAGCAGCCGGTCGCGCAGAAACCGCCTCCGACGCCGGCCGCGCAGCAGAGGGCGGCTGCCGCCGCCGCGCCGCCGGCCGAACCGCCGAAGCCGGCGAGCCCGCCCGCGCCGATGCAGCAGCAGGCGGCACTGCAGCCGCCGCCGCCGGCCCCGGCACAGGCCGCATCACCGACGGTCGAGCCTGACATCACGGTCAAATACGGCGTGCAGCTCGGCCTGCCGGACGGCAATGGCGGGGCGCTGGCGACCGACAAGGCGGACATCGAGCCGCTGGATATCGCCGCGTTCCGCCGCCATCTGCGATCCTGTTCGAAGCTGCCGGCCGAGGTGGCGCGCACCGACAAGGTGCGGATCGTGCTGCGCGCGTTCTTTGCGCCGGATGGCAGCCTGACAATGGCGCCGACGCTGATCGAGGCCAGTGCCTCGATGAAAGGTCCACTCCTGATGCAGGCCGCGATGCAGGCGCTGCAGAAGTGCCAGCCTTACGCGATGCTGCCCGCTGACAAATACGACGAGTGGAAGGTGCTCGACGTCCCCTTCACGCCGCAGGATTTCGCCGGCTGATCTATGGCTCGTCTCCGACCGCGACGCTCAAAACCTCTCCCCACCGGGGAGAGGTCGGATTGCGGAGCAATCCGGGTGAGGGGGCTGTGCGCTCTCGATAGTCCGTAACCCCTCACCCGGATGTTCTCGCTTCGCTCAAACATCCGACCTCTCCCTATGGGAGAGGTGTAAAACGATCGCTATGGCTCCATCGCCCGCCACGCGTTGGAGGCGAACTGGCGTCGCCACGTCACGATCACCACGGCAGCGGTGGTGACCAGGAACACCCAGGGGCTGAGAAACCAGCCGAGATAGCCGAGCGCAAAGAAGAACGCACGCTGGCCGCGGTTGAAGTGGCGCGCGGCTGCGCCGAACATTCGCACCGTTCGCATCACATGCTTCTCTGCCTCCGGCGTGTCTCGCTCGGCGGCCAGCGGCATCGCGCCGATCAGGATCGCGACGTAGTTGAACAGCCGGTACGACCAGGCGAACTTGAAAAACGCATAGACGAAAATCAGCACCAGGCCGAGGCACTTGATTTCCCACAGCGCCGGCGAGGCGTCGAAGAAGATAGGCAGGCTCTGCAGCATCGGCACCACCTCGTTGGTGGCGCGCAGCAGCGCCAGCGCGCCGCCAATCGCGATCAGCGTGGTGGAGGCGAACCAGGCGGTGCCGTTCTGCAGCGAGGTCATGATGTGGGTATCGACGATACGAACGTCGCGTTCCAGTAGCCGGCGGATCCAGACCTCGCGGTAGACATGCATCCGTGACGACAGGCTGTCGCGGCCATAGGCCGACTGCTCCAGCGTGATCGCATAAGTCGTCCATTCGATCGCGAAGAACGCGACCGCCACGACATCGACCCAGGAATAACTGACCATTTAGTGCCTTTGCCAAAGCGTGAATGTGCCACGCACGCGGATTCGCGGCAACCGGCGCGGCTTGATTGCAGGGGACCTTGCGTGGCATCGTTGCACGCGCAGGAGGGCATGATGACATTGACGCTGGTGATCGGTAACAAGAATTATTCGTCGTGGTCGATGCGGCCGTGGCTCGCGTTGAAGGCTGCCAACATTGCCTTCGAAGAGGTGATGATCCCGCTCTATAACGGTGCGGAAGACAAGGCGCGCCTTCTCGGCTTCACGCCGTCCGGCAAGGTGCCGGTGCTGGTCGATGGCGACGTCACGGTTTGGGATTCGCTGGCGATCATCGAATATGCCGCGGAGCGTTTCCCGGACGCTAAATTGTGGCCCGAGGACCGCGCCCGCCGCGCGCATGCGCGCGCGATCTCGGCCGAGATGCATTCCGGTTTCATGGCGCTGCGCAACGAATGCGGCATGAACCTGCATCGGCCGGTGCAGGCCAAGGCGCCGTCGGCGGATGCCGAAGCCAATATCGCGCGCATCCAGCAGATCTGGGCCGAATGCCAGACCCGCTACGGCCATGTCGGGCCGTATCTGTTCGGCGACTTCAGCGGGGCAGATGCGATGTATGCGCCGGTGGTGCAGCGGTTTCTGACCTACGCGATCGAGCTTGCGCCGGCGTCGCGCGCATATGTCGAGACGATGCAGGCTTTGCCGGCGTTCCGGCAATGGACGCAGGAAGGCCTGGCGGAGACGCTTCTGATCCCGCGCTTCGAGCAGGACTGAGTGCTGCATACGGCAACGACGGCTTCGCCATAACATCAGCATATTGCGGGTTCATGGCAGCCACACTTGATCTGTCACGAGCGGGGACACTCGATGAACTGGGCCTGGGCGACTTCGCTCGAACAACTCTGGCGCTCGCCGAGCTTTCCGATGTGGCTGACGATTGCCGTCGCGGCGTTCTTCGGTCTGATCGTGGCGATCACGCTGCTGCGCGCCGAAAAGTCCGTCGCCAATGGCGCGCTGGCGGTGATTACCCTGCTCGCCATGGCGGTGGCCAGTGCCGCCACGATTCGCAGCTATGGGGCAGGCGGGCAGGGCTCGGCCAGTGTCGCCAGTAACGTCAAGGCCGCTGCGCCTGAACCGCCGCCGGCGATGGCGTCGCTGCCGGCGCTGTCCTGCCTAGACGATCTCGCCGGCGACGCCGTGCTGGCCGCCTGCGAGAAGGTGCTGTTTGGTTCTCCCGAGAACGCTGCCGCGGCGGTGTCCTACGCGGCGGCGCGCCTCGCCTGGCTGGTCTCTTTTGGCGACGTAACCGCCGCCAACAAGGTCATGACCCCTGAACTGGCATCGCTGCGCCGGTCGATCGAGCGCGACCGCTTCGGGCTGATCGGCCACCTGCTGCTGGCCCGGGACAATTGCCAGATCGGCGCGTGTCCGGCCTATGCCTCGCTGACCAATCACGACGAGATCGCCGCCCATATGGAGCAGCGCAGCTATGACACTCTGATTGCGCGCTATGCACCCGGCTGGAATATGCCGACGGCGACGGCTCCCGGCGTCGTCACGCTGTCCGGTCTTCCGCCGTCGATGCCGACCGGGAAGCCGACCACGGCGGATTTTCCAACTTCGGCCTCGATCCCGCCGGTCAATATCATGACACCGGAGCCGCCGATCAATGCGCCGCGGTCGCCTGCCGCCAACGCGCAGGCGGCGGCGCCCGCCGCGCCGAAGAAGCCGCCGGCGCCGAAGCCGCCGCGTCCTGTGCAGACCGGCCCGGTGCAGCTTGCGCCGGCGCCGGCCGGGGCGGATAATTGAGGCTTGTCATCCCCCGTTTCATGACCATCTCAGGCCCATGTCGCTAAATCTCATCAAGCTCGCCGTCGGTTGTGAATCGATCAAGGAATTCAAGGGCTGGGTCGCCGATCGGCTGGCCATGGCGAAGAAGGCCGGCGTGCCGCTGCACCACACCCATGTGACCCGCATGGTGCCCAAGCGCGACGCCGAGTTGCTCGATGGCGGTTCGATCTACTGGGTGATAAAGGGCGAGATCGCGGTGCGCCAGAAGCTGGTCGCGATCGAGCCGTTCCGCGATGGCGCCGGCATCAACCGCTGCCGGTTGCGCATGGAGCCGAAGGTATTCTCGGTGTCGCCGCGCCCGCTGCGCCCGTTCCAGGGCTGGCGCTATCTGGCGATGGGCGACGCCCCGCCGGATCTCGGCAAGGCCGCTGCCTCGATCGAGGCGATGCCCGAGCCGATGCGGCGGGAGTTGCGGGAATTGGGGCTGCTGTAGCAGCAGCGGAGCGCTGATCTTACCCTCCGCCTTGCGAAGCGAAGCTTCGCTAGGCGGGGAGGGTGGCCCGGCGAAGCGTAGCGAAGCCGGGTCGGGTGGGGGTAGCCACAAGCTACGTCGTCCGTGGCACCCCCACCCCGGCCTCCACTCCCGATGATGCTATCGCATCATCGCTCGTTCGGCCGACCCTCCCCGCAAGGGGGAGGGGTTCTACGGCCGCCCTCGCTTCACATAGGAATACTTACGCCGCCTTGGTCTTCTTGCCGTCCTCGATCGCGCGCCAGATGCGTTCCGGGGTCAGCGGCATGTCGATGTGGGTGACGCCATATTCCGACAGCGCATCCACGACCGCGTTGACCACAACCGCGAGGCTGCCGGCGCAGCCAGCTTCGCCGCAGCCCTTGGTGCCCAGCGGATTTGACGTCGCCGGTGACGGATGGTCGCCGGTCTTCATCAACGGGATGTCGCCGGCGCGGGGTAGGGCGTAATCCATGAACGAGCCGGTGATCGGCTGGCCCGAGGAATCGTAGCTGACCTCTTCCATCAAGGCCTGGCCAATGCCCTGGGCGACGCCGCCGTGCAACTGACCGGCGACGATCATCGGATTGACGATGGTGCCGAAGTCGCTGATCCCGGTGTAGTTGACGATCTTGATGACGCCGGTGTCGGGCTCGATCTCGACTTCCGCGACATGGCAGCCGTTCGGGAACGTCGACTGCACGACAGATCCGTCATGGTCGACATCAAGCGAGGAGGGCACGCCGTCCGGTTGCTGGCCGTCGCGCAGGCGCTTCGACAATTCCATGATGTCGATCGAGCGGTCGGTGCCGGCGATGGTGAAGCGGCCGGCCTTGAATTCGATGTCGGCTTCGGAGGCTTCCAGCAGATGCGCGGCGGCTGCCTTGCCCTTGGCGATGATCAGCGCTGAGGCCTCGACGACTGCCTGGCCAGTGGCGGTGATCGAGCGTGAGCCGCCGGTGCCGTTGCCCATTCGGACGAGGTCGCTGTCACCCTGTTCGAGCCGGATCGAGTCGAACGGCACGCCGAGCTGCGATGAGAGCACCTGGGCGAACGGCGTGGCGTGGCCCTGGCCGTAGTCAAGGGTGCCGGTGGTCAGAGTCACCGTGCCGTCGGCGTTGAAGGTGACCTTGCCGAGTTCGGGTGAAGGCGGAGCGGTCACTTCAAGATAGCAGCCCACCGCGATGCCGCGCAGCTTGCCGGCCTTGCGGCTGTCCTTCTTGCGCTTGGCGAAGCCGGCATGGTCGGACATTTCCAGCGCCTTGGCGAACACGCCGCCGAAATCACCGCTGTCATAGGTGACGCCGGACGCCGCGGCGAACGGCATCTGCGACGATTTGATGAAGTTGCGCTTGCGTAAAGCGAGACGGTCGATGCCCATCTCCTCGGCGGCGCGATCGATCAATCGCTCCATGTAGAAATTGGCCTCGGGACGGCCCGCGCCGCGATAGGCGCCCATCAGGGTCATGTTGGTCAGCACGCATTTGATGTCGACCGACAGCAGCGGCGTCTTGTAGACGCTGGCAAGGTTTTTGGCCGTGTTGAGCGAGAGCGGGCCGGGGGCGACGCCGCTGATATAGGCGCCGAGATTGCCGTAGCCCTTGAGCCGCACCGCGAGAAACTTGCCGTCGGCATCCAGCGCCAGCTCGGCATGGATGTCCTGCGAGCGGCCCTGGCTGTCGGACAGGAAGCTGGAGGAGCGCTCCTCCAGCCATTTCACCGGCTTTCCCAGTTCCCGGGCGGCATGCAGGATGCAGATATATTCGGGATAGTTGATGTTCTTCATGCCGAACGAGCCGCCGACATTGGCGGTCAGGATCCGCACCTTGTCGGGCGCCACGTTGAGCAGCTTGGCGAGAGTATTGCGGTTGCCGGAGACCCCCTGGGTCGCAACCTGGATGACGTGGCGCTCGCCGGCCTTGTCATAGGACGCCAGCGCGCAGCGCGGCTCCATCGACACCACGGCGACGCGGGTATTGGTGATGTCGAGCTTCGTCACATGCGCGGCGCCGGCGAAGGCGGCCTCGACCTTGTCGGTGTCGCCATAGTGGAAATCCAGCGCGACATTGTTCGGGATGTGATCCCACAACAGCGGCGCGCCGGGCTGGGTTGCGGCTTCGCAATCGGTCACGGCGGGCAGCGCCTCGATGTCGAGCTCGACCGCTTCGGCGGCGTCACGCGCCTGCGCCACGGTATCCGCCACCACGAAAGCGACGGGATCGCCGACGAAGCGGACCTTGTCGGTCATCAGTGCGGTGCGGTTGGTCTGCAGCAGGGCCGAGCCGTCGCGGTTCTTCAGCGGCAGGCCGCAGGTGAAGGGGCCGTAATGGGCCGCTTCCAGGTCCTTGCCGGTCCAGACGCCGCGCACGCCGGGCATCGCCCGGGCCGCCGTGGTGTCAATGCCGCGGATCAGGCCGTGGGCATGTGGGCTGCGCACGATCCAGGCGTATAACTGGCCGGGCAGGTTGAAATCGTCGGTATATTTGCCATTGCCGCGGACGAGCGTGTCGTCCTCCTTGCGGCGCACCGGCTGGCCGACGCCGTATTTCTGCATGGCGATGGAGTTGTCGACGGGCGAGCCGGTATGATTTTGCATTGCCAAATCCATCAAATGTCGTTTTTCGCGGGGTTTCGCCCGGTTTGGCGCCCCAACGGACGCTCTGAGATAAAGCAGCGGCCCCGCCGCGACAATGTATGATTGGTCATGGGGCTGTGCGGTGGTTGCGCTGCCCCTGTGCCCTGCTAAACTTTCCGTGAATGGATGTTTCCAAGGATATTTCCAAGCCGGCCGGTATGGCCGCGGAAAGCAGACGGAATGACGGATGACACGCGGCTTCGCGACGGCCCGGTGCCGCGCGGGCATGCGCAGGACTTGGCTGTGCAGGATACTGGCGGCATGGCCGCCCCTGGCCGGGACGTGAATGGCAGTATCTATGCCGCGCTAGATCTCGGGACCAATAACTGCCGGTTGCTGATCGCCCAGCCCACCGGCGACAATAATTTTCGCGTGATCGATTCGTTTTCTCGAATCATCCGGCTCGGCGAGGGCGTCTCGCTCACCGGCGTCATCAGCGAGGCGGCGATTGCGCGGGCGGTTGCGGCACTTTCGATCTGCCGCGACAAGATCCAGCAGCGCGGCGCGCAGCGGTTGCGGCTGATCGCGACCGAGGCCTGCCGCGCGGCGTCCAATGCCGACGATTTCCTGGCCCAGGTGGCGCGCGACACCGGCATCACGCTGGAGATCATCGATCGCGAGACCGAAGCCTCGCTGGCTGTGATCGGCTGCTCGCCGCTGCTCGATGCCGCGGCGACGGGCGCCATCCTGTTCGACATCGGCGGCGGATCCAGCGAACTGGTGCGGATCGCGCGCGATCCCGTACATCCCGACGCCCGGCCGGAGATCAAGGCGTGGATGTCGATCCCGCTTGGCGTGGTGACGCTGGCGGAAAAGTTCGGCGGCCAGCATGTGACCAAGGAATCCTATGCGCTGATGGTGCAGGACGTCGCTCAGCACGTCGCCCCGTTCGCGGCGGCACATGGCGACGACCTCCACGGCATGCATCTGTTGGGCACGTCCGGAACGGTGACGACTTTGGCCGGCGTGCACCTGCATCTGCCGCGCTACGACCGCCGCCGCATCGACGGTGTCTGGCTCGGCGAGGCCGATCTCGACGCGACGATCGCCAAATTGCTGTCGATGAGCTTTGCCGAGCGCGCCGCTAACCAGTGCATCGGCCCGGAACGCGCCGATCTGGTGCTGGCCGGCTGTGCGATTCTGGACGCCATCCGGCAATTGTTCCGGCTGCCGCGGCTGCGGGTCGCCGACCGCGGCCTGCGCGAGGGCATGCTGGTCGAAATGATGCGCGAGGACGGCGCGATCCGGGTCGCCTGATCGGATGCCCCTTTTCCGGCCCGGTGTGCTAGAGAACGCCGGAACCCGAAAGCAAGCACCACGATATGGCCAAAGACACCACCGGACGGCTGCACGTCACCGTCAAGAGCGCCGGCAGGCTGAAGCACTCCTCGAAACTCTGGCTGGAGCGCCAGCTCAACGATCCCTATGTGCAGCAGGCCAAGCGCGACGGCTTGCGCTCGCGCGCGGCCTATAAGATCATCGAGATCGACGATAAATACCGTTTCCTCAAGCCGGGCATCTCGGTGGTCGACCTTGGCGCCGCCCCCGGCGGCTGGAGCCAGATCGCTGCCAAGCGTATCGGCTCGGCCGAGGGCCGCGGCCAGGTGATCGCCATCGACCTCTTGGAAATGCCCAACATTCCGGGCGTCACCTTCGCGCAGATGAATTTCCTGGACGACGGCGCGCCGGCCAAACTGTTCGAGATGATGGGCGGCAAGGCCGATGTCGTGTTGTCCGACATGGCCGCCAATACCACCGGCCACCGCAAGACCGACCAGCTACGCATCGTCGGCCTCGTCGAGGACGCCGCGGCCTTCGCCGCCGACGTGCTGAAGCCGGGCGGCACCTTCGTCGCCAAAGTGTTCCAGAGCGGCGCCGATGCCACGCTGATGAACCAGTTGAAGCGGGACTTCACCTCGGTGAAGCACGTCAAGCCGGCCTCCAGCCGCAAGGATTCTTCCGAGCGCTATGTGTTGGCGTTGGGCTTTCGCGGTATCGCCGGCGAAAAGCGCATGGGGCAAAGCGAGGAGTAGACTACCCCAGCTTCTGGTCCCGCGCTTCTTCTGTGCCCTCGCTGCCCGCCTTGACCGCGGCCTTCTCGGCGCCCTTGCGGCTGGCGATGTCGATCACCTTGCGGCCGGAGATCTCGTGGCCGGCGTCGTCCGGCATCTGCCAGAAGAAGTAGGCCGAGGCCGCCGACAGCACCGACACCACGATGAAGGCCGGGGCGAAGTCGCCGGCCGACAATTCGGTCATCTTGTTCAGCACCATGCTGGATTCGACGCAGGCCGCGCCCACCGCGACACCGGCGGAGATCGCCAGTTGCTGGTTGACGCTGACCAGCGTGGTGGCGCGGCTCATCTGCGATGGCTCTAGCTCGGCATAGGCCACCGTGTTGATGGCGGTGAATTCGAGCGAGCGGAAAAAGCCGCCGACCACCAGCAGCACCAGGATCAGTAGCAGCGGCGTCTGCACCGTGAACAGCGCGCAGGCGGCGAGAAATACCGAACTGACCACGGCGTTGATCGTCAGCACGTTGCGGAAACCGAAGGTGCGGATGATGCGCGCCGCCAGTGCCTTCATGCCCATCGCGCCGACCGCCGAGCCGAAGGTCACGAGGCCGGAGCGGAACGGCGACAGGCCGAAACCGACCTGCATCAACAGCGGAAGCAGGAACGGCAACGCGCCGATGCCCAGCCGGAACAGGAAGCCGCCGATGATGGCCGCGCGCAGCGTCGCCAGCCGCAGCAGCGAGAAATCCAGCACCGGCGATGAGGTGCGGCGGGCGTGCAGCACGTACATCGTCATCGATGCCGCCCCGATGCCGACCAACGCCACGACAATCGGCCAGGGTAGCAGGCCGAGCCCCGCGACCGAGCCGCCGAAGGCGATGCCGGCGAGGCCCACGCCCGCCAGGATCAGGCCCCACAGGTCGAAGCGCTCGGGATCGTCGCTGCGGATCGGATCGATGTAGCGCTGCGCCAGATAGATGCCGAGCAGGCCGATCGGGATGTTGATCAGGAAGATCCAGTGCCAGGAAAAATAGGTGGTGATGAAGCCGCCGAGCGGCGGGCCGATGACGGGTCCGATCAGCGCGGGCATCGTCATCCACGCCATCGCATTGACCAGCCCGGCCTTGTCGATCGAGCGCAGCAGCACGAGGCGGCCGACCGGCGTCATCATCGCCCCGCCCATGCCCTGCAGGATGCGCGCGATGACAAAGTGGGTGACGTTCTGCGACAGCGCGCAGCCGATCGAGCCGACCATGAAGACCGCGATGGCGATCGAGAACACGGTGCGGGCGCCGAAGCGGTCCGCGGTCCAGCCGCTGGCGGGGATGAACACCGCCAGCGAGAGCAAATAGGAGGTGATCGCCAGTTTCAGCGTCAGCGGGCTGGTGCCGATGTCGGCCGCGATCGCCGGCAGCGAGGTCGCGATCACCGTGGAATCCATATTCTCCATGAACAACGCGGATGCGACGATGAGCGGGATCAGGCGTTCTTTGTTCATGAGAATTCTTTGTTCCCGGCGTCTCGCGTTGCGAGTGGATCCGGCGATTCTTCAGGAGGGCGCGGCCGGGCTTTAACATCCGGCGGGGGACGCGGCCACCGGTCACGGGCGTCAGGCGGCTAACGGCTGCGTGAACGCAGCCAGGCGGTGGGCAGGCCGGGGCTGTCGCCCCCCTCTCAAAATCGGGCGCATGGCAGCCAGACGCTTTTAATTCGCAGCGCAGCATGCTATCGACCACCGTCAACCCTACTGATGGGCTTCGATTCGACGACGATGCTCCGCATCGCCGGCCAATTGGCTCATCCCAAGGTATTTAGCGCGGCAAGTCAGCCGCAGATGGAGTTGGCAATGGCGGTGGTTCATAAAATTCGCGAAGCGTACACGTTCGACGACGTGCTGCTGAAGCCCGGCCTGTCCGACATCCTGCCGTCCGATGCCGACATCCGCTCCTTCGCCACCAAGACCATTCCGCTGAACATCCCGATCATGGCTTCGGCGATGGACACCGTCACCGAAGCCCGCATGGCGATTGCCATGGCGCAGGCCGGCGGTCTCGGCGTCATCCACCGCAATTTCGACGTCGAGGGCCAGGCTGCGCAGGTCCGCCAGGTGAAGAAGTATGAATCCGGCATGGTGGTCAATCCGTTGACCATCGGCCCCGATGCGATGCTCGCGGATGCGCTGGCGCTGATGTCCGAGCATGGCTTCTCCGGCATTCCCGTCGTGACCGGCGCCAGCAAGGGCGTCCCCGGCAAGCTGGTCGGCATCCTGACCAACCGCGACGTGCGCTTCGCCAAGGACCCCCGGCAGAAGATCTCCGAACTGATGACGCATGAGAACCTCGTCACCGTGCGCGAAGGCGTCAGCCAGGACGAAGCCAAGCGCATGCTGCACCAGCACCGCATCGAGAAGCTGCTGGTGGTCGATGATCAATACCGCTGCGTCGGCCTGATCACCGTCAAGGACATGGAGCACGCGGTCGCGCATCCGCTGGCGTCCAAGGATTCCCAGGGCCGGCTGCGCGTTGCCGCGGCAACGACGGTGGGCGAGGGCGGCTTCGAGCGCACCGAGCGGCTGATCGATGCTGGCGTCGACATCATTGTCGTCGATACCGCACACGGTCATTCGTCGCGCGTGCTGGAAGCCGTGCAGCGCATCAAGCGGCTGTCGAATGCGGTACAGGTGATGGCCGGCAACATCGCCACCACCGAGGGCGCGCAGGCGCTGATCGATGCCGGCGCGGATGCCATCAAGGTCGGCATCGGCCCGGGCTCGATCTGCACCACCCGCATGGTTGCCGGCGTCGGCGTGCCGCAGCTCACCGCGATCATGGATGCGGTGGAAGCCGCCAAGAAGGCTGGTATCCAGGTGATCGCAGATGGCGGCATCAAGTTCTCCGGCGATCTCGCCAAGGCGCTGGCCGCCGGCGCCGATATCGCGATGGTCGGCTCCTTGCTGGCCGGCACCGACGAGACGCCCGGCGAAGTGTTTCTGTGGCAGGGCCGGTCCTACAAGGCCTATCGTGGCATGGGCTCGGTCGGCGCGATGGCGCGCGGCTCGGCCGACCGCTACTTCCAGCAGGACATCAAGGACTCGCTGAAACTGGTGCCGGAAGGCGTCGAGGGCCAGGTCGCCTATAAGGGCCCGGTAGGCAACGTGATGCACCAGCTCGCCGGCGGTCTTCGCGCGGCCATGGGCTATGTCGGTGCCAAGGACCTCACCGAGTTTCACAACAAGGCCGAGTTCGTCCGCATCACCAGCGCGGGGCTGCGCGAAAGCCACGTGCATGACGTCACCATTACCCGCGAAAGCCCGAACTATCCCGGCGGCGTGTAAGGCCTTTGCCCAAAGATAACCCCACTTGAGCGCGAAAACGCGCTAGAGTTCCCGTGTCACGCGCGCTGCCCCTGGCGCAGCCGGCCGCCCCTCGATTTTGACGGGCGGGTGACGCGGTTTTGCGAGAACCCTCTCGCCATCGTCAGAAGAGAACGTTGGATATTATGGTCGATTGGACAGACGAGCGCGTCGCCGCGCTTTCCACCCCGGATCTGAAAAACCTGCTGGCGAACGCCGAGCGCAAGGACGTCGCCGAGATCGTCGCGCAGTGCACCGCCGAACTCGAGAAGCGCCAGGCCAACAAGCCGCGCAAGGCCGGCCAGCCGCGCACCGAGAGCAAGCAGTTCGAGCACGACATGGCGGGCGAACTCGCCGTGGTCGGCAAGGCGATGGCCGAGAAATACGACCTCACCGAGGAGACCGCGAAGGCGGCGTCGGTCGGCGTCAAGGGCTTCAAGTCGCACAAGCTGCTCGACGCCAAGGGTTTCGCCAAGCTCGGCGGCAGCCAGCGTGACGGCAGCGTGGCGATCGATCGCTACATCTCGCACCGGCGCGGCAACAGCATCGCCACGCTCGGCGTCTGGCTCGAGAAGGACAAGCCTGTCGAGGATCATGAATTTCTGGTCGGCGGCCCCAAGGGCATGGTTGAAGGCGGCGAGTCGTTCACGCCGATCGATCCGGCCGTCGCCGAGAAAGACGCGCAGGCTTCGCGCGAGATCAAGACCTTCAAGGATCTGCCGGCCGCGACCACCGCGTTCGATGCCGTGCTGGCGAAGATCACCGCCTGAACCGATATTGACGACGACCCCGCGGCGCGCGATTTTTGCGCGCCGCGTTTTTGTAATCTCGAGCAACGATCAACAAGAAACCTCCGAGGAAATCTCATGACCGCATCTCCCAAGCGCATCGTTCTGGCCGCCCGTCCGCATGGCGAACCGAAGCCGTCGGATTTCCGCCTTGAGGACTACGCGATGCCGGAGCTGGGCGAGGGCCAGGTGCTGCTGCGTACGATCTGGCTGTCGCTCGATCCCTATATGCGCGGGCGCATGAATGACGCCGCGTCCTACTCAGCGCCGGTGGCGATTGATGCCGTGATGGAAGGCGGCACCGTATGCGAAGTGATGGCGTCGAACAGCGACGCCGTGGCCAAGGGCGATCTCGTGCTGGCGCATTCCGGCTGGCAGACCTATTCGGTGGTCGATGGCAATATTCTGCGCAAGATCGATCCCTCGCTCGGCCCAATCTCGACCGGGATCGGCATTCTCGGCATGCCCGGCATGACGGCTTACACCGGCCTGCTCGATATCGGCCAGCCCAAGGCCGGCGAGACCGTGGTGGTTGCTGCAGCCTCGGGCGCTGTCGGTTCAGCCGTCGGCCAGATCGCTATGATCAAGGGGGCGCGCGCGGTCGGCATCGCCGGCGGCAAGGAAAAGTGCGACTACGTCAAGAACGAGCTCGGCTTCAGTGATTGCCTCGATCACCGCGATCCGGATTTCGCCGCCAAGCTGAAGGCGGCATGCCCCGACGGCATTGACGTGTATTTCGAGAATGTCGGCGGCGAGGTATTCGAAGCGGTGTTTCCGCTCTTGAACTTCTTTGCGCGTATTCCGGTGTGCGGGTTGATCGCCTCCTACAGCGACACCGCCGATACCACGCCGAAATGGGCGGGCAAAATGATGCGTACCATTCTCACCAAGCGGCTCACCTTCCGCGGCTTCATCGTCAGCGACTTCGCCGGTCGCCGCGGCGATTTCCTGCGCGACATGTCGGTCTGGGTAAAGGAGGGCAAGGTGAAGTACAAGGAGTTCGTCACCGAAGGCCTCGACAGCGCGCCGGAGGCCTTCATGGGCCTGCTCAAGGGCAAGAATTTCGGCAAGCAACTGGTGCGCGTCGGGCCGGACAAAGTTTAACGCCGAGCGCTGTCGTCGTCACCTGCCGGCCTCTCCTCCGTCATTGCGAGGAGCGAAGCGACGCGGCAATCCAGAAGGCCACAAGCGAAGAACTGGATTGCTTCGTCGCAAGGTCTCCTCGCAATGACGGGGAAGGCCGGCGTGGGGGCCGCCTCGAATTGTCATCCGCCGGCGCGGGGTCTATAGCTCGCGCTTCGCCGCGCAGGAGAGATGTCGATGACGGTTCAAATGGTATTGCTGCCGGTCTTCGTGCTGGTGTTTCTGACGCTCGGACTTTTTTTCTGGACCGGACGGGGCGGGGCGGCGACGCGCAATGAGGCGTCGGAGGCCACCAATCACGCCTCGCAGCTCGATCTGTTGTTCTATGCACTGATCGCGATCGGCCTGCCGTTGCGAAAAATCGATCTGGTGCTGGTCTGCCTGTCCTGGGTGTTCGTCGTGACGCGCTTCCTGCACGCCGGTATTTATGTCGCGGGCAACAGCCGCTCGCAGGCTTGGCTGGCCGGTGCCCTGGTGCTGCTGGCGATGTGGTTCTACTTCGCGCTGCGCATGCTGTTGCTGATCTGAAGCGCGCGCCGCTCCTTCTTCATTGTTGAAAGACTGCCATGACTCCCGCCGCAAAACTCTCCGCCGCGATCGAACTGATCGAGGCCATCGACACCCAGCGCGTGCCCGCCGCCAAGGCGCTGAAGGAGTGGGGCACTGCGCACCGCTACGCCGGTTCCGGCGATCGCGCCGGCATCGCCGGGTTGGTGTGGGACGTGCTGCGCCGTCGCGCCTCCAGCGCCTGGATCATGAACAGCGACACGCCGCGCGCCCGCGTGCTCGGCATGCTGAAGGCCGAGCGCAAGATGGACGTCGAGGCGATCGCCGCATTGTGCGATGGCGGCCGGTTCTCGCCGGAGCCATTGAGCGACGCCGAGCTAGCCGCACTGTCGTCGCGCACGGTCGATGACGCCCCGGCGCATATTGCCGGCGACTACCCGGAATGGCTCGACGGCCATCTGACCGCCGTGTTCGGTGACAACCGCGTCGCCGAAGCCACCGCGATGGCCAGCCGCGCGCCGCTCGATCTGCGCGTCAACACGCTGAAGGCCAAGCGCGAGAAGGTGCTGGGCTCGGTCAAGCATCTCGGCGCTGTGGAGACGCCGTGGTCGCCGATGGGGCTGCGGATCGATCTCGGCGCCGATGCCCGCAATCCCGGCATTCATGCCGAGGAAGATTTCATCAAGGGCGCCATCGAGGTGCAGGACGAGGGCTCGCAGCTCGCAGCCCAGCTGTCGGGCGCCAAGCCCGGCGAGCAGGTGATCGACCTCTGCGCCGGCGCCGGCGGCAAGACGCTGGCGCTGGCGGCGATGATGCAGGGCAAGGGCCGGCTGATCGCCACCGACAGCGACAAGCGCCAGCTCGCGCCGATCCATGAGCGGCTGTCGCGCGCGGGCGTGCACAATTGCGACATCCGCACCCCGAAGGGCCCGGACGACACATTGTCCGACATCCACGCCTCGGCCGATCTCGTCGTGATCGACGCGCCATGCACCGGCACCGGCACCTGGCGCCGCAACCCCGATGCCAAGTGGCGAATGCGCCCGGGCGCGCTCGAGGTCCGGATCAAGGACCAGATCGAGGTGCTGGAGCGCGCGGTGCCTCTGGTGAAGGCCGGCGGCCGCATCGCCTACATCACCTGTTCGGTGCTGCCGCAGGAGAACAACGAGCAGATCCGCGGCTTCCTTGCCCGTCACCCGGATTTTTCCGTGGTGCCGGCCGAGCAGGTGATTTCGGTGCTGTGGGACAAGGCGGAAGCCTTTGCCGCCGCGACCTACCAGAGCCCGGAAGGCCTGCTGATGACGCCGCGGCGGACCGGCACGGACGGGTTTTTCGTCTCGGTATTGGCGCGCAAGAAGGCCGATTAAGGCCCATCCCCGTCATTGCGAGGAGCGAAGCGACGCGGCAATCCAGAGCCACGAGCTCGGCAACGACTGGATTGCTTCGTCGCAAGGGCTCCTCGCAATGACGGGGGATAGGGCGGTGCAGGGCTGCCATCTGCCGGCTTTCCGGGCTTGCGACGCCGCCGGGAGTCGCGTAATGGCTCGCTATGACAGCCCCCAGCAACACTTCCGTATCGCCGTCCGATCCGTCGCCGCATGTGGCCGCGGACATCCATGACAAGATTCTGATCGTCGATTTCGGCTCGCAGGTGACGCAGCTAATCGCGCGCCGCGTGCGCGAGGAGGGCGTCTATTCCGAGATCGTGCCGTTCAACAAGGCCGAAGCCGCCTTCGCCGAGATGAAGCCCAAGGCCGTGATCCTGTCCGGCGGCCCGGCCTCGGTGCTCGACCATGACGCTCCCGCCGCACCGCTGTCGATCCTCAATGCCGGCATTCCCGTGCTCGGCATCTGCTACGGCGAACAGACCATGGCGCAGCAGCTCGGCGGCACCGTCGAAGCCGGTCATCACCGCGAATTCGGTCGCGCCAAGATCGAGATCACGGACGACTGCGCGCTGTTCGACGGCGTCTGGGAGAAGGGCGGCCAATATGACGTCTGGATGAGCCATGGCGACCGCGTCACCACGCTGCCGGAAGGTTTTCGCGCCGTGGCGAAGGCGCCGGGCTCGCCGATTTCGGTGATCGCCGATGATGTCAGAAAATTTTATGCGATGCAGTTTCACCCCGAAGTGGTGCATACGCCGGACGGCGCCAAGCTGATCCGCAACTTCGTGCGCAAGGTCGCCGGCCTCACCGGCGACTGGACCATGCGCGCGTTCCGCGAGGAAGCGATCGAGAAGATCCGCTCCCAGGTCGGCACCGGCCGCGTCATTTGCGGTCTGTCCGGCGGCGTCGATTCCGCTGTCGCGGCGGTGCTGATCCACGAGGCGATCGGCGACCAGCTTACTTGCGTGTTCGTCGACCACGGCATGCTGCGCAAGGACGAGGGCAAGACCGTCGTCGAGCTGTTCCGCGGCCACTACAACATCCCGCTGGTCCACGTGCAGGCTGAAGAACTGTTCCTCGGCAAGCTTGCAGGGGTCACCGATCCCGAGCAGAAGCGCAAGATCATCGGCAGCCTGTTCATCGACGTGTTCGATGCCGAGGCCAAGAAGATCGGCGGCGCGGATTATCTCGCGCAGGGCACGCTGTATCCCGACGTGATCGAGAGCGTGTCGTTCACCGGTGGCCCGTCGGTGACCATCAAGTCGCACCACAATGTCGGCGGCCTGCCGGACTTCATGAAAATGAAGCTGGTCGAGCCCTTGCGCGAACTGTTCAAGGATGAGGTCCGCGTGCTCGGGCGCGAGCTCGGCCTGCCGGAAATCTTCGTCGGCCGACATCCGTTCCCCGGTCCCGGCCTCGCGATCCGCTGCCCCGGCGAGATCACCTCCGAAAAACTCGACATCCTGCGCAATGCCGACGCGGTCTATATCGACCAGATCCGCAAGGCCGGCCTCTACGACAAGATCTGGCAGGCCTTTGCGGTGCTGCTGCCGGTGAAGACCGTGGGCGTGATGGGCGACGGCCGCACCTACGAATTCGTCGTCGGCCTGCGCGCGGTGACCTCCACCGACGGCATGACCGCGGACTTCTACCCGTTCGACATGAAGTTCCTCGGCGAGACCGCGACGCGCATCATCAACGAGGTAAAGGGCGTCAACCGCGTGGTGTATGATATCACCAGCAAGCCGCCCGGGACGATCGAGTGGGAGTGAGGCCGGTCGAAGCGAGCAGGGTTCGTCCATGTCGACCAGCCGAGCCGATCTAGCCGACTTCAACTACTTCCTTGCGATCGCGAGGCATCGCAGCTTTCGTCGCGCCGGGCTGGAGCTCGGTGTCAGTGCCTCTGCATTGAGCCATGCTCTCAAGAGCCTGGAAGCGAGGATCGGCGTCCGTCTGCTCAACCGGACCAACAGGAGCGTCACCCTCACGGCCGCTGGCGAGGAGTTTTTTGCCGCGCTGGTGGGGCCATTCGAGGCAATCGCAGGCGCAGCCTTGGCACTCGACCGGCATCGCGACGAACCGATTGGCCGTATTCGCCTTAACGTCATGCAGCATGCCAGTGCGCTTCTGCTCGCCCCGGTTCTTCCCGTGTTCGTCGAGCGCTACCCGGACATCGAAATCGATGTCCAGGTTTCCAACCATCTGTTGGACGTCGTGCAGGCGGGGGCAGATGCCGGTATCCGCTACGGTGGCACGGTGCCTGAGGACATGGTGACGCAACGGCTTTCGGCCGAAATGCGGTGGGTGGTAGCAGGCGCTCCGGCCTATCTGGAGAAGCACGGCGTTCCTCTGCACCCTCATGATTTGCTCAATCATCGTTACCACCGCATCCGGCTTGGCAATGATCGCATCTACCATTGGGACTTTGAGCGCGGCGAGGAGACGTTCGCGCTCGACGTCCCGGGCGCAATCACCATCGACGACACGCCCTTCGCCGTCGCGCTGGCGGCGGCCGGTGCGGGGCTGGCTTACCTGCCAGAGCCTTATGTTCTGTCGCAGGTGCGCCAGGGCGCCCTCCGCCTCGTCCTTGAAGATTGGGCCTCCATGGGCCGTGCAGCCTGACTTCCCCCTGTAGGCAGGGGCTTTTCACACGTCGGGCTAGCCAAGGGAACAGTCGCTACGCCTTGCCGGGCGCGTTCGTCGATCTGGGTCAGCTGCGCCCGCCAGCATTGGACGCAGAGCGGAAAGGTCTGGCCGACTCGTGCGCGAAGAACCACGATTTTGCCATTTCCGTTGCCACGATGTAGCCACCGACGATCGCCACCACAGCAGCCAGTTCCATAGTCGAAAGCGGCACGAAGCCGAACAGCGCACTTGCCTCGCCGAGGAACGGAACCGCAAACGTCGCGGCCGCGACAACAAGGGTTGACCACAGCAGCAACCGGCTTGGGCTACTGCTGAAGGCAGGCTTGCGGGTCCGCAGAACGAGCACCACCGCCAGCTCGGTGAGCAGCGAGATCATGAACCACGAGGTCTGGAAGGCCGCCTGGCCGGCTTGAAAGATGTAGAGCAGGACGCCGAAGGTCAGCAGGTCGAAGACCGAGCTGATCAGGCCGAATACAATCATGAATCTCTGGATATCCTTGACGCTCCAACGCTGCGGGCTGGAGACGCGCTCGGGGTCCACATTGTCGCTGGAAATCGCGAGCGAAGGCAGATCTGACAGGAAGTTGTTGAGCAGGATCTGTTTGGCCGCCAGCGGCAGGAAGGGCAGAAGCGGCGTAGCCAGCGCCATGCTGATCATGTTGCCGAAATTCGCGCTGGTGGTGATCGAGATGTACTTGAGCGTGTTGGCGAAGGTGCGACGCCCGTCCTCGACACCCTGGCGCAGCACGTCCAGATCCCGGCTGAGCAGGATGATGTCGGCGCTCTCGCGGGCGACGTCGACGGCTTCGGCAACCGAGATGCCCACGTCGGCGGCGTGTAGCGCCGGCGCGTCGTTGATGCCGTCGCCCAGATAGCCGACCGAATGGCCGGTGCGCTGCAAGGCGCGAACGATGCGCTCCTTCTGCTGCGGGTCGATCTCGACAAAGAGGTCGGTGCGCGGCGCGAGGTGCCACAGCGCCTCGTCCCTCATCCCCGCCAGATCCTCGCCTGTCAGCATTGACGCGGCGTCCAGCCCCACCGCCTGGGCCATGTGCGCGGTGACATGGCGGTTGTCGCCGCTGATCACCTTGATGGCGATGCCGAGCCGGGCGAGGTTCCCGATCGTTTCCCGCGCTTCGGGCTTCGGAGGATCGAGGAACACGAGGAAGCCGCGAAACACCATGTCGCGCTCGTCGTCGTGGTCATAGTCGGACTTGGCGGCAACGCGGCGTGTGGCCAGCGCGAGAACTCGGAAACCCTCTTCGCCTTTTGCCTTGAACACGGCGTCCAGGTTTGCGCGCGCAACTTGGTCCAGCGGCACCTCGGCGCCATCGCGCTCGAACGCCGTGCAACTGTCCAGAACATTCGAGAATGCACCCTTGGTGACGATCAGGTGATTTCCGGGGTCGGCGCTCTCAGCCACCACGATGGTCAAGCGGCGGCGTACGAAGTCGTAGGGGATTTCGTCGATCTTGGTCAGTCCTGCGGTCGTTAGTCCGGCCGATGCACCGGCAGCAATAATGGCGGCATCCAGCGGGTTCTCGATCCCTGTCTCGAGCGCGGCATTGACATAGGCGAGCCGCCGCAACTCGTCCGATGGCTGGGCCGCCGCATCCAGCACCTCGCTCAGCACGATGGTGCCTTCGGTCAGCGTGCCAGTCTTGTCGGTACACAGCACGGTCATGCTGCCCAAGTTCTCGATGGCATCGAGACGCCGCACGATCACCCCGCGCTTGCTCATGGCGCGTGCGCCGGCGGAGAGCGTCACGCTGATGATCGCAGGCAGGAGTTCGGGCGACAGTCCGACGGCCAAGGCCACCGCGAAGAGCAGCGACTCGATCACCGGGCGGTCGAGCAGCAGGTTCACCGTCAGGACGAACAGGACGATGATCACCATCACGCGGATCAGCAGATAGCCAAACTGCCGAACACCGCGCGCGAAGTCGGTTTCGGGCTGGCGCGCCCGCAACCTCGCGGCAATGGCGCCAAATTCCGTCCGGTGACCGGTCCGAACGACCATGACCTTCGCCGTGCCGCTGCGCACCGAGGCGCCCAGAAATACGGTGTTCGTCCTTTCGGCAAGCGCGGCATCGGGGGCGACGACGCCGGGCCGCTTCTCGACCGGAAAGGACTCGCCCGTCATGCTGGCTTCGCTGACGAGGAAATCCTGCGTCTCAAGGATGATCCCATCGGCGGGGATCAGATTTCCGGCCGCCAGAAGGATCACGTCGCCGGGTACGATCTGCGTCACCGGCAGCACCTGTTCCGCCCCGTCGCGCAGGACGCGTGCCGTCAGCGCGAGGCGTTTCTTCAATTCCTCGACCGCCGTCGAGGCCCGGTACTCCTGATAGAAACTGAGAAGCGAGCTGCCCAGTACAATGGCCAGGATGATCCCCGCATCCACCCATTGCTGAAGAACAAGGGAAATGGCCGCCGCAAAGGCCAGGATCAGGACGAGCGGGCTTTCAAACTGCCGCAGCATAAGGCGCAGGGCGCTCAGGCGCGGCGCATCCTCGACGCTGTTGGGGCCCACGGTTGCAAGCTGCGATGCCGCCCGATCCGACGTGAGACCGCCCGGTCCCGCGCCCAGAGACGCGGCCAGGGCAGTGGGGTCCTCGTTCCAGTACCTCGCGGCACGCGCTGCGTCTGCCATGGGCTGCCCCCAGCATCCGGGATGGGTCGCTGCGGCGCGGAGACGCGATCAAACCACGGTTCCGAACAGCGCACCGGTCCCCGCCGTCAACGTCATGGCAAGCGCGCCCCAGAAGGTCACACGCAGCGTCGCCTCCATCACATTTGCACCGCCCGCGCGCGCGCCAATCGCGCCGAGCAGGGCCAGAAACAGGAGAGAAGCGACGGTGGCTCCTACCACCAGCGCGGATCGTGGTATCAGCAGAACCATCGCCAATGACATTGCGGCCCCGACGGCGAAGGTCGCGGCCGAGGTCAGTGCCGCCTGGATGCGGGCATGGGCCCCCAGAGCGTCCCTGGCTATCAACTGGTCCGCGACCTGTTGCGCCAGATCGGGCGACACGCTGCGGTCGATGTAGATTCGCGCCAGTTCCTCGCGTTCGAACTCGGGCTGGGTGGCGAGTTCGGCGCGCTCGCGCGAAAGGTCGGCCTGTTCTGTGTCGTACTGCGAGCTGACCGAGACATATTCGCCTGCCGCCATCGACATGGCGCTCTGTCACAAGTCCCGACACGCCCGCCACGAGCACCTCGGAGGTCGCGGCCGAGGCCGCCGCCACGCCGACGATTAGACTTGCGGTCGAGACGATGCCGTCATTCACACCCAGCACTGCCGCCCGCAGCCAGCCGATGCGCGAGACGAGATGAGATGCGGGATGCGTATTTAGGCGCGACATGTCAGGTCCCAAGTATTATTGCTATAATATTACGCCTCGGGCGTGTGCTTTGATAGCCAGAACAGGGGAGTTGGAAACGAAAAGGTGATCGTGGAGCCGATTCATCGGTCGGGCATAAAGAGCTTGGATGTTACTGTGGCAGCTCGTCACTTCGGCAGCCGATGTGCAAAAGGCCCGCAAGAGCAGGTCTTATGTAGAAAATGCCGATTTCGGCGGTGTCGGCGTTGAACGGAAGAGCGCAAGGGAAGCTGTCAACAAGACGTCGCATCGGATTTGCGACTGCAGCATCCGGCCAACCTGGAAGTGGATGATCTATGAGCTACACAATCAATCGGATGATCTCCGAGGCGGGCATCGACGACATCGACGCTCGCGCGCGAAAAGCGCTTGCGGACCATGGCTTCGGCGTCCTGACCGAAATCGATGTCAAGGCGACGATGAAAAAGAAGCTCGATATCGAGATGAAGGGTTACCGAATTCTGGGCGCCTGCAACCCAAAGATGGCGCATCAGGCAATCGGCATCGAACCGCGGGTAGGCGCGATGCTTCCCTGCAACGTCATCCTGCGGGAGGTTGAGGGCGGCGTTGAAGTCAGCGCCGTCGATCCGGTAGCCTCGATGCAAGCGATCGAGAACACTGAACTCATCAGCGTTGCGAGGCAGGTGCGGGATCTGCTGGCCGACGCGGTTGCCGCGATCTAGGTGCTTGTGGCGGGTCGTTGGCAGCAATCAGGTTTCAGACCGCGTCCAATTTGATAGTACGGAAGATGACATCGGCCAGCAGAGCCTGCTATCGAAACGTGCGTGACGGTACTTTTTCGGTCCTCGCGGTCGACAAATTACCACTGCTAATCGGGCTTCCGGGGGCAATCGACCCCGATAGATGCTGGAACCGTAAGAATATTTTCTCGGGTGATTTCCCAATGAAATCAAAAGCGTAGATTTTTGACGGCCTCGCGGTCGGCATCTGCCCGTCTGTGGCCAGATTTGTCTCATCAATTTCAATGGTTATGGTGTTCTTGAATGTAAGAATGGAAATAATCCAGACCCATCCGGCAAATCCGGTCCGGCGCCAAGGCGCGTGATCGGCGCGGTGATCCTGGTCTGACAGAGTAATCCGCTGTCCTATCTCGCCAGTAGTTCGGCCAGAAGCTGGTTGGGGAACCGTCGGTTCAGGATGATGGCATAAAAGCTCTCGGAGAGATGGGGAATACGACAGTGCTCGACGAGAGCGCCGGATTCGAGTTCATCCCGCACCACAATCGGTGGCACCAGGGTCACGCCTTCGCGCTCACGGGCCAACAAGCGAAGCATCGCCATATCGTCGACTTCGGCCAGGATGATGGGGCGTATGCCCGCCAGTTCAAGAAGTCGATCGAAGGCGATCCGGATGTCGCTGTCGAGGCTGGGAAGCAGGATCGGCTCGCTGCGCAAATCTTCTGGAAAGCGAAACGGCGCTTTGCCAGGTCTCGGCCGCCCGACCAGGCTGACGGGCTGTTCGTTGAGGAGATGGTTGCGAAACGGCGCGCGTGCGTCCCTAGGAGCGGCGCTGTTGGACAGCACCACATCGATCGCGTGCGCTTCAAGCTGCGCCAGAAGGTCGCGTATGGTTCCGGAACGCACGATCAATTCCACGTCGGTACGGCCGACCAAGGGGTGCAGGAATTCGAGCTGGAAATTGCGCGACAGGGTCGTCAGCGCGCCGACCCGCAAGACCTGGCGGTTTGCCAGTGGGCGTCCGTCGAGGGTGCTCATCAACTCGTCGCCTGCCTGGAAGATAGTGTCGGCATAGTCGAGCGCGATCTGGCCGGCCTCGGTCAGAACGAGGCGTTTGCCCACGCGCTCGAACAATGGATGAGCGATCTGATGTTCAAGTTTCTGGATCTGCACCGATAACGCAGATTGCGACAGGTTCAGCCGTTCGGCGGCGCGCGTGAGGCTGCCTTCATGCGCGACCGCCCAGAAATACCGAAGGTGGTTGAAATTCAGGTTTTTCATATCGTTCTATAAAACAGAACGATAAGCGTGGAACAATGAATTTCTATCGCTTTTTTCCTTTTGGTACTGATTTCCCATCCGCATGATGCGCTGAGGGGAAATTCTTTGCTGATTGATCTGTTGCCCTATGCCGCCCCGTTCGCGCTCCTGCTTGCCGCGGCCGTCGGCTTTTCGAAATCCGGCCATAGGCCGCCGATGCTTCCCCGGTTGGCCGAGGCTCTGGCCCTGGTCGCTCTGGGGGTGGCGATCGTTTCGGCCGTCTTGCTGATGCTGCGCGGGGCGGATGCGCGGGGGATGGGGGGGGCGATCCACCTCGACGCGGTCAGCAGCGTGATGTCTCTGTTGGTGTCGTTCATCGGCTGGGTCGTGGTGCGCTATGCGGCCACCTATCTGGACGGTGAAGCCCGGCAGGGCGCGTTCACGGGCTGGCTTTGCATGACACTGGCGTCAGTCCTCGTGCTGATCCTGTCGTGGAATCTGGTCCAGCTTGTTGTGGCCTGGATCGCGACGAGCATCTTTCTGCACCGGCTGCTGCTGTTCTATCCCGAGCGGATCGCCGCGCAGCGGGCGGCCGCCAAGAAATTCGTCACCGCGCGGATCGGAGACGTGGCGTTGATTGTGGCAGCAGTGCTGCTGGCGCTGGCCTACGGAACGACCGAGATCGGAGCGATCCTGAGTGCAGCGCGCGCTGGCGATGGCGGCGCACTGGCGCTCGGCGCGGCGGGCTTTCTGGCCGTGGCTGCGCTGCTGAAATCGGCTCAGTTTCCGACCCATGGTTGGCTGACCGAGGTGATCGAAACCCCCACACCCGTCTCTGCGCTCCTGCACGCCGGTGTCATCAACGCCGGCGGATTTCTGCTGATCCGCTTTGCGGACGTGATGTTGCTGGCACCCGGCGTGCTGGCTGTGCTGGTCATGATAGGCGGGTTCACCGCACTGTTTGCGGGACTGGTGATGCTGACCCAGCCCGCGGTGAAGACGTCGTTGGCGTGGTCGACGGTCGCTCAGATGGGCTTCATGATCCTGGAGTGCGGGTTGGCGCTCTTCCCGCTCGCTTTGCTGCATATCGTGGCCCACTCGCTCTACAAGGCGCATTCGTTCCTCGCTTCGGGCGGTGCGGTCGAGTTGATCGCCGCCAATCGTCGGCCTGGTCCTGTCGCCATTCCCAAGGCCGGCGCCGTCAGGCGCGCTTTCTTCCTCGCGCTCGCTATCTACGCCGTCGTCGGAGTCGGTTTTGGCATCCGGCACGAGTCGCCGCAAGCCATTGCACTGGGCGCGATCCTGATCTTCGGCGTTGCCTATATGCTAGCTCAAGGGCTGGCGGACGCCGCACCGAGGGCCTTGACCCAACGCACCATTGTCTATGCCGTCGCCACGTCCGTCAGCTATTTCGCCCTGCAACTCTTCGTGGTCTGGCTGACGTCGAACGTACTGCCCGCCGCCCCCCCGCCGGGGCCGTTGCAGTGGGTGTTGATCGTTCTTGCGGTATTCAGCTTCGGTGTCGTGGCGGTCGTTCAGGCGATGTTTCCGCTCTGGGCGTACCACCCGGCAGCCGCCGGGCTGCGCGTACATCTCTCTAACGGTTTCTACGCCAACGCTGTTTTCGACCGGCTGCTGCACGGCTGGCGGCTGGCGGCTGCGCAACGCATCCCGGTCAGAATGGAGAACGAGCAATGACGACTGCAAAGCCTTCTATCGAGCACGACGCAATGGCGCTAATTGCTGCCGCCGATCAAGCTGCACAGGCGATCCCGCCGGTCTGGCCCTTGGCGTCAAGTGTCGCAGTCAATCCATTCCTCGGCCAGACCCACGAAAGTCTCGCCACGGTGGCCGCCCGGCTGGCGCGGGTGGCGGGCGCGCCGGTCACCATGCCGCGAAGCTGGTATCGCGAGCGGATCACCGATGGCAGCATCACCGATGCCGATCTTTCGGAGGCGCTGGCGATTGCGCCGGTCGCGTTGCGCCCCTCGAACCTTGGGTTGCTGATGGCGGCGGTCCAAGGATCGAAACCGGAGGTCAGCGCATTGCCGACGGTTGCTGATCTGGCGGCGGAGGTGTCCGGGATCAATTGGCCGGGTTTCATCGCCGAGCGTTTCGGGGCGTGGGCGGCGGGTTATCTCGATGAGGGACAGGCGCTGTGGGCCGCACCACGCGGTCGAGGCGCCTACGCCGCTTGGCGGGCTGTCGCGACTCACGATCTGACGCCGGAGATTGTTGGCCTGTCGGGCTTTGCAACCCATGTCTCGGAGGCACCGGAAACCGCGGCAGATGTGCAGGCGAGGGTCGTGCAACGCCTCGGTATTCCAATGGCGGCTGCACAAACCTACTTCCACCAAATGCTCATCACGCTAGGCGGCTGGGCGCAATATGCGCGCTACCAGCGCTGGCAAGCCGAGCTTGGTGGTACGACGGATACGACCATCACCGATTTCTTGGCGATCCGCCTGATCTGGGAAGAGGCTCTTTTCGATCGCTACGAGCACCAGATCGGTGCTCGCTGGCAGTCTGTCGTCGCCAAGCATGCCTTGCCCGTCCAAGCGACTGCCGACCATGTTGTTGACGCCATCCTGCAGGAGGCCCTGGAACGCTCGGCGCAAAGGAGGCTGGCTGAAACGCTTGCAGCGCAAAGCCCGGCGGTCGCAGAAGCCCGGCCTGCGATACAGGCCACCTTTTGTATCGATGTGCGGTCGGAGGTTTTCCGGCGAGCGCTGGAATACGTCAACCCTGCGATCCAGACCCTGGGGTTCGCGGGCTTCTTTGGCCTGACGGCCTCGCACCGCCGCTTCGCATCGGACGTCAGCGAACACCGGCTGCCGGTGTTGCTGAACCCCGGCATGACCACCCGTTCGGGCGGTCCCAAAGACGCCGCAGCGGATCAAGCCGCGCGGTTCAAGGCCCGTGCCAGACGGGCTTGGGGCCGGTTCAAATTGGCCGCCGTGTCGTCCTTTGCGTTCGTCGAGGCGACGGGACCGATTTACGTCAGCAAGCTCGTGAGCGATGCGCTGGGACTGCGCGCCACGCCTGCGCCGAACGATCCCGCGCCGCGTCCTGATTTGCCCTGGGATACCGGGGCACGAACCCGGTCTGCCGAGACCGTGCTGCGCGCCATGTCATTGACGGCGAACTTTGCGAGGCTGGTGCTTTTCGTCGGACACGGCGCCAATGTGGTCAACAACCCCCATGCCAGCGGGCTGCACTGCGGCGCCTGCGGCGGCCATTCCGGCGAGGTCAATGCACGGCTGCTGGCCGCCCTGCTAAACGACGTTGAGGTTCGCACTGGCCTGGTTGCGCAAGGGATCGATATACCGGCGGATACCCTGTTCGTCGCCGCCCTGCATGACACGACAACCGACGCCGTCACGCTCTATGACAAGGACACCTATTCTGCAGCACATCTGCCGGACATGAGTCAGGCACGGCTTTGGCTTGCTGCCGCGGGCAAGATCGCCCGGGGCGAGCGGGCCTTGCGCCTGCCCCGCGGGGCAGG
Organism: Tardiphaga sp. vice304; assembly: GCF_007018905.1. Taxonomy (NCBI): domain Bacteria; kingdom Pseudomonadati; phylum Pseudomonadota; class Alphaproteobacteria; order Hyphomicrobiales; family Nitrobacteraceae; genus Tardiphaga; species Tardiphaga sp. vice304. The sequence goes on from NZ_CP041402.1 coordinate 2,885,322, forward strand.
GGAGCGCAGCCTCGCCAGGCGAAGCCGCGATTGGGCTGAGGTGAGACCGGAATGGGCACTGGCGGGCTGTAGTTCGTTCATTGCCGCGCCACGCGTACGTACTGCTGGCAAGAACCTGGCAGGCCGCGCCTTCCTGCACGACTATCAATGGAAGGCCGACCGGGACTTTGGCGTTCTCGAACTGATTTTGACGGCGCCGGTGGTGGTGGCGAGTTGGATCAGCCTGCAATATTACGGATCGACGGTCGCGCCCGAGGTGTTCGGTGGCGGCAACAAGCTCTTGCACAATGTCGTCGGCGGCATTGGCGTCGTCGAAGGCACCGGCGGCGTGATGCGGGCGGGTCTCCCCTTGCAGTCGGTCCATGATGGTGAACGCTATGTTCATGAGCCGCTTCGCATGTCGGTCTGTATCGAGGCGCCGCGTGAGGCGATGACCGACATCCTGGCGCGGCATCCAGGCGTGTGTGCCCTGTTCGACAATCGTTGGCTTCACTTGTTCGCGCTCGACGACGCCGGCCGGATGGCATGGCGATATATTGGCGACCTGGATTGGGCACCGGTCCATGGGGAAGAGCGGACGACGGCTTTCCCTGAAATTGCGGCCTGATTGGCTGAAGCGGGCAGCTGGAACGGCCGACGCTCTCGATCCGATCGCAGTGGATTCTAATATGGATAAGGTAGCACGCCGAACTGGCTGGCGGTGCACGGGGCGATCGCCAGCCAATTCATATCAACCCGCGCCTTCCACGCCGGGGCGCTGCGCGCGCGTCTTCCACAGCGACCACCCCACGCCCGCCGCGAGGATGGCAAAGGTGATCGACAGCGATGCCGCGGGCGGAATCTTCATCAGACCAAACGCATCGGCAATGAAGATCTTCGATCCGATGAACACCAGCAGCACTGCGAGCGCATATTTCAGATAGTGGAAGCGGTGCACCATCGCTGCCAGCGCGAAGTAGAGCGCGCGCAGGCCGAGGATGGCGAAGATGTTCGAGGTGTAGACAATGAACGGATCGGTGGAAATCGCGAAGATCGCAGGCACGCTATCGACGGCGAAGACGACGTCGACGATTTCGACCATCGCCAGCGCCAGGAACAGCGGCGTTACAAACCAAGCCGGTTTGCCAGTTTTCCGGTGCGGCTGCCGCACGAAAAACCGGTTGCCATGCAGGTTTTCAGTCACCGGAAGGGTTTTCTTGATGAAGCGCAGAGCGCCGCTTGAGCCGACATCGTACTCCTTGTCGGCGGTCAGCCACATCTTGATGCCGGTCAGGATCAGGAAGGCCGCGAAGACGTAGAGCACCCAGCCGAAGTTCTCAACCAGCGCCGAGCCAAGCCCGATCATGATCGCGCGCAGAATGATGACGCCGAGAATGCCCCAGAACAGAACCCGGTGCTGATACTGGCGCGGGATTGCGAAGTAGCTAAAGATCATAGCGATCACGAACACGTTGTCCATCGCCAGGCTCTTCTCGATGACGAAGCCGGTGACATATTCGAGCCCGGCCTTTTCGCCGAGGTACCACCAGACCCAGCCGCCAAACACGAGGCCGAGGCTGATGTAGCCGGCGGACAGCGCGAGACTCTCGGTCACGCCGATTTCGCGCTGCTTCTTGTGCAACACGCCAAGATCCAGCGCCAGCAACGTGACCACGATGGCAAGGAAAGCAAGCCACAGCCATAAAGGCTTGCCGAGCCACATCAATTCCAGAAATTCCATTGGTCCGATCCGATCCAGACGCTCTTTCCACGAGCGGTTTCATCTCGATCCGACATCACGACTTGCCAGTCGTCAGAGGGGCCCGGTCCGCACGGTCAATCTAGTCGCCGGGTCGATAGGCGGCTAATCGGATTTTGCGTTAATCGTGATAGTCTCAGCCTATCGAGGCGCGGCGCCGACTCTTGGCGTGCCGAGCAAAGCGCGCGCCTCCGCATCGACGCGATTGGCAATGGCGCGGTAGGCGTCGCCATAGGCGGCACCCGATCGCCAGGCGGCTGCGATGCTGCGCGTGAAATTCCATCCCTTGGGGTCGAGCACTTTGACACCCGCCAGTCCGCCGACATCCGATCGCAGGTAAAGCTCCGGCAGGATCGCCAGTCCCACACCCGAGGCCGCCATCTGATGGATACTGTCGAGGCTGGTGCCTTCGTAGTCGCGCAACAGCACCATGCCGAGATCGGCGCAGACTTCAGCGACCTGTCGATGCAGATGATGACGTGGTTCGAGGCTGATAACCTTGGCACCTGACAGATCCGACAGGCGCAACTTGGCGCGTTGCGACAGCGCGTGGTCGGGAGCTGCCACGATGAACAGCCGTTCGCGGAACAAGGGCTGGATCTCGATATCGCCTCCCTCGATCGGCAGCGGTCCGAGCAGCATGTCCAGGCCACCCCGGGACAGCAAGAGCGCCTGCTCTTCGGGGATACCCTCCCTGATGTGCAGTCTCAGGTCGGGCTGCTCGCGGTGAAGCGCGGCAACGATCGGCGGCATGAGATATGGTCCCAGAGTGGGCGTCACACCAAACCGGAGGGTGCCGACGAGGTGGTCTCTGGAGCGCCGCGCGAGGTCGCGGATGTCCTGAACTTCGATGATCACCCGGCGTGCGCGCGCGGTGATCTCTCGCCCCACCGGGGTCAACTCGACCCCCGGATTGCGCCGGTCGATCAAGACGACGTCAAGTCGTTCTTCCAGCGCGCGAAGCTGCTGGCTGAGCGTTGGCTGCGAAACATGGCAGGCGTCCGCTGCCCGTCCGAAATGTTCGACGTCCGCGATGGCCACTAAATATTCCAACTGGCGAAGTGTCGGCATGTGAAAACTCCCTGACGCGATCGTGATACGCTATCGGCGTTGCTCAGATGTTGCGACACAGGCGATCCGCGGGCCGGCCGCCGGCAACATCGCCAACGCGGCGCTGGCCGAACCTTTCGGCCGATCTCAATGGCGCCGAGCACGGGATGCATGCTATCGTAACCTCGCCGGCCAAAGCCGACGGAAACGGGAATGCAATATGGGCGACGATCACAGTACCCCGGACCGCACACTGTCGCCCTCCACCGTCTATTTCGATGGTTCCTGCCCGCTGTGCCAGGCCGAGATCGGCTATTACCGCCGGCTCGACCAGGCTGGCGCGATCTGTTTCGTCGACGTGTCCGCGACCGGCGCCGTCACCCCCGACGGCGTCACGCAACAGGGCGCGATGGCCCGTTTCCATGTCCGTGCGGCGGACGGGCGCATCCTGTCGGGCGCAGCCGCTTTCGTCGAGGTGTGGACGCGGCTGCCCAAATGGCGCTGGGCGGCGCGCGTGGCGGCGTTGCCGGGCGTGCTCCCGGTGCTCGAACTGGCCTATCGGGCGTTTCTGCCGGTGCGGCCCTATCTGTCCCGTCTTGCCGGACGGGTTTTGCCGCGCATGCCGTGAGCCGACGTTACAGCAGCGCCCCGACCAGCAGCGACGCCACCACCACGCAGCTGAGCGGAATCCGGAGCTTCGGATACCAGGGCGGTGCATCGCCCAGCCGCGTCGCCCGCAGATCGATCGCCAGCATGGCGGCCACGGCGATGGCCAGCAGCAACAGTCCGGTGTTTCCTGCGACGAGCAGGGCGACCCACGCGACCAGCGACGGCGTCACGCTGAGGATCATTCGGGCCGCACGTCTCGTTGTGTCCGGGCTGCCCGCGGGCGAAATGGCCAGGCCCCAATGGATGCCGCCCAAAAACGACAGGATCGTCGCGCCATAGGCGAGCAGCGCGTAGGCGACCCCGGGTCGGGTCGCTCCGTCGAGCAGGGGCATCGCCCCCGCCAGGGCGATGAACGGCACGGCTCCAAGCCCGCCCAGCCATGCCGCGCTGGAGGGGACCGCGGTTGTTTCAATTGGCAAGACGTCTTTTTCCTATCCGAATGCGCAAACCGCCAAGGCTTGCGTGGGGAGCTTCGCCCAGGCCGTCACGACGATCAAGCCGGTCCGGCTCACGCATTCTGGCATCTGTTGCCGGCATCGTGACCCAGCGCAACGTCCAACCCGCCAAACTGCGCTTCTGTACTCCGCGCAAAAGAAGGAGTGACCGGTGGCGGATAACAACGCAACTTCGCAAATGTTCGGCTCGGACGCCTATTCGCCTGCAGAAATTCAGGACAGGGTCGAGAAACTGGGCGTCAAGAAAGCGCGCAGCCCGTTCCTGCCCGAGTTCATGCTGTCGGTCGTGGCGGGGGGCTCGATTGGCCTTGGTGGCATGTTCTTCCTGATCGTGCTGGCCGATCCGAGGCTTGGCTTTGCCTTGCAGCGGTTGCTTGGCGGCACGGTGTTCACGTTGGGACTGGCGCTGGTGATGATCGGCGGCGCCGAACTGTTCACCGGCAACTGCCTGATCGTGATGGCCTGGTGCAACGGCCAGCTCCGGACCGCAGAGGCACTGCACAACTGGACATTGGTCTGGTGCGGAAATCTGGTGGGGGCGCTCGGCCTGGTGTTCCTGTTGTACGTGTCGCATTTCGTCGATCTCAATAAGGGCGAGGCGGGCGCGGCGGTGCTGAAGCTGGCCATCGGCAAGATGGCGCCCGATATGGTCACCATTTTCTTCAAGGGAATCCTCTGCAATCTGCTGGTCTGCCTCGGCGTTTGGCTGGCCTATGCCGGTCGTTCGGTGACCGACAAGATGATCGGCATGTGGCTGCCGGTGTCCTGCTTCGTCGCCGCGGGCTTCGAGCACTGCGTGGCCAACATGTTCTTCCTGCCGATGGCCTGGGTGCTGGTGCAGACCGGGCATGTGCCGGGCGGCGTCGATGTATCGACCGTCACGTTGCTCAACATCGCGCACAACATCCTTCCTGCAACGCTCGGTAACATTGTCGGCGGCGGCGGTTTTGTCGGCTTCGTCTATTGGGTGATCTACCGCAAGAGTCTCGGCGGCCTGACACCGCTGCCGCTGGCCGAGACCGAGGGCAAGTCCGCGCCGGGAAACACCGCGGCTGCCGGGAAATAGGGGCGCCTGGTCAGCGATCGTGGAAACGGACTTCGGCGCCGTAACATCTTGATTTGCGTAAAACCAAAATGGTCGCATCGGCGTATCACCGGCGGGCTCGGATCCAGAACGGGCGCCATGGCGATGTCCGATGCATGACAAGCATGGCGTCGGGCCGGGTAGATGCGCAGCCCGCTCATGCCTCGTCATCGGAGCCGATGTTGCATGACGTGGGGACGCGGTTGCCTGCAGATGCTCGCCGCGCCCGGCGGCGGCGAGGCGTATCTGAATGACCTCCCGATCGCGATCAAGGACGTTGCGCTTGCGCCCGAGCCGCCGGAATCAGGCGGGAATACCGGAAGTTCGGATGCACAGGTGTTTCTTCAGGTAACGCGCCATGTATGACAAGTTCGAGTATTTCCTGGCGCTTGAAAAGGAGAAGCATTTCGGCCGCGCGGCGCATGTTTGCGGCGTGTCGCAGCCGAACCTTTCGGCGGCGCTGAAACAGCTCGAGCTGCAATTCGGCGTCCTGCTGGTCGATCGCGGCGCGCGGTTCATGGGCTTCACGCCGGAGGGCTTGCGCATTCTCGACTGGGCACGCTGCATCGTCGGTGAGTTTCGCGCGATGAACGCCGAGATCGAGCTGATGAAGCAGGGCAATTCCGGTCATCTGCGGATCGCCGCGATTTCCACGGCTTTGCCGATCCTCTCGCTGCTGACGAATGCCTACTGGGTGCGCTATCCCGGCGTGCATGTTACGATCGCTACCTGTAGCTCGGCCGAACTGCTGTCGCGGCTCGAGAATATCGAAGCCGATGTCGGCGTCAGCTACCTCGACGAGGAGTCGGGCGGCCGCAACGCCGAACTGCCGCTCTATCACGAGCGCTACTGCCTGGTCTGTTCGCGCAGCCTGCCGTTCATGGACCAGGCGACGGTGACGTGGGACGAGGTGGCGACGCTGCCGCTGTGCCTGCCGTTGCAGGATACCAGGAATCGCCGCATCTACGATCGCATCTTCCAGGAGGTCGGCGTCGCCGTGCAGCCGGCGCTGGAATGCAACGATTCCACCGTGCGGCTTTCCCATCTGCGTGCCGGACGACTGGCCACCGTGATGCCGCGCATCATGGCGGGAGACTGGTCGATGCCGCCGGAGCTGGCCGCGGTGCCGATCGTGGCGCCCGACGCCAGCACGATGATCGGCCTGATCTATCCGAAACGCGATCCGATGCCGGCGCTTACTGCCGCTCTGGTCAACGAGGCGAGGCAACTGGTGCCGGTGCTGACGGCGATGTCATGAGAGCCGCGGCATTCCGGCCGCATCATTGCGGCCGGAATGCCTCGATCACCGCGGAATCCGTCTCGATGCGTCCTGCGCCGATCAGATCGAGACAAAACGGGATCGCGGCGAACACCGCATCGAGACAGACCGCCACCGAAGCGGGCTTGCCGGGCAGGCTGACGATCAGGCAGGCGCCGCGCAGGCCAGCGGTCTGGCGCGAGAGGATGGCGGTCGGGACATGCTTGAGGCTGGCCAGCCGCATCGCTTCGCCGAAGCCCGGCATCACGCGCTCTATCACCGCTTCGGTTGCTTCCGGCGTGCAATCGCGCGGCGACGGGCCGGTGCCGCCGGTGGTCAACAGCAGGTCGACCCTTTCGATGTCACACAGCGCGATCAACGCGTCGCGAACGCTGTCGATACCATCCGGGATGATACGGCTGACAGGCTCCCACGGCGTGACGATAGCGCGGCGCAGCCAGTCGACGACCGCGGGGCCGCCCAGATCCGCATACTCGCCGCGCGCGGCGCGATCGGAGACGGTCAAAATGCCGATGCGTACCACGGCTGGATTCCATATAGGTTGATCGTGTTCGCGGGACTGATAGCACGTCGCTCCGGCGAATTCGCCGGGGCGGTTGCATGTTTCGCCATGCAGCAAGCTGCCGTCGAACAGCAGGCTGTCACCGGCCTGTCCGTGCAGCACGACGGGATCTGATGGCCCAGGGGACGCCGGTTGCAGAGAGAGGCCAGGCGTTCCTGCGTCGCGCATTTGGCTGGCTGATTTCGTGACTGGCGGCCGTTTCGGCCATGAGAAGAATTCGTCAGCCCAGCAGATCGCGCAGCGTGCGCATGAAGACGCGCGCACCGACGCCGATCAATTCGTCCGGGAAATCATAGTCGGGATCATACAGGCCAGCGTGTCCGCCCCCTGCGCCCAGGAACAGCATTGCGGCTTTCGCGCGATGATTAAACCGCCCCGCGCCGTTCGCTGCTGATCACCTACGGCATTGCCACCCAAGAGGCGCGGTGGCGAGCCACCCGTGTGCTGCGCGCCGTGCGCATGGACCAGGATGCGATCTTCGGCGGCTGAACGGTTGGCATCCGGTCGCTCAGCCGCGATGATGCACCTCCTGCAGTCCGTAGACGTCGGTCGGGATGCCTGCCATCCTGGCCTTGAGCTGCAGCGACAGGAATTGCGAGTAGTGCCGCGACTGGTGCAGGTTGCCTCCGTGAAACCACAGGCCGGGCTGCTGGGTCGGCTTCCACATGTTACGCTGCTCTCCTTCCCACGGGCCGGGGTCTTTCGTCGTGTTGGAGCCGAGGCCCCAGACCTTGCCGACCTTGTCGGCGACTTCCTGCGAGATCAGGTCGGCGGCGAAACCGTTCATTGAACCGTAGCCGGTGGCGTAGACCACCAGATCGGCGGGCAGTTCGGTGTCGTCTGTCAGGATCACCGAATGCTCGGTCAACTTCTTCACATCGACGCCGCTCTTCAGCTTGATGCTGCCATCGGCGACAAGCTCGGAGGCGCCGACGTCGATGTAGTAGCCGGAGCCGCGGCGCAGATACTTCATGAACAGCCCGGACCCGTCATCGCCGAAGTCGAGCATGAAGCCGGCGGTCTCGAGGCGCTTGTAGAAATCCGCGTCGCGTTCGCGGATCGCATTGTAAACCGGGATCTGGAATTCGTGCAGGATCTTGTAGGGCAATGAGGCAAAGATCAAATCGGCCTTCGCCGTGGTCATGCCGGAGCGCACCGCCTGTTCGGAGTAAAGCGGCGCCAGCCCGATTTCCATCAGCGAGTCCGATTTTACAATGTGAGTGGACGAGCGCTGCACCATGGTGACGTCGGCGCCGGCTTCCCAAAGTGCTGCACAGATGTCGTGGGCGGAATTGTTCGAGCCGATGACGACGGCCTTCTTGCCCTTGTAAGCGTCCGGCCCAGGGTGCTGCGACGAATGGTGCTGGTCGCCCTTGAAGACATCCATGCCCTCGAATTTCGGGATGTTGGGTTTGGCCGACATCCCGGTCGCCAGAATCAGCTGCTTCGGCTTCAGCACGATCTCGCGGCCGTCGCGCTCGACAATCACGGTCCATTCGCCCGCCGCTTCGTCGTACGTCGCCTTCTTGCAGGTGGTAGAGCTCCAATAGTTCAGCTCCATCACTTTGGTGTACATCTCCAGCCAGTCGCCGATCTTGTCCTTCGGCGAGAACACCGGCCAGTTCGGCGGGAATGGCAGATAGGGCAGGTGGTCGTACCAGACCGGATCGTGCAGGCAGAGCGACTTGTAGCGCTTGCGCCAGCTGTCGCCGGGGCGTTCGTTCTTCTCGATCACGATGGTCGGCACCTTGAGCTGGCGCAGCCGGGCTGCGAGCGCGATGCCGCCCTGGCCGCCGCCGATGATCAGGCAATAGGGCTGCCGCGAAATGCCGAGCTCGGCGGTCTCCTGCTCGCGCTCTTCCTTCCAGGTCTTGCGATCGCGGTCGACGCCGTGCTTGGCGCCCATCGGCCGGTCGAAGCCGACGGGCTCTTCATAGCCCTTGAGTTCGACCATGGTGGTCAGCAGCGTCCAGATCCGGCCTTCCTTCAGGCGGAGATGGCCGAAGCCGCGGGCGACCGCGGTCTCGAACTGGATCCAGCTCTCGATGATCCCGTCGGCCTCGGTTGCTGCCTCGCCATCGGCAATCTTCCATCCCGACGGTTTCGTGCCGGCAAGCCGCGCCTGCAGCATCGCGCGGACCTGATCCTTGCCCTCCATGGTCTTGATATTCCATGTGAAGCTGACGAGATCGCGCCAGTAGCAGTCGGTCTGGAACAGGTCGAGCGCGCGGTCGATGTCGCCGGCGGTCAGAGCGCTGTCCAGCGTCGCCAGCAGTTTGGAGACTTTTCCGTTCGGGGCCTTGTCGAGCATAATGATGTCCTCCCATGTGCCGATGGCGCCTTGTGGCGCGCTTGTCTGCGCTTCGCTGCATTGCAGCGAAGAAGCCGGCGACAGGTGAGTTCACCCCGCGCCGGGTCATTCCAGGAACAGCCAAGCGTAACACTTCACGCCGCAGAGGCGAGGCGGAAACGAGGAGGGCCGCAAAAAATTCGAAGGCGAAAAGGCGACGCGTGCCGCGGCCCATCAGCCCCGCAACTGCTTCTCGAATTTCTTAATCAGCCGGTCGCGCTTGAGGCGCGACAGCCGCTGCATCCAGAACATGCCGTCGAGTTGGTCGATCTCGTGCTGGTGGCACACCGCGCGCAGGCCGTCGGATTCTTCGGTTTGTGATGCCCCGTCAAGGTCCTGATAGCGAATCCGCACGCGGGCGTGACGTTGGATGTCACCGTTGACGCCGGGCATCGAGACGCTGCCCTCCTGATGCGTGATCATCTCCGGCGAGGTCCAGACGATTTCCGGATTGATGTAGCTGCGCGCGCCGGTGACCGCGTCGAGGTCGAGCACCACCACGCGCAGCGATACGCCGACATGCGGCGCGGTGATGCCGATGCCGGGCGCGGCATGCAGGGTGTCGAGAAGATCATTCGCCAGCTCGCGCAGTGCGCCGTCGAACGAGACGACGGACTGCGCGCGCAGCGACAGGCGGGCATCGGGGTAGCGCACGATCGGGCGGATGGTCATGAAGGCGGTCTACCGCTTCGACCGCCGCGGCGCTAGCGGCCGCGGCGATAGCGTCGGTTCACTTAACCTCCATCTGCAGACCTTCCTTGTCGATGATGGTCTTGAATTTGGCAGTCTCGGCCTCGACGAAGGTCGAGAACTGCGCCGGTGTGCCGTAGTCGGACACGGCACCCATTGCCGCGATGGTTTTCTGGGTGTCGGCGCGGGCCAGCAGCACCTTGATCTCGCTGTTCAGCGAGTCGACGGCGGCCGAGGGTGTGCTCTTCGGATAGAACACGCCGAACCAGGAGGCGACGTCGAACTTGGCCAACTCGGGCGCCGTCTCGCGCATCGCCGGCACGTTCGGCGCCAGCGCGCTGCGCTCCGGCGTGGTGACGGCGAGGCCGGTGAGCTTGCCGTCGAGCACCTGCGGCAATGACGGGTAGAGGTTGTCGAACAGGATCTGGATGTCGCCGGCCAGCGCCGCCTGCAGCGCAGGTCCTGCGCCGCGGAACGGGACGTGCTGCATCTTCAGCCCGGTGAGCTGCAGCCACCACGCGCCGGTCAGATGCGGGCTCTGGCCGACGCCGGAGGAGCCGTAGTTCAGCTTGTCCGGATTGGCCTTGATATAGGCGATCAGCTCCGGGATGGTCTTGATCGGCACCGACGGGTGCGCGCAGACGATGTTCGGGATCCGGATCATGTTGCTGACCGGCTGCAACTGCTCGGCCTTGTAGCTGAGGTTTCTGAAGATGCTGTAGGCGATGGCGTTGGGGCCGGGATTGCCGACCAGGATGGTATGGCCGTCGCCCTTGAGGCGGGCCACTTCGGCGGTACCGATGGTGCCGCCGCCGCCGGAGCGGTTTTCCACGACCACGGATTGCCCCCAGACGGGTTGCAGGTGCGCGGCCAGCAGGCGGCCCATCACGTCGGTCGAACCGCCGGCGGCCGCGGGGACGATGACGCGGACGGTTTCGGTGGGGCGCCATTCACCGGCGCCGAGGGAGCTGCGTGGCAGGATCGCGGCGGTTGACAGACCGGCAGCAGCGGACAGCACGCCGCGGCGCGTGATCAAGCGGGTCATCGGTTTCTTCCCTGAACTTTGTCGTTATGACTTTTTGGTCTTGGTGCAAACCGTAGAGCGGCACGGCGAGATCGGCAAGACGCCCGTTGACGCGGGTAAAGCCACGTCACCGTGACGTCGCGGCACCATCCGGGACTGCCGCGAAGGCCACGCCATCCCCGCACGCCGCTTCCGCCATTGACCTACTTGGAGGCGGATAGTCCGTGCATGAACAGATCGATGCTCGCTGTGGTGAAAGCCGCGACATCGAGTTGCTTGCGGCTTCCGAACAACAGCGCCCACAGGCTCAACAGCAAGGCCGGACTCATGACGATCTCGGTGAAGGACGTCGCCGGCGCCGCCCGAAATTCGCCGGCGGCAATGCCGGCCTGGATGATCTTCTGAAACTGGTCGATCGTCGGCTTGACGAATTCGTCGTAGTGCCGTTCGACGAGATCTGGAAACCTGGTCCCCTCCGCGATCAGGAAGCGAAGCGTCTCGCGCGATTCCCGGCTCTCGGCAATCCGTCCAAACACGAAGACCATTAGGTCATGCAGCCGGCGCGTGTAGGATCCCTGCAGTTTCGCGGCGTAGCTTTCAAAGTCAGGAAAGAAACCGAGAGAGGTGTGGCGGACCATCTCCTCGAAAACCCGCTCCTTGGTCTCGAAGTAAAAGTAGATCGTTCCCTTGGTGACGCCAGCGCGCGTGGCGACATCTTCCAGCCGCGTCGAGCCGTAGCCATTCTTGACGAACTCCTCGAAGGCCGCATCCAGAATCTCGGAGGGGCGTTCGGCCTTGCGCCGCGCTCGCGTTTTCTTGATTTTAGCAGGCATCTCAATACTCATTTCAAACTTGTTATATTATTGACTTTCGAGTTAGTCAATTATATGGATTTCAGACGAATTGTTGGAGCAGGTCGTCGCATGGTGCCGCGAGTCGTTTGGAACTGTCTTATGATGCCGCTCGCATTGTTCCTGGCAGCTTGCGAACCTGCCCGCACGCCAGCTCGTTCCCCTGCGATGGTGAAAAGCGAAGTCGTCCGGCCCCAGCCACGGCAGACGGTGATCCGGCTGACCGGGGACGTCCAGGCCCGCGTCAGCACCGAACTGTCGTTCCGCGTCAGCGGACGGGTCACCGAGCGACTGGTGGATGTCGGTGCCCACGTCAACGCCGGCGATGTTCTGGCGCGGGTAGATCCTACCGAGCAAAAAGCCGATCTCGAAGGAGCGAAGGCCGCGGTCACGGCGGCCGAAGCGCAGCTGCGGGTCGCGACGGCGACGTTTCAACGGCAGAAGACCCTGATGGCAAGTGGCTTCACCACGCGGGTCTCGTTCGATCAGGCGCAACAGGGGCTGCGGACCGCCGAGGGAACGCTTGAGGCCGCCAAGGCGCAGTTGGGGACCTCGACCGACGCGCTGACCTATACCGATCTGCGCGCCAGCGCGTCCGGAATCATTACGGCCCGCAATGTCGAAGTCGGGCAGGTCGCTCAATCCGCCCAGTCTGCCTACACGCTGGCCGAAGACGGCGCGCGCGACGCCGTATTCGATGTCTATGAGTCGATCTTCCTGCGCCCCGTGGACGGCGACACCATCACGGTGAATTTGCTGTCAGATCCTTCCGTCACGGCGCTCGCCCGCATTCGCGAGGTGTCGCCCACGGTCGATCCGAAGAATTCGACCGTCCGGGTCAAGATGTCGATTCAGAACCCGCCGCCAGCCATGACGCTGAACAGTCCGCTGAGCGGCGAGGGGCGAACCGTGCCCGCCGACAAGATCGTGGTGCCATGGAGCGCGCTCACGTCCGACGTGAACGGTCCTGCGGTCTGGGTCATCGATCCCAAGAGCCACGCCGTATCACTGCGAAGCATCGTGATTGAAACCTACGAGACCAACGCGTTCGTCGTCAGCGACGGCCTTGCGGCGGGCGAACGGGTGGTCATCGACGGCGGCAAACTGCTGCGGCCGGCGCAAATCATTACATATGAAGGGGCTCAGGCATGACGGCGGCTCGACTGATCGGCGTGATCGCTCTTTGCGGCGCAATGGCCGGCTGCCAGGAAAAGCCCGCTGCGCCGGAGGCGATCCGGCCCGTGCTCTCCATGGTTGTCGAGCCGCTCGAAGCTGCGACGGTATCGGTCGTCGGCACGGTTCAACCCCAATTCAAGACCGACTACGGCTTTCGCATGCTGGGGCGGCTGATCTCCCGACCGGTCAATGTCGGCGATACGGTCGCGGCCGGTCAGATGCTCGCCTCGGTCGATGCATTTGCAGCGGAGTTTGCCGTGCGCTCGTCGCTGGCGGACCTGACGACGGCGCAGGGGAAGTTGGTCAATGCGGCTGCTACGGCCCAACGTCAGCGCACCCTGATCGAGACCGACGCCACCACCAAGGCTACGCTCGACAGCGCCGATGAAAGCAATGCAGCCGCCGAGGCTTCCGTGATACGCGCGCAGTCGGCTGTGACGAAAGCCCGCGAACAACTCAGCTACACCAAACTGAACGCCGAATATGGCGGCGTCGTCACCGCGGTGAGCGTCCAGGTCGGGCAGATTGTCAATCCCGGCCATACCGTCGTGACCGTGGCCAGGCCCGACATCCGCGAGGCGGTCATCGATGTTTCCGACGATGTGGCGGGCGCGCTGCTGATCGGCATGCCGCTGACGGTCGCGTTGCAATTGAACCCGCAAATCCGCGTTTCCGGCAAGGTGCGCGAAATCGCCCCGCAGGCCGATCAGGTTACCCGCGCACGCCGGATCCGCATCACGCTGGAGGCGCCGCCCGAAACGTTCAGGCTGGGCTCGACCATCACCACGCTGATCCCGGAGAAGAGGACGCGCGGCTTCCGGCTGCCGGCAACCGCGATACTGACCAGGGACGGCAAATCAAGCGTCTGGCTGGTCGATCCGGCCACCAAGTCGGTCCATCTGCGTGACGTGCAGATCATCACGAACAATGACGGCTCGGTGGCCGTCACCAGCGGCATCGATGCCGGTGCGCGCGTCGTGACCGCTGGCGTTCATCATCTCAAGGAAGGCCAGAAAATCCGTCTGGAACAGGAAGCCTCGGCGTGAAAAATTTCAATCTTTCCGACTGGGCTTTGCATCATCGCTCGCTGGTCTGGTACTTCATGATCGCGTTCATGGTGGCCGGGTTCTTCAGCTATTTGAACCTCGGGCGCGAGGAAGATCCGGCCTTCACCATCAAGACCATGGTGATCCAGGCCAGTTGGCCCGGCGCCTCGGCCGAGGACACCACGCGCCAGGTCACCGACCGCATCGAGAAGAAGCTCGAGGAACTCGAGTCGCTCGAATACACCAAGAGCATCACGACGGCGGGCCAGACCACCGTTTTTGTCAATCTGCTGGCCACGACCAAGGCGCGCGACGTCAACCCGACATGGGTCCGCGTCCGGAACATGATCAACGACATCAAGGGGCAGTTTCCCGACGGCGTCGTCGGACCGGTCTTCAACGACCGCTTCGGCGACGTCTATGGCAACATCTATGCCTTCACCAGCGATGGCCTGACACAGCGCCAGTTGCGGGACCGAGTCGAGGAGGTTCGCGCCAAGGTGCTGCAGGTGCCGAACGTCGGACGCGTCGATATCGTCGGCGCCCAGGACGAAGTCATCTTTCTGGAATTCTCGACCCGCAAGATTGCGGCGCTCGGTCTCGATCAGCGCTCGATCCTCACGTCGCTTCAGGCGCAGAATGCGGTCACGCCGTCGGGCGTGCTGCAGGCCGGTCCGGAGCGGATCAGTGTCCGGGTCAGCGGGCAGTTCACCTCGGAAGAAAGCCTGAAGGCGATCAATCTGCGGGTCAACGACCGGTTCTTTCCGCTGACCGATGTCGCCACCGTGCGCCGCGGCTATACCGACCCGCCGACCTCGCTGTTCCGCTACAAGGGCGAGCCGGCGATCGGGCTGACGATCGGCATGAAGGCCGGTGCCAATCTGCTCGAGTTCGGCGAAGCCCTCAAAAAGGAAATGGCGAGAATCACCGGCGATCTCCCGGTCGGAGCCGAGGTGCATCTGGTTTCAGACCAGCCCCAGATCGTCGACGAGGCGGTCTCCGGCTTTACCCGCGCCTTGTTCGAGGCGATCGTGATCGTGCTGGCGATCAGCTTCATCAGTCTGGGCATGCGCGCCGGGCTTGTCGTCGCCATCTCGATCCCGCTGGTCCTCGCGATCACCTTTCTGGTTATGTCGTATACGGGCATCTCGCTGCAGCGGATTTCGTTGGGGGCGCTGATCATCGCGCTTGGTCTGCTGGTGGACGACGCCATGATCGCCGTGGAAATGATGGTGGCGCGTCTGGAGGTCGGCGATACGCTCGCCAAGGCCGCGACCTACGTCTACACGTCCACCGCCTTTCCGATGCTGACCGGCACGCTGGTGACCGTGGCCAGCTTCATTCCGATCGGCCTCAATGATAGCGCCGCCGGCGAATTCACGTTCACGCTGTTCGTCGTGATCGCGGTATCCCTCGTGACGTCGTGGATCGTCGCCGTGCTTTTCACGCCGTTGCTCGGCGTGACCATCCTGCCGGCCACCATGAAAAGCCACCACGAAAACAAGGGCCGGTTTGCAACCTGGTTCAGCCGGGCGCTGGCGCTGTGCATGCGTCGGCGATGGCTTACCATTGCGGTGACGATAGCGGCGTTCGCTCTGTCGGTGTTCAGCATGCGTTACGTTCAGAACCAGTTCTTTCCGTCGTCCGACCGCAACGAGCTGGTCGTCGACTGGAACCTGCCGCAAAACAGTTCGATCGCAGAGACCAACGAGCAGATGGCCCGGTTCGAGCGGGAAGCGCTGAAGGAAAGTAGCGGTATCGATCACTGGTCAACCTACGTCGGACAGGGGGCACCACGTTTCCTGCTGTCTTTCGACGTGCAGCCGGCCGACACGTCGTTCGGCCAGATGGTGATCGTGACGAAGAGCCTCGCGGACCGAAACCGCTTGAGGGGCGAATTGCAGGCCTATCTGACGAAGACCTTTCCCGGCACCGACGCGTTCGTGAAGCTGCTCGATATCGGGCCGCCGGTCGGACGACCCGTGCAGTATCGCATGAGCGGTCCGGACATAGCCCGGGTCCGGGCCTACTCCCAGCAACTCGCCGGCATCATCTCGGGCAACCAGCACCTCGACAACGTCGTGTTCGACTGGATGGAGCCGGCGCGCGTCGTCAAGGTCGATGTGTTGCAGGACAAGGCACGCCAGCTCGGCGTTACCTCCGAGGATATCGCGACCACCCTGAACGGCATTGTCAATGGAACGTCGATCACCCAGGTGCGCGACGACATCTATCTGGTGAAGGTGCTGGGCCGCGCCAACGCAACGGAACGCGGTTCGATCGAAACACTGCGCAATCTGCAGCTGTCCGGCAACAGCGGCCAGTCCATCCCGCTCGCGGCAGTGGCGACGTTCCGCTATGAACTCGAGCAACCGACGATCTGGCGCCGATCACGGCTTCCGACCATCACCTTGAAGGCCGGCATTCGCGACGACACGCAGCCCGCTACCGTGGTGACCCACCTCAAGGCGCCGATCTCTGAATTCTCCGCGAAACTCCCGGCCGGCTATTACGTCGCGGTGGGCGGTGCGGTCGAGGAGAGCGGCAAGTCGCAGGCGCCGATTCTGGCTGTGATCCCGATGATGCTGTTCACGATGGCGACCATCCTGATGATGCAGTTGCAGAGCTTCCACCGCTTGTTCCTGGTGTTCGCGGTGGCGCCGCTCGCTCTGATCGGCGTCGTCGCCGCCCTGTTACCAAGCCGCGCGCCGCTGGGCTTCGTGGCCATCCTCGGCGTGCTGGCGCTGATCGGCATCCTGATCCGCAACTCGGTCATTCTGATCGTGCAGATCGAGCATCTCAGGGAAGAGGGCAAACCGCCCTGGGAAGCCGTCGTCGAAGCAACGGAGCATCGCATGCGGCCCATTCTGCTGACGGCAGCCGCCGCAAGCCTCGCGCTGATTCCGATCTCACGCGAGATCTTCTGGGGCCCGATGGCCTACGCCATGATGGGAGGCATCATCGTCGGAACGGTGCTGACGCTGCTGTTTCTGCCGGCGCTGTACGTCGCCTGGTTTCGCATCAAGGCGCCGGACCAGAGCAAGCCCGCATGAATGGCGCGGCCGTTGAGATCAGCATGAACCGGGAATCACGGCTTGTGTCGGCCGGGACGATCGCAAGACCCCCGCGGGGATCTCGCTATCGTCAGCCATGTGGTCCGGGGAGATCCCCGGACGGGGCTAGCGGAAGCTGATCAGCTTGAACAATGGGGTCAGGTAGCTCATTTCCTGGCCGGAGGTCGGCGTGGTGCGGCTGATGAAGTCGAAGATCTTGCCGTCCTGCAGACCGTAATTGGCAAGCCTTTCGACGCGGCGGTTCTTGTCGAAATAGATAGCAATCACGCGCTGGTCGGTGACTGTCTGCCGCATGAAGGCGACCGGGCGCTCGGCGCGCTGTGAGATGTAATAAAAAACCTCGCCGCTCAGGGTTGCGACGGTGGAAGGCGTCCCCATCACGATCAGCACCTGGTCCTGGCTGGCGCCGATCGGTATCTGCTCCAGCGCGCCGATCGGCAGGATGTAGCCCTTCTGAAACTGCTCGGCGCAGGCGCCCAGCGACAGGCAGACGACGGCGGCGGTCAGCGCGCCGAGCAGGCGGCGAAAACCGCGCTTCGGCTGCGCTTGCGCGCCGGTGTGGCTCGAAATTGTCATCGTGGAGCGGACCCCGTCCTCTTGCATCGGTCGAGGCGTTGACGTACCGGGCAGAGCTTCCGAATGCAACATGCGCGCCCGGAGGGCCCGCCTGAGGAACTCAAGATGGTCTGGCCGTTCAATCTCTTCAGGAAGACCCCGACGCCGTTGCGCGGCACCATTGAGTCCATCTATGGCATGATCGTGGCGCAAGCGCGAGAACCTCTGTTTTATCGGGAGCTTGGCGTCCGCGACAGCGTCGATGGCCGTTTCGATATGTTGCTGCTGCATCTGTGGCTGGCGCTGCGCGAACTGAAGCTGAAAGGCGCGCCGAGAGAGTTCTCGCAGGCGCTGGTGGAGCGTTTCTGCACCGATATGGACGACAATCTGCGTGAGCTCGGTACCGCCGACCTGCGCGTGCCGAAGAAAATGCAGGAATTCGGCCGCGCGCTTTACGGTCGCGCCGCCGCCTATGATATGGCTTGGGACGCAGGTCCCGAGCCCTTGGCGCAGGCGCTGTCGAAGAATATCTACAATGGCGTCGATCCCGAGCACGCCCGGCGGCTGGTTTCCTACGTCGAGGCGGCGGTCCGCGACCTGGGCCAGTTGGACGAGACGACCCTGACATCCGGCGCGTGGCGATTCCCGCAGCCCGCAGCAACATTGGTAAAGACATGAGCAGACCCGACCGACCGACGGATACGTCGAATCCCTGGAGCGTGCCGATTGCCGTGATGCAGATCCCGGAAACCGGGGTGGCGCGCGACATCGAGGCCAATCCGGGCGAGCGGGAGGCCATGGCGGCCCTCGGTGGCCTGCTGGGCGTGGGCTCGGCGAAGGCATCGCTGCTGCTGACCCCGATCAAGGGCGGGCATGTCCATGTGACCGGCCGGGTCTGGGGCCGGGTCGGGCAGACCTGCGTGGTGACGCTGGACCCGATGGAAAGCGATTTCGACGAGGAAATCGATCTCGTTTTCGCGCCGCCGTCGCAGATCCGCGAACTGGCCGATTCGGTCGACGAGGACATCGAGAGCGACGAGGAGACCCCGGATCCGCCGGAGCCGATCGAGAACGGCTTCATCGACATCGGCCGGCTCGCCACCGATGCGCTGTACCTCGGGCTCAATCCCTATCCGCGCAAGGCGGACGCCGTATTCGTGGCGCCGGTCGAACAGGTCGACCCCAAGGAACATCCGTTCGCGGCGCTAAAGGTCCTGAAGGAAGGCCCGGATGCCAAGAAGCCGAAGGGCTGGACCGGCGGATCGCGCGGCGACTGAGCAAAATCGGGCAGCACATCTGGCCGGTTTCTGGTTGTTAACGCCGGATGCCCCCGAGTGGGCCGATCGGGAGCGATTCCGGCCCAAGCCGCCTTACGCAGCAAAAGCATGCGGTCAAGATGTTGTATCGGCACGGGGAAACGCTATTGTCCCGCTCCGTACAGATAATTGATACCTTCGCCGCTCGCCAGCTCTCGCGGTGGGCATCCGTCGCGGCCCGCTTCTCAGGGCTGCCAGAGACAGGCTTCCGGGACGTTCATGCCGAAAAAGGTTCGCATCGCGCTTGACGCCATGGGTGGCGACATTGGCGCATCGGTGGTCATCCCCGGCGCCGCCATTTCCCTCACCCGCCATCCCGACAGCGAATTCCTGCTGTTCGGCGACAGCGTGTTGATCGAGGCGGAGCTTTCGAAGCATCCGGCGCTGAAGAAGGTGTCGAAGGTGTTTCACACCACCGTTGCCGTCAGCATGAACGACAAGCCGAGCCAGGCGCTGCGCCGCGGCCGCAAGGTCTCGTCGATGTGGCAGGCGATCGACGCCGTGAAGAAGGACGAGGCCGATGTCGCGGTATCCGCCGGCAACACCGGCGCCCTGATGGCGATGTCGCGATTCTGCCTGCGCATGCTGGAGGGGATCGACCGGCCGGCGCTGGCGGCGATCTGGCCGACCGCACGCGGCGATTCGGTGGTTCTCGATCTCGGCGCCACGATCGGCGGCGACGCGCACCATCTGAAGGCGCTGGCGGTGATGGGCTCTGCGATGGCCAGCGCGCTGTTCGATCTGGAGCGCCCGACCGTCGGCCTGCTCAATATCGGCGTCGAGGAGATGAAGGGCGGCGAGGAAATCCGCGAGGCGGCGGAACTGCTGCGCGCCGCGAACCTGCCGCAACTCGACTTCATCGGCTTTGTCGAAGGCGACGGCATCGGCAAGGGCGCCGCCGACGTCATCGTCACCGAAGGTTTCAGCGGCAATATCGCGCTGAAGGCCGCCGAGGGCACCGCGCGGCAGATCGCCGAATATCTGCGTTCCGCGATGGGCCGCACCTGGCGCTCGCGGATCGGCTACCTGTTTGCGCGAAATGCCTTCCAGGCGCTACGCGAAAAGATGGACCCGAACAAGTCCAACGGTGCGGTGTTCCTCGGACTGAAAGGGATCGTCGTGAAGAGCCACGGCGGCACCAATTCCGACGGCTTTGCCTACGCGATCGATGTTGGCTATGACATGGTCAGTTACGATCTGCTCACCAAGATCAATCTGATGCTCAACCGCGACGCCGGCGCTTCCCTTGCGCCCGCGCAGGAGGCTGTCTCGTGACTTCGATACGTTCGGTCGTGCTCGGCTGCGGCTCTTATCTGCCGGAGCGGATCCTGACCAATGCCGAACTGGCCGCCAAGGTCGATACCTCCGACGAATGGATCGTGCAGCGCACCGGCATTAGCCAGCGCCACATCGCCGCGGAAGGCGAGTTCACCTCGCATCTGGCGATCAAGGCCGCACAGGCCGCGATCGCGCATGCCGGCATCGATGCGCAATCGATCGACCTGATCGTGCTGGCGACGTCGACGCCGGACAACACCTTCCCCGCCACCGCGGTCTCGGTGCAGCACGCGCTCGGCATCAACCATGGCGCCGCGTTCGACCTGCAGGCGGTGTGCTCGGGCTTCGTCTTCGCGCTCGCCACGGCGGACAATTTCCTCAAGGCCGGCGCCTTCAAACGCGCGCTGGTGATCGGCGCCGAGACGTTCTCCCGCATTCTCGACTGGACCGACCGCGGCACCTGCGTTTTGTTTGGCGACGGCGCCGGCGCGATCATTCTGGACGCGCAGCCGCAGCCCGGCGACGCCACCGACCGCGGCGTGCTGACCACGCATCTGCGCTCCGACGGCCGCCACAAGTCAAAGCTCTATGTCGATGGCGGGCCGTCCTCGACCCAGACCGTCGGCTATCTGCGCATGGAAGGCCGCGAAGTCTTCAAGCACGCGGTCGGCATGATCACCGACGTGATCGTCGATGCGTTCAAGGCCACCGGCGCGACCGCCGAGAGCATTGACTGGTTCGTGCCGCACCAGGCCAACAAGCGCATCATCGACGCCTCCGCGCACAAGCTGCATATCGCGCCGCAAAAAGTGGTTCTGACGGTCGATCTGCACGGCAATACCTCCGCGGCCTCGATCCCGCTGGCATTGTCGGTCGCGGTGGCCGACGGCCGCATCAAGAAGGGTGACCTGGTGTTGCTGGAAGCGATGGGCGGCGGCTTCACCTGGGGCTCGGCGCTGATCCGCTGGTAGGCTGATTACAAATTATCTCGCATTGTCATGAACTTCGATGCCGCGGCATCGATGAGCGCTGTTGACCATTGGTCGTTAACCTCATAATTTCTGACAACAATTTTGTTCGCCGAGAGTTGGGGCAGGCGATGACGGGCACGGGAAAAACAGTCACACGCGTCGATCTGTGCGAGGCGGTCTACCAAAAGGTGGGCCTCTCGCGCACGGAATCGTCTGCGTTCGTGGAACTGGTTCTGAAGGAAATTACCGATTGCCTGGAGAAGGGCGAGACGGTGAAGCTGTCGTCGTTCGGTTCCTTCATGGTGCGCAAGAAGGGCCAGCGCATCGGCCGCAATCCCAAGACCGGCACCGAGGTACCGATTTCGCCGCGGCGGGTGATGGTGTTCAAGCCGTCGGCGATTCTCAAGCAGCGCATCAATGGCGACGCTTCGGCCGGTAAAGGCAAGGAAGCACACGACGAGTGAGTTTGCAGCCCGCTGTCTCGCGGAGCGCTGACCGATGAAATTGGGGATCCAGCATTTGGACAAAGCGCCGGATGCATTCCGAACCATCAGCGAGGTCGCCGACGACCTCGACATTCCCCAGCATGTGCTGAGGTTCTGGGAAACCCGGTTCACCCAGATCAAGCCGATGAAGCGCTCCGGCGGCCGGCGCTACTACCGCCCCGACGACGTCGACCTGCTGCGCGGCATACGCCGCCTGTTGTACGGCGAGGGCTACACCATCCGTGGCGTGCAGCGCATCCTGAAGGAAAACGGCATCAAGGCGGTGCAGGGACTGGTCGATGGCAACGCCGCGCCGGCGTTCGCCCCGCCGCGTCCCGACGCGAAGCGGGCGCCGGTTGATGACGAGCCCGATGACGAGTCAGTGGAGGCCGAGGCCGAGATCGACGAGCAGGAGGACGAGGAGGAGGCGGTCCCGGTGGTCGCCCGCCGCGAACCCGAACTTGCAGTCCGCCGCGAGCCCATGATGCAGGTCCGGCGCGAGCCCGGCGTCGTGCCACGGCGTGAACCCGATCTTTCGCCCCGTCGCGAGCCCGACATAGCCGCGCCGCTGCCGCGCTTCGAGGGGCCGCGCCCGCAAGCACCACCCGAGCCGCGTCCTGCACCGGCGCCGGCCATCGACCGTGCCGCTCGGCAGCGCGACCGCGCGCGCCTCCGCGCCGCGCTGGAGGACCTGCTGGCGTGCCGGCAGGCGCTCGATGCGGCGATGAAGGACGGCTGAGGTCGCGAAGATCGCCGGTGGCGATCGCAGGCGTAATCGTCGCCAAGCTTCTTGCGCCCGGCCCGGATCAAAGCTACAGGATGCGGCATCGTCGGAGCGTGGCGCAGCCCGGTTAGCGCACTAGTCTGGGAGACTAGGGGTCGGAGGTTCAAATCCTCTCGCTCCGACCAATCTTTTCAATAGGTTAATTGTGTTTTTGCTTTCGGCTGCTAACCTGAGGGAAACCCTAGGGAAACCTTTTGATGCCTGCTCACAATTTCAATATCGGTGACAGTAGACCGCGGGCACGTCTTGCGAGCATGGTCCGACTGCTTATTCTGTAAGTACGTTTGATTGAAGAATATCGGACTTTATCCATATACATCAGCAAGCGTCGCGGAACGGACATGTCGCGGCGTAGGATGAGGGGGCGGGTGGCGTGCCTACCAAAATCCTAACATCGGTGCACCGATGGTTTGCGTCAGCAAATTACCGAAGTTTCCCTGCGAAACGAGCCGGTATGGAAGAACGCCACTTTATGTAAGCCGACCTTCGGGAGCGGCGTCCTGAGCCCTACAAACGCAACTGCTCAGGAGAGAGCCATGCCCCTCGACGGCAAAAAGCTTAGCGCAATCCCATTTGACTTCCCTCATCCAGCGCGACTCGGTGGTCGTGATCTTTATCTGGCCATTCTCGGCAATCCTGCAGCGTCAACCTTTGCTCGTTGGATTGCTGAGGGAAAAATCCCGGCGCCGACGAAGTTCGGGTCATTGAATCGCTGGCCGGAAACCGTCATGGCGACCTCCCGCGATCAGGGGGTCATGTGATGTCGACGGCAATTAAATCGCAAACGACGACAGCAATTGTTCAAGACCCCGCTTTGAATGATCCGGTGATGACAGCAGACGAGCGCTGGGTCGTTGGCAAAATCAAAAGCGCACATTATGGGGATCTATTTCCTGAAGGGCATGAAATCTTCATGCTCCACGAACTTAACTCAGAGTTCAGACGTCTTTGGGAAGATAAAAAACCCGCTAATTTTGCGAGAAACCGGGAGTCTCTGACTCAACTTGTTATGGCAAAGTGGCCCTATCTTTCAGCGCCGGGGCTCGCGCAGTGTCTTGCTCACTTTCAAACTTCTTGCGGTCAGTGCTGGAGCAATGATCCCGAAGACGAAGGTCTTGCTTGGGACTATGACGATCTTTCCGTCGCACGCCTTTGGCTAAAGCGCCAAGCTGTTCGACGTGCAGGAGCGCTAATCGAAAATTTCACATCGATCGACTATGTCGTCGATAGGAATATTCCCCGAGTTTCTGTGGGAGTAGTTTATGGCCCCCCAAATATTGGTAAGAGCTTTTTGGCGCTCCACCTTGCTGATGCTGTGAGGCAAGGCCGCGATTGGTTTGGACTGCGAACTAACAAGTGCGACGTCCTTTACATGTATGGCGAAGGACACGCAGGCATCATGGGGCGCTTAAAAGCTCTATACTCTGCACGCAGCTTTGATAGCGGCGATATCGCAGTTCATGATGGAATCCCAAATCTGTGCGAGGCGGGCGCAGTGGAAACGATCCGGCAAGCAATCACTTATTGCAGCGAGCGGTCGGGAGTGGATGTCGGCCTTGTGATTATTGACACCTTCTCCAAAGCGGTTGCAGGCGCTAACGAAGATTCTTCTTCTGACATGAATGTCGCGCTCGGCAAACTTCGGGCTTTGGCAGAAGAGCTCAATTGTGCGTTTGTGCTTGTGCACCATACAGGCAAAACAACTGCGCGCGGCATGAGGGGGTCGAGTGCAATTATGGGCGACGTAGATTTCTGTTTGGAACTGCAAGAATCAAGGGGCGACGTGCAAATTTCAGTGAAGAAAATGCGCGATGCCGAAAAAGCGGATATTGGAAGCTTCCGGCTCAAGCCGGTCGACCTCGGGCGCGACAATTGGGGCAGTGCGATCAGTAGCTGTCTTGTTGAGCCAATCAGTCCTCGAAATCGGGTTCTTGAGGCGAAAGCTGGCGGGAGCGATACACGCGCTGACCGTGTCGGCATGCTTGTAAGTGAAGTGCGCAACTACCATGAGACAGCTCCGTCCACTGGCGAATTCAGTGAGCTCCCGGGGCTTACTCAGGCGGCAATGGCCAAGCTGTTGAACGACGCCCGTTTGAAGCCCGGCAATTTAGCGCAACTAGATAACAAAGGAGTATCCCGGGTAGTTCAGTCAGCGGTCGATGGAGGTATATTTTTAAAAAGGGGCACGAGATATTCGTTGATCTAGGTTTTACCACCGCTGTGGCGCTGTCGGCTGCCACAGCGAGGCGGCATGTTTTTCCTCGATGCCCCAACTGCCGCCTCTAAATTTGAATAGCGTAGCAAAGTCTCAGGCTGGCTTGTGGCAGGCTGGTGTCAGAAAGCACGAAAGCTCGGGCAGATGCCAGTGTCACCCCCCGTGTCTTTAAGACACGGGGGGGTGACACGACTGGAGAAGTATGGCCTGACCTAACCCTCTTCAGCGAGACCGACTTCGAGCGAGACCTGTGTCAGGACGTGTGCCGTAATATAACGCGGGTCCCTCCATCGGGCCCCCTCCTTGTCGGGGGCTTATGCCACCCGCGAGAAATCGTCTCGATTACCCCATTTTTTTGACTCTTATATTAGTCGGCGCACTGCGTGTGGGCTGAAGACGAGAGTTTGGAGTCGTGCTTTGCCGTCCGGCATTCGGGGTTCGTCTAGTTAAGGATCCATTTTGGTTACGGAATTCACCTAGAGTTGGACGGTCGAGAGGTGGCCCTAGGTCTTGACCTGTTATCGCGCCGGGTGGTCGGTCCAGAAGCACCGGCATCGCAGCCCCACTGGTCGTGGATGCACTGCAGGCGGTTTTGCTGCGCTGCAAGCCGGACGCCCTGGTGCAGCACTGGGATCGGGGCGGCCAGTACGCCAGCGACCAGTTCTAGCGCTGATGTCCGACATCCGCAATTTCAACACGAGCCGGTCCGGCAATCTGTTAGATCGCGGGGCATAAAGAACCTCTTCTCGTCCCTTAAAACTTAGCGCTCCAAACGCAAGCCAGCCGCTCCAAAATGAGGCCAAGGCGATGCCTTCGCTATATCGAGCAGTTCTCCAACGCGGTACGGCGCCAATCGAAGATCAGCCACCTCAGCCCTGTTGAGTTCGAGCGAAAGGTGGGATTAGCTCAGCGCCGCGTCCATGGAATCGACCGCAACTACGGCATCGCTCGGCTATGTTGCTGCACCCTTGACAGGGATGAGCCTACGCTTAGAGCTTCACTACCTGTCGACTGCGATCTCAGCTTATTTTTCGTTTTGATGGGCTCTGCAAGGTGTTGGCGATTGAAAGAGGCAATTATGGGGGATAGCGCGCTTAGGTCGAAGCCGGCAATCCCGGAAGTAGGCAGTTTCGCTACCGTTAGAGGAAAGAGCTGGATCGTCGAACGAGCCGAGAGGAGGGGGGTGGTCGATGTCGTTACCCTTGTCTCGTGCGAGGATGATTCGCAGGGCGAAACGATCGAACTCGCCTATGCGGTCGAATTGCAGCCAAAAATCCTCGATCCGAACGACTGGTCGTCGCTGCTGACTACGGCCTTCGAGGGGCCGCAGCGCTTAGGGGCCTATTTGCGGTCGACGGAATGGCGGACGGCGACAGCGGCCGACCGAAAACTGTTCCAGGCTCCGTTCCGCGCCGGCATCCGGCTTGACTCCTACCAGCTGCTTCCGCTCGCCAAGGCGCTCGAACTGCCGCGCGTCAATCTTCTGATCGGCGATGACGTTGGTCTTGGCAAAACTGTTGAAGCCGGTTTGATCGTGCGTGAGCTGCTGCTGCGTCGTCGTATCGACACCATTGTTGTGGCTGCACCGGCCTCGATGCTGCTGCAATGGCAGGACGAACTCGCGCAGAAGTTTGGCCTCGATTTCACGATCGTCGATCGCGATCATTTGTTGGAGACGCGGCGCACCCGCGGTTTCACGGCCAATCCCTGGAGCGTCGGTTCGCGCTTCATCGTCTCCCACAGCGTCCTTTCCGATGAGACCTATACGGCGGGACTGCGCGACATGTTGGCCCCTTTCCGACCGGGATCGATGTTCATTTTGGATGAAGCCCATCATGCGGCTCCATCGTCGGGAGCGACCTGGGCCGTCGAAAGCCAAATGACGAAAGCCGTCCGCGAAATTGCGGGATTGTTCGAGCATCGCCTCTTCCTGTCGGCCACGCCGCACAACGGCCACTCGAATTCGTTCGCGACGCTGCTGGAAATCCTCGATCCGCAGAGGTTTACGCGGGGTATTGAGGTCGAGGCCAAAGACCTCGAGCCGGTCATGGTTCGGCGGCTTAAGGAAGATCTTCGGCGGCTCGGCCATCCATTCCCTGAGCGAATCGTGGACCCGATTTCGATAACAGGTTTGCCTCTGGACGCTCCCGAACTGCAGCTCGCCGCTATGCTCGACGAATACAGCCAGTCATGCGCGGGCGGTTCCCGGGCACGCTTCTTGTTCGCAAATCTGCAGCAGCGCCTGTTCTCTTCGATTGCAGCGTTTCACCGAACGCTCACGACACATCGGCGGACCTTGGTTAGGAAAAGCGAAGAGATTGAGCCTGCAATTGTGGAAATGACCCCAGAACTGCTCGAGGACAATGACTCGATCGACGTCGCCACCCATCACGCAAAGGGCGAGCTCGGTGATTTGAAAGCGGCCATCGCGTATGTCGACCGGATGCTTGCCGTTAGCTCCGCCGCGCGTGACCTGCCGGATGCCCGGGTCGAGGCGATGCTCGATTGGATCGTTGGTCAGATGCTCGACGATGGTCACGCTTGGCTGGATCGTCGGCTTATTTTGTTCACGGAATGGGAAGATACGCGCCGCTGGCTGGTCGAACGTCTTAAGGAAGGTCTACTTCAGCGCAGCCTCGGCCGCGTTGATCTGCAGGGACGCATCGTCAGTTTCACGGGGCAGACCAGCATGGACGAACGCGAGCGAATAAAGATCGCCTTCAATGCCCCGTTCGATCGGGAGGCGGTTCGCATTCTGGTCTGCACGGATGCGGCGCGCGAAGGCTTGAACCTCCAGGCCCGCTGCCATGATCTCATTCACGTCGACCTGCCTTGGAATCCGTCGCGCCTCGAACAGCGCAACGGACGGATCGACCGCAAGCTTCAGCCGGCTAAGACCGTCACATGTCGCTATTTCGTCTACGAGCAGCGGGAAGAGGATAAGGTGCTGGACGCCCTCGTGCGCAAGACCGAGGTGATCCGAAAGCAGCTCGGCGCCTCAGGCGAAGTATTGCGCCAGACGATCGAGAATACGCTCGCGCGCGAAGGCATCCGTCGCGGCCAGGCTGACCGAATGGCTGACAGCATCACCAACGCGACGTCCGGGCGCGTCAGCATCGCCGAACGCGAATTGGGAGACGAAGCCGATAAGCGGGTTGCCCGGCTAAAGGAAGAAGAGCAACGCCTCCAGCGGCAGCTCGATGTGGCCAAGCGACGCGTCGGGGTGGACGGCGCGGATATCCGCCACGTCATCGAGGTCGCATTGCGCGACGATGGGGCAGCGCTGCAGCCTGGTCACTTCAGCGTCCCAGAGGCCGTCCTGCTGGATCCTGAAACGCCAGGCTTCGCGAAAGATCCGAGCTGGGCATCGCTTTTCGATGAGCTGCGTCCCGGGCGGCCGGCAAATGCGAAGGAGCGTGCTCAATGGCGACGCAAGACGCCCGTGCGTGGTCTTATCTTTGAACCGCCCATCGTTCGTGAGGGAGAGCCAGAGCCACAGGACGTTGTCCAAGTCCATCTTGAGCACCGTCTCGTCAAGCGCCTGCTGTCGCGTTTCGTCAGCCAGGGCTTTCGAACGAACGTCGGGCGGGTCACGGCCATCGTGAGTTCAGGCGCGCAGCCACGCGTCGTCCTGCTCGGCCGCCTCTGTCTTTTCGGGCCGGGAGCGCGACGTCTCCACGAAGAGATCATCCACGTTACGGCAGCCTGGCGGGACACACGAAGGGACGACAGCCCGCTGGCGCCCTTCGCCGAGGCCGGTGAGGCCGCTACGATTAAGCAGTTGGATGAGGCTTTGCGTCGGGGCGTTTCGCCCAGCACCGGCGCCCTCGAACGTCTCGGCCGTCTGGTTGAGCGCGATATCGCGGACCTCCGCCCTTACATCGAGGCGCGCGCCAAGGTCTCGGAACAAGAGGCGGCTACCGATCTCGCGGAGAACGGACGCAGGGAAGCGCAGGCCCTCGCCGAGCTTTTGCAACGGCAAATCTACAAGGTTGGCGATGCGATGCGCACCAAGCAGGCGCCGGACGCGTCGGAACAGATGGATTTGTTCGGCCCAACGGAGGACGATATTCGCAAGCAGCACGAGCGCGAGTTGCGGCAATTCGAGGCCGATCGACGTTCGTGGGACGGGAAGCTGTTGCGGTTGCAGAATGACCTGAACAGCGAGCCCGAAAAGGTCAGACTGGGTTACGAGGTGCAGGCGCGCCGGTTGGAGCCCATCGGCCTCATTTATCTCTGGCCGGCGACGAATTGAGCGCGATCATGACCAATCATTCTCGACAGGACGAAACCTCTGAGTGGCTGAATTATCTTCAGCCCGAGGGGTTGGTCGTGGGCGCTAACGTGCTTCGGGAGATCGGCGTCACGCCCATCCGCCAGACGCCGCTCGACACCGAGGCTGCGGCGAAGGCACTCCGTCTCGATCGAGACGCTTCGCTGGACCAGGATCGACTGTTCGAGCTTCAAGACGCCTGGACTTTTTTCGCGGAGGTTCTCGGCTGGCCGTCGAAGTTGGTCGCGGGCAGTCCCGGTGGGCCCGCGGTAGATCCTGCTCTGACAGTGACGGTCCCCGAACACGAAACCTTGCTCGCGCCTGACCTGGTGCTTCTGTGGAATGGCGAAGCCCCGGAGGGCGTTTCGGCGCAAGCTCTCGTCATGCTGCATCCGGGCCTCGAAGCCGACGGACGCAATCAGTTTTCATCCGGCGAATGGGAGGCAACGCCGCACCAGAGATTGGAACGGTTGTTGCGCGAGACCAATGTCGGCGTGGGCATCCTGGTTACGCGCAACATGCTACGGCTCATCTACGCCCCGCGTGGCGAAACCGCGGGCTGGCTGTCATGGCCGCTTGCGGCGCTCGGTCGTGTGGAAGGCCGGCCGATGCTGGCCGGACTTAAACTATGCCTCGGCCGCAACGCGTTCTTCACAGGAGCGCCGGAGACACGGCTGCGCAAGCTGCTGAAGGCCTCGCGTGAGGCGCAAAATGCGGTGTCCGAAAAGCTGTCCGGGCAAGTGCTCGGCGCGCTCTATGAGCTGCTGCGCGGCCTCCACCGCGCTTCGCCCCAGGACATCGAGGCGATCGCTGAGCGCGATCCTCATCGCCTCTATGAAGGACTGCTCACCCTTCTGATGCGACTGGTCTTCCTGCTCTATGCCGAGGATCGCGATCTGCTGCCGTCCTCCTCCGATCCGCATCTGAAGCAGCTATGGGAGAACGGCTATTCGATTAAGACGCTTTATGCGCGGCTTTTGGTCGACGAGGCCTTGAACCCCGACACGATGGATGAGCGACGCGGCGGCTGGGGCCAGCTTTTAGCCGTGTTCCGGCTGATCCATGGTGGGCACAGCGACTGGGTTACCGGCCGCGGTGGCAAACTGTTCGATCCTGATGCGTTTCCGTTTCTGGAAGGCCGCGAAAGCGGCAGCGGTCGCAGCGATAGCAAGATCCTGCCCGTCTCGGACGGGACCATTCTGCGCATTCTTCACGGCCTCATGACCATTGAGGGCAGGGCGGTGTCGGGAGAAAAAATCCGCGAGCGGTTGTCCTATCGCGCGCTCGACGTCGAATCGATTGGGTCGGTCTACGAAACCGTCATGGGTTTTACGACGTGGCGAGCGACCGAGCGCATGATCGCCCTGCGGGACGAGAAAAAGCTGCCGAACTTCATCGGGCTCGATGAGCTGATGGCGCAGAAGCCAGGCGATCGCCAGAAATGGCTGAAAGAGCGCGGCATCAAGCTTTCGGCAAAGCAAGGCAATGGCGTCAAGGATGCGCACGATATCACCGAGGTGATCGAGGCGTTCGGTTCTCTGGTCGACGAGCGCGCTTCGCCGAAAGCGACGCCAATCGGACCCGGCGTTCCGTATTTGCAGCCGACCGAAGAACGCCGTCGCTCCGGCTCGCACTACACGCCGCGCTCGCTGACAGAGCCGATCGTTCGCCATGCGCTCGAGCCGGCGTTCGTGCGGCTAACCGACAAGGCCTCGCCCGAGGCTGTGCTGTCTTTGAAGGTGCTTGATCCCGCCTGCGGCTCCGGAGCGTTCCTGGTCGAAGCCTGCCGCCAGATCGGCGCGCGGTTGGAGCAGGCCTGGAACATGTACGGCGCTGAGAAGCCGATGATCCCGCCTGACGAAGATGAAGCGCTACATGCGCGACGTCTTGTCGCGCAGAAATGTCTATATGGCGTTGACCGCAATCCGATGGCGGTTGACCTCGCGCGGCTGTCGCTCTGGCTCGCCACGCTTGCGAGGGATCACGAATTTACTTTCCTCGATCATGCGCTCAAATCCGGCGACAGCCTGGTCGGGCTCACCCGCGCGGAGATTGCCGCCGTCCATTGGGATTCTTCGAAACCTGGCTTGCCACTGTTTCGTGACACAATTCGGCAGGCAGTCGAACGTGCCCGCGAGGGGCGCGAGGCGATCCGTAACGCCAGCGATGACGTGCGGCTCGAGGCACAAGCGGCGCGTTACGCGCGCGTTCAGGACGAGAGCGACCCGGCGCGCATCGTCGGCGATTCCGTCATCGCAGCGTTTTTCTCTGTCGATAAGCCGAAAGCGCGAGAGGCGGAGCGGCAGAGGATTGAGAATTGGATCACAGGCGGTATAACGCCTGAGTGGGATCAGCTCAAGACAAAGGGAACGGCGTTTCGAGCAAAGGTCGGCTGGCGGCCTTTTCACTGGGAGATTGAATTTCCGGAAGTATTTGGACGCGACAATCCCGGGTTTGATGCGGTTGTGGGCAACCCTCCTTTTCTGGGAGGTACGGTCATATCTTCCAAGTTGGGGATGAATTATTTTGAGTGGCTTTCAATTAACTATTCGGGCGCGAGGCACCTCTGTGATCTCGTCGCCTTTTTCTTCAGACGCTCTTTCAATTTGCTCAGATGCGGAGGGTGTCTTGGTCTTTGCGCGACAAATTCGATATCGCAAGGCGATACTCGCGAAGGAGGTCTAGTTCATATTCTCAGTGACGGAGGCAGTATTTCGTCTGCGATTAAAAGATTGAAATGGCCCGGCACAGCCGCGGTTATCATAAGTATCATCCACATCGCAAAGGAAGAGCGGCAAAGCGCTCTGCTGGATGGAGAGACCGTCGAGCGCATATCGGCTTACCTAGTGGCTGGTAAAAATGATCAGTCTCCGTTTGCCCTGCGAGGTAACCCATACTTCTCATTAGGTAGTAAAATTTATGGGCAAGGATTTCTATTTGATGATTCGGATGAAATCTCAAGTCCCATTTCAGTAATGAATGAGCTCCTGTCAGCGCGTCCGGAGTTAAAAGACCGTATCATTCCGTATATTGGCGGCGAGGAGATAAATGCTGCTGTCAATGGTGAAATCTCACGATATGCTATATATCTGAGTGATGTGCAGTCGGAAGCCGAGCTGCCAGATTTCGAGCCTCTTAGTGCAATCGTCGAATCTCGTGTCAAGCCAGAACGAATGAGGCTTGGCGACAATCCCAACAATACCCCCCTGAAGCGGCGTTGGTGGGCCTACCAAGCACATCGTCCGCAATTATACAGTTTGTTGAAGAAATCGAAATTTGCGCTTTGCAATTCTCAAGTAAGTAAGCATCTGGCATTCGCGCAATATCCATCGAACTATATGTTCGCACACACTGTTTGTGTCGTACCTTCGAACGTTAACCAGAGGTTTGCGGTCGTTCAATCTCGGATTCATGAAGTGTGGGCGCGCTTCTTCTCTTCCACGCTGGAGGACAGGCTTCGCTACACTCCGTCTGACTGTTTCGAGACATTTCCCTTCCCGCTCGGTTGCGAAACCGACCCAGTCCTCGAAGTCATTGGCCAGACCTATCATGATAGCCGTGCCGCCCTGATGGTAGCGGCGAACGAAGGTATGACCAAGACCTACAACCGTTTTCATGACCCAGAAGAACACGGGGCCGCTATCCAGATCTTACGCAATCTGCATGATGAAATGGATCGTGCCGTGCTGTGCGCCTACGGCTGGCACGACCTCGCCGACGAATTGCGTCCTGTCTTCCTCACCGAAGAGAACGAGGACGATCACACGTATCAACGCCGCTGTTTTTGGCCAGCGGATCAGCGCGACCGCGTCCTTTCGCGCCTCCTTGCGCTCAATGCAGAGCGCCACGCCGAAGAAGTGAAGGCGGGCCTGGTGCAGAGCAAGGCCAGTCGGAATGCGGTGATAGATGTCGATGGTGCCCAAGACAGTCTCGATCTGGAATAACTCCGATCCTGTAGGAGGGAAGTTCGTTATGAATGGCAATACTTGAAGAGCTTGACGACGAAATTCGCGCTTGCACGCGTTGCGCGAACCGCCTTGGAGGCCATCCAGTCAATCCCCCCGGCCGGTTGGAAGAAGTCGTGCCACGCCCCGTGCTGTCCATGCCATTTTCAGCGGCCATTATGTTGATTGGTCAGGCGCCAGGGCTGACGGAGTATGATTGTGGCCGTCCCTTTCAAGGTCCAGCCGGCCAGGACATTCGAAGCCTGTTCGCCGGCTGTGGCGTTCATCCCGACGAATTTGATCGGGTTGTTTATCAAACATCTGCCGTGAAGTGTTTTCCAGGGCGGAAGCTGAATAAGGACCGTTGGGAGGACCGTCCACCTGATGGCAAGATGCTTCGGATGTGCTCCGGCTTTCTCCAAAGGCAGATTGACGTCGTGAATCCTTACATCCTCGTGTGTTTGGGAGGTGTCGGCGCTAATGCGATTGATGTGCTCAGAGGGCGTCCAAGCCGCAAACTTGGTGACGTCGTAGGGAAGGTTGAGGAATGGGGTGATCGCTACATCATATTTCTTGCGCACACGTCAGGGGTGAGCCGTTTTTTAAATAGCGAAGAAAATAAGGACCGGCAGAATGAAGGCAAGCGGATCCTCACACACAAGATCGGAACATTGAGAGATTCGCGGCATCTGATGAGATTCTAGTTCGTTTCGTCGTGGGCGCGGCGTTGCTGTCGGTGCGGCCGAAGGTCAGCGGAAGAAGCGCTAAAGCGACGCCCGATAACTTGTTATAGGATCTCGATTGAGGGCCTTGTATTATAAACCGGTGGTTGCGTGAAGCCATGCAGGTGCTATTAATCCTAAGGGAACAGGCATGGGGGAATCATGAATACGGCGTTGCCCGCGCAGGCTAGTGTTGCGCAAACGGACAGGCTCACAGCCCTGCCGAAGCCCACAGCGCCGGTAATTGTCCGCGAACGACTTGTCGATCTGTTGCGGCGTGATCTCGTCGGCCCGCATCCCGATCTCGATCCCGACCTTGCGCGCGAGGTCATCGCCGGTGTCGCGCCATCTACCTGGTATCTGACCGGCTTTCTCGGACCTCGCCGCGACACCGGCAATGCCCGGGTCGGGGCGACAAAAAGCGACGACGTCGCTGCCGAGCAATTTGCCGAAGACCTGCTCGAAGCGCAGCGGGCTAGCGAGAGCCTGTCGGAAGTCGCCCAGGGCCGAGGCGATGCGCCGGATGAGGGAAATCCTGAATCGCCACCGACGCGCTCGTTCCAACCTTCGTCCATCGGGCTGACCGTGCTTTTGCCGCGCAATGCGAAGCAGTTGCAAGCGCGGGTGAGCTGGGGCGACTACGTCACCGAACCCAGGCTGGATGACGCTGTCTTTCTTGAAGTCGCGCGTGAGGCTGCAGAGGAGCGGGGTGATGTTCCCAGGGCGCCGCCGCGGCAGAGCCTGGACTGGCGTCGCATTCCGCGAGAGGAACCGATCCCCATTTCGATTCGCGGCGGCGATGAGCCGCAACGGGTTGTCGTTCCGAACAGCGCCTCGCCGATGGCGCCAGGAGGCGGGCTTGAGCTTGTCGTCTCTGCCCGCCCGATCGACACGGCCGGAATCGATGGGGTCAAGAGGGAGCTGCTGGCTGTCTCGGTATTCCTGGTCAATTCCAGGCCGATGACGATGCGTTTTCGCGATGTCGTATTCTGCTTCCAGGCGCGCCTGCAGCTGGATTTTGCCGGGGGCTTTGAGCGGCGTGACGACCGCGCCTCCTATGATGCCGTCGAATTCGATGCACGGCTGGCCGACCTGCATTATCAGGACGTCTGTTCCTATGCGGTTGGTCACAACACATCGGGCGATTGGGCTGCACCCAACGATGAAAAACTCGTCACCACTGTCTTCACCAATCCGCTACCCATGCAGGAGGTCGAGAAGCTCGGTGCTGATGTCGAGATTGGCGGCGTTGAGCGCAGCATGGCGGCGCTCGCCGAAGCCGCGCAAGATGGCAGCTCATTGGATGCGGCCTTGTCCGGTATCCCGAGCGCGTACGAGCTCTGGGCGAAGCAGCAGGCAGCTCTAGTACCAGGCATCGAGGGCTTACGACGCCGTGAGGTCGCGACCAAGTGTCTTCAAGACATCGAGACGGCGCGCAAACGCATTGAATCCGGGGTTGCGCGCCTCAAGACCGATCCGCTGAGTCGCGAAGCCTTCGGCATTATGAATCGTGTGATGGAGCGCGCGAACCGCCAGCGCGGTGCCGCGAACAACAAGAAGCCGCCAGCTCTGCAGGATACTCCGACATGGCGGCTGTTTCAGCTCGCATTCATCCTGCTTAACCTCGATGGTCTGGTCGATCCCGTCCATCCCGACCGACCAATAGTGGATCTGCTTTTCTTCCCGACCGGCGGCGGCAAAACCGAGGCGTATCTCGGCCTCGCAGCCTTGGCGATTGCGCGCAGACGGCTCGACAATCCTGGGCTGGAAGGAGCTGGCCTGTCGGTGGTGATGCGCTACACGCTGCGCCTGCTGACGCTCGACCAGTTACAACGCGCGGCGGGTCTCGTCTGCGCGCTCGAATTGGAGCGCAAGAAGAGAAATCGTCTCGGCGACTGGCCAATCGAGATCGGCCTCTGGGTTGGCGGCGGGGCTACTCCCAACAATCTCGG
Organism: Tardiphaga sp. vice304; assembly: GCF_007018905.1. Taxonomy (NCBI): domain Bacteria; kingdom Pseudomonadati; phylum Pseudomonadota; class Alphaproteobacteria; order Hyphomicrobiales; family Nitrobacteraceae; genus Tardiphaga; species Tardiphaga sp. vice304. The sequence continues at coordinate 2,920,865 of NZ_CP041402.1, forward strand.
CACCTCCAAAAACAAGAAGGAGAACACGGCCGTCTTCTGGCTCGAGCAGTACAAGAAGGGGCGGGGGCCGGCACCGGCTCCGCTCAAGAACTGTCCCTGGTGCGGGGGCGAGCTGAAGAAAGACGCGTTCACACTTTATCCCTCAGCGGCGAAGCCACAGCGGCTCGATCTGCGGTGTTACGAGATCGAGTGCGACTTCTCCAGCGAGCGGCTTCCCATCGTGGTTGTGGATGAGGAGATCTATCGGCGTCTGCCGGCTTTCATGATCGCCACCGTCGACAAGTTCGCCAATGTACCTTGGGAGGGCCGGACTGGGGCGTTCTTCGGCCACGTCGAGCGCAGCGATGCGACGGGTTTTTATGGCGCCGCAGAGACTGGCGGCACCCGCCTGAATGCTGAACTTCGGCCTATCGATCTCATCATCCAAGACGAACTTCATCTCATTTCAGGACCTCTTGGAACGGTCGCCGGCCTGTACGAAACAGCGTTCGACCTGCTGTCCTCCCGCAAGATCAACGGCGAATGGCGCCGACCGAAGATCGTTGCTTCGACCGCAACCGTCCGGCGCGCCGAGACGCAGATCCGTAATCTGTTCGGTCGAGATCGAACCTCGATTTTCCCGCCGCCCGGCGTCAGCCGCGACGACGCGTTTTTTGCCAAGGTTGATCGCGACACGCCGTCACGGCTCTACCTCGGTGTGGCGTCGCCGGGGCGCGGGCCGAAGTTGGTCTTCTTGCGTGCGTTGCAGACTTTGCTGTCGGGAGCCGCCGCGCTGTCGAGCGGCGGAAAAAACGATCCTGCCGACCCCTATCTGACGGCGCTTTGCTATTTCAATGCGCTGCGGGAACTGGGCGGTGCGCGCCGGATCGTGGACGACGAAGTGCGCGCTCATCTGACGAATTATGGTCGCAGCCGCATCCGCAGCGAGCCGACAGGCGCCCCGTTTGCCGATCGGGTCTTGCGTGAGATCCAGGAGCTGACATCGCGCTATTCGACCGATCAGGTCTCAGAGGCACGGGCTCGGCTGGGGCTGCCGGTGTCGGACAAGAATGCCGTTGATGTCGCAATGGCCACCAACATGATCTCAGTTGGTCTCGATATTGGACGGCTGGGGTTGATGGTGGTCCAAGGCCAGCCCAAGACGGCGGCGGAGTACATCCAGGCGACGTCACGGGTCGGCCGCGAAAGCAAGAAGCCCGGCCTGGTCGTGACACTGCTCAACATTCACAAGCCTCGCGACCGAACGCACTACGAGCAGTTCCGTACCTTCCATCAGAGCTTTTATCGTGCTGTCGAAGCAACCAGCGTGACACCCTTTGCGCCTCGTGCTCTCGATCGCGCACTCGCGGCGACACTGGTGGCGGCGCAGAGGCACATTGCGCCAAGCCTGACCAAGAACAAGGACGCTGACAAGGTCGCAAACGAGCCTATCGCCTACCAACTCGTCAGATCGGTGATCGAAGCCAAGATGCGAGTGGCGCGCGAGGACAATGTGGCGATCCAACGCTGCCTCGCTCGCCTGGATGAGCTGGAGGATGCCTGGATCAGGATCGCGGACAAACAAACCCGCAACGGAGACGATTTCGCATATGGCAACGAAGAGGCTGTTCGAAGGCTTCTTCAAGTTCCGTTCGATCAAAAGCCCAATATGGATCCTGAACGTGAATGGTTCATCGCAGGCCGGTCGATGCGCGACACCGAACCCGTCTCGCTGCTGAAGCTTAGAAAGCCCGACGGCAGCCCTCTCGGATAGTGAAATAAAATGGCCGACATTACTCAGAACTTCAGCCAGCTTCTCTTGACCTATGGTCCTGGCGCCATGTTGGATTTGCCTGAAAATGCCGTGGTCGTCGCGGGTCTTCAGGATTGGGACTACAAGGGTTCGAACTGGAAGCCTGTTGAGGAAGAGCGCCTGGTTGCTTTGCTGAAACAGCAACTCGGGACGAAGCTGAGTGTCAATTTTGGAGGGTTGCGTCACCCTCCAATGTTCGACGAGGACCGTCGCGACAACAATGGGCCAGGTGTTGCCGTCCGGCTGTTTCCATGTTGGTTTTTGGTCAACGACGCGCCGGCCACTGTCTCGAACGAAGCGCCCGTCGTACCAGGTTCGGCGAGTGATAAGCGCCGACGCATGGTTGAATTCTCGGAGCTGGACGTCACCGGCGGCGGGAAGCTGTCTTACACGGGCTCGGGGTCCAAGATAGGCGTGAACCCTATTCGTTTTGTGGGGGCCTGCACAAAGGGCCATCTGCAGGACATCGATTGGCGCTATCTTGCTCATCGCGGCAAGGATCTGTCATGTCGCAAGCCGTTGTACTGGGTCGAGCGTGGTGTCAGCTCCGATCCCTCTGACATTTCGGTTCAGTGTACCTGCGGCGTCTCGATTAGCATGGCTGACCTCTACAAACCCCAGTTTTTGGGCAAGTGCCAATGTCACAGCCCCTGGCTGTCGCCGCGCCGAGATTCCAGTGAGGCCTGCAATGATGACCTTCGCTTGCTGCCAAGGTCGGCCACCAATACGTACTTTCCACAGACGGTAACGGTTATCTCGCTCACCAAGTCAGATGATAGGCTTCGCCAGACCATCGTGGAGAACAAGACAACAATCGAAGGCATCCGTGCCTTGCCAAACTTCATTGACGTTCTGAGGGCAATCCCGCAACTCAAGGACGCATTCAAGGAATTCACCGACGACGAAATCTTGCAGGCGTTGTCCAGTGACGAAGGGCCTGGTGGAAACCCGAACGAGGATCCGCGCATTGCCGAGTTTGATATGATGGCAAACGGCGCGCCCATCATCGGGAGCGATTATGCCGGGTCATTCTTTTACGCCGAGACTTTAGCGGCACCCTTGCTCAATCTTCAGCCGCCCTGGGACGGTTTCCTGAAGAGCGTCGTGCGGGTTCATCGCCTGCGTGAGGTGACGTGCCTTTACGGCTTCACTCGCCTGGAGCCGCCGCCGACCTCTGCCGAAAGCGAGCTCGACGAAATTCAGTTGGCCGTCAACGGCGCGGACCTCGCCAGGACTGTAGAGTGGTTGCCCGCGATCGAACAGATGGGGGAGGGAATCTTCCTTCACGTCGCGCCCGAGTTCCTCAAGCAGTGGCTCGACAGCAAGGAAATTGTCTTAGAGGCCCTCAAGCTACGGGCTCGGGAGCGACGCGATGCCGAGAGGTTCAATAGGCCGCCGAAACATCGAGGAGCGGGTTATTGGGCGCTTCATTCACTGTCCCACGCCTTCATGGCCGAGCTGGCCCTCGAATGCGGCTACCCGTTGTCTTCCTTGAAGGAGCGCATCTACTCCACCGGCCCCGCCCAGGCCGATCGGTTCGGAATCCTGATCTACACCTCGACTGCAGGTGGCCAAGGGACGCTCGGCGGCCTAAGCAACATGGCCGAGCGAGTAGGTGAGTTGCTCGCGCGTGCGACGAAGCGCCTCGCGCTGTGCTCTAATGATCCAATCTGCGCAGAGCACAGCGATGGCAGCGAGGAATACCCATTGCAGGGGGCGGCCTGCCACGCCTGCCTCCTGGTCCCGGAAACTTCCTGCGAAGCGCGCAACACGCGGCTCGATCGAGGGCTGCTGATTCAAACGGTTCTCGGTGGCGGATTTCCATTGTTAAGTTGAGGCCCTGCCTATGTGTTTGTCGGGTGCGGCTCAGAGGATCGTGCCGCCGCGATTGATGAATTGTAACGGGGCAAGATGGAAAACGGTAGCAAGCCTATATATCGGCGAAATGCGGCGCATGTTTCACTGGAATATGAATCGCCAGAACTCTGTATTTGGTGGCAACGCGCGGTATTGCCAGATCTAAACGATCCGCTCCCACGCTTAATTGATGTTGATATTAAGTGGGTATAGCTCTCGTTCGTCGCATTGCGGTGGTCATGCAGCATCGGGCAGGTTGCCAAGGAATGCGCTTCAGGACAGCTTCGCGCTATGCGCCTGGGCCGTTCGTGGCGAACAACAATCGAGGATGTTGTCGCTTTCGAGGAGCGTTACACAACCAAAGTTGTGGCTCGGATTGAGAATAGGCTTCCAGCCGGAAGCGTTCCGAAGCCCCCTATGAGTCGGATGGCTGTTGCAAGGCAAGTCCAGAAGATGCTGCGGAAGCGCAAAGTGGACCGGCAATAGATGACTTCGTGTTTTCGTGTGTCTCGGCTCTGAATGGTGAATTGCCAAGGCCCACTCGTCGAGGGGGCAGGGCGCTGCTTGCCCGCCAGGTCATCGAATTGTACGCACGGTGTGATCTTGGCCCAAATTATGATTGGGTGTTGGGCTTTTAAGATCGCTTTCGCATCTCATGGCATTGCAAACTTCGCCATGATGAACGCAGCTCCGTTGTGGGGTGAAAGCTTGGGCGAGGGGCTTAACCGAAGACGACCGATTTGATCCGGTCTTTGCTTATAACAGGGTAGGGTTCGAATAAACTAAGGCTAGGCGAAAGCCTACCAAATGTCCGCCGATATCTGGGAAAGATGGGCGACCTGTAAATGCTCAGTTGGGTCAAATACGCGCGGATTAGCGCCTTGTTCTTGTTGGATCAAAGAAATTAACCGTCCGAGAATGACTTTTCCTCGGCGATATAGTGCTGGGTTTGCGTTAAAGTCTGCTGCAGCAGTAACAGCGATTGCGCCGTGATTTATATTAGGGCCGCCGTTTTGACGCTCTCGGAATGCCTCTGCCGTACGCTGGTTAACAATATTTTCTATTGATTTTGCAGATGTATCGTTTGTTGCAATCAAAATGAGCTCCTCGATGCGATTTGCGGAGATGGCGTTATTGAGAGCGTGAAGGTGCGGCGCGTTAACAAAATACGACTCGATGTCATTCGAGGCCGTGATGAACGGGTAGATGCCCACATTGTTCAACCTAGTTGAGAACGAATTCGCATTGGCGTCGCTCATGTAATCTCGGTCTCGGTGTACCACCAATTTAATGTTGGGAGCCTTATCGGCAAGGAAACCGCCAAGCACGAGAGCAGCGTCGGCCTTGGTACATCCAGCATACGTCGCAATTTCGATGTCATCCTCAACGAAGCCATTGCTGAGAAGTAGGGCCTTTATAGCCTCGGTGTTCGTATCTTCAGTTGCGACTACACATCGAGTTTCGCCATCCGCGAAATAATCGACCGAATCAAGCGCTCCCAGTTCTAGCAAAACGGAAGTTGTGTTTATGTCCGTGTTGTCGACCCGCGTTCCTTTGTTGAGCCAGATGATCGTTCCTCTGCCGTTAACTGAGTTTAGCACATGTCGAGAGTGAGTGCTGATAATGGCTTGGAAGTCACGTTCCGACGCGAGCCGAAAAACTAGGTCGCAGAGCAATCTTTGATTGTCGGGATGTAGATGTGAGTCCGGTTCGTCCAAAATCAACACCTTAGGTTCGAATAGATGGATATAAGCGATGATTTGTGATGCTTGAAGGATCGATGTCCCGGCAGCGTCAATTGGTAATAATGCCCCACCCATCATGCGAAAAAAGACATTGATATGTTCGTCTGTTTGGGGATCGAATTCGACCTCGCATCCGATGCCTGGAAATATGGATTGCATATCTTCGACAAATGCAGCGAATAGTTCTTCGCTATCACTGAGCATGCGCAGGACGTTACGGAGCGTAAGGTTAGCGTCGCCGCGGGCAACGATTCGCCTAACGACGCCAGGCGACATGTATCGTTCTTCCTTCGGAACTCCAGCAAGACCCGGTGCGTAGATCGTGTATGGAGTTTCAAGGTCCATCAATTGTTCGCCGATGGCCCGGCCAACGATAGAGACGCCAATGTTGCGATTTCGGCCTCGTCTTAAACCGACGATGCAGGTTTGATTCTCTGTGTCGCGGAGTTCAATCTCTATTTGACTCTCCCGTGGTTCCTGCAGCGTCCCCCCGTTTGCCAAAGATAGGACGTCGCCAACTGGAGAGTAAAGAAGTTGCGATGGGTTGAACGAGAGCTGAAACCGATCATTCTGCCAGGCCAGATTTTCGCCGATCAAAGCGGCAGTCTGAGAAATGGAAACTGCAAAATGTATCGCTTGAAGCACGGTGCTTTTTCCGGAATTGTTAGCACCGATCAGCAGAGTGACATCATCCAGAGGGATTTCCACAGTAGAAATGCTCTTGAATCGCCGAACTGTGACGGAGGTAAGTCGTGCCACGAGTGCTCCGAGAAAATCTGTTGTTAGGTATCCGGCGAGGAAGCGTGATGTGCCAACAAAAGGCTAACAGAAGTTGACGTTGAGGAAAGGAGAAATACGCACTGTGCAAAGCCTTTCCTCGAGGGGGTGAGTATTAAACTGGCCAGTCGGCCAACCGGTTCTCATCTCCTGGATACGATGGTGCGCTGCATTCTCGAAGGTGACGAGGAACTGCCCGAGGCTATCACCGACACGATCCGAAGGCGGTCGGAAGCGAGAACAAAGTCCTTCAAGCTACTATTATCGTTGGACTGCTCAAAGTCGCTCAAAGGTGATGACAAGTGGGCCAAGCTCCTCTGTGAGCGCGGCTATTGCAATTTTGCAGATTAAATCGGGTCGAGGGCCAACCGGCCAGGCCGGTCGAGCAGAGGTTCACCCTCAAAATCGACAACGGATTGGACCACGTCTACGTCCGGCCGAAACTTTACGCGAAACAGTCGGCAGCATTCTTCAACGACTGCCATTAACCGCCGCCTCTATCGCCAATACAGCTTCGCGCTTCTCTTCGAACATATGCCAGCGGGCATAAACCCCCGTCACGCCCTTGTCGTTATGGTTCAGCAGCGCTTTGACGAAATCAATCGGAAGCCGGGCTGCCTGCGCTAACGTTGCTCCCGTGCGCCTAAGATCGTGAGGCGTAAACGCCACAAGCCCGCTTTCCTTCACGATCCGACGAACGGCTTGGCTCAACGAGTGGCGGGCGAGGCTAGTAACGCCTTCGAACCTGCTTTCGAAAATCGCCTGATCGTTCGCACCTCTTGCGGCGTCATCACGGGCTTTGAGCGTTTCGACGATCAGCCGGACGGCGGACGGCGACAACGGCACGGTATGTTCTGCTTTCTTATTTTTGGTCCGCGCTGCCGGAATGATCCAATGGGGGCGGGGGCCGTCGAGGTCGCAAAGCTCAGATCGCATCATGCCCGCGACTTCGCCGGGGCGTTGCGCGGTCAACAAGATTAATTTAAGTGCCCGACGGATGGCGTCTTGGGTTTTCTCCTCGCTGTCGTCGAGCGCGGCGAAGAACGCCTTAATTTGGTCGAGTGAGAGCACCCGGTCCTTTTCCGCTTCCTTGCCGCCAACCTTTTTGATCCCAGCAAGGAAATTCATGGGGATGTAATCCCGCTCAGCAGCCCATCCCCACATCGTCCGAACGGTGGACTGGGTCCTGTTTGCGCTCGACTTCGAGGTGGAAGCGATGGTTTCGAGGAAATCGATCAGCTCGCGTTTGGTTATTGACGAAACGGCCCGCTTGCCGAATTTGGCTTTAGGCCGGTTGAGGTAGCCTTCGTCGGTTTTCCAGCTCACCTTGCCTCGAGCTTTGGCGTGTTCCACGTAACGGTCGCAAAGGTTGCCGAATGTCATGTCCTGCTGGGCCTGTGCGGCGCGCTCGCGGTCACGTTCAGCGCGCGGGTCTGTCCCCTCGTTACGTTGCTTTCGGCGCTCGTCGGCCGTCTGCCGAGCTTTGCTCAGGCCCATGGTCGGGTATTCGCCCAAGGTAATCCGGCGCATTTTGCCTTCGAACTTGTAGGCAAAAGTCCAGGTCTTTACCCCGGCTGGGGTGCACCGAATTGAGAGGCCACGGCAGCTGGCATCGCCAACCTCGACACGACCCTCAGGGGCTTTCAGCGCACGAATGGCGCGATCAGTCAGCACAGACTTCATTGGCATCGCCTTCTAATCCGTGGCGCAAAGGGGTTTCCTGACTTTTCCGACCCGTGAAATCCGGCCCAGTCCCGGCGACGAGGGCGCCAAGGTTCCTCAAGCAGCACAGAGAAAACTAATCGGGGAAACTCAGGGAAACTTTTGCGCAGGATTTAGGTATAATAGGGAAGTATTGGTGAGACAAGCCGATAACCAGTAAGTTGCTGAAAAAATGTGACTAAATAGGTCTTTTGAGGCATCGCGAGCATAGCTGATAACTTGCCCTGGCATCACTGGGAGACTAGGGGTCGGAGGTTCAAATCCTCTCGCTCCGACCAATTCATCCCACCATCCCCAAACTGACTTCCATTTGGTCATTGTCGGTTCAGTGTAGCGCGCGACTCGCCACGCCGTGCTTCCGTTCGCGTCTATCGACGCCCCGTTTATCGTGATGCCAAGCGGCCAGCCTGGCGGCGTGCTGTTCTCCGCCTGGGATTATGCCAGGGCTCGCAGCATGATTCTCACCGGATGATCGCAAGCCGAGATCACCGAACGATAAAACTCTCTCAAACAACAAAATGGCCCGAAGCGTGAGCCCCGGACCATTTGCGCGGGCGTACATCCGGCCCACGCTTGATCTTTCAACTATGAGCTCGCGTGGTTAACCGGGCGTTAACAGCCATGTAAAAGTTTCGCGACATATTTGATCGGAACCATCGGAGGTTGGCCGACTTGTTCCGCGACATTTCACAAGGGAAAGATTTTCATGATAAAGAAATTCGCGTTGCTGGTCGCTGCTGCGATTTTGCTGTATGTCGCCACGCCGGCGGCTCCCGCGGCGGCGCAGGGCATCAGCGTTCAGCTCGGCGGCGGCGGTGGCTATGGTCATCGGGATCGTGGTTATCGCGATCGGGGCTATCGTGGACGCGACTACCGTCGTGGCCCGCCGCCGCGCTATTGGGATCGCGGCTATCATCGCGGTCAGCGCGGTCGCACGATTATCGTCCGATAAACTTCTGATTGCGACGTATTCAGCCCCGCGCGAGGGGGGCTGTTTTCGTTTGCGGGTCAACGCGCCAGCCAGGGCTCGGCGAGATAGCGCAGCAGCTTCGCCTCGCGCCGGCCGCGCGAAACGGTATCCAGCACAAGTCCGGCGAATACCGACATGACCGCCACCAGCATGATGCCGAGCGACAGCACGGCGGTCGGCAGCCGCGGCACCACGCCTTCCTCGAAGTAGGTGATCATAATCGGGATCGACAGCGCGATCGAGATCGACGCCAGCATGATGGCCATCACGCCGAAGAAGCGCAGCGGCTTCTCCGAGCGGTACAGTTTCAGGATGGTGCCGAGAATCCGGAAACCGTCACCCCAGGTATTGAGCTTGCTGAACGAGCCTTCCGGACGGGCGAAATACGGCGTCCTGAGTTCGGCCACGGGCATCGCCAGTTCGAGCGCGTGCACGCTGAGTTCGGTCTCGATCTCGAAGCCGTCGGACAGGACCGGAAACGACTTGATGAAGCGCCGCGAGAACACCCGGTAGCCCGACAGGACATCCTCGAAACCGCGGCCGAACACGTCGCCGAGGAAGCTGGTGAGCAGCCAGTTGCCGGTGCGGTGGCCGGTGCGGTAGGCGGCGCTGGCCTGGTCGACGCGGTGTGCGACCACCATGTCGAGGTGGTCGGCAATCAGGAGTTCGATCATCGGCGATGCAGAGGCCGCGTCATAGGTCGCGTCGCCATCGACCAGCAGGTAGATGTCGGCCTCGACGTCGGCGAACATCCGGCGGACGACGTGGCCCTTGCCCTGGTGCCGCTCAGAGCGCACCTGCGCGCCAGCCGCGCGCGCGACCTCGATGGTGCGGTCCGACGAATTGTTGTCGTAGACATAGATTTCCGCCATCGGCAGCGCGGCGCGGAAGCCGGCCACGACCTGGGCGATCGCGGCCTCTTCATTGTAGCAGGGGATCAGGACCGCAATGCGGATCGGTGACGTCATGCGGCAGGTGTTCCGTTGGCTTCATCGATTCCGGGGACGGGTTCGGCCATATATTGCTGGGCGGCGACGAACATGCCCCACATCGCGCCGAGCATGAGCCAGAAGTGGCGCCAGTGGTCGGTGTCGATGATGAAGGCTTCGAATACGGTGCCGAGAAACGCCGCGAAAACCGCGAGATAGGCCCGCTGCCATGGCACCGGAACGAACACGTAGCGAAAGCCGAGCAGCACGGTGGTGAACATCAGCGCGGGATAGCAAATGCCCGAAATCCAGCCACCCGACATGAAGGCATTGAGATAGGAGTTGTGCGTATCCTCGGGGAAGAATTTGGTGAATTGCAGCGGGCCGATCCCGAACGGCAGATCGAGCGCCATCTGTGCGCCCAGAACGTGGCGGCCGAAGCGGCCGAAGCGGCCTTCGTCGTAGGACTGGTCGAGCGAGGCGCGCTGCTTGAACATGTCGGCGATGAAATCGAACTGCAGCAGGATCACGATCACCACGACGACGGCGATCAGCGCGGCGATCGCCATGACGATGATGCGCGAGCGCTGCTGGTGCGACGGGCTGGTCAGCACCATCAGGAACAGCATGAAGGCCGCGGTGATGGCCAGCAGGCCCCAGGCGGCGCGGGAGAACGCCAGCAGCACCGCCAGCGTCAGGATGCCGAGCACCACCGTACTGCGCAGCGCGCGGCCGAAGCGGTCGCTCACCACGCTCTGCAGCGCGAACAGGGCCGGCAGCACCAGATAGGCGCCGAGCACGTTGGGGTCCTTGAAGGTGCCGGAGACGCGGCCGTACAGCGTGAACATCGAGCCGCCCGGGATCAGGTGCAGATAGCCGGCGATGCCGGCGAGCGACGCCAGCAGCGCGCCGGCAATCAGTCCGCGGCGCAGCAGGTCGAGTCTTGCCGCGGTGTCTTCGGAGATTACGAGCGCCACGAAGACCGCCGACACCGCCATGTACCAGGACGTCAGGATCCAGTTGATGATCGGCGTTCGGTCGAGCAGGTAGGCCGCGCAGATCGTATAGCCGATGTTGATCAGGAACAGCAGGGCCAGCAGCGGCACGAACGCCAGCCGCATGCGCAGACCGCCGGCGAAGAACACCACCATCGCGGTGATGGTGGCAATCTCGTAGGGGCTGGGCTCGATGAAGACGATGGCGCCGCCGAACCCCATCAGCCACAGCAGCGCACGCTGCAGTGTCACCACGGCGGGCGCGGTCGTGGCAGTATAGTTTTGATCGGTGGCGAGCAGGGTCATGGCGAGTGAAGTATACGCCGGCAATGTTGACGAGTGGTGTAGCGGGGGAGGGGGATGCTGGGATCCCGTTGATCGTCTTCAGGCTCTGTACTTTCCGCCTGTCGTCCCCGGGAAAGCGGGGACCCATACACGCTGTCGTCGTGTTGCGCACAGGTGTTCGCGGCTGGCAGGTCGCTTCCTCATCACGGACAGAGGCTATGGGTCCCTGCTTTCCCGGGGACGACTCGGGTAGAGAGCAGCGTCGATCTAAGGCAGGCGTGCCTGCCGCGTAGGATTATATCGACCTAATACGCGTTCTCGTTTTTCGTCATCAGCGAGACCGGCGTTTTCAGCAGGATGTAGGCGTCGAACAGCACCGACCAGTTCTCGATATAATACAGGTCGAATTCGACGCGCTTCTGGATCTTCTGTTCGTTGTCGATCTCGCCGCGCCAGCCGTTGATCTGGGCCCAGCCGGTGATGCCGGGCTTGACGCGGTGGCGGGCGAAGTAGCCGTCGACCGCTTCGTCGAACAGCTGGGTCTGCACGCGGCCCTGCAAGGCGTGCGGGCGCGGGCCGACCAGCGACAGGTTGCCCTTGAACACCACATTGAACAATTGCGGCAATTCGTCGAGGCTGGACTTGCGGATGAAGCGGCCGACGCGGGTGACGCGCGTGTCGCCCTTGGTAACGACGGTCTTGGCCATCGGGTCAGCCTGGTCGTGATACAGCGAGCGGAACTTGAACACGTCGATGCGCTCGTTGTTGAAGCCGAAACGTTTCTGCCGGAACAGCACGGGGCCCGGGCTGTCGAGCTTGATCGCCAGCGCCACCAGCCCCATCACGGGCAGCAGCACCAGCAGTGCGAACGCGCCGACAACGCGGTCGAAGGTCCACTTCATCACCAGGTCCCAGTCGGTGATCGGCGCCTCGAACACGTCGAGCGTCGGCACCTTGCCGAGATAAGAGTAGGATCGCGGACGGAAGCGCAGCTTGTTGGTGTGCGCGGAGAGCCGGATATCGACCGGCAGCACCCACAGTTTCTTCAGCATTTCCAGAATGCGCGTCTCGGCCGAGATAGGCAGCGCGAACAACACCAGATCGACGCGTGTGCGGCGGGCGAATTCGATGATGTCATCGACGCGGCCGAGTTTCGGCGTGCCGGCCACGGTGTCGAGCGAACGCTTGTCGGCGCGGTCGTCGAACACGCCGAGGATATGCAGATCCGAATCATCCTGCGCCAGCAATTCGCGGATCAGATGCTCGCCGCTGCTGTCGGCGCCGACGATGATGGTGCGGCGATCGAGCCGGCCCTGCCGCGCCCAGCGCCGGATCAGGCCGCGCAACAGCGAGCGTTGCGCGACAAGGGCCACCAGGCCGACGACGAAAAAAGCCGACAGCCAGACTCGTGAAACCGAGCCGCCGATCTTGGCAAAGAAGGAAACACCGATGGCCAGCAGAAACACGAACGACCAGGTCGATATCATGCGGGTCATTTGTCGCAACTGGCCACGAAAGATCTGTACCTCGTAGAGGTCGGCGGCCTGGAAGCAGATCACGGCTGCTGCCGCCATCGCCACGATCGCCGCCGGGTATTCCCAGCCGAACCCGTCCATGCGGGCGACATAGGCCAGATACAGCGCCACGCCGACGAAGCTGAGCATCACGAAATCGGCGAGCCGCACCAGCCCGGCAATCACCACGGGCGAATAGGCGGCGCGGACCTTCTGGCTGACGACGTCGAGGGCGGCGGGTGACAGACGGCGGCGACGTTCGACGGCCGGTCGGCCGGCGAGGGTTGCGGCTTCATCGAGCATGGAGCGTGCGTTGATCGGTTCCACGACTGCAATCCGTTTGAGCTGGGCCCGGCGCAGTGGTGTGCGACGCCTGACATGGCGTCAACGTCTAATGGGTATTTCGGAATAAATTGTTACAGGTAAACGGTGGTTAACGATTGGCAAAGGCCTGCCGATATCCGGCGATTACGCCTTCGACCATCGCATCCTGGGAAAAGTGCTGCGCGATGCGTTCGCGCATTGCCTTCGCCCGCGCTAATGCCGCCTTGGGTTCGTCGAGTTCCGTTCGGATGGCGTCAGCGATCGCAGCTCCGTTGCCCGGCGGGAACAGCGCGCTGGTGTGGACGTCGAAAATTTCCGGAATGCCGCCGACATTGGCGGCAATCATCGGCACGCCGGCGGCGGCGGCCTCGATCACCACATAGGGCATCGAGTCGCCACGCGACGGCACCACCAGCAGGCGTCCCTTCGAGAAACCGTAGCGCGCCTTGACGTGGCCGATGAAGCGCACGGCGTCGCCGAGACCGAGCCGCTCGATCTGCGCCTTCAGCCGCGTGGTCTCCTCGCCGTCGCCGCCCAGCGTCAGCGTCACCGGCCGGCCTTCGGCGCGCAATTGCGCCACCGCATCGACCAGCAGATCGGCGCCCTTGATGTGGCGGAATTCGCCGACGTAACACAGGTCGGTGGCGTCGGCGGCGGGGGTCACCGGTTCGAACTCGTCGGAGGTGACGCCGTTGAACACGCACTTCACCAGTCCCGACGGCGTGCCGATGACGCGCTGGTAGGTGTTGCGCGCGAACATGCTCTCGAACAGGAACAGTTCGGTGTGGTCCATCAGCATCCGCTCGACGCCGGCGTAGAGCTTGCCCTTCAGCGTGTTCGGCGGATAATGCAGCGACCCGCCATGCGGCGTGTAGACGCGGATGCAGGTCTTCGACCTCAGCTTGAGGCGGACATAGGCGCCGGCCTTGGCGCCGTGGCCATGCAGGACATTGGGAGCCAGCCTGTGCACCAGACGCATGAACTGCGCCCATGCCAGCAGGTCGGTCAGATGCGGTTCGCGGTGGCTCGGCAGGCGGTGCACGCCGAGCGCCATCCGCGGCGCGATCTCGGCCAAGGCCGCTGCGGCGCGCTCGCCACCCGTGAGGCTGTCGGCGATGATGCCGACCTGGTGACCGCGGGCGGCCTGGCCATTGGCGACATCGAGGATGTGACGAAAGATGCCGCCGACCGGGGCGCGGACGGCGTGCAAGATGCGCAACGGCTGGCTGTCTGGCGCCATCGTCAAAACCAGCGCTCGCCGATCTGGATGGTATCGCCCGGATCGATCGGTGTGCCGAGCGGCACCGCGGCGCGAACGATGCCCTGCTCGGTCGGATGCGACAGCATGACCTCGTCGCGACGGGCGCGCGGCAGGAATCCGCCGGCAATCGCCACCGCGGCCTCGACGCTCATGTTTGGCACATAGGGATATTGCCCGGGGGCGGCGACCTCGCCGAGGATGAAGAATGGTCGGTAGGCCTCGATCTCCACCGCCACTGAGGGCTCGCGGATGAAGCCGTTGCGCAGCCGCGCGGTGATGCTGCCGGCCAGCGCCGCCGGCGTCAGGCCGCGGGCACGCACCGCGCCGATCAGCGGCATGGTGATCGAGCCGCCGGCATCGATCGCATAGGAATTGGTGAGTCCTTCCTGGCCGTAGACCACGACGCGAAGCTTGTCGCCGGCGTCGAGCCGGTAGGCGGCATCATAGCCATGAGCTGAAACGGCAACGCCGAGCGGCGCGCCAGGCGTCGGCGCGCCGTACGCCAGGGCATCCAAGCCGCCCTGCGGCTGACGCTGCGCCACGGGGCCGGAACGGCCCATGCAGCCGGACAGTGCCAGCGCAGCGACAAGACAGGCGAGATGGGGAGCAACACGCATTGGAAAAATCCACGGACCGATAGTGCTCCAATAAGGGTGCTCGTGGTTAACAAACGATGAGTCCGGCGACGCCGGCGCTGATATCGGGGAGTGCGGTACCGAATTAACCGCGCGGCAACCTTAATCGCATTTAATGGTCCCTGTGTGAGACGCAGTTGGCGTTGGTAGGAGTGTGCGATGGGTTTGGCATTCTGGCGTAAAGGCAAGGACCAAGGGGCGAGCGATACGGTCGCTCCGGCGGTTGCGCAGCCCAGCCCGACCAGCCGGTCCTTGTTCAGCACGTCGATGTTTCGCAAGGCGCAGCGACGGCCGATGGCCGCTACGGTCGCGCCCGTGCCGCCGCCACAACTTGGTGATCTCGATTTGCGCGCACTCGGCCATGCCCTCAACCGCAAGCGCGCCTGGGTGTTGATCCCGACCGCGCTGGCGCTGCTGCTGTCGCTGGTCGCCGTCAACCTTATCACGCCGCGCTACAAGTCCGAAGCGCGCATCCTGATCGACGGGCGCGAAAACGTCTTCCTGCGGCCGAACGGCGAGCGCAACGAGGAGCGCACCTCGCTCGACGCCGAAGCCGTCACCAGCCAGGTGCAATTGCTGCTGTCGCGCGATCTGGCGCGTGACATCATTAAGAAGAACAAGCTCGCCGAGCGGCCGGAATTCGATCCGGTGCTGGACGGCATGTCGCCGATCAAGACGCTGCTGGCGCTGTTCGGCATCGGGCGCGATCCGTTCTCGATGACGCCCGAGGAGCGCGTGCTCGACTCCTACTACGAGCGGCTGACGGCCTATGCGGTCGACAAGTCCCGCGTGATGGTGATCGAATTCCAGTCGCGCGATCCGGAGCTGGCAGCACGGGTCGCCAACTCGATCGCCGACGGCTATCTGACGATGCAGCAGGGCGCGCGTCAGGAGCAGGCCAAGGCCGCGGGGCAATGGCTGTCCGGCGAGATCGACAACCTGCGCAAGAAGGTGGCGGACGCGGAATCCCGCGCCGAGGATTTCCGCTCGAAGTCGAGCCTGTTCATCGGCACCAACAACACGTCGCTGTCGAACCAGCAGCTCGGTGAGATCAACTCCCAGCTCAATAATGCCCGCGCCCTGAAGTCCGATGCTGAATCCAAGTCACGGATGATCAAGGACATGCTGCAGAGCGGGCGGCCGATCGAGTCGTCCGAAATTCTCAATTCGGAATTGCTGCGCCGGCTGTCGGAGCAGCGCGTCACGCTGCGCGCGCAGCTCGCCGAACAATCCTCGACGCTGCTCGACGGCCATCCGCGCATCAAGGAGTTGAAGGCGCAGCTCGGCGACCTCGACCGCCAGTTGCGCGAGGAGGCCGCCAAGCTTTCGCGTTCGCTGGAAAACGATGCTCGTATCGCCGCCGGCCGCGTCGATGGCCTGACCAACAGCCTCGAACAGGTCAAGAAGCAGGCGACCTCGACCAACGGCCAGGACGTGCAGGCCCGCGCGCTGGAGCGCGAGGCGAAGGCGCAGCGCGACCTCTTGGAAACCTATCTCGCCAAATATCGCGAGGCGACGACGCGGGAGAACATTGAGGCCGCACCCACCGATGGCCGCATCATATCGCGCGCCATCGTGTCGAACACGCCGGCCTATCCGAAGAAATTGCCGATCGTGCTGATCGCGACGCTGGCGACCCTGATGCTGTCCGCCGGCAGTATCGTCACAGGCGAATTGCTGCGCATGACCGCGCCGCGTCCTGCGATGGCCGTGGCGCGTGCCGCGCCGGCCTTCGTCGAGCCGCTGGTCGCCGCGGCACCTGTTGTCGAAAGGCCCGTCGTCGTGGCGTCTGCGCCCGTCGTGGCGCAAACGCCGATCCCGCCGGTCGTCGAGCCTGCCCCGACGCCCGCATTCATTTCGACACCCTCGCCGATGCCCGCGCCGGTCGCCGTGGCGCCTGAACCGGTCGTGCGCGAAACCCATCCCGAATTGGCCGCCAAGGTCAGCGAGATCGAAAAGCTCGCAGTGTCACTGCGGGCTGCGGGCGCCTCGGCAAGGAAGATCACCATCCTCGGCACCGGGCAGCAGGACAACATCTCGCTGACGGCGTTGACCCTGGCGCGGCTGTTGGCGCGCAGTGCCAAGGTGGTGCTGGTCGACCTGTCGTCGGCGTCGCCGGAATTGAGGGCAGTGTCCAATGATCCCGCGGCACCCGGGCTGGCCGAACTGATGCTGGGCGAGGCCTCGTTCGGTCAGGTCATCACCAAGGACCGGATGTCGGCCGTTCACATGGTCAGCATGGGGCGCGCCGGCGCCGACCGCGCGCTGTTGCAGTCGCCGCGGCTGACCATGGCGCTCGACGCGCTGCTGCGGGTGTACGACCACGTGCTGCTCGATGCCGGCACGGCCGCGGACCTGCCGGCCGGGCTGCTGACCTCGCAGGCCCGCGCGGTCGTGATGCCGGAGTCGTCGATGGACGCGGAAGCGCGCGCGCTGATGGCCGGGCAGCTCCGCGCCGTCGGCTTCGCCGAGGTGGCGATGCTGCATTCGGACGTCGATCCGGCCGCGGCGAATGCACCCGCGCAGGTCGCAGCGGCGTAAATACGAGCTCAGCAATCTAGGCTAAGGCGGTGGCGCTCTTCACCCTCCCCCTCCAGGGGAGGGTGAGAAACCAATGTCTGTATCGGTGAGAGGATCAGCGCTGCAACGCGCCGCGCAGTTTTTGCGCCATTTGCGTCAGGGCCGGCGATTGCTTGACCATGCGCTTGGCATGCGCAAGCGATGACAGCCCGAGCGCGCCCAGCCGGCCGCGGCCGGTGAGCGGCAAAAAGCTGTCGAAGATCGGCTCGTCGTCCTTGCAGAACATCCGCTTGTAATCGTCGCCCCCGATGCCGAGATCGAGCGAGGTGACGCCATGCTCGGCGTAGGTGTCGATGATGGTCCGCATCAGGATCAGGCCGGGGCTATACTTCGCATTCTCCGACATCGTGTAGGTGTTGAACATCATCGAGAAGCGTCCGGCGTCGGCGACGCCGGCAAACATCGCGATCACTTCCTCGTCGCAGACCAGCGCATGCAGATCGATGACGTGGCCACCGTCGCGTGGCGCAGCACAAGTGTCGCGGATGAAGGCCTCGACGCCGGGTTCGGCAAACACGTTGGGCAGGTTCTGCTCCGCCATGCGCAACGGCTTGATGGCAAAAAAGGCATCGAGGATGCGCGTGATGTCGGCCTCGGAACGGGCCTGCAGATAGCGATAGCCGGTCACGCTGTCGTATTTGCGTTCCTTGGTCTTCAGGCGCTTGCGCATCGAAGCGCTGACGCGGTCGCCGGGTGCCGCGCCCGGTGTCATTCGCAGCACCGGGCATCCGTTGGTCGCGGCCTGGCTCGGCAGCAAGGCGAGGGGATTGGCCATGCCGAGCCAGCTTTGCGGCTGGCGGGCGAGGGCCAGCACATCGACCCGGGTGACGTGCCGCTGGATGCCGCGCAGCAGCGCGTCCATCTCGGCCTTGCCGGCGCCCGCGGCGAAATCGCGCCGCCACAGCGGCATGTTGAAGGTGATGTGCTTGCCGCCGAGATAGCAGGCAACCGCCATGCCGCGCTGTTGCCGCAGGCCGAGCGGCAGCAGCAGCAAGGGCTCATTGGCCGCGTCATAGGCGACGACGATCAGCGGCCGCACACCCTCGCTTGCGCCGATATGTATCTGCCAGGCGGCCTGCAGATCGAAACGCTGATAGGGCGTGAACAGATGCGCGGAGGTTTCCAGCGATCGCCAGATCGGCTCGGCGGCCTGCATGTCGCTGAAAATTTCGACGCGCGCGATGCGACAAGCTGCCGGTGCGGCGGCCGCGGGACCATCGATCACAGCGGCCATGGGCATTTCAGCCTTCTCGGGATTTGCTCGGGTGTTTCGTCGCTTACCTTGGCAGAGATTCGTCAAGAAAGCGTAAGAGGTGCCTGGATCAGGTGAGGGGTTCCGGATTCCGCTTCGACATCCAACTGACGATCGGCATCGCCGGAAGCACCCAGCCGAGCCCGGCAACGACATAGAAGATGGCCTGCCGAAAGCCGGACGCGGCCAGCCACGGCATCTGCGCCACCGCCATGCCGAGCAGAGACCAGATCACGACCAGCACAAGCAGGAAGATGGTGCCGAGGAATTTGCGGGTGCGGATTCGCATGACGGAAATGTGCTGACCGAAGGAGGGCGTGGGGCAGGTGCAGGCTTTGCACGCCGCGGTTGGCCGGACTATAAGGGCCGCAGAAATCCGTTCAAGCGGTTGACGTCCAGACCGTTCGAGGCTGCCCATGACCACCGGTTCCCTCCGCGACGACTCAAGGCTGCGCCCGGTGCGGGCGTGGCTGATCGCGGTCGCCGCGCTGATCGCGCTGATGGTGCTGGTCGGCGGCGCGACGCGGCTGACGGAATCCGGCCTGTCGATCGTCGAGTGGAAGCCGGTCACGGGCACGCTGCCGCCCCTGACCCAGGCGCACTGGAACGAGGCGTTCGAGGCCTACAAGGCGATCCCGCAATATCGCGAGCTCAATTCCGGCATGAGCCTCGACGAATTCAAGACCATCTTCTGGTGGGAATGGAGCCATCGGCTGCTCGGCCGCGTCATCGGCATGGTCTATCTGCTGCCCTTCCTCTGGTTCTTCTGGTCAGGCGTGCTGGGTTCCGACCTGAAGAAACGGCTATGGGTGATCTTCGGCCTTGGCGCCCTGCAGGGAGCCGTGGGCTGGTGGATGGTGGCGTCGGGTCTCACCAAGCGCGTCGAGGTGTCGCAATATCGGCTGGCGACCCATCTGGTGCTGGCGCTGGTGATCTTTGCCGCGATCGTCTGGACGCTGCGGCAACTGACCGACCGCACGCCGGTGGCGGCGAATAGGCGGCTGCGCATCACCAGCGTGGTGCTGCTCGGGCTGACCTTCCTGCAGATCTATTTCGGTGCGCTGGTGGCTGGGCTGCGGGCAGGTCGGGTGTTCAACACCTGGCCGGAGATCGACGGCGCGCTGATCCCCTCCGCGGCACGGCTGTTCTTCGAGGAGCCGTGGTGGCGCAACCTGTTCGACAATGTGCTGACCGTGCAGTTCGAGCACCGCATGACGGCCTATGCGCTGCTGGCGCTGGCGATCTGGCACGCCGTGGATGCGGTGCGGTCGCGGGCTGACAAAGCGGTGATCAACGGCGCGCTGTGGATGGTCGCGGCGATTACCGCGCAGGCGATGCTCGGCATCCTGACGCTGTTGTATCAGGTGCCGATCGATCTGGCGCTGTCGCATCAGGCGATGGCGATCGTGGTGCTGACGCTGTCGGTGCTGCAGGTCGAGCGGATGAAGGTGAAGCGAACCGCTCCCGCAAAATTCGCGTTGGCCAGCAAGGCCGCCTGAACAAGACTGTCTTTCCGGGGTGCGGGCGGCGTGAGCCGAGCGCGAACCCGGAACCAAGATGTGTTCATCGTCCCACGCTGAGATTCCGGGTTCGCTCGCAGCAAGCTGCTCGCGCCCCGGAATGACAGTTAAGGGCTACGCCCCCAGCGCCTGCTCAAGATCCGCGATCAGATCTTCCTTGTCCTCGATGCCCACCGACAATCGCACCACGTCCGGCGCCGCGCCCGAGCGCGTCTTGGCGTCGTCGTCGAGCTGGCTGTGGGTGGTGGAGGCCGGGTGGATCACCAGCGAGCGGGTGTCGCCGACATTGGCCAGATGCGAGAACAGTTTCAGCTTCGAGACCAGGCTGACGCCGGCCTCGTAGCCGCCCTTCAGGCTGAAGGTGAACACCGCGCCGGCGCCTTTCGGCGCATATTTGCGGGCCAGCGCGTGGTAGCGATTGCCAGCCAGGCCGGCGTAATTCACCGCGGCCACCGCGGGATGCGCCGACAGGAATTCGGCGACCGCCCGGGCGTTTTCGCAATGGCGCTCCATGCGCAGCGGCAGCGTCTCGATGCCGGTCAGGATCATGAAGGCGTTGAACGGCGACAGCGCCGGGCCGAGGTCGCGCAGCCCCAGCACGCGGCAGGCGATCGCGAAGGCGAAGTTGCCAAAGGTCTCCTGGATCTTGATGCCGTGATATTCCGGGCGCGGCTCGCTGAGCATCGGATATTTGCCGTCCTTCGACCAGTCGAAGGTGCCGGCATCGACGATGATGCCGCCCAGCGAATTGCCGTGGCCGCCGAGAAATTTGGTCAGCGAATGCACCACGATGTCGGCGCCGTGGTCGATCGGCCGGATCAGATACGGCGTCGCCAGCGTGTTGTCGACGATCAAGGGCACGCCGGCCTTGCGCGCCACGGCGGAAATCGCCTCGATATCGGTGATGGAGCCGGCGGGATTGGCGATCGATTCGATGAAGATCGCCTTGGTCTTGTCGGTCACCGCGCGCTCGAACGAGGCAATATCGTCGGAATCGGCCCACACCACATTCCAGCCGAAACTCTGGAAGGCGTGGGTGAACTGGTTGATCGAGCCGCCATAGAGTTTTCGCGACGCGATGAATTCATCGCCCGGACGCAGCAATTGCTGGAATACGACCAGTTGCGCGGCGTGGCCCGAGGCCGTCGCCAGCGCCGCGGTGCCGCCTTCAAGTGCTGCGACGCGCTCTTCCAGCACTGCGGTCGTCGGATTGGTAATGCGCGTATAGATATTGCCGAACGACTGCAGTCCGAACAGCGATGCCGCGTGGTCGGAATCGTTGAACACGAAGGATGTGGTCTGGTAGATCGGCGTCGCGCGCGCGCCGGTGGTTGGATCGGGCTGCGCGCCTGCGTGGACGGCCAGCGTGGCAAAGCCGGGAAGGCGGTCGGTCATGGTCTCTCCCTGAAATCGTTTCGACAAGTTGGCGGCATGCTGATGGTGCGCGCCGCCGCCGTCAAGGCGATGCATCAACAAGCCGCTAGTTCGCAATTTCTGTGCTGCGTTGCGCTATGGCCGTGAAACGAAACGGTCGGATCGCGCGCTCAGGCGTCGTCGTTCCTGCTTTTTGCCGCACGGTCGGCGGCTGCGGTGCCGGCGCCGCCGATGCTGCCGCGATTCAGCGACAGCCGCATCCCCATCGTCGGCACCGGACCGCGTTTAGAGCTCAGGGTGCGCGAGTTGACGCCCATCCAGCCGATCTCCGACGACAGCCGGCCATATTCGATCTTCGGGCAGCGGTTCATGATGACCGTGATGCCTGCGGCCTCGGCCTTCGCCGCGGCCTCGTCATGGCGGACGCCGAGCTGCAGCCAGATCACCTTCGGCAGCGTGGGCAAAGCGAGAATCTCGTCGAGCACCGGCATGATGTGCTCGGCGCTGCGGAAGATATCGACCATGTCGATGGGTCGGCCAATCTCGCGCAATGATCCGACGAACGGTTTGCCGATCAGGCTCTTGCCGACCTGTCCGGGATTGACCGGGATCATGTCGTAGCCGCGCTCGGCGAGATATTTGAACACGAAATAGCTCGGCCGCACATTCTGCGGCGAGGCGCCGACCATCGCGATGGTCTTCACGCTGTTGAGGATCTCGCGGATATGATCGTCGCTGTAGCTGTCGTGGTTCATGTTCATTTCCAACGCTAACGGCCCGTCATTGCGAGGAGCCGTTGCAACGAAGTCGGTAGCCCGGATGGAGCGCAGCGCAATCCGGGGGCAGCGGTTCAACTTGCTCGGCATTCCCGGATTTCGCTGCGCTCCATCCGGGCTACGGATAAGTGCCGGGTTATCGGTCTTCCCACTTGGGCTGACGCTTTTCGATGAAGGCGCCGATGCCTTCTTCGGCGTCACGGGCCATCATGTTCTCGGTCATCACTCCGGCGGCAAAGCTGTAGGCGTCGGCGAGATTCATCTCGGCCTGTCGATAAAACGCCTCCTTGCCGAGCTTCACCGTATGCGCAGATTTGCGCGCCACCTGTTCGGCCAGCGCAATCGCGGCGTCACGCTCAAGGCCTGCGGCCACGACGCGGTTCACAAGGCCGATTTCGCGGGCGCGCGCCGCCGTGATCGGTTCGCCGGTGAGCAGCATCTCCATCGCCTGCTTGCGCGGGACATTTCGCGTCAGAGCCACCATCGGTGTCGAGCAGAACAGCCCGATATCGACGCCGGGCGTGGCGAACGTCGCGGCCTCGGAAGCCACCGCCAGATCGCAGCTCGCCACCAATTGGCAGCCCGCCGCGGTCGCCACGCCCTGCACGCAGGCGATCACCGGCTTCGGCAGCGCCACCACGGCCTGCATCATCGCGCTGCAGATCGACATCATATGCGCGAAATAGGCCCGCCCGCGATCGGCGTCGACGCGGCGCGCGGTGAGCTCCTTGAGGTCGTGGCCGGCGGAGAAAACCGTGCCGTTGGCGGCGATCACCACGGCGCGCACGGTACGGTCACCGGCGATGGCATCGAGTGCCAAATGCAGGTCGCCGATCAGGCCTTCGGACAGGCTGTTGCGCGCCGCCGGGCGATTCAGCGTGAGCACCGCGACGGCGTCGATTGCTTCGCGAAGCAGGAGGGGGGGCGCGTCGGACGCGCGCTGGGACAGGGCCATGAAGAACATCCATCTCTGGGCAGGGCCGTCACCGTATTGTAACAGAGGCCAACAGGCGAGAGCAGGTGAGGATACATGACGATTGCAAAAATGAGCGTGGCCGAACTCGAAACATTCCTGCACAGGGAATTTCCGCAAGCTTTCAGCACCGGCGATATCGCCATCGAAAGCGCCGACGGCTCATCGTCCCTACTGCGCCAGACCTATAATGAGCGCATGCTGCGGCCGGGCGGCACCGTCTCCGGCCCGACGCTGATGGCGCTGGCCGATTTCGCGATGTACGTCGTGTTGCTGTCCGCGATCGGGCCGGTGGGCCTCGCCGTCACCACCAATCTCAACATCAATTTCCTGCGCAAGGGCCAGCCCGGCCAGGACGTGCTGGCGGCCGCGCGCCTGCTGAAGATCGGAAAACGCCTCGCGGTGGGCGAAGTCACCCTGTTATCAGGCACTTCGGCCGATCCGATCGCCCACGTCACCTCGACCTATTCCATTCCAAATGCTGGCTGAATTAGAAGGTAAAATTGCACCTTATTTATAAGATTATGATTTTGCTGATAAATTTTGCGTCGCCCGACGCAATTGGGCATTGACGGAATCCGTAGCCCTCACTAGAAACGCGCCTAGTTCGGTGCTTTCGCGCCGATGTCTCCTTTTCACGGAATTTTCACATGAAAACGTTTTCGGCCAAGCCAGCCGAGATCACGAAGAAGTGGATCGTCATCGACGCCACGGGTCTCGTGGTCGGCC
Organism: Tardiphaga sp. vice304; assembly: GCF_007018905.1. Classification (NCBI taxonomy): domain Bacteria; kingdom Pseudomonadati; phylum Pseudomonadota; class Alphaproteobacteria; order Hyphomicrobiales; family Nitrobacteraceae; genus Tardiphaga; species Tardiphaga sp. vice304. The sequence goes on from NZ_CP041402.1 coordinate 2,944,875, forward strand.
GGCTCGCCACGCTGGTCGCGATGCGCCTGCGCGGCAAGCATCTCCCGATCTACACGCCCCACGTTGATTGCGGTGACCATGTCATCATCATCAACGCCGCGAAGGTGGTCTTCACCGGCCGCAAGCGCGACCAGAAGATCTATTACCACCACACCGGTTTCATCGGTGGCATCAAGGAACGCAGCGCCAAGTCGATCCTCGAGGGTCGCTTCCCTGAGCGCATTATGGAAAAGGCCATTGAGCGCATGATCCCGCGCGGCCCGCTCGGTCGCCTGCAGATGAGCAATCTCCGCGTCTATCCGGGTGCCGAGCATCCGCATGAAGCCCAGCAGCCCGAGCCGTTCAACGTCGGCGAGCTGAACCGCAAGAACATGAGGGCCGCATAATGTCGGATACCATGCAGTCCCTCGACCAGCTGTCGTCGCTGAAGGTGCAGGCACCGGACGCCCCGACCTACGTGAAGAAGATCGACAAGCAGGGCCGTGCCTACTCGACCGGCAAGCGCAAGGATGCGGTCGCCCGCGTCTGGATCAAGCCGGGCGCCGGCAAGATCATCGTTAACACCCGCGAAGTCGAAGTCTACTTCGCACGCCCCGTTCTGCGCATGTTGATCCAGCAGCCGCTGGTCGCCGCAGCCCGTGCCGGCCAGTATGACGTGATCTGCACCGTCGCCGGTGGCGGTCTGTCGGGCCAGGCCGGTGCTGTGCGTCACGGCATCTCCAAGGCGCTGACCTGCTTCGAGCCCGACCTGCGCGGCGTGCTCAAGAAGGGCGGCTTCCTGACGCGCGACTCGCGTGTCGTCGAGCGTAAGAAGTACGGCAAGGCGAAGGCCCGCAAGTCCTTCCAGTTCTCGAAGCGTTAATCGCTTCGTCGCATTTGCTGCGAACGCAGCAGAGCCAACAAAGGGCGCCTTCGGGCGCTCTTTTCGTTTCAAATGAACGGTAATTGACGCGATTTTTCGCGAAAATCTTTGCTTCCGTGCAAACGGTTTTCCAATCCGCCCGGCCTATCGTTGACCATGGCGTAAAATGCCATTCCGCCCGTCTGGGCGGACATCCTGCAACTTCTGCCGGTGGCCATACGATGTCGCTCGACACTTCCACGCTCTATCTCGTCGCGACCTTGGTCGCCGCCATGCTGGGCGCCATGCTGCTGTTCTTCGGGCGGCAGGAGAAAATTGCGGCGCTGAACTGGTGGGGCGCGGCCTATCTGCTTGGCGCGGCCTCGGTCGGACTGTGGACCCTGGCCGGCGCGATGCTGGGCGACGTGCTGTCGCTGGCGCTCAACGCCATCGGCTTTGTCGCTTGCGCCATGGTGTGGAACGCGGCGCGGGTTTTCCACGGTCGCAAGCCGAGCTGGCTCGGTCTCGGCTTCGGCGCCGCGGCCTGGGTCGCCGCCATCCTCACTTTGCCGCCTGAGGCCTCCGCGCTGCGGATGACGATCGGCGCCGGCATTGTCGCGCTGTACGCCACGCTGACCGCCAGCGAATTGTGGGCCGAGCGCCGCAAGTCGGTGCAGCGGCGCTGGCCGACGGTGATCGTGCCGTTCCTGCACGGTTTCGTCCTGATGCTGCCGATCCTGATCGGCGACGTCGTGGATTCCGGCACCGGCCATTCCGGCGCCAGCGTCTGGGCGATGATCTTTGCGATCGAACTGGTGCTCTACGCCGTCGGTACCGTGTTCGTGATCTTCATGCTGGTGTCGGAGCGCGCCGTCACGGTGCACAAGGTCGCGGCCTCTTGCGATCCGCTGACCGGCATGTTCAACCGCCGCGGCTTCTCGGAGGCCACCGCGCGGATGATCGAGCGTGAGGCCAAGGCGGGCCGTCCGATCACCGTGATGATCTTCGACATCGACCACTTCAAGTCGATCAACGACCGCTTCGGCCATCCGGCCGGCGACGAGGTGCTCAAACTGTTCGCCAATATCATCACGCAGACGCTGCGCCTCACCGACCTGAGCGGGCGGATTGGCGGTGAGGAGTTCGCAGCGATGCTGCCGTGCAATCTGGAAGAGGCGATGAACGCGGCCGAACGTGTTCGCGAAGCCTTTGCGACCTGCGGTATCGAGATCGACGACGCGCCGGTGGTAACCACCGTCAGCATCGGTGTCGCCGGCGGGCCGGCCCATACCGAACTCGACGTGCTGCTGGCGGCGGCGGATACCGCGCTGTACGACGCCAAGCGCGGCGGCCGCAACCGCGTGCAGGCGGCGGAAGAGCAGCAGCCGGTATCGCTGGAGCAGGGCCGCCGCGCCATCGACGGCCAGACGGCGCCGAAAGCCAGCGTGGTGCGCGGCGGTCTCACTATCGGCACCACGGCGGCGCGCTAAGTCTCCGTTTACGGATTGCTCCCTATATTGATGCATGATCGCATCACGTCCAACCCGTTCCGAACTGGCGCTGCTCTCTCTCGAGGCGGCGGCGGTGGCAGCACGGTCCAGCTTTGCCTGCATGTTCTCGACCTCGGACGAATATGAGAGCGCGCTGATCCGCGAGCGTCGGGCCCGGGGGCACTACAACGATGCCGCGCGGCGCTGGCCGACCGTTGCCTTTCTCGGCGGCTGTGTCGCGGTACTAGCTACCGTGCTGCTGGTAGCCTGATCGCGGGCTTCACCGCGATGGCGCTTTGCGCTACATATGGCGACCTCAACAAAGGCCGTGAACATGATCACTGAAATCGCACAGATCGACGTCAAGCCGGGCACCGAATCGGCTTTCGAGGCCGCGGTGGCCAAGGCGCGTCCGCTGTTCCTGCGCGCCAAGGGCGGCCAGGGTTTTGAGCTGCATAAATCGATCGAAAAGCCGCAGCGCTACCGCCTGATGGTGCAGTGGGCGACGCTGGAGGACCACACGGTCGATTTCCGGGGATCGCCGGACTTCGCCGAATGGCGCGCTCTGGTCGGCGAATTCTTCGCGTCGCCGCCGGAAGTGGAGCACACCGAGACCGTGCTGACGACCTGAGGCCTGAGGCGCTGCAGACCGGCTCGGCATACCTGCTTGATCGTTCGACCTGCCTGGCCTTACGCCTTGATGTCGATCAGCGCCTTGGCCATGCGGTCGTCCGCCTTCATTGTCGCCGCGCCGGCCGCAAAACTGTAGCTGGCGATCAGCTGGCTGATCATCTCCTGCGACAGGTCGACATTGGGTGCGGCAACCAGACCGCTTGCGTTGGCGAAGGGGGCCTGCGGATCGGAGACCGCGGTGGTAGAGGGTGTCGCCGTCGCAACCGACGTCGCGGTGCCGCCGCCGGCGCTGGCGGTCTCGACCACGACCAGCGGTGCATAGGCCCGCGGCGCGCCGGCCGCTACCGCGCCGCTGGCATCGGGCAGGGTGCCGGTGCTCGCGATATTGGCGACGTTCGAGGCGGACACGGCTAAACGGCGTGTCGCCGCGGTCATGCCGGACAGGGCGATGGTCGAAATGCTGCTCATGGAAATCCGTGGGAGCGATGACCTGGCCGTCACCCTAGGCGCCTGCGATAAGCAAACTTCAACGGCTACCGCGCGATTCCGACGGTCGGAATAACGCATCGTTCACCATGTGGCTGGCCGCTCAGGCCGCGGCGGCCGATGCCGATCCCTTGGACTCGGGCGGCGCGCGCCCGGTCTTAGCGGCGTCGAGGATCATCTGGTTGATGACGTCGCGCGGCATCGGTCTGCCGAACAGGAAGCCTTGCACGCTGTCGCAATTCTCGCCGCGCAAGAATTCCAGCTGACGCGTGGTCTCGACGCCCTCCGCCAGCACGGGGATATCGAGGCTGCGGCCGAGCAGCATCGTCGCCTTGATGATCGCGGCGGCATGCACGCTGGTCTCGACCGACTGGATGAAGCTCTTGTCGATCTTGATCTTGTCGAACGGAAAGGCCTGCAGTGTCGACAGGGAAGAATAGCCCGTGCCGAAATCGTCCATGGCGACGGTGACGCCGAGCTCCTTCAGCGCCAGCACGACCTGCAGCGCATGCTGGCGGTCCGCGATAATGCCGGTCTCGGTCAGTTCAATTTCCAGACGGTCGGGTGCGAGCCCTGTTTCGCGCAGCGTTGCGGCGACATGCTTGGCCAGATCGTGATTGAGCTGCGCGGGCGCGACGTTGACCGCCACGCGGAACGGCCGGCTCCAACTCGTCGCCGTGGCGCATGCGGTTCGCAGAACCCAGTCGCCGATATCGACGATCAGGCCGGTTTCTTCCGCAATCGGTATGAACTGGTCGGGCGGAACCCGACCCTTTTTGGGATGGTTCCAGCGTAACAGCGCCTCGAAGCCCACGATGTTGCCGGTCATGACGTCGTTCTGGGGTTGATAGTAAAGCTCGAACTCGTCGGCGGCCAGCGCCCGCTTCAGGTCGATCGCAAGCTCCGCGCGGGTGCGGCTCACTTCGTCCATCGACGCTTCGTAGCTGCAGATCTTGCCCTGGCCCATGCTCTTGGCGCGGTACATCGCCAGATCGGCCCTCGCGCACAGGACCTCGCCTGACGTGCCGTGTTCGGGAAACAGCGCGATGCCGATGCTGCAACTGACCGACAGGTTGCGGTGTTCCCATGGAATGGGCGCGAGGACGAGATCGCGCAGCCGGTCGGCAAATTTGACGGCTTCGGCACGGGCGAACACATCGGTCTTGATCGCCACGAACTCGTCGCCGCCGATGCGGGCGAGGTATTCTCCATTCTGCAACGCGGCGCCTAGCCTCCGGGCGACGCCGGTCAGAAGGGCATCGCCGGCCGCGTGGCCATGCGCATCGTTGACATCCTTGAAGCGGTCGAGATCGATGGCAAGGACAACGACGCGCGCGGTATCGTCGCTGCTTCCGGTGAGCAGGGCAGCCAGGCGCTGTGCAATGCCGTTGCGGTTCGGAAGTCCCGTGAGCGGATCGTGCAGCGCAAGATGGCGGTAGCTCGCGGTGGCTTCTTGCGCCGCGTGCAGATCGATCGCATAGGCGGACGTCGCCATGGCCATGATCAGCGTGATGGCGGCGATGACGCTGCCAAGAAGGAAGGTGTCCGACAAAGCCTGCGCGGGGATTTCCGAACCCGCCATCGGCACCACCGTGACAGCCGCCATGCCGATGAAATGCAGCGTGACGATCGCCAGGATCATGGAAAGCGTGCCGCCATACTTGCAGAAGCGGGTCACCGGCCGGCTGATGCGGTTGGTGGCAACAGCGCCGAAGGCCATCGCGCACAGAACCGAAACGGTCACTAGGCCCGGGTTCCACATCAGGATGCCCGGCACCTCGAAGGCCATCATGCCGGTATAGTGCATGATGGCAATTCCAGCTCCGAAAATGGCGCCGCCGCCTTCGATGGCGGGCCCCAGCCGGGTGCGGGTGGTGATGAAGAAACCAAGCCAGGAGAAAGCCACCACGATCGCCAGCGAAAAGAACGTGAGCGTCGGCTCGAATGCCCGCTCGAGCGGCGACCCGTATCCGAGGATCGCCGTGAAGTGCGTGGTCCAGACCGTGCCGCCCGCGACAAGCCCGGAGAGGAACAGCAGATTGAGGCGCCGGGCACCGCTATTTCGCCTGACGCGCGCCAGCAGCCGCATCGACAGCAGCGAGCCAAACATGCACACCAGCAGCGCGGCGATCATGTAACGCGGATCGTGCTGGGCGGGCAGGCATGACAGGGCGTAGAGCATGGGTCCGGTTTCCTTTCAGCGAGCTACGATCTGAAGCGGCAACCGGGTTGGCACTGATAGAATTTAGATGACTAAATTACTAACGAGCTTCGGAGGTCGACGGCAGCGTGTCCATACAAGCCTCGTCGGATTAATTCAGCGTGTATCGACGCTGAACCTGCGCGGCGTTGACGTTGAATTTTTTGACAGCCTGAACAACTGATGACTGAAAACCGGATCGCGCTTTGCATGACGGCGGCGCGCAATCGGTACTTTTGCAAAGCGACGCCGACAGCAGGTGGTTGTGGCGGCGGTTCTATGCCGATTTACAAAGTGCGTGATGCTGAAGGGGCGTCGTGATCAGGCAGCCTTGGCAACCGGCTCGGCCCCGCTATCGTCTTCGTCCGCCTCGCGCAGGAAGTCGATCACCACCTTCATGATCGCCAGCACCGGCAGCGCCAGTGCCAGTCCCCAGACGCCGAAGACGATGCCGAGCATGATCTGGAACGCGAACAGGGTGGCCGGCGGAATGTCGAGCGCCTGGCGCTGCAGGATCGGCGTCAGCACATAGCTCTCCATGGCATGGACGCCGAGGAACAGCACGAAGGCGCTGGCCGCGGCGAACCAGCCAGAGGCCAGGCTGGCAAGCACGACGATCAGGCCCGCGAGCAGGGCGCCGACGGTGGGAATGAAGGCGAGCAGCCCGGCCTGAACCCCGAGGATGAAGGCGCTGGGCACGCCGATCAGCATCAGGCCGATCCAGGTGACGCTGCCGACGGCCAGCATGGTGATCATCTGGGCAATCAGCCAGCGCTCCAGCGTGCCGCTGATATTATCCACAATGACGGTCATCGGCGCGCGATACTTCTTCGGCGTGAGCGACAGCAGGCCCCTGCGATAGGTGCTCGGCTGGGCGGCGAAGGCGAGTCCGAGAAACAGCACGATGAAGAAATTTCCGAGCGCGCCGACCGCGCCGAGAATGATCTTAAGCGTCTGGCTGACGATGGCGCCGCCGCTGGAGGCAAAGGCGCTGGCACTGGGAAGGTTGTTAGTCTTGGCTTCCCCCGGGAAAGCCGGCGCGGGTTTCACGGGTGTCTCCGGCTTCACAGACCCGTCGGCCTCGCTGGCGAGGCCGCCGAAGTCGAGATAGCTGGTGTCGACTCCGTGCTGCTCGAGGAAGGTCTTGACGTTGACGATCTGCGATTTCAGCGTCGTGCTCAGCACCTTCGCCTGGTCGGCGATCGTGGAGCCGCCGAGGAACACCACGCCGGCCAGAAGCGCGGTGAGCAGCAGGCAGACGATGGTCAGGCGCAAGGCGTGCGGGCCGCCCATCACCCTGCCGAACAGTTCGGTCAACGCATTCAGCGCAACACCGAGCAGAATGCCCGCGAAGATCAGAAACAACGTGGCGGAGAAATACCAGGCGAACACCACGAAGATCGCAAAGGCGACGGTGCTGATGCCGCCGACGGCGATGGCCCAGGCGAGGTCGCTGCGTTTAGTGATGGCGTCTTCAGGGGGCACGTTCGATCCTCGCTGCGAATTCACCGCACTCTTTCGGCAAATACCGGCCGGATCAAGCGAAGATCGCGCGTCGCCCGAACCAATTTCCAAAACGAAAGGGCGCCCCGTTGCCGGGGCGCCCTTTGCTTCATGCGATAATGTGCGGAAGAGATCCGCGCAATGTTACAGCGAGTAGTACATGTCGAATTCGACCGGATGCGGGGTCATTTCGTAGCGCATCACTTCGGTCATCTTCAGCTCGATGTAGCTGTCGATGAAGTCGTCGTCGAACACGCCGCCGTTCTTCAGGAAGCCGCGGTCCTTGTCGAGGTTTTCCAGCGCCTCGCGGAGCGAGCCGCAGACGGTCGGGATCGACTTCAGCTCTTCCTTCGGCAGGTCGTAGAGGTCCTTGTCCATCGCCGGACCCGGATCGATCTTGTTCTTGATGCCGTCGAGGCCGGCCATCAGCATCGCCGCGAAAGCGAGGTACGGATTGGCCATCGGGTCGGGGAAGCGGACCTCGACGCGCTTGGCCTTCGGCGACGTGGTGTAGGGGATGCGGCAGGAGGCCGAACGGTTGCGCGCGGAATAGGCGAGCAGCACGGGGGCTTCATAGCCGGGGACCAGGCGCTTGTAGGAGTTGGTCGACGGGTTGGTGAAGGCGTTGATCGCCTTGGCGTGCTTGATGATGCCGCCGATGTAGAACAGGCAGGTCTCCGACAGGTCGGCATACTTGTTGCCGGCGAATACCGGCTTGCCGTCCTTCCAGATCGACTGGTGCACATGCATGCCCGAGCCGTTGTCGCCATAGACCGGCTTCGGCATGAAGGTGGCCGTCTTGCCGTAGATGTGCGCGACCTGGTGGATGCAATACTTATAGATCTGCATCTGGTCGGCCATGTGGGTCAGCGTGTCGAACTTCATGCCGAGTTCGTGCTGGGCGGAAGCAACCTCGTGGTGGTGCTTCTCGACCTTGACGCCCATGCGGGCCATCGCGCCGAGCATTTCCGAGCGCATGTCCTGCACCGAATCCTGCGGCGGAACCGGGAAGTAGCCGCCCTTGGTGCGGATGCGGTGGCCGAGGTTGCCGCCGTCATATTCGGTGTCGGAGTTGGTCGGCAGCTCCGACGAATCCAGCTTGAAGCCGGTGTTGTAGGGGCTGGACGAGAAGCGGACGTCGTCGAACACGAAGAATTCGGCTTCCGGGCCGACCATCACGGTGTCGCCGATGCCCATCGACTGGACCATCGCTTCGGCCTTGCGGGCGATGCCGCGCGGATCGCGGTTGTAGGGTTCGCCGGTGGAGGGCTCGAGAATGTCGCAGGTGATGACCATCGTGGTCTCTGCGAAGAACGGATCGATCACGGCGGTCGCCGGGTCGAGCATCAGCATCATGTCGGATTCATTGATCGCCTTCCAGCCGGCGATCGAGGAACCGTCGAACATCGTGCCTTCGGCGAAGATGTCTTCGTCGATCATCGAGACGTCGAAGGTGACGTGCTGCCACTTGCCGCGGGGGTCGGTGAAGCGCAGGTCGACGTATTTGACGTCATTGTCCTTGATGGACTGCAGGACTTCTTTGGCGGTCGTCATGAATACCCTCTTTGGCTGGTCGTCGGAACGCGGCCGCGCGGCGGCGGCCGGCTATCTCTAGCCGTTCCGGAGTGCTTTCGATAGCCTCAGAAGTTGCGAACGCAGGCTCAGATGGCGTCGAGGCCGGATTCGCCGGTTCTGATCCGGACGGCTTCCTCGATGTTGGACACGAAGATCTTGCCGTCGCCGATGCGTCCGGTCTGGGCCGCGCGGCGGATGGCATCGATGGCCTTCTCGACCAGATCGTCGGAGATCACGATCTCGATCTTCACCTTGGGCAGGAAGTCGACGATGTATTCGGCGCCGCGGTAGAGCTCGGCATGGCCCTTCTGGCGGCCGAATCCCTTGGCTTCGGTAACCGTGATTCCCTGCAATCCGACTTCCTGAAGTGCTTCCTTTACCTCGTCGAGCTTGAATGGCTTGATGATGGCTTCGATTTTCTTCACTGAGCGTCTCCCCGGCACTTCCACTAAGTCAGGCCGCACGTTGCGTTACATTGCGCCTATCGCGCAGACTGATCGATACCCTGTTGTGGGCATTATTAGGCTGTCCCCATGTCGCTCCCATCGAAGCGGGGAATCACAGGCGGTCAGCCACCCCTCCATCGCCTACAGGTGACGGTCAGAAGCAGGCTCGTAAAAGCAGGGTCCATGCCAACTGACGAGGCAGTCTAACTTTCGAGCATTATCAGGTCATTACAAGGCTACCCCCGTGACCGACCAGTCGGCGCGGCGGTTTTTTAGCATGCTATTTGTGCAGACTGCACAATCAGAGTGCAAATATACGTTAGCTGGATCGCCAGAGCGACCCGGCCATTGCCTCCCGATGAGGCGTAGAGGAAACGACATGGAAGTTCTTACGACGGCCGAAATGAGCGAGGCGGACCGGCTGACGATCGCAGCCGGCATCGCCGGCTTCGAACTGATGCGCCGTGCCGGCCAGGCTGTGGCCGATGCGGCGATGGATCTGGCAGACGAGGGATCGATCCTGGTGATCGCCGGGCGCGGCAACAATGGCGGCGACGGCTTTGTCGCGGCGACTGAACTGGCCGCGCGCGGGCGCGAGGTCGAAGTCATGCTGCTCTGCGACCCCGCCACGCTCAAGGGAGACGCCGCATTGGCGGCAGCCGCGTGGAAGGGGCAGATCCTGTCCTGGGATCCCGCTGCGATCGGATCGCCGGCCTTGATCATCGACGCGCTGTTCGGCGCCGGGCTGGATCGGCCCGTCAAGGGCGAACCGCTGGCGATGATCGAGGCGATCAATACCGCAGGCGTGCCGGTGTTGGCGGTGGACCTGCCGAGCGGAATCAACGGCACCACCGGCGCCGTGGTGGGCGCCGCGGTCCGCGCGTTGGAGACGGTGACGTTCTTTCGCCCGAAGCCCGGCCACATGCTGCTGCCGGGACGGGTCCATGCCGGGCAGTTGCGGGTGGTCGATATCGGCATCGATGCCGATGTGCTGGAGACGATCCGGCCGCTGACTTCCGACAATACGCCGGACGCCTGGGCCACCGCATTTCCGGCGCCGCGGATCGACAGTCACAAATTCTCCCACGGCCATGCCGTGATCCTCTCGGGCGGGATTGCCTCGACCGGCGCGGCACGGCTGTCGGCCCGCGGCGCGCTGCGCGCCGGGGCCGGGCTGGTGACGGTGGCCTCGCCGCGCGAGGCGCTGGCGGTCAATGCCGGCGCGCTGACGGCAATTATGGTGCGGCCGGTCGACACGGCCGAGGAGTTTGCTGAGCTGATCGGCCGCAAGGTCAATGCCTGCGTGATCGGGCCGGGCGCCGGCGTCGGCGACCGCACCCGCGACTTCGTGCTGGCGTTGCTGTCGGCGAAACGTCACGCCGTGCTCGATGCCGACGCCCTGACCAGCTTTGCCGACGCGCCGGAAAAACTGTTCGCGGCGATCAAGGCGTCGCCGGAAGTGCATATTGTTCTGACCCCGCATGAAGGCGAATTCCCCAGGTTGTTCAGTGACATGAGCAACAAACATCCACTGCGCTCGAAGCTCGAGCGGGTGCGTGCGGCAGCCGAGCGCGCCGGCGCCGTCGTGCTGCTGAAGGGGCCGGACACCGTAATCGCATCGCCGGACGGCCGCGCGGTGATTTCAGCCAACGCGCCGCCCTGGCTGGGGACCGCGGGCTCCGGCGACGTGCTGGCGGGGATCATTGCCGGCTTCCTGGCGCAGGGCGTTGCCGCCTTCGAAGCTGCCTGCATCGGCGTCTGGATGCACGGCGAGGCCGGCTCAGAGGCCGGGCCGGGTCTGATCGCAGAGGACCTGCCGGAGACGCTCCCCGCAGTGTTCCGACGGCTCTATGACCGGTTCGAGTTCCAGTATTGAGCTAGGCGACCTCGAACGAGCGCATCAGCCTGGGCGCGGCCCAGTCGGTGGCAAAGGCTTCCATGCCCCAGCGGCCGGGATACTCGGCGGCGAAGGCGATGCGGTGGGTCTGGTTGGGTTGCATGGCCAGCGTGTCCAGCCAGTACGGCTTCCAGCCATCGTCGAGCCGGTCGAGCAGGCGGAAGGGGTGGCCGTGCAGATGAAACACCGCCGCGGTGTTGTCCCGGTTGGTGAGGGCGAGCACGACGACGCGGCCGGGCTTGACGCGAAAGGCCGGCGCCGACGCGGTGATGCCGGCAGGCTTCACCCATTCCGGTTTGGCCGCGGCGGCGCCCCCGATCGTCAGATCGATGCGCTGGGCCGATTTGAGATCCAGCCGCGCCGGCAGCCCGTTGGACGGCAGCGGCGCGGGTGGCGGCAGGGCGCGGTCGCGGGCCGGGGCCTCGCCGGAGACGACGAGCTTGCCGATCGTGCGGGCTTGCTTGCCGTCATGGAGCATCAGGCCGGAAGTCGTTCCGGCGGGTTTGGTGATATCGATGAAGGCGTCGATCCGCGTGCCCGGCGCCAGCACCAGCTGGCTGTTGCGGGCGAGGAAGGGCTCGGCGGGCTGCCCGTCAATGGCCATCACGCGGATCTCTTGATCCTCAATTCGTAAAGCAATGACAGATCGTTGGCAGCCATTGATAATCCGAATTCTGAGCCGCTCGTTGATTCTGGCTGCGAGGTCGAGGGTCGGCTTGCCGTTGATCGTGAACAGCGTTGCGGCGTCTTTCGGGTCGCTGCCGGGGGCGATCGCGGTGCCATCCGCGCGCAGCCGGAAATCCTCGATCAGCCAGACCTCGTCGCGGTCCACCTCCGGTGGCGCGGCCTCCTGCACGACACAGGCCCGCGCCGGTGACGGCAGCGCCTGGCCGTCGCCGAGCAACCGGGCGTCGAGCAGCCCGGTGCCGGCATGACGCAGCGGCAGCCGGAAGGCGTCCTTGCCGCCGGCGGCCATGGGCGGTCGGCCGAGCAGCGGCTCGGCGCGCGCGATGCCACCAAGGCCACGCCACATCAGCGCAATGGGCACCGGCAGGTCGTTCTGGAGGCTGATGTCGATCTCATCGCCTTGCTTGAACCGGAGAATTTCGTCGGCCCCCGAGAGCAGCCAGGCCGGCGTCGGCGTGCCGGGGGCCAGCGCCAGCGTTCCAGCCCCGGCGCGCAAAGCGAGGGAAGGCCGCCCCTGGGCAGCGGCCGGTGATGGCGTCCACGAGGCCAGCGAAGGCACCAGAATCGTCCCGCCCAATCCGGCGAGCAGGGTGCGGCGGCTGAGGGCAGGTGGCGCGTGTGTCATGTCGGAATCCCGACCATTTTCGCCGGCCGGTGTCCAGTACGGCGGTGATTGTGTCGCAGGGCTTGCCAAACCCATTTTTTTTGATGCGAACCATCATCCCCATGTTATAAGCCCGCCGCTCGCGGCATCGCGGCCGAACAGCATGTTTTACGCGGGCGTGGCGGAATTGGTAGACGCAGCGGCTTTAGGTGCCGCCGACGCAAGTTGTGGGGGTTCGAGTCCCTCCGCCCGCACCAAACGTTCACAGCGTTTGACATTGAGTTTTCCGGGCACGTTTCGACAAGGAGATCCTTGATGGAATGGGCTCGACACGAACGGTGGAAGGTTTCGGCCTGCCATTGCACCATTTTACAACGTCCGGCCTGCGCGCCGGACCAGCGAGAAGAAGATTGACGCCATGCAGGTGAATGAAACCGTTTCCGACGGGCTGAAGCGCGAATTCCAGGTCAACGTTCCGGCCGCCGACATCGAAGCCAAGGTCGATGCGCGCCTCGACGACATGAAGGGCAAGGTCAAGCTCAACGGCTTCCGCCCCGGCAAGGTCCCGATGGGCCACCTGAAGCGCCTGTACGGCCGCTCGGTCGCCGCCGAGACCGTCGAGGAGCTGATCCGCGACACCAATTCGCAGATCTTCACCGAGCGTGGCTTCCGCCTGGCCACGGAGCCCAAGGTGACGATGCCGACCGAGCAGAAGGAAGTCGAAGACATCCTGAGCGGCAAGTCGGACCTCAATTACACCGTGGCGATCGAAGTCGTCCCCGCCATCGAACTGGCCGACTTCAAGAGCTTCTCGGTCGAGAAGCCGGTCGCCGAGGTCGCCGAGTCGGACGTCGATGAGGCCATCAAGCGCGTCGCCGACCAGAACCGCGCGTTCAACGCCAAGGCCGAGGGCGAGAAGGCCGCCTCCGGCGACCGTGTCACCGTCAGCTTCAAGGGCACCATCGACGGCACCCCGTTCGACGGCGGCACCGGCGAGGACATCCAGGTCCTTATCGGTTCCAACACCTTCATCCCGGGCTTCGAGGAACAGTTGATCGGCATCGGCGCCGGAGAAACCCGCACCCTGAAGGTCGAATTCCCGAAGAACTATGCCAGCGACACGCTGGCCGGCAAGCCGGCCGAGTTCGAGACCACCGCGACCAAGATCGAGTCGCCGGTCGATACCGTGATCGATGACGAGTTCGCCAAGACGCTCGGCCTGGAATCGCTCGACAAGCTCAAGGAAGCCGCCAAGGAGCGCCTGACCCAGGAATACGCCGGCGCGACCCGCCAGCGCGTCAAGCGCGTGCTGCTGGATCGTCTCGACGAAACCCACCAGTTCGGCGCGCCGCCGTCGCTGGTCGAGGAAGAGTTCAAGCTGATGTGGAATTCCATCAAGTCGGAGATGGAATCGACCGGCAAGAGCTTCGCGGACGAGAACACCACCGAAGAAGCCGCGATGGAAGAATACCGCAAGATCGCCGACCGCCGCGTTCGCCTCGGCCTTGTGCTGTCGGAGATCGGCGAGAAGAACAAGATCACTGTGACCGACGACGAAGTGTCCCGCGCCGTGATCGAGCGGGCGCGTTCGATGCCCGGTCGCGAGAAGGAAGTCTGGGACTATTACCGCAACAATGCCAATGCCTTGGCCCAGCTTCGTGCACCGATCTACGAGGACAAGGTGGTCGATTACATCCTTGAGCTCGCCAACGTGACCGAGAAGAAGGTCAGCCGCGAAGAGCTCTACAAGGACGAGGAAGCGGACAAGACCGCGGCCTGATCCAGGCCGCCGTGCTCTCCTTCACCTCTCCCCCCGCGCGAAGCAAGCTTCGCTAGAGGGGAGAGGTCGGATGGGAGAGCGAAGCGAACCCATCCGGGTGAGGGGGCTTGGCGCCGTCGATAGGCCGTCGCCCCTCACCCGAACCCTCGCTGACGCGAGGCTCCGACCTCTCCACACCGGGGAGAGGTGGTTGAGCGCCACCGATGGCTCCGGCTTTCGGCCGGCGTTAAGCTTATGTCTCGATACCGGCGATAGAGTTGCTGCATCGCTTTGCCGTGGCCGCAAGAATCGGCTTGAACTGGTGCCAGAGGGCATCGACGGCCTGTGGCCTTGTCGCCGCCCGATTGGCTCATATCTGTGGGCTCTGATTGTTATTCCTGCATCACGGGACGTTCGTCCTCGTCCGGCCAGCCTTTACAGGTTCTCTCTCGCCGATCGACGCGCGTCCCCGCCAAACCAGACCTTCTCTAACCTTTCGGGTGATCAATGCGCGATCCGGTGGAAACCTACATGAACCTCGTGCCCATGGTGGTCGAACAGACCAACCGCGGCGAACGGGCCTATGACATCTTCTCGCGCCTGCTGAAGGAGCGCATCATCTTCGTGACCGGTCCGGTCGAGGACGGCATGTCGACGCTGACCGTCGCGCAGCTGCTGTTCCTCGAAGCCGAGAATCCGAAGAAGGAAATCTCGATGTACATCAATTCGCCGGGTGGCGTGGTGACGTCGGGCCTGGCGATCTACGACACCATGCAGTTCATTCGCCCGCCGGTCTCGACGCTTTGCGTCGGCCAGGCCGCCTCGATGGGCTCGCTGCTGCTCTGCGCCGGCCATAAGGACATGCGCTTCTCGCTGCCGAATTCGCGCATCATGGTGCACCAGCCGTCCGGCGGCTTCCAGGGCCAGGCGACCGACATCATGCTGCACGCCCAGGAAATCCTGAACCTGAAGAAGCGGCTCAACGAGATCTACGTCAAGCATACCGGCCAGAGCTATGAGAAGATCGAGGAGGCCTTGGAGCGCGACAAGTTCCTGACCGCCGACATGGCCAGGGAATTCGGTCTGATCGACAAGGTGATCGACAAGCGCGCCGAAGAATCGTCCGCGAAGGCGCCGTAGGACACATTTGGCGAACCGGGACAGACGGCGCCTTCGCGCTATCTGTCCCGGATCGGGCTGTGATCCGGACAGATACCGCCGCGATCGGTATCAGGTTCCGTTTCGCCTTTGCGAGCGTTCCACTTTCGTGCTCGTCGGGGTGTGGCTTTCGTGCCTCGGCCGCCGAATTTGATGGCGGCGCTCGCGCAGCGGGAGCAAATCACGCTATTGTCACGGTGTCAGGCACCGTTGCGATTAGCGAATTCTTGATCATCGGCTGACAGCATGGTTCGCTTAGGTGGATGGGTTAGTATTGCGGAAAGATTGAGTGCGCCATGATTCGTGCGGCATTCTGCAACGGGGTCTTTTTTGGTACGGATTTTGCTCTATCTACGGAGGAGTGCCGTAACAGGGCGACCGAACGAACTAGATCGAACGGCGGACGGAGAAGACAATGAGTAAGGTCGGCACCAGCGACTCGAAGAACACGCTGTATTGCTCGTTCTGCGGCAAGAGCCAGCACGAAGTTCGCAAATTGATCGCGGGTCCCACCGTCTTCATCTGCGACGAGTGCGTCGAGCTCTGCATGGACATCATTCGGGAGGAAAACAAATCCTCACTGGTCAAGTCGCGCGACGGAATTCCGACGCCGAAGGAAATCTGCAAGGTTCTCGATGATTACGTCATCGGCCAGAGCCATGCCAAGAAGGTCCTCTCGGTCGCGGTGCATAACCATTACAAGCGCCTCAACCACCAGACCAAGCACAATGACGTCGAACTGGCGAAGTCGAACATCCTGCTGATCGGACCGACCGGTTCGGGCAAGACGCTGCTCGCCCAGACGCTGGCGCGCATCCTCGACGTGCCGTTCACGATGGCCGACGCCACCACGCTGACCGAAGCCGGCTATGTCGGCGAGGATGTCGAGAACATCATCCTGAAGCTGCTGCAGTCGGCCGACTACAATGTCGAGCGGGCGCAGCGCGGCATCGTCTATATCGACGAAATCGACAAGATCTCGCGCAAGTCCGACAATCCCTCGATCACCCGCGACGTGTCGGGCGAGGGCGTGCAGCAGGCCTTGCTGAAGATCATGGAAGGAACCGTGGCGTCGGTGCCTCCTCAGGGCGGCCGCAAGCATCCGCAGCAGGAGTTCCTGCAGGTCGATACCACCAACATCCTGTTCATCTGCGGCGGTGCGTTCTCCGGCCTCGAAAAGATCATCTCGGCGCGCGGTCGGTCGACCTCGATCGGCTTTGCCGCCCAGGTTCTGGCGCCGGAAGACCGCCGCACCGGCGAAATCTTCCGCTTCGTAGAGCCCGAAGATCTGCTGAAGTATGGCCTGATCCCCGAATTCGTCGGTCGTCTGCCGGTCGTGGCGACGCTCGAGGATCTCGACGAGGCCTCGCTGAAGAAGATTCTGACCGATCCGAAGAACGCGCTGGTCAAGCAGTACCAGCGCCTGTTCGAGATGGAGAACATCGAGCTGACCTTCGCCGACGAGGCCCTGGGCGCGGTGGCGCGCAAGGCGATCGAACGCAAGACCGGCGCGCGCGGCCTGCGCTCCATTCTGGAAAGCATCCTGCTCGAAACGATGTTCGATCTTCCGGGTCTGGAAGGCGTCGAGGAAGTCGTGATCTCCCGCGAGGTCGTGGAAGGTACCGCTCGCCCGCTGTACATCTACGCGGACCGCGCCAACACCGAGAGCAGCGCCAGCGCCTGATCGGGCTACCGTGCTGCTTGACGAGACCTGACAAAACGGCTGCCGATCCGATCGGCAGCCGTTTTTTTTGCGAAAAAGAGTTGGCGGCAACCGTCCGCGGTGACCGGGTATTGGTACCAGTGGCAGACGCGATCGCGTCTCTTGACACCCCCCCGAGCCATAGCCACCTTAGGCTTTCGGCGAACATCTTTCCTCCCCCAAGATTCGCTATTACGATCCGGACAAGCGGAGCCTGAGGCGGCCGAGTGAGATGGAAAATCGGCACCTTGTGGCGGTTGCGCAAAGAGCGGACCGCGAGCAGGGGGGTACAGCAAAAGGATTGGGCCATGACTGCCTCCAAACCCCGGCCAACTATCATTCACGGCGAAAGCCACTCTTATCCGGTGCTGCCGCTGCGCGACATCGTGGTCTTCCCGCACATGATCGTGCCGCTGTTCGTCGGCCGCGAGAAATCGATCCGTGCCCTCGAAGAGGTGATGAAGAGCGACGCGCTGATCATGCTCGCCACGCAGAAGAATGCGTCGGACGACGATCCGGCCCCGGATTCCATCTACGAGATCGGCACGCTCGCCAGCGTGCTGCAGCTCCTGAAGCTTCCCGACGGTACTGTGAAGGTCCTCGTGGAAGGCCTCGAGCGCGCCAAGGTCGAGAAGTATTCCGACCGTGCCGAATACTATGAAGCCACTGCCACCGCGCTGGCCGACACCGATGCTACCTCGGTCGAGGCGGAAGCGCTGTCGCGCTCGGTCGTGTCCGACTTCGAGAGCTATGTGAAGCTCAACAAGAAGATCTCCGCCGAGGTCGTCGGCGTCGTGCAGGCTATCACCGATTTCGCCAAGCTCGGCGATACGGTCGCGTCGCATCTCGCCGTCAAGATTGCGGATCGCCAGGGCATCCTGGAGACGCTGTCGGTCACCGCGCGCCTGGAGAAGGTGCTCGGCCTGATGGAGAGCGAGATCTCGGTGTTGCAGGTCGAGAAGCGCATCCGCAGCCGCGTCAAGCGGCAGATGGAGAAGACCCAGCGCGAGTACTACCTCAACGAGCAGATGAAGGCGATCCAGAAGGAACTCGGCGACGACGAAGGTCGCGACGAGCTGGCCGACATCGAGGAGAAGATCGCCAAGACCAAGCTGTCCAAGGAAGCCCGCGAGAAGGCGCAGCACGAGCTGAAGAAGCTGCGCCAGATGTCGCCGATGTCCGCGGAAGCGACCGTCGTGCGCAACTACCTCGACTGGCTGCTGTCGATTCCATGGAACAAGAAGTCCAAGGTCAAGAAGGACCTCGCCGCGGCGCAGGCCGTGCTCGACGAGGACCACTATGGCCTGGAGAAGGTCAAGGACCGCATCGTGGAGTATCTCGCGGTGCAGACCCGGGCCAACAAGCTGTCGGGCCCGATCCTGTGCCTCGTCGGTCCTCCCGGCGTCGGCAAGACCTCGCTCGGCAAGTCGATCGCGAAAGCGACCGGACGTGAGTTCGTGCGCGTGTCGCTCGGCGGCGTGCGCGACGAGGCGGAGATCCGCGGCCATCGCCGGACCTATATCGGTTCGATGCCCGGCAAGATCATCCAGTCGATGCGCAAGGCCAAGACCTCGAACCCGCTGTTCCTGCTCGACGAGATCGACAAGATGGGCGCCGATTTCCGCGGCGATCCGTCGTCCGCGCTGCTCGAGGTCCTGGACCCCGAGCAGAACGGCACCTTCGCCGACCACTATCTGGAAGTGGACTACGACCTGTCCAACGTGATGTTCATCACCACGGCGAACACCCTGAATATTCCGGGGCCGCTGATGGACCGCATGGAGATCATCCGGATCGCCGGTTACACCGAGAACGAGAAGGTCGAGATCGCGCGCAAGCACCTGATCCCGGTCGCGCTCTCCAAGCACGGTCTGGACAGCAAGGAATGGTCGATCGACGACGACGCCCTGCTGCTGATGATCCGCCGCTACACCCGCGAGGCGGGCGTGCGTAATCTCGAGCGCGAGCTCTCCACACTGGCCCGCAAGGCCGTGAAGGAGCTGATGCTCTCGAAGAAGAAGGTGGTGAAGGTCACCGAGAAGAATATCGAGGAATTCCTCGGCATTCCGAAATATCGCTTCGGCGAGATCGAGCTCGACGACCAGGTGGGCGTCGTGACCGGTCTGGCGTGGACCGATGTCGGCGGCGAGTTGCTGACCATCGAAGGCGTGATGATGCCCGGCAAGGGCCGCATGACCGTCACCGGCAATCTGCGGGACGTGATGAAGGAATCGATCTCGGCGGCGGCGTCCTACGTCCGCTCGCGCGCGATCACCTTCGGGATCGAACCGCCTTTGTTCGAGCGGCGCGACATCCACGTCCACGTGCCGGAAGGGGCGACCCCGAAGGACGGCCCGTCGGCCGGCGTGGCGATGGCCACGACGATCGTGTCGGTGCTGACCGGCATTCCGATCCGGCACGATCTTGCCATGACCGGCGAAATCACGCTGCGCGGCCGGATCCTGCCGATCGGCGGATTGAAGGAGAAGTTGCTGGCAGCGGCCCGCGGCGGCATCAAGACGGTGCTGATCCCCGAGGACAATGCCAAGGACCTCACCGAGATCTCCGACGCCATCAAGGGCGGCATGACCATCATTCCGGTCGCCCGGATGGATGACGTGATCGCCAACGCCCTGGTGCGCAAGCCGATCCCGATCGAGTGGGAAGAGGACACCAAGCTGCCGGTCAAGCCGGACGCCGCCGACGAAGCCGGCAGCGGCCTCACCGCGCACTAAGGATCGATCCTCACGACGACATCAGCGGCGCCCTTCGGGGCGCCGCTTTTTTGTGGGATGTGCCGACGTATTGCAGGCATCAGCGACGCCCCGTCACCTCTCCCCGTCGGGAGAGGTCGGTTATTCGAGCGTCAGCTCGAATATCCGGGCGAGGGGGTCTCGCGCCATCGATAGACCGTATCCCCTCACCCCCGCCCTCTCCCACAGGGAGAGGGGGCGCACGGCCTGAGCGTCGCTGGGGCAATGGCTAGATCATAGGAGTGCGCGCGGTGCTTACGCCGAGGTGCCGACCGCCTTCAGCGTGCAGCCGATGATTTTCAGGCTGCCGTCGGGCTGGACCTCCAGAAAGTACAGCGCATCCCACGGCACGCCTTCGGTATCGACGATGCGGACGTCCTGCTCGATTCGACCGCCGACGCTGCGCGAATCCGTGAAGTCGAAACTCTTGTGGCGATACACCGGCGCGTAGCCGCTGCGGACCATCGCCATGAAGGTGTCGGGATCGCCGAACATGCGCTGCAGCGCCGGCGCGGCATGAGAGTAGGCGGCCGCGGCATCGTCGCGGGCGAGCGCCTGTTCCTGCGCGCGGATCTCGTTTTGCGCAGCGGCGACATCGTCGGCCCGCGCGGGGGCAGCCAGGCCCAGCAGCAGCGCAACCAGTAGAACGGCTACTCGCATGTATCTCTCCCGTGCAGGCGACGGGCTATGCCGCCGGGCCATGCTGACAGATACTGGCAGGCCGGGCGTTTGGTTGCAGAGAATGCGCGAAAACCCGGCGACGGCGGCCCCCCGCCGTCGCCGCGAAGGCCGCGCCTATTCCGCGGCGAGCGCGCGGGCCGGGCCCGCCTGCAGCAGGCGGCCGGCGTCGGTCAGATGCACCAATCGCCCGTTGGCGACCACCGCGACGATGCGCGGCCGTAGCGCCACGCTGTCGTCGATCAGCACCAGATCGGCCCGTCGGCCTTCGGCGATCACACCACGGTCGGTCAGGCCGGCCGCCGCCGCCGGATTGGCCGAAATCAGCGCCCAGGCCTGCGGCAGCGGCAGGATGCCGTCGGCGACAAGCCGGAACGCGGCCAGCAGTTGCGCGGGATAATAGTAATCCGACGCGAGAATCGAGCACAGGCCCTTGGCGATCATGTCGGATGCGCGGGTCCAGCCGGTGTGGCTGCCGCCGCGCACCACGTTCGGCGCGCCGAACACGATGAAGTCGCCGGCGTCCGCGGCGGCAACCGCGGTTTCCTCGTTGATGGGAAACTCCGCAATGGCCACGCCGAGCGCGCGGAAGTCGCTGCGCATGTCGGGTGTCATGTCATCATGCGACAGCGTCGGCACCTTTGCCGCCTTGGCCGCCTGCGCGAGGCGCGCGATCGACGCCGGCACGGCATCGGCGCGCGACAGCACGCGCTCGACCAGGAGGCCGAACGCCTCGCTGCTGAGGCCGCTGCGCTCGACCATGCGGGCGCGCTTCGCGGGTTTAAAGATCCCGGTCAGGTCCATGTGGTCGTTGAACGCCAGCAGGTCGATGCGGCCGTCAGCCAGCCACTGCAGGATCTCGGTCTCGGCGTCGAGATTGTAGGTCTCCTGGCGCAGATGGAAGCGGGTGTCGGCGGCCAGCTGCGGCCGCAGCGTCTCGATCGCCTGCAGCAGCAGTCGCGCATTCTCGGCGCCGCGCAGCCCGGGCTCCCATGACCAGGTGGTGCCGTGGAAAACCGTGGTGATGCCATTGGCTATCGCCTGGCGGTCGCTGTCGATGAGGGCGACGTCAACGGGGAAATCGACGCCGGGGCGCGGCATCAATTGACGCTCGAAGGCGTCGCCATGCAGGTCG
The DNA here is from genome assembly GCF_007018905.1 of Tardiphaga sp. vice304. NCBI lineage: Bacteria > Pseudomonadati > Pseudomonadota > Alphaproteobacteria > Hyphomicrobiales > Nitrobacteraceae > Tardiphaga > Tardiphaga sp. vice304. The sequence goes on from NZ_CP041402.1 coordinate 2,966,422, forward strand.
ACGATTCCCGGCAGCACCAGCAGGCCGCCGGCGTCGACACCGAGGCCATGCGCGTGGTCATGTCCGATGGCGGCGATGCTGCCGCCGTAGATCTGCAGCGAGGTTTCGACGAGTTCGTGGCCGAGCAGGGTGCGTCCGCCGTCAATGAAAATATTCGTCATGTCTCTGCCGTTTGCTGGGCGGCGGGCGCCGCGCCGCCAGATTGGTACTTGTCGAGAAAATCTTCCACCGAAAGTTTGCGAAAGTCGGGCAGGGCCTGGCGCAGCGTCGCGTGGTCCCAGTCCTACCACGCCAGCTCGCCGAGCCGGGCGGCTACGTCTTCCGGAAAGCGGCGGCGAATGATGCGCGCGGGATTGCCGGCGACGATCGTATAGGCCGGCACATCCCTGGTCACGATGGCGCCGGCGGCGATCACCGCTCCGGTGCCGATATGGCGGCCGGGCAGCACGATGGCGCCGTGACCGATCCAGACGTCATGGCCGATCGTGACATGAGGCGCGCGGCGCCATTCGAAGAATTCGGCGTCGTCGGCCTCTCCCGGAAAATAGGCGCTGGCGCGATAGGTGAAATGCGCCTGCGTGGCGCGGTGCATGGGATGGTTGCCGGGATTGATCCGCGTCATGGCGGCGATAGAGACGAATTTTCCGATCGTCGTGTAGGTGACCTGCGCGTCATTCACGACATAGGAGTAGTCGCCCATCGCGACTTCCTGCAGGACCGTACGCGCGCCGACCTCGCAATAGGCGCCGAGCGTGGCCTCGACCAGTCGCGCGGTCGGATCGACCGACGGCACCGGTGAGAGTTTCTTTTCGGTCATGGATACTCCTGCAGGAAAGGCTCGGCGGCGATGCCGCTCATAAGGACACAGCGGTGCGCGTGGTTCTCTTCGATCGGTTCCGTGACGACAGCGTGACGTTTCGATGATGATCACCGAAAAGTCCCAGCCTGGGGACTGCGCGGCGGTGGATTGGCGATGTCATATCACTGTCAACCATGGGCGTTACGGCTTGCGTTCTATTGCTTTGGGAGTACGGCATGCTGGTGGTTGATAATCTGACGTGCCGCTTCGGCGCCAAGGCGGCGGTCGATCATGCGTCGTTCGAGATAGCCTCCGGCGCCTTCGTCGGCGTGATCGGTCGCTCCGGCGCCGGCAAATCGACGCTGCTGCGGATGATCAACCGGCTGGCGGAGCCGACCTCGGGCCGCATCCAGTATGACGGCGTCGATATCACGGCGTTGCGTGGTCGCGATCTCCGGCAGTGGCGCGCGCGCTCGGCGATGATCTTCCAGCAGTTCAATCTGGTCGGTCGTCTCGACGTGCTGACCAACGTGCTGATGGGCCGGCTGTCCGAGATGCCGCAATGGCGTTCTCTGACCCAGATGTGGCCCGAGCAGGACCGCGCTCTGGCAATGTCGGCGCTCGAGCAATTCGATATGGCCTCGCTGGCGGCGCAACGCGCCGATCAACTTTCCGGCGGCCAGCAGCAGCGCGTCGCCATTGCGCGTGCGCTGGTGCAGCAGCCCGACATCATTCTCGCCGACGAGCCGATCGCATCATTGGATCCGCGCAATACCCGCATCGTGATGGATGCACTGCTGCGCATCAACAAGCATTTCGGCATCACCGTGATGTGCAACCTGCATTCGCTCGATCTGGCGCGGACCTATTGCGACCGGTTGATCGGCATGTCCGCGGGCCGCGTGGTGTTCGACGGGGCGCCGGCCGCGCTGACCGAAAGCATCGCCCGCGAGCTCTACGACCTGGAAGCCGACGAGGTGATGGGAAGGAACCCGACTCACCATCCGGTACCCGCCGGCGTTCCCGCCTATGGCAACGCCGCCGCCGCCTGACGTCGCAGCCCTGACATCCGCGGGCTGTATTCAGCAAGCGCCTTCAAACCCGAACGAACCCTGAGGCTATCATGATCAATCGCCGCATTCTTCTCATCAGCGCCGCAGCGCTCGCGCTCGCCACCTCGGCCGCGTCGGCGCAGGACTACAAGACCAAATATCCGGAACTGACCTTCGCCGTCATCCCGGCGGAAAACGGTTCCGGCGTCACCGAGCGCTGGCAGCCCTTCGTGAGCTATCTCTCGAAGGAGCTGGGCGTGAAGGTCAATTTGCGCATCGCCAACGACTATGCCGCGGTGATCGAAGGCCAGCGCGCCGGCAACATCCAGATCGCCAGCTACGGCTCCGCCTCGTTCGCCCGCGCCCGCCTGACCGGCGTCAAGACCGACGCCTTTGCCAACGACATCAACATCGATGGCTCGACCGGCTACTATTCGGTGTTCTTCGTCAAGGCGAACAGCGCCTACAAGACGATCGACAATCTGAAGGGCAAGAATCTCGGCCTGGTCGATCCGAACTCGACCTCGGGCAACAACGTGCCGCGCTTCGAACTCGACAAGCTCGGCATCACGGACGCCGACAGCTATTTCGGCAAGGTGGTGTTCACCGGCAGCCACGAGAACGCGCTGCTGGCGCTGTCGCAGGGCACCGTCGACGTCGCTGCCAACCAGTGGACCAACGACAATGATTCCACGCTGCAGCAGATGCTCACCAAGGGCATGCTGAAGAACGCCGACGGCTCGGCGATGAAGAAGGAAGACTTCCGCATCGTGCACAAGTCGGCGCCGATCATCAACGGCCCCTACGCCTACAGCTCGGACCTGCCGGAAGACCTCAAGGTCGCGATCACCAAGGCCTTCATCGAGGCGCCGACCAAGGACAAGGCGGCGTTCGATCGCCTGTCGGACGGCCAGAAGAAGGGCTTCCACGCCGCGACCACCAAGGATTGGGACGCGACCATCGACCTGATCAAGTTCGTCGACGCCCTGCGCAAGAAGAAGGCGTCCTGATCGCTGTACGACTGTGAAGAGCCGGACCGACTGGGTCCGGCTCTTTTTCTTTGACCTCCCTCAGGTATCAACATGTCCGCTGCCGTTTCCATCCTTCCGGCCCAGCAGCTTGCGGCGCTGAATGACGCCTATCGCCGCGCGGTGGCGAAGAAGCGGCTGCGGGCCACGCTGGCGACCGCGGTCGGCTTCGCAGTGCTGCTGATCGCGGCGATAGGGGCGGAGGTCAACCTGGCGACCTTCTTCGGCAAGATCGGCAATATCGCCAGCTACTTCGATCGCATCTTCACGCTCGATACCGGGATGCGGGCATGGAGCGATGTCGGCGAATGGTTCTGGGGCTGGCAGAAATGGCTGTCGCTGCTCGGCGAGACCGTGCTGATCTCCTATGTCGGAACGCTGGTCGGCGCGGTGCTGGCGTTCGGACTGAACTTTCTGTCCGCGGAAAACACCGCACCGTCCGCACCGCTGCGCTTCGTGGTCAAGCGCTTCATGGAATTCTGCCGTACCGTGCCGGACATCGTGTTCGCGTTGATCTTCGTGATCGCCTTTGGCCTTGGCCCGATGGCCGGGGTGCTGGCGATCGCGATCCACTGCGTCGGCGCGCTCGGCAAGCAATATAGCGAGATCGTCGAGAACATCGACATGCGGCCGGTCGAGGGCATCCGTTCGACCGGCGCCGGCTGGACCGACTGCATGCGCTTTGCGGTACTGCCGCAGGTCGCCGCGGGCTTTGCCGGCTACACGCTGCTGCGTTTCGAGATCAATGTCCGTGGCGCCTCCGTGATGGGCTTCGTCGGCGCCGGCGGCATCGGCCAAGAACTCGTGGTCGCGGTACGGAAATTCTATTATTCGGACGTGAGCGCCATCCTGCTGATGATCATCGTCACCGTGTTCATCATCGACATCAGCACCGGCTGGCTGCGCGGCCGGCTGTTCGGCAAGGAAGCCCGATCATGAGCAAGCGGCCGAGCGTCAATACCGAAGAACTGCGCGCGCGCTATCCGGCCGTGTTTCAGCGGCCGATGGCGTCACGCGCGACGGTGCCGGCGATCTTTGTCGCGGTGCTGGCGCTGTTCATCTTCGGCCTCAACGAACTGGAGTTCTCGCCGGCCCGGATGCTGGCCGGCGTGCAGCAGCTCGGCTGGATCGCGATGATGATGGTGCCGCCCGATCCCGGCTCGTCGCTGCCGGCCTATCTCGCCGCGATGGGCGAGACATTGTCGATCGCTCTGCTCGGCACCACGCTCGCAGCAGTGATCGCGTTGCCGGTCAGCTTTCTGGCGGCGCGAAACATCATTCCGTCGCCTTTCCTGCGCTTTCCGGTGCGGCGCTTCCTCGACTCGATCCGCGGCGTCGATACGCTGATCTGGGCGCTGGTCTGGATCAATGTCGTGGGCCTCGGCCCGTTCGCCGGCGTGCTGGCCATTGCGGTGTCGGATTTCGGGGCGTTCGGTAAATTGTTCTCGGAGGCGATCGAAGCCGCCGACAAGAAGCAGGTCGAAGGCATCCGGGCGTCCGGCGGCAGCCCGCTGCACGAGATACGCTTTGGCCTGCTGCCGCAGGTTCTGCCGGTGATCGCCGGACAGGTATTGTACTTCATCGAATCCAACACCCGGTCCGCGACCATCATTGGCATCGTCGGCGCGGGCGGCATCGGGCTGCAGCTCGCCGAACAGATCCGCGTGCTGGAATGGCAGAAAGTGTCGTTCCTGATCCTGATGATCCTGGTGGCGGTCGCAGCGATCGACGTCATCTCCAGCCGGCTGCGCTTTGCGATCATCGGGCGACGCGCGGTGGTGTGAAGGCTCGCGCTAGCCGTTCTCAACGACGAACTCGACGCGCTCGGCGACGAAGCGCGAGCGCGACACCTTCAGCGGCGTGCCCTTCATATCGGTGTCGACGCTGTCGACGATCAGGATCGGCCGCCCCAGCGCCAGTTCAAGCCTTGCGGCGTCGGCGGCATTGACGATCGCGGCGGTGATTCGGGTCGAGAGCCGTTGATAGTCGCGGATGTCGTAATGCGCGAGCAGCTTCGTCGTTGAATTCAGCCGCTGGTAGACCGCCGCGGCATCGGCAAAACGGTCTGCGGGAAACCAGGTGGTGCCGATGCAGATCGGCGTCTTGTCGGCAAAACGCAGCGCTTCGATCCGCACCAAAGGCGCGCCGGTCTTCACGCCGAGCTGTTTGGCCAGCTCGCGCGTCGCAGGTTCGGTGGCGGCCTCGATCATCTTGCCGTCGGGCTCGCGACCGCCGGCGCCGACGATCTCGGAGAAGCGCGTGCGCGCGCGCAGCGGATAGGTCAGCTTCGGCGCTTCCACATAGGTGCCGCTGCCGCGCTCGGCACGCACGAAACCGCGCTCGGCCAGCGACGCGAGCGCGCGACGCACCGTATGGCGATTGACGCGGTAGGTTTCGGCGATCTCGGTCTCGCCGGGCAGTTTTTCGCCGGACCGATGAGTACCGTCGGCAATGCCACGCTCGATGCCGTCGGCGACCTGCCGCCACAGCGCAACGCCGGTTGGTTTGTCCTCCATGGTCACGATGTTGTGGTCTCACCAAGTTGTCGGGCGGGGATAGCGAAAAATCACCGTGCTGTCACCAAACGGTCATTGCATGGGTCTATCAAGTTGTCTAGAAATATAGACAACTTGATCCGGACGGGATGACCATGACCGCAGCCCTGAACCCTGAGCAGATGCGGCGACAGCAGGCAATGGCCGTGCTGGCGCATGCCGACACGGCGGCGATCGCCGGCCATCTCGAAGCGCTTGAGATGCCTGCCTATCAGCCGTTGCGCGAAGCGGAGAACGGGCTGGTGATGCTGCGCGGCCGGATCGGCGGCGACGGTGCGCCGTTCAACCTTGGCGAGGCCACCGTGTCGCGGGCCGCCGTGCGGCTGGCGGGCGGCGAGGTCGGTTTTGGCTATGTGCTCGGCCGCGACCGCGCCAAGGCCGAACTGATCGCGCTGTGCGATGCGCTGATCCAGACCGAACGTTTCGCAGAAACGCTGGAAATACAGGTGCTGACGCCGCTGCGGGCGCGGATCGCCGGCGAGCAGCAGCGCCAGGCGGCGCAGACCGCGGCGACCAAGGTTGATTTCTATACGCTCGTGCGCGGGGAGGGATAATCATGACCACGATTGCAGAAATGCCGGCGGGCTTCGCCGACAAGGTGCTGTCGGCACAATCGACCTTTCGCTCGGTGATGGACGCGATGGCGCGGCCGGGTTCCGTGCAGCGCATCGAGGCCGGTTCCGGCGTGCCGGCGCCGATGATGCGTGGTTCGGCCGCTATCGCACTGACGCTGTTCGACCAGGACACGCCGGTGTGGCTCGACGCCGGGATGGCGGCGACGCCTGCGGTCGCCAAGTGGATCAAGTTTCACACCAGCGCGCCGGTCATCGCAGGCTCATCGGTCTGCAGCTTTGCGCTGATCGCCGAAGCCCGCACGCTGCCGGGCTTCGAGCAGTTTTCATTCGGGACCTCAGAATATCCGGACCGCTCGACCACCATCATCCTGCAGGTGGCCAGCCTCACCGAAGGGCCGGCCTATGGACTGCGCGGCCCGGGCATCGATGGCACGGCCATTCTGCACGCGACCATCGGACTGCCGGACTGGCTAGATCGTCTCGCGCTCAATGCCACGCTGTTTCCGCGCGGTATCGATCTCGTGCTGGTTTCCGACGACAGGGTCGTCGCGATCCCGCGCACCACGCGCCTCACCGCGAAGGAGGGCTGAGCATGTATGTCGCCGTCAAGGGTGGCGAACGCGCCATCGAAAACGCCCACCGGCTGCTGGCACATGAACGTCGCGGCGATCGCGATGTGCCGGAAGTATCATTGGACCAGATCTCCGAACAGCTCAGCCTCGGTGTCGACCGCGTCATGACCGAGGGCTCGCTGTACGACCGCGAACTGGCATCGCTCGCCATCAAGCAGGCGCGCGGCGACATGATCGAGGCGATCTTCCTGCTGCGCGCGTTCCGCGCCACGCTGCCGCGGTTCGGCGAAAGCCTGCCGGTCGATACCTCGCAGATGCGGGTGCGGCGCCGGATATCCTCGACCTTCAAGGACATGCCGGGCGGCCAGGTGCTGGGCTCGACCTTCGACTACACCCATCGCCTGCTGGATCCCGTACTCGCTGGCGAGTCCATGCCGGAGCAGCCGGCGCAGTCCGAAGCGCAGCCCGCGGTAATGCCGCGCGTCACCGACATTCTGGGTCGCGACGGCCTGATCGAAGCGTCTCCGGCGGAACAGGCCGATCAGCCGGTCGGCGATCTCACCCGCGACGCGCTCAGCTTTCCCGCCGCGCGCGATCTGCGGCTGCAGAATCTGGCGCGGGCCGACGAGGGCTTTCTGTTGTCGCTCGGCTATTCGTCGCAGCGCGGCTATGGCCGCAACCATCCGTTCGCCGGCGAGATCCGGCTCGGTGAGGTCGAAGTCGAGTTCATGGCGGAAGATGTCGGCTTCGCGGTGCCGCTCGGCGCCATCACGCTGACCGAGTGCCAGATGGTCACCCAGTTCAAGGGAAGCGCCACCGAGGCGCCGTGCTTCACGCGCGGTTACGGCCTGGCCTTCGGCCAGAGCGAGCGCAAGACGATGTCGATGGCGCTGGTCGATCGCACGCTGCGCGCCCGCGAACTCGGTGAGGATGTCGTTGCGCCCTCGCAGGACGAGGAATTCGTGATGTCGCATTCCGACAACGTGCAGGCGACCGGCTTCGTCGAGCACCTCAAGCTGCCGCATTACGTCGATTTCCAGTCCGAGCTCGGACTGTTGCGCAAGCTGCGCAAGGAATTTGTCGACGCCAATTCTGCACCCGATGCCATGAAGGAGGCCGCGGAATGAACGCGCCGACCTATAATTTCGCCTATCTCGACGAACAGACCAAGCGGATGATCCGCCGCGCCATCCTGAAGGCGATCGCGATCCCCGGCTATCAGGTGCCGTTCGCGTCAAGGGAAATGCCGATGCCCTATGGCTGGGGCACCGGCGGCGTGCAGGTGACCGCGGCGATCCTCGGCCACAAGGACGTGCTGAAGGTGATCGACCAGGGCTCGGACGACACCACCAACGCGATCTCGATCCGCAAATTCTTCCAGAAGACCGCGGGTGTGGCCGTCACCACCAGCACGCTCGACGCCACCGTGATCCAGACCCGGCACCGGATTCCCGAAGCGCCGCTGCATGAGAAGCAAGTGCTGGTCTATCAGGTGCCGATCCCGGAACCGCTGCGCTTCCTCGAGCCGCGCGAGACCGAGACGCGGCGCATGCATGCGCTCGGCGAATACGGGCTGATGCATGTGAAGCTCTACGAGGACATCGCGCGGTTCGGCCATATCGCGACCGCCTATGCCTATCCGGTCAAGGTCAATGCACGCTATGTGATGGACCCGTCGCCGACGCCGAAATTCGATAATCCGAAGATGGACAACTGCCCGGCGCTGCAACTGTTCGGCGCCGGCCGCGAGAAGCGCATCTACGCGATCCCACCCTATACCTCGGTGGTGTCGCTGGATTTCGAGGACCATCCGTTCGAGCCCTACAAGCACGACGCCTGCTGCGCGCTGTGCAACTCGTCCTCGTCCTATCTCGACGAGATCGTCACCGACAATGCGGGCAGCCGGATGTTCGTCTGTTCCGATACCGACTATTGCGAGACGCGGCAGGCCGAAGGCCACCGTGGCGCCGAGAGCGCGCCTTATGTGGAGAAGCAGCATGCTTGATGTGACGCGCGCGCCGCGCAACGACGACCAGCCGCTGCTGCTCGCCGAAGGCCTGTCGAAATCCTTCGGTCGGCTCAACGCCTGCCGCGATGTCTCCTTCGCGCTGTATCCCGGCGAAGTGCTGGCGATCGTCGGCGAGTCCGGCTCCGGCAAGTCGACGCTGCTGCAATTGCTGTCGGCGCAGATGATTCCGAATGCCGGCTCGGTGTCGTACCGGATGCGCGACGGCGTACTACGCGATCTTTCGGCCTTGGGCGAAGCCGAGCGGCGCTTTCTGTTCCGCACCGACTGGGGCTTCGTGCATCAGGATGCCGCGATGGGGTTGCGCATGGGCGTCTCGGCCGGTGCCAATGTGGGCGAGCGGCTGATGGCCGTTGGCCAAAACCACTACGGCCGAATCCGGCAGACCGCGGCGTCGTGGCTGGAGCGCGTCGAGATCTCGGTGGATCGCATCGACGATGCGCCAAAAACCTATTCCGGCGGCATGCGGCAGCGGTTGCAGATCGCACGCAACCTGGTCACCGAGCCGCGCCTTGTCTTCATGGACGAGCCGACCGGCGGGCTCGACGTCTCGGTGCAGGCGCGCCTGCTGGACATGATGCGGACGCTGGTGAGCGAACTCGGCCTTGCCGCCATCGTCGTCACCCATGATCTCGCGGTGGCGCGGCTCCTGTCGCATCGGGTGATGGTGATGCAGGGCGGCCGCGTGATCGAGACCGGCCTCACCGACCAGGTGCTCGACGATCCCCGCGAGCCCTATACGCAACTGCTCGTTTCCTCGATCCTGCCGGCGTGAGGGCACCATGATTCCGATGATCGACATCCGCAACGCTGAAAAGACCTTTGTGATGCATCTGCAGGACGGCATCCGGCTGCCGGTCGTGCGCGGCGTCTCGTTCCACGTCGCGCCCGGCGAATGTGTCGTGCTGGGCGGGCCCTCCGGCGCCGGCAAGTCCTCGATCCTGAAGATGATCTTCGGCAACTATCGCTGCGACGGCGGCGTGATCGGCTTGCAGCACCAGGGCGCGTCGCTCGACATCGCCACCGCCGAGCCGCGCCAGATCCTCAATGTACGCCGCCACACCATCGGCTATGTCAGCCAGTTTTTGCGCGCGGTGCCACGCGTCGCCTCGCTCGACGTCGTGGCGGAGCCGTTGCTCGCCGCCGGCGTGGCCCGCGAGGACGCGCGCGAGCGGGCAGGCGTGCTGTTGCGAAAACTCAACATTCCCGAGCGGCTGTGGAAGCTGCCGCCCTCGACCTTCTCCGGCGGCGAGCAGCAGCGCGTCAACATCGCGCGCGGCTTCATCTCCGAACTGCCGATCCTGCTGCTGGACGAGCCGACCGCCTCGCTGGATGCGGTGAACCGCGCCGTGGTGGTCGAACTGGTCGCCGAGAAGAAACGCGCCGGCGTTGCCATGGTCGCGATCGTTCATGACGACGACGTGCGCCACCAGATTGCCGACCGGCTGGTCGATGTGACATCGTTCGCAGCAGGCGCCTGAGAAAGAAGATGATGAAAGCAAAGCAACAAGAAACCGTGATCGGCAATGCCCGAATCGTGCTGGCCGATCGCGTGATCGAACAAGGCTGGATCGCCTTTGCCGATGGCAGGATCGCAGAGTTCGGCGAGGGCGATGCGCCCGCGGGCTTCGACGATGCCCGTGGCGACCTGATCATGCCCGGCCTGATCGAACTGCACACCGACCATCTCGAAGCGCATTTCGTGCCGCGTCCCAAAGTGTTCTGGGATCCGGTGGCTGCGGTCGTCTCCTACGACGGGCAGCTTGCGACCTCGGGCATCACCACCGTGCTGGATTCCTTGCGCGTATGGAGCGAGAAGGGCGCCGAGGAAGCGGACGGCCACGCCGGGCTGCTGGCGGATGCGATCGCCACCGCGCGCGACGCCGACCTGCTGCGCGCCGACCACTTCCTGCATCTTCGTTGCGAGATCCCGATGCCCAGCGTGGTCGAGGAAGCGAAGGAGATGATCGGCCGGCCGCACGTCCGCCTGTTGTCGCTGATGGACCACACGCCCGGCCAGCGCCAGTTCCGCGACGAAGCCAAGCTGCGCACCTATTATCGCGGAAAAGGCGCCGGCAAGACCGACGCCGAGCTCGACGAATTGTTCGCCAAGCGCTTTGAATATCAGCGGCTTTACGCCGCCGACAACATGCGCGACATCGTGGCGCTGGCGCAGGCGCACAACATCCCGCTGGCCAGCCATGACGACACCACCGACGAGAACGTCGTGGACGCCATCCGCGATGGCGTCTCCGTCGCCGAATTCCCGACCACGCTGGAGGCCGCGCGCGGCCTGCATGAGGCTGGCGTCGGCATTCTGATGGGCGCGCCGAACGTGGTGCGCAACGGCTCGCATTCCGGCAACATTGCTGCCATCGATCTGGCGCGCGAAGGGCTGCTGGACATCCTGTCGTCGGACTACATTCCCTCCAGCCTCTTGATGGCGGCGCTGCAACTGAGCGAGCGCGTGCCGTCGATCGATCTGGCCGCCGCAGTACGGACCGTCACCAAGCGCCCGGCCGAGGCGGTCGGCCTGCATGATCGCGGCGAGATCGCAGTCGGCAAGCGCGCCGACCTGATCCGTGTCCACGTCGCCCGCGACCTGCCAGTGGTGCGCAGCGTCTGGCGCGAGGGGCACCGGGTCGCATGAACGACACGCTGGCCGAGGCCGCCGCGCGAGCGAAGATCGGCCCGGGACGGCTGGTGCTGGTGGTCGGTCCCTCCGGCGCCGGCAAGGATACGCTGATCGATCTGGCGCGCGCCGCCTGCGCCGGCAATGCTCGCGTGGTGTTTGCGCGCCGGGTGGTGACGCGCGAGGCCTCCGGCGCCGAGGACAATGACCAGGTGACGCGGGACGCCTTTCAGGCGGCCCGCACCCGAGGCGATTTCGCCGTACACTGGGAAGCGCATGGCCTGTGTTATGCGCTTGCCAAGTCGATCGACGACGACATCGGGGCAGGGCGCACGGTGGTTGCCAACGTGTCCCGCGCGGTGATCGGCCGGCTGCGCGACACCTACGCCGAACTGGTCGTGGTTGCCGTCACGGCGCCGCCGGAGGTGCTGGCGGCGCGGTTGCTGGCCCGCGGCAGAATTAGCGACGGGCCGATCGTGCAGCGCCTGCAGCGCGCTTCCGCCGAGATCGTGCCGGATGTCGCCATTGAAAATGTCGGCGATCCCCGCGTCGGCGCGCGCGTACTGATCGAGCAATTGCAGAAGTGACGGCGTCCCAGTTTCGCGGCGACGTCAATCGCGCTACGAGGGGCGCGACCGGTGCCCGCGGCGGGCCGATCCGCCCGGGTGCGATCGACCGGCGACGACACGGTGGAATCGCAGATGCACACACTCGACCAGCTCCGCTCCGGCGCGCTCAGCGGCGCGCGCCATCTCAAGCTTGATTGCGGGCTGACCGATTTTCCCCACGAGATCCTGGATCTCGGCGACACCCTGGAAATCCTCGATCTGTCCGGCAACGCGCTCAGCGAACTGCCCGATGAGCTGGCCGAATGGCCGAGGCTGCGGATCATCTTCTGCTCGGACAACCAATTCACCGAGCTGCCGGAGGTGCTGGGCCGATGCCCGCAACTCAGCATGGTCGGCTTCAAGGCCAACCGTATCAGGCGCGTCTCCGCCAAGGCGCTGCCGCCGCGGCTGCGCTGGCTGATCCTGACGGATAATGAGATCGACCGGCTGCCGGAGGAAATCGGCTTTTGTACGCAATTGCAGAAGCTGATGCTGGCCGGCAACCGGCTTGAATCCCTGCCGGAGACGCTGGCCGGCTGCATTAATCTCGAACTGCTTCGTCTGGCCGCCAACCGGCTGACCGCATTGCCGGAATGGTTGCTCGGCCTGCCGCGGCTGTCGTGGCTGGCCACGTCCGGAAATCAGCTCGGCGGCGCGGAGAGCGACGCTTCGCCGTCGGCGATCGCCGATATTCCCTGGGACGCGCTGGAGATCGGGCAGGTGCTCGGCCAGGGCGCATCGGGCGTTATTCACAGGGCCATGATGGCTGCGGACGGCAAGGACCTGCAGGCGGTGGCTGTCAAACTGTTCAAGGGCGCGATGACCAGCGACGGCCTGCCGGCCTCCGAAATGCGCGCCGCCATCGCCGCCGGTGAGCACCCCCATCTGATCGATGTGATCGGCAGGGTAGTGGGTCATCCGGCGGGCGCCGCCGGTCTGGTCCTGCAGCTCGTCGATCCCGTGTTCGAGATTCTGGCGGGGCCGCCGAGCCTGGAGTCCTGCACCCGCGATATCTATCCGGCGTCTGCCGCATTCGATATGCCGACTATCCTGCGCATCGCGCACGGTATCGCGTCCGCGGCCCGCCACCTGCACGACCGCGGCATCCTGCATGGCGATCTCTACGGTCACAACATCCTGCATGACGGGCAGGGGCAGGCGTTGCTGGGCGATTTCGGCGCGGCGTCGCTCTACGATGCCGGTAACCTGACGATGGCGAACGGATTGCAGCGGCTGGAGGTGCGGGCCTTCGGATGCCTGCTGGAAGAACTGCTCGACCGCTACAGCGGCGCCGAGGATTGGGTTGCGCTGCGAGGGCTCGAACGATTGTCAGCGGCCTGCTTGTCCGTCGAGCCCGCCTCGCGGCCGTTGTTTGCTGAAATCTGTCGGCAACTGGACGATGTGAGGACGCTGCAGCCGGAGGTATGACCGCACGGGCTGGCTTCTCGCGTACAGACGGTGATCCGGCCATCGTCCGGGCCGATGCCCGACCAACGCATCGGCCAGGCGCGCGGCACGGGCGCCCGACGCCGGAGTTGCAACATATCCGGCCGATCGGTGTTAGATTGAGAAGCAGAGGATATTGCCATGGCCCATCCACCTGTCTCCATCGAAGGCGAACAGCCGAAGAAAACGCCGTGCGAGCTGCTGACGGAGGTCCTGAAGGATCTCGACAGCTCGCCGCCTCCGGAAGAACAACTCGGCGGCGGTGACATCTGCTCGCTGGAAGAAGAGTCTTCGACCGACGACGACAAGCCGCTCGACTGAAGGAAGATGGTAGGCGATGACGGGATCGAACCGCCGACCTGTCCCGTGTAAAGGGAATGCTCTACCGCTGAGCTAATCGCCCGTGGCGTTCATTTAGCCGGAGGCGGCCGGGGTGGCAAGGCAACCCGGCTTCAAATCCTGCCGCGCTGCGCGTCAGGCCTGTTCCTCGAAGATCATCGCCAGATGCACGATGGTTTCACTGGCCTTTTCCATGTCCTGGCGGCTGACCCATTCGGTGCGACCGTGAAAGGCGTGCTCGCCGGCAAAGATGTTGGGGCAGGGCAGGCCCATGAAGGACAATCGCGAGCCGTCGGTGCCGCCGCGGATGCTGGTGCGCTTCGGCGCAAGACCGGCGCGCCGAATCGCCTGCATCGCGTAATCGACGATCTGCGGATGGCGGTCGATCACCTGCTTCATGTTGCGGTATTGCGGCTTGATCGCGATCGATGCGGTGGAGTGCGGGTAATCCTTCATCACCTCGTCGACGATGGATTGCAGCAACGCTTCTTTTTCGGCGAGGCCTTCGTCGGTGAAATCCCGCACGATGAAGCTCAGCGTGGCTTTCTCCAGCGCGCCGGTGATGCCGATCGGATGCAGAAAACCTTCCTTGCCCTCGGTGGTCTCCGGCGAACAATGGTCTTTCGGCAGCCGCTCGACGATGGCTGCGGCGATCTTGATGGCGTGCTCCATCTTTCCCTTGGCGAAGCCGGGATGCGCGCTGACGCCCTCGATCGTGATCACGGCGCCGTCGGCTGAAAACGTCTCGTCCTCGAGATGGCCGGCGGTCTCGCCGTCCATCGTATAGGCGAAATCGGCGCCGAGCTTTGTGAGGTCGACCTTGTCGACGCCGCGGCCGATCTCCTCATCCGGCGTGAACAGGATCTTGATGGTGCCGTGCGGGATCTGCGGATTGGCGATGAGATAGCGCGCGGCGTCCATGATCTCGGCGAGGCCGGCCTTGTTGTCGGCGCCGAGCAGGGTCGTGCCGTCCGAGGTGATGATATCGTGGCCGATCTGGTCGGCGAGCGCCGGATTATCTTCCACGCGAATCACCTGTGACGGGTCGGCCGGCAGCACTATGTCGCCGCCCCGGTAATTCGGGACGATCTGCGGCCGGACGCCGGCGCCGGCGCAGTCCGGCGAGGTGTCCATGTGCGAGCAGAAGCAGATCACCGGCACGTTCTTGGTCGAAGTCGCCGGGATCGTCGCATAGACGTAGCCGTGTTCGTCGAGATGCGCGTCGGCAAGGCCGATCTCGCGCAATTCCTGCGCCAGCAGGCGGCCGAGATTCTTCTGCTTCTCGGTGGACGGGCAGGTGTGGGAGGCGGGATCGGACTGGGTGTCGATCACGACATAGCGCAGGAAGCGCTGCAGCACGTCGTGGGTGAATTCGAGGGACGGGGCCGCTGTCACATCACCACTCCAGTCCTGAAGACCTCATTCCGGGCCGGGCGCCGCCGCAGCCCGGAATGGGTTTGATCTATCGTCGAATTATCGGCGGAAAGTCGTCGATCAGACGGCTTCCTTCAGCTCCTTGGCGGCGCGGAACGCGACCTTCTTGCTGGCCTTGATCTGGATCGCCTCGCCGGTGGCGGGGTTGCGGCCCATCCGGGCGGCGCGCTTCTTCACCTGCAGGATGCCGAGGCCGACGATGCGGATCCGCTCGCCCTTCTTGAGGTGCTTGGTGATGCGGCCGACCATGTCGCCGAGAATCGCTTCGGTCTGCTTCTTCGACAATTCGTGCTCTTCGGCGAGCGCCGCGGCGAGATGCTTCAGCGTCACGGTGGCGGGAGCGGCGGCTTTGGCTGCGGCTTTCGCAGCGGGGGTGGCTGCGGCTTTTGCGGCGGGGGTCGCGGCGGCAACGGCTTTTTTCGCCATGTTTTAGGCCCTCTACGTTGGTGTCGGTCAGGAAAGTGAGACGTAGCAGGGCTTAAACGATTCGGGCACGCGGCGCCTGCGCTGTTTCGCCTGCAAACAGCGGGGTTTTTGAATCGGACACGCGGAAAACCAAGAACAATGCACAGACCGTTCGCAACGTCCTTGACTTCAAATGGTCCCCCCTTTATGTCCACCTCACTGCGGGATTGAACGATCCACGCGGGAGTAGCTCAGTTGGTTAGAGCGCTGCCCTGTCACGGCAGAGGTCGCGGGTTCGAGTCCCGTCTCTCGCGCCATTCCACATTCGGGAATGGCGCGATGCGAAGTTTCCCCGGTGTTCCACAATGAGAATGATGTCGGCAAAACCATGGTTCGCGCCGTTATTGTCGCGTCTGTCGTCCGCCTGATCTTCAGAAAGAATCGGCCAGCGCGATTTCCTGCTTCAACGCTTCGATACGCCGGGCGGCCTCCGTGCGGCTGAGATCGGCGGCGAACTGGCGGGGCTGGTAGGCCTCGATCGCCAGCGACTTCAACGTCAGCGCCTGACCGCGCGTCATCGGCTGCGCGAGGCGGTCGGGCATTTCGGCGTAGCTAACGGCGGCGGACTGAGACGAAGCGGAACGGGCCATGGGAACCTCCGGGATCTATTGTCTGGCTCAACGCAGCACTTGTAAAAATGTTCTTCTTTTGTTCTATATCCCTCATGGCCGAATCCGCCAAGCTGAATTTTCGCATCTCGCGATTACGCCGCCAGATGCGCGGCACCCAGGCCGACTTCCGGCTGCTCGGCAGCGCCGGTCTCGACTGTGCCAACGCGGCGGCCCGATTGGCGCGGATGCAGGGCGAATGGCTGGCGCTGATCGCCCGTCGCGAGGCGCTGTCATGTCCGGAAACAAACCGTTGACGATGCTCCGGAAGGGCAGCGACCGCATCGCAGTTGTCACGAACGCTCGTCTTGCGTGGCTTGTTGCGCTGCGCTAAGTCTCGAACAATTCCAATGTTCTCGAATCCGCGCGCGCCTGCGGGAAAAGGGATTGCCGATGAACGGCATCTTGCAAAATTACCTACCTCTCGTTGTTTTTATAGGCATCGCTACCGTTGTCGGAGCGGGGCTGTTGGTGGCGCCTTTCCTCGTCGCTTATTCGAGCCCGGACCCGGAGAAGCTCTCCGCCTATGAATGCGGGTTCAATGCTTTCGACGATGCGCGCATGAAATTCGACGTGCGCTTCTACCTGGTGGCGATCCTGTTCATTATCTTCGATCTGGAAGTGGCGTTTCTGTTTCCCTGGGCGGTGGCCTTCGGCAAGCTTGGCGTGACCGGTTTCTGGTCGATGATGGTGTTCCTGGGTGTTCTCACCGTCGGCTTTGCCTATGAATGGAAGAAAGGCGCCCTCGAATGGGATTGAGCCCCGTCCTCACCTCCGGTCAGCCCACGCCGTCGGTTCGCCCGATCGGCGCGCAGCCACTTGTCTCCAAGGCATCGACCGGGATCATCGATCCCAACACCGGCCTGCCTGTCGGCTCGAACGATCCGTATTTTCGCGAGGTCAATGCCGAGCTGTCCGACAAGGGTTTCTTCGTTGCGGCGACCGATGATCTGATCACCTGGGCGCGCACCGGCTCGCTGATGTGGATGACCTTCGGCCTGGCGTGCTGCGCGGTCGAAATGATGCAGGTCTCGATGCCGCGCTATGACGTCGAGCGTTTCGGTTTCGCGCCGCGCGCGTCTCCGCGGCAGTCCGACGTCATGATCGTCGCCGGCACGCTGACCAACAAGATGGCGCCGGCGCTGCGCAAGGTCTACGACCAGATGCCGGAACCGCGCTACGTCATCTCGATGGGCTCCTGCGCCAATGGCGGCGGCTATTACCACTATTCCTATTCGGTGGTGCGCGGCTGCGATCGCGTCGTGCCGGTCGATATCTACATACCGGGCTGCCCGCCCACCGCAGAAGCGCTGCTCTACGGCGTACTGCTGCTGCAGAAGAAGATCCGGCGAACGGGGACGATCGAGCGTTAATTGGGAGAGGCGGATGGCTGAACCTGACAACATCATCATTTTATAAGAAGCGCGATCCGGAGACCATTAAGTGATCGACCTTTCCAGTCTCGGCGAAACCATCAAGGCAGCGCTGCCCGGCGCCGTCAGCGGCTCCTATGTCGCGTTCGATCAACTGACGCTGACCGTCGACGGCGCGAAGATTGTCGAAGTCATGCGCTTCCTCCGCGAGGATCCCGGCTGCCGCTTTGTCAGCTTCGTCGATGTCACGGCGGTGGACTATCCCGGCCGCGAGAACCGTTTCGACGTCGTCTATCACCTGATGTCGCCGACGCTGAACGCGCGGGTACGGATCAAGTTCGAGGCGTCCGAGACGACCCAGGTGCCGTCGATCATCAGCGTGTTTCCCGGCGCCGACTGGTTCGAGCGCGAGGCCTATGATTTGTACGGCGTGATCTTCGTCGGCCATCCCGACATGCGCCGGCTGCTGACCGACTACGGCTTCGATGGCCATCCGCTGCGCAAGGATTTCCCGCTCTCCGGCTTCGTCGAAGTGCGCTACGACGACCAGGAGAAGCGCGTCGTCTATGAGCCGGTCCGGCTCAACCAGGAATTCCGCAAATTCGATTTCCTCTCGCCCTGGGAGGGCGCGGATTATCCGATCCTGCCCGGTGACGAGAAGGCGGAGGTCAAGCCATGACCGAACAACCAGCCATCCGCAATTTCACCATCAATTTCGGCCCGCAGCATCCGGCGGCGCATGGCGTGTTGCGCCTCGTGTTGGAGCTTGACGGGGAAGTGGTCGAGCGCGTCGATCCGCATATCGGCCTTTTGCACCGCGGCACTGAGAAGCTGATCGAGCAGAAGACCTACCTGCAGGCGATTCCCTATTTCGACCGGCTCGATTACGTCGCTCCGATGAACCAGGAGCACGCGTTCTGCCTCGCGGCGGAGAAGCTGCTCGGCATCACCGTGCCGCGCCGCGCGCAGCTGATCCGGGTGCTGTATTGCGAGATCGGCCGTATCCTGTCGCATCTGTTGAACGTCACCACGCAGGCCATGGACGTCGGCGCGTTGACGCCGCCCTTGTGGGGCTTCGAGCAGCGCGAAAAGCTGATGGTGTTCTATGAGCGCGCCTCGGGCTCGCGCATGCATGCCGCCTATTTCCGCATCGGCGGCGTGCATCAGGACCTGCCGCCGGCGCTGATCGACGACATCGACGCCTGGTTCGACCCGTTCCTGCAGACGGTCGCCGATCTCGAAACGCTGCTGACCGGCAACCGCATTTTCAAGCAGCGCAACGTCGATATCGGCGTGGTGTCGCTGGAGGACGCCTGGAAGTGGGGCTTCTCCGGCGTCATGGTGCGCGGCTCGGGTGCAGCATGGGATCTGCGCAAGTCGCAGCCCTACGAGTGCTATGACGAGATGGATTTCGACATTCCGATCGGCAAGAACGGTGACTGCTACGACCGTTACTGCATCCGTATGGAAGAGATGCGGCAGTCGGTTCGCATCATGCGCCAGTGCATCGCCAAGCTGCGCGCGCCGGACGGGCAGGGCCCCGTCCTGACAGAGGATCACAAGGTCACGCCGCCGCGTCGCGGCGAGATGAAGCGCTCGATGGAAGCGCTGATCCACCACTTCAAGCTCTACACCGAAGGTTTTCGCGTGCCGGAAGGCGAGGTCTACGTCGCCGTCGAGGCGCCGAAGGGCGAGTTCGGCGTGTTTCTGGTCTCCGACGGCACCAACAAGCCCTACAAGTGCAAGATCCGCGCGCCGGGCTTCGCGCATCTGCAGGCGATGGATTTCATCTGCAAGGGCCATCAGCTTGCCGACGTTTCCGCGATCCTCGGCTCGATCGATATCGTGTTCGGCGAGGTCGATCGGTGACATCGGCGCAGCCACCCATTCAGTTCGACCGGGCCACCGGCGCTTACCAGGACGTCAGTCCCTGGGAGCGCACGGCGGCGTTCATGCTGATGGCAGGCTGCCGGTTGTCGGCGTCGTTCTCGCATCGCGGCTACATCATGTGCGCCAACCTGCTGCGCCGGGCGCTGCCGAAGCGCGACATCGTCGTTAACCTGAACAGCGATGCGCACTTCGCCTTTCCGTTCGGCGACGGGTACTGGAGCAAGCTGCTCGACCCCGCGTTCTCCTACGAAAACGAACTGGAGCTGCTGTTCCGGCATTCGGTCGAGGTCGAGTATACGCTGCTCGATTGCGGCGCGAACTACGGCTACTGGTCGGTGCTGGTATCGAGCGGGCCGCTCGGTTCGCACAAGGCCATCGCGATCGAGCCGTCGGCGCAGAATTTCGTCAAGCTCGCCAATAACGCCCGGATCAACGGCAGCCGTTTCGAGACGATCAAGTGCGCGATCGGCTCGGAGCGTGGCACGGCCAAGCTTTCCGGCACCAAGCACGAGGCCTTCAGCATCGTCGGCGCGGCAGACGCCGTCGGCGAGCAGGTCCCGGTGCTGGCGCTCGACAATCTGATCGACGAGGGCCGGGTAACGGCAGACGGAAAGTACCTGATCAAGCTCGATGTCGAAGGCGTCGAGATCGAGGCGATCAAGGGCGGTACGCGTTTGCTGCAAGCCGACTCGGTGATCATGTGCGAAGAACACGGCAACGATCCCGCGCATACGGTGTCGCGCTATATTCTCGACCACACGCCGCTGACGCTGTTCGTGCGCGATCCCGCCAGCAACCGCTTCGAGACCGTGACCGATCTTTCGATCCTCGATCGCATCAAGGTATCCACCAATGTCGGCTACAACGTGTTCGGCACTTCGAGCGCGTTCTGGCTGGACCGTATCAACAGCCTGAATGCGAGCGCGTCGCGCCGCGCTCAATGAGAGACTAAACCATGGCCGTTCGCCGCCTCGCACCGAAAGAATTGCAGCCCGCGAGCTTCAGCTTCACGCCGGAGAATCTGGTATGGGCGAAGCAGCAGATGGAGCACTATCCGCCGGGCCGGCAGGCTTCCGCGGTCATCGCGGTCCTGTGGCGGGCGCAGGAGCAGAACGCCGGCTGGGTCTCGGAAGCCGCTCTGCGCGTCGTCGGCGACCTGCTCGGCATGGCCTATATCCGCGTGCTCGAAGTCGCGACCTTCTACACGATGTTTCAGCTCTCGCCGGTCGGCAAGAAGGCGCATATCCAGGTCTGCGGCACCACGCCCTGCATGCTGCGCGGCGCCGGCGACCTCATCGAGGTCTGCCAGCACCGCATCCATCACGATCCGCTGCATGTGTCGGATGACGGCGAGTTCAGCTGGGAAGAGGTCGAGTGCCTCGGCGCCTGCGTCAACGCCCCGATGGTGATGATCTGGAGCGATACCTACGAAGACCTCACCAAGGACAGCATGAACGCGCTGATCGACGGCTTCAAAGCCGGCACGCCGCAGCATCCGGGGTCGCAGATCGGTCGCCAGTTCGCGGCTCCCGAAGGCGGCGCCCGCACGCTGATCGGCGGCGGCGCGATGACGCGCCCGCCGATCGAACTCGACCAGCCGAAGGAGCCGGCACTCGCCGACGGCGAGGCCAAGAAGCCGACCAAATCCGCCTCCGACCGCGAAAGCCCGGCGCCGAAGGCACCGGCCGCGGACGCGACCAAGAACAATCCGCCGACCAAGGCGGAACCGAAGGGACCGACCAAATGACGTCCCCGCTGACACCCGCAACGCAGACAGGTGCCGAAGTCATGAACAAGTGGCTCTACATCGCGCTCCATACCGCTGCAGCTGCGACTTTCATTTTCCTGCTGCAGCGCTTCTTTCTGAGTGCCACGCTGGAATCGAGCTTGCTGTGGGCGGTGGTATTCGGCGGCTGCGCCGCGATGCTCGCCTACAAGCAATCCAATCGCTGATCGAGGAAGCCATGCTCGACGACAAGGACCGCATCTTTCGTAATCTCTACGGCCTCGAGGACTGGGGCCTCGACGGCGCGCGCAAGCGCGGCTCGTGGGATGGCACCAAGGCCATTCTCGACAAGGGCCGCGACTGGATCGTCGCCGAAATGAAGGCGTCCGGTCTGCGCGGCCGCGGCGGGGCGGGCTTCCCGACCGGCATGAAATGGTCGTTCATGCCGAAGGAGAATGCCGACGGTCGGCCGAGCTATCTCGTCGTCAACGCCGACGAGTCTGAGCCCGGCACCTGCAAGGATCGCGAGATCATGCGGCACGATCCGCATCTCCTGATCGAAGGCTGCCTGATCGCCGGCTGCGCGATGGGCGCCCATGTCGGCTACATCTACGTCCGCGGTGAGTTCATCCGCGAGCGCGAGCACCTGCAGGCGGCGATCGACCAGGCCTATGCGGCGAGACTGATCGGCAAGGACAACGTCCACGGCTTCCCGTTCGAGCTCTATGTCGCGCACGGCGCCGGCGCCTATATCTGCGGTGAAGAGACCGCGCTGCTGGAGAGCCTCGAGGGCAAGAAGGGCCAGCCGCGCCTGAAGCCACCGTTCCCGGCCAATGTCGGCCTGTATGGCTGCCCGACAACCGTGAACAACGTCGAGTCGATCGCGGTGGCACCCGACATTCTGCGCCGCGGCGCCGGTTGGTTCGCCGGCATCGGTCGCGCCAACAATGTCGGCACCAAGCTTTACGGCATCTCCGGTCACGTCAACACGCCCTGCGTGGTCGAAGACGCCATGAGCATCCCGTTCCGCGAGCTGATCGAAAAGCATGGCGGCGGCATCCGTGGCGGCTGGGACAATCTGCTGGCGATCATTCCCGGCGGTGCCTCGTGCCCGCTGATCCCGGCGGCGGATTGCGAAGACCTGATCATGGATTTCGACGGCACCCGTGCCGCGAAGTCGTCGTTCGGCACCGCCGGCGTCATCGTGATGGACAAGTCGACCGACGTGGTCGCGGCGATCGCGCGCATCAGCTACTTCTTCAAGCATGAGAGCTGCGGCCAGTGCACGCCCTGCCGCGAAGGCACCGGCTGGATGTGGCGAGTGCTCAACCGCATGGTCGAGGGTCGCGCCCACAAGCGCGAGATCGACATGCTCCTGGAAGTCACCAAGCAGGTCGAAGGCCACACCATCTGCGCGCTCGGCGATGCCGCCGCGTGGCCGGTGCAGGGCCTGATCCGCGCCTTCCGCCCGGAGATCGAACGCCGCATCGACGATTTCAGCCGCAAGGCGAGCCTCGACGACCAGGGCATTCTCGATCCCGCGCACATGGTCGCGGCGGAGTAACGTTTGCAGAGGAGGCGATGATGGCGTCGAAAGCCATGAATTGCTTTCTACGAGTTGTGGCAAATCTCGCCCGGCTCGACATCATTATGGGGATCGCGGTCACGATCGCGCTCCTGATTTATTTGACGCTTCGCTCATCGTGAGATCGACGGAACAGAAATGACGAAACTCATCATCGACGGCAAAGAGATCGATGTCCCCGCCGAGTACACGCTGTTGCAGGCGTGCGAGGCGGCGGGCGCCGAGATCCCGCGCTTCTGCTATCACGAGCGGCTGTCGATCGCCGGCAATTGCCGGATGTGTCTGGTCGAAGTGAAGGGCGGACCGAAGCCGGTCGCCTCCTGCGCCTGGGGCGTGCGCGACTGCCGCCCGGGCCCAAAGGGCGAGCCGCCGGAGATCTCGACCAAGTCGCCGATGGTCAAGAAGGCCCGTGAGGGCGTGATGGAATTCCTGCTGATCAACCATCCGCTGGATTGCCCGATCTGCGACCAGGGCGGCGAGTGCGATCTGCAGGACCAGGCGATGGGCTACGGCGTCGACACGTCGCGCTTTGCCGAGAACAAGCGCGCCGTCGAGGACAAGTACCTCGGCGTGCTCGTCAAGACCTCGATGAACCGCTGCATCCAGTGCACGCGCTGCGTCCGTTTTGCCACGGAAGTCTGCGGCGTGCCGGAAATGGGCCTGCTCGGCCGCGGCGAAGACGTCGAGATCACCACCTATCTGGAAAGCGCCTTGACCTCGGAATTGCAGGGCAACCTGGTCGATATCTGCCCGGTCGGCGCCTTGACGTCGAAGCCCTATGCTTTCGCCGCGCGCCCCTGGGAGCTTGGCAAGACGCAGTCGATCGACGTGATGGACGCGGTCGGATCCGCGATCCGCGTCGATACCCGCGGCCGCGAAGTGATGCGCATCCTGCCGCGCATCAATGAGAACGTGAACGAGGAGTGGATCTCCGACAAGACGCGGCACATCGTAGATGGCCTGCGCACCCAGCGGCTCGATCGCCCCTATATCCGTGAGAACGGCAAGCTGCGGGCCGCGACCTGGGCGGAGGCGTTCGGCGCCGTGGCCGCCAAGGTGTCGGTTACGCAGGCCAGCAAGATCGGTGCGATCGCCGGCGACCTCGCCGCGATCGAGGAAATGTTCGCGCTGAAGCAATTGCTGGCCAGCATGGGCTCGGCCAATGTGTCGACTCAGGACGGTAGCGCCTTCGACCCCGCCGCCGGCCGCGCCTCCTACATCTTCAACCCGACCATCGCCGGGATCGAGGAAGCCGACGCGCTGCTGATCGTCGGCTCCAACCCGCGCAAGGAAGCCGCCGTTCTCAACGCGCGCATCCGAAAGCGCTGGCGCACCGGCCAGTTGAAGATCGGCGTGATCGGCGAGAAGGCCGACCTGACCTATCTCTACGACTATCTCGGCGCCGGCACGGAATCGATGAACGAGCTGGCCGCCGGCAAGAACGACTTTGCCGACGTGTTGAAGAACGCCAAGAAGCCGATCGTGCTGGTCGGCGCGGGTGCCGCAGCGCGTCCCGACGGCGCCGCGGTGTTGGCGCTGGCCGCGAAGCTCGCGGCCGATTTCGGCGCCATCACGGAGGGCTGGAACGGCTTTGCCGTGCTGCAGGCGACGGCCTCCAAGGTCGGCGCGCTGGACATCGGTTTCGCGCCGGGTGCCGGCAGCCTCAGCGTGGCCCAGATGACCGCGCCGGGTGCAATCGACGTGCTGTTCTCGCTCGGCGCCGATGAAGTGAAGGTCGCCGACGGCACCTTCGTCGTCTATATCGGCACCCATGGCGACCGCGGCGCGCACCGCGCCGACGTCATCCTGCCGGGTGCGGCCTATACCGAAAAGTCCGGCCTCTACGTCAACACCGAAGGCCGTGTGCAGATGGCCGCGCGCGCCGGGTTCCCGCCGGGCGAGGCCCGCGAAGACTGGGCTGTGATCCGCGCTCTGTCCGACGTGCTTGGCCACCGGCTGCCCTATGATTCGCTGGCCGCGTTGCGCCAGGCGATCTTCAAGGCGGTGCCGCATCTGATCCGGCTCGATCAGATCGAGGCTGGCGACGCCTCGGTGATCAAGACCCTTGCGGGGAAGGGCGGTAGCGTCGAGAAGACGCCGTTCAAGACCTGCATTGAGGATTTCTACCTGACCAACCCGATCGCACGCGCGTCAGCCATCATGGCGGAATGTTCCCGCCTGGCTTCCGGCCAGATACTGACGGCGGCGGAGTAAACCGATGGCTGATATCTGGACTAGCACCCTGTGGCCGCTGATCGTCATGGTCGCGCAGTCGCTTCTCGTGCTCGTAGTGTTGTTGATCGCGATTGCCTTCATCCTGCTGGGCGATCGCAAGATCTGGGCGGCGGTGCAGATGCGCCGCGGACCCAACGTGGTGGGGCCGTTCGGCCTGCTGCAATCCTTCGCCGATCTCTTGAAGTTCGTGCTCAAGGAGCCGGTTATTCCGTCCGGCTCCAACAAGGGCGTGTTTCTGCTGGCGCCCTTGGTGTCCTGCGTGCTGGCGCTGGCCGCCTGGGCCGTGATCCCGATGAACCTCGGCTGGGTGATCGCCGATCTCAACGTCGGCGTGCTCTACATCTTCGCGATCTCGTCGCTGTCGGTGTACGGCATCATCATGGCCGGCTGGTCGTCGAACTCGAAATATCCGTTCCTCGCCGCGCTCCGCTCGGCCGCGCAGATGGTTTCTTATGAAGTCTCGATCGGCTTTGTCATCATTACGGTCATGCTGTGCGTCGGCTCGCTGAACCTGTCGGCGATCGTCATGGCGCAGGACGGCAAGTGGGGCATGCTGGGCTGGTACTTCATCCCGCTGTTCCCGATGTTCGTGGTGTTCTACGTCTCGGCGCTCGCGGAAACCAACCGTCCGCCCTTCGATCTCGTCGAGGCCGAATCGGAGCTGGTCGCGGGCTTCATGACGGAATACGGCTCGACACCGTACCTTTTGTTCATGCTCGGCGAATACGTCGCCATCGTCACCATGTGCGCGCTGGCCACCATCCTGTTCCTCGGCGGCTGGCTGTCGCCGATCCCGTTCGCACCGTTCACCTGGGTGCCAGGCATCATCTGGTTCACGCTCAAGGTGCTGTTCATGTTCTTCCTGATTGCGATGGCGAAGGCGATCGTGCCGCGCTACCGCTATGACCAGCTGATGCGTCTGGGCTGGAAGGTGTTTCTGCCGCTGTCGCTGGGCTATGTCATCCTCGTCGCGGCCGTGCTGCAATTCGGGGGGCTTGCTCCGAAATGAGGTCACTATGAATATCAGGGCAACCGCTCATTCGCTGCTGCTGGCCGAGTTCGCATCCGCGTTCGTCCTCGCCATGCGCTATTTCTTCCGGCCGAAACCGACGCTGAATTATCCCTTCGAGAAAGGGCCGATTTCGCCGCGCTTCCGTGGAGAACACGCGCTGCGCCGCTATCCGAACGGCGAGGAACGCTGTATCGCCTGCAAGCTGTGCGAGGCCGTTTGTCCCGCGCAGGCCATTACCATCGAGGCCGGTCCGCGCCGCAACGACGGCACGCGCCGCACCGTGCGCTACGACATCGACATGGTGAAGTGCATCTATTGCGGGCTGTGCCAGGAAGCCTGTCCGGTCGATGCGATCGTCGAGGGACCGAACTTCGAATTCGCGACCGAGACCCGTGAGGAACTGTACTATGACAAGGCGAAACTGCTCGCCAACGGCGACCGCTGGGAACGAGAGATTGCCAAATCGATCGAACTCGACTCGCCGTACCGGTAGGACACAGTCATGATTGCCGCATTGTTCTTCTACCTGTTCGCCGGCGTCTGCGTCGCCAGCGCGGTGATGGTGATTGCCTCGCGCAATCCCGTCCATGCCGTGCTGTTCCTGATCCTCGCTTTCGTCAATGCGTCCGGCCTGTTCGTGCTGATGGGCGCCGAATTCCTCGCCATGCTGCTGATCGTCGTCTATGTCGGCGCGGTCGCGGTGCTGTTCCTGTTCGTCATCATGATGCTCGATGTCGACTTCGCGCAGCTGCGCGAAGGCTTCATCGAATACCTGCCGTTCGGCCTCCTGATCGGCGTGATCTTCCTCGCCGAGCTGCTGCTCGTGGTCGGCGGCTGGGTAATCAACCCGAACGTCACCAAGTCGATCACCTCGGCGATCCCCGCCGGCATTTCCAACACCGAGGCGCTCGGCCTGGTGCTGTATACGAAGTACATCCATTACTTCCAGCTCTCGGCGATGGTGCTGCTGGTGGCGATGATCGGCGCGATCGTGCTGACGCTGCGCCACAAGGCGACCGTCAAGCGCCAGGACATCAACGTGCAGAACGCCCGCACGCCGGCGCTCGCCATGGATGTGCGCAAGGTCGCCGTCGGGCAGGGCCTGCAGGACGCGGACGCCTCGGAGTGGGTCAAATGACGATCGGTCTCGGACATTATCTGGCGGTCGGCGCGATCCTGTTCACGCTCGGCATTCTCGGCATCTTTCTCAACCGCAAGAACGTCATCGTCATCCTGATGTCGATCGAGCTGATCCTGCTGGCGGTCAACATCAACCTGGTGGCGTTCTCGACCTTCCTGGGCGACATCGTCGGCCAGGTGTTCGCGCTGCTGGTGCTGACGGTGGCCGCTGCGGAAGCAGCCATCGGCCTTGCCGTGCTGGTCGTCTATTTCCGCAACCGCGGCTCGATCGCGGTTGAAGACATCAATCTGATGAAGGGCTGAGCCAGCTATGATCCAGGCTCTTGTTTTCCTGCCGCTGATCGGCGCGATCCTTGCCGGGCTGATCGCCCTGTCGGGCGCGCATGCGCGCCACCCCAGCGGCGACCAGCTCGACCATCACCATGACGACGCGCATGGCCACGGCGACGCGCACGCAGCGCACGCCCATGACGATCACGCCCATGACGATCACGGCCATGATGACCACCACGTGGCCGAGCCGGCTGCGGCCGGTTCCCGCGCGGCCGAACTGATCACCTCGACGCTGCTGGTGGTTTCCGCCGCGCTGTCATGGATGACGCTGGTCGATGTCGGCTTCATGCACCATGACGTCCGCGTGGTCCTGATGCCCTGGATCACCTCCGGCGACCTTCAGCTGTCGTGGACGCTGCGCGTCGACACGCTGACCGCCGTCATGCTGGTGGTCGTCACCACGGTGTCGGCGCTCGTGCACATCTATTCGCTCGGCTACATGGAAGACGATCCGAACCGCCCGCGCTTCATGGGCTATCTGTCGCTGTTCACTTTCATGATGCTGATGCTGGTGACCGCCGACAATCTGCTGCAGCTGTTCTTCGGCTGGGAAGGCGTCGGTCTCGCCAGCTATTTGCTGATCGGGTTCTGGTATCAGAAGCCGAGCGCCAACGCCGCGGCGATCAAGGCCTTCGTGGTCAACCGCGTCGGCGATTTCGGCTTCCTGCTCGGCATCTTCGCGATCTTCATGATGGTCGGCTCGACCGATTTCGACACCATCTTCGCCGCCCTTCCGGGCCTGACCGGCAAGACCATCAACTTCTTCGGCTGGCAGGCCGACGCGCTGACGCTGATCGGCCTGTTGTTGTTCATGGGCGCGATGGGCAAGTCGGCCCAGTTCCTGCTGCACACCTGGCTGCCGGACGCGATGGAAGGCCCGACCCCGGTGTCGGCGCTGATTCATGCCGCCACCATGGTGACCGCCGGCGTGTTCCTGGTGGCCCGCATGTCGCCGCTGTTCGAGCTCGCGCCGAATGCCCAGGCCGTGATCATGCTGGTCGGCGCGACCACCGCGTTCTTCGCGGCCACCATCGGCTTGGTGCAGAACGACATCAAGCGCATCGTGGCCTATTCGACCTGTTCGCAGCTAGGCTACATGTTCGTGGCGCTGGGGGCAGGGGGCTACTCCATCGCCATGTTCCATCTGTTCACGCACGCCTTCTTCAAGGCGCTGCTGTTCTTAGGGTCCGGCTCGGTGATCTACGCGATGCATCACGAGCAGGACATCCGCAAGATGGGCGGGTTGTGGCGCAAGATCCCGTTCACCTATGCGATGATGGTGATCGGCACGCTGGCGCTGACCGGCTTCCCGCTGACCGCCGGCTACTTTTCGAAGGATGCGATCATCGAGGCCGCCTATGTCTCGACCAATCCGTTCGCGCTGTACGGCTTCCTGATGACCATCGTCGCCGCGGGTCTCACCTCGTTCTATTCCTGGCGCCTGATCTTCAAGACCTTCCACGGCGCGCCGCATGACCAGAAGCATTACGAGGCCGCGCATGAAGCGCCACTGGTGATGCTGGTGCCGCTCGGCGTGCTGGCGGCCGGTGCGATCCTCGCCGGCTTCCCGTTCAAGGAACTGTTCGCCGGTCACGGCGTGGAGGAGTTCTTCCGGGATTCGCTGAAGAACCATCCGCACCTCTTGGACGAGATGCACCACATCCCCGCGATGATTGCCAACCTGCCGACGGTGATGATGGCGGCCGGCTTCCTGGTGTCGTATCTGTTCTACATCCGCCGGCCCTATCTGCCGGTCGAACTCGCCGGCCAGCATCCGCTGCTCTACAAGTTCCTGCTCAACAAGTGGTACTTTGACGAGCTGTATGACCTGATCTTCGTGCGTCCCGCCAAATGGCTTGGCCGCTTCCTGTGGAAGGTCGGCGACGGCAAGATCATCGACGGGCTCGGTCCCGACGGCATTTCGGCTCGCGTGCTCGATATCACGCGCGGTGCGGTGCGGATCCAGACCGGCTATCTCTACCACTATGCCTTCGCGATGCTGATCGGCGTCGCCGGGCTGATCACCTGGTTCATATTCGGCCTGGGGGGCCACTGATGTCGTCGGCTTCCGTCATGACCTGGCCCATTCTCTCCGTCGTCACCTTCCTGCCGACCATCGGCGCCGTGCTGGTGTATCTGCTGGCGCGCGGCGGCGACGAGGCGGCCAACCGCAACGCGCGCTGGATCGCGATCTGGGCAACCTTGATCACCTTCGCGGTCTCGCTGATCCTGGTGATGCGCTACGACGCGGCCAATGGCGACTTCCAGTTCGTCGAGAAGCTGCCGTGGCTGGCCACGGCGATCAACTACCACATGGGCGTGGACGGCATTTCGCTGCCCTTCGTGATCCTGACCACCGCCTTGATGCCGTTCTGCATCCTGGCGTCGTGGAAATCGATCACCAAGCGCGTGCCCGAATACATGATGGCGTTTCTGATCCTGGAAACGCTGATGATCGGCACCTTCTCGGCGCTGGATCTGGTGCTGTTCTACCTGTTCTTCGAAGGCGGCCTGATCCCGATGTTCCTGATCATCGGCGTCTGGGGCGGCCCGCGCCGCGTCTATGCCTCGTTCAAGTTCTTCCTCTACACGCTGCTCGGCTCGGTCCTGATGCTGCTGGCGATCATGGCGCTGTACTGGAACGCCGGCACCACCGACATTCCGACCCTGATGCACACCGCCGTGCCGCGCAGCCTGCAGATCTGGGCCTGGCTGGCGTTCTTCGCGTCCTTCGCGGTGAAGATGCCGATGTGGCCGGTGCACACCTGGCTGCCGGACGCGCATGTCGAGGCGCCGACCGCGGGCTCGGTCGTGCTGGCCGCGATCATGCTGAAGATGGGCGGCTACGGCTTCCTGCGCTTCTCGCTGCCGATGTTCCCGGACGCCTCGCTGTATTTTACGCCGATGGTGCTGACGCTGTCGGTGATCGCCATCGTCTACACCTCGCTGGTGGCCTTGATGCAGGAAGACATCAAGAAGCTGATTGCCTACTCGTCGGTCGCCCATATGGGCTTCGTGACCATGGGCATCTTTGCCGGCAACACCCAGGGCGTCGCCGGGGCCGTGTTCCAGATGGTTTCGCACGGCATCGTGTCGGGCGCGCTGTTCCTCTGCGTCGGCATCGTCTACGACCGCCTGCATACCCGCGAGATCGCGGCCTATGGCGGCCTCGTCAACCGGATGCCGATCTACGCGATGATGTTCATGGTGTTCACCATGGCCAATGTCGGTCTGCCCGGAACTTCCGGCTTCGTCGGCGAATTCATGACGCTGATCGGCACCTTCAAGACCAGCATCCCCGCGGCGGTCATCGCCACGACAGGCGTGATCCTGTCGGCGAGCTACGCGCTGTGGCTGTACCGCAAGGTGGTGTTCGGCGGGCTGACCAAGCCGTCGTTGATGAGCATCAAGGACATCACGTTCCGCGAAGGCTTGCTGCTCGCCCCCCTGGTCGTGCTCACCATCTGGTTCGGCTTCTATCCCAAGCCGGTGCTCGACATGTCGGCCGCCTCGGTGCAACTCCTCGTCAACAACTACGCCGCTGCAACATCTGCCGTGAAGGCAGCCGCGCTGCTGCCATGAACGCAGCAGGTCAGGACAACGCGCAATGACTTTTGAGACCGCCGGATATTCACTGCTCCCCGTATTGCCGGAGATCGTGCTCGCCGTGGGGGCCATGGCGCTGCTGATGGTCGGCGCCTATGGCGGGCCAAAGACGACGGGACCGGTGACGGTGCTCGCCGTGATCCTGCTGGTCGCGGTTGGCGTCATCGAGCTGGCGCTGCCCGCGGGCAAGCTCGTCACCTTCGGCGGTAGCTTCATCGTCGATGACTTTGCCCGCTTCATGAAGGTGCTGGCGGTGATCGGCTCGGCCGTCACGCTGATCCTGTCGCGCGAGTTCCTCGAGCACCAGTCCCGCCGCATCTTCGAATATGCGATCCTGGTGCTGCTCTCGACGCTCGGCATGTTCGTGTTGATCTCGGCCGGCGACCTGATCATGCTGTATCTCGGCCTCGAACTGATGAGCCTTGCGCTCTATGTCGTCGCCGCGTCCAACCGCGACAACGCCAGATCGACCGAAGCCGGCCTGAAGTACTTCGTGCTCGGCGCGCTGTCGTCCGGCATGTTGCTGTACGGCGCATCCTTGATCTATGGCTTCACCGGCACCGTGACTTTCACGGGCATCGCGGCGGCCGCGACCACCGGTAGCGTCGGCATCGTGTTCGGCCTCGTCTTCCTGCTCGCCGGCCTGTGCTTCAAGGTCTCGGCCGTGCCGTTCCACATGTGGACGCCGGACGTCTATGAGGGCGCGCCGACCCCGGTCACCGCGTTCTTCGCCTCCGCCCCGAAGGTTGCCGCGATGGCGGTGTTTACGCGCGTCGCGCTCACGGCATTCCCCGGCATCACGCTGCAGTGGCAGCAGGTCGTCGTGTTCGTCTCGATCGCCTCCATGGTGCTCGGCTCGTTCGCCGCGATCGGCCAGACCAATATCAAGCGCCTGATGGCGTATTCCTCGATCGGCCACATGGGTTTCGCGCTGGTCGGCCTCGCCGCCGGCACCGCCGAGGGCGCGCAGGGTGTGCTGGTCTATCTGGCGATCTACGTCGCGATGACGCTCGGCAGCTTCGCCATCATCCTGACCATGAAGCGTGACGGCCAGCCGCTGGAGAAGATCAGCGACTTCGCCGGCCTCTCGCGCACCAATCCGTTGCTGGCGTTCTTCTTCGCGATGTTCCTGTTCTCGCTGGCCGGCATCCCGCCGCTGGCCGGCTTCTTCGCCAAGTTCTACGTCTTCATCGCGGCGATCAAGGCCGGGCTGTTCGTGCTCGCCGTGGTCGGTGTGCTGGCCAGTGTGGTGGGCGCCTATTACTACCTGACCATCGTCAAGCTGATGTATTTCGACGAGCCGAAGGGAGCGCTGGATCCGATGCGAGTCGAGCTGCGCACCGTGCTGGCCGTCACCGGTATTTTCAACGTGCTGTTCTTCGTCTATCCCGGACCGCTCGTCAGCGCCGCCTCGTTTGCGGCGAAGTCATTGTTTTAAATGGTGTTTTCGCTCGGTCCCCGAGCCCTGGCCGCGGGTACCTCGCTCGCGGCATTCGACAGCACCGGTTCAACCAATGTAGAAGCCCTGGACCGCGCCCGCACCGGCGAGCGCGGTTCGATGTGGTTCGTCACATCGCAGCAGACCGCAGGGCGCGGACGACGGCACCGGCCGTGGATCGCGCCGCGGGGCAATCTCGCTTGTTCTATTCTTGAAGTCATCGACGTACCGCCCGCCATCGCAGCCACCCTCGGTTTTGCAGCGGGTCTGGCACTCGAAGCAGCGCTCCGGCTGGTCAGCATGGAGGCGCGGCTGAGGTCGCCTGGATCGGAAGATATGAAGTTCGCGCTGAAATGGCCCAACGACGTGCTGGCAGGGCGCTCCAAGCTCGCCGGCATTTTGCTGGAGGCCGAGGCCGTGGCCGATGATCGCCTCGCGGTCGTGGTCGGCATCGGCACCAACGTGGTCGCATTTCCGCAAGACACGCCCTACCCGGCGACGTCGCTGCACGCGCTTGGCGTGCAGGTCGGCGCCGAAGATCTGTTCAACGCATTGTCCGACTCATGGTCGGAATATCGCGGCGTCTGGGACGAAGGCCACGGCTTTCCCGAGATCCGCAAACAATGGCTGGCACGCGCCGCAGGACTCGGCGAGCCGGTCTCTATCCAATCGGGTTCATCCACCATTTCAGGCATTTTCGACACCATCGACGAGAGCGGCTGTCTGATCGTCAGAACACCGGACGGGTTACGCGTTCCGATTTCTGCCGGGGACGTTCACTTCGGATCGACGGCGTCGGCAGGGACATCAACACCATGACGACCAAACCAGACCAACTCACCTTCGCGCCGCTCGGCGGCGTCGGCCAGATCGGCATGAACTTGTCGATCTACGGCATGGGCAATCGCGGTAACCAGAAATGGCTCGCGGTCGATCTCGGCGTCTATTTCGGCGACGAAGAACATCTGCCGGGCATCGATCTCGTGATGCCCGACGTCCGCTTCCTCGAAAAGGAGCGCAAGAACATCGTCGGGCTCGTGCTGACGCATGCACATGAGGATCACTTCGGCGCCATCATCGACCTGTGGCCGAAGCTGAAATGCCCGATCTATGCGACGCAGTTCTCTGCCTCGCTGTTTCAGGCCAAGTGCGCCTCGGAGCGCAACCCGCCGAAGATCCCCGTGACCGTGGTGCCGTCGGGTGGCACCCTTGAACTGGGCCCCTTCAAGGTCGAGTTCATTCCTGTAGCGCATTCGATCCCGGAATCGCATGCACTGGCGATCCACACTGCCGCCGGCACCGTGCTGCACACCGGCGACTGGAAGATCGACCCGACCCCGATCATCGGCAAGCCGACCGACGAGCGCCGCCTGCGCGAACTCGGCGACGCCGGTGTGCTGGCGCTGGTCGGCGATTCCACCAACGCCGTGCGGGAAGGGCGTTCGCCCTCCGAAATGGAAGTGGCGAAGACCATCACCGAACTGGTGAAGGCCGCCAAGGGCCGCGTTGCCGTCACCACCTTTGCCTCCAATGTGGCGCGGCTGCGCGCCGTGGCGGAAGCCGCGGAGGCCTCGGGCCGCGAGGTCGTCGTGGTCGGCCGCGCGATGGAGCGCGTCGTGCAGATCGCACGCGAGACCGGCTACCTCGAGGGCATCAAGGCCTTCCGTGGCGCTGACATGTACGGGCATTTGCCGCCGGACCGCGTCATCGCTTTGTGCACCGGCAGCCAGGGCGAGCCGCGCGCCGCATTGTCGCGCATTGCCAACGACGATCATCCGATGGTCACCCTGAACAAGGGTGATACCGTGATCTTCTCGTCGCGGACCATTCCCGGCAATGAGAAGGCTGTCGGCACCATCATCAATGGCCTGATCACCCAGGGGGTCGAGGTCGTCACCGACCGCACCCATCTGGTTCACGTCTCCGGCCATCCACGTCGCGACGAGTTGCGTGACATGATCTCCTGGGTCCGCCCGCAGCTCCTGATCCCGGTGCACGGCGAAGCGTTGCATCTGCATGAGCACGCCAAGCTGGCGCGCGAATGCGGCGTGCCGCGCACCATGATCGTCAAGAACGGCGACCTGGTCCGGCTGTGGCCGGGCGATGCCGCGGTGATCGAGGAAATTCCGTCCGGCAAGATCTACAAGGACGGTCTGCTGCTGGAAGATTCCAAGTCGCGCGCGGTGGCGGAACGCCGTCGCCTGGCGATGGCCGGCTGCGCCTTCATCGGTCTGGCGGTGACCGCCAAGGGCGATATGGCCGACGAGCCCGCGGTCGACCTGATCGGCATCCCCGAGAAGAACGCCAAGGGCGAGATGATGGACGACATCGTGTTCGACATCGTCGTGAATATCGTCGAAAATCTGCCGAAGGCGAAAAAGCGCGATCCCGATGCGATTGCCGAAGCGGTGCGGCGCGCGGTGCGGGCAGCCCTGCAGGAGCAGTGGGGCAAGAAGACGATGTGCTACGTCCACCTGATGCAGGTCGAGAAGTAGGATATAAGCTACCAACGAAACAGGGAGGACGTCATGCTGGGCCGGCTCAATCACGTCGCGATTGCGGTAAGCGACGCGGAAAATGCGGCGAAAATCTACGGCACCGCTTTCGGCGCCGAGATCTCCGCCGCCGTGCCGCTGCCCGAGCATGGCGTCATCACGGTGTTCGCCACGCTGCCGAACACCAAGATCGAGTTCATCCAGCCGCTCGGAGAGGCCTCGCCGATCGCCAAATTTGTCGAGCGCAATCCCGACGGCGGCATTCATCACCTGTGCTACGAGGTGCCGGATATCCTGGTGGCACGCGATACGCTGGTAGGCGAAGGCGCGCGGGTGCTCGGCGACGGCGTCCCGAAGATCGGCGCTCACGGCAAGCCCGTGCTGTTTCTGCATCCGAAAGACTTTTCCGGCGCGCTCGTCGAAATCGAACAGTCCTGATCGATGGCCTACACAATCTCCACGGCTCTCGCGGTCTACTTCGTCATCTGGTGGATCACGCTGTTCCTGACGCTGCCGTTCGGCGTGCGCAGTCAGCATGAGGATGGCGAGGGCGCCGATGGCACCGATCCGGGGGCGCCGATCCTCGCCCGCATGGGGCGCAAGCTGATCTGGACCACGGTCATCTCGGCGGTGTTCTTCGGCATCGGGATGTACGCCTACCGGATGGACTATTTCAACATCGAGCGGCTTTCAAAATTGATGGGCATCCCCATCTAAAGTTCGATGGTGCTCCCGGCAGAAGCGGGTATCGAGGGAGACGGCGGTGAAGCGTATCTTGATCTTTCTGCTGCTTGGGCCGGCGCTTGGCTATGCAATTTACTTGCTCTGGCAGTTGGCTGTCGGCCGGCTGATCGGCGGCGCCGAGGGCGTGCTGCTCGGGCTGCCCTTTGCCTATATTTTCGGTGTGCTTCCGACCCTGGTGATCGGCTTCATCGATCGCTTCCTCAGTGACAGGATCAGCCTGTGGCCCAGGGTGCTGATCAGCGCGGCGGTGGGCTATGTCGCGAGCGTCGCGATGATGTCGGTATGGACGGCGATCCCGATGCCGCTGGCGCACCTCCTGACCTTCGGGAGCGTCGGTGCAGTGCAGGGTGCGGTGTGTTCGTGGTTGTCAGGCGATGCCGAGGAAGCCGACGTGAACCCGGCTGGCCGCAAGGCCTGAAGCACGCCGTCGTCGAGCGGCAAAAAACCAAAACAGAACACCAAAAAAAGAGCAGGGCCAAAGCCCTGCTCGAAAATCGTATTGACCCTATTTTACCCGTATTGTTGGAATTTATCCTTGATGACCGGGTTGACGCAGCTTGAGCGCGTCAGGGCTCCTCCCGAGACTTGGACCGCTTAAGACTTGGACCGCTTAAGACTTAAGCCGTTTAAGACTTAAGCCGTTTAAGACTTGGACCGCTTTATACTTCGACCACCAGACTTCTTCCTCGCATACCGCCTAGGCTGGAGTCGTAGCCGATCTTTTTTTGTTTGTCATCAATTTCAGCATGGCTGTTCAAAATTGAGGCATTCACGAAAATGATGCGCCCTTCGTCATTTATAGTCGTTGACGCGCGTCATCGGTCCATCCGGAAAATCTTCCGCATCCTTTTTCAGCACGATCCGAAATAAGCCCGCTTTGTCGGATCAAAGCGGGGGACTCCCTTCGTGCCAGCGGCTGCCCTTGTGTTTTGGCGGCCGATCCGGTTTCACTCGCCGTACCCCGTGTCCCTCCGATTCTTGAGCTTTTCCCATGCGATTGTCGCGCTATTTTCTGCCCATCCTCAAGGAAACGCCGAAGGACGCGGAGATCGCCTCGCACCGGCTGATGCTGCGCGCGGGGATGATTCGTCAGGAAGCCGCCGGCATCTATGCCTGGCTGCCGCTCGGGCTGCGGGTGCTACGCAAGATCGAGAAGATCGTGCAGGAAGAGCAGGACCGCGCCGGCTCGGTCGAGCTGCTGATGCCGACGCTGCAGCTCGCCGATCTGTGGCGCGAAAGCGGGCGCTACGAGGCCTATGGCCCGGAGATGCTGCGCATCACCGACCGCCACAAGCGCGAGCTGCTGTATGGGCCGACCAACGAGGAAATGATCACAGGCATCTTCCGCGCCTATGTGAAGTCCTACAAGAGCCTGCCGCTCAACCTGTATCACATCCAATGGAAGTTCCGCGACGAGCAGCGCCCGCGTTTCGGCGTGATGCGCGGCCGTGAATTCCTGATGAAGGACGGCTATTCCTTCGACGTCGACGAGGCCGCCGCGCTGCGCAGCTACAACCGGATGTTCGTCGCGTACTTGCGGACCTTCGCGCGGATGGGCATCAAGGCGATCCCGATGCGCGCCGAGACCGGTCCGATCGGCGGCGACCACAGCCACGAATTCATCCTGCTGGCCGAAACCGGCGAGTCCGCGGTGTATTGCAACAAGGACGTGCTCGACCTGCCGGTGCCCGGCGATGACATCGACTATGATTCCGATCTCACCGACATCATCAAGCAGTGGACCACGGTCTATGCGGCCACCGAGGACGTCCATGACGCCGAACGCTACGCGCGCGAAGTGCCGGTCGAAAAGCAGGTGCACACCCGCGGCATCGAGGTCGGCCAGATCTTCTATTTCGGCACCAAATATTCGGAGTCGATGAAGGCCTTCGTCGCCGGTCCCGACGGCGCCGAACAGCCGATCCATGGCGGCTCCTACGGCGTCGGCGTGTCGCGCCTCGTCGGCGCGATCATCGAGGCCTGCCACGACGAGAACGGCATCAAGTGGCCGGAAGCCGTCGCGCCGTTCAAGGCGGTCATCCTCAATTTGAAGCAGGGATCGCCGGACACCGACGCGGCCTGCGAGGCGCTGTATGCCGAGCTCAATGCGGCCGGCGTCGAGGTGCTCTACGACGACACCGACCAGCGCGCCGGCGCCAAATTCGCCGCTGCCGACCTGATCGGCGTGCCCTGGCAGATCCTGGTTGGTCCGAAGGGGCTGGCCGAGGGCAAGGTCGAGATGAAGCGGCGAAGCGACGGTTCGCGTGAGAACCTCAGCGCGGCCGATGCCGTCGCAAAGCTGTCGTCCTGACGACTTATCCACCGCGCCGTCGGCAGGGAGCCGACGATGCGGCTAGAATTAGCCCGAATCCCATGCGATTCGCAGGATGGATGACGTCATGAGCGAGCCAGTTCGAACCCCACCTTTTGCGGCCTTCGAATGGCTGTTGTCCGGCCGTTACCTGCGCGCGCGCCGCAAGGAGGGCTTCATCTCCGTGATCGCCGGCTTTTCGTTTCTCGGCATCATGCTCGGCGTCGCCACGCTGATCATCGTGATGGCGGTGATGAATGGCTTCCGCAAGGAATTGCTCGGCAAGATCCTCGGACTGAACGGCCATATTCTGGTGCAGCCGCTGGAGAGTCCGCTGACCGACTGGAAGGACGTGGCCGACCGCATCAACGGCGTCAAGGGAATCCGGCTGGCCGCGCCCGTGGTCGATGGCCAGGCGCTGGCGTCGTCGCCGTTCAACGCGTCCGGCGTGTTCGTGCGCGGCATCCGCTCGGCCGACCTCAACAACCTCACCTCGATCGCCCAGAACATCAAGCAGGGTTCGCTGGAGAATTTCGACGACGGGCAGGGCGTCGCGATCGGCCGCAGGCTGGCCGACCAACTCTCGGTCCACGCCGGCGACAACATCACATTGGTGGCTCCGCGTGGCGCCGTGACGCCGATGGGTACCACGCCGCGCATCAAGCCGTATCGCATCGCCGCGGTGTTCGAGATCGGCATGTCGGAATATGACGGCACCTTCGTCTTCATGCCGCTGACCGAAGCGCAGGCGTATTTCAACAGGGCCTCCGACGTCACCTCGATCGAGGTCTACACCGACAATCCCGACAAGATCGAAGTCTACCGCAAGCTGGTGACGGAGGCCGCGGGGCGGCCGGTCTTCCTGGTCGACTGGCGGCAGCGCAACGCGACCTTCTTCAATGCGCTGCAGGTCGAGCGCAACGTCATGTTCCTGATCCTCACTTTGATCGTGCTGGTGGCGGCGCTCAACATCGTCTCCGGCCTGATCATGCTGGTGAAGGACAAGGGTAGCGACATCGGCATCCTGCGCACGATGGGGGCCTCGCAAGGCGCGATCATGCGGATATTCCTGATTACGGGGGCTGCGATCGGGGTGGTCGGCACGCTGACCGGCTTCGTCGTTGGCCTCGTCGTCTGCCTCAACATCGAATCGATCCGGCAGTTCATCTCCTGGATGACCTCGACCGAGCTGTTTTCGCCGGAACTGTATTTCCTGTCCAAGCTGCCGGCCGACGTCGATATCGGCGAGACCAGCGCCGTGGTGATTATGGCGCTCACGCTGTCGTTCCTCGCCACCCTCTATCCGTCCTGGCGCGCGGCGCGCCTCGATCCCGTCGAAGCGCTAAGGTACGAGTAGCATGACTGACATGGCGCAGCCCGGCGAAGAAGTCCCGGTCGTTTACCTGCACGACATCAAGCGGCAATACACCCAGGGCGAGACGGTGCTGAGCATCCTCGACGGCGCCAAGCTGGCGCTGTGGGCTGGCCAGTCGGTAGCGCTGGTGGCGCCGTCGGGCTCCGGCAAATCGACGCTGCTGCACATTGCCGGCCTGCTGGAGAGTCCGGACGAGGGTGAGGTCTATGTCGGCGGCACCGCGACGTCCGGCCTGTCCGACGCCGAGCGCACCCAGATTCGCCGCACCGACATCGGCTTCGTCTACCAGTCGCACCGCCTGCTGCCGGAATTCACCGCGCTGGAAAACGTCATGATGCCGCAGATGATCCGCGGCCTGAAGCGTTCCGAGACCGTGGTGCGGGCCAAGGAGATCCTGGCCTATCTCGGTCTCGGCGAGCGCATCACGCATCGGCCGTCCGAACTGTCGGGCGGCGAGCAGCAGCGCGTTGCCATCGCCCGCGCCGTCGCCAACGCGCCGCGCGTGCTGTTTGCCGACGAGCCGACCGGCAACCTCGACCCGCACACCGCGGATCACGTCTTCAAGGCGCTGATGCAGCTGGTCAGGGCGACGAGGGTGGCGATGCTGATCGCGACCCACAACATGGAACTCGCCGGCCGCATGGACCGCCGGGTGTCGCTGCAAAACGGCAAGGTCATCGAGCTGGCCTGACCGGCCCGGTGAGGGGCCGGTCAATCCGCTCGAAATCAGTAGGCGTAGCGGTCGCGGTTGCGCGGACGGCGGCGCGGCGCAGGCTCATCGATATAGCGCTCCTGGCTGTAGGCCAGCGCCGGGTTCTGGAAACAGCTCTGGCCGAGGCCGGAGGCCGACGCCATGCACTGCTCGAAGGTCACGAAGCGGCAGTCATCCTGGTCGTACCGCGTACGCATGCAGATCGGATAGCTGCCGCCGGCGGCAGCAGCAGGGGCGATGTCGATTGCCGTCATCGTGCCGATGGCCATCAGGGCGAACAGGGCTTTGCGCATTGAGTTTCTCCTGCCGACTCGACCGGCGTGTTGGTTTCGGACCGCACAACATCGACGCGCCGGCCATTCGTCAACTCACATCGTCGAAATGAGTGACGGCCGGGCATTCGATGCCCGGCAGGCGATTAACCATCGCCCAACCAGACGGTGAATGTCGCTGTCGCCTCGCTTGACTAAAGAACAAAGGAAGAACTATGTTCTTCATACGTTCTAGAGATCACGGAGGCTGACATGTTGAAGACTTTCGTTGAAGAGGCTGCCGCACTGGCGTCGATCGTTCTGTTCGTGGGCATGATTGCGGTGTGGGCGCAATTGATCCCCCAGCTCTGAGCCTGGCCCGTTCGGGCGGCGTAAGCCGGCGACGGGAAAGCGGGGATGCTTTGGGTGGCGCGTTCGTTTCGCGTGGACAGCCCCGGGTCCAGCCATCACCATGGACTGGCGAGTCGATCTTTCGAGGTCGCCGCGTTTCCTCCAGTCGATGATTGCCTGACGCCATGAGTTCCAGACCCGCTGCTGCGGCTAATGCCGGTTTCGTCCACCTGCACACCCATTCGGCCTATTCGCTGCTGAAGGGCTCGATCAAGGTCGAGAAGCTGGCGGCGCTGGCCAAGGCCGACCACCAGCCGGCGCTGGCCCTGACCGACACCGACAACATGTTCGGCGCGCTGGAATTTTCCGAGAAACTGGTCGGCTACGGCATCCAGCCGATCGTCGGCTGCGAGATCGCGGTGGATTTCGGCGACCAGGATCCTAACGCCCGCAATGCGCTGAACGCAGTGCCGGCGCGCATGGTATTTCTGGCGGCGCGCGAGCGCGGCTATCGCAGCCTGATGAAGCTGAACTCGCGGGCGTTCCTGGAAACCCCGATCCACCAGACCCCGCATATCAAGTTCGAGTGGATGCTGGAGGAGGCCGAGGACCTGATCGTGCTGACCGGCGGGCCGGAAGGCCCGATCGCTATGGCGCTCAATGCCGATCAGGCGGCACTCGCCGCCACCCGCTGCGACCGCCTGGGCTCGCTGTTCGGCGACCGGCTGTATATCGAGTTGCAGCGCCACGGCGTCGAGAAGGAGCGCCGCGCCGAGGCCGGGCTGATCGATCTGGCCTATGCCAAGGGTTTTCCGCTGGTCGCCACCAACGAGCCGTATTTCGCCACGGCCGACGATTACGAGGCGCATGATGCGCTGTTGTGTATCGCCGGCGGCAAGATGATCGCCGACACCGAGCGCGACCAGCTCACCCCCGACCACCGCTTCAAGACCCGCTCCGAGATGGCCGTGCTGTTCGCCGACCTGCCAGAGGCGCTGGCCTCCACGGTGGAGATCGCCGAGCGCTGCTCGTTCCGGCCGCGCACCCGCAAGCCGATCCTGCCGCGCTTCACGGTCGGCGCGGGCTCCAATGCCGCCGATGCCGAAAGCGAGGAAGCCGAGGAACTGAAGCGGCAGGCCCAGGAGGGCCTGACGCGGCGGCTCGCCGTCCACGGCGTCTCGCTGGGCATGACGGAGGAGGACTACCGCGCGCGGCTCGACTTCGAGCTGAACGTCATCAACCGCATGAACTATGCCGGCTACTTCCTGATCGTGGCCGACTTCATCAAATGGGCCAAGGAGCAGGGCATTCCGGTCGGCCCTGGCCGTGGTTCGGGCGCGGGCTCGATGGTCGCCTATGTGATGACCATCACCGACCTCGACCCGATCAAATTCGGCCTGCTGTTCGAGCGCTTCCTCAATCCGGAACGCGTCTCGATGCCCGACTTCGACATCGACTTCTGCCAGGACCGCCGCGGCGAGGTCATCACCTACGTACAGAATCGCTATGGCCGCGATCAGGTCGCGCAGATCATTACCTTCGGCACGCTGCAGGCGCGCGGCGTGCTGCGCGACGTCGGCCGCGTGCTGCAGATGCCATACGGCCAGGTCGACAAGCTGACCAAGCTGGTGCCGCAGAATCCGGCGGCGCCGGTGACGCTCGCCGCCGCCATCGAGTCCGAGCCGAAGCTGCAGGCGTTTCGCGACGAGGACCCGATCGTCAAACGCGCCTTCGACATCGCGCTGCGGCTCGAGGGCCTGACGCGCCACGCTTCGACGCACGCCGCCGGTATCGTGATCGGCGACCGCCCGCTCTCCGAGCTGGTGCCGATGTATCGCGATCCGAAATCCGACATGCCGGTCACCCAGTTCAACATGAAATGGGTCGAGCCCGCGGGCCTGGTGAAGTTCGACTTCCTGGGCCTGAAGACGCTGACCGTGCTCGACGTCGCGGTGAAGCTGTTGAAGCAGCGCAACATCCACGTCGACCTGCCGACGCTGCCGATCGACGATGCCGCGACCTATGCGATGCTGGCCAAGGGCGAAGTGGTCGGCGTGTTCCAGCTGGAAAGCCAGGGCATGCGGCGCGCGCTGGTCGATATGCGCCCCGACAGGTTCGAGGACATCATCGCGCTGGTGGCTTTGTATCGGCCGGGCCCGATGGCGAACATCCCGACCTATTGCGCGCGCAAGCATGGCGACGAGCAGTCGGAATACATGCATCCGATGCTGGAGCCGATCCTGAAGGAAACCTACGGCGTCATCATCTACCAGGAACAGGTGATGCAGATCGCCCAGGTGATGGCCGGCTACTCGCTCGGCGACGCAGACTTGCTGCGCCGCGCGATGGGCAAGAAGATCCGCGCCGAAATGGAAAAGCAGCGCGCGATCTTCATCGCGGGCTCCGTCAAGAACGGCGTCGCCAAGGAACAGGCCGACACGATCTTCGACCTGCTCGCCAAATTCGCCGACTACGGCTTCAACAAGTCGCACGCCGCGGCCTACGCGCTGGTGTCGTACCATACCGCCTATATGAAGGCGCATTACCCGGTCGAGTTCATCGCCGCGTCGATGACGCTGGACATGAGCAACACCGACAAGCTGTCGGAATTCCGCGCCGAGGCGCAGCGGCTTGGTATCAAGCTCGAGGCACCCAACATCAATCTCTCGGCTGCCACCTTCGAGGTCGCCGACAACACCATCTTCTACGCGCTGGCCGGCCTGAAGGGCGTCGGCGGCGCCGCGGTCGACCTGATCGTCGAGGAGCGCAAGAAAGGCCTGTTCACCTCGCTGGCGGATTTTGCGTCGCGGGCGAGTCCACGTGCGATCAACAAGCGCGTCATAGAGAGCCTCACGGCCGCCGGCGCGTTCGATACGCTGGACGCCAACCGCGCCCGCGTGTTCGGCGGCGCCGAGGCGATCCTCGCGGCGTGCCAGAGCGCGCATGAGGACAAGACGATCGGTCAGAAGAGCATGTTCGGAGGTGCTGCGGACGCGCCGACCATCATGCTGCCGCAGATCGACAATTGGCTGCCGGCCGAAAAGCTGCGCCGCGAATACGACGCCATCGGCTTCTTCCTGTCCGGCCATCCGCTCGACGACTACGCCGTGGTGCTGAAGCGGCTGCGGGTGCAGAGCTGGGCGGAATTCTGCCGCGCCGTGAAGTCGGGCGCGACCGCCGGCAAGGTCGCCGCGACCGTGGTGACGCGTCAGGAGCGCCGCACAAAGACCGGCAACAAGATGGGCATCACGGGCCTGTCCGATCCCACCGGCCATTTCGAGGCCGTGCTGTTCTCGGAAGGCCTCGCCCAGTTCCG
The DNA here is from genome assembly GCF_007018905.1 of Tardiphaga sp. vice304. NCBI lineage: Bacteria > Pseudomonadati > Pseudomonadota > Alphaproteobacteria > Hyphomicrobiales > Nitrobacteraceae > Tardiphaga > Tardiphaga sp. vice304. The sequence continues at coordinate 3,010,454 of NZ_CP041402.1, forward strand.
TGACGTGCTGGAGCCGGGCGCTGCCGTCTTGCTGCAGCTCGGCGCCGAACTGCAGGGCGAGGACGTTCGCGCCCGCGTGCTGCATGCCGAGCCGCTGGATGCCGCCGCCGCCAAGACCCAGAAGGGTCTTCGCATCTTCCTGCGCGACACCAAGCCGCTGGATTCGATCGTCAAGCGCCTGTCCGGTGACGCGCCGGCGGCCGCCGCCTCCGGCCGCGGCGTGCTGGCACCGAAGCCGACCGCGCCGTCCGGCGGGGCGGGGGAGGGCGACGTCTCGGTGGTGATGATGCTGAATCTGGAAACCGAGGTCGAAATGAAGCTCCCCGGCCGCTTCCGCATCTCCCCGCAGATCGCCGGCGCCATCAAGGCGGTGACCGGGGTGGTACAGGTCGAGATGCTGTGATTTCGGTCCACTGGACTCTTCACCCTTAAGGCGCAGAATTACCTTGTCAGTCGACGCCATGAACGATGGGCGCGGTCGGCTGTTTGGTTTGAAAAGCCATGAGCCGTGCCATGGGTCGATTGCTGAGTATCATCTGGGTCTTCGCATTGCTTGCTGGTCAGGCGCACGCCAGTGATGGGCCGTCGATGATGCTGACAGGGGCGACCGTCTACGCGTCGCCAACAGCGTCTCCGATTGCCGATGCCTTGGTGTTGATCTCCGGCGGCATGATCACCGCCGTAGGCAAACGGTCGGACGTGCAGGTGCCGATCGACACGCAGGTGATCGATTGCACAGGCAAGACCGTAGTCGCCGGTTTCTGGAACAGCCACGTCCATTTCACCGGACCGCAATGGCTTCGGGCTGACAGCGCGCCCGCCGGGCAACTGACGCTGCGCATGCAGGAGATGCTGACGCGCTGGGGTTTTACCACCGTTTGGGATCTCGGCTCCGTGCCGCAAAACTCTCTTTCATTGCGAGCTCGCGTCGAAAGCGGCGAGGTCGCAGGGCCCAAAATACTTCTCGCGCCTAACTTCTTTCCGAAAGGCGGCCATCCGATCTATGTGCCGGCCGACGTGGAGGTGCCCGAGCCTGGGACGCCGGGCGAGATGACAAATCTGGTCTCTGAGGCGTTTGGCATGGGCAGCGACGGCGTGAAGCTTTTTACCGGCTCGTTCAGGGGCCCCAAGCCGGTGGTCAACATGGACCCGGCTGTGGCCAAGGCAGCCGTCGATGTCGCCCATGCGCGAGGCAGGCCGGTCTTCGCCCATCCACAGAACAAGGCAGGCGTGGACATCGTGCTGGCGACCCATGTCGATGTGATGGCTCACACCGTACCCGCGCAGCACAACTACAGCGAGGAACAATTGAGTCTCGCCAGAGCCGAGGGCACGGCCTTGATCCCAACGCTGACGCTATGGACGACAGCGCCGCTGCTGGCGTCCAGCATGGTCGACGCCGGAGTGCTGCAACTGAAGACCTTTTCGGACAATGGCGGCACCATCCTGTTCGGCACAGACGTAGGCTTCACAAAAATCGTCGATACCACGTTGGAATTGGAATTGATGGGACGCGCGCTGTCGGCCAGTCAGGTTCTCGCGGCGCTGACCACCAATCCGGCGGGCTTCTTCCATGCCGCGCGAAAAGGGCGAGTGGAGGTGGGAATGGATGCCGATCTGGTGGTGCTGGACGGTGATCCTGCCGCCGACGTCCGCAACCTTGCGAAGGTCGGCATGACTATCCGGGCCGGGCGGACCATTTATCAGAAGCCATGATGCAGGGGCCAGCGGGCGGGGTGCTCCGCGCCGTTCAGGCGGACAGCACAGCTTTGTTCAGGCGGCGGGCAGGGTGATCGGGCCGAATGAAGCTTTCGGATAGAGGTAGTCCTCTCCGGATTCATCAATGACGCGCAGCATCCCATGCTTGTCAGCATCCTGATCAACCAGCGCGATGTAGATCTTTCGTCTTTCCAGCGAGGCGTCGTAGCCGTCGTTATCGAGGCATACGACGAGTTGTTCCGATGGTGTCTCGGTCATGGTCTGCCCTCCAAAGAGGTGCTTGATCCGGTCATGGTGCCCAATTGCCGTGTTATATCCTCAAAATGCCCGGCGGGGTATTTGTGACGGCATATCCCGCCAGTCACGCAGAAAAACCTGCAAGTGTCCGGTTTGCCTTGCTTATCCCGGGAATCCGGCTATATACCGCGCCATCTCACACGGAAGCACGGCCTCACGGCCATCCGGTGGCATTCCGGCCTCACAGCAGATTTCCTGCCTAAACGCTTGATTGCTCACACGCTTCCGGAGGAACCAACCGGAGAATTAGAACTATGGCGATTCCTGAATTTTCTATGCGTCAGCTCCTCGAAGCCGGCGTCCACTTTGGCCACCAGTCGCACCGCTGGAACCCGAAGATGGCTGACTACATCTTCGGCGCGCGCAACAACATCCACATTATCGATCTCGCCCAGACCGTGCCGCTGCTTCACCGCGCGCTGCAGGCTGTGTCGGACACCGTCGCCAAGGGTGGTCGCATCCTGTTCGTCGGCACCAAGCGCCAGGCCCAGGACGTCGTGGCCGAAGCTGCCAAGCGTTCGGCGATGTACTTCGTCAATTCGCGCTGGCTCGGCGGCACGCTGACCAACTGGAAGACCATTTCCGGTTCGATCAAGCGCCTGCGCCACCTCGATGAAGTGCTCAACTCGGGCGATGCCTCGGCCTACACCAAGAAGGAGCGCCTGACGCTGCAGCGCGAGCGCGACAAGCTCGACCGTTCGCTCGGCGGCATCAAGGACATGGGCGGTCTGCCCGACCTGATCTTCGTGATCGACACCAACAAGGAAGACATCGCGATCCAGGAAGCCCAGCGCCTGGGCATCCCGGTGGCGGCGATCGTCGACACCAACTCGGACCCCAAGGGCATCACCTATGTGGTCCCGGGCAATGACGACGCCGGCCGTGCGCTGACGCTGTATTGCGACCTGATCGCCCGCGCCGTCATCGACGGCATCTCGCGCGCCCAGGGCGATTCCGGCTACGACATCGGCGCCTCGGCGGCCCCGATCGAGGAAGCCATCGCGGCTCCGGAAGCCGCCGGCTTCCAGGGTCTGGCGGGTCCCCGCGGCACCGCCGACGACCTCAAGAAGCTCACCGGCGTGTCCGGCGAGATCGAGAAGAAGTTCAACGACCTCGGCATCTTCCACTTCTGGCAGCTGGCCGAGCTCGATCACGACAACGCCCACAAGATCGGCGAAGAGGTCGGCCTGCCGACCCGTGCCGATGGCTGGGTCGCCCAGGCCAAGGCGATGACGGCGGAAGCCGAGTAATCACGCTCACGCGTCTGAGAGTTAAGTGTGGCCGGGGTTCCGGCCACACTTTTTCGGTTCTACTTCCTCACGATGAAAATTCCTGTGGCGTCGCGTGGCATGCAGCATCGGCTGCGCCCGCTTCAGCCCTGGCAGGCAAAGGGTTCAACGATGGCAACGATTACCGCAGCGATGGTCAAGGACCTCCGCGAGACCACCGGCGTCGGCATGATGGACTGCAAGAACGCGCTCACTGCCAATGACGGCGACATGCAGGCATCGATCGACTGGCTGCGCGCCAAGGGCCTCTCCAAGGCCGCCAAGAAGGCCGACCGCGTCGCCGCGGAAGGCCTGATCGGCGTCGTCACCGCCGGCGCCAAGGGCGTCGTCGTCGAAGTCAATTCCGAGACCGATTTCGTCGCCCGCAACGAGCAGTTCCAGGGCCTGGTCAAGATGATCGCTCAGGTCGCGCTCAAGGCCGGCGGCGATGTCGATGCGATCAAGGCGCACCAGGTCGGTGACGCCACCGTCGAAACCGCGATCACCGAAGCGATCGCGACCATCGGCGAGAACATGTCGCTGCGCCGCGCCGCCCTGCTCGAAGTCTCGGCCGGCGTCGTCTCCAGCTACGTGCACAACGCCGTGACCGAAGGCCTCGGCAAGATGGGCATCATCGTCGCGCTGGAATCGACCGGCAAGACCGACGAACTCGCCGTGCTCGGCAAGCAGATCGCGATGCATGTCGCCGCCGCCAACCCGCAGGCGCTTGATTCGACCTCGCTCGATCCCGCCGTCGTGGCGCGCGAGAAGGACGTGATGGCGGACAAGTATCGCCAGCAGGGCAAGCCGGAAGCGATGATCGAGAAGATCGTCGAGAACGGCCTGAAGACCTATTACAAGGAAGTCTGCCTGCTCGATCAGGCCTTCATCCACGACACCGCCAAGTCGGTCGCCCAGGCCGTCAAGGAAGCCGAAGGCAAGGTCGGCGCGCCGATCAAGCTGACCGGCTTCGTGCGCTACGCGCTCGGCGAAGGCATCGAGAAGCAGACCTCGGACTTCGCCGCCGAAGTCGCCGCCGCCAGCGGTCAGAAGTAAGCACGACTTGTTACATAAGACTCCCGGCGGATCGACGCCGGGAGTTGCCGCCTCGAAAGGAAGCGATCGCATCATGGGTGAGCCGCTCTATCGTCGCGTCGTGATCAAGCTTTCAGGCGAATATTTTGCCGGCGGCCAGCCGTTCGGCATCGACCAGCCCACCATCGACCGCATTGCCGGCGACCTCATCGCGGCCCAGAAGCTCGGCGTCGAGATCGCCGTCGTGGTCGGCGGCGGCAATATTTTTCGCGGCGTCGAAGTGTCCTCGCGCGGCGTGTCGCGCCCGACCGGCGACACCATGGGCATGCTCGCCACCGTGATGAACTGCCTGGCGCTTGAAGCTGCGATCGAGCGTCGCGCGGTGCCGGCCCGCACCCTGTCGGCGATGGTCATGCCGCAGGTCTGCGAGCTGTTCACCCGTGCTGCCGCGCACAAATATCTCTCCGAAGGCCGCATCGTGCTGCTCGCCGGCGGCACCGGCAATCCGTATTTCACCACCGACACGACAGCGGTGCTGCGCGCCGCCGAAATCGGCGCCGCGGCGGTGCTCAAGGCGACCAATGTCGATGGCGTCTACAGCGCGGATCCGAAGAAGCACCCGGCCGCCACGCGGTTCGAGCGGCTCAGCCATTCGCAGGCGGTCGAGGGTAACTACAAGGTCATGGACGCGACCGCTTTCGCGCTTGCCCGCGAGACGGCGCTGCCTATCATCGTATTTTCGATCGCCGAGCCGGGTTCGATCGGCGCCATTCTGACCGGTACAGGCCGCGGCACCATCGTCGCGGGCTGATTTTCAGTGTAGCCCGGCCGCGGTGCGGAGCAGGGCAGGTTTCAAGAGGAGAGCTGCATGGCCCCGTTGGCCCCATTCGATATCAACGACCTCAAGCGCCGTATGCAGGGCGCCACTGCCGCGCTGAAGCACGAACTCGGCGGACTGCGCACCGGGCGCGCCGCGGCCTCGATGCTGGAGCCGGTGCAGGTGGAAGCCTATGGCAGCCATGTGCCGTTGAAGTCGGTCGCCACCATCTCGGTGCCGGAGCCGCGCCTTTTGTCGGTGCAGGTCTGGGACAAGTCGATGGTCAAGGCCGTCGAAAAGGCGCTCGTCGATTCCAACCTTGGCCTCAGCCCCGCCACGGAGGGCACGACGTTGCGCTTGCGGATTCCCGAGCTCAACGAAGAGCGCCGCAAGGAACTGGTGAAGGTCGGTAATAAATACGCCGAGGCCGCCAAGGTCGCCGTCCGCCATGTCCGCCGCGACGGCATCGACCACATCAAGAAGCTCGAGAAGGCGCACGACATCACCGAGGACGACCAGAAGCGCCTCGACAACGACGTGCAGAAGGCGACCGACGCCTCGATCGCCGAAATCGACCAGATGCTGGCCGCCAAGGAAAAGGAAATCATGACGGTCTAGCGCGATCCTTCGCGCTGGCGCGACGGACAGCAAGGCCTGCCGTCGCGCCCCTATTTGACTTGAAAGCGCATGATGTCATGCGCAGGGACCAACCGATGTCGAACGCCGCCGCGCCCGCAACTGATGGATCGGACCGATCCACGCCTTTGCATGTCGCGATCATCATGGACGGCAACGGGCGCTGGGCCTCCGCACGCGGCCTGCCGCGCGCCGAGGGCCACCGCCGCGGCGTCGATGCGCTGCGCCGCGTCGTCCGTGCCGCCAACGAAATCGGCATTCTCTATCTCACGATATTCTCCTTCAGCTCGGAGAACTGGTCGCGTCCGGCGACAGAAATCCGCGACCTGTTCGGATTGCTGCGTCGCTTCATCCGCAACGATCTGGCGACGCTGCATGCCGACGGCGTCTGCGTTCGCGTGATCGGCGAGCGCGAAGGGCTCGATCCCGATATCCGTTCGCTGCTCTCCGAAGCCGAGGATCTGACCCGCGGCAACACCCGGCTCAATCTCGTGGTGGCTTTCAACTACGGCTCGCGCCACGAGATCGCCAAGGCCGCGCAGCGCCTGGCGCAGGAAGTCGCCGACGGCAAGCGCACGCCGGACAGCATCAATGTCGATACGCTCGGGCAGTATCTCGACGCGCCGGACATTCCGGATCCCGATCTGATTATCCGCACCTCCGGCGAACAGCGACTTTCGAACTTCCTGATGTGGCAGGCCGCGTATAGCGAGCTTGTTTTCGTGCCGATGCACTGGCCGGATTTCGACAAGGCCGCGCTGGAAGGCGCGATCGCCGAATACGCCCGCCGCGAGCGCCGCTTCGGCGGTCTTGCTGCGAAGACCGGTTCGTGACGGACGTGGATCACGACGGCGGCGCGCCGAAACAGGTCGATGACCGCGGTCTGCGAAACCTCCTGATGCGCGTGCTCGCCGCGCTGGTGCTGATCCCGGTCGCGATCGGCGTCGCCTATGCCGGCGGCTGGTGGTGGGCTGCGCTGGTGATCGCGGTTTCGATCGGCCTGTTCGTCGAATGGCGGATGATTGTCGGCGCGGGCAGCATGGGCTGGATCGCGCTCGGCTTGCTTTATGCCGCAGCCGCGCTGGCGGCGTCCATCGTAGTGCGGCTGGACCCGGTCTGGGGTTTTGCGGCGCTGATGTTCGTGCTGCTGGTCGTTTGGGTCACCGACATCGGCGGCTATTTCGCGGGCAGGGGGATCGGCGGCCCGAAACTGTGGCCGCGGGTCAGCCCGAAGAAGACCTGGGCCGGCGCGATCGGCGGCCTGGTGCTCAGCCTCGGCGTGGCCTTTGGTTTTGCGGCCTACGGAATCGGCCGGATCGGGCCGCTGCTGGTACTCGCCACCGCGCTGACGGTCACGTCGCAGCTCGGCGACCTGTTCGAATCGGCGGTCAAGCGCCGCTTCGGCGTCAAGGATTCCAGCCACATCATTCCCGGCCACGGCGGTCTCCTGGACCGGCTGGATGGCTACGTCTTCGCGATTGTCGCTGCCGCGGTGATCGGTCTTTTACGCGGCGGCGCCGATGGTGTCGGCCGCGGTCTTATGGTTTGGTGATCCGATGAGTGCTGTTCCTCTGCGAAACAATAAGGCCGCCGCGTCCAGCGTGCGCCGCGTAACCGTTCTCGGCGCCACCGGCTCGATCGGTGACAGCACGATGGACCTGATCCGCGCCGCGCCGGAACGCTATCAGGTGGAGGCGTTGACCGCCAACACCAACGTCGAAGGCCTGGTGAAACTCGCCAAGGAATTCCGCGCCCGCTTCGTCGCGGTCGCCGATGCGTCCAAACTGGCCGAATTGCGGTCGGCGCTGGCCGGCACCGGCATCCAGTGCGGCGCCGGCGACAGCGCCATCGTCGAGGCCGCGGAGCGTCCGTCGGACTGGCTGATGGCCGCGGTATCCGGCGCGGCCGGGCTGAAGCCGGCGCTGGCGGCGGTGGACCGCGGCGCCACCATCGCGCTGGCCAACAAGGAATGCCTGGTCTGTGCCGGTGATTTCTTCATGCAGCGCGCCGCCAAGGCGGGGGCCTGCATCCTGCCGGCGGATTCCGAGCATAATGCGCTGTTCCAGGCGCTCGGCTCCGGCAGCCGCGAAGAACTGACGAAGGTCATCATCACCGCGTCCGGCGGGCCGTTCCGCACCTGGGCCGCCGCCGACATCGAGCAGGCGACGCTCGCGCAGGCCTTGAAGCACCCGAACTGGTCGATGGGGCAGAAGATTACCATCGATTCCGCCTCGATGATGAACAAGGGCCTCGAAGTGATCGAGGCCTCCTATCTGTTCGCGCTGACGCCGGACGAGATCGACGTATTGGTGCATCCGCAGTCGATCGTCCATGGCATGGTCGAATTCCGCGATTTCTCGGTGCTGGCGCAGCTCGGCTCGCCGGACATGCGGACGCCGATCGCGCATTGCCTGGGCTGGCCGGACCGCATTCCGGGCCGGGCCGCGCCGCTCGATCTGGCCAAGATCGGCACGCTCACCTTCGAGGCGCCGGATTATGTGCGTTTCCCCGGCCTCAAACTGGCCTTTGACGCGCTGCGCACCGGCCACGGCGCGACCACGGTCTACAACGCCGCCAACGAAGTCGCGGTCGCGGCCTTCATCGCGCAGAAAATCCGGTTCGGTGCGATCGCGCGGCTGGTCGAGGCGACCATGAATGACTGGGTGCGGTCAGGTAATTTGGCACCGCTTTCGTCGGCCGATGACGCCATCGCCGTTGACCATAGCGCGCGAAAAATGGCTGCCACCCTCTTGCCTCAAATTGCCGCAAAGGCAACCTAGTCAATTGGGGACGAAGCTTGCGGCTTCGCGTGTAGGGGATTGCGATGCTCGGGTTTTTTGAACACGGTTTCAATACGTTAAGCCACGGATTGATAGGTTACATCATTCCGTTTCTGTTCGTATTGACGATTGTGGTGTTCTTCCACGAACTCGGCCATTTCCTGGTCGCGCGCTGGAACGGCGTGAAGGTGCTGACCTTCTCGCTCGGTTTCGGGCCGGAGATCATAGGCTTCAACGACCGCCACGGCACGCGCTGGAAGATCTCGGCGATCCCGCTGGGTGGTTACGTCAAGTTTTTCGGCGATGAGAGCGAAGCCTCGACGCCGTCGTCGGCCACGCTGTCGGGCATGTCGGCCGACGAGCGCCAGGGCAGCTTCCACCACAAGCGGGTAGGGCAGCGCGCCGCGATCGTCGCGGCCGGCCCGATCGCCAATTTCATCCTCGCCATCGTCATCTTCACCTGCCTGTTCACCTTCTTCGGCAAGCCCTCGACCACCGCGCAGGTCGATACCGTGCAGGTCGGCAGCGCCGCCGCAGCAGCCGGCTTCCAGTCCGGCGACGTCATCAAGTCGATCGACGGCAACGCGATCGGCAGCTTTTCCGACATGCAGCGCATCGTCGGCACCAAGGCCGGCGAGCAGCTCTCCTTCGGCATCAAGCGCGGCGATTCGATCGTCGAGCTGAAGGCGACCCCTGAACTCAAGGAAGTCAAAGACAGCTTCGGCAACGTGCATCGCCTTGGCGTGCTCGGGATTACCCGCTCGGCCGCGGCCGGCGAGGCAACCACCGAGAAGGTCAACCCGGCGGCGGCTCTGGTGCTCGGCGTCAAGGAGACCTGGTTCGTGGTCGAACGCACCCTGTCCTATATCGGTGGTGTGTTCACCGGCCGCGAGGCGGCCGACCAGGTCGGCGGCCCGCTGCGAATCGCCCAGATCTCGGGGCAGGTGGCTACCATCGGAATCACCGCGCTGATCCACCTGGCGGCGGTACTTTCGATCTCGATCGGCCTGCTGAACCTGTTTCCGGTGCCGTTGCTGGATGGCGGTCACCTGCTGTTCTATGCCTTCGAGGCGGTGCGCGGCCGGCCACTTTCGGAGCGCGCCCAGGAGATGGGGTTCCGCGTCGGACTGGGACTTGTGCTGATGTTGATGGTGTTTGCGACCTATAACGACATTCTTCATCTGGCATCATCATGATGCGATTTCGGGACAACGTGGCCGATAGGCAACGTCTTGGAACGAAAATGAAATCGCCACGCGAAAGGCCGTTTGCCAGTCTGGTAAAATTGGCTACAAGCGGGGCAACAAATGGGATTCTGTCAGACCGTAGGGGTGCGGGCTGGCGATGGAATGATAAGGGCGCGCAGCGCATGAAGTTTGGTTTGCGGGTATTGCGGGGAAGTCTGGTTGCTTCTCTGATCATGGTCGCCATGCCGGTCGCCGCTACGGTGACTGCTGCGCTGGTTTCGTCGTCTGCTTCTGCCCAGACCGTGGCGTCGATCTCCGTCGCGGGCAATCGCCGCGTCGACGTCGAGACGATCCGCTCCTACTTCCGGCCCGGCCCGAGTGGCCGCCTCGACCAGGGCGTGCTCGATGACGGCCTCAAGGCCCTGATCGAGACCGGCCTGTTCCAGGACGTCCGGATCAGCCAGCCAGGCGGGCGTGTTCTGGTTTCCGTCGTCGAGAACCCGGTCATTGGCCGCGTTGCCTTCGAGGGCAACAAGAAGGTCAAGGACGACCAGCTCACCGCCGAAGTGCAGTCGAAGTCGCGCGGTACGCTGTCGCGCCCGATGGTGCAGGCCGACGCCTCCCGTATCGCCGAGATCTATCGCCGCTCCGGCCGCTACGACGTCAGCGTCGTTCCCGAGATCATCGAGCAGCCCAACAACCGCGTCGACCTGATCTTCACGGTCAATGAAGGCGTCAAGACCGGCGTCAAGCAGATCGAGTTCATCGGCAACAAGGCCTATTCGTCCTACCGCCTCAAGGACGTGATCAAGACCCGCGAATCCAACGTCCTGAGCTTCCTCGCCTCCGGCGACATCTACGATCCGGACCGTGTCGAAGCCGATCGCGACCTGATCCGCCGCTATTACCTGAAGAACGGCTACGCCGACGTTCAGGTCGTCGCCGCGCTCACCGAATACGATCCCGAGCGCAAGGGCTTCCTGGTTACCTTCAAGATCGAGGAGGGCCAGCAGTACCGCGTCGCTTCCGTCGACTACCAGTCGACCATCCCGACCCTCGATGGCCGCTCGCTGAGCAGCTTCTCCCGCGTCAATGTCGGCTCGCTCTACAACGCGGAAGCGCTGGAGAAGTCGGTCGAGGAGATGCAGATCGAGACCTCGCGCCGTGGCTATGCCTTCGCCGTGGTCCGTCCGCGTGGCGATCGCAACTTCGAAGCCCACACCGTCTCGATCTCGTTCGCGATCGAAGAGGGCCCGCGCACCTACATCGAGCGCATCAACGTTCGCGGCAACACCCGCACCCGTGACTATGTCATCCGTCGCGAGTTCGACCTGTCGGAAGGCGACGCGTATAACCGCGCGCTGGTCGACCGTGCCGAGCGTCGCCTCAAGAACCTCGACTTCTTCAAGAGCGTGAAGGTTTCGACCGAGCCCGGCTCGTCGAGCGATCGCGTGATCCTGGTCGTCGATCTCGAAGAAAAATCCACCGGCGACTTCTCGGTCTCGGGCGGTTACTCGACGACCGACGGCGCGCTGGGCGAAGTCAGCGTCTCCGAGCGCAACTTCCTCGGCCGCGGCCTGTTCGCCAAGGCGTCGGTGCAGTACGGCCAGTATGCCCGCGGCTACTCGCTGTCCTTCGTCGAGCCCTATCTGCTCGACTACCGCGTGGCGCTCGGCCTGGATTTCTTCCAGCGCGAGCAGCTTTCCAACAGCTACATCTCGTACAACACCAAGACGATCGGCTTCAGTCCGCGTCTCGGCTTCGGTCTGCGTGAGGATCTGACCCTGCAGCTGCGCTATTCGCTGTATCAGCAGAAGATCTCGCTGCCGTCGACCTACAACAACTGTAATAATAACACAGCCAATGGCCTGCTCGCATTTAACCAGACACCAGCCGCGCTGAATGCTGCGGGAAGCACCCCAAACCCAGCTAATTCAGCGACCTTTGGCTGCTACGCCGACGGTGAATCCTCGCTGCCGGTCCGCAGGGAACTGGCTGGCGGCGCGACCATCACGTCGCTGGTCGGCTACACGCTCAACTACAACACCCTCGACAACAACAAGAACCCCACCGACGGCCTGTTCGTCGAATGGAAGCAGGATTACGCCGGCGTCGGCGGCGACGTCAGCTACCTGAAATCGACCATCGATGCGAAGTACTACACCCCGCTGGTCGCCGACATCGTCGGCCTGCTGCGGGTCCAGGGCGGCATGCTGAATTCGGTCGGCAAGGACATCCGCATGCTTGACCATTTCCAGATGGGTCCGAACCTGGTTCGCGGTTTCGCGCCGAACGGCATCGGCCCGCGTGACATCAGCTACGTCGCCCTGGGTGCGACGGGCGATGCGATCGGCGGCACGAAGTATTGGGGCGCGTCGGCTGAATTGCAGATGCCGTTCTGGTTCCTGCCGAAGGAAGTTGGCATCAAGGGCGCGGTCTATGCAGATGCCGGCGGGTTGTGGGATTATCAGGGTCCGACGTCGTGGGCGCAGACGGGTGAAGTCAACACCGCAGGCTGCACTCCCGCCAGCAAGACGACCGTTGGTACCTGTACCGGTCTGCAGGCTGACACCAGCAACACGATCCGCTCGTCGGTCGGTGTTGGCTTGATCTGGCAGTCGCCGTTCGGTCCGCTGCGCTTCGACTACGCGGTGCCGATCACCAAGGGCGACTACGATCGCGTCCAGCAGTTCAAGTTTGGCGGCGGAACTTCGTTCTGAGTTTGATCACGCGCCGTACCGCGACGGGTGGCATGGCACAGCCGGACTTCTTCAAGCAAACGCCGTCGCTGACGCTGGCCGAGATCGCCGCGTCAGCGAAGGTTGAGCTGGTCGATCCCTCCAGGGCCGACCAGTTGATCACCGGGCTCGCCGCGCTCGACGGTGCAGGCCCGCACGATCTCGCCTTCTTCGATAACGTCCGCTACATCCACCAGCTCGCGCAGACCCGCGCGGGCGCGGTGCTGGTGAGCGAGCGTTTCAAGGGCGACATTCCCCCGCACATCGCCGTTCTCCGCGCCAAAAGCCCGTTTGGCGCTTTCGTGGCGCTCAGCCGCGACTGGCACGACGACGCGCTGCGGCCGCGGTCCGGCTTCGGCCTGAACGGCGTCGCGGCCTCCGCCGTGATCCATCCCACGGCGATGCTGGAAGACGACGTCACGATCGATCCGCTCGCGGTGATCGGGCCGGATGTCGAAATCGGCGCCGGCACCGTGATCGGCTCCGGCGCGGTGATCGCCGCCGGCGTCAAGATCGGCCGCGACTGCAATGTCGGCGCCAATTGCGTGATCCAGTTCGCGCTGATCGGCAACAACGTGTTGATCCACCCGGGCTGCCTGATCGGGCAGGACGGCTATGGCTTCATCTTCGCGGCCACCCATCTCAAGGTGCCGCAGACCGGCCGCGTGTTGATCCAGAACGACGTCGAGATCGGCGCCGGCACCGCGATCGACCGCGGCAGCCTGCGCGACACCGTGATCGGCGAGGGCACCAAGATCGACAATCTGGTTCAGATCGGCCACAATGTGACGATCGGGCGGCACTGCCTGATTGCCGCCAAATGCGGGCTGGCCGGCAGCCTGACGCTCGGCGACCATGTGGCGCTGGGCGCCATGGTCGGCCTCAATAATCACATCACGATCGGCGACGGCGCGCAGGTCACCGCGATGAGCGGCGTCAAGGACTCGATCCCCGCCAAGGGGCGTTGGGGCGGGTTCTTCGCCAAGCCGACCAAGCAGTGGTTTCGCGAGATCCTCGCGGTTGAAAAGCTCGGGCGCGACAGCGCACCGGGCGCCAATACAGGTTCGCAGGACGCGAAGGACGAGGGGCAATGAGCGAAGTTTCATCGATCGATCAGGAGTCACCGATTGCGTATGATCTGGTCGATATCAACACCATCCTGAAGACGCTGCCGCACCGTTATCCGTTTCTGCTGATCGACCGCGTCGTCAACATCCGCAAGGACTACAGCGGCATCGGCGTCAAGAACGTCACGATCAACGAGCCGGCCTTCCTCGGTCACTTCCCGGACCGTCCGGTATTTCCGGGCGTGCTGATGATCGAGGGCATGGCGCAGACCGCCGGCGTGATCGGCATCATGTCGGTCGAGGGCACGCAGAAGCCGCGCGCGGTGTACTTCCTGACCATCGACAAATGCAAATTCCGCAAGCCGGTGATGCCCGGTGACACGATCGAGTATCACATGCGCAGCATCGGCCGGAAGAAGTCGATGTGGTGGTTCCACGGCGACGCCAAGGTCAACGGCGTCATCGTCGCTTCCGCCGACGTCGGCGCGATGCTGACCGACTGACGCTGCCGTTGCTGGCGGGCGCCTGGTTTTGGCGAAGCGAAACCAGACGTGACTGGACAGGGCTGGTTCCCGGCGCTAACCAGCCGAAAACCATACATATTCACAGCCTTGGCGCTGTCAGAACCTGGACCCTGCGATGAGCAATATCGATCCCACGGCGCGAATTGCAGATGGCGCGGTGATCGGCGAGGGCACCACCATCGGGCCGTATTGCATCATCGGGCCGAACGTCGTGATCGGGGCGGACTGCAAGCTGATCGCCCATGTCCACATCACCGCGCAGACCACCATCGGTGACGGCTGCACGATCTATCCGTTCGCATCATTGGGCACGCCGCCGCAGTCGCTGAGCTACAAGGGCGAGTTGACGAAGCTCGTGATCGGCAACGGCTGCACGATCCGCGAATCCGTCACCATGAACGCCGGCACCGTCGCGGGTGGCGGCGTCACCACGGTCGGCGATCGCGGCTACTACATGAATTGCAGCCATGTCGGCCATGACTGCCATGTCGGCAACGACGTGATCTTCGCGACCTCGGCGACGCTCGGCGGCCATTGCGAGATCGGCGACTTCGTGTTCATGGGCGGGCTCTCGGCCGTGCACCAGTTCACCCGGATCGGTCCGCAGGCGATGGTCGGCGGCATCTGCGGCGTGCGCGGCGACGTCATCCCGTTCGCGCTGGTCAACGGCCAGTACGCCAGCCTGGAAGGCCTCAACATCATCGGCATGAAGCGCCGCAAATTCACCAAGCAGCGCCTGGCGCTGGTGCGCGGATTTTACCAGAAGCTGTTTCACGGCGAGGGTATCTTCGCCGAGCGGCTGGCGCGCGTGCAGCCGCTGGCCTCCGAGGATCCGGCGATCGCCGAGATACTCGCCTTCATCGCCGCCGGCCAGCATCGTGCGCTGTGCCTGCCCGAGGATGGCAAGGGCAAATCCTGATTGGTCCAATTGATCGCGGCGCGGGGCAGGCCATGACGCATCAAGAACCGGTTCTCGCTTCCCACGTCGGCCTGATTGCCGGCGGCGGCGTGCTGCCCTTCGCGGTCGCCGACTCACTCAAGGCGCGCGGCGTCACGCCGATCCTGTTTGCGCTGAAGGGGTTCTGCGATCCGGTCGCCGCCAGCAGGTTCAGGCATCACTGGGTGCCGCTCGGCCGGATCGGCCGGCTGAAAAGCCTGATGCGCGACGAACATTGCCGTGACCTGGTCTTCATCGGCACCTTGGTGCGGCCGGCGCTGTCCGAAATTCGCATGGATTGGGGAACGCTGCGAGCGATGCGGCACATCCTGTCCGCGTTTCGCGGCGGCGACGATCACCTGCTCACCGGCATCGGCCGCATCTTCGAAGACGATGGCTTTCGCCTGCTCGGGATCAAGGACGTAGCACCGGATTTGCTGATGCCGGCGGGATCGTTGTGCCGCGCGCGGCCCGATGCCGGCGCGGAGGCCGATATCACCAAGGGGCTCGCTGTGCTCGGCGCGCTGAGCCCGTTCGACATCGGCCAGGCGACCGTCGTGATCGACGGCCACGTGATCGGCGTCGAGGGCATCGAGGGCACCGACGGGCTGCTGGCGCGCGTGGCGCAGTTGCGCGCGCAGGGTCGTATTCGTGCCAGGCCGGGCCGCGGCGTGCTGGTGAAGGCGCCCAAGAGCGGGCAGGATTTGCGCTTCGACATGCCGACGCTCGGTCCGCAAACAATTGCACGGGCGGCCGAGGCGGGGCTGGCCGGCATCGCCATCGTCGCCGGCAACACCATCGTCGCCGAGCCGCAACAGATGGTGGACGCCGCCGACGCCGCCGGCCTGTTCGTGACGGGGGTAACGGCGTGACGCGAAAGATCTTTCTGATCGCCACCGAAGAATCCGGCGACCGCCTCGGCTCGGCGCTGATGAAGGTGCTGCGGCAGCGCCTCGGCGACGACGTCAGCTTTGAAGGCATCGGCGGCTCGACGATGGCCGCCGAGGGGCTGGCCTCGCTGTTTCCGATCGAGGCGCTGTCGATCATCGGCTTTGCCGCGATTCCAAAAAAGCTGCCGATGATCCTGCGCCGGCTGGCCGAGGCCACCGACGCCGTGCTGAAGGCCGCCCCCGATATACTGGTGATCATCGACAGCCCCGATTTCACCCATCGCGTGGCGCGCCGCGTACGCCGCCGCGCGCCCAACATTCCGATCGTCGACTACGTCTCGCCATCGGTCTGGGCGTGGCGGCCGGGCCGGGCGCGGGCGATGCGCGGTTATGTCGACCACGTATTGGGGCTGCTGCCGTTCGAGCCCGAGGTGCACCGGCAGCTCGGCGGTCCGCCGTGCAGCTATGTCGGCCATCCCCTGATCGAGCAGATTGCATCGCTCCGCCCGAACCCCGAAGAGCAGGCGCGCCGCGACGCCAGCCCGCCGGTGCTGCTGGTGCTGCCCGGCAGCCGGCGCAGCGAGATCCGCCATCACATGGCGATCTTTGGCGCAGCCCTCGGGCTGTTGCGGAAGCAGGGTGTGGCATTCGAGCTGATCCTGCCGACCATGCCGCATCTCGAACAGGCCATTGCCGTCGCGCTGAAGGACTGGCCGGTGCAGCCGCGCGTCGTGGTCGGCGAGGCCGACAAGCGCGCCGCATTTCGCATCGCGCACGCCGCGCTGGCGAAGTCGGGCACCTCGACGCTGGAACTGGCCATCGCCGGTGTGCCGATGGTTGCTGCCTACAAGGGCGGCAATGTCGAGGCCTGGATCGCACGCCGCGTGATCCGCTCGGCCTCGGTGATCCTCGCCAATCTGGTGGTCGGTGAAAACGTGGTGCCGGAATATATCCAGCAGGACTGCACGCCGGACAATCTCGCGCCGGCGCTGCGCGACGTGCTCGCCGACACGGCGCTGCGGCAGCGCCAGGTCGAGGCCTTTGCGAAGCTCGACACCATCATGGCGACCGGCAAGACCTCGCCGAGCATCGGCGCGGCGGAAATCGTGATCGGGATGTTGAAGCGGCGCGGCTAGCTCACAAACGAAATCGGCGGACCGTTTCCGGTCCGCCGATTTGCTGTTTGGATCCTTGAAGTGACCTATCAGCCGCGCTTGGCGATATCGACGTAATCGCGGCGGGCGGCGCCGGTGTAGAGCTGGCGCGGACGGCCGATCTTCTGCTGCGGATCCTCGATCATCTCGCTCCACTGGCTGATCCAGCCGACGGTGCGGGCGACCGCGAACAATACGGTGAACATCGAGGTCGGGAAGCCCATCGCCTTCAGGGTGATGCCCGAATAGAAGTCGACGTTCGGGTACAGCTTGCGGTCGATGAAGTACTGGTCGCTCAATGCGATCTTCTCGAGTTCCATCGCCACGGCGAGCATCTCGTCGCCGCCATGACCGGTTTCCTTGAGCACTTCATGGCAGGTCTGCTGCATGATCTTGGCGCGCGGATCGTAGTTCTTGTAGACGCGGTGACCGAAGCCCATCAGGCGGACGCTGGAATTCTTGTCCTTCACCTTGGCGATGAATTCCGGAATCTTGTCGACGGTGCCGATCTCGGCCAGCATCGCCAGCGCGGCTTCGTTGGCGCCACCATGCGCGGGTCCCCACAGGCAGGCGATGCCGGCGGCGATGCACGCGAACGGGTTGGCGCCCGACGAGCCGGCAATGCGCACGGTCGAGGTCGAGGCGTTCTGCTCATGGTCGGCGTGCAGCGTGAAGATCTTGTCCAGTGCCTTGGCCAGCACCGGGTTGACCTTGTAGTCCTCGCAAGGCACCGCAAAGCACATCTTGAGGAAGTTCGAGGCGAAATCCAGCGAGTTGGTCGGGTACACGAAGGGCTGGCCGATCGTGTACTTGTAGGCCATCGCGGCGAGCGTCGGGATCTTGGCGATCATGCGGATCGACGCGATCATGCGCTGCTTGGGATCGTTGATGTCGGTGGAGTCATGGTAGAACGCGGCCAGTGCGCCGACCGACGCGACCATCACGGCCATCGGATGCGCATCGCGACGGAAGCCCTGGAAGAAGCGGGCCATCTGTTCGTGAACCATGGTGTGGCTGGTGACGCGGCCGTCGAAATCGGCCTTCTGCGCCTTGGTCGGCAGTTCGCCGTACAGAAGCAGGTAGCAGGTCTCGAGGAAGTCGCCGTGGCCGGCGAGCTGCTCGATCGGGTAGCCGCGATATTCGAGGATGCCGGCATCGCCGTCGATGTAAGTGATCTTCGACTGGCAGCTGCCGGTCGAGGTGAATCCGGGGTCATAGGTGAACATGCCGGACTGGGCATAGAGCTTGCCGATGTCGATGACATCGGGACCGACCGTCCCGCTCAGAATCGGGAAGTCGAAGCTCTTGCCATCGACGGTCATCGTGGCGTTCTTGGTATTGGTTTTTGCGTCCATCGTGTAGTCCCCGATGAGATCGTTGAGAGGGCCGGTCGGTCGTAGCCATCCGGAAATGGCTGGACCAGGCCAGATATGCCTCAGGCTTCGCAGATGGGTATCGCATTGGCGTGTGCGCTGCAAGACGGCCAAGCGCGACCTGCTGCTATGCTAAACCGCTTCTTGATCGGCGAGCCGGGCAAGGCATTCCTGCCGCCCCAATACCGCCAGCACGTCGAAGATTCCGGGCGAAGTCGTCTTTCCGGTCAGCGCCACCCGCAGGGGCTGCGCCACCGCGCCGAGTTTCAGGCCATTGGCCTCGGCAAACGTGCGGGTAGCTGCCTCCGTGGTCGCCGCCGTCCAGTCGGTGACGCCCTTGAGTGCGCCGTGCAGTCTGCCGATCAAGGCGCGGGTTTCCGGCGTCAGCAAGGCTGCGGCCTTCGGCTCCATCACCAGCGGCCGGTCGGCAAAGATGTAATAGGAACTGTCGATCAGTTCGATCAGCGTCTTGGCGCGCTCCTTGAGCTGCGGCATCGCCTGCAACAGCTGCGCGCGCGACGTGTCGTTGAGCTTGGCCTTGAGATCAGCGCCATCAGGCACGTATTCCAGCACATCCTCGAACTGGGTCACAAGCGACCGATCGTCGGCGTGCCGGATGTAGTGGCCGTTGAGATTCTCCAGCTTGGCGAAATCGAACCGTGCGGCGGAGCGTCCGATGGCGGGCAGGTCGAAGTCGCGGATCATCTCCTCCGTGGAGAAGATCTCCTGGTCGCCGTGGCTCCAGCCGAGCCGCACGAGGTAATTGCGTAGGGCCTCGGGCACGTAGCCCATCGCGCGATAGGCATCGACGCCGAGCGCGCCGTGGCGCTTGGAGAGCTTCGAGCCGTCCGGCCCGTGGATCAGCGGGATGTGCGACATGCTGGGAACCTGCCAGCCGAGCGCGTCGTAGATCTGCTTCTGGCGGGCGGCATTGATCAGGTGGTCGTCGCCGCGGATCACATGCGTCACGCCCATGTCGTGGTCGTCTACCACCACCGCCAGCATATAGGTCGGGTTGCCGTCGCCGCGCAGCAGGACGAGGTCGTCGAGGTTCTCGTTCTTCCAGGTGACGCGGCCCTGTACCTGGTCGTCGATCACGGTCTCGCCGTCGAGCGGCGCCTTCAGGCGGATGGTCGGCTTGACGCCGGCCGGCGCCTCCGACGCCGCGCGTTCGCGCCAGCGGCCGTCATAGAGTTTCGACTTGCCCTCGGCACGGGCCTTCTCGCGCATCTCCTTGAGCTCGTCGGCGGAGGCGTAGCAATAATAGGCCTTGCCTTCGGCCAGCAGCTGCTCGGCAACCTCGCGGTGCCGGCCGGCTCGCTGGAACTGGTAGACGGTGTTGTCGTCCCATTCGATGCCGAGCCACTTCAACCCTTCGATGATCGCGGCGATCGCCGGCTCCGTGGAGCGCTCGCGGTCGGTATCCTCGATCCGCAGCAACATCTTGCCGCCGCGGCCGCGCGCATACAGCCAGTTGAACAGCGCGGTGCGGGCGCCGCCGATGTGCAGGAAGCCGGTCGGGGAGGGCGCGAAACGGGTGACGATGGGTGCGGTCATTCAGGGCTTCGATCAAGGCTGGAGACGTTTGCGGCCGTGTATCACATGGGATCGTCTGGCCCAATGGCGTTGAAAACGGGTAACCTATATGTTACCATGATCTATGGTCGAGATCCGCTATTATGTGGACGAGGATGGCAGAGCGCCTTTCACCGACTGGGCGGAGAGGCTGGACGTTTTCGCATCTGCGCAGATTGCCCGTGCGTTGCGGCGCATGGCGATGGGAAATTTCTCCAACTCCAAGGGTGTCGGCGAAGGCGTTCTGGAATTCCGCATCGATTTTGGGCCGGGATACCGCATTTATTTCGGGCGAGATGGAGACACACTTGTGATCCTGCTCACCGGCGGAACGAAGAAACGGCAGCAGCAGGACATCCTGGCCGCGCGCGCGTTTTGGCGCGACTACAAGCGAACCAAACGCACGCAGCAGTGATGGAGATGGACGATGGCAACAACGAGAGACTTTGGGGAGTGGCTACAAGATTACGCCCGGAAGCGTCCCGATTTTGCTGAAGCGCTGCTGCAGGAAGGCATCGACGCATTGCTCGATGGCGAGGTCGATGTAGGCAGGTCCCTGCTACGAGATTACATCAAGGGAACCATTGGCTTCGAGAAGCTAGGCGAAGCCATCGGGGTACAGCCCAAGAGCCTGATCCGTATGTTCGGCCCACGCGGCAATCCGCAGGCCAAGAACATTTTCAGCGTGATCGGCTACCTGCGCAAGCACGTCGGCCAGCCGAAGAAAGCCGCTTGAGACGGTGCCGTTTCGGTGAACCACGCCCCTTGGCGCGGCCCCCCGGATTTGGCACATAGGGCGCAGCTTGAAAGGCACCCCATGACAGACGAATCGGCAGCGGACACCGCAGAGGTTGGCCGCGACTTCATCCGCGACATCGTGGCCGCGGACCTCGCCTCCGGCGCGCACAAGGCCGTGGTGACGCGTTTTCCGCCGGAGCCGAACGGCTATTTGCATCTTGGCCACGCCAAGTCGATCTGCCTGAATTTCGGCATCGCCGAGGAGTTCGGCGGGATCTGCAATTTGCGCTTCGACGACACCAACCCGACCAGGGAAGAGCAGGAATTTATCGATGCCATCCAGCGCGACGTGCGCTGGCTCGGCTTCGACTGGGGTAGCAACCTGCATTACGCCTCGGACTATTTCGAGCAGCTCTACGCTTGGGCGCAGGAGCTGATCCGCGCGGGCAAGGCCTATGTCGACGACCAGTCGCAGGAAGAGATCCGCCTGACCCGCGGCACGCTCACCGAGCCCGGACAGAACAGCCCGTTCCGCGACCGACCGGTGGCGGAGAACCTTGATCTGTTCACGCGGATGCGCGCCGGCGAATTCCCGAACGGCGCCCGCGTGCTGCGCGCCAAGATCGACATGACCTCGGGCAACATCAATCTGCGCGATCCCGTGATCTATCGCATCCTGCATGCGCACCATCCGCGCACCGGCACGGCGTGGAGCATCTATCCGAGCTACGACTTCGCCCACGGCCAGTCGGACGCCATCGAGCACGTCACGCATTCGATCTGCACGCTGGAATTCGAGGACCACCGGCCATTGTACGATTGGTGCCTTGAAAACCTGCCGGTGCCGTCCCGGCCGCACCAGTACGAGTTCGCGCGCCTCAACATGACCTACACGCTGCTGTCGAAGCGCGTGCTCACCGAACTGGTGCGCGGCGGCCATGTCTCTGGCTGGGACGATCCGCGGATGCCGACTTTGGCCGGGCTGCAACGCCGCGGCGTGCCGGCCGCAGCCCTGCGCGAATTCGTCAAGCGCATCGGCGTGGCCAAGGCCAACTCGACGGTCGGCATCGACATGTTCGACTTCGCCGTGCGCGAGACGCTGAACCGCACCGCGCAGCGCCGCATGGCGGTGCTGAAGCCGCTCAAGGTGGTCATCGAGAACTATCCGGAAGGGCAGGTCGAGGAGCTCGACGCCGTCAACCATCCGGAGGACGAGACACTGGGGTCACGCAAGATACCGTTCGGCCGCGAACTGTACATCGAGCACGACGACTTCATGGAAGAGCCACCGAAGAAATTCTTCCGGATGGCGCCGGGCCGCGAGGTGCGGCTGCGCTACGGCTATTTCATCACCTGCCGCGAGGTGATCAAGAATGCGTCCGGTGAAGTGATCGAACTGCGCTGCACGTACGATCCTGAAACCCGCGGCGGCAACGCGCCGGACGGCCGTAAGGTCAAGGCGACCATTCACTGGGTCGCCGCGGCCAAGGCCGTGCCGGCCGAGGTGCGGGTGTACAATCTGCTGTTCACCGCGCCGCAGCCGGACGCGGCCAATTTTGCTGCGCAGATCAATCCGGAATCGCTGGAGACGCTGACCGGCTGCATGGTCGAGCCGGCGCTGGCATCGGACAATTCGGACGCCGCCGTGCAGTTCGAGCGCCAGGGCTATTTCTGCCGCGACAAGGATTCCGCGCCGGGCAAGTTGGTGTTCAACCGCACGGTGGGATTGAGGGACAGTTACGCCAAGGCGACCTGAACTGTCATTCCGGGGCGCGGGCGGCGGTAGCCGACCGCGAACCCGGAATCCCGAATTGTTCATCGTCCCATCTCGGGATTGCCCGCCACTCCAATTGGAGTGGCTGAGGTTCGCTCGCGCTGCAGCGCTCGCGCCCCGGAATGACAACTAGCACTGCAAGCAGTCCCATATTCCCCATCCGTTCCCGTAGTCGACCGGTAATTCCTTCCGCTAGCATGCTGGCGGGAACAGCCGGGCGACGGCGATGGCAAACCGCAACATCAACCAACCGCGCGCGCATGCCGGCACCTGGCCGCCGCAGGCGGTGCCGTCGGCTGGTACTGCGCGGCCGGGCACGCGGCTCTGGCAGACCTTAATCGGCACGTTGCAGGCATGGGCGCGCGCGGAAGCCGGGCCGGGGCGGCTGCTGCCCTGGGTGCCGGTCGCGTTCGGTGCCGGCATCGCGCTGTACTTCGCCGCCGAGCACGAGCCGGTGGCCTGGGTCGCGGCGTCGACAGCGGCCGTCCTCGCCATTGCCGCGTTCCTGTCGCGCCGGCAAAAGTGGTTTCCGCTTATCGTGATGCTCGCCGCGATTGCGGCAGGCTTCGCGATTGTCACGCTGAAGACGGCGCGGATTGCGCACGCCGTGCTGGCGAAGCCGCTCTACGGCGTGGCGCTCACCGGCTACGTCGAAACGCATGAAGAGCGCGAGCGCACCGATCGCTTCGTTCTGCGGGTGACGACGATGGAGAGCCCGCGTTCGCAGGTGCGGCTCGAACGGGTGCGGCTGTCGGTGCGCAAGGGCGCCGCACCTGCGGTGGGCAGTTTCGTCCAGTTGAAAGCGCGGCTGCAGCCGCCGCTGCAGCCGTTACGACCCGGCAGCTACGACTTCGGTCGCGACCTGTACTTCCAGGGCATCGGCGCCTCCGGCTTCGTCACCGGCAGCATCAAGGCAGTCGATCCGCCGAATGTGCCGGGCTGGCGGTTGCGCTACGCCGCGACCATGCAGGGCTTTCGCGATGCGATCGACGCGCGCATCCGCACCGTGCTGTCCGGCGACGCCCGCGCCATCGCCACCGCGCTGTTGACCGGGCGGCGCGACGCGATCTCGCCGGAGGTCAATGATGCGATGTTTGTCTCGGGGCTCGGCCACGTCTTGTCGATCTCCGGCTATCACATGGCGGTGGTCGCCGGCGTGGTGTTCTTTACGGTGCGCGCGCTACTGGCGCTGATCCCCGCGTTTACCGTGACCTTTCCGATCAAGAAATATTCGGCTGCCGCGGCCCTCGCCGCGGCGCTGTTCTATCTGTTGCTGTCGGGCGCGGAGGTGGCGACGCAGAGATCGTTCTTCATGACGGCGGTGGTGCTGCTCGCGATCATGGTCGATCGCCGCGCCATCACCTTTCGCACGTTGGCGGTGGCGGCGATGATCGTGCTGGTCGCGATGCCGGAAGCCTTGGTGCATCCGAGCTTCCAGATGTCGTTTGCCGCGACATTGGGACTGGTGGCGCTGGTGCAGGGCGGCGTGCCGGTCCTCTTGGCATCGCCGGACCATTCCGCAACGGCGCGCGCCGCGCTCTGGGGCGGTCGCGAGATCATCCTGCTGACGCTGGCGTCGCTGGTCGCCGGCCTCGCCACCACGCCCTATGCGGCGTTTCATTTTCACCGCGTGACGCCGTATGGCGTTTTCGCCAATCTGCTGGCGATGCCGGTGGTCTCCGTGCTGGTGATGCCGGCCGGACTGCTCGGGCTGGCCGCGATGCCGTTCGGTTTCGACGGCGTGTTCTGGCGGCTGATGGATGTCGGCATCCAATGGATGATCGTGGTGACGCAATGGGTCGCGGCCTTGCCGGGAGCCATCGGACGGGTCGCCGCGTTCGGGCAGGGGCCGCTGATCGCCGCGACGCTGGGGATCATCCTGCTCGGGCTGCTGCGCACGCCGCTGCGCTGGATCGGCGCCGGTGTGCTGGCGCTATCGATTGCCGCGGTGCTCACGGTCAAGATGCCGGACGTGTTGATATCAAATGACGGCCACCACGTCGCGGTTCGCGGCCGCGATGGACGGCTGCAATGGATGCGCAGCACCAAGGATACGTTTTTGCAGAAAGAGTGGCTCGGGGCCGACGCCGATCCGCGGCTGCCGAATGAGGCGTCGCTCGGCCACGGCGTGGCATGCGATGTCGCGGGATGCGTCGCGGCGCTGGCCGATGGGGCTCTGGTTGCGCTGGCGCTGCAGCCCGACGCTTTTGCCGATGACTGCGCGCAAGCGGTGCTGATCGTCACGTCAAATCAGCCGCCGGCCAATTGCGCCGCAAAGGTGATCGATGCGGAAACCCTGCGGGCCAGCGGCGCACTGATTTTGCGCCGAAGCGGCGACGGATTTGCAACCACCGCCGTCCGGCCGAAAGGCGTCAACCGGCCGTGGTCGGGCGCAGTGCCTGATGCCGCCGAACCATCAAGCGCTGCAGGACGGGGCAACCGCCCGGTCGATGCGACGCCGGCCGAAGCCGACGTGCAGGCCGATGATTCCGCTGCTCAGTAGCGGCGATAGATCCCGACCAGCTTGCCCTGGATGCGAACCCGGTTCGGCGGCAGGATGCGGACTTCGTAGGCGTCGTTAGCGGGCTCCAGCGCGATCGAGGCGCCGCGGCGGCGGAAGCGCTTCAAGGTGGCTTCCTCCTCGTCGATCAGCGCGACCACGATGTCGCCGGTATCGGCGCTCTCGTTTTTCTGGATCAGCGCCATGTCGCCATCGAGGATGCCGGCGTCCTGCATCGAGTCACCGCGCACTTCCAGCGCGTAGTGCTCGCCGGTGCCGAGCATGTCGGGGGGTACGCTGATGGTGTGGCTGCGGGTCTGCAGCGCCTCGATCGGCGTACCCGCGGCGATGCGGCCCATCACCGGGACGGCCACCGAGCGGCGGCTGTCTTCCTCGTAATCGCCGTTGCCGTTGTTGTTGCCATTGCCGGTCGACAAGGGTCGCACCTTGCCGAGCGTGCCTTCGATGACGCTGGGCGTGAAGCCACGGCGGCCGGTGGCAGGTGCTGCGGCGCCGCCGAGTTCGGGCAGCTTGATGACTTCGATGGCGCGCGCCCGGTTCGGCAGCCGGCGGATGAAGCCGCGCTCTTCAAGCGCCGTGATGAGGCGGTGGATACCGGATTTGGAGCGCAGGTCGAGCGCGTCCTTCATCTCGTCGAAGGACGGCGGCACGCCGGCTTCCTTGAGCCTTTGGTCGATGAATTTCAGAAGTTCATACTGTTTGCGCGTGAGCATCTGGAGCCATCCTTGGTTGACGGGATCAGCCGCCGCATCATCATCGTCGGTTTCAGGACCGGGCAAAGCCACGACATCTCGAAACAAATCATGAACGAACACTATCTGTTCCATATGTGTTCCGCAACGCTTAAATTCCGGTCAACAAAACCGCAAGAGGGCTCAGATCGGCAATCGCACAAACTCGCAAAGCGAACCCTTGGGCGCCGCCACAGCGAACGGCCGACGGATCAGAAGTCCTTGCGCGGCAGCGAGATTTCCCAACAAGGAGGAGTCCTGCCTGGATACCGCCGTCGCGATCACGCTACCGTCGTCGCCCGGCGTCAGCACCGCGCGCAGATAATCTTCGCGCTGATCATTGGCGGCAAGATCGCGACCGACCCGACCCGATTCGATGGCATGGGCGACCTGCGCGCGGCCGGACAGCGCGCGAATCAACGGCACCATGAACAGGAAGGCGCAGACATAGGACGACACCGGATTGCCGGGCAGGCCGATCACCCGCATCGCGCCGCGCCGTCCGTTCATCATCGGCTTGCCCGGCCGCATCGCGATCTTCCAGAACGCCATCTCGACGCCGGCGGCCTCCAGCGAGGGCTTGACCAGATCGTGGTCGCCGACCGAGGCGCCACCGGTAGTGACGAGGATATCGGCGCCTGCGTCGATCGCACGCTGGATCGCCGAGGCGGTCGATTCCAGCGTGTCGGCGGCGATGCCGAGATCGATCACCTCGGCGCCTTCGGCGCGCGCCAGGGCGCGAAGCGCAAAGCCGTTGGACAGGACGATCTGGCCGGGGCCGGGGATGGCGCCGGGCAGCACCAGTTCGTCGCCGGTGGCGAGTACGGCGATCACCGGGCGGCGGCGCACCGGCAGTTCGGGGTGGTTCATGCCGGCGGCGAGCGACAGATCGCGATCGGTGAGGCGCTGCCCGGCGCGCAGCAGAACGTCGCCTTCAGCGAAATCGATGCCGGCCGCGCGGATGTGCTTCGCCACGGTGGCGGCTTCGTTGATGAGGACGACGGCGCCGTCGCGCGAAGTGTCTTCCTGGATCACGATGGCGTCGGCACCGTCCGGCACGACGCCGCCGGTGAAGATGCGCAGCGCCTCGCCGGCGGCCAGCGCGCGCTCGAACGGCCGGCCGGCGGCGACCTCACCGATCACCGTGAGCCGCGCGCCCATCACGGCATCGGCGGCGCGCACCGCATAGCCGTCCATCGCCGACATCGGCTGCGGCGGCTGCGTCCGATTGGAGGCGATGTCGCGCGCCAGCACGCGGTGGTACGCCGCCTCCAGCGGCACCATTTCCTCGGGCAGGGCGTCGGCGCCCGCGAGAATGGCAGCCATCGCGTCGGCAACCGGCATCAGGGCCATCAGTCAATCTCCAGGCGTCGTGATCAATCGGCGTCGTTGTCGGTGACCAGATAATGGCCCGACTTGCCACCCTTCTTTTCGACGAGATGAAGGCCTTCGATGCGGACGCCGCGCTCGACGGCCTTGATCATGTCGTAGATCGTGAGGCACGCGATCGAAACCGCGGTCAGAGCTTCCATCTCGACGCCGGTGTTGCCCGAGACCTTCACGGACGCGCGGACCCGGCAGCCCGGCAACTTCTTGTCCGGCGTGATATCGAGCGTGACCTTCGACAGCATCAGGGGATGGCACAGCGGGATCAGGTCGGAGGTGCGCTTGGCCGCCATGATGCCGGCGATCCGAGCGGTGCCGAGCACGTCGCCCTTCTTGGCGTTGCCGGAGACGATCAGTTCCAGCGTCGCCTTGCTCATGATCACCAGGCCTTCGGCGACGGCGAGACGCTCCGTTGCCGGCTTGTCGGAGACATCGACCATGCGCGCCTCGCCGGCGGAATCGATGTGGGTGAGGGCGGGGGCGTCGCTCGCGGTGCGCCTCGATTTCTTGCCGGCCATGACTTTGGATCCTGTCTTTGCAAAACGGACTTGCGCGCCGCTGCTCTTTCTTCCCCTCTCCCCTTGTGGGAGAGGGTGGCCGCGCGATAGCGCGGGCGGGTGAGGGGGCGTGTGTTGCACTCCGCAGCTCCCCCTCATCCGACGCCGACTTCGTCGGCGCCACCTTCTCCCACAAGGGGAGAAGGGAAGAAAGCAAGGATGCGACTCACGCCGCGCGTTTCAGCAGCGCCTTGGTCGCGGCCGTAACATCTGCCTGCCGCATCAGGCTTTCGCCGACCAGGAAGGTGGAGATGCCCACGCGCTCGAGGCGGGCGAGGTCGGCGGCTTCAAAAATGCCGCTCTCGCCGACCATCAGGCGGTCTTTCGGGATCATCGGCGCCAGCGTCTCGCTGGTCGCTAGCGTCGTCTCGAAGGTCCGCAGATTGCGGTTGTTGATGCCGATCATCGGGGAGCGCAGGTTTAGCGCGCGCTCCAGCTCCGGCTGGTCGTGGACCTCTAAAAGCACATCCATGCCATGCTCGATCGCGGCATCCTCGATGTCGCGGGCGGCGGCGTCATCGAGCGCCGCCATGATGATCAGGATGCAGTCCGCGCCGTGCGCGCGGGCTTCGACCACCTGATAGGTTTCGAACATGAAATCCTTGCGCAGCACCGGCAGCTTCACGGCGTTGCGCGCCGCGACCATGAAATCGAGGTGGCCCTGGAACGACGGCGTGTCGGTAAGAACCGACAGGCACGCCGCGCCGCCGGCCTCATAGGCCTTCGCCAGCGTGGGCGGGTCGAAGTCTTCGCGGATCAGGCCCTTCGAGGGGGAGGCTTTCTTCACTTCGGCGATCAGCGCGAAGTCGCCCTTGTCGAGCTTTCGGTAGATCGCGGTCATGAAGCCGCGCGGCGGCGACGCGGTCTTGGCCAGCGCTTCCAGCTCGGACAACGGGTGCGCGCGCTTCGCGGCGGCGATTTCCTCGCGCTTGTAGGCCTCGATCTTGGTGAGGATATCGGACATCGCTCAGTCCTTCGCGTTCGAAACCGTGACCAGCCGCTTCAGCTTTTCCAGGGCGGCGCCGCTGTCCAGCGACGTCTGCCCCATCGCTATGCCTTGCTTCAGGTCGGCTGCCTTGCCGGCGACGATCAAGGCCGCGGCAGCGTTGAACAGAGCGACGTCGCGGAACGCGCCGGGCTTGCCGTCGAGCACGGCCTTGAGCGAGATCGCATTCGCCTCGGCGTCGCCGCCGCGCAGCGCGTCGGGGCCGGCGCGGGGCAGGCCGGCGTCTTCCGGCGTAATCTCGAACGAGCGGATCTCGCCGTTCTTCAACTCCGCCACGAAGGTCGGGCCGCTCAGCGTGATTTCATCGAGGCCATCGGAGCCATGAACCACCCAGGCGTGCTTGGAGCCCAGATTCTTCAGCACCTGCGCCAGCGGCAGCACCCATTGCCGCGAGAACACGCCGACCATCTGCCGGGTCACGCCGGCAGGATTGGAGAGCGGGCCGAGCAGGTTGAAGATGGTGCGGGTCGCCAGTTCGACGCGGGTCGGGCCGACGTTCTTCATCGCCGGATGATGCGACGGCGCGAACATGAAGCCGATGCCGGTCTCGGTGATGCAGCGGCCGACGTGGTCAGGCGTGATGTCGATCTTGATGCCGAGCGCGGCCAGCACGTCGGCGGCACCGGAGCGCGACGACAGCGCCCGGTTGCCGTGCTTGGCGACCGGCACGCCGCAGCCGGCGACGATGAAGGAGGCGCACGTCGAGACGTTAACGGAGCCGGAGCCGTCGCCGCCGGTGCCCACCACGTCAACGGCGCCCGCAGGAGCATCTACGCGCAGCATCTTGCCGCGCATCGCCGCGACCGCGCCGGTGATCTCGTCGACGGTCTCGCCGCGCACCCGCAGCGCCATCAGCAGTCCGCCCATCTGCGACGGCGTCGCTTCGCCCGACATCATGCTGTCGAAGGCCGCCGACGACTCTTCGCGAGACAACGTGGCGCCGGTGGCGACCTTGGCAATGAGTGCCCTGAGATTGTCCATCAGATGCTTTCAGTATCTCGTCATGGCGAGGAGCCCTTGCGACGAAGCAATCCAGTCCTCGTGTGGCCTTCTGGATTGCTTCGTCGGAGCAACATTGGCAAGGCCAATGTTGCTGCTCGCTCGCAATGACGGCGTTGGGCCTAGTTGGTGTCGGCGGCCGCCGCGCCGGTGGCGACGGCAACGGCTTCCTCGTTGATCCTGGTGCCGATCTGGGTTTCGAGCCGGGTGACGTATTGCGCGACCTGTTCGTCGGTCTGGCCGCGCTGCAGCGTCTCCTTCAGCGTCTTCACCTCCGCGGAGGCCATGTCGACGGCGGGGGCGCTGACATCGGTCACGCGGAACACGATCCATTCGCTGGAGCTCGTGCCCTGCGCCTGTCCGGCATCATTCTTCGCGCTGCGGAATACCGACTGGATCACGCCGGGCGACAGTTCGGGCAGGTTTGCGTCGCGCTTGAACGGCGCGGAGGTCACAACCTTCAGGCCGGTCGCGGCGGCCTCATCGGCCAGCTTGGCGCCGGCGGCGAGTTTCTTCTGCATCTCGTCGGCCTTGGTGCGCAACCGGCTGGTGATCTGGTCGTCGCGCCAGCGCGCGGTGACCTGGTCCTTGACCTCGTCGAGCGGGCGCTCGCGGGCGGGCGTCACGCCGAGCACGTCGAACCAGGCATAGCCGCCGCCGAGCTGGATCGTCTCGTTGTCGACGCCGACATCGCTGGCGAACGCCTTGGTGATGATGTCGGAGCCGGCCGGCACGCCCGCGACGGGCTGGCCGTCCGGCGCGCGGCCGGAGCGGTCGACGGCGTCGATGGTGACGGCGGTCAGGCCGAGCTTCTTGGCCGCATCGACCACATTGGCGCCGCCGCCGCGCTCGTCTTCCATCTTGTTGTGCATTGCCGACACTGCGGCACGCGCGCGCTCCAGCGCGAGGTCGCGCTTCAGCGTCGCGGCGACGCTGTCATAGCTCGGCTGGCTGCCGGCCTGAATTTTGCCGACCTTGACCAGTGTCACGCCGAACTGCCCGGCAATCGGCTGGCTGATACCATCGGGCGCCAGCGAGAAGGCGGCATCGGCGACGTTGGGATCGATGATGCCCGCCTTGGTGATCATGCCGAGGTCGATGTCGGACGCGCTGAGCTTGCGCTCTTTCGCGAGGTCGTCGAACGAGAAAATGTCGCTGAGCCTGGCGCGGCCGGCGGCGGCTTCTTCCGCAGTCGGGAACACGATCTGCGAGATCTGGCGCTGCTCCGGCGTGGAGAGCTTGTCCTTGCGCAGCTCGAACACTTTCTTCGCATCGTCGTCGGAGACGACCGACCACTTCGCCATTTCGTCCGGCGTCAGCACGACGAACGCCACCTTGCGGTATTCGGGCGCGCGAAACTGCGTCTTGTGGTCCTCGAAATAGGCCGCCAGTGCCTCCGGGGTGGGAGCCTCGACGGTGCCGACCTGGGCGGTGTCGAGCTTGACGTAGTCGATGGTGCGGGCCTCGTTCTGGAAGCGGCTCATCGCTTCGATCTGGGTCTTCGACGGCTCCAGGCCATTGGTGATGGTGCCGGCGATCTGGCGGCGCAGCGACACCTTGCGCTGCTCGCTGATGTAGCGCTGTTCGGTATAGCCGAGCGAGCGGATCAACTGCTGGAAGCGTGGCGCGTCGAAGGAGCCGGTCGATCCCTTGAAGTTCGGATCGTCGACGATCTGGCGCCTCACTTCGGCGTCGGACACGCCGAGGCCGCGGCGACGGGCGTCTTCGTCGAGGGCGGCTTCGGCGACGGCCTGCTGCAGCACCTGGCGGTCGATGCCGAAGGCGCGCGCCTGGTCGGACGTCAACGGACGACCGAACTGGCGGCCGATCTGCTGCAGCCGGTCGGTATAAAGCTGGCGAAACTGCTCGGTCGTGATCTCGGTGTTGCCGATCCTGGCCAGCGTGGACTTGCCGTAGCCTTTGAAGATGTCCTGAATGCCCCAGATCGCAAAGCTGCCGATCAGCACCACCATCACGGCAGTCATGATGGTCTTGCCGAGCCAGTTTTTCGAGGCGTTGCGCATTCCGCGAAGCATGGGATCATCTTATTTGTCAGGAGGGAAACCGGCGGGCGCCAGACGCAGAATCCGCAAAAGGGCGTCGCCGGATGGGAGGCGCACCATAAAGTGGCCGAAGCTGCGTCGCAACCGCCAGGGAACGGCGCGGATTGAAGCGGTCCGGGCGGTCGGCCCCGCCGCCGCCTGGCCACCCCAACTTGAGCTATCCCGCACGCTCTGTTAGCCCAGAGGTCACCTCCTTTCTCGCGGGATTTCCTCATGACTGACGCCATTCGGCCGCTGATCGCCGGCAACTGGAAAATGAACGGCCTGACCGATCAGGTCAGCGAGCTCGGCCTGATGATCTCGGAGCAGGGCGAATTGACGCACAGACTCGATCTGATGATCTGCCCGCCGGCGACGCTGACGATGACCATGGCGGTGATGGTCGAGGGAACCGGCATCCAGATCGGCGCGCAGGACTGCCATGTCAAGGCGTCCGGCGCCCATACCGGCGACCTCTCCGCGGAAATGTTCGCCGACCTCGGCGCCACCGCGATCATCGTCGGTCATTCCGAGCGCCGCGCCGATCACGGCGAGACCGATGCCATCGTGCAGCAGAAGGCGCAGGCGGCCTGGCGCGCCGGACTGGTGGCGATCGTCTGCATCGGGGAGACCCGCGCGCAACGCGACGCCGGCGAAGCGCTCGACGTATGCGGCGCGCAGCTCGCCGGTTCGCTGCCGGATGGCGCCACCGCCGCCAATACCGTCGCGGCCTATGAGCCGGTCTGGGCGATCGGCACCGGGCTGACGCCGACGGCGAAGGATGTCGAGGAGGTCCACGCCTTCATCCGCGGTCGCCTAGAAGCGCGCTTTGCGGCGGAGGGCGCCCGGATGCGGCTCCTGTATGGCGGCTCGGTCAAGCCGTCCAACGCGGCCGAGTTGATGGCCGTGGCGAACGTCAACGGCGCGCTGGTCGGCGGCGCCAGCCTGAAGGCGGCCGATTTCCTGGGCATCGCGGCGGGATGTCCTTGATCCCAGGCAAACCGGACGTTCGGCCGCGGGGCGGGCGATCTCCCAGGCTGCGGCCAGGCGCCGGCTTTCCGGGGGTGACAATCCCCCGTGCAATCGTGTAGACAGCCCTCGACTTCAACTCCCGCAAGTTCTGCCGCAGCCGGCTCCTCGGCGCAGCGCGCTTGTGACGGAAGGATCCGATGCAAAGCGTCATTATCGTCATTCACCTCATGATCGTCGCGACCTTGATTGCCGCGGTACTGTTGCAGAAATCCGAGGGCGGTGGCCTGGGCGTCGGTGGCGGCGGCGGTGGCGGCTTCATGTCGAGCCGCGGTACCGCCAATCTGCTGACCCGAACCACCGGCTTCCTGGCGGTAGGGTTCTTCGTCACCAGCCTGTTTCTGTCGTGGCTGGCCGGCTACGAGCGCAAGCCGACCTCGATCATCAACGGCACCACGGCGCCGGTGTCGCAGCCCGGTGGCGCCCTGGTGCCGCCGACCTCGGGCGGGCTGCTTGATTCGCTGAAGAAGGCCGACGAGCCGCAGGCGCCGGCCGGCCCGCAGGCGCCGCGTTCGCAATAAGCAGGTCCGCCATGCAGGACGGCGACTTCCGCCCTGCGCTTACAGCCCCCATTAAGGGGCTGTACTCATTTGTATTTTTACGTCACCCACAACCTTTTTCCCGATCTGGTGAAAGGTTGCGATTGGCTTTTGCGAATCGGCGACAGAGCCTTAAAGGTTAAGCCCCATGGCGCGGTACATTTTCATCACCGGCGGCGTGGTCTCCTCGCTCGGCAAAGGTCTGGCTTCAGCGGCGCTCGGCGCCCTGCTGCAGGCGCGTGGCTACAAGGTCCGTCTTCGCAAGCTCGACCCCTATCTCAACCTCGATCCCGGTACGATGTCGCCGTACCAGCACGGCGAAGTGTTCGTCACCGACGACGGCGCCGAGACCGATCTCGACCTCGGCCACTACGAGCGTTTCACCGGGCGCCCTGCGACCAAGCAGGACAACATTACCACCGGCCGGATCTATCAGGACATACTGACCAAGGAACGCCGCGGCGACTATCTCGGCGCCACCATCCAGGTGATTCCGCACGTCACCAACGCCATCAAGGATTTCGTCCTCGCCAATAACGAAGACTACGACTTCGTGCTGGTCGAGATCGGCGGCACCGTCGGCGACATCGAGGGCCTGCCGTTCTTCGAGGCGATCCGCCAGATCAAGAACGATTTGCCGCGCGGCCAGTGCATCTATGTGCATCTCACGCTGCTGCCATTCATCCCGAGCGCCGGCGAGCTGAAGACCAAGCCGACCCAGCATTCGGTCAAGGAATTGCGCTCGATCGGCATCCAGCCCGACATCCTGCTGTGCCGCTGCGACCGCGAGATCCCCAAGGAAGAGCGCCGCAAGCTCGGCCTGTTCTGCAACGTCCGCGAAAGTGCCGTGATCGAGGCGCGCGACGTCGACAACATTTACGCCGTGCCCGAGGCCTATCACGATGCCGGGCTGGACGACGAAGTTCTGGCCTCGTTCGGTCTGACGCCGAAGGCGCCGCTGGCGCTGCAGAGCTGGCATGACATCAACGAGCGCGTGCGCAATCCCGAAGGCACGGTGACCATCGCCATCGTCGGCAAGTACACCGGCATGAAGGACGCCTACAAGTCGCTGACCGAGGCGCTGTCGCATGGCGGTATCGCCAACAAGGTGAAGGTCAATCTCGACTGGATCGAGAGCGAGGTGTTCGAGAACGAGGATCCCGCGCCGTTCCTCGAACACGTCAACGGCATCATGGTGCCCGGCGGCTTCGGCCAGCGTGGCGCCGAGGGCAAGATCCGCGCGGCACGCTTTGCGCGCGAGCGCAACGTGCCGTATTTTGGTATTTGTTTCGGCATGCAGATGGCGGTCATCGAGGCCGCGCGAAACCTCGCCGGCATTGCGGACGCCAACTCCACCGAATTCGGCGAGACGTCGGAGCCGGTGGTCGGGTTGATGACCGAATGGTTGCGCGGCAACGAGCTGGAGAAGCGCCACAACGCCGGCGACCTCGGCGGCACCATGCGGCTCGGCGCCTATCCCGCGGCGCTGCGCGCCGGCAGCAAGGTCTCGGAAGTTTACGGCAACGCGCTGGAAATCTCGGAGCGGCACCGCCACCGCTACGAGGTCAACACCGCCTACAAGGACCGGCTAGAAAAGCACGGCTTGAAATTCTCGGGCATGTCGCCGGACGGCGTACTGCCGGAGATCGTCGAATATGAAAACCATCCCTGGTTCATCGGTGTGCAGTATCACCCCGAGCTGAAATCCCGCCCGTTCGAGCCGCACCCGCTGTTCGCGTCCTTTATCAAGGCGGCGGCGGCGCAAAGCCGGCTGGTGTAGGACAGGGCGTTCAGCCAGCCTTCAGCTTGGCGACCTTTCGCAAGGCGTCGTCGATCCGCGATTGCCAGCCAGGCCCCTTGGCCTTGAAGTGCGCGACCACGTCCGGGCTGAGCCGGATCGAGACGGCGACCTTGGTCGGCGCCTTTTGAGGTCCGCGCCGCACGATGCCTGCAAGTATTTCCGGGGTCAGGTCGGTCACCTTGATTGGGGGATCAAAGTGGGTGGCGTTGGCAAAGTCCTCCTTGGTCCACTCCGGATTGTCGTCGTCGAATACCGGCTCCTTCATTTTACGGGGCATGACGTCTCATCTCCTTTGCGTGCGCGCGGCGTAGGCTGATGGGCCGATAGCCGCCGTCGCGGATCGTGAAAACCAGGCAATGCGCGTCGCCGTCGATATGTCCGTAAGCTCTAAATCGTGGTTCGCCGTAGTCGAATCGATCATCGGCAACGATGGCGCGAATTTCGAGATCGACCCAGCGTGCCAGCGACACATGGTGCTTCGAAAGATTGATCGCTTCCTTTTTCGGATCGAAGTCAACCATTTATCGTATATACGATCTGCCCCTTGTCCGGTCAAGCGACGCAGAGCGCCCATGAGCCGATCGCGGCAAGACAGCCGGTAACTCGCCCGCTATAACGCTTGCACAAAACCGGAGGAAACCGATGATCTACGAAATGCGCGTGTACCGTTGTCTGCCCGGCCGGCTGCCGGCACTGCTCCAACGCTTCACCGACACCACGCTCAAACTGTGGGACAAGCACGGCATCAAGCAGGCCGGCTTCTTCACCACGCTGATCGGCGAATCCAACCAGGAACTGACCTACATCCTGGCATGGGACTCGATGGCCGATCGCGAAACCAAGTGGAATGCGTTCCAGGCCGATCCGGACTGGATTTCGGCGCGCGCCAAGACCGAGGAAAGCGGCCAGATCGTCGGCAACATCGTCAGCCAGTTGCTGGCGCCGACCGCTTTCTCTGCGCTGAAGTAACAGAGCCCATGACGGGTGGGTGAGCGCTTGCGCCGCCCATCCGGCCCGCATCGCGATCGACAAAGGAATAGTCTGTGAACGCCAACCCTTCCGCCGCCGCGATCGTGTCAGCCGGCGCCGTGCAGTTCGGCAACGCGCTGCCATTGTCGATCATCGCCGGCCCCTGCCAGCTGGAAAGCCGGGCGCATGCGCTCGAGGTGGCAAGCGTGTTGAAGGACATCGCGACGCGGCTGGGCATCGGCATCGTCTACAAGACATCGTTCGACAAGGCCAACCGCACCAGCGCGTCCAGCGCCCGCGGCCTCGGGCTCGAACAGGCGCTGCCGATCTTT
Organism: Tardiphaga sp. vice304; assembly: GCF_007018905.1. Classification (NCBI taxonomy): domain Bacteria; kingdom Pseudomonadati; phylum Pseudomonadota; class Alphaproteobacteria; order Hyphomicrobiales; family Nitrobacteraceae; genus Tardiphaga; species Tardiphaga sp. vice304. The sequence goes on from NZ_CP041402.1 coordinate 3,046,875, forward strand.
GCGGAGATCCGCGAGACCTTCGCGATGCCCGTGCTAACCGATGTGCACGAGATCGCGCAATGCGCCCGCGCGGCGGAGGCGGTCGATGTGCTGCAGATCCCGGCCTTCCTGTGCCGGCAGACCGACCTGCTGCTGGCGGCTGCGGCCACGGGAAAAGTGGTCAACGTCAAGAAAGGCCAGTTCCTGGCGCCGTGGGACATGACCAATGTGGTGTCCAAGATCGTCAGCGGCGGCAATGATCGCGTGCTCGTCACCGAGCGCGGCGCCTCGTTCGGCTACAACACGCTGGTGTCCGACATGCGCGCATTGCCGATCCTGGCGCGCACCACCGGCGCACCGGTGATCTTCGACGCCACCCATTCGGTGCAGCAGCCCGGCGGCAAGGGGGCCAGCTCCGGCGGCGAGCGCGAATTCGTGCCGGTGCTGGCGCGCGCGGCCGTAGCCGTCGGCGTGGCAGGTGTGTTCATCGAGACCCATCCCGATCCCGACCATGCGCCGTCTGACGGACCCAACATGGTGCCGCTGCGCGAATTCGAGGTGCTGCTCAGCAACCTTATGGCGTTTGACAAGCTCGCCAAGGCCGGCCCGGTGTGATGCTGCGCACTCTTGCGGCGATTCCGGCGCGCTGATGCCGCCGGTCCTCAACATTATCGCGCTGGCGTCATTCGCCGCGGCGCTGTCGATGCGGGCGCTCGATCCGGTGCTACCGCATGTCGCCGACGAACTGTCCGTGACCATCGCGATCGCGGCCGGCCTGTCGTCGGCGCTGGCCTTCACCTTTGCCATCACCCAGCCGGTGCTCGGCGCCGCCGCCGACATGTTCGGCAAGGCTCGGCTGATGGTGTTCTGTCTGGTGCTGCTCGGTCTTGCCAATGTGCTGGGTGCGCTGACCACGTCCTATCCGCTGCTGCTCGCCACCCGCGTGCTCGCGGGTATCGGCGCCGGCGGGGTGTTTCCGGTGACGCTCAGCCTGACCGCCGACCTCGTCGGCCCCTTGAAGCGGCAGGTCGCGATCAGCCGCGTGCTGGCGGGCTCGATGGCCGGCAATCTGCTCGGCGCCACCGCCTCCGGCGTGATCGGCGACATGTTCGGCTGGCGCGGCGTTCTGGCGATCCTGGGCGGATTGGCGATTTTGTCCTCGGTAGCCGTGTCGATCGGTTTCAAGAACGCAAAATTGGCGAAGCCGCCGGGCAGGGTGGATCTCAAGGTGCTGCGCAGCGGCTACCGCACTATCTTCCGAAACCCGAATACCCTGATCTGCTACAGCGCAGTCTTCATCGAAGGCAGCTGCATCTTCGGCCTGTTTCCCTATATCGCCTCGTTCCTGTTCGAGCGGGGCGTCACCAGCCTGTCGATCGCCGGCCTGGTGCTGGCGTGCTTTGCCTTCGGCGGGCTGTTCTATACCGGCAGCGTGTCGCGGATGCTGCCGCGGCTCGGCGTCAACGGCATGATGGTTTCCGGCGGGCTGCTGATGGGCGCGCAACTCGCCGTGATGGCCTTTGGCCCGCCGTGGCAGGTCCAGGCGCTGAGCCTGTTGGCCATGGGCTGGGGCTTCTACATGCTGCACGGCTCGCTGCAGATATTCTCCAGCGAATTGTCACAGGAAGCCCGCGCCAGCGCGATGTCGCTGCATGCGTTCTGCTTCTTCATGGGCCAGAGCGTGGGGCCGATCGCCTATGGCTTCAGCATCGCACATCTCGGCAAACTGCCGACGCTGCTGACCATCGCCGTCATCATCGGCGCGCTCGGCTTTTTCTGCGCGAAAAGGCTGAAGCCGATCAGGCCGGCGGATGCACCGGCGCCGAACGATCTCACCTGAGCCGAAGCCCGGCCTGATAGGCATGCCGGGCTCCGGCGTCTTCAGCGGCCGTTCGGTCGTTACGGCCGCGCCGCCGCGGCACCGGCGGCGACGCCTGCGAGGAATATGACCACAGGAACGGGGATCACTTTGGCTCCCGGCTCGGGCAGTTCCAGCAGCTCGTTGGGGCCGCCCTTGGAGCCTTTCATACTCTCTACGACACCGCGGGCGTTGCGCTCCAATTCGTCGATCGACAGATTACATTCGACGGAATCCACCAGGCGCTTTTGCTCCTCGGGCGGGGCCTTGCGCAGCGCCTGACCGGCAAGCTGGATGCCGGCTCCGGTCGCGACGCCGATGGCGACTAAGACCAGCGGCGCCACCTTCGGTGCGGGACCATCGCCCTTGATGGTCAGCGCAAGCCGCGGCTGGTGCAGCCAGGAAACAGGAATAACTTTCAACGCGGCGGCGACGTCGGTGATCTCTTCGGTCATGGGAGACTCCTCTGGTCAGGCCGGTCCGGCTGGCCGGCTGTGTTATCGCGCAGCATGCGCGCGATCGTGTTTTCCAGCGCGCTGCCGTGTCGCTGCAGATCGACGATCTGCGCTTCGACGCGGGACAGCATCTCGCGCCTGGCCGCGATGTCGCGTTCTGGCGCGGCTCCCGCCTGGCAGTGCGAACAAGCCGGAAGGTGGCTGGCAAAGAATTCACCGCAGGCGTCGCACAGCGACAGGTCGGGCGGGCTCACGGCTGGTGCGTACGATGGCTGCCAATAGCAAGGCCGGACACAAGCTCTGTCCGAGCGCGCGCTGCGCGCCGGGCAGCCTGCTGCTGGGTGTGGTGCAATCGACCGGTACTGTCGATTTCCTGGCGGCGCCGCTGGCCGTGACGGAGCGGTTTTCCGAGCTTGCCCATCAGGGGCGCATGCCGGAAGCGAGGTTTCGCTTTTCGGCACCGTGCCTTCGCAGCGCCTGCACGAAATGGCAGGGCGGCTGCGGGGTGGCGGAGCGCGCCAGCGCGCTTGCCCTGCAGCACGACCTGCAAGCCGATCCGGGCAATATCCCCGACTGCGCCATTCGCACGCGTTGCCAGTGGCACGCCGAACATGGTGCCGAAATTTGCGTGGCCTGCCGCTGGGTGATCACCGAACGAGCTACAACAGCAGACGGCTAGACAGGAGAGAGCGCCATGGCGCGTGGTATTTCGCTGCATCTTGGATTGAACGCCATCGACCCCACGCATTATGCCGGATGGGACGGCGCGCTGAACGCCTGCGAGGCGGACGCCGAATCGATGAAGGAAATCGCAGAGGCCTGCGGCTACCAGGCCCGGATCGCACTTACGACAGAAGCCAAGCGCGACACCGTGATATCGTTCTTGAGCAAGGACGCGCAGCAATTGCAGAGCGGCGATATCTTCCTGCTGACCTATTCAGGCCACGGCGGCCGTCTGCCCGATATCAACGGCGACGAGCCCGACGGGCAGGACGAAACCTGGTGCCTGTATGACGGCCAACTCATCGATGACGAGATCTACCAGCTCTATCGGGGGTTGTCCGCAGGTGTACGCGGTTTCGTACTTTCGGATAGTTGCCATAGCGGGACCATGCTCAAGAGCACGTTCTATATGGCGGCGCTGGCATCGGGATGGGTGGGCGATCCTACCGCGCCCAGCGCTTCACCGCCCAAATACAAGTTCATGCCGCCGCCCATCGCAAGCCGCACCTATAAGAACAATCGCGTTTTACGACGATCTGCAGCGGACGGGCGCTGCCTCCTCCAGCGAAGCCAGCGATATACTCGCGACCGTTCGCCTGATCTCGGGCTGTCAGGACAACCAGTATTCGCTCGACGGCACCTTCAACAGCGCGTTCACCGAAAAGCTCCTGCGGGTCTGGAACCGCGGCAAATTCGACGGCGACTACGGCGCCTTCCATCGGGCGGTCCAGAAGGAGCTGCCGCCGAGCCAATCCCCCAACCATACGGTCATCGGCAAGGAAATGCTGGAATTCGATCGTCAGCGGCCCTTTAAGATCTAGGCTGATGGTTGCCGGCGTCGGATCTCGTTCGGGCAGGCGCACGGCGGTGGTTAGTTGTTCTCCGGCACAGCAAGGCCGGTGCCCGAGCGATGTCACTGCATGAGATTTGCTGCTCCATGGGGCAGAGGATAGTCCTGATCGTCCGTGTCATTGACAATCTTTGCTTTGGCAAGCTGCGCGGCCGCTGCTGACTGCATCGACGATCATCGATGCGCTGGGCTTCTGCCTGCGCGGTCTTGCTCAGGCCGAGCATGCCGGCGGATGCAGAAGCCAGATCGACAAGGTCAGCCAAATCGCCCGGTGACAAAGCGCTGCGTGCGCGGATCTTTCGGGGTCAGGAAGATTTCGCTGACCGATCCGAATTCGCTGAGTTCGCCGAGATACATGAAGCCCGCATAGTCGGACACGCGCGCGGCCTGCTGCAAATTATGAGTGACGATCACGATCGTATGATCGCGCTTGAGTTCGTCGATGGTCTGCTCGATCTTGGCCGACGAGATCGGATCGATCGCCGAACACGGTTCGTCGAGCAACAGCACCTCGGGCTGCAGGGCGATGGCGCGGGCGCTGCTGAGGCGCTGCTGTTGTCCTCCGGAAAGATCGAGGCCGCTTTTGCGCAACTGGTCCTTGACCTCATCCCACAGCGCGACGCGGCGCAGCGCCTGTTCGACTTCCAGGTCCATGTCCGCTTTGGAAATATTCCGGTTGAGGCCGATCCCGAATCCAATGTTGTCGTAGATTGACATTGGAAACGGTGTTGGTCTCTGGAACACCATGCCGACCCGCGTTCTCAGCACGGCGGCATCCTCATCGGGTGCCAGAATGTTCTTGCCATCGAGCAGCACCTCGCCCTCGACGCGCTGTCCGGGATAAAGGCTGTACATGCGGTTGAAGACGCGCAGCAGGGTCGACTTGCCGCAGCCCGAGGGGCCGATCAAAGCCGTGACGCGGTTGGTATAGATCGGCAGCGAGACGTCCCTTAGGGCGCGGATGCCATCCTGATAGTAGAAATTGAGATTGCGGACGGTGATCTTTTCCCGAACCGGCTCATGATCGACCTTTGATCTGATGATCTGAGCCAGATGGTCGCGCGCAGCGGCCGCTTTGCGTGCGGCTTCGGCACGCCAGATCGCCTCCACCGTGTTCGGCTTGGTCGTCAGGACTTCCGTCATTGATCAGCCATCCACCGTTGCACTGGTGGGTAGACTAGACCAGCGCCGACGGGATTGATTGATCAGGGTCAAAACCCCTGGAATACAGCCAGGTGATTGGCTGGGCGGTGCGCTACGTCACCCCCGGCCGCGATACGGTGCGACGCCCTGGTCGGGGATCCACATGCCCTTGGGCAGTTTGCCGGTCTGCCAGAACACGTCGATCGGGATGCCGCCGCGCGGGTACCAGTAGCCGCCGATTCGCAGCCATTTCGGCTTGACCTCGGCGGCGATCCGCTTGCCGATCGAGACCGTGCAGTCCTCGTGGAAGGCGCCATGGTTGCGGAACGAGGCGACGTAGAGTTTCAGCGATTTCGACTCCAGCAGCCAGTCGCCCGGCACGTAGTCGATCATCAGATGGGCGAAGTCCGGCTGGCCGGTGACCGGGCACAGCGAGGTGAATTCCGGCGCCGTGAAGCGGACCACGTAATTGGTGTCGGCCTGCGGATTCGGTACCCGGTCGAGCCTGGCCTGCTCGGGGGTGGTCGGCCAGGTCACCTCATGGCCGAGTTGCAGGCCGGACGGGTCGAGCTTGGCGGGCTTGGATTCGGGCGTCTTTTTGGGGGCTTTGGACATCAGGGTCTCCGTTGTCGTGGTTCTAGCCAATTGGCAGGCCGCCGTCACCCTGCGCGGCCTTTTCCCACCCGGTCGCTTGCTGTAGAAGCGGCGCACCATCCACCCCGCATGCCAAAGAGGCTCCCATGACCGCCATCGTCGACATCATCGGCCGCGAAATTCTCGATAGCCGCGGCAATCCCACGGTCGAAGTGGATGTCATTCTGGAAGACGGGTCGTTGGGCCGTGCCGCGGTGCCCTCCGGCGCCTCCACCGGCGCCCACGAGGCGGTGGAACTGCGCGACGGCGACAAGGCGCGTTACGCCGGCAAGGGCGTGCAGAAGGCGGTCGAGGCCGTCAATGGCGAGATTTTCGACGCGATCGGCGGCATGGACGCCGAGCAGCAGATCCAGATCGACGAGATCATGATCGGCCTCGACGGCACCGAGAACAAGTCGCGGCTGGGCGCCAACGCGATCCTCGGCGTCTCGCTGGCGGTCGCCCGGGCGGCGGCGGAATCGTTCGACATGCCGCTGTATCGCTACGTCGGCGGCACCTCGGCGCGCACGCTGCCGGTGCCGATGATGAACATCATCAATGGCGGCATGCATGCCGACAATCCGATCGACTTCCAGGAATTCATGATCATGCCGGTGGGCGCGGCCACCTTCTCGGAAGGCCTGCGCTGCGGCGCCGAGATCTTCCACACGCTGAAGAGCGAGCTGAAGAAGGCCGGCCACAACACCAATGTTGGCGACGAGGGCGGCTTCGCGCCCAATCTGAAGTCGGCCGACGAGGCGCTGGACTTCGTGATGGCCGCCATCAACAAGGCCGGCTACAGCGCGGGCAAGGATGTCATGCTGGCGCTGGATTGCGCCGCCACCGAATTCTTCAAGGATGGCGCCTATGTCTATGGCGGCGAAAACAAGACCCGCAGCGGTTCGGAGCAGGCGAAGTACCTCGCCGATCTGGCGTCGCGCTATCCGATCGTCTCGATCGAGGACGGCATGTCCGAGGACGACATGGACGGCTGGAAGGAACTGACCGACCTGATCGGCAGCAAGTGCCAACTGGTCGGCGACGATCTGTTCGTCACCAACGTCACGCGACTGGCCGACGGCATCAAGAACGGTCGCGCCAATTCTATCCTGATCAAGGTCAACCAGATCGGCACGCTGACCGAAACCCTGTCGGCCATCGAGATGGCCTACAAGGCCGGCTACACCGCCGTGATGTCGCATCGCTCCGGCGAGACCGAGGACTCCACGATCGCCGACCTCGCGGTCGCCAGCAATTGCGGGCAGATCAAGACCGGCTCGCTGTCGCGCTCGGATCGCGTCGCCAAGTACAACCAGTTGCTGCGCATCGAGCAGGAACTGGGCACGCAGGCGAAATATGCCGGCCGCGCCGCGCTGAAGGCGCTCGCGTAACGTGCGTCCTGTGAACGTGTAATCGCCACGCGTTTATCCGGCGACGATCGTCGTTTCGTCATCGAGACGTCACTCTAACGCCTGCAGTTCCGCCACCGGAACTGCAGGCGTTTTCCTGCGCACTTGTTTTGAACGAACCTTGGTCTCTTAACAAACACGTCACGGCCTGACCCTATCCGTCACACCGGGATGGAGGGCATCGATGGCGGGGATTTTTCGGGTTCAAGGTTTTGGTGCGCTATCGGAATGGAACGGCCAGTTCGGCAGCGCGTCCGCCGCGCAGGCATTCCAGAACGTGGCAGCGCTGGGATCCAACTCGGTCGCGCTGACGGTCCGGATCTGGACCGACAGCAAGACCGGCAGCACGGTCATCGCCCATCCCGACAAGACCGAAAGCGATGCCAGCCTTCTCGCCGGATTCCAGGCCGCGCATGCGGCGGGACTCGACGTCGTGCTCAAGGCCGGCATCACCGGGCTCGACAGCACCATCTCGAGCAGCCTTGCGCCCGCCCACGTCGATGCGTTCTTCGCGTCGTACAAGGCGGAGATCGTGCATCTGGCTGACATCGCGGAGCAGGGCGGCGTGGCGACCTTTGCGATCGGCAACGAGATGAGCAAACTCTCGGGCGCGCGGTATCTGCCGCAATGGACCGATCTCATCTCGGCCGTTCGCTCGGTCTACCACGGTGAACTCACCTATTCGGCGGCCACCGACGAGGCCTCCAAGGTCAGTTTCTGGAGCCAGCTCGACACCATCAGCGTCAACACCTATCCGCCGCTGACCGCCAGCACGACGCCGACGGTGGCCGATCTCGTCCATGCCTGGACCGAGGTGCCGTTCAATCCGTATTACGCTGCCGCCTTCGATTACAAATCGCCGGTCGATTTCCTGCATTCGCTGTCGCTGGAATATGGCAAGCCGATCCTGATGACCGAGGTCGGCTATCGCAGCATCGACGGCACGGCGATCAATCCCGGCGGCGGTTCGTCCAAGGCGCCCGCAGATCTCGCCGAGCAGGCCGATGCCTACAACGCCTTCTTCCAGGTCTGGACAGCGCATGGCGGCGACTGGCTGCAGGGCGTCGAGTTCTGGCAATGGGACCTCAACGGCAACCATTCCCCGACCGGCTATTCCGTGCAGGGCAAGCCGGCGCAGGACGTCGTGTCGCAGTATTTCAACGGCAAGGGTGTCGTGCCCGACCTCGTCGTTGCCGGCTCGTCGATTGTCGACGTGATCGATTCCGGCCGGGGTAATGACACGATCCATGGCGGCGCAGGCGGCGATCTGATCCGCGGCGGCGACGGCAACGACACCATCGTCGGCGGGCCCGATGTCACCGAGAAACTGACGACGACGACGGTGACCATCACCGCCTACGGTTCGGTGGTCGCAGGGATCGGCGCGCAGGCGCGAATTCTGGTCAACGGCGTCGCGGTCTCCGGCGTGATGGAATTCACGCCGGCCACCGATCCCCAGGGTTACCAGACCTATGCGGTGACCTTCGACAACCCCGATCAGGTCGGCAGCGTTGCCATCGAGTTGATCAACTCGGCCTCCGGGCGCGCTTTGCACGTCAAGGACTTTGCCATCAACGGGGTGGCGCTGTCGCCGTCCCAGGCAACCAACGCCAGTTCGCCCGGCTCGTTCGATCTCTATGTCCGCACCATCAGTTTCGACACCAGCGGGCATCAGGACTGGTTCGTCGGCGCGGCCTCCGACAATGACGTCATCACCGGCGGTGGCGGCAACGATGTGATCGACGGCGGCGGCGGCATCGATACGGCCGTGTTCTCCGGCAATGCCAGCTATTACGACGTCAGCTTCGAAGGCGCCACGATCGTGGTGACCGACAGGATTGCCGGTCGCGACGGCAGCGACCGCATCAGCAATGTCGAAGTGCTGAAATTTGCCAATGCCACGGTCGGCTCCGACAGCATCATTCCGCCATTGACCACGGCGCTGGCTGGTGATCGTTTCCATTTCGACGCGGTCGATAGCGCCGGCCATGTGACCGGTCAGACGGTCCGCCATGCCGACGGCACGCGCGACGTCTATGACAGTGCGATCGTCGGCAAGGACTACGCGTCGCTGCACGCCACTATCGACACCACGGGGCATTCCAGCCTGGTCGAGGGCTTTCGCGCCGACGGGTCGAGTGTCATGAGACAGACCGTGGATGCGGCCGGGGTCGTCCATCTCGATCGGTATGACAGCTCGGACCATCTGATCCAGCAGACCGTGACGCAGAAGAATGGGTCCTGGGTGCAGTCGGCGTTTACCGCGGACGGCGAAATCAGCAGCGAGATCCAGCGTCATGTCGATGGCACGCGCGACATCACCAATTACGATGTAGTCGGCAAGGCCTATACAACGGAGCATGTCGTTCGCGATGCCGCCGGCATCAGCGTGCTGACCGAAGGATTTCGCGACGATGGTTCGCTGGCGTTGCGGCAGACGATGATCGACGGCGTCCGGACGCTCGCGCAGTACGACAGCAGCGGACACCTCGACCAGCAGACCGTGACGCAGAAGGACGGATCGTTCCTGCAGTCGAACTATCTGGCCGACGGCACGCTCGCCACTGAGACGGCGCGGCACGCCGACGGCACCCGGCATGTGGATATTTTCGGTGTCACCGGGCAGGCCTATGCGGCACGACACGACGATTTCAGCGCGACCGGGCAGCGGCTGGCCACGACCTTCGACAACCACGACGGCAGCCACACCATGACCGCCTACACCTCCGGCGTGACGCTGACGTCAACGCCGGCCAACGATGTGATGAACAGCGCCGGCGGCGACACTTTCGTCTTCAGGCAGCCATCCGGGCACGATGTCATCAACAATTTCCGGACCGGCGAGGGCGCCGCCCATGACGTCATCCAGATCGATTCATCGGTGGCCGTCGATCTCGCCCATCTCTCGGTGCAGGTGGTCGGGCAAGACACGCTGATCGACCTCGGCCACGACGCGTCGATCACGTTGACCGGGGTGGTCGCGCCGCTGACGTCCCACGACGTGCTGATCGTTTGAGCTGGACAGCGTCTGCGTGATACGCGCAAAAAAAGCCGCGACGATTTCTCGCCGCGGCTCGCTCGTTTCGCAATGTTCTACTGCGCGGGTGCGGCCGAGATCTGCTGGGCCGGCTTCTTCTTCACCGGCCCGCGGCGAGCACCACCGCCGCCTGTCACGGCCAGCACGCGGGCGATCGTCTGGCGCTGTAGACCGTCGTCCTTGTCGATGGAGAAGTGGTTGGTGGTGGCGTTTTCGTTGACGTTGGCGAGCTGGCCCTTGAATTTCTTGTCGGCGGCGACCGCTGCGCCCCAGCCGGCCGGTACATAATAGTTCACGACCTGCTTGACGTTCGGCGGCACCGGGTCTGGGCTGACCGGATCGAAATTGACGATCAGCGCCACCGGCACGCCAGCGTCTTGCAGCCTTCGTGCGATCGAGATCGTGGCGTCGGCGCCGGCCGAGTGTCCCATCAGGATGATCGGTTCGCGATTACCGGCCCGATACTTCGCGGCCATGTCATCGGCCAACCCGCGCCACGACGTGTGGTTAGAGACGGTGGCCGCGACGCCGACGGCCTCGAGCTTGTAGGCGAGCTGGTCCATGCCCAGCGAGAACACGTTGAGGATGCCGCGCAGCAGGTAGACGTGGCCGGGGCGCTTGCCGCCAGCGGCGGCGGCGTCCGTGCAGATGGAGAGCGATGCAACCATGGTGAGAAGAATCACCAAAAAACCGTAAATGGAACTTTGGAAAGGGCGTCGGGTACCGCTTGCTGACATCGCTTTAATCTCACAGGGGAAATGGCGAGGACATATTCAGACAACCGGCTTTGTCGTCAATGATCCGGCACCGCGATGCCCGCTTTGTTATGCCCGGAACGATGCAAAACATGATGCATGTGGCCCGTGAGCGACATCGCGGTTCCACGGTTTGCGGGTTTGTGGAGGCCAGCGAATTTGCTATGCAAGGCGAATCCGTCCGACGCTGGCTGCAACAGGGATTTCACGCACAATGATCGCTCGGCGACATGTCTTCCACATCGGCGGCTACGACCCGATTGTGCCCGACACGCAGCTGGCGCGGTTGCGGCGCTCGCTGTCGAGCTTCGCGAAGACCTGGAACGTGTCCGCGCAGGCCTCTGGGCCGATTGTGTCGAACGAGGTGAGTGCTTCCTGGTCGGCGCACAGCTCCGGCCCGAACTGGTCGACCGATACCCGCTACGAGATGCTGCGCTGGGACGACCTGATCCTCGCCGACCATTCGCGCCACCCGGTCTCGCGGCTGGCCGCGTCGATGATGACGCTGATCGACTGGATCGTCACCGGCACGCTGTTCCGCTTTATCAAATCGAGCTGGAAGTATGCCGGCTTCTTTCTGTTTCCCTATCTGTGGGTAACCGGCTTTGCGCTGGTCGGCGCCGGTCTCGGTTTCGGCGTGACCCGGCTGGCAGGGCTGCACGGGGCAGGGGCGTGGGTCGCCGGCGCGTTGATCGCGCTTGCGGTGTTCGCCGTATTGCTGCGCTGGCTCGGCTGGAAGAAGCCGATCAACCATGTATTCGACGACTGGATTTTTTCGCGGCAGTACGTCTACGGCCAGCGCCCCAAGATGGAGGCCCGCGTCGATGAATTTGCCAAAGCGCTGGTCGCGCGCGCCCGCGCCAACGATGCCGACGAGATCGTCATCGTCGGCCACTGCCTCGGCGCCGCGCTGGTAATGGAGACGGTGTCCCGCGCGCTGCAAATCGATCCGGATCTGGCGCGGCATGGCCCGACCATCAACGTGCTCACCGTAGGCGCGACGATCCCGAAGTTTGCGCTGCATCCGGCGGGCCGCCGCGTCCGCGCCGCGACGCAGGCGGTGGCCAAAGCGACCGAGATCCGCTGGGCGGAATACCACGCCCGCGACGACGCGATCAGTTTCTACCGCTTCGATCCCGTCACCTTGAAGCGCGTCGGCCATGAGCGCGGCGATGGCCGGCCGAACATCCGTCGCGTGCAGATGCACAACATGATGGATCCGGCCTCGTTCAAGCGGCACCGCTTCAACTTCATGCGCATGCATTACCAGATGGTGATGGGCAACGACCAGCGCTCGAAATACGACTACTGCATGGTGATATCAGGCCCGCTGCCGTTCGATGAAATCACCGCGCCCGACGGCGGCGTCGGCCGCTTCGCGCGGGATGGCGCGTTGCTGTTGCCGGACGTGCCGCTGGCGCCTGTGATACAACCGCTGACGCCCGGGGCAGCCGTCCATGCCGGGTGATGGCCGGAACGGAAAGATATGACTGCTTCACAGCTCGGAATTTGCGTGTGGACCCTTGGCGTGATCGCCTGGTTCGTGATCCGCTTTCCGTACGCCCGCAAGGCAAGGCGTACGGCGACGGTGCGCAGCCACGGCTGGAGTCGCGAGCGCATCCTGCTGGCGGTGGCGACCTTCGGCTTGGTCGTGGTGCCCGTCATCTGGCTTTCCACCGGCTGGCCGTCCGCGCTCAACTATGATCTCAGCTACGCCGCGGTGACCGTCGGGGCGGCGGTGTTTCTGTTGTCGCTCTGGCTATTCCGGCGTTCGCACGAGGATCTTGGACGGCAGTGGTCGGCCAGCCTCGAAATCCGCGAGGGCCACCAGATCGTGCGCAACGGCGTCTACAGCCGGATCCGGCACCCGATGTACACCTCGTTCTGGCTGTGGGCGCTGGCGCAGGCGCTGCTGCTGCCGAACACGATGGCGGCCATGAGCGGACTGGTGGCGATCGGCATTCTGTTCTTCACCCGGATCGACTTCGAGGAGCGGATGCTGATCGAGGCTTTCGGCGAGGATTATCGTACCTATATGCGCGAGACCAAGCGCATTATCCCCGGCATTTACTAACGCCGGCAAACAAGAAATTCAGAGGAAAAAACCATGAGCGTCGACGTCACCACCGGACTGCAACTGCGCTCCCTCATCACCTCGGCCGGCGAACTCGAGCTGTCGCTCAAGCCGGTCACGATCCCGGAGCCGGCCGCCGATGAAGTCGTCGTCCGCGTCGAGGCCTCGCCGATCAACCCCTCCGATCTCGGTCTGCTTATCGGCGCCGCCGATCCCGCCACCGCCAAGGCCACCGGGACCGGCGATGCCGTGGTGGTGAAGGCCACCGTGCCGCAGGTGGCGATGAAGGCGATGGGCGGGCGGCTCGATGAATCGATGGCTGTCGGCAACGAGGGCGCCGGTACCGTCATCAAGGCCGGCTCGTCGCCGGAGGCGCAGGCTTTGCTCGGCAAGACGGTCGCAATGATCGGCGGCGAGATGTACGCGCAGTATCGCACCATGAAGGTCGCCGCCTGCTTGCCGCTGCCGGACGGCACCACCGCCGCCGAGGGCGCATCCTGCTTCGTCAACCCGCTGACCTCGCTCGGCATGGTCGAGACCATGGAGCGCGAAGGGCACAAGGCGCTGGTGCATACCGCAGCGGCCTCCAACCTCGGCCAGATGCTCAACAAGATCTGCCTCAAGGACGGTATCGACCTCGTCAACATCGTGCGCAGCGAGGAGCAGGAAAAACTGCTGCGCGACCTCGGCGCCAAATACGTCTGCAATTCTCAGTCGGCGAGCTTCATGGACGATCTGGTCGCAGCATTGATCGCCACCGGCGCGACGATCGCGTTCGACGCTACCGGCGGCGGCAGACTGCAGGGCCAGATCCTGACCGCGATGGAAGTCATGGCCGTCAAGGCGATGAAGGAATACAGCCGCTACGGCTCGACCACCCACAAGCAGGTCTATGTCTACGGCCGGCTGGAATCCAAGCCGATCGAATTCTCGCCGACCTTCGGCATGGCCTGGGGCATGGGCGGCTGGCTGCTGTTTCCGTTCCTGCAGAAGATCGGCCAGGCCGACGCTGCAAGGTTGCGCGCCCGCGTCGTCGCCGAACTGAAGACCACCTTCGCCAGCCATTACAGCAAGGTGATCTCGCTGCAGGAAGTGCTCGATATCGACAACCTTCATGCTTATGCCAAGCGCGCCACCGGCACCAAGTATCTGATCAATCCGAACAAGGCGGGATGACCTCCGCCGTTCCACCAACCTCGGCCCCCATCGCTGCGATCGTGCCGGATGGCGCCAGCCTGCTACTGCGCCATCCGCCGTTCGCGTTCTACGTGGCGTCGCGCAGTTTTTCGCGGTTCTCCTCGCAGATCGCAGCGGTCGCTGTCGGCTGGCAGATCTACGACCTGACCGGCAGCGCGTTCCAGCTCGGCATGGTTGGCCTCGTCCAGTTCCTGCCGATGCTGCTGCTGGTGTTTGCCGGCGGCCACGCCGCGGACCGTTACGATCGTCGCCGCGTCGTGCAGCTCTGCCAGATCGCGCAGGGGCTGGCCGCGGCCTATCTGGCCTGGGGCAGTTTTGCCGGCTGGATCACCGTGCCGGAAATCTTTGCTGCGGTGGCCGTGTTCGGCGCGGCTACAGCCTTTGAAAGCCCGGCCGGCGCGGCGCTGCTGCCGGCCGTCGCACCCGACGGCACCATGCAGAAGGCGACCGCACTGACCACCGGCATCTACCAGCTGGCGACGATCGGCGGCCCGGCGCTGGGCGGCGTTGCCTTCGCCGTGTCGCCCGGTCTGCCCTATGCTCTGATGGCCGGCTTCTGGGTACTCGGCGGCCTGCTCAACAGCGCGATCAAGCTCGAGCGCCAGGTCGTCGCCGGCGATCCGCCGAGCCTGCGCGCGATGTTCGCCGGCGTCGGCTTCGTCCGCCGCAACCCGGCGATCTTCGGCACCATCTCGCTCGACCTGTTCGCGGTGCTGCTCGGCGGCGCCGTGGCATTGCTGCCGATCTATGCCCGCGACATCCTGCAGACCGGCCCGTGGGGCCTCGGTATTCTGCGCGCAGCGCCGGCGGTCGGCGCGCTGCTGATGACGGTGGTGCTGGCGCGCACCTCGATCAAGCGCCGCGTGGGCATGCGGATGTTTCAGGCGGTGATCGTGTTCGGTCTGGCGACCTCGGTGTTCGCAGTCTCCGAATGGGTCTGGCTGTCGCTGATCGCTCTCGCCATCATGGGCGCGGCCGATACGGTCAGCGTCGTGATCCGGGTGTCGCTGGTGCAATTGCAGACGCCCGACGAGATGCGCGGCCGGGTCGGCGCGGTGAACTATCTGTTCATCAACGCCTCCAACCAGCTCGGTCAGTTCGAGAGCGGCCTCACCGCGGCTCTGTTCGGCACCATGCCGGCGGCGCTGCTGGGTGGCATCGGCACGGTCGCGGTCGCGCTGCTCTGGATGAAGCTGTTTCCGACCCTGCGCGATCTGGAGCGGCTGGAGTAGGGCGCTACTAACGCTCCGCGAATGCCAGCTTGGCGCCGAGCGCCGCGAAGGCCGCCGCGAAGCTACGGCGCATCCAGGTCAAAACGCGCGGGCGCGAGATGATGTGGTCGCGGATCGCGGCAGCGAACAGGCCGTAAATCGCAAACACCACAAATGTCATCGCCATGAATGCAGCGCTCAGCAGCAGCATTTGAGACAACGCGTGGGCCTCGTCGGTACGGATGAATTGCGGCAGGAAGGCGAGGAAGAAGATCGACAGTTTCGGGTTGAGGATGTTGATCAGTATCGCTGTCACGGTGACCTGCCGCGCCGAGCGGGCATCGACGTCTTTCTCGACCTTGAGCGGGCCATGTTCCTGCAGCGTGTTCCACGCCATGTATAGCAGATAGGCGACGCCGACATATTTGAAAATCTGGAACGCCAGCGCGCTGGCATGAAGCAGCGCCGCTACGCCGAGGATCGCCGCCGCCATGTGTGGGACGATGCCCAGGGTGCAGCCGAAGGCGGCGACGATGCTGGCGCGTGCGCCGCGCGAAAAGCCGGCTGCCAGGGTGTACAGCGCGCCGGTGCCGGGCGAGGCCACTACGATCAGCGAGGTAATCAGGAATTCGATGGTCATGAAGTCATCCCCCAACTCTGGCCGCGTCCGGGCGCGCTAACATAGCTGCTAAGCTGATGCCGGTGCCTATAACGTAGAAGTGTTTAATGCAGCCCGCAGATAGGTGGGCTTTCCGGCAGCGAACGGCGCGCTTGCCAAATTCATGCACTTGCATCTTGTTCAGGGATGAGCGAGAGGTTCCCGGTCGCTTTCCCGACGCAGTCCATCAAAGGAATTTCCATGGCTACCCACACCGTTGCCGTCGTCGTCGGCAGCCTGCGCAAGCAGTCATTCTCGCTCCGCATCGCCCAGGCGTTGTCCAAGCTGGCCCCGGCCTCGCTCAAGCTCAACATCGTGACGCTGGAAGGCCTGTCCTTCTTCAACCAGGATCTGGAAGCCAGCCCCCCGGCCGACTGGGTCAAGTTCCGCGAGACCATCCAGGCCTCCGACGCGGTGATCTTCGTCTCCCCGGAATACAACCGCGCCACCTCGGGCGTGCTGAAGAACGCCATCGACGTCGGCTCGCGCCCCTATGGCAAGAGTTCGTTCCTTGGCAAGCCGACCGGCATCGTCGTCTCCTCGCCCGGTCCGCAGGGCGGCGTCAACGCTGCGATGGACCTGAAGCGCATCCTGCCGGGGATCACCGGTCCGATCCTGCAGCAGCCGGAAATCTATCTGAACATGGTCGGCGATGCGTTTGACGAGAAAGGCGAGATCATCAAGGAAACGATCCGCCCGGTGATGCAGGCCTATATCGACGCCTTCGCCGCCTGGGTCGAAAAGCAGAAGAAATAAGCCAATACCACCAACGCCGCGGCCCGGTTGTTAGCCTCGCCTTAACCGGGCCGTCGCATGTTCGGGCATGGTCAAGCACACCCGCCTGAAATCCCTGCTCACCGGGCTCGCGCTCTATGCGCTGGCGGCGATGATGATCGGCTATTTCGGCGTCAACGCCTATACCGGGAAATACGGCCTGACCGCCCGCGGCGAACTCGACCAGGAAATCATCGCGCTGACCTCGGAGTTGGTGCGGCTGAAGAAGGAACGTGCCGAGGGCGAGTTGCGCGTGTCGTCGCTGCGCTCCAGCGGCCTCGATCCCGACATGCTCGACGAGCGCGTCCGATTCCAGCTCGACTACGCCCATCCGCGCGATCTCGTCAAAGTCATCCGCCAGCGCAACTAAGGGTCGGCAGCGTTGTCTTGCGGGTGAATTCGGGGATCGGCTGCGCGCCTGGCCCCTATTTCCACCGATATGCCGGCAATACGTTAATCACGTCATTAACCCCTGATTAGGTGCGGTTCGCTCACTACCGGTGGTATCGTGGAAATCATCTCAAACATGCGTCATTGCGATTTGTTAGTGAGCACTATAAATGTGGATAACGAAAAATTGAGCGAGAATATGTAAGTGATCACTAAAGTATTGTCGCTCCGCGGGCGGCCGAGGGGCTTCGAAATCGAGACCGCGCTCGAAACGGGCCAGCGCCTGTTCCACGCGCGGGGCTATAATGCGGTCGGGCTCGCCGCGCTGACCGAGGCGCTCGGCATCAAGCCCACGAGTTTCTACCGGACCTTCGGCAGCAAGGCCGGCTACTTCGCGCGCATCCTCGAACGCTACTCGCAGTCCGTGCTCGCGCTCGAAGACATACTGCGTCCCGGGCGGTCGGCCGCAGAAGCGCTTGCCGATCTGCTGGAGCGCGCGGCGCAAACCTATGCGCGCGATCCTCAACAACGCGGCTGTCTCGTGCTGGAAGCCGCGCGCGGTGGCGATGACGACGAGAGCGCCAATCTCGCCCGTCGCAGCGCGCAACATAAGCGTAGTCACATCCGCGTCTTCGTGGCGCTATCGAACCCGGACGCGGCCGATGCGGTGACGGACTTCGTCGCCAGCACGATGTCCGGACTATCTGCCAGCGCACGCGAAGGCATGAGCGAGGATCGCGTCGTAGCAGTGGCACGGGCGGCGGCCAGGGCGCTGCCGATTCTGCTCATCGAAAACAGCCCAATGGGGCAACAACCGAGCGCCAATGAGATGGGCGGCGTCGCTGCCACTCGCCGCATCTAAGAACACCTATCCGGATCCATCCCGCATATTACAAAACGGCTGCCATTCGCTTTCGAAAGTTGCGCGTATTGCACTGCGATATAAGGGTTTTATGACGTCAGCTACCATCACCCGCGATGCCCGGTCCTTTCACACCGCAGAATGATGGAGTAGAGAGGGCCATTCACTCTCGCATCCGGAATCCTTATGGCCGCACCGAAGAAAAGCGTCGCTCCCGCAGGGCAGGCAACGGGCAATGGCGCCACCCAGTCGTCACCGCCCGATTTCAGACGCGAGCAGGAGATGCAGGCGCTGCGCGACATGCTGCTGATCCGGCGTTTCGAGGAGAAGGCCGGGCAGCTTTACGGCATGGGCGCCATCGGCGGCTTCTGTCATCTGTATATCGGCCAGGAGGCCATCGTCGTCGGCATGCAGATGGCGCTGAAGCAGGGCGATCAGGTGATCACCGGCTACCGCGACCACGGCCACATGCTGGCCTGCGGCATGGACGCCAAGGGCGTCATGGCCGAACTCACGGGACGCCGCGGCGGCTATTCCAAGGGTAAGGGCGGCTCGATGCACATGTTCAGCCGGGAGAAGAATTTCTTCGGCGGACACGGCATCGTCGGCGCGCAGGTGTCGCTCGGCACGGGCCTCGCTTTCGCCAACCGCTACCGCGGCAATGATTTCGTAAGCCTTGCCTACTTCGGCGACGGCGCTTCGAACCAGGGCCAGGTCTATGAGAGCTTCAACATGGCGGAGCTGTGGAAGCTGCCGGTGATCTACATCATCGAGAACAACCGCTACGCGATGGGTACCTCGGTGATGCGCTCTTCGGCGCAGACCGACTTCTCGAAGCGCGGCATCTCGTTCAACATTCCCGGCGAGCAGGTCGACGGCATGGATGTTCGCGCCGTCAAGGCCGCCGGCGACAAGGCGGTTGCCTGGTGTCGCGAAGGCAAGGGTCCCTACATTCTGGAGATGCAGACCTATCGTTACCGCGGCCATTCGATGTCGGATCCCGCCAAGTACCGCACCCGCGAGGAAGTCGACAAAGTCCGCCACGACCAGGACCCGATCGAGCAGGTCCGCAACCGCCTGCTGGCGGAGAAGGTCTCCGAGGCGGATCTCAAGGCGATCGACGCGGAAGTCCGCGACATCGTCAATGAAGCGGCGGAGTTCGCGCAGCACGATCCCGAGCCGGATGCGTCCGAACTTTACACCGATATTTATCGCTAAGCGCGCAGCTTACAGTCGATCTGGAGTTACTATGGCCATTCAAGTGCTGATGCCCGCGCTGTCCCCGACCATGGAGAAGGGCAACCTCTCCAAGTGGTTGAAGAAGGAAGGCGATGTCATCAAGTCCGGCGACGTGATCGCCGAAATCGAGACCGATAAAGCGACGATGGAAGTCGAGGCGACCGACGAGGGCACGCTCGGCAAGATCCTGGTCGCCGAAGGCACCCAAGACGTCGCGGTCAACACGCCGATCGCCACCATTCTGGCTGACGGCGAGGATGCTTCCGCCGAGCCGGCACCTGCCAAGCAGGAGCAGGCCGCAGAGTCCGCGCCGCCGGCGGCCGACGCCAAGTCCGCGCCTGCACCGAAGGAAGAACCTGCTACGGCTCCTACCGCGCCGGTCTCGGTCATCGAGCAGGATCCGGAAATTCCGGAAGGCACCGAGATGGTGACCATGACCATCCGCGAAGCGCTGCGCGACGCGATGGCCGAAGAGATGCGCCGTGACGAAGACGTCTTCATCATGGGCGAGGAAGTCGCCGAGTATCAGGGCGCCTACAAGGTCACCCAGGGCCTGCTGCAGGAATTCGGCGCCCGCCGCGTCATCGACACCCCGATCACCGAACACGGCTTTGCCGGCGTCGGCGTCGGTGCGGCGATGTCCGGGCTGAAGCCGATCGTGGAGTTCATGACCTTCAACTTCGCCATGCAGGCGATCGACCAGATCATCAACTCTGCCGCCAAGACGCTGTACATGTCGGGCGGCCAGATGACCGCGCAGATCGTGTTCCGCGGCCCCAACGGCGCCGCCGCCCGCGTCGGCGCGCAGCACAGCCAGGACTACTCGGCCTGGTACTCGCAGATCCCCGGCCTCAAGGTGGTCGCGCCGCACACCGCGGCCGACTTCAAGGGCCTGTTGAAATCCGCGATCCGCGACAAGAACCCCGTGGTGTTCCTCGAAAACGAGATGCTCTACGGCCACACCGGCGAAGTGCCGAAGCTTGACGACTACATTGTGCCGATCGGCAAGGCGAAGATCGCCCGCAAGGGCAAGGACGTCACCTTGATCTCGTGGTCGAACGGCATGAACTACGCGCTGAAGGCCGCCGAAGAACTCGCCAAGGAAGGCATCGAGGCGGAGGTGATCGACCTGCGCACGCTGCGTCCGCTCGACACTGAAACCATCATCGAGTCGGTCAAGAAGACCGGCCGCGCGGTGACGGTGGAGGAGGGCTGGCAGCAGTCCGGCGTCGGCGCCGAAGTCGCCGCCCGCATCATGGAGCAGGCGTTCGACTATCTCGACGCGCCGGTCGGCCGTGTCTCCGGCAAGGACGTGCCGATGCCCTACGCCGCCAATCTCGAAAAGCTCGCGCTGCCGTCGGTCGCCGATGTCGTCACGGCCGCCAAAGCCGTCTGCTATCGGTGATCTGATGGCCGGGCCCAAGGAACAGCCGCTTCCCCCCGATGTCGTCGGCCGCGAAGAGGCCGTCGAGGTGCTTCGCGCCTTCGTGGTCGACGGTGGCCTGTCGATCGCGTTCACCCGCGCCTTCGAGGAGCCCGACATGTGGGGCATGCTGCTGGTCGACATCGCCCGCCACGCCGCGCGCGCTTATGCGCGCGAGAGCGACTATTCCGAGGACGAGGCGCTGGCGCGCATCGTCGATATGTTTGACGCTGAAATCGCGCGGCCGACCGACGTGGGCAACACCACGACGCGGTCGCAACAAGGTCACTGACAATGCCAATCAACATTCTGATGCCCGCGCTGTCGCCCACGATGGAGAAGGGCAACCTCTCCAAGTGGCTCAAGAAAGAGGGCGACGCGGTCAAGTCCGGCGACGTGATCGCCGAGATCGAGACCGACAAGGCGACGATGGAAGTCGAAGCCGTCGACGAGGGCACGATCGCGAAAATCCTGGTGCCGGAAGGCACCCAGGACGTGGCGGTGAATGCGATCATCGCGGTGCTGGCCACCGACGGCGAGGACGTGAAGGCGGCTGGGGCAGGCGGCTCGACCGAGAAGCCGAAGCCTGCAGCTGCCGCCGAAGCGCCAAAGGAAGCCGCCAAGGAAGCGCCAAAGTCCGCCGCAGCGCCGGCACCCGCCGAGAAGGCTGCAGCGCCCGCGCCGGCCAAGGCTGCAGCACCGGCTTCAGCCGGCAATGTCGTCACCAACGGCCTGACTGGCGATCGCGTGTTTGCATCGCCCCTGGCCAAGCGTCTGGCCAAGGACGCCGGCATCGAGATCGGCCGCATCAATGGCTCCGGCCCGCACGGCCGCGTCATCAAGGCCGACGTCGAGAAGGCCAAGACTGGCGGCGGCCTGAAGGCTCCGGCGGCTGGCGCGTCGCCGGCCTTGCCGACCGTCGCGCCCGGCGGCGCTATCGCGCCGGCGATGTCCGATCAGCAAATTCTCGGCCTGTACCAGCAGGGCGACTACGAGAGCGTGCCGCACGATTCGATGCGCCGGACCATCGCCCAGCGTCTGACCGCGGCCGTCAATTCGATGCCGACGTTTTATCTCACCGTCGATTGCGATCTCGGCAAGCTCTCCTCCGCGCGCGAGGAAATCAACGCCGCCGCCGGCAAGGACAAGGACGGCAAGCCGCTCTACAAATTGTCGGTCAACGATTTCGTCATCAAGGCCATGGCGGTCGCGCTGCAGAAGGTGCCGGAAGCCAACGTGTCGTGGACGGAATCCGCGATGCTCCGTCACAAGCATTCCGACATCGGCGTCGCTGTCGCTTTGCCGTTCGGCCTGATCACGCCGATCATCCGCCAGGCCGAGATCAAGTCGATTTCGGCGATCTCCAACGAGATGAAGGAGTTGGCCGCACGCGCCAGGTCCAAGAAGCTGAAGCCGAACGAATATCAGGGCGGCGCGACCTCGGTGTCCAATCTCGGCATGTTCGGCATCAAGGACTTCACCGCCGTGATCAATCCGCCGCAGTCCTCAATCCTGGCGGTCGGCACCGGCGAGGAGCGCGCGGTGGTGCGCGGCGGCCAGATCGTGGCCGCGACGATGATGAGCGTCACGCTGTCCTGCGACCACCGCGCCATCGACGGCGCGCTCGGCGCCGAACTGATCACGGCGTTCAAGAGACTGATCGAAAATCCGGTGATGATGGTGGTGTAGTTCTGTCTTCCTTCCCTCTCCCCAAGGCGAAGCGAAGCTTCGCCGGGTGGGAGAGGGTGGATCGACCGCGTAGCGGTCGAGACGGGTGAGGGGTATGCGCCAAGCCGTACCGAAGCAGAAACGCACCTTCGCCAAGACCCTCCGCGCCAATGCGACCGAGGCGGAGAAACAACTGTGGCGACTGCTACGTTCTCGCCGCCTTGCAAGTTTGAAATTTCGCCGTCAGGTACCGATTGGCCCCTGGATCGTTGATTTCGTATCGTTCGAACATCGTTTGGTTGTCGAAGCCGATGGTAGCCAGCATGCGGAAAGCGAAGACGACAAGCGGCGCGACTACGATTCGTCGGAGCGCGGTTTTCGCGTTTTACGTTTCTGGAATAACGACGTTCTGGCGCGGCCGCAGGCGGTACTCGAAATGATCATCGACGTCGCCTCGACCTCCCCCTCACCCGTCTGCGCGCCTGGCGGCGCGCATCCCCCCTCTCCCACAAGGGGAGAGGGAAGAAAGAGCAGAGAAGAACATGGCCGATAATTCTTTTGACGTCGTCGTGATCGGATCCGGTCCCGGCGGATATGTGACGGCGATCCGCGCCGCGCAGCTCGGCTTCAAGACGGCGATCGTCGAGAAGAAGCATCTCGGCGGCATCTGCAACAACTGGGGCTGCATTCCGACCAAGGCGCTGCTGCGCTCGGCGGAGATCTATCACTACATGCAGCATGCCAAGGACTATGGCCTGTCCTGCGACAACATCTCGTTCGACATCAAGGCGGTGATCGCGCGCTCGCGCGGCGTCGTGAAGCGGCTCAATGGCGGCGTCGAATATCTGATGAAGAAGAACAAGATCGCCATCATCTGGGGCGATGCCACGCTGGACGCGCCGGGCAAGTTCACCGTGAAGAAGGCCGAGGCCGAGGCGCCGAAGGGCTCGCTGGGCGAGGGCAGCTACACCGCCAAGCACATCATCGTCGCCACCGGCGCGCGACCGCGGGTGCTGCCGGGTCTCGAGCCCGACAAGAAGCTGGTCTGGACCTATTTCGAGGCGATGAACCCCGACCGCATGCCGAAGTCGCTGCTGGTGGTCGGCTCCGGCGCGATCGGCATCGAGTTCGCGTCGTTCTATCGCACCATGGGCGCCGACGTGACGGTCGTCGAAGTGCTGCCGCAGGTGCTGCCGGTGGAGGACGCCGAGATCGCCGCCTTTGCGCGCAAGCAGTTCGAGAAGCAGGGCATCAAGATGCTCGTCAACACCAAGGTGACCAAGCTCGACAAGAAGGCCGACAGTGTCGTCGCCACCATCGACGATGGCAAGAAGCCGGTGACGCAGGAATTCGACCGGGTGATTTCCGCGGTCGGCGTGGTCGGCAACATCGAGGGCTTCGGCCTCGAGAAGCTCGGCGTGAAAACCGAGCGTGGCTGCATCGTGATCGACGGTTACGGCAAGACCAACGTGCCCGGCATCTACGCCATCGGCGACGTCGCCGGTCCCCCGATGCTGGCGCACAAGGCCGAGCATGAGGGCGTGATCTGCGTCGAGGCCATCAAGGGCCTGCACCCGCACCCGATGGACAAGCTGCTCATTCCCGGCTGCACCTACTGCCACCCGCAGATCGCCTCCGTCGGCCTCACCGAGGCGAAAGCCAAGGAGAGCGGCCGCGAGATCCGCGTCGGCCGCTTCCCGTTCACGGCCAACGGCAAGGCGATCGCGATGGGCGAGGACCAGGGCATGGCCAAGGTGATTTTCGACAAGAAGACCGGCCAGCTCCTCGGCGCGCATCTGGTCGGCACCGAAGTCACCGAGCTGATCCAGGGCTTTGTCGTCGCGATGAACCTCGAAACCACCGAGGAAGAGCTGTTCCACACCATCTTCCCGCATCCGACGATCTCGGAGACGATGAAGGAAGCCGTGCTGGATGCCTACGGCATCGCCCTGAATATGTAAGTCCGTAGCCCGGATGTCGTCGCCTTATCCGGGCTACAGGCGTACCACCTGCCTAAATCTTGCCCGTTCGGCTCAAAACCTTGGCCAAACCGGCCAGATATGGTATTCCGCGTGCGCCGCTTCTGATCGCCACCCGTGACCGCCCGTACCCTGCAACAGGCTGCGGCGGTGGAGATATTCGCCCATGACGTCTTCGGCCCACAGCGCTTCCGCGCCCGACTCGTTCTTCACCGCCACCATCGCCGACACCGATCCGGAGATCGCCGCGGCGATCAAGGGCGAGCTTGGCCGCCAGCGCCACGAGATCGAGCTGATCGCCTCGGAGAACATCGTCAGCCGCGCCGTGATGGAAGCGCAGGGCTCGGTGATGACCAACAAATATGCCGAGGGTTATCCGGGCGCGCGCTATTATGGCGGCTGCGAGTTCGTCGATATCGCCGAGAACCTGGCGATCGAGCGCGCCAAGAAGCTGTTCGGCGCCGGCTTTGCCAATGTGCAGCCAAACTCCGGCAGCCAGATGAACCAGGCGGTGTTCCTGGCGCTGTTGCAGCCCGGCGACACCTTCATGGGCCTCGACCTCGCCGCCGGCGGCCATCTGACGCACGGCTCGCCGGTCAACATGTCCGGCAAGTGGTTCAAGCCGGCGCACTACACCGTGCGGCAGGACGACCAGCTGCTCGACATGGATGCCATCGCCAGGCAGGCCGAGGAGGTCAAGCCGAAGCTGATCATTGCCGGCGGCTCGGCCTATTCGCGTAGCTGGGACTTCAAGCGCTTCCGCGAGATCGCCGACAGCGTCGGCGCCTACCTGCTGGTCGACATGGCTCATTTCGCCGGCCTCGTCGCCGGCGGCGTGCATGCCTCGCCGGTGCCTTACGCCCACGTCACCACCACCACAACGCACAAGTCGCTGCGCGGCCCGCGCGGCGGGTTGATTCTCACCAATGACGAGGCGCTGGCCAAGAAGTTCAATTCGGCGATCTTCCCGGGCCTGCAGGGCGGGCCCTTGATGCATGTCATCGCCGCCAAGGCCGTGGCCTTCAAGGAGGCGCTGCAGCCGGACTTCAAGGTCTACGCCAAGAACGTCGTCGAGAATGCCCGCGCGCTGGCCGAAACGCTGCGCGCGCAGGGCTACGACATCGTCTCCGGCGGCACCGACAACCATCTGATGCTGGTCGACCTGCGACCCAAGGGCCTGAAAGGCAACGTGTCGGAGAAGGCGCTGGTTCGCGCCGGCATCACCTGTAACAAGAACGGCGTGCCCTATGACCCCGAGAAGCCGTGGGTCACGTCGGGCATCCGTCTCGGCACGCCGGCGGCCACCACGCGCGGCTTCGGCATCGCCGAGTTCAAGCAGACCGGCGAGATGATCGCCGAAGTGCTGAGCGCGGTGGCGCAGTCCGGCGACGGCACCGCGCCGCTGGTCGAGGCCGCCGTCAAGGAACGCGTCAAGGCACTTACCGACCGTTTCCCGATCTATCAGTAAGTCCGTCCACTAAGGGTCTTTGGAATGCGTTGTCCGAACTGCAATAGCCTGGATACGCAGGTCAAGGACTCGCGTCCCACGGAAGATTCCGCCGTCATCCGCAGGCGGCGGGTCTGCATCACCTGCAATTTCCGCTTCACCACCTTCGAGCGGGTGCAGCTGCGCGAGTTGACGGTGATAAAGCGCGCCGGCCGCCGCGTGCCGTTCGATCGTGACAAGCTGGTGCGATCGCTGCAGATCAGTCTGCGCAAGCGGCCGGTCGATCCGGAGCGGGTCGAGAAGATGGTGTCGGCGATCGTGCGCGAACTGGAAAGCGGCGGCGAGGCCGAGATCTCCTCCGAGACGATCGGCGAGATCGTGATGGAGCACCTGCG
Source organism: Tardiphaga sp. vice304 (assembly GCF_007018905.1). NCBI lineage: Bacteria > Pseudomonadati > Pseudomonadota > Alphaproteobacteria > Hyphomicrobiales > Nitrobacteraceae > Tardiphaga > Tardiphaga sp. vice304. Next base: position 3,073,034 of record NZ_CP041402.1, read on the forward strand.
CGGCGTCGATGATGTCGCTTATGTCCGCTTCGCCTCGGTGTACCGCAATTTTCGCGAGGCCAAGGATTTCGAGGCAGTGCTCGGCGAATTGTCTGGCGAGGAAGACCTCAAGAACGAACCCAAGCCGATCCCGTTGCGCAAATGATCTTTCGCATCCTGGAAGACCAGTATGCCGAAAAATCCAATGAGGCGAAGGCCGCCGACCGCCGCTTCATGCAGCTCGCGCTGACGCTCGGCCGTCGCGGGCAGGGGCGCACCTGGCCCAACCCTGCCGTCGGCGCGGTGATTGTCAAGGACGGCGTGATCCTCGGCCGCGGCTGGACCAAGCCCGGCGGCCGGCCGCATGGCGAGCCGGTGGCGCTGGCGCAGGCCGGCGACGCCGCCCGCGGCGCGACGCTGTATGTGACGCTGGAGCCGTGCTCGCATTTCGGCAAGTCGCCGCCCTGCGCGGATGCCATTATCGCGGCGGGCATTGCCCGGGTGGTGTCAGCGATCGAGGATCCCAATCCGGAAGTGGCCGGGCAGGGACATGCCCGACTGCGCGCCGCCGGCATCCGGGTCGATACCGGACTCTGCGCGGAGGATGCCGCGCGCGACCATGCCGGACATTTCCGCCGCATCCGCGACCACCGCCCGCACGTGATCCTGAAACTCGCAGTATCGCCGGACGGCATGATCGGGGCGGCCGGGCATAAGCCTTTCGCGGTGACCGGCGAGGCCGTGCGCGCGCGCGTGCATCTGCTGCGCGCGCAATGCGACGCGGTGCTGGTCGGTATCGGCACCGTGCTTGCCGACGATCCGGAGCTGACCTGCCGGCTGCCCGGCATGGCCGCGCGCTCGCCGGTTCGGGTGGTACTCGACCGCGCGCTGCGGCTGCCGGGCAAGACCAAACTCGTGCATTCGGCGCGCGCGCATCCGCTATGGGTGGTGACCTCAAGCCTTTCGGAGGCGCCCGCGGCGATGCTGCTGCAAGCCGCCGGCGCCCAGGTGATCCGGGCGCCGGTCATTACCTCCCCGGCGGGGCTGGATCTGCCGGCGGTGCTGCACGCGCTGGCGGGCCGGGGGATCACACGGCTGCTGGTCGAGGGCGGCGCCAGGATCGCGGCATCGTTCGTGGCAGCCGATCTGGTCGACGAGGTCTTGCTGTTTCGCGGCGCCCGCGAGATCGGCGAGGGCGGCGTGCCGGCGCTGGACGCAATGCCGCTATCGGCGATCACCGGGTCGCCGCGCTTCAAGGCTCGTGCTAGCGAAGCCCTGCAGAATGATACCCTCACGATCTATGAGCGTGCATAAATGTTTACCGGCATTGTCACCGACATCGGCGAAATCGAGACCCTGACGCCGAAAGCGCAGGGCCAGTTGCACCGGCTGCGCGTGCTCAGCCACTACGACCAGAGCAGCATCGTGGACGGCGCCTCGATCTCGCACAACGGCGTCTGCCTGACCGTGACCGGCTCCGGCACGGCCGGCAACCGCACCTGGTTCGAGGTCGATGCCGGCGCCGAGACGCTCGGCCTGACCACCGCGAAGCACTGGAAGGCGGGTACCCGGCTCAATCTTGAGCGTGCGCTGAAGATCGGCGACGAACTCGGCGGCCACATCGTCTCCGGCCATGTCGACGGCATCGCCACCATCGTCGCGCGCGAAGAGCTGCCGGACATGGCGCGCTTCACGCTGCGCACCAGCCGCGAGCTGGCACGCTTCATCGCCACCAAGGGCTCGGTAACGCTGGATGGCGCATCGCTGACCGTGAATACCGTCGACGACGTGACATTTTCGGTGCTGATCATCCCGCATACGCTGACCGTGACGACGGTTGGCGACTGGCAGGCGGGCGACGAGGTCAATCTCGAAGTCGACCAGATGGCGCGCTATGCGGCGCGGCTGACGGAAATGAAATAGCGCGCCGACGCCTCGGCTCTTGGCTTATGCCGCCGCTGCGCCTAAAACCCTGCGCAATCAAACAATTCGAGACGGAATACGATGGCAGACGCGCGACGCGCCCCCTTGCACGACCAGACCGACATTTCCGGCGCGCGCGTGCTGATTGTCGAGGCACGCTTCTACGACGATATCCAGGATGCGCTGCTGGCCGGGGCGGTGCGCGAGCTTGAAGCCGCCAGCGTGCACCACACCGTCCTCACCGTTCCCGGTGCGCTGGAGATCCCGGCCGCGATCGCCATCGCGCTGGATGCCGCCGAGAAGAACGACGAGCCCTATGACGCGGCGATCGCGCTAGGCTGCGTGGTGCGCGGCGAGACCATCCATTTCGAGATCGTCTCGATGGAATCGTCGCGCGGCTTGATGGATCTGGCGGTCAACAGGCGCTTGCCGCTCGGCAATGGCATCATCACCGTCAATAATGACGAGCAGGCCTGGGCGCGCGCCCGCGCCGACGAGCTGAACAAGGGCGGCGACGCCGCGCGGGCCGCGCTGGCGATGCTGCGCATCAAACGCCGTCTGGCGACGAGCTGAGCGATGGCAGAGATCAAGAAGGCCGCATCCAAGAAACCCGCCGCCAAGCCGGCCGAGAAGAAGGCCAACAAGCGCGGCGCGGCTCGTCTTGCTGCCGTGCAGGCGCTGTACCAGATGGATATCGGCGGCGCGGGGATCAACGACATTTTCGCCGAGTTCGAGAGCCACTGGCTCGGCAACGAGGTCGAGGGCGACCAGTATCTGCCGGCCGAGGAAGCGTTCTTCCGCGACGTCGTAGCGGGCGTGCTGCGCGACCAGAACAAGCTCGATCCCCTGATCGACGACGCGCTGTCGAAGGGCTGGCCGCTGGCCCGCATCGAGGCGATTTTGCGCGCGGTGATGCGGGCAGGGTGCTACGAGCTGGAGCACCGCAAGGACATTCCGGCGCGCGTCATCATCTCCGAATATGTCGACGTCGCGCACGCCTTCGTCGAGGGCGACGAGACCGGCATGGTCAACGCCGTGCTCGACCAGATCGCCCGGCAGTTTCGCGCCGACGAGTTTACGAAGGGCTAGCCGTCATTGCGAGGAGCCCTTGCGACGAAGCAATTCAGTCTTCGCTTATGGCCCTCTGGATTGCCGCGTCGCTTCGTCAAAGGGAAAGCTGCCAGCTTTCCCTGACCTCGCAATGACGGAGTGAACCATGTCAGACGGTGCATAACACCATGGCCTCCGGCGAAGACTCCCTCATCTCCCGCTACTTCAAGCCGCTCGCCACCGATCCCGGCGCGTTCGGGCTGACCGACGATGCCGCGGTGCTGCAGGCGGATGGCTTCGACATCGTCGTCAACACCGACGCCATCGTCGAGGGCGTGCACTTTCTCTCCGATGACCCTGCCGACACGATCGCGCGAAAAGCATTGCGGGTAAATCTGTCCGACCTGGCCGCCAAGGGCGCGATGCCGGCCGGCTTCGTGCTGACGCTGGCGCTGCGCGACACCGACCATGCCTGGCTTTCGGAATTCGCCCGCGGCCTGGCTGAGGACGCCGCGGCGTTCGGCTGTGCGCTGCTCGGCGGCGACACGGTCTCGACGCCGGGGCCGCTGATGATCTCGATCACTGCCTTCGGCCGCGTGCCGGCCGGGAAAATGGTGCGCCGCGCGGGTGCTGCTGCCGGCGATCATGTGGTCGTTTCCGGCACGATCGGTGACGCCGCGCTCGGCCTCGCCGCGCTACGCGGTGGAGCGGTGACGCAGGCGCTGGCCGGTGACACCCCGGCGCGCGACGCGCTGGTGTCGCGCTATCGCGTGCCGCAGCCGCGCTCTGCGCTGGCCAAGGCCGTGCGCGACCATGCCAGCGCATCGATGGACGTGTCCGACGGTCTTGCCGGCGACCTTGCCAAACTGCTGGCGACATCCGGCGTGGCGGCGACCGTCGAAGCGTCGGCGATTCCGCTGTCGCAGCCGGCGGCGCGACTGCACCGTCAGGGCATCGTTGATCTGGAGACACTGATGTCCGGTGGCGACGACTACGAAATCCTCTGCACCATTCCGCCGGGCGGACTGTCGTCGTTCGTGGAAGCGGCACAGCGCGCTGGCATTGCCGTTACCACCATCGGGACCGTGTCGGCGGGAGCAGGGGCGCGCTTCGTCGATGCGCAGGGCGCCGAACTCATCCTGTCGCGACTGTCCTACAGTCATTTTTGACAAGCCATCGCGACACCTGACGGCGGCCTTGTCCTGAATCAATCGATTTGGGCCCCGCGTCAGCTAGCCTGCAATCACCGGGAAAAAAGCGGCAGTGTTAGCCATTGGCAGCGTTGCGTGGCGGGGGCGATTTTGCCATGCTTGGCGCACGAGAGGCCGTCCTCACGTGCGGGCAGGCCTCCTTTTATGCGCTCTCAACCGGGCGCGGGGCAGGAAGGACTGAGGCATTCCATGACAGCATTGTGGGTGATTGTGCTCTGCGGGGCACTATCGATCGTGTACGCGATCTGGGCGACGGCATCGGTGATGAAGGCGGATGCCGGAAACGCGCGGATGCAGGAAATTGCAGCGGCGGTGCGCGAAGGCGCGCAGGCCTATCTGAAGCGGCAATACATGACCATCGCCATCGTCGGCGTTGTTATCTTCGCACTGCTGTACTACTTCCTCGGCGCGCTGGTCGCGATCGGCTTCGTGATCGGGTCGGTGCTGTCGGGCGCCGCCGGCTTCATCGGCATGAACGTCTCGGTGCGCGCCAATGTCCGCACCGCGCAGGCCGCGACCGTGTCGCTGGCCGGCGGGCTTGAGCTGGCCTTCAAGGCCGGCGCGATTACCGGCATGCTGGTGGCGGGTCTGGCGCTGCTCGGCGTCACCATCTACTTCGCCTATCTCACCCATGTGCTCGGCCACGCCGCCAACAGCCGCGTCGTCGTCGACGCGCTGGTGGCGCTCGGCTTCGGCGCCTCGCTGATCTCGATCTTTGCGCGGCTGGGCGGCGGCATCTTCACCAAGGGCGCCGACGTCGGCGGCGATCTCGTCGGCAAGGTCGAGGCCGGCATTCCCGAAGACGACCCGCGCAATCCCGCCACCATCGCGGACAATGTCGGCGACAATGTCGGCGACTGCGCCGGCATGGCGGCCGACCTGTTCGAGACCTATGCGGTGACCGCGGTCGCCACCATGGTGCTGGCAGCGATCTTCTTTGCCAACTCGCCGTTGCTGGTCAACATGATGACGCTGCCGCTGGCGATCGGCGGCATCTGTATCCTGACCTCGATTGCCGGCACCTTCTTCGTCAAGCTCGGGCCAAGTCAGTCGATCATGGGTGCGCTCTACAAAGGCCTGATCGCTACCGGCGTGTTGTCGCTGTTCGGCGTTGCCGGCGTGATCTACTGGCTGGTCGGCTTCGGCCCGCTCGCCGGCGTCAAGTACACCGGTCTGGCGCTGTTCGAATGCGGCGTCGCCGGCCTCGTGGTGACGGCTTTGATCATCGTGATCACCGAATACTACACCGGCACCCAATATCGCCCGGTGAAGTCGATCGCGGCCTCATCCGTCACCGGCCACGGCACCAATGTGATCCAGGGCCTCGCCATTTCGATGGAATCCACCGCGGGTCCCGCGCTGGTGATCATCGCCGGCATCCTGGTGACGTACAGCCTGGCTGGCCTGTTCGGCATCGCGATCGCCACTACGACGATGCTGGCGCTGGCCGGCATGATCGTGGCGCTCGACGCTTTCGGCCCCGTCACCGACAATGCCGGCGGCATTGCGGAAATGGCCGGATTGCCCAAGGAAGTGCGCAAGGCGACCGACGCGCTCGACGCGGTCGGCAACACCACCAAGGCGGTCACCAAGGGCTACGCCATCGGCTCCGCCGGTCTGGGTGCACTGGTGCTGTTCGCGGCGTATAATGAGGATCTCAAATTCTTCATCGCCAATGCCGCGAAGTATCCGTACTTCCAGGGCGTGCTGCCGGACTTCTCGCTGAATAACCCTTACGTCGTGGTCGGTCTGCTGTTCGGCGGGTTGTTGCCCTACCTGTTCGGCGCGATGGGCATGACGGCGGTCGGCCGCGCGGCATCGGCGATTGTCGAGGAAGTGCGCCGGCAGTTTCGTGAGAAGCCGGGCATCATGCAGGGCACCGACAAGCCCGACTACAAGAAGGCCGTCGATCTGCTGACCAAGGCCGCGATCAAGGAGATGATCATCCCGTCGCTGCTGCCGGTGCTGTCGCCGGTCGTGGTCTACTTCCTGATCTACGCGATTGCCGGCGGCGGCGCGGCCGGCAAGTCGGCGGCGTTCTCGGCGGTCGGCGCGATGCTGCTCGGCGTGATCGTCACCGGCCTGTTCGTGGCGATCTCGATGACCTCGGGCGGCGGCGCCTGGGACAATGCCAAGAAATACATCGAGGACGGCCATTTCGGCGGCAAGGGCTCCGAGGCCCACAAGGCCGCGGTGACCGGCGACACCGTCGGCGATCCCTACAAGGACACGGCGGGCCCCGCGGTAAATCCGATGATCAAGATCACCAACATCGTGGCGCTGCTGCTGCTGGCGATCCTGGCGCACTGAGCGACGTAACGGCGCCGTCTCTTCACCTCTCCCCGTTGGGGAGAGGTCGGCCCGGCAGAGCGAAGCGATGCCGGGGCGGGTGAGGGGGCTGGGCTCTCAGTCTACTAAAGTTCCTAACCCCTCACCCGAATGTCGTCACTTCGTGCCGACATTCGGCCTCTCCCTATGGGAGAGGTGACCGAGCGTCTCAAGCGTATGGAGCTTGAGGCAGCTTGCAAACTCAGCCCGCGAAATTCGCCGCGATGCGCTGCTGCAGATTGTCGTGCGCCGAGATCGGCTCATAGACCTTGGCCAGCCCATAGGATGGGCAGAGCGCTGTAATGTGGATCAGCGGGATATCGGTCTTGCGCTGCCGACCGGTGCGTCCGATGGATGATCCGACAGGAACAAGGCGGGTAGGGCATGGCCAAAACGATGACGATCTACGGCATCAAGAATTGCGACACGATGAAGAGGGCGCGCGCCTGGCTCGACGACCACAGCGTGGCGTATGGATTTCACGACTACAAGTCCGCGGGCATCGATCGCGCCACGCTGGCCGGCTGGGCCGGGCTGGTCGGTTGGGAAACGCTGCTGAACCGCGCCGGCACCACCTTCCGCAAGCTCGACGAAGCCGACAGGCAGGACCTCACCGAGGCCCGCGCGATCGCGTTGATGCTGGCGCAGCCGTCGATGATCAAGCGCCCGGTGCTCGATCTCGGCGGACGGCTGCTGGTCGGCTTCAAGCCCGAGATCTATGAAAAGGAACTGAAGTAGGGCGAAGGCCGATCCGCTCAGACGATCTCCACCACGTCGCCGGCAGCGATGTAGTTCGGCGTCCGGTGAAACAGCTTGCTGTCGGTGACCACGCAGACGCTGGGGACCGGCAGGCTGAGATGGCCGCGCATCAGATCCCTGATCTCGAAGCCGCCATCCTCGCTGATTGTTTTCAGCGACGCGATGATGTGGCTGACGCCGGCGCCATTGGAGAACGGCATCAGCACGCGTTCATAGGCGACGGCGCGGCCGTGAACATCGTCGACCATCGAGATCGTGTAGATCGGCAGGGCGCAACGGACGCATTCTGCATAGACCGGCAGCACGATCGGTCCGAGGATCGGACCGAGATATTCGTCGAGATATCGGCCGCGGCCGGTGCTGCCATAGGCATTGGACATCCGGGTGCCGTTGCTCTCGATCACGAACCGCACCGGATGCCGGATGTCATCAACCCGATAGTACACCAGATCGGGCAGTTCCTCGTCGAGCCGGGTCGGCTGAAAATCGGCGATATCGGGTAAAAGATGCTGCCGCGCATAGAGCCGCAGCCAGCAATTCAGCAGATCACGCTGCCGGATCGACTTGACCACGGATGGGTCGGCGCTCTGGAAATCCACGGTTGCAATCCGCTTTTGTTGATTAGTTCAGATAGTTTGGGCGGCAAGCTCCAATAATGTATTACGCTACCGAAAGTTGTCTGGATACAATTAATAGAGGCTTTCGCGTCGGCGCGATCCGCCGCTTGCTGATACGAGGCGGGACGACGGCGCCATTCGACTAAGGACCAAGTTCGCTGCGGCGAACGGACCGGGGAATGGGGTGCATTGCACCTTGCGTTCATCGCAGGCTTGACGGCATATTCCGCCAGAGGTAGCGGGCTGGGAACAAAGCGGACCTGGACCCGACCGCTCGAAATAAAATGGCCACCGTGACGACACGCGCGGGAAGGCCCTTGGAGGAAATTCTGCTTGGCCGATGAGTTCATTCTTGAAACCCACGGATTGACGAAGGAATTCGCGGGCTTTTTTGCTGTCCGCGACGTCAATCTCAAGGTCAAACGGGGCACCATTCACGCATTGATCGGTCCCAACGGGGCCGGCAAGACGACGTGCTTCAATCTTCTCACCAAGTTCCTGAAGCCGTCGGCGGGCCAGATTCTGTACAACGGCCGCGATATCACCGCGCTGGCGCCGGCCGACGTGGCGCGCCAGGGGCTGGTGCGGTCGTTCCAGATCTCGGCGGTGTTTCCGCATTTGACGGCGCTCGAGAACGTTCGTGTTGCACTGCAGCGTCAGCATGGCGCGTCGTTCGACTTCTGGCGTTCCAAAAACGTACTCGACCAATACAACCGTCGCGCGGAGGAGTTGCTCGAGGACGTCGGCCTCAGCGAGTTCATCCAGACGCCGGCGGTGGAAATGCCCTACGGCCGCAAGCGCGCGCTGGAGATCGCGACTACGCTGGCGCTCGATCCCGAAATGATGTTGCTCGATGAGCCGATGGCCGGCATGGGCCATGAGGACATCGACAAGATCGCCGCCCTGATCAAGCGAATCTCGGCGAAATATACCATTCTGATGGTCGAACATAATTTGAGCGTGGTCTCGAACCTGTCCGACATCATCACCGTTCTGACGCGCGGCAAGGTGCTGGCCGAAGGCAGCTATGCCGACCTCACCAAGGACGAGCGCGTCAAGGAAGCCTATCTGGGAGCCGGGCATGGTTGATCTGACAATGGCCGATCCGGTGAAGCCCGCGGCGAATGCCGCGACCGTGCTCACGGTGGAAAACCTGCAGGCGTGGTACGGCGAGTCGCATATTCTGCATGGCATCAACTTCAACGTGAAGGCCGGCGAGGTGGTGACGCTGCTCGGCCGCAACGGCGCGGGCAAGACCACCACGCTGAAGTCGATCATGGGCATCATCGGCAAGCGCACCGGCAGTGTGAACTTCGAAGGTCAGGAGATCATCAAGGCGCAGTCTGACAAGATCGCCAGGTTCGGCGTGGCATTTTGCCCGGAAGAGCGTGGCATCTTCGCCAGTCTCGACGTGCGCGAAAACCTGATGCTGCCGCCGACCATCCGGCCGGGCGGGCTCTCGCTCGACCAGATCTTCGAACTGTTTCCGAACCTCAAGGAACGGCTGGATAGCCAAGGGACAAAACTGTCCGGCGGCGAGCAGCAGATGCTGGCGATCGGCCGCATTTTGCGGACCGGCGCGCGCTTCCTGATGCTTGACGAGCCGACCGAAGGTCTCGCGCCGGTCATCATCCAGCAGATCGGTCACACCATCCAGCGGCTGAAATCGGAAGGCTTCACGATCCTGCTGGTCGAACAGAATTTCCGCTGGGCCTCGACGGTCGCGGATCGCTTCTACGTCGTCGAGCACGGCAAGATCATCGACGGCTTCGCCAATTCAGAGCTGTCGGCGAATATGGATAAGCTTCACACCTATCTCGGCGTCTGACCGGGTCGAAGGAAGCAGTCCAGCACCACAACCATCAAAAAACAGGGTAGGGAGGCTATAATGAAAAAAACAATATCGGCTTTGATGCTCGGCACCATTGTTGGACTCGGTGCGGCAACCGCCGCGCTGGCGCAGGACAAGAACATCAAGATCGGCGTTCTGAACGATCAGTCCGGCCTCTATGCTGACATCACCGGACCGGGTTCGGTGATCGCTGCGCAGATGGCCGCGGACGATTCCGGCATGACTGCGAAAGGCTGGAAGATAGAGGTCGTCTCCGGCGATCATCAGAACAAGCCGGACATTGGCGTCAACATCGCGCGGCAGTGGTTCGACCGCGACAAGGTCGACGTCATCGTGGACGTGCCGACATCGTCGGTCGGTCTTGCCGTCAACAACGTCGTCAAGGAAAAGAATGGCGTCTATCTGAATTCCGGGAGCGGCACGTCCGATCTCAGCAACGCGCAGTGCTCGCCGAACACCGTCCATTGGGCTTATGATACTTACATGCTGGCAAACGGGACGGGCTCGGCGCTGACGAAGAATGGCGGCGACACCTGGTTCTTTCTGACCGCCGACTATGCCTTCGGCACGGCACTCGAACGCGACACGACGAACGCCGTCAACGCGCTTGGCGGCAAGGTCGTCGGAAGCGTTCGTCCGCCGCTCAACTCGGCCGACTTTTCCTCGTTCCTGTTGCAGGCGCAATCGTCGAAAGCCAAGGTGATCGGCCTTGCCAACGCCGGCGGCGACACCATCAACGCGATCAAGCAGGCCTCGGAATTCGGCATCTCGTCGGGCGGCCAGAAGCTCGCCGGCCTGCTTATGTTCATCACCGACGTGCATTCGCTCGGCCTCAAGACGGCGGCCGGCTTGAATTACACGACGTCTTTCTATTGGGATTTGAACGAAAATACGCGGGGCTTCTCCAAACGTTTCCAGGAGAAGATGAAGAACAAGGCTATGCCGACAATGGTGCAGGCTGGCGTCTATGGCTCGCTGCTGCATTACTTCAAGGTGCTCGACAAGATGGGCGGCAACTCCCGTGACGGCATCAAGATCGTCGAGGCGATGAAGGCAACCCCGACCGATGACATTCTTTTCGGTAAGGGTTCGATCCAGCCGAACGGCCGCAAGATTCACCCGGCCTATCTCCTCGAAGTGAAGAAACCCGAAGAGTCGAAGGGGCCGTGGGACTACATGAAGGTCGTAGCGACGATTCCGGCAGACCAGGCGTTCACGCCGCTCGAGAAGAGCAGCTGCCCGCTCCTGAAGAAGACCTGACAATTTTTGCGGCCGCAGCCTTGCGCTGCGGCCGCCCGACATTCGTGAATCTTACAAAAAAGACGGCAAGGAAAACAGTAAATGAAGAAGTCCGTTTCGACGCTGATGCTCGGCAGCGCGTTGCTGCTGGGCGCGGTTACCCAGGGCCTCGCTCAGGACAAGGTCGTCAAGATCGGTTCCCTCAGCGACCAGTCGGGGCTGTATTCGGATGTCGGCGGTCCCGGCTCGACGCTGGCCGCGCAGATGGCGGTGGAAGATTCCGGCCTTCTCACCAAGGGCTGGAAGATCGACGTGATCTCGGGCGATCACCAGAACAAGCCGGACATCGGCTCCAACATCGCGCGGCAGTGGTTCGACATCGACAAGGTCGATGTCATCGTCGATGTGCCGAATTCGGGCGTGGCGCTGGCGGTCAACAACATCATCAAGGAAAAGAACGCCGTCTTCCTCAATTCGGGCGCCGGCACCTCCGACCTGACCAACGCGCAGTGCTCGCCGAACACGATCCACTGGACCTACGACACCTTCATGCTCGCCAACGGCACCGGCACGGCGCTGACCAAGGCCGGCGGCAATAGCTGGTTCTTCCTGACCGCCGACTACGCCTTCGGCGCCGCCCTCGAGCGTGACACCACCGCGGCCGTGACGTCCAATGGCGGCAAGATCGCCGGCGGCGTCAAGCACCCGCTGAACACCTCGGACTTCTCCTCCTTCCTGCTGCAAGCCCAGGCCTCCAAGGCCAAGGTGATCGGCCTCGCCAATGCCGGCGGCGACACCTCCAATGCGATCAAGCAGGCGTCGGAATTCGGCATCATCCAGGGCGGCCAGAAGCTCGCGGCGCTCCTGATGTTCATCACCGACGTGCACGCCATCGGCCTGCCGGTGGCGCAGGGCCTGAGCTTCACCGAGACGTTCTACTGGGACATGAACGACCAGACCCGCGCCTTCTCCAAGCGCTTCCAGGACCGCATCCGCAACAAGCAGGTCCCGACCATGTCGCAGGCCGGCGTCTATTCCAGCCTGATCCATTACTTCAAGGCGCTGGAAGCGCTCGGCGGCAATCCGCATGACGGCGTCAAGGTGGTCGCCAAGATGAAGGATATGCCGACCGATGACGCGCTGTTCGGCAAGGGCTCGATCCAGCCGAACGGCCGCAAGATCCACCCGGCCTATCTGTTCGAGGTGAAGAAGCCCGCCGAATCCAAGGGGCCATGGGACTACTACAAGACCGTCGCCACGATCCCGGCGGAAGAAGCCTTCACGCCGCTCGCCAAGAGCACCTGCGCGCTGCTGAAGAAGTAATACGCAACGACCGGCAGTGTTGCGCTGCCGGTCGCCACCATTCTGACGTCAAGAGCTGAGAACCACATGTCGATCAATCTCCAGGCGCTGTCCGCACAATTGCTGGTCGGGCTTATCAACGGCTCGTTCTACGCGCTGCTCAGTCTCGGCCTCGCCGTGATCTTCGGCATGCTCAACATCATCAACTTCGCCCATGGCGCGGTCTACATGATGGGCGCCTTCGCGGCGTATTTCCTGCTGAATTTCGCCGGCATCGGCTACTGGCCGGCTCTGATCCTGGCGCCGTTGGCTGTCGGCATCTTCGGCATGATCCTTGAGCGCACCATGCTGCAATGGATCGCCAGTCTCGACCACCTCTACGGGTTGCTGTTGACCTTCGGTCTGGCGCTGATCATCCAGGGCGTGTTCCAGAACTATTTCGGCTCCTCGGGCCTGCCTTATGCGATCCCCGATGCGCTGAAGGGCGGCATGAATCTCGGATTCATGTTCCTGCCGATCTATCGCGGCTGGGTAGTGGTGTTCTCTCTCGTGGTCTGCATCGCCACCTGGTACCTGATCGAGCGCACCAGGCTCGGCGCCAATCTGCGCGCCGCGACCGAGAACCCGACCCTGGTGCGCGCCTTCGGCATCAACGTTCCCCGAATGATCACGCTGACCTACGGGCTCGGCGTCGGTCTGGCGGCGCTCGCCGGCGTGCTGTCGGCGCCGATCAACCAGGTCCGTCCCCTGATGGGCGCCGACCTGATCATCGTGGTGTTCGCGGTGGTGGTGATCGGCGGCATGGGGTCGATCATGGGCTCGATCATCACCGGCTTCGCGCTGGGGATCGTTGAGGGCCTGACCAAATATTTCTACCCCGAAGCCTCCAACACCGTGGTCTTCGTACTGATGGTGTTGGTGCTCTTGGTGAAACCTTCTGGACTGACGGGACGGGCGGCTTGATATGACGACGATTACTGAAAACGCCATTCCGCAGCCGCGCCGTCGCATCAACGATGCGATGATCGCGTTCGTCCTGATGACCGCGTTGCTGGCGGTGGTGCCGCTGACCGGTGTCTATCCGTTCTTCGTGATGCAGGCCTTGTGCTTTGCGCTTCTGGCCTGCGCCTTCAATTTGCTGATCGGCTACGGCGGGTTGTTGTCGTTCGGCCATGCGATGTTCCTCGGCACCGCCGGCTATTTCACGGCGCACGCGCTCAAAGTCTGGGGGCTGTCGCCGGAACTCGGCATTCTCGTCGGCACCGTCGGCGCCGGCGCGCTGGCGGTCATCACCGGGCTGATTGCGATCCGCCGCCAGGGCATTTACTTCGCCATGATCACGCTGGCGTTGTCGCAGCTGTTGTACTTCGTCTATCTGCAGACGCCGTTCACCCATGGCGAGGACGGCATCCAGGGCATCCCGCAGGGCAAGCTGTTCGGCATCTTCAACCTCGCCAATTCGACCACGCTGTATTACGTGATCCTGGCCGGCTTCCTGCTCGGCTTCCTTTTGATCTACCGCACCATCAACTCGCCGTTCGGCGAGGTGCTGAAGGCGATCCGCGAGAACGAGCCGCGCGCGATTTCGCTGGGCTACAAGACTGACCAGTACAAGCTGATGGCCTTCATCCTGTCCGGCGCGCTGGCGGGCTTCGCCGGCTCGCTGAAAGTGTTCGTGGCGCAGAACGCCTCGCTCACCGACGTACACTGGACGATGTCCGGCGAGATCGTGCTGATCACGCTGGTCGGCGGCCTCGGCACCTTGTTCGGCCCGGTGGTCGGCGCCTTCGTCATCATCGCCATGCAGCAATATCTCGCCGGCTTCGGCCAGTGGGTGACGGTGATCCAGGGCGTGATCTTCGTGGTCTGTGTGCTGACTTTCCGCCGCGGGATCATCGGCGAGATCGGGCATTACTTCAAACGCTCGCTGTAATCCGGACGCTTGAACCTTGAGAATGTCGTCCCCGCTTTCGCGGGGACGACTGGTGGCGTGGTCGGGGTGTCACGCCGCCCTCACGGTCGCGAGAAACTTCTCCACCTCGGTCTTGAGCCGGTTGCTCTCGCCGGACAATTGTTGCGCCGACGTCAACACCTGTGCGGATGCCGAACCGGTCTCGCTGGCGCCGCGGCTCATTTCAACGATCTGATGATTGACCTCACCGGATCCCGCGGTGGCGCGTTCCACGTTGCGTGCAATTTCGCTGGTCACGGCCTGCTGTTTGTCGACCGCCACCGAACTGTTGCTGGCGATGTCCGACAGCCGGTCGATGGTGGTGCTGATCAGCTTGATCGCCGCCACCGAAACCTCGGTCGCGGTCTGCATGCCGCCGATCTGCGTCCGGATTTCGCTGGTCGCCGTGGCGGTCTGCGCCGCCAGCATCTTCACCTCCTGGGCGACCACCGCAAAGCCCCGGCCGGTATCGCCCGCGCGGGCGGCCTCGATGGTGGCATTGAGCGCCAGCAGGTTGGTCTGCTGGGCAATCTTGGCGATGAGGTCGACTACCGTCCCGATCTTCACCGCGGCCTGTGACAACGCGATGATCTTTAGGTCGGTGTCCTGGACCTGGCGTACCGCTGCGCCGGCGATCTCGGTGGATTCCGACAACTGGCGGCCCATCTCGCGGACCGACATCGACATCTCGTCGGTCGCGGAGGCCACCGACCGGACGTGGGAGGACGCTTCCGTCGACGCCGTGGTGACGCTGTGGGCGAGCGTTTCGGTCAACTGGGCCGTTGCCGTCAGCGTCACCGCCGTCGCCTCCAGCTCGGTCGAGGCCGTCGACACGGTGTTGATGATTTCGCCAACCGCGTTCTCAAACGCATCGGCAATCCGGCGCATCTCCGCCTTGCGTTGCGCGCTGGCGATGTGGTCGCGCTCGATCCTGGCATCGGCCTCGAGCCGGGCCCGGTCGGCCGCCTTGATCTTGAACGCTTCCACGGCTCTGGCCATCGCGCCGATCTCGTCGGTGCGGCCGAGGCCCGGCAACACCACGTCGAACTCGCCATCGGCGAGCTGCTGCATGGCGCGTGTCATGCGGGAGATCGATTTTGCAATTCGGTGGCCGAAGATCAAGGCCAGCAGGCCGATGACCGGAATGGCGATCCGGATCGTCCACGACAGCAGGTCGCGGCTCTCGTCGGCATGTCGCGTGGCGGCCTCGTAGCGCTCGGTCGCAAACTGGCTGAGTTCCGTCAACGGCGGCCGCGTGCGTTCGAAGACACTGGCGAAATCTTCGGCCTCTTCGTTGAGCGAACCCTGGCTGACGCTGTAGGCCATGAAGCTGCTCTCGTAGCTGCGTATCAGCGTGGCCATCTCGGCGCTCTGGCCGGCCGGCAACGCCAGTGCTTTCAGCGCTGTTTCGAAATCGCTGACGCGCTCGCGCAGCCGGTCAAAATATTTGTCCTCGCCGCGGAGCGCAAAATCCTTCTCGTTGACGCGCATCATCCAGAACAGCATCGCGAGTTGTGGCTGCTGCAATTCGCCCAGGCGTTGCTCGACGTGACGCGCCGCTGCGGCCATCTTGCCTTGCAGGCCGTCTTTCTCGGTGAAGCCGATGATGCGTTGCGCCGCGACGATATTGTGAAAGCGGGTGGCATAGAGATTCATGCCCGATCGCAGCGCCGAGATCTGCTTCGGCGCGTCGGTCTTCAGCGCTTCCAGCAGTTTCTCGGTGGCCGTCAAATGCGCGAGGGCCTGCTTCAGCACCTGATCGTGTCGATCGACCAGCTTTTCGCCGGGCTTGCGCAGGAAGGCCGCGCCGATCTGGCCGGCTTCCGAATAATTGTCGGACAGGCTGGTCACATCTGCGCGCAGCAACACGCTGCTGTCGGCCTGTTGCTGGGCGGCGCTGCCGTAGTGCAGGCCTGCAAGGCAGATCGCGCCGGTCAGCGCGACGCCCGCCAGCGCCAGCATCGCGATCTGCAGTCGCAGACCGATCCGAAGTCGGGAAACAGATAGTCGCTGACGAAAAGATTCGTGATGGCGTAGCCCGAACATGGCAATGGTCCCCTGACACCGACGTCGTGCGCTTCTAGGCGGCCATTTCTGAATCAATGCATAATGGTAACGAGATACGCAAAACTGTATTTTTTCGAATGGGCGAATTTTGTGATGTGCCTGTCACATGGCGACAGAAAGCGGTGGATGGACACCGCCCGTGCATTTTCCCGACCCCGTCAAAATGCTTTATGACAGCCATGTGACAGGGTGCCGCCTGCCGGCGTGCCCTGAGCCTTCCTGACATCCGGGTCAACATGCTGCGCTGGTTTCGAACTTTTTTGCCGCGTGAAGAGCGCTTCTTCGATCTGTTCGCCCGCCATTCGGCGACTGTGGTGCTGGGCGCCGAAGCGCTGCAGGGCGTGTTGCGCGGCGGCGAAGAGACGCCGGTGTACTGCCAGCGCGTCAACCAGTTCGAGAACGATGCCGACGCCATCACGCGGGAAGTGCTGACCGCGGTGCGTCGCACCTTTATCACCCCGTTCGACCGCGTCGACATCAAGAACCTGATCACCGCGCTGGACGATTCCATCGACCAGATGCAGCAGACCGCCAAGGCGGTGATCCTGTTTGAGGTGCGCCAATTCGAGCCGCCGATGCGCGAGATCGGCACGCTGCTGGTCGAATGCGCCAAGCTGGTCAGCCGCGCGCTGCCCTTGATGCAGAACATCGGCGACAATGTCGGGCTTTTGACCGCCATCACCGAGGAAGTCGGCAAGCTGGAAGGCCGCGTCGATGACCTGCACGACATCGGGCTGAAGGAACTGTTCCTCAAGCACCGCGAGGCCAACACGATGGACTACATCGTCGGCGCGGAGATCTACAAGCATCTGGAGAAGGTGGCGGACCGTTTCGACGACGTCGCCAACGAGATCAACAGCATCGTCATCGAACAAGTCTAGGGCAGGGCCGCACAGTGGACGCCACGCTCGCTTTTCCGGTGCTGATCGGCCTGATCGCTGTCGCGCTGCTGTTCGACTTCCTCAATGGCTTGCACGATGCGGCCAATTCGATCGCCACCATCGTCTCGACCCGCGTGCTGCGCCCGCAATATGCGGTGTTGTGGGCGGCGTTTTTCAACTTCATCGCCTTTGCCGTGTTCGGCCTGCACGTCGCCAACACGATCGGCACGGGGATCATCGACCCGCATGTGATCGACGCGCCGGTGATCTTCGGCGCTCTGATGGGCGCCATCGTCTGGAACCTGATCACCTGGGCGCTCGGCATCCCGTCGAGTTCCTCGCACGCGCTGATCGGCGGGTTGCTCGGCGCCGGCCTCGCCAAGGCGGGCTTCGCCGCCGCCGAATGGAAGGGCCTGTCGATGGCGCTGTTGGCCATCGTGCTGTCGCCGCTGGTCGGCTTCCTGCTGGCGCTGCTGCTGACGGCGATCGTGTCCTGGGCCTCGGTGCGCTCGACGCCGTTTGCGATCGACCGCGCCTTCCGCATTCTGCAGTTCGTCTCGGCCTCGCTGTATTCGCTCGGCCATGGCGGCAACGACGCGCAGAAGACCATGGGCATCATCGCGGTGCTGCTGTACTCGCAGGGCCATCTCGGCAGCGAATTTTCGGTGCCGTTCTGGGTGGTGCTGTCGTGCCAGGCGGCGATGGCGCTGGGCACGCTGATGGGCGGCTGGCGCATCGTCCGCACCATGGGCCTGCGCATTACCAAGCTGACGCCGATGCAGGGTTTTTGCGCCGAGACCGGCGGCGCGGCCACGCTGTTCATGGCGACGTTCCTCGGCGTTCCCGTCTCGACCACCCACACCATCACCGGCGCCATCGTCGGCGTCGGCGCGGCGCGCCGGGTCTCGGCGGTACGCTGGAACGTGGCGAGCTCGATCGTCTACGCCTGGGTCATCACCATCCCGGCGTCGGCGATCGTCGCCGCGCTGTCGTACTGGGCCGTGACGCTGCTGCACGTCAGGTTCTGACCCAGTTTTGTAGCCCGGATGAAGCGAAGCGAAATCCGGGATCAGCGTTTCAGCATAAGCGGTTGCCCTGGATTGCGCTTCGCTCCATCCAGGCTACTCATGCCTCAGCTCACCAGCTTCAGCCCGACGATTCCGGCCACGATCAACCCGATGCAGGCGATCCGGGCGAAGCTCGAGGGGTCGCCGAACAGGATGATGCCCAGGATCGCGGTGCCGACGGCGCCGATCCCGGTCCATACCGCGTAGGCCGTGCCCATCGGCAGCGTCTTCAGCGCCATCGCCAGCATGCCGACCGAGGCGGTCATGCTGGTCAGGGTCAGCACCGAGGGAACCAGCTTGGTGAAACCTTCGGTATATTTCAGCCCGACCGCCCAGCCGACCTCGAGCAGACCCGCGATGAACAACAGCAACCACGCCATGACAGCCTCCGGAACAAGCAGGCCGTCCTGCGAATGGATTGGGGTCGGAGGTCGTCCTCCACCTCCCTATATGCGACACGCGAGATCGGGCTGCAACCACCGCAATCCCGTCAAATTCCCTTGATTGCGCCGGGTTTCCCTGCCACAGGCACGTCATGTCCGACATTGCCATCCCCACAGACCAGCCCGCACCCTCCACCTTTGCCGCCGAGGTGGCGCGCCGCCGCACCTTTGCGATCATCTCGCATCCTGACGCCGGCAAGACCACGCTGACGGAAAAGCTGCTGCTGTTCGGCGGCGCCATCAATCTCGCCGGTCAGGTCCGCGCCAAGGGCGAGCGCCGCTCGACCCGTTCCGACTGGATGAAGATCGAGCGCGACCGCGGCATCTCGGTCGTCACCTCGGTGATGACCTTCGAGTTCCAGGACCTCGTCTTCAACCTCTTGGATACGCCGGGCCATGAAGACTTCTCCGAAGACACCTATCGCACGCTGACCGCCGTCGACTCCGCCGTGATGGTGATCGACGCCGCCAAGGGCATCGAGGCGCGCACGCTGAAGCTGATCGAGGTCTGCCGTCTTCGCGACATCCCGATCATCACCTTCATCAACAAGATGGACCGCGAAAGCCGCGACACCTTCGATCTGCTGGACGAGATCGAGAAGACGCTGGCGCTCGACACCACGCCGATGACCTGGCCGGTCGGCCGTGGCCGCGACTTCCTCGGCACCTACGACATCCACACCGGCGGCATCCGCCTGCTGGAAGGCGGCGGCGCCAAGACCGGTGCGGCCGAGCAGATCGAGGTCGCCGATCTCGCCGCACGCCATCCCAATCTCGACGTCTCCGAGACGCTGGAAGAGCTGGCGCTGGTCAAGGAAGCCAGCAAGCCGTTCGACCTGCAGGCGTTTCGCGAGGGCCACATGACCCCGGTGTATTTCGGTTCGGCGCTGCGCAATTTTGGCGTTGGCGATCTGCTGCAGGGGCTCGGCCAGTTCGCGCCGCCGCCGCGCGCGCAGGAGGCCAATTTGCGCAAGGTCGAGGCCGACGAGCTGCGCATGTCCGCCTTCGTGTTCAAGATCCAGGCGAACATGGATCCCAACCACCGCGACCGCATTGCGTTTGCGCGTCTCTGCTCCGGCAAGCTGACGCGGGGCATGAAGGCCAAGCTGGTGCGCACCGGCAAGAACATGTCGCTGTCGAGCCCGCAGTTCTTCTTCGCGCAGGACCGCGCTTTGGCGGACGAGGCCTATGCCGGCGACGTCGTCGGCATTCCCAACCACGGCACGCTGCGGATCGGCGACACGCTGACCGACGGCGAGGACCTCACCTTCATCGGCGTGCCCTCGTTTGCGCCGGAAATCGTCCGCCGCGTGCGGCTCGGCGACGCCATGAAGGCGAAGAAGCTGAAGGAAGCGCTGCAGCAGATGTCGGAGGAGGGCGTCGTGCAGGTGTTCCGCCCGCGCGACGGCGCGCCAGCTCTGGTCGGCGTCGTCGGTCCCCTGCAGCTCGACGTGCTGAAGGCGCGGCTCGATGCCGAATACCAGTTGCCGGTGAGTTTCGAGGTCTCGGAATTCTCGCTGGCGCGCTGGATCTCCAGCGACACGCCGAAGAAGCTCGAGGCCTTCATGACCGCCAACAATTCCGGCGTCGCCGACGACGTCGACGGCGATCCGGTATTCCTGGCCAAGAACGACTTCTACCTGAACTATACCAAAGAGCGCGCCGAAGGTATCGTGTTCGCGGATATCAAGGACGTGAAGAAGAAGGTGTGAGGCGGGGGCGGGGCGCTCTTTCTTACCCTCCCCCTTGCGGGGAGGGTGGCCCGGCGTAGCGAAGCGTAGCCGGGTCGGGTGGGGGTAGCGACAGACGCCGTCGCCCGCGGCACCCCCACCCCGGCCTCCGATTTCGCGATGCTTCGCATCGCTTCGCTCGGCCGACCCTCCCCGCAAGGGGGAGGGGCACTACTGGCGCTCTCGTGTCGCACGCGACGGTGCAAATGTTTTCCTGCATCCCTTGACCATATTCCTGTATAGATTATAATCCTTGCCGTCCTGCCCCATTGAGAGGGGCGATCGCGATCGTCACGATGGCGGGGCGGGATGCGGTGGACGCCGGAGATGCGGCGTCGCGCGGTGCAAAAGAGAGGTCCGACGTCGGGTCGGGACACCGTCAATGCGCCAGGATTCCACTGGCGCGGCGACACCGTCCCCTCCGACCGAAGACAGCTCTCGCGTATCTCGCGGCGGACGAACGTATCGCCCGCGAACGGCCCAAGCTGCGATGGCCCCGATCCACGCCCTGGATCATGGATGGTGCGCTAAGGCTGGTCGGGCACCAGGGGGTGTCGTGGAGCAAGTCGCAAACCCACCGCGTGCGGAACGCCGGTTGATCCGGTGATCCGAAAGTCCTGGCGCATTCCACTTGCCGTCTACGGCTGGCGTCAGGCCCAAGGGTGCATCGGGCACCCGGCGTTCCGCGCGCCCTCTTCGGATAAGAGGGCGGGAATGCCGCACACCTCGGACGCCCCGGGCGCCGCGAGAACGCGAAACTGTGCGCGCTGTTTGACATTCACAGAGGAACATTGGGGCGGCGCGCGAGGTCGCGTAGCCCGTATGAGCGAAGCGATATGCGGGTTTGATGTAGAACGCAGGCGCCCCGCATTTCGCTTCGCTCATGCTAGCTACAACTACTCAATCCTGATCTTCGCCTTCTGGATCACATCCGCCCACAGCTTCTTCTCGTCCGCCATCCGCTTGCGTAGTTCGTCCGGCGACGACGGCGACGGCGTGATGAGCTGCAGTTTCAGCCGCTCTATCACCGCGGGTTCGGCCAGCGACTGCGTGACTTCGGCATTGATCTTCGCCACCAGATCCTTCGACAACCCGCCGGGGCCGACCAGCGCGTTCCAGGCGTCGGACTGCACGTCGATGCCGCTTTCCTTAAGCGTCGGCACGTCGGGCAGAAACGGCGAACGCGCAGCCGTCGTCACCGCCAGCAGCTTCACCGTGCCGGAGGATAGCTGCGGCGTGACGCCGATCGCGGGCAGGCAGGCGACCTGGACGTCGCCGCGGATCAGCGCCGTCGTCGCCGCCGGCGACGAGGGGTAGGGGATGTGGACCATCGGCGCACCGGCCTGTTGCGCGATCGCTTCCATGCAGAGCTGCGACAGCGAGCCCACGCCGATCGAGCCGTAAGCGAGGCCACCCGGCGCGGCCTTCGCCTTGGCGAGAAATTCCGCGACGCTCGCAACACCGAGCGAGGTCGGCACCGCGAGCACGCTGGGGAGCTGCGTCAACAGCGTGATCGGCGCGATATCGGTGTCCGGATTGTACGGCAGGCGCGCGAACAGCAGCGTGTTGATGGCCAAAGGCCCGCCCAGCGAAATGCCGATCGTGCCGCCGTCGGGCACGGCCTTGGCGATCGCGTCGGTGCCGATATTGCCCGACGCGCCTGGCTTGTTCTCCACCACGAAATTCGAGCCGGGATGCCGCGCCTGCAGACTGTCGGCGAGCACGCGGGTGACGATGTCCGGCGAGGAGCCGGCGCCGAACGGCACGATCAGCCGCACCAGTTTCGGCGGCCACGCGACCTGCTGCGCTAAGCCCGCCTGCGCCATTGCGATCAGCGCGACCAGCGCCAGCATCCCGCAGGCCTTGTTCCGCAGCATTGCGTGTCTCCCTCGAAAAGTGGTACCCGAAACGACCAGGCGGGGTTCGCCGGGCGCGGACCATAGTTGGAATCGCATGGCGGGCAAATGGCCTGCGCACGGGGGAGAAATTCGGTGGGACTGAGCGTCATGATCCTCGGCCTGGTGCTGTTTCTGGGCGTGCACCTGGTCTCCACCCGGCGCGAGCTGCGCGCCCGGCTCATCGCGAAACATGGCGAGAGCCTGTACAAGCTCGGCTATGCGCTGGTCTCGGCGCTGGGCCTGGCGCTGATCGTCTGGGGCTTTGCGAAATATCGCGCCACCGGCTGGATCGACATCTGGTATCCGCCGGCCGGGATGCGCCACGTCACCGTGGCCTTGATGCTGCCCTCGGCGGTGCTGCTGGTCGCGGCCTACGTCCGCGGCGGCATCTACCGCGTGGTCAAGCATCCGATGCTGACCGCGGTGAAGCTGTGGGCCTTCGCGCATCTGCTGTCGAATGGCGACCTCGGCTCGATCATCCTGTTCGGCGCGTTCCTCGCCTGGGCGGTGGTCGATCGTATCTCGCTGAAGCGCCGCAGCGATCCCGGCGGCCCGCCGATCCCGGTCGGCGGTTCGCTCAACGACGTCATCGCGGTCGCCGTCGGCATCGTCGTCTATCTCGCGCTCGGCTTTGCCTTCCACCCGGTGGTGATCGGCGTCCCGGTGTTTGGAGCTTAAAACATGTCTGTCCAATCGGCGATCAAGCGCAAGACCGCGCCGGATATCTTTGCGCGCAAGAACGGCGAGCCGATCGTGATGCTGACCTCGTATCACGCGCATACGGCAGCGCTGGTCGATCGCTATTGCGACGTCATCCTGGTCGGGGACTCGCTCGGCAATGTGATGCACGGTTTCGAGACTACGCTTCCCGTCACGCTGGAGATGATGATCCTGCAGGGCCGCGCCGTGATGCGCGGCTCGCAGGCAGCCCTCGTCGTCGTCGATATGCCGTTCGGCTCCTATGAAGCCTCCAAGGAGCAGGCGTTCCTGTCCGCGGCGCGGATCCTGAAGGAGACGCATTGCGGCGCGGTGAAGCTGGAAGGCGGCGTGCGGATGGCGGAGACCATCGAATTCCTGACCACGCGCGGCATTCCGGTGATGGGCCATATCGGGCTGACGCCGCAATCGATCAACACGCTGGGCTCGTTCCGCTCGCAGGGCCGCGCCGAGGCCGAGGCTCTCGCCCGCGGCGACAATGAAGGCGGGCCGATCCAGAACGATGCGCTCGCGGTGGCGCAGGCCGGCGCGTTCTCGGTCGTCGTCGAGGCGGTCGCCGAGCCTCTGGCGCGAAAAATCACCGAGACGATCGCGATCCCGACCATCGGCATCGGCGCGTCGGCGGCCTGCGACGGCCAGGTGCTGGTGCTGGAAGACATGCTCGGCCTGTCGGCAAGGGTGCCGAAATTCGTCAAGCGCTTCGGCAATCTCGGGCCGATGATCGAAGCGGCCATCGAGGGCTACGCCACCGAAGTCCGCGCCCGTAGCTTTCCTGGCCCGGAGCATGTCTACGGCACCAAGCCGAAGGCGTGAGGGCCGGCATCGGGTGTCTGCGCCTTGCTGACGCCCGCTTTGCCTTGGCGCTGCCATAACGCTAGGATATCGCCGCCGCCATTGCCGGGAACATGATTCCGGGCGCCGTCTGGGTCGAGCGCGGTCAATCGCGACAGGAAATCTCCAAGTGTCTGAATTATTTAGTGAAGTTGACGAAGACCTGCGCCGCGAACGGCTCAAGCGAATTTGGGATCGCTATTCTCTGCTGATTATCGCCGTGGCGGTCTTGATCGTCGGCGGTGTCGGCGGCTGGCGCGGCTACAGCTATCTCGAGGGCAAGAAGGCAGCCGAGGCCGGTGCGGCGTTCGACCGCGCCGCCGACCTCGCCGAACAGAACAAGCATGCCGAGGCGGAAGCCGCCTTCACCAAGCTGGCCGCGGAAGCCCCGTCCGGTTACCGCACTTTGGCGCGGCTGCGCGCCGCCGCCGAGGCCGCCCCGCGCGATCCCGCCGCGGCGATCAAGATGTATGACGAGATCATCGCCGATCGCGCCGTGTCGGCGTCGGAGCAGGACCTGGCGCGGCTGCGCGCCGCTGGACTGCAGATCGACACCGCGCCCTATGATGCGCTGCTGGCCCGGCTGGAGCCCGCCACGGCGATCACCGGCACCTACCGCCACACCGCGCGCGAATTGCTGGCGCTGTCGGCCTGGCGCGCCAACAACGCCGCAGCGACCCGGCAGTGGCTCGACATGATCGCCAATGACGCCGAGACACCGCCGACGCTGCGCACCCGCGCCGAGGCGCTGGCCGCGCTGCTGCCGCCGGCCGCCAAGAGCTGATCCTGCTAATATTTCGCTGAGTGAGAAGCCGTCCATGCGCCCTGTGCAACGCCTCGTATCCGCCGCCGTCCTGATCGCACTGTCCGGTGCGCTGACCGGCTGCGGCAGCATGACCGGCTGGGATCCCTCAGACCTGCTCGACTTCCTCGACACCAAGAAGAAGCTGCCCGGCGACCGCAGGCCGGTTTTCCCGGAAGGCGTCCCCGGCCTGCAGCAGGGCGTGCCGAAGGAGCTCTACAAGGACAGCGTCGAGCAGCAGCAGCGCGACGAGGCGGCAAGGGCTGCTGCGGCGGCCGCGGCTCCGCCGGCCGCCGAGCCGAAGGGCCGCAAGTCGAAGGCCCGTGTCAATGTCGGCGCGGTGCGCAGCGAGCCGGGGGCTGCCCCCGAAGCGGCTGAGGAAGGCGCGCCTGCCGCCGTGCCGGCCGAGCCGAAGGGCCGCAAGATCACCCGGCGCCGTACCACGGCACCTCCCGCCGATGCCCCGGCGGCCGCCGCGCCGGCCCCGGCCCAGGCCACCACGCCATTCCCGGCACCGGTCCCCTCCGGCACCTTTACCCGCTAGATCGCCGCATTCCGGCCGATTGCATTGACAGGCGTCCGCGAAAGGGCGCACGGAACAGCATGTCTTTCACGATTGCCATTATCGGCCGACCCAATGTCGGCAAATCCACGCTGTTCAACCGTCTGGTCGGGCAGAAGCTCGCGCTGGTCGATGACACGCCCGGCGTCACCCGCGATCGCCGCGAGGGCGAAGGCAAGCTCGGCGACCTCGAATTCACCCTGATCGACACCGCCGGGCTGGACGAGGGCCCGAAGGGCTCGCTGACGGCGCGGATGCAGGAGCAGACCGAAACCGCGATCGGCCTCGCCGACGCCCTGCTGTTCGTGATCGACGCCCGCGCCGGCCTCACGCCCAACGACCGCGCCTTCGCCGATTTCGCCCGCCGCGCCGACAAGCCGGTGGTGCTGGTCGCCAACAAGTCCGAAGGCCGCCATGGCGAGCTCGGCGCGATGGAGAGCTACGCGCTGGGGCTGGGCGAACCGATCCAGATCTCCGCCGAACACGGCGAAGGCCTGTCCGACCTCTATGATTCCTTGCGCGATATCATGCCGGAGCCGCCGGAGGACGTCGAAGATTTCGACGACGACGACATCATCGAAAGCGAAGAAGACATCGCCAAGCGGCCGATCCGCGTCGCCATCGTCGGCCGTCCCAACGCCGGCAAGTCGACCACGATCAATTACCTGCTCGGCGAGGAGCGGCTGCTGACCTCGGCGGAGGCCGGCACCACGCGCGACTCGATTTCCGTCGAGGTCAACCACAAGGGCCGCGAATTCCGCATCTTCGACACCGCCGGCCTGCGCCGCCGCTCGCGGATCGAGGAGAAGCTGGAGAAGCTGTCGGTCGCCGACGCGTTGCGCGCGATCCGTTTCGCCGAAGTCGTCGTGCTGATGATGGACTCGCAGACCAAGTTCGAGGAGCAGGACCTGCGCATCGCCAACCTGATCGAGCGCGAAGGCCGCGCGCTGGTCGTCGCGGTCAACAAGTGGGACCTGATGAGCCAGAAGGGCAGCCTGGTCACCGATTTGCGCACTGACGTCGACCACATGCTGCCGCAGGTCAAAGGCGTGCCGATCGTCCCGATCTCCGGCCTGATGGGCGAGGGGATCGACAAGCTTATGAAGGCGATCGAGGAATCCTACGCGGTGTGGAACAGGCGGGTGCCGACCGCGTCGCTGAACCGCTGGTTCGAGCAGGCGGTCGATGCCAACCCGCCGCCGTCGGTGTCGGGCCGCCGCCTCAAGCTGAACTACGCGACGCAGGCCAAGGCGCGGCCGCCGAGCTTCATCGTGTTCTGCTCGCGCGCCGACGCGGTGCCGGAATCATACCTGCGCTACCTCGTCAATTCGATGCGGACCTTCTTCGATCTGCCGGGCACGCCCATTCGCATCACGCTGCGCGAAAAGGCCAACCCCTTCGCCCACAAGCGCAAGCGACCGACGAGGTAAGGCCCTCATGACCCTTCCGCGCTGTTTGCGGGGAGAGGTCAAGGCGACTGCGCTCATTGCTACTTCAGCGCGTCCGATACCAGCCTGAATTTCTGGATGCGCTTGCCGGTGTCGACTTCCGCCGTGTAGACGCTGCCCTTGGCGTCGACCGCCATCGCGTGAATCCAGTGGAACTGGCCAGCGTTGCGGCCGCTGCGACCGAAGCTGCCGACCACGCGGCCGTCATCGCGGTTGAGGATGCGGACTTCATTGTTCTCGCCGTCGGCGGTGAGCAGCCAAGTCTGCTTCGGATCCGGCCATAATGCGAGATCCCACACCGCGCCGTTGCCGAGCGTGTTCTTCTCGAAGAACCACTCCTTCACGAACGTGCCGTCCTTCTTGAAAACCTGGACGCGGTTGTTGATGCGGTCGCAGACATAGACGAGTCCGTCGTTCGCGATCTTCACGCAATGCACGGGGTTGGCGAACTGCTGCGATACCGGCGCTTTCGGATCGTAGGCGGCCTGCTTGTCGTCATTCGGCTTGTTGCCATAGGCGCCCCAGTGCCTGATGTAGGCGCCGGTGGTGGCATCGAACACGATGATGCGGCGGTTGCCATATCCGTCGGCGACGTAGATCTCGTTGGCGTCCTTGTCGATCGCGGTTTCGGCGGGCTTGCCGAGCTGGGTTGTATCGTTGCTGCCCTTGCTCGGCCCGATCGTGCCGATCTGCATCACATACTTGCCGTCCAGCGTGAATTTCAGGATCGCATTGTCGTTGTCGAGATTGCCGCCGACCCAGACGAAGCCCTTTTCGTCGACCTCGATGCCGTGTTCGCGGCCGACCCAGGTGTAGCCTTCACCGGGGCCGCCCCACGAACGCAGCAAATTGCCGTCGGAATCGAATTCGAGCACCGGCGGTGCCGAGACGCAGCATTTGGAGCGCGGCGGGGTGAGGCCGGCGCCGTTCTCGTCCTCGGTCAGCGAACGGGGCCGGTGGATCACCCAGATGTGGCCCTGCGCATCGACCGTAATGCCGCCGACCTGGCCGAAGATCCAGTCGTTCGGCAGCGGCTTCGGCCAGGATGCCTCGACCTCGAAGCGCGGGATGTCGGCGGCGGAAGCGGAGAGGGTGGTGAGGGCGATCGCGACCCATGCCAGCGCATTGCAGGCGAGCAACCCGACCAGATGACCACGTCGCGACAGTGGCTTCATGGCAGCCTCCCTGTTTGCGTTGCGGGTTGGTCCCGCTTGGCAGGGAGTGAAGTACCGCAAGCATGCAGTGTCAATCTTGCGGCGCACGCACGTCAACAGACTCAGATTGTCATCCCCGCGGATGCCGGGATCCAGTAAACGCAAGCAGCAGCGTTTACTGGATCGCCCGGTCAAGCCGGGCGACGACAGGGGAGCGTGAGGCGCGTGGTGCGCGCGGTCGCTTACGCCGGCGGCATAAAGTTGAGCAGGCTTCGCGTTGTGTAGTCGTAGAGCTTGCCGGTCTGTGTCCATTCCGGCGAACACATCGGCACCATCAGCTCCGCGACGTCCTCGGGCTTCGTCAGCGTCATCGGGTCCTCACCGGGAAACACCGTGGCGCGCAGGCGGGTGCGGATCGGGCCGGGGTCGAACAGATTGACGCGGATGGCGGTCGAGGCGGTCTCCACAGCCCAGCTCCGCGCCAACGCTTCCAGCGCGGCCTTGGCGGCGGCGTAGGGGCCGCGATAGGCCGGCGCGAGGTGCGCGGCGTCGGCGGTGACGAACACCGCGCGTCCCGCGTCTGACTGTTTCAGCAGCGGGTCCATGCAGCGGATCAACTGAAAGTTGGCGGTGGCGTTGACGGCTATCACCTCGTTCCACGGCTTCAGCTCGATATGGCCGAGCGGCGATGACGGGCCGGGCATGGCGGCATTGCCAATCAGGATGTCGAGCCTGCCGTGGCGCTCGTGCAGCGCGGCGCCGAGCCGCGCGATGCCGTCGACGTCGGTGAGGTTGAGCGGCACCAGCGTGGCGCTGCCGCCCAGCGCACGGATTGCATCGTCGAGTTCTTCCAGCGCGCCTTGCGTGCGCGCGACCGCCACGACATGCGCGCCGGCGCGCGCCAGCGCCAGCGCGGCTGCGCGGCCGAGGCCGCGCGAGGCGCCGGTTACGAGGGCGATGCGGGAGGCGAGGGGAAGCGCGGGATCAGGCATGGACGGGCTCATAACTCGGGGTGGTCGTCCCCGCGAAAGCGGGGACCTATACACGCCGAGGGTTATGATGCGGAACACGGCCCGTGTCTAATCTTGTGCGAAAGTTAAAGGGTCGGAGGCTATCAGTCCACGCGTTCGCGGGGACGACGGCGAAGGAAGCGAGCTAGCTCGCTTCCGCCAGCAATGACAGCTGCCTAGGCGCTTCGATCTCGTGCATGTCGGTGAGCGGGGTCGGGTAGTCGCCGGTGAAGCAATGGTCGGCGAATTTCGGATGCGCGGGATCGCGGCCGGGTTCGCCCATCGCGCGGTAGATGCCGTCGACCGAGACGAAGGCCAGCGAGTCGGCTCCGATCAGCTCGCACATTTCTTCCAGCGTATGGGTGGCGGCGAGCAGCCCGTTACGGTCCGGCGTGTCGATGCCGTAATAATCGGGATGGGTGATCGGCGGCGAGGCGATGCGGAAGTGCACTTCCTTCGCGCCGGCGTCGCGCATCATCTTGACGATCTTCTTCGAGGTGGTGCCGCGCACCAGGCTGTCGTCGATCAAGACGATGCGCTTGCCTTCGATCGCAGCCCGATTGGCAGAATGCTTCATACGCACGCCCAGTTCGCGAACGCTCTGGGTGGGCTGGATGAAGGTGCGGCCGACATAGTGGTTGCGGATGATGCCGAGCTCGAACGGGATGCCGGATTCGCGGGAATAGCCGATCGCCGCCGGCACGCCGGAATCGGGCACCGGGACGATGACGTCGGCCTCGACATGGGTCTCGCGGGCGAGCTGCGCGCCCATCGCCTTGCGGGTGTCGTAGACCGAGCGACCGCCGACGACCGAGTCGGGACGGGCGAAGTAAATGTATTCGAAGATGCAGGGGCGCGGCGGCTGCGGCGCAAACGGCTTGTGGCTCTGCGCGCCTTGCTCGTCGAACACGATGACTTCGCCGGGCTCGATGTCGCGGATGTATTTCGCTCCGATGATATCGAGCGCGCAGGTCTCCGACGCCAGGATCGGCGAGCCGTCGAGATCGCCCAGCACCAGCGGCCGGATGCCGAGTGGATCGCGGGCGCCGACCAGCTTCTTGTTGGTCAATGAAACCAGCGCATAGGCGCCCTCGATGGCGCGCAGCGCCTCGATGTAGCGGTCGATGAAACGGTTGCGCTTGGAATGCGCGACCAGATGCAGGATCACCTCGGTGTCGGTGGTCGACTGCATCATCGAGCCGTTCCTGACGAGCTCGCGGCGCAGCGTCAGGCCATTGGTCAAATTGCCATTATGCGCGACGGCAAAGCCGCCGGCATTGAGTTCGGCGAACAGCGGCTGCACGTTGCGCAAAATGGTTTCGCCGGTGGTCGAATAGCGGGTGTGGCCGATCGCGGCGGTGCCGGGCAGGCGGTCGATGACCTCGCGGCGGGAGAAGGTATCGCCGACCAGGCCGAGCCGGCGTTCCGAATGAAACCGCGCGCCGTCGAAGGCGACGATACCGGCGGCTTCCTGACCGCGGTGCTGCAAGGCGTGCAGGCCGAGGGCGGTAATCGCGGCGGCGTCGGGGTGGTTGTAGATACCGAACACACCGCACTTTTCGCGCAGCATGTCGCCGTCTAGATCGTTGTCGCGCAGGTTGTGGTTGCTGTCAGGTTCCAGGCTCGGCTTCGCTGCGTCGTGAAAAGGGCTTTGCATTGGTCAACGCCTCTCTTGTCGCAAGAAACTCAGCGAGAAAACTTAACAAGCCTACCAACAATTACTTTGTGGCAGGTTTACCATCGATCAGCTTTTTAAGGCTGTCGCGTGCCGGCTTCGAATAGCCATCGCCCGCACCCGGCAAAGCCGGTCCGGTTTCAGTGGCATCCTCGCCGGGCTTGTCCTTCTTGAATCTCTTCAAGATGGTGTTCTCGGGGTCATCCGGCAAGAGCGACATCAGCCAGTTGCCGGTGGATTCGAGTACCACGCGCGATTTGGCGGCGGTGACCCAGTCCGGACGCTGCTTGTCGGGCACCAGCCATGCAAAGAACAGGAAAGCGACGACGACGATCAGGAGGCCGCGGGCGAGGCCGAACAGGAAGCCGAGCGTGCGATCCAGCGCTCCGATCCGCGAATCGAGGATCATGTCCGAGATCCGCACCGTGATGATCGAGACCACGACCAGCGTGCCGATGAACACGCCGGCGATCACCACGACGGTGGCGACGGTGTCATTGTCGATATAGGTCTTGGCGGAAGGCAGCAGCTTCTGGAATGCGAACAGCGTGACCACGGCGGCGGCGCCCCACGCCGCGATCGACAGGATCTCCCGCATGAAGCCGCGGACCATCGCGAGCAAGCCGGAGATCAGCATCACCGCGAGCAGCACAAGATCGAGAATCGTTATCGGCATCGGCTGGTCAGGTCCGCTCGGTGGCGTTCAGGCGAATCGGCGCAAGGCGGCCGGTCCGCGTGACGGTGATATGGCACGTCCGGCAGGGGCGGAAAACAGCAAAGCCAAACTCCGCCACAGCCTTGTTGCTTCCCGCTATAGCGGCGGAGACGGCTGGCGTCACGCCGGATCAGCCGTCCTGGCGCTTGAATCGGGCGGGGGCGGCGTTTTTCTCCGCCGCTGTGCTTTTGCTGTCGCCGTTTCCATTGGCATTGTCGCGGGCCGGCTTGACGCCGCGCGCCGCGATATCCGCGACCAGCGTGGTGAGGCCGCCGACGGCATTGAGCGACAGGCCGGCATCGCCGCCGGCGTCGCCGCGGGTCGATTCCGGCAGCACCGCGCGGGCAAAGCCGAGCTTGGCGGCTTCCTTCAGCCGCGCCGAGGTCAGCGACACCGGGCGCACCGCGCCGGACAGCGAGATCTCGCCGAAATACACCGCATCCGGCGGCAGCGGCGCGTTGCACAGCGAGGAGACGAGTGCGGCGGCGGCGGCCAGATCGGCGGCGGGCTCGTTGATGCGCAGGCCCCCGGCGACGTTGAAATAGACGTCGTAGCCGGACAGCTTGACGCCGCAATGCGCCTCCAGCACCGCCAGCACCATCGACAGCCGGGAGGAATCCCAGCCGACCACGGCGCGGCGCGGCGTGCCCAGCGTCGTGGGGGCGACCAGCGCCTGCAGTTCCACCAGCACCGGGCGGGTGCCCTCCATGCCGGCGAATACCGCGGTGCCCGGCGAGCCCAGATCGCGATCCGACAGGAACAATTCCGACGGATTGGAGACTTCGCGCAGCCCCAGCCCGGTCATCTCGAACACGCCGATCTCGTCGGTCGGCCCGAAGCGATTCTTGACCGCCCGCAGAATGCGGAACTGCTGCGAGCCTTCGCCCTCGAACGACATCACGGCATCGACCATGTGCTCGACCACGCGAGGCCCGGCGATCTGGCCGTCCTTGGTGACGTGGCCGACCAGGATGATGGTGGCGCCGGATTTCTTGGCAAACCTGATCAGCGCCTGCGCCGAGGCGCGCACCTGGGTCACGGTGCCCGGCGCCGACTCCACCGTGTCGGTCCACATGGTCTGGATCGAGTCGATCACGATCAGCCGCGGCACCGCGCCTTCCGACAGGGTCGCGACGATGTCCTCGACCGAGGTCTCGGAGGCCAATTGCACCGAGGCATCCGACAGGCCGAGCCGCTCGGCGCGCAGCCGCACCTGGGCGACGGCTTCTTCGCCGGAGATGTAGACGACGCGGTGCCCGGCGCGGGCCATCAGCGAGGTGGCTTGCGTGAGCAGCGTCGATTTGCCGATGCCGGGATCGCCACCGATCAACAGCACCGAGCCGCGCACGAAGCCGCCGCCGGTGACGCGGTCGAGCTCGGCCATGCCCGACGGGATGCGCGGGGCATCGGCGCTCTTGCCGGTCAGGCTTTCCAGGTTGAACAGCCGGCCCTTGCGCTTGGAGCGCGCCGACACCGGAATCGTGGTGGCGCCGGTGGTGTCTTCCTCAGCCAGCGAATTCCACTCGCCGCACGCCTCGCACTTGCCCTGCCACTTGTTATAGGCGGCACCGCAGTTCTGGCAGACGAAGGAGAGGGAGTTCTTGGCCATTGGGGCAATCGCTGTCGGGGAGGGCGGTTGTCGAAGTTTCCGGTTTGTTCTTCTGTATATGAAGCGGCACGTCAATGGCAATCTCTGCCGAACGTGCCGGGACGGGCTGCAATAGCTGACGTTCGGCTGTGCGGTTGTCCGGCGGTGGCCTCGTCTCTCACCTCACCTTGAGAGGACGTCGCCACATCGGGCAGAATTCCAGGACGGTAGCGGCTCGGTCCGCGGCGCGCATGCCGCAACAATGCAAACCGCACGATGCTGGCGCATCCGTCCTTAAGCATGTTCGTCAAGGTAAATAACAACCCGTCGTTGACGGCAGGTGGTGTTCGCTTAAGTCTCGCGCATCACACGATAAGGCCCTTTCAACGCTCGTCACGGGATTTGATCATGAAGAAATTGATGGCTGCTACACTGTTCGCCGGGCTCGCCGCGATGGCGTTGCCGAATTCCGCTTCGGCCGGCTGCTACAATTGCTACGCGCCGCCGCCGTGCCCGACCTGCTACCAGCAGCAGGTGGTGCCGCCGCAGTACCGCACCGTCGAGGAGACGGTGATGGTGTCGCCCGGCCGCACCATCGCCCGCCGCACCCCGGCGCAGTATGAGACCGTGATGGTTCCGAAGACCGTGATGGTCGCGCCGTCGCGCGTCGAATACGAGCAGATCCCGCCGGAATACGCCACGCAGCAGCGCGTCCAGATGGTCGCTCCGGCGCAGACCTATTACGTGCCGGTGCGGCCGCGCTGCGGATCGTGCGGCTACTGAACGATCGGCATAACATTCGGGACGACGACAATCGGCCGCCATGTGCGGCCGATCTGCCATGGGGAGGCCAGCGCATGGTGGCCACCGGGCCGGCATTCACCGGATCATAACACCGCATCGGTAGGATCGGCGCGATAGGAGCGCCCTGCATGGCTGATGCGGCCGAGTTTCACGAAATCGCCGGGCCGGGGACACCGGCGCATCGGCAGGATACGCTGTGGTGGCTCGCGGCCGTGACGCTGGCGGTCGTGCTGGCGGTGCCGTTCTTCCTCGTCGATGTGCCGCCGGTGCTGGACTATCCGAACCACCTTGCGCGCTATTTCGTGCTCGCCCATCCCGACGATCCCGTACTCTCGCAAATCTACGCGCCGGCCTGGCGTGTTCTGCCCAATTTGGCGTTCGACGTGCTCGGTGCGGAGCTGCTCAAGGTGGTGCCGGTCCATGTCGGCGGACGCATGTTGCTGGCCCTCAGCCTGTACGCGCCGGTGATCGGCGTCATCGTCTTCAGCCGCGTGGCCTTCGGCCGCTTCCTGTACTGGCCGCTGGCGTCCGGGGTGATCGCCTATAACGGGATTTTCCATCTCGGCTTCATGAATTTTCTGCTGTCGCTCGGGCTGGCGCTGGTCGCCGCCGCCGGCTGGCTGGCGCTGCGCCGGCGCGGCAGCGTGGCGGTGACCGCGCTCGTGGGCGCCGTCTCGGTCGCGATCATCTTCTTCAGCCACATCTTCGGCGTTGTATTGTTCGCGCTGATGCTGGCCGGGCTTGAACTGACGCGGCTGTTCGACCTGCGGCGATCGGGCAGGCTCGATACGTCACAGGTACTGCAGACGGTGGGGCTGGCCGCCGCCGTGCTCGTTCCTCTGGTCGGCCTGTACCTCCCCAGTCCGGTTTCGCAGGGGCTGCTGCTTGGCGACTGGGGCGGCATCGACAAGATCGGCGCATTGCTCATGCCGTTCGCCACCTACAGTATGGCTGTCACAGCCATCACCGCTGTTGCGGTCCTGATCCTGCTGGTGTTGAACCGGCAATAT
This sequence comes from Tardiphaga sp. vice304, assembly GCF_007018905.1. Lineage (NCBI taxonomy): Bacteria > Pseudomonadati > Pseudomonadota > Alphaproteobacteria > Hyphomicrobiales > Nitrobacteraceae > Tardiphaga > Tardiphaga sp. vice304. The sequence goes on from NZ_CP041402.1 coordinate 3,107,647, forward strand.
TTCGAGATCGCGCCGGGCATCGGGCTGGTGATGATCGCGCTTCTGCTGATCTACGCGGCAGCACCGATCACCGTGGGCCGCGGCAGCTTCGTCGATTCCCGGCTCTGCGTGATGCTGGCCTTTGTCGGCTTTGCGGGCGCCGCGCCGCGCATGACGTCGCAGCGCGCCGTGGTCGCCGCCGTGGTTCTTGCGACCCTGATCGGCGCGCGCAGCGCCTATATTTCATGGGTCTGGATCGATCACCGGCACGACGTCGCCGAACTCCGCAGCGCCATTGCATCGGTTCCGTCCGGCGCCCGCGTTCTCACAGCCCGGGCGCGACCTAGCGTTGAGACCGCTGTCGGCCGGCCGTCGCGGGCGCTGGCATCGATCTTCCGGCTGGACGGTCATTTGCCCGCCCTGCTGTTGATCGAACGGCGCGCTGCCTGGCCTTTGTTGTTTGCCGACAACAGCCAGCAGCCGTTGATCGTGAAGCCGGCTTACGCGGCGATCGCGCAGCCGCTGGAGGAACCGGTGCTGTGGGCAACCCTGCGGCGGGACAGCTACACGGCGAAGGAACTGGAAGACGCGCATTATCTCCCGAACTGGCGCTCGAAGTTCGACTACGTCCTGCTGACCGACCTGCCTGCGGACGTCATGCCTTTAGACGGTCTGTCCCTGGTCACGAAAACCAGTTCGGCCATTCTCTACAAGGTCGCCGCGCCGCCCTTGTAGACCCGATGGTAACGGCGTCCCAGGCTGGTCAGCACCTCATAGGCGATGGTTCCGAACGGACGTGCCAGCTCATCGACCGTGATGCCGTCGCCGATCAGCGTCACCCATTGCCCGCGGCGGGCGGTGCCCGCGGGCAGGTCGGTGATATCCACCGCGAGCAGGTCCATCGAGACGCGGCCGGCGACCGGGCAGCGCTGCCCGGCGACGATCACATCGGCGCCGCGGGTGCCATCGCTGGAGCCGCCGGCGCGCAGATAACCATCAGCATAGCCGGCCGCGACCACCGCGATGCGCGACGCGCGACGCGCCGTCCAGGTCGCGCTGTAGCCGACGGTCTCGCCGCGCTCGACCTGGCGGATCTGCAGGATGCGGGCCTTGAGATCGACCACAGGCGCCATCGGATTGTCGGCCTCCGGTGTCGGATTGACGCCGTACAGTGCGGCCCCCGGACGCATCAGGTCGAAATGATAGGAACCGCCGAGGAAGATGCCGGAAGAATTCGCCAGAGAGGCCGGCACGCCATCATAGCGCCCGGCGACCGCGCGGAAATTCGCGAGCTGCCGGGCGTTGAGCGGGTGCTTGATGTTTTCGGCGCAGGCGAGATGCGTCATGACCAGCGTGATGCCGTGATTGCCCGCCGCGATCCGCGGCACGATGTTTTCAGCGTCGGAAAGGCTTAGGCCGAGCCGGTTCATCCCGGTGTCGATATGCAGTGCCGCGCCGCCGCGCCAGCCGGATTGCCGGCAGTAAATGTCCCATTCGGCGAGTTCGGGCAGGTCGCCGATCACCGGGCGGCAGTTGATGGCGGCCAGCGCGTCGCCGGAGTTTTGCAGGAAGCCACTGAGCAGATAGATCGTGGCTTCCTTTGACGCGGCGCGGGCGGCGCGGGCCTCTTCGAGCGTGGCGACGAAGAAGGTCTTGCAGCCGGCCGTGGTCAGCGCACGCACCACGGGATCGATTCCGCAGCCATAGGCGTCGGCCTTCACCGCCGCGCCGCATTCGGCCGGCACGCCGAGCTTCTCGAGCTTCTTCCAGTTTGCCGCGATGGCATCGAGATCGATGGTCAGCACGCCGGTCGCGGTGGCGTCGAGCAGCGCCGCGTTACCGGCGATGGGGTTGGGATCCGACACGATCTTCATGGACATTCCTGACGCAGCATCGATCACGCGATGGCAGCAACGCCCGGCAATCGCAGCGCACAATAGGCGCGCGGGGAAAAGGGTTCAACCGCGCGCGATGGGTGATTGAAGCAGCGCCTGCAGCTTCGGGGCGATCGTGATCAGGCCGCCGGTGATGACCAGAGCGGTCGTAACAACGACGATGATGAAACCTTTGCCCGGCAGATGCGCGACGCGCTCTTCGAGGCGAGCCAAGCGATCGCGGACATCGCGCGAGTCAGCGCGCAACTCGGCCACGTCGCGTTTGATGTATTCGGCGTCGCTCTGCAATTTTCCGAACTCGCCAGGCAGAATATCAGCTGTTCGAGACCGTGCAGTCGCCGTTGCCACATCACCAGGAGTTGCGGGAGGTTCGACCATCGATCCGCTCGTTTAGCTACCCGGCACAAATATAACCGCAATCTCCGGCCCCGGAAAGGCCTCTGGGCGGATAGCCGCTCGCTAGGCGTAGAACTTACTCATGATGCGCGGGCAGGTGGCTTTCACCGACCAGATCGCTGAAGCGGGTAAACTGGCCCTCGAACTGCAGTTCGACGGTGCCGGTCGGGCCGTGGCGCTGTTTCGCAATGATGACTTCGGCGCGGCCGTGTACCAGCGACATGTCGAGCTGCCACTTCTCGTGCTCGGGGGTGCCGGGGCGCGGCTCCTTGTTCTGCAGGTAGTATTCCTCGCGGTAGACGAAGATCACCGCGTCGGCGTCCTGCTCGATCGATCCGGATTCTCTGAGGTCCGAGAGCTGCGGGCGCTTGTCGTCGCGGCTTTCGACCTGGCGCGACAGCTGCGACAGCGCGATCACCGGGCAGTTCAGCTCTTTCGCCAGGGCCTTCAGGCTCGTCGTGATCTCGGTGACTTCCTGCACGCGGTTGTCGGAGCGCTTGCCCGAGCCCTGCAAGAGCTGGATGTAGTCCACCACGATAACGTCGAGGCCCTTCTGCCGCTTCAGGCGGCGGGCGCGCGCGGTGAGCTGCGAGATCGACAGGCCGCCGGTTTCGTCGACGTAGAGCGGCAGGTTCTGCAATTCGATGGTGTGGTCGCGGATCTTCTCGAAGTCGCGCTCCGTGATGCCGCCGCGGCGGATGCTGGAGGACGAGATGTTGGTCTGCTCGGCGAGAATACGCGTCGCTAGCTGTTCGGCCGACATTTCGCAGGAGAAGAAGCCGACGATGCCGCCATTGACGGTCTTCTTGGTGCCGTCGGGCTGCAATTCATGCTGGTAGGCACGGGCGATATTGTAGGCGATGTTGGTGGCCAGCGCGGTCTTGCCCATGCCGGGGCGGCCGGCCAGCACCACGAGATCGGACGCCTGCAACCCGCCGAGGCGGGCGTCGAGATCCTTCATGCCGGTCGAGATGCCGGACAGCTTGCCCTCGCGGTGGTAGGCGTTGGCCGCCATGTCCAGCGCGGTCTTCATCGCCTGCGAGAACTTCTGGAAGCCGCCGTCGTAGCGGCCGGCTTCGGCCAGCTCGTACAGCCGGCGCTCGGCGTCCTCGATCTGCGCGCGCGGCGCAAAGTCCACCGGCGCGTCATAGGCGACGTTGACCATGTCCTCGCCGACATTGATCAACTGCCGGCGGATCGCCAGTTCATAGATCGTGCGGCCGTAGTCGTGGGTATTAATGATGGTGGTGGCTTCGGCCGCCAGCCGGGCGAGGTACTGGCCGACGGTCATGCCGCCGAGGTCGGTGTCGGCCGGCAGGAACGTCTTCAGCGTCACGGGGGTGGCGACCTTGCCGGCGCGGATGATGCTGCTGGCGGTGTCATAGATCGTCTGGTGGATCGGCTCGAAGAAATGGTCGGGCTTCAGGAAGTCCGACACCCGGTAGAAGGCGTCGTTGTTCACCAGCATGGCGCCAAGAACGCTCTGCTCCGCCTCGATATTATGCGGTGCGGTGCGGAACGCGGGCGCGCCCGGTTCCTGCGTCAGTTTGACGATGTTGTTCGAATCGAATGTGGCCATGTCTGATTTTACTTCAAAATTCGTCAGTTACGCGGCCATTCATGGAGGCGCGGCGCGATAAAGCGCCATCGGACGTCGAAGGGAAAGCGGAAGTTGGCGCGTTATGCACCACGCTCATTAAGTGTGGATTAATCGTAAGTTGCCGGCAGACAACCTTGACGGGGATCGGCGTGTTCATGGCCCGTGCCCCGCCACATGGCGAGAATTTCATTTGGCGATTGAACCCGTCGCCACGTTCCGGACACTCATCGGGAACAGCCTGACATCGTCGGTGACAATTCGTAACACCAGCAGGAACCGTGACCGTTGCGCGAGGTTGGTTACGCAACAGGCAAGGAACGCACGATGGCCCTTCTGCAAGAGACAAAGCGCGCGACGTTCGACGGCAGCCGCGACTGGCTCTTCGGCCTCGTAGAAACGCTCGATAGCGTCGAACGGCTCAGCGACGTGCCGTGTGATGATTCAGCCATGCGCGCCATGCGCGCGCGGCTGGCACGCCCGACGACGACGCGATCTGCATCCAACCGTTTTTCTCAGTTCGGATGTTCCCGTTCGCCCGCCGTGTTCCATCGCGGTTAGGCAACCTGCCAGGTCGGTTTCGCACAATTAAAGCCCCGATTCCGGATCTCGCCGCACGCTATTTCTCGCGAATAACGTCGTTCCGGCCGCGGTGCGCTTCACCAGATCCCGCGATATTGATCCAGCGATGCGCAATTCTTAGCAGCAGCCCGATGCCCGGCAGACAGAACTCGCATATCACGCGTTTGAGTTTTCGGCCGGCTTCCATTCGCGGGAGTTTCGGATACAACGGTTCCGCCGCATTCGCGGCGCTTCCATATTCGGAGAATTAGAATGTTGAGCCGAGTGCTCGGCGTGGCCACGGCGATGCTTGTGTTGAGCGTCGCGGCAGTGCCGGCCCAAGCCCAAAATCTCGAAGCCGGCAAATCGCCCTCACAGATCTTCTCGGGCTCCTGCGCGGTTTGCCACAAGAGTCCGCGCGGCCTGCTGAAGTCGGTCGCTCCGGGTTCGCTGCCGGGCTTCCTGCGCCAGCACTATACGACCAGCACCGACATGGCCTCGCAGCTGTCGGCCTATGTGATTTCCAACGGCGCCAACGATCCGCGCGGCGGCGGGTTGACCCGGCAGGGCCAGGATCTGGTGGCCCCGCGCCGGCCGGTCGAGGCTCGGCCAGAGGCAAGGCCTGACGCAAGACCTGACTCAAGGCCGGAAAACGCGCCGGCTGCCGCAGCACCTGCGCCGGCAGCGGAATCGCCCTCGTTCTTCAATTTCGGCCGCAAGCCCGCCGAGCCGCCGCAAGAAGCCGCCCGGCCGGACGCCGAGCCGCCGATGACGGCGCGGCAGAAGCGCGCCGCCGAACGCGCGGCGCGGCGCCTGGAACGCCAGAAGTCCGACGCCGTCCGGCCGACCGAAGCGGCACCGCCGGCCGCCGCAAGGCCTGCCGTGCTGGGAGAGCCCCCGGTCCCGATCGAAAGCGAGCCGGTTCGCCCCGGCAAGCCGAAGGCCGCCAAGAAGAACCGTCGCGGCCAGGAAGAGCCGCCGAAGGCCGATGCGAAGCCCGAAATGGCTCCGCCGAAGCAAGACGCCAAGCCGGTCGCTCGTCCGGTCGAGGAGACCAGACCCGAGCCGGTGAAGCCCGAGCCCCGGCCAGAGCCCGCACCGGCAATGCCGCTTCGGGCCGATCCGGTTCCGGCGGTTACGCCGGCGCCGAAGCCGGCGCCGGAGCTCAAGCCCGAACCGAAGCCAGAGCAGGAATCGCGGCCCGCCGTCGAGCCCTCTTCTTCCGCACCGGTCGCGCCTGCGCCCGCACCGCGCCCGACCGAGCCCGCATTGTCGCCGGTACCCCTGACGCCGCCGGGCGATGCGGTGCCGCCGGCCGCGCGATAACACGTCGCAACAGGTCCGGGCGTCCGTGGAACGGACGCCCGGACCCCAACAGCAAAAAGCCCGGCCTGTGATCAGGCCGGGCTTCTTTGTTTGTCGAGACGGCGAAAGGGCGACGCTTACTTGTCGTCGCCTTCGTCTTCGTCGCTCGGGCGGGCGTCGGGATCGAAGAACTCGCCGGCGGCGGCCAGTGCCTCGGCAGCAGCGTCCTGGTCTTCCTGACGGCTCGAAATGTCTTCGCCGCGGTTGATGCGCTCGGCTTCGGCTTCCGAACGGGCAACCGTGACGCTGACGCTGACTTCGACTTCCGGATGCACGGCGATCGAGATCTTGTGCTTGCCGATGGTCTTGATCGGGGCGTCGAGCAGCACCTGGCTGCGTGCGAAGGTGACGCCGTCGCTCTCGAAGGTCGCGATGATGTCGCGCACGGTGACCGAGCCGAACAGCTGGCCGGTTTCCGAAGCCTGACGCAGCACGACGACGTTGCGACCGTCGATCTTGCCGGCAACCACGGTGGCTTCTTCCTTGGCGACGAGGTTACGCGCCTCGAGGTCGGCCTTCATGCCTTCGAACTTCGAGCGGTTCATCGCGGTGGCGCGCAGCGCCTTGTTGCGCTTGAGCAGGAAGTTGCGGGCATAGCCGTCCTTGACGCGGACGACTTCGCCCATCTGGCCAAGTTTGGCGACGCGCTCCAGCAAAATGACTTCCATCTTAATCTCCTTTGGTTGGTTGAGGTTCGGGTTGGGTGAAGGGGGATCAGGCCGCCGGGGGCGGCGGCGGCCGCTGCGCCAAGCGGTCGCGAAATCCGAAGAAGGCATCGGCCAGGCCCAGCACGACCAAAGCGGCGATCGGCCACACCAGAAAGGTCACCAGCGCATAGGCCGAGCCGAGCCACAGCGCGCGGTTCTTCAGGTTACGGGTCAGCATATGCAGCGTGGCGAAGCCGGTGAGGGCGAAGGCCATGATCAGCGTGGCGCTGACGATCATCGCGAAGATGCCGATCAGGCCATCCTGGAAGGTCAGGGCGATCGCCACGCACAATGCCACCAGGGTCATCGGCGGCATTGCCGTGGTGGTCAGGTCGGGCCAGGAGCGCTGCAGCCGGCCGGACGTTGCGGTGATGCGGCCGGCGACCCACAAATTGAGCGTCAGCGTCATGATCGCAACAAGGGCGGCAGCGGCCGGCGCCATGGCCAGGGTAGCCGCGACGTTGCGGTCGCTGGACGGCACGTCGGAGGCCTGCATGATGCGCACCAGCATCGGGCGCAGCGCGTCGTGGATGGCGGCGCTGTCGGAACCGAGCGTGAGAAGGGCGCCCATCGTGGTCAGCGCGGCAAAGCCCGCGACCCACAGCAGCAGGCGGCCGACCGGATACCATTCGATGACCGGGGCGGTGGCCGGCGTGCCATTGGCGGCGGGGACGGCGGCAACGCGGCGGCCGAGCAGCGCGAGATGGCCAAGCCACCACGCCGGCAGTGCGACGGTCACGACGAACACGGCGAGAAACGACATGCCGAACAAGAGGCCAAGGCCGGTGGCGGCCATGATGCCGCCGATCGAGGCGGCGACCGGGCCCCAGCCGAGGCCCGCCACCACCAACGGCAGCGGCGAAAAATAGAACAGGGGGATAGCGATCAGCGAGCCCGACAACAGCGAGGCGAACATCAGCGCGGACGCAGCGCCCGCGGAAAGCGCGATCAGGAAGGTGGTAAGCATGCGCTGTCCCGCCCCCTTTGAGCGGTTAGATCGACGTCAACGGAAATTCCGCAGCGTGACCAACTATTTGAGTATGCGGTTGGCATATGCATCCACCGCGTGGACGCCTTCTAGGCCATTGCAGGGCCGGAATCAACGGTCGAGTAAGCGAGAACTCATCAAGGGGCCCGAGACTTGACGTAGTGTGATCCTGGTCAGCTCCGAAGGGCGTCCCAGCCGCAGGGCAAACCCCGGCCATAGCGCGGTGCCGTTGTTGACGTACAGCGTCATGCCCTCGACGTCGTAGCGGCCGGAGATGTAACCGGCGTTGGCGCGCGCGGCGAGGCGATCGAGGCCGCTGACCATGCCGCCGTGGGTATGGCCGGAGAGTTGTAGCGCGACACCGGCGGCTGCGGCATGCCGGGCATTTCTGGGTTGATGGTCGAGCAGAATGACGGGCACGCCGGCTGGCGCGCCCCTGATCGCGGCAGTCAGGTCCGGCGCCGGGTTTCCGGTCGCCGGCGCCGAGGCGTCGGTGACGCCGGCGAGAACCAGTCGACTGCCGTCGCGGTCGAGAAGCGCATGGCCATTTTCAAGGATCCGCATGCCCATTCCAGCGAAGTGCGTCATCCATGGGCGATAGCTGAAGAAATATTCGTGGTTGCCGGGGATCGCGTAGACACCGTCCTTGGCCCGCAGGTCGCGCAACGGTTCGACGTCGTCGCGGCGGATGGCAAGGCTGCCGTCGATCAGGTCGCCGGTAATGACGATCAGATCGGCATCCAGCGCATTGGATTTGTCGACCACCGCACGCGTCCATTTCGCTGGGAACAGCCGGCTGATGTGAAGGTCGGTCAGTTGCAGCATCGTGTAGCCGTCGAACTGCGAGGGCAGATCTGGAATGGCGATCTCGACGTCCTTGAGGTCAGGCACCCGGGTCGCCTGGTGGACGCCGATCGCGGCGAGCACGGCGACGACGGCAGCCATCGTATAGCGGACGCCGTCCGGCACGTGCACGCCGCTGTGCACCAGCATCGCCAGCAGCGTGGCGACGTCAAGCAACACTTGCATCGCCGCCAGAAGCACGATGGCGCCAAACGCCCAGTTGAACAGCATCACCACGGCGCGCGGGAATTCGGGCGCGAACACCGAGCCCGAGGAGAGCCGGCTCCACAGATGATATTGCGCGGCGATCAGCAGCAGGACGGCGGCGGCGAGCTTGGCCGCGAGCGGCAGCTGCAGCGGCCACAGGAAGCGGGTGACCACGACAAGCCAGGGCAGGCCGAAAATGAGATGAAAAATCGGATATCTCCGTCGGAAGAGGTCGCGTCGATCAGGCGGCCGGAACTGAACAACGCGGCAGGCCTGAAAAAGAAACAGCCCGCGACAGGAATGTCGCGGGCTGCAATCGTTTTGATCAATCCAGCCGCGGCACGGGTGCCGTGGGCTGATTTTACTTGATGACGTAGGGCAGCAGACCGAGGAAACGCGAGCGCTTGATGGCGCGGGCGAGTTCACGCTGCTTCTTGGCGGAGACGGCGGTGATGCGGCTCGGCACGATCTTGCCGCGCTCGGAAACGTAACGCATCAACAGCTTGGAATCCTTGTAGTCGATCTTCGGCGCGTTCGGACCCGTGAACGGGCAGGTCTTGCGACGGCGGAAAAACGGACGGCGTGCACCAGCTTCAGCCATGATTCTTACTCCTCAACCGATGCAGTTGCGCCTTCGTCGTCACGGGGACGACGCGGGCCGCGATCACCACGGAAGCCACCGGCTTCACGATCGCCACGGAAACCACCGCCTTCGCGGTCGCCACGGAAACCGCCGCCACGGTCGTCGCGATCACGATCGCGATCGGCCTTGCGCATCATCGCCGACGGGCCTTCCTCGTGCTCTTCGACGCGGATGGTCAGATAGCGGATGACGTCTTCCGAAATGCGCTCCTGGCGCTCGATCTCGGTGATCGCCGCCGACGGGGCATCGATGTTCATCAGAACGAAGTGCGCCTTGCGGTTCTTGTTCATGCGATAGGTCAGGGAGCGAACGCCCCAGTTTTCCATCTTCACGACCTTGCCGCCGGTACCTTCGATGATCGCGGTCATCTGTGCCGTGAGGTCCTCGACCTGCTGGGCGCTCGCGTCCTGGCGCGCGAGAAATACATGCTCGTAGAGAGCCATGGGCGTCCTTTCCTTGTTAGCGCGTCGCCCGGCGGCAAGCCCTTCGAACCCTCTTGGAAAGGACTCGATATTGCTCAGAAGGCGGAAGCACGGGACGACGGGCCAACTGGCCCTGCCACATCAATTCGAACGTTAAATTGCTGAGGCCGTCCGTTCAGCTCCCGGCCGGGGTCTGCGGATCGGGGGCTTATACGGGATTCCAACGAAATGGCAAGGGAAAGCCGGCTCAGGAGGTCACCCGGATGGTCGTATCCGGAAGATCGGCCGGGTAGGCCTGCGGACACAGATCCACAACGTCGGCCAAAGCAGGGTCAATATGACCAGCGTGGACTGGCTGAGCTGCACGTGTTGCAGCAACTGCGCATGCACTTCGGCCGATCGCGCATCGGTCCCGCTCAACAGCCAGTTAAGATTGCGGTGCAAGAGTCCCAAGCCTTCATCGGCAAGCGGCGGTGGAACCTTGACGATGTTCATTAGCTTCTTTCGCTACGTCGGCATCGTGCGTTCTGCCCGTTATGCGACATACATTAACGGCTAACGTCCGGCGCTGCAAAAAACTGCATGGCCTTGTTTCTTTGGTTGATGCCCCGGCGGCGATGCATTCACGGCCGGCAAATTCCGACGGGATGACAGCGGCAGGCTGAAGCGGGCTGGCCTGCCGGCGGCTTGACAGCGCGGCCTCGCCCGGTGTCTTACGGCGCAACTTTACGTCGTTCGGGGGGATTTCATGACCGCAGCATTCACCTTTCCAGGGCAGGGCTCCCAGGTCGTCGGCATGGGCAAGACACTGGCCGATGCCTTTCCTGCGGCGCGTGCGGTTTTTGAGGAGGTCGATTCGGCGCTCGGCGAGAAGCTGACGTCCATTATCTGGGACGGCCCGGCCGAGACCCTGCAGCTCACCGAAAACGCTCAGCCGGCCTTGATGGCGGTGTCGCTGGCGACGATGCGGGTGCTCGAGGCTGAAGCCGGCATTTCGCTGGCCCGCGATGCGGCGTTCGTGGCCGGCCATTCGCTCGGCGAATATTCGGCGCTGGCCGCCGCCGGCAGCCTGTCGATTTCGGATGCGGCACGGCTGCTGCGCACCCGCGGGCTCGCCATGCAGAAGGCGGTGCCGGTCGGCGTCGGCGCGATGGCGGCGCTGCTGGGCCTCGACTATGAGGCGGCGTTGGCCGTCGCGGAGGAAGCCGCGCAGGGCGACGTCTGCCACGCCGCCAATGACAATGGCGGCGGCCAGGTGGTGGTGTCCGGCGACAAGGCCGCGGTCGAGCGCGCGCTGGAGATTGCCAAGGCCCACGGCGCCAAGCGCGCGATGCTGCTGCCGGTGTCGGCGCCGTTTCACTGCCGTCTGATGCAGCCCGCCGCCGACGCGATGGCCGCGGCGCTGGCCAATGTGACGATTCAGGCGCCGGTGGTTCCGCTGGTCTCCAATGTGCTGGCGTCGGCTATCAGCGATCCCGCCGAGATCCGTCAGCGGCTGGTCGAACAGGTCACCGGCACCGTCCGCTGGCGCGAATGCGTGCTCTATATGGCGTCGCACGGCGTCACCCGTTTCCTCGAGATCGGCTCCGGCAAGGTATTGACCGGCCTCGTCAAACGCATTGCCGAGGGCGCGGTCGGCACCGCGGTCGGCGGACCCGCCGATATCGCCGCGGCCACCGAGGCGGTCGCCGCCTCCCGGGTCTGAACGCCGCGGATGGTCGGCATATGGCCCGCAATGGGCGGGGGCGGCGATCGCCGGAGGTCATTGACGCGGTGCGCCCGCTTGCTGCAAACCGCGCATTGATCTTGGCGCGGCGCACCCCGGTGCGACCGGGCCTGAAAAGGCTGCAAGGAGACGATGATGTTTGATCTGACAGGCAGGACGGCGCTGGTGACCGGCGCGACCGGCGGCATCGGCGGCGCAATCGCCGCCGCCCTGCACGCGCAGGGGGCCACCGTGGCGCTGTCCGGCACCCGCCGCGAGGTGCTGGAGGCGCTGGCCGCCAAGCTCGGCGACCGCACTCATGTGCTTCCCTGTAACCTGTCGGATGCGGCCGAGGTCGAGGCGCTGGTGCCCCAGGCGGAAGCCGCGATGGGCCAGCTCGACATCCTGGTCAGCAATGCCGGAATAACCCGCGACAATCTGTTCGTGCAGCTCAAGGACGAGGACTGGGACGACGTCATCAACGTCAACCTGACCGCGACCTTCCGGCTGGCACGCGCCGCCACCAAGCTGATGATGCGCAAGCGGTTCGGCCGCATCATCGCCATCACCTCGGTGGTCGGCGTCACCGGCAATCCCGGGCAGGGCAACTACACCGCGGCCAAGGCCGGCCTGATCGGCATGATCAAGACGCTCGGCGCGGAATATGCCAAGCGCAACGTCACCGCCAACTGCATCGCGCCGGGCTTCATCGCCACGCCGATGACGGATGCGCTGAACGAGAAGCAGCGCGAAACGATTCTGACCAGGGTGCCTGCAGGGCGTCTCGGCACGCCGGAAGACATTGCGGCGGCTGCGGTGTACCTGGCCTCCAACGAGGCTGCCTATGTCACCGGGCAGACGATTCACGTCAACGGCGGAATGGCCATGATTTGAGCGACTTGGAACCCGTTGGATATAATTTGACGGAAGACGGGACAAGGTACGACGCCGCTTTCGCCCGTGTGGTCAAGGCTCGGGAAGTATGGTAACCGAAGCACCAACGGTAGGATAAAGAAGGCCATTGCAGGATTTTGAAACCCTGTATATTGGCGGGGTCGAGCCTGCCGTTTCGCGAGGCTTCGTCCGGGACGACGAAGCCCATTCCAGATCAGCGCAGCTGCGCAGGTTCTAACGAGTTTACGCTCCACGATGGCTCGTATCGTCTACGGACGAGCCTATTGAAAACAAGCACGAGGTTTAACGATGAGCGAGATTGGCGAGCGAGTTAAGAAGATCGTGGTCGAACACCTTGGTGTTGAACCCGAGAAGGTTGTTGATGCCGCGAGCTTCATCGATGATCTCGGCGCTGACAGTCTCGATACTGTCGAGCTCGTGATGGCTTTCGAAGAAGAGTTCGGTTGTGAAATCCCGGACGACGCCGCCGAAACGATCCTGACCGTCGGCGACGCCACCAAATTTCTTGAGAAGAACGCAAAAAGCTGACGCCTTGGTGCGACACATTTGAAGCCGGACGGATCGCGACCGCGGTCCACCGGCTTCTTGCTGTGACGAACAGGCTTTGGTGGGAGGATTGTCGATGAGGCGGGTGGTCGTCACGGGCCTAGGCATGGTGTCGCCCCTGGGCTGCGGCGTCGAGCCGACCTGGAAGCGGATTCTGAATGGCGAAAGCGGTGCCAAGCGTATCGACACGTTCGACGTTTCCGATCTGACCAGCCAGATCGCCTGCGTGATTCCGCGCGGCGACGGCACCAATGGCACCTTCAATCCCGACCAATGGATGGAGCCGAAAGACCAGCGCAAGGTCGACGATTTCATCATCTATGCGATGTGCGCCGCCAAGCAGGCCCTGGACGACGCCAACTGGCATCCCGAGACCGAAGAACAAAAGTGCGCCACCGGCACCATGATCGGCTCCGGCATCGGCGGCCTGTCGGGAATCGCCGACACCGCGTTGCTCCTCAAGGAGCGCGGCCCGCGCAAAGTGTCGCCGTTCTTCATTCCCGGCCGCCTGATCAATCTGGCGTCGGGCTATGTCTCGATCGCGCACGGCCTCAAGGGCCCCAATCATTCTGTCGTGACGGCATGTTCGACCGGCGCGCATGCGATCGGCGACGCCAGCCGCCTGATCGCGCTCGGCGATGCCGACGTGATGGTCGCCGGCGGCACCGAATCGCCGATCAGCCGTCTTGCGATGGCGGGTTTCTGCGCGGCGCGGACGCTGTCCAGCGGCTTCAACGACGATCCGACCCGGGCGTCACGTCCCTACGACAAGGATCGCGACGGTTTCGTCATGGGCGAGGGCGCCGGCGTGGTTGTGCTGGAAGAGTACGAGCACGCCAAAGCGCGCGGCGCGCGGATCCACGGCGAAATCATCGGCTACGGCATGTCCGGCGACGCCTATCACATTACCTCTCCGACGCCCGATGGCGATGGTGCGTTCCGCAGCATGGGCGCTGCCATGAAGCGCGCCGGAATCACCGCCGCCGACATCGATTACATCAACGCCCACGGCACCTCGACCCCGGTCGGCGACGAGATCGAACTGGGGGCTGCGCTGCGCCTGCTCGGCAATGCCGCCTCCAAGGTCTCGATGTCGTCGACCAAATCGTCGATCGGCCATCTGCTTGGCGCAGCCGGTGCGGTCGAGGCCATCTTCTGCCTGCTGGCGATTCGGGATAACGTCGCACCGCCGACCATCAATCTCGACAATCCGTCGGTGGAGACGGCGATCGACCTGGTGCCGCTGAAGGCACGCAAGCGGGAGATCAATGTTGCGCTGTCGAACTCGTTCGGGTTCGGCGGGACAAACGCCTCGTTGATCCTGCAGCGGGTCAGTTAGCAGGCTCCACCGTTTCGCCGCATTCCGCTCTAATTCCTACTTCCGGCGCGTGCTACTGACGGGTTCGGTTCGTCCCCGTCCGCACTGAACCGACAGGATCAGGTTGTATCGATGAGTGAGAGGCCGCCCATTTCGCCGAGGAGCCCGCGCGCCGCGCTGGAGCCGGAGCAGGTACCGCCGCCGCCGAAGCGCTCCGACAGCGCGCGCAACCCGTTCGTGGTGGCCGGCAACGCCATCATCACCATCATCATCGTCGCGATGATCGGGGCGGGGGGCGTGTATGTCTACGGCCGCCAGGCGCTGGAAGCACCCGGCCCCCTCAAGGAAGACAAGGTCGTCAACATCCCGGCCCGCGCCGGCAAGGGCGACATCGCCGAGAAGCTGCAAAGCGAAGGCGTGATCAATGCCAGCCGCTGGGTGTTCATCGGCTCTGTGTTTGCGCTCAAGGCCAGCTCCGAATTGAAGCCTGGCGAATATTTGTTCCAGAAGAACGCCAATCTGCGCGACGTCATCGGCACCATCGTCGAGGGCAAGGTGGTGCAGCATTCGGTGACCATTCCCGAAGGCCTGACCTCCGAGCAGATCGTCGCCCGTTTGACAGAAAACGAGATCTTCACCGGTTCGGTGCGCGAAATGCCGCGCGAGGGCACGCTGTTGCCGGAGACCTATAAATTCCCGCGCGGCACGCCGCGCGACCAGGTGATCCAGCGCATGCAGCAGGCGCAAAAGCGCGTGCTCGGCGAGATCTGGGAGCGCCGCAACGCCGACATTCCGGTCAAGACGCCGGAGCAACTGGTGACGCTGGCCTCCATCGTCGAGAAGGAAACCGGCAAGGCGGACGAGCGCAGCCGCGTCGCTTCGGTGTTCGTCAATCGCCTGCGCCAGAAGATGAAGCTGCAGTCCGACCCCACGATCATCTACGGCATCGTCGGCGGCAAGGGCACGCTGGGCCGCCCGATCAAGCGCAGCGAAATCACCCAGCCGTCGCCCTACAACACCTATGTCGTCGACGGCCTGCCGCCGGGCCCGATCGCCAATCCCGGCCGCGCCTCGCTGGAAGCCACCGCCAACCCGGCGCGCACCCGCGACCTGTTCTTCGTCGCCGACGGCACCGGCGGCCATACGTTCACGGAAACCTACGACGCCCACCAGAAGAACGTGGTGAAGCTGCGCGCGATGGAGAAGGCGCTGCAGAACGACGCCGTCGAGCCGCCGGAAGACGCAGCCGCACCGGCCGCCGCCGCCGCGCCTGCCGACGCCAGCGGCGCGACCGGGACGACGCCGACCCGGCCTGTCGCGCCGGCCAAGCAGCGCGTCCGCAATGGCGCGCCGGCGGCCCGTCAGGGCGCGGCGCAGACCACCACGACACCGCCGGTGGTCCAACAATAACGTTGCCGCCCGGCGACGCGCTTGATCGGGCCGACTTCGTTTCGGGCTGAAAAGGCTCTAACCTGTGCGGGGTCGTGTTTAGCGAATCCCGCCTGAATTTTCGGAGACATGACGCAATGGCGCTGTCGAGCATGACCGGCTTTGCGCGAAGCCACGGCACTTCGGGGCCTTATGCCTTCGAGTGGGAATTGAAATCCGTCAATGCCAAGGGCTTTGACCTGCGGATGCGGCTGCCGCCGGGCTGGGACGAGATCGAGACCATCGCCCGCAAGCGCGCCACGGAACTGCTTTCGCGCGGCACCGTCTACGCCAACCTCACCGTGAAGCGCGGCAACGCGCTGTCCACCGTGCGGGTAAACGAGGACGTGCTCAATTCGATCCTGCGGATCGCCGCCGACCTAGCCGGCAAGATAGACGCCGTGGCGCCCTCGGTCGACGGGCTGATGGCGATCAAGGGCGTGATCGAAGTGGTCGAGCCGGAAGCCGACGAGGAGGAGGAAAAGGCCGCCAAGATCGCGGTGGCCGCTTCCTTCGAGGAGGCGCTGGCCGCGCTGGTGGCGATGCGCCAGCGCGAGGGGGCCACGCTCGGCGAGATCCTGACGCAGCGCATGCACGAGATCGAGACGCTGGCGAACAAGGCGGAAGCCGCACCTGGCCGCAAGCCGGAGGCGATCCGCGCGCGCCTGGCCGAGCAGATCGCGGCCCTGTTGGAAACCTCGGACCGTTTCGACTCCGACCGGCTCAACCAGGAAGCGTTGATGATGGCGGCAAAGGCCGACATCCGCGAGGAGCTCGACCGCATTGCCTCGCACATCTCGCAGGCGCGCGAGATGATCGGCAAGGGCGGAGCGGTCGGGCGCAGGCTCGACTTCCTGGCGCAGGAGTTCAACCGCGAGGTCAACACCTGCTGCTCGAAGTCCAACGACATCGAACTCACCAACACCGGCCTCGAGATGAAGAACGTCGTCGAGCAATTCCGCGAACAGGTTCAGAACCTCGAATGACCAATTCCAACAACCCCGTCTTCGAAGGCGTCGAACGCCGCGGCCTGATGTTCGTGCTGTCGTCGCCGTCCGGCGCCGGCAAGACCACGCTGACGCGGATGCTGATTGCGGAAATTCCCGAACTGAAGATGTCGGTGTCGGTGACGACGCGGCCGATGCGTCCCGGCGAGGAGGAAGGCCGCGACTATTACTTCGTCGACCAGAAGCGGTTCGACGAGATGGTCGCGCAGGACGAACTGCTGGAATGGGCGCGGGTGTTCGACAATTGCTACGGCACGCCGCGGGCGCCGGTCGAGGCGGCGCTGGCCGCCGGCCGCAACGTGCTGTTCGATATCGACTGGCAGGGCACGCAGCAATTGCGCGGTCGCGCGCCGACGGACGTCGTCAGCGTGTTCATCCTGCCGCCCTCGGTGCAGGCGCTGGAGCAGCGGCTGCACACCCGCGCGCAGGATTCCGACGAGGTGATCCGCGGTCGCATGAAGAAGGCCGGCGACGAAATGAGCCATTTCGACGCCTACGACTACATCGTCATCAACGACAATATCGGCATCGCGTTTGAATCGGTGAAGTCGATCCTGCGCGCCGAGCAGCTGAAGCTGGACCGCCAGGTCGGCGTCACGGATTTCGTGCAGAAGCTGAGGCAGCAACTCTGATGTAGCCCGGATGAAATCCGTTCGCCGCGTCAGCGGCGGGATGATGAAATCCGGGGAAACAGCCCCTCAATGGATGGGCCGACCCCGGATTGTCATCCGGGCTACAGAGGATCAATTCGTCAGCACCACGCGGCCGACCACATGTCCGGCGCGCAATTCCTCGATCCACTTCTGCGCATCGGCCATCGGCTCTTCCTTCATCGGCGTCGGCTTGATCTTGCCGGCGCAAGCGAGGTCCATCAACTCGCGCGCTTCGGCCAGCGTGCCGACCATGAAGCCTTCGATGGTCATGCGCTTGTAGATCCACTGCACCATCGGCAGCGAGAAGTTGCCGCCCATCAGGCCGGACACCACGATCTTGCCGCCGCGCGCCACCGTCGAGACCGCAAAGCCCATCGATCTGTCGTTGCCGGCGAAATCGATCACGCCGTCGAAGCCGCCGTCGTTCTCCTTGACCATGCGCTTGGCGACATCCGGCTCGGCCGGGTCATAGGCAAACGCCGCGCCGTTCTTCAGCGCCGCCTCGCGCGCCGCCGGATTGAGATCGGCGACCGAGATCGGCTGCTTGAACATCGCCTGCGCGAAGGCCAGGCCCATCATGCCGACGCCGCCGAGGCCGATCAGCAGCAGGTTGCGCTGGCGCGGCCGATCGACGAGGCGCTTCAGCGCGCCATAAGCGGTGACGCCGGAGCACATCAGCGTCGCCGCCATGTTGACCGGCAGCGGATCGTAGTCGAGCAGGTATTTGGAATCCGGCACCAGCACGTGGCTGGCGAAGCCGCCATCGAGGGCGACGCCGAGATAGCGGTTGCGGGCGCAGAGGTTCTCGTCGCCGGCGAGGCAGTCGCGGCACTTGCCGCAGCCGATCCACGGGAAGACCGCCACCTTGCGGCCGATCATGGCCTTGTCGCCGTCGGGGCCGACTTCATCGACGACGCCGGCGATCTCGTGGCCGAGCGTAAAGGGGAGCGTCATGCCGCGCGTGGTGTCGAGCTTCTTGCCGCCGCCGAGGTCGGCATAGCCGTCCTGGATATGCAGGTCGGAATGGCACAAGCCGCAACGCTCGATGCGGACCAGAACTTCATTGCCGACGGGCTTCGGCGTATCGACGATGGTTTCGCACAACGGCGCATCGAACTTGACCAGCGACTGGCGGCGCATCAGCGGCATTGATAGCTCTCCCTACGGGCTGTTTTTTGTCCTTCGTATATCCGCCAGTTCGCGCGCCATGGCAACAAAGCCGGACACCGGAACGGTCTCCGCGCGCCGGGTGGCTTCGACGCCGGCCGCGGCGGCGAGGCGTTCGGGATCGACGCCCAGCGCCTTGAGGCTTTGCCGCAGCATCTTGCGACGTTGGCCGAAGGCGGCGGCGGCGACCTGTTCGAGCATCTTTCGCTCGCAGGGGTCGGGCGCGGCGCGCGGCACGAAGCGGACTACCGACGAGGTCACCTTCGGCGCCGGCACGAAGGCGGTCGGCGGAATGTCGAACAGGATGCGAGTCTCGGCGCGCCAGTTGGACAGCACGCCGAGCCGGCCATAGGCCTCGTCGTCCTCGGTCGCGACAATGCGCTCGGCGACCTCGCGCTGGAACATCAGGACCATCATGTCGTACCACGGCGGCCATGGTTCGGCGCATAGCCAGTCGATCAGCAGGGGCGTGGCGATATTGTAGGGTAGGTTGGCGACGATTTTCGCGCGGCTGCCGCCGAGCAGCGGGCGCGGGTCGAAGGTTAACGCGTCGGCCAGCACGATCTCGAGCCGGCCCGGATAATGCGCCGCGATCTGCTGCAACGGCCCGAGCGCGCGCTCGTCGCGTTCCACCGCGATGACGCGGGCTGCGCCCAGCGCCAGCAGCGCGCGGGTCAGGCCGCCCGGACCGGGGCCGATCTCGATGATCGTGGCGCCTTCGAGCGGACCGGCGGCGCGGGCGATCTTGGCGGTGAGGTTGAGGTCGAGCAGAAAATTCTGGCCGAGCGATTTGCGCGCCGACAGGTCGAATGTCGCGATGACGTCGCGCAGCGGCGGCAGGTCGTCGATGGCGCTCATGATGGCTGCGTCGCGGCCATCCGCGCAGCCAGCTTCAAGGCCGCGATCAGGCTCGACGGATTGGCGGTGCCGGTGCCGGCAATGCCGAAGGCGGTGCCGTGGTCGGGCGAGGTGCGGATGAAGGGCAGGCCGAGCGTGACGTTTACGCCGTCGTCGAAGGCGATGGTCTTGATCGGGATCAGCGCCTGGTCGTGATACATGCAGATCGCGCAATCGTACTTCGCGCGCGCCGCCGGATGGAACATGGTGTCGGCCGGCAGCGGGCCGGTGACGTCGATGCCCTCGTTCTGCAGCACGGTGATGGCGTGCTGGATGATGGTCTGCTCCTCGTCGCCCATCGTGCCGTCCTCGCCGGCATGCGGGTTGAGACCGGAGATGGCGAGGCGCGGGCGGCGGATGCCGAAGCGCGACTTCAGATCGGCGGCGACGATGCGCGCGGTCGCGGTGATCAGGTGGCTGGTGAGCTGCTCGATGGCGTCGCGCAGCGAGACGTGGATCGTCACCGGCACCACCGCCAGCGTCGGCGACCACAACAGCATGACCGGCATCGGCACGCGGCCGTCGCGCATGGCCAGTTCGGCGAGAAATTCGGTGTGGCCCGGATGCTGGAAGCCGGCGCGGTACAGCACGTTTTTGGCGATCGGGTTGGTGACCACGGCAGATGCGCGTCCTGCCTCGACGTCGGCGACGGCCTGGCGGATCGAGCCGATCGCGGCAGGCGCGCTGGAGGCATCCGGTCGGCCCGGCTGCGCGGTGACGGCGTGGCCGGTGGGGACGATTGGAAACGCATCAGCGAAGCTGGTGGCGGCGGTGCCGGGCGTGGCGTCGGCGATCGGGACCTCGACGCCGAGCAACTGCGCCCGTGCCCGGATGCAGGCGGGATCGCCGAGCAGATAGAACGGCGGAAGATCCAGCTCATGGCGGCGCAGCCAGGCTGCGATGGCGACGTCCGGGCCGATGCCAGCCGGTTCGCCGAGCGTGAGCGCAAGAGGTGTTGCCATGGTGGCCCTTCAGCCGGTCGCGGCCGGAGCCGATTATTGCTGGCGATACTCGATCATCGAGCCCTTGCGGACTTCCTGTAGATACGCCTTCGATTTGGCCTCGAACTTCTCGGCAAACATCTTGTCGCGGACTTCGCGCTTCTTCGGCGTGTCGACCTTGGTCGGCTTGCGCGAGCACAGCGCCACCATCTCGACGCCCTGGCGGGTGACTTCCGGCGGCGTCAGGTGGCCGATCGGGGTCTTGTCGAGCAGTTCGCGCAAGGTCGGCGGCAGGTCGGCAGAGGTCTTGATGACGGTGTCGCGGATGGTGGCGTTCTGCATCGACTTGAAGGTCCGGTTGGCCTCGTCGCAGCTCTGGATGCGGGCGCGCAGCCCTTCGGCTTCCTTGCTACGGGACTCTGCTGCTCCGCCACCGGCGCCTCGCGGCACCACCAGCACCACCGGGCGCATCTGATATTCGAACGCCTCGGCTTCGGGTGCGCCGCCGGTGCCCGACACCAGCGCATCGACCTCTTTCTCGCTGACCTGCAGGCTCTGCTTGAAACGGCCGCGGACCAGCGCGTTCCAGACCATGTCGGCTTTCAGGCGGCTCTTCAGCGTGTCCGGCCGGATGCCCTTGGTGGCGAGCTGCGCCACCAGCTGGTCCGACGACATCCGCATCCGCGAACTCATGCCGGCGAAGGCGCCTTCGACCTCGGAGGCGCCGGGATCGACGCTGAATTTCTTGCCTTCCTTGATCTTGACCTTCTCGTTGATCAGTTCCTCGATCACGGCCTGGCGGTTGACCTGCTGGCCCGACAGTCCGCTCAGTTTGGTGCGCTGATCGATGTCGAAATTGGTGATCGCCTCGCCATTGACCATAACGGCGACGGATTGGGCGAGCAGCGGCGCGGTGCCGCAGAGCAGCAGCAGCGTCGCAGCCATCACGGCATTCGAAAGGCGCCGGGTCATCGTGGAAGTCATGTCAAACCGCCGTGTCAATCATCGCGAACCGGGTCCGCCTTTGCGCGCAAAAAACGGAGAATTCGCGGCGGACCGGCGTTACTGGGTAATGCCGCCGCTGCCGCTGCCGCCTGTCGAACTGCCGAGCGTACGCAGCCCGAGCTGCAGCATCACGGTCTGGTTCAGCACCGGCGGCGTCGACAGGTTCTGGGTGTAGCTGTAGGACGTCACATAGTTTACAGCGAGCACGAAACAGTCGTCCACATAGCCGACGCCCATCGTGTAAGAGTTGATTTTGTTCTCTTCGAGATCCCAGCGGGCGCCGCCGGTCGCCACCCAG
Organism: Tardiphaga sp. vice304; assembly: GCF_007018905.1. Classification (NCBI taxonomy): domain Bacteria; kingdom Pseudomonadati; phylum Pseudomonadota; class Alphaproteobacteria; order Hyphomicrobiales; family Nitrobacteraceae; genus Tardiphaga; species Tardiphaga sp. vice304. The sequence continues at coordinate 3,129,130 of NZ_CP041402.1, forward strand.
TTCGAGGCCAGCTTGATCGAGGCGGTGCCAAGAATGCCTTCGCGGCGGGTCAGGTAACCCAGATCCGCCTGCGGCGCATAATTGCCATACATCAGGCTGACCGACCAGCGGTCGAACGAGGCGCGGCCTTCGGCCTCAAAGCGCTGGATGTTCATGGTTTGCTCGTCGATGCGGGCGCGGGTCGAGAAGGTGTAGGTGCGGTTCGGCGAATAGTTCACCCGGGCGACGTAATCGGAGCGCGTGGTTTCCAGTCCCGAATTGACGCCGGTATTGGTAACGTCCTTCACGGCGTAGGAGTTCAGGCCGTAGAGTTGGTAGGACTGGCCGAACAACACGTTGACGGAGCCGCCGCGGTCGAATTGGGTGGTCGCCTGGACGCCGACATTGGCCCGGCCGCCGCCCTCGACGCGGTCATAGCCGGAGAACTTGTTGACGCTGAACAGGTTCGAGGCGTCGAAATTCAGGCTCTGCGCATCTTCGTTCGGCATCTTGCCGGCATAGGTCTCGTTGGGACGGATGATGACCTGTGCGATCGGCTCGATCGTCGTGGTGCCCCAGGGCTGCACGTTGATGAAGGGATAGCGGTACTCCATGCCGATTGTCGGCATCACCCGCAGGGCTTGGGTGTCGCCGGTCTGGATGAAATTGGACACGCCCGGCTGGTTGGAGATCGACGCGTTGATAGCGTCGGCGCGAATGATGGCGAACGGCGTGAAAATCTGTCCGAACGAGTCGGTGTAGGACCGACGCCATTCGGCCTCTGCGGACAGCCGGGTATAGGTGCCGGGGGTGCCGCGCAGCAGACAATTCGCCGGTGTTCGCAGAGCCACGTCTGCTGAATTCAAGCTGCATGGGTTAAGGCCGGCACTAATGCTGGTAGTCGGATTAACAGTTGAATTAATCGCGTTAAAATCGGCTCCGTCACGAGTCAGGCTGGTGAAGTTGGTCTTGTAGCTGAACTCGCCGCCGAGGATGTTGTGATTGATGACATTGGCATAGTCGATCACCGGCAGCACCACCGGAACCTGGCTCTGTCCGCCGGAATAGCTCAGATAATAGATCGTGCGCGCATCGAAGAAGCTGCGATTGCCGACGCCGGTGAGATAGAGCTGCGAAATCGCTTCGGTCGGCAGGTTCAGGAAGGACGCGTAGGGATCCTTGTACAGCGACAGCCGGTAATCCTGCAGGAAGGTGTAGTCGCTCAGCGCGACCGCGTCCCAGCCCCAGATCCACTTGTCGTTGATCGCGAACTGGCCCTTGGACTCGACGCCGCCGCGGAAATCCTTTTCGCCGGGCTGGCCGGCATATGCCTTGGGTTCCTGCTGGTTGATGCCGTAGGCGCGGATCGAATAGGCGCCGTCCATCAGACGCTGCCGGAACTCGCCCTGCACCAGCAGACCCTGCCTGGTGGTGTAGCGCGGCGAAATCGTCGCATCATAGTCCGGCGCGATCGCCCAGTAGAACGGCGACTCGATGCCGATGCCGTTGGCCGTCGTGCTGGTGTAGCTGGGCATCAGGAAGCCGGTCTTGCGCTTCACGGTCGGGTCGGGCGTCGAGAAATACGGCATGTAGGCCAGCGGATAGCCGAAGAATTCGAGGCGCGCGTCCTCGAAATACATCATCTTCTCGGTCTGGTCGTGGATGATGCGGGCGCCCTTGACCTGCCAGAGCGGCGGCTTCTTGGGATCGTCCTTGCACGCCGCGCAGGCGGTGTAGACGCCGTTCTGGAACACGGTGTAGTTGCCGGCGGTGCGCTCGGCGCGGGTCGCGGCCATGCGGGTGGCGTCGGCCGTGTCGACGCGCAGCGAATCGACGAAACCGTCGCGGTAATCGTCGCTGAGGTCGAGCAGGTTGGCGTAGGTGATCTTGCCTTCGGCATCCGTCATGCGGACGTTGCCTTCGGCGTGCAGACGCTTGGACTTCTGGTCGTAGACCACCCGGTCGGCCTCGACCGTGGTACCATTGTAAAACATCTGCACGGAACCGACCGCGGAGATCCGGGAATTGTTGTAGTCGTAATCGACCTCGACAGCCTGCACCAGCATCTGCCCGGTCTGGGCGACGGGGGCGGGCTTCGGCCTTGTGTGCGGCCGGTTGAAGGTGAAACCCTGCGCCGAAGCCGGCGCGTCTGCCGCATCGAGGGCGGCGAGCAGGGCCCAGCTTGTGAAAATAGAGGCGAGCAGGGCAGGCGTGCGCGAGCGCCGGCCGCGCGCAGAGGTGCGCGAACCGGGATACGCCTGACCTGGGGTGGGGGTGACAACGGTCAACTAACCGTCCTCCAGGTACAACAAGGCTAAAAAGCCGGTGAGGCCGCCCACGGTAACGGGCAGCCACGCGGCGGCTATCGGATGCATCAACTCGGCCTTGCTCAAATCTTCAGTCACCTTCGACAAAACGTAGAGCAGAAAGCCTGCGCCCACGCCACTCAAAACCATCTTCTGGACACCGCCCATGCGGAAGAACCGCAGGCTCACCGACGCCGCCAGCAACACCATCGCGACCAGCAAAAACGGCTGTGCGATGAGTTTGTGATACTGCAGACGATAACCTGCGGTTGCGAATCCCGAACTCTCCGACGATTTGATATACGAAGGAAGTTGCCAAAATGACACGGTTTCGGGGGTCGAAAAACTATTTCGCACCTGCAGCGGGGTCAGCGACGTCGCCAGGTACATGCTGTCCTGCTCGACCGCCTGCGAATCGAGGGTAAAGCGCCGCACGCCCTTGAACAGCCAGCGGCCGGGCTCCAGCGTTGCCTCGCGGGCCTCGATGCGCTCCAGGAAGGCGTAATCGGGCGCGAAGCGGAACACGGTCAGCCCGGTGAGCAGAATGCCCTGCTGTTCGGAGCGCGCGGCATTGATGATGGCCTGGCCCTCGCTGTTGACCTGGTTGATCCAGAACCCGTTGGCGTCCTGCACGCCGCCACCCGGCGTGTCGCCGAACATCTGTGCTTCCATGCGCTTCGACAATTCGCGCAAATTGGCCGACATCGGATTGTAGGCCACGGTCGCCAGCGCCCCCAGCACCAGCGCCGCGAACAAAGCCGGCGAGATGAACTGCCAGGCGGAGACGCCGGCAGCGCGCGCCACCACCAGTTCGAGCCGCCGCGATAGCGCGAGGTAGCAGGTCATGGCGCCGATCAGGATGCAGAACGGCATCATCTTTTCGAGCAGCTGCGGCACCCGGTAGAGCGAGGTCAGCGCCACCGTGAGGGCGGACACCGAAGCCAGCCCCGAGGTTCGCCGCACCATCTCGATATAATCGACCAGCACCAGCAGCATGAAAATGCTGAGGAACACGCCGACTGCGGCGACCAGGAAGCGGCCGGCGAAATATCGCCCGATGGTGTTGGTGATCATGCTCATGTCGCGACGGGCCGCCGACCCAGTCGCGACCAGCGCAGCAGCCGCGCGTTGGAGCGGTTGATCGCCTCCATCAGCCCGGCGGGTGGCTCGATCACGACGCCGCTGACGATGATCCAGACGCTGGCGCCGATCGCTGTGGCCAGCATCAGATATTGAACCAGTGCCGCGGAAGACGTTTTGGCCGCCATCACCGACAGCGCGAAGCCGGCGAGCCGGATCGCAAACACGGCGCCGATCGCGCAGCCCATCGAGAAATTGCGGCTCTGCCGCGTGGTGCGCGGCGATCCCAAGAACGCAAAAGTGAGGCAGGCGAAGGCGAACGGGTAGATCGGCGACAGGAAGCGGTCGTGCAGTTCGGCGTTGAACTGGCCGGGCATCTGCGCATAGACCGGATCGCCCGGGGGTGGGGACATCAGTTCCCACAGATAGCGTTCACGAATGCCGTAGCTCACGTCCTTGCTGCGGTTGGAGAATTTCGACATGTCGAAGGCGTAGCGGCCGAACGCCACCATCGTCGGGTCCTTCTTGCCGATTTCGAAGCGCTGCAGATTGCCGTCCTCGAGGATCAGGTAAGAGCCATCGCCATTCTTGATGACGGTGCCGTGGTCGGCGATGATGGTGTCGCGTTCCTTGGGGTCGCGGCGGTCATCGACGAAAATGCCGACCAGGAGCCCGCCGGGCTGACGCTCGCGGATCCGGATCGTCAGGTTCTGGTCGAGCTGCGCGAAGCGGCCGGGTTGCAGGATGTTGGACAGCACGTCGGCGGTGATCTCGGCGTCCCAGCGTTTCAGCCGGCGCATGCCGTCGGGCGCGAGGTAGGAGCCGATGAAGGCCACCAGCACCGCCACCACGATGGTGGCGAACAGAAACGGCCGGAACAGCCGGATCGGCGACAGGCCGGCGGCGTTCATCACGATGATCTCTGAGTCGGTGGCGAGCTTGGTCAGGGTGTGGGAGATCGCGATCATCAGGGCGATCGGCGCGATCACCAGCACCAGCACGGGAATAGCCAGGCTTGTGACGCCGAGGAAGGTCAGAATGGTCTGGCCCTGGCTCGTCATCAGATCGATCCCGCGCAACGCCTGCGTGATCCAGATCACGCCCGTCAGGCTGACCAGAACCAGCGCAAACGACGCCAGCGTCGTGCGGAAGATGTATTTGTCGATAGACCCCATCGGTCCGAGCGTTCCCCGTCGCTGACCTGCAAGTGATCCGCGCGTCCCAATCCCCGTTCAAGGAGACCCCCCAGGGTCACGCGGCCGCTTCAGGCCCAATTACATTCACCCTTACCATCTCTTTGATTGGTCAACAAAATGGCCGTGCGGTGGCCCGGGCGAGGATACGGTTAATAATGTGTTTCTGTGGCGGGCGGGACACGGAGATGGACGGGCCCCTGCTTGTTCCGGCGGCAGCCGCAATCTCTTACCTCGCGCGGCGCGCGGACCCTCAACGTCGTCCCCGCGAAAAAAGATCAATCCAACAGGTCGGGTCGCCGAACGGCCTTGACGGCTCGCGCTGTGGCGACAACAAAACAGATGACCCCGCCGCACCGACCGGATTCTCGCGCCGACCTCTGCGACAGCCCAGACTTTTGGAGGATTTCCCATGCCCGACACCGTCAAGGTCGGCTTCGTGCCATTTTCCGCTGCCGCGCGCGGCATTCTGGTGGTGTTCTGCGACGACGCGCTGAAGTTCGGCGCCGCCACCCTGAAGGGCCTCGGCGATACCGCCGCGGTCGTCAAGCGCGCCGCTGCGTCCTCGAATTTCAAGGGCAAGAGCGCCTCGACGCTCGATATCCTGGCTCCGGAAGGCCTCAAGGCCGGCCGGCTGATCGTGATCGGCACCGGCAAGGCCGACGCCATCAAGGAAACCGACGTGCTGAAGTTCGGCGGCGTGCTGGCCGGCAAGATGCGCGGCGCCGAAGCCGTCACCGTGATGGCCGAACTGCCGTCGGGCGCGATGAGCGCGGAGCAGGCGGCCTCGCTCGCCTCCGGCGTGTTGCTGCGGGCTTACGCCTTCGATCGCTACAAGACCAAGAAGAAGGATGACGACGACAAGGCGACCGACGTCGCGGTGTCGATCGCGGTCAGCGACGTCGCCGCCGCCAAGAAGGCGTTTGCGGCCGACGAAAATGTCGTCGAGGGCGTGATTCTGGCACGCAACCTCGTCAATGAGCCGCCGAACGTGCTGTTTCCGGTCGAGTTCGCCCGCCGCGCTTCCGAACTGAAGAAGCTCGGCGTGGCCGTCGAGGTGCTCGACATCAAGGCGATGGAGAAGCTCGGCATGGGCGCGCTGCTCGGTGTGTCGCAGGGCTCGACGCAGCCCGGCCGCATGGTGATCATGCGCTGGAACGGCGGCAAGAAGGGCGAGCAGCCGGTCGCCTTCATCGGCAAGGGCGTCACCTTCGACACCGGCGGCATTTCGATCAAGCCGTCGGGCTCAATGGAAGACATGAAGGGCGACATGGGCGGCGCGGCCTGCGTCGTCGGCCTGATGCATGCGCTGGCCGGCCGCAAGGCGAAGTGCAACGTGGTCGGCGCGATCGGCATCGTCGAGAACATGCCGGACGGCAACGCGCAGCGTCCCGGCGACATCGTCACCTCGATGTCCGGTCAGACCATCGAGATCATCAACACCGACGCCGAAGGCCGCCTCGTGCTGGCCGACGTGCTCTGGTACGTCAAAGAGAAGTTCAAGCCGAAATTCATGGTCGATCTGGCAACGCTGACCGGCGCCATCCTGGTCGCGCTCGGCACCGAGCATGCCGGGCTCTTCTCCAACAACGACGAATTGTCGGAACGGCTCTACGCGGTCGGCCAGTCGACCGGCGAGAAGGTGTGGCGGCTGCCGATGGGTCCGGAATACGACAAGATGATGGACTCGCAGTTTGCCGACATGAAGAACGCCGGCGCGCGCAATGGCGGCTCGATCACCGCGGCGCAGTTCCTGCAGCGTTTCGTCGGCGATACGCCGTGGGCGCATCTCGATATCGCCGGCACCGCAATGGGCGCGCCGAAGACCGAGATCAACCAGAGCTGGGGCTCGGGCTACGGCGTGCGTCTGCTCGACCGGCTGGTGTCGGACTATTACGAGGCGAAGAAGTAGTCGGGTGGAGGAGGCCGCGGCATGACCGAGGTCCTGTTCTATCACCTGCAGAACAAGTCGCTGGAAGAGGTGCTGCCGCCGCTGCTCGAGAAGTCTCTCGCGCGCGGCTGGCGGGTCGTCGTGCAGTCGACTTCGGAAGAGCGGGCGGAGGCGCTCGACGCGCATCTGTGGACCTACACCGAGGATTCGTTCCTGCCGCATGCCACCTGGCTTGCGGCAGATGCCGCCGAGCAGCCGATCCTGCTGTCGATCGGCGCCGACAATCCGAACGGCGCGCAGGTCCGCTTCCTTGTCGACAACGCCGCGATCCCGGCGGATGGCGAGAGCTATGAGCGCATGGTGCTGGTGTTCAACGGCGACGATGGCGAGGCTCTGGCTGCGGCGCGTGCCGCCTGGACCGACTGCAAGGCGAGGGGCTTTGCCGCCACCTACTGGCAGACCGACGAGCGCGGCCGCTGGCAGAAGAAGAACTAGGTCGGCTCGCTATTACCGGCCATTTACGATAATTCTACCATTCGCCGGGACAATCCGGCCGATGTCATGGTGGCGCCGCAAAGCAGTGGTGCTACAGGAGCTTACGTGGCGTGCCGGGTAGGGATGAGCTGATCGTGCGACAGGACAGGCGTTATCGGATTTCGTTGCTGGCCCTCGTGTGCGCCGGACCCCTGCTGGCCGGTTGTGCCGGCGTCGGCGGTGAGATGTTCCAGACCGATCTGCTGTCGAAGGACGCCAATTGGTTCTCCAAGCCGGGCCGCGTCTTCATCAAGAACGTCTCGATCGAAACCCCGCCGCTGACCCCTGACAAGCCCGTCACCCAGGCCGACCTCGTCGGCGCCGACGGTTCGTGCCCCGGCATGGCGCCGGGACCCGATGCCATGGCCGACGGCACGGCGGCTGCGCCTTCCTATAGTGGTGTGGTCGCGCTCGGGCATAATGAATGCGATGTGGTTCGCGGCGCCGGCGCGCCCGACAGCGTCGCGCTGTCCAACAACGGACGCGGCGACCGCGTCGCGATCCTGACCTATTCCCGCGGCGACCGTGCCGGCATCTACACCTTTACGGCCGGCCGCCTGACGATGGTCGAGCGCGGGCCGGAAGCCGCCCCGCAGCCGCGGACCGCACGGCCGAAGGCCGCGAAGAAGCGCGCGGCGACCTAAGTAACACTCACAAGAGCCGAAGTTTCTCGTTCCCCGGATGCTGCGCACTGCGCCGCATCTTGCGGCGGGGTGCGCTGCTGATCCGGGGCCTTCGCAAGCGCCGGCGTTTGGGATGATCCCGGATCTGCGGAGCAGCGTTGCACGCTGCACCGCGTCCGGGACACGGGATCAGCTGTTCTCGTACTGCGTGCTGAGCGCGAGCCAGGCTTCTTCGGCGCGGGCGAGGGCAGCTTCCGCGCCGGAGCGGGCCTTGCCAAGCTGCGCGGCCTGCTTGGGATCCTTCTTGAACAGACCGGGCGTTGCCAGCGCCAGGTCGATCTTGGCGAGGATGCCGGTGATGCGGGCCATCTCGGTCTCGGCTTCGGCGACGCGCTGCTTCAGCGGCAGCTTCTTTTCCTTGACCTTCGGCGCGCCCTTATCCTTGGCGACGCCCTTTTCGGCCGTGGCGGCGCGGTCGCGCGGGCTGGCGCGCATGCCCCGTTGCTGCATCACGATGCGGCGGTAGTCGTTGAGGTCGCCGTCGAAATTGGTGACGGTCTTGTCGGCGACGATCCACAACTGGTCGGCGCATGCCTCGATCAGATAGCGATCATGCGAGACCATGATGACGGCGCCGGGATATTCGTTGATCGCTTCGGCGAGTGCCGCGCGGCTGTCGATATCGAGATGGTTGGTCGGCTCGTCCAGAATGATCATGTTGGGGCCGAAGAAGGTCGCGAGCCCGAGCAGCAGGCGCGCCTTCTCGCCGCCGGACAGGCTGCTGACTTTCGTGTCGCCCGCCTTGCCGGAGAATCCGATCGTGCCGACCCGCGCGCGCACCTTGCTCTCATGCGCCTCCGGCATCAGCTTGCGGACGTGGTCGTAGGGCGAGGCGTCCATCACCAGCTCGTCGAGCTGATGCTGCGCAAAGTAGGCGATCGAGAGCTTCTCGGCGCGCGTGATCTCGCCGGAGAACGGCTTGAGCTTGTTGGCGAGCAGCTTCACCAGCGTGGATTTACCGTTGCCGTTGGAGCCGAGCAAAGCGATGCGATCCGTCGTGTCGATGCGCAGCGTGACGCGGTTGAGCACGGGATGCGCGGGGTCGTAGCCGACCGAGACGTTGTCGACCGCGAGGATCGGCGGCGACAGGATCTTTTCCGGCGCCGGAAACACGATCTCGCGGACGTCCTGGTTGACCAGCGCCGAGATCGGCTTCATCCGCTCCAGCATTTTCACGCGGCTCTGTGCCTGACGGGCCTTGGAGGCGGTCGCCTTGAAGCGGTCGACGAACGACTGCAGCCGGGCGCGCTCGGCCTCCTGGCGCTTGACGTTCTTGGCGTCGAGCATTTCCTTGTTGGCGCGGAATTCCTCGTAGGCCGAGTAGGTGCCGCGATAATGCACCAGCTTGCCGCGGTCGAGATGCAGGATCTGGTCGACCGAGGTGTCGAGCAGGTCGCGGTCATGCGAGATGACGATGACGGTACGCGGGTAGTTGGCGAGATGGTCCTCAAGCCACAGCGTGCCTTCGAGATCGAGATAGTTGGTTGGCTCGTCGAGCAGCAACAGGTCCGGTGCCGAGAACAGCGTTGCCGCCAGCGCCACGCGCATCCGCCAGCCGCCGGAGAATTCCGAGCAGGAGCGCTCCTGATCCGCAGTGGAGAAGCCGAGGCCGCTGAGGATGGCCGCGGCGCGCGATGGCGCGGAATGGGCGTCGATGTCGACGAGGCGGGTCTGGATTTCGGCGATCCGGTGCGGATCGGTGGCGGTATCGGCTTCCTTGAGCAGCGCGGCGCGCTCCAGATCGGCCTTCAGCACCACCGAGATCAGGCTCGGCGGGCCGTCCGGGGCTTCCTGGGCAAGGCTGCCGATGGTCCAGCGTGGCGGAATCGAAATGCTGCCGGTTTCCAGCGGCAGGTCGCCGCGAATGGCATGGAACAGGGTCGACTTGCCGACGCCGTTGCGGCCCACGAAACCGACCCGGGATCCGGGCGTAATCTGCGCCGACCCCTCGTCAATGAGCAGGCGGCCGGCGATCCGGATCGAAATGTCTGTGATTGAAAGCATGCGGGGTTGTCACCGCTGCAGCGCACAAAGGCAAGATGATTGTGCCCGATGAGGCCTCGGATCGCAACAAAACGGCATCAACGCGCCGGTGGGGCATTCTCGTCGTCCTGACGCTGCATTTGGTCAATCAGGTCCTGCAGGTGCAAGGGTAATTGGCTGTTCTCGGTGCTCAGGTTGCGACGCAGCCGCTCGCCAATCGCCGTACAGATCGAGGCGCTGGTCAGGCGGTCGATCGACTCCTCTGCGGTATTGATTCGCTTTTGCATCAGTCGTCCACTTCATGCTCGTGGCAGTTGAATTACCAAGTTAAGTCCGGTATCCGACAATTGTTTCCTGTTTTCTCGATTGCAGCGCATTTGAGTCAAAAAACCATGAAGGCCTTCTGCCTTTCATAGCCGGGATGGTATCGCTCGGCCTCCGGTCGGATCGCTTGCCGTATCGACGGCGCGTCGATATAAGCCCGGCCATCATCCCACGGCAGTTTTCAAGGATAAAATCATGGCGATCGAGCGTACCTTTTCGATTCTGAAGCCCGACGCGACCGAGCGTAACCTGACCGGGGCGATCAACGCCATCATCGAAAAGGCCGGTCTGCGCATCGTCGCCCAGAAGCGCATCCTGATGACCCGCAAGCAGGCCGAGACCTTCTACGCCGTGCACAGCGCGCGTCCGTTCTTCGGCGAGCTGGTCGATTTCATGATCTCCGGCCCGGTGGTCGTGCAGGTCCTGGAAGGCGAGAACGCCGTGCTCAAGCACCGCGACGTGATGGGCGCCACCGACCCGTCGAAGGCCGCCGAAGGCACCATCCGCAAGGCGCACGCCAAGTCGATCGGCGAGAACTCGGTGCACGGGTCGGACGCTGTGGAAACCGCGGCGATCGAGATCGCCCAGTTTTTCTCCGGCAACGAGATCGTCGGCTAACGCCGATTCCGGCTGCGGCGCGAAATCGCGCCGCAGCCGACACTATCCGATGGCCGGTACAGGCCGGAAAATAATCATAAAGGGGGGCGTGCTGTGGACTGGTTGCTGAATATTTTTGATCCAGAGACGATCAAATCGGTTTTTGTTCAGTTCCAGGTCGAAATGCAGCAGCCCGCGTTCTGGCTCGCCGTCAGCAAGATCATCTGGATCAACGTTCTGTTGTCCGGCGACAATGCGCTGGTGATCGCGCTGGCCTGCCGCGGGCTGGCCCCGAAGCAGCGGATGTGGGGCATGATCCTCGGCGCCGCTGCGGCTGTCATCCTGCGCATCATCTTCACCGGCATCGTCGCCACCTTGATGGAACTGCCGTATCTGAAGCTGATCGGCGGCCTCGCGCTGATCGTCATCGCGGCCAAGCTGCTGGTGCCGGAGAAGCAGGAGGACGACGGCGTTCACGCCGCTTCGAATCTGTGGGCGGCCGTGCAGATCGTGGTCGTGGCCGACATCGTCATGAGCCTCGACAACGTCATCGCGGTGGCTGCCGCCGCCAATGGCAGCGTGCCGCTCCTGATCCTCGGCCTCGCCATCAGCGTGCCGCTGATCGTCGCCGGTGCGGCGCTGATCATGGCGTTGCTGACCCGGCTGCCGGTGCTGGTCTGGCTCGGCGCGGCCTTGCTCGGTTGGGTCGCAGGCGAAGTGATCGCCTCCGATCCCGCGGTGATGCCGTGGGTGCATCATATCTTCAACGGTTCGGTCGGGGCGGGGCTCGACAGCGTAATGACCGCGATCGGCCTGACGACCCGCTTCACGTCGGGCGGCCATGGCGGCGAGATCGCCTGCGGCCTGCTCGGCGTGCTCATCGTGCTGGGCGTCGGCACGCTGTGGCGCCGCCGCCGGATCAACGAAGTGGTCAGCCACGCGGCGTAAGCGCTTAAGGCACTCGTGTAGGGTGGGCAAAGGCGCACATGCGCCGTGCCCACCCTCGCGGGCGGTGGGCACGCCGCGCCGCGCGTTGCGCGCCGCGGCTTTGCCTACCCTACTGATCAGGCTTTCTTCTTAGCGCTCTTCTTTGCCGGCTTTTTGGCGGGCGCGGCCGTCTTGGCCGGGGCCTTGGCGACCGGCGCCTTCTTTGCCGCCACCGCCTTGGCGATCGGCGCGTCCATCGCCAAGCGCATCGCGCGCGCGTAGCTGTCGGCGGCATTGTCGGCAGACGTCATCAGGCGCTTCGCAGCGAACATGCCGTGCTCCAGCGCGTCCTTGGCCAGTTGCTTGAAGCGTTCTTTCTTCCCGGGATCGGTGGCCTTCGCGGCCAGCGCTGCGAAATGGTCGCGGCGCTTCTTGGCGGCAGCGAGCACCGTCTTGTTCTGCTGTTTGGCAATCTGCCGGATGACGACATCCAGATCGGCGTCCGCCATGGTTTGGTTCCTTGCTAGGTGAGAGTCGGTGAAATCAGGTCGTCGCCGGTAGAGGCTCCGGCCCGCACGCGGCAGATATCGCCGTCGATGCGGATGGCGTCGGTCGCCAGCAGCCGCAGCGCCTGCGGGTAGATCTTGTGCTCGATGCCGAGTACGCGCGCGGCCAGCGTGTCGGCCGTGTCGTCATCGGCGACGCTGACGGCGCCCTGCATCACGATCGGGCCGGCATCGGTTTCCGGTATCACGAAATGCACGGTGGCGCCGGAGATCCTGACGCCGGCGCGCAGCGCCTGGCCATGCGGGTCGAGGCCGGGGAAGGAGGGCAGCAGCGACGGGTGGATGTTGAGCATCCGGCCGTACCAGCGTTGCACGAAATCCGCGGTGAACAGCCGCATGAAGCCGCCGAGGCAGATCAACTCGATCCGGTGGTCGTCGAGCGCTTTCTGCAGAACGGTCTCGAAGCCGGCGCGATCGCGGCCAAACGGCTTGCTCTCGATCACCAGCGTTTCGACGCCGGCTTGCGCGGCCGCAGCCAGGCCGGGGGCGTCGACCCTGTTGGAGATTACCAGCGCAATTTCGGCGGGGAAGCCGTTGGCCCGGGCAGCCTCGATCAGCGCGGTCATGTTGGAGCCGCGGCCGGAAATCAGAATGGCGACGCGGCGCATGTCAGCTCACTGCGTCAGTTCGAGATGGCCGTCATAGACCACGCGCTCGTCGCCATCAGCGGCGATCACCTCGCCAAGCACGCTGACCGTCTCGCCGCCCTCGCGGAGAGTTTCCAGCACCTGCGGGACGGCGTCGGGTTTGACGATGGCAATCATGCCGACGCCGCAGTTGAAGGTGCGCAGCAGTTCGAGTTCGGCAATGTTGCCCTCGGCCGCCAGCCATTTGAACACCGGCAGCACCGTCAGAGCGGTGAGGTCGATGCGGACGCCGAGGTCCTTCGGCAGCACGCGTGGGATGTTGTCGGTAAAGCCGCCGCCGGTGATGTGCGCGAAGCCCTTGACGCCGCCGGTCTCGCGCACCGCGCGCAGGCAGGATTTGACGTATAGCCGGGTCGGGGTCAGCAAGGCTGCGCCGAGCGTCATGAAGGGCAGGAACGGCGCCTGATCCGTCCAGGCCAGCCCGGTCTTCTCGACGATCTTGCGCACCAGCGAAAAGCCGTTGGAGTGCACGCCGGAGGAGGCCATGCCGATCACGACGTCGCCGGCCTCGATATCCCGGGTCGGGAGCAGGGTGCCGCGCTCGGCGGCGCCGACGGCAAAGCCGGCGAGGTCGTAGTCGCCATCCTTGTAGAGGCCGGGCATCTCGGCGGTCTCGCCGCCGATCAGCGCACAGCCGGATTCGCGGCAACCCTCGGCGACCCCGGCGACGATCATGGCCGCGGCTTCCGGGTCGAGCTTGCCGCAGGCGAAGTAGTCGAGGAAGAACAGCGGCTCGGCGCCCTGCACGACGAGGTCGTTGACCGACATCGCGACGAGGTCGACGCCGATGCCCTGGTGGTAGCCGGACTCGATGGCGATCTTGACCTTGGTACCAACGCCGTCGGTCGCCGCCACCAGCACCGGATCCGTGAATCCGGCGGCCTTGAGGTCGAACAATCCGCCGAAACCGCCGATCTCGGCATCCGCGCCGGCGCGCGCCGTGGCGCGCACCATCGGCTTGATCAGATCGACCAGCCGGTTGCCGGCATCGATGTCGACGCCCGCATCCGCATAGGTGAGGCCTTTTTTCGGGTCGGTCATGGCCGGTTTCCTGGCGTTAAGCAAAGCGACGTATTTTCGGCTGGTTACGTCGGATTCCAGTCGCGCGCAATGCTCGCAAGCCACAGCGGTATGGACTATGTACACATTCAGCCGGCCAGGGCATCGATCGCCCGGATTGCAGCCCGACCGACCAGGAAGCAACTGTTGAGTATCCCCAACATCATCACCCTCGGACGCATCCTGCTGGTGCCGGTCATCGTATGGGCGATCGCCTCCGGCCAGATGGAGATCGCCTTCGCGCTGTTCGTGGTGGCGGGGATTTCGGACGCCGTCGATGGCTTTCTTGCCAAGCGGTTCAACATGGCCAGCGAACTGGGAGCGCTGCTCGACCCCCTGGCCGACAAGGCGCTGCTGGTGTCGATCTACGTCGCGCTCGGCATCTGGGGGGCGGTGCCACGCTGGATCGTGATTCTGGTGGTGTCGCGCGACATCATGATCGTCAGTGCGGTGCTGGTATCCTGGCTGTTCGGCAAGCCGATGCCGATGCGGCCGCTGATGGTCTCCAAACTCAACACGGTCGCCCAGGTGGCGTTCGCTGCATTGATTCTGGCGTCCCTCGGATTTAGGTTCGAATCGTCACCTTACGATTTGATTTTAATGGGTTTTGTGACATTTTTGACGCTCTTGTCTGTGTCGTTTTATCTCGTTGAGTGGATGCGTCACATGAGCTCGATCGAGCCTGCTCGTCCCGGTACGGAGTGACGGCGTGGCCTCCCGAATCCCCCCTCGTCAGCTGGCTTTCGCGTTGCCCCATGCCGAAAGCCTGTCGCGCGACAACTTCCTCGAAGGCCCGGCCAATGCCGAGGCGCTGGGTCTGGTCGAGCGCTGGCCGGACTGGCCGAACCGCGTGATGCTGCTGGTCGGGCCGGAGGGCTCTGGCAAGAGCCATCTGGCGGCGATTTGGGCGGAGACATCCGGCGCTCGCTCGACCACGGCGCATGCGCTCACCGCCGCCAATGTGCCCGCCGCGCTGGCGACCGGCGCGCTGGTGGTCGAGGACCTCAACGCCGGATCGTTCGACGAACGCGCGCTGTTTCATCTGCTGAACCTGGCGCGCGAGGACGAGGCCTACGTGCTGATTACCGCGCGGATCGCGCCGGCCGCGCTGCCGATCGAATTGCGCGACCTGCGCTCGCGGTTGCGGGCCGTGCCGGTCGTGCAGCTCACGGCGCCGGACGACCAGCTGTTTCGCGCGCTGATCGTCAAATTCTGTGCCGACCGCCAGATGAGCATCGATGAAACCGTGGTCAGCTTCCTCGCCAGCCGGATCGAACGCTCTTTTGCCGCGGCGCGGCAGGCCGTGGAAATGCTCGATACCGAGGCGTTGCGCTTGGGGCGTCCGGTGACGCGCGCTCTGGCCGCGGAATTGCTGCGCGGCGCGTGACGGTGGGCCGACAAGCGCGGGTCGGTGCGACCAATGGCGCAGCTTGACGGGGCGCCTGACAGGGTCATCCTGTCATCCCGCTGTCACACGGCTCACAGATGGTTTGCAGCAGATCGCCCGCCCTGCGTCATTGTCTGAACTAGATGGATCGTTACCTTATGGAATCCGAACAAGACATTGTTATTGAAGAAAGAAATGGCGTTGTCGAACCGGCCTCCATGGTCGCCTCCGGGCCCGAGCGTTTCATCAATCGCGAACTGTCCTGGCTGCATTTCAACCGCCGCGTCCTCGAAGAATCGGTCAATCCCGGACACCCGGCACTCGAGCGGGTGCGCTTTCTCTCGATCTCGGCCAATAATCTCGACGAGTTCTTCATGGTCCGCGTCGCCGGCCTGAAGGCGCAGGTTCGTGAGGGCATCACCGAACGCAGCCCGGACGGGCTGACGCCGTCGGAACAATTGGTGCTGATCAACGACGCGGTGTCCAAGCTCGGGCAGGACCAGCAGGCGATCTGGCGCGATCAGCGCAGCATGCTGGCCGATGTCGGCATCGTGCTGCTCGACGGCAAGGATGCCTCCAAATCGGAGCGCGCCTGGATCGAGGACCACTTCCTCCACAATATCTTTCCGCTGCTAACGCCGCTGGCGATCGACCCCGCGCATCCGTTCCCGTTCATCCCCAGCCTCGGCTTCACCATCGCGCTGCAATTGGCGCGGGTGTCCGATGGGCGGCCGATGAACGCGCTGATCCGCATGCCCGGCAAGATCGACCGCTTTATCCGTCTGCCGAATACCGGCAAGGACGGCGCGGTCCGGCTGATGGCGCTGGAGCAGGCGACCGGCCTGTTCATCGGGCGGCTATTCCCGGGCTACGTGGTCAAGGGCATGGGCGCGTTCCGCATCATTCGCGACAGCGAACTGGAAGTGGAAGAAGAGGCCGAGGATCTGGTGCGACTGTTCGAGTCGGCGCTGAAGCGGCGCCGGCGAGGGTCGGTGATCCGGCTCGAGATCGAGGCGACCATGCCGGCCGAATTGCGCGGATTCGTGCAGCGCGCACTGGCCACGTCCGACGACGAGATCATTCTGGTCGACGGCGTGCTGGCCATGAACGAGCTGTCGCAATTGACCCGGCTCGACCGGCCCGACCTCGAATTCGTGCCCTATGTGCCGCGCCATCCGGAGCGGGTGCGCGACCATGGCGGCGACATTTTCGCCGCGATCCGGAAAAAGGACCTCGTTGTCCACCATCCCTATGAATCATTCGACGTTGTCGTCCAGTTTCTGCAGCAGGCGGCGCGCGATCCCGACGTGGTGGCGATCAAGCAGACGCTCTACCGCACCTCGAACAACTCGCCGATCGTGCGAACCCTGGTTGAGGCCGCCGAGGCCGGCAAGTCGGTCACCGCCCTGGTCGAACTGCGGGCGCGGTTCGACGAGGAGGCCAATATCCGCTGGGCGCGCGACCTCGAACGCGCCGGCGTCCAGGTGGTCTATGGGTTCCTCGAACTGAAGACTCATGCCAAATTGTCGATGGTGGTGCGCCGCGAGGGCGGCACGCTCGCAACTTACGTGCATACCGGCACCGGCAACTACCATCCGGTGACGGCGCGGATCTATACCGATCTGTCGTATTTCACCTCCGACCCCGTGATCGGCCGCGATGCCGCCCGCGTCTTCAATTACATCACCGGTTACGCCGAACCTTCCGACATCGAGAAGATGGCGGTGTCGCCGCTGACGCTGCGCAAGCGGATGATCGAGCACATCCGCGGCGAGGCGGCGTTTTCGCGCGCCGGCAAGCCCGGCATGATCTGGCTAAAAATGAACTCGCTGGTCGATCCCGACATCATCGACGCATTGTATGAGGCCTCGAATGCCGGCGTGCAGATCGAATTAATCGTGCGCGGTATCTGCTGCCTGCGGCCCGGCGTGCCCGGCCTGTCGGAGAACATCCGCGTCAAGTCGATCATCGGCCGCTTCCTCGAACACGGCCGCGTCTACTGCTTCGGCATGGGCTTCGGCCTGCCGAGCCCGAAGGCCGCGCTTTACATCTCGTCGGCCGACATGATGCCGCGCAATCTCGACCGTCGTGTCGAGGTGTTGTGCCCGCTGCAGAACCCGACGGTGCATCAGCAGGTGCTCGAACAGATCATGGTGGCGAACCTCAAGGACACCGAACAGAGCTGGCAATTGTTGCCCGACGGGTCGTCAACGCGTATGAAGGCGGCGAAGGGCGAGGAGCCATTCAACCTGCATAATTACTTCATGACGAATCCGAGTCTGTCCGGCCGTGGTAAATCTCTCAAGGAATCGTCACCGAAGCGGCTTACACGGCGGTCGGAGAAGCAGGCCTCGTCATAAGGATTGCACCACGTGGTAGCGCGTCCCAAACAACGCGCTGCCAGCGTCGCAGTGATCGACATCGGCTCCAATTCCGTGCGTCTCGTCGTCTACGAGACGCTGACCCGCAGCCTTGTCACGATCTTCAACGAAAAGGCGCTGTGCGGCCTCGGCAGCGAGGTGCAATCCACCGGCCTTTTGGCGCCTGGCGCGGTGACCAAGGCTCTGGCGGCGCTGAAGCGCTTTCGGGCGCTGTGCCGGATCATGAGGGTCGGCCGCGTTCATGCGATCGCCACCGCGGCGGCGCGTGACGCCAGGAACGGCGCGGATTTCATTGCCGCAGCGGAGAAGATCTGCGGCTGCAGCATCGAGATCCTGTCAGGTCCGCGGGAAGCCAAGCTCTCCGCGCTTGGCGTGATTTCCGGCGTACACAGGCCGGATGGGCTGGTCGGCGATCTCGGCGGCGGCTCGCTCGAACTGATTGACGTCAAGGGCAGCCGCGTCCGCCAGGGCGTGACGCTGCCGCTCGGCAGTCTGGCGCTGCAGGATGCCTCGCAGAAATCGCCGAAGAAGGCCGAGAGGATCGTCAAGACCGCTCTGGTCGGCGTGCCGCAGCTCGGTGCTGCGACCGGGCGCACCTTCTACGCGGTCGGCGGCACCTGGCGCGCGCTTGCGCGGCTGCACATCATCCAGAGCGGTTATCCGCTGCGGGTGATGCACGGCTATTCACTACCCGCGGCCGAAGCGCTGGATTTCGTCCGCCGGCTGCGCCGGCTGGCCACCGCCAACATCCTCGCCAATATCGAATCGATCGCCGAAGCGCGCCAGCCGCTGCTGGTCTATGCCGCCCTGGTGCTGGAAAACATCATCCTGACCGGCAAGCCGACGACGATCGTGTTTTCAACCTATGGCGTGCGCGAAGGGCTGATGTACGAGATGCTGCCCCTCGCCAGGCGCGCCGAAGATGGCCTGGTGGCGGCAGCGCAGACGCTGAATCATCTGTTGTCGCGCTCGGCGAAGCACGGCGAAGAGTTGATCGGCTGGAGCGACCGCTTCGTTCGCGTCGCCAAGCTGCCGGAGACGCCGGAAGACAAGCGGCTGCGCCATGTCGCCTGCCTGCTGTCGGACATCGGCTGGCGCGTGCATCCCGACTACCGGGGCGAGCAGACGCTACATCTGATCACCAACGGCAATTTCGGCTCCGTCGATCATCACGGTCGCGCCTTCCTCGCCCTGTCCGTTTATTACCGCTACGCCGGCTTCAGCGCCGAGAACGAGCCGCCGGAACTGGTGCGTGCGCTGGTGACGCCGGCGCAGGTCGAGCGCGCGCGCGTGCTCGGCGCGCTGTTCCGGGTGGCGCATCTGATCTCCGCGGCGCGGCCCGGCGTGCTGCCGGCGACGCATTTTTCGGTGCAGGACCGCAAGATGTCGCTGGTGTTCGAGCATCGCCTGGTCGATCTCGTCGCCGACCGGGTCGGCAGCCGCTTCCGGCAACTGGCGAAACTGGTCGGCAAGAGCGGGACCATCGTGCGGCGCTGATTCAGGCGTCAGGCGGCGCGGATGCTCACGAGGAAGCGGTTGACCTCGTCGCGCAGCGTTTCCGAATGCGCGGAGAGAACGGTCGCTGATCCCAGCACGCGGCGCGCCGCATCGCCGGTTTCGGTGGCGCCTGCGGTGACGCCGGAAATGTTGCGCGTCACGTCGCCGGTGCGTTCGGCCGCCTGCTGCACGTTGCGGGCGATTTCCTTCGTCGCAGATCCCTGCTGTTCCATCGCCGAGGCTATCGAGGACGAGATTTCATCGACTTCGCCGATCGTCGCGCAGATCGCCATGATCGCCTGTACCGCGCCGGCGGTTTCGACCTGAACCGAACTGATCTGGGCGCGGATTTCGTCGGTGGCCTGCGCGGTCTGCGTCGCCAGCATTTTCACTTCGCTGGCAACGACGGCGAAGCCGCGGCCGGCCTCGCCGGCCCGCGCCGCCTCGATGGTGGCATTGAGCGCCAGCAGATTGGTCTGGCTCGCGACCTGGTTGATCAGCGCCACCACGTCGCCAATCTTCTGCGCCGCCGCCGCCAGACTTTCCATCCGCTGGTTGGATTGTTGACCGCCGTCCGCCGCGCGTTTGACCACGGTGGAGGATTGCGCGAGCTGTCGCCCGATCTCGTTGATCGACGCCGACAATTGCTCCGCCGCCGCGGCCACGGTCTGCACATTGTCGGAGGCCTGCGCCGAGGCGGTCGCGACCACCAGCGTCTGCTGCTGCGACTGTTCCGCGATCTGCGACATCGACTGCGCGGTAGAATGCATGTCGGACGCCGCGCTCGCGACGCTATCGACGACGCCGCGGACCCGATCCTCGAAATTGTCGGCGAGGGCGGCGAAAGTGTCCCGGCGGTCCTGTTCGGAGCGCAGCTTGGCTTGCTCCTGCTCGGACTGCAGCAGGCTGACACGGATCGCGTTTTCCTTGAACACCAAGACCGCCTGCGCCATCTGGCCGACCTCGTCGTTGCGCCGGTGCGCCGGCAATTCGACGTCGAGATTGCCGTCGGCAACGTCGCGCATCGCACGCGTCATGGTATGGATCGGCCGCGAGATGCCGCGGGCAATCAGATAGCCGGCGGCGGCGGCGATCAGCAAAGCGATCGCGGCCATGCCGATGGTCAGATTGCGCGCGCGATCCATCGCGGCAACATAGTCGGTATTGTCCATCACAATCTCGGCGGCGCCGATCGAGGCGCCGGAAAAGTCCTGGATCGGGCCGAGCAAAGCGGCGACCGGGCGGTCGTTGAGGCGATCCTGGCGGACGATGAATGCGCCATTGCCGGCGCCGCGATAATCGTCGGCGGTAAAGAAGCTGCGGCCGACAAGCGTGCTGCTGAAGACTTTGAACCCATCCGTGCCGGCGACATGGAACGCCACGTCGACGCCGCGGGTGCGCTTGAACTCGTCGAAGAACGGCTGGGCGAAGGTCAGGCCGAATTCGACCGTGCCGAGATGCTTGCCGGCCTGCGCCACCGGCACGACGCCGCGAATGCCGAGGCCGGCGACGCCGCCCTCAAGTCCGACGATCGGCTTGCGATCGACATTGGCCGCCACCACGGTCTTGCGGAAGCCGGCGAGATCGTCGCCGAATTTGGCGGGCTGATGCACGCGCAGATAGGAGATCGCGGGCGCAACGTGGAACTGGAACTGATCGACGCCGTAGTTCGCCTTCAGCGATGCGAAGCCGGGGCCGAACAGCTGATCAGCGCGTCGCGATCATTGCGCGCCATCGCGTCCTGCACCGCTGGGATCGAAGCGACAACTGCGCTCATCGCGGCGGCGCGTTGGGATTCCTGGTGCAGCCGAGACTGCAATGCATCGAAATGGCTGCGCAACTCGCGCTGATCGGCGCGATCGACAATGCCGCCGATCACCCACATCGCTCCGAGCAGCATTACCACCGCGGTCATGGTAGAGGCCATAGCGAGCGCCGCCGTGATCCGCGTGGTAATGCCCAAATTCCGCAGCATGCTATTCCCGCTCACTTTTGTTCGTCAAACGCGGTTCTGCGCTCGCCGGGGTGTAACGGGAATCCTAGCGGTATTGCATTAATGAAACTTTTGATTGCGTCGTCGTGGTTGAAGGGGGTCTTTGATTATTTTCAGGCAACGCGGGCGCGGTGGCTTAAAATGGCCTGACACCCATACCAGGCCACCACATCAAGCGGATGCATCGCGCGAGACGCTGCGCGCGCCCGAGGTGATGCTCAGGTGCCGCTGCGGTCGACCCGGACGACGCGGCCTTTTTCGATTGCCAGGGCAAGCCGACCCTGCTTCAGCGCGAGTGCTGCTTCGCCGAACAATTCGCGGCGCCAGCCGGAGAGGGCGCCGACATCGGCGTGGTCGTCATTGGCGATCTGTTCGAGATCGTCGACGGTGGCGATCACCTTGGAGGCCACGGCATGGCGCTCCGAGGTCATGCGCAGCAGAACTTTCAGCAGTTCGACGATGGCGCCGCCGTTCGACGAGCCGCGCGGCTTTTCGATTTTCGGCAGGCTGGCGGGATCGCGGGCGACGCCGCGCTTCACGGCCTCGACGATGTCCGAGCCCCACTTCGAGCGATCAAAGCCCTTCGGCAGCGAGCGCAACGAAGCGAGCTTCTCCAGCGAGGTCGGGGCATGCGTGGCGATATCGCCGACGGCGTCGTCCTTCAGCACGCGCGAGCGCGGCACGTCGCGGCTCTGCGCTTCCTGCTCGCGCCAGGCGGCGATTTCCATCAGCACGCCCAATTCCTTGGGCTTGCGGACGCGGGTCTTGAGACGTTCCCAGGCGCGCTCGGGGTGGAAGTCGTAGGTCTTCGGCGAAGTCAGCACTTCCATTTCCTCGGAGACCCAGTCGCTGCGGCCGCGCTTCTTCAGGTCGGCGTCGAGGGCAGCGAACACGTCGCGCAGATGGGTGACGTCGGAGACGGCGTAGTGCAACTGCTCCTCGGTGAGCGGACGGTGCGACCAGTCGGTGAAACGGTGGGTCTTGTCGGGGCGGTGGCCGGTGATGCGTTCGACCAATTGGTCATAGGCGATGCTGTCGCCATAGCCGAGCACCATGGCGGCGACCTGGGTGTCGAAGATCGGGTAGGGCACCACGCCGGCGCGGTGCACGATGATCTCGATGTCCTGGCGTGCGGCGTGAAACACCTTGAGCACGGCCGCGTTCGTCATCAGATCGAAGAACGGCTTGAGGTCAATGCCTTCCGCCAGCGTGTCGATCACCAGCGCGTCATCGGCACTGGCCATCTGCACGACACAGAGCAGCGGATAATAGGTCGTCTCGCGCAGGAATTCCGTATCGACCGTGATAACGGGATGCTGGGCGAGCCGCTCGCAGGCGGCAGTCAGCTGGGCTGTGGTGGTGATCAGTTGCATGTCCGGTCCATAACGCTTTTGCCAAGGCGTTCGGCCGAAAAGCGGGGCAAGTCAAGCGTGTTCCCGGCGATTCGGGAACCCGGGAGCGGGAACTCGACTGGTCAGGTGCCGCAAAAAGTCTGCAGCACGCGCTGGTGCAGCAGCGGCGGATCGGCGTAGTCGGCGCGTTCCGGCTGGTCCTGGAACGGGTTGGCGAGCACCGACACCAGCTCCTCGAACGGCGCATAGTCGCCGGCCTGGGCCGCCTGGATCACGGCCTCGACGCGGTGATTGCGGGGGATAAAGGCCGGATTGACCGCCTGCATGGCGGCATGGCGGGCAGCCGGGGTCTCCGGTTCCAGCGCCAGCCGGGCGCGCCACTGGATGGCCCAGGCGTCATAGGCCGCGGGGTCGGTGAACAGGGCGCGCAGGGCCGTATCGCCGGCCGGGTCCAAAGCGGCATGGCCGAGTGCGCGAAAGGTCAATGTGAAATCGGCCTGGTTGGCGGCCATCGCCGCCAGCAGGTCCTGCGCCAGCACCGCATCATCGGGCTGCGCGGTGAACAGCCCGAGCTTCTGCCGCAGGCCGGCCTGATAGGCGTCGTCGAACAGGCCGGAGAATGCGGCCAAAGAGTCCTGCGCGATTTCGATCGCCTCCTTCTCGTCGTCGGCGAACAGCGGCAGCAGCGTCTCGGCGAAGCGCGTCAGGTTCCACAAGGTAATGCGCGGCTGGTTGGCATAGGCGTAGCGGCCGAGTTCGTCGATGGACGAGAACACGGTTTTCGGATCGTAATCGTCCATGAACGCGCAGGGGCCGTAGTCGATCGTCTCGCCGGATATCGAGGAATTGTCGGTGTTCATCACGCCGTGGATGAAGCCGACCAGCAGCCAGCGCGCCACCAGTGCGGCCTGCCTGGCGATCACGCCGTCGAGCAGCGCCCGATAGGGCTGCTCGGCCTGCGCGGCTTGCGGATAGTGCCGGGCGATCACATGGTCGGCGAGGTGTTTCAGCGCCTCGAGATCGCCGCGTGCGGCGAAGAACTGGAAGGTGCCGACGCGGATGTGGCTGGCAGCGATCCGGGTCAGCACTGCGCCGGGCAGCAGGGTCTCGCGCCGCACGCTCTCGCCGGTGACGACGGCGGCGAGCGACCGCGTGGTCGGAATGCCCAATGCGAACATCGCCTCGGAGATCACATATTCGCGGATCACCGGCCCCAGTGCCGCGCGGCCGTCGCCACGGCGCGAGAACGGCGTCGGACCCGATCCCTTGAGCTGGATGTCGCGGCGCGCGCCGCTCTGGTCGATCACCTCGCCGAGCAGGATGGCGCGGCCATCCCCGAGTTGGGCGGTGAAATTGCCGAACTGATGGCCGGCATAGGCCATCGCCAGCGGCTCGGCGCCGTCCGGCACCCGCGTGCCGGCCAGCACCTCGACACCCTCCGGGCTTTCGAGCCAGTCAGGGTCGAGGCCGAGCTGCACGGCGAGCGGTCGGTTCAGCTTGATAAGCTTCGGCGCGACGACGGGCGTGGGCTGCACCCGCGCGTAGAAATTCGCGGGCAGGGTGGCGTAGCTGTTGTCGAACGGGAACTGGATCGTCATGGAGGAAAGATGGGGGCGCCAGGCGGAATTGGCAACGGGGGCTATGGCCTAGTATTCTGCATAGATCTCGATGATATTGTCTTCTGGATCGCGAAAAAATAGCGTGCGATGCCGCCAGTCGGGCAAGTCGGTAGGGCAACGCAGAATCGGCACATCCTTCGCCACCAGCTCCGCGTGGCAGCCATCGACCGCTGCGAGCGGGACCTGAAACGCCAACTGCACAGCAGCCGATCCGGGCACAGACGTGCCGTCGTTGCACACACTCCATGGTCCACGGGGCCGCAGCGTCAGCAGCGCAGCACCGACTCGAAAGCTCACCCAGTTAGCAAGGTCGGTTTCAACGGGAAACTTCATGATATCACGGTAGAAGGTCCGCGTGACGCTCATCCGGTTGCATAGCAGGATAGTGTAGTCGAGGTTGCGTATCTGATCCAGGCTCATCGGCGCCACCTTTCTATCGTACAAAAGCCGCCATCGCGGATGGCTCAACTATAGTATAATCGGCGCAGGATGTTTCGCGTGGATTGGCTAAGGAAATAAGTGAGACCCAATGCTCCCTGGCGCTTGCGGGGCGGAATCGGCGAGGGGCTCTTCCATCCACAACGCTGCAGGCGAAGCGTGCCAGGTGCCTCGCCCCTCACCCGCGCGCAAGGGCGCGCGACCTCTCCCCGCAAAGAGCGGGGAGAGGTTTAAGTATTACGCCGCCCTGACCGTCGCCATGAACTTCTCCACTTCGCTCTTCAACCGCGTGCTCTGCATCGACAGCGACTGGGCGGCGGAGAGCACCTGGCCGGAGGCGGCGCCGGTCTCGGCGCTGCCGCGGTTAACCTCGGTGACCTCATGGGCGACCTGCGAGCTCAATTGCGCGGATTGCTGCACGTTGCGGGCAATCTCCTGCGTGGCGGCGCCCTGTTCCTCGACCGCCGCGGCGATCGCCGAAGAGACTTCGGAGATCATGGTGATGGTCGCGCCGATCTCCTGAATGGTGACCACGGTCTCGGCGCTGGCCGACTGCATGCCGGCGATCTGCGCTCCGATCTCGTCGGTGGCCTTGGCCGTCTGCGACGCCAGAGCCTTCACCTCCGCGGCGACGACGGCAAAGCCGCGGCCGGCTTCGCCGGCGCGCGCTGCCTCGATGGTGGCGTTGAGCGCCAGCAGGTTGGTCTGTTCGGCGACGGCGGTAATCAGTTTCACCACGTCGTCGATGCGGGCAGTCGCCTGCGTCAACCGGGCGATGCTGAGATTGGTCTTTTCGGCCTGCTGCACGGCGGTCGAGGCGATGCGGTTGGATTCGTGGACCTGGCGGCCGATCTCGTTGACGGAGGAGGTGATCTCTTCGGTCGCGGCCGCGACCGACTGGATGTTGTCCGACACGCTGTGCGAGGCGGCTGCCGCCGAGCCCGACAGCGAAATATTGGTGTCGGAGGTTCGCGTCAGGGTCGTCGCCGAGGTCTCCAGCGCCGTGGAAGCCGTGGACAGCGAGTCGACCAGCTCGCCGATCATCGCTTCGAAATCGCGCGTCGCCCGCCCGATGGTTTCGGCGCGCGCGGTCTTCACCCCTTCCGCGACGCCAGTGGCCTCATCGGCCGCGCGCTTGGCGATCAAAGCATCCTTGAAAATCTGCAGCGCGCGCGCGATGCGGCCGATTTCGGTATCGGCGTCCTGCAGCGGTATATGCGCCGACAATTCGCCGGAGGTCAGCTCGCCCATCGGCTTCAGGATCGAGCCGATACCGCGGCCGATATCGCGCGTCAGATAGATGGCGGCTCCCAGCCCCAGCACGAAGGCGGCGCCGAGCAGGGCGATCATCGTCCAGATGGCGCTTGAATAGGTGGCGTCCGCCATCTTGCCGGCCGTCTCGGCGCCGCCGTCGTTCAGCACGACCAGTTTCGCCAGCGTCGCGTCCATTGCGCGTCCGACCGGGACGACCTTCTTGGCGTTGATGTCCTTGGCCGCCGCGAAATCACCCTTGGTCGCGAGATCCCGCACCTGAACCGAACCCTCGATGAACTCTTTCCATTGCGCGTCGAGCGTGTTGGCGAGTTCGCGTTCCGCCGGCGCCGTTACCAGTGGCGCGAACGCCTTGGCGGCCTTTTCGAAGTCCGCCTTGCGCGCCGAGAGGTTCTTGTCGACGTCCGGCCGGTCGGCATCGGCGACGATCAGATGGTCACGCAGCACGGCGCGGTAGCGGGCGGACTGCACGCGCATCTCGCCGATCCAGCGCACGCTCGGCAGCCATCGCGTCTGGATGTCCTGCGTCGCGGCATTGATCGCGCCCATTTGCACAAAGGCAAGGCTGCCGATCATGGCGATGACAAGAACGAGAAAGGCAACAATGGCAAACAGCTTGGCGCTGATCGAATATCTTTCGAGCACAGAAACATTCCCTATGGTTGGCCGCGCCCGCCATAATGACGAGAAAGGCGCAGAGTGAGCTCAAGTTCTGGCTGAATCGCCTGCTTCAAAACGTGCAGGGTTCCTGCGGTACAATGGGTTGTGTTGGTCAAGGAAGGGTAAAATTACCCGTAAGTAGCTTGCTAAGTCTTTGTTTTGGTGTCGAGATACCACATTCGGGTTGCAGGCTCGCGCAACGCAACAAGATTTTAGTCGCCATATTTCATGGACTTGCCGCACTGCTCGCGCGCCGATTTTGCATTGCGGGGCAGGGCGGGTCCGTGCCGTTCGGGATGGCTGGGTGGAGCATCCGGTTGGTTGCCGCGCCGGGTCCGGTCGGGTAAACCCTGCGCTTCGCGGCCCCGGTCGCGACCGATTCCGCCCTCTGACGCCCTTCCAGGATTAACATGCATCGCTACCGGTCTCACACCTGCGGCGCGCTCCGCGACAGCCATATCGACCAGACCGTCCGCGTCTCTGGCTGGTGCCACCGTATTCGCGACCATGGCGGCGTGTTGTTCATCGACTTGCGTGACCATTACGGGCTGACGCAGTGCGTTGCCGATCCGGCCTCGCCGGCGTTCAAGGATGCCGAACTGCTGCGCTCGGAATGGGTGGTGAAGATCGACGGAAAGGTGCGCCGCCGTCCCGAGGGCACCGAGAACACCGATCTGCCGACCGGTGCTGTGGAAATCTACATTTCGTCGATCGAAGTGCTGGGCGCGTCGCTGGAATTGCCGCTGCCGGTGTTCGGCGACCAGGACTATCCGGAAGACATCCGGCTGAAGTACCGCTTCCTCGATTTGCGCCGCGAGAAGCTGCACCAGAACATCATGACCCGCGGCGCGATCATCGACTCGATGCGCAAGCGGATGAAGGAGCAGGGCTTCTTCGAATTCCAGACGCCGATCCTGACGGCCTCGTCGCCGGAAGGCGCGCGCGACTTCCTGGTGCCCAGCCGCATTCATCCCGGAAAATTCTACGCGCTGCCGCAGGCGCCGCAGCAGTACAAGCAATTGCTGATGATGTCGGGCTTCGACCGCTACTTCCAGATCGCGCCGTGCTTCCGCGACGAAGATCCGCGCGCCGACCGTCTGCCCGGCGAATTCTACCAGCTCGATCTGGAGATGAGCTTCGTCGAGCAGGAAGACGTGTTCGCCGCGGTGCAGCCGGTGATCACCGGCGTGTTCGAGGAATTCGCCAAGGGCAAGCCTGTCAACTCTGACTGGCCGAAGATTCCCTACGCGGAATCGCTCCGCAAATACGGCTCGGACAAGCCGGACCTGCGCAACCCGATCGAGATGCAGAACGTCTCGGAACACTTCCGCGGTTCGGGCTTCAAGGTGTTCGCGCGGATGCTCGAAACCGAAACCAACCAGGTCTGGGCAATCCCCGGACCGACCGGCGGCAGCCGCGCGTTCTGCGACCGCATGAACTCGTGGGCGCAGGGCGAGGGCCAGCCCGGCCTCGGCTACATCATGTGGCGTGAGGGCAATGAGGGAGCGGGTCCGCTCGCCAACAACATCGGCCCGGAGCGTACCGAGGCGATCCGCGTGGCACTCGGCATGAAGGCCGGCGATGCCGCGTTCTTCGTCGCCGGCGATCCCACTAAATTCTACAAGTTTGCGGGCCTTGCCCGTACCCGTCTGGGCGAGGAGTTGAACCTGATCGACAAGGAGCGCTTTGCGCTGGCCTGGATCGTCGACTTCCCGATGTACGAATATGACGAGGACGAGAAGAAGATCGAGTTCTCGCACAACCCGTTCTCGATGCCGCAGGGCGGCCTCGATGCCTTGCTGACCAAGGACCCGTTGACCATCAACGCGTTCCAGTACGACATCACCTGCAACGGCTTCGAGATCGCCTCCGGCGGCATCCGCAACCACAAGCCCGACGCGATGGTGAAGGCGTTCGAAATCGCCGGCTATGGCGAGCACACCGTCATCGAGCGCTTCGGCGGCATGTACCGCGCCTTCCAGTACGGCGCGCCGCCGCATGGCGGCATGGCGGCCGGCGTCGATCGCATTGTCATGCTGCTGTGCGGCACCAGCAATCTGCGCGAGATCTCGCTGTTCCCGATGAACCAGCGTGCTGAAGACCTGCTGATGGGTGCGCCTTCCGAGGCGTCCCCCAAGCAGTTGCGCGAAGCGCACATCCGGCTCAATCTGCCGGAAGCGTGATCTGATCCACGACCTTCAACTACACAATCGATATCGGTTGCGCGGGAGCGTTCATGTCATCCTCTTCTGAAGATCTCGCCAAGGCGGCGCTGGCCTATCATCGTCTGCCGCGTCCCGGCAAACTCGAGATCCAGGCGACCAAGCCGCTCGCCAACCAGCGCGACCTGGCGCTGGCCTATTCGCCGGGCGTGGCGGCACCCTGTCTCGCGATTGCCGCCGATCCCAATGAGGCGGCGACGCTGACGTCGCGGGCCAATCTGGTCGCGGTGGTGTCGAACGGCACCGCGGTGCTCGGCCTCGGCAATATCGGCCCGCTGGCGTCCAAGCCGGTGATGGAAGGCAAGGCGGTGCTGTTCAAGAAGTTCGCCGGCATCGACGTGTTCGACATCGAGATCGCCGCCGACACCATCGAGCGCGTGGTCGAGACCGTGGCGGCGCTGGAGCCGACCTTCGGCGGCATCAACCTTGAAGACATCAAGGGGCCGGAGTGTTTCGAGATCGAGACGCAGCTCAAGGCGCGCATGAAGATCCCGGTCTTCCACGACGACCAGCACGGCACCGCAATCATCGTCAGCGCCGCGATCACCAACGCGCTGCTGCTCAACGGCAAGAACCTCAAGGACTGCAAGATCGTCTGCTCCGGCGCGGGTGCAGCGGCGATCGCCTGCCTCAATCTCCTGGTGCATCTCGGCGCGCAACTCAAGAACATCTGGGTCTGCGACATCGACGGTGTCGTGCATGAAGGTCGCAACACGCTGATGGATCGCTGGAAGGCGGTATATGCTCAGAAAACCGATGCGCGCACGCTGGGCGACGTGATCCCCGGCGCCGATATTTTCCTCGGCGTGTCCGCGCCGAACGTGCTGAAGCCGGAAATGGTCAAGGCGATGGCGGACAAGCCGCTGGTGATGGCGCTGGCCAACCCCAATCCCGAGATCATGCCGGAGGAGGCCCGCAAGGCCCGGCCGGACGCGATGATCTGCACGGGACGTTCGGACTTCCCGAACCAGGTCAACAACGTGCTGTGCTTCCCCTTCATCTTCCGCGGCGCGCTGGATTGCGGCGCCACCGCGATCAACGAGGCGATGAAGATCGCCGCGGTGGACGCCATCGCCCAGCTCGCGCGCGAACCGCCTTCGGATGCGGTGGCGCAGGGGTTCGATGGCGAGACACAGGGCTTCGGTCCGGGCTCGCTGATCCCGAGCCCGTTCGACCCCCGCCTGATCCTGCGTATCGCGCCGGCCGTCGCGCGTGCGGCGATGGAGTCCGGCGTGGCGTCGCGGCCGATCGAGAATTTCGACGAGTACCTCGCCGGCCTCGAGCGCTTCGCGTTCCGTTCCGGCCTGGTGATGAAGCCGGTGTTCGCCAAGGCGAAGACCCAGCCGGTGCGCGTGATCTACGCCGAAGGCGAGGACGAGCGCGTGCTGCGCGCCACGCAGGTGGTGCTGGAGGAGAAGCTGGGCCGGCCGATCCTGGTCGGCCGTCCGAGCGTGGTCGAGGCCCGCATCAAGCGTCTGGGACTGGCGATCCGCGCCGGCACCGATTTCGACCTCGTCAATCCCGAGGACGATCCGCGCTACCGCTCATTCGTGCAGTCCTATATCGACGTCGCCGGACGCCATGGCGTGACGCCCGATGCGGCGCGCACGGTGGTGCGTACGAATGCGACGGTGATCGCAGCGCTGTCGGTGGTGCGCGGCGAGGCGGACGCGATGATCTGCGGTGTGGAGGGCCGCTACATGAGCCATCTGCGCCACGTCCGCGAGATCATCGGTTTCCTGCCGGGGGTCTCCGACTTTGCGGCCTTGGCGCTGATGATCACCAGCAAGGGCGCGTATTTCATCGCGGACACCCAGGTGCGTCCGAACCCGAGCGCGGAAGAGCTTGCGGAAGTCGCCGCCATGGCGGCGGTCCATGTTCAGCGTTTCGCGATGAAGCCGAAGATCGCCTTCGTCTCGCATTCCGATTTCGGCAGCTACGACACCGACTCGTCGCGCAAGATGCGCCGGGCCGCGGCGTTGCTGCGCGAAAGGCATCCGGAGATCGAGTCGGACGGCGAAATGCAGGGCGACACCGCGCTGTCGGAAGCCGCGCGAAAAATGATCCTGCCGCATTCGAAGCTGGACGGCGTCGCCAATGTGATGATCATGCCGAACCTCGACACCGCCAACGTCGCCTATCAGATGATCAAGGTGCTGGGCGACGCTCTGCCGGTCGGCCCGATCCTGGTAGGCGCGGCGCGACCGGCGCATATCCTGACGCCATCGGTGACCGCGCGCGGCATCCTCAACATGACCGCCATCGCCGTCGTCGAAGCCCAGGAACGCGCCAACCGGCCGCAGGTCAGCCTGTTCGGGTAATCAAAAAAGCCACCCGCTTTCGCGGATGGCTTTTTCGTCTTCTCCGTTGGGCACAGAGTCGGCATTGGCCGACTTTGTGCCGAATGCGTTTTGGGCGATCTCAGAACGAATGCTTCAACCGGCCGGTGAACTGGTGCGCCAGCGAGTCGTCACTGCCGATCACGGCGTCGTAGCCGAGCGACACCATGGTCAGGGCGCCGAGCCGGCCCGATACGCCGGCGCCGATCACGCCGCGATCGCGCAGACCGCTTCCGGTGGCGGTGACGAAGCTGCCGGGCAGGGTGACATCCGCAAAGCTCGCATTGATGCCGCGCACGCTGTCGCCGAATTCGTGCAGCCAGGCTAGGCGAAACTCCGGCGTCAGCACGCCGCCATTGATACGATAGTCATAGGCAAAGCGGGCACCCAGGCTGGAGCGCAGCGACTCCGAACTGTCGGAGGCGACGTTCAGCGCCGTGACGCTGCCGGCCTCGGTGAAGCCATCGGTCGACACCCGCGTATATTGCAGTCCGAGTTCAGGCGTCACCATCCAGTCGCTGACGCGCAGGTCGCGGCCGACCGTGCCGCGCACCGTGTAATGCGTGCCGTCGTTCCTCGAGGTGTTGAGCGTGCCCAGCGCCGCGCGGACGTTGTCGTAGTCGCTCCAGCCATACAGGCCGACCACATTGGCGAACCAGTCCGCCGCCTGCCAGCCGGCATAGCCGCCGACCGAGCGCGTCGAGATATTGGTCGTGCTGCCCTGCGTATCGAGTTGACCGCGGGTATAGGCGTAACCGCCGAACACGCCGATCAGCATATTGTCGGTGACGCGCCAGTCGGCGCCCGCCGCCACGTTGGCGGTCGTGGCGCGGGTCGCCGGCGCATCGCTGCGGGCGCCTTCACGGGCGAAGCTCAGGCTGGAGGTGACGAACACGCCGCGATCGGCCTGCACGGCGACCGGACGCATTGCCGGTGTCTTGTTGATCGGCGCATAGGCGAGTGCGTCATAGGCGCCGCGCTGGGTGTTGAGCCAGTTAGACTCGTTGAGCGCCGTGGCCTGCTTCTCGGGCATGCCGGTGATTGCGCCGAGCGTGCGGTCGAGATCGCCGCCATGGCGGTCGAACGTGCCACTGTCGAACATCGCCAGCGCCTGGCCGGCGCCGGCGAGGTCGTCGCTCAAGCCGCCGAACCGGCCCTGCGTCAGCCGCTGGCCGACCAGGGCCGCGGTCTGCGACGCACTGTCGAGCGTAAACCGGCCGAGACCCTGATAGGCGGAAGGCGACAATTGCGCCAGCGCCGCGCCGACGTCGGCCGCACTGCCGACGGAATCGATCAGCGTCATCGCCGCGCTGCTGGTGGTCACCGTAACGGGTAGATTGTCGAACACGGTGGCGACGCCGAGGCCCGCGGCTGTGGCATAGGACGAGAACGAACGCGAATTGCCGGTGATGATCTCGAACGAGGTGTAGAGCGTGCCGCCGATATTGACGGTCTGCCCGGCCAGCAGCGCCGCCCGCTTGGCGTCGCCGAGGCCGACCTTGTTGTAGTTCAACGTGTCGGTGCCGGCGCCGCCATCGACCAGGCCGACGATGCGCGAGCCGGCCAGGATGTTGACGGTGTCGTTGCCGCCTTCCATGTTCACGGCGCGGCCGTTGTTGCCGATGATGGTGCCGGAGTTGGTCAGCACGTCGGCGCCTTCGCCCATCTGGATCGCCGAGCCGTCGCCGCGGATGAAACGCGCCGAGCCGGTGCCGGTATAGACGACGCCGTTCAGCGTGCCGACCGAATTGGTGTCGACGGCGCCGCTGCCCAGCAAAACCACGGCATTGGGATCGGGGATCGCGCCGTTGCCGATGATGGTGCCGCGGTTGATGATGATGTCGTTGTCGGCGCCGGTGCCGATCTTGTTCTCGAGCCGGATCGCGAATCCGTTCTGGCCGATGATGGTGCCGCCTTCATTGTTGGTGATGGTGGTCGCTGCAACGCCGCTGCGTGATCGATCGACGTTAGAATCGTTGTTGACGACGATGCCGTACGAGGCGCCACTGATCATGCCGAAATTGGTGATCGTACCGCCGCCGATCGAGATGCCCTCGGAGTTGTTGGCGCGGTTGCCGCTATCGAATCCACCGGCGCCGGTGCCCTCGATGACGCCGTAGTTAGTGATCGTCGCGGCGAGGTCAATATCGACGCCGTCGCCGTCGCCATTGATCTGAGCCGTGCCGCTGGCATCGAAGATGTTGCCGACGCCGGCATAGGCGCCGGTGATGCGGCCGTAATTAGTGACGGTGCCGGTGCCGTCGGAGCCCACGCCGGAGCCGTTGCGACCCAGGATCGTGCCGCCGGCCTCGTTGGTCACGATGATATTGGTATCGGCCGTGATGCCGTGGCGCGCGCCGGAGATCAAGCCGCCTGCACGGTTGTTAATGACTGCGCCGGTGTTGCCGCCGGCATCGATACCGTCGGCGGAGCCGCTCGACGTGTTGGTGCCGAAGCTGCGGATGATGCCGTAATTCTCGACCACGGTGGTCTGGCCGGTGCGGATCGCGTCGTCGGTCAGGGCTTCGATGATTCCGGCGGCGCGGTTGATGATGGTCATGCTGGCCGCGCCGGTCATGCCGCGCACGTCGATGGCCTGGCCGAGCCCGCTGAAGCCGGTGCCGCCGGCCTGGATCAGCCCGGCATTGTCGATCACGATGGTGCCCGAGGTCATCGCCAGGTTGAACCGGAACACGTCGTTCTGCGTCGATCGGACGATGGCGCCGACATTGTTAAGGAAGGTGAAGGTGCGGTTGGCGACCGCGCCGGTGGCATCGATGACGCGGCCCGAACCCGTATTCTCGATGGTCCCGAAATTGCTGACGATCACGCCCGTGGAGGCGCCGTTCCAGCCGATCGTCGCGGTGCCGCTGGTCGAGCGCAGGGTGCCGCCGCTGGCGACCGTCCCGGCGTCGGTCCCGGCGACGGTCTTGGTGGTCGTATCGGTCGTACCCGATGTCACCGTGAAGGACGCGGCCTCCACCGCCCATGGCGCCATCAGCGCCGCCGCACCCATCACCATCGCAAACCGGCTCGCGCCGTTACGCCACTTCGACATCACAAGTCCCCAACCCAAACGATGAGCCCTGCTTAGGTTTGGGAAATGACGACGGGATGACGTGGACGCCGTTTTGCTAACCCGCAATGAGCATCGAAAAAAATGTCCGGGAAGTGATGCTAGTTCGCCACGCAGGCAGAGCGTATCGGACGACGTGAGAGCGGGCCCGTCGCGTTGCAACCGCCGGCGAGGACTACATATGACCGTTTGAAAACCGCGACGGGAACGATCATAATCGACCGGTACTGTCATTCGCGTTCATTGTCGTTCAACGAGGTTTGTATGCCAGCGTTTATTACGTTCGGACGTATTCTGTTTGCCGTCCTGTTCATTGCCTCCGGAACCATGAAATTTCTAAATCTCGGCGGCACCGCCGAGATGATCGGCGGCAAGGTCATCTTTCCGGAGCTCGCCGCGCCCTATGTCACTCAATTGCAGGGGCTGACCGGAATGGCGAGCAACCAGATGCTGGCGATCGCCGCCGCCAGCCTCGAACTACTCGGTGGCATCCTGATCGCGCTCAATTTCGGTGCGCGTTTCTTCGCCATGGTCATGGTGCTGTTCGTGATGGCCGCGACGTTCTATTTTCACGACTTCTGGACCCAGACCGGACCGGAATCCGCCAATAACATGATCCATGCGCTGAAGAACCTGTCGTTGATCGGCGGGCTGTTCATGATCGCCGGAATCGGCCGCGGGCCCACGATCAATCACGCCTATGACGAAGTGTAGCAGGCTCAGCCGGCGCGCCGCCAGGCGGTGACGCGCACGTCATGGCTGTCGTCGAGCATCCGCACTTCGCTGGCCTCGAGACCGTGGCTGGCCAGGATCTGTTGCGGCGTTTGCGCGGGCACGCCGGGGAAGCAACCGTGGCCGTCCGGCACGCGCACGCGTGGCGCCTGCGACAGCCAGAATACGTCGTAGCGGTCGAGAAACATGCCGTACACCGCAGGTCCACCGATCACCGCGACGGTTCCGGCGTGGATACCGGCGACGGCGCAGGCTTCCTCGAACGTGGCGCCAGCGGGATTCCACAGCGTCGCTTTGTCATTGTCGGGGTCGGGCGCGACGCCGTCGATTCCGCGGCTGAGCACGATGCGGGTGCGCCGCGGCGAGTTCGGCTGGTCCTCGAAGGATTGCCGGCCGTGCACGATCAGGTCGGCGCGGTCGAGGCCGGCGCTGAAGAAGGCCAGATCGCCGGGAAATTTCAGGGCATCCGGCATCACGCCGGCGGCGTCAGCCAGCATGCCTTCGGCGGAGACGATAACATAGCCGTTGAAACGAAAAGGAGACATGGGGACGCGACTATTCCGAAACCGTTTGCACGACGCTGCTGACCGGACGGGTAGAGACGGTCGGCAGCTTGGCATCCTTGACGATCGACTCGTCATAAGCGGCGATGGTCTGCACCGGCGCCTTGGCTTTCATCTGTACCACCCTGTAGCCGCCGGCCTTTAGCCGGCGCAGCAGCGTCGGCAACGCCTCGGCGGTGTGCTTCTGGAAGTCGTGCATCAAGATGATGCCCTTGCCGAGCTTGTCGAGCTTGGTCATCACGTTGCTTACCACCTGTTCGGACTTGCGCGTCTTGAAATCGAATGAGTCGATGTCGCAGGAGAAGATCGCCATGTTGCGCGAGCCGAGATAGGTGACGATCTCCGGCGGATGCTGCAGCGCGGGCGCCCGGAAGAACGGCGCCGGCGCGCTGCCCAGCGCCCATTTCACGGCGGAGAAACCCTTCTCGATTTCATCCTTGCGCTGCTGTTCGGTGAGCTTCTTGCTGGTCAACGCGATATGCGCCCAGGTGTGGCCGCCGATGGTATGGCCGGCGCTGGCGACCTGTTTCAGAACCTCGGGATAATAGGTCGCGTGCTTGCCGATCGGAAAGAAGATGCCTTTGGTACATTCGTCGGCCAGTGCCTTCAGCACCAGCGGCGTGGTGGTCTGCCACGGACCGTCGTCGAAGGTCAGCACGACTTCCTTGTCGCGCAGGAAGTCGAGTTGCTTGAAGTGCTCGAAGCCGAAACCCGGACCGCCGGTGGTATCGATCTCAACGACGCGGCCGATGCCGAGCGCATCCGGATTGGCGCAGGCCGGCTTGACGGGCGCGGCTACAGCAGCCGGCGCGGGTGTGGTGGAAGCGGGGGCTGCGGCCGGCGTCGCGGCTTTTGGCGCCTGGGCACAGGCGCCGACGGCATAGAACGAAACCGCGCTTGCCAAGATCAAAGCTGTTGTATGGCGCATTGCATCCCCCGGACCCACCGTCGACCAAGCATAGCGTGACTTCGGCGGACAACGCCATGGTGAAGGGCCTTATCCCCAATTGCCACGTCGCCGGCGCTTCACGCCATGGCCAGGGCGCGGGCCACCGCGGTCTTGATGCGCGTATCGGTCGGCTGCAGCGTATCCGCGAATGAATCGGCCAGATAGCCGTCGCGCCCGACCAGGTACTTGTGGAAATTCCAGCGCGGCAGGTCGCGCGGGCGAGCCTCGGCCGCCCATTTATAGAACGGATGCGCGCCGGGGCCTTTCACCACGGTCCTGGCGGTCATCGGGAAACTCACCTTGAACTGGCCGTGCGCGACCGCCGCGATTTCGGTTTCGCCTCCCGGCTCCTGGTTGCCGAAATCGTTCGACGGTACACCGATCATCATCAGACCGCGGTCGCGAAACTCGGTCCACAATTGCTGCAGCCCGGCATATTGCGGGGTGTTGCCGCATAGCGAGGCGGTATTGACCACCATGAACGGGCGGCCCGCAAATTCGGCGAGCCGGATCTCGCCGCCATGCAGCCCGGGAAACGAAAAGCCATAGGCGGTGACGCGGCTCACACCTTGCGCCAGCACGGGGGAGGCGGATGCGCCGCAGGCCATTGCGGCCAGCGCGCCCAGTATCTGCCTGCGGTCCATCATCGTTACCTCGTCAAAGCGGATCAGCCGCGGTCAAGACTGGCGCGAGGCGCGGCGCTCGCGCCCGACACCACGTTATGCCGGGACTTCTCGTACGCAATGTACGGACGAAGGGGCAATCGGGTTTTAGCGAAATGGCACGACGAATTCGGTGCCTTGTCCGGTCTCGCCGCCGGCGGCAATGCCGAGATCGGAGACGATGATCGAACCGCCCGTGGCCAGCGATTCCGCGATCTGCGCCATCGCCTCGGCCGGGATCGTCAGACGGTCCAGCGCCTCGGCGGGGCCATCGGGCACCGGCGCTGAATTCATCTCGACCGCGCCGGTCGAGCGGCGGCGACGGCTGCTGCTGTCGTCCTGGTCATTCCGGGCGGCAACGCGCGCCGCCGGCATCGAGACCACCGACCACTGGATCGACTTCGTGTCAGCCTTGTCGATGCGCGCGGTGAAGACATGGGTACCGAGCGGACGGTCGCTGGCGCCGATCGTGACGGGGACCTCGAACAACGGCGCATAGTTCTGCCGGACGTACATCTTGCCGTCCTTGCGGCTGATCAGCACCGCGATCTGGCCGCTGCGCTTCGGCGCCGTCTCGGCCACCGGGGCGGCAACCGGGCTCCTGGCAGCATCATCCTTGGCAGCATCGTCCTTCGGAGCTTCCGGGCTGGTCGCCGCGGCGGCCGGGACGATGCCCATGTCGAGGGGCTGGACGTCGGGCCGGGTCGGCCGGGCCTCGTCCGCCCGGACCTCGGCCATCGCCAG
The DNA here is from genome assembly GCF_007018905.1 of Tardiphaga sp. vice304. NCBI lineage: Bacteria > Pseudomonadati > Pseudomonadota > Alphaproteobacteria > Hyphomicrobiales > Nitrobacteraceae > Tardiphaga > Tardiphaga sp. vice304. Next base: position 3,166,785 of record NZ_CP041402.1, read on the forward strand.
ATCGACCGTCCGCGCCGCGTCGGCATCGACGTCGCGGCGGGTGACGAGAAGCCGGTCGTTCGGCCGCATGGTTGCAGCATCGGACTGGGTGAGCGCGCCGGTCTGCGGCATGATCGCGCCGCTGGCATCGGCAGTCTGGCTCTGTTCGCGTTCGCGCCGGGCGTCGAATACCGTGCGGGTATGGTTCAGATCGACGGCGGGCTTCAGTTCGAGGCTGGCCGAGGACATCGCCGGACGGGGGTCCGTCGCGGGCAACTCGGCCTTCACCGTAGGCCCATTCGCGGCAGCCATCGGCACAGGCGCGCTCGCCGGGTCGGGCTTGCGGCTGGCCAGCAGCGGATGGGAAATGGGGGCAGGCGAGATTTCGCCCGGGGTAATCACGACGCGGGCGCCCATCCTTGTCCAGCCCCACATCCGGGTGGCGAAGGCCATCGGCATGCGAATGCAGCCATGCGACGCCGGATAGCCCGGCAGCATGCCGGCATGCATCGCGATGCCCGACCAAGTGATGCGCTGCATGTAGGGCATCGGCGCCCCGCTGTAGATGTTCGACTTGTGATACTTGTTCTTCTGGATCACGCTGAACGCGCCCATCGGCGTCGCGTGACCCTTCATGCCCGTCGAAACCGGGCTTTCCGCGAACAGGCCATTGGCGTCATAGATCTTGAGCCGTTGCTGATCGACCGAGATGGCAACCACCAGCGGTCCGACTGGCTTGGCGCTTTCGCTGACCTGCTTTTCCGGCCGGGCTGCCGGACGCCTGATGATTTTCTTCGGGCGCGGCGGCTCCTGCAGCAGCGGCTCCGGCGACATCCGCATCGGGTCTTCGTCCGACCAGAGTACGGCGGCATGGCCGGGCACGGCCCAGGCTGTGCCAGCGATCGCGATCATCGCTGCCGTCATCATCCGGCGGGGCGCGCGGAACTTGGTCGTTAAATCCTGAAATGCGCCCACGCCAAATTCCTCGTTAACCGGTAAATACGTCAGTCTCGCAGACGGAGTTTTGGGTTCACCAGCGCGAGTCGGCTAGAGGTGATCCGGTACAATCGTAACAAAAAAGCCTCACATTGGATTAACAGCGCGGCGTTTCGGCTTCCTAATCACAAGGGAATGCCTAAATGGGGATCAACGCTCACGGAGACTTGCATGACTATCGACGGTTCCCGCGCCCCGGCCCGGTTCTTGATGGTCGGTATGGCCGCGTTGCTCGGCTTCGCCGCGCTATTGTCCACACCGTCCTTGGCCGCGGACGAGCCGGACCTGATCTTCCGGCGCTCCACCGTGTTCAAATGGCTTAGTCCGAACGACAAATTGGCGACCTACGGCGTCGACGATCCCGAGGTCGAGGGCGTTGCCTGCCACTTCACGGTGCCGGAGCGCGGCGGCTTCAAGGGCTGGCTGGGGCTTGCGGAGGAGGTGTCCGACATTTCGCTGGCCTGCCGGCAGATCGGCCCGATCAAGTTCAAGGGCAAGATGGAGCAGGGCGACGATATGTTCCGGCAGCGTCGCTCGATGTTCTTCAAGAAAATGCAGATCGTGCGCGGCTGCGATCCGAAGCGAAATGTGCTGGTCTATATGGTTTATACCGACCGCATCATCGAGGGATCTCCGAAGAACTCGACGTCCTCGGTTCCGATCATGCCATGGGGCCAGGCCGGCAACGCCATCGCGAAATGCGGCGACTTCGTTCAGTAGCCATGGCGGGCGGTCTATTCGGCCGCTTGGTCCAGCGAGCGTTTTAGGCGGATCCGGGCGACAGCTTCCGCCTGGGCGAGGGCCAGTGCCTGCGGGCTGCGATAACCGACCAGTTGCACCATGTTCTGCGGATAGCATTCGTTGCCGTGGGCACCGAAGCCCTGCTGCGACATGGCGCCCAGGCACTTGGCGGGCGGACGAATTTTCGGGGGCCGGGGAGTTTCGGTCGCGGCAGCGGTAGCCTCGTTGCTCCGCATATTGCTCATTCCCACGGCATCAATCCTTTTGCTGGAGTGGTCTGGTAACGCGCCGTTGCCTGAAATGGTTGCACACGTGGCACTCTGTCGCTTTAGACAGTCAATGGTGCAATTTCATTAACGGCATGTGACAACCCGGTTTGACTGTGGAATTCGTGCCGTCTCCATTTCGCTGCATCCTTGATCTTTTGACAATGCGCTGGATCAACTGTGCTGCGCTGCTATCAAACACCGGTTTCACCGGCTTGGCTGTTCTTTTTTTGAGTCCTGGGCGAGCAGATCATTCTCCGGACACCAGGCGTTTCCGGTCTCTGATTCGTGTTTCGTGCAGGGGCGGGCGACGAAACAATTCCCCTCACGGTGAAACCATTTCCCGCTTGCGGCGACGGCACCCGGAAACGGTCGCGGCCTACAGATAGGCCAGCGACGCGGCGTCAAGCCGCTCAACCGGAGACCGCCAGATGCGCAGCCTCAGTTTCATCCTTGCCGTTGGACTGGTCCTGGCCGGCCCCTCGATGGCCGGATCAGCCGACGACCGTCTGCCAGGAAGTGGCGCCTTTGCCTATAACGGGCCGTCGGCGCTCACCGCGCCGGCGATCCACTTTGCCACCAGCCACTGATTGCGCCACGGCCAACTGAAATTAACGAAATGAACATTTTGAACGTCACCGCCGGCCTCGCAGCGTTGCTCGCCATTTCGACGGGGAGCGCGCAGGCGCAGATCTGGTCGTGGAAGAAACTGCCCGACCAGCGCGGCGAGTTCGTCCGGCTGTGCGCGCCGCACATGGTCGGGCGCTGGCAACATCCGGAGGCGGTGTGCGGCTGCCTGCACGATCACGCTCTGGCTGACGTCTTGGACAGCGACCTGCGCGAGGCGCTGTTGCGCGGCATCAGCGAGCGGGGCGTGCCGACGATCGAGCGCGACTGGATTCCGGCCTCGAAGCAATCGATGATCAACGCGACCTTCAGCCAGATCGCGCGCCCGACGCTGCAATGCATGTTCGAGCCGGCGAAGTAGGGGCGCTGGACTGTCTGCCCCCGAGACCAGAGACGCTCTGACACCTCTCCCCAGCGGGGAGAGGTGAAGAGAAGCGGCGCCTGATGAAACTGCTAGCGCTTCTTGGTGCCGAGCCGCGGCACGCATTTGGAAACGCGCGTCACGCCGGCCGTGGTCAGCGTGGTGCCGAGCAGTTCCTTGATCTGCCCGGTCGGGCAGGAACCGTCATCGACCTGGACGCGCTGGCCGAGCCGCACTTCCGGAACATCCTGCTCGCGCGGGAATATCTGCAGCTGCGCAGATGCGGGCAAGGCCGAGACGCTTGACGCGAAAGCCGCGACCAGCACCAAAGCGGAGCGCTTCGCGATCACTTGTTCTGCACCTTCAGGCCGTCGGGGCCGACATTGATCTGCAGGCCGCTCGGCTCTTTCTTGGTCTGATACAGATTGTAGCCGAGCACGCCGATGCCGACGACCAGCGCGCCGATGATCAGGAAAAGCACGTTGCGGTTGGCGGGCATGATGTCTCCTTGGTTGTCTCATCCACTGTAGAGAGGCGGCTTTGATTCTTAAAGCCGGCCTGGCCGATGCCCGAAGATGCGGCGGCTGCTGCCTGGAATCTGTCATACCGCGGGCGCGGCGATCGGGCTAGGGTGCCGGCGATTTCGAACTGAATCGTGACTGGAGCCGCCGAATGACTGCCACCGATACGCAACGAAGAATCCTGGACGCCGTCGATGCCTCGTTCGACGCGCAGTTGAAGACCACCCAGGACTTCGTTTCGATCCCCTCGACGCGCGGCGCCGAGGGCCCATGCCAGGACATGATCGGCGATCTCTTGCGCGAGCGCGGCTATGAGGTCGACGACTGGCACATCGACATGGCGGATCTCAAGGATCTGCGCGGCGCAGGCGCCATCGAGCATGATTTTTCCAAGGCCCGTTCCGTGGTCGGTACCTATCGCCCGACCACCAATGCCGGCAAATCGCTCATTCTGCAGGGCCACTGCGACGTGGTGCCGACCGGCCCCTTGGACATGTGGGATACCCCGCCGTTCTCGCCCATTATCAAGGACGGCAAGATGTTCGGCCGCGGCGCCTGCGACATGAAGTCGGGTACTATCGGCGCGCTATACGCGCTCGACGCGATCGGCGCTGCCGGCCTGAAGCCGACCGCACGGATCCATTTCCAGTCGGTGATCGAGGAAGAATCCACCGGGATCGGCGCGCTTTCCACCTTGCAGCGCGGCTACCGCGCCGACGCCTGTTTCATCCCCGAGCCGACCTCCGGCAAGATGGTGCGCTCGCAGGTCGGCGTGCTGTGGTTTCGCATCAAGGTGCGCGGCTTTCCGGCGCATGTGTTCGAGGCCGGCATCGGCGCCAACGCCATCAAGGCGGCCTATCATCTGATCCAGGCGGTCGAGGAAATCGAGGTCGAGTGGAACAAGCGCGCCGCCTCCGACGTGCATTTCGGGGCGGTCGATCATCCGATCAACTTCAACCCCGGCATCATCAAGGGCGGCGACTGGGCCTCCTCGGTGCCGGCGTGGTGCGACGTCGACTGCCGGATCTCGATCCTGCCGGGCTGGTCGGTGGCCGAGGCACAGGCCGAGATCCTCGCCTGCATCGCCAAGGCGGCACGCAACCATCGCTTCCTGTCCAACAGCCCGCCGCAGGTCGAATGGTCCGGGTTCCTGTCGGAGGGCTACGAGCTGAAGGATTCGGCGGCGCCGGAGGCGGCGTTCGCGACGGCTTACGACGCGGTCTATGGCGGGGCCACGCCGGATCTCGTCTTCACCGCGCTCACCGACACCCGCTTCTACGGGTTGAACTACAACATCCCCAGCCTGTGCTTCGGCGCCGACGGCCAGGCGATGCACGGCTTCAACGAGTTCGTCGATCTGGAATCGCTGCGCAAATCCACCAAGGCCACGGCGCTGTTCATCGCCGAGTGGTGCGGCGTGGAGGCGTTGTAGGTCGCTTCAGTAGGGTGGGCAAAGTCTCGTCGCGCGAACCGCGGCGGGACGTGCCCACCGACTCGCGAACATGGTGGGCACGGCGCATCCGCCTTCGCCCTGCGGGCTACGGCGGACAAGAGTGCGCCTTTGCCCACCCTACGGCGGTGCAGGCCACAACGCCTTTATGATCGCGTCCAGCCCGTCGGTCAGCGCCGCGGGGCCGGGCTGCAGGATCAGCGGCGATTTGATTTCGACGATGCGGTCGTTGCGCACCGCGGGGATGTCATGCCAGCCCGGGCGTGAACGGATCTTGTCCGGCACGACTTTCTTGCCGCACCAGGAGGCGAGGATCACGTCCGGCGCCGCCGCGATCACCGCGTCCGGCGCGACGATGCGATCCTTCGCCGCTTTTTGGAATCGTAGCTCGGGAAAGACGTCGTCGCCGCCGGCGATGCCGATCAGTTCGGACACCCAGCCGATCCCGGAAATCAGCGGGTCGTCCCATTCCTCGAAATACACTTTCGGCCGCGCGTCGCGCCGGGAGGCCGCCGCGGCGATTCCGGCGAGGCGCTGCTGATAGTCTTCCGCCAGTTGTTCGGCGCGCTCCGCCGCGCCGACCATGGCGCCGAGCATCCGGATCATCGCCAGAATGCCGTTGACGTCGCGCTGGTTGAAGATGTGTACGGCTATGCCGGCACGGACGATGTCGGCGGCGATGTCGGCCTGCATGTCGGAGAAGCCGAGCACCAGGTCGGGATCGAGCGCCAGGATCTTCGGCAAGTCGGCGGAAATGAACGCCGATACCCGCGGCTTGTCTCGGCGCACCTCGGGCGGGCGCACGGCATAGCCGGAAACGCCGACGATGCGGTCCTGCTCGCCGAGCAGATACAGCGTTTCGACGGTCTCTTCGGTCAGGCATACGATACGGCGGGGCGGGAAGTGGCGCATGGGCTGCTATGCCGCGAAACATAATCGCTGTCACGGAGCCAAATTTGCCACGCGCCTCTTGAAATTATGGTGCGCTGCACCAAAATGGCTGTCAGGGAGACGAACGCTTCATCGAGGGTCTACTCCGAGGAGAGATTCGATGGACCAGGCCACCCTTGCCAGACCCGCCGCCCAAAGCGGCACGGTGCGCGTTCTGAGCGCCCGTGAATTACCGCTGTTTCGCGACCACCTGTTGCGGCTCGATCGCGACAGCCGGCATGATCGTTTCAACGGCGCGCTCGACGACGATTTCCTGGCGATCTATGCCGCCCGCTGCGTCAGCGACGGTACCATCATCATCGCCTATTTCGAGAACGGCGTGGTGCGCGGCGCCGCTGAACTTCACCAGCCTGATTTGTCGCCGGGCTCGCTGCCCGAGATTGCGTTCTCGGTAGAAATGGCCGTGCGCCGGCAGGGCGTCGGCACGATGCTGTTCACAAAGCTGATCGAAAAGGCGCGGTCGCTCGGCTATCCCACGCTGCGCATCACTACCGGCGCGCAGAACGATGCGATGCGCGCGCTGGCCAGGAGATTTGGCGCGCGGCTGACGTTCCGGCACGGCGAATCCTCCGGGAATATCGACATCACGCCGATGCCGGATGCCCGGCCGAAAACCTCGGTGCTGGAGGTGGCACGCGCGATGTCAGACTATAACCGGGCCTGCTGGCGCCTGTGGTTCTCGGTGGCGGGTCTACGAAAGCCTTCATGAGAGAAGGCCTGCGGGCACGGCGCGTCGCCCTGCCGACGGCCGCCTGGATCAGGCGCCGATACGCTTGTCGTTGCCAATGATGCGCCGTGACACCTTGCGTTCGACGACGATCGAGCGCTGAGCGCCCTGTTCGCCGGCAATCACCCGCGTCGAACGCGCGGCCGTGCGGCAGGCCTTCTTCACTTCGGTTTGCACCGCTTCAAGCGGCAGCCCCATCAGCGACGCGGCGATCTCGGCCTGCTGGTCGAGATCTTCCGTGATGCCAATCGCGGCGAAGATGGCTTCTTCGAGGGTTGGCGGATCGCGCCGGACGCGCCGCGTACCATATTTCGTATTCCAGTCTTCGCTCATCGCTCGCCTCATTTTCGAATTGCGATAAATATCGAAGCTCATGTTGCATTGCAATATCGAACTGCTCTGACAACCCAGCCATGCAGAACAGGTTCCAATTCGAAGCGCTCAGTTTTTTGCCAATTCTGACGGATGAATGGCGCCGCGGTCCGGCTGGGGCCAGCGTTTCAGGGCGGCATGGCCGGCGTCGGTGAGCGAATAGATGCCGCGGGTGGCGCTGACGAACCAGCCATAGACGTTACGATGCAGGATCTTCTGCGCATCGGGGTAGTCCGGTGTCAGTTCACGAACCTTGCGAGGGCCCGGCGCCAGCATTGCCGCACAGGCCAGCGCCTGCTGGCGATAGGCGGTCATGATCGGCGCGCGGGTGCTGCCGCCGAGCGCGGGGTCGCCGCGGCGTTTGGTGTGCTCGACCACCAGCCGCGATCGCTTCTTCGGATTGCGCCGCGGCGTGACGGCGTGGGGGGCGACCAGCACCTCGACATTGCCGGCCTCGGTGACGCCAAGCATGCCGAAGCCGAGCCGCCGGCACAAATTGCGGTAACGCGCGTCGCTCTCGCGGCCTTTACCTTTGATGGATAGCTTTGCCGCCAGCCAGACTTCGTCGCAGGAGGCCGCGCGATCGACGGCCTGCAGTACGAGTTCGAGATTGAAACTCAGCTTGAGTTCGCCGATCACCACCAGCGGCGGATCGTCGCCGTTGATGGCGACGAGGTCGCAGCCGCCGACCTCCCCCTTGACGGTGAAGCCGAGGCTCTCGAGGTGGTTCTTGACCGGAAGATAGAGGGTAGTTTCCAAGACGGGCCTGCGCGTAAGACGATGCGTCGCGACCGCGACTCAGGCGACGAGTCTAGACCGGATCGCGCGCGACGGCAGCCTTGCGCGGCCTGGTCCCGTGCCATCATCGTTCGACATCGGTATTGCCGTGCACGTCGCCGCTTTGACCCGATTTCGACCGGGTCTGACAAAAATTTACGCAGATGGCAGCAATGAGTGGCCTTTTGCTGCAGAACAGCATAAAGAACGGCCAACCACCCGCACCGGACTCCTGGACCCGACGTGACCGCCCATTCGAGGGGCGGCAGATTCGTTTCCGTTTGGTCCAAATTGGGTCCCGACCGCACAGCGGTCCCTTAGAACCAAGGTTTAAATCTCCGTGACATTCCTAACGACTGGTCCGTCGCTCGCCCGCGCGTTGGCCGAGCGCAACTACAATGAATCCACTCCCGTGCAGGCCGCCGTGCTGGCCGACGACGCCGCCGGGCGCGATCTGCTGGTCTCCGCGCAGACCGGCTCCGGCAAGACCGTGGCTTACGGCCTGGCGATCGCCGACAATCTGCTGGAAGGCGCCGAGAAGCTGCCGAAGGCCGGCCTGCCGCTGGCGCTTATCGTGGCGCCGACGCGCGAACTGGCGCTGCAGGTCCACGGCGAACTGACCTGGCTGTACAAATATGCCGGCGCGCGCGTCGTCTCCTGCGTCGGCGGCATGGACCCGCGCAAGGAACAGCGCGACCTCGCCGAAGGCGCCCACATCGTCGTCGGTACGCCCGGCCGTCTGTGCGACCATCTCCGCCGCAACCGCCTCGACGTCTCGCAGCTCAAGGCCGTCGTGCTCGACGAGGCCGACGAGATGCTCGACATGGGTTTTCGCGAGGACATGGAGTTCATCCTCAAGACCACGCCGTCGACCCGCCGCACGCTGTTGTTCTCGGCCACGCTGCCGCGCGGCATCGTGGCGCTCGCCAAGCAGTACCAGCAGCAGGCGTTTCGCGTCGAAGTCGCCGGCGCCGATGGCGGCCATTCCGACATCGAATATCGCGCCATCCGCATTTCGCCCAACGACGTCGACCACGCTGTCGTCAACGTGCTGCGCTATTTCGAATCGCCGAGCACCATCGTGTTCTGCAACACCCGCAACGCCGTTCGCCACCTGCAGACCGTGCTGCAGGAGCGCGGCTTCTCCGTCGTCGCGCTCTCCGGCGAACTGACCCAGAACGAGCGCACCTCTGCGCTGCAGGCGCTGCGCGATGGCCGCGCGCGTGTCTGCGTTGCGACCGACGTAGCGGCGCGCGGCATCGATCTACCGAATCTCGGCCTCGTCATTCACGCCGACCTGCCGAACGACGCCGAAGTGATGCAGCATCGCTCTGGCCGTACCGGCCGCGCCGGCAAGAAGGGCGTCAGCGTTCTGCTCGTGCCGCCCGCGCGCAAGCGCCGTGCCGAACTGCTGCTCAATCTCGGCGGCATCGATGCGGTCTGGGGCAGTGCGCCCACCGTGGAAGAGATCCGCACGCTCGATCAGCAGCGCATGCTGAAGGACACCTTGTTCACCGAGGAATCCACCGAGGAAGACTTGGCGCTGGCCCGCGCCATGCTCGCCGAGCGTTCGGCCGAGGATATCGCCGCCGCTCTGGCGCGTCTGTACCGTGCCCGCCTGCCGTCGCCGGAAGAAGTGTCGGATCCCGGCACGTTCCGCGGCCGTGAGGATCGCAGCAATGCGCGCAACGAGCGCGACACCCGCGGCCAGGACCGCACCGCGCCGCGCGAGGCCCCGCGAAAGTCGAAGCCGCGCGAGAGCATGGGCGAAGGCTCGATGTGGTTCCGCGCCGCGATCGGCCGACAGAAGAATGCCGAAGCCCGCTGGCTCCTGCCGATGATCTGCCGCCGCGGCGGCATCGAGAAGAACGACATCGGTGCCATCAAGATCTACGACGCCAATTCCGAATTCGAGATCGCTGCCGGCGCGGTCGAGAAATTCCTGGTGATGGTGAAGCGCCCGGACAAGGAAGACAACATCCGCATCGAGCCCTTGCCGAACGGCCCCGAAGGCGCGATCGCATCTGCGCGTCCGAAGCCGGAAGACCGCGACTATTCGAACGCCAAGCGCAAGCCGAGCTACGGCAAGACCTCGGACGGCGATCGCCCGGATTTCAAGGACAAGGCGTCCTACAAGGAAAAATCCTGGAACGACAAGCCGCAGGGCGACCGCAAGCCCTATGCCGGTGACAAGCCGCGCTACGATAGCAAGCCGAAGTCCGACAAGCCGCGCGCCGAGAAGCCGCCTTACGTCGCCAAGGCCAAGCGCGAGGGCGCCGAGTCGGTGTTCAAGCCGGCGTTCGGCAAGAAGAAGAACAAGGCCTGATCGAACACCAGGCATTAACAGACAAAGGCTCGCGGGAGATCCCGCGAGCCTTTTTCATATGTATCATCCTGCCCACAAAGCGGAGCGGCCCCGGATCGCACGCCTCACGTTTGAACAGGCTTCCTGCCCGACGGCAGCATCCATAGAAAGATCGCGCCGGCAGCCACGGCCAGCATCGTCATCAGCCCTGTCATCACCAGCGCCGGGTGCCCGAACGGCTCCAACACCGCAATTGTTGCGCTGGCAAGAGCGCCCATGGCCATCTGCAGGGAGCGCATCACCCCGGCTGCGGAGCCGGCGACGTGCGGCAGGTTCTGCAGCGCTTCATGGTTGGTACTGGGCGCGATGATGCCGAAGGCCAGCAGCGTCAGCGCCATCAGCGGCATCAGGGTCCACGCCGTCATCGCGCCGGCTGCGACCAGCGCCAGCGCCGCCAGCGCGCTCGCAACCGTCAGCAGCAATCCCCCGGCGATGATCTTGCGCGACGCGACGTGACGCTGGCTCATTCGACCGCTGAGCAAAGACCCGATCAGCACACCGCAGGATGACAGCCCGAACAGCAGCGCGAACGTGGTGGTCGACAGGCCAAGGCTTCCGATCAGCACCGAAGGCGCGCCGGAGATGAAGCTGAACATGCCGGCGAAGGCGCAGGCGTAGAGCAGGGCATAGCCGAGGAAGGCGCGGTCGGTCAGGACGTTGCGATAGCTCTCGATCAGCCTCGCCGGATTGAGCGATCGTCGCATGTCGACCGGCTGGGATTCGTCCAGCATGCCGATGGCGACGACCAGCAGCAGCAGGCCGGTGCCGGCCTGCAGGGTGTAGATCATGCGCCAGTCACTGACCGTCATGACCCAGCCGCCAAGCACGGGCGCGATCATCGGTGCGATGCCGAGCACCGCGGCGATCCGGGACAACTGATGCCGCGCCACGGCGTGCTCGAACACGTCGCGCACGATCGCGAACGGCAGGATGGCGCAGGCGCCGGCGGCGAGCCCCTGCATCATCCGGCACACCAGCAGGATGGTGAAGGTCGGCGCAAAGGCACAGGCCGCCGCGGCGAGCGAGAACAGCAGCAGCCCGTCGAGCAGGATGGCACGGCGGCCGAACCGGTCGGCAAGCGGTCCGCAGATCAGCGGCGAAATCGCAAAGCCGGCCAGGAACAGGCTGAGCGTCAGCGGCCCCTGTCCGGCTGCATCCGCAAACGTCGCCTCAATCGCCGGCAGGCCCGGCAGGCCCATGTCGATCGACAGCGGCGGCAGCGCGGTGAGGGCGCCGAGAAAGGCGGTGAAGGCAAAACTGTCGCGCCGGAGGGCCACTGAAAATCCTTACAAGATGAGTTCGATGAAAGCTGGCAATGTCTATTCGGCCGGGCGCAAGTGCATCGGCATCACGCGGCGGTTGGCGATGATGCTGAGCGTCAACGCCAGTGCGACAGCCGCCACCGCGGCGCCGAGCAATGGCAGATGAGCATAGGACATGCCGGCGTTCAGCGCAGCGCCGCCAATCCAGGCGCCGATGGCGTTGCCGAGATTGAAGGCGCCCTGGTTCAATGTCGAAGCGAGGTTGGGCGCGTCGGTCGCGGCATCGACCACCCAGATCTGCAGCGGCGAGACCAGCGCGAAAGCCAGGCCACCCCACAGGACCAGCAGCACCAGCGTCGGCACTGCCGAGTGGATGACGAACGCCAGCAGGATCAGCACCAGCATCACGCCGCCAAAGGCGCCGATCACGGTGCCCAGCAAATTGCGGTCGGCCAGACGTCCACCGATCAGGTTGCCGATGGTGAGGCCTGAGCCGATCGCCAGCAACGCGCCGGTGACGCCGTGTGGCGACAGCCCGGTGACCTCTTCGAGCAACGGCGTGATGTAGGTGAACAGGCTGAACATGCTGATGGCTGCGGTGATCGAGATTAGCATCGGCAACAGCACCGGCCAGCGGCCGAGCGCGCGGAATTCGCGGGTGAGGCTGCCCGTCGTTCCGGGCAGGCCGGAGGGTACCCAACGGATGATCGCCGCGCCGGCGATGAGGCCGATCGCGACCACTGCCCAGAACGCGGAACGCCAGCCGGCTTGCTGTCCCAGCGCGGTGCCGAATGGTACGCCGAGTACATTGGCGAGCGTCAGCCCGGCGAACATCAGCGAGACCGCCTGCGCGCGCTGCTCGCGCGGCACCAGATCGCGGGCGACCACCGCGCCGATGCCGAAGAACGCGCCGTGCGAGAACGCCGTGACGATGCGCGCCGCCATCAGCAGCCAGTAGGTGGGCGCCAGCGCGCAGCCGAAATTGCCGATGATGAAGACGGCCATCAAGGCCAGCAACGCCGTCTTGCGCGGCAGGCGGGCGGTCGCCATCGCCACCAGCGGCGCGCCGACCACCACGCCCATCGCGTAGCCGGAGACCAGATAGCCGGCCTGCGGGATGGTCACACCGAAGCTGGTCGCGACATCGGGCAGCAGGCCCATGATGACGAATTCAGTGGTGCCGATGCCGAACGAGGCAGCAGCGAGCGCGAGGATGGGCTTGGAGATCATGCAGGTTCCGACGTGCGAGGCAGTAATGTTGCGGCGCAATATCTGTTAGAAATCGCATGGCGCTCTCGGCTTGGCGAGCGCCGGCAGGGGGATGCTGCATTGCGCGGTTCTGTCATCACAATGTCGAAAGCGGTGCGCTCGTCGGCACCGCTGCACCGCCACAGGATTGCCGGCAACGATGATGCGAGTGCCTGATGTGGACGATGAAACCGTTTGTTGCTGCTGCGTTGGCCGGACTGCTGCTGGCGTTCGCGCCGATCTCGCGCGCGTCGGCGCAATCCGCGGACCTCGTTTTGTGCGACGGGCTCGCCGCCGATCCGTCCGATCCCGACAGGCCCGCCGACGCTCGCGGCACCGCGGAGATCGCGAAGGCCGACATCGCCACCGCGATCAAGTTCTGCCGCACCGCCGGCAGCGGCTTGCGCCGCGCGCTGTATCAGCTCGGCGGCGCCTATGCCGCCAACGGACAGATGACCGAGGCGATGGCGGCATGGCGCAAGGCGGCCGACAAGGGCAGCACGTCGGCGATAGTCGAGCTCGGCGTGATGTACGGCACCGGCAACGGTGTCGCCAGAGACGAGGCGCAGGCGCGAAAACTGTTCGAGCGCGCCGCCGAGGCCGGCAATCCGCGCGGTGTCGCCAATCTCGCCGCGGCGTCCAGTGGTGCGTCGGCCGATCCGGTACGCGGCCGGGCGCTGTTGGCGAAGGCCGCGGAGACCAATCCGGAGGCGCAATACCAGCTCGGCATGATGCTGGCGGAGGGCTCAGGCGGCCCGAAGGACGAGGTCGGCGCGCGGCCTGTTCGAGAAGGCGGCGGCGAAAACCTATTACGAGCGTTCCGCGGCGCTCGGCAACGACGAAGCCCGGGCCGCGCTGAAGCGGCTGGAATGCCCCTACGTGCTGAAGGACAAGCGCGGCAACGTCGTCAGCAATCTGTGCTTCTGATAGCACCAGTTTCTGATGTCGAGAGTAGCGCAATGACACGCACCGGCAGCAGTGCACCTCTCTCCACTGGGCAGAGGTGACAAAATATCAGCTACACAGTCCTGTATCCTACGGCGTTTTGTCGGCTTGGGCGGTTTCGATGTTTGGCGTGCGGGCAAGACGCGCCAGTTCGCAGCCCTCGCAATAGCGGTGGTCCTTGTAGTCAATCCAGTTGTGCGCGTAGACGCGATTGTCCGGAATGCCGTAACGGACCTGCAGCACGCGAACGAGAATGCGCCAGGCGGCGATCTGCGCCTCGGTCGGCGGGCGTCGCACATTCGGATAGTTGCCGACGAATTCGACGCCGATCGAGGAGGCATTGTCGACCTGCTGGTAGGTGGCGGCGTTGTCGATGAACTTGTTGTCGTTGCGGTTGCCGTCGCGCAGGTGGTTGGGCACCGCGAACTCGGCCGCTGACCAGTATACCGTGCCGTCGGTCTCGACCCAGACGGTAACGCCGCGGCGGTCCGGCCGCTGGCTCTGCGCCACCGCGTTGCGCCACGCCGAGCCGGCCGCGCCCTCGCTCTGGTGCACGACGATGTTGCGCCAGTCGCGCGCGTTCTCCAGCGGCCCCCACGGCACCAGCCAGACGATGTTGAGCCCGGGAATATCCGGCGTGCCGCGCGCGCGGGCGCGCGCCTCGAAACTGTCCGGCGCGGGCTTTGCGCTCTGCGCGGCGGCCGGACCGGCCGGCCACAGCAGCGCCAGCAGCAGGCATGAGACAGGACCCTTCATGCGCCGAGCGTAGCGCGCAAAGCTGTCCAGGATCTTAGCCGATCGCGCATGCCCCATCATGGGCCGATCGTTGCAGCTTTTGTGCCACGGTGCCAGCGCGCAACCGTCGCAGCCCGCTCAGGCGTTGGTCCACGAGGTAAACAGGGCCGCCTGACCGCGCGGCGTGCCGGCCTCGTCGATCAATTGCCAGACGGTTCCGCCGTCGATCCAGAACCGCCGCCCGGAACCGGCGATCCGCATACCGCGATAGTCCGAGATGAAACCGTCGCGCGTGACGGCATTGAGCAGAAGCTGTCGCTCGTCGCGGTTCGGCGCCTCGGCGGACAGCCGCGAGGGCAGGGTGATGAACTCGTCCCAGTCATATTCGAAACAGGCCTGCGCGGTATTGTTGGCATAGACGAACACCGGATCAGGCGCGGTATTGTGCGCAAGCACCGCGAACGGCGCATCGTTGTGCAGCCACGCGGCGTCGTGTCCGGCGGCGACCAGCGGCTTGCCGACGGCGCGGGCGTAGCTGGACGCGAGCAGGGCGAAGAACGCGGGGTCTGTAGCAGAAGTCATGCGCCGGGCCTTAGTCCGCCTCGTACAGCAGCCGGGCACGGATTGTGCCCTTCACGTTGCGCATTTCCTCAAGCACCTTCTCGGAATCGACGCCACGACCATCGGTTTCCAACACCACATAGCCGATGCCGCCGCCGGTCTGCAGGTACTGCGCGGCGATGTTGACGCCGTGCTTGGAGACGATGTCGTTGAGCTTGCCCATCACGCCCGGCACGTCACCGTGGATGTGGATGAAGCGCGTGCCCGAGGGCCGCGGCGGCAGTTGCACGCCGGGGAAGTTGACCGCGCCGAGCGTCGAGCCGACGTCGGAATATTCCACCAGCTTGCGCGTCACTTCGGCGCCGATGCGGTCCTGCGCCTCTTCGGTCGAGCCGCCGATATGCGGCGTCAGGATCACGTTGGGCAGGCCCTGCAACGGCGTCACGAGCTTGTCGTTATTGGACGCGGGCTCGACCGGGAACACGTCGATGGCGGCACCCGCCAGCTTGCCGGCGCGCATGGCGGTTGCCAGCGCGTCGAGATCGACGACATGGCCGCGGCTGTTGTTGATCAGGCAGGCGTCGTCCTTCATCAGCGCGATCTCGCGGGCGCCGATCATGCCGGCGGTCTGCGGCGTCTCCGGCACGTGCAGCGAGACCACGTCGCTGAAGGCCAGCAACTCGTCGAGGCTGGCCGTCGGCTCGGTATTGCCGTGGCGGAGCCGGTCGGTGAGGTCGAAGAACACGGTCCGCATGCCCATCGACTCGGCGAGATTGGAAAGCTGCGAGCCGATATTGCCGTAGCCGACGATGCCGAGCGTCTTGCCGCGCAATTCGCGGCTGCCGTCGGCCGACTTGTCCCAGCCGCCGGCGTGCGCTGCGACCGAGCGCGGCACGATCCGGCGCAGCAGCATCACGATCTCGCCGATGGTCAGTTCGGCGACGCTGCGGGTATTGGCGAACGGCGCGTTGAACACCGGGATGCCGCGGCGGCGCGCGGCCTCAAGGTCGATCTGGTTGGTGCCGACCGAGAAGCAGCCGACCGCGAGCAGCCTATCGGCGGCCTCGAGGATGTCGTCGGTGACGTTGCTGCGCGAGCGGATGCCGAGCAGGTGGACGCCCTTCACGGCTTCCTTCAGCGCCTCCGGCGACAGCGCCTTGGGATGCCGCTCGACAGAAATATAGCCATTGTCGGCGAACATCGCGACGGCGCTGTCGTTGATGCCCTCCAGGAGCAGGATGCGGATCTTGTCTTTGGGCAGCGAGAGGCGCGTGATCATGGCAGTTATCCTGGCAGCGGCGACCGCGACGCGGTCCGCAGGGCGGCATTGGGAGGCCACGTGCTTTCATGGCGGGAAGGGATTGGCAAGGGTGCAGAACAATCTGCAGGCATGTGGCCGCCATAAGTCCGCTGCCTGGATTCGACCGTGACCGATCATCGGGCTGTGCTAGGAATCGCTGATGACCTTTGCCCCGGAAAGCCCCCTCGGCCGGTTGCTGGCCGCCCCGATGCGGCCGGGCAGGCTGACATGGATCGGGCTGCGGCCGGCGCGCCGCGCGCCCGTGCTGACGCCGGAGCAGGCCCTGCTGGTCGCAGGCCAGGGTATCGAGGGCGACCGTTACCGCAGCAGCCATAACGGTCCGCGGCAGGTGACGCTGATCGCGGCCGAGGATCTGGCGGCAATCGCCGCCTTCCTCGGGCTGGACGCGCTGGCGCCGGAGTTGCTCCGGCGCAACCTCGTGACCGTCGGCGTCAATATGGCCGCCCTCAAGGGACAACGCCTGCGCATCGGTGCGACGCTGCTCGAGCCCTCGGGCGACTGCGCGCCGTGCAGCCGGATGGAAGAGGTGCTCGGACCCGGCGGCTACAATGCCGTTCGCGGCCACGGCGGCATTACCGCCCGGGTGATCGAGGGCGGCGAGGTGCGGATCGGGGACGCGGTGACGCGGGCCTGACCTTCCCGCGGTTGTGAAATGGCGCGCTGCCGCCTACATCGGAGGCATGACCGACCCCACTCTTAATGAAGCCCACCCCGAAATTACCGAAGAATCGATCGCCCTTCTGGTCCGGACCTTCTATGGCCGGGCCCGCGAAGACGCGCTGATCGGCCCGGTTTTCAACGCTGCAGTGTCGGACTGGGAGCATCACATCGCCCAGATCTCCGATTTCTGGTCTTCGATGCTGCTGAAGACCGGTCGTTATGACGGCCGCCCGATGCGGCCGCATCTGGTGCTGCCGCTGACCGCGGCGCATTTCGACCGCTGGCTGGCGCTGTTCGAGCCGACCGCCCGGGAGATATTCAGCGCGGACGTGGCCGATGCCTTCATCGAGCGCGCGCGGCGCATCGCCGATGGTTTCGAGATGGGCATCGCCACCACCCGCGGCGAGATCACCCGGCCGCGGCACAGCGTGTAGCATGACCGCGGCCGTTTCGGCATAGTGCCCGCATGAAGCAACTGAACTGCCCCCATTGCCGCCAAAGAATCGTATTCGAGCAGAGCCCCTGTAGCCATTGCAGAACGCCGGTCAGTTTCGACAGCGGGTCGTTGCGGATGGTGCGCGGGCGCAACGTGGTGCCGTGCGCCAACCGTGATCTGATCGGCTGCAACTGGTCGGTCCAGGACGGCATGCCCTATTGCCGCTCCTGCCGGCTGACGCGGACCATTCCGAACCTCGGCTCGGATCGCAATCTGGCGCTGTGGCGCAAGGTCGAGCAGGCCAAGCGGCGGCTGACCTATGATCTGATGCGGCTCGAACTGCCGCTGGCGGTGCCTGGCGGTGCGCAGATCGCGTTCGACATCCTGTCGCATGAGACCGCCGGTCACTCGATCATGACTGGGCATCTGGCCGGGCTGATCACCATCAACCTGTCGGAGGCCGATGACGCGGTGCGCGAGGCGCGCCGCGCGGCCTTCCGCGAGCCGTATCGCACGCTGCTCGGCCACTTCCGCCACGAGGTAGGGCATTTCTACTGGGAGGCGCTGATCGACGAGGCCCAGCTCGGGAACCCGTTCCGGCTGATCTTCGGCGACGAGTCCGCCGCCTATGCCGAAGCGCTGGCTGCCTATCACAACCGCGCCGACCGCGGCTGGAACAGCGATGGCTTCATCAGCGAATACGCCACCTCGCATCCGTGGGAGGACTGGGCGGAGACCTTTGCGCATTTCCTGCACATCGTCTCGACGCTCGATACCGCGTCCTCGCTGCCGCTGTCGCTCGATGCGCGGGCCCGCCATACGCTGGAGGATCCCTATCTGGAGCGCGACTTCGAGGCGCTGCTGGCGCTGTGGGAACTGGTCGCCTACAGCATGAACGAGCTCAACCGCTCGATGGGCCTCAGCGACGCCTATCCGTTTGAACTGACGGCGGCGGTGCGCGGCAAGCTGCACTTCGTGCACATGGCAATATTGAAAGCGCGGAACGGCGCGTAGGCCGCGCCTTAGGCGAGGCCGAGCGAAAACGCGAGCGTGCCGATCGCGGCATGCGACAGGATCACCGGCCAGATGTTGCGCATCCGCAAATAGGCTATGCCCCAGACCACGCCGACCGCGAAGGTGTTGAGCAGCAACGTCGTGTCGCCATAGGCGATGTGGATCAGCGAGAACACCGCCGAGGAATACAGCACATAGACCCAGCTGCGGGCCTGCAGGCGGTCGATCATCAGCTTCGGGATCGACCGGCACACCACTTCCTGGCACGGGCTGGAGACCAGCACGTAGAACGGCGCAAAGCTCAGCCAGACCGGTGGATTGGCGTCGAATGTGAACAGCCGGGTCTGCAACAGCATGACGGCGGCGAGGCCGAGCGTCAGCACCGCGAAGCCGAGCCAGTGTTCCCGGATCGAGGGCCGGCCGAGGCCGAGTTCGGCCAATGACAGGCCCGAAACGACGCACAGCGCAAGGCACGACGCCGACACGCCGATCAGGGCATAGCTGCGGTATTCAAACGGCATCAGGCCGAAATGGATGGCGAGGCCGGGGGTAAGCAGCAGCGCCGTGAAGGCCAGCAGCGGTAGCAGCGGGCGCCATTGTCGCGAATATGTCATAAAACTGTTTAGCGGAATTCATACTGTGCGACCAGCGCGGCGGAGTGCCGCGCTGGTCGCAACTCCGCAAGTTCAGCGCCAGGCGGCGGCTACTCCGGCAACTTGATGTTGGCCTCGACGATGACCTTCTTCCAGAGCGCAATCTGTTCGGTGACGAAGGCGCGGGCCTCGTCCGGCGTGGATCCCATCGCGACGATGCCCTGGTCGTCGAGCTTCTTCTTCAGATCGGGATCGGACAGCGCCTTCTTGGCCTCCAGCGAGATGCGGTCGACGATCTCCTTCGGCGTGCCGGCCGGCGCGATGATCATCGACCAGGTACCGGAAACGAAGTCCGGCACGCCTTGCTCGGTCATGGTCGCCACGTTGGTCGCCGCCGGGACGCGGTCCTTGGCGGTGACGGCGATCGCCTTGGCATTGCCCGGCGTGACCTGCGACATCAGAGGGCCGATCACGTCGAACATCACGCTGATCTGGCCGCCGACAAGATCCTGCAGCGCGCCCGCCGTACCCTTGTAGGGGATGTGCTGCAGATTGATGCCCTCACGGCTCTTCAGCATTTCCATCGTCAGATGCGCCGCCGAGCCGATGCCGGAAGAGGCGAAGTTGAGCGTGCCGGGCTTCGCCTTGGCGAGCGCGATCAGCTCCTTCATGTTACTGGCAGGCACCGACGGATGCGCGATCAGGATCAAGGGGGCCACCGAGGTCAGCGAGACGTAGGTGAAATCCTTCATCGTGTCGTAGGGCAGCTTCGGATTGAGCGTCGGATTGACCGAATGCGCCGCGATCACGGTGCCGAAGGTGTAGCCGTCGGGCGCGGCCTTGGCAACGCTGTCGGTGCCGATCGCCGCGTTGGCGCCGGGCTTGTTCTCGATCACGAAGGTCTGACCCAGGGCTTCGGACATCTTCTGCGAAACCAGCCGCGCCATCAGGTCGGTGTAGCCGCCCGGCGTATAGGGCACCACCATGCGGATCGGCCGGTTCGGCCAGCCCTGCGCCTGCGCGGAGCCGGCGGTGGCCGTGACGATGGCAAGCGCGCCCATCACGCGGAGAATGCGGTTCATGTCGTTTCCTCGGATGGTGCGATCGTCAAGGCGGCGGGGAGCTTGCAGCTGCCGCCTTCTGATCCGCACTCGTTATGTCGAGCCTGCCGTGCTGCACCCGTGCGAGGTGCAGATTCCCGCGGGCAGGCTAGCCCAGGTCGCGGCGGGCAGGGAAGTAGACGAAAGGCCGCCGGTCGGGCGCACCGACTGCCGCCGGATGGAATGTCCGGACTTGGCCCCGCTCATGCTGCGACATGAATACAGGACGCCTCGCCGGGATGTGACTGGTGCGGGACACGCCGACCCGCTACGGTCGATAGATGCCCCGCCTTCTGTGTCTCTCGCTCGCTGCCATCCTGACGCTGTCGTCTGTCGTCGCCGACGCCGCTCCCAAGCGGAAGCCGCGGCCGCATAATTACGGCTTCCTGCCGGGCTATCACCAGCCGCTGAACAATGCCGCGCCCTTGTTCAAGCAGGACGAAGCGGTGCTGCGCAATGCGCGCCGCCCGAAGCGGCCGTGGTACATCACGCCCACGCCGGTCTATTACCGCTGGTACGATGGCCAGAAGCGCTATTTCGGCCAGCCCGGCTTCTACCGCGGCCAGTACAATGGCGGCAGCATGGGCCCGTGCTGGACCCAGACGCCGATCGGGCCGGTGTGGAACTGCGGGCGATAGGCCTGCGCTACGCTTTTCCGTCTGGAGAGACTTTTTCCCATCCAAAAGCTCTCTCTAATCCTGAGGAGCCGCGCGCTTGCGCGGCGTCTCGAAGGATGGCGCCAAGCTCCCATGGTTTGAGACGCGCGCCAAGTGGCGCGCTCCTCACTATGAGGACGGTGAGTGAAGCCACCCGAACTCTCTAATCCGCGGTGTGCTCGGCGATGCCGAGCTTCTTGATCCGGGTGCGGACGGCGAGCGGCGAGCGTTTCGTGCGCAGCGCGATCTCGTTGATGCTGCGGCCGGCCAGCAACTGACGGCGCAACTCTTCGTCCTGCAGCGAGGTCCAGACGGAATCGGCTTGGTTACTGAGCTTCATGGCGCGTGAGCCGGGTCTTTCATGGCGTGACGCGGAAGGCGTCACGGCGTTTTCACATGCTAGCCCTGATCACGCAGCGAGCGCCATCCGGTCTAGGCTTCCCGCGAACGAATCTGCAACCGGAACGCACGACATGACATTGGCGATGGACTGGGACGAATGGGCGACACATGACGCGGTGGCGCTGGCCGACCGCGTGCGCCAGGGCGATCTGACGCCGGCCGAACTTGCGGCACAAGCCGCCGCCGGCATAGCCCGGCTCAACCCCGCGCTCGACGCCGTCGTCGAGGTCTTCGACGACGTGGTCGCCGATCCCGCCAAGGACGGCATGAACGAAGCTGGCGTGTTTGCCGGCGTTCCCTATCTGATGAAGGATCTCGGGCCGACGCTGCGGGGGCGGCTGCAGGAATTCGGCTCCGCCATCATGCAGGGCAACCGGCCCGCGCAGGACAGCTTTCTCACCGGCCGGATCCGCCAGGCCGGGCTGAACATCATCGGCCGCAGCACCACGCCGGAATTCGGCGTCTGCAGCTCTGCCGAAAATGCATTCTATGTCACCCGCAATCCCTGGGATACCGACTACTCGACCTGCGGCTCCTCCGCGGGGTCGTCGGCGATGGTAGCCGCCGGTGTGCTGCCGATCTCGCACGCCACCGATGGCGGCGGTTCGATCCGGATTCCGGCCGGCGTCAACGGCCTGATCGGCCTGAAAGTGTCGCGCGGCGTCTATTCGCTGGCGCCGACCATGTCGGACCTGACCGGGCTGGTATCGATCCAGGGCTGCGTCAGCCGCAGCGTGCGCGACACCGCGGCCTTCGTCGATGCCTGCCGGGGTGCTGAGCCCGGCGAATTCATGCCGTTCTGGTCGCCGGCCGAGCCCTATAGCGAGCGGATCCGGCGCGACCCCCGGCGCCTGCGCATCGCGCTGTCGCACGAATGGGGCGATAGCAGCGCGACGCCGCATTTCGTCGCCGAGCTCGAGCGTGTCGGCCGGCTGCTGGAGGGGCTCGGCCACCACGTCGAATGGGCGCTGCCCGAGATCGATTTCCGCGCCGCCTTTGCCGCGCAGACCGCCTGCTACATCAGCAATTTCGCGCAGGTGATCGGCGGCCATCTGGCACGGCTCGGCCTGGAAAAGCCGACGTCCGAACTGCTGGAGCCGATCAACGTGAAGATCTGGGAGGCCGGCATCGACATGTCCTATACTGACCGCGCCAGAATGCAGGCGGTGTTCAACACCACGTCGCGCGGCTTCGGCGCGTTCTTCGAGCGCTACGACATCATCCTGACGCCGATCACCGCCAAGCCGACGCCGAAGGTCGGCACCGCCGAGTATCTGACGACCTCGACCAATCTGTCGGTGCACGACTGGTTTGCGAACCTCTGGAAGAACTTCGCCTATACGCCGCTGGCCAATCTCGCCGGCATCCCCGGCATCTCGCTGCCGCTGGCCGCGCAGGAGAACGGCCTGCCGCTCGGCATCCAGGCGCAGGCGGCGCAGGCCCATGACGGGTTGTTGCTGCAGCTCGCAGCCCAGATCGAGCGCGCGATCGACGGAAAATGGAACGGCGGCGCGCTGCCCAAGCAGCATGTCAGCCGTAGCTAGTTGAGTAGGGCGGATTAGCGAAGCGTAATCCGCCGTCCATCCGCGCGGCGGCGGGTTACGCCTTCGGCTAACCCGCCCTTGTAATAGCAAATCGGGATATTGTCAGCTCGTTCCGAGAGGAATGCTCTGCCGCGGACGGCCATCCGCGGCAGAGCGGCTGGCGATCGGATCGTATCCGCCCTGAGTCGTCTGAGACTGCCCCGTAGCGGGATCGCGCCAGCTCCTTCATCGGACCCGGATGGTTGCCGGAACAAGTTGGTTCGCTTCACAAGGCAGGGGTCGACGAAGATGACGAACAATAACACGGAAACGGCCGGCATCGATACGGCCAAAGACAAGCTCGACATTGCGGTGCATGGCCGGGAGCAGCGATGGCAGGTGCCCAACGTAGCGGCGGGATGGCGGCAGTTGGCGGCCGATCTCGGTAAGGCAGGCGTCACCAAAGTCGGTATCGAGGCCACCGGTGGTTATGAACGTGGCGTGGTTACGCATTTGCGCACCAAAGGCTTCGTCGTGCTGGTGCTGCAGCCGATCCAGGTCAAGAACTTTGCCAGGCTGCATCTGCGGCGCGCCAAGAACGACGCCCTGGATGCCGTGCTGGTCGCCGCCTGCGCGGCGGTGCTCGATCCTCCATCTGTCGACGCGGATCCAAGGCTCACGGAGCTGGCAGATCACCTGACCTTCGTCGAACAGATCGAGGAAGACATGGTCCGCCTCAAGACTCGGCTCGAACATATCGACGAGCCACGACGGCGGCGTCTGGTCCTCAACGACATCGATCGGCTGAAGGCGCGCCGAGCCACCGAACTCCTACGAATCGCGGGCCAACTGCGCGACCATCCGGATCTGGCGCGGCGCCTCGATCTGGTGCTCAGCGTCCCCGGCATCGGCGAGCGGACTGCGCTGGCGCTGATCATCCGCATGCCTGAGCTCGGCCAAATCAGCCGGGAGAAGGCGGCAGCTCTTGCCGGCCTTGCGCCGTTCGACGATGACAGCGGCAAGCATAGGGGGCAGCGCCACATTGCAGGTGGTCGAAGCCGCCTGCGTCGCTCGCTGTTTGCTGCGGCGCTGCCGGCCTCGTTCCGCTGGAACAAGGCCCTGTGCGCGCTCTACGAGCGCCTGAAAGCCCGCGGCAAGGCCCACAACGAGGCGCTCATCGCCTGCGCTCGCAAGCTCCTCATCTACGCCAACACCGTCGTCGAGCGCGGCACGCCATGGGTTGAAAAGCAGGCCGCGCTTTAATGGTTGCTACGCTTGCTTCGTATCCGCCGGGAACGCGAAGCCGATCAGCGCGAACAGCGAGGCGACGCTGAAGACGTGCATGTTGATGATCGAGCGATACTCGGCGGCGCTGTAGGTCGCCAGCGGGCTGCCGACCGCGGCATCGAGCATGAAATAGGCCGCAAACGGGCAGGCCAGCGCGGCCGCCATCGCGCGCTTTTCGGTCTGTCGAAACAGGATCGTCGAAAGCAGCACGCAGGGCAGCAGGAATAGTTCCACGGCGGTGTCGAGCCCGACCAGCTTGACCGCCAGCACGGTGTTGGCGACGCCGACCACCGGCAGCATCAGGCGGCCGGCCAGCGGATTGCGCCGCGCCACCGCCGGGATGACGGCGAACAGCGGAAAGGTCAGCAGCGTCAGCCACGAAGGCCATGCGGCCTGACCCACGATCGCATACAGATACAGCGGATAGAACGGCTGGTTGCCGGCGATCACCAGCGCGATGGTATTGGCGAGCTGCGCCAGCGGGTCGGGGTTTTCGCGGTAGGCTTGCAACTGGTCCTGGAGGCGAGAGAGCATCGGTTTCCTTCGAGGTCATGGACGGGCCGGGTGACAGAAGCCACACGCCTGTGGCGCAAATTCGCGTGTTGCGGGTCGCCATGTCAAACGGCCGGCCGCCCGCGTTCTCGCGACGCCGGGGCGCCCGAGCTGTGCGGCAGTTCTCCTCTCGACGCATGAGGGGAGGCAGCGCGCCGACAGGCGCGGGGATGGTGGTTGGGACGCGATCCGCATCGCTGCGAACCGCGGCGCCTGTGGGCGCGCCACCGCGGTGATTTTGGGCCGGGGGACCGTGCTTCCGGGACAGCCTCCGGCGGGATTTCCCCGCCTTCTCACTGTCCGCGTCCAGCCGACAAATGGCGGCAGAGCCCCGTAGTAGGCCCGGACGGCGACCCCCGGCCTCCCGGGGTACGCTTGCGAGGCGCACGCGCGGGACACCGCATCCTGCTCCGCTACCAAGACGCCTCATGACAGCGCCCCTCGCGAACACGATGCGCGGTTTATAATCCTTACTAGGAATGATGTCAAGATAGTCGGCGGGCAGGTCGGCCGCGGCGAGGCAGCAACGCGGCTGCACGGCGCTGACGCGGCCGTTTGCTGCAGTTGCGATTGGTATCGCGGTCTTGACGGCCGCGCCGGGTTCGGCGACGGCTTGGGAAACAACAACCGCAGGGAGACCGCCGTGACGATCGACAACAGCCCGATCAAGGCAGACGACACTTTCGGCCCGCTGCGCGCGGTGTTCCGCAAGGTCGTGCACTTCCTGTCGTTCCACTTCGTGCTGAACAGCCGCCGGACCTCGAAGACCGAGGTCGGAGGGCTGAGCCTGACGGTGCCGCCGACCGTGTTTCATCCAAAGCTGTTCCTGACCAGCCGGTTCTTCGCCGAATTCCTGCAGCGGCAGGATTTTGCCGGCAAGCGCGTGGTCGAGATCGGCACCGGCTCCGGCATTCTGGCGCTGTCCGCCGCGCGCGCCGGCGCCGCCTCCGTGCTGGCACTCGACATCAATCCGCAGGCCGCGCGCGCCGCCGCGCTGAACGCCGTCGCCAACGGCCTGCCGCAGGTCGAGGCGCGCGAGTCCGACCTGTTTTCGGCGGTGCCGCCGGATCAGACCTTCGACGTCATCATCTCCAGCCCGCCGTCGTTTTCCGGCGAACCGCGCAATGTCGCGGACCGGGCCTGGCATGCCGGCCCCGGCTATCGCGACATCCTTGCGCTGTTCGACCAGGCCGCGGCGCATCTCGCCCCGGGCGGCACGATGTATCTGCTGGTGTCGTCGGACAGCAACATGGCGTTGTTCGATCACCTGATCGCGCAGGCCGGCCTGCGGCGGCAGCACGTCGCGACGCATTCGATCATGGTGGAGCGGTTTGTCATCTACGAGGTGACACGGGCGTAGCGCCGGCGGTCAGCCCGGATTGTTCGCGGCGAGCCGCACGAACTGCTGCTTCATGGCGTTGACGCGGCCGAGATAGCCCGCGACGGAGTGATCGCCGCAGCGCTCGCCCGGCGCGGGCCGGAAGCCGCGGCGCACGAAGGCGCGGCCGGGCCCGGCGCCGCACAGATGGATGACGGCCGCGAGATCCTGCTTCTGCGGCGCGCTCGGCGCCTTGCCGGGCACGGCGATCAGCACGGAGGCGGTCTGGCGGTCGAGATAGATCGACGCCAGCTCGATGGCGTGGCCGGGCAGCGAGCGAAAATACAGGCTGGTGAACCAGCAATCGCTGACCACCACATGGCCGCGGATGCAAAAGCGCGAGGCCTCGGCAAAGGCCGGATCGGTCATCTGCAACAGGCCGACGGCGCTGGAGGCGGGCCGGTACCAAGCGAACGGATTCCAGCCCCACCGCCAGCGCCAATAGGTCCGCACGGCCGGATTGCCGGTGCTCTCGGTCTGCGTCAGCGCGGCCAGCAATTCGGGCGAGACGGCGTCGGTCGAATAGTTCCGGAACCGCGCGCCGTAGTGCCGCCAGGTCTCGGTGGGCGGCTTGTTCAGCACGGTGTCCGCAAAGAACAAAAGCTCGGTAGGCTTGCGCACTAGCTGCACGACGAGATTGACGAGCGGCGCGCCGATCAGCAGCGCGGCCACGACGATCACGATGCGGACCGCGACCGGCCGGGCCGCCCAGCGCGGCCGCAGCCCGCGCAGCCCGCGCAGCCGGCGTCCGAGGCGTCGCCTGAGACCGGATACGCCACGCCTTGTGCGCGGTTTGCGGAGCGGAGGCGTGGTGCGCGTCGAAGACATCGGCGACGGTTTAGGCCGCGCCCGCACCGGCGGCAACCGGTCCGGGCGGGCTCGCGGCCGTGGTCGCTACGGCATCATCTCGATGCCGGCCGCGGCGACGATCTTTCGATGCACCTCGAGCTGCCGCTTCATCAGCGCGGCCAGTTCCTCGGGCGTGGATGGCGTCAGCGCAAAGTCCTGCTCGACCATGCGCTGCTTCACGACCGGATCGGCCATCGCCTCGTGAAAGGCCTTGTTGAGCTTCGCCACGATGTCGGCGGGCATGCCGGGCGGGCCGAACAGCCCGGCCCACGGCTCGATTTTGAAATCCGAAAAGCCCGCTTCGGCGATCGTCGGCACATCAGGCGCGATCGCGCTGCGCTTCTCCAGGATGGTGGCGAGCGCGACGATCTTGCCGTCCTTGACCTGCGGCATGCCGGTGCCGGAGGTCGCGACCATGGCGTTGATGCGGCCGGTGATCAGGTCGGTCATCGCGGGCGGCTCGCCGCGATAGGGCACATGCGTGAGATCGAGCCCGCTGGTGGTCGCCAGCGACGCGAACGCCAGCCGCCCGCTGATGTTGCCGGCGCCGTAGGCCAGCTTGCCGGGATTGGCCCGGGCATAGGCGATGAACTCCGCCAGCGTCCTGGCGGGAATGTCCTTGTTGACGAAGAAGAAGAAGTTGTAGCGACCGATGTCGGTAATCGGCGTGAAGTCGGTCGAGCTGTCATAGGGCGGCGCCTTGCGCGTCGCCGGAACGCCGGACATCGCGGTGTTGGAGGCAAGCATGATGACGTAGCCGTCTGCGGCGCTGCGTTTCACTTCGCTGGCGGCGATCGCGCCGTCGGCGCCGGGCTTGTTGTCGATGATGATCTGCTGCCCGAGCTTTGGCGACACCGTGTCGGCCAGCACCCGTGCGATCACGTCGGTCGACGTGCCGGCCGGCAGCGGCACGATCAGCCGGATCGGCCGTGTCGGATAATCCGCCGCCGCGGCGTGGCCGATGCCGAGCATCAATCCGACGGCAATAAGAACCTTGCGCAAAACGTCTCTCCTTGTGTCGCTTTGTGGCCACTTAGGGAGCGCGGCGCCGGGGAGTCAAACGATTCGATGTCGCGTGTCGGCCGCATCAGCGAAGCGCCATGCGGGGCCGCGAGCAGGCCGGTGAGCGAAGCGTAATCCTCCCGATATCCGCAAGGCGGCGGGTTACGGGCTCTACGCTTGCTCAGCGTCGCGTGAATCGATCTCTGCCATACATACGGTGGGGTTTGCCGTCACGACCGGTATAATCGAGGGTCCAGCGAGTGCTCATCGTCGGACCTACAACCCGACCTTGCCAGATCGTAGTCGATTTGCAGTCGGGTACACCAAGCCCGTTCCAGTCAACCTTGAAGGTGACGGCGGTTCCTTTGGTAAGGCCACGGACTTCGTATGGCGCACCCTGACACTCAAATCCGGCGGCATTGTTCACATATGTGCCAATGAATGATCCAGTGACCGGCTCAACGAACCATGCTGTGAGAGTGGACCCTCGTGTGTTCACCCATGTCGACAATGGAGTGATCTGAGCTTGAGCTGAAATTGGGAATAGTGACAAAAATAAAAACGTAAAGAGACATCGCATCGCAGCCTCCCGGTTAACTACCAGAAGTAGTGTATCCCGTGTTCTTTGGACGATGCAATAGCTTAAAAATGTGAAAGGCACTGAGGCGTCTTAGCAAGTAAGCGGATCAACGAAACGTAGTCCATCTATCGCAGGCGATGCGGTCGATGAAGCGGCGGGTTACGCTGCGCTAACCCGCCCTACGGGCTGCGGCTGTGACAAAATAAAGTGGAAGAATCAAATCACGTCGACCCAACTCGCGCTCGTGGCTAATGAATTTCGTCAACTCATCGCGGCAGGCGCCGCTCTGGAAAAAGAGGGGAGTAATTATTGGTATTAAAAGGCGGGTGGTTTCGATCGCCTGGTCCAACTGGCTCTGCCATCGTTGGCCAAATTGAATTCCGTCGATATCTTGAAAGATACTGAATTCTTTGTCGCCAGTTACAACTCTCACTCCAAGCTCTAAGAATGCTCGGAATGAAGTTATGGCGCCTCCGAAGAAATCGTCGTCCATTCTCGTGTAGCTTAGAAATGCGTCTGGTTAGGGCAAAGCTTGTGTCCTAGTCGGCATCCAAGCTGAAAAGCACATCTAAAGGTTGTCACACTTGTTGTGGTACGAACAGCAAAAAGGCGACCTTACGGCCGCCTTTTTTCTTGGATGGCCGGGACAAGCCCGGCCATGACAGCGTTTGATAGTTAGCTGCACCCCGTCGTCGAGCCACACGTATCGCACTTCATGCACGTGCCGTTACGCACCAGCGAGAAGTGGCCGCATTCGCCGCACATCTCGCCCTCATAGCCTTTGGCTTTCGCTTCTTCGCGACGCTCGGCCTTGCTGGGCTGAGCCGCGGCGGCTGCCGTGCCCGGCTTGCTCCAAGCTTGCGCCTCGAGCTTTTCGGTCGGCGACAGCGCGCGGTCCGGCTCGGCGGTCTTCAGCGCCGTGGCGGTGCCGGCGGGTCCTTGCGCGGTCGCGGCGTGGCCGGAGGCCAGGGCCGTGACGTTGCTGGCGCCCTGGCTGCGGGCGCCGCCTTCGGTCGAGGGGGCGGGCTCGCTGCGCATGACGACGAGATTGTCGGTGCGCGAGCGGGTCAGGCCCTTGGAGACGTATTTGTTGTGGCCGGCCGGCTCCTTGCCTTCCGCCACGCCCTTGCCGAGCGCGTCGAAATGCGTCTCGGTCGGGTCGACATGGGCGAGGTCGAAGCGGCCCATATAGGAGACCGCGAGTTCGCGGAACACGTAGTCGAGGATCGACGTCGCGTATTTGATGCTGTCGTTGCCCTGCACCGGGCCCGCGGGCTCGAAGCGGGTGAAGGTGAAGGCGTCGACATATTCCTCCAGCGGCACGCCGTATTGCAGACCGAGCGACACCGCGATGGCGAAGTTGTTGATGAAGGAGCGCAGCGCCGCGCCTTCCTTGTGCATGTCGATAAAAATCTCGCCGATCCGGCCGTCATCATATTCGCCGGTGCGGACATAGACCTTGTGGCCGCCGACGACCGCCTTCTGGGTGTAGCCCTTGCGGCGATCCGGCATCTTCTCGCGCTCGCGCATCACCACGATGCGCTCGACCAGGCGCTCCACGACTTTCTCGGCGACGTGCGCGGTGCGCGCCGCCATCGGCTTCTCCATGAAGCTCTCGATGCCGTCCTCGTCCTCGTCATCATCGGAGATGAGCTGCGAGTTCAGCGGCTGCGACAGTTTCGAGCCGTCGCGGTACAGCGCGTTGGCCTTCAGCGCCAGCTTCCAGGAGAGCAGATAGGCGTCCTTGCAATCCTCGACGGTGGCGTCGTTCGGCATGTTGATGGTCTTGGAGATCGCGCCCGAGATGAACGGCTGCGACGCCGCCATCATGCGGATGTGGCTTTCCACCGAGAGGTAGCGCTTGCCGATCTTGCCGCAGGGATTGGCGCAGTCGAACACGTTGTAGTGCTCGGCCTTCAGGTGCGGGGCGCCTTCCACGGTCATCGCGCCGCAGATGTGCACGTTGGCCGCTTCGATCTCGCGCTTGGAGAAGCCGACGGCGGCCAAGAGGTCGAAGCCGGGGGCCGCGATCGCTTCCGGCGCGATCTTCAACGTGTCGCGGAGGAAGTCTTC
Organism: Tardiphaga sp. vice304; assembly: GCF_007018905.1. Classification (NCBI taxonomy): domain Bacteria; kingdom Pseudomonadati; phylum Pseudomonadota; class Alphaproteobacteria; order Hyphomicrobiales; family Nitrobacteraceae; genus Tardiphaga; species Tardiphaga sp. vice304. The sequence continues at coordinate 3,197,095 of NZ_CP041402.1, forward strand.
GCCAAACGTCCACTTGTTGAAGGCGAACTTGATGTCGAAGGCGGTCGGCAAGGCTGCCTCGACCTTCTTCAGCGCTTCGTCGGTAAAGCCCTTGGCCTTCAGCGTCGAGACGTTGATGCCGGGCGCGTTGCTCAGCGAGCCATGGCCGACCGCATAGGCCTCGATCTCGGCGATCTCGCTCTCGCGATAGCCGAGCACGCGGAGTGCTGCGGGCACGGCGCGGTTGATGATCTTCCAGTAGCCGCCACCGGCGAGCTTCTTGAACTTCACCAGTGCGAAGTCGGGCTCGATGCCGGTGGTGTCGCAATCCATGACGAGGCCGATGGTGCCGGTCGGCGCCACGACCGTGGTCTGGGCGTTGCGGTAGCCGTGTAGTTCGCCGAGTTCGAGCGCGAGATCCCAGGCCGCCTTGGCGTGGGTGACGATGTCGGCCTGCGGGCAGGAGGCGTGGTCGAGCGGCACCGGATTGACGGCGAGGCCTTCATAGCCGCGGGATTCGGCATGCGCCGCGCGGCGATGGTTGCGGATCACGCGCAGCATGTGGGCTGCGTTCTTCTTGTAGCCGGGGAACGGGCCGAGTTCTTTCGCCATCTCAGCCGACGTCGCATAGGACACGCCGGTCATGACCGCGGTGAGGGCACCGCACAGCGCACGACCTTCCTTGGAGTCGTAGGACAGGCCCATCGACATCAGCAGGCCGCCGATGTTGGCATAGCCGAGGCCAAGGGTGCGGAATTCGAACGACAGCTCCGCAATCGGCTTCGACGGGAACTGCGCCATCATGACGGAGATCTCGAGCACCATGGTCCACAGGCGGCAGAGGTGCTCGTAGGCGTCGATGTCGAAGCGGTTGGTCGCGACATCGTGGAACGTCAGCAAATTGGCCGAGGCCAGGTTGCAGGCTGTGTCGTCGAGGAACATGTATTCGGAGCAGGGGTTGCTGGCGCGGATGTCGCCCGACGACTTGCAGGTGTGCCAGTCGTTCATTGTGGTGTTGAAGTGCAGGCCGGGATCGGCCGAGGCCCAGGCGGCGTAGCCGATCTTCTCCCAGAGGTCACGCGCCTTCAGCGTCTTCATGACCTTGCCGTCCTTGCGGGCGATCAGGTCCCAATTTCCATTGGTCTCCACCGCGCGCAGGAAGTCGTCCTTCAGCGAGACGGAATTGTTGGAGTTCTGGCCGGCGACGGTGAGGTAGGCCTCCGAATCCCAGTCGGTGTCGTAGACCGGGAAGTCGATCTCCTTGTAGCCCTGGCGGGCGTACTGGATGACGCGCTTGATGACATTGTCATTGACCAGCGAGCGGCGCGCGAGCTTGATCTCGCGGCGCAGCGCCGGGTTCTTCTCGGGATCGAAGCAGTCGTCGCCGGAGCCTTCGCAATTGACGCAGGCCTTCAGGATCGCCTTGAGGTGCTTCTGGTTCATCTTCGAACCGGTGACGAGGGCCGCGACCTTCTGCTCTTCCTTCACCTTCCAGTCGATATAGGCTTCGATATCCGGATGGTCGGCGTCGACCACCACCATCTTGGCGGCGCGGCGCGTGGTGCCGCCCGACTTGATCGCGCCCGCGGCGCGGTCGCCGATCTTCAGGAACGACATCAGGCCGGAGGAGCGTCCGCCGCCCGACAGCTTCTCGCCTTCGCCGCGCAGGCGGGAGAAGTTGGAACCGGTGCCGGAGCCGTACTTGAACAGACGGGCTTCGCGGACCCAGAGGTCCATGATGCCGCCTTCATTGACCAGATCGTCCTCGACGCCCTGAATGAAGCAGGCGTGCGGCTGCGGGTGCTCGTAGGACGATTTCGACTTGGTCAGCTTGCCGGTCTTCCAGTCGACGTAATAATGGCCCTGGCCGGGACCGTCGATGCCATAGGCCCAGTGCAGGCCGGTGTTGAACCACTGCGGCGAATTCGGCGCGACCATCTGCTTGGCGAGCATGTAGCGCAGCTCGTCGTGGAAGGCGTGCGCGTCTTCCTCGGAAGTGAAGTACGAGCCCTTCCAGCCCCAATAGGTCCAGCAGCCGGCGAGGCGGTCGAACACCTGCTTGGACGACAGCTCCGAGACGAAGCGCTCTTTCTCGGGCAGGACGGCCAGCGCCTCGGTGTCGGGCACCGAGCGCCACAGCCACGACGGCACGGTCTCTTCCTCGACCTTCTTCAGGCGGGCGGCGACGCCGGCCTTGCGGAAATATTTCTGCGCCAGCACGTCGGAGGCAACCTGCGACCAGGAATCGGGGACTTCGACATTCTCCAGCTTGAACACCACGGAGCCGTCCGGGTTGCGGATCTCGGAGGTCGTGTGACGGAAGTTGATCCCGGCATAGGGCGACTGGTCCGTGGTGGTGTAGCGGCGATTGATCTTCATGGTCGTGCCCCGTCTGTGCCGACAAGCCCCCAGGGGGGCGCCGGCGGTTGCATTGCTGTCGCGATCCCCGAAAGGGACCGTATGTTGATTTCGGAGCATGCGTTGGCCGGCGTGCCGGCCACCCGGAAGTGCCGGGGTCATGCTCAACGCGTTACCGTGCCACCCGAGCCATTGTTCGGCTCATCGTGACCACCAAAAGGTCGCCCGTTCAGGGACAGACCGACCCATCCCCGAAAGCTGACAAGGCTGTCGGAGCGGTCATTCTGGAACCCTTTTGGGGAGCGTCCGGATGCCTATCTCGCTACCCGCACCGGACGTTTCGAAAACTAGGCCGACTCCCTGCACCCGTCAAGAACTAGTACGAGTTCCTAAACCAATTACTAAATATGGTGGGAAGCGGGGCTTGGAGGGCACCCGATTGCTGGCAAGTATCGGTGAGTCCTCACGGAATCGGAAGCCGAATTATTTCAATTTGTCCGGGTTGTCGAAGCTGCGCCCGTTGTTCACAGGCCAACTTTATTTTGTCATCGAACCATTGCTTTTGCGAGACTCAGGCGGGGCGGCAAGGGTGTGCAAAAGGCCAGTCGCGGTTCCCCGCGAGGCAGGCTGGAGCGCGTGGTCTTCTAGGCCCGCATGGCCGGGCGGAACCGCCTCAGGCCCGGATCGATCGTGCCGGGTTGCTCGAGGGCACGACCGATCGTACCGGCGATCGCGTTCGCCTGCAGCGCGTGGTCGGTCGGCACATGGAGCACCCGCGCGATGCCCTGCGTCGCCAGCACCGCGGCCATCGCGGGGGGCATTCCGGCGGTGTCGACCAGCGCGTCGATCGGGCCATGGCAGGCCTCGGCGATCAGCAGGAACGCCCGCAGGCTGCCGCGGCTCGTGACGTCGAGTTCTTGGTAGCTCGCGCTGCCGGCCCGCGTGATCGCGCCAGCCAGCGCCGCAAGCCGGTCGAGGCTTCGGCCGCCGAGCATCACCTTGTAGCCCTGCGACGCCAGATGGCGGGCGATGGCTTCGCCGATCGCGCTGCCGGAATCGGTGATCAGGACGAGTTTGCGCGAGATGCAGGAGGGGGGGTCATGGCAGGCTCCGCCGGGGCTGTGCGGGAGCGCGCTCCCGGCCGTTGCTTATGCCGGCAGATGCCGTTCCGGCGTTATCGCGATCCTGCGAGATTCATGCACGATCCTGCAAAACGACCCGTCGCAGTTCAGCCGCGAATACAGCCGCCTGTACGGCCAGTCGCCGCTGCGCGACGCCAGCGCCGCGCGGCTGCAGGTGGCGGCGGAGTAGCGAGGCCCCTCCAGCATCGCGCGCGCATGGCGCGCCTGCGTCGCCGGGCATTGGTCCGGGCCGGGCGGCGGTGTAGGCGTTGCTTCCGTTCATCAGCCGGTCCGCCCATGTCAGTCTCCGAACCTCCCGTCTCTCGCGCGCGCATCGCGCCGCTGGGCCTGCTGTTTCTCGCAATCACCTCGGTCGGCTGGGGGCTGAACTGGCCGGTGATGAAGTTCCTGATCGCCGAGCTGCCGCCGCTCACCGCGCGCGGCTTCACCGGCATCATCGGCGGCAGCCTGCTGGCCGCGCTGGCGCTGTGGCGCGGCGAGAGCCTTCGCGTGGCGCCGGCGCAGTGGGGGCCATTGATCGTGCTGGCGCTGCTCAACGTCACCGGATGGATGGCGCTGATGGGGCTGGCGCTGCTGTGGCTGCCGGGCGGCGAGGCCGCGGTGATCGCCTACACGATGCCGGTATGGGCGGCGGTGCTGGCCTGGTGGATCCTGGGCGAGCGGATGTCGCTGTCGCGGATCTTGGCGATGGTGATGGCCTTCGCCGGCATTACCGCGCTGATGGGCGCCGATGGCCTCTCCACCAGCGCGGAGAAGCTGCCGGGCGTGGCGCTGGCGCTGCTCGGCGCGTTCGGCTTCGCGCTCGGCACGGTGCTGGCGAAGCGCTTCAGGCTGGCGCTGCCGCTCCTGACATCGACGGCGTGGCAGATCGGGATCGGTTGCGTGCCGGTGGCACTGCTCGGGCTCATCTTCGAAACGCCGAACTTCGCGGCCTTGTCATCGACCGGCTGGAGCCTGCTGGCCTACATTGTCATCGTGCCGTTCTGCATCGCCTATCTGTGCTGGTTTGCGGCGCTGAAAATGCTGCCGGCGTCGGTCGCGGCGATTGGTACCATGGCGGTGCCGGTGATCGGCGTGGTCGTCTCGGCGATCGCGTTGCACGAGCCGCTCGGGATTGGCCAGATCGCCGCGCTGGTACTGACGCTGGCCGGCGTGATGCTGGCGACGCGCAGCTAGCAAAGTCCGTTGGCTAGACCGACACCGCCGCCAAGGGCACGCGGACGCTGAAATGCGAGCCGCGGGCGAGGGTGGATTGCAGCGTGATGGCATGTCCGAGCGCTTCGGCGCTGCGCCGCACGATCGACAGGCCGAGGCCGAGGCCTTCGCTGGCGGGATTGATCTGGTGGAACGCCTCGAAGATCGCATCGCGCTGTTCGGCGGCGATGCCTGGGCCGGAATCCATCACCTCGACACTCAGCTCATGGCCGCGGCGGCGGCAGCCGACCAGCACGCGGCCCTGCGCGGTGTATTTGATGGCATTGCCGACGAGGTTGCCGAGGATGGCGCGCAGCATGGTGGGATCGGACACCACGCGCGCCTTCGACGGAACCACCACCAGATCGAGCCCCTTGGCCTCGGCGTGCAGACGCCAGTTGGCGACGATGGAGTCGAACACTTCGGCGATCCCGAAGGATTTCAGCGCCGGCACGCCGTAACCGGTCTGCAGCACCGAGGTTTCGGCGAGCCGGTCGAGTTCTTCAGCCATCCGCATGCCGGCGTCGATGGCATAGCCGAGCCGGGTGCGGTCCTTTTCGTCGGTCAATTTGTTGCGGATGCGGTCGATCGCCATGATCATGACCTGCAGCGGCTGCTTGAGGTCGTGACCGGCCACCGCCATCAGGCGGCTGATGTTGCGCTGCAGCCGGTCCGACAGCACCAGTGCGCGGCGAAACTCCATTTGCGACATCACCTGACGGGCAAGGGCTGCCAGCACATCGCGCTGCTCCGGCGAAAGCACCCGCGGCTTGTCGTCGAGCACGCAGACCGTGCCGAGCGGCAGGCCGTCCGGCGTGCGCAGCAGCGCGCCCGCATAGAAGCGGATATGCGGCATGCCGATCACCAGCGGATTGCCGTCGAAACGCGGATCCTGGGTGGTGTCCTCGACCTCGAGAAAACTGTGCTCGAACAGCGCATGCGCACAGATCGATTCCGCCAGCGCAGTCTCGCGCGGCTCAAACCCATGCTGGGATTTGAACCATTGCCGGCCCTCATCGACCAAGCTGATCAGCGCGACTGGCGTCTGACAGACATAGCTCGCGATTTTGGTGATGTCGTCGAACGAGGATTCGGCCGCCGTGTCGAGAATCCCGTAGGAGCGCAGCGCCTTCAGGCGCACCGTCTCGTTGGCATGCAGGTCGGCGGCTTTGTGCTGATTGGAAGAGTTCACGGAACCTGCTTTGAGCGGCGCGGCGATCTCAGCCGGTACGCCAACTAATACGCATGACGGGCCGCAGCGTTTCGCGGCACGGGTACCATTCATAGCCGTTACCGATGTTACCCGCAAACGGCGCCCGGAGGCACCGTACTCACCACAATCGTTCGTCACGCGTTACGGACAGGCGTGCCGCAAGCCATCGTACCCGAGATAGGTTCCGGTGCGGACATTGTACGACTTGTAGGTCTGGATGCAGTAGTTCACGTCGCCACCGGCGGGCGCGACTTCGACGATCTCGGCACCGTCATCGTAAGGTGCATCATAGGCTCCATAGGAACCGTAGGAACCGTAATACGGGCTGCCGCCATAGTAGCCGTTGCCGTAGCCGTAGGCGCCGGACGCCAGGGCGCCGCCGATCAGGGCACCGGCTACCAGTCCGCCGCCGCCACGTCCGTAACCGCCACGATGCCAGCCGCCACCGCCGCCGAAGCGCGGTCCACCGGCAAATGCACCGCGGTTGAAACCGCCGCCACCGCCGCCGAAGCGCGGACCACCACCGCCGCCGCGGAATCCGCCGCCGCCACCACCGTGGAATCCACCACCACCACCGGGGCCGCCGCCGCTGAACGGCTTGGCCTGTGCAAAGCTCTCCGTCGAGGTCGCCAAAGGTACAGCCAGAGCCATCACGGCCACGGCACCCATCGTTTTCAGATTGATCATCCTATTCTCCTGCATGTGATGCCGCTCTAACCGGTCCGAGGGGCGGGCGTTCCAAATCCTCCGCACACCACTTGGTGATGCGATGCCCTTGCGGATGCCGGATGCGAATGCCGCGGAGGCGCAGGTGCCCGCTGATGCTGTGGCGATCGGTGGCGCGGCGCGGGCGCAGCCAACTGGACAATTGCGCTTGCGGATGGCATCACAGGCCCAGCAATCATCCAACCGGCTGGCGTCATGAAGCTGTTTCTGCTGAAATTTTTCACCTGGTGGAGCGGCCAGACCTTTGGCACGCAATTGTGGACCTGGCGATTCGGCGAACTCGTCGGTCAGGACGAGGCGGGCAACACCTATTACCGCACCAAAGGTGGCGTGATCGACCCCACGCTGGGTTTCCAGCGGCGCTGGGTGGTCTATAACGGCACGGTCGAGGCCTCCCGGGTACCGCCGTCATGGCACGGCTGGCTGCACCATACCGTCGATGTCGCCCCCACCGAGGAGACCTACGTCGCCAAGGAATGGCAGAAGCCGCACGTGCCGAATCTGACGGGCACGCCCTATGCCTACCGTCCCGCCGGCTCCACGCTGGCCTCCGGCCACCGTCCCAAGGCGACCGGCGACTATCAGCCCTGGACGCCGGGCAACTAGTCTTTCGACGTCTCCAGTCTTGCCGCCGCGCGGGTCATCGCATCGCTGCGCCCAGTCCGCTCTGCCATCCTCGCCTTGACCATCCCCAGGACTTCGGTCCGGTCAGGTCGAGCTGGGTCAGGTTGGGAAACAGCAGCAGGCCGATATGCAGGGGCGTGGTCATGGTAGGTACTCCATCGCGGCACGGTGCGCGGTCGCAGGGTGGGCAAAGGCGCTTTGGCGCCGTGCCGACCATAATGCAGGATGATGCGCCCACTCTGCGATAGCGCACGGTATGTCGCGGCAGACGCCCTTCCGTTGCCGTATTCGCCGTGTTAACCGGGATCATTGCGAGCGGCCGCAACGACTTATCGATACACTGTCGCAAGCCTGATTGCCGATTGAGCCGCAGAATGTTTCGATTCCTGACCCTTGCCGGACTGGCCACCTTGCTGGCCGCGACGTCGTTGACGCAGGCGCCGCCGGCGCAGGCGCAGCTCGGCAATCTGTTCAACGATCTGATTCCGCGGCCGCCCGGCAACGTGCCGCGCGGCCAGCCGCAGCCGCAGTTCGACGACGAAGAGGAAGTGCCCGAGTTGCCGCAGGGCCGGTTGCTGCCGACACGGCCGGGGCAGGGCGTGCCGCCTCCCGGCGCCGTGCAGTCGCAGCCTTTGGCGCCGCCGCCGGCCACCACCGTGATTCCCCAGAACGTGCCGCCCGGCGCCGCATCCGCGCCGCAGCCCGGCATCGCCAATGCGCCGCCGGCCGCGGCTCCCGCGCCGGGCGCTGTGCCCCCCGGTGCGCTGCCGCGCGGCGCCAAGCAGGCGCCTGCGCCGGCCGCGACGCTGCAGCCCGGCGACGAAGTGGTCGCCGAGCCGCCGGCGCAGAAGATCGTCAACAAGAAGGCGGTGTTTCAGGGCCTCGACAAGATCACCGGCCGGATCATCAATTTCGACGCCGACATCGGCGAGACCGTGCAGTTCGGCGCGCTGCGGGTGAAGACCGACGCCTGCTACACCCGCCCGGCGACCGAGGCCGCCAATACCGACGCCTTCGTCGAGGTCGATGAGATCACGCTGCAGGGCGAGGTGAAGCGGATTTTCTCCGGCTGGATGTTTGCCGCCAGTCCCGGCCTGCACGGCGTCGAGCATCCGATCTATGACGTCTGGCTGAGCGACTGCAAGAATCCCGAAGCCACGTTGGCCACCGCCGCGCCGGAAGCCCCGAAGCCGGTCGCTCCGCAGAAGCGTGCCCCGCCAAAGCAGGCACCGCGCCCGCAGCCGGTGCAGCAGCAGCCGCTGCCGGGACCGGCTTTCCCGCAGTTCAGGTAGCCTTTCAACAGCACAGCGACAGGGGGCGGTTATCCGACTAATAACCGCCCCCTGTTCGCATCCTCAAAGTGTTGAAAGCTTCAGGCCGCATCCTTGCGGGCGATGATTTGCAGCATCACGCTGCCTTTCATGGGAAACGCCACCGGCAGTTTGTCGAATTCCGCGATGCCGTCGAGTGCGGCGTCGAGCAATTGCCGGTAACGCCGCCGCGGCACTTCGGTGGCGCCGAAGCTGCGCAGGTGCTCGGTGACATATTGCGTGTCGAGCAGCTTGAAGCCGCCCGCGATCAGCCGCGCGACCAGATGCACCAAAGCCACTTTCGAGGCGTCGCGGGCGTGGTGGAACATGCTTTCGCCGAAAAACGCGCGGCCGAGACTGACGCCGTACAGCCCGCCGACCAGCTCGTCATTTTCCCAGACCTCGACGCTGTGGGCATGCCCCATGCCATGCAGTGCCGTGTAGAGGTCGCGGATCCGCTGGTTGATCCAGGTGTCGTCACGGCCGGGTTTTGGCGCGGCGCATTCCGCGATCACCCGCTTGAAGGCGGTGTTGACGGTGACGGTATAGACGTCCGAGCGCACCGTGCGGGCGAGCCGCGAGGCGACGCGAAAATCGTCCAGTGGAATCACGCCGCGCTCTTCCGGCTCGACCCAGAACAGGCCGGGATCGTCGGCGCTTTCCGACATCGGAAAAATGCCGCAGGCATAGGCCCGCAGCAGCAAGTCGGGCGTGACTTCGGAAGAGGCGGTATCGCGCGAGCTCATCATCGTACGATAGCAGGGCGGGGCCGCATAGGCGAGCCGCTTAGCCTGCCGCGCTCATTGGCGGTGCGACGGCCGGTTTGGAGACGGCACAGAACCGCAGGATGATGCGGGTGCCGCTGTGGTTGGGATCGCGCTCGACGGTGGCCTCGAGCTTGTTAGCCATCGCGCTGACGATGCGCTGGCCCATGCCGGTGGAGCGCGGATCGGCCTTGACGTTGAGGCCGACGCCATCGTCGGTGATCGACAGTTCGAGCGCGTCGCCCTGGGCGGTCAGCACGACATGGATCGGTCCGGCGCCATCGGGATAGGCGTATTTGACGGCGTTCATCACCAGCTCGTTGACGATGATGCCGATCGCCACCGCGCGATCGGGGTCGATCTCGACAGCCGTTGCCTTGAGCGTCAGGCGCGACATCCGGTTGCCCTCGGCGGAGCGCCTGAGGTCTTCAAGCAAGGCTTCGAGATACTGGTTGAGCAGCACGCTCTTGAGGTCGTGAGACGTATAGAGCCGGCGATGCACCTGGGCCACGGCGGCGACGCGGCCCATCGCATTGGTCAGCGCCGCCTTGACGTGTTCGTCGCCCGACGAATTGGCCTGCAGATGCAGCAGCGATGCGATGATCTGCAGCGAATTGCCGACGCGATGGTTGACCTCGCGCAGTAGCATTTCGCGCTCGGCGGCGAGCGCGGCGTAGCGATCGCGCGAGGCGTGGACTTCGGCCTCGGCGTCGTCGCGCGCCTTCGAGATCATCGCCTGCTTGATGGCGGTGGTGCAGGCGACGTGCAGCAGCGGCACGAAATCACCCTGGGTGTCCTTAACGATGTAATCGACCGCACCGGCTTTCAGCGCGGTAATGGCGATCTTGGAATCCTGCGACGCGGTGACGAACACGACGGGCGGCGCGCCGAGGATGGCCTGGATCTGCGCCAGCGTCTCCAGACCGTCGAGCCCCGGCATGTACTGGTCGAGCGCGATCACGTCGATGCCACCCTGCCGGATCCGCGCCAGACCGGCTTCGCCATTGTCGCAATGCTCGACGGTAAAGCCCTGGCGCGTCAGGCCACGCTGCACCAGCCGGGCCAGACCGGCGTCGTCGTCGATATAGAGCAGCGTGGGGGCAGGCTTCGATGTCATGAGTTGGCTTGCGGTACCTGAATTACGGAGAAGAACAGCCCGAGCTGACGAATCGCGTTGGCGAAGCTTTCGTAGTTCACCGGCTTGGTGATGTAGACGTTACAACCAAGTTCGTAGCAACGCTTGATCTCTTGGGCGTCGTCGGTGGTGGTGAGCACCACGACCGGCGCACATTTCAGCAGGTTGCTTTCCTTGACCTTGCGCAGGATGTCGATGCCCGTCATGTCGGGCAGATTGAGGTCGAGCAGGATCAGCAGCGCCTCGCCCTTGTGGTCCTCGCCGCCGGCATCCTTGCCGAACAGGTAGGCCAGCGCATCTGTACCGTTGGTGAACGGAATGATTTCGTTGTTGACGCCGGAGCGCCGGATGTTGCGTTCGATCAGGCGGGCGTGGCCCTCGTCATCCTCGATCATGATGATGGTGACTGGCTTGCTCATGATTGCTTGTCCCGGTTCTTGCCCGTCCACTTCGCCGGAAGCGTAACGGTGAAATTGCTGCCATTGCCCAGTTCCGACGCCACCGACATGGTGCCGCCCATTCGCCGGACCAGAGCTCGGACATGGGCCAGACCGATACCCTGTCCCGGCTTGTCCTGTGTACCCGCCCGCCGGAAAAGATCAAAGATCCGCTGGTGGTCTTTCGGGTCGATGCCGCGCCCGTTGTCGATCACCTCGAAAATCACAAAGCCCATCTTGCTGCGACCCTTGATCAGGATATCGCCGGGAATGCCGGGCCTGAGATATTTCAGCGCATTATCGATCAAATTGCCGAAAATCTGCTCCATTGCGAGGCGATCGCTGGTGATGTCGGGCAGCGGCTCGACGCGGATCGTCGTTTCGGTCTCTGCGGCCTGATGCGCAACGGTGGAGGCGATGTTCTCGATCAGTTCGCGGGTGTCGATCTTGACGGGCTTGAACTCGCGGCGGCCCTCGCGCGTCAGATTGAGGATGGCGCTGATCAGCCGGTCCATTTTGCCGATCGACGACTTGATGAAGCCGAGCGCCTCGGTGAAGTCGGTTGATAGCTGCCTGTCCTGCTCGGCCAGCGCCGGCTCGGGCAATTCGCCATTGACGTCCGGCACCAGCGGCGTGTCGTTGCCGAGTGTAGCAATGCGACGGAAGATGTCACCACGTAGTTCTTCGAGTTCGCTGGTGAAGCCCATGATGTTGACGAGTGGCGAGCGCAGGTCATGGCTGACGATGTAGGCGAAGCGCTGGATTTCCTCATTGGCCTCGATGAGATCTGCGGTGCGCTCCTGCACCGTGGTTTCCAGATTGAGGTTGTTCTCGCGCAGTTGCGCCTCGGCGTCATCGCGGGCGCGCGACGAGCGCTGGACCAGGAAGATCGACAGGCCGGCCAGCGCAATCACCAGGCCGGAGCCGGCGACGGTGACGATCGAGGCCAGTTGCTGGGTCTGGTCGGCGGTGCGGGTGCGCTCAAGGAAGAGTTTTTCTTCCACGGCGCGCATGGCCCGCGCGGTCTCGCCGATCGCCTGCACCGCGGCGCCGTTGCCGGTCTGCGGCAGCATGGCCACGGCGCTTGGCGTATCGTTCTGCTTGACGAGCCCAACGGCCTTTGCAAATTCCCCCATCCGCGCTTCGACTGCCGGGCGGAGTTTCTTCATGTTTTCGGTCTGCAGCGGATTGTCGTCGGTCAGCCTGGCCAGCTTGTCCAGCCCGGGAAGGATCGCCGCCACGGCCGTTTCGTGCTCGGTGAGGAAGTTCGCCTGTCCGTTCAGCAGAAATGCCCGGGCGGCGCTCTCGGCGCGGCGAATCTCCAGCAACAACGTCGCAAGCTGGTTCTCGACCTCGACGGTGTGGACGACCCAGCCGGAATCCTCCCGCGCCTGGTTGACCAGGATCACCGACGACGCGCTGATCGCGACCAGCACGACGAAGCCGGCGGCCAACAGCAGAATCTGGCCGATCGAACGACGCCGGGCGCTTGCGGCGGTTCCCGGAACGGTTTTTTGCACTGAAGATTGAATCAAGACGTCCCCCGCACCGGCAAGCTCCCGGGCAGCGCGTCAACGTCGAACTGCTTCATTGGTTCCGAAGGGCGTTCTGTCGGCATGGACATGACAGTTTCAATATTGCGATGGATAGGAGGCATCTTATTACCAATTTTAGACATGACTTAACGCGGGAGCCGTATGGAGACGTCAAAAGGGGCCAACATGCGCGTTCGTGTTCTATTTCTATCATGCGTTTCTGCGATGGCCGGCATCATCGCCATCGCTGCCACCGTCTTTCTTGTCCAGCAGTGGCGCGACTACCGGGATTCGAGCGAAGCCGCTCATCTGGTTTCGGCCATGACCGCGCTGTTGCGGACCACAGAGCAGCTCGCTGTCAGCCGCGGTCCGGACAGTGCCGCCTTGCTGGCGGACGATCCGGCCAGCCCGGCCGCACTTGCGGCGATCGCCAAGGCCCGCGGCGTGCTCGCCGACGAAGTCACCGGCGCCCGTGCCGCCTTCCTTCTCGCGTCCTATCCGGAGCGCGACGTGGCGGTCGCCAATCTCGACCGATCGCGCCGCGATCTGGTGGCGATCTACGCCCGGCTGGACACCGCCTTCAAGCTGCCGCGCGCGCAGCGCGACCAAGCCCTGGCCCGGGAGTTCGTGCCGCGGATGCTCGAGCTGAACGAGCTCGTGGCCGGCATTGCCAACGGGCTCGAACGCAGCGCCAGCTCCGCGCATGGCGGCGTCGGCAGCCTGATCGAGATCGCGCGCCTGTCGTGGGACATGCGCGACGCGGCCGGCCGCCGCGCCAGCTTCTTCACCCGTGCTGCCGGCGGCAACAAGATGTTGATGGTCGCGGACATCCAGGGGGCTTCCGAACTGACCGGCGAGATCCGGCATGCCTGGGCCCGGCTGCAGGCGACGGCTTCCCAGCTGGGCGAGAGCTCGCCGCTGGCAACGGCCATCAAGGACGCGGAAGCAAGGTTCTTCGGCGACACCGACAAGTTCATCGCCGACATGACGGCAAAGGGCCTGGTCGGGACCTATTACGGCGTGGGTTTTCAGGACGTGCTGAAGCGTCTGGTCGGGCCGGCACAGTCCGCGCTCGCCGTGCGCGATGCCGCGATGCAGCAAGCTCTGGTGCTGGCCGAGACGGCGAAAACCGAAGCGCTGACGCGGCTGTCGATGGCGGCCTTGTTGCTCGTGGCGGTGGTCGTTCTGGTGATCGGTGTCACCGTGCTGTTCGACCGCCGCGTGGTGCAGCCGTTGGTCGGCATGACCGTCGCGATCACGCGGCTCGCCGAAGGCGACCGCGACGCTGAAGTGCCGGCGCGCGGCCGCCGCGACGAGATCGGGGCCATCGCCGGCGCACTGGAAACCTTGCGCCTCAATGCCATCGAGGCGGCGCGCCTCGAAGCCGAACATCGGCTGCAGCAGCGGGCGCGCGAAGCGCGCGCTGCGCGAATCGAAGAATTGACACTGGACTTCGACACGGCCAGCAGCCAGGCGATCGACGGCGTCGGCGCCGCCGGCGAAGCCGTTCGTCGTGACGCCGAAGCCAGCTCGCGACTGGCCACCGGCACCTCGGCGCGTGCCACCAGCGTCGCGGCCGGCGCCGAAGAGGCTTCGGTCAATGTCGGGACCATCGCCAGCGCCGCCGAGGAAATGAGCGTCGCAGTGTCCGGCATCGCCGAGCGGCTGGAAACCTGCGCCGCCATTGCGGCCGACGCGGTGCGTGAAGTCGGCGACGCCGACCGGCGTATCGGCGGCCTCGACCTGGCGGTGAAGCGGATCGGCAGCATCATCAAGTTCATCCAGGACATCGCCAGCCAGACCAACCTTTTGGCCCTCAATGCCACCATCGAAGCGGCGCGCGCCGGCGATGCGGGTAGGGGCTTTGCGGTCGTCGCCGGCGAGGTCAAGGCGCTGGCGACGCAGACCGCCAAGGCAACCGACGACATCACCGCGCAGATCGGTCATATCGAGATGGAAGCCGCCGCTGCCGTCGAGGCCATCAAGCTGATCTCGGCGACCATCGGCCGGGTCGATGCGGTCACAGCGGATATCGCGGCGTCGGTGATCCAGCAGCGCCAGGCCACCAGCGAGATCGCGGCCAACGCGCAGCAGGCAGCCTCCGGCACCAAGGACGTCTCGGCCAATGTCGGTGCGGTCAGCACGGCCATGACGGAAGCCGAGGCCGCCGCGTTGCGCATGATCGCCAAGGCCGACGATCTTTCGGTCCGCAGCGGCGATCTCACCGAGCGTATCTCCAGCTTTCTGAGCAGCGTCCGCGCCGCCTGACACGAAGGCGCGTCACGCAGGATCGCGTGGCGCGTGACGATCCCCCGACGGCTCTGTCCGCATGCGTGCGCCAGCGCCGATCTCACTATCTTCTGAGGAACGACCCATGACGATCAACCGCCGTGCCCTCCTGAAACTCTCCATGCTGGGAGCTGTTGCCGGCAATCTCGCGATACCTGCTGCGATGGCGCAGCCCGTCGTCGCCCCCGCCGCCAAGAAGCGCGCGCGCTGGATCTGCCTGGGCACCAAGGGCGGTCCGCGCGTCGGTCTCGGCCGGTCCAATCCGGCCAACGTCCTGATCGTCGATAACGTGCCTTACGTCGTCGATTGCGGTCCCGGCGTCAGCAAGCGTCTGGTCGAAGCCAAGGTGGCGCTGCCCGACGTGCGCTACGTGTTCGTGACCCATCTGCATTCCGACCATGTGCTGGAATACGGCAACATGGTCTATGGCGGCTGGTCGGCCGGCCTCAATCACAAGGTCGAGGCGTTCGCGCCGGCCGGCATGGAAGCGCTGACCAAGGCCTATTGGGAAAGCATCAAGTTCGACGTCGATACCCGCATCATCGACGAGAGCAAGCCGGATCCGCGCAAGCTGCTGGTCGCCAAGGACATCGTCGAGAACGGCCTGGTCATGAGCAACGACAAGGTCAAGGTGACCGCCTTCCGCACGCCGCATCCGCCGATCAACGACAACTTCGCCTATCGCTTCGAGACGCCGGATGGCGTGATCGTCTACGCCTGCGACACCGCTTACAATCCGGGACTGGCGAAGTTCGCCGAGGGTGCGGATCTGCTGGTGCACGAGGCGCTCTACGTGCCGGGCGTCGATGCGATGGTTGCCCGCGTCAAGAATGCCGCGACGCTGAAGGAGCATCTGCTGGCGTCGCACACCACGACGGAAGATGTCGGTCGGATCGCCAAAGAGGCCGGCGTCAAGAAGCTGCTGATGACCCACTTCGTGCCGGGCGACGATCCGTCGATCACCGACGAAATGTGGGCGGAAGGCGCACGCAAGCACTATTCAGGGCCGATCGTGGTCGGCCGCGATCTGATGGAAATCGAACTGTAAAACGAACCGCCACGAAGTGGACGCGGGGCAACCCCCGCGTCCGGAACGCATCAGCTAGGCGGCTTGCCCGCCAGATACTGCTCGAGCCAGTGAATGTGATAGTCGCCGTCGATGATGTCGGTCTCGCGCGCCAGCGCGCGGAACAGCGGCAGTGTGGTTTCGATGCCCTCGACCACGATCTCGTCGAGCGCGCGGCGCAGCCGCATCAGGCATTCCGGCCGGTTCTTGCCGCGCACGATCAGCTTGCCGACCAGCGAGTCGTAATAAGGCGGGATCACATAACCCTGGTACACGGCGGAATCGATGCGGACGCCGAGGCCGCCGGGCGGGTGATATTGCGTGATCTTGCCGGGCGAGGGCCGGAAGGTCTGCGGGTTCTCGGCATTGATGCGGCACTCGATCGAGTGGCCGTTGATGATGACTTCTTCCTGGGTGCAGGGCAGGTCGCCGCCGGCGGCGATGCGGATCTGCTCCAGAACCAGATCGATGTCGGTAATCATCTCGGTGACGGGATGCTCGACCTGGATCCGGGTGTTCATCTCGATGAAGTAGAACTCGCCGTCCTCGTAGAGGAATTCGATGGTGCCGACGCCGAGATACTGCATCTCCTGCATCGCCTTGGCGCAGGTCTCGCCGATCTTGGCACGCGCGGCGGCAGTGAGGATCGGGGACGGTCCTTCTTCCCAGATCTTCTGGTGGCGGCGCTGCAGCGAGCAGTCGCGTTCGCCGAGATGGATGGCGCCGCCGCGGCCGTCGCCCAGCACCTGGATCTCGATGTGGCGCGGCTTCTGCAGATATTTTTCGAGATAGACCGAGGCGTCGCCAAACGCCGCCTTGGCTTCCGTCGCCGCGGTCGACAGCGCCAGCATCAGGTCGGCTTCGGTCTGCGCCACCTTCATGCCGCGACCGCCGCCGCCGGAGGCCGCCTTGACCAGCACCGGGAAGCCGATCTCGCGGGCGATCGCCATCGCGTCGTCTTCGGGGCCGACGCCGCCCTCGGAGCCGGGCACCACGGGGATGCCGAGCCGTTTCGCGGTTTTCTTGGCTTCGATCTTGTCGCCCATCAGCCGGATATGCTCGGACTTCGGGCCGATGAAGTGCAAATTATGGTCTTTGAGAATTTCCGCAAAGCGCGCGTTCTCCGACAGGAATCCGTAGCCGGGATGCACGGCGTCGGCACCGGTGATCTCGCAGGCCGCCAGCAGCGAAGGAATGTTGAGATAGCTGTCCTTGGACGACGGCGGGCCGATGCAGACGCTCTCGTCGGCCAGGCGCACATGCATCGCGTCGGCATCCGCCGTGGAGTGCACCGCCACGGTGGCGATGCCGAGTTCCTTGCAGGCCCGCAGGATGCGCAGCGCGATCTCGCCACGGTTGGCAATCAGGATTTTCTCGAACATGTCAGTCTTGCTCCGTCGTCATCCCCGCCGAAACGCGATTGTTTCGGCTGGAGGTGCGCGCTGTTGCGCGCCTCGCAGGATGGCCGCATGCGCATGGCTCTCATCCTTCGAGGCTCGCTCAATTGGGCGAGCACCTCAGGATGACGGCTGCGTTGTTACTCGATGATGACCAGCGGCTCGCCGAATTCGACGGGCGCGCCGTCTTCGACCAGGATCTGCGTGACCGTGCCGGCGCGCGGCGCCGGGATCTGGTTCATCGTCTTCATGGCCTCGATGATGACCAGGGTCTGCCCGACGGCGACCTTGGTACCGACCTCGATGAACGGCCGGGCGCCGGGCTCCGAGGCCCAATACACCGTACCAACCATTGGCGAGGGGACCGCACCGGGATGTTTGGCGGTTTCCACCGGAGCGGCGGCGACGGCCACCGGAGCCGGGGCATATTGCGGCGCCGGCTGGTACTGCGCCGGCATCGCCGCGTTGACGCTGATACTGCGGGCTACGCGGACGCGCAGGCCGGCGCGTTCAACCTCTATCTCGGTCAAATTGGTTTCGTCGAGCAGCAGCGCCAGTTCCCGGATCATCGCGCTGTCATTGCTGGCGGTCGAAGTCGCAGTGGAAGTTTCGTCAGGCTTGCGGGCCATGGGTGCAATCCAAATTCAAGAAGGTGAGAGGAGCGTCAGGCAATCGCCGTGGCGCCGATTTTCGCGGCCAGGCCGCTGATGGCGAGGCGATAGCCTTCGATGCCGAAGCCGCACAGGCTGGCAAAGGCGGCGCGAGCGGTGAACGAGTGGTGGCGGAAATTTTCACGGGCGTGGACGTTGCTGACGTGGACTTCGACGGTCGGAATTTGCACGCCGACCAGAGCGTCGTGCAGCGCGATCGAGGTGTGCGAATAGCCGCCGGCATTGATGACGATGCCGACCGCGCCATTTTTGCGGGCCTCGTGGATGAAGTCGATCAGTTCGCCCTCGTGGTTCGACTGCCGGCAATCCGCCGACAGGCCGTAGCGCGCGGCTGCCTCGACGCAGAGTCTCTCGACATCCGCCAGCGTGGCGTGGCCATAGGTTTCCGGCTCGCGGATTCCCAGCAGATTGAGGTTGGGGCCGTTGAGCACGTAAACAATTTTTGCCATCAGGGTGTCCCGGCAGGCGCACAAGCGCGAACGTCCCGGTTTATAAGTAGAGTTGGGGGCGAGGGGAAGCCTGAACGAGCCCAGTTCCCCCAGCCAAATACCTCATTGCGTTCAGAAAAACCAATCGCAGACCGGATGTCGGCAGGCGTTAGGGGCCTTCAAGGCTTAACCGTGGCCGTCCGTCCGTCGCTTCCGGCCCGAACGACCTGACGTTATCGACGATCATACGGCCGTTTTTCGGGCCGCTAAGATCTCACTTGCCGCCCGGCAATACGTCGCTGGCGCGCACGTCGCCATTGTCGCGCTGCACCTTGTCGTCGGACGCGACGGGCTTGATGCCGGCGCCGGCTTCCGGGGGAGCAGAGGTGTCGGTGGCCTCGTCGCGGTTGACCGGGGTTGCTCGCTCGACGGGGGCGGCGGGATCCGCCGATGGAATCGTCTCAGCCGCCGCTGCCGCTGGGGCACTGCTGGGTAGCGTCGTGCCCGAACCGCTTGCCGGGGTTTGCGCCTGCATCGGAGCACTGGCGGCCATTATAACGGCGGCGACAGCGATAAGGAGCCTGTGATTCATGGGCAGTCCTGTGATGAGAAGCGGTCGAGCGGCGCCGCTGCAGAAGGGCAGGCCGGTCCACCGATCAAGTCGGCGTTAGGAATAAATTAATATTCGCGCGGCGGTGATTTGGCGTCCCCTGTTCGTTCCAGAAGAACAAACCCGGTCTCAGGCTTTGCCTTCGCAGCTGATCGGTGTCTGGTAGACCTCGGTGCCGGAATCGTCGATCACCACAACGTTCCGCGCGCTCTCGCTGACAACGTCCGTCGCGATCTGCTTGGCGATGTCGTTGGCGACGGTCATGGCCTGATCGGCGTCGTGCAGCTCCTGGCCAATGGGATCTTCGAGCCGGTAATCGTCGACGATTTCGAAATGATACTTGGGCATGCGCGTCCTCCGCAGGGGTAATGCGGGCCACGCGCGGAATGTTCCGGGTGGATCTGCGGACAGTTCGGCGGAACGATTCCCGGCAATTGCGACTTGCACCGACGAAATTTTAGAGTGCGGGCGATGACGGCGTTGCTGGAAAAGATTGTTCTCAGGTTTACCGAAGCTCCGCTGGTAGCAGGCACACGCCGCGTTGCCGACGCGCCGGCAACGGCAACCGACCGGTCGGTCACGGTCAGGAACTCGGATACGAAAACCAGCTGATCGCTGCATCGTGCAGCCCCACGAAAAAACCGGCCGCAGAGCAGCCGGTTTCTGTTGAAGACTACGCGTTGCCGGTTCAGCACATCGCCTTGCCGCAGCGCGCATTGCTGATTTTTTCCTTCAGCGCGTCGATGCCGACCGCTCCGATCACGACCTGCTTGCCGATCACATAGCTCGGCGTGCCGTTCATGCCCATCGATTCGGCGAGCTTGAAGTTCTCCTCGATCGTGGCGCGAACTTCCGGGCTTGAGAAATCCTTCTCCAGCCGGGCCATGTCGAGTCCGGCTTCCTTGGCCGCCGCCATCGAGCGGGCCTTGTCGGCCTGGCCGCGACCGCCGAGCAGCTTCTGGTGGAAGTCGAGGTACTTCTTGCCGGTCGGGTCCTGCATGCGGACGGCGACGGCGACCTGCGCGGCCTCGACCGAGCCCGGTCCGAGCACCGGGAACTCCTTCAGCACGACCTTGAGCTTCGGATCGTCCTTCATGATCTCGACCATGTCGGTCATGGCCTTCTTGCAGTAACCGCAATTGTAATCGAAGAACTCGACGAAGGTGACGTCGCCGTCCTTGTTGCCGACGGTGACGCCGCGCGGCGAATTGAAGATCAGATTGGCGTTGGCGGTCACGGCCGCGGCGTGCTTCTCGGCCTCGGCAGCAGCCTGCCGCTTGGTCAGCTCGGCGGAGACTTCCTCGAGGACTTCGGGATGCGTCAGCAGATAGTCCTTCATGATCTTCTGGATTTCGCCGCGCTGGGCGTCGTTGAAGCTCTGCGCCGAGGCCACGGCCGGCGCGCCGCACAAAGCGAGCGCCAGGGCGGCGGGGGCAAGAAAGCGGAACGAAAACATGGAAAAATTCCTTTGGGGCAAAGCGAGCCAGGATGCTGGCGGATATCCAGAGAGCTATTTAGCATTTTGCAGACGAAATACGCTCGATTTGTGAACAGGCGACGGATGCCATCGCCGCAAATCCCCGTGATCCGCCGGTCTCTGGGCAGTCCGCCCGTGCGCGGGCCGTCCGCGGCCAAGCGGCAGCGTCTTAACCTGCACCCGCATCACCTGCCAACGGGCGATTCGCCCGTCATGGCCGGTCGCCGGTCGCGCGTTGCGGTGAGGGCTGCTTTTGGAAATCGAGAACATTCCAGACTGGCGGACTGCCTTCAAGGTCTTCAACGGCAATTTGCTGCCGCTACCCCAGGCTGAGTGGAGAAAATATCGAGGCACGTTCCCATGTTGCATGCACCTGGTTTTCGCCGTCGAAGCGATCGTCGCTGTCGCGGCCCGATGGTTTCGCCGCCGGTTTCGCGGCAATGCGACGGTGAGCGCAAGATCAACAAGGTGACACGTTGAATTCATGAGGTCGTCACGTCGCGAGACTAGCTACTGCGTCGAGAGATGCAGTGAGATTTGGTTCGAGGACATTCATGATCGCAAAATCAGATCTGCCAGTTGTTGGCGCCGCGCTGTCGATGGCAACGCTTGCCATTCATCGCGACTGGATTCTCGAGAAGCAGCGCGATCTGGAGATCCAGGACTTTTTCAGAAGCGAAACACTGGATGGCGATTGGCGTGCGGTGGCCGATGGTGTTCGTCGCCTGCTTGACGGCTATACTGGCCGGCTCGGCATGCACGGTCCGTTCTGGGGTTTCAAGATCGACAGCCAGGACCCTCTGATTCGCGCCGTCGTCACCAAAAGGCTGCTGCAGGGGCTCGATGCCTGCGAGGCGATCGGGGCGACGCAGATGGTGATCCATTCGCCGTTCACGACCTGGGACTACAATAATCTGGATATCAATCCCGGTGCGCGCGAGGCTCTAGCCGAACGCGTGCATCAGACTCTCAGGGACGTGGTGCAACGCGCCGAAGGCATCGGTTGCGAGCTGGTGATCGAGAACATCGAGGACATCGACCCGATGGCGCGCGTGCTGCTGGCCCGGAGTTTCGACAGCGCCGCCGTTCGTGTCTCGATCGACACCGGGCACGCGTACTACGCGCACTTGTCCACCGGCGCGCCGCCGGTCGATTATTATGTCGATGCCGCCGGTGCAGATCTTGCCCACGTGCACATCCAGGATGCCGACGGCTATTCGGATCGTCACTGGTTGCCGGGCGACGGCACCTTGAACTGGAACGCTGTGTTCAAGGCGCTCGGCCGCCTGTCGCACCGGCCGCGACTGCTGATCGAGGTCAAGGACCAGGCCAATATTCGGCGCGGCGCCGCGCATCTGGAGGCGCTCGGTCTCGCTTTGTAGGCTGATCCTGTCGTCGTCCCTGTCTGTTCGTCTGTTTTTGTCCGATGCCAAAGGAACGCATCATGATTCGTCCCAACCGCCGTTCGATTCTCAGCCTTGGCGCCGCCGCCGCCGGTGCATTCATCCTGCCGCGTATCTCGATTGCGCAGGCCGATAACCGTCCGTCGATCACCATCGCCGTACAGAAGGTTGCCAATTCCAACACGCTCGACGTGCTGCGCGAGCAGTCCAATGTCGGCGAGCGGGTGTTCTTCTCCTCGCTGTGGGAAGCGCTGATCGGCAAGGACTGGCGCGGCGATCTCGGCATCACGCCCGGACTCGCCACAGAATGGCGCCGCATCGACGACCAGATCGTCGAGTTGAAACTTCGCCAGGGCGTCAAGTTCCACAACGGCGACGAGATGACCGCCGACGATGTGGTGTTCAGCTTCAGCCGCGAGCGCATGTTCGCCAACACCGAAGCCAAGAACCGCAGCACCATCCGCGCCAGCGAACAGATCCCGACGCCGCGGCCCGGCAAGGAATTGCCCGGCGATCTGCCGGCAGTAGCGCGCCGAATCTGGCCCGACTTGATACGCGTCGAGGCGATCGACAAGTACACTGTGCGTTTCATTAATGCGACGCCCGACGTCACGCTGGAAGGCCGGCTGTCGCGGTCCGGATCCAACATCATGAGCCGTCGCGGCTGGGACGATGCGGCGAGCTATCTCGATTGGGCGCGCAAGCCGATCACCACCGGACCCTACATGGTGGCGGAGTACAGACCCGACGTATCGCTGACGCTGGTGGCGCATGACGAATACTGGGGCGGTCGCCCGCCGATCAAGCAGATCCGCTTTGTCGAGGTCCCAGAAGTGTCGAGCCGGGTGAACGGACTGGTGTCCGGCCAGTACCAGTTCGCCTGCGATATTCCACCGGACCAGATTGCCGGCATCGAAAAGAACGCCGGCTTCGAGGTGCAGGGCGGCACCATCGCCAACCACCGCCTCACGGTGTTCGACAAGAACCATGCGCAACTGGCCAATCCGCTGGTGCGCCGCGCTTTCACCCATGCGATCGACCGGCAGGCGATCGTCGATAGCCTGTGGGCCGGCCGCACCCGGGTGCCGAACGGGTTGCAGTGGGAATTCTACGGCGACATGTTCCATGCCGACTGGACAGTCCCGGAATACAACCCGAAGCTGGCGCAGGATCTGCTGAAGCAGGCCAACTACAAAGGCGACCCGATCCCGTACCGGCTGCTCAACAACTACTACACTAACCAGGTGCCGACCTCGCAGGTGCTGGTGGAAATGTGGAAGGCCGTCGGCCTCAACGTCCAGATCGAGACCAAGGAAAACTGGACCCAGATCATGGAGCGTACGCCGACGCGCGCGGTGCGCGACTGGTCGAATTCGGGGCCGTTCAACGATCCGGTGTCGTCGATCCTGGCTCAGCACGGTCCAAATGGACAGCAGCAGCAGATCGGCGAGTACGCTAACGTCGAAGCCAATGCGCTGTGCGAATTACTGGAGACCTCGACCGATCGCCCGAAGCGCCGCCTTGCGTTCCGCCGCATGCTCGAAATTCTCGAGCGCGAAGATCCCGCCTATACGGTGCTGCACCAGAACGCCACCTTCACCGCGAAGCCGAAATCCATCAAATGGAAGGCCTCTCCGGCCTTTGCGATGGATTTCCGTCCCGGCAATTTCGGGAGCTGAGCGATGCAGCCGCTGATCGCGATCGATGCGCTGACCGTCGCCTTCAGGGGCGTGAAGGTGCTGGACGGCGTCAGCCTTGAAGTGCGTCGCGGCGAGGCCATTGGTCTCGTCGGCGAGTCCGGCTCCGGCAAGTCGGTGACCTGGCTGGCGGCGCTCGGCCTGCTGCCGAACACCGCCACCGTAAGTGGCAGCGTTAAACTGGAAGGCGCCGAACTTGTCGGCGCATCGCCCGCCGCCCTGGCCAAGGTCCGCGGCGGCAAGGTCGCCATGATCTTTCAGGATCCGGCGAGTGCCCTCAATCCGGTGCTCAGCATCCGCCGGCAGATCAGCGAAACCCTTGCGCTGCATGGCGGCTTGTCGGGAACGGCGATCCACGCCGAAGCCAAACGGCTGCTCGATCTGGTCGGTATTCCCGATGCGGAACGCAGGTTGTCGGCCTATCCGCATGAATTCTCCGGCGGCCAGAGCCAGCGCATCATGATCGCCATGGCGCTGGCGGGGAATCCCGATCTGCTGATCGCCGACGAGCCGACGACGGCGCTGGACGCGACGATCCAGGCGCAGATCCTCGAATTGATCTGGCGCGTGCGCCGCGAGACCGGCATGGCCATCGTGCTGATCAGCCATGATCTCGGCGTGGTGGCGGAAAACTGCGACCGCGTCGCCGTGATGTATGCCGGGCGCATCGTCGAGGAAGCGCCGGCGGCGGAGCTATTCGACGATCCCCTTCATCCTTATGCCGCGGGCCTCGTCGGATCGCT
The DNA here is from genome assembly GCF_007018905.1 of Tardiphaga sp. vice304. NCBI lineage: Bacteria > Pseudomonadati > Pseudomonadota > Alphaproteobacteria > Hyphomicrobiales > Nitrobacteraceae > Tardiphaga > Tardiphaga sp. vice304. The sequence goes on from NZ_CP041402.1 coordinate 3,221,293, forward strand.
GCCGACCATGGACGGCCCGCGGCGCCGGCTGACGGCTATCGCCGGCACCGTGCCTGATCCCAAGGCCATGCCGCCGGGCTGTGCGTTCGCGCCGCGCTGCGGTTTGGCCGGCGCCGCGTGCCGGACCACGCCGCCGCTTCGTGTGATCGGCGACAACCGGCGGATCGCCTGTGTCACTGACCGGTACGCGGCCGCGACCATTCGTTTCGGCCAGGCTGCCGAATGACGCCGTTGGTGAGTGTCGACGGACTGGTGCGCAGCTATCGCATGAAGGCCGGCATGTTCGGTCATGCGCGTGAGGTTCGTGCGGTCGACGGGGTGAGCTTTGCCATCGGTCGCGGCAAAACACTTGGCCTGGTCGGAGAATCCGGCTCGGGCAAAATCGACCACCGGGCGGCTGGTGCTCGGTCTGGAGAACCCCGATGCGGGAGCGGTCGGTTTTGACGGCGCGCCGCTGGCGGCCGTGGACAGCGCGGCGTGGCGAACGTCTCGGGCGCGCATGCAGATGATCTTCCAGAATCCGCTCGGTGCCCTCGACCGGTTGCTGCCGATTGCCACCCAATTGCGTGAGCCGCTCGATGTCCACCGCATCGGCGACGCGGCATCGCGCACCGCGCGGGTTGCGGATCTGATGCGCAGGGTCGGATTGTCCCGCGACATCGGACAGCGTTATCCGCACGAATTGTCGGGCGGGCAAAGGCAGCGTGCCGTGCTGGCGCGCGCATTGACGACCAAACCGGATTTTCTGGTCTGCGACGAGCCGGTCAGTGCGCTGGACGTCTCGATCCAGGCTCAGGTGGTCAATCTACTGGCCGATCTGCAAGCCGAGTTGAATCTGACCATGCTGTTCATCAGCCATGATTTGCGGGTGGTGCGCCAGATCAGCGAACGGGTCGCGGTGATGTATCTCGGGCGCGTGGTCGAACTCGGCGACGCCGACGATCTGTTCGCCTCGCCGCAGCACCCGTACACGCGTGCGCTGGTGTCGGCCTCGCCGACGCCGGGACGGCGCAAGACCGAGCGTATCGTGCTGTCGGGCGAGCCGCCGAATCCTGCGGCGAAACCTGCCGGTTGCAGTTTCCACCCGCGCTGCCCGGTCGTATTCGCGCGCTGTCGCGTCGAAGCGCCGGACCTCGCCGAGGTCGCGCCTGGCCGCAGCGTGGCCTGCCATCTGGTCGTGCCGGGGGCGCCTGCTGGCGCCGGAGTGATCCACTGATGGCCCGCTATTTCGCGATCCGGCTGTTGCGGGCGCTGATCACCATCGTGCTGGTCGTCACCTTCGTGTTCGTGGTGTTGCGGATGTCCGGCGACCCGGCGCTGATCATTCTCGGTCCGGAGGCGCCGCCCGAAGTGATCGCAGCGTTCCGCAAGGCGTGGGGATTGGACGATCCGATCTGGGTTCAATACATCCATTATTTCGGCGCCATCGCCCAGGGCGAGTTGGGGCGCTCGATGCGCGACGGCCGTTCGGCGATCGAACTGGTGCTGGAGCGCATTCCCGCCACGCTGGCGCTGACGATCCCGGCATTGCTTATCAAGCTCGCGATCGGCATTCCCGCCGGAATTTCCGCCGCGCTGCATCGCGGCAGCTGGATCGATCGCGTGGTGATGGTCAGCGCCGTCATCGGCTTCACCGTTCCGAGCTTCGTGCTCGGCCTGGTGCTGGTGCTGATCTTTGCCGTGCAGCTCGGCTGGCTGCCGTCGGGCGGACAGGAAAGCTGGCGGCACGCGATCCTGCCGATCGCCACGCTCGGAATTGGCGGCGCGGCGGTGTTGGCGCGCTTCACCCGCAGCGCCATGCTCGAAGTGCTGGGTCATTCCTACATCCGCACCGCTTCGGCCAAGGGCCTGTCGTGGCGCACAGTGGTGCTGTCGCATGCTTTGCCCAACGCGGCGATTCCGACGGTTACCATCGTCGGCTTCATGGTCGGCAGCCTGATCGCAGGCGCCGTGGTGGTCGAGAGTGTGTTTTCATGGCCCGGGGTAGGGCGACTGCTCGTCGTAGCGGTCGCCAACCGCGATCTCGCCGTCGTGCAATGCATCCTGCTGCTGGTCGCCGCCACCATGGTGACGTCCAACATGATCGTCGATTTCCTCTACGGCTTCCTCGACCCGCGGCTGCGCAGCCCTCAAGCAGCCGGAGCGCATTGAAATGGCGGATCTGTCGCTCCCCGAGGAACGCACGGCGAAGCCGGGGATGGCGTGGCCGAAAATTCCGGCTGCAGTGGTGATCGCCATTGTCTGGCTGGTCGCCATGCTGGCGGTGGGGCTGCTGGCCGATACGCTGGCGCCCTATGGCATGACCAAGATGGACCTACGCAATCGTCTGGCGCCGCCCGGCCATACGCTGCACTGGCTGGGCACCGATGAGCTCGGCCGCGATGTGCTGTCGCGCCTGATGTATTCGATCCGCATCTCCCTGTTGATCGCCTTCGGGGCGACCGCGATCTCCGCCGTGGTCGGCACGCTGCTGGGATTCCTCGCCGCGCATTTTCGCGGGTTCGTGGAGCAGGCGGTGCTGATGCTGGCCGACTTTCAGGCCAGCATGCCGTTTCTGATTCTCGCGCTGGCCGTGCTTGCTTTCTTCGGTACCTCGTTGCCGCTGCTGATCGGGCTGATGGGTTGCTACGGCTGGGAGCGCTATGCGCGTATCGCCCGCGGCCTGGCGATCTCCGCCAACAAGCAGGGCTATGCCGCCGCGGTCCGGCAGCTCGGCGCGACGCCGTCGCGGATCTATCTGCGCCATATTCTGCCCAACATCGTCTCCACGCTGATCGTGTCGATGACCCTGGTGTTTCCCGAAGTCATCCTGCTGGAATCCGGCCTGTCGTTCCTCGGCCTCGGCGTGCAGCCGCCGATGACCAGCCTCGGCAACATGGTCGGCTATGGTCGCGACTATGTCGGCAGCGCGCCGTGGATCATGCTGGCGCCAGCGGTGACCATCACGCTGACCACGCTGGCGGTGTCGCTTATCGGCGACTGGCTGCGCGACCGCCTCGATCCCACGCTCGACGACTAGCTCGTAAAGGACCCCCCCCATGTCACACCCGATCGTGGTCACGATGATCTGCGATGGTCACCGGCCGGATTTCGTCTCCGAGGCGACGACGCCGCAGATGGCCAGGTTGCGCCAGGCAGGCACCTGGTTCGCAGACCACCGCGGGATTTTCCCCTCGGCGACGCGGGCGTCGTCAGCGTCGATCGCTACCGGCTGCTGGCCGGTCTCGCACGGACTCCGCGGCAATTCGGTCGCATTGCCGAGCGCCGGCGGTCATCACGTGCACGACGCCGGCATGCCGGAATTTTTCGACACCTATCGCCAGCATTTCGGCCGGCTGCTGATGCGGCCGTCGCTGTCGGCACGGGTGAGCGGCCTGCACGGCGCGCTGCTGTGTTCCAACGTCTCGCCGGGCGCGGCCTGGTTTCACGATGCCGACGGCCATGCTGAATTGTATCACCGCGAGCTGAGCTACCGGCCGGGCAGGGAGCCGTTGCCGGCGATCGACGCGCCGGCGGGCGCCAAAGGGGACGCCGTGCTCACCGAACAATTTATCACGACGCTGCTGGAGCGGCCGCCTTCGGTGGCGACGTTGTGGCTGTCCGAACCCGACAAGACCATGCACGCCTTTCCGCTCGGCTCGCCGCAGCATCTGGCGGCTTTGCGCGTGGTGGATGGCCATGTCGGCGCGGTGGCTGAAGCCGTCGAACGGCTACGCGATCGCGGCCACGAGGTGCTGCTGATGGTCGGCTCCGACCATGGCCATGAATCGGTCACCGAGACCGTGCCGGTCGAACGGCGGTTGTTCGAAGCGGGCTTCAAGGCCGAGTTGGAGAGCCCGGACGTGGTCGTAGCCTGCCAGGGAACGTCGGCCTTCATCCATTTCGGCGGCGACGCGCTGGCGCGGCGCGACGAAGTGGCCGACTGGCTCGGCCAGCAATCCTGGGCCGGGCGGATCATGCGCGGCGAAGACCTCGCCGCCCTTGGGCAGATTCCAGCCTCCGACGTTCTCGCCCTCGACATGGCGAAGTCGCCGGGCAGCAATCGCAACGGCGTGCCCGGGCTGACCGCGATGGCGGTACGCTTCTCCGAAACCGAGGATGCGGTGCGCCGCGATTGCGGCATGCATGGCGGGCTCGGCCGCTACGAGACAAATCCCACGCTGATCGCCGTCGGCAACGGCTTTGCTGCGGGCAGCGTGGTGACGATGCAAAGCCGCATCATCGACCTCGCCCCCACCGCCTTGCGGCACCTCGGCCTGCCGCAAGACGGTCTCGACGGCGTGGCGCTTGTTGCTTCCCCGGGGTGACACGAAGCGCGAGGATGCTGGAAGGTTGCGGCGCAAGGGCAGGCCGTTACGCGGCCCCGGCGTCCGACTTCAATCCTTCGATCCCGGCCCCTTCGCCGCGATAATATCGTCGGCCTTGACCCAGCCGGGGGAGCCGATGGCAAAGCGCGACTTGGCGCGCGAGGCGAGATCCCGCGCGGTCTTGTTGTCGCCGCGCAGGAACGCGGCTTGCGCCGAGGCGAGGTCCGCCTCGGCGTAATCCCCCTTGCGGCCATAGGCCAGCGCGAGCTGGACATAGCCGCTCGGCGCCTCGCTCTCGCGGGCCACCGCGGCGCGCAGGATCCGGATCGCCTCGTCGAGGCTGGCCTTGTTGTCGGAGGCCACCATCGCCTGCCCGAGCAGCATCTCGATCAGCGGCGCGTTGTTCGAGAGCTGCACGGCGCGGCGCAGCGGCGCCACCGCCTCGGCCGGCTTACCGCCTTCGAGCAGCGCCTGGCCCTTCAGTTCATGGAAATAGGCGTTGGCTGGCTGCACGGCGAGCAATCCATCGACCTGCGCCACGGCGTCGCGCAGGTCGCCGTGACGGTAGGTGGCAATCGCCCGGGCGTAGCGCGCGGGCAAAGTGGTGTCGGACGGCGGGTAGCGCCGCATCACGGTGTCGCGCTGCTCCATGAAGCCCGCGGTCTTGGCGCGCATCAGGTCATGACGAAGCTGCAGCGCCGGGTCGTCCTTCTTGTCCCAGTACGGGCTGGTCCTGGCGAACTCCTCGAGGGCGGCGACGCGTTCCCGCGGCATCGGGTGCGACTGCTGGTAGGGGTCGGCGCCGCGCGCGGCGAACAGGCTGTCGCTGGAGAACCGCTGGAAGGTCTCCCACATGCCCTTCGGCGACTGCTGGGTGGCGGTCAGGTACTTGACGCCGGCGCGGTCGGCGTTCTCTTCCTGCTGTCGGACATAGGACAGCATGGTGCTCTGGAACAGCGCCTGCGGGGCGCTCAGTGCCGCCGCGCCGATATTGCTGGCGCTCGAGCCGCCGCCGGCGTTGCTGCGCGAGCCCGCCACCATCGCGCCGACGCCGAGCAGCATCGCCACGATCATCGAGGTCTGGGCCTGCGCCATCTGCTGCCGCATCTTCGACAGGTGGCCGCCGGCAAGATGGCCGGTCTCGTGCGCCAGCACGCCGATCAGCTGGTTCGGCGTCTGCGATTGCATCAGCGCGCCGTAATTGACGAAGATGCGGCGGCCGTCGGCGACAAAGGCATTAAAGGTGCCGTTGTTGATGATGACGACCTGGATATTCTGCTTTTCGAGCCCGGCGGCGCGCAGGATCGGACGGGTATATTCGCGCAGCAGCTGCTCGATCTCGGCGTCGCGCAGCAGCGGTGGGCCGCGGTTCTGCGCGGACGCCGCAACCGGCACGACCAGCAGCGCCGCTGCCGCGCCCAGCGCGGTCAGCTTGGAGAGGATCCGGGACACGGCCCGGAAGGGCCTTCGCAGGTCTTTCATCATCGGCCGGGTTCGGATACGCGAGAGGGGCCCAACAAGCCCGATATTGCGGCAGGAGCGCGGCACAGCCGCACCGGGTCACGCAGCGCCGCGGAGATAGCAGATTCTGATGTCCAATACGATTCCGGGAACTGGCTCGATCGCTCGCGCGCGGTCGCTGTTGACACCTTCGGCCCGCAGCGACGTGCCGCCGTTCATGGTGATGGATGTGATGGCGGCTGCGGCGCGGATCGAGGCCGCGGGTGGCCACGTCATCCACATGGAAGTCGGCCAGCCCGCCGCGCCGGCGCCGCAGGTGGCGATCGAAGCCGCCCAGGCGGCGCTGGTGCAGCGCCGGATCGAATACACCTCAGCGCTGGGCACACCGTCGCTGCGGGCGCGAATCGCCCGGCATTACCGCGACGTCTATGGCTGCGCGGTCGATCCGGAGCGGATCGTGGTGACGACCGGCTCGTCCGGCGCGTTCATCCTGGCGTTCCTGGCGCTGTTCGAACCCGGCGACCGCGTCGCCGTCACGGTGCCTGGCTATCCGCCGTACCGCCATATCCTGAAGGCGCTGGGTTGCGAGCCCGTGCTGATCGAAACCCATGCCGACACCCGCCATGCGCTGACCGGCGAGGCGCTGCTCGAGGCGCATCGCAAGACACCGCTGAAGGGCGTGCTGGTCGCCAGCCCCGCCAATCCCACGGGAACGATGATGTCGAAGGAGGCGCTGACCGGGCTGATGCAGGCCGCCGATGGCGCCGGCATCCGCTTCATCTCCGACGAGATCTATCATGGTCTCGACTACGCCTTTCCGGCCGTGACTGCCGCGGCGCTGTCCGACGACGCGCTGGTGATCAACTCGTTCTCGAAGTACTTCTGCATGACCGGCTGGCGGGTCGGCTGGATGGTGGTGCCGAAGCCGTTGGTGCGGCCGATCGAACGGCTGCAGCAGAACATGTCGATCTCGGTGCCGACATTGTCGCAGATCGCGGCGGAGGCGGCTTTCGAGGGCCGTGCCGAGATGGAGGCGATCAAGCACGGTTACCAGGACAACCGCGCGATCCTCGCCGCCGGCCTGCCGCAGGCCGGGCTCACCGACTTCCTGCCGGCCGACGGCGCGTTCTATCTCTATTCCGACGTCTCGAAATTCACCTCGGACAGTTTCGATTTCGCAAAGCAGATGCTGGAGCAGACCCACGTCGCCGCGACGCCCGGCAATGATTTCGACCCGATCCATGGCCGGTCCTATGTGCGGTTCTCCTATGCACAGTCCGCGGCCGACATGCACGAGGCGGTAGCGCGGATCGGCAAATGGCTCGGGCAGGGCGGCCCCAAATGATGAACGATAAGAGCAAAGCGCAGGCGCCGATCGTCGCCGTGCTGTGGCCGCCACGCGGCAGCACGCTTGCCGAGGGCATCCGCGCGACGGCGCTGGTCGCGCTCGGCATCGCGCTGCTGGCGCTGTCCGCCAAGACCAACGTGCCGCTGCCGATGGTGCCGATGACGCTACAGACGCTGGTCGTGCTGGTGATCGGGGCCGCCTACGGCTGGCGGCTCGGCGTTGCAACGGTCGTTGGCTATCTCGCGGTCGGTGCGGCCGGCCTGGCGGTATTTGCCGGCCCAACCGGCGGGCTCGCGCCGCTGTTCGGGGCGACGGCAGGGTTCCTGTTCGGCTTCGTGGTGGCTGCCTTCATCAGCGGCTGGCTCGGCGAGCGCGGCTGGGACCGTTCGATTATCCAGATGTTCGTCGCGATGACCATCGGGCACGTCGTGATCCTGGCGATGGGCCTCGTCTGGCTGGCCTATGGCCGCCAGCTCGGGCTGGAGAAGGCCTGGACGGTCGGCGTCGGGCCGTTTCTCGCGGGCGCCGTGGTGAAAACTCTGCTCGGGGCGCTGCTGGTGCCCGGCCTGCGCGTGGTGGCTGATCGCCGCCAAAAGCCGTGACAACGGTATCAATGGCGCTGCGAAGGTATTTCGCTGATTAATTGTTCAACTAAATTCCGCCCGGTGGCTTGCCGAGTACAGGCCGTTCTGTGTATCCACCCCGCAGTTCTACTTCGGAGTGACGACAATGGCGGCAGTGATCGCAACGACGGGCGTGCCAGCGCCCGCAATCAAGCAGCCCTGGTACAAGGTTCTCTATCTCCAGGTGCTGGTCGCGATCGTGCTGGGCGTCATCGTCGGATCGTTCTTTCCGAACTTCGCCACCAACGACTGGATCAAGGCGCTCGGCGACGGCTTCATCAAGCTGATCAAGATGGTGATCGCGCCGATCATCTTCTGCACCGTGGTGTCGGGCATCGCCCACATCCAGGACGCCCGCAAGGTCGGCCGCGTCGGTATCAAGGCGCTGATCTACTTCGAGATCGTGTCGTCCTTCGCGCTGATCCTCGGCATGATCATGGGCAACGTGTTCCAGGTCGGCCACGGCCTGGTCACCAAGGTCGATGGCACCAATGCGGCGGTTGCGAATTACGTCAAGCAGGCGGAAGCGCAGAAGTCGGTCGACTTCGTGCTCAACATCATCCCCGACAGCGTTGTCGGTGCCTTTGCCAAGGGCGACATCCTGCAGGTGCTGCTGTTCGCCATCCTGTTCGGCTTCGCGCTGATGGCGCTCGGCGAGCGCGGCCACACGCTGCGTGACACGATCGACGATGTTTCGCACGCGATCTTCGGCGTCATCGCCATCGTCATGAAGGCGGCGCCGGTCGGCGCGTTCGGCGCGATGGCCTATACGATCGGCAAGTTCGGTCCGGCGGCGCTGACCAATCTGGTCAGCCTGATCGCGCTGTTCTACGGCACGGCGCTGCTGTTCGTGATCGTCGTGCTCGGCCTGATCGCGAGAATGGTCGGCTTCAGCATTTTCAAGTTCATCGCCTACATCAAGGATGAGCTCTTGATCGTGCTCGGCACCAGTTCGTCGGAGAGCGCGCTGCCGCAGCTGATGGCCAAGCTGGAGCGGCTCGGCTGCTCGAAGTCGGTCGTCGGCCTGGTGGTCCCGACCGGCTACTCGTTCAACCTCGACGGCACCAACATCTACATGACGCTGGCGACGCTGTTCATCGCGCAGGCGCTCGGCGTCGATCTGACGTTCGGCCAGCAGCTCACCATCCTGCTGGTGGCGATGCTGACCTCGAAGGGCGCCTCCGGCGTCACCGGCGCCGGCTTCATCACGCTGGCCGCGACGCTCAGCGTCGTCGATCCCCGTCTGGTGCCGGGCATGGCGATCGTGTTCTCGATCGACAAGTTCATGAGCGAAGTGCGTGCGCTGACCAACATCACCGGCAACGGCGTCGCCGCGGTGTTCGTGTCGTGGTGGGAAGGCGAACTCGATCACGACGTGATGCACGCCAACCTCAACAAGACCATCGATCCGTCGGATCTGGAGACGGGCGTGACGACGGGCTGACCGTTCGGCTCTATGGCTGTCAGCACAAAAGCCGCCCGGTTCGCCGGGCGGCTTTTTGCTGACCCATCGCTGTCATTCCGGGGCGCGAACGCGCCAGCGTGAGCGAACCCGGAATCTGGATGTGGGAAGATGAACATGCCGGGATTCCGGGTCGCCATCAGCCGGCTTCGCCGCCTGCTGCATCCCGGAATGACAGTTTGTGATCAGCAAACAGCTGCCTTGTTTGGCCGGGCCGCTTCTTTCATACGAGCAGCGGTGCCCGCGACGGTGTTCTCCGGCGGTTCGATCATGCAACGCATCGCGGTAGAATTGATCGATATCAAACGATATTCGAATATCGTGTGACATCTTGAAGGCCGAATTTCGATATCCGCTGCCGACCAAGGAAATGCACATGACCCACAATATCCCTTGCCCCAACGCGCCGGCTCCCGGCATGCCCCTGATCGAAACCAATGTGGGTGAAGGCTTCTGGCGCAAGGGCCCGAACGAGCCGCTGCCGCCGCCCGATATGATGGGTCCCTACATGCGCGGCCGGGCCGTGCCGACACGGCCGGTCAAAGGACGCAAGGCCTGGATCATCGGCAGCGGCATCGCCGGTCTGTCGGCCGCCTTTTACATGATCCGGGATGGCGGCATGAAGGGCGAGGACATCACGATCCTCGACTCGATGGACATCGCCGGCGGCTCGCTCGATGGCGCCGGCGACGCCGAAACCGGCTACATCGTCCGCGGCGGCCGCGAGATGAACTTCAATTACGATAATTTCTGGGACGTGTTCCAGGATGTGCCGGCGCTGGAATTGGCCGAAGGCTACAGCGTGCTCGACGAATACCGGCTGGTGAACGACAACGACCTGAACTGGTCCAAGGCCCGGTTGATGCACCAGCAGGGAAAAATCCGGGATTTTTCGACGCTGGGCCTCAGCAAGTCGCATCAGTGGGAGCTCATCAAGCTTCTGCTCAAGCGCAAGGAAGAGCTCGACGACGTCACGATCGAGCAATATTTCAGCAAGAGCTTCTTCGAGACCAACTTCTGGTATCTGTGGCGATCGATGTTTGCCTTCGAGAACTGGCAGAGCCTGCTAGAGATGAAGCTCTACATGCATCGCTTCCTCGATGCGCTCGACGGGATGGCCGACATGTCGACCTGCGTTTTCCCGAAGTACAATCAATATGACAGCTTCGTCGTGCCGTTGCTCCGCCTGCTGAAGGACAAGGGCGTCAAGGTGCAGTTCGACACAAGGGCCTATGACCTCGACATGTTGGAACAGCAGGGCCAGCGCACCGTCACCGCGATCCGCTGCAAGGTCGGCGGTAACGACGAGAGCATCGCCATCGGTCCGGACGACATGGTGTTCGCGCTTACGGGATCGATGACCGAGGGCACGGCCTATGGCGACATGGACACGGCCCCGGTTCTGGCCCGCGATGCCAAGCCGGGCGAGGACAGCGACTGGATGCTGTGGAAGAACCTCGCCAGCAAATCGCCGATATTCGGCAAGCCGGAAAAATTCTGCGGCAATGCCGCGGCATCGACGTGGGAATCGGCGACGCTGACCTGCAAGCCCTCACCGCTGGTAGACAGGCTGAAGGAATTGTCGGTCAACGATCCCTATTCGGGAAAGACCGTGACCGGTGGCGTGATCACCTTTACGGATTCCAACTGGGTGCTGAGCTTCACCTGCAACCGCCAGCCGCACTTCCCGACACAGCCTGACGACGTGCTGGTGCTGTGGGTCTATGCGCTGCTGATGGACAAGGATGGCAACTACGTCAAGAAGCCGATGCCGGCCTGCAACGGCCGCGAGATCCTGGCTGAGCTTTGCTACCATCTCGGCATCGTCGACCAGCTTGACGCCGTCGCCGCCAACACCAAGGTCCGCATCGCGCTGATGCCGTTCATTACAGCGCAGTTCATGCCGCGCGCGGCAGGCGATCGCCCCCGCGTCGTGCCTGCGGGCTGCACCAACCTCGCCTTGATGGGGCAGTTCGTGGAAACCAGCAACGACATCATCTTCACGATGGAATGTTCGGTGCGAACGGCGCGGATCGGCGTCTACACGCTGCTGGGGCTGCCCAGGCAGGTCGCCGATATCAGTCCGACGCAATATGATATCCGCAATCTGATGAAGGCAGCCCGCGTGCTCAACAATAACGAGCCGTTCATGGGCGAACGGCTGCTGCATCGCCTGCTCGATAAGACCTATTTCGCCCATATCCTCCCGCCATTGCCGGAGCGAGACGGAGAGCTCGGCGAGCGTGTGGAAGCCGAGATGGCGACGCTTCTGGGCAAAGGAAGTCATGCGCTCGCAGCGGTGTTCGGCTGGTTCGACCAGCTGCGCGACGGGCCGCGGAGCAAGTCCAAATAGCGAAGGGCCTGCAAAAAGGTTCGGTAGTAGAAAAGCGTCGGACGGGGGAAGCGGAGCGCGCCGCTTCCCCTTCACGGTACACACGATCGAGATCGGGAAAATGCGGAAGACGAGAGAGCAAAGCCGATTGGAGACGCGTCAGCGCCTGCTCGCATCGGCGCGCGCCGCGATCGTGCGCGATGGCGTGGGGGCGTTGTCGTTGCGCGGACTATGCGAGGAGGCCGGTTTTTCGCAGGGCGCCTTCTACTCGAACTTCGCCGGCCGCGACGATCTGTTGATTGCGCTGATGGAGAGCCACATTCATGGCGAGGTGGAAGTGCTTCGCGGCCTTGTTGAGGTTACCCGCACCCACTCGCTGGACGATTTTCTCGCGGCGCTTGCCGTGCATCTGGCTGATCTCGCAGAGCAGACCAGATGGTCGCTGCTGGCCATTGAACTGCAGCTTCATGCCCGGCGCGACCCCGGTTTCGCAGAAGCCTATGATGACGCCAACACCGGCTATTTCGCCGAGTTCGCGTCGCTGGTCGATGACATCGTCCGGCGTCACGACCTGGCGCCGGCCTTGCCGCCGTTGCAGATCACCATGGGGCTCTATGCGCTGTGGTCAGGTCTTGCCGTGCAAGGCGTGGTGGCCGGAGCCCCGCCGCGCGATAAAATCTTTCTCGCTTTTCTTCGCGCCGTCATTGGTGGATGGCCATCGGCGCGAGAGCACGGACGCATCGTTTAACCCGGTCAGCAAAAAGCCGCCCGGTTTGGCCGGGCGGCTTTTTATTGTTCGTTTGGGTCGAGTCTACTCGCCGTTGCCGAATGCGCGGGACCACCATCCGGCCTTGCGGGGCGCGGTGTCGGTACCGGCGTCCGGCTTGGCGGGCTCCGGCGCTGGGACGGGCGCTGGCGCTGCGACAGGCTCAGGTGCCGCAGCGACCGGTTCAGGCGCCGCAGCGACCGGGGCGGCGACGGGCGCAGCGGAGGAGCCGAAGCTGACCTTCTCGCGGACCGTCGAACGGCGGCGGGCGGCAGCCTTGTCGTCGTCCTGCGCAACGGCTTCCGGGGCCGGCTCCGGCTCCGGCGTAGCGACGGGCTGCGGCGGGGCGGTCGCGGGTTCGGCATTGAACGACGCCGGCTGCGCCGGCTCGGCCTGTCCGGCGATCGCTTCCGTCAGCGTCGAGTCATGCGGCCGCAGCGAGCTGCCGTCGTGCGGCACCGGACCGCCTTCGAGGTCGGCGACCGCCTCAGAGGCTTCGGAAGCCTGCAGCGGACCGAGTTCGTCGGCGATCGAGCCGACGACACCGTCTTCCGGACCGCCACGCCGGCGACGACCACCGCGACGGCCGCGGCGGCGCGGACGGCGCTCGCCATCGACCGGCTCGGCACGGGCTTCGCCGGGCACGTCCTCGGATTCCTCGTCGTCGCCTTCGGCGTCGTCACCGACGGCCTCCACGAGACCTTCGCTGGCGAAGGCGGCGGCTTCATTCACGTCACGCTCGGCCACCGGCCCGCCTTCGCGGGTCTCGCCGGCACGGCCACGACGACGCCGGCGGCGCTTGCGCTTGCGGCCATCGGCATCGGTGTCGCTGCCGGCGCTCTCGGCGGCGTTGTCGTCGTCGGCCGACCCATCGGCCGGACCATCGACCAGACCTTCGGTCTCCTCGGTCTCGATTTCGGCTTCGACCTCGAACAGGTCTTCATCGTCGAACGGCTCTTCTTCCAGCGGTGGCGGGAAGGCGGCGACCTGGGCGGCAAGGATGCCCTTGGCGGCTTCCAGCGTATGCACCTGGTCGCCGCGGTCGATCACGAAGGACTGCTGACCGGTGATGCTGGCGTCGGCGATCACGGCGAGCGTGACCTTGAAGGAGCTTTCGAGATCCCGCAGATGGCCGCGCTTGTGATTGAGCACATAGAGCGCGACGTCGGTGCGGGTGCGAACCACCATGTTATGGGTGGCACCCTTCATCAGGATCTCTTCCATGCCGCGCAGCAGCTGCAGCGCAACGGAGGAGACCGAACGGACGTGGCCGCTGCCGCCGCAATGCGTGCAGACCTCGGTGGAGCTTTCCAGCACGCTGGCGCGGATGCGCTGGCGCGACATTTCGAGCAGGCCGAAATGCGAGATGCGTCCGACCTGGATGCGTGCGCGATCCTGCCGCAGGCAGTCGCTCATCTTGCGCTCGACGGAGCGGTTGTTGCGCTTCTCATCCATGTCGATGAAGTCGATGACGATCAGGCCGGCGAGATCGCGCAACCGGAGCTGACGCGCAACTTCTTCCGCGGCTTCAAGATTGGTCTTGAGCGCGGTGTCCTCGATGTGATGCTCCTTGGTGGAGCGGCCGGAGTTGACGTCGATCGAGACCAGCGCTTCGGTCTGGTTGATGACGATGTAGCCGCCGGACTTCAGCTGCACGGTCGGCGAGAACATTGCGTCCAACTGGCTCTCGACACCCATCCGCGAGAACAGCGGCTGGCCGTCGCGATACAGCTTCACCGCGCGAACGTTCGACGGCATCAGCATGTGCATGAAGTCGCGGGCTTCCTGATAGCCAGCTTCGCCGGCGACCTGGATCTCGTCGATTTCCTTGTTGTAGAGGTCGCGCAGCGAACGCTTGATCAGCGAGCCTTCCTCGTAGACGAGGGTGGGCGCCTGCGACTTCAGCGTCATGTCGCGGACGGTTTCCCACATCCGGATCAGATATTCGAAGTCGCGCTTGATTTCCGGCTTGGTGCGGGAGGCGCCTGCGGTGCGCAGGATGATCCCCATGCCTTCCGGCACGTCGAGGTCGGAGACCACTTCCTTGAGGCGGGAGCGATCCTGCGCCGAGGTGATCTTGCGCGAGATGCCGCCACCGCGCGCGGTGTTCGGCATCAAGACGGCATAGCGGCCGGCCAGCGACAGGTAGGTGGTCAGCGCGGCGCCCTTGTTGCCGCGCTCTTCCTTGACGACCTGCACCAGCATCACCTGGCGGCGCTTGATGACTTCCTGGATCTTGTACTGGCGGCGCGGCCGGAAGGCGCGCTCGGGCACTTCTTCCAGAACGTCGTCGCCGCCGACGGATTCGACCTGATCCTCTTCGGCTTCTTCTTCCTCGTCTTCCTCGTCGTCATGCTCGTCGGCTTCTACGGCCGCGTGCTCGTCGTGGTGCACGGCGTCGTCGGCATGCGCCAGGTTCTTCGCGGCGGCGTAGGCGGCGTCATGATGGTCTTCATGGGCGTGGTCGTCGTGACCGTGATCATGCGCTTCGGTCGCAACGGCAGCCACCGGTTCGGCCAGTTCGGCGGCCGTTTCCGGCGCGGCGGTTTCGGCCACCGGCTGGTCCGGGTGGATTTCGGAAGCGGGGGTCTCGGAAGCGGGGGTCTCGGACGTCACGGCTTCAACGGCCGGCGTCGCGGCAGCGGGCGCCTCGGCGATCGAAGTCTCGGACACAGGAACCTCGGCGACGGGTGCCTCGGCATCGATCGGCGCAGCGTGGCTCTCGTGATGGTGGTCGCCGAAGGCTTCGCCGGTTACAGCGGGCTCGCCGTGGGAATGGTCACCCTCGGCATGGTCATGGGCGTGGCTGTGCGGCTGACCGTCGTGGTCATGCTCGTGATGCTCGCCGGCATGGTGGCCTTCGTCATGGGCATGAACGTGTTCGCCGGCGGGCGCGTCGAAAGCGGGATCGCGCGGCTGCTCGGCCTGTGACGGATCCTGCGCGACGACGTCGCTCTGCACGCGCTCGCCGCCGCTGCGGCGGCGCGAGTTGCGATGACGCGGGCGCTTGCTGCCGCGGCTGGAACGGTTGTCGGTCTCTTCTTCGGCCTCGCGATGGGCGCGTTCGTCGGCCTCGATCAGCGCCAGACGGTCGGCGACCGGGATCTGGTAGTAATCGGGGTGGATTTCGCTGAAGGCGAGGAAGCCGTGGCGGTTGCCGCCATATTCGATGAAAGCGGCCTGCAGCGAGGGCTCTACGCGGGTGACTTTGGCAAGGTAGATGTTGCCGCGAAGCTGCTTGCGCTGCGCGGTCTCGAAATCAAATTCCTCGACGCGATTGCCGCGGATCACG
The DNA here is from genome assembly GCF_007018905.1 of Tardiphaga sp. vice304. NCBI lineage: Bacteria > Pseudomonadati > Pseudomonadota > Alphaproteobacteria > Hyphomicrobiales > Nitrobacteraceae > Tardiphaga > Tardiphaga sp. vice304. The sequence continues at coordinate 3,236,884 of NZ_CP041402.1, forward strand.
ACGACCCGGGTCTCTTCCGCGTGGGTGGCATCGATCAACATTTTGTTGGGCATTTGGGGGCTCATGGCGGCGGAGGGCGCGCGTGGCGGCAAGCGCGAAGGGCGCAGCCGGGTGACGCAACGGTCCACCTGATTCGGGGGTGAAAGGAAGGCCGAAACGCAACCCGGGGCGCCGTGCCGATCGCAGACCCAGTGCAGGGCGACGCGCGAAGCTGAGGCTTCGCATCGGCGCAGGTCCCGTATAGGTCTTCGTCGGCATCACAGTCTGGCGCATCAAGCGTCGGCCCGTCTAAATCTCGGCGGCAATGGCGCCGCCTTTATTGCTGGCGTCCGGCGAAAGAGGTCGCCGGCTCTCGCCTATCCCGCGCGTAAAAGCGGGATAATCGGTCGTGACGTGTCTCAAAGCCGCCCCTGAACAAGATGGCCGGGGAACGGACGCCGCTCGGGCTAGAACCGCCCCTCTGATCAGCCGCGCGCTGCGCGGGCTGGTGAAGGGAGATCGGAAAAACGCTGGTTCCGCCAGATATTTACCTGAGGAAACCGGCGCTGCACCGGGAGGCTGAAACGACACAATCGGGAGTTAAACCGTCAGCCCTTCGGTCATACGTCGATTGGCGGCCCCATGCAAGGGAAGCGTCACAGCGCTGCAACACTCCCGACTAATCGGCGCGACCCGGTTAAGCTTCGATTAACCCTGCGGTTCTATTGCGTTAAACGGGGCTGTAACGGAGGCACTGGATTCGTTGTCGGGCCGCGCAAACCAACTCATCGGGCTTTGGATGGCGCTTTCGGGCGTCGTGATCGGCTGCGGGTGGCCGGCGCCCGGCCGTGCCCAGGCTGAGTCGGCGCCCGCTGGGAATGTCAGCCCGTTTCCGGTCGCCTCCGACGTGCGGATCGCCGGCGACGACAAGCAGACCCGCTTTATCCTCGATCTTGACAAGAAGATCCCGCTGCGTGCCTTCGCGCTGGCCGATCCGTACCGGGTGGTGGTCGATATCCCCCAGGTCTCGTTCCAGCTCGAAGCTGGCGGCGGCACCGTCGCGCGCGGGCTGATCAAGGCGTTTCGCTACGGGCTGGTGATGCCCGGCGGTTCGCGGATCGTGTTTGACCTCTCCGGTCCGGCCAAAATCAAGAGCGCCTATGCGCTGGATCCGGCCAACGGCCAGCCGGCCCGGCTGGTGATCGACCTCGAGGCGGTCGATCGCGCCGCGTTCAGCCAGGCACTGGCCGTCGAGAGCAACGCCGAACTGCGGCCGGCGATCGAGGTCACCGGCTCGGCGCCTGCCGGCACCGCAGCTTCTGCCAACGATCCCCGCCCGGTGGTGGTGCTGGATCCTGGCCATGGCGGTATCGACAACGGCACCCAATCCGGCGGCGAGAGCGAAAAGGGCCTGGTGCTCAGCTTTGGCCTGGCGCTGCGCGACCGGCTGGAAAAGGCCGGCAAGTACCGCGTGGTGATGACCCGCAGCGACGATACCTTCATCGCGCTGAACGACCGCGTGAAGATGGCGCGTGGCCTGTCGGCGGCACTGTTTGTGTCGATTCACGCCGACGCCTTGCCGCGCGGCGAGGGCGAGGCGCATGGCGCCACGGTCTATACGCTGTCCGACAAGGCGTCGGACGCCGAGGCGCAGCGGCTGGCGGATTCGGAAAACAAGGCGGACGCCATCGGCGGCGTCAATCTCACCGAGGAGCCGACCGACGTCGCCGATATCCTGATCGAGCTGACGCAGCGCGAGACCCGGACCTTTTCCAACCGTTTTGCGCGGCTGGTCGCCGCCGAAATGAAGACCACGGCGCGGATGCACAAGCATCCGCTGAAATCGGCCGGCTTCCGGGTGCTGAAGGCGCCGGACGTGCCCTCGGTGCTGATCGAACTCGGCTACGTCTCCAACAAGGACGACCTGCAGCAACTGCTGTCGGAAAACTGGCGCTCCCGGACGGTGGGCGCGGTGGCGCAGGCGATCGACGGGTTTTTCACGAAGAAGCTTGTATCGGCAGTGCCGGAAACCCGGCCGGGAAACTGAAAAGACAGGGCTTTCGGCAATGAAAGCCCTAGTTTCGACACAGCGGCAGCTTTATAAAATTTTCACCACGGCCGCCAGAATCGGTCAGATCCCGCTTTGCCTGACCGGCCAATCGCCGGAACAGGATTGTTGCGCGGTAGTGGACGTCGCGTCATTTCAGGCTGCGGCACGTTGATGGAAACGGATCTTCGATAATGCGTCTGCTGGTGCGGTTTTTGGGTTTCCTGTTCGCCGCCGGAACCGTCCTGTTTCTGGTCGGCGTCGCCGCCGCGGCTGGCATGATCTGGCATTATTCCAAGGACCTGCCGGACTATTCGCAGCTGCAGGATTATGAGCCGCCGGTGATGACCCGCGTGCACGCCGCCGACGGCGCGTTGCTCGGGGAATATTCCAAGGAGCGTCGGCTGTACCTGCCGATCCAGGCGGTGCCGAAGCTGGTGATCAACGCCTTCCTGGCGGCCGAAGACAAGAACTTCTACGAGCATGGCGGCATCGATTACACCGGCATGGCGCGCGCCATGGTGCTCTACGCGCAGAATTTCGGCTCCAACAAGCGACCGCAGGGCGCCTCCACCATCACCCAGCAGGTCGCCAAGAACTTCCTGCTGACCAACGAAGTGTCGTTCACCCGCAAGATCCGCGAAGCGCTGCTGGCGATGCGGCTGGAGCGCGCTTATTCGAAGGACAAGATCCTCGAACTGTACCTCAACGAAATCTATCTGGGCCTGGGCGCCTACGGCATTGCCGCGGCCTCATTGGTGTATTTCGACAAGTCGGTGAACGAACTGACCGTGTCGGAAGCGGCCTATCTGGCGGCGCTGCCCAAGGCGCCGTCGTCGCTGCATCCGGTCAAGAACCGCGACCGCGCGCTGGAGCGCCGCAACTACGTGATCGACCGTCTGCTGGAAAACGGCTGGATCAAGCAGGCCGACGCCGAGAAGGCGCGCAAGGACGTGCTGAGCGTGACCAGCCGCACCAATGCCGCGCATATCTTCGCCGGCGAGTATTTTGCCGAGGAGGTCCGCCGCGACATCTTCGAGCGTTACGGCGAGAAGAAGCTGTATGAGGGCGGCCTGTCGGTGCGGACCACGCTGGATCCGAAGCTGCAGGTGATGGCGCGCAAGACGATGGTCAACGGCCTCGTCAATTTCGACGAGGCCCATGGCTGGCGCGGCGCGGCCAACAAGCTCGACATCTCCGGCGACTGGGGCGTCAAGCTGGCCGAGGTCAAGGCGCTCAACGACATCGCGCCCTGGAAGCTCGCGGTCGTGCTCGACGTCAGCGACCAGTCGGCGCGGATCGGCTTCCAGCCCGGTCGTGAACTTGGCGGCGCCGTGCTCAAGGACCGCCAGACCGGCATCCTGACGCTCGACGGCGTGCGCTGGGCCAAGCCCACCACGGGCCCGATCAAGGGCCGCACGCCGACCTCGGTCACGCAGGTCCTGCAGCCCGGCGACATCATCTATGTCGATCCGCTGCTCGCCAAGGACGGCAGCATGGTCGAAGGCCAGTTCCGGCTGCGACAATATCCGGAAGTGTCCGGCGCGATGGTGGCGATGGACCCCTTGACCGGACGCGTGCTGGCGATGGTCGGCGGCTTCTCGTTCGACCAGAGCCAGTTCAACCGCGCCACGCAGGCCTATCGGCAGCCCGGCTCGTCGTTCAAGCCGCTGGTCTATTCGGCGGCGATGGACAATGGCTACACGCCCTCGACCGTGGTGGTCGACGCGCCTCTGGAGATCGACCAGGGGCAGGGCGCCGGGGTCTGGCGCCCGGAGAACTATTCGACCGGCAAGTATTACGGCCCGACCACGCTGCGCAACGCGCTGATGCGCTCGCTCAACACCGTGACCGTGCGGCTGGCGCAGGACGTCGGCATGCCGCTGATCGGCGAATATGCCAAGCGGTTCGGCGTCTATGACGAATTGCCGAACTATCTGTCCTATGCGCTCGGCGCCGGCGAAACCACGGTGATGCGGATGGTCACGGCCTATTCGATGTTCGCCAATGGCGGCAAGCGGGTGAAGTCGACGCTGATCGACCGCATCCAGGACCGCTACGGGCATACCATCTTCAAGCACGACCAGCGCGAATGCCGCGGCTGCGAGGCGCCGGAGGGCTGGAAGAACCAGGCCGAACCGCAACTCGTCGATCGCCGCGAGCAGGTTCTCGACGCCATGACGGCGTACCAGATCACCTCGATGATGGAGGGCGTCGTGCAGGGCGGCACCGCCACCATCATGCGCGATGTCGGCAAGCCGATCGCGGGCAAGACCGGCACCACCAACGACGCCAAGGACGCCTGGTTCATCGGTTTCTCGCCGGACGTCGTGATCGGCCTCTATATCGGCTACGACAAGCCGCGCAGCCTGGGCGCCAAGGCGACCGGCGGCGGCCTCGCCGCCCCGATCGCGCGCGATTTCATGAAGCTGGCGCTGGCCGACAAGCCCGCGGTGCCGTTCCGCGTGCCGGCCGGCATCAAGCTGATCCGCGTCGACGCCAAGAGCGGCATGCGCGCCGGTCCGGAAAGCGGTCGCACCATCCTGGAGGCCTTCAAGCCGGGCACGGCGCCGCCGGACAATTATTCGGTGATCGGCGTCGCCGATGCCGACGGCCGCTCATTGCAGGTGTCGCCGGAAACCGACCGCAGCTTCATGCGGCCGGGTACCGGCGGGCTGTATTGATTGACGTCACGGACCACCGCGTGTTTCATTTAGCTCGTAGTGCGGGGAATGAAGCATGCCAAAGCCCGGTCAGGTTCAGACCCGCGACGAACTGACCGAACACGAGATTTGCTCTGCATCTTACGTTGGAAGTGGCGAGCACAAGGTAACACGCTGGTGGGGGGGATTGCCCCAAGCGTGGCTGGACGCTGGCGGAGTAGCAAGCCGTCCCGGCAGGCAGCAAACAACAATCTGCCGACTTGCAAGCGAAGCTGAACGGAAGCAGGCGACGGAATGGGTATAAGAGGCTCTTGCCAACGGATATTTCAGGTACGGTGACGGCGACAAGACATTTCCGAAGGATATTTGGTATCGGGATGCGACAGGACAGTTTTGGATCGGACGATGCATCAACAGCGTGTCCGGTGAGTATAAGGGCTGGCCTGTTGATGAGGTAGAAAAACGTGAAATATTCGATTGAATGGCTGTATCAGCAAAACAACGCCGTGCCCGAAGAGGCCGCGACTGTGGCTGATGTTCGCTTGTTCCTGAATCAAGTGAACGTTACCGAACACCTCAACGGTCGTGTACCACAAGATCATATTACAATCGCTATGTACGGCCTCGCTTATGGCCTGGCTCGCGATTGGTGGAAGATTTTTGGACTGCGAGAAGGCGACGTTTCCTTAATCAGTTATCGAAGCGGTTATGTCGTTCCCGATATCCGTTTACGTTTTGATGGCGCAGCGTTTGAAATTGCCGCTGAACAGAGGGTTTATGACAATCCCGGCGTCAGATTCTGGGCGGGGCCTGCCGAAGTAATCCCGCGTCAGGAGGCCGAGGCCCACCTTGGTCGGTTCATCGAGGAAATTCTGGATCGCCTTAAAAGTCTCGGTATGTCGGAGTCGGGAGCACATACCAGATGGGCACGCGTAAAGTCTTCTCTCAACAATCCCGCGGAGGCGTTGTTCTGCGAAGCTGCTGGATCGCTGGCGCTTGACCCCTACCAGAGATCGTGTCCCGCGTGGTGGTGTAGGTTTCTGATCTTATGCCGCTCGCGAAGCGCGCTTTCAAATGGCGCTGTAGCGAGCGAGCGGCATGTGTTGGTCACCGGCGGTTCGCCGGTAGGATCGGGTTGCAACACGCAATGCAACCGAGGAACCACCGATGACCAGCGAGATGATGAACCTTCGTGCGCTCGTGGAGAAGACCCCCGACGCGGATATTTTGCGCCAGATGATCGGCTTCGCCGCCGAGCGGCTGATGGAACTGGAGGTGGCCGCGTTGACCGGTGCCGGCCACGGCGAGAAGAGCGCGGAGCGGCTGGTGCAGCGCAACGGCTACCGCGAACGCGACTGGGAGACCCGGGCCGGCACGGTCGAGCTGCGGATCCCGAAGCTGCGCAAGGGCTCATATTTTCCGGGCTTTCTGGAGCCGCGCCGGATGGCCGAGAAGGCGCTTACTGCCGTGATTCAAGAGGCCTACATCCAGGGCATCTCGACCCGCTCCGTCGATGACCTGGTCAAGGCGATGGGAATGAGCTGCGTCTCCAAGAGCCAGGTGTCGCGGCTGTGCGAGGAGATTGACGAACGCGTCAATGCATTCCTGGAGCGGCCGATCGAGGGCGACTGGCCGTATCTGTGGATCGACGCCACCTATGTGAAGGTCCGGCAGAATGGCCGCATCGTCCCGGTAGCGGCGATCATCGCGGTCGGCGTCAACAATGACGGCCGGCGCGAGATTCTCGGCATGGACATTGGGCCCTCCGAGGCCGAAACATTCTGGACCGCGTTCGTGCGCAAGCTCGCCCGCCGCGGATTGCGCGGCGTCAAGCTGGTCATCTCCGACGCCCACGAGGGCATCAAGGCCACGGTGTCGAAGGTGCTGACCGCCAGCTGGCAGCGCTGCCGCGTCCACTTCATGCGCAATGCGCTGGCCCATGCCGGCAAGAGCGGGCGGCGCGTGGTCTCCGCCTTCATTGCCACCGCCTTCGCCCAGGACGACGCCGAAGCCGCAAGGGTGCAATGGCGCAAGGTCGCCGACCAGTTGCAGCCGACCATCCCGAAGCTGGCCAGACTGATGCACGAGGCCGAGCCCGACGTGCTGGCCTTCATGGGCTTTCCGGCGACGCATCGCGCCAAGCTGCACTCCACCAATCCGATCGAGCGCCTCAATGGCGAGATCAAGCGCCGCACCGAGGTCGTCGGCATCTTCCCCAACGAGGCTGCCATCCGACGTCTCGTCGGTGCCATCCTGCTTGAACAAAACGATGAATGGGCGGTTCAGCGTGCCCGCTACATGACGCTGGAAACCATCGCCCCGATCAGCGATAATCCGATCGTCGGGCTGCCCGCAGTGGCAACCTGACCAGCCCGGCCGTGGCCGGCAATCGGGGTGGCCATCAAGAAGCTACACCACGCCGCGGGGCATGATCCTACCAGATCGATGGGCCGACGGCTGATTTTATCGAGGACGCTGAGTCCGTATTCCGGGGGCAGGCGCTTGTTGAATTTGTTGCAGGCTCTGCTGGAGTCCGCCGACCTGACCTGCTGGATTGGGTGAGGCGAATGCTTGCAGACAGGAGTTCGCATTATCGTGTGCCGGATCTTGAGTCCATTGTTCGCGAGGCTGCGGGCACAAGGTTACCTGACCTAACGCCCCAAGCCTGGGCCATCGGTTACAAGCGGGCAAGGCAGGTCCGTCAGGTGTTGAATCTGGATCAGGCTGATCGCTTTTCTTCGTTTAGAGACATAGCCAAGCATCTCGGTGCAGGCCCAAGCTTTAATGTCGCGCCAAAAGCGGAAGGCATTCGAGCTTTGCGAACTCATCACAGTGGGGGTTGTCAAATTCATCTGCGGAACCACGGTGAATCGGACGTGGCGCGCTCGCAACACTTGTTTGCAATGGCGCGTGCGCTCGGCGATGCTGCTTGCTTTCTTGACGATGAACAGGTTGCGCCTATCAACGATCTTCACAATGCCTACCGTCAGGCCGCCGGCCGAGCCTTCGCTGCTGAATTTTTGGCCCCTGTAGACGAAATTCGCTCCATGCAGGCAGACCAGCACGACCTGATGAGCATTGCCGATGAATTCTCCGTCGCGCCTCACGTAATCGAGCGGCAGATCGAAAATTCTGCGCGTATTGCCAAGGCGTGCTCGGAATATTAAATCGCGAAAGCGGCGGACGTTTGCGAAGGGCAGATCTAGCACTGGAGGCTTGCGACGGCGGTTGCATCTGACGAGAGCTGCGGTTAAACGGGCAGCGCAATCACGGACTTTGTCATGCGCCCAGAATTCGAACGCCTCGTTGAAGAGATCAAGCAGTCAGTCGGGCTGCTGAGGAGGCATCTTTGACGTCGATGCATCCACGGCACGCCTCGCAGAGCTGAACAAGCTCGCCGAAGACCCCAATCTCTGGAACGATCCCCAGAAAGCCCAGAAACTGATGCAGGAGCGGACCTCGCTGGAGGATTCGCTGACCGGTATCGGCAAGGTCATGCGTGAACTCGACGATAACGTCGAGATGATCGAGCTCGGCGAGGCCGAGGGCGATGACGGCGTCGTGGTCGAGGCCGAACAGGCGCTGAAGGCGCTGAAGAAGGAAGTCGCGCGCCGCGAGCTGGAAGCGCTGCTCGGCGGCGAGGCCGATCGCTTCGACTCCTATCTCGAAGTCCACGCCGGCGCCGGCGGTACCGAGAGCCAGGACTGGGCGAACATCCTGCTGCGCATGTATACGCGCTGGGCGGAGAAGCACGGCTTCAAGGTCGAATATCTCGAAGAGACCGCCGGCGAAGAAGCCGGCATCAAATCCGCGACCATCCAGATCTCCGGCCACAACGCCTATGGCTGGCTGAAGACCGAGGCCGGCGTGCATCGCCTGGTGCGGATCTCGCCGTTCGATTCCAACGCGCGGCGGCACACCTCGTTTTCGAGCGTGGCGATCTTCCCGGTGGTCGATAACACCATCAAGATCGACATCAACGAATCTGACGTCCGCGTCGACACGATGCGCTCCGGCGGCGCCGGCGGCCAGCACGTCAACAAGACCGAATCCGCGGTGCGTCTGACGCATATCCCGTCGGGCGTCGCGGTGGTCTGTCAGGCCGGCCGATCGCAGCACAAGAACAAGGCGCAGGCCTGGGACATGCTGCGCGCGCGACTCTACGAGATCGAGCTGAAGAAGCGCGAAGCGCAGGCCGCTGCCGACCAGGCCGCCAAGACCGAGATCGGCTGGGGCCACCAGATCCGCTCCTACGTGTTGCAGCCCTACCAGATGGTCAAGGACCTGCGCACCGGCGTGCAGACCTCGGACACCTCCGGCGTGCTCGATGGCGACCTCGACGAGTTCATGGCGGCGACGCTGGCGCAGCGCGCTTTCGGCACCTCGCCGGGCGCCGGCACGATCGACGACGTCGACTAAGCCAGCTTCGAGGCGGTGCGACTGCAGTCGCACCGTTTCAATATTTTGTGCGACTTTCAGGCCCCGGCCTTGGCGGACTACTTCTCCTCCGCCGCATTTTCCTTATGATGACGGTACCGGAACCCGCCGGGGTCTTCCGGCTTGTTTCCGAGAGTCGCAGGAAGCGGCATCATCATTGAAAAGGGGGGCATCGTGAAAATCATTCCCATTCTGGCTATCGGTGCAGCGCTGATGCTGGCCGGCTGCGGTCGCGATCCCGGACCGGCCGGTCCAAAGGGCGAGCAGGGCGCGCAGGGCCCCGCCGGTCCGCAAGGCGCCCAGGGCCTTCAGGGTATTCCCGGCGTTCAGGGGCAGACTGGCGCACAGGGTCCGCAGGGACCGCAGGGTGCACCGGGCGCTGCTGGCGAGAAGGGTGAAAAAGGCGACAAGGGCGAAGCGGCGACGGTCGCCGTTCGCGCCGTACAGGTCGATGGCCCCGCTGCGTGCGATGCGACCGAAACGCTGGTCTCGGTGTTCTGCCCGAGCGGCGGAGCGCCCGACGGCGCGGCCTGCGCCAAGCCGCCCAGCGTCGGCCTGTGCCTGAAGAAATGATTCCGCGGATGGCGCCGGTCGGCTGAGGCCGGCCGCGCGTGGATCGACAGCGGCGCAGGAGCGGCAGGAGTTTCCTACGCTTTTGCGTCGCTGCGGCGGGCATAGCTCGGCGCCGCCGCGATCACCAGATAGTACTCGCAGCGGCGCGTCGTCCGGTTCTCGAACCAGTGCTCGACATCGACCTCGAAATACAGCGAGTCGCCTTCCTCCAGAACGGTCTCGGTATCCCGGGTCCGGACCGTCACGCGGCCATGCGTGGCCAGAACATGCTTGGACGTGCCGGCCGGGTAGGCGGGCAGTTCGCCGGTCGATGTCTTCGGCGGCAGATGGTGCAGCACGACTTCCACCGCCATGCCGGCCATCACCGGCGACAGCAGGAAACGCTCGAAGCCGGTCTTGGCGTCGCGAAACACCTGTCGCTGATCTTTGCGCACGACCGCGAAGGCGCGACGAGGCGCATCGACGTCTCCCAGCAGAGTCGAGAATGACGTATTCAGCGCGAGTGCAATGCGCCGCGCCAGGCCGATCGTCGGGCTCTTCTCGCCGCGCTCGACGCTCGACAGCATCGCGCGGCTCACGCCGGACAGTTTCGAAAAGGCCTCCAGCGTCAGGCCGGCCTGCTCGCGCATGGTGCGGACGCGGTCGCCGAAGTCACGGCTGACGGGGTCTTCGTCGATGACCTTCCGTGCCGCAGGGTTCGCCATGTCGCGTGTCGCTCCGTCGTGATTGCCGTGATCGATCTTAGGCATGGTTTGCCGCGGTGTCACTTCGCCAAACGGTTATAAGACACCGGCGGCCTTGAACAAATCTTCTATCGAAGATATAGGTGTCTATAGAAGAACCGGCGACCCGTCGCCGGAAATAAACGCACCAGAGCACTGGAGAGAAAATGCGCCTCGTCACGTTCCTTCATAACGGCCATCAGGCCGTCGGCATCGCCGATGAGATGCTCACGCAGGTTTCGCCGCTGCCAGCCGAAATCGCGCCGGACATGCTGACCCTGATCGCCAATTACGATCGCCTGAAGGACGGGCTGGCCGCTGCCGCAGGCGCGCCGCTGCCGATCGCCGGGTTGCAGCTCCTCGCGCCGATCCCGCGTCCGTCGCGAAACGTGTTCTGCGTCGGCAAGAACTATCACGAACACGCCAAGGAATTCGCCGGCTCCGGCTTCGACTCCTCGGCCAAGGAAGTGGTGCCGGAAGCGCCGGTGATCTTCACCAAGCCGTCGAGTACCGTGATCGGGCCGGGCGCGTCGATCCCGAACTATCTGGATCCGACCGACAGCACCGACTACGAGGGCGAGCTGACCGTGATCATCGGTCGCGGCGGCCGCGGCATCACCAAGCAGGATGCCCTGGCGCATGTGTTCGGCTACACGATCATCAACGACGTCACCGCGCGCACGCTGCAGCACAAGCACCGGCAGTGGTTCATCGGCAAGGGCATCGACGGGTTCTGTCCGATGGGACCGGCTATTCTGACGGCCGATGAAATGCCGGACCCGACCAAGATGCAGCTCAAGACCTACGTCAACGGCGAACTGCGCCAGGATGCGTCGGTCGCCGATCTGATCTTCGACATTCCGACGCTGATCGAGTGTATCTCGTCCGTGATTACCTTGGAGCCCGGCGATCTGTTGGCCACCGGCACGCCGGCCGGCGTCGGCCTCGGCTTCAAGCCGCCGCGCTTCCTCAAGAAGGGCGACGTGGTGGCCATTGACGTCAGCGGCATCGGCAGACTGGAAAATCCGGTCGGCTGAACGAGCTATCAACATGCGGTGGCGTCCTTCGCCACCGCATGCTGCGATACACGATACAAGGCGGTCAAATCGTCGGTCCTTGAGACGGCGGCCCATCGATGGCGCCGCACAAAACACATTGGGAGACATCACATGAAACGTCGCGACTTCATCGCGGGCCTTGGCGGCCTTTCGGCTCTCGCCGTGACCGGCCAGAGCGCCCGCGCGCAGGACGCCTGGCCGACCCGCAACATGACCATGATCGTGCCGTTTCCGGCCGGCGGGCAGGCCGACATCGCGGCGCGTCCGATCGCCCAGTACATGCAAAAGGTGCTCGGCAAGCCGGTCATCATCGATAACCGCTCTGGCGCCGGCGGCTCGCTCGGCAATGCGACCGCAGCACGCGCGCAGCCCGACGGCCACACCATGCTGATGACGCTGTCGTCGCTCGCCGTGCTGCCGGAAGCCGACCGCATCTATGAGCGTCCCGTCGCTTATGAAGTCGATCAGCTGCAGCCGATCGCGCGCGTGCTCGCCGATCCGACGCTGTTCGCCGTGCCGGCCAGCGCGCCGTGGAAGACCATTGCGGACTTCGTCGCCGACGCCAAAGCGCGGCCCGGTGCCATCGCCTATGGCTCGTCCGGCCCGTTCGGCACGCTGCATGTCTCGATGGAAATGTTCGCGATCGCCGCCGACATCAAGCTGCTGCACGTTCCCTACCGTGGTGCTTCGCCGGCGATCAGCGATCTCCTGGGCGGCCAGATCCAGGCGCTGGCCTCCGCGCCGGGCACGCTGAAGCAGCATGTCGATGCCGGCACGCTGCGCGTTCTCGCCAATTTCGGCGGCGAGCGCCTGGCCGCCTTCCCGAACGTGCCGACGTTCAAGGAACTGGGCTACTCCGATGTCGAGTTCTACATCTGGGCCGGCCTGTTCGTGCCGAAGGGTGTCCCGCAGCCGGTGGTGACAAAGCTGCGCGAAACGATGAAGTCCGCGATGAGCGATCCGGAAGTGACCCGGACGTTCGAGGCCGCCGGCAATATGCCGGCCTATCAGGACGCCGACGCCTTCGCGCAATTCGTCGCCAAGGACAGCGCGCGCCTGGTCGCGGTAGCCAAGAAGATCGGCAAGGTCTGAGCTACGATTCCTAACCGCAGGGACGGCGCCACGCCGACAGCCACGCCGTAAACCGGCCGCTGTCGCGCGTGCCGCCGTGCCAGGCGGCGGTGACCGCGCCGTCGCAGGCGACCATCATCACGACATCGAGTCCGGCCGAGCGGCGCAGCGTGTCCACCGCCTGTTGCGGCGTCTGCGCGATGGGTCCTGCGACATTGAACGAGGTGTTGACCGAAAGTTCGACGCCGATGTGGCGGCCGAGCGCTTTCAGGATGGCGTAGGTCAGGGGGTCGTCGTCGGCGCGGACGATCTGGATACGGCCGGTGCCGTCGGCGTGGATCACGGCCGGAATTTTTATCCGGGCTTGCGGCTTCGATTGCGCGGTCAGGACCATGTAATTATAGGCGTTGTAATCAGCGTCAGCGGCGCCTTCCAGCAGCTCGAAATATTCCTGCGCCGCCTCAAGCGTCGCCATCGGCGCCAAAGGGCGGATCGCCTCGCGAAATTTTACCCGCGCATTCAGCCGCTCGCGCGTCGCGGGATCGCAGGGGTTGGCGAGGATCGAACGATGGCCGAGCGCGCGCGGGCCGGTCTCCGCCGCGCTCTGGTACAACGCGACGATGCCGCTTTGCGCGATGATAAAAGCGATCAAATCAGCCACGGCATCGATGCCCTCGGGCGTCGAGATCGAGCCGACCGGCGTCGAGGCGATGTCGTCGCTCTTCAGCGCCTCCGCGATGTCATCCGCGGCCGGCGCGTCGCCGCCATAGAACGCATGCGTGATCGGTGCTCCGCGCGGCGCGCCGAGCAGATGCGCGAACACCCAGGCGGCGCCGATGGTGACGCCGGGATCGCCGGGTACGGGCGGCACCCACAGATGCAGTTTCGAGCGGCGGCCTTGCGCCTGCGCGAACCACGTCTCGTCGAAATGCTGCAACAGCCGCATGTTGCCGAGCGCATTCAGCGCCACGCCGCCGGTCAGGACCAGCCGGCGTGCCCCGGTGGTGCGCAGCAGGTGATCGACGATATGGATCAGCGCATCCTCGAACACCAGTTGCGTCGCGGCCGCCTTGTCGAGGCGGTCCTGCGTATCGGCGCGGTGCGCGATGTCCTCGACGCGCAGCACCGCGTCGGGATTCCACAATTGATCGGGCTTCAGCGGTTGACCTAGAAGGTCGATCAAAGGCTGCTTGTAGGGATGTTCGAACGGGTCGCAGTACCAGTTGCCCATCGCGCGGTTGAGCCGCACTTCGCCGTTCACGGCAAATTCCAGCACCTCGCGCAAGCGCGGGTAATACCGATTGCTGGCGCGGTTCATGTCGCCCCAGGCGGCGGCGCCCATGTAGCGGCCTTCGCAGGACAGCCAGGTCCAGCCGCCCTGCGTCGAGGCGATCACGCTGTAGAACGCGCCGAGGGAGTCGAACACGCTGTCATTGCAGAACAGTTTTTGCATCGCGCCTGACTGCGCGACATAGGTCGATACCGAGCCGAGGTCGCCGGTGCCATCCAGCACCGCGATCGCCACCGGCTCGTTGTCGGGGAAGGGCGAGGCTGCGAAGGAAAACCAGGCGTGGTTGTCGTGATGCGGCATCATCAGAAGCGGCACGCGGGCGGGCAGGCCGAACTGCTTGCGCAACAGTTTTGGCGTGCGCGTCATCTGCTCGAAGCGCCTCGCATCGAAGCTGACGGAATTCTGCGTGCGCAGCAGTTTCAGGCTCTCTGGGAATTCCTCGATCACGCTACGCAGCAGAGAGCCGATCAGGTCGGGATAGTCCCAGCTCGTCAGCCACGCATCGATATCGCCGACGTCGCGGCCGATCGTCCGCAGCGTGGCACGCATCGCATCCAGCGCGCCGCGCGGATATTGCGTGGTGTGCTTGTCGCCGGAGAAGCGTTCTTCTTCATTGTTGACGATCAGCCGCGGCCCGCGCGCCTGCGTCACTTCGACCAGGGCGACGCCGGAATTATGCGTGCCGGGCAGGCCGAGGCCGGCGAGATACACCGTCTCGCCGCGTGCAAGCTTGGCGCGGATTGCCTGGATGCGGTCTGCCGTGAAACGGGAATCATTGGCGTGAAACCCGGCCAGTGCCATCAGCCAGGTCGTGACGCGGCGGGTCGCTCGGAAGCCGAAGCGGCCGAGGCGTGGATATTTCGGGCCGATGCGTCGGGGAGAGCTCAAGAGGCAGCCTCGGGTTTCACTGCCGCTTCAATCACACTCGGGGCGGGGCAACAATGCCCGGCATCCCTAGCCCGCACCGAGCCGTGCACCCGCGCGCAGGAATTTCTGCGGGTCGACGGCTTCGCCCTCGATGCGGGTTTCGTAGTGCAGGTGCGAGCCGGTGGAGCGGCCGGTCGAACCGGCGAGGCCGATCACCTGGCCGATCTTGACGACGTCGCCGACCCGGACGTTGATCTCCGACAAATGGCCGTAGCGGGTGGCGAGGCCGTTGCCATGGTCGAGCTCGATCATCTTGCCATATCCTCCCGCATAGGCCGCCGAGGTCACGCGGCCGTTGGCGGTGGCGCGGATCGGATCGCCGGTCGCGGCGCGGAAGTCGAGGCCGGTATGCATCGCCGGGCGGCCGAGGAACGGATCGGAGCGCACGCCGAAGGTCGAGGTGTATTCGATTTCCCCGACCACCGGCTTGCGATAGGGCACCAGCGCCATGGTGCGGTTCAGTTTGTCGAGCTGCGCGCGCGTCGTATAGGTGCGAACGAGCTGGCGCTCGAACGGGCCGGCGTCGGCGGTCAGCTTGACGGGAACGTAGGGGCCGCCCATTGGCGCGCGGGGTGCTGCGGCTTCGAGCTGCGCCATGTTGAGGCCGAGCTCGCTGACGACGCCGCGCATCCGGTTGACCTTGGCGTTCATCGTTTCTTCCGCCACGCTCAGGGTCGATAATTGCTTGCTCTCGACTTGGTCGAGCGAGGCCTGCAATTTTGTAATGACGGTATCGACGCCCTGGATCTTGGCGAAGTGGCCGGGCATCACGGCGTTGAGGATGCGGGTGCCGAGCCGCGCCTGGCGGTCCGGCGGCGCCGTTGGCGTGACGGTTGTATTGATCGGCGACGGCTTCGGCGTGCCGGATGATGCGGGGGGCTTGCCGATCGAACCGGTCGCCAGATTATCGGGGATCGCGCTCAGCATGGCGGCGCGGTTTTCCAGCACGGCCTGGCGGCGGGTGACTTCGGCGAGTTTCTGGTCGAACTGTTCCTGGTCGAGCATCTGCCGGCTGGTCGAGCGATCGACCTTGGCACGCAGCTCGGAAATGCGGTCCTCATAGGCGTATTGCATTTCGGCCTGCCGGGCGATCAGCTTGGTCAGCACGTCGTCGCGGAACGCGAAATAGGTCGCGGTCGCCGCCGACCAGGCGCCCAGCACGGTCACGGTGCCGACCACGATCCAGAACACCACGGGGCCGATCCGGAACTGCTTGCCGGCATGCGCGATCGTATAGTCGCCCTGGCGGGCCGGCTGCGCCGGGGCCTTGGCCGGGCCGGTCCGACGCGCTTGCGCCCGGTGGTGATCATGGGCGTGGTGCTGTGGATATTCGGCGTGGTGCGCGGTGCGGTTCGACATCAGTACTCCCGGCGCCGGCCAGGAAATACGCTCTGGCCGGCTCAATTACCGGGGGATTTGACCCTCTCATGGTTAATTTTGAGCAAAGGGATCCGCTAAATTTGACGGGCCTGCTCGAGTACCGCGTCAGCATGTCCATCGACTTTCACACCGCGCCAGATTCGCGCCACGCGGCCGTCGCTGCCGATCAAAACCGTGGTGCGAAGCACGCCTTCGAACACCTTGCCATACATCGATTTCTCGCCCCACGCGCCGTAGGCCTTGAGCATCGACTGGGTCTCGTCGGACAACAGCGGCGTCGTCAGATCGTGCTTGTCGCGAAACGATTCCTGCGCCTTCAAGGGATCGGCGGAAACGCCGAGCACCATTGTGTCAGCGGCCTTGAAATCACGGCCGAGGCGGGTGAAATCGATCGCCTCCTTGGTGCAGCCTGGCGTATTGGCGCGCGGATAGAAGAAGATCACCAGTTTCTGCCCGGCAAAGTCGGCGAGTGAAACGGTGGCGCCGCCGTCGCGCGGCAGGTTGAATCCCGGAGCCAGACTGCCTTCGGCGGCGAGCGCCGGCGCCTGATCGAGCTTTGCCTTCGCCGGCTTCGGTGCGGCGACGGCTTTGGCCGCCGGCGCCGGCTTGCGGGCCTTCGCGGCGGCAACGGCCTTCGGAGCCTTGGCAGCCGGTTTCGCTTTCGCTGCAACCTTGGCAACCGCCGTGGCGGCGGGCTTCACGGGCTGGGCAACGGTCTTCTTTGCCCGCGCCTTCGCTACCGGCTTGGCTACCACCGGTTTGGCAACCTTCTTGGCAGCCGGCTTCGCGGCGCTTTTGGCGGCTGGCCTGGCCGCGCTCTTGGCCGCGCTCTCGGTCGAGGCTTTGGAGGAATTCTCGCGCGATTTCTTGGACATACGCCTTCCTTTCGTCGCTTTCAGCGGATCAGTGTGATGAATATTAGAAGTGCTTTGCGCTGCCGGGTAAATCCGCCGCGGTGCAAATGATCTGCCCCCGGAGTATGGTTACAAAGGATTCGACGCAACACCCGATCCCGTGTGCCTGAACGCGGCGCCACGACCTGAACGTCATGACTAACCCGCGAATGAGCCGCATTGCCGGAACAGGGGCCATCGAGCGATCGATGCGCAGATGCCCGGAGCGATCATTCTCATCATCAGCGCCTGCACCGAGAGGCAATGCCAAGTAACAAGCCGCCCCAAGCGACAATTCCGCACGCCGGTCAGCAGTCTCCGCAATGGAACGATTCCGATTGGGATCAGCTCCATCAAGAGGTTGGCAATCATCGCGCGCGCCGGCTGCTGTCCAATCCGGACACCGGGCACGGCGTAGAGCCACCGCGTCGCGGCGGCTGGCTGAAGCGGACACTCGGGGTGCTGCTCCTGCTGCTGGTCGTCGTGGCCGGCGGCTTCGGCGCGCTGTGGTGGCGGCTCGGCGCCGGGCCGATCAATTTCGACATGGCGACACCGTGGCTGGCTGACGCGATCCAGGACAATATCGGCGAGGGTAACACCGTCGAGGTTGGCGGCACCCAGATCGAGCGGTCCGGCCGGATCCGGATCGCGGTACGGATCCGCGACATCGTGGTGCGCGACCGCGATCACGCCATCGTCGCCAGTGCCCCTAAGGCCGAAGTCAAATTGTCGGTGCCTGCGATGCTGATGGGCCGGCTGCGCGCCGAAAGCCTCAACCTCGTCGATGCCGTGCTCGCGGTCCGCATCATGCCGGACGGTGAGGTCACCGTTTCCACCGGCGACAATGCGCGCCCGCTGGCGACCGGCGTGGCGACGCCGCGGGTCGCGCCGCCGGTCATTCCGCCGACCATCCCGGTGCCGTCCGGCCCGTCGCTGTCGCTGCCGCCGGGTCAGGTCGCCCCCCTGGTCCAGGCGCTGCCTACCCCGCCGGTTCCGGCGGCCGAGAAACCGTCGCCCAGCGGCCTCCTCGCCGGGCTGGAGTGGCTCGACAGCCTCAGCCTGACCGGACTGGACGGCCAGAACCTCAACGAGATCGGCCTCAAGAACGGCACGCTGGTGATCGACGACCAGCAGCGCGGCAACACCTCGACCTTCAACAACATCACGCTGAACCTGCGCCGCCCGCATACGGGCGGCGTGGCGATGAGTTTTGGCGAGGCTGGCAAGACGCCGTGGTCGTTCGGCGTCGTGGTCGGTGCGCCGTCTAACGGCGTGCGCTCGGTCGAGATCAAAGCAGACAGGGTTCCGACCCGGAACATCCTGCTGGCCTTGCGCATGAAGGACCTGACCTACAGCGCCGACCTGCCGCTGACCGGCGAGTTGAAGGGCGAACTTGGCCGCGACGGCCTGCCGACCTATTTCCGCGGCAAGATCGTCGCCGGCGCCGGCCCGATCATCGACAATGATACGCCCGATTATCCGATGCTGATCGATTCCGCCGAGGTCAATCTCGAATGGGATTCCGGCCGCCGCGTGCTGCTGGCACCGTTCAAGGTGGTTGCCGGTCCGAACCGCGTGACGCTCTTGGCGCATGTCGAGCCGCCCAACGACGCCGTGCCGAACTGGCAGGCCGGCTTGAGCGGCGGCACCATCGTGCTGCCCGGCACCGGCAATGAAGCGCCGCTGATCTTCAACCGGATCGATATCGGGCTGCGTTTCGATACCGACAACAAGCGGGTTTTGCTGACGCAGGCCAATATAAGCAATGGCGAGATCGGGATCGCCGGTTCCGGCGCGGTCGATTACGCCGGCGAGCCGCGGCTGGTGCTCGGGCTTGCCGGCACGCCGATGTCGGCGTCTGCCTTGAAGCGGATGTGGCCGATCCTGGTGACCCCGGAAGTCCGAGAATGGGTGATCGAGCGGATCGAGCGCGGCTCGGTGCAGCGGCTCGACATCGCGCTCAACTCGCCGGTACGCAATTTGTCGCGAAGAGGCCCGCCGATCCCCGATGACGGCCTCAGCGTCACCATCCTCGCCAATGGCGTGACGCTGCGCCCGGTCGATGACCTGCCGCTGATCCGCGACGCCGACCTCAAGGCCCGCATCACCGGCCGCACCGCCACGGTGACGATCGGGCAGGCCGGTGTCGATACGCCCGCGGGGCGCAAGCTCAATCTCACCGACGTCGTGTTCGAGGTGCCGGACATGGTGCCGAAGCCTATGCCGGCGCGGGTCAAGTTCAGGGTCGAGGGGCCGGTGCCTGCGGTAGCGGAAATCCTGGCCTCCGACCGCCTTAGCGACGTCACCGGCAACACGCTCGATCCCAACGCCACCAAGGGCAATGCCTCGGCGTTCGTCACCATGGGCATGCCGATCAAGGGCGAACTGACCAAGGCCGACACCACCTATACGATCAATGCCGACCTCAAGGATTTCGCCGGCGACAAGCTGGTGATGGGCCAGAAGCTGGAAGCCAACGCCCTGAAGATTACCGCCAACAACCAGGGCTATCAGGTCAAGGGCGACGTCCGGATCAACGGCCAGCCCGCCGCGCTGGACTACCGCAAGCCGACTGACGGCGATGCCGACGTGCGGCTGCAGGCCACGCTCGACGACGCCAGCCGCGCCCGGCTGGGCTTCGATCTCGGCCCCGCCGTCAGCGGCTCGTTGCCGCTCAAGCTGGCGGGCCGGATCGGGTCCGGAGACCGCGAGAGCAAGTTCGGCATCGAGGCCGATCTGACGCCGATGAAGATCGACAACATCCTCCCGGGCTGGACCAAGCAGCCGGGCAAGGCCGGCCGCGCGGTGTTCAACGTGGTGCAGAAGGGCCAATCGACCAGGCTCGAGGACATCGTGGTCGACGGCTCCGGCGCCTCGATCAGGGGCGCGGTCGAGGTCGACCAGAGCGGCGATCTGGTCAGCGCCAACTTCCCGACCTTCTCGCCGTCGGAAGGCGACAAGACCTCGCTGAAGGCCGATCGCAGTCAGGACGGCACGCTCAAGGTGGTGATGCGCGGCGACGTGTTTGATGGCCGCGGCTTCCTGAAGTCGGTGATCTCCGGCAAGGAGACCGACCCCAAGAACAAGACCAAGGCGATCGATTTCGACATCGACGTCAAGCTGGGGGCGGTCGCGGGCTTCTACGGCGAGGCCATCCGCAGCCTCGACGTCAAGATCTCCAGGCGCGGGGGGACGATCAAGAGCTTCACGCTGAATGGCAAGCTCGGACGCGACACGCCGCTGACCGGCGACATGCGCGGTCGCGCGCAGGGTGCCGCGCGCGATATCATCTACATCGAGACCAATGACGCCGGCGCGCTGCTGCGCGTCACCGACACCTACGCCAAGGTCAGCGGCGGCCAGTTGTCGCTGGCGATGGATACGCCGAGCTCCGACAACCGTCCGAAGGAAGGTCTGGTCAATCTGCGCGACTTCGCCGTCAAGGGCGAAGCGCAGCTCGCCAGCGTGGCCGGCGGCGGGCAGGGCGGCACCCAGAACAGCATCGCCTTCTCGCGGCTGCGCGCCGAATTCACCCGGCAGAACGGCCAGCTCACCATCCGCGAAGGCGTCGTGAAAGGCCCGGTCGTCGGCGCCACCATCGAAGGCAGCATCGACTATCCCGCCAACACGGTGCGGATGAGCGGCACCTTCGTGCCGATGTACGGGCTCAACAACATGTTCGGCCAGTTGCCGGTGATCGGGCTGTTTCTCGGCGGCGGCAGCAATGAAGGGCTGATCGGCGTCACCTACGAGGTGATCGGCACGCCCGGCGCGCCCGTCATGCGCGTCAACCCTATCTCGGCGCTAGCGCCGGGCCTGGTGCGCAAGATCTTCGAGTTCAACACTGGCAAACAGAACAACCCGGTCGAGTTCCCGAGCGGCTCGAACAACTAGTCCATGCCGGGCTTAAAGAAAAAGGGCGCGGTCATTGCTGACCGCGCCCTTTTTTGTTGCTAGGGAACTTTACGCTGCGCGGACGCCGGCGAGGAAGGTGCTGACTTCGCCGGACAATTGCTCGGCCTGTTTCGACAGGCCGGACGCCGCGCTCAGCACCATGCTGGCAGCGCCGCCGGTTTCATGCGCGGCCGAGCTGACGCCGCCGATATTGGTGGTGACCTCCTGGGTCGCCTGCGCGGTCTGCGTCACGTTGCGGGCGATCTCGGCGGTGGCGGCGCCTTGCTCCTCGATCGCCGAGCCGATCGTGGTGGCGATGGCGCTGACTTCCTCGATGGTCGCGGTGATGCCCTGGATCGCATCGACCGCTTCCCTGGTCGCCGCCTGGATCTGCGCGATGCGGGTGCCGATCTCCTTGGTGGCGTCGGCGGTCTGGCCGGCCAGGCTCTTCACTTCGGTGGCGACGACGGCGAAACCGCGGCCGGCTTCGCCCGCGCGTGCCGCCTCGATGGTGGCGTTGAGGGCCAAGAGGTTGGTCTGGCTGGCGATGCTGTTGATCAGTTCGACGACGTGCTCGATCTGCTGCGCACCATCCGCCAAAGCGCGGACGATGCTATCGGTGCGCCGCGCGCTATCGACCGCATGGCTCGTGATCTTTGCGGACTGCGCCATCTGCCGGCTGATCTCGACGATCGATGACGACAATTCTTCGGCGGCGGCGGCGACGGTCTGGACGCGGCTGCTGGCTTCGGCGGCGGCGGTCGCGACGATCGTTGCTTGGTCGTTGGTGCGCGCCGCGGTGCCGGACATCGACTGGGCGGTGGCTTCGAGTTCGGTCGAGCCGGAGGCCATCAGCCCGACCAGCGCGCCGACCGACTGGTCGAAACGGTTGGCGAGCTGGATCAGTGCATCACGCTTCTCGGCCTCGCCGGTCTGTTTCAGGCGGGCCTGTTCGGCTTCAAGCGTACGCGCGGTCATCGAGGTCTGCCGCAGCATCTCCAACTGCTCGGCCATGCGGCCGATTTCGTCGCCACGGTCGGTCTCGTCGACCGCGGTGTCGAGCGAGCCGGTGGCGATGTTGTGCATGCGGCCCTGCAGCCGACGCAGCGCGCCGAGCACGTCGCGGGCGATCAGCCAGGACAGCAGCGCCATCAGCGCCAGCACGCCGGCGCCGAGCAGGCCGAGCCTGGTGAGCAGCGCATTCACGTCGGCATCGAGATCGTCGACATAGAGGCCGCTGCTCATGGTCAGGTCCCACGGCGCGTAGTAGCGCGCGTAGACCATCTTCTCCAGCGGCACGGTCTGGCCGGGACGGGGATAGAGATACGAGGTCGTGCCGCCTTCCGGCGACTTGCGACCAGCATCGATGGTCGCCTTGGAGATCAGCACGCCGTTGGAGTCCTTGGTGCCGGTGAACTTGCCTTCGAGCTTGGGGTTGCCGG
Source organism: Tardiphaga sp. vice304 (assembly GCF_007018905.1). NCBI lineage: Bacteria > Pseudomonadati > Pseudomonadota > Alphaproteobacteria > Hyphomicrobiales > Nitrobacteraceae > Tardiphaga > Tardiphaga sp. vice304. The sequence continues at coordinate 3,259,261 of NZ_CP041402.1, forward strand.
CATTGACCAGCAGCACGCCGTCGGAATGATAGGCGACGAGGTAGCCCTGCTTGTTTCCGAACGTCATGCCGCTGGCGCGCTGGCGATACTGGGCCTGCGCGTCAGCGAGCGTGAGCTTGCCGGCCGCGACTTCGTCCTGCAGCGTCTGCGCCATGCCGACCATCAGGTCGACGGCGGTATGCAACTGGCCCATGCGGTCTTCCAGCATGCGCTTCTGGCTCAGCGAGGCGGACACCGCGATGATCGCGCAAACGGATATGGCGGAAACAACCACGATGCTGGCGAGCTTGGTGCGGATCGTGAAGCGGCTGAGCAGACTCATCTGGACCTCCAGTCGGTAAAACTTGAGGTAGTTTGTAGCTGCAAGGTGCTTACCAAAGATGAAAGTGCGCTATATGAATACGCATCTCAATGCAACAGGCGTGACATGCACGCTAAAATAGAGAAATCAGTCGTAATGTCCTGCAGCGCGCATCAACTGAGGTAGGCGCTGTTCACCGCGCCCACCTTCAAGTTAACGGCGCAGCGCAGGCACGACGAGAAACGGGATCATGCCGATCACCACGCTGACCAGCGCGAAGGCGATCAGTGGATTGTAGCTCTGCGTCCAGTCGTGCAGCAGTCCGCCGCTCCATGAGCCGAGCGCCGAGCCCAGCCCGCTGCCGATCGTGATGGTGCCGTAGATGGTGCCGACGCGGGGACCACGAAATATCTTCATCGCGGTCGCCGTCAGCAGCGGCCCGCGCGAGCCGATCATGCTGCCGAAGCAGATCACGAAGCCGGTCAGCAGAAAATAGTTCGGGTACCATTGCAGTAGCCACAACATGACGATGCCTGCGATCGACAGGGTGTAGCTGAACAGGATCGAGGGGCGGCGGCCGATCACGCCGTCGAGCCACGACACGCCGAGCATGCCGAACAGCAGCACCACGCCGCTGAAACCCCAGGCGGTCGCAGAGGTCAGCGGCGGAAAGCCGGCATCGATCAGATAGGCCACGACCTGCGGCGCGATCGCATACATGCCGATCGCGGTGAAGAAGAACGTCGAGAACAGCGCCCAGAACGCGTGATGGCGCATGGCCCGCGGCAGCGTCCAGCCCTCGTCGGCAAGATCGTGGCCCTCGGGCTTCTCTAGATGCTCCGAGCCATTTGCAAAGAAACGCCATGGCAAGAGAACCAACGGTAGCAGCAAAGCCAGCACCATCCAGCCGAAGGTCTGATAGGCGCCGCGCCAGTCCAGGCGGTCGATCAGGATTTGCGCGAAGGGCAGCATGATGAGCACGCCGGCGCCGGTCGCGGAATACACCACCGACATTGCGGTCGGCAGCCTTTTGCCGAACCAGCGGCCGAGCAGGATCGAGTTCGGCACGTTGCTGATGCAGGCGACACCGCAGCCCAGCGCGATCCCGATGGTGACCTGAAACTGCCAGAGCTGCTGTGCAAAGGAAGCGGCGAGGAAGGCGCCGCCGATCAGCGCCAGTCCGGTGACGAACACCGCGCGGGGGCCGGAGCGGTCGAACAACCGACCGACCAGCGGCGAGGCAAGCCCGATGCAAAGCGCGGTCAGCGAGTAGATCGAGACCACGTCGCCGCGATCCCAGTCAAAAGCCTGCGAGATCGGCAGCAGGAAGACCGTAAAGCTCTCCTGTAGCCCGCGACCCAGGACCGACAGCGTGAAGCAGACGCCCAGAACGGCGAGCGCGGTGCGCTGGGAGGCTTTGGGGTCCATCGGGCTCTTCTTCACGGCGTTTGCGAATGGCCCACCATGGAGCGCGTTTCGCAGTGCATGAACAAGTGCGCCCGGCGAATGGCCCTATGCGGGCTTGAGCAGGATGTGCTTCTTCTTGCCGAGCGACAGCTTGATCACGCCCTCCGGCGTGAGTTGCGCCGGCGTCAGCAGCATCTTCTCGTCGGTCACCGGCACATCGTTGACGCGCAGCCCGCCGCCCTTGATCTGGCGCCGCGCCTCGCCGTTGGAAGCGACGAAGCCGGCAGTGACGAAAATGCCGAGCACGCCGATGCCGGCCTCGAGTTCGCCGTGCGGAATATCGATGGTCGGCAGGCTCGACGAGATCGCGCCTTCCTCGAAGGTCTTTCGCGCCGTCTCGTTGGCGGCGTCCGCCGCCTCGCGGCCGTGCACGATGGCGGTGGCTTCGGTCGCGAGGATCTTCTTGGCTTCGTTGATCTCGGCGCCGCCGAGGCGCTCGAGCCGGGCGATCTCGTCGAGCGGCAGCCGCGTGAAGATCTTCAGGAATTTGCCGACGTCGTCGTCTTCGGTATTGCGAAAATACTGCCAGAAATCATAGGGGCTGAAGAGGTCGCCGTTCAGCCATACCGCGCCGGTGGCCGACTTGCCCATCTTCTCGCCGGACGATTTGGTCAAGAGCGGCGTGGTCAGCGCGTAGAGCTGCGGGCCGCCCATGCGGTGGGAGAGGTCGACGCCGTTGATGATGTTGCCCCACTGGTCGGAGCCGCCCATCTGCAGCGTGCAGCCATAGCGCCGGTTGAGCTCGGTGAAGTCGTAGCCCTGCATGATCATGTAGTTGAATTCGAGGAACGACAGCGACTGGTCGCGGTCGAGCCGCAGCTTGACGCTGTCGAAGGCCAGCATGCGGTTGACCGAGAAATGCCGGCCGACGTCGCGCAGGAATTCGACGTAGTTCAGCTTCAACAGCCAGTCGGCATTGTTGACCATCATCGCGTCGGTCAGGCCATCGCCGTAGCGCAGCATCTTGCCGAAGATTTTTTTGATGCCCTGGATGTTCTCGTCGATCTTCTCGACGGTCAGCAACTGTCGCTGGTCGTCACGGAAAGAGGGGTCGCCGACCATCGAGGTGCCGCCGCCCATCAGGGTGATCGGACGGTGCCCGGTCTCCTGGAACCAGTGCAGCATGGTCACCGAGATCAAATTGCCGATGTGCAGCGACGTCGCGGTGGCGTCGTAGCCGACATAGGCGGTGACCGGGCCCTTGGCGCAGGCGGCATCCAGCGCCTGCGGATCGGAGATCTGGTGGATGAAGCCGCGGCTCTGCAGCACGTTCAGAAAGTCTGATTTAAATGCGGTCATCTGTTGAAGACTCTGATCATGATATTTTTACGCTGACTCGACAGATTGGCGGTGCGCCGGGACCGGCGACCGCCCATCCGGGGCGCCGTGTGGCATTATAAGATCGGGCCATTAGACACAAGTTTCACCTGACGAGGGCTTTGGCCGTGGCATTGATGCTGACCGCGATCGGGCTGATGAGCGGGACCTCGCTGGACGGGGTCGACATCGCCTTGATCGAGACCGACGGCCGCGCCGTGCGAGCCTTCGGTCCGTCCGGCTACCGGCCCTATGCGGAAAGCGAGCGAGCCGTGCTGCGCCAGGCGCTGGCCGAAGCCGCGGCGCTATCGGACCGCGACGCGCGGCCGGGGGTCCTGGCCGAGGCCGAGCGGGTGGTGACTTCGGCCCATGCCGAGGCTGTGGCCGGCTTTCTCACGCAAAACCGCATCGCCCGCGAAAACGTCGATATCGTCGGCTTCCATGGCCAGACGGTGCTGCATCGTCCGGCCGACCGGCTGACGGTGCAGATCGGCGATGGCTTGGCACTGGCGCGGGCGATCCATATTCCGGTGATGCACGATTTCCGCGCCGCCGATGTCGCGGCCGGCGGGCAGGGCGCGCCTTTGGTACCGGTCTATCATCGCGCGCTGGCGCAGGCGCTTGGGCGCGGCGGGGCGGTCGCCGTGGTCAATATCGGCGGCGTCTCCAACATCACCTATATCGACGGCGACACCCTGATCGCTTGCGACACCGGTCCCGGCAACGCGCTGCTCGACGATTTCATGTTCCGCAGCATGGGCGAGCCGTTCGATTGCGAGGGCCGGCTGGCGGCGCAGGGCGTGGTCGATGAGGAATTCGTGGCGTGCGGGCTGGCATTGCCGTTCTTCGCCGCGCCGCCGCCGAAGTCGCTCGACCGCAATGCGTTTGCTGCGCTTGTATTGCGCAACATGGCGCCTGCCGACGGTGCCGCCACGCTGACCGCGTTCACCGCCGCGGCGATTGCCAGCATCGGGCCATTGCTGCCGAACCCGCCTCTGAGCTGGATCATCACCGGCGGCGGCGCCCGCAACCTGACAGTGCTGCGCATGCTGCGCGCGCGACTTGCGCCAGCGGAGGTAGAAACCGCGGATTCGCTGGGATGGTCGGGAGACGCAATGGAGGCGCAGGCGTTCGGATTTTTGGCCGTGCGCGGGCTCAAGGGCCTGCCGATCAGCTATCCGGCCACCACCGGCGTACCGATCCCGATGACCGGCGGCGTGGTGGCGAGGCCGGGGTGATCGTAGCCCGGATGAAGTCGACGCGCCCTTGGGCGCGGCGACGCAATCCGGGGAAAGCGTTTGTGATGGACGGGCCGGACCCGGATTTCACCAGCGATCGCGCTTCGCGCCATCGCCGGCTTCATCCGGGCTACAGACGCCGCTTTAGCGGACGTTCGCCAGGCGCATGTCGAGATAGCCGGTGACCGATTCCATCAGCGGCTCGAGCTTGCCGTCGAAGAAGTGGTTGGCGCCGGGGATGATGTGCTGGTCGATGACGATGCCCTTCTGGGTCTTCAGCTTCTCGACCAGCGTGTTGACGTCCTTCGGCGGCACCACGGCATCCTTCTCGCCATGCACGATCAGGCCCGAGGACGGGCAGGGCGCCAGGAACGAGAAGTCGTAGAGATTGGCCGGCGGCGCGATCGAGATGAAGCCCTCGACCTCGGGGCGGCGCATCAGGAGCTGCATGCCGATCCAGGCGCCGAACGAGAAGCCGGCGACCCAGCAGGCACGGGCTTCGGGGTTGATGGTCTGTGCCCAGTCGAGCGCCGCCGCGGCATCCGATAACTCGCCGGTGCCATGGTCGAACGAGCCCTGGCTGCGGCCGACGCCGCGGAAATTGAATCGCAGCACCGAGAAGCCACGGTGCACGAAGGCGTAATAGCACTGGTAGATAATCTGGTGGTTCATCGTGCCGGCGAACTGCGGATGCGGGTGCAGCACCATCGCGATCGGCGCGTTCTTCTGCTTGGCCGGATGATAACGGCCCTCGATGCGGCCGGCAGGTCCGGTGAAAATGACTTCGGGCATGGATGATCCTTGAGGTAATCAACCGACTTCGCGCAGGGTTCGGCGGGTGGGCTTGCAAGCCCGGGCTCGGAGAGTCCTGCGTCTAAGGTGGCGGATCGGGCGCAACGGGCGGCGCCGGGTGAAGCTGAGGCCGCGTTCTACCATGAGGCCCAGGGCAAAAAGCAAGCATCTTGAACAGGGTGTCGCAGCTTCGCGCCGACGGGCAGGCGGATCGGGGGCCGATCGAGTTCCCGTCAGGCAACCTTGGCCGCGTTGCGTGCCGCAAGCTTCTCTTCCTCGGTCCAGATCTTGCGCTCGCGTACCTGCTGGGTCTTGACCTGCTTGGCCGGCCCGCCCCCCAGCACCGGCGCGGGCGCGGTCGAGTGGCGCGCCACTTCGCAATGCCATTCGTGATCGTGATGAACCGTCAAGGCGCGACCGATTTCCCGCTCCACATCATGCAGCCAAGCGCGCTGCTCGGCGTCGCACAAAGTGATGGCAAAGCCGCTGCGTCCGGCGCGACCGGTGCGGCCGATGCGGTGGACATAGCTTTCCGGCAGGCTCGGCAGGTCGTGGTTGAACACATGCGTCACGGTGTCGACATCGATGCCGCGCGCCGCGATATCCGTCGCCACCAGCACCTGCACGGTCCCGGCTCGGAAGGCGTCCAGCGCGCGCTCCCGCTGGCCCTGCGACTTGTTGCCGTGCAGCGCTTCGGCCGTGATGCCTGCTTCCGTAATGAAAGCGCAGACTTCGTTGGCAATGTTCTTCTGCAGCGTGAAGACGACGGCCTGGCCGATCTCCTTCGTCTGCAGCAGCGCCAGCAGCGCCGCCTTCTTGTGGGCGGCGTCCATGAACATCACGGACTGCTCGATCCGGTCCACGGTGGTCGAGGGCGGGGCGATCTCGACCTTTGCCGGATCGCGCAGCAGGCTCTCGGCCAGCGCGGCGATGGATTTCGGCATGGTGGCCGAAAACAGCATGGTATGCCGATCCTTCGGCAGGGTCGCGACAATGCGTTCGATCGGCTTGGCGAAGCCCATGTCGAGCATCTGGTCGGCCTCGTCCAGCACCAGAGCTTCAAGTCCTGAAAGGTCGCAGAGGCCCTGTTCGATCAGATCCAGCAGGCGCCCTGGCGCCGCCACGATGATATCGACGCCCGTCTCAAGCGCATTGACCTGGTGGAACTGGCTGACGCCTCCGAAGATCGTCGTCACGCGCGGCTGCAGATGGCGGCCGAACGTCTCGAAGCCCACCGCAATCTGCGAAACCAGTTCGCGCGTCGGCGCGAGCACCAGGACGCGGGCACCGCCCTTGGGCGCCGGGCGGGGATTTGCTGCCAGGCGATGCAGCAGCGGCAGCGCGAAGGCCGCGGTCTTGCCGGTGCCCGTTTGAGCCATGCCGAGCATGTCACGGCCCTGCAACAGCATCGGGATCGATTGGGCCTGGATCGGAGTAGGGTTGGTATAGCCTTGCTCGGACAGTGCCTGTAGCAGGAGCGGCGCCAAAGCGAGATCGGCGAAGGTCATGGTCATGGTCACGCGGCGCCTCCAGCGCTGAACGAGGCTGCGCCTGGACGGGCTTAGCTTTTCGAGAGGGCGGACTGTTAGGGGCGATGTTGCACTGCGTCAACGCGGAAAACAGCGACCGCGGCGTTTTAGGGTCGGGTTTCCCTTCCCGCCGCGCTAGAGTGGATCGACAGGTTTTCGCCAACAATTGAACCTATGATGGCGAAGCGCGAACATGCGCCCGCCATCTCATCAAACCAAAAAGAAGGCATCGAACTCATTGGCCCGTGCGCGCGTCTATCTCGACTGGAACGCCACCACGCCGCTGCGCCCCGAGGCGCGTGTGGCAATGTCGGGGGCCTGGGATCTCGCTGGCAATCCATCTTCCGTCCATGCCGAGGGCAGGCAGGCGCGCCGGCTGGTCGAGGACGCCCGCCATGCGGTCGCGGCGGCGGTCGGGGCGGATTCGCGCAACGTCGTGTTCACCTCCGGCGGCACCGAGGCCAACGTGCTGGCGCTGACGCCGGGACCGTTCCGCAAGCCGGGCAGCCCGGTGGAGCGGCTGATCGTGTCGGCGATCGAGCACGCCTCGGTGCTGGCCGGCGGGCGGTTTGCGCCAGAAGCCATCGAGGTTCTGGGCGTTGGCCGGGACGGCGTGATTGACCCCGATGGACTGCGCGTGCTGCTGGCCGGCGGTCCGCCGACGCTGGTGTCGGTGATGCTGGCCAACAATGAAACCGGCGCGCTGCAGCCGGTCGCCGAGATCGCGGAACTGGTTCATCAGGCGGGTGGCTTGCTGCACGTCGATGCGGTGCAAGCGTTCGGTAAGATGTCAATCGATATCAAGCTGTTGCAAGCCGATCTTCTATCGGTTTCTGCACATAAGGTCGGAGGCCCCAAGGGTGTCGGCGCGCTGGTGCTGGCGGACGGCGTTGCGGGGCTGGACGCATTGCTGCGCGGCGGTGGCCAGGAATTGGGGCGTCGGGCCGGGACCGAGAACGTCCCCGGCATCGCCGGCTTCGGCGCTGCCGTAAAGGCCGCCATGGCTGGTATAAGTGAGATGGAGCGCTTAGCCGGACTACGTCAGCGGCTCGAGGACGGGCTGCGGCAGATTCGGGGCACGATGGTGTTCTCCGATTCGGTCCGGCGGCTCCCGAACACGACGCTGTTCGGCGTCGCCGGCCTGCGGGCGGAGACCGCCGTGATCGGCTTCGACCTTGAAGGTATCGCGGTGTCGTCCGGGTCTGCCTGTTCTTCGGGCAAGGTCCAGCCGTCGCACGTTCTGCAGGCGATGGGGTACGGTCCGGAGTACACCCAGGCCGCCGTGCGGCTCAGTCTGGGCTGGTCCAGCACCGAAAGCGACGTCGATCGTTGTCTGGAGGCTTGGCGAAAGCTATCCGGCACCCTACTTAGACAGAGCGACGAAACACAGCTCGAACGGTTCTAAGCAGGTGATTTCCTCTTGGGAACATCGTAAAGAAGCGTACAAGTTTTCTAATTGATCCACCGCGGTCCTTGAAACCGCGAGCGGAGGGTAAAATGGCTGCCGTACAAGAGACCGTCGATCGGGTTCGCCAGATCGATGTCGATCAATATCGCTATGGATTCGTCACGGACATCGAGTCCGACAAGGCCCCGAAAGGGCTGTCGGAAGAAATCGTCCGCTTCATCTCCGCCAAGAAGAACGAACCGGACTGGATGCTGCAGTGGCGGCTCGAGGCCTATCGGCGCTGGCTGACGATGGAAGAGCCGACCTGGGCGCGCGTCGGCTACCCGAAGATCGACTTCCAGGATCTCTATTACTATTCGGCGCCGAAGCCGAAGAAGACGATCGGCTCGCTGGACGAGATCGATCCGGATATCCTCGAGACCTACAAGAAACTCGGCATACCCCTGCGCGAAGTCGAGATGCTCGAAGGCGTGGTGCGCCCTGAAGGCGAGCGCCGCATCGCGGTCGATGCCGTGTTCGATTCGGTGTCCGTCGCCACCACCTTCCAGAAGGAGCTGAAGCAGGCCGGCGTGATCTTCATGCCGATCTCGGAAGCCATCCGTGAGCATCCCGAACTGGTGCGCAAGTATCTCGGCACCGTGGTGCCGACCTCCGACAACTACTATGCCACGCTGAACTCTGCGGTGTTCTCCGACGGCTCGTTCGTCTACGTGCCGCCGGGCGTGAAATGCCCGATGGAGCTTTCGACCTATTTCCGCATCAACGAGCGCAATACCGGCCAGTTCGAACGCACGCTTATCATCGCCGACAAGGGCGCTTACGTCAGCTACCTCGAAGGCTGCACCGCGCCGCAGCGCGACGAGAACCAGTTGCACGCCGCCGTGGTCGAGCTCGTCACCCATGACGATGCCGAGATCAAGTATTCGACGGTGCAGAACTGGTATCCCGGCAATGCCGAGGGCAAGGGCGGCATCTACAACTTCGTCACCAAGCGCGGCGACTGCCGCGGCGACCGTTCCAAGATTTCCTGGACCCAGGTCGAAACGGGATCCGCGATCACCTGGAAATATCCGAGCTGCATCCTGCGCGGCGACGATTCGCGCGGCGAGTTCTACTCGATTGCGATCTCGAACGGCCACCAGCAGGTCGATTCGGGCACCAAGATGATCCACCTCGGCAAGAACACAACGAGCCGCATCATCTCGAAGGGCATCGCCGCCGGCGTGTCGCAGAACACCTATCGCGGCCTCGTCACCGCGCACCGCAAGGCGACCAACGCGCGCAACTTTACCGCGTGTGACTCGCTGCTGATCGGCGACAAGTGCGGCGCGCATACCGTGCCGTACATCGAAGCGAAGAACTCCTCGGCGCTGTTCGAGCATGAAGCGACCACGTCCAAGATCTCGGAAGATGTGCTGTTCTACTGCGTGCAGCGCGGACTGTCGCAGGAAGAGGCCGTCGGTCTCGTGGTCAACGGCTTCGTGAAGGACGTGCTGCAACAACTCCCGATGGAATTCGCTGTGGAAGCGCAGAAGCTGATCTCGATCTCGCTGGAAGGAAGCGTGGGGTGACAACATGCGGAAGATACTTGGATTTGTTCTGGGTCTTCCGTTTGCAATCACGTTGTTCCTGGCGTTTTCAGGCGCGATCGTCGCACTCTTCGGTGGCGTCGTTGGTCTGGAAAACGCGAGGGTCCTAGGGGGAACGATCTGCGGGTTCGGAGCACTGGGTTTCTTTGTTCTGCTGCTGTCGCCCTACGGAGAACTATTCAGTCTGTTGGGCTCAACGAATTCCGCTAGCCCGCCCAAATCGAACGTGTATGCCGCAGCGCCGCCTGAAACTAGCGCGCCGGGCAAGAAGGATAGCTAACGATGACCGCATTGCTTCAAGTCAACAATCTGCAGGTTCGTGTCGAGGACAATGAAATCCTCCACGGCCTGACGCTCACCGTGAACCCCGGCGAAGTGCACGCCATCATGGGGCCGAACGGCTCCGGCAAGTCGACGCTCTCACACGTCATCGCCGGCAAGCCGGGATATGAAGTGACGGGCGGCGAGATCCTGTTCAAGGGTGAAGACCTGCTGGACATGGCGCCCGACGTGCGCGCCGCCAAGGGCGTGTTCCTGGCGTTCCAGTATCCGGTCGAAATTCCCGGCGTCACCACCATGAACTTCCTGCGCACCGCGCTCAATTCGCAGCGCAAGGCGCGCGGCGAAAGCGAATTCCTGGTGCCGGATTTTCTCAAGAAGGTCCGCGAAGTTGCGGCCTCGCTGAACATCCCGATGGACATGCTGAAGCGCGGCGTCAATGTCGGCTTCTCCGGCGGCGAGAAGAAGCGCAATGAAGTGCTGCAGATGGCGCTGTTCCAGCCGAGCCTGTGCATCCTCGACGAAATGGATTCCGGCCTCGACATCGACGCGCTGCGCGTCGCCGCCGACGGCGTCAACGCGCTGCGCTCGCCGGAGCGCGCAATGGTCGTGATCACGCATTACCAGCGCCTGCTGAACTACATCGTGCCGGACGTCGTCCACGTGATGTCGAAGGGCCGGGTTGTGAAGTCGGGCGGCAAGGAACTGGCGCTCGAGCTCGAAGCCACCGGTTACGCGCAGTATGAGGACGTGGCCGCTTAAGCAGCGCACGAACGGATTTTGTGATGAACGTAGCATTGGCAAAGACAGATACAGGCACGGCGCTAGGCGAGGCATTTGCCCTCGCGCGCCCGCGACTGCCCGGCGCAGGCAAGGTTGCCGACACCCGCCGTCAGGCCTTCGAGGCCTATGAGCGGATCGGCCTGCCGCACCGGCGGATCGAGGACTGGAAATACACCGATTTGCGCGTGCTGATGCGCGCCGTGCTGCCGCTGGCGGCGGCGCCGGATGCCGCCGCGCTGCTGCGCGCCACCGAAGCGCTGGAGCTGCATGCGATCGACGGCGTGCGCAAGCTGGTGCTGGTCGATGGCGTGTTTGCGCCAAAGCTTTCGGACATAGGCCGGCTCGATGCCGGTCTCAGCATCCTCACCCTGCGCGATGTCCTCGAGACCGACAACGCCGCGCTTCACGCGCAGCTGTTCGCGATGGATACAACCAATCCGATGATCGCGCTCAACAGCGCGATGATGACGGATGGTGTCGTGATTGCCGTGGCGGATGGCGCCCGGATCTCCCAACCGATCCATGTGATCCACATCGCCAGCGGCGGCGCGCCGTCCGCGATGTTCACGCGCTCGATGCTGTCGCTCGGCAAGGACGCTGCGGCGACCCTGGTGGAGAGCTACATCTGCGCCGAAGGCGCGGACATCTATCAGGTCCACGACTCGCTGGTGGTCCATATCGGCGACGGCGCACGGCTCGACCATGTCCGTCTCACCGAGGACAGCCGCGAGGCGTTCAATATCTCGTCGCAGGTCATCACGCTCGGCCACAAGGCACACTTCAACACCTTTGGCATGAATACCGGTACCATCGTCAGCCGTTACCAGGCGGTGATCGGCATCCATGGCGAGCACGCGCAGGTCGAGACCAACGGCGTCAACCTGCTGAACGGTCGCCAGCATGCCGACACCACGCTGGTCATGAATCACGTGGCGCCGAACTGCGCGAGCCGCGAAGTGTTTCGCGCGGTGCTCGACGACAGCACCCGTTCGGTGTTCCAGGGCCGCATCAACGTGCATCAGCCGGCGCAGAAAACCGACGCCAAGATGATGACGCGCGCGCTGCTGCTGTCCGACGAGGCCGAGGCTTACAACAAGCCGGAGCTGGAGATTTTTGCCGACGACGTGCAGTGCGGCCACGGCGCCACCACCGGCGCGCTCGACGACAGCCTGCTGTTCTATCTGCGCGCCCGCGGCATGACCGAGAAGCAGGCGCAGGCGCTGCTGATCCAGGCGTTCGTCGGCGAGGCCATCGAATCGATCGTCAACGACGATCTGCGTGAACTGGCGATATCGGCCGCCGAGCGCTGGCTGGCAGCAAGGGCATGAGCATGGATCTGCACCCCGCCGTCTCCAACGGTTCCTACGACGTCGATCTGGTCCGCGCGGATTTCCCGGCGCTGGCGATGAAGGTCTATGGCAAGCAACTGGTGTATCTCGACAACGCTGCCTCGGCGCAGAAGCCGAACGCCGTGCTCGATCGCATGATGCTGGCCTACAAGACCGAATACGCCAACGTGCACCGCGGCCTGCACTACCTCGCCAATGCGGCGACCGAAGGCTATGAAGGCGCGCGCACCAAGGTTCAGCACTTCCTCAACGCCGGCAGGCCCGAGGAGATCATCTTCACCAAAAACGCCACTGACGCGCTGAACCTCGTCGCGTCGTCGTGGGGCGGCGTCAACATCAAGGCCGGCGACGAGATCGTGCTCTCCATCATGGAGCATCATTCCAACATCGTGCCGTGGCACTTTTTGCGCGAGCGACACGGCGCCGTGATCAAGTGGGCGCCGGTCGATGACGAAGGCAACTTCCTGATCGACGAGTTCGAGAAGCTCTTGACCGACAAGACCAAGATCGTCGCGATCACGCAGATGTCGAACGCACTCGGCACCGTGGTGCCGGTCGCCGAAATCATCAAGATGGCGCATGCCCGCGGCATCCCGGTGCTGGTCGACGGCAGCCAGTCGGCCGTGCATATGACGATCGACGTGCAGGCGATGGATGCCGACTTCTTCGTCTTCACCGGCCACAAGCTGTACGGCCCGACCGGAATCGGCGTGCTGTACGCCAAATACGAGCATCTGGTCGCGATGCGGCCCTATGCCGGCGGCGGCGAGATGATCCGCGAAGTGGCGCAGGAATGGGTCACCTATGGCGATCCGCCGCACAAGTTCGAGGCCGGCACGCCGGCGATCGTCGAGGCGATCGGCCTGGGGGCTGCGATCGACTACGTCAATTCGATCGGCAAGGAGCGCATCGCTGCGCACGAGCACGATCTTCTGACCTACGCCGAAGGCCGGCTACGCGAGATCAACTCGCTGCGCATCCTTGGTTCGGCGAAGAACAAGGGCCCGGTGATCTCGTTTGCCATCGAAGGCGCGCATCCGCATGACATCGCCACGGTGATCGACCGCCAGGGCATCGCGGTGCGGGCAGGGACGCATTGCGTGATGCCGCTTATGGAGCGATTCAAGGTGACGGCGACATGCCGTGCCTCATTCGGGATGTACAATACCCGCGACGAGATCGACCACCTCACGCAGTCGCTGATCAAGGCCCAGGAGTTGTTTTCATGACCGACACCGCCGAAGCCAAAACTGTTGCTGCGGACACGGACATCAAGTCCAGCCAGATGCAGACCACCTCGGCGCTGTCGGCCGACGAGACCGAGCGTCTCGGCACCGAGATCGTCGCGGCCCTGAAGACGGTGTATGACCCGGAAATTCCGGCCGATATCTATGAGCTCGGCCTGATCTACAAGGTCGACATCAAGGACGATCGCAGCGTCGAAGTCGAGATGACGCTGACGACGCCGAACTGCCCGGCCGCGGAAGAACTGCCGATGACGGTCGAGAACGCCGTGGCCAGCGTGCCCGGCGTCGGTGTCGTCACCGTCAACATCGTCTGGGAACCGACCTGGACGCCGGACCGGATGACCGACGAGGCGCGCCTCGTTCTGAATATGTGGTGACGTTGCGTTTGCGTGAGACGGCAATGGCGGCCTTGAAGGGCCGTAAGGACTGAACACATGACCAACATGACCCCCACAACACCCAGTGCGAAGCCCAAGCCCCGTCCTCGCCCGCAGGTGATGCGGCTCACCGATGCCGCGGCGACCCGGATCCAGGAACTGACGAAACGCGCCGATTCCGAAATCGTCGGCCTGCGTGTCGGCATCAAGAATGGCGGCTGTGCCGGGCAGTCCTACACGGTGGAATACGCCCACGACATCCGCGCCACCGACGAAGTGGTCGAGGACAAGGGCGTCAAGATCCTGGTCGAGCCGAAGGCGGTGCTGTTCCTGCTCGGCACCGAGATGGACTACAAGTCCGACAAGATGCAGTCGCAGTTCATCTTCAACAATCCCAACCAGACCGGCGCCTGCGGCTGCGGCGAGTCGGTGCAACTGACGGCGGCCAAGCTGGATTGAGAAGCACTCTCCGTATGTCGTCCCGGACAAGTTCGCGAAGCGAACGCCGATTCGGCAACTGTAATTTGCCCATCACGCGCGGAAGGGCTGTTGTTCCCTGATGATGGCGTTGAGGGTGAGCAGCAGTTTTCTGGCTACGGCAATGAGAGCGACCTTGGCCGGCTTCCCGGCTTTTCGCAGCGCCTGGTAGGTCTGTGCGAAGCGCGATCTCGTCCGGGTGACAGACACTGCCGCCATGTAGAGTGCTTCGCGAACCCTGCGCCGGCCGCCGTGAATCCGCCGGGTACCGCGAAACTTGCCGCTGTCGGTGTTGAATGGCGCCAGTCCCGCCAAGGCCGCGATGGTCTTGGGCGAGCGTGAGCCAAGCTCGGGCATCAACGCCAGCAACGTGGCCGAGCACACCGGGCCGATGCCCGGCACCGACTGCATCAGGCGCCGGGCATTATGCAACGCCTGCTGCTGTGCGATCAGGGTGGCGATCTGCCGGTCGAAGTTCCGGACCTCCGCATCGAGCCAGGCGATGTGGGCCGAGAGGCTCGCGGCCAGATCCTTGGCGCCCTTGAGACGGGTGCGTTCCTGCTTGCGGAAGGCAACGAGCTGGTCGCGGCGCTTGTGCAACTCGGCCAACTGCTCGCGTGCTGGATCGGCCATGCCATCGGCGCCGGGGCGCAGGCACTGCGCCATGGCGGCCAGCATCCGCGCATCGATGGCGTCGGTCTTGGCGAGGAAGCCCGCGGCGCGGGCGAAATCGCGGGCGCGAGCCGGATTGACCCGGGCAAAGGCGATGCCGGCGGCGCCCAAGGCGTGGCGCAGTGCCTTGTCGTAACGGCCTGTGGCCTCGAACAGCACGAATACGTCGCTGCTGGACCACCCGGCGAGCAAGCCTTCGATCGCTTCCGGGCCGTTATCGACGCGGCGGACCGCGCCGACGCTGCCGTCGTACACATCAAGAAAATCCTTCGAGATATCGATTCCAACGAAGCCAGGATGTATCTTCATGGGGCCTGTCCCTGTGCTGCGAGGTCCGCCGCAGACGGCCTCGATCAACTGTTCAGGTGTGGGTATTAGCGAAGCGGGCGGGTGCCGAGCCGGATCACGGTCTTCTCGACCTGGGACCCAACGGCATACCGCCCGCACCCCATCATGACAGATCCTGACTACACAGGGACCCATACACTCCGAGCCTGTTGATCGCACAGGATTAGGCTACGACGCTTCACCGACCAGACAGACGCTATGGATCCCGGCTTGCGCTCGCAAGCTCGCTTGCCGGGACGACATTCGGGTTGATCGCTTCCTCGATCGCCAACGGCATCCTACACTTCCCTCATGGACCGCGATTTCCTCATCGAGCTGTTCGCCGGCTTCGGGCCGGTCGTGATACGCCGGATGTTCTCCGGCTACGGCGTGTCCGCTGACGACGTGAACTTCGCGCTTGTGTTGCGCGACGCCATCTATCTGCGTGCCGACGAGAACAGCATTCCGCGCTTCGAGGCGGAGGGCTGCGGGCCGTTCAGCTACGAAATGAAGGGCAAGGTGCGAACCATCGGCTCGTACTGGCAATTGCCGGAGCGATTGTACGACGAGCCTGATGAAGTCACCGAATGGGCGCGGACGGCCCACGTCGCCGCGGAGCGCGCGGCGCGGGTGAAGCGGAACAGGGTGCGCAAAGTGGCGGTTAAGGGGGATGTAGCGCGTCAATCTGGATGGGAAGCGCGACAATCAGGATGGCAATTTAGCGGTCGCGGCGTGGGGATGATTGTCGCGGCCTGACGATAACGCAAGCGATAATCGCGTGCTGTAGAGTTGATTGTCGTGGAGCGACAATCAGGATGACGCTTTGATTGTCGCGCGCGTTGGCGGTCGTCCGGCTCCACGAGCCTTGTCGAGAGCCTCTTTCCGGCGATAGCTGTCGACATTCATTTCGAGGATCGTGGCGTGATGGACGAGGCGGTCGATCGCCGCGAGGGTCATAGCTTGATCCGGGAAGATTTTTCCCCATTCACCGAATGGCTGATTGGCGGTGATCAGCATCGAGCGGCGTTCGTAGCGAGCGCTGATCAACTCGAACAGAACGCTGGTCTCCGCTTGATCCTTGGTCACATAGGCCAGATCGTCGAGGATCAGCAGGTGATATTTGTCGAGTTTGGCGATCGCCGCTTCAAGCGTGAGATCGCGGCGCGCGATCTGGAGCTTTTGCACGAGATCGGTGGTTCTGGTGAACAACACGCGCCAACCGTTTTCGATCAGGGCCATGCCGAGCGCCGCTGCCAGATGCGATTTGCCGCCGCCAGGGGGACCAAAACACAACAGATTGGCGCCCTTGTCGAGCCAGGCGTCACCGGCGGCGAGAGCCTGCACCTGCGCCTTTGAGATCATCGGCACTGCATCGAAGTCGAATGCAGCGAGGGTCTTGCCCGGCGGCAGGCGGGCTTCATCCAGATGACGTTCGAAGCGACGACGGTTTCGCTCCACCATCTCCTGTTCAGCCAGCGCGGCCAAAAAGCGTGCGGCGGGCCAGCCTTCCTTATCGGCGGTTTCCGCCAGGGCGGCCCAGATCAGCTTGATGCCGGGCAGACGCAGTTCGCTGAGCAGCAATTCGACACGGGCGGCGTCGATCTTGACGGTCGCGTTCATGCGGCTTCTCCCACAGCCGCGGCAATCTGGTCGTAGATAGCGAGCGAGGGCAGCGTGACGACGACGACCGGTAGTGCCATGCCCTTCGGTCGGAAGCGTTCGATCAGCGCCTTGAGATCCGGCAGGATGCCGTCGTCGAGCGTGGCTTGCAGCACGGCACCGAGCTCCG
The DNA here is from genome assembly GCF_007018905.1 of Tardiphaga sp. vice304. Lineage (NCBI taxonomy): Bacteria > Pseudomonadati > Pseudomonadota > Alphaproteobacteria > Hyphomicrobiales > Nitrobacteraceae > Tardiphaga > Tardiphaga sp. vice304. Next base: position 3,276,202 of record NZ_CP041402.1, read on the forward strand.
CCTCGCAGGCCCGTTCATGTGCGAGCGCCAGAAGCCCGACCATGGCACGGCAGGCTGGTCTTTCGCCAATGCCGGCGAGCAAGGCGTCGAACGCACGAGCGTAAACGCGGCGGGGGAACAACTGGTCGCGATAGACCAGATTGAGCAGCGCCATCGGTTTGCGGCGCAGCGAATGGATGACGTGACGATAGTCGATGACGTGGCCGTGTTTGCCGTTGGGCTGGGTTCGCCCGCGTCGCAAGGTGATGATGTGCGTGGCGCCCTGGAAGCATTCGAGCCGGTCGTCATAAAGACGTACGCGCAGCCGGTGACCGATCAGGCGGGATGGGACCGAGTAAAACACCTTGCGCAACGTGAAGGCGCTGGAGGTCGTGACGTCGACGTTGACCTCCTCATAATCGGCGGTCTTGCGCACCGGCAGTTTCTTCAGCGCCGTCCGCTCCTGATCGATACGCTTGGCATTGCGCGCGTTGCCGCGGCCAACGATCTCGTCGACAAAACCCCGCCAGGCCGCAAGATCGTCGAAGTCGCGTGAGGCACGCAGCAGCAGGGCATCGGCCAGCGCTCTCTTGAGATGGCCATGCGCACTTTCGATCGAGCCGTTCTCATGCGATACGCCGGGATTGTTGCGGGTCGGCGTCATGCCGTAATGGCCGCAGAACGCCTCATAGCGCGTCGTCAAATCCTCCTTGGCATCGGCTCCGAGATTGCGGAACGCGGCCGACAGGCTGTCGCTGCGGTGCTGCTCCGGAACCCCGCCCAGCGACCACAGCGCGTTCTGCAAGCCTTCCGCCAGCGCGACAAAGCTTTCGCCACCGAGCACGACGTGGGCGTGTTCGAAGCCGGAGAAAGGCAGCCGGAAGTGATAGAGCCGGCAGTCCAGCAACTGGCCCGCAATGGTGACGCCGAGATCGGCGACCTCGGTGAAGTCCGACAACCCCATGCGACCCGGCGGATGTTCCTGACGGAAGATCACCTCCCGATCCGGCCCGTTCACCGCCCGCCATGCCCGAATGCGCCGCTCGAGCGTCCGCCGCGTTCCAGAACCCAGCTCCGGATGTCGGCGGCATAGTTCCTCGAACACGGCGATCGGCCGTAAGCCTGGGGCGGCGTTCAGCATCGGGAGGATGTCGTTCTCCCAAAGATCGGCAAATGGATCAGCGCGGCGGCGTTCGCGGGGCGACTTCTTCTGGGTGGGAAGTCGGGGATCCTTTTCGAACCGGTAGGCGGCGGAGGTGCTGAAACCAGCCTTTGCAGCGGCGACGGCTGGCGAATGGTTGCGACGCAAGCTCATGAAAAGCCTCATTTGTTGATCGGTGACATGCCGGCCGGCCAAAGAATTGGTCCTCTCAAAGGAGAAACCCGATCTTTGACCAGCCGCCGTTACCGCCAAATGAGGCCCGTTCGGGCGACACGCCGCTGCTGGGCTGCCTCCGGTCGGGCTACGCCCTCCCTTCGTCAACCCAGCAGCGGCGCATTCTCATCCTGATTGTCGCGGGATTCTCATCCTGATTGTCGCGCTACAGGGGGAGGTTGCGAAGAAGGCCAAGAAGGCGAAGACGCGCAAATCCTCGAGTTAGATCGAGGGCTCAGCGCCTAAGCCACCTGCACCTGTATCTCCGCCGAATATTCCGGATCGACTTCACAGATCACGCGATTGCGGCCGTTGCGTTTGGCGGCGTAGAGGCAGGCGTCGGCGCGCCCGATCAGGCAGTCCATTTCATCGCCTTCCCGAAGCAGCGAGACGCCGATCGAGATGGTGACGCGACCAAGGATTTCGCCGGTCGATTTTTTCTTCAGTTCCTTCGACATCACCGCGCGGCGAATATGGTCGGCCACGGTCAGGGCCTGGCGCAGCGATGTATTGGGCAGCACGACGGCGAATTCCTCGCCGCCATAGCGCGCCGTTATATCGGCGCCCTTGATGGTCTGCTTCAGCGACTGGCCGACCAGGCGCAGCACCTGGTCGCCGGTGAGGTGGCCGTAATTGTCGTTGAAGGATTTGAAATGGTCGATGTCGAGCATCAGGAGCGACAGCGGCTCCTTCTGCTGATGCGAGATCGCAATCATGGAAGACAGGGCGCGGTCGATATATTTGCGGTTGCCAAGGCCCGTGAGCGGATCGTTCAGGGTCTCGGCCCGGATCGCTTCCAGGTTCTTCTGCAGGTTCGAGACTTCGCTCTTGGAGGAGTTGAGCCGCTCTTCCAGCGCCTTGTTGGCGTCGCGGGTCTCGCGCGTGGACTTCACCAGGCCCTCGATCACCGCCTTCAACTGGTCCCGGTCCTTGGCCAGGGACACCGTTTCGCTGGCCCCCTGCAGCGTCGCGCCAAAGCTTTCGGTCAGGCCAAGGGCGTCGTTGATCAGCGCCATGACGTCATCGATTTCGCTGATAACGCGGGCGCCGACGTGATCGATGCGGTCGGTGCTGCGGAGCTGCGATAAATAGGTGTCGTGAATCTGGTCGAGATCGACCTCGGTCAGGCAGCCGTTGCGTGCCAGCGTCTCGTTGATCACGCGGTTCAGCGACGAATTGTAGCCCGTCGCATAGACGTACCAGATCTCGTAATTGCGCGGGATCGCCAATTGACGGAGCGACTTGATCTGGCCGAGCGCGATGTCGGCGAAACCGAGGGTCCGTTCCTGATCATCCGTTATAGCGGTCACGTTCTGTGCCCCCGTCGCCTATCGGCGACATTGCCGAAATGTACAAATGCGCTTTAATTAAAATACGCATTCAGAGTAGGCGACGGGGATGAAGGACCGGTAAACGAGGGTGCAACTCTACTTAGACGCGAGCCCGGACGGGGCGCAGCAGGAAGGCCGGGAGATGCGAGTGATCGGCCGGTTCAGCCGCCTCCTCTCGACGCGAACGCGGCGCCTCGGCACGGCCGATGGAAGGAGTACGCGACGGCGCCGGTGGCACTGGAGCGGTAAAAGAAGGTTCCGCAATCCTTGATTGCACCGCGGCGGCGGGGCGGATCTCGCGTTCGCCGGCCTCCGACCGGCGCGGTTCGCGCTCGCGGCGCGGCTTGCGCTCGCCCGACGGTTCGCGCTTCGCAGCGGCTTCCCGGTTGCCCGAACCTTCGCGCTTGCCGCCACGGGCGTGGTCGCGGCCCCGGCCGGCGCTGCGCGGCTGCTCGGCATTGGCTTCGCGGTTGCCGGTGCGCTGGCGAGCGGGACGGGCCGGCTCGGCGGATGAGGCTTCGCTGGCGATCGGACCGTCGACGGGCTCATTGATGCTGACGCCGCTCTCGGCCTTCGGGATCGGCTGGCCGATCAGTTTCTCGATCGCGGCCATCGACTTGACGTCGGAAGGGGCGACCAGCGAGATCGCAGTGCCCAAGCGTCCGGCGCGGCCGGTGCGGCCGATGCGATGGACGTAATCATCGGGATGATGCGGGACGTCGAAATTGAAGACGTGGCTGACGGCGGGAATGTCGAGGCCGCGGGCGGCGACGTCGGAGGCCACCAGGATCGGCAGCTCGCCCTTGCGGAACTGGTCGAGGGCTGCGGTGCGGGCCGATTGCTCCATGTCGCCATGCAGCGCGCCGACGCTGAAACCATGCTTCTCGAGCGACTTGGCGAGCAGCGCCACTTCACGCTTGCGGTTGCAGAAGATGATCGCATTGTTGAGGTCGGTGGCGTCGCGCATCAGGGCGCGCAGCGCTTCGCGCTTCTCGTGCGGCTCGCGGCCAACAGCGACCTGTGACTGGGTCACGGTGATCGCGGTGGAGGCCGGCTTGGAGACCTCGATCTTCACCGGGTTGTGCAGGAAGGTTTCGGTGATGCGGCGGATTTCGGTCGGCATCGTCGCGGTGAAGAATAGCGTCTGGCGGGTGAACGGCACCAGCTTGCAGATCCGCTCGATGTCCGGGATGAAGCCCATGTCGAGCATGCGGTCGGCTTCGTCGATCACCAGCAATTCGACGCCGGTCAGCAGCAGGCCGCCGCGTTCGGTGTGGTCGAGCAGCCGGCCAGGGGTGGCGATCAGCACGTCGACGCCGCGGGTCAGCTTGGTGTCCTGGTCGCCGAACGAGACGCCGCCGATCAGGAGCGCGACATTGAGCTTCTGGCCAACGCCGTATTTGTCGAACTGCTCCTTGACCTGGGCCGCGAGCTCGCGGGTCGGTTCGAGGATGAGGGTGCGTGGCATCCGGGCGCGGGCGCGGCCCTTTTCCAGCATGGTCATCATGGGAAGGACGAAGGCCGCGGTCTTGCCGGTGCCGGTCTGGGCGATGCCGAGCACGTCTTTGCGTGCGAGCACATGGGGGATCGCCTGTTCCTGGATCGGGGTGGGCGTGGTGTAGCCGGTGGCCGCGACGGCGGCGAGAACCTTGTCGGACAGGCCGAGATGGGAAAAGGACATTGAGCCTCTGTTATGGGGGCATGATCTCTGCCGAAAACCGGAAAGACCTCTTTTCGGGACCATGCCTCTGGAAGAAACCGCCGCTTGGATTCACGGAAAACACTGTCGCGCTTTACCCCGGAGCGGCACGCTAAAATGCACGGGGAATCAAAGGGCGCAGACAGGCGGCTTACTCGAGGTATCGCGTTTCGATACCGGGCCGCGTCGCAGCGGAAGATAGGCGGGAATGGGCCAAAGTCAATGCGGGAAACGCCATCCGGGGCGAAAATGGCGGCGTTTCAGGGGAAGTGACGGCTGTTCGGCACGTCCCGCGCTGTCGGCGGGCGATCAGCGCCTTGAATATTGCGGGATGCTGTGTGCGAAGTCGTCGAAGCAGGCCAGCCGCTGGTCCTGCTCGGTATAGTACCGGCAGGCCGCGACGTCCCTCGATGTGGGCTTGGTCTTCGACAAGGGCGCAATCACGGCGTCGTAGCAATCCAGCCGCGCTTTGGTCCCGTCCGGAATCGACAGGCATTTGATCAGGCCGTCATTGATCGAAGCGATCGGGGCGCCCCGTGGCGTCGGCTGCTGTGCGGCGGCGGTTGACGCGCAAAACAGGGCGGCGAGGGCGATGGTCTTGTGCATGGAAAGTCACTTCGGTTTTGAGATGCCGATGGCTCTGCGGAATCGCTTGCGTGATGGGGGCATCAGGGCCCGAAGGTGCCCAGCCGTCGACCGAGATCCTGCATCACGAAGGCGTTCATGCGTAGCATCACCATCGTGCCGTTCGGTGACTTGCCATCGATCTCATAGGTTGCCGCATCGACCTGGCGGATGCCGTCAATCTGGCTGATCTCCGTGATGGAGGGTGCTTTCGGCGCTGGCGCAGCGGCGTTGACCGGAGCCGGCTTGCGCATCGCGGGCGGGGCGGCACGGACAGCCGGGGCTTGCGACGGAGACGGCGCGGCATCCTGCGCCAGGCCGGCGGAGGCCGGAATCAGCAGCGCGGCTGTCAGCAAGATGAGTTTCAAAGTCGTCTCCTCGGTGGTGGCAACGTGCCGGCTGCTTGACGCCGGATTACGGACAATTTGATGGCAGAGTCCGCGTGCAAAGTCGTTACCCCATCACCGAAAAACCGCCATCCACCGGAATCGCCGTGCCGGTGACGAAGTCCGACGCGGCTGGGCCAGCAACCACGGGAAACCTTACCGTTTTGGCCGTCACGCGCCATCTCCCCGCGTCCCAAGTCCCAAGTTCAAGTCTCATTGGGCCAGAGCGCCGATCGAACTGTTTGTAACCGCCGGGCTACCAAGCGTAACGCACCACGCCTTTGCCGGCGTAGGAGCGGGTTGCTTCGGAGAACTCGCTTTCGAAGATTGCGGCAATGGCGATGCCGGTGGAGAATTTAATCTCGGCGGCGGCGGTGGTGAGGGCGGCATCGCGCGCGGGTGCAGCGCCGTTGACGATGAAGCTTGCGCCGGGCAACGACTGGAACGTCGCCGTCAAAGCCCGATCGGTGGTGTAATTGTGTGCCCAGGCGGCGCGGCCGCGCAAGGTGAGGCGCGCGTCGCTCACAGCCCATGACGCGTCGGTGCGCAGGCCGAGTTCGGAGCGGGCCGCGGTGACACTCGCGGCTTGATAGTTCAGCGCGAACATGCCGCCGCTGGCGACGCTCTGTTCGCTATAAGCGGGGGCGTCGTAGGTGGTGAACTGGCCTGCAGCATAGGGCGTGACGCCCGCCGAAGGCCCGGCCCAAGGCGGCGCGAAGCGGCGGCCGGCCTCGACGCGTCCGGACCAGGAATTGACGTCGAACTGCGCACGAAGCTGGGCCGGGCCTGCGCCGACCGGCGAGCGCTCCGTGGTGACGTCCTGCCAGCCATAGGCGGCGGCGGCGGTGAGGTAGGCCGGGCCGGAATTGTGACGGATGAAGCCCCCCGCCTGGAATAGGTCGGATCGCCCCCCGCCCAGGCCGTTGATATTGAAGGTGCTGCCGCCGCCCGCCATGGCGAAGCCGGCCAGCGTGTCCGGCGAGAAGCGGAAATCGGCGCCGACCGCGCCGGCGGCGAGCCGGCTGGTGGTGGTGTTGGAGCCGAGCCCGACGTTGCCGTCGGTGGTCTGTGCGCCGCCGAATCCGGACGTCCAAACGCTCCAGCCTGGTGTGAAGGCGGGCAGCGGGGCCTTGGTCATCAGCCGATAGGCGTCGTGTTCGGACGCCGGGCGTTTGCGGCCGCTTGCAACATAGGCCTGTGGCTCCATGGCGAAAGCCGAGGCGGACCCGTTACGCGACGGGCCATCGCCGCGGCCGGCAATGAAAGGGTCGCTGATCAGGCCGAGGAACAGGTTCATCGCCTCGAAGGTCGACTGCTGCGCAGCCACCGCGGGCTCGCCGGAGACCTGCGTCAGGCCGGCCGGCGACAGGCCGCCGAACACCAACGGAATTCCGCCGGTGCGATCGAAGAAGCCAGTCAGCGCATTGGCGACACGGGTCTGGTTGACATTGAGCCCGCCGTTGCGCGTCGGCGTGAAGTCCAGCGTCAGGTTGAGGTAGGCATTGTTGGTGTCGGTCGAAAGGCTGGTCTTGAAGCTGCCCGGCAGATTGGTGGTCACCTGGTTGCCAAACGTTCCGAGCACACCGCCAGCAGCATTGATGAGGGTGTATTGCCGCACGACATAGGTCCCGGAAACGAAGTTGGCGATCACCGTGGCGCCACCGAGCGTCGCGGTGCCCGTGACGTTGGTCCGGTCAGCGGCGGCGGCGGCAACCTCGACCATGTAGGTCGAGGCCGCCGTGAAGACGAGGTTGCCTTGCACGGTGAGCTGGCCGATCGAATTGCCCGGCGACAGTGTGCCGCCGTTGAGCGTGGTGCTGCCGACCGTGCCATTGCCGCCGAGCGTGCCGCCGGTGTTGACCGTGACCGCCGAACCGATCGCTCCGTTGACGCTGAGCGTGCCGCCATTCACCGCGGTCGGCCCGCTATAGTTGCTGATACCGGTCAGGTTCAGATTGCCGGTGCCGACCTTGGTCAGGCCGCCGCTGCCGGTGATGGCGCCGGAGAAAACCGTGCTGGCGTTGCTGCCGCCGGTGGTCAGCGTTGCCGATCCCAGCGCCGCGGTGCCGGCGCCGCTGAGCGAGCCGAAGGTCGCGTCGAAATTGTTGAGGTCGATGGTCGCGCCGGCGGCAATACTGACGGCACCCGGCGTACCGAACGCGGTGGCGCTGCCGGCGATCAGCCGGCCGCCGGACACGTCGATCGCACCGGTAAGGGCGTTGCTGCCGCCGAGGGTGACATCATTGCTGCCGAGCTTGGCGATGCCGCCGGTGCCCGAGATGCTTCCGTTGAAAGCGAACGCATCGCTGCGGTTGAATGTCAGCGTACCGTTATTGACGACGTCACCGAGGATTGCGCCCGTGGTGCCGCCATTGCCAAGCTGCAGGGTGCCGGCGCTGATCGTGGTGCCGCCGGTATAGGTGTTGTCGGCGGTGAGCACCGTGGTGCCGGTGCCTGCCTGGGTCACATGACCGGCGTCGGGGCCGAAGTCCACGATCATGCCGCCGAACACATAGGTGTTGGAGCGATCGAAGGTGAGTTCGCCGCCGTTGAGGACGAAGCTGCTCACGATCGAGCCGGTGGTGCCTCCATTGCCGATCTGCAAGGTTGCGCAAGAGCAGATGAAAGTATTGCCGCTGTAGGTGTTGGCTCCGGAAAAGATGTATCTTCCGCCGTCGATCTGCACCGGATGCGATCCGGCGATAACGCCGGAGAACAGATTGGTACGGCCGGGGTCGCCCAGCAACACCAGCTGGTTGCTGCCCGTGGCGCCGGTATCGACCGTGCCGGCGCCGCTCAGGTTGTTGATGATCTGCAGGGGCGCGTCGGCATAATCGAGCGTGGCGCCCGAATTGACGGTGACCGATCCGGTTCCGAACAGTAATTGCCACAGACCGGACTGGTAATCCCGCAACGTGCCGCCGGCGACGACCACGGCGGAGCTCGTATTGACCGACGGGCTGAAGAACGAGCCGCTGAACAGGATCGTGCCGGCGTCGGTCGGCGTGCCGAACACCGCCGTGGCGCCGGCGTCCAGCATGAAATTGCTGGTCTTGGTGCCGATCGTCAGCGTCGTGCCGGTCGCCGCAGCGAGGGTGCTGGCGCCCGGTGCAAAGATGAGATCGTTGACCAGCGTGCCGGTGGCGGTGGTCCGCAGGGTGCCGCCGGCCATGGTCACAATGCCATAGCCGAGCGAATCGAAATTTCCCGCGTCGAGGTTGGAGATCGATAGCGTGCCCTGGTTGATGTTGACCGGGCCCGTAAACCCGCTCGCCGAGCCGGTCAACGTCCACGTCGAGCTGCCGATCTTGTTGATCGTGCCGAATGCGTTGTACTGCGTCCCGAACTGCGCCATATCGAACGCGCCGCTGCCGGTCCCGCCGAACTGGAACGTGTCGTTGCCGGTGCCCAGGACATCGCCGGTGATGATCGAGCCCGGCGCCAGCGTCAGTGTGTTGCCGGACCCGCCGAAGCGGATCGCTGCGCTGCCGCCGGAGATGGTGCCTGCGTTGAACACCGACGAGCCGCCGCCGATGGCAGAGATGCCGTAGCGGCCGCCGAAGATGGTGCCCTCATTGGTGACAATGGCCGCGCCGCTGGCTGCGATACCATCGTCCCCGCCGGTAAGCGTCCCCCAATTGGTGACGAACGCATCGCCCGAAAAGGTCCGGATCGCGGTGTTGCCGATCACGTTAGCCCCGGCACCGACGTTGATCGTGGCGTCGCCGAACGCCAGGCCGACGCTCGTTCCCTCGACGGAGTTTCCGGACCCGCCGAGCACATTGACGGTGATACCGGTTTCGATCCCGGTCCCGTAACCGAAATAGAGAACGTTGTCGCTGTTGTTGCTGGTGCCGCCGCCCTGGTTAATGGTGGAGCCCGAGCAGGTAGCGATGATGGCGCTGGAAGCGGCGGGCGTGCAGACGGCCTCCGCCGGTGAACTGCCGGCTGCCACCACGGCAACGGCAAGAGCCAACGCGCCCCAGGTCGGGCCTGTGTTTCGCAGTCTCCCCCAGCTAAAGGTCATGTGCCTTCGGTACCGTTCCGCCTTCAAGTTTAAAACTACAGGTGGTAATGGGAGATGGCAACGCGAGAACGCTCCGACATTCGTCTGGAGGCGTTCAAGATCGAGATGTGTTGCGAGTCCGACACAGCCGGGGCGCTGAAGCGGCCGCCCACGCTGGCGTCAGCAGAGCGTCGCGGAACGAGCCGGCTGTTCGATCGAGATGATGGTGGTTAGGGTGCTACCCCATCACCGAGAAGCCGCCATCGACCGGAATCGCCGTCCCGGTGACGAAGTCCGACGCGGCGGAGGCGAGGAATACGGCGATCCCGGCGAAATCGTCGGCGGCGCCCCAGCGCGCGGCGGGCGTGCGGACCAGCACCTTGTCATGCAGGCCGTCGACCTCGCGGCGCGCATTCTGCGTCAGTTCGGTGTCGATCCAGCCCGGCAGGATCGCATTGACCTGAATGCCGTCGGGCGCCCATGCCACCGCGCAGGACCGCGTGAACTGCACGATGCCGCCCTTGCTGGCGGCATAGGCCGGCGAATAGCTGGCGCCGAAAATCGACATCATCGAGCCGATGTTGATCACCTTGCCGCCACCGTCCTGTTTCATGGCGCTATGCGCCGCCTGCGAGCACAGGAAGGCGCTGGTCAGGTTGGTATCGAGCACCTGGCGCCAGTCCGCCAGCGCCAGTTCGTGCGGCGGTTTGCGGATGTTGATGCCGGCGTTGTTGACGAGGATGTCGAGCCGGCCGAAGGCCTCCAGCACATGGGCGACCATGGCTTCGACCTCGGCCTGATCGGTGACGTCAGCGGTGATGGCGATCGCCCTGGCGCCGATCGCTGCAAGTTCAGCGACTGCGGCGTTCGACTTGGCTTCGTTACGGCCGACGATGGCGATGGCAGCGCCTGCGGCGGCGAGGCCACGCGCCATGCCAAGCCCGATGCCGCCATTTCCGCCGGTGACGACCGCCACGCGGCCGGCCAGATCAAACAGTTGGCTGGTCATGATTTCGTCCCCGATGCTGTCGCGCGTTCTGCCGCGCGCGTAGCCGGCATCATCGCAAGAGTAGGGAGCCGGGGGAAGGGGGCGTCAGGCCGGCGGTCGTCGAGCCAGCACCATCAGGCCGATGCCCAATGCCGCCAGCGCAGCACCGTAATAGGCCCACTGCATCTGGCTGATCATGAAACTCGACCGTGGCCAGGCGATCAGCCCGGTGCCCTGGCCGATCCAGAGCAAGCCGACGAACAGGGCGAGAAGCCCGAGGGTGAGGAATGGGATGCGCATGGGTGAGATACGGGCACTGGCGCAGGTAGTTTCACTTCCTGCCATGCCGATATCGGGCCATCCTCCTGCTACACGTCCAGCAGATCGTCGCTGGCGAATTCGGCCTTGTCGGTGATGAAGGCGAAGCGGGCGTCGGCCTTGGTGCCCATCAGGCGCTCGACGGAATCCGCGGTGCCGTCACGATCGATGTCGGCCAGGTTGACGCGCAGCATGGTGCGCCTGGCCGGGTCCATCGTGGTTTCCTTGAGCTGTGCGGGCATCATCTCGCCAAGGCCTTTGAAGCGGCCGATATCGACCTTGGCATTGGCGTTGAATTCGCTCTTCAGCAGCGCGTCGCGATGCGCTTCGTCGCGGGCGTAGATGGTCTTGCTGCCATGCGTCATGCGGTAGAGCGGCGGCACGGCCAGATACAGATGGCCCTCGTCGATCAGCTTCGGCGTCTGGCGGTAGAAGAAGGTGATCAGCAGGGACGCGATATGGGCGCCATCAACGTCGGCGTCGGTCATGATGATGATGCGGGAGTAGCGCAAATCCTCTTCGCGATACTGCGCGCCGGTGCCGCAGCCGATCGCCTGCAACAGGTCGGAGATCTGCGCGTTGGCGGTGATCTTGTCCTTGGTGGCGGAGGCCACGTTGAGGATTTTGCCGCGCAGGGGGAGAATGGCTTGGGTCTTGCGGTCGCGCGCCTGCTTGGCGCTGCCGCCAGCGGAATCGCCCTCGACCAGGAACAGTTCGGAGCCTTCGGTGGCGGTATTGGTGCAGTCGGCGAGCTTGCCGGGCAGCCGCAGCTTCTTCACCGCGGTCTTGCGGGAGGTTTCCTTTTCGGCGCGGCGGCGCAGCCGCTCGTCGGCGCGCTCCAGCACGAATTCCAGCAGCTTGTTGGCCTGCACGGGATTTCCGGACAGCCAGTGGTCGAACGGGTCCTTGATCGCCTGTTCGACGATCTTCTGCGCTTCGGCGGTGGCGAGGCGGTCCTTGGTCTGGCCCTGGAATTCCGGCTCGCGCACGAACACCGACAGCATCACGGCGGCGCCGACCATGACGTCTTCCGAGGTGATCGAGCCGGAGCGCTTGCCCTGGCCGACGCGCTCGGCGTGGTCCTTCAGCCCGCGCAGCAGCGCGCTGCGCATGCCGGCCTCATGGGTGCCGCCGTCCGGCGTCGGCACGGTGTTGGTGTAGGACGACATGAAGCCGTCGGCATCCGCGGTCCAGGCCACCGCCCATTCGCAGGCGCCATGCGCGCCGTTGCGGCCGGACTTGCCGGAGAAGATGTCGGGATGCACCAGCGTATCATTGTGGATCGCGGCGCCCAGAAAGTCCTTGAGGCCGCCGGGGAAGTGGAATTCGTCCTCGGCCGGGACGTCGGAGACGCCCTTGAGAAGTTCGGGGTCGCACTTCCAGCGGATTTTGACGCCGCCGAACAGGTACGCCTTGGAGCGCGCCATCTTGAACAGGCGCTGCGGCTTGAAGGCCGCCTTGTCGCCAAAGATCTCGGTGTCGGGCTTGAAGCGGATGCGGGTGCCACGGCGGTTATGGATCTTGCCGAGGTCTTGCAGTTTGCCCTGCGGGATGCCGCGAGCGAAGGTCATCTTGTAAAGCTGCTGGTTGCGCGCGACCTCGACCTCGCAAAGCGAGGACAACGCATTGACCACGGAGACGCCAACGCCGTGCAGGCCGCCGGAGGTCTCGTAGACCTTGGAGTCGAACTTTCCGCCGGCATGCAGCGTGCACATGATGACTTCGAGCGCCGACTTTTTCGGAAATTTGGGATGCGGGTCGATCGGGATGCCGCGACCATTGTCGGAAACGGTGAGGTAACCGTCCGCCGCCAGTTCCACTTCGATGAAGGAGGCATGGCCTGCCAGTGCCTCGTCCATCGAGTTGTCGATCACTTCGGCGAACAGATGGTGCAGCGCCTTTTCGTCGGTGCCGCCGATATACATGCCGGGCCGGCGCCGCACCGGCTCCAGACCTTCGAGCACCTCGATGTCGGCGGCGGTATACCCGTCCTCGGCCGATGTAGCGCGGGGCGCCGGCTTCGCGGGGGCTGCGGCCTTCGGCGCGTCGGCGCCAAACAGGTCCACTTTAGCATTCGATTTCAAGGGCTTCGACATGTTTGTTAAGGTCTTGACTCATCGTTCGGGAGCGCCATTTGGCGAATCGGCTCCGTAACTATGCCACGGTTACGTTGCCAATGTGACCAGTCTGGGAGACCGGATCGCGGCGGGTGGTGCCGCCGACGGTCACGCCGGCCGTCGTGTTTGCCCGGAAGCAGGCGTTGGAGCTGTCGCATTCCGCCAGTCCCTAGGCAGGGCGTCGCGCCGTGGGCGATGTGACTTGCTGTGATCGGGGCCGCCGTCTACGTCTCATATGGGGATTCACATTCAGAAGTTAAGCGGTACTGCCGTGCAGGCGGGGTGGCCGCGAAGGGAATATTTCGAATGGAAGGCTGGATGCACGAGCTGATCGATTTCGTGCGCCAGCACCAAGCTTGGGCCGCCCCGGTGGTGCTGTTGCTGGCGTTCGGCGAGTCGCTGGCCTTCGTCTCGCTGCTGATACCGGCCTGGGGCGCCTTGGTGGCGATCGGCGCGCTGATCGGGGCCAGCGGCATCAGCTTCTGGCCGATCTGGCTGGCCGGCGGCATCGGGGCGGCGCTGGGCGACTGGCTGTCGTACTGGATCGGGGCCCACTACAAGCACCGCGTCGCCAATGTGTGGCCGCTGACGAAATTCCCAAATTTGCTGCCGCTTGGCGAGGCGTTCGTCAACAAATGGGGGGTGCCGGGGATTTTCCTGGCGCGATTCTCGGGGCCGCTGCGGGCTTCGGTGCCCCTGGCCGCCGGCATTTTCGAAATGCCTTACTGGCGCTTCCAGGCAGCCAATGTGCTGTCGGCCCTGGTGTGGTCGGGCGTGCTGTTGTTGTTCGGCGACGCCATGTCGCATGGCGTGGGGTTGATGTTGCAACGCGGCTGAGCCTGGCGCAATTGACGGCACGGACCGGCCGCGGAATAAGTCGGTCGCGCCGTTGTTGATACCACCGATGGCGCCCACCACGCGCGTCCCCTTGAATCACCGGAGTCTGCATCATGGAACTGTCACGACGTCACGCGCTGGTCGGCGCTGCTGCGCTCGCCGCTTCACCGCTGCTCCCGACCGCGCCTGCGAGAGCTGCCGCGCCGCTCGCCGACAAGCAGGCGCCGAGCTTCTATCGCTACAAGATCGGCGACGCCCAGGTGAACGCCATCTCCGACGGCGCCAACACGTTTCCGCTCGCCGACACGCTGGTGCTCAACGCCAAGAAGGACGAAGTAAACGCCGCGCTCGAAAAGGCCTTCATGCCGAAGGACAAGATGACCATCCATTTCGCGCCGCTGGTCATCAACACCGGCGGCAAGCTGGTGGTGATCGACACCGGCAACGGCCCCGGCGCCTTCGCCTCCAGCAAGGGCAATGTCGGGCAGTTCGCCAGCAACATGGCGGCTGCGGGCTTCGATGCCAAGGCGATCGACATGGTGGTGATCTCGCATTTCCATGGCGACCACATCAACGGCCTGGTCACCGCCGACGGCACGGCGGCGTTCCCCAACGCTGAAGTGCTGGTGCCGGCGGCGGAGTGGAAATACTGGATGGACGACGGCGAGATGAGCCGGGCGTCGGCCGGCCGGATGGCCGACCAGTTCAAGAATATCCGCCGGGTGTTCGAGGCCGGTTTGAAGAAGAAGGTCACGCCCTATGAGTGGGGCAAGGACGTAGCACCCGGCCTGCTGGCCGTGTCATCGGTCGGTCACACGCCGGGCCACACCTCCTATGTGCTGTCGTCGGGCTCCGACAAGGTCTTCATCCAGTCGGACGTTACCAACCACCCGTCGCTGTTCGTGGCCAATCCCGGCTGGCACCTGATGTTCGACCAGGATCCGGCGCAGGCGGAGGCGACGCGGCGCAAGGTTTACGACATGCTGGTCGCCGACCGGATGCGGGTGCAGGGCTTCCACTATCCGTTCCCCGCCAACGGCTTCGTCGAGAAGGACGGCAGCGGCTACCGTCTGGTGCCGGCGCCGTGGAGCCCGGTGATCTGATCGTCTTGACGAAATCCGGGCGCGGTCTTATGACCGCGCCCATGATCAACGCGTTGACCATCATCGCCCGCCGCCGCCGCATCCTCGCGGCAGCTAACGGCGTTCGCGTTTAGATCGTCGCCCCTGCCGCCGGATTTGGTCCGCGGTATCGCTCGACACTCCCCGCAGTCCCGATCCGACGGCTCCTCACCCGACAGGAGGCCGCCATGTACACGCCACCCCGATTCAAGCCCGACCGCGCCGCGGCCTTGGCGTTTGCAGCCGCGCGCGGCTTCGGCACGGCGTGCGCGTGGGATGGCGACAAGCCGGTCGCCTCGGCGCTGCCATTCGCGCTCGATTACAGCGCCGACGGCACGCCGCGTCTCGCCTTCCATATGGCGTGGCAGAATCCGCTGCTCCGGCTGGCCGACGGCGCGACGCCGTGGGTGATGGCGGTGAACGGCGCCGATGCCTATGTCTCCGCCGACTGGTATGTCTCGTCGGACCAGGTACCGACCTGGCTGTATCAGGCGGTCCACCTGACCGGGCCGGTGCGGCGGCTTCGCGACGATGAACTGGGTTCTCACCTTGACGCGCTGTCCGGCAAATTCGAAGACTGGCTGTTGCCGAAGCCGCCATGGAGCTCGAGCAAGATGACGGCCGGGCGGTTGGACGCGATGAAGAAGGCGATTGTCGGTGTCGTGCTGACGGTGGACGAGGTCGAGGGCAGCTTCAAGCTGAACCAGCACAAATCCGACGCCGACTATGCCGCGGTGGCGGGCGCGCTGTCGGTGCAGCCGGATGCGGCTTCGCAAAAGCTGGCCAGCGAGATGCGCGTGCTACGACCGGTGCTGTTCGCGGATGAAGTGACACAATTGGATGCTATGCCGACCCTGGAAGGAACCACGTGATGAGCAGCGATACGAAGACGACGGCTCCGGCCACCGCCACCCGCCTCGCGACGCCGACCGTGTTCGTCGATGGCGCAGCCGGCACCACCGGGCTCGGCATCCGCGAGCGGCTGGCGCACCAGAACGATGTTGCGGTGAAGATCATCGATCCCGACAAGCGCAAGGATGTCGCCGCCAAGCGCGCGCTGATGGAGGAGGTCGACCTCGTCATCCTGTGCCTGCCCGACGATGCTGCGAAAGAGACGGTGGCGCTGATCGACGCCATGGGCGCCAAGGGGCCGAAGGTACTCGACGCCTCGACCGCCTACCGCGTCGCGCCGGACTGGGTCTATGGTTTCGCCGAGCTGGCGCCGGATCAGGCCGACAAGATCCGCCAGGCGCGGAAGGTGTCGAACCCCGGCTGCTATCCGACGGGCGCGATCGCGCTGCTGCGACCGCTCGTCGATGCCGGGCTGATCCCGGCCGACCATCCGGTGACCGTCAACGCGGTCAGCGGCTATTCCGGCGGCGGCAAGTCGATGATCGAGAGCTATGAGGACGGCTCGGCGCCGGCCTTCGAGCTCTATGGCCTCAACCTGCAGCACAAGCATCTGCCGGAAACGCAGCTTTATTCGCATCTCGCGCGGCGGCCGATCTTCGTGCCGTCGGTCGGCAATTTCCGGCAGGGCATGCTGGTGTCGGTGCCGCTGCACCTCGACATGCTGCCCGGCAGGCCGAGCGGCGCAATGCTGCATGATGCGCTCGCGAAACGCTATGCGGGCAGCGCCAACGTGGTGGTGATGCCGCTCGATGACGTGGCGATCAAGAACGGCCGCATCGAGCCGGAGGCGCTCAACGAGACCAACAGGCTGGAGCTCTATGTGTTTGCCAATGACGCGCTGGGGCAGGCGGTGCTGGTCGCCCGGCTCGACAATCTCGGCAAGGGCGCGTCGGGCGCCGCGGTGCAGAATATGCGGCTGATGCTCGGGCTGGAGTGATCCGTAGCCCGGATGACAATCCGGGGCCGGCCCATCCGTCACGAAGGCTGGTTCCCGGATTGCGCTGCGCTCCATCCGGGCTACCGACAAGCAAAACGGCCCGGACTTTGGTCCGGGCCGTTTCCGTATCGATGAAGTTTCGCTTACGCGGCGGCCGAGGCTTTGCCTTCGGTCGAGACTTCCGAGATGGTCTTCAGGATCTGCGAGGCGATGGCGTAGGGGTCGCCCTGCGAGTTCGGACGGCGATCCTCCAGGTAGCCCTTGTACTCATTGTTGACGAATGAGTGCGGGACTCGGATCGAGGCGCCGCGGTCCGCGATGCCGTAGCTGAACTTGTTCCACGGCGCGGTTTCGTGCTTGCCGGTCAGGCGCAGGTGGTTGTCCGGACCGTAGACCTCGATGTGCGCTTCCCAGTTCTTGCCGAACTGCGCCATCAGAGCCTCGAAGTAGGCCTTGCCGCCGACGGTGCGCATGTACTCGGTCGAGAAGTTGGCGTGCATGCCGGAGCCGTTCCAGTCGGTGTCGCCGAGCGGCTTGCAGTGATACTCGATGTCGATGCCGTACTTCTCGGTCAGGCGCTGCAACAGGTAGCGGGCCATCCACATTTCGTCAGCGGCCTTCTTGGAGCCCTTGCCGAAGATCTGGAATTCCCATTGGCCCTTGGCCACTTCGGCGTTGATGCCTTCGTGGTTGATGCCGGCGGCGAGGCAGAGGTCGAGATGTTCTTCGACGATCTCGCGAGCAATCGAGCCGACGTTCTTGTAGCCGACGCCGGTGTAATAGGGGCCCTGCGGCGCGGGATAGCCGGCCTCGGGGAAGCCGAGCGGACGGCCGTCCTCGTAGAAGAAGTATTCCTGCTCGAAGCCGAACCATGCGCCGTCATCGTCGAGGATGGTGGCGCGGGTGTTGGTCGGGTGCGCGGTCTTGCCGTCGGGCATCATGACTTCGCACATCACCAGCACGCCGTTCTCGCGCGCGCCGTCCGGGAACACGCGGACCGGCTTCAGCACGCAATCGGAATTGCTGCCTTCGGCCTGCATCGTGGAGGAGCCGTCGAAGCCCCACAGCGGCAGCTGCTCGAGGGTCGGAAATTCATCGAATTCCTTGATCTGGGTCTTGCCACGCAGGTTCGGAACCGGCGTGTAGCCATCGAGCCAAATATACTCGAGCTTGTACTTGGTCATGCGGATCTCTCATGAGTTGACGTTACGAGGGGTGAGGAATTCCCTGGGCCTGCCGGCGTCAAACATACCCGGCGCCGGCGGCCGCGCTTCTTTAAAGCATTTTATATGCCAAGCGCCAAAGTCCGCCTGACCAGCCCCTGAAAAGTCGTGAGGGTGGTTGGTTGGCGGACGGGCGGGGCCGCGATGCTGGCCGAGTCGTGCACGAAAATGCCCTGCGACAATCCGCACGGGGGTGCTTGCCAATGTGGCGTTGTGCAAATTTTGCGCAGTTGCGGGGATGGCGTGGATTCTTTCGGAACCTTTCTGCCGTCCAACCGCTCATTCTTTACGTGCAATGGCAAAGATCCGCGATTGTAGGCTGCCGCTCGAACCCGCATCCCGACGATCTGCGCATAATGTCGGCAATTGCTGCTTTTAACGAGGCAGATCGCACATATGAAGTGCGCCATCTGCTAAAACGGGGCCTGTCGCGTTGATGCGCAGAGCAATCGCAAACCAGATGCGAAAGGAGAGATGAAAGATGCCGACCAATACCCCGCACCAGAGCGCGAAAATCTATCAGTTCCCGATCGGTGGCCGCGCTGCAGCCCATGGGCTTCGCAACGACGCACGGAGCCATCTCGAACGGATCGCCCCGCACGTGACGCCAACCGTCTGCGGCGAAGGCTGGTACCACGACGCGGCGATCCAGCAGGATGCCAAGCGGACCCGCGACCACTGATGCCCGTCACCGGATCGTCTCCCACGTCACCGTCGCCATCGCAGGCAAGTCAGGGTCGAAACTTTCAGGTTTCGGCCCTTTTTGTTGGGCGGTGCTAGACGCCGAAGATCGACCAGCCCATCCGCTTGGTCAGCGCTTCCAGCGCGATACGGCCAAGATGCGAATTGCCGGCCTTGTCGAGACCGGGCGCCCATACCGCAATGGAAGCCTTGCCCGGCGCAATGGCCAGGATGCCGCCGCCGACGCCGCTCTTGCCGGGCAGGCCGACCCGGTAGGCGAATTCGCCGGAGCCGTCGTAATGGCCGCAGGTGAGCATCAGCGCATTGATGCGCCGCGCTCGCTCCGCGGATACGACCGAAAGCCCGGTCGAGGGATTGCGCCCGGAATAAGCCAGGAAGCGTCCCGCGGTCGCCAATTGCCGGCAGCTCATCGAGATCGCGCAGTGGTGGAAGTAGACGCCGAGCGTGAAATCGACCGGGTTTTCGATCACGCCGAACGACTTCATGTAATTCGCCAGCGCGGTGTTGCGAAAGCCGGTGCGTTTTTCGGACGCCGCCACCTTTTCGTCGATCATGATGGAGGGATCGCCGGCCAGAAACTGCATGAAGCGAAGGATCTCGCCGATCGCCTCGCGCGGCTGGTGGCCGGACAGGATCACGTCGGTCACGGCGATGGCGCCGGCATTGATGAAGGGATTGCGCGGCACGCCGCGCTCGCGCTCGAGCTGGACGATGGAGTTGAACGCGTTGCCGGACGGCTCGCGGCCGACGTGGCGCCACAGGCGGTCGCCGACCATGCCGAGCGCCAGCGTCAGCGTGAACACTTTCGAGATGCTCTGGATCGAGAACGGCACGTCGGCGTCGCCGCCGGCCGCCATGTTGCCCTCGGCATCGGTGACGACCAGGGCGAAGTGTTTGGGGTCGACGTTGCCAAGCTCCGGAATATAGCTGGCGACCTCGCCGCGGTCGGTCCGCGCGGCCATCTCCTCGGCAATTTCCTGGACGACGGTTTCCAGATGGGCGAATTCGGGCATGGGCGCTCGGGGTTCGAGCTCTCCCCGCGCCGGGCGGGGAGAGTTACAGGCCTAGGCCAGCCGCAGGATGGCGACGGCGAGGACGGCCTGGGCGGCGAAACCGACCACGAAGGCGAGGGTGCGCAGCACCGGCAGGCCCGCGGTATAGACGATCAGGTGCACCAGCCGGGACCAGAAGAACACCGCGCAGGCCAGCACCGTGGTGGGCGTCGAGACGTCGGCGGCGTTGAGGATCAGCACGAGCGGCGCGAACACGATCAGGTTCTCGATCGCGTTGTCATGCGCGAACATCAACCGGTTCGCCCATTCCGCCTGCGGCTTGTCGGTGCGCGACGGATTGGCCATGGCGCCCGACACGCCGCGCACCATGATGCGGTTCAGCACATAGGGCACCCAGAGCAGGCCGGTGAGGATCACGGTCAGCGTCAGCCAGAACAATTCGCGCGTCATCCGCGGTTCCTTTCAGAGGGTAGGTCCGCGAGCGCGGAGAGGGCGATCAGGAATCGCTTGGGCGGAAAATGCCGGCGCGATGCGGCAACCATAGACAATTGATGCGACGCCGCCAATGCGGCGTTCCCTGTTGTCGTTCCGGGATGCATCGGACGGCGAAGCCGGCCGATGGAGACAAGGGAACCCCGGGCTGATTTGCGCTGACCATGTCGAGGTTCCCCACCGCTCCAAATGGAGCGGCTGAGGTTCGCTCGCGCCGATGCGCTCGCGCCCCGGAACGACAGCGGGGGAGGCCTACGCCCGCACCCGCACGTAGCTGCCCGGCGCATCCTCCAGCGGCGGCAGCGCTTCGGTGCCGACGCTGCGTGCCGGAACCTGTTCGCCGTCGATGCCGGACAGCCATTCCCGCCAGTTCGGCCACCATGAGCCGGCGTGTTCCTGCGCGGTCTTCATCCAGTCGGCGACCGTTTCAGCGTGACTGGCGTCGTTGGTCCAGTATTGATACTTGCCGGCGGCCGGCGGGTTGATTACGCCGGCGATGTGGCCGGAGCCGGACAGCACGTATTTGACCGGGCCGCCGAAGAATTGCGAGCCGTACA
This sequence comes from Tardiphaga sp. vice304, assembly GCF_007018905.1. Classification (NCBI taxonomy): domain Bacteria; kingdom Pseudomonadati; phylum Pseudomonadota; class Alphaproteobacteria; order Hyphomicrobiales; family Nitrobacteraceae; genus Tardiphaga; species Tardiphaga sp. vice304. The sequence continues at coordinate 3,296,819 of NZ_CP041402.1, forward strand.
GCACGGACTCTGCCGGCGCGATGTGATCCTCGCGGGTCGCCAGATTATAGACTGGCACTTTGACCCTGGAGAGATCCAGCCGCGTGTTGTCGATTACCATCTTGCCCGACGACAGCTTGTTCTCAAGGTAGCAGTTCCGCAGGTAGAACGAGTGGTTGGCGGCCGGCATCCGGGTGGCGTCGGAATTCCAGTGCAGCAGGTCGAACGCCGAGGGCTGCTTGCCCTTGAGATAATTGCTGACGACATAGGCCCAGATCAGGTCGTTGGAGCGCAGCATGTTGAAGGCCATGGCCATCTTGCTGCCTTCCAGCACGCCGGTGGCCTGCATGTCCTTTTCCAGCGCCGAGATCTGCTGCTCATCGACGAACACCAAGAGGTCGCCGGCATGGCTGAAATCGACCTGTGTGGCCAGGAAGGTGGCGGACGCCACGCGGACGCGGCGCTTCTCGGCGAGCCAGGCCAGGGTCGTGGCAAGCAGGGTGCCGCCGACGCAATAGCCGACAGTGTGCACGGTCATTTCACCGGTGACCTGCTCGATGACGTCCATCGCCGCGAGCGGGCCTTCCTTCATGTAGTCCTCGAAGGTCTTGTTGCCGAGCCGCTTGTCGGGGTTGACCCAGGAAATCAGAAACACCGTGATGCCCTGATCGACACACCATTTAACGAAGGATTTTTCCGGCTTCAAATCGAGGATGTAAAACTTGTTGATCCATGGCGGCACGATCAAAAGCGGCGTGCTTAGCACGTTCTCCGTGGCCGGCTGATACTGGATCAGCTGCATGATTTCGTTCTGGAAGATCACCTTGCCCGCGGTGGTCGCCATGTTGACACCGACCTCGAGATTGGCCGGGTCGGATTGCCGGATGCGCAGCGACCCGTGGCCGGCTTCGATGTCTTCGACCAGCATGCCCATGCCGCGCACCAGATTGCTGCCGTTGGACGCCACCGTCTCGCGCAGCACTTCCGGGTTGGTCATGACGAAATTGGAGGGCGCCAGCGCATTGGCGATCTGCTGGACGTAGAATTCGGCCTTTTTGCGGGTATGCTCGTCCAGCCCCTCGGCGTTATCAACGAGTTCCTGCGCCCATTTGGTGGTCAGCAGGTAGGCCTGCATGATGAAGTCGAAAAACTGGTTCGATTTCCACTCCGGGTCGGCAAACCGCTTGTCGCGCGGCGGCGGCTCGATCGCCGGCCTGGCCTCTTCGCCGGCCATGCGGTGCATCGCCGAACCCCACAAATCGAGATAGGCACGCCCGAGCTTGATCTGCAGTTCGGCGCTGCGCTTGTCGTCGGACAACCAGTAATTTGCGACCGTGCTGAAGGTCTTGATGATCTCGTTGACCTCGTTCGGCGGCTTGTCGCGCGCCTCGCCGTTTTCGCGCGGCTTGAGGTAGGCGGCGAGGGCCTGACCGCTGCTCTCCATCGCCTTGGCGATGTTCAACGCGAAAGCCTCGGGATCGAAGGTGTTCGGGGCCTTGGTTTCGACTGCGACTTCACTCATGGGGCAACAAACTTCATTTCATGTCCGGTGACGACAGATCAGCACGCAGCAGGATGATGGCACAGTTCGCGCGATGTCGCAGGATTCGATGTGTTGCACTGCGACAAGGCGCCCGCTCGCCGGCTCCCCTTTGTTTTGTCATATTGCAGGTCCAAGCCTGCCTCGTTCGCGGGGCGTTAATCGTTTCGATCCATTTTGGTTTATGCTGCATTGCGACGAACGCGTAATGGGTTGGATAGGTGAGCAAGGCGTGAAGCGGATTAGGACATTCGGACCGGCAGGTCACAGCGGCCGGGCAGGGATGCCGACGGCGTTGCTGCTGCTGGCGCTGACGCTTGGCGGCTGCGCCTCGACCATCGCCGACCTGCCGATGGTCGGCACGCCCGCCGGCGCGCCGGCGCGGCCGGCCCAGCCCGGCGAATATCTCCCCGTGCACGATCTCCCCACCTCGCGCGAAGGCACCGCCATGGCGCCGGCCGAACAGGCCAAGATCCAGGCCGAGCTGATCGCCGCCCGCGACCGCCAGGCCGTCGCAACCCCGGCCGCTCCCGGCCGGAAGTAAGCAAAACCGCCCCGACATGGCTGGTGTCACTGGGGTTCCGTGGTAAAAAGAAGCGATTCAACCGCACCGAGCGGTTCGGGAGCCCTTGTTATGGAAGAATTCTACCGCATTCGCCGCCTGCCGCCTTACGTGTTCGAGCAGATCAACCGGGCCAAGGCGGCCGCGCGCAATGCCGGTGCCGACATCATCGACATGGGCATGGGCAATCCGGACCTGCCGACGCCGCCGCACGTCATCGAGAAACTCAAGGAAACCCTCGGCAAGCCGCGCACCGACCGTTATTCGGCTTCGCGCGGTATCACCGGGCTGCGCAAGGCCCAGGCCGCCTATTACGACCGCCGCTTCGGCGTGAAGCTCAACCCCGACACCCAGATCGTCGCCACGCTCGGCTCCAAGGAAGGCTTCGCCAACGTCGCGCAGGCCATCACCGCGCCGGGCGATGTCGTGCTGTGCCCCAATCCGAGCTACCCGATCCATGCCTTCGGCTTCCTGATGGCCGGCGGCGTGATCCGCTCGGTGCCGTCGGAGCCCGGCCCGGAATTCTTCGCCGCGGTCGAACGCGCCATCATCCACTCGATCCCGAAGCCGATCGCGTTGATCGTGTGCTACCCGTCCAACCCAACGGCGCAGGTCGCCAGCCTGGATTTTTACAAGGACCTGGTGGCGTTCGCTAAGAAGCACGAGATCTACATCCTGTCGGACCTCGCTTATGCCGAGGTCTATTTCGACGACAACAACCCGCCGCCCTCGGTGCTGCAGGTGCCCGGCGCAATCGACGTCACCGTCGAGTTCACCTCGATGTCCAAGACGTTCTCGATGGCCGGCTGGCGGATGGGCTTTGCGGTCGGCAACGAGCGCATCATCGCAGCGCTCGCACGGGTCAAATCCTATCTCGATTACGGCGCCTTCACCCCGGTGCAGGTCGCGGCCACCGCGGCGCTGAACGGGCCGGATGACTGCATCCGCGAGATGCGCGAGACCTACAAGCGGCGCCGCGACGTCATGGTGGAGACGTTCGGCAAGGCCGGCTGGGACGTTCCGGCGCCGTCCGCCTCGATGTTCGCCTGGGCGCCGCTGCCGCCGAAATTCGCGGAACTGGGCAGCATGCAGTTCGCCACCCTGATGGTGGAGAAATCCGGCGTGGTGGTGTCGCCCGGCGTTGCCTTCGGCGAGCATGGCGAGGGCTACGTCCGCATCGCTCTGGTTGAAAACGAGCAGCGCATCCGCCAAGCCGCGCGCGGCGTTCGGCGCTTCCTTGAAAGCGGGCTCGAAACGTTGCACAACGTGGTTCCTCTCGCCACCCGGCGCTAGGCTCTTTCCGAATAGGTTTTCAGTTACATGGTCGCACCCCTCCGCGTGGGTATCGCCGGCCTCGGCACCGTTGGCGCCGAGGTGGTCCGCCTCATCGAACAGCAGAGCAAGGTCCTGGCCGCGCGCTCCGGCCGCGGCGTCAAGGTCGTGTCGGTCACGGCGCGGTCCAAGGCCAAGAAGCGCAATGTCGATCTCTCCGGCATTCGCTGGGCCAGGGATCCGATGGCGGTCGCCACCGACCCGGAAGTCGATTGCTTCGTCGAACTGATGGGCGGCGTTGGCGATCCCGCGCTGTCGGCGATCGAGGCCGCCCTGTCGTCCGGGAAGTCGGTGGTCACCGCCAACAAGGCGCTGATCGCCAAGCACGGCTTGAAACTGGCGGCGCTGGCCGAAAAACACGGCGGCGCGCTGAATTACGAGGCCGCCGTGGCCGGCGCCATTCCGGTCGTGAAAACCCTTCGCGAGGGCCTGGCCGGCACCGGCATCAATCGCGTCTATGGAATCCTCAACGGCACCTGCAATTACATTCTGAGCCGGATGGAGCAGGAGGGCCTGTCGTTTGAAGAATGTCTGAAGGACGCGCAACGGCTCGGCTATGCCGAAGCGGATCCGTCGTTCGACGTCGACGGCCACGACACCGCGCAGAAGCTGGCGATCCTGGCCAGCCTCGCGTTCGGCACCAAGGTCGCGCAGAGCGCGGTCTATGTGGAGGGCATCACCTCGATTGCAGCCGCCGATCTGCGCGCTGCCGCCGAACTCGGCTACCGGGTCAAGCTGCTCGGCGTCGCGGTGCGTACCGCGACCGGCATCGAACAGCGCGTGCATCCGACCATGGTGCCGCTGAAATCCTCGATTGCGCAGGTGATGGGCGTGACCAATGCGGTGACGATCGACGGCGCCGGCATCTCGCCGATCACGCTGGTGGGGCCCGGCGCCGGAGGTGCTGCGACCGCCTCCGCGGTGCTGGCCGACATCGCCGATGTCGCCCGCGGCGTGCGCGCGCTGCCGTTCGGCCGGCCGGTGGCGAAGCTCGACGCGACCACCAAGGCGCCGATGGAGCGCCATCTTGGCGGCTATTACATCCGGCTGATGGCGCGCGACCTGGCCGGCACCGCAGCAAGGATTGCGACGCGGCTTGCGGAGCAGAAGATCTCACTGGAATCGATCGTGCAGCGTCATCCCGACGGCATGATCGAGCCGATCGATGGCAAGAAGAAATCCCAGCCGGTTCCGGTGATCCTGATCACCTATGCCACCTCCGAAGATGCGATGCGCCGCGCGCTGGCCGCCGTGCAGAGCGACAAGGTCATCAGCGGCAAGCCGCAGGTGATCCGCATCGAGAAAAACTGACGATTCGTTTGAGACATTTACGGGTCCACTGACCCGTTGTGACGTTTGAAGGAGACTACGATGTCGACCCATATTACCGTGCCGCCGCAGCAACTGCTGGAACGCATCCTGACGCTGGAGATCGTTCGCGTGACCGAGCGCGCCGCGGTGTCGGCGGCGCGCCTGCGCGGCCTCGGCCAGGAAAAAGCGGCCGACCAGGCCGCCGTCGATGCGATGCGCCGCGAGCTCAACAAGATGCCGATCGAAGGCACCATCGTGATCGGCGAGGGCGAACGCGACGAAGCCCCTATGCTGTTCATCGGCGAGAAGGTCGGCATCAATGCCGGCCCGAAGGTCGACATCGCCGTCGATCCGCTGGAAGGCACCACGCTGTGCGCCAAGGACATGCCGGGCTCGATCGCCACCATGGCGATGGCCGACGGCGGCACGCTGCTGCATGCGCCTGACGTCTACATGAAGAAGATCGCGATCGGCCCGGGCTACGACAAGAACGTCATCGAGCTCGACGCCTCGCCGGAAGAGAACGTCCGCCGTCTCGCCAAGGCCAAGGGCGTGCCGATGACGGGCATCACCGTGCTGGTGCTCGACCGTCCGCGCCATGTCGACATGATCGCCGCGATCCGCTCCACGGGTGCTGCGGTGCGCCTGATCGACGACGGCGACGTCGCCGGCGTGATCCACTGCGCCAACCCCGAGAAGTCCGGCATCGATCTCTACATCGGCACCGGCGGCGCCCCGGAAGGCGTGCTGGCTGCGGCAGCGCTGCGCTGCATCGGCGGCCAGATGCAGACCCGACTGATCCTCGACACCGACGAGAAGCGCGAACGCGCGCTGAAGATGGGCATCACCGATCCGAAGATGATCTACGGCATCGAGGACATGGCGCGCGGCGACTGCCTGTTCGCGGCCACCGGCGTCACCGACGGCTCGCTGCTGTCGGGCGTCAAGTTCCGCAAGCATGTGATCGAAACCGAGACCATCGTGATGCGCTCGGTGACCGGCACCGTCCGCATCATCAAGGCCGAGCACCGCCAGTTCGAAAAATTCCACCTCGATTGAGTTTGGTAGCATGACCGCAAACGTCGTAATCCGTCCGGTCGGCGCCGATGAGCGAGCCGACTGGGAGCCGCTGTGGCAGGGCTACCTGACTTTCTACAAAGCGACGCTGCCGCAGCTCGCGACCGACACGGCCTGGGCGCGCTTCCACGACCCGAAGGAAGCGATGTTCCTGCTCGGCGCCTATGTCGACGGCAAGCTTACCGGCATCGTCCAGTTTCTGTACCACCGCTCGTCCTGGACGCCGGGTGATTACTGCTATTTGCAGGACCTCTATGTCGACGACAGCGCGCGCGGGCTAGGGCTCGGGCGCGCGCTGATCGAGGCGGTGTACGACCGTGCCCGTGCCGATGGCTGCAGCCGCGTGCACTGGCTGACGCAGAACGACAATGCGACGGCGCGGCTATTGTACGACCGGATCGCCGACAATTCCGGCTTCATTCAATACCGGAAAGTGTTTTAGACTAGCGAATACCCTCAGCCGTCATTGCGAGGAGCGAAGCGACGCGGCAATCCAGCAAACCACAAGCAAAGACTGGATTGCTTCGTCGCAAGGGCTCCTCGCAATGACGGGGAGAGGTGAATGATAAAACAAGAAACTTCGGGAGCGAAACGCATGAGCGAGTTGCACGACGTCAAGGCGCTGGTGTTCGATGTGTTCGGCACGGTGGTGGACTGGCGCTCCAGCCTGATTGCCGATCTGGGCCAATGGGGCGGTGCCAATGGCGTCAGTGCGGACTGGACGCAACTGGTCGATGCCTGGCGGCAGGCCTACATGCCGGCCATGGACGTGGTGCGGCATCATCCCGAACTCGGTTTCAAGAAGCTCGACACGCTGCATCGCAAGTCGCTGGAGAACCTGGTGCAGAAATTCCGCATCAGCGGCCTCACCGCGGACGATTTGCACCATTTCACGCTGGGCTGGCACCGGCTGCATCCCTGGCCCGACTCGGTCGGCGGCCTGACCCGGCTGAAGACCAAATACATCATCAGCCCGCTGTCGAACGGCAATGTCGCGCTGCTCACCAACATGGCCAAATTCGCCGGGCTGCCGTGGGACCTGATCATGTCCGCGGAATTGTTCGAGCACTACAAGCCGGACCCGCAGACCTATCTCGGCGCCGCGCGGCTGCTCAATCTGGAGCCCGGGCAGGTGATGATGGTCGCCGCCCACAACAACGACCTCGACGCTGCGCAAAAACTCGGCCTCAAGACCGCCTTCGTGCCGCGCATCACCGAATACGGCCCGCACCAGAGCCGCGACTTCAAGGCCGACGGCGAATGGGACGTGGTGGCGGATGATTTCGGCGACCTGGCGACACGGATGGGGTGCTGAGATGCCGAGCAAGAAGCAGCTCGTTTTTCTGGCGGTCGCGCTTTTCGTGGCAGCCAACGTTCTCCGGCACTTCGGCCAATAGCGACCTGGCTGCAATACACGCGACGGCTTCGAAGCATGCGCCGCAAACGCCTGTGGCCGCATCGTTCGCGGCTCGTCCTTCGGCGAGCTCCTCAGGATGACGGGAGCGGAGCTGGTGGCGACGAGACTGAGCTGGTGGCAACCGGCGGCGGCCGGTTTGCCTCGCCCGCGCTTCGTGCTTATGTCCGGGCATCATGTCACCCACCATCATTCCCGTTGAATCCAGGCCCGCCTTTCTCGGCGTGACGCTGTCGGCGACCGGCAAGACCTGGCGCGACCGGGTCGACCAGCGCGGCGCGGCGCGGGCGCTGGCGATGGTGCAGCGGTTTCAACTGCCGGAAATGCTCGCGCGGCTGCTCGCCGGGCGCGGCGTCGAGCTCGACGCCGTCGAGGATTTTCTCGACCCGACCATCCGCAAGCTGATGCCCGATCCCTTTACCGTGACGCAGATGGAAGCCGCCGCCAAGCGCATCGCGGATGTCGCGGTGAACGGCGAGAAGGTCGCGATCTTCGGCGATTACGACGTCGACGGCGCGACCTCGTCGGCACTGCTGGCCTGGCATCTGCGGCATTGCGGCCTCGATCCGCAGATCCACATTCCCGACCGCATCTTTGAAGGCTACGGCCCCAACACCGACGCCATCCGCATGCTGGCGGACAACGGCGCGACGCTGCTGGTGACCGTCGATTGCGGCACCACCAGCCTGGAGCCGCTGGCGGAAGCGAAGAAGGTCGGCATGTCGGTCGTCGTCATCGATCACCATCAGGCCGGCGACGAATTGCCAGACGTCGAGGCGCTGGTGAATCCCAACCGGCTCGACGACATCTCCGGCCTTGGCCATCTTGCCGCGGTCGGCCTCGTCTTCATCACGCTGGTGGCTGTCAACCGCGAGCTGCGCCAGCGCGGCTTCTGGACCGCGACCCGGCCGGAGCCGAACCTGCTCGACATGCTGCATCATGTGGCGCTCGGCACCGTCGCCGACGTCGCGCTGCTGACCGGGCTCAACCGCGCCTTCGTCGCCAAGGGCCTGATCGCGCTGCGCCGCCGCGACCATGTCGGCCACACCGCCTTGATGGATGTGGCACGGCTCAACGGCCCGCCGGAGGCGTGGCATCTCGGCTTCATGCTGGGGCCGCGCATCAATGCCGGCGGCCGTATCGGCCGCGCCGACCTCGGCGTGCGGCTGCTGCTGGAGGGTGACATCTCGGAAGCGGCAAGGATTGCCGCCGAACTCGACCGGCTCAATGTCGAGCGCCGCGTCATCGAACAGATGGCCGAGGCGCAGGCGGAAGCCGAGGCGATGGCCTCGCTTGGCCTCGAGGACAAGGGCTCGGTGGTCGTCACCGCCGCTGAAGGCTGGCATCCCGGCGTGGTCGGGCTCGTCGCCTCGCGGCTGAAGGAGAAGTTTTCGCGGCCGGCCTTTGCGATCGCGCTGGAGCCGGGCGGAATCGGCACCGGCTCGGGCCGCTCGATTAGCGGTGTCGATCTCGGTAAGGCCGTGCGGCAGGCGGTGACGGACGGCTTGCTTATAAAAGGCGGTGGCCATGCGATGGCAGCCGGCATCACGCTGCGCAAGGAACGGCTCGCCGAATTCCGCGCCTATATCGAAAGCGCGCTGGCCCCAGACGTAGCGAAATCGCGCAACGAGAAGGAGCTGTTCATCGACGGCGCCGTCACCGCGCGCGGCGTCACGCCGGAGCTGGTCGCGACCATGAACCGGGCAGGGCCGTTTGGCGCCGGCAATCCGGAGCCGGTGGTCGCGCTGCCGTCGCATCAACTGGTCTATGCCGATGAGGTCGGTCAGGCGCATCTGCGGCTGCGCTTCAAGTCGAGTGACGGCACCATCGTCAACGGCATCGCCTTTCGCTCGGTCGGCCAGAAGCTCGGTAACGCACTGCTCGCGCATCGCGGCCAGCTACTGCATGTCGCGGGCTCGCTGGCCGTGGACCGCTGGCAGGGCAATGAGCGCGTGCAGTTGCGGGTGATCGACATCGCGGTGCCGGACGACGGGCCGGCGAGGATCAGGTAAGAAGCACACACCTCTCTCCGTCATTGCGAGGTCAGGGGAAAGCCAATCGGCTTTCGCCTTAGCGAACCGACGCGGCAATCCAGAAGCCACAAGCTCGGCAAGAACTGGATTGCTTCGTCGCAAGGGCTCCTCGTAATGACGGCCGAGAGGGCCGCGTGACGCCAGCTAGCCGCCCTGCCTTAACCTTGCCAGCACCTTGAGCCCGCCATAACCATCCGCCGGCAGCAGGCCCATCTTCGTCTGATAGTCGCGCACGGCCTTCATGGTATCATTGCCGACGCGGCCGTCGGTGCCACCGGTATCAAAACCGGCGCGGGTCAGGCGGGTCTGTACTTCCTGCACTTCGGCCAACGTCAGGATGCGCTCGGAGCCCGGGAACGGCTGCAGGAACGGCGGCGCGCCGAGAATGCGGTCGCCGAGATGGCAGATCGCCAACGCGTAGTTCATCGACGGATTGTAGCTGCGCACGGCGTAGAAACCCTGGCCGAGCAGGAAGCTAGGGCCGCCGGCCACCGGAATCCATAGCTTGGCGGTGGCGCTCGGCTGCGGGAACGGCTTGCCATCGGCGCGGGTGACGCCGGCTGCCGACCACGACGCGAAGCTGCGGCTGCTCTCCGACGATGCCGCGCCCTCGGCGCGGACCTCGTAGCCCCAATGTTCGCCGCGCGGATATTTGCCGCGGTTGACCAGAAAGCGCGCGGACGAGCCCAGCGCATCATCCGGCCTGCCGAACGGCGAGACACGGCCGTCGCGGTCATAGTCGATGCCGACATTGAGCCAGACTTCCGGCATCCATTGCGTATGGCCCATCGCGCCGGCCCAGGAGCCGCGCATCTCCTCCGGCGTGCCCCAGCCCTTGTCGACGATCTTCAGCGCGTTGATGAGTTCGGTTTCCCAATAGCTGCGCCGGCGCGGTTCGTTCCACGCCAGTGCGGCCAGCGACGGAAACACCGGGCGCATATGGTTCTGCTGCACGATCGGATCGCCATAGGCGGATTCCACGCCCCACAGCGCCAGCAGCGTGCCGCGCTCGACGCCGAAGTCCTGTTCGATCCGGCCGAACAACGCCTCGTGCTTGCGCAGCGCTTCCTTGCCGGCGGTGATGCGCCAGTCGGAAGCGCGGCGGTTGACGTATTGCCAGAGCTGCTCGTGGAATTCGGGCTGCTTCTGCATCGATTTGAACACCGACATGTCCGGCTCGATGCGGCCCATCACGCGGGAATAGGTGGCGTCCGAGACGCCCTTGGCCAGCGCGCGGGACCGGAAGCCGTCGCGCCAGGCGTCGAAGCCTACTGGAGCGGCAAAGGCAGCTCCGGGCAATGCCAGAGCGGCGGCGGCACTGAGGCTTGACTGCAGCATCGCGCGGCGGGAGAGGCGGTGTTGGGAATCGTTCTGGGTCATGTCCCAGAGTAGCGCCGCGAAATGGGCAGCGCGAGGGCGTACGGCGTCGCGGATGGTCGAGGTCGCCGCCTACCTCTCAGTTGTCGTCGCCCGACCAAGCCGGGCGACGACAGTTGTACTTTTGGCAGCTCAGTCCTTGGCGCGTTCAACGTAGGAGTTGTCTTCGGTCATGACGACAATGCGGGTGCCGGTGCCGATGTGCGGCGGCACCAGGGTGCGGATGCCGTTGGCCAGCATCGCCGGCTTGTAGGACGACGACGCCGTCTGGCCCTTGGTGACCGGCTCGGTGTCGACGACTTCGACCGTGGCGCGCTGCGGCATGGTGATGGAGACCGGGACCAGGCCGTGCAGCGAGAGCTTCACGGTCATGTTCTCGGTCAGATAGGCCTCGGCATCGCCGATCACGTCCTTCTGCACGGACACCTGGTCGTAATTGTCGTTGTTCATGAAGTGGAAGCCGTCGGCGTCCTTGTAGAGGTAATTGAAGTTCTGGTCTTCGATGGTCGCCTTTTCCACCGCGTCCGTGGTCTTGTAACGCTCCGAGATCTTCACGCCGTCGCTGATTCGGCGCATTTCGATCTGGCTGACCGGAGTTCCCTTGCCGGGATGGATGTTCTCGGCGGTCAGAACCACGTAGAGCTTGCCGTCTTGCTCGATCACGTTGCCCTTGCGAATAGAACTGGCGATGACTTTCACAGGTGTGTTTCCTAAAATTCAGGCCCGGGACCGATCCGGACGAGGGTGTCCTGTGGCCAGCGAAGCGTTGTCTGCGCGCAACATACTGATTTTGCCCGTCGATGCCAGCGTTTTGCGGCCTTCCGGGGCGGTACTCTGATGGCCGGGCACGACCGACCATCGCCGTGGTGGAGCCCCGCGCGGCACCAGGACCGCCGCGGCTTCCTGCTGGCGCGCGGCAACGTCACCCGGGCGACCCGGGAATGGTTCGGGAAGCAGGGCTTTATCGAGGTCGAGACCGGCGTCTTGCAGGTCTCGCCGGGCAACGAGACCCATCTGCACGCGGCAAAGACCGAGCTGATCGATCGCGACGGCGCGCATCTGACGCGCTATTTGCGGACCTCACCGGAATTCGCCTGCAAGAAGCTGCTGGCGGCGGGCGAGGAGCAGATCTTCGAGTTCGCCCGCGTGTTCCGCGACCGCGAGCGCGGCGACCTGCATCTGCCGGAATTCACCATGCTGGAATGGTACCGCGCCAATGCCGGCTATGAGGCGGTCATCACCGACTGCGTCGCCGTCATCGCCCATGCCGCCAAGGCGACCGGCACGAAACAGTTCTCGTTTCGCGGACGCGCCGCCGATCCGTTCGCCGACCCGGAGATGCTGACCGTGGCGGGCGCGTTCGAGAAATACGCCGGCATCGATCTGCTCGCGACCGTTTCCGGCCACCAGGGCGATCGTGCCGCATTGGCCGCTGCGGCATCCGGCAAGGTGCGGATCGCCGAAGATGACACCTGGTCGGACATTTTCAGCAAGGTGCTGGTCGAACACGTCGAGCCGAGACTAGGGCAGGGGCGATTGACGGTGCTGTACGAATATCCGGCGCCGGAGGCCGCGCTGGCGCGGACCACGCAACATGATTCCGATGTCGCCGAACGCTTCGAGGTCTATGCCTGCGGTGTCGAGCTCGCCAACGGCTTTGGCGAGTTGACGGATGCCAACGAGCAGCGCCGTCGCTTCACGGCGGACATGGACGAGAAGCAGCGCCGCTACGGCGAGCGCTATCCGCTCGACGAAGATTTCCTGGAGGCGGTGGCCGCGATGCCCGACGCCGCCGGCGTCGCGCTCGGCTTCGACCGGCTGGTGATGCTGGCTGCGGGCGCGACACGGATCGACCAGGTGGTGTGGACGCCGCCGGCAGGCGCGCCATGAAGGTCACAACGACGTTGCGGCAGCCAGCCGAACTGATCGCGCACGGCCTCGCGCCGGCCGACGCCCAGGCCGGACTGGAGAAGGTCGCCGCGCGTTACGCCGTGGCGGTGACGCCGGCGGTGGCGGCGCTGATCGATACCAGCGATCCCTTTGACCCGATCGCGCGCCAATACATTCCCTCGGTCGACGAGCTGGTAGCGCAGCCGAACGAGAATGCCGATCCGATCGGCGACCACACGCATTCGCCGGTCGACGGCATCGTGCATCGCTATCCCGACCGCGTGCTGTTCAAGCTGGTGCATGTCTGCGCGGTATATTGCCGGTTCTGCTTCCGCCGCGAGATGGTCGGGCCCGGCAAGGAGACCGCGCTGTCAGGCGACGCCTATGCCGGCGCGCTGGACTACATCCGCGCGCATGACGAGATCTGGGAAGTGATCCTCACCGGCGGCGATCCCCTGATGCTGTCGCCGCGGCGGATGGCGGAAATCATGGCCGATCTCGCCGCCATCGATCATGTGAAGATCATCCGCCTGCACACCCGCGTGCCGGTCGCCGATCCTGCCCGCGTCACGCCCGAGATGGTAGCGGCGCTGAGAGTGCCGGGCGCGGCGACCTGGGTCGCGCTGCACGCCAATCATCCGCGCGAGCTGACACAAGCCGCGCGGGCGGCCTGCGCCAGGATGGTCGATGCCGGCATTCCCCTGGTCAGCCAGTCGGTGCTGCTGCGCGGCGTCAACGACAGCGCGGCGACGCTGGAAGCGTTGATGCGGGCGTTCGTCGAATGCCGCATCAAGCCGTACTACCTGCACCACGGTGATCTGGCGCCGGGCACCGCGCATCTGCGCACCACGATCGCGCAGGGCCAGGCCTTGATGCGCGCGTTGCGCGGAAATGTTTCCGGACTTTGCCAGCCCGATTATGTGCTCGATATTCCCGGCGGCTTCGGCAAGGCGCCGGTCGGTCCCGAATATTTGTCGGCTACGTCCGACGCCGCACATGAAGCGACGGCGGAATCGGTCTATCGTGTCACGGATTACTGCGGCGACGTTCACCTCTATCCGCCCAAAGCCTGAGCGTTGGCGCCTGACCGGTCGGAGAGGCCCCATGAAGAAACGGATCGTAACGCTCGTTTGTCTGATGCTGTTCTGCGGATCGCTGGCGCACGCCCAGGACTCGACCCGCAACGCGCCGCCGGCGTCTGTAAAGCGGGCCCAGCAGGGCGTTCAGCCGCGACCAGGACTTGACGCGCCGGTCGGCCACCGCCAGCCTCGCGCCGGCGACGTTCCCGAGACCGGCAGCAACGATCCCGGCAAGATCGACGCGCAGGACCGAGAACTCGACCGCATGATCAAGGGCATCTGCAAGGGGTGTTGAGACACAGGTAGCCCGGATGAAGTCGGCGCGCCGCTTCAGCGGCGCGGCGACGCAATCCGGGGAAAGCAGTCATGTCGATGGGCCGGCCCCGGATTGGCATCCGGGCTACGGGCGATCAATTCAGCGACGGATTGCGCGGCCGGTAGCTGCCGGACTTGTCCTTGATGAAGATCTCGGCGACCTGCGAGTGGCGGATCGGTTCGCCGGAATCGTCTGGCAGCAGGTTCTGCTCCGAGACATAGGCGACATATTCGGATTCCGAATTTTCCGCCAGCAGGTGGTAGAACGGCTGGTCCTTGCGGGGGCGCACGTCCTCGGGGATCGACAGCCACCATTCCTCGGTGTTGTTGAACTCCGGATCGATGTCGAACACCACGCCCCGGAACGAAAAGATCCGGTGCCGGACGATCTGGCCGATCTGGAACTTGGCGGTGCGGGCAATAATCATTCTGGTCGAATAGACCAGGATTGTGGCCGATGCTAGAGGCAAATGACCGATTTGCGACGGCTATGCGGCCCCGTCCACGCGTTTGACCACGGTGGGAAACCCATTCAGTCATGTAGCTCGGACAACATGGGGCTCGCCCTTGAGGCGTACCGGGTTGGTCGCGCGATGATCTTGTTGGGAGAGGAATTTTATTCAAACAAACACGCGCATGGCAAAAGCCACTCTTTCCAGCCTGCCTGTGGCAACTTCCTCCTTAATTCCGACAAGCGCTGGACCATCCGGGCTACCGCACGTAAATCTCTGCCAATATTGATGAATTCAGACTGTCCGAGGATTTGCCATGATCGATATTGCGGTTACCGCCGGGTTTGCGATCGGCGTTGCCTTCGGCGTGATCGGCCTGCTGAGCGGCTTCTGTCTCACGAGCAGTCTTCGCGACTGGAGCGCACATGACGGCCGCCGTATCCGGAGCTATGCGCTCGCTCTGGCGGTGGCGATCGCAGGCACCCAGTTTCTCGCCGCGGCGGACATCGTGGATATCGGAAAGTCGCTGTATCTGCAGCCGGCATTTTCCGCGCCGCTGATCTTCGCAGGTGGCCTGCTGTTCGGCCTTGGAATGGTACTGGCGAACGGCTGTGCATCGCGTGCACTGGTGCTGCTGGGCAAGGGCAATCTGCGGTCTCTCGTGGTCCTCGTGATCCTCGGAATTGCCGCCCAGATGACGCTGAAGGGCCTGCTGGCGCCATCGCGCCTCGCGATCATTCAATGGACGCAGATTTCCCCGGCGAGTGTGTCGGCGCCGGCGTTGCTCGCGTCGATCGGACTCGGCGACACGGCCGCGCGCATCCTTGCGACATTGATCGGCAGCGGCACGCTTTTCGCCTTTGCCTTTTCCGACCGCCAGTTCCGTCGTTCTCCTGCGCAGATCACCGCCGGCCTCGCCGTCGGATTACTGGTAATAGCGGGATGGTTGGCCACGGGCTGGCTCGGTGCGGACGAATTCAACCCGATCCCGGTGACATCGCTGACGTTCATCGCGCCGGTCGCCGACACGCTGCAATATGCGATGCTCTCGACCGGTCTCACGCTGAACTTTGGAATAGCCATCGTCGTTGGCGTGCTGACCGGCAGCCTCGCGACGTCGCTGCTCACGGGACGCTTTCGCGTCGAAGGCTATGCGTCGGCCGATCACATGATGCGTTCGATATCGGGCGCGGCGCTGATGGGGATCGGCGGCGCGATGGCCTATGGCTGTTCGGTCGGGCAGGGACTGACAGGGCTCTCGACGCTCTCGCTCTCGTCGGTGATCGCCGTCGCCGGCATTCTCACCGGTGCAGCCGTGGGCCTGCGACGACGTGTGCCGGCGCCGGCTCTGGTGACTCAATAGCAACAATGCGGCTGCGGAGAGCCTGCGTTGAAGTGTTGGTCGCATCTCGCGGAATGGGCTAGACCGTCATGGCAGGCTCTGAAGAAGCCGGTCATGGGAGGACGAACCCGGATGCTTTCGCGCTATTTTCTGGCAGGATTACTGGTTGCCGCTGTGGGAGCCGCCGCGGCGTTTCCTGCGGCCTCGCAGACCAGACCCGCATCCGGGGCATCCTCCGAAGACAAGCCCTTCGCCGAGCATTTCCTGGCGCTGCAGCTCTCGGACTCCGATGCCAGAAAGGAGCGGCTCGTGCTCAGCGTGGCGAGCAACATCCTGAAATTCTACGGCCCCGACAAGGTGGCCATCGAAGTCGTGACGTTCGGTCCGGGTATCCACCTGCTCAGAACGGGCAACGAGCACCGTCAGCTCGTGGATAGTCTGGTGAGCCAGGGCGTCCGCTTCTCGGTGTGCGGCAATACGCTGGACACGATTGAACGCGACACCGGAAAGCGGCCGGACATCAATCCGTACGCCAAGGAAGTCGAGGCCGGCGTTGCGCAACTGCTGAAACTGACCGAAAACGGCTACACGCTTGTGCGTCCTTGAAGGAGAGATGAGATGAAATTCTTGTGCACTGCAGTCGTCGCCGTGGCGTTGCTGGTCGCGAATGCCGGCCCGGGTACTGCTGCCGAGCCGAAGCAGCATCGTGTCGCGATCCAGGTCGACCAGAACGATGCCGACGTGATGAATCTTGCGCTGAACAACGCCACCAACATCATGGAGCAGTACAAGTCGAAGGGCGAGACGGTAGAAATCGAAATCGTGACCTACGGCCCAGGCCTTCACATGCTGCGCGCCGACACATCGCCGGTGAAAGATCGGATCAAGCAGATCGTCGACGCCAGCTTCCCGTCCGGCATCAGGGTCTCGGCCTGCAA
Organism: Tardiphaga sp. vice304; assembly: GCF_007018905.1. Taxonomy (NCBI): domain Bacteria; kingdom Pseudomonadati; phylum Pseudomonadota; class Alphaproteobacteria; order Hyphomicrobiales; family Nitrobacteraceae; genus Tardiphaga; species Tardiphaga sp. vice304. The sequence goes on from NZ_CP041402.1 coordinate 3,313,460, forward strand.
CAATACCAAGGAGGGCATGGAGAAGCGGGAGGGACGTGCGGTCAGCCTCATCCCTGAGGCCGAACTGGTGCCGTCCGGCGCGGTGCGGCTGATCGAGCTTCAGGAGAATGGCTGGAGCTATCTCCGGCCTTGATCGGGTCTGCTATTTCGAGGGGTGGGGTCTTCCCAGCAGACTGGCCCAGCCGCGCGCCAGCAACTCTCTCGGAGCACAGTCAATCAGTGTCGCAATTCCCAGCCGCGCGCCGATCATCATGCCGCCCACGGCGAACGGCCAGGACAGCGACAGCATCGAGCCGGCGGTGATGCCCTGTCCGATGGTGCAGCCACCGGCCAGGATGCCGCCAATGCCCATCAGCGCCGCTCCGCCGAGATGACGCCGCATCTCACGGTCGTCGTCGAAGGCTTCCCATTGCAATTCGTCGGCGCGCCACGCCGCGAGGAAGGCGCCGGCGACCACGCCGAGAACGGAGCCGACGCCAAAATCGGCAAAACCGGCGGTGCTCAGCAGAGCCGAGTAGAAGGCCTTCCCGACGGTGGACACGAAGGTCAGGCTTTGCGGACGGATCGGCGCAGCGAATTCGTCTCCGATCCATGACGTCGCCGCCCAGCCCGCTACCGTCAGCATGCCCAGGGCCACGCCGCCCGACAGCAGGCGCGGCGAATGACGAAGCTTTTTATGGCTGAATGCGAGCAGGCACAGTCCGCCACCGATGAAGGTTGCGATGATCGCGCGGACGTCAAATCCCAGCATGCGTGCAGCAAGAGAGGCGAGGTCGGAGCGGATCTCATCCGGCATCGCGACAGCAAGGCTCTCAAGGATGACGATGCGAAAGTTTGCAAAGACGCCGCGCAACGTCGCATAGGCGGTGGCACCCAGCACGATCAGAACGACGAGGCTGCGCAGGTCGCCGGCCCCCAGCCGCACCAGCGAGCCGAAACCGCAGGTTCCCACCCAGGCCATGCCGATACCGAACATGACGCTGCCGATGGCGATCGCGAAGATGGGGATAGCCGACGGCGTGTAGCTGGTTTGCATCGGATCAAGCAGCCCGCCGATGACGAGCGCCTGCGTTCCGACGATTGCAACGCCGAGGGCAAGTCCGAAGATTCTCAGGCGGCGGCTGTCGCCACCGACCAACGCGTCCTCGATCGCGCCGAACGAACACAGTCTGGCGTGACGCACGAAAAATCCTGCCGCCGCGCCGATGGCAAAGCCAACCAGCGCGAGCATCCAGCCAGACAGGTTCTGCATGGCGTCACTCCCGGGTTCGGAGCAGGGCTGGCGTCGCGTTGACGATGCCCCGTCATTCACCTGCCACCGGCAGATCTATTTCTTTTTCGCTTTCGGCGCAGGCGGCGCGCAGAAGATGTCATAGATCACCGAGATGACGCGCCGGACGTCTTCATTGGCGAGGCTGTAGTAGATCGTCTTGCCGTCGCGCCTCGTATCGACCATCCCGTCGTAGCGCAGGCGTGCGAGTTGCTGGGAAACGGCGGACTGCCGCATCGACAGGATGTTTTCCAGTTCGGAAACGGATCGTTCGCGTTCCGCGAGCAGGCACAGCAGCAACAGGCGGTTTTCGTGCGAAACGGCCTTCAGGAAATTGCTCGCCTTGCGCGCCTTGCGCATCAACTGATCGAGTTCGGGCGAATATTCCGCGCCGTCGCGAAGTTCGTTCTCGAGATCGCTTGAGATGATAGATGTCATGGCGTTTTCATGCCGTTCGAAGTGTTGGTGGAAGGCTGGCCCAGCTGCGAGTGCTCGGTCAGGCGCTGCGACTGCAGTCGGGTCACGAATGGGCCGAGCAAACCCCAGAACGCATCGTCGCTGATGAAACCGGTGATGCGGCCGATTTCGCGACCTTGATCGGCCACCACGAAAGTCGGCGTGTAGCGCACCGCCGATGTCAGCACGGTGCCTGCGTCGGACTGCTTGTCGATATTGATGCGCCGCAACGGAAGCAACCTGGCTTCATCGGTCTTGCCGTAGATCTGGCCGACCTCGCGATCCCAACGTTGGCACCATACGCAGCCGTCGCGCTCGAACATCAGCAGCTCGGCTGCTTGCGATGCGACCGGCACGAGACACAGAGTGAGCACACAGCACGCGATGAGCCACGATTTCAGGAGCATTTTGCCAATCATGTGATACACATACACGAATTCGCATGTATCTACCAGAGTTGGTATCGCTGTGATTTCAAATATTTCCTTGGTTGGAGCGTTGGGGGCGGGACTGCTATCGTTCCTGTCCCCGTGCATCCTGCCGTTGGTGCCGCCCTATCTTTGCTTTCTGGCCGGCATCAGCCTCGACGATCTGACCAAAGCAGAGCAGCGTCAGGGCAGGGGCCCGAACTGGCATGTGGTGGCGATGTCCGTCGCTTTTGTGCTCGGCTTTGCGACCGTGTTCGTGGCGCTGGGCGCGTCGGCCTCGCTGATCGGCAAGGCCGTCACGGCGCATTTCGATACCCTTGGAATGATTGCCGGCGCTGTGATCCTGGTCCTTGGCCTGCATTTTCTCGGCGTATTCAGGATTGGCCTGCTGTTTCGTGAAGCTCGTTTTCAAGCGGTACGAAAGCCAGCCGGCTTTCTCGGTGCCTACCTCGTGGGGCTGGCATTTGCCTTCGGCTGGACGCCCTGCGTCGGGCCGGTGCTGGCCGCGATCCTGATGGTCGCCGGCGTCGAGGGATCGGCCGGGCGGGGCGCCTTGTTGCTTGGCGTATATGCGTTCGGGATTGGCATTCCTTTCCTGCTGGCTGCCCTGTTTGCGGACCGCTTCGTCCGGCTGCTGGCGCGGCTGCGCCATCACATGAACCTTGTCGAGAAGATGATCGGCTCCGCACTTGTGCTGACCGGAATTCTGTTTTTGACTGGGACGATGCCGCTCATAGCTGGCTGGCTGTTGCAGGCGTTTCCCGCTTTCTCGTCGATTGGCTGAACGGATGAACAGGGAGAAGACGCCGATGCTGAATCCCGCCTACCTGCTGACACGAAGGAACGTCGTTGCCGGTCTCGGCCTTTGTACGATGGGCTTCGCTCCGACGCCGGTGAAAGCCGCCGCAAAGCTCGGCGACGACGGCCTGTACCAGATGGACTGGTACCTAGAGAGTTTTCTCGACCTCTCCAAGGACCTCGCCGGCGCCACATCGAAGGGCAAGCGCCTCGCGATCATGTGGGGCCTCAAGGGGTGCCCGGCGTGCAAGCGGATGCATGAAGTCCATCTGATGGATCCGAAAATCGAGAGCTATGTCCGCGACAATTTCGAGGTGCTGCACCTCAATCACATCGGATCACGGGCGGTGACCGATTTCGACGGACGCAAGCTGACCGAGAAGGCGCTTGGCGAGGCCTATGGTATTCGCTTTACCCCGACGATCCAGTTTTTGCCGAACAAGATCGACGGCCTCACCGGCAAGAGCGGGCAGGCGCGCGAGGTTGCCCGGATGCCCGGACTGCTCGAGCCTTCGGAGTTTCTCGCCATGTTCCGCTACGTGCGCGAGAAGGGCTACGAGGCGTTGTCGTTTCCTGACTGGCTGCGCAAGCAGGCCTGACGCGATGGCGCCTCAGGCTCACACGCCTGCCGCTCAGAAATCGAGTTTGTCCTTGATTGCGTCGATGCCGGCTTTGGCGCAGGCTTCATCGGCTTCGCCGCCGGGGGCGCCGGAGACGCCGATGGCGCCGATCAGCGAGCCGCCGGCCTCGACGACCATGCCGCCGCCAATGACGACGGCGCCGGGCAGGTTGCGGATGCCGGCCTGCGGCATGCCGGGCTGGCTGATCGCCTGCAGGTCCCCGGTGCCAGTCCGGAACGAAGCGGCCGTCCAGGCCTTGCCAGTCGCCGTGGCGGGAGTATGGGCGCCGGCGAAGCGGTCACGCAGCATGACCTGCGTCACGCCGAAGCGATCGACCACGGCCACCGCGACTTGATAACCGCGCTTGCGGCACTCGCCGAGTGCAGCCCGGGCGGAGTCGAGGGCGAGTTCCGGGCTCAGTACCTTGTAGGTGACGAGTGCGTCCTGCGCCTGGGCGGATACCGCCGTCAGTGCAAGCAGTGCCGCCGCCGTCAACAAGCTTCGAATGGTCATGCTCAATCCTTTTCTTTGACCGGCATCCGCGTTTGAGGCGTGAGGCGGCTACTTGTTGACCGGTGACGCCGGGTCGAACAGGAATGCAACGAGATCCTTGATCTGCTTTTCGGTGAGGAATTTGTTGGCACCAAAACGCGGCATGTTCGAACAGGCCAGCACGGCCTGAGAATTGTAGATCTTCGTATAGGCCTGCTTGATCTCGTCGGCACCAAATTTGCGGTCCTTGCCATAGGAGGTGAGGCTCGGTCCGAGCGTACCGTAGCTGACTTCGGTGCGCTCCATCTGGTGGCAGGCGTAGCAATTGCCGCCGTTGACGGTCTTGTCGTCGTCGGAAAACTGCCCGCCGCGCCCGTTGTTGGCGATTTTCGCGCCTTCCTTCCAGTCGCCAAGGAAATTGCCATCTGCCGGCAGCACGACCCGGGTCAGTTCGCGCGCGACGATCTTGTCGGCTTCGGCCGACGGCACATCGTTGCGGTACTGATTGCAGGTCGTCAGCGTTTCATCGGGTTCGATACGTGCCTGCCATTCGGGCTGCGCCTTTCCGAAGGTCGACTTGAGGTAGGCGTCAACAACAGCAGGGGCGACGGTGACCGCCTTCGGCTGAGTGTTCTGCGCGAATGCCGTGGGCGAAAGCATCGTGACGCCGGCGGTGATCACAAGCGCAATCTGCAAAGTCGTTTTCATCGGAGGCTCCCTCAGCGCTTGATCGACGGGACGGTGATGTTGCCGCCGGCTGCCTGCTGGTTCAGGAACACGGTGAGCGCGGTGATGCTGTCGGAGGCGTATTCGGGGACCGGCCAGCGCTGCTGTCGGTAGCAGTCCCACAGCCGGTGCTGCATGGTCCGCAGCGCGCCCTGCGAGACGCGGTATGTCGGCCATGAGCCCATGGTGTCCTGCGCCTCCTTGCCGGGCTTCGAGAAGTTCGGCAGGCCTTGCAGCCGGATCCGCTTTCCTTCGTCCGCATGGCACGTGGCACAGGCGAAATCCATCACCCCGCCGCGCCGGTAGAACAACTCCTCACCGACGGCAGCCATTTCCTTTTCCTTGGGATGGCTCAATTGCACGTCGATTTTCATGTCGCTGGACTTGTTGGCGATATAGGCGACCAGATCCTCCATGTCGGAGGCGCGGCCGGGCCCGGAAAACCGCCGGGTCACGACGTCCTTGGTATCGAGACCCTCGACGTTCTGCATGCACCACAGCAGCCGCTGCTCGAGGTCCATCACCTTGTCGGCGTCCTTGAAATAGCGCGGAAGCTTCGCATAGGCGCCTTCCAGCTTGCCGGCACCAAGCCCGAGATCGCATTGCTCGAGCGATGCGTTCTTGCTGCCTCGCTTCTCGCTCCACAAAATCTCGCCGCGATCGACCGCGAGAAAACCGGGATTGGACATTGGATCCGAGATCATCGCGCGATAGCGCTCGATTTCCTTCTCACTGGCATCCTGCGCGGATTGTGCTGATGCGCCCAATGATATTGTGCAAAGCACCATGGCGAAAAGCGCAGAACCGATTGCGGCTCGTACCATTCCTCTACCTCCCAATTGCATGACCGTCTTGTGCGGTCCTCGCTCCGAATTTTTTCGGAGATCTTTACATTCAAGAAAAACAATATAATGATGTTTGCAGATCTTGATAGATCAAATCTGGAATCGTCAAGCGATTCCGTTGTCAGGGATACCCCAAGATATCCTGCTGGAGGATGCCATATGGTTTGGACGTCGGTTGAAACGACCCGTCGTGAGACGCTTGCTTTCGCTTCGATTCTAGGGCTCGCAGCGCTACTTGCTCCAAGAATGACCTTTGCCGACGAGCAGGCGGTCGCCGCTGAAATCAAGAAGCTTTACGGCGACAAGAAATTCGACAGCGGCAAGATCAAGCTCGACGTACCCGAGATTGCGGAAAACGGGCTCGTCGTTCCCGTCAACGTGGATGTCGAGAGCCCGATGACGGAGGCGGACTACGTCAAGGCCGTGCATGTCTTCGCGGATGGAAACCCGCTGCCAGGTATCGTGAGTTACAAGTTCACGCCCGCCTGCGGCAAGGCTTCCGCCTCGACGCGGATGCGGCTGGCGCAGACCCAGAACATCATTTGCATCGCGGAAATGTCGAACGGAAACCTGCATATGGCCAAGGCCAATGTGAAGGTGACGATCGGCGGCTGCGGCGGCTGATCAATTCGTCCACGAAGCTGTGTAGAATTAAGAACGAGGAATCCCGATGGCTACGCAACCGACACCACGCGTTCGCGTTCCTGCCCAGGCCAAGCCAGGCGAACTGTTCGAGATCAAGACGCTGATCTCGCACGAGATGGAATCAGGGCAGCGCAAGGACGCCGCCGGCAAGATCGTGCCGCGCAAGATCATCAACAAGTTCATTGCCGAGTTCAACGGCAAGACGGTGTTCGAGGCCGAATGGAATCCGGCGATCTCCGCCAATCCCTATCAGTCATTTTTTTACAAGGCCGCTGAAAGCGGTGAATTCACCTTCACGTGGAAGGACGACGACGGCTCGAACTACGTTTCCAAGAGCAAATTGACCGTCGCGGCGTGACCCGGCGCACTTGAGAAGCGCAGTCGACAGGAAGTAATAAAAGCTTCCTTCTGAATCTGCTGGCAAAGCCAGACTGGCAAGGGTGGGACGATGATATCGAGGCGGGAATTCCTGCAGGCGACTGCGGCTGCGTCGGCTTTGCTGGCCGGCAGCGGTCTTGGCGGTCTGGGACGGGTCGCTGCTCAGCAGCGCCTGTCGCAAGCCGACATCACCCGCTTCGAGCCGCTCGGGACGGTCACGATCCTGCACGTGACAGATATCCACGCCCAGCTGATGCCGCTGCATTTCCGCGAGCCGTCGGTCAATCTCGGCGTCGGTGAAGCCAAGGGTTTGCCGCCGCACCTGACGGATTCTGAATTCCGCAGCTACTTCAAGATTGCCACCGGCTCTGCCGACGCTTTTGCGCTGACCGCGGACGACTTCACCGCGATGGCCCGCAACTACGGCAAGATGGGCGGCATGGACCGCATCGCGACGCTGGTTGGCGCGGTGCGTGCGGAACGCGGTGCCGACAAGGTGCTACTGCTCGACGGCGGCGACACCTGGCAGGGCAGCTGGACGTCCTTGAAGACCAAGGGCCAGGACATGGTCGACGTCATGTCGGCGCTGAAGGTCGATGCCATGGTCGGGCATTGGGAATTCACCTATGGCGCCGAGCGCGTCAAACAGATCGCGGACTCCGCCTCCTTCGCCTTCCTCGCCCAGAACGTCCGCGACAACGAATGGCAGGAGCCGGTGTTCGAGGCGCGCAAGATGTTCGAGCGCGGCGGCGCGAAGATCGCGGTGATCGGGCAGGCGCTGCCGCGCACTGCGGTGGCCAATCCGCGCTGGATGTTTCCGAAGTGGGAATTCGGCATTCGCGAGGAAGACATGCAGAAGCAGGTCGATGAGGCGCGCGCCGAAGGCGCTTCGATCGTGGTGCTGCTGTCGCATAATGGCTTCGACGTCGATCGCAAGCTGGCGGGGCGGGTCAAAGGCCTCGACGTGATCCTGACCGCCCACACCCATGACGCGATGCCTGGACTCGTCCGCGTCGGCAACACGGTGCTGGTGGCGTCGGGCTCGCACGGCAAGTTCGTCTCGCGGCTCGATATCGCGGTAAAGGACAACAAGGTGGCCGACATCCGCTTCAAGCTGATGCCGGTGTTCGCCGACGCCATCAAACCCGATCCGGCGATGGCGAAATTGGTCGAGCAGGTGCGGGCGCCCTATGCCAAGGATCTGGCGCGGGTGATCGGCAAGACCGACTCGCTATTGTATCGCCGTGGCAATTTCAACGGCACTTTCGACGACCTGATCTGCAACGCGATGTTGGCCGAACGCGACACCGAGATCGCGCTGTCGCCGGGCTTCCGCTGGGGCGGCACGCTGCTGCCCGAGGACAATATTACCTGGGAAAATATCACCAACGCCACGGCGATCACCTATCCGAACTGCTACCGCAACCAGATGACCGGAGCGCAGCTCAAGGAAGTGCTGGAAGACATCGCCGACAACATCTTCCATCCCGACCCTTACTTCCAGGGTGGCGGCGACATGGTGCGGACCGGCGGCATGGGCTACGCGATCGATGTCGGCAAGCCGATGGGCTCGCGCATCAGCAGTCTCACGCACCTCAAATCCGGCCAGCCGATCGAGGCATCGAAGACGTACACCGTTTCCGGCTGGGCCAGCATCAACGAGAACACGCAGGGCCCGCCGATCTGGGACGTCGTGGCGGCCCATGTCGGGCGCGTCGGCAGCGTAAAAATCGATGCGAACACCGCCGTGAAGGTCACGGGAGCCTGACATGAAGCCATCGCACACAACATCACGATCACGCGCAACATATTCACGTATCACAATAACAGTGGGGCATGCCGCATGAGTGACAAGCCAATTGCCGAGGTTTTAAATCGCCGCCGCTTTCTCGGCGCGGCGGGACTTGCCGGCGCCGGCGCGATGCTGCCGCAGCTGGCGAAAGCCGAAGCGCCGAAGCCGGATCCGTTGATCACCGAAGTACAGGACTGGAGCCGCTATCTCGGCGAAGGCGTCGACAAGCGACCGTATGGCATGCCGTCGAAATACGAAAAGCATATCGTCCGCCGCGACGTCTCCTGGCTGACGGCGTCGCCGGAATCTTCGGTGAACTTCACGCCGCTGCACGAAATCGACGGCATCATCACGCCGTCGGGCCTGTGTTTCGAGCGGCACCATGGCGGGGTCGCCGAGATCAATCCGGCCGACCACCGGCTGATGATCAACGGCCTGGTCGACAAGCCGCTGGTGTTTACCATGGACGACATCAAGCGGATGCCGCGGGTGAACAAGGTGTACTTCCTGGAATGCGCGGCGAATTCCGGCATGGAATGGCGCGGTGCCCAGCTCAACGGCTGCCAGTTCACCCACGGTATGATCCACAACGTGATGTACACCGGCGTGCCGCTCAAGGTGTTGCTCAACGAGGCCGGACTGAAGCCGAACGTGAAGTGGCTGATGCTGGAAGGCGCCGATGCCGCCGGCATGAACCGCTCGCTGCCGATCGAGAAGGCGCTGGACGACGTGCTGATCGCGTTTGCGATGAACGGCGAGGCGCTGCGGCCGGAGAACGGCTATCCGCTGCGCGCGGTGATCCCGGGCTGGCAGGGCAATCTCTGGGTGAAGTGGCTGCGCCGGATCGAGGCCGGCGACCAGCCGTGGCAGACCCGCGAGGAAACCTCCAAATACACCGACCTGATGGCCGACGGCCGCTCGCGCAAATACACCTTTGTGATGGACGCCAAGTCGGTGGTGACCAATCCGTCGCCGCAGGCACCGCTGAAATTCAAGGGCCGCAACGTGCTGACCGGTATCGCCTGGTCGGGGCGCGGTACGGTCAAGCGCGTCGACGTCTCGCTGGACGGCGGCCGCAACTGGCAAACGGCGCGGCTCGACGGTCCGGTTCTGGATAAGTCGATCGTGCGGTTCTACGTCGATTTCGACTGGAACGGACAGGAGCTCATGATTCAGTCCCGCGCCATCGATGAGACCGGCTACGTGCAACCCTCGAAGGACGAGTTGCGCAAGGTGCGCGGCGTCAACTCGATCTATCACAACAATGGTATCCAGACCTGGCTGGTGCGGCCCGACGGGGAGACTGAAAATGTCGAGATCGGTTAGTCTCCTTCTCGCCGGCGTCCTTACGGTCTCGGGAGTCGCTCTCGTGCATGCACCGGCTGGGGCGCAGCAGACGGCGGCGAAAGCCTCGACGCAGAAGGCCGCGGTCACCTTGCCTGCCAAGCTCGGGCTTGGCCGGCCTGCATTGCCTGAGGAAGTCCGCGCCTGGGACGACGACGTCCGGCCGGATGGCGTCGGCCTGCCGAAGGGCAGGGGCACCGCCAAGCAGGGCGACGAGATCTTTCAGGAGAAATGCGCGTCGTGCCACGGCGAGTTCGGCCAGGGCGTCGGGCGCTGGCCGGTGCTGTCCGGCGGCCTCGGCACGCTGACCGCCGATCGCCCCGACAAGACCGTCGGCTCGTTCTGGCCGGACGCCACCACCGCCTTCGACTATATCCAGCGCGCGATGCCACTCGGCAATGCGCGTTCGCTCGCCAGCGACGAGGTCTATGCGCTGGTCGCCTACATCCTCAGCATGAGCGACGTCATCAAGGATGAGAACTATGAGTTGAACGAAAGCAATCTGGCCAAGGTCAAAATGCCCAATGCCGGCGGCTTCTTCGTGGACGATCGCGACGTCAGCGAGAAGCACTTCTGGCAGCGCGATCCCTGCATGAAGAATTGCCGGCCGCCGCCGAAGGTGATCGGGCGCGCGATGTCGGTCGACGTCACGCCGGACTCCAAGGCCGGGCCGAAGGTGGATTGATCGCGAACGGCGCGGACCGGGATCCGCGTCGTGTGAGGTAGCAAGTCACGGAATGCCGTTATGAGTTGAACGGGTTGCTTCAGATCAATGCCGGACCGGTGATTGGGCGCACAATGTCACATCATGCTGCGGCGAGCTTACAGATCGGTGTTGCGCGGCCTACAGGTGCGCCAGTGATTATCGAATCGCTCATCGAACGTTTCGGCGACACGGCCGCGCTCACGACCGGTGGATTGCTGGTCGGATTTGCATTCGGTGCTTGCGCGCAACGCAGCAAGTTCTGCCTCCGCGCGGCGGTCATCGAGTTTTCGCAAGGCCAGTTCGGTCCCAAGCTGGCGATCTGGCTTCTGACGTTTTCGGCCGCGCTTGCCGCCACCCAGGCGGCGATCGCCATCGGCGCGCTCGACGTCAGCGAGGCGCGGCAACTCGCCGCGCGCGGCTCGCTGTCCGGCAGTATCATCGGCGGCATGATGTTCGGTGCCGGCATGATCATGGCGCGGGGCTGCGCCAGTCGTCTGCTCGTTCTGTCGGCGACCGGCAATCTTCGGGCGCTGGTGACCGGCCTGATCCTCACCATCGTGGCGCAGGCCTCGTTGCGCGGCGTGCTGTCGCCGGCCCGGGAGAGCCTGTCGGAACTCTGGACCGTGCAGGGTGGCCCGTCGCGCAACCTGCTCTCGGTGCTCAATGCGGACGCTGTGCTCGGTGCGGTATTGGGATTGGCCGGACTTGCCTTTGCATGCTGGCTGGCGCGCCGCGCCCGGGTTGGTGCCGTCACCGCGCTGAGCGCGATCGGCGTCGGCCTTGCGGTGTTCGCGGGCTGGCTGATCACCTACACGCTGTCGCAGCATTCCTTCAGCCCGATCACCATCAAGAGCGTCAGCTTCACCGGCCCGTCGGCCGATACGCTGATGGGGTTGATCAATTCGCCCTCGGTGCCGCTCGGCTTCGACATCGGGCTAGTGCCCGGCGTATTCGCCGGTGCGCTGATCGCCTCGCTGCTCGCCCGCGACTGGCAGCTGCAGGGATTTCATGACGGACCGAGCATGCGGCGTTATGCTGCTGGCGCTTTCCTGATGGGATTTGGTGGCATGCTGGCCGGCGGCTGCGCGGTCGGTGCCGGCGTCACAGGCGGTGCGATCTTCGCTGTCACCGCCTGGCTTGCGCTGGCGGCGATGTGGCTGGGCGCGCTGGTCACGCATGTTATAATGGACAAGGATGTGGCGGGCGAGATCGCGCCTGCGCTGACGTTAAAATAGTTCGGCAGCAAGCCGGCACGCTACCGGGAAACGCACATGAGCCTCGAGGGAATGTTGACCGCGAGATATCCAGACAGCCGATCCGGGCCTGGCCGGCGGGCCTCGACATGACGGGCGGCCGCGAGCTGTCACCGGTCGCACTGGGTGCCGCGATCATGCTGTGCGGAGTTGCGCCGTTGTGCGCCGGTGACCGGGAGCTTGGCGAATATCTGTCGAGCGAGTGCGTCACCTGTCACCAGATCAGCGGCCGCTACGACGGCATTCCGCCGATTGTCGGCTGGCCCGAGACTGATTTCGTGCAGGCGCTCGGTGAATATCGCGACAAGTCGCGCGAGAACGCGGTGATGCGCTCGATCGCCGTGAAGTTTACCGACGAGGAGATCGCCGCGCTTGCCAGCTACTTCGGCAGCATCGGACCGCACGCCGAAAAAAGCCAGAGATGAAAGCAACGCCGCGCCATGCGGCACATTCACAGAAGGGGAGCACCATGACGTCACTCAGCCGTCGCCAATTTTCTGCCGGGCTAGTTGCCGGCCTCGTCGCGATGCCGGGCGTGCTGCGCGCCCAGGCCAAGCCGCGCCTCGTCGTGATCGGCGGCGGTCCCGGCGGCGCCACGGTGGCGAAATATGTCGCCAAGGATTCACAAGGCGCCATCGACGTCACCATGATCGAGCCGCTGGAAAAGTTCACTACCTGCTTTCATTCCAATCTGGTGCTCGGCGGTTTGCGCAGCCTGGAATCCACTACCCATGCCTACAAGCTCGACGCCTACGGCGTGAAACAGGTCCGCCAGGTCGCCGCCGCGATCGACCGCGACAAGAAGCAGGTGCGGCTCGCCGACGGCAGCACGCTCGCCTATGACCGGCTCGTGGTATCGCCCGGCATCGACATCAAATTCGAGTCGGTGCCCGGCTATTCCGAAGCCGCCTCGGAGATCATGCCGCACGCCTGGAAGCCCGGACCGCAGATGCAGCTTCTGAAGAAGCAGCTCGATGCGCTGCAGGACGGCGCGACCATCGTGATGCTGGCGCCGCCCAATCCCTATCGCTGCCCGCCCGGGCCCTATGAGCGGGCATCGTGCATGGCGCATGTGCTGAAGGCCAAGGGTCACACCCGGTCGAAGATCGTCATCATCGATCCGAAGGACAGGTTTTCCAAGATGGCGGTGTTTCAGGAAGGCTGGCAGAAGCATTATCCCGGCATGATCGAGTGGATGGACCCGAAGATGCACGGCGGGGTGAAGTCGATCGATGCCAAGGCGATGACGGTGACGACCGATTTCGAGACCATCAAGGCCGATCTGGTGAACGTCATCCCGGCGCAGATGGCCGGCAAGATCGCCCGCGACGCCGGCCTCACCAACCAGACCGGCTATTGCCCGATCGACGCTGCCAACATGCGGTCGGCGATCGATCCGAATATCTACGTGCTCGGCGACGCCTCGATCGCCGGCGCGATGCCGAAATCGGCTTTCGCGGCCAACAGCCAGGCCAAGGTGGTGGCGATGGCAGTGCGCGGCGAGCTAGCCGGCAGCCGTACCTTCCCGGCGCGCTATGCCAACACCTGCTGGTCGGTGATCCAGACCGACGACACGATCAAGGTCGGCGGGCGCTACGAGCCGAAGGAGGGTGCCATCGCCGAGGTCGAGGGTTTCGTCTCGAAGCCCGGCGAGGACGCCGGCGTTCGCGTGCAGACCACCGAGGAAAACATGGGCTGGTACGCCGGCATCGTCGCCGACATTTTTGCCTGATCCCAAGCGTCCGCGATGTCGCGCGTCGCGGGCGCCGTCCATGGAGAGTTGACGTGAGCAAGCCCATCGGGATTGGCCGGCGCAGCGTACTGCGCGGTCTGGCGGGGAGTACGGCGCTGCTGGCCTGTCCGGCGATCGCGCAGGTGAAGCCGCGCGTCGTCGTGGTCGGCGGCGGACCCGGTGGGGCGACCGCGGCGCGCTATCTGCGCCATGGCGACGACTCCATGCATGTCACGCTGATCGAGCCGAACCGGATCTACACCACGCCTTTCACGTCGAACCTGTATCTCGGCGGGCTGAAGCCGTTCGAGACGCTGAATTTCGGCTACGAGGCGATTGCCGCCGCCGGTGTCGGCATGGTGTTCGACAGCGTCACCGCGATCGATCGCGATGCCAGGCAGGTGAGCACCAACGGCGGTGCTCGCATCTCCTACGACCGTCTGGTGTTGTCGCCCGGCATCGACTTCCGCTGGGGCGCCGTGCCTGGCTATTCTCCGGAAGCCGCGGAGCGGATGCCGCACGGCTATCGCGGCGCCGAGCAATTCAAACTGTTGAAGCAACAGCTCGACGCGGTCAGCGACGATGGCGTCATCGTCATCATCGCGCCGCCGCTACCCTATCGCTGCCCGCCGGCGCCCTATGAGCGCGCCTCGATGATGGCCTATGCGCTGAAGGCCCGTGGGGTGAAGAATGCCCGGATCGTGATCCTCGATACCAAGGACCACTTCGCGATGCAGACGCTGTTCATCGACGGATGGGAGCGGCATTATGGCGGCATGATCGAATGGCAGGATCCGGCCATCCACGGCGGCATCAAGGCGGTCGATATCAAGGCAATGACCGTGACCACCGATTTCGAAACCCACAGAGCGACGCTCGTCAACGTGATCCCGCCGCAGATCGCCGGCCGACTCGCTCGCGATGCCGGGCTCGCCGACGACAGCGGCTTCTGCCCGGTCGATGCCGGCACGATGGCTTCGCGGATCGATCCCGCGATCCATGTGATCGGCGACTCCGCGACCGGCGGCGAATTCCCGAAATCCGGCTTCGACGCCAACAATGAAGCCAAGATGACCGCCATGGTGCTGCGCGCCGAGCTTGCGGGCGGGCGCCGTCTGCCGGTTCGCTTCACCAATCATTGCTGGAGCACGATAGCGCCGAACGACGCCGTCAAGAACGGCGCCCGCTACGAGCCGCGCGACGGCAGGATCGTGATGATCGATCCCTACACGTCGCAACTGGAAGAGGGCGCCGAGCTGCGCGCCAAGCAGGCGCGCGAGGCGGCCGGCTGGTACGTGGGCATGACGACCGATATCTTCGGTTGATCCGTGACCACGGTGTGGCGGGATTCACTGATTTTCTGGCCGATCCGATCGATCCGTTAAATCATCAGGCCGGCATGGCAACCACAAAGCAAGCGGAGCACAGATGAGCGAGCACGATGTCTGGGAGACTCGTTTCGGCGGGACGGATTTCATCTTCGGCAAGCAGCCGAACCATTTTCTGGCGTCCTGCAAGATGTTGTTGCCCGGATCTGGCAAGGCGCTTGCGATTGCCGACGGTGAGGGACGCAATGGCGTCTGGCTGGCCGAGCAGGGGCTCGACGTCGTGTCACTCGATTTTTCCGAAGCGGCGCAGGTCAAGGCCGCCTCGCTGGCAAAGGAGCGCGGCGTCGAGATCGTGTTGATCAGGGCGGACGTCCAGGCTTGGGATTATCCGGCAGAGACGTTTGACGTCGTGATCGATATCTTTACGCAGTTCAGTTCGCCGGCGGGGCGCGCAGAAAAATGGCGCGGCGTCCTTCGGAGCCTCAAGCCAAACGGATTGGTCATCGTCCAGGGCTACACGCCAAAGCAACTGGAGTACGGCACGGGTGGTCCGAAGGTTGTCGAGAATCTCTACACGCGTGAAATGCTGCAGGAGGCCTTCGGTTCGCTCCGCGACATCACCATCACGGAAGAGGAGCGCGAACTGCACGAAGGTGCTGCCCATAGCGGGATGTCGGCTGTCATAGGCCTCACCGCGCGCAAGGCTCCGTGACCGCGATGCTTTCGAGAGTTCTGCTTCTTTGAGTCCGCGCTTCGCGCTCTCCTCGAATATCGCCGGCACCTATTCTTCCCGTTCCGCGCCGAGAGAAATCCGAACGACTGCTGGCGCATTATCGCGTCCATGTGTGCGAATAGATCGCAAGCCGGTCATTCAACCGCGACAGAACGCTGTTCCGAAGCTGCGATGCCTGATCGGTAACCAGATGCTCGACGGGTTCATCGAGAAGCACGATCGGGCTGTCGCAGAGCAGTACACCCCTCCCTGGCTACCCAATTGTTCGTCATATGTTCTATGTAGTTAACCGGATTCAATTCGAATTCGAGAAGCAGCGGTATTGCGCAGGCCTCAAGTCTGAGGCCTTTGATCAACCAGATTCGAAAGATGAGCGATCCGAATGGCCTCTTGGCTCTTGGCGTCTCGACATGGCGCGAAGTCAGAATGGCCGACTTCTGCTTGTGATTGGCTGCAGCACGCGAATAAGGATCGAGAGCGCGCAACCTCTAAATTCAGCCTTTTTTGCCCTGCCGATAGGGTGCTATTCCTGTGTCCGCCAGAACTTTGGTTCAAAAGTGCGGAACATTGGGTATCCCACCAACCATAGTGGTGGGAAACTCAAAGGTCTGCACAAGGCATCCGGCAAAGCGTTGATAAGACAATGCAATCTTGAGGCCGAAATTCGCGCGACCCGAAGTTCTGTTCATCTTGTGCTCAAAGTTGTGCCCTTGGGGGGATTAAAGTCAGCTTTGGTACACGGAAGGCTTCGTGGGCGCTGTCGCTTGGATTGGGTTGCGTTTGGCGACGTTAGGAGCCTCGACGTTCAACGATCCAGAGCGTTGATCACGCGATCGCGCCGTCGCGGGCTCAATATTCCGAAGAGGCATCCGCAAAACGGGCAGCATGCACCGATCTCAAGATCGGCTCATGCGCACAGTAGGCAGGCCGTAAACTGCCCGAAGGATGAACCGGCAGGCAGGCGGTGACCGTTGATCATCGCTGTCGATCAGTGCCCACACACGAGTGGGGTAAATGTTCGGCGCTGATTGGGGACAGATGCCTTGCCGATTCACAGCGAAATTTTATCGTGTTTTATGGGCGAAAGCTTTCCGCGATTTAGTCCGTCGTGGCTTTATGAACCGACTATGAGGAGGTGCCGTCCCATATGGCCTGTACGCTGCTTCCGTGAAGACCTTCGGTTCGCCTTCGATCCTGAAACTTTCGAGGCGATGGTCCCGAGGACCCGTTTACAGCGGTCAGCGATATACTTAGCATCTCACGTTGTGAGAATGCTCCGCGAGATGTTTGGCTGCGATATAGCCGAATGTAAGCGCTGGCCCCAAGGTGATGCCGCCTCCGGGGTAGTTGCCTCCCATAATGCTGTTCAGATCGTTGCCTGCTGCGTAAAGGCCCGGGATCGGTCGGCCTTCATGATCGGTGACCCGGCTGTACCGATCTGCGCGCAGACCCGCAAAGGTGCCGAGATCGCCAACAACAACCTCGACGGCATAGAATGGGCCCGTTGCAAGCGGCGCCAGACATGGATTGGGTTCGAAATCCGGATCTCCATTAAACCGATTGTAGGAGGTCGTACCTTTCCCGAAGGCCTTGTCCTCTCCATTGGCGATGTCTTTGTTCCACTGATCCACAGTTGCTTCGAGAGCCGTGGCATCGATACCCGCGGCGCGGGCAAGCTCTGCAACGGTTTTTCCGGTCTTCAGATAGCCCGACCGGATATTGCCGCCAACCGGAACGGGGAACGGCTTGACGAAGCCCAAGCCATATCGGGTGAGGAACGGCTGATCGACGACGAGATACGCCCGGGCGGCGGCGTCGGTGCCGACCGCCGCGAACAGTGCCTGGCAAAAATCGTGATAGGAGTTGGCTTCATTGACGAAGCGCTTGCCGTTCGGCAGCACGGCGATCAGGCCGGGCTTGGCGCGGTCGATGAAATGCGGGAATACGCCATAGCTGCCGTCGCGTCGCGGGACGCGCGATACCGGCACCCAGGCTGCGGCGTTGGGATAGCCCTTCTCGGCAACAGCGCCGACTTCCTCGCCGAGCCGCAACCCGTCGCCCGTGTTTCCTTTCGGCGCGGGCGAAAAGTGCCCGTCATTGCTGCGGTCGTGCGGAAACATTTCTCGTCGCCGGCTCATGTCTTGCGGGAACCCCCCGGCTGCCAGGACCACGCCTCGTTTCGCTCTGACCGTGATGTCACCGCTCTTCGTATTGATGACGGCGCCCGTCACGGCGTCTCCTTCGCGTATCAATCTGGCTACCGGCGAATCCGTCCAGACATCGACTCCCAGATCCAGTGCGCTTCGGAACAGACGGGCGACCAAGGCATTGCCGTTTGTCAGCAACATGCCGCGCTGGTAGAGCGCGAGATCGCGCGCATGCGCCAGCAATCGCTGCGCAACGTAGGCGGCCGACTTCAGCGAGCGCGTGACGTTGAAGAAATGCTTGAGTTCAGGACCGGACCCGATCATGAGGCCCACGAATGTGAGTTCGGGAAGCGGGGGGCTCAATCTGTTGAGCTCTTTTCCGAGCCCCTGGGCGCGATAGGGAAGTGCCTTGATCGAGCGCCCGCCGGCGCGGCCGCCCGGCGCGTCCGGATGATAGTCTGAAAATGCCGATGCCGGTTCGAATTGCAGCGCGGTCTTTTCGTGGAAGAACGCAATGGCCTCCGGACCTTCCTGGAGAAATGCTTCGACATTCTCCGCGTTGAAGTGGTTGCCGGCCTCATGCCGCAGGTAGGTCCGCGCGGCGTCCACGGTGTCCTCGATTCCATCGGCCCGGGATATCGGGTTGTTCGGCACCCACATGAAGCCGCCCGAGAGAGCGGTCGTGCCGCCGACCCATTTCTCCTTCTCTGCGACGATGACCTTCAAGCCTCGTGCCTGGGCCGCGACTGCGGCGGCAAAGCCGCCCGCGCCAGAACCTACAACGAGTACATCGCAATCGACGGTCTGCGCCATCCTAGTTTCCTTTGTCATTGTCGGCATTGTTGCCTGCCGAGCTTCTTATGAATTCGCGACGCGCCCGGAGTTCATCACCGATCTGACTGTCGCGTCGCGAAAGCCATGACCCATAGCGAGCCGGCCAATCCGAGTAATCGGGATCCAGCCCAAGCATTTCCCTTGCTCGCCTCGGCCAATAGGGATCATTGAGCGCCTCGCGGGCGATCGCGACCAGGTCGGCCGCGCCGGACTGCAGGATGTCTTCTGCCTGCCGTCCATCGACGATCATCCCCACAGCCTGGGTCACGACGCCCGCACCGCGCTTGATGTCATTGGCGAAGCCAACCTGGAAACCGAGTCCGCGGGGTACGTTGCTCCGGCGTGTTTCTTCGGAAAGGCCGCCGGACGACACGTCAATGACGTCAACACCCACGTTGGAAAGATCCCGCGCAAGATGCACCGAATCATCCACCGACCATCCCCCTTCCGCGCCATCGATTGCGGATAGTCTGCAGAACAGAGGCATGCCATCCGGTATCCCGGAACGGACGCGCTCTGCTATCTCCAATGCAAGGCGCATACGGTTGTCTCTGCTTCCACCATATGCATCGGACCGATGGTTGGAGATTGGCGAAAGAAAGCTGGCGAGCAGATATCCATGGCCGAAGTGCAGTTCGATGGCATCAACGCCCGCGGCGACAGCGCGTGCGGCGGAAGCGGCGAACTGGTCGGCCACGTCCCGGATGTCGCTCTCGTCGAGCGGTTCCGGAACGCTCCATTCGGGACCGGCTGCCACCGGGCTCGGTCCGATCCGCCGCCATGGCGTGCCGTCGGGAAAATGCATATCTTCAAGCGTGAACGCTTGCCCGCCCTCCCAGAGCGGCTGGGAACCCGCCTTGCGCCCGGCATGTGCCAACTGCACGCCAACCGGCACTCCCTGGTCATGGACGAAATCGATGACACGCTTGAGTGGTTCGATCTGATCATCTGACCAAAGGCCGAGATCGTCGATGCCGATGCGACCATGCGGAGACACCGCCGTGCTCTCTGTGAAAATAAGGCCCGCGCCTCCCATCGCAAACTTGCCGAGATGAACGAGGTGCCAGTCGGTTGCCTTTCCCTGGTCCGCGGCGTGCTGGCACATCGGCGAAATGACGATGCGGTTGCGAAGCGTCAGCCCGCGCAGCGTCAGCGGAGAAAACAGGAGGCGTGCGTTGGTCCTTGGCATTTCAGATAACGACGTGGGGTTCGACGAGAAAGGCCGTGATGGTCTCCAGAAAATGGAGCGCATGCGCTTGAGACGTGTCGGCTGCCGGCGACCTGAACGCTGCGCAAAGATCCTGCTGGTTCCGGAACCACATCTCGACGATGCCGTCCAATGGCGGCTCCCCCGTGTCGTCGTCGATACCCGGCGCCTGGCCACGACCGATCACCAGGTTCTGCGTGTAACCCGCAAGCAGGGGGAAATCAGCGACCATCGCGGCATGTTTGCCGAGCCATTCAGTACGAAACTCGTCTCGCGACATTCCCTTTCGTCTCTCGAGAATGGATATTCGCTTGATCAGCGGACTATCGGCCCGCGGCACCACGACGGTTTGCTCGGCCACGATCACCGTTGTCGCCGCAATCAGCCTGGGAGAGTCTGCCACCGTTGGCGGGTAGGCGTCGGAGGCGATTGCACGGTCCATCGATGCGAGATCGTCAAACCAGAGTTCGGAGATCCCATCGAGATCCCAATTGCCGCGATCATGGTCGATCGCCAGCTGGGTTTTGTCAACGATATGGTTCTGGTGATAAGCGCGCAGCCCCGGCATCTTTGCGGCGAGCGGTCCGTGGACCTCGCGCCAGTGACGACGGAATTCTGCGGTTGAAAGGCCGGGCAGCTTCTTTGAAAGTCCCATTCTGACGATCATGTGACTCTCACAGTGCTAGGTAGCCGCCATCGACGACAAGCGTCGTGCCTGTAACGTAGCTGGACATGGTCGAGGCCAGGAAGACGGTCGGCCCGACCAGTTCTTTAGGGTCGCCATAGCGGCCCATGGGAATTCTCGCCAGGAAGCGCTCCGATCTCTCCGCATTGGAGCGCGTCGCCTCTGTCATGGCTGTGGCGAAGGTGCCGGGTGCAATGGCATTGACCCGTACGCCATCCTTGGCGAGTTCATGCGCCATGCTCTGGGTCAGGGCTCTGACGCCGGCTTTCGAGACCGGGTAGCTGACTGAGGTCGCGGTCGAGACAAATGACGCGATCGACGCGATGTTGATGATTGCGCCCTTGGTTTTTCGCAATGCCGGGAGAAACGCGACGGAGACGTTCAACGTGCCCCGCAGATTGACATCCAGCGCGGCATTCCAATGCGCAAAAAGGTCGGGACTGTCGATCGTGTGTCGCGGACAAATGCCGGCATTGTTGACGACGATCGAGACGTCTCCGACGGATGCTGCGATCTCTTTTGCCAGATCCTCGCACTCGGTCGCGTCTGTAACATCCAGCCGGAACGCCCAGGCCTGTCCGCCCGAATCGCGGATACGCCGCGCGGTCGTCTCCGCTGAGTGCGCTGCGATATCAGTCACGATCACGCGGGCACCTTCGGCAGCGAGGCCTAGGGCAATTGCTTCGCCATTGCCCTGTCCAGCGCCGGTAACGAGCGCAACTCTGGCGTCAAGAAGCATTGCTTCCTCCTCATTTCACGCATTTTTGGCCGCCGCTTCCGAACGGGACAAATTCTGCTATAGCGAATAAGTTCGGTAATAACAAATTTATTTTGCAAAACGGCCTCTGCTCCCATTGCGCGGGAGAGGACCGCTTGATAGTGAAGACGACGATCAACGAGACGGCGTTCAAGCCGGCCGAGCGCGACAACAATCAGCCGCCCGAAATCCTGCGCCTCTTGTGAAAGGCCTGTGTTCGGAGACGGCGGTAGCAACAGGGGAGAAGAAACAATGACGTCAATCAGGACGACCAGTCGCCGTGGCTTCAACAAGCTTGCGATCTCGGGAATATTCACCGCCTCTCTTGGAGCTCTGACGGCTGGGCGGGCCTGGGCCGACGGGCCGGTCAAGCTCGGATTTAATGGTGACCTTTCGGCTTCGCCATCGGCACAGTCCGGGCGGGCTGCGGTGGTCGGCATCCAGGCCGCGATCGATGATCTCAAGACGCAGGGCACAGGCCTGGGTTACGACTTCACCTTGGTCGTGCGCGACGATCTTTCGCAGCCGCCGAAGTCGATTCAAAACATGTCCGATCTGATTGACAACGAAAAGGTCGTTGCCGTGCTCGGTCCGACGAATTCGGGCAACGCGCTCGCATGGCGGCAAATTCCGAACCAGAAGCAGATTCCGGTGATGGGGTGCATCGGATCGGCTACGGATATCGTGAAGCCGATGAGTCCCGGAGCTGACAACTACATGTTTCGCGTCGGCAGCGTCGATCGCACGCAGATCGTCACGTTGATGGGCTATGCCAAAAAAAGCAAGGCCGTCAAAAACGTAGGATTTCTCACCGAGACGACGGGGTATGGCCAGGGCGGCCTCAAGGACTTGCAGGAAATCGCCGTTCTGCAGGGCATCACGCCGGTCGCCAACGAAAAGTTCAACGTCAACGACACCGACATGACCTCCCAGCTCGGCAAGATGAAGGCGGCGGGAGTGGACACCGTGCTCGTCTGGGCGCAGGGCACTCCCATCGGCCAATTGATGCGGAGCATGGAGAAGATTGACTACTTCCCGATTGTGTTGACGAGCTGGGCCGCGGACAACCTGAGCTTTATCAACGCGGCAGGACCGGCGCTCGCCGAGAAGCCGATTTTCCTGCGGACGGTTTCCGAAGCTCGCACGCCGTTTCAGCAGAAGTTTTTCGACCGGATTCGGCCGAAGATCGACGCCGACTCCGCGTTCTCCTTTGCGGTACATGGCTACGATTCCACAATGTTGCTCGCTGCCGCGATCCAGCAGGCAGGCACAACCGCGGGGCCGAAGGTGCGTGAAGCGCTGGAGGATCTGAAGAAGCCGTTCGATGGTTATGCAAAATCCTACAACAAGCCGTTCAGCAAGACCGAGCATGACGCACTGACGGCCGCGGATCAGCGCTGGACATGCTGGCGTGGCGGCAAGCTGGCCGCCTACAACGACGAGGTCGTTGCGTCCCTTAAGCCCGAAGACTTCAAGGGATAGTGCGGTTGGCGGCCTGACGGCCTCGACTGTCTGGTTCAGCCAAGAGGGAGGGGCGCGAGTGCTTGCAACATATCTGCAGGTCCTGATGAGTGGTTTGGCGGTGGGAGGAGTTTACGCTCTGATCGCCTTGAGCTTTAGCATCACATTCACGACGACGAAGACACTCAATTTTTCGCAGGGTGAATTTATCGGTTTCGGGGCCTTCCTTGGTGTGACGGTTCTCTACCTGCTATCGGCCGATCACGGCAGTTCCGGTGTTGCCGGGTTGGCCGGCAGCGCTTCCGCCGGATTAAACTATCCGATTGCGGCGCTTGCCGTGGGCTGCGTCACCGGTGTGCTCGGCATCGTGATCTTCCTTGCTGCGATACGACCGTTCTCGGGAAAGCCGGGGATGTCGTGGGTGATGAGCACGATCGGTTTCGGCGTCATCCTCCAGAGCATTGGACTTGCTGTCTGGGGGCCAGCCCCCGTGAAGCTGCCTTCGCCTTTCGGCGACGACGTGCTGCGGATTGCGGGAGCAGGGGTCCGCCCCCAGGAAGTTCTCGTGTTCGTGACGGCCGTCGTCCTGATGGTCGCACTTGATGTCGTGATGCGCGCAACGCGGATAGGCAAGGCAATGCGCGCGGTCGCCCATAATCCGGCGGTCGCATCGCTGATGGGGATCAACGTGACGGCTGTCATGATCGGTGCATTCGTGCTTTCCAGTGCGCTGGCCGGTTTGGGTGGCGTGCTGGTTGCGCCGATCGCATCGGCGTCGCTTTTCATGGGCCTGGGGATCGCCTTGAAGGCTTTCTCAGGAGCCATCATGGGCGGATTGGACAACCCGCGGGGCTGCATTTTCGGGGGATTCGCTCTCGGACTTCTGGAGCAGGGTGTTGCGCTGTGGCAGGCCCAGTGGCGTGAGATCGTTATTTTTGCATTGATCATCCTCGTGCTTTCAGTCTGGCCCAACGGGCTGTTCGGATCGCGCTCGTTCGATAAGGTCTGATCCGATGCGAGGAACACTGGTCGCCATCGGTCTGGCTGTCGTGGCCGCTTTGATTGTCGGAATCATTGGCAACGACTTCTATCTCCGCGTTATGTTTTCGATTTGCGTCTATTTTCTCTGCGCCGTCGGCACCAACGTCCTCGTGGGCTATGCCGGTCAGAAATCTCTTGGACAAGCTGGCCTCTTCGCCGCAGGCGCATACTCGGCCGCTCTTCTCACCACGTCCTGGGACATGAACCCGTGGCTGGCCTTGATTGTTGCGGTCGTTATATCAGCGTTGTTCGGTATCCTGATCGCCGCGCCGTCCTTGCGCGTCAGAGGGCCGAGCCTGGCGATGGTGACGCTGGCGTTTGGAATCGTGGTCGAAAAATTCGTGACCGAGACCTCGGACGTGTTCGGCGGGGCCATGGGCATCTACGCGATCAAGTCGCTAACGTTCAATGGTTCTCCATTCGACATGAAGCAGTGGGTATGGTTTGGCATCCTGGCCTCGCTCGCGGTGTACCTGCTGTTGTGCAACCTGCTGACCGGCCGTTTTGGCCGGGCACTTCTCTCGATCCAGGCGGACGAGATTGCGGCCTCTGCGATGGGCGTTCCCGTACTGCGTTACAAGATCATCGCATTCGTGATCGCCGCGGCGACCTGCGGCCTTGCAGGCGCTCTGGTCGCGCAACAGAACCAGTATATCAATTCGGACTTCATCAACTTCAACCTGTCGATCTTCATCCTGCTGCTGGTGATGTTCGGCGGAAGTGGCTCTCTCGCTGGTCCGTTGCTGGGCGCGGTTTTCCTGACAATACTCAATAGCGTCCTGGCACGCTGGACCTGGGCCGAGCATTTTGCGAACGGAGCCTTGTTGCTGTTCGCCCTTTATGTGATGCCGCGCGGGTTGGCTGGGTTCCTGGATGATGTCCTCTCGAAATTTGGACGCCAGCGGGCGGCATCGCCGGCACCTCCGCTTCCGGCCGTCGGCGGACTGGCACATAAAGTGAAAGCCGATCGGTCGGCGGTTCTCTTGCAGGCGCAGGGTATTTCGAAGTCCTACGGTGGCGTGAAGCCGGCGCAGAATCTCGATGCGACCCTGACAGGCGGCAGCATCCACGCGCTCATAGGACCGAACGGAGCCGGGAAAAGCACGTTCATCAACATCCTGTCGGGCATCGTGCGGCCGGACAAGGGAACGATCACTTTCCGCGGCGAAAGCATCGCGCAGAAGCCCGTTCACGCCATCTGTGCGAGAGGCATCGCCCGAACCTTTCAAAACCTTCGATTGTTCAAGGATCTCAGCGTTCGTACCAATATCCTGGTTGGCCAGCATCGATGCATGACGAACGGGATCTGGTTGTCTCTGCTCGGACTGCCGGCTGCCAGACGCGAGGAAGCAAAGGCGCTCGGCAATGTTGAGGCCATTATGCAGTTCGTCGGTTTGGCGGATTTCGCCGACAAGAACGCGGGAGGACTGGCTTACGGTCTGCAGCGGCGTGTTGAATTGGCTCGTGCGCTTGCGACGGAGCCGGATCTGCTGTTGCTCGACGAACCAGCGGCGGGATTGAATCCCCAGGAGACTGCTGAGCTCGGCGATCTTCTCGTGCGCATCCGCGACCAGGGCATCACGATGCTTTTGGTCGAGCATCACATGGATCTGGTGATGAAGATCGCCGACTACATCATCGTGCTCGATTACGGCGAGAAGATCGCCGAGGGTACCCCGTCCATGGTTCAGAATAACAGCAAGGTCACCGAGGCGTATCTCGGCGTTGACGATCCGGACGAAGAATGCGTGCCGATCGCCTCGGCCGCATCAGCACCGTGAGACAGCAAATGCTCCAGGTCGAAAACATCAACGTCTCCTACGGGCCGATCGAGGCCGTCTCGCAAGCGAGCATCGAGGTGAAGGAAGGCGAGGTCGTCGCGATCGTCGGGGCCAATGGCGCCGGAAAGACGACGCTTCTCAAGTCGATCGCGGGATTGATGCTGCCGAGCAGCGGGCAGATCGTTTTCGACAATACGGAAATCACGCGGATGGAGCCACACCGTCGCGTAGAGATCGGTATCGCCCTGTCGCCGGAGGGGCGCCAGGTATTTTCCGACCAGACCATCAGGGACAACCTTGAACTGGGCGCCTATGCCCGGCGTTTGGGCAAGGCCGCGATGCAGACTGCGGTCGAAGAGCAGTACGAGCTATTCCCGCGTCTCCGCGAGCGGCGCGACCAGATTTCGGCGACGCTGTCGGGTGGAGAACAGCAGATGCTGGCGATTGCGCGGGCGCTGATGGGTGCGCCCCGGTTGCTTTTGCTCGATGAGCCCTCGCTGGGACTGGCGCCGCTGATCATCAAGGAGATTTTCTCCATCATTCGCGGCCTGAGGGCGCGGGGGATGACGATTCTTCTGGTTGAGCAGATGGCCAATCAGGCACTGCGACTTGCCGATCGTGCCTATGTGCTCGATGGTGGACGGATCACCATCACCGGATCTGGATCGGAATTGCTTGCGCACCCCGAGGTACGCAGGGCGTACCTCGGCGCATCACACTAAACGTGGTCGGCAACGACTAAATCGGCAGCTACGGAGTAGGTTTTTGGCATGCCGTCCGTGATACCGACACACCCATAAGGACTACAGAAATGACGACGACAGGCTTTGCCTCCACCACCGATATGGCTGAAAAGAAGATAACATTTTCCGAGATCGGCACCGATCTGTTCGCCTTTACGGCGGAAGGCGATCCAAACTCGGCGGTCATTGTCGGCGACGATGGCTGCATCGTGTTCGACGCGCAGGCCACGCCTGCGCTTGCCAACAAGGTCATCGAACGCGTGCGCAGCGTGACCGACAAGCCGATCAAATATGTCGTGCTGTCGCATTATCACGCGGTGCGTGTTCTCGGCGCCTCCGCGTTTGAGGCGCAGGCTGTGGTCGCATCCTCGGAGACCCATCGGCTCGTGGCGGAGCGTGGCCAGCAGGACTGGGATTCGGAATTCGGTCGGTTTCCGCGACTGTTCCAGGGCTCAGAGAGCATTCCGGGGCTGACCTGGCCCACGCTGACGTTCGAAGGCGAGATGTCGATCTACCTCGGCAAGCGCGAGGTGCGGCTGATGCAGCTCGGCGCCGGGCACACGTCGGGCGATATCGTCGCCTGGGTTCCGGATGCGGAGGTCATGTTCTCCGGCGACCTGATCGAATATCATTCGGCCTGCTACTGCGGGGACGCCCACTTGCGCGAATGGCCAGCTACGCTCAACGAGATCCGTGACTTCAATCCGAAGGCAATCGCGCCCGGGCGCGGTGACGCGCTCAAGGGCCTTGCGACGGGCCGTGATGCCATTGCGATGACACGGGATTTCGTGACGTCGCTCTATGGTGCCGCGGAATCCGCGGTCGCGAAGGGGTGGCACCTCAAGCAGACGATGGCAGCCGCGCGAGAGGTGATGGATCCGAAATTCTCGAGCTTTGCCATTTACGAACATTGCCTGCCATTCAACGTCTCGCGGGCGTTCGACGAAGCCTCCGGGATCGACGATCCGGTGATCTGGACGGCAGAGCGCGATCAACAGATGTGGCACTCCCTGCAAAAGGCGTGAAGCACCGCGCCGGTCGAAATCAGACGTCTGGCGCACGGATGGTTGCGTGACTGTTGGCGGCGAACGGGAGTAGAATATATGACGAAGATCGCTGAAGCTGTTCTCTATGGCTATTTCCGGTCGACCGCCGCCTATCGCGTCCGCATTGCCCTGGGCCTGAAGGGCCTCAGCGCCGACAACAGGTTCATCCATCTGAGAAAGGGCGAGCAGGCCCAGCCGGCGTACCGCAATATCAACCCGGCCGGGCTGGTGCCATATTGGACGGATGGCAACTTCCACCTCGCTCAATCCCTTGCCATCATCGAATATCTCAATGAGATGTATCCGAACCCGCCCTTGCTTCCCGAGGCCGTCGAAGCCCGCGCGATCGTTCGTGAACTGGCGTTGGTTGTCTGTTGCGACATCCATCCGGTGGGAAATCTGCGCGTGCTGAATCGCCTGATCGAGCTGGGTGTCAGCGACGATGAGCGGGCCGAGTGGTCGCGACACTGGATCGTGAGTGGCTTCGAGGCGATCGAGGAACGTCTTGCGCGGTTGCCCGGGCCGTTCGCTCTGGGTGACCGGCCCACACTGGCGGATATCTGCATCGTTCCGCAGGTGTTCAACGCACGCCGTTTCGGAGTCGACCTGTCTCTCTATACCCGCATCCTTGAAATAGACGCGGCATCGGCCATGCTCGATGCGTTCACTGCGGCCGAGCCTGGCAGGCAGCCGGACGCCGAATAACTCTCACTCCAGGACTTCGCTTCATGCACCCCAACGATCCCAGCCTCCGGTCCTTCGTGGAAGTCGTTCCGTCGTCGGATTTTCCGATCCAGAACCTTCCGTATGGCGTGTTCTCGACGGCCGCGACGCCTTCGCCGCGGGTTGGTGTCGCCATCGGCAAGTTCGTTCTCGATCTTTCCGAGATGGAAAGAGCCGGCAAGCTGGGGGAGGGCCTGTCCGACGTCTTCGCCTCACCGAGCGTCAACCCGTTCATGGCGTTTGGACCGGTCGCCTGGACTGAGACGCGTGCGCGCATCAGCGCCTTGTTGCGTCATGACAATCCCGAACTGCGGGACGACACAGCCTTGCGCGAGCGGGCCCTGATTCCGCTTGAGAAGGCGAAACTGCATCTCCCGCTCGCGGTCTCCGGCTACACGGATTTCTATTCCTCCAGGGAGCATGCCACCAATGTCGGCGTCATGTTCCGCGGCAAGGACAATGCCCTGCAACCCAACTGGCTGCACATGCCGATCGGGTACAACGGCCGGGCCTCGACTGTGGTCGTCAGCGGCACAGAGGTCCTGCGGCCACACGGCCAGCTCAAGCCGCCATCGGCGGACGTGCCGTGGTTCGGCCCGTGCAAGCGCCTCGACTTCGAGCTGGAGATCGGTGTCGTCATTGGGCAATCCTCGCGCATGGGGGAGCGACTGACCGAATGCCAGGCCGAAGCGATGATCTTCGGTTTCGTCCTGCTGAACGACTGGAGCGCGCGCGACATCCAGCAATGGGAGTATGTGCCGCTGGGACCGTTTCAGGCCAAGGCGTTCGCGACCTCTATCAGTCCCTGGATCGTGACGCGCGAGGCGCTCGAACCGTTCCGTCTGCACGGCCCGGCGCAGGAGCCGGAACCGCTGGCCTATCTCCGCCAGACGAAGGCAAACAATTACGATCTGCGCCTTGAGGTGGGGCTTCGTGCAGCACGCATGAAGGATTACGTCACGATCTCGAACACGAACTTCAAATATATGTACTGGTCTTCCGTGCAGCAGCTTGTTCACCACGCGTCATCGGGATGCACCATGAATGTGGGTGACCTGCTTGGCTCAGGTACGATCAGCGGATCGGAGAAGCACCAGCGGGGCAGCTTGCTGGAGATAGGCTGGAACGGCACTGAGCCTGTCGAGCTGGCCGAGCACACCCGAAGAACGTTCCTGGAGGACGGCGATTCCGTGAATATTCTAGGTTTTTGCCAAGGTGATGGATACCGGATCGGATTCGGGAGCGTCGAGGGTACAATCGTGGCGAGTTAATGTGTTACAGAAATTGCCGTGTCGGATGGGGGCTGTATAGCATGGTCGACCGAAGCACGGACAAACTTTGAGGAAAATCAGATGGCCGTCGAGGGCAGGGGAATCCAGTCGATCGAGGTTGGCGGACGAATACTCAATGCGTTGATCGAACTCGGCCGACCAACGATGCTGCGTGATCTTGCATCAAAGGCTGACATGACGGCCGCCCAAGCCCACTCCTATCTCGTAAGCTATCGTAAGATGGGCCTTGTTGAACAGGAAACGACGAGCGGGCGCTATCTCCTCGGTCCAATGGCACTTCAGCTCGGGCTGGTCCGGATGCGGGCACTCGACCCGTTGCGGATTGCAAGTGATGTCGCGAGCGGGCTTTCCGAAGAAACCGGCTTTATGGTCACCGTGACCGTGTGGGGGGCTCACGGTCCGACCATTGTGCAGGTCCATGAAGCAGCTTACCCCGTCCATGTAAATCTGCGCGTCGGCGCTCTTTATACGGTGAGGGGTACGGCGACTGGACGCCTGTTTTCCGCGTTCTTTCCGTTCGAGGTCGTCAGACCGTTGTTGAACAAAGCGCTGCGCCTGGAGCAGAAGGCGAACGGTCACGCGGATAAAAAAATTCCTGCATCATGGATCGAGGATTTCGCCGAGATCCGACGGCAGGGTTACGCAGTCACGGCGGGCATACCGGTACCCGGCGTTAACGCCGTCAGCGTCCCGGTGTTTGATCAAAGCCAGAAAATGCAGTTCGGAATGACAGTGATCGGTCCGGCCGCTGAACTCAGCGTCAATTCGGGCAATCGCAAGCTTCTCGGGATCGTTGGTGAGATCCAGAAACTGTCGCGGCATCTGGGCTACATGCCGGAACTTGAAGCGTCGGATATCAGCATTCCCGTGAAGGAGCCACGCCAGTCCGGAAAACGTCTAAAGCCAGAGAAAATCACCAAGGCTGGCTCAGGCAATTCGCCCGTCTAGAGTTCAGGATACGTCGTCTCGTCCAACAGCTTCGCGCATACATCAAGTTTCTGAAGGATCACGACCAACTGCTTGGCCTCGTCTGGACTTAGCGAATCGACGAGTTTCCTTTGGATAGTCCGCGCATAGGGAATGATCTGCTGGTAAATCTCGGCACCGGCCGGCGAAAAAGCGAGGATCTGGGCTCTGGCATCCGCAGGGTTCGCAATTCTGGCGAGGAAACCCTTGTCGGCGAGCCGAATGACGGCGCGGCTGACGCGTACCCTGTCCATTCGCGTATGGTCTATGACCTGCTGCGTTGTCAGCTTGCCGTTCTCTCCGATGACCGCGAGAACCCGCCACTCTGGAATTGTGATTCCGAATTGCCGCTCATAGCCCTTGGCGATGAGCGCGCTCACAGTCTCTGCGACGACCGAAAGGCGGTACGGCAAAAACTCGCCGAGCGAGAGATTGGAAGATGAGCGCTTTGCAGGTTGCCGAGTCATTGACGTTCATCTCATATGATATGATATGATATTAATTTGCAGAGTAGGCCCATTTGAAGGGTAGCAACAGGGAGCGCAAGATGAATATGTTTACAGCCAATCCGGCTACCCCGGAACTCAGGCGACCAACCGCAATCTTTCCCGGATACATGTCGGGATTTGGTAACGGCTGCGAGACGGAGGCGCTTCCGGGAGCGCTTCCGGTCGCCCGCAACTCACCGCAGAAGTGCCCTTACGGACTATACGCCGAGCAACTCTCCGGCTCGCCGTTTACGGCGCCTCGCAAGACGAATGAACGGTCCTGGCTGTATCGCATTCGGCCCACCGTGGCGCACTGGTCCGACTTCCAGAAAATGGATGCTCGTTTGTGGCGGACGGCGCCGGCCCGTGAGGTCGACATGCCGATTGCGCCGCTGCGTTGGGATCCGCTGCCGATGACGTTGGAGTCGTTATCGTTCATCGAAGGGATGCGCAGCATGACAACGGCGGGGGACGCCGGAACGCAGGCAGGCATGGGTGCCCACGTCTATCTGGCGACGCGCTCGATGGTCGACGAATACTTCTACAATGCGGATGGCGAGATGTTGGTCGTGCCGCAGGATGGGCGGCTGCGCTTCTGTATGGAATTTGGCGTTATCGATGTTGAGCCCGGCGAGATTGTCGTGATTCCGCGCGGAGTGAAGATCCGGGTCGAACTGCTGGATAAGTCCGCGCGCGGTTACGTTTGCGAAAATTACGGAGGCGCCTTCACGCTTCCGGAGCGGGGGCCGATCGGTGCGAATTGTCTGGCAAATCCTCGCGACTTCCTGACGCCGGAAGCGGCATACGAAGTCAAAGAAGTTCGATCGCATCTTGCAGTGAAATGGGGTGGCACCATCTGGGGTGCTGAAATCGAGCATTCACCTCTGGATGTCGTGGCGTGGCATGGCAACTACGCGCCCTACAAGTACGACCTTCGGAAATTCTCGCCCGTGGGGCCAGTCCTGTTTGACCACGCAGATCCGTCGATCTTCACGGTGCTGACATCGCCCTCGGAAACGCCCGGCACGGCGAACATCGACTTCGTGATCTTCCCCGAAAGATGGATGGTCGGGGAGAACACCTTCCGCCCGCCATGGTACCATATGAACGTCATGAGCGAATTCATGGGCTTGGTGTACGGCCGCTATGACGCGAAGCCTGAAGGATTTCTTCCCGGCGGCGTGTCGTTGCATAACTGCATGTTGCCGCATGGGCCAGACGCCGAGGCATTCGAGACCGCGAGCAACGCCGATCTCAAACCCCAGAAACTGGAAGGGACCCTGGCATTTATGATCGAGACGCGCTTTCCTCAGCAGGTAACTGCGTTCGCCGCTGCATCGCCCGAACTACAGAAGGGCTACGGCGCATATGGACGCCACCTTGTGAGCCACTTCAATCCAACCGAGCGCTAAGAAGCGCCGGTTCTCCGTTGACTTGTCAACTTTCAGGCTACCGATTCTCAAGGCTGTAAGACCGCCCCATGCTGTTGGACCGCGCGGAGCAGTGCATCAATCAGAACGCGCACTTTTCGTTGAATAGAGCGCCAACGGGGCCACAGGGAGCGAAGCGGCATTTTGCCGCCCGCGAACTGATCCAGTACCGGAACCGGTGACACTGCATTCAGATGGTCCACGATCAACCAGGTAAGCAAGTGGCAAGATACCACGCCCGCCAGTTCGGCCGCGAAAAATGACGTCATCCGATGATGCAATCGCGTATGGTCATCTCCTCCGAGAATGGCTGTGTCTCGGCTCCGAATATCCCCCCGGCGCCCGACACGGGCCCCCGTGCTAAGGAAAAATCTGAAGTAATTTGCAGCGCTTCAGTTATCTCGTGTGGGGTCAGCCTTGGGCGCCGATCGGGGGCAAAGGCCAAGCCGATTCACAACCTGGCCTCAACTCCCGACATCGATGGCGTCAGCTACGCCTTTTTGCACAAATGCAATGATGAAAGTTCCGCTGCCGACAGTGTGCGTGTGGGGAGTACTCGCGAGGATGTCGTTTATTGCTCGGCCGACGGTGGCCGCGTCGTTAGTTGACAAAGACGTAGCCCACCCAGCCATCAAACCCTGTTTCTACAAACCTCTCTTCAGAATACTCAGCACCGTTTCAATTCCTCATTGGTCGTCTAACTGTTCGCTATATGTTCTTTACGATCATTGAGATTTGAGAAGCCGCGGCAATGTGCCAGGCCTTAGGTCTGAGGCCTTTTAGTCAACTGGATTTGAAAGATAGGCGATCCGAATGACCTCTTGCCTCTTGGCGTCTCGACATGGCGCGAAGTCAGAATGGCCAATTTCTGCTTTGTGAGTGGCTGCAGGACGCGAATGAGGGTCGAGAGCGTGAAACCCAAGACTAAGCCTTTTTCAGCCTGTCGATAGGGTGTTAATCCTGTGTTCGCCAGAACTCTGGCTCAAAAGTGCAGATCATTGGGTATCCAACCACATAGGGCCAAGAATGAAGAAAAACGCAATCCGATGATGGATGTTCTCAACCTGGCGCTGCCGTATTTCGGGTTGATCTTCATCGGCTTTGCCTGCGGCAAGGTGAAGAGCCTGCCCGAAGCCGGCCTCGCCTGGATGAACTTCTTCCTGCTCTACGTCTCGCTGCCCGCGCTGTTCTTCCGCATCATGGCGAAGACGCCGTTCGAGGAACTCAACAACCTGCCATTCGTGATCGCCACCACGGCGGCAACGGCGAGCGCGTTCTTCCTGTCGGCCTGGGTCGGCAAGGCGATCGGGCGGCTGACGCTGCGCGAGGCGGCGATGGCCGGGCTATCGGGCGGCTATGGCAATATCGGCTATATGGGGCCGGGGCTGGCGCTGGCGGTACTGGGCAGCCAGGCAGCGGTGCCGACCGCGCTGGTGTTCTGCTTCGACAGCATCTTCCTGTTCTCGATCGTGCCGCTGGCCATGGCCCTGACCGCCGGCGACAGGCGGCCGTGGCTTCCAACCATCGGCATCGTCATCAAGCACATCGTGCTGCATCCTTTGATCGTCGCGGCCTATCTCGGCGCGCTGGCGGCGGCCTTCCACGTCCAGATGCCGGTGGCGATCGATGGCATGCTGTCGTTCTTGCAGAATTCGGCCGCCCCCGTGGCGCTGTTCACGCTCGGCGTCACCGTGGCGCTGCGGCCGTTGGCCCGGGTGCCGTGGGAGGTTCCGGCGCTGATCGGCGTCAAGCTGATCGTGCATCCCTTGATCGTGTTCGCGTTGCTGCTGCTGGCCGGGCCGTTCCCGCCGGAATGGGCGGCGACCGCCGTGCTGCTAGCGTCACTGCCGCCGGCGCTCAACGTGTTCGTGATCGCCCGGCAATACGACACCTGGATCGAGCCGGCCTCGGTCGCGGTGCTGGTTGGCACCTTCGTGTCGGTGATCTCGCTGACATCGGTGATGTATCTGCTGAAGACCGGGCAGATCGCGTTTCCCTAGGAGCTCCGCCGCCGCGACGGCGACATGCCCTCGCGCATCGCGAGGCGCCGCAGCGGGGCGATGGCGCCGATCAGTTGCATGCCGACGCTGCGCACCGCCTGCACCGGCAGCAACTCGCTGAGCAGCGAGCGATTGGCCATGTCGATGGCGAAGGTGCGGCTGGCGATATCGCTGCGCCTTGCCCGCTCGAATTGCCCCAGCACGGCTTCGGCGCCGGGGTCCTGGGCCGAACGCATCGCGTCGCTGACGATGCGGGCGATGTCGTCGGCGTCGCGCAGGCCCATGTTGAGACCCTGCGCGCCGATCGGCGGCACCACATGCGCTGCCTCGCCGACCAGCACGACGCGGTTTTTCGCAACCTTGTTCGGCGTCTCGATGGCGAGCGGAAAAAGCGAGCGGCCGGGCTCGACGGTGACGCGGCCGAAAATCGAATGCGACTGCTTCTCGACGGCGGCGGCGAGATCATCGTCACTGAGCGCCATCAGCCGCTCGGCTTCTTTCGGCTTCGAGACCCAGACCACGCTGCAGCGCTGGTCCGGCAGCGGCACGAACACGCAGGGGCCGAACGGGGTGTGGAACTCGGTCGAGGCGTTGCGGTGCGGACGGCCGAGCGCGAGATTGAAGGTGAGGGCGGACTGGCCGAGCGGCTTGCGCTTGACCTCGATGCCGGCAGCGTCGCGGCACAGCGATTGCCGGCCGTCGGCGGCGACGACCAGACGCGCCGACAGCGAGGTGCCCTGCGTCGTGTGGATCACGACGTCGCTGTCGCCGGTGCGGACCGTATCGGCATCGCCTTCGATGCGGCTGAGACCGGGCAGTTCGTCGGCGCGGGATTCCAGAGCAGCCGTCAGGTCGCGGTTGGCGATGTTGTAGCCGAACGCCTCCATGCCGATTTCCCCGGACACGAATTTTACTTCCGGCGCACGGATCAGACGCGCGGTATCGTCGACCAGCCGCATGGTGGTCAGCGCCGCCGATTGCCCCGCGCAGCGGCGCCAGACGTCGAGCCGTTCGAGGAAATCGGTGGAACCGCCAAGCAGCGCGGTGGTGCGGTTGTCAGCATAGGCGGCGCGACGCGCGACCAGTGCGACGCGGGCGCCGGCGTCTGCCAGCGCGATGGCCGAGGCGAGGCCGGCAGGGCCGCCGCCGACCACGGCGACGTCGTAGGGAAGGAAGCTTTCAGTCATTAGAAGAGCATCGGCGTTTGCGCGGCATATTTCAAGCCGGCTTTCGCGCCGGCCAGCCCTGCGGCGTCGCATCCGCCGCTGGGCAACGGCTCCCGATTGCTGCTAGCATGACCCAGCCCATGGACGCCCTCAGCCCGCCACCGCCAGCCTCCCGCACCGCCCAGGCCGCGGCGTTCGCCGTGCATGTCTTCACGGCCGCGGGCGCGGGTATCGCGCTGCTGGCGATGATGGCGGCGGTGCGCGGCGACTGGTCGACGATGTTCGGATGGCTCGGCCTGGCGCTCGTCGTCGATGGCATCGACGGCCCGCTGGCGCGCCGGCTCAATGTCCGCCGCGTGCTGCCCGACTGGTCGGGCGACGCGCTGGATTTCGTGGTCGATTTCATCACCTACGTGTTCGTGCCGGCCTATGCCATCATGCAGAGCGGGCTGCTCGCGCCGTGGAGCGCGACCGTGCTTGGCGTCGCCATCGTCGTCTCCAGCGCGCTGTATTTCGCCGACAAGCGGATGAAAACGTCCGACAATCATTTTCGCGGCTTTCCCGCGCTGTGGAATGCCGCGGCGTTCTATCTGTTTCTGCTGAAGCCATCGCCCATCCTCGCCAGCCTGACCGTGCTGGCGCTGGTGGTGCTCACCTTCGTGCCGTTCCACGTCATTCATCCGGTGCGTGTGACGCGCTGGCGGCGGCTCAATCTGGCGCTGATCGCGATCTGGGCCGTGCTGGCGATCATTGCCATCGCGTAGGACTTCGTCGTCGCCTGGCCGGTCAGCGCCGCGCTGTGCGGCATCGCGCTCTACATCGTCGGCGCCGACGCCATGCTGCGGCTGCTCAGGCCGCGCAGTTGACAACACCGGCGCGTCGGCTATCGCTGGGAACCAGATACTTCTGGAGAGCGAAGCGATGACCAAGGCTGTGCGCGTTCATAAGGTGGGGGGCCCCGAGGCGCTCGTTTACGAGACCGTCGAGGTCGCAGCCCCCGGTCCCGGCGAGGTCCGCATCCGCCAGCACGCCATCGGCGTCAATTTCATCGATGTATATTTCCGCACCGGCCTCTACAAGGCGCCGACATCGCCGTTCATCGCCGGCAACGAAGCCGCCGGCGAGGTGATCGCGGTCGGACCCGGCGTGACGGGTTTCCATCCCGGCGACCGCGTCGCCTATTATTCCAACCTCGGCAGCTACGCCACCGAGCGCGTCTTCGCCGCCGATCGCTGCGTGAAACTGCCGGACCGCATCACCTACGAACAGGGCGCGGTGCTGATGCTGAAGGGCCTCACGGTCTGGTACCTGCTGCACAAGACCTTCAAGATCGAACCGCATCACCGCGTGCTGATCCACGCCGCCGCCGGCGGCATCGGCCTCTTGGCGTGCCAGTGGGCGAAGGCGATGGGCGCGCATGTGATCGGCACCGTCGGCTCCAAGGAGAAGGGCGAACTGGCGCTGGCCAATGGCTGCGATCACGTCATCTATTACAACGAGGAAAATTTCGTCGATCGTGTCAAGCAGATCAGCCGCAACGAGTTGTGCGACGTGGTCTATGACGGCGTCGGCAAGACCACGTTCCCGGGTTCATTGTCCTGCCTGAAGCCGCGCGGCATGTGGGTGAGTTTCGGAAATGCGTCCGGCCCGGTGCCGCCGTTCTCAATTGCCGAATTCAACAATCACGGCTCGCTGTTCGCGACGCGACCGAAGCTGAACGATTATGTTGGCAAGCGCTCGGAACTGCTGGAAGGCGCCGACACGCTGTTCTCGGCGGTGATCGACGGCAAGCTGCATGTGCCTATCAACCATGCTTACGCGCTGAAGGATGCGGCAAAAGCGCATATCGATCTGGAAGCGCGCAAGACGACCGGGGCGTCGATTTTGAAGCCGTAGCTTCTTTCTTCCCTCTCCCCCGCGCGAAGCGGAGCTTCGCTAGGTGGGTGAGGGTGGATCGAACCGCGAAGCGGTTCGAGACGGGTGAGGGGTGCAACTCGCTCCGAGCCTAGTGGCCCCTCATCCGACGCCGACTTCGTCGGCGCCACCTTCTCCCACAAGGGGAGAAGGGAAAAAGCGCGTCACTGAGAGTTCAGAACCCCGCCACGGTTCCGTGCAGATCATAGGCGTCCGCGCGCTCGATCTTCGCGGTAACGATCTCGCCGACCTTCAGCGGCCGGCGGGCCGAGACGTAGACCGCACCGTCGATCTGCGGCGCGTCGGATTTCGAGCGGCCCTTCGATACTGTCGGGCCGACCTCGTCGATGATCACCTGCTGCCGGGTGCCGACCTTGCGCTTCAGGCGGCGGGTGGAGATCTTCTGCTGGCGCTCCATCAGCGCGTTCCAGCGCAATTGCTTGATCTCTTCCGGCACGGCGTTGCCGAGCGCATTGGACGGCGCACCAGCAACCGACTCATACTTAAACGCGCCGACGCGATCGATCTGTGCTTCCTCCAGCCAGTCGAGCAAATACTGGAAGTCGCTCTCGGTCTCGCCGGGGAAGCCGACGATGAAGGTCGAGCGCAGCGTCAGGTCCGGGCACTCCTCGCGCCACTTCTTGATCCGCGCCAGCGTCTTGTCCTGCGCTGCCGGGCGCTTCATCGCCTTCAGCACGTCGGGGGCGGCGTGCTGGAACGGAATGTCGAGATAGGGCAGCACGTTCTTGTTGGCGTTCATCAACCCGATTACTTCGTCGACATGCGGGTAGGGGTAGACATATTGCAGCCGCACCCAGGCGCCGAGCTCGCCGAGCTCCTTGGCGAGATCATAGAATTTGGCGCGGACCTCGCGGTCCTTCCAGATCGAGGTCGCATATTTGGTATCGACGCCATAGGCCGATGTATCCTGGGATACCACCAGCAATTCCTTGACGCCGGCCTTCACCAGGTTCTCGGCCTCGCGCAGCACCTCGTTGGCCGGCCGCGAGACGAGATCGCCGCGCAGCTTCGGGATGATGCAGAAGCTGCAGCGGTTGTTGCAGCCTTCGGAAATCTTCAGATAGGCATAGTGCCGCGGTGTCAGCTTGATGCCCTGCGGCGGCATCAAATCGAGATGCGGATTGTAGACCGGCGGCAGCGCGCGGTGCACGGCGTCGAGCACGCTCTCGTACTGCTGCGGGCCGGTGATGGAGAGGACGTTGGGGTAGGCGGCCTCGATCTGCTCGGGCTCCGCACCCATGCAGCCGGTGACGATCACCTTGCCGTTCTGCGCCATCGCCTCGCCGATCGCGCCCAGCGACTCCGCCTTGGCGCTG
This sequence comes from Tardiphaga sp. vice304, assembly GCF_007018905.1. Taxonomy (NCBI): domain Bacteria; kingdom Pseudomonadati; phylum Pseudomonadota; class Alphaproteobacteria; order Hyphomicrobiales; family Nitrobacteraceae; genus Tardiphaga; species Tardiphaga sp. vice304. The sequence goes on from NZ_CP041402.1 coordinate 3,352,024, forward strand.
TCGAGGAAGCCGCAGGTGTTGACGATGACGATGTCGGCGCCGTCATGCTTGCGCGCCAGCTCATAGCCTTCGGCGCGCAGCCGCGTGATAATGCGTTCGGAATCCACCAGCGCTTTGGGGCATCCCAGCGACACAAAGGAAATTTTGGGCGCAGCGGCCTGTTGCATGTTTGATCTGCCTGATTGAGAGGCAGCAACTAGGCCTATTTGCCCATAAATACAAGGCTTTAAGCAGGCAGGAGCCGTGTTATGGGTAGTCCGCAGGGAACCAGGGCCGCAATGCCGAACGAATCGTCGCCGAAAATCGTGATTGTCGATGAGAGCCCGATCCGCGCCGCGATTCTCGAAGAGGGATTGCGCGAGGCCGGCTATATCGACGTCCAGCACATCCACCAGATGCATAATCTACTGGCGCGGATCTATGCGCTCGATCCCGACGTCATCCTGATCGACCTCGAAAATCCCAGCCGCGACGTGCTCGAGCAGATGTTCCAGGTCAGCCGCGCCGTGCGCCGGCCGGTGGCGATGTTCGTCGACCAGAGCGATTCAGAGTCGGCACGCGCCTCGGTCGATGCCGGGGTATCATCCTACATCGTCGACGGGCTGAAAAAGGAGCGCATCAAGCCGATCCTTGACCTGTGCATCTCGCGCTTCAACGCCTTCTCTAAACTGCAGGACGAGCTGGAACGCACCAAATCGGCGCTGGAAGACCGAAAGATCATCGACCGCGCCAAAGGCCTGGTGATGAAGCTGAAGGGCCTCAGCGAAGAGGAGGCGTATGTATTGCTGCGCTCTACCGCGATGCGCGAAAAGAAGAAAATCGGTGACATCGCGCAGTCGATCATCACCGCTGCGGAGTTGCTGAAATGACCGGTCAACCGCTGCATATCGGCTTCATTCCGCTGATCGACGCCGCCTCGCTGATCGTCGCGGTCGACAAGGGCTTTGCCAAAAACGAGGGGCTCGACGTCACCTTGGTTCGCGAAGTGTCGTGGTCGAACGTGCGCGACAAGCTCAACATCGGCATGTTCGACGCCGCGCATCTGCTGGCGCCGGTGGCGATCGCCTCCAGCCTCGGCCTCGGCCACGTCAAGGTGCCGATCATGGTGCCGTTCACGCTCAATCTCAACGGCAATGCGATCACGGTGTCACCGGCGCTGCATGCGCAGATTTCAGAACATCTGCAGGGCGACATCACCGATCCGCTCGCCACCGCGCAGGCGCTGGCGCGCCTGGTCGCGGCAAGGCGTCGCCGCGGCGAGCCGGCCCTGACCTTCGGCATGACGTTTCCCTATTCCACCCATAACTATCAATTGCGGTTCTGGATGGCCGCCGGCGGCGTCGATCCCGACGAGGACGTGCAACTTGTAGTGCTTCCGCCGCCCTTCATGGTCGGCAGCCTGACCAGCGGCCTTGTCGATGGCTTCTGCGTCGGCGCCCCGTGGAATGCGGTGGCGGTCGATCGCGGCATCGGTCGCATCCTGCATTTCGGCCCGGACATCCTGCAGAGCGCCGTCGAAAAGGTGCTGGCGGTGCGCGGCCATTGGGCCGAGGAGCGGCCGGACACGGTGGCCGCCCTGATCCGGGCGCACCAGAAGGCGGCGGAGTTCATCGAGGAGCCCGGCAACCGCGACGAGGTGTCGGCGCTGCTGGCGCGGCCGGACCGCGTCGATGCCGATGCCGGCATCATCCGCACGGTGCTCGAAGGACGGCTGGTGCAGGCGACGGGCGCCTCGCCGCGCGCGAGCTCGAACTACATTTCGTTTGCCCGTAACGGCGCCGCGCGGCCCGATCCGACGCAGGCCGCCTGGCTCTATGCCCAGATGGTGCGCTGGGGCCAGGCGCCGTTCAGCACGGAGGCGCAGCAGATTGCCGAGGCGGTATTCCGGCCGGATCTTTATGATGCGGCGCTGGGTCTGGCGGTGCATGCCAATGTGACCGGCGACGCGATCGGTGCCTTTGCCGGACCGCCATTCAATCCCGAAAATCTTGCTGTACACCTGGCGTCATTCGAGATCGCCAATATGAAGGGCTAGGGCGCGCTTTCAGGGGGCGGGACGTGGATGCCGCATTCCGTCTTGTCGCGGCCACGCCAGCGCCCCGCGCGTGGGTCCTCGCCGGGGGCGGTGCGGCTGGTGCAGGGCATGCAGCCGACCGACGCAAAGCCCGAGACGACCAGCGGATGCGGCGGCAGGCCTGCCGAGGCGTAGATCAACCGGATATCTTCTGCATCGATGTTGGCGAACGGATTGAACTTCAACCGCTCTCCGTCTGGCTCGACAACGGGAATGGCGGCGCGCGACGCACCCTGAAATCGTTTGCGGCCATTGATCCAGGCGCGGAACGGCGCCAGCGCACGCGCCAGCGGCTCCACCTTCCTGATCCGGCAGCAGGAGTCGGGGTCGGACGACCAGCGGTCGCCCTCGGGGTCTTCGCTCGCCAGCGTGTCGGGCGCGGGGTGGATGGTCCGCACATCGCGCAGCCCCAGCCGCCGCACCAGATCGTCGCGATAGGCGAGCGTCTCTTCGAACATCCAGCCGGTATCGAGAAACAGCACGGGAATGGCGGGATCGACATCGGCCATCACCTTCAGCAGCGCGGCCGATTCCGTCCCGAACGACGACACCAGCGCCAGATGCTCGCGGCCGACCGCCCGCAGCGCCGCCGCAATGATGTCAGCGGGGGAGGCCGCGTGCAGCGCCTGCTGCCATGCGGCCACATGTTCAATCGCTGGCGGAGCCGTCATCCCAGCACCTCTCGATGTATTTTCTTGAATAGAAGATAGTTCTATATATCAGTCATATACTGCCAATAAATAGAATAATATTCTATCTATTGGCAGTATGCAATGTAGATTTTTTAACCCTGCAGATCGAGTTCCAGAGATTCAATTTCTCCGAGCATTCCGCTTCGTGAGCAAAGACGATTCTCCGGACGGCTTTTTTGACCCGGAGACCAGCCATGGGACTGTCCAATCCTGAGCGCTCTCAGACCGATGTGGTGTCGATGGACCACCTCGATCAATTGGAAGCGCAGAGCATCTACATCCTGCGCGAAGCCTTCGCACGCCTCAAGAAGCTGGCGCTGTTGTGGTCGCTGGGCAAAGACAGCAATGTGATGATCTGGCTGGCGCGCAAGGCCTTCTTCGGCCGCGTGCCGTTCCCGGCGATGCATGTCGATACCGGCAAGAAGTTTCCGGAGATGTACGCCTTCCGGGACAAATACTCGGTGGAGTGGGGGCTCGATCTGATCCTCGAGAACTGCCCGCCGATCGAAAGCATCGACCCCACGCTGCCGCCGGCTGCGCGCTCCGCGGCGCGCAAGACCGAAGGCCTGAAGTCGGCGCTCGCCAAACACGGCTTCGACGGGCTGATCGCCGGCATCCGCCGCGACGAGGAGGCGACGCGCGCCAAGGAGCGCGTGTTCTCGCCGCGCGGTCTCGACGGCGGATGGGACGTGCGCGACCAGCCGCCGGAATTCTGGGACCAGTTCAACGCCTCGCCGCCCGATGGCGCGCATTTGCGCGTCCATCCGATCCTGCACTGGACCGAGGCCGACATCTGGGCCTACACGGCGCGCGAAAACATCCCGATCATCCCGCTCTATCTGGCGAAGGATGGCCTGCGCTATCGCTCGCTGGGCGATGCCGACATCACCAGCCCGGTCGCGTCCACGGCCAGCACGATCGCTGAGATCCTGATCGAGCTCGACGGCAGCACCGTTCCCGAACGCGCCGGGCGCGCGCTCGACCACGAAACCGAAGATGCGTTCGAGCGGCTGCGCGTCGCCGGCTACCTGTAGGTGATGCATGAACCAACCCGTTAATCCATCGAGCCTCGTCATGCCCAACGGCACCACGCGCCCGCAATTGCGGATCGTCATCGTCGGCCATGTCGATCACGGCAAGTCGAAGCTGGTCGGCCGGCTGCTGCACGAGACCGGAAGTCTGGCCGACGGCAAGCTGGAAATGCTGAAGGCGGTCAGCGCGCGGCGCGGCATGGCGTTCGAATGGTCGTTCCTGCTCGACGCGCTGCAGACCGAGCGCGACCAGGGCATCACCATCGACACCACGCAGATCCGCTTTCGCACCAAGGCGCGCGACGTCGTTCTGATCGATGCGCCCGGCCACGCCGAATTCCTGCGCAACATGATCACCGGCGCGTCGCAGGCCGACGCCGCGGTGCTGATCATCGACGCGCTGGAAGGCGTGCGCGATCAGACGCGGCGGCACGCCTATTTGCTGCATCTGCTCGGCGTGAAGCAGGTCGCCGTTGTCGTCAACAAGATGGACCGCTTCGATTTCAGCGAGGCCCGCTTTACGGAGATCAGCGAGGAGATCGCCGCGCATCTGATCGCGCTCGGCGTGGCTCCTGCCGCGATCATTCCGATTTCGGCCAGGGATGGCGACGGCGTTGCCGAACTGACCGACCGGATCGGCTGGTATCACGGGCTGACGGTGGTCGAGGCGCTGGACGCGCTGACCCCGGCGCTGGCGCTCGATCAATTGCCGCTGCGGTTGCCGGTGCAGGCGATCTACAAATTCGACGACCGCCGCATCGTCGCCGGTCGCGTCGAGGCCGGACACCTCGCCATCGGCGACGAGGTGGTCATCATGCCCGCCGGCAAGGTGGCGCGCGTCAAGTCGGTCGAGCAATGGTCGGCCAGGCCGATCGAGGGCGCGCTCGGCGCCGGGCGATCGGTCGGCATCACGCTGGACCGCGAATTGTTCATCGAGCGCGGCGACGTCATCGCGCATGCAGGCTCCGTACCGACTGAAACGCGGCGGCTGCGGGCCCGCATCTTCTGGCTGCACGAGCAGTCGCTGAAGGCCGGCGCCTCGATCCTGCTGCGGCTCGGCGTCCGCGAAGTCCGCGCCACCGTGGTCGCGATCGAGAAGGCGATCGATCCCGGCAAGCTCGCCCATGTCGAGACCCGGGAAATCGCGCTCAACCATGTCGGCGAGATCGACATCACGTTGGCCCAGCCGGTGGCAGCGGATTGTCATGCCGACAACCCGCGCACCGGACGGCTGGTGATCGAGGTCAATGGCCGCATTGCGGGGGGAGGGCTGGTGCTCACGGTGGATGCCGGCCGCGCGGTACCGCGCGACATCGTGCCGGTACGGTCCGCGCTGCGGCCGGAAGAGCGGACGGGACGCTATCGCCACAATGGCGCCGTGCTGTGGTTCACCGGCCTGCCGGGATCGGGCAAGTCGACGCTGGCGCTGGCGCTGGAACAGCGCCTGTTTCACATCGGCGGCTCGCCGATCCTGCTCGACGGCGACACGCTGCGCGCCGGCCTCAACCGCGACCTCGGCTTTTCCGCCGATGATCGCCGCGAGAACATCCGGCGGCTGGCGGAGGTCGCCGGTCATCTCGCGCGCAACGGCCATATCGCGATCGTCGCCGCCGTGTCGCCGTCGCGCGGCGACCGCGCGGAAGCCCGTCGGATGGTCGATAGCGCGTTTCGCGAAATCTACGTCTCGACCCCCGCCGCGATTTGCGAGCAGCGCGACCCCAAAGGCCACTACGCCCGGGCCCGCGCCGGGACCCTGCAGGATTTCACCGGCATCTCCAACGAGTACCAGGCGCCGGAGGCGGTCGAACTGGCGATCGACACCTCGCAGGCCAGCGTGCGGGAAGCGGTGGACCGCATCGAGACCATGCTGCGGAAGAGCGCCGTGCTGCACGACCAGATCGTCGATCTGGGGGCGAATATCTGACTGTCCGGCGTTCGCGCCATCGGCATGAAACGGTTTGCCGTTTCCCGGACGCGATGCGGCGCGAAGTGCCGCTTCGCAGATCCGGGATCCCGGTTTTTTTAGCGCCCCACCGGGGCCCTGTGTAGTCAGGATCTGTCATGATGGGGTGCGGGCGGTATGCCGTTGGGTCCCAGGTCGAGAAGACCGTGATCCGGCTCGGCACCCGCCCGCTTCGCTAATACCCACACCTGAACAGTTGATCGAGGCCGTCTGCGGCGGACCTCGCAGCACAGGGACAGGCCCCATGAAGATACATCCTGGCTTCGTTGGAATCGATATCTCGAAGGATTTTCTTGATGTGTACGACGGCAGCGTCGGCGCGGTCCGCCGCGTCGATAACGGCCCGGAAGCGATCGAAGGCTTGCTCGCCGGGTGGTCCAGCAGCGACGTATTCGTGCTGTTCGAGGCCACAGGCCGTTACGACAAGGCACTGCGCCACGCCTTGGGCGCCGCCGGCATCGCCTTTGCCCGGGTCAATCCGGCTCGCGCCCGCGATTTCGCCCGCGCCGCGGGCTTCCTCGCCAAGACCGACGCCATCGATGCGCGGATGCTGGCCGCCATGGCGCAGTGCCTGCGCCCCGGCGCCGATGGCATGGCCGATCCAGCACGCGAGCAGTTGGCCGAGTTGCACAAGCGCCGCGACCAGCTCGTTGCCTTCCGCAAGCAGGAACGCACCCGTCTCAAGGGCGCCAAGGATCTGGCCGCGAGCCTCTCGGCCCACATCGCCTGGCTCGATGCGGAGGTCCGGAACTTCGACCGGCAGATCGCCACCCTGATCGCACAGCAGCAGGCGTTGCATAATGCCCGGCGCCTGATGCAGTCGGTGCCGGGCATCGGCCCGGTATGCTCGGCCACGTTGCTGGCGTTGATGCCCGAGCTTGGCTCACGCTCGCCCAAGACCATCGCGGCCTTGGCGGGACTGGCGCCATTCAACACCGACAGCGGCAAGTTTCGCGGTACCCGGCGGATTCACGGCGGCCGGCGCAGGGTTCGCGAAGCACTCTACATGGCGGCAGTGTATGTCACCCGGACGAGATCGCGCTTCGCACAGACCTACCAGGCGCTGCGAAAAGCCGGGAAGCCGGCCAAGGTCGCTCTCATTGCCGTAGCCAGAAAACTGCTGCTCACCCTCAACGCCATCATCAGGGAACAACAGCCCTTCCGCGCGTGATGGGCAAATTACAGTTGCCGGATCTGCGGCGCACCACACCGCCAAACGGCGGCGCGGTGCACCGCGTCCGGGGAACGATGTCGAGCGTGCCGCCAAGCCGACTAATTATTGTGCGTGCGGTGCAAAAGGCTGGCACTCCAACTCGTCCTTTGCCCCCGACACGCTTGCCAAGGCGTTGATCGAGGGGCGTTTTTCTCCCATTTCATTTTGGCACAGGACTTGAATGCACTGACCTGCCGGCGTTCGTTGATGCGCGCCGGCCACGTTCCGATGGATTTCCGCAGCAACGAGGCTGATCGGACCGCACCCTGACTTCATGCCGGCGCGAGGCGCTGAGCTGGACCTGCGCGGTCACATTCCGTTCCCCGTTGATGCCCACGACAGTGGCTGCAGGAGTCTTTTGCGCGATGAAAATCGACCCCGTCTCGCTTGATTTTACCGACGAACAGAAGCGCTACCTCGAAGGATTTTCGACCGGCCTGCAGATCAGCCGCGTTGGCAAAGGCCTCGGCGGCGCGGCAGCGAAGGCCGCGGCCGAACCGGTCGGACCGGAGGCGCCGCATCTCCGGGCGCAGGACCGCGTCATTGCGTCCGGCAGGAAGCTGGTCGATCAGGAAAAGTGGAAGCGCGAGGAACATCCGTTCGACGCCTATCCGCGCCTCAAGGAGCAGGCGGCGATCGACGCGCGGCCGTCGCCCGCGGACAATTTTCGCTGGCGCTATTACGGGCTGTTCTATGTCGGTCCCACGCAGGATTCTTACATGAGCCGGCTGCGGATCCCGAACGGCATTCTGAAGCATTGGCAGTTCGCAGGTCTTGCGGATCTCGCGGACGAGTTGTGCGGCCCGTTCACCAACGTCACCACGCGTGCCAATCTGCAGATGCGCGAGATCCCGCCGAAACATGCGGTCGCCTGGATCGAGGGCGTGCAGGATCTCGGCCTGTGCTCGCGAGGCTCCGGCGCCGACAATATCCGCAACGTCACGGGCACGCCGACCGCCGGCATCGATCCGCAGGAACTGCTGGATACGCGGCCCTATGCGCGCGAGTGGCACTATCACATTCTCAACGACCGCACCTTGTTCGGCCTGCCGCGAAAATTCAACGTCGCCTTCGACGGTGCCGGCAAGATCGCGGTGCTGGAAGATACCAACGACATCGCGTTCGGCGCGGTTGAAGTGAAGGAAGGTTTTGGCGTCGAGCCGGGCGCTTGGTTCAAGCTCGGCATCGGCGGCATCACCGGCCACAAGGATTTTGCCAAGGACACAGGCATCATCGTCCGTCCGGCCGATGCAACGAAGGTGTCGGATGCGATTGTGCGCGTCTTCATCGATCTCGGCGACCGCACCAACCGGCTCAAGGCGCGGCTGAAATACGTCATCGACGGCATGGGCATGGCAAAGTTTCTCGTGCTTGTGGAAGACAAGCTCGGCCATGCTTTCACGCGCGTGCCCGCGGAAGCGCTGCTGCCGCGGCCGGAGGTCGATCGCAATGCGCATATCGGCGTGCACCGGCAGAAGCAGGCCGGTCTGAACTGGATCGGCGTCGCGCTGCCGCTCGGTAAAGTGACCTGCGAGCAAATGCGCGGACTGTCGAAAATTGCCGCCGATCTCGGCGACGGCGATATTCGCCTCACGGTCTGGCAGAACCTGCTGATCCCCGGCGTGGCGGACGACAAGGTGGCGTTGGCCACGGCCGCGATCGAGGCGATCGGCCTGGCTATCAAGACCACGGAAGTCCGTGCCGGCCTGATCGCCTGCACCGGCCGCGCCGGCTGCAAGTTCGGCAATGCCGACACCAAGCGCACCGCGGCTGAAATCGCCGACTGGGTCGATCCGCGGGTGACCCTGGACACGCCGATCAACATCCATCTCACCGGCTGCCATCATTCCTGCGCGCAGCATTACATCAGCGACATCGGCATGATCGGCGCGCGCGTCGCAGTAGGCGACGGCGATGACACCGTGGACGGCTTTCACGTCTTCACCGGCGGCGGCTTCGGGCCGGCGGCGGATGTGGGGCAGGAAGTCTATCATGACGTCAAGGCCGAGGACGCGCCGGTAGTCGTCGAGAAATTGCTGAAGGCCTACATGGCGAACCGTGCTTCTCTGGACGAAACCTTCCTGACCTTCGCGCGCCGCCACGATGGCGAGAAGCTGCGCCAGCTTGCCGAACAGGTGTCCGCATGAACCAGATGACGCCGCCGCCAAGAATCGAGATCATCCCGCCGTCCGCACCATTCTCCGAGGCGCAGCGCTCCTGGCTGAACGGGTTCTTTGCGGGGCTCTTATCGAATGCGCCTGCGCCGTTGTCGGCCGGGCAGGGCGCCACCATTACGCCGGAAGAAGACGACGGCGCGCCGTGGCACGACCAGACCCTGCCGTTGCCGGACCGCATGAAGCTCGCCGAAGGTCGCCCGATGCGGCGCAAGATGATGGCCGCGATGGCGCAGCAGGATTGCGGCCAGTGCGGTTACAACTGCAACGACTATGCCGATGCCATCGCCGGCCGTGCCGAGCCGCGCCTCAATCTCTGTGTCCCCGGCGGCAAGGAAACCGCGCGGATGCTGAAGGCGCTGAACGAGGAAATGGAGAAGTCGCCAGCGACTGGCGCTGCCGCGCCCGCGGCGAAGCCATCAACCACCGAGCCGGTCGAAATCGCTGCGCCCGATCCCGCCACGCTAGGCCGCTCGCGCGACAATCCGGCGCCGGCAATCTTTCTCGGCCGCCGGCTGCTCAACGGCGCTGGCTCCGAGAAGGAAACCTGGCACATTGATTTCGACTTGTCGGGCTGCGGGCTCGATTATGTCGTCGGCGATTCCTTCGGCGTGTTCGCGTCCAACGACCTCGGCCATGTCGATCAGATCATCGCGCTGCTCGGCGCCTCGCACACCACCGAAGTCCGCGGCAAGACGCTGCGCGAGGTGCTGCGCTACGACGTGTCATTGGCGCCGGCGCCGGACAGCCTGTTCGAACTGATCTCGTACCTCACCGGCGGCGCGCACCGTGCAAAGGCGCGCGCACTCGCGCAGGGCGAGGATCCCGACGGCGATGCCGCGTCGCTCGACGTGATGGCGGCGCTGCAGAAGTTTCCGCATGTGCGGCCGCATCCCGAGGCCTTCATCGAGGCGCTGGAGCCGCTGCAGCCGCGATTGTATTCGATCTCCTCGTCGCACAACGCCACGCCCGGCAAACTGTCGCTGACGGTCGATGTCGTCCGCTATGTCGTCGGCAAGCGCAAGCGGCATGGCCTGGCCTCGAGCTTTCTCGCCGACCGTATCCAGCCCGGCGACGAGCTGAAGGTCTATGTGCAGAAGGCGCATGGCTTCGCGTTGCCCGAGGATCCCAGCGTGCCGATCATCATGGTCGGCCCCGGCACCGGCATCGCGCCATTCCGTGCCTTTCTGCATGATCGCAAGGCAACGGCGGCACCCGGCAGGAACTGGCTGTTCTTCGGTCACCAGCGCAGCGTCTCGGATTTCTTCTATGCCGATGAGCTCAACGCGATGAAGGCGGAGGGATTCCTGACCCGGCTCTCGCTGGCGTGGTCGCGCGACGCGAACGAGAAATTCTACGTCCAGGACCGCATGCGCGAAGTCGGGCGCGACCTCTGGACCTGGCTGGCCGATGGCGCACATGTCTATATTTGCGGCGACGCCAAGCGGATGGCCAAGGACGTCGAACGCGCGCTGGTCGATATCGTCGCGCAATATGGCGCGCGAACCACCGACGAGGCCGCCTTGTTCGTCGGCGACCTCAAGAAGAAGGGCCGCTTCCAGCTCGACGTATATTGACGCAAGTACCGCGTAGGTTGGGCAAAGCAGGCGTGCCCACCATGACGGCGGGCGAGGCAATGGTGGGCACGGCGCAAGGGCCCTTTGCCCACACTACAAGTGCATCGCCGGGCACGGCTCTTGCATATCATTCGCGGCTGACACCTGGGATCAGCCGCAGCGAGAGCATCAGATGCACACCACAAGCCGACGACAGTTCATTCGCCTCACCGCCACCGCGGCGGCACTGTCCACCACCAGCATCAAGGCCTTCGCCGCCGATCGCACCATCAAGATCGGCACGCTCAAGCTGATCCACGGCATCACGCCTTACTTCTATGAGAAGTTTGCGCCGGCCGGCGTCAAGATCGAAGTGATCCCGTTCGAAACACCGACCGACGGCAAGAACGCAGTGGCGACGGGTACCGTCGATTTCGGCATCTTCGGCCTCGCGGCTGCGACGCTCGGCGGCGCCAATGGCGAGCCGGTCGTGGTCATCGCCGCCGCCTGCAATCGTGGCATGGCCGTGGTCGCCAGCAAGGCGTCGGGCATCACCACGATCAAGGAATTGAAGGGCAAGAAGGTCGCGATCCTGCCGGGCTCGACCCAGGAGGTGGTGATCCTCGATCGGCTCGCGGCAGAGGGCATGACAGTCAAGGACGTCGAAGCGATCCGGCTGTCATTCAGCGACATGGCGCCGGCGCTGGCCCGCGGCGACATCGACGCCTATGTCGGCGCAGAGCCCGGCCCCGGCATCAGCCTCGCCAACGGCGTCGGCGTGATCGTCGAATATCCCTATTCGACGCCGACCGGCTCGCTGAACATGGTGCTCGCAACCGGCCGCGCGCAAATCGAGAAGGACCCGGAACTGGTCAAGACGCTGCTCAAGATCCATCGCCAGGCCACCGAATACGCGATGAAAGACCTCGAGGCGTTCGTGGCCGTCGCGATGCAGAAGCTCGGCCAGCAGAAGCCGTCGATCGAGCAGGCCGCCCCCAATGTCGAACTGACCTGGAAGATCGACGACCAGTTCCTGAAGCAGGCCAATTATTACGGCAGCCAGATGCTCGCCAAGAAGCAGATCCGCCAATTGCCGGACTACAAGACCTTCATCGACCCAAGCTTCGTACAGGCACTGGCCGCGACGTGACGTTGCAATCCGCGGTCGACGATCTGCCCGAGGCGAACGTCGTAGTGTCACCCGCACCGCTTCCCGTCGTCCGCGGGCGCATCGCACAGCGGCTGCGCACGATCGGCCTCGCATGGATCGTGCCGGTCTGCCTGCTGCTGTTCTGGGACGCGATGGTGCGCTGGACCGGGACGCGGCTGGTGCCGTCGCCCTGGGGCGTGGCCGTGATGATGTGGGATTTCGCCTTCGGCGGAATCTATGACGACGCCTACAGCGCCAGCCTGCCGATCCACTTCTGGAAGAGCGTGCAGCGTGTCTATGGCGGCTTTCTGTGCGCGGCGGCGCTCGGCATTCCGCTCGGCCTGATGATCGGCCGCATTCCTTTGCTGCGCGCGCTGCTCGATCCGACGCTGTCGCTGCTGCGGCCGATCCCGGTGACGGCGTGGCTGCCGCTGTCGATGATCTTCTTCGGCCTGGGTCCGCGCTCCGCGGTATTCCTGGTGTTTCTCGGCGCGTTCTATCCGATCCTGCTCAACACCGTGTTCGGCGTGAAGTCGGTCGATATCAGGTTGTTCGAAGCCGCCGAAATGCTCGGCTGCAGCGGATCGAAACTGTTTCGCGCCGTCGTGCTGCCGGCGGCGCTGCCCAGCATCTTCAACGGGCTGCGGCTCGGCGCCAGCTTTGCCTGGATCCTGATCGTGGTCGGCGAGATGACCGGCGTGCCCGAAGGGCTCGGCGCCGTCATCATGGACGGCCGTACGCTGTCGCGCACCGATCTCGTCATCACCGGCATGATCATCATCGGCGTCACCGGCTATGTATCGGACCGCATCCTGCTGGCCCTCAGCCATTACTTCCTACGCTGGAGCCCTCAGCATGGCTGATCAACCGACCATCCTCGACATCTCCGCGGTGCAGAAATTCTACCAGTCGTCGGGCGGCCCGGTGGAAGCGCTGCGCGGGGTCAATCTCACCATCCGCAAAGGCGAGTTCATCTGCCTGCTCGGCGCCTCTGGCTGCGGCAAGTCCACGCTGCTGCGCATCATCGCCGGTTTCGAGAAGGCGACGCATGGTTCAGTCGCGATGTACGGTTTTCCGGTCGACAAGCCCGGACCGGAACGCGGCATGGTGTTCCAGGACTACGCGCTGTTTCCGTGGCTGACGGTGCGCGACAATATCGGCTTCGGGCCGAAGCAGCGCGGCATCGCCTCGAAGATCGTGGCGCAACTGACCGACAAATTCATGGCGATGGTCGGGCTCACGGCCTTCGCCGATCGCTATCCGCACGAACTGTCCGGCGGCATGAAGCAGCGCGTCGCGATTGCGCGCGTGCTCACCAACGACACCGACATCCTCCTGATGGACGAGCCGTTCGGCGCCCTCGACGCGTTGACCCGCAGCAAGCTGCAGGAAGAACTGGTCGAGATCTGGCGGACGACCGGGCTGACGGTGATTTTCGTCACCCATTCGGTGGAGGAGGCGGTTCTGCTCGCCGATCGCGTGGTGGTGATGACCGCGGGCCCCGGCCGGATCGATTGCGAGATCGACATCGACCTGCCGCGCCCGCGCGATGTCGCATCAGTGGAGTTCAACACGCTGCGCCGTGACGTCACGCGAAAACTGACCAGCCATCTTGCGCGCAGCGTCCCGGCGATGGCGACGGCTGACTCCTGAAAAATACTGCCAAATAGAATGCTCGCAGGCGCCCGTGAGAGAGTATTTTTGCCTGCGCACGCCTGCGTCGGCAGGGTCGGCATCGCTATTTCGCGGAGCCTCTTGCATCAAGCCCAGTTCGGCATTTCCTTAGTCGCACGATGAAGCGCTGGAGAGGCATGATGCGCGAACTGTCCGCGGAAACCCGTATGTATAGCCAACTCCGCGCGCAGCCGCGGCGCTCAGCGAGGCGATTTGCGACCTTCTGCTTCTATAGCGCGTTCGCTTTGCTCGTCGCCATCGTGTTCGGCACGTTGTCGGTGCGCCCGTTCTGACGCGTTCGGAACGACCTCTTTTCGAGAATGGACTTCGAGTGAATCTGAGCATCAGGCGCCAGCCGGAAACGGCCGACGATGCAGCCTCGTCGATTGAACGTGCGCAACAGCTCGCACCGGGCTTCGCCGAGCGCGCGCCGCTGCATGACCGCGCCGCGAGTTTTCCGTTTGAGAACTTTCAGGAGCTATCGGATGCCGGCCTGCTGGCGCTGACGGTACCGTTCGTGCTGGGCGGCGGCGGCGTCGGCGTCCGCGAGGCGGCGCAGGTGGTCAACATCGTCGCCCAGGCCGACGCCGCGACCGGCCTCGTGCTGGCGATGCATTACATCCATCATCTGGTGATCGCGGACAGCGAGCGCTGGCCCACGCATCTGGCGCGCAAGCTGGCGAAAGAAACGATCGACGGGCTCGCGCTGGTCAATGCGCTGCGCGTGGAGCCGGAGCAGGGCTCGCCTTCGCGCGGCGGTCTGCCGGCAACGACGGCGACGCGTACCGCGACCGGCTGGCGCCTCAACGGGCGCAAGATCTATTCGACCGGCGCGCCGATTCTGAAATGGTACACGGTGTGGGCCAAGACTGACGAGCCGGAGCTGCGTGTCGGCATGTTCCTGGTGCCCGCCGGCCTGCCGGGCACGACGATCAATGAGACCTGGGATCATCTCGGCCTGCGCGCCTCGGGGAGCCACGACGTCGTGTTCGACGACGTGGTATTTCCGCTCGATCATGAGATCGATGTGCGAAAGCCGTCGGAGTGGGGCGGACCGGACCTGACGCAGGCGACCCTACAGGCGGTGCTGGTCGGCGCCGTCTATGACGGCGTGGCGCGCGCCGCGCGCGACTGGGTCGTGCAGTTCCTGCAGCCGTCGAGGAAGCCCTGTCGCTGACCAGCAATCACGGCCTCAGCCGAACCAATCCGCTCGAGCGGCATTTCCGTGATGTGATGTGCGGTCGCGTCCACACCCCGCAGGACGACGCCACGCGCCTCGGCGCCGGCCGCCTTGCCCTCGGCCTGTAATTCAACCCATCAAGGGAGACAACCCATGTCCATCGAATTTATCGGCTTCATCACCAACAACGATTCTTCCGAGACGCGCGTGCGCTCCGGCCCGGTGCTCGATCCCGGCTACATCGAGACCGTTGCCAAGGCACATGAGCTCGCCGGTTTCGACCGCGCGCTGCTGGCGTTTCATTCGATCACGCCGGACGGCCTGCAGGTTGCGCAGCACGCGCTGGGCGTCACCGAGCGGCTGAACATGATGATCGCGCAGCGGCCGGGCTTCACCTCGCCGACGCTGCTGGCGCGCCAGCTCGCCGTCATCGACCAGCTCTCCAAGGGCCGCGTGTCGCTGCACGTCATCACCGGCGGCAATGCCACCGAGCTGCGCCAGGACGGCAATACGCTCGACGACAAGGATGAGCGCTACGCCCGCACCGACGAGTGGCTCGACGTCATCAAGCAGGAATGGACCAGCGAGAAGCCGTTCACCTACATGGGCAAGTACTACCAGGTCGAGAATGGCTTTGCGCAGGTCAAGCCGTATAGCCCGATCCACATCTTCGTCGGCGGCGCGTCTGACGCCGCGATCGAGGTCGCCGGCAAGCACGCCGACAGCTTTGCGCTGTGGGGCGAATCCTACGCCCAGGTCCGCGACGTCACTTCGCGCGTCCGCGCTGCGGCAGCCAGGCACGGCCGGCCGCCGCCGCGCTTCAGCCTGTCGGTGCGGCCGATCATCGCCGATACCGAGGAGAAGGCCTGGGCCAAGGCCGATGACATTTTGCCCCGCGCGACCGCGCTGCAGGACAAGACCGGCTATCGCAAGCCGGCCGACGGCCATGCCACCGCTGGCGCGAAGCGGCTGCTGGCGCTGGCGGAGCAGGGCACCCGCATCGACAAGCGGTTGTGGACCGAGATGGCTGCGCTGACCGGCGCCAACTCAAACACCACGGCGCTGGTCGGCACGCCCGAGCAGGTCGCAGAAGTGTTCGGCGACTATTACGATCTCGGCGTCAGCCATTTCCTGATCCGCGGCTTCGATCCCCTGATCGACGCCATCGACTACGGTCGTGATCTCATTCCCCGTACCCGCGAACTGATCGCGGGTCGCGGTGCTCCCAAGGAAGTTGCAGCCTGATGAAAAAACTTATCCTCGTCGCAGCAATGCTTGCGGCATCGCTGTCCTCCGCCCGTGCCGAAACCACGCTGATCGTCGGCGACCAGAAGGGCAATTCGCGCGCCGTGATGGAAGCCTCCGGAGTCCTAAAGGATATGCCGTACAAGATCGAGTGGAAGGAGTTTGCCGCGGCAGCGCCGTTGCTCGAGGCACTCGGCGCCGGTGCAATCGAGACCGGGCTGGTCGGCGACGCGCCGTTTACCTTCGCAGCGGCCGCCAACGTGCCCGTCAAGGCGATCGGCGCGATCCGGCAGACACAGGACGGTCTGGCGGTGCTGGTGCCGAAAGAGTCTGCGATAAAGAGTTTTGACGAGTTGAAGGGCAAGAAGATCGCGACCGGCCGCGGCTCGATCGGACATCAGCTCATTCTCGCTGCGCTGGAGTCGAGGGGCTGGACGCCTGCCGACATTCAGCTCGTATTTCTCGCGCCCGCCGACGCCAAGGTCGCTTACAGCCGCGGCTCGGTCGATGCGTGGTCGACCTGGGAGCCCTATGTCAGCCAGGAGGAGGTGCTGTTCCAATCGCGCCGCATCCTGACGGCAGAAGGCCTGACCTCCGGACTCAGCCTGCAGGTCGCGACACCAACCGCGATCAAGGACAAGCGGCCGGAGTTGGAAGACTATCTGCAGCGGCTCACCAAGGCGCGCGCCTGGGCTCTCAGCAACGGGCAGAGCTATTCGGAGACCTGGGGCAAGCTGATGAACGTGGCGCCGTCGGTGCCGCTGAACTGGCTCACGCGTGCAAAAATCCGTATCGCACCGATCGATGATGGCGTGGTGGCGGACGAGCAGAAGACGATCGACCTCTATCTGCGCGCCGGGCTGATCACGCAGAAGCTCGATGCCGCGACGTTGGTCGATAGATCGTTCAGCGACGCGATCGGCAAGGGCGCTGGGTTGTAGCAGCGAACTCTGTCGTTCCGGGGCGCGAGCGCATCAGCGCGAGCGAACCCGGAACCTCGACATGTTCAACACATCTGGATTCCCCGCCACTCCAATTGGAGTGGCTTAGGTTCGCGTTCGGCTTACGCCGCCCGCGCCCCGGAATGACAGCCTTGGCTCGGAATTATCCCATCCGTAAATCCACGTATGGCCTGTCTCTCCTCGTCGGCACAGGATCGCCGCCGAACGGAGACAGTATCACGCATCACGGCGATATTTCATCCAGCAAGGACGCGGTCGGCGTCGCCGTCGTGAACTACAAGATGCCGCGGCTGCATACCAAGGCCGAGGTGCTGGCCAACGCGCACAAGATCGCCGACATGATCGTCGGCATGAAGTCCGGACTGCCCGGCATGGACTTGGTGATCTTCCCGGAATATTCGACGCAGGGCATCATGGACGACTCCGCGGAGATGTACGAGACGGCTTCACAGGTCCCGGGCGAGGAGATCGACATCTTCGCAGTCGCCTGCCGCAAGGCGAAAGTGTGGGGCGTGTTCTCGCTGACCGGCGAGCGGCATGAACAATATCCCAACAAGGCGCCGTACAACACGCTGATCCTGATGAACGATCAGGGCGAGATCGTGCAGAAATATCGCAAGATCATGCCGTGGGTGCCGATCGAGGGCTGGTATCCCGGCAACTGCACCTATGTGTCGGAAGGCCCAAAAGGCCTGAAGGTCTCGCTGATCATCTGCGACGACGGCAACTATCCCGAGATCTGGCGCGACTGCGCGCTGAAGGGCGCCGAACTGATCGTGCGCTGCCAGGGCCACATGTATCCGGCCAAGGACCAGCATGTGCTGATGGCCAAGGCGATGGCCTGGGCGAACAACGTCTATGTCGCCGTTGCCAACGCTTCCGGATTCGACGGCGTCTACTCGTATTTCGGCCACTCCGCGATCATCGGCTTCGACGGCCGCACGCTCGGCGAATGCGGCGAGGAGGATTACGGCATCCAGTATGCGGCGCTGTCGAAATCGCTGATCCGCGATGCGCGGCGCACCGGACAATCGGAGAACCATCTGTTCAAGCTGCTGCACCGCGGCTACACCGGCACCATCAATTCCGGCGAGAGCAACAAGTGCGTCTCGGGCTGCCCGTTCGATTTCTATTCGACCTGG
This sequence comes from Tardiphaga sp. vice304, assembly GCF_007018905.1. NCBI lineage: Bacteria > Pseudomonadati > Pseudomonadota > Alphaproteobacteria > Hyphomicrobiales > Nitrobacteraceae > Tardiphaga > Tardiphaga sp. vice304. The sequence continues at coordinate 3,370,080 of NZ_CP041402.1, forward strand.
GTCAACGATCCCGAAAAGGCCCGCGACAATGTCGAGGCCTTCACCCGCACCACGGTCGGCGTCGAGGAATGCCCGATCGAGGGATTGCCGCACGAGGGCATGCTGAACGATCGCTGAGGCACGGGCGTCACGCGCAATGTTCGGCGATGAAATCTCGGAAGCGCGGGTCGCCGACATGGGCGATGTTGACACGCATGGCTGGCGGTGATGACGACCCGTCCGGATTGAAGGCGGAGCCGGGCGCCAGCAGGATGCTCTGCTCGGCGGCGATGCGCGATAGCTGCGTGTCGTTGATGTGCTCGGGCAATCCGCACCACATGTAAAATCCGCCGCGCGGCTGGCCGAACACCGGCAGGCCGATCTGCTGCAAGGTGTCAAATGCCTGGCGCGTGGCTTCCTCGATCCGTCCGGTGAGGCGCTTCAGATGGCCGCGGTAGCGCCCGCTGGTGATCAGATCGAAAATGATCTGCTCGACATAGCCGGAAGAGTTGGCACGCGTGATCATCTTGAGATCAGCGAGCTGGCCGATCACGTCGGTATTGCCCGCGATGTAGCCGGAGCGCAGGCTGGCTGACAGGGTTTTCGCGAAGGTGCCGACATAGGTCACGCGGTCGAGCTGGTCGAGCGCCGCCAGCCGCGGCGTCGCATTCGCCAGCACGTCGGCGAACGGATCGGATTCCACGATCCGCAAGTTCAGTTCGCTGGCGGTTCGCAACACGCGGTACGCCACGGGCAGGGTGATCGAGCAGCCCGTCGGATTCTGCGCCAGCGACTGCGTGAAGAAGATTTTGGCGCCTGATGCCGCAGCCTTGGCGGCGAGATCGTCGGGATCGGGACCGTCGACCGTGCGGCGGACGCCGATCAGCTGCGCCTTCGCCAGCCGCAGCTTGCCGAACAGCGGATAGTAGCCGGGGCTGTCGACCAGTACGGCGTCGCCCGGCTCGACGAACTGGCGCACGATCATGTCGAGCGCGTCGTTGGCACCCTGGGTCAACAACACCTGCGCCGGCGCAGCCGCGATCGAGCGCTCGGTCAGGAAGCCCGCGATACGTTCGCGCAGCGCCAGCAGGCCGTAGGGACTGCCATAGCTCTCGGGCAGGGTGCGCTGGCCGGGCCGGCTCACCGGCCGCAACTGGCCGATCTCGGCGCCCTCCATCCAGGCCGGAGGCGGCCGGCCATCGCCGACGCGAACCTCGTAGCGCTTCTCGAGCTGTTCGCGCAGCAGCCAGACGCTGTCGACCGCGTCGATGCGCGCAGGCTCAGGCGTCTGCGTGCCCTTCGTCCGGTTCAGCGACACGTAGAAGCCGGAGCCGGGGCGGCTCTCGATCTGGCCGGCGGCAACCAGACGATCATAGGCATCGACGATGGTGTTCTTGGAGGCCGCGAAGGCGAGTGCCGCGTGGCGCGTCGAGGGCAGGCGTTCGCCGGGCCGGATCAGCCCCCGCTCGATGCGGGAAATGACCTCGTCCACGATGGTTTCGACCCGCGAGCGGCTGTTCCCCCGGTCAGGCTGCTGAACTGTACCCATTGCACCGATGGTACGGACCTTAGCCAAATAGTGCAAAGCGTTCCTTGCGGCGTACCCCTCTCACCGTACAGTTTCCGCAACCGAAAAGCCCCCAGAGGCATCGGACCGGAGACGCTTGATGACCATCCCCCAGCACGGCCACAACCGCTCGTCGCGGATCGGCGGCTTTCACCGCAAGTCGCCGCAGGAGCGCCTCGACCTCGTGGCCGCCTTCGCCGGGCTCGACGACGCGACCACGCGGCATCTCGCCGACATGGGCAACCTGCCGGTGCCATTGGCGGACAAGATGATCGAGAACGTCATCGCCACGATGAACATTCCCATCGGCATTGCCACGAATGTGAAGATCGACGGCGAAGACGTTCTGATCCCGATGGCGACCGAGGAATCCTCCGTCGTCGCCGCCGTCTGCAACGCGTCGCGCCAGACTTACGATCAGGGATTCACGACCTCGGTGTCGGGGACGCTGATGATCGCGCAGGTGCAGGCGGTCGATGTGCCCGATCCGCACGCCGCGCGGCTGCGGCTGCTGGAACGGCGCGACGAGATCCGCGCGATCTGCGACGGCTGTGATCCGCTGCTGGTGAAGCTCGGCGGCGGCTTTCGCGATGTCGAGGTGCGCATCCTCGATACGCTGGGCGGCACCATGCTGATCACCCACCTGATCGTCGATACCCGCGACGCGATGGGCGCCAACGCCGTCAACACTATGGCCGAGAAGATCGCGCCGCACATCGCCGGCTGGACCGGCGGCCGGGTGTTCCTGCGCATCCTCTCCAATCTCGCCGACCGGCGGCTGGCGCGCGCGCATGCGGTGTGGAAGCTCGATGAGATCGGCGGCGCAAGCGTGCGCGACGGCATCCTCAGCGCCTACCACTTTGCCGCCGCCGATCCCTATCGCGCGGCCACCCATAACAAGGGCATCATGAACGGCATCAGCGCCGTCGTGCTGGCGACCGGCAACGACACACGCGCGGTCGAGGCGGGGGCGCACGCCTATGCCGCCCGCGACGGCCGTTACACCAGCCTGACGCGCTACGAGATCAACAAGGACGGCGATCTCAGCGGCTCGATAGAACTGCCGCTCGCGGTCGGCCTGATCGGCGGCGCGACCAAGATCCATCCAACCGCCCAGGCCTGCCTGAAAATCCTCGGCGTCACCACCGCGGAACGGCTGGCCCGGATCATCGCAGCGGTTGGCCTGGCGCAGAATTTCTCGGCGTTGAAGGCGCTGGCCACGGTCGGCATTCAGTCCGGCCACATGGCGCTGCATGCGCAGAACGTCGCGATCATGGCCGGCGGCGTCGGCGACGAAGTCGATGCGGTCGCCAGGGTGCTGGTCGAGCAGAAGACCGTTCGCATCGACGTGGCGCAGGAAGTTCTGAGCAAGATGCGGGGCTAGCCGTACGACGACACCAACGAACAACAAAACGACCATTGGGAGGATACCAGATGAACAAGATGAAAATGTTGCTGCTCGCCGGCACGGCCGCCGTGCTGACGTCGCTATCACCAGCCAGCGCGGAGATTCCGAACAAGACGATCAAGCTCGGCGTGCTGACCGACCTCAGCGGTTTTGCCGCGGACTCGACCGGCCCCGGTTCCGTCGTCGCAGCGAAACTTGCGATCGAGGATTTCAAGGCCGAGAAGCCGGACCTCAAGGTCGAGTTGATGCAGGCGGATCACCAGAACAAGGCCGACATCGGCGCATCGCTGGCGAAGCGCTGGATCGACATCGACAAGATCGATGTCATTCTCGACGTGCCGTTCTCGTCGGTCGCGCTGGCCGTGCAGGAAGTGGTGCGCGGCAGCAAGACGGCCTTCGTGGCGTCGGGGCCGGGCACTTCGCTTCTGACCGGCGAGAAGTGCTCGCCGAACACCGTGCACTGGACCTACGACACCTGGGCGCTGGCGCATGGCACCGCGCTGGCGCTGCTGCGCGCCAAGAAGGACACCTGGTTCTTCGTCACCGCCGACTATGCGTTCGGCCACGCGCTGGAGAAGGACGCCTCCGACGTCATCAAGTCGGAGAACGGCAAAATTCTGGGCGCCGTTCGGCATCCGACGGGCACGTCCGACTTCTCGTCCTTCCTGCTGCAGGCGCAGTCGAGCAAGGCGAAGATCGTGGCCTTCGCCAATGCGGTCGGCGACACCGTCAACTCGGTCAAGACGGCGTCGGAATTCGGCCTGCAGGCCGGCGGCCAGGAATTGGCGGCTTTGCTGATGCAGCTCAGCGACGTCAACGCGATCGGCCTGAAGGATGCCAAGGGACTGTATCTGACCGAAGGCTTCTATTGGGACACCGACGAGGGTACCCGCAAGTTTGCCGATCGTTTCGCGGCTCAGATGAACGGCCGGCGTCCGACCGCCAATCAGGCCGGCGTCTATGCCGGCACGCTGCATTACCTGCGCGCTGCTGCGGCGGCCGATTCATCGGACGGGCAGGCGGTGGTCGCCAAGATGAAGGAACTGCCGTCGAAAGATCCGCTGTTCGGCGAGGGCAAGGTCCGCGCCGACGGCCGCCACATCCACAACATGTATCTGTTCCAGGTCAAGACGCCGCAGGAATCCAAGGCGCCGTGGGACTTCTACAAGCTGATCGAGACCATCCCGGCCGCCGAAGCGTTCCGCCCCATCGAGCAGGGCAACTGTGCGATGGCGATGAAGTAGCGCTTGTTTCCCTCGCCCCGCTCTTTGTTCAGCCCGGAGACATAGCTGACGCCTGTTCGGATACATCACTGACACTTTTGCTGCCGGTCAAGTCGATTTCGCCGACTTGCCGGCTTCCGAAGAACACACCGTAGTGGCCGTCGCGGTCCTTAGGGCGGATTGCCAAGCGCTCGCCGCGGAAGGCTTTTGGCACGCGCCAAGGCCTGTTCCTGAAACTGATGCACCGATCGTCGGAGACGCGGCGGACGATCTCGCCGTCGGCGTATTCGATCTCGGCCGGCTTGTCCGGCATCGGTCGCGCACTGGGCTTGTAGCGCGAGGCGGGAACGTCCATGTCGAGCGCCTCATGAGGGCGTTGGCAGTTGTAGACGGTGCGCCAGGCATCGCAGGCACGCTGAACCTCCAGCAGGTTGCGGAAGCGCCGCAGGGCGAACACCTCGGCCTTGAGCGTGCGGTGGAAACGTTCGTTCTTGCCGCGGCTTTGCGGATGATAGGGCCTAGCATAGATCATATCGACGCCGAGCCGCAGCAGCCAGACCCGCAGGGCTGTCCAGCGTGAGCCGCCGCTGTCACCCCATGGCGAGCCGTTGTCGACGAACAGCGCATCCGGCATGCCGTAGCGGCGGAAGGTGCAGGTCAGGTGCTGCTGCACCGTTGTGCTTTGTTCGTTGGCGCAAGCGCCGATGCACAGCGAATAGCGCGAGTGGTCGTCGATCACGGTCAGCGGATGGCTCGCCGAGCCGTTCTCCAGTGGCATGCGGCCTTTGAAGTCCATCTGCCACAGCTGGTTCGGCGCCTCCTTCTCGAACCGCCCGAGCAACTGTGCCCGCCCACCCGGCGGCGGGATGATGCGGCCGTTGCGGGACAGGATCGCATGCACGGTGGAAGTTGCCGGCGGCGACACGCCGGCGCGTTACAGGCAGGATGCGATCTTGCGCGCGCCCCACGCGGGATGGGCATCGCGCACGGCCAGCACCTGCGCCTCGATCGCCGCATCGCTGCGTCGCGGACTGACATGCGGCCGCCGCGACCGATCGGCGAACTCCGCATCGCCGGCCTTAGCCCGCTCCATCCACTTGTAGCCGGTGTCCGGGCTGATCCCAAACCGCCGGCACAACTCCCGCCGGTTGACGCCCTCCTGCCTCGCCAAAAGGGCAAACTCGCGCCGCTGATCCATCACCGACACCTCTCGCCATGGCATGGAAGCCTCCTGAAAAAGGGCATTCCAGCCAGTATGGATGTGTCAGCTATGTCTCCGAACACCTGTCAGGGATCTGTCCGGGCTGAACATCTTGCGGGGAGAGGGTGGCTCGAAGGACCGCACGTCATTCGAGACGGGTGAGGGGCAACTAAGTGTTTCACTCGCAAGTGCCCCTCACCCCAGCCCTCTCCCCGCAAGGGCGGGGCGAGGGAGCGCGACGCAGGCGCGTCGTAGTGAGATAAGTTAGCCCGCCACCTTGAACGGCTTGACGTCGATCCCCGCTTCCTTCAGCTCGGCGCGAATGCGTTGCGCAATCTCGACGGCGCCGGGCGTGTCGCCGTGGATGCAGACCGTGTCAGAGCGCAGCTTGATCACCTTGCCAGTGATCGCTGCCACCGCGCCGTCCTGCACCATCTTCACGACGCGCTCGGCAATCAGAGCGGGATCGTGCAGCACCGCGCCCGGCTTCTTGCGCGACACTAGCGTGGAATCCTCGTTGTAGGCGCGGTCGGCGAATACTTCGTGGACCATCGGCAGGTTGGCGGCTTCGCCGGCATCGACGAGTTTCGAATTCGCCAGCACGACGAAAACGAGGTTGCGGTCGACCGCCTTGATCGCGGAGGCGATCGCGCGCGCGGTCATGTCGTCCTCGCAGGCGACGTTGGACAGCGCGCCATGCGCCTTCACATGGGTGACCTTGTAGCCCTCAAGCGCGGCAACCGATTGCAGCGCGCCGATCTGATAGGCCACCAGATTCTCGATCTCGTTTGCGGTGAGCCCGGCGATCGGACGGCGGCCAAAACCGTGCAGGTCGCGGTAACCGGGATGTGCGCCGATCGAGACGTTGCGCGCTTTTGCAAGCTGCACGGTCTTGCGCATGGTGTCGGCGTCACCGGCGTGAAAACCGCAGGCGATGTTGACCGAGGTGGCCAGTTCGATCATGGCGGCGTCGTTGCCCATCTCCCAGGCGCCAAAGCCCTCGCCGAGATCGCAGTTGAGATCAATGTTCATGGTCATGCTCATCGTTGCGGGAAGGGAACTAGTCTTGCGCTATCGGCTGGCTCTGCCAGGTCCAGGCGTCCGTCGCGCTGATCGCGGCGCCTGCGACATTGGTGGAATGCAGCGCCTCGATGTCGATCGTCAAATTATCGGCGTCGTGGACGCGGCCGGGCAGGCTTTGCAGCAGTTGAGCAAAGGCGCGGTATTCGGCTTGCGCCTCGGCCATCGTGACAGCCTTGAAACGAAAACCGCGGCCGGGCTGGGTCTGGCCGAAGCGGCCGAGATCGGCAGAAATCACGGTAGCGATTTTTGGATAGCCACCCGACGTGCCGCGATCCGGCATCAGCACGATCGGCGTGCCGGCGCCCGGCACTTGGATCGAGCCGTTGACGGTGCCATCGGAGACGATGTTGTGGCCATGCAGATGCCTGACGGCGGGGCCTTCGAGCCGATAGCCCATCCGGTCAGACATCGCCGAGATCTTCCACTCGCTGTTCAGGAACAGGTCCTTGTCGTCGCCGAACTCGTCATCCTGCGGGCCCATCACGACGCGGATCGGGCCGTCGGCCGGCGCCGGCAGATCGATGCGCTTCTCGCTGGCGCTGCGGGCGGCCGTCACCTGCAATTCGTCGCCGGCCTGCAATGGTCGCGGATAGGGGCTGCCGAGCCCGGCGCGGGCGTTGACCGCAAGGCTGCCGAACATCGGTTCGCCGGTGACGCCGCCCTCGATCGCGAGATAGCCGAAGGTGCCGGCGCGCGCGACGCCGAGCGTCAGACTCTCGCCGTCGGCAAGGGTCATCGAGCTGTTCAGGGCCAGCGGCACACCGCCGACGTCGGCTGGACGGGTGGCGCCGGTCAGCGCCACGCGCACGGCACCGTCGCGCGCCGTCAGCACGGTATTGAGCGGTCCGAGTTCGATCGTGGCTGCAAACAGCGCATTGCCGACCAGCGCATTGGCGGCGGCCAACGCCAGCCGATCGACCGCGCCGGAGGGCACCAGCCCGTAGCGCTGCGCGCCGAACCGGCCGGCGTCCTGCACCGAAGTCCCGGGGCTGACCGAAGTTACGACGAGCCGGCTCATGATACGACCTCGGCGACAAACTCACCGGCCTCGGCCGCGCGTTCCTGTTCGGCGAAGGTCTTTTCATCGACGGCAATAAAGCTGATGGCGTCGCCGGGTTCGAGCAGGAAGATCGGGTCGCGCCCGAGCTGATAGGTGCGGACCGCCGTGCGGCCCAGCAGATGCCAGCCGCTGGGGCCCGCAAGACATTGCACGCCGGTCTGGATTCCGCCGATCGAGATCGTGCCGGGCGGCGTCAGCAGCCGCGGGTCCTTGCGCCGCGAGATCTGCATCGAGGCGGGCAGGCCGGAGAGATAGGACCAGCCCGGCGTGAAGCCGATCATCGCCACGCGGTAGTCGCCGCCGACATGCCGCGACACGACTTCGTCGGGCGTAATGGCGAGCGTTTTGGCAACGTCTTCGAGATCGATGCCATTGTCGCCGCCATAGGCAACCGGGATGCGCCAGCGCCGCGTTGCGGTCTGCTCGGGCAGCGGCCTGAGCGCCAGCTCGGTAAGTTGCGCGCCCAGCGCCTCGAAGTCGATCTGCAGCGGATCGTAATGCACCAGCAGCGAGCGATAGGTCGGCACCGTCTCGGTCACGCCGGCAAGGGCGGCGCCCGCGACAAGCTTGTCCAGCGCCAGCACGCGGCGGTTGGCATCCGCGTCGATGGTGCGGCTGAATTCGACGGTAATGGCGGCATCGCCAGACGGCAGGATGCGGGGCGGGGTGAGCGGGTCGGCCATGGCCTCACAACATCAGTCTCGGGACAGTGCGTGCATAGCGCGTTTTGCCGAACAGTGGAATTCGCAATCTGCGAATAAGCGAGCGACTTCAATTAATTAAAACGTGTGTTCGCGATAAGCAGGATTGATCGACGCATTGCTCCACGACGATTGTGCGGGGTTGACGCGGCGGCTTTCCGCCGCAAGATGCGCCGCCTGTCTATCTCGCACCCAAAGAGCCCCCGCGCATGTCCCTGACCCCCGAAGCCATCGCCACCCTGTCCAAGGTCTCCACGGCGACCATCACCACGGTCCTGTTGAAGAAGGGCTTGCGAAACGTCTGGCTGCGCGGCGCCAAGCCGCTGCGCCCGGGCCAGCCGCGCCTGGTCGGCCCGGCCTTCACGCTGCGTTTCGTGCCCGCCCGCGAGGATCTCGCCACGCCGGAATCATGGTCGTCGCCGATCTCGACCCGCACCGCCATCGAAGCCATGCCGGAAGGCTGCATCGCCGTGGTCGATGCGATGGGCATCGTCGACGCCGGTATTTTTGGCGACATCCTCTGTGCCCGCATGCAGAAGCGCGGCGTCGCGGCCTTGATCACCGATGGCGCGGTGCGCGATCTGGAAGGCGTGCTCGGCACCAACCTCCCGGTATGGTGCGCCGGCTACGCCGCGCCGCCGTCGGTCGCGGGTCTCACTTTCGTCGGCTGGGGCGAGCCGATCGGCTGCGGCGGCGTTGCGATCTTCCCGGATGACGTGATCGTCGCCGACCAGGATGGCGCCGTGGTGATCCCGAAGGCGTTCCTCGACCTGATCCTCGCCGAGGGCGCGGAGCAGGAGCGCATGGAGGCGTGGATCGTCGACGAGGTCAACAACGGCGCGACGCTGCCAGGCCTCTATCCGATGAACGCCGAGACCAAGGCGCGCTACGCCGCGTCGAAGAAGTAACGCATCACAACAGCGAGGCCGTGCCGATGAAGATTCATGCAGCCAATTCGCGTCCCACCGTTCGGGCGCCGCAGGACTACTTCACCGGCACGGTCTGGCAGGACCCGATCATTGCCACCGAAGCCCCGGCGCGGCTTGCCGCAACAAGGGTGTCGTTCGAGCCCGGCGCGCGCACCGCCTGGCACACCCATCCGCTCGGCCAGACCCTGTACGTCGTCTCCGGCGTCGGCCGGGTGCAGACGCAAGGCGGGCCGATCCTCGAGATAAAGCCCGGCGACACCGTATGGATTCCGCCGGGCGAGAAGCACTGGCACGGCGCGGCGCCGGACCACGCGATGGCGCACATCGCGATGCAGGAAGCGCTCGACGGCAGCTTCGCCACCTGGATGGAGAAGGTCAGCGATAGCGAGTATGGCGGCAACGTAGGGTCTGATACTTAGACTGTCATTCCGGGGCGGGAGCGGCGTCAGCCGCGAGCGAACCCGGAATCTGGGAATGTTCAGAACAGCCAGATTCGTTCAGCTCTCGCCGTTCGCCTCGCGATCATAATCCGGCATGCGCTTGCCGAAGGTCATTTCGTTCTTCAGGGCCTCGAAGCGGCGGCGGGCGCTGGCTTCCCGGGCATCGATGAAACCGACGATTTCGTGCCGCGGCATGGGGCCAAGCACCAGCGGACGCGAGCTCGGGCCTATCGTCTCGTCGACGAAGTACTGCCCCTCGTCGTCGCGCCGGGCCGTCCAGCGAAAGCGGATGGCGTCGAGCGGGCCGGGGCCAAGCTTGCTGTAGCTGTCGACGTCGATCTCCGGCGTCAGGACCGCGGGCTCGCGAGCCACGGCAGCCGCTGCAACTTCCGTCAGCGGCACGACCTCAGCTTTGCTGTCGGGCTTCTCGTGCGAGTGATCGAGAATGCTCGCGATCGCCGCGAGGGCATGATCGGTCGGATCGTTTTGAGTCAACTAGGCTACCTCCGAAAAAACGCGATTATCGCATGGTTTCATGCGTCAAGCACGTCGGCATTGACGGCGTTTGGCCGGATCGGCTCGCCGTCGAGCACGCTCAGCATGTTGCGCGCGGTCTGCAGCCCCATGCGATCGAGCGCCTCGCGCGTGACGCCGGCGACGTGCGGGGCGATGATCACGTTGGGCAGCTCGAACAGTTTGTGGCCGAGCGGCGGCGGCTCGACCTCGAACACGTCGAGGCCGGCGCCGGCGAGTTTCCTAGCGACCAGCGCGTCGTACAACGCCGTCTCCACCACGATGCCGCCGCGCGCGGTGTTGATCAGATAGGCCGTGGGCTTCATCCGCGCGATGCGTGGCGCATCGAACAGGCCGATCGTGTCGCTGGTCTTCGGGCAGTGCAAGGTGACGAAATCGGCGTGCGGCAGGGCCGCGTCGAGGTCGCTGACCGGCTCGCAGCCGGCTTCCCGGATCGTCTCGGCGGAGACGTAGGGGTCATAGACCTGCACGGTCATTTCCATGGCCAGGCAGCGCCGGGCAGTGCGCGTGCCGATCCGGCCGAAGCCCACCACCAGCACGGTCTTGCCGAACAGATCGAACGGCAGCATGCCGAACCGCGTGCTCCAGTTGCCATCCTTGACCAGCGCATGCAGCTCGACCGCGCGCTTGGCCAGCGTCAGCATCATGAACAGCGCCTGCTCGGCGACGGAGGGCGAGTTCGCCGTGCCGGCGATCATCAAGGGCACCTTGCGCTTGTTGAGCGCCTCGACGTCGACGGCGTCATAGCCGACGCCGATCCGCGCCACGACCTTCATGTCGCCGGAGGCTTCGAGCTCCGCTTCGCCAAAGCGCGTCGCGCCGAGCGCCACGCCGTGCACCGGCGCCTCTTGCCGCAGCAGCGCGTTGAAATCTGTGGCGGAGATCAAATTGGGGAACTCGACCGTCTCGATGTCGCCGCGCTCATCGAACAACGCGCGGCCCTGCGGCGACAGCGATTCGGTAATCAGCAGTTTCTTCTTGTTTGTGGTCATCTCGTTCCGTCCCGCGTTTGCTTTTGAGCGTCTTGCCGATGTCGGCCGCGCCCGGCGTTTCTAACAGGCCTATTGCACCAAGGTCCATCCGGGTGTGGCATGGCGGCCATCGACTCGCCGTCTTCGGAAACGATAGGATTCGGGCGTGCCGGCGATTGGTGGGCGCGACGTAATGGAGATGCTCTCATGACCCGACTGATCCGACCGACGCCGCGGCGCGCCGGATGGCGTGGTGCGCTCGGTGTCGCCACCATCATGCTTCTGACCGGTTCGGTGGTCGTCCACGCGCAGGGGCTGGTGCAGGGCGTGCAGCGGGGCGCGGCGCAGGGCAACAAGGCAGCGGGTCCGATCGGCGGCGTGCTGGGAGGCGCCATCGGCGGCGTCGTGGGTGTGGTCGGCGGCGTGCTCGGCGTGCCCGCCAACAATACCACCGTGCGTGGCCCGGCGCAGGCCGGCACCCGGCAACCGAAGGAGACGAAGGCGGCGCGCAATGCCCGGCTCAAGAAGGCCAGGGAGGCCGCGCAGGCCGCGCCGGGCTCCGAGCCGGAGCTGACGGCCGAGCAGGTCGTCGCCAACAGCGATGCGAATATCGCCCGCATCAAGACTGCGCTGAACCTGACGCCGGAGCAGGAGAAAAACTGGGCCGGCTTCAACAGTGCGATGCATTATCTCGGCAACAACGGCGCCGACCGCCTTAAATTGCGCATCGCCCGCGCCAAGCGCGACCCGCCGGATGATATCATCGAGCAGATGCGCAATGAGGCGCAGTTCCTCAATGACCGGGCGGTCGACCAGCGCAATGTAGCCGATGCCGCAGAACCGTTGTTTGCCAGTCTCGATGCCCGGCAGAAAGCGTTGTTTATCGAGGAAATGGTCCGCCTGAGCCGCGAACGCGGGCTCGACTGAGGCCAGGGAACCGGGATGGAACCTGTTGGCGTCCGGGGTGTTTTCATCACGACACTGGAGAACACCATGACCGACAAATTTGATCCCGCCCCGCACGACAAGCACGCCGTCAGCATCGAAGAAGCCGCCAAGGCCGACCGCAAGAAGCATGGCGAACTGAAGGCCGGTCTGGAAGGCTCGTTCCCCGCCTCGGACCCCGTCAGCGCCACGCAGCCCGCCAGGAGCAAGCCGGACGGCGACAGCAAGAACTAGCCGCCACTGAACAGCAACACGCGAACGTGTTGCTGTTCAGACCGCGGCGTTAAATTTCTGTTAATCATGCGGTTGCACCCTGTTCCGATACACGGCGAGCGATGGAGAATTCCGTTGGCGACCATGATCTCGAATAGCGACACTGCCCCGGCTGTGGACATGATGTCGGGGCGGGGTGAGATCTTCACCATTCACGCCACGCGGAACGACCAGAGCATGGTGACGCACCGAATCATTCCGGACGTCGCTGTGGCCCAGGCCCGGGTGCTCAACGACGCCGGTTGGCGGGTGCGAATCTCCGGCCTCGGCGGCCGTCAGTTTGCACCCTCCGAATTCCACCAGCTTTTGACCTACGACCGCATAGGCTGAACCGATAGGATCATCGTGACCTCGCCGCTAGCCCGGCGGGGTTTTTGCACGCGATGGACGTGCTAAGACCTGCGCTCTCCGCAATCTCCAAGCTGGTCTGATTTCATGAAAACGATTGCCTGTGCACTGGCCGCCGCCACCATGATGAGCGCGGGGCCAGTCCATGCCGCCAAAGCGCAAATCGCGCAGATGCTGAAGCTGTCGTCCGAGACGCGCATCGAGCAACGCTGCGACGCACGCGCGATGGGCGCGGTGCAACGGGAGCACAAAGGGTTCGAACCCGACGAGTTCGTGGCTTACGCCTTCACCGATCCCATTTTGCGCGGAAGCAAGATCACCGCGCCTGGCGGAGCAATCCGCAGCAACGGGAAATGGTACCGGCTTTCTTATACCTGCAAGACCAATGCGGACGGTCTGGACGTTGTGACGTTCGCCTATCAGCTCGGCGGTGAAGTGCCGCGCCGCGAATGGGACGCGCATTATCTCGTGCCGAAGTCAAACAAGCGGGCGCGCGCTAGATCAGCGTGGGCACCTGCGCCTTGAAGAACAGGGTGGCTATGTCTTCAAGCAGTTTGCGGCCCTGGCTGCTTTCGAGATTCGAACGCGCACAGAGCAGTGCCTTGATGGGCGGCAATTCGGGCAGATAATATTCCTGTGCCCATACCAGCGACGGCGGAATCAGGCGACGCGGAATCGCAGCAATGCCGATGCCGGCCTCCACCGCCGCTAGCTTGGCGTGGTAGTCGGGACTGTTGAACACGACCTTGTAGGCGATGCCCTGCCGCGTCAGCGTGCGGATCATCAGGTCGTCGCCGGGCCAGGTCAGGATCGGGATCGGCGAATCCGGACTCAGTACGAAATCGCGCGACCGCACCCAGACGAATTCCTCATCGGTGTCGTTGACGATGAGATGGGCGATCTCACTGGTCATCTCAGGATTTTCCAGGATGTAGGCGATGTCGATATAGCCGTCGATCAGCCCCTTGGTGATGCCAACAGAATTGTCGGTCTGAATGACGACGTCGGTCAGGCTCTGCGCCGTTTGGTGACCAAGGAATTCACGTACGAACAATGTACTCAGCCCCAGCCGCACCGGCTGCGGCAGATGCGCGGCGCCGCCAAGGCGCAGCATCTGGTCGTTGGCTTCAAGAATGCGGCGCGCCTGATGCAGCACCAGCTTGCCGAGCTGTGTCGCCGTGGTGCCGTTGGCGGTCCGCGCAAACAGCGCACCGCCGACCATCGACTGAATCCGTTTGATCTGTGAGCTCACGGCGGGCTGGCTCAGCCCGAGCTTCTCCGCCGCTTTCGTGAGGCTTCCTGTTTCGGAAATCGCAACGACGGTGCGGACGATTTCGATCGGAATGTTCAACGGTTGGTATCGTCTGGGCATCACGTAATCCTGGACTGGAAAATGTAGAGCTACTAAAAACTGATCGAAGTACTTCCTGTGTCGTGTTGGTAGCAGCGATCGCGCGATTTGGTTCAGAACTATACCTCGATTATCTACGTCGATGCACTGGCACACCTCTGCTGTTTGGTAATATGGTGCAGCGATGACCGCGATGTGCGCAGTTTTCTTGCGATCATCATCTGCGATTTAACACCCTGCTACTGCCGGCCGCCAACGCAGACATATCCGATCGGGCGCTGTGCGGTCTCGGGACTTGATGAGTTACAACCGATCGACGCGCAGGAAAAACGCCCAGATCAGTGACAGTACGGCGGCGATCATCAGCGAGGACGGGTTGACGCAGAAGAAGTCGCCGTAGCGACAGACCTGCATCGCCCATCCCGTGGTGTTGGTGCTTGCGGCATAGAATACCCCGGCAGCCAAGGTCAGGATGGCGGCTATTGAAAGCATCGGTATCTCCCGATCAATATCCGCAGATTGTGGTGCGAATTCTTCAAACGTCGGTAAATCCGATCGCGCAAAGTCGGGGGCTTCTGTGTATTTTCCGCCGCTTATCGTGCTACCGCCCCAATTGCGGTTCAGCCTTTGTTAACCGTGAGTCGGCGACACTTTCGCGGTCGAGACCATGCGTGGAGAGAAACTTCGTGACCAAGTACGAGACGACCAACTACGAGCAAATGCGCCGCTGCCGGATGGCGCATCTTCACGGTCGGATGGTCGATGAACATTTCAAGCGCGGGGACGACGGGGACGTCTTTATTTCCGGCTATATCAAGATGGTCAGTCCCGACCTGACCTGCTGGCCGCTGCGCTGGATCATCACGATCGAGCAGCAGTCCGGCGAACTTCCGGCGATGGCGCTGGCAGGCTGAAATCCGAGTTCCAGACGAAAAAAGCCCCCGCGAACGGGGGCTTTTTTCTGGACGGCTGTCTCAGTAGCGCGCGACCGGGGCGCCACCGAAGTGATAGTTCAAACCGCCGCGCACGGTGCTGACCTTGAGATCGACGTCATGGGCGATCAAGCCAGCCGTCGGCGTCTGGCCGGCGAAGATCGGGCTTGAAAACGACTGCTTGCCAAAATCCGAATACAGATATTCGACCTTGGCTGACCAGTTATTGGTAAAGGCGTGTTCGATGCCGGCGCCGGCGGCCCAGCCGGCCGTGACCTTGGTCAGGCCCGCGGTCTGGTTCTGTCCGGTCGAATCGGCAAAGCCGCTGCTGCTCTTCATCTCCGTCAGGGCGAGACCGCCCGTGGCATAGAACAGCGTGCGATCGACGGCGTAGCCAACACGCGGACGCAGCGTCACCAGCCAGTCGGTAGACACCGAATTGGTCGTGCTGAACGTGCTGATGCCGATCGGGAACGGTGCGGCGGCAGTGCGGGCCTGCTTCAGCCCGAAGTAGCTGGCATCGGCCTCGACGCCGAACAGCCAGCGATCGACCTGATGGTTATAGCCGACCTGGCCGCCGCCAGTGAAGCCGTCGGGCTCGAGCCGTGGCGAGGCCGCAGCTACGGCCTGCTGGTTGGCGATCGGTGCGGTGCCGTTGATGAACGCGCTGGAGGTGTCAGAACGGCCCCAGGCGTCGCCGGCGTGGCCGCCGACATACCAGCCGCCCCAGTTGAAGCCCGCTTCCTGCGCCGCGGGCGCCTTGGTCCAGGCGCGCGACGACAGATCGGCGGCTGCGGCGGAAGCCGCGCCCGATGCTGCAAACGCGACGGCGAGAACCAGGAGTTTCATTAGAATACCTTTCCGTCCCGATCGATGGACGATCACGCTTTCTAGCGGGGTGGCCGGCAAATGGCTGTCACCGCAGGGACACAGCCTTGCCTTGATCGCCGGATTAGGGCTCTGAAGCCCCGCCGATATGGACAAAGATGGCTGGTGCTTAACGAATTGGACGGTCAGAGCAGCTACGGGCCTCGCCCCTGCGGCAGCGCCGGCAGCGGCAGACCCGGCCCCGCGGCGCGAATCCTGCCGCCTCGCTCATTCCAGATGCCGGACCATTGCGCTGTAGACGCCATCTGCGGCCGTCGAGAAACCCAGTCGCCCATAGAGCCGCCGGGCCGCCTCGTTGGATTGCAGCACCGACAGCGTGAAGTGCTTCGCGCCGAGGGCATGTCCCGCGCGGGCCAGGCTGTTGATGACATCGCTGCCGATGCCGCAATTGCGGGCGGCCGGCGCAAGCGCAAGATCGATCAGGTGCAGGGTAGGGCTGTCCGACGGCCGTGAGGCGGTGCCCTCGGAAGCGGCGGGCGATCCGGCCCGGAATGTCACGATCAGCCGGCCGACATCGCGCCCCGCATGGGCGATGATGAAGGCCTCGGCGTCGGGAAAGCGGCGGGTGGTGGCCATCCGCTGCGCCTCGAATTGCTGATCGAGCATCGCCCTCAGGGCGCCGTCGCCGAGGTCCAGGGGCGAAAACTGCGCGGCGCGCTCCTCGCGAAACAGGGACCGGCAGAATTCGTCATCCGCCGCAGCATGTGTGCGGATGCGGCTGCCGGGGTGGGCGAGCCGGAGTTGACCGGCCAGTGCCGCCGTTCTGCCAGCCGACATGCCTCAGTTGAAACTCGGGAACACGCCTTGCAGCGCGATGCAATAGGCTATCGCCAGCGTCGGTTGCACGTTGGGATGGGACTGCGATCCGCCGGCCGGGACCACGGCCGACGTTGCAAACGTGGTGTTGGACGGCGGCGCGATGAAGCCATTGAAGCTCGGATCGATGGCGACGTTGGAGCCGCCGGTGGGACCGGGCGTGCTGTTGGTGGCAGCGGTGGTGCCGACCTGCATCGGGTGGAGATGGGCCGGCATCTCCTGCTGTGTGACCGATACCGTCGAACTGCCGAGTACGTCGCCAATGGCATAATCGACAAGGCCAGGCCCCTGGCCCTGACTGATGGCGACACGACCGACCAGGTTGGGCAGCGCGAAAGTGGTCGTGCCGTTGCCGCCGTAGAGCGAGCCGATCAGGGAAAACAGCGTGCTGTATCTCTGGATGGGCAGCAGGCTGCCGTCACAGAGGGCCCAGCCCTTCGGTACGAAGCCGAAGGCGAACGCCTGAATTTCCCCAATGAACGGATCGGACATGACAGCCTCCCTGCGATGCGCCGTCCCTGCAGGCACGAGCCATCGGGAGCGGTCGGTAGACGATGCGAGAACGCCGCCAGGCGCGTATCCACAATCCCTGGCGGTTGAAACGAACTAGCTCTGCTGCGGAAACACGCCCGCCGTGCAGATGCAATAATTGCCGGTCAACGTCGGCATCATGTTGTCATGGGACAGGTCGTCCCCGGTGATACCGATCGAAGACGCCATGACGTTATACCCGGTGACGTTGGCCAGCGGTGCGTAGGGTTGGGTCGCGGCGTTGCTGGAGGTGGCGAGGTGAACCGCGGCGCCGGGCGTGGCCGTCGTGCCGACGTTGGTGCTGGAAAGCAGGGCGTGGCCATGGCTCGGCATTTCGCCGGACGTCAGAGTATGCCGCTCTTCACCGCCGGGTTCGCCAAGCACGCGCGTCGTCAATCCGCGACCGGTACCTTGCGATAGCGGCACACGACCGCGCAGATCCGGGACGCAGAACGTCGTGACGCCGTCGCCGCCATAGGTGGTGGTGATCAGCGTGTAGAGTACATCGTACTCCGAGATGGGTAGAGCAGCGCCATCACAGGCCACCCAGCCGGTCGGAATGCGCGGAAAACCGAACAAACGTATTTCTCCGACAAAAGGGTCAGACATCCGGATACTCCCACTGCTTCGATGAAGGGCGGCGCGACCGCGGCTCAAGAGCGCGACGGAAACATTCCGTTGAGCGCGATCACGTAATTGATCGTGAGGTAAGGCTGCATGTTGTTGTGCGGCTGGTTGCCGCCGGTCGGCGGGACGTTGGTCCCCGACGACAACACCACCTCGTTGCTGCCGGCCGGGGCGAAGATCAACGCGGGCGAGGTCGCGCTATTGACCCCGAACAGTTTTCCGACAGGTGGGGCAGGGCGGCCCGTAGGGCCGGCGGTCGTCGATGCCTGCAGGGAATGGGTGTGCCTCGGCAGTTGCTCGGTCGTCATGCCTACCGTTTCCGAACCGGCGATTTCCCCCCAGGCGACCGACGTGAAATCGGACCCGACGATGGCGCGACCGCGCAGGTCGGGCAAAGCGAATGTTATCCGACCATCGCCGCCATAGGTAACGCCAAGCAGCGAGAACAGAGCCTGGTTTTGCTGGATGGATAGAATTTGGCCGTTGCAGGCGGCCCAGCCTCTCGGGACAAACCCGAATGCTGCCGGCATGATCTGTCCGACAAAGGGCGTCAAAGGCATCGATGTACCTTCCAGGCGGCTATCGAAATAATGGGCGAAACAATGCAGGTAGCTAATACCTCCAAATATTCGCAACCTCATGAATTTTGTCAATACACCAACAACCTGAACGGGAGCGCACAAGCAGGCTGATGCCTGTCGTAGGTCGATGAGGGCGCGCAGGCGACTGTGGCCTGCACGCAACGAAATCCGACGAAGGGGATGTAACCGACGATTTTTTGGGAAAGATTGTGTCCCGCCATCTTGCAATTAGTAGGCGAATGCAGTCGTGATGCAGGTCCGCATCCATCGATTGCTGCTTACCAAAGTTAACACTCACTGAATGTCGGCTTGGGAATGGCAAGTGCGATCCGCGCGTCAGCGTTGAGTTTCTCGGGGCGGGACGATCCTGCGGTACTCATTTTCGAGATGGGCCGAATGATGGTTTTGAAGCTGCTGCTGGCGGCAGGAAGACGTCTCACGGCCCGTTCAATCCGAATTTTTTTCGGCTTCTCCCGGCTGCGTCCGGCGTCGGCTGGCGCACCGGCCCGATGCACAGCCGCTTTGGCCCTTTCGACAGCCGCCGCGATGCTTTGCCTAAGCAGCGCGACTGCGCAGGCAGCCTGCCAGACCTCGGTCGATTTCACCGGCAAGACCGTCGGACAATCGGTCACGCTCGATGTATCGTCATGCTCGGAACCGATCCGGGCAGGCTTGTACACGACTCTCGGTTTCGACTCCCAGACCGGTTATCCGATGGTCGGCAACCCCGGCGGCGGTACGCCGGCGTCCATCAATGGCGGCAATGGCGTTGTTTTCCTGGTCACGCCGGGCTCGACCGATGGTTCTGTCTACTTCGACTACACGATTCAACTGACAACGATGGGATCATCGAACTCGGCCAGCATCCCGCTCTTCTACGCTTCGCAAAGTTGTCCGCTTAGCGCGCCCTGTGCGTATTCATTGGCAAATGGTGGCAATGTTTACGCCATTACCGATACGTCGTATCCGATAGCGGTGACGAACCTTCCGTTGCCGCCGACGGTGACGTCGCTCAACCCGACCTCCGGTCCCGCCGCCGGGACCAATTCGGTGGTGATCACCGGGACCGGTTTTACCGGCACGACCGGCGCGGCAAGCGTCAAGTTCGGCGCCACCAACGCGACGAGTTACGTAGTGAATTCGGCGACGCAGATCACCGCCGTGGCACCCGCCGGCACGGGTACGGTCAACGTCACCGTCACCAACAACGCGGTGACCTCGGCGACCGGCGCCGGCACTCAATACACCTACCTTCCGGCACCGACAGTGACGGCGCTCAATCCGACCTCCGGTCCGGCGGGCGGCACCAATTCGGTGGTGATCACCGGCACCGGCTTCACCGGTACGAGCGGAGCGGCGGGCGTCAGGTTCGGCGCCACCAATGCCACCAGCTACGTGGTGGACTCCGCGACGCAGATCACCGCCGTGGCACCTGCCGGCACGGGCGTGGTCAACGTCACCGTCACCAACAACTCGGCAACCTCGGCCACGGGTGCCGGCAACCAGTACACCTACATCGCGGGACCGGCGGTGACGGCGCTCAACCCGACCTCCGGCACGGTGGCGGGTGGCAATTCGGTCGTGATCACCGGCACCGGCTTTACAGGCACCACCGGCGCGGCGAGCGTCAGGTTCGGCGCCACCAATGCCACCAGCTACGTGGTAAACTCCGCGACGCAGATCACCGCGGTCGCACCTTCCGGCACCGGCGTGGTCAACGTCACCGTCACCAATAATTCGGCGACCTCGGCGACCGGCGCCGGCAATCAGTACACCTACGTCGCAGCGCCAACCGTGACCGCGGTCTCGCCGACGGCGGGGCCCACATCGGGCGGCACGTCGGTCGTCATCACCGGCACCAATCTCAGCGGTGCCACGGCGGTGAATTTCGGGGCTACAGCGGCGGCTGGCTTCACGGTCAACAGCGCGACCCAGATCACCGCCACGTCACCGGCCGGCACCGGTACGGTGGACATCACGGTGACCACCGTCGGCGGCACCAGTGCCATTTCGGCGGCCGATCAATTCACCTACGTCGCAGCGCCGACGGTGACGTCGATCGCGCCGACCAGCGGTCCTGCGGCGGGCGGCACGTCGGTAACTATCACCGGCACCAACCTCTCGGGCGTCAACGCGGTGGTGTTCGGCGCTACGCCTGCGACCGGCTTCACCGTCGATAGCGCCACCCAGATCACCGCGACGTCGCCGGCCGGCACCGGCACCGTCGATGTTCGCGTCACGACCGTCGGCGGCACCAGCGCGACATCTGCGGCCGACCAGTTCACCTACGTCGCGGCGCCGACGGTGACGTCGATTGCACCGACCAGCGGTCCGACCGCGGGCGGAACTTCGGTCGTCATGGCATGCGCCGCCGTTGTCGCTGTGATCGAGGTGGCGCTTGCGACGGTGAACGTGGTCACCGCCGTGCCTCCGATGGTTACGGCGGTCGCCCCGGTGAAATTGCTGCCGGTGATCGTCACATTCACCGGCGCGACCAGCGTGACCTTCGGCGGCACCGCGGCGACCAGCTTCACTGTCGGCAGCGCAACCTCGATCACCGCGACGACGCCGGCGCATGCGGCCGGCGCGGTCGATATCACGGTGACGACGCCCGGCGGCACGGCGACCGGCGCCGGCCTCTACAGCTACATTGTCCCCGTCACGACCACGTCGCTCGCCTCGTCGCGCAATCCCAGCGAGGCCGGGCAGGCGGTGACCTTCACCGCGACGGTGAGCGCCAACGGCGCGATGCCGACCGGCACGGTGACGTTCAGCGACGGCGGCGTGGCGATCGGCTCCGCATCGCTGACCGGCGGCGTCGCCGCCTTCACGACCTCGGCGCTGGCGATTGGCAACCACACCATCACCGCCGCCTATGCCGGCAACGCGAATTTCGCCGCCAGCACATCGGCGCCGCTGCTGCAGGCGGTGAACACGCCGCAGGACAGTCTGAAACTGCGCGCGCTGCAGATCGTCGCCACCCGGACGGTGGCGCAGAATTCCGGCTCGGCGATCTCCGGCGCAATCGACAGCGCGATCGGCGAAGGGTTCAGCAATGGCGCCGGCCCGATGACGACGCCCGGTGCCGGCGGCGTGCGGTTCAACTTCTCCGCCGATCCCGACCAGGAGACGACGACGACGGCAGAGCGCACCGTCAGCCAGCGCTGGAATGGCGACTACGGCACCGCCGCCTATGCCACACGAGGCCGGGGCGGCGTGTCGCGCGGCGAAGGCAACCGCGTCGATGATGCCTTCGCCGCGATCGATCGCAGCTTCGTCAAGGCCAGGGCGCCGCGGCCTCCTGTCGAACCGAAGGACTGGCTGCTGTGGGGCGACATCAGGGGCAGCGGCATCAGCAACTGGCATTCCAGCGGGCCCTCGGTGCTGTACGGCACCCAGGTCAACGGGCTGCTCGGCCTGACGCACCGGCTTACGCCGAATTTCCTGGTCGGCGTGGTCGGCGGCTACGAAGTATTCGACTATCGCTCGGACACGCTGAACGGCCGCCTCAAGGGCGACGGCTGGACCGTCGGCTCCTATCTCGGCTGGAAGTTCGCCGCCGGGCTGCGTTTCGACGCGGCCGTCGCCTATACCGGGCTGGGCTATGACGGCACGGCGGGCACCGCCACCGGCAAGTTCAACGGTGATCGCTGGCTGGTGTCGGGCGGCCTGACCGGCAGTACCGAGGCCTATGGCTTTGCGATCGAGCCCTCGGCGCGGGTCTATGCGCTGTGGGAGCAGCAGAACGCCTATACGGACTCGCTAGGCACGCCGCAGGCCGAGCGCAGCTTCTTCACCGGCCGCGCCTCGACCGGCTTCGCCGTCGCCTATCCCTGGCTGTTCGATGCCGCGCTGACGATCTCGCCCTATGCCGGCATCTACGCCGACTATTACTTCACCGGCGACGACGCCGCCTCGGTGACGCTGGCGGGCGGCGGTGCGTTGACCTCGACGCCGTTCATCGACGGCTGGTCGGCGCGAGCCACCGGCGGCCTTGCTGCGCGGTTCGGCAACGGCGCTGCGGTCGCCTTCGGCGCCGAGCTCGGCGGCATCGGCAACAACGTGCAGATCTGGAGTTTCCGCGGGCGGGGATCGGTGCCGTTCTGAGGGGCGGTGAGTGTTCCAGTTCACCTCATCATAGACAGGATCGCCGGCGCTGTGGCGGAAGGGGTGGGATTCGAACCCACGGTACCCTTGCAGGCACGGCGGTTTTCAAGACCGCTGCCTTAAACCACTCGGCCACCCTTCCAGCGTTCATGCGCTTAGCAAAGGGCAGGGCGGAGGGAAAGCGGGGATGTTGCGGGGGATGCCGAATTTGGCCCGGACAAGCGGCACGCGCGCCGTGCTAAAGGGACCATGACGATTCCAAACGAAAGGAGACCGCCATGGCCAATCCCACCCCGCGTGCCGATGCCCTGCGGCAGATGCGCGAGGCCAAGTTCGAAGCCGAACAGAGGCGTCTGAAGCAGGAAACCAGCAAGCCGACCGAGGCGCCGAGGCGCAAGCCGGAGCCGACCGCCGCCGCGGGCGAGGACAAGCCGGCCAAGGCCAAGGCGTCACTGAAGCCGCCCCCGAAGGCCACCGCCCCGGTTGCCGAGCGTGCCGAGATCGCGACCGCAGGCGGCGCCGAGGTTTTCGACGCAGCCCCGGCTGCCAAAGCCAGTGCTGAGCCCAGCGTCGAGCCCGGCGTCAGCAAGACCGCCAAGAAGACGTCCAAGTCAGCCGCGCCGAAAGCGACAGCCAAGAAAGCCGCTACCAAGAAGGCCAAAACGTCGTCCAAATAGCCGCCACGCGCGACGCGGCATTTTCAGATCCAGCGTCGCGACAGACTTTTCACGGGCCCGGCCCGCCGTTGCAACGGACCCGCGATGTCAGCGTGCCGGCGCAGCGCCCGGCAGTGGGGCGCCGCCGACCGAAATGGCGCCGGCCGGAGCCGGAGCCGGGCGCTTGCGCGGCGCGGTGGGCGCGCGGGGGGCAGCGGCCGGCGGTGACGACGCAGCCGTCGGGGCCGCGCCAGGCGCCGGCGTGGCGAGCTGACTCTGCAGAGTATCGATCCGGGCGGTGAGGCCGGCGAGTTGCTCGGACAATCGTTTCAGCTCGGCCTGCTGGCTGGCCAGCAATTGCGTGGCGGATTGCAGCGAGGCGGCCGTCTGGGCCTGAAACGCCACGAACTCCGTTGCGGCGACGGAATCGCCTACACTTGCGGTCGAGGCGGGGGATTTGGCCGAGGAACCATCCGTGGGCTGGTCGCTCAGACTGAGCCAGCCGAACACCGCGGCGGCGCCGAGAACCACGAGCACGACTGCCAGCACAACGCCTTTTCGGGATCTGCCGCCGCCCAGTTGCAAGAGCGGGGGTCCAACGTCGATGGGGTCGGCCACAGGCTACTCACTTCGCTTTTCGAGATACTCGTCTCTTGCTGTCATAATTAGCCGAGCGCTCCGCCACAATGGTAAATCACGGCGCCAGGCCATGTTTGCGGGCGTGTGGCCTAGCCGGACTTGTTGATCTTCTTGATCTTGGCCTCAGCCGCCTCGATCGAGGTTGCCAGTTCGAGAATCGCTTTCGAGAGCAGGTCTGCGGCTTCCTTCGGGTCCTGCGACTTGGCAGCCCGCAGCGCATAGTTCTTGGCGGATGATAGCGACATCGGTCGGTCCTTGCAGGCGCTGACGGTGTGTCGGCGTAACTGAAGCTAGCAATGCGCGCGGCATAAAGGAATATTCCCCGCGGGAAGATGCGAGCCGCTCGGCTGCCATCTAGCTTTTGCCCAGATCCGCCGCTATATCTGAATTGTCGAAAGACGATGGCGCTGAAACTCATAGCGGACTGCGGACAGACCCGGGGGCAGTACCCGGCGCCTCCACCTCAGCAGCTCACGTCTCACTTGGGTGAGGCGATTCTGGCCGAAAGGCGGGATGTAAGTGCTGTTCAGGCGGGGGCGAAATAGGATCGATGGTCGCAAAGAAGGTATGAATTGTTCCCGGCATGATACCGCCGTTATCGGGTCAAAACCTAAATGCAAACGATAACGTTCGCATGAACGAAGTGCGCCTCGCGGCGTAACCGTTCGGGGTTGGTCCACCTTGCAACAGAACGGCCAGGGCCGCGTCAACCTTCGGGTTGGCGCGGCTTTTTCGTTTCTGCGAACGGTGTCAGCGCACCTTTTTTGCTACCAGAGACTTATCTCGACCGTTTCATGCAACCTTCGCGGGGGGGCTGCCCGTTGCTTCCGTGAAACGAGGGACTTGCAATGACCATCTGGCCAACATCGGCGAATATCGTTCCGATCGGACGTCGCGCGTACTGCTTGCAGAACGCGGCCTATGATCTGCGGCAGCATGCCATCGAAGGCGGCAATATCGAGGGTTGGCGACTGGCCCGCCGGATGCGCGACGCGGATACGCTGCATCAGTACAGGGTTGTCGAGCGCGAACTTAAAATCTATCTACAACGCCATTCGCTCAGCCTTTCGGATGTTGCCTGAAGTCTAGCCGGGCCTGACCGAACGACCGTTCGTCATTCCAGCGCGGCATGCGTTGCGGGTGTTTTACTCCGACCATCATCCGGCAAGGGCAGGGGCGATCCGCTCGCCGGCGATCGCGCGGTCGATGGCGTCCACCAGCGACTGGATTTCGATAAAACGGTTGCGGGCGCGCTCGGCCTTGTCGCGGTCGAACGGCGCCGCCAGCACCTTTGCAAAGCCGTCGCGGTCCTCGACCATGCGCTCGCGCGCCTTCATCAATGTCGTCAGCCGTTCGTTCATCGCTGGCTCCTGTGGGATTGAAACAAACGGCGCGTGCCGCGGGACACTACCGAGTAGCTTGATTCGGCGGCGTCCGGCCGGTCAGCTTTCATTTACCATACTTGCCTCAGCCGCATTTCCGCCGTGATTGATCCGCGATATCTTCATGACTTGATGCGGTTGTGGGGTCGTATCGAGATTTGCGGATCGCGCACGCCCGAGTGGGCAGCCGGCCGCCGGAATGGTATTGGGGCTTATGGGGATTCGTGAATCATATCGGCTGAGGCGTGCCGCACGGGCGGCTGCGGCCGTCGGTGCCTGCCTGGCGCTCGCCAATTGCGCGTCCTCAGGCAAGATGAGCAAGCTCGACCCGAAATATGGCGTTTCCACCAGCCCGCGCGTGGTTGCGGCTGGGGAACCCGTGCCGAAGGGCGGCGGCACCTATCGGATCGGCAAGCCCTATACGGTGGCCGGCCGCACCTATGTGCCGGAAGAAGACGTCAATTATCGCGCCGAAGGCATGGCCTCGTGGTATGGCGACGCTTTCCACGGCCGCCTGACCGCCAACGGCGAGGTGTTCGACATGGCCTCGCTGACCGCCGCGCATCCGACGCTGCCGATCCCGTCCTATGCGCGCGTCACCAACATCAGCAATGGCAAGTCGCTGATCGTGCGCGTCAATGACCGCGGCCCGTATCACGGCAACCGCCTGATCGACGTCTCCAACCGCGCCGCCGACCTGCTGGAATTCAAGGGCCACGGCATTGCCCGCGTGCGCGTCGAATATGTCGGCCGCGCGCCGCTGGAAGGCTCCGACGACCGCCAGCTGGTGGCCACCCTGCGCACCGGCGAGCCGGCGCCGTCGCCCTCGATGGTCCGCGTCGCCTCCGCGCGCTCCTTCGTGCCGGACATGCCGACGCCGGGTCGCGTTGCCCGCGGCGACGTTCCGATGCCCGAGGGACGGCCGTATTCGCTGGGTCACACCTCGGCCGATGTGGCGTCGATCAATGCGACGTCGGAAATGTCCGCCTCGGGCCGCGTCCGCGCCAATCCCCGCATGGTCGAGAATCGCCGCGCGGTGTCTTACGAGAACGACAGCCGCTATGCCGCGCCGGAGCCGGCCAATGAGCGGGCGCCGGCCGACGAGGCCCGCGATATCCTGTCCGGCCGCGGGCTTTATTGATCCCGATACCGTGACGAAGCAGGGTCGATTGACCCTGCCGCTTGCGTTGTTTGCCCGGGATGTTGCTGGTAAGACGTTGGGCCTGCAGGACACCTCATGGCACCGACCATCACCGCGCTTTTCCCGTTTCCGACTGCGCTCTCGCGCTGGCGCTTCCTGCTGACCGGCCTGCTTGCAGCCGGTCTGCTGTTGTCGGGGGCGGCCTATGCTGCGAATCAAAGCGTGCAGGGCGCCAGGAAGGCAGTGGAAGACGGCGGCTACGACACCGACGCGCCGACCGCGATCTTGATCGAGGCGAGTTCCGGCAGCGTGTTGTTCGAGAAGAACGCCGATGAACTGCGCCAGCCTTCCAGCATGGCCAAGTTGATGACCGCCGAGCTGGTGTTCAGCATGGTGGCGCGCGGCGACATCAAGCTGACCGACGAATACCGCGTCAGCGAGAACGCCTGGCGCAAGGGAGGCGCGCCGGCCGGCGGCGCGACCATGTTCGCCGCGCTGAAGAGCGCGGTGCCGGTCAGCGATCTCCTGCGCGGCATGATCGTGCAGAGCGGTAATGATTCCGGCATGATCCTGGCCGAAGGCATCAGCGGCAGCGAAAAGGCCTTTGCGGAGAAGATGACCGCGCGCGCGCGCGAGCTCGGCCTGACGAAGTCGAATTTCGTCAATTCCAACGGCCTGCCGGATCCCGACAACAAAATGTCGGTGCGCGAGATGAGCCGCCTGACGCGGCACATGATCCAGACCTATCCGGAATTCTACAAGCTCTACGCCGAGCGCGAATTCACCTGGAACAAGATCCGCCAGACCAACCGCAATCCGCTGCTTGCGACGCTGGAAGGCGCCGACGGGCTGGTCACCGGCTATACCAAGGAGGGCGGCTACGGCATGGCCGCCTCCGCGGTGCAGAACGGCATGCGGCTGATCGTGGCGATCAACGGCATGGACGATCCCGACGACCGCGTCACCGAAGCCAAGAAGCTGCTGGAGTGGGGGTTCAAGAACTTCGAGGCGCGCGCGCTGTTCGCGGCCAACCAGCCGGTCGGCTACGCCAAGGTGTTTGGCGGCGACGCCGGCTCGGTGGCGCTCGCCAGCAAGGAGCCGGTCAAGGTGATGGTGCAGAAGAACGGCAGCGACAAATTGATCGCGCGCATCGTCTATAATGGCCCGGTGCGAGCGCCGGTCGAGGCCGGCCGACCGGTCGGCATTATTCGCGTGATGCGCGGCTCCAATGTCGCGGTGGAGACGCCGATCTATGCCGCGGAGGCCGTCGGCACCGGCTCGCTGACGCAACGCGCGATCGACGGCGCCAGCGAATTGGCAGTCGGCCTGTTCCGCGCCGGCGTCGCGAAGCTGTGACGATGATGGATGCCCAATGCGCCGCTTCGCGCGGCCGCTTCATCTCCTTCGAAGGCGGTGAAGGCGCCGGCAAGTCGACGCAGATCCGGCTGCTCGCCGACCGGCTCGACGCCGCCGGCATTCGCGCCATCGTCACCCGCGAGCCCGGCGGTTCGCCCGGTGCCGAAATCATCCGCCATGTCGTGCTGTCCGGCATGGGCAAGCTGCTCGGCGCCGAAGCCGAAACCCTGCTGTTTGCCGCCGCGCGCGACGACCATGTCCACGCCGTGATCGAGCCGGCGCTGGCGCAGGGCGTCTGGGTTTTGTGCGACCGCTTTTCGGATTCGACGCGCGCCTATCAGGGCCAGTTGGGCTCCGTCCCGCCTGCGCTGCTCAACGCCATGGAGCGCGTCACCATCGGCGGCCTCAAGCCGGACCTCACCATCATTCTCGACGTCCCCGTCGAGATCGGCATGCAACGCGCCGCCGCGCGCCGCGGGCAGGGCACCCCGGATCGCTTCGAGGCCGAGGGCGTGCTGTTTCACCAGCAGCTGCGCGAGGCGTTTCGACTGATCGCCGTCAACGCCCCGCAACGCTGCGTGCTGATCGATGCCAATACCGACGCCGACATCGTTGCCGGCAAAATCTGGGCGACGCTGACCGAGCGGCTGCTTACCCAACCCGAGACCGTATCCGCATGAGCGCCGCCCGCACCAGTGAGCCGCAGGTGGCCGTGCCGCTGCCGCGCGAGACCACCGCTCTGTTCGGCCATCACACCGCCGAGCAGACGCTGCTGGATGCCTATCGCGGCGGGCGCATTCCGCATGCCTGGCTGATGTCCGGCGCGCAGGGCATCGGCAAGGCGACGCTGGCCTACCGGATGGCGCGCTTCGTGCTCGCAAATTCCGATCCGCTATCTGCCAAGGTGCAGGCGGCCACGACGCTTGAGATCGACCCGTTGCATCCGGTGACCCGCCAGGTCGCGTCCGGTGCCCATGGCGGGCTGCTGGTGCTGGAGCGCACCGTCAACGAGAAGGGCGTGATGCCGACCTTCGTCGCCGTCGGCGAGGTCCGCAAGACCGTGCCGTTCTTCGGCTCGACCGCGGCGGTCGATGGCTGGCGGGTGTGCATCGTCGATACCGTCGACGAGATGAACGCCAATGCCGCCAACGCGCTTTTGAAGGTGCTTGAGGAGCCGCCGCAGCGCTCGCTTTTCCTGCTGCTCTCCAGTTCGCCCGCGCGGCTGCTGCCGACCATCCAGTCGCGCTGCCGAAAGCTCGCGCTCCGGCCGCTGGCCATCGACGACGTCGTCCATGCCGCCGCGCTGGCCGGCGGGATGGACCAGCACGATCCTCTGCTGGAAGAGGCCGCACAGGCGGCCGAGGGGTCGGTGTCGCGGGCGATCAACCTGCTTGGCGGCGGCGCACTGAAACTGCACCAGCGCACTTCTGCCCTGCTCGATACGCTGCCGCATGTCGATCCGCGCGAACTGCACGCGCTGGGCGATGCGCTCGGCGGCAGCGACCGCGCGATCCTGGCGGCCTTCGTCGACAGCGTCGATCGCTGGGTCGGCGAGCAGATGCGGTCCGACGGCGCCCATGCCAACGCCAACCTGCCGCGTCTTGCGCGGCTGGCGGAGGTATGGGAAAAGATCAACCGTGCCGCGCGCGAGACCGAATCCTACAATCTCGAGCGAAAACCGCTGGTTTTCTCGGTGTTCGGGCTTCTCGCGGAAGCAGTGCGCTGATCTCGGCGCGCCGCTCCGGTGCTGTCTTCACATGCGATGAAAGGCCTTCGCAGTCATGGCGAATGCGACCAATAATTCCCGCGGCTCCTATTACATCACGACCGCGATTGCCTATCCCAACGGCGTGCCGCATATCGGCCACGCCTATGAGGCGATCGCGACCGATGCCCTGGCGCGCTTCCAGCGGCTCGATGGCAAGGATGTGTTCTTCCTGACCGGCACCGACGAGCACGGCCAGAAGATGGTGCAGACCGCGGTGAAGGAAGGCCTGACGCCGTCGGAGCTGGCGACGCGCAACGCCACGCAGTTCAAGGACATGGACCGCGTCCTCAACATTTCCTACGATCGCTTCATCCGCACCTCGGAGGAACAGCACCATCGCTCCAGCCAGGCGATCTGGCAGCGCATGGCGGACAATGGCGACATCTATCTCGACTCTTACGCCGGCTGGTACTCGGTGCGCGACGAGGCCTACTACGCCGAGGACGAGACCGTAGTCGGCGAGGACAAGGTGCGCCGCGGACCGCAGGGCACGCCGGTCGAATGGGTCGAGGAATCGAGCTACTTCTTCAAGCTCGCGTCCTATCAGGACAAGCTCCTCAAGCTCTATGAGGAGCAGCCGGACTTTATTGGCCCGGACACCCGCCGCAACGAGGTGATGAGCTTCGTCAAGGGCGGCCTCAAGGACCTGTCGATCTCGCGCACCACCTTCGACTGGGGCGTCAAGGTGCCCGGCGACGACAAGCACGTGATGTATGTCTGGGTCGATGCGCTGACCAACTACATCACCGGCGTCGGCTTCCCCGACAAGGGCGACGCGAACTGGCGCTACTGGCCGGCGGACGCGCACATCATCGGCAAGGACATCATCCGCTTCCACGCGGTGTACTGGCCGGCATTCCTGATGTCGGCCGGCATCGCGCTGCCGAAGCGCGTCTATGCGCACGGCTTCCTGTTCAACAAGGGCGAGAAGATGTCGAAGTCGGTCGGCAATGTCGTCGATCCCTTCAATCTGGCTGTGCAGTACGGCGTCGATCAGCTGCGCTACTTCCTGCTGCGCGAAGTGCCGTTCGGCCAGGACGGCAGCTACAATCACGAGGCCATCGTAAACCGCACCAATGCCGATCTCGCCAACGACCTCGGCAATCTGGCGCAGCGATCATTGTCGATGATCGCCAAACAATATGCCGGCGTGCTGCCGGAGCCCGGCGACTTCAGCGACAACGACAAGGCCATCCTGGCGCAGGCCGACGGCATGCTCGATCTGGCGCGCGCTGCGATGGCGACGCAGCAGATCCATCAGGCGCTGAACGCGGTGTGGAACGTGGTCGCGGAAGCCAACCGCTATTTTGCCGGCGAGGCGCCGTGGGCGCTGGCCAAGACCGATCCGAAGAAGCAGGGCACCGTATTGTACGTCACCGCCGAAGTGGTGCGGCAGGTCGCGATCCTGGCGCAGCCGGCGATACCGGACAGTGCGGGCAAGCTGCTCGACGTGCTCGGCGTGGCCGCGGACGCGCGCGACTTCGCGGCGCTGGCGACGCGGCTGAAGTCCGGCGCGACGCTACCGACGCCGACCGGCGTGTTTCCGCGCTACGTCGAACCGACTCCGGCGGCCTGATCGCATGCTGGTCGATAGTCACTGCCATCTCGACTTCCCGGACTTTGCCGACGAACTTGACGGCATCGTCGCACGCGCGGAGGCGGCCGGCGTCGGCCGTCTCGTCACCATCTCGACACGGGTGAAGCAGTTTCCGAGACTGCTGGCGATCGCCGAGCGTTTCCCCAACGTCTTTTGCTCGGTCGGCACGCACCCCGGTCATGTGGATGAGGAGGACGGCATCACGGCGGAAGAACTGATCGAGCTGACCAAGCATCCGAAGGTCGTTGCACTCGGAGAAGCGGGTCTCGACAATTTCTACGGCACCGATTTCAACGAAGCGCAGGAGCGCGGCTTTCGCGCGCATATCGCAGCAGCCCGCGCGACCGGCCTGCCGCTGGTGATCCACACCCGCGTCGCCGACGAGCAATGCGGCCGTATCCTCCAGGACGAGATGGGGAAGGGCGCCTTCCGCGCGGTGCTGCATTGCTACACCGGCGGACGCGAGCTCGCGATGCAGGCGATCGAGCTTGGCCTGTCGATCTCCTTTACCGGCATCCTGACCTTCAAGAAGTCGCAGGAACTGCGCGACCTTGCCGCCGAGCTGCCGGCCGACCGCATCATGGTCGAGACCGACGCGCCCTATCTGGCGCCCGGCAAATTCCGCGGCAAACGCTGCGAGCCGGCCTACGTCGTCGAGACCGCGAAGGTGCTCGCGGAAACCCGCGGCGTCTCGCTGGAAGAGATATCGAAGCAGACTACGGAAAACTTCTTCCGGCTGTTCAGCAAGGTGCCGCCGCCGGATGCCGCGTCATGACGGTGACGCTGACCATTCTCGGCTGCGGCTCGTCGGCCGGCGTGCCGCGCCCGGCGCTCGGCTGGGGTGCCTGCGATCCGACCAACCCGAAGAACCGCCGCCGCCGCTGCTCGATCATGGCGGAGCGAGAGGGCGAACACGGCATCACCCGCGTGGTGATCGACACCTCGCCGGATTTGCGCGAGCAGTTGATCGACGCGCAGGTCTATCACATCGACGCGGTGTTCCTGACCCATGAGCACGCCGACCAGACGCATGGGATCGACGATTTGCGCTCGGTGGTCATCCATCAGCGCCGGCGGATTCCGTTTCATCTCAACCAGGCGACCGCCAGGGACATCCTGCCGCGGTTCTCCTATTGCTTCACGTCGCCGGAGGGCAGCGACTACCCTCCGATCCTCGAACAGAAATCGATCGAGGCCGGCGAGAGCCGCACCATCGAGGGTCCCGGCGGCGCGCTGACGCTGACGCCGTTCCTGGTCCAGCACGGCAACATCCCGGCGCTCGGCTACCGGATCGGCAACGCCGCCTACACGCCCGACGTCCACGACATTCCGGAGGAGAGTTGGCCGGCGCTCGAGGGCCTCGATCTCTGGGTGATCGACGGGCTGCGCTACACCCAGCACCCCAGCCATTTCTCGATCCCCGACGCGCTGTCGTGGGTCGCCCGCTTCAAGCCGAAGCGGACGGTGATCACCAACATGACCGCGGATGTGGATTACGAGGAACTGCAGCAGCAACTGCCGGACGGCGTGGTGCCTGCGTATGACGGAATGCGGCTGGTGATCGAGTAGCCCCAAACTGTCATTCCGGGGCGCGAGCGCGCCAGCAGCGAGCGACCCCGGAACCTCGACATGTTCATCGTCCCATCTCGAGGTTCCGGGTTCGCTCAGGCTGCGCCTTCGCGCCCCGGAACGACAATGTATCTGTTCTACCCCGAAATCGCCGTCGCCGACTTCGCCTGATCGCGCAGCATGAACTTCTGAATCTTGCCCGTGGACGTCTTCGGAATCGCCGAGAACACCACCTTCTTCGGTGTCTTGAAGCCCGGCATGTGCTCGCGGCAGAACGCGATGATGTCGGCTTCGGTCGCACTCGCCCCCGCCTTCAGCTCGATAAAGGCGCAGGGCACCTCGCCCCATTTGGCGTCGGGCTGCGCCACCACGGCGGCGAACAGCACCGCGGGATGGCGGTACAGCACGTCCTCGACCTCGACCGACGAGATATTCTCGCCGCCGGAGATGATGATGTCCTTGGAGCGGTCCTTGATGATGACGTAGCCGAATTCGTCGAGCACACCGAGGTCGCCGGTGTGGAACCAGCCGCCTTCGAACGCCTCCTGGGTCGCCTTCTCGTTCTTCAGATAGCCCTTCATGACGATGTTGCCGCGGAACATCACCTCGCCGATGGTCTCGCCGTCGCGCGGCACTTCCCGCATGGTTTCGGGATCGAGCACGGTGACGGCTTCCTGCAGCGGGTAGGGCACGCCCTGCCGGCGCTTCAGCCTGGCGCGCTCGGCGGGAGGCAACTCGTCCCAGCCGGGCTGCTCGGCGCAGACCGAGGCCGGGCCGTAGACTTCGGTCAAGCCGTAGACATGGGTCAGCTTGATGCCGATGTTCTCGGCGCCCGATAGCACCGCCATCGGCGGCGGCGCGCCGGCGATCGAGCCCTGCACCATCCGGCCGCCGGCGTAGGTCGGCGCATCCGGCGCATTGATCAGCGTGGCGTAGACGATCGGCGCGCCGGACATGTGGGTGACGCCATGCTCCTTCATCAGCGCGAAGATTTTGGTCGGATCGACCTTGCGCAGGCAGACGTTGATGCCGGCGGTAGCCGCCAGCGTCCACGGGAAGCACCAGCCGTTGCAATGGAACATCGGCAGCGTCCACAGATAGACCGGGTGCTGGCCGAGGCCAGCGGCGAGGATATTCGAGACGGCGTTGAGATAGGCGCCACGGTGATGCGTCACCACGCCCTTCGGATTGCCCGTGGTGCCAGACGTGTAACCCAGCGCAATGGCGTCCCATTCGTCGAGCGGGTAGGGGCTGGTGAAGGTGGGATCGCCGGACGTTACGGCGTCCTCATATTCGATCTCGCCAATGCCGGCCGACGGGCCGAACGCGACGTCATCGACGTCGATCACGACAGGCTTCGGCTGCGTCATCAGTTCCAGCGCGTCGGTAATAACGGCGGCGAACTCCGGATCGACCAGCAGGATTTTTGCGCCGCCATGGTCGAGTTGGAACGCGATCGAGGCGGGGTCGAGCCGGATGTTCAGCGCGTTGAGCACGGCGCCGGCCATCAGCACCGCGAAATGGGCTTCGTTCATCGCCGGCAGGTTCGGCAGCATGGCGGCGACTGTGTCGCCGCGGCCGATGCCGCGTGCAGCGAGGTACGAAGCAAACCGCCGGCAGCGCTGATAGGTCTGCGCCCAGGTGAAGCGGCGGCCCTCATAGACCGTACTGGTGTGGTCCGGATAGACCGCCGCGCTGCGCGCCAGAAAGCTCAGCGGCGACAGCGGGACGAAGTTAGCCTTGTTCTGGTCAAGGCCGATACTGTAGGCACCTTGCGACTCAACCATAACAATCTCCTTTAATCGCAGTAGCTTACACGGATAAATTCATCTGATTGGCAGCGAGTCAAGAAAGCTCAAGTCGATTCTCTTAAAGTCGGATTAACTAGCTGGAATAGCGATCTTTTAGAGAAACCCGATCGAGATCCACGGAAAGATCGCCACAATGATTAATCCGGCCAGCAGCGCCAGCAGGTAGCCAAGGATCGGCCGGATGCCTTCCGCCGGATCGACTCGCCCGATGGCACAGGCCGCATAATACCCCACGCCGAACGGCGGCGCGAACAGTCCGATGCCCATCGCCAGGATCACGACCATCGCATAATGCACCTCGTGCACCCCGACGAGCCGGGCGATCGGGAACAGCAGCGGCCCGAACAGGACGATCGCCGGAATGCCCTCGAGCACGCTGCCGAGGATGATGAAGGCGACGATCGAAACCGCGATGAAGGTCGCGCCGCCGCCGGGCAGGCCGGTCATGGCGGCGGCCAGCGCGCGCGAAAAACCGGACTGCGTCAGACCCCAGGCCATGCCGGTCGCCGTGCCGATGATCAGCAGGATCGCGCCGGACAGGCACGCCGTGTCGATCAGCATCGGCATCAGCCGCTTCACCGGGAACTGGCGATAGATCAGCAGGCCGGCCAGCACCGCATAGACGATGCCGATGGTGGAGACTTCGGTGGCGGTGGCCACGCCCTCGACCACGGCGGCGCGGATCACGAACGGCAATGCGATGGCGGGCAGGGAGATGATAAAGGCTCGGCCGATCTCGCGGCCCGACGCCCGTGTGACGTGGCTTAGATCCTCGTCGCGGTAGCGCCACCACACCAGCGCGCCGAGCGTGATCGCCAGCACGACGCCCGGCAGCAGCCCGCCGGTGAAAAGCGCAGAGATCGACACGCCGGTGACCGATCCGATGGTGATCAGCACCAGGCTCGGCGGGATGGTTTCGGTCTGCGCGCCGGTCGCCGAGAGCAGGGCGACCAGATCGCCGGGCTTGGCGCCGCGCGCCTTCATTTCGGGGAACAGCACCGGGGCCACCGCGGCCATGTCGGCCGCCTTGGAGCCGGAAATCCCGGACACCAGATACATCGCGCCGATCAGCACATAATGCAGTCCGCCGCGGACATGGCCCAAAAGGCTGGCGAGAAACGCGACCATCGCGCGCGCCATGCCGGTCATCTCGATCAAGAGACCCAGGAACACGAACAGCGGCACCGACAGCAGGATCAAATGGCTCATGCCCTCGTCCATGCGACCGACCAGCACCATGATCGGCGTGTTGGTGGTCAGCGCCATGTAGCCGAAGATGGCCAGACCGAAGCCGAAGGCGATCGGCACGCCGGCGAACACGCACAGGCCGACCACGCCGACGAAGAAGATGATCAGGTTGAGATTGCCGAGTGTGCGCAGCAGCGGCTGCGCCAGCCAGAACGCGCCCATGATGGCGATCACCGTCGCCAGCGCCAACAGCATCGTGCGCCGGTCGCCGTAGCGGGCGAGGCGAAGCAGGGCGAACAATGCCATGATGGTGATGCCGACCGGCAGCGCGGCGGCGCGGAACGAGTTGGCGATCTGCAGCGCCGGCGTGGTGATGTAGCTTTCCTCATAGGCGTATTCGTAGGACGGCGCGACGATCATCAGCAGGAAGGCCAGCGCCGAGATGGTGGCGACGACATCGAGGAAAGCCCAAATCCGCGGCCCGGCCATGGCGACCAAAGCCGTCATCCGCATGTGCTCGCCGCGCCGGAACGCGACCGCCGAGCCCAGCATCGCCAGCCACAGGAACAGGATCGACGCCAGTTCGTCCGACCACACCAGTGGTCGGTGCACCACGTAGCGCGCCACCACTCCGGCGAACAAAATGATGATCTCGGCGACCACCAGCAGCGCGGCCGGCACCTCGACCAGCCGCGCCAGAATCGACTCCAGCGAGGTAAGGAACGCGCGCGGGCGAGGGACCTCCGCGGTCACCTCGCCCGCCTCCGGAGCCGCGATATCGGCATGGGCCATGAAGCGCTACGCCAGCTTGCCGACGGATTTCTCCAGCAGCTCCCACGCCTGCTCGCCGTATTTGCCCTTCCATTCCGCGTAGAACCCGGCCTGGCGCAGCTTGTCGCGGAACGGCGCCACGGTGGGCTGGTTGAAGATCAGGCCCTTGGCGGTCAGGTCCTCGCGCACGTTGGCGTTGAGCTTGGCGGTATCGACGCGCTCGTTGACCGCGGCGGCGTTGATGTTCTTGGCCACGATGGTGCGCAGGTCGGCCGGCAGTTTTTCCCAAGCGCGGCGGTTGGCGAGGAACCAGAAACCGTCCCACATGTGGTTGGTCATCGAGCAGTATTTCTGCACTTCGTACAGCTTGGCGGTGGAGATCAGCGCCAGCGGATTTTCCTGGCCCTCGACGACCCGCGTCTGCAGCGCGGAATACACTTCGCTGAAATTGATGGAGGCGGGCGACGCATCGAACGCCTTGAACATCGAGGTCCACAAAGGCGATACCGGCACCCGGATCTTGAAGCCCTTGAAGTCCTCGGGGCCATTGATCGGCCGCGACGACGACGTGGTCTGACGGAAGCCGTTGTCCCAGATCTTGTCCATCACAACGAGGTTCGCCTTGGTGATCTCGCCGCGCACATAGGCTCCGAGATCGCCGTCCATGGCCTTCCAGACGGTGTCGTAATCCGGGAACGCGAAGCCGATGCCGTTGATCGAGGCCGCCGGCACCAGGGTCGCCAGGATCAGGCCGGACAACGTGAAGAACTCGACGCCGCCGGAGCGGATCTGGCTCAGCATGTCGGTGTCGGAGCCGAGCTGGTTGTTCGGGAAAACCTGCAAATCGACGCGGCCCTGGGTCTCGGCCTTGATCGCCGCCGACATTTCGCGGGCGCGGACGTTGAGCGGATGGGTGTCGGGCAGGTTGTTGGCATATTTGTAGA
This sequence comes from Tardiphaga sp. vice304, assembly GCF_007018905.1. Taxonomy (NCBI): domain Bacteria; kingdom Pseudomonadati; phylum Pseudomonadota; class Alphaproteobacteria; order Hyphomicrobiales; family Nitrobacteraceae; genus Tardiphaga; species Tardiphaga sp. vice304. Next base: position 3,407,397 of record NZ_CP041402.1, read on the forward strand.
CGAATTCGGCGCTCTGGGCGCGCGCCACGAACGGCATGCCGACGCCACCCAGCACAGTCGCTGCGGCAGACGCTTTCAATATCGTACGACGTGAAATGCTCATGCGGATTCTCCCTGACTTTTATTGTTGGCTGGGATCTCAGGGATCCCTTGCTGTCTGGTCATCATGGTATCGATGAGCGGTCAAGTTGTTTCGGCTTTGGATGGTAGCCAGTCCGCCGTGGCAAGGTGGTCACGACGATGGCAACGCGCGCGATGCTGGCGCAGCGGCGTCGAACGCAGCCAGGCAGCGCCGGTGCCGAACCCATTCGGTGGTCAGCCATATGGACGGCAGCGGCGAGGCTGCCGCACGCAACGAGGCTGCAACCATTGGCTTTGTCCGCAATTTGAACTAAGTCCTTGAGATCATTTGAGGATAATATATTCCATAATATACCTTATGCGAATCCGGGATATGAACTTGCCGTTCTGCCCCGCCCGACACCCTCTTGTCAAAGCTCATGTCTGTTGCGCGGCTCGTGCCTGTCGTCGTCCGTCCGATGGCGTGGCACCGACCGGACAGACTGCATGCCGTAGCGGCCGCCGGCGTGATGCCACCGTTTCCGTACACGTGGCGTTTGGCGCGCGGCTACTGCCGAACCGCCGACAGCGGTGACGAGTGATGATGCAAAATCATCCAGCGGCCCTCGCGCCTCACAACAACCATCGTGAACCGCGACGGTCGCGGCGCATCGTTTTCCGCAGCTCTGGCGAAACGATAAAATCCGGTTCCAACGACGGCGTTCTGGTCCAGGACGATGGTGCGTCTCTCCACGATCGTATTTTTTCGTCCGCTGCCGGGAAGGTCCTTGAAGTACTCTTTGATGGCGTCGCGCCCTTCCGAAATCACAGGACTGGTGGTGCCGAGCAAGACCGCGTCCGCGGCATAGAGATCCAGCAATCCCGCAGTGTCATTCGCGCTGTATTTCGCAGACCATTGGTCGATCACCGCGTTGGCCTCGTCAGCGGCCCCTGCAGCAGCGGTGGTCGCGGATGCCAGCGATATCAGCAAGGCCAATCCATGTCGTTGCATCGTCCTCTCCGTGGAAATGGATAGGGAAACTTCTACAGTTCCATCATATCACGTATTGACAGGAATTTGAGGATGGCTTCGCGGATCGCGCGCAAAGTCATGCCACCCGCCGCGTGGTCACCTGTCGTGCCCATACCAGGCCGCCTGCCCGCGCTCGCTCGGTCCGTTTACAGATGCCCGGAGCGCTCGGGCTTTCTGTCAGTCGGCTGAAAGCGGACCGTCGTGCCGACCGTGATCCAGTCGGCGTTTTCGCCGGTGATGTTGTGGCCGTAGATCACGTCGATGGAAAAGATCTCGTTCGGTCGGTAACGAATGCCGGTCTGCAATTTGGGCTGCACGACGCTGCGAATTTCGGATGGGCCGGCCTGCCCGTACATCTCGATCGTGTACTGGAACAGATCGGTCAGCTTCCAGTCGAAGCCGATGCCATAAGTCAGATAATGCCGATCGACGGTGCGGTCCCACAGCCAGCCGGCATTGAGATTGATCCGCATGACTTCCGACAGCCGGTAGGTCGCCGGGATTTCCGCGAACAGCGCCGTGGTCTGGCCGGTCTGGGCGTCAAAAGCGACGCTGCCCAGCGCCGAGACGCCGAATTTGCCAATTCCGGTCGGGATCAGGTTGATCTTGGCCTTGGGCGTGACGCTGGTGCCCCAGTCGCCGTCGGCACGAAACCGGTTGGTCAGTACGCTGAGTTCGACCGGGCGCACGATTTCCGCCACGCAGGACGGATTGGCGACGGCCGAAAAATCCGAATTCGTGGCGGTAGCGAGCCAGCTCTCGACCTTGCAGCTACCAACGTCGGAAATATCCGCGGCGTCCACGGCATAGGCGCCGTTGGCGGCGTGCGCGGCGCCGGCGCCGGCCAGCATCACGGCAAGGGTCGCAAGCGCCGGCAATCGTGATCTTGAGTACGCCATTCGCTAGCACTAGCTTAGTCCACAAAAGACGCCAGCTCTATTTGCACCCTAGCGTATGCAACGCACAGCGGGCTTTACGCCGCGGTTGCCGAATACTCACGCCAGCCCTTGGCGCGCAACTCGCAGGCTGGGCACTGGCCGCAGCCGTAACCCCAGTCGTGCAGGGCGCCCCGCTCGCCGAGATAGCAGGTGTGGGAATGCTCACGGATCAGGTCAACGAGGCCCTGCCCGCCAAGTTCATCGGCCAGCGCCCAGGTCGCCGCCTTGTCGCGCCACATCAGCGGCGTGTGCAGATGGAATTGCCGGTCCATGCCGAGGTTGAGCGCCTGCTGCAGCGCGCGGATGGTGTCGTCGCGGCAGTCGGGATAGCCGGAATAGTCGGTCTCGCACATGCCGCCGATGATGTGCGTGATGCCGCGGCGATAGGCCAGCGCCGCCGCAAAGGTCAGAAAGACGAGGTTACGGCCGGGCACGAAGGTGTTGGGCAGGCCGCCTGCCCCCATCTCGATCGCGACGTCGCGCGTCAGCGCGGTGTCGGAGATCACGCTCAGCGTCGGGATATCCAGCGTGTGGCTGTCGCCGAGCTTGGCCGCCCAATCGGGATCAAGCGCGCGCAGGCCGTCAAGCAGCTTTTCGCGGCTGTCGAGTTCGATCAGATGGCGCTGGCCATAGCTGAAACCCAGCATCTCGACGCGGGCAAAGCGCGCCAGCGCCCAGGCCAGGCAGGTGGCGGAATCCTGGCCGCCGGAGAACAGCACCAGGGCGGTTTGGTCGGGGAATGTGTCGGTCATGGCGAACTTGTAGCCCGGATGGAGCGAAGCGCAATCCGGTCCACGATGACTTTTACTTCTGCCTGCGGCATACCGGACGGGTCTTCCCCCAGCTTCGGTGCCTCATGACCCCTTCCCGCGATATTGCCGGCCTGATCGACATCATGGCGCGGCTGCGCACCCCCGTCACCGGTTGCCCGTGGGACCTCGAACAGAACTTTGCCAGCATTGCGCCGTACACCATCGAGGAAGCCTATGAGGTCGCCGACGCCATAGCGAGGCACGATCTTGGCGATCTCTGCGAAGGGCTCGGCGACCTGCTATTGCAGGTGGTGTTTCATGCCCGCATGGCCGAGGAGCAGAATGCGTTTGCGTTCGGTGACGTCGTCGAGGCGATCACGCGAAAAATGATCCGGCGGCATCCGCATGTGTTTGCCGACAAGGACGGCAAGCTCACGCCGGCGGAGGTGAAAGGCGCGTGGGCGCGGATCAAGGCCGAGGAGAAGGCGGAACGCGCGGCGCGGCAGCCAGCGGGCAAGGCTGCGCCCTCCTCCTTGCTCGCCTCGATCAAGGCCGGGCAGCCGTCGCTGACCCAGGCGATGGCGTTGCAGCGGAAAGCGTCCAGCGTCGGCTTCGACTGGAACGACCCGCGTGCGGTGCTGGCAAAGATCCGCGAAGAGGCCGACGAGATCGAGGCCGCGCTCGATCGTGGCGATGCGCAAGAAGTCGCGGCCGAGACCGGCGACCTGATGTTCGCGCTGGTCAATCTCGCGCGCCATGTCGGCGCCGATCCCGATCTCGCACTGCGCGGCACAAATGTGAAATTCGAGCGCCGCTTCGGCTATATCGAACAGGCGCTGGCGGCGCAGGGCCGCACGCTGCAGGATGCGTCGCTGCAAGAGATGGATGCGTTGTGGGACGAGGCGAAAAAGACCGAGGCTGTCGTCCCGGCCGGGTGAGCGAGACTAGATTGCAACTACACTTCAGCTAATTTTGTGTAGCGCGAGGCCAGTGGTCTCCCTCCCCCTTGCGGGGAGGGTCGGCCGAACGAGCGATGATGCGATAGCATCATCGAGAGTGGAGGCCGGGGTGGGGGTTGCCACGGGCGACGGCGCTTGTGGCACCCCCACCCGACCCGGCTTCTCTTCGTTGCGCCGGGCTACCCTCCCCGCAAGGGGGGAGGGAAAAGAAAGAGCCGCCACCGCTCGCACTGTTGCGAGCAAACTTTACTACGATCAAAAGCAAGCCGTGCTTACGCCGTCGCGTCATCCACCGGATGCAGCACGGCGCCGAACTTGTTCATGACGATGTCACGCTTGGTCTCGTCGACCCGCACAACCATGTCGAACTGGCCTTCGTGCAGCTCCTTCACCAGTACTTCGGCGTTGCGATGCAGCCAGCTTACGCCGGCGCCGTCGGAAGCATCGACCGACAGGTCGAGCGTGATGCGCGTCGCGGCCAGTCGGGTCTCGATCGCCGCCAGCAATTCATCAACGCCCTCGCCGGTTTCCGCCGAGACCAGGAAGCACGGCTTCTCCGGCGGACGGCGGGCGGCGATGTTGGCGATGTTCTCGCGCTGATCGGCATCGAAGCGGTCGATCTTGTTCCAGACTTCCAGGATACGTTCGCTGGCGTCGGTGTCGATGCCGAGTTGCCGCAGCACCTTGTCGACGTCGCTCTGCTGCGCGTCCGCATCCTCATGCGCGATGTCGCGGACATGCAGGATGATATCGGCTTCCAGCACCTCTTCCAGCGTGGCACGGAATGCGGCCACGAGTTGCGTCGGCAGGTTGGAGATGAAGCCGACCGTGTCCGACAGCATCGCCTTGCCGCCATGCGGCAGCGTCAACGCGCGCAGCGTCGGGTCCAGCGTCGCGAACAGCATATCCTCGGCGGTGACGTCGGCATGCGTCAGACGGTTGAATAGCGTCGACTTGCCGGCATTGGTGTAGCCGACCAGCGCCACCACCCGATATGGCACGCGTTGCCGCCCGGCACGGTGCAGCCGGCGCGTCGCCTGAACCTTCTTGATCTCGTTCTCGATGCGCGTGATGCGATCGCCGATCAGGCGACGATCGGCCTCGATCTGGGTCTCGCCGGGGCCGCCCATGAAGCCGAAGCCGCCGCGCTGGCGCTCCAGATGGGTCCAGGACCGCACCAGACGGCTGCGCTGGTAATTGAGATGGGCGAGTTCGACCTGCAGCGTGCCCTCCTTCGTCTTGGCGCGGCGGCCGAAGATTTCCAGAATGAGGCCGGTGCGGTCGAGCACCTTGGTGTTCCATTCCTTCTCGAGGTTGCGCTGCTGGATCGGCGACAGAGCGCAATCCATTACCACCAGCTCGATGTCGTGGCCGGTTATCAGGCCGAGAATTTCCTCGACCTTGCCCTTGCCGAGATAGGTCGCGGGGCGGATCTGGCCGAGCGGCGCCGCCACGGCTTCGGCGATGGTCAGGCCGATGGCACGGGCGAGGCCAGTGGCTTCCTCGAGCCGCGCTTCGGAATCGCGGACATGGCTGTCCGCCTGCGTATCGGCATTGCCGCGCCGTTCCCGCAGATAGGGACCGATGACAACCACCCGTCCCGTCGATTCACCCGGCGCCGGCCGTGGTCGGTCGGCAGCCCCATCGAAGCTTTTATGTTCCAATTAAATCAATCTCACGTTGGTGCATCTTCGCCGCCTTCGAACAACTGAATCGGTGCACCCGGCATGATGGTCGAAATCGCGTGCTTGTAGACAAGCTGCGAATGGCCATCGCGACGGAGCAGCAGACAGAAATTGTCGAACCATGTGACGATCCCCTGAAGCTTCACTCCGTTCACCAGAAAGATCGTCAAAGGCGTTTTTGTTTTGCGAACGTGATTGAGGAACGTGTCTTGTAGGTTTTGTGCGCGGTCGGCCGCCATTGTTTTTATCCCGCAGTCTGATTGCATCTTTTATTTTTAAACCAGGCCCGCCCTCTACGGGGCATCTCCTCGCTGCCGTGCTTTCCCCTGAGATCCCCCTCCGGGCACACGACGAAATGATTAGATGGCAGGCGCGCTTTTTAGGCAAGTCAGAACAGTTGGCGCCGGCCCAAAACCCGGTCAATTCTCAGGAAATGGCCGCAAACTTATGGAATTCCTCACGCAACCGCTTGGCAATACCGCCCGGCTTGCCGTCGCCGATGGCGTGGCCGTCGATGTTGACGACGGGCATGACGATCTGGGAAGCCGAGGACACGAAAGCCTCGGTTGCGTGATACGCCTCGTCCGGCGTGAAATTGCGCTCTTCCAGCGTTAGTTGCATCGCTGCCAGCACGTCGATCAGCACCGCGCGGGTGATGCCGGCGAGAATGCCGGAGGTAGCCGTGCGGGTCACGACCTTGCCGTCTTTGGTCACGATCCAAGCATTGCACGAGGCGCCCTCGGTGACGAATCCGTTGCCGTCGACGTACCAGGCCTCATAGGCGCCCTTGTCGCGCGCTTCCTGGCGCGCCAGCACGTTGGGCAACAGGCCCACGGTCTTGATATCGACCCGCGGCCAGCGATTCTCGGCGGTGGTGATGACCTTCACGCCGCGCTCGGCCTGGGCCTGGTTCCTGGCGAAATTCAGCGACTTGGCGGTGACGACCAAGCTGGGCTTCACTTCGGGCGCCGGAAAGCCGTGGTCGCGATGCGCGACGCCGCGCGATATCTGCAGATAGACGATGCCGTAGCGGATGCGGTTGCGGCGGACCACCTCCTGCATCACGACCTTGAGCGAGGCCAGCGGCATCGCTTCGGCGATCCGCAATTCGCGCAATGAGCGCTGCATCCGCGCCATGTGTCGAGGGAAATCGACCATCTTGCCGCCGACGATCTCGCAGACCTCGTAGATGCCGTCGGCGAACTGGTAGCCGCGGTCCTCGACGTTGACGGCGGCGTCGCGCAGAGGGGTGTAATGACCGTTCACATAGGCAATGCGCGACATGGGACTTCCCGTTGATGGCTGGTGCGATGGTGGGATGCGATGGTGGGAGTGGTGTTTAACCGACGCCGAGGGCCTTGAGCTTGCGGTGCAGCGCCGAGCGCTCCATGCCGACGAATTCGGCAGTGCGTGAGATGTTACCCGAGAACCTCGAGATCTGCGCGATCAGATAATCGCGCTCGAACACTTCGCGGGCTTCGCGCAGCGGCAGGCCCATGATGTGCTCGCCATTATTGCTGGTCGGCATCGACGGCACCATCGAGCCGACATCCTGCGGCAGCATGTCGGCGGTGATGATCACCTCCGGGCCGCCGCCGGCGAGAATCATGACACGCTCGACGTTATTGCGGAGCTGGCGGACATTGCCGGGCCAGACGTGCGATTGCAGCACGGCCATCGCGTCCTGACCGATCTGGCGCTTGGGTAGACCCGTGGCGACCGAGATCTGCTCCATGAAATATTCGATCAGATCCGGAATATCCTCGCGGTGCTCGGACAAAGGCGGCACCCGGATCGGGACCACGGACAGCCGATGATAGAGGTCCTCGCGGAAACGACCCTCCGCGATCTCTTCCTCGAGATTACGCGCGGTCGAGGAAATGATGCGGACGTCGACATGCACCTTGGTGGTGCCCCCTGCCCGCGTGAAGGTCTGATCGACAAGGACGCGAAGAATCTTGTTCTGGGTCTCGCGCGGCAGATCGCCGATTTCGTCGAGGAACAGCGTGCCGCCATGGGCCTCTTCGAGCGCGCCGGCCTTGCGCGCCTGTTCGCCGTTCGACTGCTCGATGCCAAACAGTTCGAGCTCCATCCGCTCCGGCGTGATCGCCGCCGCATTGATGACGACGAACGGGCCTTCGGAACGCTGGGAGGCGTTGTGCAGCGTGCGCGCGGCCAGTTCCTTGCCGGCGCCGGAGGGGCCGACGATCAGGATGCGGCTGTTGGCCTTGGCGGCGCGATCGATGGTCTGGCGCAACTGGTTCATCGCGGCGGAACGGCCGGTCAGCGAGCTCGCCACCGGCGCCAGTTGCTTCAGCTCCTTGACCTCACGCTTCAGCCTGGAGGTTTCCAGCGCGCGGTTGGCGACCAGGATCAGCCGGTCGGCCTTGAACGGTTTTTCGATGAAGTCATAGGCGCCGCGCTTGATCGCCGCGACCGCGGTCTCGATGTTGCCGTGGCCGGAGATCATCACGACCGGCAATTCGGAGTGGTCGCGCTTGATCTGCTCAAGCAGTTGCAGCCCGTCGAGCTTGCTGCCCTGCAGCCAGATGTCGAGGAATACCATATTGGGCCGGCGATTGGAGATTTCGCCGAGCGCCGAATCGCTGTCGCGCGCCGTGCGCGTGGAGAATCCCTCGTCGTCGAGAATGCCCGCGACAAGGTCGCGGATGTCGGCTTCGTCATCGACGATCAGAATGTCATTGGCCATGATTCAAGCTCTGTCTGTCAGCTGCCGGAGACGGTTTCGGGTGTTGGTTTGTTCGCTGGCGGCGCTTCAGGTTCGGTGGCTTCGGCGTCCGGCTTTTGCCCCGAAATCGCAAACCGCAATCGCATCCAGGCGCCGCGGGCGCCCGGACGAATGTTCGAGGCGTCGTTGAGTTCGATTCGGCCGCCGTGATCTTCCAGCACCCGACCCACGATTGCCAGCCCGAGGCCGGTGCCCTTCTCGCGGGTCGTGACATAGGGCTCCAGCAGCCGCGAGCGGCTGACGGTCGGCAGGCCGATGCCATTGTCGATCACGTCAATCACGATGTCTTCGTTCTCCCTGAAAGCGATGACCTCAATGCGACCCTTTCCGAGCGTTTCCGCGGGCACCACCTCGATCGCCTCGGTGGCGTTCTTGATGATGTTGGTCAGCGCCTGCGAGATCAGCCGGCGGTCGAATCGCGCCCGCATCGGCTCGTCCCGGATTTCGGTCTCAATCTCGACGTCGGGATGGCCGACGCGCATCAGGAACACGACCTGGCGCACGGTGTCGGCGACGTCCTCGCCCTCGATCACCGGCTTCGGCATCCGCGCAAACTTCGAGAATTCATCGACCATGCGCCGGATGTCGTCGACCTGGCGGATGATGGTGTCGGTGCATTGCTCGAAGATCGCCTTGTCGGCGATAATCACCTTGCCGAATTTGCGCTTGATGCGCTCGGCCGAGAGCTGGATCGGCGTCAGCGGGTTCTTGATCTCGTGCGCGATGCGGCGGGCGACGTCGGCCCAGGCCGAGGTGCGCTGCGCGGACACCAGTTCGGTGATGTCGTCCAGCGTGATGATGTAGCTGTCGCGCGACTGGCTGGTCTGTTCGGCGCTGATCCGCACCGACAACACGCGTTCCTGGCTGTCGCGGGTAATCGTGATCTGGCCCTGCACCAGCCGCTGCGAGCCCTCGCGCGCATTTTGCATCATCTCGTCGAGCTCGGGCACCACCTCCGACAGCGAATGGCCGAGCGTCTCGGACTCCGAATGGCCGATCAGCTTTTCGGCGGAGCGGTTGAGAATGCCGACCCGGCCTGCCCCGTCGACGCCGATGATGCCGGCGCTGGCCGACGACAGCACCGCCTCGATGAAACGGCGGCGGCTGTCGATGACGTCGGAGGCGGACACCAGTTCGTCGCGCTGGGTGCGCAACTCCTGGGTCATCGTGTTGAAGGTCTCGCCGAGATGGGCAAGGTCGCCCTCCGACTGGATCACCGGCACCTGGACATGCAGGTCGCCGGCCGATACCGCATTGGCCGCGCCCATCAGGCGGCGGATCGGCGCCACCAGCCAGTTGGCGAAATTCAGCCCGATCAGCACCGCGGACATCAGCACCGTCAGGGCGATCACGGTGAACATCAGCACGAAGGCGACCTGGATGCCCAGGCGCCGCGCCTCGATGTCGGCATATTCGGCGACGCTGGCCTGGGTCTGCCGCAGTTGCGCGACGACGCGGGGGTCGAGAAGCCGCGCCACGTAGAGAAACGTGTCGTCGAAGGCGCGCAGCCGGATCACGGCAGCGACATAATTCGCCTCGATGAACACCGCGATCTGCGGCTCGCTGTCATCGACGTTCTTGAGAAACTCCGGCGCCGGCGTGGTGAACGCCTGTTTCATGCCGGTATTGGCGGGCTCGATCAGATTGCTGTCCTTGTCGAGGATCATTGCCCCCGGCAAATTGCGCGACGCGGCGCTGGCTTTCAGCACGCTGAGAAAGGTGCCGCGGTCCTGGTCGAACAGCGGCCGCGCCAGCGAGATGTCGTTGGCCATGCCGAGAATGTCGCCGCGGATCAACTGCGCGTGCTCGTGCAAATAGGCATTGGCGACGATCAGCGAATTCTGGATCACCGCACGCGTCGGCCCGGAGAACAGCCGGTCAAGGCCGCGGTCCAGCGTGACGTTGGCGACGATCGACACCAGCACCGCAGGAATCACCGCGATCACCGAGAACAGGCTGACGATCTGGACATGCAGCCGTGCCGCGGCGCGACCGCGGCGGCGGGCCTGCACGACTTTCCAGACCTCGCGGGCAATGATCAGCAGCAGCAGGAAGACGGTGCCGGCATTGATCAGCAGGAAGGTGACCACCACCTCGTGGGTCGGCGAGATCGGCGCCAGACCGTTCAGCACCACGAAGGTCAGGAACGCCGACAATAGCGCCAGCACGACGGCGGCCGGCACGAACCATCGGCGCAGCGGTGACCGCCGCGGCTCCGTCGCCGACAATGGATCGGCGGGGGCCGGCGTTGCGGCGCCGGTCATCATGTTTGCGGACGTTGCTGCGCTGGTCATTCCGGAATTTTGGTGAGCGTGAACGCCTGGCCGCTATCGATGCACCGACAGCGCACTGATGCAATCGTACAACATTGTTGCTCAATTACGACAATTCCACGGCGCGCGAAAGCCGCGAAAAACGCCCTTGCGGGGTTTCTCATGGCTTTCGGATGGAAGAGTTCGAGCGAAATCGACTACCCCCCCGTGCGATACACCTGAATGTCGAGGTCTCGAATCTTCTTGCGCAGGGTGTTGCGGTTCAGACCAAGCAGATCGGCGGCGCGGATCTGGTTGCCGCGCGTCGCCGCCAATGCGGCGGTGAGCAGCGGCACTTCGATCTCGCGCAGGATGCGGTGATAGAGACCCGGCGGCGGCACGCCGTTCGGGAAGCTGCCGAAATGCGTGGCGAGATAGACCTCGACCGCGCCGCCCAGATTATCGACGCTGGTCTGCTGGCTGCCGCCGGCCACCACCGCCGGCGGCGCCAGTTCACCGTCGATCACGGAGGCCGTGATGACGTCCTGCGGATACAGCGCGGCGAGACGCCGGGCGAGATTCTCCAGCTCGCGGATGTTGCCGGGCCAGCGGTGCTGTTTCATCCGCTCCAGCGCCAGCGCATCGAGCTTCTTCGGCGGCAGGCCATCCTTTTCGGCCAGCGCGAAGAAGTGCCGGATCAGGTCGGGAAGGTCCTCGATACGTTCACGCAAAGGTGGAAGACGCAGCGGCACCACGTTGAGACGAAAGAATAAATCTTCGCGGAACAGGCCCTGCTGGATCAGGATGCGCAGGTCCTTGTTGGACGCCGCTACGATACGCACGTCGGTCTTGATCGGGGTGCGACCGCCAACCGTGGTATACTCGCCCTGCTGCAGCACGCGCAGCAGGCGGGTCTGCGCCTCCATCGGCATGTCGCCTATTTCATCGAGGAACAGCGTACCGCCCTCGGCCTGCTCGAAGCGGCCGGAGGCGCGCTGGTTGGCGCCGGTGAAGGCGCCGCGCTCGTGACCGAACAGTTCGGATTCGATCAGGTCGCGCGGGATCGCCGCCATGTTGACGGCGACGAACGGGCCGTTGCGGCGCTTGCCGTAATCATGCAGGGCGCGCGCCACCAGTTCCTTGCCGGTGCCGGACTCGCCGGAGATCATCACCGTCAGATCGGTCTGCATCAGCCGCGCGAGGACGCGGTAGATTTCCTGCATCGCGGGCGAGCGGCCGACCAGCGGGATCGAGTCGAACTCGCCGTCGTCGGCATGGCTGGCGACGCGCTCCTTCGGCTCGGCCAGCGCGCGGCCGACAATCGCGATCAGCTCCTTGAGGTCGAACGGCTTCGGCAGATATTCGTAGGCGCCGCGCTCCGAGGCGCGGATCGCGGTCATGAAAGTATTCTGCGCGCTCATCACGATGACCGGCAGGTTCGGCCGCATCTTCTTGATCCGCGGCAGCAAATCGAAAGCGTTCTCATCTGGCATCACCACGTCGGTGATCACCAGATCGCCCTCGCCCTGGCTAACCCAGCGCCACAGCGTGGCGGCGTTCCCGGTCAGGCGGACCTCGTAACCGGCGCGCGAGAGAGCCTGATTCAGGACGGTGCGGATGGCGGTATCGTCATCCGCAACCAGAATACTACCTGCAGCCATTACTTAGTCCTCATCGTGCATCATGTGAGGTGTGCGCCGATGTCGCCGGGACATCGCCGTTGCTCGGATCAAGGTTCTTGTCATCAAACTGCTTGGCAGGATTGTACATCGGCAGCAGCACCCGGAACGTCGTCTTTCGCGGTTGCGATTCGCATTCGATGATCCCGCCATGGTCGCCGACGATCTTCGCAACCAATGCAAGACCCAGGCCGCTTCCGGTGGGCTTTGTCGTCACAAAGGGATCGAACAGGTTCGGCAGCAGGTCTTCCGGCACGCCAGGCCCGTTGTCCTTGACGCAGAACTCCAGCGGCAGCGAGACGCGCGACTTCTTGCCGGGCACCGAGAGCCGCACGCCCGGCCGAAACGCGGTGGTAAGTTGAATCTCGCCGTCATGGCCGAGTTCGGCAACCGCCTCGGCGGCGTTCTTGACCAGGTTGAGAAACACCTGAATCAGCTGGTCCTGATTGGCCAGCACCGGCGGCAGCGACGGGTCGTAGTCCTCGATGAAACGGATGTTGCGCGCAAAGCCGGACTGCGCGAGGCGCTTCACGTGGTCGAGTACCGAATGGATGTTGACCGGGCCGCGGGCCACCGGGCGGTCGTCGCCGAACACTTCCATGCGATCGACCAGCGTGACGATGCGGTCGGCCTCGTCGCAGATCAGCCGCGTCAGCATGCGGTCTTCGGACGATGCCGCCTGCTCCAGAAGCTGCGCGGCGCCGCGGATGCCGGACAAGGGGTTCTTGATCTCGTGCGCCAGCATCGCCGCAAGTGCGATCACCGAGCGCGCCGCGCTGCGATGGGTGAGCTGGCGGTCCATCTTGTCGGCAATGGTGCGCTCCTGCAGCATCACCACGATATGGCCGGGGCGCTCCGTCAGCGGCGCGACGTGCAGATCGACCTGGCGGTCGCGGCCGATCCGCGGCGTGCCGAGATCGACCTTGAACTCATTGACCGGCGAGTTGCTGTCACGAACCTGTTCGATCAGCGCCAGAAGCGGACTGCCGAACGGCACCAGCTCCTTCAGCGACTGGCGCCGCAGGAACTGGGCAGAAATCTCGAAGAAGGATTCGGCGGCCATGTTGGCATCGACAATCTTCCCGTCGGGAGCGATCAGCAGTACCGGATTGGGCAAGGCGTTGAGAATAGCCTCGCTGTCGCCCGGTAAGGGACGGCGGCCTGCAACGGCGGTCATGCGGCGGCACTCCATGCAAAATCGGTATAGGCCTCGTCGAGTAGCCGATGCACGGCGGCGGGATTTTCCGAGGTCAGGATGGTCTGCTTCCAACGCTTCAGCACGGCCTCCGGCGCGAGCTGCGTGATCGCGGCGGCGTCCAGCGACCAGCCGAGATGTTTTCGCGCGTGACGCAGGCCGATGTGGACGCCGTAATGGCTGAGAATGTCGTCATAGAGCCGACGGATATAGCCGAGCTGCACCGTGAGCGTCGGCGCAGGCTCCGCCACCCCGGTCTCAAACTGCCGCGCGATCTGGCCGGGCAGCCAGGGCCGCCCATAGGCGCCCCGCCCCACCATCACGGCATCGGCGCCGGACATTTCTAGCGCGGTGACCGCGCTGTCGTGGGAGGTGATGTCACCGTTGACGATAAGCGGAAGCGCGATCGCTTCGCGCACCGCGCGGACGGCGCCCCAGTCGGCCTCGCCCTTGTAGAACTGGCAGCGGGTGCGGCCATGCACGGTAATCAGTTGCACGCCGGCCAGCTCGGCGCGACGCGCCAGCTCCGGCGCGTTGATCGTGTGGTCGTCCCAGCCGAGCCGCATTTTCAGCGTGACCGGCACCTTGACGGCCGCGATCGTCGCCTCGATCAGCTTCAGCGCGTGGTCGAGGTCGCGCATCAGCGCCGAGCCGGACTGACCGGTGCCACCGGTCACCTTGCGGGCCGGACAGCCCATGTTGATATCGACGATGTCGGCGCCGGAAGCCTCGGCGATCCGCGCGCCTTCGGCCATCCATCGCGCCTCGCAGCCGGCCAACTGCACGACATGCGGCCCGAGCCCGGTGGCCTCGCAGCGCAGGACCGAGGACGGCTTGCCATTCACCAGATCGGCGCTAGCGGTCATTTCTGATACGACCAGCCCGGCGCCGAGCTCGGCCACGAGCCGGCGAACCGGCACATCGGTGATCCCCGTCATCGGTGCCAGCAAAACGCGGTTGCCGATCTCGATGTCGCCTATGCGCAATGGCTGATGGGCATGCGGGGCGGTGGTCAATGACCTGCTCGTCGTTCTCTGCGTCCGCTACATTGCGAACAAGGGGCATAATGCGCACGTTTGTTGTGCAGTCAACTACCTTGCCTACAGTTTAGACAGGTCTGTTGCTTTTGCAAGTGCAGCGCAGCAATGCGTAATTAATGGCCCACGAGAATGTAATCTTACTGCAGGCGCGGCGGCCCGTGCTATGGGCTGTGCGCCTCCTGCTTACCCCTCAATCAGCTGAATAAAATGACCGAAACCCTGAAAACTGCTGCCATTATCGTTGCCGCCGGCCGTGGCCTCCGTGCCGGCTCGGGCGGCCCCAAGCAATATCGCAGCATCGCCGGCCGCACGGTGATCTCACGGGCAATGGAGCCCTTTTGCGGGCACCCCGACGTGTTCGCGGTGCAGCCGGTGCTCAATCCCGACGACACGGTGATGTTCAACGAGGCAGTGGCCGAACTGCATTACCAGCCGCCGACCGCCGGCGGCGCGACGCGGCAGGCCTCGGTTCATGCCGGCCTGGAGGCGCTGGCCGGCCACGCGCCGGATATCGTGCTGATCCATGACGCCGCGCGTCCGTTCGTCACCCCGGCCCTGATTGCGCGTGCCATCGCAGCGGCGACGCAGACCGGCGCGGCGGTGCCTGCGGTGCCGGTGACCGACACCATCAAGCAGGTCGGCGACACCGGCCATGTCGAGGCGACGCCGGAGCGGGCGCGCTTGCGTATCGCGCAGACACCGCAGGCGTTTCGTTTCGATGTCATCCTTGAGGCGCATCGTCGGGCCGCGCGCGAAGGTCGCGACGATTTCACCGACGACGCCGCACTCGCCGAATGGGCGGGATTGACGGTGGCAACCTTTGAAGGCGATGTTGCAAACATGAAGCTCACCACACCGGAAGATTTTGTACGCGAGGAAGCCCGCCTCGCGGCGGCCCTCGGCGATATCCGCATGGGCACCGGCTACGACGTGCACGCCTTCGGCGACGGCGATCATCTGATGATCTGCGGCGTCCGCGTGCCGCACACCCGCGGCTTCCTGGCGCATTCCGACGGCGACGTCGGCCTGCATGCGCTGGTCGATGCGATCCTCGGCGCGCTGGCGGATGGCGACATCGGCTCGCACTTTCCGCCGTCTGACGACAAGTGGAAGGGGGCTGCCTCCGACGCCTTCCTGAAATACGCCGTCGAGCGCGTCACCGCGCGTGGCGGGCGCATCAGTAATCTCGAAGTGACGCTGATCTGCGAACGGCCGAAGATCGGCCCGCTGCGCGACGCGATGCGTGCGCGCATCAGTGAGATCACCGGCGTGGCGCTGTCCCGCGTCGCAGTGAAGGCGACCACCAGTGAGCGGCTCGGCTTCACCGGCCGCGAGGAAGGCATCGCCGCGACCGCGGCGGCCACCATCCGCCTTCCCTGGACGGAATGACATGAGCGGCAGCGATCCCAGGGCCCTGTCGCGCGCGCTGCTGGATCTCTGCCGCGGCCGCAAGCTGACGATCGCGACCGCCGAATCCTGCACCGGCGGCCTCGTCGCCGCGGCGCTGACGGAGATCCCAGGCTCATCCGACGTGATCGACCGCGGCTTCGTCACCTACTCCAACGACGCCAAGCGCGCGATGCTGGGGGTCAAGGCGACCACGCTTGAGAGCTTCGGCGCGGTCAGCAAGGAGACCGCGATGCAGATGGCGGTCGGCGCGCTGGAAGAAGCCGACGTCGATCTGGCGGTCTCGATCACCGGCATCGCCGGCCCCGGTGGTGCGACGCCCGGCAAGCCGGTCGGCCTCGTGCATTTCGCCGTCGCTGCGCGCGACGGCCGCATCGTTCACAAGGAATGCCGCTTCGGTGCGATCGGCCGCAGCCAAGTGCGCGCGCGCTCGGTGCTGGAAGCGTTGCGGATGCTGACCGAACTGGCGCGTGGGCCAAAACCGGCAGCGAAGAAGCGCGCGGTCGCAGGTCTCGCGCAGCCGCGTGTGGCGCGATCGCCGCGGCGCACGGCGGTGAAGCGACGGCTGGTGAAAGCGCCGGTCAAGCCGAAGCCAGCGAAGTAACACCGCGCTCTCGGCCGTCGTCCCGGCGAACGCCGGACGACGAGAGTTTAGGTCGTCGCCGGCGAGCGCTTCACGCCGTACACCTGATCGGCGCGCTTCTCGAACGCCGACGACAGACGCTGGAACGCGGTATCGAACATCGTGCCCATCAGCATGCCGAGCATGCGGCTCTTGAATTCATAGGAAATGAAAAAGCCGACATCGCACTCGGTCTCGGACCGCGGCTCGAACGTCCAGCGGTTCTCGAGATGGCTGAACGGACCCTGCAGATACTCCACCAGGATCCTGCCGCCGACGCGATCGAGCGTGTTGCGGGTACTGAACGTCTCGCGGACCAGTTTGAACGACACCGTCATGTCGGCAATGACGACCTCGGTGCCATCCGGCTTGGGCGTGCGCTGCCGGATCTTCAGCGATTTGCACAGCGGCACGAATTCCGGATAGCGCTCACAATCGGCGACGAGGTCGAACATCTGGGCCGCGCTGTGGTGGACGCGGCGCTTGTTTGAAAACTGCGGCATGGCGAATTCAGCGCTTCAAGGCCGCGCGGGCGGCCTGCAACTTGGCGAAATCATCGCCGGCGTGATGCGACGAGCGCGTCAGCGGGCTGGCCGATACCATCAGGAAGCCCTTGGTATAGGCGACCTTTTCATAGCCCGAAAACTCGTCCGGCGTGACGTAGCGCGACACCACGTGGTGCTTGAGCGTCGGCTGCAAGTACTGGCCGATGGTCAGGAAATCGATGTCAGCCGAGCGCATATCGTCCATCACCTGCAGCACCTCGGGGCGCTCCTCGCCAAGACCGACCATGATGCCGGACTTGGTGAAGATGGTGGCGTCGAGCTCCTTGACCTTCTGCAGCAGGCGCAGCGAATGGAAGTAGCGCGCGCCCGGACGCACCGTCAGATATTGCGACGGCACGGTTTCCAGGTTGTGATTGAACACGTCCGGCTTGGCTTCGACCACGATTTCCATCGCGCCCGGCTTGCGCAGGAAGTCCGGCGTGAGAATCTCGATCGTGGTGGTCGGGCATGCCGCACGGATCGCCTTGATCGTCTGCGCAAAATGTTCGGCGCCGCCATCGGCGAGGTCGTCGCGATCGACCGAAGTGATGACGACGTGATGCAGCCCGAGCTTCGACACCGCGAGCGCGACATGCTCGGGCTCGGCTGCGTCGAGCGCGCCCGGCATCCCGGTCTTGACGTTACAGAACGCGCAGGCGCGGGTGCAGGTGTCGCCCATGATCATGAAGGTGGCGTGCTTCTTCTGCCAGCACTCGCCGATATTCGGGCAGCCGGCCTCTTCGCACACGGTAACGAGGCCGTTTTCCTTGACGATCTTACGGGTCTCGCCATAGCCGCGGCTGGTCGGCGCGCGGACCCGGATCCAGTCCGGTTTCTGCGGCGAAAACGCATCCGGCCGGTTCACCTTTTCGGGGTGACGCGGGCGCAACGGGGTGTGGGAGACGGTATCGAGGACGACGACCATAAACTGTCCAATCTGGCTGACGCTCTAGCTAGTCTGCCGGGCACGTTCCCGCAACCCGCTCTCGCCTTGCGCAGCATTGCATCCTAGCATACCGGGCAGAATGGCTCAAAAACCTGGATCAAAAACAAAGTTGCTCGGCCCTGCCCTGACGCGCGATTTCTTCGACCGCAGCGTCCACGAGGTGGCGCCCGAGCTGGTCGGCGCCACGATGCTGTTCGGCGGCGCCGGCGGCACCATCGTCGAGGTCGAGGCCTATCACCACACGGATCCCGCCTCGCACTCCTACGTCCGCCGGACCCCGCGCAACGGCGTAATGTTCGGCCCGCCCGGCTTTGCCTATGTCTATCGCTCCTACGGCATCCATTGGTGCGTCAATTTCGTCTGCGAGGCGGAGGGATCAGCCAGCGCGGTGCTGGTCCGCGCGATCCAGCCGGAGGCCGGCATCCCGGCCATGCAGCTTCGCCGCGGGCTGCAGGATGTGAGGTCGCTGTGCTCGGGGCCGGGCAAATTATGCGCGGCGCTCGGCATCACCGGCGCCCACGACGGCGCGCCGCTGGATCGCAAGCCGTTCGCGCTTAATGCCCGGCAGGCCGAACCGCAGATGGTGATCGGCGTGCGAATCGGGATCACCAAGGGCGTCGAGCTGCCATGGCGCTTCGGGCTGAAGGGCTCACGGTTTTTCAGCAGGGCGTTTCCGAAAGCGCCAAATCTGTAGGGTGGGCAAAGGCGCTCTTGCGCCGTGCCCACCGCCCATCGATCGAGCGCCGACGTAGGGTGGTGGCGCGCTACGCTTTGCCCACCCTACAACGAGCCCAGCATTACACCGCGCCCTTCAGGCGCTCCATCGCCTCCAGCACCTTGGCCTTGCGCGCCACGGCCTCAGCGCGCTTTTCCTTTTCTTCCTCGACGATTTCTTCCGGCGCGTTGGCGACGAATTTCTCGTTCGAGAGCTTGGCATCGACGCGCTTGATGTCGGCCTCGGCCTTCGCTAGCTCCTTAGCGAGGCGGGCTTGTTCGGCGCCGAGGTCGATCACACCGATCAGCGGCAGGGCGGCCACTTCACCGCGGATCAGAAGCTGCACTGCGCCGTCCGGGGCGCGGTCGGCGAACGAAATCTCACCGAGCCGGGCGAGCCGCTTCATCACGTCGCTCCAGCGCAGCGCGCGGGAGTGGGTCTCGGCGGAAGCGCCGACCAGCACCAAGGGTGTGAGCGTCGCCGGCACGATGTTCATCTCGGAGCGCACCGAACGCACCGCGGTGACGAGGTCCACCACCCAGCCGATCTCGGCCTCGGCAGCGTCATCCTTGAAATCGGCCTGCAGTTCGGGCTCGGCGAGCATGATCGGCACCAGCAGCGGGTCGCTGGACGCCGACGAAATAATCAGCGCCTCCTGCTCCACGGTGAGGCCGCGCGGCTTCAGCGGCCACGGTGCCAGCGCCAGCAGGCCCGAGCGCGGCGCGGTCACGGCCCACAGCTCTTCGGTGATGAAGGGCATGAAAGGATGCAGCAGCTTCAGGATCTCGTCGCGCGCCCAGGCGACCATGGCGCGGGTCTCGGTCCGGGCGGGACTGCCCTCGCCCATCATGACGGGCTTGGCGAGTTCGATGTACCAGTCGCAATACACGTTCCAGACGAAGCGATAGGCGGCGCCCGCGGCATCGTTGAAGCGATACGCCTCGATCGCCTCGGTGACCTCGCGCGTGGCGCGCGCGGTCTCGTGCGCGATCCAGCGGTTGACGACTTCGGTCGCCTTGGTCGGCTCAAACCCCGGCGGCACGAAGCACTCGTTCATCTCGGCGAAGCGGCAGGAATTCCACAGCTTGGTCGCGAAGTTGCGGTAGCCTTCGACGCGCTGCGTCGCCAGCTTGATGTCGCGGCCCTGGGCGGCCATCGCGGCCAGCGTGAAGCGCAGCGCATCGGCACCGTACTGGTCGATCAGCTGCAGCGGGTCGATGACGTTGCCTTTCGACTTCGACATCTTGGCGCCCTTCTCGTCGCGGACGAGGGCGTGCATGTAGACGGTCGGGAAAGGCACTTCCTTCATGAAATGCAGGCCGAACATCATCATCCGGGCAACCCAGAAGAAGATGATGTCGAAGCCGGTGACCAGCACGTTGGTCGGGTAGTAGCGCTCGACGTCGGTGGTGTCGTCGGGCCAGCCCAGCGTCGAGAACGGCCACAGCGCCGACGAGAACCAGGTGTCGAGCACGTCCTCGTCGCGCGTGATGAAGCCTTCGCGCAACGCCGGATCCAGCGCCATGTCATGGCCCTGCTCTGCCGTGATCACTTCCTGCTCGACATAATAGCCGAGCGCATTGCCGACGGCCTCTTCTTCGGTTTCGGCGACGAACACACGGCCGTCCGGGCCGTACCAGGCCGGGATCTGATGGCCCCACCACAGCTGGCGCGAGATGCACCACGGCTGGATGTTCTCCATCCACTCGTAATAGGTCTTCTCCCAGTTCTTCGGCACGAACTCGGTCGCGCCCGAGCGCACCGCGGCGATCGCCGGCTGCGCCATCGTCTTGGCGTCGACATACCACTGGTCGGTGAGATAGGGCTCGATCACGACGTTGGAACGATCGCCATGCGGCACCGCATGGGTGTGCGGCTCGATCTTTTCGAGGAAGCCGAAATCCTCCAGCCGCGCCACAATGCTCTTGCGCGCGACGAAACGATCGAGGCCGTGCAGCTCGTCGACCAGTTGCTCGGAGCCGACTGGCAGGCCGCGCAGATAGTCCTCGTTGTCGACGAGCGCTATCTTGCCTTCGATATCGAGGACGTTGATCTGTGGCAGGTTGTGACGGCGGCCGACCTCGAAGTCGTTGAAGTCGTGCGCCGGCGTGATCTTCACCGCGCCGGAGCCCTTCTCCGGATCGGAATATTCGTCGGCGACGATCGGGATCAGGCGACCGACCAATGGCAGCACGACGTGCTTGCCGATCAGATGGGTGTAGCGCTCGTCGTCCGGATTCACCGCCACGGCGGAATCGCCCAGCATCGTCTCCGGCCGCGTGGTGGCGACGACGATGAACGAGGTCGGATCTTCCGGATTGAAGGTCTTGCCTTCCAGCGGATAGCGCAGGTGCCAGAGGTGACCCTTGACCTCGATCTGCTGTACTTCGATGTCCGACACCGCGGTCAGCAGCTTCGGGTCCCAGTTCACCAGGCGCTTGTCCTTGTAGATCAGGCCCTCGCG
The DNA here is from genome assembly GCF_007018905.1 of Tardiphaga sp. vice304. Lineage (NCBI taxonomy): Bacteria > Pseudomonadati > Pseudomonadota > Alphaproteobacteria > Hyphomicrobiales > Nitrobacteraceae > Tardiphaga > Tardiphaga sp. vice304. The sequence goes on from NZ_CP041402.1 coordinate 3,428,438, forward strand.
GTGCAGCTGCACGAATACTTTGACGACGGCTCGCGACAGGCCCTCGTCCATCGTGAAGCGCTCGCGCGACCAGTCGCAGGAGGCGCCAAGGCGCTTCAACTGGTTGACGATGACGCCGCCGCTCTCGGCCTTCCACTGCCAGACACGCTCAAGAAACTTCTCGCGGCCCATGTCGCGGCGGCCGGGCTCCTTGCGCTCCATCAGCTGGCGCTCGACCACCATCTGGGTCGCGATCCCCGCATGATCGGTGCCGGGCTGCCACAGCACGTCGCGACCGCGCATCCGCTCGAAGCGGCACAGGATGTCCTGCAGGGTGTTGTTGAGCGCGTGGCCCATATGCAGCGAGCCGGTGACGTTCGGCGGCGGGATCACGATCGTATAGGGCTGGGCGTCGACGCGGTCGGCGCGGCCGGCCTTGAACGCGCCGGCCTGTTCCCAGGCGGCGGCCATGCGGCTTTCAATATCGGCGGGCTGATAGGTCTTTTCGATCATGACAATGCAATCAGGTCAGGAGTTTGGGCGCGTTGGCAGAGGCGCATGCCTAGACCGCTAGAAACCCGCCGTCACGGGTCAAGTCAACAGCAGGCTGCCAATGCGCGTCGGCTACGCGCAGCCCCCTCACCCGGATTGCTTCTCAATCCGACCTCTCCCCAACGGGGAGAGGTGACAGAGCGCCATCGCCAATATCCAGGTTGGACGGATTACCGCCCGCCGCGCGAAACGCGCTCGATCTCGGCCTTGACGATGCGCTCGACCAGACCCGGCAGATTGTCGTCGAGCCAGGATTTCAGCATCGGCCGCAGCATCTCCTTGACGAGATCCTCCAGCGTCCGCGCATTGTTGCTGAGCACGGTGTTGGCCAGCGTGTGGAAGGCGGATTCCACCGCGGACACGGTGGTCTGCGACAGCATCTGCGCCGACGGCTGCTGCGGCGCGTCGTAGGACGGCGGATCGAACATCGGCGTGCGAGGCCGCTCGGCGGGAGCGGCCACCGCTTCCGCGAATTCGAGGTCGTCCTGCAGTTCGACGCGCTGGAAGGACGGTGCCGGCTCGGGCTCGGGCTCGGGCTCGGGCAGCACCATCTCGTCGGTCAGTTCGAACACTTCGGGCTCGGGCTCGGGCGGCTGAACCTCTTCTTCGGCCGGAGCGGAGTCGAAGCCGGCGAGCATCGCGTCGATGTCGTCCTGGCTGTTGCTCGCCGCAGGCGCCGGCATCGGCGGCGGTGCCGGCTTCGGCGCGACCGGTGCCTTGGCGGCCGCTGCCTGGGCGGCGGGATTGACCGACGGCGGGATATTGCTCATGGCGGGCTTCGCTGCAGGTACTGCCGCCGGCGGCGCCGGCTTCGGCGCGGCGGCTGTCTCCGCCACAGCCGGCTTGGCTTCGTCGTCGGCGATGATCCGCCGGATCGACGCCAGAATCTCCTCCATCGAGGGTTCCTGGACCTTTGCAGGCTGCGTCATTTCCGACTCCGCATCATCAACGCTCTCAAAGTATTACACCAGACGGGCCCGTCTTTGGCGGTTCTCGCTGGCGAAGGCGGAGTTTTCATGTCGCGCGCCCGACTTGTCCCCAGATCAGGCGCCGCCGATCGCAGAGACAGCCACGTCACGCCATCACACTACGAATCGTTCTGTCACCTCGGGAAAAGGTACGTCATCGCAACAATCGATTGCAAGCAAAGGGCCGCCGAAGCGGCCCCCGACTGATGTCATCGGATAAGGATGCGTTAATCAGCGACCGTCGGGGGCGCGGACACCGACCCAGCTATCGCGCACCTGGTGGTAATGCACGCTCGGGTCATAGACCGTGGTCGAGAGCTTCAGCACCGCTGGCGACAGTCGGCCGACCGCATTGAGCACGGCGTAGGATGCGACCACGCGATCATGCTGCGCGATCACCAGCGAGTTGCGCGCGTTCACCAGCGCCTGCTGCGCGTTCAACACGTCGAGCGTGGTACGCTGTCCGGCGCGGGCTTCCTCGCGCACGCCGTTCAGCGCGATCTCGGACGCCTGAACCTGCGCCTGCGCGGATGATACCTGCGCCTTGCCGGCCTGCAACTGGCCCCAGGCCTGCACCACGCTGGCGCGGGTCTGGTCACGGGTCTGTTCGAGCACCAGACGCTGTTGCGCCAGGGTTTCCTTGGATTGCCGGATCAGCGAATATTCCGCGCCGCCCTGGTAGATCGGCACCGAAATCTGCGCCACGCCGGACGCGCTGAACTGTCGCGAGATCGCGAAGGTCTGTTCGTAAGCCTGTTGCACGTTGGCCTGCAGCGTCACGGTCGGAAACAGCGCGCCCTCGTTGACCTTCACGTTGAGGTAGCTGACGTCGATGCCGAACATCGCCGCGGTGACGTTGGGATTTTCCGTGAGACCGAGATCGATCGCGCCGGGCAGATTGGCCGGCAGGAAACGATCGACCGGCGACCCCGCCTGCAGCGCGTTCGGCTCGATGCCGATGATGCGGCGGAAGTTCGAGCGCGTCGTGGTGAGGTTGGATTCGGCGGTGAGCTGCTGGGTGCGGCCGGCGGCGAGCTGGGCTTCGGACTGCGCCACGTCGGTGCGGGTGACTTCGCCGACATTGAAGCGGTCGCGCGTCTGCTTCAGCGTCTGCTCGAGCACGCGGGTATTGCTGCGCTGCACTTCGACGATCGCGGCGTCGCGCAGATAGTCCATGTAGATCGTGGCGGCGGACAGCAGCACCGACTGCTCGAGCACGCGCAGGCCCTCGCGGGCCGACGACACCTGGCCTTCGGCCGCCCGGGTACGATTCGCGGTCTGCTGACCGTTGAACACGGTCTGGCTGATGGTCGCGCCAACGGCGCGCGGGATCTGCGTGCCGTGGACATTCACACCGCCCGAGATCGCATCGGCATACTGATAGCCGCCGCTGGCCGTGACCGAGACGCGCGGACGGTAGCCCGACAGCGCCTGCGGCACGTTTTCGTCGGTGACGCGCACCGAGGCGCGCTGGGCGTTGAGCTGCGGATTGTTCTGATAGGCGCGCACCAGCGACACCTCGATGGTCTCCGCGAGCACCGGCGACGTGCCAACAAATCCCAGCAAAAGCGCCGCCGCAGCGGCTCCGGTGAGAATTTTTACGCCAGCCATCCCAGGTAATCCGTTCATTCCGTTCACCGATCCAAATCGCGCACTGCGGCGGCCAGACCGGCTTCCCGTCTGTGAGTCTCCACTCACCTTATGCCGCCGACCTGCCGGACGGAACCTCCCGCGGCGTTATCCCGGTGGAAACTTGCCCGCTGGGACTTCCCGGCCACACTTGAATTGGGCGCAGGCGATCTTACCGCGGAACGGGCCCGGCCAGCTCAGAATACGAATGCCGGCAGCCGTTCCAGCCCCGGCAACACCGGCACGGCGGCGTCGAACAGCGCCCTTGTGCCGTAATCATCCTGGCTGTGGGTCACCATCATCGCCCGCTGCGGCTGGGTCATGGCGAACACGCCGACCAGCCGGCCGCCTGGCGCGAGCTGCTGGTACAAGGTGCTGGGGATGATTTCGGTCGCGCCGACCAGCACGATGAGGTCATAGGGCCCGTTGGCGGCGAAGCCCTCGGCCGCCGGCGCTGCCTTGAACACGACATTGCCCAGGTCGAGATCGGCCAGGCAACGCGTGGCCTTGCCGATCAGCGACGGGTCTTCCTCGGTGGCGGTGACCCGGCCGGCGATCTTCGCGACGACGGCGGCGGAATAGCCGGTGGCACAGCCGACCACCAGCACATTGTCGGTCGCGGTGACCTCGGCGGCCTGCAGCATTCGGGCCAGCACCACCGGCTTGATCAGGAAGCGCTTCGCGCCGCCCGGCGCGCTGATGTCGAGGTCGATGTCGAGATAGGCCATCGCACGCTGGCTGGCGGGGACGAAGTCCTCGCGCGGCACAGCCAAAAGGGCTTCGAGGATGCGCAGATTGGTGACGTCGCTGGGACGCACCTGACCATCAACCATCTTCTGGCGCGCGGTTGAATATTCGGACATGGGCGATCCCTTGGCATGCGGCTGGAGTTGCTCGATGGAATTACGGCAGGGGCAAGCCGGTGGCAAGAAGTCTGATGGCGGACGGGCACGGAAGCGACACGGGAACGATCGCCTGCCCGGCCGGTTGGGTCGGCAACATGCACTGCAATCGTGCGGCGGACGGCTCGTTTTTCCGGGCGTCCCCTTTCATGCCAGGGAGCAAACACCATGTCGAAAGATGCCAACGGCACAGAGGTAAAATCGGCCATCAAGGCGCGCGGCGCCGAACGCGGCCCGACGACGCGCAACGTGCTGGTCTGGAGCCTCGGTCTCGTGGTGGTGGCGTTCGCGGTGATCTATATTTTCTTCTTCAACAGCTGACGCACCCGCGGTTTCCGAAGGCTTAACCAATATCGTGATCGTCTGGGGAATGAGGACTTCTGAAGTCCTTGAAAAAATTTGGCTCCCCGGGCCGGATTCGAACCAGCGACCATTCGATTAACAGTCGAATGCTCTACCACTGAGCTACCAGGGAACAGCGAAGCAAGCCTCGCTCGTCGCAGCGTATAACAAAGCGATCCGGGCTTGCAAAGCGGGAAATGCAAAGTGCCGCCTGCCACGCGGTATAAAACGAAAAGGATCGCATTACCGTGATTTACCGGGGGTTTTTCGTGATTCTGAAATCATGAACGACCACAAAATCGGGAACTTGAGGCACAGCACGACACAACGTCATCGCCAAAACGTCGCAATCCGATCTAAAATTGAGCGGCGCGAGACGACAACCGGCCCCCAACTCCGAATCGCACAAGGTGACCACATGTCTGCCCTTCACAGCGCCCCTACCGCCGATCATTACGCCCTGCCCTTCATTAGCGACGATGAATGCCTGCTGCGGCTCGCTGCCGTGGTCGATCATCACCAGACCGACGCCACACCCGACGACGAGCATCTCGATGAGCTGGCCGGCCTGATCGGCCGTCTGGCGGTGCCAATCGAGCTGTAACGGTCCTGATCGATCGAATTTATAGGGACGCGTGCACGGCGAGGTAACCATCCTTCGCAGTGCAGGTGGATTGGTAAAATTTGAACGATCCGCACAACGCGCCAGCAGAGTTCTTTCGCCAGATTGCATCCAACAAGGAGCAATCAAATGAGCGAAGCCGAACTCGACCTCTTGCTGGACGCGGTCCGCACCGAAATCGAAGCCGAGGCGTTGGACGATCTGCGCAGCCAGGCGATGTTCCTGGCGCCGGTGCCGACCGCCGCCAATGACAATGGCCTCGAATGGCCGCTGGTCCCCTTCCCCGATGGCTGGGGCGCGTCCTGCTGAACGACGACGCTCTCGGCGCCGAAACGGCGCCGGGAAAAATACAGTCGGGCATTGCCTAAACGGCCATCCGACTGTAACAAAGCCGCCGATGGGGCCATGTGGCGGAGTGGTTACGCGCCGGTCTGCAAAACCGTTTATTCGGGTTCGATTCCCGACGTGGCCTCCATCTAGTCATCCAAGCTATTGATATTGTTGATACTTTTTGGTCGGCGTCAGCTCTGCGCACATTTCAACGTACAATGAAAAACCCGCCGAGCTGGGGGGGCTCCGGCGGGTTCAGTCTATAGTCGCGGTGTGAGTTAGGAAGCCCGCTTGTAAGCTTATTGGCAGCCAGTCCTTAATAAAGGACCAGACGGCTCAGCAACGGCAGCCGCATACTAGCCTGCAGCGCCCATCGGGCCAGTTTTAAACGCATGCAGGAGTCGGATCAGACGCACACCGTCCTCCATGCGATTGAGCGCCGAAGCGCTGCCAACGTCGACTCTCTAAAGTCCTGATATGGGATCGGCATCCCCAAAGAACGCCACGCGCCGTCAGGCAGATTCGCCAAATAGTCGAGTAAGGCCCGGCTATCATCGACGGTCGGAGTGCAGGCCAGAATGACCGCTCGCAGCGTGAACGGCGTGGCCAATTGCCGGTGTGCAGCGATTGCAACATCGGGCAGGACATTGACCGGGATGAAGCCGTTTACGCATCGCTCGATGACTGCAGCGGCGTCCAGTTCGCGGGGATCTGCCATCACAGCACCTCGCCAGATCGGCCATAGTGGCCGCCAACCTGCTCGGCTAGTCCGTCCATATCGGCAATGCCGCTAGCCTCGTCCCCACTCGGGTCCGCTTCCTCGTCATCCTCGCCTTCACCGTGAAGGTGGGCGTTGACGCCATCGAGTTCGTCTTCATCGCAGGCGCCATCGTCTACCGCGTCCTCCAGCTCAAAGAACATGTAGGGGTCGGTTTGATCGAGAAAGGCCAGTAGCCGATCGATCTCGTCTCTGGCGGCCCTGCGGAGTCGTCCAATGGCCTTGAAGGCATCCTCGGGGGTAACGGGCGTCGGATAATAAAGCCCCTGTACGGGGCTCGCAGGGCTGTTGCTGGCGGGCGGAAGTACAGACGTGTTTGTGGGAAGCGTGCTATGCACGCTGTCAGCCTGGGTCATTGGATTCCGCGTCCTTTGTGGCTTGGGTTAGAGCCGGGGCGGAAGTTGCAACCTTCCCCTCGGCTTGTTTTTGTGTTATCACAGCCACATGATCAAATCAAGTAGTGATAACACAACCCCCCGCTGGAAGCGCTCTGCCGTAAAAGGGGCGCTGGTCGGCGTTCGATTGCAGCCGGAACAGCTTGCAGCGCTTGATCAGTGGATCGACAAGCAACCAGCATCTTTCACTCGACCGGAAGCGATGCGCGCGCTGATGGAGATCGGCCTCAGAACAAAAGCGTAATTCCCTTTCGGGCGCTGTCGCACTTCTCCGGTGCCTTGCGCTGGCTTGCCGGTTGAGATTAGATCACTTTGGGCATGGGGATTTGAATGCGCACTCTTTGGGTTGCCGGGCTTGCCATTTTACTCTCTGGTTGCGCTGGCGGTGTCTCTCGGCAAGAGGTAGCTCAGCGACTAGGCGACCAATACAACGGCAAGCCCGTAGACAACTTGGTCGTCGAATTTGGTCCTCCTTCATCCCTATTCAAAATGAATAGCGGCGAAACTTCGTATGTCTGGCAGCTTGACTCGAGCACGAATGCGTACGTGACCGTGAACGGAGCTAATGCCTCAGGTAGCTCATCGACCACGTTCTGCAAAGTGAGTGTCATCGCGTCGCCATCTGGCATCGTTACCAGGCTCACGACGGAAGATCAGGTCGGCTCTAACGGGTTGATAAGCCGAGCAACTGGCACCGACATGGTAGGAAGTATGTGCGCTCGCAGATTAGGCATGAAGCGCAGTAGCTAAAAATGACGAATAAGCCTAATTCAATTTCTGTACGCACCTTCGGCATACTCGCCTTCAAAGGCTAACCGGCTTTTGCCCGTCGCTGCCTCTAGGGCACCTTCGGCCTTCCCCAGCAACAGCAAGGCGATCTGCTGATATTGTGAGTTCTCGGCATCGGTAACGACGCTCGCCAGAATGCGCCGCGCAAATGTCGCCAGTGCCAGTGCGTCTGCCGGACTGTGAGCGTCACTTTCCAGAATACGCAAAACCGCGTCGAGGACATTATCGTTCTGCACCTCCCGCCCTTGCGAGCTGGCACGGATCATGGCGCTGATTTCGAGCGCGATCGATTGAGTGGTGTCCATTGTATTCCTTGCTACTGCTGATTCGAGAACGCGCCGATGCCCGCAGCTGTCCCCCGCGCCATGCTGCGGGCGATGTTCTGCATGTGCTCTGCTCTCGCCACGACATCCTCCACCATCCGGTTAAGTTCTGGGCGGGAGAATGTCTGGCCGTTCTGAGTAAGGATGTTGGCGACCTCCCGCCGCACAGATGGCGTGTTGCCGGTCATCACGTTACTGCCGGCCTGCAAGGCGTACCGGACGGCGCCGGTCATGTTGCCGGTGAGAACGTGCCCGATAAAAGCGGGATCAACCGCCATGCCGCCCTGATCCGCCAGATTGTCAGCGGTCCTAGATCCTCCAAGGGCATGGTTGCGCGTCTCGAACATCGTATTTTCGCGGGCAATGCGCTGATTCATCAGCGTTTGCGTTCGCATCGGTGCAATTGCCGCAACCTCATCGCGGAAAGCGTCGTTCATCAGCGGCCGGGCTTTGTTGACACCGTGCGCGGCGCCCTGTGCAGCTTCCACCAGCGGGTCAGCATAGCCAGCCCTGAAGCCCGCCTGGCCCTGCGGTGTCAGCGCACGGAACGCCGGCAGAATGTCCTCAGTGCGGCCACGCTGCGAAGCGGCGCGCCCCGTATCGACCGCCTCAATATTACGGCTGGCCTGGGCAAAGTTACGGTTGGCCTGCCGATATCCGGCAGACACCCCTTCCATCGCGGTATCAAGTTCGCGAACGGCGTTGCCGATCATTCGGGACCGATTGCCGTAACCGCTCTGTGCCGCGTTCTGTGCCGCATCGGACATATCGAAGCGAATGCGTTGCACAGCCTCGAAGTCGTCGGGGTTTACCCGTGCTAGACGCTGGCGGAACGGGGTCAGAATGGCCTCAATACTGTCGTTGGCCGGCGTGATGACCTGCCCCGGCTGCGTTCCTGTAGCGCGACAATCAGGATGAGAATCCCGCGACAATCAGGATGAGAATGCGCCGCTGCTGGGTTGACGAAGGGAGGGCGTAGCCCGACCGGAGGCAGCCCAGCAGCGGCGTGTCGCCCGAACGGGCCTCATTTGGCGGTAACGGCGGCTGGTCAAAGATCGGGTTTCTCCTTTGAGAGGACCAATTCTTTGGCCGGCCGGCATGTCACCGATCAACAAATGAGGCTTTTCATGAGCTTGCGTCGCAACCATTCGCCAGCCGTCGCCGCTGCAAAGGCTGGTTTCAGCACCTCCGCCGCCTACCGGTTCGAAAAGGATCCCCGACTTCCCACCCAGAAGAAGTCGCCCCGCGAACGCCGCCGCGCTGATCCATTTGCCGATCTTTGGGAGAACGACATCCTCCCGATGCTGAACGCCGCCCCAGGCTTACGGCCGATCGCCGTGTTCGAGGAACTATGCCGCCGACATCCGGAGCTGGGTTCTGGAACGCGGCGGACGCTCGAGCGGCGCATTCGGGCATGGCGGGCGGTGAACGGGCCGGATCGGGAGGTGATCTTCCGTCAGGAACATCCGCCGGGTCGCATGGGGTTGTCGGACTTCACCGAGGTCGCCGATCTCGGCGTCACCATTGCGGGCCAGTTGCTGGACTGCCGGCTCTATCACTTCCGGCTGCCTTTCTCCGGCTTCGAACACGCCCATGTCGTACTCGGTGGCGAAAGTTTTGTCGCGCTGGCGGAAGGCTTGCAGAACGCGCTGTGGTCGCTGGGCGGGGTGCCGGAGCAGCACCGCAGCGACAGCCTGTCAGCCGCGTTCCGCAATCTCGGCGCTGAAGCCAAGGAGGATTTGACGACGCGCTACGAGGCGTTCTGCAGTCATTACGGCATGACGCCGACCCGCAACAATCCCGGCGTGTCGCATGAGAACGGCTCGATCGAAAGTGCGCATGGCCATCTCAAGAGAGCGCTGGCCGATGCCCTGCTGCTGCGTGCCTCTCGCGACTTCGACGATCTTGCGGCATGGCGTGGTTTTGTCGACGAGATCGTTGGCCGCGGCAACGCGCGCAATGCCAAGCGCATCGATCAGGAGCGGACGGCGCTACAGAAACTGCCGGTCCGCAAGACCGCCGATTATGAGGAGGTCAACGTCGATGTAACGACATCAAGCGCCTTCACGTTGCGCAAGGTGTTTTACTCGGTCCCCTCCCGCTTGATCGGTCACCGGCTGCGGGTGCGTCTCTATGACGACCGGCTCGAATGCTTCCAGGGCGCCACCCACATCGTCACCCTGCGGCGCGGGCGAAGCCAGCCCAACGGCAAACACGGCCATGTCATCGACTATCGTCACGTCATCCATTCGCTGCGCCGCAAACCGATGGCGCTGCTCAATCTGGTCTATCGAGACCAGTTGTTCCCCCGCCGCGTTTACGCTCGTGCGTTCGACGCCTTGCTCGCCGGCATTGGCGAAAGACCAGCCTGCCGTGCGATGGTCGGGCTTCTGGCGCTCGCACATGAACGGGCCTGCGAAGCGGAACTCGGTGCCGTGCTGCAAGCCACGCTCGACGACGGCATCCTGCCGGATCTCAAGGCGCTGATCGAACGCTTCCGACCGAAGGGCATGGCACTACCGGTCGTCGTCGTCACGCTGCCCTCGCTCGCTATCTACGACCAGATTGCCGCGGCTGTGGGAGAAGCCGCATGAACGCGACCGTCAAGATCGACGCCGCCCGTGTCGAATTGCTGCTCAGCGAACTGCGTCTGCCCGGCATCAAGCTGATCTGGGCCGCCCTGGCGGAAACCGCCGATAAGGAAGGCTGGCCCGCCGCCCGCTTCCTGGCGGCCCTGGCTGAACAGGAGATGGTGGAGCGAAACCGTCGTCGCTTCGAACGTCATCTGGATGAAGCCCGCCTGCCGCCGGGCAAGACCCTCGCTGCATTCGACTTCGATGCAGTGCCGATGATCTCAAAGGCGCAGGTGCAGGCTCTCGCCGCCGGTGACGCGTGGCTCGACAGGGGCGCCAATCTGTTGTGTTTTGGCCCGCCTGGCGGCGGCAAATCGCATCTGGCAGCGGCGCTCGGCATGTCCCTGATCGAAAAGGGTTGGCGCGTGTTGTTCACCAGAACCACCGATCTCGTGCAAAAGCTCCAGATCGCGCGCCGCGACCTCACGCTCGAAGCCGCGATAGCCAAGCTCGACAAATATCATCTGCTGATCCTCGACGATCTCGCCTATGTGACCAAAGATCAAGCCGAGACCAGCGTTCTGTTCGAACTGATCAGCGCCCGCTACGAACGCCGCTCAATGCTCATCACCGCCAATCAGCCATTCGGTGAATGGGGAAAAATCTTCCCGGACCAAGCCATGACGCTGGCGGCGATCGACCGCCTCGTCCACCACGCCACGATCCTCGAAATGAATGTCGACAGCTATCGCCGAAAAGAGGCTGTCGACAAAGCCCGCGGAGCCGGAAGGCCGCCAACGCGCGCGACAATCAAAGCGTCATCCTGATTGTCGCTCCACGACAATCAACTCCACGACACGCAATTATCACTTGCGTTATCGTCAGGCCGCGACAATCATCCCCACGCCGCGACCGCTAAATTGCCATCCTGATTGTCGCGCTTCCCATCCAGATTGACGCGCTACACGTTCCGATGGTGCGGTCGAGATGATTGATCGGGCCGACTAGATCGACAGGCTCCGAAGCGTTGCGCACCGCCCCATATTCAGCATCGGCACGAGTGGTACGCGCTGCCGTCATTCGGGCTTCCGTCTGAATAGCCGTTTGCGGGCTGTCAAAGCCCTCCATGATGGCATTGGAGATGCGTCGGCCCTGCCCCGCCTGCCGGTTCTCTAAAGCGTTCACGACCGCTGTACGGCCTTCCCCGGGCGCTCTGGCTACGGTCGAGAGCATACGCTGACCGGGATTGCCGAGAGCGTCGGCCAGCATGAACTGGCCCTGCCCCGCTGCGCTCGCATCACCGATTTCCCGCGCGATATCGTCAACGCTGCGACCGCTTTCCGAGATAGCCCGCCCTACCTGCCGTTCCGCGTAGCCGGCTGGATTCCGCCACGCCATCAAGTTCGCCATGATCGGGGACAGAGCGCGTCCGGTAACGCTCAGCACTGCCGGTGCCGCACCTCCAACCACTCCGCCAAGTACGCTGCCGCCAATTGCGCCGCCAACCCTCGAGCCGGGATCGGCACTCAGCGCACCTTGTGCGGCACCCAGCGCCGTTCCATCGATCACCGATCCGAGAATTGTCCGGCCAAGGCCAGTGCCGGCGCCTGCCGCTCTTGCGCCAAGAGAGACGGCGCCAAGCGGCAACACGCCTGCAACGGCGCCGCCGAGATTGCCGGCCATAGTCGAGCCGGGATATTGCTGCTCAGCCGTTTTATATTCGGCTGCCGCGCGACCTCTGCCTGCCTCGTAACCCTCAGTCCCCGTTCCGGTCATGTAGCGATAGCCGCCGCGAAGCAAGCTGCCGAGCGACATTGGCTCGTCCGGCTTGATGCCGCCCGCCTCTGCAAGCCCTCGCATTTCATCGTAACCGCCAAGCGTAAGACCTTGCGCCACGCCGCGCCCGATCGCCGTGCCCCTGCCCACGTCAGGCTCCGCAGGCTTGATACCTACCTTGGCTTCAAAATCCGACTTAGGAATATCGGAATAGAACTTCTTGTGCAGAGCGTCGGCCAACGCGCTGTCACTCATATCGGCATAGTCGGGGAACTGCTGACGGATCTCTGCAATGGTCGGCATTAGCGGATTCCCAGCGGATCAGGCGTTGCGGCCGTTGCCGGCGACTGAACACCGGCCGATGCCCTTGCTTTGCCGTGCGCTCGCAGCATTCCGGTATTGATGACCTCCTTAAGATCCTTCAATGCTGAGTTGAAAGCGTCCGGCGTCTGCGCATCGTTCAGCCGCGCAATCGAGGCGGTGCCCTTGGCGCCTTCAATATCAGTGATCGCGCCGCCACCCCTCAAAGTCTGGTAGGCCTGCATGAAGGTCTGACCCTGCAACTGGCCTAGCTGAGTTCTAAAATTAGCCTGTTCGGTGCCGGGGATGGTCGGCAACATGGCATACTTGCCGAGTGACCAGCCTTTGCCGGGATGGTTGTCAATCTGGTCGATCGTCTTCATCATGAGGTTTGAGGCGTCCACAATCTGCGGCAGCGCCGACTTTCCATCAACTCGGTTCTTGGCGTCCGCTTCCTGTTCGACAACACCGCCGACATCCTTCGGAACGTTTCTGATTTCCTGCCGTGTGATCGGATCTACCAGCGATGTGCCGGTGCCGGTGTTGATCTGAAGCGGACTCTTTGAGATCGCAAAGCCCTTCGGCAACGGCACAGGCTGCGAGCCGCCATGATTGCTAAGCTGGACCATGGCCGGGTTGCCAGCCTCGTCAGTGCCGAATACCGGGTTCATCGAATATTTGGGCGCGTCTTCCTTCTTCAGACTTTCCGCGAAAGCTGGGTTCTGCTGACCGAAATTAAAGTTCTTGATCTTGTCCGTGATGCCGCCATTGGCAAGATCGTACAGCTTCTTTGCCGAGTCGATATCGCCGGATGCAATGAAAGCATTAGTAAGCTGAGCAATCTTTGTCTGCTGATCGCCGGGGGCGCTCATGATCTGCGAGAATGCAGCCTGAGTGCGTCCACCCGGATCGGCGCGCTGTCCGGTAGCGAGACCGATACCGCCATTGATGATTGCAGAACCTAGCCCGCCGCTATTGGCAAAGCTCTGCAAGCCGGAAATGAGATGATCGCCAAAGCCGGGGCCACTAGCCTGCGATGGCTGCGCCGCCGGCCCGATCGGAGAATTGCCGCCGAATAGAGCGTCGAGAATGCCCATATGCTGACCTACTTCCCTTTCGGAAAAAACGAATTGAAGACATCGCCCCAGCCCTGCATCGTTTCCATCAGGCTCGGCTGCTTAGTCGTCGTGCTGGTACCGGTTGCGTTGATTTTCGAAGTGCCATTTGCCGTTGCGGTCGAGTTCCCGTTCTGACTGGTAGATCCGGTAGCCGTCCCGCCAAGCCCTGCAATGGGAAGCCCGATCTGCGCAAGCAGGCTGAGCGCTTGAGCCGGAAGCTGCTGCTGAAGCGTGCCGGCACTAATCAGCGAATTGGCGCCGTAGTTGTTGGCGTCGTTTGCGGCACCGGCCGCCGAGATGCCGGCCTGCTGATTTGCCAGGCCCTGCTGCGCCAGACCCGACTGCATACCTGCCGTTGTGTTGCCGGCTCCGTAGAGAGTGCCCGCCGCGCTGATCTGGTTTGCAACGTCCTGGTTATACTGGTTTGCGATGATAGGCGCCTGTGCAGCAGTGACGCCGCGCGCCACAGCATTCTGATTATATCCGGAGAAGTCGCGACCGGCGGCGGCAAAGCTGCCGTTGATATTGTTTGCAGTGTCGCTTCCGGCCTGATCCAACTGCGCCTTGAGGCCTGGATTATTGCCGATTTGAAGGCCGTTGGCATAGGAGCCAAGGCGCGCTTTTAGATCATCCAGGGTACCGGCGATGTTGCCGGCCTGCCCGGTTGCACCGCCGCCGCTCAAAAGATTGTTCGCGACACCGCCGATCTGGCTGGCAAACGGGTTGCCGTTGGAAGCGTTGGCTTTGAGCTGATCGATACCGGACTGTTGGGTGGAGTTGATGCCGCTATTAGAAATAAGCGGGTTAAGCTGCCCCAAGATGCCGTTGATCGTCGGCATCGCGTTTTCCCACGGGTTCTTCGTGGCTGACGTGCTACCGATCTGATTGTCAGACCGATTGGAAAGCATACTGGTCAAGCCGTTCTGGCTCGAACTGCTATCGGTAGTCTGTGAACTCTTGCCGCCCATAATTCCTCCTGGCATGATTAAACCGCCGCCGACAGCTCGACGCCATCAGCTTTCAGCCGGTCGATTACGGACTGGCGAACGTATTCAGATGAAGTGGTGAGTTTGCGCGTTGCCGCGATGCGGATTGCCGTCGATAACGATGCAGGCGTGCGAACCTGCAGCAAGTCTTCGTATTTTAGACGATCTGCTCTCATGGTGATCACCTCCTTGTAAACCTTATACTGTAGTTACATCTGGCTTACAGAGTTCGGTTAGTACGTCTTGCTAGTAATGATATTATTGTGCGTTCTGAGAGCAAACAGCGTACCTATTTAGGTACTTTGCGACTACCGAAGACGTGCGGTCTCCCTCGAAGTACGCAGCGAGCGCCGCGTGGTCTCCATCAAGGAACATCGCCAAGGCAGCGCGGCTGACATACCACCGGCCGGCGATCATTCGACCGATGGCGCGCGCTTCGCACCAGTTGCGGATCGTGTTGACGGTTCGACCGGCAATCTCGGCGGCCTGCTTGAGCGTCATTGCTTCCGAGCGCTCGAAAGGCACCAGGCAGTGATTTTCAATCATTGTACCACCTGCTTTTTAAGTTTTTCGTAAACCTTCATGAGATCGCGGGCGCCCGCCTGCCATGGATCACCCCGGCTTTTGGTCCAGTTGCGTATCAAGACGATCTCCGCATTTGACAGCCCCGGCGTCCCAAGGTGCGAAGTGCAAAATTGCAGCATCGCGGTCCACTTCTGTATTTCATGTTGCCATTCGGGGCCGCCGACAGGTTGCGGGCAGAATTGCGGGAAAACGGAAACATCAGCAGTGTCGTGTTGGCGCTGGAGCGCGCGCCGAGCTGCTTCCCGCTCTCCCGGGAAAGTGCTGCTCTCCAGCAGCGCGGAAATTTTGTCACGCCGCGACATCGTTCCACCGAAGCGGCACCTTGCCGTCAGGAAACATGTCGATAGCCTTGCCCGGCACGGCTTGGGGCATGTCGAGCAATTGGACATCATCTCGCAAGGCGGCTTTAGCGTAGACCAGCGCGCGCATGAACGCATTCCATACGGTCTTGAGCATATGGCGCGGCGGATGCTTCGCGAAGTCGTGAACCACGGTGATATACCGCTGCAAATAGCGCACTTCATGTTGCGGCATCCCGTCGCGATGAAGCTGCAGGAGGTACAAGACAATCTGTCCCTCGGAGGCCGGCAAGACTGGCAATCCGGCGGCCTCGCACCATGCCGCGTAAGCATCGAAGGGCTTCATATCGATGTTTTGCAGCTTGGCCTCTGCCGTAACCCGTTCGCGAAGCGCCGCGCGCCATTCCTTAGCCCGCTCGGCATCTTCGGGAACGGTTTCGATCCACTCGCCAAAGGCGATAAGCTTGTGCGCTCGGTCATAGTCCATCGTTTTGATGTTGCCGGTAGTAAGATGCAGCACTGTAACATCGTGGATATTGGTCATAAGGCTTCCTTTCTATGCGACCATACGTGGCTTGAACTTCCAAGCGCGTGCTGTGGCCGGGTTGGATGGGCTGCTAAGAGCCGCGAGCGTAACCGCGCCGGCAACGGCGTTCGCTACGTCATCGTGCATTCCTTTGGGATGGTCCACGATATCGCGGCCGGTACCGCGCCCGACGCGCCGCTCGAGGCTGGTCAACTGTCGGGTAAGGCGGTCATCGTCCAGCAAATCGACGCCGCGCGAATTAAGTAGCGGTAGCATGTCGAGATAGATCGCAGATTTAACCCGCTCGGAATGCTGGTAGTTGATACTCTGCTTTCGGAACGCCTCGGCCACCCATTCTGCGCCGTAGCGGTCGCCATAGACGGTACTGATCCGGTATCGCTTCATGACCTCGGCAAATTCGGCAACTGCAGCCTCTGGCGAAAAAGGTGGCTTAATCTCGCGTATCAAGTCGAGAATGGCCGTATCGCCTTCCTTATGGGCAATCGCCAGGGTCATGGAGTCGGCGCTTCCGCCGCTTGGATCTGTAAAGGCTACATAGCTGTGCAACCGTTCCGGCGGTCGCTCGAAAACGCCATCCACAACGCAAGCCTGCACAGCTTCAATGTTGATTAAGGATTCAAGGTCGGAACGGAACTCTGCCCCAAATTCGGCGCTGGCCGATTCTGGGTCGTCGGCGTATGCCTCGCTGACTAGATTGCCATCGCGCGTTATGGCGGGATTCATGATCCATGTTGGCGCTTGGACAACTAGAACCTTGCCTGGCTTTCCGTAGTATTTTTGATACCGCTTCCACAAAAGCCCACGGCGCGCATAGGGGCTGGAAATCGCAATAACCATAGCACCAGGCATGGTTGCCATTGCCGGCTTTACCGCGCGGTGCACGTCGATATCTGGAGAGGTACTGTTTTCCGATCGCCAGAAAGCGACTTCGTCGTAAACCGCAGCGACCACGGTGCGGCCTCGCACCCGGCGCTGGTCGGCGGTCGTCACTTCCACCGCAAAGCCGTTATTTAGCTCGATACTATCGGACGTAATGCGCGTAACCATCTTACGAAAGATTGGCTTCCGAAAGAAACCGCGAATGTAACCAAATGCAATCCCGGCCTGATCGCGGTCTACCGCGAGCAACTGGACAACGCCGGTTTCGCCTTCAACTAGCTTTTTCCGCCAACCGTATGCCTCCACGCCAATGGTTGAAAGATAGGTACACAACGCGGCGCTTTTCACATTTTTGCCGCCACGGCGCCCGATGACAAGCCACACTTCCTCCGCCTGCGCTTCCGGGGCCTCTGTGCGCCCCGTCAGGCCGTGGAACACCCGCAGTTCATTCTCATCCAGCGGCAACCCAAAGATTGCCTTGTCAATAACGCGCCAATTAGCCCACGTTGGGCCAGTGAACACGTCGCCAAACAAGTTGGGGTCTAGGCAGGCATCGGCGAATGAGATGGCGGTATCAGTCAAAGTCCACCGCCATGGCGTCAGCAAGCGTTCCGCTTCTGCTGAGACGATCTAGGTTGCTGGTGGTCCGTTTTGCTGGCCGGGGCTGCTGTCGTGGACGCGGGGCTGGACGATCCGTCTTTTCCAGTCCGATCGATGCAAGGTGTGCCAGCCGGAACAGACGATGGTCGACAACGTCGCGTAACTCGCTATCGCTGAAGTCGCAGGCATAGACTGCCTCTCGCACCCTTCCCAAGAACTTCTCGCGCTCGGCTTCGTCGACACACTCAGGGAAGGCTTTGAGCAGGGCTCTGCCTTCGCGTGCCATTCGGCCGGCATGGTGCTGGCTCGCCACTGTGGCGGTGCTCTGCCCTACCTGGCTGGCCATCTGCAGGATCTGCTGGACGATACCGTGCGTCTCGTCGTGAACGGCCTTAAGCCGGGTGTACGCAACCGGATCAGCCACGCTCAGCTCAGCGCTGGGCAGGCCGGGCAGCTTGGAATTGATGTAGCCAGCGAGCGCCAGAGCGCCTTGGACCACGTTCTGAGCGGCGTCGACCACCTTGCCATAGTCTTCGTAAAGGCCGGTGACTGCATCCTGCCGGGCAACGCCCTGGACATACCCGTTGACCAGATCAGCCATGGTGAGCGGCTGGCCGCCAACGGTGACGACGACAGGTTGTCCCCTTGACACCGTGACAGGGGCACCATCCTCGTCAAACTCGTCGACAGCCTGCTCCAGTGACAGGCCGCCGGCAGTAATCTCTCCGCTTTCCAACGTGCCGGGGTCATAAGTAGGCGCATGCTCGCTCTGCTCTGCCGGGACCAGATCGTGCGTCGTGTAGTCGTCCTCCATGGAGGATGCGGCCTGGTCGATTGTGAGAGTATCTGACATCAGGTGCCAACCTTTCGGTTCACGTAGTGGTCAATTGAGGGGGTGAGGTCGCGGGCAACCCGCTTGAGGCCTAACGTCTCCAGCAAGCGGCGCTCGGCATTGCCAAGCGTGGCAAACAGCGCCGGGTCGATCTGCTGGCCCATCAGCCAGCGCGCGGCCAGGTCTTCCGACATGGCGGCAGTGATGGCTACCTTGCGGATCAGTAGCTGCTCGCCAGTGCTGAGGTGGTCGGCGCCGCCGAGGTCGGAGGTGATGGCGTCGATGGTCCTGCTGACCAACTGAGCGGCGCGGGTTCGGCCGTCTAGATCATCGATGCACAGCAGCCGCACCTTGCCTTTACCGCCGTCAGGCTTGGCTTCTATCTCGGCGGCATCTGCCGGCATTCATCGCGCTCCGCATCAAATAGACTGCGGCCAGTATAGCGAAAAAGGAGCGTTATTCCAAGTTTGTTTGTGCGTAGAGATGTACGCAGTAAGACTGCATAAGACGATGCGATTGATTTTATTTGAGTTTATTTCGTCAATTGAGGACGGATGATCCGCCGCAAGCGATTAATGCGAGGTGGAACTGAATGCAGTCAAAGCCTCTCGCCAGAAAAAAACTGCGTTGGAACCCGGCTCCGCACGTACCTCAAACATCCTCTCTCGCCATAGTCATGCGACAGCCCCCCTGCCTGCCACACCTGCCACACCTGAGGTGAGGCAAAGTTCGGCAGACTGAGGCAGCCAGTTGCCACACCACCACCCCTCTTAGGGGTGTGGGGGTGGGGCGTGGCGAGAAAACATTGAAGAGTGAGGTGAGGCAAATCATGCCGCCACCTGCACATACTTACGCGTCATTCGCTTCTCGTCTTGATCCTCAACCACAACAAGACTGCCCTGACCTATCCAGATTTTAACAAGGCCGTTGACCTTTGCCCTATCCGGTTTGCTGTCGAGGTCTAGGCGCAATGCCTTAGCGATGGGGCGCCCAACCCAATCGGTTGCCTGGTTGCTTTCTCGCCAGCGCCCCCTGCCGATCTCTACTGCGGCAGCCTCGAAGTCTGAGCCGCTAATGCCGTCCAAGGGGTCGGGCCACTTCCACCGCGTGACCACACCCACACTGTCACCGGCTGGCGCAACGCTGGGGCCGTTTCCGAGCGATACAGGCACTATCTGATACCAGTCCTTCCCCTCGGGGGGCGGGCCTAGATTGATCTTGCCGTTATCGACACTGAAATAGGATCGGTGATTAGCAACTCCGCTCTTTGCCGCGTCGGCCTCACTCATCTTGTTGAGCACCTGAGCTGATCGAACGGCGTTGAGAACGGCTACTGCCCCTCGTCCGTCTTCAACCGTGGCGTCGGCACCACCGGTCTTTTTGGTGTGGTGGATCAACTCAATTGCGGTGTTCGTTTCACCTGCAATCGCTGTCCACTTCTTAGCCACCATATCCATGGCGCCATTGTCGTTTTCGGTCACGCGGTGCGATGAAACGAAGGGGTCGATAATCACCACGTCGATTTCATTGTCGAGGATGGTATCGACCAACGATTTTACCATGGGGATAGCGATAGAAGTCCCGCTTTTCGGGTTTTGGGTAGCAATAATGATTTCCTGATCTCTGCCGCTATCGGTCCAGAGCCATCCTTCGAGCATGGTACCGTCAATGCCGAAATGCAGACAGATAGCGGCGACGCGACGGTCGGTCTCTTCCTGGGGATCTTCGCCGTTCCAGTACCAGACCTTGCACCGCTTTGCCGGCGCCACACCCAGCAATGCGCGGCCGGTGGCAAGTGCGATTGCTTCAGCCAGTGCCAAAGCAGACTTGCCGACACCCCCCGCCGCAAACTTGGCAGAGGCAAACTTGCGGATCAGATGGGTTCCATAAAGAAACTCTCTGCGGGGCATGTCTGCAGG
This sequence comes from Tardiphaga sp. vice304, assembly GCF_007018905.1. Lineage (NCBI taxonomy): Bacteria > Pseudomonadati > Pseudomonadota > Alphaproteobacteria > Hyphomicrobiales > Nitrobacteraceae > Tardiphaga > Tardiphaga sp. vice304. The sequence goes on from NZ_CP041402.1 coordinate 3,448,461, forward strand.
GTCACGCCAGACGTATGGCGTTGCCTTCAACTCTTTGGCCTTCGGCGGGATGCAAGCCGGCTCTGCGCCGGGGTATTGATCCCACCATGCCCGAATTACTTCCGGGTCGCTGCTGGCCTTTGAGATATCCAAAAGCGGCTCGCCTGTGCGGGCGTCTGCCGGCAATACGGCAAACCCATTGGCGGCTGCGTTAAGCGCGTCATAAACTCCCACCCGTTCCACTTTCATGCGGCCTCCGGCGGGGTCATGCAATGAGTGACGGGCAGTTCGTTGCTGCCTCGAATAGCCTTGATCCGCTCTTTCCATGCGTTGCTCTGGTTGGGTCGAGTTTCGATCAGCAAGACATTCTTGCGATGTTTGGCGGCCATAGTGGCGACCATTCGATAGGGGTACGGTTCAGGTCCGCTCGAGACTATGACGGCGTAACTGGCTTCGTTTATCGCCTTGTCCAGCGAGTCCGCCGGAAAGGCTCTTGGTCCCCAAACAAAATGCAGGTCATCGCCTAGGTAGAGGATCCAAGGAGAGCGCGGCAGCTCGAAAGTTTCGCATCCCTGCGGCGCGATCAGAAACGAGCATGCAAAGTTCGCAACTGCGTCAAATAGTGGGAACAGATGCGATCGGCGGATAGCCCGGTCTCGTTTGATCGCGGCTCTAGCCTTGTCCGGTTCAATCGTGACAAGCGGCATTTCCGGCAACAGAACGGTCATGCCTTCGGCTTCAATGGTGATGCTCATTCGTCACCGCCTTCCAGGCCAGCCACAATCATCTTGTGAATCAGCCCGTCACCGTGTGCGATAACCAGCCCGTTCGCTTCTGCGACGGTGTAGAGGAAGTCACAGATTTCCGTCTGTCGTGTTCGCTCGTAAGCGAGCATTGCGCCAAGCCGTTTGCACTCATCCTCGAATGCCCAAATGCGGGCGTTGGCGATATTGCGCTGGGCATCCTGTTTTGCGGCGTTGAAGTCAGGTTCAATCCTGATCGCTGCAACGTTAGTCATTAGCGCACCTCCCCAAAGACGAGAGGGGCAATGATGGCAGCCATCGCAGCGCTGATCGCGCAGCGGCGGGTAATTCTGGATACTTGATATTCTCTGGTGGCTGTGACATACTCCAAATTGTCCTGGCAGACATCAGCATTCGGAAGAAGCTCGCCCCACTGGCGGGCTTTTTCTTTGGTCATGAGATCAAGCGGCCTCCGTCTGGAGGGCTGCGGCCTGAATGGCAGCAATCTCATCATCGAACCAGACAACAATGTTGCCGTCTGGATTAAGCTTCTTGCCTTTTGGGTAGACGCCTTTCTTGATGCCCGCGTACCAGGTGGCCTTGCTGCAGGCTAACGCATCGAGAACAGCAGGAAGCCGAAGTGCCTTCCGAACCATATCAAACTCCATTAGGCCGGGATGGCCTATGGGTCGAACATGATGTTTTTGGGCGGGCGGCTCACGGGTTAGGCTTTCAGAAATTTTACGGAGCTTTAACCCGGCGAGCGGTCTTGTAATGGGAACGGACAGTTTCGACGCTGATGTCATCGCGGATGGCGGTTGCCTGCAGCGCCTTGCGAACAAAGGAAATGCCGTCCGTAGTCGTCTCGGTTCGGATTGAAAATCTGCCCATAAACTTTTCGTACAGGCTCGGCAGCCTTGATCCGGCCGCCCACACAATTCCGGATTGATCTGGCCTCTCATCAATTTCAGCGGCAATCACCTTTTGTGCATCGGACGCGATCCGATGAACTGTTGCTGCGATTCCAAAAAAGCTGCTGATCACCTCTGCCGATCCGTAGTCTATTAGATGGTCCGCACCTGCGATGCGCGAAGGTTTGAAATTGACCGGTAGCGTTTCGGAATAGTGCTTTGCCCAGATCTCTCCCATCTGCGCGACAGCCAGCATTGCTGCGGACGCGTGAGCGTCGCCGTTGTCGATCGACTTACTGAAATCTGCGATGCGCTTAATGCTCTGAAGCATTTCCCCTATCTTAGCGGCAACGGCTGTATTCTTTACCGCATTCGCTTCTTGCTCGCGGCAGTCATACATGACGCGCAAGTCGATTAGCAGAAAGCATAGCCGCGCCTGTCGACGCCACGGAAGCTCCGCATAAGACGCAAAGTCCCGCAATTGTTCGTGGAGGGTTTTTGGCGTGATGCCGTCATAACTGCGGATGATCATCATACCCGCCCATCGCAGTACGCAGCCCAGTCTTCCATCAGCCGGCGCCGCTTTTCGATCATGTCGCCTCGGCGATAGGCAGCCTCTGTCTTGTCGGGGACGGTGTGAGCGTAGGCATACTCGACCAGATCGGTTGGGTAGTCCGTTTGCTCAGTTGCCCAGTCTTTGAAGGTGGACCGAAAGCCGTGAACCGTGGCGACCGTGCCGGGATATCCCATGCCCTTCAGGAGTTGATCCATCGCGGCGCTCGACAGGCCTTTGCCCGGCTTCCCGCCCGGGAAGACAAATCCGCCCTCGCTGGACACCTCCTTGAGGAATGCCACGGCTCGCGCCGTCAGTGGAATTACCAGATCCCGCCGCTCCTTCCCCTTTCGGCCCTTGAGCCGCTTGCCTGAAATCGTCCATGTCGCTTTCTCCAGATCCATCTCTGGCAGCGTGGCGCCAATAGTCGCGTCGGTCCGCATCGCGGTCAGGATGGTCAGTTCGAGCGCCCGTGCACTCACACAATCGTTGGCTCGCAGCTTTTTCATAAAATTCGGCAAGTCGGCGTAGGGCATGGCCGGATAATGGGTTACAGGCGATACCTGCTCGCGTGCCGGCAGCACCTGATCAATGAAGCCCGTCCACCGCGCCGGATTATCCCCCGACCGGTGTCCATGCACCTTTGCCCAATCCAGCACGTTCTCAATTCTGTTTCGGACCCGGCTCGCGGTTTCTGTTTTTTCCGACCAAAACTGCCCTAGCTCGGTTTTGTTGCCTTTTTTATTTACTTGTTGCTTGAGAACTTTGAGCACCAGCGCCAGACTGACATCGCTAACTGGCAGATGCCCGATGGTCGGATAGGCATACCGCTCTAGACTTGATGTCCATTGCTCAGCATGCCGGGGGCTCTTCCAACCTTCCTCCCGGTCGGCAATGCACTGCGTGGCGCATTCCTTAAAGGTGAGGGCCTTGGTGTCCACGGCCTGCGAGGCCCGCACCGCATCGCGGGCAGCGATAGGGTCGATCCCGTCCACGACTAAACTGTACGCAGCCTGGGCCTTCTTGCGGGCGTCAGCGAGCTTCACCCGTTCAAAATCGCCAAGCCCCATTTTCCTCGCGTGACCGCGTATCATGAAGCGGAACACCCATGCCTTGGTGCTCGAACTCGAAACCTGCAGATACAATCCGCCGCCGTCACCATATAGGCCGGGGGGCAGCATCTTCTCGCAGAACTTCACCGAAAGCTTATTAGCAGCGCGACCCACCGGAGGCTCCGAGTCAAATATACGTACAAATCAGACTTGGAACGTAGTGGACCAGCCTAGACCTGTCTAGACTAGATATGGCCTGTAATTTACGAGGTTTTGAAACGAATCAGACGGCGCTAGACCAGGCTGGTCCTGTAGTTGAAGGACGACGTGGCCTCCATCCTTTCAAACACATATTGTGAAAAGCTGAAGCACGTTGCGAGGATTGCAGCGGCGATTGGGCGTGGCGTAGGCATTGCCGTGCCGCCCCGGATCGGGCCGACACGATCAAAATGCGTTTCCGAGAAGGGTGGCTGGCTCCGCCGTTGCAGCGCAGGCCGGGTTCAGGCGCTCTTTTTGCGGCGCCAGTCGCGCTTCTTCGGCTTCAGTTCCGGCATCACGCTCTGGGCTTCCTGGTATTTCGCGAGCATGCGGACGAAGCTGGCATTCAGCGTCTCCGCGATCTCCGGGCGCTTTTCCAGATTCGACAGCAACATGCCGGCGGCCTCGATCGTCGAGAGGCCGTCCTTGCGCGGTTCCTTGCGCAGCTTGCCGTACAGCGACGGCTTGGCGGGCCCGAGAATCACCCGCTGGCACTTCAGCATCCAGGCGTTGCGCCACCACAGCGCCTTGGCCTGACTCCAGGTCCCGTCGAGCAGCACAATGCCCTGGATCTCCTTGAGCAGCGCGCGCTGGTTCTCCTCGGCTTCGCCCTTGCGGTCGATGGCCAGAAGATCGCGGTCGGTCTCGAAATCGGAGACTTTTGCGGAGCCGAGATAGAGCACGGCCCAGCGCGACGGGTCGGCGATCGGCCGGCCCAGCGCCTTGGCCAGGCTCGGCCACGACAGCCCGACCTTCACCACGGCGTTCTTGAAATGCGCGGCGGTCACGCGGGCGGTGCCGAGCGCACGGTCCTGTTCCTGCGGGTGCTGCAGGATGAGCAGGCCGATGCGGCTCTCGATGGTCGGAATGCTGTCGCAGATGCACAGAGGCACCGGCTTCATGCAACGCGGGCATTCCGGGATCGCATCTAGCTCACCGGCTTTCAGTTCTGAAATCTTGGACATGGCCCGCTATACGCCGCGCGGCCCCCCGCTTCAACCACCGTGACGGCCCGGAGATGCCTATTCGGCCGGCGCGGGCAGCGCCAGCGGTCGCGGCCGGCGGCGCAGCCGGTCCATCAGGAGGTAGATCACCGGCGTGCTGTACAGCGTCAGGATCTGCGAGATCAGCAGCCCGCCGATGATGGTAATGCCGAGCGGCCGGCGCAATTCGGTACCCGGCCCGGTCGCCACCACCAGCGGTATGGCGGCGAAGGCCGCCGCCAGCGTGGTCATCAGGATCGGCCGGAACCGCACGCTGCAGGCCTCGAAGATCGCTTCGGCCGGCGACAGCCCGCGATGGCGCTCCGCGTCGATGGCGAAATCCACCATCATGATGCCGTTCTTCTTGACGATGCCGATCAAGAGGATGATGCCGATGAAGGCGATCACGGTGAGCGGCGTATTGGTGATCTGCAGCGCCAGCAGCGCGCCGAGGCCCGCCGAAGGCAGCGTCGAGATGATGGTCAAGGGGTGCACCAGGCTCTCATAGAGCACGCCGAGCACGATATACATCGCGATCAGCGCGCCCAGGATCAGCAGCGGCTGCCGGCCGGAGGTCTTGCTGAAGTCGCCGGCGCTGCCGTCGAAGCCGCCGCGGATGCCTTCCGGCATGTGCAATTCATCGACCGCGCGCTGGATGGCGCCGGTCACGGCGTCGAGCTGCACGCCGGGCAACGTGTTGAACGACACGGTGGTCGAGGGAAATCCGCCGGAATGCGCCACCGACAGCGCCGCCAGCGTCCGTTCGGCGCGCACCACGGCCGACAGCGGCACCTGCGCGCCACCCGCGCCGGCCACAAAGATACGGTCGAGGTCGGAGGGATCGTTCTGGAACTTGCCGTCGATCTCCATGATCACTTTATACTGGTTGCGCTGGGTGTAGATCGTCGAGATCTGGCGCTGCGAGAACGCATTGTTGAGCGCGTTGTCGATGTCCTGCACCTTCACGCCGAGGCTTGACGCGGTCTTGCGGTCGATCGCCAGCGTCAATTGCAGGCCGCCGGGATCGCGGTCGCTGGAGACGTCGGTGATGCCCTCGACGGTCTCCAGCCGCTTGCCGACCAGCGGCGCCCATTTCTGCAGCAGATCGAGATCGGTCGAGGTCAGGGTGTACTGGTAGTTGGAATCGCTCTGCCGGCCGCCGGCACGCAAATCCTGCGCAGCAAACATGAACAGCCGGATCCCCGGCACCACGCCGAGTTCGCGGCGCAGCCGGTTGATGACATCGTCGGTCGAGGCGCCATTGCGCTCCTCCGGCGGTTTCAGGCTGATGAACATGATGCCGCGGCTGGCCCCGCCACCGCCCGGACCGCCGGAGCCGCCCAGCGACGAGCCGACGCCGGCGACGGCGGGATCGGCCAGCACGATGTCAGCGAGGCGTTGCTGCAGGCCCAGCATGGCCTGAAAAGAGGTGTCCGCCGAGGCGCGGGTCGATCCGATCACGAAGCCCGAGTCGTCGCTGGGGAACAGTCCTTTCGGCGTCTTGATGTACAGCACGACCGTGAGCGCGATGGTGGCGAAGAACACCAAGAGCGTCAGCAGCGGAAAGCCGAGAACGACGCGCAGCGAGCGTTCGTAGAACGCCACGACGCGCGACAGCGTGCCCTCGACGATGCGGTCGAACCTTGTCTCTGTGCTGGAAATCCCGGTTTTGATGTACCGCGCGCAGATCATCGGCGTCACGGTCAGCGACACCACGGTGGAGACGATGATCGAAAACGTCAGCGTCAGCGAGAATTCGCGCAGCAGACGGCCGACCAAACCGTCCATGAAGATCAGCGGCGTGAACGCCGCGATCAGCGACAGCGAGATCGACAGCACCGTGAAGCCGATCTGGCGCGCACCCTCGAGCGCGGCATGCAGCGGCGCCATGCCCTCCTCCAGGTTGCGGTACATGTTCTCGATCATGACGATGGCGTCATCGACCACGAAGCCGACCGAGATCGCCAGCGCCATCAAGGACAGGTTGTTGATCGAGAACCCGGCCAGCCACATCCCGGCGCAGGTGCCGGCCAGCGCCAGAGGCACAGACACGCCGGCCGCGATGGTGGGAATGCCGCGCCGCAGGAACAGAAACACCACCGCCATTACCAGCGCGGCGGTTGCCACCAGCGTCCACTCCATGTCCTCGACCGAGGCCCGGATCGTGCCGGTGCGGTCGGTCAGCACCGAGATCTCGATGCCGGCAGGAATCCATTGCTTGAGATCGGGGATCAGCGCCTTGACCCTATCGACGGTGTCGATGACGTTGGCGTCGCCCTGTTTGGTGATCTGGATCAATACCGCCGGCTGCTTGTTGAACCAGGCGATCGAGCGGCTGTTGCGGGTGGCGTCCTGCACGTCGGCAATATCCGACAGCCGCAAAAAGTTGCCGCTGGCACTCTTGACGATGATGTCGCGAAACTCTTCCGCGGTCCGCATCTGCGGGTTCATCGACAGCGTTTCGCTCTGCCGCCCGCCATTGAAGATGCCGACAGGCCCGAGCGGATTGGCGTTGACTATCGCGGTGCGGACATCGTCGGTGGAGATGCCGGCATTCGACAGCGCGATCGGGTTGAGCTGGATCCGCACCGCCGGCTGGTCGGCGCCGCTGGAGGTGACCTCGCCGACGCCCGGCACCTGCGAAAGGCGCTGCACGATCACCGTATCGGCGACGTCGTAGATCGCGCTGGCCGACATCGTCTTCGAGGTCAGCGCCAGAATGAACACCGGGGCGGCCGACGGGTTGGCCTTGCGAAAATTCGGCAGCGCCGGCAGGTCGGTCGGCAGGTCGGCCAATGAGGCGTTGATCGCGGCCTGCACGTCGCGCGCGGCGCGGTCGACGCTGCGGCCGATGGCGAATTGAAGCTGGATCGAGGTCGAGCCCAGCGAAGAGGTCGAGGTGATCTGGTCGAGGCCTGCGATCACGCCGAGCCGGCGCTCCAGGGGGGCCGCGACCGTCGCGGCCATGATGGCCGGCGCCGCCCCCGGCCGCGTTGCCGACACCCGGATCATCGGGAAATCGACGTTGGGCACGGCCGCGACCGGCAGCAGATGGTAGGCGACCGCGCCGATCAGAAACAGCCCGATGCCGAGCAGCGTGGTGCCGACCGGCCGGCGGATGAAGGGCTCGGAGATCGAGACGGCCATTACGGCGCCCCCCTCGCCGCTCCCGCGACCGGCGACGTCGGCGGCACGATCACATCCGGCGCCTTCTCGAAGCGGCGGTTGATGCGGTCGAGTGCCAGATAGATCACCGGTGTGGTGTACAGCGTCAGGATCTGGCTCAGGACCAGGCCGCCGATGATCGAGACGCCGAGCGGGAACCGCAATTCCGCGCCGGTGCCGCTTTCAACTGCCAGCGGCAGCGCGCCGAACAACGCCGCCAGCGTGGTCATCATGATCGGGCGGAAGCGCAGCAGGCAAGCCTCGACGATGGCCTCCTCCGGCGTCCGGCCGTGATGCCGCTCCGCGTCGAGCGCGAAGTCGATCATCATGATCGCGTTCTTCTTGACGATGCCCATCAAGAGGATGATGCCGATCAGCCCGATGACCGAGAGGTCCTGCCCAGTCGCCATCAAGGCCAGGATCGCGCCGACGCCGGCCGAGGGCAGCGTCGACAGAATGGTGATCGGATGGATGTAGCTCTCATAGAGCACGCCAAGCACGATGTAGATCGTCACTAAGGCGGCGAGGATCAGCCAGGGCTGGCCGGACAGCGACTTGGAGAATTCCGCGGCGTCGCCGGCGAAAAAGCCGTTGATGCTGCCAGGCATGCCGATGCGCTGCTCGATCTTCTTGACCTCCTCGACGGCATCGCCGAGCGCCTCGCGGGGAGCGAGGTTGAAGCTCAGCGAGATCGCCGGAAACTGCGCCTGATGCGAGATCGACAGCGGCGCCGTGGTGCGCGTCAACGTGGCCACCGCCGACAGCGGCACCTGCGCGCCAGCGGTACCCGGCAGATAGAGTTTCGACAGCACGTCGGGATCGCGCTGCTGGCTCGGCAGCGCCTCCAGCACGACGCGGTACTGGTTGGCCTGGCCGTAGATCGTCGAAATCTGGCGCTGCGCGAAGGCGTCGTTCAGCGTGTCGTTGATGCCCTGCAGGCTGACGCCGAGCTGTCCGGCGCGTTGCCGGTTGATGTCAAGCGCGGCGCGCAGGCCGCCGGCCTGGTTCTCCGACGACACGTCGCGGAACATCGGATCGCGGCGCAGTTCGGCGACCAGTTTTTCCGACCATAGCCTGACCTGCGCCGCGTCGGTGCCGGTCAGCGTGTACTGGTACTGCGAGCGGCTGGCCTGGGTGCTGATCTGGATATCCTGCACCGGCTGGAAGTAGACCGTCATGCCGGGAATGCTGGCGACGCTCTGCTTCAGCCGGTCGATCACCTTCGTAATCTCGTCAGGGCGCTCGCCACGCGGCCGCAGGTTGAGCACCAGCCGGCCAACATTGGTAGTCGGGTTGACGGTGCCACCGCCGATCACCGAGACCACGCCGGTGACGTCGGGGTCGGCCTGAATGATAGTCGCCACCGCGGCCTGCCGGCTCTGCATCTCAGCGAAGGACACGTCGGCGCCGGCTTCGGTCACCGCGATGATCGAGGCGGTGTCCTGCAGCGGCAGGAAGCCTTTGGGCGCGATGATATACAGGCCGAGCGTCGCGGCGACGGTCAGGAACGTCACCACCAATGTCGCCGGCTGATGCTTCAGCACCCACAGCAGGGTGCGGTGATAGAACGCCACCATGCGGTCGATGAAGCGGCTGATGGCCGCCAGGCCCGGCACCTGCCACTCGTCATGGGTGTGTTTCAGCAGCCGCGAGCACATCATCGGCGTGAGAGTGAGGGATATGACGGCCGACACCACCACCGCGATGGTCAACGTCAGCGCGAATTCGCGGAACATGCGGCCGACCAGCCCGGACATGAACAATAGCGGGATGAACACCGCGATCAGCGACACCGTCAGCGAGATCACCGTGAAGCCGATTTCACTGGCGCCGGACAGTGCCGCCTGCATCGGGCTTTCGCCGTCTTCCATGTGACGGACGATGTTCTCGATCATCACGATGGCGTCGTCGACCACGAAGCCGGTGCCGATGGTCAGCGCCATCAGCGAGAGATTGTCGAGGCTGAAGCCGGCGAAATACATCACGCCGAACGAGGTGATCAGCGACAGCGGCAGCGCCACGCCGGCGATCAGCGTCGCGCGCAGCGAGCGCAGGAACAGCAGCACCACCAGCGTCACCAGAATTACCGACAGCACCAGCGTAAACTGCACGTCGTGTACCGAGGCGCGGATGGTGACAGTGCGGTCGGACACCACCGACAGCTTGATGCCGGCCGGCATCGCGCGCTGTACCTTGGGGATTTCCTCGTTGATCTGCCGGACGACCTCGATGACGTTGGCGCCGGGCTGGCGCTGGATCTCGATGATCACCGCCGGCGTGCCCTGGTACCAGCCGCCCGTGCGGTCGTTTTCCAGCCCGTCGACGATCTGCGCGATGTCGCCGATCGTCACCGGGGCGCCGTTGCGGTAGGCGACGATGATCGGCCGGTAGGCATCGGCGGCGGCGATCTGGTCGTTGGCGGCGATGGTGTAGGCCTGCTGCGCGCCGTCGAGCGAGCCCTTCGGGCCGGACACGTTGGCGCCCGCGATCGCCGTGCGCAAATCCTCCATCGAGATGCCGTAGGCGGCCAGCCGCGACAAGTCGGCCTGCACCCGCACCGCCGGCTTCAGCCCGCCCAGCACCGCGACGCGACCTACGCCAGAGATCTGGCTGAGCCGCTGGCCCAGCAACGTGTCGGAGATGTCGCTCATCGCCCGCAGCGATATGGTGTCGGAGGTCAGCGCCAGCGTCATCACCGGCGCGTCGGCCGGGTTCACCTTGGCGTAGACCGGCGGGTACGGCAGGTTCTTCGGCAGCACGCCGGCCGCGGCATTGATCGCGGCCTGCACGTCCTGCGTGGCGCCGTCGATGTCGCGGTTGAGATCGAACTGCAGCGAGATCGAGCTGACGCCGAACGAACTGGTCGAGGTCATCGAGGTCATCGACGGGATCTGGCCGAGCTGGCGCTCCAGCGGCGCTGTGATCAGCGAGGCGATCACGTCCGGGCTGGCGCCGGGCAGTTGCGTCGAGACCTGCACCGTCGGGAAATCGACCTGCGGCAGCGCCGACACCGGCAGAGCCCAATAGCCCAGCGCGCCGCCGATCAGGAGCGCGATCCCCAGCAAGGAGGTCGCGACCGGCCGGCGGATGAAGGGTTCGGAGACGCTCATGGCTGCGCGCTCTTTCTTCCCCTCTCCCCCGGCGCCGCAAAGCGGCGTTGGCGGAAGAGGGTGGCCGCGCGCAGCGCGGACGGGAGAGAGGGTGGAGCGGCAAACGCCGATGCCAGCGTTCCGCGTCGCCCCCCTCTCCCGTCTCGAACCCCGCTACGCGGAGCTTCGATCCACCCTCTCCCGCCCAGCGAAGCTTCGCCTCGCCGGTGGGAGAGGGGAAGAAGGAAGCGCAAGCGCGCCATCATGGTTACTTGGCTCCGGCAGGTGCGGGCGTGCTGGGAGGCGCGGGTGCGAGGCCGGTCTGGCCCTTCTGGTCACCTGACGGCGTGCCCTCGCCGCGCTTACCGCGACGCTCGCCGCCCTCGCCGCGCTTGCTACCGCGCGCGCGCGGCGCCAGATCGGCGGTCGGCTCGGCGCTGTTGGTACCGACACTGACTTTCGAGCCGTCGGCCAGATTGGCGAAGCCGGTGGTGACCACGCGATCGGTCGGCGAAAGCCCCTTGGCGATCACGGCGTCGGTCTCGTTCTGCTGCGTCACCGTGACCGGCACGGCTTTGACGATATCGCCCTCCCCGATCACGTAGGAGAACGTGCCGGCAGGACCGCGCTGCACGGCGGAGGTCGGCACCACCATCGCCTGCGGCAGCGTCTCGACCTTGAGCCGGACGTTGACGAACTGGCCGGGCCATAGCTGGAATCTGGCGTTGGGAAATTCCGCCTTGATCTTGACCGTGCCGGTGGTGATATCGACCTGGTTGTCGATGCCGGTCAGCGTGCCGGTGTCGACCACGGTGACTCCGTCATTGCCGAACACGTCGACGGTGAGCGGTCCCTTGGCGACCGCGGCATTGGCGCGCACGATCTGCTGCTGCGGCAGGCTGAACAGCACGGCGATCGGCTGCAACTGGGTGATGATGACGAGCCCGGTGGTGTCGGAAGATCGGATGATATTGCCCTGGTCGACCTGGCGCAGGCCGGCGCGGCCGGACAACGGCGCGATGATCTTGGTGTAGCTCAGGGTCGCCGCGGCGTTGTCGATGGCCGCCTGGTCGGAGTTCACCAGTGCCTCCTGCTGCGCCACGACGGACTTCTGCGTATCGGCCTGCTGCTTGGAGCCGGCATTGGTGGCCGCAAGCTGCTGGTAGCGGGCGAGGTCGAGCTTCGCATTCGCCAGCGTTGCCTCGTCCTGCGCCTTCTTGGCGACGGCCTGGTCGTACAACGCCTTGTAGAGCACCGGATCGATCTCGCCGAGCACGTCGCCGGCCTTGACGTCCTGGCCTTCCGCAAAATTGACCTTGATCAGCTTGCCGTCGACCTGCGCGCGCACCGTTACGTTGTTCAGCGCCTTCACCGAGCCCACGCCGTCGAGATAGACCGGCACGTCCTGGATCTTCGGCGTCGCCGCCAGCACCGGCACGGTCATGTCCGGCCGCGGCCCGCGTCCCGTGGCGGCGGTCTGCTTCTGCTGCCACACGGTCCAGCCGATATAGCCAAGCCCGCCGAGGATCAGCAGCGTCACGAATATCGAGACCGTGCGGCGCCGCGCGCCGCCGCGGATACGGGCTGCGGTGCCGGACGCGTTCGCCTCGTTCGCTTCCGGCTTAAAGAGCATTGACCGGTCTCTCCATATTCGGCTCCCAGCCGCCGCCCAGCGCCTGATACAGGCTGATGATCGCCAGGAAGCGCGACAACTGCGCCTGCGACAGCGCATCCTCGGCCTGAAACAGTGTCAATTGGGTATTTAGCACGGTGACGATGTCGGCGGTGCCGGCGCGCAATTGCTGTTCGGACAGTTCGAAGGCGCGCCGCGACGCCGTCAGTACCTCGCGCAGCAGCCGCAGCCGCTCCGTGGTCTGCCGGATCGCCACCAGTGCGTTCTCCACATCGGTGAAGGCCGACACCACGGTCTTGCGATATGTCTGCAGCAATTCGTCCTGCTGCGCCTGGGTCAGGTTGAAATTGCCCCGGATCCGGCCGCCATCGAAAATCGGCTGGGTCAGCCCGCCGACCAGGTTGAAGAACGCCGCGTTGGGCTGAAACAGCGAGGCCAGCGCGGCGCTCTGGTAGCCGCCGGAGCCGGTCAACTGGATGGTGGGAAAGAACTGCGCCCGCGCGCTACCGACATTGGCGGTCGCAGCCGCCAGCCGGGCCTCCTGGCGGCGGATATCCGGCCGCTGCGTCAGCAGGTCCGACGGTAGGCCGGCGGTCACCCGCGGCGACGAAATCGCGTTCAGCGAACCGCCATTGATGCGGATGCTGGCCGGGGGCCGCGCCACCAGCAGCGCCAGCGCGTTGGAATTCTGCTGCAGCGTCTGGCGCAGCAGCGGCACCGCGGCGCGCTGATTGGCCAGCACGCTCTGCTGCTGCGCGAGGTCGAGATCGGTGCCGGTACCGGCACTCAGCCGGGACTGGATCGCGTCCAGAATGCGCTGGGCGCTGGCGATGTTGCGCTCGGCCGTCTTGATGCGGTCCTGCGCGGCCAGCACCTGGAAATAGGCATTGCCGACCGCGGCCAGCGTGGTCAGCGCAACGGTGTCGCGGTCGAACCGGCTGGCGGTGGCGGTTTCCTCGGCGGACAATGCGGCGTCGCGGTTCTTGCCCCAGAAATCCAGCTCGTAGCTCGCCGACAGCGAGGACGAATAGGTGACGATCTCGCGTCCGCTATTGGTCAGGCCACTCGAGCTGGAGCCGGAATTGCGCGAATAGGTCTCCTGCCCGCCGCCGCTGACGCTCGGCAGCAATGCTGCGCCCGTGATCCGCGCCTGCGCGTCGGCCTGCCGGATCCGCGACGACGCCGCGGCGATGTCGAGATTGACCGCCTGGGCTTCTTCCATCAGCTGCGTCAATTCGCGCGAACGAAACCCCCGCCACCAGTCAAGCGATGGCGTGGCGCGGTCGGGCTGGGCCGATCCGGAGAATTTGTAGCCCCGGGGCACGTCCAGCGCGGGGTCCGGCAAGTCGGAGGTCAGGATGCAGCCGGTCGAACTGGCAGCGATCGCGAACGCAACGACTGTGCGCCAGACCGGCGACAGGCGCTTCACCGGCATGTCTTGCGGACGCTGCACGTAGTCAGATGGGGTCTTGGACGATGCAGGCTGCGACACGGTCACCGGGTGATTCAAACAATCGTGCCGCCACTGTAGCGGTCCGATTCGTGCGCGGACAGTGTTCTTCCGCCACAGCGGCTGCAAGCGTCATCCTGCTTCAACGCCGGGATTCCGGCTCGATTCCCACGAATTCCCTTTATAAGCCGGTACCTTGATGGCCATTGACGCCGCCACCCCGAATGGCAGACTTACGAAGATTTCATGTAGCCACTCAATGCCGGTAACCCGTCTTATGGACGTGCCATGGCTCCCGCGGAAGATATTGAAACCTCAACGGGATACCAACGTAGCTGGTACATTTGGATGGGGCACAGGGGACTGGAATGCGCGTTGCAGTTATCGGAACGGGAATCGCCGGCAATGCCGCGGCCTGGGCATTGTCGAAGCGCTATCCCGTGACGGTCTACGACCGCGAATTGCGCCCCGGCGGCCACAGCCACACCGTCACGATCGATTATGACGGCGCGGCGATCGCCGTCGATATCGGCTTCATCGTCTACAACGAGCTGAATTACCCCGATCTGACCGAACTGTTCGCCCATCTCGGCGTCGAGACAGTGGAAAGCTGCATGAGCTTTGCGGTCACTGCCGATGGCGGCAAGTTCGAGTGGAAGGGCGGCGGCGACAGCTGGGCCGAAACCGCGCGCGGCCTGTTCGCGCAACCCAAGAACCTGTTCTCGCCGTCCTACCTGCGGATGCTGCGCGACATTCTCAGCTTCAACGAGCAGAGCATCAAGGATCGCGACGCCGGCCTGCTCGCGGGCAAGTCGCTCGGCGAATACTTTGCGTGGCGCAAGTTCGCGCCGCGCCTTTTGACAGACTATCTGGCGCCGATGGGGGCCGCGATCTGGTCTGCGCCAGCGGCAGAGATGCTGGACTTTCCGGCCGAGAACTTCATCGCCTTCTTCAGCAACCACCGCCTGCTGCAATATGACCGCCCGGTATGGCGCACCGTGCGCGGCGGCAGCAAGACCTATGTCGAGAAGCTGATGGCCGCATTCGGCGACCATCTGCGGCTCGGTTGCGCAGTGACGTCGATCGAGCGTACCGCGCAGGGCGTGGTTGTGCACGACAGCCATGGCCGCGCCGAAACCTATGACCATGTGGTCGTCGCATCGCACAGCGATCAGGCGCTGGCGATGCTGGCCGATCCGAGCAAGGAGGAGACCACCATTCTCGGCGACATCGGCTATTCGCCGAATGTCGTCTATTTGCACCGCGACACCCGCTTGATGCCGAAACGCAGGAATGCCTGGGCATCGTGGAATTTCCTGCGCTGGAACCGCGAGGGCAGCACGGTGAACGACGTCGCCGTGACGTACTGGATGAACCGCTTGCAGGGCATTGCCGACGACAAGCCGCTGTTCGTTAGCCTCAACCCGCCCTTCGCGCCCGACCCGGCCCTGACCTTCGGCCGCTACATGTGCGAACATCCGCAGTACAATGCGAAAGCTTTCGCCGCTCAGAAGCGGCTCGGCGAGATCCAGGGCCAGCGTCACACCTGGTTTGCCGGCGCCTGGACCGGCTATGGTTTCCATGAGGACGGGCTGCGCTCCGGTCTGGCGGTCGCCGAGGCGCTGGGCGCCACGGTGCCGTGGCGCGTGATACCGCCTGAACTGTCCGAAGCTGCGGAGTAGAGATGTCCGGTCCTGTCGCCAGCGTGGAAGCAGCTGCAGCCGCCCCGGCCGCGCTGTATTTCGGCGACGTCATGCATGCAAGGCTGAAGCCGATGGGCCATCGCTTCAGCTACCGCGTCATGAGCCTGCTGATCGATCTCGACCGGCTCGACGAGGCCGACCGGCAGACGCCTTTGTTCGGGGTCAACCGGGCCGCCCTGTACAGCTTTCGCGAAACCGACCATGGCCCGCGCGACGGCTCGTCGTTGCGCGCCTACGCGCAGTCCTGCGCCGCCGGACACGGCATCGACCTTACCGGCGGCCGTGTGATGCTGCTGAGCTATCCGCGCCTGCTAGGCTATACGTTCAATCCGCTGTCGGCGTATTTCTGTTACACCAGCGATGGCGAGCTCGCGCTGATCATCTATGAGGTGCGCAACACGTTCGGCGACATCCACGCCTACGTGCTGCCGGTGCGGCCCGGCGAGCACACCGAGGCCGGCATCCGGCAGCAGCAGGACAAGCTGTTCTACGTCTCGCCGTTTCTGGAAATGCCGTTACGTTATCACTTCCGGGTGTTGCCGCCCGGACATTGCGTCAAGCTGCGCATCCTGGAAACCGACACCGACGGCCCGATCCTCGCCGCGACCTTCAATGGCCGGCGCCGCGCATTGACGACCGCCGCGCTGCTCAAATCGTTCCTGGCGCTGCCGATGGTGACGTTCAAGATCATAGCCGCGATTCACTGGGAAGCCCTGCGGCTGTGGATCAAGGGGGCCCGGCTGGTGCAGCGGCCGCCGCCCGATGCAAATACCGTCTTGGCGAGCGCCGAAAGCAATGATTATAGTCGGGCGTCATCTGCTGCGCGCGGTCCCAAGCCCGCCACGCAGCCGGGCGCTGTGCTTCGTTAGGGCTGCGGCCTCACCTTCAGTCCACGTGCAACTCGGACACAGAGCCACGCAATTCGATGGATCTTCCATGTCTGAGTACCTCGCTTCGAAACTGATCGTCCTCACGCCGGAAAATGTCGACGCCAGACTATCCGACCTGCCACGGATCGTGCGGATGGCATTCGGCTTCGGCTCGAAGCTGCGCCGCGGCACGCTCGATGTGACGCTCCCCGACGGCCGCCAGGTGCGGCTCGGCGGCCTCGAACCCGGTCCCTCGGCTGCGATGACGATCTACGGCTATGGCTTCGCCTCTCGGCTGCTCAACGGCGGCGACATCGGCATTGCGGAGGCCTATCTGCACCGCGAATGGGACACGCCGGACCTGACCCAGTTCCTGTATCTGTTCTGCGTCAACCACGATCTGATCAAGGCGATGCTCGGCGACAACCCGGTGATGCGCTTCGTGCAGATCGTCCGGCACTGGTTCAACCGCAATACCCGCAGGCAGGCGAAGAAGAACATCTACGCCCATTACGACATCGGCAATGCGTTCTATTCGGCCTGGCTCGATCCCAGCATGACCTATTCCTCGGCGATCTTTGAGGACGGCACCCAGGACCTCACCGCCGCGCAAAACAACAAGTACAAGCGCCTTGCCGAGGCGATCGACCTGCAGCCCGGACATCGCGTGCTGGAGATTGGCTGCGGCTGGGGCGGTTTTGCCGAATATGCCGCAAAAAACTATGGCGCCCATGTCACCGGCCTGACCATCAGCCGCGAGCAGCGCGACTTCGCACAGCAGCGGATGATGGAGACCGGCCTCAGCGACCGTGTCGAGATCAAGTTTCAGGATTATCGCGACGAGCGCGGCCAATATGACCGCATCGCCTCGATCGAAATGATCGAGGCGGTCGGCGAGCAGTTCTGGCCGCACTACTTCTCGCAACTGCGAGACCGGCTTCGGCCGGGCGGGCTGGTCGGCATCCAGGCCATCACCATCCAGGACAAGCTGTTCAAGGCCTATCGGGCGGAGGTCGACTTCATTCAGCGCTACGTATTTCCGGGGGGCATGCTGCCATCGCCCGAAATCCTCAAGGCGCTTGGCGACAAATTCGGCATGCCGGTTGTGCGCGAACGCATCTTCGGGCTGGATTACGCCAAAACGCTGGCGACCTGGCGCGACAATTTTCGTGAGGCCTGGCCGAGCCTGACGCCGCTCGGTTTCGACGACAGGTTCCGCCGGCTCTGGGAGTATTATCTGGCCTATTGCGAGGCCGGGTTCCTGTCGGGGAATATTGATGTTCGTCAGGTGGTGTTCGCGAAGGCGAATTGACCCCATATAGGTGCGACGGCAGCGGAATCGTTCGCTCCCTTGTCTGCCTCCGCCCCCTCCATTACGGTCGCGACCTGTCTGGCCCGAACCCCAAGAATTCCGCATCATGAATTTTGACCAAGACGTCATCGAGGCGATCGGCAACACGCCGCTCATCAAGCTGAAGGCCGCGTCCGACCTCACCGGCTGCACCATCCTCGGCAAGGCCGAATTCATGAATCCGGGCGGCTCGGTGAAAGACCGCGCCGGCAAATGGATGATTCTGGAGGCCGAGAAACGCGGCGATCTCAGGCCTCGCGGCCTGATCGTCGAGGCCACCGCGGGCAACACCGGCATCGGCCTGGCCGTCGTCGCCAGCGCGCGCGGCTATCGCACGCTGATCGTGATCCCGGAGACGCAGAGCCAGGAAAAGAAGGACGCGCTCCGGCTCAACGGCGCCGAACTGGTCGAGGTGCCGGCGCTGCCATTCGCCAATCCGAACAACTATCAGCATGTTGGACGGCGGCTGGCGGATCAGTTGCGCAAGACGGAGCCAAACGGCGTCCTGTTCGCCGACCAGTGGAACAATCTCGACAACGCCAAGGCGCATTATGAGTCGACGGGACCCGAGATCTGGCAGCAGACCGGCGGCAAGGTGGATGGCTTTATCTGTGCTGTCGGGACCGGCGGCACGCTGGCCGGCGTAAGTCGGTCCCTCAAGGAAAAGAACGCCAAGATCGTCATCGCCTGCGCCGATCCGCAGGGCTTTGCGATGTATAATTGGTTCAAGCATGGCGAAGCCAAGTCCACGCCCGGCGATTCCATCACCGAAGGTATAGGCATCGGCCGCGTGACGCCCGTCATCAAGACCGCTCAGGTCGATACCGCATTCCTGGTCTCGGACGAGGAAGCCGTCGCCGTCGTCTATGACCTGGTGCAGCACGAGGGCCTCTGCCTCGGCGGCTCCAGCGGCATCAACATCGCCGGCGCGATCCAGCTGGCCAAGCAGATGGGTCCCGGCCACACCATCGTGACTATCCTGTGCGACGGCGGCAGCCGCTACCAGTCCAAACTGTTCAACCCCGCTTTCATGCGCGAGAAAAACCTGCCGACGCCGGAGTGGCTGCAACGCAAGGGCGCGTTCACGGTGCCGTTCGAGCAGGTTTGAGCCTTGAAGCTCATCGGACGAATTGCCGAGATATGGCGCTACCCGGTGAGTTCACTGGCTGGTGAGCGGGTGGCAAGTGCCAGCCTGACCATGGACGGCGTCGTTGACGATCGCCAATTCGGCCTGATCGATGGCGAAACCGGGCTGCCGGCCGCGCCGGAGAAGCACGCGCGATGGCGCACGGCGCTTCATCTGCAGGCCCACAGCATCGCCGGACAATTGCCGACCATCACTTTTCCAGACGGACTGTGTCGCCCGGTGGACGACCGGGCGCTCAACGGTTTGCTGTCGGATTACTTCGGCTTTGACGCCGTGCTTGCGGCTCACGAAGCGATCGACGGCTACACTGATTTTCCGCGGACGGGGCAGCGCCATCCGCATTTCCCCGTGCATGTGCTCACGACGGCGTCACTGCGCCGGCTTGCGGAAGTGCGGCAGACCGACGCGATCGACGTGCGACGCTTCCGTCCCACGGTACTGATCGAGACCGTTCAAGCCACCGGCTTCGTGGAGAAGAACTGGATCGGCCAGAGCCTGCGCCTCGGCGCAGTCGGATTGCGGGCCGAGGAGGAAACGACACGTTGCGGCATTACGTTTATCGCGCAGCCCGGCGTTGAAGACGATCCGGAAGTTCTCCGGAGCATCCTGCGACACAACAAACGTCATCTCGGGATCAATTGCACGGTGGATGTCACGGGCACCCTGAATGAGGGCGACGACGTCTTCATCGACGATACGCCCGATCAGGCACTCTCCAGCGCACCGGCTCCTGCCCGCTGATCGCCACCGGTCTCGTCGAGAATCGCGCGCGCGACAATTTCGCCTATCTCGTGGGAGCTGGTGATGCCCTGAACGAACGGCAGCTTATGCAGCAGAAAGGAAATTGCCGCGCAATACAGCCGATTGCACAGATTGTCGGAGAATTTTGGCCTGAACGCCTCGTCGAGATCGACGCCGCCGGTGCGCGTGAATGCCTCCTCCGTCTCGGCAGTGATCAACGCCGCCCCCTCCGGCGTGGCGGCGGGCTTGATGACCCCCTGCTCCATCAGGCTCGGAAACGGCATATCGGTCGCTGACATGGACGCCTGGCCGGTCGCGTCGACGAAGGCATCAAACGCGACTGTCTTGCCGTCGAACCGGACCACCGCGCCATGCGTGACGCCTTCGGTGTCGAGCTTGTAGTCGCTGCCGAGTTTGAGAATTTCCAGCTTGCCCGCCCGCCGCAGCGCCAGCAGCCGCTGGATCGACTGGTGCGGAACGGTGGCATAGTCGTCGACGAAGACCGACTTGAATTTTGCGTGGAAACGCTTGAGGTCGTCCTGGTCGAGATGCGGTACCGCGCGCGCGACGATCTCATGCATGCGCAGGATCGCGTAGCGCCACGGCACGGTGTGTTCATTGGCCTTGTTCTGCTCGGCCTCCGCGAGATTAGCCGCGGCCCAGACGAAGGGATCGCGGGCCTCGCGCTCGGCAAAATAGGCCGACGCCAGCGTATCCACCGTCAGCAACGACAGCCCGATCTTTGCCGCATAATCGGGATCGCACGCTACCAGTTCGCGCTTGAACAGGTCGAAGACGTCATCCAGCAGGTTGGCGCTGCCGCGCGCGATCAGCGCGGCAACGGCTTCACCCGTGCAGATCTGCAATGGCGTGTAGGGATACTCGCAGTAGAAATCGGCTTCGGGCAGCAAGCCTTTGCGCGACATCAGCGCGGCGTGGAACGCCTCGCTGTCCGCCGCGCCCTGATACTGAAGCTGGCCACCCGCGTCGAGATAGAACACGCCGTGCGCCGTGGACACGGTGATCAGCGCATCGATGGCGCTCAGCGATGTGCCGAGAATGCCGACGAAACACGGTCCGATCTTCTTCAGGGCCGGCGCCGGCCATGGCGACATGAAGAATGCCGGTTTGATCTCGGTCGACTCTGGCCAGTTGTGCCCGGTGGCCATGACGACATGACCAAACGCGTAGTCCTTGCGGTCGCCGTCCGGCATGGGGACGGTGAGCTGGATCTCGGTTTCCTGCAGCCGGATATCGACGACTCGGTGGCGCGACTTGACGTCGATGGTGTGGCCGTTGGCCACGCCCTTGGCGATCAACTGCTGAAACTGGGACTGGAAAAATTCGCCGAGCACGACCCGGGGGTAGAATTCCCGCTCCCTGATGCGGTCGCGGGCGACGTTGAGGCGCTGCAATTCCGCGTCCGATTGTCGACGCAGCCACTCGACCAGCGTCTCGCAGATCGCCGGCAGTTCGATGCTGGCGATATTTGCGAGCATGGCCTGGTCGTTGATGTCCGGATGATAGGGCGTGCCCTTGCCGGCGTCCGCCTCGACCTCGAAGATCGAGATGGAGAGCGGCAGTCCGGGGCCCACCAGACCGGCGAGCGTATAGATGCCGGTCGGACCGGATCCGATGATGGCGATCCTGGGTGTCATGGCGCCCGTCGCCAGAACTGAGATGGTTTTCGGCACAAGATCATAGAAACGCTGGCCTCGGTGGCGGGGGCTGGAAAGACGCAATTGAGGTGATATTCAGCATAGCGACGTCCTGGCCGCGCTTTGGTTCCACGATGTCGCGGCAACCTTCCCTCAAAATGAAGGCCCTGGGCAACTATCGTAAAATCTGCCCCAGAAACAGCTTCGTCCGCTCATGCTTGGGATGCGCGAAGAACTCGTCCGGCGTGTCGGCCTCGATGATCTGCCCGGCGTCCATGAAAACAACGCGGTCGGCGACCTGCTTGGCGAAGCCCATCTCGTGCGTCACCACCAGCATGGTCATGCCCTCCTCGGCGAGGTCGACCATGGTGTCGAGCACTTCCTTGACCATCTCGGGATCGAGCGACGATGTCGGCTCGTCGAACAGCATCACCTTGGGGTTCATCGTCAGCGCGCGCGCGATCGCGACGCGCTGCTGCTGGCCGCCGGAAAGCTGGCCGGGAAATTTATGGGCCTGCTGCGGTATCCGGACGCGCTCGAGATATTTCATCGCCGCTTCCTCGGCGTCCTTCTTCGGGATGTTGCGCACCCAGATCGGCGCCAGCGTGCAGTTTTCCAGCACGGTGAGGTGCGGGAACAGATTGAAGCTCTGGAACACCATGCCGACTTCTCGGCGGACGTCGTCGACGCGGCGCAAATTGGGGCCGAGCTCGATGCCGTCGACCTTGATCGAGCCTTCCTGAAACTCCTCCAGCGCATTGATGCAGCGGATCAACGTCGATTTGCCGGAGCCGGACGGTCCGCAGATCACGATGCGCTCGCCGCGCCCGACATCGAGATCGATGTCGCGCAGCACATGGAAATCGCCGAACCATTTATTGAGGCCGGCGATGGAGACGATCGGGTTCGCAGTCATGGCCATGAGACTCAATTGCGCCGGTGAGCATTGAGACGATGCTCGACGAACAGGGAATAGCGCGACATGCCGAAACACAACACGAAGTAGATCATGCCGGCGAACGCAAAGCCGGTGAATAACGTGCTGGGCGTCGACCACGTCGGATCGGCAAACGACGCGCGCAACTGCCCGAGCAGGTCAAACAGCGCCACGATCGACACCAGCGAGGTGTCCTTCAGCATCGCGATGAAGGAGTTGACGAGACCGGGAATGACATGGCGCAGCGCCTGCGGCATCACCACGAGACCGGTAGTTTTCCGATAGGACAGACCCAGTGCACTCGCCGCCTCGGCCTGCCCGCGCGGTATCGCGTTGAGGCCGCCGCGGATCACTTCGGCATTGTAGGCACCGGCGAACAGCGCGATGCCGATCAGCACGCGGACCAGACCATCGACGGTGAAATTGCCGGGCAGAAACAGCGGCAGCATGTAGGTCGCAAAGAACAGCACCGTGATCAACGGCAGGCCGCGCCAGAATTCGATGAAGGCGACGCAGAACACCCGGATTAGCGGAATGGTGGAACGCCGGCCCAGCGCCAGCGCGATGCCGACCGGCATCGAGGCGACGATACCGGTGACCGACACCACCATCGTGACCAGCAACCCGCCCCACATCCGCGTGGCGACGACCGGCAGGCCCTGGCGGTCGAGCCGCAGGATCGCGATCACCATCGCGATCCCCGCGAAAGTGGTCAGGCTCGCGATCAGCGCCCGCCAGCCATTGCGAAAACCGCCGCCGACGAGAAACATGATCGCTGACACGATCAGTGCGGTGGCGAGAAAGTCGGCCCATACCGGCTGGCTGGAGCTCTCGATGAATTTCCGCAGGAACGTCAGCGGCCACAAAAGGATCGCCAAACCGTAGCCGGTCAGTTCGATCAACCCGCCCAGCCCGCGAAGAACTGCCGACAGCATCGGCAGCGATGTCGCTTGCGCGAGTTGCTGGCCGCCGTCGACCAGTGCGTTGGCAAAGCTGGCCAGAGCGGCCTCGCTCCATGCGATGCCGAAACCCCTGATGCCGCCGCCATAGAGCAAAAAGAACGCCACGATCGGGAAGGCGATGAAGAACAGCCCGGCGTTCAGGCTCTTGGCCGGCAGTTTCGGAATCAGCAGCGGCAGCAACAGCAGCGCTGCGAGTCCAAACGTCAGGTTGACGCGCCAGCGCTCCGGCTGCGGATAGAAGCCATAGATGAACTGGCTGAACTTGGCCTGCACGAACGGCCAGCACGCGCCGACCGCCCGGCCGGTGGTTTCGGCAAGGCATGCCGTGCGATCCCGGCCCGTCCAGACCGCGTCGATCAGCAGGAATTTCACCGCGGGAACGATGCTGAACCACAACAGCAGGAGGCAGGTCATGGTCAGCAGCACGTTGGTCGGTGAATTGAGCAGGCGGTTGCGAACGAAGCCGGTTACGCCGGTCGTCTTCACGGGCGCGGCGCGCTCGGGGATCAGTTGGTTCGAGATGAAGGCGGGCTCGCTCATGCGGGCTGCGTCCGGCCGAAACGCCAGCCGTAAAGACTCATGATGGCGCTGGTGATCAGGGAAATGGCGAGATAGACGCCCATCGTGATGACGATCACCTCGATCGCTTGGCCGGTCTGGCTCAACGTGGTGCCGGCGAACACCGAGAACAGATCGGGATAGCCGATAGCCACGGCCAGCGACGAGTTCTTGGTGAGGTTGAGATACTGGTTGGTGAGCGGCGGCAGGATCACGCGCAGCGCCTGCGGCACCACGATCAGCCGCAACGTAGCGCCGCGACTTAGGCCCAGCGACGCTCCCGCCTCAGCCTGCCCCTTGTGCACCGACTGCACGCCGGCGCGAACGATCTCGGCAATGAAGGCCGCGGTGTAGGTCGACAGCGCCAGCACCAGTGCGACAAATTCGGGAATCACGCGCGAGCCGCCGGAAAAATTGAAGCCGCGAAGTTCGGGATATTGAAACGTCACCGGTCTGCCGAACAGCGCCACGGCCAGCACCGGCAAACCGATCAGCAGCGCGGCGGCATAAGGCCATATCCGGATCACGCGGCCGCTCTGAAACAGCGTTCGTCGCGCATAGACGCGCAACAGCAGCGCAGCGATGATCGAAAGGACGATCGCGACCGCAAACGCATCGAAGCCCGCGGCTGCGATCGGCTTCGGCACGCCAAAGCCGCGATTGCTGAGAAAGAAACTGTTCCACAGCGAAATGCTCTGTCGCGGGCTCGGCAGCGTGGCGAGCACGGCAAGATACCAGAACAACAGTTGAAACAGCAGCGGCAGGTTACGGATCAGTTCGATATAGGCGCCGGCCATCCGCGCCAGCAGCCAATTCGGCGACATCCGCCCGAGCCCGACCGCAAAGCCGATGATCGTGGCGAAGAAGATTCCGATCACCGACACCACCAGCGTGTTGACGAGGCCGACGAGAAAGACCTGCGTGTACCTGTCGGTTTCGGAATACGGGATCAGCGACTGGCTGACACCGAAGCCGGCGGTGTTGGCGAGGAAGCCGAAACCCGAGGCGATGCCCTGCGCGGCGAGGTTGACGCGCGTGTTGGCGACGATCTCGTAGCCGATCCAGACCAACAGGGCGACGAACAGGATCTGCGCCGCAAAGCCGCTCCAGCCCGCCTGCCCGCCCAGCGCCCGTCGCAGCTTTGCGGCGAACTGCGACGGCGGCGGTCTTGCTTCAGTGGTCATGGCCGCTGGCGGCTGCTGCGGCAGGCTCAGCGGATCGGCGGGGCGTACTGGATGCCGCCCTTGTTCCACAGCGCGTTGAGGCCGCGGGCGATGCCGAGCTTGGAGCCGGCGCCGATGTTGCGGTCGAACACCTCGCCATAATTGCCGGTCGCCTTCACGATGCGCGCCACCCAGTCCTTGGTCAGGCCGAGCGTCTCGCCGAGATTGCCGTCGGTGCCGAACACGCGCTTCAACTCCGGCTTGTCCGATTTCGCCATGTCATCAACATTCTTCTGCGTGATGCCGAGCTCCTCGGCATTCAGCAGCGCGAACAGCGTCCATTTGACGACATCGAGCCACTGGTCGTCGCCATGGCGCACCAGCGGCCCCAGCGGCTCCTTGGAGATCACTTCCGGCAGCACGCCATGGTCGGCGGGAACGGCGAGTTTGAGGCGTTCGGCATAGAGGCCGGAGACGTCGGAGGTAAACACGTCGCAGCGTCCGGCCTCATAGGCCTTGACGGTTTCATCGGCGGTGCCGAACGCGATCACTTCGTACTTCATGTTGTTGCCCTTGAAGTAGTCGGCAACGTTCTGCTCGGTGGTGGTGCCGGTCTGCACGCAGACCGAGGCGCTGTTCAGTTCCAGGGCGGAGTTGACCTTCAGCGACTTGCGCACCAGGAATCCCTGGCCGTCATAATAGGTGATGCCGGCGAAGTTGACGCCGAGCGAGGTGTCGCGCGACAGCGTCCAGGTGGTGTTGCGCGACAAGACGTCGATTTCGCCGGACTGCAGCGCGGTGAAACGGTCCTTGGCCGACAGCGGCACATATTTGACCTTGGTCGGATCGTTGAAGATCGCGGCCGCCACGGCGCGGCAGATGTCGACGTCGAAGCCGGCCCAATTGCCTTTGTCGTCGGGCGCCGAGAAGCCCGGCAGGCCGGAACTCACGCCGCAGGACAGCATGCCGCGGTCCTTGACAGTCTTCAGGGTCTGCGCCGAGGCCGCTTGCGCGGAAAGCCCGGCCATGGCGAGGGTGCAAAGCAAAATTGCGCGTTTCATGGCAAAGCCTTTCAGGGACGTCCGGAGCATTGGCTTGATCGCCGCGCCAAAAGGGCAACCTAACGATCCCGACGGCCAACGCAAAGCCCGGCCGGACCGGGAATCGGTCAAAGCGGGACCGTTGATCGGGCAATTCACTGGAATTCGTGGCAGGCCCCGCGACAGGCAGCGAGGAACAGCGCGCTATCACAGAACGATCCGGCAGCGCGGTCAAGGGGTTGACGGTGATCTTCCCGGTCCTGTTAGGTGGGGCGTCCGAGCCAGCCCGCCTGCCGGACGTCCCGCGCCCTCGGGCTGTGGCCAACTTCTCCCACCTGCGACGGATCCATGATGGCTTCAAACGACAATCACGGCACCGCTTCCCTCGCCATCGAGACCGAACTGGTCACCGCCGGTCGCGACACCGTGTCGCAAAAGGGCTTCGTCAACCCGCCAGTGGTGCGCGGCTCGACCGTGCTGTACCCGAGCGCCGAGGCGCTGCATGCCCATCGCGGCGAGTTCCAGTACGGCCGCCATGGCACGCCGACCACCAAGGCGCTGCAGGAAGCCCTGATGGCGCTGGAAGGCCCGAGCTGCGCCGGCGTCGGCCTGGTGCCGTCCGGCCTGTCGGCGATCTCCACCACCCTCCTCTCGGTACTCAAATCCGGCGATCACCTGCTGGTCAGCGACAGCGCCTACCGGCCGACCCGCAATTTCTGCAACGGCATGTTGAAGCGGCTCGGCATCGAAACCAGCTATTTCGATCCGCTGATCGGCGCCGGCATCAAGGAGCTGCTGAAACCCAACACCCGCGTGGTGATGGTCGAGGCGCCGGGCTCGCAATCCTTCGAGATGCCCGACGTGCCCTTGATAGCCGGGATTGCCCACGCGCATGGCGCTCTCGTCATCGACGACAATACCTGGGCGACGCCGCTGTACCATCGTTCGCTCGAACAGGGCGTCGACATCAGCATCCAGGCCGCCACCAAATATATCGGCGGCCATTCCGACATCATGTTCGGCACCATCTCGGCCAACGCCCGCGCCTGGCCGCTGGTCGACGAAGGCATCAAGCTGCTCGGCGTCTGCGCCGGGCCGGACGACGTATTCCTGGCGCTGCGCGGCCTGCGCACGATGGCGGTGCGGCTGGCGCATCACCAGCGCTCCGGACTCGAGATGGCGCAGTGGCTGGCGACACGGCCGGAAGTGCTCGCCGTGCTGCATCCGGCGTTGCCGAGCCATCCCGGACACGCCATCTGGCAGCGCGATTTCACCGGTGCCTCCGGGCTGTTCAGCATTACCCTGAAGCCGGTGTCTCAGGCGGCCGTCGATGCGTTGCTCGACACCGTCAAACTGTTCGGCATGGGCTATTCGTGGGGTGGCTTCGAAAGCCTGGTGATCCCGTTCGACTGCGCGACCTATCGCACCGCAACCGAATGGGCGCCGGGCGGCCCGGCGCTGCGGCTGCATATCGGGCTGGAAAGCACGGACGATCTCAAGGCCGACCTGGAACGCGGCTTCGCCGCGCTCCGCGCGGCTGCGCGCTGACGCCTGCCCCCCTGGACGGCAGCATTAGGCAGGCGGCGCTCGTTCCGTGACCTCAACGGGTCCGTCGATGCTACCAGCTCAACCGCGCCCCGCCGGAGAGCTGGTGGCTCTCGGCATTGCCGCGGAATTCGCCATTATAGGCGGCGAACAGCCGGAAGTTTTCGCTCCGCCAGCCGGAGATCTTGGCGCCAACCAGTGCGGCGTTGCGGCCCGGCTGCGCGGCTGAAACGCTGAAGCTTTCATCCAGCAGGGCGGCGCTGCTGACCAGCGTGGTATCGCGCAGGTCATAGCCCCAGCCGAGCTTCAGTTCCGGCATCAGCGTGGCACCATCGGACGTGCGCAGCCGCGCGCTGGCGGCCAGACCGGCCGTGGTGGTCAGCTTGTCGTAGGTTTGCGCGGCGTAGACGAGGCCAAACGGCAACTGGCTTTCGCTGTAGCCGTCGCGCCGGAAGCCCTGCCAGCTGACACCGGCAAACGGCTTCAGCGATACGTCCGGTGCCAGTGCGATCCGGTAGCCGGCTTCCAGCGAGGTGCCGAGACCGATGCCGTTGGTGCTGCCCTGCAGGGCGGAGCTCGTCAGCATGATCTGGCGGGTGGTCGAGATCTGGCTGGGACCGGCGGCGATACGGAAATCCACCACGGCTGCGCCCGGCGTCCAGCTCGCATAGGCGGCGCCGGCATAGGTGTCGGAGGTCCCGCGAATGTCGGTCGAGGTCGCCGACGTCCGCGCGAAACCGAACGCGCCGCCGGCGATCAGGTTGTTGGCGAAGACGCGATCGGCGCCGACGGTAAAGCCGCCGCTGACCGCCTTGGAGCCGGCCAGTTCGCCGGAATCCCCGACCCGGCTGCTGCGTCCAAAGCCCTGCCCCCAAACGCTCCAGCCGTCCTGCGGGTTCTCCGCCGGCGTCAGGCTGGCGAAGGCATTGCTGGCGGCCGTCTCGGCGCTCATCACATTGCGGCCGGCATAGGACATTGCGAAGGACTGCGCAGCGCCGTTCTGGCCCTGCTGGCCGCCCAGCGCGAGCGTATCCTGGCGGTCGCCGACCGCGCCGAGGAAGCCGGCAAAGGCCTGCAACGGCGCGCTCGAAACCGCCGGCTGGCCGGGGCCGCCGAGCTGCGACAGCGCCTTGTCGAATTGCGCCTCGGTGTCGAGATTATACAACGCGTCGAACAGGGCCTTTTCGTTCGCCGTCGGCATCGCGCCTGCGCCGGCGCGCTCACTGTCGAGAATGGCCGCGACCGACCGCGAACCCGCGCCGAGCTGATCGACATTGGCCAGTCCAGAGAAGCTGGCGGGCGTCACCGTGAGCGTGATCGCGGTGGTCCCGTAGATAAGATCAAAGCGACCATTGGCCGGCAGGCCGGAGGTCGGCTGGATCAGCGACGCAAAGGTGCCGGCGGTGCGGGCGCCACCGGTGGCCTGCACGAAGGCGAAATCAGTGCCGATCGCTGGCGTGTAATTGCTGACGGTGCCGACGCTGCCGCGTAGCACCGGCGTCAAGGTCCCGGCCGCCCAGAATACGTTGCCGGCCCCGGTGACGTAGATCCTGTCATAGGTGCCCGGCCCGCCCGGCACATTCAGGGTACCGTCGATATCGATCCTGGTCGTGGCGGTCGAGGCCAGCGTGACATTGCCGTTGAAAGTCAGCGAACCCACCGAATTGCCGGCCAGCACGGTGCCGGGCGCGACCACATTGTTGGCGACGAGGTCACCGATGTTGGCCATCTTGCCCGGCGACAATGTGCCGGCGATGAAACTGTTGCCGTTCACGGTACCGAAGCCGGCCAGCGTCGCGGGTTGCGCGACGTTCAGCGTCTTGCCGACCGTCAGGCCCAGCGTGCCGTCGACGGCAAGCGTGCCCATCGCTGCGAACACGTTGCCACCGGCATTGGTGCGGCCGGCGATCGTCAGAATGCCGTC
Organism: Tardiphaga sp. vice304; assembly: GCF_007018905.1. NCBI lineage: Bacteria > Pseudomonadati > Pseudomonadota > Alphaproteobacteria > Hyphomicrobiales > Nitrobacteraceae > Tardiphaga > Tardiphaga sp. vice304. Next base: position 3,477,875 of record NZ_CP041402.1, read on the forward strand.
GCCGGACTTGGTGAAGTCGCCTTGCGTCGTCAGCAATCGACTCCAGTAAGCAGTGGTGTCGGCGGCGACTGCGACATTGGCATTGGCGGCGAGTGCCGTCGGACCGTCCGTCGCCCGGTCGAGCCGGATCAGGCCGTAACCGAAGATGGCGTCGAGACCGGCAGCGCCGAGATCTTCGGTGGTCGAGAATAGCAAGCGGGCCAGGTCCTGCGCGTTATAGGTCGGATTGGCCTGGATCAGCACCGCCAGCGCGCCGGACACCGTCGGCGCCGCCATCGAGGTGCCTTGCGCGAAACCGTAGGTGTTGTTGGGAACGGTCGAATACACCATCTGCCCGACGCCATCGTCGCCGCCCGGCGCTGCCACGCACCAGCTCGCCGTCACGCCGCAATAGTTCGAATACCAGGCTGGCGCCTTGGTGCTGGCGACAGACATCACGCCGATGATCAGGCCGGCCTGTTGCTGATAAAGCGCCAGATCGAGACCGGTGCCGCCATCGTCATAGACGCCTGTCGCGGCGTGCGCAGGCTGAATGTAGGGATAAAGCGCCATGCCGCTCGGGTTTTTCGCAGCGATCGGGTGATCCTTGCGATCGTTGCCGGTCGCCGCCACGATGATCTTGCCGGCCTTCAGAACGTTGAGAACCGCACGGGCTTCGGTCTCGTTCGGACCGGTGCCCAGCGACCACACGGTTTGCGGCGCGTCGGGAGCGTTGGGTCCATAGCTGGCATTATAGGTCATCACGTCGCGCAGCGATGCGACGTAATCCAGCGGCGCGGCGTTGGGATCGATGCCAGGCCCGTAAGTGTAGTTTGCGCCACGCGCCACGATGGTGCGGATCGGAATGATGTTGCTGTCGTAGGCCACGCCATGCATATCGACGCCGGCAACCTTCGCCGCGGCGATGATGCCCGCCACGTGCGAGCCATGGATGTCGGTCTCGGTGGCGACCTGCGGGGTAAGCTCCGCGGGATTATAGGTGCCGCCGGCCTGAACGAGATAGTTCCGTCCCAGCGCAATGTTCATCTTGTTGACGAGCGCGGCGTTGGTAACGTCAAATCCACTGTCGCCAACAGCGACGGTCACGCCCTGGCCGGTGAAGCCGCGGTTGTAGGCGGCCTGGGCCTGAATCAGATCCAGATTCCATGTCTGCAGAAAGGTGGACGGCAAACCCGCCGCCGCGCGCGGCACGTTCACGGGGCTGGACGCCGCCTCATAGGCGCTCGCACCGACGCCCGAGGCGCCGATGCTTCTTGTTGCCAGGATCTGGGCGGCGTTCGGCGCCAGTGTCATGGGCTGGCCTGAGGTCAGAACCCCCAAATCGGCAGCGGTGGTGACATCCCGCAAGGCCGCAGGAGCCAAGCGGGCGACATGGCGGACGATCGGGTCGCGAAGGCCGGGTTGACGGTACGTATTGTCATAGGCGAGCGCGATGAGGGTGCGCTCTCCCTGTCGCAGCGCGCCGGCCAGTTCACGCTGCTGATCGGCGGTCAGCGATCCATTCGTTTTTCTAGCGGCCCGGGACGGGTTCACCGCATCCGGTCCTGCCGCGTGCAACGCGGTTGGAACGGCAGCGCTACTTAATATCGTCGTGCACAACAGCAGCTTCGAAAGATCGCGATAGCGCCGATATGCACGCATAGTAACCAACTCCATCACCAGCGCTGGACGTCGCAGGACGCCCGGCGCACGCAGTTTCGAGAAGTACCGATGTGACAGTTCGGTTGACGACAGGCAGTCGCAAACCGCAGCCTGTTTTGCGTTCTAATACGGCGGCGCGTTTGATAGACAGCGCGATGTTGAGGCTGGGGCTTCCCGCGTGCGCTTTGACTTGACCCAGCGTCTCAGTTCGATCCGGCGGGACAATGCAGCATGCGAAACGTAGTTCGGCGCCACAGGCGAAGCCGAACCGGAATGATCCGCACGTCAGGAAAAGTTCACCACAACTAAAGTCCTGCAGATACAGGGCTGACATCCGGCGTTGCCATATGCAACATGGCAGCATTCGACCGGACGAACCAGAATCGCTCGTCTCGGTGGAGCCGAAACAAAAGTTCTCGGCGCTCGGTGCAGCAGATTTCCGGTTTACGCATGTCCAGCCTTCCGCGACTTTATTACGTCACCACCGGGCTGGACGCGGCGAACGCCTTTGAGACCTGGAGCGCGGTGATCTCACCGTTATTTGAGCCGCGTGCATGCGGCCCCTCCAGGAAAACCCCGACGGGGTCGGCGTCAGGTGTGATTGTTGGCCAGATCATCATCGCCAAGGTGATCTTCAACGCGCAGGATTTCATCCGGGAGGCGCAGCGAATCAGTGCGACCCCGGGCCACATCTTGCTGCATCTTTATTTGAGCGGCGGCTTCAACGGCACCGTCTCCGGGCACAAGACGGCGATCGGCCCCGGCAAGGTCGCGATCATCGATCTGGCCTACCCGATCGAAACCCGGGCTTTTGCATCCACCACCCTGTCGCTGATCGTGCCCCGCAAGCTGCTGGGCGACGGAGCGCTGGAAAACCTGAAACCGCGCCTTGATCCGTTCCGCAACGACCTGCCGGCGGCGCATATTCAGGGGCTCCATGAACGCGGCGCCCAGTTGCGCGAAGACGATATTGCAGCAACGGTCGCGGACACCGTGGCCTTCCTTAAAAGACTGCTCGCGCCGGCTCCGGACGATTCGCTGGTCGAACAGAGGAATGCCGATGCCAACGTGCTGGCGCTGATGGAAGCCGTGATACGCGACAATCTGGCGCTGCCGGAATTGTCGCCGGAATGGCTGGCGCTGGAGCTCGAAATTTCGCGCGCCTCGCTGTATCGACTGTTTGCCAGTCACGGCGGCATCATGCGCTATGTCCAGGAGCGACGGCTGCTCGCCGTCCAGGCCGCGCTCAGCGATCCGCTCGAGACGCGCCGGCTGTCGCGGCTTGCTGCCGATCTCGGCTTCAAGAGCGAGGCGCATTTCAGCCGCAGCTTCCGTGCCCGGTTCGGCATCACCGCGAGCCGCTATCGCAAGACGCAGATCGATGCCTCCGCGACGATCCAGCTCACCAGCCCGGACGTGGTCCGGCAGTGGTGGATGAACGTCGCCGAACGCAGCGAGCAAGCCGCCGCAAGCTGATCAGCTGTCCAGCGTCTTCGAACCCTTGGCGTGGTTCTTGATGATCAGCATGATATTGCGGACGTAGATGACAGTGGCGAACGCCTGGCCGAGGATAATCACCGGCTCGCGCTTGGCGATGCCGTACACCAGCGTCATCAACCCGCCGGCCATCGAGAAGAACCAGAACGCCATCGGAACCACGCTGGCGCCTGCGCGCTCGCTGGAGATCCACTGCACCAGGAACCGCGCGGTGAACAGCAATTGCGCCACCAAGCCGAAGGCGAGCCAGAAATCGAACTTGGCGACAAACACATCGTAGAGATAGTCGCCCAGCTCTTGGCCATATTGAATCAGCATTATTTGTACTCGGTTGCGACCGGCGTCGGGCGCTTGCGGCGGATCAACCACCACACGCCGGCGAGGTCCATGATGCCGATCCACAACCGATCGAAGAAGCCGTAATTCGAAATCCCGGAATGGCGGGGCCGGTCGATCACATCGACATAGGCGATCTCGAAACCCTCGCGGCGCACCAGTGCGGGCAAAAAGCGGTGCAGGCCATCGAAATATGGCATCGACAGAAACACGTCGCGGCGGAACGCCTTCAGGCCACAGCCGGTGTCGCGGGTGCCGTCGCTAAGCACCGCGCTGCGCACCCGGTTGGCGATCTTCGACTGCATCTTCTTGAAACCGGTGTCCTTGCGACCGACGCGCTGGCCGGCGGCGAGGCCGACCCGGCCTGCCCCGGCCTGCACGGCGGCGATCAAATCCGGCAGAAACGCCGGATTGTTCTGGCCGTCGCCATCCAGCGTTGCGACGATGGCGCCGCGCGCGGCGCGGACGCCGCTGCGCACCGCCGCCGACTGGCCCGACGAGACGGCATGGTCGATGCGGCGCAGATTGGCGCGCGCTCGCATCAATTCGACGAGCCGCTGCGGCGTAGCGTCGGTCGAGCCGTCATTGACGTAGATGATCTCATAGGCAAAGCGGCCGTCGAGCGCCGCGCCGATCTCTGCGATCACGGGCGCGACATTGTCCTGCTCGTTACGAACCGGAACGACGATCGAGACATCGACGGGAATGGTGTCAAAAGACGACAAATCAGGGCTCTTGGGTTGGGTGGCGCTGCGGAACCCGCCTTTGGCGGCCCGCAGCAAGCCCCGCTTCTATGGGGCGATGACGCCGCGGGCAACCCTTTTGAGGTGTTCGGCCGATGGTCCGGTCAGCGGTTCGATGCGGCCGTCGCGGTGGATCGTGAACGCCAGATGTCGGGCCGCGAACCAGTATCGCACTGCCATCGCGCCGATCACGCCATTCAGCGCGCCGCCGACGACGTCGCTCGGATGATGCGCCAGCAGCAGCAGCCGGCTGCCGATGATCACCAGCGCGTAGACGAACATGACGGTGCGCAGCCGCGGCCATAGCGCGGAGACCGCGAAGGCCAGCGCAAAAGCGGTGGTGGCATGACCGGAGGGGAAGCTGGCATAGGTCTCGCTCCAGGCGAAAGGCTGGAAATTGAATGGATTGGCCTCGCCGCCGACAAACGGACGGCCGCGGCCGATCACGCCCTTCAGCAGTTCGCCAACCAGAACGGCGAACAGCACCGAGAAGAAGACATATTGAAGCCGGGTGCCGAAGCTCGCCAGCGTCGCCCGCGACAGGCCGTGCAACCGCGGCGCCGCCAGCGCGACGAGCACCAGCCCCGCGAACAGTGCCCACAGCACATATTCCGACTTACCGAACGCGGTGATCGAGCGCACCGGCCACAGCCATTCGGTTCCGCGCGGCGGCATCAGCGCGATCTCATAGGCATCGATCACAAACATCAGCGCCAGGATGGCCGCGGCCGCGACGAGCGTGAGCCCGAGCGAGCGCCGCGCCCAGTGCCGGCCGGCCTCGGCGCGGCGCGAATGGGTGGGGGAACGCACCAATTGCGCCAGCGACAGGCCGACAAAGCGGATCAGCCGCGCGACATAGCCGGCCGGCTCGGCCGCTTCCTTCGCGGGCATTACCGGGTGCCTTCGGAACGATAGATCGCCACCGAGACCGCGCGCCCTTGCGAGAAATTATAGCCCTCGATGCGCGTCGCCACGTCGTAGCGCAGCCCGATAGCGTCGGCACGCTGCGCGAAGCTGCGTTCCGAGCGCGCCTCGACCAGCGCAAAGCGACAACTGCCCTGGCCGAGGAAATCGGCGGCGCCGGAGCCGTCGGTGAGCAATGTCTTGGTGCCAGTCATGAACACCAGGCTCGGCTCATGGTAGCCGGCAGCCGCCGCGAGCGGTCCCACGCAGACTACATTGCGCAGCGCCCGCGCGATCTCCTGGCTGGGAAACAGCGGCTTCATCGCCGGCATCACGATGCCGTAGAACGACGCGCTCATGAACAGTGCCGCGACTACCGCATTGAGCAACGAGCGCTCCGCGTGGTTGTCATCATACATCCACCACGCAAGCAGGCCGAAGCACAACGCCGCGCCGGCGAACGGCCAGGCCAGGAACACCGGATGGCGCACCACCATGATGGCCCCGATCAGGACCAGCACCGCGGTCAGCACCGGAACCGTGAACCACCACGAGGCGCCGCGCGCCAGCCAGGAGCGGGCCAGCACCCGGCGCTCCAGCGCGCCGACGATCAGGATGGCGATCGCCGGATACAGCGGCAGCACGTAATGCGGCAGCTTGGTCATCACCAGTTCGAACACGATCCAGGATGGCACCAGCCAGGCCAGCAGATATTGCGCGCCGGGCTCGCGACGCGCCCGCCAGATCGCCGGCGCGGCCATCCCGGCCAGCGGTGCGCCGGGCCAGAACGTCACCCAGAACAGCAGGAAATAGGTGCCGGGCGGCGCGCCGTGCGACTCCTGCGCGGCCAGCTTGCTCAGCATGTCGCCGCCCAGCGAATTGGCGAAGAAGGCGTCGCCGGACTTCACGAAGATCGCGACGAACCATGGCAGCACCAGGAGCAGCGTCCATACCACGCCGATGCCCGGCCGCAGCCGCCACAGCCAGGCGGCCGAACGGTCCATGATCGCCAGCGCCAGGATCGTCAACCCGATGAACAGCAGGATCAGCGGCCCCTTCAGCAGGATCCCGCCGGCCATCGCCGTCCAGAAAATCACCGGCTCGGACCATGAAGGCTTCGCGAATTCCTCGCCGCGCTGCCACGCCAGATAGACCCGCGCCATCGCTCCCATCACGGCGACCACCGTGAGCAGCAGCATCGCGTCGGTCTTGGCCAGACGCGCCTCGACGCCGAGCAGCACCGAACTGCACATGATGAGCCCGGCCAGCACCGCGCCGCGCCGCGTCACGAAGGCCAGCGCCGTCCAGTAGGTCAAGAGCACCGCGCCGATTGCGCCGATCAGCGACGGCACCCGGTACAGCCAGATGCGCGCCTGGGCGCGCGGCAGGCCGAGCGCGCCGGCCGTTTCCACCACCGCGGCCTGCACCCAGTAGATGCCGACCGGCTTCTTGTAGCGCACCTCGTCCTGGAAGCGGATATCGACGAAATCATTGGTCTCGACCATCTGCCGGGTAGCCTGCGCAAAGCGGGCTTCGTCGCGGTCGATCGGCGGAATGTTGAAAAAGCCCGGCAAGAAAAACAGCAGCCCGACCAGCGTCAGGAACGCAATCGACCAGGCGTGGCTCCTGGTGACGAAATCCAGCACGCGCACCAGCCCGCGGCCCGGATTGACGCGGGTTTTCGGCTCGCGCGGCGCGCCAAAGCGGGGTCTTGCATAGGTCTCGGACATGACTGTCGCTTACGCCGAAACCGCCATCCGGACAACCGCCGGTCGCCCAACTATTGAATTCTGACCACAACTGTGTCCGCCGCGCCCATGGCGTCCATCACGGTGAGCCGGACAAAGCCCGGCCCGGGCGGATCGATCAGCCGTTGCCTGCGGCCATCGATCTCGCCGACGGCCGTGCCATTTACCAGCATGGTCATCGGCGCGACCCCGCCGGCGACCCTGACGGGCATCGCCGCGAGCGGGTTTTCGCCCGAACCGGCGTCGATCCGGGAGCCATTGAGCGGGAACTGGATGCGCAGCGCCTGCTCGCCGCCGGGCCGGATCAGGTCGCCGAACGGCCGGAACCGGCGCAGCGGCAGCGGGAGTTTTGCGTTGCTGGCGATCAGCGCGCCCTTCGGCGCCTTCGGCAGCGGCTGCGGCAATTTGCCGGTGCGGGCAAAGGCATCGAACAGGATCGGGGCCGCGGCGGTGCGCCCCACCAGGCCGGGCACCGGCGCGCCGTCGGGACGGCCGACCCAGACGCCGATCGTCATGCGGCCGTCGAAACCGACCGACCAGGCATCGCGGTAGCCATAGCTGGTGCCGGTCTTGAAGGCTAAGCGATTGGCCGCAGCGTTCTCCGGTGGCGGCGTGCCGAGCAACACATGGCCGACCTGCCAGGCCGCGACCGGGTCCATCAGCCGCAGCATCTCGCGGTCGTCGCCGCCATCGGCTTGCAGGATTTCGCGCAACGGCTTGCCGCTGCCGCCACGCGCCAGGCTCGCATAGAGCTGCACCAGATCGCGCAGCGTAATGCCGACGCCGCCGAGACCCATCGCCAGCCCCGGCGCCTCGCCGGAAGGCAATATCAGATGGCCGCCGGCCTGCCGGAGCCGCGACGACAGCCGGCTGGCGCCGACGCGGTCGAGCAGCGCGATCGCCGGGACGTTCAGCGACAATTGCAGCGCCTTGCGCACCGGCACCGTGCCCTGAAAGCTCATGTCGAAATTCTCCGGCGCGTAGGCGCCGAAGCGGACCGGGCGATCCTCGATCAGGCTGTCCGGATGCACGAAGCCATCCTCGAAGGCGAGGCCATAGATAAAGGGTTTCAGCGTCGAGCCGGGCGAGCGCACCGCGCGGGTCATGTCGACCTGGCCGGCGCGGCGGTCGTCGAAATAATCCGGCGAGCCGACATGGGCGAGGATGTCGCCGCTGTCGTTGTCGACCGCGATGATGCCGACCGAGATGTTCGATCCCAGCGCCGCGGCGCGGTCGCGCGCGAGGCTCTCCAGCGCGCGCTGGATGCCGGCATCGAGCGACAACCGGATGATCGGCCGGTCCTTGATGGTTGCGATCGCCTGGTCCGCCGAATGCGGCGCCAGCACCGGCATCGGCTTGCGCAGCTTCGGCACGGCGACCGCCTTGGCCTGCGATGCATCCGCCGCGGACACCCGGCCCTCGCGCACCATGCGATCCAGCACGCGGTCGCGCGCGATCCGCGCCGTGGCGGGATGGCGGTCGAGCCGGCGCGTTTCCGGCGATTGCGGCAGCGCCACCAGCAGCGCGGACTCCGCCAGCGACAGCCGCTTCGGCTCCTTGCCGAAATAGGCAATCGACGCCGCACGGATACCCTCGAGATTGCCGCCGAATGGCGCGAGTTCGAGATAGAGGTCGAGGATCTCGTCCTTGGAGAGCTGCTGCTCGAGCTGGAATGCGCGCACCGCCTGGCGGATCTTGGCGGTCACCGACCGCTGCTGCCGCGGCTCCAGCAGTCGAGCGAGCTGCATGGTGATGGTGGAGCCGCCGGACACGATCTGGCCGCGCCTGACGAATTGCAGCGCGGCGCGGCCGAGCGCCAGCGGATCGACGCCGTGATGCTGTTGGAAGCGCTTGTCCTCGTAGGTCTGCAGCAGATCGAGATAGGTCGGATCGACGGAAGTCTTAGCGTTGACCGGCAACCGCCAGCGGCCGTCGGCCATCGCATAAGCGCGCAGCAGTCTGCCGTTGCGGTCGACGACGGTGGTAGAAATCTGTTTGGCCTGCGCGAGCGGCAGCGGGCCGAGGGAGTGCACCCAGGCGGCGGCTACTACGCCGACAATGACGGCGACTGCCGCAGCGATCGCTGTCGTTTTGATGAGACGCCGCCCTCCGCGCCCGTCATGGCCGGCGTTATGCCGACCATCCACGACCTCACGCGCTGCCGTGGATGGCCGGTACAGGCCCGGCCATGACGGCGCGTGTGGCGGCGGCTCCGCGCCATCGGGAGTGACGGTGCTCATTTCGCCTTCGCGACCTCGATGGCGCCCGTCCCCGTGCGGCCATAGCGCGACGGGTTGTACATGTCCTCGACAAAGGCCTGCGGCAGCACGTATTTGCCGGGCGACACCGCGCGCACGACGTAGGCGACCGTGAACACTGCCTTGTCGTCGCTCTTGCGGTCGATCGCCGCTGTGAAGCGGTCGTCGCGGAATTCGGTGTTCTGCGGCTCCGCACCGTCCTCCATCCAGTCCAGTGTGCCGGTATCGCCGGACGACACCAGATGCGGGTTGTCGATCTCGAAGCCGGCGGGGAGATAATCGGCCACCATGATGTGCCCGTATTCCGGCTTCGCCTCGGTGATCTTCAGCACCACCGCGAAGCGATCGTTCTGCTTCGCCTTGGCCGGATTGGCCGCTTCGCCACTGAGCGTGAAATAGTTGCGCTCGATCTTGAAGCCGTTGGAAGCCGCAGGCTCCGGCGTGACCGGGGAGCCGGAGACCGACACCACCGCCTGCACCGGCGCATCACCGGTATTGGTGATCCTGACCGGCTGGCCCGTCATCTCCGCCGCCTTGTAGCTGCGGTACAGCGCCGTCTTCACCGGCGAGCCATTGACGTCGAGCGCCAGCGTGTTGGCTTCCTTGGCCAGCGCGCGCGACGCCAGTACGAGCCAGGCGTTCTCCTGCGTCGAGGTGAACGGCGTCAGGCCGCGCGCGGCCTCGACGCGCTGGACAGCTTGCGTCAGCGTCGCCCGTGGCGCGTTGCCTTCGCTGGCCAGCGACACCAGAGCCGCCGCGTCGCGCAGTGCCGAGCCGTAATCGGTGCGGCCGAAGCTCAGCACCGGTTTTGGCGCGAGGCTTTCCACCGCCGCGGCATAGACGCGCTCGGCGCGGGTCTTGTCGCCAACCAGAGCCAGCGCGGCGGCGAGTTGGGACTTGGCGATCGGCGTCGCCAGCTTGTCCAGCTTGGTGTCGGCGAGGTAGCGCAGGTCGCCGACCGGCGCGGTGCCGTTCTTGGCCAGCACGTAGAGGCCGTAGGCGAGATCACGGCCGCCGTCCTTCTCCGGCTCCTCGGCATTGACGACCGAGTTTCTGATACGGTCGAGCGCTGCGCGGAACAGCACGTCCGGCACCGCAAAGCCCTTTTCGCGGGCCCGGGTCAGGAAGTCGGTCACGTAAGCATCGAGCCAGGAATCGTCGCCGCCCGACGACCACAGGCCGAACGAACCGTTCGAACCCTGCCGCGCCAGCAGCCGGTCGATGGAGTCGCGAACGCGCTGGTCGATCGACGTATCCATCGCCAGATGAGCACCCGCGGCGAGATCGTTGACATAGAGCAGCGGCATCGCCCGGCTGGTGATCTGCTCGGAGCAGCCATAGGGGTAGCGATCCAGCGCCTTCAGGATGGTCGCCGCATCGAGCGCCGTCGACAGACTGACCGACAGCGACACGCCGCCGGTGCCGACCACGAGGTCGGAGAACATATCCGAGGTCAGCGTCAGGCTCTCGCCCTTGGCCAGCGTGCGGATCGAGCGCCGTGCCAGGATCTGTGTCGCCGCCTTGACGTCGAGCGCATAGTGCCGGGCCAGCGTCAGGCCGCCGGGCCCCTTGATATCGACGTCGAGCTGCGCGGTCCCTGCTCCCGACGCATCGATCGCCAGCGCCATCGACGAGCGCTGCTTGGCGGCGAGCCGGACGGTGGTGGCGGGGTTGCCGGTGACCTTCACCGGGCCGGAGGTTTTCACCGAGATCGTGTAATCGCCCGCGGCCCCTTCGACATTGTCGAGGTCGAACGACATCGTGCCCTTGTCGCCACTCAGCAGGAAGCGCGGCAACGTCGCCGTCAGCACGACGGGGTCGCGCACGGTCACGTCGGTGGTGACGCGGCCGAGCTTGGTCGCGGTCCAGGCCACCGCCATCACGCGCGCGGTGCCGGCGAATTCCGGGATCTCGAATTCGATCTGCGCGGTGCCGTCGGCGGCCACCGTGACGATGCCCGAATACAGCGCCAGCGGCTTCTGCGTCGGCGGCGAGCCCTGCAGCTCGGCGCCCGCGGAATCGCCGCCGGTGCGGAGCTGGCCGCGGGTGCCCTGCATGCCGTCGATCAATTGCCCGTAGATGTCGCGGATCTCCGAGGTCATGCGGCGCTGGCCGAGATAGTAATCGTCCGGCGCCGGCGGCTTGTAGTTGGTGAGATTCAAAATCCCGACGTCGACCGCTGCGACCACGATCTTGGCGTCCTCGCCGGGCGCCAGCCCGCCGAGCTTGACCGGCAGCTTGAGCGTCGTGCTCGGCCGCACCAGCGCCGGTGGCGACAACACGACGTCCAGCGTGCGCGCCTTCTTGTCGATCCCGAACCACTTCAGGCCAATAGCCCGCCCCGGCATCCGCAAGGCGGCAGCGTCGAGCGGCCGGCGCAAGGTCGCCACCACATAGGCGCCGGTGCCCCAGTCGCGGCCGACCGGCAGCTTGATCTGCGCCGGGCCTTCCTTAACCTCGACGCTCTGCGTCGTCAGCAGCCGGTCGCCGAGCACATGGATGGTGAGGCGTCCCGCGGTCCGGGCGTTGACCGACACCGTCATGGTGTCGCCGGACACATATTCAGGCTTGTCGATCGAGGTCTCCAGCAAATCCGGCGTGTCGGCGCTGCCGTCGGAATACCAGCCCACGTCGAACGACACCGAGGTGATCGGGCCGTCCGCCTCGGCCGATTTGACGTCGAGCCGGTAGCGGCCGGGCTGCGGCTGCAGCTCGATGCGGGCCGGCGTGGCGGCGGCGACGTTGATCTCGCCATCGGCGACGCGCCTGGTGGATTTCACCGGCTCGTAGTCCCACGTCGAATTCTGGCGATACCACTGGTAGCGCGACTCGATCTTGAGCAGCTCATAGCGCAGCCCGGGGCGCGCAAGGGCGGTGCCGTCGGGCGCAACGAACACCACGTCGAAGCCGGCCTTGTCGCCCTCGGCAACGTTCTTGTCCTTGAACAGCGGTTTCACGCCGATCATCGCAGCAGAGGGCGCGACCGGCAGCACCAGCTTGCGCTCGACGGCGCGGCCGCCGGCCTCGGTCATGCGGATGAATATCTGCGCTTCCTGCGGCCGGGTCGAGGATGGCGGCTTCGGCAGGCTGACCGGGAACGTCGCCACGCCATTGGCGTCGGATTCCGGCAGATCCTCGATCGGGGTGCGCTCGTTGCTCTCGGTCTCGTCGTCGGAGACGCCGAACTGGTAACCGGCGAATCCCGGCCGGCCCGCGGCGGGCGCGACCAAGAGGTCGCCTTCCAGCGCCAGCCCCGAGGCCGGCGCGCCATACAGGAACCGGCCATCGACCTTCAGCTCGACCGGTTTGTCAGCAAAGATCTGCTTGTCCTTGCTGGAAATATCGAATTCGATTCGGTCGGCAACGTAATCCTCGACCATGAAGCTGGTCTCGCCGACCGTGGACCCCTTCGGATCGGTGAAGGCGCGGACCCGCCAAGTGCCGGTCGGCACCGCGGAATTCAGCGGCAGCGTCAGGCTGCGGCCGCCGGCGCCCTGGTCGGGCAATATGGCGCGGCGGAACTCGACGCCGTCCGGTCGCTCCACCACCAAGGTCAGCGGGCCGGAGGTCACGGCATTGCCCTGCCCGTCGCGCAGCAGCGCGGTGAGATACACCGTCTCGCCGGAGCGGTAGACGCCGCGCTCGGCATAGACGAAGGCGTCGGCCCCGGCCGGCACCGCGCGGCCGGAGACGCCGCGATCCGAGAGATCGAAGGCGTTGGATTTGAGACTGAGGAAGGCGTAGTCGGCCTTCTCGCTGGTGACGGTGAGCAGCGCCGGCGACAGCCCGCCCTCGCCCTTCGCCAACCCTGCCTCGAACAGGACGTGGCCGGAATCGTCGGTCTTCTTGGTCGCCAGGATCTCGTTGTTGCGCGCGACGAGGCGAACCTCGGCGCGGCCGACCGGCGCGGTCGAGGCCAGCGAATTGACGAAGACATGGATGCCGTCATTGCCGGAAAACGCCGTGAGGCCCATGTCGGAGACGATGAACCACTGCGTCGCCAGCGAGCCGTCTTCGTCATTGCCGCCGGCGCCCGGCCCCTTCGCCGCCGCCGTCATCACATAGACGCCGGGCTGCAGCTCGCCGATCGCCTGATCGACCGGGAATGCCGTGGTGACGTCGGCATTCAGGGTCAGCGCCGTCGCCAGTTCGCCGCTCCACACCTTGATGCCGCGCTCGGAGCCCAGGCTGTCGAGCTGGTAACTGCTCAGCGCGGTCTGGAAGTCGCTCCCGATCACGGTGTTGATGAGGTTGCGGTCGCCGATCCGGAACACGTTGACGGTCACCGCCTGGGTGTTGACCGAGACCAGCGGAATGCCCTTCTGGCCGGTGCGCGGCAGCACATAGGCGCGGCCGGTGAAGCGCACGAAGGGTTTGCGGTCGCGGACATAGATGTTGAACTCGGCCGATTTCGGCAGCGTCTCCTTCACCGTCGACGGCAGGCCGGCGCGCAGATTGATGTTGTAACGCTCGCCATGCTTGAGGCCTTCGACGCAGAGCTGCTTGTCCTCGCTGGTGATCGCCGGCCGGTCACTGCCCGCCAGCGAAAGGAACGGCGCGAAATCGACGCGCTTGGCGAGGTCTTCGGAGAACTGGAAGCAGGCCCGCGGCGAGGCGGAATCCGAATCCACGGTGTAATCCAGCAGCTTGAAGCCGCGCTCGTCGCGCAGCTTCTCATATTGCCCGCGGATGTCGGCGACCTCGCGCAGCTCCAGCGACAGCCGCAGCGTATCGAGCGCCGGGCGCTACAATTTGCGGTCGGCCATCGCGCGGCCGAGCACGGCCAGCGCCTCCGCCTCCTCGCCGGGATTGCCGGCGCGCTGATAGGCGATGTAGGCCGCGGTCGAGGCACGCTCCAGCAGGAAGGTCGTTTCGGTGGAGGTCGCCGGGCGGATCTGGAAGATCGTTTTGGCCAGCCGCAGCCAGTTGGCGCTGTCTTCCGGCGCGGTTGCCACGATCTGGCCGAGCGTGGTCAGTCCGGCGCGGGTATCGTTGCGCCGGAACGCGGCGTCGGCATCGCTGCGCAGCGTCGCCGCCGGTTTCGACACCGGCCCGGCCTCGCTCTTGATCTGCGCCTCCAGCTTGATGGCGGAATCCGCCAGGTCATCGCGCCGGAATGCCTTGTCGGCGGCCACCGCCTGCACCATCCCGAACACCAGCGCCGCGCAAAGGCTGACGGCGCGAACCAGAGCAATCATCGAAAACTCCCTGCACGGACGAAGACGAACGGCGTTCGGTGCGAATCGCTGTGACGAACGGACCAGAGCCGCGACCGGCTTTTCGCGCATCATGGCGTCCCCCGGTTTCGAACGCAAAGCTGATGTGTGCATTGGTCGCATGGCCACGCGACAGGTTCGCGGCGTCCGGGCGAAATCCTGGCGGAAGTTTCAGCGCGCCGGCGGGATAGGTTGGAAGCCCGGTGATTCGGCGGAGGCGTCGAGCCGGAAAGGCGCGAATCGAGGCCCGTCAGAAACCGGTCCCCGGGGGCCGAAAAGCCGGGTAAACAGCGGCAAAGCCCAGAGTAAACGAAAAAGCCCGCCGGTTAAGGCGGGCTTGGTAACGCATCTAGGTCGAAACCTTAGCCGACCCGAAGGTTCTCGGCCGAGGTCTTGCCACGGTTTTCCTGCTCTTCGAAGGAGACCTTGTCGCCTTCGTTCAACGAGCTGAGGCCTGCGCGCTCAACAGCCGAGATGTGCACGAAGACATCCTTGCTGCCGTCGTCCGGCTGAATGAATCCGAAGCCCTTGGTTGCGTTGAACCACTTTACCACGCCTGTCGTCACGTTAACTCTCCTGGTTATGTCAGAACACCCGTAGCAGGCATTCGCGCAGATAGCCAATGGCCATTTCGCGGCAGCCGGCCTGCCCGTCCGCCGCCGGCCGCCCCGCGGCCCGGTAAGGTTGACCGGTTAGTTTAACACCCGGCTTTCGTTGCGCCCTGCCGACGCCACGGTAGGTTTGGCGGCCGGGCATTCAGCCGGCCAATGGCGGCAGACCCCGGCGATCATATTGCGCCGGCGCGCCGCCTCATCCCGCAAGGTCGAGACATGATGACGAGCCAGCAGGCGCATTACCGGATCCTGAAACTGCGGCCGCACCCGACCTGGGCGGCGATCTGGCACCTCTGGCATGTCACGCTTCCCCGCCGCTCGATCGACGGCCAGCTGCTGCGCGGCCAGGTCTGGCGCCGCCACGACGGCCGCCGCTGGATCTACAAGAAAATGGTGGAGTATTGAGGGGCGGTGGCACGCCGCATCTTGGCGCTCGGTATCAACTGCACACCGTCGATCTCATGATCTCTGTTTGAGATATTCAACCATGTGACGCCTCAGCATCAAGGCAGCCGCGCCAAAGGGCCGCGATAGGGATGGCTTTTTAGGCCGAGCCTAAACGATATCAAGCAGGCTGTTGGGTGCTGAACGGAAGCGGATCAAACGGCCCCGAGGCTAGTTGATCGAGAATACGCTTCAGTGTCGCGACGTTGTTATCGTCTTCGGCGCTTTCGAGCGCGTCCTCCAGCACCGCGCGGATATCCTCGGCTTCGACCTTCTCCATCCCCCAGTTCGGATACAGACGCTCGCGCTTCTCTTCACTCTGGTCCAGAGCGACGATATCGTAATGGCGCGAGTCGCCATGCAGGCTTGCGATTAACTTCTGTACCTCGGCGGCGGGCCCCTCGATCCATTGGAAAAAGACGCCGCTGCCGAAAGCCAGCATTCCGGTGATGCCGTGCGCGCGGTTGTGGCGTTGGGCCCGCTCGATAATACGTCCGACCTCTAGGTCATCGACGCCGTCGGCGGCACGGCTGCAGTAGACAAAATGATAAAGCGCAGGCAGCCCGGCATCGTCCGACTCGGCGCCGCGTGGAAAACCGATTTCGTCGAACATAATTGAGCTCGCTCTGTCTATGTCAGGCAGGCCGTTCCGCCCGGTGGGTGAGGGGCAGGATAGCCGGTTCATCTCTCAAAATGCGGTCTTCAGTCTGCTCTGGATACGGATCTCACTGCAATGCTTCGTTTTGAAGCAAGCCTAGTCGGATCGTACCCCGGCGAGCGACGACAGGCGCCCGGGCTAGGTTCTGAAAAGACTGGCGATCCCAGCAGGATTCGAACCTGCAACCCACGGAGTAGAAATCCGTTACTCTATCCAGTTGAGCTATGGGACCGTCGGGGTCTTCTAGCACCGCCTTCTGGAAAAATCAGCGTCCGAGCCCGGCCGGACAGCGGCTTTTCACAGGTTGCAGGCTCTTGCTCGAGGGGCGCTCGAGCGGGCGGACCTCCGCGCCGTCCGCCTCCCCCCACGCCCGAGCCGCCACTCGGCGGCCGACGCCGGCGACGGCCCCCCGGATCCGGCCGCACCGGCCGCTTACGGCGTTCCTTAACCAAACCGCTCTACCCTCCGGCGATCCGGCCCTCGACCTGTTGGAGTATCCCGTGCGCCCCGTTCATCTTCTCATCATCGCCACTGCGCTGTGCTCGACCGCGGCGTCCGCCGCCGATTATCGCGACGCGCCGTACCGCGCGCGCAGTCACCGCGCGCATGTCCATACCCATCCGGCCTATGCGATCCGCCAGGTGCCGCCGACCTATTACGTCAACGCGCCGCCGCATTATGTGCAGGATCTGCGCACCGGCGAGCCCGGCGTGTACGTCGAGCACCAGCGCAGCTTTCTCGACCAACTCTTCCCGAATTATTACTAAGTCCCGCCGGGGATGCGACATTTCATCCCCGCCCCAGCCGCCCGCAACCCCCGCTTAACCATTTTCACCGAACGTAATCTTGGCGGTGAGTATGTCCGCAGCGGGAGTTGGTGATGCGTAGGGTAGCGGTTCTGGCGGCGGGCGGCGTTCTAGCGGTGGCGGCGGTCGGGTTTGGCGCCAGCAAATTTATGTCGTCATCGGCGCCGGTCGCCAATGTGGCGGCCAAGGGCGATCAGGGCGAGTTGACCACCGGCGCGATCTCCGCGCGCTGGCCGAAGGCGGAAGCCGACAAGACCTCGGCCCCCGCCCCCACGGTTCAGCCCGCCTCGACCACGCCGTCGCGCGAAGCGCCGGCCCCGGTGCAGGCATCCTGCAACGTTCCGGGCGCGATGGGCATCTCGCGCACCGTGCAGATCGATACGACCGGCGGCCCCGGCCTCGGCCTGTCGCAATACCGCGATTATGATTTCCTGCAGCCGAGCGAAGTCGTGCTGACCTTCGACGACGGCCCGTGGCCGGTGAACACCCCGGCCGTGCTGGCCGCGCTCGACGCGCAGTGCCTCAAGGCGGTGTTCTTCCCGGTCGGCAAGCATGCCTCCTGGCATCCCGAAATCCTCCGGCAGGTGCTGGCGCGCGGCCATACGGTCGGCGCGCATACCTGGAGCCACGTCAACCTCGCCATCAAGCCGGTGCAGGAAGCCAAGGACGAGATCGAAAAGGGTTTCAGCGCCGTCGTGCTGGCGGCCGGCCAGCCGATCTCGCCGTTCTTCCGCTTCCCGCAGCTGCGCCAGACCAAGGAACTGACCACCTATCTCGGCGAGCGCAACGTCGCGGCGTTCTCGATCGACGTCGATTCGGAAGATTTCCGCATCCACAAGCCGGAGGTGCTGATCTCCGGCGTGATGGCCAAGCTGAAGAAAACCGGCAAGGGCATCATCCTTATGCACGACTTCCAGAAGTCGACCGCGCAGGCGCTGCCCGAGCTGCTGCGGCAGTTGCAGGCCGGCGGCTACAAGGTCGTGCACATGAAGGCCAAGGACAATTTCGTCTCGCTGCCGCAATATGACGCCGCGGTCGCCACGCTGATGCAGAGCAAGGCCGGCCCGGTGCGCAGCAGCAATGCGCGGCCCACCGCCAGCGTGATCCAGACCGTCACCACCAACTAACCCCGGCGCCTTCGTAACGGCCGGTTAACCATAAACCGGGATGATACTACCTCAAGTAGTCATCCCGGGAGGCCGTGATATGCGGTCAATTCACTGCATCACGAGATTCCTGGCGCTGCCGCTGGCGATGGCGGCGTTCCTGCTCGCCGCGCAGCAATCCGGCGGGCTGGAACTGCGCACCGCGCCGCCGGCGCAGTTCGCCAGCCTGCGTTAACTGCCGCGACAGGCCCGGATTGCGGCCGTGGCAGCGACGCGCTACACCGCGCAGGCCGGTCCGCCGGCCCCTCCTCCGCACCGAGATCCCGCGCATGGCCGACCTGTCGCAGTTTTCGATCCTGACGTTCCAGCGCCGTCCCGGCCTGTGGCGGGCATCGATCAGCCCCAAGGTCAGCGCCAGCAACACGATCAAGGGCAAGACGATGCTCGGCTTCGTCACCGAGGACGATTGCGACACCGAGGAAGCCGCCGAGACCGCCGCCAAGCGCGCGATCAAGAAGCTCTGATTATTTTGAATTGAAACGGCCCATCAGCCCGTCATTGCGAGGCGCGAAGCGACACGGCAATCCAGAAAGCCGCAAACTCGGCAAGAGCTGGATTGCTTCGTCGCAAGGGCTCCTCGCAATGACGGCTGTGAGAGAAGCGGTTCATCTCAAGCCTATAAGCCCTCAGCAACTTCATCGCGCTCTGTCGTCACAGTGATGCGACGCAAAAAAAGCGCGCAGCCGGATGGCCGCGCGCTCGTTGGTCTCGCTGAGGTGACGTTTACTTGACGCCGAGCAGCTCGACGTCAAACACCAGCGTGGCATTCGGCGGGATCACGCCGCCGGCGCCGCGCGCGCCATAGCCCATGTCCGGCGGAATGATCAGCGTGCGCTTGCCGCCGACCTTCATGGTGGAGACGCCCTCGTCCCAGCCCTTGATGACGCGGGACATGCCGATCGGAAATTCGAACGGCTCGTTGCGATCGACCGAGGAGTCGAATTTCTTGCCCTTGACGCCGTTCTCATAGAGCCAGCCGGTGTAGTGCATCACGCAGGTCTGGCCCTTGGCCGGGGTCGCGCCGGTGCCGACGACGGTGTCTTCGATTTGGAGGCCTGATGCGGTGGTCATGGATTTTCCTTTGGCCTGCGCCATTGCGGTGGATTGGGAGCTGTCGATCGAAAGGGAGCCAAGTGCCACGGTCAAGGCGATGGCTGCCGCGGCGCTCGCGCGCTTAAAATGTCGCATGATGTCTCCGGGACAGGATGATCGGCGGACAGTCATGCCCCGACCGCGCGCGTCGGCGCAAGCCCCGTCATGCGGCCCACCGGGAATCAGCGCAGAGCGTGCGCGGTCTCCGGGCTTCGCTCGGCCAGATGGTCGCAATAATTTTCCAGCAGTTGGGCCGCAAGGCGCGCCGCATGGTTTGGCGTCGCGTCCTCACCCGCCGCGGCGGACATCACATCCTGCGTAAATGGTGGTTGGCGGAAGCTGCGGAAAACATGGTCTGCGGCGGCACGCATGGCGGAACTCCGGTTTCTCTAAAAACATCGCGCCCGGCCAAAGGTTCCTGATGAGACGATCGAGCATGTCATGCGGTTCATCGAATGCTCGTTTGTTCCTGGAGAACGAACAGAGGTCATATTTTACCACGCGGTCAAAGGTTAAGGAATTGCTTCCACATTCGCCCGATGACAGGCGATTGCCACGGCGCTTTTCGGGCAAGCTTGCGGAAAATCGCAGATAGTTGATGCGTTGTGACGCCATGGGCTGTAAACCGCAGCAGAGTTTGGCCGCGCCGGGTGATCGCCTGTGAGCTGCCGCGCCCGCCCCACCCCAAACGAAGAAAGCGACAAGGCCTCGTTCATGAGCGGATTCAAGGAACCCAGCTTCGCAGATCGCCAGAAGGCGGCCATGGAAGCCAAGAAGAACATTCTGACCAAGTTCAAGTCGCAGCCAGGTCCCGATGATCCGGCCGTGAAGGCGCGCGCCGCCGAGCGCGAAGCCCAGGCAGCCTTGCGCGCCAAGGCCAAGCTGGTCCGCGACGCCGAGAAGGCCGCGCAGAAGATTCGCGAAGCCGAACAAGCCGCCGAACAAGCCGCCCGACTGGTGCGGGAGAAGGAAGAAGCCGCCGCCGCCGAACTGGCGCTGGAAGCCGAAAAGAAGGCCGCCCGCGACGCCCGCTACGCCGCCCGCAAGAAGCGCAAGTAAGCCATAGGAAGGGTGGGCAAAGCCGCGGCGCGCGGAGCGCGACGCGGCGTGCCCACCGCTTGTGAAGCTCACGAAGGTGGTGGGCACGGCGCAAGCGCGCCTTTGCCCACCCTACGGCCTACTTCCGGCGTGCATTCAGCGCCGAGGCGACGCGGCTGACCGGCGCGCGGCCGATCAGCGCGCTGATCGTGTTGGTCGCGGCCAACAGCTTCTCCATGTCGACGGATGTCGCGATCCCCATCCCTTCCAGCATGTAGACCACGTCCTCGGTGCCGACATTGCCGGTCGCGCCCGGCGCATAGGGACAACCGCCGAGACCGCCGGCGGCGGAATCGATGACGCGACAGCCCTCCTCCAGCCCCGCGTAGATGTTGGCCAGCGCCTGCCCGTAGGTGTCGTGGAAATGCATCGCGAGGCCGTGCATCGGCACCGCTTCGGCGCAGGCGCGCAGCAGCGCGCGGGCCTTTTTCGGCGTGCCGACGCCAATCGTGTCGCCCAATGATACTTCGTAGCAGCCGAGGTCCCACAGCGTCGTGGTGACATCGACCACCGACTGCAGATCGACCTCGCCGTCATAGGGGCAGCCCAGCACGCAGGACACGTAGCCGCGGACCCGGATGCCGTCGGCCTGGGCGCGCGAGATCACCGGCCGGAAGCGCTCGATGGATTCCGCCACCGAGCAATTGATGTTGGCGCGGGAAAAACCTTCGGAGGCCGAGGCGAACACCGCGACCACTTCGGCCCCGACGGCCTTGGCGGCCTCATAGCCCTTCTCGTTCGGCACCAGCACGTGGAATTCGCCGGGCAGATCCTTCACGCCGAGAAACACCCGATCGGATCCCTGCATCTTCGGGATCGCCTTCGGCGACACGAACGAGCCAACCTCCACCGTATGCAGCCCGGCGCCGACCAGCGCCTTCACGAAAGCGATGCGGTCCTCGACCGAGACCGGTGTCTTTTCGTTCTGCAGCCCGTCGCGTGGACCGACTTCGACAATGCGGACAGCGTCGCTCATGGTGTCTTGTCTTCTGCGGGTTCGACGATGGCGAGTTCGACGCCTTCCTGGACGATGTCGCCGACGCGGCAGCGCAGGCTGGTCAGCACGCCCGCGAACGGCGCGCGCAAGGTCTGCTCCATCTTCATGACTTCCAGCGTCAGGATCGCCGCGCCCTTCTCCAGATGCGCGCCCTCCTCCGCCAGCAATGCCACCACGGTGCCGGGCAGCGGCGCCACGATCCTGTCGTCACCGACATGCTCCTCGTCGTCGCCGCCGAACGGATCGACCCAATGCATGTCGAAACGGCCATGGCGGGTGCGCAGATAGAGTTCGTGGCCCTCGATCACCGCATGAACGCGCGACCGCGCGCCATCGCGGGTGAGATCGAACTGGCCGGTCTCGCCGGCGGACGTCGTAAATACGAAGCCGCGATCGCCGATCAGGAGCTGCGCCGGCCCGCTGCCATAGGCCAGCGTCACCTGATGCACGCTGTCGCCGTGGCGGAATTTGAACACGCGATGGCGGCGCCCGACCGGCATCCAGCCGGCGGTCTGCCACGGCGAAGGCGCTGTGACCTGCGCCTGCTCCGCACGGAGGATCGCTGCCACGGCCGCGCATAGTTCAAGATCGCCGGGCGCCGCGGCGGCGGGCGTCAGCGCGGACAGCTCGCGTTCGATGAAGCCGGTGTCGATGGTGTTGGCGCGGACGTGCGGATGCGTCAGCAGCGCGGACAAAAACGGAATGTTGGTGACGATGCCGCGGATGTCGGTGTCTTCCAGCCCGCGGTTGAGCCGGTCGATCGCCGCCTCACGCGTCGGCGCAAAGGCGATCACCTTGGCGAGCATCGCGTCGTAGTTCGGCGACACGCTGTCGCCTTCACGATAGCCGGCGTCGATGCGCAGGCCATGGCTTTCGGCCGGCGTGCGCCAGGTGGTGATGCGGCCGACCGACGGCATGAAATTCTTGTGCGGGTTCTCGGCATAGACGCGCGCCTCGATGGCGTGGCCATTCAGCGTGATCTGATCCTGCGTCAGCGGCAGCGTCTCGCCAAAGGCGACGCGCAACTGCCATTCGACCAGATCGATGCCCGTGATCAGTTCGGTGACAGGATGCTCGACCTGCAGCCGCGTGTTCATCTCGATGAAAAACACCTCGCAGCCGTCGGAGACGAACTCGATGGTGCCGGCCCCGACATAGTTGACCGCGCCCGCCGCCTTTCGCGCGGCAGCGCAGACGGCTTCGCGTTGCTCGGCGTTGAGCGTCGGCGACGGCGCTTCCTCGATCACCTTCTGGTGGCGGCGCTGCAGCGTGCATTCGCGCTCGAACAGCGAGACCAGATTACCGTGAGAGTCCCCGACGACCTGCACCTCGATGTGGCGGGGATTGTCGACGTACTTCTCGATCAGCATGCGGTCGTCGCCGAATGCCGCCTTGGCCTCGCGCTTGGCACTGACGATGGCATCGCTGAGTTCGCCGGCCGAACGCACCACGCGCATGCCGCGCCCGCCGCCGCCGGCCGAGGCCTTCACCAGCACCGGGAAGCCGATCTTGGCGGCCTCCGCCGCCAGCGTCGCCTCGTCCTGCGCCTCGCCGTGAAAGCCCGGCACTAGCGGCACGCCGGCCTTCTCCATCAATTGCTTGGAGCCCGATTTCGAGCCCATCGCGACGATCATGTCGGCGGTCGGGCCGACGAAGACGAGGCCCGCCTCGGCGCAGGCCTGCGCGAATTCGGCGCTCTCCGACAGAAAGCCGTAGCCGGGATGGATTGCCTCCGTTCCCGTCTTTTTTGCAGCCTCAAGCACGTTGGCGATGTTGAGATAGGAATCGCGGGCCCGCGCCGGCCCGATCAGCACGGCCTCGTCGGCTTCCGTGACGTGCAACGCGCCGGCGTCGGCTTCCGAATAGACCGCGACGGTGCGCAGCCCCATGGCGCGGGCGGTGCGGATGACGCGGCAGGCGATCTCGCCGCGGTTGGCGATCAGCAATGTGCGAAATTTCCGGTAGAGCGCGGGTGCGGCCATCATCACATCCTGAACAGGCCGAAGCGCGTCGGCTCGATCGGCGCGTTGGCCGAGGCCGACAGGCCCAATCCCAGCACCAGTCGCGTGTCGACGGGATCGATCACGCCGTCGTCCCACAGCCGCGCGGTGGCGTAATACGGGCTGCCCTGACTTTCAAACTGGTCGCGCGTCGGCTTGCGGAAGGCTTCTTCTTCCTCGACCGACCACGAGCCGCCCTTGGCCTCGATGTTGTCGCGGCGCAGCGTACTCAGCACCATCGCGGCCTGCTCGCCGCCCATCACCGAGATGCGGGCATTCGGCCACATCCACAGGAAGCGCGGTGAGTAGGCGCGACCGCACATGCCGTAATTGCCGGCGCCGTAGGAGCCGCCGACGACCACGGTAAATTTCGGCACGTTGGCGGTGGCGACCGCGGTCACCAGCTTGGCGCCGTCGCGGGCGATGCCGCCGGCCTCGTATTTCTTGCCGACCATGAAGCCGGTGATGTTCTGCAGGAACACCAGCGGGATATTGCGCTGGCAGCACAGCTCGATGAAGTGCGCGCCCTTCAGCGAGCTCTCGCTGAACAGGATGCCGTTATTGGCGATGATGCCGACCGGAAAACCCCAGATATGCGCGAAGCCCGTGATCAGCGTCGTGCCGTACAATTTCTTGAACTCGTCGAACTCCGAGCCGTCGACGATCCGCGCGATGATGTCATGCATGTCGAACGGTTTTCGCGCGTCCGCCGGGATCACGCCGTAGAGCTCGTCCGCTGGATACAGCGGATCGCGCGGCGGCTGCATGTTCAAGGCGGCACGCTCCGGCTGCTTCAGCGTCGCCACGATCCTTCGCGCAATGCCGATCGCGTGGCCATCGTTCTGCGCATAATGGTCGGTGACCCCCGACTGCCGCGAGTGCACGTCGGCGCCGCCGAGTTCTTCCGCGGTGACCACCTCGCCAGTCGCGGCCTTCACCAGCGGCGGCCCGCCAAGGAAGATGGTGCCCTGGTTGCGCACGATGATGCTCTCGTCGGACATCGCCGGCATGTAGGCGCCGCCGGCGGTGCAGGAGCCCATTACGATGGCGATCTGGGCGATGCCGGCCGCCGACATCTGCGCCTGATTGTAGAAGATGCGGCCGAAGTGGCGCTCGTCGGGAAATATCTCGTCCTGCTGCGGCAGAAAGGCGCCGCCGGAATCCACCATGTAGATGCAGGGCAGCCGGTTCTGCATCGCGATATCCTGCGCGCGTAAATGCTTCTTCACGGTCATCGGATAATAGGTGCCGCCCTTGATGGTGGCGTCATTGGCCACGATCATGCATTCGCGCCCCGAAACCCGGCCGACGCCGGTGACGACGCTCGCGGAATGGACGTCGCCGCCATAGAGGCCGTGGGCGGCCAGCGGTGACAATTCGAGGAAGGCGGTACCGGGATCGATCAAGAGATCGACGCGCTCGCGCGCCAGCATTTTTCCGCGCGCCCGGTGCTTGGCCGTCGAAGCTTCGCCGCCGCCGCCGGCGACCGCGCCGAGCTTGTCACGCAATTCGGCGACCTGGGCCTGCATGGCCTCGACGTTGCGCCTGAAATCGATTGATCCGGGATCAATGGTCGAGCGAAGCGACATCGTCTTCCGTTTCCCGCATTATTTTCTTGTGGCACGCGGCCGTTGATCGACCGTCGTGATGGTGTCATTGCGCGCCAGAGGGGCGCAACCCCGCTTTACGCTGGCAGGTGGCTCAGTGCGTCCAGGGCTCGGACCGCCGGAACGCGAAATTGTCGGAATAGGCGATGGTGCGGGGCGCGCGCACCCTGGGCTCGATCACCTGATAGGCGATGCCTTCGCGTTCGCAATAGGCGATCGCCTCTTCCTTGCTGTGGAAATGCAGCGACAATTGCTGCTTCATGTCGCCCGAGGAGGTCCATCCCATCAAGGGCTCGATCACCCGCGCCTGCTCCGGCTCGTAATCGAGCTGCCATTCGCGGGTCTTGGCAAGCCCGGCCTGCATGGCGTTCTTGGCGGCCTTGAAGATGCGTGCGGTCATGAACAGACGGCCTCTTGAGATGCGACATTGCGCCGAATTGGTAGAATCGGCGCCGCCACTATACTGATTCGTCGCGGATTGCCTGCGATTCCGCCATCGGGCGGATCCTGTGATTTGGTATATTCTTTCCACGGCGTCGTGACAATCGGGGCAAGAAGCTGCTTAGTTCGCTGTATTGCCCGATATTGCCCGGTCCCGATCAGCACGAACGGCCCTCATGGAAATAAACGCCACACTCCCCCCGAAGGGCCGCGACCTCCGGCTGGACCTGTTCCGCGGCATCGCCAACTGGGCGATTTTCCTCGACCACATCCCGGACAACGTCGTCAACTGGGTCACCACCCGGAATTACGGCTTTTCGGACGCGGCCGATCTGTTCGTGTTCATTTCCGGCTACACCGCCTCCTTCGTCTACGCCAAGATGATGCTGGAGCGCGGCTTCATCGTCGGCGCGACCCGGCTGTTCAAGCGGGTCTGGCAGCTTTACGTCGCCCACGTCATCCTGTTCGTGATCTATATCGCCGCCATCGGCTATGTCGCGCAGCGCTACAATGACCCCGACATCATCAACGAATTCAACGTCGCCGGCCTCGTCGACAATCCGATCCAGACCCTCAGCCAGGGCCTGCTGCTCAAGTTCAAGCCGCTCAATCTGGACGTGCTGCCGCTCTACGTCATATTGATGGGCTTCTTTCCCCCAGTGCTGTGGCTGATGCTGCGCAAGCCGGACCTCACCATGCTGGGGTCGCTGGCGCTGTACTTTGCCGCGCGGCAGTTCGGCTGGAACCTGTCCGCCTATCCGTCCGGCGAGTGGTATTTCAACCCCTATACCTGGCAGTTGCTGTTCGTGTTCGGCGCCTGGTTCGCGCTCGGCGGCGCCGTCGAATCGCGCTCGGTAATCAAGTCGAAGGTGCTGCTGTATTTCGGCGTCGCCTATCTGCTGTTTTCGCTGGTGATGACGATGGCCGGCCGGTTTCCGGACTACGGCCACATGATGCCGGACTGGCTGTTCGATGCCTTCAACCCGAACGACAAGACCAATCTCGCACCGTACCGCGTGCTGCACTTCGTCATCATCGCGTTCTTCGTGACGCGCTTCGTGCCCAAGGAATGGCGCGGGCTGGAATGGCGCGTGTTCCAGCCGCTGATCAAATGCGGCCAGCAGTCGCTCGCCGTATTCTGCGTCGGCGTGTTCCTGTCCTTCGTCGGCCACTTCCTGCTGATGATGAGCTCGGGCTCGCTGGCCTCGCAGATCTTCGTCAGCGCCGCCGGCCTCGCGCTGATGACGCTGGTGGCCTATTACATCTCGTGGTCCAAGAAGCAGGACAAGCCGCTGCCTAAGCCGGCCGCTGCCGTGGCGCCAGCGACCACGACGTCGGCGACCAGCGCGTCGGCGACAACCGATCCAAAGCAAGGCTGAGCATCGCTCGCAGCGACCTGCTCAAGAAAAAGGGAGGGCAACCGCCCTCCCCGCCGTCTGAAACTCAGGTGCGCTTACCAGCGACCGCCGCCGTAGCCGTAGCCGCGATCCCAGCCGCCACGACGCGGACCGCCGTAGCCGCCGCCAAAGCCGTAGCGCGGACCCGGACGGCCATAGCCGTAGCGCGGACCGTAGCCGTAGTTCGGGCGACGGAAGCAGCGACCGTATTCATCGCAAACCAGGCGAACCTGCTCGACCTGACCGGACTGGCTCGCGCCGCCCTGCAAGGCCAGGCCGTTTGGCATGGCGGATGCAGAACCGGTGGAAACCGCCACGCCGCCGAGCGCAACCAAACCGGCGATCATCAATTTCAACTTCATTTCAAACTCCTCGTTGGGCATCTTGAACGCGCGGTCGACCGAATGGTTGCGTACGAGCGGCTGCGTCGCGCAGCAGCACCGTCGTGAGCGGACTTCATGGCCGAACCATGGGGAGATCGGGTCAACTTGCCAGATACGACGAAAGACTCTGCGGCACTCGCCCCTCAGTTCGTCCGGCTCTTTGCCGCCTGGTCGAAGAACGCCTTCTCTTCCGCCGTCGCTTCGACGAGCTGGGCATCCTGGTCGTAGACGTCACCGCGGAATTGCACGATCTGGTCGCGCGTCATCCAAGCGGTGAGATAGATCCAGGCGACCGGAACCTTCTTTTCTAGCTTGACGCTCTGCTTCACGCCCGTGGCGATCGCCGCGTCGATCTGCGGGCGCTCCCAGTTCGGCGTCTCCTGCAGCAGCCAGGCCGCGAGATCGCGGACATTGTCGACGCGCACGCAGCCGTGCGATTCGAACCGGACGTCCTCGCTGAACAAATTCTTCTGGTTGGTATCGTGCATGTAGACCGCATAGGCGTTCGGCATGTCGATCTTCAACTGCCCGAGCGCGTTCCAGGAGCCGGGCTCCTGGCGCACGAAGATGTTCGGCAGCTTCTCCGCCGCCCAGTCGATGCTGGCGGGATCGAGCACGTTCTCCTTGAAGTCCAGCACCTGCATGTGCAACCGGCTGAGATAGGTCGGATCCTTGCGCATATGCGCGGCGATCTCGTTCTTGGTGATCGAGGCCGGCACGGTCCAGGTCGGGTTCAAATTGACGTTGTTGATCTCGGCGGTGACCGTCGGCGACGGCTTGTCGGCCTTGCCGAGGATGACGCGGTAGCGTCGCACCACCTTGTCATTCTCGACCGCCTCGGCAAAGGCCGCGGGCAGATTGACGACGACGTAGCGCTGGCCGAAGCGGAAGCCGATCGCGGCGATGCGTTGCAACGAGGCCTCGAGCTGCTGGATCCGCTTCTCGACCGGCACGTTGAGCGCGGTCAGCGTCCGCGGGCCGATCGTCCCGGTGGTGGCGAGGCCGTGTCGCGCCTGGAAACGCTTCACGCCGGCAGCCAGTCCGGCGTTGTAGGGTCCCTTGGCTTCCGACGGCGCCAGATCGCCGGTCATCACCAGACGCAGCCGCAGCATCTCGTCATGCGCGCCGGCGCTGCCCAGCGCGAATTTCGCCTCGGCCGGAATCTGCGGCCAGCCGCCGAGTTTGGCGATCGTGGAATAGGCGTCGATCGCCTCGCCGATCCGCTGCGCGGATCCGGCATCGAAGGTGGGCTCGGAGGATTGCGCGAGCAAGGCCGCCGAGCGGCTTTCCGGCGTGGCGACCGGGGCGTTCGATGCCGCCTTGTCGGCAGGCTTGGCCGGTGTTGTTGCGGGGGCCGCAGCCGAGGGCGCCGCGGGCGGTTGTTCGAGCGGCGCGACCGCGGGCTGAACCGGCGCGTTCACCACGGCCTGGATGGCCGCCGTAGTACCAGACGGCTTCACTGCGGCGGGTTTGGAAGTTGCTGCAGGCTTGGCAGACGGCACCGTCGCAGCCTTGGTAGCAGGCGCGGCGCTCGGAGCCGACGGCTGTTCGGCAGGTGCGCTGGCGGCCAGCGGCGCCAAGGGGCCGCCCGAGGTAACCTGGCCGGGTGCGGCCTCGATGCCGCCCGGGGCCAGCAAGGCGCTCATCAAAACCAGGGTCCGCTTCATGATCCATCCCGCATGTCAGTCAACGCGGGACGGTAGATCGACATTCACAACCAATCGTTAACTACTGCGGATCGGTCAGACCCCCGCCTGAACCTTCCAGGCCTTCATCGCAGCAATCTTGTCGACCAGCTCGGCGCGCTGCTTCGCCAGATGGCCTGACAGTGACGCTGGAAAGCCAAGCTTCTTGGCATCCTCGTACTTGCCGACATTGCGCTCCTCGCCGTCGATCAGGCCGGGCAGCACACTCTCGTCCAGACCGTCGAACAGCGAGCGCACCGACATGATCGTGCGGTGCACCGTGCTCATGAACGAACCGCCCTCATCGGGTTTCTCGCCGGCGTCCGTCAGCGCGGCTCCCAGTTCATCGGCATGACGATTGTGAACGGCGATCATGTCACGGAACAGCGTCGTGAGCCCCCGGCCCTCGGCGTCCTCAAGAGCCTCCTGATATCCGTTTCGCGCGTCGATGGACGCGGTGTGCAGCGATTTCAGTTGATCGATCTGGTCGTTGGAAAGGGTGTGGGCCATAGCGGGTCTCCTTTGACGGCAGTAACCGCGACAAAAGAAACGGGTTCCGGCGGAGATCACAAAAAGCCATGGGAGAAAACGTCGCGGCCAGCGATGCCGCCTATAGCGCAACGGCGTGGCCGCCGGAAGCATGGTCGGGGCACAAGGATGCGAATATACCCATCCATTAAGTCAATAAAATCAATAAGCCCTTGCTCCACATAGGCTTAGCTCTTAGAACTGTTACGAGTACCTGTTACGAATTGGTGTTACTGGGATTCCCATGTCACTCGGATCAAATATCGCCCGCCGGTCGGGCAGCGCCCGCTATTACGCACGCTTGGGCGTCCCGCCGGATCTCCAATCCGTGGTCATGAAGAAGGAATATTGGAAGTCGCTGGGCACCAGTGACCCAAAGCTGGCCCGTGAAAAAGTCCTGCCTGTTCTGATTCGATGGCGCGCTGAATTTGCGGAGTTGCGAAGGCGACGGGAGCCGACGGCGGCGGATTTGCAATTGGCCGCTTGGAACCTTTACGAGGCCGACCTGACCTACGACTCGAAAGAGAGAGCCGGTATCGCGACCGGCCAAATGGTAGAAGACGCCAAGGTTGCGTTGCAGACCCAGATTACCGCTGGGGCCGTGGCTTGGTCCGATGACCCGCTGGTCCAGTTGGATGCAACCCTAGAGCTGCAGGTCATGAGCACTGAGGCTCAGACGGCAACTGATTCGCGGGCGATTCGGATAAAGGTGCTGCGCAACCACCTGGCATCCGGTGAAACGGCTCTAACGGAATGGGCGGCAGACGACGTGATCGCCCGCGACCGGCTCCTGATCGGCAAGGGCACCCTCGCCTATCGCGATCTCTGCCAACGGCTGCAACGGGCCGAATTGGAATACCTACTGAGGGCGGCAGAGCGTGATTCGGGCAATTGGGGCGGAACGCCCTCCGATCCGTTGGTCAGCCCGCCCGACGCAACCATTGGCAAAAGGTTCGCGGCACCGGGCGAGACCATCTTGGAGCTTCATGACCGGTTCGCTGCCGAAAAGCGCGGCAGCGTCACTACCGACACTTGGGAGCAGAACCGCAAAATTTTGCTACTGTTCGTCGACTTTGTCGGCGCCACCTCGCACGTATCCGCCATCAATAAAAAGGCAGTCAGAAACTGGAAACACAAGCTGGCGCTCTGGCCGGTGAAGGCTCTGTCGATAAAAGCATTCGACGGACTGTCGTTCGTCAAAATCATTGAAGCGAACGCGA
The DNA here is from genome assembly GCF_007018905.1 of Tardiphaga sp. vice304. Lineage (NCBI taxonomy): Bacteria > Pseudomonadati > Pseudomonadota > Alphaproteobacteria > Hyphomicrobiales > Nitrobacteraceae > Tardiphaga > Tardiphaga sp. vice304. Next base: position 3,508,353 of record NZ_CP041402.1, read on the forward strand.
TACACAAAAGGCCGACCATCAGCCAAAATACGATCAACAAATACCTGTCGGCAATCGCGGGGTTTGCTGAATGGCTGCTCAACCATGAGTACATTGAGCAGGACGCCATGCGCGGCATGTTCCTGTCGGTTGACGACGAGAGAAAAGGTTCTTCATTCTCGGATAGCCAGCTTAAGACGATATTCCACTCGCCGCTTTTCAAGACTTGTGCCGGCGATGGTAGCGAGCATTTGCATGGCGAGATTGCGGTTCGAGACTGGCGATATTGGATTCCCTACATCTGCCTCTACACGGGCGCCCGGCTTGGTGAGATCGCTCAGCTTCTGACGGCCGATGTTCGACTACTGCACGGCGTTTGGATTTTTCATATCACGCGCGAAGGCTCAATCTCCAAGTCGACTAAAACAGCCGGGTCACAGCGCGTCGTCCCGATCCATAGAGAGCTGATCAGGCTTGGCTTGATTGACTATCACAGCGCCATGGTTGCGCTCGGTCACGCGAGGCTGTTTCCAGAACTGCAGCCCGATATTCGAGGCTTCTACTCGGCAACCCCTTCCCGCTTTTTGAACCGCTACTTTCGCAAAATCGGCGCTAAGGTCGATAGCTCGGTCAACGTGCACAGCCTACGGCACGGCATGGCCGATGCTTTCCGCCGCTGTGGCTATCTAGACGAACAGTTTGGCGGTCCTATACTAGGCCATGCGAAAGAGACGATGACCGGGCGATATGGCAACCTGCCTGAAGGCATCCTAAGCGAGCGCGTCAAGATGATTGAGGCGGTGTCGTTTCCTTCTTTGGAAAACTAATGATGCGGGGCGACAATATGGTAGATGCCTATCTCGCTTCTTAACCGTTCCATTGTTCCCATCCGGTTTTGGCGAACTCATTTCATTCTTCGACAACGGCAACAGGCAAGTCCGATGATGCTAATTCATCATCGACAACGTTGGCGCCGGACGCCTTGATAACCATCGTCTCATACAGAATCCGACTTCCGAGTTCTGTAATTTGAATCCATTCGCTGATTGCACCTTCCGTATTGTTTCCCTGAAAATTACGTATCAAGCCAAGCGCGGACAATTGTATTTTGATCTGATTTACCGTCGCGGCTTGGAGAAATACTTTCCTGCTGGAGAACCGTTTCTCCTCCATGAATTTTGACAAGCTTATTGCAATGACTGCCGGAGATCTTGGCTTGACAATGTCTGGACCAACTCCAGAAAAAATTTGTCTCCACGTCATTGTTGAATAACCATTTCGATGCGCACCTCTATCTAAATAATAATGCTGCACTTGATATGGAGCATCGAGAGAGGCGATGTTACCAATCTGCGGCTTCAGTTCGCTTTTCAGCCGAGACGTTAACTTGAGAAGCTCTTCGTTGCGGAGTCGAAGCTCGTTGATTTGTGCCAGCAGGTCTTCACTCGCTGCGGCGCTTGCTCTAATCCACCCTACTGCAGGCTGCTCCGAGATTGCCGCAACTAAGGAGGTCAAGATCGCGTATTTGAGGCTCTCTCGATTTTGCCATTCCCTGACTATTCGGCCGGTCACCACCCGTGATCGAAATTCGGCAAGTTTTGCGACAGCCTCAGGATCAGTCTCAACCTTTGCCATCGGCAAAATTGACGTATCTTCATGCACGAATGCTAGGACCACCTTGCCCGATTCAACCGCATACTCGTATTCTTTTTCAGTAAAGCTTATTCCGTCGACTCCAGTCGAGCCGTAGCGAGCGCCAATGATTAAAACGTAGTAGTCACATTCATCGATAACCTTCTTGATATATTTGAGCTGCTCCATATCAATAGCCGGGAAACCTTCCATCCCAGCCGGAATGTGACCCAAATCGAGTATCGATTTTAATGCATCTTGGCGCTCGTCAATTAGATCGCGAAATGTCGATGATACGAAAATTTGATACTTGGTTTGCATTGGAATCTCCCCACGCAACTAGAGCGTGAGACACCGAATGGTGCAAGGGACCGACAGGTACTTCCCGCGTAAGAAAATGAACACCGCGGCGTTACGCGCGCCGCTTGACTCTGCGTTCTTGTTTCGTTCTTATAAATCGTAATCAGGACGATGGCTATGGGACTCGACGCAACCCGCAATGAAATTGAACACATGCGGCGGCAGATAACGCGCCAGCGAAAGGACATGCTCCGGCTACAGCGTGCCGGGATCGATATTGGCGCGGCGGAAACCCTGCTCGCGCGGATGCAGGAGAAGGTAGACGGGCTGGTGGCTGAGCGGGACACGCTGGTCGGCGAACAGCGCCGGAAATACCCCGGCACTAACAAAGCAATCAACGGCACCCCTGCATCCCGTAGGGCGTGATGGACAACCTACGCCGGTTTCCAGCGCCGTGGACGATGGCCGAAGATGATGGAGGATTCACGGTGCGGGACGCTTCCGGGCTGTTCCTGCTGACCGTGCCTCACCGGGAAGACTTACACGCGCGACGCTATCAATACGCCGGCGATCACTTGTCGCGAGAGGAAGCAAGGAAGATAGCAAAGGCAATATCGCGGCTGCCCGAATTGCTCAGGCGGCCGCAGTATTGATTATTCCCGAATTAGCCCTTGGGGTCAGTGACCCTGTAGCCGCGCTGCGTCAGGCAATCGCCGATCATCCCGCCGTCGCCGACGAAGCCGTGGTCCTTCTTGAGCTGGGTGCAGTCCGCGAGGTCGTTGTTGTATTTCGCCTGATCCAGGTTCCGCGTGTCGATGCCGGGCGCCGCATAGCGATCATGACCGCCGCCACAGCCAGCCAGCATTAGCGGCACTGCGACGAAGAAAGCTACGCGTAACCGCATTGAATCCAATTTCATAAAAAGTCCCCCGCGCATCTAAAGCGCGAGGGTAATCATATTGCAAGTCAATCGTACTTAGTTACGCTAGGTTCTGGTGGACGGTGTACCCACGCGCTCGCATACAGCGCGCGATCGGTGCCCCGAACCAGATCGGCCCAGACGCTTCCTTCTCTGCGCGGCAAGCCGCGAGATCGGCAGCGTATTTGACCGGGTCAACGCCGCGCATGTCCGTGGGTGATTCCGAAAGATGCGGGGCCGCACAACCGGCTAAAAGACAAGCGGTAACGCTCAGCACAGAAAGCCGGATCATACCGCGCAATCCACGTCGCGCCGAATGCTATCCGGCCAGATGTCACCATGCTCGCCGAGCGCCAGCTTAACTTGATCGGCCGTCACCACGCCGGAAAACCAGCACGGCTCCAGTGCTGCGATTGCTGCTGCGATGCGTTGGAATCGAGCCGTGCCGATATAGATTTCAGTGGTCATTCCAAATCCCTAAGCGGCAAAGCCCGCCCAAGTCGATTCGCACTTTCGATGAATGTTGGCAAGTGGTTGTTTTCAAACGACAATAAGTCAACACTGACTTACTTTGAGTGCACGGACCAATTTAGAGCGGCAACTCGATATCAGATGTTATTTTCTGCTGTCATCGATCCTCGCTCGGCATTCACCGGTGACTGTGGAGCCCGCGCCTTATGAAAGGTGCGGCAGGCATGGCTTCCGAGTTTCACCAATGCCGATCAGTCCGACAAGTCTGATCCCCATTGCACGGTCGGACTAAGCGCCCGATAATACCGCAAAATAACCATGCATCTGACCATGCATCTGACCGTGCATTAACCGTGCAGCTCACCGGGGAAACAACCGTGCATAAATAGTGCACAGTCAGGCGGTGCACGTCGCTTGCAGGGCCATGACCTCAGGAAAAGAATCACGCCGTGTCTAACAAGCATTATCTGCCTTCGAAGCTGCCGTCTTACTTTCGCCGACTGGACTTGGAGTATGTGCGTGCCGGTCGCGTTCTAGACCACGAATTGATACAGTCTGCAAAGATCGCGATAAACGAAGAGATCACCGCAGACGGCTGGAACGGCGGCACATACGGTCACGCCGTTCTGCTTTTTCTGCCGGAGAGCGTCTTAAGCAGGATCCCATTCGCCGAACAGAATAACATCGCAAATCGCCTGAAGGAGGACTTAAACGTCTGCTCGGCTGCGATAGAAAATGAATATGTCGAAGCGGTAATAATCGAATTGGCGGACGAAGCCGATCCTGACTTTCAGCGAGCAACTAATCTGGCCAGCGTCGTGGCAGTAAACCCTGACACCGTGGCTTTCTGGAAAAAGGGCTTCGTTCGCCTTTTTGTGAGTCACAGGGATACAAAAAAAATCGATGCCCGGGCGCTTGCTGATTGTCTGGAACAGTACGGTGTGAGCGCCTTCGTTGCCCATGACACCATCCAACCTATGTCTACATGGCAACGGGAAATCGAAAAGGGCCTTGCAACGATGGAGCTAATGTTGGTGTTCCTCACCGACGATTTCCACGCCAGCGCCTGGACAAATCAAGAGGTTGGATATGCCCTGGGCAAGGGTATCCCTATAATTACCGTAAAAGTGGATAGTAAAGACCCGATTGGATTTATTGCAGATAAACAAGCAATGAAGGGGAGAGCAAATCAGCCGAGCGAGACAGCTCGAAGAATTATCGACATTATAGCCAATAACCTTGGCCAAAAAACCAGATTTCACGAAATGCTGCTTTCAGCGTTTCTAGCGGCCCCGCATTGGGACGCAGCCCGAGATCGATTTAACACCTTGCAGTCTTTCGTTGACTTTTTAGACGATGCGCAATTCGCTTCTATACAAGCCGGGTTCAAAAATAACGATCAATTGCACAACAGCATTTACCTCACGAACCAAAACCGTCGCCTAGAAAAATTCCTCGAAAAAGCAACCGGAAAGTCGATTAAAGTGAACGGCCGAAACATAGAAGTAGTTACAAATGTGGACGATGACCTCCCGTTTTAGCTAACGTCATCTATTATTATTATCATAGAGACGAGGTCTGGCACGAAGACGCCATGACTTTCCGCGAGCGTACCGAAAGGACTAGATCGCTTCGGTAATTAGCGCTCGGTGCTCTCGGTAGATTTTGCCGGCAAGTCCTCCAAGCAACATCGTTCGCGACACCTGCCCGCCATTGAACCGGACTCGGTAGCTGGAATTTAGCGCCGTCAGCCAAGGCCGAACAATCGGGCCGAAGCGCCAAAACTCTTTTGCGACGTAACCAGCCCAGCCGGAATCAGGATCGCATTGAGTGTGGGACTGGTGCTGGCGTGCTTGATCCCATTCGCCGCCCGCGAGCCGAAGGGCATCTCTTGCCGTAACGACTTCGTCAGCGTTGACCTGCATTTCACCATGGAGGTGAAGCCGGCGCCGGTGCCCCTCTTCCTCGGCCACCACGTAGAGGGCCACAGGACGCCCTAGGAGAGTCGTCAGGCGCCTTACCAGTCGCCGACGTAGCCAATCAAGGGAAGCGGGCTGAGCGAGCGCACGGACTTCTATGTCGCTCCTCAGATTCAAGCTGAAGGAATAGACCGGACCCATCGTGGTAAGGGCCAGGTGGAGATAGTGGACATGAAGGGTGTCGGTGATGTCACGCCACGCCGCCGGCTTTTTGTACTGGCGTGCCGGCTTGGAGAGAGGTTCGCCACCATTAAGAGATTTCCACCATGGAGCCTGCTTAGAACGACGCTTGAACACTGAGGCGTCCACGGGGTGGGTTAGGCTTAAAGAGGGTGTGGAGAGATCAGTAGAAAGGGGGTGGGATATACTAACTGAAGTCCCTACCGGTTTGGCACTTGCGCTTGATGCAGAATGTGCCTGCAGTTGCTGCATGAAGTGAGCGTCACAGAACAGCGAAACGGTACGCCTAGATTTTACTGAATTGACAATTTCTGGGTAGGTTCGGCGAACGGGCCGAACGACACGTCCTGCTTGAACTTGAGAATGTTTGGCACTAGAATCGTGGCGGGTCGAACGCACGGACATGCGGTAGGCTCCTTTGAATAAGAGGTCAGCGCGTCGGGCGCTGGCCTTTTTTGTTTCAAGCTCATTGTAAATTATCGAGCGCAAGACCGGTCGATTTTATTATCGACGTCGCCTAAGAAACCTTATCAACGCTGACGCGCTGCTCGCTATATTGTCCCGGTGTGCCTTATCGCAGTATCCCGCCGGGTCGAATTTGGGTCCGTAGCTCAGATATGATCATCGCTCGCATACTTTGTTCGGCTGATTTTGCGATCGCGGCACCCATCGCGGCATGATCTTTCGGTGATGCGCCGGCCGACCCTGCTACGGTGACGTTGATCGTCGGCGCGATTGTCGTCTGACCGCCCACGATAGGCGCTGAGCCGGCCTCAGGAGCGGCTACAACGCCGCCGTCTGCAAACTTGGGGATACGGCCCCCGTTGATCGCTTCGAGCAGCGCACGGTGCTTTGCGGTTTCCGACGCCTTTACGACAAACTCGCCGGCCGAAAGGCGCGCTGGAATGGTGTCGCTAGTGCCGGTGCCGGGGCCGCTGATCATGCCGCCGGCAGCATGGCCGAGAACGGGACCGATAAAGTCGCCGACAAGTCCGCCGGTGGAGAAGCCGAAGCCGCCGCCAAGCGAGCGCATGATTGGCCCGACGATCAGCGCCTTGATCATCGCCTCCTCCAGCGCGCGGAGGATCACCTTCCCCATGTCGGCGAAGCCAGCGCTGACGGACTTTGTGCCGTCGAGGATGTCGGTCAGCCCGGCCGTCATGGTGGACGACATAGTGCCGGCGATGCCTTTCATGGCTTCGTTCGCACGCATGGCTGCCGCCTCGACGCTGCCGAGCGCCGCGGCAACGTTCGGGTAGATGTCGCGGAGTTGATGGGCGATCGCCACGTCAGACGGATCGAGCATGGCGGTCTGTCCGTCGAACTTGATGCTGCTCGCGACCTTCGCCTTAGACATCGCCTGAGCGGCATTCGAATAAGCCGCCGCCACCTCGTCAATCTTTTGGCGCTGTTCGTCGGTGACAAGGTTCTCGCCCTTGCCGGCAGCGGCGTTCGCCTGCTTGGCGATCGTTTCGAGCTGAGCCGTGACCTTTGCACGTTCCCGCGCTTCCGTGCCGAGATCGATCGCGGCGGCTTCGGCCTGGAGGGCTGCCGTCCGCTTCGCGATGCCGTCTGTCGCGGTTTCGAGCTTGTCCGGCCCGGTGTCACCGGTAGGCTTCAACGTCGGTGCGGCGCCGGTGCCGCGTGACGCCTTCGGCAGTTCGGGGAATGTGTTGGGCTGCCGCTCAGCGCTTTCGATCTCGCCTTGCAGCCGGTCGCGGCGCTGCCTAAGCCGTTCCTGCGGGGAGATCATGCCGAGCGCGCCGGTCACGGCTTCCGGCACCTGCGGAACGCCCCATATGCCAGTGCCATTCTTGATCGCAGTGTTGACCGCCGCGAGTTCATCTTTCTTACGTGCCGTCTCGCTGGTGATGCCGAGCCTATTCGTGACCTCGACAGCCTTGCCGATCAAGTCGACAATGTCCGACCAGTAGCCCTTGATCGTCAGGATGGTGCCGGCCAAATCTTCGAAGGTCGGCTTAAGCGAGCGGGTTAGCCGGCCTTCGGCGAGCTGGAGCTGCTCGTCTACGGCCTTGGCTCGAACGACCAGATCGTTCGAGAAGATGAAGTCCGATGCAGCGGCAGCGGCGTTCATACTGGAAAGCATACTTTCCGCCGATGTCTTGCCCTGCCGGATGCGGTCGACAAACTGCGAACCGAACATTTTCTCGCCAAGGTCGAGCGCCGCCGCCTTTTGACCGATGCTTTCCAGTTGGACCATCGCGGCGAGAACCGCGAGGATCTTCTTTTCCTGCGTATCGGCATCGCGGAACATGACAAGGCCGTCGAGCTGAACCCCAGCGGCTTTCGCGACAGTCGCGTTATAGACCCTCAGCGCTTTCTCGACGCCGTTGATCTCTTCCTTCCCGGTCTCCCATTTCGCCACGTCGACCGGCGACTTTTCTTTCGTTGCGTTGAAAGCATTCGACAGCGCGCCTTCAAGGTCGCCGACCTCTAATTTGAGCTTTTGCGATTCCGTCATCCAAGACTGGAAAAACGCCGGTGACAGGCCAAGATTTTGCGACTTGTCCGCGATAGCGACCATCTCCTTAAGCTGTTCGCGCGTGGCGCCGATCGCATCGGACATCAGCTTGAAGCTGCCGACCACAAGCGCAATCCTGCCAACCATGCCGAGCGCCATAGTCGACGCGGATGCCAGCAAGCCGGCTTTGAGGTCGTCGTTCATGTCGAGGAACCGCTTTGCCATTTGGCGGGCGACCGTGCCGACGTGGTTTGATGCTTCCGACATTTTGGACTTGAAGGCTTCAATGTCCGGCGAGCCGAGCGCGATATCGAGCGAAGGACGCTTAGCCATTACGCGGCCTCCCCTAGACTTGCGGCATCGGTGAACAGCGTCGCCAGCACCGAAAATGCGGTCGCGCTGTTATCCAATACCGGCCGGGTGCGGACGAACTTATCGACCAGCGCTTCGGCCTCGTTGGAAGAGAGGCCAGAGCCGATCAAGCCGAGCAAGATGACGCGCTCCACGTCTGCCGAACTGAAGATGCCCTGCTCGAAGCGCTTGAAGCACGCCGCCGGTGTGCTGCCGTAGTCTCCAGCCAAGCCCCGCAGATTTAGCGAGTTCCGCACCCAAGGGTGATTGAGGGAAAAGGCGTGCTCGCCGCCGGCCCAGATCATAGGCTTAGGCGTGGTGTTGGTGTCAGTCATCTAGGGCTTTCTGGGTTGCTTCCGCGATCGCGGTGTCTATTTCTGATTTCATTGCTCTGTAAGTCGAATAGAAAAAAGGTCGCGCGGCTTGCCGGCTGTTTCCGAACTCGAAGCCGAGCGCATAGTCATAGGGCTCGCCGCTGCCGGTCCGAACTTCGGTTTCGGTCAGATCGCCGCCTGCGATGACATGCACGTCGAGCGGATCTTCTCCCGTTTCGACGCGGCAGCTCTGTTCAAGATGTCCGGTTTCGGCGGGCGTCGCTTCCTGCCCCTGCAATGCGGCGCGCTGAGCATCCGACAACCGTTTCGCTTGCTGTTGCAGCACGTCGGCAACTTCGCTCAGCACCTTGTCGGGAATGCTTGCGAGATAGGTCTGGAGTTCGTCAGCGGTCATGGCAGCACCATGTCTTCCGGCGTGACGTTCGGATCATTCAAAAACGAGAGATTGCTGTTGCCGGCAGCGGCGCGGCTAACGGCCATCCATGTCGCCGACGCACCATCAACGCGATCGGTCGATTTGCCCTTGTGAATGGTGCGGTTCTCGTTGCTGTCGGTATAGATGACGACGTTCGAAAAATTCCAGCGCAGCACCTTGTGACCGCCATGGTGGAACTTGCGGCCGATGATGGCGCGCTCAAGCTCGCTCAAGGCCGGCGACTGAGTTTTCCAGCCCTGCTGTAGGATAACAACCGGCAGGCCGCGTTCGGTTAGGATGGCGATGATGGCCTGCGCATATGTGACGTCGATGCCGATTTCACGAACCTCATAGCGTTCGCACAGCGCAATGATGGCGTCGGCGACCATGACGTAATCGATGACATTGCCGGGCGTCGGCGTGATCAGCTTTTCTTTGCCCCACTCGACATAGTTGACGCCGTCGCGCTCAGAGCGAGCGAGGATATTGTCCTCCGGGCAAAAGAACTGCGGAAGCACAACGAAACCGTCATCTTGCCTGAAACAGGCGACGACAGCCGTCAAATCGGTCGTTTTCGACACGTCAACGCCAATCCAGCACGGCTGGCCGCGCCAGACTTCTGGATCGACCGGCGCGCTGCCTTCGTCATAGATCGCCATATCGACAAACGGGCTGGTGCTGTTTTCCAACCAGATATTGAGCTTCAATTGTCGAAGGCTGTCGCGCTCGCTGGGGCTGTTCTTCGCGCGGCGAACGTGGCGCCGGAAACCTTCAATGCTGGGGTAGCCGTGCGCGCTGCCGGGGTTGACGCTACGCCAAACATTTTCGTCGGCGTAGTCACACTTCGGGTCCGCTTCGAACAAGACCGGCAGGATAGAAGGGTCGTCGATCTCGCCGCGCGCGACCTTGCGGGCGTTCTCGACAATCTCCCATGCAATGTTTTCTTGCCCGCGACCGGCGGTCGTGGCGACGATCAGCAGCGGGTCGTCGAGTTTGTCGAGGCCCGTTGTCAGGGCTTCCCATAGATATTTGTTCGGCCAAACATGAAGCTCATCAGCCAGGACGAATGCCGGCGTGCGACCGTGCTGTCCGCCCGCCTCCGACGCGATGACTTCCAGCGTCGCGCCGCGCGGATATACGATCTTCTTTGCCGAGTTGTGCGCGTCATAGACCTTTAGCTTAGACAGCACTTTGGGTTCGGCCTGTACAATGCCGAGCGCTTCTTTGAAGCCAATGCCGGCTTGCTGCCGATCGCTTGCTGCGAAGATGGCTTCGCCGTTCACCACTTTTTCAGGTCCAATGGTGTGCAGCAACGCGAGCGCGGCCGCGAAGGACGTTTTGCGATTGCCGCGAGGCAGGAGCATGACGACCGTGCTGACGATACGGGAGCCGTCGAGCTTGCGCGGGCCGTAGATGCGCCGAACGATGCGCTCCTGCCACGGGTCGAGTTGGAATGACTTGTTCGGCAGCCGGCTTTTGGGGTGTTTGAGACGGCGGAAGAACTCGACCGCGCGCTCGCCAAAGCCGAGCGGATCATCGATGGCCGAACCATCATAGAGCCAATGGGGATAAGTCGTCGTCAGCATTGCCGTCCTCCCTAATGGAGGGGCGCGAGCGCGACACCGGCGTCAAACCCAGCTCAACGGCGAGCTGACGAATCTGGTTCCGGGCGTTCATCTGAATTGAAATGGCGGGGTGCTTTCGCAGGCCGGCCTTGGTCTCGATGACCATGCCCTCCCGGTTCACAATCTGGGTAGATTCCGCGAGCTGAGCAACGGCGTCGGCATAAGCCGCGAGCGTGCCAAGGTCAGCGTCGGTAAGGTGCCGGCGCTCAACCAGAATGGTCGCAACTTTCTTCCATTCGGCTTTACCAAGCCGGGACAGCCAAGCCGGAGCCGAAGGGGTCCTGTAGATGGTTCCCGCAACAACGATAGCGGGCTTCACGCCCCTCATGGGCCGGCTCGCTCGACGCGGATATCGAGGCCACGGGCGCGGCCTAGCTCGCGCAAGTCTTTAATATTGTACGCGTCGCCGTAGTAAATCACTCGGTCAGCGAGGCATAGATCCTCCATAAATCGAAGACGGAAAACGATTGAGGTCTCAGACGACGCGCCGCGTCCACGCATAAACTCTTCCGTCGAGGCTGTGACGATGCCGGCGCGGACAGTCGCCAGCGGCGCCCATGTCTCAACGGGCGCACGGTTCGCGTCCAGAGCGGTGCCGGCGCGTTCAATCGTGATGGTCTCAGTTAGGTCGCCCGCCCTCATTACGCGCGCTCCTGCACTATGGCGCGGACGGTGACGACGCCATGAGAGTATTCGCCCTGGGGATCGCGCATGAAGTGGGTGTTCGTCACCCGGAGATCATGGCTTGTGAATCCCGCGAGAGACCACGGGCGATCCTTCAGGGCGTCGCGGCAGGCGCCGGCAATCTCTTTCGAGGTCGCGAGGCCGGCTTCCTTCACCCAGACATGCAACGTCGCATAGGCGGTTCCGTAGAAGTCGTCATAGACCGACTGCCCTTCACCGATGATGATGCAACGGTCCAGCTCAGGGCGCCCGCTGCGGTCAAAGATGCCGTCTGCTGAGACCAGTGCGGTCACGGCAGCGGACGCCGCAAGACGTGCACCAACGGCCTGTTGAATGGCCAAAGACGGCTCATAAGCCATTAAAATGCCCATTCCCGGTATGGATTAAGCAGGTCGAGGAAACCGAACGGCAACGCCTGAGCCGTCACGCCGACAAGCGTAGCCTCACGGTTCTCGAACAAATGGGCCGCGAGCTGCCGGGTTGCTTCGTCAAACGGTGCCGGCGTGTCGGGCGCGTCCACTGGCACGCCGGTGTAACGCGCGATCCATTCCGAGGCTGCCGTGAGCTTGCTTTCGAGCAAGTCGTCATCGTCGTCAGAGGCGATATTGAGATGGGCCTTGAGGTCGGCGAGCGAGATCGTCATTTCAGAAAAACTCCAATTAGGTCCGCTCTTGCGTCGAGGAGAGGGACCGGTCCGAGGCATCGGCCGGCAGGTTGCCGACCACCCCCCGCCCCATCGAACGCTGCATTATTATTGCGAAGTCGCGGCTAAATTGTCGAAGAAGACGAGTTAGCTCGCGTTGCTCCGCGAGGCTGTTACGCTTCATGGTTGCGATCATTGAGCCTGGCGAAATCACCTGACCGCGCTTCGCCTTCACACGTCCAAGTTCTCTACGGGGACGAACTGGAGCCGACAGGGCGCGCTCGATAGTCCAACCGTTGAAGAGACGACGATGTAGCGTATCCGGGTTCATGCCGAGCCGCCGGGCCCAACCTGCGATCGTATCGGTGTGGCCTTTGTGTTTGAGAAGGCGAATAGCTGCCATTTCATAATCCTAATGGTTGGAGTTTTGACGTTCGAGAGATTGCTTGCGGCTATTGTGGCAAGGCGATGCTGCCATCGGCTGCCAATTGGAGCGCGACCAGAACAGCTTCATGTCGCCGCGATGGGGAATAATGTGGTCGACCATGTTCGCGAGGCGACCACAGCCGCACGAGCAATGAGCGTTCTCAGGCCGTGCGAGGTATGCTTTGCTTTCGCGCTGCCACTTGCCGTCGTAGCCGCGTGCTGCTGCTGATGGCCTCCGCTTGTCAGCCTCAGCCTTGGCGCGTTGGCGACAGATGCACACGGCATTGCCGGCGATGCGGTTGCCACAGCTACAGATGCGAGGCGCACGAATGGGCATCAGCCTCGCACCTCAGCCATAGTCGTGTTTGTCAGGTCGCCAAGAGCATTGAGTTCGGCGCGGACAGCGCCGCTTACTTCACCCTTTGTCGCGTCGAGCGTCTTGTCGCCGCCTTCCTGCTTGCCGCCGAAAACAGCAGCGAGCATTTCGGTGCGCCCTTGATAGGCTTCGAGGATTTCGGCCGGTGTGGCGTTCCATGCCTCGTCAGGTGACCAGCCGAGCCAGCCGGTGGCAATGCGGAACAGCCGGGTGTGATATTCCTTGAATGAGATCGGCGAGCCCTTGCTGGCCTCTACAGCGGCTTCAGCGTCACCCGTCAGGCTGACGATGAAATCGCACATCGGCCCGACCAGTAAATCGAGGCTGACGGCCAGAGGGGTGTCGCCCGCGTTGTCGAGGTAGTCGGTCAGTGCTGAGCGCTGGCCGGTCCCTTCTTTGATCACGTCGCCGTAGGCCGACAGGCGGCCGGTGAAGAGCGCACGGATCAGCTTGTCGAAGCCGTCGTACTTTTGCTCCAAGCGGAAGGCAGCCCGCAACGTCGGACGCAGAAATAGGGTTTCCCTGCCTACGGTTATTTCTACGTCGTTTGTTGCGAGCTGCATTTGCTTAAACTACCGGGCGCTGGCTGGCGTGGCTGAGAACAGCCACAGCAGCGATCGGGGCGGCGCCGGTGTTGCCGGCGGGCGTCACAGTGATGCGGGCGAAGCGCTTCACGCCGATGTAGCCAATCTTGCGAGTGGCAACGTCGGCGGCGAACGAGAAGCCAGCAGCGACTTCCGGTGCAACGCCATCGGTCTGACTGATCAGATCGATGTCGGATACCGCCGCCGCGTCGGACTGGTCCGTCGCGTTGGCGTCTTCGATCAGAACGCCGAAGGTGGCGTCGACGTCTACCAGCGTCCCGGTCAGGATGCCGAACGTCAGGGCTTCGAAGCCCAGCCGATCAATCCAGTTGCCGACGATGGCGGTATTGTCCGCGACGGCGGCTGCCGGCGGGGAGATGGCAACGCGGAAGGCGTTGTTGTGGAGATTGTCGCGCATAGTGGTCGTCCTAACTGGTGCTTTAAGCGACCATTTTGAGTTTGCGGAGGGTGGCCGGGCGAATGACGCCAGCGCCGGTGCGACGGGTCGCATGGAACCGGGTGACGCCTTCGGTCGCGCGGGTGTACGGGTTGACCAGAATGGAGAGGTCCAGCCGATCGATGATGCGATAGCCGAGATTGAAATCGCCAAAAGCGATCGGCATCAGGCCGGCGCCGACATCGGGCATGTCGGGCAGTTCAACCACGGGCTTGCCGAGGATCGTTTCCGGCTGACCAGCCTGATACGATGGCTGCCAGAGGTAGTTGCCCTGACCGTCCTTCATCTTGCGGATGACCGCGACCGTGTTGCCATTCATGGCCCAGACAGCGTTGGCGCGGTAGACAGCCGGTATCGCGTACATGAGCGTGATCAGTGCATCGGCGCTCAGGTTCGTCGCGTGGCCGTTTGCGGTGAATGCGATGTCGGGATGGGTCATGAAGCCCTGCGGAGCAATGACACCATCGCCATTGACGAACGCGGTGCCTTCCTTCGCGCCGAAGTCTTCCGACAGGGCTTCACGAAGCTCGCGTTCCGGGGCGCCGCCGCCGTCAGCAAGTAGCTGGTTGCTGATGTCCGTGAAGGTGTTGACCTCGCGGACGACGATTTCCGCCTGACCAAACAACGGTTCGGAGGCTTCCGACTCCTGGAGCTCGCCCTTCCACTTGGCGTTCGTTCCACCGGTGCGAGCCGGATAGATGACAGACGGGCTGCCGGTCGTGCGCACGCTGGCGATGCCGCGCACCGGCGAGAGCAGAACAAGGTTCTTCAGAAACTCGGTCGACATTTCCGGCGGTGCGAAGTAGCCGCCCTGCGGATCATTGCTGACGCGCAACGTCTTGAGGGTCAGTTCGTCGGCGCGGTCGCCGCGACGCATGTAGCTTTCGAACGCCATTGTTTCAAGCTTGGCGTCGTCGTTGTCGTTGTCGCCGGTGACGCCGGGACGGTTCGCCTTGGCTTCCACACCATCGATGCGGCTGACCAGCTTCGCAAATGCGGCCGGGTCGAACGCCTTGGTTTCCATAGCCGACAGCCGGCCGTCAAGCTCGGTCTTGAAGCCAGCGAGCGCAGCGGTCACGGCGGCTACCGGGTCGGTATCGTCGTCCTTAAACTCGAGAGCCAGAGCAGAATTTTTCACAGGTAGTCCTTTCGAAGCGTTGCCGAGGCGCGGATGATGACGGCGGCGATCTCGGCATTTGCCGTGATGTCGGATTTCGCGCTCAAAATTCGAGCGCGCTTGTGCATGGGGTCGCGGACGATGCTGATTTCGAAAAGGTCGAGCGCGGAAATGATGCGGTTGCGGCCTTGCTTGGTCGCTGTTTTTGTCTTGAAGCCGATCGACAGCCCACTAACGAGACCGCCCTTGATCATGCCGTGCACCGCGCGGGCGCGGGGCTGCTCCATGTGCAGCTTGCCTTTGGCGATCAGCCCTTCGCTGGTCTCTGCTACTTCATCCCAAGTGCCGACCAGATCGTTCGGGCTGTGATTGAACAGCATCGGCATCGAGGTGACGGCAAACGCAAACGCGCCTTTGGTGATGATGTCGCCGCTGCTGTCGGCCGAGCCGAACGGCCAAGCTATACCGGTAATTGTGCCGGCGTCGTCTACCGACAGCGTCGCTTTGATTTCGAGCTTATCCACGCTTGGCCTCATGCTTCGGTTTGCCGAGCCAAAGAACTTCAAGAATGGCGGTGGCGAGCGGCTGAATTTCTAAGAGCGGCCGGCCGATGGCGTAAGTCGCAATCATTTCGTCGGCGCGTTTCGGTGCGACGCCGCCGCCGACCAGCGACAAGCGGATAGTCTCTAAGAGGTCAGTATGAGTGAAGGCGTTCGCAAAGACGCGCGTGCAAAGCTGACCGATCCCGGCGCCTGTTTTGCGCTCCAGTTCGAACAGTAATTCAGGCGTGAACTTGAAGGTGTATTCGGCATCGCCGAAGTATGCGGAGTGCGACGTGTCTGTCATGACGCGACTGCCGCAGTCTGTACATGCGGATTGAAAAATTCATCGCCACCGACGTATGGAGGCATGTTGAGCACTGCACGGGCTTCGTTCGGATTGATCAAACGGGCCGCAATTCCTTTTGAAAGGCCTTCCATGCGCGCGCTGTAATTAGCGCGGACAAATCCATCGGTCAGAAACTCAGCGTAGAAAGTATCGCGTTCCTCGCGGTCGAAGAGCTTGAGGCGCACCTCGCCTTCGAACGCCGAAATCCAATGCATTAGCGTGCCGTCGAGGAACTGCTGGTTCATTTCCTCAGAGTTTCCCCACGTCGCACGGCCTAGCTCGTAGAGAATGTGCGGTGGGACGCGGAAGTGGCGAGAAACCTGTTCAATGTAAAAACGGAAGGTGGATAAAAATTCGGCATCTACCGACGACAACGTGACGGGCTTCCAATCAACCTCTGAAGGAAGTACGGCGGCGCCGCCCGACTTGCCGTTCCCGAATGCCGCCAGCCAAGCGTTTTTGATCTTGGCAAGCATATCGGCAGACGGCGGAACGGAGCCGGTGCCCTTAACGGTCAGAATGGAGCTGGGGCGTGCCGAGTTAGCGAACAGCTGATTGGCGTGGCGCTCCAGAACGAGCAAGAGGCCGATGGCTTCGCGTGCGTCGTGCGCCAAGCCCATGCCGGAGAGTGACGGCGACGGAAGGTGCAGGATGTTCTGGCGATCGATCGGCCGCGCTTTGCCGCTCTCTTGGACGCTGTAGACCGGGCCGTCCTGCGACATGCCGACAGTGACGGGCGTGGTCTCTGGATTGATGCGGATCAGCTCAAAGGGCTTTCCGCCATCAACGCGGACAATCTCAGCGAAGCCGCCGTGACGGTAGAGTAAGGCATCTCGGACCAGTTCCTCTTTGAATTTCGAAGCTGGAGTCCATGGATTTGGCTCCGAGTGCAAAAGGCGAGACACCGGATGCTCAGGCGCGCGCACTTTCGAGCCATCAGCGCCGCGCTGGTAGACGTGAATTGGAAGCTGACCGATTGCCTGTGAGATCGCGTTCACGGCGCAGGCGACCGGCGCACAGGTCATGGCGGTCAGGGGCGTGACGCGGATGCCAGACGCCGATGGCAACGCGCCGAACAGCTCGAACAACGCCGCGTCGGGCGAAGCGAGACCAGCCTTGGTTTCAAGGCCTACAAATTTCTGGAATCGTGACGCGAGGGATTGCCGGGTCGCGGACATAGATCGGGTGTCTTTTCATCAGCATTGAAATGATCGGATGCTGACGCGACACGCTTCGGTCCGTCGGGATGACACCTAATGGCTTAGCGCCGACTGACCCGCTGGGATTTCCAGAACTAGGTCAAAATGTGGTGTGATAAAATTCTATCGTTGAATTGTGTTTGGATTAAGTCGCAACCCGCAAGTGGCACACGCCGAACTGTTACGAGTAGCGCCGTTTTTAAGAGGCCTAAAACCACCTAAGTGATTGAAATTGCTCGTCTTTAACGTAACTGGTCGGGGCACAAGGATTCGAACCTTGGACCTGCAGTACCCAAAACTGCCGCGCTACCAGGCTGCGCTATACCCCGACGTTCGGTGTCGATACACGCTTAAGGGCGGACCAGCAAGGCGCGTCTGCCCTGCCCTCATTTTTTGCCGAACAGGGGATGCACAACCTGATCGCCGGGGGCGATGCCGTACTTCCTGGCGGTGCCGGCGACCACTTCCAGCACGCCCTTGGCGGGGCCGCCGGAGGAGATGATCTTCAGCGATTGCGGTTCGGTATTCTCTGCGATGCGCAGGATGCGTCCGTTGGCGCCGATGAAGATCATGTCGAGCGACAGGATGGTATTCTTCATCCACATCGAGACCTGCTGCTCCGGGCTGAAATCGAACAGCATGCCGCGGCCGTCGGCCAGTTCCGTGCGGTACATCAGCCCGGTCTCGCGTTCCTTCTCGGTCTTGGCCATCTCGACCGTGAACGTCTTCACGCCGGCCTTGGTGACGATCTCCAGCGGCTGGATCTCGGCGGCCTGCGAGAGGCCGGCGGCGAAGAGCCAGGCCAGCATGGCAGCGGCAGCCAATAGCGGGGCGCGAAGGCGGGAAGAACGCAGCAGGCTCATGAACGCTATCCAGGCAAACCCGGACCAGGCGCCGGGCGCGCGACCCTAGCCTGACGGCGGTGACAAATACCAGCCACCGATACGCACAGCCGCGTGATAGCGGCGCAAGCCATCACGAATAAAGGATCAGTGCGAGGACAGGCCGGGCGCGCCGGTTTCCGGCTGGATTTCGGCCGCCATCATGCCCTTGGAACCGGGCCCGAAGCGCACCAGCACATATTGGCCGGGACGCAACTCGGTCATGCCGAAACGGCGCAGCGTCTCCATGTGGACGAAGATGTCCGGGGTGCCCTCACCGCACGACAGGAAGCCGAAACCGCGCAGCCGGTTGAACCATTTCACCTGCGCCCGCTCCAGCCCGCTGGTCGGTGTCACGCTGACATGGGTGCGCGCCGGCAGCATCTGCGCCGGATGGATCGCGGTCGACTCGTCCATCGAGACGATGCGGAAGGCCTGATAGCCCTTCGCCCGCTGCACGCATTCGACCACCAGTCGCGCGCCTTCATAGGCGGTCTGGTAGCCGTCGCGGCGGAGCACCGTGACATGCAGCAGCACGTCGGCAGCGCCATTGTCCGGGATGATGAAGCCGTATCCCTTGGAGGCATCGAACCATTTGATCACGCCGCTGATCTCGACCAGATCCGCCGCCGCACCGTCGCCCAGGCCCACAAACGGGTCCAGCGCATGACGGTCATCAGTCGCGTTAAATTCTGTCGGCGACGTCCTGGATGAACCGGTAAAACCCGGTATCATGCCCTCCGACCCTTTGGACTCAAATCCGTCCGACCCCATGACCCCGGATCCCACAATGATGTGCGGGCTGTCTGATATGACAGCGCCCCCGCGTGCCCATCGATGACAATTCATGATGACGCGTCGCGAATCTCGCAGCCGAAGATAACACTGTCGGTTGCCCGGCAAAGACAAAAAACGAACGCGATTGCGGCTATGAACAACCTTGCACGATGACGAATCAGCGCGATTCAATTACCTACGAACGGTCCCAGCGTTTCACCGATGTCGAAGCGGAGCACGAGATCGGCGTGCTCGTCCTGATCGGTCGGCTCGTTGTTGATGATGACCACCCTGGCGCCAAAGCGCTTCGCCAATAGCGGAAATCCTGCCGCCGGCCAGACCACCAGCGAGGATCCGATCGCCAGAAACAGGTCGCAGCGTTCCGACAAGTCGGCCGCGCGCTGCATTTCATCTTCCGGCATCTGCTGGCCGAACGAAATCGTCGCGGTCTTCACCGGCTCGCCGCACCGCGTGCAGTCTGGCGCATGCCCGCTGGCATCGAATTCGCTCTTCACCCATGCCAGTTCGTAACGCTTCGTGCAGCCGATGCAGCCTGCATAGGTCGTGTTGCCGTGCAGTTCGATGACGTCGGCGGGTTTGATACCAGAGGCCTGGTGCAGATTGTCGATGTTCTGGGTGATGAGGCCGGGGATCTTGCCGGCCTTGTACAGCGCCGCCAGCGCGCGGTGCCCGCGCGTCGGCGTGGCTGCGGCGAAGGTGGCTTCCATCGCAAAGCGACGCCGCCACGCTTCGTCGCGGGCGTCCTGGCTGGCGACGAATTCATCGAACGGGATCGGCCGGTTGCTGGTCCACAGCCCGCCGGGCGAGCGAAAGTCGGGAATGCCGCTTTCGGTGGAGATTCCCGCCCCCGTGAACGGCACGATGGTCGATGCCTGCGCGATCATGTCGCCAAGCCGTTCGACGCCGCTGCGCAGGTCCGCTGCTATCATCGGGAAATCCGTTGGCTGTTGGACGGTGTTAACGCGCAGCGCCGCCGGTGGGTGTCACCGGCCGCGTATCGGGCGTCAGGCCGCGTCCGGAACGCCCCTGGACGGCTCGTCCTTGCCGCCATCGTCCTTCTTCGGCTTCGCCACCGGCGTGGCCTGCGACTTCTTCACCGACTTGCCGTATTGCGCCAGCTTTTCGAGCTCGGCTTCCAGCTCGGCCTGCCGGGCCGCCACCTTCTCCGCCAGCTTGTCGCTGGCCTGATCACGCAACGTCGCGAGCTCTTCGATGCTCAACTGATCCAGATCGATTTTGGCCATGATGTTCTCCCTTTGTCTTGGGCTAACGGCAAGCCGCCTGCGCCGCAAGCCCCAAGGCAAAGCCGAGGCAGGTGCAGCTGCAATTATCCACGCCGGGGGTTTTGGATTGACGTCCGGATGTCGATTCGCTGAAATGCAGCCAGGGCTTGAGGTGAGCAGCATGCCATCGTGGATGGAAGAACGTGACCGGTTGATGGCGCAGACCCAGGCATTCGTGCAGCAGGTCGCCGCAGCGCATCCGCAGGTTCCGACCTCGGGGGATATCGAAAGACTGCTACGGGACAGGGTTAAGCCGATCGCCGCAGCCGCAGCGCCGGCGGAGAAGTTGACCGTGGCGCCGGCAACGGACGCTGGTTCGACGCCGGTGCCGATTGCAACCGCAGCGCCGCCGGCGGTCCGACGGCCGCCAGCTTCCGAGCGGACCGACATCCAGCAACGGGTGGCGGCGTTCCGCGCCCGCCAGGCCCGGATGAACGCGGAGCGCGAAGCCTATTACGAAACCATGCAGGCAAAAATTCGCCGCGGCCTCGGGAACGAACCTGGCAGCGGCCGGTTGTAAGGCCGGAGCAGTCTTCCCCCAATGCTCTAACTTCAGAAAGCCCCGTCCTCCCCCGGCGGGGCTTTCGCTTTTGCGCTATTTGCCGAGATGCCGGCGCACCGCTGCGACCGACGGGCCGACTTCTTCAATGGCTGCGCTCAAATCCTGCGATGACACGCTGAGCCGGTACGCCCAGTAATCGCGCTGCGAGGCATCGGCGGAATCGATCACCTGCGCCGGCTGCACGCCACGCATGGACGCCAAGACAGTGGATACGGGCACCAGCAGGATCATCACGGCAGGATAACAACGCTGCGCCGCCCGCCAAGCCCGCGGTCGCTCAATGCTTAAAGGCGAATTGGCCGAATGCTTCGAATGCCGTCTAACGGTCGGCGTCGATGGACGCCTGGATGGCGCCGATCGGGATGCAGATTTTCTTGCGGCGAAGGCCGCGGATCGCGCCGGTCACCTTAAGGACCTGGCCGATCGAACATGAACCATCCTGGACCAGCGCGACCTCATAGGGCGCCAGCAAAAACGGTTCCGAACTCCGAATAGTCTGCCCCAGCGACGGCGTCGCCACGAGCCAACATCCCGCAACACCCAACAGCCACGTACGCATCACCAATCCCCAACACCCGGCAGCATCTTATAACTGCCCACTCGTTAAGGTTTCGCTCCCGGATTTTCTGCATGACGCCATGCGCCAGCTTGCGAGAATGATGGCCGATCGGCGCGCAATTGCCAAAGCAAAGTTGCGCGTGAGCGTCGTCCTTTCTCGTTTTCAGAGCGTGTGCTGCTTGTGTCCGCATTCCTTGCAGACATAATCGACGCGGGCGACGCCCTTGGGCGCTGTCACCTTGTTCGGCGCGCCGCACTTGCCGCACACCGCCATGATGCGGGTGTCACCCTGCTTCACGACCAGCTTCTTGCGCTCCATCGTCTCGCGGATCAGCCGCTCGGCTTCCGCGCGCATCGCCTGCTTGTCCATGCCGTCCCCCTGCACCCAATGGGGCCCGCCCCGATCGCCCGTCTATAACCGATCGGCACGGCGAGATTCAAACGCTGTGCGCAATCGCCCATCGAATTCGCCAGGCTGTGCGCCATTCGCCACGCCCCGGCCCGGCGCTTTCGTCAGCGAAGATAAGACGTCGGATCGACTTCAATGTGGCGGGAAAACGCGCGGCTTGAGATGGACAGACGTCCGGATATTGACTAGAACAAAGTAAGAACATCGGTGATGAAATGTCATTCGGTCTTCATCGGACCTCCTGCTTTGGCGGGGCATAGTTACGGCGCACAAAGGAGAGCGAAATGGATTTGCAGGCGCGCATCGAACTGTGGAAGAGCATCGACCCGGATCCGGAATTTTGCCGCCGAGCAGAACGGGAGATGCTGATGCTGTCATCTCCCGACGAAAATTGGATCACCGAGCGCATGCGGGACTTCGACCAGGCTCTCGAACTGGTCGCTGCCGGCTGAGACGCGTTCGACAACGGCCCTCGCTAATCGGACATTCGCCTTCCGGGTGAGATAGAACCCGCTCCACGATCGTGGGGCGGGTTTTTGTTGGGCCTGCTACCGACCAGACCAGCGTTCACTGCGCTTCCGAACCCGGAGCTTGCGCCTTTGATCGGGCGTGAGCGGATCGCCTCCGCATTGTCCACCGCCCGCCATCGTCTCGGCAGATTGGCGCCGCATTCGGCTTCAATCTAGAGCGATGTGAATCAGTTCGGGAATTTGAGATGGACGAAGACAGGATTTCGGCCGATCGCGCGGCGATCGAGCAGCGCATCGCGATGTTCCGTGAGACCCAGGCCAAGTTCCAGCGCGAGCGCGACGATTACTACGACGTCACGATTGAGAAAGTTCGAGCCACCGACTGGAACGAATTCGCCACCCCTCGCGATCCTGAGTGAGTTTGCCTGCAATGGCGGGTTGAGACGCGGGCGTGACGTGTGCGCATCGAAAAACGCCCGGGGCGATGCCCCGGGCGTTTGCGAATGGTTTTACCAATAGCCGTAGGGCCGATGATAGCGCGGACCGTAATAGGCATACGGCCGGGGGGCGTAGCCATAATAGGCCGGACGGTAGTAGCGACGGGGGGCGTAATATGGACGGTAGCCGTAGCCGTACGGGCCATAGGCGCCATACGCCCCGGCAGCCAGCGCGCCAGCGGCGATGCCAAACCCGATGGCCGGCCCCGGCCCCCACCCGCGACCGCGGGCTTCTGCGGGCGCGGCCATCACGGTGGCGCCCAGCGTCGCCACGGTCGCCATCATCAAGACTGTCTTTTTCAGGAACATCGCGATCTCCTATTTCGTACCCCTGCCGATAACGCGAACGAAATTTGATGGTTTCCGCGGCCGTCAAATTTCAGATGGGGTTCCATGTTCGCAAGGCGTTCGCTGTACTCGCGTTAACAATGCATTAGCCATGAGCGACTCGATGAGGGAACGAGGCACGTAAACGACCATTTTCCCGGCAATGCTTTAAGCCCTCCGCGTCGTCCGAGCGACGCACCGCCAAGTGGAGTTTAGCGTGATTAAGCACATCCAGAAGATCGACGGCATCATCGACGAATTGCTTGTCCAGCTCGGCGAAATGGTAAAGCGACTGTCGCATCCGGATGTGACCCGCAGCAGAGATGAACGCGCCGCACTCGCACGCTCGGTGCGCCAGTTTTCGGTCTGCGCCGCCACTTCAAAGGATCCTCGCGTGCTCAGCCTGGCGGACGACCTGGAGCAGTCGATCAAGCCCCGGCTACGTCTGGTAGCAAGTCGCAACTGAACAAAGCGGGCAATGCGCAGCCGTGCACTGTCGCGGCAAATCTTCGTGCGAGACGGCAGGCATCGCATTGCTCTCGACCCGAGATCCGGATATATGTAGCATATTATTCTCGAACATTTTTGAGCCGGCGGTTTGCCGGGACGTCACGCGAAACTCCGACGTCGCCTGCGCGTAGCTTTTTCATCGCCCATGATTTTGATCAGACCATGCTCCCTGCCTTCAACGAACAACTGGCGATCCAGGCCAAGCTCAACATGCTGTTGGGGGCCGAGGCATATGACGCGCTGTTTCTCGGCTTCGAGTGCGGGGTGATCTTTGAAGACGTCGTCCACGTCTATGTGCCCAGTGCCGACGCGGCCATCGCGATCAGTATAGCCTATCCGAAACAGGTCGCGCAGGCGGTGGCCGGCGTGATGAAACTGCCGATCAGCGACGTGCATGTGCTGCCGCGGAATTATTCCGACGTATGATGCGTCGGTTTCAACGGGCCGGCGACGGCGATCCGGCCGTCCGCACGATCCGGTCTGCCTTCTGCAACACGTAGGTGTTGTCCGGCTGCGGGCGAGCGAAGAAGCTGAACAGCACGAAAGCTGCGCAGAACAGGCCTCCAACAATCATCACGCGGCGATGGGTCTGCTTGTCGGCATTATGAAACGAACTGGACATGATGCACCTCGCCCGACGAAGCCTACCGCTTGCGTGCGGGCGAGCAATCGGACTCGTGCTTTAACCTAAGTTTTAAAGGTTATCGGGCCTGCGCAATTGCGCTAACATGTTGGCGTTCGATGACATCCGACCGGCGACACGGCACCGGCGCGCGCTGCGGTTCGCCATGTGGTTGAAGGCGGCCCGGACGAGTCGCGACGCGATCGCTGCGGTTTCAAGGCGGTACCCTGTGGCACAGCCATTTCGTTTTCTGAACCGTCCCCGTTGTCCACAGCCGGTTTCGGTTGACGGCGACTCGCGACGCAGATTCTATGCAGTCAGAAACGGAGCCATCCATGTCCGACCGCCACCTGCTGCACGAATTCATGACGGGCAAATCGCACGCCCAGTTCGCCCGAGGCGAGCGCCGGATTCAGGCTTTCATTCAGTTCGGCATCTGCGCGATGGTGGTGGTGGCGATCGGACTGTTCTTCATCTGAGTTCGCAAGTGCGGTCGCGCCAGCATCGTGCGGCCTGCGACGGACTTGCAACACCGCTCCCCGGTGCACCACCTGCCCCTGCCCGTCGCGATCTGCTATGCAGCGCTGACAACCCCGAACCATCCGGAGCCTTCACATGCGCTATCTGCACACCATGCTTCGCGTCCGTAATCTCGACGTGGCGCTGAAATTCTATGCCGAGGCGCTCGGTCTCAAGGAAGTCCGACGCATCGACAACGACAAGGCCAGATTCACGCTGCTGTTTCTGTGCGCCGCAGACGATGAGGCGCTGCTGGCCAGGGCCGAGGGCCGCGGCGCGCCGCTGGTCGAACTGACCTGGAACTGGGACGAGGAGAAATACGGCGAGGACCGCTTCTTCGGTCACCTCGCCTATGAGGTCGATGATATCTACGCGACCTGCGAGCGGCTGATGAAGCTCGGCATCACCATCAACCGCCCGCCGCGCGACGGCGAGATGGCCTTCATCCGCTCGCCCGATCTGCATTCGATCGAACTGCTGCAAAAGGGCAAGGCGCGGCCGCCGCAGGAACCCTGGATGTCGATGGCCAACACCGGCCACTGGTAGGAAAACCTCTATCACCCACGGGAACCCGAAGCGAGCTGTCGCGTTCATGATGAGAACTCAATCATGGAGACGACGATGGGACGCGGACTTTTATTGTGGCTGATCGGTGTGCCGATTCCGGTGATTATTCTGTTGTGGCTGTTCTTCGGTCGCTGATTCTTTGCTGACGCCGTCGATCATCAGGCCCCGCTCGCGCGGGGCCTGATTCTTTTGGGGGGATGGCACGACGGCTTGCGAACAGCGACGATGGATGGCACCACCCGTTCAATCATGCTGTTGCGAGGACTGTCATGCCAACCGCTCTATCCCCTGCGTTGCAGATCTGGGGCCGCGCCAACTCGGTCAACGTGCAGAAAGTGCTGTGGTGCTGCCGCGAATGCGACGCCGGCTTCACGCGGACCGACGCCGGCATGCAATATGGCCGCACCACGGATTCCGACTATCTGGCGATGAACCCGAACGGACGCATTCCCACCCTGGTCGATGGCGATTTCGTGCTGTGGGAATCTAACGCGATCATGCGCTACATCGTGCTGACCCATCCCGACACCAGCCCCGCCGCTCTTTATCCGACCCAGCCCAGGACCCGCGCGCGCATCGAGCGTTGGCTGGACTGGACCCTGTCGACACTGCAGCCGATCGAGCGACCGCTGTTCTGGGGACTGGTGCGAACGCCGCCCGCCGAACGCGACCTCGGCGCGATGCAGCAGGCGGCCGACGCCGCCGCCGTGCAGTGGCGGATCGTCGATCGTCAGTTGGCCACCGGCGACTTTATCGAAGGCGCAGGCCTCAGCCTCGCCGACGTCGCGATCGGGACCTATGCGCGGCGCTGGTTCGGCGTCGAGGGGGTCACGCGGCCGGCACTGCCGCATCTCGATCGCTGGTTTGCGCTGATTTCCGCCCGCCCCGGCTTTCAGGAATTCGTCGCGCCACCGATGTCATGACGCTGCTTCCGCTACGGCAGGCCGCGTTCGAACAGCAGGACCGCGGCTATCACGGCCAGCGTGACGGCGGCGACGGCGAGTTTGGCCGTCCAGCCGATACCGCGGCCGATCCACCACAACAGCGCGCAGCCCATCAAGACCGGAATGAGAATGTCGGGGTTCACGCGGCGTGACCTAGACGACGAAGCGGACGCCGAGCGTCTTGCCGCGGCGCCATACCACTTCGCAGTCACGCCCGGTGCGCGCATCACGGGCAAACGCCAGTCGCAACTTCGAGCTGGTTATCGCGGACGGGTCTTCGAGCACGATCTTGGCGCCTGTCGCGGAAAGATCCAGCACCTTGCACTGGCGAGCCGCGAATCCGCCATCCAGCGTGATCCAGCCCTCCTGCTGCACCGAGCGCCGCACATCCCGCTTCTTCGTGACCGCCATCTTGCCTCTCCGCGGCGCCAAAGCCGATCCGCTTTTAGCAGAACCACCGCGATGCAGCGAAAAAATGTCAGCCATGCTGCGGCGGAGTAAAATCACCGTCGCAGACCGCTTGCTCCCCCGCACAAACGCCACTATACGTTCGGCCGCTGTTGCCAAACCCCTCCACCCGGTTCGGCCACGGCCCGCAGGCAGACTGGCTTCCAGGCTTTGATGTTGCGGTATTATTCGTGATAACCTCGCGAATGGCGGCCTTGGCGATTCTCTCGGATTGCCGGACGGTCACCCTTTGCTCCCTTCGTCTATCGGTTAGGACGCCACCCTTTCACGGTGGAGAGAGCGGTTCGATTCCGCTAGGGAGCACCACCAAACTTTCATGGTGGTGTTTTCAATAGGCTTTCCAACAGTTAACCAAACTTGAACGACGGGGTTGGTGACGGCTTGTTTCGGTTCTTTTCCAGATCGATGCGACCTCGCGGCAGCTTTGACAGCTCGCGGCAGCTTTGACAGGGGGAATAGCGCTCAGGAAAACCGCTGCGCTCAAAGGCTGGGCGGCGTTTATCGGCCGACTTTCACAACCCTTAGCCGATCAATTTCAGCTGCAACGATCTCTCGGTGAGCGATACCTGGCAGCACCACTTCGTGCTCCACCACCTGCGACAGGATCGGACAGAACTCCGGCTGATCTGACCATTGGGTGCCCGATAGTTCCGGACAGGCCGGATTCAGAATTTCCCAATCATTCCCGTTACTGGAGCGGGCTATCGTTTTACATCTCGGACAACATGTTTGCATTGCCGTTTAATAAGCCGCCAAATCGATTTTATCTAGTGAGAAAGACAAGCCAACGTCTCCCGCCAGATTTGGTGCACCGGCCTGAGGCCCCACCGCCTGATCCGTATTGGGCATCAGGGCGTTGTTGGGGGGGGACCGCGCTGAAAAGTATTGAAATACAATGCAGTGAGATTTCCCCAACCCGCTAATCACGTCGTTGATTGATATAGAAAGCATACCTCCGCTAAGAAGAATCATTTTCCCTGCCACTGTTGTCTCGTGTCTTGATCCGCCCTGCCCCGGCGCGGCTCTGTCGCCTGAATTGGCAGCCGGCTACGCGTGGCAATGCGACCTCCGCGGTGACGGCCGCCGGAACGCAACCGTTGTCTTTCGTCCATCCGGCGATATAATGCCGAGCGGCGTTCGGAACTATCGTTCACATTTGGACTTCACCTCCAATGATCGATGTCACATCCAGACAACCTGCCGGCCGCGCTCCTGAATACCGAAGCGGCGCGTGGCGAATCGGCACACAACCCATCGCCATCACCGCCGCCGTGCTGGTATTGCTGGTGGCGGGCGTTGCGAGCGTGGCGATCTGGCGCGGCTATGCGGGGGCACCCGAGCAGGACCGCGTCGTCACCGCTCGCGTCAACCAGGCCCGCGTCGCCCAGGCATCCGAACAATTGGTCGAAAAGACCAAGGGCCTCGAGGAAACCCAGCAGCAATCGATCGACCAGTTACAGCTGGTACAGGACCAGTTGCAGGTCATGACGAGATTGCTGACGGCGCAGCAATCCGAGACTCGCAAATTGAACGAACAGGTCGGTATGCTCACCAGCACGCTGGATAATCTGAGGCAATCCTTTGCGGCGATCCCGCCGGAAGCAAGCCAGCCTGAGGCCCGCGAACGGCCGCGCGCCAGAGCTCGCGGACCGGTTGCCAAGGGCCGCCAGAAAGCAACCGCACAACGCAAGCGCAACACGCGTAGTTAGATCGACCGCCGCGATCGTCGAGCACGACGACTGCGCGCTTTGATCCTTCGTCCTTCGTCAAATTCCGCTTGTCCGCGCGGGCCAGAAGCCTACGCTGCCGTGTCGGATGCTGCCCGCATCGTTCAGATGCCGGTCATCCCTCCCAAAGGGAGCGACACATGAAACACGCGACACTCGAAAACCACGATGCCCAGATCAGCCAGAAGCACGGCGCCACGACGCTGGCCACGTTGCGCAAGATCTACGGCAAGTTTTTCGCCGCCGGCCTGCTCGATACGGCGACGCTGGACGAGGTGCTGCCAAAGCTGAACGAGACCTCGCTGAGCCAGCTCCGTCGCGACTACGAGACCGGCCACCTCAACAAGAAGATATCCAAAGCGACACCTCCAGCAACATAGTCTCCCGCAAAAAATCTCTCTTGCATCGAACGCGGTTTCCGGGCGGCGCGACCAATTCCTGAAGCCGGCGGGATGCCTCGTCGGCGGCGAGGCCGGCGCCTCGTCGATCGGGAGGGACCGTCATGAGCGATTTCGCTTCCACCGCCAAACTGGCTCTTGCGAGCGCCCTCCTGCTGGGCGCGATGACGACATTCGGCCACGCCTACAGCGCAGAGCAGCAACGTCTATGCACCGGCGACGCCATGCGGCTTTGCAGTTCGGAAATTCCCTCGATCGACCGCATCACCGCCTGCATGGTGCAAAAGCGGGCATCGCTCAGTGCCGGCTGCAAGTCGGTGTTTCAGATTCCGACCACCGGTCGGTCGTCGATCCTGGCGGCGAGCACAGAGCCGTAACGCGCCGTCAGCGGCGGCGCGCCACGGCCACGCCGAGCAGGAACGCAACCAGCAGCGAGCCAAGCGGTGCTTCGCGGGCGATATTGGCAAGGATGCTCAGCGGCATGCCCGGCTTCTTGCCGGTTTCGATGGCGTCGCCGATCCGGTGCACGGTCTCCTTCACGGTGTCGGACACTTCGGCGAGGGTCGATTTCGGCTCGGGCACGGGATCGACGCCTTCGTAGATGTAGGGAGGGGTCGTGGCGTCGTTCGTCATGGCTGTCTCTCGCATTAGAGGTTCGAAGCCCAATCGGCCGGACGGCAAATGGTTCCCTGCCCTTCGAGCTAGGTGCGGTGTCGCATCCTTCAATGCCGACTATACTTGTTCGCGCATGTACCTGCTCGAATCGCTTCCCACCGTCATCGGCTTTGCCGCCGTGGCGCCAGCGCTGCTGGCGCTATGGCTGGTGATTGCCGCCGACGAGCGGCCGCGATCGCCGGCGCTGGTATGGGCCGCCTTCGGGCTCGGCGCGGCCAGTATCTCGATCCTGGGCTACGCCCGGGCCCTGTTCGCCGGCATCAGCGGCATGACCGACGATCCCGCGCTGGCCCTGCTGCTGCACGCCGTATTCGGGATCGCGGCCCCCGAGGAGACCGTCAAGATCGCCGTGATCCTGCTGGTCGCCAGCCGGCAGCGCCGCGCCGCCGACCCAATGGACGCCGTGGTCTACGGCGCCGCCGCAGGCCTCGGCTTCGCAGCCTACGAGAACCTCGTCTACCTCCTGCAATATCCCGAGATGTGGCGTTCGCTGGCGGTGCTGCGCAGCGTGCTGACGGTGCCGTTCCACGGCGCGCTCGGTATCATTGCCGGCGCCTATATCGGGATCGCCCGTGCCGGGCACGCGCTCGGCGCGCGCCGCCGCGATCGCCTGGCTTATTTTCGCAGCAGCGCACTGATCGTGCTGGCGCCATGGACGCTGCACGCCGCCTTCGACCTGCCGCTATTGGTGCTGCAGCAGAATCCGGAATTTGTCGGCCTGACCCGTCGGGCACTGGAGGGCGCCGGCATGATCGTCGGCTTCGGCACCATCGCCCTGGCGGCACGTCTGCTGCGCCGGATCGGTAACCACCATGCGACGCAAGGCGATGCGTCACGGCACCCGCTGCGGGTGACCTGGGCGCTGCTGATCGCCGGCGGCATTGCGGGCTTCGCCGGCATTTCGTTCCTGCTGTCGTCGCTGCGGCACTGGCTCAGCGAGCCCGACCGCAGCGTGACGATGCTGCTGGTGCCGCTCGGGCTGGCCTCGATCGGCTTAGGCCTCGTCCTGCTGCTGCTGGCGAGCGCCGCCTATGTGCTCGGCCGCGATCGGCTGCGCATCTTTCGATCCGCGCCGTGAAGTAATCTTTAATACGTCGCTGCGGCACGGTATATTATCCGCTTGTCCGGCACATCGTGGACGCCATCAGGAATTTTTCCATGACACTCCCCCCCGATCTCGACGCCCTGCAATCGAAGATGAGCGGCGCGGTGCGCGCGCACTGGAAGGCGTTCCTCATCGAGGGCATCGTGCTGGTCATTCTCGGCCTCGCCGCAATCCTGGTGCCGCCGATCGCCGGCATCGCCATCACCGTCATACTGGGCTGGATGTTCCTGATCTCCGGCGCGGCGGGCCTGGCCATGACGTTCTGGGCGCGCTCGTCGCCGGGTTTCTGGTGGTCGCTGGCTTCCGCAGTGCTCGGCATCGGCGCCGGCATGATCCTGCTGGCCAAGCCGGTGCAGGGCCTTTTGACGCTGACGCTGGTGGTCGGCGCCTACTTCATCGCCGAAGGTGTCACCACCATCATGTATGCGCTGCAGCACCGCCAGAAGCTGTCCGATCGCTGGAGCTGGATGGCGTTCTCCGGCGCAATGGATCTCTTAATCGCCTTCTTCATCATCTCCGGCCTGCCGGGCTCCGCGGAATGGGCGATCGGCCTGCTGGTCGGCATCAACATGGTGATCGGCGGCTCCTCGCTGATCGGCCTGGCGCTGGCCGCCCGCAACAAGGCGTGAGATCGTAGCCCGGATGACAATCCGGGGCCGGCGTTTCCCAACATCTGCTTTCCCGGATTTCGTCACCACGCCTGCGGCGCGCTGACTTCATCCGGGCTACGCCAGAAAAAAGGCGCCCGACCGGGCGCCTTTTCGCATTCTATGTCGCGATCGCTTACTTGGCGGCCGGATTGGCCGGCGCGGCGCCGGCGGGCGGGGTCGCTTCCAGCTTGGCGCGGGCTTCGGCCGCGCGCTTCTGCAATTCTTCCTGCAGCTTCTTCTGGGTTTCCTCGAACACCTTCGGATCGGTCGGCGGACCGTCATAGGCCTTGGCGAATTCCGCCAGCGGCAGCGGCAGCGTCAGCGGCGCGCCGTTCGAATTGATCGCCTGCACGATCAGGTTCTGGCCCTTCTTCAGATTGGCCAGCAATTCCGGGGTGACTTCGTAGTCCGACATGCAGCCATTGGCGAAACAGATCACGTACGGGCTCTGCGCCGGCGCGTTGGCGTCGATGATGACGCGGGTGCCGTGCACGAGTTGCATGCCGAGCGGCAGCGTCACGCGCAGGATCTTCTTCGGCTCGCCTTCAGGTTCGATGATGACCGCGGCAATCACCGGCTGGCCGGATTCGATGCGGCCGTCCTTGCCGGTAAAGCAGACCTGCTTGGCATTGGCGTCCTGGCCCTTGAGGCAGAACTTGGTCCAGGGCGCATAGATCAACTGCACCTGTTGCTCGGGGGTCGCGGGCGCGGCGGGCGCCTGGGCGGCGGGGGCCGGTGCGCCCTTGGGGGCGGCTTTCGGGGCCACTTTCGGGGCCGCCTTGGGAGCCGTGGCAGGCGGCGCGCCGGGCGCGGGCGCCTGGGCGAAAGCGTCGGGGGCCGGCACGGTCGCCGTCAGCGCGGTCGCCGCCAGCGTGGCGAAAACCCGCCGGCGCGGCAACACCGACGCAGCCAAGACACGGAAATTCATTGCGGAAAACCCTTTCTGAACGGTGGCGCCCGAATCCCGGAGGCGGGGCTTCATCTGACCCGTTGGCGGGTGTCTCGTTGCCAATTAAGGCAGATACGTGACCGGCCGCGCCGTCCTCGTCAATTGCACGCCTTCAATACAGCGGCGGGCGAAAAGATCAATGGCGACAACCGCATTTGCTGCATGACGGGGCCTGATTGATAGCAGCCATGCTAGAGTTCGGAAGTGAGCTGTCGCGAATCAAACCGGATCAAAGCTCAGGCGATTTGGCGCTGGCCGCGCGCGGCCGGCTTCGCTGTGGTTTGGTCCCTGCTGGCGGTCTGGACCATCGCACCACTGGCCGCCGAACCGCGCCACGCCATCGCGATGCACGGCGAACCGGCTCTGCCCGCAAACTTCACCGCGATGCCCTACGTCAATCCCGCAGCCCCCAAGGGCGGCCGGCTGGTCTACGGCGTGCACGGCACCTTCGACAGCCTCAACCCCTTCATCGTCCGCGGCCTCGCCGTGCCGCAGATGCGCGGCTTCGTGGTCGAGAGTCTGATGACGCGCGGCCAGAACGAGGCCTTTACGCTGTACGGCCTGCTCGCGCAGAGCGTCGAGACCGACGACGCGAGAAGCTTCGTCACCTTCCGACTCGACCCGCGCGCCACCTTCTCGGACGGCCGGCCGCTGACGGCCGACGACGTCGTCTTCTCCTGGGCCTTGCTGCGTGACAAGGGCCGGCCCAACCACCGGCAATATTATGCCAAGGTCGCGAAGGCCGAGGTGCTGGATGCGCGCACCGTGCGCTTCGACTTCGGCGGCCAGGGGGACCGCGAGCTGCCGCTGATCCTCGGCCTGATGCCGGTGCTGCCCAGGCACGCCATCAACGCCGAGACGTTCGAGGAAACCTCGATGGCCCCGCCTCTGGGGTCAGGGCCCTACCGCGTCAGCGCGGTGAAACCGGGAGCGACGGTGACGCTGACGCGCAACCCGGACTATTGGGGGCGCGACCTGCCGGTCAATCGGGGCTTATGGAATTTCGACGAGATCCGGCTCGATTATTTTCGCGAGGCCAATGGGCATTTCGAGGCGTTCAAGCGCGGGCTCTATGACTTTCGCGTCGAGTACGAACCGTTGCGCTGGCACGACGGTTACAACTTCGCCGCCGTGAAATCCGGCGAGGTGATCCGCGATGCCATCACCACCGGCCTGCCGAAGCCATCCGAATTCCTGGTGTTCAACACCCGGCGCCCGATCTTTGCCGACATCCGCGTGCGGCAGGCGATGACGCTTTTGTTCGATTTCGAATGGATCAACCGCAGCTATTTCTTCGGCCTCTATGCCCGCTCCGCCGGCTTCTTCCCGGGCTCTGAACTCTCCGCCTATGCGCGCCCGGCCGACGCGCGCGAGCGCGCTCTGCTGGAGCCCTATGCGGCGCAGATGCCGGCCGACATTCTCGACGGCCTCTATCGCCTGCCCGTCTCGGATGGCTCCGGTCGCGACCGCGAAACGTTGCGCCGCGCGCTCGAGCTGCTGGCGGAGACCGGCTTCGACCTCGACGACAACGTGCTGCGCAAGCGCGCCAGCCGGGCGCCGTTCGCCTTCGAGATCCTGGTCACCAGCCGCGACCAGGAGCGCATCGCGCTGGCCTATGCCCGCGACCTCAAGCGGGCCGGCATCGCGATGAACGTGCGCGCGATCGACGCCGTGCAGTTCGACCAGCGCAAGCTTTCCTACGACTTCGACATGATCCAGAACCGCTGGGACCAGTCGCTGTCGCCCGGCAACGAGCAATCCTTCTACTGGGGCAGCGAGGCGGCCTCCCTGCCCGGCACCCGCAACTACATGGGCGCGAAGGACCCGGCGATCGACGCCCTGATCGCGACCATGCTGGTGACGCGCGACCGCGCGCCGTTCGTCGATGCGGTGCGCGCGCTCGACCGCGTGTTGATCGCCGGATTCTACGCCATACCGCTGTACCACGTTCGCGAACAATGGATTGCGCGATGGAATCGGATAGAACGGCCACAGGCATCGGCGCTAACGGGTTATCTCCCGGAGAGCTGGTGGACCCAAATTCCGGATCGGAAGTAACCCCGTGACAACAGCCCCGAACGCCGCCTCGCCGACCCTCGATGGCCTGTTCCAGCGCGTCCTCGTCCGCCAGCCGGAAGCGCTGGCGCTGATCGATCCCGCCGACAAGCTGCGCGTCACCGCGACGGCGCCGAAGCGACTGAGCTTCGCGCAGGCCGACCGCGCGATCGCCGCACTCACGGCGCACTTCATCGCCTACGGCCTGCCGGCCAATTCGGTGATCGCGGTGCAGATGCCGAACACCGTGGAATTCGTGCTGACGCTGCTGGCGGCGCACCGCGCCGGGCTGATTGTGGCCTTGCTGCCGCAGCTGTGGCGGCAGGCCGATCTCACCATCGCGCTGAACCGGGCGGGCGCGCGCGCCATCGTCACCTCCAGCAAGATCGACGGCGTGAGCCACGCCGATCTCGCCATGAACGCCGCCGCCGAAGCCTTCTCGATCCGCTATGTCGGCGGGTTCGGCACCGACCTGCCGGAAGGCATGGTCTCGCTCGACGAGGTGATGGCCTCCGATTTCACGCAGCCCGGCATCGTTCCCCCCGACGCGCGGCGCGCCGCGATCGTGACCTTCGACGTCACCGCCGACGGATTTCGCGCGGTACCGCGCTCGCATCTGCATCTGATCTCCGGCGGGCTCTCGGTATTTCTCGAAAGCGGCCTGCCGCAGAGCGCCACGCTGCTGTCGGCGACGCTGCCCTCATCCTTCGCCAGCCTCGCCTGCTCGCTAGTGCCGTGGCTTTTGTCCGGCGGCGTGCTGGCGCTGCACCATCCGTTTGATGCCGACGCGCTGGAGCGCGAGATCAACGCCGCGGCCTGCGACGTGCTGGTGGCACCGGCGCCGCTGGCGCAGAAGCTCGCGGAGGCTGGCCTGCTCGACCGCACGCCGACGCTGCGCCATGTGCTTGGCCTGTGGCGTGCGCCGGAACAGGTCGCCAGCAGCCCGGCCTGGACTCATCCGCAGGCGGACTTCACCGACCTCTATCTGTTCGGCGAAGCCGGCCTGTTCGGCGCCCATCGCGCCGCCGACGGCCTGCCCACCATCATCATGCCAGGAGCCCACGGCGCGCCGCGTGCATTGGCGAGTTCCTCGATCGCCGGCGAGATCCTGATCACGCCGAAGGGCACGCTCGGCCTGCGCGGCCCGATGGTCCCCGCGGTCGCTTATGCCTCGACGTCCGAATCCGGCAATTCGCTGCTCGCCGGCAAGGCCGTCGATTACGTCGATACCGGCTTTGCCGCGCGGCTCGATCGCTCCAGCGGCGCGCTGTGCATCACCGCACCGCCGACCGGCATCATGGCCGTCGGCGGATATCGCTTCCTGTCGCAGGATCTCAGCGAATGGGCCAAGCGGCTCGGTCCGCACGCCATGCTCACCGCGCTGCCCGACCGGCTCAGCGGCTATCGTCTCGCAGGCCGCGCCAGCGACAATTCACGGGCCCGCGACGCCTTCACGGAACTTGGCCTCAACCCATTGATGGTGGAAGCCTTTCGTGACCGCGCCGCGGCCGATTGAGCGCATTCCGCCAATTGAATTGACGCGACATTAACGACGCCCGGCTAGCCTGCGCCATCCCGCTTTGCGTACCGGAAGCCAGCATGTCCGATCAGGCCGCCATCATCGTCGTCTCCAGCCAGCAGCCCGCGCCTTTCGCGTCGGCGCTGGCCGCGACGAAAATGTTTCCGCTGATCGATTCGACGTGGGGCGAAGCGCTCGACGCGGTGGCGCGCGTACAGCCCGCGGCGGTGCTGGTTTCGGCCGCCGGGGCCGACATGCCGATCTTCCAGGCGCTGGCGAAGCGCCTCGGCGCCAAGCAGCCTTACGTGCCGCTGATCGCGATCGACCCGACCACCGCTTTGCCGGGCCAGGCGATTCCCTTCACATCCACCGCCGGCAGTTTCGATCGCCTGAGCGCACGGCTGCGCAATGCGCTGCGGGTCCGCACGCTGCATGCCACGGTGATGCGCCGCCTCACCCCCGAGAACGTCTCCCGCACGCCGTTGCAGACGCCTGACCCGCTCGAAGACGCCACGGTGATGCTGATCGGCCGTGGCGCCGGCTATCCCGCTTTGTCGGTGGCGCTCGGCGAACGGGTCGGCCTGGTCGGCGCGCTCAGCATCGAATCCGCCGCCAAGCATCTCAACACCCGCGACCTCGACGGCATCGTGATCGGCGAAGGCTTCAGCCTGCGGGTCGTCGATGCCTTCCTCACCGTGCTGGCCGAGGACGCCCGGTTCCGCAACCTGCCGGTGGTCGTCAGCGCGCCGGGTCTTTTGCCGAGCTATAACCTCGCCAATCTCGAAATGACCGCCGGCGACGCCGCCGAAGTCGCGGCGGTCGCACTGCCGCTGATCCGCCAGCACGCGCTGGAAGTGCGACTGAACCGCAGCCTGAAGGCGATCGAATCGGATGGGCTGCTCGACGCCGCGACCGGATTGCTGACGCAAGCCGCGTTCGAACGCGACCTCGCCACCGCGGTCTATCAGACGCAATCGCGCGGCGGCGGCCTGTCTGCCGTGCGGTTCTCGTTCGACTCGATTCCGGAGCGCGTCCGCCACGATGCCTCGCGCATTCTGAGCCGGCTGATGCGCAAGATGGATTTCGGCACGCTGCGCGACGACGGTTCGATCATCGTGGTGTTCGCCGAGACCGATCTGCGCAACGCGCACATGATCGCCAAGCGGTTGTCCAGCGTGATGAAGCACACCATGCACGGCCCGAAACGCGACCCGCGCAACGATCCCAACCTCACGCTCGCGGTGCTGCTGCCGACCGACACCGCCAAATCGATCCTGGCGCGGTTGCATGGCGAAGCCGCGCAGCGCGAAGCCTCGTAAAATTCCGAACTCAATTCGGAACGACTAATACAGGTCTGCATTGTAAAGCATCTACAATGGAGACGACCATGAAAAAGCTCGCACTGATCACCGCTTCGCTCGCCCTTCTCGCCACCCCGGTTCTCGCCCAGACCGCGACGACCACCACCACGACGACGGGCATGGCGCCTGCGGATGCCAAGTTCTCGACCGTGGCCAAGGACGAGATGTTCAGCTCGAAGCTGAAGGGTCTCAACATCACCAACCAGAAGAACGAGACCGTCGGCGAGATCACCGATCTGGCCTTCAAGAACGACAAGATCGCAGCCATGATCCTGTCGGTCGGCGGTTTCCTGGGTATGGGTGAGCACTACGTCGCTGTCGCCCCCTCTTCCGTCAACGTCAAATATGACGAGAAGAACAACAAGTGGATGGCGACCATGAACACCACCAAGGACGCGCTGAAGGCGGCTCCGGAATTCAAGTATCCGAAATAAGCTTAGCACTTCAACGAACGAAGGCCGTCGGCAGCAATGCCGGCGGCCTTTTTCGTTTAGCTGCAACAAACTCGGCCGTCATCCCCGCCGAATCGCAATTGCGTTTCGGCTGGAGGCGCCGTCGCGAAGCGACGGCCTCGAAGGATGTGCCGCGAGCGCCGAACATGCCTCCTTCGAGGCTCGCCCTTTCGGGCGAGCACCTCAGGATGACGGCGGAGATCGTAGCTGCAACGGTTACGCCGCCTTTCTCTTCTCCGCCAGATTGGCCAGCGCACGCATGATCTCGGTCGCGCCTTCGAGGCGTTCTTCCGGCGTATCCCATTCCTGCAGGAACACCACCTTCATGTCCGGACGCACCTTGGCGGCGTTGCCGTAGGAACGGATGAAATACACCAGCCGATCGGGCTGCGCGAACTTGTTCTCGCGGAAGGTGATGACCATGCCCTTCGGGCCGGCATCGACCTTCTCGACATTGGCCCTCCGACAATACGCCTTGATCGCCGCGATCTTGAACAGATAGCGCACCTCGTCGGGCAGCACGCCGAAACGGTCGCGCAGCTCAGCGGCGAAATTGTCGATCTCGTCGTCGGTCTCGAGATCGGCGAGCCTTCGATACAGCGACAGACGCACCGCGAGGTCGTTGACGAAGTCTTCCGGAATGAGCACCGGCATGCCGACCGTGATGCTCGGCGACCAGCGGTCCTCGACCGGCTCGGAGATGCCGGATTTGAGGGCGAGGATCGCCTCCTCCAGCATCGATTGATACAGTTCGAAGCCGACTTCCTTGATGTGGCCCGACTGTTCCTGGCCGAGCAGATTGCCGGCGCCGCGGATATCGAGATCGTGCGAGGCGAGCTGGAAGCCGGCGCCCAGCGTCTCCAGCGACTGCAGCACTTTCAGCCGACGCTCCGCCTGCGCGGTGACCTTGGCCTGCGCCGGCAGCGTGAATAGCGCATAGGCCCGCAGCTTGGAGCGGCCGACGCGACCGCGCAACTGGTAGAGCTGCGCCAGGCCGAACATGTCGGCGCGGTGCACGATCAAGGTGTTGGCGGTCGGAATGTCCAGTCCGGATTCCACGATGGTGGTCGACAGCAGCACGTCGTATTTGCCGTCATAGAAGGCGGACATGATGTCCTCGATCACCGTCGGCGCCATCTGGCCGTGCGCGACGGCGACCTTCATCTCCGGAACGTGCTTGTCGAGGAAGTCCTTGACGTCGGCAAGGTCGTCGATGCGCGGCACCACGTAGAACGCCTGACCGCCGCGGTAGCGTTCGCGCAGCAGTGCTTCGCGGATCATCAGGGGATCGTGCGGCGCCACGAAGGTGCGGACCGCAAGGCGATCGACCGGCGGCGAGGCGATGATCGACAGATCGCGGACGCCGCTCAAGGCGAGCTGCAGCGTGCGCGGGATCGGTGTCGCCGACAGCGTCAGCACATGGACGTCGGCCCGGAGCTGCTTCAGCCGCTCCTTGTGGGTGACGCCGAAATGCTGCTCCTCGTCGACGACGACGAGGCCAAGATCCTTGAACTTGATCGCCTTGCCGAGCAGCGCATGGGTGCCGACCACGATGTCGATCGTGCCGTCGGCGATGCCCTTCTTGGTCTGGCTCATTTCCTTCGGCGTCACCAGCCGCGAGGCCTGCGCGACATTTACCGGAAAGCCCTTGAAGCGCTCGGTGAAGTTCTTGGCATGCTGGCGCGCGAGCAGCGTGGTCGGCACCACGACGGCGACCTGTTTGCCTTCCAGGGCCACGGCAAAGGTCGCGCGCAACGCCACCTCGGTTTTGCCGAAGCCGACGTCGCCGCAGATCAGGCGGTCCATCGGCCGACCGCTTTCAAGGTCGCCGAGCGCTGCATTGATCGCGCTCTGCTGGTCCTCGGTCTCCTCATAGGGGAAGCGCGCACAGAACTCGTCATAGAGATGCGGCTGCACGACGGTCTTCGGCGCCTCGCGCAGATGGCGTTCGGCGGCGATCTTGATGAGCTCGCCGGCAATCTCGCGAATCCGGTTCTTCAGCTTCGCCTTGCGCGCCTGCCAGCCGGAGCCGCCGAGCTTGTCGAGTTCGACATTGGTGGCATCCGAGCCGTAGCGCGACAGCAGTTCGATGTTCTCGACCGGCAGAAACAGCTTGGTCTCGTTGGCGTAGCGCAGCTCGAGGCAGTCATGCGGCGCGCCGCCGACCTGCAGCGTCTGCAGACCGACGAAGCGGCCGATGCCGTGCTCGACATGCACGACGATGTCGCCGGCGGCGAGCGAGGTGACTTCGGAAATGAAGTTGTCGAGCTTGCGCGTCGCCTTGCGCGGGCGAACCAGGCGATCGCCGAGAATGTCCTGCTCGCTGATGACGGCGATCTGGTCGGTCTCGAAGCCGGACTCCATGCCGACCACCGCCAGCATGGTCTGGTTGCGCGGCGTCGCCAGCACGGTGCGCCAGGAGTTCACGCTCTGCAGGTTCAGGAGCTTGTGGTCCTTGAGCATGCTGCCCATGCGGTCGCGCGAGCCTTCGCTCCACAGCGCCACCACGACCTTCTTGCGCGCCGCCTGCAGCGCCTCGATATGCGCGACCACGGCCGCGAACACATTGACCGAGGCATCGGCGCGCTCCGGCACGAAGTTTCGCCCGGCGCGGGCGCCAGCATCGACGAAGCCCGCGCTCTGCTCGGGCACGGCATAGGGCGTCAGCCGCACCAATGCGACGCCGGTGAGACGATCCTGCCATTCGTCCTGCGTGAGATAAAGCCGGTCGGGCGGCAGCGGCTTGTACACCGCGCCGCCGCCGGGAATTCCCATCGCCTCCCGGCGCGCCTCGTAATAGTCGGTGATCTGGCGAAAACGCTCGGAGGCCGCCGCCTCGCCTTCCGGCTCGATCGCGATCGGGGTGCCGTCCAGATAGTCGAACAGCGTATCCATCCGCTGCTGGAACAGCGGCAGCCAGTGCTCCATGCCGGGATGGCGGCGCCCCTCACTGACGGCTTCGTACAAGAGATCGTCGCGCTCCGGCGCGCCGAACTGCGCGACATAGCCCATGCGGAAGCGCTTGATGGTTTCGGTGACGAGCTGAAATTCCGAGATCGGCACCAGGTCGAGCGCGCGCATGTCGAAATGGGTGCGCTGGGTCTCGGGATCGAAGCTGCGGATCGATTCCAGGCTGTCGCCGAAGAAGTCGAACCGCACCGGCTGGTCGAGGCCGGCAGGGAACAGGTCGAGGATGCCGCCGCGCACGGCGTATTCGCCGGGCTCGCGCACCGTCGAGGAGCGGTTGTAGCCATTGTGCTCCAGCCAACTGATGATCGAGTCCATCGGCACGACATTGCCGGGCGCGACCGACAGCGCCTGCGCCGCAACGCCCTCGCGCGCCGGCACCCGCTGCACGATGGCATTGACCGTGGTCAGCACGATCAGCGGCTTCTCGCTGCCGGTCAGGCGCGACAGCCGCGCCAGCGCGGTGAGCCGCTGCGCCAGCACGCCGCCATGCGGCGAGACGCGGTCATAGGGCTGGCAGTCCCAGGCCGGAAACTGCATCACGCCGAGGTCGGGCGCAAAAAACTCCAGCGCCCGGGCGAGATTCTGCATCCTTGTGCCGTCGCGGCAGACCACCGCGAGGCTGACCGCCGGCGGCTTCGGCCGGGCGGCGATGGCGCGGGCGAGGTCGGAGACGATCAGGCCCTCGGCGCCCTCGGCGACATTGGCAAAAGTCAGTGCGCGCCCGGGCGCAAGCTGCGCCGCGGGAGAGACGGTCGGCGCCTTCATAGAGGCTTGTCCATATTCCGGAAGCTCTTGATGCGCTCGAACAAGGGGGTATGGAACTCCGGCGCCAGCCGGGTTTCGCCGACGAAGGCCGGATAGAGGTCGGGATCTTCGAGGCTGATCAGCGCCTCGAGCTGGGTCAGTTCCAGATCCGCCAGCAGGCCGATCTCGGCGTCGGCGAAGGTGCCCAGGATCAGGTCCATCTCGCGGGTGCCGCGGTGCCAGCAGCGGAACAGAAGCCGCTTGCGGCGATCATCCAGGCCGCCGCTCGATCGTGTCGTACCGGTCATAGGTCCATCCCGTGCAACGCCAAAAACCCGGACGTGCCGGGCAGGCTGATATAGCCCCCGGGCCCGGTGCTGTCAGCACCTGTTCTCGCATTGCATTCGTCCCAAAATGCATTCAAGTCTCGGCCATACCGCCGGCCCATGAGCCCGAACCGATCGCCTGAGTCGCAATGCGCCCTGAATTGCTCAATCCGCTGTTCGTTCCGGTCACCACCATCCCCGGCATCGGCCCGAAGATGGACAAGCTGCTGCGCTTTTTGCTGGGCCGCGACGAGACCCCGCGGATCGCCGACCTGTTGCTGCATCTGCCGGTCAGCGTGATCGACCGCCGCGCCCGGCCCAAGATCCGCGACGCCGAGATCGGCAAGATGGTGACGCTGGAAGTGACCGTCGACCGCCATCGCCCGGCGCCCGCCGGCCGCGCCCGCGTGCCGCATCTGGTCTATGCCTCCGACGACACCGGCGACGTGGTCATCACCTATTTCCGCGCCTATCCCGGACAGGTCGAGAAGATCCTGCCGGTCGGCGAGAAGCGCTTCGTCTCGGGCACCACGCAATTGTTCGACGGCGTCCTGCAGATCACCCATCCCGACCGCGTCATCGACGAGGAAGGCTTTGCGAAACTCAGCGGCATCGATCCGGTCTATCCGCTGACGCAGGGGCTGGCGATCGGCGCCCTGCGCAAGGCGGTCGGGCTGGCGCTGACCAAGCTGCCGGAGCTGCCGGAATGGATCAGCCCGGAAGTGCTGCGCCGCTGCAGTTTCCCGTCGCTGTGGGAGGCGCTGCATCGCGTTCATGTGCCCAATGAGATGACCGACGTCCTGCCGGAGGGTCCGTTCTGGTCGCGCCTTGCCTTCGACGAGTTGCTCGCCGGGCAACTGGCGCTGGCGCTGGTTCGCGCGCAGGTGCGCCGTCCGGCCGGCGACCGCAATGCCGGCGACGGCCATCTGCGGCACAAGATTATCGACGCCCTGCCGTATGCGCTCACCAAGTCGCAGCAGGAGGCGTCCGCCGCGATCGCGGAGGACCTGACCAAGCCGATGCGGATGCTGCGGCTGCTGCAGGGCGACGTCGGCTCCGGCAAGACCGTGGTGGCGCTGCTCGCCGCCGCCGCCGTCGCCGAGGTCGGCAAGCAGACCGCCCTGATGGCGCCGACCGAGATTCTCGCGCGCCAGCACATCAAGACGATCACGCCCTTGGCCGAACGCGCCGGCAT
The DNA here is from genome assembly GCF_007018905.1 of Tardiphaga sp. vice304. Taxonomy (NCBI): domain Bacteria; kingdom Pseudomonadati; phylum Pseudomonadota; class Alphaproteobacteria; order Hyphomicrobiales; family Nitrobacteraceae; genus Tardiphaga; species Tardiphaga sp. vice304. The sequence goes on from NZ_CP041402.1 coordinate 3,550,936, forward strand.
GCGCGTCGCGATCCTGACCGGCCGCGAGAAGGGCCGCGAGCGCAAGGACATTCTCGCTCGCTTGGCCGCAGGCGAGATCGACATGCTGGTCGGCACGCATGCACTGATCCAGGACGACGTGATCTACAAATCGCTGGCGCTGGCGGTGGTCGACGAGCAGCACCGGTTCGGCGTCCGCGAGCGGCTGACGCTGACCAACAAGGGCAGCGCCGTCGACGTGCTGGTGCTGTCGGCCACGCCAATTCCGCGAACACTCGTGTTGACGTATTTCGGCGACATGGACGTCTCGGAGCTGCGCGAAAAGCCTGCCGGCCGGCAGCCGATCGAGACCCGCACGATGTCGAGCAGCCGGCTGAAGGAAGTGATCGACGGCGTCGGCCGCCAGATCGCCGCCGGGAAGCTGGTGTACTGGATCGTGCCGCTGGTCGAGGAGTCCGAAATGGACGGCCCGAAGCTCACCAATGCCGAGGAGCGCTTCGACAGCCTGCAGCAATTGTTCGGCGACAAGGTGGGCCTCGTGCACGGCCGCATGCGCGGCGCTGACAAGGACGCGGCGATGGCGCGCTTTGCCGCCGGCGAGACGCAGGTCCTGGTCGCCACCACCGTGGTCGAGGTCGGCGTCGACGTGCCGGCGGCCACCATCATGATCATCGAGAACGCTGAACGCTTCGGCCTGTCGCAGCTGCACCAGCTACGCGGCCGCATCGGCCGCGGCTCGGAAGCCTCGAACTGCCTGCTGATGTTCCGCGAGCCGCTCGGCGAGATCGCCGCCAAGCGGCTCAAGGTGATCAAGGACACCACCGACGGCTTCCGCATCGCCGAAGAGGATCTGAAACTGCGCGGCGAAGGCGACGTGCTCGGCACAAGGCAGAGCGGCATGCCGGGCTTCCGCATCGCGCGCCCCGAGGTGCACGCGCAACTGGTGACACAGGCCCGCGACGAGGCGTTGCGCATCCTGCAGGACGATCCGAAACTGAAAGGCGAGCGCGGCGAGGCGCTGCGGTGCCTGCTGTATCTCTACGAGCGCGACGAAGCGCTGCCGCTGATCGGCGCGGGATAGAAGGCGGAATTGATCGATCCGTAATGTTCGCGCAATGTTAGGCAGGCAGTTTCCGAACAATATCGAGAAGGAACCTTGGCTGTGCGCGTTCTCCTGGTGGAGGATGAACCCGAAATGGCGGCAGCACTGGCGACAGCCCTCCGGGATCACGACATGGTCGTCGATCTGGTCGCCGACCTCGGTCTCGCCGAGGAAGCGCTGCGCATTGCCACCTACAGTGCGGTCCTGCTCGACCGCCAACTACCGGATGGCGACGGGCTCAAGCTGATTCCAAAACTTCGCGCATCGGGATTGCAGACCCCTATCATCGTACTTACAGCGCGAGGCGAGATTGCCGACCGCGTCGCCGGGCTTGACGGTGGCGCTGACGATTACCTGAGCAAGCCTTTTGCAATCGCAGAGTTGCTGGCGCGCCTACGGGCGGTGCTGCGCCGACCGGGCGATCTACCCGACGAAACTCTCAAACTGGGTCGTCTCGCCTATGACGGCGCCCATCGGCAGGCCAGCGTCGCCGGGGTCGCCCTGAACTTGCCGCGCCGGGAGCTGTTGGTGCTTGAAGCGCTACTGCGTCGCGCCGGCCGGACCGTCGCCCGTTCAGTGCTCGATGACGCGGTCTACGGCTTTGATGACGAGATCCAGTCGAACGCGCTTGATACTCATGTTTCGCGGCTGCGGCGCAAGCTTGCCGATGCCGACGCCGGCATCGAGATTCACGCGATCCGCGGCATCGGCTACCTGATCAACAGCCAGTCATGACCACGCTGACGCGGAATTCGCTGCGCTGGGTGCTGGTCCGCCGCCTGATCGTGCTGCAGGCGACCGTGCTCGCGATCTTGGTAGCCGTCGTGTTCGCCGCGTTGTGGGCCGGCGGCTATCTGGTTGCACCGGAGCCGGAAGATCGGACGCTCGACGCGATCAGCGACGCGATTGCGCGCGATACCTCGGGCGGCATCGTGATCCGCGAGACCCCGGCTTTGTCAAATCTTTACGCGGAAAGTCCGGATCTCTGGTTTCAGGTCCGGGACCGCAGCGGTCATGTCGCATCGGTAGGCAAGATACCTGCAGAATTTGCGCGGATTGGTGGCGCTCTCGACGAGATCGGACAGGCGCGTCTCGGCTGGACCGTCGGCGACGCGCCGCGCGCCCCGGCGCGCATGCGTTGGCTGGAAACCCCGGCCGGCGCGGTCCAGATTCTGACCGGCTCGGGCGCGACATTGCCCTGGCAATGGCTGGCCACCGCGGTCGTCAAAGTGCTGGCCAGCGTCATCTTGCCGATCGGGGCCATGATGGCGGTGACGACGCTGCTGGCGACGCCGATCGTGGTGCGACGCGCGCTGGACGGGCTGCGCCAAACCGCGGCGGAAGCTGTCCGCATCGACATCGACCGGCGCGCCACCCGACTTTCGCTCGATCAGGTGCCGCAAGAAATTGCTCCCTTGGTCCGGGCGGTCAACGACGCGCTGGCGCGTCTCGATGATGGTGTCGAGCGCCGCCAGCGTTTCCTGGCCAATGCGGCGCATGAAGTCCGGACGCCGATCGCCATTTTGCAGACCCGCATCGAAACCCTCGCGCCGGGGCCGCAGACCACGCGTTTGCTCGAAGACGTGAAGCGCCTCTCGGTGCTGGCCGATCAACTGCTTGACGTCGAGCGACTGGAGCAGACGGCAGCCTCGCACGCCATCGTCGATCTGGTCGGTATCGCGCGTCATGTGACCGCCGACCTCGCCCCGCTGGCCATCGGGGCCGGCTACGAGATCGCGTTCGAGACCACGGTCCCCCACGCCAAGATGCTCGGCGATGAAGGCGCCCTGCAGCGAGCGATCGCCAACCTCATCCAAAATGCGATCCAGTACGGCGGCCGCAGCGGCAGGATCGTGGTTCGCGTAACGCCGTCGAGCATATCGGTGACCGACAGCGGTGCTGGCATTGCGCCGGCCGATCGCGAGCGCGTATTCGAGCCCTTCTATCGCTCCAGTGCGGCGACACGCGGAGCGGGGCTGGGACTCAACCTGGTTCGGGAAATTGCTCGGTTGCACGACGGCCGGGTGGTGATCGACGACGGCGACGAGGGCGGCGCCTGCGTGACGATTTCGTTCGGCCAGCGAAGGCCGCACCTCTAAGAACGTCCGGTCATGACGGCGCGCGACATGCTCTGATCCTGCGGCATGTAATGTTCACACAATCTCCAACCTGCATACCGGCTGCGACACCGACGATCGTCGGTGACGTCACATTGCAATGGACCGTCTTCATGACCGCACGCAGCCTCCTCCTGTTTTTACGGACACTCGCCCTGTCACCTCGAATGGTTGGCGCAATCGCTCCGTCAGGGACCGGCTTGGCCAAGATGATGACACAGGAAATCAACGCCGCGACCGGACCGGTCCTCGAACTCGGGCCGGGAACGGGCGTCTTCACCAAAGCATTGCTGGCGCGTGGCGTCAGTGAGCGGGATCTCACGCTCATCGAATATGGATCCGACTTCATACGGACGCTGCAGTTGCGGTTTCCCGCCGCGCGTGTCCTCTGGATGGACGCCGCCTGGATCAATTCTCACAAGGTATTCGAGAACAACAGCTTTGGCGCCGTCGTCAGCGGCCTGCCGTTGCTCAACATCACGCCGACCAAGGTCGAGGCAATCCTGCGCGGCGTCTTCAGTAGCCTGAAAGAAGATGGCGTGATGTACCAGTTCACCTATGGCGTGAGCAGTCCCGTCCATCATGAACTTCTCGAACGGCTCGGACTGCACGCCTCCTGCGTTGGACGCGTCTTGCTGAACGTCCCGCCTGCCTCAGTTTACCGCATCGTACGCCGCGCGCCGAACGCCGGAGTGACGCCATGAACTTCGCTGCTGCGCACCTGCCGGATGCGCTCGTCGCTTGCATCGGCGCGGGACCGCTTGGCATCGGCTTGATCGGCCTGGCTGAAAAGCTGTGCCCGGTCGTGCCGTCCTATCTGCTCTTTGTCGTCACCGGCGTTGTCCTCGCTGCCGGCAATGGCAATCCGGTGCTCGCGCTACTCGCGGCCGCCGTGGGCTCAACGGCCGGCTCGCTATGCTGGTACGGCGCCGGACGTAAATTAGGCGAAACGCGAAGCAACGCCCTTGTTTCGCGTTTCGGACCCTGGATCCATCTTTCGCCAACGCGCTATCAATTTGCGGTCAATGCGTTTCACCGCAACCTGCTGACGATCTCGACCATCGGCCAGACCATCCCGGCCATGCGGGTCTTTCTCGCGGTTCCAGCGGGCGCAATCGGGGTGTCAATCAGCCGTTTCCTGATTGGTACCTTCATCGGCAGCGTAATCTGGACAGCGCCGCTCATCATCATGGGCTATTTCATCGGTACCAGCCGCGCTGACCCGGCGTCGGACGCCCTGCTGCTGATCGTCGTGCTTATCGCCCTCGAAGTCCTGGCGGTGACGATCTGGCGCCGATGGCGGCGGCGCAGGTAGGGACCGGCCCGCAGGGGCGACTACTCGACCTTCGCCGGCTCCTGCGCCACGGCGCCGGTGTTCGCCACGCGCGCGGCATTTGCCATCTCGGCCAGCGCCGCGATCTTCTTCTGCGGGTCGGAGCCAGGCTGCACCACGCCGGCCGACATGATCAGGGTCGCGGCATCCTCGGCGGACATGTCGATGTCGATGATCTTGCTCTTCGGCACGTAGAAGAAAAAGCCGGTAGTCGGGTTCGGCGCACACGGCAGGAACACCGAGATGTATTCGTCCTGGCCCGGCAGGCTGTTGCTGATCTCGACGCTGGGGGGCTGCGAGATCAGCACGATCGACCACATCCCCGGCGACGGGAATTCGACCAGACCGACCTTGCGGAAGCTCGAGCCGGAACCCGAGAACAGCGTCTCGAATACCTGCTTCAGCCCGCGATAGATCGCGCGCACCACCGGCATGCGGCCGAGCAGTTTTTCGCCGAGATCGACCAGCGTGCGGCCGATCAAATTGGCGGTGAGGAAGCCCAGCAGCGTCAGCGCCACGAAGGCGACGATCAGGCCGGAGCCGGGGATGTTGTAGGGCAGATACTGTTCCGGCCGATAGGCCTCGGGCACGAATGGCCGCACCAGGCCATCGACCCAGGTCACGAACCACCAGGTCAGGTAGAAGGTGATGGCGACCGGGCCGGCGACGATCAGGCCGGTGAGAAAGTAGGTGCGGATGCGGCCCATGAAGCCGCGCGGCGTCTCGGGCACGGGATCACCGACGGGCATCGTCGGCGGCAGGTCGTTGCGGTCCATCAGCGTTCCAAATCCAGGGGCGCGGCGCGCATGGTGGCGCCGTTCGCGTTCGCCGACATCCTAGCAGCTTTTCGCCGCTGCGGTGCAAAGTTGCCGCGCGGCAAAGAGCCGTTGACGGCCGGGATTTCCCGGCGTCCCGCAGATGCGCCCTATTCCACCGTGACCGATTTTGCCAGATTACGCGGCTGGTCGACGTCGGTGCCCATGATGACGGCCGTGTGATAGGCCAGGAGCTGCACCGGAATGGCATAGACCATCGGCGTGAAGGTCGACGCCATGTCGGGCATGACGATGGTCACCAGCGACTCGACTGTGGCCTCCTCCGCGCCCTTGGCGTCGGTCATCAGGATGATCCGGCCGCCGCGCGCCGCGACTTCCTGCATGTTTGACACGGTCTTCTCGAACACCCGGTCGAACGGCGCGATCACCACCACCGGCATGTTCTCGTCGATCAGCGCGATCGGCCCATGCTTGAGCTCGCCGGCGGCATAGCCCTCGGCATGGATGTAGGAAATTTCCTTCAGCTTCAGCGCGCCTTCCAGCGCCAGCGGGTAGCTCGTGCCGCGGCCGAGATAGAGCACGTCCTGGCATTTGGCGATGTCGCGGGCGAGCTTCTCGATCAAGGGCTCGGTGGTCAGCGCCTCGGCCATCAGGCGCGGAATCTCGACCAGGCCATGCACCAGCTTGGCTTCGTCCGCATCCGAGAGTTCGCCGCGCGCCTTGCCGGCAGCGACCGCGAGCGCGGCCAGCACCATCAGCTGGCAGGTGAACGCCTTGGTCGAGGCGACGCCGATTTCCGGGCCAGCCAGCGTCGGCATCACCGTCTCGCTCTCGCGCGCAATGGTCGAGGTCGACACATTGACCACCGACAGCGTGTGCATGCCCTGTTCCTTGGCATAGCGCAGAGCTGCGAGCGTGTCGGCGGTCTCGCCGGATTGCGAGATGAAGATCGCCAGATCGCCCTTGCGCACCGGCGCTTCGCGGTAGCGGAATTCGGAGGCGACATCGAGCTCGACCGGCACGCGGCCGAGCCGCTCGAACCAGTATTTGGCGACGTAGCCGGCGTAGCTCGCCGTACCGCAGGCGGTGATCGAGATGCGCTGGATGTCCTTGAAGTCGAACGGCAGCTTGACCGGCAGCGAGACGCGCTCGCTGGCCATGTCGACATAGCGCGCCAGCGTGTGGCCGACGACTTCCGGCTGCTCGTGGATTTCCTTGGCCATGAAGTGGCGGTAGTTCGCCTTGTCGACCATGAAGCTTGAGGCGCCCGACTTCAGGATCTCGCGCTTGACGACCTTGCCGTGCTCGTCGTGCACCACCGCGCCCTTGCGGTTCAGGACCACCCAGTCGCCATCCTCGAGATAGCTGATGTCATCGGTAAAAGGCGCCAGCGCGATGGCGTCGGAGCCGAGATACATCTCGCCGTCGCCATAGCCGATCGCGAGCGGCGATCCCTTGCGGGCGCCGATCATCAGGTTCGGGTGCCCCTCGAAGATGAAGGCCAGCGCGAAGGCACCGCGCAGCAGCGGCAGCGCCTGCTTGACGGCTTCCTGCGGCGAGGCGTCGTTCATGACGAAGGAATTGACCAGATGGGCGACCACCTCGGTATCGGTCTCGCTGGCGAACACCGCGCCCTTGGCTTCGAGCTGCATCCGCAACTCACGAAAATTCTCGATGATGCCGTTATGCACGACGGCGACGCCGCCCGCGGCATGGGGATGGGCGTTGGCAACGGTCGGCTTGCCGTGCGTGGCCCAGCGGGTATGTCCGATGCCGATATGGCCGGTCAGCGGCGACTGGGCGAGCGTGGCTTCGAGGTTCTTCAATTTGCCTTCGGCGCGGCGGCGCTCGAGATGATCGCCCTCCAGCGTCGCCACGCCAGCGGAATCATAGCCGCGATATTCCAGCCGCTTCAGCGAATCCACGATCTGGTCCGCTACGGGACCGCGTCCCAAAATTCCGACAATGCCGCACATGCGGGTACATCTCTCCGAGGTATTAAAGTGCCAGAAGACTCCGGCCTCTCTTAGCGAGAAACGCCAAGGTCTTGTTACTCAATTATTATTGCCGATTGAGACAGATTTCGGCGGATCTGCCCCGGATTTTGCGCGGCGGGTTTAACAGCTCATTAACGGCTTTGGCGGAGCTTCTCCATACCGGAGGTAGCGCCATGAGAGATCCTCGCGAACCCAGGTCGCCGTCCCAGAGCCGGCTGGCGCATTGGCCGCCGCCGGTGCGCAGCGCCGAGATCCTGCGCAAGTTGATCCGGCAGCCGCATGCACCGGACGAGCCCGTCAACCGCGCGGTGCGTCGCGGCTGGCGGCTGAAACGCGAATTATTCTCCGACGAGGAATCATGACCAGGCTCATTTCGGCTTTTTGGCCGCCATCCGCTCGTCGCGAAACCGCTTCGCCCAGCCATCCTTGACCGCCACCGGGCTGCGTTCGAAGGCCAGCGCGTCGTCCGGCACATCGCGCGTAATCACCGAGCCGGAGCCGATATAAGCCCCGGCGCCGATCGTCACCGGCGCCACCAGCGACGAGTTCGAGCCGACGAAGGCGCCGGCGCCGATCGAGGTCTTGTGCTTGTTGAAGCCGTCGTAATTGCAGGTGATGGTGCCCGCGCCGATATTGGCGCCGGCCCCGATATGGGTGTCGCCGATGTAAGTGAGGTGATTGACCTTGACCCCGGCCTCCAGGATCGCGGCCTTGGTCTCGACGAAATTGCCGATCCGCGCGCCGTCCCCGACCTTGGTCCCCGGCCGCAGCCGCGCATAGGGGCCGATCGAGGCATTCCGGCCGATCGCGGCCTGCACCAGATGCGAGAAGGCGTGAATCACCGCGCCGTCGGCAATGCTGACGCCCGGCCCGATCACCACGTAATGCTCGATCGTGACGTCGCGGCCGAAACTGGTGTCGGCGGCGAGATAGACGGTTTCGGGCGCGATGATGGTGACGCCGGCGTCGAGCGCCGCCTTGCGCAATCGCGCCTGCATGATCGCCTCGGCCTCGGCGAGCTGCGCCTTGGTGTTGATGCCGCGGACCTCGTCTTCGGCGGTCTCGATCACGCAGGCCTGCAGGCCCATCGCGCGGACCACTTCGACCGCATCGGTCAGATAGTATTCGCCCTTGCTGTTCGCCTTGCCGATCTTCTCGATCACGGCCAGCGCGGTCCTGCCGTCGAACGCCATCATCCCGGCATTGCACAGATCGACCGCTCGCTCCGCGGGCGTGGCGTCGGCATGTTCGCGGATCGCCACCAACTGGTCGCCCTCGACCAGCAGCCGGCCGTAACCGGTCGGATCCTTGGCGCGAAAGCCCAGCACCGCCAGCGCCGCGCCGGCCTTCAGCGGCGCCCGCAGACGTTCAAACGTCTCGGCCGAGATCAGCGGCGTATCGCCGAAAGCGACCAGCAGATCATCGGCGCCGTTGGCAATGGCTTGTTTGGCGGCGAGCACGGCATGCGCGGTGCCGAGCCGTTCGCGCTGGATGAACGTCGCCGCATCCGGCCGGGCGCGCGTCGCCTCATCGGCTACCGGCTGGTGGTCCGGGCCGACCACCACGGCGAGCGCCGATCCAGGGCCGGCCGGGGCAGCGCCAAGCACATGGGCGAGCAGCGACTGGCCGGCGACCTGATGCAGAACCTTCGGCGTCGACGAACGCATCCGTGTGCCCTCGCCGGCGGCGAGCACGATGGTCAGGCTGGTTCTGCCGGTCATCCGAATCCCCGTGTTGTGCGCGCAGCGCGCAGCCGCCCTCCATAAAGCGTTTTCGAGCAAAGAGGAAAGCGGTTTTACCGCATCCATCGCGCGCGGAACTCAGGTTACGCCGTGGTTTCCTGTATTGTTGAAGTGTGATTCGAATGGGCGCAGCGGGCGCCCGGGAAGCACCAAGGCGGGTATGGCAGACGATCGCGACAAATGGGCCGATACGCTTTCGGCCGAGCCTGCCGGGGGCTGGCTGACGGGGCTTGTGGCGGAAGAAGATACGTTCGACCGCCGCACGCTGTGGCGGCTGGGTTCGTGGGGCGCCGGCGCCGTGGCTGCCGTGATCGTGGCCGTGCTGGCCAGCCAGTCGCACTCAAAGCTCCGCCGCGAACAGGGCGCTTCCGCCCAATTGATGGCGCAGCAGTCGCAGCAGATCCAGTTCGTTGCCAAAGAGACCCAGAACGAGGCCCGGCGGCTGTCGCAGGCGATCGAGACGCTAAACGGCGACCGCGACCGGCTGTATTCCCGCGTCACTTCGATCGAACAGGGGCTCGAATCGGTGACCGGCTCGATCAAGCGCCAGGCCGTGGCAACGGCTCCCCCGGCCCTGCCTGCCCTCCCACCTGCCCTGCCGCCTGCCACCCTGTCGGCTGCCGCCCTGTCGGCTGCCACCGTCGAACCTGTCCTGCACGTCAATGCCGTACCGTCGATGGCGCCCGCGCCTTCGATGCCGCCGTCGCCACCGCCGTCGATCGCGCCAGTGACCGTCGTCGCGCCGGTTGAGCCACCGCGGCCGTCCGCTGCCGCTTCGATAGCGGCTTCCGCGCCGCTGATGGCCCCGAAATCGATCTTGGCGCCCCCCGACGCCACCGCCGCCCGTCTCATCGAACCGCCATCGCCTGAACCCGCCAAGGCACCGGACACCACGGCTTCCGTTCATCCCATAGCACCCGAGCCGGCCGCGATCTCGGAGCCTGGCGCAACGCCGGTGCCGCGGACCGAATTCGGCGTCGATCTCGGCGGCGCCAATTCGGTGGAAGGTCTTCGCGCCTTATGGCGCGGCCTCGCCAGCACCAGGGAACTGAACGGGCTGCGCCCGGTCATGATCATCCGGGAGCGCAATGGCGGCTATGGCATGCAACTGCGGCTAATTGCCGGCCCGCTTGGCGACGCGGCCGCCGCCGCCCGGCTCTGCGCCGTGCTGATCGAAAGCAAGCGGGCCTGCGAAACCGCGGTGTTCGACGGCCAGCGGCTGGCGCTGAAGAACGACGCGCGGCCGGAAGCGGCACCGCCGCCGCGCCGCCGCGCCGCGCCAAAGCAGGAACGCACCGAGCGCGCCCCGCCGCCGCCGCCCGCCGAAGAGCCGGCACCGCCGCCGAAGCCGGCCTCCACGCTGAGCTCGATCCTCGGCCTGCGCTAGCAGCGAAACACCTCCACCCGACTGCCGGGTTGTCCCGCAGCGCGATCCGAACCATAGTCAGGCCATGAAAAAAGATCCGTTCCGCCTCACCGCCCGCCAGGTTCAGTGGCTTCTCATCGTCGGCTTCGTCAGCGTCGGCTATGCGATCTATTTGCGTTACATGGCGATCGAATTGTCGTCCGTGGCGCTGGCCTGCGACGCAGGCCTGCCGACCATGCTGTGCAAGACGCGGCTGTTGATGACCGCGCTGTTCAAGAGTTCGGTGTTCGGCATCGCGGCGGTGGTGATCGCGGTGCTCAACCTGATGCGGCCGTCGATCGTGCTGTTGACCGGCGCCATCGTCGCCGCCGGCTTCGGCATCGTCTTGTACAATATCGGCCTGTCGGGCCTGGCGATCGGGCTGCTTATTCTGGGATTTGCACGGCCCGCGCCCGCCACAGCGTAATGGCTAACAACAGGTAGATCGCGCAGGTCCACAGCGACTGCCAGTTGTCCGGCCCCTCGTTGAAGCCGATGTAGACCACCGACAGCGCCAGCACGCCGGCGAACACCGATTCGGCGATCGGGCGATCGCCGTGCTGCGGGCGGTTGACCAGCATCAGTCCGGCAAACGGCACCACGGCCATCGTCAGCGCGGCGAAGGGGAAATCGCGGTAGCGCGGATCGAACACGAAACCGAGCGCGGTTTCCGCGCCGACCAGCGCCGTCACCGCCAGCGTCAGCCCGAGCAGCACGGTGAGGAACGAGCCCGTCCGGTACGGCTTGGGGCCTAACAGTTCGAGGAACGTCGGCAGCGCGCGGCCGGACATCGTGAAATAGGCGCAGAGCAGCGGCGAGGCCACGCCGGCCGCCAGCAAGCCCCCCCAGCGCAGCACCACGCCGGTGCCAAAACTCTCATAGACCAGCTTGTCAAAGGCGACGCCGAGCAGGATGCCGGCGGAGGTCGCCGAGATCGCCACGGTGATCCAGGCCAGCAGCCGCGGCGTCCACGGACGCCTGCGCAGCGCGAGCATGCCGACGGCGAAGGTCAGGAAACTCAGTCCCAGGCCGAGGCCCATCTGCAGCTTCCACGCCGGATAGTTGGTGATCGGCACACCGGCCGGGTATTTCAGCGCGCGGGCATCGGCATCGATCAGGCCCCAATAGCCGCCGACCGTGCCTTCGAGATTGCGTTTCCACGGCTGGTCATAGGCCTCGATCAGATTGACGCGGAAGTTTTCTTTCTTGGCGAGATCGAGGATTTCCGACACCACGCGCGCCTGGTTGGCCCGCGACGGCAGCGCGCCGTCGCGCATCCGTCCGGCGCTCGGCCAGCCGGTCTCGCCGATCAGGATTTCCTTGGCGGGGAACGCGACCGCGACGCGCTTGCGGATCGAATCGACATGGGCGGCGGCGTTCTTCGCCCGGATCGGGAAGTCTTCCCAATAAGGCAGGATATGGATGGTGAGGAAATCCACAGCGTCATAGAGTTCGCGGTTCTTCAGCCAGAATTCCCAGACATCGGCATAGGTGACGGGAACCTTGACCTGCGATTTCACCGACCGGATGTTGGCGGCCAGATCCGCGGCGGTCATTTCGCCGCGCAGCAGCACTTCATTGCCGACCACGACGGCGCTGATGGTGTTCGGATATTCCTTGGTCAGCTGCACCGCGATGGCGATCTGGGCGAGGTTCTTCAGCCGGTTGCTGCCGAGCCAGATCCCCTGGATCACCTTCAGGCCGACCTTGCTGGCCAGTTCCGGGACCTGATCGAGGCCGTTCTCGATCGAATAGGTCCGCACGCATTTCGAGATCTTGGCGAGTTGGGCCAGATCCTGCGCCATCTGCTCGGTCGAGATCATCGTGGTGGGAACGAGCGGGGTCTGCTCGCCCCGGAACGGCGCGTAGGACACGCATTCCAGCTTGTCGGCGGGATCGATCGGCGCGCGCGCCAGCGAGACGGGTGTGGCCAGCCACCACCAAACCGCCGCGATCGAGCAAAGGGATAACAGGAGAAGCGCCAGCGGCGTGCGATAGGAAATCGGTTCCGTCCTCCATAGACGTCCGTCGATTAGCCCGTCATCGCCGTTCTGCCAAGAGCAGCTTGCAGGCAATCACAGCCACGTCGTCGCAGTTGCTCGCGGATTGATCACAAACTTCGTACATTGCTGGACAAAATCCAAAATGTCCGTCATGGGATTCAAGCGCGGTCTCCGCCGTATTGGGGACCTAATTAAGCGGCATCTGACACGGGCGTCATCGGCGCTCTGGCAGACAACCTTATCGGGGACTTCATGCGTCGACTGGTGTTCGGGTTCCAAAAGTCGGTTGTTCGCGGCGTCGCCGTCTCTGGCCTGGCCATGCTGCTTGGCGTCAGCGGCGCCGTCGCGCAAAGCGCAGCCCAGGAGCAGAAGCCAGCGGCCAACGCACCCACCCCGGCCGATGTCGCCCGCGACAGCCAGAAGAAGACCGACGAATTCGTCGAAGCGACCAATTCCATCAACGGCCCCGCCGGCAACCCGGAATGCGTCTGGCTCGGCCGGCGCGTCGTGGTGCTGATGTGGCGCGACGATCTCGATACCGCGTTCCGGCATCTCGATCTGTATGACCGGTTCGGCTGCCCCGGCGGCCATGTGCAGGCGACGTTCCGCTGCCTGGTCCGGTTCGGTGCGCTCGATCCGAAAGTGCCGGACAGCCTGAACGGCCGCGTCCACGCATGCTGGATCAATCCGAGCGCGCAGCCGCAGAATGCCTCGATCATCCCCGTCACGCCCGCGCCGAGCGGCGGTGCCGCCCCGGCGCCCAGTGCGGCGCCGGAGCCCAAGCCGGCCGACGCGCCGAAGTAATAAGGCGGCGTCGGACGGCGGCAATTTGTTTCCCGTTGGCAACGATCGCCCTGAAAACGCCACGGCGTCATAAGAGTAGTTAATTCGTGTGGCAGCGATCCGAAATCGCTGCCATCGTACTGGTTGGACCTAGGGGACGGGTCCGCAGACCGGCCACGCTCGCCCCGTCATGGTTTATTCGCGATGCGCGCCGTCGTCGCCGTCTTGCTGTTCGTCACTGCCGCTCACGCCGCCCTCTGGGGAGTTTTGCGCGAGAGGCAGGAAGCACCGGACTTCAAGGGCATTCTCCCCAGCGTCTCCTACGCGCCGTTCGACGGCACGGCGCATCCCGACATTGACAACATTCCCAATCCCGAACGGATCCGTTCGGATCTGAAGACGCTGGCCGGCATCAGCCGCGGCATTCGTCTGTATTCCTCGACCGGTGGCGTCGAACTGGTGCCGCCGATCGCCAACGAGGCCGGCCTCAAGGTCATGGTCGGCGCCTGGATCGACAAGAACGTCGATCGCAACGAACGCGAGATGGTGGCCGCGGTCGAACTGGCCAAGCGCAACCGCAACGTCAACGGCATCGTGGTCGGCAACGAAACGGTGTTTCGTGGCGAGCAAAAGGTCGAAGATCTCGTCAAACTGATCCAGAAGGTGAAGAGCCAGGTCAACGTGCCGGTCACCACCGGCGAGATCTGGAACATCTGGATCGAGAACCCCGAACTGGCCTCCTCCGTCGATTTCATCGCGGCGCATATCCTTCCCTACTGGGAAGGGTTTTCGGACAAGCAGGCCGTGGATCAGGCGCTGATCATCTATCAGAAGCTGCGCGACGCCTTTCCCGGCAAGCGGATCGTGATCGCCGAATTCGGCTGGCCGAGTGCCGGCTACAATCTCAAGAGCGCGATCCCCGGCCCGTTCGAGCAGGCGGTGACGTTGCGCACCTTCGTCAGCCGCGCCGAAGCCATCGGCATGGAATACAACATCGTCGAGGCGATCGATCAGCCCTGGAAATTCTTCGAAGGCGGCGTCGGTCCGTATTGGGGTATCCTGAACGCCGCGCGCGAGCCGAAATTCGCCTGGAGCGGCCCGGTGGTCGACGCGGCCTACTGGAAACTGATGGGCATCGCGCTGCTGGTCGGCATCCTGCTGTCGCTGCCGATCCTGCAACTGGTGACACCGACGCCAATGCAGGCGCTGGTGCTGTCGGCGGCCGCCAACGGCGTCGGCGCCTGGGTCGCCTACATTTTCGCTTACCAGCAGACCCACTACTTCGTCTGGGGCTCCACCTTCGCCCTGACGCTGGGCCTGACCCTGTTGGTGCCGCTGATCCTGATCGCGATGGCGCGGATCGAGGAAATTTCCGCGATTGCCTTCGGCCACGCGCCGCGCCGCCTGCTCACCCCGGCCCAGACCTCGTTGATCGCGATCCCGCCCGGTGGCGTGTTCCCGAAGGTGTCGATCCACGTCCCGGCCTACCGCGAATCGCCGGAGATGCTGAAGAAGACGCTCGATGCGGTCGCGGCGCTCGACTATCCGAACTTCGAATGCGTGGTGATCATCAACAACACGCCCGACCCGGCCTTCACACAGCCGATCCAGGATTACTGCCGGCTGCTCGGCGAGCGCTTCATCTTCATCAACGCGCTGAAAGTCGAAGGCTTCAAGGCCGGCGCGCTGCGCATCGCGATGGAGCGCACCTCGGTCGATGCCGAAATTATCGGCATCATCGACGCCGACTACATGGTCGAGCCGAATTGGCTGAAGGACCTGGTGCCGGCCTTCAACGACCCCAACGTCGGGCTGGTGCAGGCGCCGCAGGACCATCGCGACCAGAACCGTTCGCTGATGCACTACATCATGAACGGCGAATATGCCGGCTTCTTCGACATCGGCATGGTCCAGCGCAACGAGGTCAACGCCATCATCGTCCACGGCACGATGTGCCTGATCCGGCGATCGGCGATGGACATGGCCGGCGGCTGGGCCGGCGACACGATCTGCGAGGATTCCGACCTTGGCCTGGCCATCATGCAGCATGGCTGGCTGACGCATTACACCAACGTCCGCTATGGCTACGGCCTGTTGCCGGACACCTATGAGGCGTTCAAGAAGCAGCGCCATCGCTGGGCCTATGGCGGGTTCCAGATCATCAAGAAGCATTGGCGCCGCTTCCTGCCCGGCGCCAGCCGCATGACCCAGGACCAGAAGCGCGAATTCGGCCTCGGCTGGCTGAACTGGCTCGGCGCCGAAAGCCTCGGCGTGGTGGTGGCGATCCTCAATCTGATCTGGGTGCCGATCGTCGCGTTCGCTGACATCGCCATCCCCGACAAGATCCTGACGCTGCCGATCATCGCCTCCTTCGTGGTGTCGCTGGTGCACTTCATCACGCTGTACAAGCTCCGGGTCCATGTGAAGACCTGGCAGATGCTGGGCGCCATGATCGCGGCGATGTCGGTGCAGTGGACGGTGTCGCGCGCGGTCGCCAACGGCCTGATCACCGAGCACCTGCCGTTCACCGTCACCTCCAAGGGCGGCTTGTCCAACATGTCGATCGAGTTCCAGGCGTTCTGGGAGGCGGTGATCGGCGTGCTGCTGCTGGTCGGCGCCGGCGTTCTGATCGCCTCCAACAGTTTCAAGCAGGTGCACGAGATCTATATCTTCGCGGGCGTGCTGGTGCTGCAGAGCCTGCCGTTCCTGTCGGCGGTGGCGATTGCGCTCTTGGAAAATTCGCGAACCAATGATTTCGCCTGGTGGCGCAACACCACGGTACGCACCGCCGAGCTGATCGGCCTGCGCCCGGTGGCGATGCCGGCGATCGACGTGTCGCAGCCGGTGCCTTCGGAAATCCGTCGCGACGGCTGACGGCGGCGCCAATCGGCGCTTCGATGTCCACAACGACGGTCCGCGCTCTTGACCCGCGCGGACCCTCTCTCTATTCACCCCCTTGGGGGCGGGTAGCTCAGTTGGTAGAGCATTCGACTTTTAATCGACTGGTCATGGGTTCGAGTCCCATCCCGCCCACCATTCCCGGATCGCTTGCTTCCGGGCGATGACAAAACCGTTTGAACACCGGACACCACTCCATGCGGATTACGCTCGTCGGCTCCAAACATTTCGGCGTCATTACCCTAGAGATGCTGCGGACCCACGATGTCGAGATCGCCCGGGTGGTCGTCGCCGACGCCGAGGACCGGCTGGCGGCAGCTGCCAAGGCCGCCGGCATTCCGGTGACCGTCCAGGCCAACCCGAAGAACGTCGTCGCGTCCGAGATCGCCGAGGGCACCGACCTGATCGTCACCGCGCACAGCCATGCCCGGATCGGCAAGGACGCCCTGGCCGCCTCCAGGATGGGCGGCATCGGTTATCATCCGTCGCTGCTGCCGCGGCATCGCGGCATCGCCGCCGTCGAATGGACCATCAAGGAGGGCGATCCGGTCGCGGGCGGGACCATCTACCACCTCGCCGACACGATGGACGGCGGCGCCATCGCGCTGCAGGAATTCTGTTTCGTCAAAAAGGGCGAAACCGCCCGCGAATTGTGGGAGCGCGCACTCGCCCCACTCGGCCAGAAGCTGCTCGGCGAGATCATCGACCACGCCGTGGCCCATGGCAGCCTGCCGGCGATTGCGCAGGACGAGCAATTCGCCACCAAGGCGCCAAGGCTCGCCTGAGCGCCGCCGGAGGCCCGGAGTGTCTGACTGCGGCGGAACCAACGCCGTGATCGGCGATTATGTTACCAGGGAGATCCCCGTGTTTTGACCGAGACCGACAACCGGCATGAAGCGGTATCAGGTGCAGGTCTGTGGCCTGACTTTCCTGTGCTGTCGATCCAGTCGAGGATGGTGTCGAGATCGCCATGCAGGGTGATCCGAAACTTGCCGCGCTTGTCGCCGGGGGGGCGGGAGCCTCCGACAGCCGCGTGTTGAGTTCGTCCTGTCTGGCCTCAAGCTCGGTTGGCCGGGCCGACAGGGCCCGCTGATATTCACCTTGCTCGATGACGTGGACGATCTCCTTGATAGCTTTCTCGGTGTCGGAAAGCTCGCGGCGGGTGGTGTCGGCTGAGGTTCGGTGCTCGCGATTGAGGCGGTTGGTTTCCTGCACATAGGCGCGGATGGGCTCGGCGGCGATCCACAACAGTTACAAAACACAAGGCCGGACAGCAGCGTTCGGGGCCGGTGGGTGGCGTTCAACCCGCCATTGGCGGCCATGATGCGCCGGACCGCTGCGCGACAGCCGTCCGTCTGCTTCTTGTAGAGGTCGGTCAATTCGACCTGCCGCGCTTTGGCGGCATCCCAGAGCTCTTGCGGCACTATGCTGTGAATCGGCGCGGGGCCCCGACGCCGATCGGCACGTCAAGCTACTGATCCAATTTGCGGTGGAGGTGACATGCTTCAGCGCCGATTTGCATGGCGGGACTGACAAGCGCAACATGACCGACCCGGTGATCCACGACATCGTGGCGTTGCTACCGCCGCTGCTGCAATCGCTCGAGGCGCTCGGCCTTGTCGCCCGTCATCTCAACCCGCCGGAATTCGGCGCGGTGATGCATTAGATCGGTATGCCGGAGCAGCCGTTGCATGCGACGCTTGCGCCACTCGCCGACTGGCCCGGCCAGTTCGCGCATTTGCGCGGTCCGCTGCAGTCCGCGACCGAGGCGACCGTTCCCCACGACCTCCATGAAAGCTGGCTCGCACGGGTCGATGCCGCGTATTCTCACCCGACCAGCAACCGCACGCTGTCGGCCGGCTTCGCCGCCGGGGGGCGGCTGATGCTGCCGGCCTGCAACAGTGCGCTGGCCTCGTCCGCCGGCACCGGGCGGCTGAAGTATGACCCCTGCGCGAAACGACAGCCGGCGCTCAGCAGAAACGCCAGTTGATCGGCGGTCTCGACGCCTTCGGCGATCGCTTCCATGCCGAACTCGCGCGCCAGCACCAGCGCTGCGCGGACGATCGCGGCGTCGCCGGGTTCGGTCAGCAAATTGGGCATGAACTGCCGCGCGATCTTGAGCCGGTCCAGCGGGTGGGTACGCAGCAAGGCGAGCAACGAATAGCCGATTCCGAAATCGTCGATCGCGACGCTGATCCCCAGTGCTTGCAGGTCCGGAATGATATCGGTCCTGATCTTGTTCGATTCGATCAATGCCGCTTCGGTCAGCTCGATCTCGATTCGGCCGGGATCGATGGCGTAGCGGGCCGCGGTTTCCCGGATCTGCTCGTCAAGCGTGTTGACGACCTTGAGTTGTGCTGCGGAAATACTGATGGCGAGCCGCGGCGGGTCGATACCTTCGCGCTGCCAGCGGCCGATCTGCTGGCAGACCTGTTCCAGCACCCATTGGCCGATCGAATGGATCGCGCCGGTTGTCACGGCGATCGGCAGAAACGACGCCGGCAGCAGCAGCCCGCGCTGCGGATGATTCCAGCGCAGCAAGGCTTCCATGCCGACGATCCGGCCGGAACTAATCTCAACCTGCGGCTGATAGTAAACCTCGAGCTCGTCGTTGGCGATCGCTGCACGAATTTCCTCGCTCATCGCCAGGCGGTCGCGCGCCTTGCGTTCGAGACTGGTCGAATAGAAACTGTAGCCGTCGCGGCCGTCGTGCTTGGTCTGATAAAGCGCAAGGTCGGCCTCGACCAACATGGCGTCCGGCGACGCGGTCTCTGTATCGTAAATCGAGATTCCGAGGCTGGCGGAGACCTGTGCTTCCTCGCCGTCGAGGTCGTAGCGCCGCTTCAGGGCATTCCGGATCCGCGCCGCGATGCTGGCGAGCAGTGGGCGATCCGATGCATCGACCACCAGAATCGCGAATTCGTCGCCGCCGAGCCGGGCGATCAGGTCATGGATGCCGACCACGGCGCGCAGTCGTTCCGCCACGATCTGCAGCAACAGGTCGCCGGAGGGATGGCCGAGCGTATCATTGACTTCCTTGAAGTGATCGAGATCAAGACAGAACACCGCAAAGTGCCTGTCATCCCGTCTGGCCGCCGCGAAGGTCTCGGCCAGCCGGGCGCTAAAGGTCGCGCGGTTGGCGAGGCCGGTCATCGAATCGATACTCGCCAGTCGGGTGACCTTGACGCTTTCGCGCTGCAGTTTCGCGGTGGCCTCGCGCAGCTCGCCGGTCAATCTTTCGAGCCGGACGGTCCGCTTCAGCGATACCAGCAAGTAGATGATGATCATCGCCGTGATAAGCAGCCCCACTCCAAAAACGATGATCGCCTGCCAGCTCAACCGGCCGCCGGCAAGTTCGCCGGTCGGCGCAAAGATCGCGGTCCATTCCTGGTCGGCAATGCGGATCTGGCCGCTCCAGTGCCGAGCCGCCCGCATGCTGTCTTCAGTTGGAGCGGCCGCCGGCTGCAGCCGCGTTCGCGACGGATACCAAAAAATGCCGCGCTGGCCGGCCGGCGCCTTCGGGTTGAGGAAGTAGATATCGAGACCGGCCGGAAGCGTTTTCGCGCCGAGGATGTTCTCGATCATCGGCGCGGTGCCGAACACGCCATACATGAAGCCATCCGGGATCCGCTGCGGATCATGCGGACCCGCAAACTTGGGGTAAACCGGAACAAAAGCCATGAAGCCGTCGGGTTCCTCCTTGGTGATCAGATTGATCGGCGGCGTTGCCGACGGCCGCCCGGTCAGGCGCGCACGCGCCGTGGCATGCGCACGGATCGGTTCCGAATACATGTCGAAGCCGATAATCTGCTTGGTGTATTCCTGCGGGTCGGGAAACAGGATCGGCAGAAACTCGTCGCGATCGCGCGCGCGAATGCGGTTCCCCTTCTCGTCGCGCTCCCAGATTTCGAAATCGGCAAATCCTTCCTCGCGCACCGCCTGCTCGAACGCCGCGCGCTGTTGCCGGGTGACGTGGGGGGCCCAGCCGGTGTTGCGAAGACCGGGAAGCCGGCTGCGGAGGTCCTTGGCGTAGGCCTGGAATTCGGTGCGGCCGATCGGCCGATCGGCCGAACTGTAATTGGCCCTCAGCGTGAACAGGATATTGGTCGCATTCTCGATACTCGAATTCAGCGTCTGCCGGTAGTCCTCGGCGATCTCCTGCAGCTTGAGTTCGTCCAGCCTGGATTCCCAACTCGAGACGGCAAAAGATGCGCCCAGCGCAATCAGTGTGCCGACGACCGCCGCCAGAATGGCGGGCGTGTAACGTTTCCATTGCACGGGCTTGACGGCGAGATTGTCGGCCGAAATTTCCACGCTACTCCCCTTTGTACTGGCCAGTCCGCGAGCGGCGCACGCCTGCCTCGACGGCCTTGTCCGTCACCGCGGATCCGCAGTGATCGATTGCGCCCCCAACCTAGTGTGACTGCACATTGCCGGCGCGTTAATTCGGGACCACGCAGAACTACGAGGACAGGGCCGTGACGTTGAGGTGCGAGCGCGTGCGGACCTCGAAGGGCGACAGCGTCGCAGGGACGGTCAGGCAGAGGTGTTAGTTTGGACCCGCGCCTGGTCACAGCAGATGCGCCGGATCAGGCTGCCGCGAGTATTGTCCCGGCACGCAAAGGTCTTGAGGCGGGTCAAATCGAACCTGATTGGAAACGACCTCGAATCGATCCATGCCGATGGTAAGCTCTGGGCGGGTATTACCGTCCGATCTCGGCATGCGTCTCCGTGGCCTGTTAAGCGAGGCGACGAGGGCTGCGGCGGGTATGGCAGGACTATCAGGAGTGGGGGCTAACAATCGCATCATGACCGACGCGGTGGTCGACGACATCGTGGCGTTGCTGCCGCAGCTGCTGCAGGCGCTGGAATTCTTCGCCCGTCATCTCGATCCGCCGGCATTCGGCACGGTGATGCAGCAGATCGGTGCGCCGGACCATGCATTGCAGGCGGCGCTGCTGCGGCTCACCGGCTGGCCCGACCAATTCGGACATCTCCGCGGAACGCTGCAGTCCGCGAGCGACGCTGCACTGGCCGCCTTCGCAGGCTTGCGCGCGGTCGAAGACCGGGAAGGCGATTGAGTTGTAACAAAAGTGGTCGTAGCGGCAGGCCTTAAATCTCCACGGCCAACAAGTGTCGGTCTCGGTCAAAACCTGCCCGGGGCAGACGCAGTGCAGCAATGTTTTGACACATTGCTCCCGGATATGGTGGATCCTCATCAGATCAGGAATCGAATACATGCGTCTCGACCGCATCAAATCACTTTGTCTCAGCTCCGTTTTCATGGGCTTCTGTGCCCTGTCCGCACCCGCCATGTCCGAGGCTTCGTATGATGGCCTTTGGCATGTGACGATCATCACCCAATCCGGAACCTGCGAACCCACATCACGGTACCCGCTCACCGTCACCGATGGCCGGATCACCGCCCCCGGCGCCGATGTCTCCGGCAAGGTCGGGCCTCAGGGGCTCGTCAAGGTTTCGATCGGCCCGGCCTATGCCAATGGCCAGTTGTCCGGGAACACGGGAACGGGCAAGTGGAACGGCGCATCGGGCGGCGTTCCATGTAGCGGACGCTGGGAAGCTTCGCGTCAATAATCTCAACCTGGAAAGATATCATGATCTCTCGCTCTGCTTCATTGCTGCTGCGGACCGGCCTCATCGGCGCAGCACTTGGCGTTTCCGCTCCGGCCGCTTTCGCCCAGTCGGCGCCCTTCGCCGGCATGGCCGGCGTCTGGTCGGGCTCCGGCACTATCTCTCTGGAAGGCGGCGCCAAGGAACGGATCCGATGCAAGGCAACCTACGCCGTCAGCAGCCAAGGCAATGGCCTCAATCAGGCCCTGCTCTGCGCCAGCGACAGCTACAAGTTCGAATTGAAGAGCGATGTCATCGCCAAGGCCGGCGTGCTGTCGGGCACCTGGGCCGAGACCACGCGTAGCGTGAATGGTTCGCTGCAGGGCCGCGCCGGCAACGGTCAGTTCGACGTGACCGTATCGGCGCCGGCCTTCACTGCGAAGCTGGTCATGACGACCAATGGCAACAAGCAGAACGTAGCCATCACCTCGGACGGATCGTTCAAGGGCGCCAACATCGCCCTCAACCGCAGCTGAGTTTTCGTCGCAGATAGAATACGAAGCCCCGGCTGTTCCGCAGCCGGGGCTTTTCGTTGTGCCGCTCTGCGCATCGCAGCCCGGCGGATTTGCGCGTTGCCAAACCACCTGCGGTCGCCGATACAACGTGCCCTTTCATGACGTTGACATTGCCGACCTTAGCAATGCAGCAACCGGTTTTCCGAACGATGGATCGCACGCCTTCCAAATCGCGCGCCGCACTGTGGATGTCGGGGTGGCTGATCCTGATGCTGTTCGTCGCCGTGGCCGGGCGCGAGACGCTGCGCGAACTCAATGTCTTTCAGGTGATGGAAATCCGCTCGGTGCTGGGCCTGCTGATGCTAGTGCCGATCCTGCATTTCAACGGCGGGCTCGGGACGTTGAGAACCGCGCGGCCGTTCAGCCATATCACCCGTAACCTGGTTCACTACGCCGCCCAGATCGGCTGGTTCTTCGCCCTGACCCTGATTCCGCTGAGCCAGCTGGTCTCGATCGAATTCACCATGCCGATCTGGATCGCCTTGATGGCGGCGTTCTTTCTCGGCGAGCGGATGACGGCCGCCAAGATCGCCGCGATCGTCCTCGGCCTGATCGGCGTCGTCGTGATCGTTCGCCCCACCGCCGGCGCGATCAATATCGGGCAGATGGTGGCGCTCGCCGCCGCCTTCGGTTTCGGCATCTCGATCACCCTGACCAAATCGCTGACGCGCACGGATTCGACGCTCACCATCGTGCTCTGGATGATCATCGTGCAGTCCACCGCCGGATTGTTGCCGGCGCTGCATGTCTGGCAATGGCCGACGCCCTATGCCTGGATGTGGCTGATGATCATCGCGTTCTGCGGCACGTTCTCGCACTTCTGCATGGCACGCGCGATGCTCTATGCGGATGCGACCGTGGTGGTGCCGATGGATTTCCTGCGGGTGCCGCTCAGCGCGACGATCGGCTGGCTGCTGTATGCCGAACGGCTCGACATCTACACCGTGCTGGGCGCGGTGCTGATCCTGGCCGGCAACCTGCTCAACCTGCGCAGCGCCGACCCCGCCCCTGTCCGCAGCGCGACCTGACCGGTCGCGCCAGGCCGGCTATTTGCCAGCCACCTTGCGCAGCGCGTCGTTAATGCGGTCCTGCCAACCCGGGCCGTCTTGCTGGAAGTGCTCGAGCACATCCTGATCGATCCGCAGCGAGACCAGTTCGCGCACACCGGGAACCGCCGGTTTCGCAACCGGCTCCTCCACGGGCCTCGTGGTGGTCTGCTTGAACGCCGCCTCTGCCTCGCTGCGGGCGTCCTGTTGCGTGCGGGGGCGACGTGGGGTCTGGGCCATCTCGATCAGATTCCTTCGAACAATACCGTCGAGAGATAGCGCTCGGCGAAAGACGACACAATCGCCAGGATGACCTTGCCGGCGTTCTCCGGCCGCTTGCCGATCTGCAACGCCGCCGCAATCGCCGCGCCTGACGAGATGCCGCCCGGAATGCCTTCCTGCCGCGCCAGCGCCCGCGCCGTCTCCAGCGCGGTGGCGCTGTTGATCTTGACGATCTCGTCGATCACCGACCGGTCGAGGATGTCGGGCACGAAGCCGGCGCCGATGCCCTGGATCTTGTGCGGCGAATGCGTCCCGCCGGACAGCACCGGGCTCTCCTCCGGCTCCACCGCCACCATCTTCAGCGTCGGTTTGCGCGGCTTCAGCACCTGGCCGATCCCGGTGATGGTGCCGCCGGTACCGACGCCGGCCACGACGAAATCGAGATCGCCACCGGTATCGTTCCAGATCTCCTCGGCGGTGGTGCGGCGATGCACCTCGGGATTGGCGAGATTCTTGAATTGCTGCGGCATCGCCGAATTCGGGATGGTGCGGAGCAGTTCCTCGGCCTTGGCGATCGCGCCCTTCATGCCCTCGGCGGCCGGCGTCAGCACCAGCTCGGCGCCGAGATAGGCCAGCATCTTGCGGCGCTCGACCGACATCGAATCCGGCATCACCAGCTTCAACTGGTAGCCGCGCGATGCCGCGACATAGGCCAGACCGATACCGGTATTGCCCGAGGTCGGCTCGATCAGCACGGTGGCCGCATTGATGATTCCGGCCTTTTCCATGGCGACGATCATCGCGGCGCCGATACGGTCCTTCACGGAGGCTGCAGGATTGAAATATTCCAGCTTGGCCAGGATCGTCGCGTCCACGCCGTGCTGCTGCGGCAGCCGCACCAGCCGCACGATCGGGGTATCGCCGAACGCTTCCATGACGCTGCCGAACACACGGCCGCGACCGGGACGATGGCCGGTTGTCTCTGCAGATGTATCCATGATGAGTCTCCTGAGCGGGTTTGTGCGCTGCGACGGCGAGGATGAACTAACCGTGATGCGTCGAGCAAAGCCGCCATACCAAGCACTTCGCTGCATCGCAAAACATGATCGAAATCAAAAATCGTAAAACCAACGCATTTGTGTTGCGACAAGGTCAAACAAATCAGCTTAAACTCGCTAATGATAGATGATGAAGTCAACGCCGAGGAGGTCACGATGCCAGCACTTGCTGCCCGTTCGACCAAGCCGTCTCATCCCTTCCCGCGCGGCAGCGAGTTGCCGACCTGCACGGTCTGTGCCGATACCATGATCGCCGCCGAAGCCTCCGCCTTCGTGACCGACGATGTGGTGAGCTACCTCTGGACCTGCGATACCTGCGGCTACGGGTTCGTGACCAAGCACGCGGTAAAGAAGATCGTCTGCAACTAATCTGAAGATCACATCGTCAGGTGATCGCCGCCCGGCGATCGATGATGACGTCCGGCAAGCGGCCTTCCGGGGCACACGGTCGTTTGCGTCATAAGCCCTTGCGAAACGCCCCCCTTTGTTCGGTTGCCCTGACGATCGGTACTCCCTGTCAAACCGAAGGCCGGTCGTGTCGCCATTCGGACTAAGCTTCAACGGGCAGCGAATGTCGGCTGGTTACTGCGAACCGAGTTCAACCTCGATTTCGCGCGCCGTCTCGCGCGCACTTCGAGTGACCCCGATCAGCGTCGCCGAGGCGAAGCCGGTCCAGTCGCCATAGCCGACCAGCCACAGCCGCGGTTCGGCCACCGACCGCGTAGCTGCGACAACAACCCTGCCATCGCTTCCGACGATATTCAGAGGCCGCAAATGTTCGAGCGCGGGCGCAAAGCCCGTGCACCAGATCACCGCATCGACATGGCTTTCCGTGCCGTCTTCCCAGACCACCCCCGACGCGGTGAAGCGGACGAACGGTCTCACCGAGGTGAGGATCCCTCTCGCCCTCGCCTCCTTCACCGCCGGGATCATGACGACGTCGCCGAGGCCGCCGACCGGCGCCGCCGCTCCACCGCCCTGCAAGGCCTCCCATTTGGCGGTCGCCCGCGCGAACAGAACCCGGCCGTCCACGTCGTCCGCAAGAAACGTCGGCTCGCGCAGCGTCACCCAAATCGCCTTGGCCACCTTTGACACTTCGGCGAGGATCTGAGCGCCGCTGTTGCCGCCGCCCACGATCAACACGCGTTGACCCGCAAAGTTCTGCGGATCCTTGTAGTCAGCGGAATGGAGCTGCGTTCCCCCGAACAGCGCCTGATTGGGATAGTCCGGGATGAACGGTGCCCGCCACGTTCCGGTCGCGCTCACGACGGCGCGCGCGGTCCATTCGCCGCGGTCGGTTTCCACGCTCAAATGATCCGGCGTCGAATGCACGGCCGTCACCTGGACCGGGCGTTCGACCGGCAATTGGTAGCGCTCTTCATATTGCGAGAGATAGGCAACCACTTCTTCACGTTGGGGATAGACGTGATCGCCTGCCGGCATCGGCCAGCCGGGTAGCGAACTCCACTGCGCGGGCGAAAACAGCGTCAGCGAAGACCATGCATGGGTCCACGCGCCACCGGGGCCGTCTTCACCATCGAGGATGGAAAATGACAATCCGCTGCGCCTCAGGAAGTATCCCACCGCCAGGCCCGCCTGCCCGCCGCCGATAATCAGGACGTCGCGTTGCCGGCTCTGGTGCTGTGTCATTGATGTCTACCAAGGGAATGGCCGTTGCTGGAGTGAGCGCCTGACGTAACGAGTCCCGCCATTTGTTCACCTTGCGCCGCGCGCGCGTTACGGCGCTACGGTCAGCCTGATCGCCAACGCCGCGAGCGTCACCAGCAGGACGGGAAGCGTCAGCACTACTCCGACCTTGAAGTAGTATCCCCATCCGATCTTGACACCCTTCTTCGCCAGAACGTGAAGCCATAGCAGCGTGGCCAGCGACCCGATCGGCGTGATCTTGGGCCCGAGGTCGCTGCCGATGACGTTGGCATAGATCATCGCCTCCTTCACCAGTCCCGTCGCCTTCGAGGCGTCGATCGATAGCGCGCCCACCAGCACGGTCGGCATGTTGTTCATGACCGAGGACAGCAAGGCGGTGAGAATGCCGGTACCGAATGCGGCACCCCAGACGCCGCCTTCCGCAAACCGGTCCAGCACGCCGGCGAGATAGGCCGTCAACCCGGCATTGCGAAGCCCGTAGACGACGAGATACATGCCGAGAGAAAAGATCACGACCTGCCACGGTGCATCGCGCAGCACCTTCTTCGTGCTGATGACGTGGCCACGGGCGGCGATCACCAGAAGCAGCACGGCGCCACTCGTCGCCACCACGCTGACGGGCACGCCGATCGGCTCCAGTCCGAAGAAGCCGAGCAGCAGAAGACCGAGCACGACCCAGCCGGCCCGGAACGTGGCCCGGTCACGGACGGCGTCCGCCGGGATGCGAAGCTGCGCCACATCATAGCTGGCAGGAATGTCGCGCCGGAAGAACAACAGCAGCACTGCCAGCGTGGCGGCGATCGACGCGATGTCCACCGGCACCATCACGGCGGCGTAGCGACCGAATCCGATCTTGAAGAAGTCGGCCGAGACGATGTTGACCAGATTGGAAACCACTAACGGAAGGCTGGCGGTATCGGCGATGAAGCCCGCGGCCATCACGAAAGCCAGCGTGGACCTGTCGCTATAGCCGAGCGCCAGCAGCATCGCGATCACGATCGGGGTCAGGATCAGGGCCGCGCCGTCATTGGCGAACAGCGCCGACACGGCGGCCCCCAGCAGCACGAACAGCACGAACAGCTTGCGGCCGCGGCCGCCGCCCCACCGCGCGACATGCAGGGCGGCCCATTCGAAGAACCCGGCCTCGTCCAGCAGCAGGCTGATGATGATGATCGCGACGAAGGTCGCGGTCGCGTTCCAGACGATGTGCCAGACGACGGGAATATCGCCCAGCGACACGACGCCGGTCAGCAAGGCGATCGCCGCACCCGCCGCCGCGCTCCAGCCGATACCCAATCCTCTGGGCTGCCAGATCACCAGACCGATGGTTGCAAGGAAGATGACGAGAGCCGCAATCATCGGGCAGCCGCGCCGCCGGGCACCCGCAACAGGCCGAGGAACTGCCGCAACGGCTGAAGCGCTTCGACGTTGAGCGAATAGCACACCCGGGGCCGTTCGATCTCGCCGACGATGATGCCGGCGGCCTTGAGTATCCGCAGATGTTCCGACGTGGTGGACTGCGCCAGCCCGATCTCTTCGACGATATCGCAGCCGACACAGGTATCGCGTCGGGCGAGCAGTTGCAGGATGGCGATGCGCGCCGGGTGCGAAAGCGCTTTCGCCACCGCCGCAAGCGCTGCGTTTTCATCGAGGGCCGGCTCGCTCCGGACACGCGCGGCGATCATCATGCAAAGCCCCTATCGTTAATCGTCGATAAACGATATATAGCTTCTCGGAACGATGCAACCGCCTTGACGCCATCGCCGCGGGCGCGACGCGGAAGCCTTGAAACCTTTACTGCTGATCACCTATTCGAGCTGACATCTTGCCACCATCCGGAGGTTCATCGATGACCGTTACGATCTATCATAACCCCGCCTGCGAAACCTCCCGCAACACGCTGGCGATGATCCGGCAGAGCGGCATCGAGCCCGAGGTGATCGAATATCTCAAGACCCCGCCATCCCGGGAAAAGCTTCACGACCTCATCGCCGCGATGGGCATCTCGGTTCGCAGCCTTCTGCGCGAAAAGGGAACGCCCTATGCAGAGCTGGGACTGGATGACCCGCAACGCAGCGACGATCAACTGATCGATGCCATGCTTGCCCATCCGATTCTGATCAACCGGCCGATCGTCGTCACGCCGCTCGGCGTCCGGCTGTGCCGGCCGTCCGAACAGGTGCTAGCCATCCTGCCGAACCCGCATATCGGGCGGTTCACGAAAGAAGACGGTGAGATCGTCGATGCTGCGTGACCTGCCGAACATCGATCCCGCCGCCTTCCAACCGGCCGATTCCAGCCTGTTGCAGCAGGCGCCTGTCGTTGGCCACCGACCGCGGATCCTGCTGCTATACGGGTCGCTGCGCGCGCGGTCGTTCAGCCGTTTCGCCGTCGAGGAAACCGCCCGCCTGCTGCAAGCCTTCGGCGCCGAGACCCGGATCTTCGATCCGTCCGGTCTGCCTCTTGCCGACGACGCGCCGGCGACGCATCCGAAAGTGGAGCAACTGCGTGAGCTGTCGGCGTGGTCGGAGGGGCACGTCTGGTGCAGCCCCGAACGCCACGGCGCCATGACCGGCATCATGAAAACCCAGATCGACTGGATTCCGCTCTCGATCGGCGCGGTCCGGCCGACCCAGGGCAAGACGCTGGCGGTGATGCAGGTCAGCGGCGGATCGCAATCCTTCAACGCCGTGAACCAGCTTCGCGTTTTGGGACGCTGGATGCGGATGATCACGATCCCGAACCAGTCGTCGGTGGCCAAGGCCTATGAGCAGTTCGACGACGCCGGGCGAATGAAACCGTCGCCCTATTATGACCGCATCGTCGACGTCGCCGAGGAGCTGGTGAAATTCACCTTGCTGACGCGCGGAGCCTCGGCGCATCTGACGGACCGCTACAGCGAACGCAAGGAGACCGCCGATAAACTGGCCGACAGGCTGCGGCTGAACGAGGCGCTGTGAGGATAGCAGGCCCGGGACCTGACATGAACACAGAGCGACAGGCCGGCTTGAAAGGTTTCCGGCTTTGCCGCGACGGCGCTCCGCATCAGCCGCGGTCCGCGCCATCCCTTAGTTCGGGAAATATCTGCCGGTCCTGCAGCAGGACTTCCGCCGTCCGACTATAATGCGCCGTGAGCATCGCCACCGCGGCGTCTGCATCCTTGCTCAACACGGCATCCATGATCGCCTGGTGTTCGTCGGCCACTTGTCGCGACGAAAACACCTTGCGGATCGACAGCCGCCGATAGCGATAGAGCTGGTCGGCAAGCTGGCCGCAGAACGCGATCAGGGACTGCGAACCGCAATTGCCGATCAGCGCCTTGTGATAGGCGCGGTGCAGGCGCTCCCATTCCGGATTGTCTTCGAACTGCTCGGCGTTGAGCGAACGCGGCGACCGGCTGAGGCGATGCTGCGCCAGAAGCAGCTGCTCCTCCCATTGCGGCGTCGATGCCGCCATGGATTCCCGTAACGCCAGGCTTTCGACCCAGCACCGCGTCTTGGTCAGCTCCGCCAATTCGCTGCGGCTGATCGCGGCGACATAAAAGCCACGCTGCTCGCGCCCCTCGACCAGGCCATCAGCCGTCAGCCGGTTGAGCGCCTCGCGCAGCGGGGTCTGCCCGGTCTGATAGAGGTCGGTCAGGAAACGCATCTGCAGTTTACGGCCGGGTTCGAGCCGGCCCGACAGCAGGTCTTCGCGCAGGCGGTCGTAGACCGTGCTCGCTTGGGTGGATGGTGCCCCCGACACCAGGCGCAATGCTGAAACCTTCTCCACGCCAATTTTCCTCGATATCAGCCCCATCCGCCGTTATTTCTATACACATACCGAAGCCAACCTAAAATTTATAAATTATGGTTGCGTTGGCGTATTTCTATAGGTTACTGGTCGGCAACATCAAAGACTACGTTGGGGATGACAATGCCGGGTGAGGTGCAAGCCAGCGAAGGAACCGCCGCTACCCGCGGCCGGCGTCGTTCGTCATGAGCATCCTGTCCCCCTGCACTTGCGGGATCGACGTTCACGCGCATGTCGTCCCGGCGTCGTTCCCCTCCTACATGGGCGCGGCAGTGCCCGCCGGTTGGCCGTCGATGGCCGAGGCGAAGCCGTGCCACAAGCATGTCATGATGGCCGGGCGCATCTACCGCACGGTATCGGACCGCTGCTGGGATGTCGGCAAGCGTGTCGCCGACATGGCGGAGATGGGACTGGGTCGGCAGGCGATTTCGCCCATGCCGGAGCTGTTGTCGTACTGGATGGAGCCGGCCGCGGCGAATGATCTGCTGCGCTACATCAACGACCAGATCGCCGAGATGGTGTCGCATTCCGGCGGCCGGCTGACCGGCCTCGGCGCCGTCCCGCTACAGGACATCGATCTCGCAATCGCCGAACTGCACCGGCTGAAGCACGGTCTCGGCTTCGCCGGCATCGAGATCGGCAGCAACATCAATGGCAAGCCGGTAGGCGCGCCGGAGTTCGACGGCTTCTTCGCCGAAGTCGAGAAGCTCGACATGGCGGTGTTCGTGCATGCGCTGCGTCCCGCCGGCATGGACCGACTGGTCGGACCTGCGCAATTGCAGCAGGTGCTGGCCTACCCCACCGACATTGGCCTCGCCGCCGCCTCGGTCATCACCTCCAATCTGTTGCTGCGAAGGCCTGGCCTGCGCATCGCCTTCAGCCATGGCGGCGGTACGCTGGCGTCGCTGCTGCCGCGGCTGCAGGAAGGCTGGCAGGTGTTTCCCGTGCTGCAGGAGAGCGTTCAGGAGGCGCCCGTCGCACAGGCGCGCCGGCTGTATTACGACGCGCTGGTCTATGACGATCCGACGCTGCTGCATCTGATCGCGAAGTTCGGCGATACGCAGATCATGCTCGGCACCGACTATCCCTTCGCCTTCCATGACCGCACCCCGGTGGCCCGGGCCGCCTCCGCCATTGCCGACGAGGCGACCCGCCGACTGGTCGTGCGCGACAACGCGCGCCGATTCCTCGGCCTCGGAGAACAGGTTTCGCCATGACCCATTTTCCCGTCACCGCCCTTCGCAGCGTCGATCTCGATACGCCGGACCTGGCGCGGTCCGAAGCCTTCTACACCTCGGTGTGGGGCCTCGACCTCGTCACGCGCCAGGACGGTGTCAGCTATCTGCGCGCCAGCGGCACCGATCATCATGTCGTCGCCTTGCGCGCAGGCGACGGCCCCGCGCTGCGTGCAGTCACCTTCCGACTTGAGTCCGACGCGCAGTTTGAAACTATCGCCGCCGCCTGCCGCGAGCATGGCGCGACGCTGCTGTCCGGCCCGTCAGCCAATCCGGGCCCCGACGGCGGTACGGTCATGACCATTCGCTTGCCGGACGGTGGTGCGCTTCGCTTCGTGCACGGTGACGCGCAACATGTCGCGCAGCCGGACGGCACGCGGCCGGTGCGGCTTGCCCATGTCAACATCAACAGCACCGACCTCGATAGCCTGGCGGGTTTCTACCAGCGCGCGCTCGGATTTCGGCTGACCGACCGATCAAAGGCGATGGCCTTCGTGCGCTGCAACGCCGATCACCACGCGATCGTCATCGCCGAAGCACCTGTAAACGGTCTCAATCACGTCGCCTTCCTGATGCCGGACCTCGAGAGCGTCATGCGCGGCTCCGGCCGCATGATCGACCATGGACATCCGATCGCCTGGGGCGTCGGCCGCCACGGGCCGGGCGACAACGTGTTTGCCTATTTCATCGATCCCCTCGGCGTCGTCATCGAATACACCGCCGAGGTGCTGCAGGTCGACGACGACTATGTGGTGCGTGGCCCGTCCGAGTGGCGCTGGCCGCCCGGACGTACCGATCATTGGGGCATTGCCTCGCCCAAGGCCGATTACGTCAAGGCGGCGCAGCTCGCCGTGCCGTTCGCCGCACAATAAACGCGAGCGCCGCAGCGCCAGATGTACCAGGAGTTATGAGTGACGCTTTCATCGCCACCAGCCCGCAGCGACTTTCAGGTCGCCATCATCGGCCATGGCCCGTCCGGCGCCATTGCGGCCAGCCTGCTCGGCGACCGCGGCATCCGCACGCTGGCGATCGACCGCCAGCGCGACGTCTATGACCTGCCGCGGGCGATCGCGATCGATCATGAGATCCTGCGCGTGATCGACAATCTCGGCGCCGCCCCCGCGGTGATGCCGTTCATCGCGCCGTTCTCGGCCTCGCAGCATTTTGGCGCGAGGGGCCAGTTGATCCGTCGCATCGACATGGTCGCCGAGCCCTACCCGCTCGGCTACACGCCGAGCATGGTGTTCACGCAACCGCCGGTCGAGGCGGCCTTGCGCGACCACGCCGCGGCCTATGACAGCGTGACGGCCGAACTGGGCACGGAACTGGTCGGCTTCGAGCAGTCGGAGCATCAGGTCACGCTGCAGCTGCGCGACGACAGCGGCGCGACGCGGACGGTTACCGCGGACTATGTCATCGCCTGCGACGGCGCCTCGAGCCCGGTGCGGCGGCAGCTCGGCATCGGATTCGAGGATCTGGTATTCGACGAGCCTTGGCTGGTGATTGACCTGCAGGTCAATGATGGTGCGCTCGGCAAGCTGCCCGACACCTCCGCGCAGTTTTGCGAGCCGTCGCGGCCGACGTCGTTCATCATCTGCCCCGGCAACCACCGGCGCTTCGAGATCATGTTGTTGCCCGGCGAAGATCCGTCGACGATGGAAACCGCTGTCGAGGTGTGGCGGCTGCTGGCGCGATGGATCACGCCCGACGATGCCACGCTATGGCGCGCGGCGAGCTACCGTTTTCATGCGCTGGTCGCCGCGCAATGGCGACAGGGCCGCATCTTCCTCGCCGGCGATGCAGCGCACCAGCAGCCGCCCTTCATCGGCCAGGGCATGTGCCAGGGCATTCGCGACGTCGTCAATCTGGCATGGAAGCTCGACCGTGTTCTCACGGGCCGCTCCGGCGACGTAGTGCTCGACAGTTACGGCGAGGAACGCAGCACGCATGTTCGCGAGCTGACGTCGCGGATCAAGGCGATCGGCCATGTGATCTGCGAGCGCGATCCGGTCGCGGCCGATGCGCGCGACGCTCGCATCCTCGCGGAGGGCGGCGGTCAGCCACGCACCGTGACCCGCCAGGAAATCGTGCCACCGCTGCAGGCCGGCCTGCTGGCGCATCCGCTTCATCCGGCGCACGGCACGTTGTTTCCGCAGCCCTGGATCCGCGCGGCAACGGGTGTGCAGTTGCTCGATGTCGTCGCGGGCACCGGATGGCGATTGGTACTGGACGCGCGAAGCGGCCCGGAGCTTTTTCCGGCGCAGCAGGCAGAACTTGCGCGACTGGGCGTGCGCCCGATCCGGATCGGCCCGGACAGCGACAACACTGCGCTGGTCGAAAAAGACGACGTCGTTGCCGGCTGGTTCGAACGCCACGGCTGCGTCGCGGCACTGGTGCGCCCCGATCATTACGTCTTCGGCGTCGTCAGCGATCTGGCAATGCTTGACGACCAGCTCGGCCAGTTGGCGATCGCTTTGCAATGACCCGCCAACGAAGCTGTGACGTTTCACACATCCATCGCCGCCACGCGATTTCTCCAACGAGGACGAAACCATGAGATTGGCAAGCTTCAAGATCGGCAGCAACAGCACCTGGGGTTTGATCGAGGGTGACGACGCGCTCGACATTGGCTCGGTCGTGAAGGACCGCTATCCCGATCTGAAATCCGCCATCGCGGCCGATGCGCTGGCGGCCGTGGCCGACGCCGCGCGCGACGCCAAGCGTTACCCGACGGCCGCCATCCATTGGCTGCCGGTGATCCCAAACCCCGACAAGATCCTTTGCATCGGCCTCAACTACGAGACGCACCGCAAGGAGACCGGCCGCTCCGAAGTCGAGAACCCCACCGTGTTCGGCCGCTTCGCCAACAGCCAGACTGGACATCTCGCCGACATCATCCGGCCGAAGCTGTCGACCCATCTCGACTATGAGGGCGAGCTCGCGATCATCATCGGCAAACCCGGCCGCCACATCACCCGGGCAGACGCGTGGAGCCATATCGCCGGCTACGCCTGCTACAATGAAGGCAGCGTGCGCGACTTCCAGCGTCACACGCATCAGTTCACGCCCGGCAAGAATTTTCCGGAGACCGGCGCGTTCGGGCCGTGGATGATGACGCCGGACGAACTCGGCGACGTCAAGCCGTTGCGGCTGCAGACCCGCATCAATGGCCAGATCGTGCAGGACGCAACCATCGATCAGATGATCTTCGATATTCCGCGCCAGATCGAATATTGCTCGTCGTTCACGCGGCTGGAGCCCGGCGACGTGATCGTCACCGGCACGCCGGGCGGCGTTGGCGCCAAGCGCACCCCGCCGCTGTGGCTGAAGCCCGGCGATATCGTCGAAGTCGAGATCGACAGACTCGGCGTGCTGCGCAACGGCGTCGCCGACGAAATCTGATGCGTTAGCGACGGCCTGCACGCAGGCCGTCGCAGCAGCGCTCGACTATCCCGATCGAAAATGCCTCAAGCGATACCAAATCGCAGGCCATACCATCCAGGAGGATACCATGCTCAAGCCGACTTACCTTGCACTGCTGACCGGCGCCGTGCTCGGACTAGCTCCACCGGCGCATGCGCAATCATGGCCGACGCGGCCCATCACCGTCGTGGTATCGCAGGCCGCCGGCAACAGCCCGGACGTGCTGTGCCGCATCATCGTCGACAAAATCGGCCGGGCGCTCGGGCAGCAATTCGTCGTCGAAAACCGCACCGGCGCCGCCAATCTGGTCGGCACCCAGACCGTCGCGCGCGCCGCGCCGGATGGCTACACATTCCTGTTCGCCACTTCGGCCGCGCTGGTGACCAATCCCTACACCTTCAAGAAGCTGCCTTACGATCCGATCAAGGATTTCGTGCCGGTGGCGATGGTGGCGCGCAGCAACCATGTGCTGCTGGTCAATCCCGACGTCAAGGCCAACACCCTGGCGGAGCTGATCGCGCTGGAGAAAGCCACCCCGGGCTCGCTGACCATGGCGATCGACGGCACGCGCAACATCTCCGGCCTGATCGCACAATCCATCAACAAGCAGGCCGGAACCGGTTTCGTGCTGGTGCCCTACAACACCAACACCAATGCCGTGCAGGACATCGTCACCGGGCGCATTCAGGTCACGATCCAGTCCGCCTCGGTGGCCGAGCCTTTCATCGCATCCAAATCGCTGCGCCCGCTGGCCGTCGCCGGCAGCGCGCGGATCGCCTCGCTGCCGGACGTGCCGGCCATTGCAGAAACCTTGCAGAGCGTCGACCTGCAGGGCTGGTTCATGTTCATGGCGCCGGCCGGCACACCGCCGGAGATCGTCCAGAAACTCAGTGCCGAAGTCGCACGCGCCATCAACTCACCGGAAGTTCAGGAGCGCGCGCCCACCCTCGGCTTCGACCTCCGCGTCGGCGATGCGGTGACGCCCGGCGGGGCCAAAAAATTCCTGGACGCCGAGCTGGCCAGTACCGGCAAGGCCATCCAGAGTCTCGGCATCCAGCCGGAGTAAGCCGCACTTGGCGGGATCGGATGTGCCAGCACGCGGTGCAGCCGATCCCGCTCCAGCGATTGGGGCGTACCTCGCTTGCGGGCAGACATGGCGCAGCGTGAGGCGGATCGGCTTTCCAGGGAAGCGGCGTCGCGCGGCTGAGCCCGATCAGCGCGGCGCGATGTCGCCCTGCGCCCAGCCGGCACGGGTGCGTTCGCGAAATTCGGCGAAAGTGCCTTCCGCGATCGCCGCGCGGATGCCCTGCATCAGGCTTTGATAGTAGGCGATGTTGATTTCCGACAGCAGCATCGCGCCTAGCGTTTCGCCGGAGCGCACCAGATGGTGGATGTAGGCGCGCGAATAATCCCGCGTCGCCGGCCACGGGCTTTCCTCGTCGAGCGGACGGGGATCGTCGATGTGCCGGGCGTTGCGCATGTTGAGCTGGCCGTGGCGGGTGAAGGCCATGCCGTGGCGGCCGTTGCGGGTCGGCATCACGCAGTCGAACATGTCGACGCCGCGCGCCACCGCCTCCAGCATGTCGTCCGGCGTGCCGACGCCCATCAGATAGCGCGGGCGGTCGCTTGGCAGGATCGGCACCACCTCCTCGATCATCGCCAGCATGACGTCCTGCGGCTCGCCAACCGCAAGGCCGCCGATCGCGTAACCGTGGAAGCCGATGTCGACCAGACCCTGCGCGCTTGAGCGGCGCAGCGCCGGCACGTCGCCGCCCTGGCCGATGCCGAACAGCATGTAGCCATCGGGCGCACTCTCGAAGGCGCGCTTGCAACGCTCGGCCCAGCGCAACGACAGCTGCATGGCGCGGTCGATGTCGGCGTGCTCGGCCGGCAGCCGCACGCATTCGTCGAGCTGCATCGCGATGTCGGAATTCAGCAGCCGCTGGATCTCTATGGCGCGCTCCGGCGTGAGCTCAAACTTGGCGCCGTCGATATGCGAGCGGAAGGTGACGCCCTGCTCCGTGACTTTTCGCAATTGCGCCAGCGACATCACCTGGAAGCCGCCGGAATCGGTCAGCATCGGTCCGTTCCAGGTGGTGAACTTTTGCAGGCCGCCAAGCGCCGCGATCCGCTCCGCACCAGGCCGCAGCATCAAATGATAGGTATTCCCCAGCACGATGTCGGCGCCGGCGTCGCGCACTTCGCGCCAGTGCAGTCCCTTCATGGCGCCGAGCGTGCCGACCGGCATGAAGGCCGGCGTGCGAACCTCGCCATGCGGCGTGGTCAGTTTGCCGAGGCGTGCGGGGCCATCGGTACCTAACAGTTCGAAATGATTGGCAACGGTCATGAGGAGCGTTTATCCGGAAACAGCAGGCTGGCGTCGCCATAGGAATAGAACCGATAGCCCGACGCGATGGCGTGTGCATAGGCCTTCGTCATGGTTTCGAAGCCGGCGAAGGCCGAGACCAGCATGAACAGCGTCGATTTGGGCAGATGAAAATTGGTCAGCAGCAGGTCCACGGCGCGAAACCGGTAGCCCGGCGTGATGAAGATCGCGGTGTCGTCGGCAAACGGATGGATCACGTTGTCCTCGGTCGCCGCACTCTCCAGCAGCCGTAGCGAGGTGGTGCCGACCGCGACGACACGGCCGCCGGCCGCGCGCGCGGCGTTCAGCGCATCCGCGGTCTCGCGCGAGATCGTGCCCCACTCCGAATGCATCTTGTGTTCGGCGGTGTCGTCGACCTTGACCGGCAGGAAGGTGCCGGCACCGACATGCAGTGTCACCCGGTGCAGCCCGACGCCGCGTGCCTTGAGGGCCGCCTCCAGCGCCGGGGTGAAATGCAAGCCGGCGGTCGGCGCCGCCACCGCGCCGTCCTTCGTCGCGAACATGGTTTGGTAATCTTCGGTATCGCGCGCGTCCGGCGTGCGGCGGGCGGCGATATAGGGCGGCAGCGGCGGCGCGCCCAGTTCGGCGATCGCCTGATCGAGCGCCGGGCCGTGGAACACGAAGGCCAGCGTGACCTCGCCGGCGTCGCCCTTGGCCTCGACCACGGCATCGAGATGGCCGAGCAGGCAGACGCGACCCTCGCTGCCGAAGCGGATGGTGTCACCGGGCACGAGCCGCTTGGCGGGCTTCACCAGCGCCTGCCAGCGCGCGCCGTCGAGCCGCTTGATCAGCGTGGCGTCGATCTTCGTCTCCGGCTCGCGGCCGATGCGGCGGCCGGCGAGCTGGGCGGAAATCACCTTGGTATCATTGACCACGAGCTGGTCGCCGGGCCGCAGCCAGTCCGGCAGGTCGGCGACGGTGTGGTCGTGCAATTCAGCGCCCGGCTGCACCACCAGCAGCCGCGCTGAATCGCGCGGGCTGGCGGGGCGCAGCGCGATGTTTTCGGGCGGCAGATGGAAATCGAAAAGGTCGGTGCGCATGGCGCTGTCGCGGTTCCTAAAACGTGGATGCCCGGCACATCTAGCGAAGCAGCGCTTCGCGCGATGGCCGGGCATGACGTCGTCTGATGGTTGCGAGGGTTACGCCGCGGCGTCCGCGGCCATGTGGGCCTTGATGATCTTGTCGGGATTCTGCACCGGCTCGCCGCGCTTGATCTTATCGACATTCTCCATGCCCTCGGTGACCTTGCCCCACACCGTGTACTGCTTGTTGAGGAACGAGGCGTCGTCGAAGCAGATGAAGAACTGGCTGTCGCCGGAATCCGGGCTCGCGGCGCGAGCCATCGACAGCGTGCCGCGGACGTGCGGCTCATTGTTGAATTCGGCCTTCAGCTTCTGGCCGGAGCCGCCGGTGCCGGTGCCCTGCGGGCAGCCGGTCTGCGCCATGAAGCCTTCGATGACGCGGTGGAACACGATGCCGTCATAGAAGCCTTCGCGCACCAGCTCCTTGATTCGGGCGACATGGCCGGGTGCCAGGTCGGGGCGCATCTCGATGGTAACATTGCCCTGGGTGGTTTCGAGGATCAGCGTGTTTTCGGTAGCAGCCATGGTGAATCTCTTTCGTTAGACGGAAGGTTGGAGGCGGCGAAGCATCGCCGGTTACTTGATGTCGGAGGCGACCTGGACCTTGATCATCTTGTCGGGATCGGTGACGGCGCCGCTCTGCGAGCCGGCCGGGGCCTTCTTGATCTTGTCGACGACGTCCATGCCGGACACGACTTCGCCGACCACGGTGTATTTGCCGTTCAGGCCGGGGTTCTCGCCGAGCATGATGAAGAACTGCGAATTCGCCGAATCTTCCGAGGCGCTGCGGGCCATGCCGACGATGCCGCGCTTGTAGGGGGTCGGCGAGAACTCGGCCTTCAGGTTCGGATATTTCGAGCCGCCGGTGCCGTTGAAATTCTGGCCGTCGCCGGTCTGCGCCATGAAGCCGTCCATCACGCGATGGAACGGCACGTTGTTGTAGTAGCCTTCGCGGGCGAGCTGTTTCATGCGCTCGGCATGCTTCGGCGCCAGATCGGCACGCAGCTTGAACACGATACGGCCCTTGGTGGTATCGATGACGATGGCATTGGCCTTGTCGAGGCCGGCGGGCAGCGGCGCGGTCGCGGCGGGCGCCTGGGCCAGAGCGGGCGCGGCGACAAGCAGCGCCGCAGCAAATGCGAGAATGCGGATCATGGGAACTCCGGATCAGAGAAAGCCGGTCAACCGGCAGTGGACTTCAGGCAAACTTGGTTTTTCAGCGAACTTGAAATCAAGCGAACTTTGATTTCAAGCTCTTGGCAACCGCCGGCGGCACGAAGGCCGAGACGTCGCCGCCCATCGCTGCGATTTGCCGCACCAGTGTGGCGGTGATCGGGCGGACACCGACGGACGCCGGAAGAAATACCGTCTGCACCGACGGCATCATCGTCTCGTTCATGCCGGCAATCTGCATCTCGTAATCGAGGTCGGTGCCGTCGCGCAGGCCGCGGATCAGGATGGTGGCGCCTGCCCGCTCGGCCGCGGTGATGGTGAGGTTGTCGTAAGTGGTGCAATCGAACGCGCAACCGCTAGCGGAGGCGATCGGCGCGAACACGTTCTCGACCATCGCCAGCCGCTCTTCCGTGGTGAACAACGGCTTCTTGCCGGGGTGCACGCCAATCGCGACGATCAGGCGATCGCACAGGCCGACGGCATGGCGGACCACGTCGAGATGGCCGTTGGTGACGGGGTCGAAGGAGCCGGGATAGAGCGCGATACGGGGCATGGCTTCGTCTACCGCGCCTGGCTTAAAGCCGCAAGCCGGGTTGGTTCCCGCGAAATCGTCTATCACCCCGGTGTTTATTTTCAGCACTGAATCGAACCGGAGCGGGGGTCACCGCGTCTATTCCGGGAGATCGCGACGACGCTGAAAACACTGGACTTTCCGAGCCCATGTGTCGTCGCCGAGAAATGAACGACACACAGGGGGATGGGATGAAACCCGATTGTGTGGCGACGACAACTTCCTGAAACCGGCCCTGATTATTCAGGCAGGAAAGGGAAAAAACACCGGGCCTCAGGGCCCATCCGACAGGGGACCGTCATGATCAAAGCTATTTCCGCCATTGCCGTTGCAGCTTTCATCGCCGCCGCTCTCACCGTTCTCCCGGGTTTCGCCCCGAAGGTCGAGGCGTCCGTGCCGGTGGCCCTGGCGAAGGGCGACCGCCTCGACATCAAGCCGGTTGGCCGCAGCTGCTCCGAGCAAGCCTGGCCGAACTTCGAGGCCTCCTGCCTGCGCCGCGCCGAAACCCGGACCGCCAAGATCCGCGAAGCCCGCCTCGTCACCGCCGAGCGCAAGTAACCTTCGCACCGCAACATCCCATCAAAAAGCCCCCGGTTTCGCCGGGGGCTTTTTGATTCCTGGGTAGGTCACTGCCCCCTCCCCGTCATTGCGAGGAGCGAAGCGACGCGGCAATCCAGAAGGCGGCAAGCAAAGACTGGATTGCTTCGTCGCAAGGGCTCCTCGCAATGACGGGGAGAGGCCTCAGCCCTCGGCCACCGGGGCGCCGTTGCCGGCTTCCGGATCTTCCACCTCGGCGGCCTCGCCGATGTGCTCGACCGACACCACCAGCTCGTCGTCCGCGGTGTTGAACACCGTGACGCCTTGGGTGGAGCGGCCGACGATGCGGATGCCGCCAACCGGGCAGCGGATCAACTGGCCCTTGTTGGTCACCAGCATGATCTGGTCGTCGTCCTCGACCGGGAACGAGGCCACCAGCTTGCCGTTGCGGCCGTTTACCGCCATGGCGACGATGCCCTTGCCGCCGCGCCCCGTGGTCCGGTACTCGAACGACGACGAGCGCTTGCCGTAGCCGTTTTCGGTGATCGTCAGCACGAATTGCTCCGACGCCGACATCTCGACATAACGCTGCTCGCCGAGCTCGATCGCCGCCGTCGCCTCCTCCGACTCGGCCGCCGTGGCGGCAGCCTCTTCCTCGACCACGCCGCGTTCGTCATTGCCGCCGCGGCGCACCGCATTGGCGCGGCGCAGATAGGCGGCGCGTTCCTCTGAATTGGCATCGAGATGCCGCAGGATGGTGAGCGAGATGAGCTTGTCGTTGGCCGGCAGCGAGATGCCTCGCACGCCCATCGACGAGCGGCCCTGGAATACGCGCACGTCGGTAACCGGGAAGCGGATGCACTGGCCGCCCGCGGCGGTCAGCAGCACGTCGTCGTGCTCGGTGGCGATCTGCACGTCGACGATCTCCTCGCCCTCGTCCAGCTTCATCGCGATGATGCCGGAGCGACGGACATCGACGAAGTCCGACAGCTTGTTGCGCCGCACATTGCCGCCGGTGGTGGCGAACATCACGTCGAGCGTTTCCCAGGTCGCCTCGTCCTCGGGCAGCGGCATGATGGTGGTGATGCGCTCGCCCTGCTCCAGCGGCAGGATGTTGATCAGCGCCTTGCCGCGGCCGTTCGGCGGCGCTATCGGCAGCCGCCAGACCTTCTCCTTATAGACTTGGCCGCGCGACGTGAAGAACAACACTGGCGTATGCGTCGAGGCGACGAACAGCCGCGCGACAAAATCCTCGTCCCGCGTCGCCATGCCGGAACGTCCCTTGCCGCCGCGGCGCTGCGCGCGGTAGGTCGAGAGCGGCACGCGCTTGACGTAGCCATGGTGCGACACCGTCACCACCATGTCCTCGCGCTGGATCAAATCCTCGTCCTCGACCTCGCCTTCCTGCTCGATGATCACGGTCTTGCGCGGCGTCGCGAATTCCGACTTAACCGCGGTGAGTTCGTCCTTGATGATGGTCTGGACGCGGGCGCGCGAGCGCAGGATTTCGAGATAGTCGGCGATCTCGACCGCGAGCTTGTCGAGCTCTTCGGAAATTTCCTCGCGGCCCAACGCCGTCAGGCGGGCCAGACGCAGGTCGAGAATGGCCTTCGCCTGCTCGAACGACAATCGCGCGGTGCCGTCTTCGGCGAGGCGATGGCGCGGATCGTCAATCAAAGTGATCATCGTGGCCACGTCCTGCGCCGGCCAGTGCCGCTCCATCAGGATGTCGCGCGCGGTCGCCGGATCCGGCGAGGTACGAATCACACGAATGACTTCGTCGATATTCGCCACCGCGATGGCGAGGCCGACAAGGATATGGGCGCGGTCGCGCGCCTTGTTGAGCAGGAATTTGGTGCGCCGGGTGACCACGGTCTCGCGGAACGCGACGAATATCCGCAAGAGATCCTGCAGGTTCATCAGCAGCGGGCGACCATTGTCGAGCGCCACCATGTTGCAGCCGAAATTGGTCTGCAACGGGGTGAACTTGTAGAGCTGGTTCAGCACCACGTCGGCGACGACGTCGCGCTTCAGCTCGATCACCACGCGGAAACCATCACGGTCGGATTCGTCGCGCAGGTCGGAGATGCCCTCGATCTTCTTGTCGCGCACCAGTTCGGCGATACGCTCGACCATGGTGGCCTTGTTCACCTGGTAGGGGATTTCCGAGATGATGATCGCTTCGCGGTCTTTTCGCGCGGGCTCGATCGAAACCTTGCCGCGCATCACGACGGAGCCGCGGCCGGTGAGGTAAGCTTGGCGGATGCCGGAGCGGCCGAGGATGATGCCGCCGGTCGGGAAGTCCGGGCCGGGAATGATCTTGTTGAGGTCGTCGATGGTCAGCGAGGGGTCGTCGATCAGCGCGATGCAGGCGTCGATGACTTCGCCGAGATTGTGCGGCGGGATGTTGGTGGCCATGCCGACGGCGATACCGCCGCCGCCATTCACCAGCAGGTTGGGAAACTTGGCGGGCAGCACGCGCGGTTCGCGAAACGAGCCGTCGTAGTTGTCCTGGTAGTCGACCGTGTCCTTGTCGAGATCGTCGAGCAGCGACTGCGCGATCTTGGTCAGGCGCGATTCCGTGTATCGCATCGCGGCGGCGGCATCGCCGTCGACCGAACCGAAATTGCCCTGGCCGTCGATCAACGGCACCCGCATCGAGAAGGTCTGCGCCATGCGGACCATCGCGTCATAGACCGACTGGTCGCCATGCGGATGATACTTACCGATGACGTCGCCGACGGTACGCGCCGACTTGCGGTACGGCTTGTTCCATTCGAAGCCGTTCTCGTACATCGCGTACAGGATGCGGCGATGCACGGGCTTGAGGCCGTCGCGCGCATCGGGCAACGCGCGCGCCACGATCACGCTCATCGCGTAATCGAGATACGAGCGTTTCATCTCGTCGAGAATGGAAACGGGACGGATATCCGAGGGCGCCGGCGGCTCCCCGGGTTTCTTGTCGTCTGTGTCGGCCAAGGATGATTTCCGGTGAGATTCTGCTGGGAATCATATAGCGCATCAACGCCCGGCAAGCCACCCCCGTGCGCTCCCCGCAGCTGGATTTTAGCCTCGCTTTTCCAACCACTTAGAGCCGGATATCGCGGCTTGCCGCGGACCTGCCGATCGGCCATCGCGGGACCCGCGAATCGGCCCGCGGCCGGGCTTCGCCTTGGCTATGGCCCGAACACCACCGCATGCATGATCCGCCCCGGCACCAGCGTGAACGCGCCGGCGATCACCAGCGCGCCGGTGAAAATCGAAATCATCGTCCAGCGATGCGCGTCGACCTTGTGCCGGCGCGCGTACCAGACACCGAGCGGGGCCGTCACCAGCACCACGATCGACAATAAATGGATCGGCCCGAAGCTGCGCCAGAGCCGGAAGCTATGGCCCTGGATCCACAGCGCGCTGATCGCCACGGTCAGCATCAGCGCGACCCAGATCCAGCCCAGCGTGCGATGCGGCAGCCTGCCCTTCGGGGCTGCCAGCAGCACCACGCCAAGCACGAAGGCCGCCAAAGCCGCCAAGGCGTGCAGCGGGACCGGGCGGACGGCATCGAGCAGCGGATCGATCGACATGGGAACTCCGGAAAACGAAATCGATGTAAATACTATTTACATCGATGGTTCCATCGTCAAGCCCGGCGTTCCGCCTGATGTGTAGCCCGGATCACAATCCGGG
Source organism: Tardiphaga sp. vice304 (assembly GCF_007018905.1). Classification (NCBI taxonomy): domain Bacteria; kingdom Pseudomonadati; phylum Pseudomonadota; class Alphaproteobacteria; order Hyphomicrobiales; family Nitrobacteraceae; genus Tardiphaga; species Tardiphaga sp. vice304. Next base: position 3,595,094 of record NZ_CP041402.1, read on the forward strand.
GCCCACCAACGGACTGCTCGATATTCAACCGGATGGATGGGCCGGCCCCGGATTGTCATCCGGGCTACGAAAAACACCGGCGCCTCGCAGCGCCGGTGTCTCGAATGCTGAACTGATAATCGCGATCAGAACGGGATATCGTCGTCCATGTCGCTGCCGCGACCACCGCCGCCGCCACCGCCGGCCGGCGAGCTCGCCGCGACGCGGCGCGGCTGCGACGGGCTGCTGGCGCCGAAGCTGCCGCCGTCGTCGCCGCCATAGCTGTCACCGCCGCCGCCCGCGCCTGCCCCGCCGCCGGCGCGGCCGTCCAGCATCGTCAGCGTCGAGTTGAAGCCCTGCAGCACGATCTCGGTCGAGTACTTCTCGACGCCCTGCGGATCGGTCCACTTCCGGGTCTGCAGCGCGCCTTCGATATACACCTTGGCGCCCTTCTTGAGATACTGCTCGGCGACCTTGGCGAGACCCTCGCTGAAGATCACCACGCGGTGCCACTCGGTCTTTTCCTTGCGTTCGCCGCTCGCCTTGTCGCGCCAGGTGTCGGACGTAGCGATGGTGAGATTGACGACCGGGTTGCCGTTCTGCATCCGGCGCACTTCCGGGTCCTTGCCCAGATTACCGACCAGAATCACCTTGTTTACGCTGCCCGCCATACCGCTCTCCTGAACTCACACTGAAATTGCTGTTGCGCTATCGCGCCAGCCACAAGGCCGGTCCGCAACCGCTGCGGCATCATCCTATACGGTCCGGCATCCCGACAGGTCGCCGATCCCCGACTTATCCACGGCGATCGGCGCCACTATGTTCTATTTTTGTTCTTAAGCCAAGGCCGTACTATCAAAACGCCCGGCTTGACTTATGGATATTCGCGCACCGCAGCGACTTCTGACATTTCGGACAGCAGTATTGACGTAACACCTCACTGCAGTGCGAAGAAAAATGCGAAATAGTTCATTAACTTAGAAGCCGCGCCATTTCCGCGGCGACTGTGGCTTTGCGGTGACGGACAGCGCTGCAACTCTAAGGTACAAAGTTCGCGATGGAGTCGAATACGGCGCTCGCGCCTTGGGGATCGCTTCGGGGGAACGAAGCGACATGAACAGGAGAATTTGAAATGAAAAAACTTTTCCTCGCCACCGTCGCACTGGCTGCCTTGGGCACAGCGACTTCTGCTTCCGCCGCCGACCTCGCCCGGCGGACCTATACCAAAGCGCCGCCGATGATCGCCGCGGTCTATGACTGGTCGGGTTTCTACATCGGCGGTAACGGCGGCTACGGCTCGGCCAGCAAGTGCTGGGATTTCATCCCGTCGACCGTTGCGGGCGTTCCGACCGGCGCGGCTAACGTCGGCGAAGGCTGTCACGACGCCGACGGCGGCACCGCGGGCGGCCAGATCGGCTACCGTTGGCAGAACGCTTCCTGGGTCTACGGCCTGGAAGCCCAGGGCAACTGGGCTGACTTCAAGGGCAGAAATGTCAGCACCCCGTTCCCGCTGATCGCGAACCGCTCCAAGATCGATGCCTTCGGGCTGTTCACCGGTCAGATCGGCTATGCCTGGAACAACACGCTGCTGTACGTGAAGGGCGGCGCCGCCGTGGTCAATGAGGAGTACTCCTCGGTCAACGCCGCAACGGGATTGCTGTTGGCGACGGCCAGCAGCAACACCCGCTGGGGCGGCGTGATCGGCGTCGGGCTGGAATATGGCTTCACCCCGAACTGGTCGTTCGCGGTGGCCTATGACCACATCTTCCTCGATGGCCGCGATGCCCGCTTCACCACCCCGGCTGGCGTCTTCTACGCCAACGACCGGATCAGCGGCGATGTCGATCTTGTCACCGCCCGCATCAACTACCGCTGGGGCGGCCCCGCCGTCGGCCGCTACTGAGCCAACCGCAGTTTCGATACGAAGGCCGGCTCTCGAGCCGGCCTTTCTGTTTGCGGGGACGCGGTCGTCCTGCCCACCCCTGCAACCCGATCGCCAACAATCCGTTGATGATTTTCGCCGGGCACTGGAAATCTCCCCTCGTTCTTCCTATGTTCCGAAGTCAGTCAATTGGCGTTTGATCCCGGCATGCCCGGCGATACCAGCCCGGATTCGGCGCGCCTGATGCGCCGGGGATTTGTCATGGACGAGATCATCAAGGCCAAGCGGCAGCCGGTCGGCTCGGCGCTGCGCAACATTACCATCCGCGGCGCGCGCGAGCACAATCTGAAGAACGTCGATCTCGAGATCCCGCGCGACAAGCTGGTGGTGTTCACCGGCCTGTCCGGCTCCGGCAAGTCCTCGCTGGCTTTTGACACGATCTATGCCGAGGGCCAGCGCCGCTACGTCGAATCGCTGTCTGCCTATGCCCGCCAGTTCCTGGAAATGATGCAGAAGCCGGACGTCGACCAGATCGACGGCCTGTCGCCCGCCATTTCCATCGAGCAGAAGACCACCTCGAAAAATCCGCGCTCGACGGTCGGCACCGTCACCGAGATCTACGACTATATGCGCCTGCTCTGGGCGCGGGTCGGCGTGCCCTACTCGCCGGCCACCGGCCTGCCGATCGAGAGCCAGACCGTGTCGATGATGGTCGACCGTGTGCTGGCGCTGCCGGAAGGCACACGGCTCTATCTGCTGGCGCCGGTGGTGCGCGGCCGCAAGGGCGAATATCGCAAGGAGATGGCGGAATACCTCAAGAAGGGATTCCAGCGCATCAAGATCGACGGCAGCTTTCATGAACTGGCCGAGGCCCCGGTGCTCGACAAGAAATTTCCGCACGACATCGACGTCGTCGTCGATCGGATCGTGGTGCGCCCGGATATCGGCCAGCGCCTCGCCGAGAGCTTCGAGACCGCGCTGAAACTGGCCGAAGGTCTGGCCGTGATCGAATATGCCGACGCGCCGCCGTCCGCGCCTGTCGAAGACAACAAGAAGGCCGACAAGAAGGTCGCCAAGATCCACGACAAGACCGGCGCCGAGCGCATCCTGTTTTCGGAGAAATTCGCCTGCCCCGTCTCGGGCTTCACCATCCCCGAGATCGAACCGCGGCTGTTCTCGTTCAACAACCCCTACGGCGCCTGCCCGAAATGCGGCGGCCTCGGCGTCGAGCAGACCATCGATGCCGAGCTGGTGATCCCCGACAAGGACCTGACGCTACGCAAGGGCGCGATCGCGCCATGGGCGAAGTCATCGTCGCCCTATTACATCCAGACCCTGACGGCGCTCGGCAAGTTCTACAAGTTCACGCTCGACACCAAGTGGAAAGATCTGCCGAAGAAGACGCAGAACGCCATCCTGCATGGTTCCGGCGACGACGAGATCAAGTTCTCCTACGAGGACGGCGTGCGCGCCTACGACACCAAGAAGCCGTTCGAGGGCGTCGTCACCAATATCGATCGCCGCTTCCGCGAGACCGAAAGCGAATGGGCGCGCGAAGAGCTCGGCAAGTATTTTTCCGACGTGCCGTGCGACGCCTGCTCGGGCTACCGGCTGAAGCCGGAGGCGCTCTCCGTCAAGATCGGCGGCAAGCATGTCGGCGAGATCTCGGAAATGTCGGTGCGCAAGGCCGGCGAATGGTTCGCCACCGTACCCACCATGCTCAACAAGCAGCAGAACGAGATCGCGCTGCGCATCCTGAAGGAGATCCGCGAGCGCCTTTCCTTCCTGCTCGACGTCGGCCTCAACTATCTGACACTGGCGCGCGCCTCCGGCACGCTGTCGGGCGGCGAAAGCCAGCGCATTCGCCTCGCGTCGCAGATCGGCTCCGGCCTCACCGGCGTGCTCTACGTGCTGGATGAGCCCTCGATCGGCCTGCACCAGCGCGACAATGCGCGGCTGCTCGATACGCTGCGCCGGCTGCGCGACCTCGGCAACACCGTGATCGTGGTCGAGCATGACGAGGACGCCGTGCTCGCCGCCGACTACGTCGTCGACGTCGGCCCGGGCGCCGGCACGCATGGCGGCCATATCGTGGCGCAGGGCACGCCGAAGCAGGTGATGGCCAATCCGAATTCGCTGACCGGAAAATATCTCACCGGCGAGATGTCGGTGCCGGTGCCGGTGCGCCGGCCGCCGAACCATCGCCGCACCATCAAGGTGATCAACGCCCGCGGCAACAATCTGAAGAACGTCTCGGCGGAGATCCCACTGGGGCTGTTCACCGCCGTCACCGGCGTCTCCGGCGGCGGCAAGTCGACGCTGCTGATCGACACGCTCTACAAGGCGATCGCGCGAAAACTCAACAATGCCAGCGAGGGCGCCGCCCCGCACGACCGCATCGAGGGGCTCGAGCACATCGACAAGATCATCGAGATCGACCAGTCGCCGATCGGCCGCACGCCGCGCTCCAACCCCGCGACCTATACCGGCGCCTTCACGCCGATCCGCGAATGGTTCGCCGGCCTGCCGGAATCCAAGGCGCGCGGCTACGAGGCCGGTCGCTTCTCGTTCAACGTCAAGGGCGGCCGCTGCGAGGCCTGCCAGGGCGACGGCGTCATCAAGATCGAGATGCACTTCCTGCCCGACGTCTACGTCACCTGCGACACCTGCAAGGGCAAGCGCTACAACCGCGAAACCCTCGAAGTGCTGTTCAAGAACAAGTCGATCGCCGACGTGCTCGACATGACCGTCGAAGAAGCCGCCGACTTCTTCAAGGCCGTGCCGCGCGTCCGCGAAACTTTTAAAACATTGCAGCGCGTCGGGCTCGACTACATCCACGTCGGCCAGCAGGCCACGACTTTGTCCGGCGGCGAGGCGCAGCGCGTCAAGCTGGCCAAGGAACTATCCAAGCGCGCCACCGGCCGCACGCTGTACATCCTGGATGAGCCGACCACCGGCCTGCACTTCCACGACGTCGCGAAGCTTCTCGAAGTGCTGCACGAGCTGGTCTCGCAGGGCAACACGGTGGTGGTGATCGAGCACAATCTCGAAGTCATCAAGACCGCGGACTGGGTGATCGACCTCGGCCCCGAAGGCGGCGACGGCGGCGGCGAAATCGTCGCCTGGGGCCCGCCCGAAGACATCGTCAAAGCGCCGCGCAGCCACACCGGCACCTACCTCAAGCCGGTGCTGGCCAAGGCGGCCAAGCCGAAGAAGCGGAAGGTGGACGAGGCGGCGGAGTGAGGGGGAAATGCTTACAACGTTGAAACAGGTTGCCTATAATTTGCAGCAAGCGTAGCCCGCATGAGCGCAGCGACATGCGGGAGTTTCTGGCCTCGGACTTCCCCGCATATCGCTAAGCTCACGCGGGCTACTCGCATTGTTACAGCCTGAGCCGGCCTCTCACTGCTGAGCATTTTGCCTATGGATAGACTTCGGAGCGGAATCCGCCGAATTTTTCGAGAGCTTTGGTCGATTACGAAGTGGATCGGTTCGTCGGTTCTTTTGGGTGATTTGCGTTTATGGCGCATGGCAATTAGCGAAGCCGCATGTTTGTGGCCCGAGCGAGACGGCTCTTATCTGCCTCTGAACCGCCCCGGGTTGATCGGAGGCTCCAACTTCTGAGAGGATGGAGCCATGACAAGCAAGACGACAAACAAGTTTTCACCCGAGGTCCGGGCCCGTGCGGTTCGGATGGTTCTGGATCACGCAAGCCCGTAGGGCAGATTAGGCGAAGCCGTAATCCGCCATCATCAGCGGCGGATTACGGCTTCGCCTAATCCGCCCTACGCAAGCGGCTTTGGCCGACGCGCTGCAAACGCCAGGACAGCGTCGATATCCTCTGCTTCGAGATAGGGGTAGTCGAGCAGGATGTCATCGCGGGACTGCCCGGCGGACAACAGATGCAGCACGTCCGAAACAGTGATGCGCAGACCTCTGATACACGAACGGCCATGCATCAGGTCGGGATCAGTTGTAATTCTTGTCAAAAGCTCTGACATGGCCCACCCTAGATATGCATAGCGGATTGCGGGCGGACTGTCAGCATAACGGCCCGGCCCCGTCCAGATTGGCAAGGTCCAATGGATCGAGAAACGCGGAAACACATGGAGCTCATTCACGAAGGCAAGTATGCGGCCGAAGTGGAAATCGAATTCCATTACAGCGACGAGAGCTGGTCGCCAACGATGTCCGCCAATGACGCGAAGAAGCTGGATGCAGTTCGTTCGGCCCTGCGTCGAAACGACATCCCCGAAGCTGCAAAATATGCTCGTCTGTTTGAGCTGAAGCCGATCTCGGCATAGGGTCAACGTGCACGATGCCCGCACAAATACATTGACGTTATTCTTATATAGGATTATAAGCCGATCGTCTTGTTCGCGAGGGGGCGCTGTCATGAGGCGTCTTGGTAGCGGAGCAGGATGCGGTGTCCCGCGCGTGTGCCTCGCAAGCACGCCCCGGGAGGCTGGAGGTCACCGTCCGGGCCCACTACGGGGCTCTGCCGCTCTTTGTCGGCTGGACGTGGGATAGGAGAACGGCGGGAAACCGCCTGGAACCAAGTCCCCGGAAGCACGGTCCCCCGGCCCAAAATCACCGCGGTGGCGCGCTGACAGGCGCCGCGGTTCGTCGTGAGGCGGATCGCGCCCCATCCACCACCCCGCGCCTGTCGGCGCGGTGCCTCCCCTCGTGGGTTCAAGGGGGGAAACTGCCGCACACCTCGGGCGCCTGGCGTCGCGAGAACGCGAGCGGCTGGCTGTTTGACAGTTGAAGAGGAAATTCGTGCGACGCGAGCGCGCGCAGATCTGGCGCGACACGTCAGCGAGCGACTAACCTGTACGCCCCCGTGCAGGCGCTCCGCACCACCAGCCCAACGCGCATTCCTCCTAAGTGATCAACCCCTTCCCGCATTGCGGTAGATCACGTTGGCCTCTCCCCTTCTCCGCTAGACCATCGGCATCCATGGCCGTGACTGATCCGGGGATTCCCGTCTCGAACGCGACCGTTCTGCGCTTTCGAGGATCCGATGCAAAGTCTCAAGCTTCCCAAGCTCATGCCCTCCGCCGTGGTGCTTGCGGTGACGCTGCTGATCTGGTTCGTCATTCCGGTGCCGGCCGGCGTCTCGCCCAATGCCTGGCACCTGCTGGCGCTGTTCGTCGGCACCATTGTCGCCATCATAGGCAAGGCGATGCCGCTCGGCGCGCTGTCGATCCTGGCCATCGCGCTGGTCGCAATCACCGGCGTCACCAATCCCGGCAAGCCGGTAGCCGCCCTGGCCGACGCGCTGTCGGGCTTCGCCAATCCGCTGATCTGGCTGATCGTGATCGCGGTGATGGTGGCGCTGGCCGTCACCAAGACCGGGCTCGGCCGCCGCATCGGCTTCTATTTCGTCATGCTGCTCGGCAAGAAGACGCTCGGCGTCGCCTATGGTCTGGTCGCCTCAGAACTGGTGATCGCGCCGGTCACGCCGTCCAACACCGCGCGCGGCGGCGCCATCATCCATCCGATCATGCGCTCGATCGCCGACAGCTTCGGCTCCAGCCCCGAGAAGGGCACGGAGAAAACGATCGGCCGCTATCTGGCGCTGGTCAATTACAACGCCAATCCGATCTCGTCGGCGATGTTCATCACCGCCACCGCGCCGAACCCGCTCTGCGTCGCGCTGATCGCGCAGGCCACCGGCTCCGCTGTCTCGATCACCTGGAGCCAGTGGGCGCTCGCCGCGCTGCTGCCCTGCCTGGTGATGATGCTGGTGATGCCGATCGTGCTGTTCTATCTCTATCCGCCGGAGATCAAGGAGACGCCGGCCGCGCGCACGATGGCGCGCGCCGAACTCGACAAGCTCGGCCCGATGCAGACGCCGGAGATCGTCACGCTCGGCGTGCTGGTCCTGATGCTTGCGGTGTGGGCCGGCGTGCCCGCCTGGCTGCTCGGCCCCGGCTTCGGCCTCGATCCCACCACCACGGCCTTTGCCGGCCTCGCGATCCTGCTGATCACCGGCGTGCTGGAATGGGAAGACATTCTGAAGGCGAAGAGCGCCTGGGACACGCTGGTGTGGTTCGCCGCGTTGGTGATGATGGCGACCTTCCTCGGCAAGCTCGGCCTGACCACCTGGTTCTCGGTGTCGATCCAGGGCGGCATCACCCGTATGGGGCTGGACTGGAAGGCCTCGGCCGCGATCCTCGTGATCGTCTATTTCTACGCGCATTACTTCTTCGCCAGCACCACGGCGCATGTCACGGCGATGTTCGCCGCCTTCTTCGCCGCCGGCATCGCGCTGGGCGCGCCGCCCTTGCTGCTCGGCCTGCTGCTGTCGTTCTCGTCCTCGCTGAACATGTCGCTGACGCATTACGCCACCGGCACCGCGCCGATCATCTTCGGCTCCGGCTATGTCACCCTCAACGAATGGTGGATCGCTGGCTGGGTGATGAGCGTGGTCAACCTCACCATCCTGGTGCTGGTCGGCGGCGTCTGGTGGAAGCTGCTCGGCTATATGTGAGCGCCTGCTTCCCTCCGCCGAGCGCAGCGTAGCTGCGCGCGGTGGAGGGAAGAAACGCATCCGCCTACCTCAATCCCGTGCCGTGACAACGCTGGCACTTCAGCACCTTGTCGCCCTTCTTCAGCAGGCCCTTGCCCTCGCAATTCTTGCACTTCTGCTTCTTCTTGGTGTTGGGGCCTTTTTGATTGGGCGCGTTGCTCATGGCGAAATCCAGACAGGTGCGGGCACAAGCCCTGAAATGAAAACGCGCCGGTGGACCGGCGCGCGATGCGGCATCCTAGCATGGCCGGGTGGCGCGCGGGCAATCTTGTAAAGTCCGGCCGGTATTCCGATCTCTAAGGGACGGACATACCGCCTTCACGTTACCTGCTCCAAGGAATACAGCATGACCGACGCCCTCGCCGCCAACGTCCGCTACGACAAGGCCCGCTCGCGCTTCGAACTCGAGATTGATGGCGCGGTCGCTTTTGCGGATTATCGCCTGGCCGGCGACCGTGTCGTCATCACCCACACCGAGACGCCGCCGTCGCTGCGCGGCCGCGGCATCGCTTCAGAGCTGGTCAAGGGCGCGCTGGTGCTGATCCGCGCGGACGGCTTCAAGGTGGTCGCCGGCTGTTCGTTCGTAGTGGATTATCTTGAGCAGCATCCGGAAGTTTCGGATCTGGTGGGCTGATTTGTCATTCCGGGGCGCGAGGGCACCGCCCGAGCGAACCCGGAATCCCGATATGAGAGCGTGCTGAACAGTTCGAGGTTCCGGGTTCGCTCGCGCTGATGCGCTCGCGCCCCGGAACGACAGTGTTTTTCACACGATCTTGATCGACATGTCCGGCAGGCCCTGCAGCTTGCACAGCAACACGTCGCCTTTCACGACGGGCCCGACATTCTCCGGCGTGCCGGAATAGATGATGTCGCCGGCCTTCAGCTCGAAGGCTTCGGACAGTTTGGCGATCTGCTCGGCGACGCTCCAGATCATCTTGTCGAGGTCGGAATTCTGCTTCACCGTGCCGTTGACCGAAAGCGAGATCGCGCCCTTGGCGAAGTGGCCGGTCTTGCTCACCGAATGGATCGGCCCCAGCACCGCGGCGTGGTCGAAACTCTTGCCGATCTCCCACGGCTTCTTCTCGTCGCCCATCGCGCGCTGCAGGTCGCGGCGGGTCATGTCTAGGCCGAGCGCGTAGCCATAGACATGATCGAGCGCCTTCTCGACGGGAATGTTGGTGCCGCCGGATTTCAGCGCCGCCACCAGCTCGACTTCGTAATGATAGTTCTTGGTCAACGAGGGATAGGGATGATCGGCGACCTCACCGACCTTGACGTTCTGGATGGCGTCGGTGGGCTTCTGGAAGAAGAACGGCGGCTCGCGCGTCGGGTCCGATCCCATCTCGCGCGAATGCGCTGCATAGTTGCGGCCGATGCAATAGATCCGGCGCACCGGAAACACGTCGCTCTCCCCGACGATCGGAATGGTGACGGCATCGACAGCAAAAATGCTTTTCGGCCCGGCCTGAGCGTGGGCGGATGAGCCTTGTGCGGCGGCAACACCCGCCAGTGCCAGCGTCCCGGTGGTCAGAATCGTCCTGCGGTCGATGCGGTCCATGGTCGTCCTCCGTATTTTTATGGCTTGATGGTTCCTATCACGAAAAAGGCCCGCGCGAGCGCGGGCCTTTCGGCAATCGTGCAACCAGGCTTAGTGCTTGATATCAGCCGGCAGCTTGCCGCCATTGGCGGCAAGCTTGGCCATCATCTGCTTGTGCAGCCAGATGTTCATCGTCGCGGAATCATTGGTGTCCCCAGTGTAGCCGAGCTCCTTGGCGAGCTCCTTGCGCGCGGTGAGGCTGGAATCGATGTCGAGCGCCTTCATCAGGTCGACGATCGAGGTCTTCCATTCCAGCTTCTCACCCTTGGCGGCGACGGCCTTGTCGAGGATGGCGGCGACATCGACGCTGTCAGCCGACCCAGGTCCGGGCGCGGCGCCCGCAGGGGCCGAACCGGGAGCCGGCGCGGAGTTCGTGGCTGGCGTGGAGCCCGGCGTCGCGCTGGCACTGGTGCCGAAGATGGCGCCCATGATTTTTCCGAAAATGCTCATATTGTCGCTCCCAGTAGACTTAATGGACTAATTGAAGAACTTGCGTGGCGGATGGTTCCCGGCCGGTCGGCCAATCGCCGACCTGCAGTGATTTTAGCGCTACTATCGTCGCCTGCCAATGCGACGCCTGCGTTGCGTCGCTGTGACGGCAAGGTATTGCTGCAGCGCGGTCGGCCGCGCTCACTGAAGCGTGAGCGGCGTCGGCTGCAGATTGGCGTAGGCTTCCCGCACAGGTCGCGGCAAACCTTGCTCTCGCGTCTGGTTTGATCGTGACGAATCCGACAGCGGCCCCGCAACGAGGGCGCGCACAGGGAGTCACGTCATGGTCCAACCCTATCCCGGCAATGCCACCCAATATGCCCGACGCCACGCGGACGCCATCGGTCCCGCCATCCACCGCCTCACCTCGGCCGACCTGATCGACGCCCTGCGGCTCGGCTGGGAGGATTTCAAGGCGGTGCCCAGCCACGCCATCATGCTGTGCCTGATCTATCCGCTGGTCGGCCTGGTGCTGGCGCGCGCCGTGCTCGGCTATTCGATCCTGCCGCTGCTGTTTCCGCTCGCTGCCGGCTTTGCGCTGATCGGTCCGTTCGCCGCCCTCGGCCTCTACGAACTCAGCCGCCGCCGCGAGATCGGCGACACGCCCTCCGCCGGCCATGCGCTCGACGTGCTGCGCTCCCCCTCGTTCGGCGCCATGCTGGGCCTGGGCGCGATGTTGCTGGTGCTGTTCGTGACCTGGATCGCGACCGCGCAGGCGATCTATGTCGCGACCTTCGGCCATGCGCCGGCATCGGGGATCCCGGACTTCGTCTCGCAGGTGTTGACGACCCCGCAGGGCTGGACGCTGATCGCGCTCGGCTGCGGCACCGGCTTCCTGTTTGCGCTGGCGGCGCTGTGCGTCAGTGTCGTGTCGTTTCCGTTGATGCTCGATCGCCACGCCAGCGTTGCTGACGCCATCACCACGTCGCTACGCGCGGTGGCGGCCAATCCGGCGACGATGGCGATGTGGGGGATGATCGTCGCGGTGCTGCTGGTGCTGGGCTCGCTGCCGCTGTTCCTCGGGCTGGCGGTGGTGGTGCCGCTGCTCGGCCACGCCACCTGGCATCTGTACCGCAAGGTGGTCGAGCGAAATCCCGAGGCGCCGGTGATCCCGCCGCGCGTGAAGATCAAGCGTTCGGCGGCGGATTTCCCGGTGTCGCTGTTCCAGTGGCGCCGCGACGATAATTAGGTTTGGCCGCCTGGCAGATAAACTGAATTGAGAATCATTTTAAATTGACCATGTGAATTTCGCATATCTCATCGTAGCAGAGTTCCGATTTCGTTTGCCTTCCGCCGGCAACAGGAGGCGCCGCGCGCCCCAATTCGAAGCGGCGGCGCCGCCGGATTCGCGGCTCTTTCAACGACACGATCATTTAATCGACTAACTAACTCGGCTTTTCCAGCCGATGTTATTTTTTTGCGCAGCGAAGCGTCATACTCCGGGCACTGCGCCAATAGGTTAATCATCCCTTGCGCGAGCTATGCAACATACGCCTAGCTGCACCGCAACATTCCGACTGCTAAACAGCGGATGATCATCTATATTCATTTCAACGACGACGGTGGTTCAAGAGATGAACCGCCACACTGCAGGAGAGCAAGATGCTCGTTTCTTTCATCCGTATGATCCAGGCGTTTCGTGACTATCAGCGCAACGTGGCCGAGCTGTCGCAACTCAGCGATCGTGAACTGTCCGACATCGGTCTCGACCGTTCCGAAATTCGGCGCGTCGCTTCCGGCGCCTACCAGGGCTAATCCGCCGCTTTGATGCCTCACGACCAGCGCCCGCTTATTGCGGACGCTCTCGTGAAGCCATCAAGGATACGGACAACCCCCTTGCCGGTGACGAAGCGGATTCCACTTCGCGGCAAAACGCGCTACATGCGGGGCCATGACAACAGCCCTGAACCATAGCGACCACGTTCACATCATTGGCGCCGGCCTTGCCGGTTCTGAAGCGGCGTGGCAGGTCGCCAACGCCGGCATTCGCGTCGTGCTGCACGAGATGCGGCCGCACCGGATGACCGAGGCCCACCTCACGCAGGGTCTGGCCGAACTGGTCTGTTCGAATTCATTCCGCTCCGACGACGCACTGAACAATGCGGTCGGCCTGCTGCACGCTGAAATGCGCCGGCTTGGCTCGCTGATCATGAGCTGTGCCGACGCCAACCAGGTGCCCGCCGGCGGCGCGCTGGCGGTGGACCGCAACGCCTTTTCCGACGCCGTCACCCGTGCGCTCACCGAACATCCCCTCATCACCATCGACCGCACCGAGATCGACGGCCTGCCGCCCGCCGAGTGGGGCAACGTCATCATCGCCACGGGCCCGCTGACCTCCGCACCATTGGCCGAGGCGATTCGCGGCGTCACCGATCAGGACGCGCTGGCGTTCTTCGATGCGATTGCACCGATCGTCCACAAGGATTCCATCGACATGGAAACCGCCTGGTTCCAGTCGCGCTACGACAAGGTCGGGCCCGGCGGCACCGGCGCCGACTACATTAATTGCCCAATGACCCGCGACCAGTACGAAGCCTTCATCGACGCGCTGTTGTCCGGCGAAAAGACCGACTTCAAGGAATGGGAAAAGAATACGCCCTATTTCGACGGCTGCCTGCCGATCGAGGTGATGGCGGAGCGCGGCCGCGAGACGCTGCGCCACGGCCCGATGAAGCCGGTCGGCCTGACCAATCCGCGCGACCCCACCGTGAAGGCCTATGCCATCGTGCAGCTGCGCCAGGACAACAAGCTCGGCACGCTCTACAACATCGTCGGATTCCAGACCAAGCTGAAATACGGCGCGCAGATGGACGTGCTGCGGATGATTCCCGGCCTGCAGAACGCGGAGTTCGCGCGGCTCGGCGGCCTGCATCTTAACACCTTCCTGAATTCGCCAAAGCTGCTCGATGAGACGCTGCGGCTGCGTGCGCTGCCGCGGCTGCGCTTTGCCGGCCAGATGACCGGCTGCGAAGGCTATGTCGAATCCGCCAGCGTCGGGCTGATTGCCGGGCTCTATGCTGCGGCCGAAGCGCGCGGCACCTCGCTCGCACCACCGCCGCCGACCACGGCGCTGGGTTCGCTGCTCGGCCACATCACCGGCGGCCATATCGAGACCATCGATGCCGGTCCGCGCTCGTTCCAGCCGATGAACATCAATTTCGGCCTGTTCCCGCCGCTGGCGCAGGCGCCGACCCGAAACGCCGAAGGCGGCAGATTGCGCGGCAACGAGAAGACCGTCGCCAAGAAGCAGGCGATGAGCGCGCGCGCCCTGGCCGACATGGACGGCTGGATAGCCGCCCACCTGCCCGCCCGCGCTGCCGCCGCGTAACGCGCGCATCACATTCAGGACCGAGTCATGAGTTTGCCGAAACAGGACGCCGCCGCGCTGTCCGCCCACTGGACCGAAGGCGTGCTGCTAAAGCGCGACGTGTTCTCGACCGTCGAGCGCGGACGCTACCGCGCCAACGGCAGCGAGGTCGACGCGGTGCTGCGCCGGCTCGACCAGGTGCCGTGGTGGTCCTATGTCGTCGCCCAGCATCTGTTCACGCGCGAGCGCCGCGCGCTGACGCTGGCCCGCGATCTCCGTGTCGGACCGGAATTGCTGTGGGCCGGCGAGCAGGCGCTGGTGCGGGGCTTCATCGACGGCGTCGCGCTGCATCTCGCCAAGCCCTATGGCGACGCGCGCTATTTCAAATCCGCGAAACTCGCGCTGCGCAAGCTGCACCGTATGGGCGTCTGCCACAATGATCTGGCGAAAGAACAGAACTGGCTGCGCGGCACCGATGGCCTGGCCTATGTCACCGACTTCCAGCTCGCGGTCTGCTTCAAGTCGCGCTCCCGGCTGTTCCGCATCGCCGCCTATGAGGACCTGCGCCATCTCTTGAAGCACAAGCGCTCCTACGCGCCGGAGTTGCTGACGCCGAGCGAGAAGAAGGTTCTGGCGAAGAAATCCGGCTTCGCACGGATCTGGCTGATGACCGGCAAGAAGGTCTATCGCGGCATCACGCGCGGCATCTTCAACTTCACCGACCGTGAAGGCGGCGGCCGCCGCCTGGTCAACGACGCCCCGCCGCTCGCCGAGCTGATCCGCCGCCATCCCGCGGTACGCGACGTGTCGATCGTGGCCTTCGCCGATCGCCGCAGTGGCGTCGGGCTGTATGCCTTCGTCGAGGCCGACGATGTCGCACTGGAGGCGCCGCTGCAGGCGTCGCTGGTATCCGCCAAAGGCCCGAAGCCGCCGGAGCATCTGCAGGTGGTGTCCGCGCTGCCGCGCGATGCGGCGGGAAATATCCGCACCGAGATCCTGCAACTGGTGGCAATGAACCAGCTCGACCTGATCGAGCCGTTGATGACCTCGGACGCGGATCGGATGTTCCTGAAAGGCATCCTGGAATCGCGGAAGAACCTGCGCGACCGGTTCAATTTCGAGACGCCGACGGCGTAAGCTAAGACCTATCAGCCGTCATTGCGAGGTCAAGGAAAGCCTATGGCTTTCCCCTTAGCGAAGCGACGCGGCAATCCAGAGCGGCAAGCTCGGCGAGAGCTGGATTGCTTCGTCGCTTCGCTCCTCGCAATGACGGCGGATAGATTAGTAAACCGTCGAGACTTACGAAAACACCTTCGACAGCGACGCCCGCCACAACGTCCACAGCGTGCGCAGCCGCGACGGCACGTTCAGCACGAACGGATCGTGCCCGGCGACGCTGACCCGCTTGAGATCGCGCGCCACCAGCGCCAGCGGCAGGAAGGCGCGGCGCGCCTCGGCCGGCATCGCCGGCAACAGCGCCATCGCCGTGGCCAGTTGCGCCTGCGCGCCTGAGATCAACTGGTCCAGCGTGGCGCGGATCGGCGGCGTGAGTTTTCCGGCATAGACTTCCTCGGCGCTGCCGCCGTTCCGGATCAGCATGTCTTGCGGGATGAACATCAGCCGTCGTGCGGAATCATAGGGCAACGTGGCGATCAGCCGGACCACGCCCTGCGCCAGGCCACCATGGTCGGCGGCCTGCTCGATGGCGTCCGAATGGTGCCCGAGAATGCGCGCCTCCAGCGCCAGCAGCGTCGATGACGTGTCGTTGATGTGGCTCTCCAGCACCGCAAGGTCTGGCATGGGATCGTTGTAGAGATCGAACACATGGGCTTGGACAAGCTTCGTGAGCCGATCGACAGGCAATTCATGAGCGCGGATCGCCAGCAGCAGTTCGGCGGCAACCGGGTTGCTCTCGACGTCGCCATGGCCGGCGCCGGCCAGCATGTCGGTCCACCATTGCAGCCGGATCTCGCCCGGCAGGGGCTGGCTGACATGTTCATGAATCCGGGACACTTCCGCGTTGAAGGCGTACAGCGCCAGCAATGAACGGCGGTGTTCGGCCAGCACGAACAAGGTCGCGGCGTATCGTTCGAAATCCTGGCTGCGCACCAGTTGCGCGCAGAACGCGGCGGAATCGCTGTCGGCGCTCATGGCACCGCGATCAAAGCCGCGGCAACGCGGCGGCGCTCGCCCATCATCACATTATAGGTGCGGATCGCAGGTCCGGTCTGCATCGCGTCGATCACGACATGGACGTTGCGCAGCGCCTCGCGCAGGTCGCGCGGCACGATCCACACCTCGTTGCCGGTGCCGATGATCAGCGTGTCGATGGAGGCTGCATTCTCGAACACGCGCTTCAGCGAGGCGCGGTCGATGTCGGTCGCTCGGGTCACCCCCCATGCCCAGATCGCATCCGGCAGGCACAGCAGCGAGCCAACATGCGACATGGTGTCGAACTCGAACCCGCCCCGGCCATAGCCGTCGATCGCGGCAGATCGCGGCAGATGCGGCGCTTCGGGCGGGACCGGCATGGCTACTTCTTCTTCGGAGTGTCCGGCGCGGTGTCACGCTTTTCACCGACGCCGAGATAGATCAGGATCGGCGCCGCGATGAAGATCGAGGTGTAGGTGCCGACCAGCACGACGCCGAACATCATCACGGCCGTGAACGAGTGGATCGCGTTGCCGCCGAACAGCAGCAGAGCCAGCAGCGCCAGCGTCACCGTGACGTGGGTGATGATCGAGCGCGACAGCGTCGAATTGATCGACTCGTTGAGCAGGTCGGGCATCGGCATCTTCTTGTAGCGCCGCAGCATTTCACGGATACGGTCATAGATGACGACGGTGTCGTTCAGCGAATAGCCGAGAATCGTCAGCAGCGCCGCAATCGAGGTGAGATCGAACTCGACCTGACTGATCGACATGAAGCCGATCGTCAGCACGATGTCGTGGACGTTAGCGATCATCGCGCCGAGCGCGAACTGCCATTCGAAGCGGAACCAGAGATAGACGAGAATGCCGAGGATCGCGACCATCAGGCCGAGCATGCCATAGGCCAGCAATTCGCTGGAAACACGCGGGCCGACGACTTCGACGCGGCGGTATTCGACGCTGTCGCCGAAGGCGGCGCGCAGCTTCTGCACCGCTTGCTGCTGCGCGGCGTCGCCGCCGGGCTGCTCGGCGACGCGGATCAGCACGTCGGCGGGGCCGCCGAATTGTTGGATCTGCACTTCGCCGAGGTTGAGCGCAGCCAGCGTGGAGCGCATCGCCGGGATGTCGGCGGTGCCGGACTTGGCCTGCACTTCCAGCAGCGTGCCGCCCTTGAAGTCGATGCCGAAGTTCAGCCCGTGCGTGAAGAACAGCACGATGGCGAGGATCGACAGCAGCGCCGAGATCGGAAACGAGATCCGGCGAAAGCGCGTGAAGTCGAACTTGGTATCGTCAGGGACGATACGCAAAGCCGGCAACCAGTCCATCGCAGCGACGATGCTGAGAACGACGATGAGGGCCCCAAGGCCGTAAAGAACCATTTGTGTCACAGCGAGCTCCGCAATCTCAAATCGGCACGCTGGTCGGCCGCTTCCATCGCACCCAGGTCGCCACAATCAGGCGGGTGACGGTGAAGGCAGTAAAGACCGTGGTGAGGATGCCGATGCCGAGCGTCACGGCGAAGCCGCGCACCGGACCGGTTCCGATGTAGAACAGCACCGCGGCGGCGATGAAGGTGGTGATGTTGGAATCCAGAATGGTCGACAGCGCGCGCTTGAAGCCGGCGTCGATCGCCGAGATCGCGGTGCGGCCGCCGCGCAGTTCCTCGCGGATGCGCTCATAGATCAGCACGTTGGAATCCACCGCGATGCCGACGGTCAGCACGATGCCGGCGATGCCGGGCAAGGTCAGCGTCGCATTCAGCAAAGACAGCACGCCAAAAATCATCGCGACATTGATGGCCACCGCGATGTTGGCGAACAGGCCGAACAAACGATAGGTCAGCAGCATGAAGATGATGACGAGGATAGAGCCTACATAGGCCGCGAGTTCGCCTTTGGCGATCGAGTCGGCGCCGAGGCCGGGACCGACGGTGCGCTCCTCGATGATGGTGAGCGGCGCCGGCAGCGCGCCCGCGCGCAGCAGGATCGAGAGGTCGTTGGCCTGCTGCACGGTGAACGAGCCGGAGATCTGGCCGGAGCCGCCGGTGATCGGTTCGCGAATGACGGGAGCCGACACTACCTCGTTGTCGAGCACGATGGCGAAGGGCTGGCCGACGTTCTTCACGGTCGCGTCGGAAAACTTGCGCGCGCCGGATGAGTTGAAGCGGAACGACACGATCGGCTCGTTGGAGCGCTGGTCGAAGCCGGGCTGCGCGTCGACGAGATCGGCGCCGGACACCAGCACCTCCTTCTTGACGACATAGGGCACCTTCGGCGACTGCGAACTCATCAACAGGTCGTAATCCGGCGGCACCCTGCCCTGCGCCTGATCGGCCGGTATGTTGGAATCGACCATGCGGAAATCGAGCTTCGCGGTCTTGCCGAGCAGTTCTTTCAGCCGGGTCGGATCCTGCAGGCCGGGGACCTGAACCAGGATACGATCGGCGCCCTGGCGCTGGATCAGGGGCTCGACGGTGCCGAGCTCGTTGACGCGGCGCTCGACGATCTGGATCGACTGTTCGACCGACTGGCGGACGCGGTCGGCGATCGCGGCGGGCGGCACGGTCAGCCGGATCAGGCCGCCGCCGGCGTCGGACACTTCGAGGCTGCGCTGGCCGTTGGAGCCCAGCAGGCCGCCGAGCGGCTGCGACAGCTCGCGCAGCTTGGTCAGCGCGGTCTGGACTTCGTTTTCCTTGGTGATGCGGACTTCGACGGAATCATTACGCGCGCTCAGGCCGGTATAGACGATGCGGGCTTCGCGCAGCGTGCGGCGGGTATCATCGCGAACCTGATCGAGCTTGTCCTTCTTGACCGAATTGGAATCGACCTCGAGCAGGATATGCGAGCCGCCCTGCAGATCGAGCCCGAGCACCAGATGGCGTTGCGCCCATTTCGGCCAGGTCTTGACCTGGGACTCCGGAAAGAAGTTCGGAACCGCGCACAGGCAGACCGCCAGCGCCGTGAGAATGACCGCCAGCGCCTTCCACCGCGTGAAATACAACATCGAGTTGACCCGTCAGATTCGGTGAGATGGCGACGCGCGCAGCGTTAGCTCGCTGGAACGCATCAGCTCGCGGTGCTGTCGTCCTTGACGGCCTTGATGTCGGCCTTCTCGGCCTTGTCCTTGGCCGGCTCGCCCTTGGTGCGGACGCCGGCGATCATGGTCCGCATCTGGCGGACGCGGACGCCGTCGGAAATCTCGAACTCGATCTGCTCGTCGTCGACGACCTTGGTGACCTTACCGACCATACCGCCGGAGGTGACGATGGTATCGCCGCGGCGGATGTTCTTCACCAGCTCGGCGTGGTCCTTCACCTTCTTCTGCTGCGGGCGCAGAATCAGGAAATACATGATCACGAAGATCAGCGCGAACGGCAGCAGCGACATCAGCATCGAACCGGTATCGCCACCGGCGGCTGCAGCCTGGGCAAACGCAGGGGTAATGAACATCGGGGTATTCCTCGTGAAAACCTGAAAACATGGGAAAAACCGGCGACGCAGCGGCGTTCGGCCAGTTTGGCAAATTCGCGCGGACTATAACCACCGCGGCCCCAATTGCAACGTCGCCCGGCGCTGATTTGCCTCACATTTGAAGCGCTTGCGGCGGGCCGCCGGGCTCGTTATGGGTGCCCCGACAGGAAGGACCAAAATGTCCAAAAAACCCGCTAAAACCGCCCCACGCCGGGTTGCCAAGCCCTCTCCGAAGCGTCCTGCCCCGGCCCGCAAGGCCGCCGCGGCAAAACGTCCCCGTGCCGCCAAAGCGCCGGCGATGGACGAGCGTATCGCCCGGGCGCTGGAAGCGATCGCCGCCGGCATGGCCGCTGCCTCCCCCAAATTCGACAATGCCGATTCGCTGAAGCGTGCCGACGCCTTCGTCTGGCACCCCGACGGCCGCCTTGCCCCGGTGCCGAAGGTCAGCCGCGTCGACATCGGCCTGCTGCACGGCATCGACCGGATGCGCGACATGCTGATCGAGAACACCGAACGCTTCGCCACCGGCCTGCCCGCCAACAACGCGCTGTTGTGGGGCGCGCGCGGCATGGGCAAGTCCTCGCTGGTCAAGGCCGCACATGCCCGCGTCAACGCCATGAAGGGCGTCGATGGCCGGCTCAAGCTGGTCGAGATCCACCGCGAGGACATCGAAAGCCTGCCGGCCTTGATGGCGCAGATCCGCGCCTCGGACTTCTACTTCATCGTGTTCTGCGACGACCTGTCGTTCGACGGCAACGACGCCTCCTACAAATCGCTGAAGGCGGTGCTGGAGGGTGGTATCGAGGGCCGGCCGGACAATGTCATCCTGTATGCGACCTCGAACCGCCGCCATCTGCTGGCGCGCGAGATGGTCGAGAACGAACGCTCCACAGCGATCAATCCCGGCGAGGCGGTCGAAGAGAAGGTCTCGCTGTCGGACCGCTTCGGGCTGTGGCTCGGCTTCCACAAATGCAGCCAGGACGAATATCTCGACATGGTGCGCGGCTATTGCAGCCATTTTGGCATCAAGCTCGATGCCGACGAATTGCAGCGCGAGGCGCTGGAATGGTCGACGACGCGCGGCTCGCGCTCCGGCCGCGTCGCCTGGCAGTTCACGCAGGAACTGGCCGGCCGGATGGGCGTGCGGCTGGCGGGGAAGTAACTTGTAGCCTGGATGAAGTCAGCGAGCCGTGCGTAGCACGGCGCGCTGACGCAATCCGGGAACAGTATGGACGTGGACGAGCCGGCCCCGGATTATCATCCGGGCTACAAAAAATGCCGGGCGTGAGCCGGGCATTTTGCGTTGTATAGTTCAGCTTGCCTAGCCACCGCTGAGGAACTGGTTCGGATCGACCGGCGAGGAGCCCTTGCGGATCTCGAAGTGGAGCTGCGGCGAGCTCACTTCGCCGGACTGGCCGGACTTGGCGATCACCTGGCCGCGCTTGATGGTTTCGCCGCGCTTGACCATCAGCTCGCTGGCATGGGCGTAGGCGGTGACATAGCCGTTGGAATGGCGAACCAGAACCAGATTGCCATAGCCCTTCAGTTCGTTGCCGGAGTAAGCGACGACGCCGTCTTCGGCGGCCTTCACGGGCGTGCCCTCGGGCACCGCGACGTTGATGCCATCATTGGCCTTGCCGTTGGTCTTGGCGCCGTAGGCGGTGACGACACGGCCGCGCACCGGCCAGCGGAAGGTCGGCAGCGCGCCGGTGGCATCCGCCGCCTTGACCGGGGATTCCGGTGCGGCGACTTCCTCGGGGGTCGTGGAGGTCTGGGCGAGACGGGCCTTCTGCACGGGTTCATTGGTGGCGACGCGGGTCGCGGGCGCGGACACCACCGTGCCGGCGGGGGCTGCGGCCACGGCGGCAGGAGCCGTCGCGCCGAGCGGCGCCGGCGGTGCGCCAGCAACCCGGGTAGCGGCGGGCACCGTGATCTTGCTGCCGAGCTTCAGGCCGGCATTCGGCGCCAGGCCATTGGCGCGGGCCAGATCGGCGACCGGCACATTGGTGCGACGGGAAATGCTCATCAACGTATCGCCGCGATTGACGAAGTGAACCGAAGCGGCGGCCGGTGCGGGCGCGGCAGCGGCGATCGCCACCGGACGCGCCGGAGCGGCGGGCACGGCGGCCACGGCCGGAGTGCCCTGACGTGGAATCACCAGGCTCTGGCCCGGCGACAGCGCGCGCGGCCCCTTGTAGCCATTGGCCTGCAGGATCGCAGCCGACGACACGTTGTAGCGACGCGCCAGCGTCTCCAGCGTATCGGAGGTGCCGACGATGATCTTGGTACCGCCGTCGCGGGCCTGGCCATTGGTCGCCGCCACCGAGCGCGGCGCGACCGAGGCCGTGGTCTCGATCGGCGCGGCAGGCGGCGTGTAGGAGCCCATCCCGCGGCCGCCGCCGGTCACCGGCTGGGCGGATGCGACGGGGGTGGACGGATAGGACTGCGGCGCCGCGATCGGCGGCGGCAGCGCGGAGGATTGATAGGTCGGCGGCGGGTTGTAGGCCGGGCGCTGGTACTGCGGCATCTCGCGCGGCGCCGGCGGCTGTGCCTGCTGACGCGGCTGCGATACCGAACCGGTGGTATCACCCTGCCAGCCAAAACCGCGCGACTGGCCGGGCTCAAAAGAGGGATTCTGCGACAACCGCGTCTGCATGTCGGCGCTGCAGCCGGCAAAACCGATCGACATCAGCGCCAGCACCGCGACCTGCGGGGCCCGGCGGGAGCAAAGCAACTCGACAACGCTGGACATGGGTTACTCACTCATACGCAACAAAAAATCACTCTTTTGAGTAAACACTGTCGGTATTACCAAGCCTTTAACCCTGCGGGCAGGAAGCCGGCGGTGCGCTGAACTTTTTCACATCTCGCGCGCAACGCCCTTCAACGCCGGTACAAAGCGCACATCGACCAGGGCCCTGCGCTCATACAAGTCGCCGGTCTTGCGATAGCGGATCAACGTCTGCACGCCGGCCTGCGGGCCGACCGGTGCGATCAAGATGCCTTCCGGCTCGAGCCGGCCGAGCAGCGCGTCGGGCACCTCCTCCATCGCAGCCGTCACGATGATGCGGTCGAACGAGCCGACACTGGCCGGCACCGCATAGCCGTCGCCCAGCATGACTTCGACATTGTGCAGGTCGAGGCGCTCCAGCCGGGCGCGGGCGGAATCCGCCAGGGTTCGGTACCGCTCGATGCTCAGCACGTCGCGGGCGAGCTTCGACAGGATCGCGGCCTGGTAGCCCGAGCCGGTGCCGATTTCCAGCACGCGGTGTTCCGGCTGCGCCTGCAACTGTTCGGTCATGTAGGCGACCACGAAGGGCTGACTGATGGTCTGGCCGCAGGCGATCGCCAGAGCGGTGTCCTGCCAAGCGTGTTCCCGGTCGGTGGCGGCGACGAACTGGTCGCGCGGCACGGCCTCCATGGCCCGCAACACGCTCCGGTCACTGATGCCGCGCCGCCGCAGGCTGAGCTGGAACATCATTTGTTCGGGCGGATGTCCGACGGTGATCATGGCAGCCTCACGCAACGCAAATTCGAGCGCGCAACCTAGCGCAGATAGATTGACGCAATTCTTCAGAACACGGTAAGCCAGTTCACGATTTATTCTTCCGTTTCGCTGTCCGAAGCCGTAACGGGGTGTTATCTTGCGAAGGGCCTCCATTGCCCATGGTTCCGGGCGGATCCGAGCCAGGCAGCCGTTCTCGCAAGGCGCCCCCGCCGGCGGCTGGCTTCGGAACTGCGATCTGCTATTTTGATTCGATAATCAAGTAAGGAAGCCGGCCATGACTGCCACCAAACCGCCGGGCGGATCAGTTTTCCTCGTCGAGGACGAGGTAATGATCCGGATGATGGTTGCCGACATGCTCGAGGAGCTCGGCTACAGCGTGGCGGCCGAGGCCGGCGAGATCAACGAGGCCATTCGCCTGGCCGGCTCGACCGAGTTCGACATCGCGATCCTCGACGTCAACGTCAACGGCAAGGTGATTTCACCCGTCGCCGAGGTGCTGCAGTCGCGCGGCCGTCCCTTCATCTTCGCCACCGGTTACGGCGCGCAGGGCCTGCCAGAAGAATTCCGCGACCGCCCGACCTTGCAGAAGCCGTTCCAGATGGAAACGCTGGCGCAGGTGCTGGCGGATACGCTGAAGGGCGTGGCGGTTTAGCTGAACATCCATCCTTCGAGGCTCGCCCTGCGGGCGAGCACCTCAGGATGACGGCGGCGGGCGGGACAGCAAGACGAGACCCGTCGCAACAAACTCCGCCGTCATCCTGAGGCGCCGTCGCGAAGCGACGGGCTCGAAGGATGCGCCGCAAACGCCGTAGCAGCCCTACTTCATCGCCGCCGTCAGCGCTTCGGAAAAGGCCTCGTCCGTACGGTCGAGCCGCAGCGGCGTGACAGAGACGTACTTCGCCGCGAGCGCGGCCAGGTCGGTGCCTTCCGCCGGCATGTCGACCACCGCGATGCGCTCGAAGCCGATCCAGAAATACGGATTGCCGCGGCCATCCTTGCGCTCATCGACGCGCAGGAAACCCTGGTTGCGCTTGCCCTGCCGCGTGACGCGGACGCCCTGCACGTCATCGGCCGCGCAGGCCGGGAAGTTGACGTTGATCACCGTGTTCTTCGGCACGCCGGCCGCAATCACCTTGCGCAACACGTCGGGCCCGAATTTCAGCGCGGTATCCCACAGCGGCGCGTGGCGGGTTTCCATGGAAAATTCCTGCGACAGCGCGACCGAGGGAAAGCCGAGAATGGTGCCTTCCAGGGCGCCAGCGATGGTGCCGGAATAGACCACGTCCTCGGCGACGTTGCGGCCCTTGTTGACGCCGGACAGCACCAGGTCGGGCTGCTTGTCCAAGAGGATGTGGCGCGCGCCCATGATGACGCAATCGGTAGGCGTGCCCCGCACCGCAAAGTGCCGCGGGCCGATCTCGCGCAGCCGCAGCGGATCGTTCAGCGACAGCGAATGCGAGACGCCGGACTGGTCCATCTCGGGGGCCACCACCCAGACGTCGTCGGACAGTTCCTTGGCGATCTGTTCGAGGATCTTCAGGCCGGGCGCGTGAATGCCGTCGTCATTGGTGCAGAGAATTCGCATGCGCTCAGATGCCTTTTCCAATTACTTTGAGTCCGCCCATATAGGGCTGCAGCACGTCGGGGACGACGATCGAGCCGTCTTCCTGCTGGTAGGTTTCCATCACGGCAATGAGCGCGCGGCCGACCGCGGTGCCGGAGCCGTTCAGCGTGTGGACGAAGCGCGGTCTGCCGTCGGCAGCGCGGTAGCGCGCGTCCATGCGGCGGGCCTGAAAGTCGCCGCACACCGAGCACGACGAGATCTCGCGATAGGCGCCGCCCTCGCCCTGCCCGGGCATCCATACTTCGATGTCGTAGGTCTTTTGCGAGGCGAAGCCCATGTCGCCGGTGCACAACGTCATCACGCGGTAATGCAGGTCGAGCCGGCGCAGCACTTCCTCGGCGCAGGACAGCATGCGCTCGTGCTCTTCGCTCGACTTGTCCGGCGTGGTGATCGAGACCAGTTCGACCTTGGTGAACTGGTGCTGCCGGATCATGCCGCGCGTATCGCGTCCGGCGGCGCCGGCCTCGGCGCGGAAGCACTGGGTCAGCGCGGTCATGCGCAGCGGCAGTTCTTTTTCGTCGAGAATGGATTCGCGGACGAGGTTGGTCAGCGGGACTTCGGCGGTGGGGATGAGCCACATTCGATCGGGATTGTGGTCATACACAAAATCTCCGATCTCCAAGCGCTCTATTTTTGCAGCTTCGATACCGTTCTTTTCAACGTAATCAAGAATGGCCATCTTATCCTGCTCAAAAGTTTTGTAGGCGTGCTTGCGCTGCACTTCTTCAGTTTCGACACGAAATTGGTCATTGCTGAATTTTGGTAGCTGCGCCGTGCCAAACATTGCGTCGTCCCGCACCAGCATTGGCGGGTTCACTTCCATGTAGCCATGGTCATTGGTGTGCAGGTCGAGCATGAACTGGCCAAGCGCGCGCTCTAGCCGCGCCAGCCCGCTCTTCAGCACGACGAAGCGCGCGCCGCTGAGTTTGGCGGCGGCTTCGAAGTCCATGAAGCCCATGGCTTCGCCGAGATCGTAATGCGGCTTCGGCGCGAAGGCGTAGCTGCGCTTGGCGCCGAAATGGTGATGCACGACGTTGCCGTGCTCGTCGCTACCTTCGGGCACTTCGGCGAGCGGCAGGTTCGGGATCTCGGCCAACGCGGTCTTGAGTTGCTCCTCAGCCGCCTTCGCCGCGGCGTCCATGGCCGGCATCGTGGTCTTGAGTTCGGTGACCTCGGCCATCAACGCGTTGGCGCGGGCGTCGTCCTTGTTCTTCTTGGCGTCACCAATTTCCTTGGAGGCCGCATTGCGCCGCGCCTGCGCCAGTTCGGACGCCAGGATCGCCGTGCGCCGGGTCTCGTCGATCGCCAGCAGCGACGCAGCCAGCGGCGCCAGCCCGCGCCGCTTCAGTGCGGCGTCAAAGGCCTCGGGTTTGTCGCGGATCGATTTGATGTCGTGCATGGCGGGGGTCCTGGGCAAACGTGGCCCTGAGTACCCCGAACGCCGGTGATTGGGAACATCAAATGGCGGGACAAGCCATCAGTGAATGCGTTGCAAGGCCGCCAAAAGGCCGACGCCCAAAGCGACAATACCGCCTAGACGTATCGTTACCTGCAGCGCGGATTTCTCTATCGCTGCTTGAAGATCGTTCCGGGTGGCCAGCAATCTTGCGTCGAAATCCGACATGGCGACAAGCAGGTCGGTTTTTGTCACCAATTCGGTCATGACGAAATCCCGCGTCGCTTCCGCGTGGGCCTCGGCGTGATTGGTTTGCACGCCGGCATCCCGCAGCCGCTTTGAGTAACCGAGTGTATCAAAAGCCCATGCCAAGGTCACTTCCCGCCGCCTACCTACCCGGCAGATTACGAAACGCAACCTAAAGATGCAACCGACTACTCCGCCGGAGTCACGTCCGTGCCCGCACCCGCCGCCTTCGCCGCGGCCTTCTTGGCATTCCGCTCGACGATCTTCACCGCGATGATCGAGCCCTCGTACAGGATCATCAGCGGGATCGCCAAGGAGGCCTGGCTGATGACGTCGGGCGGGGTCAGCACTGCGGCGATGACGAAGGCGATGACGATGAAATAGCGGCGCTTGTCCTTCAATTGCTGCGACGTCAGCACGCCGATGCGGCCGAGTAGCGTCAAAATCACCGGCAACTGGAACGCGATGCCGAAGGCGAAGATCAGCGACATCATCAGCGACAGATATTCGCCGACCTTGGGCAACAGCGCGATCTGTGCGGTGTCGCTGCTGCCGGTCTGCTGCATGCCCAGCGAGAACCGGATCAGCATCGGCAGCACCATGAAATATACCAGCAACGAGCCGGCTGCGAAGAAGAACGGCGTCGCAATCAGATAGGGCACGAAGGCGCCGCGCTCGTGCTTGTAGAGCCCGGGCGCCACGAACATGTAGACCTGCGCCGCGATGATCGGGAAGGAGATGAAGCCGGCGCCGAACATCGCGAGCTTCAGCTGGGTCAAAAAATATTCCAGCAGCGCGGTGTAGATGAACTTCGAATTCTCGGGACCGGCTACCCAGACGAACGGCCACACCAGCACATTGTAGATCTGCTTGGCGAAGAAGAAGCAGAAGATGAACGCGATGGCGAAGGCCAGCAGCGCCTTGATCAGCCGCGAACGCAGCTCGATCAGGTGATCCATCAACGGCGCCTTCGAGGCTTCGATGTCTTCCGCGCTCATGACGCTCTCGCGTCCTTCAACACGTCGGGGTTGGCCGTTTCGGGCTGGACAGCGGCGACGTCGCTGGCAGACGTTTGGACCGCGGGCATGGCAGCAACCGGCGGTTCGATAGCGGCGGCCTGCACTTCCGAGGTGATCGCCAGCGGCTCCATCTGCGGATTGTGTGCCTCGGCCTCGACGAAGGTCTCCGCCGTCGGCAGCTCCGGCGTGGTGGGCATGACCGGCGGCGTATCGATATTCTCGATCTTGTCGATCGTTATGGCGTCGCTGACGTCCTTGGTCAGCGAGGTCAGAATGTTGGTCTTGGTAAAACCGGAGGCGGTGTCCTTGATGTCGTCGAACGCCTTCTTGACGTCTTCCATCTCGGCTTCGCGCATCGCCTCGTTGAACTGGCCCTGGAACTCGGACGCCATCTTGCGCGCCTTGCCCATCCACTGCCCGACCATGCGCAGCACGCCGGGCAATTCCTTCGGGCCGATGGCGATCAGCGCGACCACCGCGATGACGACCAGTTCACTCCACCCGATGTCGAACATGAATTCTTCCGCTCACGCGAGACGAGGCGTCCCGCGTCCCTTTCATAGGTCCGGCGCGATCCGGCTGCAACGGGCAGCCCGCTGCAACAGGCAGCCAGATCAGCCAACCTTGGTGCCGACGTCGGCGGGGCGCGTGGCGGCAGGCGCCGGCGGCTGATCGATGGTGCGGACCGGCTCGATCGGCTTCTCGGCGGGCGGTACCGTCTTGTCGTCGTCGGCCATGCCCTTCTTGAAGGCCTTGATGCCCTGCGCGACGTCGCCCATCAGGTCGGAAATCTTGCCGCGGCCGAACAACAACAGGACCACCCCGATCACCACGATCCAGTGCCAAATGCTGAGTGAACCCATCCTGAAACCCTCCACACGCGGCCGGTCGCCCGGCCGTCAATCTGACCGGAACGTAGGACGCGGGCATGTCAAAAACAAGGACCTAAGCCCCCGTGAAATCGCGCATAACGCCGCGCGTCGCCGCGAGCGTTAACGGCCCGGAATCAGCGTTCGGTGTCTTCTTCCGGCTCGTCAGAACCGGCCTCGCCGAGGCGCGGCGCCGGATCGACCGCTTCGGTCTCCTCCAGTCCATCGGCCTCAAGCTCGGCCGATTCGGGCGCCTCGGCCTCGATCTCGGCGGTCTCGGCGGCGTCTATCTCCGCCTCGATGGTGTCGGCATCACCCAGTTCAGGTTCGGCGGTTTCCAGCCCGGCATCCGCCTCTTCGGACACGTCGGCGTCCTCAGCCAACTCGGCCAGGTCGTCCCCGACTTCCAGTTCGGCTTCGACCACCTCGATTTCGACGATTTCCTCGACCTCGGCAAAGCCAACGACATCGCCGGCTTCAGCCTCGACGGTTTCCGGATCGACCAGTTGCCGCTCGGCAATTTCCAGTTCGAGGGCGTCGACCGCTTTTTCGATCAGTCCGGGGAATTCAGGCTCCGGTTCAGGCAGCGACAGACCGAGTTCGCCGTCTTCCAGCGGATCCTCGTCCTCGCGCAACGTGGGATCGTCGGACGGGTTCGGCACGCTGAAGCCCGCGGGCAGCCGCGAATCCAGCAGGCCGGTGCCCTTCAGCTCTTCCAGGCCCGGCAGGTCGCCGAGCGCTTCCAGGCTGAACTGCGACAGGAACGTATCGGTGGTGCCGAAGGTCAGCGGGCGGCCCGGCGTCTTGCGACGGCCGCGCGGCCGGATCCAGCCGGTCTCCAGCAGCACGTCGAGCGTGCCCTTGGAGGTGACGACGCCGCGGATGTCCTCGATCTCGGCGCGGGTCACCGGCTGGTGATAGGCGACGATCGCCAGCACTTCGACCGCGGCGCGCGACAGTTTGCGCGTTTCGGTGGTTTCGCGGGTCATCAGCCAGGACAGGTCGCCGGCGGTGCGAAACGTCCATTTGTTGGCGACGCGGATCAGGTTGACGCCGCGCATCGCATAATCGGCCTGCAGCCGCGCCAGCGCGGACTTGATGTCGACGCCGTCCGGCATGCGCTTGGCCAAGGCGGCCTGGTCGAGCGGCTCGCTGGAGGCGAACAGCAGCGCTTCGAGCAAACGCAGTTCCTCGGGACGTGCTTCCGGCTGATCGTCGGCCTGCACGATCGGATCCTCGGCATCGTCGATGATTTTCTCGGCGAGGCTTGCCATGTCGGGATCTCCTTCTTCCACTACTCGGCCGGAACGTCCGGCTCCACCAGCGCAGCCGTCGCGGAACGCGGCGGGGGCTTGCGGAAATACAGCGGCGCGAACGCCGCCTTCTGGCTGAGATCGAGCGTGCCCTCGCGGACCATCTCGAGCGCAGCCGCAAAGCTCGATGCCATCACGGTGGCGCGCTGGGCGGGATCGACGACATAGGCCAGCAGATATTCGTCGAGCCGGCTCCAGTCCTCGGCCATGCCGACAAGGCGCTCCAGCGAGGCGCGAGCCTCCGACAGCGACCACACGGTGCGGCGCGCCAGATGCACCTTGGTCAGCACGCGGGCCTGACGCTGCGTCGCATAGGCCGACAGCAGATCATAAAGCGTGGCGGTGAACTTCGGATGCTTGACCTCGGCGATCGCCTCGGGCGCGCCGCGCGGAAAAATATCGCGCATGAGCTGCGGCCGGGTCATCAGCTGGTTGGAGGCCTCGCGGATCGCCTCCAGCCGGCGCAGCCGGTTGGCCAGCGCCGTCGCCATGTCCTCGGCGCTCGGGCCCTCGGCCGAAGGCGGCTCGGGCAACAACAGCCGCGACTTCAGGAACGCCAGCCACGCCGCCATCACAAGGTAGTCGGCAGCCAGTTCCAGGCGGATTTTTCGCGCGGCTTCGATGAAGACGAGATACTGGTCGGCGAGCGCCAGGATCGAGATCTTGTGCAGGTCGACCTTCTGCTGCCGCGCCAAAGCGAGCAGCAGGTCGAGCGGGCCTTCATAGCCCTCGACGTCTACGACTAGGGAGGGCTCATCGTCCTCGACGATTTCCGCGGGACGCCCGGTTTCGAAGGACAGGATTTCAGCGCTCATGCGCGGGCCTCGGCGCGGGCGATCAGGGCATCGAGATCGGCACGGCCCTGGACGCGGTCGAACGCATCCGGCTGCCGGCGCGACGCCAGCACCGCTTTGGCGCGTTCCAGCGCTTGGCCGGCGAGGATCGGGGTCTCGGCGGCGACGGCGCGCATCTCGTCGAGCTTGCCGTTGCAATGCAGGACGACGTCGCAGCCGGCCGCCACGATCGCGCGAGTTCGCTCCGCGATCGATCCGGCCAACGCATTCATGGACACGTCATCACTCATCAACAAACCCTGGAACCCGATCGAGCCGCGAATCACCTGAGCAATGATTGTCGCAGATGTCGTCGCCGGTTGTTCGGGATCGAGGGCGCTAAACACAACATGTGCAGTCATCGCCATCGGTAAATCGGCCAAAGGCCTGAATGCGGCGAAATCGAAGGCTTCGAGTTCCGCCGCAGAGGTATCCACGACCGGCAATTTGAAATGGGTGTCGGCGGTAGCGCGGCCGTGACCGGGAATGTGCTTGAGCACCGGCAGCACGCCGCCCTGCTCCAGCCCGGTCGTCACGGCGCGGGCGATGGCCGCGACCTTGTCCGGCGTGGTGCCATAGGCGCGGTTACCGATCACGGCGTCGGCGCCCTCGACCGGGACATCGGCTAGCGGCAGGCAGTCAACGGTGATGCCGAGATCCACCAGATCGGCGGCGATCAGGCGCGACGACAGCCGCGCGGCTTCAAGGCCAAGCGCCGGCTCGATGTCATAGAGCGTGCCGAACACGGCGCCGGGCGGATACACCGGCCAGTGCGGCGGGCCGAGGCGTTGCACCCGGCCGCCCTCTTGATCGATTAGCACGACGGCATCGAGATCGCCTGTACTCTCGCGCAATTCTTCAACCAATCTCGTGACTTGCGCGGGATTGTCGATGTTGCGTTTGAACAGGATGAAACCCCAGGGCCGCTCCGCGCGCAAAAACGCGCGCTCTTCGGCGGTCAGTTCCAGTCCGGATACGCCGGTGATGAAGGCACGTTTGGTCATGAGGCCGATTAGCCCCCATCGGCGCCCAGGGTCAAGGAAACGGCCGTTAATTCCTTTGGACGACGCAGCTTCCGCCGGCAGATTTCAGGCTTCCGCACATCTGCGCAGCTTCCTCGGACGAGCCGAACGGCCCCACCATCGCGCGATAATAGGTGCCCTTTTCGCCGAGATCGGCCTTCTTGATCGTCGGCGTGCGCGACCCGAGCACCGACGGGTACTTGCCTTGCAGCGCCTTGAACGAGGCCGCGGCTTCCGACTCCGAGCGCTGCGACGCGATCTGCACCAGATAGCCGCCACCAGCGGTGGTCGCGGGCGCTATGGCCTGCGGCGCGTTGTTGGCGACGCGGGCGGGGGCGGCAGGAGCCGGAGCGGCCTGTGGCGACAGCGAAATCGGCGCATTGGCCGGCCGGGCCGGCGCGGCGGCCGGCGGCGTACCGGTCAGGCGCGCCGGCGCCTGGCGGGCGGCCGGGGTGGCGTTCGGGTCCGTCTGGTCGCCTTTCACGGCAAAGGTGCGAATCTTGCGCGGTTCATCGCCGCCCTGTGCGGGGGCGCCGACCATCGGCTTGCCGGCCGGCGCGACGCTGGCGGTCGAGGGTGGATTGGCGTTCTGGTTCAGCGGCGGAAATACCACGCGCGGGCCACCTG
Source organism: Tardiphaga sp. vice304 (assembly GCF_007018905.1). Classification (NCBI taxonomy): domain Bacteria; kingdom Pseudomonadati; phylum Pseudomonadota; class Alphaproteobacteria; order Hyphomicrobiales; family Nitrobacteraceae; genus Tardiphaga; species Tardiphaga sp. vice304. Next base: position 3,626,960 of record NZ_CP041402.1, read on the forward strand.
CCTTGCTGGCATCCTGCACATTCACCGGCGTCTCCTCGCGCGACACCATTTTCTCCGGCGCGGCGCCGAGCCGGTCCTGGATCAGCTTGGCGTTCGCGTCGGTCGATGACGGCGGCACAATCTTGTTGGGGCCGGTGTCGGCCCGGATCACCGGGGGTTCGCCCGACCGCGGCGAGCCGATATAGGTCCGATAGGCGAAGGCCGCGCCAGTGCCGACCACGGCCAGCGCCAGCACGACGCCCACGGTCATCAGCCCGCCGCGACGCTTCGGTGCCGGCTCGTCGGCATAGGCATCCTGATAGGCGTAGGGGTCTTCTGCATAATTCTGACTCTGCGGCTGCTCGTAGCCGGGATCGGGCCGGCCATACAGCGCGTCATCATAGCGCGCGGGATCGGCGGGCTCCTGGTAGTGCTGTTCGGCGTAGGGATCGGGATGCGCAGCAGCGAAGCTTGGCGCCGGATGGTAGTCGGCTTCCGGCGCCGGCTCGGGGGCGTAGCGATTCACCTTGTAGGCCGTATCGGGTTCATGCTGATCCGTGACTTCCGGCTGATGGGTGTTCGGCTGATAGGCTTCCTGCGCGGCGACGCGCTTCATCCACGGCGGCGGGCCGCTCGGAGCGCCATCGGCATCATCTTCCGGCTTCGGCGGCACCGGCTCGGCGCGGCGCGACTGGCTGCCGTACCCGGTATTGGCGAACGGATCGCTCTGACCGATCAGCCGCGCCAGTTCGGCCAACGGATCGGCGTCGCTGCGCGGTCGCGACGCATCGCGACTGTGATCGTCTGAGGGGAAGGGTCGGTCGTGGTATCGATGATCAGCCATAGTCAATTTGCGTCCCCTTCGGGAAAGCCGCCAACCCGCTTGTCAACGATCGGCCGCTAGTGTGAGCCGCCACAGATCCCCATCAGACGGCCGTCCCCTGTCTACCGCATCTCGTCTGGCGCGGTGACGCCGAGAACGGCGAGGCCCGATGCCAGGACCGAGACGACGCTCTGGACCAGTGCCAGTCGCGCTTTGGTAAGTTCTGCATCATTAGTGATAATGAAGCGTAAATGAGGCATATCGCGGCCCCGGGTCCACAGCGCATGGAAGGCGCTGGCAAGGTCGTAGAGGTAGAAAGCGATCCGGTGCGGCTCGTGCGCCAGCGCGGCGGATTCGATCATCCGGGGATACAACGCCAGTTGCCGCGCCAGGCCGAGCTCGGCGGCGTCGTCGAGCCGCTCGACGGGCGCGTCCTTCAGATAGGCGACCCGGGCTTCGGTCTCCTCCGGCAGGTCAGCCAGCATTTCGCGGGCGTTGCGGAAGATCGAATGGCCGCGGGCGTGGCCGTACTGGACGTAGAACACCGGATTGTCCTTCGACTGCTCGCGGACCTTGGCGAGGTCGAAATCGAGCACCGCATCGTTCTTGCGAAACAGCATCATGAAGCGCACCGCGTCGGGGCCAACCTCGTCGACCACCTCGCGCAAAGTGACGAAATCGCCGGAGCGCTTCGACATCTTCACCTGCTCGCCATTGCGCAGCAGTTTGACGAGTTGCACGATCTTGACGTCGAGCGTGCCCTGCCCGGCGGTCACCGCCTTGATAGCCGCCTGCACGCGCTTGATGTAGCCGCCGTGGTCGGAGCCCCAGACGTCGACCATGTTGCGGAAGCCGCGGTCGAACTTGTTCTTGTGGTTGGCGATGTCGGACGCGAAATAGGTATAGCCGCCGTCCGACTTCTTCAGCGGCCGATCGACGTCGTCGCCATAGGCGGTGGCCCGGAACAGAGTCTGCTCGCGGTCTTCGTAATCCTCGACCGGCACGCCCTTCGGCGGCGGCAGCCGGCCCTCATAGACGTCGCCCTTGGCGCGCAGGAATTCGATGGTGTCGGCGACCTTGTCGACATCGCCGGAAATCAGCAAGCGCTCGGAGAAGAACACGTCGTGCTGGATGTTGAGGGCGGCGAGATCGCCCCGGATCATTTCCATCATCATGGCGATCGACGTGTCACGCACGCCCGGCAGCCATTCGGACTCCGGCTGGAGCAGCAACAGGTCACCATATTGGGCGGCGAGCGCCTGCCCGACCGGCACCAGATAATCGCCGGGATACAGGCCTTCCGGAATCGGGCCGATGTCCTGGCCGAGCGCCTCGCGGTAGCGCAGGAAAGCGGAACGCGCGAGCACGTCGACCTGGGCGCCGGCGTCGTTGATGTAATATTCCCGGCAGACATCAAAGCCGGCGGTGGCCAGCAGGCTGCACAGCGCGTCGCCGAACACCGCGCCGCGGCAATGGCCGACATGCATCGGCCCGGTCGGATTGGCCGAGACGTATTCGACATTGACCTTCTCGCCGACGCCGGTCGCGAGGCGGCCGTAGGCGTCGCCGTCGCGCAGCACGGCGCGCAGCGCCTCGGCCCACACCGCGGTCTTCAAAGTCAGGTTGATGAAGCCGGGACCGGCGACATCGACGGAGGCGACCAGATCGTCGTCGCGCAGTTTCGCGGCGATTGCTTCGGCGAGGTCCTTCGGCTTCAGCCTGGCCTGCTTGGCCAGCACCATGGCGGCGTTGCTGGCCATATCGCCGTGCGAGGCATCCTTGGTCGGCTCGACCACGACGCGCGACAGATCGAGCCCGGCCGGCAGCGTGCCTTCGTCGGCCAGCGCGCGGCAGACCGCATGGACGCGCGCGAGCATGATGGCGAACAGATGCGGAGACGGTGCGGAGGCCATGCGTGCAAACCAGAACTGCGCCGGACGATTCCGGCTGGAAGAAGAAGCGGATGATTAGCGGTTTCGCAGCCGGATCGCCAATCTTTTCAAAGCCAAGATACAGGATTAATCTGGCGTATATTAAGCAGCACAATCAATATCCTGCGCCAATATTCTAACGTAACTCGGGAGTTGAATCGAAAAGCCGCATATGTTCGGTGATGGCATAACGGTCGGTCATGCCGGCGATGAAATTGCCGATCCGGCGGGCGCGGTCGGCATCGCTTTCCGGCACCGAACCGGTCGGCAGCCATTCCGGCGGCAGGTCCTCGGGCGCCCTCTGGTAGCGCGCGAACAGGTCGAACAGGATACATTCGGCCTCGCCCATCACCCGCATCACCCGGGCGTGGCGGTACATCCGCGCCTTCAGGAACGCCTTGATGCCGGCCTCGGCCTTCTCGGCCTCGCGGGGAAACGCGATCAGCCCCTCGCCATGGCGGCGCACTGCCTCGACCGAGCCGAGCTGCGCCTGGGCCAGCCGCCGCGTCGACTCGCCGACCACGGCGCCGAGCAGATAGGAGATCAGTTCGCGCACCAGTTCGGCGCCGCGCCGGACCTCGTCGAGACCGGGATAGCGCGCGTCGATGTCGTCGATCATGTCGGCGGCGAGCGGCATCACCCGCAAATCGGTGACGGTGAACAGCCCGGCCCGCAGGCCGTCGTCGATGTCATGGGCATCATAGGCGATGTCGTCGGCGAGCGCCGCGACCTGGGCCTCGAGCGAAGCATAGCTGGAAAGCTCGAGGTCCCAGATATCGTTGAATTCGGTAATCCCCCGCGGCAGGCCCGGACCGGCATAATGGCCGAGCGCGGCCCCCGCCGGGTCGGTCAGCGGCCCGTTGTGCTTGACCACGCCCTCCAGCGTTTCCCAGGTCAGGTTGAGCCCGTCGAAATCGGGATAGCGATGCTCCAGCGCGGTGACGACGCGCAGCGTCTGGGCGTTGTGGTCGAAGCCGCCGTGCTCGGCGAGACAGGTGTCCAACGCGCGCTCGCCGGCGTGTCCGAACGGCGGGTGGCCGATGTCATGCGCCAGCGCCAGCGTCTCGGTGAGGTCTTCGTCCAGGCCGAGCTGGCGGGCGATGGCACGGGCGATCTGCGCGACTTCCAGCGTGTGGGTCAGCCGGGTGCGATAATGGTCGCCCTCATGGAACACGAACACCTGGGTCTTGTGCTTGAGGCGGCGAAAGGCGGTCGAATGGATCACGCGGTCGCAATCCCGCCGGAAGGCGCTGCGGGTGGCGCTTTCCGGCTCGGCGACCAACCGTCCCCGGCTACGCAGGGGGTCGCAGGCATACGGCGCGCGCGGCGCCGCCATTCCAACCGCCACGGTGTTTTGTCCTTATCCAATTGATTCCGCTGTCCAACGCACTTAACTATGCGGAGCGGGTTATTCAAACTTCCTGAGCGTCCCGCAGGAGTCACATCATGACAGCCACCAGCGTCACCATCAGCGAGCGGGCCGCCCGCCGGATCGGCGAAATCCTCAGGACCGAGGGCGATGGCGCCATGCTGCGCATCTCCGTCGAGGGCGGCGGTTGCTCAGGTTTTTCCTACAAATTCGACGTCGATCGCGCCAAGGCCGAGGATGACCTTGTTATCAACCGCGACAGCGCCGTGGTGCTGGTCGATTCCGCATCGGTGCCATTTCTGGCGGGCTCCGAAGTCGATTTCGTCGACGATCTGATCGGCGCGTCGTTCCGGGTGGTCAATCCAAACGCCACGGCCTCTTGCGGCTGCGGGACGAGTTTTTCGATCTGAGTAGGGATCTCAAGGCGCAAGAGTTTATGTCTCGCGCCGGCCGGCGGCGATGACTCCTTAGGCTGGTTCGCCTTGGGCTAGCCGGTTTTGACGGGCTTGAACGTCCACACTTCGTTCAGACCGCTGTCCCATTTCCAGACGATGATAGGGGTGCTGATGGGCTGCCAGTCGCTGCCTGCTGCATTGAGGTTCTGGTCGTTGTTGCCGACGATCCGCACCGGATACGGCGAGTCGCTCGCCACTTCCCAGGTGTGCGCATCGTCGAACGTCAGATTTTCAGGCAGATCGAACAGCTGAACGGCCGCTCCATTGTCTCCCGACGCCGGGGCCGCATACAGCCCGCGATACGGATTGAGCAGTATGAGTCCGCGGGTCGCAGGATAGGCCACAAGACTCCACAGCTGGTCAGGATCGCTGGTAGATGCGGTTTTTAGGATCAGCTGGCTGCCGGCCTGGTGGCTGTTGCCATCGATAGCCAGCGCCAGCCCGGTTCCCATGGTGATCTGGTAGCAAATGTTGGTCATGTGAACGCCCCGGCCCCATTTTAAACTTAAGGTTGCTTATGAAAAGCACAACCTTAGAGGTTTAACAATACCAAAGGAACTTTTCATGGTGGATGCCGTGGCCGGATGACGTCAGCGCTTCTTCCTACGTCACCTTGCGGCGGAAGGCGGCGCGGCGCGGCCGCGACGAATGGGGTGGACGATAGGCCCGGAGCTCGCGGCCCCCCCTCACTCGTCCGCTGTACGCGCGGCACCTTTGCCTCTGAGTGGAGAGCGAAGGAAAGGAGTGCGACCCACTGTCTCTATCTCTCCGCGAACATCGCCCGCGCATTGCCATGGGCGATCTGCTTCGCGATCGCCGGCGACAGCTGCGCCAGCCAGGCGCGGTAGCCTTCCATGGTGTCGCCGTAGCTCGACCAGCGTTCCGGCACCCAGGTGTCGGAGCCGAGCAGGAAGCGGTCGGGGTATTTCTCGAACAAAGCGCGCCATTCCGTCGTGAGCCGGCCCGCGCCGTCGACGATGCCGCTGCGATAGGACAGCTCGCCCCACAGCTTCGGATATTTCGCCAGCATCGCGGCGACGCGATCCGCCGACAGGCCGAAGCCGGTATGCGCCCAGATGATCTGCGCCCGCGGATTGTGCCGCATCAGGATCTCGATGGCCTCGGCATCGGAATGGGCGTGCAGATAGAGATCATGCGCGACGGCGAAATCGACGGTCTTCCTGACCATCTCGGTGTCGGCGGACTTGCCGTGCAGATGGAATTCGCCGACGCCGCGGTAGTAGCCGCGCTTGAACTCGTCCTGCACCAGATCGAAGATCACGGGATCGTTGAACCAGGTCTGGATATCGGGCCGGACGCGGTAAGGCCGGATGAAGGGCACCACCTGCAGGTCGCTGGCTTTGCCCTCGGCCTTGGCGCCCATCAGCACATGGGTGCCGGTGTTGGGACGGCTGGTGGCCAGAATGCCGGTGACGCGGTGCTTCTTCAGCAGCGCCAGCACCTCGTCGGGCTGAAAGGTCGGCGTCGGCTCGAAATTATAGTGCAGATGCGCGTCGAAAATCTCGATCGGCTCGTCGGCCGCGCGCACCGGCGCGGCGAGAAAGGTCAGTGCAACCAGAGCCGAGGCCCAGGGCAATTGCATCACTCCGCCGCCACGGCGCGCGGCCGCTCCTCGTCGAACGCCTCGTGCTCCTGCGGATTCAGGCGGCGCTTCAGCTTGCGGTCGATGCGGTCGAGATAGATGTAGATCACCGGGGTGATGAACAGCGTCAGGATCTGCGAGACACAGAGGCCGCCAACCACCGCGATGCCGAGCGGCTGGCGCAGTTCGGCGCCGGCCCCCGCGCCGAGCGCGATCGGCAGCGTGCCGAAGATCGCAGCAAAGGTCGTCATCATGATCGGGCGGAAACGCAGCAAAGCGGCCTCGCGGATCGCATGCTCGGCGGAGAGCCCGACGCGGCGGCGCTCCAGCGCGAAATCGACCATCATGATGGCGTTCTTCTTGACGATGCCGACCAGCATGACGATGCCGATCATCGCGATCACCGACATTTCCATCTTGAACAGCATCAGCGTCAGGATCGCGCCGATGCCGGCCGACGGCAGGCCGGAGATGATGGTGATGGGGTGAATGAAGCTCTCGTAGAGAATGCCGAGGATGACGAAGGCGGCAAACACCGCGGCGAGGATCAGGACGCCCTGCCCGCGCAAGGAATCCTGGAACACCTGCGCGGTGCCGGAGAATCCTGTTGCGATCGTCACCGGCAGCTTGGAGTCCGCCTCGATGCGGGTGATCTGGTCGACCGCATAGCCCAGCGAATAGCCGGGTTGCAGGTTGAACGAGATCGTCACTGCCGGCTGCTGGCCCTGATGGTTGATCTGCAGCGGACCCACCGTCGGCACCAGCCGCGCCACCGCGCTGAGCGGGATGGTCTGGTTGTTGCCGGTCTTCATGTAGAGCCTGGAGATGTCGCTGGGATCGATGCGGAACTGCGGCTGCGCCTCCAGGATGATCTGGTAGTCGTTGGTCGGCATGTAGATGGTGCCGACCTGCCGTGCGCCGAAGGCGTTGTAGAGCTGGTTGCGGACCTGATCGACGGTGATGCCGTAGACCGCGGCCTTCTCGCGGTCGATATCGACCGTCATCTGCGGGTTCTTGATATAGAGGTCGGTGGTGACGTCGAGCAGGCCCGGCACCTTGGCGATCTGGTCGCGCATCTCCGGCGAGACGCGGTACAGCGTCTCGGTGTCGCTGCCCTGCAGCACATATTGATACTGGCTCTTCGACGGACGGCCGCCGACGCTGAGGTTCTGGATACTCTGGAAGAACGCCTGCAGGCCGGGAATGGCAGTGGCCTTCTGGCGCAGCCGGGCAATCACCACCGGCGCCGGCTCGCGCTGCTTCTGCGGCTTCAGCGCGATGAACAGCCGGCCGTAATTGGCGGTCGGATTGGGGCCGCCGGAACCGACGGTCGAATTGATGTAGTCGACCGCCGGATCGGATTTCAGCAATTCGGCCAGTGCCATTTGCCGGGTCGTCATCGCCTCGAACGAGGTGTCGGTGGCAGCCTCGGTAATCCCCGTCAGGAAGCCCGTATCCTCCTGCGGGAAGAAGCCCTTCGGCACGATCATGTAGAGATAGACGGTGCCGCCAAGCGTGGCGATGGTCAGCATCAGCATCAGGAACTTGTGCGCCAGCACGTGGTCGAGCGCCCATTCGTAGCCGCGCAGCCAGGCGGCGAACATCCGCTCGAACAGCCGGAGTACGATGTTTTCTTTCTTGTGCGGATCATGCGCCTTCAGCACGCGCGCGCAGAGCATCGGCGTCAGCGTCAGCGACACGAAGCCGGAGACGATGATGGCGACCGCCACGGTGACCGCGAATTCGCGGAACACGCGGCCGACGATGCCGCCCATCAGCAGCACCGGGATGAACACCGCGATCAGCGAGAAGGTGATCGAGATGATGGTGAAGCCGATCTCGCGCGCGCCCTTCAAGGCGGCGTCGAACGGCTTCATGCCGTGTTCGATGTGGCGGACGATGTTTTCCAGCATGACGATGGCGTCATCGACCACGAAGCCGACCGACAGCGTCAGCGCCAGCAGCGTCATGTTGTTGATGGAGTAGTCCAGCATGTACATCACGGCGCAGGTGCCGAACAACGAGATCGGCACGGCAAGCGCCGGGATGAAGGTCGCCGAGGCCGAGCGCAGGAACAGGAAGATCACGATGATCACCAGCACCACGGCGATCAGCAGCGTCTCCTCGACGTCGGCCACGGCCTCGCGCACCGAGACCGAACGGTCCATCATCACGCTGACCTCGATCGAGGGCGGTAGCTGCGCCTGCAGCGACGGCAGCTTGGCGCGCACGCCATCGACCACCGCGACCGTATTGGCGTCGGGCTGCTTCTGGATCGCCAGCACGATGGCGCGCTTGCCGTTCAGCCAGGTCGCGACCTTGTCGTTCTCGACCGCGTCATAGATCTTGGCGACCTCGTTGAGCTTGACCGGCGAGCCGTTGCGCCACGCCACCACGATCTGGTCGTAATCCGACGCCTTGTTCATCTGGCCGGAGGCCTGCAGCGAGATATCCTGCTTCGGTCCGTTCAGGGTACCGACGGGGGTCGAGGAATTGGCCCGCGACACCGCGGTGCGGATGTCCTCCAGCGACAGGCCGCGTGCCGCGGCGGCTTCCGGATCGGCCTGGACGCGAATGGCGAATTTCTGCGAGCCGTAGATCACGACCTGGGCGACGCCCGTGATCTGCGACAGCGCCTGCCCGATGGTGATGTCGCCGAATTCATTGACCGCCGACAGCGGCAGCGTCGATGAGCTCAAGGCGACGAACAGCACCGGGAAGTCGCCGGGGTTCACCTTGCGGAAGCTTGGCGGGATCGTCATCTCTATCGGCAGCCGGCGCTGCGCGATGGTCAGTGCGGTCTGCACGTCCAGGGCGGCGGCATCGATGTTGCGGTTGAGGTCGAACTGGATCGTGATCCCGGTGGTGCCCTGCGACGAGCTCGACGACATCGAGGAAATGCCGGCGATGGTCGAGAGCTGGCGCTCGATGACGCCCGCGACCGACGCCGCCATGGTGTCGGCGCTGGCGCCGGGCAGTGTGGCGGTCACGGCGATGGTCGGAAAATCCACCTTCGGCAGCGCCGACACCGGCAGCAGCCGGAATCCGAAAATACCGAACGCGATGATCGTCGCGGTGAGCAGCGTGGTCATCACCGGGCGGCGGATGCTGAGTTCGGAAAGCGTCATGGCTCAGGCCCCGGCCTTGCGGGCGCGCGCCTCGACCCTTGTGCCCTCGGTCAGCAGCAACTGGCCGTCGACCACCACATCCTCCGTGCCCGTCAGGCCGGAGCTGATGACCGACATGCCCTGCGCGGTGCGATCGACCGTGACCGGCTGCACATGGGCGATATTGTCCTTCACGGTGAACACGAAATTGCCGGTCTGGCTGCGCTGCACGGCGACGGTCGGCACCACCACGCCATCCTCGCTGCGCACGATCAGCTTGGTCTGCACCAGGATGCCCGGCCACAGCGTCTCCGACGGGTTGTTCATAATGCCGCGCACGGTAACCATGCCGGTGGTCGAATCGACGGTGTTCTCGACCATCGCGACCTTGCCGTCTTCCGACCGGCCGCTCTGCGGAATGGTCGCGATCACCTTGGTCGAGCCCGCCGCCATCGCCTCGCGGAGATCCGCGAGCACGCGCTGCGGCACCGCAAAGGAGACGTAGACCGGCGCCATCTGGTTGATGATCGCCAGCGGCGTGGTATCGGCCGGGCGCACGAAATTGCCGACCTTGACGTTGGCCTGGCTGATGCGGCCGGCAAACGGCGCGCGGATCTGGGTGAAGCTCTTCTGCACCTTGAGATTGTCCAGCGCCGACTGGTCGGCCTGGATGGTACCGGCAAGGATGTCGGACGCGGTCTTGGCATTGTCGACATTGACCTGGGTGGTGGCGCCCTTGCCGATCAGGTCGCTGAAGCGCCGGACGTCGCGCTCGGCGCCGGCGAGCTGGGCGCGGTCCTTCATCAGGGTGCCCTCGGCCTGCTCGATCTGGGCGTCGATCTGGCGCGAGTCGAGGGTGAACAGGAGGTCGCCCTCCTTCACCCTGGCGCCGTCTTCGAAGTGCACGGCGAGGATGGTGGTCTCGACCCGGGATTTCAATGCGACGCTGGAGATCGGCGTTACCATGCCGATCGAATCGACATCGACCGGGACCGGCTTGCGCTCGGCCTTGGCAAGGTCGACGGCGACGACGCGAACGCGGGGCGGCGCCTTGGCGCTGGTATTGCCGCCGCTCCACGACGCGCGTGTCAGATAGGCTGCGGCCGCCGCGGCGCCGACAACCAGGATCAAGGCGATCGATGTACTTTTTTTCATCACATCCCACGTCAATACAGCCGAATGCCCGGGCCTCTCCGATGCTCCAGCCCCCGACAGCGACTTATGCGCTTTGGCCCAGCCTATCACGGCGCGACGGTGCATGGTATGCACACAAACAAGATTTCGCCATCATTATCACCGGGAAACACTGCCATGCGGATCGCGACCTGGAACGTGAACTCCGTCCGTCAGCGGCTCGACCACCTGCTTACCTGGCTGCGCGACTGCGCGCCGGACATCGTGTGCCTGCAGGAGATCAAATGCGTCGATGAGGCCTTTCCGCGCGAGGCGATCGAGGCGCTCGGCTACAATGTCATCACCCATGGCCAGAAGACCTTCAATGGCGTGGCGCTGCTCTCGAAGTACCCGCTGGAGGAAGCCACGCCTCGCCTGCCCGGCGACGACGAGGACACCCATGCGCGCTTCATCGAAGGCGTGGTGTCGCTGAAATCCGGCGTGGTGCGCGTCGCCTGCCTTTACCTGCCGAACGGCAATCCGGTCGATACCGAGAAGTACCCCTACAAGCTGAAATGGATGTCCCGGCTGCAGGAATTCACCCGCCTGCGGCTGAAGACCGAGGAGCCGCTGATCCTGGCCGGCGACTTCAACGTGATCCCGGCCCCGGCCGACGTGCACAACCCTGCCGCCTGGGCCAATGACGCGCTGTTCAAGCCGGAGACGCGGGAGAGCTTCCAGTCCCTGCTCGGCCTCGGCATGACCGACGCGCTGCGCGCCGTCACCGACGAACCCGGCCAGTACACGTTCTGGGATTACCAGGCCGGCGCCTGGCAGAAGAACTGGGGCATCCGCATCGACCATTTGCTGCTGTCGCCACAGGCCAGCGACAAGCTCGTCGACGTCGGCATCGATAAATATGTCCGCGCCTGGGAAAAGCCGTCGGACCACGTGCCGGTGTGGATCGACCTGGATCTGGAGGCGGCGTGATCGCCGCTCCGCAGGGTCAAAGGCTGATCAGTCCTTGCGGCCCTGCACCCAGTGCTCGATCATCTGCAGCGCCATCGCGCGGTCGTCCTCGGACGCCTTGCTGATCGCCCGGTTGTAGCTTTCCTGGATCCAGACCTCGTCGGGCGCGGCGTTGTCGCGGGCCAGCGTCAGCCACATCAGTCCGCGGGCCATCTGGCGCGGCAGCGCCTCGCCGTTGAACAGCATCTGGCCGAGCAGCGCCTGGGCCTGGTGCTGGCCCTTCTGCGCGGCGAGGCCGAGCCAGCGCACGCCGTATTTGGTGTCGCGCGGCGCGCCGATGCCCTTCAGGTACAGGCGGGCCAGGTCGTATTGCGCGTCGGCATTGCCGAAATAGGACGCGGCATAGGAGAACATCTCGCGGGCGCGCTCGGTGTCGACCTTGACGCGCGAGTTCGGAATGCCGTCGAGGTAATAGCGTCCGAGCGCCACGAAGGCATTGGCGACGATGGTGGCCTGCGGCGCCGACGGGCTGTCCTCGGCATGGGCATTGGCGATGCGGCTGAAATAGTCAAAAGCGCGCAAATCGTCCTGCGCCACGCCGTTGCCGTCGGCATACATCCGGCCGAGCTTCCACTGCGCGATCGGATGGCCGCCCTCGGCCGCATATTGCAACGCGGTCAGCGTGGTCTCGGGCTTGGCCGACTTTTTCAGGATGGGAGCCGTACCGGGCAGCGCGGAAACCATCGGGATGGTCGCGTCCGATCCGACCGGGGCGCCGTCGAAGGCCAGCGATGGCGTGGCCACCGACGCGGCCCCCAGGACGATTGCGACAAGAAATGTACGCTCGATAATCCGCATAACATGGTTTCTCGTGCGCCCTGCCGGGGCCGGTAACAGCGCGACCGACGGCCGCTCCGACCGGCCCGGCAAACTGCCGGACGCTACAGATGCAGGAAGGCTCGCATGTGGTCGAAGCCTGGTCGCCCGCCCGTCGACGGACCGTTTCCGGTCCAACGTCCAATGATCGACAGCGCGGCCGTCCGGATTTTCCATGATCCCTAAATCACGCATGTGTTTGGCGAGATCACGGCCACGCGGTTTCAAATCCGCGACGCAAGGAGTCTTTTTGAAGACATCGACACCTTCGGAAATAGCCGCCAGCGCGCGACCGGGATGGCCATCCGTCGGCTCATCAGGCCCGCAACGCACGATCGCGGCGCGGCCTTGCGGCGCGGATCGGTTAGACCTGGATGGCGTCGTGGCGTTCATCTCGAACCTGGTTTCCCAACCTGCCGCGCCGACAAGCCGACGTTTCCGTCGCTCGCGCGCGCCAGCGGTGGTCTGCGGACGTCAAATGATTTCATGGAGGCGTGTGGCTAAATCGCGGCGCACGCAAGGATCAGTTAGGCGGACGGTTAAATCCCGGGGAACTGTGGCCCCAGCGCAACATTTGTTGCGCCCATGCAATCTTGGGAAAGCGACTGAAGTCGCAGGTCGCGGCTCGGCACTCTCTAGCGAGGACTGCGACCGATTGCACAAACGGCATTACTGATCATCAGCCAAGCGCCGTTTGGCCTACCGTCAAACATCCTGCCAAGCAGGCGACGGCGCGCCGGTTCACATCCCGGTAAAGCCGGCCTTGACCGGATCGTTGCTGCCATCGAGTTCGCGCAGATAGGTCAGTCCGCACACCGTCAGGCGGTGTTCGTCCTTCTCGCCGCCATCGAACAGCGACTGGATGTAGCTCGACACCTTGGCGCGCGCTTCGTCGTTGGCGCTCTGGGTCCGGCTCACCATCATTTCGTAGGTGTGCATGATGCGGTCGATGGCGGTCTGCATCGGATTGTCTTCTCCGGACATCAGGCGACGAGCTGGGTGGATTCGAACGATGCGATGGCGCGATTGGCGAGGCGGATCTTGTTGCCTTCGCCGCGGTGAAACATCTGCACGATAAGTTCGAGCAGGCGATCATGCGTGATCTGGCTGTCGGGAATGGCGCCGCTCCTGCGCAGATAGTTGGCAGCGATGGCGTAGGCATCGCCCACCGCCTCGACGTTCATCACCTTCAATCCGCGCTCGACCAACATGGCAAGTTCCTCCGGTTCGAAGCGATAAGGCGCGGAGGCTGGAACAAGTTCCGTCGGCGGAAACATTTTTGGCGGCGCGATCTCCGGCGCCGCCGGAGACCACGTCGCTCAAACGACAATCGGCCCGCTGTTTCCAGGCGGGCCGATCAAGGTCGTCAGATCGGAGGTCCGCCGTTGCCCGGCGTGTGGTGATTGGGTGGTCGCACTTCTCGGATGAGAGCGGCACATGGCCGGCCTCGGGGCCGGAGCCGGTCGCGAAGCATACACGCTCCGCGCCAGCGCCTTGGTGCGTTTCCTCAGTTCGTTCTCAAAGGCGATACAGGATCTGGTCGGTCCAGAAACGCTCGAGGCGATGCAGCGACTTGTTGAGCGTGGCGAATTCTTCGTTCGAGATGCCGCCGACCTGCTCAACGGTCTTGACGTGCTTGCGATACAGCGCGTCGACGATGTGGCGGATTTCCTGGCCCTGCGCGGTCAGGCGGATGCGGACCGAGCGGCGATCGACGCGGCTGCGCTGGTGATCGAGGAAGCCGAGTTCGACGAGCTTCTTCAGATTGTACGACACGTTCGAGCCGAGATAGTAGCCGCGGGTGCGCAGCTCGCCGGCGGTCAATTCCTTGTCGCCGATGTTGTACAGCAGAAGCGCCTGCACCGAATTGATATCAGCACGACCGCGGCGGTCGAACTCGTCCTTGATCACGTCGAGCAGGCGGCGATGCAGACGCTCCACCAGCGTGAGCGCTTCGAGATATAGCGGCTGCACCGGCGCCTGTCCGGGAACGAGATCCACGTTCTCAACCGTCGATACGGCTTTCATCATGACACTAACCCCTGTTATCGCTTCGTCGCTTTTTGCGACTTATTTGACGAAACTTTTGTCCCGTCTGATGGTCTCAACGTAAGGGTCAGCGTTTGAAGAACCGCTTAAATAAGACAATAAAGAGATCATGAATTTGAGACAGTGAATCGCGTATTAAGCCGATGAATAAAGGGCTTCTTGCAATCTTTGATTCACGCTGCGGAGCTCGTGTTCCAGCTTTGTCCGCGGATTCTGGCCCATAGCGAAACAGCATCCTTCAAATCTTAAAGGTTGGGGTAACGGAGATGACCGCGGCGTTAGGGTGACTCAAATCTTACCGAAAAAATGCCGAAAATTATTCGACAGTTTTACGCAAAAAGATTGGGCGCGTTACGCAACCCCGCGCACCCTGCCCTCCCAATACGGCGCGCGCAGCGCCTTGCGGTCGAGCTTGCCGAGGCCGGTGACGGGGATCTCGGCGAGAAAGTCGATCGTCTTCGGCGACCACGGCGCGCCGCGCTTGTCCTTCACATGGGCCTGCAACTCGGCGGCGGAATTGTTGGCGCCGGGCTTCAGCACGACGAAGGCCTTCACCGCCTCGCCCCATTTGTCGTCGGGAATGCCGATCACCGCGGCCGACGCCACCGCAGGATGCGCCATCAAGGCGTCCTCGACTTCGCGCGGATAGATGTTGAATCCGCCGGAGATGATCATGTCCTTGGTGCGGTCGACGATGTAGAAATAGCCGTCGGCATCTTTCACCGCGACATCGCCGGTGTGCAGCCAGCCGCCGCGCAGCGCTTCCTCGGTCGCCTCCGGCCGCTTCCAGTAGCCATCCATCACCAGCGAGCCGCGTACGCAGATCTCGCCGGGCTGGCCCAATGCCACTTCGCGCATCTCGGCATCGAACAATTTGACCTCGACCATCGCATTGGCGCGGCCGCAGGAGCCGAGGCGCCCGGGCTTTGCATCGTCATGATCGATCTTGCGCATCGTGGTGATGATCTGCGGCGCTTCGGTCTGGCCGTAGAGCTGCACGAAGACATTGCCGAAGATTGCGATGCCTTCGCGCAGCCGGTCCGGCGACATCGGCGCCGCGCCGTAGACGATCGTCTGCAGGCTGCTGAGGTCGTATTTTTCGCGCAAGGCCGGCGCGTCGATCAGCGCATAGATCAGCGTCGGCACCAGGAAGGTCGCGGTGATCCTGTCCTCCTGCACGGCCCGGCAATAGGTCTCAGCGTCAAAACCCTGCACCAGCCGGCTGAAGCCGCCGCGCAGCATCACCGGAAACAGCGTGATGCCCGCCGCGTGGCTGATCGGCGTCGCGGCGAGATAGCGGATCTCGGCCGGCCAGTCCCAGTCCGCGACGATCGCCAGCGACATCGCCACCAGCACGCGGTGCGGCAGCATCACGCCCTTGGAGCGGCCGGTGGTGCCGCCGGTATAAGCGAGGAAGGCCGTGTCGCCGAACGCGCTGTCGTCGACCAGCGGCGCCGGCACGGCGTCCGGCAGCTCGGCCAGCAGGTCGCGCGCGCCTTCCAGCGCGCCGAAGGAGAGAAGATGCTTGAGGCCGGGGACGCGCGCCTGGATCGCCAGGCCGCGCGCGGCAAACTTGCCGGCCTCGACGATCAGCGCGTCGATTTCGGCGTCCTCGACGATGAAGGCATGATCGTCTTCCGCGGCCATCGGATGCAGCGGCGTGTAGCGCAGCCCCATCACCATGCAGGCGGAAATCGCCGCCCAGGCGTCGGCGCGGTTGCCGGACAACACACAGAGTGCGTCGCCCTTCTTGAGGCCGATCGATCGAAACAGCGTGATGAAGCGGGCGACGACATCGCCGAACTCGCGGTAGCTCCAGCGCACGGTGCCATCGGCCAGCGCGGGGCGATCGCCGTGGCGCGCGATGGCGCTGACGATCAGGCTGCCGGCGGTGCCGCCGGAATAAAGCGGGTTCATGGAAACCTCCCTGGATTATCAAGCACGGCCTTCTGCGAGGCCTGTCGTGCGGCAGCGACGGTACCTATGGCGGCCGTTCGCGGGCGGCCATCCAGGCCAGCGCCAGATAGGCGGCGAGAAATACCGCCTGCAGTCCGACGATCACCAGATTGCCGCCGTAGATATTGGGGAACATCAGCTCGATCACACCCATCGAGACCACGGTGGTGAGCCAGACCACCGCCCCCCACGGCGTCGCCAGCCACAGCCCGACGGCGCCGACCAGTTCGATGACCGCGAAATAGACCGTGGCCGTCTGCCAGGCCATGGTCTGCACCTCGAAGGCCTCGTCCTCGGTGCCGACGAAGCCGGTGACCTGCGCCCAGTGGTACAGGCCCTGGGCCATCGAGATCACGGCCATGATGCGCAGAAACAGCACCAGCCGGCGGGTCCAGACGTTCTCTTCGGAGATTTCGCGGGTCGAGGAGATCGCCGCGACCGACATCGCCAGATCCCGCGACGAGATGTCCCGCGAGGTGTCGCGTGCGGCGGGCTCAGACATGCCGCGGCCGTTCGGGAGCGGGAACTGGAGAGATGGTGCGAGTCATGGCTGGTTTTGTGGGCCTTCGGGGCCGCAAAATCAATCACCCAGCCATTCCATGATCGCGGTGACGAAACACCGGTCACATGCTAGAACTAGAAAAAGTCGAATTCGAAAGTTCGGGAGAGACGGCATCATGGCGATCAAATTCGGGCGTCCCATCGACCTGCGTGAGCCCTCCCCGCGTCCCTCCGTCTACACCGCCCCGTCGCTCGATCTCGTCAGCCGGCCGCGCCGCAACCGCAAGTCGGAATGGGCGCGCCGCATGGTGCGCGAAAACGTCCTCACCACCGACGACCTGATCTGGCCGTTGTTCGTGATCGACGGCGACAACAAGCGCGCCGACGTCGCCTCGATGCCCGGCGTGCAGCGCCTGACGGTCGATCAGGCGGTGCGCGACGCCGAGCGCGCCATGAAGCTCGACATTCCCTGCATCGCGCTGTTTCCCTATACCGAGGCCTCGCTGCGCGACGATATCGGTTCGGAAGCCTGGAACGGCAATAATCTGGTCTGCCAGACCGTGCGCGCCATCAAGAAGGAATTTCCCGATCTCGGCGTGCTGTGCGACGTGGCACTCGACCCCTTCACCAGCCACGGCCATGACGGCCTGCTGCATGACGACGGCCGGATCCTGAACGACGAGAGCGTCGCCGTGCTGGTGCGCCAGGCGCTGGTGCAGGCCGAGGCCGGCTGCGACATCATCGCGCCGTCCGACATGATGGACGGGCGGGTCAGTGCGATCCGCACGGCGCTCGATGCCGCCGGGTTCCTCGACGTTCAGATCATGGCCTATGCCGCGAAATACGCCTCCGCCTTCTATGGCCCGTTCCGCGACGCGATCGGCTCGGCCAAGATGCTGACCGGCGACAAGCGCACCTACCAGATGGACTCCGCCAATTCCGACGAGGCGATCCGCGAGGTCGAGCTCGATCTCGCCGAGGGCGCCGACATGGTGATGGTGAAGCCCGGCATGCCCTATCTCGACATCGTCCGCCGCGTGAAGGACACCTTTGCGGTACCGACCTTCGCCTATCAGGTGTCCGGCGAATACGCGATGATCATGGCCGCCGCCAACAACGGCTGGATCGACGGCGACCGCGCCATGATGGAAAGCCTGCTCGCCTTCAAGCGCGCCGGCGCCGACGGCGTACTGAGCTACTTTGCGCCCGCCGCCGCCGAGAAACTGCGCCGCGAGCGCTAGCCGCGGCTTTTTTCTTCCTTCTCCCCTTGTGGGAGAAGGTGACACGGCCGAAGGCCGTGACGGATGAGGAGTTGCCAGGCTCAGAGCTTGTGGCTACCCCTCACCCGTCTCGACCCGCTACGCGGTTCAATCCACCCTCTCCCACCTAGCGAAGCGAAGCTTCGCGCGGGGGAGAGGGAAGAAAGAGCCGGCTCTCCTCTGCAACGATGCCGGCGTCTTGCGCCGGGGTTCGCCGATATCCATTTGTCAGGACTGCGATGGTGCAGGCGGAGAACCGTGATGTCCGACAACAATTCGAACACCACCTGGCGCAGCGGCCCGCAGCCTGGCGGCGCCTATGATCCGTGGGCGAATCCGCAGCTGTTCAGTGGCGTGCTGACACGGCGCCTTGTCGCCTTCCTGATCGATCTCGTGGTGATCTCCATCCCGGTGGTTCTCGCGGTGATCTTCATCGCGGTGTTCGGGCTGGTCACGCTCGGGCTCGGCTGGGGACTGTTCTGGCTGGTGTCACCGGCCACGGTGATCTGGCCGATCCTGTATTACGGCATGTCGCTCGGCGGCCCGCATTCCGCCACCTGGGGGATGCGGACGATGGATTTGCAGATGCGAACCTTCACCGGCACGCCGGGCTACTTCCTGCTCGGCTGCGCGCATGCGGTGCTGTTCTGGGCCTCGATCTCGTTCCTGACGCCCTTGGTGCTGGTGGTCGGCCTGCTCAATGGCCGTCGTCAGCTGTTGCACGACCTCGTGCTCGGCACCGTGGTCGTCAACAATTCCGCCCAGGCGCGGATGGCGCAGCCGGCAGGCCGGACCTATTGAACGATTATATTCGGCAAAGCGGCCGACGGATTGACCGTCGGCCCGGGCAGCGCGATGCTGGCACCACCTGCTTCGGAGACTGACGCCAACCGTGACCCAGCACTCCCGCGACACTCCGCAATTCTACCTGACGGCGCCGTCGCCCTGCCCTTATTTGCCGGGCCGGCACGAGCGCAAGGTGTTCACCCATCTGGTCGGCGACAAGGCCGGCGATCTCAACGACCTCCTGACCCATGGCGGTTTCCGGCGCTCGCAGTCGATCGCCTATCGCCCGGCCTGCGACCAGTGCCGCGCCTGCGTCTCGATCCGCGTGATCGCCAATGAATTCCGCCCGTCGCGTAATTTCAAGAAGGTGATGGCGCGCAACAGTGACATCATCGGCGAGCAGCGCAGCGCGGTGCCGACCTCGGAGCAGTATTCCGTGTTCCGCGCCTATCTCGACCAGCGCCACCGCAATGGCGGCATGGCCGACATGACCGTGCTGGACTACGCGATGATGGTCGAGGACAGCCATGTCGAGACCAGGCTGATCGAATATCGCCGCCGCGGTCCCGACAGCGGCATCACCGGCCGCGGCGGGGATCTGATCGCCGTAGCGCTGACCGACGTGCTGACCGACGGTCTGTCGATGGTGTATTCGTTCTTCGAGCCGGCCGAAGAGAGCCGCTCGCTCGGCACTTTCATGATCCTCGACCACATCGCCCGCGCGCGCCGGCTCGGGCTGCCTTATGTCTATCTGGGCTACTGGATCGAAGGTTCCAAGAAAATGGACTACAAGGGCCGCTATCTACCGCAGCAGCGGCTGGCGCCCTCCGGCTGGATGCGCGTCGATGCCGGTGGCGAGAGCATCAGCGAGCCGCAAGAGTGATCCGTAGCCCGGATGAAGCGCAGCAAAATCCGGGGGCCAGCGTTTCAGCGGATAGATGACTTACTAAATGATTCCATTATTTCATCACCAGCGAATCTTGGATTCGCTATCGGCCCAGTGGATCGGGACGATATCTACGGCCTCACCTTTGTGCTCCTGTTTGGCTGCTGCCACGGCCAATGCCCTGGTCCTGTGAACCACTGCACTGGGATAACGGTAGTTGTCAGTCCCTTCATCTTTTGCGTGCGGAATTGGCTTGGGCAGTTCTCTCGTTTAATCAGCCGGCCCCGGATTGTCATCCGGGCTACCCCAACACGAAATCGAACACCAGCTTCAGGTTCAGCGCGATGATGATGGCCGCGGTCAGCGCAGCCAATGCGGTGACCCAGCGCGGCGCGACGAACGGGCCCATCTTGCTCCGGCTTGCGGTGAACAGGACCAGGGGCACCACGGCGAATGGCAGTTGCAGGCTCAGCACCACCTGGCTGAGGATCAGCAACTGCCCGGTCGCCTTCTCGCCGTACCAGATCGTCACGCCGACCGCCGGGACGATCGCGATCATCCGCGTGACCATGCGGCGCAGCCACGGCGCCATGCGGAATTTGATGAATCCCTCCATCACGATCTGACCGGCCAGCGTCGCGGTGATCGTCGAGTTCAATCCGCAGCACAACAGCGCGATGCCGAACAGGGTCGGCGCCAGCGTCGAGCCGAGCATCGGCGCCAGAAAGGTGTGGGCCTGTTCGAGCTCGGCGACATCGTGGCGGCCGGCCTTGTGGAAGGTGGCGGCCGCGAGGATCAGGATCGAGGCATTGATGGTCAGCGCCAGACACAGCGCGATGGTGGAATCCCAGGTCGAAAGCGTGATCGCTTCCTTCTTCTCCGCGACGCTGTCGCCATAGCCGCGGGTCTGCACGAGCCCGGAATGCAGATAGAGATTATGCGGCATCACCGTCGCGCCGAGAATGCCGAGCGCGAGGAACAGCATTTCACGATTGTGCAGAATCTCGGTGGTCGGCGCGAAACCGCGGATCACCTCGCCCCAGTTCGGATCGGCCATCGCGATCTGCACCGCGAAACACGCCGCGATCACGCCGAGCAGCGTCACCACGAAGGCCTCGATCCAGCGGAAGCCGAACGCCTGCAGGGCCAGGATCAGGAACACGTCGGCCGCCGTGATGACGACGCCGATCTCGAGCGGAATGCCGAACAGCAGATTGAGGCCGATGGCAGTCCCGATCACTTCGGCCAGATCGGTCGCGGTGATGGCGATCTCCGCCGAGATCCACAGCAACCACGACACCGCGCGCGGAAAGGCGTCGCGGCAGGCCTGCGCGAGGTCGCGCCCGGCGCCGACGCCGAGCCGCGAACACAGCGACTGCAGCACGATCGCCATCAGATTGGAGAGCAACGCGATGGTCAGAAGCGCGTAGCCGAATTTTGAGCCGCCGGCGAGCGAGGTCGCCCAGTTGCCGGGGTCCATATAGCCGACCGCGACCAGATAGCCCGGCCCGAGAAACGCCAGCAGCTTGCGGAAGAACGAGCCGTTCTTGGCGACCTTGACCGAGGCGAACATGCCCAGCAGCGAGGGATCGCCACGCGCGGTACGCCAGCCGCCGGGCTTACCGACCACCTCGGTGGGCAGCGGATTCGTAGGATCGGCGGGAATGGCGGGGGCTTTGGCGTCCATCGCAAAAGGATGGCGGAAATTCCGGCTTATTGCAACTCATTTGCAACTGCATCTGCGTGACCGACCTTCGGATTTCGATTCGATGCCCGACCAGATGATCCTGCATCCTGGGCACCTGGCCCTGATCGAGATCAAAAGCTGCTAGAACGCTCACAACAGGAATCGGAGCACCACAATGAGCGGCAAGACCTACCGGGCGAAGCGATCGCTGACCATCGATCTGGAATATGACACGGCATTCCCGATCGCCGAGGGCGCGACCTATACCGACGACGGCACCACCATCTTCAACGATTACGTCTGTGATGAATTGTTCGAAGCGACCAGCCCCGCCCCCGGCGCGGTCCTGGTCAGCCATCCCGACGCCCGCCGGTCGCGGAAGAACTGAGAATTTCGACGCGAGGTGCAGCGGCAAGGTTCGTCCGATCAGTCTGCGACGCGCACATGCGAAGGAGATGAAGCGCCATGTCAAAGAAACCCAAGTTCGACCCAGCGATCCATGACGAGAACCCGGACTGGACGGCAGAGGATTTTGCACGGGCGCGGCCGGCATCCGAGTTACCCCCCGAGATTCTGGCACAGTTCAAGAACATGGTCGGCCGGCCCCGGATCGAGAACCCCAAGGTGCCGGTCAAGCTGCGGCTCGACGGCGACGTGCTCGAGGCGCTGCGCGCGACGGGTCCGGGATGGCAAACCCGGATCAACGACATGCTGAAGTCGAAAATCAGCCGCGGCAAGGTGAAGTTCGAGACGCCGGCGCCGCCGAAGAAGAAGCGGGCCTAGCTGGACAAGCACGATTCTCGATCAAAGGCGATTGCTACCGGTTCGGTAATCGGGTGGCCGCGAGCCTGCCCGGCGCGGCAGGGTGCGAGCAACAGATCGGATCCGCCATGCCCTTGCCCCCTCGCCTGCCCGCTACCTTCAACCGCCTCGCCTGGTCGAACCTCGCGGCGCAATCGGCCGAGCAACTGGCGCTGGCGGCGGCGCCGATCGTCGCGGTGCTGCTGCTGGGCACAGGCGAGGGCCAGACCGGCCTGTTACAGACCGCGCTGACGCTGCCCTTCGTGCTGTTCGCGATCCCCGCCGGCCTGCTTGCCGACCGCATCTCGCGGCGCGTCCTGATGGCGTCGGCAGAGGCGATGCGCGCGGCCTCGCTGCTGACGATCCTGGCGCTGATCTGGTCCGGCCTGCTGACGCTGCCGTGGCTGGCGCTGCTCGGCTTTGTCGCGGTGTGCGGCACGGTGGTCTACAGCGTCGCCGCGCCCGCGCTGGTGCCGTCGCTGGTCGCATCCCCGCAACTCGCCGCGGCCAATGCGCGGATCGAACTGGCGCGCACCATCGCCTTTGCCGGCGGACCGGCGCTCGGCGGCGTGCTGGTCGGGCTTGTCGGCGCTGCACCGGCTTTCGGCGTTGCGGCGGCGCTGTCGATCGCAGCCGTCCTGTTGCTGTCCGGCATCCACGAACCTGCTCGCGCGCGCGTCATACGGCGGCGACCGCTGCAGGACATCGCAGAGGGGCTGGCCTTCGTCGCCCGCCATCCCTTGCTGCGGCCGGTGTTCGTCACCCAACTCATCTTCGGTGCCGCCGCCTTCCTCATCCTGGCGGTGTTCGTGCCCTACGCCGTTCGCCATCTCGGCCTTGGCGCCGTCGGCATCGGCGCCGTGCTTTCGATGTATGGCGGCGGCATGGTGATCGGTGCGCTATTGGCCACAAGGGTGATGCGGCGGCTGCCGTTCGGCCTCTGCATCGCGCTCGGGCCGGTCACCGGCCTGGTTGCCTCGCTGGTGATGGCGCTGACGACATGGATCGCCTCACCGGTGCTGGCCGGGTTGAGCTTCTTTCTGCTCGGCGCCGGTCCGATCCTGTGGGTGATCGCGACGACCACGCTACGGCAGTCGGTGACGCCGCCCAGCCTGCTCGGCCGCGTCTCCGCCATCAACATTTTAAGCTATGGCGCGCGCCCGATCGGTGCCGGCCTCGCGGCGGTGGTTGGCGGGTACTACGATGCGGAAGCCTGCCTGTACCTCGCCGTCGCCGGCTTTGCCTGGCAGGCTGTCGTCATCCTGACCTCGCCCGCCGTCGCGCTGGACCGGCAGCCGGAGATGGTCGGCGAGGCATCGGCCTAACGCGCACGACAGATAGTTCGACTATCACTACCGCACCGCAGCAGATTTGATAGTTCAAGTTCTCCCGCGTCGAAGCGTCGCAGACAGGCGAACAATCTTGCCAAACCCGGACGCAGGCCTTTGTCTGGCCAGCAAGCAAAAGGCCGGCCAACCAGGATCGGCTTCACCGGGGAGGATGACATGACCAGCAGGGACACGACTTCCACGCGCCGCCGCTTTCTGAAAACCGCCGCAGCCGGCGCCGCCGCGGCCACGATTACCGCGCCGGCGATTGCCCAGCAGCAGGGCCCGATCAGCATGCGCTGGCAGAGCACCTGGCCCGCCAAGGATATCTTCCACGAATACGCGCAGGACTACGCCAAGAAGGTCAATGACATGACCGGCGGCGACCTGAAGATCGAGGTGCTGCCGGCCGGCGCCGTGGTGCCGGCGTTCGGCCTGCTCGACGCGGTCTCCAAGGGCACGCTCGACGGCGGCCACGGCGTGATGGTGTATCACTACGGCAAGCAGACCGCTCTGGCGCTGTGGGGCTCGGGTCCCGCCTATGCGATGGACGCCAACATGCTGCTGGCCTGGCACAAATATGGTGGCGGCAAGGAGTTGCTGTCGAAGCTCTACGCCTCGATCGGCGCCAACGTCGTGTCCTTCCCCTATGGGCCGATGCCGACACAGCCGCTCGGCTGGTTCAAGAAGCCGATCACCAAGGCCGACGACCTCAAGGGCGTCAAATTCCGCACCGTCGGCATTTCGATCGACGTGTTCACCGGGCTGGGTGCCGCGGTCAACGCTTTGCCCGGCGGCGAGATCGTCTCGGCAATGGACCGAGGCCTGCTCGATGCCGCGGAATTTAACAACGCCTCGTCGGACCGCCTGCTCGGATTCGCCGACGTCTCAAAAACCTGCATGCTGCAGAGCTATCACCAGAACGCCGAACAGTTCGAGATCCTGTTCAACAAGACCAAGTACGACGCGCTGCCGGAAAAGATGCGGGCGATCATTGCCAGCGCGGCAGATGCCGCCGGCCAGGACATGTCGTGGAAGGCGATCGACCGCTACTCGCAGGACTACGCCGACCTGCAGTCCAAGGACAAGGTGAAGTTCTACAAGACGCCGGACTCGGTGCTGCTGAGACAGCTCGAGATCTACGACGAGGTGGTCGCCAAGAAATCGGCGGAGAACCCTCTCTTCAAGGAGATCTCGGAATCCCAGCAGGCCTTTGCCAAGCGCACCACGCAATGGGAGCAGGATACGGTGGTAAACCGGCGCATGGCCTACAATCATTACTTCGGCGCCAACGCCAAGAAGAAGACCTGATGCCGGACTGATCGTACAGACGCATCATCCGGGATGGCGCATTCCGGGTGATGCTATCGTATTGTCTGTAAAGTTCGGGCCTTTCTACCCTCCCCTGGAGGGGAAGGGTGAAGAAGCACTGCTCTCGTGAAATGGCCTGCCCCATGAATGCCCAGCGCCTCCTGCACACGATCGACGGCATCAGCACCTTTGCCGGCAAGGCGGCCGCGTGGCTGATCATGGGGCTGATGACGCTGGTCTGCGTCGAGGTGTTCAAGCGCTACATCATGAACATGCCGACGGCGTGGATCTTCGACGCCTCGAACATGATGTACGGCTCGCTGTTCATGCTGTGCGGCGCCTATACGCTGGCGCAGAACGGCCATGTCCGCGGCGATTTCCTGTACAGCTCGATGCGGCCACGCACCCAGGCTGCCCTCGACCTGGTGCTGTACATCGTCTTCTTCCTGCCGGGCATCGCCGCGCTGGCCTATGCCGGCTGGGACTATGCCGGCGATAGCTGGCGCATCCGCGAACATTCCAACGTCACCGCCGACGGGCCGCCGGTCTATCATTTCAAGGCGATGATCCCGCTGGCGGGCGCGCTGCTGCTGCTGCAGGGCGCGGCCGAGATCATGCGCGCGATCATCTGCCTGCGCACCGGCGTGTGGCCGAGCCGACTGAAGGACGTCTCCGAGATCGACGTCGTCGAGGAGCAGCTCGCCGCCAGCGAGCACGTCGACGAGGAGACCCGCCGCAACGCCATCGCGCATGCGCAGGACATCGAGGAAGCCGCCAGGCAGCGCGGCATGGGGGACAGCATCCGATGAGCGATCCGGCACTCGGGCTCCTGATGCTCGGCCTCATCGTGGTAGTGATCATGATGGGCTTTCCCACCGCCTTCACCTTGATGGGGCTGGGGATGTTCTTCGGCTTCTTCGCCTATCACCGGGCCGACCAGCCGTGGGCGGACAATCACATTTTCGACCTGATGGTCCAGCGCACCTACGGCGCGATGACCAATGACGTGCTGATCTCGATCCCGTTGTTCGTGCTGATGGGATATGTGATGGAGAGGGGCGCGCTGGTCGACAAGATGTTCTATTCGATCCAGCTCGCGTTCCGCCGCGTGCCGGGTTCGCTCGCCGTGGCAACGCTGGTGGTCTGCACCTTCTGGGGCATCGCGTCGGGGCTGGTCGGCGCCGTCGTGGTGCTGATGGGCGTGATTGCATTCAACCCGATGCTGAAGGCGGGCTATGACGTGAAACTCGCGTCGGGCGTCATCACCGCCGGCGGCACGCTGGGCATTCTGATCCCGCCCTCGGTGATGATCATCGTCTATGCCGCGGTGGCCGGTCAGTCCGTCGTCAAGCTCTATGCCGCCGCGATGTTTCCCGGCTTCTTTCTGGCCTTCCTTTATCTGGTCTACGTCATCGGCTGGGCGTTGCTGAACCCGAAGATCGCGCCGAAGCTGCCGGAAAGCGAGACCCGCGTGCCGGTGCGGCCATGGGTGCGCGAGCTGCAGCAAAACTATTCCCTCCGCATGCTGCCGGCGCTGCTCGGCGCGGCCGTGGCGCCGTCGAAGGCGATGGCGCTGAGCATCGACGGCGCGCGGTTGCGCTATGGCGACCTTCTGAAAAATCTTGGCTTCGCGCTGGTGCCGCTAGTGCTCGCCGTGGCGACGCTGTGGGCGACGTGGTGGTTTGTCGTGATCCATCAGCAGCCGGACGTGCAGTCCGCGACCGTCATCGAGGCCACCGAGCGGATGCGATCCCCCGAGGCCCTGCCCTCTTCCGGCGAGCCGGCGGAGGAGAAGCTCGAGGAGCTCGGCGGCGGATCGTCGTCGGACGCGCGCGACAATGCACCGGAAGTGCTGCAGCAGATGGGCAGCGCCGATCTGCAAAACGAGGCATCGAAGGCGCCGGCCTATGCCGGGCCGCCGCCGCAATTCTACAGCTGGTTCGCCTTCATCGCCGCGGTCTCCGCGCTGCTGCTGTTCTATTACTACTGGACGATGGGCGCCGAGCAGTTCGAGGTGCTGCGGCTCCTGACCATCTCGGTGATGCCGCTCGGCATTCTGACGGCCGTGGTGCTGGCCGTGATCCTGCTCGGCATCACCACCGCGACTGAATCCGCCGCGGTTGGTGCGGCCGGCGCATTCCTGCTGGCGTTCCAGGCGCGTACGCTGGACTGGAAGCGCACCAAGGAGGCCGTGTTCCTCACCGCCAAGACGACCTCGATGGTGTGCTGGCTGTTCGTCGGCTCGGCTTTGTTCTCGGCGGTGTTCGCCATCCTCGGCGGCCAGGCGCTGCTGGAAGGCTGGGTGCTATCGCTCAACCTGTCGCCGATCCAGTTCATGATCCTGTCGCAGGCGATCATCTTCGTTCTCGGCTGGCCGCTGGAATGGACCGAGATCATCGTGATCTTCGTCCCGATCTTCCTGCCGATGCTGAAGCATTTCGGCATCGACCCGATCCTGTGGGGCGTGCTGGTGTTCGTCAACCTGCAGGCCGCCTTCCTGTCGCCGCCGGTGGCGATGTCGGCCTTCTACCTGAAGGGCGTGGCGCCGCCGCATGTCACGCTGAACCAGATCTTCTCCGGCATGATGCCCTATATGCTGATCGTCATCCTCTGCATGGTGCTGATGTATCTGTGGCCCGGCCTGACGCTGTGGCTGCCGAACTATCTGTACGGCAGTTAGAGCTTCCACCGAGGCGAGGCGGGGCCGGCTCGCCTCCGTTCGCAGAACCCTGGCAAGCCGCCCATGCGACGATGACATCCATCGTCTCATGCGGCGATTCGGATTTGTCGCGTCGCGCAGTCAACGATCCGGTATAGGCTTTGTTCGAATATTCTAGAAATATCGTTTGACGAACAGACCTGCCGCCGCCAGATTGCGCCGATGAAAGTCGATGATGCCGCCGCGAAACTCGAAGCACTGGGCAACCCGACGCGGCTGCGGATCTATCGCGCGCTGGTCCGCGCCGGCGCTTCCGGCCTGGCGGTCGGGCGCTTGCAGGACCGGCTGAAAATCGCGCCGTCGACGCTTTCGCATCACATCAAGACGCTGGTGGTCGCCGGTCTGATCACTCAGGTGCGCGAGTCCACCACGCTGCTGTGCCATGCCAACTATGCCGTCATGAACGGTCTGGTGGATTTTCTGGTCAGCGAATGCTGCGCCGATGCGCGCGAATGCGACAGCGGCACGCCAATAAGCGCCAAGCTGCGGATGTCCCTGACCATGAAGCCGCCTCAATGAGCCCGCGCCAGCTTCCGATCATCCTGGCCCTGGGCACGACCCAGACGCTGGCCTGGGCGTCCAGCTACTATCTCCCCGCCATTCTCGCCGATCCGATCGCGCATGATCTCGGGATTTCCAGCAACTGGCTGTTCGCGGCGTTCTCCGCGTCGCTGGTGATCTCGGCCCTGCTCGGCCCGCGCGTCGGCCGGCAGATCGATCTGTTCGGCGGCCGCCAGGTGCTGTCGGCCTCCAACATCATTCTGGCAGCCGGGCTCGCCGTGCTCGGCCTCGCCGGCTCGATCCCGGTTCTGATCGTGGCGTGGCTGCTGCTCGGAATCGGCATGGGGCTCGGGCTCTATGACGCCGCCTTCGCGGCGCTGGGGAGAATCTACGGCAACGAGGCGCGGCGCTCGATCACCGGGATCACGCTGCTGGCAGGCCTCGCCAGCACCGTCGGCTGGCCGTTGACGGCCTGGGGCCTGTCGACGATCGGCTGGCGCGAGACGTGTTTTGCCTGGGCAGCGGCGCATATTCTGCTCGGCCTGCCGCTCAACCTGATCTTCCTTCCCGCCATCAAGGGCGCCAAGGCCGCGGCCGTGACCGCGATCAAGCCGCAGGTGCCGATCGACCGCACCATGGTGTTGCTGGCCTTTGCCTTTGCCGCGGCATGGACCGTCACCGGCGCGATGGCGGCGCATCTGCCGCGCATCATGGAGGCCGCCGGCGCCACGCCGCTGCAGGCGATCAGCGCCGGCATGCTGATCGGGCCCGCGCAGGTGATCGCGCGGATCTTCGAGGCCGGTTTTCTCAGCCGCTATCATCCGCTGCTCTCGACGCGGCTGGCG
Source organism: Tardiphaga sp. vice304 (assembly GCF_007018905.1). NCBI lineage: Bacteria > Pseudomonadati > Pseudomonadota > Alphaproteobacteria > Hyphomicrobiales > Nitrobacteraceae > Tardiphaga > Tardiphaga sp. vice304. The sequence goes on from NZ_CP041402.1 coordinate 3,655,814, forward strand.
TGCCTGACGCATCCGCTCGGCGTCGGCATCCTGGCGCTGTTCGGCGGCGGCGCGGCCGGCGTGTTCGCGCTGTTTCACGGCGCCGGCAACGGCGTCCTCACCATCGCGCGCGGCACGCTGCCGCTGGCGATCTTCGGGCCCAGAGATTACGGCTATCGCCTGGGGCTGCTCGGCGCGCCGTCGCGGATGGCGCAGGCGGCAGCCCCCTTGGCGTTCGGCCTGTTGATCGACGTGATCGGTAGCCGCGTGCTGATCGTGTCGTCGGCGCTTAGCCTGTCGGCGCTGCTGGCGCTGCTGCTGCTGCGCGCCGTGCCGCAGCGCATCCCGAACACTGCTTCGGGAATTGCGGAACCAGACGCGCGTTAGCCTGGCAGATCGCGCTGAGATCTGCTTCGAAGCGCTTTATTAGCGGCGATCCCGGGAAGTTGCGCAGGTCGTCGCTGCCGATATGCCATGCCGCCCGGAAATAGTCGTCAACGTCGAATAGCAGCGCGCTCTCAAGCGACCTGTGCATCAAGCACAACCTGCTGAACCGATGACTTTTGACATTCGCACGGTGACCTGAGCCCCTGAACTTCCGCCAAAAATGGGTAGAATCCGTCACCTGAAGGGAGACGGAGATGAAGCAGTCGAGGTTCACGGAAGAGCGGATCATCGCGATCCTGCGGGAGCACGAGGCAGGCTCAAAGACCGGGGACGTTTGTCGCAAGCACGGGATCAGCAGCGCGACGTTCTACAAATGGAAGGCGAAGTATGGTGGGCTCGATGTGTCGGAGGCCCGCCGCCTGAAGGTTCTGACCGACGAGAATGCCAAGCTAAAAAAGCTGCTGGCCGAAGCGATGCTCGACAACGCCATGTTGAAGGATCTCAATTCAAAAAAATGATGACGCCCGTCGCGAAGCGACAAGCTGTGGCTCACCTTTGTTCAAGTTTTGAGGTCAGCCAGCGGCGGGCGTGTGCGGTCATCGGAGCGGATCGAACCTCGGTACGCTATCGCAGCGTGCGGCCCGACGATGTTGTCATTCGCGCGAGGTTGCGCGAACTGGCCAATATCAGACGGCGGTTTGGCTACCGTCGCCTGCTCCTACTGTTGCGCATCGATGGCGTTTCGATCAATCACAAGAAGCTGCGGCGTCTGTACGCCGAGGAGCGGCTTCAGGTTCGACGGCGTGGTGGTCGCAAGAAAGCGCTGGGAACAAGGGCTCCGATGACGTTGCCCCAAGGTCCCAACCATCGCTGGTCGCTCGACTTTGTCAGCGACACGCTGACCGACAGCCGGCGCTTCCGCATGCTGGCCGTGGTGGACGACTTCACCCGCGAGTGCATCGCATTGGTTGCCGATACGTCGCTCTCGGGCACAAGGGTCGGCCGAGAGCTCGATGCGGTGATCGCCCGGCGTGGTCCCCCGCTAACGATCGTCAGCGATAACGGTACCGAATTTACCAGCATGGCCATCTTGCGATGGTCACAGCAGACCAGGATCGAATGGCACTACATCGCACCAGGCAAGCCGCAGCAGAACGCATTCGTAGAAAGCTTCAATGGGCGCCTGCGCGACGAACTCCTGAACGAGACGTTGTTCTCGTCCCTCAACCATGCCCGCGAAGTCCTTGCTGAATGGCAGGACGACTACAACACCGTCCGCCCTCACAGCGCGATCGGCAATCTTCCACCGGCTACCTATGCCAAGCTCCACGCGTCCGACATGCAACGGGACGGACCGCATGAGCTGATTTGGGGCTCCGCGCCCCGTCCCGTTGCATCACCGAGCCACACAGGCTCAAATGATCAAAGGATTCTTCCCATCGCTGGATGAAGCTTGGGGCTCAGGTCAACGGCTACGCAGCGACAGGATGATGCGCTATCATGACTGTCATCATCCAAGAAGGAAAACACGTGTTATCTCTCGAACTCGGGATCATCACGGTCCTGATCGTCATCAACGGCCTGCTCGCGATGTCCGAGCTGGCGATCGTATCGGCCCGTCCGGCGCGCCTCGCCGCTCTCGTGGAGAAAGGCGTCAGGGGCTCCCGCCGCGCTCTGGCGCTGGCGTCCGATCCCGGAAAATTCCTTTCCACCGTTCAGATAGGCATCACGCTGATCGGCGTGCTGTCCGGCGCGATCTCGGGCGCGACGCTGGGCCAGCGGCTCACCGAGTTCCTGCTCGGCGTCGGCGTCTCCAAGGGCCTCGCCGATACGCTGGGCGTCGGCATCGTCGTCAGCCTGATCACCTATGCGTCGCTGATCATCGGCGAGCTGGTTCCCAAGCAGATCGCGCTGCGCGATCCCGAGGCGGTCGCCGTGCGCGTCGCTCCGGCGATGGTGCTGCTGGCGAAGATCTCGCTGCCGCTCGTATGGCTGCTGGATCGTTCCGGCAAGGCATTGCTGTGGCTGCTCGGCCAGCGCGGCGACGCGGAGGAAAAGATCAGCGAAGACGAAATCCGCTCGCTGGTCACCGAAGCCGAAACGGCGGGTGTGCTGGAACCCGGCGAGAAGGAAATGATCGCCGGCGTGATGCGGCTCGGCGACCTGCCGGTCGGCGCGGTGATGACGCCGCGCCATGAAGTGGCGATGATCGACCTGGCCGACGAGATCGCCGACATTTTCGCGCAGCTGCGCGACAGCAGCCATTCGCGCTTTGCGGTGTTCGACGGCAATCGTGATTCCGCGGTGGGCATCATCCAGGCCAAGGACCTGCTCGATGTGTATCTGTCCGGCCAGACGCCGGACCTGCGCGCGCTGGTGCGCGAGGCGCCGGTGATCCCGGACTCGGTGGATGCCCGCGACGTCGTCGCCATCCTCAGGGACTCGCCGGTACATATGGGCCTCGTGCACGACGAATACGGCGTGTTCCAGGGCGTCGTGACCTCGGCCGATATTCTGGAGTCGATCGTCGGCTCGTTCCATACCGAGGACGGACCGGCCGAAGCGCCGTACCATCAGCGGGAAGATGGCAGCTATCTGATATCAGGCTGGATGCCGGCGGTGGACTTTGCCGAGCTGCTCCACATCGAGCTGCCGCTGCAACAGCGACCGTACCAGACCTTCGCGGGGTTCCTGCTGCAGGAATTCGGCAAGATTCCCGACGAGGGCGATCACGTCGTGGCGCACGGGTGGCGCTTCGAAGTGATGGACCTCGACGGCCGCCGCATCGACAAGGTGCTGGCGAGCCAGGTGGAAGAAGTTGCGCTGGGGTAGTTGCATCGCTCACTATATCGACTCCGAATGCACCGCCACTCAAATTGCGCCTTTCGAACTTAGACGTGGAAAGCGATCCATATTCCAAAGGCTTGCTATCAGTCCTCGCTCATCAGGACTTATAATCTGCGTTCGTGTTAGATCCTCCAAATCGTCCACCCGTTTCAGAATTTCGCGCCTAGCTTCCAGAGTAAAAGGGCCAAGACCCTCATTTCCGCTTCTTCGCTTCTCCCACCTCTTAGAGGGATTATTTCGAAATTCTGATAGCCAGTCGCGAAAGTTCAGGAAGGGCAGCAGTTCAAGATGCCCCGCTCTGATCAACTCTTTAGCCGATTTATCCTTTCTCACTACAGTGCAAGTCCAGCAACCGAACCGACCGGATGAACATGGGGGAGCTTGAGGCGATTTAATGATTGGGCACTCGCCAGAAGCGCCTCGATATAGAGTTTCGAGCGTCGACGGATCTAGCAGTTTGCTGAAAAATCCCTCGCGGCGGCGTTCATTTCCTGATTCAATTTGGTCGAGAATCGGTGGAGGTCGGCATGCGCGGGACATTCGAGGATCAAGGCGGGCTGTTTTCATATATCTCGCCGGATGCGCGGGTGCCCCAGAACCATCCGCTGAGGAAAGTCCGGGCGCTAGTCCGTGATGTGCTGGGCGAGATGAGCCGCAGCTTTTCCAGCCTCTATGCGAAGGAAGGTCGTCCGTCGATCCCGCCTGAGCAATTGCTCAGCGCGCTGCTGCTGCAGGTGTTCTATGGCATCCGCTCGGAACGCCAGCTGATGGAGCAACTGGACTACAATCTATTGTATCGCTGGTTCGTGGGGCTGTCGCCGGACGACCGGGTCTGGAACCCGACCACCTTCACGAAGAACCGCGAGCGACTGCAGAACGGCGACGTGTTCACGAAGTTCATGACCAGGCTTCTGAACCTCGCCGAGGTCAAGGCGCTGTTGTCGGACGAGCATTTCTCGGTGGACGGCACGCTGATCGAAGCCTGGGCTTCCCACAAGAGCTTCCGCCCCAAGGACGGCAGTGACGGCGACGACGGCACCAACTTCCATGGCCAGACCCGCAAAAACGACACCCATGCCTCCACCAGCGATCCCGACAGCCGGCTCTACCGCAAGGCCACCGGCCGCGAGGCCAGGCTCTGCTACATGGGCCATGCCACCATGGAGAACCGCAATGGTCTGGCGGTCGCCGGGATGGTGACGCATGCCAGCGGCACCGCCGAGCGTCGCGCCGCGGAGAAGATGCTCAAGGCCAAGGCCAAACAGGCCGGCCGGCGCATCACCGCCGGCGCGGACAAGGCCTATGACACCGCCGATCATGTCGCCAATCTGCGCGCCATCGAGGTGACGCCGCATGTGACGCAGAACAATACAATCGGCAAGACCGGCCGCAGCCGTCGCAGCGCGATCGACGAGCGAACCACCCGCCACGAGGGCTATGGTATGTCGCAGACACGGCGCGCGATGATCGAATGCATCTTCGGATGGGGCAAGCAACACGGCACGATGCGCAAGACCAAACATCGCGGCATCGGCGCTGTCGCCGCCGACTTCATGCTCAACCTAATCGCCTACAACCTGATCCGCATTCCAAAACTGCTCGCCGCATAGCTTCCACGCCGTCCAGGCGACGACGCGCGACGCCCGATCAGCTAACTACACCACCATCGCGCCTGTCCGCTGGAAAGAAAATAGTCGGATTTTGGGTTTTTCAGCGGACTGCTAGTGATGTCGGCGTCGAAAGACCGAAGATGGCATCCCAGACCTCGGACACATTCAGTTCGACAATCGGAAGGAAGAGGTCATAATCCCCCTTACCCTCACGTTGCTTTTGCCAATACAGATTGGCGCTTTTAGCTAGGGAGCGATCCCTTTGCTGACTCTCGGCAGCGCGTAGGCCGAGTATAACAACTGTATTTGCGGGATCATGGCGCGCAATAAAAGCAGAAACAGGCTTTATTCTCAGACCCGTTGTGCACCATCGAAAATTATTCGTCGGAGGCGGATAACCCCTGCCAATTATTTTCACAAAGAATCTATCGTGTAGTGGGGACTTAAGTACATGCGTTTTAAAACTTGCGGATAATCCACCCAATTCTTGATTTAATTTACCAAAAAGGCCGCGAACGTATGCGTCTAAGAGGCTGACTGAAAAAGAAGCTGAGTGATTTCAGCCAGTTGTGATTCCTTCGGATTTGCGAAGATTCGAGGGAGAGCACGATGGTCTGGACTGAAATCACCCGCCGACACTATAGGCGGGCGAGCTTGCGATATGAAAGCGATACGACGGATGCCGAGTGGTTTGTGATGGAGCCGCTTCTGCCGCCTGCTTCGGCGCTCGGTCGCCCGCGTGCGACAGATATGCGAACGGTGATGGATGCGATCCTGTATATTGCGTCGACCGGCTGCCAATGGCGGCAGTTGCCCAAGGATTTCCCGCCCTACTCGACGGTGCAGGGCTATTTCTACGCGTGGTCGCGCGGCGGACTGTTTGCGTCGCTGAACTACACGCTCGTGATGGCCTCGCGCGAGGCGGCTGGCCGAGAGGCGAGCCCAACGGCCGGAGTGATTGACAGCCAGTCGGTGAAAACCACGGAAAGCGGCGGCCCCCGGGGCTATGATGCAGGTAAGAAAATCAAGGGCCGCAAGCGCCACATCGTCACCGACACGCAAGGAAACTTGGTCGGGCTGGTCGTGCACGAAGCCAGCATTCAGGACCGTGATGGTGCCCCGTGCGTTCTTGCTTCGATACGTTATCGCTATCCGTGGCTGCGCCATATTTTTGCCGATGGTGGCTATGCCGGAGATAAGCTGCGTCAAGCTTTGAAGCGCATCGGCAATTGGACGATAGAAATCATAAAACGATCCGACAGGGAGCAGGGCTTCGAAATCCTACCGCGCCGATGGGTCGTCGAACGAACGTTCGGATGGCTCGGTCGCTGCCGCAGATTGGCAAAGGACTTCGAGACCACAATCGCCAGCGCCGTTGCCTGGGCGTTCGTCGCTCACATTCGCGTCCTTATAAGACGGCTTGCAAAAGCCTGAAATCAAACGAATTCATTATGAGTCAGACTCTAAGATCGGATTCTCAACTCCAGTATCACAGTATATTACTGTTACGCTAGCCAAGGAAATGCGAGCTTTTTTATAAGCAGCCAAAAATATCTTTAGAGCAGCAGATGAATCCTTTCCACCTGAGAACGCTAGTATCCAATTAGCTGTCGCACGCTGGCGTATTGCTTCAACCGTGCTATCGATCGCTTTCAACACCGGATCATTGGTCAAGAGCATTGAGTCTTTTTTCTACACTGGTCCTGTATTTCAACCCAATTATCTCAAGCTGCTCTATTGCAATTTCCACTTGCCTTTTAGTACAGACGATCGAACCGAATATAGAAACCGCAACAATAATCAAGAAAATCATAGCTGCAGGAAACGCCTCCTCCAACCCTATAAAGTAAAATGCCAACGCCACGAGAAAGAAAATCAACGCTATAACCGTCGAGTCCGCACAAGAGGACCAGACAGCACCGTTAGCGTAGGCGAGACTTCTTTTCTGCTTCAAGCTTTCATCTTGGTCGATAAGGGTGAAAAATAACGACCTTAAATTCTTCCAAGTATAACGCTCGGGTTGGTCGGGATAACCGCTGATTGACACCAGCCCTTGTCTAATACTTTCACTAATTTTCTTATGATGCGTTGCGTTTGCCCAACGCCGGAACGGAGTTATATAATCAAGTGCTCCTGGCACAATTATTGAGGGCAGAAATTCAGCCTTGCTAAAGTCTGGCAATGTGGTGGTCCACCACCCTGTGACCCCCCCCCAATAGCTTAGCGTAAATCAAAATGATGGCTGCCGTGAAGTGCTCCCCAAAACTAGGCCAGCCGGAGCTGGAATTTTCCGGGGTTAGGCTCATGCCGGCGGGGGCGCCGATGAGCCATTCAACAGCGATATCGGCGCCTTGTTACCGATCGCGCTATGTGGCCGGACTTCGTTGTAGTCTCTACGCCAATCCTCCATTTTCTGCCGTGCGTCGTCAAGGCTCAGTAACCAGTGCGTGTTCAGGCATTCGCTTCTGAACTTGCCGTTGAAGGATTCGATGAAGCTGTTGTCCGTCGGCTTGCCTGGCCGCGAGAAGTCCAGCTGTAGCGCGTCAATCTGGATGGGAAGCGCGACAATCAGGATGGCAATTTAGCGGTCGCGGCGTGGGGATGATTGTCGCGGCCTGACGATAACGCAAGTGATAATTGCGTGTCGTGGAGTTGATTGTCGTGGAGCGACAATCAGGATGACGCTTTGATTGTCGCGCGCGTTGGCGGCCTTCCGGCTCCGCGGGCTTTGTCGACAGCCTCTTTTCGGCGATAGCTGTCGACATTCATTTCGAGGATCGTGGCGTGGTGGACGAGGCGGTCGATCGCCGCCAGCGTCATGGCTTGGTCCGGGAAGATTTTTCCCCATTCACCGAATGGCTGATTGGCGGTGATGAGCATTGAGCGGCGTTCGTAGCGGGCGCTGATCAGTTCGAACAGAACGCTGGTCTCGGCTTGATCTTTGGTCACATAGGCGAGATCGTCGAGGATCAGCAGATGATATTTGTCGAGCTTGGCTATCGCGGCTTCGAGCGTGAGGTCGCGGCGCGCGATCTGGAGCTTTTGCACGAGATCGGTGGTTCTGGTGAACAACACGCGCCAACCCTTTTCGATCAGGGACATGCCGAGCGCCGCTGCCAGATGCGATTTGCCGCCGCCAGGCGGGCCAAAACACAACAGATTGGCGCCCCTGTCGAGCCACGCGTCACCGGCGGCGAGAGCCTGCACCTGCGCCTTTGAGATCATCGGCACTGCATCGAAGTCGAATGCAGCGAGGGTCTTGCCCGGCGGCAGGCGGGCTTCATCCAGATGACGTTCGAAGCGACGACGGTTTCGCTCCACCATCTCCTGTTCAGCCAGCGCGGCCAAAAAGCGTGCGGCGGGCCAGCCTTCCTTATCGGCGGTTTCCGCCAGGGCGGCCCAGATCAGCTTGATGCCGGGCAGACGCAGTTCGCTGAGCAGCAATTCGACACGGGCGGCGTCGATCTTGACGGTCGCGTTCATGCGACTTCTCCCACGGCTGCTGCGATCTGGTCGTAGATGGCGAGCGAGGGCAGCGTGACGACGACGACCGGTAGTGCCATGCCCTTCGGTCGGAAGCGTTCGATCAGCGCCTTGAGATCCGGCAGGATGCCGTCGTCGAGCGTGGCTTGCAGCACGGCACCGAGTTCCGCTTCGCAGGCCCGTTCATGTGCGAGCGCCAGAAGCCCGACCATCGCACGGCAGGCTGGTCTTTCGCCAATGCCGGCGAGCAAGGCGTCGAACGCACGAGCGTAAACGCGGCGGGGGAACAACTGGTCTCGATAGACCAGATTGAGCAGCGCCATCGGTTTGCGGCGCAGCGAATGGATGACGTGACGATAGTCGATGACGTGGCCGTGTTTGCCGTTGGGCTGGCTTCGCCCGCGCCGCAGGGTGACGATGTGGGTGGCGCCCTGGAAGCATTCGAGCCGGTCGTCATAGAGACGCACCCGCAGCCGGTGACCGATCAAGCGGGAGGGGACCGAGTAAAACACCTTGCGCAACGTGAAGGCGCTTGATGTCGTTACATCGACGTTGACCTCCTCATAATCGGCGGTCTTGCGGACCGGCAGTTTCTGTAGCGCCGTCCGCTCCTGATCGATGCGCTTGGCATTGCGCGCGTTGCCGCGGCCAACGATCTCGTCGACAAAACCACGCCATGCCGGAAGATCGTCGAAGTCGCGAGAGGCACGCAGCAGCAGGGCATCGGCCAGCGCTCTCTTGAGATGGCCATGCGCACTTTCGATCGAGCCGTTCTCATGCGACACGCCGGGATTGTTGCGGGTCGGCGTCATGCCGTAATGACTGCAGAACGCCTCGTAGCGCGTCGTCAAATCCTCCTTGGCTTCAGCGCCGAGATTGCGGAACGCGGCTGACAGGCTGTCGCTGCGGTGCTGCTCCGGCACCCCGCCCAGCGACCACAGCGCGTTCTGCAAGCCTTCCGCCAGCGCGACAAAACTTTCGCCACCGAGTACGACATGGGCGTGTTCGAAGCCGGAGAAAGGCAGCCGGAAGTGATAGAGCCGGCAGTCCAGCAACTGGCCTGCAATGGTGACGCCGAGATCGGCAACCTCGGTGAAGTCCGACAACCCCATGCGGCCCGGCGGATGTTCCTGACGGAAGATCACCTCCCGATCCGGCCCGTTCACCGCCCGCCATGCCCGAATGCGCCGCTCGAGCGTCCGCCGCGTTCCAGAACCCAGCTCCGGATGTCGGCGGCATAGTTCCTCGAACACGGCGATCGGCCGTAAGCCTGGGGCGGCGTTCAGCATCGGGAGGATGTCGTTCTCCCAAAGATCGGCAAATGGATCAGCGCGGCGGCGTTCGCGGGGCGACTTCTTCTGGGTGGGAAGTCGGGGATCCTTTTCGAACCGGTAGGCGGCGGAGGTGCTGAAACCAGCCTTTGCAGCGGCGACGGCTGGCGAATGGTTGCGACGCAAGCTCATGAAAAGCCTCATTTGTTGATCGGTGACATGCCGGCCGGCCAAAGAATTGGTCCTCTCAAAGGAGAAACCCGATCTTTGACCAGCCGCCGTTACCGCCAAATGAGGCCCGTTCGGGCGACACGCCGCTGCTGGGCTGCCTCCGGTCGGGCTACGCCCTCCCTTCGTCAACCCAGCAGCGGCGCATTCTCATCCTGATTGTCGCGGGATTCTCATCCTGATTGTCGCGCTACATCCAGCACGACGCCCTTCTGATAAGCCCAGATATCGAGATCGCGAGAGATGAACTCTGATCCCTGGTCGACACGGATGGTTTTCGGATAGCCAACGGTCTTGCAGATGCGCTCTAGGGTGACCACGACATCCTCGCCACGATAACTGAAACGCGGATCGACGGCTGGCGAGAAGCGGCTAAAGGTATCGACGATCGTCAGCACGCGGATCTTGCGGCCCGTGGCGAGCTGGTCGTGCACGAAGTCCATTGCCCAGGTCTCGTTGACCTGGACAGCATCTGTTCGATCCTCACGCAGCTTGGCCTTCACGCGACGCTTCGGCGTTTTGTTGCGCAATTGCAGGCTCAACTCCCTATAAAGACGGTAGACACGCTTGACGTTGACGTCCCAGCCCTCACGCAGCAGTAGGACATGGACCCGGCGATAGCCGTATCTCACCCGCGTCTCGCAGATCTCCCTGATCCGGTGTTTGAGAGCGGCCTGGTCGCCACGCTTCGACTTGTAGCCGTAAAGTGCGCGATCGATCCGGAGCGTCGAACAGGCCCGCCTGATCGAGACCTTCCAGTCGCCGCACACCCTGTCGACAAGCTCGCGCTTGCGGTCAGGCCTCAGAGTTTTTTTGAGAGCACATCCTGCAGCATGGCCTTGTCCAGCGACAGGTCAGCTACGATCCGCTTCAGCTTGCCATTCTCTTCCTCCAGCTGACGCAAGCGCTTCATCTCCGAGGGCATCAGGCCTGCATACTTCTTCCGCCAGTTGTAAAAAGTAGCCTCGCTGATCCCGGCCTTGCGGCAGACCTCCGCGACTGCCGAGCCATCTTCCGCCTGCTTCAAAACGAATACGATCTGCGCTTCTGAAAACTTCGATGCCTTCATGGAACTCTCCTCGTCCCCGTCAGGGGATCATAAATGGAAAATTCCAGGTCAAACTGGCCTAATTTGGTGGGGGCACGTCAGACGGCACCAAGAAGCGAGCGAACTTTAGAAATGCAAGTGTCATACGTTTTCCTGCTACTGAATTGTATTCGGCACCTCGTAGCGAACATTTTTTACATTGCAATTATAACGATAGCTACACCCATTCGTTAGGTAGTCTTGCCAGACGGGTCCTTTTTCCTGCACGACGACGGAAGCTACCTGATCGCGGGCTGGATGCCGGCGGTGGACTTTGCCGAGCTGCTGCACATCGAGCTGCCGCTGCAACAGCGACCGTACCAGACCTTCGCGGGATTCCTGCTGCAGGAGTTCGGCAAGATCGCCGACGAGGGCGATCACGTCGTGGCGCACGGTTGGCGCTTCGAAGTGATGGACCTCGACGGCCGCCGCATCGACAAGGTGCTGGCGAGCCAGGCGGAAGAAGTCGCGCTGGGGTAGCGCTGAAGTCCGTAGCCCGGATGGAACGAAGCGCAATCCGGGAAGACCGTCCATATTGAATCGCCGGCCCCTGATTTCGCTTCGCTCCATCCGGGCTACCTTGCGCCCTACTCCATCCCGCGGCCGAACTTGTTCGACTTCGGGAAGCCCTTCGGCGGCAGCCGGCCGGCGTCGGCGCGGTTGCCGCGCCATTCGGCCAGTTCCTTCATGGTCGCCGAAAACTCGCGGCCGGCGCCGTCGCGCCAGAACAGGCCGGCCTTAGCGGTGAAGGTGGCGACGCCGGAGAGCCCGCCATCCTTGTACTTCTGCAGCCGCACGCCGCGGCCGCGGCTCATCTCCGGCACGTCGGCCAGCGGGAAGATCAGCATCTTGCGGTTCTCGCCGATCACCGCAACACTGTCGTTGCCTTCCTCGACCACGGTCAGCGCCTTGGCTTCGTTCGGCATGTCGACATTGAGGACCTGCTTGCCCTTGCGGGTGTTGCCGACGCAATCATCCTCATTGACCATGAAGCCCTGTCCGTCGTGGCTGGCGATCAGGAACTTGCGGCCGCCCTTGTGGACGAACAGCGACACGATGGCGGCGTCGCCTTCCATGTCGATGAACATGCGGATCGGCTCGCCATGGCCGCGGCCGCCGGGCAGCTTCGACACGTCGAGCGCATAGAAGCGGCCGTTGGTCGCGAGCAGCATCAGCTTCGAGGTGGTCTCGGCGAAGAATGCCTTGTCGAGCCTGTCGTCGGTCTTGAAGACGAGACCCGATGTATCGGCGACATGGCCCTTCAGCGTGCGCACCCAGCCCTTGTCGGAGATCACCACCGTGACCGGCTCGCGCTCGACGAGCGACTCTTCCAATGCAGCGAGATCGTGCTCCGGCGCATCCGCGAACATCGTGCGGCGCTTGCCGAGCGGCGTCTTCGGCCCGAACATATCGCGGACTTTTCGCACCTGCTCGGCGACCTTGCCCCACTGCTCGGTCTCGGACTTCAGGATCGCGTTGATGCCGCGCAACTCGTCGCGCAGCTTCTTGTCTTCGGTGCGGATCTCGAATTCTTCCAGCTTGCGCAGGCTGCGCAGCCGCATGTTGAGGATTGCCTCGGCCTGCACGTCCGAAAGCGTGAAGGTCTTCATCAGCACCGGCTTCGGCTCATCCTCAGAGCGGATGATCTTGATCACCTTGTCGATGTTCAAGTACGCAATCAGATAGCCGCCGAGCACTTCGAGACGATGCTCGATCTGGCCCTTGCGATAATTGGAGCGGCGCAGCAAGACGTCGCGCAGATGGTCGAGCCATTCGCGCAGGCATTCGGCGAGGCCGAGCACCTTCGGAATCTTTCCCTTGACCAGCACGTTGAGGTTCAGCGGGATCTTGCTCTCGAGTTCGGTCAGCCGGAACAGCGATTCCATCACCAGTTCGGGATCGACCGTCTTCGATTTCGGCTCAATGACGATGCGCACGTCTTCGGCGGATTCGTCGCGGATGTCGCCGAGCAGCGGCAGCTTCTTGTCGTTGAGCAGTTCGGCGATCTTCTCGATCAGCCGCGACTTCTGCACCAGCCACGGGATCTGCGTGACGACCACGGTCCACATGCCGCGGGCGCCCTCCTCCTTCTCCCATTTGGCGCGGGTGCGGAACGAGCCGCGCCCGGTCATGTAGGCCTCGGCGATGCTTTCCTTGCTGTCGACGATGATGCCGCCGGTCGGGAAATCCGGGCCCTTGACCCAGCGCAGCAGCGCCTTCGACTTGGCGTCCGGCTTCTCGATCAGGTGCAAGGCGGCGTCGCACAGTTCGGCGACATTGTGCGGCGGGATCGAGGTCGCCATGCCGACGGCGATGCCCTGCGCGCCGTTGGCCAGCAGGTTCGGAAAACCGCCGGGGAGCACCGAGGGCTCCTTGGTCTGGCCGTCGTAATTCGGCTTCAGCTCGACGGCGTCTTCGTCGATGCCCTCCAGCAGCAGCCGCGCGACGTCGGTCATGCGGGCTTCGGTGTAGCGGTAGGCGGCAGCGCTATCGCCGTCGATATTGCCGAAGTTGCCCTGGCCGTCGACCAGCGGGTAGCGCGAGGAGAAGTCCTGCGCCAGGCGCACCAGCGCGTCATAGATCGACTGGTCGCCGTGCGGATGGAACGAGCCCATCACGTCGCCGACGATTTTTGCGGATTTCTTGAACGGCGTGCCGGGGTCGAGCCGTAAGAGCCGCATGCCATACAGGATGCGGCGGTGCACCGGCTTCAGCCCGTCGCGGGCGTCCGGCAGCGCGCGATGCATGATGGTCGATAGCGCATAAGCGAGATAGCGCTCCTCGAGCGCGTCACGCAGCTGCACTTCGTGGATCTCAGCCGGCTCTTGCGGCGGAATCAGTCTTTTTCCCATGCGCAGGGGTTAGCCGCAGAATGCGAATCGGGCAAGAAATGAATCTCAGTAAAGCACTTGCAAATCTTACCTAATAAAGTATATTTAAAGTTGTAGTTGGGATGGTCTGCATACGCAGACCGACGGGACGTACTGTCCTGCCCGGCCGCCTTTTTTGTCATGCATCTGCTGTATCTCGACGATTCAGGCTCCGTCACCAACGCATCTGACCGGCACATTGTGTTGGCCGGACTTTCGGTGTTCGAGCGCCAACCGCACTGGTTTGCCGGCAAGATGGACGATATCGCCAAACAATTTTGGCCGGACAATGCAGAAAATCTCGAATTTCGCGGCTCAGATATTCTGAGCGGCAAAAAGCACTGGCGGGGCATCAGCAAAGCAGATCGCTTCAAGGCCTATCAGGAAGCCCTCGGCGTTCTGCGGGTGTCGAACCACGTAACCATCTTTGGCGCAGCGATTCACAAAGCCGCATTGTCGCCCAATGATCCTATGGAATACGCCTTCGAGCAGCTCTGCAATCGCTTCGATCGCTTTCTCGGCAGACTGCACAAAGCGGGTGATACACAGCGCGGATTGATCATTTTGGACAAGTCGTCCTACGAAACATCCCTCCAAGGGCTTGCCTTGAATTTTCGTAAGTCGGGGCATCGGTGGGGACAGATTTACAATCTGGCCGACGTCCCGATGTTCGTGGATTCCATAGCCACAAGGCTGATCCAGTTTGCAGACCTTATTGCGCATGCGATCCGTCGCTATTTCGAAAAAGAGGATGCCTCACTTTTCGATATCATTGCACCGAAGTTCGATACGGTCGGCGGCGTCCATACACGGACTTGTTTATTTCGCACCGCTAGATGTCAAATGCAGCTGCCCCTCCTGCAAGCAACGCCGAACGTACTGACGTGGTTGCCCAGCCCATTAACCAGACGCAGAGTCTAGCCGCTGCAGGTGCTTCGCCACCGCATGGATGAAACCGTCCCGCGCATCCGAATGGCCCTGCCCGCGCGGTTCCAGCACGTTTCTCATTAGGAACCGGCCGGTGAGGTCGAAGCCGTCCTGCAGGTCCTGGTCGGACCAGCTGTTTCGACCGCCCTCGCCGCTCTCGCGCAAGAACGGCGGCAGCCGCATCAGGCGGTCGCGCCAGGGCTCACCTGCCGTGCGTGACACCGCACCGCCGGACTTCGGCGAGACGTAGATAAGGTCGGTGGTGACGCCGGTGGCGGCGCAGTTTTCCAGATCGAGGCCGAAGCCGAGTTCGGCCAGCATTGCCAGTTCGAAACGCACCACATGGATCGCCGCCTCGCTGACATCGTCAAAGTCGTTGAGGATGCGTTCCAGCATCTCGTAGATGTCCTCATGCGGGTCGCGCTCCGGCAGCAGCCGGGCCAGCGAGGCCAGATGGGTGACGCCATAGACCGCGTGGCCGGAGCCGAGCACCGTCGCGGCCCGCATCTTGGTCGCTTCCATCAAATAGTAGCCGAGCTGCTCGTCGATCCGCGCCCGCCAGGTCGCTCGCACCGAGTTGCCGGGCTGCAGCATCGGCCGCATCTTTGACCCCGCGCCGCCGCGCACCATGCCGAGATGGCGGCCGTGGTCGCGGGTCAACAGCTCGACAATGGCCGAGGCCTCGCCATGCTTACGCACCCCCAGCACGATGCCTTCGTCGGTCCATTCCATGGCGATGTTTTACCACAAGCGGTTGCCAGCGCGGAGGAACGTTTGTGATGCAGCGCGGTTGAAAAATGGCTTAGATGCGTCGTCCAATTGCGGACACAGGAACCTCCCTTGGTAGATATTGCTCCGATCCGCCTCCCCAAACCGCCGGGGACGGCGCTCATCAACATGGCGATGGCGGCCCTGATCGTGACCGGCCTGTATTTCGGCCGCGAGATCCTGGTGCCGGTGGCACTGGCCGTGCTGTTCAGCTTCGTGCTGGCGCCGTTCGTGATCCGGCTGCAGGCGTGGCGGGTGCCGCGCACGATGTCGGTGCTGGTCGCGGTGTTTATCGGCTTCTCGATCGTATTCAGCCTCGGCGGGCTGATGGTCTCGCAGGCCAACCGGCTGGCCGAAGAGCTGCCCGGATACCAGCAGACCCTGCGCGAAAAAATCCACGGCCTGCGCGGCTTCGCCACCGGCGGCTCCGGCACGCTGGAGCGCGCCTCGAAAGTGCTGCGCGAACTCGACAGCGAATTGCAGAACCCCAACGCCGGCCGTGCGGCGCTCGACGGCTTGCGCCGGCAGCCGGTCGACAAACCCATGTTGGTTGAAATCCGCCAGCCCGATCCCGGCACGCTGTCAACGCTGGTGGCGATCATCCAGCCCTTGATCCAGCCGCTCACCACGACCGGGATCGTCGTCATCTTCGTGATCTTCATCCTGCTGCAGCGTCAGGATCTGCGAAACCGCTTCATCCGCCTTGCCGGCTCGCACGACATGCAGCGCACAACGGCCGCGCTCGACGACGCCGGCGAACGACTGAGCAAGCTGTTTCTCAACCAGATGATCGTCAATGCCGCCTTCGGACTGCTGGTGGGGATCGGGCTGCAGGTCATCGGCGTACCTTCCGCCCCGCTATGGGGGCTGGTCGCGACCATCCTTCGTTTCGTGCCCTATGTAGGCTCGCCGATCTCGGCGGTGTTTCCGTTGATCCTGGCCGCCGCGGTCGGATCCGGCTGGGGCATGCTAATGGCGACCGCCGCTCTGTTCGCGACGCTGCAACTGATCGCCGGGCAGATCGTCGAGCCGCTGGTCTATGGCCGCAGCTCCGGCCTGTCGCCGGTCGCCATCGTGCTGTCGGCGTCGTTCTGGACCTGGCTGTGGGGACCGATCGGGCTGGTGCTGGCGACGCCGCTGACGATCTGCCTGGTGGTGGTCGGCAAACATGTCGACCGGCTGCAATTTTTCGACGTGCTGCTCGGCAACCAGCCGGCGCTGACGCCGCCGCAACTCGTCTATCAGCGGATGCTCGCCGGCGATCCCGTCGAGGCGTCGCAGCAGGCGCAGACCTATCTGCAAGGTGCGTCGCTCGCGGACTATCACGACACCATTCTGCTACCGGGCCTGCGTCTGGCCGAAGCGGACATGGGCCTTGGCCGACTGCCCGCGGACCGCATCGATCGCATCCTCGACACCGTCAGCGAGGTCGTCGAGGACCTCGACAGCCATGAGGACATCGTCGTCGAGGACAAACCCGCCACGGTCGACCATCGCTCGGATCTGGCGCGGCTCGATGCCGTGGTGGCGGCGGATGAGCCCGACCACCTGCCAGCCGCGTGGGAGGCGCCGGAAGCCGTGATGTGCCTGCCCGGTGCCGGAAAGCTCGACGAGGCCGCCTCGCTGGTCCTGGCGCAACTCTTGAAGAAACGCGGCATCGGCGCCGCCGCCGAGCAGGCCGATGCGCTGTCGATCGCGCGGTTCTTCTCGCTGGACCTGTCGAAAGCGCAGGCGCTGTGCATCTGCTACGTCGGCAAGCCATCGGACGCTATGATCCAGTATGCCGTGCGGCGGCTGGCCAAGAAGAGTAAAAACGCGCGGATCCTCGTCGCCACGCTCGGCAGCGGGCGCGTCGCGATGTCGGCGCCGATGCCCAACATCACGCTGTCCGCCGGCAATTTCTCCGATGTGGTGGACGATATAAGCGACGTGGCGATGGGGCGAGCGCCCTCTTCGAATCTCACCGCGCTGGCGGCAGGCGTCGATGCCGCGCTGAACCGGGCGGGGAAAGTTTAACTGTGCGCAGGGTGGGCAAAGCGAAGCGTGCCCACCATGGCGGTTGCGGTGGGCACCGCGCAAGGAGCGCCTCTGCCCATCCTACGGCTCACGCGTTGAACCAGTCTTTCGCGTCGCCGGTGAAAGCGTAGTACAGCCCTGCCCCGGTCAGCGCGGAGGAGATGATTTCGATGAAGCTGTCGAACTGCAGGCCGTAGACGCTCAGGATCTGCGACAGCGAAAGCAAAGAGAACACCAGCGACGCCGTCAGCAGCCAGCGCGGCCAGCTCTTGCGGCCACGCGAGGCAAGATGCACCAGAAACACGAACAAAAGCAGTATCGAGGCGGCGACGATGTTCGCGGCCATGATAGTGCTCTCGCTGATCCCGTCGGTGGTGCTGCGGTCCTGAAACGCGATCGATAGCGCATCCAGCGTCAGCGATGCGCAGAGCAGAACCTCGAAATAGAAGACATTCTTCGGCAGGTCCTTCGACGAATGGATCGGGCCGTGTTTGCTGGTCATCGCCATCAGGTCGACTGCTATTCTTTCGGAAATTCGAGGCCCATTTCGCGGTAGCGGTTGGGGTCATCGCCCCAGTTCTCGCGCACCTTGACGAACAGGAACAGGTGCACCGGCACGCCGGCGATCTCGGCGATCTCCTTGCGCGAATCCGCGCCGATCGACTTGATGGTCGCGCCGTTCTTGCCGAGCATGATCTTGCGCTGGCTTTCGCGCTCGACGAAGATCGTCTGCTCGATGCGGATCGACTTGTCCTTGCGCTCGGTCCAGCTATCGGTCTCGACCGTCGACTGGTACGGCAGTTCCTGATGCAGCTGGCGGAAGATCTTTTCGCGGGTGATTTCGGCCGCGAGATGCCGCATCGGTGCGTCCGACATCTGGTCTTCGGGATAATGATACGGGCCTTCCGGCACGTCCTTCGCCAGCCGCTTGCGCAGATCGTCGACGCCGTCGCCGGTCATCGCCGAGATCATGAAGGTCTCGACGAACTTCATCCGCTCGTTGGCAGCCTGCGCCAGCTTCAGGAGCTTCTCCTTGGAGACGATGTCGACCTTGTTGATGACCAGGAATTTCGGGTGGTTGACGCTCTCCAGCTTGGTGAAGATCGCATCGGCCTCCTCATCGATTCCCTCGCGGGCGTCGAGCAGGATGCACACGAGGTCCGCATCATGCGCGCCGCTCCAGGCGGTCTTGACCATCGCGCGGTCGAGCCGGCGCTTGGGCAGGAAGATGCCGGGGGTATCGACCAGAATGATCTGGGCGTGGTCCTCGATCACGATGCCGCGGATCAGCGCGCGCGTGGTCTGCACCTTGCGCGACACGATGGTGACCTTGGAGCCGACCAGCGCATTGACCAAAGTGGACTTGCCGACATTGGGCGCGCCGATCAAAGCCACGAAGCCGCAGCGGGTATCCGCCGGCATCGCATCCGGCGCGTCATGAATCTCTTCGTCGTGTTCGGCTTCGTTCACAGCATCATCCTTCGTTGCCGCCACTGCTGACGCCTTCGCGCGCGACCATCGCCTGGGCTGCGGCCTTCTCGGCGGCGCGCTTGCTGCCGCCCTCGCCTTCGGCCGGGGCGAGACCCTGGACATCCACCGCGACCTTGAAATGCGGATCGTGGTGCGGGCCGGAACGTTCGACCTCGCGATACACCGGCGTCGGCAGGCCGCGGCCCTGCGCCCATTCCTGCAACACGGTCTTGGCGTCGCGCAACGGCCTGACCGGCTTGCGCATCCGCTCGACCCAGTTGCGCTGGACGAATTCTTCCGCGGCGGGATAGCCGCCATCGAGGAAGATCGCGCCGATCACCGCTTCGCAGATGTCGCCGAGCACGGATTTGCGTAAGCGAGCGCCGGCGCCGACGCCGACCGAGCCGAGCTTGATGCCCTCGAGCAGGCCCAGCGAGCGCGCCACATCGGCGCAGGTTTCCTTGCGCACGAGGTCGGCCAGGCGCTTGGAGAGTTCGCCTTCGTCGCCGCCCGGAAAGGCACGGTACAGCATGTCGGATACCACGAGGCCGAGCACGTGGTCGCCGAGAAATTCGAGCCGCTGGTAGCTGTCGCCGCGGTTGCGCGCAGACTTCAGTGCCGAGACGTGCGTGAACGCGGTGGCGATCAGGGCTGGGTCCTTGAAGACGTAGCCGATCCGGGTCTCGATCTCGGCCGCCGCCGCCTTGAGCGCGGCGCTCTTGCGCTTCTTCCGGACCGCGGCGGATTCCGGCGCGGCCGCGGCAGGCGGGTTCACTTCGTCGGCGCGCGGCGCGGTCTCGGTGGGGATGTTGCTATCTTCCTTCATCGCACGATGGAGAAGATGCGGCTCCAGCGCACGGCCGTCGGCCAGCGCCAGATCTGCCAGGCCTGTTCGCCCTCGGCGATCGAGAAGAAGATCATCTGGGCGCGGCCGACGATGTTCTCGAACGGCACGTAACCCACCGCGGATAGCACGCGGCTGTCGGTCGAATTGTCGCGGTTGTCGCCCATCATGAAGAAGTTGCCGGGCGGCACGGTGTAGATGTTGGTGTTGTCGTAGAAACCGTTATCGACGCAATCCAAGGACTCATAGGTCACGCCGTTCGGCAGCGTTTCCTTCCAGCGCTTGACGCGCGCGGTGGCGTCCGAGCCGCATGGATCCTCGCCGACGAAGTCGGTCAGCCGCTCGCGCTGCACCGGCTTCTCGTTGATGTAGAGCAGCCCCTCTTTCATCTGGATGCGGTCGCCGGGCAGCCCGATCACGCGCTTGATGTAGTCGGTGCTGTCGTCCTTCGGCAGCCGGAACACGACGACGTCGCCGCGCGCGGGCTCGGAGCCGAAAATCCGCCCGGAGAAGATCGGCGGCGACAGCGGGATCGAATAATGGCTGTAGCCGTAGGAATATTTCGAGACGAACAGGTAATCACCGACCAGCAGGGTGGCCTTCATCGAGCCGGACGGGATGTTGAACGGCTGGAACAGGACGGTCCGGATCACCAGCGCAATCAACAGCGCGTTGATCACGACTCGGATGGTCTCGCCGATACCGCCTTCGGTCTTGGTTCCGGATGTCACGCTCATGGCTTTCCCGATTCCCGTCGCGATCGCCGCGCCGCTGGTGGATTGTCTCACGCGAAAATGGCGACGCGATGAGAAAAGGCTCTGATTCTGATGTTTAGAGCGAATTGCGGCGCAAACCCAGAGGGTCCAGGCGCATTCGACCCGGCTGAAGACGGATGCCGGCTTTTAGCGGGTTGTCGGCGAGGCCGCAATCGCGACAAAGCTGGCCCCGGCCCCATAAAATCGGCTAATTAACTGAAAAATATGCAATAATCGATTTATTGGAAGCTTAGCCCTCGGCTGTCCGCTCCCCCGAAATGATGACGAACGCCTGCGCCAGCGGCCAGTCGTCGGTAATGGTGAGGTCGATCCGCGCTTCGAACCCCGCCGGGGTCATGGCCTGAAGCCGGGCCAGCGCGCCGCCGGTCAGCCGCATCGTCGGCCGGCCCCCCGGCAGATTGACCACGCCCATGTCGCGCCACCAGACCCCCTGCCGGATGCCGGTGCCGAGCGCCTTGGAACAGGCCTCCTTGGCGGCAAAGCGCTTGGCATAGGTGGCCATCAGCATCTTCTCATTGCCCGCCCGGCGCTGCGCACGGGCGCGCTCGGCCTCGGTAAAGACCCGCTCCAGAAAGCGCTCGCCGTGCCGCTCGATCACCTTGGCGACCCGCGTGATGTCGATCAGGTCGTTGCCAATGCCGAGGATCATGCCCCGGCCCCCCGCCCCCGCGCCATCGCCGCCCGCATCAGGCGGACGGTTTCGGCCAGCCCGACGAACAGCGCCTCCCCCATCATGAAGTAGCCAATGTTCAGCTCGCGGATCTGCGGCAACGCGGCGATGGTTTCGGCGGTGGCGTAGTCCAGCCCGTGGCCGGCATGGATTTCGAGCCCGGCCGCCTCCGCCAGTTCGACGCCGACGACGATGCGCTGCCACTCGCTGGCGGCTTTCGCCGCGTTGCCATCCTCGATGGCGTCGCACCAGGCGCCGGTGTGCAGTTCGATCACCGGCGCGCGGAGCCTGGCGGCCATCTCGATCTGGCCGGGATCGGCGGCGATGAACAGCGAAACGCGAATGCCGGCGTCGTTGAAGCGGGCGATCGATGGTGCCAGCGACTCGCGCTGGCCGACGACGTCGAGCCCGCCTTCGGTGGTCAGTTCCTCGCGCCGTTCCGGCACCAGGCAGACCGCATGCGGCTTGGTCGCCAGCGCAATCCGCACCATGTCCGGCGTCGCCGCCATCTCGAAATTCAGCGGCTTGGAGATTTCGGCCTTCAGCCTGACCATATCCGCGTCGCGGATGTGGCGGCGGTCCTCGCGCAAATGCGCGGTGATGCCGTCGGCGCCGGCCGCGATGGCGGCCAGCGCCGCCCGCACCGGATCGGGCCGCGTGCCGCCCCGCGCATTACGCAGCGTGGCGACGTGATCGATGTTGACGCCGAGGCGCAGCGGCGAGGTCTTGGTCATGACGGCAATCCGGGAGGCTGGAAGAAGACGCTAGGCGTTGACGCGCTCGACCTTGGCGACGACGGCCTTGGCGCGCAACTGGTTGATGATAGCGCTCAGATGCTTGAGGTCATAGACCTCGATATCGATGTTCTGCTCCGTGAAATCCGGGGAGCGGCGGTACATGCTGATATTGTCGATATTGCCGTCATGGTCGGCGATCACCTGGGCGATCTGCGCAAGGCTGCCGGGCTCGTTGACGTTTTGCACGAACAACCGCGCCGGAAAACGCTGCGGCGAGGTCTCATCGACGTCCCAGCGCGCATCGACCCAGCGCTCCGGCTCCTCCTCGAAATCCTTCAGCGCCGGCGACTGGATCGGATAGATGGTGATGCCCTCGCCCGGCGTGACAATGCCGACGATGCGGTCGCCCGGCACGGCGCCGCCATTCGGCGCAAACTTCACCGGCAGGTCGTGATTGAGACCGCCAACGGAAATGATCGAGGTGACCCGGCCCGCGCCGTCCGGCGTCTTGACCCGGTCCGCGGTGGCCTTGCGGTTGGTGGCGGCGAAGCGGCCGATCCGCTCTTCCTTGTAGTCGGGATACATCGCACGGGCGACGTCCGCGGCGCGCAGCTCGCCGCGGCCGACCGAGGCCATCACATCGTCGATCGAAGTCCGCGCCAGCCGCGGCAGCGCGCCCTTCAACTGGTCGTCGGCATATTCCATCTTGGCGCGGGCAAACAATCGCTCGACGATTCGGCGACCGAGCCCGGCATATTGGTCGCGCACCGCGGTGCGGGTAGCGCGGCGGATCGCGGCGCGGGCCTTGCCGGTGACGGCGAGCGATTCCCAGGCCGACGGCGGCGCCTGCTGCGCGGCAGAGGTCAACACCTCGACCTCGTCGCCGTTCTGCAATTCCGACGACAGGGGCGCGAACTTGCCGTTGATCTTGCAGCCGACCGCGCTGTTGCCGACGTCGGTATGCACGGCATAGGCGAAGTCGACGACATTGGCGTTGCGCGGCAGCGCGATCAGCTTGCCCTTCGGGGTGAAGCAGAACACCTGGTCGTGAAACAGTTCGAGCTTGGTGTGCTCCAGAAATTCCTCGGGATTGGAGCTTTCGGAGAGGATGCCGATGGTGTGGCGCAACCAGGAGAAGGCGTTGGACTCGCGCTTCAACATTTCGGTCGGCGAGCCGATGCCGTCCTTGTAGAACGCATGCGCGGCGATGCCGTATTCGGCGATCGCGTTCATGTCCTCGTCGCGAAACTGCAGCTCGACACGCTGGTTGCCGGGTCCGATGACGGTGGTGTGCAACGAGCGGTAGTCGTTCTGCTTCGGTGTCGAGATGTAGTCCTTGAAGCGGCCGGGCACGACGGGCCAGGTGGTGTGCACCACGCCGAGCGCGCGGTAACAGGCCTCGGTGTCCTTCACCACCACGCGGAAGCCGAAGATGTCGGACAATTGCTCGAAGCCGACCGACTTGCGCTCCATCTTGGTCCAGATCGAAAATGGCCGTTTGCGCCGGCCCGACACCCGCGCAGGGATGCCGCGCTTCTCCAGATTGGTGGAAAGCTGGGCCTCGATCATGCCGATCAAATTGCGGTTGCGCTCGGCCAATGCATCCAGCCGCGCCGTCACCACCGCATAGGCCTCGGGATCGAGTACCTTGAACGACAGCTCCTCGAGTTCCTCGCGCATTTCCTGCATGCCCATGCGACCGGCCAGCGGCGCATAGATGTCGAGCGTTTCCTCGGCGATGCGGCGGCGCGAGGCCGGTGGCATGAACTCCATCGTCCGCATGTTGTGCAGACGGTCGGCAAGCTTGATCAGCAGCACGCGGACGTCGTCGGCGATCGCCAGCAGCAGCTTGCGCAGGTTTTCGGCCTGCTTGGCCTCGCGCGATACCAGTTCGAGCCGCTTCAGCTTGGTCAGGCCCTCGACCAGCGCGCCGATCTCGGCGCCGAACAACCGGTCTATCTCGGCGCGGGTCGCCTCGGTGTCCTCGATGGTGTCGTGCAGCAGCGCCGCCACGATGGTGGCGTCGTCGAGCTTGAGGTCGGTGAGGATCGCCGCCACTTCGAGCGGATGGGTGAAATAAGGGTCGCCCGACGCCCGCGTCTGCTCGCCATGGGCGACCATGGCGTAGACATAGGCACGGTTGAGCATGTCCTCGTCGGTATTCGGGTTGTACGAGCGGACCCGTTCGACCAGATCGTATTGCCGCATCATGCGGGCCCGCGAGGCGCGCGGCACTTTGGCGGGGGTCACGGGCGTGGCAGCGGTCCCAGGCGCCACAGTCACTTCGGCAGCGGCCGGGGTGGCAGGCGTCAACGACGTCGCGGCTGCGATGCTGTCGCTCGCCGCTTCCATCTGCCGCGAATTACGGCGCGTCGCCATCAATCCCTCATTTCATCGCCCATGCTGGAGCGAAATCATTATGAGTCCCGAGTTTGCCCTGAAAGTGTCCGCAAAAGCAAAGGCCCGGACGATCGTCCGGGCCTTGTCGAAAATTTGATGTTCGCGAGGGTTGGCGAACGATGCAGATACCGTCGCTTATTCGTCTTCCTCGGGCTGCTGTTCCGGCGGGGCCAGGCCTTCGAGACCCTTGAGCAGTTCTTCTTCGGTCATGCGCTCGACAGCGACTTCGGTGTCGTCGGCATCGACGCTGGCACCGGCGGAGCCGATCAGCGGGATCGTGTCGGGCTCGGGCTCATCGACTTCGACGAACTTCTGCAGCGAATGCACCAGTTCCTCGCGGAGATCTTCCGGCGATATCGTCGAATCGGCGATCTCGCGCAGCGACACCACGGGGTTCTTGTCGTTGTCGCGATCAATCGTCAGTTGTGAACCCGACGAGATCATGCGGGCCCGGTGGGCCGCCAGCAGAACCAGGTCGAACCTGTTGTCGACTTTATCGATGCAATCTTCGACGGTGACGCGCGCCATTAAATGTCGCTCCGCTGTTAAAGGGGCCAGAAATGATGATTATCCGGGTTAGGTATAGGGGCTTTGCAGATTTCGCAAGAACCAATTTGGTGATTGGCCAATCACTTACCATCTGATACCTCATCATGATACCCCGCAGGGGGCCGCGAGGTACTGAATTCCGCCCCTGCAAAACCAGGCCAGCGACCACCAAAAGGGCTTTATTGCATAGTCATAAGGGCGACGATGGCCCCGTTCTCACCCTTTTGTGCGACGGTTGGACCAAACGGATCGCCGCACGTGGGCGGTTCTATTGTAAACGCACGACGAAATTGTTGCCGTGCCAAGAACGTTAGCAACAACAAACCACGTGAGAAACTTGATGTCCCCCTCATCTGACAAGATCGCGCTCTTTATTGACGGCGCCAACCTTTATGCCACGGCGAAAACACTTGGTTTCGACATCGACTACAAGCGCCTGCTCAAGGAATTTCAGAGTCGCGGCAAGCTGGTCCGGGCATTTTATTACACCGCGATCATCGAGGATCAGGAATATTCCTCGATCCGGCCGTTGATCGACTGGCTCGACTACAACGGCTACACGGTGGTCACCAAGGCGACCAAGGAATTCATCGACGCCTCGGGCCGCCGCAAGGTCAAGGGGAACATGGACATCGAACTCGCGGTCAACGCGATGGAACTGGCCGAGCATGTCGATCAGATCGTTCTGTTTTCCGGCGACGGCGACTTCCGCTCGCTGGTGGAGGCCGTGCAGCGCCGCGGCGTCCGCGTCACCGTGGTCTCGACCATCTCCAGCCAGCCGCCGATGATCGCTGACGAACTGCGCCGCCAGGCCGACGTGTTCACCGACTTGATGGAACTGCAGTCCAAGCTTGGCCGCGATCCGGCGGAACGCCCGGCGCCGCGCCACCAGACCCCGCAATTCCTGCAGCGCACGGCCGCCACCACCGCGCCGTCTGCCGCCGACGACGAATTCGAAGACTGATCCCATGCCGGCGACGACGCTTGGCGCTGTCGCCGGCATTCCCACCGATCCCGACCGCGACTGCCCGCTCTGCCCGCGGCTGGTAGACTATCGCCACGCGGTCCGGGCCCGCGATCCGCAAGGGTGGAATTCGCCGGTGCCGTCGTTCGGCCGGTCCGACGCCGCGCTGCTGATCGTCGGCCTGGCGCCCGGCGTCAACGGCGCCAACCGCACCGGACGGCCGTTCACCGGCGACTACGCCGGCGAGTTGCTCTACGCGACGCTGATCGAGTTCGGCTTTGCCACCGGCCAGTTCCTGGCGCGGCCCGATGACAGCCTGACCTTGCAGGACTGTCGCATCACCAATGCGGTGCGCTGCGTGCCGCCGCAGAACAAGCCCCTGCCCGTCGAGATCACCACCTGCCGGCCGTTCCTCATCGCCACGATGGAGACGATGCCGCGGCTGCGCGCCATCGTGCTGCTCGGCCGCGTCGCCCACGACACGATGCTGAAGACGCTCGGCATCCGCGCGGTGCTGGCGCCGTTCGCCCATGGCGCGGTGCACGACGCCGGCCGATTCAAGCTGTACGATAGCTATCACTGCTCGCGCTACAACACGAATACGCGGGTGCTGACGCCGGAGATGTTCCGCAGCGTGTTCGCAAGGGTGAAGGCGGATCTGGCAGAGGAGTAGCCCGGATGATGTCGGCACGCCGCAACGCCGCGCGACGACGCAATCCGGGGAAAGCGGTCGTTTGGAGCGGCCGGCCCCGGATTGTCATCCGGGCAACGAAGTGAGCTAGACCGGATTGGCCTTCAACCATTCCAGCACGTCGCCGGCGTTCCGGTCTGGCGGAAACACCGGGTAAAACAATTGGGTGATTTTCGCATCGTCGATCACCAGCGCCATGCGCTTGATCAAGGTCAGTTCGGCCACTTCCATCACCGGCAGACGCAACGCCTCGGCCAATTCGAGCGCCTCGTCCGACAGCACCGGAAACGGCAGATGCAGGCGCGACGCCATTTCGGTCTGGTAGGCGTTGCTCTGCGTCGAGAGGCCGAACACCTGCTTCGCGCCGGCGGCCTTCAACTCGGCGAACAGGTCGCGGAAGGCGCAGGTCTGCGGCGTGCAGCCGCGCGCGCCCGGGATCATGTCCCAATCATCGACCAGCGAGATCTTGCCGGGCTCGCCGGTGCGCGGATAGGCGAACACGACCGTGCGGCCCCGGAGTTCGGACAGCACCACGGCGGTGTCGTTGGTCGCGCGCAGGCTGATCGGGGGAACGGTCATGCCCACGAGATGCGCCGCGGCGCCGTCATCCTGCGGCGCCGGGATCTGGCTCCAGTCGACTTCGAGAAGATTGGTCTGCTTCGTCACCATGCTCACCCCCGCGACCGCATCAAGCGTCCCTTTTCGCGGCCCCAGTCGCGATCCTTCTCGCTGGCCCGCTTGTCATGCAACTGCTTGCCCTTGGCGAGCGCCAGTTGCAGCTTCACCCGGCCACGCTCATTGAAGTACATTTTCAGCGGCACCAGCGTCATACCCTGGCGCTCGACCGCGCCCATCAGCTTGTTGATCTGCTTGCGGTGCAGCAGCAGCCGGCGTGGCCGTTTCGGCTCATGGTTGAAGCGGTTGGCCTGCAGATATTCCGGGATGTTGCAGTTAATCAGCCATATCTCGCCGTCCTTGGGGTCGGCGTAGGACTCCGCGATCGTCGACTTGCCGTTACGGATCGACTTCACCTCGGTGCCGGTCAGCGCAATGCCGACCTCGAGCGTGTCCTCGATGGCGTAGTTGAACCGCGCCTTGCGGTTTTCCGCGATCACCTTGATCGGGGGGTCTTTCTTCTCGGCCATCGTCACTCGCTCTGGGCGTTATCTCGAAAACATAAGGTCGATAACGCGCGCTTCAAGCAGCCGTCAGGCCTTCTTGAGCAGGTCGCGGATCTCGGTCAGCAGCTCTTCTTCACGGGTCGGCTTGGCAGGCTCCGCGGGCTTGGCCGCGTCATTGCGCTTCACCTTGTTCATGAAGCGGATCACCATGAACAGCACGAAGGCAATGATGATGAAGTTGATGGTCAAAGTGAGGAAGTTGCCCCAGGCCAGCACGGCGCCCTGCTTCTTGGCGTCGACGAGATTGGTCGCCGTCACGGCTTTCGACAGGCCGGTGAAGTAATTCGAGAAGTCGAGGCCGCCGGTGATGGAACCGACGATCGGCATGATGATATCGCCGACCATCGAGGTCACGATGGCGCCGAACGCCGCACCGATGATCACGCCGACAGCGAGATCGACCACGTTGCCCTTCATCGCGAATTCACGAAATTCCTTCAGCACTTGCAATTCCTCTCTTCAATATGGTCAGGTCAATATGGTCAGGGTCGCAATCACGGCCAAACGCCGTGACCTCAGTTCAACAGCCCGGCGTGCACCATGGCGTCGCGGATCACCGCGCCGGTCGGCTCCGTGACCTTCATCAGCGGCAGACGCACTTCTTCATGGACGCGGCCGAGCAGCTTCAGGCCATGCTTGGCGCCGGCCAGACCCGGCTCCATGAAGATCGCGTCATGCAGCGGCACCAGCCGATCCTGGATCTTGAGGGCTGCGGCATAATCCCCCTTCAGCACTGCCGCCATCAGCTCGGCGCAGGGCTTCGGCGCGACATTGGCGACGACCGAAATGCAGCCATGGCCGCCGGCGGCCATATAGGCCAGCGCGGTCATGTCCTCGCCGGACAACTGGATGAAGTCCGGCCCCATCGCGTGGCGCTGCTGCGAGACGCGGGCCAGATTGGCGGTGGCATCCTTGACGCCCGTGATGTTCTTCAACTCGTACAGCCGGCTCATGGTGGCGACCGACATATCGACGACCGAGCGCGGCGGGATGTTGTAGATCAGGATCGGAATGCCGATCGCGTCGTTCACCGCCTTGAAGTGCTGGTACATGCCTTCCTGGGTCGGCTTGTTGTAATATGGCGTGACCACCAGCACGGCGTCGGCGCCGGCCTTCTCGGCATGTTTGGCCAGTTCGACAGCCTCGCGGGTGGAATTCGAGCCGGCGCCGGCGATCACCGGAACGCGGCCGCGCGCCTCGTCGATGCACCATTCGACGACCTGCATGTGTTCCTTATGGCTCAGCGTCGGGCTCTCGCCGGTGGTGCCGACGGGGACCAGGCCGTTGGTGCCCTCGTCGATCTGCCAGGACACCAGCGCGCGGAACGCGGCCTCGTCCAGCGCGCCATCTTTGAACGGCGTGACCAAGGCAGTGTAGGACCCCCGAAAATCTGTCTTGGCTGCCATGTCATTCTCCGAACGCGCTGCGGCCTGCGCCGTCTGCTGAACCCTTGATCGAACAGCAACTTCTAACGGGTCTGCGAGGCAGACGAAAGACCGCCCGCGGGCGTTTCAGCCGCGATTTTGCCGCTGTGATCGGGCAGACAGGCCGAAGCAGGCAAATCTTGACGGTTTGTCCATAAATTCAATCAAATACAGCGGTGGTGATCGGCAACTGCCGTGATTCGCCACGAGGGAATGCCGTGAAGCGACTGGCCCCCACCACCACCCGATGGAAGGCGCTCGGCGCCACCCTGATGCTGGGCGCGAGCGTTGCGGCGCTGACGGTCGAGGCTGCATCGGGCGTGCCGCTGCCGAAACCGCGGCCGATCTCGCGCAATGTGGTTCCGGCGACCACCGCCGCCATCCCCTCCTCCACGCCGGCAAAGCCGGTCGCCGCCGATCAGGCCAGCCGTGCCCCCGCGATCCAGCCCGCGACGCGCCAGCATGCCGCATTGCCGGCGCCGACGAAGCGCGCGATTGCGCCCGCTGCGATGGCCGCGACGTCGTCCACGCCCCAGGCCGACGCCGAAGCGGTCGAGAACGTCATCGAGCTGATCCGCAACCGCAAGCCGGTCGATGCCTCGCAGGTGGCGCAGGGCATCGGCGATCCCGTCGCGCGAAAACTCGCCGAGTGGCTGATCCTGCGCAGCGACAACAACGGTGCCTCGGTAGAGCGCTACCGTGCCTTCCTGGCCGCCAATCCGAGCTGGCCGTCGCAGACCTTCCTGCGCCGCCGCGCCGAGGCAGCCCTGTGGGACGATCGCCGCAACGACGACGCCGTGCTGGCCTATTTCCAGGACGAGAAACCGCTGTCGGCCAAAGGCAAGTTCTCGCTGGCGCGGGCCATGATCGCGCGCGGCGACCGCGCGCAGGCCGAGCGTCTGGTGCGCGACGCCTGGCGCAATGATTCGATTTCCGGCGACACCGAAGCGATGGTGCTCGATCTGTTCGGGGCCCTGCTGTCGGGCGGCGACCACAAGGCACGGATGGATATGCTGCTCTATGGCAGCGACACCGATGCCGCCTTGCGCGCCGCGCAGCGGCTCGGCGGCGGCCAGATGGCGCTTGCGCGCGCGCGGATCGCGATCACCAAGAAGCAGCCGAACGCCAAGGCCCTGCTCGCGGCGGTGCCCGGCGACTTGCACAGCGATCCCGGCTACATATTCGCCAAAATCCAGCAGCTACGCCGCGACGAGAATTTTGGCGAGGCGGCGCGTCTGATGATCGCGGCGCCGCGAGATCCGGCGCGACTGCACAATCTCGACGAATGGTG
This sequence comes from Tardiphaga sp. vice304, assembly GCF_007018905.1. Lineage (NCBI taxonomy): Bacteria > Pseudomonadati > Pseudomonadota > Alphaproteobacteria > Hyphomicrobiales > Nitrobacteraceae > Tardiphaga > Tardiphaga sp. vice304. The sequence continues at coordinate 3,686,284 of NZ_CP041402.1, forward strand.
GATCGAGCGCCGGCTGCTGGCGCGAAAAATGCTCGATGTCGGCGAGCACCGCTCGGCCTATATCATCGCCCGCGACGCCGCCCTGCCCGCCCGCGACATCTACAAGACCGAACAGGAATTCACCGCCGGCTGGATCGCGTTGCGTTTCCTGAAAGATCCCGCGACGGCCGCGCAGCATTTCGCGCGCATCGGGGTCGGCTCCGTCAACCCGACCGCGCTGGCGCGCGCCGGCTACTGGCAGGGCCGCGCCGCCGAAGCGATGGGCCGCAGCGCCGAGGCGCGACAGGCTTACGCATCGGCCGCCGAGCAATCGACCAGCTATTACGGCCAGCTCGCCCGCGCCAAGCTGGGCCTGCCGCAGCTCGAGATCAACGGCGCGCCGGGCGCGCGCGGCCGCGGCGTCGAGCGGCTCGAAATCGTCCGCGCGGTGGCCCTGCTCTATGCGCTGGACGAGCGCGAGATCGCGATTCCGATCTTCGGCGACATGGGCGAGAACGGCGATCCCGATGCGCTGGTGGGCTTGGGCGAAATTGCCTCGCGCAATTCCGACGCCCGCGGCATGCTACTGCTCGGCAAGGCGGCGCTGAACCGCGGCCTGCCGTTCGATTTCTACGCCTATCCGATGACCGGCATCCCGCCGTTCAAGCCAATCGGCCCGGAGGTCGAACGCGCGGTGGTGTATTCGATCGCGCGGCAGGAAAGCGCGTTCAATCCCGCGGTGGTATCGCCCGCAAATGCCTACGGGCTGATGCAGGTGACGCCGGGGGCGGCGCAATACGTCACCAAGCGGCACGGCGGGACCTACGACCTCAACCGGCTGAAGACCGACTCGGTCTACAACGCGACGCTCGGCGCCGCGGAGCTCGGCGGCCTGCTCGAGGACTATCGCGGCTCCTACATCATGACGTTTGCCGGCTACAATGCAGGCCGCGGCAGCGTGCGCAAATGGGTCGAGCGCTACGGCGACCCGCGCGATCCCAAGGTCGATGCGGTCGACTGGGTCGAATCGATCCCGTTCTCCGAGACCCGCAACTACGTGCAGCGGATCATGGAGAACCTGCAGGTCTACCGCGCCCGCTTCGGCGGCGGCTCGAAGCTGCAGATCGAAGCCGACCTGCAGCGCGGCAGCACCGAATAGCTCTCATGATCGATCCGCCGCCCATCATTCCGGTGGCGGATTACGGCTGCGCCTAATCCGCCCCACTCCTCATCTCCACAAGCAAAAACCCCCGGCAGTTTCCTGCCGGGGGTTTTCGTATCCAACTCAACCGTCGTTAGACGATCAGATTAGAAGGAGCGGAGGGCCTGAACCGAGCCAACCAGGGTGCCCTGGCTGCCGAGAACCACAGGGTTCGTGCGGTTGGTGAAGCCGGTCGGGGTAATGGTGCCCGACAGACCGGTATCCATCCAGGCGTACTGGACTTCAGCCGAGAACGTCAGGTTCTTGACGGGGGTCCAGGAGGTGCGCGAACCAACCTGATAGATCGAGAAGTTTGCATCGCCGGTGATGCCACCAGCGAAGGTCGCATTGTAACGCTGCAGCAGGATGGCGTTACCCGTAGAGGTGTTCTCGTGGCGGGCGTAAACGCCGTACAGCGAGGTGCGCCATGCCGGGTTCCAGTAGTGCTCGAAGAAGATACGAGCGCCGAAGTCTGTCGACAGCTGCAGGTCGGCGGCGGGGACAGCGCCACCCGGGCTGGCGAACACGGCATCCATGTACTGGCCGAAGGCCGCACCGTTGCCGTTGAAGATGCCGTAGCCGGTGCCGCTGGTGTTGGACGTACCACCGAACACATAACGGCTTGCACCGTTCGCGTAGGTGACGTCAACCTTGATGCTGTCGCCAACGCCGGTCGGCAGGTTCTTGATCTCGATACCGGCGATCAGAGCGTAGCCGAACTTGTCATCGGGATGACCGGTGTTCTCGCCGGTCGCGGTACCAGCAAGGCCGTTATAGGAAGCCGAAACCTGGTGCACGGCGCCAGCGAAGTGCAGCGAACCCCAGGCCTGGTCGAGACGCAAATTGCCGACGAAGTCGGGAATCTGCTGGCCGGCGTTGGAGTTGGCGTAGGCGGTGATGCCGGGGACGCCGATCGCGTCGTTGCCGTCATAGATGCCGGCGACGCGGTAGGGACGCGGGGTTTCAGCCGAGATCGTGGCCGAGAAGCCGTTGCCGAACGAAGCGGTGTAGGCGAGCTGCGGGATACCGGTCGTGGTGTCCGAACCACCGGTGACGCCCGACGACTGCGTCGGGCGCGAGAGAACCCACTGGGTCTCGAACTGCGACACGGCCTTACCGATGGTGAAACCGGCGAACTGGATGAAGGCGAAGTCGACTTCGTTGTTGCCGCCGGCGATGCCGTCGGAAGCATCCGACCACTGGAACTGGGTGTTCACGAAGGTGCGGACGACGCCGTATTCGGTCGCGGTGCGGGTGTCCATGTTCAGGTTGGCGCGCGCGCGGCCCTGGAAGTAGTCCTTGTTACGCAGGTTGGTGAGACCAGCGCCCTGGAAAAACGGAACCGCGTAGGTGCCCGACGAGTTGAAGCTGGTATCGATGCGGATGAAGCCGCCGATCTTCAAGCAGGTGTCCGTGCCGGGGATGTAGTAGAAGCCTGCGCCATAGAGCGAGCAGACCTTGACGTATTCAACTGCCTTGACCTTCACGGGAAGATCGGCGGCCTGAGCGCCGCCCATTGCGAGCAAGCTCGCAGCCGAGCCCAAAATCAGGGCTTTAATCGTCTTCATGTAAACCTCCAAGTTGCTTGAGGGAAGGTTCCGCCACCGGGTGTTTCACCCTGAAGACTAGCCCCTTTGTCCCTGACAACCCGCAAGGCGCTTCAAGCCTCTGAACATGCCCGCCGCTCGGCGAACCCAACTCAGAACGAACCGCCCTTACGGGACGACCTCGGGATGCCCCCCTACGTCGCACCGTGAACATCTCCTAACTGCCCCCGCTTCGCAACGACAGACTGCCGCAATGCGGCCGGGTTTCGGCCGTTTGCTTGGCGGTGTTGCTCAAATCACACTAAGCAGTGATCGGGCCACGCCCATAAGCCGTTGTTTATGCGCTGGTATTTAAATGTTCCGTGAGCCCGCGGCGGACAGCCCGCCATGCGTGCAATTGCGAGAAGCACCCGCCCTTCAAATAAGGCGACTATTTCCACGGTGATGGCGAGCGATTCGCGGCGGATTCCGCAGGTGGCCCGGTTGCACAGGACGGGGGTGAGCCGCGGCGGCTAAGCGCGCGATTGCCGGATATCACCGACAGAATGTCGACAGTTGCGAACTGGCGCTTGCGGCGCGCTCTCGCGTCGGGCATATCGAGCGGGTTGGAGCTGTGGCCGAGTGGCTGAAGGCACCGCTTTGCTAAAGCGGCATACCTTTTACCGGGTATCGAGGGTTCGAATCCCTCCGGCTCCGCCACACTTTCTGTGCAACATTCGCAATACTGCTCGGCGCTCAATCCCGTTGAAGGCCGCCGGCTGGTTTTTGTCGAAGGCATGATGCCGCGCGACCGGCGCAAAGCCGGCTTCGGGAACCAAGCAGGCGCGCACCGGGTTAGTCATATGTCGCAAGGTTGCGGCAGTGCACCGACGGAGCGCCCCATGCAGATGCATCCCTCGCACGTCCGAACGATAGGCTGGCTCGCCCTTGTCGCCGCGTTGATAGCCGTGCCCGCTTCCGCCGAAAGCGTTTACGCCGAAAAGCGTCGGCTCTGCACCGGTGATGCATTCCGGCTGTGCAGCTCTGAAATTCCGAATGTCGAACTGGTGACGGCCTGCATGTGCAGGCAGAGAGACAGCCTGAGCGACGGATGCAAGTCGGTGTTCGACAAGGACGACGTGTCGTCGGTCACGCCGTCCAAGTAACCAGATCAGTTATTGCCGGCCATCCAGGCGCGTGCATCGCGCTGCGCCGTTGCGATCTCAACGTCGGACATCGTCAAAGCGACTTCCCGGCGCATCTCGATGGCATCCGCGCGGCCCTTGAGGGCGGCGAGGTTGAACCATTTGTGCGCCGCGATCAGATCGACGAAGCCGGAACGTCCGCTGGCCCAGTAAAGCCCGCGCTCGAACAGCACGTCCTGAATGGCTGAGGTTTCGACCGGCGTGGCGGCAGCGAAATCGATCTGGCCCTGAAACATCGTTCTTCCTTGTTTCTTGCTCTTGCCGCCCTGATCCGAGCGCGGCCCCTGTCCGTTTTTCGACGCAATCCCAACCGCCGTTTGCCGGCTTGTTGAGACCACTATGACCCGGAAAATTTGAAGAGCAGTTTAAGCATCGCGATGAACGAAAGCTGAAGGCGGTCGCGGGCGCGACGGCGTCATCGCCGGGAAAGCCTGTAAAACCAGGGCTTTCGGACGATGCTGCGGATTCGGTTCACCTTGCTGCTTGGCGATGCCGTAACCATCGATCCAGGGAGACGCTGGACGTGCCTACACGGCTGGCGAATTGATGTCGGGGGAAGTATCGCCGGACAAGGACCCGTGCAGCACTGGCCATATCATTCGGGGATAGCGGGGCGCGGCGGGAAATTCAGACAGGCCGGGGGATCAACCGCGCCGGCGGAAAGACGAGGGCGTCGGCAACACGTCAGGATCAGGCCTCATGGGACGATCGCCGATGAAACCGCGGACCAAGGGTCCACACCGAACAGAACACCAATACGAATACTGCGTTCTTGCGGGACCGATCGGGAAGGCACGCCCTGCCCTGAAGTACGGTCCAGCCGTTGACCTGATGTCTCGCCGACACCCTCCTTCGTCAACTGGCCTGCACTTCGTAATCCGCTTCGAGAAGCAGACTTCAACGAGGCCGGTGTGACGTCGCCGGCAGCGCCGGCAGTCTTTGGGAAGCAGAAGTTACTTCTTCTTCGCGACCTTCTTGGTCTTCTTCGCGGTCTTCTTCACGGCGGGCTTCGTCGCCTTCTTCACTGCCTTCTTCGCCTTAGCTTTCTTGGCCATGATCGTCTCCGACTGGTGTGAGATGACTTGATCGCTGCGTGCATCCGGGAATCGAAATGCACTACATTCCGAATACACCAACAAATTCAAAAAAACAGCGTCCCGCTTAAGGAAGTGTTGATGACGCAAAGTCGCAGAAGCCCCACGCGCTCAGTCATAACTCGCATTATCGCGCTTTCGCGATCGCCGGAAACACCCGAAAACCCGACGTCGGCGTTTGTCAAGATTGCAGGAAATGACTGTGCCACACAGATATTTTTAATTCTTGATATCAGAAAACTATACAAACGACTGTCGATCGCGAGTCTCTCCATGTCGAAGCCGACACACGTTGCGGACTCTGAGTCGCGATTTTTGGCAACGAATTAATTTTCGAGAAAATCGCGTTAGCCCCTTAACGCATCCCGACACAACCGCACTTTTTCCCGAATCGCCGAGGGCTGATTCGGCAGGTACTGCCGGATTGATGGTGGTAATCGGCCGCGCCGTCGTTACGACGGCGCACGGCGCAAAACGCAAAACGACGCCGCGCACATGGCGCCGGCGTCGTCGTTGCGGCCGGTCTAGATGCCGAGCTTGGACTTCAGGAGGTCGTTGACCGCCTGCGGATTGGCCTTCCCGCCGGAAGACTTCATCACCTGCCCGACGAACCAGCCCATCAGGGCCGGCTTGGCCTGGGCCTGCGCCACCTTGTCCGGATTGGCGGCCATGATCTCGTCGACGACCTTCTCGATCGCCCCCATGTCGGTGACCTGCTTCATGCCACGCGCCTCGACCAGCGCGCGCGGGTCGCCGCCTTCCGTCCAGACGATCTCGAACAGGTCCTTGGCGATCTTGCCGGAGATCACTCCCTGGCCGATCAGATCGACGATCGCGGCGATCTGGTTCGCCTTCACGGGCGACGACGCGATGTCCTGGCCTTCCTTGTTGAGACGGCCGAACAGTTCGTTGATCACCCAGTTGGCCGCGAGCTTGCCGTCGCGGGCCTTGTCACCGAGGCCACCCAGCACCGCTTCGAAGAAGTCGGCGCTCTCGCGCTCCGATACCAGCACCGCCGCGTCGTAGGGCGACAGGCCGAACGCGGAGATGAAGCGCGCCTTCTTCTCGTCCGGCAATTCCGGCAGATCGGCCTTCAAGGCCGCGACATAGTCCTCGCTGAACTCCAGCGGCAGCAAATCGGGATCCGGGAAATAGCGGTAGTCGTGTGCCTCTTCCTTGGAGCGCATCGAGCGGGTCTCGCCCTTGTTGGGGTCGTAGAGCCGCGTCTCCTGGTCGATCGTGCCGTCATCTTCCAGCACGCCGATCTGGCGCCGTGCCTCGACGTCGACGGCCTGGCCGATGAAGCGGATCGAATTGACGTTTTTGATCTCGCAGCGGGTGCCGTATGCGGCGCCCGGCTTGCGGACGGAAACGTTGACGTCGGCGCGCAGGCTGCCCTTCTCCATGTCGCCATCGCAGGTGCCGAGATAGCGTAGGATGGTGCGCAGCTTGGCCACATAGGCCTGGGCCTGCTCGGCCGAGCGCATGTCGGGCTTGGATACGATCTCCATCAAGGCCACGCCGGAGCGGTTGAGGTCGACATAGGTCATCGTCGGGCTCTGATCGTGCAGCAGCTTGCCGGCGTCCTGCTCCAGATGCAGCCGCTCGATGCCCACCGTGATGCTGTCGCCATCGGCCAATTCGACCACGACCTCGCCCTCGCCGACGATCGGCGATTTGTACTGGCTGATCTGGTAGCCCTGCGGCAGGTCGGGATAGAAGTAATTCTTGCGGTCAAAGGTCGAGCGCCGGTTGATCTGCGCCTTCAGCCCGAGCCCGGTGCGCACCGCCTGTGCCACGCAGGCCTCGTTGATGACCGGCAGCATGCCCGGCATCGCCGCATCGACCAGCGAGACATGACTGTTCGGCGCGCCGCCGAATTCGGTGGAGGCCCCGGAGAACAGCTTGGCGTTGGAAGTGACCTGGGCGTGGACTTCCAGCCCGATCACGATTTCCCAGTCGCCGGTGGCGCCCTTGATGAGTTTCGACGGTTTGACAGGTGCGTTCATGAGCGCGCTTTTACTCCGGCAGCAGTTCCGGGAAAACCCCCTGCGGCATTATACTTGGCCTCACAGCCCGCGGGCGAACGCCTGGAAGATCGGGCTGATGCGCAGCGTCTCGCGGCCGGCGGCGATGACGTCGTCGACCTGCTGCGGCGGCAACTGGAAGCGGGTCGGCACCGCTTCGAGGGCGGCGGCGCGCGTGGTGTCGAGCTGGTCGAAGCCGAGGCGACCGATGAAGAAGTTGAGGTCCTTGCAATTCCAGCCGGGCCTTGCCCCCAGCCGCGCTCGCTCCGCGCCGGACAGGCCGCAGCGCCATTTGATCATCGCCGCCTGCCAGTCCTTCATGGTGCGGTCGAACGCCGAATAGCTGGCGCCGACGCTGGCATCCATCGTGGTGTCCACCGCGGCCTTCAGCATGTCGACGCCGGTCGGGCCCTCCACGGTGTTGACCCAGTTGCCGGAAATACCGGCCTTGGCGTCGATCACCAGGAACATGGCGCGGCGCACCTTGACCGCCTGCGCGGCGGTCAGCGGCGCATAGGGATTGTCGGAGGATTCCCGGATGATGGTGAAGCCGGAGATGCCGTAATTGTCGACCAGCCCGCCGTCCATCAGCTTGATGTAGGGCACCGCCCCGTCACGGTAGCGCAACACGGCCTTGGCATAGGAGGACAGCATCGGCGACGAGTTGCGGTTGGCTGCGGCCTTCTCGATCCACGGCGGCAGCGGGTCGGCGCAGGTGCCGGGGAAGGCTTTCACCACCGCCGGCGCAAAGGCGATCGGCACGGCGGCAGAAGCCGCGACCGCGCTCGACAGCGGATACTTGGTGAGATCGCTGCAAATCGAGGAGAACGCCGTGGTGTCGAACACGAACGGCACGTGGTTGTAGATGTCGGAAGCGTTGATCCACACCCGCGGCGAGCCGGCGCTGCGGAATTCACCGAAGGTCGCGTTCTTGAACAGATGGGCGTCGAGCCATTTAGTGAACGCCTTGGAGTCGTTGATGCCACCGCCGAAGGCGCGGCCGATGGTGTCGAGCGACAGTTCGGTCTGCAGGCCCTCTTCCGCATTCTGCAGCAGGAATTTTTCGCGGAAATCGGCCAGCGCGTCGCGCTTCTTCAGGCCGAAATAGGCGGCGGTCACCGAACCGCCGGAGACGCCGGAAACGAAATCGATGCGGTCGAGCATCTTGTCCGATGCGCGCGGCATCGGCGTGCTCTCCATCTCCTGCAACACGCCGAACGAAAACGCCGCCGCGCGGGTACCGCCGCCGGAGAACGCCAGACCGATCAGCAGGTCGTCCGCAGCTGCGGCGTCCTCGACCGTCGGTCTTATGTTCTCCGCGACGCCCTCGACGCCGAGCGGCACGTTGATCGGAATGTTGTGCACCGAAGCACAGCCGAGCAGCAAAGCGGCGGTCGCAACGACGACCCCGAGAGACCCCAACCTGCTCATCAATTTTTCGCTCTCGCGCCTTCAGCCGACAATGTCCGCAGACTAACCGGATCGGCCAGGCCAGCGACGCCCGGACGTTCGGAAAGCTCTCAACAGATCTCAGGGAAAACAATTGCCATTTGATGCAAATGGCGTGGAAACCGCATATGCGTCCGGATCATGGTTATTGGAAGGCTAACGCACCTGATCACGATTAGTTCGGCTGCGTGCCCGGCGCGGCATCGAATACCAGCGTGAACCAGGTGCCTTGCCCGCGCATGCTCGCGACGTTGAACTTCACGTTCGGCGCATTTTCTTTCAGCGTCTGCAGGATCAGCGCGCCGAGCTTGCGCGGCGACGGCCATTCCTGGTCCTCGCCGAGACCGACGCCGTCATCCGACACCACGACGGTGACGTGACCGCCCTCGAGCTTGCAGATCAGTTTGATCTGCCCGCCGGCGCGGCCGACGAATGCATATTTCAGGGCGTTGGTCAGCATCTCGTTGACCAGGAGACCGGCGGGCATGGCGATGTTGATCGACATCGGACAAAAGCCGACCTGCAGGTCGATCTCGATCCCCTCAGGCGCATTGGCCGCCATCACTGCGCGCGCGACGTCGGCAAGGTACTGGCCGAGATCGATATCCGCAGTGGCGTCTTCAGCCGACAGCGCCCGGTACAGCACGGTCAGCGCGTCGATCCGGCTGGCGAGCCGCGCCAGCGCCACCGCCTCACCCTCCGCCGCCGAGCGCGCCTCGAGGCGCACCAGCGCGGTAATCAGTTGCAGATTGTTCTTCACGCGGTGCTGCAACTCGCGCATCAGCATGTCGCGGTCGCGGATCTGGTTCTCGAACTGCTCGATCTGCGCACGCTCGCGACCGCCGACATCGACCAGAGCGGCAATGCGGAAGTTTTCCACGCCGTTCTCGCTCTCGATCACCGAGGCATAGGCCTGCACGATGACCAGGCGATCCACCGGCCCGGACGGCCGGAACACGCCGATAAAATCCTCGCCGTCGCGGATCGCCTCGCCGAGCGTCTTGGTCGAATCGTCTTCGTTCACGAAACCATCGAGACAGGTCCAGCCCTGGCCCTCGACATCGCCAGCCATCATCGACATCTGGAGTTCGAACGCCTTGTTGGCATAGACAATGTGCTGCTGATTGCCGGCCCCGCGGGAAATCGCGATCGCCACCGGCACATGGTCAAGCAGATGCTTGTAGCGATCGCTCTCGATCGCCAGCGCAATCTTTGACGACCCCAGAATCTGATCGACCTGCTGGGAGGACGGCTGTCCGTCGTCGGCGCTCATACGATGTCCACTCTCATGGATAACCCATGACCAAACGCCGATCGAAACGCAATGTCAAAGCAGCAACACTTGGTCCGAACCTTCACCACCATTTCGGCGGCGTGAAGCGACCGGCGGCCTGCTCGATGGTTTCGCCGAGCGAGAACAGCGTCTCTTCGTCGAACGGCCGGCCGATCAGTTGCAGCCCTAGCGGCAGACCCTGCGCGTCGCGACCGGCGGGAACCGCGATGCCGGGCAGCCCGGCCATGTTCACCGTCACCGTGAAAATGTCGTTGAGATACATTTCGATCGGATCGGCGCCGCCCTTCTCGCCGATCCCGAACGCCGCGGACGGCGTCGCCGGAGTCAGGATCGCGTGAATACCTGACGCGAAGCACTCTTCGAAATCCTTCTTGATCAGCGTGCGGACCTTTTGCGCGCGCAGATAATAGGCGTCGTAATAGCCGGCCGAGAGAACATAGGTGCCGATCATGATGCGGCGGCGGACTTCGGCGCCAAAGCCTTCGGCGCGGGTATTTTCATACATGTCGCCGAGCGTGCGGCCGGGCACCCGCAGGCCATAGCGAACGCCGTCATAGCGCGCCAGGTTCGACGAGGCCTCGGCGGGCGCCACGATGTAATAGGCCGGCAGCGCGTATTTGGTGTGCGGCAGCGACACATCGACCAGTTCCGCACCGGCAGCCTTGAGCTGCGCGGCGCCATCCTTCCAGAGCTTCTCGATTTCCGCCGGCATCCCGTCGAGCCGGTACTCGCGGGGGATCCCGATCTTCATGCCCTTAACCGAGCGGCCGACCGCAGCTTCATAATCCGGCACCGCGCGATCCACCGAGGTGGAATCCTTGGGATCGTGGCCGGCCATCGAGCGCAGCAGGATCGCGGCGTCGCGCACCGTGCGCGTGATCGGCCCGGCCTGATCGAGCGACGACGCAAATGCCACGACGCCCCAGCGCGAGCAACGGCCATAGGTCGGCTTGATCCCCACCGTGCCGGTGAAGGCCGCAGGCTGACGGATCGAGCCGCCAGTGTCGGTCGCGGTCGCGCCAAGGCACAGGCCGGCCGCCACGGCGGAGGCCGAACCGCCCGACGAGCCGCCGGGAACCAGTTGGACGTCGGAGCCTTCGCGGCGCCACGGATTGACCACCGGGCCGAAGGCCGAGGTCTCGTTGGCCGAGCCCATCGCGAACTCGTCATTGTTGAGCTTGCCGAGCATCACCGCGCCGTCGCGCCAGAGCTGCGAGGTGACGGTGGATTCATAGGGCGGAATGAAATTGCCGAGGATTTTCGAACACGCGGTGGTGCGGACATCCTTGGTCGCAAACAGGTCCTTGATGCCCAGCGGAATGCCGGCCAGCGGCCCCGCCTCGCCCTTGGCGATGCTGGCGTCGGCCGCCGCGGCCATCGCGCGGGCATGCACCGGCGTCTCCAGCACATAGGCGTTCAGCACGCGCGCGTTCTCGACCGCCACGATATGCGCGTCGGTCAGCTCAATCGACGTGAAGGATTTTTTCGCGAGGCCGTCACGGGCCTCCGCGAGCGTCAGCGACGTAAGATTAGTCATCTATTTATTGACCGGGCTGCAGAAGAACGGAGAGAGCGTCTTGTCGTTTTCCGGCGCGTCGCGGCGGAGTTTTTCGTTCGCCTTGTCGGCGGCCTCGAGCTGGTCGAGCACGGCGTCCATCGCCTGGTCGACATCGACAATCTTGCCCTGCTTCTCGAGGGCATCGAGATAGTCCATGTAGAGCTGGTAGGACTTTTCATCGTCGCAAAGCATGCACATGCGATGGTCCCGCTGTTATTCGACGACTTTGGGGACGAGGAAGAAATGGTCCTGCTCGTCCGGCGCGTTCGCCGTCACCTTGTCGACGATCTCGCCGTCATTGACCACGTCCAGGCGCTTCTTCATCTCCATCGGCATCACCGATGTCATCGGCTCGACGCCGTCGACATTCACTTCCTGCAGCTGCTCGACGAAGGCCAGCATGGCGTTGAGCTCGCCCTGCAGATGGGGAACCTCGGCGTCAGTGACCGCGATCCGCGCAAGCTGCGCGATACGGCGAACGGTGGCGGCATCGACGGACATATGGGGAGCCTCGGGCGGATTTCAGCCCGCCGTATAGCAGACGGAGGTTTCGCGCCGCAACCGCGGGCGCGGATCAGCCGGCGAGCTGCTCCATCCGCGCCAGCGCCGAGGCCGCCAGCGCCCGGGTCAGTTCGGCTGCGGGCCATTCGGTACCCATGTGCACCGCCTGCCCGGCCCACAGATTGGTGAAATCGGTGCGGCCCAGCTTCTCGGCGGCGGTTTTCAGCGGCCCCAGCGCCACCGCGGCGTGCGGAAACGCCGGCGCGTCCGGCGAGATCGGCCCGACCTCGCGCATCACCCGGTTGATGACGCCGCGCGCCGGCCGCCCGGTCATGACGTTGGTAATCACGGTGCCGTCATCGGCCGATTCGGCCAGCGCCGCACGGGCCGGTCCGCTGACCTTGGACTCCGGCGTGCGCAAAAAAGCGGTGCCAAGCTGCACGCCGGCGGCGCCCAGCGCGAACGCCGCCGCGATGCCGCGGCCGTCGGCGATCCCGCCGGCGGCGATCACGGGCACCTTCACTGCGTCCACCACCTGCGGCAGCAGCGCGAAGAGGCCGGGCTGCGTGGTGATGTCCTGCGTCAGGAACATGCCGCGATGGCCGCCCGCTTCCGCTCCCTGCGCGATGATGACGTCCGCGCCGTTCTGCTCGAGCCAGACGGCCTCGCGCACGATGGTCGCCGACGACATCACAAGACAGCCCGCCGCCTTGACGCGCGCGAGCAAGGCCGGCGCCGGCAGGCCGAAATGGAAGCTGACCACTTCGGGCCTCAGCTCCTCGACGAGCGCGCACATCTCCTCGCCGAACGGCGCGCGGTTGGCGACGTTGCTCGGCGCATCCTGCGGCAGGCCGAGTTCGCTGAAGTAGGCCGACAGCCGCTGCCGCCAGCCGGCTTCGCGGGCAGCGTCTGGCTCGACGCCGGTGTGGCAGAAGAAGTTCATGTTGAGCGGTGCCGACACGCGCTGCCGGATGATGCCGATTTGCTCGCGGGCCTTTTCGACCGAAACGGCCGCACAAGGCAGCGACCCCAACCCGCCGCCCTCAGCCACCGCGATCACCATGTCGGTATCGACCGGGCCGATCATCGGCGCCTGCACGATGGGAAACTCGATCTTCAACAGCTCGATCAACCTGCGGTTCGGCCACATAGGTGCGCTCATTCAATGATGTCGGGGATCGGCGCGGGCATCATTGCCCGGCCGGTTGCTGCGTACCACAATCGCAAGAGCCGGGCTATGCGATTTGCCGTGGCCTGATCAGCAGCCATTTGCGCAGCGCAACGCCGGCCCAGATCGCTTCCACCAGCCCGAACGGCCAGGCGCCCTGCAAAAATCCATACAGCGAGCCGAGGCCGCACGCTCCGGCAAAGGCCAGCACGTACCACGGGCTGCGCGCCTCCAGCGCGTAGCAGACCAGCATGGCCGTGACGGCAAACAATCCGAATAGCGTCAGGGCGTCCATGCCGGGATTTTCCTTTTTGCGCGGCCGCATGCTATGCGGGCGCATGCCTGCACTCATCCTACCATTGATCGACGCCGCCGCGCACTTGCCGGCGCGCGGGGCGCTGATCGGCCTAGATCTCGGCACCAAGACCATCGGCGTCGCGGTGTCGGACCCCGACCGCCGGCTGGCCACCGGCGTCGAGACCGTCGAGCGCAAGGCGTTCACGGCCGACGCAGCCCGGCTGGTCAAGCTTGCCGATGAGCGCAATATCGCGGGCTTCGTGCTCGGCCTGCCGATCAACATGGACGGCTCGGAAGGTCCGCGCGCGCAATCGACCCGCGCCTTCGCGCGCAATTTTTCGAGACTGACCGAGCTGCCGATCGCCTTCTGGGACGAGCGGCTGTCAACCTCGGCGGTGGAGCGCGAGTTGATCGCCAACGACGTCAGCCGCGCCAAGCGCGCCAAGGTTATCGACGAGCACGCCGCAATCTTCATCCTGCAGGGCGCGCTGGATCGTCTCGCTACGCTGGCGCGCTCGCCGGACATTCGCTGAGCCACACCGGCCCCTCCCCGTCATTGCGAGGAGCGAAGCGACGCGGCAATCCAGAAAACCGCACGCGCCGAACGAACCGGATTGCTTCGTCGCAAGGGGTCCTCGCAATGACGGGGATGGGAAGGTGGTCCCCTCATCTCACGAATACGTCGCGATCCACAACGTCTGCACCGTCGCCGCAAGATTATTCAGGCCGTGCACGAAAACCGTCAGCCACGTCGAGTTGTAGCGATAGCGCAGCCTGCCGAGCCACAGGCCGATGGTGAAAATTTCGCAGAAGAAGAACCAGTCGTACTGCAGGTGCATCGCGGTCCACACCAGCGACGACAGCGCGATGGCGCCCCACGGCCGCAAGAACGATTCCGACCAGCCGCGATAGAGAAAACCGCGGACGAAGAACTCTTCCGTCATCGGCGCGGCCACGCAGAAGGCGAGCACCAGGAGCCACAGCGCGCCATCGGCGCGGGCCGATTTCAGCACGTCCATCATGAAGCCCGGCGAGGAATCGCGGCCCATTGCGCGCGAGATCAGCTCCCACAATCCGACCAGCAGGATCAGGCCGAGCGCGCCGACAGCAAAATTCTTCCACGAGGTGCCATCAAGCGCGAGATAGGCCGCGAACCGCATCCGCGCCAGCCGTGTCGCCAGCCACAGCGCGGCGCATACCGCCGGCAGTCCCATGATCACCGAAAGCGCGATCGCCGTGCCGCTCGACAGCGTGCGCGTCAGCAGCGTGAGGTCGAACGGCGCGTCCTTCATCAGGACGAGATACAGCACCACCGTGACCTGGCCGAGAAACAGCGCGGCGAAAGCAAACAGGCCCCACAGGCTGGTGCCCCAGAACTTCCAGATCCGCGGCGGCTTCGACAGGTCGGGTGGCGCAAGCTCCGCCGGAATATCCTGCGAACTCATTGCGGCAAAGCGCGGTCGAGCAACGTCCGGCTCTGCGCCTCGGAGAGCTCGGCGGTGCCAAGCATCGCGTGGCGCGAACCGCCGAGCCGGGTCTTCGCGAACAATTCGGCATGGGTGGGATTGACGATGTTCAGCGCCGCCGCGGCGGCGAGCACCGCCAGTGTTTCCACCGCCTGCCGCGCCACGCGCTCGCTGTCCGGCCGCAGCAGGCAGCCGATCACGAACGCCGCGGATTCTCCGGCGCCCGGCATGCCCCGCGTCTCGTCGACCAGTTCCTGCAGCACGGCGGTGGCCGCCTCGCCGTCATGCGACAGCGCGCGCAGCACGTCGAGGCACATCACATTGCCGGAGCCCTCCCAGATCGCGTTGACCGGAGCTTCCCGATAGTGTCGTGCCAGAATGCCTTCCTCGACATAGCCGTTGCCGCCCATGCACTCCATCGCTTCATAGAGGAAGCCCGGTGCGCTCTTGCAGACCCAGTATTTGATCGCCGGCGTCATCAGCCGCATGTACGCCGCTTCCGCTGGAAGTTCGGGCGCGAGGTCGAAAGAGCGGCACAACCGCATCACCAGAGCGGTCGAGGCCTCGACCTGCAGCGCCATGTCGGCGAGTACGCTCTGCATCAGCGGCTGGTCGGCCAGATGCTTCTGAAACACGCTGCGGTGACGCGCATGATGCAGCGCATGCACCAGGCCGGAGCGCATCAGCCCGGCGGAGGCGACCGCGCAATCCTGCCGTGTCAGCTGCACCATCTGGATGATGGTGCGGATGCCCCGGCCCTCGTCGCCGACGCGGAGCGCATAGGCGTCGTTGAACTCGACTTCGGAGGACGCATTGGAGCGATTGCCGAGCTTGTCCTTCAGCCGCTGGAACTGCAGCGCGTTGACCGAGCCATCCGGCCGGAAGCGCGGCATGAAGAAGCACGACAGCCCCTCCTCGGCCTGCGCCAGCACCAGGAAGGCGTCGCACATCGGCGCCGACATGAACCATTTGTGGCCGCGGATCAGATAGGCGTCGCCGTCGCGCGTGGCGGATGTGATGTTGCTGCGGACGTCGGTACCGCCCTGCTTCTCCGTCATGCCCATGCCGAGCGTCATGCCGGTCTTGCCCGACCACGGCGCAAACGACGGATCGTAGCTGCGGCTGGAGAGCACCGGCATCACCTGCGCCAGCAGGTCGGGCTGCGACGCCAGTGCCGCGACGGACGCGCGCGTCATGGTCAGCGGGCAGAGATGCCCGGTCTCGACTTGCGCAGCCATGAACAATTTGGCTGCTCGCGACACTTCCGAGGCCTTGCCGGCGGGCGCGCCCGTCTTTCCCCAGGTCGAGTTGTGCAGCCCGGCCGCGACCGAGTGCGCCATCAGCTCGTGATAGGCCGGATGAAACTCGACCTCGTCGCGGCGGTTGCCGCGGGCATCATGGGTATTCAGCTTCGGCGTGTTTTCGTTGGCCAGCCGGGCGGTTTCCGCCATCGCGGCAGAGCCGAACAACTGGCCGAAGTTCGAATGATCGACATAGGCCGACGACGCCTCGTTGAAGGCCACCGCCTCGACCAGCGGCCGGTCGGAGGCGAACAGATCGACATCCTCATAGGGCGGCGACTGGTTCAGCGTCTCAGGGGTGGTGGCGTGGTTCATGAAACATTCCCGGCTGCAGCGATATGCTCGCTTTTACGCAAGATTCGCCACGAATTCACGCGATCATCCGAAGCGTCAGGACCGCTGACAGACCGGGGGATAATTCGGAACCGGCCGTTTGGCGCTTGCCCCGGTTTTGGACTCTGCCTATAGCTTTCGTTTTAATGACCCTTGCACCGAAATCCAGTTTCGTCCTCGCTCACCGGCATTTGCTGGGCATCGAGGGCCTTTCCGCCGCGGACATCACCGGCCTCCTCGATCTGTCCGAGGAATATGTCGAGCTGAACCGCCAGGTCGACAAGAAGCGCACCTCGTTGCGCGGTCGAACCCAGGTCAATCTGTTCTTCGAGAATTCGACCCGCACGCAGTCGTCGTTCGAGCTGGCCGGCAAGCGGCTCGGCGCCGACGTCATGAACATGTCGGTGTCATCGTCCTCCATCAAGAAGGGCGAGACGCTGATCGACACCGCGATGACGCTGAACGCCATGCATCCCGACATCCTGGTGATGCGCCACCACGCCTCCGGCGCGGTCGAACTGCTGGCGCGCAAGGTCGATGGCTCCGTCATCAATGCCGGCGACGGCGCGCATGAGCATCCGACCCAGGCGCTGCTGGACGGGCTGACAATCCGCCGCAACAAGGGCCGCATCGAGGGCTTGATCGTCGCGATCTGCGGCGACGTGCTGCATTCGCGCGTCGCCCGCTCCGACATCCTGCTGCTGAACCGGATGGGTGCCCGCGTCCGCGTGGTGGCGCCCTCTACGTTGCTGCCGCCGGGCATCGAGCGCATGGGCGTCGAGGTGTTTCGCGACATGCGCGAAGGGCTGGAAGGCGCCGACATCGTGATGATGCTGCGGCTGCAGCGCGAGCGCATGAACGGTTCGTTCGTGCCCTCCACCGCCGAGTACTTCCAGTATTACGGCCTCGACCAGAAGAAGCTGGCCTATGCCAAGCCGGATGCGCTGGTGATGCATCCCGGCCCGATGAACCGCGGCGTCGAGATCGACTCCATCGTCGCCGACGGCGCGCAGTCGCTGATCCGCGAGCAGGTCGAGATGGGCGTCGCCGTCCGCATGGCCGTGCTTGAAGCGCTCGCGCGCAACCTCCCGAATGCGTGACATCATGCTGACCGACCGCCGCCCTATCCTGCTCGCCAATGCCCGCCTGATCGATCCGTCGCGCAAGATGGACGGTATCGGCGACGTGCTGATCGCCGATGGCGTGATCCGCGATGCCCGCCGCGGCATCGGCGCAGCCGGCGTGCCGGAGGGCACCGACATCGTCAATTGTGCCGGCATGATCGTGGCGCCCGGCCTGGTCGACATGCGCGCCTTCGTCGGCGAGCCCGGCGCCAGCCACCGCGAGACCTTCGCCTCCGCCAGCCGCGCCGCCGCCGCCGGCGGCATCACCACCATCATCTGTCAGCCCGATACCTCGCCGGTGATCGATAATTCCGCGACGGTCGACTTCGTGCTGCGCCGCGCCCGCGACACCGCGATCGTCAACATCCATCCGATGGCCGCGCTGACCAAGGGCATGGCCGGAAAAGAAATGACCGAGATCGGCCTGTTGAAGGCCGCCGGCGCCGTCGCCTTCACCGATGGCGACAAGAGCATCACCAATGCGCAGCTGATGCGCCGCGCACTCACTTACGCGCGCGACTTCGATGCGCTGATCGTGCATCACACCGAGGATCCCGATCTGGTCGGCGAAGGCGTGATGAACGAGGGTGAGCGTGCCTCGCGGCTCGGCCTGATCGGCATTCCCAACGCGGCCGAAGCGATGATGCTGGAGAGGGACATGCGGCTGGTCGCGCTGACCGGTGGCCGCTATCATGCGGCGTCCCTCACCTGCATCGAATCCATCGAGGTGCTGCAGCGCGCCCGCGACGCTGGCCTGCGCGTCAGCGCCTCGGCCTCGATCAACCATCTCACGCTGAACGAGATCGATATCGGGCCGTATCGCTCCTACCTCAAACTGTCGCCGCCCCTGCGCACCGAGGACGACCGCCAGGCGCTGGTCGCCGCGGTCGCCTCCGGCCTGATCGACGTCATCATGTCCGACCACAATCCGCAGGACGTCGAGACCAAGCGGCTGCCGTTCGCCGAAGCAGCCCCCGGCGCGATCGGACTCGAGACCATGCTGTCGGCCGGGCTGCGGCTGATCCACAGCGGCGAACTGGATTTCACCACGCTGATCCGGGCGATGTCGACGCGGCCGGCCGAACTGCTCGGACTGCCCGGCGGCACGCTGCGCCCCGGCGCCGTTGCCGACGTCATTGTGATTGACGCCGACGTGCCGTGGGTGCTGGATCCCGCCGACCTGAAGTCGCACAGCAAGAACACGCCGTTCGACGAGGCCCGCTTTACCGGTCGCGTCGCGCGTACGATTGTCGGCGGACGCACGGTGTATGAACATGTGTAGGTCGCAATGATTGTCGTTTATGTTTTTGCCGCAGCGCTTGGCTATTTCCTCGGCTCGATCCCGTTCGGGCTCGTGCTGACCAAGCTTGCCGGCACGCAGGACATCCGCACCATCGGCTCCGGCAATATCGGCGCCACCAATGTGCTGCGCACCGGCCGCAAGGGGCTGGCCGCGGCGACGCTGCTGCTCGATGCATTGAAGGGCACCGTAGCGGTGATCATCGCCGGCAATGTCGGCGGCCCGGACGCGGCGATGGTCGCCGGGCTGTTCGCGTTCCTCGGCCACCTCTTCCCGGTCTGGCTCGGCTTCAAGGGCGGCAAGGGCGTGGCGGTCTATATCGGCATCATGCTCGGCCTGTTCTGGCCGGCCGCGCTGATCTTCTGCATGGCGTGGCTCGCCTCCGCCTTCGCCTCGCGCTACTCGTCCTTCGCGGCCCTCACCGCCAGCGTCATCACGCCGATCTTCCTGTGGTGGGCCAAGGCACCTCAACTCGCCGTGCTGACGACGATTTTGACCGCCCTGCTCTGGTTCATGCACCGCGAAAACATCAAGCGGCTGCAGGCCGGCACCGAAGGCAAGATCGGCGCGAAGACCTAGCCGCGCGACCGCACCAGGCGAAGCCGCTTGACCATCGTCGACCCCGCTCCCACCTTGAATCAACAAGCGCCGAGGCACGATCGCGCATGTCGCGCGGTGGAGATTGCAGTATGTGGCAGGCCTTCAGCTATTACGCGACCTTGGCGATCGAGTCCGCGCTCGGCGTGTTCGGCATCCGGCTGTACGAGGAGCCGCGCTTTGAGGTGATCGAGCGGATCGGCGACCGCGTCGAAATCCGCAGCTACGGTCCGCGCCTGACGGCGCAAGCGGTGGTCGCCAGGCCCGGCAATGCCGGGCGCAGCGAAGCGTTTCAATTGTTGTTCAACTATATTGCCGGTGCAAACGCAGGCGCCGGCGGAGCGGCAGACCGGATTGCCATGACCACGCCGGTCGACGTGCGGCCCAGCCGACTTGCCATGACGACGCCGGTACAGGCCGCGGAAACCAGTGGCGCCGTGCAGATGCAGTTCTTTCTTCCGGCGATCTACACGCTGCAGACCGCGCCGGCGCCGGCCGATCAGCGGGTACAGATCATAACCGTGCCGGCCGAAACCATCGCCGCCTTGCGGTTCTCCGGCTCGGGCCGCGATTTCGCCGAGCGGCAGGCGGAGTTGCTTGAGCTCCTGAAAACCTCGCAATGGCGGCCCGTCGGGGACACCTATGCGCTGAACTACGACGCGCCGTTCACACTCCCCTTCCTGCGTCGCAACGAAGCCGCCGTGGCGGTCCGCAAGCCTGGTCCGTAATTCTACGCCGAGCCTGTCACAAACTCTTTGCAATGCCGATCTTGGCAGCTCGCGGAGCTGTTCCTATGATCGGTCATGGCCAAATTTTTTCCGACTCTCGAACCGCATCACCATCGCTTCATTGCGGCCCAACACATGTTCTTCACCGCGTCGGCGGCGCCGACCGGACATGTCAACATGTCGCCTCGCAGCACCGACATGTTCCGGGTTCTGGGCGACAATGCCGCGATGTATCTCGACCGCAGCGGCAGCGGCAACGAAACCGCCGCCCATCTACGGATCAGCGACCGCCTGACGATCATGTTCTGCGCCGTCGCCGGCCCGCCGCTGATCATGCGGCTGTTTGGCAAGGGGCGCGTCATTCACCGCGACAGCGATGAATTCGGCAGCCTTTTGCAGGAACAGTTCAAGGGTGATGTGCCGCTTGGTGCCCGCCAGATGGTCCGCCTCGATTTCGATCTGGTGCAGACCTCCTGCGGCTACGGCGTGCCGCTGTTCGAATACCAGGAGGAACGCACCCAGATGGATGCCTGGGCCAGGGCCAAGGGCGTCGACGGGATCGAAGCCTATTGGCGGGAGAAGAACCAGGTCAGTCTCGACGGTTTTCCGACCGGACTTTTCGAGACGACTTCGGCCGGCGAGCCGTAAAGAAGCCTGCCGTCGAAGCCGTGAAACCCCTCGCCATGGCGAGCCGAAATGGTTGCGCGCACTTTTAAGTTGCGCGATGCTGTCCCGCAGGGGGCCGCGTGGACAACAACCAACCCACCACCATTCATCTCTCCGACGCCCAGCGGATCGACTGGTTGCGGTTGATCCGCAGTGACAATGTCGGGCCGCGCACCTTCCGGTCGCTGGTCAATCATTTCGGCAGCGCGCGTGCGGCGCTTGAGCGTCTGCCCGATCTGGCACGGCGCGGCGGTGCCGCCCGGCCCGGCCGGATTTTTGGCGAGGACGATGCCAAGCGAGAGCTGGCCGCTTCGCGAAAATTCGGCGTTTCGCTGTTGGCGCCCGGCGAGGCCGGCTATCCGCCGCGGTTGGCCGGGATAGACGACGCGCCGCCGTTACTCGGCGTGCGCGGTCGCCTTGAAGCCGCGATGCGGCCGATGATCGCCATCGTCGGCTCGCGCAACGCCTCCGGCGCCGGGCTGAAATTCGCCGAAAGGCTCGCGCATGATCTCGGCGACGCCGGCTTCGTCATTGCCTCCGGCCTCGCCCGCGGCATCGACCAGGCGGCGCACCGCGCCAGCCTCCGCTCCGGCACGCTGGCGGTGCTGGCCGGCGGCCACGACAGGATCTATCCGCCGGAGCACGAGGACCTGCTCTATGCGCTGCTCGAAAAGGGCGGCGCGATCTCGGAAATGCCGATGGGCCATGTGCCGCGGGCGCGGGATTTTCCGCGCCGCAACCGGCTAATCTCCGGGGTCTCGCTCGGCGTCGTGGTGATCGAGGCGGCGCACCGGTCGGGATCGCTGATCACCGCCCGGATCGCTGCCGAACAGGGTCGCGAGGTGTTCGCCGTGCCGGGCTCGCCGCTCGACCCGCGCGCCGCCGGCACCAATGACCTGATCAAGCAGGGCGCCGCCCTGGTCACCGAGGCCGCGGATGTCATCAACGCGGTCACACCGATCATGGATCGCCCGGTCGAACTGCCCGGCCGCGAGCCGGAAGAGATCGCGTCGTTCGACGAGCCCGACCATAGCGACCGCGCGCGGATCGTCGCCCTGCTCGGCCCAAGCCCGGTCGGCATCGACGACCTGATCCGGCTCAGCAGCGCCTCGCCCGCGATCGTGCGGACCGTGCTGCTGGAGCTTGAACTGGCCGGCAGGCTGGAGCGCCACGGCGGCGGGCTGGTGTCGATGATCTGAACCTCGCTACCCTTTGAAGCGATCCCGCGCGACCTCGTCGGCTTCCATCACCGCCATGTCGAGCAGATAGCCGAGCATGTCGTGGCCGTGTCGCCGCGCCATCTGCGACAGATCCACGATGGTACTCTTTATATAGAGCGCTGCCTCCTCCGGGCCACCGTCCCCGGACGGCCCGCGGCGGTGCGAAGCATCGTTTCCGGATGGTGACGGCATTGCATGTCCTTCCCGAGCGGTCGCGAACGGCCGATGAAAAGCCTAATCCAACTCCTGTCGAAAATGCAACCATTGGATGCATATAACAACTTTTGAGATAGGTTCGGTTGCATTGCTGCGCCCGAGTTCCAACACAAAATTTGACACAGACCCCCTTCACACCCATGTTCGCCGCGAAACGGCCGCCGCGACTCTCGCGATCCCGGCCCGTCTTTCTCCCTTAAGCTATTGGAATGACATGAATATCGTCATTGTCGAGTCGCCCTCCAAAGCCAAGACGATCAACAAGTATCTCGGGCCTGACTACGAGGTGCTGGCGTCGTTCGGCCATGTGCGCGACCTTCCTGCCAAGAACGGATCGGTCGATCCGGATGCCAATTTCCAGATGATCTGGGAGGTCGATCCCAAGGCTGCCGGCCGCCTTAATGACATCGCCAAGGCGCTCAAGGGCGCCGACAAACTGATCCTCGCGACCGACCCGGACCGCGAAGGCGAGGCAATCTCCTGGCACGTGCTCGAAGTGCTGAAAGAGAAGCGTGCGATCAAGGACCACAAGATCGAGCGCGTCGTGTTCAACGCCATCACCAAGCAGGCGGTGACGGAAGCGATGAAGAACCCGCGCCAGATCGATGGCGCGCTGGTCGACGCCTACATGGCGCGCCGCGCGCTGGACTATCTGGTCGGCTTCACGCTGTCTCCGGTGCTGTGGCGGAAACTGCCCGGCGCACGCTCCGCCGGCCGCGTGCAGTCGGTCGCGCTGCGGCTGGTATGCGACCGCGAACTCGAAATCGAAAAGTTCGTGCCCCGCGAATACTGGTCGCTGGTCACCACGCTGGCGACGCCGCGCGGCGAGAGCTTTGAAGCGCGCCTGATCGGCGCCGACGGCAAGAAGATCCAGCGGCTCGACATCGGCACCGGCGAGGAAGCCGAGGATTTCCGCAAGGCGATCGACGCCGCCAAATTCGAAGTGACCACCGTCGAAGCCAAGCCCGCACGCCGCAATCCGCAGGCGCCGTTCACGACCTCGACGCTGCAGCAGGAAGCCAGCCGCAAGCTCGGCTTCGCGCCGGCGCACACCATGCGGATCGCGCAGCGGCTCTATGAAGGCATCGACATCGGCGGCGAGACCACCGGTCTCATCACCTATATGCGAACCGACGGCGTGCAGATCGACGGCTCGGCGATCATCCAGGCCCGCGAAGTGATCGGCGAAGACTACGGTAAGAAATACGTTCCCGACGTCGCGCGGCAATACTCGACCAAGGCCAAGAACGCCCAGGAGGCGCATGAAGCGATCCGCCCGACAGATCTGTCGCGCCGCCCCGCCTCGTTGCGCGGCCGTCTCGATAACGACCAGTCGCGGCTCTATGAGCTGATCTGGGTCCGCACCATCGCCAGCCAGATGGAATCCGCCGAGATGGAGCGCACCACGGTGGACATCTCCGCCAAGGCCGGCGCCCGCGTGCTGGAATTGCGCGCCACCGGCCAGGTGGTGAAGTTCGACGGCTTTCTCGCGGTCTACCAGGAAGGTAAGGACGACGACACCGACGACGAGGATTCGCGCCGCCTGCCCGCCATGAGCGAAGGCGAGACGCTGAAGAAAGAGAATCTCGCCGTAACCCAGCACTTCACCGAACCGCCACCGCGCTTCTCGGAAGCGTCCCTGGTGAAGCGGATGGAAGAGCTTTCGATCGGCCGGCCCTCGACCTATGCGTCGATCCTGCAGGTACTGAAGGACCGCGGCTACGTCCGGCTCGAGAAGAAGCGCCTCTACGGCGAGGACAAGGGCCGCGTCGTCGTCGCCTTCCTGGAGAACTTCTTCGCGCGCTACGTGGAGTACGACTTCACGGCGGCGCTGGAAGAGAACCTCGACCGCATCTCCAACAACGAGATCTCCTGGCAAGAGGTGCTGCGCGACTTCTGGACCGACTTCATCGGCGCGGTCAACGAGATCAAGGACCTGCGCGTCACCCAGGTGCTGGACGCGCTCGACGACATGCTCGGGCCGCACATCTATGCGCCGCGCGAAGACGGCGGCGATCCGCGCCAGTGCCCGACCTGCGGCACCGGCAAATTGAATCTCAAGGCCGGCAAGTTCGGCGCCTTCGTCGGCTGCTCGAATTACCCGGAGTGCCGCTACACCCGCCCGCTCGCGGCGGATTCCGGCGCGACGGCCGACCGTATTCTCGGCAAGGACCCGCTGACCGATCGCGACGTCGCCGTGAAGGCCGGCCGGTTCGGACCCTATATCCAGCTCGGCGACGTCAAGGACTACGCCGAGGGCGAGAAGCCGAAGCGCGCCGGGATTCCGAAGGATACGTCGCCAAGCGATGTCGAACTCGATCTCGCGCTGAAACTGCTGTCACTGCCGCGTGAAGTCGGCAAGCACCCGGAGACCGGCGAGCCGATCACCGCAGGCCTCGGCCGCTTCGGGCCGTTCGTGCGCCATGAAAAAACCTATGCCAGCCTGGAAGCCGGCGACGAAGTGTTCGACATCGGGCTCAACCGCGCCGTGACGCTGATTGCCGAGAAGATCCTGAAGGGTCCGAGCGGTCGCAAGTTCGGCGCCGATCCCGGCAAGCCGCTCGGCGAGCATCCGACGCTCGGCGGCGTGGCCGTCAAGGGCGGGCGCTACGGCGCCTATGTCACCGCCGGCGGCGTCAACGCGACGATCCCCAGCGACAAGACGCAGGAGACCATCACGCTGGAAGAAGCCATCGCGCTGATCGACGAGCGCGCCGCCAAGGGCGGCGGCAAGAAGCCGAAGCGCGCCGCCAAGAAGGCCGTCGCCAAGAAAGCACCGGCCAAGAAGGCCGCGGCAAAATCTGACGACGCGGATGCCAAGCCTGCCAAGAAGGCGGCACCGAAGAAGAAGGCCACGGCCAAGAAGGCCGTTGCCAAGAAAGCGGCTGCCAAGCCGAAGGCCGAAAGCGCGGCCGCCAGTCCGGCGCGCGCGCCGGTGACGGCGAAAACCTCGCCGGCCAAGAAGGTCGCAAAACCTGCTGCGAAGAAAAGCGCCAGCAAGAACGGATAATTGTGAGCAAGAAACGGGATAACGGCTTTCCAACCCGGGATGCGATCGTCGCGTTCGTTCGTACCAACCCCGGCAAGATCGGCACCCGCGAGATCGCGCGGGAATTCGGCCTGAAGAATGCCGCCCGCATCGAGCTGAAACAGATTCTGCGCGAGCTCGCCGAGCAAGGCGTGATTGCCAAGCAGGGACGACGGGTGCACGAGGCGGCGGTGCTGCCGCCGACCATGCTGGTCGATATTGTCACGCGAGACCGCGACGGCGAGTTGCTGGCGACGCCGACCGAGTGGGACGAGGCCACCCAGGGCGCGACGCCAAAGATCCGCATCCACACCCCGCGCCGTCCCCTGCCCGGCACCGCGGCCGGCGTCGGCGATCGCGCCATGCTGCGCATCGAGCAGATCGAGGCGGAAGGCGACGCCACCGCCTATCGCGGCCGGGTCATCAAGGTCGTCGACAAGGCCAAGGCACGCTTGCTCGGCATTTTCCGCGAGCTGCCGGGCGGCGGCGGCCGGCTGATCCCGGTCGACAAGAAGCAGGCCGGCCGCGGCGAGCTCAACATTGCCGAGCGCGACCGCAACGGCGCCGAAGACGGCGACCTGGTCAGCGTCGACCTGATCCATACCCGCGGCTATGGCCTGGCCTCCGGCAAGGTGAAGGAGCGGCTCGGCTCGCTATCGACCGAAAAGGCCGTCAGCCTGATTGCGATCCACAGCCACGAAATCCCGCAAGAATTCTCCGCCGCCGCGATCACCGAGTCCGAAGCGGCCGAGCCTGCTACACTTTCCGGCCGTGAGGACTGGCGCGCCGTGCCGCTGATCACGATCGATCCGCCGGACGCCAAGGACCATGACGACGCGGTCTATGCCGAGCCCGATCCCGACCACGACGGTGGCTGGATCGTCACCGTGGCGATCGCCGATGTCGCGTTCTACGTGCGGCCGGGTTCGGCGCTCGACCGCGACGCGCTGACGCGCGGCAACTCGGTTTATTTCCCCGACCGCGTCGTGCCGATGCTGCCGGAGCGGATCTCCAACAACCTGTGTTCGCTGGTGCCCGGCGAAGCGCGCGGCGCGCTCGCGGTGCGCATGGTGATCGGCCCTGATGGCCGCAAACGCTCGCATACCTTCCACCGCATCCTGATGCGCTCGGCCGCCAAGCTGAGCTACGCGCAGGCGCAGGCGGCGATCGACGGCCATCCCGACGACACCACCGGCCCCATTCTCGAGCAGATCCTGAAGCCGCTGTACGCCGCTTACGCCGTGGTAAAACTGGCGCGCGACGAACGCGATCCGCTCGACCTCGACATCCCCGAACGCAAGATCCTCTTGAAGCCCGACGGTACCGTCGATCGCGTTATCGTGCCGGAACGCATGGACGCGCATAAACTCATCGAAGAGTTCATGATCCTGGCCAACGTCGCTGCGGCCGAGATGCTGGAAAAGAAAGCGCTGCCGCTGATCTACCGCGTGCATGACGAGCCCTCGCAGGAGAAGGTTCACAACCTGCAGGAATTCCTCAAGACGCTCGACCTGCCGTTCGCCAAGCAGGGTGCGCTGCGGCCGTCGCTGTTCAACGGCGTGCTGGCCAAGGTCAAGGGCCACGATTCCGAACCGCTGGTGAACGAAGTCGTGCTGCGCTCGCAGGCGCAGGCCGAATACTCCTCCGACAACTACGGACACTTCGGCCTCAACCTGCGCCGCTACGCTCATTTCACTTCTCCTATCAGGCGATACGCAGATCTTATCGTGCATCGCGCGCTGATCCGCGGCCTCGGCCTCGGCGAAGGCGAATTGCCGGACACCGAGACGCCGGAGACGCTGGCGGAAGTCGCCGCGCAGATTTCCGTCACCGAACGCCGCGCCATGAAGGCCGAGCGCGAAACCTCGGACCGACTGATCGCGCACTTCCTCGCCGACCGTATCGGCGCGACCTTCCAGGGCCGCATCTCCGGCGTCACCCGCGCCGGGCTGTTCGTGAAGCTCTCCGATACCGGCGCCGACGGCCTGATCCCGATCCGCACGCTCAGCACCGAATATTTTAACTATGACGAGGCGCGCCACGCGCTGGTCGGCACGCGCAGCGGCGCTATGCACCGGCTCGGGGACGTCGTCGATGTCCGCCTGGTGGAAGCGGCGCCGGTGGCCGGCGCTTTGCGATTTGAACTACTTTCGGAAGGCCGCGTTGAGCGCAAAGGCCCCCGCCGCGGGTCCGAAGGAGATCGGTCAGCCGGTATTGGCCGGGCTCCGGGCGGCAAGTCGACAAAGGGAACTTCGAAGGGCCCCTCATCCAAGCCGGCCAAGCCGCCGAAGAAGATCAAGCTTGGACGAAATGCCCGATTGAAGGCCAAGGCCGAAGCCGGCAATGGGGGTGCCAGCACCACCGGCCCAGCAAATGCCGGCAAGCCCACGAAGAAGAGGAAGTCGTCATGAACGATTCACCGACAAAAACCTTGCCAGAAAAAACCTGGACCTCCGCGCTGGACCCCAGTGCCAAGCGCAACGTGTGGACCGCAATGAAGCGCGGCTTGATCGGCCGCTGCCCGAACTGCGGCGAAGGCAAACTGTTTCGCGCCTTCCTGAAAGTCGACGATCACTGCTCGGTCTGCGCGCAGGATTTTTCCGCGCACCGCGCCGACGACCTGCCGGCCTATCTCGTCATCGTGATCGTCGGCCACCTCTTGGTACCGGTGATCCTGTGGATCGAGACCGACTATTCGCCGGCGATCTGGCTGCAACTATCCATCTACCTGCCATTCACGCTGATCGCGTCGCTTGCTTTGTTGCAACCCGTCAAGGGCGCGGTGGTCGGCCTGCAATGGGCGTTCCGCATGCACGGATTTGGCGACGGCGACCACGACTGATACGCTGGCCGTCCTGTTTAGACATCAATCAAGAAAATCAAAAACGAGGGCGGCATGAGCGACGTACAGCTCGGCAAGGAAGCAGATCACCATCCCTACAAGCGTCCGCGAGACGCCGCGACGTTGATGCTGGTCGACCGGTCCGGAACAATCCCGAAAGTGCTGGTCGGCAAGCGTCACGCCAATGTCGTGTTCATGCCCGGCAAGTACGTCTTTCCTGGTGGCAGTGTCGACAAGACCGACAGCAAGATCCCGATCGCAGCCCCCCTCCCGCCCGAGCTCGAAGCCAATCTCGCCAAGGGTAGTCCGAAGACCGCCCCTTCGCGCGCGCGTTCTCTGGCCGTCGCCGCTATCCGGGAAGCTTGCGAGGAAACCGGGCTCTGTCTCGGCCGCAAGGTCGAAGGCCAGCCCAAAAAACTGTCTGGCGCATGGTCGGCGTTCAACGATGCCGGCCTGCTGCCCGATCCGTCCGGACTGTTTCTGATCGCGCGCGCCATCACGCCGCCCGGCCGGATCAAGCGGTTCGATACACGCTTCTTTACCGCTGATGTGTCCGCTATCGCACATCGTATCGAAGGCGTCATACACGCCGACGCGGAACTGGTAGAGTTGCTATGGGTCGAACTCGGCTCCGAACATCTGGCCGATGCCCACGCGATGACAAAAAATGTTCTGAATCAATTGCAGAAGCGGCTAAGTACTGGTCCATTGAACCATCATGCGCCTCTGCCGTTTTTCCATTGGTATAGTGGCAAGATGCAGCTTGATATGCTACCCGGCGAAGGCTGAGTGCTAATATTGAACTGCGATCTATTTTCACAGTTATTTTAACCCAATCGTTTGCCGCTGCCACTTACACACCTCTGGAGGCGAGGAGCTAACGACAATGGGGCAAATGCATTCGTTCGAAGACGTCGTCGATGTTTCGACCTTCACGCCGGATTCGCTCCGATACCGCCAGAAAGCATCCGCGCTCGGCCAGCGCGCCAGCGTGGAGGACGACCACGAAAAGGTCCGCGCGATGCTCGACCTGGCGGTATCGTGGATCCAGCTTGCGGAAAACGAAGAGCTGATGGCGAGCGAATCGCGCACCACGATGTTCTGACCGCTGCAGGACCGAGCGACGCCTGATCTCCCGTTGTCCGCCGCCGTCGCGGCAGTCCACCTTGCCTTGCTTGAACCGCAACAATCTTCTTCCCGCGTGAGCGCCGGATTCTTCCGGCCGCTGGCGTCGCAATCTTTCGGTATCAGCATCAGGAAGTTGGAAGGGCGAAACGTCAGTTGCGCCGCGCGCGTTCGACGATGTCGCAATCGGCATGTAGGATTTTTTCCTGCCCCCTGCCCGGGATCCCGCCAACCAATACCAGCGAGAGCGCCGTCCGCACGTCATCGACCTTGCGGCGCGCCTGCTCGCGCAGGGCGAGGCGGCTACGGCGCAACCTTCGTCGGCATGCTGCAGACCATTGGCGACCAGATGGAAGAATGGCTGGTGACGGAGGCCTGCGACGGTTTCCGCATCCTGTTCCCGTTTCTGCCGGAGGGCCTGGATGCCTTCGTCGATCGAGTGGTGCCGGAACTGCGACGACGCGGAATCTTCCGCGCCGAAGAGGAAGGTGCCACGCTACGGGACAATCCGGGCCTGCCCCGACCGAAAAACCGCTTCTTTCCCGCCTGAGACGCCGGATGGGCGCTTTTCCGGACCGCCAACCTTGACTTTGGGGCATTCGAGGCTAGGTTGCGCGCAACGCGGCCAGTGCTCTGGCTGTCACCGATTCCTGACATCAGAGGTTTTCACATGGCCAAGGCGGTCACCATCAAGATCAAGCTCGTTTCCACCGCGGACACCGGCTTTTATTACACTGCGAAGAAGAACTCGCGCACCATGACCGACAAGATGGTCAAGAAGAAGTACGACCCCGTCGCGCGCAAGCACGTCGAGTTCAAGGAATCCAAGATCAAGTAAGCGATGTTTTCAGCTGCTGACGATCGAACGGAGCCGAAAGGCTCCGTTTTTCGTTGTGGGAAGTTCAGACGGCTGCGCCGTCTTCTTACCCTCCCCTGGAGGGGGAGGGTCGGCGAGCAGTCGCGCGCAGCGCGATGCGAGACGGGGTGGGGTGAATGGCGAAGCTCCGTCGTTTCGCTACTCACCCCACCCCGAATAGATCGCACTCCGTGCGATCTATTCGACCCTCCCCCTCCAGGGGAGGGTAAGAAAAGGAAACTCAAGCCGCCGCCGAGACCACCCGGTTACGACCGTCATGCTTGGCGCGATACAAAGCCACGTCGGCGCGCTTGAGGACGTCGGCGACCGGCTCGCCCTTGATTTCCAGCGTCGACAGACCGATCGAGATCGTCACCTCGATGTGCTTGTTGCCCTTGTCGATCGCGAAGGGCTCGCCGGCAATGGCGCGGCGCAGACGTTCGGCGACCATGCCGGCGACCTTGAGGTCGGTCTCCGGCATCACGATGATGAATTCCTCGCCGCCGTAGCGGCACGCCAGATCGATGCCGCGGATCGACTTGCGGATCCGCACGGCGAATTCCCGCAGCACGTCGTCGCCGCAATCATGGCCGTGGTTGTCGTTGATCGACTTGAAGAAGTCGATGTCGAGCATCAGCACCGCCAGCGGCTTGCCGCGGTTTGCGGCCTGCTCCGCCAGCGTTTCGAGATGGCTCTCCATGTAGCGGCGATTATGCAGCCCGGTGAGACCGTCGGTGATCGCCATCTCGATCGAGTTCTGCACATTGTCGCGCAGATGGTCGGTGTAGCGGCGACGCCTGACTTGCGTCCGTGCGCGCGCCAGCAGCTCGTTCTTGTCGACCGGGCGCAACAGGTAGTCGTTGACGCCGATTTCGAGGCCACGCAGCATCCGCGCATCATTGTCGGCATCCGCGATCGCCAGGATCGGCACCTGCCGCGTGCGCTCCAGCGAACGCGCCTGGCTGCACAGCCGCAAGCCGTCGAAACTCTCCAGGCCGAGCGAAACGATCAGCAGGTCGTAATTACCTTCCGCTGCATGAAACAGGGCGTCCGCAGGATTGGGTTCGACATCGACATGGTGCTCGGCGCTCAGGATCGGCGCCAGCCGCTCATAGGACGACGGCCGGTCATCGACCAGCAGAATGCGCCCGCCCATGCCCGGATCGGCCACCGCCGAGCGCTCCGGCGCCTGCACGCCAATCTCCAGCGAGGTGATGGCGCGCATCCGCAACTCGTCGGTCATCATCTTCAACCGCGTCAGCGAACGGACCCGCGCAATCAGCACGGCGTCCGCCACCGGCTTGGTCAGGAAATCATCGGCGCCGGCCTCGAGGCCGCGCACGCGATCGGCCGGACTGTCCAGCGCGGTGACCATCACCACCGGAATGAAATGCGTCTTCGGATTGGCCTTCAGCCTGCGGCAGACCTCGAAGCCGTCCATGTCCGGCATCATCACATCGAGCAGGATCAGATCGCATTCGGAGCGCGCGCAGATCTCCAGCGCCTGGGCGCCCGACGATGCGGTGGTAACGTCGAAATATTCGGCCGAGAGACGGGCTTCGAGCAGCTTGACGTTGGCGGGGATGTCGTCGACGACCAGGATACGCGCGGACATCGAGACCCCCTAACCGATAAACCGACGAACGGTCTCGATAAATTTGCCGACTGAAATAGGCTTGGATAAATAGGCTTCGCAGCCGCCCTCGCGGATGCGCTCTTCATCGCCCTTCATGGCGAAGGCGGTGACGGCGACGATCGGTATCATGCGCAGCCCCGGATCGTCCTTGATCCAGCGTGTCACTTCGAGGCCGGACACCTGCGGCAACTGGATGTCCATCAACACGAGATCGGGACGTTGCTTGCGAACGATCTCGAGCGCCTCGTAACCATTGCTGGTACCGATGGTCAGATAGCCATGCGCTTCAAGCAGATCGCGGAAGAGCTTCATATTGAGCTCATTATCTTCCACGATCAGGACGGTTTTAGCCATCCCGCCCTCCAATCCTGAACGATAACGTTCTCGATGTGCGCCGAACGACATTGCTCTGCCGCACGCGCGATACAACCTGCAAGGGGAACTCAGTTGCGGCCCGGAGTGTCCCCGACCACCCCTGCCGGAGCGCCCGTTGTCCGTCGGCATCGGCCAGTTGCTGGCAACGCCCCGGTGACTCGGGCATGATGGTAAACTAGAGACGATTAGTTACGGAAAGGCAAACAGCCATGCTAAAAAAGCGCTCCCAGCACCCGGGACAAGTCGCTGAAATCGTTGCCATTCAGGCGCTATCCTTCGTGGCCGGCGAGCCTGAGCGGCTGGGTTTGTTCCTGTCCGAGAGCGGAATCGGCCCGGAGACGCTGCGCTCCGCCGCCAAGGACCCGCAGTTTCTCGTCAGCGTGCTGGATTTCGTGCTGCGCGACGACGAGACGGTGCAGGCGTTTTCGGCCTCGTCCCAGTTGCATCCGACGACCATTGCAGCCGCCCGGCAGGCACTCGGCGATCCCAGGCTCGAGCGCGACATCCCGTGATTCCCGCCCCGACAGAAACGAGCGGACCGCGCTGCTTCTGCCGGGATTGCCTTGCCGACCAGAATATCGCCGCGAGGCGCTGCACCGCCTGCGGCTCGCCGCGGCTGGTGCGCCACCATGCCCTGCCCGCTTTGACGATGGCCCATATCGATTGCGACGCCTTCTACGCCACGGTGGAGAAGCGCGACAATCCGGAACTGGCCGACCGCCCGGTCATCATCGGCGGCGGCAAGCGCGGCGTGGTGTCGGCCGCCTGCTATATCGCCCGCACCTATGGTATCCGCTCGGCAATGCCGATGTTCAAGGCGCTGGAACTGTGCCCCGCAGCCGCGGTGGTCAAACCCGACATGGCCAAGTACGTCCGCGTTGGCCGCGAGGTGCGCCATGCGATGCAGGCGCTGACGCCGTTGGTCGAGCCGCTGTCGATCGACGAGGCCTTCCTCGATCTCGCCGGCACGCAACGCGTCCACGGCATGATCCCGGCCAAGGTGCTGGCGAAGTTTGCCGCAGAGATCGAGCGCAACATCGGCATCACGGTTTCGGTGGGCCTGTCGGTGAACAAGTTTTTGGCCAAGATCGCTAGCGATCTCGACAAGCCGCGCGGCTTCGCCGTGCTCGACCAGGCGGATGCCTGCGCGATGCTGGCCGACCGCCCGGTCGGCTTCATCTTCGGCGTCGGCCCCGCCACCGCCGAACGGCTCTCGCAGCGTGGCTTCCGCAAGATCGGCGACCTGCAGAAGGCCGACGAGCTTGAATTGATGAAGCAGTTCGGCGGCGAAGGCCGCCGGCTATGGCGGCTGGCGCGCGGCATCGACGACCGCAAGGTTGTGGCCGATCGTAACGCCAAGACGATCTCCAATGAGACCACCTTCAATGAGGACATCCGCGACTTCGCCACACTGGAGAAGATCCTGTGGCGGCTGTCGGAGAAGGTATCGTCGCGACTGAAGAGCGGGGAAGTGGCCGGCACCACGGTGACCCTGAAACTGAAGACCGCGGATTTCCGCCAGCGCACCCGCTCGCAATCGATCCATTCCCCCACCCAGCTCGCGGCGAAGATCTTTGCGATCTCGCGCGAGATGCTTGCGAAGGAGATCGACGGCACCGCCTTCCGCCTGATCGGCACCGGCGTCAGCGCGCTGCAGCCGGGCTCGCAGGCCGGCGACACCGACATGATCGACCGCCGCTCCGCCGATGCCGAGCGCGCGATGGACGGGTTGCGCAAGAAGTTCGGCGACGCGGCGGTGATCCGCGGCATTGCCTATGAGGGGCCGGTAAAGAGTTCGTAACTTGTAGCCCGGATGAAGTCGACGCGCCGCATGGCGGCGAGGCGACGCAATCCGGGAACAGCATCAATAGTGGATGGCCCGGCCCCGGATTGTCATCCGGGCTACGCTCATCACTTGCAGGGCTTGCTGTCCTTCACGTTGAACTTGCCCATGGTGCCGCCGATCACGAAATCATTGTAGTCCAGCACCAGCGAGCGCGACACGCCATTTTCGTACAGCTCGAACGACATCGCATAGACCGGCGTCTGCTCGCCGCTGTTCGGCTTGGCGGTTTCGTCATAATAGCTCACCGTCACCGGCCAGCGGGTCAGCGGCTTCATCGCGTCGGACGTGGTCGAGGCATCGGGCTCGGCACCGGCGCGGTCGCCGGGGATCGCGGCCCCGATCACCGTCAGCGTGTTGTAGACCTTCTCGCCGGTGTCGGAGCCGTCATAGACCTTGAGCTCAAGCAGCGACTTGCCGTCGCGCGCCGCGGCGATAATGCGGTGGATCTGCTCGGTCGGAAACACGGTCGAGCCATCGAGCGTGAGGGTCTTCACCACCGGCTGCTTGAGCTTGACGGTGACGTGATCGCCCTCGCGCTCGGCGATGCCGTCGATCACGCTGGGGTCGCCGTCGTTCATGCGAGTGTCGATCTTGAAACGATAGCTCTTGCCGGCGCCGTCTTCCCAGCTCGTCGAGCGCAAATCGCTCAGCGTGTTCTTGCCCTCGCCGGTTTCCAGCTCCGAGACCTGGCGGAAATCCGAGGTGTAGCCCTCGCAGGCGCTGCCGGTGAAATTATACAGAATGCGCCCGCTGGCGGAATTGACGCTGGCATTGCCGCGCGACTTCAGCAGCTTCAATTCATACAGCGCCTGATGCGCCATGAACGGCACGGGGGCCGCGGCCTTCGCCGCGCCGCCGAGACCCATCAGCGCCAGCGCCACGGCACCGGCTTGAATGCAGGAAAGAGAGGCTGATCGGCGCATGCGGGTTCCCTGACTGCTGAGTGACGATACTAAAGAGCGCCCCATTGCGCCGCAACTGCGGCCGGAATTGGCGACGACCGAAATATGCCGGTCCATTGTCGTGAATTTGATGCTACCGAGGCGTTCCCTGTCGGCGCCGGGCGTCACCCGTGGTTGCTTGCATGACAGGACGCGATGGGTGAAACAGGCCGCCCGACGCGGCACGCGGACGGTTCGGACGCAATTTTCAGAACGGAGACGGTAATGGCAGGAACGGTCGAGCAGAAACTGGCAGCCCTCGGTGTGACGATCCATGAGCCGATCAGCCCGGTGGCGAATTACGTCGGCTTCGTGCGGACCGGCAATCTGCTGTTCGTCTCCGGCCAGATCTGCATGGGCGCGGACGGCCAGTTGATCGCCAAGGGCAAGCTCGGCGCCGGCGTCACGCTCGACCAGGGCGTCAACGCCGCCCGGGGCTGCGCCATCAACCTGCTGGCCCAGGTCAAGGCCGCGCTGGGCGATCTCGACAAGGTGGTGCGCCTGGTCCGTCTCGGCGGTTTCGTCAACTCCACCCCCGACTTCGTCGATGCGCCGAAGGTCATCAACGGCGCTTCCGACCTGATGGTCGCGGCGTTCGGCGACAAGGGCCGGCATGCCCGGGCCGCGGTCGGCGTGGCCTCCCTGCCCGCCGATTGCGCCGTCGAGGTCGACGGCGTGTTCGAGGTCGCCTAACCAGAGAACCTGCGATGCACGCTCCCGCCTGGCTCACCGCCCGCCCGGTCGCGCATCGCGGCCTGCATGACCGCGCCCGCGGCGTGGTCGAGAACATGCCGGGCGCCATCGCCGCCGCGATCGCCGGCAACTTCTCGATCGAGGTCGACCTGCAACTGTCCGCCGATGGCGAGGCGATGGTCCACCACGACGACGATCTCGGCCGGCTCACCATCGGCTCCGGCTCGCTGCGCAGCCACACCGCCGCCGAGCTGAAGCAGGTGGCGTTCAAGGACACCGACGAGCGGATGATGTCGCTCGCCGATCTCTGCGCGCTGGTCGATGGCCGGGTCGGGCTGGTGCTGGAAGTGAAAAGTCACTTCGACGGCGACCGCCAGCTCGTTGGCCGGATGGCGGAAATCCTGAAATCCTATTCCGGCCCAGTGGCCGTGATGTCGTTCGATCCCGACCAGGTGCTGGCGCTGCGCCAGCTGTTGCCGGCGCTGCCGCGCGGCATCACCGCGCAGCGGCGCTACGACGACGGCGAGTGGCTGGAACTGACACCGGCCCAGCGCCGCGGCATGCAAAGCCTTCGCCATGCTTTCACCACCCGGCCGCATTTCGTGGCCTATTGGGTGAAGGATTTGCCGGCCCCGGCGCCGTGGATAGCGCGTCATCTGTTCGGCTGCGCGCTGCTGACCTGGACAGTGCGCACCCCGGAACAGCGCGCTGTCGCCAGGGCTCATGCCGACCAGATGATTTTCGAGGGCTTCGTCCCCGAACCGTGACCGCCCTTGCGCTGACCTCCGCGATGCACAAATCTATGGACGGTCATCGCGATGGCCGATCGCAACTGACCGGGCCTTGATGAATTCGTCGGACATAACGCTGGAAGCCGTCTCCTCCATCAGCCAGATTCCGGCCGTGGACTGGGATGCCTGCGCCACCTCCGGCGCCGACGCTGGCGAACTCGAATCGCTGGACACGCTAGCCTCGTGCGCGCCTTCAACGCCCCGCACCAACACCTCGGCTTTGACGTATAACCCATTCATTTCGCACGCTTTCTTCCTCGCGCTCGAGAAATCGAATTCGGCCTGCGCGCGCACCGGATGGGGTCCGCGGCACCTGATCGCGAAGCGCGATGCCGCCATCGTCGGCGTGGTGCCGTGCTATCTGAAATCGCATTCCCAGGGCGAGTACGTGTTCGACCGCGGCTGGGCCGACGCCTATGAGCGCGCCGGCGGCCAGTATTATCCGAAGCTGCAGGCCTCGGTTCCGTTCACCCCGGCGACCGGCCCGCGCCTCCTGATCCGCGATCCCGCCGATGCCCACCGCATCGGCCAGGCGCTGGCCGGCGGGCTGATCGGACTGTGCGACGCGACCGACGCGTCGTCGGTGCACGTCACCTTTGCGCGAGAGAACGAGTGGAAGTTTCTCGCCGAAAAGGGATTCCTGCAGCGCACCGACCAGCAGTTTCACTTCCACAATCCCGGCTATGCCTCGTTCGACGATTTCCTCGCCACCCTGAACTCGCGCCACCGCAAGGCGATCAAGCGCGAGCGTCGCGACGCGCTGGCGAACGGCATCACCATCCACGCGCTGACCGGCAATGACATCACCGACGATGCGTGGGACGCCTTCTTCGCCTTCTACATGGAGACCGGGTCGCGCAAATGGGGCCGGCCCTATCTGACCCGCGCCTTCTACAGCGAGATCGCCGCCACCATGGCCCGCGACGTCGTGCTGATCATGGCGAAGCGTGAGGGCCGCTGGATCGCCGGCGCCATCAACTTCATCGGCTCGGACACGTTGTTCGGCCGGCACTGGGGCGCCGTCGAGCACCACCCGTTCCTGCATTTCGAGGTCTGCTATTATCAGGCGATCGACTTTGCGATCCAGCGCGGGCTGAAGACCGTCGAGGCCGGCGCGCAGGGCGAGCACAAGATCGCGCGCGGATACCTGCCGCAGACCACCTACTCCGCACATTACATCGCCGACCCCGGCTTCCGCCGCGCGGTGGCGGATTATCTGAAACATGAGCGCGCGCATGTGGCGGAAGCGGTGCGCGAACTGACCGAGGCCGGCCCGTTCCGCAAGGGTGACATTCACAGCACCCACGAAGAACCGACCTGACGCGCCGGTACGGGTTGACCGATTCAAGGTTGGCGGCGACAGTCGCCGAAATTCTCCGGGAGGCACCATGACCGCGTATGACCCCAGCAACATCTTCGCCAAGATCCTGCGCGGCGAGTTCTCCTGCTACAAGGTGTATGAAGACGACCACACCCTCGCCTTCCTCGACATCATGCCGCGCACGCCCGGCCATACGCTGGTGATTCCCAAGGCGCCGGCGCGCAACATTTTCGATATCACGGCAGACGATTACGGCCACGTCGCCCGCACCGCGCACCGGATCGCAGCGGCGGCCCGAACGGCTTTCGCCGCCGACGGCATGACCATCGCGCAATATTCGGAAGCAGCCGGCGGCCAGGTCGTGTTCCACCTGCACATGCATGTGATGCCCCGCCACGACAATGTCGGCCTGCTGCCGCCCGCGACGCGCAAGGAAGATCCCAAGGTGCTGGAAGACAATGCGACGAAGCTGATCGCGGCGCTGGCGGCGCTGTAACCGGATCGCACCGGCCCTGCGCCCCCTCGCCCCGCTCTTTGCGGGGCGAGGTGAAAAAACGCCACCTACCCCGTCTGGAAATCGCCGGGCTGCGGCGGCGCCAGCGGGGTGAACTCGCAGCGGTCGGGCTTGAGATCCAGGAGCGGCGTCTCGTCGAGACAGTCGAGGCCGCGCACGAACACCGTCGGACCCTCGATGCCGATCAGCCTCACCATTGAGGTGCCGATTGGGTTGGGCCGCACCGGCGAGCGCAGCGAGAAGGTACCGCGCGCGCGGCCGTCATTCTTCGGGCTTTGCAGCACCAGGTCGCGGCGCGACAGATGCAGCCAGTAGATCACTTCGAGATGCTCGAACAGATCGAGCCCCTGCAACGCCGGCACCCAGGGCTCGAAGATTTCCAGCCGGCATACCGGGCCGTCGTGGCGGCCCTGCCGCGGCGTCTCCAGCCGCGACGTCCAGGGCGTGCGGATGCGGCCGATATAGACCAGCCCGGCATGAACAGGCTTCGGCGCATCGACGGCGCTCTCGCCGTCGCGGATCTCGCTTTCACGAACCATCGGTCAATCCCGTTTCAATCCAGCGAGATGTTCTGCGCCTTGATCACCTTCGACCACCGCGCCCGGTCCTCGTCAACGAATTCCGCGATCTGCGTCGGCGTCTTCGGGCGCAGCACCGGGAAGCCGATCTTCTCCAGCGAAGCGCGAAACGCCGGATCCTCCAGCGCGCGGTCCATGCTCGCCATGATCTTCTTCACGATGTCCTCCGGCAGCTTCGCCTGTCCGGCCAGGCCGAACCAGACGCCGACCTGATAGTCCGGATAACCGCTTTCGATCACGGTCGGGACATCCGGCAGATCCGGACTGCGCTGCGCCGACGACACGCCGAGCGGGCGGAGCATGCCCGCTCTGACCGGCGGCAGCGCAGTGGACAGCGTGTCGAACATCACCTGGATATTGCCGGACAACAGATCGGTCAGCGCCGGTCCCGCGCCCTTGTAGGGGATGTGGGTCATGTCGACACCGGCGATCTGCTTGAACATTTCTCCGGCGAGATGGATGGTGCCGCCGGTGCCGGCCGAGCCGAAATTGAGCTTGCCGGGATTGGCCTTGGCGTAGGCGACGAACTCCTGCACCGTCTTCGCCGGCACCGAAGGATGCACCTCCATCACCACCGGCAGGTCGGTCACAATCGTCAGCATGCGCAGATCCTTCTGCGCGTCATAGGGCAGCTTTTTGTAGAGCAGAGGGTTGAGCACCATGATCGACGCCGCCGTGACGAACAGCGTGTAGCCGTCGGGCTCGGCGCGCGACACGACCTCGGCCGCGATCGCGCCCTGCGCGCCCGGCTTGTTCTCGACCACGGTGGCCTGCTTGAGATCGCGGCCGAGATAGTCCGCGACCAATCGTGCCAGCACATCGGTCGGACCGCCGGCGGCATAGGGAACTACGAGCTTGATCGGCCGAACCGGATATTCCGCGGCGCGAACCGGCGTCGCCAGCATGAGGGCGACAAGCGCCCAGCACGAAATGAAGACGGAGCTGGCGCGTGATGTCATGGTTTCACCCGATGTCTTGTTTTTGTTGGCGGCAGACTAGCGAACGCCGAGGGGGACGCAAGCTGAGTCGTCAGCCCAGCCAGTATTTGCCGGCGACCATCACCAGCTCGCCGGACGCCACGCCGAAAAAGATCGATCGCTTCGACGCCATGAAAACGGCAAGGCCGACCGCGACGGCGCCGTAGCGCAACTCGGCGGGGATAGTGGCCAGCGCGCCGGGCGGCAAGACCAGGATCTGCGCGATGACGCCGGCGAGGATCGCGGTCGCCACCGCCCTCACCCACACCAGCAATTCGGATTCCTCGTCGACGCCGCCGCCGAGCCAGAGGCCGAGCATGCGCCAGACTTCATTGGGCAGAAACCCTGCCAGCAGCAGCACGGCCAGCGCGTGCCAGTCTCCGATGAAGTCGCTCATCGCCGTCGCCACCAGTGGACACCATAAGCGATGGAGCCGGCCGAGACGCCGGAGATCATGATATCCACGCCGGTGTTGAGCAGCGAAACCAGCGGAAACAGCACCAGGCCGAGCACCAGCGCCACGACGTCGGACAATTGCTTGCAGTTGCGCGCGGTGGACAGCAGGAAGGCGAGAGGCGTCAGCAACAGGATGGCTGCGCCGAACAAAGGCGGCAGATTGGCCGCGAGGTGATAGCCGACCCAGGTCGCCAGCATCGCCTGCGCGACAAGGCCGGTGCCGAGCCCGTTGACGAAGGCGATGCGACGCTCGCGCGGCACCTGCGGCAGCAGGCGATAACATTCCACCCACAGCGTCACCGCGATGAAATGCGTCGGCAGGATCAGCCTGCGCTTCGGGGTGTCCGGTGTGCGCAGCATCGGCAGCACCGAGACGACCATCGGAAACAGCCGGATCGCGCTGACGCCCACGGCCAGCGCCGCCTGAACGACAGTGGCCCCGGAGCCGAGCGTCGAGATCAGAATGATCTGTGCCGGTCCGGCCCATACGAACAGCGTCGAGGCCAGCGCCCACAGCAGGCTGAAACGCGTGTCATGCGCGAGTGCGCCGATGCCGACATAGGTGGCGAACAGCACCAGCGTCAGGATCGTGGAAAAAATGGCACGCAGGCCGAGTGCATAGGCCTTTGCGCTGCCCTGCCAGTCCGTCGAGTCCAATGCCGGCAGTGCCACGAGCAACCTTTGCGATTTTTCCTACGCCGTCTCATGGGCGGCAAAGCCGGCCCCGGTCAAGCCGGCGATTTACCTTAAGAAACAGTTTACCGCGCCTCGGCTTCTCAAAGTGACGCTACCTGAGGTAGTTCTAGCGGTAACCTGGGGTGATGCCATGCTCGATCGACGCAGTACATTCCGCAGCCGAGTATATTATGGAGGGAGCGTCGCGTTCAACGAACGTCGCTCGAAACTTGACTGCACCATTCGCAATTACTCGGATCGCGGTGCCTTGGTCGATCTCGGCAACGTCGATCTTCTGGCGGGTGAATTCGATCTCACCATCCCTCACAAAGGCCTCGCCTTCCGGGCACGCCTGATATGGCGGCGCTCCGGTCGCGCGGGCTTTGCTTTTCGCGATCATCGAAGCGTCCCCACGCAGATGACGCTAAACTGGGCGTTGCGCGTTCGAGCCATGGAGCGCGCCAACAAGGCACTGACGCGACGCGTCGAGCAACTGAGCTGCGAGCGCTGATTTCAGCCCCGGTTGCGCAGCACCAGGCACGCCTGGCCGATGCGCTGGATCTGATGGCAGAGTGCGTCGGCGGCGGCCCGCGTGTCCTCGCC
Organism: Tardiphaga sp. vice304; assembly: GCF_007018905.1. Lineage (NCBI taxonomy): Bacteria > Pseudomonadati > Pseudomonadota > Alphaproteobacteria > Hyphomicrobiales > Nitrobacteraceae > Tardiphaga > Tardiphaga sp. vice304. The sequence continues at coordinate 3,727,791 of NZ_CP041402.1, forward strand.
GATCCGCACCTGGTAGAACATCCGCGTGCCCCGGCTGCGCAACACCCCGCCGTGCAGATTGGGATCGCGATCGCCGATCAGCGGGCGCAGCCGCACCATGGCGCGGGCATAGCTTGCCAGCGCGCGGTCGCGGTTGAAGCCGGCGGCGAGCTGCACGCCCCACGCGCGCGCCTCGCCGAGTTTCACGCGAGCTTCGAGTTGCGTCACGAACGGATTGGGCGCGCGTTGCAGCAGCGCCATCAATTCGCGACAGCTCGAGCTGCGCGACCGCTCCGGCGCCCGGCCATTGCGACCAGCCGCCTGCCAGTCCTCGACCGTCGCACCGGTGATCGCGGAGACGTAGTTGCGGGTCTCGAACGGCATATAGCCTTTGCCGTCCAGCCATTCCTGCACGCGGCGCGGCCCGGCATTGTAGGCGGCGGCGGCGAGGCCGAGATTGCCGAATTGCGCGCGCAGCTCGCTGAGAAATTCCGCCGACTTCGGCAGCGCCTGCACCGGATCGAACGGATCCAGCAGCCGGCGCTCATTCGCGGTGCCCGGCATGAATTGCGCGATGCCCTGCGCGCGCTGACCGCTGCGGGTCACGGGACCGACGGCGTTGGATTGAAACCGGCTCTCCTGCCAGATCACGCGGGCAAAGAATTCCAGCGGCAGCTCGTTGGCGCGGGCGGCGGATTCGATCATCAGGCACATCGACTCGCGGGTGTCGGTCATGCGCGAAACATCCGGCGCCGCCGCCGGCATCATGCGATCCGCGCCGGGCTTGGCAAGTTCGCTTGACGGCAGTGCCTCCTGCGCCTGCGACGGCGTGCCAAGCATCATGGCGATGCAAAGAATGCGGCCAAGGATCGCAAGGGGGCGGTTCATCAAGTCCTGGGCTTCTTGACAGCGGGATCGCAGCCGATAGCTATGGATCAAATGCGGCGGAAGCGGGAGAGACGGCATGGACGAGACTGCGCAAGGCTTTGCAGCCGACGACGACGTGCCGATCCCCTATATGGCGCGTACCCGCGAGTATTATCGCGCGATCGGTTACGATACGCCTTACCGCTGGGCCCATCACAGTGACGCGCCGTTCCAGCCGCTGCAGAAGCCGCTGGCACAATCGCGCGTCGCCATCATCACCACGGCGGCGCCGTTCGATCCCGCGCGCGGCGATCAGGGTCCCGGTGCGGCGTATAATGGCGGCGCCAAATTCTATTCGGTGTATGACGGCGACAGCTCGCAGACGCACGACCTGCGCATCTCGCACATCGCCTATGACCGCGTGCACACGACCGCGACCGACAGCAATAGCTGGTTCCCGCTGCCCGCGCTGCATCGGCTTGCCGCGTCCGGGCGGATCGGCAAGATCGCGCCGCGCTTTTATGGTGCGCCGACCAACCGCAGCCACCGCGTCACCACGGAGACCGACGCGCCGGAGATTCTGGCGCGCTGCCGCGCCGACCGTGTCGATGTCGCCGTACTGGTGCCGAATTGCCCGGTCTGCCACCAGACCATCAGCCTGACCGCCCGGCATCTGGAGGCAAACGGCATCGCCACGGTGGTGATGGGCTGCGCCAAGGACATCGTCGAGCACGCCGCCGTGCCGCGCTTCCTGTTCAGCGATTTCCCGCTCGGCAATGCCGCCGGCCGACCGCACGACGCGGCATCGCAGGACTTCACCTTGGACCTGGCGATGCGCGTGCTGGAATCCGCGGTGGGACCGCAGACCACCGTGCAATCGCCGCTGCGCTGGGCTTTGGATGCCGCATGGAAGCGCGATTACAACAATGTCGCGCTGCTTTCGCCGGCTGAACTGGCGCGGCGCCGGGCCGAGTTCGACGCCCAAAAGGCCGTCGCCCGAACGCTGCGAGAGCCCGCGGCCTGATTCCAGACGCAGGACAATCCTGCGTTTACGTTAACAGCGCATCGAAGCCGCCTCGATCTTCCTTGCTGCGCGGAACTCGCTAGTGTCCCGTTCGAAACGGGGAACGCATCATGGACGAGCGGCGCAAAGGGATGCGTGATGGGGTGATCTTTGGCGGCATCGCGTCCAGCGATGCCAAGACGCCGAAAGAATGCGTGATACGCGATATTTCCGAGCGTGGCGCCCGGCTCGAATTCAAGAGCGGCGCGCGCTTGCCCAAGGACCGGATTCAGCTTGCGATCGCCCGCAAGGGCAAGTCGTTCCTGGCGAAAATCATCTGGTGGCGCGACAATATCGTCGGCGTCGCGTTCACCGATCCCGCCGACCAGGCGCTGCCGGAGTCGGATCTCGCGGAGCGGCTGCGCAAAAGCGAGAAGAAGAAACGCCAGTTGCAGCGCCGGATCAACGATCTGCTGGGGCAGTAATTGAAACTGTCGTTCCGGGGCGCGAGCGCATCAGCGCGAGCGAACCTCAGCCACTCCAATTGGAGCGGCGGGGAACCTCGATATGGCACGATGAACATTTCCAGATTCCGGGTTCGCTCGAGCTTCGCTCTCGCGCCACGGAATGACAGCTCAACTCAAACCAAAAAGGCCGGCGATTTCTCGCCAGCCTTTTCGTTTGACAGGCTTCGCGCTGCCTAGGCCTTCAAGGGCTCCTTCGCCGGACCCTTCGATCCGCCGGGACCGCCCGTTTTCGGCTTGCGCGCGGTGGCGCGCTTGCCCGGCAGCTTCTCGGGCTTCGGCGTCACCGGGCCATCGACATATTCGAAGCCGATGCGCTCCTGCGCGACACCGAGCACGGCCTCGTCGGAAACCAGCACCACGCGGACGTGGCCGCCGTCCTTCAGCTTGCCGAACAGCAGTTCATCGGCCAGCGGCTTCTTGATGTGCTCCTGGATCACGCGGCCCATCGGACGCGCGCCCATCTGCTCGTCATAGCCGTGCGTGACCAGCCAGGCCTTGGCGGGCTCGGACAGTTCGATCGTGACATCGCGGTCGGCCAGTTGGGCCTCGAGCTGCAGCACGAACTTCTCCACCACCATGCCGATCACGTCCGCATTGAGATGCGCGAACGAGACGATGGCATCGAGACGATTGCGGAATTCCGGCGCAAACTGCCGGTTGATCGCCTCGTGGTCCTCGCCTTCCCGCTTGCTGCGCGTGAAGCCGAAGGCCGCCTTCGCCATGTCGGCGGCGCCGGCATTGGTGGTCATGATCAAAATCACGTTGCGGAAGTTGACCTGCTTACCGTTGTGGTCGGTCAGCCTGCCGTGATCCATGATCTGCAGCAGCACGTTGTACAGATCGGGATGCGCCTTCTCGATTTCGTCGAGCAGCACCACGCAATGCGGATGCTGGTCGACGCCGTCGGTCAAAAGGCCGCCCTGGTCGAAGCCGACATAGCCGGGAGGCGCGCCGATCAGGCGCGATACCGTATGCCGCTCCATGTATTCGGACATGTCGAAGCGGATCAGCTCGACGCCGAGCGAGGCAGCGAGTTGCTTGGCCACTTCGGTCTTGCCGACGCCGGTCGGGCCCGAGAACAAATAGGAGCCGATCGGCTTCTCCGGTTCACGCAAGCCGGCACGCGCCAGCTTGATCGATGCCGACAAGGCCTCGATGGCGTTGTCCTGCCCGAACACCACGCGCTTCAGCGTGGTCTCGAGATGACGCAGCACCTCGGCATCGTCCTTCGACACGCTCTTGGGCGGGATCCGCGCCATCGTCGCGATCGTGGTCTCGATCTCCTTGATGCCGATCGTCTTCTTGCGCTTGTTCTCGGCCACCAGCATCTGCGCCGCACCCGACTCATCGATCACGTCGATGGCCTTGTCCGGCAGCTTGCGGTCGTGGATATAGCGCGACGACAATTGCACCGCCGCCTCGATCGCCTCGTTGGTGTATTTGAGCTTGTGATAGTCCTCGAAATACGGCTTCAGGCCCTTCAGGATCGCGATCGCATCCTCGATGGTCGGCTCGTTGACGTCGATCTTCTGGAACCGGCGCACCAAGGCGCGGTCCTTCTCGAAGTGCTGACGGTATTCCTTGTAAGTGGTCGAGCCCATGCAGCGAATACCGCCTGAAGCCAGGGCAGGCTTGAGCAGATTCGAAGCATCCATCGCGCCACCGGAGGTGGCGCCGGCGCCGATCACGGTATGGATCTCGTCGATGAACAGGATCGCATTCGGATGCGCCTCGAGTTCCTTGAGCACCTGCTTCAGGCGTTCCTCGAAGTCGCCGCGGTAGCGCGTGCCGGCCAGCAGCGTGCCCATGTCCAGCGAGAACACGGTGGCCGCCGCCAGCACTTCCGGCACGTCGGAATCGACGATCCGCTTGGCCAGGCCTTCGGCGATCGCGGTCTTGCCGACACCGGCTTCGCCGACGAACAGCGGATTGTTCTTCTGGCGACGGCACAGCACCTGGATCGCACGGTTGATCTCGGCACTGCGTCCGATCACCGGGTCGATCTTGCCGTCCCGCGCCTTCTTGTTGAGGTTGACGCAATAGGTATCGAGCGCCTCGCCCTTCTTCTTGGACTCGTCGCCGCCCTTGGCCGTCTCGGTTTCCTCGTCGACGCCGCGCACCGGGCGGGCTTCGGAAACGCCCGGACGCTTGGCGATGCCGTGGCTGATGTAATTGACCGCGTCGTAGCGCGTCATGTCCTGCTCCTGCAGGAAATACGCGGCGTGGCTCTCCCGCTCGGCGAAGATCGCGATCAGCACGTTGGCGCCGGTCACTTCCTCGCGGCCGGACGACTGCACATGGATCACCGCGCGCTGGATCACGCGCTGGAAACCGGCGGTCGGCTTGGCGTCGTCGGCGCCGTCCGTCACCAGGTTTTCGAATTCGGTTTCGAGATAGTTCACCAGGCTGGTGCGCAGCTTGTCGAGATCGACGCTGCAGGCCCGCATAACTGCCGACGCGTCGGAATCATCCACCAGCGACAGCAGCAGATGTTCCAGCGTGGCGTATTGGTGATGACGCTCATTCGCAATCGAGAGAGCGCGATGCAGCGATTGTTCGAGGCTTTGTGAAAAAGTTGGCATTCCGCGTCCTCTTTGGCCCCCATCATCATGATGGGCGTTGCCGCCTCAGGCAACAAGAACCTTTCTCACATATAGGTATGCAAGCTTGTGGCGAAAGGTCGGTTCCGTTGGCGTGTCGTTTTGCCCGCAGCCGGCAAGCTTCCTGCGCCGGCATCGTCGATGCGGTGCCGGCCCACAGGCCATCCCGCAGGCGCCTGCCTGAAACAATACAAATCCCGTTCCCGTTCGGGGACTCAAATCGAAGCAACCGGCAGAGGTTACTTCTTTTCCATCACGCATTGCAAAGGATGCTGGTGCTTGCGGGCGAAGTCCATCACCTGCGTCACCTTGGTCTCGGCGATTTCGTAGGTGAACACGCCGCACTCGCCGATACCGTGGTGGTGGACATGCAACATGATTTCGGTCGCCGCCTCGACGTTTTTCTGGAAGAATTTTTCCAGCGCGTGAACGACGAATTCCATCGGCGTGTAGTCATCGTTCAGGATCAGCACCCGGTAGAGATTGGGGCGCTTGCTCTTCGGCTTTACCTTGGTGATGACCGATGCGTTCGGCCCACCGGGCGTTCCCGACCGGTTATCCTCGCCGGCCATCCGAACGGGATCTGAGGCGGCCATCGGCGGGCCCAACGGATTTAATTCTGAGGTTATCTGCAACATGGCGTGTCGTCGAAATCTCCGAAGGAGTGGGCGGCACCGTCGCAGCCCGAAATGGCAGCGCCTTGTCGGCCGGCCGACGAAACGAATATGGGTTTCGTACCGGCTCTCTGCAAGCATACCCGACCACCGCCAGCGGCAAAACCCCGGGGACCCCGTTCACCCCCGGTTAACGTTCAAGGCCAAACGACCACAACCTTTTGGATAAATAGAGGGCTTTTTTACGAAATCCCGGGGCAGGATTTACCGTCTGTTTAACCGCAGCCTGCGACATCTCCGTATCTTCAATCGCGGCGGTATTCATGTCTAACCGATCGACGTCACGTCTGGCCCGGAATTTCCTGCAGCGTTTCCTGCCTGCGGAAGGCGGCAATGTTGCCGTCATGTTCGCCATCGTGCTCGCCCCCCTGCTCGGCTTTGTCGGCGCCGCCGTGGATTATACCCGCGCCTCCTCGGCCCGGTCCTCCATGCAGGTGGCGCTGGATTCGGCAGCGCTGATGGTCTCCAAGGACCTCGCGGTGACGCCCAGCATGACGGCCGCGGACATCACGGCCAAGGCCAGCGTCTATTTCAACGCGCTGTACACCAACCCGAACGCACCGGCGATCACGGTTTCCGCCGTCTACACCCCCAACACCGGCAAAGGGGCGACCGTTCAGGTCTCGGGCGCCGGATCGGTACCAACCGAATTCATGAACGTGGTCGGCTTCCCGCGTCTCGCCATCAATTCGTCATCGACCACCACCTGGGGAAATGCCCGCATGCGGGTCGCGATGGCGCTGGACAATACCGGCTCGATGAACCAGGACGGCAAGCTGCCCGCGCTCAAGACGGCGGCGAAAAGCCTGGTCGACCAGCTCAGCGCGCTCTCCAAGACCAATGGCGACGTCTACATCTCCGTCGTCCCCTTCGCCAAGGACGTCAATATGGGCGCCAGCAACTATAACGCCAGCTGGATCGACTGGACTGACTGGGAGGCCGAAGCGCCGGACCTCAACACCTCGGCCAAGAAGCCGAGCAACTGGTCGCAGATCGGGCCAGGTTCGTCGTGCCCCTGGTCGATGAACTACGACGGCTTCACCTGCATGGCCAGCGGCACCAGCACCAGCGTCGTCAGCAGCATCCCGTCGAGCGGATTGATTTGCCCTGGCGCCGACAGGTCGAGCTACCAATACGCCTATCATTACCTGATCAACGGTTGCTACACGAGCGTCGCCTCCAGTACGACCGTCACCGTCAGTTCGGGATATTATGCGAGCTGCAACGGCTTCTCGAGCGCCTGCACATGCAGCGGCAACAACAATAGCAAGGTCTGCAAGCAGCCGACCTACACCCACGTCTGGACGCCGAACAACCGGAATACATGGAGCGGCTGCATCGCAGACCGTACCCAGGATTACGACACCAAGAACAGCGCGCCGGTTACGGGCACGACGGCATCACTATTCCCCGCCGAGCAGTATTACGAGAACCAGGATTCCTATTGTGCGCCCGGCAACTCGCCGCTCCTGCAGACGGTGACGCCGCTGAGCTATGACTGGAGCACGCTGAAATCCGGCATTGATGCCATGCAGGGCACCGGCGGCACCAACCAGCCAATCGGCATGGCGCTGGCGTGGCAGTCTCTGGGCCAGACGGCACCGTTCAATGCCCCCGCCGAGGAGGTAAACTATACCTATGTGAAGGCGATCATCCTGCTGTCGGACGGTCTCAACACGGAAAACCGCTGGCCGGAATATGGCAATGGCAGCTCGCAGACCGGCACCATGATCGACGACCGCCAGAAGACCTTGTGCGACAACATCAAGGCGGCGGGCGTTACGATCTACACGATTCAGGTCAATACGGGATCGCCGGCCGACCCGACGTCCAGTGTGCTGCAATACTGCGCCAGCAATAGCGGCAATTTCTATCTGGTCACCGCGGCGTCACAGACCGTGACGGCGTTCAACTCGATCTACAACTCGCTGTCGCAACTGCGCGTCGCGAAGTAGCGCACGCGCCAACTAAAACGCCCGGCCATCCGGCCGGGCGTTTTGATAAAGCGTGGTGACGGTTCAGCGGGCGGGCGTCATCTTGGCGATGAAACCTTCGAACGGCTTGCTGGCCTGCTTGGCGAGGTCGGCATAAAGTTCGCTGATCTTGTGCGATTCCGCGACAAACGCCTCGTAGGACGACTTGGCGTATTCGGTCTGCGCCTCGATCGCCTTGTCGAGCGACCTGACGCCCGACAGCCTGGTGACGAAGGCATTGCCGTCTTCATAGGATTTCTTGGTGTAATCGCTGACGGCGGAGGCGATCGCCTGCGCGCTGGTCTGCATGGTGGCGGCCGAGGCGACGACGCTGTCGAACTGTTCCTTGCCGTATTTCTGCATTTCTTCGACGTTGATCATGGTGGATCCCTTTCCAGACTGACAAGTCAGCCGTTTCCGGTCGCCCGGCCTCTGACTACGCCCATGTATATCGCACCGCACAATCCAGTCAAATGTTATTGTGCACTGCACAACATTAATATTGAGCACAAATGCGCGGCTGCCCTGCAAGAGTTGCTTAACCTTTTGGAAACTCGCCGGTCCTAACCTCATTCCTTGGAGTGCTGCGTTCGGCTGAGAGGCCAATAACCGCATGGACACAATCTCTTAGCTGAAACGACAGTGACCGCGACACGGTCGAGAGAGTGTTCAGGCGCAGCGCGTGAACGGCGACGCATCATGGATCGTGGGCTTAATTTAGCCTCACGGACCGGTGATGAGACGGAAGATCGGGACGGGGAAGTTCATGCTTCGCACAACTTTGGCTTCATCGCGCACGCTGCGGATTTGCGCGCTCGGACTGGCCACGCTCATTGCGACCATCGCCCTCACCACCGATCCCGCCGATGCCAGGCGTCGCCATCGCTCCGGCCACCGTGTCGCCACCGGCGGCGGCTATAGCCCGGCGTTCGCCTCGATCATGGTCGATGGCAACACGGGCGCGGTCCTGTCCGCCAACAATCCTGACGCCTTGCGACACCCGGCCTCGCTGACCAAGATCATGACGCTTTATCTGCTGTTCGAGAAACTTGAATCCGGCAAGATGACGCTCGATACCGAAATGGATGTTTCGAAATACGCGTCCGAGCAGGCGCCGACCAAGCTCGGCCTGCGCCCCGGCCAGACGCTGCGCGTCGAAGACGCCATCAAGGGCCTGGTGACGCGTTCGGCCAATGATGCTTCCGTGGTGATCGCCGAAGCCATCGCCGGCGACGAGGACGATTTTGCCAAGCTGATGACGCGCAAGGCGCGCGCGTTGGGCATGAGCCGCACCGTCTACCGCAATGCCAACGGCTTGCCGAACGACGAGCAGGTTACCACGGCCCGCGACCAGTCGACGCTCGGCCGCGCGATCCAGGACCGCTTCCCGCGCTATTATCGCTACTTTGCGACCAGCGCCTTCGCTTGGCGCGGCAGCGTGATCCGCAACCATAACCGCCTGATCGGCAGCGTCGAAGGCGTCGACGGCATCAAGACCGGCTACACCCGCGCCTCTGGTTTCAACCTGGTGTCCTCGATGCGCCGCGGCAACCGCCATCTGGTCGGCGTCGTGCTCGGAGGCCGCTCCGGTGGTTCGCGCGACAACATCATGCGCAACCTGCTGGCCGAAAATTTCGAAAAGGGCGGCACGCGCCGCACCGTTGCCGCTATCACCGAACGCAATCCGAACGAGGCCGCGAGCGAGGTCGCCGAAGCGCAGGCCGATGCGCGCCCGACGCAGATGAAGCAGGTCAACGGCGCCGTGCAGGTCGCCTCCGCCGCGCCCGAGACGATCGAGACGCCGGTCCGCGCAGCTCCCCCCGTGGTCGTGAAGCCATCGGTGATGGCGGCGGCAACCGCAGCCTTGCCGGCGCCGCGCAAGCCGGAGCCGGCCATGCTCAGCAGCGGCGTCATCGAAGGCGCACCGCTGGCGCTGATCCCGGGCTCGTCCGATCCGATGAAGCCGGTGCGGGTCAAGACCGTGCAGGTCAAGTCCGGCCAGTTCAAGACGGCCTCGGCCGCCCCGGAAGCCCCGCCCGTCACCAATACCGTGACACGCAACGAAGCCGGCCGCAGCGCGGAAACCTCGAACTCGCTGTACCAGCGCTCGGAGATGCCGCGCCAGCCCGCCAATTTCGGCACCGGCCAGGGCATTCTCGGCGTGCTGCCCGCCAACCATGCACAGAACCAGGCGATGGCCTATGCCGAGCCGGCCCCCGCGCCGCGCAACGCCCCGGTGACCCAGGCGCTGCAGCAGAACGGCGCCATCAAGCCGGTGATCGCTACGCATAGCGGCTGGATCATCCAGGTCGGCGCGCTCGACAGCGAAGGCGAGGCCAAGTTGCGCCTCGACGCCGCCCGTGAACAGGCCCGCGGCCTGCTCGGCAAGGCCGATCCGTTCACCGAGACGGTGGTGTCGAAGGGCGACAAGAAGCTGTACCGCGCCCGCTTCGCCGGCCTCGACAAGGATCAGGCGGAAGCGGTCTGCAAGACCCTGAAGCGCTCCGAGATCTCCTGCATCACCATCAAGAACTGAGCGCAGAAACCCTTCATTTACCTTGTTTGGATGGCCGGGACGATGTCCCGGCCATCTTGCGTTTCACGGTAAACAAATCGGGCCCACGCAAACCTCTCGTCAAGACTTCGCGGCTAGAACGGAGGCAAGGGATGATCGACCACGCCGGACAACGGCGGGCGATGGGGCGTCCTGCAGAGACCAGAAGCTCAGAACAGCGTTGTTAGCGTTCGGAGTTAGTTGCGATGCGTGCGAAGCAGAGTGTCCTTGGCCTCGTTTACCCGAGCCGCGAGGTACGTCGAGCCCCCCTGGTCGGGATGCAGTTTCTTCATGAGCGACCGATGCGCGTGGCTGATTTCCTCGCGCCCCGCCCCCGGCTGCAGGCCAAGGATCTGATAGGCCTCCTCGTCCGTCATTTTGCCGCTCGACGCCGCGCGGTCGTGCCGCCCTGCCCCGTCAGGCTGCGCGTCCTGACGCCAGGCGGGAAACCTGCGGTCCAGATACGATTCAAGTAACGCCACGCTCTCGGCATCGGAGCCGGCCATCAATGAGGCCAGCTGCGGCAGGTCGAACGCCTCCAGCGACTGGCCGGCGTGGGGCCCTGCGAGAATGACGCCGGTCAGTGCGCCGCTGTCATGGTCGAGCGTCATCTCGAGATAAGGCGAGCGGACCTGCGAGGTCTGCCCGGCCGACTTGGCCCCTCGCCCACCGAACATCCCGCCGATATTGCTGAAACCGGCGGTGCCGAACGGCGACCAGCCGAGCAGCCCGGCGCCAAAAATGCCGAGCGGGATCGCCACCGCGAGTTCCCCCTTGATGCCGGTAAAAGCCGCCACCGCCAGCGCCACCACGCCGCCGCCGATCTTGACGCCGCGCGCCAGAATCGCCGGGTTCGCCGCGCGAAACATCTGCAGCAGCATGTAAATGACGAATACGGCGAGCGCGCCGGCGATCAGAGTAGGCATAGGGCATAGATAGGCGGTTGCGGGCCGAAGCGAAAGCTGTGCGCTACTTCATCTGTCCGAGCAGCTTTGCCGCACCCGGCGCGGTCTGCGACAGCCGCATCAGGGCCGCCCGGCCGCCGGCGGCGTAGGCCGCCACCGCCCGCAACAGCTCGCGCAACTGCGCGGCAGCGCCCGGATCGAACCGGCACCACGCCCCGCCCGTCAATCGCGCGATCTCGCGAAACGCCTGCTCGGCCGCGGGGTCATGGCCCTCCTGGAACATGAAGACCGGCACCTTGAGCAGGCCGAGCTCGCCGGCGCGGGCGCAGAGCTCATCGACCGATTCCTCCATCGCGTCGCCGACGAACACCAGCGCGCGGACGCCCGAGGCCACCGCCTCGCGCCGGGTCTCGGACAACACCTTGCCGATCTGGGTCTGGCCGCCCTGGCAACTGATCCGGCCCATCAGCCGCGCCAGCTCGGCAGAGTCCGAAATCCAGCCCGTGGCGCGGCACTCCGCCATGCCGCGGAAATAGACCAGCCGGATGTCGAGGCTGCCCACCGAGGCGGCCTCGCGGAACATGTCGGCCTGCAGCGCGCAGGCCATGTCCCAGGTCGGCTGCCGGCTCATCGTAGCATCCAGCGCAAACACCAGCCGCCCGCGCCCGCCGGCCTGCGGCGCCATCGCTTTGGCCTTGGCGACGAACGCGGCGATGTCGGCAGCGGCCGACGGCCGGGCCGTCAGGGCGTCAGTGGCGGATTTGGGGATGGTTGGGTCGCGGGACATGGGGCTCGCTGCGCACATTGCTTTGTCTATGTGGCGAGTGCAGGTGACCCGGTCAATGGCGTGCGTCGACACGTCCTATTTCGAACTTTGCCTGTCCTGTGCCTGGTGAAAGATGGCCAAGACGCGCAGCTCATCCGACGACTCGAATACTTCGTAAACGACAAGGTACGGTGTTTTCGGAACGATCCATTCTCGAGTGCCGGGGTCATTGCCGGGACGACCGCTGTCGGGGAAGTCGGTCAACCTTTCGATACTCGCATACAATCGCCAGACCACTTTGCCTGCGACGGCCGGTGTCTCATAAGCGATCCAACGGTAAATCTTTGCAATATCAGCGAGCGCCCGATCGTCTTAGGAGATCCGCATCTCCGGCGATCAGGAAACGAGACGCCGGATAAATTCGCGAGCTTGCTCGTTCGATACCAATACCTGGTCCGGGTCGGAACGGCGACGTCTTACCTCGGCGAGTTGATCATCGCTCAAGAGCGAATTGTGCCGGCTCGCAAGATAGTGGATCAACGCCCCTGCTGCCCCATCCTGTTCGGACGGCGGCAGCTTGCGCACTTCGATGAGAGCTTCTTCAAGGAGCTTGGACATTTCGAAAGTTTAGCAGAAAACGACGGGAAGTGAACCGTCTCAGTTCACGCCCGGTCGATACTGCGCGACCTGGCCCTGCGCAGGATCGGCGGCACTGCTCAGCGGCGTCGGCGCGGCCGCCTTCGGCTTCTTCACCACCGGCAGCTTGTTGTCGTCCTCAAGGAACTTGTCGAGCAGGCCCTGAATCTTGCTCTTCAACACGTCGGGACCGCGGTCGCTCATGTCGGTATGCTGCGCCCCGGTATCGACCACCGTGATGCCGAGCTTCTCGCACATGTCGGCATCCGGCACGACGCCGGGATCGGGCTTGAACACCGCGTCCTGCGAGCGGAACGACAGGATCTTGGTCTTGCCGTCGGTCATGAACGGAACGCGCAGATTATCCAGCGTCACGACCTTGCGCACTTCGTCCGGATGCATCTTGGCGAAGTACATCGAGATGTCGCCGCCATTGGAATGGCCGACCATCGTCAGGTGATCGTAATCGGAATTCGGCTGGATCTTCTTCAGCTCGGAGATCGCGAACATGATGTTCTCGACGCCGCGCTTATAGACCGGCAGCCGGCCGACATAGAGCTCGCCGGCCTTGGTCACCAGCGGCGCATCCGTCGCGAGATCGTGCTGGATGCTCACGACCATGTAACCGCGCGCGGCGAACACGTTGGCGAGGAAAGAGTACTCAGTAAATTTGACGGTGTTGCCGTGGTTGAGGATGGCGACCGGCAGCGTCAGCATGCCGGCATTGGCCTGCATTTCCTTGTCGCGGCGAACGGCCACGTCGATCTCGACCGGGCGGTCGCGAACCTTGTCGTAGAACGTCAGCGTCTCATGGCGGATCGCCCACTTGCTCGCGGTGAAATACGCGACGGTGGTCAGTACGCAAACTGAAAGCAGGATAAGAATTCCGCGCTTCATGTTGGTCCCTAGTGGCGTTCGCCGGCTACGGTAAGTTAGGTGACAGACTCTCCGATGGCTTTTTCAATATATATGTCACAGCGCGATGACAGGAAGGTCAAAATGTGTGATTTGCCCGCCATAACATTGTGCGCCGCATCCTTTTATTGTGCATCTGCTCAATGGCGACGTCATTAATTACAGACAATTCTAACGACTATTTTAGTCTCCCGGCAGGGATGGACCTCCCAAATCGGGCATCATAACAACGGTATCCGCCCTCACGGGTTCCTGTTGGCAGAATGCCGGTCCTGTTGGCGGTAGTCGTGCCGCCCCCGCGTTTGATAGGTTGGCAGCGGCCCCGCAGCCGACTCACTGCCATTTCCAGGATCGCGTCCCCAATGCCCCGCTCTCCCCTGATCGCCCGCACCCTGCCCGCCCTCCGCCGCGCTTTGGAGGGGCTTCGCGCGCGCAAGGCGACGGTGGCGCTGGTGCCGACCATGGGCGCGCTGCACGACGGTCACATCGCTTTGGTGCGGCTGGCGAAGCGCCGCGCCAGCCGCGTCGTCGTCTCGATCTTCGTCAATCCCGCGCAATTCGCCCCCAATGAGGATTTCGGCGCCTACCCCCGTACCTGGAAGGCCGATCTAGCCAAACTCGCCGCCGAGGGCGTCGACCTGGTGTGGAATCCCGACGTGAAGACGATGTACCCGGAAGGCTTCGCCACCAAGATCCTCACCGAGGGGCCGGCGACCACTGGGCTCGAGGACCGCTTCCGCCCGCATTTCTTCGGCGGCGTGACCACCGTGGTCGGCAAGCTGTTCACCCAGACCCGGCCCGACATGGCGTTCTTCGGCGAGAAGGATTTTCAGCAGCTGAAGGTGGTGACAAGGATTGCGCGGGACCTTGACCTCGGCGTCAAGGTCACCGGCGCGCCCACGGTGCGCGAACGCGACGGCCTCGCGATGTCCTCGCGAAATGTCTATCTCAGCGCCGAGCAGCGCGCCGCCGCCCCGGTGCTGTACCGCTCGCTGAAGGACGCGGCCAGGCGGTTGAAAGCCGGCGATGACATCAAGGCGACGATGAAAGCGGCGGCCGACGCTATCACCGAGGGCGGCTTCGCGCTCGACTATGTGGAAGCCCGCCACGCCGAATCGCTGGCGCCCGTCGCCTCGCTCAAGGACGGCCCGCTGCGCCTGCTGGTCGCCGCGAAAATCGGCAACACGCGATTGATCGACAATGTCGGCGTGTAGCCCGGATGACAATCCGGGGCCGACCCATCCGCATCCCGGCTGTCCCCGGACGGCGTCACCGCGCGCGATGCGCGCGGTGACTTATCCGGGCTATGCGTCCTGCTTCGCCACCTGCTCGCGCGGCTGGTAGATCGCGACATGCTGGCAATGCGCCACCGGCGTGGTGCCGTTGGCGACGATCAGCGCGTCCAACTCGACGAAGCGATGCCCCTTCTTCTCGTAATTCGCGGTGACGCGCGCGCGGGCCACCAGCTCATCGTCGAGCCTCGCCGGCGCCAAGAGCTGCATCCGGCTGCCGACATGGATCCACGGCCCCAGGATGGCATTGTCGACCAGCACCTTGTTCATGATTCGCTGCAGCACGCCGGGATGCGTCATGCCTTCGCGCGCATAGATCGGATCGGCCTCGCGGATCTCGTCGAGATATTCCGCGGCGGCGTCCTGCGGCCAGCAGCGCGGCGCGCTGCCGAGCCATTTGGCCACTTCGTAGGAACGCGCATCCACCGGCGCCCGCACCGCCGCCGGCTCGACCTCCGGATAATCCGCCAGCGCGAA
The DNA here is from genome assembly GCF_007018905.1 of Tardiphaga sp. vice304. NCBI lineage: Bacteria > Pseudomonadati > Pseudomonadota > Alphaproteobacteria > Hyphomicrobiales > Nitrobacteraceae > Tardiphaga > Tardiphaga sp. vice304. The sequence goes on from NZ_CP041402.1 coordinate 3,742,959, forward strand.
AGCCGGCAGCCGCGCCGTCAGCGACGCCAAGCCTGTGGCGCGGACGTCGCCGCCCTCGACCTGCAACGCCAGCCCCTCGCCGTCCGGCTCGGCCGTGACCAGCACCGTCTCGCCGTCATAGACCGGCCGGGTGAAGCGCGCCTCGATCAGCCCGCGTTCCAGGAACGCGCGGCCCCAGGCCTCGACCGCCGGATGGATCATATAGGCCAGCACGTCGACGCCGGGCACCAGAGCGCCGCTGAAGCCGAATTTCTGCGCCACGCGATCGTCATGCATCTTGTTTTCCGACGCCTTGGCGGTGTTGAACGCCTCCACGCGGTACGGTTCCAGCCGTTTGGTCATGTTTTCTCCCGAAGCTGCGAGCTTGAGCGTTCGCTGTTGCCCGGGATGGTACGCATCGCCGACGCCAGCGCAAGGGCGACGATCCGACTGACGGCTTCTCCGAGAGCCGATGCTGGATCACTGCAATAAGCCTGGAAGATCTGTTCAAGGCGGCGGAGGCTCTTATTCCGTAATCTTGAGCGAAGAATATGACGCACCTTTTGGCCCCCATTGCGAGCACCGCGCAGAGTTATGCCAGCAACCAAAAGAACCAACCGTAGGGCGCGCCGACAACGGCTGATGAGAAAAAAGAAACCGCAATTAGCGGGATCGTTGCATGACGAACGGCCGAGATGCCCTTCCAATACGCCCAGATAATCGGCGCTGTCCAAGCCCCGATCAAGAGCACCAACATTAACAATCCAAATTGATCTCCTATCCTACGAAGCTACGGCGCTTGCGCGCTCGTGGGCAACGAAAGCGCAACACTTCTTATGTCGAAATCAATAAATTCAAAGGCGACTAGGCGCTCGCCGTCATCAGGAAACGGCGGAGTGATTGGCGACCGTGACGGCTGCTGTAGCCGCCATTTTAGCCTGGCGCGCTCATGGACAATGATCGCTGATACGTCGGACGACGCAGCAAATCCGGAAGCCTAGTAATAGCCCACATGAGCGCAGCGATATGCGGGGCCTAAAGACCAGCAAACGTGGAGTTACATTGCCCATCCGGCCTAAGCTGACTGATCGTACTGGTGCCAGTGAGGCCTGTTATCAAGATGAAGTTGCGACGATGTCGCTTGCAAGTCCCAATCGAAGCAACTTAAACTATTCCGACGCGCCAGTTCCATTCACAAAGGACCAACTAATGGCTTTAACGACTAAGGCGACAACTCGACAACGACTTGCGACTGAGTTGGCACTACGCCTTGAAATGCGCGGCCTGAAGCGACGAAATTCAAAGCTAGCTCGTAACGAACACGATTCCGATTGGTGCCACTTGGCAACTTGGACTAATTCCGGCGGGACTTTCGACATCTATGCATTTTTCGGGAAGTTTCTAGGTAAAGGTGACGTCGTTTGGATCGGATTTGGCTCATCTCAGAGTCTGACTCATAATGAATTCGTTTGATTTCAGGCTTTTGCAAGCCGTCTTATAAGGACGCGAATGTGAGCGACGAACGCCCAGGCAACGGCGCTGGCGATTGTGGTCTCGAAGTCCTTTGCCAATCTGCGGCAGCGACCGAGCCATCCGAACGTTCGTTCGACGACCCATCGGCGCGGTAGGATTTCGAAGCCCTGCTCCCTGTCGGATCGTTTTATGATTTCTATCGTCCAATTGCCGATGCGCTTCAAAGCTTGACGCAGCTTATCTCCGGCATAGCCACCATCGGCAAAAATATGGCGCAGCCACGGATAGCGATAACGTATCGAAGCAAGAACGCACGGGGCACCATCACGGTCCTGAATGCTGGCTTCGTGCACGACCAGCCCGACCAAGTTTCCTTGCGTGTCGGTGACGATGTGGCGCTTGCGGCCCTTGATTTTCTTACCTGCATCATAGCCCCGGGGGCCGCCGCTTTCCGTGGTTTTCACCGACTGGCTGTCAATCACTCCGGCCGTTGGGCTCGCCTCTCGGCCAGCCGCCTCGCGCGAGGCCATCACGAGCGTGTAGTTCAGCGACGCAAACAGTCCGCCGCGCGACCACGCGTAGAAATAGCCCTGCACCGTCGAGTAGGGCGGGAAATCCTTGGGCAACTGCCGCCATTGGCAGCCGGTCGACGCAATATACAGGATCGCATCCATCACCGTTCGCATATCTGTCGCACGCGGGCGACCGAGCGCCGAAGCAGGCGGCAGAAGCGGCTCCATCACAAACCACTCGGCATCCGTCGTATCGCTTTCATATCGCAAGCTCGCCCGCCTATAGTGTCGGCGGGTGATTTCAGTCCAGACCATCGTGCTCTCCCTCGAATCTTCGCAAATCCGAAGGAATCACAACTGGCTGAAATCACTCAGCTTCTTTTTCAGTCAGCCTCTTAGACAACGAATTCTCGAAGTCTAGCGAAATTGAAATTAAATCGAGCGACAATAGAAATAAGGCGCTTCAAAAGGCCATCTTTTGGCTGCGACATGGAAAGGCAGCAGATAAGCTTCGGGAACATCATGCCCTGATATTAAAGCAGGGGATATTCATGTCGGCAGACATCAAGGCAAGGTTCGTGGCGATTGGAGACCTAAGTTGGGACGCGCTTAGTGAGCATCGCATTAAATACGAACTTGAGGAGTATGGAGAGCGGCCACAACGTGATGCGCTTGAAAGGGTGGGCAATAGACTTCTCAATGAGCTTGAGACTATTATCCGCGATCGGCTGTGGAGCGACGTAAGAGCAGCATAGCCGCCAGAGGGTGTGGCGGTCTGGACGCTGCCGGCCGGACCCTTCAGGATAATCTCATGTGCAACCTGTATTCCCTGACCAAAGGCCAGGCCGCGATCCGTGCCCTGTTCCATGTTGACCGCGACAGCGCCGGCAACCTGCCGCCGATGCCCGGTATCTTTCCGGACTATCCGGCGCCGATCGTGCGCAATACTGCCGACGGCCGCGAACTCGCTCTGGCGAGGTGGGGCATGCCGTCCTCGTCAAAAGCGCTGTTCGACGCGACCAGCAAACGGGCGGCGAAACTCGAGGCGAAGGGCAAGCAGGTCGATTTCAACGAGCTGCTGCGGCTGGAGCCCGACAAGGGCACCACCAACATCCGCAATGTCACCAGCCGGCACTGGAAGCCGTGGCTCGGCGTCGAGCACCGCTGCCTCGTGCCGATGTCGTCCTTCAGCGAATTCAACAGGGATGCCGGCGGCGACATCTGGTTCGCGCTCGACGAAAGCCGCCCGCTGGTCTGCTTCGCGGGCCTGTGGACCAACTGGACATCCGTCCGCAAGGTGCGCGAGGGCGCGGTGACGGCTGACCTCTTTGGCTTCCTGACCACCGAGCCGAACGCCGAGGTCGGCGCCGTGCATCCCAAGGCGATGCCGGTGATCCTGACGACACCCGACGAGGTCGACACCTGGCTGCGGGCACCGTGGGAGGAAGCAAAAATTCTGCAGCGCAAGCTGCCGGACGGCGCGCTAACAATCATGGCACGCGGCGTCAAGAAGGACGGCGATGCCGCGGCGGAATGACGACGAATGGTCCCGGCGGTTACCGCGGAATGGACTGACCAGTGGACCTAATTAGGCGACTGGCCTTGCCGGCTTCGGTCGAGATATCGACGTGATGGCGATTCCGATGGGAAGACCAGTCCGGCCGCATTGATCGATCATGTCGGCGCCTAGCTGCGGATGTCAGTCCGGAGCAACACACCAGTCGCTCTGCTAAACTGAGATGTTCCAGTAAGCGAGGACCGCCTTTACTTCCGCTCGCGGGTAGAAGCTTCCGGCATGGCTGAGATCATGTCGGATGCCCGCTTTGCGCTTTCGCGCGGCAGCTTCGATGCTTGCGGTCATCGAAACTACACCCAGCGGCAGTTTTTCGGCGGGCGTTCGGGGCCAGCTGGTCGGATAGGCGCTCCAGTCTGCCCAAGCATCGAGCGCTGTGTTTGTCGCCAGCAAATTATCGTGGTCGCATTGCCAGCCATAGAGGTTACGCGCGCAGATGCGCAGCATTGCCTTTATCTCTGGCATTGTATCGGTAAAGGCTTTCAGTGGCGTCGGCAGCAGTACCATATTGCCCACACAGGAGTAGAAGCGCCGGTCCATTACGACAACATTCGAGAGCTGGTAAGTCGGATCGTCGATGCCCCAGATATGGCAGCAAGACCAGTTTGGCCGAAGTCTCTTTTTCAGACCAAGCGCAAGAGTAAGAGCTTCATTTGCGTTCACATTTCCTTCGAACTTATGCACCGAGTTGCCAGTTTCCCGGTTCCTGTTCATTTGCGGCTCCGACCAGTTGCCCTTGTAAAAAGGCGTGCGACGCGCATGCTCGGGAAACCAGACGGGCAAAAGCTTGAAGGTTTCAGGGGCCACCCATCTTGCGGTGCGCTCAATGTAGCTAGCAATGTCCCGCAAACTCATTACGTTACGCAGCGCATCTAGACCGTCTGAAATCTCCGACATTCCCCCCCCCCCCGACAAATTTGAAACCACAGGCGTATCCTACAGCGCGCTTCATCAGTTTGAATGATCAGCTTTTCACTACAGCAGCGCATCGATGCCCTTGCGCTGGATCATGCTGAGAAGCTTGAGGGTCGCCCCTTCGGGCTGCTTCAATCCCCGCTCCAGTTGCGATACGTACCCGGGCGAGATGTTCAGCACTTGCGCGAAAACACCCTGGCTCATTCGCGCGCGCTCTCGCATGGCACGAATCTGCTCGGCCGAAATCGCCTCGATCTCGCCAATCGCATGACTGCTCTTTAGATGCCGCATTGTGATCTTTTCATAGCCTGCGCGATCCATGAGATCGGCTTCGAGCATATCCCGCGCCGTCTCAAGCAACACCGAGTCGATACTGTCCGGATCTTCATCAGGCCGAACGGCCGCATGAACCTTGCGTGGGCGACGCGCCTCATACATCCCCGTTGCAGCCTTTCGCTTTGTCACCGGCGCCCGACCTGGTTTAGCTGCTGCTTTTCTCACGTTGCACCTCCAGAATTCTGCCTTCAGCCTTGGCCTTGTCGATGGCCTCGTCAGAGGCCTTCAACCAGGCGCGCGCCAATTCCCGGAACGAGACGAGTTGATTGTCGTCGATTGTCCTGGTCACTCTTGGCGAACAGATACATGAACACCGACCTCGTTTCCGAGTGGAAAGCCAGGATCACGCGAAACCCGCCCGATTTCCCCGCGCCAGGGCGCGCGACCCTTTGCTTGATGATGCCGCCTCCCAAGTCGGCCTCCACCAGACCGCGCGCCGCGTCGTCCACGGCCTTGATGAGACTGGCATCCACAACATCATGGTGACGCGCGAGCCGGGCAAATGCCTTGGTCTTGAAAATCCGCACGAAGCCGATCCCTAACACTGGGTGTTATAGCGCGGAGCGGCGCCAAGTTCAAGATTATCGGCAGGCCGCGTGGCGATGACAATCGGCGAGACACGGATGCCGAGACACGGATGCGAGGCATTGCGGAACGCCGGGCTTCGGACCGCGCTGACAAGAGCATATTGACAATTATCCTATCTAGGACTATTAGCTCCCTCGTCCCGTTCGCGAGGGGGCGCTTCATGAGGCGTCTTGGAGCGGAGCGGGACGCGGCGCCTGCGGGCGCGGGGACAACGTATCCCCGCGCACTCGGGAGGCCCGGGTCACCGTCCGGCCCCACTACGGGGGTCTGCCGCTCTTTGTCGGCTGGACGCGGGATAGGCGGCGGCGGGAAACCGCCGGGTGGACGGGCGCGTTGCCCCAGACCACGCCACGTCCCCGGAAGCACGGTCCCGGCGCCTGAAGACGCCGCGGTGGCGCGCTCACAGGCGTCGCGGTTCGCAGCGATGCGGATCGCGTCACCCAGCACCACCCTTAGCGCCTGTCGGCGCGCCGCCTCCCCTCGTGGTTCGAGGGGATTTTCCGGCAAAACTCGGGCTCCTGGAGCCGCGAGACCGCGGAGGCATGTCGCATGGCGTTCTGTCTGAATTCGGGGTCGGAGGGGTGCAACCGCACCCCGGCGCCGGGTTTCCGGCAGGCTTCGGCCGCCCGTCGGGGCGGTTCGGCCGGTTTCGCCACGATTCCTCCCGAAAGCTGCGATATGTTTTGTTCGCAGGTGCACAAGATGATACGCCTTGCAGCAGCCAGCGTACGGTCGCCTGTCCGGTGCCGGCTCCCCCGCAAACCGATGACCGACCCGAGCACCCGCGCCCCCGTGAGCACCCGAATCTACATCGATGCCGACGCCTGCCCGGTCAAGGACGAGATCTATCGCGTCGCCGCGCGCTTTGGCCTGCCGGTCAGCGTGGTGGCCGGCCAGTTCATCCGGATACCGCTGGATCCCTCGATCGAGCGGATCGCGGCGGGTTCCGGCATGGACGCCGCCGACGACTGGATTGCGGAACGCGCCGGAAAAGGCGATATCGTGATCACGTCCGATGTCCCGCTGGCCAGCCGCTGCGTCAAGGCCGGCGCCGAGGTGCTGGCGCCGAACGGCAAGCCGTTCTCGGAGGCCTCGATCGGGATGACCCTCGCCGTGCGCAACCTGATGACCGATCTGCGGTCGTCGGGCGAAGTCACCGGCGGTCCCAAATCATTCTCGCCGCGCGACCGCTCGGCGTTCCTCTCCGCGCTGGATCAAACGATCCGCCGCATCCAGCGCGCGCCGGCCGTTGCGCCCGCGCCGAAACCAGATTGAACGGAATTCATGGCTCCCCCGCTGATCCAGCTCAAAGAAATCAACCTGACCTTCGGCGGCACCCCGCTGCTGAACGGCGTCGAACTGTCGGTGTCGCAGGGCGAGCGCGTCTGCCTGATCGGCCGCAACGGCTCCGGCAAGTCGACGCTGCTGAAGATCGTCGCCGGCCTGGTCGACTACGACAAGGGCAGCCGCTTCGTGCAGCCCGGCGCCACCGTGCAATACCTGCCGCAGGAGCCGGACTTCACCGGCTTCGCCACCACGCTCGCCTATGTCGAGGCAGGCATGGGCGCCGGCGACGACCATTACCAGGCGATGTACCTGCTGGAGCAGCTTGGTCTGACCGGTGAGGAAGATCCCTCGAACCTCTCCGGCGGCGAAGCGCGCCGCACGGCGCTGGCCCGCGTGCTGGCGCCCGAGCCCGACATTTTGCTGCTCGACGAGCCGACCAACCATCTCGACCTCACCACCATCGAATGGCTGGAAGGCGAACTGGCCTCGCGGCGCTGCGCGCTGGTCATCATCAGCCATGACCGCCGCTTCCTCTCGAATCTGTCGCGTGCCACCGCCTGGCTCGACCGCGGCCAGATCAAGCAGATCGACCGCGGCTTCTCCGCCTTCGAACAATGGCGCGACGATATTCTGGCCGAAGAAGAGCGCGACCAGCACAAGCTCGACCGCAAGATCGTCAACGAGGAGCACTGGCTGCGCCACGGCGTCTCCGGCCGCCGCAAGCGCAACGTCAAGCGCCTCGCCGGCCTGCACGATCTGCGCGCGCAGCGGCAGGATTATCGCGGCGTCACGGGGAGCGCCAACCTCGCGGCGTCGGAGGCCGACAAGTCCGGCAAGCTGATCGTCGAAGCCAAGGGCATCTGCCGCACCTATGGCGACCGCAAGATCGTCGACGACTTCTCGATCCGCATCCAGCGCGGCGACCGCATCGGCGTCGTCGGCCCGAACGGCGCCGGCAAGACCACGATGATCAACATGCTGACCGGCGGCGAAGCCCCCGACTCCGGCACCATCCGGTTCGGCGCCAATATCGAGATGGCGACGCTCGACCAGCACCGCGAAAGCCTGTCGCCGAAAACGACCTTGGCCGAAGCCCTCACCGGCGGCCGCGGCGACCACGTCATGGTCAACGGCACGCCGAAGCACGTCGTCAGCTACATGAAGGACTTTTTGTTCTCGCAGGAGCAGATGCGAACCCCGCTGGAGGTTCTCTCCGGCGGCGAACGCGGCCGCTTGATGCTGGCCCGCGCGCTGGCCAAGCCGTCGAACGTGCTGGTCCTGGACGAGCCGACCAACGATCTCGATCTCGAAACCCTCGACGTGCTCGAGGACATGCTCGGTGACTATGAAGGCACCGTGATCCTGATCAGCCATGACCGCGACTTCCTCGATCGCGTCGTGACCTCGGTGATCGTGCCGGAAGGCAACGGCAAGTGGACCGAATATGCCGGCGGCTACACCGACATGCTGGCGCAGCGCGGCGCCGACCTGAAGCGCGAGAAGGCGACGACCGCGGCGGTCGAAACCGGCAAAAGCAGCGGCAACGGCAAGTCCGCCCCCGCCAAGCCGGCGGCGAAGAAGAAAATGAACTTCAAGGACAAGCACCTGCTCGACACGCTGCCGAAGGCGATCGCCAGTTTCCAGGCCGACATCGCCAAGCAGCAGCGGCATCTCGACGATCCCAACCTCTACAAGAAGGATCGCAAGAAGTTCGACACCGTGTCCGCGGCGCTGTCCGCCGCGCAGAAGGGTCTGGCCGAGTCCGAGGAAAAGTGGCTGGAGCTGGAGACGCTGCGCGAAGAGATCGAGAACGCCTGAGCCACATTCGTCATTCCGGGGCGCGGGCGGCGCCAGCCGAACGCGAACCCGGAATCCCGAAGTGAGACTCCACTATGACGAGATTCCGGGTTCGGGCCATCGCCTTCGGCGCTGTCCCGCCCCGGAATGACGGATGAAATGCCGGAGAAATTTTCGATGACAACCGCCCTCGCAGCCTTGATCGCCCGTGACTTCGGCACGCCGTCGCTGGTGATCGACATGGACCGCGTGGAGCGCAACATCGCGCGCATCCAGGCGGTGTGCGATGCCGCAGGCGTCGCCAACCGGCCGCATATCAAGACGCACAAGAGCCCAATGCTCGCGAAGCTGCAGATCTCGGCGGGTGCGAAGGGCATCACCTGCCAGAAGCTCGGCGAGGCCGAGATCATGGCCGACGCGGGGATCGACGACATCCTGATCAGCTATAATCTGATCGGCGACGAGAAGATGGTGCGGCTCGCAGCATTACAGGCCAAGGCGAAGATCACCGTCGCCGCCGACAACCCCACCGTCGTCGAGGGGCTGAAGAAGGCCGCCGCACTCTCCGGCCTGCCACTCGACGTCGTCGTCGAATGCGATACCGGGCGCAAGCGCGCCGGCGTCGAGACGCCGGCGGAAGCCATCGAACTCGCCAGACTGATCGACGCCAGCGAGGGCCTCGTCTTCGCCGGCTTCATGCTGTATCCGACCGAGACCGGCTGGGCCGACGCGCAGACATTCTTCGACGTGGCGCTGGCCGGCGTCCGCGCGCTCGGGCTGGAGCCGCGCATCGTCTCCACCGGCGGCACGCCGAACCTGAAGAATGTCGGCTCCCTGAAGGGCGCCACCGAACATCGCTTCGGCACCTATATCTACAACGACCGCATGCAGGTCGAAGCGGGCGCGGCGGCCTGGGACGACTGCGCCGCCAACGTCTATGCGACGGTGGTGAGCCGCGCCGGACCGGACCGCGGCATCGTCGACGCCGGCTCCAAGACGCTGACCTCGGATACCGGCGGGCTCGACGGCCACGGCCTGATCCTCGAACATCCCGAAGCGAAAATCGCCAAGTTCGCCGAGGAGCACGGCTTCCTCGACCTGACCCGCAGCAACACCCGTCCCAATGTCGGCGACGTCGTCCGCATCGTGCCGAACCATATCTGCGTGGTCGTCAACATGTTCGACGAGGTGGTGATGGTGCGCGGCGAGGAAGTGATCGGCACGCTGCCGGTCGCGGCGCGGGGGAAACTCCGCTAGCGTTTCAGCCGCTTCACCACGCCCCTGCCCGCGGCGGCGCCCGTCGCGAACGAGGCCTGCAGCAGGTAGCCGCCGGTCGGCGCTTCCCAGTCCAGCATTTCGCCGGCGGCGAACACGCCCGGCAAGGCCGTGATCATGTAGTCGGCGTCGAGCTCGTCGAACGCGATCCCGCCGGCGGTCGAAATCGCGCGGGCGATCGGCGCAATGCCACTCAGCACGATGGGCACCGCATTGATCAGCGCAGCGAGGCTGGCGGTCGACAGCGATGCCAGCGACGTGCCCGAGACGATCGCGGCCTCCTGCAGCAGTGCGATGCCGACCGGCGGCAGATGCACGGCCTTGCGCAGGAAGGTCGACAGCGACTGCTTGCCGCGCGGCGCCGAGAGCTTGGCGATCAGCTCGGCAGCGGTCATGTCGGGACGCAGCGCTACATGCAGCGTGGCCGTGCCACTCGCCGCGACGGCGTCGCGCAATGGCGCCGACAGCGCATAGATCGCGCCGCCCTCGATGCCGGTGCGGGTGAGCATCGCCTCGCCGCGCACCACCTGCCCTCCGAACGACAGCGCCATCGCCTTCAGCGGATAGCCGGCGAAGCGGTTGCGAAAGACGTCCGACCAGGCGACCGCAAAACCGCAATTCGCCGGCCGCAGCGGGGCGACATCGATGCCGCGGGCGGCCAGCGTCTTGACCCACGCGCCATCCGAGCCGAGCCGCGGCCAGCTCGCGCCGCCCAGCGCCAGCACGGTGGCTTTGGCGGCGATCACGCGCGGACCTTCCGATGTGTCGAACAGCAGCCGTCCGTCGCCGTCCCAGCCGGTCCAGCGATGCCGCATGGCGAACTGCACGCCGGACTGATCCAGTCTTCGCAGCCACGCCCGCAACAGCGGCGACGCCTTGAACGCTTGCGGAAACACCCGGCCGCTGGAGCCGACGAAGGTCGGCTGCCCCAGCAACTCGCTCCAGGCGCGCAACATGTCCGGCGGCAATGTCTCGATGGCTTTAGCCAGTTGCGGCATCGCCGCGCCGTAGCGCGCCACGAAGGCCGGCAATCGTTCGCTATGGGTGAGATTGAGCCCGCCGCGCCCGGCCATCAGGAATTTGCGGCCGGCAGACGGCATCGCGTCATAGACGGTGACGCGCGTGCCCGCCTGCGCGATCACCTCGGCGGCCATCAGCCCGGCCGGCCCGGCGCCGATCACCGCGACGTCCTGTTGCACAACGTCGGTCACGATGATCGTCCGATCGAGAGTTAGACCTTGATGCCCAGCCGGGTCGCGGCCTGCTGGACGTATTTCTGGGTCTGCTGGAACGCGCCTTCCAGCGCCCTGGCGCCTGCCATATCAGAAATCTCGGCGAAATGCGCGGCGATCGTATCCGGGCTCCATTCGCTTTCGTCGAAATTGACGCCTTCGCTCTCCAGCAGCTTGATGACCGCGAACGAACCCGCGCCCGCGCCCATGATGGTCCTGGTCGGCGCGTTCTCGCTGAGCAGATACAGCACCGGGGGGGTGATCGATTCCGGCTTCAACAGCGCCAGCGCGTCCGGCGGCAGCAGCTCTTCGGTCATGCGCGTTGCCGCGGTCGGCGAGATGGTGTTGACGCGGATGTCGGTCTTGCGGCCCTCCTCCGCCAGCACGTTCATCAGCCCGATCATGCCGGTCTTGGCTGCGCCGTAATTCGACTGGCCGAAATTGCCATACAGGCCCGACGACGAGGTGGTGAGCACGATGCGGCCGAAATTGCGCGCGCGCATGCCGTCCCACACCGCCTTGCAGCAGTTGAACGTGCCGGTGAGGTGCACGTCGAGCACCTTCGCGAAATCCGCCGGCTCCATCTTGCCGAACGACTTGTCCCTGAGGATGCCGGCATTGGCGCACATCAGATCGACGCTGCCCCACTCCGCGGTCGCGCGATCGACCATCATCGTGACCTGCTCGAAATTCGAGACGTCGGCACCATCCGCAATCGCAATGCCGCCGAGCTGGCGGATTTCCTCGACCACCTTGTCCGCGGCGGAGAGCGAGCCACCGGTGCCGTCGCGCGCGCCGCCGAAATCATTGACCACGACCTTGGCGCCGAGCTTGGCCAGGCCCATCGCGTGCGCGCGGCCAAGCCCGTTGCCGGCGCCGGTGACGATGGCGACGCGGCCGTCAAATCGAATGCTCATGAGTGGCTCCCTCAGTTGAAATAGGTGAGCGCGAGCCAGTCCGCGACCAGAGCGGGCTTGGCGCCGCCCTCGATCTCGACACTGACGCCGACGCGGGTGAACAGCTCTTTCGGCTTGCGCCACGACGCTTCCTTCAGGACGAAATGTCCGCGCACCTGCGAGCCCGACTTCACCGGCGACACGAAGCGCAAATGGTCGAAGCCGTAATTGATGTTCATCGCGACGTCCGCAAGCTTTGGCAGCGCCTCGTAGGAAAACACCGAAATCAGCGACGTGGTGAGAAAGCCGTGCGCGATCGTGCTGCCGAACGGCGTCGCCTTGGCGCGAACGGGGTCCACATGAATAAATTGATGATCCTCGGTGGCGTCGGCAAACACGTCGATCCGCTTCTGATCGACAAGGTGCCAGGCCGACACGCCGATGTCCTGTCCGACCATGCCGATATAGGTGTCGTATTGCATAAGAGACGTCATTGAATCTTGCCATCCTCGCTGGTTTCCGGCCGCACATTCCACAGCGCGGGGCCATTGGCCAAGCGAAATTGTGCGCTGCAGCTATGCGCCGGATAGATGGTCACGTCTCCGGTAACCCCGTCGGCCGCGCCGCCTGCAGCGCCGGAAAGTCTTCCTCGCGGAATTCGACGCCGCGCAGGGCGTCGTCGCGGTCATTGTCGTGTTCGAGACGGCGCAACTGGACGCGGCGGATCTTGCCGGAGATCGTCTTAGGCAGCTCCGTCACCAGTTCGATGCGGCGGATGCGCTTGAACGGCGCGAGGCGGACATGCAGGTGCTCGAAGATCGACAGCGCCGTGGCGGCGCTGCGCTCGCAGCCTTCAACCAGCATCACATAGGCTTTCGGGATCGCTAGCCGGATCGGATCGGGACTAGGCACCACCGCGGCCTCGGCGACGGCCTCGTGTTCCAGCAGCACGCTTTCCAGCTCGAACGGGCTGATGCGGTAGTCGGAAGACTTGAACACGTCGTCGGAGCGGCCGACGAAGGTGAGGTAGCCGTCATCATCGGCAAACACCACGTCGCCGCTGCGATAGATCGCGCCGTCCGCGCCGCTGACGCTGCCGTCGTCGGCCTGGTAGCCCTGCATCAGCCCCGCCGGCCGGTCGGTGCCGAGCGGCAGGCTGACCTCGCCCTCCTTCGCCGGCTCGCCGTCGATGTCGGTGATGCGGACCTGCCAGCCTGGCAGTGGCCGGCCCATCGAGCCGATCTTGACCTTCTGCCCCGGCGAATTGCCGGCCAGCGCCGTGGTCTCGGTCTGGCCGTAGCCGTCGCGGATGGTGAGGCCCCAGGCATTGCGAACCTGATCGATCACCTCCGGATTGAGCGGCTCGCCGGCGCCGCAAACCTCGCGCAAGGCGACCTTGAAGGTCGAAAGCTTCTCCTGGATGAACAGCCGCCACACCGTCGGCGGCGCACACATCGTGGTGACGCCGCAGCGGCCGATGGTCGCCAGCAGGCCCTTGGCATCGAAGCGCGGCTGGTTGACCACGAACACGGTCGCGCCGGCATTCCACGGCGCGAACAGGCAGCTCCAGGCGTGCTTGGCCCAGCCAGGCGAGGAGATGTTGAGATGGACGTCACCGGGCTGCAGGCCGAGCCAGTACATCGTCGACAGAGCGCCGACGGGATAGCTGCGCTGGCTGTGCCGCACCAGTTTCGGCTTCGCAGTCGTGCCAGAGGTGAAGTACAGCAGCAGCGGATCGTCGGCTTTGGTCGGGCCGTCCGGCGTGAAGGTGTCGGGGAAATCGGCGGCCTGCGCGAAGGGAATCCAGCTGTCCTGCGCGTCGCCCGCCACCACACGAATGATATTCGGCCCACCAACGTCAGCAAATTTTGCGACCTGATCCGGCGCAGCAATCACGATTTTCGCGCGCCCGCGATCGAGCCGGTCGCGCAATTCGTCGGGGGTCAGCAGAGTCGTCGCGGGGATCACGACGACGCCGAGCTTGATCGCCGCCAGCATGGTCTCCCATAGCGGCACGACATTGCCGAGCAGCAGCAGCAGATGATCGCCGCGCTTCAATCCTTGCGCGCGCAAAAAGTTAGCGACCTGGTTGGAGCGCTTCGCCAGCGTCGCGAAGGATAGTTTGGTCTCACGGTTGCTGGCGGCATCGACGATCCACAACGCGGCGCGATCGCGGCTGTCCGGCTGGCTTGCCAGTTCGGCGTCGAACCAGTCGAGCGCCCAGTTGAAATCGACCGGGTCCGGCCAGCGAAAGCCGGCGACGGCCGTATCGTAGTCGGTGCGGTGTTCGAGCAGGAAGGCGCGGGCTTGCTGGAAGGTGGTCATTATGCGCTCTGCTACTTCGCAGCCAGTTGGCGCAGCTGCTGGATGATTCCCGAGAAATCGACCCCGCCATGGCCGGCCTTGTCGAAATTCTCATAGATGCTCTCGGCATGCGCGCCGAGCGGCGTCGAGGCCCCCGCGGCTTTGGCCGCTTCCTGCGACAATCGCAAATCCTTCAGCATCAGGGCCGCCGCGAAGCCCGGCTTGTACTCGTTGTTCGCCGGCGAGGTCGGCACCGGGCCGGGTACAGGACAATAGGAGGTCAGCGACCAGCACTGGCCCGATGAGGTTGAGGCGACGTCGAACAGCGCCTGGTGCGACAGGCCGAGCTTTTCCGCCAGCACGAAGGCTTCGCTGACGCCGATCATCGAAATCCCGAGGATCATGTTGTTGCAGATCTTGGCCGCCTGCCCCGCCCCCGCCTCGCCGCAATGCACGATCTTCTTGCCCATCGCTCCCAGGATCGGCTTGGCCGCTGCGAAGGCATCAGCCGCGCCGCCGGCCATAAAAGTCAGCGTTGCCCCCTTGGCGCCGCCGGTGCCGCCGGACACCGGCGCATCAACCGACGGCAATTTTTGCGCGGCGGCAAGTTCGTGCGACTTGCGCGCGCTCTCGACGTCGATCGTCGAGCAATCAATCATCAGCGTGCCCTTGCCCACCGCCGGGATGATCTCGCTCCACACCGACAATACATGCTTGCCGGCGGGCAGCATGGTGACGACGACGTCGGCACCCTTCACGGCGTCCGCTGCAGTGGCAGCGATCGTCACGCCATCCGCCTTGGCCTGTTCGCACGACGCCGGCGTCAGGTCGAAGCCATGGACTGTGTGCCCGGCCTTGACGAGATTGGCGGCCATCGGGCCGCCCATGTTGCCGAGACCGATGAATGCGATGGTGGTCATGTCCTGCCCTCGTGCTTTTTTCTTGATTGAATTCCCGTGCGACGCCGAGCCGCCTTAGGGAAAAGTCAGCTCGACATCGCGTTTCGCCAGATAGCGCGCCACGATATCCGGCGTCACACCCGCCAGATCCGGCGGCTGCCATGCCGGATTTCGGTCCTTGTCGATAATCGCGGCCCGCACGCCTTCGACGAAGTCGGCGCTGTCGAACACTTCGAGCGCCGCCAGATACTCGCGCTTCAGGCACTCTTCCAGCGAACTTGACGTCCGCGCCAGGCGCAGCAGCTTCAGCGTCACCTTAAGACCGCGCGGCGACTTATCTGCCAGTGCCTGCAACGTCGCCTGCGCGAAGTCGGACCCGTCCTGCTCAAGCGCGGCGATAATCTCCTCGACGCTGTCATGCGCAAAGGCGCGGTGGATCAGGTCGCGCCGCTTTGTGACCGGGCCGACTTCGCTCGCCGACGCAAATCGCTTCAACGTCGCCATGACGCCTGCGGCATCGGTCCCGGCTGCGGCCGTTGTCAGCGTTTCTCTCAATGCCGCCCAATCGGTCGTGCGGATCAACACATCGGCCAGCCCGCAAACCACGGCATCAGCGCCGTTCATCGTCAGCCCGGTCAATCCGAAGTAGGTGCCGAGTTCGCCCGGCGCGCGCGACAACAGCCAGGTGCCGCCGACATCCGGGAAGAAGCCGAGCCCAACCTCTGGCATCGCCACCTTGGTATTTTCGGTCACCACGCGGTGGCTGGCGTGGCCGGCGAGACCTATACCACCGCCCATCACAAAACCGTCCATATAGGCGACGTAGGGCTTTGGATAGTTCGCGATCCGCGCGTTGACGATGTATTCCTCGCGCCAGAATATCTTTCCGAGATCGCCTTTGATCCTGGCGCTTTCATACAGCCCGCGAATATCGCCGCCGGCACATAGCCCGCGCTCGCCTGCGCCTTCGAGCAGCACCAGCGCGATCTTCGGATCGGCCGCGAAGGCATCGAGCGCATCGGCGATCCCGCGCGTCATCTCCAGCGTCAGCGCATTCAGCGCCTTCGGCCGGTTCAGCCGGATCACGCCGGCCGCGCCTTCGCGTCGCACGATCAGGTCGGGCTCGATCATCGGTGCATGCATCGCGCACCCTCGATCAACTTTCGCGCCACGATCAGCCGCATGATCTCGTTAGTCCCTTCGAGGATCTGGTGCACGCGCAGATCGCGCACGATCTTCTCGATGCCGTATTCACTGAGATAGCCATAGCCGCCATGCAGTTGCAGCGCCTGGTTGGCGACCTCGAAACCGACATCGGTGCCGAAGCGTTTGGCCATCGCGCACAGCATGGTCGAGTCCGCGTCCTTGCGATCGAGCGCGGCGGCGGCACGCCACACGAAAGTGCGCGCGGCTTCCAGCTCGGTCGCCATGTCCGCCAACCGGAATTGCAGCGCCTGGAATTCGTCGAGCCGTTTTCCGAACGCCTTGCGCTCTTTCATGTAGCCCAGCGACTTGTCGAGCGCGGATTGCGCGCCGCCGAGCGAGCACGCGGCGATGTTGAGCCGGCCGCCGTCGAGCCCGGCCATCGCAATCTTGAAACCGATGCCCTCGTCGCCCAGCCGATTGGAGACCGGCACGCGGGCGTTCTCGAAGACCACCGCACGGGTCGGCTGCGCGTTCCAGCCCATCTTGCGCTCATTGCCGCCGAACGACAGGCCGGGCGTTTCGGCTTCGACCACCAGGGTCGAGACCCCGCCGGGGCCCTCATCCCCGGTCCGCACCATCACGACGTAGAGATCAGCCCGTCCGGCGCCGGAGATGAACTGCTTCTGGCCGTTGAGGACATAGTGATCGCCATCGATCACCGCGCGGCTGCGCAAGGCCGCCGCGTCCGAGCCGGAACCCGGCTCGGTCAGGCAATAGCTCGCAATTAGATCCATCCTGCATAGTTTCGGCAACCATTGCTGCCGCTGGGCCGCGTTGCCATAGGCATCAATCATCCACGACGCCATGTTGTGGATCGAGATGAAGGCCGACACCGTCGGACAGCCCTGCGCCAGCGCCTCGAAGATCAACGCCGCATCGAATCGCGTCAGCGCCGAGCCGCCGACATCGTCTGATATATAGATCCCGCCCATGCCGAGCGCTGCCGCCTCGCGCATGGTATCGACGGGGAAGAACTTTTCCTCGTCCCATTGCAGAGCGAAGGGCGCGATCTTCTCGGCGGCAAAGTCGCGCGCCATGTCGCGGACCGCGATTTGGTCTTCGTTGAGGGCGAACAGGTTCACGCGAATTCGCCTTGCATCACTTCATCGTCGGGATCGAGAACTCCGCGCCCTCCTTGACGCCGCTTGGCCAGCGCGCGGTGACGGTCTTGGTCTTGGTATAGAAGCGGATCGAATCCGGGCCGTGCTGGTTGAGGTCGCCGAAGCCGGATTTCTTCCAGCCGCCGAAGGTGTAGTAGGCGATCGGCACCGGGATCGGCACGTTGATACCGACCATGCCGACATTGACCCGTGCTGCAAAGTCGCGCGCGGCGTCGCCGTCGCGGGTGAAGATCGCGACGCCGTTGCCGTAGTCGTGATCCGACGGCAGCGCCAGCGCTTCGGCGTAGTCGTGCGCGCGGACCACGGAGAGCACCGGGCCAAAGATCTCCTCCTTGTAGATCCGCATGTCTTTCGTGACATGGTCGAACAGGCAGCCGCCCATGTAGAAGCCGTTCTCATAGCCCTGCATCGTGAAGCCGCGGCCATCGACCGCGAGCGTCGCGCCCTCCTTGATGCCGACCTCGACATAGTCCTTGACGCGTTCCAGCGCCGCGCGGGTCACCAGCGGTCCGAAGTCGGCGGAGGGATCGGTGGATGGACCGATCTTCAACGCCTCTACGCGCGGGATCAGTTTCTCCATCAGCCGGTCGGCGGTGGCCTGGCCTACCGGGACTGCGACCGAGATCGCCATGCAGCGTTCGCCGGCGGAGCCATAGCCGGCGCCGATCAGCGCATCCACGGTCTGGTCCATGTCGGCGTCGGGCATGATGATGGCGTGATTCTTGGCGCCGCCGAAGCATTGCGCCCGCTTGCCGGTCGCCGCGGCGCGCTCATAGATATATTGCGCGATCGGCGAGGAGCCGACGAAGCCGACGGCCTTGATGTCGGGATCGTCGAGGATGGCATCGACCGCCTCCTTGTCGCCGTTGACGACGTTGAGAATGCCGGGCGGCAGGCCGGCCTCGATCATCAGTTCGGCGAGCATCATCGGCACGCCGGGATCGCGCTCCGAGGGCTTCAGGATAAAGGCGTTGCCGCAGGCGATCGCAGGCGCAAACTTCCACATCGGGATCATCGCCGGAAAGTTGAACGGCGTGATGCCGGCAACGACACCAAGCGGCTGGCGCATCGAATAGATGTCGATGCCGGGTCCGGCGCCTTCGGTATATTCGCCCTTCATCAGATGCGGCACGCCGCAGGCGAACTCCACCACTTCGAGGCCGCGCTGGATGTCGCCCTTCGCATCCGGCACCGTCTTGCCGTGCTCGCGCGCCAGGAGGTCGGCCATCTTGTCGTAGTCGCGCTGCGCCAGTTCGAGAAACTTCATCATCACGCGGGCGCGGCGCTGCGGATTTGTTGCGCCCCAGGCGATTTGCGCCTCGATCGCATTCTCTACCGCGGCGCGCATTTCGGACTTGGAGGCCAGCGCAACCTGCGCCTGGACGTCGCCGGTCATCGGCTCATAGACGTCCGCAAAACGTCCCGACGTGCCCTCGACCTCACGGCCGCCAATGAAATGACCGATGTTCCGCATGCGTACCTCCCGGTTTTATTTTGCCGGCATGTTGCACAGGCTTTGCCGGATTTGGGAAGGCCTTGCGCGCGCAGCCGACGTGCGAAAATGCGGGCGCACCGCGGTAAGGCGCCTACGACGAAGGTCGCATTCGCAGGCCGGAATCAGACTTTTGCGGCAGGTTTTGAGGCGCGCGCGGCTGGCTTCTTCACTGCCGGGATGCGGGCCAACACGGCATCGCGGCCGGCGCTGAGCAGTTCCTCAGACAATTCGCCGGAGCCGGCAACCCGCGCCATCACCAGCGTGCCCATCATGGTGGCCAGCGCTGCCATCGCCTGCTGGCGCGCTGATTTTCCGGCCTCGGCAGTGAACTGTTCGGCCATCATCGTGATCATCTGGTCGAGCTTGGCGGCAAATGCCTTTCGCGTCTTCGGACTCTCGCGAGCGATCTCGGCGCCGAGCGCCGGCACGGCGCAGCCATGGCCGGGATTGTCGCGATGCTGCGGCGACAGGTAGGCCTCGACGATGGCGGCGAGCCGGTCCTGCGGTGCCGCCTGCCCGGCCAGGTGCCGCCAGCGCTCCATCGAACGGTCCATGGCATAGCCGAACGCCTCGACCACCAGCGCCTCGCGCGAATCGAAATGCGCGTAGAACCCGCCATGCGTGAGACCTGCGTCCTTCATCAGGTCGGCGACGCCAATGCCGTGCGCGCCCTTTTCGCGCAGCCGCACCGACGCCTTTTTGACGATGCGCGCATGGGTTTCGAGCTTGTGCTCCTTGGAATAGCGCATCGGTGTTCCAGCTTTCCGGAAGGCGATCAATTGGCCGGTCTAAGGAATGATAGCGATCATATTAATACGTCGCATAGCCCTCCGCAACGGCCGTCGCTTGACATCGCGGGCATTTGGCCGGGAATTGGCACCATGTGACCGGCGGACAACGCCGGCACAGTCACGCCGAGGAAATCCCATGCACATGCTTAATCCCCATTGCGGCATCGACCGCGATCCCCGCGGCGTCGTCCGGTTGACGATCTGCAACGCCGGCCCGCTCAACATCCTCAATTCTGCTGCGATCAGGGACGTCCGCGAGGGGCTCAAGGCGCTGGCGACGGAACGCGCCATTCGCGCGCTCATCGTTGCGGGCGAGAGCGAGAAAAGCATGATCGGCGGCGCCGACATCAAGGAGATGGCGACGCTCGATCAGGCCTCCGCCGAGATTTTCATCACGGGGCTGCGCGACCTTTGCGAGGCCGCCCGCGCCTTTCCGGCGCCGGTGATCGCGCGCATCCCCGGATGGTGCCTCGGCGGCGGGCTGGAATTCGCCGCCGCGTGCGACTTCCGCATCGCCGCGCACGACGCCAAATTCGCCATGCCGGAGGTCAAGGTCGGCATCCCCTCGGTGATCCACGCCGCCCTGCTGCCGCGGCTGATCGGCTGGGGCCGTGCCCGCTGGCTGATCATGACGGCGGCGACCATCGATGCCCCGACCGCGCTGGGCTGGGGCCTGGTCGATGTCGTCGCGACCGAAGGCGGCCTCGATGCCGCCGTCGAAAGCACCGTCGCGGCCATCCTGGAATGCGCGCCCGAAGCGATGCGGTCGCAAAAAGCATTGATGAAGCAATGGGAAGAACTGCCGTTGAAGGAGTCGGTCAATCTCAGCGTCGGCGTGTTCGGCCAGGCCTATCTCACCGGCGAACCGCAGCGGCTGATGCAGGGCTTCATCGACCGCAAGCGCTAGACGCATCCGCGTCATGCCAATTTGGCCAGTGATAGAAGTTGCATATCCGACGGCGGATCATATGATGAACATCATGCAAACTGCCTCATCGGCCGACAGGTAAAATCATGATCTCCGGATGGCTCGCCGCTGCCCTCGCCCGCCGCAACATCCATTACGGTTGGGCGATGATCGCCGTTACCTTCGTGACGGCGCTGGTCAGCGCCGCCGCGGTCGGCGCCCCCGGCGTGTTCATCGTGCCGCTGCAGAAGGAGTTCAGCTGGAGCACGGCGGAGATTTCCTCGGCGATGTCGATCCGCTTCGTGCTGTTCGGGCTGATGGCGCCGTTCGCCGCCGCCTTGATGAACCGCTACGGACTGCGCCATATCACGCTGATTGCCCTGCTCGTGGTGGTCGTCAGCCTGCTGCTGTCGCTTGGCATGACGCAACTGTGGCAGTTGGTGGCACTATGGGGCGTGGCGGTCGGGATCGGCACCGGCATGACCGCTCTGGTGCTCGGCGCCACGGTGGCGACGCGATGGTTCAACGAGCGCCGCGGGCTGGTGATCGGCATCCTCACGGCGAGTGCGGCGACCGGGCAGTTGATCTTCCTGCCGCTGCTGGCCAGCATCACCGAGCGCGCCGACTGGCGCTGGGCGCTGGTCTTGATGTGCGTGATGCTGGCGGTGGCCGCCCTCGGCGTGGCGCTTGTGATGCGCGACCGGCCGGCCGACCTCGGCCTGCGGCCCTATGGCGACGCCAGCGATGCGCCTATCGTGCACCCGGCCCCCAACACCGCGCCGATCATGGCTGCGGCGCTGGGTGCGTTGCGCGATGCCGCCCGGACCCGGGTATTCTGGATCTTGTTTGCGACCTTCTTCATCTGCGGCGCCTCGACCAACGGCCTCGTCCAGGTGCACCTGATCCCGATGTGCCTGGATTTCGGCATCCCGCAGATTCAGGCAGCCGGCCTGCTCGCCGCGATGGGCGTGTTCGATTTCATCGGGACCATCGCGTCCGGCTGGCTGTCGGACCGCTATGACAACCGCCATCTGCTGTTCTGGTATTACGGCCTGCGCGGGCTTTCGCTGCTGGCGCTGCCGTTCACCGACTTCACCTTCTACGGCCTGTCGCTGTTCGCGCTGTTCTACGGGCTCGACTGGATCGCCACGGTGCCGCCGACGGTGCGGCTCACGGCGGCGAAGTTCGGGCCGGAACGCGCAGGCCTGGTGTTCGGCTGGATTTTTGCGGGCCACCAGCTCGGCGCGGCCACTGCCGCGTTTGGTGCCGGACTATCGCGCACGGTGCTGCTGAGCTATCTGCCGGCGTTCTTCGCCGCCGGCCTGCTGTGCATCGTCGCGGCGGTGATCGTGCTGCTGATATCGCGGGACAAGAAGGTGGTGGCGGCTTAGCCAGACACAAACATGACCTTCCGGGGCGCGAGCGCAACAGCGCGAGCGAACCCGGAATCCCGATGTGATGCGATGAACACGTCGAGGTTCCCCGCCACTCCAATTGGAGTGGCTGAGGTCTCCGCCAGCCGGCTTCGCCGTCTGCCGCATCCCGGAACGACAACTTTGACTACGGCCGCATCGCGAGCCGCGTCGGGCCGGCCATGCGCAGCGGCTCCGCGAGTCTGGCGAATTCGCACAGCAGCGAGCGGGTCTTCACGGGATTGATGACTTCCTCGACCCAGAATTTTTCGGCCGAACGAAACGGCGATCGCAGTTTGTTGAGGCGGTCCTCGATCTCCTGCTGCTTGGCACGGGGGTCGTCGGCCGCATCGATCTCGGCGCGGTACGCCGCCTCGATGCCGCCCTCCAGCGGCAGCGAGCCCCAACTGGCCGACGGCCACGCGTAGCGCATCGAGAACCGGTTGGCCGGCTGGTGCACCACGCCGGCGATGCCGAAGGCGTTGCGGATGATGATGGTGCACCACGGCACCGTGGTCTGGTTGACCGCCGCCATCGCGCGGACGCCGTGACGGATGGTCGCCGCCTTCTCCGCATCCAGGCCGATCATGAAGCCGGGGCAGTCCATCAGATAGATAACGGGCAGATGGAATGTCTCCGCAAGATCGACGAAGCGCACCACCTTCTGGCAGGCGTCCGCCGTCCACGAGCCGCCGTAATGGAAAGGGTCGCTCGCCAGCACCAGCACGGCGCGGCCTTCCAGGCGCGCAAAGCCCGTGATCACCGGCCGGCCGAAATTCGCCGCCATCTCGAAGAACGAGCCGCGATCGACCACGGCGTCGATGATGGGACGCATCTTGTAGACCTGTTTTCGGTCACGCGGCACCGCGTTCAACAAGCGGGCGTCGGCGCGCTCGGGATCGTCGGTACAGACCGTGGTCGGCGGCAGGCCGTAGACCGACGACGGCAGATAAGAGAGAAACTTTCGCGCGCAGGCGAACGCCTCTTCCTCGGTCTCGACCGCGTGGTCGACGCCGCCGGCGCGGGTCTGGATGTCGGCGCCGCCGAGCGCCTTCTTCTCCAGCGAAGCCCCGATCCGCGCCACCACCGGGGGACCGGCGACGAACATCGCCGAGTTCTTCGTCATCACCGAATAATGCGACGACGCCAGCCGCGCGGCGCCAAGCCCGGCGACCGAGCCAAGCCCAAGGCCGACCACCGGCACCTGCGCCAGATTCGCCGTCGTGTACCAGTACCAGCGGGTGCCGCCGACGCCGCCCGGCAAATTGGCCGCGCCCTTGGTCTCGATGGTCTTGACCGAGCCGCCGCCGCCGGAGCCTTCGATCACGCGGATGATCGGCAGCCGGAAATCATGCGCCATCTCTTCGGCCATCAAGGGCTTGGCCGAGATCGACGCATCGGCCGATCCGCCGCGCACGGTGAAGTCGTCGCCGACCACGACGACCGGACGACCCTCGACCTTGCCGCGACCGAACACGCAGTTCGCCGGCGTGAGATGCGTGAGTTCGCCGGACGCATCATATTCGCCGACGCCGGAGACGGCGCCGACTTCGTGAAAGCTTCCGGGATCGATCAGCTTGTCGATGCGCTCGCGAACCGTGAGCCGGCCCTGGTCATGCTGTCGCTTGACCTTGTCAGCGCCGCCCATCTCCCGCGCGAACGCTTCGCGCCGGGCGAGGTCCTCGAGCTCCGGCTTCCAGATCATTCACGCTCTCCAAGGGAATTTGCTTCGACCGCGGCGGCGCGACGGCGACTGGCGCCGACGTCAGGCCACTTTCGGCATTTTGCACCATCGCATCGATCGCGCTGGCCAGTTGCATCAACACCGGTGCCACTTCCTGCTGCAGGCGCGCCTCGTCGTACATCGATGCCAGCAGGCCGATGGTGACGACGACAAACGTCTGATACTGCGGCGACCAGATCGGCGCCGCGATGCCTGTGATATGCGGACTGAAAATGCCGCCGGCCGTGACATAGCCATGTTCGCGCAGCGAGGCCCGATTGCCCTCGATGCGGCTGCGCAGGATGTTCGAATCCTCCGGCATCTCGCGCGACATCTCGGTCATCAGGGAATTGCCGACATCTTCATCGAGCGCCGCCGTATAAGCGTGGCCGGCGGCGGAGCGGCCCATCGCGATCCGGCTGCCAGTGACGGAATGCAGGCCGAGCGCGTGATCGGCGCGGGCATATTCGAGATAGACCATATGAAAGCGGTCGGGGATCGTGAAGCCGATGGTGCCGGGGATCTGCTCGGCGACTTCCTGCAGCCGCAGCCGGATCAGGTTGCGGACCTGCAGGCCGCGCATCATCGACGTGCTCATCGCCACCGCGCTTGGACCGACGCGATACTTCTGGTCACCGGGCAGATAGGCCAGCTGGCCCATCCGTGTCAGCGTGTGCGTCAGCCGCGACACCGTGGAGCGCGGCAGGCCACAGCGCCTGGAAATTTCAAGATTACCCAGCCGCGCGTCATGCCCTTCGAAGCAGCGCAGGATGTCGAACGCGCGCGACACGACCTGGATCACGTCGCCGTCGCCTGTCAGATCACTGGCAAGCATGCCCTGTTTGCTAAGCCGTTCCGAGCGTCGTCCCATAGTGCGTTCCCCTGCGGGCGACGCTTGCCGCGGGTTGAGCCCTGTGAGCTTCCCGTGCGCGCCGCCGCCCTATTCCGTTTTGCGGAATTATATTCCGCTTGCGGAATAATCTAGCTGAGGGTTCGCGCCACGACAACACCCGGCTTGATGATCGCGCCTTATCCCTATGGATCGTCAGAGCGCCGCGCTGCTGTCCGACCCGGACTGGGCGCAACTCAGGTCAGGAACATCCGGTACACCGGGTTCGCCGTTTCGTTTTCATAGGGATAGCCCAGCGAGGCGAGACGCTCCGTCAGGCGGGCACGGTCGGCGGGCGGCACCTGCATGCCGACCAGCACGCGGCCGTAGTCGGCACCGTGGTTGCGGTAGTGAAACAGGGTGATGTTCCAGTCCGGTCCCATCTGGTCCAGAAATTTCAGCAACGCGCCGGGGCGCTCCGGAAATTCAAAGCGCATAATCATCTCGTCGCCGAGCGCCGGCGGCGCGCGGCCGCCGACCATATAGCGGACGTGCGATTTGGCCGTCTCGTCGGCGCTGATGTCCAGCACCTTGTAGCCAAGGCCTTCGAGCTGCGCGATCAGCGCCGGCTTGGCGTGCTTGGCATCGTCGAGCTTCATGCCGACGAAGACATTGGCGTCACGGGCATCGGCGTAGCGATAGTTGAATTCGGTGATGGTGCGGTTGCCGAGCGTCTCGATGAAACGGCGATAGCTGCCGGGCTGTTCGGGGATCGTCACGGCGAGCAGGATCTCGCGGGCCTCGCCGACCTCGGCGCGTTCGGCGACATGGCGCAGGCGATCGAAATTCATGTTGGCGCCGGAATTGATGGCAACCAGCGCGCCGGTTCGCACGGGATTGGCGGCGGCGTAGCTTTTCAGCCCGGCCAGCGCCAGCGCGCCGGCGGGCTCCGCCAGCACCCGCATGTCCTCAAACACGTCCTTGATCGCCGCGCACATCTCGTCGGTGTCGGCGACCAGGACGTCGTCGAGCAGATCGCGGCACAGCCGGAATGTTTCCACGCCGGCCTGACGCACCGCGACGCCGTCGGCGAACAGCCCGACGCGGTCGAGGATGACGCGCTCGCCGGCGGCGATGGCCGCCTTCATCGAGGCGGCATCGCACGGCTCAACGCCGATCACCTTGGTTTCCGGCCGCAGGAACTTGATGAAGGACGCCACCCCGGCGGCGAGCCCGCCGCCGCCGATCGGCACGAACACCGCCTCGATCGGATCGGGGTGCTGTTGCAGGATCTCCATGCCAATGGTGCCCTGGCCGGCGATCACGTCCGGATCGTCATAGGGATGCACATAGGTCAGGCCTCCCTCGGCCTGCAACTGCCTGGCATGCGCTGCGGCCTCGTCAAAGGTGTCGCCGAACAGAACGGCGTTGCCACCCCAGTAGCGAACGGCGTCGATCTTGATCGGCGGCGTGGTGACCGGCATCACGATGGTCGCCTTGATGCCGAGCCGCTGCGCCGACAGCGCCACGCCCTGGGCGTGGTTGCCGGCCGAAGCGCAGATCACGCCGGCGGCGCGCTCCTCGGCCGTCAGCCGCGAGATCTTGTTATAGGCGCCGCGGATCTTGAACGAGAACACCGGCTGCAGGTCCTCGCGCTTGAGCAGCACGGGCGAACCCAGCCGCGCGCTGAGCCGCACCATCGGATCGAGCGGCGTTTGCACCGCGACGTCATAGACCCGGGTGTCGAGGATTTTTCTGATATAGTCAGTCACGATGGATCCTTAACGGCGCATGCGCCGGCGGTGCTCGCGTCGATCCGGGAGGACGCGGAATGGTGCACTCGGAGCGATTCGAACGCCCGACCCTCGGAATCGAAATCCGATGCTCTATCCAGCTGAGCTACGAGTGCGACGGCCGCACCATAGCGGTCAAAGCAGCAAAAGCCAGCCCCCCGGAACCGGCCGAAGGCGGGTTTTCGCCCGGAACATTCCCCGCCCGGCAGCTTTGTCGAGAAGCGACAGTTGCATATCGCCGAACCGCCCGGGAGGCTGCCATAAAGAACTTTTCCAACGCAGCCGTTTCACCCGACATCATTCTGGCGATGACCCGGGCGCTGTCCGGCGCCGTGGCGAGCCTGCCGCCCCCGGTACCCAACGGGCAGCTCCGGTCGCTTGCCGAAAGCATCCTGCGCAGCGCCAAAGAGGGCGAGCGCAACCCGGTGATGCTGCAGACCCTGGCGCTCTTGGAACTGCAGATCACACCGCCGGACGGCGACGACCGGCAGGGTTGATGCAGCCGTGCAATCGCCCATTGATCGCGGTCGCTAATCCGCCGTCGGCAGCCGCCGCATCGTGAATTCGATCGCGCCGTCCGGCAATTCGCGCCAGCGCTCGACCTCGCTCATATAGGCCTGCTTCGGAAACCGGTCGAGAAACGCCCGTGCCGCCGCGCGGGCGTTGTCGCGGGGCAGCGTGTAGGATTCGCGAATGAAGCCGTCGTCGTTGCGGGCTTCGCGGCGGGACGCCATGCGGGTCGCCAGTTCACGCGGCGTCTTCGACATCGCTCACTCCCGCCCAAGCGAGGCCGCACTGTGCCACAGGCGCGCGCCGGTTCAAGTCCGAGGACTTCAAAAAGCAGGGCCACAAAGAAAGGGCGCCCCGATCGCTCGGTGCGCCCTTCCCTGTCTCGCTGAACCGGGCGCCAAGGCGCCTTGCAGGGATCAAAGCGTGATCCTAGCCGGCGACCTCAGCGAGGTGACAGCGTTTGGAATAAGACACTGGACCACCTCCTTTCGTTGTTGATGACCATCCTAGTATAGGAAGGATTCGCCAGCTGTTAAGGGGCGGCAGCCGCCGGAGCCATGCAATCGCGCGCGGGGCGCCCGAGCCAGCCGCGGTTGTGATGCTCGCGCGCGCTGGGCATGATTGACCTCCCGGCCCTGAATTGGACGCCGCAAGCAGCAAGATCCTTCGAAGGGTAGCGGCGGCGCAACGGGTTCCACGTCCTCACTCCAGGTTCGCTCGCCACATGCCCGCCCCTTTCGACGTCCCGCCAGTCCGGATGACGTCCCGCGCCGCGATCGTCCTGCAGATCTCCTCGCTCAGCGCCATTGCGGCTTCGGCCGGCGCACCGACGCCGCTGTATCGGATCTATGCCGAACATTGGGGCTTGTCGCCGGTGATGGTGACGACAGTGTTCTCCGTCTATGCCATCAGCCTCCTGATCGCGCTGCTCACGGTCGGCGGGCTGTCGGACCATGTCGGGCGCCGGCCGATGATGTTCGCCTCGCTGATCGTCTGCGCGCTGTCGATGGCGGTGTTTGCAGCGGCCGATTCCGTGGCGGCGCTGCTGGCGGCGCGCATCATCCAGGGGTTTGGCGTCGGCATCGCGTTCGGCTCGATTGGAGCTGCGATCATCGATTCCAACCGCAGCCATGGCTCCCTGCTAAACAGCGTCACGCCGGTGACAAGTACCGGAGCCGGCGCGCTGATCTCGGGCCTGCTGGTGACCTACGCGCCGATGCCGACGCAACTCGGCTACCTGATCCTGCTGGCCGTGATGCTGCTGCAGGCCGCGCTGGTGGGGTGGATGCCGGAAACCGCCGTCCAGCGCCCCGGCGCCTGGGCCTCGCTGCGGCCGACCGTCATGGTGCCCCCGCAAGCGCGCGCGGCGCTGCTGCTGGTGTCGCCCGGCAACATCGCACTATGGGCGCTGTGCGGATTCTACATGTCGCTGATGCCGTCGCTGCTGCGCAGCGTGAGCGGATCATCGTCGCTGCTGCTGGGCGGCGTCGCCGTCGCCGTGCTCACCTTCAGCGGTGCCGGAGCGATGCTGGCAGCGCGGCCATGGCCGGGCACCACGATCCTGATCCGCAGCATGTCCGCGCTGATCCTCGGCGTGGCGATCACGCTGGGCGGCGTTCACGCCCAGTCGGTCGGCCTGCTGATCGGAGGAACGGTCATCGCCGGTCTCGGATTCGGCGCCGGCTTCTTCGGCGGCATTCGCACCGTGGTCCCGTTGGCGCTGCCGCATCAGCGCGCCGGCCTGCTCTCGGTGATCTTCGTGATCTGCTACCTCGCCTTCAGCCTGCCGACCATCGCCGCCGGGCTGGCCGTGCCGGTGCTAGGCATGACCCTGACGCTGGAAATTTATGGCACTGCCGTCATCGTGCTGGCGGCTATATCGCTGATCGGCGTACTGTCCGAGATCCGCCGCGCCGCCTGAGGTTCAGGTCATGCTGCCCGGAAGGAAGCAGCGGATTGTGGTTCCGGCCGTACCGACCAGCGGCCATACCATGGTACGGCCCACCCGGTTCGGACCGGTCAGCACGGCCTCGTCGGGTACGTCGAACGAGACGCCATCAAGCCGCACCCGGTAATGCCCGCCGCTAGACTTCCAGTCGACATCGCTGACCGCACTGCCGTCGGCATCCGAACAGCACGGCCCCTTGCCGCTGAGCAGGCTGTCGAACCAGGATTTCAGTTCCGGGCTGGTGCCGGCATATTGCCCGAGATCGCGCGCCGCGAGCGAGTACAGCGTCAGCGAGAGCAGCGCCACTGCCAGGGCCGATGCTCCGGCAGACGCCATCGGCGGCGGCGGTCCTTTTGCTCATGCGTGGTACGCAAACACGGCGCGTCGGCGCCGGAAGACATCCCGTCGCTCATGTGCTCGCTCCAGCTTCCCGGCCAGCGCAGTCTGTTTTTTAGGCATGTCCCGGGCCAAGGCCCGTAATGTTTCGTATCGCTCACGCAAAGGTGCACACGATAACCGAAAACGCGCTGCTTACTGTCACAGGCGGCAGCCTCGCCTGAAATGAAGGTAAGCGATTCGACGGCGGCGGCATCGTAGCAACTCTTTCGCGCTGCAGCGATTGCGCGGGCGATAACTTTCCGCCGGCATTGCTATAATTGGCGGGGTCGTACTAATACGGTGTTAGCCAAGCCCATGCGACAAACCTCCAACGCAGGGCGCGATGTCATACTGCGGATAGTAAGGGCGTGCTGCATTTCAGCACATCGCGTTGACGTTGATAGTTGGTATTTGCATAATGCACTGTGGCCAGGGGACGGGTCACCACCGGTATATTATGAAAAACGCACTTTATTCGATTCACGTCGATCTTTTGGACGGACGGTCTGGCAAGGGAAGCGGCGTTGTCGTGTTTCGCGACGGCCAGATCCTGGGCGGCGACGCCTATCTGTTCTATGTCGGCAGCTATGTCAGCAATGCCGAAACCAACACCTTCAAGGGCGAAGTGACGGTGAGGCAGCACACGCCGAGCCCCCTGCAGAGTCCGCTGTTCGGTGGCCAGAACCAGCCGGTCGGCATCGGCGTCTCCGGCACGTTCACGGATACCTCGGCCACGATGAACGGCACGGCGCTGGTCGGCAAGGCCAGCCAGATTTTTCGCGCCACGCTCAGAAAGCTGGCGGATACCGAATAGCTATTCTCCTGTCGTCCCGGACAAGCGAGCTTGCGAGCGCCGATCCGGGACCTCCCATAAACCCCGCAACGCCCGCCCCGATCGCCCGATCTTAATCGAGGCACCGAGACTTACGACCCATACCCGCCGGAGAATTGTGCCTAGCTGTAGCTGACGGCATCCTGCTATCAGAACGGACAGAGGTTATGGATCCCTTGGGTTCTCAAACGAAGTGCAACACCAGATTAAGGTGTTGCGATGGAACGACGATATGCCCAGCGTTCGCGGGGACGACGTGGACAGGGCGGGGCCAGACTATCAGCGGCGAGCCCGCAGAAACACAGAGCACGCGCGCGCCCTACTCCGCCGCCAATTCCAGCGGCGCGGTGCGCGGCAGGATGATCTGTACCCGCGTGCCCTTGCCGGGTTCGGAGTGCAGATGCAATCGGCCGCCGAGCCGGTTGGTGACGATGCTGTAGACGATGTGCAGGCCAAGCCCGGTGCCACCCTGGTCACGGCGCGTGGTGAAGAACGGATCGAAGGCACGGCGGCGGATCTCTGCGCTCATGCCGATACCGTTGTCCGAAAACAGCACCTCGACATGGTCGGCACCGCTATCGCGCACCTTGATCTCGACCGCGCCGCCACTGCCATTGGGAAACGCATGGGCTACCGTGTTGAGAAACAGGTTGGTCAGCACCTGGCCGTACGGGCCGGGATAGGAATTCATCATCAGGTTCGGCTGGCAATCCACCGACAGCGCCAGGTTCTGCTTGCGCAGTCCGGGCTTCAGACTCATCACCACCTGTTCGGTCAGGTCGGCGAGGTCGAACATCCGCATATCGGAATAGTTGCGGTCGGCGGCGACCTGCTTGAAGGACTGGATCAGCTCGGCTGCGCGATTGAGGTTCGCGACCAATTGCTGCGCCGCGTCCCGATTAGATTCGATGAAGTCGGTGAGGCTGGAACGGCGCAGCTCGCCGCGCGCGACCTCCTCGCCGAACAGCGCAATCTTGCGCTCCAGTGACGACGCCACCGTCAGGCTGATGCCGACGGGGTTGTTGACCTCATGCGCCACGCCGGCGACCAGCCGCCCGAGCGCCGCCAGCTTTTCCGCTTCGATCAGCGAGTTCTGGGTCTCGCGCAGATTACGCAAGGCGGCTTCGGCGGCGTCCTTGGCCTTGCGCATCTCCGCCTCGCTGCGCTTGCGCTCGCCGATGTCGAGCGCCACCGTGACGATGTTCTCCAGTCTGCCATCGGCGCTCAGCATTGGCTGCTTGTTGACCAGCCATTGCCGCATTGCGCCGGACGCATCCTGGTATTCCTCTTCATAGAAACCGAGCCCCTGGCGGGTCGCCAGCACCTGCTTGTCCGGTTCGCTGGTCTTGCCGGCATCGTATTTCGACATCAGCTCGGCCGTGGTGCGGCCGATCGCTTCGCCGGGCTCGATGCCGAAGATTCCGGCCATGTAGCGGTTCATCAGCACGTAGCGCAGATCCGGGTTCTTGACGTTGATCACGGCGGGCACGGTATCGATGACCTGCTGCAGCAGCCGGCGGCCTTCCCGGATCGCCGCCTCGGCGCGCTTCTGGTTGGTGATGTCGCGAACCGTGCCCTCGTAGCGCACCACCTCGCCGTTCTCGTCGCGCACCGCGGTGGCGCTGTCGGACAGCCACAGGATGGTATAGTGGCGCTGCCGGACCTGGTACTCGAATTCGCGCACCATGCCGTCACGCTGCATCCGCATCATGTATTCGGCGCGCGCCGAGGGGTCGACATAAATGGTGCGGCTGATGTCGAGCGTGGCGCGGATCAGCTCTCCCGGCGATTCGTAGCCCATCATCCGCGCCAGCGCCGGATTGGCGTTGAGCAATGCGCCGGCCGGCGTCGTCACATAGATGCCATCCACCGAGCCCTCGAACAGCTTGCGGTAGCTTTCTTCGGCAAGCCGTTGCACGGCCAGCGCGTGCACGGCGGCCTCGCGCGCGGCATCGGCCTCGACCAGCGTGTGGCGGAACACTTCCGCGGCCCGCGCGATGTCTCCGATCTCGTTGTCGAGGTCGGTGGCGGGAATGGCGGTGTTGGGCACCCCGCCGGCCAGCGCCCGGATCGATCTGGCAATGGCTTTTAGCGGCCTGACGATACGCCGCACCACAAACAGGGCCGCCAGCAGCCCGATCAGCACGCCGGCCGAGCCCAGCGCGATGCTTTGCCATTTGGCCTCGTTGAGCGTCCCGGCGAAATCGCGCGACAGCACCCGTCCGCGCCGGGCGCTGAGCTCGCGCAGAAATTCGGTGACGCGGCTGATCAGCCGTCCCTCGGTGCCCAGCACGTCGCGGTCGAGGTCGGCGATCCGGCTTTCGGTGGCGGCGATGGCGATGATGCCGTCGGCATAGGCGTCCGCCGCGGCGTGCAGCGCGTCGTCGTCGATCGGCAGGTCGCGCATCCGCTGCGCCGCCCGTTCGGCGCCGTCGGGATCGCGCGCCAGCAGCGCGGCATTGACCTCGTTCTGCGCCCGGAACAGGCTGCGGGCGGTGCCGCGGTTCGGCGTCTGTTCGATGGCCGCCTCGAATTTTTCACGCAGCGGCGGCAACGCCGCGACCAGGGTGGCGCGCTGCGCGATCAGCGCCGAGACGCGCTCGATGCCCTCGCGGTAGCTGTCCAGCCGGGCCGCCACGCCATCGATCATCTCACGCTGCTCGGGCGCCAGATCGATCCGGGTGTTCTTGAGCAACTCGCCCAACGTCACCGCGGCCTGCGTCACCTTTTCCGGCTGAACGTCGGAATCGGTGACGACATCGCGCGCCGCCAGCCGCAGCCCGTTCATGCGGCGGTCGATTTCCTCGGCGAGATCGCCGACGCGCTGCAGCCGCTGCAGTTCGGCGAAGGTGTTGCCGATGTCACGGATCGCGACCACGCTGTTGATGCCGGTCACCAGGATTACCGCCAGCACCAGCAGGAATCCGCCAAAGGTCAGTTGTCCGATCGACAGCGAGGACGATCGGACCCGCTGCATGAACGGCATCACTTCATTGGCCATCGGTTCGGACGGGCTCCAGACCGCCGCAATATACTATGACTTCGCCGCAGGGGGAAACTGGCTGGACGACCCGCAAGCAAGCCGCCCAGCCTATGGTTATTTCGGGCTCACTCGGGCCGGATCGCGTCGGCGGTGCCCTGGATGAAGGCCTGGATCTTCACCACATCCGCTTCCGTCAGCTTGCCGGTGAAGTCCGGCATGCCCTTGTCCATGAAGGGGCCCTTGAACACAAAGTTCTTCAGGTTGGCGATGGTCTCGGTTGCGACATAGCCAAGATTGCGGACGTTACCGCCCTTGTCGACCCCAGGCACGCCATGGCAGGTCGCGCAACTGCTGACGTAGATTGCGGTTCCCTCCGGAACGTCCTTCGGATCGTATTTGACGCCGCTCAGCAGGTTGGAGGTCTGATATTGGGTGAAGGCCGGCAACGGCGCCTTGCCCCCGATGGCGAAGGTATACACCGTGCCCGGCCCTTCCCGCTCGGTGGCGCGCTGGGTGATGCCGAACACGCCACCCCACCCGACCGCGACCGAGACATACTGCACCCCATCAACAATATAGGTCGCCGGCGCCGCCACGACGCCAGTGCCCACCGGGGTCTCCCAAAGCTTCTCGCCGGTGGAAGCGTTGTAGGCCACGAAGCGACCATCCGCGGAGCCCTGGAACACCAGATTGCCCGCGGTCGTCAGCGTGCCCCCGTTCCACGGCGCGATATGCTCGACACGCCAGGCCTCCTTCTGCTTAACTGGATCCCAGGCCAGCAACCGGCCGAATGGCAGGTTCTTCGGCGGCTCGGCATTGAGCGCGAAGCCGACGTTCCAGCCGGTGGTGCCGCCGAATTTCATCGGCGCCGGCGCGTTCTGCACGAAGTTCTTCTCGCCGGTTAGATTGAGCGGCACACCCTGTGCCGGCAGGTAGACGAGGCCGGTCTGCGGATTGAACGACATCGGGTGCCAATTATGGGCGCCGAACGGGCCGGGAATACTGTCGAACGACTTGTCGGGCGTGCGCGCCTCCGGATTTTCGATCGGCCGCCCGTCGGCCCCGTAACCCGACGCCCAGTTCACATCGACGAAGTTCTTCGCCGAGATAAACTTGCCATTGGTGCGGTCGATAACGAAGAAGAAGCCGTTCTTCGGCGCGTGCAGCACGACTTTTCGTGCCGCGCCGTCGATCGTCAGGTCGGCGAGGATCATCGGCTGGGTCGAGGTATAGTCCCAATTATCGCCCGGCGTTTCCTGATAGTGCCAGACATATTTTCCGGTGTCGGCGTTCAGCGCGACGATGGAGCCGAGATACAGGTTGTCGCCGCCCGCGGGGCTGCGCAGATTGCGATTCCAAGGCGAGCCGTTGCCGGTGCCGATATAGACCATGTTGAGTTCGGGATCGAAAGTGATGCTGTCCCAGGCCGAACCGCCGCCGCCATTGATCCAGTATTTTCCGGCAGGGTCCCAGGTCTTGGCAGCCGCCGCCATCGACTCGTCCTCAAACGGCTTCGAGGGATCGCCAGGCACCACGAACCAGCGCCATGCCTGGTCGCCGGTCTCGGAATCATAGGCCGTGACGTAGCCGCGCACGCCGTATTCGGCGCCGGCATTTCCGATCACAACGCGGCCGTTGAACACCCGCGGCGCGCCGGTGATGGTGTAGGACATCTTGCTGTCGATGATGGTGTCCTTCTCCCAGACCTTCCGGCCGCTTGCCGCATCCAGCGCTATCAGGCGGCCATCATAGGCACCGACGAACACCTTGCCCTTGTAGAGCGCGACGCCGCGATTGACGACGTCGCAGCAACCGCGATAGCCCTTTTCGCGGCTGACCTGCGGATCGAAACTCCAGATCCGCTTGCCGGAACGCACGTCCACGGCGTGGACGATGCTCCACGGCGCGGTGACATACATGATCCCGTCCACCACCAGCGGCGTCGCTTCCACACCGCGGATCGATTCCAGATTGTAGGTCCACATCAGCCCGATGTTCTTCACATTATCGGCCGTGATATGGTTGAGCTTGCTGAAGCGCGTTTCCGCGTAGTCGAGGCCGTAGCTCGGCCAGTCTTTGGAATTAGCGCCATTGGCGATAATTGCGGCGCTATCGATCGCCCCGGTGACCGCAGTAATGTGTTCCGGCGACCCCTTGGTCTGCGCCTGCGCGATGCTGCCGAATGACAGAACGACGAGCACGGCCGCGGCGGCAAGAAAGGTTTTCGAAAAGGAAGTCCCGGAGAAAAAGGTGTCGATGATTTTTTGGCGCGCAAACGCGCGCTGACCGGCAAGTCGCTGCATGCTTCACTCCCAATGGCCTCTGGCGGGCCTGTGCGAATGCTACGCACGGCGCGCGCGGCGTCAACAGTTCAGCACAATTCTCGTGGCGTGACCTGTGGTGCGACGCAGCGTTACGGCGCCCGCTGGCCGCTTGCGGCATCCCCGACCGCGGCTATGATCGCCGCCGGCCAGAGATGCAACCAGCATCCGCAGCGCCGTGATAGGGAGAATTCCATGAACATCACCCAGGGCCTGCGCCGGGCGCTACAGGTCAATCCCGAGGGCATGGCCACCATCGACGGCGAGCGGCGGCGCACCTGGCGTGAGGTCGGCGAGCGCGTCTCCCGGCTGGCCGGGGCGCTGCAGACGCTCGGCATCGGTGCCGGCGACCGCGTGGCGGTACTGATGCTGAATTCTGACCGCTATCTCGAACTCTATCTCGGCATTGCCTCAGCCGGCGCCGTGGTGGTGCCGACCAATGTCCGCTGGAGCCACGCCGAGATCGCCGATTCGCTGTTGGACTGCCGCGCCAGCGCGCTGGTGGTCGATAGCGCCTTTGCCGCGATGGGCGTCGATCTGGCGAAGGCCATGCCGCTCGCGCTGATCCATGCCGACGACGCGGCAGGCCCCGCCGGGGCGCATGATTACGAGCAACTGATCCGCGACAGCGAACCCGTCGCCGACGCCATGCGGGGCCGCGACGACCTCGCCGGCATCTTCTACACCGGCGGCACCACGGGGCGCTCCAAGGGCGTGATGCTCAGCCACGGCAACATCGTCGTCAACTCGCTGCACATGCTGGCCGAAGGGCTGGTGCCGCTGGGCACGATCTATCTCAACGCCGCGCCGATGTTTCACGTCGCCAATGGCGGCGCGATGTTCGCCTTGCTGCTGTCCGGCGGCACCAACGTCATCGTCCGCGTCTTCAATCCCGAACTGGTGCTGGCGACCATCGCCCGCGAGAAGGTCACGGCAACGCTAATCGTGCCGACCATGATCCAGATGCTGGTCGATCACCCCGCTTTTCCCGAGGCAGATCTCAGTTCGCTGAAGCAGATGATGTACGGGGCGTCCCCGATCAACGAGACGCTGCTGAAGCGCGCGATGGCCGGCATGCCGGGGACAGAATTCCACCAGCTCTACGGCATGACCGAGCTATCGCCGCTGGCGACGCATCTGCCGTGGGACCAGCATTTTGGCGAGGCGGCGTTCGCGAAAGGTCGGCAGCGCGCCTGTGGTCGCGCCGCGGTCGGCTGCGAGGTAGCAATCGTCGATGCCGACCGCCGGCCGGTGGCGAACGGCGTGGTCGGCGAAGTCGCGGTGCGCGGCGCCAATGTGATGATGGGCTACTGGGAGCGGCCGGAAGAGACCGCGAAGGCCGTGATCGACGGCTGGATGCACACCGGCGACGGCGGCTACAGGGATGACGAGGGCTATATCTATCTGGTCGACCGGATGAAGGACATGATCATTTCCGGTGGCGAGAACGTGTATTCGATCGAGGTCGAGAACGCCGTCGCGCAGCATCCGGCGGTGGCGCAATGCGCGGTGATCGGCATCCCCGATCCGCAATGGGGCGAGACGGTGCATGCCTTCGTCATCACCAAGCCCGACCATGCCGTGAATGCCGCGGAGATCATCGCCTTCTGCCGGGACCGGATCGCCGGCTACAAATGCCCGCGCAGCGTCGAGGTACGCCAGGAGCCGTTCCCGCTGTCCGGCGCCGGCAAGGTGCTGAAGCGCGAACTGCGAAAACCGTTCTGGGAAAACGCGGGCGCGAAGCAGGCCAAGGCGGGATAGATTTACCCAGGCCTTTCCCCGTCATTGCGAGAAGCAAAGCGACGCGGCAATCCAGAAAGCGGCACGCGTGGAAAGAACTGGATTGCTTCGTCGCCAAGTGGCTCCTCGCAATGACGTGGATAGTTCCGCGCGAGCGTCTGCTACGGCGCGCCGGTCAGTTCGAAAACTTCGCCGTCGTAGCCGGCCTCGAGCGGAATCCGCAGCGTGCGCTTGTCGCCGTCCCGGGCTAGGACCGGCATCACCGTGACTATTGTGTTTGCGCGCGCGCCGTCGAGCGCCGCGGCCACGCCCGGTTGCCGGCCGAGCTTGATCAGGTTGCGCGTCGTCGGAAACGGCAGCGTGAAGCGCCCCGAGGCGCCGCCCTCCAGCGCCTCGCGCGGCGACAGCCAGATCGAGTCGGTCGCCTCCTTGCCGTCGTGCAGGCCAACCTGCTCGGGCGGCGCTTCGGCGAGATAGAACCAGGTGTCGAAGCGCTTCTTCATGCCCTCCGGCGTGATCCAGTGAGCATAGGGCACCAGCAGATCGAGCGCGAGCACGAGACCATTGTCGGCAAGGATATCGGCGAACTTGACCTGGCCGTCATTGAGCGCATCGCGATGGGCGTCGGCGATCTCGCCGGCGCGTTTCGCGTCGATCAGTTCAGCCGAGCCGCGCGGGCGCGCGAGCAGGATGCGGCTTTCTTCAAAAGTCTCGCGGATCGCGGCGATACGAAACTTCAGCGTTGCCTCGTCATCGCCATCGACGCCGGCATAGAGCTCCGGCCGTGCGACGATATCCTGGTCGCCGGGATCGACGCTGCCGCCAGGAAAAACCAGCGCACCGGAGGCGAACTCGATCTGGTAGTGCCGCAGCATCATGAACACTTCGATGGCGTCGGCGTCGCCCTGCCGCAACAGCAGGATGGTGGACGCAGGCCGTGCAACGCCGGGCTCGGTGGGCATGATGAGAACTCCCTGAACGGCATTCTTGATGATGCGCGATGCGTAGGGTGGGTTAGCGCCCTTGCGTGTAACCCACCATTGCCCCGATCGTACCTTGTGATGGCGGGTTACGGCGCAAGGGCGCCCTAACCCGCCCTACACCTATTCCGCCGCGCTGGACTGCGGCTGCAGGTTGGCGCGCTTGTCGAAGCGGGCGACGCGCGACAACAGGTAGTCGATCTCGGCCTTGGCGGTGACCGTGATGCTCGACCCCGGCTTGCGCTGCGCCGGCGAGGCGATCACGCCGCGCTTGTGCAGCACGTATTTGCGGGCGGCGAGACCGATGGCCGGCTGCTGCTCGTAGCGGATCAGCGGCAGATGCGCGTCGAACAGGTCGTGCGCCTTGTCGCGCTCGCCGTTCTTCTGGAAGTTCACCACATCAACCAGCAATTCCGGGAAGGCATAGCCGGTCATCGCGCCGTCGGCGCCGCGCTCCATCTCGAAGTCGAGGAACAGGCCACCATTGCCGGTGAGAATCGACAGCTCGCGCAACGATCCGTCCTTCTGGAAGCCGCGCAACGCGGTGATTTTCTCCAGGCCCGGCCAGTCCTCGTGCTTCAGCATCACGCAGGACTTCGAGTCCATCACGATCTTGCGGATCACCGCAGGGGTCATCACCACGGTCAGCGTCAGCGGATAGTCCTGCAGCACCCACGGGATGTCAGCGCCGATGGCTTCCTCGGCCTGCTTGAAATAGGTGGTGATCTGGTCGTCGGTGCGCAGCGTCGGCGGCGGCGTGATCATCACGCCCGCGGCGCCGGCGTCCATCGAGGCGCGAGCCAGCGAGCGCATCGCGGCGAAGCCCGGCGACGACACGCCGACGATAATCTGCATCTTGCTGGCGGCGCGCTTGACGAAACGCTTGGCCACCGCCTCGGCTTCCGCGGCTTCCAGCTTCGGCGCTTCGCCCATGATGCCGAGCACGGTGATGCCGTCGCAGCCGGCTTCGGCATAGAAGTCGGTCAGACGGTCGATCGAGCCGTCATCGACGCGGCCGTCTTCAAAGAACGGCGTCGGGGCAATGGCGAAGGTGCCGGCGGCTTTGGGGGTCAGTTTCATGATGGGCCTCGGTGAATGATGCGGCATTCTAGAGCGAAAGAGCGGGCTTGTCCTGCCCGCTTCCGCGTCAGGCCAGCACGGTGCGGCCGCTCTTGATGACGGTAACGTTGCGCTCTTTCACCCTGGCCTCGAACGACACCACGCTACCGTCCTTCCACAGGTCCATGGTCACGGTCTCACCGGGATAGACCGGCGACGAGAACCGTACCGCATGCTGCTTGAACGCGGCGGGGTCGTAATCGGCATAGGTCTGCAGCACGCCGCGACAGGTCAGGCCATAAGTGCACATGCCGTGCAGGATCGGGCGCGGGAAGCCGGCGCGTTTGGCAAAATCCGGATCGGAATGCAGCGGGTTGCGGTCGCCGCAGAGCCGATAGACCAGCGCCTGGTCCGGCCGGGTCGAGATCTCGACGCTCTGGTCCGGCGCGCGGGTCGGCATCGCGTGCGGTTCGGGCTGCTTGCCGGCGGGACCGCCGAAGCCGCCATCGCCACGGGCGAAGCGCGACGCTACGAGGGTCGCGAGTTCGGCGCCGCTCTCGTCGCGCAAAACCGTCTTGTGGCGGATCACCACGCCCTTCTCCTTGCCCTTGTCAAATACGTCAAGGACGGACGAGTCGGCAGTGATCCTGGCGGCGGCCGGCATCGGCCGGTGGAAGGTGATGTCGCGCTCGCCATCGACCACCAGCACCTTGTTGAGATTCATCTCGCCGGGACCGGCGCCCCAAGCTGCCACCGAGGCGAAGGTCGGCACCACTTTCAGCGGGCGCTCTGTGTAATAGGCCTCGTTGACGAAGGAGAGCTCACGCTCGTCCATCGGATCGGCGCCAAGGCCGATGCCATAGGCGTACAGCATCACGTCGCGGTCGGTGTAGGCGTAGGGCTGACCGAAATTGGTCATCGCCATCATCGCATCGTAGTTGATCGGCATGGGGTGGTTTCCTCTGTTTTTATTTCTTCGCGGCGCCAGTCGTGGTGCCCTCTCCCCTTTGTGGGAGAGGGCTGCGCTGTCGCCGTTCCGGACTGTGATGGGAGAGGGGTGCCACGGGCGTCAACGCTTGTGGCGCCCCCTCTCCCGTCACGGACTTCGTCCGTGCCACCCTCCCCCACGAGGGGGAGGGGAAACAAGAAGCTACATGGGCGTGAAGAACGGCAGTGGCGCGCCATCGGTCGGCTTCCATACCACCTTGACCTTCTGACCGATCTTCACCGTCGCCGGATCGCAATCGACGATGTTGGTCTGCACCGAGGGGCCTTCCTTCAGGGTGACATAGGCGATCACGTAGGGGCCGGTCGCCGATTTGCGCATGTGGCTGAAGGTGTAGATCTCGGCCTCGCCGGAGCTCTGTTCCCATACCGTCTCGTCGGAAAAACAGAACGGGCAGATCGAGCGCGGAAAGAAATGCGCCTCGCCACACGCCTTGCAGCGCTTGATCAGGAACTTGCCTTCCTTCGCGGCATCCCAGAACGGCTGCGTTTCGGGATTTCCGACCGGGGTCGGGTACTTCTTGGCTTCAGTCATTACACGCGCTCCAGAATGGCGGTCGAGGCGGCATGGCGCACGCCGAGCAGGCCACCGGTGCCATGCGCGATGGCGAGATCGCAATTCGGAACCTGCACCTTGGGATGGGCTTCGCCGCGCAGCTGCCGCACGGCTTCGAGGATCTTGGTCATGCCGCCACGGTTGACCGGATGGTTGCTGCACAGCCCGCCGCCATCGGTGTTGAAGGGCAGCTTGCCGACGCCGGAGATCAGGTTGCCGTCGGAGACGAACTTGCCGCCGTCGCCCTTCTTGCAGAAGCCGAGATCCTCGAGCTGCATCAGGACGGTGATGGTGAAACTGTCATAGATCGAGGCGTACTTCATGTCCTGCGGCGTGACGCCGGCCTCCTCGAAGGCGCGCGGACCGGACCACACGCCGGCCGAGTAGGTCAGGTCGAGATCCTTGCCGCCGCGCGGGCCCTTCATCGCCTCGCCATGGCCGATCAGGCGCACCAACGGCTTCTTCAGGCTCCTGGCAATTTCCGGCGTCGTCACGATCATCGCGCCGCCGCCATCGGAGACAACGCAGCAGTCGAGCCGGTGCAGCGGATCGGAGATCATCGGCGAGTTGATGACGTCCTCGACGGTGACGACATCCTTCAGCATTGCATGGGGATTGTATTGCGCGTGATGCGAGGCGGCGACCTTGATCCAGGCGAGCTGTTCACTGGTGGTGCCGTAGTCGTGCATGTGCCGCATGGCGCACATCCCATAGGCGTTGTGGGTGGTCGCGCCGAACGCCGTCTCGAAGTCGGCCTCGGCGCCCTGTATGCGTGGCGGCATTGCGCTGGTGCGCGGCTTGCCGGCGAGCGTCACGAGTGCGATCGAGCATTTGCCGGCGGCGATCGCCTGCGCGGCATGGCCGAGATGGATGATGTAGGAGCAGCCGCCCGTTTCGGTGGAATCCACATGGCGCGGCTTGAGGCCGAGATAGTCGACCATCGGCCACAACCCGCCCGGCGCGTCGCCGGCGCAGAAGTAGCCGTCGACATCCTTGTGTGTCAGCCCGGCGTCTTCGAGCGCGCCCTTGGCGACTTCGGCATGCAATTGCGCGAGAGATTTGTCGGGTGCGTGCCGGGTCGGATGCTCGTAGATCCCGGCGATGTACGCCTTGCCTTTGATGGTCAAGAAATTCTCCGTGGTGTTTCGTTCCCGCAGAAAGTCTTGGCGCGTCATCGCCCCATTGGCAAGCCGCGCAAACGCGCGGCGGCTTTGCGGAAGCAGATTTCGCGGAGCGGAATGGCGCCCTACTCCGCCGCGATCTGGCGCGGCGCCGGCGGCGGGTTCACCAGATCGCGCGCCAATTCCGCATAGCGGATTCTGGCCGCCGCCACCGAGGCATCCTTGATGAAGCCGTAGCCGCGGATCTGGTCGGGGAGCGACAGCAGCGCCACCGCGGTATCCACCGTCAGCGGCGACAACAGCCCGAGCACGGTATCGACGTCCTTCTCGTACCCCGCAATCAGGTCGCGCTCCATCTTGCGCTCGGCGGTGCCGGCGAACGGATCGAACACCGTGCCGCGCAGCCCGCGCAGGCGGGCCAGCACGCGGAACGCCGGCAGAATCCAGGCGCCGAACGCGCGCTTCTTCGGGCGGCCGGTGGCGTCCTTGCCGGGCAGCATCGGCGGCGCGAGGTTGATGCTGATCTTGTAATCACCTTCAAATTGCGAGGCGACCTGTCTGGCAAATTTGCCGTCGGTGTAAAGCCGCGCGACCTCATACTCGTCCTTGTAGGCGAGCAGCTTGGCGTAATTGATCGCCACGGCCCGCGGCAGTTCGTCGTCATAACCGCCCTGCATCGCAGCATGGCGAACGCGATCGACCAGCGTGCGGTAACGCGCCGCCAGCGGGGCGTTCTGATAGTCGGTCAGCATCGCGCTGCGATGCCCGATGATCTCGTCGAGCGACATTTCATCCAGCGTCTTCGGCGCAACGGTTTCGTCGGCGCCCTTCTGCATCGACGCAAGCCGCGCCGGATCGGCGGACGCCAGACGGCCGAGCTGGAACGCCAGCATATTCATCTTGATCGACACGCCGTTGAGTTCGATCGCCTGCTCGATGGACGCCGCCTGCAGCGGCAGCAGGCCCTGCTGATAGGCAAAGCCCATCATCATCATGTTGGTAGCAATGGAATCGCCGAGCAGCGCTTCGGCGGCCTTGGTGAAATCCAGGAATGTGGACTGCGGGCGCAACGACCGTTCCAGCACGTCGTTCACCTTGCGCGACTGGAAATTGAAATCGCGGTTGCGCACGAAATCCGCGATCGGAATGAGATGGGTGTTGACGACGCCGAAGGTGCGGCCGGACTCGCAGAGCCCGATGGTGTCCTTCGCAACGGCGACGACTTCGTCGGCGGCGATCAGCAGATCGGCGGTGCCGGTGACGATGCGCGAACAGGTCACCTCCTCCGTG
Source organism: Tardiphaga sp. vice304 (assembly GCF_007018905.1). Lineage (NCBI taxonomy): Bacteria > Pseudomonadati > Pseudomonadota > Alphaproteobacteria > Hyphomicrobiales > Nitrobacteraceae > Tardiphaga > Tardiphaga sp. vice304. The sequence goes on from NZ_CP041402.1 coordinate 3,786,025, forward strand.
GTAGATGCAAGCCTGACATGGCTGAGCACCGCGCCGCCCTTTTGCGCGAGGCCCGACATATCCAGGATCATGCTGGCCTTGCCCTCGATATGCGCGGCCATGCCGAGCAGCGCGCCGATCGTCAGCACACCGGTGCCGCCGACGCCGCCAACCGCGACATTGTACGGCCGCTCAAGCCCGGGGCGCGTCAACGGCTCCGGCAGTGCACCGATGCTGCCGAGCTCGACCGGCGCCTTGCGCCGCATCTTGCCGCCATCGACGGTGACGAAGGACGGGCAGAAGCCGCGCAGGCAGGAATAGTCCTTGTTGCAGGAGGACTGGTTGATGGTGCGTTTGCGGCCGAGTTCGGTCTCCAGCGGCTCCACCGAGATGCAGTTCGACTGCACCGAGCAATCGCCACAACCTTCACAGACGGCGGGATTGATGACGACGCGACGCTGCGGATCTTCCAGAATGCCCTTCTTGCGGCGGCGGCGTTTTTCGGCCGCGCAGGTCTGCACGAACACGATCGCCGAACAGCCCGGCACTTCGCGCAAGGTCTTCATCACATTGTCGAGTTCGTCGCGATGCGCCAGCCTGACGCCGGGTGCGATATCTTTCGCCGGATACGCATCCGGATTTTCCGAAACGAGATAGATGTCGCGGATGCCTTCGGCGTGGAGCTGGAAGGTGATCTGCTGCGGCGACAGTTCGCCGTCGTGCTTCTGCCCGCCGGTCATCGCCACGGCGTCGTTATACAAAATCTTGTAGGTGATGTTGGCTTTGGAGGCGATCGATTGCCGGATCGCCAGCGAGCCGGAATGGAAGTAGGTGCCGTCTCCGAGATTGGCGAAGATGTGCTTCTCGGAGGTGAACGGCGCAATGCCGGTCCACGGCACGCCCTCCCCGCCCATATGGGTGAAGGTCTCGGTCGAACGATCCATCCACAGCGACATGAAGTGGCAGCCGATGCCGGCCAGCGCCCGACTACCTTCCGGTACTTTGGTCGAGGTGTTGTGCGGGCAGCCCGAACAGAAATACGGCGTGCGGGTGATCGGCACCACCGCCTGCACCTGCGAGGCATCGCGACCGTGAAACCAGTCGGCCTTGGCGCGCAGCAACGCCGCGATCTCCGGATCGATCTCCATCGCCAGCAAGCGGTCGACCAGCGAGGTCGCGACCCTGGCGACACTGAGTTCTTCGGCGAACGGCAGGAAGCGGTGATCCTTGTCGTCCATCTTGCCGACGATGCGCGGACGCAGGCCGGGCGAATTGAACAGCTCCTGCTTGACCTGGTTCTCGACGATCTCGCGGCGTTCCTCGACGATGAAGATCTCCTCGAGTCCGGCGGCAAACTGGCGCACGCCCTCCGGCTCCAGCGGCCAAGGCATGCCGATCTTGTAAAGCCGCAGTCCGATTTTTGCGGCGACCTGTTCGGTGACGCCGAGTTCGCGCAAAGCCTGGCGCACGTCCTCATAGCTCTTGCCGGAGGCCATGATCCCGAATCGCGCGTTCGGCGAATCCATCGTGATGCGGTTGATGTGATTGGCGCGAGCAAACGCGATCGCGGCAAAGCCCTTGTAGTCCTGCAGCCGGCGGTCCTGGTCATAGCGATCGTCCGGCCAGCGCAGATTGAGGCCGCCGGCGGGCATTTCGAAGTCGGTCGGGATGTTGAACGGCTTGAGTTCGTTGGCGAGGTCGATCTCGGCGGTAGTTTCCACCGTCTCGGTGATCACCTTCATGCCGACCCAGCAGCCGGAGTAGCGCGACATCGCAATGCCCAGCATGCCCATCTCGATCATCTCGTGGATCGACGACGGATAGAGATAGGGCATCAAGGCCGACATGAAAGCGTGGTCGGACTGATGCGGCACCGTCGAGGACTTGGCGCCGTGGTCGTCCCCGGCGAGGCAGAGCACGCCGCCGAATTTCGCCGAACCGGCCGCGTTACCATGGCGGAACACGTCGCCGCAGCGGTCGACGCCAGGGCCCTTGCCATACCAGATGCCGACTACGCCATCGTAATTGGCGCCGGGCGAGAGCGTGAGCTGCTGCGTGCCCCAGATCGCGGTGGCTGCGAGATCCTCGTTGACGCCGGGCTGAAACTTGACGCCGTACTGTTCGAGATGTTTTCGCGCCGCCATCAATTGCTGGTCATAGCCACCGAGCGGCGAGCCGCGGTAGCCGGTGACGAAGGCGGCGGTGTTGAGCCCTTGCGCACGGTCGCGGCGAATCTGCGCCATGGGCAAACGCACGAGAGCCTGGATGCCGGTCAAAAATATATGACCTGAACCTTGCGTATATTTCTGATCGAGACTGATCGGGCCCTGGTTGATTCCCATCGCATCCTCTTCACTGCCGCCAGGATCGTATCGCCCCGGCTTTATTGCGTGTCGATTGGGTGCCCTTCGACTCCCGTGGAAACATTCTATGTTGGATATCGAGAGCAACGCACCAAAATTCTCGGCAAGTGAGCCGGCGCATCAAGAACGCAATTTCGTGATGAAAATAACGAAACGGAGACTGCGATATTTCGCCAAGATGGCGGTTTTCGCAAGGAAGTAAGTGCGTGCAGCGCAATACTTTCAGGTTATCATACACGTTTTCATGTGGACGACGGCCGCCAGCGCAGGAATTTTACCCAGGCAACGATGCTAGGCCGGAAAAATCTCGCCGATCACTTTCATCAGATCGGCCTCGCGAAACGGTTTGCGCAAATAGGCCCGGAACTTGCCGGCGCGTTCCTTGGCGACATGTTCGAGCAGCGACGTCATCATCACGATCGGGATGTCGCGGTGTTTCTCGTTTGCAGCCATCGCGGTGATCAGGCCGGCGCCGTCGAGGAACGGCATCATGAAATCGGTCAGCACCAGGTCAGGCGTTTCCCGGTGCAGGATGTCGAGCGCCTCACGGCCGTTGCCGGCGACGAGGACGTTGAAGGCATTTTCGCTCAACAGGACTTCCAGCCAGTCGGCGATCGCCCATTCGTCCTCGACAATCAGGACTGTACGCACCCTATTCTCCAGTCAATTTGAGATCCGCCGATGGAGCTGTGGCCGGACCTTGGCTGGAAATATCCCTGAGAATTCTCTCTGCTTGGAGATAATCGTCGTCGAGCCGGATGCCGCCCTCGCCGATCTCGAAGCGGCGCATCCGCATATCGGTTCGTCGATCGCGCGATTTCAGGATCGTCATGAGCCTGTGATTTTCCGAGCGCAGCGCTGCCAGTTGCAGCGAGAGGATGTTCTCGGCGACCGCGGAAAGGCCGGTCTGGTTCATGCCCTTGAGCGGCTGACCGGGCGTCACGCCGGCATGTTCGGTTTCCGCCGTTGCCAGGGTGGTAACCCCGAGCGCGCGCAACTCGTTGCACAGCGCCGATAAAAAAGAACCCATGCGGCCCTTCTCGTCGGTCAACTTGGAGAAGCCCTCGATGCCGTCGATCACCAGCCGGCGCACGCCGCGCGCCTTGATGGCGCCGAGCAATTCGGTGGCGACCTCGTCGAGGATCGCTTCGGTCTGCGGCCGCCACAGCAGGCTGATCAGATCGCCACGCTCGGTCAGGGGCAGCTTCAGCGTCTCCGCCTTGATGGTCAGTGCGCGCGGGTTCTCGTGGAAACCGAAATGCATCGCCGGCTCATCGGCCGGACCACCGGTCAGGAACTGCAGGCCGGAAGTTGTCTTGCCGGAGCCGGACGGACCGAGCACCACCGTCACCGAATGGGTATCGACCCCGCCGCCGAACATGGCATCGACGCCGGGAATGCCTATCGAGACCTTAGGCCCGTCCGCGCTGTCCCAGACGCTCGGCGTCTCCAGCAGCGCCTCGACGCGCGGGTAGATTGCGTGGCCATTCTCCGTGATGCGGTAGGAATGCTTGCCGCCCATGAACCAGCTGCCGCGCAGCTTGTGAACCTGCAGCGATCGCTCGGCGCGACGGCCATGCAGCGACGACCGCAACTCGATCAGGCCATCCACCATCGTGTGCTCGGGCGGATGCGTATTGGCATCGAAGGCGCTGGTGAGCAGGAACATGGTGCAGTTGCTGAACGACGCCTGGGTCTGTAATTCGTGGATGAACTTCTTCAATTCCAGATCGGACCCGGCCTTTTCATGCACGGTGATAAGGCCGTCGAGCACGACGATGCTGGCCTTGCGGGTACGAACCTCGCGCCGGACGACGTCCAGCAGTCCGCGCAGCCCGTCATCATCGAGGGTCTTGAAGGCGCCGACATAGGACATCCGGTCCGGGATCGCGGCTTCGTCGAAGAATTTCAGGCGGCGCATATGGCCGATCATCCGCGCATGGCTTTCCGCCAGCAACGTAATGTAGAGCGCGTTGCGGCCCATCGCCGCCTGCGCAAAACAGATCTGATTGCCAAGGATCGTCTTGCCGGCGCCTGGCGCGCCCTGAATGATGTAAATCCCGCCGTCGAATACGCCGCCGCCTAGAATGGTATCGAGACCCGGAACGCCGGTTGCAAACCGATCGCTGTCACTAGTCATCCATCAATTGCCTCTGCCCCAAGCCGCCATGCCGGTCGTCGCTTATTCGCGCCAATCCCGTAAGGCGGTGAAATGCAGTAACGTCCAACGCGGCAAGTCGTTCCAGCCGTCGTCAACAATATCGGAATGTCGCGCGTATATGGTTGTGTCCGGTGGCGTACCGTCCGGTTCCGAGCGCGGATGATGATACGGCCGCGGTACCGCACACCGCAAACTCAGCGAGCTCAAGGACGTCGATGGCTGAGTCACGCACGCCGCCTCCGCGGCTCGACGGTTCAAGCATCGCGGCTACGTGTCGAGCCCGGACAATCAGGCCGGCTCGGTCTCGGTCTCCGGGATGCTGGCGCGCGGTCGCAAGCCCTGGCCGATGCGCGGAACGAGTCCATGTTCATGGCTGGCGGCGAGCGTGATGACGCTGCTGGCGGTGTCCGCCATCATCGGGCCGGGCGGACGGGCGCGACGTGCCGGGGTGTTGCGGGTTGCGCCCCAGCGCTCGGCACGCACCACGAGCGGCGCGGGCTGTTTTGCAAGCACGCCGGCGAGCCGCCAGAACATCGTCACCAGTGTCGTATAGGCCTGCTCTTCGAGGCCGGCGACACTGGCGTCGTCGGTGATCGCAAAACGTTCGACATCGACAATGCTGCCGGCATCGGCTTGCGCGACCAGGCGGTGCACGGTGCCGCCGAATTCGGTTGCGCGGTCATCGAGGGCGGCTCGGGCCGGCGAGCTGCCGGGATATTGCGGCGACCCCGGATGGAAATGATAGGCGCCATAGCCGAGTTGATCGAGCACGGCGCCGGGCACGGGAACGCTGGAGGTGAAGGCGATCAGCCGCGCCCGACACAGCCACTCCGGTTCGATCACCGCAAGATCGTCGGCGGTGAACACCGGCAGAACGGTCAGGCCGGGATTGTGCCCGCGCAGCAGCGTCGTGAACACCGAATGTTCGGCGGGGCCGGTCAGCAGGATGATGGTGTCGAACATGAAAAGCCGTACCCGGTTATTCGCTCGCATGGACTGCAGGGCTGTGCGAATCACACTGTCGCAGCGACGCCTTAAAATTGGATGATCACCCGAACCGCGCGGTTCGCCGCCTGGTTCGCGTTTGTGATCCGCGAAGGCTTCATGTCGCCGCAAATCGGCAGCACACCGGCGCCACCAATCCCCGGAGTCCGCCCGATGAAACGTCTTCTGCTATCCGCCATGCTCGCCACCCTGCCCCTGACCGCCCACGCCGCCGATCCGGTGCGCGAGCCCTACGGAATCGGGCTGGAAGGCTTCGCCTATCCCTATCCGGTCCAGATGCTGCCGGTGGTCAATGAGGGCGAGCCGCTCAAGATGGCCTATATGGACATCAAGTCGGCGAAGCCGAACGGCCGCACCGTGGTGCTGCTGCACGGCCGTAACTTTCCCTCCAGCTACTGGGCACCGGTGATCGGCGTGCTCAGCGAAGCCGGCTACCGCGTGGTGGTGCCGGACCAGATCGGTTTCGGAAAATCCTCCAAGCCGTCAGGCGAACTGCATTTCGACAATCTCGCTCGCAACACCATCGCGCTGATGGACCATCTGGCGATCCCGCAATTCGACGTGGTCGCGCATTCGCTGGGCGGCATGCTCGCCGTGCGACTGGCACGGGCCTATCCCGACCATATCGACCATCTGCTGCTGGCAGCGCCGATCGGCCTGGAGGACTACCGGCTCTACGTGCCGCCGACGCCGACCGAAAAGATCATCGAGACCGAGGATAAGCTAACCGCCGACGGCTATCGCAAGCAACTTGAGGTCAATTATGCGATGAAGCTGCAGCCCGATCAGGTGACGCCGCTGATCGACGCACGATTCAACATCAAGGGCGCCGCGGATTATCCGCGCTGGCTGCATGCCTTCGTCAGTTCCTCGCAGATGATCTATCGCGAGCCGGTGGCGCTTGAAGTGCCGCTGATCGCGCAGCCGACGCTGTTCGTGATGGGGGGCGATGACTTCAATGCGCCGGGCAAGCCGCTGGCGCCCGAAGTGCTGCGCCCGAAGATGGGCCAGAACGCCGACCTCGCGAAGGCCGCCGCCGCCAAGATGCCGAAGGCCAGGGTCGAGGTGTTGCCCGACGCCGGCCATCTCGTCTTTCTCGACGCCGCGCCAAAGTTCAACGAGCTGATGCTGGCGTTTCTCAGCGCCACGGCGAAATGACCGCAGCGGCGCCGTGGTCAATCCCGCGGTGCCGCTATCATTCAGTTTTTGTACAGATCGAATCGGCTTTTGGCTCGGTCGTCGAGGCACGAATCCGTAGTTTCCGACGATCCCCGCCGCTGCCGCCCGTTCTGATCTGCGAATGACATCGCAAAAGAAACCGCTGCAGTAAAAGCAACCGTCAGAACGCGCACACGAACGTCACACAGCCATGGTCTTATCCGCCCATCATGTCCTACGGAGATTACCATGCCGGTCGTTCCCCGCACCGCTTTGCCGTCTGCGCTCTGGTTGCTGACCCTGATGGGTGTTGCAGTCGCACAGGATATTCCGCTGCCGCGCGAGGCGCAGATCGGACCGCGCCCGTTCTACCTCGTCGACAAGATGAAGGACGGTCCACTCAAGACCCAGCTCTCCCAATGCACCGGGCCGTTCCACAAGACCGCCTTCTCGATCGCCCATCGCGGCGCACCGCTGCAATTTCCGGAGCACAGCCGGGAATCCTATCTCGCCGCAGCGCGAATGGGCGCCGGCGTGATCGAATGCGACGTCACGTTTACGAAAGACCGCCAGCTGGTGTGCCGGCATTCGCAATGCGATCTGCACACCACCACCAACATCCTCTCGGTGCCGGCGCTGGCGGCGAAATGCTCGCAAGGTTTCGTCCCTGCCGATCCCGCCACCGGCCGCAAGGCCTCGGCCAAATGTTGCACCAGTGACATCACTTTGGCAGAGTTCAGGACGCTGTCGGCCAAGATGGACGGCTTCAACCCCAACGCCACGACGCCTGCGGACTATCAGAACGGCACGCCGCGCTGGCGCACCGACCTCTACGCCGCGTCCGGCACGCTGATGACCCACGCCGACAGCATCGCGCTGATCAAAGGCCTCGGCGCCAAATTCACGCCGGAGCTGAAGGCCGCGGAAGTGCCGATGCCGTTCGACGGCGATTACACCCAGGAAAAATACGCCACGCAAATGCTCGACGATTATCGCCAGGCCGGCATTCCGCCCGCCGACGTGTTCGCGCAAAGCTTTTCCCTCGCCGACATCCTGTACTGGGTGAAGACCGCGCCCGATTTTGCGGCGCAGGCCGTCTACCTCGAGGACCGCTATGAGAAGCAGGGCCTCGATCCCAACAGGCCCGAAACCTGGAAGCCGTCGATGCCGGAGCTGCGCGCCCAGGGCGTCAGGATCCTGGCGCCGCCGATCACCACCATGCTGGCGCTGAATGACAAGAACGAGATCGTCCCCTCCGCCTACGCCAAAGCCGCGAAAGAAGCCGGCCTCGATTTGATCGGCTGGTCGCTGGAGCGCGACGGCCCGCTCGGCAAAGGCGGCGGCTTCTATCATTCCTCCGTCAAATCAGCGATCGACCGCGATGGCGACACATTGACAGTGCTCGACGTGCTCGCCCGGCAGGTCGGCATCCGCGGCATGTTCTCGGACTGGCCTTCGACCACGACGTTCTATGCGAGCTGCATGGGGATGAACTAGCGCCGGATCGATGGCCGTCGACGGCGGGAATTCATGGCCGCGTTTCAGCGGCCGTCGCTGTCATAGACGAACTTCGGCATTTCCAGCTTGAGCCGGATCGCCAGCAGCCGGAACGTCAGCCCGACCAGGAACGTTACGGCGGTCACGAGGTCGGGGCTGATGCCGAGCCGGCTGCCGCCGATGTAAAGCAGCCCGGTAACGATCGAGACGCTGGCATAGAGCTCGCTGCGAAACAGCAGCGGCACGTCGTTGCACAGCACGTCGCGCAGGACGCCGCCGACGCAGCCGGTGATCATGCCCGCCACCACCACGATCAGCAGCGGCTGGCCCATGCCGAGCGCGACGTTGCAGCCCATGATGGTGAAGACGACGAGGCCGATGGCGTCGAGCACCAGGAACAGCGCGTGGAAGCGGTGCACGAAACGCGCAAGCGCAATGGTCAGCAGCGCCGCCCCGCCCGTCACCAGAAGCAGAGAGGGACTGGAGACCCACCACAGCGGATAATGGCCGAGCAGCACATCGCGCACCGAACCGCCGCCGAGCGCGGTGATGCAGCCGAGCATGGCGACGCCAAGCCAGTCCATCTTGCGCCGCCCGGCCGCCAGCGCCGCCGTCATGGCCTCGGCCACCAGCGCGATCATGGCCAGCGGAAACAACAACGCTTCGGTGTGGGGCATGGAGTGGTCCAGAGTGGTTGAACCGCTCTGTAACACGAAGCGGAGATGGGAGGCCGTGGTATTAGCCGTTTTGGGCGCGCCAGGCGTTAGCCCGCCCTTACCGCCGACTTGCCCTGCAACATCCCCGCGATGCTCAGATCCTCGTCGATCTCGGGCCAATGAATTCCCATCGGCATGATTTCGTAGTTAGCGCGTTGCGCAGCTGATGCGGCGTTCAAGCGGGGATACCAGTCAAGCGGCGTTGCAATCTTCCGCCCATCCCGCAATGTCACGATCAAATCGGTCGCGCTGCACTCGACAGAACGCGCGCGGAGATCACCGACGTCAATTTCCAAAGTGCTCATTCCAGGCATCCATCAGTTCAGTTTGACGCATTCAGAGCTGCCTGATGATAGCGCCGATCTCATGCGGCCGGAAGCCGATATTGACCGCGATCGTCAAGTCGTGCAGCCAAACCTTCAATTCCATGTCTCCCTTGCGGACATGGACATGCGCCGGTTCCGTACCGTCCGCAGAGTAGAAGAATGCGCGGTAAGGACCCCACCGCAAAACAGTCGGCGTCGCACTCCCCGACTCTCACGGCCCTGCTGGCAGAACCTACTCGTCAAAGCGGCATGTTGTCGTGCTTCTTCATCGGCACATCCACGGCCTTGTCCTTCAGCATCGCCAGCGCCCGTGCGATGCGGCGGCGGGTGGAGTGCGGCATGATGACGTCGTCGATATAGCCGCGCTCGGCGGCGATGAACGGCGACAGGAAGCGGTCCTCATATTCCTTAGTGCGCGCGGCGATCTTCTCGGCGTCGCCGATGTCCTGCCGGAAGATGATCTCCACTGCGCCCTTGGCGCCCATCACGGCGATCTGCGCGGTCGGCCAGGCGTAGTTGATGTCGGCGCCGATCTCCTTCGAGGCCATCACGTCGAACGCGCCGCCATAGGCCTTACGCGTAATCACGGTGACGAGCGGCACCGTGCATTGCGAATAGGCGAACAGCAGTTTCGCGCCGTGCTTGATCAACCCGCCATATTCCTGCGCAGTGCCCGGCAGGAAGCCCGGCACGTCGACGAAGGTGACGATCGGAATGTTGAAGGCGTCGCAGAAACGCACGAAGCGCGCGGCTTTCCTTGAAGCGTCGCTGTCGAGCACGCCGGCCAGCACCATCGGCTGGTTGGCGACGAAGCCCACTGTCTTGCCGGCGATGCGGCCGAAGCCGGTGACGATGTTCTTGGCAAACGTCTCCGAGATCTCGAAGAAGTCGCCCTCGTCCACCACCTTGTGGATCAGCTCCTTCATGTCATAGGGCTTGTTCGGATTATCGGGGATCAGCGTGTCGAGCGACATGTCGACGCGCTCGATGTCGTCGAAGCTCGGCCATTCGGGCACGCCTGACTGGTTGTTGCTCGGCAAAAAGTCGATCAGCCGGCGCATCTGCAGCAGCGTCTCGACGTCGTTCTCGAACGCGCCGTCGGCAATCGAGGAGCGCGTCGCGTGCACGCTGGCGCCGCCGAGTTCTTCGGCGGTGACGACCTCGTTGGTCACGGTCTTCACCACGTCCGGCCCGGTGACGAACATGTAGCTGGTGTTCTTCACCATGAAGATGAAGTCGGTCATCGCCGGTGAATAGACGTCGCCGCCGGCGCACGGCCCCATGATCACCGAGATCTGCGGGATCACGCCGGAGGCCTGCACGTTGCGGCGGAACACGTAGGAATAGCCGGCGAGTGCCGCGACGCCCTCCTGGATGCGCGCGCCGCCGGCGTCGTACAGCCCGATGATCGGCGCGCGGGCCTTCATCGCCATGTCCTGGATCTTGCAGATTTTCTGCGCGTGGGTTTCGGACAGCGAGCCGCCGAACACGGTAAAATCCTTGGCGAAGGCGAAGGTCTTGCGGCCGTTGACGGTGCCCCAGCCGATCACCACGCCGTCGCCGGGGATCTTGGACTTCTCCATGCCAAATTCGACCGAGCGGTGCTCGACGAACATATCGAATTCCTCGAACGAGCCCTTGTCGAACAACAGCTCGAGCCGCTCGCGCGCGGTCAGCTTGCCCTTGGCGTGCTGGGATTCGATGCGCTTTTCGCCGCCGCCGAGTTTCGCACCGGCGCGACGGTCTTCGAGGGTGTCGAGAATGTCTTTCATCTGCTCCAGCCCGTTTGTCCGGCGATTGGTCGCCGCCTTTGGCTGGGGTTGTAGCATGGGGTTTTCGGCGGTGGAAACGGTCGAAAATTCCGCACCGCGGCGCGCCGCTCAGAGCGCGCCGATGTCGGTCAGGCAGGCCTGCGCGATCGCCATGCGGTCTGCGGCGTGGCGAGGCTCGCGGATGTCGAGGTTGAGCGCTAACACGGTCTGCGCGTCGCCCTTCTCGGCCCAGCCGACCAGCCAGCCCAGCGACGGCCGGCCGGTTTCGGCGCCGAGCAGCCCGGTCTTGGCGCGAATCACGGCGTCCCCCACGCGGGTCACCGGCAGGATGTCGCGCACCAGATCCTGGCTGCGCTTCGAGACCGGCAGCGCGCCGCGGCGCAGCCGGTCGATGAAATCGACCTGCTCCATCGGGTCGATGCGCAGTGCGCCGGTCAGCCAGAACTGGTCGATGCCGCCGCTGATGTCGGCATTGCCGTAGTCGAAGTCGCGGAGATATTTCTGCATCCGCGCAGCGCCGATGCGCCGCGCGATCTCCTGATAGACCGGCACCACCGACGCCGCGATCGCCGAGCGCAGCGTGTGATCCTGATTCCAGCCGGGAAAATTACGGGTGATGCCGTCCCATTTGAAGACGTCCTTGTCGGGATCGCCGACCACACCGGTCTCCAGCGCGATCAGCGAATTCGGGACCTTGAAGGTCGAGGCCGGCAGGAAGGCCTCGCCGGAGCGCTCCTTGTCGCTGGCGACGATCAGATAGTCGTCGACCTTGTAGCCGACGAAGGTGCCGACCGTGCCGGCGTCCGTGAAGCGCTTGGCAAGGCTGTCGCGGATCTCGCTGCGCTGGGGCGCGACATGGGCGAAGGCCGGCGAAGCAACGGTGGCGGTCAGCAGGCCGAGCGCGTGGCGGCGAGTAATCACGGGAATACCTGTCAGCAATGGAGCGCGCAGATGCGCGCGGCATCGTGGTGGAATCATGACAGCGTCAGCGCACCCTGCCCGACAGCCGCAGCACGAAGACCAGCACTTCGGCCACCGCCTTGTAGAGCTCGGCGGGAATTTCCTCGCCGATATCGACATTGGAGAGCGCGCCGGCCAGCACCTCGTTTTCCTCGATCGGAATATCGTGGGCTTTCGCGATCTCGATGATCTTGGCGCCGATCGTGCCCTTGCCCTTCGCTGTGACGATGGGCGCGCCGGTCTTGTCGTAATGCAGCGCGACCGCGACCAGGCGCTTGGTATCGACGATCACAGCGCGCGGTCCACAAAATGGCCGGCCGAAGCTGGTGCGGGCTGCACCGGCGCGCCGTCCTGAATCACGATATCGCCGGGCTGCAGCTCGGCGCGCAACAGCGCCTGGCCGAGCTGCGAAGAGCCGGCGCGCAATTGCTGCGCGGTGGCCGCGCGTTCGGCCCACAGCCGCACCGAGGTCTTGTCGCCCGACAGCGAGACCAGCGCATGCACCGGGCCGGCCGGCTCGACATCGAGCGAGAACCGCGCGCGCCAGACGCGCTGCGCGGCTTCGGCCTCGCTATCACCGCCGCCGTCGCGCGAAATCTCGAACTGCGCCACCGCGGTGCCGTGCGGCATCGCGAACGGGATCTCGAAATTCCAGCGCGGCGCGGCCGCATCGAGCCGTGACGCGGTGGCGTCAGTGCGATCCGGCAACGACGCCACCTGCAGCAGCGTCTGGCGGGCGATCGCGGCGTCGGTATCGGCAAGCAGATGATGCAGCGTGACCGCCACCGGCGCGTTCGGCTGCAGCGTGGACAACGGCATCGGCTGCGCACTCGGCAGCGCGCCGCGCAACGGCGGCGGCGGCACGCTGCCGCGCAGCAGCAGCTCGGACGGCAGCGACGATGGCGGCTTGCCATTCGGCGACACCAAATTGAGCAGCGCGCCCTCGTCGAGCGCGGCGTCGATTCCGTTGCCGGCGAGATGCGGCGCCTGCAACGCTTCCTGCAACTGGCTGAGCGTGGCACCGCTCGCCGCGACGCGGGCCGCCATTTCCGGCGAACTAGCGGGCGGCGGAATCATCTGCGCCTTGCCCGTGAAGTCGACAAAATCCTCGACGGCGAACAACCCGGCCTGCTGCAACACATCGTCCGGCGTCAGCATTCCCGGCATGATCGACGGCGACGGCGTTCCGGGCGCAGCCGTGACGACGCTGACGCCGGGCGCTGACGGCATGCCCTGCTCCGACGTCGCGACGAAGGACGCCGCGCCGTTGGTCGCGACATGGCCGCCGAGCGCGCTCGACAGCAATTGCCGGAACACGATCAGCGCGGCCTTCATGTCGGGCATCGTCGCGGACGGCGCGGTGCCGGATGCCAATGATGCTTCGAGAAACAGGCCGGAGTTCTGGAACGCGGCCTTCAGCTCGTCGCCGGTCAAATTCTGATCGAGCGGCGGCCGTTGCGCCAGCAGGTTGGCGACCGCTTGCTGCAACGGCAATGGCAGCTTCTGCAACGCGGCGGCGTCGCCGAGATTGGCAAACAAGGTCGCAAGTCCGGCCTGCTGAGTCGCGGCGACCTGCGCGGCCGTGGACACCGCCGCTTCTTCCGGCGCGGTCAGTGTCACCTTGGATGTGGTGAGCACATTGGCCAGCGTGAGCTGCGCCTCGGGCGCCAGCGTCACGCTGTCTTGCGGCGTGCCGGCCTGCGAGGTCGATCCCGGCTGCGGCGTCACCACCGCGAGGCGGACGCCGTCGGCGGCCTGCGATACCGCGAGCTGCAGGGTCTGGCCGGGCTGCAGCGGCACTTCGGAAGAGACATCGACGGCGACGTTACCGATCGCGATGCGGACCTGATTGTCCGGCAAAAGTTTCACCACGCGCGCGGTGACGATGCTGCCCGAGCGGAAGCCGACATCGCCCTGTACGCCTTTGACGGCGACGTATGGTGAGACTGGAGTGACGCCGAGTACCATGATGCTCTCGCCGGGTGCGGGAGACCAACGATAGCGCGGCGTTGTTAAGCCCTCGTTAACCGGCGCGCGGCGCCAGCGCAGCAACCACGCGCGCCGCGGCGCGAAAATCGATCAGCTTGGCCGCACGGCGCGACGCCACTTCGCCGTCGACGCCCCAGCGCTCGATGTTCCAGTCTTCATCGACATGGGCCGCGGCCCAGACCTGATCGGCATCGAGCCGGCCGCGCAGCAAGGCCAGTGCGAGCAGCGCCGAGCCGGTGATCGTCGTCACCAGATGCAGCGCCGCGACGGTCCACGGATCGTTCGGCAGCGTCGCGCGGGCCGCGGCGATCGAACTCTCCGGCTGCTGCACATGGATGATGCCCTCGGCCAGCATGAAGTGTGCGCCAAAATCCTCGACGGCCCAGAACAGCACCGGATCCCACGCCTGCGCCTCGCGCGCCACCAGTTCCTGCGGATGGCCGGCGCGGTAGAACAACAGATCGGTGCCGAAATATTTGGCGATGTCGTCACTCACCGCGGTGACGTTGTCGCCGACCGCGTCGATGACGCTGTTGGCGAGCCGCGTCAGTGGCATCGTCGTCGGATTGATGGTGTCCTGCTGCGCTTCCCATTCGGCTACGATGGCTTCCGCGATGCTGCGCTCGGGCGCTGTCAGCGGCTTGCGCGACGGCGTTCGCACGGTCTTGTCGTCCAGTGTGATCGCAAATCCCTCGGGCGCCTCGACCATTCCGGCGCGCGCATAGAAGCGCTTGCGCTGCGGCCCGCGCGTCGACTGGCGCACCGCCTCTTCCGGATCGAGCCCGCCCTGCCCGTAGACTTCGTCAAACAATTCACGCATCGCGTTTTATGGTCCTGTTGATGGAATCAACCTAGTGCAAGCGCATCGCTGCGCCAACTCAGCGGTTGGCGCAGGCGCGCGAATAGGCCGCGCGATCGTTTGGGCCAAGACCTGCGGCCGCGCCGTCCTGCAGGCAATCGGTGACGCGATCGCCGAACGAGCCACGCGCGCGTGGCGCCGTCGACGTGGTCGGCATCTGATCCAGTTTCGGAACCACCGGAACGGCCATACTCGGCGGTGGCGGGGCGGCGGGGGGCGGCGGCGTCAGGATCGCCCCGCCGGGCGGCAGGATCTGCGCGGACGCCGTGCCCGCAAGGATCATCACCATCGAAAGGCTTTGCAGCAGAATTTTGATCATGGATAGCATGTGATCATGCCGGCGCACCAACTCAAGTGCGGCGCGCGTCAGCGCCTGATGATGTGATCGGCGAGCGGGCGTCGCTGTTCCCAGCCGACACGCTCCAGCTCGGGGCTGTCGGATTCCATCACGGGATAGCCGATGCAGAAATAGCCGATCAGCCGCCAGTCGGCGGGGACGTCGAGCGCCTGGGTGACGGCGTCGGGATCGAGGATCGAGACCCAGCCCATGCCGATGCCTTCGGCGCGCGCCGCAAGCCACAGCGTGGAGATCGCCGCGACCACCGAATAATCCGCCATTTCCGGCATGGTGCGACGGCCGACGCCGTGCCCGACCTCGGTGGCGCGATCGGCATAGACAGCGACATGGCACGGCGCATCGCTGAGGCCCGCGAGCTTCAGCGTGGCATAGAGCTTCGCCAGATCGCCGGAGAAGCTGGCCAGCGCGTCGGCATTGCAGGCGGTGAAATTCGCCAGCACCGCGGCGCGACGAGCGGCGTCATCGACAATGACGAAGCGCCACGGCTGGCTGAGGCCGACCGACGGCGACAGGCAGGCGGTTTCGACCAGCCGCTCGATCGCGCCCTGCGGCAATGCGTCGGTCCGAAAGCGCCTGACATCGCGGCGCCACACGAACAGATCGTGCAGCCGCGCGCGAAAACCGGCGTCGAAATCGGGCGCTGTGGAGACGGACACCGCTCGGCCCCTACTCTTCCGGGGCGTTCTCGATCGGGTCGAAGCGGTCGGCTTCCAGCCCGAGCAGATTCCAGGTCTGCAGCATGTGCGGCGGCAGCGGCGCGGAGCAATCGATGAAGCCGCCGCGCGGATGCGGCACGACGATGCGCCGCGCCAGGAGATGCAGCTTCTTCTGGATGCCACCCGGCAGCTGCCAGTTTTCCTTGTTGAAGTATTTGGGGTCGCCGATGATGGCGTGGTCGATATGCGCCATGTGCGCGCGCAGCTGGTGCGTCCGTCCCGTCACCGGCTTCAGCGACACCCAGGCGAGTTTTTGCGCGGAGGTTTCGACCACCGCGTAATACGTCACCGCGTGGCTGGCGCCCTCGTCGCCGTGCTGGGCGACGCGCATGATGGTGTCTTCCTCGTTCTCTTCCTTGGCGAGATAGGTCGAGATGCGGCCCTGCTTCGGCTTCGGCACACCGGCGACCAGCGCCCAATAGATCTTGCGTGCCGAGCGCTCGCGGAACGAGCCGGTCAGCTTGGTGGCGGCGAAGCGCGTCTTGGCGATCAGCAGGCAGCCCGCGGTGTCCTTGTCGAGGCGATGCACCAGGCGCGGCTTCTGGCCCTTGGCGTCGCGCATCACTTCCAGCATGCCGTCCACATGCCGCACGGTGCCGGAGCCGCCCTGCACGGCCAAGCCGGCCGGCTTGTTCAGCACCATCACGTCGGCGTCCTCGAACAGGATCATCTCCTTGATGGCATCGAGCGTCTTTTGCGCCGCTTCGGAGAGCACGCCGCCGCCGACCTTCGGCGCGTCGAGCTTCAGCGGCGGAATGCGGACGGTCTGGCCCTCTTCCAGCCGGTCCTTGGAATCGGCGCGCTTGCCGTTGATGCGCAGCTCGCCTTTGCGGACGATGCGCTGGATATGGGAGAACGACAGGCCTTCAAAGCGCGCCTCGAGGAAGCGATCGACGCGCATGCCGGCCTCGTCGGCGGTGACGACGGCCATCTCGACTGCGGTCGGCAGCGGCGCCTTCGGCACGACGACCTTGGGCTCCGGCACGAAGGTATCGGGATCGAACGGCGGACGCTCGCGCTTGGGCTCGCGCTCGCGCGACTCGCGCACCGGCCGGCCGCCGCGCGACGGCGGACGGTCATTGCCGGGGCGCTCGCTACCGAAGCGTTCGGTGCGCTGCGGGCGCTCGGTTCGTTCCGGACGGCTTGTGGCGCGCTCGGGGCGCGCGCTGCGCGCCTGGCGTTCGCCACGTTCGGGGGTCTCGAAACGGGTGTCGCGGGGCTCGCGCGGATCGCCCCATTCGTGGCGATCCAGAGCCGCATCGATGCGGTTGCGCGACGGACGTGCGGAGGTGGGGCGATCGCCCCGGCCACGCTCGGCGGCGGGTTCGGGCCGCTGGGGCCGAAACGCCGGACGCGGCGATCGTTCCGGGCGCTCGGCCCGCTCGGGACGGGCGGCCGAACGCTCGCGCGACGGGCGCGCGCTCTGCGCGCGATCGCCAAAACCGCGCTCGGCGGGACGCTCACTGCGCTGCGGGCGCTCGGACCGTTCAAAGCGCGCGGGACGCTCCGAGCCCTGCGGACGCTCGGAACGCTCCGGCCGCTCGGAGGCGCGCTCGCGCGGCGGGCGCGCGCTCATCGGGCGATCGCTCTTGATGCGGCCGGCCTTGCCGAATGACGGCCGCTCCTGCCGCTCGCCATCGGACCGCGCGGCTTTAGGACGGCCCGGCTTGGCGCCGGACGTCGTGGTGCCGGCAGTCTTCGGGCGCCCACCCTTGCCGCGCGGACCGGCGGGTCCACGGGATTTGACGAGGGGCTTCTTGTCGCGACGGCTCATAATACAGCTCCGGGATAATCGCTGTGCGTAGCGCATATGGCGCTCAGGGTCACTGTGAAACTGGCTTATCGGCCAAGTGTTTGCGATCCCGCGGCTCGATGAGCCCGGGTTTTGCGCAATTCCCGCCCCTCAAACATGAGGGGTGGCGGCGCGCCTGAAGGCGCGTGGGGGTGGTTTGTCGCGATCCGCTCCGCCGTCGGCGACGGAGCCAGGTCGCGTCGCCTCTCGGCGCGCCACCGCGACGATTTTGGGCCGGGGGACCGTGCTTCCGGGACAGCTTCCGGCGGGATTTCCCCGCCTTTCCCTGTCCGCGTCCAGCCGACAAAGAGCGGCAGAGCCCCGTAGTGGGCCCGTACGGTGACCTCCAGCCTCCCGAGTGCGCGGGGATACGTCCTCCCCCGCCC
Source organism: Tardiphaga sp. vice304 (assembly GCF_007018905.1). Lineage (NCBI taxonomy): Bacteria > Pseudomonadati > Pseudomonadota > Alphaproteobacteria > Hyphomicrobiales > Nitrobacteraceae > Tardiphaga > Tardiphaga sp. vice304. Next base: position 3,804,062 of record NZ_CP041402.1, read on the forward strand.
GCAGGCGCCGCCTCCCGCCCCACTCCAGACGCCTCATGAAGCGCCCCTCGCGGACGGGATGGTGTAAAGATTATAATCTTATAGGTATATTGTCAAGCCCATACCCGCATCCACCGTCCTGATCGTCGATCACGCCCCCGCAAATCGGAACCGTTGCCAACACCATCAATTAGTCCCGTACAACCGGACGCGAGACGGTTAAGTCGCAGCAATCTTGAGGATGCAAGTCATGAGCAACAGCGTTGACAGGATCCAGGATATTGGACCCCAGCCGCAAGCGTTTAATATCGAACAAGCAACCAAGGACAATACGGACTATCGTTCCGTCGCCTGGAGCGGGCGCTATCTACAGGTGACGCTGATGTCGATCCCGCCCGGCGGCGACATCGGCCTTGAGGCGCATCCGGAGACCGATCAATTCCTGCGCCTCAACTCGGGCAACGGCCGCGCGCGGATGGGCGCCACAAAGGACCAGCTGACGTTTGAAAAAGACGTATCCGACGGCTGGTGCGTACTCGTGCCAGCGGGGACCTGGCACAACATCACCAACACCGGAAAAGAGCCGATGCAGGTCTATGCGATCTACGCGCCTACCCACCATGCCCCCGGCAAGGTCCAGGCGACGGCTGAGGTGGCCAAGGCCGACAAAAAGGATGAGCCGCCGGCGTGGTCGGTGCAGCCCAAACATGGCTCCGACAAGCACTGATACTCATACTGGCGCTGCAATCCGAAAACTGTGGGAGGATGCGGTTCACGCCTCCCGCCGCCCGGATCAGCGGCGGACGCCCGAGAACGGCGACAGCGCCGGCAGCAGCGGCGAGTTGATGTTGGTTTCGCCGGAGCCCTGCTGGGTGACGCTGGCCTCGAATGACAGCGTGACATTGGCCGCGGGCTGGAACGCGATGCCGGCGCGGGCGCGGTAGCCGGCGTTGATGCTGGCGTCGCTGGAGAACGGCGCCAGCGGGCTGCCGATGCCGGGCCGGTAGGTCAGCGCGTCGAAGCCGGCATAGACCGTCACCGGCAAATCGCCCGCGCCCTTGAAATTGTAGCCGCTCACCGCGCTTTGATAGGACAGCGCGCCGAAATCCGACGGGGCCGCGCCTACGCCGGAACCGTTCAGACCGAAGTGGCCGGCCTCGGCGCCGGAAAACATGCCGGTGCGAAAATTCGCGCGCCAGTCGGACGACGGATCGACATAACGGGAGTCGATGCCCGGCACTGAACTATCGAATGTCGCAGCGCTGCCGGCCCAGTGACCGCCGAAGCCGATCAGCCCGCCGGGCATGCCATAGGGCACCGGGGCGACCTGCGCCTGCGCCGCCTGACCGGCCATGCCGAGCATTGCGACGAGGACGGCCCGCATGAAGTTGACTGTCAGCATCGATCCGATCCGATGTGAAACGTGCACCCGCATTATACGCGTCGGCGAGCCGATGGCCAACCGGCGGCCCGCTAGCATTTCGCGCCCACGCGCAGCACTTTGAGTTCCTTCAACGCGGTAGCCGACGGGCGCCGTCGCGTGGCCTCGTCGGCCGCCGTGCAGGCGGCGTCGCGGTTGCCGTTCTGCAGACGGGCCTGCGCCAGGTTCGACCAGGCGTCGCCGACATCCGGCGTGTCGATCACCGCCTGCTCCAGCGCCTTCTGCGCCTCGACCGGACGCTTGGCGACCAGCAGGAAGCGGCCGTAATCGGCGTTCAGCATTTTCAGCGGCTTCGGCTGGCGGCGCGCGATGTCGAACAGCTCTTCGGCGGCGACCGGATCGGCGTGCCGCATCAACAAGGCCACCGCCATGCCGTGATACACCGCACTCGGCTCCGGCTGGATCAGCCAGGCCTGGTTGAACCGCATCAACGCATCCCCGGCCCGGCCCGCCAGCACCGCGCGCCAGGCGCGCGTGCTGGCTTCCTCGAAGGCCTTGTCGCGGCTGCCGGTGGCGGCGACCAGCGTTGACACGAATTGCTCGTCGGCCGCGCGCTGCGTGGCGTCCTTGGGAACGAAGCCATAGAACGGCTGCTCATTGAGCGGCGCCTTGTAGCTGCGCTTGGTGACCTGCACGCCGGGTGCGACGTCGACCATTTCGGCGCGGGCAGGCATGGCCAGCAACAGAGCCGCAAGAACAGCGGCATAGATGCGAAGATGGATCATTCGTTGCGGCTCCCGTGCGCGCGTGGCGCAGCTTCTTTGTAGGGCGGGTTAGGCGCTTCAGCGCCGTAACCCGCCGCGGTCATGGTAATCCGCGATAGGCGGCGGGTTACGCGCTTTGCGCTAACCCACCCTACGGTTGCCCACCCTACTCGTTCTTTTCGCGGCGCAGCTTGTCCCAGTAGTCCAGCCGCTTGCGAATCTCGCGTTCGAAACCGCGCTCCGGCGGATCGTAGAATTTCTGCCGGCCCATCGCTTCCGGGAAGTAGTCCTGGCCGGAAAACGCGTCGGGCGTGTCGTGGTCGTATTGATAGCCGCCGCCATAGCCTTCGGACTTCATCAGCGCGGTCGGCGAATTCAGAATGTGTTTCGGCGGCAGCAGCGAGCCGCCCTCTTTTGCCGCACGCATCGCGGCCTTGTAGGCCATGTAGACCGCGTTGGATTTAGGTGCGGTGGCGATGTAGACGACGGCCTGCGCGATCGCCAGCTCGCCCTCGGGATGGCCGAGGAAATCGAACGCGTCCTTGGCGGCGTTGCAGATCACCAGCGCCTGCGGATCGGCAAGGCCGATGTCCTCCACCGCCATGCGCACCACACGGCGCGCCAGGAACAGCGGGTCCTCGCCGGCGTCGAGCATGCGGCAGAGATAGTACAGCGCTGCGTCAGGATCGCTTCCGCGCACCGATTTATGCAGCGCCGAGATCAGATTGTAATGGCCGTCGGCCGACTTGTCGTAGATCGGCGCGCGGCGCTGCAGAATCTCCTGCACTTGCACGGCGTCGAACATCTCATTGGCGCGCGCGGCGCGCCAGACTTCCTCGGCCAATGTCAGCGCGGCGCGGCCGTCGCCATCGGCCATCCGCACCAGCACGGCGCGGGCCTCCTCGTCGAGCGGCAGCTTCTTGCCCTCGACGTTCTCGGCGTGGGCATAGAGCCGTTCGATCGCCGCGCTGTCGAGCGACTGGAACACCAGCACGCGCGCGCGCGACAACAACGCGGCGTTGAGCTCGAACGAGGGGTTCTCGGTGGTGGCGCCGACCAGCACCACGGTGCCGTCTTCCATGACAGGCAGAAACGAGTCCTGCTGCGCCTTGTTGAAGCGATGCACCTCGTCGACGAACAGCAGCGTGCCGCGGCCCATCTCGCGGCGCGCTCGCGCGGCCTCGAAGACTTTCTTGAGGTCGGCCACGCCGGAAAACACCGCCGAGATCTGCTCGAAGTGCAGTTCGGTGGCGTCGGCCAGAAGCCGCGCGACGGTGGTCTTGCCGGTGCCGGGCGGGCCCCAGAACACCAATGACCCCAGCGTGCGGGTTTCCAGCATCCGCGTCAGCGCGCCATCGGGGCCAAGGATGTGATCCTGGCCGACGACGTCGGACAACACGCGCGGCCGCAACCGCTCCGGCAGCGGACGCGGCGCGTCATGTTCCAGGCCTGCGGCGGCGAACAGATTGGGTGACGTGGCTGGGCGCTTCGGGCTCATGTGTATGCCTGCTTCGCCCCCGGCGATCGCCGCGAGTCCTTTCCCTCCCCCTTGCGGGGAGGGTGGCTCGCCGAAGGCGAGTCGGGTGGGGGTGCCACAGGCGACGGCGCTTGTGGCAGCCCCCCCACCCGACCCGGCTTCGCTACGCTTCGCCGGGCCACCCTCCCCACCCCGCGAAGCTTCGCTTCGCCGGGGGGGAGGGAAAGAAGTCGCGGCGCGGCTTGCGTGATGATCGTCATCCGCCGAGCGTGACGTTGATCTGCTGGCCGGCGCGGACCAGGATGATGCGCCAGATGCGGGAGCGGTCGCGGGTGGCTTTTTCCAGATCGCCGGTGCGGGTGATCTTCTGATCGTTCACCGCGAGAATGACGTCGCCCTTCTGGAAGCCGACGGAGGCTGCGGCGGCATTGTCAGCGAGTTCGGTGACGACGACGCCTTCGATCGAGGAATCCAGACGCAACTCGTCGGCCAGCGCCGGCGAGATGTTGGCGACCCGCGCCCCCTGGAACGGCGAGCGCGTGGTGATAACGATCTCCTCGCGATTGGTATCGGGCGCGGTTTCCAGCGCGATGGTCAGCTTCAACGGCTTGCCGCCGCGCTGCACGTCGATCTGCGCGGTGCCGCCGAGCGGGCGGGTGGCGAAGCGATAGTCGAAGGCGTTGGGATCATCGACAACCTGCCCGTCGATCGCCACGATCAGGTCGGACAATTTCAACCCGGCCTTGGCCGAGGGGCTGTTCGGCGTGATGTTGGCGACCAAGGCACCGGACGGCGTCTTGAGGCCAATGGTTTCGGCGATCTCCGGCGTCACCGCCTGCAGGCGGGCGCCGAGCCACGGCCGCTTCACCGCCTTGCCGCCCGATTTGGCGGAAGCGACGACCACGCGCACCATATTTGCGGGGATCGCAAAGCCGATGCCCTGCGAGCCGCCGGAGCGCGAAAAGATGGCGGTATTCACGCCGACGAGCTTGCCCGCCATGTCGACCAGCGCGCCGCCGGAATTGCCGGGATTGATCGCGGCATCGGTCTGGATGAAGAACTGATAGTCGGTGATCCCCACCTGGGTACGCGCCAGCGCCGAGATGATGCCGTGGGTCACGGTCTGGCCGACGCCGAACGGGTTGCCCATCGCCAGCACGACATCGCCGACCAGGAGGTCGTCGGAATTGGCAAAGTCCAGCGTCGGGAATTTCTCCTTGCCGTCCTTGATGCGCAGCACCGCCAGATCGGTGCGGCTGTCCTTCAGCACGATCTCGGCCTCGAACTCGCGCTTGTCGGACAGCGAGATCTTGACCTGATCGGCGCCCTCGATGACATGGTTATTGGTGACGACGAGGCCGGAAGCATCGACCATCACGCCGGAGCCGAGCGAGCGCTGCATCTGCTCGGGCTGGATGCCCTGGCCGCCGAAGAAACGGCGGAACAAGGGATCCTCCATCAGCGGATTGCGAACCTGCACCGTCTTGGCGGCGTAGACGTTGACCACGGCCGGCTGCACCCGCTGCACGATCGGCGCATATGACATCCGCAATTCGGTCGGCGAGGCCGGCACCCGGCGTTCCTGCGCCTGACCGCCGCCCGCGGACAGCAGGGCGGCGCAAAGGGCGAACGCGGTCGCGAAACGGAGATGGGTCAAGATGCAGGCCTCGTTAAGGAAATCGCAGGGAATATAGGCCGCCCGGCCTGGCAATCAAAGGGTGGGTTTGCTGCGAATCAGGCTGCCAGAGCGCTGCGGATTCGCAGGCTCGGCGGCAGTTCGGACCCCCTCGTACCAACGCCTGGCCGAAGCCACGTAACGATCACAGGAGGATCGCCATGCCAGGCGCATCGATAATGTCCGGTATCGCTCACGAAAGCCACACTACGTCGCAAAACGGACCCAGAACCGCCCGGAACCCGGCAAGTCGCTTCCCTTGCCGTCCGATCGGCGCGACCAATCGTCCCATCGTTAACGAGGGATGATTTCGATGTCGATCACAAGACTCGGGGCCGCTACGGCGGCCGGACTTTTCGGAGTCATGGCAGCGCTGCCGGCGCAGGCGCAATCGGCCGGCGACAGCGAGATCGCGCTGCTGAAGGCGCAGCTCAAGCTGATGGAGCAAAAGCTCGACCGGCTGCAGAAGCAGACCCAGGCCAACACCACGGCTGCTGCCTCCGCCAGTGCCAAGGCGACGACCGCCAGCGCCAAGGTCGATGCCCGGGTGAACGTGACCAACGCCCAAGCCGCCTACCCCACCAAGGGGCCAGTTCTGCCGGTCAGCGGCGCCTATGTAAAGATGCCGGGCAACCGCCCGACGATCTGCACCGACGACAACCGCAACTGCGTTGCCATCACCAGCCGGCTGCATCTCGATGTCGGCGGCTATGACTACCGGCCGAACAGCGGCCTTACCGCGCCGCAGAACGCCCAGAACGGCGTCAATGCCCGCCGCGCCCGCATCGGCGTGCTCGGCACCTTCGCCGGCGATTGGGACTATGCGCTGGTCTATGATTTCGGCGGCACGCCGGACAGCCCGTCGGCGCTCGAGAATGCGTATGTTACCTATAAGGGCATCAAGAACCTCTATATCGACGCCGGCTATATGGATGTGCCGTATACGCTCGACGAAGCCACCAGCTCCAACAACATCACCTTCATCGAACGCGCCTCGTCGCAGGTGATCGCCACCAACGTCGCCGCCGGCGACTTCCGCTCCGCCGTCGGCTTCCACGCCAATGGCGACAATTGGTGGGTCGGCTCGTACTTCACCGGCCCGTCATCGACCGTGTCGCATACGCTGCGGGCGCAGACCGGCGCCACCGCGCGCGGCGTCTTCGTGCCGGTCAACAATGCGGTCGGCTCGTTCATCATCGGCGCCGATGCGCAGTTCCTGTTCGACACCGGCGGCGCGCCCGGCGTCAACAATCTGTCATCGTTCAGCGAACGCATCGAAAGCCGGATTGATCCGGCGACCAATGCGCTGCTCAACGCCAACAGCTTCCTGACCAACGTCAAGGGCGTGCAGGTGTTCTCCGGCGAGGCCGCGGGCCAGATCGGCAGCTTCTACGCCCAGGGCGAATATTTCGACTATAATGTCGAGCGGCAGGCAGGCTTCGCCGACGCGCACTTCAACGGCGGCTATGCGCAGGCGAGCTATGTGCTCACCGGCGAACGGCGGAAGTACAATCCGGTGACCGGCTCCTATGGCGGCATCAATCCGGCGAAGCCGGCGCACTTGCAGTCCGGCGATTACGGCGCCTGGGAAGTGGCGGCGCGCTACAGCCAGATGAGCCTGAACGACCAGAACATCCGCGGCGGCGAATTGAAGAACACCACGGTCGGCGTCAACTGGTACGTCAACACGAACGTCCGCTTCATGTTCAACTGGATCCACGGCCAGGTCGACAAGGCCACCGCCGCCAGCCTCGACATCGGCGCCAAATACGACGTGTACACGATGCGTACGCAGGTGGCTTTCTAACGGACTTATTCCGGCCAACGACAAGTGCAGGAGCGGCCGCAAGGTCGCTCCTGCACTTATTGAGCGGATGCGCTTGCAAACCACCCGCCGACGCGGCACCTAGAGATCAACAATCAGGGAGCTTGCCATGAAGGCCGTTGGATACACCGCATCACTACCGATCGAAGAAGCCCAGTCGCTGGTCGATTTCGAGACCGCCACGCCGAAGCCTGTCGGGCGCGACATCCGCGTCGCGGTGAAGGCGGTGTCGGTCAATCCCGTCGACACCAAGGTGCGCAAGCGTGCCGCCCCGTCCGCAGGCGAGCACAAGATCCTCGGCTATGACGCCGCTGGCATCGTCGATGCGGTCGGGCCGGACGTCAAGCTGTTCAAAGTGGGCGACGAGGTGTTCTACGCCGGCTCCATCCTGCGCCAGGGCACCAATGCGGAATTCCATCTGGTCGACGAGCGCATCGTCGGCACCAAGCCGAAGACGCTGTCCTTCGCGCAGGCCGCAGCCTTGCCGCTGACCTCCATCACCGCGTGGGAATTGCTGTTCGACCGGCTCGGCGCCCTGCCCGGCCGCAGTGTCGATCCGCGCTCTTTGCTGATTACCGGCGGCGCCGGCGGCGTCGGCTCGATCCTGATCCAGCTCGCGCGACGCCTCACCGGCCTCACCGTGATCGCCACGGCGTCGCGGCCGCAGACCGTGAAGTGGTGCGAGGACCTCGGCGCCCACGCGGTGATCGATCACTCCAGGCCGATGAAGGATCAGATCAAGGCGCTGAAGCTGCCTGATGTCGCACTGATCGCCAGCCTGACGAACACCGACGATCACTTTCCGGCGCTGGCCGACATCCTCTCGCCGCAGGGCAGGATCGGTCTGATCGACGATCCCGCGAGCGTCAACTTCTCGCTGCTCAAGGGCAAGGCGGGATCGCTGCACTGGGAATCGATGTTCACGCGCAGCTCGTTCCAGACCGCAGACATGATCGGCCAACACCATCTGCTGAACGACGTCGCCGACATGATCGACAAGGGCGTATTGCGCACCACGCTCGACCAGACCTACGGCACCATCAACGCCGCAAATCTGAAGCGCGCGCATGCGCAGATCGAGTCCGGCAAGTCGGTCGGCAAGATCGTGCTCGAAGGCTGGTAGATCCAGCCATCGACGCGGTTTTTAGCTAGTTATCAAAGCTGTGTTACAAAGAGAGGCGGTCTGCCCGGCGCGCCTCTCTTTTTCATGCCGCCGGCAACTTGCGACGGCTGACGCGCGCTATCACCCGTGCCGGGGAACGCCACAGCAAGCAGCGCCCCTATTTCGTCCTCCTGCCGAGCAGCGCCCCTGCGGGGGTCTCCATGGCATGAGGTCGGCGTTTGGCGGACTGGCAAGCCTGTCCGGCATCCTACGCAATCGTCTGCACGATGCCGCCTTCGACGCGCAGCGAGGCGCCGTTGGTCGCCGAGGCTTCCTTGGAACTAACATAGACCACCATATTGGCAATTTCGTCGACGCTGGCGAGGCGCTGGATCAGCGAGGTCGGGCGGTTCTGCTTGACGAAGTTGACGCCGGCCTCGTCCTCGGACTGGCCCTGCTGCCGCGCCAGATCCTTGATGAAGGTCTCGACGCCCTCCGACAATGTCGGACCCGGCAACACGGAGTTGACCGTCACCGCCGTGCCCCTGGTGAGTTCGGCAAGGCCGCGCGACACCGACAGTTGCGCCGTTTTGGTCATGCCGTAGTGGATCATCTCGCGCGGAATATTGAGACCCGATTCCGACGAGATGAAAACGATGCGGCCCCAGTTGCGCTTCAGCATGCCCTGCATGTAGGCGCGCGACAGCCGCACGCCGGACATCACGTTGACCTCGAAGAACCGCGTCCAGTCCTCGTCGGGAATATCGAAGAAGCCCTTCGGCTCGAAGATGCCGGCATTGTTGATCAGGATATCGACGTCCGGCAGCGCTTCGACCAGCGCCTGGCAGCCTGCCGCGGTCGAGACGTCGGCGGCCACGCCCTTCACCTTGGCGCCCGGCAACGCCTTGGCGATCGCCGCGACGGCGGCATCGACCTTGGGCTTCGTGCGGCCATTGACGACGACCTCCGCGCCGGTGGCAGCAAGCCCTCTGGCAATGGCGTGGCCGATGCCGGCGGTCGAGCCGGTCACGAGGGCGGTCTTGCCGGTGAGATCGATCTTCATTGCGTCGCTCCATGTGATGATGGAGCTGATATCGGAACGCGCGGGACGGAGCGCAATCGCGCTCACGCGCGGGTGATGCCTCGTATCCAGCAACAAGTACAACTGTCATCGCCCGTCCCGGCGCGCACTTGCGCGCTGGGACCGGGCGATCCAGTACACTCGGGCCTATGTTTACTGGGGTACCCGGTCAAGCCGGTCGACGATATGGGAGTGTGCGGACGCAACAAAAAAGCGGCACCCGAGGGCGCCGCTTTTCCGAAACACGAAAGAAGAAGCTGATTTACGCGGCTTCCGACTTCTTTTCCTGGGTCGGGCCGGAATCGAGACCCTTGGCATCGGGATCGCGGTCGACGAATTCGATCAGCGCCATCGGGGCGTTGTCGCCGTAGCGGAAGCCGGCCTTGATGATGCGGGTGTAGCCGCCCTGACGGTCGGCATAGCGCTTGGCGATGACGTCGAACAGCTTGCGAACCTGATCCTGGTCCTTCATTTCGCTGATCGCCTGGCGGCGCATGTGCAGGCCACCCTTCTTGCCAAGCGTGACGAGCTTCTCGACGATCGGACGGAGTTCCTTGGCCTTCGGCAGCGTGGTGATGATCTGCTCGTGCTTGATCAGCGACGCGCACATGTTGGCGAACATCGCCTTGCGGTGTTCGGCGGTGCGGTTGAGCTTACGATGAACCTTACCGTGACGCATGATATCTAATCCTATTCAATTGCCACGACGGTTCGTCGGACATGTTTCAGGTGGGCTGCCTGTGTTCGCCCGCGGCAGTACGGCCGGCGTTAGCCGGCCATCCGCCATTCGTTTCTAGTAGTGGTCTTCGAAGCGCTTGGCCAACTCGTCGATGTTTTCCGGCGGCCAGCCGGGCACTTCCATGCCGAGGTGCAGACCCATCTGGGCGAGCACTTCCTTGATTTCGTTGAGCGACTTGCGGCCGAAGTTCGGCGTGCGGAGCATTTCGGCTTCCGACTTCTGAACGAGATCGCCGATGTAGACGATGTTGTCGTTCTTCAGGCAGTTCGCCGAACGCACCGACAATTCGAGCTCGTCGACCTTCTTGAGGAACGCCGGGTTGAAGGCGAGATCCGGAATGATCTCCTGCGCGACTTCCTTGCGGGGCTCCTCAAAATTGACGAACACGTTGAGCTGGTCCTGCAGGATGCGCGCGGCGTAAGCCACCGCGTCATCCGGCGTCAGCGCGCCGTTGGTCTCGATCGTCATGGTCAGCTTGTCGTAGTCGAGGATCTGGCCCTCGCGGGTGTTCTCGACCTTGTACGAAACCTTTCGAACCGGCGAGTACAGGCTGTCGACCGGGATCAGGCCGATCGGCGCGTCTTCCGGACGGTTGAACTCGGCGGCAACGTAGCCCTTGCCGGCGGCGACGGTAAATTCCATGCGGATCTCGGCGCCCTCATCGAGGGTGCAGAGCTGCAGGTCGGGGTTAAGCACGGTGACGTCGCCGACGGTCTGGATGTCACCAGCGGTCACGGCGCCCGGGCCCTGCTTCTTGATGACCATGCGCTTCGGGCCTTCGCCGAGCATCTTGATCGAGATGTCCTTGACGTTCAGCACGATGTCCGTGACGTCTTCACGCACGCCGGAGATCGAGGAGAACTCGTGCAGCACGCCGTCAATTTGCACGGCCTGCACGGCCGCGCCCTGCAGCGACGACAACAGGATGCGGCGCAGCGCATTGCCGAGCGTCTGGCCGAAGCCGCGCTCGAGCGGCTCGGCCACGAGGGTCGCAAAACGGGTTGGATCGCTGCCAGGGGTCACCTGCAGCTTGTTCGGCCGGATCAGCTCCTGCCAATTCTTCTGGATCGTTACTGTATCACCCATGCCGGTAAACCTCAGGCTTTGGAGATCGCGGTTCGTCCGCGCGATATCAAATCAACAAAAACAATCGCGGGCGGCCGATGCCACCCGCGTTCGCAACAAATCCTTAGACGCGCCGACGCTTGCGCGGGCGGCAGCCATTGTGCGGGATCGTGGTGACGTCGCGGATCGAGGTCACGGTGAAGCCCGACGCCTGCAGCGCGCGGAGCGCCGATTCACGGCCCGAACCGGGGCCCGCAACTTCGACTTCCAGCGTGCGCATGCCGTGTTCCTGCGCCTTCTTCGACACGTCTTCCGCAGCGACCTGCGCGGCATAAGGGGTCGACTTGCGAGAGCCCTTGAAGCCCATCGTACCGGCCGACGACCAGGCAATGGTGTTGCCCTGTGCGTCGGTGATGGTGATGGTCGTGTTGTTGAACGAGGAGTTCACGTGAGCGATGCCGGATGCAATGTTCTTGCGTTCACGACGACGGACGCGGGTGGCTTCCTTGGCCATGTGTAACCTTTCTATGTGATCTCAAACGCCGCCGTAATGCCAGCGGCTACACCTCAACGGTGAATGGCGAACAGCATGCTGTCCGCCCTCCTCCGCTATGATCCTTGCGAAATTACTTCTTCTTGCCGGCGATCGACTTGGCCGGACCCTTGCGCGTACGCGCATTGGTGTGGGTGCGCTGGCCGCGAACCGGCAGGCCGCGACGATGGCGCAGGCCGCGGTAGCAGCCGAGATCCATCAGGCGCTTGATGTTCATGCCGGTCTCGCGACGAAGATCGCCTTCGACCATGTAGTCACGGTCGATGACTTCGCGGATCTGCAAGACTTCGGCGTCCGACAGCTGGTTGACGCGACGATCGGTCGGGATCTTGACCTTCTCGAGAATGTCAGCGGCGTTCTTCTGGCCAATGCCATGAATATACTGAAGCGCAATGAGGGCGCGCTTGTTGGTCGGGATATTTACACCGGCGATACGGGCCAAGACTTCTCTCCTGTCACCGGTCCATCACGGAGCGGCATTATATTCATTCTGTCGGGGTTGTCGGGCGGGTCTCCGCAAAACGCGAACACGACGCCCGCCCCCTGAACTTGGTGGGGCCCGGCATCGTCTGACAAACATCCGACTGGATTACGGGCCTTATTAAAGTATTCGACTTCGTTCCGTCAACCTCGACTAGCGTTTGGCTCGCTTTTTCGCGGTCTTCTTGACGGAATTGGCCGCCCTCTTCGCCCCGAAAACCGCTTTTTTTGCGGTTTTCGCGGACTTTTTCACGGTTTTACCTTTGGCGACCGATTTCGCGGCCTTCTTCGGCGCCTTGGCAGCCTTCTTGGCGACCTTCTTGACGGCTTTCTTCACCGCCTTCTTGGCTGCTTTGGCCGGCTTGGCCTTCTTTGCCGGCGCCTTTACGGACTTTTTCGCCGCTTTCTTCGCCGGCCTGGCGGCCGATTCGCGCTTTACGGCGACCTTCTTCTTCGCGGACTTGCGCACGGTCTTCTCCGCGCTGTCCGAATCGGCGATCGCATCGAGCACGCGGTTGATTTCGAGCGTCACTTCTTCGATCGACATCATGCCGTCGATGGTGATCAGCTTCCGCTTGTCCGAGTAGTAGTGCACCAACGGCTCGGTCGACGCGCGGTAGTTCGACAACCGCTGGGAAAGCACTTCCGGCGTGTCGTCATTGCGCACAGTCTCGCCGCGCTCGGTCATCTGCGCGATGCGCGCCTCAACCCGCTGCAGCAGTGCGCTCTCGTTGACGCGCAATTCGATCGCGGCGTCGAGCTTCAGCCCCTTGGACTTCAGCAGCGCATCGAGCGCTTCGGCCTGCGGCACGGTGCGCGGGAAGCCGTCCAGGATGAAGCCATGGGCGGCATCCGGCAGTTCGATCCGGTCGGAAATGATACCGACAACAACCGCGTCCGGTACCAGGCCGCCCGAGGCCATGATGTCCTTCGCCTTGAGGCCGATCTCGGTCTCGGCGGCGACGGCGGCGCGAAGCATGTCGCCGGTGGAAAGCTGAACGATGTTGTAACGCTCGACGAGACGCTGTGCCTGCGTTCCCTTGCCCGCCCCCGGCGGCCCGAGAAGAATCAGCCTCATTTGCGCCGACCCCTCAGCTTCGATTTGCGGATCAGGCCTTCATACTGGTGCGCCAGCAGATAGCCCTGCACCTGCGCGACCGTATCCATCGTGACGGAAACCACGATCAGCAGCGACGTGCCGCCGAAGTAGAACGGCACCGACGCATAGGAGATCAGGATCTCCGGGATCAGGCAGACGATAGCCAGATAAGCGGCGCCGAGCACGGTGACGCGCGACAGCACGAAGTCGATATATTCGGCCGTGCGCTCGCCCGGACGGATGCCCGGGATGAAGCCGCCATGCTTCTTGAGATTGTCGGCGGTCTCGGTCGGGTTGAACACGATGGCCGTGTAGAAGAACGCGAAGAAAACGATCAGCCCGATATAGGTGATCAGGAACAGCGGACGGCCGTGGCCAAGCTGCGTAGTGATCCACTGGAACCACTCCGGCCCCTTGCCGGCATTGAAGCTGGCGATGGTCGCCGGCAGCAGCAGCAGCGAGGAGGCGAAGATCGGCGGGATCACGCCGGACGTGTTGAGCTTGAGCGGCAGATGCGAGGACTGACCCTCGAACATCTTGTTGCCGACCTGGCGCTTCGGATACTGGATCAGCAGCCGGCGCTGTGCGCGCTCCATGAACACGATGAAGGCGATCACGACGACGGACATGATGATGACCAGCAGGATCAGGCCGGTCGACAGAGCGCCCTGGCGGCCCAGCTCGAGCATGTTGGCGATCGCAGAGGGCAGCTCGGCGACGATGCCGGCCAGGATGATAAGCGAAATGCCGTTGCCGATGCCGCGCGAGGTGATCTGCTCGCCCAGCCACATCAGGAACATGGTGCCGCCGGTCAGCGTCACCGTGGTCGAGAGCAGGAAGAACATGCCGGGTTCGCTGACGACATTGCCCGCGCCCTGCAGACCGACGGCGATACCATAGGACTGGAAGAGCGCCAGGATCACTGTCAGGTAGCGGGTGTACTGGTTGAGCATCTTGCGGCCGGACTCGCCCTCCTTCTTGAGGGCCTCGAGCTTCGGCGACACGGTGGTCAATAGCTGGATGATGATCGATGCCGAAATATACGGCATGATGTTCAGCGCAAAGATCGCCATGCGGTTGATGCCGCCGCCGGCGAACATGTTGAACATGCCGAGAATGCCGCCGGCCTGCTGCTTGAACACAGCTTCCCATGCGGTGGGGTCGATGCCCGGCAGCGGAATATAGGTGCCGAACCGATAAACCAGCAGCGCACCCAGGGTGAACCAGATGCGCTTCTTCAGTTCATCGGCCTTGCCGAGCGCCGAAAAGTTGAGGTTTGCGGCTAATTGTTCTGCTGCAGAGACCATAGTGACCTTCTTCCGCGCCCCTCGCGCCACAATGCCCCGACCAGCGGGGCATTCGGCAGACGCCGGACATTAATTGGTGCTCGGCATTGATAAATTCTACCGCCGAAACGCGCAAGACCGTCTGCGGTCGCAGACGGTGACGCAGATGATTAAGCGGCCTCGCCTTCGGCCTTCTTCGGCTTCGGGTTGAGGATCTTGACGGTGCCGCCGGCCTTCTCGATCGCCTCGATGGCAGACTTCGAAGCGCCATGCACTTCCACGGTCAGCTTGACGTTGATCTCGCCACGGCCGAGCAGACGGACGCCGTCCTTGGCGCGACGGATGACGCGAGCCTTGACCAGCGATTCGGCGTTGATGACGCCCGCGGTGTCGATCACCTTATTGTCGATCGCATCCTGGAGACGGTCCAGGTTGATCTCGGTGAAGTCGAGGCGGAAGATGTTGTTGAAGCCGCGCTTCGGAAGACGACGATGCAACGGCATCTGGCCGCCCTCGAAGCCCTTGATCCGCACGCCCGAACGCGCGGTCTGGCCCTTGCCGCCACGGCCGGACGTCTTGCCCTTGCCGGAACCAATACCGCGGCCGACGCGCATACGCTTTTTGCGGGAGCCGGCGTTATCGGCGATATCGCTGAGCTTCATCGTTCTCTTCCCTTTATCGGACCGCCGCCCTGAAGCCCGATATCCGGGCCTCGAAGGAGCGTCGGTTGTCACCTGGCACAGCCGATCTGCGGCTGCCTGGAGGCGACGTGAGCTTACTTATCCTCGACCACGCGGACGAGGTGCTGAACCTTGGCGATCATGCCGCGAACCGAAGGAGTATCCTCCAGCTCGGAGACGCGACCGATCTTATTGAGCTTCATCCCGATCAGGGTCGCGCGCTGCGAGTGATGGCGGCGGATTGCGCTGCCGATCTGCTCGACCTTGATCATCTTTGCGGCGGTTGCCATCGTGGTAACTCCAAAAGTCGTGATTACTCAGCGACCACTTCAGCGTCACCGCCAACGCGGCGCGACTGCAGGGTGGACACCTTGATGTTGCGACGGGCGGCGACCGAACGCGGCGAATCCTGATGCTTCAGCGCATCGAAAGTGGCGCGAACCATGTTGTAGGGATTCGACGAACCGATCGACTTGGCGACCACATCCTGGATGCCGAGCGTTTCGAACACGGCGCGCATCGGGCCGCCGGCGATGATGCCGGTACCGGCCGGGGCTGCACGCAGATAGACGCGACCCGCACCGTGGCGGCCGGCGATATCGTGGTGCAACGTGCGACCCTCGCGCAGAGCGACGCGCAGCAGGTTGCGCTTGGCCGATTCGGTGGCCTTGCGGATCGCTTCGGGAACCTCACGTGCCTTGCCGTGACCGAAACCGACCCTGCCCTTCTGATCGCCAATCACGACCAGCGCTGCGAAACCGAAGCGCTTGCCGCCCTTGACGACCTTGGCCACACGGTTGATGTGGACCAGCTTGTCGACGAATTCACTGTCGCGCTCTTCCCGGCCGCCCCTGTGGCCGCCACCGCGCTCGCGTTCACCTGCCATGGTGTTTTCCAATCCTTGAGAGGCTCACGCCCCAATCCTGTGTCCGTTCAATCAATGAAAGTGTCGTCGCTTAGAAGCTGAGGCCACTTTCACGAGCCGCATCCGCAAGCGCCTTGACGCGACCATGGTAGAGATAGCCACCACGATCGAACACGACTTCCTTGACGCCATTCTTGACCGCACGCTCGGCGAGCAGCTTGCCGACCGCCTTCGCGGCATCGACGTCCGCACCGGTCTTGCCGGATTCGCGCATCGTCTTTTCCAGCGAGGAAGCCGACGCAAGCGTCTCGCCCTTCAAATCGTCGATCACCTGAGCGTAGATATGCTTCGACGAGCGGAAAACCGACAGGCGCGGACGACCATTGGCGGTCCGGCGAAGCGAGAGCCGCACGCGTTGCTTGCGCCGGGCATTCGTAATCTTGAGTTTCGACATGTCCGGCTCCGTTACTTCTTCTTGCCTTCCTTGCGGAAGATAAACTCGTCGGAATATCTCACGCCCTTGCCCTTGTAGGGCTCCGGCGGACGATAGCTGCGGATCTCCGCGGCCACCTGACCAACGCGTTGCGAATCGTTTCCGGAGATGAAGATCTCGGTCGGCTTCGGCACCGTGATCAAGATCCCCTCCGGGATATCATAGACGACATCGTGGCTGTAGCCGAGCGCGAGCTGCAGCTTCTTGCCCTGGAGAGCGGCACGATAGCCGACGCCGGTGATGTCCAGCTTCTTTTCGAAGCCCTTGGTGACGCCTTCGAGCAGATTTGCGATCTGCGCGCGGGCGGTACCGTAGAGTGCGCGGGCGCGATTGGTCTCGATCCGCGGCTTCACCGTAATGGAGCCGTTGTCGAGCTTCACCTCGACGTCGTCGTGGACGATGAACTGAAGGTTGCCCTTCGGGCCCTTCATCTTGACCACCTGGCCATCGACGGTAGCGGTGACGCCCGCGGTGACCGTGACTGGCTTTTTGCCAACTCGTGACATGGCTAATCCTTCCTCAGAACACCGTGAAGAGAACTTCGCCGCCCACGTTCGCTTCGCGCGCTTCGTGGTCAGCCATAATTCCCTTGGGTGTCGACAAAACCGAAATGCCAAGACCGTTCTTCACGCGCGGCAGGTTCTTCACCGAGACGTAAACACGACGTCCTGGCTTCGAAACGCGCTGAATTTCACGGATGACCGGTTCGCCATCGAAATATTTGAGCTCGACTTCGAGCTCGCTACGGCCGCTCGAATGCTCGACGCTGGCGTAGCCACGGATGTAGCCCTCGTTCTTCAGCACTTCGAGCACATTTGCGCGCATCTTGGAGCCGGGGGTCGAAACCTTCGGCTTGACGCGCATCTGAGCGTTGCGGATGCGGGTGATGAGGTCGCTGATCGGGTCGTGCGTTGACATGATGCGATCCCCTTACCAGCTCGACTTCACGAGCCCGGGAACCAGGCCGCGAGAGCCCAGGTCACGCAGCGCGATACGGCTGAGCTTGTTAATGCGATAGACCGCATGCGGACGGCCGGTGATCTCGCAACGATTCATGATCCGGACCGCCGACGAATTACGCGGCATTTCGGACAACTTCATCGTTGCGGCGAACCGCTCTTCCATCGGCAGGGTCTTGTCGGCGATGATGGCCTTGAGCTTCGCGCGCTTGGGCGCAGCGTTCTTGGTCATCCGCTTCCGACGGTTATTCTTCTCGATCGAACTCTTCTTTGCCATGCTTGGCTCCTGGGTTACCGCGTTTGAAAAGCTTGTCAGCTTCTCACTGCCGGAACGGGAAATTGAAGGCGGTCAACAGCGCGCGGCACTCATCGTCGGTCTTTGCAGTCGTGCAGACCGTGATGTCCATGCCCCACGTCTCCCCCATCTTGTCGAAGTCGATTTCGGGGAAAATGATGTGTTCCTTGATGCCGAGCGAGTAGTTGCCGCGGCCGTCAAAGCTCTTCGGGTTCAGGCCGCGGAAATCTCGGACGCGCGGCAGCGCGACGTTGATCAGGCGGTCGATGAACTCGTACATCTTGACCTTGCGCAGGGTCACCTTGGCGCCGATCGGCTGGTTTTCACGCAGCTTGAAGGTCGCGATGGCGTTGCGCGAGATCGTGATCACCGGCTTCTGGCCGGCGATCAGCGCGAGATCGGCAGCTGCCGTCTCGGCCTTCTTGCGGTCGTTGACGGCTTCGCCGATGCCCATGTTGAGCACGACCTTGTCAAGACGCGGAACCTGCATGACATTCTGATAACCGAACTGCTCGGTCAGCTTGCCACGGATCTCCTGGTCGAACTGTTCACGAAGACGCGGAATATAAGCGGTTTCAGACATCGATCTGATCTCCCGAGCGCTTGGCGATCCGAACCTTGGTGCCATCCGCCTGAATCTTGAACCCGACGCGGGTCGGCTTGCCGTCCTTGCCGACGATGGCAATGTTGGACAGCTGGATCGGCGCCTCTTTCGAGATGATGCCGCCTTCCTGGGCCTGGGTCTGCTTCTGATGCTTCTTGACGAGGTTGACGCCGCGAACCAGCGCCTTGCCTTCGGTCGGACGAACCTCGAACACTTCGCCGGTGCGCCCCTTGTCGCGACCGTTCAACACGATGACCTTGTCACCCTTGCGAATCTTGGCAGCCATTACAGCACCTCCGGCGCAAGCGAGATGATCTTCATGTGGTTCTTGGCGCGCAGCTCGCGCGGCACGGGCCCAAAGATACGGGTACCGATCGGCTCCGACTGATTGTTGATCAGCACGGCAGCGTTACGGTCGAAGCGGATGACCGAACCGTCAGCGCGGCGAATGTCCTTGCGGACACGAACCACGACGGCCTTCATCACGTCGCCCTTCTTGACCTTCCCGCGTGGGATGGCTTCCTTGATCGATACGACAATAATGTCGCCAACAGTAGCATACCGGCGCTTGGATCCACCAATCACCTTAATGCACATGACACGGCGTGCGCCTGAATTATCGGCCACGTCGAGGTTGGTCTGCATCTGAATCATTGATGCACCTCGTCCTCTGATTTATGCGCAAAGTCGCGCGTAGATGAAATGCGCAAGTCGCGCTTTAGGCGGTCTTCTTCTGTTCGCCCCGGACAACCGTCCAGCGCTTCAGTTTGGAGATCGGCTTGCTCTCCTCGATCCACACCATGTCGCCCGGCTTGAACTCGTTGTTCTCGTCGTGCGCGTGATAGTTTTTCGAGGTCCGAATGGTCTTCTTGTAGATCGGGTGCGTAAAGCGACGATCGACGCGGACGACAACCGTCTTGGCTTGCTTGTCGCTGACGACCACGCCCTGAAGTGTACGTTTCGGCATGTTCGGCCCCTTACTTCGACTTCACGTCGCGCTTTTGCGCGGCGATGGTCTTGATTCGTGCGATGTCACGACGCGCTTCACGCAGGCGAGTCGTATTCTCCAACTGCCCAGTAGCACGCTGGAATCGCAGATTAAAGCGTTCCTTTTTCAGACCGAGGACGGCGTCGTCCATCTGGTCCTGGCTCATCGCTCGGATATCGGCGGTTTTCATCTCGGCCATGATCTTACCCTTACTCGGCAATGCGCGTGACGAAGCGCGTCTTGATCGGCAGCTTCGCGGCGGCCAGCGTGAACGCCTCCTTGGCGGTCTGCTGGGTGACGCCGTCGATCTCGAACAGCACCCGGCCCGGCTTGACGCGCGCAACCCACAGTTCCGGCGTACCCTTGCCGGAACCCATGCGGACTTCGGCAGGCTTCTTCGAGACCGGCAGATCCGGGAAGATGCGGATCCAGACGCGGCCGGCACGCTTCATGTGACGGGTCAGCGCGCGGCGCGCGGCTTCGATCTGACGGGCGGTGAGGCGCTCGGGCGCCATCGCCTTCAGGCCGAACTGACCGAACGCCAAGGTTGCGCCGGAGGTCGCCACGCCGTGAATCCGGCCCTTATGCGCCTTCCGGAACTTGGTCTTCTTTGGTTGCATCATGGCTTACGCCCTCAAACCTTCTGATTAAGCAGCGTCGCGACGCGGGCGGGAATTGTCACCCTCGGCCATGCGCTTGTCCTGGGCCATCGGATCGTGCTCAAGGATTTCGCCCTTGAAGATCCAGACCTTGACGCCGCAGGTGCCGAACGTCGTGAACGCGGTGGCGACGCCGTAGTCGATGTCCGCGCGCAGCGTGTGCAACGGCACGCGACCTTCGCGATACCATTCCATACGCGCGATTTCCGCGCCGCCAAGGCGACCCGAGCAATTGATGCGGATGCCTTCGGCACCGAGGCGCATCGCCGACTGCACCGCCCGCTTCATCGCGCGGCGGAACGCCACGCGGCGCTCAAGCTGCTGCGCGATCGACTCGGCGACCAGGGTCGCATCGAGTTCCGGCTTGCGGATTTCGACGATGTTGATCGTGACGTCCGAAGCGGTGATGTCCGACACCTTCTTGCGAAGCTTGTCGATGTCAGCGCCCTTTTTGCCGATCACGACGCCCGGACGTGCCGAGTGGATCGTGACGCGGCACTTCTTGTGCGGACGCTCGATGATGATCTTGGCGACAGCCGCCTGCTTCAGTTCCTTGTGCAGCACTTCGCGGATTTTGACATCCTCGTGCAGCAGCTTGCCGTATTCGTTCTTGCCGGCGTACCAACGTGAATCCCACGTACGGTTGATGCCAAGACGCAGACCGATTGGATTGATCTTCTGACCCATCGTACTCTCCCGCGCCCTTAAGCTGTCGCCGCTTCAACCTGACGAACAACGATCGTCAGCTGCGCGAATGGTTTGAAGATGCGTCCCGAACGGCCGCGGCCGCGCGGGGAAAAACGCTTCATGACAATGCCCTTGCCCACATGGGCCTCGGAGACGACGAGCGCGTCGACATCGAGGTCGTGGTTGTTCTCGGCATTTGCGATCGCCGACTCAAGGCACTTCTTGACGTCGACGGCGATGCGCTTGCGCGAAAACTGCAGGTCGGCGAGCGCGGCGGAAGCCTTCCGGCCGCGGATCATCTGCGCCACCAGGTTCAGCTTCTGCGGGCTCACGCGCAACATGCGGGCGATCGCCTTGGCCTCGTTATCCGGGAGGCTCCGTTCGCGCTTTGGCTTGCTCATAACTTAGTCCTCAGCCCTTCTTGGCTTTCTTGTCGCCCGAATGACCGTGGAAGGTACGGGTTGGCGAGAACTCGCCGAACTTGTGACCGACCATTTCTTCATTGATGGCAACAGGTACATGCTTTTGGCCGTTATAAACGCCAAAGGTAAGACCGACAAACTGCGGCAGGACCGTGGAGCGACGGCTCCAGATCCTGATGATGTCGTGACGCCCTGACGCGCGAGCAACTTCTGCCTTCTTGAGCAGCGAGCTCTCGACGAACGGGCCTTTCCAGACTGAACGAACCATGTCCGGCGATCCTTACTTCTTCCGCTTGTGGCGGCTGATGAGAATGAACTTCGTAGTCGACTTGTTCGAGCGCGTCTTCTTGCCCTTGGTCGGCTTGCCCCACGGGGTAACCGGATGACGGCCGCCCGAGGTCTTGCCTTCACCACCACCGTGCGGATGGTCGACCGGGTTCATCGACACGCCGCGGTTATGCGGGCGACGACCAAACCAGCGCATACGGCCGGCCTTGCCCATCGAGGTATTCATGTGGTCGGGGTTCGACACGGCGCCGATTGTCCCGGTGCAACGGCCGTGAACCAGGCGCTGCTCACCGGAATTCAGGCGAACGATCACATAGTCATGGTCGCGGCCGACGAGCTGGGCGTAAGTGCCGGCGGAACGGGCGATCTGGCCGCCCTTCCCGATCTTCAGCTCGACGTTGTGGATGATGGTGCCGATCGGCATGTTTCCGAGCGGCATGACATTGCCCGGCTTCACGTCGACGTAGTTTCCGGCAATCACGGTGTCACCGACGGCGAGACGCTGGGGCGCGAGGATGTAGGACAGCGTCCCATCTTCGTACTTCAGCAGCGCGATGAAGGCGGTGCGATTCGGATCGTACTCGAGTCGCTCGACCTTTGCAGGCATATCGACCTTGGTACGCTTGAAATCGACGATACGGTAGGTCTGCTTGTGACCGCCGCCGCGAAAACGAACGACCGTGCGACCGGTGTTGTTACGACCGCCGGAGGAGTGCTTGCCTTCGGTAAGCGTCTTGACCGGCTTGCCCTTGTAGAGGCCCGAGCGATCGACGATGACGAGCTGGCGCTGGCCAGGGGTCGTCGGGTTGAATTTTTTAAGTGCCATCGGATATCCGCCTTATAGCCCGGTCGTGACGTCGATGCGGTGGCCCTCTTCGAGGGTCACGATCGCACGCTTGACGTCCGACTGCGAACCGAAGTTGCCACGAAACACCTTCTGCTTGCCCTTGCGGACCAGCGTGTTCACGCTCTTCACTTTGACATCGAACAGCTTCTCGATGGCTTCCTTGATCTGCGGCTTGGTGGCCTTGATCGCGACCTTGAACACAACCTTGTTGAATTCGGACGCAACGGTCGCCTTCTCGGTCACCACGGGGGCGACGATGATGTCGTAATGGCGCGGGTCAATGTTCTTCATTTGAAGCGCGCCTCCAACGCATCGAGTGCCGCACGGGTCAGAACCAGCTTGTGACGGCGCAGAATGTCATAGACGTTGATGCCCTGGATCGGCAGCACGTCGATGTTCGGAATGTTGCGGGCCGCCATGGCGAAACCGGTGTGGACTTCGGCGCCATCGACGATCAGCGCATTGGTCAGGCCGAGGCCCGAGAAATGACCGATCAGGGCCTTGGTCCTGGCTTCTTCCAGGGTGGCGTTCTCGATCACGATCAAGCCGCCGTCCTTGGCCTTCGAAGACAGAGCGTGCTTCAGAGCCAGCGCGCGAACCTTCTTGGGCAGATCGAACGCATGAGAGCGCACGACCGGACCGAAGGCGCGACCACCGCCGCGGAACTGCGGGACACGGGCCGAACCGTGACGCGCACCGCCGGTGCCCTTCTGCTTGTACATCTTCTTGCCGGTGCGCCAGATCTCGGCGCGACCCTTGGTCTTGTGCGTGCCAGCCTGGCGCTTGGCGAGCTGCCAGTTGACGCAACGCTGGATGATGTCGACGCGCGGGTCGAGACCGAAGATGGCATCCGACAGCTCGATCGAACCTGAGTCCTTGCCCTCAAGCGTGGTGACGTTCAATTTCATCTCACACGCCCTCCTTCTCGGCGACAGGTGCCTCGGCAGGGGCTTCCTGCTCGGCGCCAACCAGGCGGAACTTGCCAGGCTTCGGCGCTTCCTTCGGAAGAGCCTTCTTGACGGCGTCGCGAACCGCGATCCAGCCGCCCTTGGAGCCGGGAACGGCGCCTTCGACGAGGATCAGGCCGCGCTCGACATCGAGCTGCACAACACGCAGGTTCAGCGTGGTGATCTTGTCGACACCCATGTGACCGGGCATCTTCTTGTTCTTGAAGGTCTTGCCGGGATCCTGACGTCCGCCGGTCGAACCGATCGAACGATGCGATACCGAGACGCCGTGGGTGGCGCGCAGACCGCGGAAATTCCAGCGCTTCATACCGCCGGCAAAACCCTTACCGACCGAGGTACCGGTGACATCGACAAACTGACCGACCACGAAGTGATCCGCCTGGATCTCGGCGCCGACCGGGATCAGCGCGTCTTCCGACACGCGGAATTCCGCGACCTTACGCTTGGGTTCAACCTTGGCGACCGCGAACTGGCCGCGTTCAGCCTTCGGCAAATAAACGGTTTTGCGCGTGCCCGAACCGAGTTGCAACGCAACGTAACCATTCTTCTCGCTGGTGAGGTGACCTAACACCTGGCAATTGCCCAGCTTTAGCACGGTCACTGGAATGTGCTCACCGGTCTCCGTAAAGACCCGTGTCATTCCGACCTTTTGTGCGATCACTCCGGAGCGCATCGGCGTGCTTCCTGTTCTTTCTGTCCGTTTGACGGGACTGGACCTAAAAAAATTCGTCTGTGACTCAATCCGCTTTAAGCGGGCTGGATCAGAGCTTGATCTCGACATCGACACCGGCGGCCAGATCGAGCTTCATCAAAGCATCGACGGTCTGCGGGGTCGGATCGACGATGTCCAGGAGGCGCTTGTGGGTGCGCATCTCGAACTGCTCGCGGCTCTTCTTGTCGACGTGCGGCGAACGGTTGACGGTGAACTTCTCGATGCGGGTCGGCAGCGGGATGGGCCCGCGAACCTGTGCACCGGTGCGCTTCGCCGTGCTGACGATCTCGCGGGTCGAAGCATCGAGAATCCGATGATCAAACGCCTTGAGCCGAATGCGGATATTCTGGCCGTTCATGCCGTTGTCTTTCTTTGTCGACTTAACTTCGCGTCAGGTCGGGAATAGCGGACATCCGCTATTCCCTGCCCCGGCCTATTACTCGATGATGCTTGCGACGACGCCTGCACCGACGGTGCGACCGCCTTCACGGATGGCGAAGCGCAGCTTCTCTTCCATCGCGATCGGCACGATCAGGTGCACTTCCATCGCGATGTTGTCGCCCGGCATCACCATTTCGGTACCTTCCGGCAGATGGACCACACCGGTCACGTCGGTGGTGCGGAAGTAGAACTGCGGACGGTAGTTGGTGAAGAACGGGGTGTGGCGACCGCCCTCTTCCTTGGTCAGGATGTAGGCCTCGGCCTTGAACTTGGTGTGCGGCTTCACCGAACCCGGCTTGCACAGCACCTGGCCGCGCTCGACTTCCTCACGCTTGGTGCCGCGCAGCAGCGCGCCGATATTGTCGCCGGCCTGACCCTGGTCGAGCAGCTTGCGGAACATTTCCACGCCGGTGCAAATCGTCTTCTGGGTGTCGCGGATACCGACGATTTCGATTTCCTCGCCGACCTTGACGATGCCGCGCTCGACGCGGCCGGTGACGACGGTGCCACGGCCCGAGATCGAGAACACGTCTTCGACCGGCATCAGGAACGGCTGGTCGATCGGGCGTTCCGGCTGCGGGATGTAGGCGTCAACCGCCTTCATCAGCTCGAGGATTGCGTCATGACCGAGCTTCTGGTCCGAGTTCTCGAGAGCGGCGAGCGCCGAACCCTTAATGATCGGAATGTCGTCGCCCGGGAAGTCGTACTTGGAGAGAAGTTCGCGAACTTCCATTTCCACCAGTTCGAGCAGTTCCGGATCGTCGACCATGTCGCACTTGTTGAGGAACACGACCAGCGCGGGCACGCCGACCTGGCGGGCCAGCAGGATGTGCTCGCGGGTCTGCGGCATCGGGCCGTCGGCGGCGGAGACGACGAGAATGCCGCCGTCCATCTGAGCCGCACCGGTGATCATGTTCTTCACATAGTCGGCATGGCCGGGGCAATCGACGTGCGCATAGTGGCGGTTGGCGGTCTCGTACTCGACGTGGGCGGTCGAGATCGTGATGCCGCGGGCCTTTTCCTCCGGCGCCTTGTCGATCTGGTCGTAGGCGGTGAACGTCGCGCCACCGGACTCAGCGAGCACCTTGGTGATCGCCGCGGTCAGCGAGGTCTTGCCGTGATCGACGTGACCGATGGTGCCGATGTTGCAATGCGGCTTGTTGCGTTCGAATTTAGCTTTACCCATGATTCTCTCCGTTCAGTCGTTAACTGTCGCTAACGACAATCAGGCAAACTTTTTCTGGACTTCAGCCGACACGTTCGCCGGAGCTTCGGCGTAGTGGTCGAACTGCATTGTGAAGGTCGCGCGCCCCTGGCTCATCGAGCGCAGCGTATTCACGTAACCGAACATGTTCATGAGCGGCACCATCGCATTGATCACGTTGGCATTGCCGCGCATGTCTTGACCCTGGATCTGGCCGCGCCGCGAATTCAGATCGCCGATGACCGAACCGGTGTAGTCTTCCGGGGTCACGCATTCGACCTTCATGATCGGCTCGAGCAGGACAGACTTGCCCTTCTGCAGCGCGTCGCGGAAAGCGGCGCGGGAAGCGATTTCGAAGGCCAGGGCCGACGAGTCGACGTCATGGTAGGCGCCGTCAACCAGCGAAACCTTGACGTCCACGACCGGGAAGCCGGCGACGACGCCCGAACCCAGCACAGAGTTGAGGCCCTTTTCGACGCCGGGGATGTATTCCTTCGGAACCGAACCACCGACGACCTTGGATTCGAAGATGAAACCCGAGCCCGGCTCGCCCGGCTCGACGACGAACTTGACCCGCGCGAACTGGCCGGTACCACCGGTCTGCTTCTTGTGGGTGTAATCGACTTCGGCCCGCTTGGTGATCTTCTCGCGGAACGCCACCTGCGGCGCGCCGATGTTGGCATCGACCTTGTAGGTACGACGAAGGATGTCGACCTTGATGTCGAGATGCAGTTCGCCCATGCCCTTGAGGATGGTCTGGCCGGACTCAAGGTCGGTGGAGACGCGGAACGACGGATCTTCCGCCGCCAGCTTCGCCAGAGCGACGCCGAGCTTCTCCTGGTCGGCCTTAGTCTTCGGCTCGATCGCGAGCTCGATGACGGGCTCAGGGAATTCCATCTTCTCGAGGATGACCTGCTTCTGGGCATCGCACAGGGTGTCACCGGTGCGGGTTTCCTTCAGGCCGGCCAAAGCGACGATGTCGCCGGCATAGGCTTCCTTGATGTCTTCGCGGTTGTTCGCATGCATCAACAGCATGCGGCCAATGCGCTCCTTGCGCTCGCGCGTCGAGTTGACGACGCCGGTGCCGGAAATCAGCGTGCCGGAATAGATGCGGCAGAACGTGATGGTGCCGACGAACGGATCGTCCATGATCTTGAACGCGAGCAGCGCGAGCGGCTCGCTGTCGTTCGGCAAACGGATGACTTCGCCGCCCTCGTCGTCAACGCCGACGATGGAGGGAACGTCGACCGGCGACGGCAGATAATCGACGACCGCGTCGAGCAAGGGCTGCACGCCCTTGTTCTTGAAGGCCGAACCGCACAGAACCGGATAGAACGCGCTGGTCAGCACGGCCTTGCGGATCAGGCGCTTGAGGGTGGCTTCATCGGGCTCAACGCCATCGAGGAAAGCGGCCAGAGCATCGTCGTCGAGCTCGACGGCGGCTTCCACCATCTTCTCGCGATATTCCTTGGCCTTCTCGACCATGTCGGCCGGGATCTCGATGTCCTTGAAGTTCGCACCGAGGGCTTCGTCTTCCCAGATGACGCCCTTCATGCGGACCAGATCGATCAGACCCTTGAAGTTGCTCTCCTCGCCGATCGGCAGCTGGATCGCAATCGGCTTGGCGCCGAGACGGTCGATGATGTCCTGCAGGCACTTGTAGAAGTCAGCGCCGGTCTTATCCATCTTGTTCGCGAAAACGATGCGCGGAACGCGATACTTGTCGCCCTGACGCCAGACGGTCTCGGTCTGCGGCTCGACGCCCTGGTTGCCGTCGAGCACGACGACGGCGCCGTCGAGCACGCGCAGCGAACGCTCGACTTCGATCGTGAAGTCGACGTGGCCGGGAGTGTCGATGATGTTCAGACGCTTGCCGTTCCAGAACGCAGTGGTGGCTGCGGACGTGATCGTGATGCCCCGCTCCTGCTCCTGCTCCATCCAGTCCATCGTCGCTGCACCTTCGTGCACTTCGCCGATTTTGTGGCTCTTGCCGGTGTAGTACAGGATACGCTCGGTGGTCGTGGTCTTACCGGCATCGATATGCGCCATGATACCGAAATTTCGGTAATCCTCGATGGCATGTACGCGGGGCATGGGCTCGTCCTTAAATCCGTTGTTTCGCCGTTACCAGCGATAGTGCGAGAACGCGCGGTTGGCTTCCGCCATCTTGTGCACGTCTTCCCGCTTCTTCACGGCGTTACCACGACCGTTCGACGCATCGAGCAACTCGGCCGAGAGACGCTCGGTCATGGTCTTCTCGTTGCGGGCACGGGCGGCGGTGATCAGCCAGCGAATGCCGAGCGCCTGACGGCGCACGCTGCGGACTTCGACCGGCACCTGGTAGGTGGCGCCACCGACGCGACGCGAACGAACTTCGATCGTCGGCATCACGTTTTCCAGGGCCTGCTCGAAAACTGGCAGCGGGCCCTGCTTGGTCTTGCCTTCGATCATCTCCAAGGCACCGTAGACGATGCTTTCAGCGGCAGACTTCTTGCCGTCGTACATGATCGAATTCATGAACTTGGTGATGATGATGTTCCCGAACTTCGGATCCGGGTTGACTTCA
Source organism: Tardiphaga sp. vice304 (assembly GCF_007018905.1). NCBI lineage: Bacteria > Pseudomonadati > Pseudomonadota > Alphaproteobacteria > Hyphomicrobiales > Nitrobacteraceae > Tardiphaga > Tardiphaga sp. vice304. Next base: position 3,832,246 of record NZ_CP041402.1, read on the forward strand.
CGCTTTTCAGCAGAATGGCGACGAGACATCGATAATCCCCGTTACTTCGGACGCTTCGCGCCGTACTTCGAACGGCGCTGCTTACGGTTCTTGACGCCCTGGGTATCCAGCACGCCGCGGAGAATGTGGTATCGCACGCCGGGCAAATCCTTGACGCGACCGCCGCGGATCATCACCACAGAGTGCTCCTGAAGGTTATGACCTTCGCCCGGAATGTACCCGATGACTTCGAAGCCATTGGTCAGACGCACCTTGGCGACCTTACGAAGCGCCGAGTTCGGCTTCTTCGGGGTCGTGGTGTAGACGCGCGTACAAACGCCACGCTTCTGCGGCGACTGCTGCAGCGCCGGCACCTTCTTGCGCGACTTCTGAACGACACGCGGACTTGCGATCAGCTGGTTGATCGTCGGCATCTTCGCCTTCACCCTTGTTCAGGCGAAGCCATAACGGCTTCGCAAATTGTTTGGGGCCACCTGCCCCATCGATCCACTCACAGATCAAAGAAAGATTCACGCAAAACGAAATCACGCCAACCGCTCATACCTGAGCAGAAAGCGTTTCACGCCACAGAGGACCGCGATCGTGACTAACGGGCTTGCGCCTGATAGTCTGTACCGAGGTCATGCAATCTGATCTGTCTGTTGAGAACTTGCTCAAAAGACGGACGTTTTGACATTGCCTAGCTTTAAGCGACAGCGTTTGAGCTTCTTGGATCGAGGTTGGTGCCCGCTCCTGCCCCGAAAGGCTGGGTCCCTCAAGACTGATCTTGGAGGACGCTAGAGGGTGGTCCGTTCCGACACTTACGAAGCTCACCGCCTGTCGGTGAGTGCGCGGGTTTTATCCCCGGGGGTTACCCAAGTCAACACTAAAGCGCGAGCCGAGAAACGCTTCTGACAGCAGGGCTTCTAGCATGTCGGATGCTGCAAAAACATGCCGGATTCATGGGGTTTGCGTGACATCCACCGCAAAATCCGCACCGCAAAAACATTACCGATTGATGAACGCCGGACGACGTTTTCGAGCCAGTTTGAGCGCGATCGGAACAGGATCGGCCAGAATCGGTAGAACCGGATGCGTTTTGGGGAATCGATAGGGAATCGTATGCGCGGAGCCGTTGGCCGGGTAAGGCGGCATGGCGCGCAGCGGCGCGCGGCTGCTGTCCGGAGCAGAGGCTCAATGAGGGCCGGCCACGAATGGTTCCGCCCCGCCATGCGGGCAGGCTGCGCTTATCCGGGCTACGGACTACACCTTGGGAACGAGGGAACTCAGCGGCACGTCGAGCTCATAGACGAACCCCGACGGCTCATAGCTGAGCTTGACCTGGCCGGAGAGCTGCTGGCCGAGTGAGCCCATCATCTTGGTGCCGAAGCTGCGCCGGGTCGGCGCCTGCACCAGCGGGCCGCCGGTTTCGCGCCAGACCAGCTTCAGCCGCTCGGTCGCCGTGTCGATGGTCCAATCGATCGCGACCCGGCCGGTCGGAACCGACAATGCGCCGAACTTGGTGGTGTTGGTGCACAACTCGTTCAGGGTCATCGCCAGCGCGATCACAGCGCCGGACGACATCTTGATGTCCGGGCCGGTAATGGTGAACCGTCCCTCGCTCTGGCTGTCATAGGCCTCGGTGGCACCGCGGATGATGTGGTCGAGGCCGGCATTGGCCCAGGACACCTGCAGCAGCAGGTCATGGGCGCGGCCGAGCGCCAGCAGCCGGCCTTCGATCGCCTGCTGGCCGTGCGCGAGGCTGGGCGCGGTGCGCAGGCTCTGGGAGGCGATCGCGCTCACCGTCGCCAGCGTGTTCTTGATGCGGTGATGCAGCTCTTCCAGGATCAGCTTCTGCAGCTTGTCGGCGGCCTCGCGCTCCTTGGCATCGATGCCGGACTGGGCCAGCAGAACCTTGGCGTCGAACGAGGCCTGCTCTAGCAGCAAACGTAGGCTGTCGTTCTCAGCGGTGAGGAATTCCTGGGCGGTCGGCTGGTGCTCCGGCACGACCACGACGGGCGCGACCTCGGCAGCGGTGGGCACGATCGCCAGCACGCCGCCCCCGATCATCTCCTGCAACTGGGCGATCATCTGCGTGACGCCGATCGGCTTGCCAAAAAAGCGGCTGTCCTCTGGCTTTTCGGCGTCGGTCGGATTGATCCGGCCGGAAACCAGGATGATCTTTATCCCCGGCCAGCGGTCATGCACCGCATGCGCCAGCTTCAGCCCGTCCATCGAGCCGGGCATCTGGATGTCGGTGAACAACAGCGAAATGTCGGAGCGGGATTCCAGGATGCTCATGGCCTCGTCCGCGTTGACGGCCTCGACGGGGTTGAAACCGGCGTCCTCGACGATATCGACCGCGCGCATGCGCAGCACCATCTCGTCCTCGACGATCAGGACGTTGGGTGTCGCGGGCTGATCTGAACTCATGTCTAGGGGCTCTTCGAACGAGCCAGACAAAGATCATCGGGCCAATTGCTCAGTGGCGCCGATGCACCGGGGGCGGAATGGCGGATGAACGCTCCACCCCGTGCCCGGTTCCGCACATTGGGGCCTTTTCACACCTGATTGCGAGGAAATTGCGACTCAGTCGTCGTCATCCTCGTCGTCATCGTCATCGTCCGCAGCGGCGGCGCCATGCGGTGCCAGGCCCTGATCGTCCCACAGCTTGCGGTAGGTCCCGTTCAGCGCCAGCAATTCGACATGCGAGCCGCGCTCGATCGCCTGGCCGCCGGAGATCACGATGATCTCGTCCATCTCCACCACCGAGGTCAGGCGGTGGGTCGAGAAGATCATGGTGCGGCCACGCGCGAGCTTGAGCAGCGTCTTGTTGATCGCGGCCTCCGTGGTCTGGTCGAGCGCCGAGGTCGCCTCGTCGAGCAGCAATACGGAGGGATTGCGGACGATGGCCCGGGCGATGGCGATCCGCTGGCGCTGGCCGCCGGACAATGTGTCACCGCGCTCACCGACCGAGGTGTCGTATTTCTGCGGCAGGCTCATGATGTAGCGGTGGATCTCGGCCTTCTTAGCCGCGTCCTCGACTTCCTTGTCGGTGGCGCCTTCCTTGCCCAGCCGGATGTTCTCGCGGATCGACATGTTGAACAGCATGTTTTCCTGGAATACGACCGCCATGCTGGAGCGCAGCGACTCCCGCGTTACCTTGCGGATATCGACGCCATCGATACTCACCCGGCCCTCGTCGGGCACGTAGAGCCGCAGGATCAGATTGAGCAGCGTGCTCTTGCCGGAGCCGGAGGGTCCGACAATCGCGATGGTCTTTCCGACGTTGAGCTTAAGGGTCAGATTGTCGAGCACCGGCGTCTGGCTGCCTTCGTATTTGAAGGAGACGTGGTCAAAAGTGATGTCGTTGACGATGCGCGGCAGATTGGGCGCCCCTGCCCGGTCGGCGCCGCGGGTCGGTTCATCGAGCATCTCGTTGATGTGGCGCACGGCCGCGGCCGACTGGATCGACACCGGGATGAAGTGCATGACATGGGCGATGTTGTAGGACACCTCCCAGAACGCGCTCTCGAAGGTCACGAAGGTACCGACGGTGATCTGGCCCTTGGTGGCCAGATAGGCGCCGATCGCCAGCACGACGAGGTGCAGCAGCAGCACCGAGATGGTGACCGAGCGCTCCACCATGGTGGAGAGAAAGATCGCGCGTGACACGCGGTCGCGGGCCTCGTTGTTGCGCAGCCGGAACCAGCCGAGCGTGCGGCGCTGCAGGCTGAACGCCTTGACCACCGCCTGCGCCGCGACGTTCTCCTGAACGGCACCAAGCAGCGCGGATTCCGTGAGCTTCTGGTCGTAATTGGCCTGCACGGCCTTGGGCGTCAGGATGCGCGGGCCGATCAGGGTGATCGGGAAGATCAGCAGGGCCACCGCCGCGAGCTGCCAGTTCAGATACAGCATCAGCAAAATGCCGGCGATCAGTTCGAGAAACGGCAGCATCGCACTATTGGCGAAGGTCTTGATCGAGGTCTCGTAAGCCGCCATGTCGATCGAGAAGCGCGACAGGATCTCGCCACGCTTGGTGCGGGCGAAATAGGCCGACGGCAGGTTCTGCACGTGCTCGAACAGGCGGACGCGGACGTCGGAAATGACGGTTGCCGCCAGCCGCGCGTCCCAGCGCTCATACCAGATCGCCACGATCGAGGTGATGATGCCGGCCGCCCCCAGCACCGACAGGATGATGACCAGCGCCTCGAAGTCCTCTTCGCCGAGCGCATCGTCGATCAGATATTTCAGGCTGAGCGGCATGATGACGTTGAACAGCGTCTCGACCAGAACGCCGAGGCCGACAAAAACCATCATCTTGCGGTAATTCGTCAGGAACGGCCGGGTGAACGCCAGAATGGTGCCAAGCGCGCCGGCGGCTTCGCGTGCGGTGAAGACGACGAGATCCTCGTCATCATCATCGTCGTCATCTTCCTCGTCGTCATCTTCGGCGACCGGCTTGGATTTAGCCGCCTTGTCGACCCCCAGGCCCTTGGCCAATGGCGGCTTGATGCCGGGAACCGGCGTCGCGGCCGCGCCGACCGGCAGCGCGAATTTGTCGTCGAGCGGCGACGCCGGCTCGCCTTGCGAGGAATCGTCGGAAGGTGGCTTTGGTGGCTGGGACGCCATGAAACAAACCGTTGCTGCACGGTCGTGCGACCGCAGGAATCATTGCTGCGGCGCGTGCCGCAGTCCCCATGATCCTATGCGATCAGAATGCAATCGGCAAAGCAACGGGAGGGGTATAGGGGATGTGACGCGCATGCCGTGGCAAGGACGAGCCGCAAGCGATGTGGCCGCCGGGGTCCTCGCGCCATCCCCATGTCGTCCCCGCGAACGCGGGGACCCATAGCCTCAGCCGATCAAGGTGGAACGCTGCGGCCTGCAGCGCTGAGCCGAGAAGACGGTGTGTATGGGTCCCCGCGTTCGCGGGGACGACATGGGGACAGGTGAGCGCGTCAACGCATGCAGATCCTGGCGGAAGCGCCTCGCCCGCTCAGTCTTCGTCATCCATCTTGTCGAAGAACGAATAGCGCAGGCTGTCGGCGTCGGCGTACCAGTGGCCGGGGCCGCGGTCGGCAGCCAGCGTGGCTTCCCAGACCTCCGCCGTGCAGTCACGGCGGTGCATCGACAGATCGAAGCCGTTGCCGAAGAACAGTTCCGACCATTCCCACCAGGTGCCGAGCTTCCGGACGCCGCGCAACAGGTCGTAGCGGTCGATCAGCGCCGGCGCCATGTCGGAGGTCACCGAGCCAAACACCACGCCGGTCTTGACCACGCGGTTGAGTTCCCGCACCGCCTTCGGCACCTGCTTCTCGGCGACGTGGCACAGACAGGTCTCGAACACGAAATCGAAGCGCTCATCCTTGAACGGCAGGTCGGTGACGGAGCCGAGCTGGTTGTACTTCTTCAGCGCCTTCGGCGTCCGGGCGTGGATCACCTTGTTGCTCTCGATGCCCCAGGCGTCGATGCCACGGTCGCGCAGCGCGCCGACCAGTTCGCCGGATGCCGAGCCCGCCACCAGCAGCCGGTAGGCCTTCGGCTGGTCCCAGACGATCTGGATCAGCTTCATCAGATAGTCGGGATCGGTGAAGCGGCTCCACACCTCGCTATAGGGGCCGAGGCCGCGGTAATTCTCGAAATAGTCGCGATCGATCTTGTCGGAGGCAACCGGCCCGCCGTCGCCGCGGGCACGCCGCAGCCGCATCATCTCGGTGAGAATGATGTCGGTGGCCGCGTCGGAGGAATCCAAGAGGCCATTGAGCGTGGAATCGAACAGATAGTCGCCGACCAGCACGAGGCCGGGATGGTTCTTCGGTTCCGGCCGGTGGTTGGTCATGACATCGCGCGCCGGCAGGCCGCCGGGGATCGCATTGACCGAGGACAGCCAGCGATAGGTCTTGCCCTCCATGAAATGCGCGCGCGCATTGCCGAACGAGACCGGCAGCGATTTCAGCGCCGCGTCGATCAGCTCCTCGTCGTTGAGGTTGGCAAAGGCCAGCGCGTCGGAGCCCGCGATCAGCCAGTTCAGCACGCCGTGCGTGCCGACATCATGGCGCGAGCCCTCATTGTAGACGCAGCAGCCGCCGAACGCTTCCGACATGAACCAGGAGCCGGGAATCTGCTCGCCCCAGAACGGCGTGTCGAACAGGATCGAGATGCGCAGGTAATGCGCGGGCCGGTCGAAATACGAGATGTGCTTGACCATCGACTTGCGCAGCTGCTCGCCGCCCCAGCGCATCGTCGCCAGCCAGGAATGCGGCAGGCACATCAACACCAGGTCGAACTCGCGGGTCTCCGGCCCCTTGCCGTTCATCATGTCGAGCTGGTAGCGGCCGGCCTCGGTCTTGCCGACCTTCAGGACACGGTGGTTGAGCTGGACGTCGGCATCGACCTCCGACTGCAGACAGGTGATGAGCTGCTCATTGCCGTTCTGGATCGAGTACAGGCCGATATAGCCCTCGATATCCATCACGAAATTCTTGAGCGCGTTGAGGCCGTTGGTGTTGTGGGCCTCGGTCGCCAGATCGGAACGCGCCATCACCTTCAAGAAACGCTTGGCGGTCGCATCCGGCACGACCTTGTCGAGCAGTTCCTCGGCGGTCATCCACGCCCAGGGATGCTCGTTGTCATGGGCGCCGACGCCCTCGTAATATTCGACCGGCGACACCATCGTGCTGCACAGATCGCGAAACGCCTCGATCGCATTGGCGGTGGTCGGCCCGTAGGTCTTGCGCATGCCCGGCACGTCGTTGAGCAGTTTGCCGTCGAGCTGCACCTGCTCGGCATCCATCGGAATGGTCTGCAGGCCGAAATGCTGAATCAACTCGCGCAGCGGGTCCGGCCCGGTCATCGAATAATCGTAGATCTCGGCAACACCGGCCTCGTACATCGCCGGCGCGGAGTCGAATTTCTTGGTCAGGATCTTGCCGCCGACGCGGTCGGACGATTCATAGATGGTGATGCGGCACAGATCGCCGAGCTTCCGCTTGAGATACCAGGCGCTCATCAGGCCGCCGGGACCACCACCTACAATTGCAAGATCAAGCATCGGTTTCTCTCACGCGCCGGATCAGACGAACCATACCGGCCGCGCTCGCTGTATCGGATTTTGCTCTAAAGCGAAATGCGACCAATCAGTGAATTGGCGCATCCTGCAATAAACATTTCAAAGCATGATCATTTTCCACCTGAAGGAAAGATGAACAAAGGCGTGTGGAACGCCGCGCCAGCCACGCCGGGTTGCCGGCTTGACCGGTTACGCCCTCAGGCGGATTGCACCGCCGGACGCTTCAGCAGCCCGACCAGAATGGCGCTTACCAGCGTTCCGCACAAGATGGCTGCGCCATAGGCCACGACATGCGTCACTGCGCCGGGGATCGGCAGCACAAAGATCCCGCCGTGCGGAACCTTGAGCTCTGCGCCGGCGGCCATCGAAATGGCCCCGGTCAGCGCCGATCCGACCATCAGGGCCGCGATCACCCGGAAGGGATCCCGCGCCGCAAACGGAATGACGCCCTCGGTCACGAATGCCAGGCCGAGTACGGCGGCGGCCCCGCCGGCCTCGCGCTCTTCCACGCTGAAACGGCCGCGGAACAGCCACGTCGCCAGCGCCGCCGCGAGCGGCGGCGTCATGCCGGCGGCCATCGTCGCGGCCATCGGCGGATCGATCTGGGCCAGCACGCGACGCCCGATGTCGCGCAGGTCCGATGCCCACGTCGCCAGCAACGGATTGTCGAGCGACGCCAATTGGCCGGCCATGCGTTCGACCGCCTGATGCCACGACCACGCGACGCCGTGGCCATCGACCATGATCTGGCAGGCCAGCGTGATCAGGTCGGTGTCGTCGAGCAGCCCGGCCTGGGCCTTGAAGATCGCGACATCGGAGACGCCAAAACGGCGCGAAGCCCCGGTCGCCGCCGTCTAGACTGGCGCGCACAAGTACGCGGGCGCAGCGCGCGTTGCGCCCTCCACAATGAAAAAGGCCCGCTTTCGCGGGCCTTTTACTGTTTGATAGTTCGCTTCGCTTACTCGGCGGGCGGCAGCATCAGGGTTTCGGCATCCGGAGCGTCCGGAACGATCGTCGCCTGCTTTTCGCGCTCGTCGAGGATCATCTTGTCGCGCTTGACTGCGACTTCGCGGATCTTCGCCATCGAGGCGCCGGTGCCTGCCGGGATAAGCCGGCCGACAATGACGTTCTCCTTGAGGCCTTCGAGCGGATCCACCTTGCCGTTGACGGCAGCTTCGGTGAGCACGCGCGTGGTCTCCTGGAACGACGCTGCCGAGAAGAACGAACGGGTCTGCAAGCTCGCCTTGGTGATGCCGAGCAGTACCGGCGTTCCCGTGGCGATCTTCTTGCCCTCTTCCTTGGCGCGCGCATTGAGCTGGTCGAATTCGATCTTGTCGATCTGTTCGCCCGAGATCATGTCGGTCTCACCCTGATCGGTGATCTCGACCTTCTGCAGCATCTGACGAACAATCACTTCGATGTGCTTGTCGTTGATGAGCACGCCCTGCAATCGGTAGACTTCCTGGATTTCGTTGACCAGGTAGGCAGCGAGTTCCTCGATGCCCTTGATCGCCAGAATGTCGTGCGGCGCGGGATTGCCTTCGACGATGAAGTCGCCCTTTTCGACGATGTCACCATCCTGCAGATGGATGTGCTTGCCCTTCGGAATGAGGTACTCGCGGGTCTCCTCGTTCTTGTCGATCGGCTCGATCGAGATCCGGCGCTTGTTCTTGTAGTCGCGACCGAAGCGGATGGTGCCGCCGATTTCCGCGATGATCGCCGCGTCCTTGGGCTTGCGCGCCTCGAACAGTTCGGCCACCCGCGGCAGACCGCCGGTGATGTCACGCGTCTTCGCGCTTTCGGTCGAAACACGGGCGAGAATGTCGCCGGTCTTCACCTTGGCGCCGGTATCGACCGACAGAATGGCGTCGGGCGACAGCATGTAGCGGGCTTCACCGCCACGGGCGAGCTTGAGGATCTTGCCGTCCTTGCCCTTGATGACAATGGCAGGACGCAGATCCGCGCCGGCACGCGACGAACGCCAGTCGGTAACGACGCGCTTGGCGATACCGGTGGACTCGTCGAGCGTCTCGGCGATCGACTGGCCGTCGATCAGATCCTCGAAGCCGATCACGCCTTCAACTTCGGTCAGCAGCGGACGGGAGTACGGATCCCATTCCGCGATGCGCTGGCCGCGCTTGATGGTGTCGCCTTCCGCCACGTGCACGCGCGCGCCGTACTGAATACGATGCGCGGCGCGCTCGGTGCCGTCGGCGTCCGAGATCGCGATGACCATGTTGCGGACCATCGCCACCATGTGACCTTCGCCGTTCTTGGCGATGGCTTCGTTCTTGATCGTGACCTTGCCGTCGAAGTTGGATTCGATGACCGACTGCTCGTTGATCTGCGCGGCGCCACCGATGTGGAACGTACGCATGGTGAGCTGGGTACCGGGTTCACCGATCGACTGCGCCGCGATGACGCCGACGGCCTCACCGTGGTTGACCGGCGTGCCGCGGGCGAGATCGCGCCCGTAGCAGGTGCCGCAGATGCCGTTGACCAGTTCGCAAGTGAGAGCCGAACGGATCTTCACTTCCTGGATGCCGGCCTGCTGCAGCAGATCGACGTCGCGCTCTTCCATCAGGGTGTTGCGCTTGATCAGGATCTTGTTGGTGTTCGGATCGCGAATGTCTTCGCAGGCCGAACGGCCAAGGATACGCGACGCCAGCGATGCAACCACCGATCCGCTGTCGATGATGGCGCGCATCTTGATGCCGAGCTTGGTGCCGCAATCCGACTGCGTGATGATGCAGTCCTGCGCCACGTCGACGAGACGACGGGTCAGGTAACCGGAGTTCGCGGTCTTCAACGCGGTATCGGCGAGACCCTTACGGGCACCGTGAGTCGAGTTGAAGTATTCGAGAACCGACAGGCCCTCCTTGAAGTTCGAGATGATCGGCGTCTCGATGATCTCACCCGACGGCTTGGCCATCAGGCCGCGCATGCCGGCGAGCTGACGCATCTGGGCCGGCGAACCGCGGGCACCGGAATGCGACATCATGTAGATCGAGTTGATCTGCTGCTCGACGCCGTGCGCGTCCTTCTTGACGGAGGAAATCTCCTTCATCATCTCCTTGGCGACTTCTTCACCGGCCTTCGACCAGGCATCGACGACCTTGTTGTACTTCTCACCATGGGTGATCAGGCCGTCGTTGTACTGCTGCTCGAAGTCCTTCGCGAGCGCACGGGTGCCGTCGACGATCTTCCACTTCGACGCTGGCACGACCATGTCGTCCTTGCCGAACGAGATGCCCGCCTTGAAGGCGTTGTAGAAGCCGAGCGCCATGATGCGATCGCAGAAGATCACGGTCTCTTTCTGACCGCAGTGACGATAGACCTGATCGATGACGCTGGAGATTTCCTTCTTCGTCATCAGCTTGTTGATGATGTCGAAGGGCATCTTCGCCGACTTCGGCAGGACCTGGCCGAGCATGGTGCGGCCAGCCGTGGTGTCATACCAGCGGGTAACCGGCTTGCCGTTCTCGTCGAGACCTTCCCAGCGATACTTGATCTTGGTGTGGAGGTGGATGACCTTCGCATGCAGCGCATGCTCGATCTCCGCCACCGCATGATACAGCTTGCCCTGGCCGGGCAGACCGTCACGCATCACCGACAGATAGTACAGGCCGAGCACGATATCCTGCGACGGCACGATGATCGGCTGACCGTTCGCGGGATGCAGGATGTTGTTGGTCGACATCATCAGGACGCGCGCTTCCAGCTGCGCTTCCAGCGACAGCGGAACGTGGACGGCCATCTGGTCGCCGTCGAAGTCGGCGTTGAAGGCCGCGCAGACCAGCGGATGCAGCTGGATCGCCTTGCCTTCGATCAGCACCGGCTCGAACGCCTGGATGCCCAGACGATGCAGCGTCGGCGCGCGGTTCAAGAGCACGGGATGCTCGCGAATGACCTCGTCGAGGATGTCCCAGACTTCGGGACGCTCTTTTTCAACGAGCTTCTTCGCCTGCTTCACCGTGGTGGACAGACCCTTGGCGTCGAGCCGCGAGTAGATGAACGGCTTGAACAGTTCGAGCGCCATCTTCTTCGGCAGGCCGCACTGATGCAGACGCAGCTCGGGACCGACGACGATGACCGAACGGCCGGAATAGTCGACGCGCTTGCCGAGCAAATTCTGCCGGAAGCGGCCCTGCTTGCCCTTCAGCATGTCGGCGAGCGACTTCAGCGGGCGCTTGTTGGCACCCGTGATGACGCGTCCGCGACGGCCGTTGTCGAACAATGCGTCAACGGCTTCCTGCAACATGCGCTTTTCGTTGCGGATGATGATGTCCGGCGCGCGGAGCTCCATCAGGCGCTTCAAGCGGTTGTTGCGGTTGATGACGCGGCGATAGAGATCGTTGAGATCGGAGGTCGCGAAGCGGCCGCCATCGAGCGGCACCAGCGGACGCAGGTCCGGCGGGATCACCGGCACGACGGTCAGGATCATCCATTCCGGCTTGTTGCCGGAGTAGCGGAAGGCCTCGACGATCTTCAAGCGCTTGGCGAGCTTCTTGTGCTTGATCTCGGATTCGGTCTCTTTCATATCCACGCGCAGCTGGACGTCGAGCTTTTCAAGCTCGAGGCCCTTCAGCAGTTCGCGGATCGCCTCGGCGCCGATCATGGCGGTGAAGCTGTCCTGACCATATTCGTCCTGCGCGCGAAGATACTCTTCTTCGGACAGCAGCTGACGGTCCTTGAGCGCGGTGAGACCCGGCTCGAGAACGACGTAGTATTCAAAGTACAGGATCCGCTCGAGATCCTTGAGGGTCATGTCGAGCAGCTGGCCGATACGCGACGGCAGCGACTTCAGGAACCAGATGTGGGCAACGGGGGCTGCGAGCTCGATATGGCCCATGCGCTCGCGCCGGACGCGCGACAAGGTCACTTCGACCGAGCACTTCTCGCAGATGATGCCCTTGTACTTCATGCGCTTGTACTTGCCGCACAGGCACTCGTAATCCTTGATCGGCCCGAAGATGCGGGCGCAGAACAGGCCGTCGCGCTCGGGCTTGAAGGTACGGTAATTGATGGTTTCCGGCTTCTTGATCTCGCCGTAGGACCACGACAGAATCTTCTCCGGAGACGCGATCGAAATCCGGATCTGGTCGAAGACCTGAGCCGGCGTCGTCGGATTGAAGAGATTCATAATTTCTTGGTTCATAGTCTTCTCCTCGCGTGCCGGTCGCCACCAGCAGCAAATTCGAATTTCTCAGGGTCGCCACGCACTCTGCTCACGTCCGGGCAGAGCGCGGATGCCCGGCCATGAAGGCCGGGCAGTCGCTGTCAGATTATTCGGCTGCTTCCGACGGGGTCGGCGCCTGCTTCGAGTTGTGCAGGTCGACGTTGAGACCCAGCGAGCGCATTTCCTTGACCAGCACGTTGAACGATTCCGGAATACCGGCCTCGAACGTGTCGTCGCCGCGCACGATGGCTTCGTAGACCTTGGTACGGCCCGCGACGTCGTCCGACTTCACGGTCAGCATTTCCTGGAGCGTATACGCCGCGCCGTAAGCCTCGAGCGCCCACACTTCCATTTCGCCGAAACGCTGTCCGCCGAACTGTGCCTTGCCGCCCAGCGGCTGCTGGGTAACCAGCGAGTACGGACCGATCGAACGCGCGTGGATCTTGTCGTCCACGAGATGGTGCAGCTTGAGCATGTAGATGTACCCAACCGTCACCTTGCGATCGAACTGGTCGCCGGTCCGGCCGTCATAGACGGTGGACTGACCGGACGCATCCAGGCCTGCCATCTTCAGCATCTCTTCGATGTCGGCTTCCTTCGCCCCGTCGAACACCGGCGTTGCAATCGGCACGCCGGGCTTCAGGTTGCGAGCCAACTCAAGGAGTTCGGCATCGTCCAGCGACTTGATGACTTCGTCGTCGCCGTAGATCTTCTTCAGCGTGTCCTTGAGCGGCTTCAGATCCTGCTTCGCGTAGTAGGCGTCGATGGTCTGCCCGATCCGCTTGCCCATGCCGGCGCAAGCCCAGCCGAGATGCGTTTCGAGAATCTGACCGACGTTCATGCGCGACGGCACGCCGAGCGGGTTCAGCACGATGTCCGCATGGGTCCCGTCTTCAAGGAACGGCATGTCTTCGATCGGAACGATCTTCGACACCACGCCCTTGTTGCCGTGACGTCCGGCCATCTTGTCGCCGGGCTGGATCTTGCGCTTCACCGCGACGAAGACCTTGACCATCTTCATCACGCCGGGCGGCAGTTCGTCGCCACGCTGCAGCTTCTCGACCTTGTCGAGGAAGCGCTGTTCAAGGCCCTTCTTCGACTCGTCGTACTGCTTCCGCATCGCTTCGATTTCGGTCATCAGCTTGTCGTTCGAAGTGGCGAACATCCACCACTGCGAACGCGGGCTCTCTTCGAGCACGGCACGGGTGACCTTGCTGTCCTTCTTGAAGCCCTTCGGACCGGCAATGCCGACCTTGCCTTCGAGCAGGTCTGCAAGACGGCCGTAGACGTTACGGTCAAGAATGGCCTGCTCGTCGTCACGATCCTTGGCGAGGCGTTCGATTTCCTCCCGCTCGATCGCCAAAGCGCGTTCGTCCTTGTCGACGCCGTGCCGGTTGAAGACGCGGACTTCGACGATGGTGCCCTGCACGCCGGGCGGCACGCGGAGCGAGGTATCGCGAACGTCGGACGCCTTTTCACCGAAGATGGCGCGCAGAAGCTTTTCTTCCGGCGTCATCGGGCTTTCGCCCTTCGGGGTGATCTTGCCGACCAGGATGTCGCCGGCGCGGACTTCGGCGCCGATGTAGACGATGCCGGCTTCGTCGAGGTTCTTCAGCGCTTCTTCCGACACGTTCGGAATATCGCGGGTGATTTCCTCAGGCCCGAGCTTGGTATCGCGAGCCATGACTTCGAACTCTTCGAGATGGATCGACGTGAACACGTCGTCCTTCACGATCCGCTCGGAGAGCAGGATGGAATCCTCGAAGTTGTAGCCATTCCACGGCATGAACGCGACCAGCACGTTGCGGCCGAGAGCCAATTCGCCGAGATCGGTCGACGGACCGTCCGCGATGATATCGCCCTTGGCCACCTTGTCGCCTACGCGAACCAGCGGACGCTGGTTGATGCAGGTCGACTGGTTGGAGCGCTGGTACTTCATCAGACGGTAGATATCGACGCCCGACTTGGTGGGGTCGAGATCTTCAGTCGCGCGGATAACCACGCGGGTCGCATCGATCTGGTCGATGACGCCCGAACGGCGCGCCGCGATCGCAGCACCCGAGTCACGCGCCACGACGGCTTCCATGCCGGTGCCGACGAACGGGGCTTCGGCGCGCACCAAAGGCACGGCCTGACGCTGCATGTTCGAGCCCATCAGCGCGCGGTTGGCGTCGTCGTTCTCGAGGAACGGGATCAGCGCCGCGGCAACCGAAACAAGCTGCTTCGGCGACACGTCCATGTAGTCGACCTTGTCGGCCGTGACCGGCAGCACGTCACCGGAGTGACGGCAGATGATCAGGTCTTCGGTGAACTTGCCCTTGGCGTCGAGCGCCACGTTCGCCTGCGCGACGTGGTAGCGGCCCTCTTCCATCGCCGAGAGGTACACGACCTCGTCGGTGACGCGACCGTCCTTGACCTTGCGGTAGGGCGTTTCGACGAAGCCGTACTTGTTGACGCGCGCGAAGGTGGCGAGCGAGTTGATCAGACCGATGTTAGGGCCTTCCGGCGTCTCGATCGGGCAGATGCGGCCGTAATGCGTCGGATGAACGTCGCGGACTTCGAAGCCCGCGCGCTCGCGCGTCAGACCGCCCGGTCCAAGCGCCGAGAGACGGCGCTTGTGGGTGATTTCCGACAGCGGGTTGGTCTGATCCATGAACTGCGACAGCTGCGACGAGCCGAAGAATTCGCGAACGGCGGCAGCCGCCGGCTTCGCGTTGATCAGGTCCTGCGGCATCACGGTGTCGATGTCGACGGACGACATGCGCTCCTTGATGGCGCGCTCCATGCGCAGGAGGCCGACGCGGTACTGATTTTCCATCAGCTCGCCTACCGAACGCACACGACGGTTGCCGAGATGGTCGATATCGTCGATTTCGCCCTTACCGTCGCGCAGGTCCACCAGCGTCTTGATGACGGCGAGGATGTCTTCCTTGCGCAGCGTGCGATGGGTGTCCGGCGCGTCCAGCTCGAGGCGCATGTTCATCTTGACGCGGCCGACCGCGGAGAGGTCGTAGCGCTCACTGTCGAAGAACAGCGACTGGAACATGTTCTGCGCGGAGTCGATGGTCGGCGGCTCGCCCGGACGCATCACGCGGTAGATGTCGAACAGCGCGTCTTCCCGCGTCATGTTCTTGTCGGCGGCCAGCGTGTTGCGGATGTAGGCACCGATGTTGACGTGGTCGATGTCGAGCAGCGGCAGGTCCTTGTAGCCCGCCTCAACCAGCTCCTTCATCGGCGTCGTACCGATGAACAGCTCGATTTCCTTATCGTCGCCCTTGGTCTTTTCCTTGCCCGTGATCTCATCACCGGCTTCGGCGTAGATCACGCCGGTCTTGTTGTTGATGAGATCTTCGGCGAGGTAATTGCCGACCAGATCATGGTCGGTCATCAACAGGGCCTTGAGGCCCTTTTCGACGAGCTGACGGGCGGCACGCACGGTGAGCTTCTTGCCGGCTTCGAGCACGACCTTGCCGGTGTCGGCATCGATCAGATCGTTGACGGTCGAGTAGCCGCGGAAACGCGCGGCGTCGAACGGCACGCGCCAGCCTTCTTTGATCTTCTTGAACTCGATCTTGTTGTAGAACGTCGAGAGAATTTCTTCGCCGTCCAGACCCAGCGCGAACATCAGCGACGTCACCGGAATCTTGCGGCGACGATCGATGCGGGCGAACACGATGTCCTTGGCGTCGAATTCGATGTCGAGCCAGGAGCCGCGATAGGGGATGACGCGGGCGGCGAACAGCAGCTTGCCCGAGGAATGGGTCTTGCCCTTGTCGTGGTCGAAGAACACGCCCGGCGAACGGTGCATCTGCGAGACGATGACGCGCTCGGTGCCGTTGACGACGAAGGTGCCGTTCATGGTCATGAGCGGGATATCGCCCATGTAGACGTCCTGCTCCTTGATGTCCTTGACGGAGCGGGCGCCGGTTTCTTCATCGATATCGAACACGATCAGGCGCAGCGTCACCTTCAGCGGCGCAGCATAGGTCATGCCGCGCTGGCGGCACTCGTCGACGTCGTATTTCGGCGGCTCGAATTCGTAGCGAACGAATTCCAGCATCGAGGTGCTGGAGAAGTCCGAGATCGGGAACACCGACCGGAATACCGCCTGCAGACCCTCGTCGAGGCGTCCACCTTCGGGTTCGTCAACCATCAGGAACTGGTCGTAGGATGCCTTCTGAACCTCAATGAGGTTCGGCATTTCTGCGACTTCCTTGATGTGACCGAAGAACTTGCGAACGCGCTTGCGACCTGTGAACGTCTGCTGACCCATCTTGGCCTCTCATTGCGTCGCCCGTAACGGGCGAACCTTCCGAAGCGCGACTGGCGTCGCCCCCGGGTTGAATTTCCAAACGCTCCGGTCGTTGCGCCCAATATCAGGACCAAAGTCCTGAAATCGAAGGCGCGAATCGCAGAACGCAAAACGACGCGCGGGATGCCTGGCTGCACCCTGCCCGTCTGAACCGTCTAGTTACGGACTGAAAAAGCCCGAAATTGCATATCTCCCAACGGCTTAGACAGAAACGTCGTCATTCCTGCTGTCAAACCGTGCTTTCGTGCTGTCGTCCCGATATGGGATGGCAATAATGGAGATTCGAGGGTTGTTCCAAGAAATCCCCACACATTCCTGTGTACGGACATAAAAGGTCCGGGAGGCGACCCGAAGCTCGCCTCCCGGGATCGTTTTGAAGTCTTACTTGAGTTCGACCTTGGCGCCAGCCTTCTCGAGCTGAGCCTTGACCTTCTCGGCCTCGTCCTTGGCAATGCCTTCCTTGACAGCCTTCGGAGCGCCTTCGACCAGGTCCTTGGCTTCCTTGAGGCCGAGACCCGTGATCGCACGGACTTCCTTGATGACTTCGATCTTCTTGTCGCCGGCAGCGGTCAGCATGACGGTGAATTCGGTCTTCTCTTCAGCGGCAGCAGCCGGAGCGCCGGCAGGGCCAGCAACAGCGACGGCAGCAGCGGCAGACACGCCCCACTTTTCTTCGAGCAGCTTGGCGAGGTCGGCAGCTTCGAGCACGGTCAGGCTCGAGAGTTCTTCAACGATCTTATTGAGGTCGGCCATTGTCTTGTTTCCTTAAGCGTATCTAGTTCGAACCAGGGTTTGAATGCGAAGGGCGTCAGGCCGCTTCGCTCTTTGAGGCATAGGCCTGAACAACGCGTGCGAGCTTGGACGCAGGCGCAGTCGACAGCTGAGCGATCTTGGTCGCGGGTGCCACGAGGAGACCCAGGATCTTGGCGCGCAGTTCGTCGAGCGAGGGCAGCGCGGCCAGGGCCTTGACGCTGTCGACGCTCAGGACGGTTTTACCCATCGATCCGCCGAGAATAACGAAATTCTCGTTTGCCTTGGCGAATTCGACGGCAACCTTCGGTGCCGCTACCGGATCGTCAGAAGTGGCGATCACGGTGGGACCCTTCAGAAGGGACCCAATGGCAACGACGTCCGTGCCTTCAAGAGCAATTTTGGCGAGACGGTTTTTCGAGACCTTGACCGAGGCGCCAGCGGCTTTCATCTGCGTACGCAGAGTCTGCATCTGGGCGACGGTGAGGCCGGAATAATGGGCGACGACCGCAACGCTGGTGGTCTTGAACAGACCGTTCAGCGCTTCGACCGCGTCCTTTTTTGCCGCTCTTTCCACAGCAAGCTCTCTCCGGTTGGCGGCCTCTGCATGGCAGGACCGCCGGGTTACACCCACCGACCCGCCCGCAACCTGACCTCAAGACACACGATCTATGAGACACGTCGGGCGAGACGATATTTGAAAAGCCTGCCCTTCCCGCGCCGTCACCAGCAGGGGAGTGTCGAGGTTCGAACTGGATACGCGGTACGCCGCTTGCGCGGCGCTGACGATCCGGTCTTCACCCGTCTATGCTGGCTTGAGGATTAAGCCGTTGAAAAACTTGCGTTTCTCTCGCTAGTTTATCTTGGGCGCCAGCAGTCTTGGACAGGATCGAGATCATCGGCTTGCCATTGCTGGCTGCCCCAAGACCCCTGCCCGCCTCGTGAACCCGCGTCGGTTGGCCTTTCCGTCGAGCAATCCATGCGGACAGCCTGAAAGAATGGTCTCCTGACGATGTGGGTTGTCGGATGCGAACACAGACGTGCCAGCTGTCGCCAGCACGTCCGGAAGCCGGATGTTTAACGAGTCGCGCTGCAATTGCCAAGGGCAAATTTGTTCCGCGGCACGTTTTATGCTGGGGATGCCCGCCGCGGAACCAGCCCTACAGTCCCAGCGCGTCGAGCGCGGTCGCCACGTCGGCCGACGAGCGGACATGGACCGCCTGGAGCCCGACCGCCCGGGCGGCTTCGACATTCTCGCTTAAATCGTCGAAGAACACGATGCGGCCGGCGGGGACGCCGATCGCCTCGACCACATGGCGGTAGGCCTCCGCTTGGGGCTTTCGCAACCCTATGGTCGAGGACAGGAATATCTCACGGAATGGCCTGAGCACCTCGGCATAATGCTGCGAGAAATGCTCCACATGCGCGCGGTTGGTATTGGAGAACGCGTATAGCGGCAGGTGCTGCGCCGCCCGTGAAAGCAGCGGCGCGATGCCGGCCATCTCGCCGATGAAGGTCGCGTTCCAGCCTTCCAGCAGTTGCGCCTCGGAAATCTCGATTCCGAGCGAGGTCCTGACCAGTGCGAAAAATTCCGTATCCGACAACTTGCCGGTCTCGTAGCGCCAGAACGTCTCGTCGCTAACGAAACGCGTCGCAAGCTCAGCCAGCGGACAGTCGCCATGAGCGGCCCAGGCGGCCAGCGTCAGGTCTACGTCGAAATCGATCACGACGCGGCCGATGTCGAACAGCAGCGCATCGGCGGAATGGGGCGCGAGCAAGGATGTCATCGCCGTCGTTTAGCGAAGCGACGGCAACGGGGCAAATGCTCTTGGATCGCAGACCGTAGTGGGCAAAGTCACCAGCGCGCGAAGCGCGATGGCGCGTGCCCACCACTTCTTCGGCAGGTGGGCACGGCGCAAGGGCGCCTTTGCCCACCCTACAAGTTCAGCTACCCCTTCGGGCACACCGCGCCGGAATCGGCCCAGGCCTTGAAGAGCTCGCCGAACTGCTTTTGCGTGCCCGGTGCAGGGGTGCGGTTGCCGCCGGGGTTCCAGCCCTAGCCGACCAGTTCGTCTTCCGCCATATGGTTGATCAAGGCAGCCATGTCCTTGCCGCCATTGCGCTCCTTGTCCTTGATCTGGACGCAGATCTGGCCGAGCGTCTTGCCCTGCCAGGCCATCTCGATCGGCGCCAGCGCCCATTTCGGATTACCCGGCACGTTGGCGGCATCGAAATTGGCCTCGTGGTGGCAGGTTGCGCAGGCCAAGCCGCTGGCGGCGCCTACCCCGCCCTCACCGCGGACAACCAGCGGGATGTGCGGGCGCATCTTGTCGGTCTGGGTCGGACGCTCCGTCGCCGGATGGCAGTTCATGCAGCGCGGCGACTGGATCACCCGGCCCACTTCCTGAAACAGCGCGAGCGAACGCTCGTTCTTGTTCTTGATGCCGGCGAAGGCCGAGACCGGCTGCAGCGAAGCGGCATTGGCCGCGGACCCGGTGGCCGCGTCGGCCTGAAAACCCGGGGCGACGAAAGCCAGCAGGCCGGCTGCGAGGGTGCCGGCGACGAGTGCCAGCATCGAGTTCCTGAACAGGCTCATGCGGAAGCTCCCGGTACGATCGGCAATTGGCGCGGACGCCCTACTCCAAGTTTGGCCATCGCGTTGGCGACCGCCGGTCCCAGCGGCGGAACGCCGGGTTCGCCGACGCCGCTCGGCTTCTCGGTGGATTTCACGATAACCACTTCGATCGCCGGCATCTCGTTGATGCGCAGCGAGCGATAGGTGTCGAAATTGCCGTTGACCGGACGCCCGGCGTCGAGCGTCTGCTCGGCATAGAGGATATGGCCGAGGCCGAAGCCGATGCCGCCTTCCATCTGCGCGCGGATGATGTCGGGGTTGACGGCAACGCCGCAATCCACCGCGCACCACACCTTGTGGACCTTCGGGCCGTCCTCGCCGATCGACAATTCGACGACCTGCGCGACGAAGGTGTTAAAGCTCTCGACCACCGCGACGCCGCGGGCGCGGCCGTCCGGCACCTTGTAGTTCTTCCAGTCGGCGAGTTCGGCAACCGCCTTCAGCACGCCGGCATGGCGCGGCTTCTTGCTGAGCAGTTCGAGACGGCCCTCGACGGGATCCTTGCCGGCGGCTTCAAGCAGTTCATCGACGAACGCCTCGACCGCATAGCCGGTATGGGTGTGGCCCACCGAGCGCCACCACAGCACGGGCACGCCGACGTCGACCTGGTGCATGTCGCACTGGAAGTTGTCGACGTCGTAGGGAATGTCGTGCGAGCCCTCATAGGAGGTTGGGTCGAGGCCATCCTTGAACATGACCGCTTCGAAGAACGAGCCCTTCATGATCGATTGCGAGACGATGGTGTCGCTCCAGGCCTCGATCTTGCCGTCGCGCACCGCGCCGCGCATGCGGTGGATGCTGTAAGGCCGGTAATAGCCGCCGCGCATGTCGTCCTCGCGGGTCCAGACCAGCTTGACGCCGCGGCCCGGCCCGATCGCCTTGGCGACTTCGGCCAGCTCGATGGCCTGGTGCGTCGTCTGCTGGGCGCGGCGGCCAAAGCTGCCACCGGCCATCAGCACTTCGATCTTCACCTTCTCCATCGGCAGGCCGAGCACTTTCGAGATCGCCTGGTGATCGGGGGTCGGGAACTGACAGCCGTAGCGCGCATAGGCGCTGTCGCCATCCCATTTCAGGTAGGCGTTGAGCGGCTCCATCGCCGCATGCGCAAGATACGGGAACACATACTCCACTTCGACGACACGGCCGCCCTTGGCCATCGACTGCTCGAACTGGCCTTCCGCCCGGACCAGCTTGCCCGGCGTCTTCGACAGCGCGCGAAACTCGCTGAGCAATTGCGCGGAGCCGCGCGTCTCGGCCTTGCTGTCGTCCCACACAATGTTCAGCGCGTCGCGGCCGGTCTTGGCGGGCCAGAAGCCGCGTGCGTAGACCGCGACGCCGGTCGGCACCTGTTTGACGTCGACCACGCCGGCGATCGCCTTGGCGGCCGTGGCGTCGAACGACTTGACCGTGCCGCCGAACTTCGGCGAGCGCGCGACAAGAACCGTCAGCATGTCGGGCTCGTTGATGTCGAGCGTGAAGAACGCACGGCCGTTGGCCTTGTCGGCGCTGTCGAGGCGCTTCACCGCGCCCTCCTTGCCGATCAGCTTGAACTGCGCCGGGTCCTTCAATTTCGGATCCGCCGGCACCGGCATCGCCATCGCCTTGTCGGCGAACTCGCCGAACCGGCCCTGCTTGCCCGACGCATGTTTGATCACGCCGTTCTCGACGGTGATTTGATCGGCCGGCACCTGCCACGCATCGGCGGCGGCAGCGACCAGCATCTGGCGCGCGGCGGCGCCGACCTGGCGCATCTGGATGTAGGAATTGGCAATCGCGGTGGAGCCGCCCGTGCCCTGCAGGCCGAAAGCGAGATTCTTGTACAAGGCCGGATTGGACGGCGCGTGGTCGGCGCGCATCTGCGACCAGTCGGCGTCGAGTTCCTCGGCGACCAGCGTCGCCATGCCGGTGAACGGCCCCTGCCCGAACTCCAGGCCCTTGCACAGCACCGTCACGGTGTTGTCCGGCCTGATGATCACAAAGGTGTTCGGCGCGATGTTATAGGCCGGCGCGGCCGGAGCCTGTGCAAAGGCACGGCCGCCGCGCGCGATATAGGCGCCGATGGCGAGGCCAGCGCCGGCCTTCAGCAGCGAGCGACGCGACAGCGTGGTGATAGCCTTGTCATGCACGGTCATGGCTCAACCCTCCAGCGTCTTGGCAGCGCTGTGGATCGCAGCGCGGATACGGACATAGGTGGCGCAGCGGCAGATGTTGCCGTTCATCGCCAGGTCGATGTCATCGTCGGATGGCTTCGGGTTGAGGTTGAGCAAGGCTGCGGCGCTCATCACCTGGCCGGACTGGCAGTAGCCGCATTGTGGCACGTCGAGCGCCGCCCAGGCCGCCTGCACCGCCTTGGCCTCCTTGCTATCGAGGCCCTCGATGGTGGTGACCTCGCTGCTGCCTACCGCCCAGACCGGCAGCGAGCAGGATCGCATCGGCTGGCCGTCGACATAGACCGTGCAAGCGCCGCATTGCGCGACGCCGCAGCCATATTTGGTGCCCATCAGACCCGCGCCGTCGCGGATCGCCCAGAGCAGAGGTGTATTGGGGTCGACGTCGACCTGACGGGTCTGACCATTTATCTTGAGCGCGAACGCAGCCATCGCTGATGTCCTTGGTCGATCGAATGTACGCCTACATTCGATAGGTTCTAGATTGCCAAGGACCTCTACAACGGGATTGCGAATTCAGACACTCACATAGTTGTGTACCGATCGTTCACGAAAGTATCGCGTGCGGATCTTGCGGCGCGGACCATCTGGGCGCGTCGCGCCAAGATCACACCACGACCGGGTGTGGCAGCGGCTTGCCTGCATAATAAGCGGTGAGGTTGGCGATCACGCAGTCCTGCATGCTGACATGCGAATCCAGCGTGTGGCCGCCGATATGCGGCGTCAGCACCACGTTGGGCAGCGCGGTCAGCGCGTCCGGCGCGTGCGGCTCCTTCTCGAACACGTCAAGGCCGGCACCCGCGATCGTCTTGTCGGTCAGCGCCGCGACCAGCGCCGCCTGGTCGATCACCGAGCCGCGCGAGATGTTCACCACATAGCCGTTCGGGCCGAGCTTTTTCAGCATGTCGGCATCAATGATGTGCTGGGTGTCCGGCCCTGCGCGCACCGCCACCATCAGCACGTCGCACCATTCCACCAGCGCCTCGAGCGAGGCCATGTACCGGTACGGAACGTCGTGCTGGCTGCGGCTGAAATAGGCGACCTCGGTTTCGAACGCCGCGACGCGCGAGGCGATCTTGCGGCCGATCTCGCCCATGCCGTAGACGCCGACTTTCCGCCCGGGATTGCCGGGCAGCGGCGCCATCAGCGGCGATGGCTTCGCCGACGACCAGCCGCCCTCGCGCAGATAGTCGTCGGCCGGCAGAATGCGCCGCGTCGCCGCCAGCATCAGGGTCAGCGCGAGGTCGGCGACCGAGGCGGCATTGGCGCCGGGGCTGTTGCCGACCACGATGCCGCGTTCGCCGGCCGCCTTGAAGTCGACGCCGTCATAGCCGGTGCCGTAGCAGATGATCGCGCCGAGCGCGGGCAGCGAATCCATCACGTCGCCCCTCAGCGACTGGCCGCCGGCGGTGATCAACGCGCGGACGTCCTTCCGTTCGTCCGCCGAAAACATCTCGGCCGGCTTCTTGCCGGCGGCATCGATCAGGTCGAAGCGATCGCCGATCCGCTTCATCAAGGTCTTGGGGAACCGCGAATAGATCAGAACCTTGTCGGCCATCGAGCATTCCCTTGAATATCAAACAAGAGGGCGGAACCGGCTGTGCGATTCCGCCCCTCAGGGCCCTGCAGTGCCGAACACCGCAAGGCCGCCTGTACGTTCGATATGTCTAGGAGAGATCCGGCAGGAAAGCACCCCGCCCCGCGATCATGGCCGGGTGACGCCGGTGCTGGGCTCGCGGCGAGACGCGCCCGCCAAAAATCACAGAATCAATTGTCATCAATTGTCGGTGCGACCGTCGAGGGCGGTGGCGACGAGTTCGTCCTCCGGACGATCCCACAGCGCCTGGAGCATCCCGACACTGGCGCCGGGGAAGACAACGATTTCGCCGGCATCTTTAGCTGCCCGTCGGGCGCGCGCCGATCGCGGAGTATTCCTTACGAAGGTCAGAATGTCAGCCATGACACGGCGCCATTGCCCTGCCGGATGCGCCGGGCAAGGCGGCGCGTGGCGCAAGCTTGCGACCGCATGGTTAATGCAACGATAATTTCGCGGTCCGCACCTCCCCGGTCAAACGAAAGGGGCGGAACCGGTTGCCCGGTCCCGCCCCTTTGATAGTCAGCCTGGCTTAAGGCTTAGACGAGCACGGTGCTCGGCTCGACCTTGATGCCCGGACCCATGGTCGAGGACACCGCGACGCGCTGCACGTAAGTGCCCTTCGAGCCCGCGGGCTTCGCCTTGGCGACGGCATCGGCCAGCGCCTTGATGTTTTCGACCAGCTTCTCTTCCGAGAACGAGGCCTTGCCGATGCCGGCCTGCACGATGCCGGCCTTCTCGACGCGGAACTCGACCGAGCCGCCCTTGGCACCCTTGACCGCGCCGGTGACGTCCATCGTCACGGTGCCGATCTTCGGGTTCGGCATCATGCCGCGCGGACCGAGCACCTTACCAAGGCGACCGACCAGCGGCATCATGTCAGGGGTAGCAATACAGCGGTCGAAGTTGATTTCGCCATTCTGCACCTTCTCCACCAGGTCCTCGGCACCGACGACGTCGGCGCCAGCGGCACGGGCTTCGTCAGCCTTCGGCCCACGGGCGAACACGCCGACGCGCAGGGTGCGGCCGGTGCCATTCGGCAGCGAGACGACGCCACGAACCATCTGATCGGCGTGACGCGGATCGACGCCGAGATTCATCGACACTTCGATGGTCTCGTCGAACTTCGACTTCGCGCGTTCCTTGATCATCTTGATCGCTTCGGAGATCGTGTAGAGCTTCTCACGATCGATGCCCTCGCGGGCGGCCTTCAAACGTTTTCCAATTGCCATGATCGTTACCCCACCACCTCGACACCCATCGAACGGGCAGAGCCCTCAACCATGCTCATGGCTGACTCGATGCTGTCGCAATTGAGATCCTTCATCTTGGTTTCGGCGATCTCGCGCACCTGCGCTTTGGTCACCGAGCCCGCCTTGTCGCGGCCCGGCAGCTTGGAGCCGGACTTCAAATCGGCGGCCTTCTTGATGAAGAAGGACATCGGAGGGGTCTTCAGGGCGAAGGTGAACGAACGATCGGCGAAGATCGTGATCACCACCGGAATCGGGGTGCCCTTTTCGTCCTTCTGCGTCTGCGCGTTGAACGCCTTGCAGAATTCCATGATGTTGAGGCCGCGCTGACCGAGCGCGGGACCGATCGGGGGCGAAGGATTCGCCGCGCCGGCCGGCACCTGAAGCTTCAGGTATCCGGTCACTTTCTTTGCCATGTGTCACTCCTGTTGTGCCGGCGAAGGCCGGCGGTTGCAGGTCCCGTGGTTGGGTCGACGAGCGGCTGGCGACCGCCCTCTTCCTCCCACAGGTCTCATGCGAAGACGTGCTTCGCACTTTAGCTACGCGAGGCGAACCTCGCGCTTCGTCCGATCAGACCTTCTCGACCTGACCGAATTCCAGTTCGACCGGCGTGGCGCGACCGAAGATCGACACCGCCACCTTGACGCGCGAACGCGCCTCGTCGATTTCCTCGACCACACCGGAGAACGACGCGAACGGGCCATCGGCCACGCGGACGTTCTCGCCGATCTCGAACGACACCGACGCCTTCGGGCGCTCCACGCCTTCCTGCACCTGGTGCAGGATGCGCATCGCCTCGGGCTCCGAAATCGGCATCGGCTTGTTTTCCGCGCCGAGGAAGCCCGTGACCTTCGGGGTGTTCTTGATCAGGTGGAAGGCTTCGTCGGTGAGCTGCATCTTCACCAACACGTAACCGGGGAAGAACTTGCGCTCGGTGTCCATCTTGCGGCCGCGGCGCACTTCCGTGACCTTCTCGGTCGGCACCAGGATCTGCTCGAACAGGTCTTCCAGGCCGCGTTGCTTGGCCTGCTCCTTGATCGACTCCATGACCTTCTTTTCGAAGTTGGAGTAGGCGTGAACGATATACCAGCGCATGCTCATAATTCAGTTCCGAGTTAGTGAATGCCGAGCAAAAACGTCACGAGATAGCGGATGATCAGGTCCGCTGCGAAAAAGAAGATCGACGACAGCGCCACCATCACGAACACCATGATGGTCGTGATCATGGTTTCGCGCCGCGACGGCCAGGTGACCTTGTTGGTCTCCGTGCGCACTTCCTGCAGGAATTTGAACGGGCTGAACGCCATCGTTTACTGTCCGCATCCGTCGTGAGACGACTGTTAGGTTTCGGGAATCCAGACAGCCCTCTTGCGCCCGCACCCTATCTTCAGGATGGGGCACCAAGCGGGCCCGTATGTCTGGGGAAATCAAAGCCGCGTCGGAAGTCCGTAGAACGGGCCGACAGCGAGTGCGGCTTTGTAAGGCGACAACCGCAAAAGGTCAAGACAAGGGCAGATATGGCGACTGTCCCTGCCCCCGCGTGCCGCGAGATGGGCCCAATGAGCCGTTCCCGACCCATACCATGCCGTCGGCGTGACACGGGCCTGAACACCAAGAGGGCAGCGGATACCGCTGCCCTCCCGAATCGCGTCGCCCTGCACGGCTGATCCCGGTTACAGGCCGGGGCGCATCACCACCTTGATCACGCCGTCTTCCTTGTCCCGGAACTTGCGGTACATCTCCGGCGCGTCCTCGAGGCTGGCCTGGTCCGTGACGACGAAGCTCGGGTCGATATCGCCCTTGATGATCCGCTCGAGCAGCGGCTTGGTATAGGCCTGCACATGGGTCTGGCCGGTCTTGATGGTCAGGCCCTTGTTCATGCCCGCGCCGATCGGGATATTGTCGCCCATGCCGACATAGACGCCCGGAACCGAGACGGTACCGCCCTTGCGGCACGCCATGATCGCCTGGCGCAGCACATGGACGCGGTCGGTGGCCAGGAAGGTGGCCGCCTTGATCTTGTCCATCACCGCATCGATGGCGCCATGACCAGCCGCCTCGGCGCCGACGGCGTCGATGCAGCTGTCCGGGCCGCGCTTGTCGGTCAGGCGCATCAACTCGTCATGGACGTCGATCTGCGAGAAATCGATCGTCTCGGCACCGCCGGCACGCGCCATCGCCAGCCGCTCCGGGACCTCGTCGATGGCGATCACCCGGCCAGCGCCGAGCATGAAGGCCGAGCGGATGGCGAACTGACCGACCGGACCGCAGCCCCAGATCGCCACCGTGTCGCCGTCCTCGATCTGGGCGTTGACGGCGGCCATGTAGCCCGTCGGGAAGATGTCCGACAGGAACAGCGCCTGCTCGTCGGTGACGTTGTCCGGCACCTTGATCGGGCCGACATCGGCCATTGGCACGCGCAAAAACTCTGCCTGGCCGCCGGAATAGCCGCCGAGCATGTGGCTGAAGCCGAACAGGCCGGCCGGCGACTGGCCCATCGCTTTTTCGGCCATCTCGTGATTGGGATTGGTGCGGTCGCAGCAGGAAAACAGGCCCTTCCTGCAGAAGAAGCACTGGCCGCAGCTGATGGTGAACGGCACTACGACACGGTCGCCGATCTTGAGATTGGTGACCTCCGAGCCCAGCTCGATCACTTCGCCCATGTTTTCATGGCCGAGAATGTCACCCTCTTCCATGGTCGGCTGATAGCCGTCGAGCAGATGCAGATCCGAGCCGCAGATCGCGCAGGCGGTGATCTTGATGATGGCATCACGGGGGTGTTGAATTTTCGGATCCGGAACCGTATCGACCCGGACATCGCCTTTTCCGTGCCAGCAAAGCGCGCGCATGAATTCTCTCCATTAAATGATGCGCGGCCAACAACCAATCGTGGAACGCGTTCCACGCGCCGGTAGCTTTCTGATGGATGCGGCGTCGCGCACGGAAACGCAGCCGCCGGCGTCACGGATATCGGAGATAATCGGGAAAGGCAGCACGCCGGTCAGCCGCGAAGGCCGGATCGGAACGGGGTCCAGGGACCGGACCATGAAATGGCAGGGGCGGTAGGGCTCGAACCTACGACAACCGGTTTTGAAGTTCGCCTCCCCTGATACTAGCTAGTAGCGTCCTGATCCGTTGAGCCTGAGTTACAAGGGTTTCGGCCATCTTGAAACCCGCTCTATTCCCGCTTTGTCCCAGCCCATCGCAGGCAGTTGGGTAGCAAAGCGGTAGCACTTATTGCCCCATCCATCCTGCCGCAAAAAACCGGCGGCGACGGGGCTGGGCCTTTCGGTAAATCTGGTCGGCAAAGCGCAGCATCATGATGGCGTAGCGGGTGGCCGAGATCAGATCGTCACCCTCTTTGACCACCTTGCCGTCCTTCCGATGGAAAAGCCGGAACTCTTCGAACCAATCGAGCAGCGTGCCGAATACCTTGAACTTCCCGGTTTCCATGCGGGTCAGCATATCCATTAAGCCGGCCTCGACGGACACCGAGCCGTCAACGAACTGCGCATGCGTTGGCAGCATGTTGAGGTGCTGAGCTGTGTATTGATCCGCCAACGCCACGCCAGCACCTTCTAGCGTCTCCCGCCGGCCATCTCGTGGCCACGCCCAAGGCAGCGCACCCCAGATCCTGATGGCGCCCGCGTGCACCACCGGGGTTGCCTCCCGCAGACGGTGTGCCTTGATCACGTAAACGATGTCCTGATCGGCATCCCAAGCGAGCTCGACGGCAGCAAAGGGATGATCCCACCCGAAATCCATGCCGCCGATCCGGTGCCAGTGTTCGGGAATGTCAAAGGGCGCGACGGTGATGGTATCTTCTGAAACCGGGAAGATGCGGCCAGAGCCTAAAATCGGGATGCCCTTAGCTCGAGCGTCCCTTTCATGGACAGGGTAGCTGGCAATGATCTTGGCGCGGGCTTCCTCGGTATAGTGCTCAGCCTCGTTGATCGTCATCTGCGTGATGTGGCGATCTGGCGACTTTTCCAGGAGGAAACGTCGGACAACCTCCGACGCGCCCAGCAACGGCGTGAAGGTTAGCCATGTCGGCCCCTGCGTCACGTTTGTTCGGGTCAGGCCTTCCGTGTAAATGGCCGGCGGCGGCTCTTCGTCGAACCACAGCCAATGCAGCGTTTCGCCCTGCCACTTCTCGCGACCCTGTTCGTATGATTTCAAGCCAATGATGCTGTCGGCAGCCTGAGTGTCACCACCGCCGCCCCATTTAACGATGATCGTGTCCATCAGATCGGCAACGCCGCGAGCTGGCACGACTTCGCGGATGGCATCCTTTGGAATTGTGCCGGTGCCATGTTGGCCGACGCGGCCCAGGAGAATGCGCTGCGGGTTGTCGCGGAGCGTCAGTGCTGTGGGACTGCCCACCCACGAAACCGTTGGCTCATTGAACGTTGCGCCATCCCACCAGTCCGGGTAGCGGCCGGTCGCATGCATTGCCGCCTCCGATCCGCCAGCCATCGTCTTGCCAAGCTGGTTGCCGGCCATGAAAAGCCGCTCCCGGTGCACTTTGCCAGCGGCGTGAAATGCACGCTGTTTGGGATAGGGCGAATAGGAGCGAAGGCGGTTTTCAATTAAGCGCCGGCTTTGCTCTGCCGCCAGTATCGCTTCGATCTTCTCCAGCTCCGGCAGATTTGATGCGTCGAATTTCGGCAAGGTATTCTGCAAGCTCTTCGTCTCCCATGCTTTCCAGGCGCCCATCCTCAAGGATGAATTCCTTGGGCAGAACACTCGCAATCAGTTTCAGGTAATCCCTCGGGCTCTCCCGATAGACAATCTCGATGGCCGCTGCGCCCTTCTCCGCAAAGTGCTCCTGCAAGCCGACAACGAAATCAGCGTGCAGTCGATTGCGTGCGCCCTTCTTTCGCCCACCCCCGCTATTACCAGCCACAAACTGACCGGCCTTGATCGGCTTGCTATCGTCGCTCATCGTTGCTTTCTCCGTCTTTCGAACGCCTGCTTTCGTTTGCGATGTTCGAAATCCTGCCGAGCACTGAGATATATTGAGTGCTTCCGCGCGGAAGCCTCGCCAATTGCCGAAAGCGGTCGGCAGCCTCCGGTGAAGTCAGGAGGTCGGCGAGTTCGTCAACGTTGCGGCCAACGTTCCAGTTCTGAATTGTATTGGTGATTTTTCGAGGAAGTGACAGACCGGCGCCGCCGACAACCTGGGCGGCATTATTAATTGCACCACCGGACTTCAGATCCTCAACCCCCGGGATTTTGAAAGCTGTCCGCGAGCCCGTCGCCTGTCTGTATTGCTGCGCTTCCATCACGTTCAGCAGTTCATTGAAGCCCTGCCATACGGTTTGACCATTCGGCAGCGCTAGGACAGAAGCCTCCAGGTTAGCCGCCTGTTGCTGATTGCCGCGAAGTGTAGCCGCAAACTTCGCGCCACCGGATTGATTGGGACCACCAGATACCAATCGCTGTGCAGCCTCGTTGAAGGTCATCTCGGCATGGGAGCGGACCAAATCGTTCGCAACACCGGGGCGCTGACGGGAAAGAGCGCGCATAGTCTGCGCTATTTCATCTTGCGAATTCGGCAGCGGGTTAGCCGGAAATAGCGCTTCAACCGCTGCTTTGGTGGTCGTGTCCTGTCCGGCAATCTTGCCTATCGGACCATCCAGTACCGGCTGAAGATATTGCTGTCGCAACCGCGTCTGATTTGCCAATGCCGCCTGATATGAAGACGGACCATTGGCTGATGCATGTTCCGAAGCAACTGCAAGATCCTTGATGTCGCCGCCAAGCCTGCCCGTCACCGACGCGACCGCCTGGCTTGCCTGTGGGTTTAATGGCTGGGCAGCATTCTGCGACCGCTGTTCCAGTTCTTTGGCAACGGCATCATACATTCGCACCGAACGATCTGGCGCATTTTGGACCATTGCATTCAGCGCGGGGTCGCGGCGGATATTATTGAACGTTTCCGCAAAAAGCGGATCGCCCATCATAGCCGCGTGAACTTGGGGCGGGACAAGATGCTGGCCGCCGGCATCGTACATTGGCCGCGTGTAGTTGTTGATCGCCGAGCGGATCTGAGTAACGACGTTTTCGCCGGCAGCACCGGCAGTATGCCCGATCTTTGATGGATTAGGATTCGGTGAAGCAATGGTATCGAGCGTGCGACCAACAGCGGCTTCGTTCTGCGCCGGCCGCTGCGAATAGAACTCCTTCATTCCGCCCATACCCTCGAGGGTATGCTGCAAGTCGCCAAGCTTGGTTGATCCATTCGTGATCGACTGAAGCGCCTCAGGACGGCTGATCGGAATGCCCATCTGCTGAGCGCGATTGAAAAGCTGCTCTGCGGCGTCGATCTGCGGCAAGGTCGCCCGGCCTACTGCGGACCGGACCATGTTTTCAGCTGTGTTAGGTCGCATTGCGATGGCGGCGCCAACTCCGCCTGCGAGCCCGCCTGCAATGCGAGCCGGGGTCTCAAGTGAGCTTCCTTCAAAAGTCTGTCCGCCGATCTCGGAGAGAGCACCTGGGACCGCACCGAATGCCACAGCGTTGCGCATGATGTTGGCGGGCGCTCCGATCATGGCGCCGGGGACAAACTCTGCGGCGCGGCTCGCAATCTTGCCGGCGCGCGTAGTCGGCTCATAGGCGGGCCCGGTGACAGTCTCGATACCGTGTTGAATGTTACCTGTGCTGAGCGCTTCAGATGCGCCCGGAAAGGTCACGTTCTGTCGTCGTTCTACCACACGACGGGCCTGATCCTCGGGCGTATCCCAGTTGGCAAGCTGCTCGCCCTTATTCGCAAGCCAGTTGATGCCGGCCGGCAAGGTGTCCGTCACCATGCCGATGGTGCCTGCAGTGCCACGCACCAAGCCGCCGCCGATGCCCTTGACTACATCTTCAACTTGCGAGCGGGCGGCTGAGGGTTTGGAGTCGCCAGCATTGCCAGGCTTGACGCCGAGCGAGGACGCAATCTGAGAAACAAATGCGTTCTGCTCTTGAGGCGATAGCTTCAAAAACCGGTCGTTGACTTCGACTTCCTTGCCCTGAATTTCCAGTGTCGCCATTATTTCACCCGCCAATCAATGCCGTTGATGCTTCCGGTCGGTGCTGCACTCTGCAGGAACGGTTCTGCTTGTTTCCGCAAATCACCAAAGCGATCCATCTTTGAAACACGCTGTCCCCTGCCGAACTCGAACTCTTCAAAGCTCTTGCTCTTGTTTGTCGGGTCATCCTTCCATGACTGATAGTCTAGCATTCGCTCGATATTGGCGTTCTGGGTGCGGCGGGCAGCCTCAATCATGATTTTGTTAGCACGGGTATCGTTGCCGAGTTTCGGGAAAATATCTGTCAGAAATTGACGATCGTTGTCACTGAAGTTGTTAGACGGAAATCCACCTGGACCGAGCTTTCCAATGACCAGTTCGTTGACGAGCGACTGCACCGCCTGGGCAGTGCCCACTTTCTCAGGGTTAAGACCGAGAGACTTTGCAAAATCGTCGTTCACGCCGAGCGACTTTGCCCATGCAGAGATCGTCATCCGCCCCGGTTCAAGCTTGCCCTGATCGATCTGATCAAGCAACGTCTGCACTCTTGTGAGACCCGCCAAATTGGTGGTGGCGCTCTGGGCAGCACCGAACATTGAAGCGCGGCGTTCGCCGGCTGCCTTACCGGCGGCCTTTGCTTCCTCCGTCTCGCCTTTCTGGTCGATGTTGGTGGTTACATCGGTCTTGCTCGCGCGACGTAGCTGCATTTCAAGTTCAAGCGGCGTACCCTGAAAGCCGCTGACGCGCGCCAGCTCTTGCAGATGCTTCACCTTTTCGTCGGGCTTGCTTCCGTCCAGCGCTCTCGTGAGCAGAGTTTTTGCAACCTCCCGATCAGCGGCAGGCAGGTGGGGGTGCATTGCTGCCTGCACCAGCGTTGGAATGTGAGAAGCGTTCAAGCCCTCGAAATTGTTAGAAGGCGACGGTGCAACAGTCTGGGCCGGCATTCCGCCAGCCTGAACCATGCCTTGCGGGGGTTGACCAAGCGAAGATGGGGATGCACGGCCCGCCTGGTTAGGCAAAGGATCGTACAAGCCGGCAGCAACGGCCTCATCATCGCCCCATACTTTCGAAGACGATGCAACAGGCGCTCTGCCGCCAAGTGGCAGGGGTGCTATTGACCGCTCTCTCGCAGGGGTGGGGCTGACGGGGGGTTCTGCCCCACCCGATGGCGGTGCGCCCGGATTATTGCCGCCAAAGATGCCTCCGATGCTGGTGGCAAATCCCTGGTGCGCAGCACGCTCGTCGTCGAGCCGCTTCCTTTCATCTGCAAGGGCAAGGAACTTTAGAGTGCTTCCGATATCGCCCATACCCGCTACTTGACCGGCGGCGGTCCGATAGTCGATTGATCCGTTCGAGAGCTGCTGGCCGAGCTCAGCCAACTTCTGCTCATTTTGAGATTTTTTATAGACCTGCCCAAGGTTAGCCAACGACGTGAAATCGAGCGACTGAGGTGCGGCGTACGAAGGAAGCTGAAGGCTGTTTATCGGCATTAGCCAACACTCCATGGAGAGTTATTGAAAAACATTCCGCTGCCGCTGCCGGGAGCATTCGCAGCCAATCGCGCGAACAATCCGCCGGAGTTGCCAGCAGACGCCGGTGTGTTGCCTAATCCGCTGAAGCCTGATCCGGTGAGACTTCCGCCGAAGGGATTTCCCCCGGCAGCCAAGGTCGCAAGCGACATTCCAGCACCAAGAAGATTTTTGGCACCGGCCGCTTTGCCGGCGGCCTCTGCATTGTTTGCTTGCGCGTTCCCGCTCGTCACGGAGCCGGCCAGATTGGTCAAATCTGAAGCATTTTGACTGTACAAACCCGCCTGCCCCGCGCCGAGCGAAGCCAGATTTCCTGCAATGGCCGAGTTAGCGCCAGCCTGCCCTTGAGCCACGCTGCCAGCCACGCCCACGCGATTTGTGGCGTCCTGCCCGTATAGCCCTGCGATCTGCCCATTGACGCCAGCGCGGCCCGCTGCGGCTCCTGACGTGGCCTGCAATTCGGGCGACATAAACCCGCCCAGCTTGGTCTGCCAGTTGCCGTATTCCTGGTTGGCGAGACCCTGCCCGAACTTCATCGCGTCAATGTCGGCGTTACCGGAATTGAGCATCCCGCCAGCCGCGCGACGGCGGTTAATAGCGTCATTGCCCTGATCGACCTGAAACTGGTAGCCCGGCCCGGCGTGGAAGGAGTCAACCGCGTGTTGATTGCCCGCCGCGCCATTGGCGCCCAGCGAGTCCATATAGAGCGACGTGCCCTGCCCGTATTTCTGGCCCAGCGCTGCCAACGGATCATAATCGGACCGCGCCTGACCGAGCGCACCAAGCGAGGACGAAAGCCCCCTATCGAGCGCGCCGTTTGCCGTGGCGCCGTAGCCGGACCATACGTCCCGGTTCTGCCCAAGCTGGCTATTAGCATCGCCGTATCCGGTGCCAAGCGAACCAAGCGATTGCGTCAGGCCGTTGCCAAGGTTCTTCGTGCCGTCGGTCTGATACTGTGAATAAAGCGCGCGGTTTTTGTCTGCCGCTTCCTTTTCGGCAGCGCCGCCGAAAAGAGTATCCCAAAAGGAAGCCATGATTACGCCTCCTCGTTCGGGATGGCGTCATGGTCGATATAACCGTCCTTGTCTCGACCGTGCTGATCACGCTCGATTTCGTCGCTCTGGTCGTAATTCCAAGTCAGCTTTTCGGACGCCTTATTCGGCCCGTCCGAATTCTTCGAAAGCCACTTCTCCAGGATGTTTTCTTGGCTTGGATCGCGATCATGACGGCTGGCGAAAACCTCGCTTGCGGCGGCGTCATAGTCGCCATCGGCAGACTTGTCGTCCGACACTTCCAAACGGCCGACATGCTCCCGCGACAACTCGGCATATGTCTGTGCGTCGATCTTTTGCGACAACCATGCTTCGTCCAACGCATCCGCCTTGACCTTATGGAGGACTGCGGCACGTTCCTGCTCAACGTCGGACCCGTTGCGGCTGTCCTCATGGCTGGCCAAGGCCATCAGTTGATCAAGCCGGCCGTCGTTCATCATTTCGTGGAAATCATCGACCGGCAGCGCCGAGATATACTGTCCCCAAAGGTGGCCCTCTAGGTCGGCCATCTCTGCCTTGGACAGTTTGCCCGCCTTATGCATCTTCGCTGCATAGGCGACAGTTGATTCAATTTCCCTGATTGCAGAGGCAAATTCAGGGTTCACTTTCGACTGAGAAAGCTCACGTAAAACCTGGGGGTGCATAGGCGCGCTCTTCCGGGCGCCAGACTGATCTGGCGAGCGCCCTAAACGGCGGCGCAATGTTCCGAAAGAGGTTTTTGCGGTTGCCTCTCCGCTTAGCCCGTTAACGAGGGCCAGATCGAAAACGCCAAACCAGAGGGCGCGTCTCTATGAATGCAAATCAACTAACAAAAATCTAATGCTGATTTGCGAAATAGTCAAGAAACTGCACGCCAACTAATTGCCTATCCTAGAAGCGCTCCTACGTACCCGGCGGGCGCTGACCCTGAAATTGTATCCCGCATTTCTTCATGACGCTGGCCTGTTCGATGGCGACCATTTGCCCCTTCATCTGCGCAAGCTCGGCTGCTGTCTGCTTATCCCCGCCAACAAAGAACGCGGCAGGCCAGAAAATGACCACGGCGGCTGCTGTCGCGAGAGTGTCATTGGTGCGTTTCTGGTCCTGCGCGCCAGACAATGACGCTGCGCGCTGAGAGATCCCTTGAGCCTCCATGGCGAGCTGCGGGCAGGTGTATTGCTGGTACATGACCGGCGAAACGTAGGCCGCTGTGATGTCCGACGAAGCGGACGCGCAGCCAGCTAGAACGGCAGCAATTGCCGGTACCCATAGAATCCGCATTTTTGAAAGAACTCCCCAGACCCGGTGGTATCCAAGCGCAACCTGGGGAAGTTGGCAAGCGATGACGCGCGAAAGCGCCCCGATGGGTGGGATTTAACGGACAATCATAAATGAGATTGCGACGGAGACAATCACCAGCACAAATGCGGCGATGATCCACTTCATGTCGCGGCGCTCGTTATTGTTCATTTCTCTTTCGCCTTCAGCCCGGTCTCGACTAGTCGGCGAATGGCTTCTGGCTGCGACGGTATTGGCCGCTGGGCGGCTCGCCATCCATCGATCTGCGCTGCCAATTCGGACTTTATCCGCACGCCGATCGTACGTCCGGTGCCAGTTGCAGGCCGCCCGCGCTTTTTTGCTATCTTTTTATCTTGTAAGGTCATGATTTTATGATAGCTTAAAAGCAAGCCGAGGGGAAGCTGCAACTCCTCCTCGGCTCTAACCCAACCATGAGGATGCATCCCAATGGATCAGGCTAACAGCGTGCATAGCACGCCACCCACAAACACGTCTGCACTTCCGCCCCGTCTTGCCGAGCAGGAAGCCGCCCGGCTCGCGTCTGTTGATCTGCTCCGCCAGCTTCGACGCCAAGCCCGCGACGAGATCGAGCGGCTGCTGTCGTTCCTCGACGCCAGCGACACCTACGTGATGACCGAACTTGAAGACGATGGCGACCAGGATGACGCCTCATATCCCGCAGGAACCCGGCTCTGCTCCAGCCCGATGGAGGACGACGAGGACGATGACCCGGCCGAGGACAGCGACCCCCGCGAATGTTCCGACACCGGCATTGGCGACCTGGACGGCTTACTCGAACAGACCCGGCCGCGCGGCAGCTACCAGCGCGGAGGTGTGGAATGATGTCGGGGGACCCTCGCGACCTCGATGCTGCCGCCGTCATAGAACTGTGCGCTGCCGGCCTTGTCCCGGTCAACGTGCTGCCCGGAGTTGCAATAGCAGTCCACCGCCAAATGGCGACACCCTTCACCCTGCGAGCGGTCCTGTTGGCCTGCACGCCGACCGTCGAGGATAGCCGGACTCAGTTAGATTATCTGGCCGATCTGCCGGACGCGGCCTGGTGCTCGATCGGACCCGAATGGCAGAACTACCGAGAGGCCTCGCTGGCGAGCATGCGGCGCAGCATCGCGTGGAGGACGGTATGCGTCTGATCCGGCTCTATGCCGCTAGGTTCGTGCTGCGGGCCAGCATGAGGCTTGCGAGGCGGGCGGCAACCTTGTTTTAACCACCCGCTGGCATCCTGACACCAAGCGGGCTTCGTACTCATACCGCGACTACAGACTAAGCCCGCCGGCCTTCTCACCCGGCGGGTTTTCTACGTCTAAGCCTCAAAGGGCGGCGCGGTTCGCTCGTACGAGAAGGGATGGGCTGTATTAAACCCACATCTTGGACATTCGAACACCGGGCCAGTCTTCGGCCGGCCAGCATGCATTCCGACCGTCAACATCGGCGTCGGCGGGAATTGGCACTTGCACAGATCATATCCGAGTGCCTTGGCAACCTCTGCCTCGCCCAGTTTCGCATCCCTTTCCGCTTGCTCAAGCGTTGCCGTTATCGCGGCGCTCTTTGCATCGTCAGGCAGAAGATCCTTGGCGTCCTTTGCGAGACCGATGGCAGCACGGAGTGTGTCAAAACCGGCCTTCGCGTAGCCGAGACCGGCAACGATTGTCATTGGATCAGCCATGAAACTCCCCGAACCGAATTGATAAACCGGTAAACGCCATCTTCTAAGCTATTGATCCGACTCGCAATAGTCGTCGTCCAAAGCCCCATTTGCTACCGGATTGCTACCAAAGATCCTGAAAACGACGCCACCAGGCCGATCACGCCGCACCCTTGTTGCCACTCTCGACGCCGCCCGAACGATTGCCCAGCGGTGCTTCCGGAGTGGTTCGTCCTCCATCCTGGGATAACACCAGCGCGCCAGTTCGGCCGTCGTCATCTCGCGATCAGGATAGGTCATGAAGGCGTACCAGATGCGACGCTGAAGCCTGCCGCGACCGCGCAAGTCAACAAGCGCGGGGCCGCTCGCGTTATCACCGGCCGGCTGTGGCCCTCTATTCCCCACCTTGCCCCCTCTTCTGCAGTCCATCCAGCACCTTTTCGAACGCCATCTGAACCGCGTCTCTCTCAGCTTCCGCCCGTTCCCTGCGCCCTCGTTCTTCCCGCAGCTCCCTCTTGAGCTTCCTGAAGACAGCCGGCGGCATGCCCTTCAATTCGCCTGCCGCACCTGCCGCACTTGAGGTGCGGCAAAGGCTAGGCAAGTTAGGCACTGCCTCTGCCGCACCACCACCCCCCTTAGGGGTGTGGGGGTGGGGCGCGGCAAGACCTGGCGATAAATCAAGGTGCGGCAAATCAGTCTTCATTTGCCACCTGCACGAACTTTTTGATCATCCGCTTTTCGTCCAAATCTTCGACGACAACGAGACTGCCTGCTGCGAGCCAGTATTTAACCAAGCCGGTCGTTTTGGCCTTGTCAGCTTTGTTGTCGATGTTGAGAGCGAGTGCCTTGGCGACAGCGCGGCCAACCCAGTCTTTGGCTTGGTTGCTTTCCCTCCATTTCCCAGCCCGGATGATTGCCGCCGCCTTGTCGAAGTCAGCTCCCGTGACGCCTGCCGTGTGATCCGGCCACATCCAGTTCTCCACCACGCCAACACTGTCCCCGTCGTAATGCAGCGGACCCTTGCTGCCATTCCCAAGCTCGATGGAAACGATGCGGTACCAATCCTTCCCCTCAGCCGGCGGAGCGAGATTGGCCTTCCCGTTTTCAACCTTGAAATAGGCCCGGAAGTTCTCAACGCCCGCCTTGGCAGCCTCGTCTGCGGTCATTTTATTGATGATTTGCGCGGATCGGACAGCCGCTAGAAGTGCCACGGCGCCGCGACCGTCTTCGACTGTGGCCTCCGCTCCGTGTGTCTTTTTAGTATGGTGTATCAGCTCGATTGCGCTGTTTGTGGTGCCAGCAATGCTGGTCCACTTCTTGGCGACGAGGTCCATCGCCATGTTGTCGTTTTCGGTGACGCGATGGGACGACACGAAGGGATCGATTATCATCACGTCGATCTGGTTGGCGAAAATCGTATCGACAACGGCATTGACGACTGGGGTGGCAATTTTAGCGCCGGATTTTGAATCCTGATCAGCAATGACGATTTCCTGATCGCGACCACTATCGAGGAAAAGCCAACCTTCGAGTTCGGAGGCCTCGATGCCGTAGCGAAGACGTATCGCCGCGACACGGCGCTCCGTTTCTTCAAGAGGGTCTTCGCCGTTCCAATACCAGACACGACAACGCTGGCGTGGAGCGATCCCTAGGAGTGCCCGGCCGGTCGCAAGCGCAATTGCCTCAGTCAGAGCCAAGATTGACTTTCCAACGCCGCCGGCTGCAAACTTCGCGGAGCCGTACTTGCGGATCAAATGCGATCCGTAGAGAAACTCCCGTCGGGGAATTTCCTTTGGGTCGCGGCCAACGAACGGGGTGGCCGTGATCTTGTTAGGCTTCGGCGGCAAGATCGCTGGTACGGCGTCTGGGTACTTATCCCACCATCCCCGGATGATCTCCGGATCGGTACTGGCCTCGTCTGCTGGCACGAAGGGAGCGCCAGTGCGCGCGTGAGCGGGAAGCACAAGAAAACCATTTGCGGCCGCGTTGAGCGCGTCGAAAAGGTAAGCTGACTTTTCCTTCATGCGCACGCCTCCGCCAACTGTAGCGCGACAATCAGGATGAGAATCCCGCGACAATCAGGATGAGAATGCGCCGCTGCTGGGGTGACGAAGGGAGGGCGTAGCCCGACCGGAGGCACCCCAGCAGCGGCGTGTCGGCCCGAAGGGGCCTCATTGGCGGTAACGGCGGCTGGTAAAGCATCGGCTTCTCCTTCGAGAGGACCAGTGCTTTGGCCGGCCGGCATGTCACCGATCAACAAATGAGGCTTTTCATGAGCTTGCGTCGCAACCATTCGCCAGCCGTCGCCGCTGCAAAGGCTGGTTTCAGCACCTCCGCCGCCTACCGATACGAGAAGGATCCCCGACTTCCGACCCAGAAGAAGGCGCGCCGCGCACGCCGTCGAGCCGATCCGTTCATCGACGTTTGGGAGAACGAAGTTCTGCCGATACTGAGGGCCGCCCCCGGATTGCGGCCGATCGCCGTGTTCGAGGAACTATGCCGGCGGCATCCGGAACTGGGTTCTGGAACGCGGCGGACGCTCGAGCGGCGCATTCGGGCATGGCGGGCGGTGAACGGGCCGGATCGGGAGGTGATCTTCCGTCAGGAACATCCGCCGGGTCGCATGGGGTTGTCGGACTTCACCGAGGTCGCCGATCTCGGCGTCACCATTGCGGGCCAGTTGCTGGACTGCCGGCTCTATCACTTCCGGCTGCCTTTCTCCGGCTTCGAACACGCCCACGTCGTGCTCGGTGGCGAAAGCTTTGTCGCGCTGGCGGAAGGCTTGCAGAACGCGCTGTGGTCGCTGGGCGGGGTTCCGGAGCAGCACCGCAGCGACAGCCTGTCGGCCGCGTTCCGCAATCTCGGAGCCGATGCCAAGGAGGATTTGACGACGCGCTATGAGGCGTTCTGCGGCCATTACGGCATGACGCCGACCCGCAACAATCCCGGCGTATCGCATGAGAACGGCTCGATCGAAAGTGCGCATGGCCATCTCAAGAGAGCGCTGGCCGATGCCCTGCTGCTGCGTGCCTCACGCGACTTCGACGATCTTGCGGCCTGGCGGGGTTTTGTCGACGAGATCGTTGGCCGCGGCAACGCGCGCAATGCCAAGCGTATCGATCAGGAGCGGACGGCGCTGAAGAAACTGCCGGTGCGCAAGACCGCCGATTATGAGGAGGTCAACGTCGACGTCACGACCTCCAGCGCCTTCACGTTGCGCAAGGTGTTTTACTCGGTCCCATCCCGCCTGATCGGTCACCGGCTGCGCGTACGTCTTTATGACGACCGGCTCGAATGCTTCCAGGGCGCCACGCACATCATCACCTTGCGACGCGGGCGAACCCAGCCCAACGGCAAACACGGCCACGTCATCGACTATCGCCATGTCATCCATTCGCTGCGCCGCAAACCGATGGCGCTGCTCAATCTGGTCTATCGCGACCAGTTGTTCCCCCGCCGCGTCTACGCCCGTGCGTTCGACGCCTTGCTCGCCGGCATTGGCGAAAGACCAGCCTGCCGTGCCATGGTCGGGCTTCTGGCGCTCGCACATGAACGGGCCTGCGAGGCGGAGCTCGGTGCCGTGCTGCAAGCCACGCTCGACGACGGCATCCTGCCGGATCTCAAGGCGCTGATCGAACGCTTCCGACCGAAGGGCATGGCACTACCGGTCGTCGTCGTCACGCTGCCCTCGCTCGCTATCTACGACCAGATTGCCGCGGCTGTGGGAGAAGCCGCATGAACGCGACCGTCAAGATCGACGCCGCCCGTGTCGAATTGCTGCTCAGCGAACTGCGTCTGCCCGGCATCAAGCTGATCTGGGCCGCCCTGGCGGAAACCGCCGATAAGGAAGGCTGGCCCGCCGCCCGCTTCCTGGCGGCCCTGGCTGAACAGGAGATGGTGGAGCGAAACCGTCGTCGCTTCGAGCGTCATCTGGATGAAGCCCGCCTGCCGCCGGGCAAGACCCTCGCTGCATTCGACTTCGATGCCGTGCCGATGATCTCAAAGGCGCA
The DNA here is from genome assembly GCF_007018905.1 of Tardiphaga sp. vice304. Lineage (NCBI taxonomy): Bacteria > Pseudomonadati > Pseudomonadota > Alphaproteobacteria > Hyphomicrobiales > Nitrobacteraceae > Tardiphaga > Tardiphaga sp. vice304. The sequence continues at coordinate 3,873,733 of NZ_CP041402.1, forward strand.
GGTGCAGGCTCTCGCCGCCGGTGACGCCTGGCTCGACAAGGGCGCCAATCTGTTGTGTTTTGGTCCCCCTGGCGGCGGCAAATCGCATCTGGCAGCGGCGCTCGGCATGGCCCTGATCGAAAACGGTTGGCGCGTGTTGTTCACCAGAACCACCGATCTCGTGCAAAAGCTCCAGATCGCGCGCCGCGATCTCACGCTTGAAGCGGCGATCGCCAAACTCGACAAATATCACCTGCTGATCCTCGACGATCTGGCCTATGTGACCAAGGATCAAGCGGAGACCAGCGTTCTGTTCGAGTTGATCAGCGCTCGCTACGAACGCCGCTCGATGCTGATCACCGCCAATCAGCCATTCGGTGAATGGGGAAAAATCTTCCCGGATCAAGCTATGACCCTCGCGGCGATCGACCGCCTCGTCCATCACGCCACGATCCTCGAAATGAATGTCGACAGCTATCGCCGGAAAGAGGCTCTCGACAAGGCTCGTGGAGCCGGACGACCGCCAACGCGCGCGACAATCAAAGCGTCATCCTGATTGTCGCTCCACGACAATCAACTCTACAGCACGCGATTATCGCTTGCGTTATCGTCAGGCCGCGACAATCATCCCCACGCCGCGACCGCTAAATTGCCATCCTGATTGTCGCGCTTCCCATCCAGATTGACGCGCTACAGCCAACGGAATGCAGCAGAAGATCGGCAATTCCTTTTTGCCTCTCACCTTTTCGATACGCTGCCGCCAAGCTTCCTGTTGGTGAGGCAGCGACTCGATCAGAAGCACGTTCTTTCGGGGCTTTACAGCCATCGTGGCGGCATAACGATAAGGAAACGGATCAGGACCGCTGGTGATAAGAACACAGTTGTCGGCCGCCAGAATGGCGGCATCCAACGCTGCCGCGCCGAAAGCTTGCGGACCCCATGCAAAATGCATATCGTCGCCGATGTAGACAATCCACGGATTGCGGGGTAGCTCAAACGTCTCGCAACCTTGCGGAACGAGCGCCAAAGAAACGGCGAACGTAGCCACGGCGTCAAAGAGTGGAAAAAGATACTGCGAGCGGACAGCCGGATTTTTTTTGATAAATTCTCGCGTCTTATCGGCTGAATTTGAAATCGACACCGTCTCCGGCAGCAACACCGTCATTCCGTTTGCTTCAAAGATTATCGACATTAGGACTAGCCCTCCGGCTTGAGTGCGACAAGGCCGGCAGCGCCGATCTCAGTTATCCATGCAGCAGCGTCTTCGGCGCTGATGAGCCCGGCTTTCAGGGCAACGCCAATTGAGTTGATCTCTGTCTCGAAGAGTTTGGCGCGGATGCTCCCGACGCGAAGCGCGGACAGCATGTATTCTGTTCGATCGCTCATGCGCGGCCCTCCCCAAAGACCAGAGGGGCAATAATGGCAGCCATCGCAGCGCTGATGGCGCAGCGGCGGGTAATTCTGGATACTTGATATTCGCGGGTGGCTGCGCTATGTTCCGAATTGTCCTGGCAGACATCATTCGAAATCGGCTCGCCCTCAAAGCGGGCCTTTTTCATGCTGCCTCCATGCCGAGTTGCCGACGCAGTGCGGCGGTCGGCACTTTGAGCAACCGGCCTACCTTAATGGTCGGAAAGTCTCCTCGCTTCGCAGCGTCGTAGCTGCCGTTCCTACTCAATCCAAAACAAATACGACCTACGTCGGGTACGTCGGCGGTGGGGCTGGAAAGTAACTGAGACAGTTCCTGATTCATCTTCGTGGCCTCCGGTCTATTTAAAGCACGCACAAATCAGTGCGATAATTTAAAATAGGCCTTGAGTGCCCCTTGTCAAGGTTTAAAGCACGTGATATTTAGTGCTTTATAGTACAGAAATGGATTAGGTAGGATGGCAGACAAAGAAAAACGTCCACGAGGCCGGCCGGCTGTCCCGGCAGCCGACAAGAAGCGTCGCAATTTCACCTTTCGTGGCACCGACGAACTTCACGAACATATGTCGGCTGCGGCAGCAGCGAGCGGACGCTCGATGAGTGAAGAGATTGAGTGGCGGCTCGGCCAATCGTTCTTCATCGACTTTGTTGTGAAACGCGCGACCGATACCGCCGTTGCCAAAACCTTGGCTTACGTTGACGATTTGCGGGCCAAGGAAGACGCCGAGCGCTCTCGCCCACGATATTCACTTGCCGATCTGCACAAACTTGGAGGGGAAGAAAAATGAAGGGCTCTATTCGCGAACGCTCGCCCGGCCACTGGGCAATCATCCTCGATCAGCGCGACGCCGCCACCGGCCAGCGCAAGCGCAAGTGGCACAGTTTCGCCGGCACCAAACGGCAGGCCCAGGTCGAATGTGCCCGCCTGATTTCCGAGCTGAAGGGCGGCAACTATCTGGAGCCCAGCAAAACCACCGTCGCTCAGTTCCTCGATCGCTGGATTGACGACATAAAGGCCCGGGTTTCGCCCCGGACCCACGAGCGGTACGAGGAGATTGCCAAGAAAAACATCGTCCCGCTGATCGGCGGCACAGTTCTATCCGCGCTCCGGCCGGCTGCGATCTCTGCGGCATACACCAAGGCGCTAGCCGAAGGCCGCCGGGACGGATCGGGCGGACTGTCCCCTCGCACCGTCCACCATATGCATAGGATCTTGAAGCAGGCGCTATCGCAGGCGGTTCGCTGGGAAATCCTCTCCCGGAACCCGGCGGACGCGGTGGACCCGCCCAAGGTCGAAAAGAAGCCCATGCTGACCTATGGGCTCCCTGAAACGGTTGACGTGATCGAGGCCATGAAGGGCACTGACATGTTCGTGCCGGCGCTGCTGGCCGTCCTATGCGGCATGCGACGCGGCGAGATTGCCGCCCTTCGGTGGAGGAACGTGGATCTTGTCGCCGGACAGATATCGGTTGCCGAGAGCGCCGAGCAGACTAAGGCCGGCGTCCGGTACAAAGTCCCTAAGAGCGGCGCCGGGCGCACCCTAGCGCTCTCTGGCACCGTGGTAGACGAACTGAAGGCCCACCGCGTCCGGCAAGGCGAAGGCCTCCTGAAGTTGGGGGAAAAGCTAACTGACGCCAGCTTCGTCTGCGCCCAGGCTGACGGGTCCGCGCTCAAGCCGCGCGCCATCACCCAGGCATGGGTCAAGCTCATCTCTGGCAGTGAGGTGATTCGGCGCCGGTTCCATGATCTGCGGCACGCACATGCGACGCACCTGCTCCAGTCCGGCGTCCATCCCAAGGTCGCCAGCGAGCGGCTGGGCCACAGCAACATCGGGATCACGCTGGATCTGTATTCGCATGTCATCCCCGGCATGCAGGAAGATGCCGCGTCGAGGGTGGACGATGCGTTCAAACTGGCGAAAAGCGGCAGAAAGAACCCGATTGGGTAGCATTCCGGTAGCAACGCCACACGGAAGAACATTTGCAGACCAAGATTATTTAGCTTTATCAATGAGATGACTGGCAGGGGCGGTAGGGCTCGAACCTACGACAACCGGTTTTGGAGACCGGTACTCTACCAACTGAGCTACACCCCTAAGCAAACGGCATCGCTGCCGTTTCGCGCCGTTTGAAGCATAGACCGCGCCTGATTTGCAAGAGGCAAGGCGGCCAAAACGCAAATGGCGGGCGACGAACCAGGGCATCTGCCCGATTCGTCGCCCGCCATCCGGTAATCGTCTTATTCGATGATCGACGCCACCACGCCTGCACCGCAGCCAAGTGCGGTAGGCCGCACTTGGGAATCTTTAATTCGGTTGGAGCTTTCGGAGTGTCCGTCGATCATTCAATGATCGACGCGACCACTCCGGCTCCAACCGTGCGACCGCCTTCACGGATGGCGAAGCGCAGCTTCTCTTCCATCGCGATCGGCACGATCAGGTGCACTTCCATCGCGATGTTGTCGCCCGGCATCACCATTTCGGTACCTTCCGGCAGATGGACCACACCGGTCACGTCGGTGGTGCGGAAGTAGAACTGCGGACGGTAGTTGGTGAAGAACGGGGTGTGGCGACCGCCCTCTTCCTTGGTCAGGATGTAGGCCTCGGCCTTGAACTTGGTGTGCGGCTTCACCGAACCCGGCTTGCACAGCACCTGGCCGCGCTCGACTTCCTCACGCTTGGTGCCGCGCAGCAGCGCGCCGATATTGTCGCCGGCCTGACCCTGGTCGAGCAGCTTGCGGAACATTTCCACGCCGGTGCAAATCGTCTTCTGGGTGTCGCGGATACCGACGATTTCGATTTCCTCGCCGACCTTGACGATGCCGCGCTCGACGCGGCCGGTGACGACGGTGCCACGGCCCGAGATCGAGAACACGTCTTCGACCGGCATCAGGAACGGCTGGTCGATCGGGCGTTCCGGCTGCGGGATGTAGGCGTCAACCGCCTTCATCAGCTCGAGGATTGCGTCATGACCGAGCTTCTGGTCCGAGTTCTCGAGAGCGGCGAGCGCCGAACCCTTAATGATCGGAATGTCGTCGCCCGGGAAGTCGTACTTGGAGAGAAGTTCGCGAACTTCCATTTCCACCAGTTCGAGCAGTTCCGGATCGTCGACCATGTCGCACTTGTTGAGGAACACGACCAGCGCGGGCACGCCGACCTGGCGGGCCAGCAGGATGTGCTCGCGGGTCTGCGGCATCGGGCCGTCGGCGGCGGAGACGACGAGAATGCCGCCGTCCATCTGAGCCGCACCGGTGATCATGTTCTTCACATAGTCGGCATGGCCGGGGCAATCGACGTGCGCATAGTGGCGGTTGGCGGTCTCGTACTCGACGTGGGCGGTCGAGATCGTGATGCCGCGGGCCTTTTCTTCCGGCGCCTTGTCGATCTGGTCATACGCCGTGAACGTCGCGCCACCGGACTCAGCGAGCACCTTGGTGATCGCCGCGGTCAGCGAGGTCTTGCCGTGGTCGACGTGACCGATGGTGCCGATGTTGCAATGCGGCTTGTTACGTTCGAATTTTGCCTTGGCCATGATCCACCTTAGTTACGCCGCGCCCGTGCGCAGCACCGAACCGGCGGCTGGTTACAAGGGAAAACGGCCCTGTTCAAGTGCGAACTTGGCTGCCATTCTCGCCCGAGCATGCCGGTGAAGCCCCCTATGTAGGCCGGCCAAGGACAAGATCAATCACCGGGGAACGGGAGACGAAACATGACAGTTCAAAGTGCGCGCCAGGCCCCTGCGCAGACCCCTGCCCCGCGGACGCCGGCACTGCCGATGGCCGCCCCGCAGACGATCGGCCTGTCCCCTGCCCGCCTGGACGCCATGTCGGACGCCTTCCGCCGCGAGATCGACAAGGGAACCGCGCCCGGCGTCACCATGCTGGTCGGCCGCCGCGGAAAGGTCGGCTATTTCGAGAGCTTTGGCCGGCAGGCGCCGGAGGCGGACACGCCGATGGCCCGGGACAGCCTGTTCCGGATCTTCTCGATGACCAAGCCGATCGTCTCGCTGGGCATCCTCATGCTGGTCGAGGATGGCCATCTGCTGCTCAGCGATCCCCTGGCGAAATTCATCCCGGAGTTCGCCGATACCCGCGTCGGGGTCGAGTGCCACGGCCAGCTGGAACTGGCGCTGCTGCAGCGCCCGATCACCATCCAGGACCTGCTGCGGCACACCTCCGGCCTGACCTATGAGATCACCGGCAACGGCATGGTGCAGCGGATGTACCAGAAGTCGCGGCTGCGCGACCGCAGCCTCACCAACGCCGAACACGCCGCAATCGTCGCCGGCCTGCCGCTGATCTGCCAGCCCGGAGCGGAATGGAATTACAGCCGCTCCACCGACATTCTTGGCCGCGTCGTCGAGGTCGTCGCCGGCCAGACGCTGGGCGCGTTCCTGACCGAACGCATCCTCGCGCCGCTGCAGATGGCCGAGACCGGCTTTCACGCCGCGGCAGAGCATGCCGGACGGCTGGCCCAGCCATTCGATAAGGATCCCTGGACCGGCGACAAGGTCGCGCTGTTCGATCCGCTGGAGATTCCCAAGATGGAATCCGGCGGCGGCGGGCTGGTCTCGACGACGATGGACTATGCGCGGTTCTGCCAGATGCTGCTCAATGGCGGCACGCTGGACGGCACCCGCCTGATCGGCCGCAAGACACTGGCCTTCATGGCATCGAACCATCTCGCCGCGGGCGTCAAGGCCGACAGCCCGCTGCTGCCGCCCGGCCATGGCTTCGGCCTCGGCTTTGCAGTACGCACCGACGAAGGCCTGGCGCCGTTCGCGGGATCGAAGGGCCAGTTCTTCTGGAGCGGCGTGGCCGGCACGTTCTTCTGGATTGATCCTGTCGAGGACCTGTTCGCCGTGTTCATGTCGCAGGGCCCGGGCCAGCGCGAATATTTCCGCACGCTGATCCGCGGCCTGGTCTACGCGGCGGTGGAGTAGCGCCGCCGGTATCACGCCAGCTTGGTCGGCACCACTTCCGGCCCGGCCGGCTGATGCATCGCAGCGTGCGAGGCGTCCGCGATCCACGGCTGCTGGTTGACCATCGGAATCCGCCAGCCGGCATGGCCGTCGCTGGCAAGATGGTCGAGCCGCGTCACCGAGCAATTGTCGATGGTGAAGGCGAGGCCGCGGTCCGGCTGGTCGTTGAGCGCCAGGCCGATCGCGGCCTTGATGGTGCCGCCATGCGCGACTGCGACGATGTCCTGCCCGGCATGGCTGATATTGATGCGCTCGATGGCGCGACGCACGCGGGTGTACAGATCCATGAAACTCTCGCCGTTCGGCGACGGCTCATCGATCGGCGCGAACCAGTAGCTGCCGACCGCGATCGGACGGCTGGCGAAGAACGCCGCGCGGTTCATGCCCTGCCAGTCGCCGAGATGCTGTTCGGCCAGATCCGGCTCCTGCAGCATGGTATCCGGCTTAGGAAACCCGGCGGCCCAGATCGCATCCGCGGTCTGGTGCGTGCGTTTCAAATTGCTGGCAAACCACGCCGCCTGGCGCGGCAGGATGCGGCTCACTGCATTGAAGACAACGCGATCGCTGCAATCGCAGTCCATGTCCTTCTGGCCGTAGATGTTGCCGCCGTCGCTGCGCACCGGCGCATGGCGCACCCACCACCACCTGGTCGCGACGACGCCTTGGGGAACGCTGTGCTGCGCGACGAATGGCTTCTCGGCGTTGGACATCGCAATCCCTCTTCAATACTGTTTCAACCGCTGTACGTCAGTGCGCGCAACGTCTCAAGCCTCTTCAAGATGCATGCGAATTGCGAATTCCACGCGGCGGCACGCCGACAAGAACAACACAGGGAGCAACCCATGGGCCGCCTCGAAGGCAAATCCGTCGTGATCACCGGCGCCGGCAGTGGCATCGGCCGCGCCGCAGCGCTCTTGTTCGCCAAAGAAGGCGCGAGACTGATCGTGGTCGATCGCAGCGACTCTGTGCAGGAGACCGCGACGCTGGTCCGCGATGCCGGCGGCACCATCGAAGCCGTGACGGCCGACGCCGGTTCCGAGAGCGACGTGCAGGCCTTCATCGCCAAGGCGGTTTCCACCTATGGAAGGCTGGACGCGATCTGGGCCAACGCCGGCATCTCCGGCGGGCTGGTGCCGCTGGCGGACCAGACCGTGGAGCAGTGGCAGGAGATCCTGCGCATCAATCTGATCGGGCCGTTCCTCGCGATCAAATATGCGATGCCGCATATGGTGGCGCAGCACTACGGCTCGATCGTCTGCACCGCCTCCGTCGCGGGCCTGAAGTCCGGCGCGTCGGGACACCCCTATGCCGCGAGCAAGGCCGGCGTGATCAGCCTGGTGCAGACCACCGCTTATTCGCTGTCCGGCACCGGCGTACGGATTAATGCGGTGTGCCCCGGACTGATCGAAACCGGCATGACCAGGCCGATTTTCGACAATGCGAAAGACCGCGGCACCGAGAGCAAGATCGGCCAGCTCAATCCGTTGAAGCGCGCCGGCCAGCCGCATGAACTCGCCGCGATGGGATTGTTCCTGGCGAGTGACGACGCCTCCTACGTCAACGGCCAGGCAATCCCGGTCGATGGCGGGCTGACGGCGTCGATGCCGTATTCGGGGAAACCGATCTGACGGCTCCGGCGAGCCGTCAGGCCATGCGCCTGACGATCGCGGGTTTCAGCAAAAGTCCGAGCGCCGAGGCGACCTGGATAACGACGCCGATGAAGATCGGCGTGGTGTAGCCGCCGCTCAGGTCGCGCAACAGGCCCATCGCCGCGGGCCCGCAGGCGTTAATGACGCCGGCGACGCCCATCGACAGGCCCAGCACGACACTGAACGCGCCCGGCGCAAACTCGCGTTGGACGATCAGCGCCGGCAGCGTGATCAGGTTGCCGATCGAGAAGCCGAACACGGCGCAGGCAACCAGCAGCGCGCTGTCGTCGCTGGATTGTCCGATCACCGCCAGCGCGGCGGACTGGCTCAATATCGACAACACGGCGACGCGCCGCGGGTCGATCCGATCGGCGAATAGACCGAGGCCAATTCGCCCGGCGAGCGACATCGCCGTGGTCAGCGACACCGCGACGCCTGCGCGTTGAAACCCGATCGATGGAATCAGGATGGCGATCTGATGCACGATGAAAGCGACCTGCACGAACAGCGCCAATGCAAAAGGTGCGGTCAGCGACCAGAAGGCCGCGTCCTGCAGCAGGCTCCAGCGCGACAACGTCGCCGATGTCGGGTTAGTACTTGCCACCAGCCGTTCTGCCGCTCGCGGAAACCGAACGATGGTCGCCACGACAGGTATCAGCACGATCAGCGTTGCAGCGGCCGCCAGCCAGAGCGCTTGCTGAAATCCGATCGATCCAACCAGCAGTACCAGCCCCGGCGCAAGCACGATGCCGCTGCAAGTCGCGCCCGAATAGGTCAGACTGATCGCAAGGCCGCGCTTGCGGTCGAACCATGCGCCGACAATAGCAGCGGCCGTGACGGCTCCCAGACCGACCCAGGCCAATGCCAGCACCGAGAAGCCGATATATAGCTGAAGGACCGAAGTCGCCGATCCAAGTAGCGCCAAGCCGGTTGCGAGCGCGGCGACACCGGCCAGGACCAACGAGCGCGGCCCCAGCCATCGCAGCAGATCGCTGACGAACATCGACAGCAGCGAGCCCAGCACCAGGGAGAGCGTCGTGCCGCTCGCGATCAGCCCGGTCGGCCAATCGTTGAGGCGGCGCAATTCGGTGACGTAGATCCCGTGACCGTATAGGCCGAAACCGAAGATGGACAGTTCGACCAGGAACAAGGCGGCGACGATGCGCCAGCCGAAATATCGCGGCGATTGCTCATCGGACGAGATTGAATCACGCATGTAGTCGCGCTCCCCGTGCCCGCATCGTCGCGTTCTTTAGCCCATCAATTTTCTATTTTAGATTGCAGTAAAGCACCACCGTCCGTAGCAGGCATTGCGGTCAACAAACAAAACAGGTCGTTACAATCCGTCATAGAATTCGCTGAGACCGGCGGGCTGACGGCGTCGATGCCGTATTCGGGGAAACCGATTTAGCTCGTGCTTTCTTCTCCCTCCCCCTTGCGGGGAGGGTGGCCGCGCGAAGCGCGGTCGGGTGGGGGTAGCCACAAACTCCTTCGCCTGTGGCACCCCCACCCCGGCCTCCACTTCCGCCGATGCTGTCGCATCGACGTCGTTCGGCCGACCCTCCCCGCAAGGGGGAGGGAGGCCATCACCGCCGTCGAGTCAGATTAAGTTACACCGCATCCGTCGCCGCGGCCGTCGTGGCCAGCAGGCGGTTGCGGATGCGCTCGCGGTGGAAGGCGTAGATGCCGGACAGCACGATGATCGTGGAACCGATCAGCATCGCGTTGTCCGGCACTTCGGCAAAGACGAGATAGCCGAACAGCATCGCATACAGCATCTGCGAGTAGCGGAACGGCGCCACGGCGGAGATCTCGCCGGCGCGCAGCGCCAGGATCGCGCATTGATAGCCGATCAGCGTCGTCACGGCCGCCAGCGCCAAGAGAGCCGTCGACGCAAGCGACGGTTCACGCCAGCCGCCGAGCGGGAACACCAGAACGGCGCCGGCCGCGGTCACCGCGATGGTGGTCAGAAAGATGATGAACAGCGTCGGAATTTCCGGCGGGATGCGCTTGGTGACGAGCTCGCGCATGACATAGAACGCCACTGAAACCACCGCCAGCAGACTGTACAGGTTGAAGCCATCTGCGCCCGGCCGCACGATGATCAGCACACCGATAAAGCCCGCGGCGATCGCCAACCAGCGGCGCCAGCCCACCGGCTCGCCGAGCAGCAGCACGGCGCCGAGCGTCATCGCCAGCGGCAGCGACTGCACGATCGCGGTGACGTTTCCCAACGGCAGATAGGAAATCGCCGCGAGGAACAGGCCCGAGCCGCCGATCTCGCCGCAAACCCGCAGCGTCACGGCGGGCACGAACAGCGTTCGCAGCGGGCGCAGCGCGCCCCGGTGCGTGGCCAGGGCGCCGATCAGGATGCAGGCGAACAACCCGCGCAGCAGCATCACCTGGCCGAAATTCATCTGCGTGGTGAGATATTTGGCGACGGCATCATTGACGCTGAAGCCGGCCATGCGATCGCCATCAGCAGGCTTCCGCGCAGATTGGGAGAGAGCGGCAAGGCGAATTCCGGGCGGGTCAGAAACAGCCGCAAAAGTGTGCGGCGCAACACGCTCTCTTAACCGCACGGCAGTGAAGGTCAAGCAACAGGCAACGTCATTTAGTGCCTGAATCGCATGCGGCATCCACCCGTTGCGGGAAGCGGCTAAAGCCCGTCAGGCGGCAGCGCGGCGGCGTTGGTCGCCTGCAGCCGGTTGCGGACGTGTTCGCGGTGGAAGGCGTAGAGGCCGGACAAGACGATGACCGACGCACCGAGGATCATCATGGCGTCCGGCACGTCGCCGAATACGAGATAGCCGAGCAGCATCGCCCATAGCAGCTGGAAGTAGCGAAACGGCGCCACCGCGGAAATGTCGCCGGCGCGCAGCGCGAGGATCACGCACTGGTAGCCGATCAGCACCAGCACCGCAGCGAGCACCAGCAGGCCCAGTGCGGACGACGACGGCGGCGACCAGCCGCCGAGCGGGACCACGAGGATGCCACCGACGGTGGTCACCACCAAAGTGGTGAGGAAGGTCACGAACAGAGCGGGTATTTCCGCCGGGATGCGCTTGGTGGCGAGATCACGCACCGAGCAGAACGCCACCGAGACCAGCGCCAGAACCGAAAACTGGTTGAAGCCCTCGACGCCCGGCCGCACGATGATGAGTACGCCGACAAAGCCCGCCGCGATCGCCATCCAGCGCCGCCAGCCGACCCGTTCGCCGAAGAACAAGGCGGCGCCCATCGTGATCGCCAGCGGCAGCGACTGGAAGATCGCCGACGTATTGGCGAGCGGCAGATGCGTGATCGAGGCCAGGAACGTGGTGGTGCCGCCGATCTCGCCGAACACCCGCAACGCGACGGATCGCTTGAGCAGGATGCGCCACGGCCGCAGCGCGCCCTGATGATAGGCGAGCGCGCCGATCAGCGCACAGGCGAACACCCCGCGGAGCAGCATGACCTGGCCGAAATTCATCTGCAGCGAGAGAAATTTGGTCAGCGCGTCATTGAGACTGAAGCCGGCCATTGCCGCCGTCATCAGCACGGCGCCGCGGATGTTGGGAGAAAGAGCCAAGATGTTTCCAGGTCGTCGCCGGCAGCGGCTGCAGGGTGGGCAAAGGCGCCCTTGCGCCTTGCCCACCCTGCATTCAACTTGTTATTATTTCGCGCCGGCCTTCTGCGCGTAGTCCCACGACGCCTTGGCGAGCGGCACGGTGCGCTTGACCGATTCCATCGCCTTGGCCGAGGACGCGGTGCCATCGCGGATGCGGCCGGCGATCCCCTGCAGAATGCCCGCGAGACGGAACAGGTTGTAGGAGTAGTACCAGTTCAGGTCCGGCACGCTGGAGCGACCGGTCGCGCGGCAATAGATCTCGGCAGCCTCTTCCATCGTCGGGATGTTGAGCTCCTTGAGATCGAGGCCGGCGAGGCCGGGCATGGTCCACTGCATCAGAAGATAGGTGAAGTCGGCCATCGGATCGCCCAGCGTCGACAGCTCCCAGTCCAAGACCGCCTGCACCTTCGGCTGCGTGGCATGGAACACCATGTTGTCGATGCGGTAGTCGCCATGCACCACCGACACCCGCTCCTGCTGCGGCACCGAGGTCGGCAGCCATTCCATCAGCCGGTCCATCTCCGGGATCGACTGCGTCTCGGACGCCTTGTACTGCTTCGTCCAGCGATCGACCTGCCTTGCAAAGTAGTTGCCGGGCTTGCCGTAGTCGCCGAGCCCGATCTGGTCAGGCTCGTACATATGCAGCTTCGCCAGTGTCTCGATCTTGTCGGTGAAGATCGGCCGGCGTTCTTCCTTGGGCAATTGCGGCAGCGCCGGATCCCAGAAGATGCGACCGTCTTCCATCGACATTACGTAGAACGCCGAGCCGATCACGCCGTCATCCATGCACAGCGCGTAAGCCTTGGCCACCGGAAAGCCCTGCTTGCCCAATGCTGCGATCACCTTGAACTCGCGATCGACGGCGTGGGCGGACGGCAGCAGCTTGCCGAACGGCTTGCGACGCATGACGTAGGAGCGACCCGGCGTGTTCAGCCGGTAGGTCGGGTTCGACTGACCGCCCTTGAATTGCAGGACGGTCAGCGGACCCTGGTAACCCTCGACGTGTTCCTGCAGGAAGCCGTCGAGGCGCAGCTCATCGATGCGATGCCGCTCCTCGACCGGCTTGGTGCCGGAATAATCGTCGTCGTTGCGCACGTTTTCAGTCACGCCGAACCCCCGTCAGTGCCGGCCGGCCATGGTCTCGACCGAGACGTCCGGCGCATTGGCATATTTGCGCAGCTCGAGCCGCGCAATGGCGCGGTTGTGGACTTCGTCCGGACCGTCTGCAAGCCGCATGGTGCGCATCGAGGCGTAGTCGCGGGCGAGCCCGGCATCGTCGGAGACGCCGGCGGCACCATAGGCCTGGATCGCGTTGTCGATGATCTTCAGCGCCATATTCGGGCCGGACACCTTGATCATCGCGATCTCGAGCTGCGCGGTCTTGTTGCCGACCTTGTCCATCATGTCGGCGGCCTTCAGGCACAGCAGGCGGTTCATCTCGATGTCGGTGCGGGCTTCCGCGATGCGCTGCTCCCAGACCGAGAATTCGATGATCTTGCGGCCGAACGCGGTGCGCGACGACAGCCGCTTGACCATTTTCTCCAGCGCCTCCTCGGCCTTGCCGATGGTCCGCATGCAGTGATGGATGCGGCCGGGGCCGAGGCGGCCCTGCGCGATCTCGAAGCCGCGGCCTTCGCCGAGCAGGATGTTGCTAACGGGCACACGGACATTGTCCAGTTTGACCCGCGCATGGCCATGCGGTGCGTCGTCGAAGCCGAACACCGGCAGCATCTTCTCGATGGTCACGCCCTTGGTATCGACCGGCACCAGAATCTGCGACTGCGCCTGATGCTTCGGCGCCGACGGATCGGTCTTGCCCATCACGATCATGATCTTGCAGCGCGGATCGCCCATGCCCGACGACCACCACTTGGTGCCGTTGATGACGTATTCGTCGCCGTCGCGGACGATCGAGGTTTCAATGTTGGTCGCGTCCGACGACGCCACGTCCGGCTCGGTCATCAGGAAGGCCGAGCGGATCTCACCGTTCATCAACGGCTTCAGCCACTTCTGCTTATGCTCTTTCGAGCCGTAGCGCATAAACACTTCCATGTTGCCGGTGTCCGGCGCGGAACAGTTGAACACTTCGGAGGCCCAGCCGATGTGGCCCATCTGTTCGGCGAGCAGCGCGTATTCCAGATTGCTCAGTCCCGCGCCGTGGAATTCCTCGTCCTCATGCGACGATGGCGGCATGAACATGTTCCACAGCCCCTCGGCCTTCGCCTTGGCCTTCAGCTCCTCGACGATCGGGATCACCTTCCAGCGCTCGCCTTCGGCGTCCTGCTGCTTGTAGACCGGCACGGCCGGGCGCACGTGCTTGTCCATGAACGAGGAAACACGATCGAGCCATTCGCGCTGGCGATTCGAGAGATTGAAATCCATGGGGCGTTCCTCATCTTTTTTCGAACGAATTTGGCGGCACTGTTGTCCGGTCGGTGAAGGTCCGCAAGCGTTTTTGTTGTTATTGCAGTTGCGAGCAGGACCGACACTGACATGACCGCGACGCTTCCAGCTGCCCGCAGGCAATTGACATTCGCGGCTGGTCAAACGATAGTTTCATACAAGCGTTTGAATTGCAATCTCCCCGTCCCGCGCCCGGCGCATAGGGCCCACTCATGGCGGCAGACCACACAAGAACGGCGATCCTTTCCGCGGCTGAGCAACTTTATGCCGCCCGCGGCTTCGCGGATGTGACGATGCGTGACATCGTCGCCGCGGCGTCCGTCAACCTTGCCGCGGTGAACTATCATTTCGGCTCGAAGGACGAACTGATCGCCGAACTGTTCGTGTCCCGCGGTCTGGTCACCAACCGCGAGCGGCTCAACGAGCTGAAGGCTGCGGAGGAAGCGGGGAAGGGCCGCGCCGAGCTTGCGGCGATCTTCACCGCTCTGGTCGGCCCAACGCTGCGCGGCTGCCTCGGCCCGGAGAAGCAGCGTTCGGACGCCGCGCGCTTCATGATCCGCGCCTCGATCGAGGCGGTTCCGCCGATCCGCAAGATCAAGAACCGTGAGGTCGATCACCTCCGGCGTTTTGCGGCGGCGATGCGCCGCACCCTGCCCGACCATGAGGACGCCGACATCTACTGGGGCATCCATTTCGCGCTGGCGATGGCGCACCAGACCATCCGCGACAGCGAGCGGCTGGCCAAGATGTCCGACGGCGCCTGCGATCTCCATGATGTCGCGGGGATCATCGCCCGGATCGTCGGTGTGTCGGTGCTGGCGCTGGGCGGGCCAAGCCGCGGGCGTGAGCGCAGATAGTCCGTGACGAACGGGCCCGGCCAGCCTATTGCGGGTTCGCAACCGGACGCATCGCATGGATTCGCAGCAGGCAAGCCGCCATGTCGCGGCGGAGATCGAAGACGTCGGCAATTTGATGCGCTCGCTCGCCGGGCGCTATGAGGGGATTTTCTCCGGGCTGGCGGCGACGCTTCGGGAAACGCTGGCCCAATCCGGCACCATGGCCGAGGCCGCGCGCGACGCGACCGCGATCGCCGAGGCCGCCGCATCAAGCTTCCGCGACCATATCTCCAACCAGCCGGCCATGGCTTGCGCCAGCGGCTGCAGCCCGTGCTGCCACCTCTACGTCCAGCTGCCGCCCGGCAGCGCCGCGCTGATCGCCGACCATATTGCCGCGACCTTCCCGCCGGCCGCGCGCGCCGCGCTGCTGGCACGGCTGGCGGAGGCCGCCGCCGCCCTGCGCGACGCGCCGGAACCCAGCCGGCTACGGCTGCGCTGCGCGCTACTTGGCAACGACGATCGCTGCACGGTCTACGAGGTGCGCCCGCTATCCTGCCGCGCCTTCACCTCGAAATCGCTGCCGCGCTGCCAGCAGGTGGTGTTCGGCGACGCCCCGGGCGGCGTCGAGCAGAACGCCGGCCATTTCCGCATTCACACAGAGGCGACCTTCGCGCTCGAACAGGCGGCGAAGGATCGCGGGCTGCCGGCGGAGCAGAAGGGGCTGGTGGCGGCGCTGCTGGAGGAGATGCAGAAACGGAACAGCGACGCCGATTAGCCGGAAAACTGGCTGACATATTTGGTCGTCTGGAATTCCTGCAGGCCTTCGACACCGCCCTCCGAACCCACGCCGCTGTCCTTGTAGCCGCCGAACGGCGTTTCGGGCAGCGAGGCCTGCCAGTGGTTGATGATGACGTTGCCGCTCTGGATCACCTCGGCCATGACGGACGAATTCCGCATGTCATTGGTCATGACGTAGGACGCCAGACCGAAGGGCAGCCGGTTCGACAGTCGGATCGCGTCCTCGACGGTCCGGAACGGCGCCGTGACCGCCAGCGGGCCGAACGGCTCGACGTTCGAGGCCATGCAATCATCGTCGACATTCGTCAGCACCGTCGGCCGATAAAAGAAGCCCTGATTGCCGCAGCGCTCGCCGCCGGCGGTCACGGCAATGGAACGCGCGCGCGCATCGTCCACAAACCGCTCCATCGATTCGACGCGCCGCGCATTGGCGAGCGGGCCCATCTTTGTCGTTGCTGCAAAGCCGTCGCCCACGGTGATCTTGTCTGCCAGCTCCGACAAACTGGCTGCGAAGCGATCGTGGATTGACTCGTGCACGAAGAACCGCGTCGGCGAGGTGCAGACCTGCCCGGAATTGCGAAACTTGGCGGCTACGGCCGACAAGGCCGCCGCCTCCGGATCGACATCGCCGAAGATCACCACCGGCGCGTGGCCGCCGAGTTCGAGCGTCATACGCTTCATGGTCTGCACGGCCAGCGCGCCGAGTTGCTTGCCGATCTGCGTCGAGCCGGTGACGGAGATGCCGCGAACGATGCTGGAGCCGACCAGTCTCGCGGAGATCATCGCGGGATCGCCGAACACGACGTTGAGCGCGCCCTCCGGTAGGCCAGCCTCCTGCAAGGCGCCGGCGATCGCCAGCGTCGTTGCCGGAGTTTCTTCCGACGGCTTGATGATGACGGAGCAGCCGGCGGCCAGCGCGCTGGAGATCTTTCGAGCGGGCGTGATCGCCGGCGCGTTCCACGGCGCGAAGGCTGCGATCGGACCGAGCGGTTCGCGAACCGCGATCTGCCGGATGTTCGAGCTGCGCGACGGGATCACGCGGCCATAGGCGCGGCGGCCCTCCTCTGCATTCCAGTTGAAGATCGCCGCCGCCGTCTCGACCTCGACGCGCGATTCCGCGATCGGCTTGCCGAGTTCGAGCGTGATCAGGCTCGCAATATTTTCGGCGCGCTCCAGCAGCAGCGCCGCGGCGCGCTGCAGGATTCGGCCCCGCTCGACCGGCGAGGTCTTGCGCCAGACCTCGTGGCCGCGCGCCGACGATGCCAGCGCAAGGTCGAGATCAGCGCCGGTGACATGCGGCAATTCTCCGAGCACGGCGCCGGTCGATGGATTGAGCACAGGCTCGGTGGCGCGACCGGCGCCGTCGCACCATCGGCCGTCGATCAGCAGCTTCAGCGCAGGATAATCGGCCATCTTCGTCTCCAGAAAGAAACGGGCACGGCGAATGCCGTGCCCGAGTTGGAAGGTCGCTTCGTATGCCGGCTCTTATTTGGCCACGCTGACCAGCGGGCAGTTGCCGTCCTTGATGGGACGGAACGCCTTGTCGCCGGGAACGGTGGCGAGGGTCTTGTAGTAGTCCCACGGATATTTGGACTCGGAGGGCTCCTTGACCTGCAGCAGGTACATGTCGCGGATCACCCGGCCGTCTTCGCGGATCGAGGCGTTGGTGGTGTAGAAGTCGTTGATCGGCGTCTTCTTCATTTCCGGCACGACGACCGATCCGGCATCGCTCTTGCTGGCATCGACCGCCTTCAGATAGTGCGTGACCGCGCCGTAGACGGCGGCCTGCAGGCTGCCCGGCGCCTTGCCGCCGAACCGGGCCATGAAGCGCTTGCTCCATTCGCGGGTCTTGTCATTGGCGTCCCAATAGAAGCTGTCGGCGAAGATAAGGCCCTTGGCGCTGGCGAGGCCGAGCGCATGAATGTCCGGCAGGTTGACCAGCAGTGCCGCGATGCTCTGGCCGCCCGCCGTGATGCCAAACTCGTTGGCCTGCTTCATCGCGGTCATCATGTCGGAGCCGGCATTGGCGAGGCCGATAACCTGCGCCTTGGAGGCCTGCGCCTGCAGAAGGAACGACGAGAAGTCCGACGAATTCAGCGGGTGCTTGGCGGAGCCGAGCACGGTGCCACCATTGGCCGTGACCACCTTGGCGGCTTCGGCTTCCAGCGCCTGGCCGAACGAATAGTCCGCGGTCAGGAAGTACCAGGACTTCAGGCCCTTCTGCACCAGCGGCGCGGTGGCGACATTGGCGAGCGCATAATTGTCGTAGGCCCAGTGGATGCCGACCGGCGAGCAGGCCTTGCCGGTCAGATCCGGCGTGCCGGGCCCCGTGGCCAGAAACACCTTGTCCTTGTCGCGCGACAGCTGCTGCACGGCGAGCGCCACGCCGGACGACACGACCTCGGTGATGGTATCGACGCCTTCGGTATCGTACCACTTCCGCGCTAGCGCGAGACCGATGTCGGCCTTGTTCTGGTGATCGGCCGAAACCAGCTCGACCGGCATACCCGCGGCCTTGCCGCCGAAGTCTTCAACAGCCATTCTGGCAGCCAGCACGGAGCCGGCGCCGACATTGTCGGCATAGGGGCCGGACATGTCGGTCAGCACGCCGATCTTGACGGTGCCATTGGAGATCTCGGCCGACGCCGAGGTAATGAATGACATGACCGCAACGGTCGCCAGCAATTTCTGCAATTTCACGTTTCGCTCCCAGTGTTGTTTTTGTGTCGATGCGTGTTGAACCGGTTCGCCCGGCTCATTTGATCTTGTCGAGGACCGGCAGCAGGTAGCCGAGAAACTTCTCGGGATCCTCGCTCATCGGGAAGTGGCCGAGGCCCTGCATGATCTGGACGTGGCTGCCCTTGACCGACTTCGCCACGGCAAGCGTCTCTTCCGGCGTGCAGGAATAGTCATATTCGCCCGACAGCAGAAACAGCGGACACTTCGTGGTATCAATCTGCGCGACGCGCTCGCGGATATCTCCGTCGAGCTTGTAGAAATAAAGGTCGCCCTTGAACACGCCGGGGCCGCCCTGCATGTAGTGCCACAGCGTCTCCCAGCGCTCCTTGTCCGACGCATCGGGGCCGACCAGGCCGGAGACGATGGCGGCACAGACCTCGCCGCCGTGCACGTCGGGGCGGTGCAGGAAGTTGAGGTCGTAATACGGATCGACATGCGCGCCGGCCTGCAGGCCGATGATCGCGCGGAAGGCTTCGGGGTGCTCCAGCGCCAGATGCAACACGATGCGGCCGCCGATCGAGCAGCCCATCACGATCGGCCGGTTGAGCTCAAGCGCCGCCGAGATCTCCAGGATCATCGTGGTATATTGCGCCGAGGTGAGCTGGTACTCTTCGTTGTGCCAGCCTTCCGGCGGCGACGACTTGCCGTGCCACGGCATGTCGAAGGCAATGACCCGATGCTTCGCCGTGACACGCGCATCATTCATCAGCGCGCGATACTGTCGGCCGTCGGCCCCGGCGGTGTGCAGGCACAAAAGCGGCGTGCCGTGGCCTGCTTCCTCGACATAGATGCGATGCTGGCGGCCGAACAGGTCGAGATGCAGATAGCGGCCGATGGTCGGCTCGAAGGTCACGGTCATCGAGCGGCTCCCGTCTCGCGCAGTTTCACCAGCGCTTCCTTGAAGTATCGAAGGTTGGCCATGAAGACCTGCAGATTGCCTTCGGCCTTCAGGGTGCGGCGCTTGATCAGCGCCATGAGGTCGTGATGCCCCGGCTGCGGCTTGGCAGTCCAGAACGCCGACCACTCCTCCTCGGAGGCGCGCAGCGCGAACGACCACGACGGCATCACGAACGGCCCGCGGGTGACTGAGACGATCTTGCCTTCCGCGATGGCAATCAGCCACGCTATCGCGCCGACCTCGAGCAGGAAGGTGGTGGTCAGGAACCGGCCGCGTTGCACCAGCATCGCGTCGGCATTGACCCTGGTTTGCAGTTCTTCGATCATGTTTCCTCCGTTCCGGCGAGGGCCACGAGCGCGTCGACCGCGACGACGCCCTGGCCCACCGGATTGATGATGAGCGGATTGATTTCGGCATCCAGCACGGTGACGTCGTTATCGAGCGCGAGTTGCGACATCGCCACGATGGCCTGCGCCAGCGCCTCTAGATCGCCGTGCGGCTTGTTGCGGAAGCCCTGGAACACGCTGGTGATCGCGAGTTCCGAAATCATCTCCCGCGCGCCGTCGAGCGTGACCGGCGCCAAGCGGATGCTGCGGTCGCGGTAGATCTCGGTATAGATGCCGCCGGCGGCGAGCAGCACCAGCGGCCCGGCCTCGGGATCAACGCGGTAGCCGAGCAGCATTTCGCCGAGGCCGGAGGTCATCGGCTGCACCAGCACCTGCGAGACGTTGGCATCGGGGCGATGCGCGCGCACGCTGTCTGCGATCTTGCGGATCGCGGCTTCGAGCTGCATGGCATCTGCGACGTTGAGGACCACGCCGCCGACCTCGGTCTTGTGCGCGATTTCCTCGGACAGCAGTTTGACAGCCACCGGATAGGCGAATGGCAATTCGGTGGCGGTGGCATCGATGGCAATCGCAACGGCAGGCGCGTGCCGCATGCCGTGCTTGGCGAGAAGTTCGTAGGCCGCGAGTTCGTCGA
Source organism: Tardiphaga sp. vice304 (assembly GCF_007018905.1). Classification (NCBI taxonomy): domain Bacteria; kingdom Pseudomonadati; phylum Pseudomonadota; class Alphaproteobacteria; order Hyphomicrobiales; family Nitrobacteraceae; genus Tardiphaga; species Tardiphaga sp. vice304. The sequence continues at coordinate 3,894,033 of NZ_CP041402.1, forward strand.
GCTGCCTCGGGGTGTTCGCCGCGACGACACGCGGTTTGGGCATCGCACTCGGCGACCGGCGCTGCAGCGCCGCCTGGATCGCGTCGGCGCAGGATTCCGGCGTGCGGAAGTTAGCGATGCCGGCAGCCGTCAGCATCGCCAGCGCCTCAGGCGCCTCCGGCACCAGGAAGGTCACCAGCGGTTTCTGCGACAACGCGCTCTCGATCACCGGCTTCACCGCAAGCTCCGGCTGGAAGCGTGCGGAGGATCCGATCACGGCCACCACCACATCGAATTCCGGCGCGGCCAGCATGGTCTCCAATGCCGCCTTCATGATGTCGTAGCGCGTGCCGGCCAGCGTGAGGTCGATAATGCGCTCGCGCCCGGCGGCGACGCCGGCCTCGGTCAGCCGATCATAGGTCTCATGGCTTAGCTTGACGACATCGATGCCGCGGATGCCCAACTCATCCACGACCATCGCGGCGCCGCCCCCGGTCGTCGTGACGACGCCGACGCGCATGCTGCGCGGGCCCGCCGGGCGCGCCGGGAGACGCTGCAGCAGCGGCAGCGTCTCGAGCAGGGTTTCGAAATTGAACACGCGCGCGATGCCGCAATCGGCGAGGAAGGCAGCGGCGACGTCGTCTTCGCCGGCCAGCGCGCCGGTGTGCGACAGCGCCAGTTCGGCGGCCGCCGCGGAGCGCCCGAGCTTGTAGGCGACCACCGGCTTGCCGCGCGCGGCCGCGCCGATCGCAAAGGTGCGCAGCGCATCGGCGTGGCGGATGCTTTCGAGAAACAGCATGTAGCCGGTGACTTCGGGATCATCGAGCGTCGCCGAGCAGATTTCACCGAGGCTGAGATCGATCTCGTTACCGACCGAGACCAGTCCGGCAAAGCCAATGTTGCGCGCCTTGCCGCGCGACACCAGCGCGCCGAGCAGACTGCCGGAATGCGAGGCGACGAAGATGCTGCCGCTCGGCAGGTCCGGTTCGGCGAAGGCGGCGTTCGCGGTGATGATGGTCTTGGCGCGCAGATTGATGGCGCCGAGGCTGGACGGGCCGAGGATGCGGAGCGACGTCGTCGCGCACAGCGCCTGCAGGCGTGCGACCAGTTCCTTCCCCTCCGCGCCGCCTTCGGAAAACCCGGCGGCCAGAATGGTGACCACGGCAACGCCGAGCCGCGCGCATTCCTCTGCGGCGGCAACGGCATCCGCGGTCGGCGTCAGGATGAAGACGTGATCCGGCACTTCCGGCAAAGCTGCGAGCGACGGCCACGCCTTCTCACCCAGCACGGTGGGCCGACGCGGATTGATCGGATAGACCATGCCCTTGTAACCGGCGCGTCGCAGAAACTGCAGCGGCCGCGACGAGGTCTTGGTGACATCATCGGACGCGCCGACCAGCGCGATGCTGCGCGGGGCCAGCAGCGCCTGCCCGAGCGTCGGCTTTGTCAGGTCATCCCGCACGGGCAGCATTTCCGCGCTGGTCGAACTTGCGTTCGAATACGTCTTCGGCAATCCGGTTCTTGAGGATTTCGGTCGAGCCGCCGGCGATCATCCAGCCGCGGGTGCGGCGCATGCAGTATTCGGCGAGCGAGTCCTGGCTGTAGCCGAGCCCGCCCATGATCTGCACCGCCTCGTTGGCGACGTCGAACCCGGCCTGGTTGCAGGCGAGTTTCGCGATCGCCGTGTTGTAGGGCGACGGCAGGCCGCTCTCGATGCTGGCGGCGCGGTACAGCAGCATCTGCGCGGAATCGAGCTTCAGCGCCATGTCGGCGAATTTCCACTGCAGGCCCTGGAATTCGCACAGCGGCCGGCCGAACTGCTTGCGGATCAGCGCGTGCTCGCGCGCCAGGTTAAAGGCGTAGCGGCCGAGCGCCAGCGAGCGCGACGAATTGCCGAGCCGCTCGACGTTGAAGCCGGAGATCTGTTTCTTGAAGCCGCCAATGCCGAGCAGGACATTCTCCTTCGGGATGCGGCAATTCTCGAAATACAGCTGGCTCCAGGATTCGCCGCTCATGAAGGCCGACGGCTTGCCGACCGTGAAGCCCGGCGTATCGCGCTCCACGATCACCGAGCCGATGCCGCCGACGCCGGGCCCGAAGCGCACGTAAACCAGATAGACTGCGGCATCCGGGCTGTGGGTGCCGAACACCTTGCTGCCGTTGATCAGGTAACCGTCGCCGTCCTCGGTCGCGCTGGTCTTCAGCTCGGTTGCCGCGGAGCCAGCGTCGGGCTCGCTCATGCCGAGGCTGATGCAGGTGTTGCCCGCCAGCAGATCGGGCAGCCAGCGCGCCTTCTGCTCCGGCGTGGCATATTCGACGAAGGTGCGGATCGGACCGAAATTGCCGGCCTGCACGATGTCGGCGCTGCGCGGGCAGACTGCGGCGACCTGCTCGATCGCGATCACCGAATCGAACAGCGTGCCGCCGGCGCCGCCATCCTCTTCGCTGAAGGAAATGCCGAGCAACCCCTGCTTCGCCAGCAGCTTCGCGGTCGCGAAGGGGAATTGCGGGTCGTGCGCGCGGGCCAGCGCGCCGTCCTTCAGGTTGGCCTCCGCAAAGCGTCGCACTGAGGTGGCGAAGGACTGCTGTTCTTCAGAAAGCTCAAAATTCATGGATCAACGCCGCCGTTATGGGATGGCCTGTTTCCCAGCCTGCGGTTTGACCGGCAACTGCACAAAGGTTATCAAGTCATGACCTTTTGTAATGGTGCACCGCCATGTTGCCGCCGCTCAATCCGCTGCATGTTTTCGACGTCGCCGCCCGGCTGCTCAGCTTCACCCGCGCGGCGGCGGAGCTGCGCGTCACCCAGCCGGCGATCAGCCGGCAGATTAACACGCTGGAGAGCTTTCTCGGCGTGCGACTGTTCGAGCGCGACAGGCAGGGTCTGCGGCTGACCTCGGAGGGCGAGCAGTTCCAGCGCCAGATCGCGCCGGCCTTCGCGATCATCGCCAACGCCACCGCGGGGCTGATGACGACGGGCCGCGCCGAGCCGCTGAAGATCCGCGTCTACACCACCTTCGCGGCGAAATGGCTGATCCAGCGGCTGCCCTCGTTCTACGTCGCCTATCCGCATATCAAGCTGAACATCAGCAATGTGGTGGCGCCGATCGATTTCGAGAAGGACAAGGTCGACCTCGCCATCCAGTTCGGCGCGGGCCACTGGCCGAACGTGGAATGCGAGCTACTGTTCAAGGACCTGATCCAGCCGATGTGCAGCCCGAAGCTGTTGAAGTCCCACCGGATGGTCGAACCCGACGACCTCCGCCGCGTGCAACTGTTGCACTCCCACTACCGCCGCGCCGACTGGCCGGACTGGCTGATGGCGGTGAACCGTCCGGATCTCCTGACCGACGCCGGAATCAGCTTTCCCAGCTCCGTGCTGACCTATCATGCCGCGGTCGAGGGCGTCGGCGTGGCCATGGGCCAGCTCTATCTGCTGCGCAACGAGATCAACGATGGCTCGCTGATACCGCTGTTCAACGCGCCGTTCGAACGCCAGCTCGCGCATTACGTCGCCTGGCCGAAACATCGGCCGCTCGGCCGAAAGGCTCGCAGCTTCATGCACTGGCTGCGATTGCAGACGGGCGAGTTCCTGAAGAAGTAGGATCTGCGCGCAAAATTTAATGGCGTTGCGGCAAGATCTCGATCTGAAGGGAATGCGCGCCGGCTGCGCGCAAGGCAATTGCGGCGCCCTGCACGGTGCTGCTGGACGCCGGCCGATCCAGTCCTGCACCACGCCGCTGTACATGGTGGCGAACCGCGACATCGTCACGATCGAAGGCCTGAGCCATGATGGCGCGCCGGGCGAGTCTAGACCACCATCGTCGAACGCCCCGACGGATGCGCCGCGGATCCCGTCGCCGCGGCGATCGGCAACGCCATCGCCCTCCGCGTCCGCGACATGCGGCCGCCCTTCGATCGGCTGGAAGCGGCCATCAACGCAGCATGATAGGGGAGTGGAGCGGGTGGAGGGAATCGAACCCTCGTATTCAGCTTGGAAGGCTGCTGCTCTACCATTGAGCTACACCCGCGCTGGCGATCAGGTATCACGTCGCCGGATTCGCCTCAACACCCGCAAGGCGGCAATTTGCCTCCCCGGCGGCGGCAAAACCGGCGATTTCGCGCTATTTCGCCTCGCTGCGCAGGATCGCCAGCGCCAGCGTGGTGGCGCGGGGGACGATGCTGTCGAGGTCGAGCCATTCCTGGGCGGTGTGGACATTGCCGCCAACCGGGCCGAGGCCGCACAGGGTCGGCGTGCCCACCGAGGCCGTGAAGCCGGAATCGGCGCAGCCGCCGGCGAATTCGCCGGTGAGCGTCGGCAGGCCGGCATCGCCCGCGGCGCCGCGATAGATGTCGAACAGCGCCTTCGAGCTCGGGCTCTGCATCAGCGGCAGGAACTCGCCGTTGAGATGCAGCTTCGCCGTGGTGCCGGACACCGTCGGCGTCGCCATGATCCGCTCGATCGCCGCCAGCGTGGTGGCGCGGTCGGCGGGCTCGACATAGCGCAGGTCGATCTGGCCCTCGGCGTGCGGCGCCGTGGTGTTGATCGACTGGCCGCCCTGCACCAGCCCGACATTCAGCGTGATGCCACGGGCGATATCGGTCAGCGCATGGATCGCCACGATCTTGTGCGCGAGCTCGCCGATCGCGCTGATGCCGTCGGCAAAATTATTGCCGGAATGCGCGGCGCGACCGAACACCTCGAAGCGCATGAACACGCCGCCCTTGCGGCTGGTACAGATGTTGCCGGTCGGGCGCCCCGGCTCGGAATTATACACCGCGCGCGCCGCGCGGCCCTCGCGCTCGATGATCGGGCGCGACGACGGCGAGGCGATCTCCTCGTCGGCGGTGATCAGGATCCGGATCGGGAACGGCGCGACGCCGAATTTCTGCAGGGCAGCGGCGACGAACACGTTGATGACGAGCCCCGCCTTCATGTCGGCGATCCCCGGGCCGTGGGCCTTCGTGCCCTCGATGGTGAAGGGGCGGCGAGCCGCCTCGCCTTTCGGAAACACGGTGTCGCGGTGGCCCATCAAGAGGATCGGCTTCTCGTTGCTGCCGGGCTTGGCGATTTGCGCATGCAGAGCGTCGCCATAGACCTCATGCGGCTCGCGCCAGCTCTCGATGCCATGCTCGGCAAAATGCCGCTCGAAGCGCGCCGCCACCGCATCGACGCCCTCCTTGTCGTAGGAGCCGGAGTCGATGTTCACGACGTCGCGCAGCAGGTCGATCATCGGCTGCCTCTGCGAGGCCAGCCACTCGGTGATCTGGAGTTCGTGGGTGGTGGTCATGAAACTTCCTTCTTGGTAAATCTCGTGCAATCAGCTCGGTCGCTTCGATCGTGATTGCGAGGAGCCCTTGCGACGAAGCAATCCAGTTCTTGCGGAGTTTGTGGTTTCTGGATTGCCGCGTCGCTTCGCTAAGGGGAAAGCCGAACGGCTTTCCCTGACCTTGCAATGACGGAGCTTTGATCTCCCTCACTCCGACTCTCGCCGACATGAGGTTCGGCTTACACCACCATCGCGGGCTCGGCTTTCGCCATCGCCTGCTTCATCATCTTCGCCACATATTCGCCGATCACCACCGTTGTGAGGTGGGTGTTGGCGCGGCAGTCCGACGGCATGATCGAGGCATCTGCCACGCGCAGCCCTTTGATGCCCTTCACGGTGCCGTCCGGATTGACCACGCCACTTGCGTCCGCAAAGCCGCTCATGTGGCAGGTGCCGGCGGCGTGCTGGATGTCGCCGGTCTCGCGGCGCAGGATCGCTTCCAGTTCGGCGGTCGGCAGCGCCGCCGCCTGCGGCAGTGTGAGGTCGGTGTCGGCCAGACGGATCCAGTCGGCGATGCCAGCCAGCGCCGGCTGGGTGGACAGCACCGCCATGCGCCTGACGGCATCGACCATGCGCAGCATGTCGCGCGGGTCAGCCAGCATGTTTTCCTCGACCACCGGATCGATCGACGCGTCGCGCGAGGCGAGCTTCAGCGTACCGCGCGAAAAAGCGTTGAACAGGCCGGCCGCCACCGCGCCAGGCACGCCGATGCCGCGGTGGTTGAAGGCGACCAGGATCATGTCGCGCCTGCCGCCATCGGCCAGCCCCGACGAATAGGTCGCGCAGCAATTGGTGTGGCGGGTGTCGGGATCGGACGGGCGCAATTACTCGCGCAGTTGCACGGTGGCGCGCAGCAGCGGGTGATCGAAAAAGTGTTTTCCGACCGGCAGGTCCTGCACGACCTCAATGCCCATCGCCTGCAATTCATCGGCCGGGCCGATGCCCGAGCGCAGCAGGATCGCCGGGCTGTGGATCGCACCAGCGCACAATACGATCTCGCGCGCGTGAATCTCCGTGCTGCCCTGCCCTTCGGCGTGGACCACGACGCCGGTGGCGCGACCATTGGTCAGGAGCAGGCGATCGACCAGCACCCGGCCGCGGATTTCCAGATTGGCGCGACCGCGCGCCGGCTCAAGATAGGCCTCATTGGTGGTGATGCGACGGCTATCGCGGCTGTTGATCGGATAGCAGGCGGCGCCCTCGCCGTCCGGACCGTTGACGTCGTCGCACCAGTGATAACCCGACGCGAGCGCGGCATCGCGCAACCCGCGATCGATCTCGCCCCACTTCTCAGGCGGCGCGCGGTAGATCGGCAGCGGACCACCGCGTCCATGGCCGGGACGGTCGCCGAATTCGAAATCGTCCTCGATCACCGAAAACAGCGGCATGACTTCTTTCGCCGACCAGCCGGTGCAGCCATTGGCGGCCCATTCGTCGAACGCGTCGGCGACGCCGCGGATCGCGATCTGGCCGTTCATCATCGAGGACCCGCCGAGCCCCTTGCCGCGCCAGTAGAAGCGCGGCTCCTGCTCCGCGACGCGCCGCGTCAGGAGATTCGGCCACTGCCATTTCTCCTGGAATTCGCGACGGTGAATGATCGGGATCGGGTTCGGCGTGCGGATCTCCCACGGCGCCTCGTCGGCGCGCCAGTCGAGACCGGCCTCCAGCAGCAATACGCGCCGGGTGGCATCTTCGGAGAGACGGGCAGCCACGGCGGCACCGGCCGAACCTCCGCCGACAACGATCACATCACGCATCAGTCATCACTTCCAGGCTCGGCCGGCAAGCGGCCCTGAAATCAACCAGGGCCACAGCCTTACAGCGGTCGATCGTTCGGAACGCAGTATGCGTCACGGCATTGCGCAACGCCAGTATGCACGCCACGGCGCGGGTATGGCGCAACGGCTACTGGATCGCGCGGCAAACCGAAAACGCGCCGCCCTGCAAAGCCGGCGCGTTCATGGACGAGCCGCTTGACCTTGCAGCGAAAGCCGGTGAATTGCTGGAAATCGCTGGCCCGAATCGGCTGCTCGTACTGACCCGCATGAGGAACCCGCCATGATCCTGATCACCGCCGCCAGTGGCAAAACCGGCCGGGCCATCATCGCCGCGCTGGCGGCGCGCGGCGCATCGGTGCGTGCGTTTGTGCGCAGCGCCGCGCAACGCGAGGCGCTGCTCCGGCTCGGCGCGACCGATGTCGTGATCGGCGCGCTCGACGACGACGCCGCATTGCTGCGCGCGATGCACGAGACAGACGCAGTCTACCACGTCTGTCCGAATGTCAGCCTGCATGAAGTGGCTTTTGCCGACGCCGTGATCGCCGCGGCGGAGGCCGCCGAAGTGCCGCGGCTGGTCTATCATTCCGTGCTGCACCCGCATGTCGAGGTGATGCCGCACCACTGGTCCAAGATGCGCGTCGAGGAGATGCTGTACAGTTCGGAACTGGACTGGACCATCCTGCAGCCCACCACCTATATGCAGAACATCCTGAGCGAACTCGATCGGATCACGACCGACGGCGTGTACCGCGTGCCCTACCCGCTTGAGACGCCGCTCAGCCTGATCGATCTCGGCGATATCGCCGAGGTCGCCGCAAAAGTGCTGACCGAGGACGGCCACGCCAATGCCACCTACGAACTGGCCGGCACGTCGCCGCTGAGCCCGATCGATGTTGCCGAAGCGTTTGCCGCCGCCCTCGGGCGCGAGGTTCGGGCCGAGGCCGAATCTGTCAAGGCATGGCAGGCGCGCGCGCGTATCGCCGGGATGGATGAGCATGCCGTGACAGCGCTGACGAAAATGTTCGTCAGCTATGCTGGCGACGGGCTGAAGGGCAATCCCAACGTGCTGCGCTGGCTGCTGGGACGCGAGCCCGTCACGCTGGCGGAATTCGCGGCATCCTGCCGTCAGCGCGTGCCGTAAGCGCGATCGCCGGCATCGCCGAGGCCGGGCCAGATATAGGCGTGGTCGGTCAGCTTCTCGTCGACCGCCGCGGTCCAGATCGGCACATCCGGGTGATGGCCGCGCAGCCGCTCGATGCCTTCGGGTGCCGCCAGCAGGCAGACGAAGCGGATGTCCCGGGCGCCGCGCTCCTTGATGCGGTCGATCGCCGCCACCGCGGTGTTGGCAGTGGCCAGCATCGGATCGATCACGATGACCAGCCGCTCCTCGAGATTGGTCGGCGCCTTGAAGAAATATTCGACGGCGGTAAAGGTCTCGGGATCGCGGTACAGGCCGATATGCGCGATGCGCGCCGACGGCACCAGATCGATCATGCCCTCGACGAAGGACAGGCCGGCGCGCAGCACCGGCGCGAACACCAGCTTCTTGCCGGCGATTTCCTTGCCGGTCATCCTGGTCAGCGGCGTCTCGATCTCGACGTCGGTGAGCGGCAGGTCGCGCGTCACCTCATAGCACAGCAACATGCCGATCTCGTTGAGCAGTTCGCGAAACCCCTTGGTGGAGCGGGTCTTGTCGCGGATCAGCGTCAGCTTGTGCTGCACCAGCGGGTGGGTAACGATCGTAACGCCGTCCATTGCACTTCCTTCGATTAGAACACAGTACCGTCGCTGATGATCCTGATGGGGGGCGAGGCATCGGCGCGACGTTCGCGCGCCAGCACGCGCCCGGCGGCCCAGCTTCCGCCCTCGAGAATTTTGGCCAGCGGCAGCGAGGTCGCGTCAAGCTGCAGCTTCTCCCGGATGCCTTCGGCGAGGCGGTCGAGCAGCGCCACCGTCAGCGCACGCCATTCCACCACCAGCGTCGAGGACACGTCATGCTCGCGTTCCGCGTCGGCGTAATCGCGAAAATTGAGCACGCCGATATCGACGAACAACCCGCCATTGCGATACTCGGCGAGACCGGTGAGGCCGTCAATATTGGTGACCTCGATGCCCGCGATCTGCAGCGGTTCGATCAGCGAATAGGACAGCCACTGCGAGAGCTTGTGCAGCGGCATCAGTTCAGAGGTCGCATCGTCGGACTTCAGCGCCGGGTGCTTCCAGCAGTCGCCGAGCGCGATGCCGCCGAGCGTCAACCGCGACGGCCAGATCGGGCCGAGCCGCTGCAGCAGCACCGAGAGGATGGTCGGCGCCGGCAGCTTGCCTTGATGCGCCAGCATCACCATCTGGTCGAACAGCCCGCCGGGCCGCGGCGTGTCAATCATGCCGAACACGTCCGGTTTCGACGCCACCAGCGAGCCCAGCCGGCGCAGCAGGTCGGCGCGCCCCTCGATGCCGACCAGCGGATTGGCGTCGGAAACCTGCATGCCGTTTTGCAGATCGGCGACGGAGAGCTTCTGCAGAACCGAGGCGTCGGCGCGCAATGGCTGCGCCGGATCGGCGGAGAACGCGCCGCTGGCGAACATCGCGAGACTGGCCAGCCCCAGCCCTTCCGAGCGGCCGATCGCCTGCCCGGTTTTCGGATCCTGATAGCGCCAGCTTGGACCGGCGCCGGCATCCAGAAAGACGCTGACGATTGCGAGATCGAACTCGGCGCGCGCGCGCGCGGCTTTGTCTTTCCAGGCGGTCGCGTCGGCCAGCGCGGCCCAACGGTTGTCCCCGCCGGTGACGAAATGCCGCCAGCGCGAATGGAAGGGCACGTCGAGCGAGGGATAGGCCGCGCGCGTCGTCGCCAGCACGAGGTCCACCGCGGCGTCCATGCGGCCGAGGTCGATGCGGAAGTGGGCAAGCTTGTCGTCGAGGCCGATCGCCAGCAGACGATGCGCCCGCTCGCGCACCGCGCGGGCGGACAAGAGCGACAGAGCGGCCGAGGTATCCGGAGACAAGGAATTCACCGCAAAGCTCTCAATATTTTTCCAGTGAACGGCCAACGGAGTCCTGCAGATCCTGCGGCAGCACCGGCTCCGGCGAATAATAGCCCGCGGCCTTCTTCGCGGTCATCTCGACATGCGCGTCGGCAGGGATCATGTCGTCCGGGATCGAGACCCGCTCGACGATCTCGACGCCCTGGCTCGTCAGCGCATCGTGCTTCATGTCGCTCATCGAGATGAAACGGTCGATCCGTTTCAGCCCGAGCCAGTGGATGACGTCCGGCATCAATTGCTGGAAGCGCGCGTCCTGTACGCCGGCGACGCATTCCGTGCGCTCGAAATATTGCGCGGCGGCGTCGCCGCCTTCCTGGCGCTTGCGCGCGTTGTAGACCAGGAATTTGGTGACCTCGCCAAGCGCGCGGCCTTCCTTGCGGTTGTAGATGATGACGCCGAGACCGCCGGCCTGCCCGGCCTTGGCGCATTCCTCGATGCCATGGATCAGATAGGGCCGGCAGGTGCAGATGTCGGAGCCGAACACGTCGGAGCCGTTGCATTCGTCATGGACGCGGCAGGTGATTTTCGTGGTGTGGTCCGGCAGCTTGGTCACGTCGCCGAACAGGTAGGCCGTGATGCCGCCGATCGGCGGCAGGAAGACGTGCAAGTCGGGCCGCGTCACCAGTTCGGGAAACATGCCCGCGGTCTGTTCGAACAATTGCCGGCGCAGATTGTTCTCGGTGGTGCCGAAGCGCGCCGCCAGTCCCGGCAGATGCCAGACCGGATCGATCGCGATCTTCACGACCGACACACTGCCATTGGCATGCACGACGTCATTATCGACCTTCAGCCGGCCGGCGGCGATCGCGCTTTGCAATTCGATCAGATCGAGCCGCGCACGGGTGATAGCGATGCTCGGGCGGATGTCCACACCCTCGGCGATCTCGGTCGCAAAATTCTCGGCAACAAGATGGCCGAAGGGATCCAGCGAAACGATCTTCGCGGGATCGATCCACTGTTCGAACGGACCGATGGTGGCCGCGGGAAACGTATTGGTGAGGTCCGGCCGACGCATCGGATCGAGCGCGCCGGAGGAGACGGCGAGTGCGCGATACACCGAATAGGAGCCGCCATGCGTGCCTATCACATTGCGATCCTGTGGCCGCGACACAGTACCAATCACCGGCCCGCGCTCGCGCGCATCAGGCGCGCCCCATCGGATCGGAAAGTCGTGTTTCGCGCCCGGCGCCGGGTGCGAGGTCAGCCGTATATGGTCGATCCGGTTGGAGCGAGTCATCGCAAAAGGCCCCCTCAAATGGCAACGGCCCGCCTAAGAAGACGGGCCCGTTGACATGGATGCTATGTAACGCGGCGCGCGCTAAACATAGCGCGACGCTGTGCCGAAGAAAAAAAGTATACGCATGTCGCGACGAAAGACAACAAGATAAATAGCAAAAGATTCGCGGCGGTTAACGAGGCGTCGCTAATGCACGCGCGGCATAATGTTTCAGTGCCGTGAAGGCCGGAACGATTGTAGCGACCACAGGTTTTCTTCTCGCGCATTCGCACAGGGAGAAACCTCATGACCAACGAAGACGAAACCGTCAGCCTGATCGGCAGCGACAAGGTACAGGGCTCCGCGGTGTTCGACGCCGACGGCAACAAGATCGGCAGCATTGAGCGCCTGATGATCGAGAAGAGCAGCGGCCGGGTATCCTACGCCGTCGTGTCGTTCGGCGGCTTTCTCGGCATTGGCGACGATCACTATCCGCTGCCGTGGCCGTCGCTGAAGTACAATGTCGAACTCGGCGGCTACCAGACCCTGGTGACCATCGACCAGATCAAGGGCGCGCCGAAGGCCGCCAACGGCGAATGGAATTGGGCGGATACGACGCGCACCAAGGGCCTTGACGACTATTATGGTGTGCCCATCTGACCGGCACGCTAAGCCGCCCGCATCTGGCGAACGATTGACCGACTGGAGACCCGTTGACCTAACAATTGACACGACGAAGATTGGCGGGCAGCGCGCTGGCGGTGGGAGCCGTTGCCGCCACGCCGGCGATGGCTCTTGCGGACAAGAAGCCGGCAACCAGGTCGTTTCCGAACGGCTTTGTCTGGGGCACGGCCACGTCGGCCTATCAGATCGAAGGCGCGGCGACTGAAGACGGACGCGGCCGTTCGGTCTGGGACACCTACGCGCACATACCGGGCAAGATCCGGGGCGGCGCGCATGGCGACCGCGCCAGCGATCACTTCCACCGCTACAAGGAAGACGTCGCGCTGATGAAGGCGCTGGGCACAACCGCCTATCGTTTCTCGATCGCCTGGCCGCGGGTATTTCCCGACGGCACCGGCGCCGCCAATCCCCAAGGACTCGACTTCTACAACCGATTGATCGATGAATTGCTGGCCAACGGCATCACACCGTTTGCGACGTTGTATCACTGGGACCTGCCGCAGGCGCTACAGGACCGCTTCGGCGGCTGGGAGTCCGTCGAGACCGCCAGGGCCTTTGCCGACTACGCCGGCTACGTCGCGTCGAAGATCACCGATCGCGTCAAGAACGCTTCACCATCAACGAAGCCGCCACCTTCATCGACTTCGGCTACGGCCCAGGCCCGGTCGAACTGGCGCCTGGCCTGAAGCGGCCGCAGCCGGTGCCCAACCAGATCCGCCATCACGTGGCGCTCGGTCATGGCCTCGCCGTGCAGGCGATCCGTGCGCAAGGCCGCGCCGGCACCCGCGTGGGCCTTGCGGAAAACGTCGTCTCCTGCGTTCCGGCGATCGAGACCCCGGCCAATATCCGCGCTTCCGAAATCGCCACCCGCGAGATGAATGCCGGCTATCTCACCGCGATCCTGGAGGGCCGCTACACCGACGCTTTCCTCGCCTATGCCGGCGCCGACGCGCCGCGCTTCACCGCCGAGGAAATGAAGGTCATCGCGTCGCCGCTCGATTTCCTCGGCCTCAACATCTACATGCCGCAGCATTACGTGACGGCGAGCGATACGGCGGCCGGCTTTTCATTGCTGCCGTTTCCGGCGTCGTTTCCGCATATGGAATCCGACTGGCTGCGGGTCGGGCCTGAAGCCATGTATTGGGGGCCGCGCAACGTCGCCAAAGTGTGGGGCGTGAAGGAGATCTATATCAGCGAGAACGGCACCTCGGCCACCGACCGTGTGCTGGCCGATGGCAGCATCGCCGATCTCGACCGCATCATGTATCTGCGCAACTATCTGACCCAGCTACAACGCGCCACCGCCGACGGCGTGCCCGTCGCGGGCTACTTTCAGTGGAGCCTGATCGACAATTTTGAATGGTCGGACGGGTTCGACAAACGCTTCGGGCTGGTCCATGTCGATTTTGAAACACAGCAACGAACGCCGAAGCTGAGCGCGGAGTTCTATCGGCAGGTGATCGCGAACAATGCGCTGGCGTAGGGCCGAATCGAGGCTGCCATTGGCGTGCCAGCATGCCAGCCCGTTGGCACCGGAAGGTTGAGCCGCATAATGGCTGGCGAAGCCGGTTTGGTACATTCAGGCTGGGGGATGCGGGGCCGGTTCCCGTTAATCGGTTGCCGGCAGATTCATCGCCGGCTCGGTTGACTTTGCCCCGCCCTTCCCCCAATAAACCGCCAACCGGGAGCCCGTCATCGGGCGTTCGTTTTAGCGTCATCCATGGCCGTCCAGCCGCTTCTTGGCGGGCTGAGGTCGATGGCGTGGAGCGGGGGAGTGTCCCGAGTGGCAAAGGGAGCTGACTGTAAATCAGCCGTCTTATGACTTCGAAGGTTCGAGTCCTTCTTCCCCCACCATCCTGTTTTCATTGAAGAATTAGCCCTGCGGGGCGGCGGCGAGAGCGGCTTTTGCGGTGTTCGGTGCATTTGCCGGAGCGGCCGCGTCGGCCCGGAACCCGCTCGAATCGCGTCGCGGGCTTGGCCCGACTGCACGGCGCCTGCCTGCGGCAACGGCTGCAGCAAATGAGCGAACGACGCCCTATCGTTCCGGCACCGAACGAATCGGCCAGATCGCCCCAAGGCGGCAGAATGCACAAAGGACCACTTTCGCGTGTTTGAAGCCGTCGACTGGGGCTCCTTGTTGGTCCCGCAGAACCCGCTGGCCGAAGTGATCGTGCGCGGCACGTTGATCTATCTGTTGCTGTTTCTGGTGCTGCGTTTCTTCCTGAACCGGCAGGCCGGCGCCGTCGGCATTCCCGACATTCTGGTGATCGTTCTGATCGTCGAGGCGACCACCGATGCGATGGGCAAGAACGGGTCGGTGACCGAGGCAGCCCTTTTGATCGGCACGGTCATGGCCTGGAGCTACGGCCTGCAATGGCTGAGCTTCAGGGTGCCGCGCCTGCGCTTCCTGGTGAGTTCACCGAAAGTCAAACTGATCGAAAATGGACAGGTCTTGCGGCGAAACATGCGGCGGGAGCTGGTCACGGACGAAGAGCTGATGTCGCTGCTGCGCAGCCAGGGCATTGACGATCCAAAGCAAGTCAAATCGGCCTATATCGAAGGAAGCGGTGACATCAGCGTGATCCCACTGGATGGCAAGCCGTCCGGCGATGGCCACAAGGGCGCCGACGCGATGGCATAGGTCAGCCGGATCGCCTCGCCGCGTACGGTGCCGACGGCTCAGCCGAAAATGGCCCACAGCACGAAGGTCAAAAATCCGGCGAGGCTGACGGCGACAATGGCGGCAAGCAGCTCGTTTTCCGTGGCATCATCCATCGACGGAGAACGTGCGGCGAGGCCCGGCGTTCCACCGAGATGCCGCAGCGCCTGAACGCCGCCCGATGGATTGCGCTCGACACCGGCGGCGGAATTGCCTAACCGACCTCACCCGACCACGAAGATTGACGCAGGCGACTGGCATGAATGACCGAGATCGAAAGCCGCGGTTCGCGCGCGGCGGCGGCAAGGGCCGCGACCGCGGTCCGCCGCGGCGCGGGCGCGAATCGGGCGACGGCCCGGCCATCCTGTATGGCTGGCACAGCGTCACGGCAGCCTTGGCTAATCCGGAGCGCAAGATCCGCAAATTGTGGCTGACCGAGAATGCCGCGCGGCGCCTGGCCGACGACAAGATCGACACACGGATCGAGCCTACCATCGTGCCGCCGCGCGAGATCGCCGACCGGCTCGGCCCCGACGCCGTGCACCAGGGCCTGCTGGCGGAAGCCGACCCGCTGGAATCGCCCGATCTGGACTCGCTGACCCAGGACGGCATCGTGCTGGTGCTCGACCAGATCACAGATCCGCACAATGTCGGCGCCATCCTGCGCTCGGCCGCGGCCTTCAACGTCAAGGCGATCGTCACGACCGCCAGGCACAGCCCGGAGGCCACTGGCGTGCTGGCGAAATCCGCCTCCGGCGCGCTGGAGCTGGTGCCGATCATCACCGTCACCAACCTCGCCCGCGCGCTGGACGAATTGAACGACCTCGGCTTCCTGACCGTCGGACTCGACAGCGAGGGCAGCGAGACGCTGTCGGCTGTGCCGCTGCGCCAGCCGCTGGCGCTGGTGCTGGGCGCCGAAGGCAGCGGCCTGCGGCGCCTCACGCGCGATACCTGCAGCGTCGTGGCCAGGCTCGACATGCCCGGCGCCATCAAGAGCCTCAACGTCTCCAACGCGGCCGTGCTGGCGCTCTATATCGGCGCCAGCCAGCTCGGCCTGATGCGCTGATATCCCGAAACAGAAACACCCGCTCGCATCGCTGCGAGCGGGCGTTTCACTGGCTGAAGCGGATCAGTACATCCGGCGATGATGCTGCGGATGGGCGTGACGCGGCGCATACATCACGCGCGGGCCGGCGACGTGGCGGCGATGATGGTGATAGCCATAACGCGGCGCGTAGCCACGCGGGGCGTAGCCGTAGCGCGGCGCCATGCGGTAGCCGTGGCGATAGCTGGCGCGCATCCGGGGCGGATAGCTGTAGACGGCCGGTCCGCGATAGGCCGGCTGCGCCCAGGACGTGTGGTTGATCGCGTTGCCGTAGGGGCCGCCGTCGTAATAGCCGTAGTTTGGGCGATCATAGCCGCGCGGTCCGCTCAGGGCTGTTTCCTGATAGGTCGGCACCGGCGCGTAATTGCCCGGGCCGCTGAAGCTCGGCCCCTGATTGGCGTAATGATAGCGGCTCGGATCCGGCAGCCGCTCATAGCCGGCGACGCCGGCATAGCCATAGCCGCCGCCGTATCCTGCGCCATAGCCTGCGCCGGCGCAGGGGCTTACATAGGCTTGGCCGCATGGCGAGCAACCGCTGTTGAACAGGCCGCCACAAGCCATCGCCGGCGCTGCACTGGCGGCGACCAGAGCCGCGGCAACTATCAATTTGGAAATCATGTTACGCATAAACGCTCTCCTGGTTGGACATTTTCTTGGTTGAACTAAGTTGAACGAAGTGACTATCGACGTCGGATATCCGGCGGGGCCACGATCACCGCCGGCGGATCAAACGGCACGACCTGCTGTGGCGCGGGCGGCGGCGACGCCGCCGACCAACTCTCGTGGTAACTCTCTGCCGGCTTTGGCAGCTTGCGGTTCTTCGGCGGCTCGATCTCGAGCCGCCCGTAGCCCGGCTGGCGACCGGCGCTAGGGTAATAGTGGCCGACATTCGGCACCGGATCGACGTAACGTCCGCCGTAGACGGTCGGCTGGACGTGGATGCCGCGCGACAGGCCGCGGTCACCCTCGATCACGGCATAGGAGGCATCGATGCCGTTGATGATGATTGGCACGCCTGTCCTGCCGGGAATGACGATATTGAACCCGTCGCCCGCCATGGCCGGCAGGCTGGTCCCGATCACGATCAACAACGCTGCAACGAGGCGCATGGCAATGTCCTGTATTCCGGTGATAGGCTAGCCCAAGCCATCGCGGCATGGGTTAAATCCGCTCGGCATTCTGCTAGTAAGCCTAACGCACCGGCGTTTCCGGAAGTTCAAACGCGTCAAGACACCGCGTATATCGTTAATGATTTGAGCGAGCCCTGCCCTCCGCAGGGACAATTACACCAGCGGAACCGAACGCCCTGACAAGGGTTGCCCATTGCCTGTCCCGGAGATGTTCCATGAAATTGCTCAGTGCCGCGCTCGTCGCCTTCGCCGTGTTGTCGACGCCTGCTTTGGCGGGACACGCCCGGCATCACCATCGGCATCATCATGCCGCGCACGGCCCGATGTATTACGCCGCCCCCGGCCAGCCCTACCGGATCAGCTTCAGCCATAATTACGGCCCCGGCATCCTGCCCGGCACCTATGCCTATTATGACGGTCCGCTGAGGGTCCGCTGCGACCAGTCGGCCGCCGCCTATCGCGGCCAGGACGGCCGCGCACATCCCTGTAACTGATATCGATTCTGAGATCGTGCCGGGCCCAGACCGGTTGAAATGGTGCCGGTTGAGAGGATTGAACTCCCGACCTTCGGTTTACAAAACCGCTGCTCTACCGCTGAGCTAAACCGGCAACAATTTCAAGGCCTTGGGCTGATGTCCCGAGCCCGCCGAGCGCCGGGACGGGGACCGGCCCGGCATTCACGGCGTCAGATACCAGACTCCGTCCGCAAGAGCCACACCCGACGGACAACACGGTGCAAGTCGGCAATGGTTTGACATTCCGCCTCACTCGTACAAATATCTGTACGTTGGAGGATGGCCATGACCCACGTTTCATACAGCGAGTTGCGCGGCAACCTGGCGCGCTACATGGACGAGGTCTGCGACAGCCGGGCCGCGCTCCATGTCACGCGGCAGAATGCTCGCAGCGTGGTGCTGATGTCGGAACATGAATATGAGGCGATGATCGAAACGCTGCATCTGCTGACCAGCCCCGCCAATGCTGCCCGGCTGGCGCAATCGATCGACCAGGCGGACGACCAGCGGCTCACCGAGCGCGCGCCATCGGACGCGGAGCCAACCGCCGGCCCGATATAAGGCTGCCGTGAAGCTCCTGTGGAGCGATCACGGCTGGGACGACTATCTGCACTGGCAGGCCGCCGACCCGAAGATGCTGGCCGCGATCAACACCCTGATCAGGGACATTCGGCGCGATCCGTTTCGCGGTCTCGGCAAGCCCGAGCCGCTGAAACATGGCCTGAAGGGCTGGTGGTCGCGGCGGATTTCGGGAGAGCACCGGCTGGTTTACCGCGTCACCGGCAGCGCCGATCAACAGGCGCTTGAGATCATCCAGTGCCGCTATCATTACGGCTGACCGGGCAGCCCTGCCCTACAGCCACGTCCACAGCAGCGCGGCGTTTATGGCGCAGGCGAACAACAGGGCGGCGGTGAGGCCGACCTGCAGGGTCTCGTTGAGGATGTTGTCGATGATTCTCATGGCCAAAACAGCATCGGGCGATTCTGGTCAAGGAGTCTCGCGGCTTATTTTTCCGGGGATTCAGGACTCGTTTACTTTCGATTCTCGGCCCCTGCCCGCCGGCCCGACATGCGGCGAACGCGCACAAAAAAGGCCGGCGTGAAGCCGGCCTTTTCGTCAGAGATGTGAACGATCTCAGTACGTGTCTCAGTACGTGTCTCAGTACTTGGCGACCATCGGGCCACCCCAGCCGAAGCGATAGTTGAGGCCGGCTTTGACGGTGTGCTCGTCGTTGTTGTAGCTCGCGCTGTTGCCGGGGGTCGGGATCGCCAGCGAGGTCACGGTGGTGTTGCCGAAATTATAGTACTGGTATTCGACCTTGGCCGACCAGTTCGGGGCGAACATGTATTCCAGACCGCCGCCGACGGTGTAGCCGTCCTTGGCGTTGCCCGAGGTAGCGAACGGCTGCGCGATGCCCGCGTTGCTCACGCCGATGTCGTTGCTGCCCTTCCAGGCGTAACCGCCCTTGGCGTAGAGCAGCGCCGGGCCCCAGGCATAGCCGAGGCGGCCGGTGACCGAGCCGAGCTGGTCGTTATTGGCGGTGACCAGCGTGCCGTTCGGGAACAGGCGGCCGGTGTTGTTGCTGTCCATCCAGGAATACTGGGCTTCGATACCGATCACCCAGTTGGTGGCGAACTGGTAGTCGGCGCCGCCCTGCACGCCGCCCATGAAGCGGCCGCCGTCGCCGCCGATGCTCGCGCTGTCGCCGAAGGCGCCGCCGAGATGGCCGCCGACATAGAAGCCGGTCCAGTTGTAGACCTGCGCCGGAGCGGTATAGGCCGGAGCCTTGGTGTACGGGCGCGCCGCGAGATCGGCAGCGAAGGCGGAGGTGGAAAGCGCGGCAACCGCGACGATGGCCGAGGCGCTGAGCAGAAGCTTCTTCATGATGGTTCCCCTAGTTACCGAATGACCATCGAAAAACATCGTGGCGGCAATTTGGTTGCCTTGCGGCAGCACTCTGCAACGCGATCGAAGCCGAGTGCGACAAACCCGCAACACTTTCGGTTCCTTTCAGTTTGCGGCATCGAGGATGAAGGATAGGTTCAACCCTCACGCAAATTTGATGCTGCAATCTTCTTTGGAGTGCCCATGGCTGCGAACGATCTGATGAACGAGTTTCCCCCGGCGCATGGCGCGCAGGTCACGCTGTCGAACTGGCGCCGCGCGCCGTTCAGCCAATGGGGCTTTCACAATGTCCGCCGGTTGCTGCCGACCGCGAATATCGCCCGCGGCGCGCAGCCGGTGTCGTTCGAAATCAGCCTGCGCGACGTCGGCCAGATCCGGTTCACCGGCCACGACGGCGACGAGACCATGGTCGCCGCCGCGCTGCCTGCCACCCACACCGACGCGCTGGTGGTGCTGCATCGGGGTCGGCTGGCCGCCGAATGGTACGGCACCGACATGGACGCCGCGACGCCGCATATCGTGTTCTCGGTCTCGAAGTCGATCTGCGGCGCGCTGGGCGGCATCCTGGTCGAGCGGGGCGTGCTCGATCCCGACCATCCGGTGACCGAATACATCCCCGAACTGGCGTCGTCGGTCTATGGCGGCGACTGCACCGTGCGCCATCTGCTCGACATGTCGGTCGGCATCTCCTTCACCGAGGACTATGTCGACCCGACGAGCAATGTGTTTCGCTACCGGCGCGCCGCCGGCTGGGATCCGCAGCTCGCCGGCGAGAAGCCGACCGACTTGCGCAGCTTCCTGGCGGAGCAGCAGCCCGACGGCAACAGGCATGGCAGCCTGTTTCATTACGTCTCGACCAATACCGACGTGCTCGGCTGGGTCTATGAGCGCGCCTGCGGCCGGCCCTATGCCGAAATCCTCAGCGACTATCTGTGGGCGCCGATGGGCGCGCAGCACGACGCCTATATCACCGTGGATTCGAAGGACGCGATGCGCGCCGCCGGCGGCATCTGTGCAACGGCGCATGACGTCGCCCGGTTCGGCGAGATGATCCGCCGCCGCGGCGTGGCCCATGGCCGCCAGGTGGTGCCGGGCGCCTGGATCGACGACATCAATCAGCAGGGAAATGCGGAAGCCTGGGCGCGCGGCGAATTCGCCGAGCTGTTTCCGGGCGCCAGCTACCGCAGCCAGTGGTATCGCATCGACCGCGACCGCAACGTGCTGATGGCTTTCGGCATCCATGGCCAGTTCATCTACATCAACCCCGACGCCGAGCTGGTGATCGTGCGGATGGCCTGCGAGGACGCGCCGGTCGATCCCGAAATCGCCCGCGCCTGGCGCCGCGGCTTCGATGCCATCGCGAAAGCGTTCATGTGAGGCTGCTTCCCTCGCCCCGCCTAGCGAAGCTGCGCTTCGCCGGGCGGGGCGAGGGAAGAAGAGCTACCGCGTCATCTTTTCCATCTCGGGGAACGGCGCGTAGCTGGCACCGGCGCAGGCGGCGGCGGTGTCCTCGACGACGCGGTCGAGCCGGGCGTCGACAAAGCTCACCGCGAGCTGCTGCGGAGCCAGCGGCTTACCGTCCCCGTCCATGGCGGTATAGTTGACGCAGATGACATAGCGCAGCCGGCCGCCCACCGTGCGCTGCACCGGGGGCGCCATCGCCGCGTCGCGCACGCCGACCGGATTGTTGAGATAGCTGCGCAGGAACGCCAGCAAATCGGTCCTGTAATTGAACGGAAACGGCTGCGCGGCGGTGCCGGGATCGTCGGTGAAGGAGATGCCGCCGGACGGGCCGCCACCACAGGCCGCCAGCCACAGCGGAAGCAGCAAAATC
Source organism: Tardiphaga sp. vice304 (assembly GCF_007018905.1). NCBI lineage: Bacteria > Pseudomonadati > Pseudomonadota > Alphaproteobacteria > Hyphomicrobiales > Nitrobacteraceae > Tardiphaga > Tardiphaga sp. vice304. The sequence continues at coordinate 3,915,213 of NZ_CP041402.1, forward strand.
GCGGCGTGTTTCGCAAAAATTCGCACGTACCTACCCGTTATCCCATGCCCGATTGCCCGCCCTTCCCTAGACGTTCGGGCGCCGAAATGGAATTCGCATCTCCGTCATCGCGCCGCAACGCAATCCGGCCCGCGCCTTGGGCTGCAAGGCGGCGGGCCGGAGGTCGATCGGCGTGGTCGCGACGGCTCAGCCGCGGCGGGAATGCTTAACGGCGACGTGCGTGGTGTGCTTGAAGGTCTTGTGCAGACCCACTTTCTTGTGGGCGCGGTAGTGGTGGCGGACGTGACGGTGATGATGGCGTGCCATCTTGGCATGAGCGGTTCGCACCGCCGGCTTCGCCTGCAGCTTGGCATCGGTCGCGGCCACCGGCTTGGTGATCGGCGCGGGCGCCGTCTTCTCGGGGGTGGCGGCCATCGCCGGAGCGGCGAGCAGCGAAGCCAGGATCAGAGCGGCGGACAATTTCTTCAACATGGTGGTCTCCTGTGCACATTCACGAAGGTGACCGGTCGGTTGGCCGGGCGTCGCTTCATGTCACCACCCTAGGCGCCGCGCGCTGAACCGGTTCTGAAGGCGCCAGTCGGTATTCGTTCATCTGCGTGACATCTTCGTCACCTCGCACGACGTCCCGCGGGAATGACGGAGCCCAGCCGGTGTTTGCAATCAATGGCATTAGTGCCAGATTATCTCATCAGAAAAACGGAGCGCGTGCATGACCCGGACTGCGATCAAGATGACCACGCTGGCGATGCTGTCGATGGCGCTGGTGACGGCGCCTCTGTCCACCGCGCTTGCCGCAGGGACCGACACCCCCTCCTCGCCGCCGGCCTCCGACGGCAAAACCAAGGACAAGAAGAAGGGCGCCGAGAACGGTCCGCGGCTGGAAGACACCGCCTTCCTCGCGCGTTACCGCGCCGCCTATGCCACGGTCTATGACAAGAACGACTACACGAGCGCAATCGCGCAGCTCAAGGCGCTCGGCCATGACGAGCGCGCCGACGTCGCCAATCTGATCGGCTATTCCTACCGCAAGCTCGGTGACTACCAGCTCGCCCAGGCCTATTACGAACGCGCGCTGAAGGCCGATCCCGCCCACGTCCGCACCTGGCAGTATTACGGCCTGTGGCAGATCGAACAGGGCAACCGCGACCAGGCGCAATATCATTTGACCAGGATCGGCGCACTGGCCGGCACCGGCTCGGCCGAATACCAGTCGCTGGCCTCGGCGCTGGCCGGCTCCGCCACGACCTACTAACGAGCCATTGCAACGCTGATTTTACCGGCGCATCTTGGGGTGTGCCGGTATCTTTTTGCCTGCGTGACGCCCTGCCGTAATCTCCGGCGAACAGACGGGAGTTGCCGATGGAGCCGTGGGTCCAGCCTGCGATCGACTACTTTCGTCTCTGGATGGACTTCCAGATCCGCAGCTCGCAGCAACCCGGCTGCATCATCGCCATCGCGCATCGCGGCAAAATCATTTCGGAGTTTGCCCTCGGTCACGCCAATCTGGTCACCGGCGAGAAAATGACGCCGCGGCACCGGTTTCGCATCGCCTCGCATTCCAAGAGTTTTACCGCGGCCGGCATCATGAAGCTGCGCGAGCGTCGCAGGCTGCGGCTCGACGATCCCGTCGGCCACTATGTCGAGGGCCTGCATCCGCAGGTCGCCGACACCACGATCGGCCAGATCCTGTCGCACAGCGCCGGCTTGACGCGCGACGGCGCCGATGCCGGGCAGTTCACCGGCCAGCGGCCCTTCCTCAGCCCCCGCGAATTGCTGGCCGAACTCGCCGTGCCGCCGGCGATCGCGCCGGGCACGCGGCTGAAATATTCCAACATCGGGTTCGGGCTGCTCGGGATGGTGATCGAGAACATCACCCATGAGCCCTACCGGACCTGGATCGAGCGCGAGATCGTCGAGACCGTGGGCCTGCGCGAGACGGAGGCCGCCACGCCGCTGGCGCGGGCGGCGCCGATGGCCGGCGGCCACACGCCGCTGCTGCCGCTCGGCCGCCGCCTCGTGGTGCCCGGCGACATTCCGCAACACGCCATCACGCCGGCCGGCGGCTTCGTCAGCACGGCGGCGGATGTCGCGCGCTTCTTCGCGCAGCTTTCGCCGCAGGCGAAGAACAGCGTGCTGTCGCCGGCCAGCCGGCGCGAGATGACACGCCGGCACTGGCGCAATCCCGATTCGACCGTCGAGAACTATTACGGCCTTGGCATCATGAGCGGCAGCCTCGCCGGCTGGGACTGGTTCGGCCACAGCGGCGGGCTGCAGGGCTATATCTCGCGCACCGCAATGATACCCGCCTGCGATCTCACGATCGTCGTGCTCAGCAATGCCAGCGATGGCTGGGCGTGGTTCTGGCTCGACGGCGCCCTGCATATCCTGCGCGCCTTTGCAAAGAACGGCGCACCGACCCGCCGCGTCCGCGACTGGACCGGGCGCTGGTGGACGGCGTCCGGCGCGACGGATCTGGTGCCGATGGGCAACCGCGTGCTGGTCGGCAGTCCGGTGATGGGCAATCCGTTCATGGACGCCACGGAGATCGAGGTGACCGGTCGCGACACCGGCCGGATCGTGCAGGCCGCCGGCTACGCCAGCTATGGCCAGGCCGTGCGCCGCAGCCGCAGCAAGGCCGGCAAGGTCATCGAGGTCTGGCTGGCCGGCTCCAAACTGCGGCCGGAAAAGGCCGTGATCGCCGACATGGAGCGGCGCTATGGCCACGGACGGCCCGCGCGCCGTTAACGCATCCCCGCGGCCGCGCTCGACATCCCGACTTCCAGCGCCTCAACTGCCCGCTCGACAATCCCCGGCAACGCCGCTAGACGACGCCCGCGCCATCGTCCCGCGTCAAGCAGCCGCAAAGGCCCGCGATTCATGACCCCGCCTGTCCGACATGACCGGATCTCCTTCGTCGCCGGTCCCAGCGTCGAGGCGCAGACCGCGCTGACGCAGCTTGCGGCCAGATACGGCAATGCCGATCCGGCTGAAGCCGACGTCATCGTGGCGCTCGGCGGCGACGGGTTGATGCTGAAGACGCTGCACGACTACATGCGCTCGGATATTCCGATCTACGGTATGCATCGCGGCACCGTCGGCTTCCTGATGAACGAATACTCGACGGTCGACCTGCACGCGAGGCTGGATGCCGCCAAGGACACCGTGATCCATCCGCTCTTGATGCGCGCCACCGACGTGCACGGCGAGGTTCACGTCCACCACGCCATCAACGAGGTCTCGCTGTTTCGCCAGACCTACCAGGCCGCGCGCCTGCGCATCCTGATCGACGAGCGCGAGCGGCTGTCTGAGCTGATCGCCGACGGCCTTCTGGTGGCAACGCCGGCCGGCTCGACCGCCTACAACCTGTCGGCGGGGGGACCCATCCTGCCGATCAATGCGCCGCTCCTGGCGCTGACGCCGATCAGCGCCTTCCGCCCGCGGCGCTGGCGCGGCGCGCTGTTGCCCAACACCGCCTTCGTGGTGATCGAGGTGCTGGAAGGCGACAAGCGCCCGGTCGCCGCCGTCGCCGACCACGACGAAGCCCGCGACGTCCGCCGCGTCGAGATCATCTCCGACAAGACCATCAAGATGCGGATGCTGTTCGATCCCGGCCACAGCCTGGAGGAACGGATATTGAGCGAGCAGTTCGGGTATTGAGGGGGGCGACGGCGCCTGCGACGCGCGTCGTCCCAGGCAGCTCCAGTTTTGCTAGTTCAGCCGCAAATCGAACTGCGGCCAGCCTGACCGCTATCCGTCCAACTTCGGGATTCCGGATTGGCTCAAGCTGCGCTTTCGCGCCCCGGAATGACGGGGAGTGCCGCGTCCGCCCTGCTCCTCCCCCTCAACCCTTCCTTAATCCCGGCGCCCTATAGTTAACACCACGTAACCGCCTCCGTCCGGGCCCCACATGTTCCGTATCGACTTCAACAAGCTGCGCTTCCTCGTCTGCGACGACAATCCGCACATGCGGCGGATCTTGCGGACGCTGCTGCATTCCTTTGGCGCACGCGAAGTCTATGAAGCGGAAGACGGCGCGACCGCGCTGGAAATGTACAGCCATTACGTGCCCGACATCGTCATCACCGACTGGTCGATGCCGATCTTCGACGGGCTGGAGCTGGCGCAGATGATCCGGCAGCCGGATTCCAAGGGCAATCCCTACGCGCCGATCATCATGCTGTCCGGCCATTCCGAGAAGCGCCGCGTGACCGTGGCGCGCGATGCCGGCGTCACCGAATTTCTCGCCAAGCCGATCTCGGCCAAGGCCTTGTACCTGCGCATCATGAGCGTGGTCGCGCATCCCCGCCCCTTCATCAAGACCAAGAACTATTTCGGGCCGGACCGCCGGCGCAACACCACGGTGGCCTATATCGGGCCGGAGCGCCGCAATGGCGGCGAGGCCGAGGTGCTGCAACAGCCGTCGCTGATGGACAAAGCGCGCGTCGCCGGATGATGCGCGCCTCGCTGGAGAAGCTCAAGATGTCGCGGGACAAGACGCTGGCGCCGAAGATCGAGGCCTTCGCCGATCACCAGATCATCACGCCGCAGAACACGCTGCGCCGTGCCATCCGCCGCACCGAGGACCGCGAGACCGACGACCCCGTAGCGCGCGCCGAACAGGCGCTGGCGGGCCTGTCCGGCGAGTTCAAGAACTGGATGCGCGTCGAATGCGACCGGCTGGCCGCAGCCCACGCCGCGCTGGAGCGAGACGGCGTCACCGCGTCCGGTCGCGACGAGCTGTTTCGCGCCGCGCACGACATCAAGGGCGACGCCGCCACGTTCGGCTTTCCCAGCGCGGGGGCCGCGGCGGAAAGCCTGTGCCGGATCGTCGAACACGCCCCCAGTTTCGACCAGGTACCGGCCGATCTGATCCGGCACCATATCGAGGCGATCCAGGCCATCGTGCGCGAGCACAACACGATCGAGACCGCCGGCGTGGCGCAGGCCCTCAGCCGCAAGCTGCGCGCCGTCGCCGATGATTATCTGATGCTGGTCAACAAGCACCGTCCCGACTACCTCGAAACGATCGCCGCGCCGAGCCTGGTGCCGGCGGGCTAGGTTTTCCGTTTCCGACTCCTCAATCTCCGCCGTCATCCCCACCGAAACGCAATTGCGTTTCGGCTGGAGGCGCCGCCGCATAGCGGCGGCCTCGAAGGATGCACCGCAAGCGTCCGTCGCCGCATCCTTCGAGGCTTGCCCTTCGGGCAAGCACCTCAGGATGAAGTTAGTGAGCATGTCGCAAGAGTTTTGAAGGTTACGCCGCGAGCGGCTGATACTCGAACGCCCGCGCCTGTTCGGCCAGTTCGTCGCAGAACACGCGGGCTTCCTCGCGCGCCGACTCCGTCGCGAAACGACGCAGCAGGATCAATAGCGGGGCGGACGCCGCCTCGTCGGTCTCGCAGACCGTCAGCACGCGCTCGACCATCCGGCGGCGCAGCCGCACCGCGCCACCGACGCTGCCGATGAAGCCGATCTCGTCGCGCGCCTCCAGCGCGGCGCGGAACGCCGGATAGGTAGATTCCGGCAGCCCGGCGCGCAGCAGCAGCGCGTTCAGCGTATGGCCGGCGCCGTCATGGACAATGCCCGACACGCGGCCGAGCGGCACGCCGGACAATTCCGCCAGCGCGTGCTCGAACAGCTCGATATTGCCCGACAACAGCGCGCGCAGGATCAAGCCGACGGTGAGCGTGCCTGCCTGGCGCAGATGCCGCACCAGGTCGCGCATCTCGTCGCCGCGCGAACGCGCCGCGATATTGACGGTGGAGCGGGCCATCGCCTCGTCGGCGATGCGGCCGGCGCGATCGGCGCTCAGCCAGTTGCGCGCCACCACGAAGCGGGTCAGCGTGTCGGAAAGTTTCGCGACCAGCGCCAGCCGGGTGGCCGCCGGCAGGTCGTCCAGCACCAGCATGGATTCGCGGATCGCGGCGAGATGGCCGTGCCGCTCGACGATGCGGTCCCAGGAAAACGATGCCATCTCGGCATAGGGATTTTCGATCAACTCCAGCGCTGCGGCCGCGGAGCCGACTTCGGCGATCGCAGCACAGACCGACGCCGGGAGCGTGACGCGGCGCGCCACCGCGCATTGCAACTCGCTGTCGCCGGTGGCGACGATATCGACGAGGTCGGCGTCGATCAGCAGCGGAGAATGTTCGAGCACCGGCAACGCCACGCAGGTCTGGTCGAGTGCCAGCGCCTGCACGATCGCGGCGGGCGCGGACGGCGCGTGCGCAAACACGTCGGCCATCGCCTGGCGCACCAGTGGCGAGGGATCGTCGAGCAACATCAGCAGCGCGCCTTCGGCGGCGGCGCGATCGTCGTCGGTGAGATCGGAGAAGATCCAGGCCCGCGCCAGCGAGCGCGTCGCTTCCGCGCGGTCACTCGCCGGCGCGGTACGTACCCAGGAAATGAACTGCCGAACGATCATGGTTCTGCCGGCCAACGCAACAAATCGACACCGGAACGCGATGCCACTGTCAGACAAAATAAACCATGCCACTTAACAAAGGGTTCACCATAACCGGTTGCGTTTGTTGACGTTTCGTTAAGGGTGCAGGGGCGTCTGCACCATACTCCGCCGTCATCCTGAGGCGCCGTCGCGCAGCGACGGCCTCGAAGGATGCGCCGCAAGCGAAGGCGTTTCATGGCCGCATCCTTCGAGGCTCGCCGAAGACGGCGAGCACCTCAGGATGACGATGACGGATTGAATCGTGTAGTCGAAGTGTAGTTAGTTGCTGAACGTGCCGGAGCGATCGCTGAACAGATCAAGCGGGCGCGGCGTCGCGACGGCCGGCTGAGCCGCCGAGGTCAGCGAGCCGTTATTGCCCCACAGCGTCTGCACCGCCTGGGAGACCGGCTGCGCGCGGTCGCCGGCCTGGAACAGCGTGCGGAAGATCGGGCCATCCTGCGTCGCGACCGAGGTCGCTGCCGGCACCGAGGACGTATCCGACGCGAAGCTGGCGACCTGGACATTGCGCAGGTCAGGGAAGCTGGCGAGATAGGCGGCGCTGGCGGCCGGCGCGGTGGCCGTCGCCGCAGCACTTCCCGAAACCCCGGTGGCGCCGGCGGTCTCAAGCGCGGTGCGCGTCACCGGCGAACCGGCGGCCGCAGCATAGCGCGTCGACAGCACCGAATAGACATCGGCGACGCTGCGCGCCCGGCCGCCCTGGTCGTAGAAGATCGACGTGTTCGCCGCGGCGGCATTGGGAAAAAGCGCCGCGCCCGACGCCGTCGGATTGTTTTCGGCGGAAGTGATCAGCTTGGTCGCGCCGCCGACGCCCATGAAATGCGCCATGTAGAGTTCGGCGTCGGTCGGGCGGCGGCCGATCGCGCCGGTCAGCTTGAAGCCGTTGGACTGCGTCAGCACGCCGGCCATCGCCGAGCTGGCGACCGGATCGTCGCGCAGCTTCAGGATCGCTTCCTTCGCGGCGGGATCGCTGACCGAATAGCTGCCGGATTCGGACTTGCTGATGGCGTCGGCATATTTGCCGTAGCCCAGCGCATTGCCGGCTTCCTTGACGGTGCCGAGCCAGGTCTGTTCGATGAACTGGAACAACCCCTTGGCGGACGAGGTCGAGGCCGTCGCCTGCGGATTGAAGTTGGATTCCATCTTGGCGGCGGACAGCAGATATTCGAAGCTGGTGCCGGTGGTTTCGGCAGCCGACTTGATCGCGCCGGTGACCCGGCTGCGCGTGGTATCGATCGCCGATGTGATACTGGTCGCGTCGACCATGTGTGCTGCCCCCGGCACCGTCAGGGCGCCAAGCTGCAACGACCATCGGGCCAATGTGGTTAACGAGCAGTTAACAGCAACATCGCGTCACGAACCCTGGCGGTAGACCTGTCCGGGATCGAACACCTGGCCGGCATCGACGAACGACACTTTGGCGGCACCGTCATCGCCTCGGGTGATGGCGCGGTAGAAGCACGAGCGCCGGCCGGTGTGGCAGGCCGCCCCGCCCTGCTGCTCGACGCGAATCCAGATCGCGTCCTGGTCGCAGTCCATCCGCATCTCGACCACGCGCTGGACATGGCCCGAGCTCTCGCCCTTGCGCCACAGCGCCTTACGCGAGCGGCTGTAGTACCAGGCGTCGCCGGTCTCGATGGTCTTGCGCAATGCCTCGTCATTCATGTGCGCGACCATCAGCACGTCGCCATTGCCGGCATCGGTGGCGACGCAGGTGACGAGGCCGGCCGCGTCGAATTTCGGCCGCAGCACGAGGGATTCTTCGAGGTCGTGATCGTGAGACACGGGGGTTCTTTCAAAAAATCGGAGGCCTCTTCCTTCTCCCCTTGTGGGAGAAGGTGGCACGGCCGAAGGCCGTGACGGATCAGGGGTAGTCGCGAGGCTCAGAGCTTGCGGCCCCCCCTCACCCGTCTCGAATGCGCTTCGCGCCTTCGATCCACCCTCTCCCACAAGGGGAGAGGGAGGAAGAAGCGCCTAGCGCGAGGGCATGTTGATCATCGCCATGAACCGCGCCTGCTCGGCCGGGTTGTCGCGGAAATTGCCGGTGAAGCGGGTGGTGAAGGTGCGCGAGCCTTCCTTGCGGATGCCGCGGGCCGACATGCAGGTATGCTCGGCCTCGACCATCACGGCGACACCGCGCGGCTTCAGGACCTCGTCCACAGCAGCCGCGAGCTGCGCCGTCAGATGTTCCTGGGTCTGCAGGCGGTGGCCGAAAATATCGACCAGCCGCGCCAACTTCGACAGGCCGACGACACGCTCGACGGGCGTATAAGCGATATGCGCCTTGCCGTAGAAGGGCATCATGTGATGCTCGCAATGCGAGGTGAAGCCCATGTCGCGGATCAGCACGAAATCATCATATCCCGCGGTCTCGCCGAAGGTGCGGTTCAGCACCTCGGAGGGGTTCTGGTAATAGCCCCGGAACAGCTCGTCATAGGCCTCGACCACCCGGCGCGGCGTATCCAGCAGGCCCTCGCGCTGCGGGTTTTCGCCGACATAGGCCAGCAAGGTCTTCACCGCCTGCTCGGCCTCGGCGCGCGACGGCCGCATTTGGTCGGGATTCACCGCCGGGGCGAGGAATTCTGCCGGATCGAGTTCGGAGGGCTGGAAGCCCGGCTTCGGCTCGGGGGCTTTGCCGCGCAGCGGCTTGATCATCGCGTTCATATAAACTCCGTTCGACCGGTCCCTGGGACCGGAGTGTCACCGGGCAGACGGAGATGGCACAGCCACCGGACGCCTGAAACCCCAACAATAACATCAGCCCTGCCGAATTGAATTCTCAATTTCCGGCGATCCGGAGCACGGCAGGCATTTTCTTGCGCCGCTACCATCCTATATAGGGATGGGTTCCCGGCTGCCAAGGTACGGGCGAGGGAACCCGCGGTTTCACGGTCAAGGCGCCCTTTATGCTGAATGACATCTATAACAAGCGCATCATCGCCCTCGCCGGCAATATCCCCCGATTGGGTCGCCTGCCAGCGCCCGACGCGACAGCCACCGCGCATTCGAAATTGTGCGGCTCGACGGTGAAGATCGACCTCACGATGGACGGTCCCGTCGTGACCGATTTCGGGCATGACGTGAAGGCCTGCGCGCTCGGTCAGGCATCATCCGCGATCATGGCCAGCCATGTGGTCGGCTCGACCGCGGAAGAACTGCGCGCGTTGCGCGAGACGGTGCGAAAAATGCTGAAGGAAAACGGCGCGCCGCCGGACGGCAAATGGGCGGATATCGCGCTGCTCGAGCCGGTGCGCGACTACAAGGCCCGCCACGCCTCGACGCTGCTGACCTTCGATGCTGTGGTCGACGCGATCGGCCAGATCGAAGCCAAGGCCGCCAGCAACGCGCCGGCCTGAATCCTTACCTCGCCGGCGTGACCGCCGCGCCTCCGGTCGGTACCGTCGCCTCAGCGGTCTTGGTCGGCCTGGACGTTACGGGCTCGATCGACGCCACCGGCGTCTTCGAGTCGTCGATGGCGCTGACGAAGCGGTCCTGTACCACCTTCGGCGTCAGCGAGGCCATCGGCACGTCGGGCTTGCCGGGCGGCAGCACCGCCGCCACGTCATGCGTGGTGACCAGGTTGGTCGTCAGCAATTCATCCGGCGTCAATTCATGCAGCTCTTCCCACGGCGGCACGTTCAGCGACAGCGACAGCAAATCGTCGGTGCCGCCCATGTCGAAGGTGTACTTCGCCAGCCGCCCGATATCGCGCTCGACGATCATCAGGTCCTGCGCCGTATAGGTCGCCGCGCGCGGATCGTCGGCGCGGTCGCCCATCCAGATCTGGTGGACACGGACATGCGCCTGGTCGGGCACGAAACGCGTCTTGCCGGCGAGCAGCAGGAACACGCACATCGACTCGCAATAGGCCTGCGGCACCACCGCCGGCTTGAGGCCGGACAGCGTCTGCAGTTCGACCGTAGTGCCGACCGTGGTCAGCAGGCCCATCCTGCGCCAGCGCCGGCCCATCCGGATCGCGTCATTGACGGAGCCGCCGCTGGAATCCAGCACCACGGTGGCGCCGGCCAGTTCGCGTCCGCGGGCGAATTCCTCGAAATCCTTGACGGTGTCACCGGTGATGATTCCGACCGCGCCGATCCAGCCGCGGCAGTCCGGCTCACAGGCAATCCAGGTGAAGCGCATCGGCAGCTTGCGTTCTTCCATGACGGCGCCGGCATAAGCGGGAGCGCCGACCACGGCCAGCAGGCCGGGAAGAGCGAGGCAAAAGGCGGCGGCACGAAACAGTGCCAGACGGCCCGAGCGAAGCGACGTCACGTGTCTCACATCGGTTCCTTCCCTGCGCTCTACCGAGCAGTGGTACGGGCCCCAAACAACGTTTACGATTCTGTCACATCATTGTTATGCAAAAACGTAACCGGTCCCTTACCGGCGTCCAGTTCAATTGCCGCATCGCGATCGGATTGCTGGCAAGTGTGTCCCGTTTGCATAGCCCGCTCGAGCGCGTGCCGATGCACCGTGCAAAACGCGTCCAATCTGATAGCAATGCGCCTATGAAACATTCAGCGGATTGCGCGCATTGCGCGGGTACTTTGATGCGCCTGCCGCGCAACGCCGGTCGCGGCGCGATCTGGATCTATCGCCACACGCTATCGCCGCTGGTCGGCTACCATTGCCGGCATCTGCCGACCTGCTCGGTCTATGGCGATGAGGCGATCGGGCGGTTCGGGCTGTGGGCCGGCGGCTGGATGACGCTGGCGCGGCTGCTGCGCTGTAATCCGTGGGGCACCCACGGCATCGACAACGTGCCGGCGCAAGCGCCAGCCACGGCGCGGTGGTATCTGCCGTGGCGCTATGCGCGCTGGCGCGGCGTGCATGATGTGCGCGAGTGACTAGGATTGCGCCGTCGCCACCACGCGACGACTGACGATCACGGCGATCAGCGCCGTCGTCATGAACCCCATCGCGACAAAACCGGCGGCACGAAACTGTCCCCCGGCAAACAGCATCCCGCCGATCGCCGAGCCGATCGCCTGCCCGACATAGAGCACCGACGTGTTGAGCGACACCGACGCGCTGGCAGCGGCCGGCGCGGCGCCAACCAGGCGCACCTGCTGCATCGAATTGGTGGCGCCAAAACCCATGCCCCAGATCGCGACGCCGACCGCCATCACGGCAAGCGAGCCCGCGCCGAACGACCATACCGTCATGCCGGACAGCACCAGCGCCGTCGCCAGCAGCGAGGAGTTGAACGCCCCCCAGCCATCGACGATGCGTGTCGCGGTCAGGATGCCGACGAGGCCGCTGAGGCCGTAGATCGCGAACACCGCGCTGGCCGCGTCGGGCCCTGCCCCGGTCAATTGTCCGAGCAGCGGCGCGAGAAAGGTGAAGATCACGAATTGTCCTGAAATCTGCAGCGTGGTGATCAGCAGCAGCAACACGACGAGGCGGTTGCGCGCCAGTTCGGTCCAGGTCGCAAGATCGACCGGCGTGCCGTAAAGCCCGCGCGGCAGCCGCCAGGCCAGCAGCAGCAGACTGAGAACGCTCAGCGCGCCGATGCCGGCATAGACCTCGCGCCAGCCATAGCGGCTGGCGATGAAGGTCACCAGCGGCAGGCCGATGGCGGCAGCCAGCGTCCAGCCGAGAAACACATAGGCGATGCTGCCGCCGCGTTTCCCGGGCGGCACGATCAGCGCCACCGTGCCGGCGGCCTGCGGCGTGTACAGCGCCGCCACCGCGGCCATCAAAAGCCGGATCACGAGCAGCACGGCATAATTCGGCGCGAAGGCGGAGGCGAAATCCGCCGCCGCAATCACCGCCACCGCGCCCATCAACAAATGCCGCCGCTCGATCCGGCTGGTCAGCCACGCGGTCACCGGCGAACCCACGCACAGCACGATCGCGCCGAAGGTAATCAGCAGCCCGGCCTCGCGAATGGTGACGCCGAGCCCGTCGGACAATTCGTGCAACATCGCCGTCGGCGCCAGCAAAGCGATGCCGGTGACGAAATTGCCGATCATGAGGGCGGTGGGGGCGTAGGGGCGAGGCGCGGGCAAGATGTGCTAGTCTAAGGATGCAGCCGCATCCAAGTCAAATCAGGCGCTCCAACCCCTGTTGCAACGCCACATTCGGCTGCTATACCGCGCTTCTGCTTACCTGCGCCCGTGTGCAGGAGTGAGCCACAGGAGATGAAAATGCCCGACAGCAACCCGCCCGGATTCGTATTCGGCCTCGCCAACCTCACCCCGCCGGCGCCGCCCGCCGCCCAGATCACCGTCACCTTCCCGGATGGCGCCGCGCGCGAATTCGCCGCCGGCATCACCGGCTTCGAGATCGCCAAGGGGATCTCGCCCTCGCTCGCCAAACGCACCGTCGCGATGGCGCTGGACGGCGTGGTGACCGACCTTTCCGACCCGATCGAGCGCGACGCCAAGATCGAATTCGTCAACCGCGACGACCCGCGCGCGCTGGAGCTGATCCGGCATGACGCAGCCCATGTGCTGGCGGAAGCCGTGCAGGCGCTGTGGCCGGGCACCCAGGTCACCATCGGCCCGGTGATCGAGAACGGCTTCTATTACGACTTCTTCCGCAACGACCCGTTCACGCCGGAAGACTTTGCCGCGATCGAGAAGAAGATGCGCGAGATCATCCAGCGCGACAAACCCTTCACCAAGGAAATCTGGTCGCGCGACGACATCAAGCAGGTGTTCTCGGACAACGGCGAGATGTTCAAGGTCGAGCTGGTCGACATGATCCCGGCCGACCAGACCATCAAGGTCTACAAGCAGGGCGACTGGTTCGACCTCTGCCGCGGCCCGCACATGACCTCGGTCGGCAAGGTCGGCACCGCCTTCAAACTGATGAAGGTGGCCGGCGCCTATTGGCGCGGCGACAGCAACAACCCGATGCTGACGCGAATCTACGGCACGGCGTTCGCGAAGCAGGAAGATCTCGACGCCTATTTGCACCAGATCGAGGAGGCCGAGAAGCGCGACCACCGCAAGCTCGGCCGCGAGCTCGACCTGTTCCACTTCCAGGAGGAAGGCCCCGGTGTCGTGTTCTGGCACGCCAAGGGCTGGACCATCTTCCAGGCGCTGGTCGCCTATATGCGCCGCCGGCTCGGCAGCGACTATCAGGAAGTCAACGCGCCGCAAATTCTCGACAAGTCGCTGTGGGAGACCTCCGGCCACTGGGAGTGGTACCGCGAAAACATGTTCGCGGCGCAGTCCGCCGGCGACGAGGCGGAAGACAAGCGCTGGTTCGCACTGAAGCCGATGAACTGCCCGGGCCACGTGCAGATCTTCAAGCACGGCCTGAAGAGCTACCGCGACCTGCCGCTGCGCATCGCCGAATTCGGCGTGGTGCATCGCTACGAGCCGTCGGGCGCCATGCACGGGCTGATGCGCGTGCGCGGCTTCACGCAGGACGACGCGCATGTGTTCTGCACCGAGCAGCAGCTCGCTGACGAATGCATGAAGATCAACGAGCTCATTCTGTCGACCTATGCCGATTTCGGCTTCGACGGCGACCTCACGGTCAAGCTCTCGACGCGACCGGAAAAGCGCGTCGGCACCGAGGAGATGTGGGACCACGCCGAGCGCGTGATGGCCACCGTGCTGTCGGAGATCGCGGCGCAGGGCGGCAACCGCATCAAGACCGAAATCTCGCCCGGCGAAGGCGCGTTCTACGGGCCGAAGTTCGAGTATGTGCTGCGCGACGCGATCGGCCGCGACTGGCAGTGCGGCACCACGCAGGTCGATTTCAACCTGCCGGAACGCTTTGGCGCGTTCTACATCGATGCCGACGGTTCGAAAAAGGCGCCGGTGATGGTGCATCGCGCGATCTGCGGCTCGATGGAGCGCTACATCGGCATCCTGATCGAGCATTTTGCCGGCAACTTCCCGCTGTGGCTGGCCCCGACCCAGATCGTGGTCACCACGATCACCTCGGAAGGCGACGACTACGCGACGACCGTCGCCGCCGCCGCGCGAAAAGCCGGGCTGCGCGTCGAGATCGACCTGCGCAACGAGAAGATCAACTACAAGGTCCGCGAGCACTCGCTGATGAAGATCCCGGTGATGCTGGTGGTCGGCAAGAAGGAAGCCGAAACCGGCCAGGTCTCGATCCGCCGCTTCGGCAGCGAAAAGCAGACCGTGATGTCGCTGACCGACGCGCTGGCCTCACTGGTCGAGGAAGCCACGCCGCCGGACGTCAAGCGGGCGAGGGACGCGGCATGACCGACGAACAGGAAATCCCCGCCTACCCGATCCTGGCCTATCAGTTGATCCCGGATCCCAACCGCCCGCATGTCGTGGCGCTGGCGTTCGAGACCGACCAGGGCCACAGCCTGTTTCTGGCGACGCGCGAGATCCTGGAGGATCTCGCGAAGGATCTGCTCGACCGCGCCGGCAAGATGCCGGCCAGGGGCTAAGCGATTGAACGGCCGGGCGATCACGCGATCGCGCGGTCACATTCGATCTAAATGATCGCGGCCCGCCTCAACGCGGGCAGTTTCGCGTGGTATTGGTATCGGCAGTCCCATTGCCGAAGAGATCGCCGTGCCCGACATCATCGACTTCCTGAAGACCCGCCGTTCCGTCAAGCCGCGCGAGATGAGCGGCCCCGGCCCCTCCCCCGCCGAAATCGACACCATCCTGACGATCGGCGCGCGGGTGCCGGATCACGGCAAGCTGGCGCCGTGGCGCTTCATCGTATTCGAGGGCGATGCGCGTGCGCGCGCCGGCGACGTCATCGCCGCAGCGCTGTCGCGCAGTAAACCGGAGGCCTCGGCCGCCGATCTCGACGGCGCCAGGAACAGCCTGATGGAAGCGCCGCTGGTGATCGCGGTGGTCTCCAGCATCAAGCCGCATCCAAAGGTGCCGCCGTGGGAGCAGGAGCTGTCGGCCGGCGCGAGCTGCATGAACCTCGTCACCGCCGCCACCGCGCTCGGCTTCGGGGCCAACTGGCTGACCGGCTGGTATTCCTACGACCGTGCCATGCTCGATGGCCTCGGCCTTGGTGCCCACGAAAAGATTGCCGGCTTCATCCACATCGGCAAGCCGACCAAGCCGAACGAAGACCGGCCTCGGCCGGAGCTGGCGAAGTTGGTCACCAGATTCTAGCTGTCATTCCGGGGCGGGAGGAGCGCGAGCTGCGACCGAACCCGGAATCCTGAAATGTTCATCGCAAAACACATCGAGGTTCCGGGTTCGCTCGCGCTGCCGCGCTGGCGCCCCGGAACGACAATGTCGGGCGCTACGCCGCTTCCGACGCCCGCGCGCCGAACCGGCGCAACAACTCTTCCACCTCGGACGCCGGCTTCGCGGCGCTGAACAGGAAGCCCTGCACCTCGGTGCAGCCCTCGGCGCGCAGCCAGTCGAGCTGGTCGACGGTCTCGACGCCTTCGGCGGTCGTGGTGATGTTGAGGCTGCGGCCGAGCCCGGAAATCGCTCGCACGATGGCGATGCAATCGGAGCGACCGACCAGATCCTTGATGAAGGAGCGATCGATCTTGATCTTGTCGAACGGAAAACTCCGGAGATAGCTGAGCGACGAATAGCCGGTGCCGAAATCGTCCATCGAGATGCGGACGCCGAGCGCGCGCAACTGGTGAAGCACCGCTAGATTGGCTTCGGTTTCGGCGAGGAACAGCGACTCGGTAATCTCCAGTTCCAGCCGAAGCGGCGACAGGCCGGAATAGGCCAGCGCCGCGATCACCACCTGCACCAGATTGCGGTTGCGGAATTGCACCGGTGAGAGATTCACGGCGATCTTGATATCGTCCGGCCATTTCGCGGCCTCGACGCAGGCCTTGCGCAGCACCCATTCGCCGAGCGTGACGATCAGGCCGATGTCCTCGGCGACCGGGATGAAGTCCGCCGGCGAGATCATGCCCTTGTCCGGGTGCTTCCAGCGCAACAGCGCCTCGAAGCCGGTGATGCGGTCCGCGGCGAGATCGACCAAAGGCTGGTAGTGTAACTCGAACTCGCCATTGGCAAAGGCGCGCCGCAGGTCGATCTCCATGTCACGGCGCTTCTGCGCCTGGAGATCCATCTCGCGCTCGAAGAAATGATGCACGCCGCCGCCGTCGTTCTTGGCGCGGTACAGCGCCATGTCGGCGTTGCGCATCAGCTCTTCGCTGTTGTCGCCGTCGCCGGGCGACAGCGCGATGCCGACGCTGGCGCCAATCACGATCTCGATGCCGTCCATGTCATAGGGTTCGCTCAGCGTATGGATCAGCCGGAGCGCGAAATCATTGGCGTCGTTGGGCGCAATCTCGCCGGCCAGCACGATCGCAAATTCGTCGCCGCCGAGCCGCGCCACCAGATCGCTGCCGCGGACATTGGCGCGCATCCGCGCGGCCACCATGGTCAGCAGCCGGTCGCCCATCGGGTGACCGAAGGAATCGTTGACGTTCTTGAACAGATCGAGGTCGATGCACAGCACCGCGATGCCGCCTTCGGCATCCGAGCGCGCCTGCTGCAGCGCCTGGTTCAGCCGCTCCTGATACATCACGCGGTTGGCGAGGCCCGTCAGGCCGTCGTGATGCGCCATGTGCGCGACGCGGGCCTCCGCCTTGCGACGCTCGGTGATGTCCACCACGGCGACGAGAAAGCCGTCGCGGCCCTCGAACGACACCCGGCGGCCGTAGGTCAGAACCTGGATCTCGCTGCCATTCGCCCTGATGTGCCGCCAGTTGCGCTCAGACTGATAGGCATCGCCGATCTCCTGCAGCGACCTCGTATGCGCGTCCCATTCATCCTCCGGCCAGATCTGCCGGAGCTCCATGGTAAGAAAGGTGGCGCGATCATAGCCATAATGCGCAATTGCAGCGTCATTGACGCCAAGAAAGTGCAACGTCTCCGCATCGAACACCCACATCGGCATCGGGTTGGCATCGAACAGCAGCCGGAACGATTCCTCGCGGCGCTTGATGTCGGTGACGTCCGTGATCGTCAGCGATAACAGATCGCCGAACGCGGTAGCGCTGAGCCGCAGGTTGCGGTCGGCGCTGTCGATCTCGAACTGGTCGCTGGTCCCGCGCGAGATCATCGATAGCAGCCATTGCAGCACGTCCGGCAGGCACAGCGCGTGGCCGCCAGCACTCAACCTGCACCATTGCAGCCCGGTCGAGGGCGCCTTCAACAGTCTTGCCGCGCCATCGTTCAGGTGCACGATCTGGAAGTCGAAAGCCTGGCTCGCAGAGTTGCGGATCGCCGCCAGCGTCACGATGCCTTCATTGGTGGCCGAAAAGATCGCATCGACGAGATTGTAGCGCGGCCCGTGCTCATTGACGTAGACTCCGATCAGCGTACTGCCCCAGCGCGACGCGGTCGGCAGCGCGAGCATTTCGTAGGTCTGTACCAGTCCGTTACGGACGCAATGCACCGAGGAGATGCGCGGCCGACCGGTCTGTAGCGCGCAGCCTGCAGCCTCCGAAAGGGCCGTGGCGCAATCCGGCGAAAGCGTATCGAGCGGGATGTCCCAGCGCTCGTCGCCGAGCCAGTGCTGCACGTAACGGCCGCTCCGCGACACCCGCCATGACGCGCCGTCGCCCACCAGCAGTACGATGTGATCGGCCAGGCGCCCGAGGCTGCCGAGCATCACCTCTTCATAGCCCGGCAAATTCTGGCCAGGCCGAACTGCGGCGTGCCACTTGCGCTGCAGCACCGGAACGTCACCCTGCAACTTGCTATCCGGTTGCCCGGCGTATTGTCTGACCGCAGTCACGACGTTCCTTTCTGCATCCTTGTGGTGCAGACGGTATTCGGGTCATGCTGCTTAACGTGATGTAAACGATCCGCCGCCGTGACGCGCAATCCAGCATTATGAATTTTTAAAGTCGCGTGATGGTTAGGACGAATTCAGAACCATGACAGTAGCATGACATATCGACGGCTATTGATACTTGTTGTCGTTCTTCTGCGCTAGCGCGCGACGACTTCGATTTCGCCGTCGACGCCATTGACCACCTTGAACGGGCGCTCGAACACCTTGCCTTCGTTCTTGGCGATGGCCCGGTACTCGCCTTCGGAAAGCACGACGCGCGGGAAGGCGCCGATCGATTCCTTGATGACGTCGCCGGCCGGGGTGATCACCGACCACGCGGTGTTGGCCAGCGCCTCGCCGCCCTTGTCGCCGACCAGCTTCAGCGTGATCACGGCCGCACGGTGCGAGATGGTGACGTCGGTCAGCTTGCTGGCCTGGACGCGAATGTCGGAGCGCACCGTCGAATTGGCGTCGCCGTAGTTGGAGACGATGTAGTAGGTGCCTTCCTGCAGCAGCACGACGTCGCCGGCGGGCACGCTCGGCAGCAAGGGCGCGCGTTCGCCGGCCTCGAACTGGCTGCCCTTGTAGATACTGAACGAGATCTGGTTCTGCGGAATTTTAGAGGAGCCAACGCGGCCCTCGATGCGCAGGCCCCCGGCGGGCAGCACGAAGGATTCGCGATCGGTGTCGGTCTTGATCGTCACCGGGCGCACTGCGCTGACCAGCCCCATCGCGACATGCACCACGTAGCTGCCGGGCGGCAGCACGATATTGGGGGTCGCGCCACGGTCTTCGCGGATCAGCTTGAAGGCGCCGGTTTCGTCCGGCCGGTCGGAATAGACCCGCCACACCAGCCCGTTGCCGATCACCGACATGTCCTTGCCGTAGCGAGCGGTCAGCGCCAGCACGCCCTGCGCGGGCGCAGCCGGGCTGACGGGGAGCGGCGACGGCACCGGCGGCGTCACGGCGGCGACCGGCGGCTGGGTCAAAGGCGCCGGCAGCAAAGGCGCGGAAGCCGGCCCCGAAGGTGGTGCCAAGCTGATGGCCGGGCCGGACTCGACGCCCGGGATCGAGCCCGGCGGCACCGGCGGCGGACGATCGCTGAAAAACTGGGCCAAGGCAGGACCGGCTGGAAAAGTCGACAGCAAGGCCAGCGCCAGCGCGCATGCCAAGCGTTGGCCCCTTCCGGCTCTTACCAAATCATCGCCCAGTGCCATCATCGCCCTGCTTTTCACCGAAAACGCGGCAAATTCAAGCCTGCACTTGGCACCCTACACAATGCCGCGAGATCCACCGGCAATGTACGCCGTCCGGCGGACGTGTCGCCACGGCGTCGTATTTACTGCCTAAGGCGATGTTCGGCGGCATAAATCATGAATGCGGTACCGTCTGGCGTCATTCGGCCGGGCCGAATAAATATGCGGCCGTCGACTGAATCAGGCCGGCTGAGGAGTGAGTTCGTGCTGGAGAATCTGATGGGGCGCAACGAAAACGGCGCGAATGGCCGTGACAAGCCGGGAATTGGCAGCCCAGGTCTCGGCAGACCAAGTCTCGGCAGACCAGGTCTCGGCAGCGTCCGCCGCCCCGTGATCGGGCTGGCGCTGGGTGGCGGGGCTGCGCGCGGCTTTGCCCATATCGGCGTGCTGCGCACCCTTTTGGCCCACGGCATCGTCCCCAACGTCGTGGTCGGCACCTCGATCGGCGCCGTGGTCGGTGGCGCCTACGCGGCGGGCCAGCTCGACACGCTGGAAGAATGGGCGCGCGGCCTGCAGCCGCGCAACATCCTCGGCTACCTCGACATCCGCCTCAACGGCTCCGGCCTGATCGGCGGCAACAAGCTGGCCGCCCAGCTCGAGGCCTCGCTCGGCGACACCGTGATTGAGGACCTGCCGCTGAAATTCGCCAGCGTGGCGACCGAAGTCCGCACCGGCCACGAGATCTGGCTGACGCATGGCCGGCTGGTCGACGCGATGCGCGCGTCTTACGCCCTGCCCGGCATCTTCTCGCCGATGCTGGTCGGCGACCGCTGGCTGGTGGACGGCGCGTTGGTCAATCCGGTGCCGGTATCGGCGGCGCGCGCGCTCGGCGCGGAAATCATGATTGCCGTCAACCTCAGCAACGACGTGTTCGGCCATAGTACGACGATCTTTTCGCACGGCGCCCACGCGCGTCCGATCGAACCGGAGATCGAGCCGGAGGAGCCGCCGAAGCGCGGCTTCAGCCGGCTGTTCTCCGCCGAGCGCACCATGAAACGCGAGTTCTTCGGCAGCCGCGGCCGGCCCGGCATTTCCTCGGTGATGGTCGATGCCTTCAACATCATGCAGGACCGCATCACCCGGGCGCGCCTTGCCGGCGATCCGCCGGACATGCTGATCGCGCCCCGCATCGGTCATATCGGCTGGTTCGACTTCCACCGTGCCGACGAATTGATCGCGCACGGCTCCCGCGCCGCCGAACGCGCGATCGATTCGATCCGCGAAGCGATCGGGGAAGTCGCCCCCCAGTCCACGCACGAGGCGCTGATCGAAACCTGAACGTCCGGGTTTTGCCGCGGCTACTCTCGATGGTCGCGGTCCGAAGGAGAAAGGCCAAGTATAGGATCGACGGACGCAAACGCCATTTCAGTCGGCTCATGCTGGGATGGAGGATCCAACCCTAGCGCAGACGCATGCGCCGTTCAATTCAAGCCGTCCCCACGTGCAATCAGGCCGTCGCGATATAGTCACGCAGCGCTTCCTGCTCATGCTCGAATTCGCGCAGCCGCCATTTGACGACGTCGCCGATCGAGATCAGCCCGACCATCTTGTCGCCGTCCATGACGGGCAGATGCCTGAACTTGCCGGAAGTCATCATCTCCATCAGCGCGCCCACGGTGTCGGTCGCCTTGCAACTGATGACCTTGCGCGTCATCACCGCCTGTACCGGTTCGTCCAGCGCAGAGGCGCCGCGCTCGCCGATCACGCGGACGATGTCGCGTTCCGACAGGATGCCGTCGAGGTGCTGCCCGGACATCACCAAGACCGCACCGATCTTGCGCTCCGACAGCAGCTTGATGGCCACCGACAATGTGTCGTCCGGCCCGACGTGGATAATCTGGTGGCCTTTGGAATCGAGGATTGCACGTACCGTCATCGCCGCCTCCTGAAGTCGAATTCGCCCTTGGGTGGGCGTCTCTTATTCTTGGGCACTCAAGATCCCGGGCAGTCAAAGAACAACGCCGCGGAAAAGCGTAACATCGCCCCGCCAAGGTCACCTGTCCCTTCGGCAATGTGGATCAATCCTGCCGACCCCGCAAGGCGGCGGCCTGCGCTCAGCGCAGGTCAGGCCTGTCTGGGGCCGCAACGCCGGCGCCAGGCCTTCTGCGCGGGATCGGGTCAAACAGCGAGAACAGCAGCAGCCCGGCAAAGAAGCCGCCGATATGCGCCTGCCAGGCGACGCTGGCGCCTTCGGCCCCGATCGCGATCGCGCCGACCCCGAAGATGATATTGACCGCGAACCAGACGCCCAGAAATCCCAGCACGCGCGGATCGCGCAGCGCGCGCAGCAGCGGCTGCGCCGGGACGCGCGCGGCCTCGTCGGCATCGCCGCGGTTGAACGACAGGAAGCTGCCGCGCACGAAGGCGAAGCGGATCGCGGCGGCCATCGCGCCGGACACCGAGGCCGAAGCGCCGATCATCGGCGCCAGCTCGTGCTCATGCGTGAGCAGATGCGCGGCCGCGCCGCCGACGGCCGTCACCGCCATGAAGACGAAGAACCGGACCGCGCCGAAGCGCCGCGCCAGCGCGCTGCCGAACGGCAGCAGCCACAGCACGTTGAAGCCGATATGGCTGAGATTGGCGTGCAGCAGCGAGTAGCTGACGAAGGTCCAGATCTTGGCGCCGGCGCCGCCCGGAAATGGCATCGCCAGCAGCGTCTGGTCGTAACGCTTGGGGATGAAACCGAACATTTCGATGACGAGGTCGTCGAGTTCCGGGGGCAGCAACAGCCGGCCGACATGGATCAGCGCCAGCAGCGCCACATAGGCGGTCAGCGCCCCCGGCAGGGTCAGGATGGGCTCACGCGGGGGGACGGTGGATTCCAACGGTCAAGGGCCTGGTCAGCGGGCTCATGCGAGCGATCGCCCAAATAGGCGGGTTTACGCCGGCGAAGCAAGCGCGCGATGGCCGCAGCGGGCCGGGACGGATCGCATGTCAGCAATGCCGGCTGTGGCGCACAAGCGTTCAATAGAAGCTCAGCGTCACCGTCTCGACCGTGAACGGGTTGCTGGCCTGCGACCCGGCACAGACCAATACGACCGTCATGTCCACCGCGCCCGGGCCTGGTGTCGGCACGTTGACGGTGGTGCTGGCGGGAATGTTGGCGCCCCACACGCTCATGCCCGTGGTCACCCAGGAGGGGATCGGCGCACCGGTATAGAAGGTCGCCTGCCAATTGCCCGTCTCGCCGAAAACAGCGACGATGTTTCCCGGCACACATTGGGTCAAAGCATCGATCAGCGTGCCGCTGCCATTCGGCCCGGGCGTGGCGACGAGGGAATAGACCGGAAATGCCATGATGGGGAATTGATAGGGGCTGTAGAAGACACTCGTCGTCCCCGTTGCCGCCGGATTGAAAGTGGCCCCGTATTGGTAGAGCCCGGTCAGCTTGACCTGCTGCTCATCATTGAATTCAAAATAATTGTAGCCCATCAGATAGGTGCTGCTGCTCGCTGTGCCGGCGCTGTTCTGGGCCAGATAGCTTTCAAGATCGGTCACCTGCCCCACCGCCGCAACCGCCTGATCCGCAGGCTCGGGAAAAGCGGTACGGTTGGGGGTGAACAACTCCATCAGCAGCAACGGAACCGTGCAATCCGCGCCAGGCCAAGGGGAAGCGCCGGAATCGTACAGCGCCAGCGTCGCGGCCAGGGTGTTGCCGAAAGGAGTTGCCGTCGAGACCTGGCTGATATTCGTGCTGTTATAGTAATACTGCTCCCAGGCGGGATCCGCAGCCTTGAGCCCGGTCACGGCCACGTCGAAACTGCTGTGGCCATCCATTTCCGTGGGCGTCTGCTGGTTGGCGGCCACGCCGGCGATGAGGCAGTTGAACCAGCTCCCGATGCCCAGGCCCTGGTCGCCATTGGAGAAGGTGGCGGTCGAAGGCACCACCGGCGTTGCACCATTCACCGCCGGGCTGCCGTCCGGACCGGGGCTGCCGCCGTTGATCTGCTGGTGCAAATTCACGATCCACCAGATGGTGCGGTACAAGAAGCTGGATGGCGTGGTCTGGCCGTTCAAACCCTGGCCAATATCGCCCTCATTTCCGACATCAATGGAATGAACGGCAGAATGTATCTTGCCGGTCGTCGGGTCCGTCACGCTGGCGACGAACTGGCTGAAATCCGTCTGAATGGCTGCAGGTGCATTCGCAAAATCGTAGTTCGACGGAAGCGGCGCCGGGGTAAAATTCCAGGCATTGGGATCATCCGATAGAAACCAGTCGGACACCGGTACAACGACCTTGAGGCCAAAGCCGGCAGCGGCATCGAGGAAGTTGATGTGGTCCAGTCCGACATTGGATGTTGCTGTCGTGCCCCGGGCCATATCCCAGTTATACAGGCGAACGAGGTTGAGCCCCGCATCAGCGATGATTTGCAGATCGTTGCGATAGTTGTTGCCGTTGTCGGTCGGGAGGCTGGTGTCGCCGCCTGGAGCGGCCATGAAATTGGCCGCCCATAGCGACTGAAAGGCATCGTTGGCGAAATCCGAATCGCCGGTCTGCGTCGCTCCGGCCCCCACCACCCATGCCGTCCAGGTCGGGCTGTAATCAACCCCGCGCCAGACAGGCCCGGCATACTTTGACTGGCTGGTGTCTGCCGTTGTCATGCGCGCTCCCCGGTTCGATCGCCGCACGTCAATCATGGATTTACAATCAGAGATTGTAAATAGTATTTCTAGCATCTTCTATTATAGTGATATCTGCGGCAGCGCACGAGCGGCCCGATGCATTGCGACGCTGAATCCGGATACGATACGCATCGCCGGTTCAGCGACCAAACGCCAAAAAGAAAAAGGGAGAGCGCTGAGACGCCCCCCCTTCACCTGGATCGATCTTTCCGCGGATGCCTGCCCGGGATCCGAATTGCCCCGTCCCAGGCATCGCGCGCGATGACCAAACCTGTTGTCAGCCACCCTGGTATCAACCGCGGCGCCTCATCAAGGTACCGCGCCGATGTGTAGTACGCGACCATACTACGCGAACACCAGCGCTACGCCACCATCATGCTTAAATAAACGTTAACATCTGCAATTAAAGTTAACGCCGTGGAAAACGCGGCTGCGGCATGGACGATGCAATGTCTGACCTGCACAAGATGTAGCGGGCACGAGGTGCCTGGATTCGGGACAGAAATGTCCCGCACGGACCATTTGCCGGTCAAGGCGAGCGTTGATGAAGCATCCATCCAGCAAAGAGTTCTTTGCCTATTGGGACGACAAGCGCGGCGACGCGCGCGCCCCGGAGCGCAGCGACATCGAGCCCGGTCCGGTGCGCGAACTGCTCGGCGATATTTTCGTGTTGTCTTACGACAAGCCGGCCGGTTTCCCGTTCCGCGTCGCCGGCACGCGGGTCTGCGCCCTGCTCGACCGCGACCTCAAGGGCCAGGCGTTCCCGATGCTGTTTGCGCCGGACAACCGTCGCGACATTGAAGAGATCGTCACCGTGGTGGCCGAGGAACTGCTGGCGGCCGTGGCCGGCGTCACCGCGGTGACCGACGACGGCCGCAAGGTGCAACTGGAACTGCTGCTACTGCCGTTCAACATGCGCGCCCACACCCCGACCAGCCTGACCGGCCTGCTGGCGCCGCTCGGCGAGGCCGGCGGCCGGCTCGGCTATTTCAGCCTGACCTCGTTCCGCTATCTCGCCCACCCGCCGCAACGCTTCGCACCGCGCGCGCTGCGCAAGCTGAAGGTCGCCCACGGACTGATGATCTATGAGGGGCTGCGTTGAGCGATCCGGTCTGGCGTCGCGCGCCGTCTTCACACCCATCGGCGATGAAACGACGTGATTGCTAACGCATCATTAACCCTGAGCCACGTAGAGTTGTGTTACCCTCGACCCGCTGACCGGCACGGCATATGGCGCTCGCGCAACCACGATCGATTCTGCCCGCGGCAGAAGAAAAGCGACGTTTCCAGCGCGTGAAGGTCCACCTTCTCGGCCGCTACATGCTGCCGGACCGCCGCGAGTTTCCCTGCCAGGTGATCAATATGTCGCCTGGCGGCCTGGCCCTGCTCGGCCCCGGCATCGGCAATATCGGCGATCGCGTGATCGCCTATCTCGATCATATCGGCCGCGTCGAAGGCAAGGTGACCCGCATCATCGACAATGGCTTTGCGATGACCGTCGGCGCCACCCCGCGCAAGCGCGACAAGCTGGCGGCGCAGCTGACCTGGCTTGCCAACCGCGACATCCTCAACCTGCCGGAAGACCGCCGCCACGACCGTATCGTGCCGCGCAACCCGATCTGCGTCCTCACGCTCGAGGACAGCACCCAGATGACCTGCCGGATCATCGACCTGTCGCTGTCCGGCGCCGCCATCGCGGCGGAGAAGCGTCCGCCGCTGCACAGCCATGTGTCGCTCGGCCGGGTGCAGTCCCGCGTCGTCCGCCATCTCGAGGAAGGCTTCGCGATCGAGTTCATTCACGAGCAGCTCGCCGAGACACTGGAAGACAGCGTCAACGCCGGGTAAACGACCAAGCCTCCCTGACCCCAATCTGGTTGCGATTGAAAGGCGGTATCCCTGTCCCGGGATACCGCCTTCTTCATGTTTGACAACTGCCTTACCCGTTAACGCCGAGCCACGGTTGCGCCGCAAAGCCGCCATTTCCCGGCGCGGCGTGCTTAATGCGTAAAGTTTGAATCAAATCGGCAAGGTTAAATTCGGCTCCAGAAAGCCCGAACTATAGTTTCGAAAACGTAGCGTGTTTGAAGCGTATTCGTCTCAATTGTAGTTGGCCGATTTAGCGGCGCCGCAAAGCCTCTGTGCAAAACATGGTCCCAACAAGAAACGGGGGCCACAATGTTTGGTATCACGGGGCGAACTACAGGAATGGCGATTGCTGCTTTCCTGATCGGATTTTCAGTTACGGCGAATGCCGGCGACGCACGCTATGCAAGCCTGGGCGACACGACGCGCTCGCCGATCGGCTGGATCGAATTCTGCGCGGACAATCCCGCTGATTGCCGCGGGGCTGCTACCCAAGCGCGCGACATCGTTATCACGCAGACGGCGTGGAAGGATTTGCTGCGCGTCAACCGCTGGGTCAACGAGACCATCAAGCCGATGACCGATCAGGATCATTGGGGCGTGGTCGAGAAGTGGTCGCTGCCAGACGACGGCTACGGCGATTGCGAAGACTACGTGCTGTTGAAGCGCAAGATGCTGATCGATGCGGGCTGGCCGCGCGAGGCACTGCTGATCACCGTGGTACGCGACAAGAAGGGCGACGGACATGCGGTGCTGACGGTGAAGACCGACAAGGGCGAATACGTGCTCGACAACCAGAATGAGAACGTCGTGTCGTGGACCGAGACCGGCTACCGCTTCGTCAAGCGGCAGTCGCAGTCCAACCCGAACGTCTGGGTTTCGCTCGGAGACAACCGTCCTGCCGTCGCCACCGCCAGCGCCCGCTGATATCGAATTTTTCGAGATACGCGACCCGGTCACTTCCCCACCCCTCCCCGTCCCAGACCGGATCGCGTGCGGCCAGCCTTCCCCCAAGGCTGGCCGCAACTTTTTTTGGGGGGGACGTCCGATAAGCGCGACGCGGGCTCGCGCTGCTGGGTCAGCGCTTCCGGCGGCCGTCCGGCAAATAGCCAAACCGCGCCAGCGCGCTGGCGGAGATGCGTTTGCCGAACCGGCGATCGAGTTCGAACAGCAGCCAGACCAGCGCCAGCGTAAGCGCCAATACAATGCCGCAGAACATCAGGGTCAGATGGGGTGCGTCGAGGTTCGCCAGCATCCGGCCATTCTAACACAAGCCGACAAGGCCCGACGCAAAACGGCGCCGGCAGAGGTATGCCGGAGCCGTTGCAAGATCACATCAGCGTGTCTGGAGAGCGATCACTCGCACACTTCGACCCGCCGCACGCGGTAGCCCGCCGGAGTCATGATCCGACGGCGCACGAGATAGCAGCCACCTTCGTCATCATAGCCGCCAATGGCATAGGGATAGCCGCCATATCCGTAGCGGCCGTAGCCGTAGCCGCCGTACAGGCCCGCGCCGGCAAGCCCCAGACCCAGCCCGATGCCGACGCCGCGACCGCCCCAGCCGCCGCCCCTGAATCCGCCACCGTGGAAACCTCCACCGTGAAAACCGTGGCCGCCATATCCACCGCGCGCGGAAGCCTCGGTCGGCGCCGCCAAGGCAAGAACCGCCGCGGCCATCATCCCAAACACCATCTTGCGCAACATCACCATTCTCCAACACATCCGCTACGGTAGATTTGTATCGGTTAGATAGGATCGTTGCGACGAATAGCTATGCGATCGGGCCGCGGGCCGCTCACATCCGCGCTACCGCGCTGCGCTCGACGGCCGTCGCCGTTCAACAGCCCTTGCAGATGCTTTTCACCTTGCGATCGACGGCACGGTCCTGGGCATCGACGTTGGCGTCGCCCGTGGCCGGCTTGCCGTCCACCGCAGGCGCCCCCCCGGGCCCCGCGCCGGTCGTCCGGCCCATGCCGCCGCTCGAATTCGCCGTGCCGGCGCTGTTGGTGCCCGCCGCACCACCCGTCGCGCCTCCCGATGCGCCACCGGCGCCCCCACCGGTCTGGGCAAAAGCCGCCATGGACGACAGTAGAACGGCAACAGCGGCGAAAATCATTGGCTTGGAGGCTTTGAACATCGGAATCTCCTTTGCACGCCAACCGCGTCATCGGGCGCAGGTTCCCGATCGGAACAAAATCTTGCCGAAGGGTTTGAACTCAGTGTGTAAAGCGTTGCGTGGAGTTTCCCGATGTCGTGGGACAAGCAGTTTCGAGAGCCGATCGAGGTGCCGGATGGCGCCGTGCTGGTCAGTCTGCGCGACGCAGGCGCCTACATCACGCGGCTGCCGGCAGCCGAGCATGAGGCGGAGGAATGGCAGACCGCGATGCACTGCCTGATCGAGGCGGCCGATCACGGGGGTCCGGTCAGTTTTGCCAGGCTCGGCGTGGCGCAGGCGCTGAACCGTCGTGTCGATAAGGTCTATGATAAGTCGAGAAAACAGCCGCATTGGCGACAGTCGCCCCGTATGTAAGACATCCGTTTGCGCGAAAGAATGATCCGACCACCCGAGTGACAGGAAGGCATCCCATGACCGATCCCGAACGAGACCCCACTGACGAAGGCGAGCGCGCCGCCCGCGACGGAATTCCGGCCGAGGCCAATCCATATCAGGATGGCAGCCAGGAACATGCATTATGGAGCGCCGGCCACGAACGCATAGCCGTCGCCATGGAAGCTCAGGAGTCGGAGGGCACGTAGCCCTCATGCTTCTTCATCATGCGGTCGCCACGCGGCAGCGCGCCTGTCGCGTGGCGATGATAAGAAATCCCGTCAGCCGATTTTCTTCATGCCCTGTTTGAACCGCGGGCCATTCGCCGCGTAGAATTTCGCGGCGCTGCCCATCGCAGCGATCTGCTCGGGCGACAGCGTACGAACGACGCGTGCGGGCGCGCCGATGATCAGCGAATTTTCCGGAAACTGCTTTCCTTCGGTGATCACCGCGCCCGCACCGACCACGCTGTTGCGGCCGATCACCGCGCCGTTCATCACGATCGACCCCATGCCGATCAACGCGCCGTCCTCGATGGTGCAGCCATGCAGGATGACGTTGTGCCCGATCGTGCAGTTGGTGCCGATGGTCAGCGGGAATCCCTTGTCGGTGTGGCAGGTGCAGTTGTCCTGCACGTTGGAGCCCTCGCCGATCTCGATCCATTCATTGTCGCCGCGCAGTACGGCGCCGAACCAGACGCTGGCGGCAGCTTTCAGACGGATCTTGCCGATCACCTCTGCGCTGTCGGCGATAAAAAAATTGCCGTCGGCGGGAAGTTCGGGGCCCTGCCCGTCGAGTTCGTAGATCGCCATGGTTTCTTGTTCTCCCTTTCGGGAGACCTTGGCATGGATTGCAGCGATTATGCCAGCAGGCCCAGGGCCCGCAGCGTCATGACCACGAACGTGCCGGACATCAGGCTCCAGAAGCCGGCCAGCACGGTCGCCATCATCACGAACCGGATGCGATATTGCTGGACCACGCGGCGGCCGAGCAGCGTGTTGCGCATGATGATGAAGGGCGCGGCGAACACCAGGAATGGCACGGCGGCGAAGGCCGTGGGCCTGGCGCGATGCTGCAGCAGCGCGAAGCCGGCGGGGCGCTGAAGCAGCGCCTGATATCCGCTGGTCAGCAGGCCCGCCAGTGCGAAGCCGATGCACAGCTCAAACAGGGAATTCAACGCTTGCGGCGACATCGAGGATCTTTCCTACACACGACAACGCGCCTTGATCGCAAAATCCAGGGTTCTGCGCCACGACATCCTTAATGGAAGGTTAATGCGCGACCTTGGTGCAATCCATGGCTACCACTCCTGGCGAATAAATCGCCCCGGCGTTAACCCTGTGCTGGGGGTTTTGCGGTTGATTGGCGCCAGGTTCTGTCTCTTACCTGCGTACCCATGACCCTCACCTATCCGACCCAATCCCCGATACGGCGACGCCGCCGCAAGTCCCGCAGCCACCTCGTTCCGGTCATGATCGGCGCGGCACTGGCGTTCGGCGCGATCGCGCTGATCGGCTATCTCTTGTGGCCGACCTGGCAGAGCGCTCGCGCCGGCGATCCCGACCGGATCCCGGTCAGCGTCGGCGGCACGCTGTTCAACGTCGACAGCCACGCGTTTCGCCGCAAGGTGCAGAAGCACTCGGGCCCGCAGGAACGCGTCGATCTGAGCTATCTGTATCCGTCGCTGCAGGCCACCGACGTGCCACGCCATGTCAGCGTCGAGGCGTTCGAGGAGGCACCGCAGCCGATCGACCGCATCTTCCTGTCGATCTCGGCACATCATGACGTGATGTCGCCGGAGACGCGGCTGCGCACGA
This sequence comes from Tardiphaga sp. vice304, assembly GCF_007018905.1. NCBI lineage: Bacteria > Pseudomonadati > Pseudomonadota > Alphaproteobacteria > Hyphomicrobiales > Nitrobacteraceae > Tardiphaga > Tardiphaga sp. vice304. Next base: position 3,945,516 of record NZ_CP041402.1, read on the forward strand.
TCTATCCGCGCTACAGCGATCAGGTCATGGCGCCGCAGGACGGACTGGCGACGCGGCCATTTCGCGATGCCACGCCCTACAGCAACGAAGACCTGTTTATCGGGAATGAGTCCGCTCTGGTGGCGCGTTGCACCCGCGACGGCAAGACGCCCGGCATGTGCCTGAGCGAACGCCGCATCAACGGCGCCGATCTCAGCTTCCGCTTCCCGCGCGCATGGCTGGCGCAATGGCGCGACGTCGGCGAAGCGATGGACACGCTGACGACGCAGCTGGCGGGTCCGCGGGGGTAGCATTGGGGGAACGGACGGCGGTCGTAACATCCCTCCCCCTTGCGGGGAGTGTCGGCCGAACGACAACGATGCGCAGCATCGTTGGAAGTGGAGGCCGGGGTGGGGGTAGCCCCACGCACCGGTTTTCCGTGGGGCTACCCCCACCCGACCGCGCTACGCGCGGCCACCCTCCCCGCAAGGGGGAGGGGAAAAGGCTCAGCCGTTGTCGACGAGGTCTTCTTCCAGGATCGCCATCTGGAACTGAAACGAGCGATCTTCGTCCTCGTCATCGACGAACAGCACGCCGATGAACTCCTCGCCGATATAAACTTCGGCCGAGTCGTCCTTTTTGGGCCGCGGCACGACGCGGAGCTTCTGGTTGCCGAACACGCGCTTGAGATAGGCGTCGAGCTTTCTGACTTCCTGAACGTCCACAGGTGTCTCCAATGCAATTGATGGGGGGTGGGCTGATGGCGAAGCTTTAATGCGAGACGACGCCCGCGGCTAGGCTGTTTGTCGAGAAATCACCAGCGCCGTTCAAGGCGGCGCGAAAATCACAGCCCGGTCGCGTTGAGCATCTGGTTCATGGTGCGCGACGGCTCGGCACAGCCGGCCTCGCCGACGATCTTGGCGGGCACCCCGGCCACGGTGACGTTGTGCGGCACCGGCTTCACGACCACCGAGCCCGCGGCGATGCGCGCGCAATGGCCGACCTCGATATTGCCGAGAATCTTGGCGCCGGCACCGATCAGCACGCCGCGGCGAATCTTCGGATGGCGATCCTCGTTCTCCTTGCCGGTGCCGCCGAGCGTGACGCCGTGCAAGATCGAGACATCGTCCTCGATCACCGCGGTCTCGCCGACGACGAAGCCGGTGGCATGATCGAGGAAGATGCCGCGGCCGATCTTCGCGGCCGGATTGATGTCGGTCTGGAACACCGCGGACGCCCGGCTCTGCAGGTACCAGGCAAAGTCCTTGCGGCCCTTGTTCAGCAGCCAGTGCGCAAGGCGATGGCACTGGATGGCGTGAAAGCCCTTGAAGTACAAAAGCGGATCGATGAAGCGCGTGGTTGCCGGATCGCGGTCGAACACCGCGACCAGATCGGCACGAAACGCATTGCCGATATCCGGCTCGTCGCGCAGCGCCTCGTCGAAGGTCTGGCGGATCAGGTCGCCCGACAGCGCAGAGTGATCGAGCCGCTCGGCGACACGATGCACCACCGAGTCTTCCAGGCGCGTATGGTTGAGCACCGTCGAATACAAAAACGACGCCAGCTCCGGCTCACGCTGCACGATGTCTTCAGCTTCGGCGCGGATCCGATCCCAGATCGGATCCAGCGTTGCCAGTTTCGTCGTCTGCGAATTAACGCTCTGCACGGCCATGATGGACTCGCAAATCTCTGTCTTTGGTCGTGCAGTATAGCACAACCAGCGGCGCTGTCGCGAAGCGCAAGGCGGCCGGATGAAACATCAGTCAACCCGAGAACACCTTCCAAGCCGTTGACTCTGCAGGCATTCCCTAATCGGACACGAATTGCCTGCGTGCAAGGCCTGCCTCCGAAATGGGCTGTCGGCCGGCCAATTCAAGGGTGGCCGGCCAGCCTCAGGGCCGGCGCGACAGAAACGCCAGCACACCTTCCTTGTAGACGCGGTCGCCGACCGCGCGCATGTGGTCGCGGTTCGGGATGTCGAGCACTTCGGAGCCCGGGATCAACTGTTGCAGCTCCTGCGCGGAGCCGGCGATCTCGTCGATGGTGCCAACCGCGATCAGGGTCGGTACCTTGATGTCGGCGGCTTCTTCCCTTGTCATCAGCCGGCGCGAGCCGCGCATGCAGGCGGCGAGCGCCAGCCGATCGGAACGGGTCTGGTCGGCGAAGGCGCGAAAGGTGCGGCCGACGGGATCGCTGACGTCGTCGAGCGAATCGGCTTCCAACGCTATCGCGACATTCTCGCCGGGACCGCCGCCGATCACCAGGCCGATGCCCAGACCGGCGATGATGGCGCTGCGGATCAGTTCCGGATTGTTCGCGGCCAGCAGCGCGGTGATGCGCGCGCCCATCGAATAGCCCATCATGTCGGCGCGGTAGATCCCCAGATGCGCCATCAGCGCGCGGACGTCACCGGCCATGAGTCCGAGATGATAGTCTTCGGGGTCATACAGTTTGGTGGACTCGCCATGGCCGCGATGATCCAGCGCGATGACCCGCTTGCCGTGTTTCTTCAGCTCGGAGACCCAGGTCGGATACACCCAGTTGACGTTCTTGCTGGAGGCAAAGCCGTGCACGAGGACGATCGGCTCGCCTTCGCCTTCATCGAGATAGGCAATCTCAACAGCGCCGTTGTGAAAACTCGGCATCCAATATTCCGTTTATGATGGTGAGGGTGTTGGGTGGTCGGCGGGAGGCACAGTTTAGCCGTGCAGCGAGGCCGCCGCCAGAGTCGGTCGCAAGGCCATTTCATGGCGCGATTGCAGCACGCGGCGCGCCTTGCGTGCTCGGGAGCGTTGCAGCCACGACCAAGTGACGCGCTCGGTCGCCGCCTTGATCGAGCAGACGAAGCCGAACAGCGTCAGCAATGCCCAGAATACCCACATCGTCATGTTGAAGGCGCCGACCGCCAGCAGGATGGCGCCGCGACCGAACATCTTGAGTATCGCGCGGGTCTGGCCGCCATTTTTCTCGGCCAGCTTGGCGATGCGCGCGACATCTTTCGGCCCCTGCGCGATGCGCAGCGTATCCATCGCGCCGCGCACGCCGGCTTTTTCGCCGACGCGGCCGGCATCCTGCGCCAGCTTGACCAGATCGCCGGCCTTGTCGCCGCGAAAGGCGGCCTTGACCGCGGTGATGGTCTTGCCCGGCCGCAGCATCGAGGCATCGGCCAGCGCACCGGTTAACGCCGGCGTATCGACGATAGTGCGAGCCGAGCGTCCCACCCAGGCCGTCAGTCCTTCGCCGAGCCGGCCGACCTTGCGGGCGTCCTTCACCAGCGACAGCCCTGCCCGCACCGGCGTGGCGCCGCCCACGGTGGCGTAAGTCGCCGCGGTGACGGCGAGCCCCGCGGCAGCCAGCCCGAGAATCAGATGATCGGCGTCCTCGCCCATCGCCAGATGCTTGCCCTCGCGGACGACGTCGCGAATGTCGCCGTAGACGAACAGGTCGCCGGCGACCGTGCCGGACATGCTGCCAATATCGTCGGCCTGCCCGGTCACGAAACCACTGGCGAATTTGGCGGCGAAATTCGACGCGGAGTTCTGCTCGGTGACGGCGTCAGCGACACGCTTGGTCACATCTGCGGACAGAGGTACCTGCCTGGCGGCGGCGAGCTCGACGAAGCTATTGGCCAGATCGGCATCCTTGGCGGCCAACGCTTCTTCGATATTGCGAGCCAGCACGCCGGGATCGGTCCGCATGGCTGCCGAAACCTGCGCGTCGGCCAGCGCGACGGGATCGTCCTGCGCCACCAGCACGGCGCCGGCGTCGCGGGCCTGCGGCAACAGCAACAGGCCGATGGTCGCGCAGACCGCAACCCCCGTCAGTGCCGTGTCGAGCCGGTATCGCATCCGCCAGTCCTGATCATGCATCCCGAGCAGAGATGGTATGCCGTTTTTTAGACACAACCGCCCCGACGAAAGAAGGGCTTCTCTAACCCAACGGGATTGTGTCGAATTTGCTCCATCGCACCGACTTGCAGTCGGCCCGCAGGCGACGGTCAGGGCTGCTTCCGGCTCCCTAGGAATCATCTTCGGGGGACACTATGGTGCGTCGCACTGAATGGCGCGCGGCAACTGGTTCGCCGCCATTGCGAGCAGAGGTAGATCAAGATGGCCGACCACGTCGTTCCGCACTTCCACAATGATGCCGGCGTCCCGATCATCGAGATCGGTTCGAAGGAATTCATGTGCGTCGGCGCCAACCCGCCATTCGACCATCCGCACGTCTTCCTCGACCTCGGCAACGACAACGAGATCATCTGCCCTTATTGCTCGACCCTGTACCGCTTCGCAGCGGACCTTGGCGCCGGCGAGGCTCGCCCGCCGGAATGCGTGCTGAAAGACAAGGTCGCCTGATCCCGGTCGGTGTCAGGATCGCGCCGCATCGTCATCGCCGGTGCCGGCATCGGCGGGCTGACCGCCGCACTGGCGCTGGCCGAGCGGGGCTTTTCGGTCTGCATCCACGAAAAGGCTGAGCGGCTGCAGGAGGTCGGTGCCGGGCTGCAATTGTCGCCCAATGCCAGCCGCGTGCTGATCGGGCTCGGCCTCGGCCCCCGCCTTGCGGGGGTTGCAACGAGGCCGGAGGCCGTCAGCATCATGACGGCGCGCAGCGGCGGTGAAGTGAGCCGCCTGCCCTTCGCCGCGTCTGACACGGCATCCTATTGGGTCATGCACCGCGCCGACCTGCAGGCCGCCTTACTGGCCGCCGTGCAGGATCATTCGCAGATTGAATTGCAACTCGCCCACCCGTTCAGCGGTTTCAGCATCGCTGACGACGGCTCCGTGGAAATTCCCGGCGAGGCGCCGGGGCTGGCGCTGATCGGCGCCGACGGGGTCCGCTCACAGGTGCGGCAGCTATTGTTTCCCGCCGTGCAGCCGACCTTCTCCGGACAGGTCGCCTGGCGCGGCTCTATCGAGAACAGCCGCCTGCCCTGCGCCTTCCCGCCACGCCGCGTGCAATTGTGGATGGGGCCGCGGGCGCATCTGGTGGCCTACCCGATGTCCTCCGGCGAGCAGGTCAATGTGGTCGTCATCATGCCCGGCCGGCTCGACGACGCCGACTCAAGCGCGACCAAGATCGCGGACCATTTCCGGGCTTCGCGCTGGCCGGCGCCGGCGCTGGCTTTGATCGGCGCCGTCGCCGAATGGCGGCGCTGGCCGCTGTCGACACTGCCCGATGGCGGCGTCTGGAACGCAGGCCCCGTGGCCCTGCTCGGCGACGCCGCCCATGCCATGCTGCCGTTCGCCGCCCAGGGCGCCGGCATGGCGATCGAGGATGCCGCCGTGCTGGCGCAATGCCTGGCGGATGCCGCTCGAGAGCCCGAGACCGTTCCGGCCGCGCTGGCGCGCTATGCGGCGCTGCGCGCGCCGCGGGTCGGAAGGGTGCAGCGCACCGCGCGGCAATCCGGCCAGATCTATCATCTGCAGGGACCGATGGCGCTGGCGCGCGATCTGGCGATGCGGGCGCTCGGCGCGCCGGCGCTGCAGGCCCGGCAGAACTGGATCTATGACTGGGTGCCGTGAAGGAAAGAGTTTGCTGGCGTTAGCGAGGCCGTGTCGGCTTCGCGGCGGCTGCCGGCGACAGGATCGGCGGCGCGGTCTCCGTGCATTTGCTGCGCTGCCAGGCCTCTTCCGCCAGCTTCGCCGACGCCCGCGCCGAGATGTAATCATTGCGATACACCGCCTCGCCGACCACCGTTCCTGCGGCGCCGGTCCGCGCCTTGTCGATCAGCCCCTGCAGCTCCGCGGTGCGCCTGGCCATCGTCTTGCGCTCGGTGTCGAGCTGGCTGCAGTCGTAAAGCTCATATTTGGCGGGATCGACGAAGGCTCCGGAGATGAAGCTGTCACCAATGCCGGCACATCCGGCCAGGCCGATGCCCAGCGCCACGATGGCCGCGCGTGCGACCCAGGGGGAATGTAAATCGATCATCCAGTTTGGTACCCCGACAACGTTGAGGTTGCGTAAAGCACCGGCCGGTGACCGGATTGAGGCCGGGGTGGTGCTTGGTGCGGACGGCGGGAATCGAACCCGCACGACGTTGCCATCGAGGGATTTTAAGTCCCTTGCGTCTACCAATTCCGCCACGTCCGCGCCGGGCCTACTTCACGTTTTTCGGCAGCGGGGTCAACGCATGTTTTTCAATTGCTGGCGGCCGAGCCTTACGTGCGCTCGATCTTGCCGCTGAACAGCGGCAACGGCACGACCTTTTCGCGCAAGGCCTTGGCCTGCATCTGGCAGACGCAGAGCGGCTCGCCCTTCAGCTTGGTGCAACGGCACGGATAGCCATAGGCGAATTCGATCAAGGCATCGACGTCGCCCGCCCCGATCGCCTGTTCGACGCGCTCGCCATAGGTGGTGGCGGTGTATTTGCTGCCGCTGTTCGTCATGTGATGTCTCGTGCGGGACCAGAGGAAAGCGATGCCCGATCTTGGCAACGCTTCTACAGCCAATCCGCGACGCCGCAAATAGCTCCATCGCATGTCCCAAACGCACTGCGCCGGCCCGATCGCTCGGGCCGGCGCAGCCGCAGGATCAATCCTCCGCCGAAGCGGCGCGGATCAGTCCTTTTTGTCGATGTTCCAGAACACCGGGGTAGCGGCGCCCGGCAACACGCCGGTCAGCGAGGTGCGCCATACGCTCGGCACCTGATACTCGCCGAGCGGAAGATACGCGACCTGTTCAAGCGCCCGGGCCTGCACTTCCGCAGCGGCGGCTTTCTGTTCTTCCGGCGTCGCGGCGCGGGCGTACTTGTCGCGCAGCTCTTCCATCTTGGCGTCGTCATACCAGCCGAACCAGCCGCCGGTCTTGCCGCGGCCCTGCGTCGAGACGTTGGAGACCGGGTTCAGAATGTCCGCGACGACCCAGTTGGTGAAGAACATGTTCCAGCCGCCCTCCTTGACGGGCTTCTGGCTGGCGCGGCGGGTGACCACCGTCTGCCAGTCCGTGGCCTGCACCTCGACCTTGAAGCCAGCATCGCGCAGCAGCTGGGCTGCCACGATCGGCTGCGCCTTCAGCGTCGTGACGTCCGTTGGCGCCATAATCACGACGGGGGTTCCGTCATAACCGGACTCGGCCAGCGCCTTCTTGGCTTCCGCCATGCCGCTGCCCTTGATTCCGGTTTCCATACCGGCGTCCGTCGCATTCGGCGTGCCGCAGCCGAACATCGCGCCGCAGATCTTGTAGTATTCGGGATTGCCCACCAGCGCGTCGAGCACCGGTTTCTGGTTCATCGCCAGGAACGCGGCGCGGCGAACCTTGACGTTATCGAACGGGGGATAAATGAAATTCATCCGGCCAAGCGTCTGGTATCCGAGCGTATTGAGGACCTCGATCTTGAGCTCCTTGTCCTTGGACAGAACCGGCAGCAGATCGTAGGGGCCGTTCTCCATGAAGTCGATGTCGCCGGACTGCAGGGCGTTCACCGCGGTCTGCGCGTCGGGCATCGTGATCCACTCGACGCGATCGACCTTGACCACCTTGCCGCCGGCGGCCCAGCTCGCGGGCTCGGAGCGCGGCACGTAGTCCTTGTTCTTCTCATAGACCGCTTTCACGCCGGGCTGGAATTCAGCCTGCACGAACTTGAACGGACCGGAGCCGATCTGCTCGGCGATCGACTTGCCGGCGGGCGTTTCGGCCAGACGCTTCGGCATCATGAAGGGCACCAGGGACGACGGCTTGGCAATCGAGTCGATCACCAGGCCGTAGGGTTCCTTGAGCGTGAGCACGATGGTCTTGGCGTCGGGCGCCTCGATGCTCTTGGTGAAGTCCATGAGCTTCTGGCCCATGCCGTCATTCTTGCCCCAGCGCTTCAGCGAGGCAACACAATCTTCTCCCGTAACCGGCGGACCGTCATGCCACTTCAGGCCATCGCGCAGCGTGAAGGTGTAGACCAGCTTGTCGTCAGAGACCTTGAAGCTCGCCATCTGCGGCTGAACTTTGAAGTTCGCGTCCATCGCCAGCAAGGTGTCGTAAACCATGTAGCCATGATCGCGCGTGATGTACGCCGTGGTGATGCCCGGATCGATGACCCGCAGATCGGAATGCATCACCGCGGTGATGGTCTTGCCGGCTGCCAGCGCCGGCAGCGAGAACGCCGGCAGTGCCAATGCAGCCGCGACGAGCACGCCGGACAGCGTCACTTTGGAAAACGCTGCGGACTGCCGCCAGCGTGAGATGTAAGACATCGGTCTCTCCTGATTGGAAACTCATCATCGGTGGATGATTCATTATGCAACGCGATAGATTTTTAGGCGGCGTTGGCACGCTGTCTTTATCTTTTAGACATCAAAGACTTGCATCAAGCACGCGGCACGTCAATGCGGTATTGATGCAATGCACTTCACACGCGCGCCGCCGATTTGCCAATTCAAATCCAGTGCTGCTAGACCTCGCCGTACGGCTTCGCGTGCGGCTTCGCGCGAACCCGTGCGACGACGCGTGATATTCTCATCCACAAGGAAGTTGCCGATGAATCCCGCCAACCTGCCGTTCGATGTCGATGCGATGCTGCAAGGGCTGCGCGTCTGGGTCGAGTGCGAAAGCCCGACGTGGGACGCCAATGCCGTCAACAGCATGCTCGATCTTGCCGCGCGCGACATGGCGATCATGGGTGCGACCGTTGAGCGCATCGCAGGGCGCCAGGGATTCGGCGGCTGCGTTCGCGCGCGCTTTCCGCATCCGAAATTCGGCGAGCCGGGCATTCTGATCGCGGGGCACATGGACACCGTGCATCCGGTCGGCACCATCGAGAAGCTGAACTGGCGCCGCGAAGGATCGAAGTGCTACGGCCCCGCGATCTGCGACATGAAGGGCGGCAATTACCTCTCGCTCGAAGCGATCCGCCAGCTCGCCCGCGCGTCCTTCACCACGCCGCTGCCGATCACCGTGCTGTTCACGCCGGACGAGGAAGTCGGCACGCCGTCGACCCGCGACATCATCGAGGCGGAAGCCGCGCGCAACAAATATGTGTTGGTGCCGGAGCCCGCCGGCCGCGGCGGCCGCGGCGTCGTCACCGGCCGCTATGCGATCGCGCGCTTCAATCTCGAGGCCATCGGCAAGCCCAGCCATTCCGGCGCGACGTTGTCCAACGGACGCTCCGCGATTCGCGAGATGGCCCGCCAGATCATCGCCATCGACGAGATGACCGGGCCGGATTGTACCTTCAGCGTCGGCGTCGTGCATGGCGGACGATGGGTCAATTGCGTTGCCTCGTCCTGCACCGGCGAGGCGCTGAGCATGGCCAAGCGCCAGGCCGATCTCGACAAAGGCATCGAGCGCATGATGGCGCTGAACGGCACCACCAACGACGTGACCTTCAAGGTGACGCGCGGCGTGACCCGCCCGGTCTGGGAGCCCGACGCCGGCACGATGGCGCTGTACGAAAAAGCCCGTGCCATCGGCCGGGATCTCGGAATCGATCTCGGCCATGAGAGCTCTGGTGGTGGCTCCGACGGTAATTTCACCGGCGCGATGGGTATCCCCACACTCGACGGCCTGGGCGTGGTCGGCGCCGACATGCACACGCTTGGCGAATACATCGAAATCGACAGCCTTGTGCAGCGCGGTCGCCTGATGGCCGGTTTGCTGGCGACGCTGGATTGATGCACAAGGAAAAGGCAGTCTGCGCGCCATAGGCGGTGCACGGACGGCAATCCAAGGCTAAAACACTGGCACAGCTCTTGCTCCGCTGCATAAAGTCCGTTTCGACAGTGAGAACCATGAAAAATATCTGCAACGAGCCCAAATCGCTTCCGAACCCGCGCTGCCAGACGTCGTCGACGTCGGCCTGCGCCTGTTAGGAACGTCCATGCTTGGCTACCTCATTCGTCGCGTTCTCGCCGCCATTCCCGTCATGGGCGTGGTCGCGCTGTTCGTGTTCCTGTTGCTGCGGCTGACGCCCGGCGATCCCGCAGCGATTCTCGCTGGCGATAATGCGACGGCGGAACAGCTCGATCGCATCCGCACCCAGCTCGGCCTCAACGAGCCGCTCTATACACAGTTCTTTTCCTGGATCGGCCGGCTGCTGCACGGCGATCTCGGCACCTCGCTGATCTCCAACGTGCCGGTGATGCAGATGATCGGCCAGCGCGTCGAACCCTCGATATCAGTCGCATTGAGCGTCATGCTGGTATCGATTCTTGTCGCCGTGCCGCTCGGCGTCATCGCGGCGTGGAAGCACGGCACCTGGATCGACCGCTTCGTGATGGCACTGTCGGTGATCGGCTTCTCGGTCCCGGTGTTCGTGATCGGGTATGTGCTGATCCAGATTTTCGCGATCGAATTGCGCTGGGTCCCCGTGCAGGGCTTCCGGAGTATCTTCAAGGGATTCGGGCCGTTCTTCGAACGCATCGTCCTGCCGACGATCGCTCTGTCCTTTATCTATGTCGCGCTGATCGCCCGCATGACCCGCGCCGCGATGCTCGGCGTGCTCAATGAGGACTATGTCCGCACCGCGCGCGCCAAGGGCATCAACGAGTCCGGCGTTCTGCTGCGCCATGCGCTGCGCAATGCGGCCGTGCCCGTCATCACCGTGATCGGCACCGGCTTTGCGCTGCTAATCTCCGGCGTCGTCGTCACCGAGAGCGTGTTCAACCTGCCCGGCGTCGGGCGGCTGACGGTGGACGCGGTCCTGGCGCGGGACTTCCCCGTGATCCAGGCGATGATCCTGCTGACCTCCGGCATTTACGTCCTGGTCAATTTGCTGATCGATCTTGCGTATTCGCTGCTCGATCCCAGAATTCGTTACTAGGAATCCGTCAATGGCGACCGAAACACTTCCCAACACGGCCCTGCCGACGCGCGCCGGGCCGTCCCTCGGCTTCCTCACCTCGACGCCGATCATCGCGGTGGCGACGGCATGCCTTGCGCTGGTGATCCTGTCGGCGATCTTCGCGCCGTGGCTGACCTCGCATGATCCCCAATTGCTGCTGCCGGCAGAGCGGCTGAAGCCGTCGAGCTCCAAATACCTGCTCGGCACCGACGCCTACGGCCGCGACGTGCTGGCGCGCATTCTCTATGGCGGCCGCATCTCGCTCCTGATCGGCCTCGGCGCCGCGGGCATCAGCGTCGCCATCGGTCTGGTGATCGGCCTGGTGTCCGGCTTCTTCAAATGGGTCGATGCCATCCTGATGCGCGTGATGGACGGCTTGATGGCGATGCCGAGCGTGCTGCTCGCCATCGCCGTGGTGTCGCTGTCCGGCGCCAGCCTGACCACCGTGATGATCGCGATCACGATCCCGGAAATCCCGCGCGTCGCGCGCCTGGTACGCTCCGTCGTGCTGTCGGCGCGCGAGGAGCCCTATGTGGAAGCCGCGATCTCGCTCGGCTCCAGCCTGCCGAAGATCATGTGGCGGCATCTGATGCCGAACACCGTGGCGCCCTTGATCGTCCAGGGTACCTACATCGCGGCCTCCGCCATTCTCACCGAAGCGATCCTGTCGTTCCTCGGCGCCGGCATCAGCCCGGAAACGCCGACCTGGGGCAACATCATGGCCGAGGGCCGCGCCTTCTTCCAGATCAAGCCGTCGCTGATCTTCTGGCCGGGCCTGCTGCTGTCGATCGCGATCCTCTCCGTCAACCTGATCGGCGACGCGGCGCGCGATGCGCTCGATCCCCGCATGAAGCAGCGGGAGGCCGGCAAGTGAACGACCACGTGAACGCACCGATGAACGATCAACTGACCCAACAGCTCGGCAAGGCCGTCAACACCAGCCCGCTGGTGCTCGAAGTCGACAATCTCATTGTCGGCGTCGGCAAGGACGGCAAAGGCAAAAGGATCATCGACGGCATCTCGCTGCAGGTCCGCCAGGGCGAAACACTGTGCGTGGTGGGCGAGAGCGGCTCCGGCAAGTCGGTGACTTCGCTGGCGACGATGGGCCTGCTGCCCCGGGATTCGCTGAAGGCGACCGGCGGCAGCATCAAGCTGGTCGGCGAGGATGTATTGCAGGCCAGCGACCGACGGCTGCGGCAGTTGCGCGCCACCACGATGGCGATGATCTTCCAGGAGCCGATGACGGCGCTCAATCCCGTCGTCCCGGTCGGCAACCAGATCGACGAGGTGCTGCGCACCCATACCGACCTGAATTCGACGGCGCGCAAGAAGCGCATCCTCGACATGATGGACCAGGTCCGCCTGCCCGACGTGACCCGGATTTTCAAATCCTATCCGCACCGCCTGTCCGGCGGCCAGCGCCAGCGCATCATGATCGCAATGGCCCTGGTGCTGGAGCCCAAGCTGCTGATCGCCGACGAGCCGACCACCGCGCTCGACGTCACCACGCAGAAGCAGATCCTGTCCTTGATGCGCGATTTGCAGAAGGACCATGGCACCGCCGTGCTGTTCATCACCCACGACATGGGCGTGGTCGCCGAGATCGCCGATCGCGTCGCCGTGATGCGCCAGGGCCGGCTGGTCGAAACCGGCACGCTCGACGGCATCCTGCGCGCGCCGACGGAGGAATATACCCGCAACCTGCTGCAGGCGGTGCCGAGCCTGGTGCCGCGCCACGCGCGCGTCGAAGCGGGCTTCAACCCGATCGTGCTGGAAGCCAACGAACTCGGCAAGGTCTATCGCGAGCGTGGTTTCTTCGGCAAAGCCCGCGAAGTCGCGGCCGCCAAGGACGTCACGCTGACGCTGCGCAAGGGCCGCACGCTCGGCATCGTCGGCGAGAGCGGCTCCGGCAAGTCCACGGTGGCGCGCTGCCTGGTGCGGCTGATCGATCCGACCTCCGGCGGCATCCGCCTCGCCGGCCGCGAGATCTCCGACCTGTCGCGGTCCGCGCTGCGTCCGCACCGCAAGAAGATCCAGATCATTTTCCAGGATCCGTACCGCTCGCTCAATCCGCGCATCACCATCGGCGAATCGATTGCGGAGGGCCCGATCAATTACGGCACGTCGCACAAGGTCGCGATGGCGCGCGCGCGCGAACTGCTCGAACTGGTCGATCTGCCGGCCGACGCCGTGTCGCGCTATCCGCACCAGTTCTCCGGCGGCCAGCGCCAGCGCATCGCGATCGCGCGTGCGCTGGCGCTGGAGCCCGACGTGCTGGTGGCGGACGAGGCGTGTTCCGCGCTCGACGTATCCGTGCAGGCCCAGGTGCTGCGGCTGCTCGACGACATCCAGACCCGGCTCGGCATCGGCATCCTGTTCATTACCCACGATCTGCGCGTCGCAGCGCAAATTTGTGACGATGTCGCCGTGATGCAGCACGGCGTCGTGGTGGAACAGGGTCCGGCCGGCGAAGTCCTCACAAATCCGCAACAGGCCTATACCCGACAGCTGCTTGACGCGGCGCCCGGACGGGGATGGGATTTCGCCAACTTCCGGCCGGTCGCGGTCGAGTCGGTGGCCGCGGCGATCTAACCCCACTCTGTCATTCCGGGGCGTGAGCGCACCAGCGCGAGCGAACCCGGAACCTCGACGTGGGACGATGAACACTCCGAGATTCCGGGTTCGCATCAGCCGGCTACGCCGTCTGCTGCGCCCCGGAATGATGACCTAGATTGGACATTCATGACCCGTATCGCTGTCGGCGGCTTCCTGCACGAGACCAACACCTTCGCGCCGACCAAGGCGACGTATGATTCCTTCGTACACGGCGGCGGCTGGCCGGCGATGACGCACGGCTCCGACGTGCTGCGCGTGATGCGCGGCATCAATGTCGGCCTCGCCGGTTTTGTCGAGGACGCGGAGACGCGCGGCTGGGAGCTGGTGCCGACCATCGCCTGCGGCGCCAGCCCGTCGGCGCATGTGACGAAAGACGCCTATGAGCGCATCGTCACCGAGATGGTCGACGGCATCCAGGCGGCGCTGCCGCTCGACGCCGTCTATCTCGACCTGCACGGCGCGATGGTCACCGAACATCTCGACGACGGCGAGAGCGAGATCGCGGCCCGCGTCCGCGCCGTGATCGGCCCCGACGTTCCCTTCGTCGTCAGCCTCGACCTGCATGGCAACATCTCGCCCGAACTGGTCGAGAACACCGACGCGCTGATCGCCTATCGCACCTATCCGCATGTCGACATGGCCGACACCGGCCGCGCCGCCGCGCGCCACATGGCCCTGCTGCTCGCCGGCAACAAGTTCGCCAAGGCGTTCCGGCAGCTGCCGTTCCTGATTCCGATCAGCTGGCAGTGCACCAACGACCAGCCGACCAAGGGCATCTACGAAATGCTCACAGTCCTCGAGGACGATCAGGTCCCGACGCTGTCGTTCTGCCCGGGCTTTCCGGCCGCCGACTTCCCGCATTGCTGCCCGAGCGTGTTCGCCTATGGCGTGACGCAAGCCGATGCCGACGCCGCCGCCGATACCGTGGTGCGTCTGGTCAGCGGCCACGAGGATGATTTCGACGGCAGGATCTACACGCCCGACGAAGGCGTGCGGCATGCGATGGAACTGGCGAAGACGGCGAGCAAGCCGATCGTGATCGCCGACACCCAGGACAATCCCGGCGCCGGTGGCGATTCCGACACCACCGGCATGCTCGCCGCTTTGGTACGCAACAAGGCGACCAAGGCCTCGATCGGCGTGATCTACGATCCCGTCTCGGCTGCGGCCGCGCACGCCGCCGGCGAAGGCGCCAGCGTGACGCTGTCGCTCGGCGGCAAGTCCGGCATTCCCGGCGACGCGCCCTATGAAGCGACCTTCACGGTCGAGAAACTGTCCGACGGCATCTTCGTCGCCAATGGTCCCTATTACGGCGGGCGCGACATGGACATGGGCCCCTCGGCCTGCCTGCGCATCGACGATGTCCGCGTCGTGATCTCCTCGCACAAGGCGCAGCTCGCCGACCAGGCGATGTACCGCTTCGTCGGCATCGAGCCGACCACCGAATCCATCCTGGTCAACAAGAGTTCGGTGCATTTCCGCGCCGATTTCGAGCCGATCGCAGGCTCCCTGCTGATCTGCGCCGCGCCAGGCGCGATGCCGGCGGATACCTCGGTGCTGCCGTGGACCCGGTTGCGTCCGGGCATTCGTCTCAAGCCCAACGGCCAGCCCTTTACGCCGACCACCCCCTCGCCCGCCCTCGCGCCTGCAAACGGATAGTCCCATGCCCACACTCGACCGCATCGAAGGTTTCGCCGACGAACTCACCGCGATCCGCCGCGACCTGCACGCGCATCCGGAGATCGGCTTCGAGGAAGTCCGCACCTCCGGCATCGTCGCCGAGAAGCTCGAGAGCTGGGGCGTCGAGGTGCACCGCGGCCTCGGCACCACCGGCGTCGTCGGCGTGCTCCGCGGCAACGGCTCCGGCACCAAGCGCATCGGCCTGCGCGCCGACATGGACGCGCTGCCAATGGAAGAAAACACCAACCTGAAATGGCGCTCGACGATTCCCGGCCGCTTCCACGGCTGCGGCCATGACGGCCACACCACCATGCTGCTCGGTACCGCGCGCTACCTCGCCGAGACCCGCAATTTCGACGGCACCGTGCACTTCATCTTCCAGCCCGCCGAAGAAGGCCTCGGCGGCGCGCGCGCGATGATCAAGGACGGGCTGTTCGACAAGTTTCCTTGCGACGAGATCTATGGCCTGCACAACGCGCCCGATATGAACCACGGCGAGATCGCGATCTTCCCCGGCCCCGGCATGGCCGCCGCCGACTTCTTCGACATCACCATCACCGGCTACGGCGCGCATGGCGCGATGCCGGAGCGCTCCAAGGATCCGGTGGTCATCGCGATGACCCTCGGCCAGGCCATGCAGACCATCGTCAGCCGCAATGTCGATCCGCTGAAGTCGGCGGTGCTGTCGATCACCCAGATTCACTCCGGCTCAGCCTACAACGTGATCCCCGGCGACGCCAAACTGTGCGGCACCGTGCGAACCTTCGACGAGAAGATCCGCCTGCAGATCCGCGAGCGGATGCGTACGTTGGCCGCCGGCATGGCGACCGCCTTCGATGTCGAGATCAAGGTCGATATCCGCGACGGCTTCAGCGTGCTGATCAACCAGGAAGAACAGGCCAAGGCAATCGAGGAGGTCGCGCGCACCATCGTCGGCGACGACAACGTCTTCACCAAGGTGCGGCCGAAGATGGGTTCGGAAGATTTTGCCGACATGCTGCAGGCGGTGCCCGGCGCGTATTTCTGGCTCGGCCAGGAAGGCTCGGTGCCGGTGCACAATCCCGGCTATTATCTCGACGACAAGATCCTGCCGATCGGCGCCAGCATGTTCGCCCGCCTGATCGAAACCCGGCTGCCGGTCGCGGTCTAAGGCTGGCGACCTGCACAAACGGCGGCACCGTACGATCGCAGCGCCGCCGCGCTTGCCAGCTCGCCGCCTGCGACCAGGTCGCACGCGGCTGGCACATCACCCGTCGTCTGCTACAACTCTTCCCAAGCTGTCATTCCGGGGCGCGAGCGCACCAGCGCGAGCGAACCCGGAATCTCGACATGTTCAACGCAAAACATCTCGGGATTCCGGGTTCGCCCGGACTTCGCCCTCGCGCTCCGGAATGACAAACTAAAAACAAAAATATACCGGGAGCGAAACCAGCATGGCCTATGAGACCATTCTCTATGACGTCGCCGACCAGATCCTCACCATCACGCTGAACCGGCCGGACAAACTCAACGCCTACAATGCCACCATGCAGGCCGAGCTGATCGCGGCGTTCGATGCCGCCGACGCCGACGACAACGTCCGCGCCATCATCGTTACCGGCGCCGGCCGCGGTTTTTGCGCCGGCGCGGATCTGTCGTCCGGCGCCGACACGTTCGACCGTGATGCCCGCAAAGGCCCCGTCAAACGCCATGCCGACGGCAGCGTCGATTACAGCGACGACAAAGTGCGCGATGGCGGCGGCCAGGTCACGTTGCGCATCTTCAAATGCCTGAAACCGGTGATTGCCGCGGTCAACGGCCCCGCGGTCGGCATCGGCGCCACCATGCAGCTGGCGATGGACATCCGCATCGCCTCGGAGAATGCCCGCTTCGGCTTCGTGTTCTCGCAGCGCGGCATCGTGCCGGAAGCCGCCTCGAGCTGGTTCCTGCCGCGGCTGGTCGGCATTTCGCAGGCGCTGGAATGGTGTTTTTCCGGCCGGGTGTTTCCCGCCGCCGAAGCCCTCGAAGGCCGCCTCGTCAGCCAGGTGGTGCCGCCCGACGAGTTGCTGCCGACGGCGCGCGCGCTGGCGCGAACGTTCATCGACAAGACGGCGCCGGTGTCCGTGGCGCTGATCCGCCAGATGATGTGGCGCATGATGGGCGCCGACGATCCGATGGAGGCCCACAAGATCGACAGCCGCGGCATCTATGCACGAGGTCGTTCCGAGGACGTCAAGGAAGGCGTGATCGCGTTTCTGGAGAAGCGCCCGGCGGACTTCAGGAACAAGGTCAGCACGGACATGCCCGACTATTTCCCGTGGTGGGAAGAGCGGGAATACAAGTAGCCCTCGCCTGTCGTTCCGGGGCGCGAGGGCGCAGCCCGAGCGAACCCGGAATCCCGGGATGCTCATCGTCCCATGTAGAGGTTCCGGGTTCGCGCGCGCTGGTGCGCTCGCGCCCCGGAACGACGAGCGTTCACATCATCAGCGCCACGCGCCCGATCGCCTTGCGATTCATCAGCAGCCGCATCGCATGCGCCACATCTTCCAGTGGCAGCCGATGCGAGACGTTGGGCCGAACCTTGCCCTGCTCCGCCCATTGCAGCAGCGCCTTGATGCGTGCCTCGCCCACTGCCGGATTGCGCCGCGCGGCCTCGCCGGCGCGCACGCCGAGCACGCTGGCGCCCTTGATCAGCACCAGATTGGTCTTCGCCATGCCGATCCCGCCGGTGAAGCCGATCACCAGCAGCCGCGCGCCCCAGTTGATGCAGCGCAGGCTCTGCTCGAACACCTCGCCGCCGACCGGATCGAACACCACATCGACGCCGCGGCCACCGGTGATCCGCTTCACGGCATCGCGAAACGGCTCAATGCCGTAGAGCACGCTGTGATCCGATCCACGCGTCCTCGCGACCGCGAGCTTGTCCTCCGATGAAGCAGCCGCAATGACCGTTGCGCCAAGCAGCCTGCCTATCTCCACTGCGGCGAGACCGACGCCGCCGCCCGCGCCGTGGACCAACAAGACTTCGCTTGGCCCTATCTGGGCGCGATCGACCAGCGCATGATAGGCCGTACCATGGGCGGCAAGAAACGTGGCGCCTTCCGCATAATCAAAAGTCGATGGCAGCGGCGTGATTTGCGACGGGGTCGCGATCACCTGGTCGGCATAGCCGCCATGGCGCAGCTTGACGATGACGCGATCGCCGGGCTTCACGCCGGTGACGTCGCCAGACACCTCACTGACATCGCCCGCCGCTTCCATGCCCGGCGTGAACGGCAGATCCGGCTTGAGCTGATACGCGCCGGCCGTCATCAGGATGTCCGGAAAGTTAATGCCGGCAGCGCGCACCGCGACGCGAACCTGCCCGCCCTGCAATGGCGACGAGGTAAATTCCTCAATGCGCAAATCTTGGGGCGGACCGAGCGCGCGGCAAACGACGGCTCTCGGCATCAAGCGGCGCTTTCAGAGCCTGATGCGCCGGCGCGTCGGCGCTGCAGCGCCTCGCGGATCAGCGGCAGCCGGTCATTGCCGAAGTACATATCCGTCTTGTCGAGATAGATCGTCGGCGAACCGAAGCCGCCACGCGCGATCACCTCGTCGGTATTGGCCTTGAGCTGATCCTTGATCGCCTGATCCGCAATACCGACGAAGAATTTGGCGGGATCGATTCCCACGCGCGTGCAGATGTCGCCGAGCACTTCGTCCTGCGAAATGTCGCGGTCGTCGGCCCAATAGGCCTCGAATACCGCCTTTGCAAACGGCACCATGTCCGGTGCCATGAAGATGCAGCCGCGCATCGCTTTGACGCTGTTCACCGGAAACACCGTGGGCGGCATCTTGATCGCCAGACCCGACGAGCGCGCCCAATCGGCGAGGTCCTTCTTCATGTAGCGCGCCTTGGCCGGCACCGGCGTCTTGCGGGATTCATAGACGGTTGGATTGACGGAATTGAAGATGCCGCCCACCAGGATCGGGCGCCAGACGATGTCCTCACCGAACTCTTTGGCCAACGGCTGGATATTGTGGAACGCGAGATAGGTCCAGGGACTGGAGCAGTCGAAGAAGAATTCGATCATCGGGGTTTCCTCGGTGTTGTCATTCCGGGGCGCGGGCGGCGTCAGCCGAACGCGAACCCGGAATCTCGACGTGTTCAAAACATCTCGGGATTCCGGGTTCGCCGTCGCGCTCGCGCGCGATGCGCCCCGGAATGACAGCTAAGATTGCTGCTGCTGCGCGTGCGCCGGCGCGTCGACGCCGAACATGATCTTGCGCGCTTGCTCGTCCATCGGCTGCCGCGCCTGCTTGCCGACCGCGAGGCCCGCCTGCAGCGCCGGCCGCGCACGCAAACCCGCGTACCAGCGCTTGATGTTCGGATAGTCGTCCAGCGTCAGGCTCTGCGCCTTGTGGGTCATGATCCAGGGAAAACACGCCATGTCGGCGATGGAATAGTCCGCCGCGATATAGTCCCGGCCCTCGAGATGCGCGTCCAGGACGCCGTACAATCGCTTTGCCTCGCGCGTGTAGCGATCGATCGCATAGGGAATCTTCTCCGGCGCATAGAGCAGGAAGTGGCCGTTCTGGCCGAGCATCGGGCCGAGCCCGGCCATCTGCCACATCAGCCATTGCAGCACCTCGAGGCGCCCGCGCAAATCGGTCGGCAGGAAACGGCCGGTTTTTTCCGCCAGATAGATCAGGATCGCCCCGCTCTCGAAAATGCTCACCGCATCGCCGCCGTCGGCGGGCGCATGGTCTGTTATCGCCGGCATCCGGCCGTTGGGACTGAGCTTGAGAAATTCCGGCTGGAGCTGGTCGCCGCGGCCGAGCTGCATCGGCACCAACGTATAGGGCAGCCCGCATTCCTCCAGCATGATGGAGATCTTCCAGCCGTTCGGCGTCGGTGCGTAATGCAGGTCGATCATGGTTTCCCCATCTTGTTTTCATCGATCCTAGCGCCGCTTGGCCGGCGCGCCAATGCCTATACGCGCCGGGCTGGACATGGCAGATAGGTGGCAAATAGAAACCATGAGGAGACGCCATGCTGTTCCCGACCACGATCGCCGGCTCGCTGCCGAAGCCCGAATGGCTGGCCGAGCCCAACAAGCTGTGGCCGACCTGGCGTTCTTCCGGTGACGAACTGGCGCGCGCCAAGCGCGACGCGACCCTGCTGGCGGTCAAGGTGCAGGAGGACGCCGGCATCGACATCGTCACCGAAGGCGAGCAGGCGCGGCAGCATTTCGTCCATGGCTTCCTGGAAAAGGTCGGTGGCATCGACTTCGCCAACAAGGTCGAGATGGGCATCCGCAAGGACCGCTACAAGGCGATGGTGCCGCAGGTGGTCGCGCCCTTGCAACTGAAGGGCCGCGTCCATGCCTTCGAAGCACAGGCGGCGCGCGCGCATACCAAGAACAAGTTGAAGTTCACCCTGCCCGGTCCGATGACCATCATCGATACGCTCTCGGACAGTTACTACGGCGACCGCGTGAAAATGGCCTTCGCCTTCGCCGAGCTGCTCAACCAGGAAGCGCTGGCGCTGCAGGCCGACGGCGTCGACATGATCCAGTTCGACGAGCCGGCCTTCAACGTGTTCATGGACGAAGCGGCCGACTGGGGCGTCAAGGCGCTGGAGCGCGCGGCCCAGGGACTGACCTGCCAGACCGCCGTGCACATCTGCTACGGCTACGGCATCAAGGCCAATACCGACTGGAAGGACACGCTGGGCAGCGAGTGGCGGCAGTACGAGCAGATCTTTCCGGCGATTGACGCCAGTCCGATCCAGCAGGTCGCGATCGAATGTCGCAACTCGCGGGTGCCGCTGGAATTGCTGTCCCTGCTGAAGGGCAAGATCGTGCAGGCCGGCGTCATCGACGTCGCCAGCGACGCGGTCGAGACGCCGGGGGATGTGGTGGCCACCATCGAGGCGGTGATGAAGCATGTGCCGAAGGCGAACATCGTCGCCACGACCAATTGCGGCATGGCGCCGATGCATCGCGACATCGCGGAAGCGAAGCTGCGTGCGCTGGGTGCGGGCGCGAAGCTCGCGCGGGAGCGGTTGGGGTAAGCCCCAGACTGTCGTTCCGGGGCGCGAGCGCACCAGCGCGAGCGAACCCGGAACCTCGGCATGTTCAAAACAGTTCGGGATTCCGGGTTCGCGGCCGGCTCACGCCGTCCGCGCCCCGGAATGACGAGTTCTATGGTTGCGCGCTCGCATGCAGCAGCGGGCGATAGCCGGCGCGAAGCGCTTTCAGCGTCGACGGCGGCGTCAACAGAGGTGCATCAACCAGTTTGATGTCAACGGCATGATAGCCGACGAATGTCCATCGCAGCTGCCTGCCCTGCAAGATCATGTAAATTTCGCCGTTCATAGCCAGCATCGCGCCGTCGGGCAACGCGTCGATCGCACATGGCAGCGCATGCAATCGCTTCTTGCGGCCATCCAATCGCTCCACATGCAGCACCGCATCGATCTCGCTCGCCCGCACGCGGCTGATGCCGTTGCCCTCTTCCCATGCAGCGCGGAACGCATTCGCCTCGTCGCGGCGGCAATAAAAGCACGGACGGTGGCCGGCGGCGAGCGCGGTGGCCTCGTCGAGGAAGAACAGCTCGGTCCAGCTTCGCGTCGCCATCACCTCGCGGCGGCGGCCGCGGAACTCACAGACGCAGGTGATCCACGCCGGATTGCTCCAGCGTTTATTGAGCAGTGTTTTTGTTGAGGGATCGTGGATGATGCCGCGGTTGCCGGTGAACATCCCGCGCTCAGGTGTCGCGACGATGTCGCCAAACGGCGTGACGCGGTTTTGCAGCGGCATGGTCAATCACTCCGCAATGCCGACAGTTGAAACTCTAACTATCAGGCAAACGCTGCTGCGCCCCCTCTCCCCGTTGGGGTGAGGGTTGGGGTGAGGGGGTACCGGCCTATCGATAGGCCCCCTCACCCGACCGGGCTTCGCCCGCTCGACCTCTCCCCAACGGGGAGAGGTGAAAGGCTTACGCCGCGCCGTCCCGCATCGGCGGCTGGAAAGACAGGCCGAGGTCCCACGGAAAGAAGATCCAGGTGTCCTGCGACACTTCGGTGATGAAGGTGTCGACCAGCGGCCGGCCCATCGGCTTGGCGTAGATCGTGGCGAAATGGGCGTCGGGCAGCATGTCGCGCACGATGCGCGCAGTCTTGCCGGTATCGACGAGGTCGTCGATGATCAAGAGCCCCTTGCCGGTGCCGCCGCCGAGCTTTGCCGCATCGGCGGAGATGCCTTTCAGCACCTGGAGTTCGCCACGCGTGGTGTGCTCATAGCTGGCGATGCAGACGGTATCGATGATGCGGACGCCAAGTTCGCGCGCCACGATCGCGGCCGGCACCAGGCCCCCGCGGGTGATGGCGATGATCGCATGAAACGGACCGGCGCTGTTGAGGCGCCAGGTCAGCGCCCGGCAGTCGCGGTGGAATTGATCCCACGAGACCGGAAACGCCTTGCCGGCGCGCTCCTGGGCGCTCATTTCCGGATGTTCAGCCATGTCAGTTCCTCAATTTCCGATCTTCGGTGCATGCAGCGCCACCAGCATCTCTTTCACCGCCGCCATCGCCGCATCCAACTTGGCCTGGTCGCGCGAGCGCACCACCAGATTGACGTTCGGCTTTTGCGCGTCGTCGATGAACGGATAGCTGCCGATGATCGCATCCGGATGCGCCTTGGCGATCTCGCCCAGGGGACCGCCGAGATCGCCTTCGCGGGCGTCGGCACGCACCGTGTCTGACAGCATCCGCACGCCGGATCTCAACTTCGGCGACACGATGTCCATCATCGCCTGCATGATCGAAGGCACGCCAGCCATCACGATGACATTCTCGATCTTGAACCCCGGCGCCAGGATGGTGGCGCTCTGGATCAGGTCGGCACCATCAGGGATTCGCGCCATCCGCAGGCGGGCTTCGTTGAGATCGTCGCCGAACCGCTCCTTGAAGCGGGCGACCACCTCGGGATGGTGGTCGATCTTGACGCCGAACGCCTTGGCCACCGCGTCGGCGGTGATGTCGTCATGGGTCGGCCCGATGCCGCCGGTGGTGAATACGTAATCATAGCGTTGGCGCAGCGCGTTGAGCGCGGCAATGATCTCCGGCTCATCGTCGGAGACCACCCTGACCTCCTTGAGGTCGATGCCGATATTGGTCAGGTATTCGGCAATAAAACCGATATTCTTGTCCTTGGTCCGGCCCGACAGAATTTCGTCGCCGATCACCAGAATGCCTGCCGTGACTATGTCGCTCATCGATATTTCCTCACCGTTCCCCGCGACCATGCGCAGGCAAGGCCTTGATGTCACGGGCTTTTGCTGCCGAAACGTGCAGCTTCCCGCCGATTTTTCAGGCACCTCACTGGTGCCCTGCTACGAATTGCCCAGCTCGAATGCATATCGCGCTGGCCCGGCCCTTGCTAGCATCCTGTTTCATCATGCATTCTCCGGCATGAACTCGAAAAGCAGTCAGGATTCATGGCAGTTGCGTTCGACGAAATGAATGGCCCGCTCGGCGATCTCCGCCCAGCCTATGCAGAACTCTCGCGCTGGTTGAAGGAGACGCCGCCAGACGCCCTGGAATATCGCCGGCAGGAGGCGGAACTATTGTTCCGCCGGATCGGCATTACCTTTGCCGTCTATGGCGATTCCGAATCGACCGAACGTCTGATTCCGTTCGACGTGATCCCGCGGATCATCTCCGGCAAGGAATGGACGCTGCTGGAAAGAGGCCTGAAGCAACGCACCCGCGCCATCAACATGTTCCTGCGCGACATTTACCACGGCCGCGACATCTTGCGCGCCGGGCTGATCCCGGACGATTTGATCTTCCAGAACGAGGTCTTTCGCCCGGAAATGAACGGCCAGCAGGTGCCGCACGACGTCTATGTCCACATCGCCGGCATCGACATCGTCCGCACCAATCCGGACGAGTTCTTCGTGCTGGAGGACAATGCCCGCACCCCGTCCGGCGTGTCCTACATGCTGGAAAACCGCGAAATCATGATGCGGCTGTTCCCCGACCTGTTCGCCCGGCACCGCGTCGCCCCGGTCGAGAAATATCCGGACGAGTTGCTGTCCTGCCTGCGCTCGGTGGCTCCTGATAGCGCCAATTCGGAGCCGACCGTGGCCCTGATGACGCCCGGCGTCTACAATTCCGCCTATTACGAACACTCATTCCTGGCCGACAAGCTCGGCGTCGAGCTGGTCGAGGGCCGCGACCTGATCGTCAAGAACGACGAAGTGTTCATGCGGACCACCGAGGGCCTCAAGCGCGTCGACGTGATCTACCGCCGCGTCGACGACGACTTCCTCGATCCTTTGTCGTTCCGCCCGGATTCAGCGCTCGGCGTGCCCGGCCTGATGTCGGCGTATATGGCCGGCAACGTCACGCTGGCCAATGCCGTCGGCACCGGCATCGCCGACGACAAGGCGATCTACAGCTACATGCCGGAGATCGTGAAATTCTACCTCGGCGAGGAGCCGATCCTGAAGAACGTGCCGACCTGGCGCTGCCGCGAGCCGAAGGACCTCGCTTATGTGCTGGACAACCTCGCTGACCTCGTCGTCAAGGAAGTCCACGGTTCCGG
This sequence comes from Tardiphaga sp. vice304, assembly GCF_007018905.1. Classification (NCBI taxonomy): domain Bacteria; kingdom Pseudomonadati; phylum Pseudomonadota; class Alphaproteobacteria; order Hyphomicrobiales; family Nitrobacteraceae; genus Tardiphaga; species Tardiphaga sp. vice304. The sequence goes on from NZ_CP041402.1 coordinate 3,970,134, forward strand.
CGGCTATGGCATGCTGATCGGACCTGCCTCCAGCAAGGCGACCATCGAGGCGTTCCGCGACAAGCTCAAGCGCGAGCCGGAAGGCTTCATCGCCCAGCCGACGCTGGCGCTGTCGACCTGCCCGACCTGCACCGCCTCGGGCCTGGCGCCGCGCCACGTCGACCTGCGGCCGTTCGTGCTGACCGGCCGCGACCGCGTCACCATCGTGCCCGGCGGCCTCACCCGCGTGGCTCTGAAGGAAGGCTCGCTGGTGGTCAATTCCAGCCAGGGCGGCGGCACCAAGGACACCTGGATTCTCGACGAGTAATTCGTCCCACCGAGCGACTTCGACACCAAACGCGCAAACCGATTTCAGACGAGTATTACCCCGCATGCTGTCGCGCACCGCCGAGAACCTGTACTGGCTAGCCCGCTACGTCGAACGCGCCGAATATCTCGCGCGGACCATCGAGGCGACGCTGCGCGTCACCGCGCTGCCCAATGCCTATGTCGGCCAGACCAACGAATGGGATTCGGCCCTGCTCACCGCCGGCGTCTCGGCGGCGTTCTACGAGATCTACGAGGAAGCCGACGAGAAGAACGTCGTCGAATATCTCTCCTTCTCCACCGCCAACCCGTCCTCGATCCGCAACTGCATCGAGAATGCCCGGCTGAATTCGCGCTCGGTGCGGACCGCCCTGACCGGCGAGATGTGGGACACCATTAATGGTGCCTGGATCGAACTGCAGGAGATCTGGAGCAATGGTGCCAAGACCCGCGAGCAACTGGCGCGCTTCCTGCGCTTCGTGCAGGAAACCTCCTTGCGCTTCGATGGCTCGGCCTATCGCACCATGCTGCGCAACGATGCCTACTGGTTCTCACGCCTTGGCCTGCATCTGGAGCGCGCCGACAACACTGCACGAATCCTGGACGTCAAATATCACTTGCTACTGCCCGAAGAAGAACACGTCGGCGGCCCGCTGGACTATTACCAGTGGACATCGATCCTGCGCTCGGTATCGGCGCTGACCGCCTATCACTGGGTCTATCGCGAAACGCTGAAACCCTGGCTGATCGCGGACCTGTTGATCCTCAACGACACGCTGCCGCGCTCGCTCGCCTCCTGCTACGGCAATCTGGTACGTAACCTCGACCAGATCGGCGTCTCCTACGGCCGCCAGGGCGCCGCGCAGCGCCATGCCCGCGGCGTGCGCAACCGGCTCGAACACAGCAACATGGACGATATCTTCCAGCACGGGTTGCATGAATTCATCCAGGAATTCATTGCGGACAACAGCCGGCTCGGCGAGATCATCGCCAAGCAATATCTGATATGATTGATTGTCATTCCGGGGCGCGGGCGGCGCCAGCCGACCGCGAGCCCGGAATCCCGAGCAAATAGATCAATGCAGATTCCGGGTTCGATCGCGCTTCGCGCTCTCGCCCCGGAATGACGAGTAAACATCATGCGCCTGCGTATCGCCCATACGACGACCTATCGCTACGAGCCGCCGGCATCGGGCGTGATACAGATCCTGCGCATGACGCCGGGCAGCCATGACGGTCAATACGTCGCGGAATGGCAGATCGACGTCTCCACCGATTCGCGGCTCGACCTGCATGAAGACGCTTACGGCAACGTCACCCACGTGCTGACGCACGGGCCGATCGCCGACCTGACCATCCATTGCGAAGGCCTGATCGAAACCCAGGACACCGGCGGCGTATTGAAGGGTACCGACGAGCGCTTTCCGCCGAGCTTCTTCCTGCGCCAGACCAGCCTCACCAAGGCCAACCCGGCGATGGCCGCCTTCGCCCGCGAGCTCGATCCGCAGCCCGACACCGACGTGCTGGGTTACCTGCACGCGCTGATGATGGCGATCAACGAGCACATGACGTTCGACGGCGACCCCACCAATACCGGCACCTCGGCGATCGAGGCCTTCACCGGCAAGCGCGGCGTCTGCCAGGATTACGCCCACATCTTCATCGCCTGCGCCCGCACCGGCGGCGTACCCTGCCGCTTCGTCGCCGGGCATTTTCTGCGCAGCGACGGCATGGTCGAGCAGCAGGCCGGCCACGCCTGGGCGGAAGCCTTTGTGCCCGATCTGGGCTGGGTCGGCTTCGATCCGGCGAATGCGATCTGCACCACCGACGCGCATGCCCGCGTCGCCATCGGCCTGGATTATCTCGGCGCCGCCCCGGTGCGCGGCACCCGCTATGGCGGCGGCATGGAAACCCTGATGGTCTCCGTCAAGGTCGATCAGGCCGGCCGACAGGGACAGTGGCAGAGCCAGTCTTGATACAATCGTTAACCTGACGGTTGATCGATGCCTGGGCGCAGCCGCGCCGGGAGTCGCGACTGTCGCATGAACGGCGCGCCCAAGTGCCGTCACAAGCGAGGAAACATGCAGAAGACGGCAATCTGCCTTGGAGCACTATTGATCTCGCTCACAACTGTCGGGGCCGAGGCACAATCCGGACCCAGGCGTGACGAGTTCTTCTGGCTGGGCGAGATCAACAAGGCCAGCGCCGTCATCAATACCGACGAAGGCCTGCTGGATCGCGCGGTGGCGCCGCGCATCGCGGCCGGCCTGCGCACGGTGCTGCACGCTGGCGAGAAGCCGGGCGGCAAGCGGCCCACCCTGGTCATCACCTTCGAGCCGTTGCTGATCGAGGCTGCCGGCGTCGAGGCGACGCTGCTGCATGCCGGCCGTTCCAGTCAGGACATGCTGGCCACGGTGCGCGCCGCCATCATTCGCGACGAAGTGCTGACGCTGGCCGAACAGCTGCGCAAGACGACAGCCACCATGGTGGCGCTCGCCGAAAAGCACGCCGGAACAATCGTTCCCAATTACACCAATGGCGTCGCTGCCCAGCCCAACAGCTACGGGCACTACCTGCTCGGCCATGTGGCGGGCCTGCAGCGCGATGCCGAGCGGCTGCGCCAGTTCTACGCCCGGCTTGACCGTTCGCCGATGGGCACAACCGTGCTGAACGGGACGAGCTGGCCGCTCAACCGCCCCCGCATGGCCAACTACCTCGGCTTTGCCGCGACCGTGGACAACGCCTATGACGCCGCGCAGATCTCGGCCACCGAGATCCCGGTCGAGCTCGGCGCGGTGACCACCGCGATCGCCCTCCACGCCGGCGCCTACATCCAGGACGTCATGGTGCAATACGCCCAGCCGCGCCCTTGGATTCTGCTGCAGGAAGGCGGCGGCAACACCTATGTCTCCAGCGCCATGCCGCAGAAGCGCAATCCCGGGCTGCTGAACGACGTGCGCGGGCAAGCATCCAGCGTCGTATCGCTGGGGATCGGTCGCGCCATCCAGGCGCACAACATCCCGCCGGGCATGAACGATGCCAAGAACGTCGGTGACAATGCCGTAGTGGTCGGCGGCGCCACGCGCGTGCTGGCCGGCTGGGACCGCATCCTCGGCGCCCTCGCGGTCAATCCGGAGCGCGCGCTGGAAGAACTTAACAGCGACTGGACCGCATCCCAGGAAGTGGCCGACGTGCTGATGCGGCAGTACAAGCTGCCGTTCCGCGTCGGGCATCATTTCGCCTCCGAGGTCGTCGACTACGCAAAGGCGCACGACATCCGACCGAGCGATTTCCCCTATCAGGAGGCCCGGCGGATCTTTTCCACGACGCTGACGGAGATGAAGGTGGCCGGCGGCGAACTGCCCTTGAGCGAGGCGGAATTCCGCGCAGCCCTGGACCCCGTGGCGATCATCCGCCATCGCGCGACCGCCGGCGGGCCGCAGCCCGCCGAGATGGCGCGGATGGTGGCCGAAGCGAAGCAGTCGCTGGCCGAGCAGGATCAATGGATCCAGGCAAGGCGGCAGCGCATCGACGGCGCGCTCGCCGAGCTGGATCGGGATTTCGCGCGGCTCGGGACGCCGTAAAGCGGAAGGAAGCCAGCATTCCGGGGTTTTACGCGCCGTCTGAATGACCTATCAGTGTTCTGTCGACCCTCTGGTCGGGCAAGGACATTCGATGACCTATTGTTGCGGAATCCTGGTGCGGGACGGGTTGGTGATGATCGCCGACACGCGCACCAATGCCGGGCTCGACAACGTCTCGACCTTCCGCAAGCTGCACATCTTCGACCAGCCCGGCGACCGCGTGATGGCGGTGGCCTCTGCGGGCAACCTGGCGATCAGCCAGTCGGTGCTGTCCACGCTCAGCGAGGGGTTCGAGAATCCCAAGACCGGCGAGCACGAGACGCTGCTCAATGCGCCGACCATGTTCCAGGCCGCGCAGCGGATCGGCCGTGCCATCCGCCATGTCAACGCCACTGAAGGCGAGGCGCTGGAGGCCGAGGAAATCAAGTTCAACGTCTCGTTCCTGTTCGGCGGTCAGATCAAGGGCGGCAAGATGCGGATGTTCATGATCTACCCGGCCGGCAACTTCATCGAATGCACCACCGATACGCCCTATCTGCAGATCGGCGAGCACAAATATGGCAAGCCGGTGCTCGACCGCGCCGTGCATTACGAGGTCGAACTCTATGAGGCGCTGAAGACCAGCCTGATCTCGATGGATTCGACGATGCGCTCCAACATCGGCGTCGGCATGCCGATCGACGTGCTGGTCGTGCGCACCGACACCTGCGAGGCCGACCTCAACCATCGCATCGAGGCCGGCGAGCCCTATTTCCACGACCTGCGGTCGCGCTGGTCGGCCGCGTTGCGCCAGGCGCACCACAACATCCCGCGCCCGCCCTACAAGAAGGAAGGCTGAACGCATTGACGCCGGTAACCACGTCGCACTGGCGCGCGATGACGGCGGCCGACCTGCCGGCCGTGCTGGCGTTGGCCGATGTCATTCATCCGGACTTTCCGGAAGAGGCTGCGGTGTTTGCCGATCGCCTGGCGCTGCATCCGGCCGGCTGCTTCACGCTGCATGGCGACGCCGGCGCGGTCGGGTACGTGCTCAGCCATCCCTGGTACGATGGACAGCCGCCGCAGCTGAACGCGGTCCTCCGCCATCCAGCCACGGCCGCCTCGACCTATTATATCCATGATCTGGCACTGCTTCCCGCCTCACGAAAATCCGGCGCGGCCGCCGCGATCGTCGCGACGCTTGCGGCTCACGCGAGCGCGTTGCAGTTACCGAACATGACGCTTGTTGCCGTCAACAATTCGGTTCATTTTTGGCGCCGGCAGGGTTTTGATATCGTCGTCGATCCCGAGCTCGACGGGCAATTGCGCAGCTACGATGCGCAGGCCCGCTTCATGCGCCGCGAACTAATCCAGAAAAAACGATAAGGGAAGACACTATGACCCACAAGATTGCACTCGTGACCGGTGCCGGCACCGGCGTCGGCCGCGCCGCCTCGCTCGCGCTGATGAAGATCGGCTTCACCGTCGTGCTCGCCGGGCGCCGCCTGGAATTGCTGCAGGAAACACAAAAGCTCGGCGAAGCCGAGGGCGGCCAGAGCCTGCCGGTCACCGCCGACATGGCGGACCCCACCTCGATCGCGGTGCTGTTCGCCAAAATCAGGGACACTTACGGCCGGCTCGACCTGCTGTTCAACAATGCCGGCATGGGCGCACCGGCCGTACCGTTCGAAGATCTCGGCTTCGCCCATTGGCAGGCGGTGGTGAACACCAACCTCACCGGACCGTTCCTGTGCACCCAGCACGCCTTCCGCATCATGAAGGACCAGACTCCGCATGGCGGCCGCATCATCAACAACGGCTCGATCTCCGCGCATGCGCCGCGACCGTTGTCGGCGGCCTACACCTCGACCAAGCACGCCATCACCGGCCTCACCAAGGCCACCAACCTCGACGGCCGTGCCTATGACATCGCGGTCGGCCAGATCGACATCGGCAATGCCGCCACACCGATGACCGACCGCATGGTCAACGGCCCCGGCGTGCTGCAGCCCGACGGCACCTCCAAGCAGGAGCCGCGCATGGACGCCAAGGCCGTCGGCGACGCGGTCGCCTACATGGCCGGCCTGCCGCTCGACGCCAACGTGCTGTTCATGACCGTGATGGCGACCAAGATGCCGTTCGTCGGGCGCGGTTAGGCCTCAGCCGGCCTTGCCATTGCACACCTGAGGCCGCTGCGGCCATAATCGTTGCGGCTTCGGGGGTGTCATGCTGCAATTGCAATCGGCGTTCGGCGTGTTCGCGCTGCTCATGCTCGCATGGGTGCTGGGTGAGAACCGCCGCGCGGTGTCGCTCAGGCAGGCCACCATCGGCCTTGTCGCCACATTTCTCACCGCCGTCATCCTGCTCAAGCTGCCGATCGTCGCGCACGCCTTCGGTGCCATCAACAACGCTGTCAACGTAATCTCGTCGGCGACGCGCGCCGGCACCTCCTTCGTGTTCGGCTATCTCGGCGGCGGCGTGCTGCCGTTCGATCCCAAGACGCCGGGGTCGGATTTCATCCTCGCGCTGCAGGCGCTGCCGATCGTGCTGGTCATGAGCGTTCTGACCACGCTGCTATTCTATTGGCGTGTGCTGCCGCCAATCGTGCGCGGCATGGCGTGGCTGTTGGAACGCACGCTCGGCGTCGGCGGTGCGGTCGGATTGTCGACCGCCGCCAATATCTTTCTCGGCATGGTCGAGACGCCCTTGTTCATCCGGCCGTATCTCGCCCAGCTTACGCGCAGCGAGCTGTTTCTGGTGATGACCGGCGGCATGGCGGGGATCGCCGGCACCGTGCTGGTGCTCTATGCCACGCTGCTGGCGCCGCTGATCCCGGACGCACCGGCGCATTTCGTCATCGCCTCGGTGCTCGGTGCGCCGGCGGCCATCGTGATCAGCCTGATCATGGTGCCCGAAACCGCCGACAGGCGGACCGGCGGCGCGCTGGAAAATCCCACCGCCACCGCCTCCGGCACCATGGACGCCATCGTCAGGGGCACGGTCGCGGGACTTGAGCTGCTGCTCAACATCGTCGCGCTGCTGCTGGTGCTGGTGGCGCTGGTCTATCTCACCAACGCCGCGCTCGGCCTGCTGCCGAATGTCGGCGGCGCCGCCATCACGCTGCAGCGCATGCTCGGCATCGTGATGGCGCCGGTGTGCTGGCTGATGGGCCTGCCGTGGGATCAGGCGATGACCGCAGGCAGCCTGATGGGCATCAAGACCATCCTCAACGAACTGATCGCCTATGTGGAGCTGTCAAAGCTGCCGCCCACCACATTCGATCCGCGCTCGCGGCTGATCATGCTTTATGCGCTGTGCGGTTTCGCCAATTTCGCCAGCCTCGGGATCATGATCGGCGGACTTGGCACGATGGCACCGGAGCGGCGCGACGAAATCGCCGCGCTCGGCCTCAAGTCGGTTGTCTCGGGGACGCTGACGACATGCCTGATCGGCGCCGTCGTCGGCGTGCTCAGCTAGCCGCCGTGAGCCCGCCTACGTAGGCGCTCTCAATCCGCGTAACGAACTGCAATATCCTTGAATTGATCGGTGATCTGAATAAAGGCATCGACGATATCCGGGTCGAAGTGCCTGCCCCTGCCCTCCACGACGATCGCGATCGCCTGGTCATGCGGCATGGCGTCCTTGTAGACACGGCTGGAGGTCAATGCGTCGTAAACATCGGCCACCGCCATCAGGCGCGCAGAGATGGGAATGGCGTGACCCTCCAGCCCGTTCGGATAACCGCTGCCGTCCCATTTTTCATGATGAAACAGCGCAATTTCCTTTGCGCAGGCGAGAAACTCAATCTTCGTCCCAAGTCGCTTTTCGGCATTTTCAATGGCGTTGTGGCCGAGCGTCGTATGGGTCTGCATGATCTTGAATTCGTCCGGGTCAAGCTTACCCGGCTTCAGCAGGATGCTGTCGGGAATGCCAACCTTACCGATGTCATGGAGCGGAGCATATTTGAAGAGCGTATCGATCTGATGATCGACCAGATAGTCGGCGAAGGAAGGGTGAAATTGCAATTGCCGAGCCAGCGCCCTGACATAATGCTGGGTGCGACGAATGTGGTTGCCGGTTTCGTTGTCGCGGGTCTCGGCCAGCGACGCCAGGATTTCGATGGTCACATCCTGCGTATCGAGAATCTTGCGGGTGCGTTTTTCAACTTCGATTTCGAGAAGCCCGTTCTGGTTCTTCAGGAAATCCTTCGCCGCCGTCAGGGCCGTTTGCGCCGAAAAATCCTTACGCAACAGGAATTCGCGCCACCAGCCGATGCCCGCCGCCAGAATGAAGGCGGTGACGACGTGATAGGACCAGTAGAAGAGCGTGCTCAGGTCTTTACCGGACGCCAGCAGCAGCGCGCATTCAAACATCAGGAGAATGATGAGTCCCGCCGCAAGCGCGTATCGGAACTGGACGCCAAGAATGACGAAGCAATAGAACTCAAGAAAGACGAAATTGAGGATGCCAACCCAGGAGCTGAGACCCATGCCGCCCTGGCTGTCGATTTCCAGCAGGACCCAAAACAGGCTGCAGGCGACCACCGCGATGAAGGCGCACATGACGAATTGCCAATGCCGTTTGGCCGTGGACGTAAAGGAATAGGCGATTCCAATGCCGAGGATCGGCAGGCACAGCTGAAGGCGATAGGTATTTGCGGATGCATTCTGGAACGCCAGATGGTCCACCAGAAAATCGCCGAAGATCAAAACCATACCGACGATGAGGCTGGCCTGCGCGTAGCGATAGTAAAAGGCGTGGTAATATCGAATAAAATTCAGTTCATATTCGGCGCCGGCAAACGCAAGTTTCGGGCGCAATGGCAATGCGCCTGATCGCTCGGCGTGATCGACAGTGCCGCGTCCTTCCGCACGCCAGGATATCGGGGAATCTAAAACTAACATCGGTGGGTCCTGGTTGTGGAAGTCGAAATCGAAGCGGTGGAACCGGCAGGGCGTCCGGCCCGGCCTCTCCGGAAATGGATGCGCATTCTGATTATCTTCCCATCAACTCCTTAAACCTCGGTGAAAGTTGACCCGCTAAGGCAACCAATTGGCGAAGTGAACCGCCAACGATCCGGCGCTCATCGTCGCCATCGCCGCGCCGGTCCGCGACAGAGCATCGAAGACGGTGTCGCCGCTCAGCTTCATCGACAACGTCGCGCTGCTATGCTGGAGAACGACAGTGACTAAATACCGGCTGCATTACTTCCCGGAGTCCGGCAACAGCTACAAGCTCGCGCTGATGCTGACGCTGTGCGCGCAGACTTTGAACTGGTGTGGACTGACTTCGGCGGCGGCGTCACCCGCACGCCGGAATGGCGCGCTGAGGTCAACGAGATGGGCGAAATTCCCGTGCTCGAAGATTTCGAAACGCGCCTGACCCAGACCGCGCCGATCCTGCTGACGCTGGCCGAACGCTATGGCTGCTTCGGCGGCAACAGCGATGAAGAGCGTTTCAAAATCCTGCGCTGGCTGTTCTGGGACAACCACAAGCTCACCAGCTTCATGGCGACTTATCGCTTCATGCGCGCCTTCATGCCGAATGCCGACCCGCAAGTGCTCAAGTTTCTGCGCAGCCGGCTCGACGGTTTCCTGGCGATCGTCGATGCGCATCTGCGGCATCGCGACTTCATGGTCGGCAACAAGCCGACGATCGCCGACCTGTCGATGATCGGCTATCTGTTCTTTCCCAAGGAAGAAACCGGCTACGATTTTGCAAGCACGCATCCGGCGGTGCAAGCGTGGCTCGGCCGTGTTGCGGAGCTACCCGGCTGGCGTGCGCCATACGATTTGATGCCCGGCCAGCGCCTGCCGCGGCACGTCTGAACGTGATGCGGCGCAACGACGACGTCAGCGCGTGATCTCAGTGGTCCTGAATTCCGCCGGCAGGATGATCTCAAGCAGTTCGCAATTATCGGAGTAATCGCGGATCAGGTGCTTGATTTTCGGCGGCTGTGTCCAGCAGCTGCCCTGCTGCATCAGCGTCTCGCCCTGCCCTTCGAGATAGGTCTTCACCCAGCCGTTCAGCACATAGACCATCTGAAATTCGATGTCGTGAAAATGCAGCTTGGAGACTTCGTCCGGATTGCAGGGACCAATCAGGCGGATCACATGTGCCTGCGCCAGGCCGTGGGTGGCGGCGGCGATGCCGAGGTCGCGATACCTGACGTAGGCGCGCAGGCCATTGGTCTGAAAATCGTCTTCGCGATAATGGCTGACGGCAACCCGCTGCTTCGAACGTCGCAGGGTTGATTTCGCAGCGGCGGCTTTGGCTTTCAGCGGCTTGCGCGACGCGCTTTTCGCGGACACCGCACGCGTGGATGCGCCCGGTTTTTTCGTCGTGGCGGTTCGCGCCGCGGTCTTGAGACTTGAAGCCTTTGACATCGCCTGCTTCGCCATTGCGAACCCCCTGTTGAACAACGCTGCGCCAATGCGCCTCGCGCCCTTCGCAGGAGGTTAGCCGCAGTTGATCACAGCGGTAATTCGCATCATGTCGCAACCGCCGAGCCACGGCCCCGGAATAGACCGAAGCGCGCGCAGCTGCGCTCGGGCCTTGCGCCGCAGCGTCAATGCAGCCGGAACACGCCGTCGATGGCGCGCAGTTCGGCCGGCTTGATCAGCTTGGAATGCGCGACGGTGACGGCGAACAAGGGGCCATCCAGCTTCTCCTCCCAGAACGCCAGAAAATCCTTCAGGGCCGGGAATTTCGGAAACAGGTCGTAATCCTGCCAGACGTAGCTCTGCAGCAAAGCGGGATGGTCGGGCATCCGGTACAGGATCTGCGCGGTCGTCAGTCCATAGCCGAGCACCTGCTTCCTGAAATCGTCAGAAACTGCACTTCGCGAACCCATTGCAACCTCCAAAGACAGAGCGCATTCGGCCTCAGTGGCTTCCGGTAGGACCTCGACGCTCTGCTCTCCTGTGACCGCAACGCCCGACCGCGAACCGGATTCCACTTCGCCCTGACGACGCGATGTCTGAAGTGTGACGCACACAACAACCCCATCACAAGCTTAAAAGTTTAACAATGCGTTGAAAGCCTCAATGTTAGCAATGACTTACCGCGAGTGCTAGCAGCCCTCTGGCGCCCCATTAACGGCGTTGGGGCAAATTGGCAGCCGTCATATTTGAGTGCCAAAAAAACTGCTAGAAGGCCTTGCCGAGCGGGAACGTTCGGCCTATGTCCGGAACAGTCGTGCTGGCACTTGTCGGCCTCGACTGCCAAAATTCCGAAATATCGAACTTTTACAGAAACTTAGGAGGACTGCATGAAATTCCGTCCGCTGCACGATCGCGTTGTAGTCAAGCGCATCGACGCTGAAGAGAAGTCCGCTGGCGGCATCATCATCCCGGATAGCGCCAAAGAGAAGCCCTCGCAGGGCGAGATCGTTTCCGTCGGTCCCGGCGGCCGCGACGAAGCCGGCAAGCTGATCCCGATCGACCTCAAGGTCGGCGAGCGCGTCCTGTTCGGCAAGTGGTCGGGCACCGAGGTCAAGATCGATGGCCAGGACCTGCTGATCATGAAGGAAAGCGACATCATGGGCGTGCTGACCGACATCGCCGCCCCCGCCGCCAAGAAGAAGGTCGCTTAATCAGCGCCTCCCGCCTTCTCCCCCTAATTTCCAAGGAAGCAAAACATGTCAGCTAAAGAAGTCAAATTCGGCGTTGATGCCCGCGACAAGATGCTGCGCGGCGTCGACATTCTCGCCAACGCCGTCAAGGTGACGCTCGGCCCCAAGGGCCGCAACGTCGTGCTCGACAAGTCGTTCGGCGCGCCCCGCATCACCAAGGACGGCGTCACCGTCGCCAAGGAAATCGAGCTTGAAGACAAGTTCGAGAACATGGGCGCTCAGATGGTCCGTGAAGTCGCGTCGAAGTCGGCCGATCTCGCCGGCGACGGCACCACCACCGCGACCGTGCTCGCCCAGGCGATCGTCCGTGAAGGCGCCAAGTCGGTTGCCGCCGGCATGAACCCGATGGATCTGAAGCGCGGCATCGACCTGGCTGTGGAAGCCGTGGTTGCCGACCTCGTCAAGAACTCCAAGAAGGTCACCTCGAACGAAGAGATCGCCCAGGTCGGCACCATCTCCGCCAACGGCGACAGCGAAATCGGCAAGTTCCTTGCCGACGCCATGAAGAAGGTCGGCAACGAGGGCGTCATCACGGTTGAAGAAGCCAAGTCGCTCGAGACCGAACTCGACGTCGTCGAAGGCATGCAGTTCGACCGCGGCTACATCTCGCCCTACTTCGTCACCAACGCCGACAAGATGCGCGTCGAATTCGATGACGCCTACATCCTGATCAACGAGAAGAAGCTCTCCAACCTCAACGAGATGCTGCCGCTGCTCGAAGCCGTCGTGCAGACCGGCAAGCCGCTCGTGATCGTCGCGGAAGACGTCGAAGGCGAAGCTCTCGCCACCCTCGTCGTCAACCGTCTGCGTGGCGGCCTGAAGGTTGCAGCCGTCAAGGCTCCGGGCTTCGGCGATCGCCGCAAGGCCATGCTGCAGGACATCGCGATCCTGACCGGCGGCCAGGCGATCTCGGAAGATCTCGGCATCAAGATGGAGAACGTCACGCTCGCCATGCTCGGTCGCGCCAAGAAGGTGATGATCGACAAGGAGAACACGACGATCGTCAACGGTTCCGGCAAGAAGGCCGACATCGAAGCCCGCGTGTCGCAGATCAAGGCGCAGATCGAAGAGACCACTTCGGACTACGACCGTGAGAAGCTGCAGGAGCGTCTCGCCAAGCTGGCCGGCGGCGTTGCCGTCATCCGCGTCGGCGGCGCGACCGAGATCGAAGTCAAGGAGCGCAAGGACCGCGTCGACGACGCGATGCATGCGACCCGCGCTGCGGTTGAGGAAGGCATCGTCCCCGGCGGCGGCGTCGCTCTGCTGCGCGCTTCGGAACAGCTGAAGAAGATCAAGACCGCGAACGACGACCAGAAGACCGGCGTTGAAATCGTGCGTCGCGCTCTCTCGGCCCCGGCTCGCCAGATCGCGCTCAATGCAGGCGAAGACGGCTCCGTCATCGTCGGCAAGGTGCTCGAGAACGCGACCTACGCGTTCGGCTTCGACTCGCAGACCGGCACCTACGGCGACATGCTCAAGAAGGGCATCATCGATCCGACCAAGGTGGTCCGTGCCGCGATCCAGAACGCAGCTTCGGTTGCGGGTCTCCTGATCACCACGGAAGCCATGGTCGCCGAACTGCCCAAGAAGGGCGGCGCCGGCGGCGGCATGCCCCCGGGCGGCGGCATGGGCGGCATGGACTTCTAAGTCCAAGCCAACCAGGCAACTGACAATTAAGAAAACCCCGGCAGCGATGCCGGGGTTTTTGTTTGTCGGTAGCCCGGATGGAGCGCAGCGCAATCCGGGAGCGGTGACCGCGACCTGTGAACCCGGATTTCGCTGCGCTTCATCCGGGCTACAGCTACAGCCCGGCATATTATTCGGCGCGCTCTCCGAAGCCGGCGCCATCGTTGCATCCATCGCCGGCCCAGTCTGCCGGCAACAGGCCTTTGCGGACATAATGGTGCAACGACGAATATGGCCAAGCCACCGGTGCCGTCACGAGGCCGTGCTTGACGGGATTGAAATGAATGTAGTTGGCACAGCGCTCGAAATCAGCGTCGTCGCGGACTGTGTGCTCCCAGAAGCGGGACTGCCACAACCGGTATTCGCCATGACGATTTCGCGGCACAGAGACGCCGGACGCAGCGACACAGCGCGTAAACCCGGCCTTGATGCTTTTCCAGCGTCCGGGGAAGTCGGCATCGCCTTCGGGCAATGTCAGAATCGCATGCAGATGATCGGGAAGGATCACGACGGCGTCGATGGCGAACGACTTGAGACTGCGGGCGTTGCGGAATGCGGCCCGGAGAATGCCGACATGATTAACCAAGGCCGATGATCGCCGGTCGGCCAGCGTCACCGTAAAGAAAAACGTCCCGCCAGGGATCAAGTTTCGCCGGTAGAGCACCATGACAGGAGCATATCCTGGATTTCGCAAAAGCGACAGAAAGGCGGCGTCGCGTCTTGTTAGTCGTCCGTAGCCCGGATGGAGCGAAGCGCAATCCGGGACCCGCGTGGACATAATTTGTGCGTCCCGGATTTCGCTTCGCTTCATCCGGGCTACGATCGAGCCTGCAAGCTCATCCACCACCAGCCTCACGCCAACAACGGCCGCGCGTCCTGCGGCTTCGGGGACGATTGCCACCGGTTCACGATCCAAAGCGCGACCCGCGCGCCGAGCAGGAGCGAGGTTCAATGGGCGGCAGCGGCGCAATGGCCCGCCACATCCGCCCATTCACCCCGCTCCCCGCGCCAGCCATAGTTTCGACCTGTTGCATTCAGTAATCATTCAACGCATTCCTTAGAGACTAGAGGCACGATTCCAGAACGCGCGGAGCCGCCATGACGTGGATGCTGAAATTCCTTGCTGTCGTGCTGGCCTTGATCGTGGCCTCGGAGAGCCCCTCGCGGGCCGCCCCCGCCGAACGGCGCATCGCGCTGGTGATCGGCAATGCCAACTATCAGGCCGGCGCGCTGCCGACGCCGGCCAATGATGCCGGCCTGATCGCGCAGACGCTGCAGGCCGCCGGCTTTGACGTCACCGGCGCGCGCGACCTCGACCAGGACACGCTGCGCCGCACCTTCCGGGAATTCCTCGACAAGGCCGCCTCGGCCGGACCTGACGCCGTCGCCTTCGTCTATCTCGGCGGTTACGGTCTGCAGCTCGAAGGCGAGAACTACTTCGCGCCGATCGACGCCAAAATCACCCGTGACGTCAATGTCTCGGCGGAAGCCATCCGACTGTCCGACTATATGGTGCCGCTGGCGGCGCTGAAGCTGAAGGCCAGCATGGTGGTGCTCGATCTGGCGCGCGCCAATCCCTTCGCCAGGACCGGCAATCCGCTGTCCGGCGGACTGGCGCTGGTCGATCCCGAGCCGGGCATGCTGGTGGCGTTCAACGCCGCGCCCGGCACCGTGGCGCCCGCCGAGCCCGGCCCCTATTCGGCCTATGCCCAGGCGCTGGCCGAGATGATGCGCGAAGGCGGCCTGAGCAGCGACGATCTGTTCAGCCGCATCCGGCTGCGCGTCAACGAGACCACCAAGGGCGCGCAGGTGCCGTGGAACGTGTCGAAGCTGCCGGCGCCGTTCTTCTTCTTCGAACGCGCCCCCGACGCGCCGCCGCCGACGGTGTCGCGCGAGCAGGCCATAATGGTGCGCTCCCGCCCGGTGCGCGATTTCAGCGCCCAGGAGGCCTATCTCGCCGCGGTCGATCGCGACACGCTGGAGGACTACGAAGCCTTTCTCGACGCCTATCCCCGCGATCCGATGGCACGGCGCGTGCGCGCCATCGTCGCCGCACGCCGCGAGGCGATCACCTGGCGCCGCACCCGCAACGTCAACACGCCGCCGGCCTACTGGTCCTATCTGCGGCGCTACCCGCGCGGCGCGCATTCCGACGATGCACGGCGCCGGCTGAGCTATCTCTCGGCGGCATACGATCCGCCGCCCAGTTTCACAGTGATGGCCTACGACATTCCGCCGCCGCCGCCGGAAGAAGTCATCTACATCCAGCGGCCGGTGCTGATGTTCGACGATCCGGATTTCGGTTTTGCGCCGCCCCCGCCGCCGCCGGTGTTCTTCCTGCCGCGACGCCCGGTCTATTTCGACGATCTGCCACCGCCGCCGCCGCCGGTCTACGCCTATGTCCTGCCGGTGCCGAACTATCAGCCGGTGCCGGTCTGGGTCCGGCCGCCGCGCGACATCGCGCCGCCGCCGAGCAACATCATCTACAACAACATCCACAACGCCGTGGTGATCAACAACACCACCCAAGCGGTGACGATCACCAATCCCGCCGGACAGGCTCAGGTCTTGACGCCGCCGGCAGCCCCGGTAGCGGCGGCCGCACAGGCGCCCGCTCCGGCCGGGTCGCCGGCCGCGCCGGTTGCGGCCGGCGTGCTCGCGGCCGGTGTTGCCGGTGTCGGCGCCGCGGCCTTGCTCGCGCCGTCGCTGCCACCGTCGGTCGCGACCAAGGCGGCGCTGGCCCCCAATCCGCCCCCGGCCCAGATGTTCAAACCGGCGCTGTCGGCACAACCGGTGCCGGCGCAGGCGCAGACGACACCCGCACCCGGCGCGACCACGCCGGACGGCAAGCCCGCGCCCGGCGCTGTGCCACCCACCGGTTCCAGGATGGCACCGGCCGGAGCAACGCCGCTATCCGGCGCCAATCCGGCCAATCCGCCCGGCGCGCCGGGCGTGCCCCCTGCCAATGGCAGGCCGGCGGCGCAGACCTTGCCGGGGGCCAACGGCCAGCCGCTTCCGCCCGCCCCTGGCGCGCCCGGTGCAACGCCGCCTGGCGCGAAAGCGGGCGGCCCGGCTCCGGCAACGCCGAATGGCAACGCCCCAAACACCGCGCTCCCCGGCGCCAACGGACAGCCGCTTCCGCCCGTCCCCGGCGCAGCGCCGGGCGCACGCCCCGTGCCGGGTGGACCGTCGCCTGCAACGCCACCGCCGCCCGGTGCAAACGGCCAGCCTCGCCCGGCCGCCGGTACACCTGCCGCAACGCCGGATGCCGCAAAACCGGGGTCGACCTTGCCCGGTGCCAACGGCCGTCCGCTGCCGCCCGTGCCCGGTTCGCCGCCGGCTCCGGCGGCGCCGGCAGGTGGCGCAAGACCCGGCCAGGCCGGAGCCCCGTCGCCTGTGACGCCTGCCGCTCCGCTGAACGCCGCAAGACCGGGATCGGCCTTGCCCGGCGCCAACGGCCAACCGCTGCCGCCGGCCGCTTCGCCGCCGGCTCCGGCGGCACCATCGGCCGCTCCAAAGCCTACCCCGCCCGCGGCGCCACCGGCTCCGCCGGCAGCCGCCCGCCCAATCGCGCCGCCTCCAGCGGCAGCGCGCCCGACACCGCCACCGCCACCGGCAACACGCCCAACGCCACCGCCTCCTCCGGCTGCGGCGCGACCGGCAGCACCGCCACCACCGCCCCCGGTTGCGGCGCGACCGTCGGCACCGCCACCGCCTGTGGTGCGACCACCGCCGCCAGCGCCCCCGGTTGCACGGCCTGCGCCGCCGCCACCACCCGTGGCAAGACCGGCACCACCGCCGCCTCCGGTGGCGCGACCTGCACCGCCTCCGCCGCCACCACCTCCCGTGGTGCGGCCGGCACCGCCGCCACCGCCACCTCCCGTGGCGCGGCCGGCACCGCCGCCTCCACCGGCTGCGGCCCGCCCGGCTTCGCCTGCCGGCAAGCCATGCACGCTGCCGAACGGCCAGCCATGCCCGCCTCCGCGGTGAGCCGCGACAGACCGATCGGAGCTGCCCGCATGGGCCTGTGAGTGCGGCGAGATCGACGACGAAACCCCGGCAGCGATGCCGGGGTTTTTTGTAGCCCGGCTGACAATCCGGGGCCGGCCCTCCCGCAGCCTCCGAATCCCGGATTTTGCTGCGCTTCATCCGGGCTAGCGGCTAATCCTCTCGCTCGCCAAAATGGCCGCTGTCATCGCCTCCGAGTCCGCCCAAATCGGCAGGCAACAGCCCCGCCCGGACATAGCGATGCAGCGATGAATAGGGCCATGCCGCCGGCGTCGAGACCAAGCCATGCTTGACCGGGCTATAGTCAATGTAGCTCGTGCAGCGCTCCAGATCCTGATCGTCCCGGATCGTGTGCTCCCAGAACCGCCGCTGCCACAGCAGATACTCGCCGCGATGATCGCGCGGCGGCGCCTCGCCAATGGCTACAACGCCGCGCGTAAACCAGGCCTTGATGCTCTTCCAACGTCCTGAATAATCGGCGTCGCTCGGCGGCAAGATCAGGATCGCATGGAGATGCTCGGGCAGAATCACGACGGCATCGATGGCAAACGGCTTGAGGTTCTTTGTGTTGCGAAACGCCATCTGTAGCAGTGCGATATGATCTGCCAGCACAGAGGAGCGCCGGTCGGCCAATGCAACCGTCAAGAAGAACGTCCCGCCCGGGATCCAGTTTCGGCGATAGTGTACCATCGCAAGTTTTCTGCTCCAGCTTGGTAATCCGTGACCTGGATGCAAATCGAGCTGGCCTGACCGTCACGTCTGGATCCCGTATTTCGCTTCGCTTCATCCGGGCTACGCGCCCGGGCCACCTAATCCATCAAATCATACTTCGCCTTCAGATGATCCGCGACCTGCACCAGTTTGGCGATCCACTCGGCGTGCTCCGGCACGTCATGGCCGAGTTGCACGGCCGGGCGCCAGCTGTCGCCGTCGCGCACGATGCTGACGATGGCGCCTTCCGGAGCCTCATGCGGCGTCATCTGACTGAGGATCGTTGCCTCGAGTTCGGCTGCTGATCTGGGTTCCTTCATCTGACCTCCAACGGCTGGACGAACCTTTCGCGACTTTAGCGCGGCTGACTCGTCGCAGCGAGTGCGACAGTAGATTTGAGTGCGGCGATATTACTTCCAGGCCATGTGGCTGTCATGACCCAACGCAAAGCGGTTGCATCAAAATTTACGTCTGAAGTCCGTGCCGGCCAAGACCGACCGCGACCATTGCAACTTTTTCCTGCCATGAAGCGTTCAGCAATGATTCATCCGCCAGCCGCAATAGAGGGCTGCGGCCGTTCGCGCCGAACGGCACCGGGTTTTAACTGAGGAGAACGCTCTTGAAGAAAATCGCCTTTGGATTCGCCGCGGCCATGGCCCTCGGCCTTGCATCGTTGGTCGCGCCGGCATCCGCTGCCACGCCCACGCCGACCGGGATCTCGAGCAGCACGGATATCTCGGCCGCGCGCTACATGCGTCGCACCGTGATTCGCCGCGGGCCGGTCTGCACCATGCGCACAGTGGTGCGCCGCGGGCCGATGGGCCGCCGCGTCGTCACCAAGACCCGCGTCTGCCGCTGACGGTTAGACGCCGGGCCTGCGATCCAGGCCCGGCGCCAGCGAAAAAAAAGCCCGACCGCTGATGACGCGGCCGGGCTGAAGTTTTCTGGAGTAGTCCTGACGATCGCCGCGACGCTCCCGTGTCGCGGCTATCGCGTAGTGAAGAAAACGCTAGTTGAAGTGGTAGTTGATGCCACCCTTGACGGTGTGGGTGGAGAGGCCGAGATCGGTGAAGCCGGTCGCGGCTTTGCCGTAGCGGCCGTTGCCGTAGTCGGCATACATGTATTCGCCCTTCACCGACCAGTTCCGTGCGACCATGTATTCGAGGCCACCGCCGATGGTCCAACCCGACAGGGTCTTGCTCTCGGAGGCGCTCGCGACGCCCGGGATGCTCAGCGACACCTGGTTGTTGGCCCAGGCATAGCCGCCCTTGGCGTAGAACAGCGCGGCTCCGGCGGTGATGCCGACGCGACCGGTGACGCTGCCGAAGGCGCGCACCTTGTCCTCGAAGATCAGGTTCGGCAGCAGGGCTTCACGATATTTGATCGCGCTGCCAGCGGCATCGACTTCGAGGCCCCACAGCCACATGCTGCCGGGGGTCTGCCAGTTATAGCCGATCGTGCCGCCGCCAAAGCCGCCGTTGATCTCGTTGGTGCTGACGGCGAAGCCGTCGAGGCGAACGCGATCCGACCAGCCGTAGCCGCCCATCACACCGGCGTAAAAGCCGGACCAGTTGTAGCCGACGGCGACCGGTGCCGGCGCCTTGGTATAGGAGCGCGGAGCCAGATCGGCCGCCGATGCGTTTGTGACGGCCAGAGCGAAGATGGCAGTGGTAGCAAGAAGAAGCTTGTTCATGGTGTTCCCCAGTGATCGAGTAGGTACGCGATCACTAGGTTATTCGCCCCGCCTGGGGCAATCCGACGCCACGATGATAGGCTTGACCGTGCGTCTCACGCGCGGCGGCGCGGTTTATTTGCCACACTACAAATGATCGGGTCGCGCTGCCTGCCGCTCAGTCCAGCTTGACGCCGGCGTCCGTCACCACCTTGCGCCAGCGCGTCACTTCGCTCGACACCATCTTGCCGAACGCCGCGCCGGAGACGTCCGGCACGTCGGACCCGTTGCGCTCCCAGGCGTCCTTGATCATGGGCGCCTGCAGTGCGGTGGCCAGCTCCTTCTTCATCCGATCGACGATCTCCGGCGGTGTGCCTTTCGGTGCGAACAGGCCGTACCAGGTTGCGACTTCGTAGCCCGGCAGGCCGGCTTCCTCGGCCGTCGGAATATCGGGGAACGCGGCGACGCGCTTGGGCGCGGCGATCGCCAGCGCGCGCAACTGCCCGCTCTTGATCTGCGGGGCCGAGGAACCGAGTCCGTCGAACACCACCGGGACGTGTCCGGCGATGAGGTCCTGCATCGCCGGCCCCGCGCCGCGATACGGCACGTGCAGCAGCTTGGTGCCCGTCAGGCTCTTGAACAGCTCACCGGCAAGGTGATGCGTGGTGCCGGCGCCGGCCGAACCGTAGTTCACCTTGTCGGGGTTGGCTTTCAGATAGGTGATGAATTCGGCCAGCGTCTTGGCCGCCACCTTTTCCGGGTTGACGACGATCACCTGCGGCGGGCGGGCGATCAGCGCCAGCGGGATGAAGTCCTTCTCGATGTCGTAATCGAGGTTGGGATACAGCGACGGCGCGATGGCGTGGTGCGCGGCGCCCATGAAGAAGGTGTAGCCGTCAGGCGCGGCCTTGGAGGCTAGCGAAGCGCCCACGGTGCCGCCGGCGCCGGCGCGGTTCTCGATCAGTACGCGCTTGCCTAGCTGGATGTCGAGTTGCTGCGCCAGCGGCCGCGCGAAGGCGTCAGTGCCGCCGCCGGCCGCGAACGGCACGATGAAGGTGACCGGTTTCTGCGGCCATTGCGCCTGGGCCTGCGACAGCGCGGCCAGGCCCGCCACGGCGGCGAACATCAAGGTGCGAACGGATTTCAGGATCACGGCGGTTCCTCCCGGTGCGGTGCCGCTCGTTGGCGGCGCCATGCATGTCACCGGATGCGAATATCCACATCCAGCGCATCGTTACCCGGGATTGTATTCAGGATGCCACGCGCCCAGCAAGTCATCCATTGGACCGAGCACGGCGAAAGACAGGGCCGCCGGTTCAGTTCAGGCTCGCGACCACGATCAGCCGCCTTACCTCGCCGTTGCGATAGGCCTTCAGGAAAGCAGCATAGTCCTTGAACGAGACACAGCCGTTGCTGTCGCCGTTGGGACCGAGCATGTAAGTGTGCGCCAGCAGGCCGGTGCGACCAAAGATCGCGGCTTCACCGCCGACCGGGGTCAGGCGAAGCGCCGCCACGCCATGAAACAGGGCTTCGCGCGGCTTCAGGTCGTAGACGTGCGGTGGAGTGGCACCGCGCATTTTTTCGCGGACGCCCGACGGATCGTCGAGCCGGCCGCCGAGGCCGGAATGCGCTTCCAGCCTGCTGCCGTCCGGCATGTAGACCTTCTTGGCCGAGATATCATAGACGGCAGTCTGGCGGTCGGACGAGGGGGCGGCGGCCACGGCGTCCTTGCCGTCGCTGGTGATGCCACCATCGGAGCCGGCGAAGGCGAGCTGGGTGCCGGTCGCCTTCTCGGGCGAGCCCACGCCGAACAATTTCTCGAACATCGTCGGGTTACGCGCCGCGCCACTGGCGAGTACGGCGGCCCGGGCGCGCGCCACCAGCGACTCATGCCCGGAGACGGCCGGCACCGGCGCCGTGCGCAATTCCGAGGGGCGCTGCGACGGCATGGGAATGCTGGCGACCAGCTGCTTCACGGTCGGCGCCGGCGAAACCACTTCCTTCGGCGAGGGAGCGGCCGTTGCGACCTGCGGCTCGACGGGCGCCGGGCGGGCAAAGCGTTCCGGCGGGGCGCCGAGCGAATAGGTGGGATCGAACCAGGCGACCTTGCGCTCGGCCTTGGTCGGTGCGGCCGGAGCCGCCGCCGTGATGACCGGCGAAAAGCGCTCGACAAAGGTTGTTTGGTCGAAGCGTTCGGCGAAGGATGATTGGGTTGCGGCATCGCCGAGATCGGCCGCCGCAGCGATTACAGGCACGTTGGCGCCCGAGAGTCGCGCCTGCAGCGACCAGGCGCCGCCGAGGGCGACCAGCGCCAGCGTGACACCGCTGAGAAAGCTGAGCGGGCGAATTTTTGCCTTGGATTTCCGGGAACGCTGGCCGCGGACGGCCGTGACTCCGTAGAAGGCAGCAGTTCGGGTGTTCATACGCAGGTCGTCCAGGGCAATTTCATAGGCTTCCCTGCGTGCATTGCCGGACCGAAGTCAGCAGACAGTCACCCGAGGTCGCAGCGTCATTAGGTCGAATTTTAGTTAAAGGCTTATGAAGTCTCGGCAGATCCTCGGCAGCGTCGTGCTCCGAAATCTCAAATTCCCGGAACCATTCACCGAATGCCGGACAATCCGGGCGGAGTCATGGCTGGACTGTAATAATCCGGACCGGATGGGTTCTGAAATCGGCTTTGAGGGTCGTCCACCACCCTGCCCGATCGATGATCAGGCTCCGCAGATCGGGGGCGCCGCGGGCCTGGGCGCGCGGTCGGGGGGCGGGACCGCATCAGATCGCGCGCGCCCGGCGAACTGCCGAAACGGAACTGCGCCGCGGGATCGGACCGCTCTTGGGAGAACGGTTGCTGGCAACGGATGCGATGCCACATCGATGCAGCGTCGCATCCGGGGAAAAGTGACGGCGACGTGCCTAGCCGTTCATCGACTGGACGCGGAACCTGGCCGGCGAGGCCCCGAAGCGGCGGCGGAAGCTGCGGTGAAAATACGACAGCTCGTTGAAGCCGCAACTGGTCGCGACATCGCTGATCTTGAGGCTGCAGTTGCGATCGTCGGTCAGCATGGTGCGTGCCTTGTCGAGACGGAGCTGCATGATACGGTCGGTGATGCTGAGGCCGGACCCCTGCAGCAGGTCCTGAACATAGCGCACCGAGAGCCCGAGCCGTTCTGCAACCGTGCGGGTCGAGAATTGCTGGTCGGCAAAGCCGTCATTGATCTGCGCCAGCACGCTGGCAATACGCGCGCCGCGCAGGCCTCCGACTTCCGCGACGTCCGCGCTTGCCGTCGTCTCGCGGTCGCTGTTCGCGGCAAAATGACTTGTTTCGAAATTTGAGTTTTCCATTCCAATGCCCGCCCCAATGAGTGTCATCGCGGGGATTAGTCGCCGGGAACATCGCAAAAGGTTCATCATCGGCGCGACTTTTATCGCGCGGCTGGCAATTCCAGTTCCGGCGGAAGCGATCGATCCAGCGGATCGCCGCGGGCACCCGCCAGCACATGGAGGTCGACATCCTCGATGACCAACGCACCGCGCTTGCGGGTCAGCGTGGCGATCTTCTCGATCTGGCTGAAACGCGCCTGCCATTCCGGCTGCTGCGCCGCATTCGCTTCGCCGACCAGCAGCAGCGGCCCCGCAAGCTGCGCGGGCGAAGGCTCCGGCATGTTGACCCAGCGAATCCGCTGACCTGACTGAACAACGCAGGTTCCCTCCGGCAGATAGAAACTAAGCCAGCCGACGGTGCCGTAATCGGGCGCCAGCACGCAGGTCGCGCCGGTGCGGAGGCGCGCCGCGTCGATCTCGCCGGCCAGTTCCTTGAAGCCGACGCCAATGCTGCGCACGCTGGCGTCGCGGCGATAGCCCGACAGCAGCCCGGTGTTGGCCTGCACCACCAAAGCGGTGAACATCACCACGCCGACGGGGCCTGCCCAGCGCAGGCAGAAATCCACCGTGCGGCGCTCGCGTGGCTGCCAGATCGCCAGATGCGCCGCAACCGCGGCCGCGATCGCGACCGACGGATAGACCGGCGCGAACCAGTTTGCCTCGACCCGGGCGTGGAAGGCGTGCCAGACGAAATACAGCACGATGGTCCACAGCGTTGCGCTGATCAGCAGCCGTGACGGCCACGCCCCGCCATCGCGCCGCATCAGCGCGTAGAGTCCCATCGCGCCGAGGATGAAGACCAGCGGTGAGGCGAACATGAATTGCGTCGGGATCAGTTCTGCCACATAGGCCGCACTGAAGCTGTCAATGCGGGCGCGTCCAAGTTGCTTGATGAACGACACCCACTGGTGGTCCGCGTTCCACAAGATCACCGGCGAGAACACCGCAAGCGCGACCAGCCCGCCGAGATAGGGCCATGGCGAGACCAGCCAGCGGCGCAGCTTCGGCACCGCGACCAGCCAGATGAGGATCGCCGGCCCGAAAAACATCGCGGTGTATTTCGACAGCAGGGCGGCACCGACCGCCAGGCCCACGCCAAGCCACCAGAGGCCGCGACCGGTCGCCAGCACCTTCGCCAGCGTCAGCAAGACGAAACTCGAGGCGACCAACAAGGGCGCGTCCGGCGTCACGATCATGGTGCCGACCGATACGATCATGGTGGCGTTGAGCAGCAGCACGGCGCTGGCGGCGATCCGCGTGCCGCCGAACAATAGCTCGGCCGTGCGGTACACCGCCCAGCTCATCGGCAAAGTCAGCAGCACGGACACCAGCCGCACGCCGAATTCGGTATTGCCGGCCAGCAGCGTGCCGAGCCGGATGACGATCGCGACCATCGGCGGATGGTCATAATAGCCGCCGGCGAGGTGCTTCGACCACATCCAGTAATAGGCTTCGTCGAAGGTCAGCGGCGTCCATGCCGCCGCGATCAGGCGCAGCAGCACGAGACCCGCGACCACCGCAGCCGTGCCACGCACCAGCCGCGTTTCCGCCGGCGTCATCTCACCATCACCGCTTGCGCCAGACGAACAGGCCCGACATGGCGTAATTCCACACCACGCCCATCAGCGCGCCGGCCGCCCCCGCCAGCCACCAGATCGGCTCCTGGTCATAGACCGAGAAGGCGACGCCGACATTGGCGAGGAGGCCGACCGAGCAGACGAGATAGAACAGCAGCAATCCGCGCAGGATGCCAAAGCCCTTCAGCCGCTGGTCGCGATAGGTCAGGAAATTGTTGAGCAGGAAGTTGCTGGTCATCGCCAGCAGCGCGCCGCAGGCCTGCGCTTCGGCAAATGGCAGCAGGAACACTTCGAGCGCGACATACAATGCGGCAAAATGCACGCACAGGCCGATCGAACCGACCAGCGCGAACAGCAAGAAGCGCAATGACACTACGTCGTTGGTGAGCTTGGCCAGCACCAGGCCAAGGAAGTCCAGGGCGACCATCGAATCCAGCTTGCTCTCGCCATGCAGCCGCGAGCCGAAGGTGTAGGGCACCTCGATGATCCGCAGATCGCCGCGCGCCGTCGCTACCACGTCGAGCAGGATCTTGAAGCCTTGGATCGAGAGCTGCGGCGCCAGTTGTTCGAAACGATCGCGGCGGATCATGAAGAAGCCGCTCATCGGGTCGGCGATCTTGACGCGCAGCACGCGCTGCGCCACGGCGGTGGCGAACTTGCTGGCGCCGAGCCGCTGGCTGTTGAAACTGTCGGCGCTGCCGCCGTCGATGTAACGGCTGCCGATCACCAGTTCGGCGGCACCCGATTCGATCAGGCCGAGCATTTTCGGCAGTTGCGTTTCGTCATGCTGCAGGTCGCCGTCGATCACGGCCGCGCAGGGCGCGCTGGAAGCCAGCATGCCCTCGATGCAGGCGCCGGACAGGCCGCGGCGGCCGATCCGCCGGATGCAGCGAACGCGCGGATCGCGCTGCGACAGCCCGCGCACCACGTCGGCGGTGCCGTCCGGCGAGTTGTCATCGACGAAGATGACCTCCCAGGCGATGCCGGCCAGCGCAACGCCGAGGCGCTGCACCAGCACCGCGACATTGCCGCTCTCGTTGAAGGTGGGAACGATGACGGACAGCTGCAGCGGAGCCCCCGCCTGCAGGAGCTGTCCGGGTTCCGGTCTGATGGCTTCATTCATAACACAGCCTATATCCGCCACGCCGGACCGTGCCAAGGCGAGGACGAGATAGCGCACCGGAACTTGATGCAGGTCAGGCCGAATGAAGGGAGGTGGGGAAGGCTAAAAACTAGCCCAGAAATGCCAACGACCCCGAACAACATGGTGCGCGTACATCCGGCGCTACCGAGCTATCCTAGGGTCGTCCCAGCGCCGGAGGCTTGTTAAAGCATCGACGTCGCCGTTAAAAACAAGATAGGGGTTGGTGGGGCATTGCGCAAGGGGCAATCGACGTGGCAAAAAAAACAGCGAAAAAGCCAGCAAAATCAGAGACCAAGACGAAGACCGAACCTAAGACTCCCGGCAAGAGCGCCTTGAAGCGCAGTCCGAACGTCGTCCCCCCGGCCACGGCTGGAGCCAAGACCGCAGCTAAGTCAGCGGTCAAGTCGGCCGGCAAGGCCGGCACCATCCGCATCGGCATCGGCGGCTGGACCTTCGCGCCGTGGCGCGGCGTGTTCTACCCGGAGAAGCTGACCCAGGCCAAGGAGCTCAGTTACGCCGCCTCGAAACTTACCTCGATCGAGATCAACGGCACCTTTTACGGCTCGCAGAAGCCGGAGAGCTTTCGCAAATGGGCAAGCGAAGTGCCGGATGATTTCGTATTCTCGCTGAAGGGGCCGCGCTTCGCCACCAATCGCCGCGTGCTCGCCGAGGCCGGCGAAAGCGTGCAGCGGTTCTACGATTCCGGCGTGCTCGAGCTCGGTGACAAGCTCGGCCCGGTGCTCTGGCAATTCGCGCCGACCAAGAAGTTCGATCCGAGCGACTTCGGCGCCTTCCTCGACCTGCTGCCGCGCCAGATCGACGGCCGCCGTCTGCGCCGTGTCGTCGAGGTCCGGCACGACAGTTTTTGCGTACCGGAATTCATTGCGCTGCTGCGCCAGTTCAACACCCCGGTCGTGTTCTCCGAACACGCCACCTACCCCGCCATCGCCGATGTCACCGGTGACTTCGTCTATTCGAGACTGCAAAAGGGCGATGACAGCATCGAAACCTGCTATCCGCCGAAGGCTCTCGATGCCTGGGCGAAGCGTCTGGAGACCTGGGCCTCCGGCGGCGAGCCGACCGACCTGCCCCGGATCACCGACGCCACGCCAAAGAAACAGCCGCGCGACGTCTTCACCTATGTGATCCACGAGGCCAAAGTCCGCGCCCCCGCCGGCGCCATGGCGCTGATCGACCGGCTGACCTGACGCGCCCGATTCGGATATTTTTACCGACGTTCCTGCATCGTTCGCATGGCGGCGGTAGACGCCTCACTTGTCCACAGCTTTAATAACCTCTGGTTGCATTTTTGTGGCGTGGGGTACGGTGGATGTTCCGGAGAGCAACGTTATGCGCCGTCGGCGTCTGCGTTGCTGCCCTGAGCCTTTGCGTGCCGAGAATTTCCGCGCAGGAGGCCGCCGACAACGACGATGAGGAAGAGATCGAGTTGGCCGAGCCAAGCAAGCCGGCCTGGCAAAGCTTTCTTGCCCCCGTGCTGTCCGGCACAAGCCGGCTCGATTTCCTGACCGGCGGGATGCCGGACCGGCTGATCTACTTCGCCGGCTTCGATATCTGGCGCAACGGCCTGGGTGGGTTTGCCGGTTTCCAATGGGCGCCGATGGGCATCCACAGAGACGGCTTCATCCTGCGGGCGGCCTTGTCGGACAATCTCGATCGCTACACCACACCGACACAGCGTTACGTGACCGAGATCACGCGCGGCTCGCTGATGGCCGGCCTGAAATTTAGCGGCAACCACGCCGATGTTCAATTCCTCGTCGGTTATGAAGTCCAGGCCGACTTCCTGCTAGTCAATGGCCGCCTGGCGACACCCCGCGCCCGCCTC
This sequence comes from Tardiphaga sp. vice304, assembly GCF_007018905.1. Lineage (NCBI taxonomy): Bacteria > Pseudomonadati > Pseudomonadota > Alphaproteobacteria > Hyphomicrobiales > Nitrobacteraceae > Tardiphaga > Tardiphaga sp. vice304. Next base: position 3,997,661 of record NZ_CP041402.1, read on the forward strand.
GGCACGCGCTTCACCACCGACGTCTGGTGGGAGCCGACGACCTTGCTGATGCTTCAAGGCTCGCTGTCCGGCTCGTCGATCGACGACGCCATCAGCGCGCGGGCCGCGGCCGGATGGCGGCTGTTCGACCGGTTCTGGATCGGGCCGGAAGCGGCACGATCGCGCGATCATTACAGCCGGCAAACCCGCATCGGCGCGCATCTCACGGGACTGCGCACCGGTGACTATGAATGGACGATCGCGGCCGGTCACATCGCGGACAGTTTTCAGCGCGACGGCGTCTATGCGCGGATCTCCCTGCTGCTGCGCCCGCCGCGGGCGCTGCTGCACGAGAACTGATCAGGCCGGCCACTGAAAGACCTAGCCCTTGGCGTCGCACGCCCAGGCGCGGATGACGCATTCCTTGCCGCCGAACTCGTAGCACTTCTTGGTGGCCGCATTGAGCGAAGCCGAGATCTTCGGCGCCACCGCATAGGCATGCGCGCCGCAGGGATTTGCCATGTCGACGGCAAACGCCGCACAGGCCCGGCTCATGTTGACGGTGGTACAATCGCCTTTGCACTGCTTTTTCGCGGCAGCCGTGGCCGCGGCCTGGCCGGCAAAATCGAAGGCCTGACCATAGGCGCCACATTGGCCGACGGCGAGCGCACCCGCGGCGAATGAGGCCTGCGGCGTCAGCATGACCATGATAGCAGCGACAAAAAACGCGCGAAACCGCGCAGCCCGATACGACAAATATCCCTCCCCCGAGGTTCAATATCGCTACAAGCTACACAACAGGCGTTTCAACTTGGTGAACGGATCGCCAATGCCGATCAGCCGCGCCGCGCGTCGGCCAATGCCTGCGGCGTGTCGATATCGAGGAAGGCGCCATGGCCCTCGACCGGCACTTCAGCCACGACCTCCGCATGCTTCATGATCAGATGGCGCGCGCCGATGTCGCCATCCAGCGTCATCAGCTCGGCAAAGAAGCGGCGCGACCACAGCACCGGATTGCCGCGGCGCCCCTCGTTGACCGGCACCGCGATCAGATGGCCCTGGTCGGGCGCGAAGGCCTCGATCAGCCGGTCGATCAGGCGGGTGTCGATCAGCGGCATGTCGCCCAGGCAGATCACGGCGCCGTCGGCATCCGCCGGAAGCGCGGCGATACCAGCTTTCACCGAACTGGCGAGGCCTTCGGCGAAATCCGGATTGTGCACGAACTTGACCGTGAGCCCGGCCAGCGCCGTCTCGACCTCTGAGGCCTGATGGCCGGTCACCACCGTGACGCTGCTGGCCTTCGAAGCCGCCACCTGCTCGGCGACGATCCGCACCAGCGTCTTGCCATTCAGTTCGGCCAGCAGCTTGTTGGGTCCGCCCATCCGGGTCGAGCGGCCGGCGGCCAGAACGATGGCGGCGACGTTGCGGCTGCCGTCGCTGCTCACCGGCAGGCGCGGCTGCGGCCGGGTGATGATTTCCATCAGCAATCCTCCCACGCCCATGCCGGTCAGATCGGCGCGCGTCACCGGGATGCCGGCAAGCAGCCGCATCAGCACCCAGTCGAACCCGTTCTCCACCGGCGAACGCGCGCAGCCCGGCGCGCCCAGCACCGGCACGGCGCCGATCCTGCCGATCAGCAGGAGATTTCCGGGATCGACCGGCATGCCGAAATGCTCGATCGCGCCGCCGACCCGCTCGATCGCGACCGGGATCACATCGCGACGGTCGGCGATGGCGGAGGCGCCGAACACGATCACCAGTTCGGCGCCAAGGCCGAGCAGTTCCTGAATCGAATTTGCCAGCAAACGCTTATCGTGCGCGACACGGCGCTCGGCGACGATCTTGGCGCCGGCCGGCGCGAGGCGCTCAGCGGTGACGCGCAGGGTCTTGTCGATGACCTTGGGCGATAGGCCGGGTAGCAGCGTCGAAACCACGCCGACCTTGTGGACCGTGTAGGGCGCGACCCGCAACGCGCCGCCCGACGCCGCCTTCACGGCGGCGTCACGCAACGCGCCGGCGGTGCCGAAGGGAATCAGCTTCACCGTGGCGATCATCTCGCCTTCCACGACCGGCTTGTAAGCGGCGAGCGTGGCAAACGTGATCGCCTCGTCAACGGCGTTGATGCGGTCGACGATGGCACGGTCGACAACCAGCACGCCGGCATGTTCGGCGAACAGATTGGCGCGGCCGGTAAAGGCGCGCTCGACATGGACGCCCTCGCCCGCCACCGCCTGCGCGACGGAGGCAGCCGCTGTGTCCTCGGAGACATCGCCGTCCTCCAATCGCACGACGACGACTTCGCTGACGCCGGCGCGCTTCAGCGCAGCGACCTCAACGGGACCGACGGTGGTGCCTTTCTTGAGGACAAGGTCGCCTTGCCGCAACGTATGGACCGTAACGCCGCCCAGGGCCTCATCCGGGCTGGCCGGCCCGAACTTCACGCCGCGCTCGTTTGAGGGGAATCCGTTGGATTCCCCTTCGGCAGCCGCAGTTCGGCAGTGATTTCGGCCATGATCGCGACCGCAATCTCCGATGGCGACACCGCGCCGATGTTGAGGCCGATCGGCGCCTTGATGCGCGCAAAGTCGGCCTCCGACACGCCCTGCGCCTTCAGGCGGTCGCCGCGCTTGGCATGCGTCTTTCGCGAGCCGAGCGCGCCGATATAAAAGCAATTGCGCTCGAATGCGTGCAGCAGCGCGGGATCGTCGATCTTCGGATCGTGGGTGACGGCGACGAACGCGGTGTAGTGATCGACGTTGAGCGGCGGCAGCGCCACGTCCGGCCATTCCGCCACCAGCGACACGTCCGGAAAGCGCTCCGGGCTGGCGAACGCCGTGCGCGGGTCGATCACGGTGACATCGTAATCCAGCGACCGCGCCAGCGGCGCCAAAGCCTGGCTGATATGGACGGCGCCGATGATGATCAGCCGCGCGGTCGGCGCGTAGACGTTGAGGAACAGCTTCTTGCCGTCCACCTCCACCATCGCACTCTTGCCCATGCGCAATTGCTTGTCGAGTTCGGCATGCAGCGGATCGGCGGCGAAGTCGGCCGCCTTCACCAGCCGCTGGTCGCCATTGGCGACATCGGTAATCACCATCACCGGGCGGCGCGCGGCGCGCTCGGCGTTGACGGCACTTAAGGTCTCGAGCTTCACGACTGGCCGACTTTCTCGACGAACACCCGGATCGTGCCGCCGCAGGACAGGCCGACATTCCAGGCCGTCTCGTCGGCGACGCCGAATTCCAGCAGCTTGGGCGCGCCGGAGGCGATCACGTCGAGCGCTTCCGTCACGACGGCGCCCTCGACGCAGCCGCCGGACACCGAGCCCAGAAACGTGCCGTCATCGTTGATCACCAGACTGGATCCGGCCGGGCGCGGCGCGGAGCCCCAGGTCTCGACCACAGTGGCCAGCGCTACGCCGTGGCCCGCCTTCTGCCAGGCCTCTGCGGCCTGCAAAATGTCTTCGTCGCGGTTGAGCATGGTGGCCTCTTTCAAGCAGCGGGGCGGATCAGGCTGCGATGGTGCGCCGATGGCGGGGAGGCCAGCGCCTTGATCAGGCCCTCGATCGAACTCAAATTATGTACGGGACGCAATTCGTCAACGTGCGGCAGCATCATTTTAATGCCCTGCGCCTTGGCCTCGAAGCCGTCGAAGCGCAGCAGCGGGTTGAGCCAGATCAGCCGCCGGCAGGAACGGTGCAGCCGGTCCATCTCGAAGGTCAGGCGGGCATCCGCCTCACGCTCCAGCCCGTCGGAGATCAGCAGCACGATGGCGCCCTGGCCCAGCACGCGGCGGCCCCAGAGCTTGTTGAACGTGTGCAACGACTCCGAGATCCGCGTGCCGCCGGCCCAGTCCTCGACCGAGGACGAGCAGCTCGCCAGCGCCTCGTCCGGATCGCGCGCCTTCAGCGAGCGTGTGACATTGGTCAGCCGCGTGCCGAACAGGAACACCGAGACGCGCTTGCGGGCGTCGGTGATGGCATGCAGAAAATGCAGGAACAGCCTTGTATATTCGCTCATCGAGCCGGAGATATCGAGCAGCGCCACGATCGGCGCGGGTCGGTCGATCAGGCCGAGGCGACGGATCTCGACGATGTCGCCGCCGGTTCGCAGACTGCTGCGCAACGTGCGGCGCAAATCGAGCTTGAGGCCGCGTTTGTCCGGCTGCGTGCGTCGCGTGCGCAGCTCGGCCTGCGGCAGGCTCATCTGCGCGATGGCGCGGGTGACCTGCGCGATCTCGGCCGCAGACATCTGCGCAAAATCCTTCTTCTGCAGGACCTCGCGGTCGGACACCGACAGCTTGATCTCCTGCTCCTGCGGCGGCTGCTCCTCGGCGTCGCGCATCGCCGGCTTGGCCATCGCCTCCTGGACGCGGCGCGAGGCCGGCGGCGGCGGCTTCTTCGCCTGGTCGGGCAGCGGCACGGAATCGAGCAAGTGCTTCCATTCCTCGGCAGCGCGGAAGAAAAGGTCGAAGGCCTGCGCGAAGATCAACGCATGTTCGTGGCGCTTGACGAAGATCGCCTGCAGCGTCGCGAACACGTCGGCGCGGTTGCCGATCTCGATCACCTGCAGCGCGTTCAGCGCATCGATCACCGCGCCCGGTCCGACCGGCAGGCCGGCGGCGCGCAGTGCGCGCGCAAAGCCGGTGATATTGTCGGCCATCAGGCCCGTCGGCGGGTTGAGGTGATCGATGGTCATGGCCTGTCCATTGTCATCCCGGGGCGCGAGCAGCGCAAGCTGCGAGCAAACCCGGGATCCCGGAATGTTTTGCTGCAGAACATCTCAGGTTTCCGGGTTCGCGTTCGGCTCGCGCCGCCCGCGCCCCGGAATGACAGTTGTATCAATCGCTGGTGGCTTCCTTCAGCACCTTCTGCAGATTGTCGCCCTGCATCCGCTGGATGTCATCCTGATACTTCAGCAGCGCGCCCAGCGTGTCGCCGACCACTTCCGGTGTCAGCGAGCGCGCGTCGAGTTCGGTCAACGCCGTCGCCCAGTCCAGCGTTTCGGCGACGCCGGGCGACTTGTAGAAATCCTGATTGCGCAGCGCCTGCACGAACTTCACCACCTGCGCGGACAGCTTGGCGGAAATGTTCGGCACCCGCGACTTCACGATCGCCAATTCGCGTTCGGCGGTGGGATAATCGACCCAGTGATACAGACAGCGACGCTTCAGGGCGTCGTGGATCTCGCGGGTGCGGTTCGAGGTGACGATCACGATCGGCGGCGCCGGCGCCTTCACGGTGCCGAATTCGGGGATCGTGACCTGGAAGTCGCTGAGGATTTCCAGGAGATAGGCCTCGAACGCCTCGTCGGCGCGGTCGAGTTCGTCGATCAGGAGCACCGGCGCACCGCCCACGTCGGGCTCCAGCGCCTGCAGCAGCGGGCGCTTGATCAGATAGCGCTCGGCAAAGATGTCGCTGGAGAGCTGGTCGCGGTCGGTATCGCCGGCGGCTTCGGCCAGCCGGATCGCGATCATCTGCGCCGCGCTGTTCCACTCATAGACCGCGGAGGCGACGTCGAGGCCCTCATAGCACTGCAGCCGGATCAGCTTGCGACCGAGTGCAGCTGACAGCACCTTGGCGATCTCGGTCTTGCCGACGCCGGCCTCGCCTTCCAGGAACAGCGGCCGGCCCATCTTCAGCGCCAGAAACACCACCGTCGCCAGCGAGCGCTCGGCGAGGTAGCCGCGCGAGGTCAGCATCTCGAGCGTCGCATCGACGGAGGTAGGGATCGCCGCTGTCGCCGTCATGGGAAAACCGATCTCGCAGAAATAGTCGGGGTAGGACGGACCTGACGGATCAGGTCCGGGCGTTGGCGGCTTCGACCGCGCGCCTGGCCAGCACGCCGATCAGGTGGGCGCGATATTCCGCGCTACCGTGCAGATCGCTGTTGAGGCCTTCGGCGGGCACCGTGATCCCGTCCAGCGCCTTCGGCGAGAACCGCTTCTGCAGCGCCTGTTCGAACGCCTCGACCCGAAACACGCCATCGGAGCCGGCTCCGGTCACGGTGACGCGGACGTCCGACGGACGCTTGGCGACGAACACGCCGACCAGCGCGTAGCGCGAGGCCTGGTTGCGAAACTTGATATAGGCGGCCTTCTTCGGCAGCGGAAACTGCACCTTGGTAATGATCTCGTCGGGCTCCAGCGCCGTGGTGAACAGGCCCTGCAGGAATTCCTCCGGCTTCAGCTTGCGCTTGTTGGTGACGATGGTGGCCCCCATCGCGAGCACGGCGGCGGGATAGTCCGCGGTCGGATCATTATTGGCGAGCGAGCCGCCGATGGTGCCCTTGTGGCGCACGGCGGGATCGCCGATCAGCGCGGCCAGTTCGGCGAGCGCCGGGAAGGCTTCCTGAACGAGCGCGGAGTCGGCCACGGCGGCATGCTTGGCGAGCGCGCCGATCACCAGCGAACGGCCCTGCATCTCGATGCCGTCGAGACCGGGGACGCGCGAGAGATCGACGATGTGCGGCGGCGCGGCGAGGCGCTGCTTCATCACCGGGATCAGCGTGTGGCCGCCGGCGACCAGCTTGGCGTCTTCATTCTTGAGCAGGAGATTGGCGGCCTGACGCACGGTTTCCGGACGATGATATTTGAATTCGTACATGAGGTTTCCCTGGGGTGTCCCTGATCGTCGTACGGTTAGGCGAGGTCGGAATTCGCCATCGCTTTCGCGCCGGCAGCGATCGATTCGACGATGTTCTGGTAGCCGGTGCAGCGGCAGAGATTGCCTTCGAGCTCATCGCGGATCAAATGATCCGAGAGGTCGTGGCCCTTGCGATGCACCAGATCGACCGCGGTCATGATCATGCCGGGCGTGCAGAAGCCGCACTGCAGGCCATGATGCTCACGAAACGCTTCCTGCATCGGGTGCAGCGGCGCGCCGTCGGCGGCCAGACCTTCGATGGTCCTGACCTCCTGGCCCTCGCACATCACGGCGAGCGTGGTGCAGGACTTCACGGCCTTGCCGTCGAGATGCACGACGCAGGCGCCGCATTGCGAGGTGTCGCAGCCGACATGCGTCCCGGTCAGGCGCAGATTCTCGCGCAGGAACTGCACCAGCAGCGTGCGCGGGTCGATGTTTCCGGTGACGGGATTGCCGTTCACGATCATGGATACTTTGGCCATATGCACTCTCTTCATCCGCGCCGCCATCGCGTGGCCTCGCGTCATTAAAACCATTCCAAAGGCATATTATGGCCCATCCCGGCAATGAGCAACCTCATGCCGGGATGGCGAGCTATGTGTTTTGGCGAACGTAAACTCGGACCTTCTTCACCTCTCCCATAGGGAGAGGTCGGATGGCGAAGCGCAGCGAAGACATCCGGATGAGGGGTCACGATCCATCGACGGAGCGCCGCCCCCTCACCCGGCAACGCGCTTGCGCGCGATGCCGACCTCTCCCCAACGGGGAGAGGTGATCCTCCGTTGCTGATGGCGTGAGCTAAGCTTCGGCTTCGCCCTGAACGGCCTTGGCAAAGTTGGAAAAGAACTCGTCGGCGATCTTCTTGGCCGAGCCGTTGATCAGGCGCTGACCGAGCTGGGCCAGCTTGCCGCCGATCTGTGCCTCGACATTGTAGGTCAGGAGCGTCCCGCCATCCTGGTCGGTGAGGCCGACCACGGCGCCGCCCTTGGCGAAGCCGGCGACGCCGCCCTCGCCTTCGCCCGTGATCTTGTAGCCGTTCGGCGGATCGAGGTCGCTGAGCGTCACCTTGCCCTTGAACCGCGCCGATACCGGCCCGACCTTGATCTTGGCCGTCGCGCGAAAGCCGCCCTCTTCGGTGGTCTCGAGCTCCTCGCAACCGGGGATGCAGGCCTTCAGCACGGCGGGATCGTTGAGCTTGGCCCAAACCACTTCGCGCGGTGCAGCGAGTTGCACTTCGCCTGACATCGTCATGGCCATCGGACATCTCCTGAATTGTCGCCGTCCCAAACTGACGGGTGATCCCAAGTAAACCACGGGCGGCACAAAGGAAAGGGTACCTCCTGCGCAGAAGCAATGCATCATCGCACCGCAACATGCGGCGCACTTGGCAGCGGCGGCCGGGGATGATTAGGTCGCGCGCAAATGAGCACCTCCCTCTCCCCTTTATTGGCCCCGCTGTTGTCCAGCTCCGCGATGCGCGCCGTCTGCGATGACGCTGCCACGCTCACGCACATGCTCGATTTCGAGGCCGCACTGGCGCGGGCCGAGGCAGCCACTGGCGTCATTCCCGGCAGCGCCGTGGCGGCCATCGAAGCCGCCTGCTCGGCCTCCCGATTCGACATCGCCGACTTAGCCTTGGCCGCGACCCGCGCCGGAAATCTGGCGATCCCGCTGGTAAAGGCGCTGACCGCCGAAGTTGCGAAAGCCGACAAGGACGCCGCCCGCTACGTGCATTGGGGTGCGACCTCCCAGGACGTCATCGATACCGCCACCATGCTCGGCCTGCGCGCGGCGATCGACGCGTTGCTGGCGGATCTCGACCGCGCCGTCGCCGGCTTCGCGGTGCTCGCGCAAAAGCACCGCGACACCGCCGCGGTCGCCCGCACCTGGCTGCAACACGCGCTGCCGATGCCGTTCGGCCTCAAGCTCGCCGAATATGCCGCCGCGTTGCACCGCACCCGGCTGCGCCTGCGGCGGCTGCGCCATGAAGGCCTGGCGCTGCAGTTCGGTGGCGCCGCCGGTACGCTGGCCGCGCTGGGCGACCACGGCCTCGCCGTCGCCGACCGGCTGGCGCAGGAGCTCAATTTGCCGCTGCCGGAAGCGCCGTGGCACACCCACCGCGACCGCATCGCCGAGATCGCGTCCGTCATGGCGATTCTCTCCGGCACTTGCGGCAAGATCGCCCGCGACGTGTCGTTGCTGATGCAGACCGATGTCGGCGAGGCATTCGAGCCCGCCGGCGAAGGCCGCGGCGGCTCCTCGACGCTACCGCACAAGCGCAACCCGGTGGCCTCCGCGATCGCGCTGTCCGCCGCGACCATGGCGCCGAATCTCGTCGCCACGATTCTGGCGGCGCAGGTGCAGGACCATGAGCGCAGCGCCGGCCCCTGGCACGCCGAATGGCCGACGCTGCCGACGCTGCTGCTGGTCACCTCCGGCGCGCTCGCCGCCATCGTCGATATCGCCGAGGGGCTTGAGGTCGATGCCGACAGGATGCGGCGCAATCTCGATGCCACCCACGGGCTGATCATGGCCGAAGCCGTGACCTTCGCGCTCGCCGAAAAGCTCGGCAAGAGCGACGCCCATCATGTGGTCGAGGCCGCCACCCGGCGGGCGCTCGCGGACAAGAAACATTTGCGCGACGTCCTGATCGAGGACGCCCTTGTCTGCGCGCAACTCGACGCGGCGCAACTCGCCAAACTCTTCGAGCCTATGTCCTATCAGGGTGCCTCGCAGGCCCTGATCGACCGCCTGCTCGCCTCGCTCAACCATTAAAAAATACGGAGACGCCCCATGCCTATGATCGACGCCGACGGATGCCTGCTCAACGTATCGGTCGAAGGCCGCGACGGCGGCCCGACCTTGATGCTGTCGAACTCCCTCGGCACGACGATGCAGATGTGGGAGCCGCAGATGGCGACGCTGACCAAATTGTTCCGCGTGGTGCGCTACGACCGTCGCGGCCACGGCAAGTCCGGCCCGGCCGGCACCACCTCGATGGAGCGCTATGGCAAGGATGTGCTGGCGATCCTCGACGACCTCAACATTGACCGCGTGCACTGGTGCGGCTTGTCGATGGGCGGCATGGTCGGGCAATGGCTCGGCGCCAACGCGCCGGAGCGCTTCGACCGCATCATCCTGTCGAACACGTCGAGCTATTATCCGGACCCGACCAACTGGCACAACCGCATCAAGGCGGTTCGCGAAGGCGGCCTGGCCGGGGTCGCCGACGCCGTCATCGCGGGCTGGCTGACCGCCGATTTCCGCGAGCGCGAACCGGCCGTCACCGCGCATCTCAAGGCGATGCTGCTGGCCTCGCCGGTCGAGGGCTACCTCGCCGCCTGCGAGGCGCTCAGCACGCTCGACCAGCGCTCGTTGCTACCCAAAATCAAAAGCCCGACGCTGGTGATCGCCGGCCGCCAGGACATGGCGACGCCGGTCGCCGCGGGCGAATACATCCGCAGCCAGATCCCCGGCGCCAGCCTGACCATCCTGGATGCCGCGCACATCTCCAACGTCGAGCAATCGCATGCCTTCACCGACGCCGTGGTCGGGTTCCTCACGCAGCGATGAATCGTTCGCGGCGCGCGCGCTCTCACCTCTCCCCGCCGGGGAGAGGTCGACCGGCGAAGCCGGTCGGGTGAGGGGGTTGGGCGCCATCGACAGGCCGGTGTCCCCTCACCCCAGCCCTCTCCCCAACGGCGAGAGGGGGCGCAACGCCGGCGTGTTATCCCAGGATCAAAACGGAAAATGACATGGACGACAAACAACGCGCCGACAACGGCACCGCCCAACGCCGCAAAGTTCTCGGCAATGCCTGGGTCGACAAATCGGCGGCCGGCAAGAATGCCTTCAACGCCGACTTTCTCGATCTGATCAGCCGCTACGCCTGGGGCGAGATATGGACGCGGCCGCATTTCGAGGAACGGACGCGGCGGGTGCTGGTGATCGGCACCATGGTGGCGCTCGGGCAATGGGACGAGTTCCGGCTGCACGTCCGTGCGGCGTTGGCCGAAGGCGGCTTCACGCCGGACGACATCAAGGAGATCCTGCTGCAGCAGGCGATCTATTGCGGCGTGCCGGCGGCCAACCACGCCACCAAGGAAGCCGCCAGCATCATTCAGGAACTCGGGCTGCTCAAGCCATAGAAACCGGTGTCGCGCGCCGGCTGCGCGCGGCCCCCGGCCGCGGGCAGGCGCAGCAGCGGCGGCTCGAACACGATCAGCACGACGGTGCCGAGCATCAGCAGCAGCTCGGTGGCGTGCAGTTGCACCACGGCAGCCTGACCGACCTTGGCGGCCATGATCATGCTGGCGAAGCTGACGAAGCTGCCAAGCCCGAGCGCCATCGACAGCGCCTCGTCGCAACCGCCGCTCTGGCGGATCGAGGCGCGCGTCGTGAACATCAGGAACACCGCAAAGAACGCCACCACGGTCAGCTTGCCCAGCGCCATCAGCCAAGCGTAGCGCACCGTGCTCATGGTGCCGAGCTGCAGGTGGTCATTGAGGAACAGCACCAGAGCGACGTTGGGGCGCTCATAGACGCCCTGCAGCGGCGAGATCATGATGCGAAAGGCGGCGATGGTCCAGGTCGGGATGAAATAACACGCCAGCAGCGCGCCGTTGAAACTCGAGATTCGCCAGTTCTGGATCATGTCGCGGGCCGCCGTCCTGGGCGGCGACAGGCCGCAGCGGAACATAAGGCCGGCGGCATTCGACCGACAATCTAAACCATTTGTTAACCCTAACTGGAGCCCGTTCCCCTCCCGCGGCCCCGGAAATCAGCCCGGCCGGCGCGAAAATCGTCATGTACAGATCTACTTAGCCGCAGCCGGGCCGGTTGCCCGCCTCCCATCGCACTGTTAGAAATTGATCGGCGACGCAACGTCTCCGGCATCGGAGACGGATCTCGCCCTCACGCGAACACGGCAGCGCATGGATTATTTCGCCCAGCAAATGATCAACGGCCTCGTGCTCGGCTCGATCTACGGCCTGATCGCGATCGGTTACACGATGGTCTACGGCATCGTCGGCATGATCAATTTCGCCCATGGCGACATCTTCATGATCGGCGGTTTCATTGCCCTGATCACCTTCCTGATTCTGGTCTCGATCGGCCTGACCGCCGTCCCGGTGATCCTGTTGCTGGTGCTGCTGGTGTCGATGGCCGTCACGGCGCTCTATGGCTGGACCATCGAGCGCATCGCCTACCGCCCGCTGCGGCATTCGTTTCGCCTCGCGCCGATGCTGTCGGCTATCGGCATGTCGTTCGTGCTGATCAACTATTCGCAGATCGCGCAGGGCGCGCGCGTCAAGCCGGTGCCGCCGATCATCACCGGCGGCTACACGCTGCATGAAGGCGCCGGCGGCTTCGCGGTGCAACTTTCCAACGTGCAGATCGTCGTCGTCGTCACCACCGTGATTTTGCTCGGCATCTTCACCTGGCTGGTGGCGAAGACGCGGCTCGGCCGCGACATGCGCGCCTGCGAGCAGGACCAGACCATGGCCGCTTTGCTCGGTGTCGATGTCGACCGCACCATCTCGATGACCTTCGTGATCGGCGCGGCGCTCGCCGCCGTCGCCGGCATGATGTACCTGCTGTATTACGGCCTGGTCGATTTCTTCATGGGTTTCGTCGCCGGCATCAAGGCGTTCACCGCCGCGGTGCTGGGCGGCATCGGATCATTGCCCGGCGCGATGCTCGGCGGGTTGCTGATCGGCCTGATCGAGACGATGTGGGCGGCGTACTTCTCCACGGAATATAAAGACGTCGCGGCGTTCTCGATCCTGATCGTGGTACTGATCTTCCTTCCCACCGGCCTGCTCGGCCGGCCGGAAGTCGAAAAAGTTTGATGGGCAACGTGGCAGCAACCGTGCCCACAGCCCAAGCCACGCGCGGCCCGGATGTCGCGTTCATCTTCAAGAAGGCGCTGATCTCGGCGATCGTCGCCTTGGTGCTGTTCTCGCTGATGATCGGCATCCGCACCGAGGCCGGCCCCTCCGGGCAGTTGATCTGGTGGACGCGGTTCGGCGATCTCGGCCTGATGGTCGCCGGAGTGTTCGGTGGCTCGATCGTGGTCGAGCTGCTGCGCTATTGGTGGGGGCCGGTCGAGACGATTCGCATCGTGCCTGATGGCGCGACAAGGGCGCTGGCGATCGGCCGCCGCGCCATTGTGCCGGTGCTGCTGGTGTTCACCTTGCTGGTCCCGGTGATCTTCTACGACCAGCGCTACATTCTCGATCTCGGTATCCTGGTCCTCACTTATGTGATGCTCGGCTGGGGCCTCAATATCGTGGTCGGCCTCGCCGGCCTGCTCGACCTCGGCTATGTCGCCTTCTACGCCGTCGGCGCCTATTCCTACGCTTTGCTGGCGACCACCTATGGCCTGTCGTTCTGGATCTGCCTGCCGCTGGCGGGCATCCTGGCGGCGTTCTTCGGCGTGCTGCTCGGCTTTCCAGTGCTGCGGCTGCGCGGCGACTATCTCGCCATCGTCACGCTGGCCTTTGGCGAGATCATCCGCCTCGTCATCATCAACTGGCAGCATCTCACCGGCGGTCCCAACGGGATCAGCGGCATCCCGCGCCCGAGCTTCTTCGGCATCCCGCTGACGCCCGGCCCCGACGGCCTCGCCGCCCTGCTCGGCATCGCGTTCTCGCCGACGCACCGCATCGTGTTCCTGTTCTACGTCATTCTCGCGCTGGCGCTGGTGACCAACTGGGTCACGATCCGGCTGCGCCGGCTGCCGATCGGCCGTGCCTGGGAGGCGCTGCGCGAGGACGAGGTCGCCTGCCGTGCGCTGGGGATCAACACCACCACGACCAAGCTCACCGCCTTTGCCACCGGCGCGATGTTCGCCGGCTTTGCGGGGGCGTTCTTTGCGACGCGGCAGGGCTTCATCAGCCCGGAGAGCTTTACGTTTCAGGAATCGGCCCTGGTGCTGGCGATCGTCGTGCTGGGCGGCATGGGTTCGCAGCTCGGCGTGGCGCTCGCGGCCGTGGCGCTGATCGGCGGCTTCGAATTATTCCGCGGCCTCGACCAGTACCGCATGCTGGTGTTCGGCGTCGCGATGGTGCTGCTGATGATCTGGCGGCCGCGCGGCCTGATCGGCCACCGCGCCCCTACCATGTTTCTGCAGCAGGAAAAGGTGATCTCCGCCGAACTCGTCGAGGATGCCCGCGCATGAGCCGCGACGACATCCTCCGCGTCGAGAACCTGGCGATGCGCTTCGGCGGAATCGTCGCCGTCAAGGATCTTTCTTTCAGCGCCGAGCGCGGCAAGATCACCGCGCTGATCGGCCCGAACGGCGCCGGCAAGACCACCGTTTTCAACTGCATCACCGGTTTCTACAAACCCTCCGCCGGCACCATGCGGCTCAACCATGCCGGCCAGGAGATGCGGCTGGAGAAGCTTAACGACTTTCGCATTTCCAAGCTGGCCAAGGTCGCACGCACCTTCCAGAACATCCGGTTGTTTCCCGGCATGACCGCGCTGGAGAACCTGATGGTGGCGCAGCACAACGCGCTGATGAAAGCGTCCGGCTATACGTTCCTCGGCCTGTTCGGAGCGCAGTCCTACCGTGCTGCGGAGAAAGCGGCGATGGACCTGGCGCGCTACTGGCTCGACCAGATCGGCCTCTTGGCCCGCGCGGACGACGCCGCCGGCGAACTACCTTACGGCGACCAGCGCCGCCTTGAGATCGCACGCGCCATGTGTACGGAGCCGGCGCTACTCTGCCTCGACGAACCCGCTGCCGGCCTCAACGCCCGCGAAAGCGCGGCGCTGAGCGACTTGCTGCTGAGGATCCGCGCCGAGCACGGCACCTCGATCCTCTTGATCGAGCACGACATGTCGGTGGTGATGGAAATTTCCGACCACATCGTCGTGCTGGACTACGGCGTCAAGATCGCCGACGGCACGCCGCAGCAGATCCGCGACGACCCCAAGGTGATCGCCGCCTATCTTGGCTCCGACGAGGACGAAGCCATCGCAATGATGGAGGGCGGCGCGTGACGACCCCCATGCTCGATATCCGCGGCCTTTACGCCTCCTACGGCAAGATCGAAGCCTTGCGCGGCATCGATCTCACAATTGCCAAGGGCGAGATCGTGGCGCTGATCGGCGCCAACGGTGCTGGCAAGTCGACCCTGATGATGACCATCTTCGGCCGGCCGCGCGCCCGCGCCGGCACCATCGAAGTGGACGGCCATGATATCACCGGCCTGCCGACCCATGAGATCGCGCGAATGCGTATCGCGCAGTCGCCGGAAGGGCGCCGCATCTTCCCGCGCATGAGCGTGGCGGAAAACCTGCAGATGGGCGCCGACGTCATCGAGGGCAGCCCGGCGGAGCGCGCCGAAAGCCTGGAGAAAGTGCTGACGCTGTTTCCGCGGCTCAAGGAACGCCTGTTCCAGCGCGGCGGCACACTCTCCGGCGGCGAACAGCAGATGCTGGCGATCGGCCGCGCGCTGATGAGCCGGCCCCGCCTGCTGCTGCTGGATGAGCCCTCGCTCGGGCTGGCGCCCTTGATCGCCAAACAGATTTTCGAGGCGATCCGCGTGCTCAACAAGACCGGCGATCTGACGGTGCTGATCGTCGAGCAGAACGCCAACCATGCGCTGCGCCTGGCGCATCGCGGCTACGTCATGGTCAACGGACTGATTACCTTGTCAGGCACCGGCGCCGAATTGCTGCAGGCGCCGGAAATCCGCTCGGCCTATCTCGAAGGCGGGCGGAAGGCCTGATCCGCCTTTGTTACGAAATGCGCGGCCAAGCGCCGCACTATACGAACTTTGCCGATGACACACCCGCGAATTCAGCGGACAATACCAGCGCAATTGCCCCGGCCCCGGCCGACCCACCTCGCGAGGATCATCATGAAACCCATCAAGCTCCTTGGCCTGGCCTTCGCCGCCTCATTACTTTCAACAGCGCTGCTATCGCAGGGCGCTTTCGCGCAGGCCATCAACGTCGCCGTCGCCGGCCCGATGACCGGCGGCGAATCCGCCTTCGGCCGGCAGATGAAGAACGGCGCCGAACAGGCCGTGGTCGATCTCAACGCCGCCGGCGGCGTGCTCGGCAAGAAGCTGGCTCTGCAGGTCTCCGACGATGCCTGCGATCCCAAGCAGGCGCGCTCGGTGGCCGAAAAGATCGCCTCGGGCGGCGTGCCATTCGTCGCCGGACATTTCTGCTCGTCGTCCTCGATCCCAGCCTCGGAAGCCTATGCCGACGGCAACGTGTTGCAGATCACGCCGGCCTCGACCAACCCGCTGTTCACCGAGCGCAAGCTGTGGAATGTGCTGCGCGTCTGCGGCCGCGACGACCAGCAGGGCTTGATTGCCGCCGACTACATCGCCAAGAATTTCGCCGGCAAGAACGTTGCGATCCTCAACGACAAGACCACCTACGGCAAGGGTCTCGCCGACGAGACCAAGAAGGCGCTCAACAAGGCCGGCGTCACCGAGAAGATGTTCGAGAGCTACAACAAGGGCGACAAGGATTTCAATTCGATCGTCTCGCGCCTGAAGCGCGACAATATCGATCTGGTCTATATCGGCGGCTACCATCAGGAAGCAGGCCTGATCCTGCGCCAGATGCGCGACCAGGGCCTCAAGACCGCGATGATGGCCGGCGACGCCATGAACGACAAGGAATTTGCCTCGATCACCGGCCCGGCCGCCGAAGGCACGCTGTTCACCTTCGGCCCCGACCCCCGCAACAAGCCGACCGCCAAAGCGATCGTCGAGAAGTTCAAGGCCAAGAACATCGATCCCGAAGGCTACACGATGTACACCTACGCCGCGTTCCAGGTGTGGTCGCAGGCGGTCGCCAAGGTCGGCTCGACGGACCCGAAGAAGGTCGTCGATGCGATCAAGGCCGGCGAGTGGGACACCGTACTCGGCAAGATGGCCTTCGACGCCAAGGGCGACATCAAGGCGATCGACTACGTCGTCTACAAATGGGACGCCAAGGGCAACTACGCCGAGATCGGCGCGAAGATGTAAGGTAATAGCACCGCGCGCTGTACTTCTTCCTTCTCCCCTTGTGGGAGAAGGTGGCGCCGACGCAGTCGGAGTCGGATGAGGGGTTATAGCGTGCGGAGCTTGCGGCACCCCTCACCCGTCCGCGCTTCGCGCGGCCACCCTCTCCCACAAGGGGAGAGGGAAGTAAGAAAGAACTACACCACGCTCTTGTGCCGTTCGATGCAGGTGGCCAGCACCTCGTCGATCGGTCTTTCCCACCAATCGTGCGAGAAGATCTCGATCTCCGAATAGCCGGCAAAGCCCTCCGCTTCCACAGCGGCGCGCACCGATCTGATATCGATGACGCCGTCGCCCATCATGCCGCGGTCGTTCAGGATATCCGTGGTCGGCACCAGCCAATCGCAGACGTGGAACGCCAGCAGGCGGTCCCGGCCAGCGCGGGCGATCTGCGGCAGCAGCTGCGGGTCCCACCAGATGTGATAGACGTCGAGCGCCACACCGAGCATGCCGGTGCGGTTCGGATCGAGCCGGTCGCAGATGTCGAGCGCCTGCTCGGTGGTGTTCACGCAAGCGCGGTCCGCTGCATAGGCCGGATGCAGCGGCTCGATCGCCAGCGGCATTTTCGCTTGCTTTGCATATTCCATCATCTCGGCAATGCCGTCATCGACCTGCGCCCGCGCATTGATGATGTCCTTCGACGGCGCGCTTCCCGGCCGCGAATATTGCGGCAGGCCGCCGACCACCAGCACGATGCAGGGCGCACCCAGCGCCACCGCCTCGTCGACGCAGCGGCGGTTATCGTCGCGGATCTCGGCATGGCGCGAGGCATCGCCGACAAACATCCCTCCGCGGCAATAGCCGGACAGTTCGAGGTCATTGTCGCGGACCGCCTTAACGGCATTGTCGAGCCCGACGGTCGCGACCTGGTCGCGCCACGGACTGACGCCGCGGATGCCGTGCTTCGCGCAAGCCTGCGCGATCGCCACGAAGTCGCCCTGCTTGCGTACCGTCGCCGTGTTCAGCGACAGCCAGCGATGATCCCCCGAGAAATCGCGCATCAGGCCTCGACCCCGCGCACCGAAAGAATCGCCTTCATGCGCTGCGTCGCCTGTTCGGGGTTCGCCAACAAACCGGCTCGATCGGCCAGCCGGAACAATTCGGCCAGATGCAGCGTCGAGCGCGTGCTCTCCTGCCCGCCGATCATGGTGAAGTGGTCCTGGTGGCCGTTGAGATAGGCCATGAACACGATGCCGGTCTTGTAGAACCGCGTCGGCGCCTTGAAGATGTGGCGCGACAGCGGCACCGTGGGTCCGAGCACGTCATGAAAGCCCTTCTCGTCGCCGGCCGCGAGCCGCGACAGCGCGTAGGACGCCGCAGGCGCGATGGCATCAAAAATGCCGAGCAGCGCGTGCGAAAAGCCCTTGTCGTCGCCGGCGATCAGTTCGGCGTAGTTGAAGTCGTCGCCGGTATACATCTTCACTTCCGGCTTGAGCCGGCGCCGCATGTCGATTTCGCGCTGCGCATCGAGCAGCGAGACTTTCACGCCATCGACCTTGGCGGCGTTGCGGTTGATGACGTCGACCGCGATGTCCATCGCCTCAATGAGGCTGGTCGTGCCCCAGTAATTCGCCAGCGCCGGATCGAACATGTCGCCGAGCCAATGGATGATCACCGGCTGGCTGCAATGCGACAGCACGCGGTCGTACACTTTGCCATAGTCCTCGGCGCTCTTGCCGAGCTTGGCCAGCGCGCGCGACGCCATCAGGATGATGCGGCCGCCGGCCTTCTCGATCGCCGCGATCTGCTCTTCATAGGCGTGGATCACGTCGTCCAGTGTTTTGGCATCTTCTACCGCGAGATGGTCGGTCCCCGCCCCGGAGAATACCAGCGCATTGCGCGGCTTCGCGGCCGCCACCGAGCGCTGGATCAGTTCGAGCGAGGTCGGCCAGTCCATGCCCATGCCGCGTTGCGCAGTGTCCATCGCCTCGGCAACGCCGAGACCGAGGTCCCAGACGTGTTCGCGAAACGCGATGGTGCGGTCCCAGTCGATCTTGCCGGACACCCAGGGATCGCACTCCGCGAGCGGATCGGCGACCACATGGGCGGCCGAGAACGCGATGCGATTCAGCGAGCCCTCGAGCTTGGACGGGAATGCCCGCGAGGCAGCAAGCCTATAGGTCTCGATCGAACGATCGGCCTTCGGCAGTTTCAGCGACAAGGTAGACATCGGTTGGACTGGCTTGTTCATGGCGTAACCTCAGACCGAGAGCTTGGGCACATCGACCCAGCGGCGTTCTTTCCAGCTTTCCAGCGCGCATTCGACGAGCTGCACGCCCTTGGCGCCTTCCAGCAGCGTATACTTGTACGGCGCATCCTCGCAGACGTGGCGGATGAACATCTCCCACTGTTCCTTGAAGCCGTTGTCGTAGACGGCGTTGTCCGGCACCTTCTGCCAGTCGGCGTAGAAATCGTGGGTGCGCTTCTCGTCGGGATTCCACACCGGCCGCGGCGTCGCCTGGCGGGCCTGGATCATGCATTCGGTGAGGCCAGCGACCGCCGAACCATGCGTGCCGTCGACCTGGAAGGTGACGAGATCGTCGCGATAGACGCGCGTCGCCCACGACATGTTCATATGCGCGATGACGCCGTCCTTCAGCTTGAAGGTGGCGTAGGCGGAGTCGTCAGCCGTGGCCTTGTACTTCTTGCCCTGCTCGTCCCAGCGCGCCGGAATGTCGGTGGTGCCGAGACAGGTCAGGCTCTCGACCTCGCCGAACAGATTGTCGAGCACGTAGCGCCAGTGGCAGACCATGTCCAAAATCATGCCGCCGCCGTCTTCGGCGCGGTAGTTCCACGAGGGGCGCTGCGCTTCCTGCCAGTCGCCCTCAAACACCCAGTAGCCGAACTCGCCACGCACCGAGAGCATCTTGCCGAAGAAGCCCGAGTCGCGCAGCATCGCCAGCTTCTTCAGGCCGGGCAGGAACAGCTTGTCCTGCACGGTGCCGTGCTTGAGCCCCTTGGCATTGGCCTTCTGGATCACGTCGAGCGCCGCCGCGAGATTGGTCGCAATCGGCTTCTCGCAATAGATGTGCTTGCCGGCGGCAATCGCCTTGTTGAGCTGGCCGGGCCGCGCCTGCGTCGTCGCGGCGTCGAAGAAGATGGTGTCATCCTTGTTCTCCAGCGCCTTGTCGAGATCGGTGGTCCAGCGATCGATGCCGTACTTCTTCGCGAGGCCCTCGATCTTCTCAGCGTTGCGGCCGACCAGGATCGGATCCGGCATCATGCGGTCGCCATTCTTGAGGGTCACGCCGCCCTGCGCGCGGATCGCGACGATCGAGCGCACCAGATGCTGGTTGAGGCCCATGCGGCCGGTGACGCCGTTCATGATGATGCCGAGACGGTGGACAGCCATAGTCAGTTCTCCAGGAGCATTTTGGTAGTCGGACGCGCAAGCGGCGACAGCGCCGCCCAGTCCGGATGGGCGCCGGATGCGAATCCGGCAGAGGTCAGCGATCCCGTCAGGAGATCGCCGTCGTGAATGCGAAGCCGGATGACATCGCCATCGCGGCGATAGAGGTCGGGATGGGCTTCGAGGAATGCTTCAGCTTCCGCGACGGGCGCCGTGCCAAACCCATCGACGTAATGATGGCCGTTGCGCTCGGCATGGGTCACGCCGATCAGCGCGCCCAGTGCGAGATCCTGCTGCACGCCGAGCCCGGCTTGGCAGGTCAGATCCTCGCCGGTGATGAAGTAGGCGTTGCCGCCTTCGCTCCACTTCGCCGCGCGCGCGGCATTGACGATCGACTTGTAGAACCCCTTGCAGGATTTTGACGAGATGCCGCGATAGCCGAGCGCCTTCGCGGCCGGAAATGCATCCCAGCTATCGTCGGCCTCGTCGATGATGAAGTTGCGCTTAGACAACGCGCCGAGCGGCGACGCCCGCGTGATATCGCGCGGCATCGGTTGCTCGATATAGAGCAGCTTTGACGCGATCGGCTTCAGTGCCGCGTCATGGTCGAGGCGATCGACCAGCGCACCGAGCGCGCTGAGGTCCGCATATTGCTCATTGGCGTCGAGCGACAGCTTGTAGTCGTAGGGCAGCGTAGCGAGCGCGTTCCCGATCTTCGTCAGCCGTGCGGCGTCGGCTTCGGGATCGCCGTTCATCTTCAGCTTGAAATAGCGCGCGCCGCTGTTTTCATTTGCGTCGGCGACACCACCCTGACCGTCGATGGCGTCGTCGAGACCGACCGTGTGGCGCAGCGCGACGCGCCCCAGCGGCGTGCGGCCGGCGAGGAACGCCGTGACGTCATCGCTTGCGACATCCGGCGCCAGCCGAGCGTCAAGGCCGGCGACATTGGCCGCCATGCCGTCGAAGAAATTCAGATCCAGCGCGCGCAGCAGCGCATCGCAGATCGCCTTGTCGATTTCGGCAGGACCGAAGGCGGCGGCGAGCGGCGGAATGTCGGCCTCGGCGCAGGCCTTGAGCTGGTCGCCTATGCAGGCCGCGTGAAAGTCGAACGCAGTGTGAAACCCGGTGTGAGCCAAATACAAATCGCGGGCGATTGCCAGCGACCGCCGGAGCTCATCGACGGTGTCGGCGATCGCCAGATGCGGGCGCTTGTCGAACCACTTTGGCACCATCAGCTCGGCGCTGGCGCCGGTGAAGACACCTTTTCCTTCCAGCTCGATGACGACGCACACAAAGGCCTGCGGCGCGGCATTGACCGTCACCGCGCCAAAACGAAACGGCCGCACGAACGCAACCGGGCGTTCATACAGCGCGATCTCGCGCAAGGCGATGCGGGGAGCGGTCATCTTGAGCAGCCTTAGTCCAGCGCGCTCTGGGTGAAGAAATGCTTGCGAACGCGCGCCACCAGTTCGGTGAACACCGGGTTGGCCATGGTGTCGAGGTTGCGATCGCGGCCAAGCGGCACGTCGTAGATCGCCTCGATGCCGCCCGGCCGCTCGGTCATCACCAGCACCTTGTCGGCGAGGAAAACCGCTTCCGGGATCGAATGGGTGATCAGCAGGATGGTCTTGCCGGTCTGCCGCTGGATCCGCGACAGCTCGACATTCATCTTCTCGCGTGTCATGGCATCGAGCGCGCCGAACGGCTCGTCCATCATCATGATCTTCGGATCGTGCACCAGCGCGCGGCAGATCGAGGCGCGCTGCTGCATGCCGCCGGACAATTGCCACGGCAGCTTGTTCTCGAAGCCCTCGAGTCCGACCATCTTCAGCAGCGATTTTGCCCGCTCGAGAAATTTCTCGCGCGGCAGTTTCTTCATGTCGATCGGCAGCATCACGTTCGACAGGATGTTGCGCCACGGCAGCAGCAGCGCATTCTGGAACACGATGCCGACGTCGCCATGCGGCTCGGTAACCTTCTTGCCGTCGACCAGGATTTCCCCGGTGGTCGGCGGCAGCAGCCCCGAGATCAGCTTGAGCAGCGTGGACTTGCCGCAGCCGGACGGGCCCACAACAACGAAGAACTTGCCCTCGTCGATGTGAAAGTCCAGCGGACGCAGCGACTGCACGCGGCCGTCGCCGGTCCCGTAGGTCTTGGAGACGCCGGAGAGATTGATCCCCGACGCCGTGTTGACGGGCTGCTCTGACACCACGCGAAGATGTGCGGTCGCTGGATCCACGCTCATATCCAACCCTTTGGCCTTCATCGTCGCTGCAGTCATCAAAATCGGTCCTTGGCACGTCATCGTGTTCGTCATTGCGAGGAGCCCTTGCGACGAAGCAATCCAGTTCTTGCTTGTGGCTTCTGGATTGCTTCGCTCCTCGCAATGACGGCCTGCGTTTACTTCGGCAGGTAATCGTTGGTGTAGAACGCCCTCGGATTTTCCTTGGCCTTGGCTTCCAGGCCGCCATATTCGACCATCAGCTCGACCGAATCCTTCATGTTCTGGTCGGTGACCTGGAACGGGCGCTTACCCTTGGTTTCCGGTGTCGAGTAGAACGGGATGGTCAGCTCGAATCCTTGGGTCAGGGTCTCGATCTTGCCGCCCTTCGGGTTGGCATCGAGGATCGACTGCGCGGCGGCCTTCGGCTCCTTCGACGCGGCTTCGACGGCCTTGGTGGTGGCCGACATGAAGCGCTTGACGAGATCCGCATTGGCCTTGGCGTAATCGGTGTTGGTGACGATGCCCGACGACACGAGATGAATGCCGTAGTCGGCGAACTTGATCGGATAGACGTCCTTGCCGGTGGCGTCCTTGATCTTCATCGACTGGTCCATCACGTAACCGAGCAGCAGATCGGCCTGGCCGTTGATGACGGCGTTGAGCTTGGTCTGGCCGTCGCCCGCCACGGTCTTGAAATCGGATTCCTTCAGGCCGGCCTTCTTGAGGAACAGCGGCCAGATCTGGGTCATCGAATCCGCCGGCGTGATCGCCACGGTCTTGCCCTTGATGTCGTCCGGCTTCTTGATGTTCTTGTCGACAAAACCCATCACCGACATCGCGGTGGTCTGCAGCAGCACGCCGGTGGCGATCACCGGGGCGCCCTTGACGGCGGCGCGCATCATGGTGGGGACGTCGGCATAGCCGAAGTTCACGGACTTGGCGGCGACAGCCTGCACGGTCGCGGCCGAACCGCGGCCTTCCTGGATGTCGAGATCGATGCCCTCGGCCTCATAGATGCCCTTGGCCTTGCCATAATAGAAGGGCGCGTGCTCGCCGTAGACGTACCAGTTCAGCATCAGCGTCACCTTGTCGGCGGCGGCCGCCGGCGTTGCGGTGGCGATCGCGGTCCAGATCAGCGCGGTCGAGCAGGTCGTAATCCATTTCAGCATGTTAGCCTCCCTTGAAAATGCAGCCCTTGAGCGGGCCGCTTGTTTGACAGTTTGGCGCCGCCCCTAAGCGGCGATGAAGACGTCCGCGCGC
Organism: Tardiphaga sp. vice304; assembly: GCF_007018905.1. Taxonomy (NCBI): domain Bacteria; kingdom Pseudomonadati; phylum Pseudomonadota; class Alphaproteobacteria; order Hyphomicrobiales; family Nitrobacteraceae; genus Tardiphaga; species Tardiphaga sp. vice304. The sequence goes on from NZ_CP041402.1 coordinate 4,021,153, forward strand.
TGGCTGACATGCCAGGGAATCGTAAAACGTTCGATGCGATCGACGATCCAGAACAACAGGACGCCGAGCAGCGCAAGAATGACGAGCGCCGCAAACATGGTCGGCAGATCGAAGGTGCCGATCGAGCGCTGCAGCACATAGCCGATGCCGGAATTGGAGCCGACGAATTCGCCGACTACCGCACCGACGACGGCGAGCGTCACCGAGACTTTGAGGCCGGAGAAGATCGCCGGCAGCGCGTGCGGCAGGTTGACGGCGCAGAACACGCTGAAACGGCTGCCCTTCATGGCGCGCGCCAGATCGACCATGTCGGGATCGACCGACTTGAAGCCCTGCACGGCGGAGACAACGACGGGAAAGAAGCCGAGCAGGAAGGCCGCGATGATCTTCGGCACGATGCCGAAGCCGAACCACACCACGAACAACGGCGCGATCGCGACCTTGGGGATCGATTGCGAGAATACCAGCAGCGGATAGACGTAGCTTTCCACCGTGCGCGAGCCGGCGATCAGCATCGCGATGGGAATGCCGAACAGCGCCGACAACAGGAAGCCGGCGATGGTCGCGTAGGTCGTCGGCCAGGTCTGGCTCAGCAGCTCCGGCCAGTCGGTCCACAGCACCTTGACCACATCGCCGGGCGCCGGGATCTGATAGGCGGGAATGTTGAACAGGCGGATCGCCAGATCCCAGGCCACGATGATCATGACAAGCAGAATGAACGGGCGCAGCCAGGCGGCATTCAGCACGCGGGCTGCGGCGCCTCGGCCCTTGGTTTCACTCACATGCCTCTCCCTGATACCGTTTTTGCGGAACAATTAACTTGTTGGATAAATACTATCCAGACCTTTCCCAATGTCAATTGGGCCGCCCGTTAAACCAGATTATTGAATGAAATCAGGCGGTTTTCCGGGAGGGCGGCAATGCGGCCGGCGGCGTCGGCGCCAGGAATTCGGCCACCGAGCGGCCGGTCAGCGCCGCCAGGACCAGCGCCACCATGTGGGCGAGTCGCTCGTCCTTTGCCGGCTGCGCCAGCAAATCGCGGCCGAAAATCACGCTCAGCGTGGCGTTGTTGGCGAGGTAGAAGAAGCTCAGGGCGGCGATCGAGATATAGAGTTGCACCGGGTCCATCGCGACCTTGAAGTCGCCGGACGCGACGCCGCGATTGACCACCGTGCGGATCATCTCAACGAACGGCGAGTGCATCGACTTCACCTTGTCGGAGCGTTTCAGGTGCTTGGCCTGTTCGAGGTTCTCGGTATTGAGCAACGCCAGGAACTCCGGGTTGCGGATGAAGTAATTCCAGGTGAAGGCGATCAGGCTCTCGATGGCATCGGGCGGCGCGAGGTGTTCGAGATCGAGCGTGCGCTCCTCATTGCGGATCTTCTCATAGCTGGCTTCCAGCACCGCCAGATACAGATCGTCCTTCTTGCCGACGTGATAATACAGCATGCGCTTGTTGGCGCCCGCCTCCGCGGCGATACGATCGACGCGCGCGCCGGCCAGTCCGTGCGCGGCGAATTCCTTTTTCGCAGCCTCCAGGATGCGGATCCGCATGCCCTCGGGATCGCGCTGCCACTTCAATACTTTCTTGCTCGATCCGGCTGTTACTTTGGGCAATGCGGTGACCTGTCGCGCGATGATTAGATTCTAATGTAGCACGCGCGCCCGACCACGTGTAGCCCGGATGAGCGCAGCGACATCCGGGGAAAGCGATCGTGACAACAGGCCGGCCCCGGATTGCGCTTCGCTCCATCCGGGCTACCTCACGGAAACAGTCCGCGCGTATTCTTGGCGGCGCGCACCTTCTCGACGCCGATCGCCATCGCGGCGGTCCGGTGCGGGATGCAGTCGACCCGGGCTCGCATCACCATCGCGTCGAAGGCGCGGTCGAGGATCTGATATTCCCGCCGCATCACCTCCTCTTCCTCCCAGAACAATTGCTGCAGGTCCTGCACCCATTCGAAATAGCTGACGACCACGCCTCCTGAGTTGCAGAGAATATCGGGCAGCAGGAAAATCTCGTCCTGACGTTTCTCCAGCACCAGATCGGCCTCCGGCGTGGTCGGGCCGTTGGCGCCCTCCGCCAGCACCCGGCAGCGCAACTTCTCGGCCATCGGCCCATCGATGGCGCGCTCCATCGCGGCCGGTACCAACACGTCGCAGGGCAGCGTGAAGATGTCGGCAGGGTCGTATTGCAGCTCGCTGGAATAGCCCTTGAGGCTGCCATGTGCCGCGGTGTGGCGCATCAAGGCGGCGATATCGAGCCCGGAATGGTTGTACAGTGCGCCGGTGTGGTCGCTGACGGCGATGATCTTCAGACCAAAGCGATGCAGCTCCAGCGCGGCATAGGAGCCGACATTGCCGAATCCCTGAATCACGGCGGTGGCGCCGTCTAGATCGATCGCCAGCTCCCTGAGCACGCGCCGGGCGAGATGCGCGACGCCGCGCCCGGTAGCTTCGCGCCGCCCCAGCGTGCCGCCGGATGCCACCGGCTTGCCGGTGACGATCTCGGTCACGGTGCGGCCCTGATACATCGAATAGGTGTCCATGAACCAGGCCATCACTTGCTCGTTGGTGCCCATGTCCGGCGCCATCACGTCGGTGTGCGGGCCGACGAACGGGATCATCTCCTGCATATAGCGCCGTGACAGCGCTTCCAGCTCACGCCTGGAGATCGCGGAGGGATCGACTGCAATGCCGCCCTTGGCGCCGCCATAGGGCAGACCGACAAGCGCGCATTTCCAGCTCATCCAGATCGCCAATGCCGCAACCTCGCCGAGATCGACGCTTCTGGCAAAGCGCGTGCCGCCCTTGGTGGGGCCCAGCGTCAGGTGGTGCTGCACCCGGTATCCTTCATAGACAGCGACGGTGCCATCGTCGCGGTGGATCGGGCACGACACAACGATGGCCCGCTTCGGCAGCAACAGCCGGTCGCGCTCGTCCAGCGGAATCTCCAGATGGTCGGCGATGACGCCGAACTGGTTGACCGCCATCTCGAAAACCGGGCCGGAATAAACCGTCATGACTATCTCCCTCGGGGGGCCGTTCTGCCTATCGGGGTCGCCTGGGCCAGAATGGCAGGGTAAGGCGCTCGAAACCGCGCATCCAGCGAAATCCTGCAACGCACAATTGAGTGGCCGTCATGCTGTCGGCTGCTAAAGTGGCATGGCGATGACTCATGACGACGATGGGTCGGACGACCCTCTCGGGAGACGGACACGACATGCAGGCGCTCTTCATCGGCCAGACCTATATCGACGTCACTTTCATCACCGACCATATGCCGACCGGCGACGAGAAGCACGTGGCATCCGACTATGCAGTGTCGTTTGGCGGCAATGCCGTCACCGCCGCGTTCTGCTGCGCCAAGCTCGGCATCGTGCCCGACCTGATCGCCACCGTGGCCAATGACTGGCTCGGCCGCATGTTCATGGACATGAGCGCGAAATATGCCATCGAGATTCACCCGCGCAAGGTCGCCAGCTCGTCACTGTCGTTCATTATGCCGAAGGATGGCAAACGCGCTATCGTGCGCTGCCGCGACGACGAACATATCCATCCGTTTCCGCTGCTCAACCTCGGCAAATGCCGCGCGCTGCATGTCGACGGCCACCAGCCCGACGCAGCGATTCATTACGCCAAGCTGTGCCGCGAGGCTGGCATTTTGACGTCGCTGGATGGCGGCGGCATGCGCACCAATACCCATGAGCTGCTGGAATTCATCGACGTCGCGATCGTCGCCGAGCGGTTGTGCGAACAGATGGACCTCACGCCGGAGCGAATGCTGGACTATTTGAAGAGCCGCGGCTGCCGCGTCGGCGGCATCACCCAGGGCGAGCGCGGACTGCTGTGGTACGACGAGAGCGGCACGGTGCGCACGCTGCCGGCGCTATCGATCCCACGCGACCGCGTGATCGATACCAACGGCGCCGGCGACGTATTTCATGGCGCCTATGTGTATTCCTATCTCGCCAATCCCGGCCAGAGCTGGGCCGAGCACTTCGACTTCGCGCGCGCGGCTTCGACCTACAAGATCCAGCGGCTCGGCAACGAAGCCGGCCTGCCGACGCTGCCGGATATCGCCGCCGTCAGGCAGGAATTCGCCGCGGCGGTGTAGCTTTTTTCTTACTTCCTTCTCCCCTTGTGGGAGAAGGTGGCGCGGACGAAGTCCGCGACGGATGAGGGGTGATGGCGGGCTCCGCGCTTGTGGCACCCCTCACCCGTCTCGAACCGCTTTGCGGTTCGATCCACCCTCTCCCACAAGGGGAGAGACGCGCGCTAGCCCTCGCTCTTCCCTTCCCGCGTCATGAAGTCGAAATCGCAGCCATCGTCGGCCTGCAGGATCGTGTTGTAAAATAGCTGCGCGTAGCCGCGCTTCGCCCAGTCCGGTGTTACCGCCGCCGGCAGCGCGGCCTGGCGCTTCGCCATCTCGGCGTCGTCGATCAACAGATCGATGCGGCGCGCGGCGACATCCAGCCGGATCAAATCGCCATTCTGGACCAGCGCCAGTGGCCCGCCGACCGCGCTCTCCGGCGTGATGTGCAGCACGATGGTGCCGAACGCGGTGCCGCTCATCCGCGCGTCCGAAATCCGCACCATGTCCTTGACCCCTGCCCGCGCCAGCTTCATCGGGATCGGCAGGTAGCCCGCCTCCGGCATGCCCGGCGCGCCCTTCGGCCCGGCGTTGCGCAGCACCAGCACGTCGTCGGCCGTGACGTCGAGATCGGCGCTGTCACAGCGCAGCGTCATGTCTTCCACGGATTCAAACACCACGGCGCGCCCGGTGTGCTGCAATAGTTTCGGCGACGCCGCCGAATGCTTGATGACCGCGCCGCGCGGCGCGAGGTTGCCGTGCAGCACCGCCATCGCGCCTTCCGGCTTGATCGGATTGTCGCGCGAACGGATGACGTTCTGTCCCGGCACATCCTCCGCCTGCGCCACGATCTCGCGCAAGATCGCGCCTGACACCGTGCTGGCGTCGAGATCGATCAGATCGCCAAGCTGCGCCATCAGCTTCGGCACGCCGCCGGCGTGATGAAAATGCTCCATGTAGTGATCGCCCGACGGTTTGAGATCGATCAGGACGGGCACTTCGCGGCTGAGTTCGTCGAAGGCGGCGAGGTCGATGCGGTGCACCGAGCGGTTGGCCATCGCGGTGAGGTGGATCAGCCCGTTGGTGGAACCGCCGATCGCCTGCAGCACGACCTGCGCATTGCGGAACGAAGCCGGCGTCAGCACCTCGCTCGGCTTCGGCCCCTTGTTTTTCGCGAGTTCCGCCGCGACCCGGCCGCTGGCTTCCGCCGAACGAAACCGCTCGGCATGCGGCGCGGGAATGGTGGCGCTCATCGGCAGCGACAGCCCCATCGCCTCGGTAATGCAGGCCATCGTCGAGGCCGTGCCCATCACCATGCAGGTGCCGACCGAGGGCGCCAGCCGCGCATTCACCGCATCGATCTCCTGCTGGTCGATCTCTCCGGCGCGGAACTTGCCCCACATCCGACGGCAGTCGGTACAGGCGCCCAGCACCTCGCCCTTGTGATGGCCGACCACCATCGGTCCCACCGGGATCACCACCGTCGGCAGATCGACGGAGAGCGCTGCCATGATCTGCGCCGGCAGCGTCTTGTCGCAGCCGCCGATCACGATCACCGCATCCATCGGCTGGGCGCGAATCATCTCCTCGGTGTCCATCGCCATCAGGTTGCGCAGATACATCGAGGTCGGATGCGCGAAACTTTCGCCGATCGAGATGGTCGGGAACACCATCGGCAGCGCGCCGGCGAGCATCACGCCGCGCTTGGCAGCTTCGATAATCTGCGGGACGTTGCCATGGCAGGGATTGTAGTCGCTGTGGGTGTTGGTGATGCCGACGATCGGGCGATCCAGCGCGTCGTCGGAATAGCCCATCGCCTTGATGAAGGCCTTGCGCAGGAACAGAGAGAAACCTGCATCACCATAGCTGGTGAGACCCTTGCGCAATCCATCGGCCATATCGCGTTTCCCGCCTGTTGTTTTGAACGCTTGTTATGAAGCCGCAGAGAGAGAAGTCAACGCATGGCCGCAGGGTGGGCAAAGCGTAGCGTGCCCACCACCGCGCGCTTGGCGATCAAAGGTGGGCACGGCGCAACAGCGCCTTTGCCCCCTACGGCTTCCAGACGCGGCTGGCGTCGCCGTCGAATTCGGTGCTGCAGAACGCCCCGCCCTGATAGAAATCGCCGACCGGATCGGCGGGCAGCTTCGCCTGCTCCGCCGTCGCGTGCTCCCGAAAGTCTTCGGCGCGGCCGGATGGACGATAGCCGAATTCATAGGCGCGGGAATTATCCCACCAGGCCCGCTCATTGTAGGAAGCGCCGTAAAATACCTCGAAATGGATACCGGGATGTTCCAGCCCGATCTGGCACAGCTGCACCAGATCCTCCGGCGTCAGGAAGATCGATAGCCGGCGCTGATCGAGCGGTCGATCGCCGAAATTGCCGATCCGCAGGCAGGTCACGCCCAATCCATGCTTGTCCGCATAGAGCGCGCCGACGGCTTCGCCGAACACCTTGCTGACGCCGTAGCGGCTGTCCGGCCGCGGCGTGACGTCGGTGCCGATCCGGCTATGGCGCGGATAGAAGCCCATCGTGTGGTTCGACGATGCGAACACCACGCGCTTGACACCCTGTCTTCGCGCGGATTCGAACAGATTATAGGTGCCGATGATATTGGCCTGCAGGATGGTGTCCCACGGGCCCTCGACCGAGAAGCCACCGAAATGCAGGATGCCGTCGACGCCTTCGCAGATTGATTCCACGGCCGCGAGGTCGGCAAGATCGGCCTGTTTGAAGGTCTCGTTAGATGACAAGTTGGCGGGCTCGGTGAGGTCGCTGAGCACCAGATCCGGATAGATCTTCGGCAGCAACTCGCGCAGCCGCGTGCCGATGCCGCCCGACGCGCCCGTCATCAAAATCCTTGGCATTCCCGTTCCTCGTTGCTTGCAACGTTACGGCAAGTATGGCGGAGACTTGCTTGCCGCGCAAACACGCCAATGGTAGCAAGCGCCAGGCGAGGAAAGACAACGAAGGACCAATGATGTCCGATATAAAACCGTGCCGCGGCTGGCAGCCGGCCAGTTACTATCCCGACCCCGCAATCCAGGCGGTCGATCCGCGTTTCGAGAAATACTGGATCAAGCTCGCCGCCATCGAGCGCATCGCCACCGGGCTGCGCTGGGCGGAGGGACCGGTATGGGTTGGCGATGGCCGCTATCTGCTCTGCAGCGATATTCCCAACAACCGTATCATCCGGTGGGATGAGGAGACCGGCGCGGTCAGCAACTATCGAAAACCCTCCGACTACGCCAACGGCGCCACCCGCGACCGCCAGGGCCGGCTGATCCATTGCGAGCACGGCGGCCGCCGCGTGATCCGCACCGAATATGACGGAAGCATTACCGTGCTGATGGACCGCTTCGAGGGCAAGCGGCTCAACTCGCCGAACGACGTGGTGGTGAAATCGGACGGCTCGATCTGGTTCACCGATCCGCCATTCGGCCTGATGAGCGATTACGAAGGCCACAAGGCGCCGTCCGAGATCGGGCAGAACGTCTATCGGATCGATGGCGAGACGTTGCAGCCGACCATCGTCGCCGACGACGTGCTCGGCCCCAACGGGCTGTGCTTCTCGCCCGATGAAAAGCTGCTGTACGTCGTCGAATCTCGCGGCGCGCCGAACCGCAAGATTCTGGCCTATGACGTCAGCGCGGACGGTACCACGATCACGAACAAGCGCGTGCTGATCGATGCGGGCCCAGGCACGCCGGACGGCATGCGTTGCGACATCGATGGCAATTTGTGGTGCGGCTGGGGCATGGGCAATGCCGAGCTCGACGGCGTCTTCGTGTTCGCGCCCGACGGCGATCTGATCGGCCGCATCAGCCTGCCCGAACGCTGCGCCAATCTGTGTTTCGGCGGGCTCAAGCGCAACCGGCTGTTCATGGCGTCGAGCCAGTCGATCTACGCGCTCTATGTCAACACCCAGGGGGCGGTGGGAGGATGATCTCCGCTGTAGTCCCGGCCAAGCGAGCCCTTGCGAGCGCGAGCCGCGACCCATACGCCGTGCCGACGTAATGAGACGCTGTGACAGCCGCCTGCTTCTTCGCCTCAAGCTCGGAGGGTATGGATCCCGGATCTGCGTTCGCTTCGCTCACTTGTCCGGGATGACAGGTGAGATTCTCTCGCAGAATAAAAACAAAAACGCCGGCGTGGACTGCTCCGCGCCGGCGTTTCGTTAGTGGCTCGGCTTACGCGGCGTCGTAGCCGGCAATCGCCTTGACCTCGAGGAAGTCCTCGAGGCCGTATTTGCCCCATTCGCGGCCATTGCCGGACTGCTTGTAGCCGCCGAACGGCGCGGTGCGGTCGTTGGGGGCGCCCTGCAGGTTGACGTTGCCGGCGCGGATCTTGCGGCCGAAGCTGCGGGCATGCTCGATGGTGTCGGCGGAAACGTAGCCGGCCAGACCATAGGGCGTGTCGTTGGCGATGCGCAGCGCCTCGGACTCGTCCTTGGCGCCCATGATCACCAGCACCGGCCCGAAGATCTCCTCGCGCGCGATGGTCATGTTTTCAGTGACATCCGCAAAAATGGTCGGGCGGACGTAAAAACCCTTGTTGACGCCTTCCGGCAGGCCGGGGCCGCCGGCGACCAGCGTGGCGCCTTCCTCGATGCCCTTCTGGATCAGGCCCTGGATCTTCTCCCACTGGCCGCGATTGACCACCGGGCCGATCACGGTGCCGTCGGCACGGGGATCGCCGGCTTTGGTCTTGTCGGCCTGCGCCTTGGCGATGGCCGCGATCTCTTTCATCTTGGCCTGCGGCACGATCATCCGCGACGGCGCGTTGCAGGACTGTCCGGAGTTGTTGAACATGTGCGCGACGCCGCCGGTGACGGCCTTCACGAAGTCGGCGCCATCGAGGATCACGTTCGGAGACTTGCCGCCGAGTTCCTGGCTGACGCGCTTGACGGTGTTGGCAGCACGCTTGGCGACGTCGATGCCGGCGCGGGTCGAGCCGGTGAACGAAATCATGTCGATGTCGGGATGCTCGGACATTGCCACGCCGACGTCGGTGCCCATGCCGTTGATGACATTGAACACGCCCTTCGGCACGCCCGCTTCATGCAGGATTTCCGCGAAGATCAGCGCCGAGGACGGGGTGAATTCCGACGGCTTCAGGATCATGGTGCAGCCGGCGGCGAGTGCGGGCGCGACCTTGCAGGCGATCTGGTTCAGCGGCCAGTTCCACGGCGTGATCATGCCGACGACGCCGATCGCCTCGCGGGTGATCATCGCGGCATTGTGCATCTCGTCGAACTTGTAGGTCTTCAGCACGTCGAGCGTGGCGACCAGATGGCCGAGGCCGGCGCCGGCCTGGAGTTTCTCGGCCATCGGCAGCGGCGCGCCCATCTCGTCGGAGACCGCGACCGCGATGTCCTTCATGCGCGCCTTGTAGGCAGCGATGATCTTCTCGAACAGCGCGATGCGCTCCTCGCGGGTGGTGACGGAGAACGTCTCGAAAGCACGACGCGCGGCGATCACCGCCTTGTCGACGTCGGCCTTGGAGCCCAGCGAAATCTGGTACAGCGCGTCTTCGGTCGCCGGATTGATGACATCGGTCGTCTTCGGGACGACGGGGTCGACCCAGGCGCCGTCGATGTAGAACTGCAGGCGGTTGACCATTGGTAACCTCTTTGATTGTCGGAAGCGTCGTCGGAAGGCACGTGACATCGGGCAAGCACCTTGCCCGTCGTCGCGCGAATTGGACCCGCCATACGCGGGGCGCCGCGTGAGCGCGACGGCGCATATAAAAGCAGCGGCGTGGCCGGAGCAAGGCCCGGCAACCCCGCTTCTGCCATGCCGCAGGGGCGCTTGCGACCGCATCGCGCGGTGCAATGCAGCATATTCCGTCAGGCGACTTCGCGGATCGTCTTCAACGGTCGGTTCACCGGCGCGTCCGGGTCGATTTCGTCGTCGGCCATCGTGGAGATCGGCGACATCGGCGTGTCGCGCAGCCGCTTCAGGCCGAGATGGCGCTCGCGCAGGATGACGAAAATGCCGGCTGCGGCCACGATCACCGCGCCACCGACGACGTAGGGTGTCGGCACCTCGCCGAACATCCAGAACCCCAGCAGGAACGCCCACAGCATCGCGGTGTAATCGAACGGTGCCAGGAACGAGGCCGGGGCGAAGCGATAGCTCTCGGTGAACAGCATCTGGCCAAGCCCGCCGGCGATGCCGATGCCGATTAGCAATCCGATCTCCGGGCCCGTGGCTGGCATCCGCCAGCCGAACGGCGCCGTCAGCAGCGATACCGCCATCACCGTCAGCGTCATGAAGATCACGATCGCGGCGGAGGATTCCGTCGCGGTCAGGCGCCTGATCTGAATCGTCGCGCCGCCGGACGACACGGCATTGAGCAGCGCCAGCGACAGCCCGATCATCATCGATGTCGTCAACGCGGCATGGTTGCCGAAATACGGCGACAGCATCAGGATCACGCCGCAGAAGCCGACGCCGACTGCCGACCAGCGATAGGCGTGGACGTGCTCCTTCAGGATCACCGCCGCGAACACCACGGTGATCAGCGGCGCGATGAAGGCGATCGCGGTGACGTCGGCGATCGGCAGCCGCGCCAGCGCGCCGAAGGTGCAGAACGTGCCGACCACGCTGAAGGCGCCGCGCACCAGATGCGCCTTGCGCCGTTCGGTTTTCAGGGCGCCGCGCAACTGGCCACGCCAGCCGAAGAACAGCACGATCGGGATCAGCGCGAACAGGCCGCGGGCGAACACGATCTCGCCGACCGGCAGCGTCGAGCCAAGATAGCGGGCCTGCGCGCCCATCAGCGCAAAGGCCAGCGTGCTGGCAATCTTCAGCGACACGGCCTTGAGGATGTTCATGGGATCGGGGATTCGGGGATCGTGGAATGTATTTCTACAGAACCACGCGAGCGCCGCCGGGAAAACTACCGATGCAGCATGGCTCGCGGCGAATCCATGCGCAGGCTCCAGCGCCGTCGTCCTGAGGCGCTCGCCGTCTTTGGCGAGCCTCGAAGGATGCTGTTCTGCCCTACCCCTTCTTCTTCGGCCGGGGCGGCCCTTCCACGGCCGGCAGCGACTTCAGGTAGGTCGCCATCGCCAGGCGATCTTCGGCCGAAAGCTTCGAGGTGTTGCGGATCACCGGGGCCATCGAGCCACCGACGGTGTCGCCTTCCGGCGTCTGGCCGGTTTCCAGGAGGTAGGCGATGTCCTTCTCGCTCCAGTCGGCGAGGCCCTTCTGGGTGATGTTCGGCACCCAGCCTTCGCCCTCGGTATTGGGACCGCCGGCAAAGCGCTGCTTCGCGACGATGCCGCCCAGCGCGTTGCGCGGGCTGTGGCACTCCGCGCAGTGGCCGAGCGCATTGACCAGATAGGAGCCCCGGTTCCACTGCGGACTGCGCGCGGCGTCCGCAATCCGGCGATCGGCGTCGAGGAACAGCAGCTTCCAGACGCCGATATTGCGGCGGATGTTGAACGGGAACGGAACGGTATGCGGCTGCGCACGGCCGGCGACCGGGGCCAATGTCTTGAGGTAGGCAAACAGGTCGCGGATGTCCTCGACTTTGGCGTGCTGATAGGCGGCGTAGGGAAACGCCGGGAAGTAGTGCGCGCCGTCCGGCGAGGTGCCCTTCTGCATCGCCGTCACGAACTGCGCCTCGCTCCAGTTCCCTATGCCGTCTTGCGGATCCGACGAAATGTTCGGCACGTGAAAGGTGCCGAATGGCGAGCCGATCGGCAGGCCGCCGCCGAGCCGCAGCCGGTCGGGCTGCGCCGGCGTGGCGTGACACGATGCACAGCCGCCGGCGTAGAACACGGCCTGGCCCTTGGCGGGATCCGGCGTGTACGACCCCAGCGCGCTGGCGGCGACGGTGGCGGGAATCGTCAGCCACCAGAACAGCGCAAGGCCGATCGCGATGGCGGCTGCCGCAACTGCGAAAATCCGTTTCAGCACGACCGGTCCGCCCCCATGATCACGATTCCCTATTATGCCGAACGCGGCGGCGATGTGCGGAACGAAATCGTGATCCGCGACTCTTATATCGTGGGAATAAAACCGAAGGGCGGACGTTCCTATAACGACATCTACAGGGAGAAAACCATGTCCATTGCCAAGACCATGTTCGCCACGCTCGCGCTGACGACCATCGCGATATCCGCACCGGCCTTTGCCGACAAAATGAAAGCCACGCTGAACAGCGCCAGCGAGGTGCCGGCCAATACCAGCACCGGTACTGGCACCGCCGACATCGATTTCGACCCGGCCACCAAGAAGCTGACCTGGAAGCTGAGCTATTCGGGCCTGACCGGTCCGGCGACGATGGCGCATTTTCATGGCCCCGCCGAGCCCGGCAAGAACGCCGGCGTCGCGGTGCCGATCGCGCCCGCCACCAGCCCGAGCGAAGGCAGCGTGACGCTGACAGACGCACAGGCCGCCGACCTCGTCGCCGGCAAGTACTACGTCAACGTGCACACCGAGGCCAACAAAGGCGGCGAGATCCGCGGCCAGGTGACGAAGTAACAGTAATAACTATGTCATCCCGGCAAGCGAGCTTGTGAGCGCAAGCCGGGATGCATAGCCTTCATCTCATCGATTGAGAGCAGAGAGACTAAACTGTTGTTGCCGAATGACTTCGGAGGGCATGGGTCCCGGATTTGCGTTCGCTAACGCGAACTTGTCCGGGACGACAGTTGCGTTTGTCTGTCTATGGAGATCGGTCTCAGATCTTCAGCCGGAACGCCTCGTGGCAGCTGCCGCATTCCTTGCCGATGCCGCCGACATTCGCCTTCAGGCTGTCGAGATCCTTGATCTTGGCCTTGGCTTCGGTGACGACCTTGGTGAAGCTCGCGACCTTGGCGTCGAAGCCGGCCTTGTCTTCCCACAGCTTCGGCGAGGTGCTGTAGTCGCCTTCCGCCTTCATGCCCTTGGTGCTTTCCGGAAACAGCGCCGGGAGCTTCTTGGCGGTATCGTCCAGCACGACGAGCGCGGCGTCGACCGCGGCCTGGTCGTAGGGCTTGTCGCCCTTGGCCATGGCGCTGAGCGTGCCGCCGAGCGCGCGGCCGTTGGCCTTCATCGTGGCCTGACGATCCTTGACGATATCCTGCTGCGCCATGACGGCGCTGGCACCCAGCAACATAGCCCCGAGAACGATGATCGAGCGTTTCATGCGTTTATCCCCATTGGAATTCGATTAAGACGAAGGCGCAACTGACAACCAAACACCGCCGCCGGGCGTCTATTCCCGGCGAGCTTTTCAAAGATTATGCAGCCGGTCGTGCTCGCGGATCGCCATCCAGACACGTTCCGGCGTGGCGGGCATGTCGATATGGGAGATGCCGTATTCGCGGTGCAGGCCCTCGATGATGGCGTTCATCACCGCGGGACAGGAGCCGATCGCGCCGGCCTCGCCGGCCCCCTTTACGCCCAGCGGATTGGTGGTGCAGGGAATGTTGTGCGTCTCGAACGAGATCGAGGCGCCATCCGCCGCACGCGGCAGGGCATAATCCATGAAGCTGCCGGTGACCAGCTGCCCGTCGTTCGGATCATAGACCGCCTGCTCCATCAGCGCCTGGCCGATCCCCTGCATGGTGCCGCCGTGAACCTGCCCGGCCAAGAGCAGAGGGTTCAGCGTGACGCCGAAATCATCGACGATCACGTAATTGACGATGGCAATCTTGCCAGTCGCGGGATCGATCTTGACCTCGACCAGATGGGTGCCGTTCGGAAAGGTGCCGTCGGCGCTGGAAAAGGTTTCGGAGGCATTGAGCTTCGACGGGTCGGCCTTTTTGGCGAGGTCGGTGAAGCTGATCGCGCGGTCGGTGCCGGCGACGCGGGCGGTGCCGTCGGAAATTTCGATATCCCCGAGGCTGGTCTCCAGCACGTCGGCGGCCAGTTCCTTGAGATAGTCGCCGAGTTTGCGCGTGGCGCGCTGCACGCTGACGCCGCCGGTCGGGATCGAGGCCGAGCCGCCGGTGCCGAGGCCGGTGGCCACCTTGGCGGTATCGCCCTGAATGATATGGACGCGGTCGGGGGGCACGCCGAATTGTTCGGCGACGATCTGCGCATAAGCGGTGTGATGTCCCTGCCCGGTCGATTGCGTGCCGATCAGGATGGTGATGTCACCGCTTTGGTCGAGCGCGACATTGGCGGTCTCGTCGCCCATCGTGCCGCAGACCTCAACATAGGTCGCCATGCCGATGCCGCGCACCAGGCCGAGCTTCTTCGCCGCCTTGGCGCGCTTCGGAAACTCTTTCCAGTTGGCGACGTCCATCGCCCGCTTCATATGCGCGGTGAAGTCGCCGGAGTCGTAGACCTTGCCCGTGGCGGTCGTGTACGGCATCGCCTTGGGCGAAATGAAATTCTTGCGGCGGATCGCATCCGGCGTCATGCCCAATTTGCGCGCGCAGGCATCGACCAGACGCTCGACCACATAGGCCGCCTCGGGCCGCCCGGCGCCGCGATAGGCGTCCACCGGCACCGAATGGGTGAACACGGTGCGAACCCGGCAGTGGAATTTCTGGATGTCATAGAGCCCCGGCAGCATGCCGGCGCCGCCATGCGGGATGTAGGGCCCGAAGGTCGAGAGATAGGCGCCCATGTCGGCCATCAGATCGACATCCATCGCCAGGAATTTGCCGTCCTCGGACAGCGCCATGCGGGCATAAGTGACGTTGTCGCGGCCCTGCGCGTCGCCGACGAAATGATCGGCACGGTCCGCGGCCCATTTGACGTTCTTGCGCAGCTTCTTTGCCGCCACCGCCACCAGCGCATATTCGCGGTACGGAAACAGCCGCGTGCCGAAACCGCCGCCGACATCCGGACATATCACCCGCATCTTGTCATGCGGGATCTTGAGGATGTTATCGCACAGGATGTCGCGCAGCCGATGGCTGCCCTGGCTGCCGATCGTCAGCGTCATGTGATCGCGTTTGGCGTCATATTCGCAGACCGCGGCGCGGGTCTCCATGTAGTTGATGATCACGCGCGGATTGACGATCCTGACCTCGGCCGTGAGCGGCGCCTTGGCGAACACCGCATCGACGGCCTTCTTGTCGCCGATCGGCACGTCGAACAGCACATTGCCGGGATGTTTTTTCCATACCTGCGGCGCATCCTTCTTCACGGCATGGGCGAGACCGTTGACCGACGGCAGCGGCGTCCAATCGACCTCGATCGCCTCGACGGCGTCGCGCGCCTGATCGATGGTATCGGCGACCACAAAGGCCACGGCGTCGCCGACATGGCGCACTTCCCGGGCGGCGAGGATCGGATAGTCCGGGCCGGTGAAGGGCGTGTCCGGCAGATTGAACAGGCACGGCAATCCGCCCAGATCCTTGACGTCGTCGGCCGTGAGGATCGCGGCGACGCCGGGTAGCGCGCGGGCGCGCGTGGCGTCGAGCGTAAAGCTTGCGTGCGCGTGCGGCGAGCGCAGCATCAAGGCATGCAGGGTCTGCGGCGCATGGTCGTCGGTGTAGCGGCCATGGCCGCGGATCAGCGCATCGTCTTCCTTGCGCAACACGCTTTGGCCGACGCCGAACTTGATGGGAGCCATACTTCCTCCGACTGCACTTAGATTTGTTCTATTGTGCAGCCGAAATCAGCATAGCGCAATTGCGGCCTAGCTTCGCACCAGCGACCGTAGCCATTTGCGACCGAAAAGCAGCAGCACCAGCGTGGCATAGACGACCACGGCGACGGTGATCAACACGCCGAGCGCCGCCTCGTCGCGCAACGTCGTCCAGGAAGCGAGTTGCAGCGCGGCATATCGCGCGGCCCCCCACAGCGCAGCCGCCAGCGCGAGGCCGATCAGCAGGAATTTGACCAGCGACACAATGAAGCCGCGATCGAACTCGAGATAGCCGGCGCGGACCGCAAAGCCGATCACCAGCAGCAGGTTGACCCAAGCCCCGACCGCGGTGGCCAGCGCCAGCCCGACCTGCGCCAGCGATCCCATCAGCAGGATCTTCAACAGCACGTTGACGGCAATGCCGGTCAGCGACGCCTTCACCGGCGTCGCGGTATCCTTGCGGGCATAGAACGTTGCCACCGCGCTGCGGATCAGCACGAACGGGATCAGCGCAATCGCATAGGCCGCCAGCGTGGCGCCGGCCGCCACCGCATCGGCCTTGGTGAAGGCGCCGCGGGCGAACATCGCCCGCATGATCACGTCGGGCACCACCAGGAAGGCGGCGACGAACGGCACCGAGAACAACAGCGTGAATTCGAAGGCGCGGCGCTGCGAGGCCATCGCACCGGCATGATCGCCGGAGGTGATCCGCCGCGACATTTCCGGCAGCAGCACGGTGCCGATCGCGATGCCGATCACGCCGATCGGCAACTGGTTGAGGCGGTCGGCATAATACAGCGCTGACAGCGCACCGACCGGCAGAAAGGTGGCGATGATGGTGTCGGCGAACAGCGCCACCTGCGTGCCCATCGAGCCCAGGGTCGCAGGTCCCAGCGCGCGGAAGAAGGCACGGACGTCTTCATCGAGCCGCAATGGTGCGAAGCGCGGCAGGCCGCCATGGCGGGAGAGATCGCCGGCCAGCAGAAAATACTGCAGAAAGCCGGAGATCAGCACGCCCCACGCGGCGGCATGACCGGCGGTCGGAAAGAACACGGCGAGCGCCAGCGTGGCCATCATCGAAATGTTGAGGAAGATCGAGGCGGCGGCGGCACTGGCGAAGCGGTTCACGACGTTGAGCATGCCGCCATACAGCGTCACCAAAGTGATCAGGAGCAGATAGGGAAAAGTGATGCGCGTCAGTTCGATCGCCAGCCGTCGCTGCTCGGGCTCGTCGGAAAAGCCCGGCGCGAGAAGGCTCATCGCCTGCGGCATGAATGCCAGTGCGATCGCGAGGAGCACGACCTGCGAGACGAACAGCAACGTGAAGATGCGGTTGGCAAACAACCGCGCCGAAGCCGGGCCGCCTTCACCATGGACGTGGGCATAGGCAGGCACGAAGGCGGCGTTGAAGGCGCCTTCGGCAAAGATCGCGCGAAAATGATTCGGCAGCCGCAGCGCCACGAAGAAGGCGTCGGCGACGGGGCCGGCGCCGAGGATCGCCGCAAGCAGGATATCGCGCGCGAATCCGGTGATCCGCGACAGCAGCGTGTATCCGCCAACGGTGAAAATACGTCCGAGCATCAGCCGCTTCTACAGCATGCGGCGCGGAGGCCAAATGAATTTGCTGAGTATGTGGCGGCCCCCACCCCGGCCCTCCCCCGCAAGCGGGAGAGGGCCGGGGTGGGGACTCTCGCAGCGACGCTCGGTCGCGTTACGCCAGCGCGTCGCGCACGGCCTTGATGACCCGCTCCTGGGTCGGCTCGTCGAGATAGGCGTGCACCGGCAAGCTGATGACGTCCGACGACAGTGCCTCGCAGACCGGCAGGCCGCCGTCGGCGACCGGATAGCCGGCATAGGCGGTCTGCATGTGCACGGATTTCACGTAATAGATCGCGGACGGCACGCCCTGCGCCTGCAGCGCGGCGGCGAAGGCGGCACGGTCGGTGCCCTTCGGCAGGCGGATGGTGTAGCAGGCCCAGATCGAGGTGTTGCCTTCGGTGACGCGGGGCACGGTGACGATGTTGCCGAGGCTGCGGGCGTAGCGCTCGGCCACCTTGTTGCGCGCGGCGATCTCGTCGTCGAAGATTTTCAGCTTCTCCAGCAGCACCGCGGCCTGGATGGTGTCGAGGCGACCGGTGAGGCCGAGGCGGACATTGTCGTATTTGTCGGTGCCCTGACCGTGCACGCGGATGCTGCGCAGGACGTCGGCCAGCTGATCGTCATCGGTTAAGATGGCGCCGCCATCGCCATAGCAACCGAGCGGCTTGGCAGGAAAGAAGCTGGTGGCGGTGGCGAGCGCCGCCGTGCCGAGGCGTTTGCCCTTGTAGGTCGCGCCGAATGCCTGCGCGGCATCGTCGAGCACGAACAGGCCCTCTGCCCGGGCGACATCTGCGACGGCATCGTGATCGGCAGGCTGGCCGAACAGATCGACGGGAATGATTGCCCTGGGCTTAAGGCCGAGCTGTCTGGCGGTGACGACGGCGCGCTTCAGCGAGGCGATGTCGATATTGTAGGTAGCCTCGTCGACATCGACGAAGACCGGCGTCGCGCCGGTCAGCGCCACGGCCTCGCCGGTGGCGCAATAGGTGAAGGACGGGCACAACACCGCGTCGCCGGGGCCCACCCCCTTGGCCATCAGCACCATCAAGAGCGCATCGGTGCCGCTGGCGCAGCTGATCACATGCTTGGCGCCGCTATAGGCGGCGAGTGCAGCTTCGAGCTGGGTGACTTCCGGGCCGCCGATGAACTGGCAATGCGTCAGGACGCGACCCACCGCCTCGTCGATCGCCGGGCCAAGCCGGCGGCGCTGCGCGCCGATGTCGATGAACGGGACGGGAGTGACGCGGGTATGCTGGTTCATGGGAGGCCTGCAGAAATTTACGGTGGACAGCGGCGCGCGGGCGCGCCGGACGGGATGGCTAGCCGACGACCTTGCGAGGCGCCGGGCGGGCCGCGGTGGCGGCGGGCTTCTTAGGCGCGTCCAGGCACTGGATCGCGATTTCGAGCGAGGCGACGCCCTCTTCGCCGGTCACGGCGGGCACGCCACCGGTACGGATGGCGCCGAGGAACGCCGTCAATTCGGCACGCAGCGGCTCGTCCTGTGCGACCGGCAGATGCCGCATCGAGTAGGAGCCATCGGTCTGGAAGCCGAAGCATTCGGTAACCTGACGGGTCAGGAGATCGCCCATGACATATTTGCCGCGCGTCGCCACGGTGACGGTGCGCGCCTTGAATGGCGTCAGCCAGTTGGTGTTGATATGCGCCAGCACGCCGGACTCGGTGCGGAACTGCAGCAGCGCAATGTCCTCGCGCTCGGCGATGGCGGAGGCAAGCTGCGACTGCACATCGACGATGTCGGATTCGGTGAACCAGCGGATCAGGTCGATGTCATGCACGGCAAGATCGATGACGACGCCGACGTCCGACATCCGCGGCGGAAACGGTCCGACGCGGGTAATCGCAATCGACAGAATGTCCTCGCCCTTGATCGCCTGCTTGACGGCGGCGACCGCGGGATTGAAGCGCTCGACATGGCCGACCATCAACGTCACGCCGGCCTGGCGGGCGGCCTCGACGATTTCACGGCCCTCGGCCACGGTGGAGGCAATCGGCTTTTCGACCAGCACATGAATACCGCGGGCGATGCAGGCCAGCGCCACCTGATGGTGCAGATGGGTCGGCGCGGCGATCGTCACCGCATCGACGCCGGCCTCGAGCAGTTGATCGAGATCCGTGAAGGTCGGGCAGCCGATCATCTTGGCGGCGCGGGCGCGATGCTCGGCAAGGGGATCGACGATGCCGACCAGCTCGATGCCCGGCAACCCGGCCATGACGCGGCCGTGGTTGGTGCCCATCACGCCGGCACCGACGACGCCGACACGCAGCACGCGGTCCGCATCGAGGCCATGTGAACCCGCAGCCGTTAACTTGTCGCCGATCTTGGAAACCATCGCTCAAACCCCGAACAGAAGCGCCCTTCGGCGCACGGGATCTCCTAGCATGGTGCCACAAATGTGGCGATGGTGCCCGTCAATCATCCAAACACGTTTTGATTCAAAGAATTACAGGGAGAAACGGCTGCTGGCGGCGCGCTGATGCAGGCGGATCCCGCCATCCGAATGGAGGCCAGCCACGCAGACGCTCCCCTAACAACCAGCTCAGCCCCGCAAACAGTAAGGTTAAAATCCTCAAATTGTACCAATGAGGACGGCTTGCTCTAGACTGCAGCGATGACCGTGATGATCACAGGCGGAGCCGGTTTCATCGGATCGCACACCTGCGTGGAATTGATCCGGCATGGCCATGCCGTCGTCATTTACGACAATTTCTGCAACAGCCATCCCGAGGTCCTGAACCGGATCCGGCGCATCACCGGCGTCACGCCGGCGCTGGTGACCGGCGACGTGCGGGACCGCGAGGCGCTGGTCGCCGCACTGACCGGCCATCGCTGTTACGCCGTCATTCACTTTGCCGGCCTGAAATCGGTTGCCGAGTCGGCGAGCCAGCCGGCGCTGTATTACGACACCAATGTCGCCGGTACCTTGCATCTTGTCGAAGCCATGCGGATCGCCAATGTCCGCAACCTGGTGTTTTCCTCATCCGCGACGGTGTACGGCGAACCGCAATCGCTGCCGCTGCAGGAAGACCACCCGCTCGCGCCGTTCAACACGTATGGCCGAACGAAGAAAATGGCCGAGGACATGTTGGGCGACATCGCCGCTTCTTCCGCGGCGCTGCGGGTCGCAATCCTGCGCTATTTCAATCCGGTCGGCGCCCATGAGAGCGGCCTGATCGGCGAAGATCCAAATGGCGTGCCCAACAATTTGATGCCGTTCATTGCGCAGGTCGCGGTCGGGCGCCGCCCGTCGCTCAAGATATTCGGAAACGACTACGACACGCCGGACGGCACCGGCATCCGCGATTACGTCCATGTCATGGACCTGGCAACAGGACATTTGCAGGCGCTGCAGTGCCTCGAGACGCAGGAGCTCGTCCGACTCAATCTCGGCACCGGCCGCGGCAGCAGCGTTCTCGAGATGGTCGAAGCCTTCGCCAAAGCGAGCGGGCGCGCAATTCCGGTGGAGTTCGCGCCGCGGCGCGAGGGCGACATCGCCAGCTATCACGCCTGTCCAAAGCTGGCGTCCGACGTTCTGGGCTGGCAGGCCACGCGCGGTCTGGACGACATGTGCCGCGATGCCTGGAACTGGCAACGCACCAATCCGGAAGGCTATCGCGCCTGACGTGGCTGCCGGCCGTTGCTGCCAGCCACGCCTAACTAGACCCGCTTGTAGTCGTCCTCGATACGCACAATGTCGTCCTCGCCGAGATAGCTGCCGGTCTGCACCTCGATCAGCTCGAGCTGGATCTTGCCGGGGTTTTCCAGACGGTGCGTGGCGCCGAGCGGGATATAGATCGACTCGTTTTCGTGCACGATCTTCTCGGCGTCGTTGAGCGTCACCTTTGCCGTGCCGCGGACCACGATCCAGTGCTCGGAGCGGTGGTGGTGCATCTGCAGCGACAATCGTTCGCCGGGGCGCACGACGAGGCGCTTCACCTGATAGCGCTCGCCGTCTTCCAGCGCCTGGATCGAGCCCCAGGGACGATGCACCTTGAGGTGATCCTCGGTGACCTTGGGCGCCGTGAGCTTCAGCTTGGCCACCAGCCGCTTCAGGCCGTTGGCGTCCTTCTGCCGCGATACCAGCACGGCATCCTGCGTCGCCACCACGACGAGGTCATCGACCCCCTCCAGTGCCACCACGACGCCGTCGGTCGCCACGTTGCAGTTGCGCGAATCCTCGAACACCGCGGTGCCCTGCGCAGCATTGCCCGAGCCGTCCTTGTCGGACAATTCCCATACCGCCAGCCACGAGCCGACATCCGACCAGCCGCAGGACACCGGGACCACGGCGGCGTGCTTCGTCTTTTCCATCACGGCATAGTCGATCGAGATCGACCGGGCTCGGCCGAACGCCTCATTGTCCAGCGTGACGAAGCCGAGATCGCGGCCGGCCCGGGCGACCGCCTCAGTAATTGTCTGCACGCTGTCGGCATCGACGCGGGCGTATTCCTCCAGCAGCATCGCGGCGCGAAACATGAAGTTGCCGCTGTTCCACAGATAGCCACTGGCGATGTATTCTGTCGCGGTCGCCAGATCCGGCTTCTCGACGAATTTTGCGACCTTGTGGACCTCGCCGGCGATCGCCGCGCCGGGGCTGATATAGCCGTATTCGGTGGCGGGCCGTTCCGGCTTGACGCCGAAGGTCACGATATGACCCTCGTCTGCCACGGCGAGCCCCTGCCGGCAGGCCGCGACGAAAGCGGGCGTATCCTTGACGACGTGGTCGGCGGCCAGCGCCAGCACCACAGCCTGCTCGTCGCGGGTCTGCGCGAAGGCGGCACCCGCCGCGATCGCCGGACCGGAATCGCGCCGCATCGGCTCCAGCAGCACGTCGGCCTCCAGCCCGATCTCGGCGAGCTGCTCGCGCACCATGAAACGATAGGCGGCGCTGGTGATGACGATCGGCCGCTCGAACAGCTCCGCGTCCGAGACCCGCCGCATGGTGTCCTGGAAGGTCGAGCGCGGCCCGAACAGCGGCAGAAACTGCTTCGGCCGGCCCTCGCGCGACGACGGCCACAACCGCGTGCCGGCGCCGCCGCACATGATTAACGGAATGATACGCTTGTTCATGGCCTGACCAGTCCCCTGCTAGATGCCGTAATGGCCGCGATACCACGTCACGAAATGCCGGATGCCGTCCTCGATCGAGGTGTCCGGCTTGAAGCCGACGTCGCGCATCAGATCGTCGACGTCGGCAAAGGTCTCGGGCACGTCGCCGGGCTGCATCGGCAGCATGGTCTTCAACGCCTCGCGCCCCAGTTGCTTCTCCAGAACCGTGACGACATGCAACAGGTCTTCCGGGCTGTGGTTACCGACATTGTAGAGCCGCGCCGGCGCGGCATCGTCGCTGCCCGTCGGCACATGCCCGATCAACCGCCCGATCACCGCGGCGACGTCATCGACGTAAGTGAAATCGCGGCGCATGTGGCCGTGGTTGAACAGTTTTATCGGCACGCCGTCGAGGATCGCCTTGGTGAACAGAAAGATCGCCATGTCCGGCCGGCCCCACGGGCCGTACACCGTGAAGAAGCGCAAGCCCGTGGTCGGCAGCCGGTACAGATGGCTGTAGGAATGCGCCATCAGTTCGTTGGCCTTCTTGGTCGCGGCGTACAGGCTGATCGGGTTGTCGACGCGGTCGGTGACCGCAAACGGTTTCTTCTTGTTGGCGCCATACACCGACGATGACGATGCATAGATCAAATGCTGGCATTCATTGTGCCGGCAGCCCTCCAGCACGTTCAGGAAGCCTTCGAGGTTGGCGTCGGCATAGGCATGCGGCTGGTCGATCGAATAGCGCACGCCGGCCTGGGCTGCGAGATGGATCACCACCGGGAATTTTCGCTCGGCGAACAGCGAGGCCATCGCCGGGCGGTCGGCGAGGTTGGCCTTGATGAATTCGAACTGCGAATGGTCCTGCAGCAGCTTGAGCCGCGCCAGCTTCAGCGCCGGATCGTAATAATCATTGAGGCTGTCGAGCCCGACGATGCGATGCCCCTCCGCCAGCAACTGGCGGGCGACGTGGAAGCCGATGAAGCCCGCGGCACCGGTGACGAGGATGGATGAGTCCGACATCGATTCTCCAGAGAATGCGCCTCGACCGGCAACGGTCGGCAGAACGGCCCCCCGTCCTTCTAGCCGCGATCGGCGACACTGCAAGAGGTAGCCGGCGGAGATGTTGGCAATGCGACGGCCCCAAGGCGGCTCCCGGGCAGTGGCTATCCCGGCAAAACGCGATAGAACAGCGGCAGCCTGCCGATCCATCTCATTCTTCGCCTGTGTATGTCCCGATGTCTTCACTTGTCATGATCGCGCTTGCGGGCGCCGTGGTCGCTGCGGCCCTGCTGTCGGCGGTGATCCTGATCGCGATCCGCCCGCTGCTGGCGCGCTATGCGCTGGCCCGGCCGAATGCGCGTTCTTCGCACAGGATCCCGACCCCGCAGGGCGGCGGCGTGGCCGTGATCGCCGCGGCGCTGGCCGTGGCCGGCTCAACCATCGCCATGGCCTTGCCTGAGGCGCTGCCGTCGCTGGGCGTTCTGTTTGCCGCCACGGTGCTGATGGCGGTCATCGGCGCGATCGACGATATCCGGCCAATTCCGGTGGCGCCGCGACTGCTGCTGCAGGCCGCGGCGGTCGGCGCGGTACTCTACGCCCTGCCCACCGGTCTGCAGATCGTACCGGCCTGCCCGCTATGGCTGGAACGCCTCGTGCTGCTGGTCGCCGGCCTGTGGTTCGTCAACCTCGTCAACTTCATGGACGGGCTGGACTGGATCACGGCCGCCGAAGTGATCCCGGTCACGGCGGCGCTGGCGCTGTTCGGCCTGTTCGGCGCGCTGTCGCCGGCGGCCGCGCTGGTGGCGGGCGCGCTTGGCGGGGCCATGCTCGGCTTCGCGCCGTTCAACCGGCCGGTGGCGAAGATTTTTCTCGGCGATGTCGGCAGTCTGCCGATCGGGCTGCTGCTGGCTTGGTGCTTCGTCGAACTGGCCTTTGCCGGCCACCTCGTCGCGGCGATCCTGCTGCCGCTGTATTATCTTGCCGACGCGACCTTGACGCTGTTGCGCCGGGCAGCCAGGCGCGAGGCGGTATGGATGGCCCATCGCTCGCACTTCTATCAGCGCGCGACGGATAACGGCTTTGCGGTGATCGAGGTGGTGCGAACGGTGTTCGGGCTGAACATCGCTCTGGCGGTGCTGGCGGGGTTTTCGGTGTCTTTCACGTCGACCATGGCGAACGTGATCCTGCTGGCGCTGGGCGCCATTGCGGTTGCTATGGTTCTGCGGGCGTTTTTGACGCCACGTTAACCTATAGACCGGATGAAATCGGCGTACGCGGAGCGTAAGGCGATGCAATCCGGGTAAAACGCCAACGACGGACAGGCCGGCCCCGGATTGTCATCCGGGCTACCCAGCTACTCCGCCCCCGCCTGATATTCCGGCACGGCGTCCTTGAGGATCGCCACGGCGGCCTCGTGCTGGTCGGCGTCGATGGCCGTGCGCAGCGTCGCCAGCCAGGTCTTCAGCGTATCCAGCGGCAGTTCGTGCGGCCGCGCCGCCAGAATGCCGGCGATGCCGATTTCCGATGTCGGCTCCTGCTTGGCGAATAGAATTTCGTTGAGCCGTTCGCCCGGCCTCACGCCGGTAAACACGATGTCGATGTCGTAGCCCGGCTGCAGGCCGGACAGCCGGATCATGCGGTCGGCGAGATCGACGATCTTCACCGGTTGCCCCATGCTGAGCACATAGACAGAGGCGTCCGAATGCTGCGCGTTCATGGCGTGCGTCGCCGCCGTCACCACGAGGTCGCAGGCTTCGCGGATGGTCATGAAGTAGCGCACCATGTCGGGATGCGTGACGGTCACCGGGCCGCCGGCCTCGATCTGCGCCTTGAACTTCGGCACCACCGAGCCATTGGACGCCAGCACATTGCCGAACCGCACCGAGATCAGCCGCATCGGCGACTTGGCTTCGCTGCCGCTGGAGGCATCGCCGTCGAGCGCCTGGCAGTACATCTCGGCAAAGCGCTTCGTCAGGCCGAGCATCGACACCGGCTCGATCGCCTTGTCTGTCGAGATCATCACCATGGCATCAGCGCCAGACGCCAGCGCGGCGTCGGCGACATTGACCGAGCCGAAGATGTTGGTCTTGACGCCCTCGCCCCAGTCGCGCTCGAGGATCGGCACGTGTTTCAGCGCCGCGGCGTGAAACACGACTTCCGGCTTGAACGCCAGCATCAACGCGTGGATGCGCTCGCGGTCGCGGACATCGGCAATCCGGCCCTCGATCACCGCATGCGTCACCTTGGCGGCGAGCTTTTCGGTGGCGGCGTGCAGCGCCGGCTCGGAATTCTCGATGATCAGCAGGCGTGCCGCGCCGAAGGTGATGACGCGGTCACAGATTTCAAAGCCGATCGAGCCGCCGCCGCCGGTCACGACGATCGCCTTGCCGCGCACGAAGTTTTCCAGCCGGGCATAGTCGATCTTGACACTGGGGCGCAGCAGCAGGTCTTCGACCGCGACCGGCGCCAGCTGCGGCGTGTCGCGGCTCTCTTCCAGCGACGGCAGCCGGCTGACGATCAGGCCCAGCTTGCGCGCTCGCATCAACACCGATTCCGGCTGCGCATCGGTCTCGAACGCCGACGGCGTCATCACCACGCGCTCGATGGGCCGGTCGCGGCCGTTGAAGTCTTCGACCACGTTGGGCAGGTCGTCGATGCCGCCCAGCACGGGCACGCCGCGCAACGTCTGGCCGCGGTCCGATGGCGACGGCGACAGGATGCCGACCGGCCACAGTCGCTTCACCGCGCCGCTCTCGACGCCGCGCAGAAACACTTCGACATCGGCGGCGCGGCCGATCAGCAGCGTCGGCGCCGCGTCCATGGTCCGCGCCAGATTGCGGGTGCGGGTGTAGCGGAAATAGCGATAGGCCAGCCGCGGCCCCGAGAGAAAGGCGACCTCGATGAACCAGTAGATGACGATGGTCGTCTTGCCGAGGAAGAAGGTGCCGTAGACGTTCGGCGCCAGGAAAATGTAGTCGAGCACCAAGAGCGCCACCGACAGCACGGAAGCCGCGCGAAGGATGTTCAACAGGTCCGGCAGCGAAATGAACCGCCATTTCGTTGTCGTCAGACTGAACATGTAGCAGACGAAAAAGCTGAAGATCAGGAAGTACGGCAGGATCGTCAGCAGCAATGGCAGCCGGTCCCACAGGTTCTCGCCGTCGAAGCGCAGCACGAAGCTGAGGATCACGGCGAGTGCCGTGACCAGCGCGTCATGCAGCGCGATGATCCAGTTACGCCAGGTGAAGTTGAAAATCCGGGACATCAGGACGCAAACCGATCTAACAAGTGATTGTCGTTCATCGCTGCCCTCCGCGGGCGCGCTCGACCAGCGAGGTCGTGCTGAAACCCTTGAGGATATCGACCAGGATGACCTCGCCGCCATTGGCGGCGACGACTTCGTGGCCGACCACCTGCTCGCGGGTGTAATCGCCGCCCTTGACCAGGGTGGCCGGGGCGATCTGCGTAATGAGCGCGAGCGGCGTGTCGTCTTCGAAAATCACGACGAGATCGACCGCCTCCAGCGCCGCCAGAACTTCGGCGCGGGCGCGCTCGTCCTGCACCGGGCGTTCGGGGCCTTTCAGCCGCTTCACCGAGGCGTCGGAGTTGAGGCCCACGATCAGCCGGTCGCAGGTCGCGCGCGCCGCGGTCAGCACCTTGACGTGGCCGGGATGCAATATGTCGAAACAGCCATTGGTGAAACCGATGCGCAATTGCTGCGCCCGCCATTCCGCCAGTTGCGCGTCGAGATCGGCGGCGGCGACGATCTTTTCCTCGGCGGCCAGAAACGCATGCGGCAGGATCTTGCGGCGCCATTCGCCGGGCGTCACCACCGCGGTGCCCGTCTTGCCGACGGCGACGGCGGCAGCCGCGGTGGCCGCGCGCAACGCCGTCTCGAAATCCGCGCCTGCGGCCAGCGCCACCGCCAGCATCGCCGCCACGGTGTCGCCGGCGCCGGACACGTCGCGCACCTTCACCGGCAATGCGGGCACGTGGATCGCAGCACCGTCGCGCGGCACCAAGGTCATGCCGTGCTCGCTGCGGGTGATCAGCATCGCCTCGCAATCCGCAAGGATCATCGCCTCCTGCGCGGCGGTCGCGATGCCGGCATCGGTGTCGGCGCGGCTGCGGGTGGCTTCGGCAAATTCCTTGCGATTCGGCGTCAGCAGCGTGGCGCCGCGGTAGATCGCCAGATTCGCGCTCTTGGGATCGACGATGACGCGCTTGCCGAGCTTCCTGGCCGCGTCGATGACATTGCGCAGCACCCGCGCGGTCAGCACGCCCTTGGCGTAGTCCGACAGCAGCACGATGTCGGCGCGCGCAAGCTGCGGCAGGATGGTGTCGATCAGCCGCTGCTCGATCGCGGCCGAGGCTGGCGAGGCCTGCTCCCAGTCGGCGCGCAGCATATGGGTGGAGAAATGCTCCGACACGAAGCGCACTTTTCGCGTCGTCGGCCGCGAGGGATCGGTGACCAGCAGCGCCTCGATGCGGTCCTCCTGCTTGAGCTTGTCCGTGAGCACCCGCCCGGCCTCGTCGTCGCCGATCAGGCCGACAAAAATGCAGGTGGCGCCGAGCGCCGCGATGTTGCGCGCGACATTGCCGGCGCCGCCGATCGTGATCTCGCTGCGCTGGACCGCGATCACCGGTGCGGGCGCTTCCGGCGAAATCCGCGACACCTCGCCATAGACGAATTCGTCGAGCATCAGATCGCCGACGCACAGGACGGTCTGGCGGGCAATCGCATGCGACAGGGCGTCGAAATCGAACATCAAACGGGTACCTGTTGCGTTCAGCGGAAGCGATCGGGCTGATCGAGATAGCCCCTGACATAAGCGCCGACCGCATCCTCCAGCGACGTGAAGCCGCCATTATAGCCGGCCTCGCGCAACCGGTCGCCTTCGCTTTGCGTAAAATACTGGTAGCTGTCGCGAATCTGCTCGGGCATGTCGATGTAGCTGATCAGCGGCGCCGTACCGAGCGCGGCATAGGCGGCCTGCATCAGGTCCTTGAAGCTGCGTGCCTCACCGGTGCCGACATTGAAGATGCCGCTGATGTGCGGCGATGCCAAGAGCCACATCATGACGCGGACGACGTCCTCGACTGAGATGAAGTCGCGGCGCTGGTCGCCATCGGCAATGCCGTCGCGGTGCGACTTGAACAATTGGATGCCGCGGCCGGCCTTGATGTCATCGAAGCGCCGCGTCAGCACCGACATCATCGAGCCCTTGTGGTACTCGTTCGGCCCGAACACGTTGAAGAATTTCAGCCCGGCCCATTGCGGCGGCAGCTTTTCGCCGCGCGCCGCGCGCTCGGCGATCGCCATGTCGAACAGATGCTTGCTCCAGCCGTACAGGTTCATCGGCCGCAGCGCCTTCAGCGCCTCGACGCTGTCGTCGTCGCGAAAACCCTGCGCGCCATCGCCATAGGTCGATGCCGAGGAGGCGTAGATGAAGGGCACGGCGTTCTGCGTGCACCAGTCCAGCAACCGCATCGAGAGGCGGAAGTTGGTTTCGATGACGAGGTCGCCGTCGGTGGCGGTGGTCTCGGAAATGGCGCCGAGGTGGATGACGGCATCAAGCTTGCGGCCGGCCAGCCAGGCCATCAGCTCGCCCGGCGGCACCACATCGGCGAGCTGGCGCTTGGCGAGGTTGCGCCATTTGCCATCATGGCCGAGAAAATCGCACACCGCGACGTCCGCCCGGCCGGCGTCATTGAGCGCGGCCACGACGTTCGATCCGATAAAACCGGCCCCTCCGGTCACCAGCAGCATGAAATCCCCGCCTCTGTTTTGCGCCGCCACCTTTGCCCCAGTACCGGCCCGCAGGCAACGTCCCGGCGGCCATGGGGGTGACGATAGGCGACACTTCGGGAAGCATTCTCCGGGTGGCTTGTCCTGCGGGACCGGAAAAGCTACCGACTTTGGCAACATTTGCGACAGCGCAGTTGATTTCATGAATCAGAATTCACAATATGATGGCGTGAGGGTGGATCCGGACGACACAAATCCGATCCTGATCATTCCCTATATGTGGATCGGCGATTTCGTCCGCGGCCATACGGTGGTGAGGGTGCTCAAGGAGCGCTGGCCGAACCGGCCGGTCGATATTCTCGTCAACAAGCAGGTGCAGTCGCTGGTCGATTACATGCCCGGCGTGCGCCGTGGCGTGTTGTGGGACCTGCCGCGCCGCCGGCTGGCGCTGGCGAAGCAGTGGGAACTGGCGGCGAAGCTGCGCGCGGAAAACTACGGCACCGTGCTGGTGATGCCGCGGACCTGGAAATCGGCGCTGGCGCCAGCGCTGGCGGGGATTCCCGAGCGCGTCGGCTTTGTCGGCGAGGTCCGGTTCGGGCTGATCAACCAGTGGCGCTGGGGCGAGAAGAAGCTGCCGCGCATGATCGACAAGAAATGCGCGCTGGCGTTGCCGGAAGGCACCAGGCTGCCACCGGAATGGCCGGTGCCGCAGCTGCGCGTGCCGGCCGAGGAGATCGCCCGCTGGCGCGAGGCGCACGGCCTTGGCACCGCCCCCGCGGTGGCGCTGGGCCCGGGCTCGGTCGGCCCCTCCAAGCGCTGGAGCTATTATGCCGAGGCCGCAAAACTGCTGGTCGAACGCGGGCTCGACGTCTGGGTGATCGGCGGCCCCGGCGAAAAAGGCCTGGCCGATGAGATTTCGGCCGCGGGCGGCCCGAAAGTGCGCGATCTTACCGGCACCGACCTGCGCAACGGCGTGGTGGCGATGGCCGCCGCCGGCGTCGCCGTCACCAATGATTCCGGGCTGATGCATATCGCGGCTGCGCTGGGCACGCCGACCATCGGCATTTTCGGGCCGACCTCGCCGCAGCTCTGGGGGCCGCTCAATCCGCTGGCGGCGACGGTCCAGACCAAAACCTTCGTGCCGTGCCAGCCGTGCCACCGCCCGGTCTGCACCGCCAACAACCACGCCTGCATGCGCGACATTCCGGCGACCGATGTCGCTGACATCACCGCGCGCGTGCTGGCCGACTTCCCGAATGGAATGGGCGAGCAATGAGTCAAGCCAAACCCGCCGCCTTCCTCGACCGCGACGGCGTCATCAATCACGACGACCATCATGTCTTCCAGGCGGAAGCGATCCGCTGGATGCCCAATGCGGCCCGGGCGATCCGCCGCCTGAACGAGTCCGGCTACCATGTGTTCGTGTTCACCAACCAGTCCGGCATCGCGCGCGGCCTGTTCACTGAAGCGGACCTGCACAGGCTGCACGACTGGATGCGCGCCGAGCTGCTCACGCAGGGCGCCCGCATCGACGACGTCCGCTACTGCCCGCATTATCCCGGCGGTTCGGTCGCCGGCTATCTCGAAGACCACCCCTGGCGCAAGCCGAGCCCGGGCATGATCCTCGACCTGATGCAGCACTGGCCGGTGCAGCACGCCGGCAGCTTCGTGATAGGCGACCGCGACACGGACATCGAGGCGGCCTTAGCGGCGAAGCTGCCGGGCTACCTGTTCGCCGGCGGCGATCTGGATGCGTTCGTCGCGGAGATACTGGCGAAGGTTTAGCCTGCGTCTCGTTTCCCGGACGCGCTGCAGCGTTCTTCACGCTGCTGCGCAGATCCGGGATCCCGGTTGCTTCCGCGCCAAGCGTGGCCCCGGATCTGCGAGGCGATACTTCGTATCGCATCGCGTCCGGGGAACGGACCGCGCCTAGATCAACGTCTTGTAGACCTCGGCGATCGCCTTTGCTTCCGCCTCGACGCTGAACTGCTCCAGAACGCGCGTTCGCGCGCGCGCCCCCATCGCCTCGGCGGCCGCAGGCTCGCGCATCAAGGGTTCGATCGCCTGCGCCAGTGCTGCGGCATCGTCGATCGGCACCAGCACGCCGCTGACGCCGTCTTCCACCACGATCTCCGCAGCGCCCGCCCGCGTCGCCACCAGCGCGGCGCCAGCGGCCATCGCCTCGATCAGCGTCAGGCCAAAGCCTTCGTTGCGCGAGGTGAAGGCGTAGATCGTCAGCCGCTGGTACCAGCGCTGGACGTCGGCGATCGGCAACTCGCCGAGGATGATGATGCGCGACTGCAGGCCTGCCGCGGCGATGCGCTGCCGCAGACCATTGGCGAAGCCGCTGTGCTCCGGCGTGATCTCGCCGACGATCACCGCCGTGAAATCCGGGTACAGCGGCAACAGCCGGCACATCGCGTCCACGAACAGATCGGTGCCCTTCTGCGCGCGAACGCGGCCGAAGCAGCCGATCGCGTAGCGGCCCGGCAGACCGGCCTGTGCAAAGGCCGCAGCGCGGTCGGGGGCCGGCGCATAGGTCTGCGTATCGACGCCGTGGGTTATGACGGTCGCCGGCCGCTTCAGATAGGACGCCGAAATCTCTGATGTCGCGATGATGGCGTCCATCTGCCGGATCAGCCAGCGCGTGATCCAGCTATGATGGCGCTGCGCAGCCGAGGTGAACAGCAGCTTGAAGGGCCAGCCCAGCGCCTTCAACAGGACGCCCGCGATCATCTCGTCATTGCGCCTTGCGTGCCAGATCAAGGGCTGGCGGCGCAGCCACAGCCGCAGCAGATCGCGCCAGCCTAGCCGCGCAATGCCCTCGGGCGCGTCGGAACCGAGCCAGTCGGCGCGGATCAGGCTCGCCAGATGCGGGGCCACCATCCGGTTGGTGGCGGTCACGCCGGAATAGCGCCAGTGCAGGTTGGTGACAACCACCTGCAGCCTGTCGGCCATTTTGCTCGCGATCGGCACACATCACTCCATTTCGACGCACCCGCTATACCCATCCTTAAGCATAGCCGCCAGTTACCATCCGTCGAAACCCACTCTTCACCCGGGAATGGCTAGCCTGCGTCCGACATTGAAAAGTGGGAACGAGCAATGACCATTCTTGTCACCGGCGGCGCCGGCTACATCGGAAGTCACATGGTTCACACGCTGGTGGAAGCCGGCGAGAGCGTGATCGTGATCGACAATCTGTCGACCGGCTTCTCGCAGTACCTCCCGGAAGGCGTGCCGCTGTTCATCGGTGACGTCGCCGACGAGAACCTGGTCGAGGGCGTGATCGCCGCGCATGGCGTCGATGCCATCATCCATTTCGCCGGCTCGATCGTGGTGCCGGAATCGATGCGCGATCCGCTCAGCTATTACCGCAACAACACCATGACGACGCGCAATTTGCTCAACGTCGCCGTCAAGACCGGCGTGCGCCGCTTCATCTTTTCCTCGACCGCGGCGGTCTATGGCAACCCCGATAAGACCCCGGTCGCCGAGGATGCGCCGACCCGGCCGCTGTCGCCCTATGGCTCGTCCAAGCTGATGACCGAGATCATGCTGCACGACATCGCGCCGGCCTATGGCATGGATTTCGTCGTGCTGCGCTATTTCAACGTCGCCGGTGCCGATCCGCTCGGCCGCACCGGGCTGGCCACCGTTGGCGCCACGCATCTGCTGAAGATGGCGGTCGAGGCCGCCACCGGCCAGCGCAGCAAGATCGACGTGTTCGGCACCGATTACCCGACCCCGGACGGCAGTTGTATCCGCGATTTCATCCATGTCAGCGACCTTGTCGAGGCGCATCGCGCGGCGCTGGATTACCTGCGCCAGGGCGGCCCCTCGACCACCCTGAACTGCGGCTACGGCCGCGGCCATTCCGTGCTGGAAACGATCGAGGCGGTGCGCCGGGCCTCGGGCCGAAACTTTGCCGTGCAATACGCGCCGCGCCGCGACGGCGACATCGTCACCATGATCGCCGACACAAGCCGGATCCGCGCCACGCTGGACTGGACGCCGCGCTACGACGATCTTGCGACCATCGCCCGGCACGCGCTGGCATGGGAGGAAAAGCTCCACCAGGACCGCCATGGCGTTGAAAGATTGGCGAAATCCGCCTGATTGGCCGCGTCCGCCGGGTCCCCCCGACGGGTTTCGGCTTGAAAGTCACCGATTTAGCGGGCAATGAGACGGCTGCTTCAGAGCCTGCTCCGGCGCCCCGGCAAATCCCTGCCCGCGCCCGTCGCTGGAACGCGGATGGCCACCATCTCTCGCAAGAAAATTACCGACGACCCGTATGGCGCGCTGATCCTGATTCGCCGCCTGGTCATGGAACAGGCGACCGCCTACTGGCGCCGCTATCTGCTCGCTTTCGCGCTGATGGGCGTCTCGGCCGCCACCACGGCGGGCGCGGCCTATCTGCTCGGCGAGGTCATCAACCAGGCCTATGTCGACAAGAATGTCCGCGGCATCGCGATCCTGTCCGGCGTCACGCTGCTGATCTTCATCCTGAAGGGGGCTGCGACCTACGGCCATACCGTGATCCTGTCGCAAATCTCGAACGCTATTCTCGCCAACAACCAGCGCCGGCTGTTCGCCAAGCTGATGAGCGAGAGCATCGGCTTCTTCTCGGAGCGGCACTCCTCGGAATTCCTCAACCGGCTCAATGCCGGCGCCGCGTCGGTGACGCAGGTGCTCAGCCTGCTGATCAATGCCATCGGCCGCGATCTCTTGTCGCTGATCGCGCTGGTCAGCGTGATGCTGATGCAGGATCCCTATATGGCGCTGTTCGGCTTCCTGATCGCGCCGCCGGCGATGCTGATCCTGCGCAAGCTGGTGCGCCGCATCAAGGGCCTCGCCCGCACCCAGTTCACCGGGACCGCCGACATCATGGAGACGATGCAGGAATCGCTGCAGGGCATCCGCACCGTCAAGGCGTTCACGCTGGAGCAGACCATGCAGGAGCGCATGGAAGCCAGCATCACCGCGGTGGAAAAGAACGCCAACAAGATGGCGCAGGTCTCCAACCGCTCCAGCCCGCTGATGGAGACGCTCGGCGGCTTTGCGATTGCGGGATCGCTGATGTATGGCGGCTACCGCGTGGTGGCGATGGGCGCCACGCCGGGCCAGTTCTTCTCGTTCCTCACCGCCTTCCTGCTCGCTTACGAGCCGGCCAAGCGGCTGGCGCGGCTCAACATCGATCTGAATTCCAGCCTGATCGGCGCGCAGATGCTGCTCGAGATCGTCGACAGCCCGGCCTCGGAGCCGAATGACGACCACAAGCCGGCGCTGAAGCTCAACGAGGCCCGCGTCGAGCTGCACGACGTCACCTTCCGCTATCGTCCCAACGAGATCGTGCTCAACCGCATGAGCTTCGTCGCCGAGCCCGGCCGCGTCACGGCGCTGGTCGGCCCCTCCGGCGGCGGCAAGTCGACCGTGCTGGCGCTGGTGCTGCGGCTCTACGACCTCAACGAGGGCGACATCACCATCGACGGCCAGTCGATCTCCACGGTGTCGCGGCGCTCTCTCAGGCAGCAGACCGCCTATGTCGGCCAGGACGTCTATCTGTTCCGCGGCACGATCTACGAGAACATCGCGTTCGGCCGCGACGGCGCCACCGAAGACGAGATCATCTCCGCGGCCAAGGCCGCCTGCGCGCATGATTTCATCATGGGCTTTCCGCTGGGCTACCAGACACCGGTCGGCGAGCACGGCGCGCAGCTTTCCGGCGGCCAGCGCCAGCGCGTTGCCATTGCCCGCGCACTGGTGAAGAACGCGCCGATCATCCTGCTCGACGAGGCCACCGCGGCACTCGATTCGGAATCGGAGAAGTCGGTGCAGGAAGCCATCGAGCATCTCTGCCGCAACCGCACCACCATCGTGATCGCGCATCGGCTGCACACCATCATGCACGCCGACGCCATCCTGGTGGTCGAAGGCGGCGAGATCGTCGAGAGCGGCCGGCATGATGATCTGCTGAGGAAGAATGGCCGCTACGCCTCGTTCTTCCGATTGCAGCATCGGGATGCCAGTTCGCTGGCCCCGCTCGACGCGCCGACGTAACGTAACTCCCCTGTTCAAATCTGTGAAAGACCGTCCATGACGACATCCTTCGTGATCGATCCGCCGCCGCAGGCCGCCATCGCCATTCAGGGCGACGACAAGAAGTTTCCGGTCCGCCGCGTCTGGTGCGTCGGTCGCAATTATCTCGAGCACATTCGCGAACTCGGCAATGACGAGCGCAACCCTCCCTTCTTCTTCGCCAAACATGCCGACATGGTCGTGCCGGATGGCAGCAGCATCCCTTACCCGACCCTGACGAAGGACATGCAGCACGAGGTCGAGCTGGTGGTCGCGCTGAAGAGCGGCGGGCTCAACATTTCCGCCGACAAGGCGCTTGACCATGTCTGGGGCTACGGCGTCAGCGTCGATCTCACCCGCCGCGACCTGCAGACCATCTCGCGCAAGAAAGAGCAGCCCTGGGAGATCGGCAAGTCGTTCGACATGTCGGCGCCCACAGGCGCGCTGGTGCCGGCCGCCAAGGTCGGCCATCCCTCCGCGGGCAAGATCTGGCTGTCGGTGAACGGCACCGAGCGGCAGAAGGGTGA
The DNA here is from genome assembly GCF_007018905.1 of Tardiphaga sp. vice304. Lineage (NCBI taxonomy): Bacteria > Pseudomonadati > Pseudomonadota > Alphaproteobacteria > Hyphomicrobiales > Nitrobacteraceae > Tardiphaga > Tardiphaga sp. vice304. The sequence goes on from NZ_CP041402.1 coordinate 4,056,808, forward strand.
TCTCTCCGAGATGATCTGGAACATCGCCGAGATCATCGCGAAGCTGTCGCTGCAGGTCGAACTCGGCGCCGGCGACGTGATTCTCACCGGGACCCCGGCCGGCGTCGCCGCCTTGCAGCCCGGCGACAAGGTCGAATGCGGCGTCGATGGCATCGGCACGCTGAAGTTCGAGATCACAGCCGCGAAGTAGAACGCTGTATAAACTTACTTTAGCGACAGCACTCCGTTCACCTCTCCCCGTTGGGGAGAGGTCGACCGGCGTAGCCGGTCGGGTGAGGGCTCTTCGTTTCCAATGATGGGCCGGCGCCCCCTCACCCCAGCCCTCTCCCCGACGGGGAGAGGGAGCGCGAAGCCGGCGCGTCGCTGCACTAAGCGATCTACTGCGGCCAGTAAATTTCCGGCACCGGCCGCGTGAAACTCATGCGGCCGTTTTTCATGGCCATCAGCGGCTGCGCGAGTTCGGCTATGGCGGCCGAGGCACTCATCGAGTCCAGTACGACGATGTCAGCCGGATTGCCGACCACGATTCCGTAGTCCGTCAAATTCATCAGCTTCGCCGGCCCCGACGTCACCATGTCGAGGCAGGCCGCGAGTTCATCCGCCTGGCCGGCCTGCGCGACGTTGGCATAGAGATTGGCCATCCGCACCAAGGAGCAATCGCCGAACGGCGTGAACGGGTTCAGCACGTTGTTGGTGGAGATCGAACAGGTCACGCCGTCCGCCAGCAGGAGATGCGCCGGCGCCACGCCGCGCGGCACAAGGTGGTCGGAGCCCCTGCCCATCAGATAGAGATCGGTCGCCGGCAGCACCGTCAAAGCGACGCCGGAGCGCGCCAGTTTCAAGCTGACCTGCTTCAGCGCCGGCGCAGCCAGCGCCGAGAGCTTGCTGACATGGCCGATCGCGACGCGGCCGCCCCAGCCATAGGCGTCGGCCTGCCGGCAGACGTCGTCGAGATGCATCCAGGAGGGATCGAGATCGAAATCGAGATGGAAATCGATGTCGAGATTGTAGCGCTTGGCGAGTTCGAAGATGCGCGCGATCTGGCCGTTGGGATCGCTGTCGATATAGGGCGCGCCGCCGATCGAACCGGCGCCGGTCTCGCAGGCCTCGACCAGCAGTTCGTCGCAGCCGGGATCGTTGAGCAGGCCCTCCTGCGGAAACACGCAGAGTTCGAGATCGATTGCCCAGGCGAAATCGCGTTTCAATTTTGCGACGGCGTGAAAGCCCATGAGACCAATGCGCGGATCGACCTCGACATGGGTCCGCATCCGCGTCGTGCCCTGCACGATCGCCTTCTGCAGAGTGCGGCTGCCGCGCTCGTAAATGTCTTCCTCGGTGAAATCGCGTTTGGCGGCGGCCACCGAAGCGATCACCTCCGAAACCGTATTGGTACGGCAGGTACAGCGCTCCGAGATGCAGGACTTGTCGAGATGGATATGCGTCTCGATGAAGCCCGGCACCAGCAACCGGCCATTTAGCGCGATGTCGCGCGAGGCGTCGCGCGCCGCCATCGTGGAGTGCACCTCGATCGCGGCAATGCGGCCGTCAGCAACCGCGATATCGACGGGATCGGCGCCAGCACCGGCGATGCGCCCATTGCGCAGCACGTAGTCGAACAACATGAAAAACCTATCTGTGGTGGTGAAGCGTCAGCCGTCGATGCCGTGACGGGTCAGAATGCGTTCGGCGCTGTCGTTCCAGACATCGGTCTCGACGATCTTGCCGCCGCGAACCACGAAGCGATCGACGTAGCGATTGCCCTCGAACGGCGTGCCGTCCGGCCATTCGCCATATAGCGTGCCGATATTGTAGACGATGGTCTCGCTGACGCCGGGGGAGACGTCGCTGCGCTCGATCTTCTTCTTCACCCATTTGTAGCGCTTGGCATTGAAGCCCGCGGTCTCGCGCGGATGCGACATTTTCCGTCCGCCGGTAAAGGTGATGCGAACGTCGTCACTCATGAAGGTCGCTGCTGTCTCCGGGTCGGGGATCATCGACGCCACGAGATAGCGCTCCACAATATCGGCGGCCTGCGCGGTTTCGTCGATCGGGTCGGCCATGTCGAATCTCCTCAAAAAGCTAATCTAGCAGCAGCCCTGGCTGCGAAACCACTGCGATACCACGCCTTCGAACGGCGTCCACGCCTGCTCGAATTCGCGGTAACGCGGCACATTGGCGCGGTACATCTTTCGCAGTTCGGTTTCCATCGCGTCAAGATCGACCCCGGTCGGCTGGCCGTTGCGGCTGATGACGCAGCCATTGACCACGACGTCGCGCACGCAGCCCGTATTGCCGCGCGCAAACAGCATGGCGAGCGGATCGACCGGCAGGATGGCGTCGCGGTCGAGCTGGCCGATGTCGAGCACGACAAAGTCCGCCGCGTTGCCCGACTGCAGCGCGCCGCTGCCCGGCGCGCCGATCGCGCGGCGACCGTTGCGCACCGCCAGCTCGAGAAACCCGGCATTGCTCCAGGTGCGCTCGAACCCTTCGCCATCGTGGAACATCCGTACCAATCGCATCTCGCGGATCGCGTCGTCATCCTCGTCGAGCGCCACGCCGTCGATGCCGAAGGTGACGGCGCAGCCGCGACGATACGCATCGGCGATAGGTGCGCGGCCGGAGCGCAGGTGGAGGTTGGACGAAAAATTGGTGACGAGGGTCGCGCCGGATTCCGCGATCATGTCGAGTTCGTCGGGCCGGGCGTGAATGCCATGCGCCAGCGTCAGCCGCGGCGACAACAGGCCGATGTCGCGCAGATAGCGCACCATGCCGTCCGGAAAGGCGCGATCCGCCCAGGCGCGCTGGTAGATGGTCTCCAGCAAATGCATGTGGACGCGCCGCCCGGTGGCCGCGGAACGCTCCGCGATCGCCTCCAGCAGCATGCGCGAGCACCATTGCACACCGGCCGGGCCGAACTGCACGTCGACCATCGGCCCGGCAATCGCGGCATCGATGGCTTCGACACGCTCGATATAGTCCGATGGCTTCGTAGCGGGCCGGACGAACATCTCCTCGATCGTGCTTCGCGCCGCTGCCGGCAATGTCGCCAGCACGTCGGTCTCGTCGCCATAGACGATCGGGTTCTGGTCCCGCACTGCCAGCGCGAAAGCCAGCCGCACGCCGACATCGGAAGCGGCTTTCGCGATGGCGACCGCCTCATCGACGATCGGCATCGTGCCGCTCGGCCGCGTGTAGTGGATCATCACGCCGCCGCAGCCCGCCCGCGCCGAGCGCGCCAGCGACACCGCCGCCGCGAGATAGGGATCCGGCGGGGTGCCGAAGGCGGAGCGCGCGATCCAGGTTTCCAGCGGCATGCCCGACGCACCGAACGAGGTGATCGACGGCCGGGCATGGTCGTGGGCGTTGATCAGCGCCGGAATGACCAGCGTATTGCCCGACGCCTCCCCGGCATCGGCCGCGACGTCCGTAATCATCCCGCCGTCGTAGCAGACGGCTGCAGATGACACGACGCCGCGATCGGTGCCGGTGAAGATATTCGTCGCGAGCAGGCGCGTGGTCATTCCCGAGCGCCGTCTCAGTTCGCGGTGTAGGTCAGCTCACGCTCGGCGCGCGGCGGCAGGAATTCGCGCGAAAACACTTCCTTGACCACCGGCGTGCGCTTGAGGTCGTAGCCTTCGACCACCATGCCGATGGCGCGGGTCATGCGGTCGTCCTTGATGTCGCCGACGCCGATTTCCTTCATCTCCGGCGAGACGATCAGCTTGTCGAACGAGTACTGCAGGCGGCGCTTCTCGACCGGCGCATCGATCAGATTGTCGAAGGCGACCACCGAGGCCATCGCCGCGTTCTGGTCCTTGGCGACCGCGATCATGCCCTTGTTGATGGCGCGCACCAGGCCAGCGACGGCCTTCGGATTCTGCGCGATCATCTTCTGCGACACGATGACGCCGTTGGAATACAGGTCCATGCCGTAGTCGCCGAACGAGAACCACTTGAAGTCCTTGTCGGGATCCTGGCGGTTCAGCACCAGGTTGAAGTAGCTGGTGATGTTGAACACCAAAGCGGCGTCGATGTCGCCCTTGATCAGCATCGGCTCCTGCAGGTTAGGCGCCATGTTAGTGACCTTGATCTTGTCGGCCTCCAGTCTGTTCTTCTGGATGAATACCGGCAGCAGACGCGTCGTCGGGGTGCCCTGCGCGCCGCCCAGCGTGCGGCCCTCGAAATCCTTGATCGAGTTGATGTTGCTGGTCTTCTTGGCGACGATCGCGAAGGGAGGCTGGTTCCAGATCATGTAGACCATGACCGGCGCGTCGGCCGGCCGCGTCGAGGCATTCTGGATGATGGCGTTGACGTCGCCGAAGCCGGCGTCCCACGCGCCCGACATGATGCGGGTCACGGTGGCGCCGGAGCCTTCGCCCTGGTCGATGACGACGTTGAGGCCTTCTTCTTTGAAGTAGCCCTTGTCCTTGGCGTAGAAGAACGCGGCGTCAGAGCCCTGGGTCTTCCAGCCGAGCGTGAACTTGATCGTGGTCTCCTGGGCAGACGCAGCACTCGTGAGCAGAACGCTGCCGACCAGAACCGCACTCAATCGCTTCAACATGACATTCTCCTGGGTTGTGGTGGTGAGTTAGGTGACGACGAGATCGTTCTTACGCGTGGCCCAGCCGGTGACACGGGCCTCGATCAGGGAGAAGACGACGTAGAGCGCGACGCCGAGCACCGCGAGAATGAACAGGCAGGCGAACACCAGTGGCACGTTGAAGTTCGACGACGCGCTCATCATCACATTGCCGATGCCGCGGTTGGAGGCCACGGTCTCCGCCAGTACCGCGCCGACGAAGGCGTAGCTGACCGCGACCTTCAAGGAGGCGAAGAAGAACGGCATGGTGCGCGGCAGGCCGACATTCCACAGGATATCGAGCTTGCTGGCGCCGAGCGCTTTCAACACGTCTTCCAGTTCAGGCTCGGTGGTAGCAAGCCCCGTCGCGATGTTGACGACGATCGGGAAGAAGCAGATCGACAGCGCGGTGAGGATCGCCGGCACGCTGCCGGAGCCGAACCACAGCACGAAGATCGGCACCACAGCGACCTTCGGGATCGACGAGAACCCGACCAGCAGCGGATAGGCGGTGTCGTAGGCCACCTTCGACACGCCGATGATGGCGCCGAGCGCGACGCCGAGGCCGACGCCGAGCACGAAGCCGGCCATCGTGGTGCCCAGCGTCTGCAGAATGTGCGGCCACAAGATCGGGAACTTGGCGATCAGCGTGGTGACGATCTCGGTCGGCTTCGGCAGCACGAGGTCGGAGATGCCCGAGGCCATGCAGAACAACTGCCAGCCGATGAAGAAGATCGCGATCAGCGCGAAGGACGAGACTTTCTGGCGCAATGCGAGATTCATGACGTCGCCTCCGAGGTTTCATCCGCCGGGTCGGCGCGAGCGACGACGATCAGGTCGCGCAGCCGCTGGTTCAGCGCCACGAAGTCCGGCTCGAAGGTCATCTTGATGGTGCGGGGACGCGCAAAATCGACCTTGCTGTCGTCGATCACCCTCCCCGGCCGCGGGCTCATCACGCAGATCCGGCTGGCCAGGAACGCCGCCTCGCGCAAATCATGCGTCACCAGCAATACGGTGGGCTTATGGGCCAGCCAGAGGTTCTGCAGGATGGTCCACAGCTCTTCCTTGGTGAACTGGTCGAGCGCGCCGAAGGGCTCGTCGAGCAGCAGCATGCGCGGCTCGTGGATCAGCGCACGGCACAGATTGGCCCGCTGCAGCATGCCGCCGGACAATTGCCAGGGAAACTTGTTGGCGAAGCCCTTGAGCCCGACCTGCGCCAGCAGCGCATGCGCTTTGTCGCGAAACGCCAGCTTGCGCTGCTTCTTGAACTGCGAGCGAAACGGCTCGACGATCTTCAGCGGCAGCATGATGTTCTGCTCGATGGTCAGCCACGGCAGCATGGTCGGGTTCTGGAATGCCATGCCGACCCGCAGCGCCCGCGCCGCCACTTCACGCCCACCGACGATCACCACGCCGGAGGTCGGCCGTACCAGGCCTGAGACCAGCCGCAGGATCGTCGACTTGCCGCAGCCGGACGGCCCGACCAGCGCGAGGAACTCGCCGTCAGGGATGATCATGTTGGTTTCGGCCAGCGCCGGGGTCGCGGTCGGGCCGCGGCCGAAGGTCACGGAAGTCGCCGATAGTTCGACGGCGATCGGTCCGGATTTGACGGGCGCGGCAGGCGCCACGGCAGTTTGCATACTGTTCATGGCTTAAAGTGCATGCAATTGCGATGCCAGCCTGCTTCCGCTGGAATTCCGGATCGTTTCGGATTATCGCTGATACCGCTGGAAGTTTGTTGGGCAGTGCCTCGACAACGTGCATGCAATTCGGGCACCGGCCTGCCGGCTGTCGCGCTCACCTTGGAGCCTATGGCGTTGGATACGGCGAAGCCATTGAAATCATCGGACAAAGTCGGGACGATCTGTCGCGCGCTGCGGCGCGCGATCATCGAACAGGCGCTCGAGCCCGGTGCCAAGCTGCCCGAGGACGCGCTCGGCGAACGCTTCGGCGTCAGCCGCACCATCGCCCGCCATGCGCTCGGCCAGCTCGCCTCCGAGGGCCTGGTCGAACTGCGCCGCAACCGCATCGCCGTGGTGGTGACGCCGAGCTGGCAGGACGCCCGCGACACCTTCGACATCCGCATGGAGCTAGAACGGCTGGTGATGCGCCAGCTCGCTGGCCGGCTCAGCAGGGCGCAGGTGGCGCGCCTCAAAGCCCATGTCGAGGCCGAGAGCGCCGCACGCGAGGGCCCAGACGCTGTCTCAATTCGCCTGGCCACCGAATTCCATGTGCTGCTGGCGACCATGACCAACAGCCCGGTCATGGTGCGCTATGTCAGCGAGATCGCCTATCGCTGCTGCCTCACGCTGTCGCTGTACAGCCGGCCGCATTCGTCGGAATGCGGCGTCAACGAGCATATCGGCATCATCGACGCGCTGGAGCGCAGCGACGCCGCCGGCGCCATGGCGCTGATGCACTCGCATCTCGACCAGGTCGCGACCCGCGCGCTGGTGACGCCGACGCCGGCGCGCGGCCGCGATCTGCTGGATGTGCTGGCGCCCTATGCGGCTGAGGGCGCGGAGCTGTCCGTAGCCCCTGCCGCGAAGGCCGTGGCCGCGTTGAAGCCGCGCATCGTGCGCTGACACTCCGTGTCGTCCCTGCGAACGCAGGGACCCATACACGCTGTCGCCTTGATCGATCTCAGCCGGCAATAGCTCGGCAGAAGCCGAAACCCGGAGGCTATGGGTCCCTGCGTTCGCAGGGACGACATGGGAGCTCTGGGATAGTACGAGCCAACAAAAAGCCCCGGATCGCTCCGGGGCTTTGTCGTTCAGTGATCCATCGCCGAAGCGATTGGACTCAGTAGCGGTACTGGTCGGTCTTGAACGGGCCCTGCTGCTTGACGCCGATATAGGCGGCCTGCTCGGGGCTGAGTTCGGAGAGCTTCACGCCGATCTTGGCGAGATGCAGGCGCGCAACCTTCTCGTCCAGCGCCTTCGGCAGCACGTAGACTTCCTTCTTGTACTTGCCGTCCTTGTTGTTGGCGTAGAGTTCGATCTGCGCCAGCGTCTGGTTGGTGAAGGAGGCCGACATCACGAAGGACGGGTGGCCGGTCGCGTTGCCGAGGTTCACCAGGCGGCCTTCCGACAAAAGGATCATCCGCTTGCCGTCCGGGAAGGTGATCTCGTCGACCTGCGGCTTGATGTTGTCCCACTTCATGTTCTTCAGATGCGCGATCTGAATCTCGTTGTCGAAGTGGCCGATGTTGCAGACGATGGCACGATCCTTCATCGCGCGCATGTGCTCGATGGTGATGATGTCCTTGTTGCCGGTGGCGGTGACGAAGATGTCGGCGATCGGCGCCGCGTCTTCCATGGTCACGACCTGATAGCCTTCCATCGCCGCCTGCAACGCGCAGATCGGATCGACTTCGGACACCATGACGCGGGCGCCGGCCTGGCGCAGCGACGCCGCCGAACCCTTGCCGACGTCGCCGAAGCCGGCGACCATCGCAACCTTGCCGGACATCATGACGTCGGTGCCGCGGCGGATGCCGTCGACCAGCGATTCACGGCAGCCGTACAGATTGTCGAACTTCGACTTGGTGACGCTGTCATTGACGTTGATGGCCGGGAACAGCAGCTTGCCGGACTTCTGCATGTCGTACAGGCGATGAACGCCCGTGGTGGTCTCTTCGGAGACGCCCTTGATGCTCTCGGCAATGCCCTTGAAGTAGCCCTTCGGCTTCTCCTTGAGCTGCTTCTTGAGCAGCGCGAAGAAGATCACTTCTTCGTCCGATTCCGGCTTGTCGAGGAAGGCGGTGTCGCCGTTCTCGGCGCGCAGGCCGAGGTGGACGTACATCGTGGCGTCGCCGCCGTCATCGAGGATCATGTTGGGATGACCGCCGCCATGCCAGTCGAACATCCGTGCGGTGTAGTCCCAGTAATCTTCCAGGCTCTCGCCCTTGATGGCGAACACCGGAATGCCGGCGGCGGCGATCGCCGCGGCGGCGTGATCCTGCGTCGAATAGATATTGCATGATACCCAGCGCACGTCGGCGCCGAGCGCAGCCAGCGTCTCGATCAGCACGGCGGTCTGGATCGTCATGTGCAGCGAGCCGGCGATGCGGGCGCCCTTCAGCACCTGCTGCGGGCCGAACTCCTCGCGGGTGGCCATCAGGCCCGGCATCTCGGTCTCGGCGATCGAAATTTCCTTGCGGCCGAACGGCGCGAGCGCGATGTCCTTGACGATGTAGTCGGTGAAACCCTTGGGCGCGGTGGTCATGTGATCTGTTCCTGGAACGGAGTTATCTGGACTTATCAATAGGTAGCGAATTGGGGCAGTTCGTGGCGGTCTGGCCGCTCCCCTTCGGCGGAGGAGGCAGATACCGAAATCGCTGCGGTCGTTGCGGTGGTCGTCCGCGTCAGCCCTCCCCCGCAACAGGGGGAGAGCGCGTCGTACATGGTCGTGACGCCAAAGCTTACTTCAACTTCCAAACACCCTGAACGTTACGCTAACGCATCGGCGTATGATGAAGCAGTCGCGTTAAACCGCAGCCTTCAGCTTGTCGACAAGGTCGGTCTTCTCCCACGAGAAGCCGCCATCCGCATCCGGCGTACGGCCGAAATGGCCATAGGCCGCGGTGCGGGCGTAGATCGGCTTGTTGAGGTCGAGGTGCTTGCGGATGCCGCGCGGCGTCAGGTCCATCGATTCGGCGACGGCCTTTTCGATCAATTCATCGGCGACCTTGCCGGTGCCGTGGGTATCGACGTAGATCGACAGCGGACGCGCCACGCCGATGGCGTAAGCGAGCTGCAGCGTCGCCTTGTCGGCGAGGCCGGCGGCAACGATGTTCTTGGCGACGTAGCGTGCGGCATAGGCGGCCGAGCGATCGACCTTGGTGGAATCCTTGCCGGAGAACGCGCCGCCGCCGTGCGGGGCAGCACCGCCGTAGGTATCGACGATGATCTTGCGACCGGTCAGGCCGGCGTCACCATCGGGACCGCCGATGAAGAACTTGCCGGTCGGGTTGATGTGCCAGATCGTCTTGTCGGAGATCCAGCCTTCCGGCAGCGCCTTGCGGACGTAGGGCTCGACGCAGTCACGCACCTGGCTCGAAGTCATGTCTTCCACCAAATGCTGGTGCGAGACGACGATCTCGCGCACGCCGACCGGCTTGCCGTTCTCGTACTGCACGGTGACCTGGCTCTTGGAGTCCGGGCCGAGCACCTTCTCGATACCGGCGTGACGGGCTTCCGAGATCAGGCGCAGGATCTTGTGCGCGTAGAAGATCGGGGCCGGCATCAGCTCGGCGGTCTCGTTGGTGGCGTAGCCGAACATGATGCCCTGGTCGCCGGCGCCCTCTTCCTGGTTGGTACCGGGCTGCAGCGCGTCGACGCCCTGCGCGATGTCGGCCGACTGCGGATGCAGCAGGATCTCAATGTCGGCGGTCTTCCAGTGGAAGCCGGCCTGCTCGTAGCCGATGTCCTTGATCGCGGCGCGCACCACGGCCTCGATGTGCTCGTTGGTGACCGAGGCGGGACCGCGGGTCTCGCCGGCGATCACGACCTTGTTGGTGGTGGCCAGCGTTTCGCAGGCGGCCCGGATCGCCCAGGGATCCATGCCGGCCTTCGCGCCTTCGCGGAAGAACAGGTCGACGATTTCGTCGGAAATCCGGTCGCAAATCTTGTCCGGATGACCTTCGGAGACGGATTCACTGGTGAAGAGATAAGACGCGCGCATCAACTAACCCCTTTGTTCCGCCATGCATCGGCGGCCTTTCGTCAAATTGTCCAGAAATGTCAGTCGCGACGCCGCGAGATGACGTAGGATTCGTCGTAGAACCAGAGCCCGTTATGCTTGCGCAGAACCTCTCGTGTCGCATCGAGGTAGCGGCCGCTCTGGGTGACTTCCGTCAAGCGGTCGTCTTCGATCTGGGCCACGTAGACCGCCGCGTTCCATGCTGCAAAAGCCGTCGATGTTCCGATCAGGCCGGTGACCTCGTTCGGCAATGCTTCCATTGCGTAGCGAAAAATCGACCGGTGGTCGGAATAGGCATTGAAGTTCAAATCGCGCCCCGCGGAGCCCAGCTCGTATTTCACTGCGCGCAATAGCTCATGACGGCTCACAGCGAAAGGGTTTTCTTTGGGCCAGACGGCTTGCACGATCTCCATACCTGGGTCCTGCCCATGCGAATGGATGCCGATCAGCCGTCCCCCGGCGCGCAACGCCCGGGCCAGGGGGGCAATGATCCGCTTGGCCCGAAAGGTCACGGATGATTTGGCCCGATAGGGCTGCGAGGCAATGATCAGGTCGAAATTCGCCTCGGTGCGACCGGCGCGCGGGATGATCGAATCGAGCAGGAAGCGGTGATCCTCGCGGTAGACCACCAGCGCCACCGGCCGCTCATAGGTCGGCATGCCCGAGCGCGGATTGATGCTGGCGCGCCAATTATCCTCCAGAAACCCGCCGAGTTCGGCAATCTGCGTCTCGAATTCGCCGGACGACGCCCCGCGAAGCGCCACTTCATGCCAGATCATGCCGGCCGCCGCCGCAGGCGACGCCGGCGTCAGCCAGGGCGCCTCGGCGTAATGCATATTGGTCAGCACGAATACCGTGGCGGGATGCTCGAACAACCGGTCGGGCACCTTGTCCAGCGTCAGCCGGACGTCCTCCAGGCTCAATTCCTTGCCGGCGATATAGAACGGCATGTGCGGGAAACGGCCGTGCATGGTTCGCATCACCCGTGCCAATACGGTGCCGTCGCCGACGCCGGCATCGAACACCCGCAGCGCCGGCGGGCGCGGGTGGATATTGCCGAGTTCCAGCCCGACCCGCTCGGCAATCACCCGCTTTTCCGAGCAGGTATGGACGAACAGCAGATATTTCTGCCGGTTTTCGAAGAAGCGGAAATTGCTGCGCGGATCGCGCCTTTCCAGCGGAAGATCGGGCCGCCGCGGCGGCGTCAGACCTTCCGGCAGCGAGGCGGCAATGAAGGCGTGGATACGGTCGAGCGTGTCGATGGTAATGCGCTTGCCCTCGCGCAGCCGGTTGACCAGCTTGCCGTCATTGACGGCGCGGCGGCCAAACGTCGATTCCGCCATATCGACCTGGCGGCAATAGTCCTGAATCTGGCCGAGCAGCTGGTCGTGTTTCATGGCGCGGAATTCTCAAAGAGACGGGAGTGGGCAGAAAGAGGTCTGGCCCACTCTCTAGCACGTCCTGCCCACTGATGATATCCGCCGTTATTTTGATGCAGCGTCGTGTGACAGACTTCCGCATCTGCTAAGACCCGACGCATCGACCCTGCCCGACACCTCCAGATTCAGGTCTTCTTATGCGTATCGCGATGATTGGCACCGGCTATGTCGGCCTGGTGTCTGGCGCCTGTTTTGCCGATTTCGGCCATCATGTGACCTGCGTCGACAAGGATGCCTCCAAGATCGAGGCGCTGCATCGCGGCCTGATCCCGATCTTCGAGCCCGGCCTGGATGCGCTGGTCGCCGCCAATGTGAAGGCCGGCCGGCTCGATTTCACCACCGACCTCACCAAACCGGTCGCCGAAGCGGACGCCGTGTTCATCGCCGTCGGCACCCCGTCGCGGCGCGGCGACGACCATGCGGATCTGTCCTATGTCTACGCGGCAGCCAAGGAAATCGCCGCGGCGGTCAGAGGCTTTACGGTGGTCATCACCAAATCCACCGTGCCGGTCGGCACCGGCGACGAAGTCGAGCGGCTGATCCGCGAGGCCAACCCCGACGCCGACGTGGCCGTCGCCTCCAATCCCGAATTCCTGCGCGAGGGCGCGGCGATCCGCGACTTCAAGTTTCCCGACCGCATCGTCGTCGGCACCTCCGACGATCGCGCGCGCAAGGCGATTGGCGAGATCTACCGGCCGCTGTCGCTGAACCAGGCGCCGGTGATGTACACCGCGCGCCGCACCGCCGAACTGATAAAATACGCGGCGAATGCCTTCCTCGCCACCAAGATCACCTTCATCAACGAGATCGCGGATCTCGCAGAAAAGGTCGGCGCCGACGTCCAGGACGTCGCCCGCGGCATCGGCATGGACAATCGCATCGGCTCGAAATTTCTGCATGCCGGCCCGGGGTTCGGCGGCTCATGCTTTCCCAAGGATACCCGCGCGCTGGTCAAGATCGCGCTCGACCATGACGCGCCGCTGCGCATCGTCGAGGCGGTGCTATCCGTCAACGACAACCGCAAGCGCGCGATGGCGCGAAAAGTCTCGCATGCGCTGGGCGGCCATTTGCGCGGCAAGACCGTCGCGGTGCTGGGTCTCACCTTCAAGCCGGACACCGACGACATGCGCGAGGCGCCGTCGATCCCGCTGGTCACCGGCCTGCTCGACATGGGCGCGAACGTGCGCGCCTACGATCCGGTCGGCATGGAGCCGGCGAAAAGCGAGTTGCCCGATATCACCTATTGCGAGGACGCCTATGACTGCGCCAAAGGTGCCGACGCGCTGGTGATCGTCACCGAATGGGTCCAATTCCGCGCGCTCGATCTGCCCCGGCTGAAGGCGACCATGAAGCAGCCTGTCATCGTCGACCTGCGCAATGTGTACCGGCCGGAGGAAATGGCGGCGGCGGGGTTTGTGTATGAAGGCGTCGGACGCGGGGCGGCCTGACGGCACTAAACAACAGGGAAAATAGACTTCCCGTCTTTTACAGGTGAGCTATTGTAAGTCTTAAATAGCTCGGTTCCGGAGAGCGTCATGGATGTGAAAGAGGCCGTCAGGGCCGCCAAGACCTGGATAATGGATGTGATGGAGGATGAGCATCCCTCAAACCTCGGTCTGGAAGAGGTCGAATACAACGACGAGAAGCGCGTCTGGAAGATTACCCTTGGCTTCTCGAGGCCCTGGAATTCCCCTAGAAGCCCACTCAATAATCTGCTCGCCATTGCTGCTACGGAGCCCCCCCCTTCACAAGCGCGCCTATCGCACGATTGTCGTTGACGATCGAAACGGCGAAGTCAAAGCCATGCAGCGGAAGGCCGTTTCCGAGGATTAGATGAGTTCAACTCTGCTGATCGATACAAACCTGATCGTATTGCTTGTCGTAGGACTGGCTGACGAGAAAGCTGTGATCAATCACAAGAGAACACGGGCTTACACAATCGATGACTTCAGGTTGTTGACGGAATTTATCTCGGAGTATCCCTGAAGTCGCCGTCATCCCAAATGCACTTTCCGAAGCTTCCAACCTACTCAGCTTTGAGGGTGATGAACACGCGCGCAGTATTCTGAATAAATTCTCCATCTTCCTGTCGCGCGCCAAAGAAAAGTACATCGTCAGTGCCGACGCCGCGAGACGCCCGGAGTTCAAATGGCTTGGGTTGACCGACTGCGCGCTTCTAGAATTCGCAAAACATGACGTCCATCTTCTCACAGCGGACGTTGCCCTGCATGTCGCAGCTCTCAAAGCAGGCTACAGCTCCACGAACTTCACCCACTACATCCAGGCCGCACGCGCTTGAACCAGCAGATAGCAGCTCACGGCAGCAGATCAACAGGCACATCTGCAAACGTGTAGTCCCGCGGCCGGTTGCGGCGGAGCACGCCGCGGAGCTGCCAACCCGCATATATACAGAAGCCGATGAGGAACGCCGCGCCCGCGAATTCGCCGGTCACGAGCGCGCGCACCAGCAACGCCGCCATGGCCAAAGCGACCAGCACCAACGCAGCCACGATCGCCCGGTACAGAACCGGCCGCAGTCCGGCGCGCAGCGACGCCGTGCTTGCTGCCGCCGCCATTTGCCGGTGCAATTCAAAGATGAAATCGCGGTATTCGGCCTGCGGTTGCATCAGGGCCACCGTCTGCTTCGAGGTCGACATGATCACGATCCGGCTGCCATCGTCGTGGCGCAGGTCTGCGCGGAACCGCTTCACCTGCATCCCCATCGGCCGGTACGACAGCCGCACCTCCGCGATGTCGCCATAGCGCCACAGCCCGGTCCGGCGGCCGGTGCGCCACGACAGCCCGTCAGCGGTCAGCTCATAGCGATGCGCGGCGCCGATCAGCGACGCCTTGTAGGCATAGGCATGGCCCGGCTCGGCAGCCTCGGCCACCGGCGCGTTCCTTGCCGTGAAAAGCGTCCTGAACAGAGCCTGTCCTATCGTCGCCGCCGGGGGGCGCTTGCCTGTGCGCCACGACGTCCCTTACAAGCCATGGAGAGGGCCGTGCGCGCAAGGCGACGCGCCCCGCAGCAGGGTTCCCCGATGGCCGAGACCAGCCCCTTTCCGCGCCACCTGATCCTCGCCGGCGCAATGATGTCAGGACTGCTGCTGGCGCTGGCCGTGCACATGCTGGGTCAGCGGTTCGGGCTCGACCTCGGCGGGTTGTGGCGCAGCGATGCCCGCGACTTCATGCCGGCCGGCGCCGCGGTCGCCTGGTGGCTGATCGCCGCGATGGGCTTTGTCGGTGGCTACGTGACCGCCACGCTGCTGCACAGCGCCGCGGGCGGCGCGATCCCGCCGCGGATGCGCCAGTTTCTGATTACGGTCGGTGTCCTGGTCCTTGCCGGTGCCGGACAGGCAGCCTCGGCGCCGAGCCCGGTGCCGACCGTTGCGGGCGTGGTGGCCGGTCTCGCTGCTCTGCTACTCGGCGGCCTGATGGCGTTTTGCGGCGCACACTTCGCCTTGCGCAAGGCGTAACAAAAGATCGCGGCCGTTCGTCCGTGCGATCGGAACCGATCGATGTTCCTGGCGGGCTTTGATTTGCGGCAGGGAATAGCGCTTTTCGGGCCTATATGACGAACCGGATCGCCGGCAGCGGCAAGATGGCGCGGCAGCGGACACCAACCCGGCTTGTCAAGGACTGCACAACGCGCCGTTTTTGCCGTAAGGGTTTCCGGACATGAATGAACGTCGCGTATGAGTGAACTGGTCGCCCATTGCCATCTTCTGACCCGATCAGCTTTCCACCTGTTCGCGCTCCGCCGGGAGGACGAATGCAACGTATGCTGACCGCGTTCGGGCGCGGCTTCAGGCAGCACATCGGCTGGAAACGGCTCGGTGTGGTGGCGAGCGTCATCATTATCGGCCTGGCGATTACGCATCTGGTACGCACGCTGAAGGGCGTGGACTTGGCGGTGATCCTGGCGGCGATGGCTGAAAAGCCGCCGCTCCAGATCGCGCTCGCCGCCTTGTGCGTGCTTGGCGCCTTCGGCACCCTGACGTTCTACGACTTCTTCGCCTTGCGGACGCTCGGCAAGAATCACGTCCCCTACCGGATCGCGGCGCTGTCCTCCTTCACCAGTTACACGATCGGCCACAACCTCGGCGCCACCGTCTTTACCGGCGGCGCAATCCGGTTCCGGATCTATTCGGATTACGGGCTCAGCGCCATCGACGTCGCCAAGATCTGCTTCATCTCCGGCCTGACGTTCTGGCTCGGCAATACATTCGTGCTGGGCATCGGCATGATCTGGCATCCGGCGGCGGCGTCGGCGATGAACATGCTGCCGGATGCCGTGAACCGGCTGATCGGCGCCGCCGGCCTCGCCGGCATCGCCGCCTACATGGTCTGGCTGTCGGTCGGCAAGCAGCGCCGCGAACTCGGCCAGAACGGCTGGAAGGTCGTGCTGCCCTCGGCGCGGGTCACGCTGCTGCAGATCCTGATCGGCGTCGTCGATCTCGGATTTTGTGCGCTGGCGATGTACCTGCTGATGCCGAACGAGCCCGGCATCGATTTCGTCTCGCTGGCGGTGGTGTTCATCCTGGCCACCCTGCTCGGCTTTGCCAGCCATGCGCCGGGAAGCCTTGGCGTGTTCGACGCCGCGATGCTGGTGGCGCTGCCGCAGTTCGGCAGGGAACAACTGGTGGCGACCCTGGTGATGTTCCGGATCCTGTATTTCATGATTCCGTTCGCCGTTGCGATCGCCATCATGGGAACCCGCGAGCTCTGGCTGAACGTCGTGCTCCCATGGCAACGGGGCCGCGCCGTCGCACAGGCCGAAGCGCTCGCCACCACGGCAGCGGCCACGGTTCCGACCCGGCCGACGAAACGCCAGGCTCAGCTCTGAAACCCGGCTCGATATCACTCACTGGTCAGCGCCTCTTACTTCCGCCCCATATGTGACGTTGAAACGCGTTATGACCTTTGTTCGCATCCGACGTCTCGTGCTCCACTCCCTTCTGTTGCTAGCCGCCTGCGCAGCCCTGCCGGTCGAATGGGCCGCCGCACAGGGGACCACGGGCTCGATGCAGATCAGTTGGGAAGTCCGCAATCGTTTTCGGCTGTTCCGCGAGGAGCGCGATTTCCAGCTCCACGCCGACACGCTGCGCAACCAGACCATCCTGGCGTCCGAACAGACGCTGGGCGTCCAGAGCGACGGCCGCGGCTGGGCGCGCAATACGGTGGGTCGGCTGTGTGTCGACATGGCCGGCAAGTTCAGCGAGCCCTGCACCCGCGACAGCGTCAAGGAAAGCTACCTGACGCCGACCGAGCATCCGGTCACGGTGCGGCTCACCGGCGAAGTGCCGGTCGGCGCGGTGTGCGCTTGGACGTTCGATGATGGCGACGGCCCCCGGCAATCCAATTTCGACTGCGCCGAGCCGGTGAACTTCCGCGCTGTCTACGGCAAGCGCACGGTGGCGATCGTCGATGTCACCTCCGGCGCCGAGGCGCCGCAGCGCGTCACCACCGACATCACGGTGCGCGACGTATTGATCGCCGGCCTTGGCGATTCCATCGCCTCCGGCGAAGGCAATCCGGACCGCCCGGTGGCGCTGTCGGACGAAGGCTTCTGCTACCGTTCCTATATCGGTTCCGACACGGGACAATATTATCGGCCGAGCCGCGCCGGATTCAAGGGCGGACGCGCCTGTGAAAGCTATGAATCGCTACAGGCCTGGCAGGCCCAGGGCGCGCAGTGGCTGAGCGCGCCGTGCCATCGCTCGCTATACAGCTACCAGACCCGCACCGCGATCGCGATGGCGGTGCAATACCCGCACATCGCCGTGACCTATCTGCCGCTCGCCTGCTCCGGTGCAACGATTGCCGAAGGGCTGCTCGGCAAGCAGCAGGCCAAGGAATGCCTGACCACCAAGACATCGACCAATTGCCAGGGCAGTGTCGCCGCGCAGATGACGGAATTGCGCGAGGCGATGGCGGCCGTTAAGAAACGCCAGCCCGGCCGCAAGCTCGATCTCGTACTGCTGTCGATCGGCGCCAATGACATTGGCTTCTCCAATCTCGTCGCTGACGTCATCGTCGAAAACGATACCGAGCGCGCACTGTTCAAGCGCGGCGGCATCCTTGGATCGGTCGACGATTCCCGCAGCGCGCTGGTGCGCGAACTGCCGGCCGGATTCGGCAAGCTGCGCGAGGCGCTGAAGCCGCTGTTGTCCGGCGACCTGTCGCGCGTGATCTTCACGGCCTATGCCAACCCGACGTTCTCGAATGGGGCGCCCTGCCCCGGCGGCCCTGCCGGCTTCGACGTGCACCCCGCGTTCAATGCCAATCCGCGGCGGCTCGCCAACGTCGCCAATTTCGTCGAGAGCGAGTTTCTGCCACAGCTCAAGGCCATTGCGCTGTGCCAGGGCGGCGTGCTGTGCCGCAACCCGCAAGCCGATCGCATGACCTATGTCGATGCGCACCAGCAAGCCTTTGCGACGCACGGTTTCTGCGCCCGCGCATCGACCGATCCGGAATTCGACCGCGCCTGTTTCTCTCCGAAGGGCCAGAGCTTCGATCCGGACATCGTGGCCGCATCTTCGCAGCCGATGCTGTGCGGCCTGGGCGCCAGCCAGTTCCGCGCCTATCTGCCGCGCGCCCGCTGGATCCGCGACGCCAATGACAGCTACTTCGCGGCGATGACATATCCGCAGGGCATCTCGGCGACGATCCAGCCGGCGGATATCCACGACGCCACCTGGGGCATCCTGTCGGCAGTCTATGGCGGCGCGATCCATCCGACCGCCGAAGGCCACGCGGCCATGGCCGACGCCGCTTTGCCCGCCGCCGCCGCCGTGCTGAGGCTCGGCGCGGAGGCCGAAGTCACCAGCGAGCCGCTCGGCGAGCCGGTGCAGACCCGGTAGTATTAAAGGCCTAGCCCGGATGAAGTAGTCCCGCCGCCCTGCGGCGGGGCGACGTAATCCGGGGCACAGCTTTCATGGTGGATGAGTCGGCCACGGATTGGCATCCGGGCTACGGCTTCGGCGCAGGCGCGGGCTAGCACAGCGGGGGCAACGGACTCAGTGCGGGGCAGCGGGCGCCACGTTCTTCTTGACGACAGCCA
Source organism: Tardiphaga sp. vice304 (assembly GCF_007018905.1). Lineage (NCBI taxonomy): Bacteria > Pseudomonadati > Pseudomonadota > Alphaproteobacteria > Hyphomicrobiales > Nitrobacteraceae > Tardiphaga > Tardiphaga sp. vice304. Next base: position 4,075,592 of record NZ_CP041402.1, read on the forward strand.
CCGTCGGCTTGGTCGGAGCGACCGGCTTCATCGCAGCGGCCTGGGCCGGCAGGTATTTTGCAATCACGGCGGGATCGAGCTGCGCGGTCATGGTGTCGGGCAGCCGAAACCAGACCTCGTTCTTGCCCAGCAACGAAATACCCCAGAAGCCACGCACGGTCAGCTCCTGGCCATCTTCGCTGACGCTCATCTTGGCCTTGTAGATCTTGCCATCGCGCGGATCGAGAATGTTGCCGTTCTCGTATTTCAGCCCGTCCTGCTTCATGTCGCGAATGAAGGAGATGCCGAGCACCGGCGCATCCTTGCGGTCGTCCACGCACTTGACGCAGGTGAGGTTGGCGGGCTCTTCGGGCTTCGGAAACGTCTTGGCAATCGCCCCTTCGAAGACGCCGCCGCGGTCGATCATGAGAAACCATGCCACCGGCTTGCCTTTTTCGACCTTCTGCCAGAGACCCGCAGCGGTCGGTTCGGCAGCTTTCAACGGGCTGGCGAGGGTGGCCAGAACGGCGATACCGGAAGCGACCGTGACGGCCAGCCGGGATTGAACTCGTATCATAATCATCCCCTTGGAAAGCGTAACCACGTCCAAGCGGTTACATCCACTATCAATGCTGGTAGCAGGGTGGAGGGATTTAATGGCTTTTACAAGATTACCGCATATTTCCAATTGTGACATGCCACGGCTTCGCCACATCATGCGGCGGATCCGGTCTCATCCCCGCTCGAACGGGATCTGAAGAACTATAGACTGGAGACGTTTTCGTGAATGCACCTGCCCGCGCGCCGCAACCTCTGCTCGAGGACTTTCCTTACCGCCTCAGCGACAATGTGCGCTTCGCCGATCTCGATCCCAACCAGCACGTCAACAACGCGGTCTATGCCAGCTACTTCGAGACCAGCCGGGTGATGCTGGTAAAGGATCCGCGCCACGGGCTGATGCCGTCGGGGTTGAGCTGGGTACTGGTCCGGCTGGACATCCACTATCGTGCGGAACTGCACTGGCCGGGCACGATCGAACTCGGCCTCGGCGTCAGCAAGCTCGGCCGGACCTCGGCGACGTTTTCGCAAGTGGTGTTCTCGGAAGGCAAATGCGTGGCCTCGGCGACATCGACCACCGTGATGGTCGGTCTCGAGAGCCGGCAGCCGACGCCGATCCCCGATGCGGTGATCGCGCGTTTCCAACCCTGGATGCTGCATCATTCCACGGCGACCTGATCGCCGCGGCATTCCGTCAAATGAAACTAGGCCTGACGCTCCGGCGTGATGACGACGAGGCCATCGAGCGCATCGGTGACCTTGATCTGGCACGACAGCCGCGAGTTCGGCTTGATGTCGTAGCCGAAGTCCAGCATGTCCTCTTCCATCGGCGTCGGCGCGCCGACCTTCTCGCGCCAGGCTTCATCGACATAGACGTGACAAGTCGCACAGGCGCAGGCGCCGCCGCATTCGGCTTCGATACCCGGGATCGAATTGCGGATCGCCACCTCCATCACCGTGGAGCCGACTTCGGCGTCAACGCTGCGGGTTTCGCCGGAATGGTCGATGAAGTTTATCTTGGCCATGATGCTCGCGCTGCCGGAAGGAAGATACGATTGTCGTATAACGGCTCGATCCGGATCGCGCCAGCGGGCCTGCGCGAAAAGCTGCTGTGCGTTCAGGAGCGCTTGAGAATACCGTCGATCGCCGCCCGCGCCTCGTAAACCGCCTCGTCCAGCGCCCGCAGCGCCTGCGCGGCATCATGGCCGGCGGTTTCCAGCCACTCGGCGGCGTCCGCCACCCGTGACGCGCCAATTGCGCGCGCCGAACCTTTGAGCTTGTGCGCGAGTTCGCCGACATTGCCGGGCATGCCGGACAATTCCCGCATCAGGCCGACGGACTGCGCGGCGAACAGCGCCAGCACTTCGCGCTCGAGGCTGGCGTCGCTGAGCGTCATGCGGCGCAGGTGCGCAAGGTCGATCGGACCATCATCGGGGGCGAGCGGCGGCGACGGCATCCATTGGACCTGTTCGATGTGCAACGCCATGTTATGCCCCGGATGATCCGCCGCGGCGCACACGCGCTGCGATTTTGGCAGCGAACCACGGAATTGGTTAACGGAACGTTTCACGTACATGCCGCAGCTTGGACGCGGTTTTGCCGAAAACTCGCCACGATTGCGCTTGGATCGGCGTTAATCCAGCGGCGGCAATGCGTTACCGGTCTGTCCTGTTAACGATGATTAAGAATGTCTTAACCGAATCCATTTCATTCGCGCGACCAAGCCAATAGGATGTTTGCGGGAATAGCGGACAAGCCGAGCGACCGGCCGTTCGCGGCAATCTCTCGCGGGGTACATGGGGCAAGTTCCCTTGTGTAGCGAGAATTGCGCGGTGTTCCGGATGCGTAAACAAGGGGCGTGGGACGAAGATGGCAAACAACACAAAGAAGGCCAAGGATCCGACGGAAGTTGCGCTGTCTGCCATTCAGGAAGCCTTGAACATCAGCGACGCGCCGGTCGATCGCGATGCTCCGGCGGTTCGCCACGACAGTCCGATTTCCAGTTCCGCCTACGACGAGAGCGCCTTTGAGCCGCGCATCACCGACCGGCCGAGTTTCGACGCGCCCGACGAGGCGCGGTTTTCGCGCCGCCCGGCCAATGACGATCGCGAGACCATCGGCCAGATCCTGCAGGCGATCCAGAAGGGCCGCCCCGCCCGCAACGTCTACACGCTGGCGACGTTGTTTGCCGGCGTCTGGGTGGCCGGCGCCGGGTTGCTCACCGTCGCGTTCCTGCCGTCGCTGCAGGCCTTCATCGGCCAGGGTTCCGGCGGCACGCTGGCGCTGGCCGGCCTTGCCGTCTTGTTCTTCGCGCCGGTCCTGCTGTTCTACTTCCTCGCCAGTCTGGCGTGGCGCGGCCAGGAACTGCGCATGATCGCGCAGTCGATGGCGCAGGTCGCAATCCGGTTCTCCGAACCCGAAGGGGCCGCCAGCGATTCGATGGTCACCGTCGGCCAGGCGATCCGCCGCGAAGTAGCCGCCATGGGCGACGGCGTCGAACGCGCGATCGCGCGCGCCGGCGAACTCGAAGCGCTTGTCACCAACGAAGTCTCCGCGCTGGAACGCGCTTACTCCGACAATGAAGTCCGCATCCGCGCGCTGCTGCAGGACATCGCGCATCAACGCGACAACCTGGTCGGCCAGGCCGAGCAGGTGCGCTCGGCGATTTCCGGCGTGCAGATCGATCTGCGCCACGACATCGCGCTGATCTCGGACGCCATCGCCTCGCGCGTCGATGAGGTCGCCAAGTCGATCACCGGCGCGCTGGAAGAGCGCGGCACCCACATCACCCAGGCGCTGAGCCACGCCGGCGACAACATGATCCTGGCGCTCGGCGAGCGCGGCGGCGACCTCCTCGACCGGCTCGAGGAAGCCAGCGCGGAAACCACGCGCGCCGTGCTCGATGCCAGCGAACGCCTGACCTCCAGCCTCAACTTCAAGACCGGCCACGTCCACGACGAATTCGTCGACCTTGCCGATCGCGTCCACGACATGCTGAACGAGCGCCTGGACCGCATCACCAGCGATTTCGAGGCACGCTCCACCGGCATCGTCGATCGCGTCTCCGACCGCACCGAACTCATGCACGATTCGCTGCGTAATTCGAGCGACTCGCTGCTACTGGAACTGGAGCTGCGCAGCGGCGATCTGGTCAGCAAGATCGACGAGGCCGGCAACCGGCTGGCGACCCAGGTCCTCAACAGCGGCGACAAGGCTTCCGAAGCGCTCGACGTCACCGTCAACGCGCTGGTCGCCAAGGTCGTCAGCCAGACCGAAACCGCGCACGACTCGCTGGCTTTGCAGATGAGCGCGTTCGACGGACTGGTGCGCGACCAGGGCTCCGAACTCGCCGAGAAGTTCTCGCGCGACTCGGGCACGCTGGGTGCGTTGATCACCCGCCACATCTCCGAATTCGACCGCACCGTCAAAACCTTCGGCGGCGAAGTCGTCGATCGCCTGGGCCAGCGCACCCAGGACATCAACGAAACGCTGAAGACCTATGTCGACACCTTCGACACCCGCGTCACCTCGAACAGCGGCGCGCTCTCCGCGACGCTCGATGCCCGCCTCGTGGAGTTCGAGACCGTGTTCGGTTCGCGCGTCACCACGCTCGACGCCTCGCTCGACGACAAGATCCGGACCTTCGACGAGACCGTCGATGGCCGCCTCAAGAACCTCGAACAGGCCTTCGATGCCCGCGCGCAGTCGGTGACCGAGACCATCGACAACCGCCTTGAGAATCTCTCGGTGTCGCTGTCGGATGGCGCGGTCCAGGCCGTCAATTCGATCGATGCCCGCCTGACCCACCTCACTTCGACGCTGACCGAAGGCACCAACCACGCCGTCAGCACCGTCGATGCCCGCCTCACCCATCTGACGTCGTCGCTGACCGAAGGCGCCGTGCATGCGATCCATGCGATCGACGATCGTCTCAGCTACTTCACCACGACCCTGACCGAAGGCACCACGCAGGCGATCGAAGCCATCGACCGACGCATCGCCAGCGTCAGCGAGACGATCGACGATCGCAGCAATCACCTGACCGACAGCGTCACGGCGCGCTTCCAGGCGATCCACCACGGCTTCGAGGGCCGGATCGGCGTCGTCGCCACCGAGATCGATACCCGCGTCGGCCAGTTCGAGGAGCTGCTCGGCTCGCGCATCGAGGCGGTCGCCGGACGCATCGAAACCTCCGGCCGCACCGCGAGCGACCAGCTCATGGCCCGCGCCGAAGAACTCTCGACGGGGATCAAGAGCCATGTCGAGAGCGCCGAACGCTCGCTCACGCAGCTCGTGGTATCGACCAGCGAAACCATCCAGGCCGGTACCCGCGCCGCGCAGGATTCGCTGCTGTCGGTGGCCGGCGATGTAGGCTCCCAGCTCCGCCTGACGGCGACCGATGTCGAGACCACGCTATCGACCGTCAGCGCCAATGCTGCGAGCTCGATCCTGTCCAGCGCCCGCGAAGCGCAGGCCACGCTGATCGACTCCTCGTCCGAGGCGTCGGCGCAGATCAAGTCGCTGTCGGCCGATGTCGAGCGCACCCTGACCGCGGCCGGCGCCGCCACCGCGATGTCCGTCACCAGCGGCGCCCGCGACGCGCAGTCTACCCTGCTGGCCACCACCACCGAGGTCGCCCAGCAGATCCAGTCGCTGTCGGCCGACGTCGAGCGCACCCTGACCGCCGCCGGCTCCGCGACCGCCGACTCCATCCTCGCCGGCGCCCGCGCCGCGCAGAGCACCCTGGTCACCGCCTCGACCGACACCTCGCAGCAGGTCCGGACACTGGCCGCCGATGTCGAACGCACGCTGATCGCTGCCGGCAACGCCAGCGCGGAGTCGATCCTCGCCAGCACCCGCAATGTGCAGACGTCGCTGATCGACGCCTCGTCGGAAGCTACCAACCACGTCCGCAACCTCGCCGCCGACATCGAGCGCAGCCTGACCGGCGCCGGCAGCACCACCGCCGATGCAATCATCGCCAGCGCCCGCCAAGCGCAGTCGGTGCTGGCCGAGGTCTCCACCGAAGCCGCCGACCACGTTCGCAACCTCGCCGCGGACGTCGAACGCAGCCTCACCGCGGCCGGCAACGCCACCGCGGAGTCCATCGTTGCCGGTGCCCGCGAAGCGCAGACCACGCTGGTCAATGCCTCCTCGGACGCCACCACCCAGGTCCGGTCGCTGGCGATCGACGTCGAGCGCAGCCTCGCCGCCGCAGGCGCGGATGCTGCCGCCTCGATCGTCGGCAGCGCCCGCGACGCGCAATCCTCGTTGACCACCTCTTCCGCCGATACCGCCGAACAGATGAAGGCAATCTCCGCCGAGATGCAGCGTCTGCTTTCGGCCACCACCGCCAGCACGACGGAAAACATCCAGGCCAGCGCCCTCGCCGCGCAGACCTCGCTGGTCGCCGCTTCCAACGAGATCAGCACCAAGATCAAGACCACCTCGTCGGAGATCGAGCGTTCGGTGTTCGCCGCCTCGGGCAGCTTCGGCACCACGATGACCGGCAAGACCGACGAGATCGTCTCTTACGTGCAGCAGCAGACCGACCGGCTGTCGCAGATGGTCGATGCCAAGCGCGGCTCGCTGGTCGAGGCGCTCGGCTCCAAGGCCAATCAGCTCACGATCGATATCGATCGCGTCACCGCCGATGCGCTGAAGGCGATCGAGAGCCGCGGCCACACCTTTGCGCAATCGATGGTGACGAACTCCTCGGATGTCGCGCGCAGCATCACCACTGCCGGCGAACTGGCCTCCGGCGCCGTCAACAAGTCGCTGAAGGACCTCGAGTCCAGTTCGCGTGCGGCGATCGAGCAGTCCCGCCAGGTGTCGATCGCGGCCGTGACCGAGATGCAGGAAACCAGCAAGATCCTGCGCACCGATACCGTTGCGCTGTTCGAGCGGCTGCGCGAGGGCAACATCCTGCTGCAGGAAGTCCTGACCGGCGCGCACGACAACCTCAACTCGCTGGAGCGTGCGCTGGTCACCCGCGTCGCCGACTTCGTCTCGACCATGAACGACGTCACCTCGCGCAATGGCGTGGCGACGCAGATGCTGGACGATCAACTCACCACCTTCACCGCGAAGACCTCGCGCGCGCTGGAAGATCTGAGTTCGCTGTCGACCGAGTTCGAAAGCCACGGCCGCGCGCTGGTCGATGCCTCGAGCCTGGTCGAGCAGAGCAACCGCACCACTTCGGTCTCGGTAAACGAGCGCAAGGCGGCGCTGGAATCGCTGGTCACCACCATCGACGCCCGCACCAACGACCTCGATCAGCGCCTGACCCGCTTCACCGGCCTGCTCGATGAATCGCTGGCCGCCGCCGAGGAGCGCGCCCGTGACATCGCCCGCGTCGTCGCCGAAACCGCCGGCGCCGGCTCGACCGCGATCAACCGCCAGTTCGAGGCCGTGCGCAGCGCCGCCGAGGAAGAGCGTCGCCTGACCTCGCAGGCGATGGCCGAGATCTACCAGCAAGGCACCCAGGAAGCCGATGCGATGTTCAAGCAGTCGGCCGACAAGTTCGCCTCGATGGTGGCGAGCATGAAGTCGATGGCCGCCGAAATGCATAACGAGCTGGAGAACACCCGCAGCGAATTGCGCCGCGGCGTGTTCGAGATGCCGCAGGAGGCCGCCGAAAGCACCGCGCAGATGCGCAAGGTGATAGTCGACCAGATCGAGGCATTGGCCGAACTGAACCGGATCGTCGCCCGCCACGGCCGCGGCGCCGATGTTGTGCAGACCAATCGGGCCAGCGTGATGCGAGAAGAAGAGCCGGTGATGGCTATCGCCAACGCGCGCAGCGAGCCGGTGGCCCGCAACGAGCCGGCCCCGCGTCCGGCGCCGCGGCCGGCGATGGGAAGCTCTTCGAGCCTGCCGATGCCGGATATCGGCGGCCCCGCGCCGCGCCGCACCGAAGCGCCGCCGGTCGCCCCCTCAGGCTCCGACGAGGGCCGTGACGGCTGGCTGTCGGACCTGCTTGGCCGCGCCGACCATGGCGAGGAAGACCGCGAGCCGCCGCGTCGCGCGCCGGCGCCGCAGCCCGCCGCCTCTGCCAATCCGCTGGATTCATTGTCGCTCGACATCGGCCGGCTGATGGACCGTACGCTGGCGGCCGAGATGTGGGATCGCTACCAGCGCGGTGAGCGCAAGGCGTTTAGCAAGCGGCTCTACACGCCGGCCGGCCAGAAGGCGTTCGACGAAGTCAGCCGCAAGTACCGCGCCGACCGCCCATTCAAGCAGACGGTGGACCGCTACATCACCGAGTTCGAACGCCTGCTCGACGAAGTCGCCCGCGACGAACGCGGCCCGGCGGCGCTGCGCAGCCACCTGACCTCGGAAACCGGGCTCGTCTACACGCTGCTCGCGCATTCCGCGGGCCGGCTGGGCTAAGTTCGGCGCAACTATCAAATGCAAAAGCGGAGGCAGCGATGCCTCCGCTTTTTTGTGTCGTAGACATTCGAAAACATGGAACGCGCCGCGGCGCATGGTCCCCCTCCCCCTCGCGGGGAGGGTCGGCCGAACGAGCGATGATGCAATAGCATCATCGAGAGTGGAGGCCGGGGTGGGGGTGCCACGGGGCGACAGAGCTTGTGGCTACCCCCACCCGTCACGTTTGTTCGCGGAATTTATCATCGGGCCGGCGAAGCCGGACCCGGTGGATCTCAACGCGCCACCCTCCCCGCAAGGGGGATGGGAAAAGATCCGCGCTCGCGGAGTCGTTCGCGCTCCAATTGCCGAAGCAATCGCGCCTACAAAAACCCGATGCGCTGGGTGAAATTCCGCGTCTGGCCCACCGCGATGTGCATCACGCCGGGCTTGTCGGCGAACTCGCCGTCGAAGTCCACCGGGCTCGCCCAGCCCTGCCACGGCTCGATGCAGATGAACGGCGCGCCCGACGGCTTCGACCAGATGCCGAGCTCGTGGAAACCCTGCCAGTCCATCAGGATGGTCGGGCCGCCCGGCCCGCTATAGCTCAGCGAGGTCGAGGCAAGCTGGTCGATGATCACCGCGTCCTGCGCAAACAGCGCTTCCGACAGCGCCAGCGCGCCGCCCTGCACCGGCGTCGGCTCAGACCTGGCGCGCAGCAGCCCGTCCGTGAGGCGACGGATCGGCGCCGGCTCGGCGGTGCCGAAGGTGATGCAATGATCCTCCTTGTCGGCGCCCGCCATCAGCGGCCAGTTGAACGCCGGATGAGTGCCGATCGAGGCCGGCATCATCTCGTGGCCGGAGTTGGTGATCGCGTAAGTGATGACGAGATAGTCGCCCTCGATCGCGTAAGTGACGTCGAACTGAAACGCGAAAGGGTATTTGGCGCGGCTGGCCTCGTTGTCGCGCAGCACCAGCGAGCAGGAGGTACGTCCCTGCCCGGCCCAGGCGAAGCGCTGGTCGCGGGCGAAGCCGTGCTGGGTCATCGCATAGGTCTGGCCGCGGTGGCGCAGCACGTCGCCGTTGAGGCGGCCGACGATCGGAAACAGGATCGGCGCGTGGCGCGGCCATTCCGGACCGGCCTGCCACAGAACTTCAAAACCGTTGATGTTCTTCAGTGAGCAGAGTTCGGCGCCATTGGCCTTGATGGTCGCGGTGACACGGCCGTTACTGATGGTGTATCGGTCCATCTCATCCATGCGTCACCCCAAATTATTGTCGCCGCCTTCTTGGCGGAGCAGGTTCAGCCGCCTGCGACGGCGGCGCCGCGGCCGGCGCAGGCTGGGTGCCAGAACCGGTACTGGCACCGAACAGCAGGCGCGTCGGATTGCGGTCGAGATTGTTCACCGCGCGGCTGATGTCGGCGAGCGTGCGGCGGCCGTCGAGGATCAGCGCGCCGGAGCGCTTGTCGAGATTTTCCGTCAGCTCGTAGAACGACTTCACCGCCGCCGTCAGCTGGCCGCCATCCTTGCCGCCGGCCAGCGTATCGAGGCCGAGCAGGATGTTGTCGGTGCGCGCGACGACGCCGTCCGCCTTGCTCATGATGCCGTCGGTCTTGCCCATCACGCTGTCGATCTTCAGCATGATGCCGTCGATCACTTCGGAGTTGCGCGCCAGCGTGGCGGTGAAGGTCTCGACGTTGCGCAGCGAGTTCTTCAGCGATTCCTGGTTCTCGTTGACCATGCGGTTGACGTTCTGCAGCGTCGCCTTGATGGCCTGCGAGATGTCCTGCACCGAATCCGGATCCGCCGTGAGCACGCGGACGCCATCGGTGTCGGTCGGCACGGCGGGCGCCGCTTCGTCGCCGCCCTTCAGCGAGATCGCGGCCACGCCGGTGAGGCCCTGGAATTCCAGGCCGACCAGCGTGTCCTTGCGGATCGGGGCGTTGTTCTCGACCATCGTCAGCGCGACCACGCGCCTAGGATTGTCCAGCTTGACCGATACGACCTCGCCGACCCGGATGCCGTTGAAATTGACGCTGCCGCCGTTGCGCAGGCCCGAGGCCGCGCCTTCGAACACGATCCGCAGCGGGGTGCGCAGCTTGGTCGAGTGCAGATTCTGGAACCACAGCACGAAGCCGAACGCCGCGGCAATCACCGCCAGCGTGAATGTTCCGATCAGGACGAAGTTCGCCCGCGTTTCCATCAAACCAACTCCAGTAACTAAACGAGGACAGCGCGTGCGCGCTTGCCGTGAAAATATTCACGCAGCCAGGGATGCTCCGACGCCAGCATGTCGTTCATCGTGCCGTGCGCGATGATCTTGCCGTCGCCGAGAACCGCGATGCGGTCGCAAGCGGTATGCAGGCTGTCCAGATCATGGGTTACCATGAATACGGTCAGGCCCAAAGTTCGTTGCAGCGTCCGCACCAGTTCGTCGAACTCACCGGCACCGATCGGATCGAGGCCCGAGGTCGGCTCGTCGAGGAACACGATCTCCGGATCTAGCGCGAGCGCGCGGGCCAGCGCGACGCGCTTGATCATGCCGCCGGACAGTTCCGACGGCATCCGGTCGGCGACCTCCGGCTTGAGACCCACCATCGCCAGCTTGGCGATGGTGATCTCGTCGAGCAGGCGCTCCGATACTTTGAGGTATTCGCGGATCGGGAACTGCACGTTCTGCCGCACGCTGAGCGACGAGAACAGCGCGCCATGCTGGAACAGGATGCCCCAGCGCCGCTCGACGCCGCGGCGCTCCTTGGTATCGGCGCCGTCGAGGTCGATGCCGAACACGTCGATCTGGCCGGACAGCTTCGGCACCAACCCGATGATGGTCCGCATCAGGACCGACTTGCCGGCGCCGGAGGCGCCGACGAAGCCGAGGATCTCGCCGCGGGCCACGTCGAGGTCGAGGCCATCCAGCACGCGGCGCTCGCCGAACTTCACCGTGAGGCCGTTGACGCGAATGATGGGTTCGTGTGTCGCAGCCGGCATGTCAGATCCCGATCGCGGCAAAGAAGATCGCGAAAACGCCGTCCATCACGATCACGAAGAAGATACCCTTCACCACCGACGAGGTGGTGTGCTGACCGAGCGACTCCGCGCTGCCCTGCACGGTGAGACCCTCGACGCAGGCGACGATGCCGATCACGGCGGCCATCACCGGCGCCTTCAGCATGCCGACGGTGAAATGGTTGATCGAGATCGCATCGCGCAGCCGGGCGAGAAACGCTTCCGGATCGACGCCGCCATAGGCCCACGCCACCAGCCCGCCGCCGTACAAAGCGGCAATGCCGCCGAGGAAGGTCAGGATCGGCAGGCCGATCACCAGCGCGATCATGCGCGGCAGGATCAGGACCTCGATCGGATCGAACCCCATGGTGCGCAACGCATCGATTTCCTCGCGCATTTTCATCGAGCCGAGTTCGGCGGTGTAGGCGCTGCCGGAGCGGCCGGCGACCATGATGGCCACCAGCAGCACGCCGAGTTCGCGCAGCACCAGGACGCCGAGCATGTCGACGACGAACACGTCGGCGCCGAACTGGCGGAAGTGGAAGATGCCCTGCTGCGCGACGATGCAGCCGATCAGGAAGGTGATCAGCACCACGATCGGCACCGCGTTCCAGCACACCTGTTCGAGGTGGTGGATCATCGAGGTGAAGCGGAACCGCGACGGATGCAGGGTGACCCGCGTCAGCGCAGCCAGCACCGCGCCGATCATCCCGACCAGCGCGATCACCGTGGCGCCGACGCCGTACACGGCACGGCCGATGCGGTCGAGCATGGCGGTCAGCGCCGACGGCGTCGGCTCCGGGGCGCCGGCCGGCTGGACGCGGCGGACTTCGTCGACCAGGCTGGAATAGTTCGCCGACAGCCCGGCGATCTCCGCCTCGGCCCCGCCATTGGTGAGGCTGCGGCGCAGGCGCTCGATCAGCCAAGCGCCGAAGGTGTCGAGCTTGGACACCTCCGAGACGTCGATGAAGATATTGGGGCGGCTGCCGGTGAGCTTTTCGGCGTCGGAGACGATCTGCTCGAGATCCGGCGCGAACCGCGCCGTCCACGATCCCGAAGCGCACAGCGCCAGCCCATCGCCCCTGGCGATCTGTTCAAGGTTCGGCCCGCCGCTCACACTTTGCTCCTGGATTTCGTCCGCACCCGCGATTTTCAAGCCGCTGGGGCCGGTTCCGCCCTGACAGACACGGATAATGCGTCCCAAACAAGTTCACGGCCGGTCCAGACATACCTATACGCAATGGATAGTTCTATTTTGTTAACGTTAAAGGTGATCCGATAGGGCTCCTTCGGAGACCACACCTTGCCTGGTATCGACATGCCGAACCTCACCCTTCTCACCGCCCGGATCGAACACTGGCCGATCGCCGGTGCCTTCACCATCAGCCGCGGCGCCAAGACCGAGGCGGTCACCGTGGTCGCCGAGATCCGCCGCGGCGATGTGACCGGGCGCGGCGAATGCGTGCCCTATGCGCGCTACGGCGAGACGCCGGAGGCGACGCTGGCCGCGATCCTGGCGATGCAGGACCGGTTCGGCGCCGGGCTGGACCGGCTGGCGATGCAGACCGTCATGCCAGCCGGCGCCGCCCGCAACGCGCTGGATTGCGCCTTGCTCGACCTCGAAGCCAAGACGGCCGGAAGGCGGATTTGGGACGTGCTGGGCCGGAACGAACCGCACCCCTGCACCTCCGCCTATACGATTTCGCTCGGCACCCCCGACGCGATGGCGGCGGCGACCGCCAAAGCGGCGTATCGCCCGCTGCTCAAGATCAAGCTCGGCAGCGACGATGATGCCGCCCGCATCAAGGCTGTGCGTCGCGAAGCGCACGAGAGCCAGCTGATCGTCGATGCCAACGAGGCCTGGACCCCGGAGAACCTCGAACGCAATCTCGCCGCCTGCGAGGAAGCCGGCGTCACGCTGGTCGAGCAGCCGCTGCCGGCCGGACAGGATGACGCACTCGCGCATGTTCGCCGGCCGATGGCGGTTTGCGCCGACGAAAGCGTGCATGAATTGTCGTCGCTGGCCGGGCTGCGCGGGCGCTACGATGCCATCAATATCAAGCTCGACAAGGCCGGCGGCCTGACCCAGGCGCTGTCGATGGCGGATGCGGCAGAAGCGCTGGGCTTCGAGATCATGGTCGGTTGCATGGTCGCGACCTCGCTGTCGATGGCGCCGGCCATGCTGCTGGCGCCGCAGGCGCGGTTCGTCGATCTCGACGGTCCGCTGCTACTCGCCGCCGACCGTGACGACGGGCTGCGCTACGAGGAAAGCACCGTCTATCCGCCCGACGCTGCACTCTGGGGCTGATCGCGGGCGACATAGGGCGCATCGGCGCGGTGCCGCCCGAACCACATCGCAGCGGCCCCCGCCAGCGCCAGCGCCGCCATCGCGTAATAGGCGCCCTGCCCGTAGCGCGCATAGATGAGGCCGGAGACGATCGCCGCCGAACTCATCACGATGCCCGTGCAGGCGGTGAGATAACCCTGCGCGGTGGCGGTGAAGTGGCCCGGCACATGCCGCACCAAGAGCCCCATGATGCCGACCTGGGTCAGCCCGAAGGTCAGGCCGTGCATCGCCTGAACGGCCGCGAGCACTGCGATGTCCGGCTGCTGCGCGGTGATCACCCAGCGGATCAGGCCGCACAGGCCGCCCAGCACCACCAGCAGCGGCGGGGCCCAAGTAAAGCGCGGCGAGGCCGCGAACACCACGATCTCGGCCAGCACACCGAGCGACCACAGGCCGGCGATGGTCAGTCCGCCTACCCCGGTGCTTTGCCAGGTGATCGAGGCGAAAGTGTAATAGGCAGCATGGCTGCCCTGGATCATCGCCGAGGCCGCCATGATGGTGAGAAAGCCACGTTCGCGCAGCAGCGACCTGGACGAGACCGCCGTTCGCGCCGGGCCGGGTGTCGAGACCGGCTCGAGCCGCAGACTGGCCAGCGCGCCCAGCATGGCCATGCCGGCGATGATCCAGATCAGATGTCTGGCCGCAATCACCTCGACCAGCAGGCCGCAGGCCAGCGCGCCGACCACGAAGGCCGCCGAGCCCCACAGACGCATCGGCCCGTAATCCAGGCCATAGCGCGCGACGCCCTTGAGCGCGTAGCCGTCGGTGAGCGGCACCAGCGGCGTCCAGGCGCAGGCGGTGAGCGCAAAGGCGATCAGGATCAGGATCGGCGTCTCGAGCAGGCCGACCACCGAAAAACCCAGCGCGGTGAGGAATGCCGTGCCGATCATGGCGCCGCGCAACGCGCGATGTCGCTCGGCCAGCCCGGTGATGAACGGCAGCACCGTAAAGCGGGTCACGGAGGGCACCGCGGTGATCAGCCCGATCCAGGACGGATCGATGCCGACTGCCTTCAACCAGACCGGAAAGAATGGCAGGTAAGTGCCGACGGAGCCGAACACCGCGCCGTAGAACAGTGCCAGCCGCGTGGCGAAGCGCCGGCCAGCCATTTGCGAAGCGATCGGGGGCGCGGATTCGGCTATCATCAGTCCATTGCGATTCGCTAGGGATCGTGGTGATCGTTACATATCGCGTAAAGTTCTGCGCCGCGAGTTGATCCATGGCCGAAGAAGCATTTGCCCTGTCGCCGATTTCCGCCCGACCCAACGTCCCGGGCGAGGCGGATTACGATGCGATCCGCGAGGCCTTCATGGAGACCGCGCGGGGCCGCTGGTTTCTCAATGAATACGCCAAGCGCAACCGCCACGCCGACACCGGCATGGTGCTCGAAGCCGTGGCCCGGATCGAGGCCGGCCTCAAGGCGCAGAAGCAGACGCCCGCCGGCCTCAGCCTGAGCCAGGCGCTGGGCAGCATCCGTTCCGCCCTGCGCCAGGCCAAGGCCACCGCGATCGAGTCGCTGCCGCGCCATGACATCGACGACACGCTGACGGCCGCCCGCAACGGCGCGCGCATCGTGCGCGAGATCGCCTGGACGCTGCGCGAATGCGGCGCCGATGTGCGGATCTGCGATCTGCTGGACACCCAGGTTACGGCGATCGAGGCCGGCCAGCCAAATGCCGGCGACGACGGCCGCGAAGCGGTGCTGGCGAGCTACGACGTCTTGATGCAGACGATCGAACAGCTCGCTGACGGCCGCACGACGGCCGCGGGCGCAGAAGCCGATACCCCACCCGCCGCCGAGATGCCGACGCCGGAAGAAGCGCGGGCCTCGGTCACCCCGCTGTTCAAGGCGCCGGCGCCCGATCTTGTCGCCGAAGCCGCGGAGCTGCCGGAGTCTGTCATCGAGCAGGCGGCCATGCCCGAGCCGGCGGTCGAGCGGATGATCGCGCCGGCCGTTGAAATGGCCCCGGCCGCCATCGCACCGATCGCGGAATCGACGGCCGAGCTAGCCGTGAGCATCGCCGAAACGTCGCGGGCAGAACTGGCCGGTGAAAGTGCCGTCGCCGAAGCCGAGACGGCGTTGGAGACGGCGCTCGAAGCCGATGCCTATGATCTCGCGGTGCTCGACCGGGTAGCGATGGAAATGGCCGTGCAGGACCCGAGCGAGCCGGAAACCTCGGAGCTCGATACGCTCGAGCCGGAGATGGATGCTCCGGAGATCGACGAGTTGCAGATCGACGAGCCGGAAATTGCGCCCCCCACAGCCGTTGCCGCCAGACTGCCGGCCGTCATGCCGACACCAATCCCCGCAATCGTATCCTTGGCGCCGGCGCCCGAACCGATCCCGGAGCCCGCGCCTCAGCCAAAGCCTCAGGCCGAGCCTGCCTATCATCCCTCGCTGGGTGCGGCGCTGATCGCCAGTGGCGTGATCTCCAACCCCAACGCGCCGGCCGCCGATCCGCTGGCCGCGATCCGCCGCATGAGCCAGTCCGAAAAGATCGCGTTCTTTTCATAGTCGGTCGGAAGTGCACGGGCTGCGGTGGACTACTTCCGCACCAGATGTTTGGTCGGCGTCACTGTGGTGGCGGGGACGGCCTCCGAGATCGCGAACGTCAGCCAGGTGTTCCAGCCGGATGGCCGGTTTTCGGCGGCAAACTCGCCATATCCTTTCAGTCCGAGAAACGCTTGATTACTTGCGATCGGGAAAATATAGCCGACTTGCGGGCCGACACCGAAAACCCGGGAGCGGAAGCTGCCGAGAATGGCCGGCTGTCCTGAGTCGTCCGTAATCTGCTGATAGGCGTAGCCGACGAGGCCGACGAAGACCTGCTTCGACAAAAATTGCGACGCTCCCCAGTCGAAATGGAAATCGACGCCGCTCTGGTACTGCGTATCCGGGTTCTTGAAGTTGTAGGTCAAGCCGCCGACGCCGGAAAACTCGATCCCGGTTGCGGGATTGAAGTAGGTGTAACCTCCGCCGAGGTCGAGCGCACCGTGACCGAGACCGATATTGGAGAGACGGCCGGGACTGTAGTCTCCGACCGGTATGCCGCCAGCAGCGTAGGCCATATAGTTGTGAACGCCGTTATTCCATTTCAGCTTCAGGGTCGGAAAGAGGTCTCCATAGGATGTGAGATCGTCTTCCAGAAATCCATTTCGCGTGGTCACGATGGGGCCAACGGCAGACGTCAGGGTACCCGAGAGACTGGCAGCGTTCCTGCCGTAGACGCTGGCGAGCGTTGCCGACAACTGGCCGCCGAGAATCGGGGTCGCGAAGGTGTAGGTCGGCGCAAGGAGCACGAGGTCGGCCTGAGCGCCCAATGCCACATTCAGATTGATATTGACGTTCGGCGAAAGCCGTCCGGCCTGGAATTGCCGCGACGCCGCAGTGGCGCCCGATGCATCCAGGCTCGCATGGTAGTAGATCGCGCCTATGGACCATCCTGGCGTCGTCGGTGTTGCAGCAAGGCTGCCGTACAGCCCCGGCAACCAGAACGAAATGCCGTTCTCGTCGGCGACAGACATTTTCGGAGCAAGCAAGGCAAGTGCGGCGGCAACAGCGCCAATCAGCCGTGGCCAGCTAAGAAGGTCGCGTTTCATGGTTATCGCCTTTCAGATTTAACGGTCTTAGCTAATCCCTTTGGTACACAATCAACTGCTTTCAGACTCTGTGCGATCAATCGGATCGGCCTCTGCTTCAGCGCCACCTTTTAACCCTTGTCAGCGAAGACGAAGCTACTTCTGCAACTCAATTTCTCCGGGCCGCCAAGTCTTGTCGAACCACGGCTGTGTCGGCCCATAGAGGCGCAGAAGGGTATTCCAGCTCGTCCCAGGGGCCGTCTGCACCCAGTTCTTTTCCAGTCCCGCGGGAGCCGTCGGGCCGAAGAAGACGTCAACCGAACTGTCGGCGTTCACCTTGAGGCCTTCGGTCTGGCTGCCGACTGTCGGGAATTGCTGGTCGATCTGGATCATCGACCGGGTCTGGTTGTCGTAGAGGATCACCGACCAAAAGTTCTTGATCGGAATGTTCGGCGGCAAATGCAACTTGTACGACTTGCCGCCATCAAGCGCATCGCCCTTCGAATCGACGAACGCCGCCATGTATTGCGATCCTTCACCAACGGTTCTTGAATCCATCGCTGGTGTGACCCCTGTGGCGTAAAAGAAAAAGCCCGAGTAGCCGTTCAATTGGCGGGCACCTTTTTCCGCGAACTTATAGCCGCCAATGAAGCCAAGCCGCCAATTGCTCTTGCTGTCAGGGTAATAATAGCCGTCTGGCCCGCGCCACTTGTACATGATGGTGCGCGCTGTAGCGTCGCCAACGACTGCGGCTTCCGTCAGCATTTTCTTCATGCGGTCATCGGGCGCAAACGGCTTGCCTTTCGCAATACCGATTGACGCCCAGAATCCGAGCGTCGTCGCATCGACGCTGTCAGTTGGCTCGTCCTGCACGACCTTGTTGAGAAGCTCCCAGAACCGATAGTCCGCGGGTCCGACCATGTTGAACGGCTTGCCGGACATATCGATGAAAGTCAGCTTTGGCGGATTGGCCGCCTGCTTGAGCGGGTAAATCTTCGTGAATTTCTTGACGGCCTCTACACCCGGCTTCGGATCGCCATTCACCAGGAAAGTCCGCCATGCCGTCCAGACGCTGAACGAGTTTGGACGAATGATGAAGTAGCCTTTCGGCACCTCACCCTTGTAGCCCGGCGGCAGGAAGAGATATTTCCCACCTGCTCCGCGATCCGGACCGGTGAGGCCGATGTCACCATTCCAGTTATACCAAATGTCATCAGCCAGCCCGAGCACCTTGGGGGGCGCTTCGACGACAACAGGCCCGTCACGAAGGTTCAGCCAGAACCAGGTATAGGGTGTGTTGTTGTTGGCAGTGAGTTCAGTGGTACGAGAGTCGACCAGCTTCTCCCAGATCGGCACAGTCCTGTTGGCGGGGCCGAGCTGCAGAATGTTGTCGCGGTTGGCGACCTGATTCACCACGGGAAGCGCGAGCAGATAGGCCTGGACAGCTCGCTGGAAGTCGAGATTATCGTATAGCTTGTCGACGGTCGCCGCGTCAGGGAAGCCGCCGAAGAAACTCAGAGTCCCAAGGCGGGTTTCCACTTTGTCGGGAATAGCGACGCCTGGAGGGACCGGCGTTTGCATCTTGTACTGCTGGCCATGTACAGGAAATCCGGAGAGCGCCATCAACGATAGTACGGAGAATGTCAGTCCAATCGATTTCATCGCCATCCTGCCTTTCAAACGCCAGCCAACTCCCAATTCTAAAAGGTATGCGCGGCGCCAAGAATCCGGTCAGGGCACGCTGCGCGTCTCATCAATCGGACAACCCCTTCTTCAAGACGGCTTCCTTTCCGGCCCGCACGGCTTCTTCCCCATCGGCCTTTTTCATTTCCTTCAACTCGATCGTCACCTGGCTGATCTTGCCGGTGAATTTGAAAGGCACCTTGTAGGCTTCGGTGACCGGCGTGCCTTCATCGGCGCCAACATCGGCGCCTTCATCGGCGGAGAATCCACAGCATTGGGTACGTTCGATACGTCCGGTGGCGACACGCTTGCCGTTGACAAACAGCGAACCGATCCCGCCTTTACCGATGCCGCCGCCGTCATAGGCAAACTCAAAGCGGATCGTGGCTTTCCCTGCAGGCAACGCCTGCTTGGCTGCTACCGTAAATCGCTGCAAACCGAGGAAATTGTAAGTGTATGTCGGCTTGCCGTCCTTGATATAAAGGCTCCAGCCGCCGAACCGGCCGGCCTGCGCAAGGATGGCCCCGCTAGCTCCTGCCTTCGGAATTTCCACATCGGCGGTGATCGTGTGCGAGCGGTTCTTCGTATTCATGAAGACATTCTCGGACATTCCGAGCATGCCGTCGTGCACCGTCAGCGAGGTGCGGCCGGCCATCAGGTCGGGCCGTCCGACAAGAGCCGGATTAAGACGCTCCAAGGTTCTATCGTCGAGCGGCAGCACCGAATACTTGACCGCTTCTTTCAGAAAGAGCTCCTGAAGCTCCTTGAGCTTGTCGGGATTCCTGGCGGCCAGATCGTTCGCAAGGCTGAAGTCCGACCGCGTGTCGTACAATTCCCAGACATCTTGCTCGAGCGGCCTGCGATTCTTGGTTTCCCACGCCGCCCGGTGGATTGTGCCGGCGAGCCAACCATCGCTGTAGATGGCGCGATTGCCGAAAATCTCGAAATACTGGGTAGTGTGCGTGCTCGGTTCCCTGGCGTTGGCAAAGCTATAGGCCATGCTCACGCCTTCAATCGGCGTTTGCACCGTTCCGTTCACGCTCTTCGGCTCCGGCAGCTTCGCGGCTTCGAGGATGGTCGGTACAATGTCTATGACATGATGCCATTGCGACCGCACCTCACCCTTCGCCGCGATTCCCTTCGGCCAATGAACCACCATGCCGTTGCGGGTCCCGCCGTAGCTTGAGGCGATCTGTTTGGTCCATGTGAAGGGCGTGTCACCAGCGACCGCCCATCCGGCCGCGTAATGGCTGTAGGTCATCGGGCTGCCGAGTTCATCGTAGTGCTTGAGGATGTCTTGGACCGTCTCCTGTACACCGTTGAAATAGGTCATCTCGTTGAACAACCCGTTCATGCCGCCTTCCGCACTCGCGCCGTTGTCGCCGAGGATGTAGAACACCAGCGTGTTATCGAGTTGCCCAGTCGCCTGGATGGCATTGACCAGCCGTCCGATTTCGGTATCGGCATATTCGGCAAAGCCGGCGAACACTTCCATCTGGCGCGCGAAGAGTTTTTTCTCGTCAGGGCTTAACGTCACCCAATCCTTGATGGCTTCGGGTTTGGGAGCGAGCTTGGTACCAGCCGGAACCACGCCGAGACGTATCTGACGGGCCAACGTTTCCTCGCGGAGTTTGTCCCAGCCCTGGTCGAATTTTCCCTTGTACTTGGTGATCCATTCCCTCGGCACGTGGTGGGGGGCATGGGTAGCGCCGGGCGCAAAGTACATGAAGAACGGCTTATCGGGTGTCAGCGACTTCTGGTACTGCATCCAGTCGATCGCCTTGTTTGTCATGTCAGTCATGAAGTTGTACTTGGGATCTTTCGACGGCTCGACCTGGGTCATTCCGTCATAGATCAGCGGCGCCCATTGGTTGGTCTCGCCGCCCATGAATCCGTAAAACTTGTCGAAGCCCTGACGGGTGGGCCACCGGTCGGTCGGGCCGGATGGGCTTACTTCCCATGCCGCGGTTTCGTGGTTTTTTCCGAAATGAGCGGTGCTGTAGCCATTGAGCCTCAACATCTCTGCAACAGTGGCTACGCTGTTCGGGCGCTGCCCGGTCTGGCCCGGAAAGGTCGTCGCAGTTTCGGCAATCGATCCAAAATTGTTCATGTGATGGTTACGGCCGCTCAGCAGCGCCGATCGGGTCGGCGAACAGAGCGCCGTGGTATGAAACTCGTTGTAGCGAAGACCCTCACCAGCCAGACGATCTACCGTCGGCATGCTGATCGGACCGCCGAAAGCACTGGATTGCCCAAAGCCCATATCGTCGATCAGAACGATGAGAACGTTGGGCGCTGCTGCAGGTGGCTTTACTTCGAACCGGGGCGGCGGCGTTGCATTTCGGGCGTCGAACTCAGTGGAGTGCGGATACTGCGGCTCCGGAATCGGGAGCACGGTTCGATCGGTCGGATACACGACACTTGGAGATTTTGTTTGCTGCGCATTCGCAGGAATTCCCAATGGCGCGAGCAAGGGCAGCGCGACGATAGACGTGATAAAAATACGTCTCATATCAGCGACCTCCAGAATGTAGATAAACAAAAAGTTTTTTCGCAATATGCAGTAATAGTATGCGCATTCGCGCGTCTCGTCAGTTCGGCAACGGACACACTGACCGGAATCAGCAATCAGCGACGGCCAATGCGATTGACGGGACCGCCGCGATTCATCGGCGTTCGCCGCACCGCAACGCCGGGAGTGACGACAGCGCGCGCCACCGGTCGCGGCCCTAGCACGACGCCGGGTCTCACAA
This sequence comes from Tardiphaga sp. vice304, assembly GCF_007018905.1. NCBI lineage: Bacteria > Pseudomonadati > Pseudomonadota > Alphaproteobacteria > Hyphomicrobiales > Nitrobacteraceae > Tardiphaga > Tardiphaga sp. vice304. Next base: position 4,096,870 of record NZ_CP041402.1, read on the forward strand.
TGCATCCGACGGGGTATGCAACGTACTGGCAATATACTACTGCATGCGCGTCTACCGTGCTCGCTGCTACAAATCCCGTGACGACCACAGTCGTTAGAAATGCCGAAAATGCGACTGATAGCTTCATCTTGGGTACCTCCAGTTTCATTTTTTCTCAAACTGCTACGATCCGAACGACCTAACATTGACGTGTGTCAACGATCCGGCGCGAGCGCTCTGCGCCGATGCTTGACTTGAAGCCGAGTTAGCCGATGATACGGACGATCTTCGTGGGAACGGCTTGGTCATAGCCTTCCGTTCTCAGCGCTAGGCGGTGTCGTGGCACGCAGAAAACGCAGATCAGTCTCTAAATCTGGATCGGAGAGAGGGCCGTCTGGAGAGCCGTCGCCGGTGGTATTGGCGTCAGCGCGAGCTCCAGTGAACTCAGATGGCGAGTTGATGCCGAAGCGCGCGATATGGACTGCGGTGACAGTCATTGCGGCGGTTGGGTTCGCCTTCTGCGCTGTTCTCTATTTCCTCGGCGGCAGCGAATGGGCCTTGAACCGAAAAGAGTCTTCGGTCGCGACCTTCGTCGGGAGTGAGACATGCGCTGGCTGTCACCAGGGGGAGGCCAAGCTGTGGAATGCATCGCAATATAAGGCGGCGATGCAACATGCGACCGACGCTACTGTGCTCGGAAATTTCAACGATGTAAGCTTCGACCACTACGGAATTCGCTCGCGCTTCTTTCGCAAGGACAACAAATTCCTGGTCGAGACCGACGGCCCCGATGGCAAGCTTGCCATCTTCGAGGCGAAATACACCTTTGGCGTCGATCCGCTGCAGCAATATCTTGTTGAATTCCCTGACGGTCGCATTCAGGCGCTTCCGATCGCTTGGGACAGTCGGTCCAAGGACAGCGGTGGACAACGCTGGTTGCACCTGTCTCCGGCCGAGGAAATCAAGCACGACGATGTTCTGCATTGGACCAGGCTGAACCAGAACTGGAATTTCATGTGCGCGGAATGTCACTCGACCGGCCTGCGCAAGAATTACGATGCCCGGACGGACCGCTTTGCCACGACGTGGGCGGAGATCAGCGTGGGTTGCGAGGCCTGTCATGGGCAGGGCTCGCGCCACGCCGCCTGGGCGCGCGAGCAAAGCAGCCGGTGGGTATTTCGCCAGCGCCAGGACCCTAGCAAGGGACTGCTGGTTCGTTTTGACGAGCGATCCGGCATCACTTGGCCAATCGATCACCGGACCGGAAACGCACGGCGCTCCGCGGAGCCGGCGACGCTCCGCAAGGAAGTCGAGACCTGTGGCCTCTGTCACGCCCGGCGGGCCGGGTCTCATGAGGACTGGATACCCGGTGAATGGCTCTCGCAAACCCACGTGGTTGAGCCGCTCGCGCGCGGCACCTATCATGCCGACGGGCAGATCCGCGACATCGAGGAGCCGTATAATTATACGCCGTTCAAGCAAGGCAAGATGTTTGCTGCCGGCGTCACCTGCAGCGACTGCCACGATCCGCACAGCGCAAAGCTTCGGCTGTCGGGCGAGGCTGTCTGTCTGCAATGTCACGCGCCCGACAAATATTCCGACTTGAAACATCGCCGTCACGCCGCGGGCGACGCGGCGCCGACTTGCATTTCCTGCCACATGCCGGTCCGAACATACATGGTGGTCGATACCAGACACGATCACAGCTTCAGGGTCCCTCGCCCCGATCTTTCGGTCACGCTGGGAACGCCGAACGCCTGCAACGACTGCCACCGTGACAAGTCACCGCAATGGTCGGCTGCTGCCGTCGAACGATGGTTCGGGCCAGACCGCAAGGGATTCCAGGCTTTTGGTGCGGCATTTCACGCCGCCCGCAGCGACCAGGCCGACGCCGCCGCGCTGCTCTCGGTGTTGGCGGCAGATCGCCAGGCGCCGGCCGTGGCGCGCTCCAGCGCACTCGACGAACTGGCCTCGCGCGCTACACCGAAGACCGTCGCGACGGCCCGCACGGCGCTCGTCGATCCCGATCCAATGGTGCGGATCAGCGCCCTTAACATGCTGCAAAACTTGCCCGGTGAGCCGGTCTGGTCGCTTGTGGCACCGCTGTTGTCAGATCCCGTCCGGGGCGTTCGCATCAGAGCGGTTTCTTTGCTCGCGGGCGTCGCTTCCGCAAGCCAGCCTCCACCGGATCGTGCAGGCTTTGATAAGGCCGCGGCCGAATTCATCGCCGATCAGCGCGCCAACGCGATGAGACCGGAAGCCCGGACCACGCTCGGGGATTTTCTTGTGCGGCGGGCCAGGATGCAGGAAGCCGAGGACGAATACAGGGCTGCCCTCAGGCTCAGTCCGCTCCATACCACGGCGGCGATCAACCTCGCAGATCTCTATCGGCAACGCGGCCGGGACGGTGAAGGCGAAATAGTCCTGAACACGGCGCTCGCGGTCTCACCGCGCGACGCAGCCCTCCACCATGCGCTGGGCCTGGTACTGACACGACTGAAACGGCCCGAAAGTGCGCTCGACGAGTTGCGTCAAGCCAGGGAACTCGAGCCGAACCAGCCGCGCTATGGCTACGTCTATGCCGTCGCGCTGCATTCCGCTGGCCGTTATGAGGAAGCGATGACCGTCTTGAAGGAAGCGCTGCGCAACCATCCGACCGATCGCGAGGTCCTTCAGGCCCTCGTCTCGTTCAGCCGCAACGCCGGGGATGCAGCTGCGGCGCTCGGCTACGCGGAACAACTCGCGACGGTCGGGCCACCCGACCCGAATCTAGCTAATCTGATTGAGGGACTTCGCCGAGCTATCCCGCTTAGCAAACCATAAGAGACCGCAATAACTCTGGCCGGCTGTCTCAAGAAGTCGATGCAGGGCTGTCTCTGCCCGCACGTCCGTTGCGGGGCAATCGCAGCACTTCCCCCTGCGCAACTCCGTCCATGTCGGCCGTGCTGCCTAACGGCGAAATTAGATCCAGAAGATCAATTGCCTGGCCAATTCGCGTTGATCACATTCGCATACAGATCCGCATCGACATTGCCGCCGGATAATACGATCACCGCGACCTTGCCGCGAGCATCGATCTTGCCGGTCATCAAGGCCGCCAGCGCCACCGCGCCGCCGGGCTCGACCACCAGCTTGAGATCGCGGAACGCGAAGGCCATCGCCTTGGCAACTTCTTCATCCGTCGCACTGACGCCGCCGGCAAGCAGCTGGCTGTTGACTGCAAACGTCAATTCGCCGGGCATCATGGCCATCAGCGCGTCGCAGAACGTCTTGCCATCATTGGGATGCGCCACGCGCTGGCCGGCACGCAGCGACAGCGTGTGGTCGTCGAAGCCGGCCGGCTCCGCAACAATGATCGACGTCTCCGGAAACTTCGCCTTCACCGATAGGGCAATGCCGGCGATCAGCCCGCCACCCGATGCTTGCGCCGAGACGATATCCGGCGCCACGCCCAAGACCGCCAGGTCTTCGGCGATCTCGCGGCCGACGGTGCCCTGCCCGGCCATCACAAACAGATCGTCATAGGGCGGCACCAGCGTCGCGCCGCGCTTGCCAGCGATCGCGCTGGCGATGGCTTCGCGGTCCTCGGTATAGCGATCGTACAACACGACCTCGGCGCCATAGCCGCGGGTTCGTTCGCGCTTGGAGGCGGGCGAATCGGCGGGCATCACGATGGTCGCCTGCATGCCCAGGATCTGCGCCGCCGCGGCGACGCCCTGCGCGTGGTTGCCAGACGAGAACGCCACCACGCCGCCGCCGCGCGCGGCCTGCGGGATCGAGGCCAGCTTGTTAAAGGCGCCGCGAAACTTGAACGAGCCGGTCCGCTGCAGCACTTCGGGCTTGATGAAGATGCGCCCGCCGGTCAGCGCATCGAGCGCAGGCGAGGTCAGCAACGGCGTCCGCACCGCATAGGGCGCAATCACCTCGGCTGCGGCATCGATATCGGCGACGGAGATCGGCATTGGGGCATGTGTCATGCCGCTTTGTATCGCGCGCCGTCGCAGGCGATCAAGTCGCGATCGCGGGATGCTCCGGCGACGGTTTGGCATTTCCGCCCGGCTCGGCGCGGACCCGGCTGATATTGCCGATGAAGGCCCGGGCCGAGGCCTCCCAGGTGTGAGAAGCGGCAAACCGCAGGCAGGCCTGCGGCAGCAATTGCAAGGCGCCGAGGCAGGCCTCCCGCAGGTCGTCGCTGAGGACGCCGACCGGGGCGGCGCCGATCACGTCGCGCGGTCCCGTCACCGGGAATGCCGCGACCGGCACGCCGCTCGCCAATGCTTCGAGCAGCACCAGCCCGAAGGTGTCGGTCTTGCTGGGAAACACGAAGACGTCGGCGCCGGCATAGGCCGCGGCCAGCGCCTCGCCCTGCAGCGCGCCGAGGAAGATCGCCTTGGGATATTTTGCTTCCAGCATGGCTCGCGCCGGGCCGTCGCCGACAACAACCTTGCTGCCCGGCAGATCGAGGTCGAGGAAGGCTTCGAGATTCTTCTCGACGGCGACGCGGCCGACCGACAGGAAGATCGGCTTCGGAAATCCGAGATCGACCGGGCGGGGATGGAACAGCGTGGCATCGACGCCGCGCGACCACAGCACGACGTTGCGAAAGCCGCGGCCGCGCAACTCGTTGGCCAGCGCCGGCGTCGCGGCCATTACCGCGGAACTGGCGCCATGGAAGCGACGCAACCCCGCCCAGATCCAGGATTCCGGGATCGGCAGCCGCGCCGAAATATATTCCGGAAAGCGGGTGTGGAAACTCGTGGTGAAGGGAATGCGGCGGCGCCGGCAATAGGCCCGCACGGCAAATCCAATCGGGCCTTCGGTGGCGATGTGAATGTTGTCGGGCCGAGCCTCCTCGATCAGCCGCGCAATCTTGCGACGTCCCGGAAAGGCGACGCGCAAATCGGCGTAGCTCGGCAGCGCGAAGGTACGAAACGATTTTGGCGTCAGAAAACTCACTTCGACGCCGAGGCCCTTCGCGGCTTCCGCCATCATCGTCAACGTCCGCACGACGCCGTTGACTTGCGGGTGCCAGGCGTCGGTGGCGACGAGGACGCGCATCACGCCGCCCTGGTGGCGACCGCACGCACCGGCACGGCGCGCCGCAGCGGATCGGTCCAGGTGATGATCTCGAAGCGGCCGTCTTCATGCTCGGCAAGCGCGGTGCAGCTCTCGACCCAGTCGCCGCAATTCATATAGCGGACGCCGTGATTGTCGCGGATGGCGGCGGTGTGGATGTGGCCGCAGATCACGCCGTCGGCGCCCTGCCGGCGGGCTTCCGTCGCCAGCGTCTCCTCGAACGCGCCGATGAAGTTGACGGCGTTCTTGACCTTCAGCTTGGCCCATTGCGACAGCGACCAGTAGGGAACGCCGAACCAGCGCCGGAAGGCGTTGACCAGCCGGTTCATCTGGATCGCGAAATCATAGGCCTTGTCGCCGAGATGGGCGAGCCAGCGTGCATTCTGCACCACGAGATCGAAGATATCGCCGTGGATCACCAGATAGCGCTTGCCGTCGACGCCGGTGTGAATCGCGGTCTCGACCACGTCGATGCCGCCGAAATGGGTGCCGTAGTAATTGCGCAGGAATTCGTCGTGATTGCCGGGCACATAGATGATCTTGGCGCCCTTGCGGGCCTTGCGCAGCATCTTCTGCACGAAGTCATTATGCGATTGCGGCCAGTGCCAGCCGGACTTCAGCGCCCAGCCATCGACGATGTCGCCAACGAGATAGATGGTGTCGGCGTCGTGGGTGCGCAGAAAATCCAGTAGCCGGTCGGCCTGCGATCCCCGTGCGCCCAGATGGACGTCGGAGATAAACAAGGTGCGAAAGCGTCGTTCGTTGCCTTCACTCATCACGTCTGTTTCCATAAAGAGCGACTAGCGGAGTCTCATGACACCATGGTGACGCTAGGCCGCTTGTTCCTCGCGTTCGAACGTTACCAGGGTGTAGATGCCGAACGGCGCCAGTCTGCGCCGCTCGACCAGGATGGATTGCGAGGTGGCCTGCGACCACGCCTGCAGCCGCGCGAAGGGAAATTCCGGGCGCAGCCCCATCGCGCGGGTCTTTACCGCCGCCCAGCGCTCGACCGCGGCGGCCAGGCCGGTCTCGGAATACAGATGGTTGACCAGAATGATGCGACCGCCCGGCTTCACCACGCGATGGCACTCCGACAGCACCTGCTCGGGATTTTCCACCAGCGTGATGACGAATTGGGCGACGACGCATTCGAACGTCGCGTCAGCGAATTCCATCGCATGCGCATCCATCTGCTGCACCGAGCGGACCCACGGATAGCGCCCGCTGGCCATTTTGGCACGGGCCTTGTCGAGCATCGGCGCGCTGAGGTCGATGCCGGTGATTTCGGTCGTGGCATCGTAGTCGTCGAACGACAGGCCGGTGCCGACGCCGACCTCGAGGATCTTGCCGCCGACGCTGCGAGCCGCCGCAGCCGCCGCGCGACGGCCCTTCAGCATCACCGGACCGCACACCGCATCATAGATCGGCGCCCACTTCGCATAGGCGTTCGCGACTACCGACGTATCTAGATCCAGCGTCGTCATGCGCCCATCCGTTCAGCGGGTCCGGGAGAATCGGACACCTCGTTGGCTGACCGGGTGGTATCAAGCGAGTGCGACAAAGCGACGACAGGATGTCGCAGCGCACCTTCGTAGCCCGGATGGAGCGCAGCGAAATCCGGGGTCGACAGTCTGGTAGAAGCGCTTTCCCCGGATGTCGCTCCGCTCATCCGGGCTACAAAAGAGCGCTAATAATACTTGTGAAAATGGTGCACCGGCCCGTGGCCGTGCCCGACCGTGAAGCGATCCGCGGCCTCGATCGCCGCGCTGACATAGGCCTTGCCGAACCGCACCGCGCGCTCCAGCGACTTCCCCTTCGCCAGCGCCGCAGCGATGGCCGAGGACAGCGAGCATCCGGTGCCGTGGGTGTTTCGCGTCTCGACGCGCGGCGCCGGCAGCGCCAGCGTGGCATCGGATGTGACGAAATAATCGATGCTCTGCGCACCCGTGCCGTGGCCACCCTTGATCAGCACCGCCTTGCAACCGAGCGTCAGCAGCCGCCTTCCCTGCGCCTCGATCTCCGTCTCGCTCACCGCGATCGCCGCGTCGAGCAAAGCGGCGGCCTCCGGCAGATTGGGCGTGATGAGATCGGCGAGCGGAATGAGCTGTGCGCGCAGCGCCTCGACGGCCTCGGGCGCCAGCAGGCGATCGCCGGAGGTGGCGACCATCACTGGATCGAGCACCACATGCTTCGGCGTCCAGCGCACGATCCCGGCGGCGATCGCAGCGATCACGTCCTGCTGCGACACCATGCCGATCTTGACGGCGCCGACCTCGAGATCACCGAACACCGCATCGATCTGCTCGGTGACGAACCCCGCCGGCACCGGGAACACGCCGGTGACGCCGCGTGTATTCTGCGCCGTCAGCGCCGTGATCGCCGAGGCGCCATAGACGCCGCAGGCGGCAAAGGTCTTTAGATCGGCCTGAATGCCGGCGCCGCCCGAGGAATCCGAACCGGCAATCGTCAATGCTACGGGCGTGGGCATGGAAACTCGCTTGAAAGCCGGCGGATACCGCCTGATCCATGAGTCCTAGCCCGGCGAGCCCGGAGCGGCAACCGGGCGCCGCCGCGGCTTGCCACGGCCCCCCGTTTTGGGCTTGATGGCGGCGAAATCGAATACGTTGCGGAGAATCCCGATGGTCCCCTTCTTTGTCCAGTTCAAGTGCAAGCTTGGCCAGTCCTACGCCGTCGCCAATGCGCTGGCCGAAGCCGAGATCGCCTCGGAGATTTACTCGACGGCCGGGCATTACGATCTGCTGGTGAAATTCTACGTCGATAACGCCACCGACATCGGCCATTTCGTCAACGAAAAGGTGCAGACCATCCCGGGCATCCAGGACACCCACACGATCATCACGTTCAAGGCGTTCTGAGACGGTCTCTTCACCTCTCCCCGCCGGGGAGAGGTCGGCGCGAAGCGCCGGGTGAGGGGGCGCCGCGCCATCGATAGTCCGTAACCCCTCACCCGGATGTCTTCGCTACGCTCCGCCATCCGACCTCTCCCTATGGGAGAGGTGCGCTGAGCATCAGCCGTCTCGCCTACACCGCCATCTTCCGGTGCAGCACCGGAACGCCGCTGAGGCCTTCGGCCGCATCGATGATCGCATTGGCGTCGATGCCGTGGTGGCGGTAGAGATCGCCGATGGTGCCGGTCTGGCCGAAGCTCTCGACCCCCAGCGCTTCGAGCCGGTGGCCGCCGACGCTGCCGAGCCAGCCCAGCGTCGCCGGATGGCCATCGATCACGCTGACGATGCCGCAATCGCGCGGCAGCGGCGCCAGCAGTTTCTCGATATGGCTGAGATGCGATTTGTCGCGCCGGCCGCGGCGGATTTTTCGCGCGGCCGTCCAGCCGGCCTGCAGCCGGTCGGCCGAGGTGATCGCCAGCAGGCCGATGTCGCGGTGGCTGTCGCCGAGCAGGCCCGTGGCCTCGATCGCCTCCGGTGCCACCGCGCCGGTATAGGCAATCACCAGATCGCAATTGGCGCCAGGCTTGCGCAGCCAGTAAGCGCCGTCGGTGATGCCCTGCTGCAATTCCGGCGTCATCATCCGCTGCGGCTGCTCGATCGTCCGCGTCGACAGCCGCAAATAGACCGCGCCGCCGTCATCCGCCTGCATATGCGCAAAGCCCCAGCCCATGATCACCGCCAACTCATCGACAAAGGCCGGCTCGAACGCGGCCAGCCCATCCTGCGCGAGGCCGATCAGCGGCGTGACGATCGACTGGTGCGCGCCGCCTTCCGGCGCCAGCGTCACGCCGGACGGCGTCGCCGCCACCATGAAGCGGGCGTCCTGATAACAGGCGTAGTTGAGCTGATCGAGCGCGCGGCTGATGAACGGATCGTACAAGGTCGCGATCGGCAGCAGCCTGACGCCGTTGATCGACGACGACAAGCCCAATGCCGACATCAGCAGGAACAGGTTGCTCTCGGCGATGCCGAGTTCGAGATGCTGGCCCTTCGGCGAAAAATCCCAGTTGAAAGTCGAGGGGATCTTTTCGCTGCGGAACAGGTCGGCCTTCTCCGCGCGCGCAAACAGCCCGCGGCGATTGACCCAGGCACCGAGATTGGTCGAGACGGTGACGTCCGGCGACGCCGTGACGATGCGCGACGCCAACTCCGTGTCGCCGCGCGCCAGTTCATGCAGCACTAGGCCGAAGCCCTGCTGCGTCGACATCGACGGCGCCGGCTTGAAGGCGAGCTGCGCGGGCACCTCGATCGCCGGCGCGTTCAGGCGGCGCTTGCCCTGCTGGATGAACGGCACGTCTTTCAGGAACGCGTCGAGCAGGCTCGCATCCTGAGTCAGCCCCTCATATTTGTCCCACTCATGCCCGGGCCGGATGTGCTGCGTCTCGCGCCACTTCTCCATCTGGGTCGGCGTCATCAGGCCGGCATGGTTGTCCTTGTGGCCCTGGAACGGAAGGCCGACGCCCTTGATGGTGTAGGCGATGAAGCACACCGGGCGGTCATGATCGATCGCCTCGAAGGCCTCCACCATGCTGGCCATGTCGTGGCCGCCGAGATTGGACATCAGCGCCAATAACTCCTCATCGGAGCGCGCCTCGATCAGCCGTGACACTGGACCCTGATCGCCGATCTCGTCACTGAGGCGCTTGCGAAATGCGGCGCCGCCCTGAAAACACAAGGCCGCATACATCTGGTTCGGACAGTTATCGATCCAATGGCGCAGCGCCTCGCCGCCGGGCTCCGCGAACGCCGTCTGCATCAGCCGGCCGTATTTCACGATCACCACGTCCCAACCGAAATTGCGGAACATGGATTCGAATTTTTCCCACAGCCCCTCGCGGACCACGGCATCCAGACTCTGGCGGTTGTAGTCGACGATCCACCAGGTGTTGCGCAGGCCATGTTTCCAGCCTTCCAGCAGCGCCTCGAAGATATTGCCCTCGTCCATCTCGGCATCGCCGACCAATGCGATCATGCGGCCTTCGCGGCGGTCCTTCAGCCAGCCATGCGCGCTGACGTAGTCCTGCACCAATGACGAGAACAGCGTCTGCGCCACGCCGAGCCCGACCGAGCCGGTGGAGAAGTCGACGTCGTCGATGTCCTTGGTGCGCGACGGATAGCTTTGCGCGCCCTTGAAGCCGCGGAAACTCTCCAGCTTGTCCCGCGTCTGGTGATCGAACAGATACTGGATGGCATGGAACACCGGCGAGGCGTGCGGCTTCACCGCGACGCGGTCTTCTGGCTTGAGCACCGCGAAGTACAGCGCCGACATGATCGTCGCCAGGGACGCGGACGAGGCCTGATGGCCGCCGACCTTGAGGCCATCGGCGTTGGGGCGGATGTGGTTGGCGTTGTGAATGGTCCAGGACGACAGCCACAGCACCTTGCGCGCCAGCGCGGTCAGGGTCTGCAGCCGGCGGGGCTCGATCGGCATGGCGCTCTCGCTTGGTGGGTGTTGTTGCTGCCAGTCTAGCAGCGCGCCCGCGCGAAACTTCTCAATTATCGGCGACAAGTGGCAGTAAATTGGGATAAACTGGGCGCCACAACCCTCAATCTCGGGAATTCTTTCCATGACTTCGCTCGACGCCATCGACCGCAAGATTCTCGGGGTGTTGCAGGCCGATGGCCGGACCACCATGCAGGACCTTGCCGAACAGGTCGGGCTGTCGGTCTCGCCCTGCCACCGCCGGGTCAAGCTGCTCGAGCAGCGCGGCGTGATCAGCCGCTACATGGCGCTGGTCGACCAGAAGTCGCTGGGCCTTCACGTCAGCGTGTTCATCTCGATCAAGCTGGTGCGGCAGAAGGAAGAAGACCTCGAGCGTTTCGCCAGGGCGATTTCGGGCTGGGAGGAAGTGCTGGAGTGTTACCTGATGACCGGCAACCGCGACTATTTGCTGCGCGTGGTCGCCGCCGACCTGGCGTCCTACGAGACCTTCCTGAAGACTAGGCTGACGCGGCTCGACGGCATCGCCTCGATCGAATCCAGCTTCGCGCTCAGTCAGGTGAAGTACACGATCGCCCTGCCGGTCTGAGTGCGGGGCTTCGGGGGACGGCCGGCTACGCGCCTGGATAGGGCTCCGCCGGCATCGCGATGGCGGCGCGGCGGACGCGTTCGCGGTGCGCGGTATAGACGCCGCTGGAGATGATGATCGCCGCACCGCCCAGCGTCCACAGGTCCGGTAGCTCGCCGAAGATCAGGAAGCCAAGGATGGAGACCCACAGCAGCTGGCTGTAGGAGAACGGCGCCAGCACCGAGGCGTCGGCATAGCGGAAGGCGCGCACCACGATCCAGTGGCCGATGGTCGACGACACGCCGATCGCGCAACCGATGCCGAGTTCGCGCCAGCCCGGATTGACCCAGACCAGCGGCACGAACACCGACAGGATCAGGAAACCGACCAATGCCGCGAAGGCCATCGTGGTGACGGCGCTGTCATGTCCGGTAATGCGCCGCGTCAGCACCAGCGCACCGGCCCATCCCAGCGCCGACAGGATCGGCAGGATCGCCGTCGTCTGGAATGCCGCGCTGCCCGGACGCACGATCACCAGCACGCCGATCAGCCCGACAATGGTCGCCGCCCAGCGCCGCGGCCCGACCTTCTCGCCGAGAAAGACGATCGACAGGCCGGTGACGAAGATCGGCGCGACGAAGGCCGTGGCGGTGGCTTCGGCGATCGGCAGCGCGCCGAGCGCGAGGATGAAGAAGATGGAGGACGACAGCATCGCTACGCCGCGTAGCACCTGGAACACCGGCCGCGTCGAGCGCATCGCGCCCGGCGTGACCAGCACGACCGGCAGCATGATCAGCACGAAGACCGTGAAGCGCAGCCAAGCGATCTCGATCGCCGGCAGATCGCGCGACAAATATTTCGCCATGGCGTCCGATGACGCCAGGAAGATGGTCGAGCCCATCACCATCGCGATACCGCGGAACGGCCGATCGGCATGGCCCTTCACCCCGGCGCGGACAACGGACTTTGGCGGCGGAACATGGGTGGTCACGGGAAACCAATCGTGGGCTGCGGGCTCGCCGCACAGCGCCAGCCCGAATCAGATGCCAGAGCACCAGACGACGATCCCGGTTTCGCGACAACTGCCGATATCAGGCAGCTAATATGCACCCGGCTGCCCATTCGCGGTTACCGCCGCCCCGCAACAGACCAACCGGCGGCCATCACAGCATCGGCAGGCTCGACGGCTCGCGACCGAGCGGAAAGGCTTTGTCAATCTCGGCCTGTTCTCCGGCACTGAGCTGCAGTTCGCCAGCCGCGGCATTATCGGCGGCATGCGCGGCCGAGGAGGCTTTCGGGATCGCGAATAGCGCAGGTTGCCGCGTCAGGAACGCCAGCGCGACCTGGCGCGGCGTCGCCTGATGCGCGGCAGCGATGCTGGCCAGCACTTGTCCCGCCGGCGAACGCGGGCTCGGGAACTCATTGTGACCGAACGGCGAATAGGCGACGACGGCCACACCATGCTGTTCGCACCATGGAATGACGCGGTGCTCGATGGCGCGTTCCTGCAGGTGATACAGCACCTGGTTGCAGGCGATCGCGCCCTTGTCCGCGACCTTTGCCACGGCGGCAAGATCGTCGGCGTCGAAATTGCTGACGCCCCAAGAGCGGATCTTGCCGGCGGCTTTCAGTTCCTCGAAGGCGGCGACCGTCTCGGCGAGCGGCGTCTGGCCTCGCCAGTGCAGCAAATAGCAATCGAGGTGGTCGGTGCCAAGACGTTGCAGCGAACGCTCGCACGCCTGGATCGTACCGCGCTTAGAAGCGTTGCTTGGCAGCACCTTGGAAACCAGGAACACGTCGTCGCGCCGGCCCTGGATGGCATCGGCCACGACCAGTTCGGCGTCGTCATACATCTCGGCGGTATCGATATGGGTCATGCCGAGGTCGAGGCCGTGACGCAACGCCGCCGTCGCGGCGGCGAGATCGCCGCGGTCGATGTACCAGGTGCCCTGCCCGATGACGGAGACGTTGGGGCCGTTGCCGAATTTCTGCTGCCGCACGCACGCCTCCGCTGCACCGTGCGTCCGATGTTCGACGACGGGGACCAGTATCTAGCGGATTCTGCCATACGTGTCGCCGCCATCTCCCCTGTCATCCCGGATAAGTGAGCGTCAGCGAACGCATATCCGGGATCCAAACGCCGTGCAGGCCTGCTTTGCCGAAACGCTGAGGCCATCGCACCTCACGAAGGACGGGGGTTATGGGTCCCGGCGTTCGCCGGGACGACATTTGGGGCTCAGTGGCTGATCATCCACGGCCGCGCCGTCGGGAGCTTTTCGCTCCCGATCACGTCTGCTTGACCAGCCGCGACGGCTTCTTGCCGGAGCAGCAGCCACAGCCGGCGCCATGCGCGGCCTTGTATTCCGCGGAACTCTTCGGCGCATGGCGGCTGCGTTCGTTGGTGGCGTGGGCCTTGCGTTTGTCCGCGGGCATGCAGAAGAACGCCGGCGCCATCAGCATCACCCGCGGCGCTTCGGCAGCGCATTGCGGGCAGTCATGCGGCTCTTCGCATTCGGCCATCGGCCGCATCTCGGTGAACGGGCCGCAATCATTGCAAAGATATTCATAGACCGGCATGTGAGTATCCAACGCTGAAGCAAGGACCTATCCCCGTCATTGCGAGGAGCGAAGCGACGCGGCAATCCAGTTCTTTGCTTCAGCACGCAAAGACTGGATTGCTTCGTCGCAAGGGCTCCTCGCAATGACGCGGATAGTGCGGTGAAAAAAGAGGCTACGAGACGGCGACAAGTGTCCCGCAGCCCAAGGTGCTATTTGTCCGGCGACAGCGGCATCTGGATTTTTCCGTCGATGTGCTTGATGGGTCCGGCTGACGACGGGTTGATATCAAAGTCGAAGATCTGCGTCGGCAACCATAGTGTGGCGCAGGCGTTGGGCACGTCGAGGACACCGGAGATATGGCCGTGCACCGGCGCCGTGCCGAGAATCGAATAGGCCTGGGCGCCGGGATAGCCGAACTTCTTCAGATATTCGATGGCGTTCAGACACGCCTGGCGATAGGCGATGTGGACGTCGAGGTAATGCTGCTTGCCGGCCTCGTCGACCGAGATGCCTTCGAAGATCAGGTAGTCATTGTAGTTCGGCGTCATCGGCGACGGCTTGAACACCGGATTCTTGATAGCGTATTTCGACGCGCCGTACTTGATGACATCGACCTTGATGTGAAGCCAGCCGGCCATCTCGATGGCGCCGCAGAAGGTGATCTCGCCATCGCCCTGACTGAAGTGCAGGTCTCCCATCGAGAGACCGCCACCCGGCACATAGACCGGGAGGTACACCTTGGAGCCGCGCGACAGATCCTGGATGTCGCAATTGCCGCCATGCTCGCGCGGCGGCACGGTGCGGGCGCCCTCGGCCGCGGCCTTGTCGCGGGCGTCGCCTTTCAGCCGGCCCATATGGGCGGTCGGGCCGAACGGCGGGTTAGCGAGGCCGGGCACGCGGGTCGGGTTAAGGACAATGCTGCCTATCTGCCGTCGGAGTTCAGCCGCGACCTCGGCCTCACCGGTCGCGAAGGCGAGGTGTTGTCATGGCTCAGCAAGGGCAAGAGCAACCGTGATATCGCCCAGATCCTGGGCCTTAGCCCGCGTAAGGTCGATGAACATCTGGAACAGATCTGCGCCAAGCTCCGCGTTGAGAACCGTACGGCAGCGGCCGCGATCGCAGTGAACGCTAGTCACAGGAAGGCGTAGATTCTTCGGAGGACCCTTGCGTCTATCTCAATTTGAGATACGCTTTGAAATAAGGTTTATTTCGACCAGCGCTCTTGTCGCCTTCACGGCTAGGCATCCGGCTGCGGGAATGCCGCTACAGGTCTGGCGCCGCATCATCGAGTCGCGGGCTTTCGCAGGATTTTCCGACATCAGGAAGACGTTCAACTCCGTCGACCGCGTTGAAAATTTCTACGTCTTCGATATCGGCGGCAATAAATACCGGATCGTCGCCGCGCTTCATTTTGACAAGCAGCGGCTCTACGTGAGGTATGTCTTCACCCACAAGTAGTACGATTCATGGACGCCTTGATACTGACCCTCGATGAGGTCGCCGACATTACCGGGCATCTGAACGCAATCTCTGCCCGTATCCCGTTGCATCCCATCAAGACCAAGCGCGACTACAAGGCGGCTTTGTCCGCGTTGAACGCATTGCTCGATGCGGGCGGCGCCGATGAAAAGGATCCGCTGTCCTCCCTCGTCGCGCTGCTCGGCGAGCGGATCGGCGACTACGAGGATGTCCATATGGCTCCTGCGCAGGCTTCGCCGCCCGATACGTTGCGGCTTCTGATGAATCAGCACGGGCTCAGCCAGCGCGATCTCCCGGAAGTGGGAAGCCAGGGCGTGCTATCAGAAATCCTCAGTGGAAAGCGCGACCTCAACGTCCGGCAGATTAAATGGCTGTCCGAGTGGTTTAATGTCGGACCGCAGGTTTTCGTTTGAGTTGAGCGCGCAACGACACGCGCCGTCTCTCCATCTCGACCTTGCTCCCCTACTCCATCGTGCTATGAATCCTTCCGGCGCATCCTCGGGCAACGAGGAGCGACCCAACATTGACGCCGGGTCCGGCAGTCCAGGGAGGATGACACATGGCTTTTCACGGCCCGACCCGTCGTGCCTTTGTGCAGGGGACGCTCGCCACCGGCGCGCTCGGTCTCACCGGAATTCCAGCCTTCGCCGATCCCGCCTGGAAGAAATACGCCGGCACCACGATCGAGGCCAACCTGATCAAGGGGCCGCGCGGCGACCTGCTTCAAAAATATGCAGGAGAGTTTACCGAGCTGACCGGCATAAAGGTCGAATCGGAAGTCATCCCCGAGCAGCAGCAGCGCCAGAAGGCCGTCATAGAGCTCACCTCCGGCAAACCCAGCTTCGACGTCGTCCACGTCAGCTATCACGTGCAGAAGCGGCAGTTCGAAAAGGCCGGCTGGCTCGCAGACCTCAGTAGCTTCCTGAAGGATCCGAACCTGACCGCGCCGGACCTGCGGGTGGATGACTTTTCCGCCGGCGGCCTGCAATTCGCGCAGAACGAAAAGGGCGAGATGCACTCGCTGCCGTGGTCGGTGGATTATTTCATCCTGTACTACAACAAGGAGATGTTCGCCAAAAAGAACATTGCCGTACCAAAGACCTTCGACGAGATGGCGGCCGCTGCCGAAAAACTCAACGATCCCGCGAACGGCGTCTATGGCTTCACCGGCCGCGGGTTGCGCAATGCCAACATGACGCTGTGGACCAATTTTTTCCTGAATTACGGCGGCGAATTCCTCGACGCCAAGGGCAACATTCTGACCGATGGCTCGGAGGCCATCGAGGCCACCAAAATGTATCAGCGGCTGCTCACCAAGACCGCGCCTCCCGGGGTCGCCGGATTCAACTGGATGGAGTCCATGGCCACGCTGACCCAGGGCCGCGCCGCGATGTGGATCGACGGCGTCGGCTGGGCGCCGCCGATCGAGGATCCGAATGCATCGCGCGTGGTCGGCAAGATCGGATACACCGTCGTTCCAGCCGGCCCCAAGGGCCAGTTCTCTGCTGCCTATGGCGACGGCATCGGCATTGCCAAGACCAGCACGAAGAAGGAAGCCGCCTACCTGTATTGCCAGTGGGCGGTCTCCAAGACCATGGGGGCCCGTTTGCTGCAGAGTGGCGGCGGCGTGCCGTTCCGCAACTCGATCCTCAACGACGAGACCGTGCGCAAGGGCGTCAAGAACCAGGAGTGGCTGGATTCGGTGATCGCCTCGGCCAAGATCAGCAAGCTCGGCCTTCCCGTGATCGTACCTGTCGCCGAATTTCGGGATCTGGTCGGGGCTGCAGTCACCGCCACGTTGTCCGGAGCAGACCCGGCGACCGAGTTGAAGAAGGCCCACGACCAGTTCAGGCCGATTCTGGAGCGCAGCGAAAAAACGTGAGCGAACTGACAGCCGTCCGGCCGGCCGCGGTCGAGGCCAAGTTGACAACTGAGCAGTGGCGGCCGATCTCTTATTGGCCGTTCGTCATCCCGGCGATGATCGTCGTACTGGCCGTGATCATCTTTCCCTGGATCTACACGATCTGGATGAGCCTGCACGAATGGAAAGTCGGCTCGCAGCCTGCCTTCGTCGGCTTTGCAAACTACCTGCGCTTGCCGACCGATGCACGGTTCGTCGAGTCGGTCTGGCACACGCTGGTCTATACTGCGCTATCGGTGGCGTTACCGCTCATTCTCGGCACAATGGCGGCGGTCATCTTCAATACAAAGTTTCCGCTGCGCGGCTTCTTCCGCGGGCTGTTCATCCTGCCGATGATGGCGACCCCGGTGGCTATCGCTCTGGTATGGACCATGATGTTCCACCCGCAGCTCGGCATTCTCAACTATCTGCTGTCGCTGGTCGGGCTGCCGCCATCGCTGTGGGTGTTCCACCCGGCGACCGCGATCCCGTCCCTGGTGCTGGTGGAAACGTGGCAGTGGACGCCGCTGGTGATGCTGATCGTGCTGGGTGGCCTGTCCGCAATCCCGTCAGAGCCTTATGAAAGTGCGCAGATCGACGGCGCCACGCCGTGGCAGACCTTTCGCTACATTTCGCTGCCGATGATCATGCCTTTCCTGTTCATCGCGGCGATGATCCGAATGATCGATGCCGTGAAAAGCTTCGATATCATCTTTGCCATTACGCAAGGTGGACCCGGCAGCGCGTCGGAGACCATCAACCTTTATCTCTACAGCGTCGCCTTCGTCTATTACGACGTCGGCTACGCCTCGGCGATCGTGGTAGTTTTCTTCGCGCTGATCGTGGTGCTGGCCGGCGCGCTGTTGCATTTGCGCCAGCGCACCCACTGGAACGACACCGGGGGCAGCGGTTGATGAGAACCCTTCTACACCGAATCGGCCTGACGTTCGCAATCTTCGTCATCGTGTCGCCGGCGATACTGTTCTTCCTCTGGATGTTCTCGCTGTCGATCAAGTTCGAGATCGACAACGCATCCTATCCGCCGGTGTTCATCCCCGACCGCTTCAACTGGGGCAACTACGCCGCAGTGCTGGAGTCAAAAAGGTTCGCGACGTATTTCTTCAACACGCTGATCGTCACCGGCGCCGCGACATTGTTCGCACTGATCGTCGGCGTGCCCGCGGGTTACGGCATCGCTCGCATGCGCGCCCGCAAAGCGGCGGTGGTCATCCTGATCGCGCGCATCACACCCGGGCTTTCCTATCTCATTCCACTGTTCCTGCTGTTCCAGTGGCTGGGCCTGCTGGGCACGCTTTGGCCGCAGATCATCATCCACCTCGTGGTGACCGTTCCGATCGTCATCTGGATCATGATCGGCTATTTCGAGACCACGCCGATGGAGCTCGAGGAATCGGCGATCATCGACGGCGCCACCCGCTGGCAGGTGTTTCGCCACGTCGCCTTGCCGATTGCGCGGCCTGGCATCGCCGTGGCCTTTATTCTGGCGGTGATCTTCTCATGGAACAACTTCGTCTTCGGCATCGTGCTGGCCGGCCGCGAGACCCGCACGCTGCCGGTGGCGGTCTACAACATGATCTCGTTCGACCAATTGAGCTGGGGCCCGCTGGCAGCGGCGGCACTGATCGTCACCTTTCCTGTGCTGTTGCTGACGGTGTTCGCGCAACGCCAGATCGTGGCAGGATTGACGGCGGGCGCGGTGAAGTGACGGCGCTCTTGGCGTCGTCATCCCGGGGCGGGCGCGGCGCCAGCCGCGAACGAACCCGGGATCTCGACATGTTCATCAAGGCATCTCGGGCTTCCGGGTTCGCTCGGGCTGCGCCCTCGCGCCCCGGAATGACAATTTCTTTCAGTTCACCGCCACCAACTGCTTTGGCTTAGCCACCCCCGCAATCAGCCGGTTCAGTTCCGGAATGCACGAGCCGCAATTGGTGCCGGCCTTGAGCTGCGCCCCGATCTCTGCGGCACTGCCTGCCCCCGCGGCGATGGCATCGCAGATCGTGGTGCGACCGACGCCGAAGCACGCGCAGACGATGGGGCCGGCGCTGGCATGGCCATCGACGGATTTGCCGGACAGCAGCATGCGGCGCTGGTCGTCGCTGACCGCCTCCGCGGCGAACAGCGTCTTGACCGAATCCCAGTCCACGCCATCCATTGCAGGACCGATGAAGAGGCAGGTCTCGATCCTGTCATCGACGAACGACGCCGCACGGAACACGCCGCGGGCGGTGTCCTCGAACTCGGCAACGTCGTCGCCGCGCAAGGGCTGAAGCCATTCCTTCCACGTCGCGACATCGGAATTGTGCGCGATGACATAGCCGACGCCGCCCGCGACGGCGATCCGCGTCCACAGCGCTTGCTCAGGCAAGTCCAGCGGCCTGCGTGACAGCACGAAGCCGCGCTGCGCATAGGCCATTGGCGCGATCGACACCGGCGTTGCCTTGTTTTCGGGCTGGCCGGAGAACGGATCGACGAACGGCGCCACCAGTGCGCCGACTCGCGCAAAGGACGCGGTTTCGTCATTCCAGTGGATCGGCGCGAACAGCAGGCCGCGCTGCTGGCGCGGGCTGATGACCACCTTCAGGACGCAGGTGCCGTAATCGGTCGTGAGATTCGCATAGCCGCCCTCGCTGACTCCGGCCGGCACGGCATCATCCGGATGGATCTCGACAAACGGCTCCGGCAGATGTTGGCCTAGCCGCGGGCTGAGGCCGGTGCGGGTCATGGTGTGCCACTGGTCGCGGATGCGGCCGGTGTTCAATCGCAACGGCCGTGTCGCCGAAGTCGCGCTGCGCAGCGCGGGCATCTCCACGGCGATAAAGCGCGCGCGAAAATCCTTGGCGTAGAATCCGCCTTCGGCGAAAAAGCGCGGCTGCGGCTGCGTGGTGCCTTCGCGTAGCGGCCACAGCACCGGCGCCATGCTGTCGAAGCCGTCGTCGGAGACTTTGGCCAGCCCGCCGATATCGAAATCGCGGCGGCCATTGTTCTCGAACGCCGACAGCGCGGCATGTTCGCGAAAGATGTCTGCCGCCGAGCTGTAGTTGAAGCCCGCGCCGAAGCCGAGACGTCTGGCGACCTCGCTTAAAATCCACCAGTCCGGCATCGCCTCGCCGGCCGGCTTCAGGAACGAGCGCTGCCGCGATATCCGGCGTTCCGAATTGGTAACGGTGCCGGACTTCTCACCCCAAGCGTGAGCCGGCAGCAGCACATGCGCGCCGGCGTTCACGGTGTCGTTGGACCGCACATTCTCCGACACCACGAACAGGTCGAGCGTGCCGACGGCCGCGCGCACGGCATCCGCGTTGGGCAGTGACACGACGGGGTTGGTGCCGATCACCCAGAGCGCCTTAATTCCGCCGCGGGCGATCGCCTCGAACATCTGCACCGCCTTGAGGCCTTCGTGCGTGGCGACGCGCGGCGCCTTCCAGAACCGGCGGACGCGATCGATTTCCGGCGGGGTAAACCCCATATGCGCGGCGAGCTGGTTGGCAAGGCCGCCGACCTCGCGGCCGCCCATCGCGTTCGGCTGCCCGGTCAGCGAGAACGGGCCCATGCCGATCCGCCCGATCCGCCCCGTCGCCAGATGGCAGTTGAGGATGGCGTTGACCTTGTCGGTGCCCTGCGCCGACTGGTTGACGCCCTGCGAATACAGCGTGACGACGCGCGGCGTATTGCGGAACAGGTGAAAGAAGGCTGCGACATCGGTCTCCGGCAGGCCGGTCGCCAACGCCGTTGCCGCCACGCTGCCGGCGATGTTTCGCGCGCGGGCCAGTGCCGCGTCGAAGCCCATCGTATGTGCGTCGATATAGTCCTGATCGAGGGCGCCGTTGTCCGCGAGGTATGCCAGCAATCCACTGAACAATGCCGTGTCGGTGCCGGGCTTCAGGCCGAGGAACAGGTCGTCGTCGCCCGCCGTACCGGTGCGGCGCGGATCGATCACCACGATGCGGGCGCCGCGCGCCTGCTTATTGGCGAGCATGCGCTGGTACAAGACCGGATGGCACCACGCGGCGTTGGAGCCGGCCAGCACCAGCAGGTCGGCCTCGTCGAGATCTTCATAGCAACCCGGCACGGTGTCGGCGCCGAACGCGCGCTTGTGGCCGGCGACCGACGACGCCATGCAGAGCCGCGAATTGGTATCGACATTGGCGCTGCCGATGAATCCCTTCATCAGCTTGTTGGCGACGTAATAATCCTCGGTCAGCAATTGCCCGGACAGATAGAACGCCACCGAGTCCGGACCGTGTTGCCTGATGATGGCACGAAAGCGATCCGCCGCATGGTCCAGCGCGGTGCCCCACGCCACCTGCTGCATTGCGCCGGATTCACCACGAATCATCGGATGCAGCAGTCGTTCGCTCTGACCTAGCGTCTCGCCGAGCGCGGAGCCCTTCGAGCACAGCCGGCCGAAATTGGCGGGATGCTCGGGATCACCGGCGATCACCGCACCACCGGTCCCGTCGGGCGTGGCCAGCACGCCGCAGCCGACGCCGCAATAGGGACAACTCGTCTTGGTGGCGCGAAGGTTCGGGTCCATCGCCGTCATCACGCGGCCTCGGCGAGCGAGCGGCCGAACATCAGGTTCGTTCTAAGCCGGGCGACATCGGCACCGCTGCGGATCAATTCGAGATACCACAACGCATCGTGGGTATCACCGACGAGCACCGCGCCCGTCAGCCGGCCTTCGGCGATCACCAGCTTCTTGTAGATGCCGTGGCGGATGTCGTTGAGCAGCAATGTCTCGCTGCCTGCGGCCGCCACAAAGTCACCGGCCGAGAACACGCTGACGCCGGACACTTTCAAGTTGGTGGCGAGCACGCTGCCTTCATAGGCAGCGCTGCCGCCTGCGAGATGCTGCGCCAACACTTTGGCCTGTTCATAGGCCGGCGCGACCAGCCCGTAACAAGTGCCGCGATGCTCGGCACATTCGCCGAGCGCAAAGATGTTCTCGGTTCCGGTCGCCATCCGGTCATCGACCACGATGCCGCGATTGACTGGCACGCCGGCCTCTCTCGCCAGCGACGCATTGGGCCGGATGCCCGCCGCGAAGATCACGGCATCGGTCTCAAGCCGGCGACCGTCCGTCAGTTCAACCCCTTGCACGGATCCA
Organism: Tardiphaga sp. vice304; assembly: GCF_007018905.1. Lineage (NCBI taxonomy): Bacteria > Pseudomonadati > Pseudomonadota > Alphaproteobacteria > Hyphomicrobiales > Nitrobacteraceae > Tardiphaga > Tardiphaga sp. vice304. The sequence continues at coordinate 4,118,968 of NZ_CP041402.1, forward strand.
TCGCCACAGATCCGGGCCGTGTTGGCCTCAAGCAGCACCGTGACGCCCTTGCGCTCCACAAGTGTTCTCAGCAGCGCGGCGGCAGCGGCATCGAGCTGTCGCTCCATCAAACGGTCCATCAAATGGATCAGCGTCACGCTCGCGCCGGCCTTGGCGAGGCCGTATGCCGCCTCCAGCCCGAGCAGCCCGCCACCCACCACCACGACGCGCTTGTTCTGTGCGGCAAGGTCGAGCAGCCCATCGACATCGTGGCTGTCACGAAACGTGTGCACGCCGGCGAGCTCGGCGCCGGGCACCGGCAGCCGCAGCGCCGAGGAGCCGGTGGCAAACACCAGCTTCGAGAACGGCACAGGCTTGCCGGTCGAGGTCCGGACTTCGCGTGCGGTCATGTCGATCGAAACTGCCGTTGCGCCGTATTTCAGCGTGACGCCGCGGTCGCGCCACCATGATGCCGGGCGCAGCTCGATCTCGTCATGGGTCGCCTCGCCGGCCAGCACCGAGGACAGCAGCACGCGGTTATAGGCCAGCCGCGGCTCGTCGCCGATCACCGCGATGGCATAGCGGCCGAGCGCGCATTGTGCGAGCTCGTCGACCAGCTTTGCCGCCGCCATGCCGTTGCCGATGATGACCAGCGCTTCGCTCACGTTTTTTCCTTACTCGGCCGCCTGCGCACCATGCGCCTCGGAAATCATGTAGCCCGACAGCGTGCCGTAGGCGGTCGTCCAGGCGTCTGCGAGTTCGGGGTTCCAGGCCTCGCTGAGACCCTTCTCCAGCGTCCATGGCAAGGCAGATCCGACGATCGGATAGTGCTCGTCCTTGGCGCCGTAGCCGACGTGCCGTTTGGCCAGCGCGCTAGCGGCGGGCAGCACGGTTTCCAGCCGCGACAGCCCGGTCACCACGATGCCGAGCGTCTCCATCAGCTTGCGACGCTGCTCGGCCATATCGGCATCGTGAAACATCGGCTTCACATCAGGCGCGATCTCGAACAGGCGATCGTAGAACAGCACCGCCGCTTGATCGGCGATCGGGACGACTTTGGCGAAGCTCTGCTGTATCAATTCGGTCTGCTGCGGCGTCATGGTGGTCTCCCTCTCTCCACTGTCGTCCCCGCGAAAGCGGGGACCCATACCCTCAGGAAGCAAGAATGAAACGCGGCTCTGTCGCTTTCACCGTCATTGCGAGGAACCTCTTGGCGAGGAAGCGATCCAGCCTTGCCTAGTTTGCGGCTCTCTGGATTGCCGCGCCGCTTCGCTCCTCGCAATGACGGGGAGATGCCATTGCGTGGAGCGCCCCTACGCCGCCTCGACGAATTTGTGGCGCTCGTACAGAAATTCCAGCACGCGCTTGCGGCAGCTCAGATAGACAGGATCGGTCGCGAGCTCGAGCCGCCTGCGCGGCCGCGCCAGCGGCACGTCGAGCACTTCGCCGATCGTGGCGCTGGGGCCGTTCGTCATCATCACGATGCGGTCCGATAGCAACACCGCCTCGTCGACGTCATGGGTGATCATGACGATGGTGTTGCCTAGCTTCTGGTGCAGCGCCATCACCGAATCCTGCAGATGCGCGCGGGTCAGCGCGTCCAGCGCACCAAAGGGCTCGTCGAGCAGCAACACCTTCGGCTCCATCGCCAGCGCGCGCGCAATGCCGACGCGCTGCTTCATGCCGCCGGAGATCTCCGAAGGCCGCTTGTCCTTGGCGTGGGTCATCTGCACGAGGTTGAGATTATGCACGATCCAGGCCTCGCGTTCCTTCTTGCTCTTCGACCGGGCGAACACCTTGTCGACGCCGAGCTGAACGTTCTGATAGACGGTGAGCCACGGCAGCAGGCTGTGGTTCTGAAACACCACGGCGCGGTCCGGCCCCGGCGAATTGACCTCGCGGTCCTCCAGCAGTACGCCGCCCATCGTCGCGGTGGTCAGGCCGGCGATGATGTTGAGCATCGTCGACTTGCCGCAGCCGGAGTGGCCGATGATCGAGACGTATTCGCCCTTGGCCAGCGTCAGGTTGATGTCCTTCAGCACCTCGGACGATACGTTGCCGCGGGTAAAAACCTTGTCGATGTGATCGAGCTTCAGATAGGGCTTCATGATCGTTTCCTTGGCTGACCCAAATTTCAACTGACTGAAGTGCCGTGGGTGACGAGGTTGCCTAAGCCGGCGATCATGCGGTCGAGAATGAAGCCGATGATGCCGACGTAGAACAGCGACAGGATGATTTCGCTGATATGCGAAGAATTCCAGGCGTCCCAGATGAAAAAGCCGATGCCGACGCCGCCGATCAACATTTCTGCCGCGATGATCGCCAGCCAGGAAAGCCCGATGCCGATACGCAGGCCGGTGAAGATATAGGGCGCCGCCGCCGGCAGCATCACCTTGGTGAAGAACTCGATCGGGTTGAGCTGCACCACGGCCGCGACGTTGCGATAGTCCTGCGGAATGTTGCGGATGCCGACCGCAGTATTGATGATGATCGGCCAGATCGAGGTGATGAAGATCACGAAGATCGCCGACGGCTGGCCGTCGCGGAACGCGGCAAGCGCCAGCGGCAGCCAGGCCAAAGGCGGGATGGTGCGCAGCACCTGGAAGATCGGATCGAGCCCGCGCATCGCCCAGACCGACTGGCCGACCAGCGTGCCCAAGGCGATGCCGGCGATAGCGGCCAGCGAATAGCCGTAGGCGACGCGCAGCAGGCTGGCGGAGAGATGCCAGAACAGGCCCTTGTCGATGCCGCCCCGGTCGAAGAACGGATCGAAGATCAACTCCTTGGTGTCGGCATAGACCTTTGACGGCGGCGGCAGGGTCGATCCCGCGCGCCGGCACACCAGCTCCCAGAACACCATCAGCAGCACGAAAACCACCAGCGGCGGGATCACGCGAACCGCGACCTCGCCGGCCATCTTGCGGAATTTGCCGGGACCGGCAGGTCTCGCCGGAGACATCGCGACGACCGGCAAACCCGCCTTCGGTGCGGCGATGGCCGCACCGGATTTCGGGTTTGCCAAAGCTGCCGCGGTTTCGGTGTTGATGGCTTGCATGTTCATCGCAATGTCTCCGTGCTCAGTTCATCGTCGGGCAAGTCGCGGCTGAACGGTTCAGACCTCGACGCGCTTGATGGCGAGCGACTTCAGGTAGGCTGCGGGGTTCTCCGGATCGAACACCTTGCCGTCGAAGAAGGTCTCCTTGCCGCGCGAGGTCGAGGTCGGCATCGCAGTGACGCCCATCTCCTTGGCGGCTTCCTTCCAGAGGTCTTCGCGGTTGACCTTGGCGATCAGCGCCTTGGAGTCGAAGCCGGCGTCGTACTTGCCCCAGCGGATGTCCTCGGTCATGAACCACAGGTCATGGCTCTGGTAGGGGTAGGAGGCGAAGTCGTCCCAGAACTTCATGATGTGCGGCGAATTCTCGACGACGCGGCCGGTGCCGTAGTCGAACTTGCCCCTGACGCGGTCGGTGACGTCTTCCACCGGGCAGTTGATCCACTGCCGCTTGGCGTTGATCGCGGCGACCTCGTCGCGGTTTTCCGACTTCTCGCAGAATTGCTGCGCTTCCATCACCGCCATCAGCAGCGCCTTGGCGGCCCTGGGGTTCTTGTCGACCCAGGCGGCGCGCATGCCGAGCGACTTCTCCGGATGCTTGTTCCAGAGTTCGCCGGTGGTCAGCGCGGTGTAGCCGATGTTCTGGTGGATCAACTGCAGGTTCCACGGCTCGCAGACGCAGAAGCAGTCCATCGTGCCGACCTTCATGTTGGCGACCATCTGAGGCGGCGGCACCACGATGGTTTCGATGTCCTTGTCGGGATCGATGCCGCCGGCAGCCAGCCAATAGCGGATCCACAAATCATGCGTACCGCCGGGGAAGGTCATCGCCGCCTTGACCGACTTGCCGGTGGCTTTCTTCTTCTCGATCGCCGCCTTGAACGGCGCGGTGTCGAGGCCGATCTTGAGCTCGGCATATTCCTTGCCGACCGAGATGCTCTGGCCGTTCAGATTGAGGCGCGCCAGGATGTACATCGGCGTCGGCACGTTATTCTGCGTGACCTTGCCGGCGGAAATCAAATAGGGCATCGGCGTCAGGATATGGGCGCCGTCGATACCGTTGCCTTCGGAGCCGAGCACCAGATTGTCGCGCGTGGTGCCCCACGACGCCTGCTTCAGGACTTCGGTTTCCGGCAGGCCGTATTTGGCGAAAATGCCCTTCTCCTTGGCAATGAACAGCGGGGCCGCATCGGTCAGCGCGATGAAGCCTAGCTTGGCGCCCTTCACTTCGGGGCCTGCGCCCTGCGCGAAGGCGCCGGCGGGGAAATTCAGCTTCACGGCGGCCAGCAGGGCTGCGGTCCCGGCGCCGGCCTTCAGCAATTGGCGGCGGCTCAACTTGCGGGGCAATGGGGTCACTGACTTCGTCATCGTCGCGATCGTCCTTTCAAGCCTGAAGGCCAGCATCGCCATTTCCACCCCGTTACGTCGCAGCGCGCTTCGGACCGGAAGGCGAACAGACATAGCGGCGCGTCTGGGGGACGCCCCCATGATGGCAGTGCGGCGTGTGATGGATGGTGACGGCTACAATGGCGTCAGTAAGAACTATTCAAACTTCGTGCCACAATGGATACGCGTTGAAAGCTGATTTTTTACATAAGCTTAGGTATTCGGCCGAAGAACAGTGCCAGGCGCCGGCGCACCCAAAACTTGCGCAACGCTCAATTCTTGTGCGACGCACCCGAAGCAGGCAGGCGGCGGCACGATGCCGTGATGCGCCGCCACAGGAGACCGGCATCGGTGCTAAGAGAGAGCGAACTCCCGATCGAACGGACCCGCGAATGCCCCTATCCGCCCCATATCCCGATCCGATTCCCGCAGCACTGCGAGACGCCGCGACCACGCTGAAGGCTGCGCTCGCGGTATCGGCAGCCGCCATCCTGTCGCAGGCCGAGGCCGACCTAAAGGCCAACGCCGCCGCGGCGATCCAACATTTCGACATGCTCGGGCGAAAACTCGACGCGCTGCGCACCGATGCGCTCAATGCGGGCATCGGCGTCGTCGCCCGGCGAATCGACGTCACCAAGGCGAGCCTGTTCGAAGTGGTCGGAAGCCCCGAGCGTGACGGCCTGGCAATTTTCGCCGAGCGCGTCGGCGAACTCGGGGCGGAGCTGAATGCGGTGATGGCAAAAGCCGGCCAGGCGCCCGAACCGCCGTTTCAATTCGACCAATTCTTCCTGGAGAGCATGCACGACCTCGGCCAGCGCGACTGGAGCGAGGGAGCCTGAGCGACGGGTCAGGCGATGTCGCCGACGCGGCGAAAAGCGCCAGACAGTATGGTAATCGTGGCCAACGCGTAAGATCGCAAGGCCAATCCGCTCGTTCATGTCCCCTGTCCCGCGCTCGGGCTCGACAACATACTGGAGTGATATTGCGATGCAGTCCCGAAACTCGCTCTCCGCGTCTTCGCCCGAACAGGCCGGCATGTCCGGCGCAGCGTTGGCTAGCGTCGATGCCCATCTGAAGCGCAACTACATCGACGCCGGTCGCTTTGCCGGCACGCAGCTCCTGGTCTGGCGACGCGGCTGCATCGCGCACCATGCCGTGCAGGGCCTCGCCGATGTCGAGCGCAACATCCCGTTGGGTGAGGACAGCATCTTCCGGATCTATTCGATGACCAAGCCGATCACCTCGGTGGCCTTCATGATGCTGGTGGAGGAAGGCCGCGTCGCGCTCGACGAGCCCGTGCACAAGTACATTCCGCAATGGAAAGATCTCGGCGTGTACCGCAGCGGCGTAACGGCGCCGTTTCTGACCCGGCCACCGGCGCGGCCGATGCTGGTGATCGACCTGTTGCGCCATACGTCGGGGCTGACCTACGGCTTCCAGCAGCGCACCAATGTCGATGCCGCCTACCGCGCGCTCAAGATCGGCGAGATCGAGAAGGCCGGCACCATGGCCTCGATGGTCGCCGACCTTGCGACCATCCCGCTGGAATTCTCGCCGGGCGACGCCTGGAATTATTCGGTATCCACCGACGTGCTTGGTTATCTCATCGAGAAGATTGCGGGGCAGCCATTCGACCAATTCCTGCAGCAGCGCATCTTCGATCCGCTGGGCATGGCCGATACAGGTTTTCATGTGCCTGCCGAAAAGGCGCACCGGCTGGCGGCCTGCTACGCCGTCGATGGCCGCGGCGGCAAGGTGCTTCAGGACGATCCCGCCACCAGTTCATTCCTGACGCCGCCATCGTTCATCTCCGGCGGCGGCGGGCTGTGCTCGACCATGGCCGACTATCTCACCTTCTGCCGCGCCTTGCTGAATCGCGGCGAACTGGACGGCGTGCGCCTGATCGGCCCGAAGACGCTGGCGCTGATGACGGCTAACCATCTGCCAGGACACCGTGATCTTACGGAGATGTCGACGTCGATGTTCTCAGAAGCCAACTATGCCGGGATCGGTTTTGGCCTCGGCCTTTCGGTAACTATGGATCCAGCCCGGGCGATGATCGCCGGCAGCGCCGGCGAGTATGCCTGGGGCGGCGCCGCGGGCACCGCGTTCTGGATCGATCCAGCCGAAGACATGATCGCGATCCTGATGACCCAGTTACTACCATCCAGCGCCACTCAGGTGCGCCGCGAACTGCGCAGCATGATTTATGCAGCCATCACCGACAGTAATATTTGACGACCGTGACGACGCCGTGATTTTGACAGCATCGGTATGCAATAAGTTCTTTGGGCAAAATTGCGACGCCGAGTGAATTGGTACGGTCTCATGCTGGATACCGCAGACTGCCAGCACAATGCCGCTGCTATCAGTGGTGGCATAATCGCCTGCGGTGCTCGGTTGCGCGCGGACATAATTTGAAACCAACCGGTCGCGGCTAGCTTGAACGGAACCGAATGCACGAGAACGTGATGTAGCAGGCTGCCCGCCAGACGCTAAGGATAAACGTGACGGTTCCGGCGATGCTCCAGCTGAATCCATGCGCGTGGGGTGAGACACATCGGTAGTCTGGACTGTGTCAAAAAGGACAGGACTGGAATTGCTTCCGGGCTACATTTCGCAGTGAGCGGGAATTCTGGCATTCGGCATAGTGATTCACATCGACCTATCTGCGGTTTTGACGCTGCAACCCGTTACCTCCGAGTTACGACATGATCTTGTTGATCGTCGAATCCTTTACCCTGTTGAATTTCGGTGGTTGAAAGATGAATTCTTCCATCCCCTCGCGCTCAGGCTGTGTATAAGGATGGGCGATTGGCCGAAGGTTGAGGACCAGGCGACAAAAAAAGCAAACAAGAAAATATCAGATTTTCCGTATCAACAAACTGAATGGTGACGAATGAAGCAGCGCAGCGCCGGCAAACCCGACATCGAGATGGGCAAAAGAATCCGCCTTCGTCGTGTCGAGCAGAAAATCTCGCAGGCGGATTTGGGCGAGCAATTGGGCGTCAGTTTCCAGCAGGTCCAGAAGTACGAAAAAGGCGTGAATCGCGTTGGTGCAGCACGTTTGCAGCAAATTGCGACCGCGCTCGACGTCCCGGTGACGTTCTTCTACGACGGCGACGGCAAGACGCGCGAAGTCGAAAGCCTGCTGTTTCTCGACAGCGCCTTCAGCCTGCGCCTGCTGCGCGCGTATAGCCGAATCAAGAGCCAGACCGTTCAGCGCCAGATGGTCGCTTTGATGGAGTCGATCGCGGACGAAGAGAAATTGCCCGCCTAAGCCGCAGGCTATCTTCTCTGATTCGCTAAATTGGATAGCTTTCTCAGCCACTGAGAAGTTCTGCGCTGTGCCCCGCGCGCGCTGACACGCGCGGCGGCGGGCCGGCCTTCCTTGCGATCACAGGAATGAGTGACCGGCGCGCCGCCGGCGCATTTTCCATCCAGTGAGAATTACGGCGTCAGCACGGCGCGGCCGATAAGTCTGCCGGCCCGAAGATCGTCCAGCGCTGCGTTGGCCTGCGCAAACGGCAGCGGGATCACCGGGATCGGCGCGACGTGCCTGGTCCGCACCAGTTCGAGCAATTCACGGGTTTCACGCAGATTGCCGACATAGCTGCCCTGGATGGTCAACGCCTTCATCGCGATCAAGGGCAGCGCCCAGGTGGCGCCGCCACCGAACAGCCCGACCATGATCAATTTGCCGCCTTTCGACAGCGCATCGAAGCCGAGTTGCGTCGTCGAGGGCGTACCGACCAGATCGATCACCGACAGGATAGGCCCGCCTGCGGCTTTGGCGAGTTGCTCCAGCGCGTCCGGCGCGTTGCCATCGACAGCACCCAGCGCGCCAGCCTTGATCGCAGCCTCGCGCTTGCGGGCGTCGATATCGACGACGATGGCGCCCTTGCCGCCCATCGCCTTGAGCAGCGCGAGTGCCATCAGGCCGAGGCCGCCGGCGCCGAAAATCACGATCGGATTGCCGAGATCGCTTTCGACTTTCTTCAACGCACTGTAGGTCGTGACGCCGGAGCAGGCATAGGGCGCGGCGGTGACGGGATCGAGCCCCTGCAGATCGAGCAGATAGCGCGGATGCGGCACCAGGATGTGGTCGGAATAGCCGCCGTCGCAATGCACGCCGAGACAGTTCGGCTTCAGGCACATGTTCTCGTCGCCGGCCAGACACACCGCGCACTTGCCGCAGCCGATCCAGGGATAGACCAGCGCGATGTCGCCGATCTTCACGCCCGGCTCGTTCTGCGCGTCCGGGCCGAACGCCACGACCTCGCCGACCGTTTCATGGCCCATCGTCCGCGGCAGCGAAATGCCGCGGTCCTTCAGCGACAGCCTCTTGCGGCCGTGGCCGAGCTCATAGCCGCCCTCCCAGATATGCAGGTCGCTGTGGCATACGCCCGCGGCCTTGACGCGAACCAGCACCTGCGTGCCGGTCGGCTGCGGCGTGTCGATCTCGGCAAGCACCAGCGGTGCCTCGAATTCAGCGACCTGATAGCTCTTCATGGTGTTCCTCTCCGGTGGTTTCTTGTTGTATTTTTTTAAGCTTGGGGGCCGGCGCTCCGGATCGCGTCCCAGATTTTCAGCGGCGATAGCGGCGTGTCGAGCTGGGTGATGCCATAGCCGCTCAGCGCATCGAGCACGCCGTTGGTGATGCAGGGCGGCCCGCCGATCGCGCCAGACTCGCCGCAGCCTTTCGAACCCAGGGGATTGGTCACGCAGGGCGCCGAGCCATCGAGCGTAACCGACAGCGGCGGCACGTCGGCGGCGCGCGGGATGCAGTAGTCCTGATAGGTCGCAGTGAGCAACTGACCTTCCGCATCGTAATGCACGCCTTCATACAGCGCCTGGCCAATGCCCTGCACGACGCCGCCATGCACCTGGCCGATGACGAGCATCGGGTTCACCGCGACGCCGACATCGTCGACCGTGGTATACTTCACCACATTGGTGATGCCGGTCTCCGGATCGATCTCGACTTCGCAGATATGCGTGCCGTTCGGCCAGGTCGGGCCGTCGGCCACGCCGGTGGATTCGACGCTGAGCTCGGCGCCGCTCTCGGCCTTGGCGATCTCGAACAGGCCGATCTTCTTGTCGGTGCCGACCACGGTGAGGTAGCCGCCGGCATATTCGATGTCGTCGACGGAGGCTTCCAGCAAATGCGACGCCTTCTCGCGCGCCTTGGCGATCATGTCCTGCGCCGAGACGACCGCCGCGGTGCCGCCGACGAACAGCGAGCGCGAACCGACGCTGCCCATGCCGACGATGACGTCGGTATCCCCTTGGATCACGTCGATCTTGTCCATGCCGATGCCTAGCGATTCCGCGACCAGCTGCGAATAGGCGGTCTGCAGCCCCTGCCCCATCGCCTGCGTTCCGGAATGCAGGATGACGCGGCCCTCGGCGGTCGCGCGCAGTTTCACGGTTTCCTTGGTGCCGGGGCCGCCGGTCCATTCGATGTAGCTGGTCAGGCCGCGGCCGTAGAGCAGGCCCTTCTTCTTCGCCGCCTTCTTGCGGGCGGCAAAACCATCCCAGTCGGACAGTTCGGACGCCCGCTCCAGCATATGCGCGAAAGCGCCGCTGTCATAGGTCTGGCCGACCGCGTTCTTGTAGGGAAACTGCGCCGGCTTGATGTAGTTGACCTTGCGGATCGTGCGCGGATCCATGCCGATCTGCCGTGCCGCGGCGTCCATCAGCCGCTCCATGATGAACACTGCCTCGGGTCGCCCGGCGCCGCGATAGGCGCCGACCGGCGCGGTATGCGTCATCACCGCCTTGATGTCGTAATGCACGTTCTGCAAATCGTAGACGCTCGTCTGCACGAAGGGTCCGAGCACCAGCGGAATGATCACGCCGGTGCCGGACATGTAGGCGCCGGTGCCGCCGACCGACTTGACGCGATAGGCCTGGATGCGGCCTTTCGCATCGAGTGCGATGGCGGCGATCGAGGTGAGGTCGCGGCCATGCGTGCCGCCGACGAAATCGTCGGTGCGGTCACCGCGCCAGCGAATGGTGCGGCCGAGCTTGACCGCCGCATAGGCGACGATGCCGTCTTCCGGATACAGGCTGGTCTTCTGGCCGAAGCCGCCACCGATATCACCGACCACCACGCGGATGCTGTCCTTCGGCCGCTTCAGGATCGAATCCGCCAGGATGTCGCGGGTCGAGGCCGGCGTCTGACTCTGCACGAACAGCGTGAGTTTGCCGGACTTCTTGTCGACTTCGGCAATCGTGCTGCGCGGCTCCATCGCCGAGGGGACCAGGCGCTGGCTGGTGACGTCGAGCGAGACGACGTGCTTCGCCGCAGCGAAGGCGGCATCTACATTGGCGGCGTCGCCATAGCTCATCACGGCGACGATATTGTCCGGGGCATCCGGCCACACCTTCGGCGCGCCGGGCTCGGTCGCCGTGGCAAGATCTACCACCGCCGGCATAACCTCATATTGCACGTCGATCGCTTCGGCGGCGAGTTGCGCGGCCGTGCGCGAGGTTGCGACGATGGCGGCGACCGTTTCGCCGGCATAGCGCACGATCTCGTGCGCCAGCAAACGGCGCGGCGGAAAGGTCGCCGGCGAGCCGTCGGGCCGCTTGAAGATCGGCAGCGTCGGCAGCGTGCCTACGTCTTCGGCGACCAGGTCCGCGCCGGTGTAGATGGCGGTGACGCCGGGCATCGCTTTCGCAGCGGCGCAATCGATCGAGATGATTTTCGCGTGGGCATGCGGCGAGCGCAGCACATGCAGCCACAACGCGCCGTCTTCCGGCTTGTCGTCGATGAAAAGGCCCTTCCCGGTGAGAAGTCGCTTGTCCTCAAGGCGCTTGGGCGAGAGGCCAGCGCCGAAACGCAGATTACCGGGCAGAATGTTCATCAGGAGGTCCTTTGGCAGACAGGCTGCACTGCGTTCTAACCCATAAGCCGCGCGGCAGCCAACATCCCCGCCGCAGGTCAGCCGAGCTCCCGCAGCACCGCTTCGATGACCCGGCGTTCATCCGCCGTGAGCGCCGCCTGCGGCGCGAGGGGATCGCCGACCTCATAGCCCTGGATCGACAGCCCGGTCTTGATGCAGGCGGCCAGATTGTAACGTGCGAAGGCTTCGTTGAGCCGCCACATCCGGCGTTGCAGCGCCATCGCCTCGTTCCAGCGCTGCGCCTTGCACAGGTCGTACAATTCCACGCTCTGCTTCGGCGCCACGCAGGCCGGACCGGCCATCCAGCCGACGCCGCCGATCAGCATCACAGCCGCGGGAATGTGCGCGGAGGCCGCAAACACCTGCAGCTCGCTGCCGCAGCGGTTGATGATCGACAGCAGCCGCCCGGTATTGGTCGAGGCGTCCTTGATGTAGCGAATCCGCGGATGTTCGGCGAGCCGCGCGACGACGTCGAGCGTCAGATCGGAACGCTGGAATTGCGGATTGGTGTAGATCACGACAGGGATATCGACGGCATCCGCAATGGCGCGAAAATAGGATTCGACCTGGGCGTCCTTGAGCGGGAAATACGCCTCTAGAATCGCGAGAATGCCGTCGGCTCCGAGTTTCTGGTACGATTTCGCCTGCGCCACGGCGTCCACCGTCGATGTCGAGGCAACACCGGCCACCACCGGCACGCGCCCCTGCGCGGCTTCGATCGTCGCCTGCACCACCGTGCGGCGCTGCTCGCGGCCAAGATAGGCGATCTCGCCGGTCGAGCCGAGTGGCGTGAGGCCGTGCACGCCGGCCCCGATCAGTTCATCGCACAACCGGCCGAGCACCTCGGTGCGGATCCTTCCGTCGGCGTCCGTGGGCGAGACCAGATACGGAAAGACGCCGTGGAAAGCGGCGCTCACCCGGCGTCCTTCAACACGCCTTCCGCCTTCAGCACCTCATGTGCGGCCTTGAACGCCTCAAGCCCTGCGGGAATGCCGGAATACACCGTGGCATGCAGCAGGATCTCCTTGATCTCCTCGACGGTGACGCCGTTGGTCAGCGCGCCCTTGACATGCAGCTTCAGCTCGTTCGGGGCCTTGAGAGCCGTGAGCATCGCCAGATTGAGCATACTGCGGGTCTTGCGATCGAGCCCCGGCCGTGTCCAGGCATAGCCCCAGCACCACGACGTCGTGATGTCCTGAAACGCCATCATGAAATCGTCGGCCTTCGCACGGCTGCCATCGACATAGTCCTTGCCCAGCACGTCGCGCCGGACCTCGAGGCCCTGTTTGAAAAACTCGCTGTCGCCCACCGCATCCTCCTGATTTTTTTACTCGTTAAGACCAGCTTCGGGAGCCGCCGCGCGAATGTCAACGGGCACGAGCCTGCGTCGACGACGCGCGGAGGATAGTGGTGTCAGGCGTTCGCCCGGAAATTCTCGATCAGCCGCAGCAGCACGCGCGCGCCGGCTTCGACATCCGCCGGCTCGACGTGCTCGGCGGGATGGTGGCTGATACCGCCGCGGCAGCACACGAACAGCATCGCCACGTCAGCGATGTCGATCATCGCCATGCCGTCATGGCCTGCCCCGCTCGGCAATTCGAACACCGGGTAGCCCTCGTCCTTCACCGCCTCGGCGACCTGCTGCTGCAACCAAGCCGCGCAAGGCACGGTGCGGTTCTCATGGGTGACGTTGATCTCCAGCGCCAGATGCCGGCGCCTGGCGATCTCCTCGATCTGGCGCACCACGTCGGCGACCGCCAGCTTGCGAAAGGAATCGCGCGGGCTGCGCATGTCGATGGTGAACGACACCATGCCTGGAATCACATTGGTCGCGCCCGGCATCGCGTTGATGTAGCCGACCGTGCCGACCAGCCCGTCCCGGTCGCTGGCGCAGAATTCCTCGATCGCCACGATGCATTCCGCCGCCCCCGCCAGCGCGTCGCGACGCAGCGCCATCGGCACGGTGCCGGCGTGGCCGGCCATGCCGCGCAGCTCCACCGCCAGCCGCGTCGCCCCGGCAATCGCGGTGACCACGCCGACCGGAAGCTGCTTGGCTTCCAGCACCGGCCCCTGCTCGATATGCAGCTCGACATAACCCAGCAGTTCGCTGCGCGCCCGCGCCGCGGCACCGATGTGCTCGGGGTCGAGCCCGAACGCGACCATCGCCTCACGCATGGTGAGGCCCGAGCGGTCCTTGCTGCCCAGCGCACTTTCATTGAAGGTGCCGGCGACGGCGCGGCTGCCGAGCAGCGTCGAGGCGAATCTCACGCCCTCCTCATCGGCAAAGCCGGTCACTTCCAGCGCGAAGGGCAACCGCTTGCCGCGCCGGTTGAGGTCGCCGACGCAGGCGATGGCGGCGATCACCCCGAGCGGCCCGTCCCAGCGGCCGGCGTCGCGGACGGTGTCGAAATGCGAGCCGATCATCAGGCACGGCAGGCCCGGCCGGTCGCCTTCGTAGCGTCCGCAGACATTGCCGATTGCGTCGAGCTGTGCGGTCATTCCCGCGTCGCGCATCCAGCCCATCAGCAGCTCCGCCGCGGCCCGGTGCTCGGCCGTGAGGAAGACGCGCGTGATAACGTCCGCCGTCTCCGAAATCGCCGCCAGCCTATGGATGCGTTCGACGATCTCGGCGCCGAGCGACACGATCGGGGCGACTTTCGCTTCCATGGCAATCATGCTTCTTTGGTGGCCCGCGACATTGCCGCGGTGAGGGACGTTTCAGTATAATTCGGCTATTGGCTCAGGCCAATCCGCAGTGTCCGAGCGCCTTTCAGCGAACAGAGGACAGGAGAGACAATGAACGATCAGTCCACGCGTGACGAGTTCTATCTCCGCCGCGCCTTCGACGCCAGCCACCGCGCGGTGGCCAACGGCAACCACCCGTTCGGTGCCGTGCTGGTCGATTCCGAAGGCCAGTTGCTGCTGGAAACAGAGAACGGCTTCATGCCCTCGCATGACGGCACCGCCCATGCAGAAAGGCTGTTGTGCTCGGCCGCAGCGACCAGCCTGTCGGCCGCGGTGCTGGCGGGCAGCACGCTTTATTCATCGGCCGAACCGTGCGCGATGTGTGCTGGTGCAATCTACTGGGTGGGCATCGGCCGCGTCGTGTTTGGCCTGGGCGAATCCAGATTGAAAGCCATCACCGGGGCGCATCCGGAAAACCCCACGCTCGACCTGCCCTGCCGCACGGTGTTCGCGGCGGGCCAGAAGACGATCGAGGTGATCGGCCCGCTGCTGGAGGACGAAGCCGCAGCCCAGCATGAAGGTTTCTGGGCGACGCAGGACTAGCTAGCGGCGTCGCCGTCCGCGCGGCACCACGCCTGCTGCAGCAAGGACTGAGGCACGGACCCCGCCGCTTGACACACCCTGTGCGGGTTTGACGCCGACAATTGATGCAGAACGTGAGATTTGCTGAAACGCTGTGCACATGATGACGCTTTTTAGAGATTTACGCTGCATTCCGGTTTAGCACACAATTACCCACTCGCTTCTCCAACGCCTGGTTGTGCATGCTCGATCCGATGCCTTCCCATCTGTGGACCGGACAAACGCCGCTGCTGCAGACCGTCGGTCTGACCAAGCGCTATGGCAGTTTCCTCGCCAACGATGCGATCGACATCGAGATCTGGCCGCAGCAGATCCACGCGCTGCTTGGCGAGAACGGCGCAGGCAAATCGACATTCGTGAAAACCATCTACGGCCTGATCCAGCCTAGCGAAGGCGAGATGCTCTGGCAGGGTGAGAAGATGGTGCTGACCGGTCCGCATGATGCCCGCGCCCGCGGCATCGGCATGGTGTTCCAGCACTTTTCACTGTTCGACAATCTGACCGTGGCGGAGAACGTCGCGCTCGGGCTCGACGGCCGGGAATCCTTCAAGGCGATGTCGGCGCGGCTGGAGGAGGTCTCCCGCACCTACGGCCTGCCGCTCGATCCCAAGCGCGAGGTCTGGCAACTCTCGGTCGGCGAGCGCCAGCGCATCGAGATCGTCCGCGTGCTGATGCAAAACCCGAAATTCCTGATCCTGGACGAACCCACCGCGGTGCTGACGCCGCAGGAAGCGGACCAGTTGTTCGTGGTGCTGGATCGTCTGAAGTCGGAGGGCCGCTCGATCCTCTACATCAGTCACAAGCTGGACGAGGTGAAGCGGCTGTGCGACACCGCCACCATCCTGCGCGGTGGCAAGAAGATCTCCACCTGCAACCCGCGCGAAGAAACCGCGGCGTCACTGGCGAGGATGATGGTCGGCGCCGAGATCAAGCAGGTGCGCGCCGCCGCCGGCCGCACGACCACGGTGCCGCGCCTGGTCGTCAACGATCTCAACCTCGCGCCCGACGAACCGCATGGCGTGTACCTCGAGAACATCTCACTTGAATTGAAGGGCGGCGAAATCCTGGGGATTGCCGGCGTCGCCGGCAACGGCCAGGACGAGTTGTTTGCCGCCCTCTCCGGCGAGCGGCAGACCAAGGACCCCGGCACCATCGTGATCGACGGACACGCCGCCGGCCATCTCTCGATCACCAGCCGGCGCCAACTCGGCGCGGCCTTCGTGCCGGAAGAGCGGCTCGGCCACGGCACCGCGCCGCGGATGCGGCTTTCGGAAAATGCCCTGCTCACCGGCCATGCGGCGTCCGGCATGGTGCAGCTCGGCTTCATCAATATCGGCGCCACGCTGTCCGCTGTCGATCGCGCGACCGAGGCATTCGATGTCCGCAAGGCCAAGCGCGATCCGGAAGCCGCATCATTGTCCGGCGGCAATTTGCAGAAATTCATCGTTGGCCGCGAGATCCTGCGCAATCCGGTTTTGCTGGTGGTGAGCCAGCCGACCTGGGGCGTCGACGCGGGTGCCGCCGCGGTGATCCGCCAGGCGCTGCTCGATCTCGCCGGCGCCGGCTGCGCCATTCTCGTTACCAGCCAGGACCTCGACGAACTCGCCGAGATCGCCGACCGTATCGCGGTGATGTTCCACGGCCGCCTCTCCGAGCCGCTGGTGGCTGCGGACGCCAGCCGCGAAATGCTCGGCCTGTTGATGGGCGGCAGTACGCTTGCACCGAAGGAGCCCGTTGATGCAATTGGTGCTTGAGAAGCGCAGCGAGCGATCCACCGCCATCGCGCTGGTGTCGCCTGTCATCGCGATCGGCCTGACGATCGTAACAATGAGCGTGCTGTTTCTACTGCTTGGCAAAAATCCGATCACCGCGCTCGGCGTGTATTTTGTGACGCCACTGACCGACAGCTACTCATTGCAGGAGATCGCGGTGAAAGCCGCGCCGCTGGCGATGATCGCGATCGGCCTGTCGATGTGTTACCTGGCCAATGTCTGGAACATCGGCGCCGAGGGCCAGCTCCTGATCGGCGCGGTCGCCGGCAGTTGGCTCGCGGTGAAGACGCAGGGCACCGATGCCGGAATCTGGGTGATGCCCATGATGCTGCTGATCGGCGCGGCCGCCGGCGCGCTCTATGCGCTGATCCCGGCAATCTGCAGGGTGCGGTTCGGCGCCAGCGAAATCCTCGTCAGCCTGATGCTGGTCTATGTCGCCGAATTGTTTCTCGATTATCTGGTGCGCGGGCCGTGGCGGGATCCCAATGGCTTCAACTTCCCGACGACCGCTGAATTCGACCCCGTAGCCACCGTGCCGCTGATCTTCGAGGGCGGGCGACTGCATCTCGGCGTCGTCATCACGCTGGTCGTCGTCGCCGCCGCGGCCGTGCTGCTCGGCCGCACCATCAAGGGCTTCGAGATCCGCGTCGTCGGCGCCGCCCCGCGCGCCGCGCGGTTCGGCGGCTTCCGGTCGAACCGGCTGATCTTGCTGACCTTCGCGATCTCCGGCGCGCTGGCCGGCCTCGCCGGGATCATCGAGGTCGCCGGCCCGATCGGACACCTGCAGCCGGGCATCTCGCCGGGCTACGGCTTCACCGCGATCATCGTCGCGTTTCTCGGGCGACTAAACCCGGTTGGAATATTAATTGCTGGACTGTTCCTGGCCCTGACCTTCATCGGCGGCGAACAGGCGCAGATTGCGATGAAGATCCCGCTCGACATGACCAAGGTGTTCCAGGGCATCCTGCTGTTCTACGTGCTGGCCTGTGACTCGCTCATCCTGTACCGGATCAAGCTCGTCATGCCGCAGCGAAAGGCCGCCGATGGGATTGCTTGAGGCCATCATATTGGCGGTGCTGGCGGCGTCGACGCCGCTGCTGCTGGCTGCCACCGGCGAACTGATCACCGAACGCGCCGGCGTGCTCAATCTCGGCGTCGAGGGCATGATGATCATGGGTGCGGCCTGCGGCTTCGGCGGCGCGCTGTATTCGGGCTCGATCCTCATTGGCGCGCTGTGCGGCATCGCCGCCGGCGTCGCACTATCGCTGGTGTTCGCGTTGATGGCGCTGGGCCTCGCCGTCAACCAGGTCGCCACCGGGCTGGCGCTGACCATTCTCGGCGTCGGCACCTCCGGCCTGATCGGCGCCGGCTTCGTCGGCGAGCGCATCACGCCGGCACCCAAGCTCTACATCCCGGGCCTCACCGACATCCCCTTCGTCGGCCGGATCCTGTTCGGCGAGGACGCCTTCGTCTACCTCTCGCTGCTGCTGGTGATCGCCGTCTGGTGGTTCCTGTACCGCACCCGCGCCGGGCTGATCCTGCGCGCGGCCGGCGACAACCACGCCTCCGCGCATGCGCTGGGCTATCCCGTGCTCACCATCCGGCTCTATGCGGTGATGTTTGGCGGCGGCTGCGCGGGCCTCGCCGGCGCCTATCTGCCGCTGGCCTATACGCCGTTCTTCATTCCCGGCATGACCGCCGGCCGCGGCTGGATCGCGCTGGCGCTGGTAGTGTTCTCGTCATGGCGGCCGGGCCGGCTGCTGATCGGCGCCTATCTGTTCGGCGCGGTGACGATCCTGCAATTGCACGCGCAGGGCTGGGGCGTCGGCGTGCCGTCGCAATTGATGTCGGCGATGCCCTATCTCGCCACCATCATCGTGCTGGTTCTGATCTCACGGGCGCGAACCGGCGGTTCGACCGCGCCCGCAGCCTTGGGGACGGTGTTCGTTCCCGATCGATAAACCCGAAGCGCGCGCGGTGGGGACGCGCACTTCGTACCAACAACAAACCCTCGGTCATCGGAGAAACGCATGAAAAAGTTTATCCTTGCTGCAACAGCCGCCCTGCTGGCCGGCGCCGCCAGCATCTACGGCGCGCAGGCCGCCGAAAAACTCAAGGTCGGCTTCATCTATCTCGGCCCGATCGGCGATCTCGGCTGGACCTACCAGCATGATCTCGCCCGCCTCGCGATGATCAAGGAATTCGGCGACAAGGTCGAAACCACCTATCTCGAAAACGTCAGCGAGGGCCCGGACTCCGAGCGCTCGATCGAGCAGCTCGCGCGCGCCGGCAACAAGCTGATCTTCACCACGTCGTTCGGCTACATGGAGCCGACACTGAAGGTCGCCAAGCGGCATCCCAATGTGCATTTCGAGCACGCCACCGGCTACAAGCGCGACAAGAACATGTCGACCTATTCCGGCAAGTTCCATGAAGGTCGCTATATTCAGGGCGTGATCGCCGGCAAGATGTCGAAATCCGGCACGCTCGGCTATATTGGCTCGTTCCCGATCCCCGAAGTTATCGCCGGCATCAACGCCACGATTCTGGGCGCGCAGACCGTCAACCCGAACATCAAGGTCAAGATCATCTGGGCCAATACCTGGTTCGACCCGGGCAAGGAAGCCGACGCCGCCAAGGCGCTGATCGACCAGGGCGCCGACGTGATCATGCAGCACACCGACAGCCCCGCCGCGATGCAGATCGCTGCCGAGCGCGGCAAGCTGGCCTTCGGGCAGGATTCCGAAATGATCAAGTTCGGCCCGAAGACGCAATTGACCTCGATCATGAACAACTGGGCGCCGTACTACATCCAGCGCGTCAAGGCCGAGCTCGACGGCAGCTGGAAGTCGGAAAACACCTGGCACGGCTTGAAGGAGGTAATGGTAGTGATGGCGCCCTACACCAACATGCCCGACGACGTAAAGAAGCTGGCGATTGAGACCGAGGCCGCGATCGTCGCCGGCACGCTGAATCCGTTCAAATGCCCGATCATGGGCCAGGACGGCAAGGAAGTGGAATGCAAGGGCGGCGACCATCTCGCCGACGGCCAGGTGCTCGGCATGAACTTCTACGTCAAGGGCATCGACGACAAGGTGCCGGGGAAATAACGGCGCACTTTCGATACCAGCCACTCAAGCTGCAGTCCCCCCTCTCCCCTGCGCGAAGCGAAGCTTCGCTAGGTGGGAGAGGGTGGATCGACCGCGTAGCGGTCGAGACGGGTGAGGGGTAACAGCGAACTCCGAGCCAAAGCCCCCTCATCCGTCACGGCCTTCGGCCGTGCCACCTTCTCCCACAAGGGGAGAAGGAAGAAAAAAGAGCCCCTACCCCGCCTGCATCGCCTTTGCCGCAGCACTATGCCGTCGGATTAGATCGCCCACGTCCATCCCCGGAATCGCGCCATCGATCACCCGCCACGCCCCGCCGACCATTACCCTGTCCGCGCGATACGCCCCGCACAGCACCAAGGCCGCCAGCGCGTCGCCGTGGCCGGAGAAGCGCAACTCGTCGAGCTTGAACAACGCGAGGTCCGCCATCTTGCCGACCGCGATCTCGCCCAGTTCCGGCCGGCCGACACAGGCAGCCGAGCCCTTGGTCGCCCAGCGCAGCGCGTCCTTGTGGCTGACGCGGCCGACGCCGTAGCGGGCGCGCTGCAGCAGGAAGGCGGTACGCACCTCCTGCATCAAATTGGAGCCATCATTCGACGCCGAACCGTCGACGCCGAGCCCGATCGACACGCCGGCATCTTCCATCTCGCAGACCGGGCAGCCGCCCGAAGCCAATAGCTGGTTGCTGCACGAGCAATGGCTGATGCTCGTCTTCGCCTTGCCGAGCCGCACCATCTCCGGCGCATCGAAATGGATGCCATGCGCCAGCCAGGTGCGATGGTTGAGCCAGCCGGTCTGTTCGAGATAATCCAGCGGCCGGCAGCCGTAGATCTCCTCGCAATAGCGGTTCTCGTCCTGCGTCTCGCCGAGATGGGTGTGCAGCCGCACGTCGAGCCGTTCCGCCAGCGCGGCGGTCGATCGCATCAGCGAGGTCGTCACCGAGAATGGCGAGCACGGCGCCAGCGCGATCTGCACCATGGCGTCCTCGCCGCGCTCGTGGAACTTCGCCACCACGCGCTCGCTGTCGGCCAGTATCGTATCTTCGTCCTGCACCACGCTGTCCGGCGGCAGCCCGCCATCCTTCACCGAGCGGTTCATCGATCCGCGCGTCAGCAGCACGCGCATGCCGAGCCTCCGCGCAACGCCGACCTCGATGTCGACGGATTGTTCCAGCCCGGCGGGGAAGACGTAATGATGGTCCGTGGTGGTGGTGCAGCCCGACAGCAGCAATTCGGTCATCGCCACGGTGACGCCGAGTTCGAGCGATTCGGGGGTCAGCCGTGCCCACACCGGATAGAGCGCCTGCAGCCATGGGAACAGTTCGCGGTCGAGCGCCGCCGGCAGCGCCCGCGTCAGCGTCTGGTAGAAATGGTGGTGGGTGTTAATCAGCCCCGGCAGTACGACATGTTCGGAGGCATCGAACATCGTGACACCCGGCATCTTCGGCGTGCCGCCCGCCGGAACCATTTCGACGATTCGCCCGCCGCTGACGACGAGGCCGCCTTCGGCGCCCTCGGCGAGAATGGCCAGCGGGTTTTTGATCCAGGTCGCCGTCATGCGTTCGTCCTCTTCCTCGGCGCCGTAGCCGGCCGCCTTGCAATTCACAGTCCGGCCAAGAATACTCAATGGATCGGCTCGAGTTGGCGTCGGTCTTGCAAAGACTTAGCCCATCAAGCCGACGTCGTGCAAAAGCGGCCCTGAAGTGAAAGCGCGAACCTATCCATGGATCTGAACACGGTCACGTCGGTGGCGCGCCCGCAAGCGCGGGAACAGTTGCCCCAATGGACGGCCGGCGACGCGTGGCTGGCGGGCGGCACCTGGCTGTTCTCCGAACCGCAGGCCCATCTCACGCGACTGATCGACCTTGCCGACCTCAACTGGCCCGCGCTGACCATCACCGACAGCCATCTACAGATCGCCGCGACCTGCACCGTCGCCCAGCTCGATGCGCTGGCCTGCCCGCCGGACTGGATCGCGGCGCCGCTCATCAACCAGTGCTGCCGCGCTTTTCTGGCGTCGTTCAAGATCTGGAAGACGGCGACGATCGGCGGCAATCTGTGCTGCTCGCTGCCGGCCGGCCCGATGATCTCGCTGACCGCGGCGCTCGAAGGCCAGTGCACGATCTGGAATGCCGATGGCAGCGAGACCCGGCTGCCCGTCACCGATTTCATTTTGGGCGACCAGCGCAATGCGCTGGCGCCGGGCGACCTGTTGCGCAGCCTCGACATCCCGCTTGCCGCCCTGCGGCGCCGCTCCGCGTTCCGGCAGATCGCGCTCACCCCGGTCGGTCGCTCCGCCGCGCTGCTGATCGGCGCCGTCAAGGAAAACGGCTTGCTGCTTACCGTGACGGGCTCGACCGTGCGGCCAGTCCAGCTCGGATTCGCGACAATGCCTCGAACGGAGCAACTGCACGAAGCGATCCTGAATGCCATTCCCGACAATCTCTATCACACCGATGTCCACGGCAAGCCGGCCTGGCGCAAGCACATGACGCTGCGTTTTGCCGAAGAGATCCGTGCCGAACTCGGCGGCACGCCATGAGCTACCGGATCAACGACCACGACTTCACAGAGCAGCCCCGCGCCGGCCAGTGCCTGCGCACCTTTTTGCGCGAGCTCGGCCATTACGGCGTCAAGAAGGGCTGCGATGCCGGCGACTGCGGCGCCTGCACGGTGCTGATCGACGGCGAGCCGGTACATTCCTGCCTGATCCCGGCGTTTCGCGCCGACGGCCACGCCGTCACCACCATCGAGGGCCTTGCGCCCGACGGCGACACCCATCCGATGCAGCAGGCGTTTCTTGACGCGCAGGCGTTCCAGTGCGGCTTCTGCACCGCGGGCATGATCATGACCTGCGTCTCGCTGAACCAGGCGCAGCGCCAGGACCTGGGTCACGCGCTGAAAGGCAATTTATGCCGCTGCACCGGCTATCGCGCGATTGCGGATGCGCTTGATGGCAAGACCTATGTCGAGCACGCCGAGCCCGGCACCGCCTTCGGCCGCAGCCTGCCGGCGCCCGCCGGTCCGCTCGTGGTGAAAGGCGCGGCGCGCTACACCTTCGATATCGCGATGGACGACGTCTTGCAGATCAGGATCCTGCGCTCGCCACACCCGCATGCCAACATCGTCACGATCGACGCGAGCGAGGCCCTGGCCATGCCGGGCGTCCACGCCGTGCTGACGCATGAGGACGCGCCGACCAGACTGTTCTCGACCGCGCGGCACGAGGTCACCGAGGTGGACCCCGAGGACACTCGCATCCTCGACCATGTCGTGCGCTTCATCGGCCAGAAAGTCGCCGCCGTCGTCGCCGACAGCGAGGCGATCGCCGAGGAGGCCTGCCGCCGCATCAAGGTGGTCTACGACATTTTGCCCGCGGTGTTCGATCCCGAACTGGCGATTGCCGACGGCGCGCCGCTGATCCATCCCGACAAGACGCCTGCGCACCGCGTAGCCGAGTCCGCGCGCAATATCGTGGCGCAGACCCATGCCGAGGTCGGCGATGTCGCAGCAGCTCTGGCGGCGTCCGCGGTCACCTACGAAAACATTTTCGTCACCCAGCGCGTCCAGCACGGCCACCTCGAAACCCATGGCGGCATGGCCTGGGTCGACGATACCGGCCTGCTCAACATCCGCTCCAGCACGCAGGTGCCGTTCCTGACGCGGCGCGCGCTGGCAGGATTGTTCGATCTGCCGACCGAAAAAATCAGGGTGTTCTGCGAGCGCGTCGGCGGCGGCTTCGGCGGCAAACAGGAAATGTTCGTCGAGGACATTCTGGCGCTGTGCGCGCTGAAGACCGGACGCAAGGTGAAGTGGGAGCTGACCCGCGAGGAACAGTTCATCGGTACCGCCACGCGGCATCCGATGCGCGTCAGGATTCGCGCCGGCGCCGACGCCGATGGCAAGCTGACCGCCTTGCATCTCGATGTGCTCAGCAACACCGGCGCCTATGGCAACCATGCCGGCCCCGTTCTGTTTCACGCCTGCAGCGAATGCATCAGCGTCTACAAGTGCGACAACAAGAAAGTCGATGGCGTCGCAGCCTACACCAACACCCTGCCGTCCGGCGCATTTCGCGGCTACGGCCTGCCGCAGACGCAGTTTGCGGTGGAATCGGTGATCGACGAACTGGCGCGCCAGCTTGGCCTCAGCCCGTATGAATTCCGTCGTCGTAACGTCGTCAAACCGGGCGATCCGATGATCTCGGCGACAGGCCCGCAGCATGCCGATGTATTGTACGGCAGCTACGGACTCGACCAGTGCCTCGACCTCGTCGAACACGCCATGCAGGAACCGACCGCGCACGATCTCTCGTCGGACTGGCTGACCGGCGACGGCATCGCGCTCACCATGATCGACACCGTGCCGCCCGGCGGCCATATCGCCGACGTGACGATCGAGATCCGCGACGACGGCGATTTCGACCTCACCGTGGGCACCGCCGAATTCGGCAACGGCACGGCCACCGTGCACCGCCAGATTGCCGCCACCGCGCTGGGCTGCACGGTCGAGCAGATCCACCTCCGGCAATCCGACACGGCCCATGGCGGCCACGACACCGGCGCCTATGGCAGCGCCGGCACGTTTGTCGCGGGAAACGCCACGCTGGATGCAGCGCGAAAACTGGCCGTCGCGATCCAGGCCAACGACGGCACGCGCCGCGCCGATGGCACCTCCGGCGGCACGCCGCGCTCGGTCGCCTTCAACGTCCAGGGCTTTCGCGTCGCTGTGAACAAAGGCACCGGCGAGATCAGGATTCTCAAGAGCGTCCAGGCAGCGGACGCTGGCGCCGTCGCCAATCCGATGCAGCTGCGCGGCCAGATCGAAGGCGGCGTCGCGCAGGCGCTCGGTGCGGCGCTGTACGAGGAGATGGTGATCGACGATGGCGGCCGGGTGGTGAACCCGAAATTCCGCGACTATCATTTGCCATCGTTCGCCGACGTGCCGCGCACCGATGTGTACTTCGCGCAGACCTATGATTCGATCGGCCCGCTGGGCGCCAAGTCGATGAGCGAGAGCCCGTACAATCCGGTGGCGCCCGCGATGGGCAATGCGCTGGCGGATGCGACAGGGATCCGCTTCACCCAGGTCCCGTTCAAGCCGGACAGGATCTTTCAGGCATTACATGCGAAGTATGGGAAGTAGCTGGAACGCCAAACCAGGTGGCCTCTTCCTTCTCCCCTTGTGGGAGAAGGTGGCGCGCACGAAGTCCGCGTCGGATGAGGGGTTATTGGGCTCGGAGTTTGTGTTTACCCCTCACCCGTCCGCGCTGGCGCGCGGCCACCCTCTCCCACAAGGGGAGAGGGAAGAAAGATCCTACCGCTCCACCGTACATTCGATCTGGCCGTGCGGCTCGTCGGTCGGCAGGAACACGTCGTTGTTGTTGTCCAGCCCGAATGGCTGCAGGTTCATCAAGAGGTAGTGGATGTTCGGGCATGACATGCTGATCTCGGAGATCTCCGGCACCGCGGCCAGCGCCGCCTCCCCCATATGAAACAGGCTGTTCTGCACACTCGGGCTATAGGTGGTCGAGAACACCTTGAGCAGCGTCTCGAGGATTTTCGCATTGGCTGCCGCATAGCTCGCCGGCGTGCCAGACCATTTCCACGTCGCCACCATCGAGGTTGCGCAGATCCGGTCGTCAGTCGGCTGGATCGTCGAATATTTGTCGGTGTAGTAATTCTCCCAGCCCGACTGCGTCGATTTCATGAAGGTGAAGCCGTCGAGCCCGGAACTGATCGCCAGCCCGTCGCGATTGCCGGTCACCTCCACGGTCGGCTTGCCGTTGCTGTCGAGCACGAAGCTGTGCGGATGCGGCGTGCCGTCGATCGACAGCCGGCTCCATTTGGTTTCATGCGCCGTGACGGAGACGCCGGTGACCTGCGGATAGAGGTCCAGGTAACGCTGCGCCAGCACCAGGCAGAATTCCTCGGTGCAAAGCCCGAGATTCTCGCGCGCAGTGACGTTGACGATGTTCTTGATGGTGTCGGTGGAGGTCGAGGTCGAATTGTCGGCGTCGGTAAAGGCTCGGCCGAAGTCGCCCTCGATCATCGCCTTGATCGAAAGCTGGCTGACCTCGTGCCGGTCGCCGTCACGGTGAACGCGCATCACACGGACGCGGCCTTTGCCATATGTGTTCTTGATCAGCGGCACGCGGGGAACCTCCAGAAAAATCGGCGACGAAGCCATTAAGCGTGAATGGACACGTCCGTGGCAATGGTCAGCGACCAGCAACCTTCGTGCCAGCCCTCGGCGAGTTGCGCAACCGATCTGGCACGAGGAGTGCTGTGCGTGATCCTGGCACTGATCAAATGGGGCACCGGCTTTCTGGCCAACGTCTCGGTGCTGCTCGGCATCATCGCCGGCCCGTGCTCGCCAGCGCCCTCGGCGTCATGCATCTCGACAAGGTGGCGACCGCGCCTTGGGCCGTTGGCGTGCTGCCGTTCCACTTCGGCATGCCGACCTTTCATGTGATTCCGGTGATCACCATGTGCATCGTGATGATCGTGGTGATGATCGAATCGCTCGGCATGTTCCTGGCGCTCGGCGAGATCACCGGCAAGACCATCGACCGTGACGCCCTGACCAAGGGCTTGCGCGCCGACGGCGTCGGCACCGTGCTGGGCGGCATCTTCAACACCTTTCCCTACACGTCGTTCTCGCAGAACGTCAGCCTGGTCGGCATCACCGGCGTACGCTCGCGCTGGGTGACCATCGCCGGCGGCGTCATCATGCTGCTGCTCGGCTTGCTGCCGAAAATGGCCGCGCTGGTGGAATCGGTGCCGCTGGTCGTGCTCGGCGGTGCCGGTCTGGTGATGTTCGGCATGGTGGCGGCCACTGGCGCGCGGATCCTCACGGCCGTGGATTTCAAGACCAACCAGCGCAACCTGTTCATCGTCGCCATCTCGGTCGGCTTCGGCCTGATCCCGCTAGTGGCACCGAACTTCTTCAAGAACCTGCCACACGACCTGCACCCGCTGCTGGAAGCCGGCATCTTGCTGTGCGCGCTGGTCGCCGTGCTGCTGAACGCCTTCTTCAACGGCATCGGCAGCAAGGAGCAGGCCGAGGCGGAAGCCGCGGGCGTGGCGGCGGCAGCGACGCATTGAGGGAAAAGACTGCGCCGCGATCAGCTCCCCCGATACGTCCCGTAGCTCCACGGCGTGACCAGCAGCGGCACGTGTAGATGGCCTTCCGGGTCATACACCGAAAATTGCAGCGGGATAACGTCGAGGAATGGCGGATCGGACAGCGGGACGTTCCTGTCCGCAAAGTAGCTCGCCGTGCTGAAGCGCAGCTCATAGCGACCGATCGGCACCGGGCGGCCGCCGATCAGCGGCGCATCGGTGCGGCCGTCATGGTTGGTGACGGTCCGCGCGATGATGCGGCTCGTGCCGAGGTCGGACAGTTCGACTAAGTCGACCGCGATTCCCGCGGCAGGCTTGCCGCTGTGCGTATCCAACACATGGGTCGTTAGCCGGCCATGCACTTTCAGCGGATGCTCGCCGGACACCAAAAGGTCGGTGCGCAGCGCCGCGATCTTGCAGATCTCCGCAATCGAAGCCGCGATCTCGATCGCCGCATCGTTCGGCAGCCGACGCGCAAAATCACGCAGGATGGAATCCTTGGTGTGGCGACGCACGCAGACGATATAGGGAAAGCCGAATTTCTCACGGTAGGCCTTGTTGACCCGGTCGAACGCCTGATATTCCGCCTCCGACAGGCGATCGAGCCCGACGCTGTTCTGCTCTGCGCTGGATTCCGCCGTCAGCATGTCGCCCTGCTTGGTCTTGTCGGCAAGATCGGGATGCGCCTTGATCAGAGCCAGCCGCTGACCGGGCGCGGCCTGCTCGACCACCTCGCGCATCGCCGCGAATAGTTCGGTCACGCCGGCGAACGGCCGACGCTCCGCTGCCTTTTCGGCTATCCACGGCGAGTACTCAAAGATATTCGCCAGCGCCGCGACGAAATCCGGCTTGCTGCAGGTGTTCAGCTCGGCGAGCGTTGTCTCGGTCATGGTGTTATCCGATGGCGCGGGCGTCCGCGGCGAGATGTTTCAGATGGGTGTGCCAGTGCTCGGCGATATCAAGGCGCGTCGGCACCCAGACCTTGTCGTGACTCATGATGTAATCGAGAAACCGCGCCAGCGACGCCGCACGGCCCGGCCGACCAACGACGCGGCAATGCAGGCCCACGGTCATCATCTTCGGCGAGGTCTGGCCTTCGGCGTACAAGACGTCGAACGAGTCCTTCAGGTAGGTGTAGAACTCGTCGCCGCCGCCAAAGCCCTGCGGGTTGATGAAGCGCATGTCATTGGCGTCGAGACTGTACGGGATCACCAGATGCGGCTCGTTCGGTCCCTTGATCCAGTACGGCAGGTCGTCGGCATAGGAATCGCAGAGATACTTCAGCCCGCCGGCTTCCATCAGCAGGCGCATGGTGTTGATCGAGCCGCGCCCGGTGTACCAGCCGAGCGGCGCGGCGCCGGTGGCCTGCCTGTGCACCCGGATCGCCTCGGCAATCTCGTGCCGTTCCTCGACCTCGGACATATTCCTGTGCTCGATCCACTTCAGGCTGTGGCTGGCGATGTCCCAGTGCGACTCCTGCATCGCCGCGACGATCTCGGGATTGCGCAGAAGTGCGGTGGCGACGCCGAACACCGTGGTCGGCAGCTTGCGCTCGCCGAACATCCGCCACAGCCGCCAGAAGCCGGCGCGCGAGCCATATTCGAACATCGATTCGATATTGGCGTGGCGCTGCCCCGGCCATGGCTGCGCGCCGAGCACGTCGGACAAAAACGCCTCCGAGGCAGGGTCACCGTGCAGGATGTTGTTCTCGCCGCCTTCCTCGAAATTGACCACGAACTGCACGGCGATGCGGGCGCCGCCCGGCCATTTCGGATCGGGCGGATTGCGGCCGTAGCCGCGCAGATCGCGGGGGTATTCCGTGGTCATCACACCAGCTCGAAACGCACGTCCTGCGCGCCCTTCCACAGCACGGTCTTGCCCATTTCCGGGAGTTTATCGAGGTTGGAGGTCAAGGTGATGAAATGGTTGCCGGCGAGCTGGCCCATCTTGCTGGCGAAGTGCACGCCGCTATAGGCGAGCAGGATCTCGGTCTCGCTGATGCCGCCGGGATACAGGATGATATGGCCGGGCGCGGGGTAGCTGGTGTGATTTTCGTAGCCGACGCCGAAATCGAGGTCGCCGAGCGGCATCCAGACGCCCTCGCCGCTCCAGCGCACGTGGATCGCCTGGCTGACGAACGGCATCGCCTTCTTGAAGGCGGCGACGGTTTTCGGCGCCAGTTCCTCCTCGAATTTGGCGTTGAAGGTGAAGGCGCCGACGTGGACAAGGAGCTGGCTCATAGGGGATGATCTCTTGGGAGTGGCAGGGAATGAGGCAGCCAGATTGCAGCCCGCCGGGCAAGAAGCAAGCCTCATTCCAGCACATGGGGCCGCCCCGCCGAGAGCGGCGGCAGCGCCGGACCGAGCCCGCGGTTGCGACAACTTGGCCGGCCTCCGCGGTTTTCATTGAACAGGTCGCGAGCTAAGGCGTTTGATAGCGGGCGCTCGATGCATGTTGCGGACGATCCCAGCCAGAGGTTTCCATGAGCATTGGACTGATCGCCCTCCTCGATGACATCGCAGGCCTTGCCAAAGTGGCGGCGGCCTCGGTGGACGACATCGCCGGCCAGGCTGCCAAGGCCGGCGCCAAGGCGGCCGGCGTGGTAATCGACGACGCCGCGGTGACGCCGCGCTATGTCACCGGTTTCGATGCCTCACGCGAATTGCCGATCGTGAAGAAAATCGCGATCGGCTCGCTACGTAACAAGCTGCTGTTCCTGCTGCCCGCCGCCCTCTTGATGAGCCTGTTCGCGCCATGGGCGATCACGCCCCTGCTGATGCTCGGCGGCGCCTATCTGTGCTTCGAGGGCGCCGAGAAGGTGGTCGAAGCCGTGATGCCGCACGAGGCGCCTGCCGGCGAGGTGCGGACGCTGGCGATCGATCCCAAGACGATGGAGGACGACAAGGTGGCCGGCGCCATCAAGACCGATTTCATCCTGTCGGCGGAGATCATGGCGATCACGCTGGCGGCGATTCCCGCCGGACCGTTCCTGACCCGCGCCGTGGTCCTCGCCCTCGTCGGCATCGGCATCACGCTGGTTGTCTATGGCGGCGTCGCGCTGATCGTTAAAGCCGATGACGTCGGCCTGGCGCTGGCCAAGAGCGACAAGGCGTCGGCCTGGAGCCTCGCCAAGGCCGGCTTCGGCCGCGCGCTTGTGCTTGGCATGCCCTACTTCCTGCGCGCGCTGGGCGTGGTCGGCACCGCCGCGATGATCTGGGTCGGTGGCGGCATCATCGTCCACGGCCTCATGGAATACGGCCTGCCGCAGATCGAGCATGTCATCAAAGGGCTCGCGGCCCCTGCAGCGGCAGCGGTACCTGCCGCGTCGGCAGCGGTCCACTGGATCGTTACCGCGGCGGGCTCGGGCGTAGTGGGCCTGCTGCTCGGCACCGCCCTTATCCCGGTCGCCAACTATGTCATCGCACCGGTGTGGAGCCGGCTGCGCGGCAAGGCCGCGAAGCCGGGTCACTAGATCGCCTGCGCTGCCCCCGACACGATTCCGCACATCCGGATCGAAACGGCTCGCCGTCGCGCATCGAGCGCGACGCCGTTGCAGCGGCCGCTTGCGGCTTCATAGCCGCACAGCAAGCGGCGCGAATCGGTCATAAAGATTGTTACCTGGAGCCATCATGGAATTCACCGCGCTGTTTCTCGCCATTACCGTCGTCATGCTGGCTGCGTGGCGTGGCGCTCGTGCCGTGGCGCTGCCGCTGTTTGGCGCCGTGCTGATCGCCTGTGGTGCGGTCTATCTCCATCATGCGACCGATGTCCTGAAACTGTCATTCTGATGCAGCTTACACCCGCCCGCGCCGTCGCCCTCAATGTCCTGAGCCTCTATGGCGTGGCGCTGATGCTGGCAGGGGCGTTCGCTGCGCAACTGGTGTTGCACGAGCTGCCTTGCCCGCTCTGCCTGCTGCAGCGCGTGATGATCGCGCTGCTCGCCGTGGGTCCGATCCTCAACATCCGCTTTGGCCTGCGAACCAGTCATTACGCCCTGTCGATGCTCGCCGCGGTGATCGGCGCCGTCGTCTCGGGCCGCCAGATCTTGCTGCACATCCTGCCCGGCGACGCCGGCTACGGCACGGCATTGCTCGGTTATCACTATTACACGTGGGCCTTCATCGGGTTCGGTCTGGCCATTGCGCTATTGGCCACCATCCTGCTGTCCGACCGACAATTCGCGCATGACGCTTCGCCGCCCTCGACCGGCCGTTTCGCGACCGTGGCGGTCTGGCTGGTGATCGCGCTGACCGCCGCGAATGTCCTCTCCACCCTGCTCGAATGCGGGTTCAAGAGCTGTGCCGACAATCCGGTGGTGTATGAGTTGCTGAAACGCGCCACCTGAGCGACGTCGCGCTCCGCCACGACGGCCGGCCCAACGAAAAACGGCCGCCCGATGGGCGGCCGTTGAAGAAAGAAAACTATTCGTCGCGATAGACCTTTTCGCGCTTCTCGTGGCGCTCCTGCGCTTCGACCGACAGCGTGGCGATCGGGCGGGCCTCGAGGCGCTTCAGCGAGATCGGCTCGCCGGTCTCCTCGCAATAGCCGTAGGTATTATCGTCGATCCGCTGCATCGCAGCATCGATCTTGGAGATCAGCTTGCGCTGGCGATCGCGGGCGCGGAGCTCGATGGCGCGGTCGGTCTCCGAGGAGGCACGGTCCGCGAGGTCTGGGTGATTGACGTTTTCTTCCTGCAGCGTCTGCAGGGTCACGCGCGACTCACGCAGAATCTCTTCCTTCCAGGCCAGCAGCTTGCCGCGAAAATATTCGCGCTGCCGATCATTCATGAAGGGCTCTTTTTCGGAGGGGCGATAGCTTTTCAACTTGTCCAAGGCCAATCCATTTCCGTGCTAGGCGGCGGAAAGGATCTGCCGCGCCGCAGCTTATATAGCTCCGCCATGTGACAGACAATATCGTCCGGAGCACCTATTTACCGTCCGCCCCCGCTTTCCGGGAGGGAACCACGCAAGCGCCTGCTACTTTAGGCGTGCCGCCGATCAGACCTGGCCGGCCTTGGCGAGTTCGACCTCGACCCGTAGTTCGATCTCTGACAGCACCGAATCAAGTCCGGCATCGCCGGACGATGTCTTGAGGTCCGCCGCCGCGGCGCGAAGCCTGGCGACGGTATTGGCGTCGAACGAACCGGTGAGCATGGCGAGTTTCAGTTCGTCGAGCACATCCAGCGCGCCGCGACCGCGGGCGACCGACTTTTTGCGCCGCTCGGTGGCGTCCTCGACGCCCTGCATGGCCAAAAGCGCATCAAGGCTGTTGGCCGGACGCGGCGCCACGGCGGGGCGGGTCTCGGACGCCGCCGCCGTATCAGGCAGCGAGAATCCGGTCGAGCCGGTGCGCTTCGTGCTCGACGAAGGCGAACCCAGGGTGGTGCCGTTCGGACCATAAATGCGCATCGACATATCCAGCGAATGAAAGGCCGGGTTGGCCGCGCGGAGCGGTTTGCACGCCGGGATCATGACTCGGCAGCGTAAACGGAACCCGCTCCGGAAAGGTCGTCTTTTATGGTTAATCAATCATGAACGACCCGGCAAAATCTGCCGTCGGCGGCAGTTTCGCCGCGGCCCAGACGGCCGAACGCACGCGCCAATTCAGCTAATAATCAGCATTATCAATCGCTTGACCACTCCCGAGGGACTGGCACGGCGCTCGCATAGTTAATGCTGGATCGTCGTCATGGGAGTGGCGACAGGTCCGGCCCAAACCTCAGCGGGGAGCAGAGGATGCCTATCTTACGTTCGGTGCGATTCTGTTGGACAGCCGTTTCGGCGCTTCTTGCGCTGGCGCTGGCCGTCGGCTCGGCGGGGGCGACCTCGCGGATCAAGGATCTCGCCAATATCGAAGGCGTCCGCCAGAACCAGCTGATCGGCTACGGCCTGGTCGTCGGCCTCAACGGCACCGGGGACACCCTCAACAACATCCCGTTCACCAAGCAGTCGCTGCAGGCGATGCTGGAGCGCATGGGCGTCAACATCCGCGGCGCCACCATCCGCACCGGCAACGTCGCCGCCGTGATGGTCACCGGCAACCTGCCCGCCTTCGGCACCCAGGGTACAAGGATGGACGTCACCGTCTCCGCCCTCGGCGACGCCAAGAACCTGATGGGCGGCACCCTGCTCGTCACCCCCCTGCTCGGCGCCGACGGCAATGTCTACGCGGTCGGCCAGGGCTCGGTCGCGATCGGCGGCTTTGCCGCCGAAGGCGCCGCCGCCTCCGTCACCCGCGGTGTGCCGACCGTCGGCCGCATCGCCAACGGCGCCATCATCGAACGCGAGATCGAATTCGCGCTGAACCGCCTGCCCACAGTGCGGCTGGCGCTGCGCAACCCTGACTTCACCACCGCCAAGCGGATCGCCGCCGCCGTCAACGATTTTCTTGGCTCCAAGAGCGCCGAGCCGATCGATCCCTCGACCGTGCAGTTGACCATCCCGCCGGAATTCAAGGGCAACGTCGTCGCCATGCTGACCGAGATCGAGCAGTTGCAGGTCGATCCGGATCTGGCCGCCAAGATCATCATCGACGAGCGCTCCGGGATCATCGTGATGGGCCGCGACGTCCGGGTCGCCACCGTGGCGGTGGCACAGGGCAACCTCACCGTGACGATCTCGGAAGGCGCCAATGTCAGCCAGCCCGCGCCGCTGTCGAACGGCCGCACCGTCACAACCCCGAGCACCCGCGTCGGCGTCAGCGAGGACGGCAAGAAGCTGGCGCTGGTCAAGGACGGCGTGTCGCTGCAGCAACTCGTCGACGGCCTCAACGGCCTCGGCATCGGTCCCCGCGACCTGATCGGCATCCTGCAGGCCATCAAGGCCGCCGGCGCGATCCAGGCCGACATCGAGGTGATGTGATGCTCGCCAACAACTTCAGCCCCTACACGACCGCGCATCCGACCATCAATGGCCGGCCTGACCTGACGCTCACCGACGCGCTGACGAAAGTATCGCCGGAGGTGCAGAAGAAGGCCAAGGCGCAGGCGCAGGATTTCGAGGCGATGTTCCTGAATTCGATGTTTTCGCAGATGACATCGGGCATCAAGGCCGACGGCCCGTTCGGCAACACGGCCGGCACCGGCCCGTGGCGCTCGATGCTGACCGAGCAATATTCGAAAAATTTCGCCAAGGCCGGCGGCGTCGGCATTTCCAACGACGTGTTCCGCACCCTCATCCTGCAGCAAGCCAACCGCGCCGCCTGATCCAGGAACGCCGAAGGACACCGCCATGAACAACGCCCAACGCCAGCCCGAACCCGTCGCCATCGCCGCACCGCCGCCGCCGGCAGCGACCCCCGCCGAGGCCCGCAAGCTTGCCGAAGCGATGATGGAAGTGATGAACGCCCTGCTCGCCGTGATCGAGCGCGAGACCGAGCTGGTGCGTGCCGGCAAGGTGCGCGAGGCCCTGAAGCTCGAGCAGAACAAGAACGAGCTTTCGCGACGCTACATCGCCATGATCACGCTGCTGAAGGCGAGCCAGAAATACCTGGCGCAGACCACGCCCGATCTGTTGTCGGCGCTGCATCGCCACCATGACGTGTTCCGGGCCATGCTGCAGGTCAATCTCACCGTGCTGGCCACCGCGCATGCCGTGTCGGAAGGAATCGTGCGCGGCGTCAACACCGAAATCCAGAAGCGCAACATTCCGCAGACCTACACGGCCATGGGCCGCAACGCGCAACCGGGCCGCGTCAACCGCACGCCGATCGTCGTCAACCGCACCATGTAGTATCGAAAAAGAACACCTTATGGATGCCGGAATACCTTTATACTGACTAAAATCTTCTGGATTTCAGCATCGCTCGATTTACGTGATTGCTACATACTGCCCGCTGGGATAGGGGTCGGGATTGATCTATTGAGGCCAGGAGGGCTGACATGGGTACCGACTTTAGCATCAAACCGGCGGGGGCGCCGGTGGCAGCGCCGCTGGTTAGACCTGCTCCCGAGGCGGTACGCGCAGCCGTGCCTACCGAACTCCCGCCGGACAGGACCGTCGGCGCATCGGATGCTTTACCGCGTCCCGGAGTGTCTCCGAGCAGCAACCGGCAGGTCGACAGCAATCGAATCTCGCAAGGCGTCATCATCGACAAAGACGCTGCAGCGATCGTTTTCGTGTCGATCGACAAGACGACCAACCAGGTCATCAACCAGTACCCGGAACAGTCCCGACTGCGCGCTCGCGCCTATCTGCGCGAGATGGATTCCAAACAGCAGGACCGGCGGATCGAGACCGATCGCACGGCGTGAAGCGCCGGCCTAGCTTCGCTTGGCGTAAGCCGTATCGAGGAAGGTGCTGCCGGTCACCGGATCCGTCACGGCGTTCTTGATAGTCGCCTTGTTGGTGCCCGTCACCTGAACCTTCGTATCACCGATCCGGAACGCATTGTCCTTGATCAGCACCTGCTGAAATTTGACCGTTCCGGCGCTGCTATATTTCACCTGAGCGCGAAACCCGTCGACCTGCAGCACATCGACCTTGAAGGTCTTCTTATTGGCGTAGGTGCCTTCCCAGCTTCCCTTGAACTTGTCGGGATCGACGGCGACGTATTTGCCGGTCGTCGTCGGCACGGCCGTCTTGTAGCCCGCGGAGAGGATGCTCATGATGTCGGCCATCGCGTTGTCCTGCCGATGCGCAACGATCGAAATCGTCGCAAGAAATACCAGCACACACTAAGCAATACGGACCGTTAACGGTCGGTTCATCTGTCGTGCGTGGCGCGAGAGTTAGCCGCGACCGCTGAGGCCGGCGGCGATATTGCGGTTGATGTCGATCAGTGGCTGCAGGCTCTCGACCTCGCGCTTCACCTTGAGGGCGGCGCATTGGCTGAGGACGAAGATGCCGATGTTGGCGATGTTCTGGCGAACCTCGACCGATTGCGGGCTGGCGTTATCCATCGCTTCGCCGAGAAAGATCGACCAGAGCTTGCGGTTGAACATCAGGGCGTCGTCGAGACCCTCGTCGGTCGTGGCCCAGTTGGCCATGACTTCCTGAAGCTTGCGTGCCGCCATCAGCAGCGCCTGCGCCTCGATGTCCCGGGGAGAAGCTGTGGTCTGGGCGGTACGAGCGTAGGCGTTGGCACCTGTCGACATGAATTACCTCAGGAGGTCGTCTTCGCGCTTCATAAGCCCGCGCAATTCTCTAAGAGCCTTGTAAAGAGCGCCACTTAAAATTAGCTTACTCACTTCCTCGATTTGCTCGCGAAAGCTCGGAACCGCCTCGATCAATTCGCCGATGAAACCAAAATAAAGATCCTGGTACTTCGGGATGTCGTTCTCTAGATACATCATCTGAACGCAGAGATAGATCCGCTTCACCGGCGTATTCGCCGTCTCCGGCGTGAGGATATCCTTCTCGCGCAGGATCGGCGCATCGCCATCGATCAGGAATGCGGTGCGGGTATCCGAATTGGTAATGACGCTTTGCCCGATGACAATTCGTTCGAATGGTTTCAGTTCGACTCGCAAGGGCATTCCGGTCTCCTTCTCCCGCGCGACCTCCGGGATTCGAAGCACGGCGGATCGATGATGGGCACCGCACGGCGGTGCATCCTTGTACCATCGATCAGACGTACAGTTGAAGCCAAAAGTGGAAGACGGTGGTGCCGCGCGTGCCCGCCGCGCGACGACGGCGAGCCTCTATGCGGCGCGCGCCTGTCGCGGCACGTCTTGCGTTACCGCAGCAGCTGCAGCACGCCCTGTTGCGCGGTGTTGGCAAGCGCCAGCGCGGAGGTCGCGATCGACTGCCGCGTCGACAGCGCCTGGCTGTTGGCCGCTTCCTCATTGGTGTCGGCCAGCGTCAGGTTCGACGAGCCGGTGCCGAGCACGTTGATCAGGTTCTTGGCAAAGTCCTGACGGATCTGCACGATCGACAGGTTGGAGCCGAGTGCCGAGGCCTGCGAGCGCAGCACGCTGCTGGCGATGTTCAGCGCGTTGAGCGTGCTGTTGGCCGAGGTGTTGTCGAGGAAGTCGGTGCCCTTGGTCATCGCGCGCAGGCCGAGGCCGGCCGGCGTCAGCGTGGTGCCGGCGATGTTCAGCGTCGATTTGCCGGTCTCGTTGAACACCAGCTTGAGCTGATCGCCCGCCAGCAGGTTGATGCCGTTGAACGAGGCGTCCTGCGAGGTCGTGGTGATCTGATCGATGATGTTGTTGTACTGCGCGACCAGATTGGCGCGCGAAGTCTGCGAGGCATAGTCGGTCACCGGCGCGGACCCGGCGAGGCCGTTGAACAGCTTGCCGACGCCGGCGGCGGTGCCGGTGATGGCGCCGATCGTCGATGACGCCGCATCGTTCGACGTGGTGATGGTCATGTAGCCGGTCGGATCGATGACAGCCTGCAGGTTGTTCGGGGCCAGCGCGGCGTTGAGCTGCGCGAGCGTCGAGACCTGGCCGCTGGCGGTGCCGAACGTGATGTTGCTCGCCACACTGGACGAGTTGGTTGCCGCGATCGACAGCGTCAGCGCCGGCGGCCCGCCGAGCGCGGTCGGGCCTGCGGTTCGTGCGCGGGACACCGACGTGCCCAGTCCAAGCCCGGCCAGCGCGGTTGTATTCGAACTCGTGATCGTCAAATCCGACGCCGTACCGGTGTGCAACGTGATGGCGCCGGCAGTGACGCCCGAGCCGGTGCCGCCCGACAGCGTATCGATCTTTGCCAGCAGCGTGGTAACGCTGTCGGTGATGTTGATCTCATTGTTGCCCGAGGCCGCCGAAGCCTTGAAAGTCAGGCTCTGGCCGTTCACGGTGATGGTATCGCCCGCTGCAAAGCTGTTCGCGACCGAGTCGGTGTTGGCGCCCCCGGACAGCAGCGTCGCACCGGTGATGGCGGCGGGCACCGTTAGCTTGTTGTTGGCGGCGGTGCCGACATAGGTGTTGTCGAGCTTGGCGGACGTTCCCAGAATGTTGTCAGCCGTCGCGCCGGGATTGATCGGCGTCGTGATGGTCGACTTGGCGCCATAGCCGACCGGAATCTGCAGCGTCTGGTTTGCGATCGACTTGGCGGTATCTACCAGCTTCTGCAGCGAGGTGATGCCGGTGTTGGCCGCCTGCAGCACCTGGACGCCGTTGCCGATACCGTCGAGCAGATTGTTGATGTCACCGGAGCGGCTGTCGAGCGCGGCTGCGGTGAAGAAATTCGTGGGATTGTCGAGGGCGCTGTTGACCTTCTTGCCCGTCGATAGCCGGTTCTGGGTGGTCGACAACAGTTCTGCCGTGTTTTGCAACGCGAGCAAATTCTGACGAACGGACGCCGAGAGAACGATGCCTGACATGTTGTAACCTTCCTGATCCTCGCGGCACGTCGACCTTCAGTCGCGCGACGCTTGCAAACGTCCAAGGCGAAGGAGATCGCCACGACGCAGCCGGTGATGTTGACGCCCTTCTGGAAGAGGGATCTCGACGCATCCCTGGGGGATGTCACCGGATCAAACGCGGCCGATTCTCGGCCTGCCTGCTTCCTACTTAGCCCGACTATGAGCAGGCACCCTTTAATTTATGGTTAACAGCTCCTTAAGCGCCCGCAGATACTGTCCCAAAACGGCAAAAGCCCGGAAAGCATTGAGCTTTCCGGGCCTCTCAGCGGTATATCGCTACGAAAAAGGCGGCAGGGTTTCCCCTGCCGCCTGGTCTTGGTTGGTCTGAGTCGCCGAGATCAGCGCAGCAGCTGCAACACGCCCTGCTGGGCGGTGTTGGCGAGCGACAGCGCGGACACCGCGATCGACTGGCGGGTCGACAGCGCCTGGCTGTTGGCCGCTTCCTCGTTGGTGTCGGCGAGCGTCAGGTTCGACGCACCGGTCTGCAGCACGTTGATCAGGCTCTTCGAGAAGTCCTGACGGATCTGCACGACCGACAGGTTCGAACCGAAGCTCGAGGCCTGCGAGCGCAGCGTGGTGGAGGCGGTGGTCAGCGAGGCAAGGGTCTTGTTTGCCGCCGCGTTGTCGGTGAAGTCGGTACCCGCCGTCAGCTTCGACAGGCCGAGACCGCCGGGGCCGAACGAGACGCCGGAGATGCTGAGCTTCGAAGTGCCGGTTTCGTTGAAGGTCAGCTTCAGGGTGTCGTTGTTGAGCAGGTTGACGCCGTTGAAGGACGAGTCCTTCGCCGTCGTTTCAATCTGATCGATCACCTGGTTGTACTGGGCGATCAGGCTGGCGCGCGTCGCCTGCGAGGTCGGATCCTTGACGGCGTTGACGACGCTCTGGCCGTTGAAGCCGACAGTGGAAGTGGTCGACGCAGTACCGCCGACGGTGCCGATGTTGGCCGAAGCCGCATCGTTCGTGGTGGTGATGGTCAGCTTGCCGGTCGTATCGATGCTGGCCTGCAGGTTGTTCGTCGACAGAGCGGTGTTGAGCTTGTCAAGCGTATCGACCTGGCCGGCGGACGTGCCGAAGGTGATCGAGGAAGCGGTACCGCCGCCCGTTGCACCGATTGTCAGGACCTTGCCCTGCAGAGCCGGAGCAGAACCAGCCGTACGGGCCTGCGTAACACCGGTGCTGAGACCAAGAGCAGCCAGCGGCGCTGCAGCGGAACTGGTGATCGTCAGGTCCGAAGCGGTGCCGGTGTTGATGACCAGCTTGCCAGCCGTCACGGTCGAACCCGTTGCGCCGGTCAGACCGTCGATCTTTCCGAGCAGCGCAGTCACGTCGTCGGTGATGTTGATTTCATTGGCACCGGAAGCACCCGAAGCCTTGAAGGTCAGCGTCTGGCCGTTGACGGTCAGCGTGTCGTTGGCGGCGAAACTGGTCGTCAACGAGTCGGAGTTGGCACCGCCGGACAACTTGGTCGCACCGGTCAGCGTACCGGGAGTGGTCAGGTTGTTGACGGCGGCTGCGCCGGTGAAAGCGGCAGTCGTCGGAGCGCCAGAGGGGCCGAGCAGGTTGGAAGCAGTCGCGCCGGTGGTGGCGAGGCTGGTGATCGAGGACTTGGTGTAGCCCACCGTGGTCTGCAGCGCCTGGTTGGCGATCGACTTGGCGGAGTCCACGAGCTTCTGGATCGAGGTGATGCCGGTGTTGGCGGCCTGCAGGATCTGCACGCCGTTGCCGATACCATCGAGCAGATTGTTGATGTCGCTCGAACGCGAATTCAAGGACGAGGCGGTGAAGAAATTGGTGGGGTTGTCGAGCGCCGAGTTGACCTTGTTACCGGTCGAGAGGCGGTTCTGGGTTTCTGACAGAAGCGATGCAGTGGACTGCAGCGAGAGCAGGTTCTGGCGGACTGCAGACGTAAGGGTAATGCCGGACATAATTGAGTACCTTCCTGGTATTCGAAACGCGCCCTTCTTGGGCACTGAAGGTACGATGCGACTACAAAAATTAACGCAGCGTAAAATCCGACGCGGGCTTTGTCGGCATTGCGCGCCCCCTGTTCCGGGCCGATTAGCGAATACGCAGGTAGAGCAGTAGCTTAGTAGGTAATTCGATCTGTAGAATAGCCTGTCGGGTTTTTCTCCATCGGAGTAACGTAGTTAACAGAACCCTAATTCGGCCGCGGCTTCTCTGGTCCGGCACGAACACCTCACGAAAAAGCGGCGGGGTTTCCCCCGCCGCCCGGTCTTCGTTGATATTGTTCGCCGAGATCAGCGCAGCAGCTGCAACACGCCCTGCTGGGCGGTGTTGGCGAGCGACAGCGCGGACACCGCGATCGACTGGCGGGTCGACAGCGCCTGGCTGTTGGCCGCTTCCTCGTTGGTGTCGGCGAGCGTCAGGTTCGACGCACCGGTCTGCAGCACGTTGATCAGGCTCTTCGAGAAGTCCTGACGGATCTGCACGACCGACAGGTTCGAACCGAAGCTCGAGGCCTGCGAGCGCAGCGTGGTGGAGGCGGTGGTCAGCGAGGCAAGGGTCTTGTTTGCCGCCGCGTTGTCGGTGAAGTCGGTACCCGCCGTCAGCTTCGACAGGCCGAGACCGCCGGGGCCGAACGAGACGCCGGAGATGCTGAGCTTCGAAGTGCCGGTTTCGTTGAAGGTCAGCTTCAGGGTGTCGTTGTTGAGCAGGTTGACGCCGTTGAAGGACGAGTCCTTCGCCGTCGTTTCAATCTGATCGATCACCTGGTTGTACTGGGCGATCAGGCTGGCGCGCGTCGCCTGCGAGGTCGGATCCTTGACGGCGTTGACGACGCTCTGGCCGTTGAAGCCGACAGTGGAAGTGGTCGACGCAGTACCGCCGACGGTGCCGATGTTGGCCGAAGCCGCATCGTTCGTGGTGGTGATGGTCAGCTTGCCGGTCGTATCGATGCTGGCCTGCAGGTTGTTCGTCGACAGAGCGGTGTTGAGCTTGTCAAGCGTATCGACCTGGCCGGCGGACGTGCCGAAGGTGATCGAGGAAGCGGTACCGCCGCCCGTTGCACCGATTGTCAGGACCTTGCCCTGCAGAGCCGGAGCAGAACCAGCCGTACGGGCCTGCGTAACACCGGTGCTGAGACCAAGAGCAGCCAGCGGCGCTGCAGCGGAACTGGTGATCGTCAGGTCCGAAGCGGTGCCGGTGTTGATGACCAGCTTGCCAGCCGTCACGGTCGAACCCGTTGCGCCGGTCAGACCGTCGATCTTTCCGAGCAGCGCAGTCACGTCGTCGGTGATGTTGATTTCATTGGCACCGGAAGCACCCGAAGCCTTGAAGGTCAGCGTCTGGCCGTTGACGGTCAGCGTGTCGTTGGCGGCGAAACTGGTCGTCAACGAGTCGGAGTTGGCACCGCCGGACAACTTGGTCGCACCGGTCAGCGTACCGGGAGTGGTCAGGTTGTTGACGGCGGCTGCGCCGGTGAAAGCGGCAGTCGTCGGAGCGCCAGAGGGGCCGAGCAGGTTGGAAGCAGTCGCGCCGGTGGTGGCGAGGCTGGTGATCGAGGACTTGGTGTAGCCCACCGTGGTCTGCAGCGCCTGGTTGGCGATCGACTTGGCGGAGTCCACGAGCTTCTGGATCGAGGTGATGCCGGTGTTGGCGGCCTGCAGGATCTGCACGCCGTTGCCGATACCATCGAGCAGATTGTTGATGTCGCTCGAACGCGAATTCAAGGACGAGGCGGTGAAGAAATTGGTGGGGTTGTCGAGCGCCGAGTTGACCTTGTTACCGGTCGAGAGGCGGTTCTGGGTTTCTGACAGAAGCGATGCAGTGGACTGCAGCGAGAGCAAATTCTGACGGACTGCAGACGTAAGGGTAATGCCGGCCATGTTAGATACCTTCCTGGTAAACTGAACTACGATCTTCTTGATCGCTGCACGGAAGATGATCGTCAGACTCTAACAATGCGTAAAACGGACCGCGCAAGTTTGTCACGCTCCGCGCGGGCAACTCAACTACACATTTTACGGATCAGGGTACCCCGACCTCATCGACGGACGTCTTTTCTGCAATTGAATCAACCGGCCTGCCCATTCGCGTCTCTCATGCGGATTGGGGTTTTGTGGTATCTCATGACCAAATTGACGGTAGGCATGACGGCGCCTGCGAAAAATAAATTTCACCGCTCATTCTCTTTTTTTGAGCGGGCAGTACGTGAATACTACAAATCGACTTCAGCGACTGCGACAAAATCCTTCAGGATCGCATGACCGCCGTGTGCAGGGACGGCGCGAAACGGACGAGCGGCACGCCTCGAGCGCGGCACGCTTCAAACCTGCGGTATTGAGATATGACGCAGGCAGCACGCTTTGCGAGAGAATCGCCTATGCTGCGCCATCTCTCTCGCTTGCTGGTCTTCTCATGAATGTAACGCTGCGGTCCGATAACAAGGCGATTCGCAAGGCGCTGGCGCATGTTGGCGCCGGCCGGTTTGCCGACGCCGAACGGCTGTTTCGCAGCGTTCTCAGCTCGAATCCCGACGACGCCGCTGCCAATCATGGGCTCGGCCTCATCAGCCTTCGGCGCGGCAGACCCCACGATGCGCTGAAGCTCCTGACGGCGGCGCTGCAGGCCAACCCCGCCGAAGGCCAGTACTGGTTTTCCTTTGCCGAGGCCCTGTTGCTCACCGGCGCCAGCAGCGATGCCCGAAACATTCTGGACCGCGCCGCCAGCCGCGGCCTGAACGGTCCGGAGGCGATGGAACTGCGAGCCCGGATCGGACACGCCGAAGCGATCCAGCAAGCGGTGGCGTGCCAGAAGGCCGGGCGGCTGGCGGAAGCGCTCAGAATCCTGCAGCTGGTTCTCGCCGAAGCGCCCGACCACATCGATGCGCTGCACATGATGGGGGTGCTGGCGATCCAGGACGAGCGGATGGAAGCCGCTGTCGAATGGATCAACCGCGCCATGGCCCAGAACGACGCTATTGCGTCGTTCCACAGCAATCTTGGTAGCGCCTTTGCCGGCCTGGGACGTCACCAGGAAGCCATTCGCTCGTTGCGCCGCGCGATCGAACTGGACCCCGACTATTTCGATGCCCGAAACAATCTTGCCAACGTCTTGATGGAAGACGGCCAGTTGGATGCTGCGCTGGCACAGCACCAGGACAATATCAGGCGAATGCCCGGGCACGCCGTGGCCCACAACAATCTCGGCAATTTCTTCCGCAAGACATCGGACATCACCAAGTTGACAGAGTGTTACGAGCGCGCCATCGTACTCGACCCTGGTTTGGCGCTCGCCCATAACAATTTGGGCACGCTGCTGCGCGACAATGGGCGGACGACTGCCGCTATCGAAAGCTTTCAGCGCGCGTTGGAAATCCATCCTGATTTCGCTGAAGCGCATTACAATCTGGGAACGACGCTGCTCGGTATCGGCCGGCGCGATGAGGCGCTGCGTCATTTCGAGCGAGCCGTTGAACTCAAGCCGGGCTTTGCGAACCCGTTCATCAATCTCGGCAATCTGCACAAGGACGCCGGCCGGCTCGACCAGGCGATCGCGTGTTACGACCGGGTGATCGCGCTCGGGGTCGATATGGCCAAGGCGAACAACAACATCGGCGCCATTCTGCTCGAGCAACGCAAGATTCCGCAGGCGATCGCACGATTTTCCGAAGCCATTCGCCTCGATCCGCAACTGGTCGAAGCTTACAACAACAAGGGCAACGCCCACTCCGATCTCGGTGAAATCGAGCAGGCGGAAACAGCTTATCGGCACGCGCTGTCGATCAGGCCCGACTATGCGGAAGCCATGAACAACCTTGCCGGAAACCTGAAGGGCCAGGGTCGCAATGACGAGGCGATTGAAAACTACCGCGCGGCGGTCGCCACCAAGCCTGACCTTGTCAGCGCGCATAACAACCTGATCATGATGCTGGGCTACGCCGATGTTCCGCACGAAGTGGTGGTCGATCAGGCCCGTCTGTTCGACCGCGACATATCAGCCGCCCTGCTCCGCCATCGTCCCTTCGGCAACGCCATAGACCCTGACCGCAAGCTGCGGATCGGCTATGTTTCCGGCGACTTCCGCAGCCATGCCGTGAACTACTTCTTCGAACCATTACTGACGCACCACGACAAACGCCATTTCGAGATTTTTGCCTACACCACGATCTCCGAAGAGGACGAGGTGACGGCTCGCCTGAAGCCGCATTTCGATCGCTGGCAAAATATACGCTATCTCGATGACGATGCCGCAGCCGATCTGATCGAGAGCGATGCGATCGATATCCTGATCGACATGTCTGGCCATATGGCTGCCAATCGGCTGCTGGTGTTTGCCCGCAAGCCAGCGCCGGTGCAGGCCACATGGCTGGGCTTCACCACCACCACCGGGGTGAGCGCGATCGACTACCGGATCACCGACCCCCACACGGATCCGGTCGGCATGACGGAGCGGTACAATACCGAAACGCTCTGGCGGCTGCCGAAATCGTTCTGTTGCTACGAGCCGCGCCGGGATATCTCCGCCCCGATCGATCATGTTCCCAGCGATGACAACGTTCACGTCACCTTCGGTTGCTTCAATAATTTCTCGAAAGTCACCGATCGCACGCTGGAGCGATGGGCGGAGATTCTTGAGCGCGTGTCGGATTCGCGACTGCTGCTGGAAATCATTGGCATCGACGGCACCGACTTCAAAGCACAGACGTTGACCAGGCTGGCGCGCCTGGGCCTGCCCGTCGACCGCGTCATCCTC
This sequence comes from Tardiphaga sp. vice304, assembly GCF_007018905.1. Lineage (NCBI taxonomy): Bacteria > Pseudomonadati > Pseudomonadota > Alphaproteobacteria > Hyphomicrobiales > Nitrobacteraceae > Tardiphaga > Tardiphaga sp. vice304. The sequence continues at coordinate 4,163,649 of NZ_CP041402.1, forward strand.
GAACCCCGCAAGCGTTCGAACCAGTATGTGCTGTACGACAGGATTGATATCGCGCTGGACCCGTTTCCGTTCAACGGCGGCACCACGACGCTCGATGCGTTGTGGATGAACGTTCCGGTGGTGGCGCTGGCCGGTGGGTATTTCACCGCCCGGCTATGCGCCTCTATCCTGGAAAACATCGGGCTGCCCGAATTGATCGCGACCGACGAAGAAGGTTATGTCGCGCGCGCCGTGGCGCTGGCGGCCGATCTCGACCGGCGGCGAGCCTTGCGACGAGACCTGCGGCAGATGATGGCGCGCAGCCCGATGATGGATTTTTCGGGCTTCGCCCGGGATATCGAGACCGCCTATCGCGAGATGTGGCGCATTTGGTGCGACAGCCAGGCTGCGGCGTAGCCGGACCTGTGATGCATCCATGTGACGCGACGCCGGCAATGACGAGACTAACGCCTAGAGGAACTTGACCAGGCTCATCTGGTACAGCGTCGAGGTCGTCTTATACGAGGCCTGCAGCGCGGTCTGCAGGGCCAGGATCTTGGCGGCGACCTCGTTATCATCGATGCCTTCGATGGAATTCAGCAGCGTCTCGCTGAGCGCCTTGGTCTGGGTCTGACGGTCCGTCGTCGCCTTGATTGATACTGACGCGCCAGCGAAGTCGGCCTGGATGTCCTGGATCGATTGCGTGCCCGCCACCGGGGCCAGGTTCAGCGCTACCCGCTGGTTCAGCGCGGCGACCTGGGCATTGGCGGCCTTGGCGATGGCCGGATTGGTCAGATTGGTAACGTCGATCGAGAACGCCGCATAGACGGCGACCGTCTGCAGCTGCGAGCGCAGCGCCTGCTCGTCGGCACGGGCGCCGTAATTCACGGTGATCGATTGGTCGACCTGGGCGACGGCCGAGCCGCGGGCCGAGCCGTTGGCCGGAATGTCGGGTTCACCCTTGTACCAGCTCACGGTGTCGGCCGAGCCATCGACCAGCGCGGTGGCCGAGGCTCCGCCCGCGCCGACTCGCATCGGCGGCGTGTCGAAGAAACTGTCCCCGGCCGCGATCGCCGAGGCCGCCACCATCGTGCCCTTCGCGAGACCTCCGACCGATGTGGTCAGCGCGGCGTTGAGATTGCTGGCGGTGATGTCGGTGGTGGCGCCGAGCTCGAAGCTGTTGGATGGCAGCGGCGTCGTGCCCGCGGCGACCGCTGTCATCTCGATGGTCTCGAGGGTTTGGTCCGGCAGCGTCAAGGTGAACTTGACCTTGTCGCCGGGGTTCGGATTAGTGGCGCCGAGATTGACCGAGATCGCCGCCGGGGTCCCGGTCGGTCCGGTCACGGTCGCGCCGGTCAACGTCGAGGCGACATTGGTCAGCTTCATGCCGAACACGGTTGCCGGCGTCTCCTCGGAAATCGCTACCGCCGTCGAACCAACGGCCTGAGGCGCGATCGCCAGGCGCCCCAGCCCGGTGCCGAGATCCGCCGTCTTGCGTTGGGCGATGACGGTTTTCAGGCCATCCTTGATGCCGTCGCCGTCCATGATATCGGTGGACGAAGCCACAGGCGCCGTGTCGGTGGCGCGGCCCGAGAACAGGTAGCGGTCGCCGGACTTGGTGTTCAGCATGTCGACCGAGTCGACGAAGGATAGGTTCGCGGTCTTCTGCCCGGCGGTCTGGCCGGTATTGTCCAGCGTCGTGCCGGCGCTGACCGCCGCACCCTTGACGGTCGACCCGATTTGCGCGAGCCGCTGCAGCGACAGGTTGGCGACGCCGATCCGGGTGTTCAGGTTCACGGCCGTATCGGAATAGCCGGCGATCGCGGTGATCTGCGAACGCAGGGTGATGGCGAGGCTACGGCCACTGCCCTGCCCCTCATAGGTGGTGGACACCTTGCCGCTCGACAGCTGCAGGGTGAGCGTATCGAGCTGGCTGCGCAGGTCGAGAATGCCCGAGCCGATGTAGGATGTCCGTCCGCTGACGCCGCTAATGGTCATGACTGTTACCTCAGAAAGCCTGCATCAGGGTTTTGTACATGTCGTTCACGGTCGACATCACGCGCGCATTGGCAGAGTAGGCGTTCTGCAGCGAAAGCAGGTGCGCCATCTCGTCGTCGATATTGACGCCCGAGGTGGTCGTCATCTTTCCCTGCAGCGTTGCAAGAACCACATCCTGGCCGCTGGCCAGTTGCTTCGCCGCGCTGGCCTGGGCGCCCTGCGCGCTGGTGAACTGCTGCATGTAGCTCAGCAGCGTGCCCTTGAAAGGCGCGCTGGCGCTGCCCACACCGTCGGACGGCGTGTACTGGAACGTCGCCTTGGTCAGCCGCGACATGATGAAATCGACGCGCGTCGTATCGCCGGCGGCCGTGGTCGGGCCGTACAGCACCAGCTTGGACGGATCCGCCAACAGCGCGCTGTTGACCGTGAGACGTCCGGCAAGGCCGGTAATCTGCGATCCCGAACCGCTGATTGCGCCGGTGTAGGAAGAGCCGGTATCGGTGAACAGCGCCACCTGCGGGTTGCCTGAGGTGAGCGACCCCGGCAACGCCGTGGTGGTCACCGACGCCGCCGTCAGCGTGGTCAGCGTCGGGTTGTTCTGGACCGTCAGCGCGGACAGCGACGCGCCGGTCACTGTCAGCCGGCCGTTCAGCGCGGTATTGATCTGCGCCACGATCGACGCCGGACTAGCCGAAAAGTCGATGCCGTACACTTCGTCGGACGGGTCCGCCGTCACATTATTCGACAACGGCAGTACGCTGGGATTGTCGACCCGCATCAGCGAAATCTGGTGCTTGACGTTACTGGCGTCCGTATACGACAGATGGGCGACGTTGCCGGATTGCATCCCCGACACGTCGAGCGTCGCCGTCTGCGAGCCGGCCGTCGGAATCGTGATCGTGGCCGCCGTGGTCTTGTCCGACAGCGCGCTGGAAATCTGCGCCGCGAACTGGTCGAGTTGGTCCTGCGCCTCGACCAGCGTCTTGTCGCGCAGTTCGGTATAGGCGGCGATCTTGCCCGACTTGATCGCGCCGGTGGCCGTGAGGTCGATCGATCCGCCATTGGCGAACGACACGATCACCGAACCGAGCTTGCTCTTCGACGGATCGGCGCTCCACTCGGTGTTCGGCGTCACCGTGCCTTGCGCGTTGAACGACAACGTCGCGGCTTCCTGGCCGACCAGCTGCACTCCGGAGCCGGTGAATACCGTGACCTGGTTGGCACCGTTGGTGGTGACGCGGATGTCCATCAAACCGGACAGCTTCGTGATATACTGGTCGCGCTGGTCGAGCAGTGCCGCCGTGGATGAATCCGTCGAGGTACCACCGGCCGGATTGGCTGCCAGCGAGTTGTTGATGGTCGCAATCTGCTTCATCAGCGCGTTGGCGTCGTCGACGGAGCCGCGGATGTCGGTCTCGGCCGCGCCGCGCAGGCTCTGGATACCCTGTGTCATCGAATTGAGCTGTTGCGACAGCACCGCGGCTGCGTTGACGACGCCGATCCGCGCCGACTGGCTGTCGGCGCTGGTCGCCAGCGCCTGCACCGCGGTAGTCAGGCCTGCAAAGGCCGCCTCCAGCGTCCCGGTCGAGCCCGGATTGCCATACATGCCCTGCAACTGCTGCAGGAAGTTCGACCGCAGCGAGGCATAGCCCGCGCCGGATGTTTCGGTGCGCAACTGCGCCTGGATGTACTGGTCGAGTTCGCGGTTGACGCCGACGATGGTGACGCTGCTGCCATAGCCGGCATTGGTCGCGACCTGGTTGATGGTCTTCTTGACGTAGCCGGGCGTCTCCGCATTGGCGACGTTCGACGAGACGAGCGACATCGCGGCCTGGTTCGCACGCAGGCCGGCCATTGCTATGGAGAGTGCGTCGTTTAGACTCATGACTGACTACCGCTCTCAAAAACCGCGGGCGAATGCCGCGCGGATTATCGCATCACGTTCAGGAGATCCTGCACCATCGTGTTCGCCGTCGTGATCACCTTGGTATTGGCTGAATAAGCCTGCTGGGTGACGATCAGCTTGGTGAATTCGTCGGCGATGTCGGTGTTCGACGATTCCAGCGACGCGCCGGAGATGCTGCCGCCCTTGCCGTACAGCGGCTGGCCGGATTCGTTGGTGACTTCGAACGCGCCGCCGTCGATGCGCTTCAGGAAGTCGGCGCCGTTGAAGGTCGCGACGCTGACTTCGGCCAGATCGATGTTGCGGCCGTTGGAGTAGCTGCCGACGACGCGGCCTTGGTTGCTGACCGAGACGCTCTTCAACTGGCCGGCGGCGTAGCCGTCCTGCTGCAACTGGTTGACCTGGGCGTTGCCATTGGTGTCGGCGAACTGGGTCAGGCCGCCGGTGCCGAACGCCATCGTGACGTTGCCGAGGCTGACGCCGCTGACCGTCAGGCCGCTCAACGTGATCTGGCCGATCACCGGCTGCATCTGGCCGTCGGTGCCGAACTTGAAATCGGTGCCGACGTTCTGCCAGGCAATGGCGGAGCCGGTGGCGGCGGGATTGGTCTGGTAGAACAGGTTCCAGGTATCGGTGCCGCCTGTGGTGGCCGAGGCAACCTTGGCCCAGCGGAACTGGAGGCTGACCGGCGCGCCGTTGCCGTCATAGGCGGTGGCCGCGCCGCCGCTTATCGACTCGTTGAGAAAGGTCTGGTTGTCGCTGCCGATCACCACGCCGGTGCCGGCAGTGCCGCCGCCGGTGCGCAGCGCCGTGACCGTGCCGGAGAAGCCCAGCGAGCCGAAGCCTGCTGCGGACGAGGATGTCAGGGAGAAGTCGTTGGCGGTGCCGGTATTCAGCGTGACGGCGCCTGTCGCCGAAATGCTCGACGGTGTCGTCGTGCCGGTGAGGCCGTCGATCGTGGACAGCAGGCTTCCGACGGTGCTTCCCGCGGCGGAGAGATCGATGAAAGTGGTACCAGTGACCGGCGCCGGCGCGGCGCCGCCGTTGTAAAACGAGATTGTCTTGGTCGTGGTGACGCCGGCATTGGTGACCTTGAGCGTCATTGTGTCGCCGGCGATGAAGCCGGCAGGAAGCGAATCCGTTCCCGTTGCGCTCAGCAATTTGGTGGCCGCCTTGATCGCGACGGCCGGGGTCTCGAAGTTGGTCCGCGCATTGCCGGTGGTGGCGGTATTGCCGAACGGCGTCGCCGGCGTGCCCAGCGGTCGCGGGTTGGACACGAAGTCAGCCGAGCGCAGAAGTTCCGAGCCGACCACCGCGGTGTTGTGCTTGGTGGTCAGCGGATAGCTGGCGAGATTGGCGCGGTAGTCGATCTTGGTGGTCGGCTGCGACGGCAGGAAGTCGTTCTGGAAGCGCATCACTGCCGGCGTGCTGCCGGCCGGATTGCCGGTGGACGGATCGATCTTGACGCCCTGCAGGTAATAGCCGGCGCCATTCACCAGGTAGCCGTTCTTGTCGAGCGTGAAGTCGCCGCGACGGGTGTATTTGTTGACGCCGTCGAACACCGGCGTGGAATCCGAGACGCTGCCTGGCTTTTGGACCGCGAAAAAGCCGGCGCCATTGATCGCCATGTAGGTCGCCACCGATGACGAGGTCACCGAACCGGCGATGGTGTTGGTGCTGCGCGAGCCTGCTTTGACAGAGCCTGCGAGCTGCGCCGAATTGCCGGTATCAGGGATCAGATCGAGGAAGCTGGTGTCGATGCGCTTGAAGGCGGTGGTCTGAGAGTTGGCGATGTTGCCGGAAATGTTCTCCAGCGCGTAGGAGTTTGCCCGCAGGCCCGCAACGGAGGTAGTCAGCGCGCCGAAGATACCCATAACATTGTCTCCAACTTCGATCCGGGCGGCCCGCCGGTTGCCAAAACTGATGGCCGCATTCGAAGTGAGTGTCGCAAGCCCCGTGCCAAGACAAATAACGCCATGTTTTCAATGAAATAAAGAAAAGCCCCGGTCTTTCGACCGGGGCACAATTGCCTAGCGCGGAAATAATTGCCGGTACCAGCGCCTGATATCGCCGGTCCGTTCGTAAGCGAAATCAGCTCGCCGACGGGGTCGCCGGTTTGAAGATCATCGCAAAGCCGTCCATGCAGTAGCGCAGGCCGGTCGGCTTCGGGCCGTCGTCGAAGACGTGGCCGAGATGACCGCCGCAGCGCCGGCAATGGATCTCGGTGCGTACCATGCCGAGCGTCGAATCCTTGCGCTCGCCGACCGCGTTGGGCAGCGGCTGCCAGAAGCTCGGCCAGCCTGTTCCGCTCTCGAACTTGGTCTCCGACGAGAACAGCACGTTGTCGCAGCCTGCACAGGCGAAGGTGCCCTTGCGCTTTTCCTTGTTCAGCGGGCTGGAAAACGGCCTTTCGGTGCCCTCCTTGCGCAGGATCTCGTATTGCTGCGGCGTCAGTTGTGCGCGCCACTCGGCATCGGTCTTGGTGACTTCAAACTTCTCGTCGGCGGCTTCGGCCGGCGACACGCGGAGCCATTTGAACGTCATCAGCGCCCCCAGTCCGGCTGCAGTGGTGAGAAAAAATCGGCGGTCGATCATGATGGTCTCCCTGGGAGGTCGAGACGTGACCTCGTTCGCCCAAAGATACGGGCGAAGCACCGCGAAGTTACACCCGCCGCCAGAGATTTCTCTCACATTGCTGCGAGGTGCAGATCATCCGGTGGAATCTTCGCCCGACGGGCGCGGCTGCGGCCCGCTTGTGCCGGCCCGCAGATTGGCCTCCGCCAGCCGACGTTGGCGAACCCGTTCCCTAGCCCGCGCGCCTTCGCGGTAGCGCGCCAGCGTGCCGGCCAACGCCGCACTCTGGCGGTTCCAGATGCCGACGCCGTAGCCGGCGATGCGGCCGGTGCGGCCGCCGGCCCAGACCAGTTCGAACGGCGAGAACAGCTTCCAGCGGTCGTCGCGGTGCAGCATCCCGGCGGCAATCAACTGCCCGGCCATCGCCGTGGTGTTAAGGCCCTGGCGGCCAAAGCCACTGGCGACCCAGAGGCCGCGGCGCAATTCGCCGATCTGCGGCATGCCGTGCACGGTCTGCCCGATGGCGCCGCCGAAGGTCTCGGCGATCGCGACGCGGCCAAGCTGCGGAAACACCGTGCGGATCCGCCGCGCAATGGCGCCAGCGTAGCGCTGCGGCCGGGCCTCCCAACTGGTCTCCGGCCCCGACCACATCAGCCGGTCGCCGCCGACGATGCGGAACTGGTCGATGCCGTCGGTATCGGTCACCGAACCCGTGAAGGTGATGGCCTCCGCCAGGCGCTCGCCGAGCGGCTCGGTGATCGCGCCATAGCGCCACACCGGCAGCAGGGTCTGCGCCAGCCGCGGCGCGGGTTCGCCGAGATGCACGTTGCCGGCCAGCACGACCTGCGAGGACCGCAGCCGCGCTGAGGGGGTCACGATGCGCTTGCGGATGCCGGCGGCGTCCAGGTTGACCACCGGCGTATCTTCGAAAATCCGCACCCCGGCTGCGCGCGCCAGCGCCGCCAGCCCCTGCAGATAGGCCGGGCCGTCGATCTGGAACGCGCGAGGGTAATACACGCCATGAAAATAGCGTTTGGTCTTGAGCACGTCGCGGACGCGGTCGATCTGCCAGCCTTCGACCTCGGTATCGAAATCCTCGCCGAGCATCTGCAGCCGCGCAATCAGCCGGTCCCCGACATCGACATTGGAGACCTCCAGCGCGCCATCGCTACGCGCGAGGCCCGGCATGCTGTCTTCCGCGGCATAGGCGCGCACGGCTTCCGCGCCCTCCTGCGACAACGCCCAACATTCGCGGGCATCTTCCAGCCCGACCCGCTCAATCAGGTCGGCGAGCGGCAGGCCGAAGCCGGGCATCACGGTGCCGAACTGGTTGCCGGATGCGTTCCAGCCGATATGGCGGCCTTCCAGCACGGCGACGCTGGCGCCCATGCGCACAGCCGCCAGCGCCACCGAGAGGCCCGCCAGCCCGGCGCCCACCACGCAAATGTCGACGTCGAGATCGACGCCCAGCCGCGTGCGCTCCGGCCCTGCGGCGCCTGGGCGATCGGTCGTACTTGCGGAAGCTTCGGTCATGTCGTTTTCTACGGATCCGTTCGGTGCTTGTCACCTTGTCCTCGCCGCGCAGGTCGATTAATCCGCTGAGCATCCGGCGCCCCGGCGCCCTCTTGCCGAATCGAGACCGCGCCATGCGTCGATTGCTGCTGCTGCGTCACGCCAAGACCGAAACGGACGCGCCGAGCGGCAAGGATTTCGACCGCCGGCTCGACGACCGCGGTCTGGTCGACGCCGCTGCGATGGGCGCCTGGCTAAACCGGCACCCGCCGCTGCCCGACCTCGTCTGCGTTTCCACCGCCGCACGCGCCCGGCAGACCTGGGACCTCGTCGCCGCCGAACTGCCGGATGCCCGGCCGGTGGTCGCGCATCTCGAAGAGCTGTACGGCGCGGGCCCTGCCGAACTGCTTCAAGTGATCCGCGACGCGGCGGTCGAGGACCCAAAGCTGCTGGTGATCGTCGGTCACAATCCCGGCCTGCACGAGCTGGCGCTTGGCCTTATCGACGGCGGCGACGCCGATGGCCGCCACGCCATCGCGCGCAACCTGCCGACCGGCAGCATCGTCATCATCGACTTCGCCATCGCCGACTGGAACGAGGTGGCGTTCCGCGGCGGCCAGCTCGCGCAGTTCGTCACCCCGAAGCTGCTGAAGGGCGAATAGCCGCACGCGGCCGGGCGCTGTCGTGCTATGCTCCGGCACGACGGAGGCGCCCATGTTCACGTCCATTCTGGTTCCGATCGATCTGTCAGAGATCGAACTCGCGCAGCCCGCGATCGCCCAGGCTGCATTGCTGTCGCAGACGTTCGGCGCCAAGGTACGGCTTCTGAACGTGCTGCCGATGACGCCGGTGATGCTAGCGGAATATGTCCCGGCGGATTTCGACGCCCAGCAGCGCGAGTCCTCCGAAGAAGCCCTGGCGCAGGTGGCGCTAAACTGCCGCATCGACCCCGCCAGCGTCTCGCATGTCGTGCGACAGGGCGGCATCTATCACGAGATTCTCGAGGAAGCCGCGGCAATCAAGGCCGACCTGATCGTGATGACCTCGCACCGCCCGGCCATGCGGACCTATTTCCTGGGCTCCAACGCCGGCCATGTGGTGCGCTACGCCAAATGCTCGGTGCTGGTGGTGCGACCGCCGCAGGGGCGTTGATCTCTCGCGCGTTTGCAGCGACGCTCAGTCGAAGCCACACCCGCCGCGTCGTCCCCGCGAACGCGGGGACCCATACACGCTGTAGCTATGACAGACACGAGGCAGCGTGGCTCTGCCTGCGTTTCTATTACGGCGTCGGAGGGTATGGGTCCCCGCGTTCGCGGGGACCCATGGTATTTAGGAGCGCCACATGGGCCCTCGTAAATTGCAAGCGCTTACTTGCCCCAGACTTCGTTCGCCACATCGACGGCGAGCGTCAGCTTGGCCCATTGTTCTTCCTCGCTGAGCAGATTGCCCTCCTCCGTCGAGGCGAAGCCGCATTGCGGCGACACCGCGAGCTGCTCCAGCGGCGCGAATTTGGCGGCTTCCATCAGGCGTGCCTTGACGGCTTCCTTCTTCTCGATCTCGCCGAACTTCGAGGTGATGACGCCGACCACGACGACCTTCTTGCCCTTGGGCAGGAAGCGCAGCGGCTCGAAGCCGCCGGCGCGCTCGGAATCATATTCCAGGAAGTAACCGTCATAGTTGGTGCCGGCCAGCAGCGTTTCTGCGACCGGCTCGTAGCCGCCCGAAGAGATCCAGGTCGAGCGGAAGTTGCCGCGGCAGACGTGGGTGGTGATCACCATGTCGGCGGGGCGCTCGGCGATCGCGTAGTTGATGATGCGGGCATAGATCTGCTGCAGGCCATCGGCCTCTTCGCCGCGCGCACGCAGCTTGGCCAGTTCATCCTCGGAGCACAGATAGGCCCACACCGTATCGTCGAACTGCAGATAGCGGCAGCCGGCGTCATAGAACGCCTTGACGGCCTTGCGGTAGGTCTTGGCGAGATCCTCGAAGAACACGTCGAGATCCGGATAGACATTCGGCGAGATCGCCTTGCGGCCGCCGCGGAAGTGCAGCACGGCGGGCGACGGGATGGTCATCTTGGCGGTGACGCCGGCGATGTCGGCATGGCGCTTCAGGAACTTGAAATGCGCCAGCATCGGATGGTCGTCGGGGAAATCCAGCTTGCCGATCACGCGCACGGAATCCTGCCGGGTCTGCACACCGGCGAACTGGATGCCATGGTCGGGGTGATACAGCTCGCAGCCGGTCAGCAGGCTGAGAAAGTCGAAGTGCCACCAGGAGCGACGGAACTCGCCGTCGGTCGCCAGCTTGAGGCCGATCGCGGCCTGCTTGTGCACGACCTTCTCGATCTCCGAGTCTTCGATCTTGCGCAGGTCGTCGGCGGTGATCTCGCCCTTTTCGAGCTTGGCGCGGGCGTCCTTGATCTTCTGCGGGCGCAGCAGGCTGCCGACTTCGTCGGCGCGGAACGGGGCGGTGGTTCTCAGCATGGTCTCACTCCCAGATATTCGTTTGCATCGTCGGCCCGGCGTGACCGGTTCAATGTTTCGCGGCCCCGGCCACGCCGAGAAAGCGCTCCAGCACGGTGGGATCGGCCTTCAGCGCGGCACTGGCGGCATCATGCACGATGCTGCCGCGCTCCAGTATCACGACGCGGTCGGCGAGGCCCAGAATCTTTTGCGCATTCTGCTCGACGATGATCGAACAGATGCCGCCGGCGCGGGTGATCTTGCCGAGCGCCGCCAGCAGTTCCTCGACGATGATCGGCGCCAGGCCCTCGGTCGGCTCGTCGAGCAGCAGCACCTGCGGATTGAGCACCAAAGCGCGGCCGACGGCGAGCATCTGCTGTTCACCGCCGGATAACTGGTTGCCGAAATTGGCCTTGCGCTCTTCCAGCCGCGGAAACATCTCGTAGACTTTCCGCACCGTCCATTCGCCGGGCTGCGCCACGGCGGTCATGTTCTCTTCCACGGTGAGCGACTTGAAGATGTTGCGTTCCTGCGGCACCCAGCCGATGCCGGCGCGGGCGCGCTGGTCGGCGCGCATCGCGGTGAGGTCGCGGCCGCCGAGCGACAGCGAGCCGCTGAAACGGCGGGTGACGCCGACGATGGAATTGATCAGCGTGGTCTTGCCGGTGCCGTTACGGCCGAGCAGCGCCAGCACCTGGCCCTCGCCGAGGGCAAGCGTCATTTTCGGGATCACCACGGCCTGGCCGTAGCCGGCGCAGAGCTGGTCGATGGTCAACAGATCAGACATCGGCGCCCTCGCCCAGATAGACCGCCTTAACGCGGGGATCGCGCGCGACTTCGTCGGGCGACCCCTCCACCAGCAGGGCGCCGGCGACCAGCACCGAGATGCGGTCCGCGAAGGAAAACACCAGATCCATGTCGTGCTCGATCAGAAGCACGGTGACGTCGCGCGGCAGCGAGGCTACCGCGGAGAGGATGTCGTGGCGCTCGCTCTCCGGCACGCCGGCGGCGGGCTCGTCGAGCAACAGCACGCGCGGCTTGGTGGCCAGCGCCACGGCGATCTCCAGCAGACGCTGCTTGCCATAGGGTAGCGTGGCGGTCGGCTCATTCATCACGTCGAGCAGATGGAAGCGCGACAGATTTTCCGCGATCTCGTCATTGACGTCCGCGCGGGTGCCCATGCGGCGCCACCAGTCGCCGCCGTGGCCGAGATGTTCGGAGGCGGCGAGGCCAATGGTTTCCAGCGGCGTGAGATCCGCATAGAGCTGGTTGATCTGGAAGGTACGCGACAGCCCGCGCAGCACCCGCTTGTGCACCGGCAGGCTGCCGATCTCCTGGCCCTCCAGCAGGATGCGGCCGGAGTCCGGCGTCAGCACGCCGGTCAACAGATTGATCACCGTGGTCTTGCCGGCGCCGTTCGGACCGATCAGCGCGTGCCGCGCGCCCGACTCGATCTTCAGGCTGAGATCGCTCGTGACCCTGAGCCCGCCGAATTTCTTTTCCAGGTTGACGGTTTCCAGCGCGATGGTCATGGCCGGTCCCCTTCTGCCAGCGCGATCGGGGTTTTCGCCCCGAACCGGCGCAGCACGAGGTTGGGCACGTACAGCACCCAGCGATGCAGGCGTTCGCGGCCTATCAGCACGATCGCCACCAACACCAGGCCGATCCAGAACATCCAATATTGCGGCGTGAGCGTTGCAAACAGCTCCTGCAGCAACTTGAAGATCACCGCGCCGATCAGTCCGCCATAGAGATAGCCGGTACCGCCGATGATCAGCACCAGCATCAGGTCGGCCGAGCGGTCGAAGGCGAAGCCGTCCAATGAGGCCAACGCCGTGGTCTGCGTCGACAGTGCGCCGGCAACACCGGCATAGAACGCCGCGATGGTATAGATCGCGATCAGGCGGCGGTTGACCGGAATGCCGATCGCCGAGGCGCGCAGAGGATTGTTGCGAATGGCGCGCAGCGACAGGCCGAACGGCGAGTGGACGATCCGTCGCGCCAGCAGGAACAGGACGAACAATACGGCCAGGCAATAGATGAAGCCGACCTTGCCGAAGATATCGAACGAGAACTGGCCGAGGATCGGCGCCATCTCGATGCCCTGCAGGCCGTCGGAGCCGCCGGTGATGTTGGAAAAACGGTTGGCGAGCTCGCGCAGCAACAGCGCGATCGCCAGCGTCACCATCAGCCGGGTCAGATCGGTGCCGCGCATCACCAGGAAGGAGGTCACGAAGCCGAGCGCCATCGCGGCAAGCCCTGCGACCAGGAGCGCCAGCACCGGCTCATCGACGACGTGATGCAACGCCAAAAGCCCCGCGGCATAACCGCCGAAGCCGAAGAAGGCGGCATGGCCGAGCGACACGATGCCGGCGTAGCCGAGGATCAGATCGAGCGACATCGCGAACAGCGCCAGCCAGGCGATCTCGGTGAGGATCAGATAGCGGTTAGGAAACAGGAATACGCAGGCCACGGCGAGCAGCCAGAACACGGCCTCGCCCCAATGCCAGCGGCCGCGCTGGATGGCGAAGGTGCCCACCTGGGCGCGCAGGGATTCATTCACGGTCATGGCGTCCTCACCGTGCACTGGTGCGGCCGAACAGGCCGTTCGGGCGCCAGATCAGGATCACGATCATCATGGTGTAGATCACGAAGGCGCCGAGCTTCGGCACGTAGTATTTGCCGGCAACGTCGCCGATGCCCAGCAGCAGCGAGGCCAAGAACGGCCCGGTGATGCTGGAAGAGCCGCCGACGGTGACGACGATCAGGAAGTAGATCATGAATTTCAGCGGGAAGTACGGATCGAGGCCGAGGATCTCGGCGCCGAGCGCGCCGCCCATGCCGGCAAGGCCGCAGCCGAACGCAAAGGTCAGCGCAAACACCTGCGGCACGTTGATGCCGAGGCCCGAGGCCGCGCGCGGATCATCCACCGCGGCGCGCAAGCGGCTGCCGAACCGGGTCTTTGACAGGATCATCTGCAAGGCGATCGTCAGCAAACCGCAGATCACGATGATCATGAGCCGGTAGCGGCCGACATTGAGGCCGAAAATGTCGATCTGGCCCTGCAGATAGGCCGGCAACTGGATGAAGACCTGCGACGATCCCATGAAATAGTCGCAGGCCGTCACCGACATGAAAACGAGACCAATGGTGAACAGCACCTGGTCGAGGTGGCTGCGGGCGTAGAGATGCCGGTACAGCGTCCGCTCCGCGACCGCGCCGATCGCAGCACTGGCGAGGAAGGCGATCGGAAGTGCTGCGAAGAACGGCAGGCCGGAGCGGTTGACCAGCACCGCGCAGACGTAACCACCGACCATCGCAAAGGCGCCATGCGCCAGATTGACGAAATTCATCAGCCCCAGCGTCACCGCCAGGCCGCAGGCCAGCACGAACAGCAGCATGCCATAGGCGACGCCGTCGAACAGGATGGTGAGAAGAGTCATGTAGTCGGAGCGCTTTCTTTCTTAACCCTCCCCCTTGCGGGGAGAGTGGCGCGTTTGAGAGCGGAGCGAACAAACGTGACGGGTGGGGGTGCCACAAATTCCGGAGCCCGTGGCTACCCCCACCCCGGCCTCCACTCCCGACGATGCTGTCGCATCGTCACTCGTTCGGCCGACCCTCCCCACAAGGGGGAGGGGGCCATCATCAGCGTCGCTTAACTATACTTACTTCTTCGTCTTGCCGGCGTCCTTGACGGCCTCGAAGGTCGCGAACTCCACGTTGTACAATTCGCCGTCCACCTTTTTGACCTCGCGGACATAGACATTCTGCACGATGTCGCGGGTCTCCGGATCGATCGAGATCGGGCCGCGCGGGCTCTCCCAGGCCATGCCCTTCATCGCCGCGATCAGCGAATCGCCGTCGGCCTTGCCGCCGGTCTTCTTCAGCGCTTCGTAGATCAGGTGAATGCCATCATAGCCGCCGACAGCCATGAAGCCCGGGCGGGTGCCATAGGCCTTCTTGTAGGCGGCGACAAATTCCTTGTTCATCGGCGACGGATGCGCCGCGGAATAAATGTGTGCGGTAACGGCGCCGAGGGCTGCGTCGCCCATGCCATTGAGCAAATCGTCGTCCATCACGTCGCCCGGCCCGATCACCTTGATGCCGGACTTGTCGAGGCCGCGCTCGGCATATTGCTTCATGAAGTTGCCGCCCTGCCCGGCCGGTACGAACACGAACACCGCGTCCGGCTTGGAATCCTTCATGCGCTGCAGGAACGGCGCAAAATCCGGGTTGGCGAGCGGCACCTTGACCTCTTCGACGATCTGGCCGCCGCCGGCGGTGAAGTGTTCGCGGAAGAAGGCCAGCGCGTCATTGCCAGGCGCGTAGTCCGAGGTCAGCGTGGCGACCTTCTTGATGCCGTTCTTGGCGGCCCAGTCGCCGATGATCGTCGAGGACTGCGCCAGCGTGAACGAGGTGCGCGCAATATAGGGCGAGCGCTCGGTGATGATCGAGGTGCCGGCGGCCATCACGATCTGCGGGACCTTCGCCTGGGTCGCCAGCGGTGCTGCGGCGAGCGCGGAGGGCGTCACGCCGAAGCCGGCGATGACATTGACCTTCTCGTTGACAATCAATTCCTGCGCCATCCGCTTGGTGTTGTCGGGCAGCGTCGCGTCGTCGCGGAGAATGATCTCGATCTTCTTGCCGGCGACGGTGTCGCCGTTCTTCTGCATGTAAAGTTTGATCGCATTGTTGATCTGCTGGCCGGTTGAGGCCTGGCCGCCGGTCATCGGCACGATCAGGCCGATCTTGACGGTCTCCTGCGCCTGCGCCGCCGTCGCCGCCCCAAGCACGATGCCGGCCACCGCCGACAGCATCATCTTGCTCATCCTGGACATCTTACTCTCCCCTGGTCGGTCCGGTCGCCGAACCGCGTTTTCCGGTTCTTGCGGCGACCCTCGAAATTCAGTCGTTACATCATGACGAAGTATCACGTCTCAGTTGCGCGGGCCGCCGTCAATCGCAACTTTGGGCCTGATCCCGCGGCCAAAAGTATTACTGCAACGTCCCCGGTCGCCCCAAGCCGGCGTGAAATGTCATTCCGCGCAACAAAACACCAGGTATTTTAGTACCTTGCAAAGGTTTCCGGTATGGTTTCTCCGTTAGCACCGTTCTGCCTGCGGCCTCCGCCGACGAAGAAAGCTGTCATCGTTCGCAGAGATAGCTAATGCAATCCGGTTATATGAAACAAATGATTGTTTTTGCAGAATACGGCATCTCTTTGCATATATGCTCCTCCTGTGGCCCGTGCCTCAAGATTAGGCCTGCATCGATTTGCCGAGCTGATACATTCGGCCGGCCCTTATCGTCCGGTGATCCATGCCCGTTCCACGCCATGTCGCCGTCCTGGTCGGCATCATCCTGATGAGTCACAGCCTCGCTGGCTGCGGCTCGATCAGTTCATTTGTTGCCGGTGGCATGGCCGACCTGATTCCGGCCTGGGCCGGCGGCCTGCCGGCCAACGCGCCGCCACGCCCGGGCACGCCGGAATACGACGCCATGATGAAAGAGCGCGAAGAAAAGCTGGTACTGCCAGCGGCGAAGCCCGGGCCCGACCCGGCCACATCGCCCTCCGCGGAAATGATGCGGTAGACCGTGCCAACATGCACGGACTTCTCTCGCCCCGCTTGCGGGGCGAGAGAAGCAACCTCAGTTCACGAACACAACGGTCTTCTTGCCGTTGAGGATCACGCGGTCCTCGAGGTGATAGCGCATGGCGCGGGCGAGCACGCGACGCTCGATGTCGCGGCCCTTGCGGACCAGGTCTTCCGGCGTGTCGCGGTGGCTGATGCGTTCGACGTCCTGGTCGATGATCGGGCCTTCGTCGAGATCGCTGGTGACGTAGTGGCCGGTGGCGCCGATCAGCTTGACGCCGCGCGCATGCGCCTGGTGATAGGGCCGCGCGCCCTTGAAGCCCGGCAGGAACGAGTGGTGGATGTTGATGCATTTGCCCGATAGCTTGCCGGACATCTCGTCCGACAGGATCTGCATGTAGCGCGCCAGCACCACCAGATCGGTCTGCGTCGACTGCACCAGTTCCCAGATCGCCAGCTCCTGCTCGCGCTTGGTTTCCTTGGTGATCGGCATGTAGTGGAACGGGATATCTCCGAAATAGAGATTCTTGTAGGTCTCGCGCGGATGGTTGGAGACGATCGCGGTCGGGATCATGTTGAGCTCGCCAGTGCGCCAGCGGTACAGGATGTCGACCAGGCAATGGTCGGACTTCGACACCAGCAGCATCACCCGGCGCCGCGTCTCCTGGTCGCGCATCTGCCAGTCCATCTTGAAGCGTTCGGCGATGGCACCGAAGCCGGTCTGCAGCGCCGGCAGATCGACATTGACGTCGGCGGCGTTGAACACCACCCGCATGAAGAAATGCCCGGTTTCGACATCGTTGAACTGCTGCGCGTCGAGGATGTTCTGGCCGTTATGCGCGAGGAAGGTGGAGACCGCGGAGACGATGCCCGGGCGGTCGGGGCAGGACAGGGTCAGGACGAACTGGTGGTGGGGCATAAGGCTGATCTGCTCGCAGGAAACCGGTTGATCGAGCCCTGCTCTAGCATCCGCAGCGGTCTTGCGCCAATCACACCTTGCGCCGCAATATGGACGTCATTGCCACCCTGTTAACGGGCAAAAGGGCAAACGGGAGTGAACGATATGGCTGACAGGCTCAACGGCTATCGCATCCTGATCCTGGAGACCCGCGAAGAAGCGCAATTTGCCCGACTGCTCGCCGAACAGGGGGCCGACGTGCTGCAATGCCCGATGTTCACCATCAACGACGTGCCAGATCCAACCCCCGTGGAAGCCTGGATCGGCCGTGCGATCGCGCGTCCGTTCGAAGATCTGGTGCTGATGACCGGCGAAGGCCTGCGCCGAATCATGACGGTGGTGCGCCGACTCGGCGTCGAGGCGGAATTCGTCGCCGCGCTGCGCCCGTCGCGCAAATTCACCCGCGGCCCGAAGCCCGGCCGCGCGTTGCGCGAAATCGGGCTGGAACCGGACGCCACCACGCAGACGCCGACCTCGGAAGGCATCGCCACCATGCTGTCGGGCGTGGACCTGAAGGGCCACCGCCTTGGCCTGCAATTATATCCGGAAAAGGACCACAGCGTCCTGATCGGCGCGATCGAAGCCTGCGGCGCCGAGGTCGATACGGTGCTGCCCTATGTCTATGACTCCAAGGCGGCCGAGGCCAACATCCTGTCGGCGATCGACGAAATGGCGGCGGGGCGCGTCGATGCCATCGCACTGACCAGTTCGGGCCAGGTCCGCCGCCTGCTCGAGGCCGCCGCCGCACACGGCCGCGATCAGCAATTGCGCGCAGCGCTGGCCATTACGCCGATTGCGTCGGTAGGCCCGGTGGTGTCGGACGAATTGAAGGCGCACGGACTGCCTACCGACATCTACCCCGCCAACGACGCCTTCTTCATGAAGCCGCTGATTTCGGCGATGTCGCTGTCGCTCGCCACATCCGCGCCGCGCGTCCGCGCCGGCTGACTTGACGCCCGCACCGATCCCGACAAGATGCCGCCCGAACAACAAAAAGATCGGGCGGAAATGCCAAGCTTGCCACTGTCGAATTTGCGCGTCGTGACCGTCGGATCCGGCGACACGCTAGATTATTGCGGCAAATTGTTTTCTGACTTTGGCGCCGACGTCATCAAGATCGAACCGCCCGGTGGCGATCAGGCGCGGCAGTATCCGCCGCTGGTCGATGCCGGCGACGGCCGCCATGAGAGCGGCTATTTCGCCTGGCTCAACACCAACAAGCGCAGCGTGAGCGCCGATCTCGATCGCCCCGAAGACGTCGTCAAGGTTCGCGCGCTGCTGATGCACAGCGACCTCTTGCTCGACGCGCGACCGCCCGCCGCCATCCCGACCTCGCTGCTGTCGCATGATTCCTTGCGCGACACGCAGCCCGGCCTCGCCATCACGGCGATCTCCTGGTTCGGCGAGCACGGCCCCTACAGCAGCTATCAGGCGACCGATTCGGTGTGCCGCTCGCTGTCGGGCAGCGTCAAGCTGGTCGGCCCGCAGGAGGGCCCGCCGGTGCTGCCGCGCGATGGCCAAGTCAGCGTGATGGCCGGGCTCACCGCCTTCATCCCCACCCTCGCCGGCCTGTTCGGCGCAGCCACCGGGGCGCGGCGCTTTGCCGTCAGCGCACAGGAGGCGATGCTGCAGATCAGCGAATTCGACACCGGCCTGGCGCTGGAAGCGGGCTTCACGCGGCCGCGTACCGCAATCAACCGCTTCGGTCGCGGCTACCCGGTCGGCACGTTCCAGACCAAAGATGGCTGGCTCGGCGTCACCGTGGTGACGCCAGCGCAATGGGCCGCCTTCACCGCGATGATCGGCCTGCCCGAACTGGAGCACGAGCCGCATTTTTCCGACAGCCTGCTGCGCACGGTGCATTCGGCCGAACTACTGCAGATCTTCCAGCCGGTGCTGATGCAGCACAGCGCACGGCACTGGTTCGAGCGTGGCATCGAGCTGCGGATTCCGCTGGCCGTGGTGCCGGACATGGCGACGCTGCTGCAGCAGCCTTATTACCGCGAGCGCGGGGCGTTTGCGCCGGTGCGGATCGGCACGGCCGCGTTCGATGCGCCGGTGCTGCCGCAATATCTCACGCAGTCCCGTCCCCTGCCGAACGGCACGGCGCCGTTCGCCGGCGAGCATGACGGCAAAGCTTTCGCGGAGCGCACGCGAACGGCGAACCGCGCCGCCACGCCGGACGATCCGCTCCCGCTCAAGGGCCTGCGCATCATCGATCTGACCATGGGATGGGCCGGACCGTCAGCGACGCGGCAGATGGGCGATCTCGGCGCCGAAATCATCAAGGTCGAATCCTGCCAGTATCCCGACTGGTTTCGCGGCACCGATCCGCGCGGGCCGTACCATCCCGAACGCACCTATGAGAAGACCTACTGGTTTCAGCAGATGAACCGCAACAAGCGCGGCATCACGCTCAACCTCACCACGGAAACCGGGCGCAGCCTGCTCAAGCGCCTGCTCAAAGACGCCGACGCGGTGATCGACAACTACGCCGCCGACGTGTTGCCGCGGATGGGCCTCGGCCCCGAGGCGATGCTCAAGATCAATCCGCGCCTCATCGTCGTGACCATGCCGGCCTTCGGCATGAGCGGGCCGTGGAGCGGCGTGCGCGCCTATGGCTCGACGCTAGAGCAGGCCTGCGGCCTGCCCTCTGTGACCGGCCGCGAAGGCGACGCGCCGACCATGCTGCACGCAGCCCTCGGCGATCCGTTCGGCGGCGTCAGCGCCGCGGCGGGCCTGATGCTCGGCTTCATGCAGCAGAGAAACACCGGCGCCGGCCAGCACATCGACCTCAGCGCGGTCGAAGCCCTGCTGCCTTTGGTCGCACCGTCGGTGATCGAGCAATCCGCGACCGGCAAAAGCGGCCCGCGGATCGGCAACCGCCATCCACGCTTCGTGCCGAACGGCTGTTTTCCCTGCCTCGGCGAGGACCAGTGGGTGACGCTGGCGGTGCGCAGCGATGCCGAGTGGCAGGCGCTATGCACCGTGATGCACCGCCCCGACCTGGCCGCCGACCCCGCGCTGGCCACCGCTCCGGGCCGCCGCGCCGAAGAGGACCGCATCGAGGTCGCGATCCGGCACTGGACCATGACGGTGCGGCCCGATCTGGCGATGGTCACGCTGCAGGCGCATGGCGTGCCGGCCGGCACCGCGCGGCTGCCGATGGACCTCGCCGGCGATCCGCATCTGATGCAGGTCGGACACTGGCAGCCGGCGGTGCGGCCGTTCATGGGACCGCATCTGCTGCCCGCGGTCGCCTATCGCGAAGGCGACTCCAAGATGCCCTACACCATTACCCGCCTGGCGCCGACGCTCGGCCAGCACAATGCCGAAGTACTGCGAGAGTTGCTTGGCCTGTCCGATGTCGAAATCGACGAATTGCGCGCAGCGGAAATCATCGGCGACACTGCGGTATCGGCGAAGCCGAAGGCGGCTGTAAAATAGGCACACTGGCATTCCGGGGCGAGCGCGCGCCAGCGCGAGCGAACCTCGGTTACTTCGATTGGCGTGACTGAGGATGACGTTGAGCGTTTAACTATTGGACGCTTGCGACTTCCGCGGCGTTAGACCACAATCCCGACTACAAGACCGGAAGCGGACGGGTAAAAGCCTGGCGCTTCAACAACGGTCACGCGACAAAAACGCTCAGGGAGAGAATGCATGCGCAGACTTGCGATGATTGCGGCAGTGGCCTTGCCGTTGTTCGGCACCGCGGCGCTGGCCCAGGAAACCGTGAAGATCGGCTATATCGATCCATTGTCCGGCGGCGGCGCCAGCGTCGGCGAGGTGGGCCTCAAGACCTTTCAGTTTCTCGCCGACGAGTTGAACGCCAAGGGCGGCATTCTCGGCAAGAAGGTCGAGATCGTGCCGCTCGACAACAAGACCAATCCACAGGAAAGCCTGATCCAGGCGCAAAAGGCGATCGATAGCGGCGTGCGCTACATCACCCAGGGCAACGGCTCCTCGGTGGCCGGCGCGCTCTCGGACTTCGTCACCAAATTCAACGAGCGCAACCCCGGCAAGGAAGTCCTGTACTTCAACTATGCCGCGGTCGACCCGGTGCTCACCAACGAGAAATGCAGCTTCTGGCATTTCCGCTGGGACGCCAATTCCGACATCAAGATGGAAGCGCTGACCAACTACATCAAGACCGTGCCGACGGTGAAGAACGTCTATCTGATCAACCAGGACTATTCGTTCGGCCAGTCAGTGCGCACCCAAGCCCGCGCCATGCTCGGCACCAAGCGCCCCGACGTCAAGATCGTCGGCGACGAACTGCATCCGCTGCTCAAGATCACCGACTTCGCGCCCTATATCGCCAAGATCAAGGCGTCGGGCGCCGACAGCGTCATCACCGGCAATTGGGGGCAGGATTTTGCGCTGTTGCTGAAGGCCGCGGCCGACGCCGGCCTGAAAGTGAGCTGGTTCACCTATTATGCTGGCGGCACCGGCGGCCCCACCGCCGTCAAGCAGGCGGCCCTCAACCATCAGGTCTTCCAGGTCGCCGAAGGCATTCCGAACCTCGGCTACGCCTCGGCCGATACGTTCGAAAAGGCGTTGCGCGCCAAATATGATTTCAGCCTGTTCTATCCGCGCGCCGTCAACGAGATGCGGATGTTCGCCGCGGCCGCCGAGAAGGCCAAGTCGCTCGATCCGGCGAAGGTCGCCGCCGCCCTCGAGGGCATGGAGTGGGACGTCTACAACGGCGGCAAGGGCATGATGCGCAAGGACGATCATCAGTTCTTCCAGCCGATGTACATCGCCTCGTTCGGCGAGCGCACCGACAAGGAGCCGTTCGACGAAGAGAAGACCGGCTGGGGCTGGAAGCTGGCAGCCAAGATCGAAACGGCCCAGACCATGCTCCCGACCACCTGCAAGATGGACCGGCCGTAAGTCGCGGGAAGCGTAGGGTGGGCACAGCGATGCGTGCCCGCCCTACGACCACGACGACCGTCACGGCCGTCATTGCGAGGAGCCCTTGCGACGAAGCAATACAGTCTTCGCTTTCGGCCTTCTGGATTGTCGCGTCGCTTGGCTAACGGGAAAGCCTTTTGGTCTTCCCTGACCTCGCAATGACGGCCGAGGGTATCTCGCGCTCACTCAATGGCTTGAGAGAAATCCGTGCTTGAACTGATCGTCATCTCCACTCTGAACGGCGTGCTGTTTGGCATGCTGCTGTTCCTGATGGCTAGCGGGTTGACCGTGATCTTCAGCATGCTCGGCGTGCTGAACTTCGCCCATGCCAGCTTCTACATGCTCGGCGCGTTCTTCGGCTTTCAGATCAGCCGCTGGTTCGGCTTCTGGCCGGCGCTGCTGCTCGCGCCCCTGCTGGCCGGCGTGATCGGCGCCGGCGTTGAACGGTTCGGGCTGCGCCGCGTCCACAAGAACGGCCATGTCGCCGAACTCCTGTTTACCTTCGGCCTGGCTTTCGCCATCGAAGAAATCGTGCAGATCATCTGGGGCAAGAGCCCGGTCGATTTCCGCGTCCCGCCGCTGCTGGATTTTCCGGCGTTCACGATCTTCTCCACCAACTATCCCGCCTTCAAGATGTTCATGCTGGCCGTGTCGATCGTGATCTTCATAGGCCTCCTGGTCGCGCTGAAGAAAACCCGGATCGGGCTGATCGTGCAGGCGGCGCTGACGCATCCGCACATGGTCGGTCACCTCGGCCATAATGTCGGGCGCATCTTCATGCTGGTGTTCGGCGTCGGCACCGCGCTCGCCGCCGTTGCCGGCGTGATCGCCGGCCCAGCGCTGGTGACGCAGTCGAACATGGCAGGCTTGCTCGGGCCGATCCTGTTCGTCGTAGTCGTCGTCGGCGGTCTCGGCTCGCTGCCCGGCGCCTTTGCGGCGTCGTTGCTGATCGGGCTGGTGCAGACCTTCGCCGTCTCCATGAACGGTTCGCTGGCCGGCGCCTTCGGGCCGCTCAGCCCGGATTATGCCGCCACCTGGCTGTCGGACATCTGGAGCGTCACCATCGCCCAGATCGCGCCGATCATGCCCTATCTGCTGCTGGTGCTGATCCTGATCTTCCGACCGATGGGCCTGCTGGGGACACGCGAAACATGAGCGACCTCGCCTCCACCATCGCCCCGCCGCAGCCGGTGGCGGCCGACCGGCTAAAATTCTACGGCCTCTGGATCGCCGTCATCGTGGCGCTGCTCGTGCTGCCGAGGCTGTTCTCCTCCGGCGGCTCGCTGACCACGTTCAGCCTAATCGGCATCTCGATCATCTTTGCGTTGTCCTACAACATCCTGCTCGGCCAGACCGGGATGCTGTCGTTCGGCCACGCCGTCTATTACGGCCTCGGCGGCTTTCTCGCGATCCACGCCATCAACATCGTCGCCCGCAACAAGCTGGCGATCCCGCTGCCGCTGATCCCCTTGATCGGCGGCCTTACCGGCCTGTTGTTCGCGGCCCTGCTCGGCTGGGTCTCGACCAAGCGATCGGGCACGGCGTTTGCGATGATCTCGCTCGGCCTCGCCGAACTGGTGGCGTCCTCGGCGCTGATCCTGCGCACCTTCTTCGGCGGCGAGGCCGGCGTCTCCGCCAACCGCACCAAAGTGTACCGCTTGTTCGACTGGAGCTTCGGGCCGCAGATCCAGATCTATTATCTGGTCGCGGCCTGGACGCTGCTGGCGATCATCGCGATGTACGCGCTGACCCGCACGCCGCTCGGCCGGATGTGCAACGCCGTGCGCGACAATCCGGAGCGCGTGCAGTTCGTCGGCTACGATCCGCACATGATCCGCTACCTCGCCTTCTGCTTCTCCGGCTTCTTCGCCGGCATTGCCGGCGCGCTGGCCGCGATCAATTTCGAGATCGCCAATTCCGCCTATCTCGGCGCCGTGCAATCCGGCACCGTTCTTTTCGCCACCTATATCGGCGGCATCGGCTTCTTCATCGGGCCGATCGTCGGCGCGATTTTCGTGACGCTGCTGTCGCTGGGCCTCAGCGATCTCACGCCGGTGTGGCAGCTTTATTTCGGCCTGATCTTCATCGCGGTGGTGGTGTTCGCGCCCGGCGGCATCACCGGCCTTCTGATGATGCACCGGCCGCTGATCCGGGGCGGCACGCTGGCGCGGGTGCTGCCGAGCTACGCGATCGCCTTCGTGCCGACGCTGGCCATGGTGGTCGGCCTGATGATGGTGATCGAAACTGTCGTTCACTACAGCGTCAGCCATGGCGACAGCCCGAACATCCGCGCCTTCGGCATCAGCTTCAACGCGGCAAGCCCTGTCACCTGGGCCCTTGCCGCCGCCCTGATCCTCGGCGGGTTTTACCTCGCCCGGATCAGCTGGGCGCGCGTCGCACTAGCCTGGGACGACGCCTTGACACAGGCCCGCGGCAAGGGGATTGCGGCATGAGCCAAGTCTCCAAAAGCATCGTCATCGAACTTCGCGGCATCGAGAAAAGCTTCGGTGTCACCTCCGTGATCCGTAACGTCGCCCTCTCAGTCGCGCAAGGCGAGCGCCACGCGCTGATCGGGCCGAACGGCGCCGGCAAGTCGACGCTGTTCAACCTGATTTCGGGTTACATGAAACCGACGCTCGGCGAGGTGCGCTTGCGCGACGAGGTGATCTCCGGCCTGCCGCCGTACCAGATCAACCGCCGCGGCCTGTCGCGCTCGTTCCAAGTGACCAACGTGTTCGCCAATATGAGCGTGTGGGAAAATCTGCGCTGCGCCGTGCTGTGGGCGACCGGCCAGCGCTACGCGTTCTGGAAGAATATCGACAATCTGCCCGAGGTGCGCGAACGCACCGCGAAAATCCTGGTGGATATCAATCTCACGGCACGGCGCGACGTGCCGGCCGGGCTTTTGACCTATGCCGAACAGCGCGCGCTAGAGATCGGCATCACCATTGCGGGTGGCGCCGACGTCATCCTGCTGGACGAGCCGACCGCCGGCATGAGCCATGCCGAGACCGAGCGCGCGGTGACTCTGATCCGCCGCCTCACCGAGGGCCGCACGCTCTTGATCGTCGAACACGACATGAGCGTGGTGTTCGGCCTCGCCGACCGCATCTCGGTCCTGGTCTACGGCCAGATCATCGCGTCGGGCACGCCGGAGGAAATCCGCGGCGATCCGAAAGTGCGCGAAGCCTATCTCGGCGAGGAAGTCGTATGATGCTCGGGGCCCCCTTGCTCGAGGTCGCGGACCTCCACGCTTATTATGGCAAGAGCCATATCCTGCAGGGCGTCGATCTGCGCATCAGCGCCGGCGAGGTGGTCAGCCTGCTGGGGCGCAACGGCGTCGGCCGGTCCACCACCGTCAAGGCGATCATGGGCGAGGTGCCGCCGCACGGGTCGATCCGCTTCAAGGACCAGCCGATCGCCGGCCTGCCGAGCTACCGGATCGCCCATCTTGGGCTCGGCTATGTGCCGGAGCATCGCGATATCTTTCCCGGCCTGACGGTGCGGCAGAATTTGATGCTCGGCATCAAGGACCCGAAGAAGCCCGGCAAGTGGAAGCTGCAGGACATGCTCGACATGTTCCCCAATCTTGCGGCGCGCGCCGATACCGCGGCCGGCGTGATGTCCGGCGGCGAGAAGCAGATGCTGACGATCTGCCGTACCTTGATGGGCGATCCCGATCTGGTGATGATCGACGAGCCGACCGAGGGTCTGGCGCCGATCATCGTGCAGCAGGTCGGTGATCTCCTGGCCGAGATCGCGCGGCGCGGCGTGGCCATCCTGCTGGTCGAGCAGAAGCTGTCGATCGCGATGCGTATCTCGCACCGCGTCTATGTGATGGGCCACGGCCGCATCGTGTTCGAAGGCACGCCGGCGGATCTGAAAGCCAATGACGCCGTGCGCAAGGAATGGCTGGAGGTGTGAAAACCACTGTCGTTCTGGGGCGCGCGCAGCGCCAGCTGCGAGCGAACCCGGAACCTCGAGATGGTGTGCGGAAAACAACTCGAGGTTCCGGGTTCGCTCGGGCTTCGCCCTCGCGCCCCGGAACAACGGCCGGTCATTAGTCGAATAGGCAGAACGGCTAACCGGTGTAGGCTCAGTGACCAACCAACAGAGCGCCTAAGCGCCGTTGCAGGGAGGATCAAGCGTGGAACACGCTTTGGAAGTGCGCGGGGTGTCCCTGCGCTTCGGTGGCGTCCGGGCGCTCACCGAGGTGAGCTTTGCCGTTCGCACCGGCGAGCTGTTCTCGATCATCGGCCCGAACGGCGCCGGCAAGACCTCGATCGTCAATTGCATCTCCGGCCGCTACCGGCCGACCGAAGGCCAGCTCTTCTACCGCGGAAAAGATATCACCGACCTCAAGCCCAATGCGCGACCGGGTCTCGGCATCGGCCGCACCTTCCAGAACCTCGCGCTGTTTCACCACATGACCGTGCTCGACAACATCATGGTCGGCCGCCATCACCTCCTGAAGAACAACTTCCTGACCGGATCGCTGTACTGGCTGACCGGCGCCCGCCAGGAGGAGCTGGAGCACCGCCGCAAGGTCGAGGAGATCATCGACCTCCTCGACCTGCAAAGCGTGCGCAAGGCCACCGCCGGCACCCTGCCCTACGGGTTGCGCAAGCGCGTCGAGCTGGCGCGCGCAATGGCGCTGGAGCCCAATCTCATCCTGCTCGACGAGCCGATGGCCGGCATGAACTTCGAGGAGAAAGAGGACATGGCGCGCTACATCGTCGATCTCAACGAGGAGTTCGGCATGACGGTGATGATGATCGAGCACGACATGGGCGTGGTGATGGACATCTCGCACCGCGTCATGGTGCTGGATTTCGGCCGCAAGATCGCCGAAGGCGATCCCGCCTCCGTGCTTGCCGATCCCCACGTCAAGCGCGCTTATCTCGGCGAGGAAGACGAGTTGCTGGTCGATCCCGAGGATAAGCCGGTTGCGGAGAGTGCCGCATGATGGATTACGCCGGACGCGTCGCACAGGCCGATACCTATCCGAAGGTGCTGCGGCTGAACGCCCGCGAGCATGGCGCCGACATCGCGCTGCGCGAAAAGGACTTTGGCCTGTGGCGCGTCTTCACCTGGGATGACTACCAGGCGCGCGTCCGGGATTTCGCACTCGGCATGGTGGAGCTAGGCATCGCCAAAGGCGACGTCGTCGGCATCATCGGCGACAACCGGCCGGACTGGGTCAGCGCAGAGATTGCCGCACATGCAGTCGGCGCGATGAGCCTCGGTCTTTACCGAGACGTGCTCGACGAGGAGGCCGCCTATCTACTGAACTACGGCGAGGCGAGAATCGTATTCGCCGAGGACGAGGAGCAGGTCGATAAATTGCTGGCGCTCGGTGACCGCGTGCCAATGCTGCGCCACATCGTCTATTCCGATCCGCGCGGCATGCGGAAATATGACGATCCGCGTTTGCTCGAAGCCGACAAGCTGGCAAAAATGGGCCGCGACCGCGCCGCGCGCGAGCCAGACCTCTACGATCGCATGGTCGATGCGACAAGCGGCGAGGACGTCGCCATCCTCTGTACCACGTCGGGCACCACCTCGCATCCGAAGCTGGCGATGCTCGCGGCCGGGCGCGTGCTCGGCCATTGCGCGGTCTATCTGGCATTCGACCCCAAGGATTCCTCCGACGAATATGTCTCGGTGCTGCCGCTACCGTGGATCATGGAGCAGGTCTATGCGCTCGGCAAAGGGCTGCTCGCCCGGATGAAGGTCAACTTCGTCGAACAGTCCGACACCATGATGAACGATTTTCGCGAGATCGCGCCGACCTTCGTGCTGTTCGCGCCGCGCGTCTGGGAGGGCATCGCCGCCGACGTCCGTGCCCGCGTGATGGATTCCTCGCCGCTGAAGCAGCAGCTCTACGAGGTCGGCATGAAGGCCGGACTCGCGGCGCTGGCGGACGGCAAGACATCGGCCGTGGCCGACCTCATCCTGTTCCGCGCGCTGCGCGATCGCCTTGGCTTCACGCGGTTGCGTTCGGCCGCGACCGGCGGCGCGGCTTTGGGGCCCGACACCTTCAAGTTCTTCCGCGCCATGGGGGTGCCGCTGCGCACCTTGTACGGCCAGACCGAAACGCTCGGCGCCTTCACGCTGCACAATTCCGGCGCCGTCGATCCCGACACTACAGGCGTCGCGATGGGCGACAGCATCCGGATCGAGATCCGCGATCCCGACGTGCACGGCGTCGGCGAGATCGTGGTCCAGCACCCCAACATGTTCCTCGGCTATTACAAGGCGCCGGAAGCCTCCGCCGCCGATCTGCGCGACGGCTGGATGCATTCCGG
This sequence comes from Tardiphaga sp. vice304, assembly GCF_007018905.1. Classification (NCBI taxonomy): domain Bacteria; kingdom Pseudomonadati; phylum Pseudomonadota; class Alphaproteobacteria; order Hyphomicrobiales; family Nitrobacteraceae; genus Tardiphaga; species Tardiphaga sp. vice304. Next base: position 4,191,857 of record NZ_CP041402.1, read on the forward strand.
CGATGCCGGCTATTTCAACGATGCGAAACAACTCGTGGTGATCGACCGCATCAAGGACCTCGCCCAGACCGCACGCGGCGAGCGCTTCTCGCCGCAATACATCGAGAACAAGCTAAAGTTTTCGCCGTACATTGCCGAGACGGTCGTGCTGGGGGACCAGCGCGACGTGCTGGCCGCGATGATCTGCATTCGCTTCTCGATCATCTCGAAATGGGCGGAGAAGAACCGCATCTCCTTCACGACCTACACCGATCTCGCCTCGCGCCCGGAAGTCTATGCGCTGATTCGCAAGGAGGTCGAAATCGTCAACGCGACGCTGCCGCCGGCGCAGCGTATCGCCAAGTTCCTGCTGCTGTACAAGGAACTCGACGCCGACGACGGCGAGCTGACCCGCACCCGAAAAGTACGGCGCAGCGTCATCAACGAGAAATATGCTGATATCATCGACGGCATCTATGGCGGCGCGCGGGATATCCCGGTGGATACCGTGATCCGCTTCCAGGACGGCACCACGCAACGCATCCGGACCACGCTGCAGGTGGTGGATTTGTCCCGCGATGTGGCGATTGAGGCGGCGGAATGAAGATGCCCCTCGATCAGTGTTCAGCCCGCACGCCGGCGCTCATAGCTGCACCCCTTCCCCTCGTGGGAGAGGGTAGCTCAGTCAGTAAATTCAAACTCACTCGGGAGAGGGGGAGCCGCACGCTCTGCTCTCGCCTGTGGCTCCCCCTCTCCCGTCCGCGCTACGCGCGGCCACCCTCTCCCACCTCGCGCAGCTTCGCTGCGCGGGGGGAGAGGGGAATCCCCGCGGTTTCTTTCAGCGCTCCATCATGAACACCGCCCTGCTCCTCCAGCTTCTCGTCAATGGCCTCGTGGTCGGCACGCTGTATGGCGTGGTCGCGATGTCGTTCGTGCTGATCTACAAGGCCACCCAGGTCGTGAACTTCGCGCAGGGCGAGCTGCTCCTGATTGGCGCCTGGGTGTGCTGGACGCTGCTGACCAAATACCAGGTGCCGTTCTGGTTGGGCATGCCGATGACCCTGGTGTTCATGTTCGCCTTCGGCATCATGATCCAGATCGTGATCCTGCGCCCGATGATCGGCGAGCCGATCATCTCGGTGATCATGGTGACCATCGCACTGTCCACCGTATTCCAGGCGTCGTTGAAATGGATCTACGGCGTCAGCCCGCAGCCGTTTCCTCGCGTCTTCACCAGCCAGTCCGTCAACTTCGCCGGGCTGCAGATCCAGACCGTCTATGTCATGAGCCTCGTGGTCTCCGTGCTGATGATGATCGGCATGGCGTGGTTCTTCAAGGTGTCGAAATGGGGCCTGGCGATGCGCGCCACCGCGTTCAACCAGCAGGTCGCGCAGTCGCTCGGCATTTCCGTCAAGACGGTTTTCGCCATGGCCTGGGCGATCTCGGCGATGGTCTCGGCGGTCGCCGGCGTGGTCGTCGCCGTGGTCAACGGCGTCTCGTCGGGTCTGTCGATCTACGGCATCAAGGTGTTTCCGGCGGCGATCCTCGGCGGGCTCGATTCCGTCGGCGGCGCCGTGATCGGCGGCATCATCATCGGCGTACTGGAGAATGTCGCGCAGTTCGTCGATTCGGAATATCTGCACTGGGGCAATCTCTATGAGATCGCGCCGTTCTACGTGCTCATCATCATCCTGATGATCAAGCCTTACGGCCTGTTCGGCACCAAAGACATCGAGCGGGTATAGGAATTATGGCAAGCCCGTCCCTCATCCCCGCCGGCGACTACCGCACCACCTATGCGGCGGACACCACGATTTTCCCGACCCGCGCCAGCCGCAACGCCGCGATCCTCGGCATCGTCGCGATCTGCTTCGCGCCGCTGCTGTTCAGCGAATACTGGCTCTCAGTGCTGATCCAGATCGGCATCTACGGCATCGCCGCGCTCGGGCTCAACATCCTAGTCGGCTTCACCGGCCAGATCTCGATCGGCCATGCCGCGTTCTTTCTGCTCGGCGCCTTCACCTCGGCCTATATCTCCAACAAATTTCCGGTGCCGGTGTTCTTCTCGATTCCGCTGGCAGGCATCGTCACTGCGATCATCGGCCTGATCTTCGGCCTGCCGGCAGCGCGGCTGAAGGGTCTGTACCTCGTCATCGCGACACTGGCCGCGCAATACATCCTGCTGGATTTTTTCTCGCGCGCCGAATGGTTCTCCGGAGGCTCGGTGCCGGCGATGGCCAATCCGTTCTCGATCTTCGGCTATACGCTGCGCGGCGACCGGCAGTATTTCTACGTCGTGCTGGCCTATCTGGTGGCGAGCTATCTCTTAGTCACCAATCTGATGCGCTCGCGAGACGGCCGCGCGCTAGTGGCGATCCGCGACCATTATCTGTCCGCCGAGATCATGGGCATCAATCTGACCAAATACCGCACGCTGTCGTTCGGCCTCGCCGCCTTCTTCGCCGGCATTGCCGGGGCGCTCTATGCCCATTACCAGCTCGTCGTTTCCAACGAAGGTTTCGGTATCGAGCGCTCGATCCTGTTTCTGGCGATGGTGATCATCGGCGGCACCGGCTCGATCATGGGCACCTTGATGGGCACGGCCTTCGTGGTGCTGCTTCCGGAATCGATGGAGTGGATCGCGGCCGAGATGAAGGGCGGCGCCATCGACCGCGCGCTGCAGCTCAACAACAACATCACCTTCCTGCGCGAGATCGCGATCGGGCTGATCATCATCGCCTTCCTGATCTTCGAGCCGGACGGGCTCGCCCACCGCTGGCGACAGATCAAGAGCTACTGGAAACTATACCCGTTTTCGCATTGAGGTTGGGACGGGACCGGTTAGACTGAGGCCATAACAAAAAACCACAGGGAGAAGGCTCATGACGATCAGATCTTTGTTGAGTACTGCATCCATTGCCGTTCTGCTCGGCACCGCGAGCGTCAGCGCGCAGGCGCAGATTGCGCTCGGCCATCTCGCCGATTATTCCGGCGGCACCTCCGACGTCGGCACGCCCTATGGCCAGGGCGTGGCGGACACCTTTGCCTGGGTCAACAAGAATGGCGGCATCGGCGGCAAGCAGGTCAATCTCGACACCAACGACTACGGCTATCAGGTGCCGCGCGCCATCGCTCTGTACAAGAAGTGGTCGGGCGCCGACAAGGTCGCCGGCATCATGGGCTGGGGCACCGCGGACACCGAAGCGCTGACCGGCTTTCTGGCACAGGACAAGATCCCGGATATTTCCGGCTCCTACTCCGCCGCCCTGACCGACCCGACCGGCGCCGGCGGCAAGGCCAAGCCCGCGCCGTATAATTTCTTCTACGGCCCATCCTATTCTGACGCGCTGCGCGCGGAGCTGACCTGGGCGGCCGAGGACTGGAAGGCGAAGGGCAAGACCGGCAAGCCGAAATTCGTCCACATGGGCGCCAACCACCCCTATCCCAACGCGCCGAAAGCAGCGGGCGAGGCAATCGCGGTCGAGCTCGGCTTCGAGGTGCTGCCGCCGCTGGTGTTCGCGCTGGCGCCGGGCGACTACTCCGCGCAATGCCTGAGCCTGAAGAGCGCGGGCGCCAACTACGCCTATCTCGGCAATACAGCGGCCTCCAACATCTCGGTGATGAAGGCCTGCAAATCGGCCGGCGTCGATATCCAGTTCATGAGCAATGTCTGGGGCATGGACGAGAACGCAGCGAAGGCCGCGGGCGACGCCGCCGACGGCGTCATCTTCCCGCTGCGCACCGCGGTGAGCTGGGGCGGCAATGCGCCGGGCATGAAGACCGTGACGGAGATCTCGAAGATTTCCGATCCCACCGGCAAGATCTATCGCCCGGTACATTACGTCGCCGCCGTCTGCACGTCGTTGTACATGAAGGAAGCGATCGAATGGGCCGCCAAGAACGGCGGCGCCACCGGCGAGAACGTCGCCAAGGGCTTCTACCAGAAGAAGGACTGGGTGCCGGCCGGCATGGAAGGCGTCTGCAATCCCTCGACCTGGACCGACAAGGACCACCGCCCGACCACCAAGGTCGATCTGTACCGCTCGAAAGTGTCCGGCGCGACCGATGGCGATCTCAACGACCTGATGGCCAAGGGTGCCATCAAGCTGGAGAAGGTGAAGACCGTGGATCTGCCGCGCAAGCCGGAATGGCATGGGTGGTAGTCTAGCGACGACGCCAATGGCCTCCCCCCCCCTTGTGGGGAGGTTCGGCCGAACGGAGGACGATGCGTAGCATCTTTCGCAGTGGAGGACTGGGTGGGGGTGCCACGGGCTACGGCGTTCGTGGCACCCCCCACCCGACCCGGCTTCGCTGCGCTGCGTCGGGCCACCCTCCCTGCAAGGGGGAGGGAAAAGACAGAGCGGCTATCAGGAGTGAATCCTTTGCAGACTACACTTCAAGCACGCGCAAAGATCGCAGCAACAGCGCCTGTCCCCGTCCCCCTGCTCTCCGTCCGCAACATCGAAGTCGTCTACGACGACGTCATCCTGGTGCTGCGCGGCCTCAGCATAGAGGTGCCGAAGGGCGCCATCGTGGCGCTACTCGGCGCCAACGGTGCCGGCAAGTCGACCACGCTGAAGGCGATCTCCGGGCTGTTGAAGACCGAAGATGGCGAGGTCACGCGCGGCGAGATCGTGTTCGATGGCGAGCGCATCGACGGCATCGATCCCGACAAGATCGTCCGCCGCGGCATTTTTCAGGTGATGGAGGGCCGCCGCATCGTCTCCGACATGACCTCGCTGGAAAATTTGCGGCTTGGCGCCTTCACCCGCCGCGACAACGAGGTCGGCCAGGACATCGAGATGGTCTACGACTACTTCCCGCGGCTGAAGGAACGCACGGGCCTTGCCGGCTATCTCTCCGGCGGCGAGCAGCAGATGCTGGCGATCGGCCGCGCGCTGATGGCGCGGCCAAAGATGATCCTGATGGACGAGCCGTCGATGGGCCTGTCGCCGCTCTTGGTGAAGGAGGTGTTCGCCATCATCCAGAAGATCAACCGCGACCTCGGCGTCACCATCCTGCTGGTCGAACAGAACGCCCGCGCCGCGCTCTCGGTGGCCAGCCAGGGCTACATCATGGAACAGGGCAAGGTGGTGCTCGACGGCACCGCCGATGAATTGCGCGACAATGAGGACGTTAAGGAGTTCTACCTCGGCGGCGCCGGCGACCAGCGCAAGAGTTTCAAGAATCTAAAGAGCTTCAAGCGCCGCAAGCGCTGGCTGTAGCCCGTCTGCCGCAAGCTGGACAAGATTGCGGATTGATCTGACGTATGGCCACATCGCAATAATGGCTTAGCGTCAGTCGCACGCGCCTGCGCCCCGGCCGCGAAGGAACCCGATGCCCCACTTCGACACGCTCGAGAATTGCGATCCCTCGCACCGCCACGCCAATCTGTTCTCACGGCTGCCTGAGGCGCTGCGCCATGCGATGCAGGCGCCGGCCTATGCGAAGCATCTGAAAGGCGTCAATCCCGCCGCGATCGTCGACCGCGCCGCGCTGGCCAGATTGCCGATCCTGCGCAAGTCCGAGCTGCCGGCGCTGCACAAGGCCAAGCCGCCGTTCGGCGGCTTCGTCAACGGCCCGCCCGGCTCGTTCGGCCGGCTGTTCACCTCGCCGGGGCCGATCTTCGAGCCGGAGTCGAAACACGTCGATCCATGGCGCGGGGCCCGTGCGCTATACGCCGCGGGATTCCGGGCGGGCGACGTGGTGCTGAACACGTTCAGCTATCACCTGACGCCCGGCGGCTTCATCTTCGACTCGGCCGCGCGCGCGCTCGGCTGCGCGGTGATCCCGGCCGGCCCCGGCAATGTCGAGCAGCAGCTCAAGCTGATCGAGGCCTATCGCCCGGTCGCCTATACCGGCACGCCGGATTTCCTGAAGATCCTGCTCGACGCCGGCCGGGCGGCGAAACGCGACGTGTCCTCGATCACGCGCGCGACGGTGTCCGGCGCGGCATTTCCTCCCTCGCTGCAGGACGAGATACGGTCGCGCGGCATCGATGCCTACCAGGCCTTCGCCACCGCCGACCTCGGCTTTATCGCCTATGAAAGTTCCGCCCGTGACGGGATGATCGTCAATGAGGACCTGATCCTCGAGATCGTCAGGCCCGGCACCGGCGATCCGGTGCCCGATGGCGACGTCGGCGAGATCGTGGTCACCTCGCTGGACCCGCATCACGCCTGGATCCGGCTGGCGCTCGGCGACCTCTCGGCCACCCTGCCCGGCCACAGCGCCTGCGGCCGCAGCAACATGCGGATCAAGGGCTGGATGGGCCGTGCCGACCAGACCACCAAGATCAAGGGCATGTTCGTGCGCCCGGAACAGGTGGCCGAGATCGGCCAGCGGCATCCGGAACTCGGCCGGCTTCGGCTGGTGGTATCGCGCGACGGCGAGAACGACGCGATGGTGCTAAAGGCCGAGACGGCCTCTGCGGATGCCGGGCTACAGGAAGCCGTCACGGCCACGCTGCGCGCTGTCAGCAAGCTCGGCGGTACCGTCGAATTGGTGGCGCCGGCCTCCCTGCCCAATGACGGCAAGGTGATCGCCGACGAGCGCGCATAGTCGGTAAGTGGGCACTGGCGTCGACGACAACAAAACCACTTGCAGCGCTCATCGATCAGCAGCAACACGCTATGTTATTGTAAGAGAAGCAGAAAATTGGGTTCGTTCTGGCAGATATCACTAAACTGATCGCTTAATCTTCTAATTTTAAAATAGCGCGTAACAACTGCGAATATGCATAGCGCTCATAGCGATCCAGCGCGGCAGCCCGCCGAACTTGAAGGTAATTTATTGAGGTTGTTGGGGACTCGAATTCGGCAAAAGCTTTCGAACGCTGCTCGGCGATGCGCCGTAATTTGACTTGAGCATCGACGAAGTTCCATGCTGCATCGACACGACCTTTATTAGCCACGTCCCCTACCAACACGTTTACAACTTGCTGATGTTCAGGATTGCTACGCAGGTCAACCGAATTGGCTGCCAGGCCATGTACGCGAGCATTCTGACCGGACCGCGCGCGCCCTGCTTGCGTGCGCGGTCCGGTGCTCTTCTTTGCATTAGCACGATTTGCAGCAATCTGAAGATCGGTCGCCACGTCACTACCTCAGGTCAGTTCCAAGAGTCCTTCGTATGAGAGGTCCTGGTTTCAAATTTCGCATCTTCTTCATCGACAATCGTCTGGTCGTGAGGGGCCTTGTTCCTTTTCTTGCGCGTCGGGCCCGTGAGCTTCTTCTCAGCCTGATCGATAGAATGCTCGCACCGGGCCCGCATCTTATCAAGCGCCATCACCGTTGGGCTCTGCAGTTCTAACGCAAAGGCTTCAATCATGTCGCGCGTGATACCGAGTTTTTCCGCAACCCGGGTTGCCTTCCTCTGCACGTCCTCAGCCCCGGAGAAATAGTCAATCGCAATCTGATTTCTCTTATCATCATCCAGAAAGTTTCCAAATTTTGGCATCAAAAGTTTGATGAGCGCCTCGACCTGAGCGCCTTCAATAGCTCCTGCCTGCAAACGCAGCGTGCGCTGGACGAGCCAAATAGAGTCGGTCAACTGTTTTACACGCACTCGATCCATCAGGCTCGACATTGGCATTTCTTTTTTAAGCGTCTTGTAAAGCGCATTGTATTGCCGAATATTCTCGCTACCGAGGACTCTCGTCGAGCTAAAAAATGTTTCCAAGTGAGCGGCTCGACGGGCGAGCCTCTCTTTCCGTTTGGCGATCTTACTCACCATACCCATACCAATAGTCATAGGTTAAAATTCCTCTATTCTCAAAATAGTTAAGTTTTACGGCATATCGACTTTTTATCGTCTCTGCACTCTCACAAATTAGTAGCGCTCGACTGCCCGTCAACTATCAATTAAGACGGTGTCTATTCACCATTTTGGAACTGGAAAGATAGACGTTTGCTGCAACTACAAAACGTGGAGTGACAAAATTTAAATCTGTTTCTCGTGCTATTGATTTGTAGCTTTAACTACGCGGGTTCAGCTGCCTGTCCGCCAGAACTCCAAACCATCAACTTGAACGGTGTAGCATCGACAAATCCTGATTTTTTTACGCATTTTGAGCGCTACTCGGCTAGCGGCTCGTGAGCGTGCCGCTTTGCAAGGAACGTCTGACCACCTCACACCTTGCTTGAAGAAGGGTGCCGCCAAACGGCTAGTTCATTTCTAAAAGCGTGCATGCATTGTCAGCGGCGGTGGAAAATTTCCAGCCGTCAGGACGGGCCTGGGGCGAAAGTTGCCCCGTTGACCTTAGGTTGAGGCGCCACACATTTATAATTGCAGAAGACTATGGTGCCCTGCTCTGCGACTACGGCGCGTCCTGCGGAAATTGACGCGGCGGCCAGCAATCTACCCATGATGGCGAGTTGATCGCTTACACGCCCAGAATTTCAACAGAATCGTGGGACTTGTCGCGTCGTTCCTGCTAAGCATCGGCCTAACCAAGCATGCGGCCGTTGAATATGAAGCTGATTTTTCCTAGAATTATCGACACCTGGCTAGCACGGCCGATGGTCGCCAAGATAATCAGCTTCGGCGTGATCGGCATCGGCAACACCCTGATCGATCTGGCGATCTTCACCTTCGCCTATACGGTGCTGGCGCTGCCGCTGGTGCTGTCCAACGTGCTGTCTTGGCTGGGAGCGGTTTCATGTTCCTACGTCATGAACACCATGATCACCTTCCGCGCCGAATCCGGCCGGGTGCTGCGCCGCAGAGACTATTTCAGTTTCGTCGCCTCCGGCATCCTCGGCATGATCGCGACCACCACGACCCTGGTCGTGCTATCGAACTCTATGCCGGTGCTTTACGCCAAGCTGCTCTCGATCCTTGTCAGCTTCGTCGTCAATTTCACGATGTCGCACTTCGTCGTGTTCCGGCAGAAGCCGGCAGAACCGCCTCTCTAGACGTTAAAATCTTCCGGATTCGCCGCGATACAAGTAATACGATTGTCAGCACCACGGTCGCCGCGATGGCCATCATCCACAGGCTGAGCGGGAGCTCGCCATCGTCGAGCAGAATGGCCCGGCCGGAGGCGCCGATCCAGGTGTAGAGCAGGATCTGTGGCAGCGTGAAGATAAGCGTGATCATCGCATAGGGCACGAGGCCAATACGGGTCAGCCCAAACAGATAATTCTGCACGCAATTCGGCGCCGGCCCCCAGAACCGCATCAAGGCTGCGATCCGCCAGCCCTCGTCGTCGATGGCCTGGGCCAGCACGCCCCACAGCGGCTTCTTGCCGGTCTGGGCCTCGACCCAGCCGCGCAACACTCCGCGCGCCAGCAGGAACGCCAGCACGCAGCCCAGCGTGGTGCTGGGCACGATCACCCACAGCGCCTGCAGGCCGAAGGCGGCGCCGGAGCCGAGCACCAGAAAGGTACGCGGCATCGGCACGAACGCCGCCACGACGAACACTGCAGCCAGCACAGCGGCCGCAGCAGCATCGAGCTGGCCAAAGCTCTCCAGCCAGCGGACAATGACCTCGGAATTCATGACGCCCTGCCTGCGGGAGGATACATCTAACCGAGCACCCGGTCGGCTTCGGCGACGGCGCACAGCACATGGTAGAACGACGACGCCGGGATGGCCTCCACCAGCGAACGCCCTTCGGCGTCGAACTGGTCGTACCAGCCGCCCTTCACGGGATGCGACAAGTATAGCGTATGCAGCCGCACCAACGCAGCGCGCGCCTCGTCGGCCGCGCCGGCTTCACCGGCTTCGGCCTGGGCGATCCACGCCTTGGCGACCTCGGTCTGAGGCCAACAGCGCCGGCTCGCCTTGTGGATGCGGCCTTCGGCATCGCCCTCATCTACGAGGCAGCCGGTTGCGTCGCGGAACCGCAGTGCCGAGGCAAGCAGCTCGCCGCGATGACGCTTGGTCGGGCAGCCGGTAATGCGCTCGAATCCCTTCAGGAGCCAGACCCATTCCGCCTGATGGCCGGGCTCGACCGAGACCGGCTCGATCCGCGACCAGTCTTGCTCGAAATATTCGCCGAGCACCTGCTTTTTGCCGTCGTAAAGACTGGCGATGAACAGCCCAAACAGGTCGCCGGCGCGGGCCTGAAACGCCTGGTCGTGGGTCGCATCGAAGCAGGCAATCAGCGCCTCGAAGAGATGCATCTGCGGGTTTTGCCGGCGCGGCAGCGAGGCCGGCACACCTTCCGCATAGCCGCCGTCCGGCGAGCGCAATTCGCTGTCGAAAAACGCCATCAGCGAATCGATCTCGGCGCGGATCTGCGGGTCCTGATCTAGCTGGTACAGCGCCGCCAGCGCCAGCAGCACGAAGGCATGGTCATATGTATCGCGCAGCGGGTTCAGCACGCTGCCATCGGGCGCCAGCAGGTGCACGTAGCCGGGCTTGCCATCGGGGGATCTGGCTTTGGTGAGCAGGTAGTCCAGCCCTCGGCGGGCGATCTCCGCGCCTTGCGGATACCAGCCGATCTGCGCGGCCTTGGCATAGCAATAGATCTGCCGGGCTTGAACCCGCACCCGCCGCGGCGCGTCGCGATCGGCCTGGCCGCAGATGTTCAGCCGCTCGACAAAACCACCGTTATCTTGGTCCCACCCTTCCGTGGACCAGAGCGGAAGGCAATGGTGGATCATTAGAGATTTCAACGACTTGACGATGTCAGCATCATCTATGTGACTGGCTGTCGTTGAGCTGTGGCTTTCAAGCATGCCAATCCCGTCTATCGCTATGAAAATCGTATCCTCTTCTATCATGTGCCGTAGCGATCGGCCCATACCCGCCTAACCATAAAATTGGGCTCGTTCTGCCAAACACATGAAAATACCAACGACGGGATCGAATAGAATTATAAACCTATATTGTTGTTGTTTGAGGTCCAGCGCCTTCATAACTAGGAATGTTGAACTTACGCTTCAGCTACGCCAGATGCCGACACCAATTGCCGCAGCGCCCTTGCACGACGCGAAAACGCCCGCCGCTCGTAACGATCTAATATCTCGTTGCTGGGGAGTTCAATTTTAACAGCGGAGCTGTCGCCCTCGCCCAGCGAGAGGTCTTTTGAGAGCATCGCCCGATATTCTCGGATACGGAGAATTTCCAGTTGTGCAATAGCGGCTTCAATGGCTTGCGGCTTATATTTACTACTACCATTCGGCAACAGCAACTTTGCTAGCGCGTTCACCCGCTCGTCAATATGTGGATGCGTTGCAATGTTAATAGATAGCCCATGCTTCACGGCATTGCGCTTGCTGGCGCTTTTGCCTCGCAACGACTTCGGGCCAGTACTGGCTTTCGAGTTGAGGCGGTTGGCCTTCAGTTGCTGATCTGTGGCCATGACGCTTATTCAGCCGCCTCACTAAACTCGCCATCAATCACATCCAGCGGCGCGTTTCTGAGCGCTCGCGCGAACGCTTCGTCGCATCGTTCAATTTCGCGCATGATGGCCGATCGACGCCGCTCGCAGCTCTCAATTCGCTTATCGAAAGACTCGATCTGCGATGCCGCCGCAATGTATGTTTTTGCCAGAATCTCGGAATCACGATAACCACGTGCAGCGAGCTTTGCCTCGATCTCTTTGCGGGCCTTGTAGTCACTTCCCCATAGCTGCGCTTCATCAGCGGCCGAAAAAACACGATACATTGCGGGAGCGGTACCGCTCGAATTTCCAGACGAATCGGCAGAGGTTGGATAACCAGGTGGAACGTCCTCACTCGGATCATCATAAGTATCTTTGAGCAACTTCAGAATGACATTCTTCTGATGCAACTTGATAACATCGTCTTTGATCCGTCGTTCACGTCGAATCTGCCAGGTTAAATCGACGACGTCGCGGACATAAATCCACTGGATGGCGTTCCTCGGAGAAACAGATGCAGCCACAGCCTTGAACAGATTGTTATAGTCTTCAATCCGCTCCGTACCAACGAGCGATGGGGCACGGAAAATATTTTCTAACGCTTTCGGGATAGGGTTAGATGGCTTCTTCGTCAGCGAACGTTTCATTTCCTTCCTCGCCCCAGCTTAGTTATCTAACGTAAATGTTGCCGCTGCCCGAAATTGGGCAGCGCCCGAATTATCCACAGCATTAGTGAGGGTCAGCTATTTAGCGAACGCCTCGCTGTTAAGATAACGCGGGCACGTTCTGGAATGGGCATGAATATGCATTTGGCCGACTTGAACGAAGCGAAGCTCGAGATAAAGCGGATCTCGACCCACATCTCAAACCTATGCTCATTGATCGAGGCTGCAAAACCGCTCGCAAAAAATGAAACGGCTAATGTTTATCAATCGCTGATAACGCAACTGCGGGATTTACTAAAAAAATCGCGCATCTTCAATATTTACATGTTTGAAAAACTGACGCTTCAGATAGATCGCATGTCGGCGGATAAGCTGCAGGACCTGTTCGCATTGTTGCCACTGATTACTGAATTAGAAAATCATCAGTCTCGAGCTAGCGAGAAACTCCGATTGCACGATGAAGAAAAACGTGAAGCAGATCATCCCGAAGAGTCACAGAACCTAAAATCTATACGCGAAGCTATTGCGAAACTGGCTGCCGGGCAAACGGAGCGGGATAGAGAAAGGCGGTCGCGGCGACAATCTGGAGCCGGCCCACGCGAACGGCCTGAGTAAGCAATAAGTCGCGGGGGGATCAAGCTCGCTGCCGATGAACTGAACTTTGTAATACTTATGACATCAAAGGCTACGTTTTCCGGTTGAGCGATACCTGACAGTTCGCCATAATTGATCCAGTTTCGCGGCCTCATATCAACTTCGTTGTATTTTTTACGCTAATTCTCCATTTTGTGTCGTGTAGCCTTGATAGCTGCGATTCACCTATGGCTTAAAAGACCGCTCTAAGAGCTTCAGCGCACGTCGTATTACGCGCAGAGTACGAGGACGGTGATGCATCGCAGTTGAAACCTTCGTTACGAGCTGCCAGCTCGGTGAAGCAGTCAGTGAAGAATGCCGCGCAAACAGTTCAGCCAGGGTCGTCTCGTATCTAAGAACCATCTCGTCAAAGCCAGCATCGCGAGATTGTAACTGTTTACGAAGAGCTGCGACCGACTCTTCGCAAGTTGCGAGTGAAGCCTTAAGATTTGAAAAAGCTTTATCGTTAGTTGTCTTTGCGACAGCGAGGCTCTCGGTCAAATACTCGATTCTTTGGATGTTGAACGGATCCAACGTGCCTGCAAGGGTTTGAAATAGGCGAAAATCCTCCGGCTGCCGCGCGGCGTCATAAAAATAATCCAGCGCGAATTGCTGATATTCGACCCGGGAACTTTTGCTCGCGAAAAGGGCTAGGCAATGCGCAACTTCATCATCAGATGCCGGAAGGTCAGCAGAGACCTCGCCAATGATATCTCGGAATTGGCTTGCGTTGAGGTGACAGAATTGCTTCAAAATCTTTGAAAGTTCAAACGAGCTTCTTAGTTTTGTGTCCTGCCGTGGTGCGCTCATATTTGCTTGACGGTCTCGTATTCGAAATGCAGTAATTTCGTCCGGAAGTAAATGAATGTTATGCCCGGCTATGAGCATCCGGATCCACATGTCAAAATCTTGCAAATTTGTGAACCGGGGATCATAGGCTCCAACATCTTCATAAGCTTCGCGGCGTACCATTGCGGTCGGGGCGCAGAGGCAATTTCCGCCCAGTAAAAACTGTCTAAGCCAGGTAGTGCGCGAGAAGTCTGGAAAACTCAGAGGCAAGTTAAAGTCGTTGTAAGTGGCAGTGGGTTCGTTGGCCTCGCCGACCGGATACGGAAGGCCAAATACAAGTGAAACATTTGGATTCGCGTCAAGAAAAGTTACCTGTTTTTTTAGCCTATCTGGCAGAGCCCAATCATCTGAATTAAGGATGGCGAGATACCGGCCGCGTGCCCGCGCGACTGTGAGGTTCATAGCTGTTGAAATGCCGTGATTGAACGGAAGCGCCTCGATGTGAATGCGCGGATCTGTGAAGCTACGAAGTATACTGAGAGTGTCATCCGTCGAGCCGTCATCCGTCACGACAATTTCGAAATCCTGGAACGATTGTTCCAGGACACTCTCTATAGTCTGTCTGACGTAAGAGGCATGATTGTATGACTTGATCAAAATCGAAACGACAGGTTCTCTATGAGGGTCGTTAGCGGAAAAATGTGTCATTATGTCACCCTCTGGCCCCGGTAGCCCGCAATGCCGCGGCTAACGACCCTCGCAGGATTGCCGAAAGCTAGACACTCGTCAGGCACGTCGCGCGTAACGACCGAGCCTGCACCCACCACAGAATTTTCCCCTAAGGTTACCGAAGGTAGAAGCGTCGCTCCAGCTCCGACAACGGCGCCTTTTCCAATGGTGACTTGGCCAGCGATCGTAACTCCCGGCCCGATTGAAGCAAAAGAGCCGATCTTGGCGTGGTGACCTATACTGGCACTGCGATTGATAAACACGAACGACCCGAACACGCTTCCGCCGCCTAAGGTACATCCCGCATTGATATAACATCCCTGACCGAACTCTGAGATACGCGGTATCGCTACGCTTGGGTCTATGAGGTTGTACGGAGTTCTCAGGCCGTAAATCGAAGCCTCTCGTGCAGCGGATTGTCTGTATCCCGGCGTAAAGATGGGAACGATAAACGGAACATCTAGCATCTCGCGTGTAATGTCTTCCGGAAGTACAACTTTCGCCGCATCGAACATGAAGCTGACGCTCGGCATGTTCCGTATTCCGGCTTCAATGCTCAGCCCTGCGCGAAACGCACTCTCCGCCACGTCGATTAGAATTGGAGATCCTACGCCGAACAAAATAAGGCGGGTCATTTTCTCAAATACTCTAAGACAACGTCGGCAATGCGATCGACAGAGTCCATAGCAATCTCTGGCTGTATCGGGAGGCTAAGTAATGTTCTTGACAGCTTCTCCGTGACAGGAAGGTGCCGTGTCGGCCCCGTCGCAAAGACAGGATGCTTGTGTACCGCTGGAGCATAGTGGACGGAAGTATCAATCTGATTCTGAGCAAGATGCTGCATGAGCGCGTCACGATTGTCGTGCCGGACAGCAAACTGATGGTAAATTGATCCAGAGTTGTCCGGGGGAAGGCCTATCGCGTGGCCTCGTAGGAGAGTTCTATAGCGATCGGCGACCGTGCGGCGGTCTATGTTGCCGTCGTCCAGGTGAAGGAGAAGAACTTCGAGAATCGCGGCCTGGATTTCGTCAAGTCGGGAATTGAAGCCGATAGCGGTGCTAACCCGGTCGCGACCGTCGAATCCATAATTTCTGAGACGGCGCAAACGCTTCGTCAAGTCCGGGTCATTCGTCAAGACGGCACCGCCGTCACCCATGGCGCCCAAATTCTTTGTTGGATAGAAGGAGTAGGCAGCGGCGTTCCCGAAAGTACCGAGGTTCTTGCCATCAAGCTTGGCGCCGTGCGCCTGAGCGCAGTCCTCTATAACCGCAAGGCCATTGCCACTTGCGATTTCCATTATAGCATTCATATCGCATGGATGGCCAAACAGATGCACCGGCAGAATTGCAGCGGTGCGACTATTGATTCCCGCTCGAATTGCATCGGGATCGATACAATACGTGGCCAAATTAACATCCACAAAATGCGGCGTTGCACCACAATGTAATATCGCTAAAGCAGTGCCAGAGAATGTAAGCGCGGTCGTGATCACTTCATCCCCTCGGCCTATACCAAGAGCTCGCATCGATAGAGCCAGCGCATCCGTTCCGGACGCGACAGTGACGCAGTCAGAGCACCCTACGTACTTCGAAAACGCCGTTTCGAAAGAACTTACAGCGGAGCCCAATACGTATTGGTCGCTTCCAATGACGTTGGACACTGCAGCATCAATTTCCTGGCGAAAGCGGTTGATGCGGCGTGAGGGCGCAGCTTGCGGAATCTTGATTTGCATCTTTAAGCTAGCAAACTGGGCTGTGGAGAGTCGAATTTCATCGTATCATTGTACAGTTCCGACGCACACACGAGAACAATCGTGTTCGGTTCGAATTCGCTAAGTTGGATAAACACACCCCTCTTAATCCAAAGCCCGTGAGCATCAGCTCGCAATCGAATGCTGGAACGCTTGGAACCGTTATCAACCTCGATCAAAACTGAGCCTGTTTGCGCTACTACGAACTCGTCGCAGGAGTTAGCATGTCCAGACCGCATCACGTTTGCCCCAGTAACCTTCAGAAAAAAAACTCGCTTAGGCGCGAACGGAAGACTGTCTGGTTCCTCCAACGCGAGTAAGGTTGCTCCGTTACTTTCGTTGAATTGTAAATCTAGCAGTTCAACTCCGTTTATCAGATGCGCCACTGAAGTGTTCCTATTTGCAGTTTTTGATTTCGTTGCACGGCACAACTTCTAGCACTGCTATAAAGGGGCGGTATTTGTCGACTTGTAATTTAAAATGCACGCCGGCTTTAGACTTACTGTAACAGTTCGCTGAAAAAATCCCGAAATCGATCTATTTTCCTATTTATTTGGCAGGCTGGATGGTGGTGTAGTTAGGTGATAGGCGTCGCGCGGTGTCGCTTGGACGGCGACTGAGCTATGCGGGGAGCAGTTTTGAAATGCGAATTAGATTGTAAGCGATCAGGTTGAGCATGAAGTCGGCAGCGACGCCGCCGATACCGCGGTGCTTGGTCTCGCGCATCGTGCCGTGTTGCTTACCCCATCCGAAGACGCATTCGATCATCGCGCGCTGTGTCTGTGACATGCCATAGCCGGGGTAGCGGGCGGTTCGCTCATCGAAGGCGCTACGACGGCTCCGGCCGGTCTTGCCGATTGCATTGTTCTGCGTCACATGAGGCGTCACCTCGACGGCGCGCAGATTGGCGACATGATCCGCGGTGTCATAGGCGTTGTCCGCGCCGAGGGTGATGCGGCGGCCGGCCTGCTTGGCCCTGGCCATGAGAATCTTCTCCACGGCGCGCCTATCCTCGAATGCTCCGCGCATGCTGCACTCCACAGAATCACTTTTAAATTTAATTAGCATATCAGCGCCGCTGCGACGAGTTTTTCAACAGACTGCTAAAGATCAACGCTCGACGAACTATGCAATTTTTCTTCGACTTAGGGAGCTGGCTTGCTCAGGCGGACCCCTGCGCCACCACCATTCTCATCAATGAACTGAACGCCGGCTTTTTCTAAGGCTGCCTGCACCACGGCGAGAGTCGCGCGACGTGGCTGCTGATTTTGGCCCTCAAGCTGCCGGATCGTAACAACGCCAACGCCGGCTGCTGCAGCCAGAACCTGTTGGCTCCAGTCAAGTAAACCTCGAGCTGCTCTACACTGTGCTGGGCTGATCATTGCGACTCACTATTTTGCACGAATATGTCGGAAAAAGATTGACCTGTCGAAAATGATCATTATAGTCGTAAGTGTCGTTTTTAGACATTTGTGGAGATTTTGAGATGAAGCCTGTTTCGCGACGAGGATTTATTGGCGGCTCTGACGCCCGAACCATCATGGGTGATGACCAGGCTAAGCTGCTTCTACTTTGGCAGGAAAAGCGCGGCCAGCGGCCGGCGGATGATCTTTCTGGGAACCTAATCGTCCAGCTGGGAACCGTCACCGAGGACCTCAATCGACGCTGGTTCGAGCGGAACACCGGTCACAATGTGAAAGATATGCAGCGGCGGGTCGCTCATCCCGTTCTGAAGTGGATGGCAGCGACCCTGGATGGCATGGTCGAACAGACCGGCGCGGTGTTCGAAGCCAAGTTCATGCTGCCCTGGACGTTCTCGGAGGAAGCAGCGGCCGATAAACATATGGCGCAGCTGCAGCACAATATGTGGGTGACCAATGCTCGGTCATCCGTGCTGTCGATCATCACCGGCGGCGGCAAATGGGTCGAGATGACGATCCTTGCAGACCCGCTATATCAGCACCTCCTGCTGACCGCGGAGAAGAAGTTCTGGCAGTGCGTCCAGAGCGGCGAGACGCCTCGCCTTTTTGGGGTTGAGACCCCTCGCCCGCGGCTGGAAGCGGTCCGGGTCGTCGATATGAGTGCCTCCAATAGTTGGGCTGAGTTTGCCAGCGTGTACCGGCGGACCCGTCCGGCCTTTCAGGAACATGAAGGCGCCAAAGCGGACCTCAAGAAGCTGGTGCCGGAGGACGCCAAGGAGGCGATTGGCCACGGCATTCGGGCCAAAAGGTCCAAGACCGGCGCAGTCAGCTTCGAACTGATGGATATGGAGGCAGCAGATGCACAGCTCTAGTGACACGATCGGCGCCATCGCCTCTGCGCTCGCGAAGGCCCAAGGTGAGCTTAGCAACCCTGAAAAGGGCCTCACAGGCACCATCCGCTCCCCGTTTCCGCAAGGTGCCGATCGCACCTTCCGCTACGCCTCGCTCGCCAGCGGGCTGGATATTGTCCGCAAGAGCCTCGGTCAGCAAGAAATTGCGACGATCCAGACGACGGCGATCGATCAGGACAGCGGGCAGATCCGGCTGACGACGCTGTTGGCGCATGCTTCCGGCGAGTGGATCTCGTCGATCTGGCCCGTCTGTTCCGTCAGCGAGACGGCTGCACCCCACCGGATGGGAGCTGCCCTCACCTACGCCCGGCGATATGCACTGTTTGCCCTAGTCGGCATTGCTGGCGAGGATGACCTCGATGCGCCGGACATCTTGAACGACACGCCACCGGCTGAGCATACCAAGCAGCCGGAGCCGCCCAGGAAAGCGGGCAAAGGCACCGTACACCGGCCACCGGTGTTGGATCAGGCGACGTCAGGGGAGCTTCGAGACCAGCTTCTGGCCGAGATCCGTGCGTTGACAGACGGCGAGGACCTAGCTCTTTGGGCACATCGACGTCTGCCGGCAAAGAACACCTTGATTGAAGCCGATGCTCGTCTCGTAGAGGCAGCCTATCAATCGATCCTCGTTGACAGCCAGCAAGGCTACCTGCAAGGGCCGGAGCCGACCGGGCCGGCGATTAATGTCGATCCCGCGCCTCCTGTCGCAAGCTCTTTCCACGACGGATTGACCAGCGCAACCGCCGTCGAGCCAAATCCACCCCACGACCAGTGTAGCGCGACAATCAGGATGAGAATCCCGCGACAATCAGGATGAGAATGCGCCGCTGCTGGGTTGACGAAGGGAGGGCGTAGCCCGACCGGAGGCAGCCCAGCAGCGGCGTGTCGCCCGAACGGGCCTCATTTGGCGGTAACGGCGGCTGGTCAAAGATCGGGTTTCTCCTTTGAGAGGACCAATTCTTTGGCCGGCCGGCATGTCACCGATCAACAAATGAGGCTTTTCATGAGCTTGCGTCGCAACCATTCGCCAGCCGTCGCCGCTGCAAAGGCTGGTTTCAGCACCTCCGCCGCCTACCGGTTCGAAAAGGATCCCCGACTTCCCACCCAGAAGAAGTCGCCCCGCGAACGCCGCCGCGCTGATCCATTTGCCGATCTTTGGGAGAACGACATCCTCCCGATGCTGAACGCCGCCCCAGGCTTACGGCCGATCGCCGTGTTCGAGGAACTATGCCGCCGACATCCGGAGCTGGGTTCTGGAACGCGGCGGACGCTCGAGCGGCGCATTCGGGCATGGCGGGCGGTGAACGGGCCGGATCGGGAGGTGATCTTCCGTCAGGAACATCCGCCGGGTCGCATGGGGTTGTCGGACTTCACCGAGGTCGCCGATCTCGGCGTCACCATTGCGGGCCAGTTGCTGGACTGCCGGCTCTATCACTTCCGGCTGCCTTTCTCCGGCTTCGAACACGCCCATGTCGTACTCGGTGGCGAAAGTTTTGTCGCGCTGGCGGAAGGCTTGCAGAACGCGCTGTGGTCGCTGGGCGGGGTGCCGGAGCAGCACCGCAGCGACAGCCTGTCAGCCGCGTTCCGCAATCTCGGCGCTGAAGCCAAGGAGGATTTGACGACGCGCTACGAGGCGTTCTGCAGTCATTACGGCATGACGCCGACCCGCAACAATCCCGGCGTGTCGCATGAGAACGGCTCGATCGAAAGTGCGCATGGCCATCTCAAGAGAGCGCTGGCCGATGCCCTGCTGCTGCGTGCCTCTCGCGACTTCGACGATCTTCCGGCATGGCGTGGTTTTGTCGACGAGATCGTTGGCCGCGGCAACGCGCGCAATGCCAAGCGCATCGATCAGGAGCGGACGGCGCTACAGAAACTGCCGGTCCGCAAGACCGCCGATTATGAGGAGGTCAACGTCGATGTAACGACATCAAGCGCCTTCACGTTGCGCAAGGTGTTTTACTCGGTCCCCTCCCGCTTGATCGGTCACCGGCTGCGGGTGCGTCTCTATGACGACCGGCTCGAATGCTTCCAGGGCGCCACCCACATCGTCACCCTGCGGCGCGGGCGAAGCCAGCCCAACGGCAAACACGGCCACGTCATCGACTATCGTCACGTCATCCATTCGCTGCGCCGCAAACCGATGGCGCTGCTCAATCTGGTCTATCGAGACCAGTTGTTCCCCCGCCGCGTTTACGCTCGTGCGTTCGACGCCTTGCTCGCCGGCATTGGCGAAAGACCAGCCTGCCGTGCGATGGTCGGGCTTCTGGCGCTCGCACATGAACGGGCCTGCGAAGCGGAACTCGGTGCCGTGCTGCAAGCCACGCTCGACGACGGCATCCTGCCGGATCTCAAGGCGCTGATCGAACGCTTCCGACCGAAGGGCATGGCACTACCGGTCGTCGTCGTCACGCTGCCCTCGCTCGCTATCTACGACCAGATTGCCGCGGCTGTGGGAGAAGCCGCATGAACGCGACCGTCAAGATCGACGCCGCCCGTGTCGAATTGCTGCTCAGCGAACTGCGTCTGCCCGGCATCAAGCTGATCTGGGCCGCCCTGGCGGAAACCGCCGATAAGGAAGGCTGGCCCGCCGCCCGCTTCCTGGCGGCCCTGGCTGAACAGGAGATGGTGGAGCGAAACCGTCGTCGCTTCGAACGTCATCTGGATGAAGCCCGCCTGCCGCCGGGCAAGACCCTCGCTGCATTCGACTTCGATGCAGTGCCGATGATCTCAAAGGCGCAGGTGCAGGCTCTCGCCGCCGGTGACGCGTGGCTCGACAGGGGCGCCAATCTGTTGTGTTTTGGCCCGCCTGGCGGCGGCAAATCGCATCTGGCAGCGGCGCTCGGCATGTCCCTGATCGAAAAGGGTTGGCGCGTGTTGTTCACCAGAACCACCGATCTCGTGCAAAAGCTCCAGATCGCGCGCCGCGACCTCACGCTCGAAGCCGCGATAGCCAAGCTCGACAAATATCATCTGCTGATCCTCGACGATCTCGCCTATGTGACCAAAGATCAAGCCGAGACCAGCGTTCTGTTCGAACTGATCAGCGCCCGCTACGAACGCCGCTCAATGCTCATCACCGCCAATCAGCCATTCGGTGAATGGGGAAAAATCTTCCCGGACCAAGCCATGACGCTGGCGGCGATCGACCGCCTCGTCCACCACGCCACGATCCTCGAAATGAATGTCGACAGCTATCGCCGAAAAGAGGCTGTCGACAAAGCCCGCGGAGCCGGAAGGCCGCCAACGCGCGCGACAATCAAAGCGTCATCCTGATTGTCGCTCCACGACAATCAACTCCACGACACGCAATTATCACTTGCGTTATCGTCAGGCCGCGACAATCATCCCCACGCCGCGACCGCTAAATTGCCATCCTGATTGTCGCGCTTCCCATCCAGATTGACGCGCTACACGACCAGACTGTCACCCCGATCACCAAACCGGTCCGGCGACGCAACAAGGCGCATCTAGCTTTTGTGGCGCAACAGCCCTGCCTAATCTGCGAGCGGCTGTCTTGCGATGCCCACCATCTGAAGTTTGCCCAGCCCAACACGCTCGGGCGCAAGGTCAGTGACGAGTTCACGGTGCCGCTATGTCGTGACCACCATCACGATCTGCATCGGCAAGGCAACGAGATGGCGTGGTGGGCCAATATGCATGTCACCCCGACCGACGTCGCACGTCAGCTTTGGCAATCAAGCCCGATTCACGAGATCCGACCGGCTTCACACCGTCGCGATCCCGCCAGATCGACGCACTCTACCAATCTCCCCATCGAGAATTCAACGAACATCATAAAACCGATTGCGAGTTTCTGATGAAAGCATTTCCTTCCAACGAACCCCAGCTCATCTGCCCGAAAGGCAAGACGACTATTAAACTCACAGAATCACTGGCCGCACCGCTGATTGCCAAAACCCGGAAAAAATTTCGCAGCAGCTCGCGGATAAAAGTCGGAGCTCGCCAAGCGCGAGGTCACGCTTCGCAAGACACAGGTTACGCTCAAGAAGGGTCGCGATGCCATGAATGAAGAAGTCGCCGCCAAGCTAGAGGTTAAAAGGGGGATCGATCGCGCAGGTGGAGGCCAGGAGACCGCGCGCCAGCAGGAAGGCCAAAATGCAGCCCAGCGTGGTGCTGGGCACAATGTACGCGCAAAGACGGCGACGGTTTGGACAATCAAGCGTCACCCATATGACGAAGCCGGCTGGGCCATCCCGCGGGCAACAAGATGGACGGTGGGCCAGTCCTCGCGTCAGTCCAACCGATCGGCCGGGGGATCTTCGACACCCAACACAATCCAATGTAAAACGACCGTCAAGCTAACAGAATCGTTGGCCGCGCCTGAGTCGCCAAAACCTGGAACCGTCCGTCCAGTTTAGCGCAACGGCACGCATAACTAACGAAACGGTCTGAAAATGAAGTTCGTCAAGATAGAGCCGCCCGGAAGCTTCTGTACGTACGAAGCTCTTCGAGACGCGCTCAAAGTGCGCGGAGGGAGCACGTTCCTGGACGTCGGCTGCGGCGCGGGTATGATTTCGAAATTGCTTTGCGAAGAAGGCCTGACAGGCGTCGGCATAGACTTCTCCGAACGGGCATTAGCCATCGCGAAAGAGAACCTGGCGACGGAAATCAGGAGTGGCAAATATCGCCTTCAAGCAGACGACATACACGACCTTCCAGCAGACTTTGCGAAAGTCGACCTGGCTGTAAGTTACATGGTAATGGAACATGTAGAAGATGACGTGGGGTTCATAAAAGCCATATCTCGGTACGTAAAACCAGGAGGAGTTATCATTCTTGGAGTGCCAGGGCGAAGAGACAAATGGTCGATTGAAGACGATACGGTAGGTCATCTTCGAAGATACGATCGGGCCGATCTCGATGACGTCATGCGTAAGGCCGGCCTGTTACAACGAGACGTTTGGTCTGTGGCCGTTCTTGTTGCAAATATCCTCCTTCACATCGGGGCGTGGCTGATCTCAAAGAGTGGTGAAGTTTCTAAGGTGGGCCTGAGCCAACG
Organism: Tardiphaga sp. vice304; assembly: GCF_007018905.1. NCBI lineage: Bacteria > Pseudomonadati > Pseudomonadota > Alphaproteobacteria > Hyphomicrobiales > Nitrobacteraceae > Tardiphaga > Tardiphaga sp. vice304. Next base: position 4,215,089 of record NZ_CP041402.1, read on the forward strand.
GGAGCAAACGGAAACCAGCGGAATTCGAGACATTCCCTGGAAAACAGTTTTCCCGCCCTGGGTAAAGATAATTCTTAATCGAACAACGCTGTGGCCGCTGTTTATCGTTCAGCGACTTTTCTATCGCACAGGACTTGGAGTAACGATGATGGGGGCGGGTGAATTACCCAGATCGTAACACTCTGAGTCCGCCGACATGAGTTGGAGCGAATTCGGTCGTCCGGAGCAAGCTGAAGCAAGAGACACGGATGCGCTGCATCTAAACTGAATGATGAACAAAGCTGCTCAATAGCTCAAAACGCGACAGGTCCGGTTAATATTTATAGACGCTCAGCGTAATGCCCACGAGGATCAGCGCCGAGCCAAGAATCTGCATCGGCGAAAAGCTCTCGCGCAATAGCAGAACGCTGCCCAGCGGTACCAAGACAAAGGTCAGCGCCATAAATGGATAGGCAAGCGTCAGCGGCATGCGCTCGATGGCCAACGCCCAAGAGACGCTTGCGCCCAATGCGCAGACAAAGACCGACAGCACGAACGGATCGGTGTACATGGCAATCAAATAGTCAATTTTTCGCCCCGGCACAGAAGGAGCCAACGTCACGGCACGCCATTTCAGCATGATCTGGGCGTAGATCGTCAGCGCTAGAGTTGCGCTTATGTAAAAATACTTTGCCATGTGATACCTGCAAGCCGTGCCGTGTGTGTGTTGCGCACACTCATGCCGTGCCGGCGTGTACATGACAAGCGTGCCGGACTTATATAATTTCAGGTATCCTGCGCAGCGCCGACCCAGCTATTTGAAAGGTGAACGAGTATGAACGAGGTTGTTATTTTTGGCACGGGCGAGATTGCAGTGCTTGCAGATTTCTACCTCACGCACGATTCGTCCCGACGGGTAGCCGCCTTTACCGTAGACGCTGCCTTCATGAAGCAGCGCACCTACCTCGACAAGCCAGTGGTGAGTTTCGAGGAGTTGGCCGCCAGCTACCCCCCGGATACCTATGATCTGTTTGTTGCCGTCAGCTACGGTAAGCTGAACGGAACGCGAACAGCCAAGGCTAGCGCAGCGAGGGCCATGGGCTACCATTTGGTGAGCTACGTCAGCAGCCGGGCGACGGTATTTCCCGACCTGACACATGGCGACAACTGTTTCATTCTGGAGAACAATGTAATCCAGCCCTATGTGAAGATCGGAAACAATGTGACGCTGTGGAGCGGAAATCACATAGGGCATCACTCGACTATTAAGGACAACGTATTCATGGCCTCGCATGTAGTGGTCTCCGGCGGCGTGACCGTAGGTGAAGCTAGCTTTGTAGGTGTCAACGTCACTTTGCGTGACCATGTATCCATCGGAGATCATTGTGTGCTCGGTGCCGGTGCGCTGGTTCTCGAAAATCTTCCCCCGGGCAGTGTGTTAGCGCCGCGGGGCACCGAGATTTCACGCGTGCCCAGCTCCCGATTGCGGCGCATCTGATGGCGGGGCAAACCCGGGGCGCCTGGCGTAAACTGGGCCTGCTGTTCGCCGGGCCAAGCAAAGGCCATCACGCCTTAGTAAGTCACGCAGCACTTCCTGTTCCCTATACGCTGGAAGGGGATCTGGTCCGCATCTTCTACAGCGGCCGCGATGCAGCCAACCGCTCATCTGTAGGCACAATAGTTGCTCGTCTTGGCGAAACTCCCCGCGTGGAAGACCAGAGTACGGCGCCTGTTCTGATGCCAGGTGAAACGGGCGGGTTCGACGATGCCGGCATCGGCATCGGCTGCATCGTCCCTGGCAAGCAGGAAGACCGCCTTTATTACATGGGCTGGAACGTTGGAGGCGCAGTGCCTTGGCGCAATTCTATCGGTGTCGCCTTTGGAAACGCTCGGGAAGGCCGTTTCGAAAAGCGCTTTCTGGGACCAATCCTGGACCGGTCAATATTGGATCCGTACAGCCTATCGTATCCCAATGTTCTGCAACTTGGCCCACGGGAATGGCGAATGTGGTACGGGACCCATCTACAGTGGGGCTCTACTCAAGCAGACATGAGCCATGCAATCCGCGCGGCCACCTCCACCGATGGGCTCGAATGGAGACCGGACGAGAAAATCTGCATGGCCCCGCAGGGCGACGAGATCGCGACCGTGCGCCCCAGCGTCATGCGCATCGCCCCTCACGCATTTGAAATGTATTTCGCTCTACGCGGGTTGAACACGCCATACTCCATCGGTAAGGCAACGGGTGTCGACGGTCACCGATGGCATCGCGTGGACGCAGGCATTGTCCCGGATGGCCCCGGTTGGGAAGGCAACGCCCTCACCTACCCTGCTGTAAAAGCCGGAGCAATACTGCCTCACTGAAGCGGCCGATTTGATTGGCTGCGCCGGAGTAAAACTGCGGCAGTTAGAGTCCTTTGTCTGGAACGGCAGGGGGCGGGGGATGAAGACAGTGGAGCTTTACGCGCGGGTCCGGCACGCCGTTCTGATCGAGGGGATCAGCGAGCGCGCTGCGGCAGACCGGTTCGGCATCAACGCCAGGACGGTCTCGAAGATGCTGAAGTTCTCGGTGCCGCCCGGGTACGTGCGCAGGAAGCCGCCTTTACGGCCGAAGCTCGACGAGTTCAGCGGTGTTATTGATGCGATTCTGGCGACCGACAAGGACCGGCCGAAGAAGCAGCGGCATACCTCGAAGCGGATCTTCGAGCGGCTCCGCGACGAGCACGGATTTACGGGAAAAATCACAATCGTGAAGGACTACGTTGCCGGCTGGCGCCAGCGGACGCAGGAGATGTTCGTGCCGCTGGCACATCCGCCAGGGCATGCCCAGGCCGATTTCGGCGAAGCGATCGGCGTCATCGGCGGCGTCGAGTGCAAGATCCACTTCTTCGCGATGGACTTGCCGCACTCCGACGCGATCTTCGTGGTGGGCTATCCAGCGGAGACGACGGAAGCGTTCTGCGACGGACACGTGCGAGCGTTCGCGTTCTTCGACGGCGTGCCGCAGTCGATTCTCTATGACAACACCAGGATCGCGGTTGCCCGCATTCTCGGCGATGGCAAGCGTCAGCGCACGCGCGTGTTCAGCGAGCTGCAATCGCATTACCTGTTCACGGATCGGTTTGGCCGCCCTGGCAAGGGTAACGACAAGGGCAAGGTCGAGGGGCTTGTGGGGTATGCGCGGCGGAACTTCCTGGTGCCGATCCCCGTGTTCGCTGACTTCGAGGCCTTGAACGGGCATCTTCTGGAGGGGTGCCGGAAGCGCCTTGCGGACCGGCTGCGCGGCCATGACGGCACGATCGGCGAGCGGCTGCAGCACGATCTCGCCGCGTTCCAGAAGCCGCTGCCGGCGCCCTACGACGCTTGCGACAAGAAGCCGGGCAGCGTCAACTCGCTCTCGCTGGTGCGCTATCGGCTGAATGACTACTCGGTGCCGACGGCCTATGGGCACCAGAAGGTGCTGGTCCGTGGCTATGTGCACGAGGTCATCATCGCCTGCGGAGCCGAGGTGATTGCGCGCCATCCCCGCTCCTACGCGCGCGAGGACTTCGTGTTCAATCCACTGCATTACCTGGCGCTCATCGAGCAGAAAACCAATGCGCACGACCAGGCAGCCCCGCTCGCCGATTGGAAGTTGCCCGAGGAGTTCGCGACGTTGCGCCGCCTGCTTGAGGCCCGTATGGGCAGGTCCGGCAAGCGCGAGTTTGTGCAGGTGCTGCGGCTGATCGAGGTGTTCAAGGTCGACGACGTGGCCGCCGCTGTGCGCGACGCAATCGCGCGCGGTGCGGTCGGCTTCGATGCCGTGAAGCATCTGGTGCTGTGCCGTATCGAGCGGCGTCCGCCACGCCTCGACATGACGATCTATCCGTATCTGCCCAAAGCGACGGTCGCGACAACATCGGCGCGGTCGTACATGGATCTGTTGGCCGGAGTGGCGACATGACCGACGCGCCGCAGATCCTGCTCGCCCACCATCTGAAGGCGTTGAAGCTGCCGACGTTCCTGCGAGAGTACGACAAGGTCGCCCGGCTGTGTGCGGCTGAAGGCGTCGACCATCCGCGTTACCTGATGCGGCTGGCCGAGATGGAGATGATTGATCGCGAGCGACGTATGGTGGAGCGCCGGATCAAGGCGGCGCGGTTCCCGACCGTTAAAAGCCTCGACAGCTTCGACTTCCTGGCGTTGCCATCGCTGAACAAGATGTTGGTGCTGGAACTGGCGCGCTCGGACTACGTCGAGCGGCGCGAAAACATCATTGCCGTCGGCAACAGCGGCACGGGCAAGAGCCACATCGCGCTCGGGCTCGGCTTGGCGGCCTGCCAGAAGGGCCTATCGGTTGGCTTCATCACGGCGTCGGCTCTCGTCCACGAACTGCTCGAAGCGCGCGACGAAAAACGGTTACTGCGTCTTCAGCGTCAGCTCGCCGGCTACAAGCTGCTGATCGTCGACGAACTCGGCTATGTACCACTCTCTGTGACCGGGGCCGAGCTGCTGTTCGAGGTCTTCAGCCAGCGCTACGAGCGAGGCAGCACGCTGGTCACGAGCAATCTGCCGTTCGACGAGTGGACGTCCGTGTTCGGCTCCGAGCGGCTCACCGGCGCGCTCCTCGACCGCCTCACGCATCACGTCCATATCCTCGAGATGAACGGCGATAGCTTCAGGCTCGCTGACTCAAGGCGCCGATCACGCCGAGCGCGGTCAGAACCGCCGGCGGACGCGGCCCCTCAGGAATAAAACGCGACAAGCAAGAAGGCCCCCGATCGGGGGGCCTTCTTGCTTGCGTCCGTGCTGCACTTTTACTCCGGCCACCCGCTGTAAAATCTCTCCGGCGTTGACATATCGGGCCGCTGCATCGATCGCCGGGCACCCTACGGTGCACGAACTTCACGTGCAATGGCTTGCTCCTGAAGACGATCTGCCTGTTAGTACCGGCCCGCCATGGGGCCGCACCCTCAAACGTCGATGTCGAGCTTGACCGGTTGCGCAAATAGCCCCAAAATATTCGCAAGCCAGTGGATGCCTTTCACACAGAAGCGCGCCCCAAATTCATGCGACTTTGCTTAAAATGCCAAGACACGCTTATTGACGAAGATTGGCGCTGCCTTTCCTGCGGCTTTTCACCGACCTGGATCGGTGAAATCCCCTGCTTTGCAGTAGACCTCGCCCTTCAGAACGATGGGATGGCGGCAGATTCCCATATCCATCTGGACGCGCTTCAGGATCAAAGCTTCTGGTTTCGCGCCCGAAACCGGCTGATTCAGGACCTCGCGCGCTGCCACTTCCCCGGCGCGCGCCGTGTTCTCGAAGTGGGCTGTGGAACGGGCTATGTGACGCGAGCACTTCGTAGCGCGCTGCCTCTGGCAACCACGACGGCTAGCGAAATTTACGCCAATGGCCTAGAATATGCTAAACGGCGTCTGGGTAACGATGTCGAATTTCTGCAAATGGACGCCTAGGAAATTCCTTACAAGGAGGAATTCGACCTTGTCTGCGCCTTCGACGTTCTGGAGCACATCGACAATGACAAGCTGGTCATCGACCGCATCATCAATGCCCTGAAACCCGGTGGCGGCGTGATGCTGTCGGTCCCTCAGCATCCCTCGCTCTGGAGCCAGGTGGACACCTACTCACACCACAAACGGCGCTACCGGACCGGCGAACTCACGGCAAAATGCAAGGCGGCCGGGCTCACCATTGTTCGCGATACCTCGTTCGTTTTCTCGCTGCTGCCACTCATGCTCATCAAGCGGCTGAGCGAGCGGAACAATTCGAAGTTCGATCCGCTGCAAGAGCACACTTTGCCGCTCGGCGTGGACCGCGCCTTCGAGATCGCGCTCGACCTGGAGCGACGCCTGATTCAGGCAAACGTCAGTTTCCCGATCGGCGGCTCGCGTTTCGTCCTGGCAAAGCTGACGGCTGATCGCCAGGGCTGACGTGCGGCGAACGCCGCACCGCCGTCCGGCCCTCTTTAGAGACGTGACCGTGCGTCAACAAACAGGGTCAGGTCTTCGGGAAATTCGACCAGCGAACGCGACGAAACGACAGGCACTTCGCACCACAGCCGTTCGATCGTGTGCTTCTCCAGATCGAGCGCCCTGAGTTCACCGACAAGACTCAAATACATGTCTTTCAGTTTGGTCGAACCCGGATCGAGATTTGAAACGGCAACCAATCCCGTCGGCGCACAATCGAATATCTTGATATCGAGATCCGGGCGGTGAGCCTTCAGGAGCGGAACGATCTTCCAGACGTCGCCGGTCCAGGCATGTTTCCAGGGGCCTTCGTTGTCGTCCCCCATCTCGTGGGTCCGCAGCGTCATCCGGAAATTCGACGGCAGACAGTCGTGCATGAAAATGACCGACCCCGGACCGCACGCGCGCTCGGTGTTGTAGAAGTCGCGCAGCAGGTACTCGGCCCGATGCATGCCGTCGAGGAAACAAATGTCCGGCGGGCCTTTCAATATGGCCTGCAGATCCTGCTCAGCGAAAAAGTCGTCTGACGTCATCTGGAAAAAATGCGTCTGGCGGCGCCCGGACAGCACATCCTGCGCCAGCTTGAATTCGGGATCCACGCAGACGGCATCGCAGCGGAAAGCCTTCAGGGAATTACCCAGATGGGTACCGATCTCGAAGTACCTGGTGGGGCGAAGATGCTGATCCAGAAATGCAAAAAACTCGGTGTATACAATACCGGACGGGCTGAAATCCTGCTTCCTGATCGTCAGATGACGACTTGGCGAACGGTCAGAAAGATTTGCACCAAGCTCAATCACAGCCAGTTTCCTCTTTGGGCCAGAAAAAACCTTACTCCGCGCCGTTCGCGCGTGCGAGCGGAGACGATTTACCACTTTGCCTAAAATCTTCGATGGCCTATGACCTATTTTCACAACGATCCCATCTACCGGTGCAAGGAAGGACGCAGCAGCCACAACAGGCCACCCGGCATCGCCGCCAGCAGCACGCATACGCCGAACGCGACAGACAAAGCTCCCGCCTCGGCCGGGCTAACCCCGCTCACCGTTCCCAAAGTCATCACGACAGCAGCCTCCCGCCCGCCCCAGCCGAGATAGAAGATCGGCAGCGAGGCAACAAATGTAACGAACGGCATGGCAAGTGCGAGCTGCCAAATGGTAAGGGGCAAACCGGCCGAGTGAGACAGAACCAGGAACGCCAAGGCGGATAGTCCAAGCTGAACAACCAACGACACTAGCAACAAGCCCGCTACCGACAGGTCGGCCAATTCCCGTCCCAGATCGTTGGCCTCTCGCACGATTCCGTCAACGACGGCGATCCTTACCGTGCACTTATATTGCGATAGACCGACCAGACCCACAAGTCCAATGAAGCTGGCCAGCCAGACCGCCGCTTCGATCTGCCAGCCTCCGGACAGGAGGCCTGCAAGCCAGCTCACGAAGACTGCGATGATACCCAGCGCAACCAGTCCGCCCGCAGCGATCAGGCGCTCGTAGACGACAATCCGTGTCGAATCTCGTGCCCGGAGCCCAAACCGCAGGCTCATCATGGCGACCTTCGCGATATCGGCAAGGGCGGACACCGGCAATCCGTGCGCGACGAACAGAACAATGAGCTGGACACGTAGCAGGCTGAACAAGGACGCCGGCACCCGAACCATCAAGAAGATGATCTGCAGGCGCCAGGCGGTGGCGACCTGGACTACAAATACCAGCAGCGTCGCAAGGAACAGATCGAAGCCATTTATTTTTTGCCAGACCGCGACCAGCGATGCCGCGCCGGTTCCACGGGCAAACAGATAGACCGCCCCCAGCAGCAGGAGGCTGCCAACCAACGCCGCCCACTTTCGGATGAGGATTGCTCCCATATGCGTATCAGCCCTTGCCGCCTCGCACAGGGACGGACATGAGGGCCGCCCCGGAGAATCGACGGGCACACTTTGGTTGAAGCCGCCTAAACACTCGGCTGCGCAATTTCAGGCAAGCACTGGAGAGTTCCACACAGCGACTGCATCACGATGTGTCCGAACACAGCATGGAGATCTTCAACGATCTGCATGTCGTCGACGTCGATCCAAAGATGATGCCGGGCGGCGGCTTTCAGTCGGCCTCCAGAAAAACCACACAGACCGAGGGTCACACACCCCAGCCCATTGGCGCAGTCAATCGCCCGAATGACGTTTTCGGAGTTTCCACTGCCCGATACGGCGATGACGAGATCGCCAGGCTGAGCAACGTTCTTCACCTGCTCCGCGAACGCATCCTGATAGCCTTGATCATTGGCATGAGCTGTAAGAAGGCCGATGTTATCGAGCAACGAACGCCCCCGAAATGGCGTACCACTGGCAAGAGATATCCCCTTGTTCCAGTCGGTGATGAAGTGCGCCGCGGTGAGCGCGCTTCCTCCATTGCCAAACGTGATGGTTTGTTTCCCACCACGCCATGCGGCTTTCACCAGTTCGACGGCGGCGTCGACCTGGTCCCTGTCTACTCGCGAAATGACGCTGGAGAGCCTGGCTAGGTAGTGGCTTGATGCACTCACGGCAAAGTCTCCTGCGGCAAATCCGCAATTCCACGGCTCGGCGAGGCAAGATCGCAGGACCGGAATTTCGCACGGGTCTTAGGGCTCGATATTTCCTGTGTCAATGGCAGTTAAAGCCATCCGGCTTCTGATCCGCCCTCAATTTTGCGGACAGCACAATCGGCTTTCCATCCCGTTGATTGAAGTACCGCAGTTCGGGGGATGACCAGCCGATGTCCCGCACCCAGCGCGCGACCCTCGGCTCGCCTTGCGCGACCAGAATGGCAAGCTCCGCATCCTTTCCGCCGCAAAGCGTCCGCTTCGCCACTTCGGGATGGAAGTCTGTGATAGTCGCAATGGTACCTCCCGTTACCATAACAAACGACATGAATATCCCCCAGTCCGGCATGAACACCACTCTCTGGCGGAGATCACCAAGACTTGCCTCGGAGAAATTCAGGATCGCATCGGACGCGAGGCCGTTACCACCCGTCGCCCTGAGAGCAAGCAGTACATGCTGCCTGTTGATCGAATTGATCACCAGTATGGGTAGGATCAGCAGACAGATCAGCGCATAGGAACTTCGCTGAGACAGTTTGAGTTTCTGGCTTAGTACTTGAACGAGGGACGAAGCGCCGAACCCCAGCACAAGCGCGAACAGGACGCCGGAAGGCGCCAGATGATGGAAACTGAGACGATCGCCGAACACCAGCACGGTGGGAAGAAAGCTGAACAGGGCGCCCAGCGCCAGCACCGAACCTGCGATACGCGATCGTAATGCAATGCTGCACAACAGGCCCGATGCCGCCAGCATAACAGCGATCCAGTTTCTGATCGAGATGGAATCGAATTTCGGAAGGGGATCCAGCATCATTGCGATGGACCCGTTCTCAAGCATTCCGGTCAACAAGGTCCAGTACCATGCGAAACGCCCGCCCAGGCTCAATCGCGAGCTCGCCGGCGTCAGGCCCTGCCAGTTTCCCTGGAAGTATTGGAGTGCTTGCGTCGGGCCACCGACCTCCCAGGTCAGCAGCAGAAGAAAGATGAAAAAGGGCAACAGCGCCAGGGCCGCGCCGAACATCCAGCCGAGCACGATCGCACGCGTTCTGTCCACCTGACGCACGACATGGATGACGTACAAGAATGCGATGAAAAATGCAAAAAAGAAAACGAAGTAGCCATACACTGCCAACCCGGCCAGATATCCGGCCAGAATGGCACGGCCAATGGTCGGCCGTTCTGGCAAACTGGCAGCAAGCACGAAGCTGAGAAGCAGCGGGGCGATCGGCAGGACGTTGATATTGAATTGCGTCCGGAAGCTGAAGACAAAAGTCGGGTCCAGCGCAATCGCGGCAACGGCCACTGTCGCGATTACCTTCCCGGCGCCAAACCTGAACAGGAAGAGCCACGCTGAAAAGAGCACGATCAATCCGTAATACGCATTGACTATTCTGATCGCCTCGATCGAAGTACCGAGAAGCGTGTACACGGGCAGACCAACGAAAAAACTTAAGGATCCAACATAGGTCGCAGAGACAATCGGAAAGCGGTCGAAAACAACGCTTCCCGGCGCAACCCATGCGGAGATCTGGTCCCGAATGGGGCTGAACAAACGACCAACCATGTAGTCGTTATTGACGGCGTCCATATAAATTCCAGGCGTCCGGATTTCAGCGAGCGCTCCGCTCAAAAACAGTATGGCAATGATCAGGAGTCCGGGTGCGACCGCCTTGAACTCCAACCTGTTATCCGACGCCAATTTGATCTCCCGTTCGTTGCCGCATCAATTGTGTAGCTTGTTCTGCCACACAGCCTGTCTCGAGATTTTTCCGCTACCAAAGGGACTGCCACGTACGACCGCGGCGCAACGTCAGGCATGGTAAAATATGACCTGGCACCCCTGCCGCTCGAAGCCGACCGGCACCCGCCTCAAAGGTACTAGCGCGGCTTCGATCGCGAGATGCTTTTCGGCCGGCCCATCGAAAAGCAGAAAGCCGCCGCCGCCGGCACCAAGAATTTTTCCGCCCGTCGCTCCAGCCGCGATGGCCCGGTCATACAGGTAGTCGATTTCAGGATTGCTGATGCCGGAACTGATACTCTTCTTCAACATCCAATTCTCGTGTAATATCGCGCCCAGATTATCGACCGCTCCGCTCTGCAGTTCATCGCGCAACTGATACGCCAATTGAACCATCGAACGCAACACATTCTGCTTGGCCAAGTTGCTGCTGACCGCTTCACTCTGCACTTCAAGCAAAGCGGAAGCACTTCTGGTCGACCCCGTGTAGAACATTAGCAGCCGGCTCTCGACGGCCTGCCGGCGCTCCTTCGGCATGATAATGGGGGTGACACGGGTCGTATCGTCGGCATTGAACTCGATCAAAGACATGCCGCCATATGCAGCAGCATATTGATCCTGCTTTCCGATAGGCTCCCCGCATAGCTCGATTTCCACCTCGCAGCTCAGTTCCGCCAATTCCTGCGCTGCCATGAAACGCCCCTGGAATCCGCCCAGCGCGCACAAAAGCCCGACAGCGAACGAGCTTGACGATCCCAGGCCCGTGCCGCGCGAGGGCACGTCAGCGATGGTGGTTATTTCGACCCCGCCGGATATTCCCAGAATTTTCAACGCGTTCTTGACGATGGGGTGCCTGATCTGCCCCAGATTCTCGACTTCTTCATTGCGCGAATACGCTACCCTGAGACCATCATCGAACTTACGGTTCACGGTGACATAGATATACTTGTCGATCGCCGTACTGACTACCGCACCGCCAAAGCGCCGATAAAAACTGGCAATGTCGCTGCCACCGCCAGCAAAACTTGCACGAAGGGGCGTCCGGGTGATTATCAAAAAACGTTCCTCTCTCGACGGTCTTCAAGGCCGCTGGCCGCCTCGCTTTGCAAACATCGGCGCAAGCCGGGCCCCAGCTACAGCAACTCTTTTCCAAGTATCGATTGCATGTCGACGACGTGGCTTGCTTGCGCTACCCAGCTATCCGTAAGCCAGCTCTCGTCTGCGATGCGCTCATTATATACTTTCTCGATCACGTCGTCGCTCCACGATCGGGCCCGGTATTCCTGAACGAAACGGTCGTGCCTGCGTGCCTCGCCATCGGTAACGCCAACCAGCAATTCGGCGCGCGAAACAGGTTCGATGAGACCGGCCACCACACCCTCGACGACCACGATTGCATCACTTGCTAGCGTGACACTCTCCGATTCCCCGGCGCGGACCCGCTTGTTCCTCAGATACACGGGCATCTTCGCATCGAGCAACGCACCGCCCCGAAGCCAGGGATCAAGCAAGCTCCGCGCAAGATCCACGTCGAAGCGACCGACAACGCCATCGTCAGTCCTCTCATCGAGCGGCCTGATGAATCCATCGAGACCGACGCGCTCGGCCGAAAAGCCACGGCTTCGAAGTTCATCGACAATGAGCTGCGCAACCGTCGATTTGCCGACCCTAGCACGTCCCACGACGCGAACCAGCATGCCGGAGCGGATACCTTCGAGAACCTCTTCGAGGGACGACTTCAACGAATGGTAACCACCTGTGATGAACCTTGCGGCTTCGCCGATATCGGCAAACTCATAGTCCGGCGATACGACAAACTTTCCATCGTTTCCGGCTTCGCCGGTGCGGACTAGGACGGCTCGTACGCCCGCGTTACGCGCGGCGCGCATATCACCCGAGCTGTCGCCAACCATCCAGCTCGACGACAAGTCGATGTTGAAATCCTTACGTGCCCTTTCGATCATGCCAATCGCCGGCTTGCGGCAATCGCAAGCGACCTTGAGGTTCGACACTTCTCCTTCAAAACCCGCATCCGGATGATGGGGACAGAAATATAGTCCATCAACGAAAGCGCCGGCGGCTCCCAGCAGCGTGTCCATTTTCGCATGAATGCGATTCAGCTCACGAACCGAACACTCGCCTCGCGCGATCACCGGCTGATTGGTAACCACGATCGATCGAAATTCCGCCGACCGGAACATGTTCAATGCGCGACCAGCGCCCGGAACGAGTTCCAGATCATCGGGCGTTCGAACGTATCCGTTCAGGACATTTAAAGTACCGTCGCGATCCAGAAACACCGCCTTCTGTTTTCTGGCCAGGCTCGCCCGCTCGATAACACCGCGTCGCAAATCTGAAATCGCCCGATCCAACCTGGATGGCGTTCCGATGTCTTTGATATACTCCGGACTGACGTAGCCATTCAGGGCGATGCCGGCCTTCAGGCAGCCCGGAAAGAAGTCCCTTCCAAAATCCAAGATTCCGTCTTTGGGTTGCTGCGAGAATATCCGCCGGTTGATCACGTAGAGGGCGGCATTCACCAGATTTCGGTGAAACTCGCCGTCCGTGTGAGGGTACGGAATAAATCTTGCAATCGAATTGTCATCATTGATCACGACCAGATCAGAGTCGTGCGGATGATCGTTCGGATGAAGCAGAAGCGTCGCTTCCGCTCCGGAACCGATATGGTTTTCCCACAGACGATTGAGGTCGACATCGAACAATGTATCCCCGTAGACGACCAGGAATTCCGGCTGCAGCATCCCTATGACGGCATGCACCGCGCCCGCGGTTCCGCGCGGCTCGCCATCGTCGATACAAGTGATATCGATTCCGAAACGTTGTTGTTCTGCCAGGAATTGCTCGATCAGTTCTGCACGATGATTGACGAGCACCAGGACATTACGGAAGCCTTGGTCCTTGAGCAGTTCGATCTGCCGTTGCAGCAGCGGTATGCCATCCACATCGATCAACGGCTTTGGGAGGCCACCAAGCCTGTCTGCCAACCTTGTGCCTTTGCCGCCAGCCAGGATGACCGCCTGTTTCACCTGGCAGCTTCCTGACCGACCACTTCAGCCACGGCGCGCTGAATGGCGTTCATGGAGCTGTATTGAGGTCGCCATCCGAGTTTCGCGAGCTTGGCCGTCGAATAGGAGAAGCGGGGAACGTCGCCGACCCAGCCGAAGTCTTCCTTGCCAAAGGCAATGGAAGCGTTCGGGCAAAACTGATTGCGCACCTCCTCCGCGATCGCGCTCACCAGCACGCCCTCGTCTTCGGGGCCCATATTGTAGAGCGAATAACTCTCTTTCGAGTGCTCTCGTACAAACAGGATTGCTTCGACAAGTTCAGAGACGTGCATGTAAGGCTTTCTCTGAGTCCCGTTCCCCAGGACGTCGAGCGTGCCTTCATTGAGCTGGAGCTTGCGAACAAAATCCAGAATGACGCCGTGCGTGGCAGGCAGGCCCACCACGTTCGGAAAGCGGAAGACATTCACGCGCTCGAGGGACGATTCCAGCGCCGCGCGTATTTGCGCTTCGGACGCCAGCTTCATTGCCCCGTAGTTCGAGATCGGCAGGGTCGCATCCAGTTCGGAAAAGGCACCGCTAACCTGCAGGCCATAAACGGCGGATGTCGATGCGAAATGAAGCGTGCCGATCCCGTGCCGCTTCATCGCCAGGAGCACATTAAACGTCGTCAGGAACGTATCTCGCAAATCAATGTTCGGGTCACTGACTCCGGCCGGGATGTCGGAATTCGCGGCAAGATGCCAAACTTCGTCGATCCCCGACGACGCAACGACCTTCTCGAAGGCAGCATCCACCGACACATGCTGGGCGATATCGACCACAACCAGTTCGGCACCTGAACCAAGCGCCTCGATGTTGCGACGGCTTCCCCGGGACAGATTGTCGAAGATAACAACACGATCGCCGGCATTCAGCAGTGATTGCGCCAGATTGGCACCAATAAATCCTGCACCGCCGGTGATCAGATGAGTGCGCATCGGCCTAACGTACCTGCAAGTGAGATTTGACGCGATCCGACTGATAGATGTTCAAGGCATGCATCAGCAGCATAGAAACGAATAGGAACGCGCCGCTTGCGAAAAAGAACATTCCCACGATGGCCAGATGATTCAGCAGCACGGTTCTGTCGTCATACTGATAGCCGGCTTTCATGAACTCCAGTATAAACGGCGCGAGCAACGCAACGCCCAGAATCACCATTGAAGCAGAAACGATCACGGTTCGATCAAACGCGAACACCCGCAACAGTGATCGCCGGTAAATGCCATCGCCGTCATACAGGCATCTGGCTACAAGCGCCAGCAGGACCATGTTCAACCCCTGCAATCCGACAACCAGCGCGATCAGCATCGTGTTCAGTGACAAACTGAAGGCGCCGAGGTCGATCGGCCCCAGCGACAGCGTAGCAAGTCCGATCAAGCCCAGCGCCAGAAGAAGGACACCCGGCACGAGAAGGAAAAAATCGGCGCCAAACGTGAACATGGCCCGCATGTTCATCCAGCCTGCTCTCCAGGGCTCCATCCAGCCACCGCGAACCATGTGGCTCTGCCGACCGTTCATATCTTTGAGGAAGTGAATTGGCACCTCGGTCGAGCGCAAGCGCGCGTGAACCGACTTGAGCACCATTTCCGATGCATACTCCCAAGACTGCGACGACAGATCGATCTTGCGAAGAGCATCGATCGAGATGCCGCGCATCCCGCAATGGATGTCGGAAAATTTTGTGCCGTACATGAAATTCAGGATAGCCGTCGTGGCCGGCGTCCCGAAGTAGCGGTGCAAAGCGGGCATCGCTCCAGGTTCGATAGAGCCCTTGAAGCGCGATCCCATGACGAACTCATATCCCTGCTCGAACTTCTCGATATAAGGCCCGATGCTGCGGAAGTCGTAGGTGCAATCCGCATCTCCCATGATGACAAATTTGCCGCGGATGAAAGGTATGGCGTCAATATAAGCTCGCCCCAGGCCGCGTTTCGGCGTGCGCAAAACCCGGGCGCCGAGTTCCAGCGCCAGTTGAGGCGTTTCGTCTGAGGAGGAATCCACGATGATGATCTCAACCTTCGATTGCACTTTGGAAGCGCCTTCGAGGCACCAGGATACAAATTGCCTGATGGCAATCTTTTCGTTCATGGCCGGAACGACGATCGATATGATGGGATCGGTCACATCGTTTTGTGGAACATAAAGCACGATGCTGGGGTCGTCAGGGGACACAACCTGCTTCTGAGAACGATTTTTGAGTTGAATGTCCACGTTTCGCCCAATCTTGACCACCGGATGTGGCCGGTTGATATTTTACTCTTGGTAAAATGTCTAGGTGCATGTGGGCCGCGATTCCCAGAGACTTCTTGCTTTCGGACACGTAATGTCACAGAGGGAGACTTGCGAGGGTGAAGACTGGGACGGCACGTCAGAAAGATGACCTGATCCTGCTGTGCGTCACCCCTTGCATCGAAGATTGAACGGCTACCAACAACTGCACAGGCAAACGGCATGTCAGACCAAATCAAAGCGATCCATCGTGCCGTTGGAAGCGCTCATACGGCCCTGATACCGGCTCGTCGCACCAGCCGTCTGGCCGACTTGCTTTCGGTACATCTGCCGCGCAATGCAAATGTGCTGGATTACGGATCGGGCGATGGTCTTTTGGCCTCGTTGATCATGAAACATCGGCAGGACGTGACCATCGTCGGCATCGACGTGCTGAAACGACCGACGTCGCTTATCCCTGTTGAGATCTTCGACGGAAAAACAATCCCGCACGCCGACAAGTCATTTTCGGCCGTCATGATCGTCGATGTCCTGCATCACACAGATGATCCGCAGTCCGTTCTTCGGGAGGTCGCGCGCGTGACCCAGGGCAGCGTAATCATAAAAGATCATCTGGCGGACAGCATGTTGTCACGCCCGATCCTGCGATGCATGGACTGGGTCGGCAACGCGCCCTACGGCGTCAGGCTGCCTTACAACTATCTTTCGACAAAACAGTGGGATGCCATCTTCGATGGGGCAGGACTGAGCACCACGTCGCTGAGCAAGAAACTCAATCTCTATCCCGCGCCGCTTTCCTGGGTGTTCGACCGCGATCTGCACTTCATTGCCAACCTGTCGGTCGACTGATCGGAGGTAGGTTTAGGCCTGAGCGCCTGAAGCGGATGGGACAACGCCGATTTCCCTGGCGAACGCCATGAACAATTGAACGGTCCCCTCCGCATTCAGTTCGTAGTTCTCGTGATGCAGCAGGTGATTGAGCTCGGAGACATTTCCCGACAGCTCTTCTGTACCGCGAAGCAGGGACGACGGAATGTATGTCGGCTTCGTCGCGACTTCGGACTGCTGCGAAACCCATATGGCGGGATAGCTTTCCAGTACGGCGAGGTTCGCATGGACCATGCCCGGCGCCGAGGTGAACCAGCCGATCTTGTGTTGAACAGAACCGTGATGGCAGAAATACAAGTCGGCATGCCGGGCCAGCAGGATGGTGTCGGAGATGCTCAGCCCGATGGCGACGAGCATTCGCTGTGACAACTCGTGCCCAATCTTTTCTTTCACCTGTTCCGCAACGGCGATGTCTTCGCTGACAATGCCGCGGGCAGCGTTCTGATGGTACGAGGGAGACCGTTCGAAGTCGTCGGAAACCGAGAATCCATCGATGATGATCATGGCATTTTCCGCCGCCCGCAAGAAGGCCTCAGCGAGTGACGCCAATAGAGCAACTTGGTTCGTCGGCGTGCGATTCCGGCTGCGGACGCTGATCCACAGAACGGGACCTTGGCAGCGATCCAAACCAGCCGACATTTCCTGACAAGCGGCCGACGCCCTGCGTTCGGCGACCTGCATCAGACGATCCACCAACGCGGCCTGAATGAAAATGGCACCTATCGGCGCGAGCAACTCGCCCCCGTGGTTTAAGCCATGCAATCCGATATCCGGCACGTAGGCGACTTCCGAGAAATCGATCTCGGGAAAGATTTCCCGAATCGGTCCGAATGGCTCCTGGGTGACGATCAATTCGAGGGCCGGCGATTGACCGCGTTCCGCCAATTCCTGGAACGCGGAAAGCTGGTTCCAAGCATGATGAGCGAAGTTGGAGTCGCCGGTGACGATCTTGAGGGAACGACCTGCCGGGCCGGGCAACCATCCACACTTTCTTTGAACTTCAAGCATTTCGTCCAGGTGCCGATCAAGAAACCCCCAATCAGATGCAACCAGCGTCGTCACTATCCGCAACCCAGGAAAAATCGCTCCACAAATAGGATAGCCTTGGCTCAAGTCTCCGATGCACACCATAAGGCTGGAGCTCCCAACGAATCCGAAGACCGTGGATTTATCATTTAACAACAACGACGAGCCGGTCGTCAAAACATTTCCAGTGAACGGGCAGGTGACGTCGAAACAGCCTCGGGTTATCAAATCGAGCTGAAAATTTCGGACTTTTCTCTCCTGAAAGCCCTGTTGAGCCAGCGCAACGCTTTGCAAAAACTCATTTAGATATGGTAACTCGTGCTTCTTCGCGAAGGCTCGAACGTTTTCGTCGCTCATCGAGTGAAGCTGGTGGCGTTGAAACTTCATTTCTTTGACATTTTCAGACGGCATTGTCGGATTGGCCACGCCCTTTGCGAGCGCCAATACCCGGCGAATCCATTTCCGAATCATCTTTTTGATCCAACCCAATGTAGAGATGCGCATCCTTAGCAAAAGATGGGCATCGCGTCAGATCCGGGGAAGTAGCCAAGAATGACAAATTGCATAGCCAGAGTTATCCATATCACCAAATTGGACCACTAAGCCGCGCGCGCTCGTGTTATCCGAACGCTCGTTTTGCACTGCTGACGGCCAAAACCGAACACTTTACAACTACCGAAGCGTGCGTTGAACATTTTTAAAGTCCAAGCTAATCTGGGAAAAAGACCGTATTGCATGCTGCTAAACTTGTAAACAAAGTGCAGGGTCGCTATCGTTCATCAGTCTAACGTGAAGTACAGGGAAGCTATGGGTGAGTTGATTCGCCGCGAAGCGGCATTAAAGCCTATTTTGTTCAGCGGCGAACGACTTACATCCGCAACTTCCGGCCAGGTCGAAATTGAGCACTATCATCGGTATCTCCTTGCGCGTGAGTTTTGCAGAGGCAAGGACATACTCGACGTAGCTGCTGGTGAGGGGTACGGCACGGCGCTCCTGGCGCAGGTAGCCGTCTCAGCCGTGGGCATCGAGATAGACCAGGACGCGGTAGACGCCGCGCGGGCAGAATTTGTCCGGCCGAACCTCAGGTACGAACAGGGCGACGCCCGCAAGCTGAATATTCCGGACGCTAGCATAGACGTCGCCGTTTCGTTCGAGACTCTGGAACATCTTGCGGAGCAAGATACGTTCTTGAGCGAGTTGCGCCGTGTTTTGCGTGACGACGGCCTGCTGATCATCAGCACTCCCGACAGGGATATCTACTCTCCAAATGGAACGGCCCCGAATCCCTATCACGTACTAGAATTGACGAAGATCGAGTTCGAAGCGCTTGTTCAAAAGTATTTTCTCAATTGCACCCTGACCTCTCAGCGCTCCCTCATCGGCTCGGTCATCATTGGCGGCGAACAAGCCACGGCTGTGCAAGCGTTCGAGAGACGCAGCAGCGACGTCATCGAGCGAAGTACCCACCTGCTCCGTGCTCCCTATCTTCTAGCATTTGCGTCCAACGGTGAGCTCCCTCCTGTTCCCAATAGTGTCTACGTCCACCGCAGCGACCTCGACACAGATCCAAGGGTACGATTCGAGGCGGAGGTCGCCAACCGGGAGAAGTCTGCTGCTCTTGAAACGGCCAAGCTGGACGTTGCACGCATGTCAACTCTTCTTCAAACGACCGACCTGGACGTTGCGCGCATGTCAACTCTTCTTGAAACGGCCGAACTGGACATTGCGCGCATGTCAACTCTTCTTGAAACGGCCAAACTGGACGTTGCGCGACTGTTGACGGAGAACGACCAGGTAAGCACCAGAATTGCGAGAGCGGATCATAGGATTTCTTCGATCGAGCTAAGCACGATCTGGCGCCTCACTCAACCCCTCCGCAACTTCGGCATGCGCTTCCCGCAAAGCGCTCTCTATATGCGCAAAAGTATAAGACTCGCATGGTGGGTGCTAAGTTTTCAGATCTTTCGACGCTATAAAATGTGGTTGCGCCATCGCGAAACACAGCAATCGCTTGTTCAATCGGGACCGCCCATTCCTCTTTTCGAAAAGGAGATATCTCTCAGCGAACTCGGTGAATCGGGACCGCCCATTCCTCCGTTCGACAGGGAGATATCTGCCAGCGAGATTGTCGTCCCCCATTCGGATAAGCCCGAAGTTTCCATCATTATATCGACTTATGGCAGCGTCGGCGTCACGCTGGCGTGCCTCCGATCCATCATGCTGTATGCCCCTAGCTGCTCAATTGAAGTCATCGTGATCGATGACGCATATCCTGATAGCAGGGAGTTTGCGACACTTCAGCAAGTCAGGGGCGTAATCTGCATCAGGAATGAGAAAAACTTGGGGTTCTTACTGAGCTGCAACAGCGCCGCCAAGATCGCCCGAGGGCAGTACATCTACCTGCTGAACAACGATACCGAATTGGAGGGAAATTCCGTCGATGTACTAGTGGACCTTTTAAAGTCTCGACCGGATGCCGGAATGGCAGGATCCAAGCTTCTGTTTTCAGACGGCCGACTTCAGGAAGCCGGCGGGATCATTTGGAACGATGCATCCGGGTGGAATTATGGACGCGGTGACGATGCCGCGAAGCCCGAATACAACTATGTTCGTGAGGTCGATTACTGCTCGGGTGCATCTATCATGATCGCTCGCGAACTTTTCAGTTCACTGGGCGGCTTCGATGAATCGTTTGTTCCGGCGTATTACGAGGACGTCGACCTGGCTTTCCGCGTCAGGGAACGAGGGATGGCTGTGCTGTTTCAGCCGCGATCAGTCGTAATCCACCATGAGGGCGTCTCCCATGGAACGGATACGAGCTCAGGGGTGAAGGCGCACCAAGTAACCAATCAGTCGCGTTTTTTTGAAAAGTGGAAGTCGATCCTGGTTGTTGAAAATTTTCGCAATGCTCAGAATGTCCTTCGCGCCCGTGACAGGGCCAAGTTTCGCAGCGTGATTCTGGTTATTGACCACTACGTGCCAGAGCCCGACAGGGATGCCGGCTCGCGTAGCATGCTTGGAATCATCGAGAGCCTCCTTGCCGCTGGATGGGTTGTCAAATTCTGGCCGCACAATCGTTTATACAGCGCAACATATACCGTTGCATTGGAAGCGCTCGGCATAGAGGTAATTGATCACCGTTGGTCTGGCGACCTTTCAACGTGGATGGATCTCAATGGCGCTGAGCTGGATCACGTTCTCGTTGCAAGACCCGACATAGCAGGCGATGTCTTGCCGTCCATTATTAGTCGCACCGACGCTGTTCTGAGCTATTATGGCGTCGATCTGCATTTTGCCCGAATGCGACTTCAGGCTGAATTACAAAATGATGTTAAATTGGGGGACGAATCTGAACGGATGCAGCGGCTTGAGAGACGCGTCTGGCGCCATTTTGATCTGGTCATCTATCCGTCGAACGACGAAGCCATAATGGTGCAATCCTTATCGCCAAGGACTAACGCCACCGGCATTGTGCCATTTTTCACGGATGTCAGAGAATCGCGATGCGTGCCCCCGATGGGTTACAGTATTTTGTTTGTTGCCGGCTTCGCTCATCCGCCTAACGTCGATGCCGCGTTGTTTCTATTGATGAAAATCATCCCACTGCTGGAACTGGAACTGGGTGTTATTCGCGTGACTCTCGCGGGATCAAACCCCACCGAGAGCGTGCAGGCCTTGCGTCGTCCGAATGTGACCGTGACCGGTTACATATCCGAGGAAGCGCTCGCCGAGCTTTACGAGCAACATCGGGTTTGCGTCGTGCCGTTGAGATTTGGCGCAGGTGTAAAGGGAAAGGTTATCGAAGCATTGGGCAAGGGACTTCCGCTCGTTACAACATCGGTCGGTGCTCAGGGAATACCATCCTTGGAATCCGTGGTGATGGTTCACGACGGACTAAAAGAAATCGTAGCTTCGCTGAAAGTCCTGCTCACCGATGATGCCGCATGGGTCGCTCAGTCCCAGGCGCAGCTTGCTTTTGCCCGTCAGAATTATTCTAGAGAAGCCATGCAAAAATCTGTACTGGCGGCCCTGAAACTTGGCGAAACTTCGATCGGACGTGGAGCCGTAAACTGAGTTGCGAAAATATCCATAAATTGAGCAATGTCACGGCTGTTATGTTCCGCTCGGTGTCAATCGGCCCTTTAATTGCGATCTGTTGTCAAGCCTCCTTTAATCCGCCCTCAGCAAAGCTATAGCGCTCGCCCCGTCGCATCTGGATGGGCCGTGGAGATCAGAGCAAAAGCCGGAAAACTCTAATTGCCGGTGGTCTGGTCCAAACTTCGGTCTCAGAGCACTCGCGAGTGCTTCTCACAATAGAGGCCATACCGAAATCGAATTATCTCAAATAGAGATACCCCATTCTTTAAATAACCCCTTCCGTCGACGGCGCCCACTGGGAGTGACCACCCGCTGCCGTGTGACAACACTCCTCCCAGCCGACTATTTATGTCCACGCCAGGCGGGACCGGCAGTCGTTCAAAACGTCGCTGACAGTCCGCTGGAATTCATGTTCCGGAGCCCAGTTTAAGAGCTGGCGAGCCTTGTCGGCATTTCCGACAACTATACTAAATACCGAACCCTGTGCTCTCGCTGTATCGATCTCGACCTCGATGTGTACTTTGGTCTTCGAAAGCAGCAGTTCCAGGACGTCGGATATTTTGCGTGGAATTCCAGAAGCTACATTCAGAATCAGGCCGGATTCCAAAACAGAACTACGTTGAATGGCCCGGACATATGCGTCGGCGACATCCCGAACGTCTAGAAAATCTCGCTGCGCTTCAAGATTGCCGACCCGCATTACCGGGGGCATCAGACCGGCCTCAATTTGGGCAATTTGCATTGCAAATGCCGGAATAACGAACGCGTCCGTTTGTCCGGGTCCGGTGTGATTGAACGGCCGAAGTCGAATGCAGTGCATACCCTTCGCAACAAAGACGCCCAACGCGAGATCAGCGGCCGCTTTGGACGCTCCATATTCGTCAACCGGCGCCAACACCGTGTTTTCATCGAGCGGCAGACCGGAACGGGCGCTGTCGCCATAGACAAGTCCCGATCCGACGTGGACCAAAACACACTCCGGAACTTCGTCCAGAATGGCGTTTGCGATGTGGCGCGTAGCGTCCAGATGAACGCGCCAGCCTGCGTCCGGGCTCTCGCTGACTGCCGCCGGAGCGGCTATTGCCGCCAGATTCAAGACGTGGGTTGGTCGGTACCTTGCAACGGCCCGACGGACGGCAGCTTGATCGGTTACGTCCAGCTCGACAATCGGATAGCCAGTCGGATCGTCGCGCTTCTGTAGGCCCGTTCCCAAAATCGAAACCGCATCCCCGTACACGCCGCGCAACGCATTCACCACATGCGGTCCGACGAAGCCGCCGGCACCTGTGATCAGTATTCGAGGCAGAGACGACATCTGATGGATCACAGATGTTCGCGAAGCTTGAACCGCATCAGATCTGCTTCCACCATCTCCGCGACCAGTTGCTCCAATGTCGTTTCGGATTTCCAGCCAAGTTTCTCATGGGCCTTCGAAGCATCACCGTGAAGAACTTCGACTTCCGCCGCGCGAAGATACTTAGGATCAATTACGACATGGTCTTCCATGCTGAGTCCCACGTGGGCAAATGCCAGCGAACAAAATTCCCTGACCGACGTCGTCCGCCCCGTCGCGATTACATAATCATTCGGCACATCCTGCTGTACCATCAGCCACATCGCCTTGGTGTAATCGCGCGCGTGGCCCCAATCCCGTTTGGCGTCGAGATTGCCCAATGACAGGGTCTTCTGCCGACCATGCTTGATTTGCGCCACCGCCGCCGTAATTTTCCGGGTGACAAATTCGATCCCGCGCAGCGGCGACTCATGATTGAATAGAATGCCGCTGGAAGCATGCATGCCGAAACTCTCGCGATAATTCACGGTCATCCAGTGCGCATACAGCTTTGCTGCCGCATAGGGCGAGCGCGGATAGAATGGCGTGGTTTCCGACTGAATGGGTTCCCGTATCAGTCCGTACATTTCCGACGAAGAGGCCTGGTAAAAACGTGCTTCCGGGCAAACGATGCGCACCGCCTCTAGCATGTTGGCCGCACCCATCCCCGTGACATTGCCGGTCAGCAGGGGCTGCTGCCAGGATGATTTGACAAAGGATTGCGCCGCCAGATTATAGACTTCGGAGGGGCCAACCTCACCGAGTATCCGGATGAGGCTGGAGAGATCCGTCAGATTACCATCGTGCAATGTGACCTGATCTTCGACACCGATCCATTTTAGCCGGGTTGCGACCACATCGGCCGACGCACTTCGGCGCAACAAGCCGTGCACGGCATAGCCTTTGTCGACAAGGAACTTGGCCAGATAGGCCCCGTCCTGGCCCGTTATACCGGTTAGAAAGGCTTTCTTTTGCATGTAATGTCGATTTCTACCGCAAGTTTTTTGAAACTGGAACGCTCAGCTTAACCTCCAGCTGCCGACAGCTGAGCGCGGATTCACATGGCATCGCCTAACTCGCCTCAGCGATCCCGCGCACATATTTTGCGTAGTCGCTCTTGCCGAGCTCCTCGCCGATCTTCATTAGCTGCGTGCGGTCGATATAGCCTTGGTTGAACGCCACCTCTTCCGGACACGCAATCCTGAAACCTTGCCGCTTCTCAAGCGTGGCAACGAACTCTGCTGCTTCCAGCAGGCTGTCTGGCGTGCCGGTGTCTAGCCAAGTGAAGCCGCGGCCCATCTTCTGCACGCTGAGTTCGCCGCGCTCTAGATAGACCCGATTGAGGTCGGTGATCTCCAGTTCGCCGCGCGCCGAAGGCTTGATGTTGGCGGCGATGTCGACCACTTGCTGATCATAGAAATAAAGCCCTGTGACTGCAAAGTTCGATTTCGGCTGCAGCGGCTTCTCTTCGATGGAAGTAGCCTGCCCTTCGGCACCAAACGCTACTACGCCGTAACGCTCCGGGTCCGCCACATGGTAGGCGAACACCGTTGCGCCGGCTGGGCGTGCGGCGGCGCTGGCCATCAGGTCTGGCAGGCCGTGGCCGAAGAAGATGTTATCGCCAAGAATCAGCGCGGAGGGCCCGCCCTCGACGAATTTGGCGCCGATGATGAAGGCCTGCGCTAGACCTTCCGGCTTTGGCTGCTCGGCATAGGACAGCGACAGGCCCCAGCGCTGGCCGTCGCCCAGTAGCGCCCGGAACAGCGGCAGATCGTGCGGGGTGGAGATGATCAAAATCTCGCGGATCCCCGCCAGCATCAAGGTGCTCAGGGGATAGTAGATCATCGGTTTGTCGTAGACGGGCAGCAGCTGCTTCGAGGTGACCAGCGTCATCGGATAAAGCCGTGTGCCGCTGCCACCGGCCAGAATGATTCCCTTCAATATCCCACCCTCGTCTAAGATTGCAGGAGACGATCCAAGCAATTCGAAAGGGACGTTTCCAACGATTGCAGCCGGATGTCAAACACCTCAGACAGCCGGGCCGTGTGGAGCCGCGAATTGGCTGGCCGGGCCGCGGGCGTTGGATAATCCGCCGTGGTAATCGGATCGACCGGCACCGACCGACCGCCCCTCCCGGCCGATTGCCGGATAATTTCGCGGGCGAAACCGCACCAGCTCACGGCGTCCGGACCTGCCAGATGGGTCACCCCGGCATGTTCGGGGCACCAGCCCCGCCCGGAAATGCTGGCCGCAATCGCCATTACGGCCCCGGCAATGTCCGGCGCATAGGTGGGGCAGCCCACTTGGTCGTCCACCACCCGCAGCCGGTCGTGCGTCGCTGCCAGTCGTAGCATGGTGCGAACGAAGTTGCTGCCGAACGGCGCGTAGACCCAGGCGGTGCGCAGAACGACGTGCTTCGGATTGGCGGCGGCCACCGCCCGTTCACCGGCTAGCTTGGACGCCCCGTAGACGCCCTGCGGCGCGACGGGGTCGCTCTCCACATAGGCTTCCGGCTTCCGGCCGTCATAGACGTAATCGGTCGAGAAATGGATGATCGGCGCGCTGTGCCGTGCCGCCGCCGCTGCAACGGCACCGGCGCCATCGCGGTTGATGGCATAGGCCTGCTCCGGCTCTGATTCAGCCTTGTCGACCGCGGTATAGGCGGCGGGGTTGATCACCACGTCGGGCCGAAACGCGTCCAGCGCCCGGCCGATCGAGGCCGTATTCAGCAGGTCCACCTCGGCGCGACTGCTGCTGCCAAGCACGAGATCTCCGCGGCCAGCCGCGGCCTCGCGCAGCGCGCGTGCGACCTGGCCCTCGCCGCCAATTACGTAGACGCGCATGCCGACCTCATGCCTTGACCAGGCCAAGGCGCTCGCCGCCATAGACCTTCTGGCGCAGCGGCTCCCACCAGTGGGTGTTGTCAAGATACCAGCGCACCGTCTTCTCGATGCCGGTCTCGAATGTTTCCTGTGCGCGCCAGCCGAGTTCATTTTCCAGCTTGGTGGCGTCGATGGCGTAGCGCTGGTCGTGGCCCGGCCGGTCGGTGACGAAGGAGATCAGGTCGTGATGCGAGGAGTTGGCCGGACGCAGCTCGTCCATCCAGGTGCAGATCTGCTCGACCACATCCAGGTTCCGGCGTTCGTTGCGGCCGCCGATGTTGTAGGTCTCGCCGGGGACGCCCTTCGCCAGAATCACGCCAAGCGCGCGGGCGTGGTCCTCGACGTAGAGCCAGTCGCGGACGTTGGAGCCGTCGCCATAGACCGGCAGCGTCTTGCGATCCAGTGCGTTCAGAATGACGAGCGGGATCAGCTTTTCCGGGAAATGATACGGCCCGTAATTGTTCGAGCAGTTCGATACGATGACCGGCATGCCATAGGTACGGTGCCAAGCCTTGGCGAGATGATCGGATGCCGCCTTGGTCGCCGAATAGGGCGACGAGGGATCGTACGGCGTGGTCTCGGTGAACAGCCCGTCGGGGCCGAGTGAGCCGTAGACCTCGTCGGTGGAAACGTGGATAAAGCGGAAATCAACGGCGCTGGCGGTGCGCGTCTTGAGATAGCTGCGCGCCGCTTCCAACAGCGTGAACGTGCCCATCACATTGGTCTGCACGAACACATCGGAGCCGGAAATCGAGCGGTCGACGTGGCTTTCGGCGGCGAGGTGCACCACCGCGTCGGGCTGGTACTTCGCGAAGATGGCGTTAACCGCGGCGGCGTCGCAGATGTCGTGCTTTTCGAACACGTAGTGCGGGCTGGAGGCCACCGGAGCCAGCGACGCCAGATTGCCGGCATAGGTCATCTTGTCGAGCACGACCACGTCGTAGCCGAGGTCGGCGATGAAATGACGGCAGACGGCCGAACCGATAAAACCGGCGCCGCCAGTTACAAGAACCCGCATCCGCTACTCCTCACCCATATATTTGAAAGCCGGTGGCGCATCCGCCAGCTTCGGCTGTTTCCGGTCCTTGTCCGACAGAATGACTTCGGCGGCCGAAATCCGCCAATCGATGCCCAGCGCGGGGTCGTCCCAAGCGATGCCGCGGTCACATTCCGGCGCATAATAGTCAGTGACCTTGTAGATGACTTCGCAGTCATCCTCCAGCGTCAGATAGCCATGCGCAAAGCCCGGCGGCACCCAGAGCTGGTGCCAGTTGTCCGCCGACAGTTCTGCCGTCACATGGCGGCCATAGCTCGGCGACCCCGTGCGGATATCCACCGCGGCGTCGAGGATGGAACCGCGCGTACAGCGCACCAGCTTGCCCTGGGCATGGGGAGAGGTCTGGAAATGCAGCCCGCGCAGCACACCTTTCTGCGTCGAGCGGACGTGGTTGTCCTGCACGAAAGGTACTGTCAGGCCTTGGCCGGCGAACACGTCGGCGCGAAAGGTCTCGGAAAAGAACCCGCGGGCGTCGCCATGCTTCTTTGGCGTGGCAAGCCAGATGTCGGGTATTTCCAGGCGTTCGATGTGCATGTTCGTCAGTTCCTGAGCCGGTCGGTCGATCTGCCGGGTTCCGGCGTGATCGTCGCTGCGAAGGTCCGGCAGGATCAGACACCGGACGCGGGAGAGCCTTACAAGCCTTTGTCGCGGTTCGTCAATTTGATGATTCGTACCAATCGTAGCCGCGGTGATGGCAAATTTGTGCCTTGCACTTTTGCCGACCCGATGAACACGTTCTAACCGGCCCAGTCAATCTGCCACTGTTTGTGCAAAAGGCGCAGTGGGGGACAATTTGTCCGAAGGAAAGAACGAATGCATAACCGGATCGCGGCGAAAGCCCGAAGCTTTGCTGAACCTTTTCTGCGGCTCTCCAGGGCCAAAAAGCCCAGTGGCCAATTTGCCTCAGGCGCTCCATCGGCACAGAACGTGGCTGACATATTCACGGGTGAATGGTCATCAACACTACCCGGACTTTCCGTCATGCCGGGACACGCCGATCTTTTTCACGACGACCGTATCACATGGATGGACAAACTCTTTGAGATAAAGGGGAAGTCGGTCCTTGAGCTTGGCCCTCTTGAGGGGGCGCATACAAAAATGATGACAGACTTCGGAGCCGCTTCGATAACCGCCGTCGAAGGAAATCAGCGTGCATTTCTGAAATGCTTGTGCGTCAAGGAACTCTACGGAATGCGCGATGCGCAGATACTGCTTGGCGACTTCATGCGGTTCTTTGAATCTTCTTCACAACGCTTCGACATTATTGTCGCCAGCGGCGTGCTTTATCATCTTTCCAATCCTCTCGACCTGCTCGAAAATATGACAGTCGCTGCAGATCGCGTTTTTGTCTGGACGCATTACTACGATGGCGACGCGATCAACCGTCGTAGGGACAAAAATCTTTTTGGAAGCCCCCAACAAATCGAGCATCACGGATCGCCATACACTGCCGTAAGCAAGGCATATGCCTCACGAGCCATTAAGTGGAGCGGCTTTTCCGGCGGGATGGACCAAACAGCAACATGGCTAACACGTGACTCTCTAGTCGGTTTTTTCAAGAACCGCGGTTTTTCGGTAGAGATCGGCTTCGACGATGCGGATCATCGAAATGGACCGGCCATTGCAATCTGTGCGTCGCGTTAGGCTAAGGCCGCATCCACGGTCCGTTGTCATTTATAGATCGGCTGCCGTCTATGTGGCGCTTGCCCCCGGCGGGAATTTTCCCTTGCGAGACTCACGCCTGACCTCACCGCAAATAGGTCGTATTCTTAGTACATGCAGGTTTGTCTACAGACGCAGCCGCGACGACTCTGTTTATGTCCTACAGTGCGATTTCTGAAAAGTCGCCATAAAAGCCAGGGCTAGGCCGAGCCCAAGCATTAAGGATGCGAGGCTAAGCACGACCGCTTTTACTCGCTCAATCCATGCGCGAAATCGACCCTTTAACAACGTCCGGTCGAGCATGGCGCTGTCGCTGACATCAGTAGGCCGAATTAACCGTGGAAGCGCCATTCGAATGGTTGGATCCGACAGTAGCGAGGCAAGCCGATCGGGACTGGGGTAGGGGATAGCGAGAAACGGCTTGTTCTGCAGGACTGCCATACTTCCAGTACGGATGTATTCGACCACACTCGCCTGTTGCTCCGAACTCTGTGCGGCCTTTTCAAAGACGCTGGGGAATCCCGAACTCGCGCTATTCAAAACAAGCCCAGGCAAGATCAGTACAAGCCAGGCAGCCGTCGCGACGAACAGACCGTGCTGTCGGTCGACGGAAACAGTGCGCGCGGCAAAGAGAATGATAGCGAAATTTACTGGCAGCGCCACGATAACGATGTCTAGGTAACGCGACGAAGTCGGAGCCACGGCGCGTCCATAGGACAGCGACAATATTTGCCCGAACCACCAGACGATGATGCTCAGGACAATCCAGTGTGGAGATGTACGAGGCGGTCGGGTCTTCAGAACGTAATAGGCATAGGCCAACAGCGGCAGGTTCGTCAGAATGCCTGCAAAGGACCCAGATCGTGGATAGTCCAGGCAGGCGAGCAGCGCGCGGATAAGTTCGCCTATGCTGTGAGCCTTCAGACCGTCATGACCGGCGACCTTAGGAACGAACGCTATCATTACCATAGACATGACCAGTAAGACAGCCGCGCCAGCATATTCCTTCCGCCCGAGGCGTACCCGCAGCAGCATCTGGAGCACAACGATGCCAAGCGCCGCGGCCCCGATCAGCGCACCGGACGCCATCGAGAAGAAAGCCGCGATGGCGTAGGCAACGCTGATCCACCATCGGGCGCCGAATGCGGGTGCAACAGCAAGGCCGGATAGTGCCAGGATGGTGAAGATCAACAGCAGATAGAACTGACTCTGGAAGCCCGCCAGCAGATTCTCCCAGCCGATTGGCAAGAGAAACAGTACCGCGCTGAACGCAACCAGTGAGACCAGCTGGCCCGGGCCAAGAATGCGCTGCAGCGCCAGCACGATGAGAACGATGGCCACCACATGCAGGCCCGCGTTGACCATCATCTGCAGGATCGGATCCCAGCCGCCGTCCAGTTCGAACAACAGCAGGGACAGCAAGCGCGTCAGCAAAATGCGATGTTCGTTATGGGGGGCAAATAACGCCGACCAGGACAAATTCGAATTGAGATAGGCCTTGTAGAGAATGTCAGCTTCTGCATCCCACTGGTCCCAGTAAGGAACAGCCGAGCCGAAGTAACGGATGAACAATATCTTAGCGCCGAATACAATCAGCCCGAGCGACCCGATCGCCAGCCACCTCCAAAGGCGCTCGGTCTGCAATGATGGCTTCACTTCAACGACATCGATACTCATGTTGTCTCCGGCACGAGCCGCCTGCTCCATGCACCTAGCCTGAAAATCACTATTCGGCAGACCTACCCAAATGTGAATTTCTTATGCCCCAAATAGCTCGTTGCGATTGGGCTGATGACGCCGACTACGTGAGCGATGAGGTCTTTTTGCCAGACAATACCGAGCCATGGCAACACCCATTCGGCCAGCCCGACGCTGACGATCCACACCTGCACAAGAGCGACGAGATTGACCAGCACGAAGCGCATTGCCTCGCTGTGAACCTGACGATCCGACCGCGCAAAAACGAAGTGACGCGTCAGGACGAACGCGACGGCCATGCCGATGAGATAGGCGAAGACAACGGCGATCTCGAAGCGGATGAAGAAGGATAGCAGCCATCGAGAGAGGATGTTAGCGGCTGCCGCAGCGCCACCTGCCAGCGCGAAGCGAATGAATTCACGGCTCACGAGCGGGAGCCCTGCGGTGCCGTTGCGGCGCCGCCGGCCTGCTCCGCCATCCGCCGCCCGAGCCGGATACTTTCCGCGACGCCGCGATCTTCCGGATAGTAATAGCACGTATCGGCAATTTGCAGCCCGGCAATCGGCGTCTGCACCGGCGGCAGCTTGTCGGCGAAATGCGGCTCGCAGATCGGCTGGGCGTGTTTCAGACGGCCCACCTTGGCATCGAGCAGGTCGGCATCGGCGATCGCCGGATTGACGCGCCTGATGTAGCCGAACGCCTCGTCGATGAACTGCTGGTCGGACCATTGCCACTTCGGCTGGGTCACCGGCATGTAATACGGCACGTAGACGATGGTATCGCCGACCTTGCGCAAATTGGAGAATTCGATCAGGCCGGGGATCTCGATATCGTCGGCGACGATGTTCAGCCAGAAATGCGGCGTCACGGATTTGCGCAGCTTGAACAGCAGGCAGACGACGCCGATGTTCTTGATAGCGGCATACTTGTCCTGCCAGTCCTGCGGCAGGTCCGGCATCAGCCGATTGACCAGCGGCACCGGCACGGTGGAGATCACCACATCGGCCGCGAACTCGCGGCCGCCGGCACGTACCGCAGTCACGCGGCCATCCCGCACGATCACCTGTTCGGCCGGTGTGCCCAGATGGATGCGCCCGCCCTGGCGGCGGATGTCATCGACGATGGCTTCTACCAGGGTCTCCGAGCCGCCGTCGATATAGCCGAGCTGCTCCTGAAAGATCGACTTTCGCGAGTTACCGATGCGCTTGATGCGGGTCGCAATCCACGACGCCGCGACCTCGTCGGCATATTCGTAGAACTTCAGCTCCTGCAACCGCTTCCACAATTTGTTGTAGACCGACACGCCGGAACCGCCCTCGATCCATTTTCGCGAGGTCAGATGCTCGATGCGGTCGAAGTTCCTCGACTTCGTGGTCAGGAACATCTGCAGCCCGGTCCGGATCTTCTCCATCAGGGTCAGATGCGGATATGTCAGCAGCGATATGGGATCGCCCCATTTATGCACCTTGCCGTGGGTGTAATACGCCATCGACGTATCGACCCAGCGCATCCGGTCGCCGATGCCGAGTTCGGCCATCAGCTCAAAGGTCGGCGCGTCGGACTTGCACACGAAGTGATAGAAGCGCTCGATCGAGACGCCGGAAAAATCGAAATGCGCAGCCATGCCGCCGGCCTTGCTGTCCGCCTCTATCAGATCGACCTCGTGGCCCAAGGTGACCGCGCGCTGCGCGGCGGCGAGGCCCATGGGGCCTGCTCCCAACACAACGATGCGGCTCATGGCAAACTCCTAGAAGGACAGAATGATCTTGGAATGGTCGGGGTGCAGGTAAGTTTCGCTCAGCGACTGGCGCAGCGGCGTCGAGGCGACGCCGAATTCGCCGGGCCAGTCGATCACCGGAAACACCTCCGGAATCACCAGCGCTTCGAGCTGCCCGGTGGTGAACGGCGGCTGCTTGTCGACCAGCGCGTACACCCACAGCAGTGCCCAGAACAGCGCATACGGAATATGGATGATGCGAGCCCGCGGCTTGACGATGTCATGGATCATGCCGATCAGGCCGCCATAGGAGATCTTCTCGAGCCCGGAAATGTCGAACGTGCCGATTTTGCGCTGCTCGATGGACGCCACGATGATCGAGACGAGATCGCCGACATAGAGCGGCTGGCGCATGAAATTGCCGTCGGCTGGGATGGGAAACACCGGAGCCTTGTCCATAAAGCGGCGCAACCAGCCGAGATGCTTGCGGTCGAACCAGCCGAACATCAGCGTCGGCCGCAGCGTCACGTGCGGGATGTTGCAGGCGTCGAACAGCTTTTCCTGCGCGGTCTTGGTGCGGGTGTAGAAATCATCGGCCGAGGAATTTACTACCGAGGAAGAGATCCCGACCACGTAGGGCACCGCGTGAGCGTGCGCGGCCGCCAGAATGTGCTCGGTGGCGGTAACGTTGTTGGCGACGAACTCCTCGATGAACAATCCGCCGATCTGCGCCTGGTTGACCACCACCGTATCAGCGCCAGCAAAGCACTCCGCCCACACGCCGGGCACGGCGAGATCTGCCTCGATCATCGTCACTTCGGGATGCGCTTCGCGGAACAGCGCGACGTTGGCGGTGTGTTTGTCGATGCCCACCAGCTCGAAATCCGCCCGCGCCTTGAGCCGAGCTACCAGATTCTGGCCGACCAGGCCCGCCGCGCCTGTGATGATGATTTTTCGCATGGCCCTAGAAATTCATCTTGTTGAAGATGCTGGCCGGAATATTACGGATGATCGCCATGATCAGCCACCAGCGGCCGGGCGCATAGACCACCGGGCCGCCGCTGTCGGCGGCCTTGCGCACGACCGCCGCGACCGCCTCGGGCGTCACCCACATCGGGCCGCCCTTGGCCATGCCGGCGGTCATGGCGGTGTCGGTCGGCCCGGGCTTGACGATAACGGCGCGAGGACCGACGCCGCGGAAGCGATGGCTGATGCCCTGCACCAGCACGGCAAGGCCAGCCTTGGCGGCGCCGTAGACGTAATTGGAGCGTCGACCGCGGTCTCCGGCCACCGAGCCCAGCACGACCAGCGATCCTTTTCCCTGGCGTTCCAGCAGGTTGGCAACGGCCAGCGTCCAAGCGGCGGCGGAGCGGAAATTAACGTCGATGATGGCCATCGCGGCGGCCTCATCGCGGTCTGCAAGCGCCTGATCTCCGAGCACGCCATAGGCGAGAATGACGTGATCCAGCCCGCCCAGTTTCGCGACCATGCCGGCCAGCGTGGCGGCCGCATCGGTGGCGGTAAAATCGACATCGAAACTCTCGGTCGCGGCAGCGCCGCGCGCCTTCAGGTCGGCAGCGATGACGGCCAGCCGCTCGACGTTACGGCCTGCAAGTCCGACCGTGGCGCCCTCGGCGGCATACAGCCTGGCGGTCGCCTGGGCGATCCCGGAACCGGCGCCCAGGATCAGTACACGGAGCGGATTGGGTGATGTTATCATGGGGTCATCCGCCGCCAGAATGTCGACGACATTCCAGGGTCCAAGTGCGTTGTGAACTGATCCAGCGCGGGATGGCCAGCCCTGAACATAGCTGGCGGCAAACGGCCGTCCTTGGCCGGGTAAAGTCGGCCACCGGCTTCTCGGACAATCGCGTCGAGTCTGTCAAGCAGCCACAGGGTCGGCCCGCCCCGATTCGCGAAATCCAGCGCCAGCGTGGTGCCCCTCCGGGGAAACGACAGCAGACCGGGCGACGTCATGTCGCCGAAGGTCTTCAGTACCGCGAGGAACGAGCCCTGTCTGGCGTCGGAAATCGCCCGCAGCATCTCAGCCGTGACCTCTGCCGCCACTTCTGGCGGGACCACACTTTGATACTGATAGAAGCCGCGGGGCCCGTACATCCTGTTCCAGTTGCCGATGGCGTCAAGCGGATAAAAGAACGGATCGTACGACATGGTAGACTGCCGAGCCCGGCCGGCGAGGCGGAAATAGACCTCGTTAAATGCAGCAATCGAAAACCGATTGAGCAAAAAGCCCGGGGCGTCGATCGGTATGGACGGGCCGCCCGGCGGCTTGACGCGCAACACGCCGTCGCTGGCATGGCGCGCCCGGGTGAAAATGCCGCGGCCGAGCAGGTCGCCCTTGGCCAGGCAGTCGATCCACGCCACCGTGTAATCGTGGCTGGCGTCGCTCACCGCCGACAGCGCGAAGAATTCGGCGAGGTTGCCGAACGGAATCGTCTCCACAGCCATGTTCGAACTTGCGATCGGCATCAATTGCAAAGTGGCGCGGGTGATGATTCCGGTGAGTCCGAGACCGCCTATCGTGGCCGCGAACAAGCCGGAGGCGTCGTCGTCGCTGACAGTATGCTCCCTGCCATCGCTGCGCAGCAGGCTGAGGCTGCGGATCCAACGCCCAAACGTGCCGGCGCGATGGTGGTTCTTGCCGTGCACGTCATTGGCGATGGCGCCGCCAAGGGTGACAAATTTGGTCCCCGGCGTAACCGGCAGGAAGAAGCCGGCAGGAATCACCAGCTTCAGGATCGCCGCCAGGCTGACGCCGGCCTCAGCTTCCAGCAGCCCGCTGGTCCGATCGAAACAGATGAAGCGGTCAAGGCCGGTCATCTCGATCAGGGCGCCGCCGTCGTTGATGCAACTGTCGCCATACGAACGCTGCAGGCCGCCGGCCAGCAGCCCACGCGGCAGATCGGCGCCCTGCATGGCCAACGGGGCAAGTTCGTCCGGAAACGCCGGGCGCGCCACCTCCATCCGGGTGCGCGGAGTCCGGCTCCACGGCATGATATCGTCGCGTGGGGCGAAACCGTTCATAACGCCAACAGGATGGCGGCGGCGACCAGAACGCCGAGGCCAAGGCTTACATTGTCGCGCAGCGCGAAAGCCACTGGATCGTCGGTCATCCGGCCGCGGTGCGATAGCACCCAGATGCGGCAACTGAACAGGAAGATGGCGATCGGCGCCACCCAAAGCCAGGCCGGCGTGTGGTAGATCTGGCGGGCAAAAATCTCCTCGACGAGGTACAGCACCACGATGATGATGGACGCCATCGAAGCCGCGCTGCCGAAGGCGAGCGTCAGGCTCTCGTCGCCGGCCTGGTATCCCCGCCCCTCCAGCTTCTGCAGGCCATGTTCGGCGGCGCGCAGGATCTCGGTATGGCGCTTAGCCAGCGCCAGCGAAAAGAAGAAGAACATCGAAAAGGTCAGCAGCCATGCCGACGGCACCAGATCTGCGGCGGCAATGCCGATCAGGATACGGATGGTGAATAAAAGGCCAATGATAAAGGTATCGAACAGCGGAATTCGTTTCCAGCCGAACGAATAGCCGAGCGTCGTGGCGACGTATAATAGCAGGCACAGCCCGGCGGGCGGCGAGACCAGCAGCGCGGCGATGCACGCCACCGGCAGGATGGCGCCGACAGCCAGCAGGCCATCACGGACCGGAATTGCCCCGGAGGCGAAGCCGCGGCGGCGCTTCGACCAATGTTTGCGGTCTGACGAGAGATCGGCAATGTCGTTGACGAGATAGGTAAGCGAGGCAACCAGGCACAGCAGCCCAACCATCACGAGGGTACGGAGCAACCCCTCGAGCGTGACGTCGCGCCATCCCAGCGCGACCGGCACCAGCACGATCAGGTTTTTGGCCCATTGGTGCGGCCGAAAGGCCTTCAGCCAGGCAGCGCGGTAATGCGGCGTGTCGCTGAACGACCGCTCGACTTTGATACCTTCGGCCTCTACGGCACCAACCTGCGACCGGCCCGACGACACCACGACGGCCGCTTTTGCGCTGCGCCAGACCGGTAGGTCGGCACGGCTGTCACCGGCATAGACAAAGCCGCCGGGAAACTGCTGCAGCAGCCGGTCGGCCTTGTTTTGCCCCTTCAGATTAAGGTCGCCCGACGTGCCGTTGACGCTCTTGAAGATCGGAAAACGCTCGGCAACCCGAAGAGCAATGACCAAGTCGGCCGCGGTGGCGAGATGGACCTCGCGCCCCGTACGCGCTTCCTGCTCGAGATAGGCCAGGAGGTCTTCGCGGACAGGGAAACTGTCGACATCCGGCTGAGCCACGCGCGTCAACCGCTGTTTAAACGCGGCAATGCCGTTTCGGAGTTCGACCAGGGCCAGCAAGCTCCGAAGTGGATTGGCAAACAGCCCGCAGGCAAAGGTCTCAAAAAGGCTGTCGACCTTGAGAAACGTGCCGTCGAGATCGACAACCAGCGGCAGAATTGCTGCGTCTCTCGCTGTCGAACTCAATTCGGGAACCAGCAGATTTTTCACGGGCGCATGACTCGACAGTGGCTTAGCAACTCCAAAAGCGATCGAGTAGCCAATGTAAAATTGACAAGGCTCAAAAGCTCGGCGTCCGGATGTACGGTCAAAACGCCTAGCGCGCAACTTGCCTCCCTCTGACCCTGGTCTTCGCGATCCGTTGCAAAACCAGTTACTCGGACAATCTATACAGTGTAACCCATTGACCGATAGATCAATTTATGTTCGCCTGCCCTTAGCATTTTAAACTTTTGTAACTTAAACATCATCTATAGTTTGGCCTTGCCGGATCCAGCCGCCGTTTTTTGAAGAGCAATAAGCTAAAATGACCGTAGAAGCAGCAAAAACGACCGCGACGCGTCCATACGGGATACGGCAGCCCGTCGAGGGCACCAACCAGCGCGAAAACGAGACTGTCGACCCCATCGAAACCCAAGACAACGGGCTCAATAGCAACGATCAGCTGAAGCGCGAGCTCGCAGATGCGCACGCAAAAATCGCTGCGCTGAGCGGCGAACTGGACGAGATCCGGCGGTCCACTACGTGGCGCCTCACCTATCTGATAAGAGCTCTGTTCGCGACACTCCCCGTCGGAGTCAGGCTGCGCATCAAAGGCGCGCTCAGGGTGGTTCTCCGCGCATCGCGATACGTTCAACGATCCCGAATGGCCTCCTTTTTGCCGATACCAGAGCTTCGCCTCGACCTTATACCAGGAGAGTACCCTGATTGGGTGCGGGACTTCGATACCCTGTCCGACGCCGACCGCGCCTTAATTCGGACCAAGATCGACCGGTTCGAAGCGCTTCCGAAGATATCAGTGGTAATGCCGGTGTATGACACGCCCGCCGCCATTCTCCGCGAGGCAATCGAAAGCGTCGTTCAACAGATCTATCCGAATTGGGAGCTCTGCATTGCAGACGACGCGTCTAAAGCGCCTCATGTCCGGAAACTGCTTGACGAGTACATGCAGAAAGACAGCCGCATCAAATGTGTCTATCGAGAAAGCAATGGTCACATATCCGCAGCCAGCAACTCCGCGCTCGCGCTTGCAACCGGCGACTATGTTGCCCTGCTGGATCACGACGACTTATTGTCCGAGCATGCACTCTATATGATTGCGGAAGCCGTTCAACACCATCCGAAATCCGATGTTTTCTACTCTGACGAAGACAAGCTTAGCGCCGCCGGAAAGCGAAGCGATCCGCATTTCAAACCCGATTGGAGCCCGGAACTGTTTTATGGCCAGAATTACCTGAATCATCTGACCGTCTATAAGCGATCGGCAATCGAGAAGGCCGGCGGCTTCCGCCTCGGCTTCGAAGGCAGCCAAGACTACGACCTGGCTTTACGGGTGATCTCGTCCACGACGTCGCCGATCATTCATATCCCCCACGTTCTTTATCACTGGCGTATTTTCAAAGGTGCGGGGACGATGTCTTCGCAAAATCTGGGAAAAGCAACGGACGCCGCGCGGCAGGCGCTCGTCGAGCATTTTACTGATCGCGGGGTCTCGGTTATGGTCAAGGACGTCCGCGGTTCGTTTCACCGAGTGGTCCGCCCCGACCCGGAGTCTTGGCCTAAAATATCCGTTGTCATTCCCACGCGGGATCATCTCGACGTTCTGGAGATTGCCGTCGATGGGCTACGGACGAAAACTGACTATCCAAGCCTGGAAATCGTGATTGCCGACAACGAAAGCACGCTTCCAGAAACCCTGACTTATCTGGCGAAGCTCAAGGAGCAAGGCGTCCAAATCATCGAATGCAAAGGCGCCTTCAACTATTCTGAAATCAACAATAAGGCCGTCGCCATTTCGACCGGTGAGCTAGTACTGCTGCTCAACAACGACATTTCCATGCTCGACGTAGGGTGGCTCAAAGAAATGGTGCGGTACTTTGCCGATCCAGAGGTTGGAATCGTCGGACCGAAGCTGCTTTATCCGGACGGGTCGTTGCAGCATGCCGGCGTTATTATAGGTCTCGGCGGCGTTGCCGGTCATCGCTGCGTCGGATTTCCGGGCGACGAGCCTGGCCGATTCGCGCGGCTTGCGTTGGCGCAAGATGTCAGTTGCGTGACCGGCGCCTGCCTGCTGATGCGCAGATCGATATACGAGGAAGTGGGTGGCCTGGATGCCCACAACTTGCGGGTCGCCTTTAACGATGTCGATCTTTGCCTGCGTGTGCAGGAGGCTGGATATCGCATCATTTGGACGCCGTACGCCGTCCTTAACCATCACGAGTCGAAATCTCGGGGCTCTGATCTGGAGGGAGAAAAACTTGCGCGCTTTCAGCGCGAGGCACATTTCATGCGCACCCGGTGGGGACAACGTTTGGCTTCGGACCGCTTCTTTAACCCGAATCTATCCCTCCAGACCGTCAGACCCGCGCTAGCACACCCGCCTCGCGTCCAAAAGCCATGGAAACACTAGCTGAACGACAGCCTGCGATCGGGAAAGGCCGCGACCAAGTCATCGGCTTCGGCAGGCGGCGTTCAGTGGCCGCGGCGCGCCCCTCGCGGTTTGCATGGGTGGAACCCACGTAAACCAGCGTTGACACCATCGTCCGGATAGGATGTTCCTTTGCCCTTATGAAACGCCGGTTGAGGCGCCGCAGGTGGTTGCGGCATCCCAAAGGCGGCCTCCCGATAAGAACGAGTTCCCGTTGAAAACCAGCCTCGACAGCAATTTTTTCGACCAGACTGCCGCGCGCAAGCCGCGCAACGTTGCCGCGGTCGCGTGGTCCGACGCCATGGAGGGCCTGTCCCTGTGGCGGCTATGGGTCACGCTGGGCTGGAACGATATTCTGCAGCGTTACCGGCGCTCGATCCTAGGGCCGTTCTGGTTGACGGCGAGCATGGCGATAATGGTGATTGCGCTCGGCGTGCTTTACGCTGAACTGTTCAAGATGGAGATCCGCGAGTTCTTGCCGTTCCTATGTGTAGGCCTGCTCGTCTGGAATCTATTGTCCGGGTTTCTGTCGGACGGCGGCACGCTGTTTACCGGCTCCGAATCCTACATCAAGCAGATCCGGCTACCCTATTCTGTCTACGTCTACCGCTCGACCTGGAGCAAGTTCGTTATCTTCGCCCACAACTTCGTGATCTATTTTGGCGTGTTGCTCTATTTCCAGTTCTGGCCCGGCGCGGTGATGCTACTGGCCATTCCGGGTCTAATACTTGTGCTGATCAACGGCGCGCTGGCCAATCTCTACATCGGCATCATCTCGGCCCGTTTCCGCGATGTCCCGCAAGTCGTCGTTTCCGTCGTGCAGATCGTGTTCTTTGTCACGCCGATCTTCTGGAAGCCCGAACTGCTGCAGAGCCGCGCCTATCTTGCCGACCTAAACCCATTTTATCATCTTATCGAGATAGTCCGTGCGCCGCTCCTGGGCCAGATGCCCACTTCGAAACACTATCTTGCCGTGCTTCTGATCACTCTGATCAATCTGGCCATCGCGAGCGCATTTTTCGCGCGCTTCCGCGCCCGCATCGCCTATTGGGTCTGATCATGAACGCTCCTAAATCGGTCCCCGTCATGAATGCCGAACTGACGCTTCGCAACGTCAACGTTTCTTTTCCGATCTATCACGGCGGTTCGCGGTCGCTAAAGAAGAGCCTGCTGTTTCGCGGCTCCGGCGGCCATATGGCGGCGGACGCCAGCCATCGCATCATCGTGCAGGCCCTGCGCGACGTCTCACTGCAGTTCGTCGCCGGCGACCGGGTCGCGCTGATAGGCTCCAACGGCGCCGGCAAGACAACTCTGCTGCGCGTGATGGCCGGCGTCTATGAGCCCGTCACCGGTACGGTGGAAAGCCGCGGCCGGATCTCGCCGATGTTCGATATCAGCCTCGGCATCGACAACGAGATCAGCGGCTACGACAACATCCGGCTGCGCGGCATGATTCTAGGCCTGTCGCGCGAGGAAATCGAAGAGCGGATGGCGGATATCGCCGAGTTCACCGCGCTTGGCGACTATCTCGACGTTCCCGTGCGCACCTATTCGTCGGGCATGATGACACGGCTGACCTTTGCAGTAGCGACCTGCTTCGCGCCTGAAATTCTGTTGATGGACGAATGGATCATGGCCGGCGATGCCAGCTTCCTGAGCAAGGCTCAGCACCGCGTACAATCCTTCGTTGAAAAGGCCAGTATCATGGTGCTGGCCTCCCACAGCATCGAGACCTGTCGCAAATTCTGCAATCAGGGAATCTGGATGGACCAGGGGCAGATCAGGGCATCCGGCCCGATCGACGACGTGCTGGACGCCTATTCTGCCCAAGCGGGCGTGGTTTAATCCGGAGACAGCAGCGCGATGGATCGTCTAAAGGACGTCGTTCGCGCCGGGCGCCGGCTATATTTGCCGATCCAGGATTGGGCGATCGGCTTGTTCGGGAAATTCGGCCGGCGCGGAAATTACGTCCGCGAACGGATTGGAGGCGATGACCCGCTACGCGACGCCCTCCACGCAGCTGTTTTCGTACATTTCGACAAAGCCGGAATCGTGCACGACTACGTCGTACATCAATTGTGCGAACTGGTTGGCGCCGGCTACCGGGTAACCTTCGTCTCGAACGCGCCCTACCTGCCCGCCGAAAGCCGCGCGCGCGTGCAACCATTCTGCAAGGAGCTGATCTGGCGCTTCAATATCGGCTACGACTTCGGCGCCTATAGGGATGGCATTGCGTCGATCCCCGATCTCGACCGGCTCGATAGCTTGATCCTGATGAACGACAGCGTTTACGGCCCGTTCTGGAACCTGCGCGACACGCTGGCCAAAATCGACATTGCAACCACAGATTTCTGGGGCATCGCCGACAGTTTCGAGAACCGCTACCATATCCAGACGTTCTTCATGGTGTTCATGCCGAACGCGCTTCGATCGACGGCCTTCAGGCATTTCTGGCGTCGCCTGCTGTATATCAATCATCGGATGTGGGTAATTCGAAACGCCGAAGTTAAACTGACGCAGGTTCTGCAGGACGCGCAGTTGAAGGTCGGCGTGCTGGCGCCTTACGGCGCTGTCGCCGAGATCGCCCAAGCGCGGCTCGCACACCAGGCCACTCCGGACGTCGGGCACGCCGCCTTCGAGCGGTTTCGGGCGCAGATCATGAAAGACGGCGTCGTCAATCCAACCCAGTTTTTTTGGGATGTGCTGATCACTGACTACGCTTGCCCATTTATCAAGCGCGACCTGTTAACCTCGAACCCGAACGGCGTGCCGGGCACCTCGCGCTGGCAGGAGTTGATTTCCGAGCGCAGCAGCTATGACGTCAGCATGATCTCACGCCATTTGGCGCGGTGAAAGCAAAGCTGCCTAGATTTTGCCGAACAGCGCGCCGACCGACAGCCCGATATTTTCCACCAGGCTTTGGCGATATACGCCGGACTTCCAGATCAGCCACAGCCGCATCGGCCAGGCTGCACGACGGGCCTTGGCGTAGAGATCGACCACGCTCGCATTCTCCGGAGTCAACGCATCGCGTATCCGATGGAGAAAGCTCAGGTTGAGATCGTTCCACGACACTACTCGGCCATTGGCGAATGCCTTCAGGCGCACCATGCGGGCGCGCCAGCCAATATTGGCGCCCACGATGTTCTGGCGGTGCTGCCGGTACTTCAAGCTTGGCCACGGATCATAAAAAGCCTCGCCGCCGATGCCAGTCACCACCTGGTAGGTCCACCAATCGTGGGATACCAGTTCGGCATCGACCGGCGTCGCGAGCAACGCTTCCCGAGCGCTGCGGTTGAATACCATGGTATTGCCGCCACCGATGTTCTGCACCAGCGCATTCCGAAAGCTCGGCGGGCGCACGAACAACGGCGCATAGCCCGCGGGCGTGCTGTCGCCATGCATCAGTTCGGTGCGCGAGAAATACAGCGCCGGCGATGGCACGACGCGCTGCGCAAACCAGTCGACGGCCTTTGCCAGCTTTTCGGGAAACCAGATGTCATCTTGATCGCTGTAGGCGAACAGGTCACCGTCGAGCGACTCGCTGCGCACCAGCGCGACGAAATTCTGCCAGAAGCCCTTTTGCGGTCCGGGCACGATCACCACGCGCTGCGGAACGCTGCCGGCGAAGCGGTTGACGATCTCGATCGTGGCGTCGGTCGAGCCATCATCGGACACCAGCAGTTCCCAATGGGCGTAGGTCTGCACGCGAAACGAGTCGAGTTGCGATTGCAGGAATTCAGCGCCGTTCCGGGTGGCGAGCAGAATGATGATTTTGGGAGGAAGGGAAGGCAATGCGAGACCGTCCTGCTGATGATGAAGGCTGCTGCGGCTGCTAATGGCCACCGATCGGCGGTGTCTAGACCATTTTCCGGCGACAGGAAATTAGCCGCTGACGGCGGATGCTTTCGAGGTCCGGAAATCAGGACGAAACACGCGCGGCGCCCAGCCGAAATCTGCCGCCGCAGGCGTGGCATCGAACACCATGTCCTTGGCCATGCGGTTGCCCATCGCCACATTTGCTTGGGGGAAGAACGGCTTGGCGGCGGCAAAGGCGATCCGCCACATCCAGGGCGGCGCAGCGATGATCCGCCGCGGTAGGCCAAGGGCATCGAACACCCGGCCCGCCATCTCGCGGTAGCTCAGCGTCTCGCCGCCGGGCAGCGAATAGGTTCGGTCGGCGGCCGCTCCACTTGCCGCGGCCTGGATCGCGCCGATCGCTAGATCCTCCGCATGCACCGGCTGGCGCAGGCCGACGCCGCTACCCATCAGCGGCAGTACGCCGAACCTGCTGATCAGCCGCGCCAGCCGTGACACGTTGCCGTCCCTGCCCTCAGCATAGATTAGCGTTGGCCGCAGAATCGTCCAGCTGATACAACGCTGTTCGCAGGCGGCAATGAGGCGCCGTTCGCCGTCGGCGAGGCGGCGCAAGAGTTCACGCTCGGAAGCAATCTCCGATTCGAGCTTGGTGACGATGCTGGTGGATGTAAATGCTACCACGCGCTTCATCGACGGCTGGTAGATACAGGGCAGCGCGTCGGCCAGCAGGCCGATCTCTGCAGTGCAGTAAAGCGTCTCAACCGGCGGCAGTTGTAACGCATCGGCGGCGGCAAGATCGCCTTGCACCCAATCGACGCCGACGCCGCTACGTGGCGAACGAGACAACACGATCGGTCGCCGGCCCGCTTTCACAAGTTGCTCGACGATGTATCCGCCAACGATGCCTGTGCCGCCTACGACCATGTCCTGCATTTTGACCGGTTCGATCATACGCTGCGTGCTTTCAGGATGGCTCGGCAAGTCAAAACGCGACCGGCTGTCGTCTGACGAATTTCTTAATCGAGGAGAAAATTCGGTGCAACCTTAGCGGGGGACCACTGAATACCTTACTGGCGGCAGCCCCTCCTCCCAGACTCATACAGAAAATAACCATCATAATTCAAACAATTATTCAAATTATCAGACTGAACGACCGCACGTGTTCGGGGACTCTGATGCATGTGATTATGGTTAACCACTCGTTAACGGTTGAATGCGATCCTTACCACCTGATCTCGCTGGGGGGACGTAGTGGAAGAAGCTGATGCTTCGCGATCGATGGTAGGAAGAACGTGGCTATGAACATGATAGTTCGTGAATTTCCCGAAATCGCGGTGCAGGACTTCTTGCGCGCGTCCTCATTTTGGACCCCGCAGCACTGCGTGCCATCCGCATGGGTTGGCCACGCGCCTTTTGCGTACTGGCTGGTCAACGTCTTGAAGCCCCGCAACATCGTGGAACTGGGCGTGCATTGCGGCTTCTCCTTCTTGGTTTTCTGCCAAGCCGTAAAAAAGATGGGCAGCGATTGCCAGTGCATTGGAATCGATACTTGGAAAGGTGACGAGCATGCCGGCTTCTACGAGGAGTCTGTCTACGACAATCTGCTGGTTCACCGTCAGCCCTACGCATCGACGTCGCGGCTGATCCGCTCAACCTTCGATGCGGCGCAGCCGCAGTTTGCGGATGGATCGATTGATCTTCTGCATATCGACGGTCGTCACCGCTACGAAGACGTGCGCAGCGATTTTGAGAACTGGAAGCCGAAACTGTCGAAGCGGGCGGTCGTCCTGTTCCACGACACCAACGAGGCCAGCTTTGGTGTCAGCCGTTTCTGGAACGAGCTAGCCGCAGATTACCCCCACTTCGAATTCAAGCACGCGCACGGGTTGGGGGTATTGAGCGTCGGTTCGGATTTGCCCGTTCAGCTTCAGCAGCTTTTTGAGCTTACAGAACTCGGCGACTTGTCGAATTCGGTCCGCGACGCGTATGAACAGCTCGGCAACGCGGTTATCAACGGGCAGGAAGTGCAGCGGCTTACCGCTTCGATAAACGCTTACCAGACAAGCACGTCATGGCGTCTGACCGCTCCGCTCAGGCTGGCACTCCGCTTGATGAAATCGGCCGCTTCGCGTTTGCAACCAACGCTCACGCCCCGACCTAAGCGATCTGCGCCGGTTCCGGCCCTCGTTCTGGTCGGCAAGGACGTGCGTCAAGT
Source organism: Tardiphaga sp. vice304 (assembly GCF_007018905.1). NCBI lineage: Bacteria > Pseudomonadati > Pseudomonadota > Alphaproteobacteria > Hyphomicrobiales > Nitrobacteraceae > Tardiphaga > Tardiphaga sp. vice304. The sequence continues at coordinate 4,259,995 of NZ_CP041402.1, forward strand.
TCGCTGTTAGGCCAGTCTCCAGCGTAAACGTTATTTTTGCAATTGCTGCAGCCTAGCCGCTGACACTCAGAGCGCCCTGTCGCGTCGTTCGAGACGCCCCACATGACAGGGGGCCGACTTTGCGCGAAGATTAGCGGGACGCTTGCGTCACCACCTTCCGTCAATCTCCCATCCCCTCGGAGCCATCAATGCCCTTCCCGCGCGCTTCCCAGGCCCTGTCCCGCTTCACCGTGCTCGACCTGACCCGGATCCGGTCCGGTCCCACGGCCGTGCGGCAATTCGCTGACTGGGGCGCCAATGTCATCAAGATCGACGCGCTGACGGACGACGCCGGCGGCGAGCAGCCGGGCGGGCCGCGGCAGGGGCCGGATTTCCAGAACCTGCACCGCAACAAGCGGGCGATGACGCTGAACCTGAATAACCCACAGGGGCTAGCCGTGTTCAAGCGGCTCGCGGCGAAGGCGGACGTGGTGGTCGAGAACTTCCGGTCGGACGTCAAGGACCGGCTCGGCATCGACTATGAGAGCCTGCGGGCGATCAATCCCGGCATCGTTTACGGCAGCATTTCCGGCTTCGGCCAGGACGGCACCTATTACAAGCGGCCCGGCTTCGATCAGATCACCCAGGGCATGGGCGGTCTGATGTCGATCACCGGCGCCCCGGGCGAGGGCCCGATGCGGATTGGCATTCCCGTCGCCGACCTCACCGCCGGACTGTTCTGCGCCATGGGCATTCTGACAGCGTTGCTGGAGCGCGATGTCTCCGGCCAGGGCCAGTGGGTGCAGACCTCGCTGCTACAAGCCCAAATCTTCATGCTGGATTTCCAGGCCGCGCGCTGGCTGATGAAGCAGGACATCCCGCAGCAGGCCGGCAACAACCACCCGACCAGCATCCCGACCGGCGTTTTCAAAGACCTCCGACGGCTACATCAACATCGCCACCACCGGCGGCAGGATCTGGGAACGCTGCGCGCAGGCGATCGGCGCGCCGGAATTGGTGACCCACCCCGTTTACGCCACCGGCCCGGCGCGCTCGAAAAACCGCGACGCGCTCAATGCCGATATCAGCGCACGCACGGAAAAGCGCTCCACCGATGAATGGGTCAACGAGTTGAACGCCGCCGGCGTGCCGTGCGGGCCAATCTATTCGGTGGAACAGATGTTCGCCGACGAGCAGGTCAAGCACCTCGGCATCGCGCAAGATGTTCCCAACGACGAGGGACGCAATATCCGTCTGGTCGGACAGCCGTTCACGCTGTCGCGAACGCCCAGCCACCATGGCCGCACGACCGCCGGAAGTCGGCGAACAGACCGAGGAGGTGTTGGCCGAATTCGGCTTCAGCGCCGACGAAATCGCGGCGCTGCGCGAAGCCAAGGTGGTGTTAGCAGAGCGCGTAGGATGGGCAAAGGCGCCCCTGCGCCGTACCCACCGCCGAGCGTCATGGCTTGACGGTGGGCACGCTCCGCCGCGCGTTGCGCGACGAGGCTTTGCCCACCTACGATTATCCCACGGCCCTCGCCGGCCGCATCATCCGGCCTACTCCGGCGAACAGACGGTCGACCACCGGCCAGAACAGCAACGTGATGGCGATCGTGGTGATGGTGCCGACCAAGCCATTCGACCAGAACACGCCGACGCTGCCGCCGGAGCCGATCATGGACAGCCGGAACGCGTCCTCGGCGCGATTGCCGAGCACCAGCGCCAGGGTGAACGGCGCCAGCGGTATCCCGATCTTCTTGAAGATATAGCCGACCACGCCGAAGCCGAGCATCAGCCAGATGTCGAACATCGCGTTCTGGATCGCATAGGCGCCGATCGCGCAGGACACCACGATCATCGGCGCCACCGCGGCAAACGGCACCTGCAGGATGGAGGCGAAAATCGGCACCTTCGTCAGCACGATGACGAGCCGACGACATTGCCGAGATACATCGAGGCGATCAGGCCCCAGACAAAATCCTTGTGCTTGGCGAACAACAGCGAACCGGGGTTGAGGCCCTAGACGATCAGCCCGCCCAGAAGAATCGCCGCGGTGCTGGAGCGGGGAATGCCGAGCGCCAGCATCGGCAGCAGCGCCGCGGTGCCCGAGGGATGCGCCGCTGTCTCCGGTGCAATCACACGCTTGATGCTTCCATTGCCGAAACTCTCGGAATCCTAGGAGAAGCGCTCTGCCAGATCATAGCCCGTGTTCAACGCTGCGATGGCCCCACTCGGAGTAACACCGAGCCAGCAGCCGATTACGGACGATCGCGACAGCTTTCTCCAGTAGCGCGGCGGCCGGTCGGCGATAGTCGTACTGGGGCGCCGATGCCGTCAAGATCGATGCCTTAACCGATGACGCCGGCGGCGAGCAGCCCCGCGGACCGCGGCAGGGATCGGACTTCCAGAAGCTGCATCGCAACAAGGGGGCCATGACGCTCAATTCCATGCTCCAGGGCTGCCGCTGCGCCATACTCTCCAACCATTTTGGATCACCGCCAAACTGTCGCTTTTTGATGACCGCGACGATGAGCCACGGCACGCCGGTGCGGGCTACTATCCGTTAAATGCGGGCCTTGGCGGCAATGAGCCCGCTTAATCACCGGCGTGGATTCAAAGCCGCGGTGTGGTCGGCATTCATGCAGCGTGCGCGGCCCGGAGGGTAGCGAGGTTCGCCATTCATTCTCCATCCGGAAGCGACCGCGAAACCCGATTGGGGGGCGATGCAAGTCTTGTGATGTATCAAATGCGAGGGCAGAATTGAACAGCCTGGGGATGGCCAATGTATATTCTGCAAAAACTGTTGATTGGACTATGTGCGACTACCTTGCTGGGGATAGCCGCCGCGGGCGTGCTCATGGCCATGTTGTCCTACGGCTAGGCCGGGCCCTGAGCGCTCTTATCGAGAGAGCGATAGCACTTTCGGCTTGAAGTACTTGAAAATGGGTAGACCGGCAGCGTCGCGAGCATCAATATGCTGCCGATCACGCCGGCCTGCAGCAGCAGCGCGAGCGCGCCGACCACCGCCAACGCCATTAGCGTTAGCGGCGACAGGCCGGCGAAAAATTCGGCCAGCCGCCTGGAAATGGGCGGCGAAGCCGCACCGGCGAGCGCCGGTTCGGCGTCGATCGCAGCAAACAATTTCTGTAGCGCTCGCGAGGACGGCGCACCGAGGCTCTCGTCGAGCCGGATGGTCTCAGCACATTCCTCTTGGATGGCTTCGTACTGGCGGGCGGAGGTCCGGATCCGCAGTCAGTGCCTCGTCGACGCGGCGGGTGTCTCGGGCGCTCAGCGCACCGGCGGCGGGCCAAGGCCGCAACGCCTCGATCTCACCGGGCTGCGCGTCCTTGGACTTATTCCTGATTGCCATCATGGCCAGCCTTGCTCCATACTGCCTGCCCTAAGCAGATAGGCCAACTCATGCGCGCATAGAACAGCCGCCTCTTCAAGGTGTTTTCCGGAATGCCGACGATCTTGGCGACCTCTTTCACAGACTTCTCGTGAGCTTGATGAAATCGGCCGCTTCGCGTTTGCAATCAACGCTCACGCCCCGACATAAGCGATCTGCGCCGGTTCCGGCCCTCGTTCTGGTCGGCAAGGACGTGCGTCAAGGTCGCTGTTAGGCCAGTCTCAAGCGTAAACGTCATTTTCTGCAATTGCTGCAGCCCAGCCGCTGACACCCACAGCGCCCCGTCGCGTCTTTCGAGACGCCGCACATGACAGGGGGCCGACTTTGCGCGAAGATTAGCGGGACGCTTGCGTCACCACCTTCCTTCAATCTCCAATCGCCTCGGAGCCATCAATGCCCTTCCCGCGCGCATCCCAGGCCTTGTCCCGCTTCACCGTGCTCGACCTGACACGGATCCGGTCGGGTCCCACCGCCGTGCGGCAATTCGCTGACTGGGGCGCCAATGTCATCAAGATCGACGCGCTGTCCGACGATGCCGGCGGCGAGCAGCCCGGCGGGCCGCGGCAGGGATCGGATTTCCAGAACCTGCATCGCAACAAGCGGGCGATGACGCTGAACCTGAAAGACCCGCAAGGTCTCGCCGTCTTCAAGCGACTTGCCGCCAAGGCCGATGTCGTCGTCGAAAACTTCCGGCCCGACGTCAAGGATCGCCTCGGCATCGATTACGAGAGCCTGCGCGCGATCAATCCCGGCATCGTCTATGGCAGCATTTCCGGCTTCGGCCAGGATGGCCCCTATCACAAGCGACCGGGCTTCGATCAGATCGCCCAGGGCATGGGCGGGCTGATGTCGATCACCGGAGCTCCCGGACAGGGCCCGATGCGGGTCGGCATCCCGGTGGCGGATCTCACCGCTGGCCTGTTCTGCGCGATGGGCATTTTGACGGCGCTGCTGGAACGCGATGTTTCCGGACAGGGCCAGTGGGTGCAGACGTCGCTGCTGCAGGCGCAGATCTTCATGCTGGATTTCCAGGCCGCGCGCTGGCTGATGGAACAGGACGTGCCGCAGCAGGCCGGCAACAACCATCCCACCAGCATCCCCACCGGCGTGTTCAAAACATCGGACGGCTACATCAACATCGCCACCACCGGCGGCAAGATCTGGGAACGCTGCGCGCAGGCGATCGGCGCGCCCGAACTGGTGAGCCATCCCGACTACGCTACCGGTCCGGCGCGGTCGAAAAACCGCGACGCGCTCAACGCTGAAATCTCCCGCCTGACCGAAACGCGCAGTACCGACGAGTGGGTCACCGAACTGAACGCCGCCGGCGTGCCGTGCGGCCCGATCTACTCTGTCGACCAGATGTTTGCCGACGAACAGGTCAAGCATCTCGGGATCGCGCAGGACGTGCCGACCGACGACGGTCGCAACATCCGCCTTGTCGCTCAACCCTTCACCCTGTCGCGCACGCCGAGCCGCATGGCGGCGCGGCCGCCGGAGCTCGGCGAACAGACTGACGAAGTGCTCTTGGAATTTGGCTTTAGCCAGCTCGAAGTCGCGGAGCTACGCCGCGCCAAGGTGATTTAGTCCGGCGGCGGTCTATCCACATGAGGAATGAACGCCAAATACAGTCGTTCGTTACGTCAGGAACGCATAGACGGCGATGTAACAAGTGATCGAAGAGATCAGCGCGGCGCTTGCGGACCAAGGCATGGGATCATCGTTCCTGACCGCGAAGGTGAGGCCGCCCCAGACCGCTGACAAGATGCACAGCGGCGCAATAAGCCAACCCAGGAAATCAACCATAGCACTCATCGCTCGGCACTTCCGTGCTACACAGCAACTCGCTTTAGGGAAACACTTTTATATCACAAATACCAGAGATTGCAAGATGGCCCAGCGTTGCCGGACGGACGCGGACGGCAATCGTGGTATCATTCGGCCAATTCTAGCCAGTCGCGATGCCAGACAGCAGACCATTTGACGACGCCGCCAACTACACAACTGGAAGTTATGCCGACACCTTTATCCGACGAGCAATTCCGACCGATTGTCCGCTATTCGCCGCTGATTTCAATTGATCTTTTGATCCGCGACGAACTCAGATATTTGCTGTTGGGAATGCGCAACAATGAGCCGGCGCGGGGTACCTATTTCGTGCCGGGCGGCTGCATTCGCAAGGACGAGACCATTGCGACCGCTTTCGCCCGCATTGCCAGCGAGGAGATAGCCCTTGACCTCTCCGTCGAGCAGGCCAGGTTCGCCGGTATCTTCGAGCAGATGTATCCGGCCAACCGCTTTTCAGAACCGGGATACGGGACCCATTACGTGGCGCTGGCCTATCAGGTGACCTTGCCGGGGCAGCCGACGCTGACGCCGGACAGCCAGCACCGGGACCTGATCTGGATGCAACGGTACGACTAGCGCGCCCATCCCTATACCAAGACCTATTTCGACCTCTGACGGGCGTCCAAAGGTCTCGTCCGATGCGGGACGGATCAGGCGGATGCTGGCGTCGGCCGCATCAGGCGACCGATGCCGGCGAAGGCGCGGTCGATCAGCGGCCAGAACAGCAGAGTAATGGCGATGGTGGTGATGGTGCCGACCAGCCCGTTCGACCAGAACACGCCGACGCTGCCTCCGGAGCCGATCATCGACAGCCGGAACGCGTCTTCGGCGCGGTTGCCGAGCACCAAAGCCAGCGTGAACGGCGCCAAGGGTATGCCGATCTTCTTGAAGATGTAGCCGACCACGCCGAAGCCGAGCATCAGCCAGATGTCGAACATCGCGTTCTGGATCGCATAGGCGCCGATCGCGCAGGACACCACGATCATTGGCGCGACCGCGGCAAACGGCACCCGCAGGATCGAGGCGAAGATGGGAACCGTGGTCAGCACGATGACGAGGCCGACGACATTGCCGAGATACATCGAGGCGATCAGGCCCCAGACGAAATCCTTGTGCTCGACGAACAGTAGCGGCCCGGGATTGAGCCCCCATACCATCAATCCGCCGAGCAGGATCGCGGCGGTGCCGGAGCCGGGAATTCCCAGCGCCAGCATCGGCAGCAGCGCCGCGGTACCCGAGGCGTGCGCCGCGGTCTCCGGGGCGAACACGCCTTCGATGCGGCCCTTGCCGAAGCTTTCCGGGTCCTTGGAGAAACGCTTGGCGAGGTTGTAGCCCATGAACGAAGCCGCAATCGCGCCGCCCGGCGTGATGCCGAGCCAGCAGCCGATCACCGAGGAGCGCAGCAGCGTCATCCAGTATTTCGGCAGGTCCTTCCAGACGTTGATGACGGTGCGCAGGCTGATCTTGGCGGCATGGCCGCGCAAGGCCAGGCGTTCTTCCATGGTCAGCAGGATCTCGCTGATGCCGAACAGGCCGATTACCGCCACCAGGAAGTTGATGCCGCGCAAGAGCTCGTTGGAGCCGAAGGTCATGCGCAGCGTGCCCGAAACGGTGTCCATACCGATGCCGGCGATCAGGAGGCCCAGCGCCATCGAGATGACGGTCTTGTGCTTGGCCTCGCGGCCGAGGCCAACGAACGAGCAGAAGGTCAACAGGTAGACGGCGAAGAATTCCGGTGGGCCGAATTTCAGCGCGAAGGAAGAGATCATCGGCGCGAGGAAGGTGATCAGCAGCACCGCGACCAGTGAGCCGATGAAGGACGAGGTGAAAGCCGCGGTGAGCGCTTCCGCCGCCCTGCCCTGCTGCGCCATCGGATAGCCATCGAAGGTGGTGGCCACCGACCACGCCTCGCCCGGAATATTGAACAGGATCGAGGTGATGGCGCCGCCGAACAGCGCGCCCCAGTAAATGCAGGACAGCATCACGATCGCCGAGGTCGGGTCCATCGTGAAGGTCAGCGGCAGCAGGATGGCGACGCCGTTCGGGCCGCCCAGCCCCGGCAGCACGCCGACGAAGATGCCGAGCACCAGGCCGATCACCATCAGCGCCATGATCTTCCACGTCATCAGCACGGCGAAGCCGTGCAGCAGCAATCCAAAAGCTTCCATCAGATCGATCCTAGCGGCCGAAGGCCGCTTCGAGCGGGCCCTTCGGCATGATGACGTCGAAGGCGATGTCGAAGGTCACGAACATGATCGCGGTAAAGACGAAAGCGGTGAGCAGCGACTTCCACCACGCGATCTTGCCGACGAAGCGCATGAAGCCGGAGATCAACAGGAAGCTCGCGACATAGAGCCCGAGAACCTGCATCGCCAGGCAGAACGCGGCGGTCGGCAGGAACACCAGCAGCACGCGGCGCAATTGCGCGCGGGTGACAAAGGTGTCCGACGGCGCGCGCGCCAGCAGCGTGGTAATGAGGCCGAACAGGCTGGCGAGGCCCAGGATCACCGAAAGATAGAACGGGAAGTAGCCGGGCTGCGGGCCGGTGTCGTCCCATGAGATGCCGGTGGCGTAATTATCGATGCCGAGCGTCACGGCCAGCGCCAGCAGCAACAACGAGACGACGATCTCGACGGTGCGCGTGCTGCAGACGGCGGGGGAATCCGGCTCGGGCGCGGTGGGATCGTCGACGATGATTTCGAGGTCGGTATTGGACATGAGATGTTTCTGTTTTGATTTCAGAAGGAGCAGAGCTTTGATCTTTCCCTCTCCACCGCGCGAAGCGAAGCTTCGATAGGCGGGCGAGGGTGGCCGCGCGTAGCGCGGACGGGAGAGGGGTGCCGCAAGTTCGAAAGAGAAAGAGCCCCTCTCCTGTCTCGAACCCCGGTCCCGCCTTCGCTCTGCGAACTACGGCGGACAAGTCGCGGGGCTTCGATCCACCCTCTCCCGCCTGCGCAAAGCTTCGCTTTGCTTGTGGGAGAGGGGAAGGAAGATCACATCGCTACTTCGCGACGAACCCTGCTTCGGTCATCAGCGACTTGTTGAGCGCGTCATCCTCTTCGAGGAATTTGAGCATCGCGTCGCCCTTCAGGAAGATCGGCTTGAGCGCCTGCTTCTCCATGTAGTCCTTGTATTCGGCGGTCTTGGTCACCTTCTCGAACAGGTCGACATAGAACGCCTGCTGCTCCGGCGTCACCTTGCCGGGCAGGAACATCGCGCGCAGCATCAGATACTGCACGTCGAGGCCCTCTTCCTTGCAGGTCGGGATATCGGCCCACGACTGCGTCTCGGTGACCTTGGTGGTGTAGCCGATGCGCTCCTTGTCGAATACGCAGAGCGCGCGGACCTGGCCGGCGCGCCAGACTTCGAGATTTTCGGAGGGATTGTTGACGTTGGCTTCGGTGTGGTTGCCGACCAGTTGCGTTGCCGCCTCGCCGCCGGACTTGTACGGCAAATATGAGAATTTCGCGCCGGTGCGCTTTTCCATGAACACGGTGAGCACATGGTCCTCGCGCTTCGAGCCGGTGCCGCCCATCTTGAATGGCGACGGCGCGGCCTTGGCCGCTGCGATGAATTCCTTGACGCTCTTGGCGCCGGCCGCATTGTCCCACAGCACGAACTGGTCCATGGCCACCACCGCCACCGGCGTGAGGTCGCGCCAGTTGAACGGAATCTTGGCAGACAGCGGCAGCATGTAGATCAGCGAGTACGCCACCATCACCTTGTTAGCGTCGCCCTCGCTGGACTTCATGTAGATCAGCGCTTCGGCACCGGACGCGCCGCCCTTCAGCGACACGATCACCGGGGCCTTCATCAGATTGTTCTTCTGGATCGCGGCTTGCATCATGCGCGCCATCTGGTCGGAAGCGCCGCCGGCGCCCGCCGCAACGACGATTTCCACCGGCTTGGTCGGCTCCCACGCGGCCGATACCGGCGTCATGGATGCACTCAACAGAACCGCGGAAAGCGCGGCTGTGGCCCTGATCAACTTGGACATCATCTCTTCCCTGGCTCGTTAACCCGGGCTCAAACGGCCCGTTGATGGTCGGTAGTGTGCGGCTTATCGGACGTGACTTCAAGCATGCGAGCGGCATGCACAAGACGACTTTGGTAGGTCGCGCTTCACCTCGCCCCGCTTGCGCGGGAGAGGTGATGAAAGAGCGTTCCGCCGTGCAATCCGCTTACTTGCCCTGCCAGTTTGGCTTGCGCTTGGTCAGGAACGCATCCATGCCCTCGCGGAAATCCTCGCTCATATAGGCTTTCAGCACGAGGTCGTGGCCCTCCTCGCGGGTCAGCTTCGGGCGCAGGCGGCGCACCGCTTCCTTGGTGACTTCGAGCGTGATCGGGGCGTGGCTGGCGACCAGTTGCGCCAGTTCCAGGGCGCGGCGCTGCAGCGTCTCGACATCCGGCACGATCTCGTTGATTAGCCCGAGCGCCAGCGCTTCGTCCGCCTCAATCAGCCGCGCCGTAAAGATCATGTCCTTGGTGCGGGCGGGGCCCACCAGCGCCATTACGCGGCTGATATTGGACATCGACAGGCAGTTACCGAGCGTGCGCGCGATCGGGAAGCCCATGCGGGTCGCGGCGGTGCCGATGCGCAGGTCGCAGCAGGCGGCGATGCCCGCGCCGCCGCCGGTGCAGGCGCCGGCGATCGCCGCGATGGTCGGCACCCGGCAGGTTTCCAGCGAGGTCAGCACGCGGTCGATGCGCGATTCATAGTCGAGCGCGTCTTGCGCCGTCTTGAAGGCTCGGAACTGGGAGATGTCGGTGCCCGAAGCGAACGCTTTGTCGCCGGTGCCGGTCAGGATGATCGCCTTGATCGAGTGGTCGGTATTGGCAGCCTCGCAGATTTCCGCCATCCGCTCATACATCGCGAAGGTCATCGCGTTGCGCGCCTGCGGACGGTTGAAGGTGATGCGGGCGATTCCATTTTCGACGGAATGGATCAGGTCTTCGGTCGGTACCGGGGCGTCCATGATTGTTCTTTCTTTTGATGCGGTCTGGTGCCGCACGATAGCGGCCGGAGCGCGGGCGCTCCAGCCAAGTTTGAGTGACAGCACGCCTAGGCGACGGCGGCCTTCAACTGCACCACGTCCCTGCCCTTCAGCACTTCCATCGCCGCCATCACGCCACCGGCGCGATGCGGGACGCGGGCGAGGTCGAGGCCCATCTCGACGCCGGCTAGCGTGCCCATCAGCATCAGATCGTTGAAATGGCCGATATGGCCGATCCGGAAGATCTTGCCCTTCCACTTTGCCAGTCCCGTGCCCAGCGACATGTCGAAATTCTCCAGCACGACTTTACGGAACGCATCCGCATCGTGCCCCTCGGGCATCATCACGGCGGTCAGCGCCGGCGAGTGGTCGGGCGCCTCGATCGACACCGTCTCCAGGCCCCAGGCCTTCACGGCCGCGCGCGCGGCGGCGCCGTGCCGCTTGTGGCGGGCGAACACGTTCTGCAGCCCCTCCTCTTCAAGCATGGCGATGGCTTCCTTCAGCCCGGACAGCACGTTGGTGGCGGGGGTGTAGGGCCAGGAGCCGAGCTTGTTGGCATTGATGACGTCCTGCCAGTCCCAATAGGCGCGGTAGGACGTGTTGGCCTTGGAGGCGGCGAGCGCCTTCTCCGAGACGACATTAAAGCCGAGGCCGGGCGGCAGCATCAGGCCCTTTTGCGAGCCGGCAACGGTGACGTCGATGCCCCAGGCATCATGCTCATATTCCAGCGAGCCGATGCCGGACACCGTATCGACCATCAGGAGTGCGGGATGCCCGGCGCGGTCCATCGCCGCACGCACTTCCTGCGGATGGGTAACGCACCCGGTCGAGGTCTCGTTGTGGACCACCATCACCGCCTTGATGGCGTGGGCCTTGTCGGCCTGCAGCCGGGCCTCGATCTGGACGAGGTCGGCGCCGTGGCGCCAGTCGCCGGGAACCAGCTCGATATCGAGCTTGAATCTCTCGGCGATATTGCGCCAAAGCGCGGCGAACTGGCCGGTTTCGGCCATCAGCACGCGGTCGCCGGGCGACAGCGTGTTGACGATAGCGGCTTCCCAGGCGCCGGTGCCCGAGGACGGGTAGATGATGACCGGCTGTTTGGTTTTGAAGATGCGCTGCGAGCCGGCCAGCACATTGAGGCCGAGCTCGGCGAATTCCGGACCGCGGTGGTCCAGCGTCGGCATGTCCATCGCCCGGAGCACCCGGTCGGGAACGTTGGTCGGGCCGGGAATCTGCAGAAAATGCCGTCCGGTGTGCACAGTCATGTGGTGTCCTCCCAGGAATATTTTTTGTTCGGGCGACCGGATATCACTTTTCCGGTGGCTTGTCGCGCATCTGGTATACCAGAGGCCAACAGAAAAACGTGGGGCAGCCATGAGGTTTTCTTATCTCGCTGTGCACCATGCCGTGGCTTGCCAAGGCGGAATCCGGATGCAAGACAACTAGACAAAGGCGGGCACCGCAAGGGTGCTGCAGTGCGGGAAGAAGCGAATGGCCAAAGCCAGCCGGAAGGCCACTATCGTGCGGAGTTCGGCGGCAGATAGCGCGCTGGCGGCCCGGCTGTCCCGAGAAATTTCCGGCGACGTGTTCTTCGACCCGTTCACCCGCGGGCGCTATGCCACCGACGCCTCGTTCTACCAGATCGTCCCGTTTGGCGTCGTTGTGCCCCGCAGCATCGACGAGGCGCTGCGCGCGCTGGCAATCTGCCACGACGATGGCCGCATCGTCACCCCGCGCGGCGGCGGCACCTCGCAATGCGGCCAGACCGTCAATGACGGCATCGTCATCGACTTCTCGAAACACCTCAACAGACTGATCTCGGTCGATGTTGCGAACCGCACCTGTGTCGTCGAACCCGGCATAGTGCTCGACGACCTCAACCGCCAGCTCAAAAAGCACGGCCTGTGGTTTCCGGTCGACGTTTCCACCGCGTCGCGCGCGACGATCGGCGGGATGGCCGGCAACAATTCCTGCGGCGGCCGATCGCTGCGCTATGGCACGATGCGCGACAACACGATCGCCATGGACGCAGCGCTGGCTGACGGCACGCTGCTGCATTTCGGCGACGTGAATGCCGGCGATGACGGCCCTGCTTTGTTTCGCGACATGCTGGCATTGGGCGAGCGCGAGGCCGCCGAAATCGCCGAACGCTTTCCCAAAGTGCAGCGCCGCGTCGGCGGCTACAATCTCGACGCGCTGGTACCGAAGAACACCGCCAACAACATGGCGCATCTTCTGGTCGGCTCCGAGGGCACGCTGGCCTTCACCACGCAGGTCGAACTGAAACTGTGGCCCCTGATCGGCAACAAGGTACTCGGCGTCTGCCACTTCGGCAGCTTCTACGAGGCGATGGACGCCACGCAGCATCTGGTCAGACTGAAGCCGATCGCGGTCGAACTGGTCGACCGCACCATGCTGGCGCTCGGCCGCGACATCGCGATGTTCAAGCCGATCATCGGCACCGCGGTGCGCGGCGATCCGGATGCGGTGCTCATCGTCGAATTCGCCGAAGAGGATGCCAGCGACAACATCGCGAAACTGAAGCAGCTTGGCGAACTGATGGGCGAGCTCGGTTTCGGCTGGGACAATTCCCAGCGCAAATGGGGCGGCGTGGTCGAGATCACGCAGCCGGCGCTGCAGACCGGCATTGCCGAATTCCGCGCCGCCGGGCTCAACGTGATGATGTCGATGAAACAGGAGGGCAAGCCGGTCTCCTTCATCGAGGACTGCGCCGTGCCGCTGCCGCATCTCGCCGACTACACCGAGCGCCTGACCGCCATCTTTGCGAAACACGGCACCACCGGCACGATGTACGCGCACGCCTCGGAAGGCTGCCTGCATGTTCGCCCGGTGCTCAATTTGAAGCTCGACAAGGACGTCCACGCGATGCGCGCGATCGCTGAGGAGACGTTCGCGATGGTGCGGGACTACAAGGGCTCGCATTCCGGCGAGCATGGCGACGGGCTGGTGCGTTCGGAATTCCACGCGCAGATGTTCGGCGAGCGCATCGTCAACGACTTCGCCGAAGTGAAGCGGCGCTTCGATCCCCGCAACATTCTCAATCCCGGCAAGATCGTCGATCCCCCGAAAATGGACGACCGTTCGCTGTTCCGCTATCCGCCGGGCTATCGCATCGACGGCTTGCAGACCGAACTGGACTGGTCGGCCTGGCCGGGCGCCGGCGGCGGTTTCCAGGGTGCGGTCGAGATGTGCAACAACAACGGCGCCTGCCGCAAGCTCGAGGGCGGCGTGATGTGCCCGTCCTATCGCGCTACGCGCGACGAGAAGGATGTCACCCGCGGCCGGGCCAACACGCTGCGTCTCGCGATCTCCGGCCAGCTCGGGCCGGATGCGCTGAGTTCGGACGCGATGGCCGACACGCTCGAGCTCTGCGTGTCATGCAAGGCCTGCCGCCACGAATGCCCGACCGGCGTCGACATGGCGAAGATGAAGATCGAGGTGCTGGCCGCACGCGTTAAGAAGCATGGTCTGACGCTGCGCGACCGTCTGGTCGGCTATCTCCCGCATTATGCCGGCCTCGCCGCGAGGATCGCGCCCCTGGCCAATGCACGCAACCAGCGCCCGTGGCTGCGCCGGCTGCTCGAGCGCACGGCGGGGATTAGCGCCAAGCGCGACCTGCCGGCGTGGCGGCGCGATGTGTTCGCCCCCGAGGCAGAAGCCGTCGGCCCCGCCGATGGCCGCGAGGTCGTGCTGTTTGCCGATACGTTCAATCGCGCCTATGAGCGCGAGAACATCGATGCCGCGATCCAGGTGCTGGTCGCCGGCGGTTACCGCGTGCATCTGCCAAAACCGGCCGACGACGGCCGCGCGCTGTGCTGCGGCAGGACCTTTCTGTCCGCCGGGCTTGTCGATCATGCCCGGGCCGAACTCGACCGTCTGGTCGCGACCTACGCGCCGTTCGCCGAGCGCGGTGTACCGATCGTCGGCCTCGAGCCGAGCTGCCTGCTGACCTTGCGCGACGAGTTGCTGTCGCTGCGTTCGGACGATGCGGCGAAGCGCGTCAGTGCGCAGGCACTGCTTTTCGAGGAGTTTCTGGTAAGCGAGGCAGAGGCCGGCCGCCTGCAACTGCCACTGCACGCCATCGCCGACAAAGCGCTGCTGCACGGCCATTGCCACCAAAAATCATTCGGCGCTTTCAAGCCGGTCGAACAGATCCTGCGGTTGATTCCCGGCCTTCAAGTCGAGAGCATCGAATCGAGCTGCTGCGGCATGGCCGGCGCGTTCGGCTACGGCGCCGACACCTATGAGGTCTCGATGCAGATGGCCGAGGCGTCGCTGCTCCCGGCCGTGCGCCGCGCTGACGCCGCCACGCTGATCGTGGCCGACGGCACCTCGTGCCGGCATCAGATCAAGGACGGCGCGTCGCGCCAGGCCATGCACGTCGCGCGCGTGCTGGCGATGAGCCTCGACAGCGCCGCCCCCCGCCCCTAGTTTGTCGCCAAATCACAAGGAACTGACTTCATGGCCGACCTGACCCTCGCTGTTGCCCAAAAGATCCTCGACGCCGCTCTCGCCAAGGTGGTCGAGAAGAAGCTGAAGCCGATGGTCATCACCATTCTCGACGCGCGCGGCTGCGTGAAACTGTCGGTCGCCCAGGACGGCACCAGCCTGATGCGGGGCGAGATCGCCCACGGCAAGGCCTATGGCGCCCTCGCAATGGGCATGGGCTCGCGCGCAATCTTCCAGCGCGCGCAGGAGCAGCCTTATTTCATTGCCGCCGCCAACACGCTCGCCAAAGGCGCGATGATCCCGGTGCCCGGCGGCGTGCTGTTTCACGATGCCGCGGGCGCGCTGCTCGGCGCGGTCGGCATCTCCGGCGACACCTCGGACAATGACGAGATCTGTGCAATCGCCGGCATCGAAACGGCCGGCCTGAAAGCAAACGCCGGCTGAAGCCGCCCGACGTCAGCGATTCCCGGGAAGTTTGCTTACGGAACGCCTTACGCGCGACGCGCCAAGCCCTGCGCGTCGCCGGCGGCATTCTCCGCCGCCACCGCGCGGAGGTAACCGTCGCGCTGCTGCAACCGCGCCCAGTACGCCGTCACGGCCGGGCCGAACTGCGCGGACAGGCCGAGCCGCTGCGCCAGCAGTAGCGCGTAGCCGACCGAGATATCGGCCGCGGTGAACCGGCCGGCGCACAAATATTCCGATGTCGCGGTCAGCGTTTCGATGACGCGCAGCCGGGCGAGAAACCATTTGGCGTAGTCGGCCACGACCTGCGGCTGCCGGCGCTCTTCCGGCTCCATCTCGGAATAGCGCAGCACCAAAGTCTGCGGAAAGGTCAGCGTCGCCTCGCCGAAATGCAGCCAGTTCAGGAAGGCGCCGTAGTCCGGCTCATCGACGCCGACCGCGAGTGGCGTCGGACCATATTTCGAAACGAGATATTGGGTGATCGCCGCCGATTCCGTCATCCGCGTGTCGCCGTCGATCAGCAGCGGAATGGTGCCGAGCGGATTGACCGCCAGATACTCTTTGGCGAGCGCGCGCGGCGGAAACGGCAGCATCTTCAGCTCATAGGGAAGCTGCATTTCCTCCAGCGTCCACAACGGTCGGAACGAGCGCGCGCGAGCGCAGTGATAGAGCGTGATCATGCGGCGGTTCATCCCCTCAGCGCGCGGCGACGTTCGCCGCATTGGCGGGCAGTGAGACCCATGCGCGCGGCAACGTCAAGATCGCGCGGGGTCAGGTCGCGGGGTCGCTCCGCGTCGCCAGCGCCTTTTCCAGATAGGCGATCTCGCGCGCGAGTTCTGCCATCAGCGGCACGGGATCTTCCTCGGAGACGAGGTGCGGCTTGTCATAGGTGCCGCTCTGCAGCTGCTGCAGCATCTCCACGCGCTTGGCGTGAAACGCCGTCAGGCGATCGAAATCCCGCCGCTCGGCATATTTGTCGATCAGTTTTTCGAAGGCCTTGCTCATATCCGCTCCCGGCACCGCCCCGCCCTGCTGGCGACAGTGCGGCTTCCCACACATTGCGATATGGCGCAACGACGCCGGCCACACGCCTCAGCCGTGAAAATCGTCCGGCTGCAGCAGAACCGGCATGCCGTGCGGCGTGCGGTCGGCGGCGTGGTCCCAGGCGTCGCGATAGCGGTGCAGCGTGTCGGCGCTGGCGACGCCCTTCTCGGCGACCAGCGTTTCTAGCGACGCCAGCCAGTGCCGGTAATAGGTCTCGCCGGTATCGGCATCGCCCGCGGCCTGTGCGCGCTTGATCTCGGCGGCGAGTGTCGCCGCCCATTCGGTCCAGGAGAACAGCCCGCGCGCATGCAGCGCCACGGCCATCGCGAAGGCCTGCGCCTCCCACGGCTCGCGAAACACCGGGCCGTCGTGGTCGCGCGGAATGCCGGGCACCGCGATCACCGCCGCTGCGGCGGCCTGCGGATCGAGCGCCATCACAACGGCTCCAGATAGGATTCCCAGGCGTCCACGGAGATCAAGCTCGTCGGATCGCCGTCCTCGCCCCACAGCTCGCGACCGTCGAACGCCACGGTATAGAGCCACTGCGGCTGTTCGCCCTGCCCCATCGCATGGCTATCGGGAAACACATGCGCGCCGTGCAGCAGCTCGATCACGCCGACATGGCCGCGCACATAGTTCGGCAGCCTCGTATGGGTCGGCGGATGCATCATTCTGGCGCGGACGCGGTCGCCGACGGCAAAGCGCGCCGGCGCCTGTGTCGGACGCACCGTCGGGCCGCCCTTGCGCAACATGGCGGGCACCTCGTCGGCCTTCAGCACCGGAACGTCCTTGCGCGGCAGCAAGGGCTCGCCGGCTTCGATCTCCTCCGGCGCCACCAGACCGCGCTCGGCCATCAGACGTTCGATGCCGGCCAGCCATATCTGGTAATAGCTCTTGCTCAGATAATCCTCGGCCGGACGGTTTTCGCGGGCAAAGCGCGAGGCGTCGATGTTCCATTGGCCGGGCCTTGCCATCGCCAGTGTCATCGCCAGGACGCGGCGTTCCCATTCGGCGTGAAACACCGGCTCGTTCGGCTCGAGCTGAACCGCGCCGAAGCCGGCCACGCCGCCCATGTCATGTGCGCCGTCCATTACGCCACCCCGGCGGGCGAGAGCGCTAGCCCGGTGCCGATCATGCTGTCGCGGGTGACGAGACCGACAAGCTCTTCCTCGCTCATGCCCTCGGTGCCGGCAGGGCGCTGCGGCACCACGAGGTAACGGATCTCCGCGGTGGAATCCCACACCTTGATCCTGGTGCCTTCGGGCAGCGTGACATCGAAATCCTTCAGCACGCCGCGCGGATCCTTCACCGCGCGCGAGCGATAGGGTGCGGCCTTGTACCAGACCGGTGGCAGGCCGAGCACCGGCCACGGGTAACACGAGCATAGGGTGCACACGACCATGTTGTGCAGGTCCGGCGTGTTCTCGACCGCGACGATGTGCTCGCCCTGCCGGCCGGCATAGCCGAATTCGAGGATCGCCGGCGTGGCATCGGCCAGCAGCCGCGCGCGATATTCCGGATCGCTCCAGGCCCGCGCGATCACGCGCGCGCCGTTGCGCGGGCCGACCTTGGTCTCGTAGGTCTGGATCAATTCGTCGAGTGCGGCGGGATCGACATAGCCCTTCTCGGTCAGAATGCTTTCCAGCGCGCGCACGCGCAGCTCGGTCTCCGACAGTTCGGAATGCTCGTGGTCGTGGTGATGATCGTGACCGGACATGATGTCTCCTTCGGCCCGCATTGTAGCGCAGCGGTCCGGGACATCAAGGTGCAGCACCTAGGCCCACGGAAATCGGGTTCAGGTGACGATCAGCCCCTGATTGCTGAAGGCGGCGCGGGTGCGCGCGAGCAGTTCGTGCGAGGGCGGAGGCGTATCGGCCAGCCGATATTTTTCGCCGGCTTTCAGCATCTCCGGCGAAGCGCTGGCGGGACCCACGGTGGCAACGATCTTGGCTCGGCGATGACGTCGCATGTCGGAGAAGTCCTTCTGTCTCGACATCTGGAAATCGCCGTCTTCGCGAAATCGGCGTCCCCTCTTCGATCTGTACGATCGAGTTGAAGCACGCGAATGTCTCGTAAGTCGTCATAAGACATGCATCGAATACTGCCTTGATCTAGATCACTGAACTACAATTCGAGAATTGAGACGCAAAAAGTCGGTTCAAATGGCGTGATATTGTTGACGACATAATTAATACGACAGACGTCTTGCTAATATTTCGAACAGAACCTGCGCGATAAAGGAATTCCTTCTGCGCATCGTCGTGCGCCGGCGACGGTTGAGTTTCTCGGCCAAGAGGAGCCGCGAACGATAGTTTCGGAAATGCGGTGGAAAATGCGCGCTGGCTCCAATGCGGCCGGTCCGGCGGAAAGATTCGACCAAACAGACGAACAGGCTCACCAGCAACGCCCCGCGCGGAGCACGATGACAGCGAGCCATTCGCACGAGGTCGCGGCTGCTCGTCATCCGATGTCTACACGACGCAGGCTTTGTGCCTATTGATCCGCCCTTGCAAACGCGGGCGAGAAAATCCCGCTTTGCCTTCGGCATTCGTTGGATCGATGACGCCTAAACGCAAAACGGGCAGCCCAAGGGCCGCCCGCTTCATGCTTGATCGGTTGCGCCGCTCAGGTCACCGGGCCGGGATTGAACAAAGTGAGGCTGTTGTGAATACCCCACTTGTCGGACCAGACTTTCGTGCGTCCGCTGGCGACGTCGAGAATTAGTTTGAACAGGTCCCAACCGGTTTCCTCGATCGTCTTCTCGCCGGTGGCGATGCGGCCGGCGTCGAAATCGACCAGATCCTTCCAGCGGTTGGCCAGCTCGGTACGCGTGGCCACCTTGATCACCGGTGCGGCGGCCAGGCCATAGGGCGTGCCGCGTCCGCTGGTGAACACCTGCAGCGTCATGCCGGAGGCGAGTTGCAGCGTGCCGCAGATGAAGTCGCTGGCGGGCGTCGCCGCGAAGGTCATGCCCGCCTTTCGGATGCGCTCGCCGGGTGACAGCACGTCGACGATGGCGGTCGAGCCGGACTTGACGATCGAGCCGAGCGACTTCTCGACGATGTTGGCGAGGCCGCCCTTCTTGTTGCCGGGCGTCGTGTTGGCGCTGCGGTCGACCTCCCCCTTTGCCAGGTAATCGTCATACCATTTCATCTCGCGGATGAGCGCTCGGCCGACCTCCTCGTCGATGGCGCGGCGCGTCAGCAGATGAATTGCATCGCGCACCTCGGTCACTTCTGAGAACATCACTTTGGCGCCGGCGCGCACCAACAGATCGGCGGCAAAGCCGACGGCCGGATTGGCCGTGACGCCGGAAAATGCATCAGAGCCGCCGCACTGAAGGCCGACGATCAGATCCGAAGCGGGACAGGTCTCGCGTTGGCGCTTGTTGAGAACTTCGAGCCGCGCTTCGGCCATTGCCATGATCGAATCGACAATGGCAGTAAAGCCATCGAACGCTTCGTCCTGCATGCGGACGATGCTGCCATCCGTATCCAGCGGTAGCAGGCGCTCCGGCGCCAGCTTCTCGCAGCCGAGGCTGACGACCATCGCTTCGCCGCCGAAATTCGCGTTCTTCGCGATGTTCTGCAGGGTACGGATCGGCACGATCGCCATCGGCGCATTGATGGCGACGCCACAGCCGTAATTGTGCGAGAGTGCGACGACATCATCCACATTCGGATACTTCGGAAGCAGTTCCTCCTTGATCCGCTTGACCGCATAATCGACGGTGCCGGCAACGCATTGCACGCTCATGCTGATCGCCAGCACGTTCTTGGTGCCAACCGAACCGTCGGGATTGCGGAAGCCCTCGAAGGTGTAGCCCTCGAGCGGCGGCTGCGCCGCGGGCACCGCGGTGGCGAGTTCGAGGTGATCAAGTTCGCGCGCCTCCGGCATGGAGATGCGGGACTCGTCGACCCATTCGCCGGCGAAAATCGGGCGGATCGCGGTGCCGATGATTTCGTTGTAGCGGCGGACCGCATCGCCTTCGGCGATGTCGACCAGCGCGACCTTGTGACCCTGTGGAACGAAATCACGCAGCTCCAGGCCATCCGGAAAACGCGTCTTCGCCGGCAAGCCGAAATCATTGACGACGATCGCCACGTTGTCGCGGGGGTCGATCCTGATGTAGCGGGGCGTCGCCAGTTCGTCTGGATTCACGGCTTTGGTCATATCAATAGCCTCCATCTTCAGTTCAGCTCGCCACCCCTGCTCGCGCACTCTCGAAACATTTCGAGAGCGGCCGGCCTGCGCGGTTGGCTCACATACGCATCACTTCGTGTCCGGTCGGCCTATGATGACCGCGCGGAAATCGTTGACATTGGTCAGCGTCGGCCCGGTGACGACGGCGTCACCGAGCGCGCCGAAAAAACCGTGACCGTCATTGTCGGCGAGCGCCTGCCTCGGCTTGATGCCGGCAGCCGAGGCGCGCGCGAGCGTATCCGGCGTCAGGATCGCGCCGGCGGTTTCTTCGATGCCATCGACGCCGTCGGTGTCGCCGGCCAGCGCCCAGATGTCGGCCAGCCCGTCGAGGGTCACGCCAAACGACAGCAGAAATTCAACATTGCGGCCGCCGCGCCCATGGCCGCGGACCGTCACCGTCGTCTCGCCGCCGGACAATAGCACGCAGGGCGCTTTGAAGGGTTGGCCGCGCTTCGCGACCTGCTTGACGATGCCGGCCAATACCGTGCCTACGTCCCCTGCTTCGCCTTCGATGGAATCGCCCAGAATATGCACCGGCATGCCGGCTTCGCGCGCCACGGCGGCGGCGGCTTCCAAAGCCATCTGCGGCGTCGCGATCAGATGGGTCTCAACGCCGGCGATCAGCGGATCGGCCGGCTTCACCGTTTCGCCGCGGCCGCTCTCCAGCGTGTCGCGAACGGCGGCCGGCAGGTCGATGCCGTAACGCGTAACGATGGCGAGCGCATCGGCGCAGGTCGTTACGTCGGCGACAGTTGGACCGGAAGCGATGTCGGCCTCGACGTCGCCGGGCACGTCCGAGATCAGCAGCGTCACCACCTTGGCTGGATAGGCCAACGCGGCAAGACGGCCGCCCTTGATGTCCGACAGATGGCGGCGGACGCAGTTCATTTCCGAGATGGTCGCGCCCGACTTCAGCAGCGCGCGGTTGACCGCCTGCTTGTCTTCCAGGGTGATGCCTTCGGCCGGCAGTGCCAGCAGCGAGGAGCCGCCACCGGAGATCAGACACAGCACGGTGTCACCCGGCCCCGCCGCCACCGCGATGTCGCGGATCCGCTTTGCGGCCGCGAGGCCGGCAGCATCGGGAACCGGATGCGAGGCTTCGACGATCTCGATCCGCTCGCACGGGACGGCATAGCCGTAGCGGGTGACGACCAGCCCGGACATTTCGCCGGACCAATGATCTTCGACCGCACGCGCCATTGCGGCGGACGCCTTGCCGGCGCCGAGGACGATCAATCGTCCTTTCGGCGTTTTAGGCAGATGAGGCGGGATGCAATGCGACGGCTGGGCCGCCTCGATCGCCGCATCAAACATCTGTCGCAACAGGGCACGTGGGTCGAAGCTCATGGTGTCGTCTTTCGTGGAGATCAGGCTTTCTGGCCGATCTCGAAGTTGGCCAGCAATTCGAGCGCCTTGACCATACCCGAATGGTCCCAGGCACTGCCACCGTTGGCGGCGCAGGAGTTGAAGAGTTCCTGACATGTCGCGGGTTTGGGCAGCGAAATGCCCATTTGGCGTGCGGCGGTCAGGGCGAGGTTGAGGTCCTTTTGGTGCCGGGCAATCCGGAAGCCCGGGTCGAAGGTCCGTTTGACCATGCGATCGCCATGTACTTCAAGAATTTTGGACGACGCAAAGCCGCCCATCAGCGCCTGGCGCACGCGCGCCGAATCCGCGCCCGCCTTGGAGGCGAACAGCAGCGCCTCGCCCACCGCCTCGATGGTCATCGCAACGATCATCTGGTTGGCGACCTTGGCGGTCTGGCCGGCACCGGCGCCGCCTACCAGCGTGATGTTCTTGCCCATCAGTTCGAACAGCGGCTTGACGATCTCGAACACCTCGTCCTTGCCACCGACCATGATGGAGAGCGTGGCCGCCTTGGGGCCAACTTCGCCGCCCGATACCGGCGCATCGACATATTCACAGCCGAGCGCTTCGATCCTGGCGGCATATTCCTTGGTCTCGATCGGCGAGATGGAGCTCATGTCGACGACGATCTTGCCCTTCGACAGGCCTTCAGCGGCGCCGTTTTTGCCGAACAGCACAGCACCGACATGCGGGGTATCCGGCACCATCACGAAGAAGATGTCGCACGCCTTGGCGACGTCTTTGCTGGAATCGCACTTGACGAGGCCCTTGGCGAGCAGTTCGGCCGGCAGATCCTTCTGGTCATAGGCGAACACCTAGTGACCAGCGGTGATGAGATGGCCCGCCATCGGCGTGCCCATGATGCCGAGACCGACGAAACCTAGCTTGCTCATGATATAACTCCTTCAGGATGATAGTCGCGACCGCTGTTGGTCGGTCTGGTGCAAGAAAGTGACCCAGCGCCCGGATCAGAGATATTTGTCGTGCAGCGCCTGGGTGGCACCGCGGAACGCGCCTAAGTCGCTGCCGACGCCGACAAATGTGACGCCCAGTTCCAGATAGTGGCGGGCATCGGCTTCGACAGGCGCGAGAATGCCGCTCGACTTGCCATGACGGGCAGCCGCCTCAAATATGCGCTGCATCGCAGCCTGCACGTCGGGATGTCCGGGATTGCCGAAATGGCCGAGCGTGGCGGCCAGATCGGACGGCCCGACGAACAGGCAATCCACCCCGTCGATCGCGGCGATCTCGTCGGCCGCATCCAATCTGGTTCTCGATCTGTACGAGCAGGGCGATGTTGTCGTTGATGACCTCGAAGTAATTCTTCACCGTCGCGTAGTGGTTCGACCGCTGCGACACCGAAACGCCGCGTACGCCCTTCGGATGCCATCGCGATTTCGACCACGCGCGAATTATAGATCAATGTTCACACCGACCTGCAATTCGTCCCGCAGATCCGGGCAGTGTCGAGCTTTCTGAAGGCAACCTTCAAGGCGGACCCGATCATGCAGGCCGACACTTCGGGGCGCAAACTGCTTGAGGCGCTGCTGGAAGCTGACGGCCATATCGCCACCGCCCACGGCACCTAGAAAACAGTTCAGGGCGGCGGCGCGTGCCCCGCTTTCCCGCACGCAACCGATTGACGTGCGGCGCCTGCGGGAGCCGCCCGCTTCACTTGCTGTCGAACCACGCCTTCCATTGCGGCACGGCGGTCGCGAATGTCCCACGGTGGGTGGTGGGGCCGGTGGAAACCGCCTCGACCTGCAGATTGCCGCTGCCGATCGCGCGCTGATAGGTCATTGCCAATTGACCAAGACCGACGCTGATGACCTCGTCGCTCTCCCCGAAATAGTTGCGCACCGGGGTCTTGATCACCCAGCGATACGAATTGGCCGCCGCCACCAGCCGGCCATAGGCGGAGGCGGCAAAGTACTGCGAATCGAAATATTCGGGGCGGATCAATTTGTGCAGGTCGGTCGGGACATCGGCGGCATTGTAGGGCTGACGCTGATAGGCCTTGCGGGAAATTTCATAGGCGTCGTCATTGATCAGCGCGCGCGCCAGCCCGGGAATTCCGTAATAATTCTCGAACGAGAATGCCGACAGGATGAACAGCGTGGTCACCCAACTCGCATCGTTCTTGCGCGGGAAGTTGAGGAAGCCGTTCAGCGCCACGGAGACATCGACGGGCGCGCTCGCGGTCGCCGTGGCCACGACAGCCACGCCGGTGCTCTCCAGCTTCTCCAGAAGCGCCATGGTGACGAAGCCGCCCTGCGACCAGCCGGCGAGATACAGCTTTGGCGCGCCAAGCTTCATCTGGTCGAGCACGGCACGGCCGGCCTGCAGCATGTCGGCCGTCGCCTGCTGGTGGCTTCGCTTGACCATGTAGCCTTCCGGCTCGGTTGACGCCCCCATGCCGAAATAATCGGCGCCGATCACGATGCGGCCCTGCCCCGCGAATTGCGCAATCATCAATTGCGTTTCGGGCGACTGCTCCGGATAGGACGGCACCTCCTGCTTGCCGTACACCGTGCCGTGTTGATACGACACCAGCGGAAACGACGTGCCCGCAATATCAGGGATCGCGAGCAACCCGGTAGCGGTGATCGGCTTGTTGTCGCGCTCCGGCACCACCGATGAATAGGTCACGCGATACAATTTCACCGCGTTGGTCGCAGGCGTGTAGGTCACCGGAATGCCGGAGAATTTTGGCGTATCGACGGTGAGGATCTGATTGAGGCGGTTGACGTCCCAGCGATCGAGATATTCGTAGCTCACGCCCGAGGTGACCTGCAACGGCCCCTGCTGCTGGGCGCTTGCGGGCGACCAAATGAGCGCTGCGCCCGCCAACACGAAGGCGATCCGAACGAGAACTTTCATCGCTAATCCCTGCCGAGCAATATCCGCGCGAGCGCGCATCCCGGGCGACGGCCCTCAGAGGGATTTAGCAGTGGCCGGTAAAGAAAGTTCCAACTCTGCCGCACGGATCACGCGCGGCAGGCAGCGGCAATCAGGCTCGCGCGATTTTGCTCGCCAAGCCTGGGCGATCCGCGGAGCCATCGCGGCGGAAGAAGGCCACGCGGTCCATGTCGAGCTCCACACCAATGCCTGGCCCCGTCGGAACTTCGAGCGCGAAATCGGCATAGCGCAGCGGCGTGGCGAGAATTTCTTCCGTCAAGAGAAGCGGTCCGAACAGCTCCGTTCCCCACGCCAGTTTGGGAAGCACCGAAAAGGCCTGCGCCGACGCAGCCGTGCCCACCCCGCCTTCGAGCATCGTCCCGCCATAGAGACCAATGCCGGCCGCCTCGCCGATCGCGGCCATCTTGACCGCATCATACAGGCCACCGGCCTGGTTGATCTTCAAAGCGAACACGTCCGCAACGCCGCGCTGGGCGACGTCAAATGCATCCCTGACGCCATGCAGAGCTTCATCGGCCATGATCGCGACCGAAAAGCGGCCGCTGAGGCGTGCCTGTGCACCCCGATCGTCGCGCGAGAGCGGCTGCTCGATCAGATCCACACCGGCGGCTTCCAGCGCGGGAATTCCGCGCCGCGCCTCGACTTCGCTCCATGCCTGGTTGACATCGACGCGCACACTGGCGCGGTCGCCGAGGGCTCGCTTGATGGCGGCGACATGTGCGACATCGTCGTTGACCGACCGCAGCCCGATCTTGAGCTTGAAGATATTGTGCCGGCGCGCATCCAGCATGCGCTCGGCTTCCTCGATATCGCGCGCGGTGTCTCCGCTGGCCAGCGTCCAGGCGACCGGCAGCGAGGCATGCTGCCGCCCGCCCAATAGTTCGGATACCGGAAGATCGAGCCGTTTGCCGAGCGCGTCGAGCAGCGCCGTTTCTACGGCGCAGGTCGCAAAGCGATTGCCTTTGACCCGCTGCTTGACCTGGCTCATCAGCGCTGCCACGCGCGAGGCGTCCGCCCCGAGAATAGCCGGAGCGATATAGGTATCCACGGTCAGCTTGATACCTTCGGGGCTTTCCTCGCCGTAGCTGAGACCGCCGATCGTGGTGCCTTCGCCAATTCCAACAGTACCGTCCGAGCAACGGATAATGACCAGCACCAGCGTCTGGCTGTTCATCGTATGCATCGACAGCCGATGCGGGCGGATGGTCGGCACATCGACGAGGATGGTTTCGACCGCATCCACCCTTGCCGTTACTGGCATAGTCATGATCGCCTCTGCTGTCGTGCTGGAACGGACGGCGGAACCATCAAGGAATCCGCCGCCTGCTCTGCTTACTTCTTGACCAACGGACAACGCGATGCCGACAGCGGCTGGAACGCGTCTTCACCGCTGATGGTCGCCAGCAGCTTGTAGTCGTCCCAGCGCGCCTTGGACTCCGACGGTTTTTTCACTTCAAAAAGATACATGTCGTGCATCATGCGGCCGTCTTCGCGAATCCGGCCGTTCTTCGCGAACATGTCGTTGATCGGCGTTTCCTTCATAACCTTCATGACGGCCGCCGCATCCGTCGTACCGGCCTTCTTGACGGCGTTCAGATAGGTCAGCACCGACGAGTAGACGCCGGCCTGTGCCGACGTCGGCGCGCGCTTGGTGCGCTTCATGAATCGCGTCGTAAACGCGCGCGTCTCATCGTTCAGATCCCAATAGAAGGCTTCGGCGAGCAACAGCCCTTGCGCCGTTTCCAGTCCCACGCTGTCGATGTCGGAGATGAAAGCCAGCAGTGGCGACATCTTCTGCCCGGACTGGGTCAAACCGAATTCCGCCGCCTGCTTGATCGCATTGATCGTGTCGCCACCCGCGTTGGCCAGACCGACCACCTTGGCCTTCGAGCTCTGCGCCTGCAGCAGGAAGGACGAGAAGTCCGACGTGTTGATCGGATGCCTGACTTGGCCCACGACCTTGCCACCGGCCTTGGTGACGACACTGGACGTGTCGCGCTCGAGTTCCTGGCCGAAAGCGTAATCGGCCGTCAGGAAGAACCAGGTGTCGAGGCCACGTTTGACGGTAGCAAGACCGGTTACGCTGGCAAGCGCATAGGTGTCGTAGGTGTAATGGACGACATACGGACCGCAAGCCTCGTTCGTGAGACGCACGGCGCCTGGACCGTTGAACATGATGATCTTGTTGCGAGCCTTGGCCATCTCTGCCGCGGCAAGCGCCGTCGCCGAGCCGGCCACGTCGACGATGGCCTCGACACCCTGATTATCGAGCATTTCACGCGTGAAATTCGCGGCGAGGTCTGCCTTGTTGAGATGATCCACCACGACCATCTGAACCTTGCGGCCGAGAACCTCACCGCCGAAATCCTCGATGGCCATCTTGGCGGCCGCCTCGCTGCCGGGCCCGGTGATGTCGGCGAACAGTCCGGACATGTCGAGGACCGCCCCGATCTTCAGCGCTCCGTCATTCTGGGCCGATGCGACTGGGCACGCCAAGGTCAGAGCGGCGAGCACCAGACCTGAAACTACCTTCTTCACTTTATTCTCCCTGGCCTTCTTTGCGAGGCCGCTAACGATGATCGAAGTCCCGAAATTGCGATTGAGATCGTGGCTGGCTCACTGGCTTCCGCGGACGCCGGCGGCATCCACGATCTGCTTCCAGCTGGCGTTTTCCCGGCCCAGATGATCGGCCAGTTCCTGGCGCGTTGATGCGATCACGCGACCGCTGACCTCGGCGAAGCGACGCCGGACGTCAGGATCGGCCAGGACCTTCCGCAGGTCCGCGCTGATGCGGTCGGCCAGTTCAGGCGGCATTCCGCCGGGCCCGAAGATGGCCCACCAATTGCCGAGTTCGAAGCCGGGCACGCCGGATTCATCGATCGTCGGCACATCCGGCAAGGCCGCGACGCGCTGTTTGGTCGTCACTGCGATGGCACGGAGGCTGCCGCCCTGAACCTGCGGCAGCGCAGTCGATGCATTGTCGAACATCACATCGATGCGACCCGACATGAGATCCGTCAGCGCCGGCGACGAGCCGCGATACGGCACATGGGTGAGCTCGATGCCCGCCTTCTGCCGGAACAGCTCCGCCGCCAGATGAAGCGATGAGCCGATGCCGGCCGAGCCATAGGTGGCGCCGCCCGAGCCGGCCTTCTCTTTGGCAAACCCAATGAGGTCACGGACGTTCTTGATCGGCGACGACGGCGCGACGAGCACGATGTTGGGCGTTTCCAGTGCCAGGGTCAGCGGCGTCAGGTCCTTCAGCGGATCGTACGGCATGGACTTGAACAGCCACGGATTTGCCGCAACGGCGATCGAGCCGAGCACGAGCGTGTAACCGTCGGGCGCGCTCTTGGCCGCAGCGCCCACGCCGATATTGGAACCCGCGCCGCCACGATTTTCGACCACGACCTGCTGCCCATAGAGCTGGCCCAGTTTCTCGCCGATCGTCCGGCCGATGATGTCCGCCGCGCCGCCGGCGGCGAAGGGAACGATCAACAGGATCGGTTTGGTGGGATATTCGAGCGCTGCGCCGGGCGCCGCGCCGGCGAAGGCCAGCGAGCCTGCCAGTATCGCGGGGACTGCCCCGGAGACGAAAAAGCGTCGAGAAATCATGGGCTCATGCCCTCCCTGCCGAAAGTCGAAAACGACGTCTGCCGCTGCCGCTGTTTGATTGGCCGGGACGGTGCCATGGCCGGAGCAATAGGCCAATACACTTGAAACTATTGATCCGATCGGTAATTGTAATCGCGCAATGGATCCCAGGCGCCTCAATTACTTTCTTGCGGTAGCCGCGCATGGCCGGATGGCAAAAGCGGCGGACGCGCTCGGCGTAGCCCAGCCAACGCTCTCGCAGCAAATTCGCGCGCTCGAACAAGATCTGGGCACCGTGCTGTTCGATCGGACCCCGCAGGGCATGCAACTGACCGAGACCGGGCGCACCCTGCGCGAGCATGCGCAACGGCTGATGGTGCAGACGCAAGCCGCACGGACCGCGATCGCCGAGCTCGAAGGCGGCATGACCGGAACTCTCCGCGTGGGAGTCATCCACACCTACAGCACCGCCTTTCTGCCAAAGATGATTGCGAGCTTGAGCCGTCAATATCCGGGCGTCCGGCTCAACGTGGAAGTGGGAAGTGCGTTTGATGTCGAGCGGCGGATCCTGTCGGGCCATCTCGATCTGGCGATCGCGTTTGATCCGCCACAATATTCGGAACTGGGAGTCGAGCGCCTTTTCGAAGAGCGTCTCGTTCTGGTCCGCGCAAAAACACGCGAACGACCGACGCAGACCTCCGTCCCGTTCGCCTCGTTAAGCGGTCAACCGCTTGCGCTGTTGAAGACCACGTTCGCGACGCGTCGTCTTCTCGACGAGTCGCTCCCCGAAGGCATGGTGCTCGACATCCGCGTCGAGATGGACGCGGTCGAGGCGCTGATCGAGTTGGCCAGATCCGGCGGACCACCGACCATCCTGGCCGATCGCAGCCTGACCGGCAGGCGCGATCTCGACATCCTGCCGATCAGCCCGCCCTGGATCCGTCGCTACGGAGCCATTCTCTGGGACGCACATCGCTACCAGACCGCCGCCGCACGCGCCTTCATGCGGATCGCTAGCGAAACAACGCGGACGATGCGAGGCCCCGAACCTTCCATTGCCGCCGAAACCTGACCGCTCCAGATGGGCATCGACGCAGGCATACGGATTCCACTGACGCGGCCGACCGTAAAGGACAGTTTTCAGTACGCAGGCGAGTTCGACCGGCCGACGCCGCAATACAAGAATCCATTTCGCGTGACCTCCTCGGGCGAATAGATATTCCGGAGATCAACGATCACCGAGCATACCATGAGCGACGCGAGTTGCTTGAAATCCAGTGCCCGGAATTGCTCCCATTCAGTGACGATCACCAGCGCGTGGCTGCCTTTGGCGCATTCATAGGCATTGTCGCAAAAGGTCACATTCTCGAAGACCTTTTTGGCTTCGTCCATGCCAACCGGATCGTAGATGCGCACGATTGCGCCCATGTCCTGAAGTGCCGTGATCAGCGGAATGGACGGCGCATCGCGCATGTCGTCGGTATCCGGCTTGAACGTCACACCCAGGACAGCAATGGATTTGCCGCGGATATTGCCGCCGAAGGCACCAGCCACCTTGCGCGCCATCGCTCTTTTGCGCTGCTCGTTTACAGCGACGACTGTCTCGATAATGCGCAATGGCGCCTCGTTGTCCTGTCCCGTCTTGATCAGCGCCAAGGCGTCTTTTGGAAAACACGACCCGCCGAAGCCCGGCCCCGCATGGAGAAATTTCATACCGATGCGATTGTCGAGCCCAATCCCCCGTGCCACTTCCTGCACGTTGGCGCCGACCTTCTCGGCAAGGTCGGCGATCTCGTTGATAAAGGCCACCTTGGTCGCAAGAAAGGAATTGGCCGCGTATTTTGTCAGTTCCGCCGTTCGCCGATCCGTAAACAGAATTGGCGATTTGTTGAGATGAAGCGGGCGATAGACCTCAGCCATGACGCTGCGCGCGCGCGCGTCAGTGGTGCCAATCACGATGCGATCCGGATGCTTGAAGTCCCGGATTGCCGCTCCTTCACGGAGAAATTCCGGATTCGACACTACCGCAATGTTTTTTTCCGGGTTTTTTTCTCGAATGATCTGCTCGACTTCGTCGCCGGTTCCTACAGGCACGGTCGACTTGGTCACCACAATCGTTGCTTCCGAAAGAAAGCCGGCGATCTCGTCGGTCGCCGCAAAGACGTAGGAAAGGTCCGCATGACCATCGCCGCGGCGCGACGGCGTCCCGACCGCGATAAACACGACTTCGGCGGCCTCGACCGCCGACTTCATGTCATTGACGAAACGAAGCCTACCCTGTGCAATATTTGCCGTCACCAGATCCGCAAGCCCCGGTTCATGAATCGGAATCTTTCCAAGGTTGAGTGCGGCAATCTTCACCGGATCATTGTCGACGCAGACCACATGATGTCCGAAATCGGCGAAACACGCACCCGATACGAGGCCGACATAGCCGGCACCGACAATTGCAATCTGCATTCGTAGTCCTGTCTTAAGAAGTGTGTCGCCGCGCTGACGCGACCTTGCGTTCCGCGGATTTGTTGAACCTGCGACTTAACTGGACAGGATGAACTGGCCGTCGAGATGATGGGGAAAGAAGAAGAAGTTATTGACATAGGACCGACCGTCGAGGCGGCCGCCATTGGGCATCAGCGCCGTGACATTCTGCAACTGGTCTGTCTTGAACTGATCCACGGGGACGATCTGCCGGCCCTTCAGAAAGTAGCCCCGGTACGCTCTTTCCCGAAAGAAATCGAACACCAGCCGGGTTGCCTCCGGTCGATGCCGGTCCTCAGCTTCCACGAGAAAGACCGGCTGACAGCGATCGATCAGGCTGGTGGCGCCGTTGAGAACGTTCAACTCATGGCCTTCAACGTCAATTTTCACGAATGCCACATCGATGTCGACGATCGTGTCGAGGCGGGCCGTC
Organism: Tardiphaga sp. vice304; assembly: GCF_007018905.1. Taxonomy (NCBI): domain Bacteria; kingdom Pseudomonadati; phylum Pseudomonadota; class Alphaproteobacteria; order Hyphomicrobiales; family Nitrobacteraceae; genus Tardiphaga; species Tardiphaga sp. vice304. The sequence goes on from NZ_CP041402.1 coordinate 4,291,193, forward strand.
CGGACGTTGAGCGAAGCGAGCGATCTACCGGATGCATCGATCTGGGGCTCGAGCGATGCCAGGCCGTGCACCGATCCCGATTCGTCCTGGGGAATAAACAACTCGCCCTCTCCATTCTCATCAGAAAGCGCGATCTCGTGGACCGTCACATTCGACGCCGACGTCCGACGAAGGAAATGCGCCATATCGTGGGACGGTTCAAACGCATAAACCTGCTTCGACAACCGCGCCAGCCGCTGCGTATACAATCCGAGGTTGGCTCCGACATCGACGGTCAACGCTCCGCGCGGCACGATTTTTTCGAGATACTGCAATTCCCGTTCCGCCGATTTGGGGCGGCGCGCAAAATGCCACTGCAGCCAGATCGACGGAAACTCCTGTTTCAGAAATGCTTTCGCGCGTTGCACGGTATTCATCTCAACCACCTTGCTTAAGAGTATTGCCGTATACGGCTTTAGTTTTCTTGACGGACAGCAGGCTTTGCCTGTCGTCGATCGTCAATCACTCGGATCTGAGAACAACAGGGCCGCCACCCGCGGTGCGGTCTGTTGCAGCAGCATTCGGTCACCGAGAAGAGACAAGTTGCTTCAAGGCAGGTTTCGCGGGAGAGCGGCCACAGCCGGAATCTCTTGCCGCCTGATCACAGCACTGCAACGATACGTGCATGCACCTTCGTCAATGCTTGCACTCCTGCGTCGGATGAATTGCCGATGTGGTTGTTCAAAACCCGCTCCCCGACAGAAATTCGCGGCGAACGGTCTTTACGATGATCATGATATCCATGCGGAGTGACCATTTCTCGATGTAGTCCAGGTCGTATTCGATCCGGGAAATGGCCAGTGCCGGCTCGACGGTGCTGCCTCGACAACCGCTGACCTGGGCGAGGCCCGTAATTCCCGGTCGGGCGGTGTGCCTCTGGAAATAATACGGGACGAGATCCTCGTAAGGCACATTGGCGGCAAGCATTCCGGGAACGTGGGGCCGCGGTCCGACCAGCGACATGTCGCCCTTGATGACATTCAGAAGCTGCGGAATTTCGTCGAGGCTGGTCTTCCTCAAAATGCGTCCCACAGCCGTAATTCGCGAGTCGTCCTGCACCGTCTGCTTGATACCTGCGGCATCTCCGGCATCGCTGCGCATCGAGCGGAACTTGTAGATCTTGAAAGACCGGTTGCGGTAGCCGTAGCGATACTGATGAAACAGCACGGGCCCCGGCGACGTCACCTTTATGGCGATCGCCACCGCGATCCACAACGGTGCGAAAAACAGCAACGCCGCGCTGGCCGCAACCGTATCGAGCACGCGTTTTCCGATCGAGGTCGACGGCTCGGCTCGCGTCGACCGTCGCCTGGTGCGCTGGCCGATATGGCCGGCATATTCAAGCGGCCGCACCGAGATCGTATGCCGTTTCTTCCATCGCGATGCAGGACTATTCTGATTGAATCCGGAAACTGTTAATGTCGACACCATTGCGCGCCTTCTGTTCAAGGTCGGAAACGCTGGGAGCCGAAGCACTCACAGCGTCGTTACGCAGCGTTGTCCCTCGGGACGCCGCGCATTTTTTGCAAAGGGACATTCTGTTGATGCACTGGCGAAGCACACCAGGCATCTCATGTGATCGAACATTTCCTAACTTGATGAGCGAAATGCGGCGCTGCGGTGAAGACAGAGGCCTTATTGTTTACACTGCAGATCGGATCATGATCGCAATGCGAGATTGGTTAAATGCAAAGAATGGGTTACGACCCAGCCGATTTTTTTGCGCCTCGTTTTTTTGAGATCGGTTGCACGAGTCGCTGCCGCGCAACTCTCGGCTTTTCAGAAAGACTACTTAAGATTCCGGATCGTGTGAACGATTGACGGCAGGACCGATCCGTGTCGAGTGTTTCGCGATGCATCAGCAAGACCCCACCATCCGCCCCCCTCGCCCCGCGCTTCCGCCGGAAACACGCATCTACGCTGTCGGCGATATTCACGGTTGCGCGGATCTTCTCGCGGAGATAGTCGCCCGCATCGATGACGACTTGCAACGCAGGCCGGTCCGTCATTCTGCCGAAGTTTATCTTGGCGATTACATCGACCGTGGCCCCGATTCCTGCGGTGTCATCGATCAGCTCACCATTCGACTGGTGCGAAACCGTGCAATATGCCTGCGCGGTAACCATGAAGCCATGCTGGAATCATTCCTGCATGATCCCGCTGCGCTACCAGACTGGCTGCCGCTCGGCGCACGGCAGACGTTGGCCTCCTATGGCATTTCTACGTCCGAACATCCGGCACCGCGCGACTTGCATCGACAATTGCGCGATGTTCTTCCGCGGACCCACCAGCTTTTCCTGCAATGTCTGCGCAACAGCTATTGCTGCGGAGACTTTTTCTTCGCCCATGCGGGCGTCCGGCCTAACGTGGTATTGGAATTGCAGGCAGCCGAGGACTTGATCTGGATCCGTGACGATTTCCTTAACGCGACGCAACGCCACGAAAAGTATATCGTGCACGGTCATACGCCGGTGCCGCATCCCGACATCCGCAGCAACCGCATCAACATCGATACCGGCGCTTGGCGATCCGGCGTGCTGACCTGCATTGCGATCGAGGGCGAAGAGATCGTGGTGCTCTAGCGCAAGTGCGGCCGCCGTTTGTGCGCCACATGCTTTCGCCTTGTTGGTCGCCTAGCTTGCGGCAGTCATCACCGGCCACACTGAGGTCGATAAGCAGGCAGGACCCCATGATGTTGCAACGATCACTCGGCGTCGCCGGGTTGTGCTTGATACTGACGTCCATGCCAGGAGGCTTGCGTCTCTCAACCCCGGCTATGGCACAGAGCAAGCAAGCAGCCGAAGCGACATCGGCAAGCTACACCCTTGCACCGACTGACAGAATTCGCCTGAAAGTGTACGGCGAAGCCGATATCAGCGGGGAGTATGAGATCGACAGCAGCGGCTACGCATCGATTCCATTGGCGGGGCGAATTCGGGCAGGAGGCCTGACGACCGGACAGCTGGAACGCTCGATCACGGCGGCATTGTCGAAGGGGATCGTGCGAGATCCGCGCGTCAATATCGAGATGGCGCTGTATCGCCCCTATTATATCCTTGGCGAAGTGAAGAAGGCCGGCGAATATCCGTACCGCATCGGCATGACCATTCTCGATGCGGTTGCAAGCGCCGGCGGCCTCAGCTATCGCGCTAATGAAAACAAGGTGTTCTTGCGCCGATCCGGCGGCAACACGGAAGAGGTGTATCCGCTCGATGCCCCGGTCCGGGTGTTTCCGGGCGACAACATCCGGATTCCGGAGCGCTACTTCTAGGCATCGCTGCACGCACGACCGATGACCTTCAAGATGTGCAACCCCTTGCCCCCATTCATCTCGCCATAGTCTGGTCTCTTTGCGATGGGTATGTTGCTGCAGCGCAGAAGCGCAGTTCGATACGAACGTACATCATGGACGGCTCTGTGTTCGACAAGCGCGTCACCTCCACCACTCCGTTGATTCTCGACATCGGCGCAGGCTCGCGTTCCTGCGGGCAGCGTTGTGATGTTTGAAGGCGATCAGGCTGCAAGCGCGATCCGCTTCGCACAAGGGAAACTGGATGAATCGTGCGTTGAAATGCCCGAACGCTTTATTCGCTCGTGAAGAAGCGACGCGTCCGGCAGTCTCGCGCTGCCGCGGGATTCGACTCGCAACAAGCTCAACCGCGATCGCCATCGGCCTCGCTTCACCATCTGCCGCCCAGGTCATTCCGTCAACGTTCCAGGTCGTCGCGGCTCCCTGGAATGCGCAGAAAGTATTCGAGCCATCGGTCCTGCCGGATCTCACGCCGACGGATACACGCGATGCGGTACAGCCCGAAGACATGCCTGTAAAGCAACGGCAGCAACCCGGCTATGAGCCCGTCGGCATTCGCTACGGCTCCTGGATGTTCAATCCGCAGCTGATGTCCGGTACTTTCTATGACAGCAACGTCTTTTCGTCGAACACCGACAAGCGCGCAGACATCGCCGCCGTCATCGCGCCGTCGTTGCGGGCGCATACCCTTTGGGAACGACACGGCATCGATATCAAGTTGGACACGGCATCGACGATCTATCGTGACAATTCCAGCCTCGACCAGACCGACGCCAGCCTAAAGGGGAATGCCTGGTACGATGTCTCGCACGATCTAGCCGTCCTGACGAGTTTCCAGATCGCGCATCTGAACGAAGGCGTCGGGACATTGAGTTCGCCCACCAACGCCGTTTCGCCGACGCCCTATAACCTGTTCTCAGGCGACGTCAGTGTCCGCAAGGAGTGGAACAGGCTGGCAGCATCGGCCGGCATCAGCGTCAGCTCCTACGATTACGGCCAAAGCCGCGCGCAAGACGGCACGATTATCAGCCAGGACGGTCGCGACGGGCAGATCTACGCGGTGCACGGCAGGATGGACTACGCGTTTTCGCCCATTCTCGGCTGGTTCGCAGGCATCGAAGGCAACCAGCGCAGCATCCGCGGCACACCGGAACGATCGCTGGATTCCCAGGGCTATCGCGCGTTGTCCGGCATCACCATCGGCCTGACGCACCTGCTCAGCGGCGAAATCGGCGGTGGCTATGCGCGGCAGGAGTTCAGCGATGCCACCATCGGTGTGATCGAGGGCCCGTCCTATCGCGCGCAGTTAACGTATCGGCCGACCAAGCTGCTCGATCTCCACTTCAAGGCCGAACAGATCGTCACGGAAACCTCCGCCACAAGTTCGGCCGGCGTGCAGGCCAATGCCCTTCAGGTGGGTGCCGACTACGAATTGCGTCGCAACGTCATTCTGTCGCTGGCTGGCACCTACGAGAAAGATCGCTTCTTCGGTCAGGATCGCAAGGACACGGTCGTCACCTCCGATGCCCGCGTCAAATATCTGCTCAACCGGTTTGTCACGATGTCAGCTTACCACCGCTACACCGACCGCAGCAGCGACGTCTCGGCCTTCAGCTACGACAAACATCAGGTGGGGATTAATGTTACAGCGCAATTCTGAGCTGTCGTATCTGGCGCCCGACGAGGCGCCCGCGACATTCACTGAACCATCATCGGCACCGGCGGTCGATCTGCGCGAGATGGGCCGCATCCTGCGTCGGCGCTGGAAAACGGTCGCGTTGCTGCCGCTGATCCTGATGTCGCTCGCCGTGGCCTACATCATGAGCGTAGACACGCTCTACACGGCGACATCCACAGTCCTGGTCGATCCGCGCCGCGCCAATGTTGTCGAGACGAACCAGGCCGTGCTGTCGAATTTCGGCACAGATGACGCCACGATCGAGAGCCAGACGTTGCTGATCCAGTCCGTCGCTATCCTGCAGCGGGTCGTCGATAAGCTCAAGCTCACCGAGGACCCGGAGTTCACGCCGCAGCCCGGCCTGCTCGATCCCGTCAAGCGCCTGTTCAGCAGCAGCGTGCCTGTGGCGGGCTCCAATGCCGCAGACACCGCGCGGTCGCGATCGGTCGAAATTCTTCAGCGCCGCATGAAGGTGACGCGGCAAGGCACCACCTTCCTGGTCGACATCAACGTCAGCTCCGAGGTGCCGCAAAAATCTGCCGCGATCGCCAATGCCATTGCCGAAGGCTATTTCGAAGAGCAGGTTCGCGCCAAATATGACGCGACGCGGATCGCGGCCAACTGGCTCAACAGCCAGATCGAAACATTGAAATCGCGTGTCGGCACGTCGGAACAATCGGTCGAAGACTATCGCACGGCCAATAACCTCGCAGTGTCGCAGGGCGTCACGGTGAACGACCAGCAGATCACCGATCTCAACAACAAGCTAATCTCTGCACGCGTGCAGACGGCAGAGGCACGCGCCAAGTTCGACCAGGTGCAGGAGTTGACCAGATCCCGCGCCGATCCCGGCGGCATCAATGCGGTGATCTCCTCGGAGATGATTTCCAAGCTTCGTACGCAATATGCCGACATCGCCAAGAACAGCGCCGACCTGTCCAGCAAATACGGCCCGCGTCATCCACTCGTCGCCAATTCGCGCGCGCAGCTGGCCGACACCCAGCGGCTGATCAACGACGAGATCCAGCGCATCCTGCAAAGCACGCGGCATGACTACGATATCGCGCTGTCACGCGAGAACTCGCTGAAGGAAAGCTTCGACAAGCTGCAGGGCGTGTCGAGCCAGTCCGGCCAGGCCCAGGTGCGACTGCACGAGTTACAGCGCGAGGCCGAGGCAAACCGGACGCTCTATGAATCCTATCTGGCGCGTTACAAAGAGGCATCGGCGCAGGAAAGCCTGGAAATGCCGGATTCACGCGTGGTCACCAAGGCCAGCATCCCAATCGGGCCTTCGTCGCCGAAATCCAAGCTTATTCTCGGCCTTGCCATGATGCTCGGCCTCGGCGCCGGCACGGTTCTGGCGTTTCTCCTCGATTATCTCGATGGGCGCGTGAAGACGCTGGAACAGGCCGAACAGATTTCCGGTTTGCCGGCGCTGGCCGCCCTGCCCTTGATCGGGGTGCGCGAACTCGCAGGCCGCGCCAAACGCGGACGTAGCGATCTCGGCAGTTACGATCCCCGCACAATGCGGCTGCTGCCGCCGTCCTTGCAGCCGCCACTGATGCGTTATGCTATTGAAGAGCCAGGCACTTTCTTCGCCGAAGCGATCCGCGCAGTACGCCTCTCGATCCAGCGAACGCTGCGGATCGAACCGATCAAGATCATCGTGGTGACATCCGCACTCGATGGCGAAGGCAAGACCACCCTCGCCGCCAATCTGGCGCTGTCACTGGCCACGCTCGGGATCCGTACCCTGCTCATCGACGGCGATCTGCGCAATCCCGGCCTGACGCGCGCGTTGTGCCCTCATGCCGACGTCGGCCTGTTACAAGTCGCGATGGGAGAGACGTCGCTCGACCAGGCCCTGCTGGTCGATCCCAGCACCGGCCTTTCCATTCTTCCGGCGCCGGCGGAAAAGGACGAGAATTTCATTACGGAGCTGATGTTTTCCGACCGCATCGCCGATCTGATGGACCATCTGCGGCAACGCTACGAACTGATCATCATCGACTCGCCGCCGCTGGTCCCCTTGGTGGACGGCCGCGCGTTGGCCGAACTGGCCGATCGTATCGTGCTTGCACTGGCCTGGAACCAGACACCGCAGGAGGTGGTGACCCACACCATGAACCTGCTGGCGCCAGTCTATGACCGCATGCTCGGCACGGTGTTGACGCAGGTCGATCTCAACAAGCTTCAGTTCTACGACTACTATCGTAGTTCGGCCTATCTGAAGCCCTACGGAACCGCGGCCGCTGCGGCAAGCGTCGCACGATGATGGCATCGCGGCATCTCCACGGATCGGGCACGCCATATCGTCGCGCAGCGGGTACGGCAAACCGCGCGCCGATCACAGCGACCCAGCTGGTCGATGCAGCGATCGCCGCGCTGATGCTGGTGGCGGTGATCTCGATGTTCACGGTGTCCTCAGCGATGCTGACGAACTGGAAAATCCATTACATGACCAATGGCGGCGGATTCTACGAGAAACTGCATCCCGCCACTTATGCGGTGTTCGGGGCGTCGTTCCTGCTGCTGGTCCGCAACGCAGATCCATTTGCGGAGATTAACCGGACACTGTCGCAGTCGAAACTGGTGCTGGTCTATCTGTTCTGCTGGCTTTGCCTGCTGGTGCAGATGTTCGTGCTGCAACGCCCGTTCACGGTGATCATCGACACATTTCTGCTGCCCGTTGTCCTGTGTCTGGTGATCTGGCGGCTTTCGGGCCGGCACAGGGCATGGCTGGTGTGGGCGGTCCACGCCGCGATCCTGCTGAACGTCATGCTCGGCTATTATGAATATTTTTCCGGTCATCGCCTGATTCCCCTCACGCTCGGCAGCGTGCTGGTGCTCGGTGAATGGCGCGCGTCGGCATTTCTGGGCCACCCGCTGACGGCATCCGGCGTCGTCGCCGCTTACGTGCTGGCGCTGGTGCTGCGTCCGGCACTATGTCCCGTGATCGCGATCCGCTTGCCCCTGATCACCATCTGCCTGGGCTCGCTGATGGCTTTCGGCGGCCGCACGGCCCTGATCACGGTTCTGGCGATCCTTGGCTGTCTGGCGCTGGTCGAAGCCTTCAAACTGTTTCGCGGCAAGCGGGTATCGCTGCTCGTGGCTATCACGGCGATGTGCCTGCTGTTCGTCGCCATCGGCGGCATCTTCGCCGCGCTGGACCTCGGCATCTTCGACAAGATGCTGCTGCGGTTTTCCTCGGACAAGGGCAGTACGCTGGCGCGATATGCGACGTTCAATCTGCTGTCGCATTTTGACTGGCAGGAGTTGACGCTCGGTCCAGATCCGGTCCGGGTAAATGCGCTGCAGTCGCAGCTTGGCCTGAACTACGGCATCGAAAATTTCTGGGTTTCGAGCATCGTCCAGTTCGGCCTCGTTCACACCGCGTTGCTGACAATCGGGCTCGTCTGCTTCTTCATCGAAATTCTCAGACGGTCGAGCCTCGCCGCCTGGGCGATCGTCCTGCTGATCCTGATGGTCGCAGCAAGTTCGGTGAGCTTCTCATCGAAGAACATCCAGCTCACCCAGTTTGTCGTTCTGATCACGCTGTTGCTGCCACGCGAGCCGCAACGGCGTCCGAACCAGACGCGCCGCCTTCCTGACGCAAGACACGGGCTTATTCCGGCGTAACGCCGAGACCAGGACACTGCATGGCAATCTATGTCGACCACACCCATCTGGGACGTCACGTCACCGGGCTCGAACGCATCACGCAAGAGCTGTTCTCGCGCGAAGCGCTGGCGCCGCTTAATGTGGTGCCGGTGACGTCGCATGGCACGGCACAGATGGTGGCGACGCAAACTTTCCGACTGCCATGGCGCCTCGCCATGTCGTCCTCGATCCTGCTATGCCCGGGATTTCCGCCGAGCCCGCTGCTGCGTCCGTTCGCATCGCGCGTGCTGCCTTACATGCATGACGACTTTCTGCTGACGCGCCGCGCCGACCTCAACGCCCGCGCCCGGCTCTACATGGCGGCACCGTTCAAGCTGGCGCTGCAGCATTATCCACGTTTCCTCACCAATTCCGACGACACCCGACGCAAACTGTCGGCACACTGCCGGAGCGATGCCACGATCAGCCTGTACCGACCGCCGATCCGCAACGTCTTCGATCTGCAGTCCAGGCATCGCGCCGGACGTGACGCACGGCCGCGACCCCTGCGGCTGGTCACACTCGGAACTGTGGAACCGCGCAAGAATTTTGTCGCGGCTGCCAAACTCGTTGAAGCGTTGCGTGCTCTGGGATTTCCCGGCGCCACTCTCGACATTGTCGGACGGCAAGGCTGGGGCGACGATTGGCACAGACTGAAAAGCAGCAACGGCGTGACCCTGCACGGCTACCAGCCGACGGAACGCGTCAGGGACATCCTCGACGCCGCCGACGCCTTCATCTGCACATCGCACGACGAAGGCCTCGGCCTGCCGCTGCTCGAAGCGCAATATGGCGGCCTGCCGATCATCGCCCCGGACGCGCCGGTGTTCCGCGAGGTGCTGGACGAGTCCGGCATTTTCATAGCGCCGTCCGATCCAGCCGCCGCGGCTGCACAGATCGTTGCGACCCTGACGTCGGCTGCATGGCGCGCGGAGTATGTGACGCTAGCCGCACAAAACCTGCAGCGCTGGAACATGCTGGCGGCATCGGACCGCGACAATGTCATCGAACTGATCTCGGAACTGGCACGGCGCCAGCCTTCAGCAGCACCGCCGGTTTCCCGCCCTTCCAGCGCCAGACCAGGATAATTGTTTGCAGACCACCCCCCACTCCTCACGCAACCTCGACGCGCTGCGTATCATCGCCGCATGCGCTGTCGTGGTCCTGCACTATTCGGACTATGCGAAGGACGAACCGGCCGGAAAGTTTATGGTCGATCACACCTGGCATTTCAACCTGTTCGTCGACCTGTTCTTCGTGGTGTCAGGCTTCGTCATCGCCAGCCAGTATCTCGGCCGGGTCGGCGATCCGCTTTCGATCGGCCGTTTCATCTGGCGCCGGCTGGCGCGGATCTACCCGCTGCATCTGGCGACTCTCACGTTCTACGTCATGATCGCGCTCATGCTGCATTTTGGCCTCGCCTGGACCTACAATGTGGCGCGGTACCCGCTTTCCGACCTGCCGGCGCAATTGTTGCTGTTGCATGCCTTTGACGGCGCACGCCTGACGTTCAATTTTCCAAGCTGGTCGCTATCAGCGGAGATGTTCTGCTATCTCCTGTTTCCCCTCGTGGCGCTATCCGTCACGCGCAACAAGACGGTGATCCTCGCCCTCATTGTTCTGCCCGCGCTCGGCAACAGCCTGTATGCCTTCCTCACCGGAGCCGGATCCTGGGCCGACTGGATCAACAAAGGCGGCGCATTCCGCGCACTACCGGCGTTCAATCTCGGTATCGCCTGCTACCTTTTTCGCGGCAGCATCGCGCGCTGGCCGGCGCTTCCCGGCGGCATGACGCTGCTGCTCACACTGTTCATCCTGGTCGGTTCCTGGCTGCCGGAGATGGCGGACCTGCTGGTGATCTACGCCATCGCCGTCCTCGCGATCCAGTGCGACTGCACCGCTCGCGGCACGCTGCTGACGCGATTACATGCCGATCGCTGGTCGGCGCTGACCTACTCCTGCTACATGTTGCACATCCCCGTCGCGACCATCATCCTGACTTTTGGCGGGCGCTATCTCGCGCCGCATCTGCCGGGCGGCCGATTGACGTTGATTCCGCTGGCGATCGTGACGCTGGCCGCCGCCAGCCAGCTTTCGCTGCGCCGTTTTGAAACACCGATGCGGAAATATCTAAACGATGTCTTCGACCGCAACTTCAGGAAGCAGGGGCGCGCCGCCATCGCCGCCCGTCCGGACAGCCCGAGATGAACATGACCACGCACGTTTCACCGATGCCCGCCCGGCTTCCCGACGTCAACGCCGCCAGCCGGGATAGCGCCATCGACACGATGCGCGGCATTGCCATCCTGATGGTGATCGGCATCCATTCCCTGCATCAGCCGCTGACGCCGGCCTGGGAAACCTGGCTCGACGCCGCGTTGCGGCCTTGCGTCCCGATCTTCCTGTTCGTCTCCGGTTACCTGACGATTCTTTCCGGCCGCGTGCCGCTGGCGCGGCGGTTCAAGGCAATCCTGATTCCCTATGCCATCGCCTTCGTGGCTGCCTATCTCTATATGGCATTGCATAACCCTACGATGGATCACCGCCCGACGGCCACTGCCGCGCGGTTCGCGCTCGCCTACGTCTTCGTGTATTATTATGTCTTTGTGTACGCCGGCTGCACGGTCCTGCTCTGGCTGGTACTTCGTCCTTCACGAAACGGCACGCAACGGTCCCAGCCGCAAGTTGCGATTCGCCTGCTGTTGGCGATCGCGATTGGCCTGATCGCCGGGAGCTATCTCGATCCGCTGCTGTTCCGCTTCGACCTGTCTGCCGCTCTGGTGGAGGAAGTCCGCATGCGTGACATTCCCTTCTGGTTTGGCTTTGCTGCGCTCGGCGGGCTGGTCGCGATGCCCGGCGTGAGGGAGGCAATCGCCAGGATCCGCGTGCAGCTGATCACCATGACGCTGGCGCTTTACGTTGTATACGCCGCGGTCCGGCAGTTTCAGATCGGCGATGCCGCTGACTACGATTCCGTCGCATTCTTCTTTTATTCTGCGCTGCTCTGCACCGTGTTGTTTGCCATCAAATTGCGCTGTCCCTGGCTCGCCGCACTGGGATCAGGCAGCTACTTCCTGTATCTCTGGCATATCTTCGTGATCATGGGTTTGCGCGATCACACCACACTGCGCCAGCTCGGGCCGCTCGCGGACTCCGCGATCACCGTGGCTGTAACCGTGGCGATCAGTGTCGCGGCCTTGCTGGCGATCCGGCGCCTGGCAGCGCCCCGCCTTTGCCGATGGATGGGGGCCTGACCATGCTGCTGCGACAGACCCTGCTCTATATGCCGGCACAGATCATCGGGCCGCTGTTCCAACTGGTGGCGATGGTCGTCTGGACCCATGTGATCGATGACCACACGCTCGGGGTCATCACCCTGGTCACCGCTACGCACGAATTGTTGCAGATCGGCTTTCTCGCCTGGTGGTCGCAATACGCGCTGCGTTTCTTCGGTCGCTACCAGGACAAGCACAGCGCCGAGCGGTTCTATCGCACTGAGAATACCATCTTGCTGGCCTCGGTCATCCTGCAGAGCGCAGCCATGGTTGGCGTGCTGCTGCTGGTGATTGCGCCGGACGCCAACGCCTGGTTGCTCGTCGCCACCGTTGCTTATGTCATCACCCGTTCGCTGAACCTGTATATCGGCGAGCGTGCCCGCGTCAGGCAACAGATCGGTGTCTATACCACTCAGCAGATCTTCGGCCCTGCGGTTGGCTTCTTGCTCGGCATCATTCTGATCAGGATCTTTGGCGCATCGGCCGAATGGCCGCTGGCGGGATACGCAATCGCGCAACTGGTTGCCGCGCTTGTCGTACTGCCAGTGATCGGCCATGGGCGGCAGTTGTGGCCGGTAGATCGCGAGATCGTCGATCACGCGCTGCGCTACGGTATCCCGCTCATTATCGGCGGCGCGCTTGGCTGGGTCGGCCTCAATGCATCGCGCTTTATCGTCAACGACCTGCAAGGCGTCGCCGCCGCCGGTCTGTTCGCGGTGGGCTACGGGCTTGGCCAGCGCGCGGCAGCGGTCGCGGCCATGCTGGTCACCGCGGCGGCGTTTCCACTTGCCGTCAAGAGCATGGAGCAAGGCGGCAGCAAGGCCGCGATGCGTCAGCTGGCCGACAACAGCGCCCTGCTGATCGCGATCCTGGCGCCAAGCGTTCTGGGCATCTTCATGCTGCGAACCGAAATCGTGCACCTGCTGATCGCAGCGCCGTTCCAGCATGTGACGCTGGCAGTACTTCCGCTTGCGGTGCTGGCCGGCTCGATTCGCAATCTGCGCGCGCATTTCGGCGACCAGGTTTTTCTGCTTCACAGTCGAACGCGACTGATGATCATCGTGGCGGCCATCGACGCGCTGGTGACCGTCGTCTCCAGCGTCGTCTTCATCAAATACTGGGGACTAGCGGGCGCAGCCGCCGCGACCGTCGCCGCGGCTACCATGGCGGCAGCCGTCAGCTTCTCCATCGGCTTCGTCAAGTTTGGCCTGACTCTGCCGATGGCGCATCTGTGGCGAATTGCAGCCGCTGCTGGCACGATGGCGGCCGTGCTTGCCGAATTTCAGGAAGCTCGCTCTTCCCTGGCCGTTGCGATGCATATCGCAGCCGGAGCCGCCATTTACATCGGCATTCTTAGTCTGCTCTACGCGCCGACGCTAATCAGGCTGGCGCGATCGCGATCGGTGAAGTCGGCGACATAGCCTCGGGCGCAGATCATGCCCTTCTCGCATTCCGGAAGGCCCGCGCCATGGCGTACCATAGCGGCTTCTTCTGCATCTCCGAATCAAACGGTAGCGGCCGCGGCAGGCGCTGGGCTAGCGGATCCTTCTTTCTGGCTGCGTCCGTATAGAACGAATAGTTGTCTGCCAACTCCCATGCGATAACCGTCGTGACCGCCGGAATCCGCAGCACGTTATCGAGAAATTTCTCCGCCGTGTCGGCAATCATCGCGTCGCGAGTGGCGATATCATCCGGAAACGTGTCGTCGCGGACGTCGAATTCGGTGATGTAGATCTCCACCTTGCGATCGGCCAGCGCATGAACGAACTCGGCAAAGCGCGCCGGATCGTGCGGATAACGCGGCTGCAGATGGCCCTGCAGGCCCACCGCATGGAGTGGCACACCGGCATGCTGCAGCTCATCGACCAGGCGCAGCAAACCCGCGCGCACGGCGAGGCCGACATCGTCGTCGCGCTCGGTCTGCGCCTCGTTGAGGACAAATTTGGTTTTGTTGTCGGCCATAGCCGCGCGTGCGAAGGCGCGCTGCACATAGCCGGGACCGAAGGCATCGTACCAGGGACCGAGACGATATCCGCCGGGCGCCTTATGGCCTGGCCAAAACGGCTCGTTGACAATGTCCCAGGAATGCAACTGTCCCGCGTAACGCCCGACGACTTCATCGATATAGCGATCAAAAAAGACCTGACGCTCCGCCGTGGTCATGCTCCTGATCCATTGCGGGACCCACTCGTTCCAGATCAGACAGTGGCCGCGCATCGGAATCTTGTTTGCCGCGCAAAATTGCAGCAGTCGATCGGCACTATCGAAACGCTTTGGCCCGGATTGTCCGGCAATCGTCCCGATTTTCATCGCCACGTCCGTTGTAACAATTCGTGCGTGGTTCGTATAAAGCTCGCGGTAAGCCGCGTCCTTGTCGATCACTGGCCCGGCTGCAGCGCCAAATAGCAAACCATTTGAAGCCGCTATGTGTCCCAAACCCTGCTGGGGTGCAGCACTCGCATGTTTTCCCAGGATAGAAAGCGTACCTGCGAGAGCAGCAATCGCCTGTCGCCGTGACAACTTATTCATCGATACATTCCGATCAATCACACAATGCGGCATCGCCGTGATGCTCCCACCATCGTTGCGTCGCAATAGATCGATTTGATGACGTGATCGTGGATGTGTCTCGACGATCTGTTCGCCGCTGCTGCAACGGGACAGTCATCGATTGAAGGTCGGCGCACGCGATCACATGATATCGGAGATCGACAAATTGGACACACATCTCGCGTCCCCCGACCTCACGGTCGACGGCATCGCCGTCAACGTTCACTCGCTTCCGGAAGGCGTCTCATCCATCGTCGATGCAGCTGAACACGGCGACAATTTCAGCGTCTGCACGCTCAATCTCGACCATGTGGAGAAGCTGCGGCATCATCCCGCTTTTCTGTCGGCGTATCGCCGCGCGCGGTTTGTTACGGCCGACGGCTTTCCCATCGTGGCCTTGAGTCGTCTGCTGGGCACGCCTATCGACCGCACCACGGGCGCCGATCTAGTGGAGCCGGTTTGCCGCGAAGCAGGCAAGAAGCGCCTTCCCGTGTTTCTTCTTGGCTCGAACGATTCGACGCTTGAGGCAGCGTCGCAGCGCTTGCGCGATCGGTATGAAGGTCTGGATGTCGTGGGCTGCATCGCGCCCGGACGGAATTTCGAAGCCTATTCCGGAGAGGCGGACATCGCCATCGACCGGATTCGCCGCTCCGGCGCAAAAATATGTTTTGTCGCGCTCGGTGCGCCGCGCCAGGAGCTGTTCGCGGCGCGCTGCCTGGATGAACTCACCGGCACCGGCATGCTGTGCATCGGTGCAGCGCTGGATTTCATCGCGGGCACGCAGACCCGTGCGCCCGCGCTCTCCCAGAAATACGGGCTCGAATGGGCATGGCGCATGCTGCAGAATCCCAGACGGCTCGCCCCGCGCTATGCGCGCTGTCTCGGCACCGTGCCGCAGTTGGTAGCCCGCACATTGCCGCAGATTTTCGGCGCCCGCATGAGGAAGGCAGCATGATTTCGACAGTGACCCTGGCGCAGCGGGCGCGAAACGTTAGCCATATGCCGGAACGATATCAGATCTGCTTGCTGCATCCGTTCGACCCGCGGGGCTCGAAGGTGGGCGGGCTGGAAACCTACATTCGCGACTTCATCACCTTCCATCCCACCGACACCGACCTGCTTTTCATCGGTGTCGATTCCACCGGCGATCTCAAGCTCGGGGAGATTCACAGGCTCACCTTCCGCGGCCGCACCTTCGACTTCCTTCCTATTCTGCATTACTCGGACATCCAGGCCCGCGAGGCCGCGCAAACAATTCGCGCGTCCCTCACCGGCCAGTTTTTCGTGGCGCTGCTGCGCTACTTCGCTCCAATCGCAAAGATCATTCGCCGTAGAAAATGCTCGATTGACCTGCGCCGCGTTGAATTCTCATGGCTACCGACGTTGCTGCGGCTGCCGTTCGTGCAGATGCTGCATGGCGAAGGTGCGCCGAAAATGCAGATGGATTCGCTGTTGCGGAAATATGCGTTCGTTCACAATGTGGGAGAGCGTTTTGCAGTCGCCATGAGCGAACGTTTTCTCTGCGTCAATCCATTCATTACCGAACGGCTGCAGAAGACCTATCCGCACAGTCGGAAGAAGATCGATACGCTCTGGACCTGGGTAAACACCGACATCTTCAAGCCGCAACCGTTCACGGCCGAGACCGCACCGTTTCGGATCGTGTTCGCCGGACGTCTCGACGAGTTCAAGGATCCGCCGCTGATGTTCAAGACCATCGATCGGTTGCGCGAGCACCTGAACGGAAAGATCGAATTTCACTATATCGGCACCAGCGATCCGCATCGCTTCGCCGAATTCGCGGCCATCGAGCCCATCACCGTGCGACACGGCTTCAAGGATGCCGCGGGCATGGCTGCGACGCTTGCATCGGCCCATGCCGGAATTTTGACATCCGAATTCGAGGGGATGCCACGCTGCGTGCTGGAAATGCTGGCCGTCGGACGTCCGGTCGTCGCGGTGCATTTACCGCAACTCGAACCGGTGATCCACGACGGCAGCAGCGGCTACCTCGTGCCACGTCACGGCACGCCCGACGATATGGCCGACAAGCTGGCGCAGCGGTTTCTCGACATTCGCGCCGCCATCGCGGCCGGCGGCCTGTCCCCCGACATGATTGCGGAATCGATCTCCGACTTCACGCCGAACACCCAGCTGGCGCGCGTCTATGGCTATCACAAGGATATCCAGAACTCGCGATTCATGGCTGCGGCGTCACACTCCTGTTGAGGTCCGATTTGAACATTTTGTTGCTCACCAGCGAGTTCTCCCCCGCACAGGGCGGAATTGGAACCTATGCCCGAGAAATGGCGCTGGCCGCGACCGCTCTCGGAGCAGATGTCACGGTTGCGGCTCCGGCGTATGCCCGGGGCGCGGCCAACGATGACGATCCCCTGACGTTCCCGGTCCAGCGTTTCCCGGGAGGCCTGCATTCGTCGCGCGACCTGCCCGCCAAGATCGCGCTCGCTCGCCAGATGGTTCGCCACAAACAGTACGATGTCGTGCACGGCGCTGACTGGCCGTTCTTCATCCCCGTCGCCCTGTCACGGGGGCTGACCAAAGCCCGGCTGCTGATGACGGTTCACGGCACCGAGATCAACGAAGTCCAGACGCCGCTCAAGCGTCTCGCCATTGAGGCCTCCGGCGCGTTCGGCAGGCGCACCGAGATTATCGCCAACAGCAGATACACCCTGGATCTGTTCAGCGAAAAGTTTCCGGCAAAGTCGCCGCGCGCCAAGGCGGTGCAACTGGGCGTATCCCCGTTCTGGTTTGGCCAAGGACGATCGCGCGACGACACCCGCAGGGTCCTCGGCATCATGGAGGATCGGGTCGTGATTGTGACCGTGGCCCGGATCACGCGCCGCAAGGGACACCATCTGACGCTCGCAGCGCTCAATACACTTACGGACGATTTGCGCAGACGCATCACCTGGCTGGTCATCGGCCCCGATGGCGAAGCCGACTATGTCGACGCCCTGCGAAGTGTCGTCGGGGTGACAGATTGCGACGTGCGCCTGCTCGGCGCCCTTCCCGATGCGGCGATCCGCGACATCTACAACGCCGCCGATTTCTTCTGCCTGACCTCCGCGCCGGATCCATCCGGCCGCGTCGAGGGGTTTGGCCTGGTCTATCTGGAAGCCGGCGGCGCCGGCCTTCCGAGCGTCGCGACGGCGATCGGCGGTGTGCCCGACGCCGTCATCGCCGACGTGAGCGGCTTGCTGGTCGTGCCAAACGTGATCGCCATCGCCGAAGCCATCGCACGAATGGCGGGCGACCACAGCCTGCGCGCGCTCCTCACCGCGGGCGCCGTCGCCCATGCGCGCGCTTTGTCGTGGGAGCGCTGTGCGGCCGAAACGTACGGGCTTGCGCGCAAGACGGCGCCGGATGTCGCGACGGGCGAACAAATGGTCGCCGTACCGAGCATCGCCCTATGAAGGGCATAGCGTCGGCCGTGCTGTTACTCGCGCTCGCAAGCGGCGCCGCACAAGCAGAGAATTGCGGCAAGAGCCGCGACTATCTGCTGGGCGGGCTCGCGGGAGATCTGCCCATGCCGCGGCAAGCCTATGAAAGCCTGTTCAAGACATGCATGACGACGTCCGGCATGGCCAACGTCAAGGATGCCTACATGCTGAAGGACGGCGGCATCGCCGTCACGCCCAAGCAGGACAGCATCTCGGCGACCGCGGCAACGTTGTCGCGATTTTGCGACAACTATCCCCGCTCCACGCTGCGATTTCTGACCCGCAGGGAGATCCGGCAGACAGCAGCCCTATCGGCAATCGTCCGGATCTCATCACAATCATCGACATCCTGCCAAAAGATCAAAGGCATTTTGTGACTGGGCAAATAACGCATGGCGGCGGTCTGCGCTTCGGTTTTTGGTAAAATCAATCGTGGCCGCCGAAGGCTATCATGATTGAGAATCATGCGCACCAAGTTCGGGCTGCAATCCGATCCTCACCGGTCTAGACGATACCCTTCTTCCTAAGCGCGGCGACCCGTTCGCCGTCGTAACCGATGGTGGACAGGATCTCGTCCGTGTTGCAGCCGAGCAGCGGCGGCGCGCGATACTCGGTGATCGGCGTGCCCGAGAAAGTCAGCGGATTTCGGACGAGCGAAAGCGCCGGCTCGAAGGGATGGTCCACGCTCACGCGCATGCCGCGGGCCTGAACGTGAGGATCCGAAAAAATCTGATCGAAGTCGTTGATCGGGCCGGACGGCACGCCGACGGCCTCCAGACGCTCCAGCCAGTAGGCGACCGGCTGCTTCAGGAAAAGACCGGCGAAGATGGCCATGATCTCTTTGCCGTGGACGACGCGATCATTGTTTTTCAGGAAGCGCGGATCTTTCGCCAGGCCCGGCTCGCCGAGCACGTCGCATGTGCGCTGGAACTGACCGTCGTTGCCATTGACGAGCATCAACTCGCCGTCGGTGCAACGGAAGACACCGGCCGGCATGCCGCCATTGCCCCAGGTGCCGCGACGCGGCGGGACCTTGCCGTTGATGAGATAGATCTGCAGCCAATGCGATAGCGAGGCGATCACGGTATCGAAGAGACAAGCATCGATATGCTGTCCCTCGCCGCCGCCAGCGTCGCGATGATAGAGCGCCGACATAACTCCGATGGTGGCGTTCAGGCCGGTCATATAGTCAACGATCGAGGGACCGACCTTCATTGGACCTTCGCCAGGCTCACCATCGAGATGGCCGGTGACGCTCATGAGACCGCCCATCGCTTGCAGGATCGCGTCGTAGCCGGCACGTGTGGCATACGGACCTGTTTGTCCGAAGCCCGTCACGGAGCAGTAGACAATGCGTGGGTTGATAGCTTTGATCGCGTCGTAGTCGAGACCATAGCGCTTGAGGTCGCCTACTTTATAGTTTTCCAACAACACGTCGGCGGTCTTGACGAGTTCACGAATGATCTCCTGGCCTTCCGCCGTAGCCACATTGACCGTGACCGACTTCTTATTGCGGTTGGCGCAGAGATAGAATGAATTATCGAGTCTGCTACCTTCCGGATCGGTCAGATAAGGAGGGCCGAACGCGCGGGAATCGTCGCCAGTTCCGGGGCGTTCGATTTTGATGACCTCAGCGCCGAGATCACCGAGCATCTGACCGGATATCGGGCCGGCAAGCACCCGCGTCATATCGATAACCTTGATGCCCGTGAGCGGCAGAGCCGACATGCATTCCTCCTGTTAGGTCTATTCGTCACGTCGGCCGCGGTGGACGTGTGAAGCGAGCGCTTACAGGAAAATCACCCGGAGTGCACTTCTTTCTGAGCATGAGGGCTATCCAATTCAGGCGGGCACGGAATGGCGCTCTTGATTCCCGGATACCGGAATTTCAAGCCCAAGCAGCCCCTTACGAATCAGCCGGATTATCCGGGAGGGACGGGTCCGTGATGACATGGGCATACCGGTAGCGCGCACCGCCGCTGCGAATGGGTCCGACCGGCCTGGGGCATGATCCAATATTTCGGTCAGATGCCAATCTTCACGCTGTTCCATACTCTCCTCGTCACCCACCTGCTCAATCGAATAAAATCAGGCATGACAAGGCCTTGCACGTCCCAAGGTTCCTGCTTCGCGGATCGGCCTGCCAACGTTACGGCCTTACAGCCGGCGTCTCGATCGGCATGCCTTTCGCGCGCGACATCAGATAGAGCTCCAGCTCGACCATCTCGGGATCATCGGCCTGATAGGGCCGCGCGCGTGTACCGATCATGCAACTGCGCAGGCGGCGTTTGAGCGATCCTGTGCCCTGCCATTCCAGCCGGTAGATCGGATACCCCGTCGGATGCGCCTGGGTAATCGCGGAGCCCGCAAGGCGGCGGTCCCAGTTGTCGTCGTGACAGTTCGCACAGGCGAGGTTCAACTGGCCCTGGCGGCGCCCGAACAACGCCTTGCCATTCGCCACGAATGGCGCGAGCCGCGGATCAACGCCGGCCTCGATCGGCATGCCGCGCGATTGCCGGCCGACGAGGATGGCGAGCGCATTGAGTTCGCGGCTTTCGTCGGCGAACGGCGTTGCCTGCTGGTGGCGGGTACGACACAGATTGATGCGTTGTTCAATGTCGACAGGCCTGTCAGATTTATCATCATAGGCGGGATAGCGTGCCGCCACGCCGCGCATGCTGGCCGCGACGTCACCATGGCAATCGGCACAGGCGCGACTTGCGGCGCCGGCCTTTTGCTTCCAAAGCGTTTCGCCGTCGAGCACGGCGAGCATGCCGGGGTTGGCGGTGTCATCGTTCTGCATCGCCCGGGTTTCCGGCGCCATGAATGTTGCACCGGAACGACGCTCGTCTCTCGGAATCTCGGCGGCATCGACCCGTGCGAGGGACATCGCTGATACGACGAAAGCCACGATGCCGATCGCGCGCCGTTTCTTCATGATACGGTGATGCTGGCCGATGCCGTTTCCGAAAAACCGTTGTCGCCGGTCCAGCGAAACTCGAAGGAACCGCTCTCGGTCGCAACGGTGAAGAACGCGATGAACGGATTCGCGGAGAATGCGGGAAACAGCTCGGCGCGGAACACTTCGACGCCGTTATAGCGACAACTGAAGTCGGTGATGATGTTGCGCGGGATGACCGCGCCGGTCTCGGTGTGGCGAAAACCGGTTTCCATGATGTGCGACATCAAGGTCTTGATCTCGATGACGTCTCCGCGCTTCGCACTGGCGGGGACGTTGATCAGTGCGGAAGCCATCAGCTTGCCTCCTCGGTGCAGGCGGCGAGCGTGACGACGACGTCGGCCGTGGTCGACCAGAGCGAGCCGTCGGACAGCCGGGCGATGGCCGTCAGCGTCTGCGTATCGGCGAGCCGGATGCGGGTCGCGATCTGGCCGCGGCCGGCGCGCGGGCCGAGATAGAAATTGCCGACATTGGGTTGCGGATTTTTCTCATTGAAGACGTGGATGCTGACGACATGGTCGGCGTCCGTCATCGGGCTGGTCACCGAAACCGTGATCGGCACCGTGTTGCCGTTTTCCACCAGAGGCGGCACGTCGAACTTGACCTTGCCGGGACGCACCGGCGCGCCTTTCACGACGTCACGAATGGCAGCCTTCATCGCGTCCGGCGTGGCCCTCGCAGGCCAGGAGACGCTCGACAGCGCGCTGACGACCGCGGCATTACCCGCGATCACAAGAAGCTGGCGACGGGTGGCGTGAAGCTCGGGCATTGCACACTCTCTTCTCATGGTTCGCGCAACGTCGCGAGATAGGCGACCACGTCCTCGACCTGCTCCGCGGACAGGATCGGCTTGCCGCGCCAGGCCTCGCCGACCCGGTGCAGCCCGTCGATCCTATAGTAAGACGGCATGATCGTCGCCGCATTGAGGCGGGCCGCGTCGACCACGCGCAGCCGCAACTGTCCTTCGGTCCAGCGAGCCCCCGTCCCGGCCAGGCTCGGCGCCAGGTCGCCCTGGAACCGCTGCTCGGCGAACGGGCCGCTGTGACACAAGAGGCAGGTGAACTGCCGGTTGACGACAATGGCGCGCCCGCGCGCCGGATCGCCGGTCGTGCCGGTCAACGACGCCACGATCGCATCATCGACCACGGCATAAGGCCGCAATTCGTCGGCACGCGCAGCAGCCGGCATGGCAACCATCGCCGCAGCCAGCAACACCATCTCGATCCGGCGCTTATCCAAAGGCTTCCGCCGTGATCGTCTGATACCAGCGCCGGGCATAGGTCGCCTCGCGGGCGCGGAAGTCGCGCGGCACCTCCAGCGGACTGACGCCGCCGGCGCCTTCGACGTCGGTGAGCAGGCCGTTCTTCGGCTGGTATACGCCGGCAATCGAGATGCCATAGTCCGGCGCAACCAGACTGTAACAGGTATTGATCAGCTTCGGCACCGTCGGCGCCTCGCCGGCGAGCAGCGCCACGACGGCGGCCGCGCATGCCTTAGCCTGAGCGTTGGCAGTGAAGGCCGATTTCGGCATGCCGCCGCCGATGCAGGCATCGCCGATGACATGGATGTTCGGCACCAGCTTGGACTCGAAGCTGACGGGATCGATCGGGCACCAGCCGGACCGGTCAGCGACGCCCGCGATCTCGGCGATACGTCCGGCACGCTGCGGCGGAATGACGTTGGCGACCTGCACGGTGTGCCGGGCGAACTCGGTGACCAGCGTGTTGGCCGCCGGCTCGACGGACGTCACCTTGCCACCCTGCGACAGCCCGACCCATTCGATGATGCCGGGATACAGCTCCTGCCACGCATTCTGGAACAGGCGCTGCTTGGAAAACGCGTCCTTGGCGTCGAGGATGATCAGCTTAGAGCGCGGCTTCGTTGTCTTGAGATAGTTTGCGATCAGGCTGGCGCGCTCGTAAGGCCCCGGCGGGCAGCGATACGGATTGGCGGGGACCGAGATCGCGACGACGCCGCCATCGTCCATCGACTCCAGTTGGCGCTTCAGCAGCAGCGTCTGCTCGCCGGCTTTCCACGCATGCGGCATGCGCGCGCTGGCGGCTTCGTCAAAGCTCGGCAGCGCGTCGAAGCGCAGTTCAATGCCCGGCGACACCACCAGGCGGTCATAGGCGAGCGTGGTGCCGTCAGCGAGACCGACGCTGCGCGCCTGCGCGTCGATTTTTGTCGCCGCCTGGATGATAACCTTGATGTCATCAGCCGCCACCCTGTCGTAGCCGAACTGCTGGGCCTGCATCGGACGGTCGCCGGCGATGACTTCATTGCTGAACGGACAGGCGGTGAAGGTGCGGTTCGCCTCCACCAGCGTGACCTGCAG
The DNA here is from genome assembly GCF_007018905.1 of Tardiphaga sp. vice304. NCBI lineage: Bacteria > Pseudomonadati > Pseudomonadota > Alphaproteobacteria > Hyphomicrobiales > Nitrobacteraceae > Tardiphaga > Tardiphaga sp. vice304. The sequence continues at coordinate 4,314,460 of NZ_CP041402.1, forward strand.
TGCAGGATTGATCTGGCGCAGCGCCCGCGCGCAACTGGCGCCGCCGAAGCCACCGCCGATCACCACGACCCGCGGCGACGCCTGCGCGATGGCCGGCATCGACAGCGCCAGCGACGCGGCAGCCGCACTGCCAAGAAACTGCCGCCGGGATGTGTGTGTGCGATTCATAAAGTCGCGCTACTTCTGGGTTGCCAGCCACGCCGCGATGGCCTGCAGCTCGTCGTCCGAAAACCCCTTGGCAATGCGGTTCATCACCGTCGCCGGCTTTGAGCCTTCCTTGAACGATTTCAAGGCCGCAAGCATCTCGGCGGGGTCGCGGCCGAAAATGCCGGGGATCGCAGATGAGGCGTCCTCATGCCGCGCATGGCATCCCGAACACGACGCCGCGCCGGGCGGTGGCGAGGCCGCTTGCGCGGGACCAGCCACCGCCAGACACGTCGCCAGCCACCCGACCGACATCAGCTTCATGCGAAGATGATGTCGTGGTTCTTCAGCGGCACCGTTCGGATGCGTTTGCCGGTGGCGGCAAAGAAGGCGTTGAGCACCGCCGGCGCCGCGACGCAGATCGTCGGTTCGCCGACGCCGCCCCAGAACCCGCCCGACGGCAGCAGAATGGACTCCACCTTCGGCATTTCCTTCATGGTCATGGATTGGTAGGTGTCGAAATTCTCCTGCTCGATGCGGCCGCCCTTGACGGTGCACTCGCCGTAGAACAGCGCCGACAGCCCGTAGACGAACGACCCCGCGATCTGGCGGTCGATCTGCCATGGATTGACCGCGTGGCCGGGATCGGTGGCGGCGACGATGCGGTGGATCTTGATCTTGTTGCCGTCGATGACAGAGATCTCGGCCGCCGCGGCCACGTAGCTGCCGAAGCCCATGTGCTGGCAGAGGCCGCGGAACACGCCCTGCGGCGCCGGGGTGGTCCAGCCGATCTTCTCGGCCACCGCATTCAACACCGCGAGATGCTTGGGATGTTTCGACATCAGCTTGCGTCGGAACTCGAGCGGATCCTGCTTCACCGACAGCGCGAGTTCATCCATGAAGCATTCGAGATAGATCGCATTCTGGTTGACGTTGACGCCGCGCCAGAAGCCCGGCGGGACGTGCGGGTTGCGCATCGAGTGATCGACCAGCAGGTTCGGAATCGTGTAGCCGATCGCCGCCTCGCCGCTAGCGTTGAGCCCCTGAAAGGCGACGGGGTCCATGCCGTTCTGCATGCCGTCCGGGCGGACGCTGGCGAGGATCGACTGGCCGGAAATCCGCATATGCAGGCCGACCAGATTGTTGTCGGCGTCGAACGCACCGACCAGCTTGCTTTGCGTGGTTGGATGGTAGCGGCCGTGCAGCATGTCCTCTTCGCGCGACCACATCAGCTTGACCGGCGTGCCGGGCATCTGCTTGGCAATGTCAACGGCCTGCCGGACATAGTCGGTCATGCCGCGGCGACCGAAGCCGCCGCCCGGCATGATCTTGTAGACCTCACACTTGTCGCTCGGCAGGCCGGACGCCTCGACGACGGCGGCAAACACCGCCTCGCCGTTCTGGGTGCCGGTCCATACTTCGCATCTGTCCGCGGTATAGAGCGCGGTCGCGTTCATCGGCTCCATCGTGGCGTGATTCTGGTAGGGATACGCGTAGGTCGCCTCCACCACTTTCGCCGCCCCCGCGATGGCCGCCCGGGCGTCGCCGACCTTGTGGCCGGCAAAGGCCGGCTGCGCGAGATCGAGACCCTCGGCCAGCCATTTCGCGATCGAGGCGCTGGACACCTTGGCATTGTCGCCTTCGTCCCACACGACCGGCAGGGCGGCCAGCGCGGTCTTGGCGTGCCACCAGGTGTCGGCCACGACGGCGACGGCACTGCCGCCGACGCGCACGACCTTCTTGACGCCCTTCATGCCGACGATCTTGGATTCGTCATAACTCTTCAGCTTGCCGCCGAACACGGGGCAATCCACGATCGCGGCATTGAGCATCCCCGGCATGGTAATGTCGGCGCCGTAGATCATCTTGCCGTTGGTTTTCTCGACCGTATCGAGCCGCTTCAGCGGCTTGCCGGCGATGGTCCAGTCCTTCGGATCCTTCAATTTCACGTCGGCCGGCGGCTGCAACTTGCCGGCGGCTTCCGCGACCTGACCGTAGGTCAAGCTGCGCCCGGACGGCGTGTGGGTGATGACGCCTTTGGCGGTCGTGCATTCCCCGGCGGGCGCGGCCCACGTGTTGGCGGCGGCCTGTACCAGCATCAGCCTTGCTGCGGCGCCGCCCTTGCGGACATAGTCATGCGACGAACGAACGCCTCGGCTGCCGCCGGTGGAGAAATCGCCCCAGACGCGCTTGCGGGCGACGCTCTGGCCGGGGGTGGGATATTCCGTCGTCACCTTCGACCAGTCGCATTCGAGTTCCTCGGCGACCAGCTGCGCCAGGCCCGTCAGCGTGCCCTGCCCCATCTCGGAACGGGCGATGCGCACGACCACGGTATCGTCGGGACGGATCACCACCCAGGCATTGACCTCGGGCGAGCCGTCAGCGGCGTGAACGAGTTTCGGTCCGAAGGGCAGATCGAAACCGATGGCCAGGCCGCCGCCTGCGGCAGCGGCGCCGAGCACGAACGAACGGCGGTTCAAGGCGGGAGACTGCTTCATGATCGCCTCCCTCACGCGCCGGCCGCGGAATGAATGGCTTCCCGCACCTGCTGGAACGTGCCGCAGCGGCAGATATTGGTCACCGCGAGGTCGATATCCTCGTCGGTCGGCTGCGGGATCGTCTCGAGCAGCGCCGCCACGGCCATGATCATGCCGCTCTGGCAATAGCCGCACTGCGGGACATCGTGGTCGATCCAGGCCTGCTGCACCTTATGCATCACGCCGTTGGCCGCCAGACCTTCGATCGTCGTGATCTTTTTGCCGACTGCTTCGCTGAGCGGCAGACTGCAGGAGCGCACCTGCTGTCCGTCGACATGAACCGTGCAGGCGCCGCATAGTGCAATGCCGCATCCATATTTGGTTCCGGTGAGCCCGACGTTCTCCCGGATCGCCCACAACAGCGGCATATCCGGCTCGGCATCGACTTCGTAGGTCTTCCCGTTGATCAGGAGGTTTGCCATCGCAGTTCCCTTGGACAGTGGCGCCTATCGCCGTTCGCCTAAGTTTTATCTGTAACCAGACCAAGTCCAAATCAATTATGTGTTGGAACTGACGACAGGTCGTCCAATGCGCGTATTTCGAGCGTCACTGCGCGTCACCGATCTTTTTCACTTTGCAGCGGGAAACGCGGCAATCATGTCGAGTTCGATCCGGGCGCCGGGCGTCGACAACTGATTGATGCAGATCGTGGTGCTGGCGGGCGTCCAGGTGCCGAAATATTCTTTCAACACCGCGACCATGCCGTCCTGGTCGCGGACGTCGGTCAGGTACTTCGTCACCTTGACGATGTCGGTCCAGGTCAGGCCTTCGTGGTCGAGGATCGTCTTGATGGTCTCCATCGCCCGCCTTGTCTGGTCCTCGATCCGGTTGGGGTGGTCGTGTTCGCTGATGTCGTGCGGATGCTTGTGGTACAGCGGGGACGGCGTCGCGCCGGATATGAACAACAGCCCGCAGGGGCTTTCGACCCGGATCGCTGGCGCATAGGGCATGTCCGGTCGCCGTTCCGGGATGGTCTGGATTTCCTTGATGTTCGGATTGGTCGGCGAGGACTGAAACGCTGGCTTGCTGGTCATCGAGAACTCCGGCACGGTTTGGAAGCTGAAGGAAGTTTGCGCTCGCGCGCGATGATGTCAAATGGTGGCGCCCGCCATGTGGCCGGCGGGCATTGCCGCCCTGATCAACTGGCGCAGCCGCGCCGGCGAGACCGGGTGCTCGTTGACGCGAATGCCGAATGGCGCAAGCGCATTCTCGATCGCGGCGATGATGCAGGCCGCCGCAGGGATGGTGCCGCCCTCGCCCGCGCCCTTGACCCCGATCGGGTTCAGCGGCGACGGCGACTGGATGTGGATGATTTCGATCCGCGGCACTTCCGGCGCCGTCGGCAGCAGATAGTCGGCATAGGTCGTCGTGACCGGCTGACCGGCCTCGTCATAGATCATGCGCTCGAACAGCGCGTTGCCGATGCCGTGGACGACGCCGCCGCGCACCTGGCCGTCGACCAGCATCGGATTAATCAGCAGACCGCAATCATGCCCCACCACATAGCGGGTGATCTCGACCCGGCCGGTGTCGATAGCGACTTCCACTTCGGAGAGATGCGTCCCGTTGGCAAAGGTGTTCTTGCGCGCTTCATAATAGGCCGTGGCCGAAAGGCCCGGCTCGACCCCGGGCACGATCGGGATGCCGCTCATGCCGTTCAGGCGCGAGGCAATCTGGCTGAGCGGCACATGCAGTCCGGCGGCGCCGACCACCCGTACCGCGCCGTCCTCCAGCACCAGATCGGCTTCGGAAGCTTCGAGCATCTCGCTCGCCACCTTCAGCGCCTTGGCGCGCACGGCAACGGCGGCCTGATGCACCGAAGATCCCGCGGTCACCGCGGTGCGGCTGGCAATGGCGCCGATGCCCAGCGGAAACTTCGCGGTGTCCGCGGCTTCGACGACGATATCCTCGAGGCGCACGCCGAGAATGTCGGCGCAGATCTGCGCAAAGATCGTGGCGTGCCCCTGTCCCTGGCTCGCCGCGCCGGTGAAGATGACGACCTTGCCGCTCGGCTCGACGCGAATGGTCGCGCCTTCGAACGGCGCCAGCCCGGTATCCTCGGTGTAGCTCGCAATGCCGCGGCCGAGATAGCGACCCTTGGCCAGCGCCGCCGCCTGCCGTTCGGCGAAATCGCCGCCGGCACGGTCCAGCACGGCCTCCAGGCATGCATGATAATCGCCGCTGTCATAGGTGATCGGCGAACCGTCGCGCGCGTTCATGCCGGTGAGGTAGGGGAACTGGTCCTTGCGCACGAAGCTGCGCCGCCGCACCTCGGCGGGATCGAGCGACAATTCGCGCGCCACGCGATCGGCCAGCCGTTCCAGCACGAAGCAGGTGGTGGGACGGCCTGCGCCACGCACCGGCGTGTTGGGCACCAGATTGGTGAACACGATATCGATCCTGATATCCACCGCCTGCAGCGCATAGGGGCCTGGAAACGCTGCCAGCGACGTCACCGCCGCGCCGAGGCCGTAGGGAACGTAGCCGCCATTGTCGTGCAGGCAGCGGCCGCGAACGGCCAGCAGGCGCCCGTCGGCATCGGCCGCGACCTCGAGTGCCCAAGCCTGGTCGCGCTGCTGCGCGGTGGCCACGAAATGCTCGCTGCGATCCTCGACCCATTTGACCGGGCGCTGCAGCTTCAACGCCGCCAGCGGCAGCACGATTTCCTCAGGGTAGAACACACCCTTGGGGCCGAAGCCGCCGCCGACGTCCGGCGCGATCACGCGCACCGTGCGCTCCTCGCGGCCGAGATGATCCGCGATCAGACGCCGCACCATGTGCGGCATCTGGGTCGACGTCCATACCGTCAGACCGTCGCCCATCGGGTCCGGCATCGCCACGACGCCGCGGCATTCCATCGAGTGGCAGCCGCCGCGGTGCACCTCGAAAGTTTCCGAGAACACATGCGGCGCACTCGCAAAAACCTTTTCGACGTCGCCGAAACGGCCATGCAGCGAGGCCACCGCATTGTCCGGCGATTCCGCATGAACGCGCGGCGCGCCGGCATCGAGCGCCCGGCGCCAGTCGACGACGGCGTCGAGCACCTCGTAATCGACCTCGACCAGCGCCGCGGCATCCTCGGCGATCGCGCGGCTCTCGGCGATCACCACGGCGATCGGCACGCCGACGTGGCAGACTTCGCGATCGGCGAGTGGCTGGTAGTTCAGGGGCTGCCGGACATTGCCGACAGGAACCGTATGCGGCAGCCGTTTGCTGGCAAGCTCTCCGAGATCCGCCGCGGTGTAGACGGCGATGACACCGGGCAGTTGTCGCGCCGCCGCGGGATCGACGCTGACGATGCGCGCATGCGCATGGGCAGCGCGCACGAAGGCGGCATGCAGCACGCCGGTGATGGCGAGATCGTCGAGATAGCGACCCTGCCCGGTGATCAGCCTGGGATCCTCGACCCGACGCACGCCGGATCCGAAGTAGCGCACGCCCATCAGACGTTTCCCCGCAGCGCGCGAGCGGCATCCAGCGCGGCATCGACGATAGTCTCGTAGCCCGTACAGCGGCACAGATTGCCGGAGATCGCGTCGCGGATCGCGGCCTCGTCGGCATCCGGGATGTCCGCGAGCACGGCCTTGATCGTCATCATCATGCCGGGCGTGCAGAAGCCGCACTGCAGGCCGTGGCGGTCCCAGAACGCCTGCTGGATCGGATGCAGCGTGCCGTCGGGCGCAGCCAATCCTTCGATGGTCACGATAGTGGCGCCATGGGCCTGCCCCGCGAACATCAGGCAGGAGCGAACCGGCGCGCCGTTGACGATCACCGTGCAGGCACCGCATATGCCGTGTTCGCAGCCGATATGGGTGCCGGTCAGCTTCAGGTCATGGCGGAGCAGATCGCCGAGATGGCGTCGCGGCTCGACGTCAGCTTCGAACAGCCGGCCGTTGACGGTGAGCCGAACACGCTCCAGAGCGGGGCAATCATCGCCATCGTTCTGCGCCGGCTGCGAGGTCATGACGGCTTCTTCACCCGCGCGCGGGGCCGCCCGCCGTCAGCCAGCGCCACGATGACGAGGATCTCGTCCGGCCGCGGCGCATTGGCCACCATGACGCTCAACGTATCGAACTGGTCGAAAACCCAGACGTCGTCCTTGTCGCCGAGCGGCACATCGATGGTCGCGCCGACCGCGCCGATCTTGACGTTGGATGGTATGATCGCCTGCCCGCCACCGATCGCCGCCCGCATCGGCTTGCCCATCCGCGGATGCAGTATCGCGGCGGCATGCTCAAGATCGCCGGAGGTGCCGACGATCGCGGCCTTTCCGTAGGAGATCGCCGGCCGCGGCAGAACTGTCAGCGCCTCGCGCACCAGGAGCTCGCCGAGATCGGCGCCGAAGCCGATCAGTTCTTCGAGGTCGTCCTGGGCGCGGCCAGCGAGCGGATTGGCAATCACGGCGCAGGCGGCGACGCGCGTCACCGGCGCGTACGCAGCCTGTCCGCCTTCGAAATAGATCACGTCCTTGATCGTGGTGAGCCTTCGGATTTCCATTCAAGCCTCCAGCATGCGGTCGAAGTTGCGGCGCAGGATCAGCTCGACCTGATCGGCCGGCAAGGCATTTTTGACGAAGTTGACGGGATCCGGTTCGCCCAGCGGAAACGGCGCGTCGCTGCCGAGCATCAGATGCTCGACCGGCACCACGTCGGCGACATAGCGCAGGATTGCTGGCTCAAAGCAGATGGTGTCGAAATACAACCGGCGCAGATAGTCGCCCACCGGCATGGTCAGCGTGCTCGACAACGCCGGATTGGTGTCGACCTCGCGCTGCATCCGCGCCCGCAGCACCGGACTGAATGCGCCGGCATGGGCGCAGACCAGCTTCAGCGTCGGCCAGCGGTCGAGAAAGCCGGAGCAGATCATCTTCAGGATGTTGATGGTGTTGTCGAACAGATAGCCGGCGACAATGGTCAGTTCGTATTCGCGGGTGCGGTCCTTGCCTAGCGGATCGGCGGGATGCACGAACAGCGGCACGTTGAGATCTACTGCAGCCTGGAAGATCGGCTCGAAGCGTTCATCGTGCAGATAGACGCCGCGCACGTTGGACGCGATGTGGCCGCCGACAAAGCCGTGATCGCGCACGCAACGGCGCAATTCCGTTGCTGCAGCCTGCGGGTCCTGCATCGGCAGCAACGCCCAGCCACCGAACCGGGTCCGGTCCGGGGCGATGGCCGATGCCAGCGAATCGTTGAACACCCGCGCCGCCTCGGTCGCGACTTTGGCGTCGAGGTAATAGTCGATGAACGGCGTCGCCAGCGACAGGATGGTCCGCTCCACGCCGTCGCGCTGCATCCGCTCGCGCTGCTTGTCCATCTCGAAAAACGTCGTGTTAAGCCCGAAATGCATGCCGCGGATATCGAGATCAACGAGATCGCCCTCCCGCCGCTTGATCCGGATCGCGAATTCGTCGCGAGCCTGCGCGAAGCGAAAGAATTCGTCCGGGACGAAATGGCAGTGAATGTCGGTGATCATCGTCAGAGTCCCAGGTAAGCCGTCTTCAACCGTTCGTCATTGAGCAGCGCGCTGCCCTTGCCTTCCATGACGATGCGGCCATTCTCCAAGACGTAGGCGCGGTCGGCGGTGTGCAGCACGTGGTGCACGTTCTGCTCGACGATCATCACCGTCAGGCCCTTGGCGCGCAGGTCGATGATGAGGTCGAACAGCAATTTCACGTAAATCGGTGCGAGCCCTTCCGTCGGCTCGTCGAGCAGCAGCACGCGCGGCTTCGCCATCAAAGCGCGGCCGATCGCCAGCATCTGCTGCTCGCCGCCGCTCATCGAGCCCGCAACCTGCTTGCGTCGCTCCGCGAGCACCGGCAGCAAGGTAAACACCTCGTCGAGCGTCTGCCGCGCCACCGCGCGCGCTTCCGCCGCATAGGCGCCGATCTCGAGATTTTCCAGCACCGTCATGAACGGGAACAGCCGACGCCGCTCCGGCACCAGCACCAGTCCCCTGGCTGGTCGTTCGAACGCCGGCAGGCCCTCCATGGCGATGCCTTCGAGCAGGACTTCGCCCTGATAGGTGGTGCGCAGCCCCGCCAGCGTGAACATCAGCGTGCTCTTGCCGGCCGCGTTGGCGCCGACCAAACCGACGATCTCGCCCGCGCCAACCGTGAGATTGACATCGTGCAGCACCTGAACGGCGCCGTAGGAGGCGTTGAGATTGCGAACTTCAAGCAAGGATCATCTCCTCACCGAGATAGGCCTTCACGACCGCGGGATCGCGCGCCATCACCGCCGGCGTGCCCTCCGCAATCTGCTTGCCGCGGTTGATCACCACCATGCGCGTCGCCGTCTTCATGATGGCGTAAAGGACGTGCTCGACCCAGATCACGGTGATGCCCCGCGCCGGCAACTCGGCCACGAATTTGGTCATCGCGCCGACTTCCGTGGGCGTCAGACCGGCCATGATCTCGTCGAACAGCACCAGCTTCGGCCGCATCGCCAGCGCGCGGGCGACCTCGAGACGCTTGAGCAGGCCGACCGTCAGCGCGCTTGCCGGCGATCCGGCATAATCGGCCAAGCCGACATCCGCCAAGGTCGCCTCCGCGAGCTTGCGGGAGCCCGCGATCGATTTTTCGCGCAGGAAGGCGCTGAGCATGACATTCTCGATCACCGACAATTGCCGGTACGGCTTCGGTATCTGGAAAGTGCGGGCAACGCCGAGCCGCGCCATGTCGTGCGCTTTCCAGCCGGTCACCGGCCTGCCCTCGAACAGTATCTGTCCGGAGGAAGGCGGCAGTACGCCGGCGATCAGATTGAACAGCGTACTCTTGCCGGCGCCGTTCGGCCCGATCAGGCCGAGCAGTTCGCCGGGCTCGACCGCGAACGAAACGTCGTTGACCGCCAGCGTCGTGCGGAACGAGCGGCTGACATGACGCACTTCCAGCAGCGCGCTCATGGCGTCGGCCTCCGGCGCTTGAATTTGTTGAGCGCGCCGGCCAGACCTGCTGGGAAATACAGCATCACGATGATCAGGCCAAAACTGTAGATGACGAGATGCAGGCCGGCGGCGGCATTGCCGAGATAGGAGCGCAGCAATTCGGAGAGCGGCGTGATCAGAAAGGAGCCGAGCACCGGGCCGATCGCGGTGCCGAGGCCGCCGACGGCCGGTAGCAGCGCGAACTGAAAGGAGAGCTCGGGCGAGATCACATAGGTCGGATCGAGATAGAGGAAATATTGCGCGAACAGCGATCCGCCGATGCCGGTCAGCGCCGCGCTCAACGCCATCGCCAGCCCTCGGCCGAGCAGCGGGTTGACGCCGGCGGCGCTCGCCGCATCCTCGTTGTCGCGGATCGCAAACAGATAGTATCCGTAGCGCGATGCCTCGAGGCCCTTGGTGATCGCATAGACGAAGACCAGATAGCCGAGCATCAGCGCGGCGTAGGTCTCCTTCGAGGCGAACACCATTCCGCTCAGGCTGGACATCGGCGGGATCGACAGGCCCTCGGGTCCGCCGGTGAGCGAGGCCCAGTTCAGGGCAATGATGCGAACGACCTCAGCGAAGGCCAGCGTCGACAGGATGAAGAACGGGCCACGCAGCCGGGCGCAGATCAGCGCCAGCACCGCACCGAACAGCGCGGCGATCACGGCCCCGGCCCAGATCCCGATCCATGGCGAGATGCCATAGCGCGTCAGCAGGATGGTCGACGTATAGGCGCCGACGCCGAAGAACGCCGAATGGCCGAATGAGATCAGGCCGGCATAGCCGCCGGCGATATTCCACGCCAGCGCCAGCCCTGCGAACAGGAAGCTGAGCAGGATCACGTCGCGCAGGCTTGGAGCGATGCCCGACACGACAAGCGCCAGCGAGATCGCCAGCAGCGCCAGCTCGAACCAGGAGATGCGACCGCGCTCCGGCAAAACCGGGATGCGGCGTTCTGAAACGGTGGTGGTGACGATGCTCGACATGGCCCTACTCGTTCATGCCGACGGTCGCAGCACCCTGCTGACCAAGGAGGCCGTTCGGCCGGAAAATCATCACCAGCAGGAACAGCACGAAGAAGAACAGCTGTCCGAACGCCGGCGCGATGTAATAGCTGCTCAGCGATTGCATGACGCCGACGCAGATGCCGCCGAACAGCGCGCCCTCGATGCTGCCCATGCCGCCGAGCACCACGATGACGAAGGCGATCAGCACGAAGTTCAGCCCGACCGAGGGGAACACCGAGAACAGCGGCAGCATGACGCAGGCCGCGAGGCCGACCAGCGCCGAGCCGCCGGCAAAGGTGATCAGGAAGATGCGCGGCACCGGGATGCCCATCAGCATCGCGGCCTCGCCGTCCTGCACCGTGGCGCGGATCGCCTTGCCGAGATAGGTCTTCTTGATCATCCACTGCAGGGCGACGGTGCACAGGATGGTGATCAGGAAGCCGAGCAGCAGCTCGACCTTGAGGTAGATCGGGCCGATGGTCAGCGAGCGGCCAAAGATCGGGGGAATGTCGCGCAGATCAGCGGTCATCGCCATCAGCGCGGCGTTCTGCAGGAAGATCGACAGCGCCATGGTGGCAAACACCACCACCAGATGCGGCTTGTCGAGTGCGGGGCTGACCACCAGCCGGTAAACGATGGCCCCGAACAGGAACATTGCCGGCACGATGGCGATCGCCGCGACATACGGGTTGAGCCCGAACAGCTGCGAGATCGCCCAGGCGCCGTACATCGCGATCATCAGGAATTCGCCATGCGCGAAGTTGACGATGCGCAGCACGCCGAAGATCAGGGTCAGGCCGATGCTCATCAGCGCATAGACGCTGCCGATCAGCACACCGGACAAGACAAGCTGGATGAAGGTGCTCATGGCATTGACCGAGCGGCCGCGCGAGGGTCGGGTCCCCGCGCGAACCGGTTCAGCGGTTGCTCCACTTCGGCAATGGCACCATGGCGGCTTCGCTGGTGGCGAGGCTCGGCGGATAGACCTCTTCGTTGCCGGCCTTGGTCCACTGCCAGACGCCAATCGATGCGCGCAGGTTCTGTCCCGCGTCCTTCGGATCGTCGGCCCAATCGAAATTGGTGAACTTGATGCCGCTGCCGTTGACCAATGATCCTTCCGGCAGGTCGAGCTTGAGCGCGATCTCGCGCAGCTCGTCGGGCTGGAAGGTCTTGGCCTTCGGCAGCACCTCGGTAAACAAGGCCCAGATCGCCGAGAACCCAGCCGCGGCATGGCCGGCGGGCGCGCGCTTCAGCTTGGCCTCGTAGCGCTTGTAGAACTCCTCGGCGACTTTCTTAACCTCGGGCTTCAGCACGTTGGCATTCACCTTCGGCGGAAAGTCGGCGACGAAAATGCCGACCACGGAATCGCCGATCGAGTCGCGCAGGTCCGGCGACGAATAGCCGGCACTAACGCCGACAAAGGCGTTGACGTTGAAGTCGAGCTCCTTGGCCTTGCGCTGGAACAGGATGGCGTCGTTGGGGAACGAGATCGCGATCAGGATGTCGGGCGTGACGTCCTTCAGTTTCTGCACGATCGGGGTCATGTCGGTCGCAGTCTGGTCATAGCCTTCGTCGTAAGCGAGCTTGATGCCCTTGGTCTGCGAATAGGCGCGGATGCCGTCGCCGACCGATTTGCCGAACGCCCGGTTCTCCCACAGCAGCGCAATTTTCAAGTCGGTTACCGGCTTTTTCAAGCGCTTGGCGAGATCGTCGAACACGAAGTCGACCGCAGCCTGGCCGTATTTGCGCGCGGGGGCGCCTACCTGGAAAGTGTATTTGAAGCCACGGCGGGTGATGATCTCGGCTGCGCCCGTCGTCTCCCAGTGAAATGCCCCGTTGCGCTCCGCCGCCTGACTGACGGCAATCGCGATCGGCGACGCGAACGAGCCGGTCGTGATCTTGATGCCCTCCTTGGTGATCAGCCGCTCGGTCTCGCTGATCGCGGCGTTCGGCGTGGTGGCGTCGCCCTGCAGATACTCGATCTTGCGACCGTTGACGCCGCCGCGCTCGTTGATCATCTCGCGGGCGATCTGCATCGCTTCCCAGTTCTCAATGCCGTTCTTCGCCAGCGGCCCGGTGAAGGGCAGCAGCACGCCGATCTTGATCGGCTCCTGGGCGCCCGCCGACATCGTGGTAGCAAGCAAGAGGCTTGCAAACATCGTGCTCAAACGAAGAAGACGTCGCATTGGTTCAGCTCCGGTGCAATCGATCGGGTCCCAGCGACGCAAAGCCTAGCGGCGACATTTACATGCAGCAATCGAATTTTTTCCATACGTTCTATTCAGAAAACGTATACTGCGGCATGGAGGCGCGATGGACAGGCGAAAGATCGACTTCTTCTTTTCGGTGATCGAGCACGGCAATCTGAGCGGTGCGGCGCAGGCGCTGCGCGTGTCGCAGCCGACCCTCAGCCGACAGATCCAGGCGATCGAGGAAGAATTCCAGACGCCGCTGTTCGTACGCGGCGGCCGCGGCATGATGCTGACCGAGGCCGGAAAGCAGCTACATGAAGGCCTGCAGAGCATCGATCGCCAGCTGCGCCTGCTGAAAAGCGACGTGGCGGCCGTGACACTGGAGCCTTCCGGCGAAGTGGCGTTCGGCATTCCGCCCTCGCCGCGCGGGCTGATCGCCGTGCCGCTGGTCGAGAAATTCAATGCGGCCTACCCGCGCATCCTGGTCCGCATCGTCGAAGAGACCAGCGGCCAGCTCCGCGACCTCGTCGCCAACGGCATGCTCGACGTGGCGATCACTAATACCAATGAACCGACGCAGGGCATTTCGTCGCAGCATCTGGGCCGCGAACGCATGCTGCTGGTCGGACCGGCCAGCGCCCGACTGTCGATGCGCAAGGAGACGCCGATTAAATCTTTGGCAGGGCTGCCGTTGATATTGACAATGCGGCCGAACAGCCTACGGCTGACCATCGAGACCGGCCTCGGACTGCATGGGCTGCAGCCCAATATCCGTTTCGAGGCCAACACGCTGCCGTTGATGACTGACCTCGTGGTTGCCGGCCTCGGCTACACCGTGCTTCCCGCCTGCGGCGTGCGCGCTTTGTTGAAGCAAGGCGGCATCTCCGCCAGTCCGATCAGCGATCTGTCGATCACATGGATGGCAGCACGGCCGAAGATGCGATCGCTTGGCGTCGCCGCCGAACGGTTTTACGATATGGTCTGCGAATTCGGCCGCAAGCAGATCCGCGACGGCGTCTGGGAGGCGACGAGCTAGATCCCTGTGCGAAGTGGCCGCGTTCTTGCTTTCCGTGTCGCAGCTTTGCAAGGAGACGTCCCGTGATCCATCCGAATGTGCCAATGCCGATCGACCGCCGTACGTTGCTGGCCGGGATTGCCGCAACCAGCGTGGTTGCCAGTGTGACATCGGCAGCGGCGCAGACAGCGACCGACGCAGCCACAAAAGTCTGGCTCGACATGGACCAGAAGGCGCTCGACGACGCCTACGACCAGCCGAAATATGCGCCGAACATCCAGCAGGTCATCAAGCGCTACGCCTCGGTCAGCGACGCCATGCGCACCAGGGTCGGCAATCCCAAGCGCGCAGCCTACGGACCGACGGAAATCCAGAAGCTCGACATCTTCTCGCCGAAGCAGGCCAAGGCGCCGATTCACATCCATATTCATGGCGGCGCCTGGCGGCAGCGGCCGGCCTCCGACTACGCCTTTCCCGGCGAAATGCTGATGCATGCGGGCGCGCACTACGTCGTGCCCGATTTTATCTCGGTCGATGAGTCGAACGGCGAACTGGCACCTATGGTCGAGCAGGTGCGTCGCGCGATCGCCTGGACGGTAAGCAATGCCGCGAGTTTCGGCGGCGATCCCACCCGCGTCTATCTGTCGGGGTTCTCGTCCGGCGCGCATCTCGCCGGCGTCGCCCTGCTGACGGACTGGCGTAAGGATTACGACTTGCCGGACGACGTCATCAAGGGCGCGGTGCTTTCCAGCGGCCTGTACGACCTCAAGGCGGTGCGCCTCTCGGCGCGGTCGAAATACGTCAAGTTTACCGACGAGGTCGAACTGGCGTTCAGCACGCAGCGGCATCTGGCGAGAATCCGGACGCCGCTGTTCCTCGCGCACGGCAGCTACGAGTCGCCCGAATTCCAGCGCCAGACCCGGGACTTTGCAGCTGCGCTGAAGGCCGCGGGCAAGCCCGTGCAATACGTCGTCAACCCGAACTTCAACCATTTCGAGATGATGGAAACGTTCGGCAATCCCTATGGGCTGCTGGGACGCGCGGTGCTTGAGCAGATGCAGTTGCGCAGCATCTGACACTGGAATGTTTCTGAAGCGCCGAACGCGGCTTTACCGTTTGCGCCACGGCACGACGGCGCGTTCGATCGCGTCGAAGCCGGCGTTCATTCCGAAGCCGATGATCGCGATGACGAACAGGCCGACATACATCGTCTCGACATCGAACAGCTCCCAGGTGATGCCGAGTCCGTCGCGTCGCCGACGGCGGCCGTCTACGCTTGCCAGAGCGGACGGCCGTCGTTCCATTCACCCGATGTCAGCGCGGCGTCGACTCGGCCGCCACGACGACCTTGCCGTAACGCTCGGCGTCGCTGCGCAGTTCGGTCTCGAAGGCCTCGGGCGTGGAGGTCGTCAGCGTGACGCCCTGGGCCGCGTACTGTTTGCCGATAGCCGGATCGGCCATCACCTCGGCAAGGTCGCGGGCGATCTGGTTCACGATCGCCTTGGGCGTTGCCGCCGCAGCCAACATGCCGAACCAGCTGTCGTAAACGAAACCCGGCAAGCCGGCTTCCGCGAAGGTCGGCACGTCGGGCAATTGCGGCAGGCGCGCGTTGCCGGTCACAGCCAGAGCGCGCAACTTGCCCGACTGGATCAGGTCGCCGCCGACGTTGAAGAAGGTGAATGCCAGGTTGGTGTCGCCGCGCATCACGCTGATCTGCGACTCCGGCAGGCCACGGTGCGGCACCAGCACCATCTTTGCGCCGGTGAGCTGCCGGAACAGTTCGGCCGCAATGCCGGTCGAACTTCCGACGCCGGCAGAACTGTAGCTCAGCGCATCCGGCTTGGCCTTGGCGGCCGCGGACAGCTCGGCAAGCGTCTTGAACGGCGCGTCGGGCGGCACGATGAGAATGGCGGGCGTCGTCGCCACCCGGCTGATGGCAGCAAAATCTTTCACCGGATCGAAGCCGAGGTTCTTGTTGACCACGCCGACCACGCTATGCCCGTTGGAGGTCAGCATGATCTGCGAACCGTCGGTCGATCCCTTGGCGACGCTGCTGACGCCGGCAATGCCCGGACGGTTCTCGACGATCACCTGCTGCTTCCATTTGGTCGAGAGCTTCTCGGCCACGGTGCGCGCCAGGATATCGGTCATGCTACCGCCGGAAAACGGCACGATGATCCGAACGAGCTGCGTCGGGTAGGTCTGCGCGCTGGCGGGGCTGCCGGCCAGCGCAGCCGTCGCGGCGAGGCTTGATCCGATGATGAACTGTCGACGATCCATTGTTTCCTCCATTTGATGAGCCGGGCCTTTAGCCTCTGGCGGTCGACGGCAACGGCATTGCAAGCAACACCACTGCCGGGCGTTTCGTCTCGTTGCGCAGCGCCCTGGTCTCGTTCGGGGCGATGCGGCAGGAATCCCAGGTGCCAAGTACGGCGCGGCCGTCCGGCGTCTCGAACGTTACTTCGCCTTCGAGCACGACGTAGAACTTTTCCTCCGGCGAGGCGGACGGCACGATCTCGCCGCCCGGCAGGATCTGGCTCATGCCGAGCCACATCACATCGGCGGGGCCGGCCTCGCGGCCCTGCAGCCGAAACATCCGGACGTCGTTGTGGCCGGGCGCCTCGTAGCGCGGCGCATCGTTCAGGCGGACGACATGCATGGGCGTTATCCGTTCGGCTTGAAGATGAGGCGATCGCGCGACGAGCCGAGCGCCGCCACATAGGCCTCCGCCGCGCGCTGCAGCGGGAAGATCGCGTCCGGCTTGATCGGGAACGGCTTCAGCGCGCCGCTGGCGAAACCTGGCACCAGGTCGCGCAGGATCTCGGCCGCATCGGGCGACGACAGCGACAGCGAGTCGACGCCGTAGAACGTGTGCTTGCCGCGATAGAAGGCGAAGATATCGAACGGCACGGTGGCCCGGGTGGAGGCGATGAATATCTGCCGGCCGAGATGCGCCAGCGATTTGGTGCCGGCCTCGTAATAGGGTTCGCCGACCGTATTGTAGACGATGTCGGCGCCGTGCCCCCCGGTCAGTTCGCGCACCGTCGCGGCGACGTCGACCCGGGAGGAATCCACGACGGTGACCTCGCCATGGGCATGGCCCGCATAGGGCTCGTCCTTGCGCACGACGCCGATCACCCTTGCGCCCTGCCATGACGCGATCTGCGCGGCAGCCTGCCCGACCTTGCCGTTGAGGCCGAGGATCAACACCGTCTCGCCCGGCTTCGGCATGCCGGTGCGGCGAAAACCTTCCTGGGCGGTGACGAACGGCACACCGATGCCGGCCGCTTCCGCAAGACTTATGTTTTCGGGCTTCTCGACCAAAGCCTGCGCCTCGACCACGAGGTGCGTGGCGTGGGTGCCGTCACGCTTGATGCCGAGTTCGCCGGAGGAGCCAAACACCTGCTTGCCGAGCAGACCCTCGGGCCCCGCCACGACGATGCCGGCGAAATCGCGCCCCGGGGTGCGCGGAAATACCGCGTGGGGCATGAAGCCGATCGCCGCCTTGGCATCGGACGGGTTGATGGCGGCGGCCCGGACCTCGACGATCGCATCGGTCGCGCGACTTCGGGTCAGCGTGACCTGCTCGACCGTGGGGGCGACGTTTTCGATACGCTCGGCCTTGGCGGCAAGCCGGACGCAGGTGGCGGTGATTGAGTTGCTATCATTGGAAGTCATGCGATATCCCGACGGTGCGATGTCATGCGGCCTGGGCCGGCAGGTCGAACAGCGCGCGCGCCTCTGCGGGCGTGGCGATCTGGGCGCCGAGCTCCTCGATGATACGGCGCGCCTTCTCGACCATGGCGGCGTTCGACGGCGCAAGCACTCCGCGCTCGAGATAGACGCCGTCCTCGATGCCGGTGCGGGCGTGGCCACCGGCCAGCACCGACTGTGCGACCATCGGGAAGGTCGAGCGGCCGATGCCGATCGCGGTGAAATGCGCGCCGGCCGGCAGCAGGCCGCGGGCATAGAGCACGGTTTCCGGCGACGGCTGGAAGCCGTACTTCACGCCCATCACGAAGGACGTGAGCGCCGGACCGCCCAGCGTCCCGTCGGCAAGCAGGTCGTGCAGCAAGGCGATATCTCCGGAATCGAACAGTTCGATCTCGGGCTTGACGCCAGCCTCGCGAATGACCTTTGCCATGCGGCGCACGTTGCCCGGCGTGTTGATGACGACCTGGGCGCCGGAGTTCATGGTGTTGAGGTCAAGCGTGCAGATGTCCGGTTTCAGCGCAGCGATATGCGCGACGCGCTCTTCGGGGTTCATCAGCGTCGTGCCGGCATCCGCAACCTTCGGATCGTCTTTTGACGGCACGAAGCGGCCGCCGGGTCCGGTCGTGATGTTGAGGATCAGGCTGCGGTTGCGCGCGCGGATGCGGGCCACGACGTCCTGGTAATATTCGAGTTTCATCGACGGCGCGCCGGAGCCGGGCTCCCGCACATGGATATGCGCGACGGCAGCACCGGCCTCCGCCGCCCCGAGACAGGCTTCGGCGATCTCTTCCGGCGTGATCGGCAGATGCGGGGTCTGGTCCGGCCGGGTCAGGTTGCCGGTCACTGCGCAGGTGATGACGATTTTGTCGAGCATCGGTCGCATCATTAATTCCTCACAGGGCCCGGCCGCCGTCGACGACGATCAGCGAGCCGGTTGAATAGGTCAAATGGGTGGCGCAGGCCGAAATGGCGCGGCCGACATCCTCGGCCGTCGCGACGCGCTTCAGCGGGATGGTGGGCGCGACTTTCTCCAGAGCTGCCGCATCGCGGCCCGGCACAAAGTCGGTGGCGACCACGCCGGGCGAAACCGACATCACGCGCACCGCAGGCGCCAGGGCCCGCGCCAGCGATTTGGTCATCGTATCGATGCCGGCCTTGATCGCTGCATAAGCGAGATTGGAGCCAACGCCGCTCAGCCCGGCGATCGAGGAGACGTTCACGATCAGGCCGTCGCCGGACGCCTTGAGCAGCGGCGCGAATGCCCGGATCGCGGCGAACTGGCCGCGCCAGTTCACCTTGAACATGTCGTCGATGAACTCGTCCGTCAGCGCGTCGAGATCGCCGATCGGGATCGGGCGCGTATAGCCGGCGGTATTGACGAGGATATCGCAGCGCCCGAGCGTGCGCTCGACGTCCGCCGCGAGCGCGTTCAGGCTCGAACTGTCTTCCACGACCGCGCGCCGCGCAAGATGACCGGTGCCCGGCAGCGTCGCCAATAGCGCAGTGGCGGCAGCTTCGCCGGAGCGCCACGTCACCACCACGGTCGCGCCTTCGGCAGCCAGCGCCTGTGCCGCTGCCGCGCCAATGCCGCCGGAGCCGCCGATCACGACCGCCGTCTTGCCAGAAAGTATCTTTGTCATTGAATTCACTTGATCGGGGGGCGGGGAAGCACGGCTTCGCCGGGCTCCATCGTGAAGGTGTAGGCGAGGTTGTACCATTCGCCGGTGACGTCCACCGCGGGCGACGCGCCCTCGCCTTTGCGGAAATCGCCGATCAGCGCACGCGTCACGCCGAACACCACATCGCTCTCGAGATGCTCGTCATCGTCGACGAATATCTGGGTGATCAGCGTCTTGAAGCCGGGCTTGTAGGCCAGCACATGAAGATGCGCCGGGCGGTACGGATGGCGAAGCT
This sequence comes from Tardiphaga sp. vice304, assembly GCF_007018905.1. Taxonomy (NCBI): domain Bacteria; kingdom Pseudomonadati; phylum Pseudomonadota; class Alphaproteobacteria; order Hyphomicrobiales; family Nitrobacteraceae; genus Tardiphaga; species Tardiphaga sp. vice304. The sequence continues at coordinate 4,333,910 of NZ_CP041402.1, forward strand.
GCGCGCGCAGCAGATCGCCGGTCGGACCGTGCGTCGGGACGGGATAGCCGGCGGGCTTGACCGAGCGGAACGCGAAGCGGCCTTCGGCATCGGTGTCGAACACGCCGCGCAGGTTCATGTCGGCCTGGTCCGCGTCCTGGTTTTCGTACATGCCGGCGGGCGAGGCCTGCCAGACATCGACACGCACGCCCGGCACCGGTGTGCCCTGCGCGTCACGGATGCGGCCCTCGAAAAACAGCGCCGGACCCGGCGTGGGCGAGCGGACGATCGAGCCGCCATTCGCCGTCGGCGGTGCATTCGCGCGCCAGAACGGGCCGAGCAGCGCCGCGGCGGTTTCGGTAGCGCCATCCTGGCCGTTGTTCAGTAAGCAGACCAGTGTCGAAAGCCCGACCGCATCACTGAACAGCACGCCTTCGTTGTGGCTATCATTCGTCGCCTGGCCAATGCGATTGAGAAAATCGATCGCGAACTCGAATTCTGCTTCGGTCAATTTCACGTCGCGGGCGAAGGCATGCAGGTGGGTGACAAAGGATGCCATGACGGTACGCAACCGCTCACTGGGCGCGCGGTCCATCGCCGCGAGCACGACATCCGTCACGTCCTGCTGACGCGCGATGATCATGAAGCCTCCCTGGTATTTACGTGCAAAACTGGATGTGCAATCGATTGCACAGAAGGTAATGCAATCGATTGCACGCGTCAAGCCCGTCCGGTACAAGTGGTCATGGCAACAGCACCGACCATCAAGGATGTCGCGCGCGAGGTTGGGGTGCATCCGTCAACGGTGTCGCGAGCGCTGGATCCTGCGCGGAGGGCGCGACTTGGCGAGCCCGTCGTTCGACGCGTCCTCGAGGCGGCGGAACGGCTTGGCTATCGTCCCGATACGGTCGCCGCCAGCCTGCGCAGCGGGCGCTCCAAGCTGATCGGCATCATCGTCCCGGACATCGCCAACCCCGTCTTTTCGCCGATCATCAGCGGGCTGGAGCGCGCGCTGTCTTCGCGTGGCTATGCGCTGATCGTCGCCGACCAATCGGCCGAGCGCAGCGACGGCAATATCGACATCATCCAGATGCTGGCGGCCCGCCGGGTCGACGGGCTGGTGCTGGCAAACGTCGCCTTGAAAGACGACGCGGTCGAGCGTTGTCTTCGCCGCCAGGTGCCCGTCGTGCTGGTCAATCGCGCTGAGCAGGAAGCCCGCGTTCCTTCCGTCGTGTCCGACGATATCGCGGGCATGCAGCTTGCGACCGAGCATCTCGTCGGCCTCGGTCATCGCCGCATCGTGCACATTGCCGGGCCGCAGTCGCTGTCGACAGGATTGCTGCGCCGGCGCGGCTTCGTCGAGGCGATGCATGCGGCCGGCCTGGAGATGAGCGACGCCGACATCGAGGAGGCCGACGCCTTCACCCGCGAGGCCGGACTTACGGCGGCGCGCATCCTGTTGGCAAGGCGACCCGAGGCGACCGCCGTCGTCGCCGCCAACGATCTGCTCGCGCTTGGCGTCTACGAAGCGCTACGCGAGCAAGGCCGCCATTGTCCGGAAGACATGTCTGTTATCGGGCATAATGACATGCCCCTGGTCGATCTGGTCGATCCGCCGCTCTCGACGATCCGGATCAGCCATCGCGAGATGGGCGAGCGCACGGCGGAACTGCTTATCGATCTGATCAACGGCATTCATCTGCAAGCGCCGCAGCTCGTGACCCGACCGCTTTTGATCGCGCGAAGCTCGACCCGGCCGCTGCAGCGCTGAGCGCCGGCCTTCCGGGCGTCGACGCTTGACCGCTTTCTGCCACTCGGAAGGTGGCTCCGAAATCCACGCTTGAGAGTGTTCGCCTGGATAGTGCAGCTGCGCGCGTCGAGGTGGTCGGCCAGATCGGCGCAACGAATGAAAGTTGCGTCTCACACCAATTGCGCTTCACGCGATCCCGGCTAGGATGGTCCCCATTGCAAGGTGAGGACCATGGACCATTTCGTCCATCGCATGAGATCGCTGGCTCATATTGCCGCGCTGGTGATGGCGGCATTGCTGATGGCAGCCGGTGCGGCACGTGCCGAAAAGCGCATTGCGCTGATCGTCGGCAACGCGGCCTATCAGAGCATCACCCGCCTTGATAATCCCAGAAACGATGCAAAGCTGATGGGCGAGACGCTGACCGCGCTCGGCTTTGCGCTGGTCGGTGACGGCGCGCAACTCGATCTCGACAAGGCGGCGCTGGACTCCGCCGTGCAGAATTTCGGCCGCCAGATCCAGGGCGCCGACGTCGCGCTGTTTTATTATGCCGGACACGGCGTGCAGATCTCCGGCGCCAACTATCTGGTTCCGGTCAATGCCAACCCGACCCGCGAAGCGGACGTCGACTTTCAGATGGTCGACGTCAATCTGGTGCTGCGGCAGATGCAGGGCTCGGGCACCCGGCTCAACATGGTTATCCTCGATGCATGCCGCAACAATCCGTTCGGTGCCCGCGGCCTGCGCGCGGCCGAAGGGGGCCTTGCCCAGATGCGCGCGCCGGAGGGCACACTTATCTCCTACGCCACCCAGCCCGGCAGCGTTGCCCAGGACGGTACCAACGGCAACAGCCCCTATACCAAGGCGCTGGCGACGATGGTGCGCCGGTCCGGGCTCGATATTTTTCAGACCTTCAATCAGGTCGGCCTTGCGGTGAAGCGCGCCACCGGCGGCTTGCAGCAGCCATGGGTGTCGTCGTCACCGATCGACGGCACCTTCTATTTCGTCGCACCGGCGCCCGCCGTGCCGCTGATCGTTCCGGAAAAACCAGTGCAGGAAGCTCGGCTGCCCGACGCGCCCAATATTGATTTCGATCGCCTGCCGGTCACCGATCCCATCAAGCTGACCGAAATCAGCGATCGGCTTTACGAGCTGAATTTCGATCCTGGGCCACTCAACAGCAAGAATGGTATCGCGGTGGCGATCCGTGATTTCCAGCTCAAAGGCAACCTGCCGCCCACCGGCGAGGCGACCGAAGGCCTGCTGCAACGGCTGCGCGGGACCAAGGACTTGAAGCCGTGGGGCTCGATCGTGTTCGACGTCAAGGACAAGAAGTGGGGCATGTCGTGGGATCAGCCGTCGCGCAAGTCGGCAGTCGCCGAGGCTCGCGCCAAATGCGGCACGGCCGCCTGCCCGCTCGAGCTGTCGTTCTTCGGTACAAGTTGCGGCGCCTTCGCGGCGTTGGGCGGCAACTGGTCGCTGGTGCAGCGCTCGACGCTGGCGCAGGCACGCGATGCCGCCATCGATCAGTGCAGCAAGGCTGGTAGATCCTGCCCGGTAGTCGGCGCAATCTGCGCCAACACCGTCAATGGTCCCGACGCAAAATTGTAAGCAAGCCATTTTGGAAAGCCATTGATATGTGCCTTCGATCCGGATTGATGATCTGCGCAGCGCTTATTCTGTCTGGCTGCGCGGCCTTTGCCCAGGGCGCCACCGGCGGCAGCCTTGGCAATGACAACAAGACGTTGTCGGGCTCCTCCCCGGAACCTCGATCGGGAGCGCCTGCGCCCCGCGAACGCTCGGAGCGCCGCGCGCCGCGCAAGGAGACCGCGCCGCGCAACCGTGGCAACGGCGCTGGTGGCGGCGGCGGAAATTTCGACGGCGTCTGGTCGATATCGAGCGCAGGCACCTCCGGCTGTTCCGACACCCTCACGGAACAATTCGTCGTGACGAGCGGAAGGATGATGGGAAAAAACGGTAACGGCAGCGCGGCGGTGAGCGCCAATGGAAGCGTGCGTGGAAGCGGAAACTACAGCGGCATTCGCGTCACCAGCCAGGGCCGCCTCTCCGGCCGTACCGGATCGGGAAGTTTTCAGCGATCCGATGGATGCGCGGGACGCTGGGTCGCAACCAAGCAGTAATAGCCTACGGCAACCCCGCAGGCCATCTCGGCCGGACATGACGGCACTCACACTGCCGCCGCCGCTGCCCCCCTCGCAATCCGTCGTGCGCGCCTACGACCGCTTGGCGCCGATTGTGTTGATTAAGTCTTCGCTTGATAGGCGTCGGCGGCCGTGATTCCATCTTGGTATTGCTTTGCAAGGAGCAGGACGATGATGGGGATGCAGACGGCACCGGCGCAGTTGTTCTACGATTTCTGTCTCGACGACCACATCCCGACGATCACCTGCTTAGGCGCATCGATCAATTTCTCGACCTGGCAAGGGTGCGTACTGAGCTAAAGCCGTTTTACAGCACCATCGGCCGTCCCTCGATCGACCCCGAGTTGATGATGCGGATGCTGATCGTCGGCTACTGCATGGGCATCCGGTCCGAGCGGCGGCTGTGCGAGGAGGTTCACCTCAATCTGGCCTATCGCTGGTTCTGCCGCCTGGGGCTCAACGGCAAGGTGCCGGATCATTCCACGTTCTCGCGCAATCGGCATGGCCTGTTCCGGCAGAGCGATATCCTGCGGCATCTGTTCGAGACGATCGTGGAGCGGTGCATGCAGGAAGGCCTGGTCGGTGGCGAAGGGTTCGCTGTGGACGCAAGCCTCATCGCGGCAGATGCCAACAAGCAGCGCTCTGTTCCCGACGATCGGTGGCGGACCGGTGGCTTCGATGCCGATGCGGGGCGGGCCATTCGCGAGTATCTGGCAACGCTGGACGATGCGGCCTTCGGTGCGGCCAGCGAGGTGAAGCCCAAGTTCGTGTCGCCGGCCGATCCGGCGGCGCAATGGACCGGTGCGCACAAGGGCCACGCCTTCTTCGCCTACGCCACAAATTATCTGATCGACACCGAGAACGCCGTTATTGTTGACGTTGAGGCCAGTCGGGCCATCCGCCAGGCGGAAGTCGGCGCCTCTCGCACTATGATCGATCGAACAGCCCGCCGCGTTGGCCTTAAGCCTCGTCATCTTGCCGCTGACAGCGCATATGGTTCGGCTGCGAACCTGGCATGGCTAGTGAAGGAGCGGCAGATCGAACCGCACATCCCGGTGTTCGACAAGTCCAACCGGACCGACGGCACCTTTTCATGATCCGACTTCGTCTTCGATACCGACCGCAACCACTACACATGTCCGCAGGGAAAGTTGCTGGTCCAGTTCCGGCGGGCCTACACGACACCCCGCTCCGGCATCACTAAGGAAGGAACGCGGCTGTACCGATCGAGCAAGTCGGACTGTCAGGCCTGCGCCCTCAAGGAAAAGTGCAGCCCGAACACGCCGGAGCGCAAAGTGCCGCGTGACCTTCATGAAGATGCGCGCGATGCTGCCCGAGCACTAGCTGACACGCCAGCTTACGAACGCTCCCGGCGTCGCAGGAAGAAGGTCGAGATGCTGTTCGCTCATTTGAAGCTCGACAAATCGGCTACTAAATCAACAATATCCGCCATAGGCGGCCGGACAGTTTCTGAAGCGCAGCCACGCCCTATCTTGCAGATAGGCGATTGCTGACCGCGCGGAGTTGCACCCAGTCCTCAGATTTTCCCACGGGTATTTTCGATCGACATGGTGACGCTAGCTGCGTTCGCATCGACTTCGACGACGTAGACTTTGCTATCAGCCTAATCTGCCGCCATGACAGCGGCCTGCCAGCTGCGCGATGTAGTTCGCCAGCACTCCGGTCACCTCTGCTTGGACCTAAATCATTGAACTTTCCGCCGCTTGAACCGGCTCAGATCTCGACGACGCGCTCGATGTGAACGCGGCGGCAGTCCATCTCGTATTCCAGATCGACCACTGGCGGGCGGTTGAAATGCCAGGTCACGCCATTGCGAAACGCGCCACGGCCGCCGAGTTCGCTCTCCAGCAAGGCGTAGACGTCCTGCACTGTGTAGAGCTGAACGCCGGTGGTCTGATCCCAAGTGCCGGAGAATGCGCTCATGCGGCGCTCCATCTCGTCGAGCACCCATTTTGCCTTCTCCAGCATCGCGGACGGGCTGACATCACCAAGGCGAACGGTGTTGTCGCGATAATCGCCCTTGCCCTCTGCGGACTCACCGCTGCCGGCCACCACGAAGGAATTGGGCGCACCGGCCGCGACGGTCGCAAAGGTGAAGGCATGGAAACCGGGCTCCGACGGCGGATCGATCTTCGGACAGACGTTGCTGCGCGCCACCGGGTTGACGCCGTCCTTCATCACGCCCCACTCCATCAGGGTCTTGATGTAGATCTCGTTGAAATCCTTGAAGCCCTGCTCGGTGAAGGGGGCCGGCGAGCGCAACTCGCAGGCCGCGAACGACGTCAGCGGCCGGCCGGCCTGCTTGATGATGTCCGCGATCATCGCAAAGCCCTGCTTCAGCGGCACCACCTTCGAGAAGCGCACGCGCTCCAGCGTGAAGCCAGGCAGCGCGCCAACACCGCAGGAGTACTGGCTGACGCCCAGCATGAAACGATAGCCGCTATTGGCTGATTCGACGGTCTCAATCATGTTGGCCTCTTTGCAGTGAATGGAGGTTAGTCTTCGAGGACGCCGAGATAGGCGTCGCGAATGATGGGATCAGCCAGCAGTTCGGCGCCCTGCCCGGTGCGCACGATGCGGCCCATATCCATGATGTAGGCGGAATGGCAGAGGTCGAGCGCGGTGGTAACGTCCTGCTCGACCAGCAGGATCGACATGCCCTCGGCATTCAGTCCGCGCAGCGCCGCCACCAGTTGCTCCACCAGCAGAGGCGACAAGCCGAGCGACAATTCGTCGATCATCAGCAGCCGCGGCGCGCTCATCAGGCCTCGGCCGATGGCGCACATTTGCTGCTCGCCGCCGGACAAGGTCGCCGCTGCCTGGTTGCGACGCTCGCGGAGTTTCGGAAACGTGGTGTAGACGCGGTCCAGGTCGCGGTTGATCACGGCGCGGGTAACCGAGCGCGAATAGGAGCCCATCAGCAGATTGTCCTCGATGCTCATGGCGCCGAACAGCCGGCGGCCTTCGGGCACATGCACGATGCCATGCGCGAGGATTTTCCCCGCTGTCGCGGTCGACAGATCCTCGCCCTCGGAAAAGAACTTGCCGGACAGGATCGGGATCAGGCCGGATAGCGCGCGCATCAGGGTGGTCTTGCCGGCACCGTTGGAGCCGATCAGCGCCGTGATCTGACCGGCTCGCACCGCCATGTCGATGCCCCACAACACCTGGATCTCGCCGTAGCCGGCGCGGACCTGGCTGAGTTCAAGGATCATGGGTCTATCCACGGGCGGCGTTCCGTTTTGCATATTGCTGGCCGAGATAGGCGTCGATCACGGCAGGATTCTTGATGACGTCGCGGGGCTGGCCGTCGGCGATCAACTGGCCGTTATGCAGCACGGCAATACGGGTGCAGACGTTGAGCACCACCTTCATGAGATGTTCGATCATCACGATCGTGATGCCTGAGGCGGCGAGCTGATGAATTAGTCTGGTAGCGCGTTCGACCTCAGCGCTGTTCAGGCCGGCATTGACCTCGTCGAGAAACAGCAGCTTCGGCTTCATCGCCAGCGCCTTCGCCAGTTCGAGCCGCTTGCGCATCGCCAGCGTCAGCGTCGCCGCCAACCGGTCGGCCTGCGCCTCAAGGCCGACGAAGGCGAGATGCGCTCGGGCTTCCTCGCGGGCCGATTTCAGGCTCTCGCCGGGCTGCGAAAACAGGGCAGCCGCGGCGACATTGTCGAGCGCGGTGAATTCGGCGAACGGCTGCACGATCTGGAAGGTGCGCGACAGGCCGAGCCGCGCCGCCTGGTAGGTCTTGATCTTCGTGATGTCGCGGCCGTCGAAGGTGACGATGCCGGAGCTGGCCGGCGTGACGCCGCAGATGGTATTGACCAGCGTGGTCTTCCCGGCCCCGTTCGGGCCGATCAGGCCGAGCACTTCGCCCTTGGTAACGGAGATCGACACGTCGCTCAGCGCCTTCAGTCCGCTGAAGTTTCGCGAGACGTTGCTCAGGTGCAGGATTTCGTGGGGCATCTCAGACATGCTTTGCCTTCCGCCAGAACATGCCTCGCCGCAGCGAGATCAGGCCATGCGGCAGGAACAGCAGTAGGATGATGATAAGCACGCCAAGCACGCCGGAATGGATCTGGATGTAGTTGCGCCACACGACCTCCTCGAGACCGAGATAGAGAAACGCGCCGCACACCACGCCAAACGGCGAGCCGAGCCCACCCATCAGCGCCATCACGATCGGCTTCACCGAATACAGGATGTCGAATACGTCCGACGGATCGATGTAGTGCACCCAGGCCGCATAAATACCGCCGGCACAGCTTACGAAACAGGCAGAGAGACCGAAGGCGATACTCTTGTAGAGCGTGGCGTTGAGGCCGACCATGTTGGACGCTGTCTCGTTCTGCCGGATACAGCTCAGGCCGAAGCCGAGTTTGGAAGCGGCGATCACGATGACGACCAAGGCCGTGAGCACCAGCAGGCCCCACATCGCGTAGAAGAAGAAGGTCGCGTCGGCGAGAATACCGGCGCCGGAGGTGAGCGGGATGTTCAGCCCCATGCCGCCGCCGGTCAGGTCGGTGGCGTTGTTGACCAGTTCGCGGAACACCTCGACCAAAGAGAGGCTGGCGATGGCGAAGTAGTGCCCGCGCAGCCGCAACAGCACGGCGCCGAGCGCCCCAGCCAGCAGGAACGACGCCACCAGCGTGGCTACCAATGCGACGGTCAGCGGCATACCCTTGTTGAGCAGGATGCCAGTTGCATAGGCGCCAACGCCGAAGAATGCCGCGGTGGCGAAGGACGGATAACCCGCAAAGCCGCCGACGATGTTCCACGACAACGCGAACACCGCGTACATGCAGGCGATGGTGCCGAGCCGCAGCGCATAGGCACCGCCGAACAGCGGCAGCGAGGCGACGCAGGCGATCAGCAGCAGAAGGGCGATACTGATCCGGGTCATTCGAAACCCTTTCGGCCAAGCAAGCCTTGCGGGCGAACGACAAGGAAGACGATCAGCAACACGAAGGACAACGTGGTCGCATGCGCCGGGCCGAGATAGACCGAGCCGATGCCCTCTACCAGCGCCAGCAGCAGGCCGCCCGCCAGCGCACCGGACACCGAGCCCAGCCCGCCGAGTACGCAGACGACGAACGCCTTGCCTAGATAAGCCGACGAGGTCAGCGGCGAGATCGGGAAGATAAGTGCCATCAGCACGCCGGCGCAGCCGGCCAGCGCGGCGCCGAGCCCGAAGGCGATGGCATAAATAGATTTGAAGTCGACGCCCATAAGCACCGCGGCGTCCCGGTCGAGCCGCACGGCGACGATGGCGCGGCCGACTTTGGAACGGCGCAGCAGCAGATAGAGCAGCACGGTCAGCGCCAGCGCCGAGGCCGTAGCGATCAGGCGATCGACGGGGACGACCACATCGAACAGCGAGATCGAGCCGGTCGGCGGGCTGAGCGTCAGTTTGCGGTAATCAGCCTTGAAGTAATAGATCATCGCATTGTTGAGGATCAGGTCGAGGCCGAAAGTCAGCGTCAGCGTCACCAGCACCGGGGCGGAGATCACGCGATTGAGCAGCAGCCGCTGCAGCAGGTAGCCAAAGGCAAAGAACAAAGGTGCTGCGAACAGCAGCGCGTACCACGGCGAGATCCCCGCCCATTGATAGGCGCCCCACGCCAGATAGGCGCCGAGCACGATGAACGAGCCGTGGATCAGGTTGATGACGTTGAGTACGCCCCAAACCAGAGAAAAGCCGATCGCGATACAGGCATAGAGGCAGCCCAGCACCAAAGCGTTGATCAGGACCTGGACTGCCAGCATGTCGATTCCTCAGGGCGAATTCGGCGCTTAGTTCACGCCTAGCTTGAATTCGCCCTGCTTGATGGCATCCGGGAACAGCACTACCGGCTTGCCGCCCTGGATCTGGAAGACCGGCGGCTCGAGGGAATTGATCTGGCCGTTGCTACCAAATTTCACCGGCCCCCAGAAGGTCACGACGTCCATCTTGGCGAGTTCATCGCGCACCTTATCGCGGTCGAGCGATCCGGCACGTTCGATTGCCATCTGAAACAGAGCACCGCAAACGGCCGCCGAAGCGTGCGCATAGTCCGGCTCGAGCTTGTACTTGTCCTTGAACAGCTTCACAAAATTGGCGGTGGTACCGAAGATGTCCTTGCCGGCATATTGCTCGGCCGGATGCCACCACGACGCGCTGGAAATGTTCTCCGCGCTCTGACCTGCCGATTCGATAAACTCCTGATAGGCCGGCCCCGCGATCATGGTGACAACGCCGGCCTTCATCTGCTGATCGACCATCTGCTTGCGGATCAGCAATAGATCGTTGGTGTAGCCGGTGATGAAGATCCATTGCGGCGACAGCGATTTGATCTGCGACAGCGTCGCGGAATGATCGAGCGTGTTGATCGCATATTTCTCGGAATAAACGACTTCCAGCCCGTTGGCCTTAGCCGATTTTTCCATTTCCTGCGCAATCGCGAGCGGGAAAAGGTCGTTGCGCGCGAGAATGGCGACCTTCTTGACGTCCGGAGCCTTGGCCTTGACCAACTGCGTCAGTGGCGTGGTCAGAGTGTCATTAGGCGTGAAAGTGCCGAACAGATATTTGTAATTCTGGTCGTACACCTGCGAGGAAGACGCGGTCGCGGCCAGCATCGGCATCTTGTATTTTTCGGCGATCGTGCTGGCGGCCTTGGCGGCTCCCGAGCCGAACGGGCCGAACATGAAATTCACCTTATCCTGCGTAATCATCTGCTCGGTAGCCTGCACCGAACGCGGGGTGTTGGACTGGTAATCCGAGTAGACGATCTCGACCTTGTATTTCTTGCCGCCGACGTCGATGCCGCCGGCCTTGTTGGCCTGTTCGGCCCAGAGATCGTAGCCCTGCTGCTGCTTGACGGCTTCCGGCGCCAGCGGCCCGGTGATCGGCAACGGCGCGCCGAAGCGGATGACGTCCTGGGCGGAAGCCAGGGATGAAGCGCCGAGGCTGGCGATCGCCAGCAGCAGCGAGCCTGAGATGCGGACGAGCCAGGGACGATACATCCATATTCTCCATCAAGGACGGGTGGGCGTGTCTGGCAAAAGCATTGCAAATCCAGATTTCCAATAAAAGCATTGAATTTCGACGCAAGCGGACTGAAAATCAGAACGCTAGTCAACTGCTGCTGGAATATGGGGCAGCCGAACCAAGGCGTAGCTCATGATCGAATCCACTGCCGTACGCTATTTCCGGATGGTCACCGAGTGCGGTTCGATCAAGCAGGCCGCTGCTTCGCTGCGGATCGCGCCGTCAGCGATCAGCCGGCAGGTCCAGGGGCTGGAGGAAGAGCTGTCGGTGAAGCTGTTCGAGCGCGGCGCGCGCGGCATGAACCTGACCGACGCTGGCCACGTGCTGTACCGCTACGCCGTCGAGAACCGCACCCAGCTCGACGGCCTGCGCAGCCGAGTCGAAGAATTCGACTCGCTGCGCCGCGGCCAGGTCAAGATCGCCACCGTCGAGGGTATGCTGGCGAGCTTCCTGCCGGACTTCTTTGTTGGCCTTTCGCGCGATTATCCGGGGATTTCGATGTCCGTAACTGCGGTTCGATCGCGCGACGTTGCCGAGATGGTCGGCCAGAACGAGGTCGATCTCGGCCTGATCTTTGGCCGCGCGCCGCGGCGCGACCTGATCGAGCTGGCACGGATGCGGCAGTCGGTGCACCTGATCGTGGCGCCAGAGCATGCCTTGGCAGGCCGGACATCGTGCAGCATGAACGATCTCGCCGGGCTGCGCGTGGTGGTACCCGATCCGTCGTTCGGCATTCGGCAGGAGCTCGACAAGGCCTGCGCGCAGGCCAGTGTGCACCTCGAGGTCTGCAATGAAACCAATTCACTGGCTTTCGCGCAGACCGTCGTGGCGCGCACCGAACTCGCGACCTTCCTGCCGCGCGACACGGCGATGCCCTCGATCAAGGCCGGCACGCTGGTCGCGATCCCGCTGCGCGACAAGCGGCTCGAAGCGACGCAGGTCACGCTGGTGCAGCTGGCCGCGCGCACTGCCTCGCCGTCGACGCGGCTGGTCGCTGAGCGGCTGATCGCAAAGATGAAGGAAGCGGAAGATTGAGATCGCTTGGCAGCATCCGCGAGGCCTAAACGCTGGGTTACCCTTGATTGGGGCCTACGGCCGCTTGGAACAATATCCGCCAACAGCGGTCACTCAGTAGCGTGACTCGTTCCTGCTCCTCGGATAGCATTGACGAGCGCCTCTGGATCCGCAGGGGGCTGATCGCCACGCCAGGCGACGTGCTGGTCTGGGCGGGCCAGCAGGAGCTTTTGCCGGTAAACATCGGGTACACACGCAGCGGATATGTCGAGGAGGTCGATCGGAACGCCCGTTCTGTCCGCCGCTCCAATTAACGCAGTCACATCCACGGTTGGATCGAAGCGCAACAGGGTGTAGCCGTGACCAAACGCATCATATAGCGATTGCCCGTCAGCGAGCATGAAATGCGGTACGCGGGCGCCCGGTACGGTGGACGGCGTGAATTCGCCCATGGCGTAAGGCGGAGCAGGCTCGTCGTCGTAAAGTATCAACGGTGATCGTTCGTAATAGTAACCGAAATTGAGACCTGCACAGCAATATTGCTGAACGTTGAGATCGTAGGTCGATCTCGCGATCGAGGCGCGATAAGCATCGGCCTCCGGCCCTTCTGCGTCGATCTGGGACGAGATTGCTCCACGGGCTTTGGTCATGGCATGGGCGTGGTTCATCGCGAAATGCGACACCTGTTCAGTGATCGGCAGCCGTTCGGCTTCGTAAGCTGCAAGAATCTCCTCGGCGCCCCAGCCCGCAAGGCGCGCCGCCAAGAGCCACGCCAGGTTCGCAGCGTCGGCGATCCCTGCATTCATGCCATAACCGGCATAAGGCACCCAAAGATGGGCGGAGTCGCCGCAGATGAAGACGCGGTCGCGCCGCAGGCGGTCGGCGATCAGCCGGCGACCGATCCAGTCCTCCTTGCTCAGGAGATCGTACGCAAATGTTCCGTCGACGCCGAGAACAGTGCGGATCGCCTGGTCACGATCGACAGCGTCGAAGTCAGTCAAGCCGGGTTTGAGATAGACGTGAACCAGCCAGGTCTCTTTGCCGTCGATTGCATAGACGTTGCCCGACTGTTGCGGATTGAGCGAGAAGGAGGCCCAGGCTGGCACGCCGCCATTATCAAGCAACATCGACAGCAGGCTTGGCGCACGAATATAGCTAGACTGAACATACTGAAGGGCCGCGTCGCCGCTCAACGTCGCGCCGATGGCCTTCCGGACCCCGGAGCGGCCGCCATCACAGCCCACCAGGTAGGTGCAGGCGATCTCAACCACCCTGCCCTGCGTGTCCGTCGCGCGCGCCAGCACGCCCTGTTCAGATTGCGCAAAATCCGTCAGCGTGGTCGCTGAAAGGATCTGCGCATTCGACATCGCTTCGAGATGCGCAAACAGCACCGGCTCCAGATAAATCTGGTTGATTCGATGCGGCGGCTCCGCGGTCGGCCACTCAGTGTCGGGGCCGCCTTTGGCGGTATAGCGGTTCGCGCGGCAAGGAATCGGAATCCGCGTAATCTCACGTCCGAGAAAAGCGGTGCGATAGGCGATGTCGTTGGGATAATCCGCAGGCAGACCGGCGTCGCGCACTTTTCCGGCGACGCGAAGCCTACGGAAGATCTCCATCGATCGCGCCGACACGTGGTTCGACTTCACGCTCGGCGGTTCACCGCGGGAGCGGCTTTCGACGACGATCACCTTGACGCCACGCCACGCCAGATCGATCGCGAGCGTGAGCCCGACCGGTCCCGCGCCAACAACCACGACGTCAGCTTTCAGACGAATACGATCGTCGCTCATGACCGGCCCTCTGCTTTAAAGCTATTGCGTCAACCTGATGTTCCCGGCGCGCGCCACTGCAACCCAGCGGTCGATGTCAGCGGCGATGATCCGGGTGAATTCCGCGGACGTGCTGCCGACGGAATCGATGCTCAGGATCTTGAGACGCGCGACCACGTCCGGCATCCGCGCGATTCGGACGAATTCGTCCTGCAGCTTCTTGACGATGGCAGGTGGCGTTGCTTTCGGCGCGAAGACCCCACTCCACAGCACGGCCTCGAAGTCCACGCCGGCTTCTTTCATCGTCGGCACATCGGGAAGTTCCGCAATCCGTTTGGGCGCGGCGACCGCAAGTGCGCGCGCCTCGCCTCCGGTGACCTGGCCCATCACCGGGCCGGCATCGGCGATGCTCGCCATGACGTCACCGGCGATCACGGCCGTGACGCTTTCATTGGCACCCTTGTAGGGAATCATCTCCATCGGCGCGCCAGTTTTCTGCTTAAAGAGTTCGGTCGCAAGCTGGAAGGCAGCAGACGACGACGAATAATTCGCCTTCCCAGGGTTAGCTTTTGCATAAGTCACCAGATCAGCGACGGACTTGAACGGCGAAGACGCCTTGACGATCAGCATCAGCGGAAACGAGCCCAGTTCCGAGATCGGAGCGAAATCGCGCAGCGTGTCGTAATTGAGCTTCTCATATACGGCGGGATTTATGACCATCGCGCCGCTCGCACCTATCAGCAGCGTATAGCCATCGGGCGCGGATCGCGCGACGAATTCGGTGGCGATAACTGCGCCGGCGCCCGGCTTGTTTTCGACGATGACAGGCTGACCGAGGCTCTCCGACAACCTTTGCCCGACTACGCGGGCGATGATGTCGTTGCCGCCGCCGGCGGTGAAGCCGACGACGAGGCGTATCGGGCGATTCGGATAGCCGCTCGCCTCATCCGATGCTCCGGCGATCGTAACAGGCGATGCGAGAACTAGGCACAACAACGCGGCAATAGATCCGGCTCTCATGTTATCCTCCCGATTGATCATAAAATCTGAAAGGCTCTGACGGCCGCTTGCCCCTCAAAGCGGGGTGATTTCGACGTGCAACACGGCGGCGCGACCGCCATCAACAACGGCGAGACAACGATCGATTGCACCCGCCAGTACTTCCGGATCTCTCACATGCTCGCCATGGGCGCCAAACGCCCGCGCAACCTCGGAAAAACTTCGCCGTTCGTCCTGCCGTCCAGAACGCAATCGCGATTGGAAGTTGTTGCCGGCAGCCGCGGCGCCCTTGGGATAGACACGCTGCACGGACGACTTCACGGCCTGCCAGCCGCCATTGTCGAGCACGACGGTGAAGATCGGAAGTTGGTATTGCTGCGCGACGGCATAGACCGAATCCGGCGAAGAAAAGTGGAAGCCACCGTCGCCGATGATCTGGACAATGCGCCGGGTTGGCTGCGCGAGCTTCAGCCCGAGCGCCATACCGCCTGAAAAGCCTAGGCCACCGCCAGCGAGACCTACATAGCTCTTCGGAGTCGTGCGAACGATCTGCTCCTGCACAATTGGGCCATTGCGGATCGCCTCGTTAATGACGACGTCCTGCGATGACAGTTTATCGTTCAGCGCGGCAAGAACATAGGCCGCGCTGAGGCTGCCCACCGTTCCTTGCGCCGCGGCGGCGGATTTGCTCTTGGCCGCGCGGGCAGCGCGGGCGTCGTCCCAGCTCGCCATCCGTTTCGCAACCGTCTTGCGATAGGTGTCGTCCGCCAGCGACTGCACGCGTTCGAGCACTTGGAGCAAGACCGCAGCGCAGTCAGCCTGGATGCGCAGATCTGTCGGAAAACCCCACATAGGAAAATCCGCCTTGAGCGGATCTTCATCGACCTGAATCCAGTAAATCTCGGCAAAGCGCCTAGCGTATTGCGGAATGAACGGCACGTCGGTATCGAGCAGAAAACCTAGATCGGCGTCGTCGAGAACGGGTTGCGGATCAAAGCCGGCGAAACACGGCGACGCCTGCGAAATGTTGAAGTCGATCGAATTGAATTCGACGACACGGATACCGCAGGCGAGCGCAAGCGCTTCAAGATTTTTCACGGCTTCAATCTTGCGTCCAAGATAGGCGGTGATCGCGATCGGCTTATTGGCCGCCATCAAGCGGCGTGCGATCTTATCAATGCGTTCCGGATCGATGCCGCCGAGTTCGACGCTGCCGTAGCGCGCGGACGCGTAGGTCGGCATCTGCTCGGTATCCCACTCTTCCGCCAGCGTCTCGCGCGGCAGCATCATGTAGACGGGTCCAGGGGGCGCGCTCTGCATGAAAGCGCTGGCGCGCGCCAGCGCCTCCTTCACGACGACGCCCGACGGAAGCGAGTACTCCCATTTGACGTAGGGACGGACGATACTGGCAATGTCGAACGTATCCTGCACGAAGTGCACATATGTATCGCGCGATCCCGGCAACTCGCCATGCAGCGTGAACGGCGCGCGGCCTGCGAACAGCATCACCGGAAGCCGATAGCGGAACAGATTCTGGATCGCCATGCAGGCATTGGCGGTGCCGGCATCGACATGCACGAAAACGGCCTGGCCCCGTCCGGTCGCGAGCGCGTAACCGCCCGCCATATGCACCGCGACGATCTCATGCGGGCAGAGAATGACCTCGGGATGCTGGCGGCCCTCAGCGTCCCAGCGCGCAATCTCCTCGATCAGCGAGACATGGTCGGTACCCAGATTGGCGAATATATATTCGACGCCGAGGTCGACGAGCCCTTCAAGGAAAAAATGCGCAGCGCTGTGACGGCTCATTCCTTGGTACTCCCCTTTAGATTCGCGCCGTGTTCCCGGCGTCGTCGTGTCGGTCGCAATCGCGTTCGTTCAGCCAGTATTGCCGATCGCCCGTTGCAACACGTCTCGGGCATCACTCGACGCATCATTCGTGCTGAACGCAACGAATTGATCGGGCCGCACCAGGATCAGGCTTGCGTTGTAATGCGCTTGCGCCGCGTCGCTTGGCTCCGTCACGATCTTCAACGGCACGCGGCACGCGTCTGCAGCCGACTTGAATTTCGTCACGAATTCCGGAACGGCACCGAGATCGATCAGCGTGAAACCCGTTCCCAGTTCGTCATAGACGTCGCGGCCCGAAGCCATGCGATATGGCGCCAGATGATGCCCCGCACGTGCAACGAATTCATGGGCGCCAATGGCGCTCGGCGAGCGGCCGTGCGCCCCAGTTACAAGGGGTGATCCCTCATAGTTAGGCTCGAACGACTGCACCTCCGAGCGGGCGCCGGACGACCGCGCCTGCCATTCGGCCTCGAAAGCCGCTTTGTCAGTTGCGGGATCATAAGCGGCAAGAAAATCGCGGTCGCTCTCGATCGCCTTCTCGATGAAGTCGCGTGCGGTCGACACGAATACCGGGCGCCGCTCGCTATCATAGCTGTCCAGCAATGCCGGGCCGGCCCAGCCCTGCAGGACGGCCGTCAGTTTCCATCCGAGATTGGCGGCGTCTTCGAGGCCGGTATTGATGCCATAGCCGCCATATGGCGGATGGCTGTGGGCGGCGTCACCGGCAACGAACACGCGGCCGTTGCGGTAGCGGTCGGCGGTCGCGACGCGCAGCTCCCAGAAACCGACATGATCGAACGCGACGTCAAACTCCGCGCCGACCGCCTCATAAAGCAGCGCGCGGAAATCGAAGTTGTCCTTGGTGGTGCCCATCGGCACCGGCGCGTGGAAGAACCACGTCGTGCCGAGATCGACACGGCCGAAAAAGCGCCAATAGCCTTTCAGATCGGGATGCAGAACATTGTAAAACGACTTGTTCGGGTAGCGTTCGAGCAGTTTGTGCAGCCCTTCGGAACGGAACACGAGAAGCACCATCAACCGATCGTGATCCGATTTGGTCTGGGTGATGCCGCTCGCATCCCGGACAAATGAGCGGCTGCCGTCGCAACCGATAACATACTCCGCCTGCAGTTGGCGCGTATCCCCGGTCCCTCGTCCGCGGAGCACAACTGCGACGCCATCCTCGTCCTGTGTCACGGACTCGGCACTCCAGCCATACAGCGTCTCAACCGAGGATAGCTCGCTGAGCCGCTTGCGCAAAACGGCCTCGGTTGCATATTGCGGCAACCGCTCATTGTCTGTGAAATAGAAAGGGCGCACCAATTCCCGCTGGAGCCAGTCGTGGCGGTAATCGCTAAGCAGCGTGCCATAGGCGGTCATGCCGCCGATGCCGTAGTCACGCGGGATCGTGCGCGCTGCCCGCAGCGCCGGCTCGGCGCCCCAGAAATGAAAGTGCTCCAGCGTCCGCTGGGTCAGGTTCTGACCTTTCGGAATCGGCTGCGGGCTCTCGTATTTCTCGATCAGGGCGCATCGCACGCCGCGCTGTCCCAGATCGATGGCCAGTCCAAGGCCGACCGGCCCTCCCCCGACAATGATCACCCGAGGTGAAGACAATGTCCCGACCGTCATTCCTCGCCTGCCCACTTCTTGAACCCGTTGCCGTCAAGGGATAACAGCGACAAACTGAAGTCAATGATAATCTTACATTGTGAGATTTCTATGGATTTTGAGTCTGGCCGTAGGTCGAAGACATCTCCGTGGCGACCGCTTTGACATCGTAGGCAATGCGGTCAATACCGGCGCCGTCCACCATTCCTCCTGCGATCGTCACGCAGATGCTGGCGATCGGTGCCCCGCGGTCGTCGAGGACCGGCGCGGCGATGCCGACGGCGCCTGCGGTGACTTCACCGAACGCGACCGCATATCCCGCCTTTCGCACGCGCTTCATGCTCTGGCGGACCTCTTCGACAGTCATGCCGAGTCCGACGGACCGCAGGTCGTCGAGATTCTGCTCGATCAGCGGCACCAGGCGCGCGCGCGGCAGATACGCCATGATCGAACGTGCGATCGCTCCGCGGCCGAGTGGCATCGGGCGGCCACGCGGATAGGAACTGACGAGGTTCTTTGCGGACGTTTCGGACACCACACACAGGATCTTGTTTCCGTACCAGCGCAAGATCATGGCATTGCAGGCGTAGCGCGCCGTCAGCGCTTTCAGATGCGGCTGCCCCGACAGCACAAGCGCGTCCGATCGCCGGGCGAGATAGTCCATCTCGACGACCTTCGGCCCCAGCGTCACCCCAGCATTTCGCGACGACATCAGAAGGCCGGCATCCTTGAGGATTTTCAGGTATCGATAGAGCGTGGGGCGGCTATAGCCGAGATGCGCCATTAGATCCTCGGACGTCCACTCCAGTCGCTGCTCCGAGAATACCTCGAGGACGGCGAGTACCCGTTCCAGACTGTTGCTTGGTTTCATGCCGCGAGACGCATCATCGGTCCGCTCCTGTCCGGTGCCGGTGGCAGCGCGCAGGGCAGATACTTTTTCCGAATGATCATAATCAACCTTGAACTGGCCAACAGGATAAGCGCATAATATCAAAAATCTCACCATAAGAGACTTTGTCATTTTTTGCCAGCCGGGGATCATCGGCGGCCATGACAACGAGGAAACGCATGTCCGCAAGACATTCACGTCGCACGATACTCGGGCTCATGGCCCTGACGCCCCTCGCGGTCAGGCCAGGCTTTGCTCAGGGGTCGTCGCAGCAACCCATCCGCCTCAATGTGCCGTTTTCACCGGGCACGGGTCCTGACCTGCTCGCGCGCCTACTCAGCGAGGAGCTACGCCAACGCTGGAATCAGCCGGTGATTGTCGAGAACAAGGCAGGCGCCAGCGGCAATATTGGCACCGACGCTGCGGCCCGCGCGGCGCCGGATGGCCAGTCCTTGCTGGTGACGGTCAATACATTCGTGATGAATGCGAGCCTCTATCGTGCGCTTCCCTATGATCCCGAGAAAAGTTTTGCGCCGATCGCGGAGATCGCAACCGGAGCGCTCGCATTGGTCGTGCATCCCTCGCTCAACGTCACCACGCTTGCCGAACTTGTTGCGCGAGCGCGCGGCAAACCGGGCGAGATCAACTACGCATCACCCGGCCGCGGCACGCCGCAACATCTGGCCATGGAACTGTTCAAGCTGACGGCGCAGGTCAAGCTGACGCATATTCCATATCCGGGTTCAGCTGGCGCCGTGAAGGATCTTGCGGGCGGGCATGTGTCGGCCATGTTTCTACCGATACACACCGCGCTGCCTCTCGCAGAAGGCGGACAGATCCGCATCCTCGCCTTTGGCAGCAAGTCGCGCGCGCCACAGGCGCCGAAGGTGCCGACACTTGCGGAGGAGGGCGTTGCCGATTTCGACGTCGATCTGTGGTACGGCGTCCTCGCTCCCGCTGGTACGCCGAAGGCGATCATCGACCGCTACAATGCCGAGTTCAACAGGATACTGAACCAGCCGAACGTGAAGGAGCTTCTCGATAAGCAGGGCCTGATCGCCCGCGGCGGGCCACCGAATCAGTTGGCGGCGCTGATCGCGAGGGATCGCCAGCGCTGGGCCAAGGTCGTCAAGGATGCCGAGATCACCTCGGGATAGTCTAATCCGGCCGCAGTCACAGGATACCCGATCATGATGAGGCGAGTCTTGATTGCGGGAGCTGGCATCGCAGGGCTTTGCACCGCGATTGCGCTGATGCAGCGCGGACTTCGCGTCACTATCTGCGAGCAGGAAGAAACATTACGCGCGACCGGCGCTGGCGTGCAGATCAGTCCGAACGGAACGCGGGTGCTCGCATCCCTCGGCGTACTCGACGCGCTGCGTCGCCTTGCTGTCGAGCCGACGGCCAAGACGATTCGCCTGTGGAACAGCGGCGAGACCTGGTCGCTCTTCGACCTCGGGGCCATGTCTGTCGCCGAATATGGCTTTCCCTATTTGATGGTCCATCGCGGCGACCTGTGTAGCGCGACAATCAGGATGAGAATCCCGCGACAATCAGGATGAGAATGCGCCGCTGCTGGGGTGACGAAGGGAGGGCGTAGCCCGACCGGAGGCACCCCAGCAGCGGCGTGTCGGCCCGAAGGGGCCTCATTGGCGGTAACGGCGGCTGGTAAAGCATCGGCTTCTCCTTCGAGAGGACCAGTGCTTTGGCCGGCCGGCATGTCACCGATCAACAAATGAGGCTTTTCATGAGCTTGCGTCGCAACCATTCGCCAGCCGTCGCCGCTGCAAAGGCTGGTTTCAGCACCTCCGCCGCCTACCGATACGAGAAGGATCCCCGACTTCCGACCCAGAAGAAGGCGCGCCGCGCACGCCGTCGAGCCGATCCGTTCATCGACGTTTGGGAGAACGAAGTTCTGCCGATACTGAGGGCCGCCCCCGGATTGCGGCCGATCGCCGTGTTCGAGGAACTATGCCGGCGGCATCCGGAACTGGGTTCTGGAACGCGGCGGACGCTCGAGCGGCGCATTCGGGCATGGCGGGCGGTGAACGGGCCGGATCGGGAGGTGATCTTCCGTCAGGAACATCCGCCGGGTCGCATGGGGTTGTCGGACTTCACCGAGGTCGCCGATCTCGGCGTCACCATTGCGGGCCAGTTGCTGGACTGCCGGCTCTATCACTTCCGGCTGCCTTTCTCCGGCTTCGAACACGCCCACGTCGTGCTCGGTGGCGAAAGCTTTGTCGCGCTGGCGGAAGGCTTGCAGAACGCGCTGTGGTCGCTGGGCGGGGTTCCGGAGCAGCACCGCAGCGACAGCCTGTCGGCCGCGTTCCGCAATCTCGGAGCCGATGCCAAGGAGGATTTGACGACGCGCTATGAGGCGTTCTGCGGCCATTACGGCATGACGCCGACCCGCAACAATCCCGGCGTATCGCATGAGAACGGCTCGATCGAAAGTGCGCATGGCCATCTCAAGAGAGCGCTGGCCGATGCCCTGCTGCTGCGTGCCTCACGCGACTTCGACGATCTTGCGGCCTGGCGGGGTTTTGTCGACGAGATCGTTGGCCGCGGCAACGCGCGCAATGCCAAGCGTATCGATCAGGAGCGGACGGCGCTGAAGAAACTGCCGGTGCGCAAGACCGCCGATTATGAGGAGGTCAACGTCGACGTCACGACCTCCAGCGCCTTCACGTTGCGCAAGGTGTTTTACTCGGTCCCATCCCGCCTGATCGGTCACCGGCTGCGCGTACGTCTTTATGACGACCGGCTCGAATGCTTCCAGGGCGCCACGCACATCATCACCTTGCGACGCGGGCGAACCCAGCCCAACGGCAAACACGGCCACGTCATCGACTATCGCCATGTCATCCATTCGCTGCGCCGCAAACCGATGGCGCTGCTCAATCTGGTCTATCGCGACCAGTTGTTCCCCCGCCGCGTCTACGCCCGTGCGTTCGACGCCTTGCTCGCCGGCATTGGCGAAAGACCAGCCTGCCGTGCCATGGTCGGGCTTCTGGCGCTCGCACATGAACGGGCCTGCGAGGCGGAGCTCGGTGCCGTGCTGCAAGCCACGCTCGACGACGGCATCCTGCCGGATCTCAAGGCGCTGATCGAACGCTTCCGACCGAAGGGCATGGCACTACCGGTCGTCGTCGTCACGCTGCCCTCGCTCGCTATCTACGACCAGATTGCCGCGGCTGTGGGAGAAGCCGCATGAACGCGACCGTCAAGATCGACGCCGCCCGTGTCGAATTGCTGCTCAGCGAACTGCGTCTGCCCGGCATCAAGCTGATCTGGGCCGCCCTGGCGGAAACCGCCGATAAGGAAGGCTGGCCCGCCGCCCGCTTCCTGGCGGCCCTGGCTGAACAGGAGATGGTGGAGCGAAACCGTCGTCGCTTCGAGCGTCATCTGGATGAAGCCCGCCTGCCGCCGGGCAAGACCCTCGCTGCATTCGACTTCGATGCCGTGCCGATGATCTCAAAGGCGCAGGTGCAGGCTCTCGCCGCCGGTGACGCCTGGCTCGACAAGGGCGCCAATCTGTTGTGTTTTGGTCCCCCTGGCGGCGGCAAATCGCATCTGGCAGCGGCGCTCGGCATGTCCCTGATCGAAAACGGTTGGCGCGTGTTGTTCACCAGAACCACCGATCTCGTGCAAAAGCTCCAGATCGCGCGCCGCGATCTCACGCTTGAAGCGGCGATCGCCAAACTCGACAAATATCACCTGCTGATCCTCGACGATCTGGCCTATGTGACCAAGGATCAAGCGGAGACCAGCGTTCTGTTCGAGTTGATCAGCGCTCGCTACGAACGCCGCTCGATGCTGATCACCGCCAATCAGCCATTCGGTGAATGGGGAAAAATCTTCCCGGATCAAGCTATGACCCTCGCGGCGATCGACCGCCTCGTCCATCACGCCACGATCCTCGAAATGAATGTCGACAGCTATCGCCGGAAAGAGGCTCTCGACAAGGCTCGTGGAGCCGGACGACCGCCAACGCGCGCGACAATCAAAGCGTCATCCTGATTGTCGCTCCACGACAATCAACTCTACAGCACGCGATTATCGCTTGCGTTATCGTCAGGCCGCGACAATCATCCCCACGCCGCGACCGCTAAATTGCCATCCTGATTGTCGCGCTTCCCATCCAGATTGACGCGCTACAGACCTGCATACGACGCTGGCGAACGCTGTGAGGCAGCTCGATCCAGACGCGATCGTTCAGGGCACCGGCGTCGTCGCTGTCGACAACCGCGCCGATGCCGTGACGGTCTCGCTTTCGAGTGGCGAAAGCATCAGCGGCGATGTCCTGATCGGCGCCGATGGCATCCATTCAGTCGTCAGGTCGGCCGTTTTCGGCGCAGGACCGGCGCATTTCACCGGCTGCATGGCCTGGCGCGGCGTCATTCCTTCTTCGCGTCTGCCGCCGCATATCCAGCGCGACGTCGGGACAAACTGGGTCGGCCCCGGCCGTCACGTCGTGACCTATCCCCTCCGACGAGGAGAGCTCTTCAATTTTGTCGGCGTCGTCGAACGCACGGGGTGGGAAACTGAATCATGGACGGCCAAAGGCACGCGCGACGAATGCGCCGCCGACTTCGCGGGATGGCATCCCGACGTCCACGCGCTGATCGACAATATCGACGTGCATTACCGATGGGCATTGATGAGCCGCCCACCAATGGCGCGATGGTCGGCCGGACGCGTGGTCCTCGTCGGCGACGCCTGCCACCCGATGTTGCCGTTCATGGCACAGGGCGCGGTCATGGCTATCGAGGACGCGATCACGCTGGCCCGAGTCCTTGCAGCTAACCGCAACGATTT
Source organism: Tardiphaga sp. vice304 (assembly GCF_007018905.1). Classification (NCBI taxonomy): domain Bacteria; kingdom Pseudomonadati; phylum Pseudomonadota; class Alphaproteobacteria; order Hyphomicrobiales; family Nitrobacteraceae; genus Tardiphaga; species Tardiphaga sp. vice304. The sequence continues at coordinate 4,357,803 of NZ_CP041402.1, forward strand.
CGTGACCGCCTTCGCGAACTATGAGGCCGAACGTGTCATGCGCGCCAATCGCTGCGTCATCGCGGCGGAGCGAAACCGCGAGATCTTCCATAACGAACGATTGATGGAGGCCGAAGACGCGAACCAATATGTGTCAGCCCAATGGAATGAGGCAAAGGTCCGCGAGCGATATAACTGGCTTTTCGCGTTCGACGCAGTTGGCGGAGGCTGACGGCCATCTTTGTGCACGATGAACACTTGGCGGAATAATACTCCGATCTGATCCCTACGCCTGCATCTATGGTTGGTGCGGATTTGAGTGTCCGCTTGGCGCCAGATGCAGCCGGTTCGCCGGATTGTTAGAAGCTTTCGTCGCGAGACCGCTCGCCTGCATGATTTCGTCCTTGAAGACATTCGATCACGGCAAAGCCCAAGCGACTTAATTTCGAGATGTCCTAGACCTCACCCAGATCAATCGACACGTTCGATCTTCACGCGATGCGCGCCACGACGTGCCAGGACTTCGATGCCGGATTTCACCGATCCGAGTTTGATGAGACCGCGTGAATATTGAAAGTCTCGATAGAAGATCGCCAGGTTTCCCCACGGCGCGTAGTAAGCGATCTCTCCGACCACCGGCGTGATGCCAACCGGTGCCCCATCGATCGACGACGACTCTGGAAGATTGCTGATCTTTTCGGTTGAGGCATAATTCTCGAGGTTAATGTCGAGCGGCAGCAAGGTCGCAAAGTCCCGGGCGGCGGGGCTGTCATCTGACGTAGCCGCCAGATTCTTTCCCCGGCCACGATTCTTACGTTTATGCGGCCTCTTCCACGTTCAAGCGGGGCGTCTCGTGTCATGCCAGCCACCATCGGCGCACCCGGCTCGGCCTTGGCTGTCGGCGCCTTGCAGCCTGATGCCGTGACCATCGAAACTGCGATCAGCGTTGCGCGATCGAATTTCGCTGCTCATAATACCAGTAATGTCCGCGATCGACTCCTGAATTTGCTTGGCAGGTTTGACGCGACGACGCTCAGGCTAGTTCGACGGTGACCATTTTGAACGGCATAGATAGTGTTGCTCCGGAATCGGCATCTATTCGTTCCCTCGCCGCAGCGGCGACGCCGGCCTCATCCGGCTTGAAGTTGCGCCAACGCGTCTGTGTGCTCGGAGCCACCGGGACCATCGGTCGCTCCACGGTAGCCGCACTGGTGCGACGCGGACACGACGTCATCTGTTTCGTCCGGGCGCGTTCCGGCGTCGGCGGATCGATCACGCCAGCGGATATGGCGAGGCTGTTCGCCGGAGCCACAGTCAGGGTGGCGGACCCCACCGATCCCGTTTCGCTGTCCCGCGACGGGTTTGCAGGCGAGCGGTTCGATGCCGTGGTATCCTGCATGGCCTCGCGCACCGGCGCGCCCAACGACGCCTGGGCGATCGACCATCGCGCCCACATCAACGTGCTGGACGCAGCGCGGCAGGCCGGCATCGTTCACTTCGTGCAGCTTTCCGCCATCTGCGTGCAAAAGCCGCTCCTCACCTTTCAGCGTGCCAAACTGGCTTTCGAGGCGGCGCTGATCGAGTCGGGGCTGCGCTATTCCATCGTGCGGCCGACCGCATTCTTCAAGTCGCTGTCTGGCCAGATCGAGCGCGTGCGGCGCGGACAGCCCTTCCTGGTGTTCGGCGACGGGACCCTGACAGCGTGCAAGCCCATCAGTGACACCGATCTGGCTGACTACCTCGCGGGCTGCCTGGAGAATGAGAGCCGGTGGAACCGGATCCTGCCGATCGGTGGCCCGGGCGAGGCGATCACGCCGCGCCAGCAGGGCGAGGCCCTGTTCTCGCTGCTTGGTCGTGCACCCAAATTCAAGCGCGTCCCGGTGGCCCTGCTCGACGCCATCATCGGCGGCCTCGGAATGCTTGGCCGTATCGCGCCAGCACTGGCCGACAAGGCTGAACTGGCAAGGATCGGCCGCTATTATGCGACCGAATCGATGCTGGTACTGGATCCGCAGACCGGGGCTTATGATGCCGCTGCCACGCCCTCGACAGGAACCGAGACGCTATTCGACTTTTATCGTTCGGTTCTGGCCGGCGCCGAAGCGCCCGAGCGCGGGGACCATGCCGTCTTCTAGGGCGGCAGAGCCATGAGACGAACCAATCTATGACCCCCCTTCGCTCGCGAGCATCCCACGCCTTTTTTGCATCGTGATACGCCTGTCTGAACTTGCAAATATCAGGAGCCGCGTTTTGGCCAGCAAAAGGAAAATCACCCCGATGATATTCGCTTGGGCAGCAGGCGTGGCCGCTGTCGGAATCGTCGCCCTGGCGCTGTGGCTGTACGCCCCCGACAAGCCCCGCGCCGTCCTGGAAGCCGCCTATCCCGGCGACTATCGGAGCGTCGATGATTTGCGTCTGCGCCTGCGCGACACCGGCCCGCGCGACGCAGCGGCGGTGATCCTCCTGCACGGCTTCGGCGCCAGCCTGGACACCTGGGAGCCATGGGCGCAGGCGCTGTCGGCGCGCTTCAGGGTTATCCGGTTTGACCTGCCCGGCTTTGGCCTGACCGGCCCCGACCCCACAGGCGACTACACAGACGCGCGTGCTATCAAGATCCTGACCGGCTTGATGGACCAATTGGGAATCGACCGGGCCAGCCTCATTGGCAATTCTCTCGGTGGACGCATCGCCTGGAACTTCGCCGCCCTGAACCCCCACCGCGTCACGCGCCTGGTGCTGGTCTCGCCGGACGGCTTCGCGAGCCCGGGTTTCGAATACGACAGGGTCAGCGAGACGCCATTGATGATGCAGGCGCTGCCCTACGTCGCGCCGCGCGGCCTGCTGAAGGCAAATCTGGCTCCCGCCTATGCCAACCCGGAGGCCCTGAGCGAGGCGACACTGACCCGCTATCGCGACATGATGCGGGCTCCCGGCGTGCGACCTGCGATCCTCGCAAGGATGGGCCAGGTGATCCTGCGCGATCCCGCCCCGACCCTGGCCGGCATTCAGACCCCGACGCTGCTCCTCTGGGGCGAAAAGGATGCCATGATCCCCATCAGCAACGCGGCCGATTACCTGCGATACATGCCCCACGCGCGCCTGGTACGCTTGCCCAACCTCGGCCACGTGCCCTTCGAGGAGGACCCGGTCACTTCAATCGCTCCGGTAGAAATCTTCCTGTCCGGCGCGACGCCTTGAGCCGAAAGGCGTTCGACCGGGCGAACCTCGGCGATTTCGATCTGCATTTTCACGACCTTCGTGGAACCGCCGTCACCAGGCTGGCGTTCGCCGGCCGTACTGCCCCGCAGATCGCTTCGATCACTGTTCACAACCTCAAGGACGTAGCGGTGATTTTAGAGGCGAATTACCTCGGCGGTCAGGCCGAACTGGCGGACAAGGCGATCCGCCAGTCCTGCGCGCTCTCGCGGGCGCCATCGGTGAAGCCGACCAGTTCCTTGCGGCCTTCCGGGGTCGCGCCGATCAGCACCAGGATGCACTTCTTTTCGTCTTCGAGGCGTGCCTGGAGATGGATGCCATCAGCACAGATGTGGACGTAGCGCTTCGCCGACAGATCGCGCCTCTGCCACGTGATGTGCTCGTCGAGCCAGCCGTCCTTTAGGCGGCCGATGGCAGATGCAGACAACCCGGCAGCATCCTTGCCGAGCAGCGCTGCCAGCGCCTCCGAGAAGTCGCCGTTCGAGATGCCCTTCAGGTAAAGGATCGGCAGCAGCGTCTCGATAGACTTCGAGCGGCGCATGTAGGGCGGCAGGATCGACGGCGAGAACCGGATGCGGGCGGGGTCGGTAGCGCCTTCCTCGCGATCGCGCACACGCGGCTGGCGGACGACGACCGGACAGATACCGGTCATCACCTCGCGTTCCGGCAGGTGACCGTGGCGCACGACCCGCTGGTGCCCGTCCGCGGTCTTCAAATCGGTATGCCTGCCGAGAAAGTCTGCAACCTCGGCCTCTACTTCGCGAAGGAATCGATGTGAAGTTCGGTTTCATTTCGAAGCACCGGGGGTTCTGGCCGGCGGATTGGTTGTGCGAGGCGCTCGGTGTGCCGGACACATTCGCTCTGAAAACGGCCCGGAGCTCATTGCAAAAGCTGTGCAAGACTAGATCGCGGCGGTGGATGCGAAGACCGCCTAGATCATGCTAGGCAGCCCATGGGAGAATGGCTTCATCGAGTCATTCAACGCCCGGCTTCGCGACGAGCTTTTGGACTGCGACATCTTCTACTCACTGGCTGAGGCCAGGATCGTGATTAAAAGCTGGCGTCGGCATAAAAATACCGTCCGCACTCACGGCTCGCTGGGTTATAGGCCACCAGCCCCAGAGGTCTTCGTGCCCGCAATGATCGCGCGGTCGATTTCGCAACCCTGATCATATACGCCGACCGCGCTGGCACCCAAGCCGCCCGTGCACGAACATCCAACTGGACCAGTCAGTGGGAACCGATCAATGTTGCAGGCCGAATGACACTTGGACACCGATTACGACGCGACGCCGGGTAACGCCGCGCCCACCAAGGAATCGCGAGATACGAGATCGGCGAGCTCACGCTCGTTCAAATCCTCGGTGCCCTTCGGACGCAACGGCAGCACGATGTAGCGTAGGTCGGCGTTACTGTCGTGGACGCGCACCTCGACGGATTCTGGCAGCACGAGGCCGAATTCCTGCAAGACCTCGCGCGGCTGGCGCACGGCGCGCGAGCGGTAATTCTTGCTCACGTACCAGGCTGGGGGTTCGCCTAGCAGCGAGCGCGGATAGCATGAGCACAGCGTGCAGACGATCAGGTTGTGGGTCTCTTCGGTATTCTCGATCACCATGAGTTCGGCTTCCGTCACTTCGATACCAAGTTCTATGGCTGCCTTCTTGCCATCCTTCAGCATGCGCGCTTTGTAGTCGGGATCAAGCCAAGCCCGCGCCACCATGCGAGCACCCTGATGCGGCGAGGCGATGTCGTTGATCTCAAGCCGGCGGCGGATCTCGACGGCGGTGATGAGACCCTTTTCGATCAGCATGGCGCGCAGCGCGATGAAGCGCGCTTCCTCCATCGTCAACTCGACGTCCTCGTCGTAGGGCAGCAGTGGATGGGGTGCGTGGCTGTGTTCGTGGGATTGATCGTGCCCGTGAGAGTGGTCATGCGGATGATCGTGGTCGTGACTCATGAAGTTTCTCCATGCGACGAAAGCAGCCGTAGCCAGTGGCCATAGATTTCAATGACGAGCGAATCGTTTTCCGGCCCGGCGTAATCCGGCCAGATATCCTTCTGCATCAGGCGGACGCGATAGAGCGGAATACGCTCGCCGCCGACCCTGCCGTAGGCCCGCTCTTCCGGGTTCTCGAACTTGCCGCAGACGTAATCGATTGTGCCGGGCTTATTGCGGATATATCGCGGCGTGCGCACGTGGCCGGGCTTGTCGAGATCGATGATTTTGACCTTGTCGCCGACCAAGAAAGATTCGTTATATCCGGTCATGGGGCGCCGCGCCCATTCCGGAACACCTCCTCCGTCCGGCGCACCAATTCGTCGCGCGAAACGTAGCCCTTTTCAACCATCATCTCCGCCATGCCGTGGACGCGACGGCCGTAGAACGTCGAATTCTTATATTCCTCTGGCGTCATCTGCTCGATCGTCCGGCGGAATTCGTCGAGGTTCATGATGCCCTTATTCCACAACACATTGAACATGGCGATCATCTGCTTTTCCCAAAAAAGCTGTTTGACCTCCTCTTTCGGCACCTCTCCCGCAGGCAAGCCGCCAACATCTGTCACAAAACGATCCGCCATTACTAACCCTTCCCGGTTTCACGGTACTGCTTTGGAGTTACCCTCAGCCATCTTACATCAATGGTGCGGGGCATCGCCCCTTTGTATATGCGCGCTGCTGTTCCGAAGCCAAGGCCGTATTCGGCGACGACACGGTTTATGTCGAACGGCCCTTTGAGGATTGCGCATGGTGATTTCATTACAAAAGTCTGCCGCCGTCGACGACAAGCGTCGTGCCGGTCGAAAAGCCTAGGTGAGTGGCGCAGGCTAGGATCGCGGCAGCTACGTCGTCGGCCGTGGCAACCCGCTTCAGCGGAGTGGTCGCACCAGTCTTGGCGTTGAAATCGGCGCCCCGCCCCGAAACGAAACCGGTATCAACTACGCTAGGCGACACGCCGAGCACGCGGATCTCGGGCGCAAGCGCGCGGCCGAGCGATTTTGTCATGACGTCGATCCCGGCCTTGGCAGCGCAATAAGCAATCGACGAGCCGGAACCACTTATGCCGGCGATCGAGGACACCGAGACGATCAGGCCGTCGCCTGAGGCTTTCAGCAACGGGGCGAAGGCGCGGATGGTGGCAACTGGCCGCGCCAGTTCACCGCAAACATGCGGTCGATCAGTTCGTCGTCGAGTGCATCGAGATCAGTATGCGGCACCGGTGTCGTGAAGCCGGCGCTGTTGACCAAAATGTCGAGCCGGCCATAGCGCGAAGTAATGGCGTCGCGCAGCGCCAACAGGGTAGCGGTGTCGGCCACGTCGGCCGCGAATGCCGCATGACCGTCGCCGGCCAGGCCGTTCAATACCTGCTTGGCAGCGTCAGCCTTGTCGGCGCCGACGCGATGCGTGACCGCCACGTGCGCGCCACAGCCGGAGAACGATCGCGCAGAAGCGTCGCCTATGCCGCCGCTACCGCCGACGATCAAAGCGACCTTGCCTACTAAAGAAATTCGATAAGACATCTCACCCACCCTGTCGGCAGCCGAGCGTTACGCATGGCCGATGCACCATGCAATTCGATCTACGCGACCTTCGCCGTGGCACCGACCCGGCCGAAAAATCCGACCACGACCGGCGCGAGCCGATCGTCGGGCACCCATTCGGCGATCGGAATCAGGTCGACGCTTAACTGGTCCTTGCGCAGCAGATGCAGCTCGGCGCCCGGGATCAGCTTTTGCACCTCGAGACCGGCAGTGATTGAGTGGGTCATATCGTTGCCGGGTAGCACGCACACAGGAAAGTCGATCGCCTTCAGGGCCGCTGCGCTCGCTCCCAGCATCGGATCGTTGACACCGCTTTCGAGTTCGGCCCGCCACCGACTCATAACTTCAATGAAGCGTTGCTGATCCCACGCCATGATCTCTGCGCGACGTGATGCATCGATTTCGATTAGATCCTTGAAATGGTCTGTGCGGCAGACCTCGTCCATGCCGCCTTGTTGTGCTGCTTCGACATATTGCGTGTAATAAACACGAGATAGCCGCTTCACCGCGAAGGCACCTCCGGTCACTCGCATCATTAGCAGGCCAGCGATGGCTTCGCGGTGGCGCAACGCCATAATAGTAGCGAGCCGGCATCCCGACGACGACCCGCCGATGATCAGCGGCGGTAGCCCGAGCGACCCCGCCAATGCGTACAAATCATCAGCCCAGATCTCAAACTCCGATCCCTCGCCGTCCAGCGACAGACTCGATCGACCGGTATTGCGGCGATCGTGAAGGAGCACCCGAAATCCCGCGTCGGCGACTCGCTCGGCGAGGCCCCTCACCTCATCCATGCTGCGTCGGGCCCCGGAGACCAGCGCCACCCAAGGACCGCTATTCCCTAGAACTTGGTAGTGCAGAGAAACCGATCTCACATTTACATGCGGCATGATGATGTTCCTGTATCGCTATCGCCCAGTGAAAATTGGCTTACGGCCTTCGCGCACTGCAGCCATTCCTTCGTCGACATCGGCCGTCCATTCCAGCGCCGCGCGCAGTTCGTCAGACAAAGCCCGTGCCGCAGCAAACCCCGAGGCTTCTCGTGTCCTGACAATCCGTTTGGTACCCTTTGTAGCCAGCGGACCATTTTCCGCGATAATGCGCGCCATATCGGCGAGCACCGCGTGAACGCTGTCGGACGCCACGATCCGATCCGCGAGCCCAATGCGCAGCATTTCCTCGGCATCGATCTCGCGGCCGGTGCACAAGAGATCGAGCGCACGCCCGACGCCGACGATTCGCGGGAGCCGGACCGGGGCGCCGACCCCCGGAAAGCCGCCCCATTTGGCCTCCGGTGACGACTGTGTGACGTGATCGCCGGCGATCCTAATGTCGCAGGCCAGGGCCAATTCAACAGCCCCAGCCCTTACCATACCGTTCAGTCCGGCAATGACGATCTGCGGCAGCGCTTCGATAGCGTCGAACGAGGCGTTGGCGAGGCGGATCAGCCGCAAAACCTCCTCTTTGCTTAGGCTGCACCGCAGCGCCGGTGTGAGGATGCCGGTCGAAAAACAGGAGGTACCTTCACCGGCGATGGTGAGAACATCGACATCGGGCCTGTCGGCCAGTGCTCCTGCTATGCACCCGAGTGCGATCAGAATGTCCCCAGTCAACAGGTTCAGCGATTCGGGCCGAGTAAAGGTTACCGACGCCACGCGACCCGCAATTTCGTAGTTCAAACCTTCGACCATCATCGCGTCTTTCCCGCCCACGGGCGTCAGCCGAGCAACTGCGTGAACCGCGCGGCTGACGCCTTCAGCTCGCGCACGATGTTGCCTGATGGCGATACATCCAACGAACCGGTCGACCCCACCGCCGCCAGACAGGCGACGAGATCGTGCTGGTGATCCAGCACCGGGACTGCGATCGCATCGAGTCCCGCGATCAGATCGCCGCTGACCAGGCTGAAACCCTTGCGGCGAATGTCCTCGACAAGCGCCGCAAGCTTTGCCTTTGCCAGCTTGCGCGACTGGAGGTTCGGTTGCGGCATCACCGATTGCACCGCGCACTCAAGGGTTGCGGACGGCAGATAGCTCGCGCAGATCAGCCCGAACGCAGATGTATGAAGCGGCAGAATAGAGCCGGGACGGATCACCACCGAGATCGGCCGGACAATGTCGAACCATTCGATCACCATCGGTCCCTGCGGCGTCCACACCCCCATGAAGACGGTTTCGCGGAGATCGTCCCTGAGCTTACTGAGCAGCGGGGTTCCAATCCTGACAATATCAAGTCGGTTCATAGCGACTCGACCGATCAGGCGCGCCGCGCCACCGAAATCGTAGCGTCCGTCGGCGGCACTTTGCTCGACGAAGCCTTCGCGGATCAGACTGACGAGATAGCGATGAGCTTTGGCCGGCACCAAGCCCGCAGCGGCCGCGAGCGCGCTTAGCGTCTGAGGGCCGTCCAGCTTGGCCAGAGTCTTCAGCAAATTGCCGGCGACCTCGACGGATTGCACACCGATCTGCTCGATGCGCGGCGCGGCGCCACCGATGTCGGCATCATCGTCGTGAACCGGTCGAGCTTTGCCTGGTTGGCGTACGGTCATGCCTGAACATTCCTTGGAGGCCAGCGCTGCAGAATCGCGGCCTGCGCGATCGAGAAGGCGTTGTTGAGAACGAAGCCAAACAAACCGACCAGCACCAGTAAGCCGTAGACTTGGCCGGATTGGAAATTGCGTTGCGCAGCGATCATCAACGCACCGATGCCTTCGATCGAAGTCAGTATCTCCACCAGCAGCGTAAGTACGATAGTGAGCGGCAGCGCGATCCTGATGCCAAGCAGTATCGCCGGGATCACGGATGGAATCACGATCAGCCGGACCCGTTCGAGCAGCGAAAGTCTGAACGATGTCGAGACATCCAGAAGAATCGGATGAATGTGCTGCACAGCCGACGATGTGTTGAGCAGGATTGGCCACATTGCCGAAACGGCAACAATAGTCAGCTTCATCCGCTCGTCGTAACCGAGAAACAGAATTGCCAGTGGCACAATCGCAGGCGGCGGCATTGCGCGGCAGAATTCCAGCAAGGGGCCGAGCGCTCTGCTGATGCGCGGCGATATTCCGATAACTACACCGATTGTGGCGCCTGCGACGATCGACAGCGCGAGACCGACAACAATGGTCTCGATGGTGGCTATACTGGCGCCGAGCAGCTTTCCGCCAGAGGCGATTTGCACCATCCCTTTCCACCAGGCCGAGGGCGGCGGAAAATACGGAGAGTTACCGGTCTGCAATAATTGCCAGGCGACGAGGCCGACGATCAGTGGCAGAAGTCCGCGCGGCGACGGCAACTCTGAAACCAGACGGCAGAGCGCGGCAAATCTCAACCTCGGCCCGGTCATGCGGCCGGCCTCGGCGCCATCGCAGGCCAGAGTAATCTGGCGAGCCCCAACACGCCGGCGTTTAGCACAAGACCCAGCACGCCTACCACCGCTATGTAGGCGAACATTGATTCCGGGTGCAGCGCCTGCTGTTCGCGCACAATTCCATAGCCTAGTCCCTCGGGATTGCCGACGATCTCCGCGACGATCGCCATAACTAAGGCAAGTCCGAGACTGATCCGGCCCCCGGTCACGATCGACGGCATCGCCGCCGGTAGCAGCAAATAGCGCACGATCTCCAAGGAATTCATCCGAAAAGTCCGGCCGACGTCGGTCAGCCGCAGGTGCACATTGGCAATGCCGCCCATCGTGTTGATCATCACCGGCCAGACGGTCGGTAGAACCATCACGACGAGTTCAGTCTGCAACGAAAATCCGAACAGCAACAGTCCCAGCGGCGCAAACGCAATGCCCGGCATCGGGCGCAATACTTCAATGCTAGCAAGGCCGTAGCGTCGCGCCAAGGGTGAAAAGCCGAGCAACAGCCCCAGCGACACCCCGATGATCATTGCTACGCTCCAGCCGATCGCGATCGACAGCAGGGTATGCAGCAGGTCGTGCAGCAAGATGCCGTCCTTGGCCAGCGCAATAGCGCCGGCGAAGATCGCGGACGGCGCCGGAAAGAATTCGAAAGCGATGGCGCCCAACCGGACCGATGCCTCCCACACTGCGACAATCAGCGCGAAGACTGCAAGCCCGGGCCAGTTGATGCGAAGCAGGACCGAGCGACTAACCATGGCCGATCGCTTCGTGCAGATCGTAACGATGGGCCAGGAATTGCGGCAACTGCCGGGTCAGCACCTGGTTACGCGGGCCCGGAAGATCGATGGTGACTACCTGCCCGATGCGACCGGGGCTGCCGTTCAGAACCGCGACCCGGTCACCAAGATAGACTGCCTCCTCGATATCGTGGGTAATAAAGACGAAACTGGTGCGGGTTTGATCGCGCACCCGCAGCAACTCGTCCTGCAATCCAGCCTTGGTCATCGCGTCCAGGGCCGCGAACGGCTCGTCCATCAACATCACCGCAGGGCGCAGCGCTAGCGCGCGAGCTATCTGCACACGTTGCTGCATTCCACCCGAAAGCTGCCAGGGGTAATCGCCGGCCCGCTTCGACAGGCCGACGAGATTCAACGCATCATTAACGCGATCGGCGCATTCTTGCCGCGGCATTTGCCGCTCGATGCCAAATGCGACATTGCTGGCGACCGTACGCCATTGCAGCAGCGCAGCGGCGTAGTCCTGAAACACGATCACCACACCTTCGGGCGGCCCGTTCAACGCTTTTCCCTTGACCAGCACTTCGCCGCTAGTTGGCGGCATTAGGCCGCCGAGCATCCGTAGAAGCGTAGTCTTGCCGGTCCCAGAAGGTCCGACGATCGATAGGAACTCGGCGTCGTGCAATTCCAGGTTGATGTCGGAGATGATAGGGCGAGGACCGGCTGTCAGCGACAGCACGACACTAGCCGATCGGCACTCGAAGACGGGCGCTGACATGAGCCTGATCGTACTCGCTATGGCGCCACCACTAGCTTGGCGGGATCGACCGGGGTCGGAAGCTGGCCGATCTCGCGCATCACGTCGGCCCAGACCCCTATGTCCTTGGCCGTAATGGCGGTGCGATAGGCCGGGAACGGCGTCGCCTGGACGACCGGCTCGGGCAGCTTGGTGTACTGCGCGACGATCTTGCGGGCTTCTTCGGGATTCGCCTTGATGAAGGCGATGGCCTCGTCCAGCGACGCCTTCCACGCTGAGACCGTCGGCCGATGCGACCGCGCCCACTCGCCGGAGGAAATCCAGAAAGGGAATAGCACTTCCTTTCCGGCGCTCAACAACGGGGCGGTCAGCGCGACATTGCCGGCGTTGCGCAATGCGCCGACGAAAGGTTCCACCGCCTCGACGGCATCTACCCGCTTGGCCTTGAGCTGATCACCCATATTTGGGAAAGGCACTTCCACGGCGCGAACGCTGGCCGGATCGACGCCGTTCTTCTTCAGCCAGTACAGCACGGACACGTGGATCACACCACCGATTGTGGGCGTGGCAATCAGCTTGCCGGTAAGATCTTTAGCCGACGTGATCCCGGAATCCTTGGCGACCATCAGCTGCGTGGATGGATTGTCCTCCGTCTCGAACACCGACGCCGCGACGGCAACGACATCGAGTCCGCTAGCCACAGCTTTGAGCAGGTCGGGCGCCGTGCTCGGCGCAAAATCGAATTGCCTGCCGAGGGTCCCCGGCAGCACCGATAGGTTCTGAGCCACGCTTAGGGTGACATCTAATCCGTGATTAGCAAAGAACCCCTTTTCCTTCGCCACCCAGGCAGGCAGCCAAGTGATGACGGGGATATAGGCAGCCTTGACGACGACAGGCGCAGGATTAGCCAAGGTCTGAGCTTGCAGCGATCCGGCGGCGAACGCCGCAAGGCAGAGGCCGGACATAACCGAAGCGAAAGCCCATCGACGCGGGGAACGGACCATCATAACTCCTCCCATTTGCATAATTTGTTTTGTTATGCGTAATCTAGGCACAACGAAACGCCCGAAGCAAGCAACCTTTGGCCGGGCCTCGCCTAGGGATGGACCGTGAAAGTAGACCTTCTCATTGCCGGTCTTCCCGCGAAAGCCGATCATTTTCTGTTCGGCATTTGCTCGCTGCTGCTGCTGCGGGGCGCCGGACGGACGATGCTGTTCGACACTGGCCCGTTTCGCGTCCGGCCGATGCTGGTAGCAGCACTCGCCTCGCATGGCCTCACCCCGCGCGACATCGACACCGTCTTCCTGACCCATTTGCATTGGGATCACGTCGAAAACATCGACCTGTTCGCGCATGCCGAGATCATCACGCCGCGGCTTGAATACGAATACGCCGTTGCGCCGCGAGTAAATGACTGGGGCACGCCGCCCTATGTGCGCGAGATGCTACATGGCATGAACATGACGCTGCTCCCGGACGAGGAACAGCAACTCTTTCCCGGTGTACATACACTGCTGCTGCCCGGGCATTCGGTCGGGCTGCAAGGACTTGCAATCGAAAGCGGCGAGGATCGCCTGGTGCTAGCAAGCGACGCGCTGTGGTCGGCACGTGACGCCACGCGTGGCGTACCGGACGTCGCGTTCTTCGATCCAGCCAAGGCACAGCGTAGCCTGGACCGGGCCCTGGCGGCGGGCAACGTCTTCTATCCTGGCCATGATCGCGCCTTCCGGTTTGAAAACCAGCAGGTCACGTATCTGAGCCAGTACAACTACGCGCTCAGCTTTGCCTTCCAACCGCACGGCCAAGACTTTGACATCGCAATTTCCACCGAAAGGCACTGCAGCGGCTTGGGAGGCGCAATATGAATATGGCCACCTCCATCACCTCGCTATTTACAGGCATCCCGGCCTCGGCGGATAAGTTTCTCACAGGAATTTCCAGTGTTTTGCTGGTGCAGACCGCGGGACGCGTGATCCTGTTTGATACTGGTCCTTACGCCTATCGGCCGATCCTGCAGAACCGGCTGAAGCGGCTCGGGATTGCGCCGGAAATGATTGACACGGTGGTGCTGTCACATGTGCACTGGGACCATGCTGCCAATGCCGACCTTTTTCCTGCGGCGTCCATCGTCATCCACGCACGCGAACTGGCTTATGCCGACACGCCGCAAGAGCACGACTCTAGCACGCCGGCCTATATCGGCCGGGCGTTGCACAAACTGCGGCTGACTCCGGTCACCGGTGATACCGTGATTACAGACGGCGTGCACGTCGTCGACCTGCCAGGTCACACGCCGGGTTCAATCGGCCTCATGGTTGGTGATACCCTGCTCGCCGGCGACGCTGTTGGCTGCGCCAGAGAGCTTGTCGGTCGCCCGGTGGACGCCGCAGCCCAAGGCGTTGCAGCCGAAAGCCTGCAGCGAGCAGCAGCAATGGCCGATACGATCTACCCTGGGCACGATCGCCCTTTCCGCCTTCGCCCTGATTTTTCCTACCTAGAGGACTACTCCCTGCGCATCAGGTTCTTCGTAGATCCGAATGGCCCTGATGAGGAAATCCGTGTCGGATCGTTCGCGGCCCGGTCCTTTGCGAACTGGCCGATCGACTGATGGCCATCTGGCGGTCGGTCAGCCGCCGCGAGGCTGACCGGTCAATCGCTGGTTCAGAAATGCCTACAAAATGATTTGGGAGCTAACGATGCGAACTTTTCTGTTGCTGGCATTTGTTTTGTTCTGCGGCCCGGCGATCGCGCAACCAGCGCACCTCAAACTGATCATCTTTCCCGGCGGCCTCAGCTGGCCGATCTTTGTCGCCCAGGACAAAGGCTTCTTCGCCAGGGAAGGACTCGAGGTCAAGGTCACCGAAACGCCCGGCTCGGTATTTCAGATCAAGGGCATCATGGCCGGCGATTTCGACATCGCCATGACACCGTTCGACAACATCGTCGCGTATCAGGAGGGACAGGGGGAAACCAGTTTCGACGTCCCGCCAGACTTGTTCGTGTTCATGGGAGGGATTTCCAGCACACTGCGCCTGATCGTTCAGCCCGGCATCGCCACGTTCGCCGACCTGAGGGACAAAACGCTCGGCGTCGACGCCCTTTCCACCGGCTATACGCTGCTGATGTACCGGCTGCTGGAGCAGAACGGTCTCCCGCCGGGAAGCTACAAGCTGGAACGTCTCGGCGGCACCGCGTCGCGCGTCAAGGCGCTGACGGAAGGCCGGATCGCAGCGACGATGGTCAGTTCCCCGCAGGAAATCCTCCCCGAGCAGAACGGATTTCGGCGACTGGGCGATATCCAGTCGATGCTGGGCCGCTATCAGGCTCTCTCGGGTGCGGCGCGACGATCTTGGGCGGCGAGCCATCCCAACCAATTACAAAGCTTCATTCGTGCATATGTCGCCGCCGGCGAGTGGCTTACGGACGACCAAAACCGCGCCGAGGCGGCGACCATTTACGCTCGCTACATTCCCAATACGCCGGATGCGTTGATTGCGAAGGCACGCGAGGCCATGCTGTCCGAGACCGAAGGTTTCCAGCCGCGGGCTAAATTCGATCCGGCAGGCGCACAGACCGCTCTGGCGGTGCGCAAGCAGTACGGGGTACCCAAGAAGGACTTGCCGGACTGGCGAACATACGTCGACGAAACCTTCTACGACGAGGCACTCAAAGCAAAGTAGCAGCGCGCGCCCGCTTGGGCCGCCACGGCTTTAATGACCGAGGCGTCTCTTGGCAGCGGAAAGAAAGCTCAGATCGACGTAATGCGCCACAACGACTTTCTGCCGGTGGTCCAAAGTTCGGTCTCAGAGCAACTGGTTATCGCGTCTGCCCGACGCACGGCTCTCGGGGTGGTGCGCCGAAGAGCAAGGCTAACAGCAAACTCTGCTCGGCTTCCGGCACGATCAACATCACGGGGTCGGCTGGGCTCACCACGCCGCCAACAGTGTGGACGCTGAAGTTGATCGACGACGCCGTTTTGCGGAGCGCGTATATCTACCCGTTTGAGCTGATCCTCCGCCGTTACCTTGCGCTCGATGAATTCTCCGATCTTGCCGTCGATCTCGCGCAGTTCCTTGGCAACCTCGCTGCTCAGATCCTGGTCGATCTGAATAATCTGCTGCTCGATTTCGGAAGTTTTGCCGCGCAATCAGCGTTCACCAGCGAATATGTGTGCGCGCCGTCGGTCTTCCTCCGCCGCAAGCGGTCGAAAGACCGAGCTGCAGCTGGAAGCGGTCTCTCCGCCAGAGTACGCCTTGCGATCTTGTCGCAGATATTACAGGTGGCGCCCCGCTTAGCGCAGGACCCAAGCCAACCTTAGACTTCGCTGAAATAGTAGTTTTGGCGTACGGTCGACCAATAATGCCGGCGGTATTTAAAGAAAGCAAAAGCAGGCGGCTGTACGTAGTAATGAAGTTCTGTAGGTACCAAATGAGCCAAACCGCTACAAGGTTGGATGTCGCATCAACGAAACGAAGAGGAGCAATCGTGATTCTGGTCGTATCCGTGCACAAACTACTATCGATTTAGCCTTGGCTATCATGAGAGCGCAAGTGTGAGCGCCTTGTGAATATCGCGATTTCTTCACAAGTCCGCCGTTTTTGTTGGCGAGAGGGTTGTATGGACATCTCGGGGGGTCGTAGCATGCAATCCATACTCGCTCATTTTTTTTCTGATCCGATATTACTGTCTCGGGTGGGCCTGCGCTTTGTCCATTTCTGTGGCTTAGTGGTAGGGCTAGGTGCAGCAACCCTGCTTGATTTGATAATCGTTCGGTTTGCAATTACTCGGACTATATCAGAGGACTACGTCAGAATTATCGAATTTTCGTCTTAGAGTCTGACTCATAATGAATTCGTTTGATTTCAGGCTTTTGCAAGCCGTCTTATAAGGACGCGAATGTGAGCGACGAACGCCCAGGCAACGGCGCTGGCGATTGTGGTCTCGAAGTCCTTTGCCAATCTGCGGCAGCGACCGAGCCATCCGAACGTTCGTTCGACGACCCATCGGCGCGGTAGGATTTCGAAGCCCTGCTCCCTGTCGGATCGTTTTATGATTTCTATCGTCCAATTGCCGATGCGCTTCAAAGCTTGACGCAGCTTATCTCCGGCATAGCCACCATCGGCAAAAATATGGCGCAGCCACGGATAGCGATAACGTATCGAAGCAAGAACGCACGGGGCACCATCACGGTCCTGAATGCTGGCTTCGTGCACGACCAGCCCGACCAAGTTTCCTTGCGTGTCGGTGACGATGTGGCGCTTGCGGCCCTTGATTTTCTTACCTGCATCATAGCCCCGGGGGCCGCCGCTTTCCGTGGTTTTCACCGACTGGCTGTCAATCACTCCGGCCGTTGGGCTCGCCTCTCGGCCAGCCGCCTCGCGCGAGGCCATCACGAGCGTGTAGTTCAGCGACGCAAACAGTCCGCCGCGCGACCACGCGTAGAAATAGCCCTGCACCGTCGAGTAGGGCGGGAAATCCTTGGGCAACTGCCGCCATTGGCAGCCGGTCGACGCAATATACAGGATCGCATCCATCACCGTTCGCATATCTGTCGCACGCGGGCGACCGAGCGCCGAAGCAGGCGGCAGAAGCGGCTCCATCACAAACCACTCGGCATCCGTCGTATCGCTTTCATATCGCAAGCTCGCCCGCCTATAGTGTCGGCGGGTGATTTCAGTCCAGACCATCGTGCTCTCCCTCGAATCTTCGCAAATCCGAAGGAATCACAACTGGCTGAAATCACTCAGCTTCTTTTTCAGTCAGCCTCTAAGGTCGTGTCCGTTGGTCTTGGTTTACTTTGGTTGTCTGGCATTGGCTTCTTGGTGCATTACGGTTTATTCGATCCGGCCAAGCTGTGGAATCCAAAGATCTGGGCGAAGATATCGATTGTGGTGATCCTCACGATCAACGGAGTCTTCGTCCACAGCTATGTGTTACCAGCTCTTCGTGACCAGATGGGCAGAAGTCTTTTCGAAGGGATTTCGCGATCCCAAAGATCGTTTTTGTTGTCGTCTGGAGCGGTTTCTGCAATTTCATGGTATGTGCCACTGATGCTGGGGGCATTCCCCCAGTTTAATTTCATTGTACCTGCTTGGGTGATCCTCGTTGGCTACTTCGTCATCGTCGCAAGC
The DNA here is from genome assembly GCF_007018905.1 of Tardiphaga sp. vice304. Lineage (NCBI taxonomy): Bacteria > Pseudomonadati > Pseudomonadota > Alphaproteobacteria > Hyphomicrobiales > Nitrobacteraceae > Tardiphaga > Tardiphaga sp. vice304. Next base: position 4,375,528 of record NZ_CP041402.1, read on the forward strand.
GCTGCGGTTGCAGCCCAGGCGGCGGTGGCGATCATGTTTGGCGAGTTATCGCTAAGACGGGTTCTGGAGCGGCGTCGGGTACTTTTGTGGCGTGCGGCATTCCCGGCAAGCTTGGCGTTGATTGCAATTCCCTTCAGTTTGGACCAAATCGGCTTCTTTGAGCGCGTGTGGGGTCGAGGCAAGGTTCAATCCGCCCCTGTGACCGAGGCACTTATCTCTAAAGCTGCTAATTCGGGTCCGCTGTCTTTGGTTCAGAGCACGGCTGCGGCATGGCAACAGTCGCCAACGCCCAAAGTAGACGATGCTCGTGAGTTCACGAACCAAGACGGTCCATCCGCGGCCGAGATGACAGAAGCGGCGCCGGGCGCTGGCGGCAGCGCTTTAGGTAACGATCTTATTGTGACCTCAAACATCTCAAATATGAAGTCTAACCAAGGGCAATCGCTCCCTGACCATGTTCAACGAGCAACCTCAAGCTTAATTAATGCGACGCCGCTTGACGGCTCCGGCAATGCCTCAGAATCTTTGGGAGGTGCCCGTTTAGAGTTTGCGTCAGTCTCCGGATTATGGGCTGTCGACAGCACCGCGTGCGCTCGAGGTTTCAGCGAAAATGACCTGCACACCGTGATCGATACGGCAGGCGCTTCGGCGGGAGACACCTCATGCAGGTTCAAGAATATCAGCCAAACGAGTGCGGGCAACTGGGCGATAGCGGGTAAATGTACCGATACCCGGACCCGATGGAAATCTGACATACGACTGACGTTGTCAGGACAAAAGCTACGATGGAGTAGTCAAAAGGGTACACAGACTTACGTTCGCTGCCAATTGCGATCGCGGCAGTTTGCGTTTTCCCATCAAACGTTCTAGCTCCGCAAAAGAAAGTCGACGCATGTAATCGGGGCCGCTCATTGCCGGGAGGCCCTGGGATACGCAAGGCTCACAGCGTGACGGCAAATGACCTGGCCCTGCCGATTTCCTCCAGTTGAAGCGTTGAAGTTAGAGTCCGGCCTTCTGAGGGAAAGACAGATGAAGCGAACCTCGCTGCCACGCACTTTGCGGATCACAGAAGTCGACCTGCACGCTAGCATCGATTCTCAAACGGGTGTGCTGTGCCATCTCGGCTCCCTGATCACAGGTCAGCAAGCGACGGAGTTGTTCAAGCAAAGTTACGATGGTACGCGCGATGGCGTCGCGAACAGCCTCCGCGCCATGACCGGCGAGAGCCGGTCGGTTCTTCACCCGTTGCTCACTGCCGTGTCCCGGCAGGCGGGGAAGATGCAGCAGCATGTTGAGCCCCATTTAGAAACTCCAGTTGAGAGCCTGCTTGCCGACTAGGCGCTCGAGTGCAGCGATGCGCGCTTCGTAGGTCTCGAGCAGCCTGGCTGAAGCGTCGTCCGCTTCGAGCGCGCCTACCTGATACTTTTAGATCCAGATGCGGATCAAGTTATGGGAAACATTACGCCGCTTGGCGAGCCCGTGCAGCGTCTCGCCGCCCAAATACTCTTGCGACACCTGACGTTTAAACTCGACGCTGTGGGTTCGGTGCTTTCTCATGGCCTTCATCCTCTGAAAGCCCTGCCGTCTGGTCAGTTACTGAAATCCAACCTGTCCACCTTGGAGGGCCCACTCCAATCGGCGACCCAGAGCTGATCGGGTCCATCAAGCGCTAAGGTTTTGGCAAGGTTGGGAAAGATCGGTTGGTCGTGGTCGCTATCCGTCGTTTTCGTGAAGTGGCGCCGCATTCTGGGCTGGATGTCATGCTCGCGCATGAGACGGCGGACCTTCTTGCGATTGACGACCATGCCTTGCTGCCTGCGGACGGCCTGGACGCGGCGCCAACCATAGTGCTCGAACTCGTCGCAGATTGCAGTAATTTATGCAACGATACGGTTGGGCGCCGATAGGCGTCAATGTTCGGAGCTAATACACACCGTCCGATTGGTGGCAACCGGCCCTATGCACTGGCTCGCCAGCGGGACGGGCTGCTGAAGCGCCTCGCCGATCAACCTGACGTGACGCTGCGAGCGCTGGTGGCGGAGCTTGCCGCACGCGGCATCAAGGTGAGCTACTACGCGGTGTGGCACTTCTTCGAGCATTAAGGCATCAGCTTCAAAAAAAGCCTTCCCGCCAGCGAGCAGGATCGGCCGGACGTGGCAAGGCGACGGGCGCGGTGGAAGCGCCTGCAACACAAGTTCTATGTAAGCGTCGTCCTTAGGCCACGGCTCTAAGTTCTTGCGTTCGGTAAGTCCACGGCAATAGCGCGTCGATATCGCGGTTGGGGTGACCGTTGGCGATCCTTGCTAGAACATCTGTGAGATAACAGAGCGAATCGACCTCGTTGAGTTTGCAAGTCTCAATCAGCGAGGCGATTGTGGCCCAGTGTGTGAATCAGCACGGTCCAAGGACCCCGCCAGATTTTTCCTGAACGCATTGATTGGATAAACGAATTTGATCGGTCATAGGGGTCCCGATCGGCGCCGATTGGGACCCCACCTCGAACCGATTTTCTCGATTTTCTTCAAAGCATTACTGCTTCCGCGTAGAGGGGTCCGACTCCGGTGCTGATTCACACGCAGGAGCGCGCAGCCGCTACAATTTGACAGGAAAAGCAGAGTGAGAGGGGGCTAACAATCGATGCTCTGAAGCAGCGAAGTTCAAGGAGTGTGATTATCTAAATACTAACCCCTTGGTGGTACGTATCTCCCGCATGGCGCAGTGGGGAATTTACTGCGACAGGGCGCAGCATGGTGTGGCGCCCTGTCAAATTGCGACCGGCAAGGGCGTGAATTATGCAGACAGGTTTGGTGCAGCTGTTGAGCCGGTTTCGTAGGGATGAGCGCGGTAGCATTGCGCTGCTCTACGGCATCACGGTCGTGCCTCTGATCATAACCATCGGATGCGCCGTAGATTACACCCGCGCCGCAAGCGCCCGCGCAGCATTGCAGGGCGCCGCGGATGCGGCCGGCGTTGCTGCCGTTTCGGCAAAATCGCCGGGTTTCTTGGCCGCGCAAGCTATGACGTCCGACGGCCAGGTCAGTTCGGGCGTGACCGACGCGACACAATTTTTCAATGGCCGGACGTCTACGATCGGAGGCGTCAGCAACCTTTCCCCCACTATCACCGTGGTGAAGGACGGCAAGGTCGTAAAGTCCACAGTCGCTTTCACTGCCAAAGTGGCAACCACCTTCATGGGGATCGCCGGCTGGAGCAGCATGACCGTCTCAGGCAGTTCGAGTTCCGAGGCGTCGCTGCCGACATTTCTTGATTTTTACCTGATGCTCGACGTGTCCGGCTCGATGGGGCTGCCCTCGACCAATGCCGAACAGACCCGGCTGGCCGCTATCAACCCGGACAACTACAAATCCTATCCAAACGGTTGCACCTTTGCCTGCCACTTCACCGCCAACAATGCCTGTTCGGACTCTGATCAGAAGTATTCGACCGGCGGCAAGTGCATGGGGTTCCCGTTGTCGCGGACGGCGGGAAACTCCGGAAACTCGCCGGTTGGGGCATGTTCCACGCCGGGCACCAGCGCCTGTATCCAGTTGCGCGCGGACGCCGTCGGCTATGCCGTGCAGCAACTACTTATCACCGCCAACACCACGGCAAAAGTGGCGAACCAATTCCGGATTGGGCTTTATCCCTACATCCAGAAACTGTACGCCTATTTTGCACTGACCAGCGCCATCTCAGGATCGGCGACGAATTCAAGCACCATCAACTATGCCGCGGCCAATCTGGCGACGCTGCTGGATACCGGGCAGAACGCTACGCTCGGCTCGGGCGGCACGCATTTCGAAAATGCATTTCCGACGATGAACTCGCTGGTCACCAGCGTAGGCACCGGCTCAACCGCGACCGACACGCTGCCCTTCGTTTTCCTAGTGACCGATGGCGCGCAGAACAACCAGACCCAATGGGGCGGGGGATGGGCGGGCGACAATCACGCCACTGTGGTAGACAAGAATCTTTGCAACGCCATGAAGACGCGCGGAATTACGATATCGGTACTTTATATTCCATATCAGCCGATCCAAAACCCGACCAGCTTCGGCAACAATGAAGACTATTACGTCAACGCGATCATCCCGAACATCCCGACCGCTTTGTCGCAATGCGCCTCGCCTGGATTCTTTTTCACCGCTAATACCCCGGACGATATCACGACCGCTTTGAACAAGATGTTCCAGCAGGCGCTCGTATCGGCACATATCACCAATTGAGGAGCGAGCTCCGTTGAACCAACAGCATTTAATATTTATTTCGAAAGTATTAGTATTATTTTGCAAACCAAGCGACGGACGGTTCGACAGCCTGTTGTGAGACCGCATGATTGAGAAGTCTGAAGACGATATTTCTGAAGAGTGCTTGCGCCTTCTGAAACTTAATAAGATAACGCGGTTCATAAACCACGTGTCAATTGTTCCGATCGGACCTAGCGGCACGCCAGACAACTGGACGTATGGCGTTCTTGATCCGAATTCAGAAAACAGTTCAGCTCAGGATGCACGCAGAATTATATTAGAGGTTGCGAGCCGGTGGCGCCTGAAGGACTGAAAGATGAAGCGTGAGGTGCGAGCGCTCCTGAGCAGTAAGCGAGTGCCACATGGACATCCTCTGGGCAGGCTGCATCTCGAAAAATGCAGAAAAATGGCCCCGATTAAGGGGCCATTCAAATCAATCCTCGTCGTTCACCTCGTAAACCTGAATAATCCGACGAGTGTGCGGTTGAAACACGACAGCCCTACGGTTCACGACGTCGTAATGGTATCCTTCAACTCCGTACTGACGCGGCAATTCTCGCGATCCATGCGGGCCATATCCAAAACGCTGCCCGGGCGATAGATTACCATAATATTCGTATGACCGTGGACGTTCACGATCCCGGTAGATGTATTCACGAGCAGGCTCTCGTTGCTCGACGGGTATCGACGAAGCCACGATCGCACCAATGACCGCGCCTGCGATAGCCGCACCGGCACGATCATCCGCTTTTGCAAGCCCGGGCATTAGCAGCAATGCTGCGGCCGCAGCGACATTCAAAACGTTTAGTCTCATAGCCAATCCTCGCGCTACAATCTGTCAGCCCGCGAGACACTGGGTCAGGATAGTTAACGAAGCGTCAAAATCTCCACGAAGTGATCTTCGTGCGCATCTGCAAACTAGATTTTACCGACAGCCATCCCTCCGGGCAATCGACCGTGCTGCGCATGCTCGCTGTTGAGCGATGATTGGCTGGCTCTTCCCAATGGATACGGGGCATCACTGCTGGCGGACCGGCGGCGCTGCTGGCGCCAGACCTGTAGGCTTTATCACCTCTCCAGCCCGCGTTTCCGGCACCAGTTAACCTAGATATACCAAGACGTTGGCGTGAGGCAGATTGCCCATGGCGGGCGACTCTGACCACTTCCACATGTGGCCTGTTCGATTATCCAGGACCACTACGCTATCAATGGTGCTATTTGGCAGCTTGTTTAAGACCACCATTTGATATCGGTTGGCTGCCGCGTCTTGAGCGCTGGCTTCCGCGGCCAGGACCAGGACTGAGCAGCACGCAGCCGCAAAGTGAGCTAATTGCATTGATTTCTGCCCTAGGTCGGAATGCATGTGAAAAGTTTGGATGTATTAATTTGTGGCATTCTTGACGGCAAAACTACCCTCCAATAGACGGGGCTGGCAGCGACCGAGGTGCGAGATCCGATATATAGAGTTTTTCAAGCTCCCCCGCTTTTAGCTGCGCCTTGCCACGAACGCACAACCACCTCTGATTATCTAACGCCGTTGAATACGGGTTCTTCGCAACTTGAGCGATCGGATCTGTTATCTCGCCGGTGATGCGATCATCGATATGGTCCCTCATCGAAAGTTTGCACGAGCGATTCCGGAAGTCGAACTCCGAGATCAATATCTCAAAATCCTGTGCATCAGTTATCTCGACCTCTTCCGGCGCGTCGATTGCCTCTCTCATCGAAGCGTCAATTGTCACGGAGCCGAAAGCAGGGTCCCCAATGCGCGCACTGCTGCAGCTCTGGCCAACGGGCGCTACAAACATCCTGATAGCTGGTCTCTGCGAGGTCGCAAGCCGCTCCATTGCTTCGATAGCCGTTCGTGGCGTGTGACCCATTTCCTCAAGGAATTTGATCGCAATGTCGCGCGACATATCGGCCTCCTTTGTACGCCCAGCAACCGTCGATATCGCATAATTGACGATTGCTGTAACTGCCTTCGTGGCCGCGGCGGTCGCGGCCTCCTTAATAATAGGAAACATTGGAGCGACGGCAGGCACAAGCACTGTCGTGATTATAGCCGGGATCTCCCAGCAATGAGCTTCGGGTTGCCCCGCTAGGACTCGGACGGACATCGATTTCGTTTTTTTAGCAAACTGCCCCGTCATCACGATCGAGCCCGCGCTGCCGAGAAGTTTAGAGGCGCCCTGAATCGACTGCCCCAGTAAGCCAAGGTCAATTACATGCCCATCGGCGTCCATCCCGTCATATCGAATGACAACCGGCAGAAAATCATGCTGCATAGCGCTCTCCCCACACGAGAAACGCTGTCGCTCAACTGAAAATTGCGCCACTCCAAGGTTTAAAGCTTGGTTAACGGACGAGCCGCGCTCTTGGGCAATGGCCGTGCAGACGCTCAGACCCGATAGATTGCGCTGAAAATCAATTGCCGAGCCTCATCCCGCGTCATGCCAACAGTCAAAGCTTGGAACTTTTCTCTGATCGCTTCCTGACATTCGTCCCGGGTAGGCTTCGTCCCTCGGCAGGCCTCCGGCATCGTCTGGCCCGGAAACGAGACCTCCCAGGACCATTCGTCTCCGAATTTCCGGATCGTCCCGACAATCAGGCCGTCGGCCTTCACCCGGTAGGTCGGGATATCGAATGCTTTATCGAACTTGATGATCCACTTCCACATTACAAGCCAAATCCGGCTTAACGGGTGCGAAGAGCCTGAGCCAGGCTGACGACCGCTTGGCGAACCGAGGGGTCTTTGATCGCCAGCATCGCTTCGATGAGGTCAACGCCGACCTTAGTGGAGACAAATCGCGAGATCGGCGTGCTCTTGGACTTACTGTCCCCGTCGACGCCGTCCAATATCGATACGGCGTTCGTGCCCAGCACTTCTGCTATTTCCGATAGACGGACTGCGCTGGTGCGGTTCACGCCCTTCTCGTACTTTTGAACCTGTTGAAACGAGATTCCAAGGTGCGAACCAAGCTCTTCTTGGCTCATTCCGATGGCCAGGCGCTGGGTCCGAATTCGCTCGCCTATGGCTTTGTCCTTGTCGCCCACCATGCGCGGCTTTATCGTGGTCATCGGGGCCTCTCGATGGAATTCCAAGCGGAAGATCTACCACACTATACCGCAAGCACAACGGGAAGCAGTCAGGAACGAATCGGAGAAATTGAACTTGAATCCGCCGTTCAGTTGCGTCGCGTTCCGGAGTTGCGTCATGTCCTGGGATCTCAAGTTTCCCGCACCCATAGCCGTGCCGCGCGGGAAGCCGCTGGTCACGCTGCGCGACGCCGCCTCCTATATCACCACCCTTCCCGCCGCTACGCAACAGGAGCGAGCCTAGCAGAGCGCCGTGCATGTCCTGCTGCAGGCGGCCGACCACGAAGGGTCGATTGAGTTCGCCCGGCTCGGGGTCGTCCAGGCGCTATATCCGAAGCCGGAGCCGATCTACCACTCGATCAAGAAGGATCCGGTCTGGCGCAACACCCGCAAGTTGGTGAGGGACCCGTGAAGATCGACGATCAGGAGACGGTCATCGTCGCGATCGAGCTCGCCCGGCGAATTCTCGGAAAATATGTCGAGCCTGGGCCGCGAGACGCCGCAGCGACCGTGCAGCGGCTGCTGGAATTGCTGGACGACAACGACCTGATCAAGGCGCTCCACCACCTGAAGCGCCGCCAGACCATCCGGCTTGTCGACTGGCCAAAAACAGAAAAGCCACCACAATTTCATGCGGCGGCCCCCGACTTCGCTGTCTGGCCCACGGTTCAGCTATGAGCCGCATAGGCTACCGGGCTGTTTACTCGAGCCTAACCCGCGCCGTGCCGCCCATCCCGATCGAGCTCGCCGCAGCGCGTGACAGGTCGATGCACCGACCGCGCACGAAGGGTCCGCGGTCGTCAATGCGGACCGCGATCGACCGGTCTTTGAGAACTTTTAAGATCTGACTGCCATCTTAATTCTGCGGACCTCCTACTCACACCGCAAACCAGAGAGCCCGCCGATTTCTCACCGACGGGCTTTTCATTTCCAGTGCTGCCGCAAAATGCCGGCCCGGCTCGCCCAATTTCACCTCGCGGATTAATATACCAAAAACTTTTGTGAGGCAGGGTCTCGCTATGAATATGATCCGTGCATTTTTACGGGACGATTCTGGCGCGACCGCCATCGAGTATGGCCTAATCGCTGCGGGAATCTCGCTGGTCATCATTGCCGTAATTAACGGTATCGGCGGCAAACTGAACACCAAATTTGGCGCAATCAACACCTCTCTTAAGTAAAAAAAGCCGCGCCACCCGAAAGGGCAGCGCGGCGAATTTTTGCAGTCTCCCCCCCTCTCGGGGTGCGTGATAAGCGTCTGTCGATCGCTTGGTTCGGTCACGACTTCAAAATTTCAAGGTGCTGACGGAGCTCTACACGGCAGATTCTTAGCGCGGTCGTAGGCTTTCACTGCGAGCAGTAGGTCCCGCGCTCCTAGCTCCACCGGCCACGGACCGTACGGCGGCGGCGCGGGTTGTATTTGCTCGACGTGAACGACAACTGCTGTGCCCATGCCCGAAAACCAATTATCAGTTATGAGGTTCTCTGACTTTTGCGCTCGTGGTTATCGCAAGCTGAGCCAATTTTTAGGCATTTTATGCAACCGTCATCCCGGCACGCGGAAACTCATGGCGTGATGCCGATAGGCGACCTCCTGCCAGCCCCTGCCTCGCGGTGACGGATTCCAGACGTAGAACCGCGACACTAGGTCAAGAACGACAGGCAGCGCCTTCGCCAGAGCGGCAATGAAGGCGAGCCAGGTCACTGGGTGACAGCGCCCGTCGCCGCCGAAACCGTCAGGACATCCGAACGTGCAGCAACGCCGTCAGGAACGGCCGTGGTGCCCGACTTGACGAACAGGCCCCAGAGGATGGCGCCGACTGAGCCGATCGCCCCCACCAGCGTGGTGACCTGCTCTGCGGTGATGTAGCCCTTGCCGGTCAAGAAGCCGCCGCCAGCGATCAGGATATAGCGGAGGATCTGCCAGATGGAACCCCACTTCATTTTCGTCTCCAGTTGCTTTGAGGTTGTGCGCGATGCCGTCGCGCGGCGGAAAGAGATGGCAGTAGGATTTTATTAACCAAACCGGCCCATCAACTGGGTGCTGGGTAAGGAAACAACTGGGATGCGTATTTTCGTTGAGAGAGTAATTTTCGCCATTTACGGCTTGGCCGTTATTCTCGGCGTTTCGGCCGAAGCATTCGCCCAGATCCACTAGGCGCTCAGGCTTCGGATCCCGCCTTGACGGCATTGGCGGTCGCGCCGATCTTGCGGCCGGCGGCCGGCGGTCGGCAGCGGCACGCCGGCAGGCCAGCGGATCGCCTTGATAGCGCGGGACTTCGGAATCTTGGTGATATTGACGCTGTCGGCCTGGTTGCCGCCGCGGCAATAATAATAGGTGCTGTCCTCACTTTCGTAGAGCGTGACGTGGCCGCCGCCAGTGCGGCTGTAGACCAGCACGGCGCCCGGGGTGGGCACCTTCAGCTTCTGGCCCCAAGAGGCCCAGGCGAGCGCCGAGAGCGGCGCAGAGCACGGCTTGATGCCGTTCACGGCCATGACGTAGCCCATCTGCAGGCCGCACCAGGGGATGCTGTCGTGGTTGTACCAGCCGACGTTCCCCTTGAGGTCCGGGTACCGGCGGATGATCTCGTGGGCCATCTCGATGATGAATGGATTGTCCTTCGAGAAAGGCGCCTCCTTGGTGCCGGTCAGGGCCCGCATGGTTGACAGCCAAGGCGCCACCTTCAGGACCGACGGCGGCGGCGCCACCTTGTCCAACTCCGCCGCGGTCGGCTTGTCGACCACGCCAACAGGCGCCAGGCCGTGGCTGGCCTCGAAGGCCTTCAGCGCTGTTTGGGTGATAGTGCCGAAGCCGCCGTCGGGCTCCAGATCGTATACCGCGTTGCGAAGAGAAAGCTGGACGGCAGTAACGGCCGGCCCGGTTGCGCCCATGCGCAAGGGACCGCCCGCCACGAGGGCAGCGATGGTCATGGTGAATTCTCCATGCGAAAGCGACCGCCGGCGGCGCCGGGCGGTCATGGTGGGGATCGGTTGTGGATTGGCCGCGAGCGCCGTCTCAAGTACGGAACTGCGTGATCCGGCACTTGTCGTGCGTGAAACGACAGGAATAAGATTAAGCCGTTCGAGGGAATGGCGATGTTTATTCTCGAGAAGCTACTGATCGGGCTCGGCGCCGTCGCCGAGGCCGGCATCGCCGCCGCCGGGGTCCTCATGGCGATGGCGGTGTACGGATAGGCCGGGCGCGGCGGGGTCAGGGTTAAGGAACCCTTAACCGACTCGGCACATCTTCGAACCAGTACATGCAAAGCGAGGGCTATCCCCTATGCAATTGTCACCTGGTGATCGAATTGAGCTCAGCGATTTGGGACGACAGAAAAGTCCTAGGACGCGCGTTCGGACGGGCATAGTCCTGCTGATCGCCGGCAAACGTCTCAGCAAGAACGCCGTTTTGATCCGCTTCGATGGCAGATCTACTCCTTGTCGCCTTCACAACAGCTACCTCAAAAAAGCGGATGCAGTTTAGCGCAGGGGCCGGTGATTTTCCGGACTTGATCATGTCCGGCCATGATCTGGCTAATTGGAGCTACTAGAATAATCGGGGCCATGGGGCCCTCGAGGCGCTATCGTCGGCACCTGAATATGCCGACAGGCCGCTGGACGATGCGCTAGCACTCCCGAGAAATCGCTCGCCAGTACGCCGAGCTTTGACGTCTGAGGGGGCAAGTCGTCCAACGCGAGCAGGAATTAATCGGAGACACTAGCATACACTGCCCTAGCCGCACCGCCAAATCATCCTAGCGCTGTATATGTAGTCAGATCGGATGACCGGTCTTGATGTCAAATGTCATTCGAAATGTCCGACCAGCAATAGCGCCGCCAAGTGTGTCGGTGATGGGCAGGGGTGTACAGCGAATTACAGCAAGCGCGGCAGCTTCGCGAATGGCTATCTCGTCCTGCAAGGGACCGTGTGATTGGAACGTGACCTTCGGCTTGCCCAGCAATTCACCAGAACTTTTAAAGCTCATAAGCACAGTGATCTTCGAATTGACTGTGCCGAGCGTGAGCATCGGCGGCAGCCAGCACGATCGCAAGTAAATCGGCAGTGCACGGATCGTGTCGATTTGAGGCTCGGCCGCGGAGCCGCGGTTCATGCCGATAAGGGCAAACGCACACATGGCTAGCGAACGAAAAATCTTGTCGCCTTCTCTCATATTTCCAAGGGTGACTTTCTGGGTTCGGGCCATGCCTGGCTTGTACTGCAGATCAATCGTAGGTGCTAGCGTCCCTCGGCCGAGCCATGGTTCTGCAAGAGCGCGGGCGTGCGGTTAGCGTCACCGCCGCGCGGATCGTCTCCGCCTTCATTTCGTTAGCCTTTGACTTGGCGGCCCTCTCCATGCGGAAGCGACCGCGCCGGCGGTGCCAGGCGGTCATGGTGGTGATCAGGCGTCACCCATTTGGGTGAGACGGCGAGAGTGCGGCTGTCCCTTGCAATGCGGGATCGGGCGCGATTAAAATCTACCGCAAGGGACGGCGGATGAGCGCTTTTGAAAAAGCTATGATTGGATTCAGCCTGATGATTGGTGCAGGAATTGCGACGGCTGGCGTCTTGATGGTTATGGCGATCTACGGCTGATCGTCGCCGGTTCTATGGACTGCTGCCGGTGTTGTGGACAAATCCCAGCCTCACGCCGCGGCGCATTCGAACGCCTCGGGACTGACGCCGCCCAGATGGCTGTGACGGCGGGCTTGGTTGTAGAACACCTCAATGTAATCGAAGACGTCGGCCCGAGCCAGATCCCGGGTTTTGTAGACGCGTTTGCGGATACGTTCCTTTTTTAGACTGCTGAAGAATGATTCCGCGACGGCGTTGTCCCAGCAATTGCCCCGCCTGCTCATGCTCGGCTCCAGGTTATGGGCCTGGCAAAAGCGTTGGAAGTCGTCGCTGCCATATTGACTGCCTTGGTCCGAGTGCACAATCACTCGGCTATCGGGCTTTCTGCGCCACACTGCCATGAGCAATGCGTCCAGCGCCAGTTCTCGGGAGAGGCTGGCACTCATCGATCAGCCCACGACCTTGCGGGCATACAGGTCAACCACCACGGCGAGGTACAGCCAACCTTGCCATGTCCGGATGTAGGTGATGTCGGTCACCCAGGCTTTGTTGGGGGCATTAACCGTGAACGCGCGCTGCAGATGATTGGGCGCAATGATCGAAGGACGACCGGCGATCGCGCGTGGAGCCTTATAGCCACGCACGGCCTTGATTTTGTGCTTTCGCATGATGCGTTCGACACGATGCAGACCGCAACTTTCGCGGGCTTCCCGCAAATCGCCGAACACACGCCGGAACCCATAGACGCCGCCGCTCGCCGCATATGAATCGCGTATCAGATCCAGCAATCTTGCGTCTTCTTTTGCGCGATCGCAAACCGATTCACGTAACCATTCATAGAACCCAGCACGAGAGATTCGTAGCACCCGGCACATCAGTGTGACGGCATATACATGGCGATGCTCGATCATGAAGCGGTACTTCACTCTGGGTCCCTGGCAAAGTACCGCGCGGCTTTTTTTAGCAGATCTCGCTCCTCTTCCACTCGCCGCACCTGTGCGCGGAGGCGCAGGATCTCGCCCTTGGCCTCCACGAGTTCTTTCGATTGCTGCTCGGATTTGTCGGGCGAAACGGCCTTGACCCATTTGTACAGACTGTGCGCCGAAACGCCCAGTCGAGCCGCAACTTCGGGCACGCCATAGCCTCGGTCAATGACCTGCTTGACGGCCTCTTCCTTAAACTCCGGGGTAAATCTCTGTGTACTCACATGCTGCCTCCTATGCTCAAAGGATAGGCCGGGGATGTCTACCGAACCAGAGGCAGTCCAAGGGATAGGCCGGGCTTGTCTACGGATACAGGGGCAGTCCAGCGGCGGCGCGACCAGATCGGGTGCGCGCGCTGCCGCCGTTGGTGCTGCCGGCGTTTCGGTTTTTAAGCAGCCAGTTTGCGGAGTACCGCGGAGATGCTGTCGAAGCTATACGGCTTTGGTAGGAATATGCCTCCCTCCGGTAAATCGCCCTCTTTGATCACATGATTTCCAGAAGTCGCGATGATTTTAACCGGGGGCCAGCGGCCACGTACAAAGTGGGCGAGCTTTAACCCATCCATCGATCCAGCCATCTGGATATCGGTAAAGACTACATGAATATCCGGTCGCGTTTCGAGGATCGCAATTGCCTCATCGGCATCGCCCGCCTCGACAACGTCGAACCCTGCGTCGGCGATCATTTCGGCCGCATTCGTTCGGAGCAGAAACTCGTCCTCCACGACGAGTACAACGAACCGCGGATCTGTAGAACTGGTCATTATTGATTCACCTGCCGTCAAACAGCGCAACTATAGAGCCCTTCGTTCAACGCATGGCGGTATAATATTGCTCATTCTTGAAGCGCAGCAACCGCCTTGGAGACGAGGCTGGCTGCAGTTGCCAGTCCCTTTGACCAACCGAAAAGGGCTGTCCCGGCGGCTTAGCCGCCGCCCGTCGCAGCCGACTGCCCATTAGGGCAGATCGCGACGTCTGAGACGTCCCGGGATAGACCGGACGCCCCACCAAGGCGCGAACGACCAGGACCGGAAGTCCAGCCCGATAAGCCGCGATATCGATTTGAATCAACGGTCTAGTGGCCTAACTTGCGTTGTTGACGATTCTGCAAGGTGAGCCGTTTTGACCAGTATGTCGGACACCGGACATGCCAGAATTGCCCAACCACCGCTCAGCCCTTGGCCGTCATCGGTGATGTGAACGCATGTTGCGCTCCCGGCTTCCTCTGGAAAGGAGCAGCGCCTTGCAGCGACGCCGATTCAAACAATTTGCACCGCTAGATCAACGCCTGTCGCAAGAGGCAGAACGCCTACGTAATTAAGCCAAAGGCACCCCATCAGGGATTGAGCGCGAAACGCTCATTCGCCAAGCCCGGCAAGCGGAGACCGCAGCGCACATGCAGGAGTGGCTTACATTGCCCCGCCTGCAAGCGCCGCGCGCTAATGCCAGAGTATCGCGCCTGCGTCGTAGGGCAACATAGGCATTCAGTCGGTTGCGAGTCTTGCACCGGCGTCAATGATAGCCAAGCTACGGATACGCCCCACTAAATGGATATTTTGGCCAAACCGCAGAACGACGACGATCCTGTTTTCCGGGTTGCTCTCCGCCAATCAGAAATCCGCTACCGTCGGCTTTTCGAGGCCGCCCACGACGGCGTGCTTATCCTGGACTGCGTCAGCCGAAAAATCACCGACGCCAATCCTTTCATGTCGCAACTGCTCGGCTATCGGCATGAAGAATTGCTGGGCAAGGAGCTTTGGGAAATTGGCCTGCTCAAGGACGAGCAGGCGAGCCAGGCCGCGTTTCGGGAGTTGCAGAATAACGGCCACGTCCGTTACGAAGATCTACCGCTGGAATCCAAGTCGGGCGAGAAGCGGGAAGTGGAAGTCGTAGCCAACCGCTACGATGAGGACGGCACACAGGTCGTTCAGTGCAATGTCCGGGACATTACCGAACGAAAGAAGATTGAAGATGCGTTGCGTTCGAGCGAAGAACGCTTTCGCACTCTATTCGAACTGGGGCCCTCGGCCGTCTATGCCTGCGATGCCCGCGGCGTCATTCGGGACTTCAACCAACGTGCTACGGAATTGTGGGGCCGCACTCCGGCACGCGGCGACGACAGCGAACGTTTCTGCGGCTCGATGAAGATGTTCCGACCGGACGGCAGTTTCATGCCCCACGACCAGTGCCCCATGGCGGAGGTGGTCTCGGGAGAATTGGCGGAGGTCAATGACGAGGAAGTAGTCGTCGAGCGGCCCGACGGATCGCGGGTCACCGCCGTCGTCAATATCCGTCCGCTCAAGAATGAGCACGGAGAAGTCACGGGCGCAATCAACTGCGCCTATGACATCACCGAACGCAAGCAAGTTGAAGAGCACCAGCGGTTCCTCATGGGCGAACTCGCGCATCGGGGCGGAAATCTGCTGGCTGTGATCCAATCCATCGTTTCCCGCAGCCTGGCCGGAACGAAGCCACTCGCCGAGGAGCGCAACACGCTCATCCGGCGACTGCAGGCGCTTGCACGCAGTCAATCGGCGCTGATGAGCAAAGGATTCCAGGGCGCCCCTCTGGCCGAGATCGTCCGGCTGGAGTTCGAGGCGTTCACCGACCGGGTGACGGCCAAAGGCCCGGATGTGATGCTGAACTCTCGGGCGGCGCAGACCTTCGCGCTGCTGCTTCACGAACTCGCCACCAACGCTACCAAGTATGGCGCCCTTTCGCTACCCGACAAGGGTGAGGTCGATATTCACTGGTCGATCGACGGGGAAGCCGAGGAAGCCCGATTCAAGTTTCAATGGCAGGAGCGCGACGGTCCACCGGTCGTGGTCCCGGCCCGCAAGGGTTTCGGCAGCCTGTTGCTCGACAGGCTCGCATCGCAGGATTTTGGAGCGCAACCGACAATCGCGTTTGCACCAGGTGGATTGAGCTATTCCATCGACGCGTCGCTCCCGACCATGACAGCCGGGAGCGAGAGGACAAACCTGCTGCGTTCGACTGATTACGCTCGAACCTGAGAGAAGGGTCACACCCGCTATTTTGATGGCGACGCGCCGACCGTGCCGGTTGACGGCCCAAAGCTCTTTTGAAGCTGCGAAACCGCAAAGTCCTGCGCTTCCTTTGCCTTGGCAACCACAGCGTCCATGCCGAAGAACTCATGGGTCACGCCCGCGTAAACCTTGTGCGTGACATCATTGCCGGCCGCCTTCATCTTGTCTGCCAGCATGTCTCCATCGGAGCGCAACGGATCGATCTCGGCATTGATGATAGTCGTCGGCGGAAGTCCCTTTAGGTCGGCGGCGACGAGGTTCAGTCGCGGATCCTGCTTTTCTGCTTCGTTGTTGAGGACCTTGTCGAAAAACCACGCCATCATTGGTGCGTTGAGCGGTTTCGCCGCAGCCTGCTCCTTCTTGGACGGCGTATCCGCGGCCGTCGTCGCAATCGGATAGACCGAGACGATCGCCACCGGTGCTGTGAGTTTCTGGTCGCGGGCCGCCATTGCGGTGGCTACCGCCAAGTTACCGCCGGCGCTTTCACCGACGATCGCCAATTTCGCGGGGTCGCCGCCCCAGCCCTTGGCGTTTTTCAGGATATATTTATAGGCCTCGATCGCCTCGTCATGCTGCGCTGGAAACTTGTGTTCGGGCGCCATCGGATAATCGACAGACACGACGATGGCATTTGCCTTCCGGGCTATCGCGGATGCTGAAGCATCATAGGTATCGAGGTCGGAGATGACCCAGCCGCCACCGCGATAATAGACGATGACCGGAAGACCGGCATCCTTGGTAGCTTTCTCAGGCGTGTAATAGCGCAGCCGCAGGTTCCCCATATCCGCAAAGCGGCTGTTCGAGACCGAAAGGCCCGCGTGAGGGTCTACCTTGAGCTTCTCGTCCTTGATCACCTTCATCACGGCGTCTGTCGCCGATGGTTGCTTGCGGGCTTCGGCGGCGGTAAGGTTTTCGATCGGCTTCGGTTGCAACTCGCCGAGCGCGGCGAGAACCTTCGCCATGTCCGGATCCGCCCTTGCCGCCGGATCGGCTACGGGAGCGGAAATAGTCGTTTTCTCGGTCGGCGTCTGCGCAAACAAGGCGCCGCCGGAAGCAACGATGGCGGTGGTCGCAAGAAGAGCGATCCTCAGTGTAGGGAAGGAAGCCATGCAAAAATCTCCTTTTGGGAACCTCCACACCGGAGGCAAAACTGAAAAGGCCGACCATTGACGGCCGCTAAACAAAAGCGGCGGAGCTTGCTTGCTCATGCCGTCCTTCTTCCCAAGAAAAGGGACCGTAAGGCGAAAGGTTCCGGCCAACTGGATGGCCTTATGCCGTGAACCGGCCGGCGCACTTCCCCCCGATACGCTGGCATCGCTTGGAACCGCGGGCGCTAAGCAAAAAAGGCGGTTGGGCGCTCAGTCACCCAATAAGCCGCGATGATATCTATCGCGTAGGCGATCGACATATCGAGGTGGTCGAGGGCCGACTGCATCCCCGCGGGTTCGATGCGTGTGAATCAGCACCGGAGTCGGACCCCTCTACGCGAAAGCAGTAATGCTTTGAAGACAATCGAGAAAATTGGTTCGAGGTGGGGTCCCAATCGGCGCCGATCGGGACCCCTATGACCGATCAAATTCGTTTATCCAATCAATGCGTTCAGGAAGAATCGGGCGAGGTCCTTGGACCACGCTGATTCACACACTGACCTTACTCGCGGCCCAGCGCTAGCACCGCATCGACGCACCCTGCGTGATCGACAAGCCGATCAGCGGCGTCAGTTTCCTTGCCTATGTCGAGCAGATCATGGTCCCTACCTTGCAGCCGGGTGACATCGTCATCATCGACAATCTCGGCGGCCACAAGGGAAAGGCCGTCCGTCGCGCGATCCGCGCGGCTGGCGCAAAGCTGTTCTTCCTGCCGCCTTACAGCCCCGACCTCAATCCGATCGAGCAAATGTTTGCCAAGCTCAAAACCCTGCTCCGCAAGGCCGCCGAACAAACAGTCGAAGCCACATGGCAAAGAGTCGGAGCGCTTCTTAACGCCTTCAGCCCTGAAGAATGCGCCAACTACCTCATCGACTCAGGATACGCTTCAAAATGAAGAAATCATGCTCTAGCGAAAATGGGATTGTTTGAAATTTGGGACTCTTTGAGTAGTTCGCATGCAGGTCGATTGTTACGAACCATGCAATTAGTTGAGCAGTGCCGCCTCAGTTTTCCCTACGATTCTCCTTCTCGTTGCGAAGGTTGCCTAGCCAGACTATCGGCCCCCGCATTCGGTGGTCGACAATCCGTCCTCGCCTTGTCCCGTCCGTTTTGTCTCTTAAGCCGGTAAGATACTGAAGAAAACCGCGCATTCCGGAAACGGCGCGCCGAGCCCAGTGGTTAGATCGTCTTGTGATGGAAAACTTTGTGGTGGCCATTTTTTTCATCCCACCTTAGGATTAAACCCGTGTGGCGCAGGTTATTTCCAATTCGCCGATTTTTAATAGCCGATGTTTAATAGTAGTCTCGTGCCGTAAAAAACGGAACCTGCCCTTATAAAATCCCCAGATTTCTTCGCTTGGCTGTCCAATTGAAGTCACCCAGGATTGCGTGACGTATTATTGGCCTATTTCAAACGATTTGGCGGTCGATTGTACCGTCCGAGTGCCATCGAACAGTTCGACCCTCAGGTCGTAAACGCCCGCCCGCGCGCCGTTTTTTCCTCCAACGTAAGCGAGATAGTTCGCCTTACGACCTTCAAGAGCGCGGGTCTGCAGGTTCACTATTGGAACGCCGTCCGAGTCGAGCAGTCGAATTCTGAAAAAGCTGCCCTGCTCGACGTTGATCGCCCAAACCCACGCGACTATTGGCTCGGATAGCTTGACGAGCGGCGGCCCACCGTCGCGAACGAGGTTCGGCAATTCTGGAGCAGTCTTTGCCAAGCCGAAATCTAAAATCGCTGTCGGCGAATTCGACAGCAGACTTTGAACCGACGGCTCGAACAAACCGCCCGTGGTTTCGCCGAATGCTTCCGCACCTGATCGGAGAGACCGCCCCGTCAGCGGCTCGAAAGGTATACCATCGCGCCGGATCGACAGATGGACGTGCGGAAATTCTGCCAGGCCCGACGCGCCGATCAATCCCAAGCGCTCGCCCTTTCCGATGCGCGTCCCCGAGTGTACCGCGATGCTACCTTGCTTCAAATGGCAGTATTGGGAGACGATTCCGTTAGCGTGTTCTATCAAAACGCCGTTGCCGCATTCCTTACCTCCTAGCAGTTTGCTATCCTTTAATCGGTCGAAGATCCGGTCTGCAACGCCGTCGCGCACCCGCAACACTGTCCCGTCCGCGATCGACACGACCGCTGCACGCCCGATGTCCTTGAGCGAACGCAGCCGAATATCCCAGCCGTCGTGTCCCTCGTAACTTGCCCTGCCGCACAGAGGGTCGACAACCCCCGGACCGGGATCCATGTCGGGCATCTGTTGCACGAAGCATTCATCGCCGAGCCGACAATTTACCGGCAAGCCCAGAAAGACGCCTGAACGCGAATCTGCAGTGCCGGCTGAGGATCCCAAGCCGCAGTCGCTGAAAACAAATACAGCAGCAAGAGGGATCAAAGCGAACAGGCGCCGCCGGGGCTTTCGGCGCCGGTTCGCTTTAGGTAGAAGATCGAACACGCTCACTCCTCGCGGAATGATCGCATCATCTGATCGGTGAACGGCTTGATCAGATACGAGAACGCCGACCTGTCTCCCGTTGACAGGAAAACCTCCACCGGCATGCCGGGCACGATCGGCTTGCCGGCGACCTGCTTGAGGCCGCCCGCGATCGCGATTGTGCTGAGATAATACGTCTGTCCAGTGGCCTGCTCCAGAGTGGCTGCGGCGCCAATGGTCTCGACAGTGCCGGCGACCTCTGGCGTGGTCCGCTGATTGAAGGCCGAGAAGCGAAGTCTCGCAGGCTGGCCGGTCGCGGCCTGGTCGATGTCGATTGGCGACAGCTTGGCTTCCACGACGAGATCCGCGCTTTCCGGAACGATGGACATCAGCGTTTCCTTAGGAGCGATCACCCCATTGACCGAGTTGACCGCGAGTTCGTTGACGACGCCAAAGATAGGCGAGCGGATCACCATCCGGGACAGCCGGTCCTGCGAGGCGATGGTTCGCTCCTGCAGTTCCGCGAGCTTGCCGTCAACCTCGCGCAGGTCGCGCTGTCCATCGGTCCGCGCCTGCTGGTCCAGTTCGATGATCTTGATCCTTGATTCGCTGATCTGGCCCTTGACGCGCGCGATGTTCGCATCGATCTCGCCCTTTAGTCCGTCGATCTTGACAAGGTCGCGCTCCATCGTGCGGATCTTGCCGATCTCCATATAGCCCTTGTTGTAGATCGGGGTCAGACGCTCGAGGTCTTCCTTGACCATTTTTCGCTCGCTGGCGTTGGCCTCCTGCTGCGCCAGCAGGCCGCGGACCTGCTCCTCGAACTGCGCGATCTGCAGCGACAGTTGGTCCCGGCGCGCCTCTCGCACGGCGCGGTTCTCGTTGAAGAGGCGGATTTCGCCTTGGGCGATCTCGGCGGTGCCAGGGTCGCCTTCGAAATCGGGCTTGAACGTAATGGCGGTGGCGCCCTCGCGCTCCGCCAGGTGGCGCGCACGGCGGCCCTGCAATTCCGACAGCTGCCCCTTAAGTACGCCAAGTTCGGCCTTGGTCTGAGTTTCGTCGAGCCTGATGAGGACGTCGCCCGCGCCGACGCTGTCGCCGTTGGCGACCAGGATCTCACCCACGATGCCACCGTCTCGATGCTGGATCAGCTTGACCTGCTTCCGCACGACGACCTTGCCTTGCGCAATTACTGCGCCGGTCAACTGCGCGTGCACTGCCCAGCCGCCGCACCCGCCGATCAATGCCATGGCAAGCACGATTGCCACGACCATCCGCGAGCGGATTCCGAAGGACTTCAAGCTGGCGGGGTGCCCCGACGAGTTCGCATTCATGTTATGCCCTCTATGTTCCTTCCGGTCGGTTCGCCGGCGTTACTGAGATCAAGCGTGGTGCGTGGTCGAGTTCGCGTACGGGTTCGTCAGCACGAAGTTGCCGGCGGTCAGGTCGATGTGGCCGTCTAGCACGATCTCGAACTGATGGTCCGAATTGCCATCGAGATCGCCGGTGACCACGGTGATCTCCTTGGTGTCGGAGACGATCTCGTAGTGGTAGGTTACAGCGCCGACTTCGTCGAACTTCGCCTGGTCGGTGCCGGCGAAGAACAGCTTCTGGCCAGCGAAGTCGTCGAGTTCCTGCCCAACGCGCGAGAGGTCGAGCCGGTCGCCGACGCTGAAATCCACGATATGATCGCGTGGGCCGCCCTCGTTCTTCAGCGACGCCATGTCACGGAAGACGAAGGTGTCGTCGCCCTCGCCGCCTTCCATGATGTTGACGTGCGCGTCCGCAACGAGCCGGTCGCGGCCATGACCACCGCGGACGTTCTCGATCTCGAAAATCTGTGCGGTCTGCACGCCGCAGATTTCGACGATGCCATCGGGCAGGTCCACGTTCGCATCGAACACGATCTGGGATAGATCCAGCGTGTCGTCGCCCGCACCTCCGCTGATGAGGTCGTGGCCGCCTCCGGCGTTGACCACGAAGGTGTCGTCGCCAGCGCCCCCATCGATGTGATCATCGCCCGCTCCTCCGGACAAGACGTCATCGCCGTCACCCCCGGCAAGACGATCGTTGCCGTCTCCGCCATCTAGAGTGTCGTTGCCGCCATCGCCGCAAAGCACATCGTCGCCGCTGCCGCCCAGCAGGACATCATTCCCCGCGCCACCCTCAATGCGGTCGTTGCCGTCGTCTCCATGTAGGACATCGTCCCCCGCGCCACCCTCGATGCGGTCGTTGCCGGCTCCGCCGGACACGACGTCGTTTCCGGCTCCGCCTACGATCATATCGTCGCCCGCCCCACCCAGCAGGACGTCGTTGCCGGCACCGCCATCGATATGGTCGTTGCCGTCCTCTCCGTCGACGACGTCGTCGCCTTCGTCGCCCAACAACGTATCGTTTCCGTCGCCCCCCATGATGTGGTCGGAGCCTTGGCCTCCGGAAGCGAAGTCGTCGCCGTCGCCGCCCAGGATCAGGTCGTTGCCGTCCTCCCCATAGAGGACGTCGTCGCCGGCTTCGCCGAACAGGGTATCGTTGCCGGCACCACCGAAGATGACGTCGTTGCCGGAGCCTCCGAAGATGATGTCGTCGCCGTCCCCGCCGACCAGGCGGTCGTTGCCCTCGCCGCCGTAGATCGTGTCGCTGCTCTCGCGGCCGTAGACGATGTCGTTGCCGGCGCCCGCGTCGATGACGTCCGCCTGGGGCGTGCCGATCAGGAAGTCGTCGCCGTCAGTGCCGTGAATTTCTTCCTCGGGGGCGGCATGCAGGTCGGCATGCGCGGTCTGGGCGATGGAAGCAGACCCGTCCGTGATGTTGTAAGTGAAGCGTACCGCACCGGTCTCGTCGTGCTGCGGCGTATACAGCCATTGGTCCGGCCCAAGCACCTGCAGCGAGCCCTGATCGACATGGAGGGCCTGCACCGACAGCGTGTCGCCATCTGGATCGCGCGCTCCCGTCAGAAGCTGGCTCAGCGAGATAATAATCGATTCATTGACCAACCCGCTTCCGAGGTCCACTGCCCCATTACTTACAGGCGAACGGTTCGCGCTCTTAGGAGGATCCGGCGGGGTCTTGGCAGGCGGCGACGTCCCGACATCGCCGGGGGACTTGCTGCGGTCAATGGGCGGGTCCTGCGAACCCTTGGCAACCGGCGGCTTCTCGACCTTGTCAGCGAGCTTGCTACGGTCGTCGGTGATGTGCGGGTCGCTTCCACCCGTCCGACTGCCATCGCTGCCGCCCCCGCCACCGCCTCCAACGCCGCCGGCCGGTTTGGGCTCGCCGGCCGATGTTTGCGGACGCGGCACTGCCGGAGCATTCTGGTTGGCTGGGACCAACGAAAGCCGTGGGCTCTCGGTCCTGGCGAAAGACAGGCTGTCGAGACTCACCGCTGCCGCAAAAGCCTCGTTCATCGAGACCGATGCCAGACCGACGGCGCGAACGAGCTCCGAAGATCCGGCGGTTGGCCCCGTGGAGGAAGGCGCGACCGCTGCCTCGGTCTCGCGCTCCGGCCCGTCCAGACTCTGCAAATCCGGCTTCGGCTGATGCGGCGCCTCTTCCTTGTCGCTGCCGAACATCTGCTTCAGCACAAGCCCCCAGCTCGCCACAAGGAGCGCCGACACGATGGAACTGACCCTGGTCCTCTCGTCGAGTAGCTTGAACCGCCTCGACGGCGCGTCGAGCGCGGTGCGGTCCGGAATTCCCAACGATATCCGATCTTCCATAGCGACCTCCCATTCAGCTCGAATCAGGCCGTCGCGGCGGCCGGAAATGGTATCGGTGCCGACGGGGCGCCGACGACCTTGTCCTTCGGACCGAACGCGATCAGCTTGCCGCCTTGAACCACGCCGACGTAGTCCACAGCCGCGAGAGCCTTCGGGCGGTGCGCGATCACGATCACCACGCCTCCACGAGCCTTGACGGCTTCGATGGCATCGCTGAGCGCGGCCTCACCCTGCGAGTCGAGATTGGAATTTGGCTCGTCGAGAACGACGAGGAAGGGATCGCCATACAGTGCCCGTGCCAACCCGATGCGCTGCCGCTGTCCGGCTGAAAGGGACGTGCCCGAGGGGCCCAGTTCGGTTTGATAACCTTCGGGCAGCCGCGCGATCATCTCGTAGACGCCAGCGGCCTTCGCAGCGGCCACGATCTTGCGGGCGTCCGGCTCGGCTTCGAACCTCGAAATGTTCTCGGCGATGCTGCCGTCGAGCAAGGAAACGTCCTGAGGCAGGTATCCGATGTACTCGCCGAGCACGTCTGCGCGCCACTGATCGAGATCCGCGTCGTCCAGGCGCACCTTTCCTCTCAGCAGCGGCCAGACGCCGACGAGACCCTTGGCCAGCGAGGTCTTTCCGCCGCCGCTTGGGCCTATCAGGCCCAGCGCCTCGCCGGCCTTCAGTTCGAAACTAACCTCGCCTACCAGCACAGTGCCGCTACCAGGGGCCACGACCGTGATGTTTTCGACCTTTAGCGCTGCCGCAGGCCTAGGAAGCGGCATGATGTGGGAACCATCCTCGGCCGCGGCCAGCGTCTGCTTCAGACGACGGAAGCTCCTTCGCGCGGCGGCGATGAGCTTCCAGTTGCCGATAGCAGAATCGATTGGCGCGAGCGCCCGTGAAGAGGCCACTGAACAGGCGATGATCGCCCCTGCCGAGAGCTCGCCCTTGATTGTGAGGAAGGCGCCTAGCCCAAGAAGTGCGGATTGCAGCATCATGCGCAATACTTTGGCAATCCCGCCGAAGCTGCCGCTGACATCACTGGTCCAGGTCTGCAGCTCGAGGTGCCGCAAATTAGCCTTCTCAAAGCGGGCCACAGCGCGGCCGCCGAATCCCATAGCGCGGAGGATGTCGGCGTTGCGCGCGTGCGAATCCGCCAGCGTGCTGCGCAGCACGGCTGCCTGGTGCGTTTCGCTGCCCGCGCGGCGGGTCATCAGTTCGGTCGCCACCGTGAGCGAGATCAGCACCACCGCCCCGGCCAGCGTGACGAGCCCCAAGACGGGATGAAGCAGATAGACGAAACCGAGGAACAGCGGCATCCACGGCAAATCGAAGAAGGCGACGGGCGCTTGGCTGCCGAGGAAGCCGCGGACGACATCAACGTCCCGGCCCCTTTCGAGCGCCTCGGAGGTGGAGTAGCCGTAGCGAGCCATTTCGATCACGACGTGGTGGGTCAATGGCGCTAACTTGGCGTCAAGCCGGGCGCCTAGGCGGACCAGGATCTGGGAACGCAGGATGTCAAACATCCCTTGGAATAAATAGAGGCCGATAGCCAAAGCGGAAAGCGCGACGAGGGTCGGAATGCTGTGGCTGGTCAGCGCCCTATCGTAGATTTGCAGCATGTAGAAGGAGCCGGTCAGGGCGAGCACGTTAATGATCCCGGACAGCCCCAGCAGGAAGAAGCCGATCCTGCGATAATTGCCGATCGTGTTTTCTCCGTTCGGATAGGCCGAATTCTTACGCTTGGCATTCTTGCTCATTGTGTACTTCCCCTGCCCTGGCGTGTTGCGCGAAGCGGTTGTTCTACCTATCCGGAGCGGCGGGACCCCCGTCGCTCCGGATCGTCGTCTATTGCGCTCAGTGCACGCCGTTAAAGTCGGCGGAAGTCAGGGAGTGGTTGCCGGCGATGTCGATCTTGAAGTCGGCGACCGTGTCATTGTTGGTGTTGCCCGCAACGATCGTGTGCTCAAGGCCATCCCTTGTTTCGTGGGTGACGATGACCTGCCCGGCGGACGTGAAGACGTTGCCGGCGAACAGCACGAAGGACTGGTTGCCGCTCGCCCCCGTGTTGGCGTCGATTGCCGACAGGTCGATCCTGTCGCCGGGCTGGAAGCCCTTGATCGTGTCGCCGTCGGCATCGACTGCGGAGTTGAACACGAAGGTGTCGTTGCCCCCGCCGCCGTCCATCACGTTCGCCACCGAGCTTGCCACGATGGTGTCGTTGCCGGAGCCGCCGATGAAGTTCTCGAAACCGAAGACCTGGTCGGTGCCGCTCTGAGCGCTGGCAACGCTGCCGTGCTGACCGATCCCGTTGCCGAGATCCGCCGTGATGGCGGCAGATATCGCCGAGTAGTCGAGGGTGTCCTCCCCCATGTCGCCAAAGTAGGTATCATTGCCATCGCTCACCGTCGCGATGATCCGGTCGTTACCGGCACCGCCGTAGACCACGTCGTTGCCGAGGCCGCCTTCGAGGGCGTCGTCGCCCGCATCGCCAAAGATGCGATCGTCGCCCTTGTCGCCGGCGATCAGGTCGCGCCCGGCGCCTCCGAACAGGACGTCGTCGCCCTCGTTGCCGAACACCACGTCGTCGCCTGCACCTGCCTTCACCAGGTCGTCCCCGGCGCCGGCCTTGATCGTGTCGGCGCCGTCATTTCCGAGGATCACGTCGTCGCCGTCGAGCCCGCTGAGGACGTCGTCGCCCGCCGCGCCGACCATCACGTCGGCCCCGGAGGTTCCGATGTTGACTTCCGCCATGCCGGGATTGATCGCCGGCGTGCCGGCGCCGTCATGGCCGTCGTCGTGATCGTCTCCCGAACAATGCTGATCATCGCCGGATCCGCCCTGACCGCCACCCTGGCTGCCGTCGCCGGAGCCACCCTGGCTGCCGTCGCCGGAGCCATCCTGGCCGCTGCCGTCGCCGGAGCCATCCTGGCCGCTGCCGCCCGTCGGCCCGCCCGGATCGGATGGCAGCATGTTCTGGGTATCGACCACGTCCTGCGGCCGCAGCGTTCCGATCACCTGGTCGTTGCCTCCGCCGCCGTGGAACACGATGCGATGGTCGGAGGTCAGTCCGGAGATGTCGACCGTGTCGGCGCCCGATCCGCCGTTCACCGTGATCGTGCTGTAGTTCAAGCTGGTTCCGGTGAAGTTGCCGATCACCTGAACGGTGTCGCCGCCGATGGTGCCGGTGCCGCCCGGGAGGACGCCGCCCGGCGACGTAATCGTGGCCGCATTGACGACGATCTCCTCGATGTTGTCGAGTTCGGCGATCAGCACGCCGTTGCGAGCGACAACGATCTCCGTATTCGCGTTCAGGCCGGTGAAGCCTGCATGTGCCGCGCTGCTGCCGGTCCCCGGCCCAGCGCCGTCCCAGTCGTCGGTATTGGAATAGATCCTGAAGGTCTCGGCACCGGCTACTCCGTTCAACACGTAGGTATCCGGCGTGGTGTCGCGGCCGTTGATGTCGAGCGCCGTCGTGCCGCCATCCACGAAATCGTGGCCGCCGGTCGATCCGGTCTGGGTCACGGTGTCTGCGCCGGAGCCACCATTGATATAGTCGTCGCCGGCGCCGCCGTTGATGGTGTCGTTGCCGTCGAGACCGAAGATGGCCTGCGATCCATTTGCGCCCGCCGCGCCGTTGAGGTTGGCGTTGTTGGCATTGGTACCCGTAACGACACCGTAGTTCACGCCGTTGAAGCGGAGTTGTTCGGTGCCGGTGACGGTATCAGTGCCCTCCGCCCCGGTGTTGTCGGTGACGGTGATGGCCGCCGTGGTGGCTGCAAGGGTGAAGTTGGCGACAGCCCCTGCGTAGACGGCGGTGTCGTTGCCGGTGCCTCCGTCTAGCGCGTCGTTTCCGGCGCCACCGTTGAGGATGTCGTTGCCGCCAAGGCCGCTCAGGCTATCGTTGCCGGCCAAGCCGTTGAGCGTATCGTTGCCGTTCGTGACCAGAAAAAACGGGTTGGCCCCCGAAGCGATGTCGTCGCCCGCCGTCCCGGGGAAGGCGCCGAGCAAGTTGCCCCCGAAGAAGTTTTGGCTCGCCCAGTTCACCGCATGGGCACCTACCGGACCGGTCGGCGCCGAGGTCACGATCTCCGCGTGTCCTCCCGCATCCGTGAACGTCGCAACGACCCGAAGCTGCAGGCCGGCCTGGGCATCTAAGCCGCTGAAACCCAAGGCATTGAAGTTGTCCTGCGGTGTGAAGGTTGCCGCGGTCGCGCCTGCAATATTGGTCCACGCGGTGCCGTTGGCCGAGGACTGCCACTGGTAGTGCAAGGCCGCCGGGTTGAAGCCGTTGGCGTCCTGGATCGAGCTGATGTTCAGCGTCAGCGGCTGGCCTTCGGTCGGCGTCAGATCGGAGATGACGGGAGCGCCGGTGGCCGGGATCTCGACCAGCTGGGTGATGTCGACGGTACCGTCAGCAAACTGAAGCTTCTGGATGCCGACCAGAATGTCAGTGCCGTCGGTCGGTGCACGCGCCGGAAGCGGGTCGGTCGGTCCGGTCGGCGTGTGGCCGTGGTCCACGATCTTGTAGGCTAGGACATGGCCTTGGTTGGCGCTGTCGAACTGGATCAGGGTGACCTCGTAGTCCGCTACGTTGCCGGTATAGGCTGCGGTGTCGGAAGAGGCCCCGGGCGCGGCAGCGGTGCCGTCGTCGCCCAGGACGACGTTCTTGAACTGGTCGGAACGCAGCATTTCGGTGAAATGCTTTTCGAAGCCCTGCGTCCCCAGCGCGCTGTTGCCGAGCAGGCCCGCGCCGAGCGTGTCCTGGTATCCGACGCGGTGGGAAGCGCCGTTGTAACGGGCGTCCTGAAGGCGATCCGCTTCGGTCGATCCGGAATTATTGTTGTTGTGGTCGTAGGTCGAGGCCACCCCAGGCGCGGATTCGTAGCGGCCGATCAGGGTGTCGAGCCGGATCGAGCCACCGACGATGACGTCGTCGCCGATGTCGCCGGTCAGGATATCGCTGCCGGAGCCGCCGACGATCCAGTTGTTGCCGGCGTCGCCGCCCAAGGTGTCGTTGGAGACGCTGCCGACCAAGCCTTCGATCTGGAACGCCGCCGGAACCGACTGCTGGCTGTTAACCGCGGTCAGGGGGTTGGCCTGCTGGTCGAGGTCGTAGGAGACCCCGACCGGGCGGAGATGCTGCAGGCTGAAGTCCATGATGTCGAAGCCGGTGGTGCCGGGCGTGTTGCCGTCGTCTGTGACCCCGTCGCCGCCCAGGACTTCGTCGGGTCCGGTGCCGAGCGCCTGGGCGATGTCACCGACC
Organism: Tardiphaga sp. vice304; assembly: GCF_007018905.1. Lineage (NCBI taxonomy): Bacteria > Pseudomonadati > Pseudomonadota > Alphaproteobacteria > Hyphomicrobiales > Nitrobacteraceae > Tardiphaga > Tardiphaga sp. vice304. The sequence continues at coordinate 4,404,032 of NZ_CP041402.1, forward strand.
TTCATGATGTCGTCGCCGGCGCCGCCGAACGAGATGTCGACGTCGGCGCCGTCGAGGATCATGTCGTCGCCGTTGTCGCCGTAGAGCACGTCGGTGCCCGAACCGCCGTCGATGAAGTCGTTGCCGTCGTCGCCATGGGTGAACGGGTCGGTATCCTGATCCCCGAAGATCCTGTCGTCGCCGGTGCCGCCGAACAGCTTGTCGATGCCGATGCCACCCGAGATGTAATCGTTGCCGGCGCCGCCGATGACCTGGTCGTTGCCGTTGATGTCCGATCCGCTGGATTCGCCATACAGGAAGTCGTCGCCGGCGCCGCCGTCGATCAGGTCGGGGTTGTCGCCGCCGTAGATGGTGTCGGAGCCGTCGCCGCCGTAGAGACGGTCGATGCCGTAGCCGCCGTAGATGGTGTCGTTGCCGGCGTCGCCGTAGACGGTGTCGTCGCCGCCCTGGCCGTAGATCAGATCGGCGCCCTTCGAGCCGACGATGATTTCGTTGGATTCGGCGCCCGAGTTCGGGGTGCCGTCGAGATTGACGCCTCCGTTTTGATTGTAGGCGCTGGTCGGATCGGAGTCGGCCAGTCGGGTGTCCTGGATGTAGTGCACGCCGCCGATGGTGACGACGTGGCCATCGTTGAGATTGCCGTGGCCGCCGTTGGAATAGATCCCGATCGTGCCGTCGTCCACCGAGACGTGGGTCGCCGTCGGTCCGGTGCCGATGTCGGCGGTCACCCCACCGTATTTATGCTCGTTGGCGGTCGTCAGGAACTCGGTCTGGCTACCAACCAAAACCTCCTTGTGGGCGCTAAGGTCGATGTTCTGGTCGGCATAACCGAAGATGTTGCCGTTGAGATGCGTCAGACCGGTGTTGCGTTCGACGATATCCTTGAGCTGGCCGTTGCCGACCTCGTTGCCGAACTGGGTGCCGAACAGCCGGTACAGGTAGTAGAACCGGTCGCCGTCCATCAGTTTCTCGATCTGGTCGACGAAGACCTTGTCGAAGGTCTCTCCCAGCAGGCCACCCGGCTGATGGACTTCGGCGAGACCGCCGAGCCAGGTGTCGATGCTGTTGAAGGCGAGGGTGCCTGCGCCCCCGACAGCCTCGTCGCCGTTGAGGAAGCCGTAGGCCTGATCCAGGGAAATGCCGTCGGTACCCGCTGCGACCGTGCCGTCAACGATGCCGACGAGATGCTGAGCCTTCGTCAGATTTCCGTCGAAGGCGTAGGCTGCGATGAAGTTCGCCAGCGAACTCGGGTGCTGCATGTTCTGGCCGAAGTCGTTCCAGCTGGTGTACTGGTTCAACCCGACGGCGTGGCGGAACTCGTTGAGGGTCGGAATGCCGAGGTCGCGGCCGCGCGCGATGTTGATGGCCGCCAGATCGAGCGGCTGGCCGAGCAGGCCCTGGTTGAGCGCCGGAGTTACGAATTCGTCGACCTCGTTCATCTGCTGGTGCGTCATGCCCAGGATGATCCCCGAAGCACCGACGTCGGCGAATTTCTGCGGCGCCAGGAAGGCCTCCTTGAGCGCGTAGCCCATGATCTTGCCGGTCAGACCGCCGGTCGGATCGATGGTGTCGATGGTCTCGCGCAGCGTGGAATGGCCGAAGCGGAAGGCAACCTGCGAGTATTCGAGCGAGATCGCCGAATTGACGTTGGTCGAATAGGCGCCGAACTCCTGGATGTTCGGCGTAACGTTGCGGGCGTACTGGTCGACCGCGGCATGCTGGTATTCCATTTCCACGACCAGCTTGGCCGCGTTGAACATCTTGTCCTGGTCCCAGGCAATGCTGCCGTCGCCGTTGAGATAGTCGCCGGCCGCGTTCATGCCGTGCCCGGTGTCGACCTGGAAGCCATGCAGCGAGGCGTGGGTAGCGTCTCCGGACACGATGTCCTGCCGATGCAGGGCGTCGATGATGTTGTCGACCTGGTAGTTGTGCTCCTCGTGGAACACATGGTGGATCGAGGTGAGACCAAAATTCTCGTTCACGCGCCCGTCGCCAGCGACGTAGTGGTCGCCGACCGACGCCATCAGGATCTCGCCCACCGCGTCGTGCAGCGCACCGGCCGGGGTGGTGATGCTGAAGTCCGCAAAATTGACAAACGGGTAGAGTGCGCTGGCGCCGCTCAGCATGTGCGGCGTCCCGGCCGGCGAACCGGCGGGCAAGTTCTCCATGAACAGGGTCAGCTTGTGGGTGACCGGGTCGATGCCGAAGCTCGACGCCGCTCCGAACGTCGACTTGACGCTAGCGTCGATGGTGGCGATTGCCGCGGTGACCTTCGCTGTCTGGGCCGCGGTGCCGTAGCTCGCCTCGCCGGCGTCCTGGGTGCCGCTGCCGTTCTTGTCGTAGAAGCCCGCCATGTGCCCCGCGTCGAAGCGCGGGTTCATGTCGAGCAGCAGCGCCGAGCCGCTGGTGCCGGCGACGACATGGCCGCTGGCGTCGCGGTTCCGCAGGTCGTTGACGTCCTCCCAGGTCAGCGCGTCGCGGCCGGTGGCCTCGATATGCGCGCGCAATTCGTCCAGCGTCGGCAGCGTCTGCGTCGTCAGGGTGACGCCGTCCGCTTTCATCCACGGAGTGTCCAGCGTGTGCCCGTCGAACAGGTTCATGCCGGCGTGGAAGTCCGTGGTAGAGGCCGTTGTCGTATCCGGGACCCACTCGCGCAGCAGATTGGTCAGCTGCTCGTGCGAGCCGTAGGTCTGGCTCTGGTCGATGAACGGCGAGGTGTGGTTAACGTATTCAGCGCCGTTGGCATCCAACTTGGCGACGGTGGCGCGGTTGATGGTGATTTCGTGCACCGGCTGGCCATCCTGGCCCAGCATGCCGTAGAGCGGGTCGTCGCTCGCCAGCGCGATCTTGACGGTCTGACCGGACGCCTTGCCGATGAAGTCGAGGCCGTGATCGAAAAACTGCCCGAACAGCACGAAGAAGCCGTTCGACGGCGAAACGCCGGGATTGAGGCCGCCGATGAAATGATCGTCCTGGCCGGCCGAGGCGGCGAGCCGCGCCTGGGTGTCGACCTGGCCGAGGCCGCCGTTGGCCACTGTCTTGAGCTGACCCCAGTCGAGGACCTTGGCGACGCCGCTGGCGTCGTAGTAGATTTCGTTGGGCTGATGGGAGCCGGCGAGCGGATCGCCCGAATGGTTGGCCCAGGTGTCGAAGGTGACGCCGGCCGTGGTGGTCGTCAGGCTGATCATGCGCGGCGTGTAGTCGACGACGTTCTGGATATCGATCGGCGCGCCATTGGCGGCGGTATGGTCTCCCGGCTGACCGGGGGTGGTATCGACCTTGATGGTATAGTCGCTGAGATTGGCTTTGAAGGTGCCGTCCGCGATGCTGTACGAGGAGTAGTATTGTTTGGCGGCAGCATAGGCCCGGTCCGCCACGGCCTGCATGACCGGAGAATAATTGGCATAATCGGCGGCGGCCGAGCGGGTGAAGATCTGATCCGTCGCACCATACGTGGCGTTGATCAGCGACAGGTTGTTGTTGAGGCCGCTCGGATCGCGCAGGCCGGCGAGGTCGAATTCCGAGATGTAGGACTGACCGTAGGTCGCGACTGCAGACAGAGCGAGCGGGTCGCTCGCCGTGGCGCCGCCTTGCCCGATCAGCGTTCCTTTGGCGTCGTAGACGCTACCGGTGCCGTCCCACAGGATGATGGCGTTTCCGTTCACATCGAAAAGCGGTCGGAAATTCACCTGGCTGAGGATGAAGTCGATATCGCTCTGGTCGATTACGAACGGCTTGAGATAATTGGCCATTGATTCTACTCCCACCAATGCTGCTAAAGTCGGTACGTTTTGCACCGGGCCCGTAACGATTTTTTAAGCATGGCATGCGCCGATGATTTGGGAAGGGCCTGAAGTCGAGCGAAAAAGAATGGATGAAGGTCGTATTCACCCTGCCAAAAGGCCAAGATCTTGATTGGACTTAAGTCCATATTTGGATCGCGTTGGGCCGCGCCGATTCGGCGTCGGGCAGCCCGGCTCACGCTGTTTCAGCAATTTACCATTGCGGCGACGGTGGTCCTTGGCTTCATGATGATCGCCGTCGGTACGTGGATTAGTGCGCGAATAGTCGATGGGGTATTGCGCAGCAGTTCAGATTCTGCGGCGCTGTACCTCGAGGGCTTCCTCGAGCCTCATATTCAATCGCTGCAGTTTGGCACATCGCTCCCGCCCGAAAGCCTTGCCAAACTTGAAGAAATCAGTGCCAGCCTTGCTTTGCGACGTCACGTTCTGTCAATCAAGGTATGGCTACCTGACGGCACAATCGCCTTCAGTTCTCAGAAGGACCTCATCGGAAAGAAATTTGACCCCACAAAGATACGTCCCGGCTTTAGAGGCGAGATCAGGGGAAACTTCGCAGACAATGACGACGAGGAAAATGAATTTGAGCGCAAGCTTGGGCTTTCGCTCTATGAAATCTATGTGCCCCTACATAAGTCCGGGACAGATCAGATCATTGCCGTAGGCGAATTCTATGAGAACGCCGAACGCCTGCACAAGGAGATCTTCGCCGCCGTCCAAGACTGGCTCGTGATCGGCGCGGCGGCAATCGGCATGCTGCTTACTCTTTTCGCGATCGTCCATCGTGGCAGCGCCATAATCGATCAGCAAAAACGGGCGTTGAAATTAAGGCTGCGAGAGCAATCCAGACTTCACCACATCAATGATCTTCTTAAGGAAAAGATGCAGAAGGCCATGCGAGAGAGCAACCGAATCGATCGCACAATCCAGAAGCGAATTGGCTCACAACTGCATGACGGCCCAGCCCAACTTTTGAGCTTCGTATTGTTGCGGCTCAGCGAGATCGGGACCGCGCTGAAAGCACCCAGGGACGCGAACGAGAACTCGAGCAATCTCATCGATGAAGTTCGCGGCGCGGCATCTGACGCCTTGGCTGATCTTCGTTCGATTTCGAGCGGCCTGCTGCTTCCTTACATCGAAGACAACGAAGACATCGTGGGCGTCCTACAGTCAATCATTAGTCGACATGAGCGCCACACAGGCTCTCGGGTCGATTTTAAAGCAGTTAATGTACCAAAGCGGCTATCGAGAGACATCATCCACTGCGTTGGGGGCATCACTCAGGAGGCGCTAACCAACGCTCATAAGCACGGTGGCGGAGACGCTCAAGACGTTTCTCTCAACGTTGATGATGCCGAATTGCATCTTTCGATTCGTGATTCCGGGCCGGGAATCGATTTTTCAAAGATTGCAGATGTTGCTGCAGCGAGAAACGATCGCCTGGGGTTGCTTGGGATGAAGTATCGCGTCGAGTCCGTCGGTGGCACGTTGGAATTAAAGTCCGCGCCATCAGAAGGCACAGAGGTAAAGTGCAAAATTCCTCTGAATAATATTGAACCTAAATACCAGGGCGCCGACGCACTAATCGAACTAAATCGCCGATGAGCGCATCATATAAAGGCCGCCGCCGGACCGCTGTTTTCTGATTTTATGATCAATTCACCAAGCCGAATCAAACTTGTTGATAACTTGCAAGAATTACGGCAGGATCTTGCCATTAAAGTCAACCGTTTTGACCCGTTTGCATCGTCAGTCCGGGGGAATTTCAATGAAATCAGATATTTTGCAGATTTCAATTGCCATCATAGATGATCATCCAATCTTGCGTCACGGACTGGCCGCTGTTCTCCGCAGCGAGCCCGGATTTAAAGTGGTCGCCGAGGGAGGATGCTCGACTGAAGCGTTGCAAATTGCCAACATGCATCGTCCGAATATTATGCTGCTGGACTTGGGCATTCCGGGCAATGGTATCGAGGCTCTCAAGGAAATATGCGTTCAAGTCCCTTCGACCCGCTGCATCATATTGACCGTGTGTGATAACGCAGATACCGCGATCAACGCGCTCAATTCCGGCGCCCAAGGATACATCCTTAAAGGTATCGCCGGCAAGGACCTCAAAGCGGCAATCAGGACCGTTTTAAACAACGAGTCGTTCGTTTCTCCTGATTTCGCGGCCAAACTCGTCATCGCTGCCCAGAGGGAGAAAGTAGCTTTAACACAGGCTGGCAGCCAACTGAATTTCCGTGAAGTTCAGATACTACGTGAAGTTGAAGCTGGACTTACCAACAGAATGGTTGCGGAGAAGCTGAAAATCAGTGAAAAGACAGTCAAATACTATATGACTAACATTATGCAAAAGTATGGTGTCAGTAATCGAACATCAGCGGTGGTTGCGGATCAGAGGCTGCGCATGTCACGACCGAATGCTTAAAAACGGACGTATGGTTTTGCGAACAAACCGTCCGATAGACTTGATGTCATTCCCATCGGAATCTCCAAATTTATCCCGTGCCAAATCTGCAAGCAAATGGCGGGACTCAGCTGCACCCGGTTCTGTTGACACCGGCTTAAACTAATCTGGCCCTTTGCTCGAACTCCATAGGGCTTAGATATCCGATGGTCGAGTGACGACGCTTCGGATTGTAGAAGCATTCGATGTAGTCGAATACATCGGCCTTGGCTTCGTTCCTTGTTCGGTAGATCTTGCGCGCGGTTCGCTCCGTCTTCAACGACGAGAAGAAGCTCTCCATCGCCGCGTTGTCCCAGACATTTCCAGACCGGCTCATTGAACAGACGACGCCGTGGTCGGCCATCAATCGCTGGAACTGCTCGCTGGTGTATTGGCTGCCCCGGTCGGAATGGTGGAGCAGCGCATCAGGTTTGCCTCGTCGCCAGATTGCCATCACGAGGGCGTCGGTCACAAGTTGCGCCGTCATTGCGGTTTGCATCGACCAGCCGACTACGCGCAGAGAGAACAGGTCGATGAAGGCCGCCACATAAATCCAGCCTTCCGCCGTCCAGACATAGGTGAAGTCGGCGATCCATTTGCGGTTGGGAGCCGCCGCCTCGAAGGCGCGGTCGAGAACGTTGGCCGCGACGGCGCTCGCGTGACGTTCACCCACATCAGGAGGAAGGCGACGCCGTCGCGGCCGCGCCCTGAAAGCTTGTAGGCGCATCAATCGTTCGACCCGGTGCAGCCCACACGACACACCCTCTGCAAGCAGGTCGTGCCATACGCGCCTGGCGCCGTAGGTGCGGTCGCTCGCGAGGAAGCTGGCTCGAACCTTCGCACCTAATTCCTCATCGCTGCGGCTACGCCGACTGCGTGAACGCTTCAGCCAGGCATAGAACCCACCTCGCGAGACACCGAGCGCCTCGCACAACCACTCCGCCGGCCAGAGCCCCCGGTGCTTCGAAATGAAACCGAACTTCACATCGATTCCTTCGCGAAGTAGGCCGCGGTGGATTCAACTGGTGAACGCAACATGATTAATTCATGTCGTTTCTGGAGGGATCAAGATGCCGCAGATGGGTCGCCCGGGGTTATCCCAACAGCAAAAAGCAGAGCTATGGGCGAGATGGAAGGCGGGCCAGTCACTGAGCGATATTGGGCGAGCCCTTGGAAAGCATGCGGCTTCGGTGTTTGGGGTGCTGCTGGCAAAGGGTGGAATAGCTCCAATCGCCCGGAAACGATCGTCGCGGTGTTTGACCCTTCAGGATCGGGAGGAGATATCTCGCGGATTAATTGCCGGCCTGTCTCTGCGCAGGATTGCCGAGCAGCTTGGCCGATCTCCCTCAACCATTAGCCGGGAGGTGGATCGTAATCGAGGCCGTTACAAATATCGTGCTACCATGGCTGATGAGCGGGCATGGCAGGAAGCGTCACGTCCAAAGCCTTGTCTCCTTGCAGCGAATAGATCTCTTCAGAGGGTAGTGGCAGCGAAGCTGCAGCACCATTGGTCACCTCAGCAGATATCGGGATGGCTCATGGCCGAATATATGGACGATAAGACAATGAGAGTATCCCATGAAACGATCTATAAAAGCCTGTTCGTCCAAGCGCGTGGTGTACTGAAAAAAGAGCTGATATCGCGTCTACGCAGCAGGCGGATCATGCGCCGTGGGAAGACATCGACCACGCAAGGACAGACGCGCGGTCAAATAGTTGATGCTGTGTAGCGCGACAATCAGGATGAGAATCCCGCGACAATCAGGATGAGAATGCGCCGCTGCTGGGTTGACGAAGGGAGGGCGTAGCCCGACCGGAGGCAGCCCAGCAGCGGCGTGTCGCCCGAACGGGCCTCATTTGGCGGTAACGGCGGCTGGTCAAAGATCGGGTTTCTCCTTTGAGAGGACCAATTCTTTGGCCGGCCGGCATGTCACCGATCAACAAATGAGGCTTTTCATGAGCTTGCGTCGCAACCATTCGCCAGCCGTCGCCGCTGCAAAGGCTGGTTTCAGCACCTCCGCCGCCTACCGGTTCGAAAAGGATCCCCGACTTCCCACCCAGAAGAAGTCGCCCCGCGAACGCCGCCGCGCTGATCCATTTGCCGATCTTTGGGAGAACGACATCCTCCCGATGCTGAACGCCGCCCCAGGCTTACGGCCGATCGCCGTGTTCGAGGAACTATGCCGCCGACATCCGGAGCTGGGTTCTGGAACGCGGCGGACGCTCGAGCGGCGCATTCGGGCATGGCGGGCGGTGAACGGGCCGGATCGGGAGGTGATCTTCCGTCAGGAACATCCGCCGGGTCGCATGGGGTTGTCGGACTTCACCGAGGTCGCCGATCTCGGCGTCACCATTGCGGGCCAGTTGCTGGACTGCCGGCTCTATCACTTCCGGCTGCCTTTCTCCGGCTTCGAACACGCCCATGTCGTACTCGGTGGCGAAAGTTTTGTCGCGCTGGCGGAAGGCTTGCAGAACGCGCTGTGGTCGCTGGGCGGGGTGCCGGAGCAGCACCGCAGCGACAGCCTGTCAGCCGCGTTCCGCAATCTCGGCGCTGAAGCCAAGGAGGATTTGACGACGCGCTACGAGGCGTTCTGCAGTCATTACGGCATGACGCCGACCCGCAACAATCCCGGCGTGTCGCATGAGAACGGCTCGATCGAAAGTGCGCATGGCCATCTCAAGAGAGCGCTGGCCGATGCCCTGCTGCTGCGTGCCTCTCGCGACTTCGACGATCTTCCGGCATGGCGTGGTTTTGTCGACGAGATCGTTGGCCGCGGCAACGCGCGCAATGCCAAGCGCATCGATCAGGAGCGGACGGCGCTACAGAAACTGCCGGTCCGCAAGACCGCCGATTATGAGGAGGTCAACGTCGATGTAACGACATCAAGCGCCTTCACGTTGCGCAAGGTGTTTTACTCGGTCCCCTCCCGCTTGATCGGTCACCGGCTGCGGGTGCGTCTCTATGACGACCGGCTCGAATGCTTCCAGGGCGCCACCCACATCGTCACCCTGCGGCGCGGGCGAAGCCAGCCCAACGGCAAACACGGCCATGTCATCGACTATCGTCACGTCATCCATTCGCTGCGCCGCAAACCGATGGCGCTGCTCAATCTGGTCTATCGAGACCAGTTGTTCCCCCGCCGCGTTTACGCTCGTGCGTTCGACGCCTTGCTCGCCGGCATTGGCGAAAGACCAGCCTGCCGTGCGATGGTCGGGCTTCTGGCGCTCGCACATGAACGGGCCTGCGAAGCGGAACTCGGTGCCGTGCTGCAAGCCACGCTCGACGACGGCATCCTGCCGGATCTCAAGGCGCTGATCGAACGCTTCCGACCGAAGGGCATGGCACTACCGGTCGTCGTCGTCACGCTGCCCTCGCTCGCTATCTACGACCAGATTGCCGCGGCTGTGGGAGAAGCCGCATGAACGCGACCGTCAAGATCGACGCCGCCCGTGTCGAATTGCTGCTCAGCGAACTGCGTCTGCCCGGCATCAAGCTGATCTGGGCCGCCCTGGCGGAAACCGCCGATAAGGAAGGCTGGCCCGCCGCCCGCTTCCTGGCGGCCCTGGCTGAACAGGAGATGGTGGAGCGAAACCGTCGTCGCTTCGAACGTCATCTGGATGAAGCCCGCCTGCCGCCGGGCAAGACCCTCGCTGCATTCGACTTCGATGCAGTGCCGATGATCTCAAAGGCGCAGGTGCAGGCTCTCGCCGCCGGTGACGCGTGGCTCGACAGGGGCGCCAATCTGTTGTGTTTTGGCCCGCCTGGCGGCGGCAAATCGCATCTGGCAGCGGCGCTCGGCATGTCCCTGATCGAAAAGGGTTGGCGCGTGTTGTTCACCAGAACCACCGATCTCGTGCAAAAGCTCCAGATCGCGCGCCGCGACCTCACGCTCGAAGCCGCGATAGCCAAGCTCGACAAATATCATCTGCTGATCCTCGACGATCTCGCCTATGTGACCAAAGATCAAGCCGAGACCAGCGTTCTGTTCGAACTGATCAGCGCCCGCTACGAACGCCGCTCAATGCTCATCACCGCCAATCAGCCATTCGGTGAATGGGGAAAAATCTTCCCGGACCAAGCCATGACGCTGGCGGCGATCGACCGCCTCGTCCACCACGCCACGATCCTCGAAATGAATGTCGACAGCTATCGCCGAAAAGAGGCTGTCGACAAAGCCCGCGGAGCCGGAAGGCCGCCAACGCGCGCGACAATCAAAGCGTCATCCTGATTGTCGCTCCACGACAATCAACTCCACGACACGCAATTATCACTTGCGTTATCGTCAGGCCGCGACAATCATCCCCACGCCGCGACCGCTAAATTGCCATCCTGATTGTCGCGCTTCCCATCCAGATTGACGCGCTACAATGCTGTGTCGATTAGCGAGCGCCCCGCCGAAATCGAGGACCGCGCGATACCAGGGCACTGGGAAGGCGACCTGCTGTCGGGAGGAAACAACACACACATTGCAACCCTGGTCGAGCGCCATTCCCGATATGTGCTCTTGGTCCGTGTAAAGGGAAAAGACACAGACAACGTCGTGACCGCCTTGGTTAAGCAGGTCAAACAATTACCAGAAGGATTTATGTCGTCTCTGACCTGGGATCGAGGAACCGAACTTGCTGCCCACAGGCGTTTTACCGTTGCCACTGATGTAAAAGTCTACTTCTGCGACCCGCGCAGCCCGTGGCAGCGCGGCAGTAACGAAAACACCAATGGGTTATTGCGCCAGTACTTTCCAAAAGGCGCGGATCTATCGGTTTACAGTCAGGCCGATCTAAACGCCGTGGCGCTGAAACTCAACACCCGGCCGAGGAAAACGCTTGGCTTCATCACACCGGGCGCTAAGCTTGCGCAACGTGTTGCGTTCACCGGTTGAACCCACCGCGGCTTTTTTTAGGATGTCGCGCTCTGCCTTCAGTTTGGCAACCTCGCGCCTGAGGCGCGTGATCTCCTGCTGCTCCGGCTTCATCTGACCTTGACCGGGAAAAGCGTGTTGCGAGTCGTCGGCGAACTTCTTCACCCATTCACGCAGCTGCGTCGGATGAACGCCGAGGTCGTCGGCAGCCTGGGCGTAGGACACGCCCCGATCCTTGATCAGCTTGACCGCCTCAACCTTGTACTCTCGCGTAAACTTCCGTCTCTCCATGACATACCTCCAGCTCCATAAAACACCTAACTTGGTGTCTTCGGAACCGGGTGCAGCTCAATTTGTTTTAATGGTGGTGACGGCGAACAATCACCATGAGCTACTTTAAATGTCCGAAAGACATCGAGAAAAGATAAAAGTTTATCGAGATTGCGCGATATATTTTTCCCGTTGTTCAATCTCAAGCAAAGAAAGCTTCTTGGCGAGGCTGACAACGAGAATACCAAAGCCGACTTTCGAGGAAAGGTCGGCTATGCAATAGACCAGCTCCCTGACAGCCAAAAGCTCGCCCTTGTACCCTAACAGTGGAGCAAGATATCCAATGGGGTAAGTCATCCAAGAAATCAAAATGAAGTTTTGCAGCAAGCCAAAAGTAGATCGTAAATCAGTTGGAAAATCCGCGGCCGCCTCCGAAAGTTCGCCATACATAACAACTAAAATATAAACAAACCCGCCGCAGGCCGCTAAGAAGCAAACCCAGGACGTTGTCGTTCCTCCCCCAGCCTCATTTGTAACGACCTCGCCAATGTAGCCTAAAATTATCATTACCGCATCCGCAATCATAAGCTTTGCCGCAAGTCCGCCTTTGTTAGGGCTATTCGTCAGCATTACGAGCGAAGATAGAATGATCGGAGTTGTCAGTACCCAATCAGCATAACGGAAGGCCGTAGGAAAGCGCGATAGGGTAGCATACTGCCCATCGAGGCCCACTCCTGCTGCCATATGATAATAATTGATTGCCGCGATGCAGACAACCATCATACACAAACTGGCAATCACGCTATATCTGGGCGTAAGATTATTGCGCTCCATAATGAAATAGATTGTTGCTGCAAACATGCCCGCAAAGGTAACGTTGAACATATATTGCGTGGCAAGGATGAGAATGCTGAAGGTTGCGTGTGCGTCTTGCATGGGGCCTACTCAGGCTGCTCCTGTCAGTTGTTGAAGAGTATCGCCGATGTTCTTGCCCATCAGTTCAATTGATGCAGATGTTTGCCTAGATGCAGTGCTTATGCTTTCCGATACCGCGATCGTCTTCTGTTCGGCGTTTTCGGCCAATCCCTTCATGGACGAACCAATCGCATTAATCTCGAGCGCCACCCGTTCGACAAGAGAAGATATTTGTTGTGTGGCCGCGGCTTGCGAAACCACATTCTCGGCGACTTGTGATGAAAAGACCGAGAGTTCGTTGATCACAGTTGAAATTTGCTGAATGGTGTCAACCGTCAAGCTTATTTCTGCGCGGACACCTTCGATTTGACCAGATATCAGTTTCGCAGCGTCGGCCGTTTGTGCGGCCAGTGACTTGACTTCACCGGCCACGACGGCGAACCCTCTGCCCGCACTGCCACCTCTCGCAGCTTCAATTGTAGCGTTGAGGGCCAACATATTGGTCTTGGCGGCGATACTTTGTATTACCTTCAGCATCTCTTCGATTTTAACAGCTTGCTCTTCAAGCGACTTGATGCGCAGGTTGCCGTCCTTAGCCTTTAAAACCGCAGACGCCGAAAGGTCTTTAGAGTTTCGCGCTCCTGCTAAAATGACTTCAAACTGCTTTGACAACTGCTGAGTCGACGCCGTCACCTGTTCGACATTACTTGCCGCTAGATCCATACCGGTCGATGTTTTTTCGGCTGTGTTTCTCAAATCCAAAGACAGTTTTTCGATGCCGTCTGCGGCGGCTAACATCTCTTTCTGGTCGCGACTAATTCCCTCGAATATTTTGACAATTTGCTCATCCAATACCGACGCAATTTTTAAAAGATTGTTTCTAAGGTCAACCGTCTGCTGACCCCTCAATTCTATTTCTCTCAGAGTCTGACTCATAATGAATTCGTTTGATTTCAGGCTTTTGCAAGCCGTCTTATAAGGACGCGAATGTGAGCGACGAACGCCCAGGCAACGGCGCTGGCGATTGTGGTCTCGAAGTCCTTTGCCAATCTGCGGCAGCGACCGAGCCATCCGAACGTTCGTTCGACGACCCATCGGCGCGGTAGGATTTCGAAGCCCTGCTCCCTGTCGGATCGTTTTATGATTTCTATCGTCCAATTGCCGATGCGCTTCAAAGCTTGACGCAGCTTATCTCCGGCATAGCCACCATCGGCAAAAATATGGCGCAGCCACGGATAGCGATAACGTATCGAAGCAAGAACGCACGGGGCACCATCACGGTCCTGAATGCTGGCTTCGTGCACGACCAGCCCGACCAAGTTTCCTTGCGTGTCGGTGACGATGTGGCGCTTGCGGCCCTTGATTTTCTTACCTGCATCATAGCCCCGGGGGCCGCCGCTTTCCGTGGTTTTCACCGACTGGCTGTCAATCACTCCGGCCGTTGGGCTCGCCTCTCGGCCAGCCGCCTCGCGCGAGGCCATCACGAGCGTGTAGTTCAGCGACGCAAACAGTCCGCCGCGCGACCACGCGTAGAAATAGCCCTGCACCGTCGAGTAGGGCGGGAAATCCTTGGGCAACTGCCGCCATTGGCAGCCGGTCGACGCAATATACAGGATCGCATCCATCACCGTTCGCATATCTGTCGCACGCGGGCGACCGAGCGCCGAAGCAGGCGGCAGAAGCGGCTCCATCACAAACCACTCGGCATCCGTCGTATCGCTTTCATATCGCAAGCTCGCCCGCCTATAGTGTCGGCGGGTGATTTCAGTCCAGACCATCGTGCTCTCCCTCGAATCTTCGCAAATCCGAAGGAATCACAACTGGCTGAAATCACTCAGCTTCTTTTTCAGTCAGCCTCTCAAACGTAATTGCTCAACCTCTTTAGCGTGTGATTTGAACACATTAACAGCATCGTACATATTTGCCAGCTCGGGACCAACTTTGCCGCGGGGCTGCGCGTCTATATCGAGGCGGCCTTTCGCCAACTCATACATAACCTGGCTGAGGTCATTCACCTGGCCGGAAAGTTTGCGCCCGATATAGGTCGAGAGCGCTAATCCAGTAAAAATTGTAAGCAAGGCAAGAAGCAGGGCATTTCTTGAACTTCTGCCAACGACGTCAGTTATGATCGCGAGATCCTTATTAAGTTGGCGACCAGTTTCATCACTTGCTGACTTAGTAGAAATCGATTCAAGTTTGGCGACCTGGTTTCCGATCATCGAAAACTGCGTATTGTTAATTAGCGTCGAAATGACCGATAGAGCCATAACGCTAAAAAAACCCCAATAAAGCAGAGGTCGAATGCCAACCCCGTTGGAGCGAACATGCGAACGACCCGAGGCCGGGTCTGATAGAGGAGATACTTCGCTTCTCCCATTCCGGAATTTGAGTTGTGAAGACGAGGCCGAATTTAACCGACCAAGATTGAATGTCTTAATGCCACCAAGCTCATAATCGATTTGCGCCATTTTTTAGTTGCCCCCGTTGAATTTAAAGCGCTGCGCGTTGGCGTAGAACGGAACACTCCCGCGAATAGCGATAGCCTTAGAGTCTGACTCATAATGAATTCGTTTGATTTCAGGCTTTTGCAAGCCGTCTTATAAGGACGCGAATGTGAGCGACGAACGCCCAGGCAACGGCGCTGGCGATTGTGGTCTCGAAGTCCTTTGCCAATCTGCGGCAGCGACCGAGCCATCCGAACGTTCGTTCGACGACCCATCGGCGCGGTAGGATTTCGAAGCCCTGCTCCCTGTCGGATCGTTTTATGATTTCTATCGTCCAATTGCCGATGCGCTTCAAAGCTTGACGCAGCTTATCTCCGGCATAGCCACCATCGGCAAAAATATGGCGCAGCCACGGATAGCGATAACGTATCGAAGCAAGAACGCACGGGGCACCATCACGGTCCTGAATGCTGGCTTCGTGCACGACCAGCCCGACCAAGTTTCCTTGCGTGTCGGTGACGATGTGGCGCTTGCGGCCCTTGATTTTCTTACCTGCATCATAGCCCCGGGGGCCGCCGCTTTCCGTGGTTTTCACCGACTGGCTGTCAATCACTCCGGCCGTTGGGCTCGCCTCTCGGCCAGCCGCCTCGCGCGAGGCCATCACGAGCGTGTAGTTCAGCGACGCAAACAGTCCGCCGCGCGACCACGCGTAGAAATAGCCCTGCACCGTCGAGTAGGGCGGGAAATCCTTGGGCAACTGCCGCCATTGGCAGCCGGTCGACGCAATATACAGGATCGCATCCATCACCGTTCGCATATCTGTCGCACGCGGGCGACCGAGCGCCGAAGCAGGCGGCAGAAGCGGCTCCATCACAAACCACTCGGCATCCGTCGTATCGCTTTCATATCGCAAGCTCGCCCGCCTATAGTGTCGGCGGGTGATTTCAGTCCAGACCATCGTGCTCTCCCTCGAATCTTCGCAAATCCGAAGGAATCACAACTGGCTGAAATCACTCAGCTTCTTTTTCAGTCAGCCTCTTAGAGGTAAAAAAACAATCTGGAGTAGTAATGCTCTCACGCAGTGCAATGGCTTGCGATCTTAGTGGTCTTGCGACCATTCAGATTCACTAGACTGCGTATGTTCCCCCGGCTTTCGAGCTTCGGACGCAGTGTAGAAGTCGAGATATCCGCAGAGCCTTCGTGCAATAGCAATCCATCGATAATATCCCGACCCGCAAAAGCCAAGCTCTACTATCGACAAAATATATCTGATTCTCTTTGAAGCGGTTTTTTTTGGAAGCTCTTAACCTGCCCCTGCCGATTTCCGCCAGTTGAAGCTAGAGTTCGGCCTTCCAAAGGACGGACAGATGAAGCGAGCCAGGTTTGCGGAAGAGCAGATTATCGGTGTTCTGCGCGAGCACGAGGCGGGGGCGAAAGCCGCCGATCTGGCGCGCAAGCACGGCGTCTCGGAAGCGACACTGTATAATTAGAGGGCCAAATTCGGCGGGATGGACGTCTCTGAGGCCAAGCGGCTGCGGCAGCTCGAGGACGAGAACGCCAAGCTGAAGAAGCTGCTGGCCGAACAGATGTTGGATGCCGCGGCGTTACGCGAGCTTCGGTCAAAAAAATGGTAGGGCCCGCCGTCCAGCGCGAGGCTGTCGCGCATCTGCAGGCCGAACTGGGCCTGTCAGAACGGCGGGCCTGCACCATCGTCAGCGCCGACCGCAAGATGATCCGCTACCGGTCGTGCCGGCCGCCGGATGGCGAACTGCGCGTCCAATTGCGCGAGCTCGCCAACGCCCGCCGGCGCTTCGGTTATCGCCGACTGTTTGTGCTGCTGCGTCAACAGGGCGAGCCGTCCGGGTTGAAACGGATTTACCGGCTCTATCGGGAGGAAGGCCTCAGCGTCCGCAAGCGCCGGGCCCGCCGCCGCGCGGTCGGCACCCGGGCGCCCATTCTGGTCGAGGCTCGGCCGAATTCCCGCTGGTCGCTGGATTTTGTCCACGACCAGTTCGCTAATGATCGCCGCTTCCGGATCCTGAATATCGTCGATGACGTGACCCGGGAATGCCTGGCGGCGATCCCCGACACCTCGATCCCGGGACGGCGGGTGGCGCGCGAACTGACGGCGTTGATCGATCGCCGCGGCAGGCCTGGCATGATCGTCTCGGACACCGGACCGAGTTCACCTGCAACGCCATGCTGACCTGGTCGGAGAACAACCAGATAGCCTGGCACTTCATCGCACCGGGAAAGCCAATGCAAAACGGCTTTTGTGAAAGCTTCAACGGTCGGATACGCGACGAGCTTCTCAATGAAACCCTGTTCTTCGGGCTCGACCACGCCCGGGCCAGAATTGCGGATTGGGCCGACGACTACAACTCGAAGATCCGCTTCGAGGTATGCCGCTGCTTCTTCGGCCGGTCCTTGTCGGTCGCCAGAATCGCATCAATAACACCGCTGAACTCGTCGAGCTTCGGCCGTAAAGGCGGCTTCCTGCGCACGTACCCGGGCGGCACCGAGAACTTCAGCATCTTCGAGACCGTCCTGGCATTGATGCCGAACCGGTCTGCCGCAGCGCGCTCGCTGATCCCCTCGATCAGAACGGCGTGCCGGACCCGCGCATAAAGCTCCACTGTCTTCATCCCCCGTCCCCTGCCGCTCCAGACAAAGGACTCTAACTGCCGCAGTTTTACTCCGGCGCAGCCAATCAAAGCGGCCGCTTCAGTGAGGCAGTATTGCTCCGGCTTTGACACATGAGATTGACCACCGGCGGCAGATCCTGACTTTGATCGCACCAGGGTCAGATATGCACGCAGGAAGAATAGGAAAGACCTTTAGAGATCAACTTTTAAATCCTACGTCGGTATTTTTCCGGAGCAAGTTGGAAGGGAAGGAGACCGGAACGTGTCCGGAGTTGGCGTTAAGTGCCGGGTATCGCGCAAGTGATTCCCGTCGAACTCAGGACTTTCTTATCCAGCCAGAAAGCCTGACGCGTTCCACGATCGCCATATGGGGAACGGTCAGCGCCGCAAGTCCAACGAACACAAGCTGACTAACCCGCACATCAATTGCAGTGTCGCCAAAGGAATTCCAAGCTGCGACTGACAAAATGACCGTGACCAACATCGGAGTTGCGGCCGTAAAAACTATACGGGAAAGCGAGATTTGATCAAAATAATTCATAGTGCGCAAAATATGGCGAGCACTGTGCATGATGCAGAAAAACACTGTGAAGGCGACGAGAGGCGGCGCGAGTGTCGCAATTAATCCCAGAGCGGCGATTTCAAGGCCAGAAAGCCAATCGGACTGCATGCGAGCGATCGCTGCGAGTACAAGGCCAACTAACCAGGGCCATTTGAGATACAGCAGCGCCGCCACCGTCTGCATCGCCGCATCGGGACCAACGAGAAATGAAAAAAGCTGCGTCACCTCCGGTGCGTAGAAGATCGTCGGGAGCACAATGATCGCGCCACCATAAAATACGCGCGAAAACACCGGGGTACCCGGAGACGGGTCGCCGGAAAAATGGACGATGGATATCACCAGAAATCCCGCAAGGAACAACTGAGGTGCGAATTGCCATAAGGCGACGACGAGCGCTGCCGGAATGAAATAGACCACCGTAAAGCCGACCCATTCCTTTGCTGTCCGGACATTATACAGATTTCTTGCAAAAACCGTATCCAGCACGCCATGCGGCACGCCCAGGATGACGATTAGAATAGCCATCGCCACTAATTCGGTTTGCGGATCCAGCCGCTGGACCAATTCGGCAGAAGCTGCGACGGCAAGCGCCGTTGCGCAAAAAACCAATCCCTGAATGCGTTGCGCTCGAATCGGCATCATAAGGCTTCACGCAATCGTGCCGACCGCAGGAACGCACTGGGGATTTCCTTCAAGAACGGGATGACCGGCAAGACTGATGCAACAATTGCCCGATCCAGCAGGGTACCGCCGTCACTCAGGAAGCGGATTATACGTGCGGGATCCACCTTTTCGAACATGGATAAGAACATGGCGGGCGCCGCTGCGGAACGGGTGTGCAGCACTGAAAGGAACAGGTGGTCCATGCCGCGAAGCAGCAGGGGATCGGGCTCATGGCCGATCGGGAACTTTCCCTCACCGAGCTGTTGGGCGCAAACATCGGCCCACCGCTGAATACGCTGGAAAGCATAACCAGTGCTGGCGCGCGCGCCGCCCCAGTCCAGGCCTGCTCGCACGTAAGTAACATCTGGATTTGGTTTCGCGGTGGCAGTGCCCATTGGCAGGACACCGTTTTCCTCACGCAAAATCCTGAAGCCGACACCATTTACATATCGTGCGACAGCGGTACTTAAATCACTTGAAAGAGCTGGTTGACCCAGCGGATCTGGCCCGAAAACAGTTGTCTCGATCAGAGCGCGGTAGGGCGACACGGGAAGAACATAAGAAAAGCGAATGTTCGTTGCATTGCCATCGTCAAAGTTCATCAAATCGGTGCAGGTAGGATTGAATACTGCATCTTCGCATTTAATCTCGCGGCCGTAGAAAGACTGCCACAGGATGGCTGTACCGCGTGTAGCCTTCTTTACCGGCCGCGTATCAATCACCATGCTGGCTTGGTGTCGCGCTTGGCTGGTTTCAATCTGCCACTTGCCTGAGCGTTTGTAAGGTAGATCGAGTACGGATGCGTTCATGATCAGCTGGATGCGTTCGTTTTTGGAAATTTGCTTGATAGCTGCAGCGTAAAAAACGTCGGCAGGAAGCATTTGATAGGGTGTTGCGCCGCAGTCCACAGTAACGCTGCGGCCCTCAGCTTGAATTTTCATGTTTTGCCACCGATGCTGAACCAGCGGCCGTATGCGGGTAGAGCCGTCATCCCAAAAACACCATGTTCGGTCATTGGTGTAGCGGGTTCGCTCTTCGATAATGAGTGCGCGCGGGCAATTGGGCCCCAGTTCGGCAAGCCGCATGCCGAGGCTCAAACCTGCACAACCGCCGCCGAGAATGATGAGATCGGCGTCAGACTGCACGGTCGTCCCCCGCCACCTGCGCCATGCACGGCAAGCCAACGATCGCCGTATGCAACGCCGCGTTGTACTCTTGGGGTGAGACCCAAAAGGAAGGCCGAAGCACCTGGCTCAACAGGGCACGAGCAGTCAATGCAGCCTTGATGCCGCCATGCAGAACGACCCGTCCTGACCAATAGGCACAATCGCGTCTTCGAAGCTCTTTGCCGATCGCTTCATAAACACGCGCGGCAACAAAAATGCTACTTCGTGCGCGAACGGGCAGATAGCGCAAGCCCAATTCGCCGCTACGGTAGTAGCGATCGGCAAGATGTAAGAGATCAGCCACACATTTTCGCAAATGAGGTCGTAACCCATCCGCCGGTGAAATGAGCAAATCGGGCGAAACATCGCCAATCATGCTGGCCGGCAAATAGCGCCGCCCTAGAGCCGCGTCTTCCGCGATATCACGGCAAATATTGGTGAGTTGCATGGCGATGCCGAGATCAACAGCATGCGGCAGAGCAGCGGGATCATCCACATCCAGCACACTGCACATCATCAGCCCGACGGTGCCGGCAACGCGATAGCAGTAGCGCAAAAGGCAATCAATATTTTCCATCCTGACTGTTTCAAGATCGGATGTCACGCCCTCGATCAATTCCAGCATAATAGCTGGATCGATCCGGCATTCGCGCATGAGGTCCAGCATGTCGCTGATTATCGGATCGGCGGATACGCCGGTCGTGACGGCAAGTGCGGCACTGGAGAGGTCGAGTCTGGCGGCATCCTGTGACGATGCACTGTCGGCAAGGTCGTCGATCAGACGGCAAAATCCATAGAGGCGGGTGGCTCTTGCAGCGTGAACAGAACCCAGCAGATGCCGCGCCCAATGAAAACTGCGCCCTTTGGCGGCAAGTATGGCATCGGCCGACGCCCGGGTCTCATTCTTGGAGGCGGGCCACGACATAGTCATGGCATCACCATCGATGGAATGAGCGCATCCACAACCTTCGCCGAGCACAAAACGCCGGGAACGCCGGCTCCTGGGTGCGTGCCAGCGCCAACGAGAAAGAGGTTTTGGATTCCCTCGGCACGGTTATGAAAGCGGAACCATGCCGATTGTCGAAACAACGGGGCGATAGAGAAGCCCGCGCCATGCGTGCTCAGATAGTCCTGTCGGAAGTTCTCTGGAGTTATGAAGAAATCGCTCGTAATCGTTGCTTCCAGGTTCGGCAGGATAGTTTTGCTGAGCGCCTTGACGATACGATCCTTCAGGCGCGGACCTTCCCTGGTCCAATCGATCTGACCTTGAAGGTTGGGAACCGGACAGAGGACATAAAAGCTATCGCAGTTGGGTGGCGCAAAGCTCGCATCCGTGGCGGTCGGTCGATGAAGATAGAGCGAAAAATCTTCCGACAATACTTTACGGTCGAAAATATCACTCAACAATTCGCGATATCGCCCGCCAAACCAGATTGTATGATGTGCTACCGCCGGATAAGTCTGCGTCGTGCCGAAATACAGAACAAACAAACCCATAGAAAAATGCGCAGCCGCCAGTTTCAGCTTAGTCGATCTGGCCTGCGCGGTCTTTTCGACCATCGAGCCGTATAGGTGGGCAGGATCGCAATTGGATACAATGACATCGGCTGTCATTGTTCGTCCGTCATCAAGGGTCACGCTTTGAGCGATGCCATCCCTGACATTGATGGCCGCTACCGTGGTCCCCAGCTTGATCTTGATGAATTGTCGCTCCATTAGCTCGCCAAGGGCTTTAGTTATCGCTCCAGTACCACCCATAGCGAAATGAACACCATGTGCACGTTCGAGAAAGTGGATCAGGCCATAAATGCTGGTCGTGTCGAATGGATTGCCGCCGAGAAGCAGCGGTTGAATCGAAAATGCCTGCCGCAGCTTGGGGTTGGACATATAACGCGACACTAGCCCCCACACAGACCGATAGCTGCCCAGCCCGACGAGGCGAGGGATCTGGCGAACCATGGTCATGAAACGATCAAACGGTTGGGCGGAGAGTTCGGTAAAGCCGATCTCGAAAATCCGTTTGGAGTGCGCTAGGAGTGCTAGGTATCCATCGCAATCGCGTGGTTCGATCCGCCTAATTTCGGCCAGCGTTTCTTCCAGTGTGCCTCCATAATCGAACGTTTCGCCATCGGCAAAACAAAAGCGGTACCATGGTTTCAGTGGCACCAGATTAATGTGCTCCGCCATCCGCTCGCCAAACAGGAGAAACAATTCCTCGAACAGGAAAGGAGCCGTAATGACAGTTGGACCAGAATCGTGGCGAAAACCGCCGCGTTCAAAAACCTGGGCGCGGCCGCCAAGAGTAGCGCATCGATCGATAAGCGTAACTTCATAGCCTTTTGATCGCAGACGCAGCGCCGATGCAATCCCGCCAAATCCTGCACCGATGACTATGGCCCGATTAGGTGCTTCCCGGATGGTCATAGCCGTGCAGCCAGGCGCAGGGCGAGTTCGCGCAAGAGGGCGCCCGACCGCTTTGGCAAGTTCTCCGCCTCATCAGCTGCTGTGCGAAGACGTTTAAGACCAAGGGTGCGCGCCAGCTGTCCGGCATCTGCACCGTGCCCGGCTGCCCGCAATACTGATAGAATATTCAATGAAGCAGGCTTTGAATCATGACCGGCTTTTCTCGTTCCGGTGTCCTTTCCAAAATCGGTGATGTCATCGAAGATCTGATAGCCGACAGCGAAAGCATCTGCCGCACGCCGTGCGACTGCGCGAAAGTTATTGTATCCGGAAGCCACAAGGGCTAATTCGAATGGCAATCCCAACAGAGCGCCAGATTTGGCAATGGCGATTGTTTCGTAAGCTCCGACGTCATCAATGGTTTGGCTTCGAGCCTCAAGATCAGCGCATTGACCAGCGATTGCGTGTGCGGCGCGCGCATGGACAAGCGATATCAACGCTGGCAGAAGTTCGGGGCTACTGAAGGTCGCGAGGGCGGCGTAAGCGGAGGAGAGTAGCAAGTCGCCTGAACAGATCGCCATATCATCTCCGAATGCTGCCCATACACTTGGCAGTCCACGGCGGAATTTATCCCGATCCTGTAAGTCATCGTGAATAAGCGACGCGTTGTGCAGAAGTTCCACTGCGGTCGCGATGCAGACAGCGTCTCCAGATGTTAATCCGAGCGCTCGTCCAGCGTCGAGTGCTAGGAGAAACCGGATCCGCTGACCGCCGGCGGCCACGTGATAATGAGCGGCGCGGGCCGAGGTAGGGAAAGTGTTCGTGCTGCCATTCTCTGGCTGCAATAAATCGACCAGCCATGCATCCATCGCGCTCGTTTGATCGCGGACTGTGTCATGAACTAAAGCCGGAACATCGGCAGTGGATGCGTACATGGCTATATCCCAAAACCCTGGAGTTCCGGCGCGGCAATCTGCTGCGCCGGAATTAGATCAGGTAAGCGTCTGACTATCTTGCGGTGGCCAACTGTCCGGGACCATCGACAAAGCCCTCTGCCTCAGACTTTCGCCTAGCGATCATGTAAATCAGCACACCGAACCCGGCTTTGGCAACGATGTCAGCAACGGTGTAACCGACCTGTACGGCGGTGATTGCTCCGCTACCTGTGAAACCGATCATCGGAAAGATAAAAACGATCGGATAGAAGCACCACGAGATTACTGTTACATACCGCGCGAGGCTCACGAGACCGCGCGCTGATGTGGGCTGCTTGGCGATCGCATCGCTCAGACCAACGAACAGGTCATAGACGATAACCAGGAACGGCAGCATAGCCAATACCCACCAGAGCCATCGCGTGCTGTTGACCTCAGAAATTTCTCCCGGGTAACCAAGAACGACCATGAGTGCAGCGAGCAATCCGAGCTTGGTCGATTTCGCGATTGTTTCGCTGGGGGACAGGCGCATGACGAGAATTAGTTCGATAAGCAGCAATGGCACGGTAAGTAACCAGTCGACATAACGGTAAGCATCGTTGAATTTGATACCGGAGTCCTTGATCTGCCCGGAAACAACTGTGAAAGACGCATCCCAAGAGTTAAAGATACGGACGTAGTGATAAAGTGCAATGAACGTCACCAGTCCAGTGAGTGTCAGCGCCGTTCTATAGGCTGGCGCCACCTGCGAGCGCCCGAAAAAGGAGAATATGGTCGCCGAAGCCATTACGGCGATCGTAAAGGAAAACGCATTGTATACGAGGTCGTACTGCCAAACTTGCATTGAAGCCACTTGACGATCTCCTGCTTAGTTGTAGTCAACATTAGACGGGACCGGCACGGTTAGTGCCGGTGTTTTAGCCAACAACAAGTATTACGAATCCGCGAGAGGTTTGGATCACGATAAAGAAAAACTTTTTTTACGAGCGCCGCTCTTTGATCCGCACTACCGAACAAGAGGACAAAAAGCAGACGTCGGCTCCAGCTCAGATAGCAATGCCCCCTTGGTGCACCCTGTTCTAGTGCCAGCCGCGCTGGTTACGCGGAGAAGGTTCGACCCCAGCTCCTATCCCTCCGCCACCGCAGCCGCAGCCGCGCTCCTCACGCCGCCGATCGCCAAGGGGTGACGTGCCCCCGCCAAATTAGGCCAGTCTGACCTGGAATTTTCCATTTATGATCCCTGACGGTACGAGGAGAGTTCTATGATAGTCCCGCGGTGCGCGCGATGAAAACCTACCGCTCTTCACACTGAAGGCGGCGTGATCGAACTCGTTGCCTTCGGCTTTTGGTATGGCGATGGTTCCGATTGGCCTCAGCGACATGGTGTCCTCACGGTTTGGCAAGCGCTGCCGGCATGGCGGGCGTCCGCCGTACCGTCTCCGCCGTCTTGAAGCGCGCGGGACATCACGTTGGCGCAGATCCAGAACAAGCGCGCCAGGACCTTTTCAAAGGCAAGACGGTGCCGCTGGGGACCCATGCGCCGCGCTGGCTGGAGCGCAGTTGAAAACTGTTCGCAGGCTTGCAGATTTTTGAACGAGATTCGTACGTGCGCATGAGTTTTTTTGATTGTTTGAGCCGCCAGATGAGCACTATTAGCGCTGGGACAAGACAAAACACCGCGGATTGAGCGCGCCTCCGATATGGATGGTCGAGTGATAAAATTTACTGAACGATTTCCGATGCTTAGCCGCAATCGCGTGATGTTTGGCGCGGCCGTCGTAGCGGTCGCGATCGTCGGCGCCGTGGCGTTGTCGCGGACCGCCGAAACTCCGCGGCCTAATTCCGAAGTATCTAGCCAGTCGCGCAAGATCCCGACGCGCTATGTGACCGCCCCGGCCGAATGGGCCAGCCTGACCGTCGAGCCGGTCAGCGCGCGGGCATTCCGCGCCGAGCACGTCACCGAAGGCAAGATCGCCGTCGACGAGGACAAGTCGACGCCGGTGTTTTCGCCCTATGCCGGGCGGGTGACAAAGCTGCTCGCCAAGCCGGGCGACAGCGTCCGCGCCGGCCAGCCGCTGTTCAGCATCGAGGCCGCAGACAATGTCGGCGCGCAGAACGATTTCATCACCGCGATCACCAGCCTCAACAAGGCGAAATCGCGGCTCGACCTGGCGACGATCCAGGACAAGCGCGCCAAGGACCTCTCCGAAGGCCGTGCCATCCCGCTGAAGGACTACCAGCAGACCCAGGCGACGCTGCTGCAGGCGCAGAACGACCAGCGCTCCGCCGAAACCGCGCTGGAAGCCGCGCGCAACCGGCTGCGCTTCCTCGGCTTCACCAATGAGGCGATCACCGCGTTTCAGGACCAGGGCAAGATCAACCCGGAGACCACGATCTATGCGCCGATCGCGGGCATCGTGGTGGCACGCAAGATCGGCCCTGGCCAGTTCGTCAGCGCCGGCGCCACCGATCCGGCCTACGTGATCGGCGACCTCTCCACCGTGTGGCTCACCGCTTTCGTGCGCGAGACCGAAGCCTCCGAGGTCGAACTCGGCCAGGAGCTGACCTTCAACGTGCTGGCGCTGCCCGGCCGTGTGTTGACCGGCAAGATCAACTACGTCGCCACCGCGCTCGATCCTGCGACGCGCCGGCTGATGGTGCGCGCCACCCTGGACAATGCCGCCGGATTGTTGAAGCCGGAGATGTTCGCCACCGTGACGATCTACGCGCCGGGCGACCAGCCGACCGTCGGCGTGCCGCGCCAGGCGCTGATCTACGAGGGCGACCAGGTCCGCGTCTGGGTCGCGCATGATGACGACAAGACGATCGAGCTGCGCGTCATCAAGACCGGGCTGGTCAACGGCAACCTGGTCGAGGTCTCCGGCAATTTGCGGCCGGGCGAGCGCATCGTCACCAGGGGCTCGCTGTTCATCGACCGCGCCGCATCGGCGTCCTAACTCCCAGCTTCGGCTTTTCTGAAAGGTCCGATCTGGATGGATCGTCTCGTTGCCCTTGCCGTCAACCGCCGCTTTCTGATGGTGGGGCTGTTGCTCGCCGTGATGATCGGCGGGGTGTTCGCGTTCAATCAGCTCAACATCGAGGCCTATTGTGGCTATAGATTCGCTATTCGTTGGGGAGATGCGACCGATGATGGACCAGATCAGCAAGTCGTCGGCTGACGTCCGTAGTTCGATCGGGCGAGATCTTGTTGCCACCCAGCACGAAACCGGTGACACCATTCGATTTGCTGGCTCACTCGCTAAAATGTGCGCGGCACTTGCCTGAGTTCTCGGAGGCATCATTGCATTCTTCGTCGGACGAAGTGTCATTCGTCCGGTATCGGGCATGACGAATGCGATGACAACGTTGGATCGGCGGCTTCAAGCGACGCGATTGACATTAAACCCAGGATGAATCGCGCTTGTGCTGCCGGACTGGTGGCGGCCCAAATAGCGCGCAGATCGCGCAACTCGTCCCTCTCACTAGAGGCGCGACGCATGCCATCTCGGATTCGCTGACGAACAGCCGGGTCGGCCATCCGAGCTTCGGTCGCCTGGCTCACTTTCGCTCGCTTTTCAGGATCATCCCAGCGAGCGAGATTGGCTGCACCGATCTTGGCGCGCGTCTCCGCGCTGTGCTTCCGCCTCCCAGTCTCAGTCATAGCGATGCTCGGGACAGCTCAACCCGTCTAAAGCGGCGCTCCGTGGGAGCGTCTTCAATTTCCGAGGTGCTGCGACCGGTGCTTACATTTGAGATTTACTCAAATGGAGGTGATTCATGGCCAGTCCTACCCAATTGATTGAAGCAGTCGCCAAGGCGCTCAACGTGCCGAAGGTCACTATATTTCAACATGACCGGTTCTTAGTCACGGCGGGGTATCGCAAGGTCGCAGGGAGGGGGCGTGCCGCGAAGGTGACGCCGCAGGACGCTTCGGCTCTGCTCATCGTGGTCGCAGCGAGTCCGATTTCTGGCCCAACGGTTAAAGCGAGCCTGGCCAGCTTCGAAAGTTACAACTGCCTCTTCGCTTCTGACAGCGATAACCAAGAAGCTACGTCATGGGCCGCCCTCAAGATATTACAGGACCTTCCAAAGGTGCATACCCTGCATGAAGCGATCTCTGCGATCATTGTTTTACTAGCAAGAGGTCTTCCCGCTCATGGTGGAGATATTTTCGAAAATGTTCCAGCCCTCGTCGCTCAAGGACAATACTACTTAGACTTCACTATCAGTTTCGAAGCTCCGCTTCCGATGGCAAGCATTCGGATTTACGCAAACATATACGATCCTCATTCCGATCAGCCGGAGAGAGCTGAGCAAATGACATCAGAAATTCTCTACCGGCCTACTGCATCAATGATGGCATCTTACCTGGATGACCAGAGCGAGATTTTCTCGGGAATTCACGTGATTTCAGATTTCAAACAAGTCCGCAGCTTCGGCATTTTTACTCTTCAGCAAATCGCGCGGATTTTTGAAGTCAAGGCGACGGAATGATGAGGCGTTTTTTTTTAGATTTACCTAGCGATTGACCATTGGTTATGTCGCTATCTATGCCCGATGAGATTGAAAAGGTAGCAAAGTGACACGTCGCGTCGGCACCTTCCTACAGATTGACGTTAGCCGAGCAATTCGGGCTGCGAAGCGTGAGGGCGCCGACGCAATTCAAGTGGCCTCGAATGGCACCATCACCATTTTACTGAAGGCGCCGCCCGTCCTATCGAGCAACGAGGACGAATTCCAGAAGTGGGACCGCACCAATGAATCGGCGAAAGCTGCCCGGCGTCGCGACCGCCACCAAACGGCTCGCTGACGGCTCGGTTCGAAAATATTACTACGCTTGGCGCGGTGGGCCGCTCCTCACGAGCGAGGATGGGAAGCCGCTGGCGCCCAATGATCCGCTGTTCATAGTGGCCTACGCGGCCGCGCACACAGAGCGTACCAAGCCGGTGGCCGGGACGCTGTTCTCTTTGATTGTGGCATACAAAGCTTCGACTGAATTCACGACCCTCTCAGATTTCAGTAAGAAGGCGTATCGTCGATACCTGAAGATGATCGAGGAGGAGTTCGGCACGATGCCCCTGTCCGTCGTCCAAGACCGGCGCGCCCGCGGAAAGTTCAAGGCGTGGCGCGCCACCATGGCGGACAACCCGCGCACCACGGATTACGCCTGGACGACCATTGCTCGAGTGCTTGCGGTGGCCAAGGATCACGGCACTATCGCGATCAACGTCTGCGAGCGCGGCGGCCGGCTATATGAGTCGGACCGCGCCGACATCATCTGGCTTGACGAACACATCACAGCGTTCTGCGCTGCAGCCTCAACGGAGCTTCAGTTCGCTTTGCTAATCGCTTTATGGACAGGCCAGCGCCAAGGCGATTTAATCAAAATCACCTGGTCGCAATACGACGGCACCCATATTCGTCTGCAAGTGGGCAAGCGCCGAAAGGGAAAGGCAAAAAAGCGTGTATTGATCCCGGTCGGCTCGGCACTAAAAACCGCGCTCGATGCTCGCCGGCCCGCGAATGCTGATGGTCCGATCTTGCGAAACACTTTGGAGAGCCATGGACCAGTGACGGATTTCGAACGCCCTGGGGGAAAGCCTTCGACAGGGCGAAGCTCGGCGACTTCGATCTGCATTTCCACGACCTACGGGGCACTGCTGTCACACGGTTGGCTCTGGCAAGCTGCACAGTCCCGCAGATTGCTGCGATCACGGGGCACAGCCTAAAGGACGTCGAAACGATTCTCGAAGCCAACTACCTCGGCGGCCAGGCGGAGCTTGCGGATCAGGCCATCGTCAAGCTGGTCGCGCAGCACGGTTCGTGAACCAAAACTGCAAACCAAGGCGCAAACCGAAGCGACCGTTCCGTTTTGTTCTATGAGGAATTTTTCTTAAAACCCCTTTTGCCGAAGCACTTAGGGGTGGTGGGCGCACCAGGGCTCGAACCTGGGACCCGATGATTAAGAGTCATCTGCTCTACCAACTGAGCTATGCGCCCGGATCCAACCGGATACCCTCGCGGGATGGCGTCGTTTAGCAAAGCGATCCGGGGATGGCAAGCGTGTGACAGCACAATATCTGCGTCGCCGGCATTTTAATGAATTCGCAAAAAAGCCGCTGAAATTCAGCGGCTTTTTTCTACGCGCGGCGTCTTTCGCCGATCCTTCGGCTACAGCCGCTCGGGGCCCATACCCCGATCGCGCTCGAATCGGCGCGGGCCATCGCGATCCCCGCCGCGATCGTCGTCGCGGTCGAAGTCGCGACCGCCGCGGGGGTGACGGAATTCGCCGCGCGGGCCACCATCCATCCGCGTCAGGACCGAAAGCCGGCGCTTCTGGCCGTCGTCGAGGGTCCTGTAGAGCGGGTCCGCGGTCTCGGCGATCTTCTTCATCGCGGCAGCGGTGGCGGCCATGTCGTCGGCGCGCTTCTGCAGGCGGGCGACCGGGTTGTCCGGCGTCTCCGACTTGCGGGCGTCGTCGCCGCGGTCGTTCCTGCGTTCGTCCATGCGGGCGTTGGCGCGGTCGATCCGCAGCTTGGCGAAATCGCGCACCGCGGCCTCGACCGGCGGCCACAATTTTTCCTGATCCGGCGTCAGTTTCAGACCGGCCTTCACCGCGGCGATCCTGGCGTCGGCAAAGGCAGCGCGGTCTTCCGGGTTCATCCGGGAATGATGGTGGTGGCCGGGGCCGCCGTGTCGGGCATAGACCGCCGTCGTGCCGGCGAGCGCCAGCACCGCGACGCTGGCGAGCAAGATCTTTCTCATGGCAAGTCCTCCTGTGGATCGTTGCCGAACGATGCGCGCCCTGCCCCAGCCTTTCAACTTACGCTTTGGACATGGTGTTACCGAATGTGGACGCGCCACGATTTCGTCACAGCATGCCAAGCATCCGCGGCAGCCACAGCGACAGTTCGGGAACATAGGTCACGACCCCGAGAAACGCGATCATGGTCAGCAGCCATGGCAGCACCGCGATGGTCAGCTCGGAGATGCCCATCTTGGCGATGCCGGAGGCCACATAGAGATTCAGCCCGACCGGCGGATGGCACATGCCCACTTCCATATTGACCACCATCAGAATGCCCAGATGCACAGGATGGATGCCGAGCTTGACGGCGACCGGAAACAGGATCGGCGCCATGATCAGCACGATCGAGGTGGCCTCCATGACATTGCCGGCCACCAGCAGCAGCACGTTGACGATCAGAAGGAAGATCACCCAGTTGACGCCGATCCCGGTGATCCAGTTCGCGATCTGCTGCGGAATGTTCTCGTTGGCCATCAGAAACGAGAACAGCACCGCATTGGTGATGATGTAGAGGATCATCGCGCTCATATTGGCCGAGGACAGTAGCACCTTCGGCACGTCCTTCAGCGTCATGTCGCGGTACACGAACACGGCGATGACGAAGGCATAGACGGCGCTGACGGCGGCGGCCTCGGTCGGCGTGAACCAGCCCGCATAGATGCCGCCCAGCACCACCGCAATCAGCAGCAGGCCCCAGATGCAGCGCCGGAACGCCGCCCCGCGTTCTGCCCAACTGGCGCGTGGCAGCCGCGGATAGTCGTTCTTCCAGGCGCGGTAGAAGGTGGTGGCGCCGAGCAGCGTGGCCAGCATGATGCCGGGAATGACGCCGGCCATGAATAATTGCCCGACCGAGGCCGACGACACCCGCACGCCCGACGGATCCAGCGCGACGCTGCCGCCGGTCGCCACCGAATAGACCACCATCACGATCGACGGCGGGATCAGGATGCCCAAGGCGCCGGAGGTGGTGATGACGCCGGCGCCGAACTGCTTGGGAAAGCCCTGCCGCACCATCGCCGGCATCATGATCGAGCCGATCGCGATCACGGTGGCCGGCGACGAGCCCGACACCGCGGCGAACAGCGCGCAGGCCATCACGGCAGCAAGGCCGAGCCCGCCGTACCAGTGCCCGACCATCGAGGTTGCGAAATCGATCATGCGGCGCGCGACGCCGCCATGGGTCAGGAAACTGCCGGCGAGGATAAAGAACGGGATCGCCATGATCTCGAAATTCTCGATGCCGGTGAACAGTTTCAGGGCGACGGATTCGATCGGCACCGAGGTCATCAGGAAGATGAAGGACAAAACCGTGAGACCCAGCGCGATCGAGATCGGCATGCCCGTCAGCATCAGGAAAATCAGCAGCAGAAAGATCAGCGTGGTGCTCATCGCGCGATCCCCGCCGCAGTCACGGGCGGATCGACTTCGATGCCCTCGACATAGGAATGATCGTGATGCGGCAGTTCATTGGTCCGCGTAAAATTCCAGGCGACCTGCAGGAAACGGAAGCACATCAGGTAGGAGCCGAGCGGGATGCAGAGATAGACCAGCCAGCTCGGCAACTCCATGTCGGGCGTCACCTGGTCGGTATGCATGAGGCCATAGACGAACTTCGCGCCCATCGTGCCGATCACCGCCGTGAAGAACGCGCCGCACAGCAATCCGAACAGCACGGTCCCCTTGCGCCAGCGCGGGTTGAGCTGATTGACCAGCACATCGACGCCGACATGGATTCCAGTCCGTACGCCATAGGCGGCGCCGAACTTGGCCATCCACACGAACATGTAGATGCACAATTCCTGCGCCCAGGACAGGTTGATGGGGAACAGCAAGGGATAGAAGAACGGCACGCCCACCAGATAGCGGTGCAGCACCGCGATAAAGATGATGAAAGTGGCAGCGCCGATCAGAAACGTAATCAGGGTTTCCTCAAGCCGGTCGAGGATGCGTAGAAACATGAAGTCTCCCAAATAAATCTTTGTCGTTCCGGGGCGGGAGCAGCGAGAGCTGCGACCGAACCCGGAACCCCGAGATGTTCGGCGCAATACACATCAAGGTTCCGGGTTCGCAGTCGGCTGGCGCCGCCCGCGCCCCGGAACGACAACTACTAGTTCGTCGTCGCCTTGGTCTCTTTCAGAAATTCCTCGATCAGCGGCTTTCCGACGCGGCCGGCGACGTCGTTGTAGACCGGCTCCATCGCCTTGCGCATCGCGGCGTCCTGTTCGGGTGAAAGCGTGATGAATTCGCTCTTGCCGGTCTTCTTGATCTCGGCCAGCGCCTCGTCATTTTCCTTGGCAGACTGGCCGTTGCCATAGGCGGTAGCTTCCTTCATCGCTTTTTCGAGCTGCGGCCGCACGTCCGCCGGAAGGCCGTCCCAGAACTTCTTGTTGGCGACCACGACATAGCCGATGTAGCCGTGGTTGGTCAGCGTGGTATACTTCTGCACCTCGTGCATCTTCTGGGTGTACATGTTGGAAGGCGTATTCTCCTGGCCGTCGACCACCCCCGTCTGCAGCGACTGATACACTTCCGAGAACGCCATCACCTGCGGAATGGCCCCGAGCGCGCGGAACTGGGCCTCCAGCACTTTCGACGACTGGATGCGGAATTTCAGGCCCTTGTAGTCGGCGGGCGCGACCAGTCGCTTGTTGGCGCTCATCACCTTGAAGCCGTTGTCCCAATAGGCCAGCCCGGTCATGCCCTTGGCGTCGATCAGCTTCAGGAGCCGCGCGCCGAGCGGCCCATCGGTGACCTTTCGCAAGGTCGGCAGGTCCGGCAGAATGTAGGGCAGATCGAACACCTCGAATTCACGAATGCCGATCGGGCCGAACTTGGAGTTCGACGGCGCCAGCATCTGCACCGCGCCGAGCTGCAGCGCCTCGAGCTCTTCCTTGTCCTTGTAGAGCTGCGAGTTCGGGTAGACTTCGACCTTGACCTTGCCGTCGGTGTATTTCTCGGCAAGCTCCTTGAACTTGTCGGCGGCCAGCCCCTTCGGCGTGTTCGGCGCCACGACATGGCTGAACTTGATCGAGATCGGCGCCTGCGCTGCCGCCGGGGCGATCCAGGCAAAGGCCGCGCAAGCGGCGGCGGCCATCAACGATCTGCGCATGGTCTTCTCCCTGGTGACGTGGAGGGACTCGTTGAACGGCCCCTGCCTTGGATGTCTCGTCGAGCAATACAGAGAAGCCGGCTCAAGCGCTATTGGCTGTTCGCAGGGATGCGGGAAAAACGATGCTGCGGTGCAAACGAAAACGCGGCGCGTGAGGCGCCGCGTTTCACTTCTTTGATGTGGTGGTCACCGGCCTCGCGCCCCCTCCCCCGCAAGCGGGAGAGGGGGCGCAGAGCCATGCGGCTCCGTGATGGACGCTGCCCTACTCCGCCGCCGAAACCTGCGGCATGTCGCGCTGGCGCTTCATGACGATCTTGTTGAGCGCGCCCAGATAGGCCTTGGCCGAGGCGACCAGCGTATCGGGATCGGCGGCACGCGAGGTCATGGAGCGACCCTCATGCGCCAGCCGCACCGACACTTCGGCCTGCGCGTCGGTACCCTGCGTGACCGCATGGACCTGATACAGTTCCAGCTTGGCCTCATGCGGCACCAGCAGCTTGATGCAGTTGAACACCGCATCCACCGGCCCGTTGCCCTCGGCCTCCTCGATCTTGATGACGCCATCGATATCGAGCTTCATGGTGGCGCGTTGCGGGCCGTGGGTGCCGGCGATCACCGTCAGCGAGGCCAGCTTGATGCGGTCATGCGCGGCGGTCATTTCCTGATCGACCAGCGCTTCCAGATCCTCGTCGTAGATGTCCTTCTTGCGGTCGGCCAGCGCCTTGAAGCGCACGAAGGCGTCTTCCAGCTGGTTGGCGCCGAGCTTATGGCCCATCTCCTCCAGCTTGTGAATGAAGGCATGGCGGCCGGAATGCTTACCCATCACCAGCGAGGTCTGCTTCACGCCGACCGTTTCCGGCAGCATGATCTCGTAGGTCTGCGCGTTCTTCAGCATGCCGTCCTGATGAATGCCGCTCTCATGGGCGAAGGCGTTGCGGCCGACGATCGCCTTGTTGAACTGCACCGGGAACGAGGTCGCCGCCGACACCACCTTGGAGGCACGCGTCAGCATCGTGGTGTCGATGTTGTTCCAGTACGGCAGCTTGTCGTTGCGGGTCTTGATCGCCATCACGATCTCTTCCAGCGCGGCATTGCCGGCGCGTTCGCCGATGCCGTTGATGGTGCACTCGATCTGCCGCGCGCCGCCGCGCACGCCGGCCATCGAATTGGCCACAGCCATGCCGAGGTCGTTGTGGCAGTGTACCGAGAACACCGCCTTGTCGGAGTTCGGCACGTTTTCACGCACCCGCTTGAACAGGTCGTAATATTCCTCGGGCACCGAATAGCCGACGGTGTCGGGAATGTTGATGGTGGTGGCGCCGGCCTTGATGGCGGATTCGACGCAGCGGCACAGGAAGTCGAATTCGGTGCGGGTGCCGTCCTCGGACGACCATTCGACGTCGTCGGTGTGGTTGCGCGCGCGCGTCACCGACGAGATCACCAGATCATGGACCGCGTCGGGCTCCATCTGCAGCTTGAACTTCATATGGACCGGCGAGGTCGACAGGAAGGAGTGGATGCGGCCGCGCTTCGCCGGCTTGATCGCCTCGGCGCAGCGGTCGATGTCCTTGGCGCCGGCGCGCGACAATCCGCAGATCACCGAGTTACGGCTGCGCTTGGCGATCTCGTGCACGGCCTCGAAGTCGCCGTCGGAGGCGATCGGGAAGCCGGCCTCGATCACGTCGACGCCCATATCGTCCAGCATGGCGGCGATCTCGAGCTTTTCCTCGAACGTCATGGTGGCGCCGGGACACTGCTCACCGTCGCGCAAGGTGGTGTCAAAAATGATGACGCGGTCTTTGTCGGACTTGTCCTGAACGGACGGGGTGGTGGCGATCATGGGAGGTATCCTTGAATCGGGGCGCCGCTGTCCGGGCGCCGGAGGGGGCTGGTCATCTCACAATCCCCTGAGTACCCAGGCCAAAAAGGCCCAGCCGGCGCTCAGGGGCAGATAAGAAGAAGCAGTCCGCCGCGAAGGGTGGAGCGCAGCGCAGCCGGAATCGCACGGGCACACGCGGCACCAGCCACCGTCCCTCGAACTCCAACATCGTCGCTGCGAATCAGCATTGTCACACCTTCAAGTCCGCATCCTCGGCCTGAACCCCTGAGAGTTCGTTGCCGCAGCGGACGTTGGCCTGTTGTAGACGAATCGTGGCGGGCCGCAACGATTAAGAGGGTCAGGATGGTTGACCTTTCACCCCTCCCCTTTTGAGGGGGTAGGTCGAGAGCACGGCGCGAAGCGTGGTGTTGTCGGGGTGGGGTGACAGCGCCTGTGGTTGGCACCGAGACCGCTCACCAGCGCTGTCACCCCACCCCGGTTCGCATCATGCGTCGCATGCTGCGAACCGACCCTCCCCCTCAAAAGGAGAGGGTGAAAGAGGTCGGCCACACCCATTTCCCCCTGCCCCGCGTCCGCCTACAACGCCAACGCACCCAGCGAGGATATCCATGACCAGCTTCCTGAACGGCCTGTCGGCCTTCCCGATCACCCCAGCGGACCCCATCGGCAAGGTCGACACCGCGGCGCTGCGACGGCTGGTGACGCCGCTGGTGACGGCGAAGGTCGATTCGATCGGGCTACTCGGCTCGACCGGCATTTATCCGTTCCTGGCGCGCGCCGAGCGGCGGCGTGCCATCGATGCGGCGCTGGAAGAAACCAACGGTAGCGTCCCCGTGCTGGTCGGGATCGGCGCGCTTCGCACCGTTGAGGCGATCGCGCTGGCACAGGACGCCAAGGCCGCGGGCGCTTCCGCCGGGCTGCTGGCGCCGGTGTCCTACACGCCGCTCACCGAAGACGAGGTGTTCGCGCATTTTTCGGCGGTTGCCGCGGCCTGCGACCTGCCGATCGTAATCTACGATAATTTCGGCACCACGCATTTCAAATTCACGCCGGAGTTGATCGGCCGTATCGCGCGCATTCCCGGGGTCATCGCGGTGAAGGGCGCATCGCAGGCGCCTGAGCTTGCCGCGGATCACCACCAGCAATTGCGTGATGCCGTGCCGTCGGGCTTTTCCATCGGCTATTCCGGCGACTGGAACGCCACGGAAGCGCTGCTCGCGGGCGGCGACGCCTGGTACTGCGTCGCGGCCGGGCTGTTTCCGAAAGCCTGCCTCGCCATCGTGCACGCCGTGCAGACGGGCGATGTCGCCGAGGCTCGCCGCCTCAATGCGGAGCTGCAGCCGCTGTGGGCGCTGTTCCAGGAATTTTCCAGCCTGCGCGTGATGTATGCCGCGGCGGAGATCCTCAGCGTCTGCAACGCCGAGCCGCCCCGCCCCGTGCTGCCGCTCTCGGACGCCGCGAAGCAAAAGGTCGCGCAGGTGCTGCGAGAATTGAAGCTGAGCTAACGCGGCATTCGTAGGGTGGGAAAAGCGAAGCGTGCCCACCCTCCATGGCTCGGCGGCAATGGTGGGCACGGCGCAAGGGCGCCTTTGCCCACCCTACGGTCTCACGCCTTCGCACGCCCCTGCATCGCGGGCGCCTTCTCCGTCTTCTTGGCGCCAGACTTCTTCACATCCTTGTTAACCACCGCCGTAGCCTTCGGCTCGATCGGCGGGCCCTCTTTCAGCAACGCCTCGCGCACGGCATTCAGCCCCGGCAGGTCGGCCTTGTCGGTCTGGGGGAATTTCAGGTCGAGCTTCTCCAGCGCGCTGACGATGGTCGAGCCAATTACCACGCGCGCGAACCACTTGTGGTCCGCCGGCACCACGTGCCACGGCGCGTCCTTGCTCGCCGTGCCCCCTATCACGTCCTGATAGGCGCTCTGGTACTTGTCCCACAGCGCCCGCTCGCCGACATCTGCCATCGAGAACTTCCAGTTCTTGGCGGGTTCGTCGAGCCGGTCGAGAAAGCGCAGCCGCTGCTCTTCCTTGGAGACGTTGAGGAAGAACTTGAGCACCACGGTCCCGTTGCGAGCCAGGTATCGTTCGAACGCCGAGATATCCTCGAAGCGATCACGCCAGATGTTCTTGTTGATCAGTTCCGGCGGAATTTTCTGCTTGGCCAGAATTTCCGGATGGACCCGCACCACGAGGCATTCCTCGTAATAAGAGCGGTTAAAGATGCCGATGCGACCGCGCTGCGGCACCGCGATGGTATGGCGCCACATGAAATCGTGGTCGAGTTCGCTGGACGACGGCGTCTTGAACGAATGCACCTCGCAGCCCTGCGGATTGATGCCGTCGAACACCGCCTCGATGGCGCTGTCCTTGCCGGCGGCATCCATGCCCTGGAAAATCAGCAAGAGCGACCAACGGTCCTGCGCGTAGAGCTTTTCCTGCAGTTCCTGCAACCGCGTCCGGTTGGCCTCGACAATCTTCTTGCCGGTCTCCTTGTGCAACCCGCCTCGGGCGCCGGTGTCATGGCCCTTGAGATGAAACGGCCTGGAGCCATCGACACTGAACGGCTCGACATAGGATTTCAGGGCGGACGCGGTGGACTTGGCCGTCATGGGGTCGAAACTCCGGAAATGAGTATTGATGCTACCGCGCATGGCGCGCGAGCGCCACCCAGCCCGGTCGAATGCACGGGCTACGCCACCACCTGCAACTGCGCGGCGATGAACGCCGTCACGAAAACCGGCATGGTCGCCGTGAAATCATCGATGCGGCGCACTACATGCATCGCACTTAGTTCCGGCGAAACCTGCACGGCCAGGTTCGCTTCTATCCTCTGCCGCAAGGCTTCCGCAGGCATATCGACGTCGAGAACCCGCATCATCGCGATCGAACGCGGCGTCACCACGCAGTGCCAATCAGCAGCGGCGACGTAGTCCGAAGGCTCGAGGCCGGTTTCCTCGCCGACCTCGCGCGCCACGCTGCCGGCCAGATCGACGGCGTCGCCGCGGAGATCGTCGAGGTCGGGCGTACCGGATGGAAAATAGATCCGCCCGCCATTGGCCGTGCCTGAGCTCATTTCACCGAGGAGGTAGGCGCCGTCGCTGCTGCGCAGCGCGCCCATGCCGAAGCCGTTGAAGACCTCGTCGTCAGGCCCGCCGAAATCGCGCCACGCGAGGAAGCTCGCGAAATCGGTGTCGAAATATTCCGCGCGGAAGTGCGTTCCGCTGAACACCGGCTTGCGGCCGAGCAGGATACGACCGTTGAACAGCCCGGGCTTCTCGCTTTGCTTCTGCGCGAAGTGGGCGTCGATCTCGGCGCGGCGCTGCTCGGCGAACGTCCAGGGCGACGGCCGGTACGCCAGATCGAGCGTCGTGATGCGATGGATGACGGGCGACGTCATGCCGCAGAACTATTTCGCATTCGTCCCCATCGTCCGGCCGGCCTGCTCGACATATTTGTTGGTCCAGGTCTTGGTCACGTCGATGTTCGCTTTTGCAATTTCCGGCGAACTCTCGCTGAACACCGCCAGCACCGCGTCGGCCCCCTTCGGGTCCATCTTGCCGTCCAGCGAATACATCGGGATGGTGTTCTTCAGCGCCGCCAGATACAGCGCCTTGTCCTTGCCGACGAGGCCCTCCGGCATCTTGGCCATGATCTCCTCCGGCGTGTGCGAATGAATCCAGGTCAAGGTGTTGAGGATGGCCACCGTCAGTGCCTGCACTTCCTTCTCGTGGCTCTTGACCCACGCCGTCGTGCTGTACAGCGCGCCGCCGGGATAGTCGCCGCCGAACACCGCCTGCGTGTCATGCGCCGTGCGGGTGTCGCTGAGAATGCGCAGGTCCTTGTAAGTGCCCTGCAGCACGGTGACGGCGGGATCGAGCATCACGGCGGCGTCGATCTGGCCCTGCTGCATCGCCGCCACCGCGGTAGCGCCGAGGCCGACGCCGATTACCGAGGTGCCGGCCGGATCGAGGCCGTTCTTCTTCAGCATGAATTTCAGGAAGAAGTCGGTGGAGGAGCCGGGCGCGCTGACACCGACCTTCTTGCCGGCGAGGTCCTTGATCGACTTGATCTCGTCGGTGTGTTTTGGCGAGACCACCAGCACCAGCCCGGGATAGCGGTCATAGACCACGAAGGACTGCAGCTCCTGTTTCTTGGCGGCGAGGTTGACGCAGTGGTCGAAATAGCCGGACACCACATCCGCGCTGCCGCCGAGCACCGCCTTCAGCGCGTCCGAGCCGCCCTTGAGATCAACCAGTTCGACGCTGACGCCGGCTCTGTCGAATTCGCCGAGCTCGCGCGCCAGCACCGTCGGCAGGTAGCACAGGCAGGCCCCGCCGCCGACCGCGATGGTCACCTTGCTCTGCGCGGCGGCCATATCGCTTAGCATCAAGAGGGCAAACAGCGGCGCCATCAGCCGGCCGAACCAACGTGTCATGATGATCTCCCTGATCGTTCTTTCGGCCAGGATAGAGCAGCGCCCGCGCTTTGAGAAGCCAGCCGTGTTTCAGTCCCGCCCTGCCGCTGCCGGCTTCCACACCAGCAGACGGCGCTCGACCAGCGTGACCGCCAGATCGATCAGGATCACGAAGGCCGACAGCACGATCATGCCGGCGAACACGCCGGCGACGTCGAACGTGCCTTCCGCCTGCTGAATCAGGTAGCCGAGCCCGGCGGCCGAGCCGAGATATTCGCCGACCACCGCGCCGACCACGGCGAAACCCACCGCGGTGTGCAGAGACGAGAACATCCATGACAGCGCCGAGGGCCAGTAAACGTGGCGCAATTGCTGGCGCTCGTCCATGCCGAGCATGCTGGCATTATCGACCAGCGCGCGGCTGGTCTCCTTGACGCCCTGGTAAACGTTGAAGAACACGATGAAGAACACCAGCGTGACGCCGAGCGCGACCTTTGACCAGATGCCGAGCCCGAGCCACAATGTGAAGATCGGCGCCAGCACCACGCGCGGCAGCGCGTTGATCATCTTCACATAGGGATCGAACACGGCAGCGACGCGCGGCTGCCGCGCGAACCAGAACCCGACCATCACGCCGGCTACCGAGCCTATCACGAAGGCCAGCACCGACTCCAGCAGCGTGATCCCCAGATGCTTCCAGATCACGCCAGACGCAAACCACGCGACGATCTGGCTGAACACGTCGACCGGATTGGAAAAAAAGAACGGCGGCAGCAGCGGCTTGCCGAACAGCGGTACCGTCGTCAGTACTTGCCACAGGCCGAGGAACACGACGGCGACCAGCGCCTGAAACAGCAGCAGCATGGGCCGGCTCATCGCGAGATCTCCGCAGGACCTTGCGACTGCGCGTAGCCCTTCATCACTTCGTCCTTCAGCACGTCCCAGATCTGCCGGTGCAGCGCATGGAAATCCGGCAGCAGCCGCACTTCGAAAATATCGCGCGGGCGCGGCAGCGGCACGCGCCAGTCGCCGATGATGCGCGACGCCGGCCCCGCCGACATGATGACGACGCGATCGGCCAGCGCGATGGCTTCCTCGAGGTCGTGGGTGACGAACAGCACCGCCTTGCGATGCGCGCTCCACAGCCGCAGCAAGAGGTCACCCATGATCTGCCTTGTCTGCGCATCGAGCGGACCGAACGGCTCGTCCATCAAGAGAATCTGGGGATCGCGGATCAGCACCTGGGCCAGGCCAACGCGCTTGCGCTGGCCGCCGGACAGCATGTGCGGATAGCGGTCGCCGAAGCCGCCGAGGCCGACCGACACCAGCCATTGCTGTGCGCGCTCCAGCGCCTCGGTCCGCGCGGTGCCCGCGATCTCCAGCCCGATCGCCACATTG
The DNA here is from genome assembly GCF_007018905.1 of Tardiphaga sp. vice304. Taxonomy (NCBI): domain Bacteria; kingdom Pseudomonadati; phylum Pseudomonadota; class Alphaproteobacteria; order Hyphomicrobiales; family Nitrobacteraceae; genus Tardiphaga; species Tardiphaga sp. vice304. The sequence goes on from NZ_CP041402.1 coordinate 4,444,711, forward strand.
TCGCGCGCGGTCTTCCAGGGAAACAGCGCGTCGGCCTGAAACAGATAGCCGGCCTGCCTGTTCAAGCCCTGCAGCGGCTGGTCGAAAATGCGAATGGATCCCGCAGCCGGCCTCAACAATCCGGCGGCGACATTCAACAAGGTGGATTTACCGCAGCCGGTGGGCCCGACGATCGCGACGAACTCAGCCTCCGCCACGTTGAGCGTGGCTTGCTCGACCGCCGTATAGACGTGCTGGTCCACGCCAAACGCCACCGTGGCGCCGTCCAGCGCCACTGCTGATCCTCTCGCGGCGGTTGCCTGCACGCGCGTTCCCTCGATGTTTCGTTGCAGATGGCTTAGCGGCGCACAGACCGGAATTCAACGGGGTCAATCTTGGTCCGCCGGATACTGCATGTTAGCGTTGCAACGGCCCATCGGTTGTCGTCCCCGCGAAAGCGGGGACCCATAGCCTCAGGAGTTCTGTTTTGCGCTGTGGAAACAATCGAGCTCTTTCTTCGGGCTCAGAGGGTATGGGTCCCCGCTTCCGCGGGGATGACAGGAGAGTCCTGCGATCCAATTGCCGGCTTACATGACCGCCCCGCTCATCTCGTTCCAGCATGTCAGCAAGCGCTTCGACGGCGGCGTGCTCGCCGTGGACGATGTTTCGCTCGACGTCGCCGAAGGCGAGTTCCTGGCGATTGTCGGCGGTTCCGGTTCCGGCAAGACGACGTTGCTGCGGCTTGCCAACCGGCTGATCGACCCTTCCAGCGGCACGGTCACCGTGGGCGGCGAGGATGTCGCCGCCATCGACCCGATCGGGCTGCGACGGCGTATCGGCTACGTGTTCCAGAGCGGCGGGCTGTTCCCGCATATGAGCGTTGCCGACAATATCGGCATCACGCCAAAACTGCTCGGCACGCCGGCGGCCGAGATCGCCGCGCGCGTCGACGAACTGCTCGACCTTGTCCGGCTCGATCGCACGCAGCATCGCGACCGCTTCCCGCACGAACTGTCCGGCGGCCAGCGCCAGCGCGTCGGCGTCGCCCGCGCGCTCGCCGCGCGCCCGCGCATCGTGTTGATGGACGAACCCTTTGGCGCGCTAGATCCGTTGACGCGCGACGCGCTCGGCGACGATTATCGCGCGCTGCATACAAAGCTCGGCCTCACCACCATCATGATCACCCATGACATGACGGAAGCGATCCTGCTGGCCGATCGCGTCGCGGTGATGCGCTCCGGCCAACTGCTGGCGCAGGGCACCCTGACCGAGTTGTCGAACAACACCGACACCTATGTCGGCGAATTGCTCGGCACGCCGCGGCGGCAGGCCGAGCGACTGCAGATGCTGCTGCCGAAATCAGGTGCGGCATGAATCTCTTCAGCGATCCGCGCTGGAGCGAGGCGCTCGGCCACCTGCCCGATTATCTCGGCAACCACGTCCGCGTCAGCGTCACCGCGCTGGCGCTCGGCCTGGTCATCAGTCTGCCTCTGGCGATCCTGGCGCGGCATCGCCCGGTGCTACGCGGCGCCCTGCTCGGCCTCGCCAGCGTGGTGCAGACGGTGCCGGGCCTCGCGCTGCTGGCGCTGTTCTATCCGCTGCTGCTAGCGCTGGCGGCGCTATCGCTGCAATGGTTCGGCGTCGGCTTCTCCGCCTTCGGCTTTCTGCCCTCGGTGCTGGCACTGGCGCTGTATTCGATGCTGCCGGTGCTGCGCAACACCATCACCGGCCTCGACGGCGTCGATGCCGCCCTGATCGAGGCCGCGCAAGGCGTCGGCATGACCCAGCGGCAGTCGCTCACCATGATCGAGCTGCCGCTGGCGCTGCCGGTGATAATGGCCGGCATTCGCACCTCCGCGGTCTGGGTGATCGGCACCGCGACGCTGTCGACGCCGATCGGCCAGACCAGCCTCGGCAACTACATCTTTGCCGGGTTGCAGACGCAGAACTGGGTATTCGTGCTGTTCGGCTGCTTTGCCGCGGCAGTGCTGGCGCTCGGCGTGGACCAGTTGCTGGCGCTGATCGAGACCGGCATACGGCTGCGCCAGCGAGTTCGCACGGCGATCGGCGGGCTCGGCCTTGCCGCGCTGGTGATCGCCACGCTGGGGCCTTCGCTGTCGCATTCGCAAGCGCGCATTGTCGTCGGCGCCAAGACCTTCACCGAATCCTACGTGCTGGCGGCGCTGATGGCGCAGCGGCTGCAGGCCGCCGGCCTGCCGGTCACCACGCGCGAGGGCCTCGGTTCCAACGTGATCTTTGACGCGCTGAAGACCGGCGACATCGACGCTTACGTCGATTATTCCGGCACGCTGTGGGCCAACCAGTTTCACCGCACCGAAATCCTGCCGCGCGAACAGCTGCTTGCCGAGCTGAAGGCCACGCTCTCGAAAGAAAACATCACATTGCTCGGCGAACTCGGTTTCGAGAACGCCTATGCACTGGTGATGCCTCGCAAGAAAGCCGAAGCGCTCGGGATCAAGAGCATCGCCGACCTCGCGAAACATTCGTCCGGCATGACGATGGCGGCGGACTACGAATTCTTCTCGCGACCGGAATGGGCCGGACTGCAGAAGGCCTATCGCATCGGTTTTCGTGCGCAGCGCCAGATGCAGCCGGACTTCATGTATGCGGCCGTCGCCTCCGGCGAAATCGACGTCATCGCCGGCTACACCAGCGACGGCTTGATCGCGAAATACGATCTGGTGGTTCTGGACGATGCCAAACGCGCGATCCCGCCCTATGACGCGATCCTGCTGCTGTCCGACAAGCGTGCCGAGGATCAGGCGCTACGCGCCGCGCTGCAGCCGCTGCTTGGCCGCATCGACATCGCCACCATGCGGGAAGCCAATTTGCGCGCAGCGGGAGGAGACGGGAACAGTTCGCCGGATGTGGTCGCGCGTTGGCTGTGGGAGAAGATCGGGAAGAAGTGACATCGAAGGACGACGGCGTGCGCTCAGAGATTCTTGATCATCCCGGCATCGATCAAGAGCCGATTGAAGCGCCGGGCCTCCGCACCGTCCTTGCAGGCGTAGAACACGCCCTTGCAGCGCAGCATGATCTTCTTCTGCTCCTCGAACGACGGATCGAGCGGGATGCCGGCGGCCTCCTGGATCACCAGCGGCAGGTAGGGACCATCGATCGTATCCATCACCGCCTCGCTCTTCACCGGCTCGAAGTTGATGGCGTCGATCGCGTAGTACGTTGCGTAGTAGCGGGGGTCGTAGGCCATCAGCCGCTTGCCCAGCCCGACCTCGTCCAGCGCCGGATCGATCACGCCCGGCGAGAATTCCGGCTGATGGTCGCCGTAACGCACGATCAGGAACGGCTGCGCCGGAAACTGCTTTTTCAGTTTCGCGACGAACGCGCCGTAGTGATCGACGCTCATCGCCTGCCGGCGCAGGTACTCGTCGACGACCGGTGCGTTGCCGGGGCTGCGCCAGGCTGGCGTCAGGTCGGGGCGAAACTTGGTCTTCCAGGGGAAATGGTTGGCCGCGAGATAGACGAAGGTGAACAGCGGATTGGCGCTCGGCTGCTCGGCCATCAGCCGGATCGCGGAATCGTAGAAGAAGCTGTCCGGCTCGACGCCCTTGGCGCCGAGGTCCCTGGCGTCGTAGAAATTCTCCACGCCGGTCGAGGTCTGGAAGCTCTTCGCGCTCATGAAGGCGCCGAACGCGGGATACAGCGAGATCGTGCGATAGCCGCAGCGCCGCAGGGCCAGCGGCAGGCCACGCGCCACCCGGCCGGAGGCAATCCTCGTCACGAAATACGAGAACGGTCCGAACGAGCGCGACGACAGCCCGGCCAGCACGTTGTATTCGGTGAACCAGCTCGGCCCGCCATTGCTCTCGGCGAGGAATTTTCGGGCGCGACCGTCATAGGATTTGAAGTGCCCGCCATAGCCCGCTGACGTCTTGACCGAAGCAGCCTGCCTTATGTCGAACGAAGATTCGTCGTGCACCATGATGATGTGCGGCCGGCGGCCGACAGGATGGCAGGAATCCTCCAGCGGCATCTTCAGCCGCTCGGCCACCACGGCGTCCGATTCCATGAAGCCGTAATTGGCGAAATCCGACACCGCGGTGACGCCCGAGCGGGCAAACTTCGACAGATAGCCGTCGTCATAATAGCCGCGCCAGGCCTCGTCGGGCCAGGCCATGGCGTAGCCGACCAGCCCGGACAGGCAGGCCAGCATCGCGGCGGCAGCGGGCAGCCGGCGTATGCGAAACGGATCCAGCCACCACAGCGCATACATCAGCGGCAACACGACAACGGCGGCGGCAATGACCGACCAGCGCAAATTCGGAAAGATCGTGAACAGGAAGGCTGCGGTATCGCGGTCGATCACCATCAGGTCGACGAAGTTGGCGGTCATCTGCACCACGTCGTGCTTCAACCGCGACAGCAACACGAGGATCACTACCAGCGTCAGCGACAGCGCGCCGGACAGCGCGGGGCGGCGCAGCAACCCGATCCAGAAACCGTTCAGGATACCCCAGGCCAGCACGAAGCCGAGGCGCGAGCCGAGATCGGTCTCGGTCTGCCACATCACCGCCAATGCGCCGAAATGCGGGGCGGCCACAGCGAGCAGCCGCCACGTACCCGTTGACGGCGCGACGGCGGAGGCAGCGGTGGGCACTGGATTAAGCGGAGCCGCCATGGCGGGACGCAACGACGCCGGCACTGCCCAAACCTGCGCTGGCGGCGGCCAGAAGGCGGACGACGCAGCCGGACCCTGCGGCGTGTCATAAAAATGTAGTGGAACCGTCATGAACGCGCAATGAATTTACGGCGCCCGGAGCAACATGCGGCGATTGGCGCAAGCTCTCCGTCCGGATGCAGCGCAGCACGCAATGGTGCGCTGCGTCCGGACACGCGGCCTACTTCGCTGCCCCGTGATCAACTCGCCGAAGTGTTGCCAGCGCTCGCCCGGGAAGCGCATCATCTGGAACTGGTCGATCGGCGCGAGTCGGTCGCGCTGGTATTGACCATCACGCCCGGCAGCAGGCCGTCGAGCGTGAGGTCCTTCAGGTAGGCCGCAGCTTCGGCGTGGTAGCTCGGCAGCCAGCCCATCGTCCATGGAAAGCCTTTGGGATCGTTCCAGCGCGTGGCGCCGGTCGCCAGAAACAGTTGCGGCGTCTTCTTGGCGTTGACGTATTTCTGGATCGCGGCATTGGCGGCGGTGCCGACATTGTCGATGATCGCCATCACCTCGTCGCTCTCGACCAGCTTGCGGGTCTGCTCGACGGTCTTCGGCGGCGAATAGGCGTCGTCATAGGAGATGAAGGTGATCTTGCGGCCGTTGGTGCCGCCGTCGTAGTTGACCTTCTTGAAGAACGCCGCAGAGGCCTTGCCGAGAGTGCCGTAGGCCGAGGCCGGGCAGCTATAGGGCACGGTGTTGCTGATCCTGATCTCGGTGTCGGAGGCGCCGGGACCGTATTTCTTCTGCGCCAGCGCCGAGCTGGCGGGGCGCATCGCCGGTCCATCTCATCCGTCAACGAAAAAACGGGACCGCATTGCTGCGATCCCGTTCGTCGTCATCAATGCTGAGAAGGCTTAGTTCTTGGTCTTGTCGACCAGCGCCTTTTCCTTGATCCACGGCATCATGTCGCGCAGCTTGGCGCCCACTTCCTCAATCGGATGCGCAGCAGCGCGAGCGCGGGTCGCCTTGAACGAGGCCTGGTTGACCTTGTTCTCCAACATCCAGTCGCGGGCAAACTTGCCGCTCTGGATGTCGGTCAGTACGCGCTTCATCTCGGCCTTGGTCTCCGAAGTGACGATGCGCGGGCCGGTGACGTATTCGCCGTATTCCGCGGTATTGGAGATCGAGTAGTTCATGTTGGCGATGCCGCCTTCATAGATCAGGTCGACGATCAGCTTGAGCTCGTGCAGGCACTCGAAATAGGCCATCTCCGGCGCGTAGCCGGCTTCCACCAGCGTCTCGAAGCCGGCGCGGATCAGTTCGACGGTACCGCCGCACAGCACGACCTGCTCGCCGAACAGATCGGTCTCGCACTCTTCCTTGAACGAGGTCTCGATGATGCCGGCGCGGCCGCCGCCGACGGCGGAAGCGTAGGACAGGCCGAGGTCGTGGGCGTTGCCCGAGGTGTCCTTGTGAATCGCGATCAGGCAGGGCACGCCGCCGCCGCGCTGGTATTCCGAACGCACGGTGTGGCCGGGACCCTTCGGCGCGATCATCAGCACGTCGAGGTCTTCGCGCGGGTCGAGCAGGTTGAAGTGCACGTTGAGGCCGTGGGCGAAGACCAGGGCTGCGCCCTGCTTCATATTGTCGTGCATGTGCTCGCGGTAGATGTCGCCCTGCAATTCGTCGGGGGTCAGCATCATCATCAGGTCGGCCCACTTGGCGGCCTCGGCGACTTCCATCACCTTGAAGCCGGCGGCTTCCGCCTTCTTGGCCGAGGCCGAGCCCTTGCGCAGCGCGATCACCACGTCCTTGACGCCGGAATCCTTCAGGTTCAGCGCGTGGGCATGGCCCTGGCTGCCGTAGCCGACGATGCAGACCTTCTTGCCCTTGATCAGGTTCAGGTCAGCGTCGCGATCGTAGTAAACTCGCATGGTCGTTTCCTTTATTGGCAACAAGATCCGTCGCCCGTTCGAAGCGGTCGGTGGCCCAAGGCCGCCCACCATGAATTGCCGCCGGTTTCTAGGGCGACGTAAGCCGCGAGACAAGCCCGCGACGGTGATTTTGCGCCTGCCGCAGTGCACACATCAGGCGATCTCGGGCAGTGCCGGCGGTCGCGGCGACAGCAGCATCACCCCGATGCCCGCGATCACCACCATCATCCCGGCCAGCCGCAGCGTGCCGAATGTCTCGCCGAACACGATGGCCGAGGCGCCGGCGCCGATGAACGGCACCAGGAGTGCGAACGGCACCACCTGTGCGGCGGTATATTCGCGCAGCAGCCGGCCCCAGATCCAGTAGCCGAGCGTGGTCCCCAGCACCGCCAGCGCGACCACGCAGGCCGCAACCGGCAGAGAAATATGCACCAATGCCTGCCAGGTCGCGCCCGGCCCCTCGACAAAGAGCAGCACGCCGAGCAGCGGGACCATCGCCAGCAGTCCGATCCAGGCGAACAGATCGAGCATCGGCACGCCACCGGCGCGGCGCAGCAGCAGATTGGAAAACGCAAAACTCACCGGCGCCGTCATCAGTACCGCAAAGGCGCCAACGCTGAAGTCATACCCCACGGTTAAACAGATCAGCACCAGCCCGCAGGTCGCGATGCCGATCCCCAGCACCTGCAGCCGGGTCGGATGCTCGCGCAGGAACAGCGCGGCGAAAGCCACGGTGAACAGCGCCTGGCTCTGCACGATCACCGCAGTCAGCCCTGCAGGGACACCATGGGCGAGGCCATAGGTCTGCGCCAGGAATTGACACACCAGCAGCCAGCTGATGCCCAGCACCAGCGCGAAAGACAGTCGCGGCCGCGGCAGGAACAGGCACGGCAGGGCCGTGATGCCGAAGCGCAACGCGGTCAGCAGCGTCGATGAGATCTCGTCGAGCGCGATCCGCGTCAGCACGAAGCCAACGCCCCAGATCACGGCCACGGCGACGGCCAGCGCGATATCGAAGGGTTTCATGAACTAGAATGCGCGCGAGGCTACATCCCCTCCGCGCCGCGGCTGATGGCGGCGACGCCGGTGCGGGAGATTTCGACCAGGCCGAGCGGACGCATCAGGTCGATGAACTGGTTGATCTTGGCCGTGTTGCCGGTGATCTCGAACACGAAGCTCTCGGTGGTGGCATCGATCACGCGGGCACGGAAGGCTTCCGCCAGCCGCAGCGCCTCGACGCGGTGGTCGCCGGTGCCACGCAGCTTCACCATCGCCAGTTCGCGTTCGATCGAGCGGCCGGAAATCGTCATGTCGACGACGCGGTGCACCGGGATCATGCGGTCGAGCTGGTGCTTGATCTGCTGGATCACCATCGGCGTGCCCGTTGTAACGATGGTGATGCGCGAGACGTGCTTCTGGCTCTCCGTCTCCGACACGGTGAGGCTTTCGATATTGTAGCCGCGGCCGGAGAACAGCCCGATCACGCGCGCCAGCACGCCCGGCTCGTTGGCGACCAGCACCGAGAGCGTGTGCGTCTCGTTGGGATCGTGGCGGTCTTCCATGAAATAGGCGGAGGCGGGCTGTTCCATTGTCGTTTCCTGTCGGCGAAGTTCTCAGGTCCCGTCATCCTGAGGAGCGCGCCGTGGCGCGCGTCTCGAAGGACGACGGCATGTCCATCGTGGCGCGTCGTCCTAAGAGACGCCGCTACGCGGCTCCTCAGGATGACGCTTCAAGCTTTACACTGGCAGGATCACACCAGCGCCTTGCCGCCGGCGAAGGCGGCAGCCGTGGCGTCGTCATTGGCTTCCAGCGGCAGAAGCATCTCGTTGTGCGCCTTGCCGGACGGGATCATCGGGAAGCAGTTTTCCAGATTGGCAACGCGGCAGTCGAACAGCACCGGCTTCTTCACCTTGATCATCTCGTGGATCGCGCCGTCGAGATCACCGGGCTTCTCGACCCGGAAGCCGGCGCCGCCATAGGCCTCGGCCAGCTTGACGAAGTCCGGCAGCGCTTCGGAGTAGGAATGCGACAGCCGGTTGCCGTGCAGCAATTGCTGCCACTGCCGCACCATGCCCATGTACTGGTTGTTGAGGATGAAGATCTTGATCGGCAAATTGTGCTGCACGGCCGCCGACATTTCCTGCATCGTCATCTGCACCGAGGCGTCACCGGCAATGTCGATCACCAGCGCATCGGGATGCGCGACCTGCACGCCGAGTGCCGCCGGCAGGCCATAGCCCATGGTGCCTAGGCCGCCGGACGTCATCCAGCGATGTGGCTCCTCGAAGCCATAGAACTGCGCCGCCCACATCTGGTGCTGGCCGACCTCGGTGGTGATGTAGGTGTCGAGATTCTTGGTCGCCTCAAACAATCGCTGGACCGCAAACTGCGGCATGATCACATCGGCATTCTTCTTGTAGGCCAGCGAATTGCGGGCGCGCCAGGTCCCGATCTCCTTCCACCACAGATGTGTGTCCGGCTTTTTCACTTCGGCCTTGAACACCTGCAGGATGTCGCCCAGCACATTGGCGCAGTCGCCGATGATCGGCACGTCGACCCGGATGTTCTTGTTGATCGACGACGGATCGATGTCGATGTGGATCTTCTTGGAATGCGGCGAGAACGCATCGGTACGTCCCGTGATGCGATCGTCGAAGCGCGCGCCGACGCACAGCATGACGTCGCAGTCATGCATCGCCATGTTGGCCTCGTAGGTGCCGTGCATCCCGAGCATGCCGAGCCAGTTCGGACCGGACGCCGGATAGGCGCCGAGGCCCATCAGGGTCGAGGTGATCGGAAAGCCGGTGACTTCGACCAGTTCGCGCAGCAGTTTCGACGCCGACAAGCCGGCATTGATGACGCCGCCGCCGGAATAGATCACCGGCTTGCGGGCGCCGGCCAGCAGCGCCACCGCCTTGCGGATCTGCGCGGCATCGCCCTTCACCCGCGGCGTATAGGACACATGCACGTCGGCCTTGCGCGGCGGATGATAGGTGCCGGTGGCGAACTGCACGTCCTTCGGCACGTCGACCACGACCGGGCCGGGACGGCCGGTGGTGGCGACATAGAACGCCTCGTGCAGCACCTTGGCGAGGTCATTGACGTCGCGGACCAGCCAGTTGTGCTTGGTGCAGGGCCGTGTGATGCCGACGGTGTCGCATTCCTGGAATGCGTCATTGCCGATCAGATGCGTCGGCACCTGCCCGGTGATGCAGACCAGCGGGATCGAATCCATCAGCGCGTCAGCCAGCGGCGTCACCATGTTGGTGGCGCCGGGACCCGAGGTGACGAGCACGACGCCCGGCAGGCCGGTGGAGCGCGCATAGCCCTCGGCGGCGTGGCCGGCGCCCTGCTCGTGGCGGACCAGGATGTGCTCGACTTCGGACTGCTGGTAGATCTCGTCATAGATCGGCAGCACGGCGCCGCCGGGATAGCCGAAGATGTGCTTGACGCCGTGATCGGCGAGCGCGCGGACGATCATCGCCGCGCCGGTCATCTGGTTGGGATCGCTGGGCTTCATATCGGTCATGACGGGCTCCGGATGCGCCATTCGGCGCGGCTTGGTCGGACGAGAAAGTCGCTGGACAATAAAAAAGGGCCCCGTTGAGGACCCCCGCACACCGCCTTCGAGTGGATGGCCTCAACCACCCCCGGCGATGTGCCTGGGTACGACGACGATAATAAGGTGGGTAATTTTATTGCGCATCTGATCGCTCGAACGTTCTAAGGTTGCGCGAGATATAGCCGCCCGGGATTGGAAGTCAAGCGCAAGGCGTCGGTATCGCGTGATGACAAGCTAGTCCGGACTTGGTCGTTCCGCGAGCACGAAATTCGCACACCCAGCAATGCACGCGGCGGCAGGTAGCCCGGATGAAGGTGGCGCGCCACTTAGGGCGCGGCGCCGCAATCCGGGGGCAGCGCTCATGGAGGGGCGAGCCCCGGATTGTCATCCGGGCTACAGACCGCCTCAGGCGCCACCCAACCAAATTCCGGCAATTGATGCCGAAACCAGGTGAACTGCCGCTTGGCATAATGCCTTGTGTCGGCGCGGCCGATTACGGCGGCATCCTCGAGCGAGATCTCGCCCGCCAGATGCCGGATCAGTGCCGGCACGCCGTGCGCCTTCATCGCCGGCAGCAGCGGGTCGAGGTGTCGCGCCGCCATGGCGGCGACCTCGTCCAGCGCCCCTGCCCGCAGCATGCGATCGAACCGCGCATCGATACGCGCATACAGTTCGTCGCGCTCCGGCGTGAGGAACATCGCCCGAAACGTGCCGGCTGGCAGCAGCGGCGGCAGCGCGTCGCGGTGCCAGTCGGTCAGCGAGCGCCCGGTCGCCTCGACGACTTCCAGCGCGCGGGCGATCCGCGTGCGGTCGTTGCGATGCAGCCGCGCGGCACTCTCCGCGTCGCGCAGCGCCAGTTGGGCATGCAGCGCCTCGACGCCGTCCCGCTCCAGCCGCGCGCGGACATCGTCGCGCACCTCCAGGGCGATCGGCGGCACATCCGATAGACCCCGTGTCAGGGCCTTAAAGTATAGCCCGGAGCCGCCGACAAAAATCGGCAGCCGACCTTGCGCACGCACTTCGGCCAGCACCTTCGCCGCCTCCGCGACCCACGCCCCGGCGGAGAAATTCACCGCGGCATCCACAGTGCCATACAGCCGGTGCGGCAGTTCGGCCTCTTCGTCCAGCGTCGGCCGCGCCGTGAGTACGTGCAGGTCGCGGTAGACCTGCATCGAATCGGTATTGATGATGACGCCGCCCTGCACGCGCGCCAGCCGCACCGCCAGCGCCGACTTGCCGCTGGCGGTCGGCCCTGCGATAAGCAGCGCACCTTTTTCCGGCCCGGAATCCATCATGTCGCTTGTCGCTACCCTCATCTGCCATCCTGCCGATCCCGCCCTCGATAGCACGATCGTCGAAGGCGCGCGCGCGGTGTTGCCGCCGAACGAGGCGCACTGGCTGAGCGACGGGGTCGCCGCCGACTTCTACTTCGAGAGCGACGACGATATCCAGGCGATCGCCGAGCGGCTGCGGCAGGCGCGCGGCGATCTCGCGATCGACGTCGTCGTGCAATCGCGCGCAACGCGGCGCAAGAAGCTGCTGCTCGCCGACATGGATTCGACCATGATCGGCCAGGAATGCATCGACGAGCTCGCCGATTTTGCCGGCCTGAAAGCCTATGTCGCCGCCATCACCGAACGCGCGATGCGCGGCGAGATCGAATTCGAGCCGGCGCTGCGCGAGCGCGTCGCCTTGCTCAAGGGACTCTCCGTCGGAGTCGTCGACGAGGTGCTGGCGTCGCGGATATCGCTGACGTCCGGCGCGCGCGAACTGGTGCAGACGATGCGCGCCAATGGCGCCTATACCTGCCTGGTTTCGGGCGGCTTCACGCTGTTCACGCAAAAGGTCGCCGAGCTGATCGGCTTCCAGGAAAACCGCGCCAATGAACTCGTGGTCGAGGACGGCAAGCTGGCCGGGCTGGTCAACGAGCCGATTCTCGGCCGCGCTGCCAAGCTCGCGACGCTGGATGACCTTCGCGAGTCTTTCGACATCGATGGCATCGACACGCTGGTGGTCGGCGACGGCGCCAACGATCTGGCGATGATCGAAAGCGCGGGCCTGGGCGTCGCCTATCACGCCAAGCCCGCGGTGGCCGCGGCAGCCACCGCCCGCATCGACCATGGCGACCTCACCGCGCTGCTCTATGCGCAGGGCTACAAGCGAAGTGAATTCGTGAGCTAGAAACTACCGTTCGTTGCTCATCGGCGGCTGGAAGATCATCGGGCTCTCCTCGACACGGCGGCGCGCGACCTGCAGGGCATCGGCGAAATCGTCCGGATCGAACCACGGCTCATCGCGAAGCGTCGCATCGAGATCGTCGCGGACAATATCGGCAGCGGGGACGTCAAACCGCATGTCGTGCTTGGTGCTGACCAGTTGGATGCCGTAGCCGGTGACGGCCCATTGCCGACCCAGCCAGAAAATATCTCGATGCAGTACCACGCGACGCGTCCATTCAACTTGCTACGTAAACAACCCCGGACCGATCAGGCGCCGAGGTTATTGCCGGATTCATGTACCTACGCTTTGTTCCGGCCGCAACGATAATTCGTCGCCCTACGAAAAGTTCCAATTCCGGCGCGGCGCTGCCGCCGCGCCGGACGGTTAGTGATGCGACGCCGTCTCACCCTGGGGCATCGGGAGGCCGACGGTTGCATCACCGTGCTGCGTCAGCGGCCGGTTGCCGGAAAGCGCACGGAGCAGCACGTAGAACATCGGCGTGAAGAAGATGCCGAAGGCGGTGACGCCGATCATGCCGGAAAACACCGCGACGCCCATCGCCTGCCGCATCTCAGAGCCCGCGCCGGTGGAGATCACCAGCGGCACCACGCCCATGATGAAGGCCAGCGACGTCATCAGAATGGGCCGCAGCCGCAGGCGGTTGGCCTCGACCGCCGCCTGCACCGGCGTGCGCCCGTTGAATTCGAGCTCGCGCGCGAATTCGACGATCAGGATCGCGTTCTTCGCCGACAGCCCGACCAGCACGATCAGGCCGATCTGCGTGAACACGTTGTTGTCGCTGCCGGTGACCCAGACGCCGAACATCGCGGCCAGGAGGCCCATCGGCACGATCATGATAATCGACAGCGGCAACGTCAGGCTCTCATATTGTGCGGCGAGCACCAGGAACACCAGCAACAGCGCTACCGGGAACACGATGAAGGACGAGTTGCCGGCGATGATTTCCTGATAGGTCAGTTCGGTCCACTCGAAGCCGATGCCCTTCGGCAGCGTTTCGGCCGCCACCCGCGTGATCGCGTCCTGCGCCTGCCCGGTCGAATAGCCCGGCGCGGCATTGCCGTTGAGGTCGGCGGTGAGGAGGCCGTTGTAGCGCATCGCCCGCTCCGGCCCGGCACTCTCCTTGATCTTCAGCAGTGTCGACAGCGGCACCATCTCGCCGGTATCGGAGCGTGCCTTCAGCAGGCCGACGTCGTCCGCGCGCGCGCGATATTTCGCATCCGCCTGCACCCGCACCGAATAGGTGCGGCCGAACTTGTTGAAGTCGTTGACGTAGACCGATCCCAGATAGATCTGCATGGTCTCGAACACTGATGTCACGGGCACGCTGAGCTGACGCGCCTTGGTGCGGTCGATGTCGGCATAGAGCTGCGGCACGTTGATCTGGTAGCTGGAAAACAGCCCGACCAGTTCCTTCTGCGTCGAGGCCTTGGCGATGAACGCCTTGGTCGCCTCCGACAGCGCCTCGTAGCCGAGGCCGGCGCGGTCCTCGATCTGCAGCTTGAAGCCGCCGATCGTGCCGAGGCCGGACACCGGCGGCGGCGGGAACATGGCGATGAAGGCGTCCTGGATCTTCGAGTACTTGCCGTTCAGCGTCATGGCGATGGCGCCGCCGGAGAGTGACTTGTCCTTACGCTCCTCGAACGGCTTCAGCGTTACGAACACGATGCCGGAGTTCGACGAGTTGGTGAAACCGTTGATCGACAGGCCGGGAAACTGGATGGCGTCCTCGACGCCGGGCGTGGCACGCGCGATCTCGCCCATCTTGCGGATCACCTCTTCGGTGCGATCCAGCGTGGCGCCGTCGGGCAGTTGCGCGAAGCCGACCAGATACTGCTTGTCCTGACCCGGCACGAAGCCCCCCGGCACCGCCTTGAACAGCAGCGCGGTGACGCCGACCAGCACGACATAGGCGACCATCACGATGCCGCGCCGCGAGATCACGCTGGCGACGCCGCCGCCATAGGCGTTCGAGCTCCAGGTGAAGGCACGGTTGAAGCGCTTGAAGAAACCGCCGAGCACTCTGTCCATCCCGCGGGTCAGCGCATCCTTGGGTGCGTCGTGGCCTTTCAGCAGAAGCGCGGCGAGCGCCGGCGACAGCGTCAGCGAGTTGAACGCGGAGATCACCGTGGAGATCGCCACCGTCAGCGCGAACTGCTTGTAGAACTGCCCGGTGAGCCCGGTGATGAAGGCCAGCGGCACGAACACCGCGACCAGCACCAGGGCGATCGCGATGATCGGACCGGTGACTTCCTGCATCGCCTGATAGGCCGCCTCCTTCGGCGCCAGGCCTGCTTCGATGTTGCGCTCGACGTTCTCGACCACGACGATGGCGTCGTCGACCACGATGCCGATCGCCAGCACCAGTCCGAACAGCGTCAGCGCGTTGATCGAGAAACCGAACAGATGCATCACCGCAAAGGTGCCGACCACCGACACCGGCACCGCGATCAAAGGGATGATCGAGGCGCGCCAGGTCTGCAGGAACAGGATGACGACCAGCACCACCAGCGCCACCGCTTCCAGCAGCGTATGGATCACGGCTTCGATGGAAGCGCGGACGAACTGGGTGGGGTCATAGACGATACTGTAGTCCATGCCGTCCGGCATGTTCTGCTTCAGCTCGGCCATCGTCTTGCGGACGTTGTCGGAGATCTGGATGGCGTTGGAGCCCGGCGACTGGAAGATCGGGATCGCCACGGCGGAATCATTGTTGAGCAGCGAGCGCAGCGAATAGTCGGCGGCACCGAGTTCGATCCGCGCGACGTCGCGCAGCCGCGTCACTTCGCCATTGCTGCCGTTCTTGACGATGATCTCGCCGAATTCCTCTTCGGTCTGCAGCCGGCCCTGCGCATTGATCGAGAGCTGTAGATCGAGCCCCGGCTCGCCCGGCGACGCGCCGACCACGCCGGCGGCGGCCTGCACGTTCTGGGCACGGATCTCCTTGACGATGTCGCCGGGCGAAAGCCCGCGCTCCGCGACCTTCTGCGGGTCGAGCCAGACCCGCATCGAATAGTCGCCGGAGCCGAACAGCTGCACCTGGCCGACGCCTTCGAGGCGCGCCAGGCGGTCCTTGATGTTGAGCACGCCGTAATTGCGCAGATACGTCATGTCGTAGCGGCCGTTGGCCGAGGTCAGATGCACCACCATCGTGAGATCGGGTGCGCTCTTGATGGTGGTGATGCCCAGCGTGCGGACTTCCTGCGGCAGCCGCGGCTCGGCCCGCGACACGCGGTTCTGCACCAGCTGCTGCGCCTTGTCGGGATCGGTGCCGAGCCGGAACGTGACGTTCAGCGTCATCAACCCGTCGGTGGTCGCCTGGCTGCTCATATAGAGCATGCCCTCGACGCCGTTGATCTGCTCCTCGATCGGCGTCGCCACGGTTTCCGCAATGACTTTCGGGTTGGCGCCGGGATAGGTCGCGCGCACCACCACGGTCGGCGGCGCCACCTCGGGATATTCCGAGATCGGCAGCACCGGCATCGACAACAGGCCCGCCAGGAAGATCAGCGTCGACAGCACGCCGGCAAAGATCGGGCGATCAATGAAGAATCGGGAGAAGTTCATGGTGTCATCTTTTCAATGGCAGCGCGCATAGCAGGCACTGGTGCCGGCACGATTGACGGGTCGCTGGAATGGCGTCGCAGTTCTTCACCCTCCCCTGGAGGGGGAGGGTGAAATAATCAGCGCGCCGCGACGGCGGTCTTGGCCTGCTCCAGATGGGCTGAGTCCATCGCCACCATTTCCGGCTTGATCTGCACGCCCGGACGCACCCGCTGCAGGCCGTTGACGACGATCCGCTCGCCGGCTTTCAGCCCGCCGAGCACCACGCGCAGGCCTTCGACCGAGACGCCGAGCGTGACCTCGCGGTATTCCGCCCTGTCCTTGTCGTCGACCACCATCACGAACTTCTTGTTCTGGTCGGTGCCGACCGCACGCTCAGAAACCAGCAGGGTCTGCTCGGGCTTCGGCTGGCCCATCGACAGCCGCGCGAACTGGCCCGGCATCAGCCTTCCGTCAGCATTGTCGAACTGGGCGCGGACCCGCACGGTGCCACTTTTCGCATCGACCTGATTGTCGATGAACTGCATGTGGCCCTTAATCGATTTGTCCGACGCGCCGGTGACCATCTGGACCGGAATGCGGTCGATATCCGCCGGGGTCTTGTCGTCCACCAGCGTCTTCAGCGCGCGCGTCACCACCTGCTCGTCGGCGTTGAAGCTGGCATAGATCGGATTGATCGACACCAGCGTGGTCAGCACCTCCGCGCCGGGCCCTGCCGCGATCAGATTTCCCACGGTGGTTTCGATCTTGCCGACGCGGCCGGCAACCGGCGCACGGATCTCGGTATAGCCGAGATTGAGCCTGGCGGTCTGCAGCGCGGCTTCAGCCGCCTTCAGGTTGGCCTCCGCCTCGCGAAAACCGTTGATGCGGCTGTCGAGGTCCTTCTGCGAGATCCAGCGCGAATCGTTGAGCTGCTGGCCGCGGTCGAATTCGTTCTTGGTCAGCACCAGCCGGGCGCGGGCGGCGGCGACCTGGCCGTCGGCCCGCGCCACGTCGGCGGCGAAGAGGCCGGGGTCGATCAGCACCAGGAGGTCGCCCTTCTTGACCAGCGCGCCCTCGCGAAAGTGAATTTCCTGGATTGCGCCGGCGACGCGGGAGCGTATCTCGACCCGCTCCACGGCCTCGAGCCGGCCGGAAAACGCGTCGGAGGGGGCCGTCGCGCGGGCGGCGACCACGGCGACGGAGGCCGACACGGCAGGCGGAACAGCCGCGGCGGTCTCCGCCTGCGCCGCATAGCTGGACAGATTGATCAGCGCGGCGCTGCCGCCGATGGTCACGGCGACCAGGGCGATCCCGGTGCCGATCAGGATCTTGCGGGCGATATTCTGGGTCATGGCGAATCCCATCAAGCCTTGGACTCGTTTGAGCCCGGTATTCGGGTAAGATGACTTGGCGCTATGCTGCACCGCACACATCCGTAACGTTCGGTATAGATGGGGGATCGACTTCCGCTGTCAAGAGACATATCTAACGAAAGGTACGAAACTCGTTAGATCTATTCTGGAGGCATCGTCACATGGCCATCATGGGCCGCCCGCGCGAATTCAGTTGCGAACAGGCACTCGACCTCGCCCTGCAGGTTTTCTGGCGCAAGGGCTATGAGGGCGCGTCGATGGCCGACCTGACCGAGGCGATGGGCATCACCAAGCCCAGCCTGTATGCCGCCTTCGGCAACAAGGAAGAGCTGTTTCGCAAGGCGCTCGACCGCTATGTCGATGGCCCCGGCGGCTATTTCCAGGTCGCGCTGACCAAGCCGACGGCGCGCGAGGTCGTCTCGCATGTGTTGTACGAGGCCGCCGACGCGCTAACCAACCCCGCGCACCCGCCGGGCTGCCTTGCCGTGCAGGGCGCGCTGAGCTGCGGCGACGCCGCCGAGACGATCAAGCAGGAATTGATGGCCCGCCGCGCCAAGGGCGAAAGCGATTTGCGCCAGCGCTTTGCGCGCGCGCTCGCCGAAGGCGATCTGCCGGAGGGCGCCGACGCCGCCGATCTGGCGCGCTACATTTCCGCGATGCTGCAGGGCATGGCGGTGCAGGCCGCCGGCGGCGCCGACCACGCGCAGTTGCGCCGCATCGCCGACATGACGATGCGCAGCTGGCCGCCGGTCTGAGCGCCTTTGACACTGAGCGCCTTCGACCTGGACGGTTGCACGCTTCCCGGCGCTGTGCTTCCTGTGATCCGTCATCGGTGCCTCCCGCAAGGAGGTGAAACGGGAATGCGGTGCGGGGATTACTCCCCTATTCCGCGGCTGCCCCCGCAACTGTAAGCGGCCATTTTCGATCCACGACGCCACTGGACCTGAGCAGGTCTGGGAAGGCGGATCGAGAGACGACCGCGAGCCAGGAGACCGGCCGCTGACGAGTTTCAACTCGTTCGACGGTGGGTCGACGGAAGGGGTTATCGATGGCTATCCGGAATCTTGCTGCCGGCACGGCAGCTATATTGGCATTCTGCGCCGGCACCAGTGCCGCGCGCGCGCAGTCGAACTCGCAACAGCTCCCCGAACTCGTGGTCACCGCCGATCGCACCCCGGTGCCGCTCAGCCAGACCGGCAGTTCGATCAGTGTCGTCTCCGGCGAGACCATTGCCACCAGCAATCCGGGCTCGCTGGTCGATGCACTGCGCACCGTGCCGGGTCTCGACATCTCCGAGAATGGCGGCCCCGGCGGCACCGCCAATGTACGCATCCGCGGCGGCAACAGCGGCCAGGCGCTGGTGATGATCGACGGCATCCGCGTCAACGATCCCACCGCTGCCTCCGGCGATTTCGAATTCGCGATGTTCACGCCCTCTGCCGTCGAACGCATCGAGGTGCTGAAAGGACCGCAGAGCGCGCTGTACGGCTCCGACGCCATGACCGGCGTCATCAACATCATCACCAGAAAAGGCGCCGGGCCCGCGCAGGTCAATGTCCGCACCGAGGCCGGCAGCTACGGGACCGCAGTGACCCAGGGCTCGCTGACCGGCTCGAGCGGGCCATGGTCCTACGCCTTCACCGGCGGCGGCCAGCACAGCAACGGCTTCTCGCGCTACGGCTATCGCATCCCCGCACTCGAAGCGCGCTTCCCCAATATGGAGAGCGACAGCTTTGACCGCGTCGGCGGCTCGGCCCGCCTCGGCTATGATGCCGGCGAAGGCCTCCGGCTGGAATCCGGCATCGTCTCGTCGTTCACCCGCTCGGCCTATGATGCCGCTAGCGGCACGTTTCCCGACACGCCATCCGCCGCGACGCGGCTGCTGGAAACCATCTACGGGCGAGCGACCATCGACTCATTCGGCGGGGTACTCACGCACGCCGTCACCGTGTCGAACACCCACACCGAGCGTTCGTTCAACGACGTGACCTACCGCACCAACACGTTGCCACGAAATACGACCTCGACGATCTCCGACTACAATGGCAACAGCCTGGGCGCAGAGTACCAGGCGACGCTGAAGCTCGGCGCCTTCGGCACGCTGATCGCCGGCGCCAAGACGCAGGCCGAGACCGCGCAGACCTCCACCACGGCCCTCCTGCCGATCCCCGGCGCGCAGACGCCGGCCCTCGACAGACGTCAGGATACCAACTCGCTGTTCGCGCTGTGGTCGGTGCCGATCGGCGAACGGCTCACCGTCTCGCTGGGCGGCCGGGTCGACGATGTGGTGGATGTCGCCCGCTTCGAGACCTGGCGCGCGACCGCGGCCTATGCGATCCGCGAGACCGGCACCAAATTCCACGCCAGCGCCGGCACCGGCGCCAAGGCGCCGACCCTGTTCCAGCTTTACGACCGGCAGTATGGCAACACGTCGCTGACGCCAGAAACCAGCTTCGGCTATGACGCCGGCATCGACCAGAGCCTGCTCGGCGGCCGGGTGGTTCTCTCCGTTACCGGCTTCGCCAACGACCTCAACAATCTGATCAACTTTGTCAGCGACGCCTCGCGGCCGAACGGTTACTATGTCAACGTCGCGCGCGCCGAAACCAGCGGGCTGGAGGTCGGCGCCGATGTCATCCTGTTGCCCGGCCTGATGAAGTTCAACGCCGCCTACACCTATCTTCACGCCACGGACCTATCCACCGGCGCAGTGCTGGCGCGGCGGCCGAAGAATTTCGCGCGCTTCGCACTGACTATCACGCCAACGGACAAATGGATGATCGAGCCGCGCGTCACCACCGTGTCGAAGCGCTTTTCCAGCGCCAACCAGGTCGGCCAGGTCGATGCCTATACCCGCGTCGACCTCTACAGCGAGTACCGGCTCGACGCGAACTGGAAGGTGTTTTCCCGCGGCGAGAACCTGCTCAACGAACGCTATCAGGAAGTGCTGAACTTCGGCACCACGGGTCCCGCCGCCTATGCCGGGCTCAACGCCACATGGTGACGTCGATTTCTCCGCAGCGCCGGACTTTTGTTACCATCGCCCTCCTCGGGCTCGTCGTGCTGCTGGCGCTGGGCTCGCTCGGCACCGGCCCCGTAAAAATGTCGCCGCTCACCGTGCTCGACGCGCTGTTCGGTGGCGGCAGCGACGTGCAGCAGACCATCGTGCGCGAGATCCGCCTGCCCCGCGCCATTCTGGCCCTCGCTATCGGCGCCATTCTCGGCCTGTCCGGTGCGGCGCTGCAGGGACTGCTGCGCAATCCGCTGGCGTCGCCGTCTTTGTTCGGCGCGCCGCAATCGGCCGCCTTCGGCGCGGTGTTGATGATCGCGCTGGGCTTGGCCGATGTACGCTCCTGGGCGCTGCCGGTCGCCGGCATCACGATGGCCTTTGTCTCGGTATTCGTGCTGCTCGGCATCGCCGGCCGCAGCGCAGGACTACTGTTGCTGATCCTTGCCGGCCTCGCGATCTCCAGCCTTGCAGGTGCGGCGACCGCGCTGGTGATGAACCTGTCGTCGAATCCGTTTGCCGCGCTGGAGATTGCATTCTGGCTGCTCGGCTCGCTGGAGGACCGCAGCTTTCGCCACGTCGAACTGGCGCTGCCTTTCATAGTGGCCGGCGGCATCCTGCTGATGACCCAGCGCAGCGCGTTCCGCGCGCTCAGCCTGGGCGAAGAAACCGCGCAGAGCCTCGGCGTCGATGTCGGCCGTCTCAGGCTGCTGGTGATCGCCGGCGTTGCGCTCGGCGTCGGCGGCGCCGTCGCGGTCGCCGGCACGATCGGCTTCATCGGCCTGGTCGCGCCGCATCTGATGCGTCCCCTGATCGGCCACGATCCCGGCCGGCTGCTGGTGCCCAGCGCGCTGGCGGGTGCGGCGTTGCTGCTCGCCGCCGACATCGCGGTACGGATCATTCCTTCCACTACTGATATCAAGGTCGGCGTGCTGACCTCGATCATCGGCGTGCCGTTCTTCCTCTATCTGATCCTGCGTGAACGCCGCGCGCTCGGCGGAGGCGTCGCATGACCGCGCTGCTCACCGCCCGGAACCTCGGCGTTACCTTGTCCGGCCGCGCCATCCTGCGTGACGTATCGCTGGCGCTGCAGCCGAAACACCTCGTCGCGCTGATCGGCCCCAACGGCGCCGGCAAGACCACACTGCTGCGCGCGCTCGCCGGCCTGCAGCCTTCGACCGGTGCAATCCATGTCGCCGGCGACGATCTCGCCAAACTCTCGCTGCGCGAGCGCGCCAAGCGCTTCGGCTATCTGCCGCAGGGCCACGTCGTGCATTGGCCGCTGGAGGTGAAGGACGTCGTGGCGCTCGGCCGCTATCCGCACGGCGCCACCAATCCGGCGCGGCTGTCGCCAGCCGATGAGGCTGCCGTGCAACGCGCGATGCGGGCCACCGACGTCACCGGCTTCGCCGCGCGCCGCGTCACCGAACTGTCCGGCGGCGAGCGCAGCCGCGTCGCGCTGGCGCGGGTGCTGGCGGTGGAGGCGCCGATCGTGCTGGCCGACGAGCCGACCGCCTCGCTCGATCCGCGCTACCAACTCGACGTCATGAAAAATCTTCGCGATGTCGCCGACGGCGGCGTGCTGGTCATCGTGGTGACGCACGACCTCGGCCTTGCCGCGCGCTTTGCCGATACGGTGCTGGTGATGTCGCAAGGCCGCCTTGTCGCGGATGGCGCGCCGGCGCAGGCGTTGTCGGACGAGGTGATGGCCGACGTGTTCCGCGTCGTCGCGTTTCGCGCCGACTATCGGAACGAGACCGTCATCCTGCCTTGGGCGGGAGTCTGAGCGATGCCGCTAGTCGTGCGTGGACAGAGCATCCGCCAGACGCCCCAGCGCGGCATCATTGGCCGGCAGGCCGAAGCGCAGATGGTCGCTGGCCCAGTCGAACTTGCGGACCCAGACGCGCTGTCGGGCGAGCTGGACATGCAGGTACCTGGCATCCGGATGGCGGACGAAGCGAAACAGCGAGGTGCCGCCGATCACCTTGCCGCCGGCCTGCGTCAGGATGAAATCGAGCCGGGTCGCGTGCTCGATGAGTTGCGCGCGCATGTGCTCACCCCATGCGTCGTCGCCGAGCGCGCGCGCGCCGACCTGCAGGGCCGGGCCGGACACCGCCCACGCCCCCAGCACTGCGGCGATGCGCTTGATCGTCTCGGGCGCGGCGATGGCGAAGCCGAGCCGCAGGCCCCCGAGACCATAGAACTTTCCGAACGAGCGCAGGATGACCACCGGGAGCTTTTCGCACAGAACCGCCGCGCCGATAGCCGGATCGACGTCGGCAAAGGCCTCGTCGACCAGCAGCCAGCCGCCGCGCTGATGCAGTTTTGCGGCAACGGCGGCGAGCGTCGCATGGTCCGCGATGCGGCCGTCGGGATTGTTGGGATTGACGATCACGACATGCACGGCCTCGTCGGGCAGTGCGGCGAGGTCGGAGATCGCGATCACCTCGTGGCCGGCGTTCTGCCATGCCGGCGCGTGCTCATTATAGGTCGGGCCGACGATGGCAACCGGCCCGTTGGCGGCGAGATGCGGCAGCCACTGGATCAGCGCCTGGGTGCCGGGTGCGGCGACCAGATCGACACCGTCCGGCACGCGATAGGCGTGTCGCGCGGCAGCGAGCAGCGCCTGACCGTCGGCCTGCGACGGCAGCCGGCGCCAGGCCGCGTCGGCGATGTCGCCGAACGGATAGGCCCAGGGGTTGATTCCGGTCGACAAGTCGAGCCAGTCTGCGGCTTCGCCGCCATAGCGCGCCATTGCTTCGGTGAGATCGCCGCCATGATTCATGGCCGCTTCATGCCATTATCGAAACGAAAGTGCGAGAGCCTGATCGCCGCTTTGTGGATGATGCTGGCGGGCACGGCGCATGCCGCCGAGCTGCCGCACCTCGCCTCGATCAACCTGTGCACCGACCAGTTGCTGATGACGCTGGCCGACCCCGGACAGATTCTGGGCCTCAGCCCCTATGCCCGCGACGCCGCGCGTTCCTGGGATGCCGAGAAGGCCGCGCAGTTTCCCAAACTGTCCGGCGAGGCCGAGGACGTGCTGGTGTTGAAGCCCGACATCGTCGTCGCCGGCCGCTACACCAAGCGAGCGACGCGCGAGCTGCTGAAGGAGAAAGGCCTGCGGGTCGTGGAATTCGACGTGCCGCGCTCGATGGAGGACGTGAAGAAGCAGATCGTACGGATGGGCGACATCGCCGGCCATCCCGACCGCGCCGCGGCCGAAGTGGCGAAGCTGGAGGCCGCCATCGCGCGCACGCGTGCGGTTGCAGCGCGCAAGGCGTTTCGCGTGCTGGCGCTGTCGCGGCGCGGCTGGGTGTCGGGTAGCGACAGTCTGACGGGCGCACTGCTCGGCGCCGTCGGGCTGAGCAGCGCGGCAAAGGAGATGGGCCTGCGCACCGGCGGCTTCGCCTCGCTAGAGGCGATCGTCAGCCTCAGGCCGGACTATCTGCTGCTCTCGGAAGACAGCAGCTTTGCCGAGGACGAAGGCCGCGCCCTGCTGCTGCATCCGGCGCTGGAGCGTTTTTATCCCGCCTCGAAGCGGCTGGTGATTCCCGAGAAACTGATCAACTGCGGCGGGCCGATGATCGCCGAGGCGCTCGACCGGCTGGCGGCCGAACTCGCGCGCGTGGAGCGCTGAGATGCTGATCACCGAACACGCACTGTGGATCACCGTCGTCGCCATCCTGTTCGATGCCGCGATCGGCGATCCCGACTGGCTCTGGCGACGCCTGCCGCATCCCGTGGCGTGGATCGGCCAGGCCATCGACGTCCTGGAACGCACGCTTAATGTCGCGGAATGGTCGGCTCGCGACCGCAAGATCGCCGGCGTCGGCGCCGTGCTGTGGCTGGTGATCGGCGCGGCGATCGCCGGCCTGCTGATCGAACTGGTGCTGCCGGACCACTGGATCGGTATCCTGATCGAAGGCTTTCTCGCCTCGGTGCTGCTGGCGCAGCGCAGCCTGTACCAGCACGTTGCCCGCGTCCGCGACGCCTTTGCCGAAGGGGGGCTGGCGGCGGCACGCCAAGCGGTATCGATGATCGTCGGCCGCGATCCCGCCCGGCTCGACGAGGCCGGCGTGGCGCGCGCCGCGATCGAGTCAACGGCGGAGAATTTCTCAGACGGCATCGCCGCGCCGATCTTCTGGCTGGCGGTGTTCGGCCTGCCCGGCCTGATCGCCTACAAGGCAATCAACACCGCGGATTCGATGATCGGCCATCGCAGCGAACGCTATGAGCAGTTCGGCTGGGCGGCGGCGCGGCTCGACGATCTCGTCAATATCATTCCGGCGCGGCTGTCCGGCCTGCTGTTCGTCGTCGTCGCGCCGCTGGTCGGCGGCACGATGGCGCATTCGAAGATGATCATGTTCCGCGATGCGCCAAAGCATCGCTCGCCCAATGCCGGCTGGCCGGAAAGTGCGATGGCCGGCGCGCTCGGCATCGCGCTCGCCGGCCCGCGTCACTATGCCGAGGGACCCGTCAACGACCCCTTCCTCAACGCGGAAGGACGCGCGGCCACGCCGGCCGATATCAACCGTGCGCTGAAACTGTTCGTCGCCGCCTGCGCGATGCAGGCCGCGATCTACGCCGCGCTGGCGCTGGTGCTCTGACGGCTGCGGGCGATCTTCAGGATCGCGTCAATATCGAGATTCGTTTCCAGATGATCGGCCAGCGCATCGAGCGCGGATTCGATCTGGGTGTTGTAAGCCAATGCCGAGGCGATGCCGAGATGGGCCAGCCACGCGCGGCGAAACGCGTCGCCGGTGAACAGCCCGTGCACATAGGTGCCCTGGACGCGGCCATTCGCCGACATCGCGCCATCGGGCCGACCATCGATGGTCAGCAGCGGCCGCGCGCAGTCGGCGCCTTCGCTGCGACCGAGATGAATCTCGTAGCCCTCGATCGCGGCACCCGTCGCGACATGGGTGCCGGACACCAGCGTGGTCGACTTGTCCGAACTCATCAGGGTCGTCATGTCGAGCAGTCCAAGTCCGTCGACCATTCCTGCCGCGCCATCGACGCCGTCGGGATCGGCGATCACGCGGCCCAGCATCTGGTAGCCGCCGCACAGGCCGAGCACATGGCCGCCGCGCCGGACATGCGCCGCAATATCGATGTCCCAGCCCTGCGCGCGCAAGTAAGCGAGGTCGCCGATAGTGGATTTGCTGCCCGGCAGGATCACCACGTCGGCATTACCCGGGATCGGCTCGCCCGGCCGCACGAAGACGAGCTTGACGTCGGGCTCCATGCCGAGCGGATCGAGATCGTCGAAATTGGCGATCCGCGCCAGCACCGGTACCGCGATAATGCGCGTCGCCGTGGAGACGTGGGTGCGGTCGAGATCGACGGCGTCCTCGGCCGGCAACCATGCCGCCTGCGTCAGCCATGGCACCACACCGAGCGACGGCCAGCCGGTCAGCCGCGTGATCGCGCTGAGCCCACTATCGAACAAGCGAGGATCGCCGCGAAATTTGTTGATGATGAAGCCGTGGATCCGTGCGCGCTCTTCCGGCTGCAGCACCAGATGCGTACCAGCAAGGCTGGCGATGACGCCACCGCGGTCGATATCGCCGGCGAGCAGCACCGGCACGTTGGCGGCTTCGGCAAAGCCCATATTGGCGATATCGCCGGCGCGCAGATTGATCTCCGCCGGCGATCCGGCGCCCTCGACCAGCACGATGTCGGCCTCGCGGGCGAGACGCGCAAAGCTCTCCAGCACTGCCGGCAGCAAGGCCGCTTTCTTCTCGAGATAATTCTTCGCCCGCAGCGTGCCCCAGCGTTTTCCCTGCACGATGATCTGCGCGCCGGTGTCGGTCTCCGGCTTCAGCAGCACCGGGTTCATGTGCACGCTCGGCGGCATCCGCGCGGCGCGCGCCTGCACCGCCTGCGCGCGGCCGATCTCGCCGCCATCGACGGCGACCGCCGCGTTGTTCGACATGTTCTGCGGCTTGAACGGCGCGACCTTCAGCCCGCGCCGCACCAGCGCCCGCGCCAATCCTGCGACCAGCGTCGACTTGCCGGCGTTGGAGCCGGTGGCCTGGATCATGACGGCAGGGGTGGGGTTGGATGTCATAGCGTCTTCGTGTCCAACCGCCCCAAACTGTCATTTCGGGGCGCGAGCGGCGCCAGCCGGGCGCGAACCCGGAATCCCGAGTTGTTCAGCGCGCCCCATTTCGAGGTTCCGGGTTCGCTCGCCAGCGACGGTGTCGCTGTGGAGCGCCCCGGAATGACGGTGAGGGGCTGCATCAAAACTCCACGCCCTTCTGGCCCTTCACGCCGGCACGGAACGGGTGCTTGATGAGCGTCATTTCGGTGACCAGATCCGCCATCTCGATCAGCTCCGGCTTGGCGTTGCGGCCGGTGATGACGACGTGCTTGTCGGCCGGCTTCTCGTCGCGCAGGAAGGTCAGCACCTCCTGCAAATCGAGATAGTCGTAGCGCAGCACGATGTTGAGCTCATCGAGCAGCACCATGTTGTGGCGATCGTCGCGGATCAGTTCCTTGGCGCGCTCCCAGCCCTTGGTCGCGGCGGCGATGTCGCGCTCGCGGTCTTGGGTCTCCCAGGTAAAGCCTTCGCCCATGATGTGCAGCGTCACCAGTTCGGGAAATCTGGCCAAGAGCCGCGCCTCGCCGGTGTCCCAGGCCGGCGACTTGGTGAACTGCACCACCGCCACCGGCATGTCGTGACCGATATGACGGAACACCATGCCGAGCGCGGCGGAGGTCTTTCCCTTGCCGGTGCCGGTGTGGACGATCAAGAGGCCCTTCTCGCCGATCTTGCCGGCCATGATCTTGTCGCGCGCGGCCTTGTGCTTGGCCGCCTTGAGCTTGTGCTTCGCATTCTCTTGGTCGTCGTGGGCATCGTCGGTCATGCGATTTCCTTGTGCGTCAGTTCGGCGAGCAGATCGGCGGCACGGTTGGAGCGCGGCGTCCACATTCCGCGGCGGATCGCCTCGGTGAAGCGCGCGGCCGTCTCGCGCAACGCCTCCGGGTTGGCGTCTTGCATGAAGTCGCGGACGTCGTCGTTCTCCAGATAGGCGGAAAACAACTGGTCGAAATGGTGGTTGGCAACCGCATCGGTAGAGGCGGCAAAGCCGAACAGGTAGTCCACCGTGGCGGCGATCTCGAACGCGCCCTTGTAGCCGTGCCGCATCACGCCGGCGATCCATTTCGGATTGGCGGCGCGGCCGCGTACCACGCGGGAAATTTCGTGAGACAGCGGCCGCGCGACCGGCGCCTCCGGGCGCGAGGTGTCGATATGGCTGACCCGCGGCGCCGATCCGCGCAGGGTCTGCACGGTGGCGGCAAGCCCTCCGATGAACTGGTAGTAGTCGTCAGAATCCAGAATATCGTGCTCGCGATTGTCCTGCGTCTGGGCGACAAGATCGATCCCCTTGAGCTGTTCGGCGAATTCGCCGCGCGCGGCCTCGCCCTCAGTGCCGCTGCCATAGGCATAGCCGCCCCAGTCGAGATAGACCTCGGCGAGATCGCCGCGCTTTTCCCAGCCGCCCTCGTCCATCAGCGCCTGCAGTCCCGCGCCATAGGCGCCGGGCTTGGAGCCGAACACCCGCCGCGTCGCCTGCTCGCGTGCGATGTCGGCGCTGGCACCGCCGGCCTGCAGCGCGAGCGCACGGGTGCGAACGTTGGCCGCGATCGGATTGGCCTCGTCAGGTTCGTTCAGCAGCGCGATCGCCGCGACCGCCGAGCCAATGATGTCCATCTGCGTCGGGAACGCATCGCGGAACAGGCCGGACACGCGAAACGTGACATCGACGCGCGGGCGCTTCAGCTCCGACAGCGGCGTGATAGCAAAACCGGTGACGCGGCCTGAAGTGTCTTCCCACACGGGCCGCGCGCCGATCAGCGCCAGCGCCTGCGCTACGTCATCGCCGCCGGTACGCATGTTGGCGGTGCCCCAGGCCGACAGCGCGATCGCGCGCGGCCATTCGCCGGCCTCCTGCCAATAGGCTTCGACCAGCCGCTCGGCCGCGAGCTGCCCGATCCGCCACGCCGACGGCGTCGGCACGGCGCGGACATCGACGGCGAAGAAGTTGCGGCCCGTGGGCAGCACGTCGGGCCGCCCGCGCGTCGGCGCGCCGGACGGACCGGGCCGGATGAAACGGCCATCGAGGCCGGCGAGAAACGCCGACATCTCGGCAGCGCCTGACGCGTCGATGGCAGGACGGAGGGTGGAAGAAATCCAGGCGAGCACGGAGGATGTTGCGGGCCAACGCTCAGAAGAAATCACACACTCCGCGTGGTCCCCGCGAAAGCGGGGACCCATAGCCGCTGTCGGCGTCGTCTCGCTCGGTGGCAGTAACCTCGTTAAAGTTTCTGCTTCGGAGGTTATGGGTCCCCGCTTACGCGGGGACGACGTGGTGAGAAATTCGTCGCCTAACAATGCGGCCTCGCCTGCAGCGGCTTCGTTCGCGACCAGCTGCAAAGCCAGCATTTCGATGCGCTCCACCGTATCTCCGGTCGTGCGCCACAGCGCTTCGCTGATGTCGGCTAGAACGGCAGGGCGTGGGCCGGTGTAATCCTCCGCCAATTCCCGCGTCAGCGGATCGAACGCGCCCAGTCCCAGATCCCCGGCGATCGCGCGGTGCAACGAGGCATCCTGCGGCTTGCTCTCCGAGCGCGGCAGGCGAGCAATCGAGACCAGCAGGTCGTTGCGCGCCGCGTCCTGCGGCGTGCGGCCGAAGATGTGCAGGCCGTCGCGGATCTGCATTTCCTTGAGGTCGCAGAGATGCGCGTCCAGCGCGCGCAACGCCTCCCCGGTCGGCGTGTCGCGCGTCACGTTGACATCGGCATCGAGTCGCTGCGCCCGCGCCATCGAGAGAATATCCTCGGCGATCACCCCCGCGCGCTTGGGATCGAGATCCGCCGCCAGCGCATATTCGTCGACCAGGTTTTCCAGCCGCGCCAGATCGTCGTGCAGTTCGGCGCGCGTCATCGGCGGAGTCAGATGGTCGATGATCACGGCAGAGCCGCGGCGCTTGGCCTGGATGCCTTCGCCCGGATCGTTGACGATGAACGGATAGAGATGCGGCAGCGGGCCCAGCACCGCGTCCGGCAGACAGTCGGCGGATAGCCCGGCGCTCTTGCCCGGCAGCCATTCGAGATTGCCGTGCTTGCCGAGATGCACGACGGCATGCGTATCGAATTCGCGACGGAGCCAGAGATAAAACGCGAGATAATGATGCGGCGGCACCAGGTCGGGATCGTGATAGGTGCTCTTCGGATCGATATTGTAGCCGCGCGCCGGTTGCACGCCGACGACCACGTTGCCGAAGCGATGCAGGCCCAGCCGGAACGCGCCGTCCACGATATGCGGATCGCTGTCGGCAATGCCCCAGCGCGCCTCGACCGCCAGCCGCACAGTGTGCGGCAGCGTCGCAAACGCGGTCGTATAGTCGGCCAACGACCACGTCACGCCGCCGCGGCGATCGGCACGATCGGCCAGCGCATTGGTCGGCCCCTGTTGCAGCAGCCCCATCATCGCCGCGGCGTCGAGCGGTGCCTCATCGATCGCGTAACCGGCGCTGAGCATCGCCGCCAACACGTCGATCAGGCTCTGCGGCGTGTCGAGGCCGACGCCATTGGCGATCCGGCCGTCGCGGTTCGGATAGTTGGCGAGGATCAGCGCAATCCGTCGCTCGGGTACTTCGGCGCGGCGTAGCCGGATCCAGGCGTGGGCGAGATCGGCCGTGGCGTCGATGCGGTCCGGCACCGGCTGGAACGTCACCGGCGCAAAACCGCCATCGCTGTCGCCGCGTTCCTTGAAGGCAATCACGTTGGCGAAGATGCGGCCGTCGACCTCCGGCAGCACGACATGCATCGCGAGGTCGCGCGGCGTTAGCCCGCGGGTCGAGGCCTCCCAGGCGGCGCGCGAGGTGCCGGCCTGCGCGACCTGCAGGATCGGACAGCCCGAGGCCGAAAGCACGCCGGCGTCGTCATGCGCGGTGGCGGTGGCGAACGCCGTGGCGTTGACGATGATATCGGCCGGATGCGCGGCAAGCGCGGCGCGCAGGAAGGCTGCGGAGCGCTCGTCCTTCAGGCTGGTGACATAGAGGCAGACGGCGTTCAGCCCGCGCGCTTCGAGCGCCAGCCGTAACGCACCGATCGCCGCGGTGTCGCCGCCGGCGACGATCGCGCGGTAGAAGATCACGACGGCGTTGGGGCGATGGTCCGGCACCGGCTCGCTCGGCCAGAAGCCGGCCGACGGCATCGGCCGCGCCGCCATCGGCGCCTCGCCATGGCCGATCTGGTGCGCCGCGAGTTGCAGCGCCAGCCGGGCATTGTCGACGCCGCCCTCGCTGCAATAGCGCCACATCGCCTGTGTGGTCTCATCGTTGACCGTGCCGCGTGCGGCGAGTTCGGCGTTCCAGTACATTTCGCCGGGGATGCAGATGAATTGCGCGCCGCGCGCCAGCGCATCAGAGCGCAGGCTCTCGACACCGTGCGGCCAGTAGCCGATGCCGCCGAGCATGCGCAGCACGACGATCCTGGCTTTCGCCAGCGTGCGCTCGACATAGAGATCGACCGAGGCAGGATGGCCGAGCGCCAGCAGGTTGGTCAGCCGCAGGCTGGGGAAGTCTTTCGGCAGCATCGCATGCGCGGCGTGAAACGACGCCAGATCGCTGTCGGCCGCCGACAGCACGACGATGTCGGCGGTGTCCTGCCCGAGATCGCGGGCGACGTCGCCGTCGTCAATGCCGCCAGTGGGATCGAGCTTTAAGTGCATGCGGTCAATTCAAATGTTTATCACAACAGCCATTGGCCGCCCCTCCCCCTTGCGGGGAGGGTCGGCCGCAGCGAAGCGGAGGCCGGGGGTAGCCGCTGGCTCCTGAGCTTGTGGCTACCCCACCCGGCGCGTTTGCTCGCTTCGCTCACAACGCGCCACCCTCCCCGCAATGGGGAGGGTGGCGACAGCGCTACGCCAACGCCCTTCGCACCGCGTCGCCGTCAAATCCCTTTAGCCCGATCACCACCAGATGCTCGGCCTGCTTCACGTCGGGGCGCGCGAAGGCCAGCTCGACGCGGCTGCCGACGGCCTGCACGACGATCGGCGCAGCCTTGTCGGCGATCCGCGCGTGGCCCTTGACGCGCAATACGCCCTCGAAGCCTAAAGCCTCGCTGACGCGCGCGCGCATCGCATCGACGCTCGCTGCGGCCGAGGGCAACACCACGATGCTGTCGAAATCATCGTGGTCGTGCTCTTCCTCCTCGCCGTGATGGCCGGCGCGCGCCGCCATGTCGTCCTCAGCGGCGGCGTTGAGGCCGATCAGCACCGCGGGCGCAAGCTCGCCCTTCGAGCGCACGATGGTGACGCCGGGCCGCAGCACAGCTTTCAGCTTGGTCTCGATCTCAACGAGCTGCTCGGCCGTTACCAGATCGCTCTTCGACAGCACGACGAGATCGGCGCAAGCAAGTTGGTCCTCGAACACTTCCTCGATCGGATCATCATGCTCGATGCCTTCGTCGGCAGCGCGTTGAGCGGCGACCGCATCCTCATCCAGCGTGACGCGGCCTTCCGATAGCGCCAGCGCATCGACCACGGTGACGACGCCGTCGACGGTGGCGCGGGTCTTCACCGCCGGCCAGGCAAAGGCCTTCAGCAGCGGCTGCGGCAAAGCGAGGCCCGATGTCTCGATCACAATCGCATCCAGCGGGATGTCGCGCGACAGCAATTTGTCCATGGTCGGGATGAAATCGTCGGCCACGGTGCAGCAGATGCAGCCATTGGTGAGTTCGACGATATCGCCAGGCGCGCAGGCATTGGCCGCGCATTCCTCGACGAGGCCACCGTCGAAGCCGGCATCGCCGAATTCATTGACGATCACGGCGATGCGGCGGCCGTCGGCCTGCGTCAGCAAGGATCGCAGCAGCGTGGTCTTGCCGGCGCCGAGAAAGCCGGTGAGGACGGTAACGGGAACGCGGGACATGAATTACTCCTGGGAATTTTTCAGCCAGAGCGGAAGCCCGGCTGCGATGAAGGCGACTTGCGGCACGGCCGCTGCGACGATCTGGTTGAGCCGGCCCTGGGCGTCGCGGAAGGCGCGGCCGAGCGGCGTCTCCGGTACCAGGCCCATGCCGACTTCGTTGGAGACGAACACGATCGGATAGCGCGCCACGCCGAGAAAGCGCACCAGCCGGCGCGCTTCGACTTCCGGGTCGCGGTCGGCGAACATCAGGTTGGACAGCCACAGCGTCAGGCAATCGACCAGCACGGCGCGGCCGCGCGTCGCCTCGCGGGTCAGCGCATCGATCAGCGCCAGCGGTTCCTCGACGGTAATCCAGCCGTCGCCGCGCTGCTTGCGGTGCTGCGCGATACGCGCGGCCATCTCGTCATCGCCGGGCGTCGCCGTGGCAAGGTACACGCGGGTAAAATTGCTGTCGTGGATCAGCGCCTCGGCAAAGGCCGACTTGCCCGACCGCGCGCCGCCCAGCACCAGTGTGGTGACCAGCGCGCTCATTTCGGCGCGCGCCCGTCATCGGGCGACCAGCGCATCGGCGGCACCCGTGCCACCATGCCCTTGCGCAGCACGTCGGCGCGCTCGCGCCACGGCACCAGGCCGTAGTCGGATTTCTGGTAGGACTGCACGAAGGACAAGAGCGCCGCGGTGCCGGTTTCGGTCTGCAGGTCGCCGAACAGGAAAGTGTAGCCGTCCGGACTGGTGACGGCGACCGTCGCCGGCCGCTTGCAGACACCGAGGCACTGCACCGGCCGCACCATCACGCGGGCCTCCGTCTCGCCCAAGGCCGCCTTCACGGCGTCGAACATTTCCGGGCCGATCACCGCGTTGCCGTCGGCAGATTTGCAGGTGATACAAACGCTGACCACGACGCAACCGGCCGGCGCATGTGCGCGCGGCGGTTCGGCCAGCAAGGTTTCGCCAAAAATATCGGCGGGGTCGCGATCCATCATAGGCTCACCATCGTGCCCTCAAAGGGGCCGCGAGCTTTGTTGGGTCGCGTCGACGGCATGACCGTCAACTCGCTCCCGTCCGGTGCACCCCGCCCCGACGACGCCTCCAAAGCACAGTTTTCGATGGCAGGTCTCCTGGCTCGCGGGTCATTGCCCTCATCCGCCTTCCCGGGACATTCCCAGTGGCACCGGCGAGGACTCGTCGCTTACAGTTGCGGGGGCAGCGCCGGAGTAGAGCGCGAACGCCCGCACCGGCTTCCCTATTCACCTTCCACGCGGAAGGACCATCATTCGCAACGCTACCGGGCGAGGTCGTTGGGGTCAACCTTGGTTGACCTGCCGGCCGGTGTTGCGTCAGGTGGGTCGCGTAAAGGAACAGAATGATGACCGCCGATTCCCAGCCTGTCTGGCAGCCCCCCGCCATTGCCGCCCTCGATCCGGCGACTGAGGCCGGGATCCGCGCGCGAATCGACGGCAAGGCCAAGCCGCCGGGATCGCTCGGGCGAATCGAGGAACTCGCGCTGCAGCTCGGCCAGATCCGGCATCCCGGCGAGCCGCGCGGCGACAATGCGGTGCTGCTGATTTTCGCCGCGGATCACGGGCTGGTCGAGGAAGGCGTCTCGCAATTTCCCGCTGCGGTGACGGTCGGGATGGTGATGACCTATCTGGCCGGCCGCGCCACCGCCAATGCCTTCGCCACCGCCAGCCGGGTCGAGATCCGCGTCGTCGATTCCGGCGTCGCGGCCGAGTTGCCGCATCACCCACAGTTGATCGACGCCAAGATCCGCCTGGGTACGGCCAATGCCGCGCGCGAGCCGGCGATGACGGCCCAGGAGGCGGCCGACGCGCTGACGCGCGGCGCCCGCATCGCGGTCGGCGAGATCAGGAACGGCGCCGACATCGTCGCGCTGGGCGAGATGGGAATCGGCAACACCGCCTCCTCCGCGCTGCTGCTGCATCGCCTGGCGCCGGCCGACCTTGACGACTGCATCGGCGTCGGCGCCGGACAAGACGATATCGGCATGGCACGCAAGCGCGCCGCTATCCACAAGGCCGCGGCGCGCAGCCAGGCCACCGCGCCGCTCGACGTGCTCAGCGAGTTCGGCGGGCTGGAGATCGCCATGCTGGCCGGCGCGGTGCTGGGTGCGGCGTCGCAGCGCCGCCCGGTGATCGTCGATGGCTTCATCACCACCGCGGCGGCGCTGCTGGCGATCCGGCTGTGCCCGGAAGCGCGCGGCTATTGCGTGTTCGCGCACCGCTCGGCCGAACGCGGCCACGACATCGCGCTGGCGGCGCTGGACGCGACGCCGCTGCTCGACCTCGGCCTGCGGCTCGGCGAGGGCACCGGCGCGATGCTGGCGGTGCCATTGGTGCGCGCGGCGGCACGGCTGATCACCGATGTCGCCGATCTCCAGGACGTGCTCGCAGGAAACATCTGATGCGCCTGCCCGACTCGCTGCTCGACGCGATCCGGTTTCTCACCATCGTGCGGGTGCGCGACACCGCGAGCGCGACGGCGCCGGACTGGCTGGCGCGGGCGATGAAGTATTTTCCCGTGGTCGGCTTGGGCATCGGCCTTGTATCGGCGCTGATACTGCTGATCGCCAACGAGTTTGTCAGCCCGGTGATCGCCGCCCTGCTCGCAATCTCCGCCAGCATCATTCTCACCAGCGCACTGCACGAGGACGGCCTTGCCGACACCGCCGACGCGTTCGGCGGCGGCTGGACGATCGAGAAGCGGATGGCGATCATGAAAGACAGCCGGATCGGCAGCTACGGCGCGCTGGCGCTCGGCCTTGGCGTCGCGCTGCGCGTCGCGGCGATTTCCGACATGCCGATGTGGGCGGGTCCGGCAGCGCTGATCGCAGCCCATGCGGCGGCGCGCGCGGCGCCGGCCTTCGTAATGAACCGCCTGCGCTATGCCGGCAACACCGCGGCGATGAAAGTCAGCTACGCAGAAGCGCCGGTACGCTCCGGCGAATTACGGTTCGCGCTTGTCGTCGTGCTGCTCGCAATGCTGCCGCTGGCGTTGATTTCGCTCTCCGCCGTTCTGGTCGGGCTGCTGTGCGGCGCGGCGCTGGCATTCGTTCTCACGCGCTGGTCGCGCCACATGCTCGGCGGCTACACCGGCGACGTGCTCGGTGCGGTCGAGCAGGTGTTCGAGATCGGATTTCTGCTGGGTGTCGTCGCGGCGATGAGGTGATCCGTAGCCCGGATGAGCCCTTGCGAAATCCGGGGCCGACGATCTCGTTGAAACGCGCTTCCCCGGATTGCGCTTCGCTCCATCCTGGCTACGACAACGGCCACTGCAGCGGCAATTGATACGGCGCGCCTTCAAACGCATCGGCGCCGCGGCCGATACGAGCGATGGCGTCGATCATCTTGCCCTCGCGGCCGAGCAGCTCGTCCGCGAGATGCACCATCAATTTGTTCGGCGTCACGACAGGCGACCGGCGTCGCAATTCGTCGGCGATCTCGTCCTCGAATCCCGGATTGCGGTCGCAGGCGATCACATAGGCGGCGGCGCTGGAGCGGCTGATCCCGGCCCAGCAGTGGATCAGCAGCGAGCGCTCCGCCAGGCCATCGCGGCCGAAATCGAGGATCGCCTGCAGCACCCCCTTATCCGGCGCAATCAGGTCCGGCGTCAGCACCGTGATGTCGTGAAAGGCAAGACGGAGATGGCGCACCTGCGAAAACCCGCTCCAGTCCCGCGCCTCGGCGCTGGGCGACAGCAGCGTCAGCATGTCGAACGGACCGAGCGAGGCGGCCACGTCGGGAAGGCCGCTGAGGGAACTGATGTGGATCATGGGGCCGCCGCATCTGGATGGAAGCCAGGACATACCATTATCGGCTGCGAACAACATCCCTCGCATAGGCCTACCCGCTTTTGCCGGTAGCCTGCGCAGTGCGTGTTACGTACAACGCATCGTGCAACGTCACCATGCTCCCTGCCCTCACGCCCATAGTCCTCCGCCATGCCCAGTTCGGAATCCCACCTCAAGGCGCCGCGCTGGCTGCGCACCTTTGTTCGGGCGCGCGAGACCAGCCTGGTCGTCGTCGCAGCCCTGATCGGCAGCATCGCCGGCATGCTGGTGGCTTTGATGAGTGGTGCCGTCAATATGATGCACATCGTTTTGTTCAACCTGCTGCCCGGCGAACGCCTGTCGAGCCAGACCTGGATCGATCCGGTCCGCGCCATCCTGGTGCCGATGCTCGGCGGACTGCTGCTCGGTATCGCCTTGCTGCTTCTGCTGCGCTGGCGGCCCGGCCGCGAGATCGATCCGATCGAGGCCAACGCGCTGCATGGCGGCGCCATGTCGTTCCGCGGCAGCCTCATCGTGGCGCTGCAGACGGTGTGGTCGAGCGGCGTCGGCGGCTCGGTCGGGCTTGAGGCCGGATACACCCAGATCGCCTCCGGGGTCGCCTCCTCGATCGGCCGCGCGCTGCATCTGCGGCGCAGCGACCAGCGCATCATGGTCGGCTGCGGCGCCGCCGCCGCCATCGCCGGCGCGTTCGGGGCACCATTGGCCGGCGCATTCTATGCCTTCGAGCTGATCATCGGCGGTTATACGGCCGCCAGCCTGACACCGATCGGCGTCGCAGCCGTCGCCGGCTTTGCGACGACGCGGGCGTTCTCGCCGCTGTCGCTCGGCATCTCCGTCAGCCAGATCGGCGAGGTCACCGGCCAGGATCTCGCGGTCGCGGCCCTGCTCGGGCTAATCGCCGCATTGTTCGGCATCGGGATCATGCGCGGCGTGGCGCAATGCGACACGCTGCTGCAAAAGATCAGGTTGTGGCCGCCGCTGCGTCCCGCGCTCGGCGGCCTGCTGGTTGGACTGCTGGCGCTGGTGACGCCGGAAGTACTGTCCTCCGGCCATGGCGCGCTGCATGTCAACAGCGGCATGACCGCGCCAATCACGGCGTTGGTCACCCTGTTCGCACTGAAGACGGTGGCCTCGATCATCTCGCTCGGCTCCGGCTTTCGCGGCGGTCTGTTCTTCGCATCCTTGCTGCTGGGCGCGATCGGCGGCCATCTGTTTGCCGCGGGCGCCAACGCGCTGCTGCCGACCTTGAACCTCGACATCAGCGTTTACGCGGTGATCGGCATGAGCGCCCTGTCGGCGGCGGTCATCGGCGGCCCGCTGACCATGACCTTCATCGCGCTGGAGGCGACCGGCAATTTGTGGCTGACCACCGCCGTGCTGATTGCAGTGATCGTCTCGACGCAGACCACGCGTGAGCTGTTCGGCTATTCGTTTGCGACCTGGCGCTTGCATCTGCGCGGCGAGACCATCCGCAGCGCCGCCGATGTCGGCTGGATCCGCGACCTCACCGTGCGCAGCATGATGCGCGCCGACATGACGACGGTGAATGCCGATCTCAGCATCGCGCAATTCCGCGAGACGTTTCCGCTGGGGTCAAAGACCCAGGTGATCGCCATCGATGCCGACGAACGCTATGCCGGCATCGTGCTGGTCGCCGATGCACATGCACCGGAGAACCAGCCCGACGACACCCTGCGCCAGATCCTGCGCAGTCGCGGCTTCACGCTGCTGCCTAACTGGAATGTGCAGGAAGCGGTCGCCGCCTTCGACCGTGCCGAAGCGGAGTCGCTCGCCGTGCTCGACACGCTGGACCGCGGTCGCGTGATCGGCGTGCTCACCGAGGCCCATGTTTTGCGACGTTATGCTGAAGAATCCGAAAAGAGACGACGGGATTTGCTGGGAGAAAGTTAGACTCTCGAATGCACAACGCGACCCGCTATATCGTAAATCGTACATATCACTGGGCCGGGTCCATGGCGCTGCTGCATAGCAGAGACGCCTGCCAGCGGTTCTTCAATACCATAAATCTGGTTCCTCAGGTGCCAACGTACTTACCACACACTAACGATGCGATCTGAAGGTCAGAAGTCGAATGTCCGGCGCCTGACTTTGCAAGTATGCCTTGCGCTGCAGGCATAACTAGTGACGGCGAGAAGTGTCCGTTAAGCATTCACGAATACGCATGAAAGGAGAAACGCTGATACCGGAATAGCAGAATGCTACGCACGACTATCGACTATCTACAGAGCGCAGTTCTCGTGCCAAGCGGCAATCCCGAGCTGTTGCAGGCCAAACTGGCGGCATTCAGCCGGCAGGTCCCGATCATGTATGCCCTGGTGGTCTTCAACACCGTGGCGGTCGCGATCACCCATTACGGCAAGGCTCCGGACTGGCTGACCTTGTACCTGCCGGGCTGCCTCGACGCGATCTGCCTGATGCGGATGGCGATGTGGTGGCTTTCGCATGGTCGAACCGCCAGCGTGAATCAGGCGATCCGGCGGCTGCGAAGCACCATCGTGCTTGCCGGACTTCTCGGGATCGGTTTCGTCAGCTGGAGCATCTGGCTGTTCCCCTATGGCGACGCCTATATGCAGGGTCAGGTGATTTTCTTTACCGGCGCCACCGTGATCGGCTGCGGGTTCTGCCTGATGCACCTGCGACCGGCGGCGCTGCTGGTCATGACCCTGGTAGTCATCCCGTTCACCGTGTTCCTGCTGTCGAGCGGACATGTCATCCTGGTGTTGATCGCCATCAATTTCTTCATCGTCTCGGTCGCGGTGACGTTCATGCTGCTCACCAACTACGCCGACTTCGAAAAGCGTGTCATTTCCGAGGACGCCTTGCGATCCAGGCAGGCCGAGTTGCAGGCGATGAGCGACATCAATTTCCGCAACTCCAACATCGACAGCCTTACCGGGCTGCCCAACCGCCGGTGCTTCTTCAGCGAGTTGAACCAGCAGATCGCCGCGAGCGACACGACCAGCCTTGTCGTCGCGATCCTCGATCTCGACGGATTCAAGCAGATCAACGACGTTCACGGCCATCCCGCAGGGGACCGGCTGCTGCGGAGCGTGGGCGACCGTCTGCGCGCGCACCTGCACCCCAGCATGTTTCTCGGCCGCCTCGGCGGCGATGAGTTCGTCATGATCGCTCCCCCCCTGAGAACGCCTGACACGGCAGCGGACGCCGGCGACGAACTGGCAGCGGTTTTCATGGTCCCGTTCGAGTTCGACGGCGTCATCGTCAAGATCGGATGCACGATCGGCTATGCCGAATATCCCACCACGGCGAGAACCGCCGACGAACTGTTCGAGCGCGCCGACTACGCCCTGTTCTTCGCCAAGAAGCACGGCCGCGGCACCGTGGTCGGCTTTTCCGCCGAGCACGAGAACACGATCCGCGAGGCCAGCCTGATCGACCAGGCACTGCTCAATGCCGATCTCGAATCCGAATTGTGGGTGGCCTATCAGCCCATCGTCGATGGCTCCAGTGCGGAGGCGGTCAGCTTCGAGGCGCTGGCGCGCTGGAACAGCCCGGTGCTCGGCAACGTGCCCCCGATGAGCTTCATCGTCGCCGCCGAGCGACTGGGCCTGATCGGCCAGCTGACACCGCTGCTGCTGCGCAAGGTCCTGGAGGGTGCCGCGGCCTGGCCGGACGACATGCGCGTCTCTTTCAATTTGTCGAGGCTGGATATCGCCTCGCCGCTGTCGATCCTGAAGATCATCTCCGTCGTGGAGCACAGCGGCATTGACCCCAGCCGGATCGACTTCGAGATCACCGAAACCGCGGTAATGCACAACATGGCCGAAGCCACGATCGCACTGAACGTGTTGAAACGACTGGGCGCCCGCATCTCGCTCGACGATTTCGGCACCGGCTACTCCAGCCTCAGCTGTATCCGCGAATTGCCGCTCGACAAGGTCAAGATCGACCGCAGCTTCATCAGCGAAATCGAGTACGACACCGCGTCCCGCCTGATCCTAACGACGATCATCGGGCTGTGCCGGAACCTGGGACTCGAATGTATCGTCGAAGGCGTCGAGACCGCCGAACAGGCGGAATTTCTTCACGGCCAGGGCTGTCGCTTCATGCAGGGCTACCATTTCGGCAAGCCGATGAGCCGGGAGCGGGTCGGCGGCTTTCTCGCCGCATCGATGGGCAATGCCCTCGCCGCTCCGGTCCAGCTCCACAGCTCGGCCACGCCGAGGCTGGCGTCCGCGCTCTAGATATTCGACACTGCCCTGGTGAATCAAGAAACCATCAGGGAGACTATCGTGAACGACGCTACCAAGAAGATCGCCTGGGTGACCGGCGGCGGCACCGGGATCGGCCGCGCTGGCGCCGAAGCACTGCTGGCCGACGGCTGGACCGTGATCATTTCCGGCCGCCGTGCCGACGTACTGCAGGGCGTCGCCGACGAGCTCGGCCGCAACGGCAGGCCAGTGGAAGCGATGGCGCTCGACGTTAGCAATGCCGACGACGTTGGCAAGGTGGCACAGGCGATTCTTGCCAGACACGGCCGCATCGACCTGTTGGTCAACAGCGCCGGAATCAACGTCCCGAAGCGCAGTTGGGCCGACGTGACGCAGGACGGCTGGGACGAGATCGTCGATATCAACCTCAACGGCGTGATGTATTGCATGCGCGCGGTGCTGCCGGCGATGCGCGCGCAGCAGGACGGCTGCATCATCAACGTGGCGTCCTGGGCCGGGCGCATCGTCTCCAAGATGACCGGCCCGGCCTATACGGCGACCAAGCATGCGGTGCTGGCGCTGACGCATTCCTTCAACATGGACGAATGCGTCAACGGCCTGCGCGCCTGCTGCCTGTCGCCCGGCGAGGTCGCCACCCCGATCATGAAGAACCGCCCGGTGCCACCCAGCGACGAGGTGATGGCGCGGATGCTGCAGCCCGCCGATCTCGGCCGCACCATCG
The DNA here is from genome assembly GCF_007018905.1 of Tardiphaga sp. vice304. Classification (NCBI taxonomy): domain Bacteria; kingdom Pseudomonadati; phylum Pseudomonadota; class Alphaproteobacteria; order Hyphomicrobiales; family Nitrobacteraceae; genus Tardiphaga; species Tardiphaga sp. vice304. Next base: position 4,485,677 of record NZ_CP041402.1, read on the forward strand.
CCTTCATCGCCGGCATGCCGCCGCATGTCTGCATCAACGAAGTGCTGATCAGCCCGACCTGGAACCGCTCGTTCTTGGCGATGTGACGCTCACAGCCGCATCACGTCGATCGCGTGACCGTCGATGGCGTTGGCGAGATCAGCGACGTGCTGGTGGTGCGTGAAGACGATGATCTGGCGCTGCCGGCCAGCCTCGGCCAGCAGCGACAGCGTCGCCACCGTGCGCGCCTCGTCGAAGCTGGTGAGCAAGTCGTCGCCGATGAAGGGCAGCGGCTGGTGCGTGCGCCGCTCCAAGAGCGCCAGCCGTAGCGCCAGGAACAGCTGGTCGCGCGAGCCCTCGCTGAGGCCACCGGTGCCGACGCGCTCGCCGTCGGCGCGGACCGCGACCAGCACCGGGTGGTCGTCTTCGCCGTAATCGACGCCAAGCCCGGCAAAGGCCTGCCCCGTTGCCAGCGCGAACAGCCGGCTGGCCTGCTCGATCAGCGGGTCCTGCACCATCGCGCGGTGCCGCTCGATCGCCAGGGACGCCAGCTTGGCCGCCGCACTGCGCAACAACCAGCGCTCCGCGACGGAGACAAGCTCGACCGCCGATTCGGCACGTTCGGCCGCCGCAGCGGCCGCGTCGCGCCCCTTCACCAGCGCCTCGAAGTCGCGCTGCTTCTGGTGCAGTTCGGCGGCAGTGCGCTCGAAATCTTTCAGCACTTCGTTCTGCCGGACGGTTTCCCGCGCGATCTCACTGGGTAAGGCGTCGAGGTCGAGGCCGAGCTGTTCGGCCCGCAGAAACTCTTCATCCTGACCGTCGGCAATCTCCGGCAGTTCGCGCCGCAAAGCCGCGCCTTCGGTCTGTAGCGCATGGCGACGCGCCAACCGCTCGATCGCCACCACAAGGGCGGCAAGATCGGCGGCGCCGAATGCGGCGCGGGCGTCGTCCAACATCATCGTTACGCTCTGGCGTCGGCTCATCGCGGCTTTGCGCTGCGTCGCGCGCCGGGCCATCGCCTCGCGCAGGCGGTGACAGGCATCCGCCGCGCTCCGGGTCTCGGCGAGGCGCCCGGTCAGCCGCGCCAGCGATTCCTGCGCCGAAGCGCCTGCGGCCTCCGACATCAGGCGCCCCGCCAATTCGGCCGCGTCGCGATCAAACGCAAGGAGGTCGGCCTCGATGGTCTCGACGCTGCGACCCTCGCGCTCGAAGCTCAATTTTGGCATCGGAACAGATCGCCAGACCGCCAGCGCGGCCTCGGCCTCGGCCGGCGAGGCCTCCTTGCGCAGACCGATCGGGGCCAGCGCCGCGGGCCACAGCCCGGCCTGTTCGGCCAGCACGGCGGTCGCCTGATCTTGCGCGCGCTGCGCTTCGGCGAGATCGCGCTCGGCGCGTTGCCTTGCTACGGCGCGGGCGCGCGCATCGGTCCAGGCCTTTTGCAGCTCGTCGAGCCGGCTGCGCGCCTCACGATACAAAATGTCAGCCGGCAGCGAGCGGTCGGGCGCGCGGCCCATGGCCTCCAGCAGCGCGATCACGGCAGTCTTGCCCGCTTCCTGCGCCGCGGCGAGCGCGTCAAGTTCGGCCTGCTGTTCTTCCAGCCGGCCGATCCGGCCGATCAATTGATCGACGCGCTCGCGCCAGCGCAGCATCTCCGCCGGGCGGCGCGGCAGCAGGCCCGACGATTGCCACAGCGAGCGCCACGCCGCCTCGGCTTCTGCGCGACGCAGCTGCAACGCGGCAAGCGCAGCAGTCACGCGGTCGCGCTCGCGGCGGCTCTGATCGAGGCGCTCTTGCATCGCCTCGCGGCGCGCGGCGCGGTCGGTGTCTGTCAATAGTCGGTCGGTGATCGTGTCGATTTTCTGCGAAGCACGCTCGACATCGCCGAAGAGACGGCGGCGCTCGGTGGCGTCGCCGTCCAACACGCTCTGCAGCGATTGTAGCTCAGCGTCGCGCGCGCTGCGCGCAAGGGTCAAATCTCCGCGCGTCGAAACCGTACCATCGCCCGACAGGCGCCGCAGTTCCGTCTCCGCCGCCTCGATCGCGGCGTCGGCCATGGCTCTCGCGTCTTCAAGCTTGCGGAGGTCAGCCTCGGCCAATTCGGCCGCGCGGGCATGCGCCACAACGCTGGCTTGGTCCGGCAGCGGCAGGCCCGCGAGGTCGGCGATATCGCCGGCGCGCGGATCGAGCGCGGTCGCCAGTGCCGACAGATTGTTCTTCTCGATCGCCAGCGCCGAGGTTTCGCGGCGCAGCCGGTCGGCATGGGTCGGAAGTTCGGACAGCGCTTCGAGCCGCTGCCGGGCGGCTTCGGGATCGCTGATCGCGGCCGGGGCGCCGGCGGCGTCGGCGAGGCCTTCGATATCGTGCAGTACGCGGGCGCGCTTGGCTTCCGCCTCGGCCCTGCCCTGCTCGGCGCGGCGGGTGCGCTCGATCAGTTCCTTGACCGCGGCCAGTGCTGGATCGGTCGGCAACCGCTCCAGCAATTCGACATGCGACGGCAGGCCGAGGCGATGTGCGGCGGCGTCGAGCTGCTCCTGCGCGGCGCGGCGCGCCTCGCGGCGGCGCGGCAGGTCCTCCATCGCCTTGCGCACGGCGCCGAGCCGCTCGCGCAGCGCATCGATAGCTGGCGCGGCGGCCAACGTTGCCTCGTCGACCGACATGTCTTCCATCGCGTCGTGGTCGGCGGCGTCCGCCGCATCGAGCGCGGCCAGGTCATCGCTCAGCACGGCATCGGCCGCCAGCGCCTCGCGCCACGGCCCGATCACCTGTGCCGGGACCTCCGGCATGTCGGCCAGATCGGCCAACTCCTGCGCCACGCTGTCGAGCCGCGCCAGTTTGGAGCGAACCCGCAAGGTGCGCTGCCAGCGTGCGAGGTTGCTGCCGGAGGCCGCGTGCTCGGCCTTCAGCGCGTCGAGCCGCGTGCCGGCTTCGGTCACGGCCTTCTCGACATCCTCCAGCGCCTCGCGCGTCACCACAGCGTCGCGCAGCGCGCGTTCGGCGGCTTCATGGCGATCGGCCGCGACATAAAACGGTCGGCTGGCGGATTTGCGCGGCGTGAACAGCTCGTCCGCCTCGTTCTTCAGGCGATCGCGGACGCGCGACAGCGCCGTCATGCCGGCCGATCCCGCCGCGAGGGTTTCCGCGAGGCTGCCGCCGGCATGCAGCAACTCATTGCCGCCAAGTCGCAGCGCTTCCGCGGTGAGGCCGAACTCGCGGGCAAAAATGTCGCGGGTGATGCCAGCGAGAAACGGCTCCAGCGTCGTATCGGGCAGCGGCTGATCGGCGGCATCGACCAGCGTATTCTTGTTGCCCTTGCGCCGCCGCACCGAAAGCGTGCGGCCATCGGCATGGCGGAACGCGCCGCCGATCCGCAGCGTCTTGCTGTCATGCCTGAAATCATAGTCGGTGCGCGCGCCGAAGCCGAACAGCAGGTCGCCGATCGCCGACAGCGCCGAGGTCTTGCCCGCCTCGTTGGCGCCGAGCACGACATGCAGCGGCGCGTCGGGCCGGAACGACAGCACGCGGTCGGTGAAGATGCCGTAGCGCTCCAGCGTCAGGGTTTCGATTCTCACGACGTCATCGCTCCCGACAGATAGGCGCGGGCATCGTCCGCCAGACGCTGCAACGCCGCAGGATCGGCTTCCAGTTCCTTTCGTAATTCATGCGGCAGCTTGTCGGTGATACTTTTCATCGTTTCCGCCAGCGCGTCCGCAAAGCCGGGATCGGCGGCAACGGCAGCCAGCAGATCATCGACGTCGAGGCTTTCGGCGGCTGACAAGGCGGCCGCGGGCCGCGACGGCGCCATGGTCGACAGCTTGAGCTGCTCGACCCAGCAATCCCCGGCGATGCGGAAGCCGACCGCGCGCGCCTCGTCCTGCAGCATCTCGCGCCGCGCCATCAATTGCCCATGCAGCGGCGTCACGCCGGACAGCGTGACGCGCACCGCCAGCGCGCGGCCGCCGCTGCGGCCGTGCAGCGCATCCAGCGCCGCCTCGATCCGCGACAGCACGTCGGTCTCGCGGTCGGCCCCCGACACATCGACGGTCTCATGCGCCCAGCGCGCACCGTCGAACACCAGCGGCTCCACCGCGATTATACGGCCATCCTCCACGGTGACGCGCATCGCGCCCTTGGCGCCGGTCTCACGCACGCTGCGGCCCTGCAGATTGCCGGGATAGACGATCCAGGGATCCTCGCTCACTATCTTCGCATCATGGACGTGGCCAAGCGCCCAATAGTCGTAACCGAACAGGCGCAGGTCGGCGACACTGCACGGCGCGTAGCTCTTGTGGTCGCGCGAGCCTTCGAGCGAGGTGTGCAGCACGCCGATGTTGAGCCAGCCGTCGCGGCGCGCCGGATAGCTTTCGACGAAATCATCCGGCACCAGACGGTTCGGAAAGCTGCGGCCATGCAGCGCCACGCGGTGCTCCGGCAACTCGATAGTCTCGGCCTTGCGCGACGAGAAGAAGCGCACCGTGTCGGGATAGCTCAGCGAGCGCGACATGCCGCTTTCCGAATCATGATTGCCCTTGACCATGATGGTCGGGATGCCGGCGCGGTGCAGTTCGCCGATCGCGCGGACGAAGAACAATCCGGTAGTGACGTCGCGCCAGTCGCCATCGAAAATATCGCCGGCGACGATCAGGAATTTTGCCTCGCTGCGGATCGTCTCGGCGACCAGCGCCTCGACCGCGCGGCGGCCGGCCTGCGCGAAACGCTCGGCAACGGCCTTGTCCTTGAGGCCGAGACCGGCGAGCGGACTGTCGATGTGCAGATCGGCCGAGTGGATGAAGCTGAAGCGCATGGGATCGGTCGTTCCATCGAGGCAAGCAGCGCCCGGCTGAGTGCCGCAGCGACCGCTACCGATCCATCGGTGACCCGACTCCTCCGGGGATGTCAAGCAAACGGCCCGGCTGTCGCCGCGGCTGTCCAGATCGATTGACAGAGCGGCAATTCCGCCCGTAAATGCCGGCGATTTCGAGCTGCCGGGGCCCCGTGCGCTGACCGCGTGGCGGGAAACAAGGTGCGATCTGGTGCAGCGTTTCGACACCCCAGGACCAACTTCAATGTTCACGCCGCCACTGGCGCGCGGAGTACCCAATCGGCCGGCGCCGCGCGGCTGGTGCCCCGGCGCGCTGCGCCCGATGCTTACCGGAGATGGACTGCTAGTGCGGCTGCGGCTGACCGGCGGGATTCTCGACCTCGCCACCGCCCACGCCATTGCAGCTTGCGCCACCCGTTTCGGCAACGGCCTGATCGATCTCTCCAGCCGCGCCAATCTGCAACTGCGCGGCGTCGGCGAAGCCACCCTGCCCGGCCTCACCGCTGAGCTCGAACGGTTGCACATTCTCGATGCCAGTGCCGAAGCAGAGACCGTTCGCAATGTGACCGCCAGCCCGCTGGCCGGGCTCGATCCCGCAGCCGTGCTCGACATCCGTCCGATCGCCAAAGCGCTGGAGGCGCGGCTGACGAGCGACACCGCGCTGCACCGTCTGCCCGGCAAATTCGGCTTCCTGATCGACGACGGCGGCGCGTTGCCGCTCACCGGCGTCAGCGCCGATATCCGTCTGACGGCCATCGCCACGCCGCAAGGCCCGCGCTTCCTGATCGCGCTGGGCGACGCCGAGGATTTGCCGATCGCCACCTGCGAGCCGGCGCAACTGGTCGACTGTGCCGCGCGGCTGGCGCAAGCCTTTATCGATCTACGCAACCAGACGCCGGCGCGCCGGATGCGCGATCTCGTTCGATCGCTCGGGGTCGCGGCGATCGCAGAAGCCGCCGATATGGCGATGCAGGATGCGCCGGCGCCCGCTGATCGCCACGTCGCGATCAGCCATGTCATCGGCCGTCATGAAATCTCCGGCATGGCCTATCTCGGCGTTGCCTTGCCGTTCGGCCGGATGGGCAGCGCCGCGCTCGACCATCTCGCCACCGTGGCGTCACGGCATGGTGCGACCGGATTGCGGCTGACGCCGTGGCGCGTGATCCTGGTGGTCGGCATCTCCGCCGACGCCGCCGATGCGATGCTGGCCGAATTGCACGACGACGGCTTCATCCTGAAGGCGGATGATGCAAGGCTGCACGTCGCCGCCTGCCCCGGCGCGCCATCCTGCAACAGCGCCACCACGCCGGTGCAGCCGGATGCCACGCGCTTCAGCCAGCTGTTCACGGACCTCGCGCCGGGCGGCACCGTGCTGCACGTCTCCGGTTGCACCAAAGGCTGCGCGCATGCATCAAGCGCGCAGTTCACGCTGGTCGGCCATGCCGGCCGTTACGATCTGATCGAGAACGGCACCGCGGCAGATACGCCAGTCGCCGTTCATCTGTCGCCAGACGAAGTCGAAGCCGAATTGTCCCGGCGCCTTCGTCCTATCAAGGAACGCCTGCTTGTCGAACACCCATGACTACGTCCGCGACGGCGCGGAAATCTACCGGCGCTCCTTTGCGCTGATCCGCAGCGAGGCCGAACTAGCGCGCTTCCAGGGCATCGAGGAGCGCGTTGCCGTGCGTATCATCCACGCCTGCGGCATGGTCGATGTCGCCAGCGATATCCATTTCTCGCCCGGCGCCGTCAGCGTCGCCGCGACCGCGCTCGAAGCCGGCGCGCCGATCCTGTGCGATTCCCGCATGCTGGCCGACGGCGTCACGCGGGCCAGGTTGCCCCGCAACAACGACGTCATCTGCACGCTGAACGATCCCTCGACGCCCGCGCTTGCCGCCAGGCTCGGCACCACGCGGTCCGCCGCAGCGATGGAGCTGTGGCGGGAGCGTCTGGCCGGCAGCATCGTCGTGATCGGCAATGCGCCGACGGCGTTGTATCGGCTGTTCGAGATGCTCGACGAAGGCGTCAGCCCGCCGGTCGCGATCGTCGGCATGCCGGTCGGGTTTATCGGGGCGGCCGAATCCAAGGAAGCCCTGATCGAGGACGGCCGCGTGCCGTGCCTCGTGGTGCGCGGACGCCGCGGCGGCAGCGCGATGGCGGCGGCGACCATCAACGCGCTGGCGAGCGCAGCGGAATGACCGCCGCTTCGCCCATCGGACGGCTGTATGGCATCGGCCTTGGACCGGGCGATCCCGAACTGCTGACCGTGAAGGCCGTGCGCCATCTGCAAGCCGCCCCTGTCGTCGCCTACTTCGCGAAAGCCGGCCGTCGCGGCAACGCCCGCGGCATCGCCGATCAATGGATCTCGGCGTCGTCCGAAGAACTGCCGCTCTACTATCCGGTGACCACCGAACTGCCGTTCACCGAGCCGGCCTATAACGCTGCGCTCAGCACTTTCTATGAAGAAGCCGCCGACGCCATTACCACGCATCTGCTGGACGGACGCGACGTCGCGCTGTTGTGCGAAGGCGATCCGTTCTTCTACGGCTCCTTCATGCACATCTACATCCGGCTGAAGGACCGCTTTGCCGTAACCGTCGTGCCCGGCGTCACCGGCATGTCGGGCTGCTGGACCACCGCGGGCGCACCGATCACCTGGGGCGACGACGTGCTCACCGTGCTGCCCGGCACGCTGTCCGCAGCTTCACTGACCAAACGCCTCAGCGAGAGCGACGCCGCCGTGGTGATGAAGCTCGGCAATAATTTTGCCAAGGTGCGCGACGCGATCCGCGACGCCGGTCTGATGGAGCGCGCGATCTATGTCGAGCGCGGCACGATGGCGGCCGAGATCGTGATGCCGCTGAAAGAACACACCGGCGACAGGGCGCCCTATTTCGCGATGGTGCTGGTGCCCGGCAACGGCCGCCGGCCATGAGCAGGCAAGGCTCGTTGAAGATCGTCGGCCTCGGGCCCGGCCCGGCGCACTGGCTGACCCCGGAAGCCACCGCGACGCTGGAGCGCGTCACCGATGTCGTCGGCTACGCGCCCTATGTCGCGCGCCTGGCATTGCGCGACAACCAGCAGCACCACGCCAGCGACAACCGCGATGAGATTCGTCGCGCCCGCCATGCGCTCCAACTCGCAGCCGAGGGCCGCGACGTCGCCGTGGTGTCCGGCGGCGATCCCGGCGTGTTCGCGATGGCTGCGGCCGTACTGGAAGCGGTCGAAAGCGGCGAACCCGGCTGGCGCGATCTCGACATTGAGGTGCAGCCCGGCATCAGCGCGATGCATGCCGCCGCCGCACGCCTGGGCGCGCCGCTCGGTCATGATTTCTGCGCGATCTCGCTTTCGGACAATTTGAAGCCCTGGTCGATCATCGAGCGTCGGTTGATCGCCGCCTCCGACGGCGACTTCGTCATCGCGCTGTACAACCCCGCCTCGAAAGCGCGACCGACGCGCATCTTCGAGGCGTTCGACATTTTGCGAAGCCGCAAGGCCGCCACCACGCCGGTGGCCTTCGCGCGCGCGGTGGGACGGCCCGACGAGCGACTTACGCTTTCGACCTTGGCCGATGCCGATCCCGGCCTCATCGACATGAGCACGCTGGTGATGATTGGTTCGAGCGAGAGCCGGCTGATCACGCGCGGCGGCGACAAATTGCCGTGGCTGCTGACGCCGCGCAGCTACGGAGCCGCGCGATGAGCCGCGAGCCAGGCCATCACCGCCTCGACGTCGAAACATTCGGCGACGGCATCGGCTTTTGGTCGCCGGATCATCACCACGGAAATACCGAGTTCGCGCGCAGCCTCGATCTTCGGATAGGTCGCGGCGCCACCGCTGTTCTTGCTGACGATGACGTCAATCTGCTCATTCTCGAGCAAGCGCAGTTCGCTGGCTCCGTCGAACGGCCCGCGCTCCAGGATCAAACGGTGCTGCGGCAGCATCTCGATGTCGTCCGGCCTGTCGATGGTACGAACCAGATAATCGTGCTGCGGCCGGCGCGCGAAGGCCGCGAGTCGCAGCCGGCCATGCGTCAGCAGCACGCGTCGCGGCGCATCGCCCAATGCCTCGACTGCGGTATCGATATCGTCGACCACGATCCAGCGGTCGCCAGCCTGCGCCTCCCATTCCGGGCGCGTCAGCGCGGCCAGCGGAATTTGCGCGGTCGCACAGGCCAGCCGGGCGTTGTCCGACATCTGCAGGGCGAAGGGATGCGTCGCATCGATCACGGCCTCGATAGCCTCGGCGGCCAGATAGTCGCGCAAGCCATCGACGCCGCCGAATCCGCCGATGCGAAACGGGATCGGCGGCAGCCAGGGATTGCGCGTGCGGCCGGCCAGCGACAGCGTCGCCTGATAGGCCGCGTCTCCGGCGACGCGCTGCGCCAGTGCGCGCGCTTCGCTGGTGCCGCCAAGTATCAGAATTCGCATCGTGCCCTTCCAATACGGAGCCGCCGGTGACCCCGTCCAGCACACGCCCGTGGCTGTCGATCGTCGGCCTTGGCGAAGACGGCCTCGAAGGCCTCTCTCCTGCCGCACGAAACCTGCTGGCGCAAGCCTGCCTGGTGGTCGGCGGCAAGCGGCATCTGGCGCTGGCCGGCGAATTTCCGGGCGAACGACTGGCCTGGCCCTCGCCACCTGACGCGGCGTTTCCCGGGATACTGGCGCGACGCGGCCAACCTGTCTGCGTGCTCGCCAGCGGCGATCCTTTCTTCTACGGCATCGGATCGCTGCTGATGCAGCATATTGCTGCCGAAGAAATGCTCTGCCTGCCCTCAGCCTCGGCCTTCAGCCTTGCGGCGTCGAAACTCGGCTGGGCGCAGCAGGATTGCGCGCTGCTGACGCTGCACGGCCGACCGCTGGAGCGCATCATTCCGCAGTTGCGGCCCGGCGCGCGCATCCTTGCACTGTCATGGGATGGCACCACCCCCGGCAAACTCGCCGGCCTGCTGCAGGCGCGCGGCATGGGCCACTCCATCCTGACGGTGCTGGAAAACATCGGCGGTCCGCGCCAGCGCATCCGCCAGTCCTTGGCAGATGGCTTTGCGTTGGGCGACATCGATCCGCTGAACACCATCGCGCTGGAAGTCGTCGCTGACCACGGCGCGCGTATCATCCCCCGTGTAGGCAGCCTGCCCGATGACTGGTTCGAACATGACGGCCAGATCACCCGGCGCGAGATGCGCGCGGTGACGCTGTCGGTGCTGGCGCCGCGCCGCGGCGAATTGATGTGGGACATCGGCGCGGGCTCCGGCTCGGTCTCGATCGAATGGATGCTGGCCGATCCCGCCAACTGCGCCATCGCGATCGAACGCGATCCCTCCCGCATTGCACGCATCCAACGCAACGCGCTCGCGCTCGGCGTGCCGGATCTGCAGATCGTCGAAGGTGCCGCACCCGGCATCCTGCACGGCCTGCCGCAGCCCGATGCCATCTTCGTCGGCGGCGGTGCGACCAATGACGGCGTGCTCGATGCCGCCTGGTCCGCGCTGGCGCCGCGCGGTCGCCTGGTGGTCAATGCGGTGACGATCGAGACCCAGGCCGAGCTGACGCGCCGCTTCACGGCGCTGGGCGGTGAATTGCTATCGTTCAATTTCGCGCGCGCCGACAGGATCGGCGGCTTCCACGGCTGGCGCGCGGCGATGCCGGTGGTGCAATGGTCGGTGATCAAGCCATGACAGATATGATTGCCATTGGCATCGGCTGCCGCAAGGGGTGCGCGGGCGACGTGCTGATCCGGCTGATTTCGCAGGCGCTGGCGGAATGGCCGCAGCATCTGCCCGAACACGGCGCGCGAAAATTGTTCACGATCGAGGACAAGCGCGACGAGCCGGGCATCCGGCAGGCCGCCGACCTGCTCGGCATCGAGCTGGTGTTTCTGTCGCGCGATCAGCTCAACGCCGCGATGCCGCGCACGCAAATCTATTCAGCCCGCGCGCAGGAACTGTTCGGCGTGGCCTCGGTCGCGGAAGCCGCCGCGCTGGCCGGCGCCGGCACCGACGCCACGCTGGTGGTGCCGCGCATCAGCAGCGACCACGCCACCTGCGCCATCGCCGCACGGCTGCCGGATCCTGGAGAGCCATCATGACCGTGCATTTCATCGGCGCGGGCCCGGGCGCGCCCGATCTGATCACCGTGCGCGGCCGCGACCTGATCGCGCACTGCCCTGTCTGCCTCTATGCGGGATCGCTGGTGCCAAGGGAATTGCTGGCCTGGTGCCCGCCGGACGCCCGCATCGTCGATACGGCCTCGCTGGACCTTGACCAGATCGCCGCCGAGTTTTCGCGCGCGCAGGCGGCCGGCCATGACGTGGCGCGGCTGCATTCCGGCGATCTCTCGGTGTGGAGCGCGATGGGCGAACAATTGCGGCGGCTCGACGCGCTGCAGATCCCCTACACGATCACGCCCGGCGTGCCGTCATTTGCGGCCGCCGCCGCCGCGCTCGGCCGCGAACTGACGCTGCCGGAAGTCGCGCAATCTCTGGTGCTGACGCGGACCTCGGGTCGCGCCTCGTCGATGCCGCCCGGCGAGAAGCTCTCGACCTTCGCGCAGACCGGAGCGACGCTGGCGATCCACCTCTCGATCCATACGCTGGACACGGTCGTCGCCGAGCTGCTGCCGCAATACGGCGCCGATTGCCCGGTCGCGATCGTCTATCGCGCGAGCTGGCCAGACCAGCAGATCGTGCGCGGCACGCTTTCCAGCATCGTCGATGAGGTGGCGAAAGCGCCGATTGAGCGCACCGCGCTGATCTTCGTCGGCCGCGTGCTCACCGCCAGCGGCTTTCGCGACAGCGCTCTGTATAACGCCGACTATCACCGCCGCTTCCGCGACGTGTCGAACAGCGACGACTAGCAGACCCGACGGAACGGCGTTTGCGCCAGCAATTGGCCATCGCGATCGAAGATCACGGTTTCCAGTTCGATATCGCAGTCGCGCAGCACATGTGCGGCGGTGATCCACGCGGCTTCAGCGACGCGTCCGCCAAGCCGGATGCCGGCACGGTCGGCGATCTCGAAGGCATCCTTGGCGGTGTTGGCGGCGCGGATGCTATCAGCCAGTTCGGCAGTGCCGTCGGCCGCGCTGGCCAGTTGCGCCAGCCAGTCGCGATCGACCTCGCCGCGCTTCGAATGCAGGTCGAGCATGCCCTGGCCGAGCTTGGTCATCTTACCCATGCCGCCGGCAATGGAGATGCGCGCGACGGGATTTCGCCGCAGATATTTCAGCATGCCGCCGACGAAATCGCCCATGTCGATCAGCGCCACCTCGTGCAGGCCGTGCAGCTTCTGCACCGCCTGCTCGGACGTGTTGCCGGTCGAGCCCGCGACATGCTGCAAGCCCATCGCGCGCGCGACGTCGATGCCGCGATAGATCGAATGGATCCACGCCGCGCAGGAATACGGCACGACGATGCCGGACGTGCCGAGGATCGAAATGCCGCCGACGATGCCGAGCCGGCCGTTCAGCGTGCGCTCGGCGATCCTCGCCCCGCCGGGCACGGAGATTTCCACCACCACGTCGCCCGCGCCGCCGCACGCTGCGGCGACCTCGGCGATCGCCGTGCGCATCATCTCACGCGGCACCGGGTTGATGGCGGGTTCGCCGGGAGGCAGCGGCAATCCCGGTCGCGTCACGGTGCCGACGCCGTCGCCGGCGCGGAACTGGATGCCGCGGCCGGGTGCGCCAAGACGCACCGTCGCGATGATCAGCGCGCCATGGGTGACATCGGGGTCATCGCCGGCGTCCTTGACGATGCCGGCGCGGGCGAAGCCATCGCCGCTTTCCTGCATCGCCAGCGAAAAGGCCGGGCGCGTGCCGCCGGGCAACAGCACCGCCACCGGATCGGGAAATTCGCCGGTCAGCAGCGCCTGGTAGGCGGCGCGGGTTGCCGCGGTCGCGCAGGTGCCGGTGGTCCAGCCGCGGCGCAGGTTCGGCGGGTCGGAAACATCGCTCATCGGGAACCACAGATTGGCGAGCAACGCCTCTCGCAGGTCATGCATGATACAGCCGGCGAAGGTGCTTCAGCAAGCGGGCGAGGTGCTGTATGACGGGCCCAACCACGCCAGCGCGTGCGGAGAAAAATGATGCCCGATGCCGCCCGCGGCCTGATGATCGCCGCGCCGCGTTCCGGCAGCGGCAAGACCACCGTGACGATCGGCCTGCTGCGCGCGCTGCGTAACAAGGGGTTTCGCGTCGGCGGCGTCAAATGCGGTCCGGATTACATCGATCCCGCGTTCCATGCCGCGGCGAGCGGACGGCCCAGCCTCAATCTCGACAGTTGGGCGATGCGTTCCGATCTGATCGCGCGGCTCGCGCGTGAGGCCTCAGCCGAATCCGAATTGGTGATCTGCGAGGCCTCGATGGGACTGTTCGACGGCGTGCCTGCGGCAACCGGACGCTCGGGCTCGTCCGCCGATATCGCCGCCGCGCTCGGCCTGCCGGTCGTGCTGGTGATCGACGTCAGCGGGCAATCGCAATCCGCCGGCGCCATCGTTCGGGGGTGCTTGGGATTCGACCCGCGCGTCACCATCGCCGGGGTGATTCTCAACCGCGTCGGCAGCGCGCGGCATCTGCGGCTGGTGACCGAGGGCATCGCGCCTTTGGGCCTTCCGATTCTCGGCGCCCTACCGAAATCTCCGGGAATCGTTTTGCCGGAGCGACATCTCGGACTCGTGCAGGCGGGCGAGACATCCGACCTCGACGCGCGGCTCGATGCGATGGCCGGCTTCGTCAGCGAGCATGTCGATCTTGATGCGATCGCCGCGCTGGCTTCGGCGTCCAACGCCGATGCGGCTCCATCTGCGCAAGCCGCATTGCCGCCGCCGGGACGACGCATCGCGATGGCCAGAGATCAGGCGTTTTCCTTCATCTATCCGCATCTGTTGTCGGGCTGGCGCAGCGCCGGCGCCGAGATTTCGTTCTTCTCGCCGCTGGCGAATGAAGCACCGCCGGAGCAGTGCGATATCTGCTGGCTGCCGGGTGGTTATCCGGAACTGCACGCCGGACGGCTTGCGGCGTCGGCCGTCTTTCTGAGCGGACTGCGGCAATTCGCCGAAACGCGGCCGGTGCATGGCGAATGCGGAGGCTACATGACGCTCGGCGAGACACTGACCGACAAGGAAGGCGTCGTACATCGCATGGCCGGCTTGCTCAGTGTCCGCACCAGCTTTGCGGCCCGCAAGATGCACCTCGGCTATCGCGAAGCGCGACTCGCTGCGGACGGTTGTCTCGGCAAGACCGGCGCGACGTTTCGCGGCCATGAATTCCACTACGCCACGATTATCGACCAGGGCGACGACGCGCCGTTCGCGCTGGCAACGGATGCCTACGACAGCGAGCCGGTGGCCGCAGGAAGCCGACGCCGCAATGTCACCGGCAGCTTCTTTCATCTGGTGGCGCAGGTCTAAACGCAAAAAGCCGGCGTTGCCGCCGGCTTTTCGCTTAACATTCCATCCGCTCAGTAGGCAGCTTCCATCGCCGCCTGCTCCTGGCGGGCGATGGTGCCCTTGACCGCGGTCTGCACCTTCTCGAAGGCACGCACCTCGATCTGGCGGACGCGCTCGCGGGAGACGCCGAACTCCGTGGCGAGATCCTCCAGCGTCATCGGGTCGTCTGCCAGGCGACGCGCCTCGAAGATACGCTTCTCGCGCGGGTTGAGCACGCCGATCGCGCCGTTCAGCGCCTGACGGCGGTGATCCAGTTCCTCATGCTCGGCCAGCACCGCTTCCTGCGTCGGCGCATGGTCGACCAGCCAGTCCTGCCATTCGCCGGCCTCGCCATCGTCCCGGATCGGGGCGTTGAGCGACGCATCGCCGCCGAGGCGGCGGTTCATGTCGACCACGTCCTGCTCGGTGACGCCGAGGCGCTTGGCAATGATCTTGACCTGATCCGGGCGCATATCGCCCTCGTCCAGCGCCGAGATCTTGCTCTTCGCCTTGCGCAAATTGAAGAACAGTTTTTTCTGGTTCGCGGTGGTGCCCATCTTCACGAGCGACCACGAGCGCAGGATGTACTCTTGAATCGATGCCTTGATCCACCACATGGCGTAGGTGGCGAGGCGGAAGCCCTTCTCGGGCTCGAACCGCTTCACCGCCTGCATCAGGCCGACGTTGCCTTCCGAGACGACCTCGGAGATCGGCAGGCCGTAGCCGCGATAGCCCATCGCGATCTTGGCGACGAGCCGCAAATGGCTGGTCACGAGATGATGCGCCGCGTCGCGGTCGTCATGCTCGCGCCAGGACTTGGCGTACATATATTCCTGCTGGGGTTCCAGCATCGGAAATTTGCGGATTTCCGACAGGTAGCGGGACAGTCCGGATTCTCCGTTGAGAACCGGCAGTGTAGCTGTACGGGCCATGGTAGCACCCTCCAGTCGTTCAGGCCCCCGATAGCGGCGGGCCAGGCAGCGAGCGCGTTACTAAAGCCGCTCTTGCTGCGATGTTCCACGTTGCATGTTCAACGCAGACGCAACATACACCTGACTACAGGCGTATTGGAAGTGAACTTTCTGTCACGTCCGCGTGTTACTTAAATAACTTATTGGAATACCTCAATTTAATATATGCATCTGCGTCATTCCGTCACCGCCAGGGCATCGCGCAGGCGGGCGAGGTCGGGCGGCAGGTCGGAAATCCATTCGAGAATCTCGCCACTGCGCGGGTGTTCGAGGGCCAGCAGATAGGCGTGCAGCGCCTGGCGATCGAGTTCGGCCAGCGCCTTCTGGCTGACGGGACCCAGCGCATTGCTCTTGGTCTTGAAATGCGGACCATACACTGAATCGCCCATCAGCGGATGCTGGATATGCGCCAGATGGACGCGAATCTGGTGGGTACGGCCGGTCTCGAGCTGGCACGCCAGAAGGCTGGCGACCGGCCGGCCGTGGCGATCGTCGAAGGTCTGCTGCACTTCCCAATGCGTCACCGCCTCGCGGCCGGTATCGCGCACCGCCATTTTCTCGCGGGCATAGGGATGGCGGTCGATCGGCGCCTCCACGGTGCCGCGCTGCCGGTTCGGCACGCCCCAGGCAAACGCCATGTAGCCCCGCCGCATCTCGTTGGTGCGGCCGTGGTCGGCGAACTGCGCGGACAGCGACTGGTGCGCGTGGTCGTTCTTGGCAACCACCATCAGGCCGGTGGTATCCTTGTCGAGCCGGTGCACGATGCCCGGCCGCTTGACGCCGCCGATCCCCGACAGGATCGCGCCGCAATGGGCGATCAGCGCGTTGACCAGCGTGCCGGTCTCGTGGCCGGCGGCGGGATGCACCACCAGCCCCTTCGGCTTGTTGATGACGATGATGTCCTCGTCCTCGAACACGATATCGAGCGCGATGTCCTCGCCTTCCGGCTCGGCGGCGACCGCCGGCGGCACGTCGATTGTGATCGTATCGCCCGCAGTGACATGATAAGCGGGGTCGCGAACGGCATCGGCGCCGATCCTGACCTGCCCGGCCAGAATCAGCGCCTTCAGCCGCGAGCGCGACAGCGCGGGACTGCGCACCGCCAGCACGCGGTCGAGCCGCACCGAGCCCTCATCGCCCTGCACCGTGACGTCCAGCGTGACATCGTTGGTGGCGGGTATGCCCTGATCAGAAGAGTTTTGCATGACTGAACCTGTTGCGCCCGATCCGAACCCTGAAGCGACCGCGGCCATGATGGCGAAGGTCAGGCGGATGATGCTGATTGCCGGGCTGACCACTGCGCTGGGCGTGGGCGCACTGCTCGTTGTGATCGGCTACCGCCTTTTCAAGTCCGAGGGAAGCGTCGTGACGCAAGCTACCACGGCGACCCTGCCGAAAGGTGCCAGAATCCTGTCCACGGCGGTCGCCGGCGACCGCCTGGTGCTGACGCTGGATGTCGGCGACGCCACCGAGATCCGCACCTTTGACGCCAAGACGCTGAAGCCGGCCGGCACGCTGAAATTCGCGCAGGAACCGTAAATCCAACGCCGTCGCTTCTATTCCCATCAAACCTCCTTTTGGCATCTTGCCACCGCCATCCATCTTGGCTATTGCTTGCCTCAATGCTCCCTTCGTCTAGCGGTTAGGACGTTGCCCTCTCACGGCGAAAACAGCGGTTCGATTCCGCTAGGGAGCACCATTTTCCCCTTAAGGTGCTGATCTCTCACACACTTAATTGTCGGAAATTGTCAAACCGCCCCAAGGTTTGACAGTCGTCATCCCACAGGTCACGGTTAGGTTCCATTTACGGGAACCGATTTGCAATGCCGCGCTCGCTGCCAAAGTACGTTCAGGCGTTCACCGACCGACACAATAAGCCTCGCTTCTACTTCCGCCGCGCAGGCGTGAAGCGCCAGCCACTGCCCGGCCTGCCCTACACCCCAACCTTCATGCTCGCGTACGGCGCGGCCTTGGAAGCCTCGCAGCTCGCAGGCGTGAAGTCTGGCAGCAAGGTGCGACTCAGTAAGACGGAAGGCCCCAAGGTCGCGCCGCTGCCGGGATCGATGTCGGCGCTGGTCGCCGAATACAAAGCCTCGAAATACTTCGGCAGACTGGGGCCGACCACCATCAAGAATTACACCCGGCTCTTCGACAAGCTGGAAGCTGAGGTCGGCACCTTCCCGGTCAAGAAGATGCGCCGGGCCGACGTCGAGCGCATGATCGACCGCAGGGTTAAGGCTGGCGGTCCCGAGGCTGGCAACAGCGTGCGCCGCGTCCTGAAGCTGCTCATGAAGGTCGCGGTCCAGCGAGGCTATCGCGAGGACAACCCCACCCTTGGCGTCGAGAAGGCCGAGGCCCCCTTGGGAAAGAAGGGCTACCGGACGTTCAGCGAGGCCGACGTGTCAGCCTTCATCGCCAAGTTCCCCTTGGGCACCCGCCAGTACCTCGCCCTGTCCCTCCTGCTCTGCACGGCGCAACGGCGGTCCGACGTGGTCAAGCTCAGCCCCAAGAACATTGTGGGGACCTATGACCCGACCGACTTCGCGGGGCGGCGGCTGGCGCTGACCCAGATCAAGACAGGGAAGCAGCTGGTCATCCCCATCGCGGATATGTTGCGGGAAGCTCTTGCGGTCGCGGCGGTGCCGGCCGGTGCGCCAGCTTTCATGCGGACAAAGGATGGCAGAGCGTACACCCCCGAATCGTTCTCCAACCTTTTCAGCGCGTGGTCTAAGCGTGCCGGCATAACCGAACAGGCTTCGCCTCATACCCTGCGCAAGGCTGCAGCTCGCCGGCTGGCACAGGCGGGCTGTTCCGTCCACATGATCGCGGCCATGACCGGCCACGACTCCCTTGCCGAGGTCGAGAACTACACCAAGGCAGCCGAGCAAGAAGGGCTGGCTGACATGGCTATGCTGCAGCTACAGCGTCCCAAGGGTTTACCTCAACCTCTGTAACGAGGTCGTCGAAAGCGGCGTCGAGCCGCTTCATATCCCAGATCACGCAGCCGCCCAGCCTGACAGGCTTGGGCATGATGCTGTCGGTAACAAGCTGGTCGAACTTCGAAGCGCTCACCCCGATATATGCGGCGGCATCCTCGCGTCGAAGGCCTCGACGGGGGCGATGGTTCGGTCGTTCAGTTGCGGTAGGCATGGTGATGGATTTCCTGCCCGGTACTCAGTCGGGGCGCGGGGAAGATGTTGTTTCTAATTTTTCTAAAGGTCGTTCGTCTTAAGGCTTAAGCCTTGCCGCCTGTCCTGTCGAACGGGTGGAAAGCTGAGCGGACGATAACCCCGAGCTGATGCGCCTGGCATCAGACGTACTGCGAGGCCTGCGGGATGGCTCTCTCCGGATCACCACTTTGGGCGCTAACTTTGCACTTTACTGCCAACCACCACGTGAGCTACATTTTGAGAACTACTATGTGCCACGCTACGGGTGGCTTAACTCGCACAGCTTTGATGAAATGCGTCGTAAACCCTTCGTAAGTCTATGGACGCCCGAAGATGTTGCACGTCTGGAAGCCCTGCTAGATGCGGGGGCCTCTGCAGTACGTGCGGCTGCCGCAATGAACCGCACAATCATCTCTGTTCAGACGAAGGCAAGGCAAATTGGGAGACCGTTTCCGCACAAACGTGCCGTTAAACGCGCTACGCTTGTGAAAGGGATGGCGGCACGTCCCGGACCCAATTGAAAAGCTGAGCGGACGATAGCCAAGGCACCGTTGCGGCCCTAATCGGGCCTACCGCTGGCCTCGCTTAACGCATAGACGAGAAGTTCGCTAACCCCTATTGTCGTCTTCGCGGGCGCTACTACGCTCGCCGAGCCAGTTTTTGAACTAAGATTTTTTTGGTTAGTTGCGTCGGCGTGGGGGCAAGATGTGGGACTTATCAGCGCGTGAATTTGCGAACAACTTGCCCGCGCTTTGTTGGATCGCCCAACCCGATGGCTACATCGCTTGGTACAACAAGAGATGGTACGAATTTACTGGCGCAACCGTTGAAGAAATGGAAGGCTGGGGCTGGCAGTCTGTCCATAAGCCTGAAGAACTTCCTGGGGTACTTGAGCGGTGGCGCGGCTCGATATCCTCTGGAGAACCGTTTGAAATGGTTTTCCCGCTGCGGAAATTCGACGGCACCTTTACTCCATTTCTGACGCGGGTAAATCCTGCGAGAAATGAAAGCGGTGAGATCACTGCTTGGTATGGGGTCAACACCGAAATAACCGAGCAAGTGCAGGCGGAAGATGCACTCGCTCTGCTAGCAAACGAGCTGAGCCACCGCATCAAAAACATATTTGCCGTCGTTTCGGGTTTGATATCGTTCTCAGCACGATCCGTCCCCGCCTGCCGAGAGTTTTCATTTGAGTTATCAAAACGAATTGCTGCATTGGGCAAAGCACACGATTTTATTCGCCCGCACAATGCTTCATCATCCAAGCTCATCGCCACTTCAATGTTCGACCTCATTCATCAGTTACTTGCCCCCTATCAACGAGACGAGCGAATTCTCATTACCGGAAAAGACTTGCAGGTGAACGAGCGAGCGACAATGTCTCTTGCTCTGCTTTTCCATGAGCTTGCTACCAACTCCACAAAATACGGATCGCTATCGACTGCGGAAGGCCTAGTCGAGATTTCTACAGAGGTAACCGAGACCGCGTTGAAAATTAATTGGGAAGAGAAGCGCGGTCCTCCGGTCGCAACTCCAATGAGTTTAGGTTTCGGCTCAAATCTAACGCGAATTAGCATCGAGGCGCAGCTCAGTGGGAGAATTACCTATGACTGGAAACCGAAAGGATTGATCGTCTGTGCATCCATACCCTTGGAGGCCGTGCTACCATAGCCATTTTGAAGAAGAACGTTTTGCAAGTGACCGACACAAGATTTTCTTAATCTTCCCGCAGTACGAACATGGCGGGGATCGGCCTCATGTGGCGCGGTCGATCTCTGTTCTCAAAACAATACAAGCCGTCGCGGTGATATCGTCGCGGCGGCTTCTTTTTGTTACCGACATAGTCATGGGTCTCGCTAACGTGGCGCATCACTGATAAAGCGCACACCTATAGTATTTTCTTTGCGCCACACCACTTCGCAGGAAAGTACCACCGTTTCCATCTCAAGTACCAATGTAAATTTGTCGGGAATGCCGATTGGGCTTGTCACACCGAGCGCAGCGCCAGTTTTCGAGACGTTTCGCACAGGTGCACGTGATCGCACCGCCGTTCGCGAAAGTCATTCTGCCAGCCTTAAGCACACGACGGCGCGGCGCAATCCGCCCCTCCGGCTGAACGTCCCCCTTCGTCGTGCGCTGATCAGGCAACGTCGTGCTCGATGATTTCATCTTCTGAAACAGTTTGATTGCGCCCCATCCGCTTTGCCTGATACAGGCCTTTGTCGCAGCGCACGACCATTTCTTCAGAAGATTCCCCTAAGCGATATTGAGCAACGCCAATGGAAACAGTTACATTGCCAATTTCGGCCCCAGATACGCGCTTTTTCAATCGAGCATCAGATATTCGTTTGCGGATGCGTTCAGCTAGTTCTTTCGCGGCGTATAGATTGACCCCCGGTAAGACCGTGATTAGTTCCTCGCCGCCGTAGCGTGCTGCCAAATCCGACTCTCTAACACTGCTTTGCAGAACATTCGAGACGAGCTTGAGAACCTGATCGCCAATTTGATGACCGTGACTATCATTGAATTTTTTAAAATGGTCGATATCAATCATGAACACACTAAGCGCACCTCCTGTCTCCATTGCCCCTATCAGGGCCGAGCGAAAGAAGTTTTCTAACGACCGACGATTTGCCAAGCCGGTTAAAGAATCGGTATTCGACCGCTCCTCCGCCTCGTGCAATGAGACGCGAACCTTCTCCAATTGTTCAGATGTCGATGCAAAATTTGCTTCCAACGCAGTTGCGCGTGAAGTAGCTTTTGCCAGCTCGCCGACTAATCTAAGAATGATAGGGCGAGGGTCCGTAGCAGACTTACATTCGACAGATGCTTTACTTAGGTCCGCGATTTGAGTTTTGTTGTCCGCAATAGCTGCTTGCAGAAAATTTCTCGCACCACTTACGGCGCCATTCAACTGTTCCGCTGCGCTGCCTACATCGGGGGAGCCGGTTGGCGTCCCGATGAAGGTATTGAAAAGTTCTCTATCTATCGATGCATCAAACTTTTGCCTGTTGCTCAGCATGACATCGATAGTCTTACGGAGCATTGGCGGCGTACCCAAAGTATATGCGAACCAAACGCTGAAGTTGTCAGGCGTTGCTGGCACTGACTGTTGTGACATGGTTCGAAGTGCCCGGTCGGCGACATTGGCCGAATATTCTAGGTCCATCTCATCAAAACGATCCAAAACCATAAGATTTCCCGCTACTAAATCATTCATTTAGACGAAATCTTTCTTAAGATTACGTTTAATTCGCTGCCACGCATTACCAACCCAAAAAAAACCGGCAGCCTTTTTCAGGCATACCGGGCTTGATGTTGTCAGCGCAATCAGTGGCGGGTGATCTGTTGGGGGGCTTCCAAGAGCCAAGCGAAGTATTTGTCGGCGGTGTACGACGTCTCGCAATCGGTCTCTTGGGGATGGCCGCCGAACGACTGCAAGAGTGTTAGTCCGTTCGCTGTTCGGCGCACCGTCTCGACGCACGGATAGCCGTCGAGGTTATAGCGGCGGGTCGCAAGGGTCATGGTGGCGGTCATCGGGGTTGCTCCTGTTTCGATAGCAGGAGACTCCCACGATATGGGCAATCTGTAAAATAGGCTTGTAAGGTGACAGACCTAACAATCGTTGCTCTGCAAACACCCGAACCGCCTGTGCCGCAACTGCAATTCTCGTTCTAATCTGCGGTCGCGAACCTCACAATTCCTGTCACCGCCGTTGTAATAAAACGGCAATTTTTCTTTTCTGTAAGGTGCTCACCGGTTGCCCCCGATCAGTGCCGAATAGAAGCCGTAAAGCCAGTGGATCGCGAGGAAGGTGACGGCCCCAAAGCCCAGCGTTAGCCCCGCGCCCGCAGCCATATGGATAGCTGCGAGCGGAAGGTGGGGCCACGCAATGACTGCCAGCGGTGCGCCCGACAGCAGCACGACGGCATATGTCCATTGCACATCCGTCATCGTGCCGGCCGGTCGAGTTGACCGCTGCGGCCCAGCTGAACGACATCAAGTTCGATGCGGCTGATACCGTCAGGCTTCATGTCAGTGATCTCCCATTGCGTCTTGTCCCAGCAGCGTTCAATCCGATAGTGCTGGCGAAGCGGGAACGGCAGTTCGCACGCCTTCACTGAGAAGCACGGCTTTCTTGTGCTGATCAGCGGCGCGAGGTCGAACTCCCTGTTACCAGAAGCCGGCTCGCCCTTCTTGCTGAACGCCATCACTGCCTTGTGAGTAAACACGGCAGTGATAGAGAACGGCAACAGCGACGGGTCTGGCATAGATGGGAAGTTCGGCTTTGCCGTGTAGGGAAAGACGGTGACCGTCTCCCCCATGGTGTCATTGATAGCAGAGGCCATTTCGTTCGCGGCCTCACGGAAGTAACTAGCGAAGGTCACTGCCTTGCTCCTGTGTTAGTGGTGCCCGCCTGAAGGGTTGCCAGTTGATACGGGTTGAGCACCATTGCTGCCGCCCATGTTGAAGCCGGTCTTGCCGCTGCCGGCCTGTCCCTTCAAGTGCAGCACTGCGGCCTCTAGACCATCGATCTTTGCCATGAACATCGGCGACGGCGTAAGCGAGATGTTCGCAGTGATATTCGCCTGCCCCGTCATCTCGCCTGTAACAGTCACCGGCACGCTGGCAGCGGGGGCCGCTGTTCCATCAACCGTGTCCCGGTTATCCCACTTTTCTCGGAGTTGCTTGCGCAGAGCGCCATTGCCGCCGCGACGCGTGGCCTGCTCGACATTAGCGTTACCGCGTTCTGCGGCTTCCTTGGCTTGCTGGTCCGCCTCTTCGATTGCGCGTTTCATCCGATCTTCGGCATCCGCCTTGATAGCAGCCCGAGCGGTGTTCGATTTGCTATGGTCACGGTCTACGCCTTGCGTCTTATCGCTGGTCGCTTCATAAATGATTGGCACAGCAGCAGCCACGACAGCTCCGACGACAAGGCCCTTTGCGAGCGCACCGACTGCTCCTGCAATCTTGCTGCCAGCCGTTGCAGCCGCAGCGACAGGGCCGGCGGCAGCAGTGGCAGCAGTAGTTGTGACAGCGCTGGAAGCAATACCCGGAATGCCTCTTGTCGCGAGCAGGTTCAGCGATGCAGCCGCACCAGCTGCAGACGCCCCCAACGATATGACGCTCGCGACGGAACCGAGCGCAGCAGCGCCAAGCCCAAACACGCCACCCGTCACCGCTCCCATCTTCACGTTGTCCGGTAGAGCGTCGAATGCATTCACGATCTTAGTGACAGCCCCGACGACACCTTCAATCGGTGTCGCTGCCAGCTTGACAAGGTTCTTCTCTGCGCTGTCCGCTGACGATGCTAGCCTGTCCAGCGCGGCCCCAAGGCCCTGCTGACGTTCGGCCGCGATCTTACCCGCAAGTCCGGTGCCGTTGTCCAGCTCTTCGCGGTTCTTCTTATAGGTGTCCAGCGCACCCTTGAGCATGTCGAACTTCGCACCCTGCTTTACGCCCAGATAGGCTAGCAGTTGCTCCGGCGACATCTTCTCCAGCATCTTCGCTAACAGCGCATCGCCCTGCAGATTGGTCTGCCCGAGCTTGTACTGAGATTGCGCCGCCGACGTCACATGCTTGGCGTCGGTTTTGGACAGCTTCCCGTCGGAGGCTTCGACCGTTTCGACTACAGCCTGCGAGAAGTTGCTGCCGCTCTCCAGAACCTTGCTGACGTCCGCGTCGATCTTATCCTGTAACGCTTTCTTTGCAGCCGCACTTAGAGCCTTGCCAAACTTGCCCTTCATCGTATTGCTGACAGCATCAGGGGTAATCGACTGATGGTTAGAATAGTCGTCGTAGTTGATGCTCGCAGCTTCGAGAGCGCGCCTGCCTTCCAATGTCGGAGACAGCAGCCGAGCATAGAGCTGACGCTGGAACGTTCCGGACTCATCGCCGCTGATCTTCGCTCGCATCAACGTCATCGCGATAGCAGAGTTGGTCTGCGGCGATACATGCGCAACGGACGCCATCGCTCCAGAATACTTGGTATTCGCTTCGATATCGTCTGCGGACAGTGCGCCTTTCTTCATCATCACCGTCGCCCGGTCGGCGGCCTCTTTGAACTTCTTGTGCGCCTCCGCGACGTTGTGCGGTGCTTCCTCTTCGCCTTGAGTGAAGACCATCGACTCGATCAGCGTCGCAGCCTTCTCGAGCGGAATGTCGAGCGCCTTGCCGACCGTGATCGCGTATTGAGTTGCGGCCTCGGTCATCTCCGCGCTGAACTGCCGCTTAACGAACTCATTCTGCGCGTGCAGCGTCTGCTCGACGGGAACACCCCGCGTCTTGGCTGCCTCGACCCGCTGCTTATCCAGCATGTCCATGTCTTGGGCATTGTAACGCCCATCGGATCGATTGTGGTCCGTCGAGGCTGCCTGTTGAAGCCGCACTTCCTTGTCGTATTTGCCGTAGTCGAGCACCTTGTCTTTTACTTGGTGCGCGACCTTCCCAGACAGATAGCCGCCAGCGATGCCCGCAATGTCGTGGTGCATCTTCTTGATATTGGCAAGCGTACTAAGCTGCTCTTTCGCTGATCGGTTCGCCGTCTTGAACGGATCGACGTTGCCGCTCCTTGCAAGAGCGGCGCTGGTTTCTGCGGCGATCATCTTCGCCATCGCAGCGAGTTGCTTTAATGCCGGTGAAGCCTGATCATCGACGATGATGCTGGCTGTGACGGTCGGGTTTGTCATCGTCCACCTTTTTGCTTCTCACGATCCTTGAAGAGATCGTTGCCAGCCATAATCCATGTGTACAGGCGTGAAAGCGAGAAGGCCTCGACCGTGTCAGGGTCGAGGCCATAGTCGAACACCAGAATGGCGCTCGCTCGTTTCACGCTTCCGTGGGGTCCGATCCGGCGACTCCGATGATCAGGTTGGTTGCGGCGTTGCGGAGCAAGAAGTAGTCACTCGCGCTAACCTTCCCGAGGATCATGTCGTCAAGGCCCGACATGTCCTGCAGGAACTTGCCGAGTACCTTGTGATTGTAATCGAACTCGACGCGGTCGCTTTGGCCCTCGTTTATGACACGCATCTTGAACGGCTCGCCATGTTCGAAGAACGAACGGGCCTTCGGTTCTTTCAGCGTGATGGTGGTTGCTTCCCCGCTATGGGTGAGCAGCGGGGACTTGAGGGTGACGGTGACGGTGGGTGCAGACATAATAGCTCCTTAAAGCTGGGGTGCGGGAAGTGAGATGTTCGTGGCGCAGGCCTTGCCTGATCGGCCGTCGGTAGACAGTTCGTAGTTTATGGGATCGCCTTCGCGCAGGAAGAAGATGCCTGCGCTTATGACGTCGCGGATATGCAGGAAGACGTCTTTTCCGCCACCCTCCGGCGTGATAAATCCGAACCCCCTGTCGGCATCGAACCAACTAAGCTCGCCGGTAGCCATTAGTTCGCAACTCCAAGGATGGCGCTGATCGTCGCGCGGGCGTCGAGGCCGACCGACGCGAACGCCGATCCATAGCTAACGCCGGTCTGGGAAACGATGGAGAGGCCGAGCTTAATTTTCCTGGCTTCGACCGCAGCCGCCTCGTTGCCTTTTTGGCCGTTGCGGGTCAAAGCGGTAACTCGCAATTCTGCACGCCTGTTAAAAGATGCTACGTCGGCGGCGGACAGTTTCGAGGTCGAGGTGGTCATGGTGGTGTCGTCCTGTTCGGTGGGAAGGCCCCGCAACGTGGCGGCAGCACTGGTGAGGGAAAGGGTATCGGCGGTGAAGTTGTCAGCCAGAGCGGCAGCGGCAGCCGGTCGGCCTTGAGCCTCAGGCAGCGCGGCAACAAGTTGCGAGAACGTCATGGGTCGCGGTGTGTAGCTCGCGACGGCCGGCGCTGGCTTGGAGACTGATCGACTGGTCGTCTGTGCGCTTGCAATCGTGAATCCTTTTGCTTCTGCGGCTCCGATTGTTTCCCGACTACCGTCAGGCATGATGCACATGCTGCGGTACGTCGGACAGCGCGTTGCGGTCTTCGTTGTCATGTCGTATGTCCTTAGCGATAGCGGTTATGCGGGAAGCCAAGTGAACCGGCTGGCCGTCGTGGCGTCCCCATTGCACGGCCCCGATTGTTCACGGTGCCGTCCCCGTTGCACATGTGCTCCAGACGTTGCACTTCCAGCCGCAGCTCTGCTACGTTGGTCTGGTGATATCGCAGCGTCTGATCGCCAAAGCGGATTTCAGCCCGCGCCTGTCCCGCCATCAACGTGTATAGCGCAGCTCGCAGTTGCCCCAGATATGCGCAGGGGTTGTCGATGTTCGGCGGCGGGGTCGCCACCGGATTGCAAGGGTTGGTCATCGCTTCGGCTTTCTCGTTCGCAACGGTGAAGCTCCGCCCTCGTCGGCGATGTCTTCAGCTGCAATGTCATCTTCGTTGTCCGGTGTCGGGGCGGTCGGCCCCTTGGGGTTAATCTCCTTCGGCTCGCGCCACAGGCCCAGCTCTTTCAGCACCCGCATCTCCTGTGCTCTCTCTTCCGCAACGGTCTCAAAATCCAGACCACGCTCTGCGAGAGCTGACGACAGGGTGCCGAGACCTTCCTCGATCTCCAAAACAGTCGCTTGGGCATCTTTAAGTTTGTCGGCCGATACTTTACCGATACCGAGCCATTTGCATTCGTGGTACAGATGCTGATTGCCGTAGTACGGCACGACACCGGCTGGCATTTTAATTTCATTGGTAGCAAGGGCCTCTTCAAGCCACGCTTCAAAGGTCTGCTGATAGAACGCCGCCGCGATGTCTGCTCGCCGTTGCATCGTAATGCGATGCGGCGTTTCTGCAGATAGTCGGGACGCCGAGAAGCTCGTCTTGCTATAATCCCCGCTCACGTCTTCGGCCGACATGCCTGCAGACTTGCTTGCTTGACGGCTCAAGCTGGCATCGAACTCCAGATATCCCGCAGACGGGTTCTGCGCGCGGTGCAGCTTTAGACTGTCGCCCTTCGGCAGCGGCGCGATACTTCCCAGCTTCGGCGGCAGTCGCGCGTAAAACGCTGCGCGGTCGGCTTCGGTGCTGCCTGCAATAGCGACGCCGCCCGGCTGCTCATAACCGAGGCCGTCATCGACCTTGAGATTATTCAGTGCCTGTGCACCCGGCAGTGACGACTCCAACGTGATGGCAATTTGCGCCTGCACGTTCGCACTGGTCAGCGTGGTCTCTTGCAGCACCGCTTTCGACTGCGCTGGCGTCAGCGCAGGAGCTACAACCGGATATCCCCGCACCTGCGCACCATCTCGCAACTGGAACAGATAAATCACGTTGCGCCGCCCAAACCCCGTAAAGGCAGGAATACGCACCGGCAGCGGCGTGTACAACGTGTGCCCCATAATGAACTCGCGGATGTGGTACGCGATTACGCGACCGTCCCCGTTGAACTCGACCCCGTTCTGCACAGCTACACCATCGCGGCCCTTCTCGAAGTTCCGCTGCTGGTCGAGCTGGCTGGTCTGCAACAGCTGCACCTTCGTGCGGGTCCGCGAGTTGGCGACCTTTTTCCAGCGCAGCAAAGCCAAAACCTCACCAGACCGCATGAACGACTCGAAAGCCGCCGAGGCTAATTGATCTAAATTGTGTCGGCCAGCGAGATCAACTTCTAGGGCATCCTTGCTCCAACGAATCCACGCTTTCTCAATCTGAGAGCCGAACTTGCGCGCAACGTCGGGCGATAACCCCAACGCTTCCGGGTCGAGCTTCATGCTGAGATTGAGGCCGGTGCCGACCGCATGCGTCACGCCGTTCATAATGATCGTCGAGATGATCGGGTCACTGATGGCAAGCTGCTGGCTGGCACTGATCGCGGCGTTGCGGTCGCGGCTGAGATACCCGCCGGTCTGCAAGGTGTAGCTGCCAGCCATGGAGCGAAAGCCCGACCAGACATCACGGTCCTGCGAATTATCGTTTGCCGATGACGCGAAGCCAGACGATGGCAGCCCCTGCGCAAATGTTGACTGCGACAGGAGCGCTTTTGGCATCGACGGGGTCGTCAGCGCAGGCGACCCCATAAATGCAGATTTCACTTTCGATAAAAACGACATTTCGATCAGTCCTCGTTCAGCTTGACGGTGTAGCCCTTGGCGTGATTGAACGCCTTCATGCTGCCTTTAAGCTCTTCAAGGCGTGCAGCCTTGGGGTCGCTGTTCATGCTCGCCGCACCGGTGTTGCCGGTGAAGTTCACGGCCTCGCGCTCCATGGCCATCAGGAACTTTGAGCTTGCGTCTTCCGGCATCTTCGCGAGCAGGTCGAGCACTGTGTCGGTCGTCAGGTCGGTGTTGAGCGCGAGCTGCAAAGCCGCATCGCGTCGGGACTTGCCGACTTCGGAATTGACGATGCTGCTGATACGGGCACGCTCGACGGCCACGATGGCGCTGACAGCGGGAGTGTTGGGTGAGAGTTTAGCCACGTTGGCCTCCGGTGTTGAAGACAGCGCTCATGACATCAAGAGCGTCTGCAGTTGGTTTTGGTTGTTGTGCAGTGGCAGGCTTACTGCGGTCCGGCTTCGCGAGCGTGGCGACTGCCGAGGCGTACACGCAACTATCAAGCGCCTCGTTTGCCCGCACCGTTTTCTCGAAGCGGTAGCTGACGAAGCCATGCTTTGGCGTCCCCACCAATTGTTCGGATGCGAGGCCGTCGAAATAGTCCGTATCCAAATGCGATGGCAGATGGATGTAACCGGGACCGACGGCCTGCATTGATAGCCGCTTGGCAATCGACAGCTTGAGGCCATCGACCCCAATCAGCAAAAGCCGGACCACGCCTTTCAAGCGACCACCCTCGCGGGTAGCAGGCTTGTCGAAGCCAGCCGTTCCTTTGATTGCATAGCAGCGTCGCGATTTCTTGCGTTGCATCAACACAAACTTGTTGACCTGATCGGCGCTGAACCCCGAGTCGATTGCGCTGATCTGTACGGGCAACGAGCGCCCGTCCAGCAGCTGAAAGCGTTGACCGAGCGCGTCGTCGAGGTCCAGCCAGACCGTATCTGCGCTGGTGTCCCCGCGCAGGATGATGTGGTTCAGCACGTAGGCCTGGCCCTGCTCACCCTTTGGCCCAGAGTGTCCCGTCGCAAGTATGGTACACTCCAGCCGGTCGCCCTGAACGTCAACGCCAGCGCAGACGTGTTGAATGTCCGCCGGGTATGGCGCAACGATCTCAACAGCTCGTTGCTGTAGTTCGGAAGACGACAGATCGATCTCAGTTCCCGCGTCGTACACCTCGGCGAGTGTGGTATTAAAAAAGCTCTGTTTCATCTCCGGGGTGGTCGCGGCGTCGAATTGCGCGGCCACACTGGCGAGGGTCGAGAACTTGGACGCCAATTCGTTTAGGTGGTACGAACGTACACCGGGTTCACCGAGCGCAGTGGCGACCCATGTTCCGCCGTCCACCATTTTGCGCTTCGTCGTTTCATCGTGAAGGCATCCGCATTGCTCGCACATAAGCTGTGCGGCTTCTGGCTTGCCCTGCTCCCACTTCAATTGCTC
Source organism: Tardiphaga sp. vice304 (assembly GCF_007018905.1). Classification (NCBI taxonomy): domain Bacteria; kingdom Pseudomonadati; phylum Pseudomonadota; class Alphaproteobacteria; order Hyphomicrobiales; family Nitrobacteraceae; genus Tardiphaga; species Tardiphaga sp. vice304. Next base: position 4,515,497 of record NZ_CP041402.1, read on the forward strand.
GAATGAGAGCGGCGCGCGGTGGTCGCAGTCGGGACAGGCAACAAAGAACCGACGTTTATCGCCGCGTTCGAACCACGCAGCAACCCGTGACCCCATACGTGATGTCGGGGTCGAGATGATCACCACCTTGCGGCCTGCGTTCTCAAACGTCTTCGTTCGTTTGATGGCGAGCGAGACAGGATCACCCTCGACGCCGACCGACTTAGCGAAGCGGTCCACTTCGTCGAGGAACAGATACTTGATAGCTCGCGCCGCGAGGTCGTCCGCCTTGAAGCTCGATCCGAAGTCGATCTGTCCGCCGGGAAATGTTTTCGACGTCAGGCTGTCAGCGCCGCCGGTTGATCCTTTGCGGGTTGCGACCCCGCGGCCGACCAGCGCGCGCAGCGTAGGGCTGGCTCCGATCAGCGGGTCGATACGATTTCTAACAAGCTGCTCCGCTTTTGAACTCGTAGGGCTGACGTGCAACGCAGGTCCCGGATCGCTCGCGATCACATAGGCCATCTGCGCATCAGCCGACAGTGACTTGCCCACCTGCGACGAAAGCATGTAGACGATAATCTCACAGTCGGTCGCCGCAATGCTATCAACTAGCTCGTGCTGGTAACTGGCAAGGCGAAGCGGCCCCGGTTGGGCATTCGCGCTGGACGGCAGCACTATGTTGGCTTCGGCGAAAGCAGATGGCGCGATAAGCTCCGGTGGATTGAAGGCCCCGAGCAGTGCCTGCATTAATGGAAGGTCAAATGCCGTCACGAAAGCACCTCGTCGAGAAAACGGTCGGGGTCGGCAAGCTCGCGCAACGCCGTCCGTATCTGTTCGTTGATGATGCCCGCGATGGCCTGCGGGTCGGTGGACCCCGTGATCAATGGAGCGATGCGGTAGCCGAGCGACAGCAGCGAAGTCCGCACGGCCGCGATCAAGTCCGTTGCGACGTTGGTGACTGCTTCGCGCTCGACAAGCTCGCCGACGCGCACCCGGTGCTCAAGCTCCAGCTTGTCGGCTCGTGCCTCTTCGGCGCGTGCCCGTGCGTTGGCGAGCGTGTTGGTTGAAGTGGTCGCGAGGGTGGTCTTGCCGGACGATGCCGCATGCCCTGCAATTCGCGCAGGGTCAGCGAAGTCTTCAACAGCTGCGCGCAGGTTGTCCTCGTTAAAGCCGCCACGACCATGCGGCAAGTCGGCGGCAACGGCTGCAGCCTTCACGGTGTTCGGCGAGATGCCTAGCTCATTTGCGAGCGCGTTCATTGATATCTGCGACATCGAAAACCCCATATTCAGATCTATTTGTGTAGTTGTTTTAATGAAAGGTGCGGCGCAGTGCGCCGCCCGAGCCTCGAAAGGGTCGCTCAGGAGGACCCACGACCTATTCCGTGGCTTCGACCCAGTCGGCCATGGCCACGTCGTGGGCTCTGCTTTGCCTGCGGGGTCTTCACGCGCGCGACGGGGTTCAATCCACACGCGCGTGCTCCCACGACGCTATGCGAGGCTGCACATAGCGATTGGTAACGACAGCGCGCCCCTGCGGTGCAATTCCCGCTGCTCGCGCATGAGCGCGCTGCCGAGCATGCAACGAGGCGCTGGAAGACGACCGACGCTGCATGTGTTGGTGTTAGTTGTTCGACCCGCTGTCGCTCGACGGCATGCCGCCCGATAGCACGGCCTGCACTGAGGCGGTCAGTTCGTTCTGTAGTCTAACAGAAGCAACCTTTTCCCAGACCTTGCGAGCCGCGCCGCCCGCCTGCGCCATGGCCGTGTTTGGGTTCTCGGCGTAAATACCATGGAGCGCGTTGCGGCCCTTGCCCTTCCGCACGACCACGACGACGCCACCGTTAGCACGCAGCAAGAAGGCTTTCTCGACGTTCAGGTGAGAAGAGCCGCCGCCGGTCACGCGATGCGTCGAGGCCCTGAGGCCAACGCCCTTACGAACTGTAGCACCACTAGTATTCATGATGCCGACCTTTGCCTTAGCGGCTGTCCACGTAGTAACCAATCGAGACGGCGATGCGGTCGAGAGCGCACTGATGCTACGCTTGGCTCTTGCGCTACTCACCCCCTCGTCTAACGAGATCATCTCGATGGCTGCCGTCCTAGCGGCGCGCGATGCCTTGTTAAGTCCAGATTTCGCCGCCAAGCGAACCGTGTATGCGCTAAGCTCTGTCGCCCACTTGATGAAGTTGACAGCGTCGAGCTTGACCGTGATGCCCATGCGCCACCTATCGGCGCGCGAAGCTGGCGGTCAGGCTGCGCCACTTGGCATCTTCGAGCCTGTTTGCTTCGTCGGCCTTCACTGCGTTCGCAGCCATGTCCCGCATCATCTTGAATGCCGAGCCGGTCAGCACCTGCGCCAGCGGCGCGTTGATCTTGGTCTGCATGTCATCGTATCCATTTCAGAAGTGGGAAGCGCCAACGCGGCGCGGCGGCTGATCGGCCAGCTTGTTCGGCCTGCTCTGCTGCCTTCAAGAGGCTGGCAGCGAACATCACGATCAGCGACGGTGCGATCTCATGAGCGGTGTTTGCCATCAGAAATCCGCCAAGCCTTCATTGCGCAGACGGACGGCCTCGCTGATATGCAGCACCAATACGTCGCTGCCGATGCCGTTCGTGGCAAAGATCGCGCCGCCGATGTCGCTCTCGACGTAGCCGGTCAACCCGCCTTTGATGACGCCGCGCACTTCGACGCAGTTGTTGGCCTCATAGCCGGAGTGGGTGCTGTATTTGGAAAAGACGACGGCCATGCTGGCCTCCTGTTGATTGTTGATTGTTGAATGGGTTGGGGCCGCGCCCGGCTGGTGCCGATCGAATGAACGGCGCACACGGCGCGTCGGCTGCGTTTGCGACCCCTGTACCTAAACGCAAACCTTTTGGGAGTAACTGGAGTAAAAGGCCGAGCCTCTCGGAAGCCCGCCTGATAGCCTGACCGTTGACCGGCTGCCGATGTACGGCGAGGGCGCGCACCGTCGAGCTGGTGGCTGCTGCTGGCGCAGCGTGGTGGCAATGATCGGCCCAAGCATCGACCTGCGCAGAAGGCACGCCGCAGCGTACCCCGAAATCATACGGGGTAGGCAAAAGTTGCTTACGGAGTGACGAATCGGTTGTTTTGTAGCATTGTCGTCAGATGCCGTACGCAACAAGTTTCAACAAGCGCCAACTCTGCTGGGTTTGCACAGCTAAGATGATGTGGTCGGAATCGTGGATGGCGAATATACCCTTTTTAAAGTGCCCATTTTGCGGTTTTCAGCGGCAATACGATTTTCGTGAGCAGGTGCTATTACAGACCGAATGCAGTCCTGAGTTGACACCCGAAGTTCGTGCAATTCCGGAATTTTTGACACACTTTGTCGTGAGCGCAACTTACCGCCAACTTGAGCATTTGATAAAGGTACGCGCCGAACAGAGCTACGGGCCTTGGCCATCTGGCATGACTTTGTTGGCATTCGACGATGGTTATGGTTGGACCGTTTCCATTAGCCCACCCAAAAGTGCCCAAGAGGATTTTTATCGCTCACGCACCTTCGGCATCGTGATGCTGATGTTCACGGAGTTTGAGTTGGACCTGCCTAGAATGGTGGCTTAAGCTGAGTTAGGTTGTTCCCCTAACGGAGGCCGGCTGTTACTTTAGGCTGAATGTTCGCGGATCAACTATTGCAATAGTCGACCGCTTACTAACACTCACGCCCAAGCGCCACCGGTCGTTTAAGTTGGGCCGCAAGAGATAATGTCACTTCCGATATTCGACACGACTTGTTTGGCTTTAAAAACGACGATGTTCAGTTGCAACTGTTCGACGGTCAGCGCCATGCGAGGATCGCCATGTGGGAGGCTGTTTATTCGTTTTCCGATTATCGCAATCAACGCGGTCAACTCGTCCAATGCGAGCGAAAGAACTTCTACTGCCTCTTTTTGTTGTTCTCGAACAGCAACGATTTCCGATTGATCCTCAACATCAGAGGTTGCTCGTCCTACAGACGGAAATATTATCAGTTTTCCCATAACCGACCTCACCACTTGGAAATTATGCTGCGTCATTAAAGTTCCAATTCTACATTCAGATCGTTAAAGAACCCTGACCCTTCAAGCGCGCCGTCTATCCCTGTCCGCCTGGACGACCAGCGCCGGGGCGACCGATATCCTGAATGATCGCGCTGATGCGTCGGTCCTGACATTCCCGCAATGGGTCATCGCCGAGCCGTGTTGAGCTGTCCGGGTTCGGGTTTTGGTCTGGCAGACTGTGGTCGAACCGGTGCCTGCCGGTGCCCATAAGCTCGTATAGTTCGCGATAATGAGGGATGTGCTTATCTTACTGCTGTTTTTCTGACCGCATTCGCCTTCCGGTCGGGGGAAGCTCTCCAAGCTAACCCCCAGACCGGCAGGCTCTGGTGAATTTTGAACCGGCAGGCACCGGCAGGCACCGGCAGGCGTAGGTTCTAAGCTTATGTTATCGCGACCTAAAAGGACCGGCAGGCACCGGCAGAAAACCGGCAGCCTACCGGCAGGCTGGACCGGCAGGCGACCGGCAGGCGGACCGGCAGAAACAGGCCATTCCTGCCGGTGTCTAGAAGTTGCAAAGTTGGCCTTAAGCATTCAGCCCGCGAGCTAAATCAGGGAGATGGTGGAAGGCTTTCCGCCCTCTCCGGTCAGCCTGATCGCGCCACGTTTTTCGCTCAACGTCTTCAAGGCAACTTCCAACTGAGACTTGCGCTGTCTGTCGCGCTTATCCCGTGCTGCCTTATTGGCGTTGTTAGGCACCTTGGAGCGGTTCGCGAAGTGATCCAGCGCAAAGGCCAGCCGCGACCGTAGGACGTTCGACTGAACGCTGTAGGCGTCCCGCTGGTCGCACGTAGCGGCTTCCCGGTTCAGGTAGTCCGCCAAGAAGTCCGGCAGCCCGTCATGATCCATACAGAGCCGCAGCATGGCTTCCGCGTCGGCTTCCAGCTGCGCAGTCGTCTTGCCCTGTGCTTCGCCGCCATCCTCGACGTCGTCACCAAAGGCAGCCGTTGGGTCCGCCTCGCCGTGGTGTTTCAGGACCACAATGCTGTCGGCGGCATACCCATCGCGAGCGTTGCCGGCGTCGTGGCTGGCCTTCTCCAAGATGAGCGCCGGCCCGCCGCCGAGAACAAGATTCGCCTTCGACCCCAGCTTGACCGACATATAGCGATGCGCAAACCGTGGCGGCACATTCGCGACCTCGCAATCATCGGCGCTAACCCCGTTGATCACGATAGAGATACGCGCCGCATTGATAGCTGCGCCGCCACCGCGAGCGTCGAGCGAGTCCACCTTGCCCGCCGACGCTGAGCTTTTCGTGGTGTGGTGCGCTAGACCGACCGCGATCTCCTTTCGCGTGGCGATCCCTGCGAACATTCGAGCGATGACATCCAAGTCTTCGTTGGACTCGCTGGTCGTGTGCAGTGAAGCCAATGGGTCGAACAGCGCCACCTCGATGCCGTGCTCATCGATAAACGACTCGATGGCATTGCGCTCCAGTGTAGTGATCTTCACCGCGCGCTTTTCGTCGTAGCTCGCGAGGCCGAACGACCGCTTTCCGGACGGGTCAGCGCCGACCGAACTAAACAGCTTGAGGTTCGAATACACGCTGGCACGCTCCTTCGGTGTAGCTTCATGCTCGCGAAGGAATGCTTCCACGCCTTTTAGCATGTCCTTGATATCGTCTTCACCGTTGACGATAAGTATCGGACGGGGCCGAATGAGCTTGGCGCGATCACCGGACAGATAGTCCACGCCAGCCGCAATGCAGATCGCGATGGCACGCAACAGCGCCGACTTGCCAGCGGCACCCGGTGCGATGATCATCGTCAAATACCCCAGCGCGAACCAATGCCGATAAACGTAGCGGCGCGGCATGCTGGTCGCGAGGTCGAAGGGTCCACTGAGTGACACGGGACTGAACAACGCCGTAACGGTTTTCTGTACGGCCTTGCTGCTTTCGTCGTCGTCGTCGTCATCGACAGCGCCGAACGCTTCCCCTGCTGTGCTGGCCGTACCGACCGACAGCAGAGGCTTTGCTGCGCCCGTCGCCATAGCATCAATGATGCCCTTGGCAATTCCGTTCTCACCGTTGTCAGCCGCGCCGCCGTTGGCGTGGTATGCTTCGACTAGTGAGAAGTCTTCATCGTCGGAAATAATGTCTTCGGCCTCGAAGTGACCGGTCCAGAGCAGCCCGCCGATGGCCTTTGCAGCACCGAGGATTGCGCTGCGCCGATTGGTGTCGCCTCCGCTTTCCAGCTCGCACGCTTTCGCGACCTGCTTTTTCACGTAGTTAACAACGGCACTCGCGTCGAGGTCGTTGGAATCATCCGGCCTCTTGACCTTCGACATCAGGTCTTCAAGACCTTTGGCCGATGCCAGCGCGCCTTTCGCCGATGCTTCGATCAGTTTGCCTTCGTTGGCGAGCTGGGTGTGCAGCTTGTCGAGCGAATGCTTGATAGCTGGCTTGAACGTCAAAACCCGCACGACTTCGTCGATGCGCTGCACTTCGCCAACTTCGACGGCCTTCTGCACGCCGCCGGAGAACGAGACCGAGCCGGCCAGCCGAACCAACTGCGAAGAGTTGTTAGCTCCTACGTCGAGCTTGCCGTTTACGCTGATCGACTTGAGCACGTCCCAAAATGCCTTATCGTTCGGTGACGCCGGTACGTCGAGACGCATCAGGCCTTGCAGTCGCAACGTCGGCACGCTGCCGGTCGCATAGATGAAGCCCCATGGCGCGGCAGCTTCAAAAGCTGCAAGCCGAGCGTCGTTGCGCTCTTCGCCCGTCAGCTCGCGATTGTAGTCGAGGTCTTTGTGATCGGCCTCGCCCCACACAACCGGCCAACACAGAACGTCTGCGCCCTTGGAGTGCGTGCCATGCAGACCCTGAGACGCGCGCTGCACCTTCTCACCGTCTGGCTTGATCAGTCCAGCGTGAATATAGGTCTTCTCGCCGCTGTGCGTCCGCTCCGTCACGTACGCCGCGACCTTGTGGAATTGCGACAGCTTGAAGAACTTGCATTCGCCTGCGGTGCTGCCAACTTCAATTCGGCCATTGGAGTATTGCGTTTTATCCAGACCGCCGAACATGAAGTTCAGTTGCTTGATGACGTCTTTCGTGTTCGCCTCGACCTGTAAGCCGAGCAGTGCGTCGTAGTCAGATTTGTCGAGCATGTTCGTACGTCCCGGCCTTGTGCTGCTGCGCAGCGTAATCGATAAGGGCCTTCTCAGCCCACTTGTATATATGAGGCGACCGGCTGCGCAGCATGTGCGCGTGCGAGCTGGTCTCAATTCGTTCGCCATCCCAAAGGATACTGAACCAACTGCGAATGCCGGGCGCGATCACCACGAAGGCCATCGGCGTCCCGCCTTTCCGCAGTTCGTACGGGCCGACTTTCGCAAGCACATCGCCCCGTTCAGGTTCTGATAGTTCGGTCATGACGCGACCGCCTCCTGTACATGCCGCGACAGAGCGCGAAGGTCGGAATGGTCTGCCTGTTTCGCAGGATCAACCGGGTGCAGTAGTTCGCCGAGCTTCTCTCCTTGAGAGGCCAGCACTCTACGGTGCTTCTCAACCGTCGCAGCCAAGCCCGTGCTATCGTTCAGCGTCACGTCGTATTCGTCGGCGACGGCCTTGAGGCATTGGTAGCCAAGCGATCTAAGCTCTGCGCCGCACCCTGCTGCCAGCGCCACGGCTGCCGTCCTTGCGTCGGCAACCCTGACCGCGCCGTCACCCGGCAATGCTGGCGTATCGATCACCAAAACGTACCGGATCATTTCGGCGCGGCTGCCGAGAACAGAAAGAAGCATAGCGAGCATGCCCTCCGGCGATTGGTTGGTCGGCGAAAGTTGGAACACGTCCGTAACACTTCTGTTGCTGTGCGAGATGGCAAAGCCTGTTCGGCGTCCCGGCGTTACGATCAGCGTGCTTTCGCCCAAAATCGGGATAATGTTATTGCGCATCGGTGTATTCCTTAAGTTCAGTCTCGACATCTTGCCGGGCTCCCATGGAAGGGTCACGGTAGCGCTGGCCCTGTCGGCTGCGCGCGATGAAGGACCATTGTGATTCATGATTGTCGTCGAAGTCCGCTTCGTCAGCGACAGCTTCGGGGTCGAGGCCGTCGTTAATGAGTTCGGCTATAGTGGTCGCGACCCGCAGACGTTGAGTTGACGAACATTCCACCTCGACGATGTTGTCGGCGAGGGCCGCGAAGAATTGCGCCATCTGTGCCATCGCGCCCGGTTCGTCTTTCGCATCTGCAAGCCAGAGACACAGTGCAGCTTCTGTTCGGGCCGCAGGCTCCCGCTGCACCAATGGACACTTTGCTTCTGCGAGCCTAACGGTGAGCGTATCCGAGAACGCGGCGAACATCCGCGCCGCAAAGACGGCACGCCCCGGCTGCGATCCGGTATCCGCGAGCGTTCGGCAAAGCGCCGACAGCTTCATGCCGTCCTTCAAGATGTCGGACAGCGCGACCATTACGTCGGCGGCTTCGTCTTTCGCCTTCTTGGTGGTGACCGCGCGCCGCGTGGTGCGGGCCTCAATTCGGGCGGTCTGCACTGCAAGACTGATATCAATCTTACTGTGCATGTACTTCTCGATCAGTTTAGTCTGCTCGCCTGCCGTCGCCTTGGCCAATAGTTGATAGCCAGCTTTGCAGTCGAGTGGTGTACCGGCGACCATGGCCAGACGCTTGACACCGATTTGTTTCCGCTCGAACGGGCTAATCTGTTGCATTAGAACGTCCTTCGATTGTGCGGCAGCTGCAAGATGGGTTTGGCGACGGCCACTCGCGTTTCGTTGCCCAAGGCGTCTTCCGACACGACAGGGAAAAATACTTCGCCCTCGACCTGAAAGGCTTCTGGCCCGTTGGTTGATTTGATCAGCGTGAGCGTCCACCAGTCGCCTAGGCGTTCGACATGAGCGATACAGTCAAACTGCTTTGCGAGTGATCGAAAATGAGTCATGAAGGTCTCTGCCGACGCCGTCATGGTCGCGACGATGCTATTATCATCTCGCAAGTTGCACACGACGTGGGACATGGCCTGCGCGAGAATGCGGTCGTTAGCCTCATATCCAATTGGCGCGACGCGGTCGAAGTCATCAATGGCGATGACTACAGGACCACCCTCGTTGTTCTGACGGGCGACAATCCGCAACTCTTCGAAGTTGGGCTTGTTCGGGAACGAGTCTCCGTAGTCGCACGGGGTTGATGCGAAAGTATCTCGCAGCTCTTCCATCTCGCTGGCCTCGCCGGTCAGTGCGAACGCAGCATCATCAAGTCGCTCAAGGCTGCTCCAAGTATCAATCCTGACCGTCATCTTTCCTGTCGCCAAGCTGCCCCAAGGTCGGCCCGACGCGATTGCCCGCGACATGCTGCTAAGCACCGCCGTCTTGTAGCTGCCAATATCGCCGATGATCAGCAGCGATCCTCCTGCGGACAGGAACGGGTGCAGTGGTGCGGTTGGTGTGGTCGTGGTCATCTCGAACCCCATATTGAATAAGGCCCGCCGCTTCGGCGACAGGCCTGTTAGCCGGATAGAAGTGGCGACTGATAGTTAGCTGCGGTAAGTCGCTCGGCCTTCGACGGTCAGCGCTACCTCTGAAACCAGCGGCATTGCGGTCGCGGTCTCGATCAGGTTTGCCAGAGAAGGCCAGGATTCCCGGTGGTCGGTGCGGTGACCGAGCAGGAAGGCGCGTGTTGCGATTTCTTCGCCGTGCAGGGTGACGCGCGCAGGCAACGGCTCGCTCTTCCGATGGCGCTGACAAAGCGCTTCAAGGATAAGGTCGCTGCGGTCGGTGATCTCAGCGCGTTCGTACATTTGGGTAGACATGGTGTTGGTCCTCTTCTGCCCGATCGCGGGCATCAAAAAAAACCCTCACAGCGGATGCTGGAGGGCGGCGATAGATCAGGTGTTTAGTTGTCGGCGGTCAGGCTGCGGCGTTTGCGTCCTGTTCGAGCTTGGCGACGAACACGCGCCACGTTGACAGCTTCCATCGGCGAGCGCCGGGGCCAACCTTGAAGCTCTTCGGAATGTTGCCGAGCGCTTCGGCATTGTAGACAGCGGCGGGTGACCGGTACAAACCGGTTGATACGATGTATCGCGCATCAATTAGCCGATCCTCTTCTGGCACTTGGTGAGGCGTGCACTTGTTGGGCATAGTCAGTTCTCCGGATTGGCCTACGGGCCGGCAGATGGCTTCCGTCAGGCGAAGGGTACAGGCGCGCGTCGTCGCCCTGCACGGTGGTGCCGGGTGATGTAGTCGCCAAAGATGAAGGGGTGATTTGAAACGGAGGATCAGGTACCGACCCAATTATCGCGTATGGGGTAGATAGGGTCTTAACGTAGTCAGATCAAGAAGGCCTCTTTTGGAAGATAATTCCTATTTAGGTAATATTATGCTATAAAATAGAATTTAATTCTACTAACGGAATAAGAGTTCAGAATAGCATAAATCTTCGCAATTAAATTACGCGACTATTTCATTTCACTCCCTCCCCAAAGTGCCGTTTGTCCTGCCGGTCAGCCCCGAGCCTGCAAGCCTGCACGCCGGGACAGCCAACCGTGCCAGCGCCGCGAGCAAGTCCCTGCCTGCCAGTGCCCCGGCGTTCCCGAACAGCACCCAGCGGCCCGCGCAGCCGGTTTGACGGTGTGACAGGGTCGCAAAAAGCATAGGGAAAGGGTGGGAGTTTTAGGCCCGATGACGGGGGCTTAAAAGTGTCAAACCCAGTTCTAAGTAACTGATTTTGAAACTGAACTAGTAATTAGCTTCGATTCCGCTAGGGAGCACCAATCTTTTCAATGGCTTGGCCGTTGAATTCGATCTTCCGTCAAATAACCATCGAATAAGCACTGGCGGACGGTGACGGCTTGCTGCGGACGTGATTGGCAATATGCCGAAAGTTTTGACACGCAGCGATGTCGAACACATCGCCCGAGCGATCACAAGCCGACCAATGCGTCTGCGTAAAAACCTCTTTCCCAAGGTCGACATTTCGACGCTTGAGCACGAACTGAATATCGCAGTTCGAAAAGCTCAGGGTGTCTTTCTAAACAGTCCCGCAACAGCGGCTAGAAGTGCGGTGTCTTTACGGAGCGCACTCTTACGCACTCGTCAGATCATCAGTTCGGCAGAGGTAATGACCCTCCTTCGATTGCAGAATAAGATTTCTATGCCGACCATCTCTTTAGGTCAGGCAAGTGTTGTGCAACTCGATGCCGATACCCTTCAAGCGGTTGTCATTTCAGCCTCGGATTGGTTGGCCAAGAATTTCCCTGAAGAACTAGCCATCAACATTCCACGTGCCAACATTATAGAGCGCCTTATCACAAAAATTCTGCCCGACCTTTATATCAAGCACTTCAAACAGAGTTCGTGTCCAAATACGGTCACGGGCGTCGCTACAGAATTTATTGAGCTAGTACTCAAAAAGGCAAACATCACCAATAAAAATGGCGAGATATTCACGCCAGAGGCGATTGTTCAGCGTCGAAAAAGAATTGTTTTGAAAAAAACTAAAAGAACAGCGTGAGGATTTTTCCTGCGGTTGTCCGCATTTGAAGCATCCCGCAACCGCTATACGCTTGTCCAGTATCAACCTGGACCTACCAAATGAACGCATCGAAAAAAGCCTATAACATCAAAGAATTCTGCAAATGCTTCAGCATTGGCCGATCAAAAACTTACGCCGAGATAAAAGCTGGTCGGCTGCGAGCGATAAAGATTGGTCGAAGGACTTTGATCACCTTGGCCGATGCGGAAGAGTGGCTGTTCTGCTTGCCGTCTTCAACCCAAGCGCATGCGAGAATTCGTCGATCTGCTGAAGCAGCACCGGCGCCCTGATCAAATCAGCAGATCGTTTTCACGACATGTCATTAAAAGACCAAGCCTGACCCGGGACTACTGCGCAAATGCCAGGCACCCCAAAAGGGGCGATCATTCTTCTGCCGCCATAACATCGGCAAAACCATTGTTTCGCTCTCGCAGCCACTATCGTCACAGCGGCATCTGATACTAAGAACAAATACAACCTCACACCTAAACCGCCGATGAGCATTTCTGCCAGGAATTTATCGTGCTTATAAAAAAGGATACCCACCGTGTATGAAATTCTATGTTGCCCGGCCCCCTGTAGCTCAGGAAAGACACGTGCTTTGGTAAGGCGTGGTTCCAGAATTGCGCTGGCCAATCAAATTGCTTTGATCGTACAACCGACAACCGAGCTAATTTCTAAAACCGTTTCAGAAGAGATAGGAAAGCTTGAAAAGAAACCGATGTATGCATCGATTCACAGCACTTCGTCGAATTCTAACCTGAGTGTCGGTCATCAAATAGCTGATCACTTGAGAGACTTTTCAGATGAAGGCCAAATTATTTTTGCAACACACCAAGCTCTGGAACACGTCCCGTATTGGTCGAGCAAGAAGGACGTGCACCTACTCATCGATGAAGAGTTCGAGGCCGTCCGATGCGATCTGCATGATCTTCCCGAAACTCACCACATTCTGACAGACAAACTAGTCTTGGTACCTCACAACACGGTGTACTCCCGTGTAGCCCCTCGTGACATGGAAGTGCTGCGCAGGATGGCGAAAAATAGCCAGCAAGACGAAATTCTAAACGCTCTTAGAAAAACTATCAATCTTCTGGCGAGCGATCACTGGAGCACGTTTGTTAACACCGAACAGTACTATCGACTTCTCGCTCGGGATAGCGAGGTGTCACTGACTTTCCATTCTGTTCTGGAGCCATCTTTTCTTGCGGGTTTTGCCAGTGTCTTCATGGCGTCCGCAAATTTTCAAGACACAGCGATCTACAGGCTCTGGTCCGACAAAGGTGTTAAGTTTATTGACGACAATGAATTTTCTTCAGAGCTTCGATTCACGAAGCATGAGAACGGACCATCGATGACCATATATTATGTCACAAACAAAGATTGGTCTAAAAAATATGGCAGGGAGACTGTGGGGGGTGCCATGGTTATTGACCGCCTGATGACAGCGGCGAAAACGCAGTTCGGTGAACGTCCGTTTTTGTGGCAGGCTAACAAAAGCTTCAAAGAGGAGCCCTTCGGAACAAATGCCCATCGCCTGCCTAACAAGCCTCATGGGCTTAATTCGTATTCCCATATAAGCAACATCTTGTTTGCGTCCGCTTTAAACCCGCCCCCGGACCATTGCCGATTTCTTGAAAGTCATGGCCTGTCTCGGTCAGACGTTCGCCGCATGATCTATTTCTCGGCTGCGTACCAGGCGGTGATGCGGACCTCGGCACGATCATTGGGGTCAACCGAGCCTATAACAGTTATTGTCCCTGATCTGGGCTTGGCCGAATATCTTGCTGATCTGTTCCCTGGAGCGACGGTGTCCTGGCTGGATGCTGGGTTGCCCAAGGAGCATGTTAGGAGGACCGGTGGCCGTCCTAAGAAGCATTCCTCCCATGCTGAGCGGGGCCGTACTCAGCGTCGTGAGGCGAAGCAGAAGAAGCTTGATGAGTATAATGATCTCCTTTCTCGTTATCCGCAGCACAATCGTGAGGGAAGTTGCGATCCTGATAAAGAGGACTACCGTGTAGATTGTACTATAGAATCTATTACCCCAAACTGCATGGGAGTCTTTAATGGATCAATATTTACTAAGAAAAACCAGAAGGAATCAGACGGGTATCTGAAGACATCCTGCATTGATTCATTTGTAGTAACCCAATGGGGATTCCACCAAGACTCATGTCCAAAAAGTAAGAACCTTCTGATTTCGCCAAGCCTATATGATCCGTCTTTGGCTCAGGCAACCTCCAGAGGCTATGCAAATATCGCTTGCTGCCGTCATATCTGGCTTGATTTTGAGAATGGTGATTTGCGACCAGAAGCATTTGCAGCTTTGTTTCCATCGATCAAGATGATTATCACGAACACTGACGGGCACACCAATGAGAAGCCTCGGTTCCGTGCGATCATTCTAACCAGTACCGTTATGACGCCTGCGGTGTATGACACCATCATGGGTGATATCAGATGGAAGCTGACGGAAGCTGGCTATTCCGTGGGCAAGCAGGGGAAGGGATCAAATAAACCAAAGTCCGGCCTCGACACCTCGAAATGCACGCCAACAAGCCTCTTCGCTTTGCCTGCACAGGCCCAGTTAGCAAGCGAAAGCTTTTTTACATACTATGAGGATGGCCGGGAAGTCCTCGACCCCAAGACCTGGTTCATGCACTCGATCAGTCCGGCCGATAACGATTATGAAGATCAAGTTGTCAATGACGGCCATCCTAGAGGGGTTGTTCAAGAACTTGTCGAAGCGGCCATCTCTGAGTGGCGGTCAACGTCGGATGGGAAGGGTAACGATGGTTTCTATCGGCTTGGTCTCAAGTTGCAAAAAGCAGGGCTAAGCATTCGAGAAATTAAGGTGCATCTCGTCCACAACGCTACGTTTGCGCACTCGAAGCGGGATCGTCTCCGGCAAATTCCTTCGATTATGAAAAGCCTCCAACGGGGGTACAATGGAGTTCGGGATGTGTCCTGTGGCTTCGACGATAGGTCAGACCAGCATCTGGCGGCGAAATATCAGATCACGAGCACGCCATCTGACGACGCTTCTCCGTAGTGATTCTACGAAACGGGGACCTATTAGGAGGAGGTCTCCATTCATTTGGAGGTTGGGGAAGTCCGTCTGGTCATGGCATTGCACCGTGGCAGACGGCTTCCTTCAGCGGAGGAGAACGCCTGCCATCGGTTGGGTTAGAGATGACTTGGATCGGGACAGGCTTTCCGAGCAAGCTGCAAAGGGCAATGGCAGACAGCTTGGGCCTTATCAGGCCGCTAAAATGAACCCATACGGTGGCTGGCTGTCAAATGAGGGTTGTTGGGCCTGAACCGCTTTTAAACCCGCTGGCGGGCTTCTGCGGGGCTCACAGGACCGTCCCAGGCTGCATTAAAATCGAACAAAAGGAATGTAGCCCGTTGTTGCGAATCCATCTAACCGGACGACGTAAAATCCCTGGCTCATTTAGGCTTCGAAAAGCAGTCGGCGGCTCGGGTTCCTCGAGACCGCAGTCAAGCGTTGACGTGAGACGGTATATTTGCCCTAATCCAATTTTCGCCACATTTTAAAGGTGCGGGGCGTGATCGTAAGCAGCCATCCCAAAATCGGATATTCCGCACTTTTAGTGATTTGTTTCGCCCTTCTGTTCGCTCTACAGTTTTTGACGGTCGGTTCGCACTCCGAAGAAATTCAAGAAAACGTGCGCCGTGTACCGACACCTTCGACAGTAGCTGCATTCGCCGATACAGACATGTTCTTCTCTAAAGAGCTGACCGGATGGTCTGGTATGGGCTATCGCCAACGAGGGACGGCTGACCCGTCCTGTTCCGCAAGATCGACCAGCCCAGAAGGCTCAGAATTAATACTAGCGAAGGACCTGAAGGACGGAGAGTTCTTCCTCAAGATTAATAATTCTAACTGGCAACTTCGCCCTAAATCACAGGGATACGTAAGACTCGACCTTTTCCGGTCCAGCACGGGCATGGATTTCATATTAGCGGACAAACTTGTTTATGAGGCGTTCTCGGAGAGAGAAATCTTAATTCCAAACGTCGATTCGAAAATTATTGATGCGTTTTCGTCAACAGCAAGAATAGATTTTACCATGCCAACGGGAATGCGAACCCTAACGATGGTTCTCGCTAGCCCGACAATTGCGATGAAAATGCTTGCAGATTGCGTTGCAGATGCAAAGCATATCGAACTTTATTCTACAAATACACCGAGTGGAGTTCTTTCGTCGCAAAAAGATACTCGACCTAAGACCGACGCCATTTCCGATCGACTGATTTCTAAAGAAAAGGATGACAAAAAAACTTTGAGCGATGCAATGGTGGGCATTTGTAAAATATCGAATGGTGATCAGTATCTTTGCTCCAATCAGTCTGCAAACAGCTATTTTGTAAACAAATTTGACGGGTATTGGTTCGGGCGAGACAAAACGGTGCCCTCTTATGGCTCAAAACGAAAAGTTATTAGCTTTAGTAAAAATGCCATTGCGACGTGTCTTGGTAAACTCAAAGAATCGCCTGACGGGGACGGTTCGCTACTCATTGGCCCCCCAATGATTGATGGGGATCAGGAAAGCATATGCTTGATAACCAAGGCTGATGCTAGGGCTGTAACAACGATTTGTAAATTGGGTGAAAGGTGCATTGTAAACGGTTTCACCGGCGAGGAGTGTCAAGGCGAATGTGCCAATATCTCGTTGGTGATTGATGTTAAAGCAGATCTAACACCTGATACTCAGGTGAAGCCGGCTGACCTGACCCCAGTGCAATGCTTCGGCAATCTTAGAACAGAGAAGTCACCATATTTCTCGTTGACGCTTCTACAACGGGATGGCGGCGTAGCTTGTGTAGTTGACGATAAAAACGCAGACTCGTTGATTGCCAAAGAATGCCAGGTTGGCAGATTTTGCGTCATTACCGCTGCGACGGCCACCAATTGCCGAAGTGAGTCACCGACGCCGGAAGCAATTAAAGCGGGTTTTGTGCCGTTGAGTGGGTGCAAAATGCTTAGCGGCGTTACGGCAGCCCGAGGTGAGATCAAGACCGTTAAGCCGATCACTAAGGATAGCACGCTGGTTTTGGCGGATACTGCCTCGCCGAATGCAACCGACAGCAAAGCCGGTACGCCGTCTTTCGCCGAGACTGCAAACTTTATCCTGACCACTAATAAATCGTGGTCATCCGTGAATTTCGATGGTGTGTGGTCAACCAAGATCACCAACTACAACCAAGCAAAATGTTCCGTGGATATCGAAACGCACTTTGGGGTGTTCCTGATCGCCCAGGGGACGCTTAATTTAAACGGATTGAAGTCATGGAAGGGAACGCCCATGACGGTGTACGACGGTTCACGGAATCAGTTTCGGTATCGCTATGCTGCGTTCACAATAGAAAAAGATGGAAGTGTATTTAAGGGCAAATTTAAGCAAGCAAATTTCAAGGACGCTGCTTCTATGCTGATTTCGCAAACATTCGATTCTTGTAGCGATCGATGTTCATTTGCAGTTCCCAGCGACTCTGATTGGGCGAGAACCAAAAAAGCAGTTAATTACTTGTTCGAAAATTTTTGCGCACAAGGCAAGCCGGATCCATTTTGATAAGGATACTTGATTGGATGAATCGGCACACGTTGTCTATGTTATTAGCATACACGGGAAACGGTCGGGAAATGAAAAATGAAAAAAATTCTCTTAGTCGTTGCTGCCTTCAGCGTTCCGATGGGCTTTGCATGCGCAGAAACTTTCAACTATTCCTGCAAGGCATGCATATTTCCTAATAGCAGCGACGGATACGGATGCGATGATGTCGTCGATGGCAAGACGTATCCGCTTCGGGTGGATGATAGTAAAAATGTCCTAGAATGGAGAGGAAAGAAGTACAGCGTTTCCAACGCCAACGACCCCAATAAGGATGAAATTGTGTGTGCCAAAGCGGGATGGCACGCAGAAGGTAATGGAACGTCATTTACATTCTGTGCTGCGACGCAGGGATATGGGTCCATTCAGGACAAAAATGGCGACGTTAGGGTTCAATGTAATCTTAAAAGATGATGGGTGTTGACCTGATGCGGTTCGTCAAAGGGTCAGGCGATCAAAAGCATGTCGGACTGATCGAGACCTCCGCACTTTATTGGCGTTAAACCTTTTACCCAGTCGATAAACTCGAACGACAGTGTAGGGCAGGAGGCGCCTATTCTGAGTTGCGACGCAGAAGTTGAATCTAACTTGAAGCGGCAATGAGACCGCTAGAATGTTTGAGGGGATAGAATGAAACGCATCGTTATGATGGTGGCTGCATTAACAAGCATATCATGGTCCGCACATTCAGAGGACCGAGAAGTTCGCCCTGACAGAACAGTGATGGTCCAGGGCGGAACGGACCTAGACGGATGTCCGAGCACAGGCACTGTAATGGGGCTTGACCCTCATGGTGACGGGTTCCTGGCTGTGAAGTCCTTTCCGTCAATTCAAGCTAGCAGAATTGATAAGGTTTATAACGGACAGAACCTGTCGATTTGCGAACAGCAAGGTGACTGGTACGCAGTTGTCTATTCTAAGAGGCGTCAGGAGTGCAATGTAAACACGCCGTGGGCGAAAACGATGCCATACACGGGGCCGTGTGCATCTGGCTGGGTTCATAAGCGGTGGATCGGAAATCTTGCTGGATAGGCTCGGCCCAGCAACGAAGCAGGAAATTAAGCGGGTTATTTGGGTGGCAAATGACGTTATTCGATCTCGATTATCGCAGAAGCAAACGAAGGGTGTTTTGTTTGATCATTATTGCGGCGCTGATAAGCGCCGGTATCCATTCGTCAATCGAAGCGGACGCCAAGCAGTCGCTACGGCAGTCTTGCGTTGGTACTGTCGGCCTCGGTGAAGACGGATTGCAACTATTAGATATTCCGAAAAGCAGTTCGTCATGGTGTGACGCATCTTTTGATTTTGATAAAAGCTCTTCGCTCGCAAAACAAGTCTTGGCGACTTGCCCCATCAAGTCTCGATGTAACGTCGAAGGACTTTATGCGGGGCACGGGATGTTCTACTGGACGAAAATCATCTCGATACGGAAGATGCCAGGAACTTAATCCACAATAGGCGCAAGGTCCTCAGTCATCAGTTTGATCGCTCTTTCAATGTAGGGCAATGCTCAGTCATTAGTCAGGGGATAAATTTGGTGGATGAAAACGCCGTTCTTCGCCGAGTTCAATTTTTGCTGAGCTAAGCCGCTAGTGATGCTCCAGTCTGCGACCAATCTGTAAAAATGACGATACGTGTCATCTCGAATTGGGGGTCCTTTGGCCGGGATGTTTCTTCATTTCAAGCAGAAACTCTCTCAAAGCTAATGAGCAACGGCGCTTTAAATCTCAAAAATGAATTATCAGACGCAAAAAAGGTTGCTGGTGCGACGGTTGACGAGCTCTTCCGAAAGTTGCCATCATTTGGCGTCGCCGTTTACGTTGGGAAATAACAAATGCTCTTCGAATCGGATAATCTTCTACCCGAGCTTTCTAAAGTTCTATTGCAAGCGCAGCGTGTTGAAATCGCCGTTGCCTGGGTAAATAACTGTTCTGCGTTGGAACAGCTATGTGAGTTTGCAGAGCGTGCAGGAAAATTGAAAGTGATAGTCGGAATTTGGGGGAATGCTACACACCCTGCCGCTCTGCGAAAGCTTCAGAGGGCTGCCGAGCTTAGGATTGTGACAGGCACAAACTCTCTTTTTCACCCAAAGCTATATCTTTTTCACAAAGCAACAGAGTGTGAAGGGTGGATCGGAAGTGCTAATCTTACAAACGGCGGCTTTGAGCTAAATGAAGAACTAGTTATGAAATTTACCGATAAGGGAGATGCTGCGGGGTGGTTTAGTAAGTTATGGAATTCTCTGGAAAATTCAGAAGGCCAAGCCACAATTATCGATGAATACGAAAATGGATGGAAGCCGCCAGCCCCGCCTCCGCTCAGCAAGAAGGCCTATCATAAAGCCTTTCCATTCTCCGGCCTTTATGATTTAGCCGGTGGTATCACTAGTTGGTCTTCTTTTGAAAGCGCAATCGATGAAGCCGATGAGTATTGGGGAAATCACTGGGATATAGAACACCCTGTCACTGGTGAAGTTGGAAGCTGGTGCCATACGATCTCGCAAGGACATGCCGTGATCGTTCAACAAAGCTGGGACGATCTGTCGAAGACGGAACGACATCTTCTGCTGGGAAGGGGAGATTATCACGGACTACTCGGGTCAATGAAGGGGGCCGGTGTTGCGAACAACATCTTTGCCGAGAAAAGCCGTGCTAACATCGCAGTTCGAGCAACGATAAGACGGCACCTACAGTTGGTAATCGACTCGTCTGATGCAGATTTCGCCGGAGCTGCCGTCGAGTTTATTTCAGAACTTAATTCAATTGACGGATTCGGGGGAGCGTTAGCTACACGCTTTCTTGCACTTGCACGGCCAGATAGAGCTGTCTCTGTAAATGCAGGGTCACGACGATTGTTGGCTGAATTGTCCGGACTGCCGCCGACTGCTCTTTCGAATGCTCCAAATGGAAGAGGGAAAACATACCTCGATCTCTTAAGGTGGTTTGAAGAGCAATCGTGGTACTCGAACCCAATGCCGCAGGATAATAGAGGGCGTATGTTGGCGAGCTATCGAGCTGCGATCTTCGATGCTCTCGTGTACAAGGAACAGTAGTATCGAGCTGATCGATCAACACGAGCGAATATTCGCTTAACGTCCTGGCTACATGGCTTGAGCATAAATTCCTTTGTCGCAATTGGGTATACCGTTGCGAAGCACACGCATGAGACACAATTATTGTCTCAATAGGGTTTACTTATAGATTGCGAGACGTTACGACTCGATAGTCTAGTCTCTAATGAGACGCAACGAGGCCAATCGTGACAATTATCGGATACGCCCGTGTCAGCACCGGCGATCAGGACCTTTCGATCCAGTTGGCAGCCCTCAAGGCCGCAGGCTGCGAGGTCATCCGCTCCGAGAAACGCTCTGGGACGACCACCAAAGGCCGCCAGGAGCTAGAAACGGTCTTGGACTTCCTGCGAGCCGGTGACGTGCTGATCGTGACACGCATTGATCGGCTTGCCCGCTCGATTGGCGATTTGCAGGATATCGTCAGAGCCGTCAGAGCGAAGGGGGCATCACTGAAAGCTACAGAACAGCCAATCGACACCACAACAGCCGCCGGAAAAGCGTTTCTAGGGTCCGGACTCACTACAGCCACCAGATGACTGCGGCGGCGAGACTGATGGCTCCCATGAAGTTTTTGATGTTCCGATCGAAGCGGGTTGCGATGCGTCGCCAATCTTTGAAGCGGCAGAACATGCGCTCGACGACGTTGCGCTGCTTGTAGATCGCGCGGTCATATTCGTATTGGATCTTGCGGTTCTTGCGGGGCGGAATGACGGGCTCGGTGCCACGCTCGGCCAGCCATTCCCGCAGTGCCTGGCTATCGTACCCCTTGTCAGCGACGAGTTCCGCAGAGGGTGGCATCGCTCCGATGCAGAGCTGCGCGACCTTGCAATCGTGCACGTTTCCGGGCGTCAGGAGCAGGACGCAGGGGCGGCCCTTCTCGTCGCAGACGGCATGGAGCTTCGTGTTTCGTCCGCCTTTCGTGCGGCCGATACCATGAGCCAAGGCCCCCCTTTTCCGCCGCCCGCACAGCGGTGGACCTTGATACAACTGCTGTCGATGAACAGCCGGCCCGGCACATCTGCCGCTCCCGCCAACGCGCTGAATATGCCTTCCCAAATGCCGCGTTCTGACCAGCGGACGAACCGGTTATAGAGCGTTTTCTTCGGACCATAGACGTCGGCGCAATCGACCCAACGGCCGCCGCAGCGAAGGGCATGGACGATGCCACTCAGCACACGACGATCATCTACCCGGGGCTTACCGCGCACGTCGGTTGGAAGCAGCGGCTCGATCCGAGCCCACTGCGTATCGGAAAACCAAAAGAAATCCGCCATCTCATTGCCTCCTCGATGAGGCAGTGAATCACGAACGAACGATCATGGGAATCCAGTTATTGGGTCCGGACCCTAGACATGTTGGGCGTGTTTGCAGAATTCGAGACCAACTTACGGAAAGAACGCCAGATGGAGGGAATTGCCAAGGCGAAGGCTGAGGGCGTCTACAAGGGCAGAAAACCCAGCATTGATCGAGCAATGGTGCTCGAATTGAAGGGCCAGGGGTTGGGACCATCAGCGATTGCAAAGCATCTTAAGATCGGCCGAGCGTCCGTCTACCGGTTATTGTAAACTTTATCCCAGGCAAGGGAGACATCAAATGGATCATCCAGTGGTCGCAGCCAATGGTGATTCTGCCCACAAGAATCGATCGAACCAGTGCGATGCCCGGCGACGGATTGGTAAGGCTAGGCCGTACACACTTCCTCCCGGCGCAAGTTGCCATTGATGCGACGTATGAACTTTACAACGTCAATCGTCAGCCCCCCCTCCCCGGCTTTTCCCAACTAGTCGCTTTATACCTGCCACATGTTTTTACGAGATATTCAAGAATCATCGCTTGAACCGTTCCTGCGTAAAGGTGCGGCTGGCTCGAACCAAAATCTGAAAGCTCAGTAGCGAATTGTGTCGGCTTTAGATGTAGCCGTTCGACGCAAGACCGATAATACTCGTTCGTATCGTGACCTTCGTCCGTATCGTAATAAAATACGAACGAGTCAAACGCTCCTGCAATATAAGCTGCTCTAGCGTCTTCGCTTTGTGCAAGCCATGACTGGTATGAGAAGTAGTAAGAATTGGCAGGAAAAGAGATTAGAAGTCCCATTGAAAATGCGATTCTGAGCATGAAAATTCCCCAGAGGCAGTTTCTCAGATGAATCGTCTACCTTGCGTGGTCGATGGTCCTCTCGCATTGCAACTCGATCTTCATGCCTTCGGGGCCATAGACGAAGAACTGAGTGATGTTCGTGTCAATCAGTCCCGCTTCGGTGAAAGTATAACCCTGCCGTTGCGATTCGCCACGCTTCTTATCGGGGTCGCCACACGGGCCGAATGCGATGTGATCGACCCAGCCTAAGCCTCGCTCGCCAGTCTTCAGCCAGGTGTGGATGACCGCCCGGGAGTCTAAATATAACCAGTCGCCCGGCACTCCGAAGGAAGGCCGCCAACCAACTTTGACGCCGAGAAGGCCCATGAGAAAGTTCCGGGCTGCCGTCAGGTCGTAAGCGTGAATATTAACGTGATCCAGATGCATCGCTGTCGCTCCGGCGTTTCGTGCAGGCTATCGTAGAAAGAACGCTACCCAATATACCAGCGAATTAGCCAATACGCCTCATCCTTCGGGTCCCAGTTGATTACAATTTGGAAGGCAGCGGGCTGCGAGGTCACACCAGTAGTTCCAGCCCACATCCTATACTAACCGGTCGGTGCAGGCCAACGTGACGTTTCAACCATGCAGGAGTTCATGGGGATTTATTACGGTAGCGCCCAATGCGCTTTCGGTTCATCCCGCTCAGTTTCAAAAATATAGAACGTATCTCGGCCGTTCCCCTTTGACCGGTATAACGCCATGTCCACCCGTTTCATAAGCACGCTCGTGTCTGTCCCGTGGATGGGTGCCATCGAAATGCCCATGCTGCTTCCAATCGTCACCGACTGTCCTTGGATATGATAAGGTGCCCGTAGGGTCTCACCGAGGCTGCGAGCGAAGTTTGCGCAATTAACAGTATCGGACAGAATTGCTGCAAATTCGTCTCCACCAAGGCGGCTTACAAAATCGCCATCCGTGATACCGAGTCGGAGGCGGATTGCGACTTGTTTCAGCAATTCGTCCCCGGCAGGGTGGCCCATCGTGTCGTTGATGATCTTAAACCGATCAAGATCAATTAGCATGACTGCAAAACCTTGGCCCGTCTGTTCCAAGCGAGCCCGTCGAACTTCAAGGTGCTCGGTAAAAGAAAACCGATTTGTGAGGCCGGTCAGTGTGTCGTGTCTCACCAGGTGTGACAAAAGATTCTTTTCTGTTAGTGTACTTCTTCATGAGAATCCGGGTCGCTTGAAAAACTGCGTGAGCTTTGTCGCCGTCATAGAGTCCGAATAGACCTGCGTTAGACCCGTCCCGGGTAGCAAGCGAATCAAGTGTTGCGAAGTTCCCGATGGCAAAAGCTGAAAAGTCTTCGCCTACGGTTTCGGCTTCGTGCTTCCACTGCTCTTTGATATTGCGCCACGAGTGGCTTGAATGAGTTATTGGTACTAGTCGCACTGTGATTCCCCAGAATTCAACCAATTTTCTTTGTATCTTTCACGGCACTTACCTGAAGGTGCGCCTTCCTTCTTTTTGGTAGAAAATTAGCGTCCCCTCCAGAGAGCAAGGGGGAATAGACCGAGGCAGCCGTCTTGGAAATGCCGCCTCTGCATCAAGCGGATGTGGATAATGGTCATGTCGGGAGATCGTTCCCGGCCCCCTCAGGCCCTCCGAGAGGCGTCGATTTACCGGCTGTTGCAACCGCAGCCGAAAACCAGGAAGACGCTGCTAAATCGCATTGGGTCCCTTGACGAAAGTGGACCACTTTTCGTTTCCGGATCGTGTCTGCGGCCTCTACGCCTCGCTGACCATTTCGGCGCAAAAAGAGTTCACACCTTCTCCCCTTTGATAAGGAAGCGTCCTAAGTGATAAATCGGGCCGAAGGCTTATCGGTGGGCGGGGGTATCCGCATCAGATAATATTGGATGCGCCCTGGCAGCGCCATTTGGGGAAAGACTTGAAAGACCGGGGCAAGGTCGGGTGCCGGAAAGCATTTTCAAGAAGGCAGTAAGACCGAAATTCTCAATAGACAGCTTCATTCGAAAGGATTAGCATTTTCTCGATTACGATTTTATGCGGTCAAGGCTTCGTAGTGCTCTCATTTTCTGTGGGGTAGCGTTATGTCCGGGCCATCAGTCGATTTCCCAACTCCGATCATTCTTCGTTGTCCGGTTTGCGATACGCAGTTTAATTTTCTCATATCCCTTCGGACAAGAAGAGACAAGCATCTAGTGTTTGACTGCTCGCAGTGTCATCAGTCAACCCGGCTGGGGTATTTCAGTGATCCGATGAAGTCACCAACCGCAAATTGGGCGAATAGCAATCTTCACCCTCCAAGGTAGGTCGTTCACGCAATACGACGGAAGCTGCTATTAGCGAGCTATTCAGGCCGAAGCTGCTGGCTTCAATATAGACCGTGTCCTTTCGGACCATGGCATATCATGCGTCAGCACCAAGCTGGCTGATCGACCCGAAGGAAAACGATTATTCGACATGCTGCGTAGCGGCGACAAGCTCGTCGTGCGTTGGGTTGATCGACTCGGACGAAACTACAGTGATGTCTGCGACGCCATCCGAGAGTTCATGCGACGGGGCGTAATCATTCGGACGGTCATAAATAACATGACTTTCAATGGCGCTACATCCGACCCGATGCAGATGGCATTCCGGACGCCCTGATCGGCTTTATGGCTGCCACGGCTCAGGCCAACGCCGAGGCGACGAAGGAGGCACAGCGCAGCGGCATTGAGCACGCCCGAATGGATGACTCGGAAACGAAATATCGAGGCCGCAAACCCAGCCTCACTTCTCAACAGCTAACAGCGACCTGCAACATGCTCGATCTGTCTGTTGGCGTCAGCGAGATTGCAGCCAATACAGGATTAAGCCGACAGGCCATCTATCGAATTAGTGATAACCGGGCAGCCGCTGAAGCTGCTTTGGCAAATTGGCGCATCCGATGAAATGTCAATTGATACGCTTCTCAAGAAAATCCTGGCTACCATTGGGCAGAACTTGGCGATGCACTCCGAAAAAAAGAGGGTAGCTTTCGCCACCCTCTTTTTCGATTTTAATTCTCGATAATGTAGACGATCTCATGGGTTTGCGGACGAACAATAATGTATCGGCCACGCACTAGAATGAAATCGTATCCACGCCATTCAGGATAAATCGTGATGATGCGAGTCGGAAGAGGATGAAACTGCACGGTCGCTGGAATCGTGGCGCCAACGGAAATGTTGAAGTTCACATTGGTAACTTCAGTCACCTTCTCCTGCTTGATAGCAGAGGAGATTTCAGTTCGCTTCTCCGCAGGTGGTGCAGCACCTGCTGACTTTGTATCCGCCGCCTGTGGCTTCGCTTCGCCAGATTTGGTGTCGGCTGAAGACTTTGGCGCTCCGGCTTTTTGATCGGCAGCGGAGGGTTTAGGTTCAGTCGCTGGTGCCTTGGTTTCTGCAGCACCAGGCGCTGGTGCCTTGGTATCCGCCGCACTCTTAGGCGCATCGGACTTCATACTCTCGGACTTCGGAGCCATCTTATCGGCTGGGGCACCTTTCATGCCCGCCGCTGGGGTGTCCTTTGAAGTAGTTGGGGCAGACTTTTCGGCCGGGGCCATTTTTTCAGCAGGGGCTGCCGGAGGTGGCGATTGAGACGAGGCGGGAGCCGTCGTCGTACCGCCTGGACTTGGACTGGTACCCTGGGCAACAGCCATTCCTGTGCTCGCTAATACGATAGCTGTAGAGATTAAGTAGATATTCCTCATGGCAGTTCTCCCTGTTAAACTCTCGTGATAACCCTTTTGACTTCGCTGGGTTCCACAAGACAGAGGATGAATGCTCAACGCCTGACAGGCGACACCGCAATCATGGTTTCGGGACGAAAGGTCGCAGTTCAGCATTCCCGTGGTTTTGTTCTCAGGCAGATCGAAATTTTACAACATTCGCACCAGTGACGACGTCGGCCCAGTAGACCATCATGCCCGACGTTCGGCCAGATACAGAGCACGGTTGTAAGCAGCACGAACCTTTTTCCTCTCCTCGTGCGCTAACTGCTTCTCTATAAGATCAGGCCGAATCCTGGCCTCGTTGAGAGTTGTGGATGCCAGTGCCCGGAAGCCGTGGACTGTCGCTCGCCCGTGATATCCCATGCGGTACATCACATACAGCATCGTATTATTGCTCATGTGTCCGTCCTTCCCAGGCGACGGAAACAGAAATGCGCTATTTTCCGACCCGGGCAGCAATCGTAACTCGTGCAGCAAGGCTAAAACCTACGGCGCAAGCGGCACAAGGTGCTTAGTCGATTATCCGTGAGCGGCTCGCTCTTGCTTCTGAGGTATTCGCTGGAGATACGCCTAAATACGTCACGAATCGTCATGGTCACCACCGCCCGAAAACAGTTTTAATCTAACGATTATATAAACTGCTTCAAAATGGGCGGCTGTCTGCGCTTGCATAGCATCATAAGATCGGCCGTGCTTCTGTCCATCAGCTATTATGATGCGACTGTCAAAAGGCAAGGCGACATCATACCAGGTCCAGGGTCCGGTGATGCGCATAGCGATGCCCGTATCGATCAAGCTAGTTCTCGGTTTTGTCTGCACTTTGCAAGAAGACTACCGGCGTCCCTTTACTGGTCATCGCAGCCAGCCGTTCGACATCCCAATTCGTCAGACGGACACAGCCATGAGATTCGGTCTTGCTAACCTTTGATGGCTCCGGCGTCCCATGAATTCCGTAGCCTTCGGCATTTAGACCAATCCATTCGATTCCAACAGGATTATTCGGTCCGGGACCGATAACGAACGGTTTCTTCGATTTAACCCCCTTGAATTTGTAATCAGGATTATATCGGTACGTCGGATTCCGATCTATCGAAACGACCTTCAACGTGCCGGAGGGTGTCGGCTTTTCGTCACTCCCCACCGTTGCCGGATAAAACGCAACCACGGCACCAGCCTTGTCGAAAGCCTTTACTGTCTGAGCGTCCTTATCAACTTCGATACGGGATATCCTTTCTTTTTTTACTTCTTCAGCCGCCCTTAAGACATTGGCCACCGCAATCTTCTGACCGAAAACATCAAACTTCGTGCCTGGATTGAGGACCACTAACAGCCCCTCGCTCATATGAAATCGTTCAGCGATTTTCTCTCGAACGTTTCGATAACTTAGGGCTTTCAGACTCTTCATGTCGTCTAACTTTGCGGGGATTTTTTCGAGGAAGGGGCCTTGGACATCTTTGTCCGTCAAGACGTACTCCGTCAAAACAGGCTCCGCATCGGAAACGAGCTTTGCCCAAAGATCAGCAGTTAGCTCCTTTCCAACCGGAAGATTCCGTGAAGCGGAGTATGCCGTTAGCGCCTTTTCCAAATTTTCTCCAAGCTTGCCATCAATCTCACCGGGAGAAAATTTAGCCCTATCGAGAAAGACTTGAACCTTTACTGCGATGGGGTTGACCGTGTCAGTCGGAGCAAGCTTCTTGGTGAACTGAGCATTTTCAATGGTATTGGCATTGATGCGTTCTGAGGCAAATGAAGACGCAATCGGGCCGATGATTAGCAGGATGACAAGCCCGGCATTTCGAAAGATACAATTATTCATTGCATCCCCGCAGAGCGGGTGTGGTCACCTGAGAGGTCTCATAGATCATCAATGCTTCGGACCTGCCAACATTTCAAACATGTCATTCGATTGCTGTCCAAGAAGCCGGCCTTGCTTTTTGTAAAATTCGCTCGCTGCTGCGATGATATCTTGAGGTGTTTTGGCCGTTGAACAATGTTTGACGAAATTTGATGCGCAGATGGCATTCGCTTGGGCGATTCCCAAAACCTTTGCAGAAAAATCCCACAGTGTCGGATTGGCCGACGGTCTCCCATAAGACGCTGGCTCTGGTGCATCCGCACAAGCGGCACCTGGCACGGACGGTGCGATAAACTCTTGTGCAATCTTTTCTTGAGTCGCCGCTACGGCCTCAAGGGGATCAGGATCGGAAACAGTGCCCGTCGTCGAAACAGGAGTAACAAAAATGGTTTCGGTGGGCGTCTGCTTCTTCGGAGCAGCTTCAGCCATGCTGCCCTTAGCCCTAGCCAGCATTGTCGAATTCTTCAAGCCCGACGATTTAGATCGCTTGCTCATGTAAATTCTCGCTGTGAGTAGATGACTGAAGTACGGAAGAATCTTCCGTTGCGCAATTGATTGCAGGCCATAGAGTTCAAATATCGTAGCCCCGAACATACTCTCTGTGCAGTAGGCGAGCATCATTTGCGCAGGGCCGTATGTCAGGTAAGCCCTAGCGTGGGCTTACCCTCACTCATTCTGGGCAATACTAACCGGTTTTTTCGTTGGACGCGGCCTTCTTCGTCGAGGCCATGACGTCTCCACCCAACTGTTTCATTTGCTCCTGAGCAGTCGTGAACTGGGTTTTCAAGAAGTCACTCTGAATCTGCATGAAATGTTGAAGATCGGTGGCATGAAGTAGGTTGCGGGCATGGTCGAACGCCGCCTTCATATTCTGCTGCGTCAACGACAGCGTCTTCTTTGAGATATCTGTTGCCGGGTGAGGGACCATATCGACCGACTTGTGCGCCGCTTCGATAAACGTAGTGAAAGCCTTTTCGGCCTGCTCGACGGTTTTTTCCGCCAACTCTTTTATCTGTGCAGGGACCTGCATTTTCATGTTTTCGTTCAAGGTAGCTCCTTTTTTCGAGAGTAAACCTCTTAATCCAGAATTCAAGTACACAGCGGTATTATCGGAGCTGCACGCTGTCTGATGATTGCGAGGCGTAGAGCGCCGCTACTTAACTCGGCTGCCTTTGAAGGCCCCCTTGTTTGTTGTGTTTTGCCTAATATTCGCTGTGTCGCCTTGCTCCGCAGTGTTGTCGGTATGAGTTTTCTTATGCGACGTGTCCTGGATGTCTTTCGCTTCGTTCGATACGCCCTTGTTGGTACGGTTAGCGGGCGGTACTGGCGGCATGTGATTGCTCATAGCGCATTTCCCCCATTTGAATTTGGAGGCCAAATCATAGGCTAAAGTAAGCTTGCCCAGTGGGATATATTTTCCCTAATCAGGTAGGCCGTAAGGAACAAACTCTGACCGTTGATCTTGATGCAGGCTGGGGAGCGAAACTTAAAAGGATGGGATGAGATGGCCAAGGAACAACACACGAAGGCAGCCGAGCATCACGAAACTGCCGCTAAATCGCATCGTTCGGCCGCCGAACATCACGGCAAGGGCGATCATGCGAAGGGCAAAGAACATGCAAAGGCTGCGATGCAGCATTCGCAGTCGGCCCACCAACATTCTGACGAAGCTCACAAGAAGAGCGACCAACAGAAGTAATGAAAAGAGGCCCGGTGTAAAAGCCGGGCCGTTTTTCAAAGCCATGTGGCAGAAACTGTATCGGTTTTCTGTGTCGGCCGGTCGAACCCGACCATTGATAGACTACGCTGCTCCAATCGGCGCTGATACATAATTAATGTATTCCAATCAGTGCTTGTTGTTAAACTCTGGGAGACCGTTGCTCAGGGTGGGAGTTGGACCTTCTGTTCCAGCTTCTCGGCAAGTAAACGCTTTGCTTAACCAAGGTGGCGGTGTCAATTTCGGCGGACTTTTCACACAGTTCTTGGCATACAGTGAAGATTAGAGGTCGTTTAGTCGGAGGCCGTCGGAACTTATGGGCTTTTGGAACCGTTATGACCCTCGGTACAACAGGAGGAAAAAATGGTTTCGAATAAACTATTACCCATCGTATTCATTGGTCTTGCGGTTTTGGGTGCCCCGTCTTGGGCACAGACAATAACGAAAGATCGATCTGACACTACTGTCAGTTCTCACAAGGAAGGTCAGTGGCGATCTTCCAAGGTGATTGGCTTGAACGTCTACAACGACGCCAAAGAGAAAGTTGGCGAGGTCGAGGAGATCATCATCGATAAATCCGGCCGAGTGTCAGACGTTATCCTTGGCGTTGGTGGCTTTCTCGGAATGGGCGAACACTACGTAGCTGTTTCCATGGACAAGCTCACATGGATCAATGAGCCTGTTCGTTCGACCTCCACAACCACAATCTCAACATCACCCGTAAACACGCCTACGGTTGGTACAACCGACAAAGGCGCTGTGACAGGTGAGGTCAACCGGTCAAACCGTCCGATGCGGGCCGGAAATGAAATCTGGTACCCGGATCACGCTGTCTATAATGTTAGCAAAGATGAACTGAAAAAGATGCCGCAGTTTAAATATAACTAAAACTGTGTTCCAAAAGACGCCCTGCTTCGTGCGGGGCGTTTTTTTTGGCTTTCTGAGTTTTTTACGAATGAAACAACGAGAAAAATTTGTCTCCAAATAATGACCACTTCAGTCCCAGGTCTACCGGAGTTGGATCGCTAGGCAGAGGTAGATTAGCAGGTTGGTTTGCGTCACTCGGGCCGTACCAATCGCTGATCGTGTTAGCGATACCGTTGATGATCGTTGAGCCTCTGAAGCTCTGGGCATTGTTGGTGGCCGGAGACGGTCACTGGCTCATCGGGGTCAGCTTGATGCTAAGCATGTACGGCGCTAGCCTTTTGACAGTAGATCGCCTCTTCAAAATATTGAAGCCAAAATTGCTGACCCTGAGATGGTTCGCATCCCTCTGGCGCCTTTGGATAAATTTTCGCCGACGGATTGGTACAGCGACCGGCATGTCTTCGCTGACACGTCTCCGAAACCGAAATTAAAAGATGTTGTCGAGATACCAGAAATATAACGACCTGACAGCCAATCCTGTTGCTAGATGCCTAGTCGCTGAATTCATGGCGAGCTATCATCGTTAAGGGAGCACAGCCTCGTTGTACCGCAACAGTGTTTCCTCTTCGACGAGCATCACCGTTCAGAAATTTGCTTCTAAAAGTTTTGTTATTCGGTTCTACCTCATTGATCCGATTAAGCCGAAATCTGGGGGTTTTGCGGCCACCGTGTTGTTTAAGTTGGCTTATAGGCAGCTTCCCAAGCTGTCGTTCAAGACACATGTTGTTGGTCTTAAACGCTACGCACTATGACTTTTCTAAAATAATCGATATCGCTGGGATCACCCACTTTGATCTGGATAGATAAGCTGCACAGCGATGTCCGCTGCCATCTGGTCGATATGGTCGGTGATGAAAGCTGTGTAGTTTTTTTCTATCATCGCCACCGAGTTGTCGTGAAGAGCAGCCACGGTCCGGATTGGCATATTCGCAGTAATCATACGATGAATGCTGGTGTGGCGCAGCGCATACGGGATCGTGCCATCAGGGAGTCCGGCATCAGCAACTATTGCTTTCCATTCTCCATCCATTTCGCTTGGATTTTTCCAAGCCCCTCTTGCACTATTCACCCATTTTCCGAAACCAGTCTGCTTTCGAATCCAGTGTTCGAGCAGAGGCTCATCCGGCGACCGACCTTTCGTTACGGGAAACAAGCATTCGATAACATCTTGAGTTATCGAAATTGGGTATATCTGAACGGCTTTGTTAGCTCCTTTCCTACTCTTAGGCATCATCAACCGTTTCCTTTCGGGTTGGACGCTGGATACTACCATTCGACGAATTTGCGAAAACCGTGCTCCCGTCGCAGCCATGACGACGACCATGCGGTGCAGGTCACCGTGCAGGCTCTGCGCTTTGTCGATCTTTGCGGCTGAAACAATAATTTTTAGTAATTGATCGGGCGTCAAGATTTGCTGTCGGCCTTGGCTGATATTCGGTTCATCAATTTTTAGGCCATCCCGCACGACCCTTTCAAAATCTGCCGCAACTTGCTTTCGATGGTTCCTTACAGCGAAGTTTAACGCTGCCTTCAGGTCGTTGATAAGCCGTTTGATCGACTGCGGTGCCAATCCCGATAGCTGCTGTCTCCACTTTACGAAGTGTTCGACTTCGAGGTCAAGTAGCAGCCTACGGGCCAAGTCCGAAGAAAGCACATGCTTCCGTAGTCGAGACCGAGCATCTCGTTTCGTCCCTGTCGAGCCGCCATGTATGGCGTTTTCTCGTATCTCTCGCATTTGCAGATATTCATTGATTGCCACTTCAACGGTTAGGAGCGGTCCAGCGACTGCTGCGAGCCTTTCTTTGATTTGCCGCCCGACATAATCCTTGGCTGCTCGGGAGGCTTGCTCAAAGCTTAAAAACTCAGTGCCATCTGCCGGTAAGAGATCATCGGCCTTGGCTAACGTGGTCTGCTTATATCTTTCCGCCCCCAGGTAGTACCTCACTATCCAAAACCCTCCTCTTTTACCTTTCCGGTACCCGAGGTGGATGGATGGATCGAGGCTTCGCCAATGTTGTCCTAAGTCCAGCTTAAGGCGAGCATTCTTGGTGGTCAGCCTTGATTCTTTGAGAGTTCTGGACATTGGCCACTCACTTGGTCATCAAATAAAGATCAAATATACGCTGGCGAACGAGTCTGGACAACCATGAACATAATCAGAGTATTTGCTTTCAAAACAAATACTTAGGTGGACATCACCGGACAACCTAAACACGTAAAAGTCTCCCTCTCACGGCGAAAACAGCGGTTCGATTCCGCTAGGGAGCACCACTTGTGTTCAAAACTGCGAACACCTGCCCCGGTGACACTTTTCCCAGCGATAAAATTTTCCAGCGTCGCGCTGTCACCCGACAACCCGAATATTGTGGTCGTCCACGACGATACGGTAGATGACCGCGCGAAGGTAAAATTTGCGGAACGGAATCTCGCCGTTAGCAATTCGGTCGCGCACGGTTCGGCAACAGCGCTGCGGTCGTCTTCGGCGCCGAACTCGGCGGCATCTGCAACAACGTGCAGATCTGGAGTTTCCGGGGGCGGGGCTCGGTGCCGTTCTGAGGGGCGGGTGTGTTTCAGTCGTGCCAAACGCCGCTGGTAGGTTAAAGCAGTGCCTGAAGGCGCGTTCACAGCCTCCCTTTCGATACAATCTGAGATACTATTATAAGCTGAGCGGTCGTTGGAACTTGGACATCTAGGCGTACCATACGTCTCAACAGGCGGAAGCCCAGTATAAGATCAATTCTTAGACTGGAGGCAAAACGCGATAGCGAAGCTCTAGGGCGTGGACTGATGAGCGCGCAGCCAAATCCGAATCGCTGCGAGCTTGATGAAGGCAAGGTAATTCGCGGCGAGTTTGTGATATCGGGTCGCGACGCGCCGGCATTTCTTGATCCTATTGAAGAAACGCTCCACCAAATTGCGTGCCCGATACAGATATGGGCTAAAACAGATTGGGTCTCTGCGATTTCGCTTCGGAGGAATGTTAGCCCACGCACCTCGGACCGGCGAATGCCCTAATCCAGTCTGCGTCGTACCCTCGATCAGCCAGCAACATCGTGCCTGATTTTAGATCAGACTGCAGCTCGGTGACGAGCAAGAGGTTCCTTCGTTTCATGTCAGCTCCTTCTGGTTGGCGGGAAAGCGAGTTCTTACGGCGCAACCGCGCAATCATGGCGCTGACACCGCCACCAAGGCGGGGAAGCGCCAGGTGCCGTCGAGGATCTCGGCGCGCGGACGGTACAGGCGCACGGTGTAATTCCAGCCAGGCACAATCGGCAGGTAGTTGGGCTGGCGGGGATCGCCGCCGAAGCGGAGCGTCACCTTGCCGTCCGGGCCCGGCTTCACGGTCACGTTGTTCAGCGAGTAAGCCTTCTGCGGGTTCTTCTGATAGAAGCCCCCGGCGTTGTAGACGCTGACCGACCAGAAACCGTCCACCGGCACGTCGCCGAGCGTCAACGTGTAGGCGGTCTTGCCGTCGTTGGCCGGCGGAACGACGTTCAGGTACAGCGCGTCCTGCTCGCGGTTGCCGCCCCAGCCGCCGGCGGTGCCCACCAGGTGCGCGACCTTGTCTACAGCGTCGACGTCGCCGAACATGCCGCGGCTGCTCGCCACGAAGGGCGCCATCTGCCGCAGGAGCCCGCTGAGCTTGTCGCGTGCGGCCGTATCCCAGTTGGGCACGTCCAGCCTGCCAGGACTGGCCTGGGTGAGAGCGATGCCGTCCTGCGCCGCGTGCAGGCGCTTCCAGTCTTCGGGATCGTCAGGGTTGACGAAGGTCCGGATGCTGATGAACGCGTAGCGCGTTCCCACCATTTCCTTCGTGATGGTCCGCTCGCCCGGACCGTAGATCACGAGCTTGATGAAATGGTCCTCGTTGATGACCATCGCCGACTGGAAGCGCGTGCCGACGTTGGGCAGGACGAGCGTGGCGGGCGTGGTTAGGTCGAGCACCACGCGGCTGTACGGCGTATCGCGGTTCATCCGCACCACCGGCTGATGGTCGATGTCGACGCCCTGCCGATCGTGCGACAGGCGGCCGATGCCGCTGCTATTCACTCGCTCGCTGAAGTAGCGATCGGTCTCGGCTCGAACGTAGTTGTCGAGCGTCACGCGTTCGACCGGCGCGGCCTGCGCGCCGCCGAAGTGGAAGAGTGCAGCGAGCGACGCTGTGACCAGGGCGCGGAGAAGCGGCCTGGCGGTGCCGCTGCGGTGTGTGGAGATCTCCTTGCGCTTGACCGCCGGCGCGGCGGTGCCTCCGCCGCTGGTGGTCGAGCAGCCTGCGACGATCGCCGCGCCGGCGACGAGCAAGAGGTTCCTTCGTTTCATGAAAGCTCTAATGCAAGGCTTCGTTGAAAACGGGCTGGTCGTGGGGCGGGACCTCATATTTGAACCTCGCTTTACTACTGGCGGTGATGCCCGCTTTCCGAATTCGTGCGGGAATTAGCGCATCTCAATTTACGAACAATCCTAGCAGACACACCAGCCGGAATGCGCGCGGCGCAACGCCTAGAACCTGCGGTGCCGATCGTGATGACCGCAATGAGTGAACCCGTAGCGTCTGGCCTCGTGAATATCCTCGCGCATCACGGTAACCTCATCACAGGAACAGCAAGCCTAACTGAAGACGTGACGCCAAAACTACCTTTTTAATCGCAAGTTGCGGCGCCGCCTGAGCCGCAGTTGGTATCGGCATTGTCAAACTGCACAGCTATCCTGTCAGGAATAGGTAGTTGGTCCAGCTCGTCATTCGCATCAAAGCCATGCGAATGACGCCGGCGATCTGCACATTACCAGTGAACACCGCGGCATCGCCCTGCGCGCCAGCTGGCAGCCGCAATCCGCTCGCTTGATCCAGCTTGATGCGAACCGGAAACCGCGATTCATTCACGCGCGTTATCGCAGGGAAAAGACCTGTCGCTTGCAGCTGCCCCTCGGCTGCGACATCGATGGTCGTCTCGACTTTTCCTGTGAACACACGACCAGGATAGAGCGGAAAGACTACCTCGGCGTAATCTCCCGGCATGATCTGCAGATATCCGCTCTGCATGAAGGACGCGACGACAATTCCCTTGTGCCGTTCATCGCGATTACAGATGAAAGGCACGACCGAGGCCGCCGCGCTGACGACGGCACCAGCTTCGAGCTGCATGTTGGTGACGTAACCATCGCATGGCGCACGCACCGTCGCCTCTGCGAGATTATAGCGTGCTTGTTCGAGTTGCTGCCTCACCTGGGCTACGCTAGTGTTCTCACCGCCGACGTTCGAATCGTAGGCCAGCTTCGCACGCTGCTCGGCGGCCTGCACCTCGGCGACTCCTTGTTTTGCTGTTTCAAGGTTCCGCTCGGCCCTGTCGAGGGTCGCCTGCGCCACGACCTTCTTTTCAAAAAGGTCCGACTGCCGGTCGTACTCCGCACGCGCGAGGGCGAACTGAACGCCCGCCTTTTCAGCTGTAGCCGAGGCCTGGTCCAGCGCAGTCTTGAGCTGTGGAACAGTCTGCTCGGCTGCGGCCAGCGCGGCTTCGAGCCGGCTGACATCGAATTGGAATGGCCGCGGATCGATCGTAAAGATCACCTCGCCCTTTTTCATCGCCGTGTTGGGTTGAGCGACAACCTCCTGCACGCGTCCCGGTGTGCTGATATGCGGGACAATTGGCACGATGTGCTGGAAAACACGCGCATCGGCGGACGAGGGATGATAATTGTTCATCGACAGGAGAATGTAACCGGCGAAGAGCGGGCCGACTGCAGCGAGCGCTATCGTGACCGGCAAACTCATCCGCATCAGACGCAGCTTGTCGAACACGAGCCAGACAAGCGCAATGTAGGTGAGGAAGAGCGCCCCCATCATGCTGTATTCTCCCGTGCTTCAGTGCTGACAAGCCGTCGGTGAAGCGCTTCGATTCTTTGCTCGAGATCCATCAGTGCCGATTCCACGGCGTCCTCGCCAACGACTGGTGACTCCTTCATTTCGCCGGCGTGCTTCTTATGGAGATAGATGACATAGACCGATGAAATGAGTGCTCAAAGCATGGCTAGCCTCCTGTCACCTTCGTCGACTGGCCGGGGGCCAGGGCCTCGATCTGCGCAAGCAGTTTTGAGGCGCGTTGCATGCGTGCGAGTAGCTCGCTCGTTCGATCTGCATTGATTTCGCCCAGCCGGGCCGGCGAGAGATGCGCCCAGACCATAGCGACAGGCCAAAGCACCAGCGTGACGACGCCCATCCACCCGCAGATGCCGATCGCCGCAGCCTGCGGATGTCCGCACTCGCGCGCAATAGCGCCCGGCAGGCTACCGAGCTTGTAGAGTACATAGCCAATCAGCAAAGGCATAATGCACAGGATGACTAGCGTCATCCAGTGCAGGAACGGGTCGAACGATTGCAGTGTAAAACGCATCGCAGGCCTCTTACCTTCATCACTATCAAACCCGACCAAAAGTTGTTTGACGACGCGTTTTGAGGTATCCGCCGAATAAGGACCGGCGCGGAGGCCTCTTTGTCGTCACCGCAATATCTGCGGCTATCGTCAGTGCTGATCCGGCGCGACCGCTCCGCGCCGGAGGAAGCGCTGGAATCCCGGAACTCTGCCCACGAAAGTATCAAGCGCAGCCTAAGGCAGTGTGTCGACCCTAAGGAAAGGTCAGGCTTTGGCTCTGCCCGGCTACATTGAACATCGCGTTTCTCCAATTGTCGGCGCTTCGATCACGTACTGGTGGAGCACCCGTTCCGGAAAAGAGTTTCATGCCCGACAAAGCGTGATCAATAGCCCGAAACGACTGTTTTCCAAATGCTTGCTGCCCGCAATTTTACGGTCTTGCGAGCCGTGATGAAAGAAGCGCCGCTTGAGTGCGGCTCTTGAGCTTTAAGCGATCGAGGATTGCGGACACGTGCAGCTTGATGGTGTTTGGCGAAAGGAAGAGCATCATCGCGATCTCCTTGTTTGATTTGCCCTCGCCCAGCAGCCGCAGGACTTCCATCTGCCGTTTGCTCAACTGAGCACGAACGACCTGATCGGCATCCCACTGCGTTTCGCTCTTCTCGCCTATACCGAGCACGGTGGGCATCGCTTTTAGCTGGGAAGGGAGCGTTTCCAGGACGGAGCGATCGAGGACGTCGCCAATCGCAGCTAAACCGAACCGGGCGTGCGCTTGTCCTTTCTCCCGCTTCTGGTGCTCGCGTCGCTTGCCTATCGTTGCCGAGAATATCGCCGAGAGGTTTACATGGAGAAGGGCTACGGCGGCAGGTCCGTGTGGCGAGAGCGGAATCCCCATGAGGCAGAACCATCGTGCCTCGGTCGGCGAGTGACAGGGATAAAGATACGTCAAGTATTCACGCTGACCCGCGAGCAGTGCCCTCAACTCGCTTTCCAAGAAACATGAGTCCCGTTCATCCGATTGGCAATATTGCAGGTAGTTCGAACCAATCGCTGAATCGGGAAGGCGCAATCCGTTTTGTCGGCCAGACTTTTTCCAGGCATCATTGACTACTACAATTTTTCCAACGGCATCGAGGATCGCTATACTGACGGGGAGCGAGTTCAGTTTCCCGAACGTCGCGCCGTTATCGGTCCAATTGGTAGCGGCCGTGAGCTTGGCGGACATCGTGCGCATGGCGTCTATCCGATGTTCAAAACAATGTTGCCGGCAGATATAGCCGCTTCGGGCTATTGTTTTTCATTTGGCAGTTCGATCTGCTGACGCAGATCAAAAATAGACGACGGACAGTCGGACGAAACTCGAAGATTGGTTGAAGCCGCGCTTCTTCCGAACCGAATACCGTCGTGCAACATGGTCAAGAGCGCATTGCCGTAGGAGCCTTCGTCATTGCGCAGGAGGTAATGGCCGAATTTTCGCAGCATTGCGGAGGATCAGTGGCTAGATTCCCATTGGTAGCAGGCGGCGTGAGACAGAACTATCAACCGGGCTCGTTGGGCGCGGACAGTAGCAGAGACGTTACGTTCAGACACAGTATCTTCTCGCCAACCGCACTGGCCTGTAAATTGGCGCTTAGCGCGACGATCTGCCGCACGGCGGTCGCGCAGGTCTCGGCTTCTGCACCTCAACGAAATGTCTATTTCGGAGACCTCCACCTTCACAGCTCGTTCTCGGCAGATGCATTCGTGCTCGGCACCCGCACAACTCCGGACTACGCGTTCAATTTCGCGAAGGGCCAGCCGGTGAGTTTTTTCGGCAGGACAGTGAAACGAAGGACCCCGCTCGATTTTCTTGCCTTGACTGACCACGACGAGATTGCGGTCGGTTTGCGCATCCTATGTGTTCAGTGACGTAATCCTGCGCATGGAGGAAATCTTGGAGATCAATTCAGCCGACAAGCTGCCGATACCCAAGATCGACAATGTGGAGCGCAAATTGTGGCGATGGAAGAATTTTACAGAGCTCTTCTCGTCATCACCGCAGTGGCGGTTCTGGCTGTTGCGCCGCGCGGCGCCGCCGCTCACGAGGTCCGGCCCGCTTATCTGGAAATCGTCTTGACCGGACGCGAGGCGGTTATTCTCTGGAAGCAACCGGTCGCAGGCGAGTTCGCCTTGCCGCTCTCGCCCGTTCTCTCGAATGGATGGATTGCAGGTCCGCCTTCCCGCGCTCTCGCTTCCGACGCCGACTTCCTGAAAGAATGGCGCGTACCTACGAGCAACGCAGATATCGCGGGTGTGACAATTTCAATCGACGGGCTGGATCGCAGCATTACCGACGTACTCGTCAAAATTACGCACACAAGCGGCCAGAGCATCACGCGTGTGCTGCGGCCGGGGGCCTCGTCGTTCCTGGTCGAGAGCGACGGATCGTCGCCCGAGGGGCTTCTGGAAACCATTAGAATCGGGGTCGAGCACATCCTGACCGGCTACGACCACTTGTTGTTCATCAGCGCGCTCATGCTGCTTGTCCGGGGTCTGCGTCGCCTCGCCTGGACCATTACGGCCTTCACGCTTGGCCACAGCGTCACACTGGCGGCGGCAGTGCTCGGCTACGTCAACGTCAATCCGGCTATGGTCGAGATTCTGATTGCCTTGAGCGTGCTCATTCTGGCCGTCGAGGTCGTCTATGCGATCACAGGTCGCAACACCTTTG
The DNA here is from genome assembly GCF_007018905.1 of Tardiphaga sp. vice304. NCBI lineage: Bacteria > Pseudomonadati > Pseudomonadota > Alphaproteobacteria > Hyphomicrobiales > Nitrobacteraceae > Tardiphaga > Tardiphaga sp. vice304. The sequence goes on from NZ_CP041402.1 coordinate 4,555,179, forward strand.
CATCGCGGCAGCCCTGGCTTGTGGCGGGAGGTTTCGGCCTTTTGCATGGTCTCGGCTTTGCAGGATCCCTTACGCGCGCCGGACTCCCGAATGAGGATGTCGCTTCCGTTCTGTTCGGGTTCAACATCGGTGTCGAGATCGGCCAACTGACGTTTGTTGTGATTGCACTTACGGTCGTCTGGGCGGCGCGCCGCCTTTTTGCGTTTCCCTTGCGAGCAGCACTGATACCCGCCTACGCGATCGGGGCGATGGCAGCATACTGGCTGATCGAGCGAGTAGCCGATGCCAGCTGATCAACCCGGTACACTCGCTAGACTATGCCGCGAGCCGCTGCTTCATTTCATTTTAATAGGCGCCTTTTTGGCGGGCGCCGTCCAACTGCTCCAAAAGCCTGCGAAATCTGATCAGGAAATCCTTGTCACGCCCGCCCTCGTCGAACGGCTCGCGAATTTGTATCGGCTGCAGACGGGTTCGCAGCCCGATAGCCGCCGGCGTGAATGGCTCGTACAAAACTATATTAGAGAAGAGATGCTTTTCCGCGAAGCCAAATCTCTGCGACTAGATGAAGGTGACGAGCTGGTGCGGCGCCGCCTCGTTCAGAAACTCGAATTTCTGAAAGCTGACGCCGCAATTCCTGCGGAGCCCGACGAAGCGACGCTGCGCGCATATCACACGGCTCGTCCGGAACTCTTTCTGGCGCCTGCGAAGGTGAGTTTCAGCCACGTGTTCTTTAGTCCGGACAAGCGAACCGCCGAAGGCGCGCGCAAGGCGGCTGCGCAAGAGCTGGAAAATTTGACAGAGTCCAGCGATCTCGCCAGCATCGGCGACCGGTTTCCGCTCAAGTCAGCCTATGACGCCATGACTCCGGCAGCACTCGTACAAGTCTTTGGCCCGAAGTCGATTGCGGAGGCGCCGTTCAACGCTGAGGTGAGCCGTTGGACTGGGCCCGTGGAATCCGGTTTCGGCTGGCATTTGATCCGCGTTACCGCACGGGCACCCTCGCGATTGCTGCCATTCGAGGATGCTCTGGACATGGTACGCAATGCGTGGACGTCAAATCAGCTCGACTTAGCCGTCCAGAAGCGCCTGGAAGAACTCTCGCGACGCTATACGATCGTTCGGAAAGATATCTCCGAGGAAAAAGCCAAGCCCTGATTGGAGACGACATGAACAGTAGATGGTCCAAACCTGCATTGTGTTCAGTTGCGCTGCTCGTCTTTGTTGGCCCTGCTCTCGCGCAAGCGCCCGAACGCATCGCGTTTTTCGGCGACATCCACCTGCACACCAGTTATTCGACCGATGCGTTTCTGCTGATGACGCGCACAACTCCGGACGATTCCTATCGGTTCGCGCAGGGGCAGGAGGTCGAGTACCTCGGTCACCGCGTAAAACGTAAGGCGCCGCTCGACTTTCTCGCCGTGACGGATCACGCGGAATACCTCGGCGTTGTCCGAATGGCCCTAAAGCCCGACGGACCGCTCAAAGGGACGCGTTGGGGCGACTGGTTGGCCGGCGACACTGTCGAAGGTTCTGCCGCCGCTTACAAAGAGCTGCTGAAAGCATCAGGCGAAAGCGCGAAGATCGATGAATTCGAAAACCCCGCCCTGCAAAAAAGCGCGTGGGACGAATACGTCGCCTATGCTGACAAGTACTATGCGCCGGGACGGTTCACGACTTTCGTTGCCTTTGAATGGACGTCGGCACCGGGTAACCAGAACCTGCACCGCAACGTGATCTTCCGCGGCAAAGGGCCAGACGTCCCGTTCTCGTCCAAGGAGTCGAACGATCCCGAGCAGCTTTGGGCCTACATGGAGCGACAGCGGAAGGCAGGGCTGACGTTGCTAGCGATCCCGCACAACGGCAACGCCAGCAACGGCCTGATGTTCAGCACGGAGAAGACGCTATCAGGCGCCCCGATCACGCGCGACTATCTGGAGCGACGACGCGCAAACGAACCGCTCACCGAAGTGGCGCAGGTCAAGGGACAAAGCGAGACACACCCCCTGTTGTCACCCAATGACGAGTTCGCCTCGTTTGAACTATACGAGTACCTCATTGGTGTGCCGCGCAAAGCGAACTTCGCCACTGGAAGTTATATCCGGCAGGCCTACGGCGCCGGTCAGGCGCTGCAGGAAAAGTTCGGAATCAATCCGTTCAAGCTCGGACTCGTCGGCGGCACGGATTTTCATTCTGGTGTCTCCGCGACCGAGGAGTCCGCCTATCCCGGTTCCCACGGCAACCAGGATCCCAAGACTCTTGCGACGATCACAGCGACAACGTCGATCGGCGGCGAACCGCCGGTTGGCGCCAGCGCGGCGGCCCTCACCGGCGTCTGGGCAGAAGCCAACACGCGGGAGGCGATTTTCGATGCTCTCCAGCGCAAAGAGACTTTCGGAACTTCGGGAGGGCGCATCCAGGTTCGGTTCTTTGGCGGCTGGAATTTCGGTTCCGATACGCTGTCGCGTCCCGATTGGGTGCGCAGGGCTTACACAGAGGGCGTGCCTATGGGCGACGACCTCAAGGCCGGCCCCGCCGGCCTTGCTCCGACGTTCATCGTACAGGCGCTGAAAGATCCAGATTCCGGCAATCTCGATCGGGTGCAAATCATCAAGGTCGAGACCCGGGGCGGGGTGTCGAAAGAGCAGGTCTTCGACGTCGCCTGGAGCGGGGACCGCAAGCCGGACCTGACCGGAAAACTGCCGAGCGTCGGTAATACGGTCGATCTCGCCAAGGCCAGTTACGAAAACAGCATCGGCGCGGTCGAATTGATGGGCACATGGCAGGATCCGACGTTCGATCCCAGCGCCAGCGCGACCTATTACGCCCGGGCGATCGAAATTCCGACGCCGCGTTGGTCCACCCGCTGGGCCGTTGAACTCGGAAGCCCCCTCAATCCGGAGGCACCGCCGATGTTGCAGGAACGAGCCTGGACCTCGCCCATCTGGTACACGCCGCCAGGCATCGCCCGGTGAAAGCCTGAATGAAGCCTCCTCGGACGACGTCTGCCCCAGTTCCTTGTTGCAAATGACCGTCCCACTTCAGATGAGCCGATCTGGCCGGATTGTTGCGTGATGCCATCCCCCGGCGGTCAGCACCGCAAAGGTTCATGAGCGCCAATGTTCATTGAGCGCTGAGGCAGTGAGGTTTTTTGGTGAGCGCGGAGAGATTGCCCCCTCGACTCTATGAGTTCATCACGCTGAATCTGGTGCGAGCGAACTTCAATCGCTTAGATTATTATAAGCGATTTCAATTAGATACGTGTTCGCAGGTTTATTCTGAATGGAGCACCACAGGCCTTTTGCCGGTGTGCTGGGCGACCGGGTTTCCCGGTTCTTGTTCGGTTTCGCGATGAACGGCGCTCGTCCCTTTCCTCCACGTTTTGTAGCTGCGGATCTGCTTCCAGCCCATCGAGCGTTTGCCGTATGGCTGCCGCGCAGGGGCTCGCGGTCCATTTCTAGGGGCGTCGTTTCACGGCCGTTGGGGCGCGGCCGGCGAGGTCGAAGTTTTCCCCACCAGCGAGCAACGTGACGGCGAACTGGCTGAGGTCGGCTTAAAACTTTCGCTCGAACCCGTGTGGCCGAGCCAGCAAAAACGGCGGCCCTGAACACGACGGTCCGATGGGTCCGCAAGACCAGCTTGATTGCCCTCCACTACCCCTCCATCAGCACGAGCACCACTTCGAGCGGGACGTCGGGCAGTTGTCGCACGGTGCCGCTGCAGGCCGCGTTCCGGGGTCCGGAGATGCCCTCGAAATCGACGTCGAACTCGTCGAGGCCGAGGATGCCGGCATGACCGGGCGAGTGCCGCCGCGTCGAGACGGTGGCCTTGAACGTGTCGCCATCCTGCGTAAGCCGGCCGCTATATTCGATCACCGCGTCACGCCCTGACAATCGCTCATCGGCCAGTTCGACAATGCCGACGCCGTCGGCCTGCGCCGTCTTGAACCACACCGTGTAGCGCGACAATCAGGATGAGAATCCCGCGACAATCAGGATGAGAATGCGCCGCTGCTGGGGTGACGAAGGGAGGGCGTAGCCCGACCGGAGGCACCCCAGCAGCGGCGTGTCGGCCCGAAGGGGCCTCATTGGCGGTAACGGCGGCTGGTAAAGCATCGGCTTCTCCTTCGAGAGGACCAGTGCTTTGGCCGGCCGGCATGTCACCGATCAACAAATGAGGCTTTTCATGAGCTTGCGTCGCAACCATTCGCCAGCCGTCGCCGCTGCAAAGGCTGGTTTCAGCACCTCCGCCGCCTACCGATACGAGAAGGATCCCCGACTTCCGACCCAGAAGAAGGCGCGCCGCGCACGCCGTCGAGCCGATCCGTTCATCGACGTTTGGGAGAACGAAGTTCTGCCGATACTGAGGGCCGCCCCCGGATTGCGGCCGATCGCCGTGTTCGAGGAACTATGCCGGCGGCATCCGGAACTGGGTTCTGGAACGCGGCGGACGCTCGAGCGGCGCATTCGGGCATGGCGGGCGGTGAACGGGCCGGATCGGGAGGTGATCTTCCGTCAGGAACATCCGCCGGGTCGCATGGGGTTGTCGGACTTCACCGAGGTCGCCGATCTCGGCGTCACCATTGCGGGCCAGTTGCTGGACTGCCGGCTCTATCACTTCCGGCTGCCTTTCTCCGGCTTCGAACACGCCCACGTCGTGCTCGGTGGCGAAAGCTTTGTCGCGCTGGCGGAAGGCTTGCAGAACGCGCTGTGGTCGCTGGGCGGGGTTCCGGAGCAGCACCGCAGCGACAGCCTGTCGGCCGCGTTCCGCAATCTCGGAGCCGATGCCAAGGAGGATTTGACGACGCGCTATGAGGCGTTCTGCGGCCATTACGGCATGACGCCGACCCGCAACAATCCCGGCGTATCGCATGAGAACGGCTCGATCGAAAGTGCGCATGGCCATCTCAAGAGAGCGCTGGCCGATGCCCTGCTGCTGCGTGCCTCACGCGACTTCGACGATCTTGCGGCCTGGCGGGGTTTTGTCGACGAGATCGTTGGCCGCGGCAACGCGCGCAATGCCAAGCGTATCGATCAGGAGCGGACGGCGCTGAAGAAACTGCCGGTGCGCAAGACCGCCGATTATGAGGAGGTCAACGTCGACGTCACGACCTCCAGCGCCTTCACGTTGCGCAAGGTGTTTTACTCGGTCCCATCCCGCCTGATCGGTCACCGGCTGCGCGTACGTCTTTATGACGACCGGCTCGAATGCTTCCAGGGCGCCACGCACATCATCACCTTGCGACGCGGGCGAACCCAGCCCAACGGCAAACACGGCCACGTCATCGACTATCGCCATGTCATCCATTCGCTGCGCCGCAAACCGATGGCGCTGCTCAATCTGGTCTATCGCGACCAGTTGTTCCCCCGCCGCGTCTACGCCCGTGCGTTCGACGCCTTGCTCGCCGGCATTGGCGAAAGACCAGCCTGCCGTGCCATGGTCGGGCTTCTGGCGCTCGCACATGAACGGGCCTGCGAGGCGGAGCTCGGTGCCGTGCTGCAAGCCACGCTCGACGACGGCATCCTGCCGGATCTCAAGGCGCTGATCGAACGCTTCCGACCGAAGGGCATGGCACTACCGGTCGTCGTCGTCACGCTGCCCTCGCTCGCTATCTACGACCAGATTGCCGCGGCTGTGGGAGAAGCCGCATGAACGCGACCGTCAAGATCGACGCCGCCCGTGTCGAATTGCTGCTCAGCGAACTGCGTCTGCCCGGCATCAAGCTGATCTGGGCCGCCCTGGCGGAAACCGCCGATAAGGAAGGCTGGCCCGCCGCCCGCTTCCTGGCGGCCCTGGCTGAACAGGAGATGGTGGAGCGAAACCGTCGTCGCTTCGAGCGTCATCTGGATGAAGCCCGCCTGCCGCCGGGCAAGACCCTCGCTGCATTCGACTTCGATGCCGTGCCGATGATCTCAAAGGCGCAGGTGCAGGCTCTCGCCGCCGGTGACGCCTGGCTCGACAAGGGCGCCAATCTGTTGTGTTTTGGTCCCCCTGGCGGCGGCAAATCGCATCTGGCAGCGGCGCTCGGCATGGCCCTGATCGAAAACGGTTGGCGCGTGTTGTTCACCAGAACCACCGATCTCGTGCAAAAGCTCCAGATCGCGCGCCGCGATCTCACGCTTGAAGCGGCGATCGCCAAACTCGACAAATATCACCTGCTGATCCTCGACGATCTGGCCTATGTGACCAAGGATCAAGCGGAGACCAGCGTTCTGTTCGAGTTGATCAGCGCTCGCTACGAACGCCGCTCGATGCTGATCACCGCCAATCAGCCATTCGGTGAATGGGGAAAAATCTTCCCGGATCAAGCTATGACCCTCGCGGCGATCGACCGCCTCGTCCATCACGCCACGATCCTCGAAATGAATGTCGACAGCTATCGCCGGAAAGAGGCTCTCGACAAGGCTCGTGGAGCCGGACGACCGCCAACGCGCGCGACAATCAAAGCGTCATCCTGATTGTCGCTCCACGACAATCAACTCTACAGCACGCGATTATCGCTTGCGTTATCGTCAGGCCGCGACAATCATCCCCACGCCGCGACCGCTAAATTGCCATCCTGATTGTCGCGCTTCCCATCCAGATTGACGCGCTACAACACCGAATATCGTCCATCCCGCAACATCACTCGCCTCCTGATCTTCTTTCCCCGATTAAACTACCGGGGTACGGAATTTCTGAACCGAATATGGCGGATTTTATCGATAGACCGGTCGTCCGCCGCACGCGTGGCCGCGCCCTGAAAGCACGGCAGCGCCGGCGACGAGCGGCGCCCTGTGCAGGCAGAGGCCATGCCGAACGCGTCGCTGCAGGATCGTGCGTGACGAGATGATGACCGGTTCGTTAACGCCGGCATCACTTCAATGTCAGGCGATGTCATCGGCAATTCATGCCCCCGACGCCAATCGGCCCGATTGGTTCGGCATGGTCCGCGCAACAACGACGGAGACCGACCATGACGATCAACGCGCAGCCTTATCTCGACGCCCGCTCGGTGGCCGCCTTGCGTGAATTGCTGGAGATCGCGGTCGAGCAGATCGCCGTGCAGCACCGCACGCCCGCGACCAAGGCCAAGATGGCGCAGAGCATCCTGCACATCGCCCGCGGGGGCGAGACGGACCGGCGCGCCTTGCTGAGTCATGCGGTCGAGGCCGGCGCGGATGGTGCGCCTTGATTGCGGTAGCCCGGATGACAATCCGGGGCCGGCCCATCAACCATCAATGCCTTCCCCGGATTTCGTCACCACGCCGCAAGACGGCGCGCTGACTGCATCCGGGCTACGCCCTACTCGCCCCAGCTCGCAAAAGCCTGATTGAAGGCGCGCTCGCCGGGCGAGCCCTTCTCGATCGCGATGATGGCGCGGCGCTGGTTCGAATAGACCAGCGGGATATCGAACCAGGAGCGCTCCTTGAGGAGCTGCAAATTGCGGACGCGGTCGCTCTCGACGTTGCTGAGACCCACCAGGAAGAAACCGTCAGTGACCTTGACGGCGAGGCCTGCGAGCGGTGTGCCCCGCGCCTGCTCGTTCGACTTCATCAACACGCCCGGCACGTTGGCGACGCCGCCGCCGGGAAAATCGGACGGCAGCACGAAGGTCAGTTCGGCGGTGTGGCTGGCCGGCAGCGAGGTGTCAGTGTTGCGGCGGAACGACATCGTCATCTTCAGCTTGCGCTCGGGAATATCGACATCGGCGCGCACCGCGACGTCAGCGGGCTTGCCGCCGGAGGCCTTGATCGGCTCGGTGCGCCACACCACCGTGCCGACATATTGCTTGCCCTTCGGCTCGGCCGGATCCTCGTCATACAGCACGACGCGCTGCGCCACCGGCGCCAGCGTCTCGCCGGTGGAGGGCTGGCCGACCCGGTCGGCGATCTTCGGCTTCGGCGCCAATGGCGCTTCCTTCGAGGAATCGACCACCACCGGCGTCGGGGAACTGAGGCCGACCATCTGCAGCAGCCGGGGGCCGGCGAGGATGGCCGTGCCGATCAGGATCATCGCCAGACCGATCAGCACCGCGGTGCGGACCGGAAAACCGCCGCTGACGCGCTTCGGCTTCGGCGGCTTCGGCGGTTTTTCCTTCTTCAGCTTGGGCTCGCGGATCCGGGATTCCGGCGGCGCGGGCTCATCGGCGGGCTCGTCGTAGCCGAACACCTCGCTGCGGTCTTCCATGGTCGGCTCGAGCCGGTCGAATTCCGGCGTCGGCGACGGCACGTTGGCGTAGGTTTTTCGCGCGGCGCGGTTGGCCTGCGCGGCGGCGCGGCCGAGATCGTCGACATCCGCGGTGACGTCGCGGAAGCCGCGCATCGCGGCGGCGCCCAGCGCGGGCGCGGCCGGCGGCGGGGTATTTTCGAGCCGGCGCGGGGCGGCGCTGCGCTCCCGGGTCGGCGGCAGCGCAGGCGATTGGCCGGGGTCCGGCATGCCGGCTGCCGGCTGCTGGCGCGGGATCGGCGGCGGATCGACGCGCAAATTGCGATTTGAACGCGGCTCTTCAGCGCGCGGAGCGGCGTCGCGCGGCGTGTCACGCGGCGGCGCGGGCTCCCGCGGCGATGGCGTGATCGGCTGGCGGCCGCGCGGCGATGGATCGATCGCCGTGGCATTGCCGCGCGGATTATTGCTGCGGAAGGCGTCGCCGGCGCGCGGCTTGGCGTCGCCGCGCGTCGCATCGCGGGCGCGCTGGGCGGCCTCCGATTCGACCTTGCGGACGGCTTCCTCGAGCGACAGCCGCTCGCGGGTGATCTCGGATTCGCTGAGCGGCGGCTCGACGCTGCGCAATTGCGCGATCAGCGCGCTGCGGGCGCGTTCATAGAGCGCGCGCCGGCTTTCGCCGGGAGCACTGGGGTCCAGTCCGGCGATGGCACGGGCAATCAGCGGGTAGTAGTCGGCCATCGGTACTCGAGTCTGTGAATGCCCGCAGTTTGCGGGCATTCCGGTAATAGTTCGTTAAGCCTCGAAAGGATTTTGCACGAGGATAGTATCTTCGCGTTCCGGGCTGGTGGAAAGCAAAGCGATCGGGCAGCCCACCAGTTCCTCGATGCGGCGCACATACTTGATGGCCTGCGCCGGTAGTTGGGCCCAGGAACGCGCATTGGCGGTCGGTTCCTTCCAACCTTCGATGGTCTCGTAGACCGGCACGATACGGGCCTGGGCGCCCTCGCCGGCCGGCAGATAGTCGATTTCCTTGCCGTCCAGCATGTAACCGACACAGACCTCAATGCTGTCGAAGCCATCGAGAATGTCGAGCTTGGTCAGCGCCAGGCCGTGAATGCCGCAGGTGCGGACGGTCTGGCGGACCAGAACGGCGTCGAACCAGCCGCAGCGGCGCGGACGGCCGGTATTGGTGCCGAATTCGCGACCGCGCTCGCCGATCTTGCGGCCGATCTCGTTGTCGAGCTCGGTCGGAAAGGGACCTGCGCCGACACGGGTGGTGTAGGCCTTGCAGATGCCCAGCACATAACCGACCGAGCCCGGACCCATGCCGGTGCCGGTCGCGGCCTGCGCCGCCACGGTGTTCGACGAGGTCACGTAGGGGTAGGTGCCGTGGTCGACGTCGAGCAGCGCGCCCTGCGCGCCCTCGAACAGGATGCGCTTGCCCTCGCGGCGCTTCTGGTCGAGCAGCCGCCAGACGGCTTCGGCATAGGGCAGCAGTTCCGGCGCCAGCGCCATCAGGCCCTTCTGGATCTCGGCGCCGTCATGTTCCGGCAGGCCAAAGCCGCGGCGCAGCGCATTGTGATGCGCCAGCAGCCGATCGATCTTGTTCGGCAGCGTGTCGGGATCGGCGAGATCCATCAGCCGGATGGCGCGGCGGCCGACCTTGTCTTCATAGGCCGGGCCGATGCCGCGCTGGGTGGTGCCGATCGCATTGGCCTTGCTGGCGTTCTCACGCAGCGAATCGAGTTCGCGATGCAGCGGCAGGATCAGCGTGACGTTCTCGGCGATGCGCAGATTGTCCGGGCCGATATGGACGCCCTGGCCGCGCAGCTTGGCAACCTCGTCGAGGAAGGCCTGCGGGTCGAACACCACGCCGTTGCCGATCACGCCGAGCTTGGAGGGGCGCAGCACGCCGGACGGCAGCAGCGCCAGCTTGTAGGTCTTGCCGTCGATGACCAGCGTGTGGCCGGCATTATGGCCGCCCTGGAAACGGGCGACGATGTCCGCCTGTTCCGACAACCAGTCGACGATCTTGCCTTTTCCCTCGTCGCCCCACTGGGCGCCGACGACGACAACATTGGTCATTTCGAGGTAATCCCTGAATCACGTGTCGAAGCGCGATCATACGAAAAACGGTCTGCCGTTCCCCGGATCACGCCACTGCGCCCAGCCAAACGCGGCCGCGGCCGCTCGCATGCGAGGCATGAGGGGGATTAACGGATGCGGCCCGGGGAAGCAAGTTAAAGGGCGCAAAAAGCCCCCGGAGGAGCTGCGCAAACCCTTGATATCCCCTGAATATCCGGGGGCGCCGGGTGGCATCGACCGTATGGGATTTCCGAAACGGTGGCTGCGGCAATGGCGGCTTGAATTTTGGCCTCGCCTGATCGATCCTGTCGGAGCGGAGTTCGCCATGAAGATCAAGATCGTCATTCACGATGCGGAGAAAGGCGGCTTGTGGGCCGAAGTTCCCGCTTTGCCCGGCTGAGCGACGCAGGGCGAGACGATGGATAAACTGATGTTCAATCGCCGCCGAGCGATCGAGGGCTGCCCGTCGGGTCCGCGATGACGGCGAGCGTCACACGCATCAACCCGGCTGCACTGGGCGAACCGCCAGGCTATTCCCAGATCGTCGAGGTCCAAGGTGGCCGCACCATCTACATCGCCGGGCAGACCGCGCTTGATGCGCACGGCGAACTGGTCGGCAGGGATGATTTCGCCGAGCAGGCGAGGCAGGTGTTCCGTAATCTTGCCATAGCGCTTCAGGCAGTCGGATGCACGGCGGCCCATCTGGTCAAGCTCACAGTGTTCGTACGCGACATGGCGAACCTTCAGGCCTATCGCGCAGCGCGCAACGAGTTCTTCGCCACCGTGACGCCGGCAGCAGCCCCGGCAGTGACGCTGATCGAAGTATCGAAACTATACGGGCCAGACTTTCTGATTGAGATCGAAGCCATCGCCGCGATTTAGATATCCGACCAAGGGCGACGCAATACGCTTTCGCCTTCTCTACGAGCTTCGGCGGACAGGTCGGTAGCCTAGTGCGCCCTGCAATTCACGCTCGATAGCGACGGAGACACCATACTCCACCGGCAGCTTCGCGGCCGGCTTGCGGTCGGGCAGCAGCGGGCCGTCGATGACGTTGGCGTTGAGCCAGGTACTGTTGCGGCACAAAGCGCGGATCTGGATGCCGAACCGGCGCAGTTGGGTCCGCTTCTCTCCCACTGGCAGACGGCGCGCGCAGCGGATGACGTTGGCGCGCGTTTCGAGAAGCGCGCGAAGGGTGAAGTGCCGCTTGATCGTGCGCATGGCTGATCTCTGCTGGAGGAAGGAGAGCATCTCTCCGCTGGAGCGACGCAGGCCATGGGCTTCTTGAACAGCCCATCACGCGCATGTTCGATGGGCGACTGATGAATCACAGCATAGTCCACCTATCCCACTGATTTAACTTGATGCAGATCAAACCGCTCAGTCCGAAATAGCGCATAGGGTCAGGCGAGCCATCCATCACGCGCTCAGTTGGAGCCGACGCGAAGACGACCCTGTCTGCCCAGGTCCGCAGCCCCCATCCTGCTTGCTATCCCTGCTTTGCCTCACCCTGCCCGCGGCCCGCCGCGGCGGTCGCGCATGACGTTGCGCGTCGCTGCCCCATGCCGAGCGCCGTGCGCGGCCGGGCGCTTCTCCAATCCTTGAAAGTTCACATGGACGTGCTGCACCGACTGGTGACCACCGAGCCGTTGCTCGCGCTGTTTCTCACCATCGCCATTGGCTATTTTGTCGGCAAGTTGAAGATCGGCAGTTTCACGCTGGGTGGCATTGCCGGCACGCTGCTGGTCGGCGTCATCATCGGCCAGTTCGGCGTCGACATCGACGCCGGCATCAAGGGCATCTTCTTCGCGTTGTTCATCTACGCGGTCGGCTTCCAGGGCGGTCCGCAATTCTTCCACGCACTGAATCGCCGCTCGCTGAACCAGCTCGCCTCCGCATTCGTGATGTGCTTCACCGGCCTGCTCTGCGTGCTCAGCGCTGCCTGGCTGTTCGGGCTCGACCGCGGCATGGCCGCAGGGCTGGCCGCCGGCGGCCTGACGCAATCGGCGATCATCGGCACCGCCGGCGACGCCATCGGCAAGCTCGGTCTCGCGCCCGACCTCATAAAAACCATGCAGACCAACGTCGCGGTCGGCTACGCGGTCTGCTACATTTTCGGCTCGCTCGGCCCGATCATCATGGTGAGCTGGTTCCTGCCGCTGATCATGAAGTGGGATATTCGCGCCGAAGCGATCAAGCTCGCCGCGCAGCTATCCGGCGGGCGCGGCGAACTGGACCCCGGCCAGTTCAATGCGGCGAGCCAAATCGCCACCCGGATCTATGAAGTCACGGATAGCAGCAAGGCCGTGGATCTCTCCGTGCTGGCGATCGACCGGCAATTGTCGGACGCTTCCATCGAGGCGATCTACCGCGAGGGCAAGACGCTCGACCTCGCCGACACGCTCGAGATCGCGGCCGGCGACCGCGTCGCGATCACCGGCAAGATCGACAAGTTGCCGACCGCATCGCCGCTGTTCAGCCGCGAAGTCACCCCGCCGAACGGGCTGCTGCTGGTGCAGGAAAACCGCGAGATCATCCTCACCAACCGCGCCCTCAACGACCGTACCATCGCCGACATCCACGATCACGCCAATGTCGAAACCCGGCACGGCGTGTTTCTCACGGCGGTCAAGCGCATGGGCCTCGATTTGCCGGTGCTCGACAAGCTCGTGGTCAAGCGTGGCGACGAGCTGCACTTCACCGGCAGCCCGGCCGACCTCAACCGCGTGCAGGGCAAGATCGGCTACAAGATCACCGCAGCAGCGGTGACCGACTTCATCTTCTTCGGCATCGGCATGCTGATCGGCATCGCGCTCGGCATGATCCAGTTCCGGATCTGGGGCATTCCGATCTCGATCGGCAGCGGCGGCGGCTGCCTGCTGTCCGGCCTGACGTTCGGCTGGCTGCGCAGCGTACATCCGAAGTTTGCAGCCCTGCCGCAGGGCGCTTCCAACTTCCTGCGCGACTTCGGTCTCGCGGTGTTCGTCGGGATCGTCGGCATCTCCGCCGGCCCGCAGGCGCTGGTGGCGATCCAGCATTACGGCCTGACGCTGTTCTTCCTCGGCGTCGGCGTCACCTTGATCCCGCAGATCGTCACCTTCTTCTTCTCCTACTATGTGCTGCGCATCCAGAATCCGATCGAGGCGCTGGCCTGCGTGGCCGGCGGTCGCAGCGCCAATCCGGCCTTCGCAGCCCTGCTGGAAAAGGCCGGCAACGCCACGCCGGTGGTGTCGTTCACCGTCACCTATGCGGTCGCCAACGTGTTCCTAACGCTGTGGGGACCCGTCATCGTCGGCATCGTCACCACCAACGCGACGCCATAACGCCATCGACACCTTCCATCGACCTTTGAGGAGACCGTCATGCTGAACCCCACCCGCGACTACACGCAATACGCCACGCTGAGCCCCTTCGAACTGAAGGACCAGTTGATGGAGATCGCGTCCTCGGATGCGCAGCGCCTGATGCTGAACGCCGGCCGCGGCAATCCGAATTTTCTCGCCACCCTGCCGCGCTGGGCGTTTCTCAGCCTCGGCGATTTCTCGCTGCGCGAGGCCGAGCGCTCCTACTCCTACCTCGACAGCGGCTTCGGCGGCCTGCCCGAGCATGACGGCATCGTCGAGCGCTTCGACGCCTATGCGAACCATCACCGCGACTCCGACGGCGTGCGCTTCCTGCGCGCCGCGCTGTCCTATATCAAGGACCAGCTCGGCCTCGATCCTGAATCCTTTATGTTCGAGATGGTCAGCGCGTTTCTCGGCTGCAACTATCCGACGCCGCCGCGGATGCTGGTGCACACCGAGGAGATCGTCAAAGCCTATCTCGCGCAGGAAATGTTCGGCCCGCTGCCGCCGCGCGGCGAGTTCTCGGTATTCGCCACCGAGGGCGGCACCGCGGCGATGACCTACATCTTCCAGACATTGCGCGCCAATTTGCTGGTCAAGCCCGGCGACCGGATCGCCATCGCCACGCCGATCTTCTCGCCCTATCTGGAAATCCCGGTGCTCGCCGAATACGGCCTTGAGGTCATCGACATCCGGATGGACCGGCTCGACGACTGGCAGTTGCCGCAGTCGGAAATCGACAAATTGCTGGATCCTGCGGTGAAGATCTTCTGCCTGGTTAACCCGAGCAACCCGCCATCATCCAAACTGTCGGACGCCGTGCTGGACCAGCTCGCCGCACTCGTCGAGAAGCGGCCCGATTTGTTCATCGTCACCGACGACGTCTACGGCACCTTTGCCGACGACTTTGTGTCGCTGTTCGCCAAATGCCCGCGCAACACGCTGTGCGTCTATTCCTTCTCGAAGTTCTTCGGCGCCACCGGCTGGCGGCTCGGCGCGATGGCGTTGCACAACGACAACGTGTTCGACGCCGCACTCAAGGCGCTGCCGGAGGCGGACAAGCTGTTGCTCGATACGCGCTATGCCTCGCTGACCACGACGCCGCGCGACCTCGCATTCATCGACCGGCTTGTCGCCGACAGCCGCGCGGTGGCGCTGAACCACACCGCCGGCCTGTCGGTGCCGCAGCAATTGCAGATGGCGCTGTTCGCGCTGAACGGGCTGATGGACCGCGACCAACGCTACAAGGACGCCGCCAAGCAGTTGATCCGCAAGCGCTACCAGACGCTGTACCGCAACATGGGCGTGATCGCCCCGCACCAGCTCAACGACGTCAACTACTATTCGCTGATCGACCTGCAGGAAATCGGCGGCACGCTGTACGGCCCGGAATTCCGCGCCTGGTTCATCAATAGCGACCTCGGCATCAGCTTCCTGTTCCGGCTGGCCGAAGAAACCGGCGTGGTGCTGCTGCCGGGCAACGGCTTCGAAGTGGTCGACACCTCCGCACGGGTGTCGCTCGCCAACCTGACCGAGATCGAATACGCCTCGATCGGCAAATTCACCCGTCAGGTGCTGGACGAATGTTTTGCGGACTTCAAGAAGGCCGCGCCCGCGAAGTAGGCACACCTCGTACGGGCTGCCGCAGTCGCGGCAGCCCGGTCATTGAATGCGTGTTGGTTTCGCCCCATTTTTCCAGATCGGGCTTCGGCGTCTGCGGCGCGGCGGGATCCTGCACGTTGTGCGCCGGCTGTTTCCACGGCTCGTCGGTGCCCGGATGGTCCGTCCAGTCGCTGCGTTCGCGCGGATCGTCGGCGGGCGTTTCCTGGATGTCTTCGATCGGGTTCTTGTCGGTCATGCCGGCTCCTTACGGGTTAGCTGGTCGCGCCGCCAAGGGCGGTGCGATTGCCGGATTTACCGGCGGGGACGCTGACATGCACCTCATGACCCTGGCGGACCGCCAGCGAAGCCGCGGCAACGGCGGATTCGAAGGCCGATTCCTTGGTGTCGTAGATCCCCTCGACATTGCCGTCATGCAGCACGCCCCATTTACCGGAAATCTCGTCGCCGTCGGTTGTGGTTTTGCCGGTCGCGATAATGGCGTAAGTTGCTAGTCCCATGATGATCTCCTCGGGCTTCGCGGGGCCAACGTGGAGCATCGCAACAGGTTCCTGCGGCGCAGCCGGCAAGGGAGCACGATGTCGAAGACCACCCGCGCGACGCAGGCGCTGAGCCGGCTGGGCGTGGATTTCACGCTGCATGAATACGCCTACGATCCCGACGCCGACAGCATCGGCCTGCAGGCGGCGGACGCACTCGGCGTGGCACCGCAGCGGATGTTGAAGACGTTGATGGCCGAGGTCGATGGCCGGCCGGTCTGCGTCGTGGTGCCGTCGGACAAGGAGGTCAGCATGAAGAAATGCGCGGCGGCGTTCGGCGGCAAGGCCGCAAAGATGATGCGCCCGGCGGACGCCGAGCGGCTGAGCGGCTACCATGTCGGCGGCATCAGCCCGTTCGGTCAGAAAAAACGCATCCCGGTGGCGATCGAACGCGCTGCGCTTTCGCACCCTACCGTCTATCTCAATGGTGGCCAGCGCGGCCTGCAGATCGAGATCGAGCCCACCGCCGCGATGGCGGCGCTCGGGGCGGAGGCCGCAGAACTGGTGGCGTGAGGGCCGTCGATCGGCAAAAGATTGACTGGATTTGTGCGCGCTGCGGAACGACAATCGGCGCATGCGATTATGTTATTGAAACAACCGGAGATATGCCATGCGCTCGCTTCTCGCTGCTACCGCCCTGCTCGTCGTGATGGGCGCCTCGCCCGGCATGGCCCGCGATTATCCGGTCTGCTCGCGAACCATCACGTCAGGGTTCAACCCGAGCTGCTCGTTCGATACCATGCGGCAGTGCATGGCGACCGTGAGCGGCATTGGCGGAGACTGCATCCAGAACCCGGCCTTCGCCTACGGTCGTGCGCCGGCCTATGGGCAGGGACCGCAGCCGCGCCTGCGCGGCAAGGCCGCCCGGGACGCCGCCCGTCGTGCCGCTCAGGAAGAATCGTGGGACAATGGCGGCTGGGACTGGAATCGCCGCTGGTAATCGATTCCTGAATTTCGACCTCGATCAACGCGCCGCGGCTCGCTGCCGCGGCGCGTTTTGGTTTTCAGCTCAGGCGGCGCGTACCGAATTCAGGAAGCGTCCGACTTCTTGGCTCAAGCGAGTGCTTTCGCCGGACAGCGACTGCGCGGCCGACAGCACCTGCGAAGCAGCCGTGCCGGATTCATCGACGCCCCGCTGCACATCGGCAATATTGGCGCTGACCTGCAACGTGCCCGTCGCGGCCTGCTGCACGTTGCGCGAGATTTCGTGCGTGGTGGCGCCCTGCTCTTCGACCGCCGCGGCAATGGCGGATGCAATTTCCGACATCTGGCCGATGGTGTTGCCGATCTCGCGGATCGCCGCGACGGAATCCCTGGTCGCCATCTGAATGCCATCGACCTGCTGGCTGATCTCGCTGGTGGCCTTCGCGGTCTGCTCGGCGAGTTGCTTCACCTCGGCGGCAACCACCGCAAAGCCACGGCCGGCGTCGCCGGCGCGTGCCGCCTCGATGGTCGCGTTGAGCGCCAGAAGGTTGGTCTGGCCGGCGATAGTATTGATCAGTTCGACGACGTCGCCGATCCGGCTCGCCGCCGCAGCCAGTTCGCCGACCCGCCGGTTGGTGTCGCTGGCCTGCCCGACCGCATCATTGGCGATCCGCGCGGAGTCCTGTACCCGGCGGCTGATCTCGTTGACCGACGACGCCATTTCTTCCGTCGCCGAAGCAACTGTTTGTACATTGGTGGAGGCTTCTTCCGCCGAGGCGGCGACCGCGACCGCCAGCGACTGCGAACGTGCCGAGACGGACGTCAGCGTGGCGGCCGAGCTCTCCAGTTCCTTCGAGGCAGAAGATACCGTTTCGGCGATCCGGCCGACGGCGCCTTCGAAGCCGTCGGCGAGCTTCATTATTTCGCTCTTGCGTGCCTCCGCGGCACGCTGCGTCTCGATGCCCTGTTCGGTCTTCATGCGTTCGACCTCGAGGCCATTCGCCTTGAAGACCGCCAGCGCCGACATGATTTCACCGATCTCGTCGTGGCGGCGATATACTGGCGTATCCACGGTGAGGTCGCCCTCGGCGAGCCGCTTCATGGTGGTAATGGCGGCGTTCAGCGGCCGCGCCATGCTGCTGCGTGCAGCGAGGTAGCTGGCGATGATCGCCGCCAGCATCACGCCGACGGTCACATAGATCATGGTCCAGAACGTCTCGTTGGCGGCTTGCAGGAACTCGACCTTCTTGATGCCGACATAGAGGATGCCGAGCACGTCGCCGGAGGCGGAAAGGATCGGGTCATAGGCCGTCATGTAGTTCTCACCGAGAATCGTGACCTCGCCGCGGAACGGCGCCTTGCGCTCGAAGATGGCATCATAGGCCGGGCTGCGCGCCAGCGGCGTGCCGGTGGCGCGGCTGCCGTCCGGCTTCTGCACATTGGTCGCGATGCGGGTGTCTTTGAGGAAGATGGTCGCGGTGCCGCCAACCAGGCTCTTGACCTTGTCGACCACTGCGACGTCGCCGTTCAGCACGCTGCTATCCGCCAGCAATTTGCCATCCTCGACCTTGAAGCTGGTACCGCGGGCGCGCAGCACGTCCCACGCCACGCGCATGTTGGTCTCGACCCGGTCGGCCGCCGCCTTGGTCGCGCTGCGCTCCAGCAGCACCTTGGCGACTCCGGTGACGCAGATACCGAGCACCAGAATGCCTGACACCGACATCAGCATGATGCGGGGGACAAGACCGAGCGCACGACGCGATTTCGGCAGGACGGACGACGACATGGGCAATCTCCTGACAGGACGGCGCATCGGCCGAACCTCTTACGGATCGGCCGCGCGCAACAAGCGGCGTCGGTGCTCATTTAAATTGATTGGCCAAATGAATTGGCGTTGGATTGATCGTAGGCCCGGACGATGTGAAACACGTTAACGCTGTAGGTCGCCAACGGTACAATCTAAAAGATTTTTTTACTTGACTCTAATTATCTGACACCAGAACGGTTTCGCCGACTCGACATATCAAGAGCGGCGGCGTGGCGCCGACATCAGGCAAAATGCCGCCCCGCGCAGCACGTTGCCATCCTTGAACGATGGAACGCGATGCCCCCCGAATCCTCCTCCCGATTCGCCGGCATCGTCTGGATTTCCAACCAGCCCTATCTGCTGCTCAGCCTGACCTCGCTGTTCTGGGCCGGCAATCTCGTGCTGGGCCGCTATGTCTCCGGCCATGTCCCGCCGGTGACGATGGCCTGCGTGCGCTGGGTCGGCGCCTTCCTGCTGCTGCTGCCGTTGGCCTGGCCGCATCTCAGGCGCGACTGGCCGGTGCTCCGGGCCCACGGGCCGTTGATGCTGGCGCTGGCCTTCACCGGCTTTGCCGCCAATACCGTGCTGGCCTATTGGGGGTTGAAATACACGCAGGCGCAGAACGCGCTGCTGATCCAGTCGGCCGGGCCGCTCTGCGTGGCGCTGTGGACGCAGATCCTGTTCGGCGTGCGGCTGACATGGGCGCAAGGGCTCGGCATCGCCGCCTCGATGACCGGCTGGTGCTGGCCGGCGTCTTCGTGGCGTCGCGACGATAGACACGACCAGACCTGCGCCATCGCATTTCCGCAGCCATTGTCGATGACGATCGATGCGCGCCTGGCCGGCCACGTGGTCACGCTGCATCGCGTGCGGGACGCGATGCAGTCAAACCCGGTTCTGCTTATGCGGCGCGTACCGAGGTCAGGAACTGGGCGACCTCGGCCTTGAGACGCGCGCTCTCGCCGGACAGCGACTTGGCGGCATGGAGCACCTGAGAGGACGCCAGCCCGGTCTCGCTGGCGCCGCGCTGCACGTCGGTGATATTGGTGGAAACCTGTTGGGTCCCCTGCGCCGCCTGCTGGACGTTGCGGGAAATCTCCTGCGTCGCCGCGCCCTGCTCTTCCACCGCCGAGGCGATGGTCGAGGCGATCTCTGACATCCGCCCGATGGTATTGCCGATCTCCCGGATGGCATTCACCGATTCCTGCGTCGCCGCCTGGATGCCGGTGATATGCTGGCTGATCTCACCGGTCGCCTTGGCGGTCTGCTCGGCCAGCGCCTTCACCTCGGACGCTACCACCGCAAAACCGCGACCGGCTTCGCCGGCACGCGCGGCTTCGATGGTCGCGTTCAGCGCCAGCAGATTGGTCTGCCCGGCAATGGTATTGATCAGCTCGACCACATCGCCAATGCGCGAAGCCGCCTTGGCCAATTCGCCGACGCGATCATTGGTCGACTGCGCCTGCACCACCGCCTCGCTCGCGATCCGCGCGGAGTCCTGGACCTGGCGGCTGATCTCGTTCACGGACGAGGCCATCTCCTCGGTAGCGGAGGCCACCGACTGCACATTGGTCGAGGCTTCTTCCGACGCCGCCGCCACCAGCGTGGTCATCTGCTCGGAACGCTCGGCGGTCGATGTCAGCGTTCCCGCGGAAGCCTCCAGTTCGGTGGACGCCGATGCGACGGTCTCGACGATCTCGCCGATCATCGCCTCGAAATCACGCGTCATCGTATCGATGCGCTGGCCGCGCTGGATCTTGGCGTCGGCTTCCACCGCGGCAGCCTCGTCGGCGGCCTGTTTGGAGATGAGGGCTTCCTTGAACACCTGAAGCGATTTGGCCATCGTGCCGATCTCGTCGGTGCGATTGATCGCCGGGATCGTCACGTCATGCCGACCGGCGGCAAGTTCGCTGACCGCCTCCGTTATCGTGGCCAGCGGCGCGATCACGCGACGACGTAGCATGAAGGTCACGCCGGCGACGACGCCGAGCAGGGCCAGCACCGCCGCACCGGTCAAAGCAAGCATCAGCATGGCTTCATCACGGCCGGCACGCGCACGATCCAGCGCATCGGCAATCGCGACGTCGCGCAAGCCGAGGAAGCCTTGAATTGCCGGCACGATGACGTTGGCCAGTTCAGTCGATGTCATGACGTAGTTGCCATCGGTGCGGCCCGCGGGAATCTCCTTGTCGATCATCGGCGCAACCTCGACAAAGTACTTCTGGATCGCCGCGTTGAGCGGGACGACCAACCGCTCCGGCTTGCCGAGCTGATCGACCAGGGCCTCGAGGCGTTCGCGACCCGCCTCGATGCGGCCCTGGCCGCGATCCATCAAGGATAGTTCGGCCGCGGTCAGCGCACGACGGGTGCCGAGCGGAAGTGTAAATGTCGCGGCGCGGGAGCCCGCCGCGACGCGCATATCCTGTCCCGTGCGGGCAAGCGTCAGCAGCGACGTGAGCGACGCGTCCGCAACCACGACCTTATTTTCGAGGCGGTTCAGGAGCGGCTCGATCATCGAGACCACCTTGCCGACGCCGGGCAGGAACCCCTTGACGATCGCGGGGTCACGCGCCGTCATCGCAACGGGCATGACGCGGTCGACTGCAGCGCGCGTATCCGACAGACTTGCCGCGGCCTGGTTCAGCACCTCGATCACCGATGCGCCGTCGCTCAACGCAGCGAGCGCCGTCCGCGCTTTCGCGAATGCATCATCGGAGGACTTGACGGCCTTCTGGATCCCCTCCAGTTGGGCGGGCGTAGCGGCAGCGTCCTGGAAAAGAGGCCCGACATAGGGTGCACGCTGCCCGGCGACGTTTTGTCCGACCACAAGGACCGCACCATACGCCTCAACGGCCTTGATGGCCTCACTCTTGCTCGCCATGGTTCGATACTGTGGAACGAGAATCTCGGCGCCCAGAAGAACCGCCAGCCCCGTCACCGAGAGCATTGAGAGCGAAAACAGACGACCGATTTGCATGACACGTTCCTTTGAATTGTGCCGTCAAGCTATGGCGTGGAGCATAATTCTGCCTTAACGAAAGGTTTGCGCGACGGGCGCAAGTGGTATCTCGATCATGCAACATTAAGTTTTTCTCGGTACGCCACGCGACCTATCCCCGCGAAGTCATCCGTCCGACGCGGCCAATCGTGTTTTCAACGGCGGGTGTCCTGGTATCAATCCGCGCGCGGCTGCAGCGCGCGATAGGCCCGCGCTAGCCGCCGATGAGGATGCCCACCGCCAGCACGATCTGCAACACCGGCTGCATGAACGGCGTGTGTCCCGCCAGTGACGATGGCCTGCATGCACCTCGCCGGCTACGCGCGGGTGCTGGCGAGGGTTTTCGTGGCGTAGCGGCGGCAGGCCCGGTCTCTCGAAAACCATAGCGGCGCGGCGCGATCGACCCTATGATTGCGGGACTGGTTCGCTGACGTATTCGCCAAACACCTTCGGGGCCCGCATGCGGAAAATCTCATTGCCGATGCGGCTGGCGTTGCTTGTTGCCGGCACCATGCTGCCACTGATCATCTTTGCCAGCGTCATCATCACCCGCGGCTATCAGAAGGATCGCGTCGAGGCGTCCGCGCGGGTACTGGCGACGGTGCGCAGCCTGCGCACCGTGCTCGATGGCGAAGTACTGCGCATGACCGGCAGCCTGCAGTTGCTGGCACTGACCAATTCGCTGCGCGCCGGCGACTTCGACCGGTTCCACGGCATCGCCTCGGGTTTCCTCGACCAGTATTCGCCGGGCGGCGTATTGCTGGTCTCCGACCGCGACGGCCGCCAGTTGTTTTCCTCGCTGGCAACCGACGCCTCTCTGCTGCCCCGGCGCAACAACGTCGAGATCACCCGCAAGGTGTTCGATACCGGCCGCCCGGCCTACTCGAAACTGTTCATCGGCTCGGTGCTGAACAAGCCGATCCTGACGGTGGAAGTGCCGGTCAGCATCGGCGGGCAGGTCGTCTATGTGATTTCGTTCACGCCGCCGATCGCCATGTTCCAGGACATGCTGGAAAAACAGCGCCCCAATGCGGACTGGACGATGTCGATGTTCGATGCCGAGGGCATCAACTTCGCGCGGGTGCCGAACCCGCAGCAGACCGTCGGCAAGCGGGCATCGCCGACCCTGTTCGCCGAGATGTTCAAGGCACCGGAAGCCTCGCTAGAAACGGTGTCGCTGGAGGGCGTTCCGCTGATCACCGCAGTCGCGCACTCGCAGGTCTCGGGATGGATCATCGGCGTCGGGATCGCGCAGGCCTCGCTGGCCTCTCCGCTGTGGCGCGATCTCGCCATCACCATCGCGATCGGCGTGCTGTTGCTATTGATCGGGATCGGCTTTGCGCTTCGCATGGCCAGCGCGATCGCGCGCGGCGAGGCGCTGCACGTGCTGCTGGTGGAAGAACTCAACCACCGCGTCAAGAATACGCTCGCGGTGCTGCAGGCGATCGCCAGCCAGACCTTCCGCAGCGCCAGCAAGGCCGAACGCGACGCCTTCGACGGCCGGCTCGGCGCGCTGGCCCGCGCGCATGACCTGCTCAGCCAGGAGAAGTGGACCGGCGCCGGCATCCACGACGTCGTGCACCGCGTGCTGCAGCCCTATGCGGTGATCGGCTCGAGCCGCGTGCACATTCATGGCCCGAAGGTGCCGCTGGCGCCGCCGCGCGCGGTGATGATGTCGATGATCCTGCACGAGATCGCCACCAATGCCGCGAAATACGGCGCGCTGGCAAACGACACGGGCTGCATCAGCATCGCGTGGCATCTGACCGAGCCGGACCACGACGGGCTGCACCTGACCTGGGTCGAGACCGGCGGCCCACATGTGCACGCCCCGACACGCAGGGGTTTCGGATCGCGTCTGATCGAACGCGGCGCCCGCGACCAGCTCGGCGGCAGCGCGACCGTCGACTTCCTGCCGACCGGCGTCGTCTGCACCATCGAGAGCGCGCTGGATTGAGCACAGGCTTTCGCGGGACGACAGCCGGGAGGGCTTCCTGATCGCGCCAACCTCGTTTAGCCTGCCCGCAACAACAGCCGGCCACCAAGGCCGGCGCGCAGGGAGAGCGACAGAATGATTTTGCGTCACGGAATTCGATGGTTGGCTGCCGCTGTTGTTACAGCAAGCCTCACCAGCGCCGCATCCGCACAGACTTCAACCTACCCGAACCGCACCGTCACGCTGGTATTGCCGTTTGCCGCCGGCTCCGGCACCGATGTGACCACGCGGATCATCTCCCAGCAGCTCGGCATAGCGCTCGGTGTGCCGATCGTGATCGAGAACAAGCCCGGCGCCAACGGCTCGATCGCGGCGACCTATGTCGCGCGTGCGGCGCCGGATGGTTACACCTTGTTCGTCACCACCAACACATCGCATTCGGCGAACCCCTTCCTGCTCAAGACCATGACGTACGATCCGGTGAAGGATTTCACGGCGATTGCGCGCACCGGCGACCTGCCCTTCATGCTGGTGGTCAACAACGACGTGAAGGCCCAGACGGTCGCCGAGTTGGTGGCCTACGGCCGTGACAATCCGGGCAAGCTGACCTATGCGTCCGGCAGTTCGTCGGCGATCGTGTCGGGCGCCACTTTTGCGCGCAACGCCGGCATCGAGATGCTGCATGTGCCCTACAAGAGCTCGCCACCGGCGATGAACGACGTGATCGGCGGCCGCATCGACATGATGTTCACCGACGTGCCGAGCGGCCTGCCGCACGTCACCGGCAAGGCGCTGCGCGCACTCGCCGTCACCACGACCAAGCGCTCGCCGCTGGTGCCGGAGCTGCCCACCATGCAGGAAGCCGGCGTACCGGATTTCAACATCACCTCCTGGCAGGCCTATTTCGGCCCCGCCGGCCTGCCGAAGGAGATCGTGACGAGGCTGAACAGCGAGATCCGCAAGATCGTCGAGAAGCCGGAGATGAAGGCCCGGCTGGCGGAGCTCGGCATGGACGCGTTTTCAGGGACGCCGGAGGAGCTCGATACGTTCGTGAAGGAGCAACTGGTGCTGTGGGAGAGACTGATCACCAACGCGAAGATCGAGAAGCAGTAAAATCCAATCTGTATCGTCCCGGCGAGCCAGCGTGGGAGCGCAAGCCGGGACGACGTGGAAAAGATGTCGAGAGACACGCGCGCGCACTAACCCGCAGCGCGGCGTCATGTCCCACCGCTCTCCCCGACTGTCACGCTCCCGTCGTCAAACCGTCAGCAGGCCGTAACGACCACCCCCCAGAACTCGCCACGTCAATAGCTCTGGGAGAACCACCATGCGCCATTCACTGCTCTGTTCCGTCGCGTCGATCGTGCTGCTGTCGTCCGCGGCCTTTGCGCAAAGCGAGGGCGAGTTTCCCGCCAAGCTCGCCGGCCACGCCGTGCTGCCGGCGCTGTCGACCATCGAGGCCCCGGCGGATGCGCCGAACGACCTGAAGACCTCGGGCAAATACACCACCGGCAAGCGCGTCGATGCGCTGGGCACCGTGATGGGCAAGTCCTATGAGCGCGAAACCGGCGTCGCATTGCCGATGAAGGGCCAGCCGCTGCAGGGCCATTCCGGCATCAAGGTGATGCCAGACGGTTCGTTCTGGGTGCTGACCGACAACGGCGCCGGCTCGCGTTACACCTCCGCCGACTACATGATCTATCTCAATCACCACAAGATCGACTGGAAGAACGGCAAGGTCGAACGCCAGGCCACCGTGTTCCTGCACGACCCCGACAAGAAGGTGCCGTTCCGCATCGTCCACGAGGACACCGCGAAGCGCTATCTCACCGGCGCCGACGTCGACACCGAAGGCTTCCAGATCGTCGACGGCAACTTCTGGCTCGGCGAGGAATTCGGCCCCTATATCATCAAGGCCGACATGACCGGTAAGGTTCTTGCCGTGTTCGACACCGTCGCCGACGGCAAGCCGGTGCGTTCGCCGGACCATTGGCAGGTGCAGTCGCCTGGCGCGCCGGGCGCCACCTTCACCAACGTCAACCTGCGCCGCTCCAAGGGCTATGAAGGCTTTGCGGCGTCGAAGGACGGCCGCTTCCTGTACGGCCTGCTGGAAGGCCCGATCTGGGATGCCGAGAAGAAGGATTGGGAGAAGGTCGACGGCAAGGAAGCCGCGCGAATTCTCGAGTTCGACGTCAAGGCGGAGAAGTTCACCGGGCGTTACTGGCAGTATGTGTTCGAGAACAATGGCCATGCGATCGGCGATTTTAACATGATCAGCGCCGACAACGGCCTGATCATCGAGCGCGACAATGGCGAAGGGACCAAGGACAAGGCCTGCGCCGAGGGCAAGCGCGGCACCGACTGCTTCCCGGATCTGGCGAAGTTCAAGCGTGTGTTCAAGATCGAGATGAACGACGCCAATGTCGGCAAGCCGGTGCGCAAGATCGGCTTCATCGACCTGATGAAGATCCAGGACCCCGACAAGGTGGCCCGCAAGCCGCTGAACGACGGCGTGCTGACCTTCCCGTTCTTCACCATCGAGAACGTCGATCTCGTCGATGCAACGCACATCATCGTCGGCAACGACAACAACCTGCCGTTCTCGTCGAGCCGCGATCCCAACAAGGCCGACGACAACGAATTCGTGCTGCTGGAAGTCGCTGATTTCCTGAAGGCGAAGTAAGCGAAAGAAGCGATCGGGCGGAGGAGCCCGCGTTGATCGTTCCCTCCCCCCTCGTGGGGGAGGGAAAGCAAGGGCTACGCTGCGCGGACCTTGCTGAGGAAGTCGCTGACCGCTGCACGCAGCATGCCGGACTGGCCGTCGAGGTCTCGTGCATTGGACAGCACGTGCGACGCCGCCGCACCGGTGGCCTCGGCAGAGGCGGTGACGCCGCTGATATTGTTGCTGATCTCGTGGGCGCCGGCGGCGACCGACTGGATGCTCTGCGCGATCTCGCGGGTCGCCTTGCCCTGCTCCTCGACCGCACCGGAGATGCGGCTGGTGATCTCGCTCATCTCCCCGATGGTGCCGGTGATGCCGGTGATCGACGCCACCGCCTCGCTGGTCGAGGCCTGCATGGCCGACACCTGCGCCGAGATTTCTTCGGTCGCCTTGGCGGTCTGGCTCGCCAGCGCCTTCACCTCGCTGGCCACGACGGCGAAGCCACGGCCGGATTCGCCGGCGCGCGCCGCCTCGATGGTGGCGTTGAGCGCCAGCAGGTTGGTCTGCGAAGCGATGTTATGGATCAGTTGCACCACCTCGCCGATCTTCTCGGCGCCGCGCGACAGCAATTGCACGGTGGCATTGGTGCGCTCGGCATCGCTCACGGCGCGGCTGGCGACGTGGGTCGACTGCGCCACCTGACGCAACACCTCGTTGACCGACGCCGACAACTCCTCGGCGGCGGAGGCCACCGTGCCGACATCGTCGGAGGAGCGCTGCGAGGCGGCGCCCACGGTGGCGGCGCGTGAACTGGCGTCAGACGCCGTCGCGGTCATCGACTGCGCCGTGGTCTGCATATCCGTCGCCGCGGTGGCGACCGAACGGACGATACCATTGACGCTGCGCTCGAACTCGTCGGCGATGCTTTGCATCGCCGCGCGGCGCTCGGCGGCGACGCGAGTCTGGGCGTCGGCTTCGACCTGCTCGAGGCCGCGGATGCGGAGCGCGTTGTCCTTAAAGACCTGCACGGTCTTGGCCATAGCGCCGACCTCGTCGCCGCGCGCCACGCCGGGAATGCTGTCATCGAGCGCGCCGTTGGCCAGCGTCTCCATGCGCGCGCCGAGTTGCCCGAGCGGACCGGTGATGCTGCGCCCGATCAGCCAGGCGATCAGGCCGGCAATCGCGCCGATGGCGACGATTGCCAGGCCGAGCGCCCACAAGATCGGCGCCAGCTTGGCATTGATATCGTCGAGATAGGCGCCGGTGCCGACGAACATGTTCCAGCCGGGGATCGCCACCGCATAGGATATCTTCCGGATCAGATCTTCCGAGCCCGGCTTCTTGATTTCGTAGCGCAGCGTGACATCGCCCTTGGCGGCAACGCCGTCGCGCATCTCGCGGACCAGCGCCCTGTTGTTGGTCTGCACGTCCAGCCGGTTTTGTCCGATGGTCTTGGGATCCGGCGACGAGAACGTGACGCCGTCCATGGTGTAGGCGAACACGTAGCCGGCGCCATTGTCGTAGGTCATGGTCTGGGCGCGGCGGCTGAACTCGGCGATCGCGGCTTCCTTGGTGAACTGGCCGGCATCGACCTGCTTTTGCAGCCCGATCGCCATGTTGCGAGCCGACTCGACAATGGCCTTGGTCTGGTCGATCCGCGCCGACAGCATTTCCTTCTGCACCAGATTGGCGGCGAGCAGGCCGGCTGCACACAGCCCCACCAGCGTTACCGCTAGCAGGATGACCAGCTTGGAGGTGATGCGCAGGTTGTTCAATTTCACTGGATATCTCCCGAACGGTCGCGGCGGCGGACTTGGTTCGACAGTAGCGTTCATATGCTAGCCAGTGATTAGCAACCGAATCCGTGGAACTACGGAAAAATGCAACATGTCGTTGTCGCAGAAAATGCCTTCGCGCAAAAGCGGCATTTCCGTACAGCGGCGGTCGGATCTGGAGATCAGCAACCGGCGCCGGCATGGCGAACAGCTCGATCTGCAACAAGGACGGCACATGATCGTCCATGTCCAGGCTGCAGCGACGAGGAAAGTAACCTCACGCCGCCCGGACCTTGCTGAGGAAGTCGCTGACCGCTGCACGCAGCATGCCGGACTGACTGTCCAATTCGCGGGCGCTGGACAGCACCTGCGACGCCGCCGCACCGGTGGCCTCGGCAGAGGCGGTGACGCCACCGATATTGTGGCTGATCTCGCTGGCGCCGGCTGCGACCGACTGGATGCTCTGCGCAATCTCGCGCGTCGCCTTGCCCTGTTCCTCGACGGCGCCGGAAATGCGGCTGGTGATCTCGCTCATCTCCCCGATCGTGCCGGTGATGCCGGTGATCGACGCCACCGCCTCGCTGGTCGAGGCCTGCATGGCCGAGACCTGGGCGGAGATTTCTTCAGTCGCCTTGGCGGTCTGGCTCGCCAGCGCCTTCACCTCGCTGGCCACGACGGCGAAGCCACGGCCGGATTCGCCGGCGCGCGCCGCCTCGATGGTGGCGTTGAGCGCCAGCAGGTTGGTCTGCGATGCGATGTTATGGATCAGTTGCACCACCTCGCCGATCTTCTCGGCGCCGCGCGACAGCAACTGCACGGTGGCATTGGTGCGCTCGGCATCGCTCACCGCGCGGCTGGCCACTTCGGTCGATTGCGCGACCTGGCGCAGCACCTCGTTGACCGACGCCGACAATTCCTCCGCCGCCGACGCGACCGTCCCCACATCGTCCGAGGATCGTTGCGACGCAGAGCCCACCGTGGCGGCGCGTGCACTGGCATCAGACGCGGTTGCCGTCATCGATCGAGCGGTGACCTGCATACCGGACGCCGCGGTCGAGACCGAACGGACGATGCCGTTGACGCTGCGCTCGAACTCGTCGGCGATGCTCTCCATCGCGGCGTGACGATCGGCTGCGGCGCGGCCCTGCGCTGCGACCGCATCCTGATCCAGCCCGCGAATCCGCAGCGCGTTGTCCTTGAACACCTGAACGGTCTTGGCCATGGCGCCGACCTCGTCACCGCGCTCGACACAGGGAATTGCATCGTCGATCGCGCCATTGGCCAGCGTCCCCATCCGCGTGCCGAGCTGGCGGAGCGGCCCGGTGATGCTGCGGCCGATCAGCCAGGCGATCAGGCCGGCGACGGCGGCGATGCCCACCATCGCGAGGCCAAGCGCCCAGATGATCGGCTTGAGGTGCTCGTCGAGGTCGTCGAGATAGGCGCCGGTGGCGATGAACATGTTCCAGCCGGGAAGCGCTGCCGCATAGCCCATCTTGCGCGACAGCACCTGAGCATTGGGCTTGGCGAACTCATAGGTCAAAAGCGCCCAGCCCTTGGCGGCGACGCCGTCACGAAATTCGCGGGTCACGGGCACGCCATTGACCAAGGTGTTCAGCCGGTCGGATCCCGCCTTGAAGCCTGGCAGATGCACGACGACGCCGTCCATCGTGTAGATAAACAGGTAGTTGCCATTGTCGTAGGTCATCGGCTCGATGCGGCGGACCAGTTCGGCGGTGGCAGCTTCCTTGCTGATCTTGCCGGCCGCGACGTCCTTCTGCACGTTGGCCGCGACGTTGGTGCCGAGTTCGACGATCGACTTCAACTGCTCGGTGCGCGCCGCGAGCATCTCGCTCTTGACCAGGTAGGCCGCCAGAATACCGGCGGCGCACAAACCGATCATGGTGACGGCGACCAGAATGACGAGCTTGGACGTAATGCGAAGATTGTTCAATCTCACGATATTTCTCCGGCGCCGAGCCGGCGGCTGCCGGATTTCAATTGCCGAAACTATCCTTTACACCTTAAGCTTGTCTGAACACCTTAAGCTTGTCTGAACACCTTAAGCTTGTCTGATGACCGGCTCCCGTAGATCTGCGTGCAAGTCGCCCGGCCAACGCGCGTTTCACGACTCCTGGGCTGTCCCGTGGCCAACCGGCTGAGACCACCATGAAAAATCCCCGCCTTGCGGACGGGGATTTGACGGGGGACGAGGCGTGACGTTGGCCCGCACAACGGCGAGCGCTCCCTCTGGCTTTCTCAGAACGTCAGCGCCTTGGCCTGCTTGACCTGCGGCAGCTTCTGCACCTTCGCCAGCACTTCGTTCGGTA
Organism: Tardiphaga sp. vice304; assembly: GCF_007018905.1. Lineage (NCBI taxonomy): Bacteria > Pseudomonadati > Pseudomonadota > Alphaproteobacteria > Hyphomicrobiales > Nitrobacteraceae > Tardiphaga > Tardiphaga sp. vice304. The sequence goes on from NZ_CP041402.1 coordinate 4,585,341, forward strand.
CCGCACCATCGACCTCGACCAGCGCAATCGCGTCGCCGCCCTTGCTGTTGCGACCGAGATGGAAGGTGGCGATATTGAGCTTGGCGTCGCCGAGCAACGACGCGAACTTGCCGATGAAGCCGGGCTTGTCCTCGTTGGTGACGTAGATCATCGACTTGCCGAATTCGGCATCGACCCGGATGCCCTTGATGTCGACGAGGCGCGGCTGACCGTCGGCATAGACCGTGCCGGACACCGAGCGCTCCTGGGTCTCGGTCGTGACCGTCACCGTGATCAGGCTTTCATAGTCGCTCTGGGCGGCGCGGACGACTTCATCCACCACCATGCCGCGGTCCTTGGCAACGATCGGCGCGCTGACGAAATTGACGTCGCCGAGCATCGGCCGCAGCAGGCCGGTGAGCGCCGCCGAGGTCAGCGCCCTGATCTTCATCTCGCCGACCGCGCCCTCATAGGTGATGGTGACCTTGATGATGCCGCTCTCGGTGAGCTGGCCGGCAAAGGATCCCAGCTTTTCGGCAAGTGCCACGAATGGCTTCAGCTTCGGCGCCTCTTCCGCGGTGATCGAGGGGAAATTGACCGCATTGGAAATCGCGCCGGTCAACAGATAGTCCGACATCTGCTCGGCGACCTGGAGCGCCACGTTCTCCTGTGCCTCGGTGGTCGCCGCCCCAAGATGCGGCGTGCAGATCACGTTGGGGTGGCCGAACAGCACGTTGGTGGTGGCGGGCTCCTCGACGAACACGTCGAAGGCCGCGCCCGCGACATGCTTGGATCCCAGCGCCGCCGCCAAAGCGGCCTCATCGACCAGGCCGCCGCGCGCGCAATTGATGATGCGTACGCCGGGCTTCATCTTCGCGATCGCCGCGGCATCGATGATGTTTCTGGTCTTGTCGGTGAGCGGAGTATGCAGCGTGATGAAATCGGCGCGCTTCAGCAACTCATCAAGCTCGACCTTCTCGACGCCGATATCCTTGGCGCGCTCCGGCGACAGGAACGGATCGAACGCGATCACCTTCATTTTCAGGCCGAGCGCGCGGTCGGCGACGATCGCGCCGATATTGCCGCAACCGATCACGCCGAGCGTCTTGTTGGTGATCTCGACGCCCATGAAGCGGTTCTTCTCCCACTTGCCGGCCTGTGTGGAGGCATCCGCCTGCGGGATCTCGCGCGCCAGCGCCATCATCAGGGTGATGGCGTGTTCGGCGGTGGTGATGGAATTACCGAACGGCGTGTTCATCACGATGATGCCGCGCGCGGTGGCGGCGGGAATCTCGACATTGTCGACGCCGATGCCGGCGCGGCCGATCACTTTCAGGCGCGTCGCGCGGGCGAGGATCTTTTCGGTGGCCTTGGTGGCCGAGCGGATGGCGAGGCCGTCATAGTTGCCGATGATTTCGGCGAGCTTGTCCTTGTCCTTGCCGAGGTTGGGCTGGAAGTCGACCTCGATACCGCGATCCCGAAAGATCTGGACGGCAGCGGGAGAAAGAGCGTCGGAAATGAGTACTTTGGGGGCGGGCATGGGATGATCCTGCAATTAGTGGGATGTCAGTGAAACGAGCGCGGTGCCCACTTCCTTCTCCCCTTGTGAGGCAAGGTGGCGCGGCCGATAGGCCGCGTCGGATGAGGGGTAATGCTAGGCTCGGAGTTCGTGGCACCCCCTCACCCGTCCGCGCTTCGCGCGGCCACCCTCTCCCACAAGGGGAGAGGGAAGTAAGAAAACGCGCGCTTACGCCGCTTTGGCGAGGCTCGCCTTCATCTCGGCGAAGGCCCAGTCGATCCACTGCGTCAGGATTTCGACGTCGCTGGCTTCCACCGTGGCGCCGCACCAGATGCGCAGGCCGGGGGGAGCGTCGCGGTAATGCGCGAAGTCGTAACCGGCGGCTTCCTTCTCCACCATGGCGACCAGCTTCTTGGCGAAGTCGGCCTGGGCATCGGCCGACAACGCGGTGATCGCAGGATCGATCACCTTCATGCACACCGAGGTGTTGGAGCGGATCGCGGCATCCACAGCGAGGAAATCCACCCACGGCGTGCGCGCCTTCCAGTCCGCCAGAACCTTGGTGTTGGCGTCGGCACGCGCGACCAGCGCATTCAGTCCGCCGACCGACTTGGCCCAGCCCAGCGCATCGAGATAGTCCTCGACGCACAACATCGACGGCGTGTTGATGGTCTCGCCCTGGAAGATGCCTTCCATGATCTTGCCGCCCTTGGTCATGCGGAAGATTTTCGGCAGCGGCCAGGCCGGCGTGTAGCTCTCGAGCCGTTCGACGGCGCGCGGCGACAGCACCAGCATGCCGTGCGCGGCCTCGCCGCCCAGCGCCTTCTGCCAGGAGAAGGTCACGACATCGAGCTTGGCCCAATCGAGCTTCTGTGCGAACGCCGCCGACGTCGCGTCGCAGATCGTCAGGCCTTCGCGGTCGGCCGCGATCCAGTCAGCGTTCGGCACGCGGACGCCGGAGGTGGTGCCGTTCCAGGTGAAGACCACGTCGGACTTCGGATCGACGGTGGAGAGATCGGGGATCTCGCCATAGGCCGCTTTCAGCTTCGTGACGTCCTTGAGCTTGAGCTCCTTGACGATATCCGACACCCAGCCTTCGCCAAACGACTCCCAGGCGATCGTGGTGACAGGGCGCGCGCCGAGCAGCGACCACAGCGCCATTTCGACGGCGCCGGTGTCGGACGCCGGCACGATACCGATCCGATAGTCGGCCGGCACTTCCAGCACTTCGCGGGTCAGATCGATGGCGAGCTTGAGCTTGGCCTTGCCGACTTTCGCGCGATGCGAGCGGCCGAGCGTGGCGTCACTGAGTTTTTCGGGGGTCCATCCGGGGCGCTTGGCGCAGGGGCCGGAGGAGAAATGCGGCACATGGGGGCGCGCGGTCGGTCTGGTAGCGGTCATGATCTATCCTTCCAGATAGCAAGCCTCCCGTTGGGGGGAGGTGGCCCGCCGGCGTGGATATGGGAACCGACGGTAACCGTCAAGACAGATCTGGACACGCCTCGGTGATCGGTGCGGCGTTCACACCACGCCTAGCGCCTGCTCCGCATCCGCAATCCAGCGTCGGATCGCGGCGTAGCCGTCGAGATGGAAGCCGCCCTGATGGGCGACGCGCGTATAGGCCAGCAGGGCGATGTCGGCGAGCGTCACCCTGTCGCCGACGAAATATCGCTGATGCGCCAGTTGCTGCTCCATCCGCGCCAGCGCGAAATAGCCGCGTTTCACCTTGTCGGGGTCGAGATCCGACACGGGACGGCCGAGATAGACCATCTGGAAGCGGCAGGTCGCGATATAGGGCTCGTGGCTGTATTGCTCCCAGAACAGCCATTCATCCATCTTGGCCTGCTGATAGGCGTCGGCCGGAATGAACGCGCTGTCGCGGGCCAGATAGCGGACGATAGCGTTAGATTGCGCCAGCGCGCGGCCGTCGTCCAGAACCACGACGGGCACCTGCCCCGCGCCATTCAGCGCGAGAAATTCCGGCGTCCGGCTCTCGCCCTTCATCGTGTCGATGGCGATCCACTCATAGGGCTGCGCGAGCGCATCGCACACCCACTTCACCTTCAGGCAATTGCCGGAATTCAGATCGCCGTAAATTTTCAACATTCGTGGGCCCTCCGCCATCAGAGAGCAACAGCGATTGCCGACGCTGTCAACCGGCCTCAGAACTTGTAGCCGACGCCGGCGCGCACGGTGTTGATGCTGGTTTCCACCTTCGAGGTGAAGCGGATGTATTCCCACTCGCCGCGCAGGAACAGGCCGCCGACAATCGCCATGTCGAAGCCGAGGCCGGCGGTGTAGCCGTAGATCAGATGGCTGTATTTGCCGTCCTCGATACCACGACCGAGCTGGCGCCCGAGCAGATTGGCGGGCGTCGTCGACCCCGGCCCCGGCGTAACGAAGTCCGATACAAAAGCCGTCCGCACGATATCCGCCTGGCCGAGCGCCAGACCGCCGAAGGCATAGGGCAGGAAACCGCCGATGGCATAGCCGGCGCGGGCCCGGAAGGTGCCGATATCGCTGATCGCGATCGAACTCGATGCCTGCGAGGTGACCGAGTGATAGTTGTTGTCCGACAGCAACGAGTAGCGCGACATGTCACCGCTGGACACGCCACCAAACTTGCCATGGACATAATTCATCTCGAGGCCGATGACGACGTCTTCCCATTGCGAATTGTAGCCCGCGAAGCCGCCATAGGCTTCCGAATGACCGGACTGATTGCGGAAGCCGAGCGGCCATTGCGAAATGCCCATTTCGCTTCCGACAAGGGTATTGGCCAGAATGCTGGACGTCAGGTCGGAGTTGGAGCCGCCGAATTTGGTATCTACCGATCCATAGGCCACCTGACCGCCGATATAGCCGCCCTGCCAGTTGATCGTCCTGGTCGGCACGTCAGAAAACCCGCCACGAAGAACCGGAAAGTCCGGCATGTCGGCTGCCGCGGCGCCCTGCACCACGCTGCCGAACATCACAATGGCGATCAGAAAATGACGCATTACCAACATCCTCGATTTTTTGGACTGACGCGATCATCCCTTGTTAACGTTAATCAATGGTTGCCGAACACCAACTACACAAACAAAACGGCGCGGGAAAATTCCTGCGCCGTTCATGAAGTATCGAAGTGATCCGAGAGATCAGCCCTTGCGGATCAACGGCGGCGGCGGCGGCGCGTAAACGGCCGGGCTGTCGAGGTTCCAGCGGACGCCGAGCTTCACGTCATGCGAGGTGATGTCCTTGAAGGTGACTGCGTACTGGCCGGGAACGACGCCGGTATAGGGCGTCAGCGACCCGGTGACGCCATTGCCGAGGTTCATATAGCTGTAGCCGAGTTCGACGGTCATGTTCGGCGTGGCCTTGTACGCCAGGCCGGTGTGCAGCGCCCAGGCGAAATTCCACTTCGACGCCGAGTCCGCGGAGGCCTGCCCGGCGAAGGTGCCGACGCCCGGACGGAACTGCAGGTTCTGGTCGGTGAAGTTAGCCACCTCGACCCGCGCCATGCCGACGCCGGCGCCGATGAACGGGGTCACGCACCACCAGGTGCCGAGATCGACATAGCCGTTGGCCATCACGACCCATTCGCTCTTGCGGCCGCCGTACTGCTCCGACTGCACGATGCCGGCATTGGCAGCACCCGTGAAGGAGAAGCGGTCGTTGCCGTGGAAATTCGCACTGCCGCGATACTGGCCGGTGACGTCGCCGCGGAACCAGGAATTGAACTGGTAGCCGACGCCGATCTGGTAGATGCCGGCACTATCGAAAGCCAGCGACTGCGAATCCAGAACGGTGTTCGGCGCGTTGTACCCGACGCCCGCCGGGGTCTCGAGGCGTTTGACCTTCTGGTTGCTCATGCCGATATCGCCGCGCAGATACCAGCCGCCGAATTCTTCGACCGGCGGCGGCGGCGGGGCGTAGTAGGTCTGCGGCCCGCGCATCGCCATGTCGGCGGCGACGGCAGAGCCGACGAAACTCACGCTGGACATCAGAGCTGCCGCGCCGAGGGCCAGGATCGACTTGTTCCTATTCATTGGGTTCGTCCTCTTACAAAGGAGCACTCGATGGCCCCACACTCAAAACTCATGGCAAGAGGATGCCAGCAATTTCTTAAGCGGCACTTAACCCTAACAATTAAGGTTGACAATTCATGTGGAACGGCATTGCCGGGCGCGATCGAGCGATGCGCGTGCCACATTTACTAACAAAGTGTTGATATCAGTGTTCGAGCACGCAGTGTCAGTGTGTCGTCCCCGCGAACGCGGGGACCCCTACACGCCGCTTTCGAGCAGGCGCGCGAAGGCCACGGCGATTCATTCGCAGCGCCAGAGGCTATGGGTCCCCGCGTTCGCGGGGACGACATGTAGAGAGAGCTTCGCCTATGCCGCAGCCGCGGCGTGCCCGAGCGCCGAGACGATGGTGTCGACCACCTCCTCGACCATGACGCGGTCATCGCCCTCGCCCATCACGCGGATCACCGGTTCAGTGCCGGAGGGGCGGATCAAGAGTCGGCCGTGGCCGTTGAGGCGCTGTTCAGCCGCGGCGATCGTCGACTTCACGTCGTCATTGTCGAGCGGCTTGCCGCTGCGGTAGCGCACGTTCTTCAGGATCTGCGGCAGCGGGTCGAACAGATGGCATACTTCGGACACCGGGCGGTCGTGCTTCTTCACCACCGCCAGCACCTGCAACGCCGCGACGAAGCCGTCGCCGGTGGTCGCATAGTCCGACATGATGATGTGGCCGGAAGGTTCGCCGCCGACATTGTAGCCGTGCTTCATCATCTGCTCGAGCACATAGCGATCGCCGACCGCAGTGCGGATCAGCTCGATGCCCTGCGCATTGAGAAAGCGCTCGAGGCCGAGATTGGACATCACGGTGGAGACGATGCCCGGCTTGGCGAGGCGGCCGTCCTCCTTCCAGCTCTGCGCGATCACCGCCAGCAACTGGTCGCCGTCGACGACATGGCCGCGCTCATCGACGATGATGACGCGGTCGGCGTCGCCGTCCAGCGCTATGCCGATGTCGGCACGCATCTCGCGCACCTTGCGCGACAGCGCTTCCGGCGAGGTCGAGCCGCATTCCTTGTTGATGTTGAAGCCGTCCGGCTCGACGCCGATCGAGATCACGTCGGCACCGAGTTCCCACAGCGCCTCGGGCACCACCTTGTAGGCGGCGCCATGGGCGCAATCGACGACGACACGCAGCCCGTCGAGCGACAGGTCGCGCGGCAGCGTGCGCTTGGCGAATTCGATATAGCGGTCATGCACGCCGTCGATGCGACGGGCGCGGCCGAGGCTGGCGCTCTGCGCCAGCTTCTTGCCGAGATCCTCGTCGAGCAATTCCTCGATCTGCTTTTCGACCTCGTCGGACAGCTTGAAGCCGAGCGGGCCGAACAGCTTGATGCCGTTGTCCTCGAACAAATTATGCGAGGCGGAGATCATCACGCCGAGATCGGCGCGCATCGACTTGGTCAGCATCGCGACGGCCGGCGTCGGCATCGGGCCGACCAGCAAAACATCCATGCCGACCGAAGTGAAGCCCGCGACCATCGCGTTCTCGATCATGTAGCCGGACAGCCTTGTGTCCTTGCCGATCACGACGCGGTGGCGATGCTCGCCGCGCTGGAAAACCAGACCCGCGGCCTGCCCGACCTTCAGCGCCAGCTCCGGCGTGATCACGCCATTGGCGCGGCCACGGATGCCGTCGGTACCGAAATATTTGCGGCTCATATCGACCCCCATTGTTGCCGTGGCGTCGTCAGCCTGGGGTTGAACCCACCCCGGCAACTCGCCTGCGACACCAGCCCACTTGGCATGTGACGGTCTTATAGAGCCCCGCAGCCTAAAATGGCTTCAAAAAATATGATGAATCATTACCGGGCAACCACCACCGTTAATTCCAGCAAGCAATTGATATTCCTAGATAACTTTCACGCCGCGCTAGTTTTGGGGGGAACCGGCCGGGACCATTCAGTCCTTGCGCTTGATGTGCAGGTCCTCTTTCGAGGGCGCCGGCTGGACGATGCTGACCGGGTCGGAGCCGGGAAAGCTCTCCTTCAGACCCTCCTCGAGGGCGTCGTCGAGCTGCCGTTTCTCGATCTCTTCCGCCGTGGCGGTCTTGTTGTCGGAGCCTGGCATCGCACTCGTCCTTCGGTGACGCGGAGCAGCCGTCTGCAAGGATCATTTGGCGGCTGCCGCAACCATGCTAGATCACTACGAAACACGCAAATGCAAGAAGGGCGGAACGCCATGAAGCACATCACCACGATCGACGACTTGCGCGAGGTGCACAAGCGCAACGTCCCGAAGGCGTTCTTCGATTATGTCGATCGGGGCTCCTACTCCGAGGACACGCTGCGCGCCAACCGCGACGATTTGCAGAAGTTGAAATTCCGCCAGCGCATCCTGGTCGATATTTCCAAGCGCGACCTCTCCACCACCATCCTCGGCGAGAAGGCCAGCCTGCCCTTAATCTGCGCGCCGGTCGGCTCCACCGGCATGCAATATGGCGACGGCGAGATCCACGCCTGCCGCGCCGCGCAAGCCGCCGGCATCCCCTACACGCTGTCCACGATGTCGATCAATTCGATCGAGGACGTGGCCGAGAGCGTCGACAAGCCGTTCTGGTTCCAGCTCTACGTGATGAAGGACCGCGGCTTCATCAAGGAACTGATCCAGCGCGCCATCGCTGCGAAATGCAGCGCGCTGGTGCTGACGGTCGACCTGCAGGTGATCGGTCAGCGCCACCAGGACATCAAGAACGGCCTGTCGGTGCCGCCGAAGATCTACAGCCTGAAGAACATGATCGACTTCGCCAGCAAGCCGTCCTGGGTGATGCGGACGCTGCGCGCCAAACGGCGCAATTTCGGCAATATCGCCGGCTTCGTGAAGGACGCCGACAATCTGGAATCCGTGTCGCAATGGACGGCGACGCAATTCGACGCCTCATTGAACTGGAAGGATCTCGACTGGATCCGCAGCATCTGGCCCGGCAAGATCGTGATCAAGGGCATCCACGACGTGGTGGATGCGCGCGAGGCCGTGAAGGTCGGCGCCCAGGCCATGGTGGTATCGAACCATGGCGGCCGTCAGCTCGACGGCGCGCCATCGTCGATTTCAGTGCTGCCGGGGATCGTCGACGCGGTAGGATCGGATATCGAAGTGCTATTCGACAGCGGCATCCGCTCCGGGCAGGATATCATGCGCGCGCTCGCACTGGGTGCAAAATCGTGCATGATCGGCCGCGCCTATGTCTACGGCCTCGGTGCCTACGGCGGCCCCGGCGTCAGCAAGGCGCTGGATATCCTGCGCAACGAACTCAGCGTCACCATGGGCCTGTGCGGCGTCAATTCGATCGCCGAGATCGACAAGCACGTTCTGGTGCAATAGCGCGGCCCGATAGCGGCCGGCGCTTGCGCCGGCCGCTATCGCTTCACGACAACCAGCTCACCTTGCCGGTCTTGATATCGTGCATCGCGGCTGCAATCTTCAGATCGCCGGACACAACCAGCGACTTGATGATCGGACTGCGGTCGAGCAGGCTGGCCGCGGTGAGCCGCGCATTCGCTTCGGCGACTTTCTGAACCAGCGGATAATTGTGCGAGTCGCGATGGCCGTCGGCCTCGGTCAGCGTGGCGAGCGCAGGCTGAAAGTTCTTCAGCAGTTCGGTGATGTTGCCGAGCTTGACGTCATCGACCGCGCTCTTGATGGCGCCGCAGGAATTGTGCCCGAGCACGACGATGGCGCGGGCGCCGGCCACCTTGGTGGCATATTCCAGGCTACCGATGATGTTGACATCGACGCAATTGCCCGCCACGCGCGCGCAGAACACGTCCCCGATGCGCTGGTCGAACACCAGCTCCGGTGGAACGCGCGAGTCGATACAGCCGACAATCGCCGCGTAAGGTGACTGGTTCTCGGCAGTGTCCTTCACCTGCTGCATCAGATTGCAATTAACCGATTTGCCGGCGGTGAACCGTTCATTGCCGGCCTTCAGCCGCAGCAAGGCCTCATCCGGCGCCGTCGATTTCTGCCGGTCTGGCGTGAAAACGGCACATTCGAGTGACTGGGCATGGGCCAATTGACTTGCCAGCGACAATCCACCGGCAAGACATCCGCAAAACAGGCGTCGCGTGATCATCGAAACCTCCATCCGGTCGGTGACATCACCGATCCGGATGGAACTTTTGCCCCGGTTTCCTCTTACCATCAAGTTCCATCTGGAACTTTTCAAGGATTTGGGCTTGCTGCCGGCCGTCGGCTGGCGCGCGGCTACATCGGCGGAGTCAGGCCATCCAGGCCGACATTGACGCGGGCTGCTTCGTAGCTGCCGTCGGGCTTCTTGTCGGCGCCCATGATGATCACCTTGGCGCCGGGCCGCAGCTCGGCCTTGGTGCTCGGCACGAAGGTGACGATCGGCGTGTCCGGGCCGACGGTGACTTTCTTCTCGCCGTCCTTGTATTTCACCGTCAGGGTCTGGCCGTCGGTAGCCTCGACCTTCTGGTCGACGGTTGCATTGGTCATCGTGCTGTTGGGGCGCAGGTCCCAGGGGCGAAAGCCTTCGCCGGTTCCGCGCATCGCTTCCGGGAAGATGTGGATGGCGATCGCCTTCTGGGTGCCGTCGGGCTGCGGCTGGCCGGTGACGCCGATGTAGGAGCCCGGCTTGATCTCGGCCAGGGTGGTCTTGGCGATGCCGGTGACCATGACGTTGTCGGTCATGTGCACCTTGCGCTCGTCGCCTTCGCGCGTCTTCACCGACAGGTTGGCGCCATCCACGCTCTCGATGGTGCCGCGAATCCGCGTCGGCTGCGGCTGCTGGGCGAAGGCGACCGACGACAGCAGCGACGCGGCAATGAGCGACGCCGCAACCACGCGCGCCGGAGAAACAAAACGAACCATGCGATTTCCTCTGAGACAACCGGACGGAGTGCCCGGCATCTTATTCTTCAACGTGCCGTGGAGGTCGATTGTTTCGGGATCACGCCACTGTGACGGCAAGATCGGCCTCGACCAGCGCGCGCAATTCCGGCGTCACCTCCGGCCGCTGGCCGAACCACAGCTCAAACCCGCGCACCGCTTGGCACAGCAGCATGCCCAGACCATCCGCCGTGCGCAGCCCGCGCGCCTGCGCCGCCGCCAGCAACGGCGTCTGCAGCGGCACATAGACGAGATCGGCCACCACGGCCGACGCCGGCAGCCGCGACAGGTCGATCGCCAGTTCCGGTTGGCCCTTCATGCCGAGCGAGGTGGTATTGGCCAGCAGGCCGGCGCGCGGAAGAACCGCGTCGACATCTTCCCACGGCGTTGCAATCACCCTGGCCCCGAACTTCCTGGCGAGTTCCTGTGCACGTTCGATGGTGCGGTTGGCGAGATGGATGCGCTTGATGCCGCGCTCCAGCAGGCCGAACACCACCGCACGCGACGAACCGCCAGCACCGAGCACCACCGCGTCCTCGGCGTGATCCCAGTCGTCGGCGCAGTGGTCGAGGTTGTCGATGAACCCCTCAATATCGGTATTCGTCGAGCGCAACGTGCCGTGGTCGTACCACAGCGTGTTGGCGGCGCCGACGGCGCGCGCGCGCTGGTCCGGCGCGGTGAGATTCAGCACGCGCTCCTTGTGCGGGATGGTGACGTTGGCGCCGATATAGCCGTACTTCGACAGGTTCATCACGAATTCGGCGACGCCCTCGGGCGGCACCGATTCGATGCTGTAGCCGCCGGCGATATCGAGGGTGCGCAACCAGTAGTGATGGATCAGGGGCGAACGCGAATGCGCGGCGGGCCAGCCGATTAGACAGGCGGCACGCGGCTTTATCAGATTAGGCATCGATCATCCTTCGCCTCGAACCGAGGCGTAGCTGTCACAAGAATCATGGTGAGATGTTGGCTGTCATTGACGCGACAGGCGAGCACGCTCTGCAAAGCTTGCACACATGAATGCGCGGCGGGCGCGGAAAACAGATCGCGTCGCGATCCGGGCCGTAGCCGGGCGCGATGCCGTCAGTGCAAGGTTGCCGGCTCCAGATCGGGCACAGCCAAAGACTGCTTCAGTTCGGCTACGGCGCTCGCTACCGTCGCGCGGTATTTCACCAGCGGCGGCCGTGCGCCGTGAGTCAGCAGCGCGCGGCGCACCGGTTGCGACGTTCCGGTGAGAATGACGCGCACGCCCTTCCCGGCCGCCTTGGCGGCAATGCCCTTGATGGCGTTGGCGGCGGTGGAATCGAGGAACGGCACCGCGGCAAAATCGATCACGAAGGCCTTGTGGTGCGGCGAGATGCCGTCGAGCACCGATCCGACGGTGGAGGCGACGCCGAAGAAGAATGCCCCGGTGATGCGATAGACCAGCACGTCGGGATCGCTGGCGAGAGCAGCGTCGTAGGGCACGCGGCTGCCATCGGCATTGTCGGCCTGATCGGCGACATCCAGCCCGTCGGCCTCGATGCCGGTGGTCTCCGACATGCGGTGGATGAACAATACCGCGCCGAGCGCGAAGCCGACCACGATTCCCTCGGTGAGGTCGCGGAAGATGGTGAGCAGAAACGTCGCCAGCAGCACCACGGCATCGCCCCAGGACGAGCGCAGCAGGATGCTGAAATCATGCTTGTCGGCCATGTTCCAGGCCACCACCGCCAGCACGGCGGCAAGCGCGGCCAGCGGAATATAGCTCGCCAGCGGGGCCGCCAGCAGGATGAAGCAAAGCAGGAAAACGGAATGCAGCATGCCGGCCACCGGGCCATGGGCGCCGGCGCGGACGTTGGTCGCGGTGCGCGCGATGGTGCCGGTGACGCAGATGCCGCCGAACATCGCCGATCCGATATTGGCGATGCCCTGCGCCACCAACTCGCAATTGGAGCGGTGGCGCCGCCCGGTCATGCCATCTGCAACCACGGCGGACAGCAGCGACTCGATGGCGCCGAGCAGCGCGAAGGCGATCGCGTCGGGCAAGACCGCCAGGGCTTTGGTCGCCGACATCGTGGGCCAGCTTGGCAGCGGGAAGGATTGCGGGATGCCGCCGAAGCGGGTGCCGATGGTTTCCACCGGCAGCCCCATGAGCGCCGCCGCCGCCGCGCTGACGATCACCGCGATCAGGATGCCGGGCCAGGACGGCCGCCGTTTGCGCAAGCCCAGAATGATCGCCAGCGACGCCACGGTGACGGCCACGGCCGCGCTATTCACCGTCGGCAGGGCGCGGCCGAGCGCTTCCAGCTTCGGCAGCAATTCTCCGGGCTCCTTGCCCGCCAGCGTCAGCCCGAGCAGGTCCTTGATCTGGGTGGCGAAGATGATGACGGCGATGCCGGCGGTGAAGCCGACGGTGACCGGATAGGGGATAAATTTGATGTAGGTGCCGAGCCGTAGAAAGCCCGCGGCCATCAGCAGCACGCCGGACATCAGGGTGGCGAGGATCAGCCCGTCGATGCCATGGCGGCCGACGCAAATGGCAACCAGCACGATGAAAGCGCCGGCGGGACCGCCGATCTGAAACCGGCTGCCGCCGAAGGCCGACACCAGGAAACCGCCGATCACCGCGGTGACCATGCCGCGATCCGGCGAAGTGCCCGAGGCGATGGCGATCGCCATCGACAAGGGCAGCGCCACGATCGCCACGGTAAGGCCGGCCAGGACATCGGCGCGCAATTGCGCCAGCCCGTAGCCTTCGCGCAGTACTGTGACCAGTTTGGGCGTGAACAGTTCGGCGAAAGTCGGCTGTGATCGTGCCTGCCGCATTAAACCCGTTCGCTCCGATGATTTCCGACTCAGACCTTATCATGCGCCGGCAGGTGATCGGTGGGTTGATCAGGATCAAGTCGGGGCGGGAAATGGCAACTTCGTCCGCCAACATCCTTGACGCTATCAATTAATTGGGGGTACATTTAATCGTGTGAAGATCGTGTTCGATCCGGCCAAACGTCAGGCGGCTCTCGATGACCGGGGCCTGAATTTTGCTGACGCGGCGATCTTATTCGATGGGCCGACCATTACTGTCGAGGACACGCGTCGCAAATACGGCGAGACTCGCTACCAGACGGTCGGGTTTCTGGCGGGCCGGATGGTGATGGTGGTCTGGACACCGCGCGGCGAGGCGCGGCATGTGATGTCGATGAGGAAGTGCAATGCCCGTGAAAAAGCGATCTATCAAAAGCGATTTAACCAGGGTTGACGCGCATCGCATCACGGCAGCCGAATACGACGAAGCGCCCGAACTCACCAAAGAGATGCTCGACCGCGCTGAAATTCGCCACGGCGATACCATCGTAAAGCGCGGCCGGCCGCCGCTCGACAGCCCCAAGGAGGCTGTCAAGCTGCGGCTCGATCACGATGTGCTTGCCGCCTACCGCAAGACCGGAAGCGGCTGGCAGACACGCATCAATGCGGATCTGCGCAAGGCGGCGCGCAAGCTCGGCTGATCGCCTGCGAAATCGCATCGCTGCTATCCGGCAAACAGCGCTGATATGTCCGATCGTTCCAGTAAGCGGTGCTTTTTGCCGTCAAAACTATCGAACATCGTAAGATGGCCGGCAAACGAACTCGAGGTCGAGCGATGCCAGTAGGCCTCGGCCCATGCGAGGAGTTCAGCATGTTGTACGGCCGTCGCGCCGGTCGAGGGACCCCGGCTGGCGAGCCCATCGCTGCAGACGGTCCAAGGCATATCCAGCCAGACCAGGCTGGTTGCAAACGGTAGCGCCACCGCGGCGAGCCAGCCAAAGACGCCTTCGATGACCCAGCGTGGTTCTGAGGCCACAGCCGATACCATCGACATGGCCTGGTCCTCGTCGCGTTTGACGCTTACTCCTTCCTGCCAATGTATCCGATCGAGATCGTGGGCGCGGCAATCAAGCCGCCGAGCCACGTCTCGCGCCAGCGTACTCTTGCCCGAGCCGCTATTGCCGATGATGACGACGCGAGGTCCGAGCATCATCGGCAAGCCATTTCACGCCGCGACGCGGTGCGCGGCGATGATCTGGTCGGCGGCGCGGCCGGTGACTTCGGCCATGTGGTCGAAGGCGCGGGTGTAGCTGCCGGCGCCGGCGGTCGCGGAGCGCAGTTCGACGATCAGGTCGCCGATCTCCGCTTCCGGCAACATCGCCCGCACCACGTCCCAATGCGGCCAGCCCTCGCGCGTATCGAAGCCCAGGATATGGCCACGGCGATGCGACAGGATGGCGTTGATCTTCGCCGTCGCGTCGGTCGGACACACGACCTCCACGAGATGGATCGGCTCCAGCAGCACCGGCTGGCATTGCGGCAGCGCGTCGGTGACGCCGATCCGCGCCGCCGTGCGAAACGCCATGTCGGAGGAATCGACGCTGTGGAACGAGCCGTCGGTCAGCGTCACCTCGATATCGACCACCGGGAAGCCGAGCGGGCCGCGCACCAGCGCGTCGGCAACGCCGTCCCCGACCGCCGGAATGTAGTTGCGCGGCACTGCGCCGCCGACCACCTTCTCGGCAAAGGCAAAGCCGGAGCCGCGAGGCAGCGGCCGGATCTCCAGCACGACGTCGCCGAACTGGCCGTGTCCGCCGGACTGCTTCTTGTGACGGCCGCGCTGCGTGACCGGCTGCCGGATCGTCTCGCGATAGCCGATCGCGGGCGGCTGCGCCTTGACGTCGATGCCGAAGCGATCGTGCAGCCGCTCCAGCGCGACGCGCAGATGCATCTCGCCCTGCCCCCACAGCACCACCTCATGGTGCCCGGCGGGCGTCACCACCTGCAGCGAGCCGTCCTCGTCGGTGAGGCGCTGCAAGGCCTGGCCGAGCTTGACGTCGTCCTTGCGGTCGGTGGCGGCGAGCGCCATCGCCAGCACCGGCGGCGCCGGCTTGACGGTCACCAGCGCCGCGGGTGTCGCCTTGCCGGACGACAGCGTATCGCCGGTGTGGACGTGATCGAGCTTGCCTAGCGCGACCACCTCGCCGGCCTCTGCCGCCGCGCGCTTGCTGTCATGCGCGCCGTGGGCGGCGAGAATGGCGCCGATGCGGCCGCTTTCGCCGGTTGAGGCCTGCAGCGTCGCGCCATCGTCGAGCTCACCGGTCAGCACGCGCGCCAGCGACAGCTTGCCGCCATGCTGCAGATGGGCGGACTTCATGACGTAAGCGAGCGCGTCCGGGCCCGCGGCGCCGAGACGCCTGGCGGTGGCCGTGATATCCGGCGCCTCGTGGCGCAGCGCCTTCAATAGCCGCAGCACGCCGTTTTCGCGCAGCGCCGAGCCGAGCAGCACCGGACAGATCAGGCCCTCGCGTAATTCGCGCGCGAGATCGTCGAACACCGCGTCACGCGGCGGCTCGATATCCTCGAGCAACTGCTCCATCAGCGAGTCGTCATGGTCGGCGAGCTTCTCCAGCATCGAGAACCGCGCTTCCTTCTCGCGCGCGAGGTCGCCGCCGTCGAGCGCGATCACTTCGGAGGCCTTGTGCTCGCGATAGACAAAGGCCCGCTCCAGCGCCAGGTCGGCGAAGCCGACGATCAGGTCCCCGTTCCAGATCGGGATTTGCCGCAGTACCAGCGGAATCCGCGACGCCGGCTGGAGCGTGTCGAGCGTCTCGCGCATGCGCTTGCTGGCACGGTCGATCTTGTTGAGAAACAGAAACCGCGGGATCTGGCGGTCCTCGAGTTCGCGCAGCACCAGTTGCAGCTGCGGCAGCTTGCGCTCGTCGGCCTCGCAGACCACGACGGCGGCATCCACCACCGGAATCGCGGCGCGCATGTCGTGCAAAAATTCCACCGAGCCCGGGCAATCGATGAAAGTGTAGCTGTCGCCCATGAAGCTGGTGGTGACGGCGTTGAGGGAGACGCCCATCTTGTGGTGCCGGGCCTCGGCCGAGACGTCACCGACACTGGTCCCGGCATCGACACTGCCGACCCGCGGGATCGCCCCGGTGCGGGCGAGGATGGCTTCGAGAAGTGTGGTTTTTCCGCTCTGGAAAGGGCCCACCAGCGCAATGCATCGTGCAGGGCGCTGTGGACCGCGGGGACTTATCAGGTCATGTCCCATTGCCGCCTCCTGATCTGGAGCTCGGCCCGTGATTGGGTCGGCGACGGGATCGTCTGCCCGGTCTGCGCATTTGGCAAGATGGAAAATGTAGTTCGATATGAAGTCGTATTGCAGTCCCTTCTTCCTTCTCCCCTTGTGGGAGAAGGTGGCACGGCCGAAGGCCGTGACGGATGAGGGGTTACTGGGCTCGAAGTTTGTGGCTACCCCTCACCCGTCCGCGCTACGCGCGGCCACCCTCTCCCACAAGGGGAGAGGGAAGAAAGAAGTGCAGAGTCTTGCTGTTATCGGCCCGGACGCAGCTCGAGGCTTTCCAGCCCGGCCGCGACGTTCAGTCCCGTCGAGCCCTGCAGGCTGAGCGGCTGCAGCGCGATCGAATTGGCGGAGCCGCCGACCAGCACGTTGGCGCCAAGGCCGACGCCGAACGAGGCCGAGCCCTGTGCTCCCGCATAATTGCCGGACAGGTCGCCCATTCCGGCGCGCTCGACGGGGGCGAACACCGCCCAGGACAACGCCGTCGATTCGGTGATGCCGAGGTCGATGCCGACCTTGCGGATGGTGGCGACATAGGGCTGGTCGGGGCGGCCGGTGGACAGCAGCACACAACCGAGATTGGTGACCGAGCCGACGATGAAGCCGACGCTGGCGCCGCCGCGGCAATTGAGGACGCCGATCTGGACGGTCTGTGGCGACTGCGCCTGAGCGCTCGAGGCGACCAGGATCGATGCGGCAAGTCCGAGAAACAGCGACGGGCGGTTCATGGCGAATTCTCCGATGCGGTGATGTTGAATTAGGAGTGCCAGACAACGGTAACGGGAGCTACCGAAAATGTACCAACTGGCTCCCATCGAACGGCGGCGCTCAACACCTCTCCCCGCTGGGGAGAGGTGGTCGCGAGGCTACCGATCCTCATAATCGCTGACGCCGTCGTGACAACGGCAGGCCAAAAAAAAGGCCCGCTTGCGCGGGCCTTTTTCAACCAAGCCGAAGCTTAGTGGTGACGACGATGGTGACGCATGCGACGGCGCTTCTCGGGAGCGGCCGGGGTCAGCTGCAGTTCGACGATGCCGGCAGCGACGTTGAAGCCGGTCTGGCCCTGAACGCTGATCGGCTGCAGGGTGAACTGGTTGCCATTGCCGCCGAGCAGGAAGTTGCCGCCGAAGCCGATGCCGACCGAGGCGTTGGAACCAACGCCACCGTAGCTGCCGGCGAGCGCGCCGCGGGGCACGCGCGCGTAGGGTGCGAAGGCGGTCCACTGCACGGTGGTGTTCTGGGTGAAGCCGAGATCGAGGCCGAAACGACGGATCGTAGCGACGTAACGCTCGGCGCGGCCACCTTCGCTCTGGAACACGCAGTTGAGGGTGGCGTTCGAACCGACGACGAAGGAGACGTTCTGGCCGCCGGTGCACTCGAGCACGCCGACGCGGACGCCCTGCTGCGCGTTGGCGGAGGCGAACGACGCCACCAGAGCAACCGTGGCTATACCGAACATTTTGGAGATCTGCATTTGCAACTTGCCTTTTTTAGGTTTGGAATTACGTGGCGGACAGGAGGGAAGCGCCGTGTTCAAAACAAGGCGCTTCCTTGAATAAGGCGACAAATCGTCGCAAGTTCCGAAGTTATCTGACAAAGATTACCGAAGGTTGGCACAAAACCGCTGAATACGGCCGCAGGCGTCTTCCAGATCCGACGTTTTGGTCGCGTAGGAAATCCGGAATGCCGGGCCGAGGCCGAAAGCCGACCCCTGCACCACCGCGACGCCTTCACTCTCTAGCAGTTCGGTGACAAAGTCCTCATCGTTCTCCAGCACCTTGCCCGACGGCGCGGTCTTGCCGATGGTACCCGCGCAGGACGGATACACGTAGAACGCGCCTTCCGGACGCGGGCAATGAATGCCGTTGGCCTGGTTGAGCATGGCGACGACCAGATCGCGGCGTTCCTTGAACACCGCATTGTTGGCCGGGATGAATTCCTGCGGACCGTTGAGGGCCTCGACCGCCGCCCACTGCGCAATCGAGCACGGGTTCGAGGTCGACTGCGACTGGATCGTGGCCATCGCCTTGATCAGCGGCGCCGGGCCGCCGGCGTAGCCGATGCGCCAGCCGGTCATGCAATAGGCCTTGGAGACGCCGTTCACCGTCAACGTGCGATCGAACAATTTCGGCTCGACCTGCGCCGGGGTGGTGAAGACGAAGTCGTCATAGGTTAAGTGCTCATACATGTCGTCGGTCAGCACCCAGACCTGCGGATGCCGGACCAGCACGTCGGTCAGCGCCTTCAGCTCGGCCCGCGAATAGGCCGCCCCGGTCGGGTTCGACGGCGAGCACAGGATCACCCATTTGGTCTTCGGCGTGATCGCGGCTTCCAGTGCAGAGGCCTGCAGCTTGAAATTGAAGTCGGCAGTGCAGACCACGGGCACCGAGGTGCCACCGGCCAGCGCCACCATCTCGGGATAGCTGACCCAATACGGCGCCGGGATGATGACCTCGTCGCCGGGGTTCAGCGTCGCCATGAACGCATTGTACAGGACCTGCTTGCCGCCGGTACCGACGATGATCTGGTTCGGCGCATAGGTCAGGCCGTTCTCACGGCTGAACTTCGCGATGATCGCGTCCTTCAGCTCGGGGATGCCGTCGACGGCGGTATACTTGGTCTTGCCGGCTTCGATGGCGTGGATCGCCGCCAGCTTGATGTTGGCGGGGGTATCGAAATCGGGCTCGCCGGCGCCAAGGCCAATGACGTTGCGACCGGCTGCTTTGAGCTGACGTGCTTTGTCCGACACCGCAATGGTTGCGGACGGCTTCACACGATCAAGCGCAGCGGACAAAAACGACATCATATTCTCCTTGCAACCGTCGCGAACCCACGTTCGCGACTCCTGGATGGACGATCCTGTTGGGATCGCGGCACCCTAAGGCGCAAGACGCTGCATCGCAAGAAGCCAAGTCAAATGGCACCTCAGAATGTTGCTTTGCAGCAGCGTTTTTTCGCGCGTTTGCGTTGAACGAAGTTAACTTCTTGCAAGAACGCGGGCAGACGACTTCACGCTTGGGTGATGCATCGCGTCATAACAGGGAATGATTTCTTTGCGTTGCGACAGGCGACGATGGTTTTCAACTTTTTCCAGCTTCAAGGGCTTGCGAGCGCGCGGCAACGGCATCATTGTTCGATCGTGATGCCGCTCGAGGTGGCGCGCGAACAACCTGTCATCGATGAATCGAACCACAGCGCATGTACAAGCTCTATTCGATGCAGCGCTCCGGCAATAGCTACAAGGTCCGCCTTGCGCTGGCGTTTTTGGACGCGCCCTATCGCGCCATCGAGGTCGATATTCTACGCGGTGAAAGCCGCACGCCGGAATTCCTTGCCAAGAATCCGAGCGGCCAGGTACCGCTGCTCGAAATCGATGACGGCCGCTACCTCGCCGAATCAAACGCCATCCTGTGGTACGTCGCGATCGGCACCTCGCTGGCGCCGGATTCGCGGATGGACCGCGCCGAGACGCTGCAGTGGATGTTCTTCGAGCAGCACGCGCTGGAGCCGAACCTCGGCGCCGCGTATTTCTGGCTGTGCCTGGTGCGCGGCGGCCGCGACCTGCAGACCCACGCGCTGGAAGACTGGATGGAGCGCGGCTATGCGGCGCTGCAGGTGATGGAAGACCATCTCCAGACCAACGACTTCTTCGCCGCAGGCCAGCTGACCATCGCGGACATCGCTCTGTACGGCTACACCCATGTCGCCGAGCAGTGCGATTTCGACCTCGACAGTTTCCCCGCGGTGCGTCGCTGGTTGCGCCGCGTCGAGCAGTCGCCGGGCTTCGTGGCCATGGACTGGCGGCCGGCCGACGCGGAGTTCGACACGCTCGACCTGGCCGCCGAGGCTTAAAAGCGCAAAATAGCGGGCATAACGGCCGGTTATGCCGTTTTTTCGCCACGTTTGCGCGGGTGTTTGCCCAAATCTTGCCGGCTACTCCCTTCAGATTGCTAGTGCGCGGGTGATTCGCCCGCGATTTGAAGGATTTACGACCATGATCCGGTCGCTTCGCGTTGTTGCAGGATTTGAGCCCCGTCCCGCCACTGTAGAATCCACCCGCCTCGGCCAAGCCGTCGCCGCCACACTGGCGGTGGCCTGCCTGTCGGTATGCCTGATCGTGACGCTGACGCTGTTGACCCTCAAGGTCGCGACAGCGATGCCCCTGCCGGCCTGACGGGTCGTTACCTCCATCCGCCGACGCGCTGACAGGTATCGCGTCCCCGCCTCCGCAACGGAGCCATCCGATGAAGACCCCCGTGGTCTGGGTTACCGCGACGCTGACGGCCGCGATCGTAATCACCCTGAGTTTCCTGATCGCCACCACGTCGCGTGGCGAGACGATTGCGTTCGCCTCCTCGGCCGGCCGCCTCGAGGTGCAGACGGTGGCCTCCGGACTGGTCGATCCATGGGCGCTGGCGTTGCTGCCGGATGGCCGCATGCTGGTGACCGAGCGCCCCGGGCGGATGCGCCTGGTAACGTCGCAGGGCCAGCTGTCCTCGCCGCTGAAAGGCGTGCCGGCGGTCTGGGCCAGCGGCCAGGGCGGGCTGCTCGACGTCATCACCGACCGCGGCTTCGCTGAGAACAACACCGTATACTTCTGCTATTCCGAGCGCAGCGGCAGCGGCGGACGCACCGCGGTGGCGCGCGGCCGGCTGGTCGACGGCACGGCACCCGCGCTCGACCAGGTGCAGGTGATCTTTCGCCAGGATGGCCCGCTGTCGTCCGGCAGCCATTATGGCTGCCGGATCGTGCAGGCCAGTGACGGCAACCTGTTCGTCACGCTCGGCGACCATTTCAGCTTCCGCGACGAGGCACAGAACCTCGGCAATCATCTCGGCAAGCTGATCCGCATCGCGCCCGATGGCCAGGTACCGAAAGACAATCCCTTCGTCGGCCGCGACGGCGCGAAGCCCGAGATCTGGAGCTACGGCCACCGCAATCCGCAGAGCCTCGCCACCAACCCGGCCAACGGCGAACTGTGGGAGATCGAGCACGGCCCGCGCGGCGGCGACGAGGTCAACATCATCGGCCGGGCCAAGAACTACGGCTGGCCGGTCATCGGCTTCGGCATCGACTATTCCGGTGCCAAAATACACGAGGCCACGGCGAAGGACGGCATGGAGCAGCCGATCAAATATTGGGTGCCATCGATCGCGCCTTCCGGCATGGCGTTCTATACCGGCGAGCTGTTTCCGGCCTGGCGCGGCAGCCTGTTCACCGGCGCGCTCGGCGGCCAGATGCTGGTGCGGCTGTCGTTGCAGGGCAACGCCGTGACCGGCGAAGAGCGCCTATTGCGAAATCTCAACGAGCGCATCCGAGACGTCCGGCAGGGACCGGACGGCGCGCTCTATCTGCTGACGGATAGTTCCGCGGGGCGGATTCTTCGCGTGGTGCCGGCGAAGTGGTAGTTCGTCGGCGGATACTATAAGCCACAAACTTTGCCGTCATCCTGAGGCGCCGTCGCGAAGCGGCGGCCTCGAAGGATGCGCCGCAAGCGCCATCGCCCGTGGCCCCTATCCTTCGAGGCTCGCCCTTTCGGGCGAGCACCTCAGGATGACGGTGACGGTGTTTGCTGTGATCTACGGAATGATCTTCTCTGACCGCAGCCGCACAAACAGCTCGAAGAAGCTGTCTTCGGTCGGCTGATAGTCGAGAAAGCCGAGCTTGCGGCTCTTGCCCATGTCGGTGACGACCTCGATCGGCCGGCCAAGATCGGCGTCGGTGTGCCATGCCGACGACACCACGCCGAGATCGCTCTCCGCCAGGCCATGCTTCTTCGCGATGTCGGCCCAGACCGGGGCTGCGTCGGCGAGTTGCGTTTCCAGCGGCGTCACCTTGTCCGGGAACGGGGCCGCCTCGATGCCGAACCATTCGGCAATCCGCGGCCACATCCAGCTCCAGCGAAATACGTCGCCATTGACGACGTTGAAGGCCTGGTTGCGCGCGGCCTCGGTGGTCGAGGCCCAGGCGAGGTGCTTCGCCAGCAGCCGCGCATCGGTCATGTCGGTGAGCCCATTCCACTGCATCGCCGAACCCGGAAACACGAAGGGGCGCCCCGTGGCCTTGCAGATCGTGGCATAGACCGCGAGCGTGACGCCCATGTTCATCGCATTGCCGACGGCATAGCCGATGATGGTGTGCGGCCGGTGCACGCTCCATCCGAAGCCGTCGCGCTTCGCCGCGCCGAACACTTCGTCTTCCTGCGCATAGTAGAAGTTTTCAACTTCCAGCCGCGGCTGCTCCTCGCGGAACGGCGTCGCCGGCAGCGTGCCCTTGCCATAGGCCTCGAACGGTCCGAGGTAGTGTTTCAATCCCGTCACCAGCGCGACGTGCTGCACCGATTTGCCCGGCGACAGCGCGTCGAGCAGGTTGCGCACCATGGCGCCGTTGACCTTGATGTTCTCGGCTTCCGTATTCTGCCGCATCCAGGTGGTGAGAAAGACATGGCTGGGCCGGACCTCGGCCAACGCCGTGCGCAGCGAGCCGGGATCGAGCAGGTCGGCCGCAACCGCCGTTACGCCGTCGATGGCCGACGGCCGCCTTGCAAGGCCGTGGACATTCCACCCCTTGCCGACCAGATGCCGCGCGAGATTGTTGCCGACGATGCCGCTGGCACCGACCACGAGTGCTGAATGTGTCATGAATTTCCTTGAAAGAGCTTCGCTCTATATGGGCATCGGTGCAGCCAAGGCCAGCAACATGGCGATCACGACCATTTGTGGAAGATAAAAAACGCGCCGAGCGCGATGAAGGCGAAGCCGAGCGCGTGATTCCAGCCAAGCGGTTCTTTGAGGTACAGAACCGAAAACGCCGCGAATACGACCAGCGTGATCACCTCCTGCATCGTCTTCAACTGCGCGGCGTTATAGACCTCGCTGCCCCAGCGATTGGCCGGCACCGCCAGCCAGTATTCGAAGAACGCGATGCCCCAGCTCACCATGATGACCAGCGGCAGCGAGGCGCCCTTGAACTTCAGATGGCCGTACCAGGCGAAGGTCATGAACACGTTCGAGGCAAACAGCATCAGGATCGGCAGCACTAGCGGCGGAATGGTGAATGGCATCGGCGTCCTTTCAATCGGCGGCAACGCCGTAGCTCGGGCGCGGGTTCCGCAGGACTTGACCACAGCCGTTACAATAATCCCGAAAATCCGACGCATTCACCGGCACAATTCTTAACGGTAACAAAAAGCAACTCTGGGCGATTCGGAAATGAGGCGTCATCGTGCAGTTCTTGTCTGTGAGACAGACCAGGAAACGCACATGCAGTTCGACTGGACCTTGCTTTTCCACCCTGCTCTGGCCACGGCGTTCGCGCTGTTTGCCGTCGTCGGCGGTGCCGTCGCCATTCGAAACCGCCTGCTGAAGGCGCGACAGCGCGACCTCGAGCGCCGTGCCACCGCCGACAGATTGTCCGCCGCGCTTGACCGGATCGACATCGGAGTCGTGCTGCTCAATGCCGACACCCGCGCCGAATTCATCAACCGCGCCTTCCGCGCGCAATTCCGCCTGCCCGACGCCAAGGCCGACAGCAAGCCGCCGCTGATCGCGCTGATGTATCACTGCCGCGACAACCACGCGTTCGAACTGCCGGAAGACGAGGTCGAAGGCTTCGTGGCCAGCCGCGTCGAAATGATCCGCGCCGGCGACCCGACGCCGATGAATCTGCGCCTCGCCAATGGTGAGGTGCTGCGGCTGAGCTGCACCGCGCTGCCCGATGGCGGCCGCATGCTGAGTTGCACGCCGGTCACCGACCTGGTCCGGCGCAACGATGACCGCGCTCACCGCGATCATTATCTGTCGGTCCGCGACACCGGCGATCTGTTCGCCGAACGCCATCTGGATGCGGCGGAGTAAAAAGCTGTCATTCCGGGATGCAGCAGACGGCGGAGCCGGCTGATGCAGGCCCGGAATCTCGAGATGTTCTGCAAAATATCTTGAGGTTCCGGGTTCGCTCGAGCTTCGCTCTCGCGCCCCGGAATGACAACTTAGAGCTCTCGAAGTTGATAACCTCCCCCGTCATTTCCACGTCATCCGGCGCGGCTAGCTTCCGCTCCGCACCCTGCGGCTGCCCCCCGTCGCCGGCGGGATGCGCTTCAGCGGTCCCCGTCAGTTGCCGCGCTGACCGGGGCCGTTTTTTTGCCTGCCCCGCGCGGCGCTGTATAAGCAGGTCATGATCCGCTTCGCCTTTGCTCTTGCCGCCCTTGCCATCGTCATCCTGGTGCTGGTGCCGTTCCAGTGGCTCGGCCTCGCGCTGGGCTGGCCGATCCAGCGCCGCATCCCGCATCTGTTCCACCGCGCCTTCTGCCGCCTCGCCGGCGTCCGCATCCGCGAGGTCGGCACCCGCACGGCGGACACGCCGGTGCTGATCCTCGCCAATCACGTCTCCTGGCTCGACATCTGCGTGATCGGCGCACTCGCGCCGGTGGTGTTCATCGCCAAGAGCGAGGTCGCGACCTGGCCGGTGTTCGGCTTTCTGGCGCGGCTGCAGCGCACCATCTTCATCGAGCGCGAGCGCCGGCAGAAGACCGGCGCGGCCACGCAGGAAATCGGCGACCGGTTGCTGGGTGGCGACGCCGTGGTGTTGTTCGCCGAGGGCACCTCGAGCGACGGCATCCGCATCCTGCCGTTTCGCTCGGCGCTGATCGGCGCCGTGCATCACGCGCTCGGCGAGTCCGTGCATCACAACGAGATCATCGTGCAGCCGCTGTCGCTGGCCTATGTCGGCTTCGGCGGTTTGCCTGTGGGCCGGGCGCTACGCGACAATGTGGCATGGTATGGCGACGCGGACCTGATCCCGCATTTCATCGGCATTTTGAAAGCCGGTGCTACCGACATCACCGTGACCTGGGGCGAAGCCACCGCCTACGACATGAGCGCCGACCGCAAGGCGATCGCGCGCGAGGCCGAACGCAGCGTGCGGCGGATGACCTCGGCCGCGCTGCGTGCCGGCGCGCCGAAGCAAGCCGCGTTGCCCGCGCCGGAGCAGGCCGCTGCGGACGCCACCCCTGCGGTCGCCTGAGGCTGCAGCACAGCGGCCATGAGGCGCTGCGGCTTGCCGCAATCTGGACCACGGGCGATAAAGCGGTCCCATCTTTTCGGACAGGACCCTTCATGCAAATTCGCAATCTCGGCGGCTCCGGCCTGCGCGTCTCCGCGGTCGGCCTCGGCTGCAACAATTTCGGCCAGCGCACCGATCTCGAAACCTCGCGCAAGGTGATCCACAAGGCGATCGACCTCGGCATCACTTTGTTCGACACTGCCGACATCTATGCCGGCATGGGCGGCTCTGAGACCGTGCTCGGCCAGGTGCTCGGCGACCGCCGCAAAGACATCGTGCTCGCCACCAAGTTCTGCAAGCCGATGGCCACCGACGGCAGCAAGCAGGGCGCGTCGCGCCGCTACATCATGAGCGCGGTGGAAGCCAGCCTGAAGCGGCTCAACACCGATTACATCGACCTCTACCAGCAGCACGATTACGATCCGCTGACGCCGATCGAGGAGACACTGCGCGCGCTCGACGATCTCGTCCGCCAGGGCAAGGTGCGCTACATCGGCAACTCGAACTTCCCGGCCTGGCGTCTGGCGCAAGCCGAGATGACCGCGCGCGGCATCGGCACCTCGCCGTTCGTGTCGTGCCAGGACGAATACAGCCTCGTGGTGCGCGACATCGAGAAGGACCTGCTGCCGGCCGCGCAGCATTTCAACCTCGGCCTGCTGCCGTTCTTCCCGCTGGCCTCGGGCCTGCTCACCGGCAAGTATCAACCCGGCGCAGCGCCGCCGGAAGGCAGCCGCTTCGCGATCGCGCCCGCCTTACGCGACCGCTCGGTCAATCCGCGCAACGAGGCCATCGTGGCCAGGCTCGATGCCTTCGTGAAAGCGCGCGGCCACACCATGCTGGAGCTCGCCTTCTCCTGGCTCGCGGCACGACCGCAAGTATCGAGCGTCATCGCCGGCGCCACGCGCGTCGAGCAGATCGAGCAGAACGTGAAAGCGATCGAGTGGACGATCAGTGCCGAGGACATGGCGGAAATCGACAAGATCACGCTGGGATAGTTGCGCACTTTCTTCCCTCTCCCCTTGTGGCAGAGGGTGGATCGACCGCGCAGCGGTCGAAACGGGTGAGGGGTAGTGATGCGCTCCGAGCCCAAAGCCCCCTCATCCGACGCGGACTAACGTCCGCGCCACCTTCTCCCACAGGGGGAGAAGGAAAAAGAAAGCAGCAAGCGTAGGGCGCAATAGCGACGCGCAGTCCCCCACTCACGACACGGCGGCGGATTACGCTTCGCTAATCCGCCCTGCCCATGCCATCCGCTGTGCGGAATATCCGTCCTCGACCAATGACTTAAAAGCCATTGTGACTTCGCGACTCCTGTGTCAGCGTGCGTGAAAATATAAAACACGGGGAAGAACTGATGCCTGATATCCTGAAGATGGATGAATTGCTCGCGATCCATGAACAGAACCGTAGCTCCACCCCCCCTCGTGTTGCAGTGCGGCCGGCGCGTAATGCCGCTGTGATGAAGTGGTCCATCATCGGTCTCGGCACCATGTTCTATGCCGTGCCGGCGCTCGCGATGATCGGTTACGCCTTCTGGGTCGCGGCCAACCTCAACAAGTAATGCGCAGGATGGCCGAAGGCGCATTTGCGCCGTGCCCACCACCGTTCCACGCTGAACCGCGGCGGGCACTCCCGACCGCGCGCGGCGCGATCGGGCTTTGCCCACCCGGCGGGATCGCCTCGATTGCGACCCACGGCATGGACCGCGGCGCGGTTTTGCCGGAAGGTGAGCTGCCGCCGCAACGGCGGGCGAATCATCGTTCCGGGGATTGCCATGTCATCATCCGCTTTGCGTAACGCACTCGTCGCCGCCACCCTGGCCATCGCCAGCCTCGGGGTTTCCTCCGTTGCGCGCGCCGACAGCGGCACCATTCGCATCAATGTGCTGAAGGGCGGCTGGTTCATCGGTGCGTCCGGCGGCTCCGGCACGCTGACGTTTCGCGGCCGCACCTATCCACTGTCGATCGGCGGGCTTAGCGCCGGCCTGGTATTCGGCGCGTCGCAGACCTACCTGTCCGGTCGCGTCAGCCGTATCAACCGACCGTCGGACGTCGCGGGCGTCTATGGCGCAGGCGGCGCGGGTGCCGCGATCGGCCGCGGCGTCAGCGCCATCGTGCTCGCCAACGAGAAAGGCGCCGTGCTCGAACTCTCCGGCCGGCAGACCGGGTTGATGGTCAATGC
Organism: Tardiphaga sp. vice304; assembly: GCF_007018905.1. NCBI lineage: Bacteria > Pseudomonadati > Pseudomonadota > Alphaproteobacteria > Hyphomicrobiales > Nitrobacteraceae > Tardiphaga > Tardiphaga sp. vice304. The sequence continues at coordinate 4,613,092 of NZ_CP041402.1, forward strand.
CGATCTCAGCGGTCTGGCGATCTCGCTGAAGTAGACCCGGCAGCTCGTAGCCCGGATGGAGCGTAGCGCAATCCGGGGCCCGCGTTTCAGCACCAGCGATTTTCCCGGATTTCGCTGCGCTCCATCCGGGCTACGATTGCAGAGCGAAAAGCCCGGCGGGGTGACCGCCGGGCTTTTGCTTGCTGCGATGCGGGACGGGTCGGTTACATCGACGACTTCATCATCCCCATCTGCTGCGCCTTCATGTAGCTCTTGCAGGCGCCCTTCATATCGCCCTTGGACATCTGCGTATTGGCCATGGCCATCTCCTTCATCATGCCCATCTTGCCCGGACCATCCGGCATCGACGCGCCGGCGCTCATGGATTTCATCATGTTATCGCTGGTGCATTTCATCATCGCAGCAGATGCGGGGCTGCAGGCAGCGGCGATGGCAATGGTGGCGGCAGCAATCATCAACTTCATGTTTCGCTCTCCCAGGCGGCCCAATTGCCGCGTCAAACCAGCCGAACTATCTCTGTCCGGTTCCAGCGGCAGCATCGTTTTCTGATATCAGCCGCTGACGTAGGAGATACGCACTGCCCGGGCATTAGGTTGCAGGGCGCGACAAATTTGCCGGGTCCGCCTTCCATGCCGGACTGGTATCAGGCGACCAGCCCCTTCGCCGGCCGCACCATCGCGCTGTCCGGGAATACGCTGTCGGCCAGCACGCGTTCGCCGAGGCCGAGGTGGTCATGCAGCACGCCCTTGAGGATCGCGCGAAGGTCCATGGTCGGCGCGAGATCTCGGGATTCGTAAAGATCGGAGGCGCGCAGCCCCGGCCAATTCGCGATCACCCGCCCTCCGGCCACCGCGCCGCCGGCGAGCAGCGCCACGGTACCGGTGCCGTGGTCAGTGCCGGACGTGCCGTTGATCTTTGCCGTACGGCCGAATTCGGTGGCGACGACGATCACGGTGTCGCGCCAGTGGGAGCCCAGCCCGGTTTCGAACTCCGCGAGCGCGCCGTCGAGCCCGCCCAGTAATTGCGCGAGGCGTCCAACCGGGCCGCCTTCCTGCGCATGGGTGTCCCAGCCGTCGAACGCCAATGCCGCAACGCGCGGGCCGTCGTCGGCGGCCATCAATTTGGCGGCGCCGCGCGCCACCTGCTGCATCGCCGAGATCTTGACGCCGGGCACGGGCTTCATCGCGTCGCCCTTGGCGAGCTTGTCGAGTTGCAATCCCTGCGACAGCGCCGTCGCCAGCGCGGGGTCGCGATGCTGGTAGAGCTCGATCAGGCGGGCCGCGGTGTCATCGGAAGCATTCGGCAGGTTGACCGGCGACCAGCCGACGGTCGGCGCCGCGCCGCGCAAGATCAGCGGCGTGGTCGGGCCAATGGCGAGCCCCGACGAGACGCGCTCGCCGCGCGGCAGAGCGGCGATCGCGCGGTTGAGCCAGCCGGACTGCACACGGCCGGGGCCGGGGAAGCCGCTCTCCAGCGTATCCTGGCCATCGAAATGCGAGCGCTCGCGATACGGGGTGGCCACCGCATGCACCACGGCCGCTTTGCGCTCGCGGTACATCCGCGCGAATTGCGGCATCGACGGATGCAGGCCAAAGAACGAGTCGAGCATAACTGCGGCATTCGGCCCGTCCTTGGCGAGCGCGATCGAACCGTGCAGTCCGGCGTAATCGGGATCGCCGATCGGCGCCACGGTAGCGAGACCGTCGAGCGCACCGCGCAGGATGATGACGACCAGCCGAGGATCACGCGCGCCCGCCGCGCGGGCGAATTTCGGGATGTAGGCCCAGGCGGCAAAGGCGGCGCCTGACAGCAGCAGCGAGCGGCGCGTCGGAAAGATCCGGGTTTCGCAATCCATCGTCATCTCCTCTGGAATTCCGGTGACATCAGAAGCAGTGCCAGCGCCTGCTGTCGCGTCTCGGCGCGCGCGATGGTCTGTCGCGTCTCGTTCGATGCCGCCTCGCCCGCCACCACTTCCAGCAAGTCGCGGGCATCGATGCTGTCGGCGATCTTCGATGATACTTGCGCGGCAATATCGAGCCGCAGCTTGAGGCCTTCCGGCGCCGCCCAGGCGGCGTTGCTGTCGGCGAAGCCGTTCGGCCCCGGCGGCGTCCACAGCGGCTGGCCCATCATGGCGAGGCTGCCGATGGTGCGGTTAGGCTCTTCGGGAATCCGTCCAAGGATGCGGCCGGTGGCGATGAGATATTCATACGGCAAGCGCATTTTGGTCAGCGGCGCGGTCCACGCCTCGTCGGAATCGACCAGCGCGAGCGCCAGCGCCTTCAGATCACCATCGGTTTTCGAGAACACGGCCTGCAGTTTCGCGACCAGCGCCGGGGGCGGCGTATCGGCGACAAAATGCTGCGCGAATTTATGCGCGATGAACTTCGCCGTGGCCGGGTGCCGCGCGATGTCGGCGAGTGCGGCTTCACCCTGCCCCACGCCGGCGTCGTCATAACTCTTGCCGAGCAGCAGCTGCGGGCCCGGCTGATGCGCGTTGGCGTTGAACGCGAAGCTGCCGGGCAGGCCGATCTTGCCGTCGCGGCCGGCGAAGGTCCAGCCGGTGATGATGCGCGCCAGCGCGGTCACGTCGGCCTGCGTATAGCCGGCGCCGACGCCGAGCGTATGCAGCTCCATGATCTCGCGAGCGAGGTTTTCGTTGAGGCCGCGCTTGCCGCGCTGGCCGGCTTTCGATTCCGGGCCGATCGATTGCTGGTTGTCGAGGAAGAACAACATCGCCGGATGCTGCTCGACCGCGCGCAGCATGCCGGCAAACTTGCCGAGCACGAATGGGCGGATCGCCTCGCGCTCGAACGAGCCCGCCCAGATCCGCGCCGGCTCGCCCTTGCTGGCGGAGATGCAGAAGTGATTCGACCAGAAGGTGACGAGCCGCTCGACGAAGCCGCCATCGGCGATGGTGGCGCGCTGGATCCGCGCCAGTGCCTCTGCGGTGAACACCTTTTGCACGACATTGGGCGGCGGCTGCGCGACCGGCGGCTTCGGCGCATCGGGCTGCACGGTCATGACCGTATTGCCGGCACTCATCGCATCGGCGTTGCCATCCATCGCCGGCGGCGCCTCGGCAGCCTTGACGGCGTCACGCGCCGCCTTGACCTCGAGCTGGTAGGCGAACAGCGCCTGCCCCAGCGCCGGCGTCGACTGCAGGCCGGGCAATTCGAGCAGCGCGCCATTGGCACGCGCAAGCTCCGCTTTGACGAAGCCGCGCGGATCGGAGGCCGCGCTGACGAAATCGCCGGCCGCGCCGCCGCGGGCGCCGAAGCCGAAGCGATTGAGCGCCACAAGCGCCATCTGCGGATCGCGGGCCATCCCAACTCCTCGGCTTTCTCTGATCACGACATCGACGTATGATCGCCGGCGGCTGACTATACGGCTGCGATCAATGAACGCTGGATGAAAACCCGGTCAAAATTTGGCTGAACCGATGACAGATTCGAGAGTAACGATCGTTCCGACCAGCCGTCGCCTCGTCTGCGCCGAATGCGGCACCGAATTCGGCTGCGACCTGTCCGGCAACTGCTGGTGCATCGACGAGCCGGTCGCGCTGCCGATGCCGACCGCGGGCGGCGACTGCCTGTGTCGGGAGTGTCTGCGCAACAAGACGGGGGCTGCAGTCGACGCGGCTAGCTGACTTCTCCGTCGCCGCCATTGGCTTTAGCCGCGAAAAACGGGGCGATGAACGCCAGCGGCCAGATGAAGGTGATAAACCCCGGCGCAAACGGCGCCACGGCAAAAGCGACGACGAAGACGAGTGCCGAGAACGCCGGCGCGCCGAGCATCTGCCAATGCCGGCCGGGCGCGGCCGCCATCACCCAGAGCACGAGGTTGATGGTCGCGATCAGCGCCAGGTTGAACGCATAGAGGGTGGCGACGTCGCGGGCCTGGGAATAGCTGCCATACAGGCCGGAGGTCACCGGCAGCAGGATGATCGAGAGCAGGTACAGCAGATTGACCAGCACGGCGGCGCGGCCGCCGTCCGGCGCATAAGCAAGCCGGCGCTGGTGGCTGAACCAGAACATGCCGGCGATGACGAAGCTGAGCAGCAGCGCCAGCAGGTTCGTGCCGTACACGGCGGCAATCGCGTGCCAGTCCGGCGTGGCGACCATCAGTTTCTGCTTCGGCAGATCGTAGGCCAGCAGCGTCATCGCCACACCGAAAATGGTGTTGCTCAACGCCTCCAGCCGCCGCATCTCGAACGCTCCGAGCCGGTTCGCCATGAAGATTCCCACGTTAGCCGGAGCGGAGTATCTTGTCTTTTGGGATAAAGGGCAAATTCAGGAAACCTGCTGCGATCGCCGCAACCTGTTTCAGTGCGCGCCGGCGCTGCGGCGGTCGCGATCGGTCTGGATGTAGTACAGCCGCTTGGCCTGCAGCATCAGCATGTCGGCGCGCTTGACGACCTGCTCGAGCCGTTCGCCGGGCCGGCTGGTGCTGATGCCGGTCGAGACGCTGAGCTCGAGGTCCGGATAATACTGGTTGTTGACCTCGATCAGTTCGGCCAAAGACGCCAGCACGGCTTCGCCGCCGGCGGCGTCGGTGCCGGGCAGCAGCACCGCGAACTCGTCGCCACCGATGCGCGCCACCGTCGCCGGCTTTTCCACCAGCGAGCCGAACACCTCGCCGGCGCGGCGCAGCAGCGCGTCGCCGACGGCGTGGCCGAGTTCGTCATTCGCGGTCTTCAGCCCATTGAGATCAGCGATGATGATGGTGACCGGCTGCTGGCCCCTGCGCTCCAGCCGGTTCAACTCGTCGACATAAAACGACCGGTTGAGCGTTCGCGTCAGCACGTCGTGGGTACCGAGATATTCGAGATAGGCTTCCGCCTTCTTGCGCGCGGTGATGTCGGTCAGCGCAACCTGCACCCTTGACCAGTCGCGCTCGTGGTTCGGCAGCACGGAGAATTGCAGCAGCAGGTGCAGCTTGGTGCCGTCGAGCGCATAATTGACCACCTCGCGCTGCTGAAACAGTTTGCCATTCCACAGGTCGATCAACTGCTCGCGGAAATGCGGCCCCATCTCGTCGCGAAACACGTCGCCCAGATTGCGCAGCAGGGTTTCCTTGTCGGGCGCGCCGAACAGTTCCAGCGTGCGGGCATTGACGTCGAGCACGCGGATCTCGCTCATGCAGCGCGACACGAACTCCTCATGCACGTCAGTGAAGACGCGAAAATCCTCGACGCCGCGCTCGCGCACTTCGTCGATCAGCCGTTTCACACCGCTGAAATCCTCGACCCACAGCGACACCGGCGAATGCGCGAACAGGCCGAACGCATAGTCCTCGCTCTTGGCAAGTCGGCGCCTCGCGCCCTCGCGTTCGGTGACGTCCTCGATCGCGATCATGACGCGGTCCCAGCGCGCTTCATGGCCGGGCAGCACCGTGCCGTGCAACTGGATGTCGAGCCGGTCGCCGGCCAGCGTGTAATTGACGGTGTGGCTGGAGAACTGGGTCTGCCCGCTCCACAATTGCGCCAGCTCCGAGACGTGGCTCTTGAAGGTGTCGTCGCGCATCACGAGGCTGAGGCTGACCATCAGATGGTTGAGGTCGCGCGCCCCGAACAGCGACAGCGTCTTGCGGTTGACCCGGAGGATGCGGATGCGCTGCGAGCATTCCTGGACGCGGGCAGGATTGGCCAGCAGATAGGTCCCGATGTCATCGACGCCCTGCGCCTGCCACTGCTCGAACAGCGCCTTGACGTCGCTGTAGTCTTCGATCCACAGCGAAACCGGCGCCAGTTCAAACATCTTGGCATCGGTGTCGGGATCAATCGGAAAAGACATGGCGGCCTTGAAAAATTCAGTCAGGGAATGTTCCGACCCTTATGCGCCTACCGGTTAAGAATGTCCCTATCGATGTGTGTGAAAAAACAACCGGCGCCGAACCGCGAGGTCCGGCGCCGATGTGATCCGGCAGGCCGTGACAGCCGGCTGCGCTACGGCTGGCCAGAGCCGCCGGCGGCGCCGTAAACCTGGCCGGTGGCGTAGGTCGCATCCGGCGCCGCCAGCTGCACATAGATCGATGCCAGCTCGACCGGCTGGCCGGCGCGGCCGAGCGGCGTCGTGGCGCCGAACTTCTCCAGCTTCTCCATGGTCGCCCCGCCGGACACCTGCAGCGGCGTCCAGATCGGACCGGGCGCCACCGCGTTGACGCGGATGCCCTTGGCCGCCAGCTGCTTGGCCAGCGATTTGACGTAGCTGGTCGTGGCGGCCTTGGTCTGCGCGTAATCGTAGAGTTCGGCCGAGGGATCGATCGCCTGCTCCGACGAGCTGGCGATGATTACCGCGCCCGGCTTGAGATGCGGCATCGCCGCCTTGATGGTCCAGAACGGCGCGTAGATGTTGGTCTTCATGGTAGCGTCGAATTCTTCCGACGTGATGTCCATGATCGAGGCCTGGGTCTGCTGCCGGCCGGCATTGTTGACGAGAATGTCGAGCCCGCCGAGACCCTGCACCGCCTTCGCGACCATCTCCTGGCAGAACGCCTCGGAACGCAGATCGCCGGGGATCGCCACCGCGACGCGGCCCTCGGCCTTGATCAGCGCGATAACCTGCTGTGCGTCGGGCTCTTCATCCGGTAGATAATTGATGGCGACGTCGGCGCCCTCGCGCGCATAGGCGATCGCCGCGGCGCGGCCCATGCCGGAATCGCCGCCGGTGATCAGCGCCTTGCGGCCGGCAAGACGGCCTGACCCCTTGTAGCTCTTCTCGCCATGGTCCGGCAGCGGATCCATCTGGCTGGCCAGGCCCGGCCATTTTTGCGACTGCTTCTTGTAGGGCGGCACCGGATATTTGGTGCGGGGATCTTCGAGCGGAACGGCGGCCATCGGCGGATTTCCTTGCGCAAAAGCGGGAGCGGCCGAGGTTGCCAGACCGGCGAGACCCAAGCCTGCTCCGCCGACGACGTTTCGTCGCGTGAGTGATAGGCGTGTAGAATCGTTGTCCTGGGTGGTCATGCTGCAATCCTCGTGATGAGCACGCCTAACCCGGCCAATTGCTCATCGTTCCGATGGCGGCCGTCACAGACAATTGAGGGCGGTCACGCCTAAACGTCATATCCCGGCGAGCGCCGCGCCAGACCGCCAAACGCATCCAGCAGCTTTTCCCGCCAAGCGTAGATCGCATCCTCCTTCGCCAGCAATGGGAACGCGCTGATCGCGCGTGCCCATTGGAAGCCGCCGAACATGATATAGTCGGCATAGTTCGGCGCCTCGCCGCCGAGGAAGGGCTGCGTCTTGAGCGTCAGCCGCATCGGGTCCAGCGATTTGCGGAAGCCGGCGACGCGCTGCTCGCGATCCGCCGAAACCTCTTCCAGCGTCTTGCCGAAACGGGCCTCGCGCGACTGCCGGAAATAGGCTTGGTCCTGCGGCCGCAGATGCGCCCAGATATCGGCGACGATCATCGGAAACAGGCCTCCGATCACCACCGTATCGCCCCACCAGTTCAGCATCCGCCCCATCGCACGGCCGCCGTCGCCGCCGAACAAAGAGGGCCGATCAGGATAGGCGTCTTCGAGATGGCAGGCGATGGCCCAGGAGTCCGACACCGTGCGATCGCCGTCGATCAGCACCGGGACCTTCTCGGACCCGTGCGGCGCAATCGCCTCGCGCTCGGTAAAGCGCCACGGCACCGAGGCGGTCTCGAGCCCCTTATGCGCCAGCGCCATCCGCGTCCGCCAGCAGAACGGGCTGAACGGACGATCCGCATCCGTGCCGACCAGTTCGTAGAGTTGTCGTGTCATCGTAATTCTCCGCAGCCGTCATGCACGGGCGCAAGGAATGGAGGGGAGCATCGGAGGGAGATGCGGGTACGCGAAGGTCGCCGGATTTGACGCGGCAAGTCAACGGCTTTCCCGCGCATGAAAATGCCGCGCCCTTGCGGACGCGGCATCGTTCATTTTCCCGTTCGTTGAAACTTACATCCCGATGATGGCGATGTCGGTCACCTTGCCGGTGACGCCGGCAATCCTGGCGGCTTCGGTGGCCTTGCCGGTGGCGAGATCGACCGAATACAGCGTGCCGTCGGCCATCAGCCAGGCTTCGTTCTTGGTGCCGTCCGACCAGATGTCGAACGCCACCGCGGAAGGCTTAATGCCGAGCTTGCCGACGGCGCCGAGGATGCCGTCATTCGGGGGCGCCTGCTTGACCAGCGCGCCGATCGTGCCGTCGATATTGAACAATGCGGTTTCCTTGGTGCCCTTCACCGAGTTGGTGTAGGCGCCGGCGATGACGTTCGGCTTCTCGCCCTTGTGCATGTCGGCTTCGGCGTATTTGTGGTCGCCGTCCTTGGTCACCTTGCCGTCGTCGACATTGACGCGCAGGCTCATGCCGTCCGAACCCATCACGCGCAGGCGGTCGGCGACCGGGTTGAAGTCGACGGTGGCTGTGACGCCCTTGGCCAGCATGGTGTCGAGCTTGGACTTCATCGTCGCCTTGCCGTCGGCGGCGATGGTGACGACGGTGCCGTCATCGACCAGGCCGTACAAAAGGCCGTCCGACGGTCGCACGTCGATGCCGACCAGCATGCCGGTGATGCCGGTGACCTTGACCGAGCCGGTGGCCTTCTTCTGGGCGGTATCGACCATGGCGATGGTATCGCCACCGACCAGGGCTGCGACCTGCGCGGCGTTGGCGGCGGCGGAGGTCAGCAGCAGGGCGACGGAGGTGGCGAGTAGCGAGTGAATCTTCATGGGTAGCTCCCTGGGTTTCACGATCCTCTCGGGATCGACACAGGGAGTACCGGCCGACCCCGTGGATTGGATGCACGGCGGTCAAAATAATTTTGCGAATAATTTCCGAGCCACTGCATCCAAATGCCGCACGGCCAGAGTACAGTGGACATGCAAAGGCATCGGAATGACCGGGAGTGGCACCATAACGAAGCGGAGCGAGAGACGCCTGCTCGACAACGAGCGCGAGGCGCAGCTCGCGGCTGCGCTGGCGCGCTGCGCGGCGGGCGACCGGGCCGCGCTGCAGATGATCTATGCCGGCGAGGCGCCGCGGATGATCGGCGTCGCGCGCCGCATCCTGTTGCGGCAGGACCTCGCGGAAGAAGCCGTGCATGACGCCTTCATGCGGATCTGGCGCAGCGCGGCCGGTTTCGATCCGCACCGCGGCAGCGCGCGCGGCTGGCTCTATGCCATCGTGCGCAACCGCGCGCTGAGCATCCACCGCAACGAGCACCGCTATGACGCCTCCGTCGAAACCGCGCTCGAGATCGACTGCGAGGCGACCATGACGCGGTTGCCCGAGACCTCGGCGCTGCGGCGCTGCCTGGAGCGCATCGACCGGCCACGGCGCGACGTGGTGGTGCTGGCCTATGCGCATGGCATGAGCCACGGCGAACTCGCCGGTCGCATGAAGGTGCCGCTCGGCACCGTGAAGAGCTGGGTGCGCCGCGGCCTGTTCTCGCTGCAGGAGTGCATGGGATGAGCCTGCCCGAGGACGACCACATCAATGACCTCGCCGCCGACTATGTGATGGGCCTGCTGGAAGGCGCCGAACTGGCCGCCGCGGAGTCGCGTCTCGACAGCGACGACGCCTTCGCCGGCGCGGTCCATGCCTGGCGCGAGCGGCTCGCCGAACTCGATGCCACCGCCGAGGAAATGCAGCCCAGCGCCGCGCTGTGGGACCGCATTGCCGCAAGCACCAGAGTTGCGCCGGCGATCCCGCTGCCGGGCGCGCGCAACGCGCTGCGCGGTGCCACGCTGTGGAACAATTTGCGGTTCTGGCGCGGCGCCGGGATCGGCGGCGCCTTTGCGGCGCTGGCCTTCGCGATGATCATGATCGGCGCGCTGGCGACTTCGCGGCAGCTTCGCCACGAACTGGTGGCGCTGGCGCAGCGCAAGCCGATCTATGTCGCGGTGCTGGTCAACGATACGACCAAAGAAGCCGGCGCGATCGTCAACACGTTCTCCAACGGCCGCGTCGAACTGATCCCGCTGCGCGCCATCGACGTGCCGGCCGGCCGCACGCTGCAGGTCTGGACGCTGTGGGACCGTGCGATCGGGCCGAAATCGATCGGCCTCGCCTCGCAGTCCCGCACATTGCAGCTCAATCTGGAATCGCTGCCGGACACGGTCGCCGACCAGCTGTTCGAGATCACCCTGGAACCCGAAGGCGGCTCGCCGATCGGCCGGCCCACCGGCCCGATCCTGTTCAAGGGCAACGCCGCGCGCGCGCTGTAGCTTTTCGGTGTTCCCCCGACTTCGGGACATGAGGAAGATGACCAGGCCGCGCCCGCCGGAAATGCGCTGCTGAAGCCGCGGCGGCAGGGCTTTTATCGCCGGGGGACTCGCCCCATATTCCCTGTATGGCGAAAACTCCCGAGACACCCAAGAAGTCCCCCATCAAGCGCGCGAAGACCCCGGCGGCGAAGCCCGGCGCGGGGCGACCCGAGGTCAAGCCGATCGGCCCGGCGCTGGCCGAACTGCTGAATCCCGCGATCAACCGCGGCGAGGCCGGCATGGGTTCCTCGACCGGCCTGCAGCCGCCACCGAGCAATTCGCTGGAGCGCCGCTCCGGCGGCGAGGCAGCGGTGCATCGCGCCCGCGCCTCCACGCCGAAGAACTTCAAGGGCGATAGCGGTCCGCGCCCCACCCCGTTGCAGCCGCTGCCGCAGCCGGCGCGGCCTTACGCGCTGCGGCTGAGCGAACAGGGTTTCGAGGAAGCGCCGCAGGCCGTCTATGGCACGCATGCGGCGATCCCGACGCTCGACCCGGAACTGGCGAAGCAATATGGCTTCACCACCGAGGAAGAGGACAATGCCGCGCTGGCCCGCCCGCCGCGCAACAAGATGGAAGCTTTGGGCGTGCAGGCCACCGCCGACGCGCTGGAAGCGCTGGTCACCAATGGCCGCCCCGAATTCAAGGACGACAAGATCTGGGTTCCGCATCGCCCGCCACGCCCCGACAAGTCCGAAGGCGGCGTGAAATTCGTCATCAAGTCGGAATACGAGCCGAAGGGCGACCAGCCGACCGCGATCAAGGAACTGGTCGAGGGCATCAGCCGCAACGACCGCACCCAGGTGCTGCTCGGCGTCACCGGCTCCGGCAAGACCTATACGATGGCCAAGGTGATCGAGGCGACGCAGCGCCCGGCGATCATCCTCGCGCCGAACAAGACGCTGGCGGCGCAGCTCTATGGCGAGTTCAAGAGCTTCTTCCCCGACAACGCCGTCGAATATTTTGTCTCGTATTACGACTACTACCAGCCCGAGGCCTATGTGCCGCGGACCGACACTTATATCGAGAAGGATTCCTCGATCAACGAGCAGATCGACCGCATGCGCCATTCGGCGACGCGCGCGCTGCTGGAGCGCGACGACGTCATCATCGTGGCTTCCGTGTCATGCATCTACGGTATCGGCTCGGTGGAGACCTACACCGCGATGACCTTCGCCCTGAAGAAAGGCGAGCGCATCGACCAGCGGCAGTTGATCGCCGACCTCGTGGCGCTGCAATACAAGCGCACACAACACGACTTCACCCGCGGCACTTTTCGCGTGCGCGGCGATGTCATCGACATCTTCCCGGCGCACTACGAAGACCGCGCCTGGCGCGTCAATCTGTTCGGCGACACCGTCGAGACCATCGAGGAATTCGACCCGCTCACCGGCCACAAGCAGGACGAGCTGGAATTCATCAAGATCTATGCCAACTCGCATTACGTGACGCCGCGGCCGACCCTGATCCAGGCGATCAAGTCGATCAAGGCCGAGTTGAAATGGCGGCTCGAGCAGCTGCACGAACAGGGCCGCCTCTTGGAAGCGCAGCGGCTCGAGCAGCGCACCACCTTCGACATCGAGATGATGGAAGCCACCGGCTCCTGCGCCGGCATCGAGAATTACAGCCGCTATCTCACCGGCCGCCGGCCGGGCGAGCCGCCGCCGACCCTGTTCGAATACGTGCCGGACAACGCGCTGGTATTCGCCGACGAGAGCCACGTCACCGTGCCGCAGATCGGCGGCATGTTCAAAGGCGATTTTCGGCGCAAGGCGACGCTGGCGGAATATGGCTTCCGCCTGCCCTCCTGCATGGACAACCGGCCGCTGCGCTTCGAGGAATGGGACATGATGCGCCCGCAATCGGTCGCGGTGTCGGCCACGCCCTCCGCGTGGGAGCTCAACGAATCCGGCGGCGTGTTCGTCGAGCAGGTCATCCGCCCGACCGGGCTGATCGATCCGCCGATCAACATCCGCCCGGCGCGCACCCAGGTCGACGATCTCGTCGGCGAGGTCCGCGCCACCTGCGCGGCCGGCTATCGCTCGCTGATCACCGTGCTGACCAAGCGCATGGCGGAGGATCTGACCGAGTACTTGCATGAGCAGGGCATCCGCGTGCGCTACATGCACTCCGACATCGACACCATCGAGCGCATCGAGATCATCCGCGACCTGCGGCTCGGCGCGTTCGACGCGCTGGTCGGCATCAATTTGCTGCGCGAAGGCCTCGACATTCCCGAATGCGCGCTGGTCGCCGTGCTCGACGCCGACAAGGAAGGTTTCCTGCGCTCCGAGACGTCGCTGATCCAGACCATCGGCCGCGCGGCGCGCAACGTCGACGGCAAGGTGATCCTCTATGCGGACAAGATGACCGGCTCGATGGAGCGCGCCATCGCCGAGACCGACCGCCGCCGCGAAAAGCAGGTCGAATACAACACGCTCCACAACATCACGCCGGCGAGCATCAAGAAGTCGATCGGCGACATCATGAACTCGGTCTACGAGCGCGACCACGTGCTGGTGGAAATCGGCAATGGCGGCATGGCCGACGACGTCATGGCCATCGGGCACAATTTCGAGGCCGTGCTGGGCGATCTCGAAACCCGCATGCGCGAAGCCGCCGCCGACCTCAACTTCGAGGAAGCAGCAAGACTGCGCGACGAGGTCAAGCGGTTGCGCGCGACCGAGCTAGCTGTCGTGGACGACCCCACCGCCAAGCAGCGCAAGGTGGCCGGCGCGGCCGGTTCGTTCAAGGGCGACAAGCAGTTCGGCGCCAGCGCCAACATGCCGAAGCTTTCGGCCAAGCGCGGCGGCAACAACACGCCGTCGTCGAAAGTGCACAAGCCCGGCCTGGATGAGATGGGCATCGCCACCTGGCACGAAGTGCTGCCGGATCGCGGCAAGAAGGTCGGACGTCCGCGCAAGCCGACGCTCGACGAAATGGGCCCGGGGACGGAGAGCAAGATCTTCCAGCCGAAGGATTCACGGCAATCGGGACCGGAGTTCGGCCCGACCGCCAGAAGCTCCGGCGGCGCGCCGGGGCATCGGGGCGGGTGGAAGAAGCGGTAGCTTCTTCTGAGACGGCACGGCAGCAGTGTCCCCTCCCCCCTCGTGGGGGAGGGTCAGGGAGAGGGGGGAGCCGCACGGCGCACGGCCCGCCGGTGATATCCAATTGAGAATTCACCCCGACGCGCTATGATTTCAACAAGGCCGAACCATTGCGCCGGGAGACGACCCTGTCCCTCATCATCAATGTCGACTACGACGAAGAAGCCCAGGTCTGGGTCGTGCAGAGCGACACGATCCCGCTGGTGACCGAATCGGATACGTTCGAAATCCTGTACCGCAAACTGCCGGACATGATACAGGACGTGCTGCTCGACAACGGCGACCCGCGGGCCGGCCAGGACGTGCCGTTCGAAGTAACGCCTCCATCGTATGGCGAGCGATAGGCTCTCTCGAAAACGACATCGGAATAGCTTTCGTGAATTAAGGCTCCTCCCGAATGGACAGGCTCTCCATTAAGCTATCTTCCGAGCCGAAAAGGGTGAACGCACTTAGATTATAGCGCTGCAGCTCTTTGAGAGCCTTTTTTCGTTCGCTATTCGCGATAACAAACTTAAAAACTACGTCCTGCTGAAATTTTGCCTCTGGATCGTAAGGCTGGCAGACCTCGGAATGGTCCGCAAATAGCGGTCTCCCTCCGCCCCAAGAAGTGCAAATTGTATATTGCGATTGCTGCGAGAAATGTCGTTTCGGCCCGAGAACGTACGGCCCCAACTGCGTGATTGATGGACTATCGCTTCCCCCGACCTTAAAGCCGCCGGCTGCTCTATCGCGAAACGCGAATATAGCAACGCTTTCCTCCGTGACAGAGTAAAAGGCAAAGTAAGCGGCGACAAAGGGGGATGCGCTCCAGTCTAATAATGGGGACGGAAAGCCATGATGACGCAAATAGACCATGTACGCATAGTGAGGCAAGTTTCCGAAATTGAACGTTCGATTAAAGCTATCGTAGTCGTTTAAGATTTTCGGCTCCAGAATCGAAAAATTCGGTTCGTCAAGCCACGAATTTTCCGTCAGAGCCTGGACCTCCGATTTTATCCTGAGAATCAGTCGATAGTAGTCGGACACTTCTTCGTAGTGCTCGCTTCGCTGCAAAGTGGTGTCCAGCTTCCAAGAGCTGGATGCATGTCCTCGGAAAAGTATTGTCGTGCCATCTGCACTGGCTTTCTCGAGAAGTTCATTGACAGAAAATTTGAAATCCTCCCAACTAATCTCACTTGTCACGGACCGCTCCTTGTAAAGATTTGAAGAAAGTACGCCGAATAGAAGTCAGTTTTTTAAAATTACGGAAGCTTTTTGTAGCTGTCCGCGCCATAGTTATCTTGACAATATCCCTACAGGACTATATACCCCTCCCCGTCCCGCCCATGAGGGGCGCTTCTCGAGGGCGCTCTGGGAGTGGAGCGGGATGCGGCGCCTGCGGACGTGGCTCGCACCCACGGCCCCGGGAGGCCGGGGGTCGCCGTCCGGGCCTACTACGGGGCTCTGCCGCACTTTGTCGGCTGGACGCGGGACAGGCGAACGGCGGAAACGCCGGGGCTGACGGCAGTTGCCGGAGGCCCGCCACGTCCCCGGAAGCACGGTCCCCCGGACACAAGACGCCGCGATGGCGCGCCGAAAGGCGACGCGCGCCGGGACAGGGCCGTCGCAGGCCGTGGCCCGGAGCGTGACTATACAAGTTGCGCCTTTCGGCGCGTCGTCCCCCTCGTTGGGCGAGGGGAAACCGGGGGAGGCGAATTTGCGCGATGGCGCGAAAGCGACGGCGCGTGGGCGCCATTCAATTGGAAGCGAAGCCCTGCGTCCCTGGCTGTCATTCCGGGGCACGCTGCGGTCGGCGAAGCCGATGAAGCGTGAACCCGGAATCCCGAGATGTTCATCGTCCCATATTGAGGTTCCGGGTTCGCTCGCGCTGATGCGCTCGCGCCCCGGAACGACAGTGAGATGCCGGAGACGAAGGAGGTTACACCCGCTCAATAATGATCGCCGGCGCCATGCCGCCGGCGGCGCACATGGTCACCAACCCGCGCTTCAGATTGCGGCGTTCCAGCTCGTCCAGGATGGTGCCGATCAGGATCGCGCCGGTCGCGCCGATCGGGTGGCCGAGCGCGATCGAGCCGCCGTTGACGTTGACCTTGTCGCGGTCGAGCTTGAGGTCGCGGATGAATTTTTCCGCCACCACGGCGAAGGCCTCGTTGATCTCCCAGAGGTCGATGTCGTCCACGGTGAGACCCGCCTTGGCCAGCACTTTTCGCGCGGCGGGTACCGGGGCATTGAGCATCAGCGTCGGATCGTCGCCGATATTGGCCATCGCCACGATGCGCGCGCGCGGCTTCAGGCCATGCTTGTCGGCGTAGTCCTTCGACGTCAGCAGCAGAGCGGCGGCGCCGTCGACCACGCCCGATGAATTGCCGGCGTGGTGGAAGTGCTCGATCTTGAGATCGGGATATTTCTGGTTGATCTGGCTACGATAGGTAGTGCCCTGCTCGTCGAGCGGATGATCGGCCATCGCGGCGAACGCCGGCTTGAGGCCGGCGAGGCCTTCGGCGGTCGTATTGGGACGCGGGAATTCGTCCTTCGCCAGCACGACATTGCCGGCGTCGTCCTTGACCGGGATCAGGCTCTTGTCGAAACGGCCCTCGGCGATCGCCACGGCGGCGCGGCGCTGGCTTTCGAGGCCCAACGCATCCAAGGCTTCGCGCGAAATCCCTTCCATCGAGGCGATGGCGTCGCCGCAGATGCCCTGGTGCGATTGCGGATGCACCTGCGCGAGACGCTTGTTGCCGGAGCCCATGCCAAGCGGCGGCTTGCCGGCGGCCATGTCCTCGGCAGCGATCGCGCCCGTCAGCGACATCATTTCGGTGCCGCCGGCGATCACCACGTCTTCCATGCCGCTCATGATCTGCGCCGCGGCGAAGTTCACGGCCGTAATGCCGCCGCCGCAGAAGCGGTCGAGCGTGGTGCCGGAGGCCTTGATGTCGTAGCCGGCGTCGAGCGCCGCCATGCGGCCGAGGTCGCCGCCCTGCTTGCCGCGCTGGGTCGAGGTCGACCAGATCACGTCGTCGACATCCGCGGTATTGAGATGGTTGCGCTCGGCGATGGCGCGCAGCACGGTGGCGGCGAGATGCTGCGGATGGTGCTCGGACAAGGCGCCCTTGCCGACCTTGCCGATGCCACGGGGCGTGCGGACGGCGTCGATAATATAGGCCTCGGCCATGGTGTTCTCCCTACGTGTTTTTGATCTTGTTGTGGCGGGAGATTGGCCGACGCGGCCGCGAAGTCAAGCCGTACGACTGCAGGGCTGCCTTCTCGCTCGCTCCGCCCGGCGAAGCGAAGATTCGCGAGGAGGGATAATGATCGCGCCTTCTTCCGAAAATCGGTCATGGCCTGGCTGCATTGACGTCGCGCGCTACTTCGCAGCCGGCGGCGCCACCTGGGCCACCTGCCCGCTGCGCTTCAAGGCGTCGGCGACGAAGCCCGAGGCCTTCATCTCCTCGACGAAGGCGGCGAGATATTTCGCGCCGGCGTCGCGCTTTTGGCCTTCCACGCGCGGCATGCCCATTGCCTGCGCGATCTCCTGGAAATGGCCCGGCATCACGCGCATCTCCGGATGGTCCTTGGCATAGGCGTCGAGCTGCTGGCGGACGCCGGCGGCTACGTCGAGATGGTCGCCAACAAACATCTCGATCATCGCGGTGCCGCCGCCGGTTTTGACACGCAGGATTTTGGCGTGCTGGATGGTGCGGGTGAGGTAGAGGTCGTAGGCCGAGCCGAGCCCGACGGCGATCTTGACGCCGGGCTTGTCGACGTCGTCGACGTCTCTAAACGGCGAGTCCTGCCGTACCATGTAGGTGCCCTCGATCACCACATAGGGCGCGGTGAACGCGATCTCCGCGGCACGCACCGGCTCGATCGCCATGAAGCCGATGTCCCATTCGCCAGACTTCGCGCCCTCGAACACCTTGCCGGCAGCCTCGTAGGGCACGAAGGCAACCGGCACGCCGAGCCGCCTGGCGAGTTCGGTGGCGAGATCAACGGAGACGCCGCGCGGCACGCCACCCTCCCCTTTCTGCGCCAGCACGCCGTTGCCGAAATTGATCGCGGCGCGCAGCATGCCGGAGGGCGCGAGGTCACGCACCACGTCCGCCGCAGGGGACTGCGCCATGGCCGACGAGGCGACTGTCAGCAGCGCCAGAACCATCGATAGCAACAACTGCATCTGCATCCCTTCGATCGGCTCCACACGCCGACGTTCAAATACGCAACCTGGGCGCGCGATATCCTCACATACGCGTCGTGCGCGGCGCCCCCCATCAATGCTTGATTAATTCAAGCCCCCTAGGCTGGTGGCATCTTATATCTATTCCTTTTTCGCCGGACGGTGTTTCATGAAGATCGGTACCTTGCTCACCATTGCCATCGCTTCGCTGTCGGCGACCGCCGGCGGCCTCGCCGTCTACATTGCGGCATCGAAGTTCGACACGATGGGACGAGTGGCGACGGCGCAGACGCGCCTGGCATTGGTCCGCGCCGTCGGCAACATCCCGCGCTATCTGAATTCGGAACGCGGCTTCTCCACCAACATCCTGTTCGGGCCCGCGGTTGTCGATCCGAAGATGCGCGCCGATCTCGAAAAATTGCGCAAGCTAACCGACGGTGCGATCGAGAAGATGGAGCAGTTGCGCGCGACCACCGTCGCCACCCTCGACGACGCCGCCGAGATCGCACCGAAGATCGACGACATCGGCCAGCGCTTCAAGGCGCTGCGCGGCACGACCGACGCGGCCATCGCAGGACCGGCAGAAGCGCGTCGCGACGCCGCCAAGAAAGTCGTCGCGGAGAATTCCGGCCTGAACGGCGTCGTCACCGTGCTGCTCACCGATCAGGTGCGCAAGATGGCGGCCGGCAATGGCGACGCCTATCGCCAGGCGATCAACGCCAATACCGCCTGGATGCTGCGCGACGTCGGCGGCTACAATGCCAGCGTGCACAAGAATCTGGTCGGCGCGGGCCGCGCCGGCACCGAGGCCGAACGGCTGGATCTCGCCCGCTCGCAGGGCGCCACCGACCAGGTGCTGGCGTCGCTGATGGAGATGCGCGGCAACCCGGCCACGCCCGCCAATGTCGTGGCCGCGCTGGACAAGATGAAAGAGGCCTATGTCGATCGCTTCGGCAATGAGCTGAAGCTGGTCAGGGCCGGCGCGGTGAGCGGCAAGTACGAGCATGACGTCGATGCGTTCTATGTGGAATCGCAGCTTGGCCTGAATTCGGTGATCGGCGTGCGCGAAGCGCTCTACGACAATGCCGAATCCCTGCTCGAATCTTCGTATGACAGCGCGCGGCTCAGCTTCGTCATCGCGCTCATTGTGTTGCTCGCTGTCGTGGGTGCCAGTGTTGCCATGGTGGTGACGGTACGGCGCCGGATCGTGCAGCCGATCGTCGCGATCACGGCGTCGATGACGCGCCTTGCCAGCGGCGACGCGTCAGAAGCGACGCCAGCCAGCGATCGCCAGGACGAGATCGGCGCGATGGCCGCCGCCGTCCAGGTGTTCAAGGACAATATGATCACCGCCAGCCGCCTCACCGCGGATCAGGCGGCCGAGAACGACGCCAAGATGCGCCGCGCCAGCCTGCTCGACGACCTCGCGAAATCCTTCGAAGCGCGGGTCGGCGAACTCGTCAGCGGGCTGTCGACGTCGTCCGCAACGATGGAGAGCGCCGCGCGCTCGATGTCCTCGACCGCCACCACGACCAACCGCCAGGCCGGCGTCGTGGCCGAGGCGTCGGAGCAGACCTCGTCGAACGTTCAGATGGTCGCCAGCGCCACCGAAGAACTGACGTCGTCGATCACCGAGATCAGCCGCCAGGTCGCGCAGTCCGCGCAGATTTCCGCGCGTGCCGTGGTCGATGCCCGCCGCACCGGCGACACCGCAGAGTCGCTCGCCGCCGGCGCGCAGAAGATCGGCGACGTGGTGATCCTGATCCAGAACATCGCCGCGCAGACCAACCTGCTGGCGCTCAACGCGACCATCGAGGCCGCGCGCGCCGGCGAGGCCGGGCGTGGATTTGCGGTCGTCGCCTCCGAGGTGAAATCGCTTGCCGGCCAGACTGCCAAGGCAACGACAGAAATCTCCGAACAGGTCGCCGCCATCCAGGGCGCCAGCGCCGAATCCGTCGCCGCGATCCGCAATGTCGTCAGCGTGATCACCGAGATCGAGCAGATCGGCCAGGCGATCGCCACCGCGATCGAGCAGCAGGGGTCGGCGACACGGGAAATCGCCCGCAACGTGCAGGAAGCCGCGCACGGCACGCAGCATGTCACCTCCAACATCACCGGCGTGCAGCAGGCGGCCAACGATACCGGCGCAGCCGCCACGCAGGTGCTCGGCGCCGCCGAAGAGCTGTCGCAGCAGTCCGAGGACCTCGCCGCGCAGTTGCATCGCTTCCTCGCGGATGTCCGGGCGGCCTAAGCTGACCAATGGTGCGGCGTTAACCTTTACTAACGCCGCACCGCTATGATCTGGCGAATCATCGGAGCCGGACCATGCCGATCACATTCGCCCACGCCGCTTTCGCCGTCGTACTCAGCCTCATCGGCAGCCTGACCTCGGCCTCGGCCGCCGACATGGCGCACCGGTCCCGGCTCGGCGCGGTGTTTGCCGAGCCGACGAAGGTCGTCCGCGGGGCGGTCGTGACCCAGGACGAGGTGGTGGTGGTCGATCCCGGCTATGTGCGCACCTCTCCGCGGGTGGCCGGCTATTACGGCCAGGCGGGCGATTTCCACTACCGCAATTATTACGGCACGCCGCAGCCGCTGCTCCGCGGGGTGCTGCCGACCAATTGCGTGCTCGCGGTGGTGTGCTGACGGCCGAGCCGTAGGGTGGGCAAAGCCGACGTGCGCGTAACGCGCGGCGGCGTGCCCACCGCATCGCCGATGGTGGGCACGGCGCATCCGCCTTCGCCCTGCGGGCTTCGGCGGACAAGACAGCGCCTTTGCCCACCCTACGCGTTCCAACGCCGTCAGATACAAATCTCCCACGACCTGCTATTTTGCTGGCGCGCCGAGTCCATCAACCGGGCGCCGAGGATCGTGTCATGGCAAAAGGCCAAATGAAGTCCAACAAAGAGAAGAAGAAACCGAAGGCCGACAAGAACATGAAGAAGGGAAGCGACGCCCCCGTGAATCCGTTCGCCGCCGGCAAGACCGCTTCAGGATCGTCGCCGAAGAAATAGGCCGTTCGTGTCCAGCGTCGGCCTGCACTGGAGCGCATTGGGATTTCTGTCCGTCCTGCTGGGGATTTTCGCGCCCGGGCTGATCGTCGGCGGTGTGATCGGCGCTCTCGCCTGGCCGGCGCGGCGGCAGCGTCGGCGCGGTGATCGGGGCGCTGTTGCTCACGATCGGGTTCGGCATCCGTCTGCCGATGGGCTTTTGAGCCCGGCGGCCACGCCCAGCCGCGCGGTCGTCACGAAGGCTTGAGCGATCTGCATGCTGCATCGCCACACTTTCGACGAGACGGCTGGTATCCTGTCCCCCGCACGGGGTGATCGGGGCATCGGCTTGATCTTGATGATGATGACGACGACAATGAAATCGACGCTGGCGACCCTGGCAGCCGCGCCGCTCGGCGCCGCGATCTGGTTGACGCCGGTGTCCGCGCAGGATGCCTGGCGCGGCCTCGATCTTGCGCCGCCCGCCGAGATCGCCCCGACCGATGCCCCGCCCGCCGCTATCGAGGATCTTCCCGAGCCGGACTGGTCGCTGCTTGACACCAGCCGCCCGATCGCCAGCGCCTCGCCGCGCGAGCAGCGCGCCGCGGCCAAAGCGGCAGCCTCGGCCTGGAGCACGCATAAAAACGCCGATGGCTCCGCCGCGGTGTCGGTGAAGCAGCCGCTGCTGCCGTTCTGGGACACCCGAATCGGCGCCGACCTCAACGTCGCCAGCCAGCCCTCGGCCTTCAGCGCCGCCGACGCCTACCGCAACCAGTTCGGCACCGGGACGCAGTCGAACTCGGGCGGCACCGCCTGGGCGGCGATGACCGCGCCCGGCATGGGCGCGATCTGGGACAAGACCGCGATCGAGGCTCGCGTCGATCCGTTGTCGGACCAGAGCAAGTTCGGCACCTCGTTCAGCAAGTCGGTGCCGCTGGCCGGCAACCAGTATTCGCTGACGCTGCAGAATGGCTACAACGTGATCCAGCAGGGCAGCGTGCCGATCATCGGCTTCAACGGCCGAGCCACCCGCAGCTACGAGACAGACCAGCAGGCGAAGCTGAGCATCGCCGACAGCGGCACCAGCCTGCTCGCCGGCCAGACACTGGCCACCACCGACGACCGATGGTTGCGCAAGGTCGGCGCCGAGCAGAAATTGTTCGGCGGCGTCAGCGTCTCCGGCACTATCAGCGAGACGCTGCAGGGTCCGGCCAACAAGAGCCTGACCGCCGGCTTCAAGCACAGCTGGTAATCGTAACGAAGCCTTCATCGCTTTTGCCGATAGTCCGCAAACATGGCTATTGCCGCACCACGGCCGCGTTCTGGTCAAATTCAGGTGATTAATCGAGCGATGAGTCCGTCATGCGGGGGCCAGCCGCGCTCGCTCAACGCGAAACAAGGAAGAGCCGATGAATGCGATCCATTCCGAGAAGACCGATCCCGTCACCGAAGACAGCGATCTGGCCGCCGTTTCCGAAGTTGAAGCGGGGATCCGCGACTTCGTGCGCAATGACGTCGCCTATCTGCGCCGCCCGGCGGCTGGCGTCGTGAGCAGCGCCCCCACCAGCACCGACCTGCCGATGGAGTCATCCACCGAAGCCACGGTCAACAGCGTCAATTCGCTGATCCAGCGCGTTGCCGGCACCTCGCTTGCCGAGATCGAGAATCTCGTCAGCGAACTGGAAGCCTTGCGCGACCTGCTGCATGCCGAAGGCCAGCGCGTTCAGCGCGAAATCTCCGGCTACGCCCAGCTCAGCCAGGCTGCGATGAAATCGACCCGGCTGATCGCCGACAATGTCGCCCAGTGGAAGCGCACCGCCGACGGCCTGCGCCACGACTGATCGACAAAGCCACCGACTTCGAAAAATGCCGCTTCCGGAAGGGAGCGGCATTTTGTTTGATGAGGCCTGACCTTCGATGCCTGCATGGTCTCGGGGACGACCGGGAAAAACAACCGCTTCAATCGGTACGATTGAACTTTTAGGCCGATCGGCGCGACTATACCCTGCGCAGACCACGCCTGGGGACGTTCATGAAGACCATCAGACCGACCACGACCGAGCCGATTCCGGCCCGCAGTTCGCCGCCGCAGATCGGAATCATCATCGTGCGATTTGTCGGATTATTGGTGGTGGCAGTGGCCGTGCTGGCCTGGGGCTGGAGCCGCTGAGCGGCCCCGTGATCGCCGCGGTGCGGCGGTTAACAAAACATTACTGAAGGTCCGAGGAAACCTGCATCGTGTCGAGTGAATAGGCGCCGTCGGCGTAACCCTTCACCACCATGCAGGTCGCGAACATCACGGCCAGCGTCACGCTGGCAAAGATGAAGCCTACAAATTTAAGTCCGGTGCGGTCAGCCATCGAAGTCCCCAAGATCTCTTTATCTTTATCGTCATCGTCCGTGTGTCGTACATCAACAACACACGGTTCAGAACGCCTTAACAACAAGGCAGTTCCTTGGCCGAATTTGGTAATGGTTAAATAGCCAGTTGTTTCCGGCGAAGTGTGCTCAGACGGCCACGCTCCGCTGTGGAACAAAGGCGGTGGCGAGGAAGGTGCACACCACTTCGCCACGCTGGTTGGTAGCGGTGTTGCGGGCCTGCACGATGCCCCAGCCCGGTTTCGAGGCGGTGGCGCGCACGGCTGCGACCTCATTGGCGTAGCTTATGGTATCGCCGGCCAGCACCGGCCGGAGCCAGCGCAGCTCGCGGAAACCGGGCGATGGCCCCCACACCGCCGGCACCTCGCCACGCGCGGAGGCTTCCGCCATCTGCCGCTGGCTGTCGGCCACCAGGAGCTTCATGCCTACCGCCGTGATGTGCCAGCCGGACGCCGCAAGCCCGCCGAACAGCGATTTCTCGGCGGCTTCCTCATCGAGATGAAACGGCTGTGGATCGAACTGCACGGCGAACGCCTTGATCAATTCGGCGGTGAAGGTGAACGAGCCCATCTCGCGGCGATGGCCCAGTTCGATGTCTTCCAGAAAGCGCATGTCAGGCCTGCTCCGCGGCAACCGCAGCGCGGCCGATGATGACCGCCACGGTCATTTCGGCGAGCGGCCCGAGGGCGTTGCGCGTGCTGCATTTGAACGTGACGATGCCGGTCGAGGGCCGGCTCTGCGAGGGTCGCGCCTGCAGCACTTCGACGTCGAGCATCATGGCGTCGCCGGGGCGGAACGGCGCCAGCCATTTCATCTCATCGACGCCGGGCGAGCCCAGCGACGCGGTTTCATGCAGGAAGCCGTCATACATCATCCGCATCATGAGCGCGCACATATGCCAGCCCGAACCGGCGAGGCCGCGGAGCAAGGACGCATTGGCGGCGTCATCGTCGAGATGCATCGGCTGTGGATCGTATTCGGCGGCGAACGCGATGATCTCCTCGCGGGTGATATGGCGCGGTCCATAGCTGCCGAGGTGGCCCGGCTGAAAATGTTCGAATGTCAGGGTCATGAAAAATATGCCGTGGAGGAAGCCCGATTGTGGCCGTTATTGACCGCAATCTCAACCCGGGACGCCGCATGGCAGGCCCGATCATGCTCAGGCCATGGTTCGACGTTACGGCCTGCAGCAGTTTTACATGCCAATATGCTCAATTGACGCGCCGGGGGGAGACCATCGATGTTTGAATTTCGCGACCTGTTTCAATGGGACCGTTTCATCACGCCGACCATCATCAAGACGTTCTACTGGCTGGTGATGGTCCTGATGATCCTGGTCGGCGTTTCGGGCGTGTTCTCCGGCCTTGCCGCGATGGCGGTGAGCCCGTTCGGCGGCTTCATGGTGGTGCTGTCCAGCCTTGCCGGAACGGTGGTCGGCATCATCTTCTCGCGCATTGCGGCGGAGTTCATTCTGATCGTGTTCCGGATCAACGAGCATCTCGGCGCGATCCGGGATCAGGGGCAGCATCACGGGCATTGAGCCGGGAGTCATGCCCTCCCCGTCATTGCGAGGAGCGAAGCGACGCGGCAATCCAGAGCCACAAGCAGAGAACTGGATTGCTTCGTCGCAAGGGCTCCTCGCAATGACGCGGAGGGGCCGGTTTTGTACTTAAGTATTGAACCGGAAGTGCAGCACGTCGCCGTCGGCGACGACATATTCCTTGCCTTCGAGGCGCAGCTTGCCGCCGTCGCGGGCACCGGATTCACCGCCGAGATTGACATAGTCGTCATAGGCGATGGTCTCGGCGCGGATGAAGCCCTTCTCGAAGTCGGTGTGGATCACCGCTGCGGCCTGTGGCGCCTTGGTGCCCTTGGTGATGGTCCAGGCGCGGGCTTCCTTCGGTCCCACCGTGAAGTAGGTGATCAGATGCAGCAGTGAATAACCGGCGCGGATCAGCTTATCCAGGCCGGCCTCTTCGAGGCCCAGCGTCTCCAGGAATTCGGCGCGCTCGGCACGCGACAGCGTCGCGATTTCGGATTCGATTTTCGCAGAGATCGCCACGGCGACCGCGCCTTCCTTGGCGGCATGCTCCGCCACCAGCCTCGAATAGGCATTGCCCTCGCCAGCCGCGCCTTCCTCGACGTTGCAAACGTAGAGCACCGGCTTCGAAGTCAGCAGGCCGAGCATGCCGAAGGCGCGCTCTTCTTCCGGCTTGCGCTCCAGGAAACGGGTCGGCTTGCCCTCACGCAGCAGCACCAGCGCACGCTGCACCAGATCGAGCTGCTCCTTGGCGTCCTTGTCGTTGCCCTTGGCCTTCTTGGTCAGGTTGTCGACGCGCTTCTCGCAGGATTCGAGATCGGCGAGCATCAGCTCGGTCTCGATGATCTCGATGTCGGCGAGCGGATCGATCTTGCCTTCGACATGGGTGATGTCGTCATCGACGAAGCAGCGCACGACGTGCGCGATGGCATCGGTTTCGCGGATGGTGGCAAGGAACTGGTTGCCGAGGCCTTCGCCCTTGGAGGCGCCCTTCACCAGACCCGCGATATCGACGAAGGTCAGCCGCGTCGGGATGATCTGCTGCGATTTGGCGATCTCGCACAATTTGTCGAGCCGCGAATCCGGCACTGCGACCTCGCCGACATTCGGCTCGATGGTGCAGAACGGATAGTTCGCCGCCTGGGCGGCCGCGGTTTCGGTGAGCGCATTAAAAAGCGTCGATTTGCCGACATTCGGCAGCCCGACGATACCGCATTTGAATCCCATGACCTGTCCTGAATGGTTCGGCACTTACGTGCCGGTGTCGTCTTTCGACGTGAAACCCTTGGCCTGCATCGTCAGATGCACCTTGTTCTGAAACGTGGAGTCGCGGCCGTCGGCCAAGAGCGCCACATTGTCCGTCACCGCATCGACCAGCGCTTCGAGCTGCGGTCGTTCGGCCTTGGCGAAGTCGCTGAGCACGTGGTTGTGCACCAGTTCCTTGGCGCCGGGGTGTCCGATGCCGAGCCGCACGCGGCGATACTCGTTGCCGACATGGGCAGACATCGAGCGCAGCCCGTTATGTCCGGCGATGCCGCCGCCGACCTTGACGCGCACTTTCGAGAACGGAAGTTCGAGTTCGTCGTGAAACACCGCGATGTCACCGACCGCGATCTTGAAGAAAGAGGCTGCGGCCTGCACCGAGATGCCGGAATCGTTCATGAAGGTCAGCGGCCGCAGCAGGATGACCCGCTCGCCGCCGAGATTGCCTTCCGAGGTCTCGCCCTGAAAGCGGCGGCGCCACGGGGCAAACCCGTGACGCCGCGCGATCTCGTCGAGAACCATGAAGCCGATATTGTGCCGGTTGCCCTGGTATTTCGCACCAGGGTTTCCGAGACCAACAAAGAGCTGCATGACGCGGGTGTCCGCGCCTGGTTACTTCTTCTTCGCCGGGGCGGCGGGTGCCTTGGCGGCAGCGGCCGGGGCTTTCGCACCAGCAGCGGGAGCCTTGGCGCCGGCGGCCGGAGCCTTGGCGGCAGCCGCAGGAGCGGCACCGGCAGCGGGAGCGGTGCCTGCGGCGGGTTCTTCGCCATAGCCCGACGGCGGCACGATCGTGACCAGAGTAACGTCTTCGGCACGCGCCAGCGTCTTGACGCCCTTCGGCAGCTTGATGTCGGTCAGATGCAGCGAACCACCGATATCCAGCGTCGACACGTCAGCTTCGACGAACTGCGGAATGCTGTCGGCCTCGGCTTCGAGTTCGAGCGTGTGGGTGACGACGTTGATGGTGCCGCCGCGCTTCACGCCCGGAGCGACATCGGCGCCCTTGAGGTGGAGGGGAACGCTGACGCGGATGGTGGCGCCTTCGCCGAGGCGCAGGAAGTCGACATGCAGCGGGAAGTCCCTGACGGGATCGAGCGCGAAGTCGCGCGGAATCACGCGGTGCTTGGTGCCATCGAGATCGATGTCATAGATCGTGGTGAGGAAGCGGCCGGCCAGAATGCGCTGGCGCAATTCGGCATCATCGACCGAAATCGACACCGGGGGCTTGCTGTCACCATAGATTACTCCCGGAACTCGGCCGGTGCGCCGTACTGCCCGTGCGGCCCCCTTGCCGCCTGCCGAACGTACGGTCGCCTTCAATTCCTTGACGGTCGCCATCGTTTAAGTCCTTGTTTTTCAAAAAGTTTAGGGCCGCCGCGCGGCCCGTGTCGTCGTCGCAGCAAGCCTCCAGGGGTGCGGGGGCTGCAGACGTGCCAGGCTTTTAACGCCAAAGGGGCGGAAAGACAAGGAAATGCAGGGGGATTTTGCGGAATGGTAGTGGTTTGGCCCGTCTTTCCCGCCGGAATTTGTGGCACTTCTGGCCATCCAACCACCGGCAGGCGATGAAAGTCCGCGACGCCATTCTATTGATCAAAGATGACGGCTGATCTCTGGTCGCTACCCGCGGCAGTCACCGTCAATACAAACATGCATCGAAGCCCGGCCGCGTAACGGTCGCCGGCAAGCCGTCCGATGACCTTGCACCGGGGACGTTTGCCAGTATTTTGAAGCAGGCTGGTCTGAAGGAACGACGCTGATGCGATACGCGATAGTGATCGAGAAGGCCGACGGCAACTATTCGGCCTACGTGCCGGACCTGCCCGGCTGTGTGACGACCGGCGACACTATCAAAGCTGTCGAAGTCGAAATTCGCGATGCGATCCGGTTTCATATCGACGGGCTGAAAGAAGACGGCCTGCCGGTACCTGCCCCGACCAGCATCGCGGATTACGTCGAGGCGTAACCAAACGCCCAACACTGACCTCAGATGCCGTTCGGTTCGCTGCCGGCCAGCGTTAATTCCAGCGCCGCGATGCGGGCCTTCAGGGTCTCGTTTTCCTCGCGGGCGAGGCGGGCCATGTCTTTGACAGCCTCGAATTCCTCGCGCTTGACGATGTCGAGGTCGCGCAGGATCTTTTCGGCCTGGTTGCGCACCACGGTGTCGACTTCGCGCTTGACGCCCTGGGCGGCGCCGGCGGCGTCGTTCATCAGGCGGCCGATCTCGTCGAGGAAGCGGTTGTTGGTCTGGGTCATGGCAGGAACTCCGGCCGTCAGGCCATCTCGCAAAAGGGATCTTCAGATCGACAATGGCGATCCCGGCGGCGCAGTTCAAGCCTGCTGATCGCCGGGAAGCCGCATTCCGGATGGCACGCAATCGTCATACAGTGGCGCTTTACTGCCGCCGCCCGGACCCGTAAGTCAGGCCATGGCCTTTGCAGACATCCCCTTCCTGACCATCGCATTCCCGGTGTTCGATCCGATCGCCATCGCGCTCGGCCCGATCGTGATCCGCTGGTACGCGCTGGCCTATATCGGCGGCATCGTGCTGGGCTGGGTCTATGCCCGCGCGCTGATCAAGCGCGAGCGGCTGTGGGGCGGGCCGTCGCCGGTGTCCTTGCTGCAATTCGACGATTTCATCCTGTGGGTGACGCTCGGCATCATCCTGGGCGGCCGCACCGGCTACGTGCTGTTCTACAACCTCGACTTCTTCGTCGCCCATCCTGCCGAAATCCTCGAGCTGTGGAAGGGCGGCATGTCGTTCCACGGCGGCTTCCTCGGCTGCGTGGTGGCGGTGATGGCGTTCGCCTGGAAGCGCGGGATCTCGGTCCTGTCGCTCGGCGACATCACCTGCGCGGTCGGCCCGATCGGCCTGCTGCTTGGCCGGCTGGCCAATTTCATCAACAGCGAATTATGGGGCCGGCCGGCGGACGCCAGCGTGCCGTGGGCGATGGTGTTTCCCAATGGCGGGCCGCAGCCCCGCCATCCCAGCCAGCTCTACGAGGCCGGGCTCGAAGGCATCGTGCTGTTCCTGATCCTGGCGCTGATGATCCGCGCCGGCGCGCTGAAGCGGCCCGGCCTGATCCTCGGCGCCTTCATCTTCTTCTATGCCCTGGCGCGCATCACGGGCGAATTCTTCCGGGAGCCGGACCCGCAACTCGGCTTCCTGTGGGGCGGGCTGACGATGGGCATGCTGCTGTCGGTGCCGATGATTGTCGTGGGACTGGTGCTGATGGTGCTGGCCTGGCGCAAGCCGCCGCGGCATGCTGCGGTGAGCCCCGAACCGCAGCCCAGCAAGGCCTGACGTGACCGACATCTCGCCACCCTCCCCGCTCTCGGACGAAATCAAGCGCCTCATCAAATCCGCCGGCCCGATGCCGGTGTGGCGCTACATGGACCTGTGCCTGACGCATCCGCGCTACGGCTATTACGTATCGCGCGACCCGCTGGGCCGCGAGGGCGATTTCACCACCGCGCCGGAAGTCAGCCAGATGTTCGGCGAGCTGATCGGGCTGTGGGCGGCCTCGGTCTGGCGCGCGATGGGATCGCCGCCGGTGCTGCACCTGATCGAGCTCGGCCCCGGCCGCGGCACCATGATGGCGGACGCGCTGCGCGCGCTGCGCGTGCTGCCGCCGCTGTATCAGGCGCTGCATGTCCATCTGGTCGAGATCAACCCGATGCTGCGCAGCAAACAGAAGGCGACCTTGTCCAACGTGCGCAAGATCAGCTGGCACACCAGCCTCGACGACGTCCCGGCCGGACCGTCGGTGATCCTGGCCAATGAATATTTCGACGTGCTGCCGGTGCACCAGGTGGTCCGGCACAGCAACGGCTGGCACGAGCGCACCGTCGAGGTCGAGGAGGATGGCGGCTTCGGCTTTGGCGCGGCGCCCGAGCCGATGCCGCATTTCGAGCAGCTGCTGCCGCCTTTGGTGCGCGCCGCGCCGGTCGGCGCCGTGTTCGAATGGCGGCCGGATTCCGAGATGATGAAGATCGCCACCCGCGTCCGCGACGAGGGCGGCGCGGCGCTGGTGATCGACTACGGCCATACCCGCTCGGACGCCGGCGACACGCTGCAGGCAATCGCGCGGCACTCCTTCGCCGATCCGCTGCGCAATCCCGGCGAGGCCGACATCACCGCCCATGTCGATTTCGAGGCGCTGGGGCGCGCCGCCGAAGACGTCGGCGCCCGCGTCCACGGCCCTGTGACGCAGGGCGAATTCCTCAAGCGACTGGGCATCGAGACCCGCGCGCAGACCCTGACCGCCAAGGCCAGCCCGAAAGTCGTCGAAGACGTCACCAGCGCGCTGGCGCGGCTGGTCGACGGCGGCCAGGGCATGGGCTCGATGTTCAAGGTGATCGGCATTTCCGACCCGCAGCTCGAGACCCTGGTGGCGCTGAGCGACGACACCGGCCAGGAGCCAGCCACAGCATGACCTTCACGTCCCCGAAACTCGCCGCGCTGCCGGGCCTGCGCCACGCCTTCTTCACCCGCGACGGCGGCGTCTCCGAAGGCATCTATGCCGGGCTGAACGGCGGGCTGGGCTCCCATGACGACCCCGCCCATGTCGCGGAAAACCGCCGCCGCATGGCCGCGGAGATCGGCGTCGATGCCGCGCATTTCCTGACCGTGCACCAGGTGCATTCGCCGGATGTCGCACTCGCCACCGCGCCATGGGACACAGCCACCCGGCCGCGCGCCGATGCGATGGTGACCCGCGTCGAAGGCCTGGCGCTCGGCGTCACCACCGCCGATTGCGGCCCGGTCCTGTTTGCCGATCCCGATGCGCGGGTGATTGGCGCGGCGCATGCCGGCTGGAAGGGCGCGCTGACCGGCGTGCTGGAGGCCACCATCGACGCAATGGAAAAACTCGGCGCCGACCGCACCCGGATCCAGGTCGCGATCGGCCCCCTGATCCGGCAGCCGAGCTATGAGGTTGGCGCCGAATTCGTCGAGCGCTTCGTCCGCGAGGACGGCGAGAATTCGCTGTTCTTCATCCCCTCGGCAAACGACGGCCACGCCATGTTCGACCTCGCCGGCTATATCCGGATGCGGCTGACGCGCTCAGGCGTGGGCGGTATCGACGACACCGGTATCGACACCTACCCGGACGAGAAACTGTTCAGCTATCGCCGCTCGGTGCATCGCGGCGAGCCGGATTATGGCCGGCAGATCCACGCCATCGTGCTGGAAGCCTGATTGCCGTCAATTGAAGGCGAATTGTCGGCGTCCGGTGAGCGCTTCGCTCACCGCGTCCACACCTGTGTCGCCGCTGCCCTAGACCTTAACGCATTTTAACGATATCGCTCCGTCTGTCCGCGGCAGCTTGACGCCCGGACCGACGTCGGGATGTTGCATGCGCCTTGCCACCTTCACCGCCCATCGAAAGCCGCGGCTTGCGTCCGCCGCGCTGCTGCTGGTGACGGCGCTGGGTCTCGGTGGCTGCGCCAACGTCGCCAACACCTCTTCCGCGTCCGGCCCTTCCGCCGCCTTCGCGCAGGCCCCAGGTGGCGCCACCGTTGCCTTTGAATCGATCGACGGCCCGCCGCCGCAAGTGTTCGACCGCCTCGTCAATTTGCTCGACAGCGAAGCCCGGCTTCGCAACATCGCCGTGGTGTCGCGGCAGGACAGCGCCGCCTACCGGGTGCGCAGCTATCTCGCCGCCCAGATCCGTGGCGGCAAGACCTCCATTGCCTGGGTCTGGGACGTCTATGACCGCGACCAGCAACGCGCCTTGCGGCTCACCGGCGAGGAGCCGACGGGGCGCGGCGGTGCCGACGCCTGGGCCACTGCCGACGACCTCGTTTTGCGCCGGATCGCCCAGGCCGGCCTCACAGGCCTCGGAGGCATCATCAACGGCACGACGCCCATCGCGCCCGAACCGTCCGCGGCACCGGCACGCGGCAATGGCCCGGCCATGGCGAACGCAACCGGTAGTGAACCGGCAGCCACGCAGATGGCTTTAGGGTTTAGCGACGATTAACGACGAATGCTTGAATTTGCATCGGAAAACCGCTCTCGACGGGTTGCCAGCGAGCTGCCGTCCTTGATAACACCTCGCATGTTGAGACCATCAGTTCTTTAGGTAACCCGATATGCTGAACGTTGTATCCACCAAGCCGCGGGGAGACGCGTCGATGTCGGGTAAAAACGGCTCCATCAAGCTGGTAGCCGGCAATTCCAACCCGGAGCTGGCGCAGGAGATCGCCTCCTGGCTGCAACTGTCGCTGACCAAGGCCAGCGTCCGGCGTTTCGCCGACATGGAAGTCTTCATCGAGATCCAGGAAAACGTCCGCGGCTCCGACGTCTTCATCATCCAGTCGACCTCCTATCCGGTCAACGACCACCTGATGGAGCTGCTGATCGCCACCGACGCGCTGCGCCGCGCCTCGGCCCGTCGCATCACCGCAGTGATTCCGTATTTCGGCTACGCCCGGCAGGATCGCAAGGTCGGCTCGCGCTCGCCGATTTCCGCCAAGCTGGTCGCGAACCTGATCACCAATGCCGGCGTGGACCGCGTCATGACGCTCGACCTGCATGCCGGACAGATCCAGGGCTTCTTCGACATCCCCACCGACAACCTGTTTGCCTCGCCGGTG
Source organism: Tardiphaga sp. vice304 (assembly GCF_007018905.1). Classification (NCBI taxonomy): domain Bacteria; kingdom Pseudomonadati; phylum Pseudomonadota; class Alphaproteobacteria; order Hyphomicrobiales; family Nitrobacteraceae; genus Tardiphaga; species Tardiphaga sp. vice304. The sequence continues at coordinate 4,645,372 of NZ_CP041402.1, forward strand.
ATGGTGCGTGACATCAAGGAAAGGTTCGACCTTTCCAAAGTGATGGTGATCTCGCCCGACGTCGGAGGCGTAGCGCGCGCGCGCGGCCTCGCCAAGCGCATCAACACGCCCCTGGCGATCGTCGACAAGCGCCGTGAACGCGCCGGCGAGTCCGAAGTGATGAACGTGATCGGCGACGTCGCCGGCTATACCTGCATCCTGGTCGACGACATCGTCGATTCCGGCGGCACGCTGGTCAACGCGGCCGATGCGCTGCTCGCCAACGGCGCCACCGAAGTCTACGCCTACATCACCCACGGCGTGCTGAGTGGCGGCGCGGCAGCGCGCATCACCAATTCGAAGCTCAAGGAACTGGTGATCACGGACTCTATCCAGCCGACGGATGCCGTGAAGAACTCGCCGAACATCCGCGTGCTGTCGATCGCGTCGCTGATCGCCGAAGCGATCGGCCGCACCGCGTCGGAAGAGTCGGTGTCGAGCCTGTTCGACTGAATTAGGCGTAGCCCGGATGAAGCGAAGCGCAATCTGGGGAAAGCATCTAAACTGACGGACCGGCCCCGGATTGCGCTTCGCTTCATCCGGGCTACAAGAAGCGCCTTACACAATCCCCGCGGCGACCTGGCCGCGCAGCCGCTCGAGGCTGAGCAGCGTGTTGGCGCAGGCTTCGGCGACTTCGACGCCCTTGGTCGCGAAGTTCTTGCTGAGGAAATCGAGGCATCCTTCCGTCTCGTCGAAATCGGTGGGCGTCACCACCGCCGAGAACACCGGCACCTCGGTGCGCAGCTGCACATCCATCAAGGCGCGGATCACGGTGTCGGCGACGAAGCCGCGCACGCCGCTGTCGACGACCAGACCCGCCGCCACGATCGCGGTGTAGCGCCGGGTCTTGGCGAGGACCTGCACATGCAGTGGAATCTCGAACGAGCCCGGCACCTCGAACACATCGACCTGCGATGGCGCGATGTGACGCGCCTCGATCTCGGTCATGAACGCCGTGCGGCACGACCCGACAATGTCGCGGTGCCATGCCGATTGCACGAAGGCGATGCGCTGCGGCTTGGCGAAGCGCGGATGCCCGGCGGGTTCGGACGACTGGTCGGTCATGACGATACTTTCTAAGGCTCGGGCGCCGACTATGGCGAAACGGCACGGACGCGGCAAGAAGCAACCCGACAGCCCTGCTGTCCAAACCATCCACAGGCTGCACGAGCGCCATGACGAGACTCTTGGGAGTCCCGAAAAGCGCCGTGCCGAATCAATGGTTAACGCCGAATTCCGACTCGCGGCACGCGAGCGCCACACGCCGGACTCGCATGCCGGACTCGCATGCCGGACTCGCATGCCGGGAATCCGATTCCGGTTTGTTCTCATCACTTCGCGATCAGCTGTGGATGAAGGGGTGTTTGTCTGTGGATGGATTCGTGACGGCGTTGCGCCGATTCCGCAAATCACATCACTTCAAACTCGCAAGTCTGGATCTCGCTACCACATCGACCCGGACCTGCAGCGTGCAGCGGCTCTCTTAATTTTTCGCGTACCGGCCGGTTGCATGCGGTTCATCACATACACAGCAAGGTCGCGACGGCATGTCACTTCTCGAAGGCACTATCGATTCACGGATCAACCCGCTTGGTGTTGTCGAGGACATCGCTGCCGATCACAACTGGGCGTTCGAGCGCTCCGGCGAAGACGAAGTCACCATCGTCTCGAAGGGCGACTGGACCGACTATCAACTCTCATTCACCTGGATGAACGAGATCGAGGCGCTGCATCTGGCCTGCGCCTTCGACATGAAGATTCCGACCGCGCGCCGCGCCGAAGTGCAGCGCCTGATCGCTGCGATCAACGAGCAGATGTGGGTCGGCCATTTCGATATCTGGACCCACACCGGCATGGTGATGTATCGCCAGGCCTTGATCCTGCCGGACGGCCTCACCGCCTCTACCGCGCAGTGCGAGACCATGCTGGTGTCTGCGATCCATTCCTGCGAGCGCTACTATCCGGCGTTCCAGTTCGTGGTGTGGGCCGGCAAGACCGCCGCCGAAGCGATGTCGGCCGCGATGTTCGATACGATGGGCGAAGCGTAGTCGCGTGTCCGCGCATCCCGACATATTCATTCCGGACGCGCCGGACGATACGCATCGCGACGTCGTCTGGAAGGCGCTGGTCGAATATAACGACAGCAAGGTCGGCCCGTCCGGCTTCCAGCCGCTGGCGATCCTGGTCAACGATCCCGTCACCGGCGAACCGGCCGGCGGGCTGTGGGGCAAGACGGCGTACAACTGGTGCTTCGTCGAACTGTTCGTGATCCCCGCATCATGCCGCGGCCAGGACCTCGGCTCGAAAGTGCTGGCGCAGGCCGAGGACATCGCGCGGACGCGCGGCTGCATCGGGCTGTGGCTCGACACCTACTGGTTTCAGGCGCCGGAATTCTACAAGAAGCAAGGCTACGAGGTCGTCGGCACCCTGCCCGATTATCCGCGCGGCGGCCCGCGCTACTTCCTGAAAAAGAGCCTGGTCTAGGCCGCCACCGGCTGCACACGCGGCGCCACAGTGATACGGTCCGGCACCTTTCGCCTTCCGGGACCATGCCATGACCTCCTCGACCAATCCCCTGCCACTTGCCGATCTCCGCGGCACAATCGTGCTCGCCGGCGCCGGCAAGATGGGCGGCGCCATGCTGACCGGCTGGCTGGCCCGCGGCCTCGATCCAAAGCGCGTCGTAGTGATCGATCCGTTCGCGCCTGACACGATCAAGGCGTTGAGCATGACCGGCGTCCGCATCAATCCCGAAGCCAATACGATCGGCCGTGTCGAAACGCTGGTGATCGCGGTGAAGCCGCAGATGTTTCGCGAGGCCGGCCCGGCATTGCGCGAACTGGCCGGCTCCGCGCTGGTGGTTTCGATCATGGCGGGCGCAACGATTGCCGCAATCTCCGAAGTGTGCGGCGGCCATGTCGTTCGTGCGATGCCGAATACGCCGGCCGCGATCGGCCGCGGCATCACGGTGGCGGTAGCCGCTGGTGACGTCAGCGCCCAGCAACGCGACACGGCCGACGCGCTGCTGCGTGCGACCGGCTCGGTGGAGTGGACCCTCGACGAGAGCCTGATGGATGCCGTGACCGCGCTGTCGGGCTCCGGCCCGGCCTATGTATTTTTGCTGGCCGAGGAAATGGCGCGCGCCGGCGTCGCGGCCGGGCTGCCGGTGGAGCTGGCGACCAAGCTGGCGCGCGAGACCGTGTCGGGATCGGGCGAGCTGCTGCATCGCTCGGAACTAGACTCCGCAACCTTGCGCAAGAACGTGACGTCGCCCGGCGGCACGACGGCCGCGGCGCTCGACGTGCTGATGGGCGCGGAGGGTTTCGAGCCGCTGCTGACGAAAGCGATTGCGGCAGCGACCAAGCGCTCGAAGGAACTGGCGAAGTAATAATATGCGCCATGCGTAGCCCGGATGCAGCGAAGCGCAATCCGGGGCCCGCAAATTGATTGAGACGCCGTTCCCGGATTGCGCTTCGCTGCATCCGGGCTACAGAGTAGCTACACCGGCACCCTTACCGTCGCGCGCAGCCCGCCCATCGGGCTCTCTCCCAGGCTGATATCCCCGCCGTGCGAACGCGCGATATCGCGGGCGATCGCCAATCCCAGACCGGTGCCGCCCTCGTCCTGGTTGCGGGCGTCGTCGAGCCGCAGGAACGGCTTGAACACCTCTTCGCGCATGTCGGGCGGGATGCCGGGGCCGTCGTCATCCACCGTCACCGTCAGATAGCGATGGTCGCGGTGGCCGGTGATGGCGATGTCGTTCGCATGCCGCGCGGCATTCGAGACCAGATTGCCGAGGCAGCGCTTGAACGAGGCCGGCTTCACCGTGACGATCGGCAGGCCGTGGAAGGTGACGGTGGCCTTGTGGCCGTTGCGCTCGGCATCCGAGCGCAGTTCTTCCAGTGCCGCCGCCATGTCGGTCGGCTGCGCCTGCTCGCCGGAATCGCCGCGCGCAAAGGCGAGATAGGCCTCGAGCATGCCGGCCATTTCGTTGACATCCTTTCGCATGTCCTCGACTTCCGGGCTGTCCTCGAGCAGCGCCAGTTCCAGCTTGAAGCGGGTCAGGATGGTGCGCAAATCGTGGCTGACGCCGGCCAGCATCGCGGTGCGCTGCTCGATCGAGCGTTCGATGCGGACCTTCATCTCGATGAAGGCGTTCGCGGCGCGACGCACTTCGCGCGCCCCGCGCGGCCGGAAATTCGGCGCGTCGCGGCCCTTGCCGAAACTTTCGGCGGCGTCTGCCAGCCGAAGGATCGGGCGGATCTGGTTGCGCAGGAACAGGATCGCGACCAGCAGCAGGATCGACGAGGTGCCGAGCATCCAGAACAGGAAGATCTCGGAATTCGACGCATAGGCCGCGCTGCGCTGCGCGAAGATCCGCATCACCGCATCGTCGAGCTGGATGCGGATCTCGACCAGGTTGGAGCGGCCGACAGTATCGATCCAGAACGGCTTGATGATCTGCCGGCCGATCTGCGCCGACAGCGCCTGGTCGAGCAGCGAGAAGAACGGTTTTGGACCGGGCGGCGGCATGTCGCCGATCGGCAGGAAGTCCACCACCAGATTGAGGCGCTGCTGCGCGATCGTCTTGATCTGGGTGCGGTCCTTGTCCTGCGGGTAGATCTTGTAGACGTCGATCAGCGCCGCGATGTCCTGCACCACCGCCTGCGACAGGCGCCGCGTCACCGTGTTCCAGTGCCGCTCCATGAACACGAAGGCGACCACCGACTGCAGCAGCACCATCGGCACGATCATGATCAGCAGGGTGCGGGCGTAGAGACCCTTCGGCATGAAATTGTTGAAGCGCCGCCCCATCCAGTTGTTGGCCGCCGACACCCTTCCTGCGGCGGTGCGGATCATCGTCAGGCCGCTGTCGAGCGTGCTCATAAGCCTGCCACCTGCGCCGACCTCACCTCTCCCCAGCGGGGAGAGGTCGACGTCGTGCGCAGCGCGATGTCGGGTGAGGGGGGCTGTCTGGTGAGCCGCGAACACCCCCTCACCCGGCTCGAAAGCACTACGCGCTTTCGAGCCGACCTCTCCCCGCATGGGAGAGGTGAAGAAAGGCGGCCGAGACGGCGGCAATTGTGAAAAAACACAAACCTCATGGCGAGGCCACGAGACGATAACCGATGCCGCGCACGGCCTGCAGGAACAAGGGATTGGCCGGATCGGTCTCGATCTTGCGGCGCAGGCGGTTGATCTGCACATCGACGGCGCGTTCGTTGACGGTGCCGTCGCCGCCGGTCAGCTCGCCGCGCGGCACGGTCTCGCCCGGCGACGCCGCCAGCACGCGCAGCATGTCGCGCTCGCGGTCGGTCAAGTGGATGATCTCGTCGCCCTGGCGCAATTCGCCGCGCTGCAGGTGATAGACGTAAGGACCGAACTGCAGCGACTCGGTGCGCTCGACCACGACCGGCGCGAGGCGCTTGAGGATGTTGCCGATCCGCAGCACCAGCTCGCGCGGCTCGAACGGCTTGGCGACGTAGTCGTCGGCGCCGATCTGCAGGCCCTCGATGCGGCTCTCGGCCTCGTCGCGCGCGGTCAGCATGATGATCGGCACCACCGAACTGGTGCGGATGAAACGCGCCAGCTCGAAGCCGGTCTCGCCCGGCATCATCACATCGAGGATCAGCATGTCGAAATTCAGCCCGAGCAGCTTGGCGCGGGCGTCCTTGGCACTGGCCGCCGTCGTGACCCGGTAGCCCTCGCCGGCGAGGAAGCGCGACAGCAGGTCGCGAATCCGGCGGTCGTCATCGACCAGCAGCAGATGCGGCGCATCGTCGGACGGCTCGACAGGCACTCGCTTGGCAGCGGCGGCAAGGATCATTCTCGTATTTTCCCACTGGCAGCGCCAGCCTTGTCATGACCCAGAATGGCCTGCAGCACCTTGTCAGGATCGTCGCGATCGATCATCCCGGAGAGAAACCGGCCGATCGCATCGACCTCGTTCGGGGCCATCCCCCGCAGCGCCCGATTGATCCGGTCGGTCTGCAGCCCCGCCAGTTCCGCTACCAGAGCCTCGCCCTTTGCCGTGGCGAAAAGCAGGCGCTGGCGGCGATCCGCCGCGCCGGACTTCTGCACGATATACCCTTCGTCGAGCAATTGCTTGAGAACCCGGCCCAGCGACTGCTTGGTGATCCGCAGCACCTCCAGCAGGTCCGCGACCTTGAGGCCGGGATAGCGATGTACAAAATGCACGACGCGGTGATGCGCCCGGCCGAAGCCGAACTGGCCCAACACATGGTCGGGATCGCCGACAAAGTCTCGATAGGCGAAGAACAAAAGTTCGATGATGTCCCAGCTGGGCTGCGGGTCCGCTGCGACCGCGGCACGCGACGGCTCCGCCTCAAGCGATCGTGACGGCTCGTTCGTGAAATTTATGTCAGCCATATTGACACATCTTGGTTTCAATCTTACAAAACGGACCACCGCGACGAAACAATAGAACTTTCGCTGCGGGAGGGCTACACCAGTCCGACACGATGAACACGTCGTATGTCTGTCTGTTCTCCACCGGCGATTGCCCCGGCAACCGGCCAAACATTACTGAATTTCGGGCCTCCGCAATACCATGCCGTCCAGCCGTTGTGACGGGCCGCGAAGTTGACGTAGAACCACCGGCGGCGCCAGTCGCGGCGCCGTACGCCAGGAGCAAGGTCCATGGGAATTTCGTTCGACAAAATCGATGGCGCAGCCTGGCTGACGTTCGATGTGCAGCCCTCCGAGAATCCGGTCATCGAGACCGAGCGCACGACGAAGCTGGAAAACCCCGGCTTCGGCCGCGTCTTCACCGATCACATGGCGATCGTCCGCTACAACCCGACCGAGGGCTGGCACGGTGCGCGGATCGGAACCCGCGCCAGTTTCCCGCTCGATCCGGCCACCGCCGTGCTGCATTACGCGCAGGAAATCTTCGAGGGCCTGAAGGCCTACAAGCGCGAAGACGGCGGCGTGAACCTGTTCCGCCCCGACGCCAATGCGAAGCGCTTCCGCAATTCGGCCGACCGCATGGCGATGGCCCCACTGCCCGAACCGATCTTCATCGAAGCCGTCGAGCAACTGGTTCGGCTCGACCGCGACTGGATTCCCGGCGGCGAGGGCAGCCTGTATCTGCGCCCGTTCATGATCGCGACCGAGATCTTCCTCGGCGTGAAGCCCTCCGCCGAATATATCTTTGGCGTGATCGCCTCGCCGGTCGGCTCATACTTCAAGGGCGGCCCTGCCCCGGTGTCGATCTGGGTGTCGGAAAACTACACCCGCGCCGCGGTCGGCGGCACCGGCGCCGTGAAATGCGGCGGCAACTACGCAGCCTCGCTGCGCGCCCAGGCCGAAGCGATGGACAAAGGCTGCGACCAGGTGGTGTTCCTCGACGCGGTCGAGCGCCGCTACATCGAGGAGCTCGGCGGCATGAACATCTTCTTCGTGTTCGAGGACGGTTCACTGTCGACGCCGCCGCTCGGCACCATCCTGCCCGGCATCACCAGGGATTCGATCATCGCGCTGGCGCGCGATGCCGGCAAGACCGTGCGTGAAGAGCTCTACACGCTGGCGCAGTGGCGCGAAGACGCCGCCAGCGGACGCCTGAAGGAAGCGTTTGCCTGCGGCACCGCGGCGGTGATCTCGCCGATCGGCCAGGTGCGCTCGGCGAATGGCGATTTCAGCATCAATGGCGGCGAGGCCGGCCCCGTCGCGATGGGCCTGCGCAAGCAGCTCGTCGACATCCAGTACGGCCGCGCGCCGGATCCGCACAACTGGATCCGCAAGGTGATCTGAACGAGACCTTGCTTACTTCCCTCTCCCCCGCGCGAAGCGGAGCTTCGCTAGGTGGGAGAGGGTGGACGCGCGATAGCGCGGCCGGGTGAGGGGTAGCCACAAGCGCCGAGCCTCTCGCTACCCCTCATCCGTCTTCGCTTCGCGAAGACACCTTCTCCCACAAGGGGAGAAGGAAGAAAGAGCACGCAACTACACTCTCACCAATCCCAACCGCTCGCGCATCGTCCAGCGCCAGACCATCACGATCGCCACCGCCAGCAATCCGGCGGCCAGGCCGATCCAGATGCCCCGCCCGCCGAAGCCGAGCGTGAAGGCGAGCAGCAGGCTGAGCGGCATGCCGAATCCCCAATAGCCGACCAGCGCAAAGATCATCGGCATCCGCGTGTCCTGCAGCCCGCGCAGCATGCCGGCGGCGACGCCCTGTGCGCCGTCGGCGATCTGGAACACTGCCGCAAAGAACAGGAACGAGATCGCCAGTTCAACCACCGCCGCATTGGCAGCGTCGCCGACATCGATGAAAGCGCCGATCAACGCCAACGGCGCCAACAGCATCAGCGCGCTCATCAAAGCCATGAAGCCGACGCCGAGCGCGAACGCGGTCCAGCCGGCGCGGGTGATGGCGTCGCGGTCGCCGGCGCCATAGGCCTGGCCGACGCGCACGGTGGCGGCCTGGCTGAGGCCCATCGGCACCATGAAGGACACCGAGGCGATCTGGATGACGATGGTATGCGCGGCCAGCGCCGCGGTCCCGAACTGGCCCATCAGGAACACCGCGGCGTTGAACACGGTGATCTCGAACGCCATCGTGGCGCCGATCGGCACGCCGAGCCGCCACAGCTTCGCAAAGCGCGGCCAGTCGGCGCGCCACCAGCGGCCGAACAGATGATAGCGCCGGAATTTGCGGTGATAGATCGCCACCAGCGCGAAACTGACAAACAGGAACAGGTTCGACAGCGTGGTGGCGAGGCCGGAGCCGCGCAGCCCCATTTCCGGCAGGCCGAGATGGCCGAACACCAGCACCCAATTGGCTGCAATGTTGAACAGGATCGTGATGCCGGTGACCACCAGCGCCCATTTCGGCTGCTGCAGCGCCGCTACGAAGGAGCGCAGCGCGATGAAGCCAAGCGTCGGCAGGAAGCCCCATTGCAGCATGTGCATGAAGGTCTGCGCGTCCGCGGCGGCCTGCGCTTCCTGCCCGAACGCCAGCATGATCGCCTCGGTGTGCCACAGCACGATCCACGCCGGCACCGTGATCATCACGGCGGACCACAGCCCCTGGCGAAAGGTGCGCCGGATCTCGCGCACGACATGCAGCCGGCGGACGATCGCCTCCGCCATCATCGGCGAAGTCGCGGTAATCAGGCCGATCGCGAAGATCAGGATAGCGAGATAGAGATTGACGCCAAGCGCCCCCGCCGCCAGCGCCTCGGCGCTGACGCGGCCGAGCACGATCACGTCAGTGGTGGTGAGCGCGATCTGCGCGATGTTGGTGAGCACCAGCGGCCAGCCGAGCGCCAGCATCGCGCGCAGTTCGGCGAGACAGGCGGCGCGGCTGAAGGCGGAGGTGGGGTGGGTCATCAACATGGGAGCTTGTAGGATGGCGAGCCCGGTTAAGAAACCCGTCGATCGCTCTTACTTCCCTCTCCCCTTGTGGGAGAGGGTGGACGCGCGTCAGCGCGGCCGGGTGAGGGGTGCCGCGCGCGCCGAGCCTAGTAACCCCTCATCCGTCACGGACTTCGTCCGTGCCACCTTCTCCCACAAGGGAGAAGGAAGAAAGAGGCGCCTACTCGGCCGCCGGCAGCCAGAATACTTCGCCTTCGGAATCTTCGCTGTCGAGCCACAGGAAGCCCGCATCGGGATAGGCCTGTTCCAGCGCCGGCTGGCAGCGGCCGACTTCGCACAGGAGGCCGCCGCCGGGATTGAGGTGATCGCCGGCCTCTTCGACGATGCGCCGCACCAGATCGATGCCATCATCGCCGCCGTCAAACGCCATCGCCGGCTCGTGCCGGCACTCTTCCGGGAGATCCGCCATGCCCTGGGCGTCGACATAGGGCGGGTTGGTGATGATCAGATCGTAGCGGGTATCGCCGATCGGCGCGAACAGGTCGCCCTTGTACAGAGTGATGCGGTCCTCGAGCCCGTAATCGGCGACGTTTCGCGCGGCGACCGCGAGCGCGTCGCCCGACAGATCCACCGCGTCGATCCGCGCATTGGGGAACGCACGCGCCGCCAAAATTGGCAGGCAGCCGGAGCCGGTGCAGAGCTCCAGCACGGATTCCACCGCGAGCGGATCGTCGATCAGCGAGCCGTCCTCACCGGTGAAATGCGATTCCAGCAATTCACCGATGAAGGAGCGCGGCACGATCACGCGCTCGTCGACATAGAACGGCAGGCCGCGCATGTAGATCTTGTTGACGAGATAGGCCGCCGGCTTGCGCGTGGCGACGCGGGCATCGATCACCGCGAGGATCTTGCGGCCCTCGGCAGCGGTGACGCGGGCGATGGCAAAGGTCTCGAACTGGTCGGGATGCAGATGCAGCAGCTCGCAGACGATGAAGGCGGCCTCAGCGACGGGATCGGTGGTGCCGTGGGCGAAAGCCAGCTTGGCCTCGATGAAGCGGCTGGTGGCATAGCGGACGTAGTCCAGCAGCGTGACGAGTTCGCCGGCGCCCACCTTCATCGGCCTGGCGACCACGGGCTTGCGCTTTTGCACCGCCGCTTTCGCGGGTGCCTTTTTAACCGTTTTCTTGGCCATTACTTCTCGTCCCAGCGCGCGGCGGCTTCATCGTCGTCGGCCTTGGCGGCGACCCAGCCGGCGCCATCGGCGGTTTCCTCACGCTTCCAGAACGGCGCGTGGGCCTTCAGATAGTCCATCAGGAATTCGGCGGCCTGGAACGCGGCCTGACGGTGCGCGGAGGCCGTCAGCACCACCATGATGTTTTCGCCGGGCACGATGCGGCCTACGCGGTGCACGATGGTGATGCCGGTCAGCGGCCAGCGCGTCATGGCCTGTTCGGCGTGGCGCGTGATCTCGGCCTCGGCCATGCCGGGATAGTGCTCCAGCGTCAGCGCCTCGGTGGCGTCGCCGCCCGCTGAATTTTCTTGGCCGCGGCAAATGCCGGAAAAGGTGACGACCGCGCCGATGTCGATGCGGCTGGCGGTTAGGGCCGCGATCTCGCGTGCGAGGTCGAAATCGGCGGTCTGGATGCGGATGGTGACCGGGCTGGTCATGACAGGATCAGCCGCCGGTCATCGGCGGAAAGAACGCAATCTCGCGCGCGCCCGCGATCGCCGTGTCGGGTCGCACATGGGTATGATCGATGGCGGCGCGGATCACCTTTGGCGTCTCGAAGGCGTGGGCGTATTCCTCGCCGCGCGTGGCGAGCCAGCCGATCAGCTCACCGACCGTCGTCACCGCGGCCGGGGGCTCAATCACTTCCTCAGTCTTTCCGATGCGCTCGCGCACCCAGGCGAAATACAACAGCTTCATACATCCTCCGCGATGAGGTGATGAATGCCGGCGCGGAAATAGTCGTAGCCCGTGTAGATCGTGAACAGCGCCGACAGCCAGAGCAGCAGCAGTCCGAGCTGGGTGGTGAAGGGGATCACCTGGTCGCCGGCCTCGCCGGCCAAGAGGAAGCCGATCGCAACCAGCTGCGCCGTGGTCTTCCACTTCGCCAGCTTCGTCACGGGCACGCTGACGCGCAGGGCGGCGAGATATTCGCGCAGGCCCGAGACCAGGATCTCGCGGCACAGGATGACGATGGCGGCCCACAGCGTCCAGCCGTGGATGATGCCGTCGGCCGCCAGCATCAAGAGGCAGGACGCCACCAGCAGCTTGTCGGCGATCGGATCGAGCATGCGGCCGAAGGCCGAATGCTGGTTCCAGATCCGGGCATAATAGCCGTCGAGAAAATCGGTGACCGCAGCCGCGATGAACACCGCCAGCGCGACCCAGCGCAGCCACAGCGGGCCGTCCATGATCGACTGCGCATAGACGCAGCCGACCACCACCGGGATCGCGGCGATCCGGGCATAGGTCAGCATGTTCGGCAGGTTCGTCGCGGAGTTCGCGGCCCGTCTGGTTGTCACTGTCATGGCTTCTACCAATACTCCCCGGACGCGTTGGTCAACCGCCGTAGCTCACCGGCTGCCAGATTACCATCAAACCATTCCCGCCATGCGGCAGCGACATGACAACCCCTTCATCGCGGCGCGGGCTGGGCATGGAAAAAATCGAAAATTTTTCGCGCGTTCTCCGTCGAGATACCGGGAACCTTGCCGAGGTCGCCGACCGAGGCGCGCTCGATGGCTTTCAGGGTTCCAAAATGGTGCAGCAGCGCCCGTTTGCGGGTCGGGCCGATGCCGGGAATTTCCTGCAGGCCGGCCTCGCGGATATCCTTCTTGCGCAGCGTGCGGTGCGAACCGATCACGAATCGATGCGCCTCGTCGCGCAGCCGCTGGATGAAATACAGCACGGGATCGCGCGGCTGCAGCTTGATCGCCGGGCGGTCCGGCATGAACAGCGTCTCCTGGCCGGCGTCGCGCTCCGGCCCCTTGGCGACCGACATCAGCGTCACCTGCTTGAGCTCCAGCGCGTCGAAGATTTCCTTCACCGCGTTGAGCTGGCCGCGGCCGCCGTCGATGATGACGAGATCCGGCCATTGCGGCACGTCGTCGTCCTGGACCTTGGGCTTGGCCGCGTCGCCCTCCGCCGGGGGCGCCAGCAGGCGCTTGAAGCGGCGCTGCAGCACCTCCTTCATCATCGCGTAGTCGTCGCCCGGCGTCAGGCCTTCCGACTTGATGTTGAACTTGCGGTACTGGTTTTTCAGGAATCCGTCCGGCCCCGCCACGATCATCGCGCCGACCGCATTGGTGCCCTGGATGTGGCTGTTGTCGTAGACCTCGATCCGCTTCGGGACCCCCGGCAGGCCGAGCGTGGTGCAGATGCCCTGCAGCAGCCGGGCCTGGGTCGCGGTGTCGGCCAGCTTGCGGCCGAGCGCCTCGCGGGCGTTGGTCAGCGCGTGCGCCACCAGTTCCTTCTTCTCGCCGCGCTGCGGAGTGAGGACCTCGACCTTGAAACCGGCCTTGATTGACAGCGCCGACGCCATCAGCTCGGCATCCTCGATGGCATGCGACAGCAGGATCATCTTCGGCGGCGGCTTGTCGTCGTAGAATTGCGACAGGAACGAGGACAGCACCTCCTCCGGCGTGAAGCTTTTCTCCGCTCGCGGGAAATAGGCGCGGTTGCCCCAGTTCTGGCCGGTGCGGAAGAAGAACACCTCGACGCAGGAATAGCCGCCATCCTGGTGGATGGCGAACACGTCGGCCTCCTCCACGGTGCGCGGGTTGATGCCCTGCTGCGACTGGATCGCCGACAGCGCGGCAAGCCGGTCGCGGTACAGCGCCGCGCGCTCGAACTCCATTTCGCTGGAGGCTTTTTCCATCTCGCCGGCGAGCTGCTGTTTCACCGCCCGCGAACGGCCGGACAGGAAGTCCTTGGCCTCTTTCACCAGCTCGGTATAGCCGGGGAAATCGATCTCGCCGGTGCACGGGCCAGAGCAGCGCCGGATCTGGTACAGCAGGCACGGCCTCGTCCGGCTCTCGAAAAACGAATCCGTGCACGAGCGCACGAGGAACGCACGCTGCAGCGCGGTGATGGTGCGGTTGACCGAGCCGACCGAGGCGAACGGGCCGAAATAGCGCCCCGGCCGCGACTGCGCGCCGCGATGCTTGACGATCTGCGGCGCCCAATGGTCGCCGGTGAGCAGGATATAGGGGAACGACTTGTCGTCGCGCAGCAGCACGTTGAAGCGCGGCCGCAACTGCTTGATCAGGTTGGCCTCGAGCAGCAGCGCCTCGGTCTCGGTCGCCGTCGAGATGATCTCGACCATCACGGTCGCCGCGATCATCCGCGCGATCCGCATCACGTGGCCGGTCGGCCGGGCGTAGGACGACAGGCGCTTCTTCACGTTCTTGGCCTTGCCGACGTAGAGCACGTCATTGGCGGCATTCAGCATACGATAGACGCCCGGCGAGTGCGGGGCGTGCTTCACGGCATGCTCGATCGCGGCGCGGCCGAGCGCCAGCGGGCCTTCCAGCACCGGCTCGCCGGAATCATCCTCGGCGACGTCCGGCAGCGCGCCATCTTCCTCGTCGTCGGCGGCGCTGTCGGTATCCAGTTCGGGGGCGGTCGCTGGCGGCAGGTCGGAAGAAGCCGCCTCGGGTTCCGGAGCGGGCTCAGCCGGAATCGGCGGCAGGTCGGTGGGGTCTTGAATCATGGGCCTGATTTAAGCGTTGCCGCGCCTGATCGCCAGCATCGGATTCGAGGTCCGGGTTGCGGAAGCGGCCATAAGACGACGAACCGCATCCGGGAAGCGAGAGCCCGAGTTTCGCCCGATCCATGCCAAAAGTAAGACTTTTTTAACGGCGATAGAGCGCCGAACCGCCGAATTAAGATTTGCTTAATTCAAAACTCCCACAAATCGTCTCAAGAAAAGATCGAATTCCGTAACCCTAAGGCTTCGTTCGAAACAGGTCCGGGTTGCGGCAGTACAGCGTTTTTGGAGAGTTTGAGATGAGCAAGTGTGCGTTCGCGGCAGTCGCCGTTCTTCTGGCGGGTGTGGTTTCGGCCGAGGCGGCGGATCTGCCCTATCGTTCGCGCCAGCCCTACACCGTGAACCAGCCGCTCAATGGCTATAGCTGGGCCGGCCCCTATCTCGGCGGCACGCTCGGCTACGAATGGGGCAACGTTTCCAATTCCGGCGCCAAGCCGTCCGGTTTCGTCGGCGGCGTGACCGGCGGCTACAACTGGCAGAGCGGCAACGTGGTGTTCGGTATCGAAGGCGACATGCAGGGCTCCACCGCGGATGACCGCTTCGCCAATTACAAGTTCTCGAACCCGTGGTTCGGCACCGTGCGCGGCCGTATCGGCTATGCCTTCAACAACGTGCTGATCTACGGCACCGGCGGCCTCGCCTTCGGCAGCCTGGAGACGGAATCGCTCATCACCGGTCTGCAGCAGTCGAAGACGTCGGCCGGCTACGCCGTCGGCGTCGGTGCCGAAGTCGGCATCTACCAGAACTGGACCGCGAAGATCGAGTATCTCTACGTCAACCTGTCCGCCAACGACTACACGCTCACCAGCGCACGGAACGGCCTCGACTTCGGCACCGTCCGCCTCGGCGTGAACTACCACTTCTAATCCAACCAAGAGACGACACGGCAACAACCTCCCGGCCGTTCACGCGGCCGGGATTTTTGTCGTCTGTAGCCCGGATGACAATCCGGGGCCGGCGCTTCGATGATGCAAAGATTCCCGGATTGCGCTTCGCTCCATCCGGGCTACGCACGCCTCACGCCATCACCACCAGATTGACCGCCTTCGGCCCCTTGCCCTTCTTGTCGGGCTCGACTTCGAAGGTGATGCGCTGGCCCTCGTTCAGGTCCTTCAGGCCGGCGCGTTCGACTGCGGTGATGTGCACGAACACATCGCGTCCGCCGTCGTCCGGCTTGATGAAGCCGTAGCCGCGCTCGCCGTTGAAAAATTTGATCGTACCCGTCATGGCCATCGGGAAACTCCTCTCCCCGCACTGCTCCCCCGCAGCGCTCACGCGCCGCGACCGACCGGACATTCACTGTCGTCGGAAAGCTTGGCCTTGTTCGACGGGCGCTTGTTTCCGCGCCATTTCATGCATCGAGGCCTTGTCACTCCGCCGCCCCCATTCGCGGAAGCGGAACGTAAAGCCAGTCCCAATCGAGGCAGCATAATACGGTTCCCCGCGGATTGCCTACGGGAAATACAGCTTTGGCGTGCGACGTTTGGTAGTTAGCTACTGGATGGTTCAGAAGCGTACTTACGGTTTGACCGTCTCGAGCCGGAAGCGCCCGGCGCCACCTAGGCCGAGCGGCTTCTCCAGCTCGGGCAGGATCGCCTTCAGCTCGGCCATCAGTTTCCATGGCGGGTTGACGATCAGCAGGCCGGCCGAGGTCAGACCGCCGTCCGCCTCCTGCGGCGCGACGCTGAATTCGAGCCGCAGCACCTTGCCCGGGGTTGGGGCGGCGGCGGCCGTCGCGGCGACATGCTGCGCCAGCGTGTCGGTGGCACGGCGGCTTTTCACCGGGTACCACATCACGAAAATGCCGGTCGCCCATTTGGCAAAGGCCTCGTCGAAGCCGTAAGCCATCCGCTCGAACTCGTCCTTCTTCTCGAACGGCGGATCGATCAACACCAGGCCGCGACGCTCGTTCGGCGGCACGAAGGCGGGCAGCCCGACCCAGCCGTCGATGTCGACGACGCGGGCCTGCTTGTCGCGGCGCAGCGCCGAGATCAGATGCTTTCGCGCCGTCGGCTCCAGTTCGCAGGCGACCATGCGGTCCTGCGGCCGCATCAGCCGGCGGGCGATCAATGGCGAGCCGGGATAGACCTTCAGCTCGCGCGGCTTGTTGAAGGCGCGCACGATCTCGAGATAGGGCTCGACCAGCGGCACGGTGGATTCGGTGAAGCGCGCCTGCATCGCGCGCGCGATGCCGGTGGTCCATTCCCCGGTGCGCGTCGCCTCGTCGCCATGCAGGTCATAGACCCCGGCGCCGGCATGGCTGTCGATGACGCGGAACGGCGCCTCCTTCTCGCGCAGATGCATGAGAATGCGGACCAGCACGATGTGCTTGATGACGTCGGCAAAGTTACCGGCGTGAAAGGCGTGGCGATAATTCATGGCCGAAGCCATACGCTATGCGGGGGACCGAGCAAAGGGCGGCTTGCTTCACCTCTCCCCAGCGGGGAGAGGTCGGAGCCTCGCGCCAGCGAGGGTTCGGGTGAGGGGGAGCCCCACACTCCCAGCCCAGCCCCCTCACCCGCCCGGGCTTCGCCCGGTCGACCTCTCCCCAACGGGGAGAGGTAAAAAAACTACCCGCCGCGCATGGGCGGCATCACGACCTGGTCCCGGCGGCAGGCGCGGCGGTCGATTTCCTCGCAGGCGCGGAACTGGAGGTCCTTGCTCAGGCAGATCCGGACCTCGCTGAGCCTCGTGCGATCGCAGGTGACCGCGATCGCCGACTGGCTGAGCCCCGGATTGACCTTGATGAAGGCCTCCTCGATCGCCGCCGGTGAGACCGTCTTGACGCTGGCGAGGTCGAGATATTCCTCGGGGATCTTGATGCCGGCCCGCGCCTTGCGGACGGCCTCGAAATAGCCCCGCGCGCTTAAGCCCGAACAGGTGCCGTGCTTGTCCCATTCGTTGAAGATCAGACCCGGCGCCGGCATCAGGTCAAGCATCGAGGTCATGATGTTGCGGTCGAGCCGCGGCGACGGGCGCTGGCAGTAATCCGGGAAGCCGCGCTCATATTGCGGCCACAGCCCGTGCACCACGAAAGCGTAGGGCCGGCCGCCGCACTGCATCTGCTGCGAGCGTCCGCCGTTGTTGCGCTCCTGTGCCGCCTCGCAAAACGACGGCGACCACGATAGCGCCAGCACGTAGAAATCGAATTCGCCGGGCGCGCTCTGCCGGCGGTCTTGCGCCTGGGCCATGCCCAGCAATGTCGCCCACACCAGCCCGACGGCCAGCGTGATTCGCAATAGATATGACATGACGCCCCGCCCCCTGAATGGCGCGAGCCTAGTCAGGCCCCCGCTTCAATTCAAGAACCGTCTGCGCGAGCTTATTTCCTGGCCGCGCGGCAGGAGGGATTGTAGGCCCAGTCGCGATCGAGGCCGACGACACACCATTCGACGCCCTGGCCAAAGCCGGCGAAGCCGCCATCCTCGATGATCGAGTAGTTGACCTGACGCGCCTTGCCGTCGTTCAGCATTGCATGTGCGGTGCAATAGCGACGCGGGATGTTGTTGGATGCCCAGGGGCGGAAGGCGGTCTCGTGGACGCGGTCATAGCCGGTGATCACAAGGGCCGAATTCCAGAAGGTGCTTTCCTTCTCCTGGAACTGCGACGAGATGGTCTGCAGCGCCGCCGCGCAATCAGCGACGCGTCCGTCATATTTCGGGCCGGACAGCCAGAAGTTCAGCTCCAGCGGATTGGCGGCCTGCGCGCCCGGCGCCAGGGCCAGCAGCCCGAACACGGCACCGGCGATCGCCGCCAAAACGGCTTTCCTTCCGGCTTTCTTCCAGGATGAAATGAGGTCGCGCATGGGGAATCCGCCGGCTGTTGTGATGTTCCCAACGGTGCCGCGAAGGCTGCGCGGGGTCAAGTGCGCCGCGGCAACACCCGGAGCACAACTCTGTCATGGGCGCTGCCCGTTCTTTTCAGCGTCGCCATAGCCCTCTAAGGTGCGACCAACGATGGAGATGACGATGTTCATGATTCGGCCAGCGATGGTACTGGCAATACTGACACTGCTGGCGGGCACAGCGAACGCCGACACGGTTCCCACGTTCAAGGGCAACGACACCGGCGGCATCATCAGCACCCAGCTGGTCAGCCAGACCGATGTCCGTCAGCTTGCGGTCGACCATTGTGCGCAATACGGCAAGGTGGTCAAATTCCTCGGCGCGCAGAACACCTATGGCGGCTACGTTTCGTTTGCCTGCCGCTGGGTGCCGTACGGTTCGTCGGACCGGCCGTTGCGCGTCCGCTACTGAAGCTTCGAGGCCAGCTGAGCGCCTCATCTGCACCGGGAGAGCGGAGCATGATGCGACTGACCGTGTTGAGTATCGCCGCGCTGTGCACCGCTGCGACGGCGGCCCAGTCCGTCGAGCTGCCGACCCGCAAGGCCGGGCTGTGGGAGCTGAAGATGCTCCGCCCCGGCGGCACGACACCCGAAGTCACGATGCAGCACTGCACCGCCGAGGCCACCGACAAGCAGATGACGGCGAATTTTTCGCCGATGGCCAAGCAGAACTGTAGCAAGAACGACACCACGCAGACCGCTACCGGCTATGTGACCGATTCCGTCTGCAGCTTCGGTGGCGCGACGCTGACCTCGCATAGCGAGATCACCGGCGACTTCAATGTCGGCTATGCGATGAAGGTGATTTCGAGCAGCGACAAGCCGGTCGCCGCCGGCGTGCCGGCCGACAGCACGGTGATGCTGGAAGCCAAGTGGCTCGGCGCCTGCGCCGCCGACCAGCGCCCCGGCGACATCGTGATGCCCGGCGGCTTCCGCATGAACATCAAGGACATGGAAAAGCTCAAGGGCTTGCTGCCGAAGCAGTAGCTCGCTGTCATTCCGGGGCGCGAGCGCACCAGCGCGAGCGAACCTCAGCCACTCCAATTGGAGTGGCGGGGAATCTCGAGATGGGACGATGAACATTCCGGGGTTCCGGGTCTCCATCGGCCGGCTTCGCCGTCCGCTGCATCCCGGAACGACAGATGGGGGCGCGCCGAACGCATGTTTCCCATCCCCCGCATATCCGCTATAGATGACGCCTATCATATATAGCGGAGGCCCCATGACCGACTTCACCGAATTGATGCACAGCCTGACGCCCGCCGAGGACGGCTTCAGCGTCACCGTGAGCGACGACTGGCTGCAGGGCCGCACCGTCTATGGCGGGCTGGCCGCCGCGCTGTGCCTGCAAAGCGCGCGTGCCTCCTTCGAAGGTCTGCCGCCGCTGCGCTCGGCGCAGATCGCCTTCATCGGCCCGGCCACCGGCAAGCTGCAGGTGGCGCCCCGCGTGCTGCGCAAGGGCAAGTCGACGGTATTCGTCGGCGTCGATCTGACCGGCGAGGCCGGCCTCGCCACCCGCGCCACGTTCTGTTTCGGCGCGGCGCGCGCCTCGGCGTTCGCGCACAATGTCATGATGGCGCCGGACGCGCCGGCGCCCGAGAGCTGCCGCGATTTCTTCCGCAACGCCCCGCCGGGACTGAGCTTCGTGCAGCATTTCGACGGCCGCTTCGTCGGCGGCGCGCTGCCATTCAGCGGCGCCGAGCATCCGGAGATGACGCTGTGGCTGCGGCATCGCTCGACAGCCAAGGCATCGCCGCTGGTGGCGCTGCTGGCGCTGGCCGACGCGCCGCCGCCGGCGGCCTCGACGATGGCGAGCGCGCCGTCGCCGATCAGCACCATGACCTGGTCGGTCGATCTGTTGACCGACCGGATCGAGACCACCGACGGCTGGTGGCTGCTGCGCACCAGCGCCGAACAGATCGGCGACGGCTATTCCAGCCAGGCGATGACGGTGTGGAACGCGAACGGCACGGCGGTGATGGCCGCCCGACAGAATATTGCGGTGTTCGGGTGATCTTGCTTCCTTCTCCCCCGCGCGAAGCGAAGCTTCGCTAGCTGGGAGAAGGTGGCCGCGCGTAGCGCGGTCGGATGAGGGGTATCGCCGGTTCGGAGCCTCGGCACCCCTCACCCGTCTCGAACCGCTATGCGGTTCGATCCACCCTCTCCCACAAGGGGAGAGGGGAAGCCAGAGCGTGCGTCTACTTCTTCGCGGCTTCGGCCTTGCGCTCGATGAAGGTCTTGCCGCCCTTCATCTTGTTGTTGTGCTGAGCCTCGTTGATCTGGATCACGACGGCTTCGGCATCGACACCGAAATGCTTCATCATCGAATGCGTGATGTCGAGCATGACCGCCTTCTTGGCTTCTTCGGTGCGGCCGGCGGCCAGGCTGATGGTGACTTCAGGCATTTCAAACTCCCAATGCGTTGATTATCGCGAGTGGATTAATTCCACTTCACGCCGTGTCTGTCGAGGATCCTACGCACGCCCTCGACGAGATCCGCTTCCGCGACCTTGACCTGCGCCTCGCTCTGCTTGGCGAGATATTCGTCGCGGTCGCCTTCCAGCTTCGACAGCTCGGCGCCGAGGATCAGGTCCTTCAGCAGCACCACGCCCTCGGCCTGCTCGTCGCCGCCCTGGATGATGACGCAGGGCGAGTTGCGGCGGTCGGCATATTTGAGCTGGTTGCCCATGTTCTTCGGATTGCCAAGGTAGAGTTCGGCGCGGATGCCGGCATTGCGCAACGTCGCGACCATCTTCTGGTAGTCGGCGATGCGCGCTCTATCGAACACGGTGACGACGACGGGACCGGCGGCCGGCGTGGTGTCGAGCTTGCCCAGCATGGTGAGCGCAGCCTGCAGCCGCGACACGCCGATCGAGAACCCGGTCGCCGGCACCGGCTCACCGCGAAAGCGCGAGACGAGGCCGTCATAACGACCACCGCCACCGACCGAGCCGAACCGCACGGGGCGGCCTTTTTCGTCTTCCGTCGGGATAGTCAGTTCTACCTCGTAGACCGGGCCAGTGTAGTATTCGAGGCCGCGGACCACGGAGGGATCGATGACGATGCGTCCATCGTAACCTGATGCACTCGCAATCGCATCGATTTGCGTGAGCTCCGAGATGCCTTCGCGACCAATGCTGCTTTCTCCAACGGCACTCTCGAAGTTGGCAAGCGTGACGGCATTCGACGATACGGTGCTTTCTGCGCCAGACGGCTCTCCCGGCGTCCCCGTGACAGCGAGAATGCGTGTGATTTGAGATCCGTCCAGGCCTGCGCCTTTGGTGAAATCACCTTTGCCCTCTTCGCCACCATCCCATCGGCCTGGACCGAGCAACTTCTCGATCTCGGCAACAGAGAACTTGTCCAGCTTATCGATGGCCCGCATGACCGTGAGCCACTGGGCATCATCAGTGATAGCAAGCTGCTCGCGCAAACCGTCGAAGATCTTTCGGTTGTTGACCCTGACGACGTACTGCCCGGTCAGCCCCAGCTTCTCCATCGCGTCCGCCGCCATCATGCACATCTCAGCATCTGCGGCGGGCGACGCGCTGCCCACCGTGTCGGCGTCGAACTGCATGAACTGGCGGAAGCGGCCGGGGCCGGGCTTTTCGTTGCGATAGACATAGCCCGCGCGGTAGCTGCGATACGGCTTCGGCAGATGGTCAAAATTCTCCGCGACGTAGCGCGCCAAGGGCGCCGTCAAATCGTAGCGCAGGCTGATCCACTGCTCGTCATCGTCCTGGAACGAGAACACGCCTTCGTTGGGCCGGTCCTGATCGGGGAGGAATTTGCCGAGCGCGTCGGTGAATTCCATCGTCGGGGTCTCGACCGGCTCGAAGCCGTAGCGCTCATAGACCTCGCGGATCGTCTCGGTCATGCGCCTCGTGGCGGCGATCTCCGCCGGACCGCGGTCGCCGAGGCCGCGCGGCAGGCGGGCGCGGAGTTTCTGGGGCTTCTTCGGTTTGTCGGCCATGTCGTCAGCAATTCGTTGGATGTCACGCGGGATCCACGCGGGTTACCAGCGCCGGCCCGCAGCGGCAAGCCAGACCCGTTCCCTGGACGCGGCGCGGCGCGCCCTGGTGCGGGCGTGGCGCCTCCTGCCGCGGAACCTTACCCCCGTGTTGTCGTTCCATTTGCGGCGCAGCCATGGCGCCTGTCGAGAACGAGGCTCCCCCGATGCATCCCCTTGCGATTGCCCTGTTGCGAACCGGGCTGGCGCTCAAGATCAGTCAGGTCAAGCGCGCGACCGAATCCTATGCGCGAGACCGGGTCGAGCAGACCCAGGGTACGGCGGTTTCCTACGCGGTTGCGGGCGGGCTGTACGCCGCGGCCGGCATCTTCGCCATCGCGCTGCTGCTGGTCGGCGCCACCGCCCTGTTCCGCTGGATCGAGATCAGTTACGGCCTGTTTCAGGCGTTTGGAGCGACGGCAGCCATGCTGCTGGTGCTGGCCATCATATGCGCTGCGCTGGCCGCGAGCCGGCTGAAGCAGCCCGCCAAACGCTTTCCCAGCCTTGGCAGCCGCCTGCGCGTGGCGATCTCTGCCACGCCCGGCAAGCAACCGCCAACCCCCATTGCGCAGGCGCGCAACACGGCGGCGGAAGTGCTCTCCCAGCCGGCGTCTCCCCACGCGGCGCCCTTCGGCAGCAATTCGACCCGCAAGCCGCGGCCGACCTCGCCGTCGCTGACGCTGCCCACACAGGCCAAAGCAGGCCTGGTGTTGGCCGCCGCGCTGGCCGCCTGGGCGATGGCCCGGCGCCGGAGCATTCGACCGCGGCGCCCGGCGGGGAAAGCTTCCGTCTGATGGCTACCAGACGCCCCGACGTGGAAAACCTGGCGCTGCTCGCGGCCGGCGCCTTCGCCGCCTGGGCAGTGCAGAGCTATCTGGCGGGCCAGACCGCGCAGGCGAGACTTCCAGCCGCGCCGGACGCGCCGTCCAACGAGTTGGCTCCGATGGTGGGTGACACCTCGGTGCCGCCGCCGCGCGCCTTCCACCGCGAACTGGTCCAGCGCGGCCGCGGCCGGCGCTCGACCCATCCGCTCCAGATTCCCTGGGCGGGCTGGAAGGATATCCTGTGGCGGACCTATGAGCGCACCAATGAGGACCGCCTGCTGGCGATCGCCGCCGGCGTGGTATTCTTCGGCCTGCTCGCCGTCTTCCCGGCGATCACCGCGCTGGTTTCCAGCTACGGCCTGTTTGCCGATCCCGCCACCATTTCCGACAATCTGCGGACGCTGGCCTATATGTTGCCGGACGGCTCGTACCAGATCGTGCAGGACCAGATCGCGCGGGTGCTGGGCAACGGCCAGACCCGGCTCGGCTTTACCTTCCTGTTCGGTCTGGCGCTGGCGCTGTGGAGCGCCAATGCCGGCGTCAAGGCGGTGATCGACGCCCTCAACGTGGTCTATGGCGAGCGCGAAAAGCGCAGCTTCATCAAGCTCAACCTGCTGTCGCTGACCTTCACCACCTGCGCCATCGCGGGGCTGATGCTGATGGTCGGCGGCGTCGTGGCGCTGCCGCTGATGCTGGACCGGGTCGGGCTGGCCTATGACAGCCAGGTCGTCGTCAGCCTCGTGCGCTGGCCGCTTCTGCTGGCGCTGCTGATCTTGTCGCTCGGCATTCTCTACCGCTTCGGGCCGAGCCGGCCGGGCGCGCGCTGGCAGTGGCTCGGCGTCGGCACGGTGGTCGCAGCCCTGCTGTGGATCGCGGGTTCCTCGCTGCTGTCCTGGTACCTGTCGAATTTCGGCAATTACAGCGCTACCTATGGTTCGCTGGGCGCCGCCATCGGCCTGATGACCTGGATGTGGATGTCGTCGATCATCGTGCTGGTCGGCGCCGAGCTGAATTCGGAAATCGAGCACCAGACCGCGATCGATACCACCGTCGGCCCCGGCCTGCCGATGGGGTCGCGCGGCGCGACGATGGCCGATACGCTCGGCAAAGCCACGGGCTGAACCTTTTCCGGTGTGCAAGCCGGGTAGGTCCGGCTTGCCGAATCAACTTAAATGCTACGCTTGCCAACGCCTCGATTTCAGGCGCCGAGGACCTATGCGCGTCATGATCCGGATTTCGACGATTTTCATCGCCATCTGCATGGTGCTGATCTCGGCCTCGCTCGGCACCGTGCTGTATGCGATGGCCGGCATCAGCGGGCCGGAATCCGCCATCGTGGCTCTGGCCACGCTGACCTTCATGATCCTCTATAATGCGGTGTCGATGCGGTTGCGCGACCGCTCCGAGGCCGGCGGTCAGATCGCCGACCTGTCGCGCGGCACCGTCGATCTGGCCCGCCAGGTCACCGAATTCGGCCGCCGGCTCCAGGCGCTGGAAGCCAAAATGGCGCAGGATACCAAAGTGGCTGCAACGAATAACGGCCCGGACCGCCTGCAGTCGGTAATCGGGGAAATCGGCGAGCTCGGCGCGCTGGTCACCCAGTTGGCCTCCACGGTCGCGACCCATGAGGACCTGCTTACCGCGGAGGACAGGCCGTCACCTGCCCCGGTGACCGCAACCGCCGCCATCGCGCCCCCGGTACCGCCGCAGCTTCGGCCGCAGGCCCCGGCCCCCGATCTGCCGCTCGCCGCCGATATTGCCGAAGACACCGTTACAAAGGTTTCCCCGCTGGCGCTGGCGCCGGCGCAACCACGCAACGACGCCTTGATGCTGGCGACCGTCACCGGCGCGATCAACGCCAACCGGATCGACATCTATCTTCAGCCGATGGTGACGCTGCCGCAGCGCAAGGTGCGCTTTTACGAGGCGGTGACCCGGCTGCGCGACGACAAGGACCAAGTGATCGTCGCCGATGATTTCATCGCCGCCGCGGACGCCGCCGGGCTGATGGGCCAGATCGACCATACCGTGATGCTGCGCTGCATGCAGGTGCTGCGCCGGCTGATGGTGCGCAACAAGGAGGTCGGCGTGTTCTGCAATGTCGCGGCCTCGACGCTGTCGAACGCCGACAGCTTCGCGCAATGCATCGATTTTCTCGACGCCAACCGCGCGCTGGCCTCGTCCTTCGTGCTGGAATTCAAGCAGGCGACGTTTCGCGCGCTCGGGCCGATCGAGAGCGAGCATCTCGCCGCTCTGGCGCAGCGCGGCTACCGGTTCTCGATCGACCACGTCACCGATCTGCGGATCGAGCCGCGCGAACTCGCCGACCGCGGCGTCCGCTTCATCAAGGTGCCGGCGCGGCTGCTGCTCGACCCCGCACAGAATGCCGGCTCCGATATTCATCCGGCCGATCTGTCCGACCTCTTGGGCCGCTTCGGCATCGACCTGATCGCCGAGCGCATCGAGGGCGAGCGCGCGGTCATCGACCTGCTCGACTTCGACGTCCGTTTCGGGCAAGGGTTTTTGTTCGCGGCGCCGCGTCCGCTGCGGCCGGAAGCCCCGGCTGCGGGAGCCGCGACGCCACCCGCCAAGGCGTCGTCATCAGCAGCGGGAGCCAACGGCGCCGGCCGCCGCAGCGACGCTCCGAAAATCGATCCGCCGCGCGTAAGCGGCA
The DNA here is from genome assembly GCF_007018905.1 of Tardiphaga sp. vice304. Taxonomy (NCBI): domain Bacteria; kingdom Pseudomonadati; phylum Pseudomonadota; class Alphaproteobacteria; order Hyphomicrobiales; family Nitrobacteraceae; genus Tardiphaga; species Tardiphaga sp. vice304. The sequence goes on from NZ_CP041402.1 coordinate 4,670,873, forward strand.
GTGCCGCGCTCGCCCGCCGCGCCGGCACGAACTGAACGGCTTTCACTCTTATGACAGAACTTCGATTCGCCGAACGCCTGCGCGACCTCGTGTCCGGCGTGGACGTCATCCTCAGCGACATCTGGGGCGTCGTGCATAACGGCCTGGAGTCATTCCCGGACGCGCGCGAGGCGCTGCACACGTTTCGCGCGAATGGTGGCACTGTGATCCTGATCACCAACGCGCCGCGCCCGGCCGATTCCGTGCAGCGCCAGCTGCGCAAGCTCGGCGTCGCCGACGACATCTATGACGCGATCGTGTCGTCGGGCGACCTGACGCGGAATTTCATCAAAAGCCGGCTCGGCCAGTCGATGTACTGGATCGGGCCGCAGCGCGACAATTCGATCCATCGCGACCTCGACGCCAAATTCGCGCCGCTCGCCGAGGCCGATTACATCGTCTGCACCGGGCCGTTCGACGACGAGGTCGAGACCGCGGAAGACTATCGCGAGACGCTGACGCAGGCGCTGTCGCGAAAACTGACGCTGGTCTGCGCCAACCCGGACATCCTCGTCGAGCGCGGCGACCGCCTGATCTACTGCGCCGGCGCGATCGCCGAGCTGTACCGTGAACTCGGCGGCGACGTGGAATTCTACGGCAAGCCGCACCGCCCGATCTACGACCGCGCGATGGCGCTGGCGAAGGCGAAAACCGGGAAAGACACCCCGCGGGAGCGCGTGCTGGCGATCGGCGATTCCGTCCGCACGGATCTCGTCGGCGCGCATGCCTACGGCATCGATTGCCTGTTCGTCGCCCGCGGCATTCATGCCGGCGAGCTCGAAGGCATCGAGCAGATGGAAGAAGCGGCCGTGACGGAACTGTTCGGGCATCCGCCGAAGGCGTTGATGCGCGAATTGAAGTGGTAGCGCACAAGCAACAGACGGCGCCTTACGTCCCTCGCCCCGCCTGCGGGAAGAGGGTGGCTCGAAGGACCGAAGGTCGTTCGATACGGCTGAGGGGGGCCCGCGAGTGAAACACTGGCAGCCCCTCACCCGAAGCCGAGCTGACGCTCGGCTGCGACCTCTCCCCAACGGGGAGAGGTGAAGAAAGTGCCTTATGCCGGGACGCTGTCCGGGAACACGGCTTCGATCTTGGTCTTCAAGGTCGCAGCGTTGAACGGCTTGACGATGTAGTTGTTCACGCCGGCCTTCTTGGCCGCAATCACGTTCTCGGTCTTGGATTCGGCCGTGATCATGATGAACGGGGTCTGCGACAGGTTGGCGTCGGCGCGCACTTCCTTGAGCAGGTCGTAGCCGGTCATCGGCTCCATGTTCCAGTCCGAGATCACCAGACCATATTTCTTTGTACGCATCTTCTCCAGCGCCGCCGAACCATCGGCAGCATCATCAATGTGCTCGAAACCGAGCTGCTTGAGAAGATTGCGAATGATACGGATCATGGTGTTGTAGTCATCCACCACCAGCACCGTCATCGACAAATCAACCGCCATCTTCATTCCCCCTGAAACCGACACGTGCATGGTCTGGACATTTGCCGGTAGCAAATTTGCCCGGGCGCAGCATCTGCCAAACGTGCTGGCTGCGGCCCGTCTGCAGAATTAGCAGCTGCGATTAAACAGCTCGTTAATCCGGAAGATATTGATTTCATTGTTGCAGTTACGATGGTGCGGAGACACCGAAGAGCGCTTTGGCGCGCAGTCGGGTACCCAATGGCGGCCGTTTCGGGATCTAGGCGTTCATATCCAGCCGGGTCGGACGCGGCGGCGGACGCCTGCGATAGACCTCACGGGCCATTTACGCGTCGAGAATCGCGTTGCGACGCCGGGCTGCGCGGGGGGCTTACGACCTCCTCGACCGCCTCAACCTGTTCGACAAGGATGGTTAGCGCTTCGCTCATAGCGCCAGAACCATTGGATTGATCGATCGATCCGCACCGCTCAAAGCGTGGTTAATAACGCCTTAACAGTTCTCTCGAATGTTTCGCTGAATTGAAGCAAGGCCCTGTTACATCGACATAAAACTCTCCTTTGACGTTGCCTGTAACCGGTCCGGCGGAGGTGTCGGTGTCCGGCGGCTTGACTTCGCCGCCGCCGTCGCGCCACCGTCCCGTGCCCGCCCCGCCGTTTCCAGATCATAAGCGAATCCATCCCATGCCGCCTGGCTTTGCCGTTATCCGCGACTCCACACCCTTGTCCGACATTCCACGCGGGACCGTGGTCGCCATGGGCAACTTCGATGGCGTGCATCTCGGCCATCGCGCCGTGATCCAGGCCGCGCTGGACATGGCGAAGCTGCGGGGCACCACGGCGATGGCGGTGACGTTCGAGCCGCATCCGCGCAGCTATTTCAGCCCGAATACGCCGCAGTTCCGGCTCACCGACGAGACCGGCAAATTGCGGCTGCTGGCAGGGACGGGGCTCGCCGGCGCCGTCGTCATGACCTTCGACCAGGGCCGCGCCGGCACCCCGGCGCAGGATTTCATTCACCATGACCTGATCGAACGGCTGGGCATCTGCGGCATTGCCGTCGGTTACGACTTCCATTTCGGCAAGGGCCGCATCGGCTCGCCCAGCCTGCTGGTCGCCGAGGCGCCGCGACTGGGCATCGAGGTCGATGTGCAGCCGCATGTCGATTTTGCCGATCGCCCGGTGTCCTCCAGCGCGATCCGGGCGGCGCTGGCCGAGGGTCAGATCGACCAGGCCACCAACATGCTCGACGGCCCGTGGTTCGTCACCGGCGAGGTGATCCATGGCCGCAAGCTCGGCCGCGATCTCGGCTACCCAACCGCCAATATTCGCCTGCCCGACAGTTGCGGCCTCAGGCATGGCGTCTATGCCGTGCGGGTCGGCCGCGGCGCCGAGCGTTTCGACGCGGTGGCCAGCTTCGGCCGCCGCCCGACCTTCGACAACGGCGCGCCGCTGCTGGAAGTGTTCCTGTTCGATTTTGCAGGCGACCTGTACGGCCAGACGCTCGACATCGCCTTCATCGCCTTTCTCCGCGGCGAGTTGAAATTCGACGGCATCGAGCCCTTGATCCGGCAGATGGACGACGACAGCGCCCGCGCCCGCGCCGCCCTTGCCGCAGCGCCGGAGGCGTTTCCGAAGCTGGGCCCCCCAGGCTAGCGCAGCCGGCCGGAGCCTACAGGGCTTTGCGCTTCGCCATCCGGCTGCTATTGAGGGCCGATGTTCGCACGGCGGCCCATATCTCGCATTATCGGCCCGGCTTCCGCCTGAGCTTTGCTCGGCGCAAGACCGGGACCGTTGCCGTTCGCCGCGCATCTTGCGCGTTTCCTCGCTTTTTCAGCCGAGCCAGAGCCTTTCATGTCCGACAAGCCCGCCAAATCCGACGCACCGAAGTCCGACGCCCACGATTATTCCAGCACGCTTTATTTGCCGCAGACCGAGTTTCCGATGCGCGCCGGCCTGCCGCAGGCCGAGCCGAAGCTGCTGGAGCGCTGGCAGGAGATCGACCTCTACGGCACCCTGCGCAAGCAATCGAAGGGCAAGCCGAAATTCGTGCTGCATGACGGCCCGCCCTACGCCAATGGCAACATCCATATCGGGCACGCGCTCAACAAGATCCTCAAGGACGTCGTCACCAAGAGCCAGCAGATGCTCGGCTTCGACTCTAATTACGTGCCGGGCTGGGACTGCCACGGCCTGCCGATCGAATGGAAGATCGAGGAGGAGAACTACCGCTCGAAGGGCAAGCCGAAGCCGGACTTCAAGGATTCTGCCGCGATGGTCGCATTCCGCCAGGAATGCCGCGCCTATGCCGGCCGCTGGCTCGACGTGCAGCGCAGCGAATTCAAGCGGCTCGGCATCGTCGGAGACTGGGACGGCCGCTACGCCACCATGGACTTCTTCGCGGAGGCGCAGATTGCCCGCGAACTGATGAAGTTCGCCGCTAACGGCACGCTGTACCGCGGCTCCAAGCCGGTGATGTGGAGCGTGGTGGAAAAGACCGCGCTGGCCGAAGCCGAAGTGGAGTACGAGGACTACACGAGCGATACGGTGTGGGTGAAGTTTCCGGTCAAGGCCGAGTTCGGCCGGCTGGCGAAAGCATCCGTGGTGATCTGGACCACCACGCCGTGGACGCTGCCAGGCAACCGCGCGATCTCGTTCTCCAACAAGATTTCCTACGGCCTCTACAAGGTCACCGACGCGCCGGAAGACAACTGGGTGAAGCCCGGCGAACTGCTGATCCTCGCCGATGCGCTGGCCGAGAGCGTGTTCAAGCAGGCCCGCGTTACCGCCTATGAAAAGAGCGGCGATGTCGACGCCGGCATCCTCGACGCGCTGGAATGCCGCCATCCGCTGGCCGGCCTCAGTGGCGGCTATGAATTCACCGTGCCGCTGATCGAAGGCGACCATGTCACCGACGATACCGGTACCGGCTTCGTGCACACCGCGCCGGGCCACGGCCGCGAGGATTTCGAGGCCTGGATGGCGAACGGCCGCCAGCTCGAGGCGCGCGGCATCTCGTCGGTGATCCCCTACACGGTGGATGAAAACGGCGCGCTCACCGAGCAGGCGCCGGGCTTCGTCGGCGAGCGCGTCATCAACGACAAGGGCGAGAAGGGCGGCGCCAACGAGGCCGTCATCAAGGCTCTGATGGCCGCCGGCATGCTGCTGGCGCGCTCGCGCCTCAAGCACCAGTATCCGCATTCCTGGCGCTCCAAGAAGCCGATCATCTATCGCAACACGCCGCAGTGGTTCATCGCGATGGACAAGGACATCCGCGACGACGGCGTCGCCAAGCCCGCTGACACGCTGCGCCATCGCGCACGCGAGGCCATCAAGGCCACGCAGTGGGTGCCGCCGATGGGCCAGAACCGTATCAACGGCATGATCAACACCAAGCCCGACTGGGTGATCTCGCGGCAGCGCGCCTGGGGCGTGCCGATCGCGGTGTTCGTGCGCGAGAAGGGCGACGGCTCCGCCGAGCTGCTGAATGATGCCGCCGTCAACAAGCGCATCGCCGACGCCTTCGAGGCCGAAGGGGCGGACGCGTGGTATGCCGAAGGCGCGCGCGAGCGTTTCCTCGGCACGCTGTCGAACGAAACCTGGAAGAAGGTCGACGATATCTGCGACGTCTGGTTCGATTCAGGCTCGACCCATGCCTTCGTGCTGGAAGACCCCGTGCACTTCCCGGGCCTTGCCGGCATCCACCGCAAGGTCGATGGCGGCGCGGACACCGTGATGTATCTGGAAGGCTCCGACCAGCACCGCGGCTGGTTCCAGTCGTCGCTGCTGGAGAGCTGCGGCACCCGCGGCCGCGCGCCTTACGACGTCGTGCTGACGCACGGCTTCACGCTCGACGAGAACGGCCGCAAGATGTCGAAATCGGTCGGCAACACCGTCGAACCGCAGAAGGTGATCGCGCAGTCCGGCGCCGACATTTTGCGGCTCTGGGTCTGCGCCACCGACTATGCCGACGACCAGCGCATCGGCCCGGAAATCCTCAAGACCACGATCGAGACCTATCGCAAGCTGCGCAACTCGATCCGCTGGATGCTCGGCACGCTCGCCCACTACAAGCCGGAAGACGCGGTCGCCTTCGCCGACATGCCGGAGCTCGAAAGGCTGATGCTGCACCAGCTCGCGGTTCAGGACGCCGTCGTGCGCGAGGCCTATACCGGTTACGACTACAAGACTGTGGTCGCCTCGCTGTCGACCTTCATGAACACCGAACTGTCGGCGTTCTATTTCGACATCCGCAAGGACACGCTGTATTGCGACGCGCCGTCGTCGCTGGCGCGCAAGGCCGCACTCACCACCATCGACCTGCTGTGCAATGCGATCCTGAAATGGCTGGCGCCGATCCTGTCCTTCACCGCGGAAGAAGCCTGGCGGATGTACCGGCCGGATGCCGAGCCATCCGTGCATCTCACCGAGTTTCCGGAAGGGATTGGCGCCTATCGCAACGACGAACTCGCCGTGAAGTGGGCCTCGATCCGCGACGTCCGCCGTGTCGTCACCGGGGCGCTGGAAGTCGAGCGCGCCGCCAAGCGGATCGGTTCCTCGCTGGAAGCTTCGCCGCTGGTCTACGTCAACGATCCCGCGATCTTCGCAGTGCTCGCCGATATCGATCTGGCCGAAGTGTTCATCACGTCGAATGCCATGATGACCAATGACGACGCGCCGGAAGGTGCCTTCGCGCTGCATGACGTGCCAGGCGTCGCGGTCGTGGTCGAGAAGGCCATCGGCACCAAATGCGCGCGGTCCTGGAAGATCCTGCCTACGGTGGGCGAGGACAAGGAATATCCCGACGTCACCCCGCGGGATGCTGCGGCGTTGCGCGAATGGAAGAAACTGGGCGTCGGCTAGCGATCGTCGCCGCCCGCCAAGTTCATCGTCGTCCCCGCGAAAGCGGGGATCCATAGCCTCCGTCCTCCCGGTTCGGGCTCAGGGTTCGCCATGTCTTTTTCGCCCGGATTGTTTCGACAGCGTGTATGGGTCGCCGCTTTAGCGGGGACGACACGGCGTTGTGGGCGGGCGGCGGCATGACGACCTCCCCTGCCCTTCGCACCGGCATCCTGGCCGCGCTCGCCACCCTGGTGCTCGATCAGGCGTCGAAGCTCTGGCTCTTGTATGTGTTCGACATTTCCCGCCGCGGCGCGGTGGCGGTGACGCCGTTCTTCGACCTGGTGCTGGCCTGGAATACCGGCATCTCCTATGGCTGGTTTTCCGATTCCGGCCCCACCGGCCAGGCGGTGCTGATTGCCGTCAAGGCGCTCGCGGTGGTGGCGCTGGCGGTCTGGATGGCCAAGTCGCAGACCAAACTGGCCACCGTCGCGCTCGGGCTGATCATCGGCGGCGCGATCGGCAATGCGATCGACCGCTTTGCGTGGGGTGCGGTGGTCGATTTCGCCCTGCTGCACGTCGAAATCGCCGGCAAGACCTACAACTGGTACGTGTTCAACCTCGCCGATGTCGCCATCGTTGCCGGGGTTGGCGCCCTGCTGTATGACTCCTTCTTCAACGTCCCCGCCGCAAAAGCGCCCTGATCACGGCCGATACGAACCCCAAGGGCGAAGCGAGCGGACTGCGCCGGAAACGGCGATCCGCGAGACATTTGAACAGGATGAACCCGATGCGCGAGACCAACACGAGCGTCTCATTGGTGCACCCTTCCAACGGACTGAAGCGCAACCTGCGGCTGGCGGTCGCGATGCTCGGTATCGGCCTGGTGATGTCGGCCGGCGTCGCCCGCGCCGCGGACGAGGAAGACGACTCGTCGTTCGAAGACAAGGTTATCAAGAACATCATGTCGGGCCTTGGCGGCACCAACATGGAAAACCAGGGCATCGACTACCGCGAGCGCTCGCCGCTGGTGGTACCGCCCAAGATCACGCTGCCGCCGCCGGATGCCACCCCCGCCAACGTGCCGAACTGGCCGAAGGACCCCGACGTCCAGCAGCGCAACGCCGCGCGCCAGGCCCGTCTGGCCCCGAAGGGCGACCCGCGCGATTACCCCCGCTCGTTGACCCCGAAGGAAATGGAGCTGCAGCGCTCCAGGCCCACCGTTTCCGAAAGCTCCATTCCCGGCGATCCCAACAAGAACATCGTGTTGAGCCCCTCGCAGCTCGGCTATTCCGGCGGGCTGTTCAAGAACCTGTTCGGCAGCAGCAACAAGGGCGAGACCGCCGAATTCAAGGGCGAGCCGACGCGCGAGTCGCTGACCCAGCCGCCGGTCGGCTATCAGACGCCGGCCTCCGGCTACGCCTATGGCACCGGGCCGAAGGAAGTCCTGCGCAATGCGTCCGAACGCAACATCATGAGCGACAAGCCGCAGCCGTGAGCCTATCGGGCGCCGCTACGGCGTGACTGTTCGTTCCGTACCCCTTGAATTGCCCGTGATCGGCCAACACCTGAAAAGGGTTGGCCGACATTTCTCTGCTGCCGAGGAGCCATTAGCCCCGTCATGACCCCCACATCCCGATTGGCCGTGCGCTCCGCCGCGGCGCTGGCGCTTCTGTTCACCCTCGCGCCCGCCGGCGCGCAGACCATCACCGCGCCGCCGCCTGCCACCTTCACGCTGGGCAACGGGATGCGGGTCGTGGTGATCCCCGACCACCGCACCCCCGTGGTCACGCAGATGGTCTGGTACAAGGTCGGCTCGGCCGACGAGACCCCAGGCAAATCCGGCCTCGCGCATTTCCTCGAACATCTGATGTTCAAGGGCACCGCCAAACACCCGGTCGGCGAATTCTCGCAGACCGTGCTGCGGATCGGCGGCAACGAGAACGCCTTCACCTCCACCGACTATACCGGCTACTTCCAGCGCGTGCCGCGCGACAAGCTCGCCACGATCATGGAGTTCGAGGCCGACCGCATGACCGGCCTCGTGCTCAAGGACGAGAACGTGCTGCCGGAGCGCGACGTCGTGCTGGAAGAATACAACATGCGCGTCGCCAACAGCCCGGACGCGCGTCTGTCCGAGCAGATCATGGCGGCGCTGTATCTCAACCATCCCTACGGTCGCCCAGTGATCGGCTGGCACTCCGAGATCGAGAAGCTGGACCGCGAGGACGCGCTGGCCTTCTACAAGCGCTTCTACGCCCCGAACAACGCCACTTTGGTGATCGCCGGCGACGTCGACGCCACCGAGATCCGGCCGACCATCGAGCGCACCTATGGCGCGATTCCGGCACAGCCGGCGATCGGCGCGCCGCGCATCCGCCCGAAGGAGCCGGAGCCCGCCGGTCCGCGCACCGTGACGCTGGCCGATCCCCGCGTCGAGCAGAACAGCCTGCGCCGCTATTACCTGGTGCCGTCCGCCACCACTGCCGCGGCCGGCGAAAGCCCCGCGCTTGACGTGCTCGCCCAGTTGATCGGCGGCGGCAGCAATTCGTACCTGTACCGCGCGCTGGTGATCGACAAGCCGCTCGCGATCAATGCCGGCGCCGGCTATCAGGGCACCGCACTCGATAACTCGCAGTTCATGATCTCGGCGACCCCGCGCCCCGGCGTCGAATTCGCCGACATCGAAAAGACGATCGATGCCGTGATCGGTGAGGTCGCCACCAACGCGGTGCCTGCCGCCGACCTCGAACGCGTCAAGACCCAGCTGGTGGCCGAGGCGATCTACGCGCAGGACAACCAGGCCACGCTGGCGCGCTGGTATGGCGCGGCGCTCACCACCGGGCTGTCCGTCGAGGACATCCGCAGCTGGCCGGACCGCGTTAAGGCGGTGACCGCCGCACAGGTCCGCGATGCCGCGCAAAAATGGCTCGACAAGAAACGTTCGGTCACCGGCTATCTGATCAAGGACACCGCGCCGAAGCGCGAGGAGAAGCGCTCGTGAACATGATCCGCCTCACCCGCCGCGCGGCGCTAGCTTTCGTCACCACGGTCGCCTTCGCCGGCCTCACCGCCGCCCCCTCGCTTGCCGCGGCCAAGATCCAGCGCCTGGTGTCGCCGGGCGGCATCGAGGCGTGGTTCGTGCAGGACGCCACCGTGCCCCTGATCGCGATGGAATATGCCTTCGGCGGCGGCGCGGCGCAGGACCCGGCCGACAAGCCCGGCACCGCCAACATGGTCGCCAGCCTGATGGACGAGGGCGCGGCCGACCTGGACTCCAAGACCTTTCACGAGCGGCTGGAGCGCCGCGCCATCGAGCTCAGCTACAACGCGCAGCGCGACGCGTTTCGCGGCTCGCTGCGGATGCTGAAGGACCACCGCGACGAGGCCTTCGATCTGTTGCGGCTGTCGCTGTCGCAGCCGCGTTTCGACGCCGTCGACGTCGAGCGCATCCGTAACCAGGTGCTATCCAATCTGCGCCGCGAGAGCAGCAATCCGAGCTCGATCGCCAGCCGCAAATTCCTCGAAGTGGCGTTCGGCAGCCATCCCTACAGCCGGCCGTCGAATGGCACGTTGCAAAGCGTGCCGACCATCACCGTCGACGACATCAAGGCCTACAAGAGCCGCATCATCGCGAAGGACACGCTGAAGATCGCGGTGGTCGGTGACGTCGATCCCGACACGCTCGGCAAGTTGCTCGACCAGACCTTCGGCGGGTTGCCGGCGAAGGCCGATCTGGTGCCGGTCCCCGAAATCGTCGCGAGCAAGCCGCCGCAGAAAGTGTCCGTCACGCTCGACGTGCCGCAGACGGTAGTGACGTTCGGCTCGCCCGGCATCAAGCGCGACGACCCGAACTTCATGGCGGCCTATATCGTCAACCACATCCTCAGCGGTGGCACGCTGTCGTCGCGGCTCTATCACGAAGTGCGCGAGAAGCGCGGCCTGGCCTATGGCGTGTCGGGCTCGCTGCTGTGGATGCAGCATTCCGGCATCTACATCGGCAATACGGCAACCCGCGCCGACCGCGCCACCGAAACCGTCGACACCGTCGCTTCGGAAGTCAAGCGGATGGCCGAGGAAGGCCCCACGCAGATCGAGCTCGACGAGGCCAAATCCTATCTCAAGGGCTCGCAGATGCTGGCGCTGGACTCTTCCTCGAAGCTGGCCACCGCGCTGCTGCAGTACCAGATCGACAAGCAGCCGATCGACTACATCGAGAAGCGCAACGCCGTGGTCGATGCCGTTACGCTCGACCAGGCGAAGGCCGCAGCGAAGAATATCTGGGGCGACGGCCTGCTCACCGTCGTCGTCGGCCGCGCCCCGCAGGCCGCCGTGGCACCGACCGCGGTGGCACCGAAGGCGAACTGAGTTCAGAAGTTACCCCACCACCGCCGTCATCCTGAGGCGCGCGCATACTTCATGCGCGCCTCGAAGGATGGCCGCAACCTCAGCGCCCGCCTCCATCCTTCGAGGCCCGCCGAAGACGGCGGGCGCCTCAGGATGACGGGGAGTGTGCTTCGGCAAAGCAAAACTACGCCAAATCCGATATTATGCGATTTGCCGATTCCCGTCCCGGAGATCGCTTTGGTGCCCCATGCTGCGGATCGCGCGAAATCTTTCCATCGACGAGGACGACATCGAGGTGACGTTCGTGCGCGCGTCGGGTCCCGGCGGGCAGAACGTCAACAAGGTCTCGACCGCGGCGCAACTGCGCTTCGACAGCCGCAAGCTGGATATCCCCGAGGACATGGCGATCCGGCTGCGCGTCGCGGCCGGCCAGCGCATGACCAAGGACGGCGTGATCGTGATCCACGCCCAGCGCTTCCGCTCCCAGGATCGTAACCGCGCCGACGCCATCGAGCGGCTCACCGAACTGCTGGCCGAGGCCGCGTTCCGCCCCGTGACGCGGCGGCCGACCAAGCCGACTTTGGGCTCGAAGACCCGCCGGCTGGAAGGCAAGAAGCGCCGCAGCGACGTCAAGTCGAAGCGCGGCTCCGGCGGTTACGACGACTGACGTAGCATTCGAAAACGGCCCTTCCTTGCGGAAGGGCCGTGGTCGCGCTCGCGTTGGCCGCGAGCCATCCTGGCGTCAGATCGCGCTAATGGCGTTTGGTCGTCGATGCGGCACCGCCGGCGTCGAGTCCGTTGGGCGCAGCCTCCGGCGCCGCTCGGCCTGTCGCGCCGGCCGTGCCGCGCGCCGTTCCGCCGCTGCCGGAGCCTACCGTGCCCTTGGTCGCAGCCCCCGCCTTGGCGCCGGGCGTCTGGGCATTCATTTCGGTGTCGGCGCCTCCGGCCGGGCCGCGCTGCATGGCGCCGCCCTGCTGCGTCATCCCTGAGGGTGGCGTTGTCGATCCGGCGCCCTGCGCCAGAACAGGGCCGGCCAGCATGGCCGAAAGCGTAAAGGCGATCGCCGAAGTTTTCACAATCTTCATTCGATTCTCCTGGGTTGGTCGCGCGAGGACAGTGCCGCAGAAATTGCGCCGCCCACCGGTGGCGGGACCGTCGATCGCACGAGCATGTCTTGCGGGCGACGCAAGGCTCAAGGAAGTCCCCGCATGTGTCCGCAGTGCAGACAGGATGCGGTCATTGCGCGACGGTTTGCCCGGCTGCGTCATATATGCGGCGAAGCCCCCGCCGGCCGACGCTGGTTTGTTCGCTCCGACAACAGCCCGCTACTACCACTGCGGTCGCGCCGCGACCTAGGCTCTGCGCCATGAACGGTGATATCATGATGCGGCGCACCCTCTTTCCGACGATGCTGACATTTCTCAGCGCAGTGCTGACGATCGACGTGGCCGTCGCGCAGATGGCGCTGCCATCGGCCAAGCCGCTCGATGACGCCGCTTTGTTCAAGCAGCAATGCGCCACCTGTCACACCACCAATCTGAGCGACCCGCCGCGTCAGGGACCGGCCTTGCACAAGGTCGTCGGCCGCGAGGCCGGCAAGCAGGACGGCTTTCGCTACTCGCCGGCGCTGGCGCAGGCGCATTTCGTCTGGGACGAAAGCCGGCTCGATGCCTGGCTCACCAATCCGCAGGCGGTCGTCGCCGGCAGCAGCATGGCCTACCGCCAGTCGAAGCCGGAGATTCGCGCCGCCGTGATTAACTATCTCAAGGGACTGAACTGAATGGCCAAGCCTGTGCATTCGATGATCCGCGTGCTTGACGAAACCCGGGCGCTGGATTTTTACGTCCGCGCCTTCGGTCTTGAAATCGCCGAGCGACTGGCGTGGCCGGATTTCGCGCTGATCTATCTGCGCCACCCCTCGTCGCCGTTCGAGCTGGAACTGACGGTGAATTTCGACCGCAAGGAGCCCTATGTAATCGGCGACGGCTACGGCCATCTCGCCGTCGTCGTCGACGACGTCGATGCCGAGCACGCGCGCTTCGAAAGCGAAAGACTTTCGCCGGGACCGCTGCGCGACTTCAAGCATGACGGCCGCACCATGGCGCGGTTCTTCTTCGTCAGCGATCCCGATGGCTACAAGATCGAGGTGATCGAGAAGGGCGGGCGTTTCGGATAAGACGAAAATTACAACAACCAGGAACTATTCAGGGAGGATCACATGAGAGAAGTCGATCGACGCGGCCAGTACAGCCGCCGGATCTTTCTGCAGGGCGCAGCGACCGCCGTGCCGGTGGTCGCCGCCATCGGCGCCGCCGGCATCGAGGACGCCTGGGCCGCCGACGCCACCGCGCTTGCGCCCGCCACGCTGAAGACCATGGTAAAGGTCGCGCGCGACATCTATCCGCACGATTTCCTCGGCGACAGCTACTACATCACCGCCATCAAGCCATGGGATGGCAAGGCCGCCGCCGAACCAGCCGTCAAGGCGATGCTGGAAGACGGCGTGCGCCGGCTCGATGCCGACGCCAAGGACCGCCACAAGGTCGCCTATGCGCAGGTGCCGTGGGAGGCCGACCGCGTCGTGCTGCTGCAGGGCATCGAGCAGACCGCGTTCTTCATGACCTTGCGCGGCGACCTCGTGGTGTCGCTCTACAACCAGGAGCAGCTGTGGCCGAAATTTGGCTACGAGGGCTCCTCGGCCGAACATGGCGGCTACATCAAGCGCGGCTTCAACGACATCGACTGGCTGCCGAAAGCCTGAACGACATCGCGCAACAATTGGTTGGGAGGATACAGCATGGCTAAATTCGATCTCAATGACGATGGCGTGGTAGTAATTGTCGGCTCCGGCGCCGGCGGCGGCACGCTCGGCAACGAACTGGCGCAGAAGGGCATCAAGGTGGTGATCCTGGAGGCCGGTGCGCGTAACGAAATCCAGGACTTCGTCAACAACGAATGGGAGAGCTTCACGCAGCTCGCCTGGACCGACATGCGCACCACCTCTGGTTCTTGGCGCGTCGCGAAAGACTTCGCCAACCTGCCGGCCTGGATCGTCAAGTCGGTCGGCGGCTCCACCGTGCACTGGGCCGGCGCGTCGCTGCGCTTCGACGAGCATGAATTCCGCACCCGCACGATCTATGGCGCCGTGCCCGGCGCCAACCTGCTGGACTGGCCGCTCACGCTCGCCGAGCTGGAGCCGTGGTACGCCAAGGCCGAAAACAAGATGGGCGTGACCCGCACCAACAACATCCCCGGCCTGCCCGGCAACAACAACTACAAGGTCATGGAGGCCGGCGCCAAGAAGGTCGGCTACAAGGATGTCCATACCGGCCGCATGGCGATCAACAGCGAGCCGCGCGACGGCCGCGGCGCCTGCCAGCAGATCGGCTTCTGCTTCCAGGGGTGCAAGTCCGGCGCCAAGTGGTCGACGCTGTACACCGAAATTCCCAAGGGCGAAGCCACCGGCAATCTCGAAGTACGGCCGGGCTGCATGGCGCTGAAGATCGAGCACGACGCCTCCGGCAAGGTCACCGCGGTGGTCTACGCCGACGAGGCCGGCAAGACGCAGCGTCAGCGCGCCCGCATCATCGCGGTGGCCGGCAACTCGATCGAGAGCCCGCGCCTGCTGCTCAACAGCGCCTCGAACATGTTCAGCGACGGCCTCGCCAACTCCTCCGGCCAGGTCGGCCGCAACTACATGCGGCATATGACCGGCAGCGTCTATGCCGCGTTCGAGAAGTCGGTGCACATGTATCGCGGCACCACCATGGCCGGCATTATCCGCGACGAAGCGCGGCATGACCCGTCACGCGGCTTCCTCGGCGGCTACGAGATGGAGACCTTGTCGCTCGGCCTCCCGTTCATGGCGGCGTTCCTCAATCCCGGCGCCTGGGGCCGGCCATTCACCAGCGCGATGGAGCAATATCCGCGGATGGCCGGGATGTGGCTGGTCGGCGAGGACATGGCGCAGGAAACCAACCGCATCACGCTCGATCCGAAGGCCAAGGACAAGTTCGGCATGCCGGTGGCCAGCGTGCATTACGATGACCACCCCAACGACATCGCGATGCGCGACCACGCCTACCGACAGGGCGCGGCGGTCTATGAGGCGATCGGCGCCACCGTGACCTATCCGACCACGCCCTATCCGAGCACCCACAACATGGGCACCAACCGGATGAGCGCCAAAGCGCGCGACGGCGTCGTCAACAAGTTCGGCCAGAGCCACGACATCAAGAACCTGTTCGTCTCCGACGGCAGCCAGTTCACGTCGGGTGCGGCGTGCAACCCGACCCTGACCATCGTCGCTTTGGCGATCCGCCAGGCCGACCACATCGCCGGCGCGATGCAGAAGAAGGAGATATGAAGCGCTCTTCCTTCACCTCTCCCGCTTGCGGGAGAGGTCGGAGCCTCGCGTCAGCGAGGCTTCGGGTGAGGGGAAGCCACGGGCTCGCTGCCGCCCTCACCCGTCTCGAACACGCGACGCGTGTCCGATCCACCCTCTCCCGCAAGCGGGCGAGGGTAAAAAGCGCGCTTTCCTACTCCGCCGCAGCCATCATCTGCGCGGGGTCGAAGGCCGCGGGCATCGCGGCGCGCGCGCGGTAGATCAGGCATGAACAGCGCAGCAAGGAGGCAAAGTTGCTGACCTCGCCGCGGTGATCGAGCACCTCGTCGTGCAGCATGGTGCAGAATTTGGCGAGGCTGAGCCCCTGCTGGGCGGCGATTTCCTCCAGCGTGTCCCAGAACGCCATCTCGAGCCGGATCGAGGTGCAATGACCGCCAATCCGCAAGGAGCGGGTTTGCGACTCGTAGTCGCGCGACGGCTGGTGGGCGAACAGCGTGCACATGGCGTTTCCCTGACGTTTTTAGAGCTTTTCCAAACGATATACCCGGTCGTGCGCCGTCACAATAAATTCGCTGTGTTCGGCGCACGGAACGGGGCGCGATAACACCGGGGAGAGATCGCCGCCGGCCCTCCCTTTGCCCGGCCATACCGCCTAAATTGACTCTCCCAGTTCCCGAGTCGAACCATGCCCGTCCGCCAGCTGCCCGAAACCATCGTCAACCGCATCGCCGCCGGCGAAGTAGTGGAGCGGCCGGCCAGCGTGGTGAAGGAGCTGGTCGAGAACGCGATCGACGCCGGCGCGACGAGGATCGACATCTTCACGGACGGCGGCGGCCGCAGGCGGATCGGCATCACCGACGACGGCGCCGGCATGACCCATGCCGACCTTTCGCTTGCCACCGACCGCCATGCCACGTCCAAGCTCGACGACGAGGACCTCCTGGCGATCCGCACGCTCGGCTTCCGAGGCGAGGCGCTGCCCTCGATCGGCTCGGTGGCGCGATTGGGCATCACGACGCGGCATGCCTCGGAGCCCCACGCCTGGTCGCTCCATGTCGACGCCGGCGACAAATCCCCGATCGTGCCGGCGGCGCTGAGCCAGGGCACCCGCGTCGAGGTCAGCGATCTCTTTTATGCCACGCCCGCACGGCTGAAATTTCTCAAGACCGATCGCACCGAGGCGGAAGCCATTCGTGAAGTCGTGCGGCGACTCGCGATGGCGCGGCCGGACGTCGCCTTCTCGATGGCCGGCGAGGAGCGCGCGCCCGTGACCTGGGCCGCCGCACTCCCCGGCCCGGCCGGGCAATTGACCCGGCTCGGCGACATTCTGGGTGCGGAGTTTCGCCTCAGCGCCATCGAGGTCCGCAGCGCGCGCGAAGGCGTGATGGTCGAGGGCTTTGCCGCCGCCCCCTCGCTGACGCGGGCGAACGCGCTCGGGCAATACCTGTTCGTCAACGGCCGCCCGGTGCGCGACAAGCTGATCATCGGCGCGGTGCGCGCCGCCTATTCCGACTATCTGCCGCGCGATCGCCATCCAATAGTGGCTTTGTTCGTGACGCTGGACCCGCAGGAGGTCGATGCCAATGTGCATCCGGCCAAGACCGAGGTGCGCTTCCGCAATGCCGGCTTGGTGCGCGGGCTGATCGTGCATGCGCTGAAGGAAGGCCTGGCCCGCGAGGGCCGCCGCACGGCTGCTAATAGTGACGGCGCGGTGCTGGATTCCTTCCGACCGAATTTTTCGCCGAACTTTCCGCCGCGGCGGGACGCCAACTGGGACTGGCGGCAATCGCCGTCCTATCCCGTCGGCCCGATGCCCTCCTTCGATGGCTCGGCGGCGCTCGCCGAGCCAGGACAAGCTGCCTTCGACGTGGGCGGGCCTTCCGCCGACATGCGCTTAGAGGCGGCGCCGAACAACGACCTGATCGACCGGCCGCTGGGCGCCGCGCGCGCGCAATTGCACGAGAACTACATCGTGTCGCAGACTCGCGACGGCATGATCGTGGTCGACCAGCACGCCGCGCATGAGCGCATCGTCTATGAGCGGCTGAAGGCGTCGATTGCCGCGAACGGCGTGCAGCGGCAATTGCTGCTGATCCCGGAGATCGTCGAGATGGACGAGGCGACTGTCGAGCAGTTGCTCGACCGCGCGGAAGAACTGGCCGGCTTCGGCCTGGCGATCGATTCCTTCGGGCCGGGGGCGGTCGCGGTGCGCGAGACGCCGTCGCTGCTCGGCAAGACCAATGCCGGATCGCTGCTGCGCGATCTGGCCGAGCACATGGCGGAATGGGACGAGGCGCTGCCGCTGGAGCGCCGGCTGATGCACGTCGCGGCCACCATGGCCTGCCACGGCTCGGTGCGTTCGGGACGACGGCTGAAGCCGGAAGAGATGAACGCGCTATTGCGCGAGATGGAAGACACGCCGAACTCCGGCCAGTGCAACCACGGCCGCCCGACCTATGTCGAACTGAAGCTCAGCGACATCGAGAAGCTGTTCGGGAGAAGATAGCTCCCCGTCGTCATCCTGAGGTGGGCGCCCGCAGGGCGCACCTCGAAGGATGCGGCGACGATTTCCGGCGCTCGCGGCCATCCTTCGAGGCCGTCGCAAGAGCGACGGCACCTCAGGATGACGGAGGTGTTTGTTGCGCGATCAGCTCACTGATACTTCGCGTCGCGATCCAGCAGCTCGATCGAGATGCCGAGCGGCCCGCGGATGAAGCACACCCGCACGCCCGGGCGGATCGTGGTCGGCTCCTTCGTGAACTCGATACCCTTCGCCTTCAAGGACGCAGCAACCGTATCGATGTCCTTCACCGCCAGGCCGATGTGATCGAGACCCTGATACGGCGTCACCGGCGGCGGGTTGACGCTTGAAGGGGCTTCCGCGAGGAAGATGATGCCGCCGCCGAGCTTGATGTCGGTCCGCGCCGGTCCCCGCACGATCTCGGCGCCCAGCGTGTCGGCGAACCACTGCGCCATCGCCTGGACGTCGGGCGTGCGAATATGGACGTGATCCCAAGTATAGTTCGGATAGGTAGACATCGATATTTTCCTGCTCATTCGTCATAGTGGGACCTCTCGGTCACCTGACAAACCCATCTGTCAAGCAACCAAGAGCCCCACACGTTCAGCAACTTCGATCGTGGCCTGGGTACCGGCATTGAATTCAAGGAAGTCAATCTCGAGGCCATCGCTGAAAATAACACCATGTTCAGCCATCTCGGAAACGATGGTTACGGGATTTTGCGGAATAATTCGGCCAACCACGAGGGAGGCGCCCGTCGTTTTGCTGGGGAAAGGCTCACGAACAAAAAAATTAAGAAAATTGGCATCCCAGGGAAATGAGGCATCAGGAGCCCGCGCCGGCATCTCCGTTCCGAAGGTGTCCGCCGCGGCTGTCCAGCCCGCATACAGGCTCTTCAGCCAGCCTGTCGACCCCATGCCCGTCGAGACGATGATTCCGCTGGAAGATTGACGCTCCTCGCGATCACCGACCTTGATTGTATAACGGGCCGAAACGTGGCTGCGTGGACCAATGAAAAGATCGTTGACTGCGTAGAGCACTGAGCCGGTATTGAGCGAGGCCTTGGCCATTGTCACCCGCCGTATCGGTCGGCGGTTAGCAATCTCCTCGAGCATGACCTTGCGCAGATCCCCCGAGCAAAATGGCAGCAGCACGCCGTCCCACCGCTTTGGATCGGGGTTCACGCCTACCACGTGTTGGCGGTCCAGATATTTGAGTGTGTTCGCCACCAAACCGTCCTGGCCCAGGACCACCACGATATCATCAGCCCCGAAAATAAAATTACCAAGGTACTGTCGGTCGACACGCTGAACCCGTCCGACAGTTCTCAGAATGGCTTCGACTTCACCCGTGGCGGCGCGGTACTGGCTGTGTTCGGTCAGATAATCCCCGAAGTCGGCACCGAGATGCTCCACATAAAATTGGGCCTGCTGGACGGTGTTGAACCGTGTGATCAGTTCGTCAAGCCGGGTTGGACGAATAATCAGAACGATCTTGCGGGTGTCTGAAGCGTCCATGGCGTCACCGGGATGCCTCTGGACGTATCATTTCCCTTAGCAGGTCTGGCGATACGTTGAGCTGTCCAATTTTGGCAGCATTGTCAGCGAAATCCCCGAAGGCGAGCGCCATAAGCTGTCCTGCATCCATACCGACGGAAGCCAGCACCTGAAGGATCTTGGGGTCCGAGCCGCCGAAGGAGCGCATCATTGCTGCAACGTTCGCAGCCTTGGTTTCCGCCTCTTCGCGCGAGTTGAGCGATGCCAGGGCAACCAGTGCCTTATTCTGCTCCTCAAGCTCGATCCTTCCGGACATTTGCTCGCGCTCCATTTGCAGCCTTCGTTCCTGGACCGAACGCTCCGCGTCCATCTGTGCTTCGCGTACCTGCCTCTTCTTGTTTTCGACCGCAATCTCGGTGGCCAGTTCATTCTCCTTGATCATGCGCTCTTGCTCCACAGCAGCATTACGGCGCGAATACACGGCCTCGTCAGCACGGCGCAGCAGCGCCTCACGGGCTTCCGCCTCAAGAGCCTTGGCCGTTTCGAGCTTTGGTTTGACAGCGAGCAGCGAGAGGCCAAGCAACTCCAGGCCAAGCGCCTCCACCGTTGGATGGGTTTGCAACTGTTCTGCGACCCGGCCGACTAGCGCCTGTCCTGACGCAAGAACTTCCTTGAGGGTCAACGCCTGCACCTCGGCACGCATGGCGACCTGAACCTGCCCGATCAGACGCTGGGAGAGCTTCTGGGGATCCTCGGAGATATAGCCGCCCTTGGAATCCAGCGTGAAATTGAGAAGCTTCGCCGTTCGGTGCGGATCCGCAACCCGAAAGGTGATCTGGCCCTGTATCGTGACCTCCTGGAAATCAGCGGTAACTTCCGGGAAGATAAAGGGCTCGTTCACGCTCGCCGTTGGCACCACGACGATCGAGGCGGATGGCGCGAAGTACCAAAATGCCAGCCCGGCACCCTCTCGGCTGGGCCGACCGTTCCTGTACTGGATCACATACTGGGTTGGCTGCGTCTTGACGAAACGAAAACCTAACATGTCCGCCTCCCTGTGGTTTGGCAGCCGGGCACCGGCCAGAAGTAAAAAATACCACTTATTGTATATTGTCAATTAAGATAGTTTTTAATTTACACTAAGAAGGAGACTGATTAGGCTGGGCCATGAATTTGGATGAAAACCATGCGAGGCCGATCGTCTCGGTCGATCTGGCGATTTTTGCGCTGTCGCAGGCCGGCCTCGAAGTCTTGCTCATTCGGCGTTCTGCCGAACCATTTGCTCGTCAGTGGGCGCTCCCAAGCGGATGGATTCATGTCGACGAGGATCTCGATATTGAAACCACCGCGCGCCGCGTGCTGACCGAGAAAACGGGTATCGAGACGCCATATCTGGAGCAGTTGCAGACGATAGGGAACGCCACACGAGATCCACGAGGCTGGACCGTGAGCGTCGTCTATGTGGCCTTGATCTCGGCCGATGACGTTCGTTCGCGTGAAGAGTACAGCGCCGATTTCGCTTGGTGGCCTGTCAGAGGTGACACGACGGAGGTGGCTGTCGCGTTCGACCATGCCGATATCGTTCGCGCGGCGCTAACCCGGATCAGGAACAAGGTCGAATATTCAACATTGCCTGTGCATCTTCTGCCCGCCGCATTTACACTGAGCGAATTGCAGTCCGTCTACGAGCAAATCCTCGGTCGTCGTATCGACAAGTCGGCTTTTCGCAAGCGCATGGCAGAAGCTGATTTCGTGGAACCTATACAAGGGGAGATGCGGCGCGCAAGCAATCGTCCAGCACAGATCTATCGTTTGAAATCCGGCGGCACGACCATGTTCTTCGATCGAACGATATGATGTTACAATGATGGCGAGCGAGCCAGCGCCGCCCTCAGTTCTGCTCTAAGCAGAACCGTCCATTTTCTGCTTGTTTCGCGATTTAACGCGAACCAGAAACGACTTCGTTCGAAAAAGGTCCGAGCCAAGTTTAACGGCCCTGATGTGTCGCTGGCTTCGGGATCAAATAATTCGCAGAAAAGTGAACTCGGTATCGTCATAGGCGCGGCGTTCGAGTTCTTCAAAGCGCTCGGGCGCCTTGAACTCGGCACTCTTGGCCTCCTCCACCACCAGCAAAGCGTCCGGCGTCAGCCAGCCGCCGTCGCGCAACGAGGCCAGCGCCTTTTCGGCGAGCTTCATGCGGTACGGCGGATCGAGGAAGACGAGCGAGAATGGCTCGACCGGATGCGCCGGGCCGAGATTGGCGGCATCGCGGCGATAGACTTTGGTGGTGCCGCCGAGCCCCAGCGCCTCGACATTGTTGCGCAACAGCGCGCGCGCCTCGGCGCCGTTGTCGACGAACAGCGTGAAGCCCGCCCCGCGCGACACCGCCTCGATGCCGAGCGCGCCGGTGCCGGCGAACAGGTCGAGCACGCGGGCATCCTGCACCGGATTGTCATAGGCATGGATCAGAATGTTGAACAGCGCCTCGCGCAGCCGGTCCGCGGTGGGACGAATCGCCTGCGTCGTAGGAGATGCAATGTTGCGGCCCTTCAGCCGCCCACCGACGACGCGCATCAGGAAGCCCGCTTGAGTTGGCAAGGCGTCGCTGCAAACGCTGTCAGCCCCCCTCCCCCTTGCGGGGAGGGGTCGGGGGTGGGGGCGCCACAGGCTCGGGGCTTGCGGCTACCCCCCTCCCCGACCCTCCCCCGCAAGGGGGGAGGGAGCACTACTGCCGCCGCGTCACACAAAGATCGAACGTCGCTCATGGCTAAGCCCAGCACAGCAAACTCAGTCCTTTCGGGGCGTGATGTCGCGCTTGCCGTGATAGCCGCGCTTCGGGCGTTTCGGCGGGCCGTAGCCTGACGCTTCTTCCTCATTGCGAGTACGCGATTCTTCCGAGCCGGTGCGCTGCACCAGCACACGGCGGCCCTTGCGGTCCTCCGTGGTCGAGCGTTTGAACTCCGGCTTCTTGACGATGATCGGATCGTCCGACGGATCGCCCTTGCTGGGAATCTGCCGCGCAAAATCCGCACCCGACGCTTCCGCGATCTTCTCGCCGAGCTGCTCGCGCAGCACGCGGGTCTTAACTTCCTCGACGCCGCCTTCTTCCAGCTCGCCGAGCTGGAACGGGCCGTAGGAAATCCGGATCAGGCGGTTCACTTCGAGGCCGAGATGCGCCAGCACGTTACGGACTTCGCGGTTCTTGCCTTCGCGGATTGCGAACACCAGCCAGACATTGGCGCCCTGGTCGCGTTCCAACGTCGCATCGATCGAGCCGTACTTGACGCCGTCGACCTCGACGCCGTGCTTGAGCTGATCGAGTTGCGACTGCGTGACTTCGCCATGCGCGCGGACGCGGTAGCGGCGCAGCCAGCCGGTGTCGGGTAGTTCGAGCGTGCGCGCGAGGCCGCCATCATTGGTGAGAAGCAGCAGGCCTTCGGTGTTGAAATCCAGCCGGCCGATCGAGATCAGCCGCGGCAGATGCTCGGGCAGATGGTCGAACACGGTCGGCCGTCCCTCGGGATCGGCATGCGTGGTCATCAGGCCGCGCGGCTTGTGATACATGAACAGCCGCGTGCGCTCGGGTGCGGGCAACGGCTTGCCATCGACGGTGATGACGTCGCGGGTGGTGACGTCGAGCGCCGGCGAATTGATGATACGGCCGTTGACCGCGACGCGGCCCTGCGTGACCCAGTCCTCGGCATCGCGGCGCGAGCACAGGCCAGCGCGCGACACGACTTTCGCGACGCGCTCGCCGTCCTTCTTCGGGGCCGGCGGGCGCGGCGGACGGCGTTCTTCCGGCTTGCGCTCGCGATAGTCGCCGCGGCCGCCGAAAGCGGGGCGCTTGGCGAAGATGCGGCTGTCATCCTCGTTGTCGCGACGCGGCCGCTCGAGGCCGGAATTGTTGCGCGGATGTTCGTGGAAGTCGTTGCTCGGGCGCTCGCGCGGCCGGTCGAATTTCGGACGGGCCTCGCTGGCGCGCTCGAAGCGCGGACGCTCTTCATGCACGCGGGGAAACTCGGTGCGCTCGAACTTCGGACGCTCGTATTGACGGGCGCCGTCGCGCGACGGACGCGCATTGCGATCACCCTCCTCGCGCTTCTGCCACGGCTTGGATTCGCCGCGATCCGCGCCGCGATCGGGCCGGTCGCCGAACGTCTTGCGCGGACCGCCGCGATCCGGCGCGCCACGGGAAAACTTCTTGTCGCCACCGAATTTGGAGCCGCCGCTGAAGGGACGATCGCCCTGCGGGCGGTCCGAACGCGGACGATCATTGTCGCGCGACGGGCGCGCGCTGTAAGGACGGTCGCCAGAAGGGCGCGGCCGGTCGCCGCCGTCGCGCGGCGTATAGGGGCGCTTGTCGCCGCCATCGCGGGACTGGTACGGGCGCTTCTCGCCACCACCGTCGCGCGGGGTGTACGGACGCTTCTCGCCGAACTTCCTGTCGTCGGAACGGCCGGCCGGCCGGGCATCACTGCGAGGCGCACGGTCATCGCGGTTGAAAGTGGGACGGTCGCCACGCGGGCTATAGGGACGCTTCTCGCCGCCGCCTTCGCGCGGGGTGTAGGGGCGCTTTTCGCCACCGCCGTCACGCGGCGTGTAGGGGCGCTTCTCACCGCCACCGTCACGGGACTGGTACGGACGCTTGTCGCCACCCGCAGGGCGCGGCGAATACGGCCGCTTCTCGCCACCGCCGTCGCGCGGCGTATAGGGGCGCTTCTCGCCGCCACCGTCGCGGGACTGGTACGGGCGCTTGTCGCCGCCGCTGCGCTCGGGGCGATCGCCGCCGAAGCTGCGGGCGGGACGCGGCGCGTCGCCATAATCGCGGCGCGGGGCGCGGTCGTCGTCGCGGCGCGGGGCTGCGCCCTCGCGCTTGCCGGCATAGGGCTTGCCCGGGCCGGAATAGGGTTTGGCGCCATAGGTCTTGCGCTCGCCGGCTGCACCGGCATCGTGCGGCTTCGGCGCGTAGGTACCGTCGCGCTTGGCGAATTTCTTCTCGGGGCCGCGCGCCGCGCCGGAGCGGCCCTTGCTGGCGCCACCGCCGGACTTGCCGGGCGGACGGCCGCGCGAGGGGCCGTTATTTCGATCGTTGTCGCGGGGCATGAAGGTCTCACTGCAGCTTAAGGCTGAATTGCGGTTGAGTGCGGAACAGGGCTGGCGGAACGAGTTGCGCGCTCAATTTTCGGGCGCATTCACGCAAAAACCGGTATCCACTCGTGCTGAACGCACAGCCCTAGCAGAGTTCGACGCAAAGTGCGATCAGCAAAAGCGGAACTGGCGGCGATCGCCTCACCCCCGAAGACAAGATGACCTCATTTTCGTTCATGAATCTGGCGCTGCAGGCCGCCGCAGACGCCGCGACGGCCGGCGAGGTGCCGATCGGCTGCGTTATCGTCCGGAACAACGAGGTAATCGCGACCGCGGCCAACCGCACCATCCGCGACAATGACCCGACCGCCCATGCCGAAATCCTGGCGATCCGCCAGGCCGCGGGCCGGCTTGGCAACCAGCGCCTCGATGGTTGCGACCTCTACGTCACGCTGGAGCCGTGCACGATGTGCGCCGGCGCCATTTCGTTCGCGCGGATCAGGCGGCTGTATTTCGGCGCCGCCGATCCGAAAGGCGGCGGCGTCGATTCCGGCGTGCGGTTCTTTGCGCAGCCGACCTGCCACCACGCGCCGGAGGTTTATTCCGCAGTTGGCGAAAGCGAGGCGGCGAGCCTGCTACGAGCGTTTTTTCAGGCGCGGCGCTAACGTCGCCTCGTTCTCGGCGGGTACGTCCACCTGCATGACTTCATGGCCATCCTCGCGGACGATACACACTCGGCGGGTATGCTGATCCGGCTTGGCCGCGATCTCTTCGGCAATACGCTTGGCCTGGGCAACGGCTTCGAGGTCGCTCTTCAGATCAAGTCCACGATGGTCGCGCTTGGTAATGCCGTTCTTCACGTCGAAATAATACTGGGTCATCATTGTCTCCAGTACTACCAATGTGCGGCTCGCCGTGCGGTTCCTCATCTCAGGTTGTTAGTAGACTTAGTGCCTTAACTTTGGTGTCAAGCTACCTTTTTGCACGTTCCCGCGCCACTGCCTGCCAGCCGATGTCGCGGCGGCAGAAGCCTTCGGGCCAGTTGATCAACCCGATCGCCTCATAGGCGCGGCGCTGCGCCTCGGCGACACTCTTGCCGGATGCCGTGACGTTGAGCACGCGACCGCCATTGGACAGAATCCAGTCACCGGAGGCCTTGGTGCCCGCGTGGAAAATCTCGACGCCCTCGATCTTCGCCGCACGATCGAGGCCGGCGATGCGGGTGCCTTTCTCGTAAGACCCGGGATAGCCCTTCGCGGCCATCACCACGGTCAGCGCCGGATCGGGAAACCAGCGCAGGTCGAAATTCTTGAGCTGGCCATCGGCAGAGGCGATCAGCGCCGGCAGCAGGTCCGACATCAGGCGGATCATCAGGACCTGGGTCTCGGGATCGCCGAACCGGCAATTATATTCGATCAGCTTCGGGCCATCCTCGGTGATCATCAGACCGGCGAACAGCACGCCTTTATAGGGCGCGCCCATCGCGCTCATCGCCCGCAGCGTCGGGTAAATGATCTCGTCCATCGCACGCTGGCACATCGCCTCCGTCATAACGGGTGCGGGCGAATAGGCGCCCATGCCGCCGGTATTGGGGCCGTTGTCGCCGTCATATGCGCGCTTGTGGTCCTGCGCGCTGGCCAGCGCCAGCGCGTGCTCGCCGTCGCACAGCACGAAGAACGAGGCCTCCTCGCCGACCAGAAATTCCTCGACCACGGCCTCTGCACCCGCCTCGCCGAACCCGCCCGACAGCATCATGTCGATGGCGTCGAGCGCGTCCTTCAACGTTTCGGCGACGACCACGCCCTTGCCGGCGGCGAGGCCATCGGCCTTGATGACGATCGGGGCGCCCTGCTCGCTTATATAGGCCTTGGCCTTGTCCGCATCGGTGAAGCGCTGATAGGCGGCGGTCGGGATGTCGTTGGCCTGGCAGAGGTCCTTGGTGAAGCCCTTGGAGCCTTCCAGCCGGGCCGCAGCCCTGCTCGGCCCGAACGCCTTGATGCCGGCGGCCGCGAGATCGTCGACGATGCCGGCCGCCAGCGGCGCCTCCGGCCCGACCACGACGAACTCCACGGCGTTATCGCGGCAGAATGCGATCACCGCGGCATGGTCGGCCGTATCCAGCGCGACGCATTCGGCCTCCTCGGCGATGCCGGCATTGCCCGGCGCGCACCACAGCTTCGTCACCAGTGGCGACGACGAGAGCTTCCATGCCAGCGCGTGCTCGCGCCCGCCGGAACCGAGAAGGAGAATGTTCATGAATGCAGCCCGTCCGGAAGATGCGGATAAGCGCAGGGTTTAACCTCGCGCGGTGGACGTCGCAACCGCAGCACACCGTCATTCCGGGATGCGGCAGACGGCGAAGCCGGCTGACGGAGACCCGGAATCCGGACATGTTCATCGTCCCACCCCGGGATTCCGGGTTCGCTCAAGCTGCGCTCTCGCGCCCCGGAATGACAGTTCAATCCCCCGCCCCGGCGATGATCTCGCGCAACGTGGCAACATGGCGGGCGAACGCGCCCCGCCCGGCCACCGTTGCGGTCACCGTGGTCTGCGGTTTCTTGCCGACGAAGGCCTTGGCGACATCGACATAGCCGGCCTTGGACAGCGTCTCGATATGGGCACCGAGATTGCCGTCGGTGGCGCCGGTGAGCTTCTTCAGCCGGGGGAAATCCATGCCCTGCGCTTCCGGCAGCGCCGTCAGCGCGGCCATGATGCGCAGCCGCAGCGGCTGGTGAATAATATCGTCGAGCCCGGCCATGTCAGCTCCGCCGCATCCAGATGCCGCCGAGCAGCAGTCCGCCGCCGTTCACCACCGCCATCCACAATTCGAACCACGGCCCGGTGAGGACATAGCCGACCAGCGTCAGCGCGATGATGCCAAGGCCGATGGCGACGAAGGCCGCGCCAAGCCATAGCCCCGCGACGCTGTAGACGAGCATGAAATAGATCGGCCAGAACGCGCCGAGCTGGCGCGGCGTCAACTGCACGATGCCGATGCTCCACAACAGGCCGAAGCCGAAGAACATCGCCAGCGCGGCGAGTACCCGTCCATCGAAGCCGCGTTGGCCGGACCGGGCGCGATTGCGCGCGCTGATGGCGAGGGACCCGGCGACGCCGATGAGGTCGATCAGCACCCAGCCATATCCGGCATAGCGCGGCCACGACCACGACACCACGTAACCCAGCGCGATGAGCGGTCCCCAGAGCATGAGCATCAGGCTGGCGAGCTGATAGCTGCGGGAGCGTTTGACGCGCTGGACGATGTCGTCGATGTCATGCAGCGCGGCGGCAGCCTCGCGGCGGTCGATACTCATCGCGAACTCACTTCGGATTTGACGACATCGTCGGCAATAGCCGACACGGCGCGGGCGTCGGCGACGATACCCATGTGATTGATGCTCGGCAGCAGCCTGACCTTGATGGACGGCAATACGCTGCGCATCGCCGCTTCATATCTACCCGAATCCATCAATTCGTCAGCACTGCCGGAAAACAGAGTGATCGGTCTGCTGACGGCAGCCAGATCGGTGCGGAAGTCAGGATGGGTGCCGAAATTGCTGCGCAGTCTTTCGCTGTAGGTCGCCACCAGCCTGTTCGTGGAACCGGGCGGCACCGCGAAGGCGACCACCGGCAGGTGGTCGCAGCAGGTGATTCCAAGCTTGGCAAGCGCCAGCAATCCGATGATCCGCGGGACGTCCGCGCGCGCCCAGCCGCCGTCCGGCTGGTTGGTCGGTGCATCGTAACCCAGATAGGGCGCGAGCAGAACCGTGCGATCGAACAGGTTCTGCATGGCGGAGCCTGCGATCCGCAACGCAAAGCCGCCCCCGGATGAGTGGCCAATCAGCGTCAGCGGCGCCGTCGGGTTGTCTTGCCTGACCACGGCCACCAGATTGGCAAGGTCGTCCTCGAGCTGGCCGACATAACCGATGTCGCCTCGCGTGCCCGATGCGCCGTGGCCGCGAATATCCACCGCGTAGGTCTGCACGCCACGCTCCATCAGGGCCGACGACAGGGCGTGGATGGTGCCGCCGCTGGACCCCGACGAGCCGTGCACGACGATGGCGATGCGGTCGGTAGAGGCCTGCACCGGGCGATAATGCCGATAGGCCAGCGCCGTGCCATCGCTTCCTGCGTAGCGCTGCAGAACCGGCAGGTTGCTCAGGTCCACGAATTTACGGGCTTCCGAAATGGATGGAAGCTCCGGCGGATGATGCAGCGGCGTAGCGATCAGCCCAGCCAGTAAAAGCGCAACGAGCCCGGCTGCGGCCAGCCCCCTGACAACGACGCGAACACCGAAGGAAAGGATCTTCCTGACCATGACCAGCCTCCCACCATGAATTTACAGATAACTCTTTAATCCAGAGTTATCTGAATTACAAGCTTCGATTGGCAATCCCGCGTTAAAAACCCTACCTTCGCTGCATTCCAGAGAACCGAGATTCGATGCCCAGATCCCCCGCTGCCCTGTCCAACTCGTCCGAATTCACCGTCACCGAGCTGTCCTCGGCACTGAAGCGGACGGTGGAGGACGCCTATGGTCATGTCCGGGTGCGCGGCGAGATCTCCGGTTTTCGCGGCGCGCATTCCTCCGGGCACTGCTATTTCGCGCTGAAGGACGAGGGCGCCAAGATCGAGGCGGTGATCTGGAAAGGCGTGCACGGCAAGATGCGGTTCAAGCCGCAAGAGGGCCTCGAGGTCATCGCCACCGGCAAGCTGACCACCTACCCCGGCTCCTCCAAATACCAGATCGTCATCGAATCGATCGAGCCGGCCGGCGTCGGCGCGCTGATGGCCTTGATGGAAGAGCGCAAGCGCAAGCTGTCAGCCGAAGGCCTGTTCGACGAATCGCGAAAACAGCTATTGCCGTGGCTGCCGGAGGTGATCGGCGTGGTGACCTCGCCGACCGGCGCCGTCATTCGCGATATTCTCCACCGCCTCGCCGATCGCTTTCCGCGCCGCGTGCTGGTTTGGCCGGTCAAGGTGCAGGGCGAAGGCTCGGCCGAGCAGATCGCCGCGGCCATCCATGGCTTCAACGCGCTGCCCGAGGGCGGCAAGATCCCCCGCCCCGACCTCCTGATCGTGGCGCGCGGCGGCGGCTCGCTGGAAGATTTGTGGTCGTTCAACGAGGAGATCGTGGTCCGCGCCGCCGCCGAAAGCATGATCCCGCTGATCTCCGCGGTCGGCCACGAGACCGACATCACGCTGATCGATTTCGCCAGTGACAAGCGCGCACCGACGCCGACCGCCGCCGCCGAAATGGCGGTGCCGGTGCGCGCCGAACTGTTCGTCGAAATCTCGGCCTATGAGCGCCGCATGATGCTGTGCTGGCAGCGCGGCCAGGAACGCCGCCGCACCGAGCTGCGCGCTGCCACCCGCGCGCTGCCATCCTTGAGCGAGTTGCTGGCGATCCCGCGGCAACGCCTGGACGGCGCCGGCGCCTCGCTGCCGCGCGCGCTGAAGGCCAATACGAGTTCGCATCACCGCCGCTTCGCGCAGGCTTCTGCAGGTCTCACGCTGCGCGTGCTGCGCGGCCAGATCGCGCAGGCTACGCATCGCTTCACAGTGTCCGGCGAGCGGCTGACGCTGGCGTCGCGCGCGGCTCTGCGGCAGCGCCGCGATCGCTTTGCCGGGCTGTCGATCCGCCTGCAGGCCTCCAAAGTTGCCAATGCGCAGGCGCAACGCAACGCGCTGGCGCGCGACCGCGAACGCGCGCAGCGATTGAGCGAGCGCGCCCGTCGCGCGCTGGCCACATTGGTGCAGCGCCAGCAGGCCCGCGTGCTGGCCTCCGGGCAGTTGCTGGCGGCCTTGTCGTATCGCAGCGTGCTGGCGCGCGGCTTCGCGCTGGTGCGCGACGCCGACGGCGCCGCGCTGCATGCCGCGGCGAATATCGGCCCCGGCGCCCGCCTCAGCCTGGAGTTTGCCGACGGCCGCGTCGGCGTCACCGCAGATATGGACCGCGCGGCCGTGGCGCCCCGGGAGGTAAAGCCAGCCGCGCCGAAGCGCACGACAAAACCGGTCGATCAGGGCACGCTGTTCTAGCCGCCTTTAACCGGCGACGGCGGATCCCCATTTATGCTAGGAATTCACCGACACCCTCTGCCCGGCTGCGGCCGGATGATCTAAGGAATACCATTGTGCTGAACAAATTCGGCCCCTCCGGCAGCGGCCAGGCGCAGCTGCAATATCTCGACGGCGATTTTCGCGTGGTGTCGCCTGGTACCTTCGTGAATTGCGCCATCACCGGCGAACGCATTCCGCTCGACGAGCTAAAATACTGGAGCGTCGATCTGCAGGAGGCCTATGCGATGCCGACGGCGGTATTGCAGCGTCATTATCCCAAGGCGCTGAAGGCCAGCTGAGGCGCGAATCCGTAGCCCGGATGAAGTCGCCACGTCGCTGGCGGCGCGGCGACGCAATCCGGGCCGGATTTCAATGGATCGGCCGGCCCCGGATTTCGCTACGCTCCATCCGGGCTACGATTTGAAGCTCGCCCGCGCGCGATATTCAGCCGTTCCATCACGAACATTCGCAACGCCGCCGCGTCATCGAACGCCAGCGTCACGGCAAATGGCACGATACCTTCCGCGCCCGGCAGGCCGCGCAGTTTCACCATGTCCTTTTCCGTCGTCACCAGCGTCAGCGCGTCGCGCTTTGCCTGTGCCAGCAGTGCTGCAATGTCATCGGCCGTATAGGGATGATGGTCGGCAAACGCCTGCTCCGCTGCGACATCGACACCGGCGCCGCGCAGCGTGCGGAAGAAACGCACGGGGTCGCCGATTCCCGCAAAGGCCAGCACGCGGCGGCCGTGCAAGGCTTTGAGCGATGCCGCGTCCGGCGCAAGTTGCGCACGAAACACCGGCGCGCCTTTGGCCGCGACTTGCCTTGCCACGCCGTCCGCCGCGCGGCCCGTGCCGACAATCACCAGCGCATCGGTTCGCGCCACCTGCAGATCGAGCGGCGCGCGCATCGGACCGGCCGGCATCCCACGGCCATTGCCGAGGCCGCGGTCGCCGTCGATCACGATGATCGAGGCGTCTTTCGCCACCGCCGGATTCTGGAAGCCGTCATCCATCACGATCACGCTGGCGCCCGTCGAGCGCGCCAGCGCCGCGCCGGCGACGCGGTCGCGTGAAATCACCACCGTCACATCGCGCGCCATCATCAGCGGCTCGTCGCCGACCTCCGCGGCCTGGTGGCGGCTGACGTCGACCTTGACCGGTCCGCGCAGGCTGCCGCCATAGCCGCGGCTCAGCACCACCGGCGCCTCGCCGAGCTCGCGCAACAGCGCGACCAACGCCTGCGTGGTCGGCGTCTTGCCGGCGCCGCCGACATGATAGTTGCCGACGCAGATCACGGGAATGCCGACCACGATTCCCTTGCGGGCCATCCGGGCGCCGGCGATCTCGCCATAGATCGCAGCAAGCGGCATCAGCAAGCGCGACAGCCAGCTCGAGGGCGGCTGCCAGAACGCCGGCTCACGCATGGTCCGTCTCCAGCCGCATCTGCAGCAGATAGGGATCGAGCGCCGCCAGCGTGCGTTCCAGCGCGCCGCCGAGCCGGGCCACGACCTGTTCGGCGGCGTCGATCGACGCTTGCCGCGCGGCGCTGTCGCCGAGCATCTGGCCAAGCTGCTTGACCAGTTGCTCCAGTGTCGCGGCCTGCCTGGCGCCACCGGCGGCATCGAGCGCGGCGAACACGTCGGTGAAGTTGAAGACGTGCGGGCCGTGCACGATCGACGCGCCGAGCTTCACCGCCTCGATCGGGTTCTGCCCGCCATGCGGCACCAGTGAGCCGCCCATGAACACCACCGGCGACAGCCGGTAGAACAGGCCGAGTTCGCCCATCGTGTCGGCGACATAGATATCAGTCGCCGCCGTCGGGGTTTCGTCGCGCGAGCGCAGCGCGACCTCGGCGCCGCTGGCGGCGATCATCTGGGCGATCGCCTCGCCGCGATGGGCGTGGCGCGGCACGATCACGGTGAGCAGGCCGGGAAACAGGCCGGCCAGCATGCGATGCGTTGCCAGCAGGATTTCCTCCTCGCCGGGATGCGTCGAGGACGCCACGATCACCGGGCGGCCGGATGTGACGTCTCTCAATCGATCAAGCTTGGCGTAGTCCACCGGCGGTGCCGGCACGTCGAGCTTGAGGTTGCCGGTGACGCGAACACTCGGCGAACCCAGCGCGGCGAAGCGTTCGGCGTCGGTGTCGGACTGCGCCAGACAGATGTCGAAACGGCCGAGCAGCGCGCCGATCGTCACCGAAAATTTCTGCCAGCGCGGAAACGAGCGCTGCGACATCCGGCCGTTGATCAGCACCATCGGCAGCCGGCGATGCGCCGCCTGCAGCACCAGGTTCGGCCAGATATCGGACTCGATGAACAGCGCCAGATTGGGCCGCCAGTGCGCCAGGAAGCGCGCGACGAAGGCCGGCGAGTCATAGGGAATATATTGGTGGATGATATCGGCCGGAAACCGCCTGGCGACGATGTCAGCCGAGGTCACGGTGCCCGAGGTCAGAAGGATGCGGAAGCCGGCGCCGCGCAGCCGTTCGATCAAGGCGGCCGCCGCCAGCACCTCGCCGACGCTGGCGCCATGGATCCAGACCAGCGGCCCCGCTGGCCGCGCCATGCGGCTGATGCCGCGGCGCTCGTCGCTGCGCGCGGGGTCTTCCTTGTTCTGCTTCAGGCGGCGATTGATCCACATCGGCGCCAACGGAGCCAGCGCCATCGACAGTCCGCGATAGACGCGCAGCGTCACCGGCAAGCTAGCCATCACGGGCCTCTTCCGGCCGGCCGACCGCGATATAGGCGCGGCGCGTGGCATCGTTCAGCGTCGCCTCCAATTGCTGGCGCAGCGTCTCCATCATGGCGCGGTCGGCATTGGCGGGAACGCTGATCGGCTCGCCACCGACCAGCACGCCGCGGCCGAACGGCATGTTGATGGTGGTGCGGTCCCAGTTCTTGAGCTGGATGAAGCGGCTGGTGGCCATCGCGAACGGCATAATCGGCCGCCCGCTTTCGCGCGCCAGCATGATGATGCCGAGCCCGGCCACGCGCGAGCGCTTCGGCACGTCGGCGGTCAGTGCCATGTTGATGCCGTCGGCCAGCGTGCGTACCATCTCGTTGAAGGCGCCGACGCCGCCCTTGCGGTGAAACGCGCCGCCATGGTCGCCGGAGCCCCGGACGGTACCGATACCGAGCCGCTCGGCCGCCAGCGCGTTGAACTCGCCGTCGCGGTGCTTCGAGATCAGCACGCGGCCCTTGTAATCCTTGCGCTTGATGAAGGGCGTCATGAAATGCTGGCCGTGCCAGAACGCCAGGATCACCGGCATCTCGGGTTCGACCATGTCATAAACATTCGGCGGATCGAGCGTAAACTTGTTGGTCTTCCAGACCAGACGCAGAAATTCGGCCGCGAGAAAGCCCGCGGCGCGCTGAACAGAGCTGCTGCGCAGCGCGCTTCGAAGCAATCGTTTCAAGAGGACGTCTTCGTGTCTTGGCTGGGATCGAGCAGGCGATGCAAATGGACGATGAAGTAGCGCATGTGGGCGTTATCCACGGTCTGCTGCGCCTTGGCCTTCCAGGCGACATAGGCAGAGGCGTAGTTCGGATAGAACCCGACGGTCTCGACCTGGCTCAGATCCTTGAACGTGGTGCCCGTGAGGTCGGTCAGTTCGCCGCCGATCACCAGATGAAGCAGTTGCGGCTGCGGTGCGTCCGACATGGGTATGTTTCCTGCTACTGACCGGCCGGGATCCGATCGATGTGAATGGCTCGCCGGATGACGGCGTCAGCGGTGCCGAAACTGCTCAACCAGATGAGCATGCCGCTCGGCCCCCGCGGCCACCAGCAACCCATGCGTCACTTCCTGGCGGTTGTAGAGAATGGGATCGCCGGAAAGCTCGCTCATCCTACCATTCGCTTCGTGCACGATCAAATCTGCGGCGGCAAGATCCCAGTCGCGGCTCTGGCCGCCGGCAAAGGCGGCGTCGAGCCGGCCATTCGCCACCCAGCATAGCCGCAGCGCCAGCGATCCGATTCGCGGATACAGCGTGATGTCCCGTCCGCCAGCCAGCCGCTGCACCAGCGGCTTCGGCCCGGCGATGCGCGGATAATCCAGCCCGATGCCACTGCTGGCGCCGACGGGCGTGTCGTTGCGTGTGGTGCCCTGCCCGCGCACGGCGAAGAAAAATTCATCGGTGGACGGCGCAAACACCGCCGCCAGCAGCGGGCGGTTATCCTCGACCAAAGCGACGCTGACGCACCAGTCCTCGCGGCCGGCAAGATAGCCACGGGTGCCGTCGATCGGGTCAATGATCCAGGTCAGGCGCCGGCCGAGCCGGGATTCGTCGTCGGCGCTTTCCTCCGACAGCCAGCCATAATCCGGCGTCGCCGCCTGCAGCCGCGACTGGATCAAATCATTGACCGCGATATCGGCTTCCGAGACCGGCGAGGATTCGCCCTTGGTCCACATTTTCAGCGTGGTGCGGAACAGCGACAGCCCGAGCGCGCCGGCGTCGCGCACGGTGTCCTTGAGCAGCGCGATATCGCGCGTCAGCGTGTCGGTGAGAAGTGGTGCGTCAGCGTCCGGCAATCGTCAACCCCTCGACCCGCACGGTCGGCGCGTTGACCCCGTAGGTAAATTTCAGATCGTTGGCGGGCTGCAGCGACTTGAAGATATCGAACAAATGCCCGGCGATGGTGATCTCGCTCACCGCATAGGTCAGCTTGCCGTTCTCGATCCAGAACCCGCCGGCGCCGCGGCTGTAATCGCCGGTCACGCCATTGACGCCGGAGCCGATCAGGTCGGTGACGTAGAAGCCTTCCTTGATGTCGGCGATCAGTTCTTCCGGCGAAGGATCGCCCGCCTCCATATGCAGATTATAGGCGCCGGGCGACGGCGACGACGACACGCCGCGATGGGCGTGGCCGGTGGTAGCCATGCCGAGTTCGCGTGCGGTGGCACAGTCCAGCAGCCAGGTCGTCAGCACGCCCTCGTCGATGATCGCAGTCTTCTTCACCGCGACGCCTTCGGCATCGAACGATTGCGAGCGCAGGCCGCGCACGCGCAGGGGATCGTCGATGATACGGATGTTGCTGCTGAACAATTGCTTGCCGAGGCTGTCCTTGAGAAAGCTCGTCTTGCGCGCGATCGACGCGCCGTTCGCCGCGCCGACGATGTGGCCGACCAGCGTGTTCGAAACGCGGGGATCGAACACCACCGGCACCTTGCAACTCGCGACCTTGCGCGGATTGGCGCGCGCCACGGTGCGCTCGCCGGCCAGCTTGCCGACCGACGCCGGCGACTCCAGATCGGACGCATGCAGCGCCGACGAATAGGCGTAGTCGCGCTCCATGTTGGTGCCGTCGCCGGTGATCGCCGTCATCGAGATGCTCTGGCTCGAGCGCAGATAGGCGCCGTGGAAGCCTGTCGAGGTCACCAGCACCATGCCGCCGATGCCGGTCGAGGCGGAGGCGCCCGACGACTTGCTGACGCCGTGGACGGCAAGCGCGGCCTGTTCGGCCTCGACCGCGCGGCGCTCGAGTTCTTTCACCGACGGCGTGACCGGATCGAGCAGATCGAGCTTAGGAAAATCGCGAGCCAAAAGTTCGGGATCGGCAAGACCGACATATTGATCGTCGGGCGCCACGCGCGCCATTGCCACCGCACGCTCGGCGAGAACAGCGACATTGTCGCCGGACACGTCATTGGTCGACACAACCGCCTGACGGCGACCGACGAAGACGCGCAGCCCGACATCGTCGCCTTCGGAACGCTCCGAGGATTCCACCTTGCCATCGCGCACCTCGACGCCGTGCGAGACGCCGCGCACCGCGACCGCGTCCGCGGCATCGGCGCCGGCCTTTTTGGCCGCCTCGACGAGGCGATGCGCCAGCGTGGACAATGCGGTCTGGTCGAGCAGGTCGGCGTTGGGCGAGGTCGACAGCGTGGATGGTGAAGAGATCACGAACAAATTCCCGACGTTTTGAGGGGGTGGTTCAGGGCGCGGCGGCGGAGGATGGCTGATGCCAAGATGTGCCTGTCGGACAGCGACTTCAAGCATGCGGCGCGGATAAAGCCAACGAATTTCCGGTATTACCGCAACGACTCGTCAATCATGTCCCTCAGGCTTTCGTCAATCATGCGGGCGAATGCAGGGCGGGACGGATTCAATTAACCAGCCTTTTTAAGCGCTTTCCGTGCGCGGTCTGGCAAGCTCTCCCCATCGACCGGAAGCATAATTTCGGCGGGGAGATAAAATCTTGAGGCATCAAACAGCAGTCAAAGACGGGATCATTCCCCAAGGGGATTCCCACCACGGGTCGAGCCGCCCATTGCGGCTCGACCCCCACTCGCTACCGGTCCGCTTCGATGCGCACGATCAACGTGCGGATGGCAGCGTCCGGCACATCGAACTGCATCGCGAACGCGTCGTGCTGCACCGCGCGTTGCGCGGCATGCGGATGGCGATCAACGTGCGCGTCAGCGACTTCCTCGGCGTCGCCGTGCGCGGCCTCGACGATACCAAGATGCTGGTGCTCGCGCATCGCGATCCCGCATTGTCGATCCCGTTGTGCGTCAGTTCCGACCGCGTCGAAATCGACACGGCCTGGCAGATGTGGAGCGCGGTTTTCGGGCTGCCGCAATTGCCGGAAGAAAAGGTCCGCGAACCGGCCCAGCGCCGCCGCCGCCACAACGCGGTGCGCGGACGACGTCCGAAGTTTCTGGTACGACGGCGTGCGGGAGCGATGCTCGGCGACGCCGGCGTGTATCACGGCGAACGCGAGATCATCGCGCGGGATTGATCTCGGTTCTTTCACATAGCCCCTCCACGAGTCGTCCCTGCGAACGCAGGGACCCATAACCTCCGAAGCCGCAATTCGAGCTCGCATCTATCGAGTTTCAATCATTCTGACGGTGTGTATGGGTCCCTGCGTTCGCAGGGACGACGGGCTGATGGGCTTGAGATTCCCCTCACATGATCAGATCGCTGAGATCGCTCCATTCCGGGTTGTCGCGTTCGATCAGTTCGATCTTCCAGTCGCGCTTCCAGCATTTGAGCTGCTTTTCGCTGTAGATGGCTTCGTAGGTGCGATCATAAGATTCGACATAAACGAGCCGGTACACTCCGTACTTCTTGACGAACTCCGATCCGATTCCGGCCCGGTGCTGTTCAAGTCGCTTCTGCAGCGAATTGGTGACGCCGATGTATAGCGTTCCGTTGCGGCCGCTGGCGAGGATATACACGTAATACATGGCGCGCTGCCGAGGTGATCGTTGAGATCACCTTACTACACAACGATTTCGGAGGGTATGGGTCCCTGCGTTCGCAGGGACGACACGTGGAGAGGTTGATACTCTCTCGCCCTTACCCCGCCCGCATCACCGCATCGATCAGCAACGCTGCGAACAGCAGCAGCCCCGCGTCGCGGTTGGATTTGAAGATGCGCAGGCACAGCGCGGAATCGCGGATATCGACGCGCATAGTCTGCCACACCAGATGCGCGGCAAACGCCGCGAGCCCCAGCCACGCCGGCCACTGCGCACCGGCCGACACCAGCGCGGCGCCGATCAGCAGCACGGCCAGTCCATAGAACGCCAGCAGCGCGGCCTGCGTGCGGGCGCCGAACAACAGCGCCGTCGATTTGATGCCGATCAGCGCGTCGTCTTCGGTGTCCTGATGGGCGTAGATCGTGTCGTAGCCGATCACCCAGGAGATCGAGCCGGCGTAAAGCAGGAAGGCCGCCGGATCGAGCCCGCCGAACTGCACGGCAAAGCCCATCAGCGCTCCCCACGAGAACGCCAGGCCGAGCACGATCTGCGGCCAGTAGGTGATGCGCTTCATGAAGGGATAGGCGGCGACGATGCCGAGCGAGGCAATGCCGGTGAGAGTCGCGAAGCCGTTGAACTGCACGAGCACGACGAGCCCGACCAGCGCCTGCAGCACCAGAAATACCAAAGCCTGCCTGACGCTGACCTGCCCGGCCGGGATCGGCCGCGAGCGCGTTCGCTCGACCTTCGCATCGAGGTCGCGGTCGGTGATGTCGTTCCAGGTGCAGCCGGCGCCGCGCATCACGAAGGCGCCGACGAAGAACAGTGCGACCGACCACGGCAGTTGATGCAGGTCTTGCGCGACGCCGGCAGCCAGCGCCGCCGACCACCAGCATGGCATCAAGAGCAGCCAGGAGCCGATCGGGCGGTCGAACCTAGCCAGCCGCAGATAGGGGCGCGACCACAGCGGCGCGCTGCGATCGACCCAGTTGCCGGTCGCATCCGCAACGCGGGCGGCAGCGTCGCTCATCGCCCGGCCATCATCGGGTCAGCACGTTGCCGTTCAGCGTGTCGAAGGTCGTTCCGCCGCTCTTCTTCGCGGTATTGGCTTCGGGCAAGGCGGCCGAGGAGCCCAGCACGTCGCTGAGCCGAGGCGCCGCAGGACCCTGCCGCTGCTGCTGCTGGGCGACATTGCAGACCTTGGCCCGCATGCCTTCGGTGTTCTTGTGGCCGGTCTTCATCTGCTCGCTGACCGACGGCGGGATGCCGCATTTCTGCGCGTTGGCCTCGATATATTTGATCATCCGGATCTCGCTCTGCGAGAAGGCGGAGATCAGCTTGCAGGCCTCGTCCGGCGGCGCCTTGCGCTCGCTGGCGGCCTTGATGGCGGAGCCGCGCTTTTCGGCGTCCTGGCGCAGCGGCAGGAAGCCCTTCATGCAATCTTCGCCGCCGGGGGGGCCTGCCTGCTGCGGCGCGCCGAAAGCGCCACCGCCGCCCATCGGCGCAGCGCCATTCGACGGAAACGGGCTGGGCGCAGCACCATTGACCGGCGGAAACGACGAAGAACTGGGCGCGCCGTTGACGGGCGGAAACGGCGACGCGCTGGCCGGCGCGGCAGCGCCGGACGGCAAGGGTGCTGGAAACGCGCCCTGGGCATGAACCAGGGTCGCCTGCACGGCGAACAACGCCAGGCTCAGCGGCACAATCAAACGACGGATGTTCACGGTCATTCCTCCGGCGGGTTCGGCTTCCCCACGCGCTGGGATGCTGCCATCCCGATTCAGGGCTTTCTACGATTCCTGCCAGCCCTTAACAACCCGTGGATTCTGGCGACAGCACGGCGTAAACGACGAAAATCGCTGCTAAATCGTCGCGGGCCTGGTGAGGCCCACCGCGCAATGGAACCCGAATTGATGCCGTCAGCCGATTTCCGCAGTCCCCGCCTGTTCGTCGATGCGCCGCTTTCGGCCGACGCCACGCTGGCGCTGGACCGCAACCAGAGCAACTATCTCGGCAACGTGTTGCGGCTCGAAGCCGGCGCCTCGGTGCTGGTGTTCAACGGCCGCGACGGCGAGTGGCAGGCGGCGATTGCCGGCGGCAAGCGCCCGGACCGGCTGGTGCTGCTGGCACGCACAAGGCCGCAGGACGCTCTGCCCGACGTCACTTACGTGTTCGCGCCGCTGAAGCACGCGAGGCTCGACTACATGGTGCAGAAGGCGATCGAGATGGGCGCCGCCGCCCTGCAGCCGGTGATGACGCGCTACACACAGGCCAGCCGCGTCAATACCGAGCGAATGCGCGCCAACGTGGTCGAAGCGGCCGAACAATGCGGCATTCTCAGCGTTGCCGGGGTCGCCGAACCGCTGGCGCTGGTAAAATATCTCGACACCCGCAATAGCGCCCGGCTGCTGATCTTCTGCGACGAAGCGGCGGACGTGGCCGATCCAATGCTCGCGCTGGCCGGAGCCCGCGACGCGGCTGCCGCCGGCATGGACGTGCTGATCGGCCCGGAAGGCGGCTTTGCCGAGGAAGAGCGCGCTTTGCTGCTGCGCCAGCCGAGCATTCTGCGGCTGGCGCTCGGCCCCCGCATCATGCGGGCCGACACCGCGGCAGTCGCGGCCCTGGCGCTGGTGCAGGCGGCGCTCGGGGACTGGGCGACTCGGGCGTAGGGCGGGTTAGGCGCCCTTGCGCCGTAACCCGCCGCCAAGCCCGACCGGTAGGCGGCGGATTACGCCTTCGGCCAATCCGCCCTTGTAATAGCAAATCGGGATATTGTCAGCTCGTTCCGAGAGGAATGCTCTGCCGCGGACGGCCATCCGCGGCAGAGCGGCTGGCGATCGGACCGTATCCGCCCTGAGTCGTCTGAGACTGCCCCGTAGCGGGATCGCGCCAGCTCCTTCATCGGACCCGGATGGTTGCCGGAACAAGTTGGTTCGCTTCACAAGGCAGGGGTCGACGAAGATGACGAACAATAACACGGAAACGGCCGGCATCGATACGGCCAAAGACAAGCTCGACATTGCGGTGCATGGCCGGGAGCAGCGATGGCAGGTGCCCAACGTAGCGGCGGGATGGCGGCAGTTGGCGGCCGATCTCGGTAAGGCAGGCGTCACCAAAGTCGGTATCGAGGCCACCGGTGGTTATGAACGTGGCGTGGTTACGCATTTGCGCACCAAAGGCTTCGTCGTGCTGGTGCTGCAGCCGATCCAGGTCAAGAACTTTGCCAGGCTGCATCTGCGGCGCGCCAAGAACGACGCCCTGGATGCCGTGCTGGTCGCCGCCTGCGCGGCGGTGCTCGATCCTCCATCTGTCGACGCGGATCCAAGGCTCACGGAGCTGGCAGATCACCTGACCTTCGTCGAACAGATCGAGGAAGACATGGTCCGCCTCAAGACTCGGCTCGAACATATCGACGAGCCACGACGGCGGCGTCTGGTCCTCAACGACATCGATCGGCTGAAGGCGCGCCGAGCCACCGAACTCCTACGAATCGCGGGCCAACTGCGCGACCATCCGGATCTGGCGCGGCGCCTCGATCTGGTGCTCAGCGTCCCCGGCATCGGCGAGCGGACTGCGCTGGCGCTGATCATCCGCATGCCTGAGCTCGGCCAAATCAGCCGGGAGAAGGCGGCAGCTCTTGCCGGCCTTGCGCCGTTCGACGATGACAGCGGCAAGCATAGGGGGCAGCGCCACATTGCAGGTGGTCGAAGCCGCCTGCGTCGCTCGCTGTTTGCTGCGGCGCTGCCGGCCTCGTTCCGCTGGAACAAGGCCCTGTGCGCGCTCTACGAGCGCCTGAAAGCCCGCGGCAAGGCCACAACGAGGCGCTCATCGCCTGCGCTCGCAAGCTCCTCATCTACGCCAACACCGTCGTCGAGCGCGGCACGCCATGGGTTGAAAAGCAGGCCGCGCTTTAATGGTTGCTACCCCCGGGCTCCGGTTAAGCCCTTTCGGGAAAGAAGGTCGAAACGTCGCAAATCCCATGCTAAGGCCTGCGCCGACCTTGCGTTTCACTGGATTGCTGGACTGACTATGACCCAACCCGCCGCCCTTCGCGCGACCGGATCCGCCGCCTGGGCGGATGCGCTGCTGCTGTCCTTTGCCGAGGCCGGCTACCAGCGCGCCCAGCCCGCGATCCTGCAGCCCGCCGAGCCGTTCCTCGACCTGTCCGGCGAGGACATCCGCAAAAGCCTGTATCTGACCACCGACGCCTCCGGCGAGGAACTCTGCCTGCGCCCGGATCTCACGATTCCGGTGGCGCGCGACTACCTTGCCTCCGCCAAGGCCGGCCAGCCAGCCGGGTTCTGCTATCTCGGCCCGGTGTTCCGCTATCGGCACGGTGCGGCGTCGGAATTCCAGCAGGCCGGCATCGAATCCTTCGGCCGCCAGGACCGCGCCGCCGCCGACGCCGAGATGCTGGCGCTCGCTCTGGAGGCGGTTGCCGCCTCTGGCGTGAGCGATATCGAGATCCGCAGCGGCGACGTCGCTTTGTTCACCGCGCTGATCGATGCGCTGGACCTCTATCCGGTGTGGAAACGCCGGCTGATCAAGGATTTCAACCGCAAGGGCGACCTCGAAATGGATCTGGGCCGGCTGGCGCTGGCCGAAGCGCCGCTGCGCAATGAATATGAAGGCGTGCTGGCCGCACTCGCCGGCTCGGACCGCAAGGCTGCGCTGGCGCTGGTCACCGATCTGATGTCGATTGCAGGTGCCAGCAATGTCGGCGGCCGGTCGGTCGCCGAGATCGCCGATCGCTTCCTCGAACAATCGACGCTGAAGGGCGGCGCGCTGCCGCGCGATGCACTGAAGATCATCACGGCGTTTCTCGCCATTTCCGGCACGCCGGACCAGGCGCTTGCGC
Source organism: Tardiphaga sp. vice304 (assembly GCF_007018905.1). Lineage (NCBI taxonomy): Bacteria > Pseudomonadati > Pseudomonadota > Alphaproteobacteria > Hyphomicrobiales > Nitrobacteraceae > Tardiphaga > Tardiphaga sp. vice304. Next base: position 4,713,103 of record NZ_CP041402.1, read on the forward strand.
AGCTGCGCTTGCTTACGTTGTCGTCGAACCTCGATCTCACGGCAGCGCTTGCAGAACTGGAAGAACGGATCGGCTTCATGGTCGCCCACGGCATCGATACTTCGAAAATCCGTTTCTCGACCTCGTTCGGCCGCGGGCTCGATTATTATACCGGCTTCGAATTCGAACTGCACCGCCAGGGCAACGGCGTCGAGCCGCTGGTCGCCGGCGGGCGCTATGACGGGCTGCTCGGGCAGTTGGGAGCGGCCGAGCCGATCCCGGCGGTCGGCTTCTCGATCTGGATCGAAGCCTTGACCGAGGTTCGCGCCGACGTCGCCGCAACCGGATCCGCCGGGAGCGCCGCATGACCCAGCCCTTCGTCGTCGCCGTGCCCTCCAAGGGGCGCCTGCAGGAAAATGCCGAAGCCTTCTTCGCCCGCGCCGGCCTGATCCTGGCCAAGCCGCGCGGTGCCCGCGACTATCGCGGCACCATCGCCGGGCTCGACAATGTCGAGATCGCCTATCTCTCGGCCAGCGAGATCGCCGCCAACCTGGCGCGCGGCACCGTGCATCTCGGCATCACCGGCGAAGACCTGCTGCGCGAAAGCATTCCCGATGCCGACAGGAAGGTCGCGCTGATCGAGGGTCTCGGCTTCGGCAGCGCCAATGTGGTTGTTGCGGTGCCGCAGTCGTGGATCGACGTCCGGACCATGGCGGATCTCGACGACGTCACCACCGGTTTTCGCGCGAAGCATAACCGCCGCATGCGCGTCGCCACCAAGTACATCAACCTGACGCGCAACTTCTTCGCCAGACATGGCGTGGTCGACTACCGCATCGTCGAGAGCGCCGGCGCCACCGAAGGCGCCCCGGCCACCGGCGCGGCGGAAATGATCGTCGATATCACCACCACCGGCGCGACCCTGGTCGCCAACGGCCTCAAGGTGCTCGACGACGGCGTGATGCTGCGTAGCCAGGCCAATCTGGTCGCGTCGCGCGACGCCGACTGGAGCGAGGAGGCGCGCGCCACCGCCAGCATCATCCTCGACCACATCGCCGCGCGGGCTCGCGCCGCCAAGTACAAGGAAGTCCGCACCCGCTTTGCCGGCTGCGACCAGAAGCTGCTCACCGAGGCGCATAACCGCTTCGGCGTGGTGGCGCCGTTTGGCGGTCCGACCTCGTCGGGCATGATCACGCTGCACTGCCCGCCGCCGCAGATCTACGCGCTCGGCAGCTTCCTGCGCCAGCACGGCGCCGATACCGTGTCGGTTGCCTCGCTGGAATATGTGCTGGACCGCGAGAACCCGCTGTTCGCCAAGCTCGAGGCGTTCTTGCGACAGTAAACTTGCGGCAGGAGGGCGCATGGGGCGCTGGCGACAGCCTGCCGCCATTGCCATATGTTGCCGGATCAACTGGACACTGGAATCTGATCGATGATGCTGGGCAGCGACGTTTCCCGCCTGTCGACCGACCCCGCCACCGCTGCGGCGCAGGGGTTGTCGATCGTGGTGCCGCTTTATAACGAGGCGCAAGGTCTTTCGATCTTCCACGACCGGCTCAACGCGCTCGCGGTGACGCTGAAGCAGCGCCATGGTCTGTCCTGCGAAGTCGTCTATGTCGATGACGGCTCGGCCGACGGCACACTCGGCATCGCGCGCACGCTTGTCGCCACCGCGCTCGACGTGCAGGTGGTGTCGCTGTCGCGCAATTTCGGCAAGGAAGCCGCCCTGATGGCGGGGCTCGACCATGCCCGGCTCGGCGCCGTTCTGTTCATGGACGGCGACGGCCAGCATCCGCCGACGCTGGTGGAGACGCTGGTGGGCCACTGGATCGATGGCGGCTTCGACGTCGTCTACACCGCCAAGGCGCATCGCGACGAGGAATCCTTCCTGCGCCGCCAGGCCGTGCGCGGCTTCTACAAGCTGATCAACTGGGGCGCGCGCGCGAAAATTCCGGAAGACGCCGGCGACTTCCGCCTGCTGTCGCCGCGGGCCGCCGCCGCCCTTCGGCAGCTGCCGGAGCGCAATCGCTTCTTCAAGGGGCTCGCCACCTGGATCGGCTTCAGGCAGTTGCGCGTCGATTACGAGCCCGCGGCGCGCCAGCACGGCGTCACCTCGTTCAATCCCCGGCAGTTGATCGGCCTGTCGATCGAGGGCCTGACCTCCTTCTCGGTGGCACCGCTGCGCTTCGCCAGTATGTTCGGATTGCTGCTCGCGGTCGGCGCCTTCCTATTTGGGCTCAACATCCTGTGGGAGACCTGGTGGGAGGGCAAGTCGGTGCCGGGCTATCCGTCGCTGATGGTCGGCCTGATGACGATCGGCGGCGTGCAGCTGTTGATGATCGGCATCGTCGGCGAATATATCGGCAAGATCCTGTCCGAGCTGAAGGCGCGGCCGATCTATTTCGTGGCCGAGCACAGCGTGAAGCGCGTGGCGGCCGATGCCGACGCCGGCACGACCGACCGGACCGCCGCGGAATGACGACCGCCGCGCCGCGCCGGATCTGGCTGTGCGCCGACGATTACGGCATCAGCCCCGGCGTCAACCAGGGCATTCGCGAGCTGATCGACAGGGGCCGCCTCAACGCCACCTCGGTGATGGTGGTGGGTCCCGCGATCGGCCGCGACGAGATCGCGATGCTGCAGGACGCGGTCGCCAAGAACCCGAATTGCGCGATCGGCCTGCATGCTACGCTGACGGCGCCGTTTCATCCGGTGACGATGCATTACAAGCCGTTGCGCGGCGAGCAATTCCTGCCGCTGGCGCACAAGCTGCGCGGCAGCCTGCTGCGGCGGTTCGATCCGGAAATGATCCGCGCCGAAATTGCCGCACAGATCGCGACCTTCACCACGCTGTTCGGACGGCCGCCGGCCTATGTCGACGGCCACCAGCATGTGCAGGTTTTTCCGCAGGTCCGAGAGGCGTTCCTTGCGGCGGTGAAGCATGGCGCCCCGGGCGCCTGGGTGCGGCAGTCCGGACGGGTGCACAGGCTTTCGCAACGGCTGGATCAGCCCAAGGCGCTGCTGCTCGACACGCTCAGCGCCGGATTCCGCAAGCGCGCGACGGGAGCAGGCGTCGCCTACAATCCCGGTTTTGCCGGCGCCTATGATTTTGCTGGTGCATCGGACTTCGGCGCGCTGATGACCGGCTTCCTGCACGGCCTGCCCGATGGCGGGCTCGTCATGTGCCACCCCGGCCATGTCGATGATCTGCTCATCAGCCTCGATCCCTTCACCGACCAGCGCGCCCGCGAACTGGCCTATCTCGGCAGCGACGATTTCGCGCGGCTGCTCGACATAAGCCAGGTAACGCTTTCACGGGCGACCTGACCGGGCGTTTTGTCGCATACGGAAATTTAATCCGGGCGGCACTTATTGCGACACAAAGCGTCACTACATCTCCCACGCGCCATTCAGCCGCGCGATGCGAAGACGGAGAACGCCATGACACCGCAAGAACGCCAGCTCGTCGACGATCTGTTCGACCGGCTCGCCAAGGTCGAAGCCGCCCCGCGCGAGCCCGACGCGCAGGCCGTGATCGCCGATGGCCAGCGCCGCGCGCCCAACGCGATCTATGCGCTGGTGCAGACCGTGCTGCTGCAGGACGAGGCGCTGAAGCGCGCCCACGACCGTATCACCGAGCTGGAAGCCCATGGCGCGCCCGAACAGGCACCGCCCGGCGGCTTCCTGGATTCGATGCGCGACGCGCTGTTCGGCCAGGGCAATCAGGGCCAGAACCAGCCGCGCGGCTCGGTGCCCAGCGTACGTCCCGGCGATGGCGGCCGGCCGGCGTGGAATACCGGACAGGTGATGGGCCAGCCGCAACAGGGCGGCTACGGCCAGCCGGGTGGCGGACAGCAGGGTGGTTACGGACAGCAGGGCCAGTTCGGCCAGCCGCCGATGGGGCAGCAGGCGCCCCAGCCCGGCCGCGGTGGCTCGTTCCTCGGCACCGCCGCGGCCGCCGCCGCCGGCATGGTCGGCGGTTCGCTGCTGATGAACAGTCTCGGCGGAATGTTTGGCGGCGGCAACAAGCACGGCTTCGGCGACAGCGCCAATGCCAGCGAGAGCAAGAGCCCGTGGAGCTCTGATAGTTCGGGCGGCGATCTCGCCAGGGACGCCGGCGTCAATGACATCGGCAATTCGTCCGGCCAGCGGTCCGGCAATTACGACCAGGCGCAGGCCGATATCGACCAGGATCAGGACCAGGACCAGGACGCCATGGACCTCGACTCCGACGGCTACGACGACGACAACTTCGCCTGAGCGGCATGGCCATTCGTTAAACAAACGGCCGCTCTCACGAGCGGCCGTTTGCGTTCCTTCGCCGCGGTCTTGCTATCAGATCACGACCACCTTGGCGCCGACGCTGACCCGGCCGTAGAGATCGATGACGTCTTCATTGCGCATGCGGATGCAGCCCGAAGAGACGTTGGTGCCGATCGTCCATGGCTCGTTGGAGCCGTGAATGCGATACAGCGAGGTGCCGAGATACATCGCGCGCGCGCCCAGCGGATTGTCCGGTCCGCCCGCCATGTGGCGCGGCAGATCGGGACGGCGCAGCAGCATTTCCGGCGGCGGCGTCCAGGCCGGCCATTCCTTTTTCGCCGTGATCGTCTTCACGCCGGCCCAGGTGAAGCCCGGCTTGCCGACGCCTATACCGTAGCGCATCGCCCGGCCATCGCCCTGCACCAGGAACAGGAATTTGCTGGGCGTGTCGACAACGATCGTGCCCGCGCTTTCCCGGCCGGAATACTCGACCATCTGCGGCTCGAATTTCGGATCCATCGCCGGCCGCGCGGCATCGATAGTGTCGTCGGGTTGCCGCATGGCTTGTTGCGGATCCACCGGCAGCATGCCGCGGCGCGGCTCATAGGCCGGCGGCGGCGGGTACGGCTGGCCCTGCGCGCTGTCACTGAACAGGAATTCGATGAAGCCGCCGCCCATGCGCGGACGCTCGGCATAGGCCGTGCGTTGCACCGGTCGCGCAGGCTGGTCGGCGTAGTAGACGCGCGGTGCGGTAACGTAGTCCGCGGAATCGAACGCCGCGGCGGGATGACTTCCGGCGCCCGCGAAGGACGCGCTGGCGAGAAAGGCGAGAGACCAGGTTTTCAACATCGACGTACTCTGCACTGTTTCGTCGTGACGCGTCCTCACCCGAGGAGCGCTTTGCACGCATCGACTTAAAGTGAAATTCGCGTCGGTTTGGTAAATGGATGAGGCACATCGATTCACCACGTCGCCCGGAACCCCGTTTTGTTGCGACTAGCGTTTATTTTTGCTGAACGCGCCCGGCCGATGGTTAACCGCTGGTATCAAATGCAAAATGACAATGTTCCGGCTGTGAACCCCGCGTTAAACTGATGCGTTTAGACAGGGTGCGTACTTGATTGTTGGGGGACCATATGACTGTTCGTCGCAAGCGTTTTCGCATTGAAGAAACCAATTTCGGCAGCACGCCGATGCCCGCCGACGTCGAGAACGAGTCGCCGATGCATCGCGAGGTGATGACAGAGCTGCGCGCGATCCGATCGCAAATGGGCGCCCCGCAGCGCAATGCCGTCTCCGAACAGGTCAGCGCCTCCGCCGACGAAAAGGTCGCCGAAGCACAGGCCATGCTTGAGACTTACCGCCTGAAGATCGAGCAGTGCGAGAAGCTCAAGATCGAGCTCGACCTGATCCATGACGCCATCACCCGTACCAAACAGGAGATTGCCGTGCTGCACGGCAAGAGCTTCAACGGCGACGAGATGGCCAAGGTCAACGGCGAACTCGGCGCCGTGGTCGGCGGCACCGAAGAGGCCACCCAGCAGATTCTCGCCGCGGCCGAAGCCATCGACAATGCCTCGACCGCACTCGGCAAGGTAACGTCCCCCGATCAGCACAAGCAGTTGCTCGACGACGTTCAGGACAGCGTCGTCTCGATCTTCGAGGCCTGCAACTTCCAGGACCTCACCGGCCAGCGCATCAGCAAGGTGATGACGACGATGAAGTTCATCGAAAACCACATCACGGAGATGATGGACATCTGGGGTGGCGTCGATGCCATCAAGGCACACGCCCCGCCAATCATCGACGAGCGCGAGGGCGACGACCGCCTGCTCAACGGCCCCAGGCTCAACGGCGACATCGGCCATGCCTCGCAGGACGATATCGACGCGATGTTCGGCTAGACACAGTCGACCAACATCAACGGAAAATGGCGCGTCGGGGGACGCGCCATTTTTGTATCTCGCTCCGGCTCTCAGCTGTCGTCCGCGCGAAAGCGGGGACGAAACAAGATGGCTTCGACCAACGAGGCTTACGCCCGTGGCGCGCAGCGGATGTAGACCATGTTGCCGTAACGAACCGCGGCGTCCTTGTCGATGAAGCGCGTCACCAGGATGCGGCCGTCAAACGACACGATCTCGCGGTCCTTTTCGCCGCCGGCAGGACCCGCCGGACCGATGTAGTTCTTGCCGCTTGGGCTGCCTTTGAGGCGCAGTTCCTGCGGGGTCGCTTCGTCCGCCAGATGCATGATGACGCCGCCGGAGGTGCCGGCGCCGATGATGTAGGGATTCTTGCACTGGCCGCGCGCGGCATTCTCCGTGCGGGTACGGTCAGCTGGATTCATGTAGGAGGCCAGGCCCCAGCGGCCGACGATTTCATCGGCCCGGATCGAGGCCGGCAATTCCGGCGCCGCCGGCGGCGGGGCTTCGACGACGGGGTCAGAACCAAATCCGCCAAACATTCCCCCGCCGAAACCGCCGCCCGTGGAGCTACAGCCGCCCATCATCATCGCCATAATGGTGACGACACCCAGCTGGGCAACGGTACGGACATGGCGTGACCTGATCATAGCATCCCCTAAAACAACATTCTCAATCGCTGGTGGCCGCCATCCTGCAGCCAAGCGCAGACACCTGTCGGAGTAATGAGGTCGCATGAACTACGCCCATCTGCCGATATGGTTTCCAGATCATCTCATCTTGGCCCTAGCAAGGCCTTAAGACCTTGCCTTGACAGCCAATGCGTCTGGCCATATTCCCGAATGTTCCTTTAGCACTCCTGCGACCCGATTGCTAAGGGCGTGGCCAGTGCCGCACTGCACCTCGGCCACGACCCCGCACCGGCTCCGCGATGACCCTGACCCGCAACCGACCAGAGGAAACTCCCATGGCCAAGACCAAGTTCCGTCCGCTGCATGACCGTGTCGTCGTCAAGCGCATCGATGCCGAGACCAAGACCAAGGGCGGCATCATCATCCCCGACAGCGCCAAGGAAAAGCCCTCCGAGGGTCAGGTGGTGTCCGTCGGCCCCGGCGGTCGCGACGAGGCCGGCAAGCTGATCCCGATCGACATCAAGGTCGGCGACCGTGTGCTGTTCGGCAAATGGTCGGGCACCGAGATCAAGCTCGATGGCGAGGAGCTCCTGATCATGAAGGAGTCCGACATCATGGGCGTGATGAATTAACTCAATGAACGGTCCCTCGGATCGTCATTGCGAGGTCAGGGAAAGCCAATTGGCTTTCCCTGACCTCGCAATGACGGCCGAAAGCGATGCCCTCATCTCAAACCATAGGAGCCAACATGGCCGCCAAGGACGTTAAATTTTCCGGAGACGCGCGCGATCGCATGCTGCGCGGCGTCGACATTCTCGCCAATGCCGTCAAGGTCACGCTCGGTCCCAAGGGCCGCAATGTCGTGATCGAAAAGAGCTTCGGCGCGCCCCGCATCACCAAGGACGGCGTCACCGTCGCCAAGGAAATCGAGCTTGAGGACAAGTTCGAGAACATGGGCGCGCAGATGCTGCGCGAGGTCGCTTCCAAGACCAACGACACCGCCGGCGACGGCACCACCACCGCCACCGTGCTGGCCCAGGCCATCGTGCGTGAGGGCGCCAAGTCGGTCGCTGCCGGCATGAACCCGATGGACCTCAAGCGCGGCATCGACATCGCGGTCGCCGCCGTGATCAAGGACATCACCAAGCGCGCCAAGCCGGTCGCCTCGACCGCCGAAGTCGCCCAGGTCGGCACCATCTCCGCCAATGGCGACGCCGCGATCGGCAAGATGATCGCCCAGGCGATGCAGAAGGTTGGCAATGAAGGCGTTATCACCGTCGAAGAGAACAAGTCGCTCGAGACCGAAGTCGACATCGTCGAAGGCATGAAGTTCGACCGCGGCTATCTGTCGCCCTACTTCGTGACCAACCCCGAGAAGATGACCGCCGAGCTCGAGGACGTCTACGTCCTGTTGTACGAGAAGAAGGTGACGGGCCTGCAAACCATGCTGCCGGTGCTCGAGGCCGTGGTGCAGTCGGGCAAGCCGCTCCTGATCATCGCCGAGGACGTCGAAGGCGAGGCGCTGGCCACGCTGGTCGTTAACCGCCTGCGCGGCGGCCTCAAGGTTGCCGCCGTCAAGGCGCCGGGCTTCGGCGATCGCCGCAAGGCGATGCTGGAAGATCTGGCGATACTGACCGGCGGGCAATTGATCTCGGAAGAGCTCGGCATGAAGCTGGAAAGCACCACGCTGGCCATGCTCGGCCGCGCCAAGAAGGTGGTGATCGACAAGGAAAACACCACCATCGTGGGCGGCGCCGGCAAGAAGCCCGCGATCGAATCCCGGGTCAACCAGATAAAGGCGCAGATCGAGGAAACCACCTCGGACTACGACCGCGAGAAGCTGCAGGAGCGGCTCGCCAAGCTCGCCGGCGGCGTCGCGGTGATCCGCGTCGGTGGCGCCACCGAGATCGAAGTGAAAGAGAAGAAGGACCGCGTCGATGACGCGCTCAACGCGACGCGGGCGGCCGTGCAGGAAGGCATCGTGCCGGGCGGCGGCGTGGCGCTGCTGCGCGCCAAGAAGGCGGTGGGCCGTCTCACCAGCGAGAACTCCGACGTCCAGGCCGGCATCAACATCGTGCTGAAGGCGCTGGAAGCCCCGATCCGCCAGATCGCCGAGAATGCCGGCGTGGAAGGCTCGATCGTGGTCGGCAGGATCATGGAGAACAAGTCCGAGACGTTCGGCTTCGACGCCCAGACCGAAGAATATGTCGACATGGTCGCCAAGGGCATCATCGATCCCGCCAAGGTGGTTCGCACCGCCCTACAGGACGCGGCCTCCGTGGCCGGCCTGCTGGTGACGACCGAAGCCATGGTCGCCGAACTGCCGCGCGAAGCAGCCCCGGCGATGCCCGGCGGCGGCGGCGGCATGGGGGGCATGGGCGGAATGGGAGGCATGGGAGGCATGGGCTTCTGAGCCCAGTCTTTGCACCAGCCACGACCGATCGAAGGCCGCCTCCGGGCGGCCTTCTTTTTGGGTATCGTGGGTTTGATCTTTCGCCGATGGCGCGGTTCTGATTCAATCCGCGCGCCCGGCAGGTTGGAACCAGCTCTAAGTCTCCCAAGGAATATGAAATGCGCGCGCTTCGTGTTTGCCTGATCGCTGCTGCCGCCACCGCTTGCGTAGCGACGCTGCAGGTCGCTTCCGCCCAGATGATGAAAGCGCCGGCCGCCCCCGCCGCGAAGGGCACGGCCTCCAGCGAGACGCGCTACTTCACCTCGATCGACGGGCTGATGGACGGCAATGCCGACGTGGTGCTGCGCGAAACACGGCAGGGCAAGAATGTCACCGCCGCCACGCTCGACGTCTGCTATCCCGCGGAAAAGGGCTCCGAGCGCCGCGACCGCTTCGTCGCCGATCTCACGGTCAATGGCAACGCCCTGACCGGCGCGACGCAGAGCCAGATCGACAAGTTGCCGGTGACCGTCAAATTGACGCGGCGGCCGACCGGCGACAGCTTCGAGTTCAAGGGCCAGATCACGGTCGGCCAGACCACGACCAGCGTGACATCGACCGACAATTCCGACCAGAGCGAGAAGGAATTCCGCGACAACCAGACCGCCGACGACAACATCATGGCCGCGCCGAAGGATTTCACCGAAGTGTCGCCGGAGGCCGTGGCGGTGAAGATCAAGATCGAGGCGGCGCTGGATTTCGTCCGCACGCTGCGCGGCCAGCAGGTCGAGCTATCGCTGGCGAGCCTCAACGTGTCGTGCGACGCGCTGCGCGCCGGCGAGCAGGTGATCAACCTCAATATCGACCCGGAACGCGCGGCGGCCTTCATCGCCAGGGCGAAGGCCTATCCGGGCGTGGTCAACGCCGGCTGGACCAGCGGCAGCGTCGACATGGAGCGCACCGTGCGCTTCAACGCCGCCGAGTGGCGCGACGGCGACAAGATCGCTCGCGACAAGGTCGCCGCGACGTTGTCCGGCGTGCTGGCGAAGTCGCTGTCGGCCAAACCCGCCGGCGTGAAATGGGACGACGAGACGGGCCGCGTCAAGCTCAGCTTCAAACGCCCGAGCCAGGTGGTACCGGCGCTCGAGCTCACCGAGACGGTGGAAGTCGGCGCGATCGTCTCGCCCGACAAGCCCGGCACGTCGGACAAGCTGATCCTGTGGATCAGCGCGCCATCGGTCGCAACCACCGACGAGGCGTCCGGCGCGAAACTCAATCTCGCCGACACCGCCAACACCGACGAGGAAAGCGATCCCCGCGACGACAACGGAGCGGTGGCGGCACTCGCCGCGGAATTCAAGGCGCAGCGGTGGGATTCGGACAAGTCGGTGTGGAAGTAAGGTTCGGTTCGTAAGAGCTTTCGGCCCGGACGCTGGTTTTCCCCTCTCCCGCCAGCGGCGCTGCGCGGCGCCGTGGGAGAGGGGAAGAAAGAGCGTCGCTCAGTTCGTATTCAGCAAAAACTTCAGCGGCTTCGGGCCAATGAAAGTTATCGCTTCGCCTTGGCGTTTCCAGTTGGTCGCTGCCGCCAGATTCGCCAGCAACTCGTCGTCGAGCTGCGCGCGCGCCGGCGGGCAGTTGCGCTCCTCCATCGCGCCGGCGACGAAAACCACGGTGTCGCCAGCCACCGAAAACTGACCCTTGCCGCCTTTGCACCACAGCTCGATGCGGGTCTCGCCGGCGTCGCCGATTTCAAGGTTGGGCCGTCGCTTCGAGCCCGGCTGCGGCGCGGCGTCGAGCGTCATCTCCAGGCCGAACGGAAATTCCGGGGCGGCGTGCAGGGGAAGGCTCGATAGCAGGGCCGCGCCGACCACGCCGGCACGCAACAGGTTGATCGCTGACATCATCGGGACTCTCGAAAGTGGAAACGGCAATGCGGCAAAGATGCGCCGTCGGAGACTACCGGGTCACGTATAAATCGGGCGCCACCATGACGCGCTGCCTTCCCTCTCCCCTTGTGGGAGAGGGTGGACGCGCAAAGCGCGGCCGGGTGAGGGGTAACCACAAACGCCGTCACTCAGTACCCCCTCATCCGTCACGGACTTCGTCCGTGCCACCTTCTCCCACAAGGGGCGAAGGAAGACCGAGTGCCGCCTCTTGTGCGGCAGTTTTTTTCGCGGTGGGCACGCTTCGCTTTGCCCACCCTACGCTTTACGGCTTCAGCACCATTTCCGTGAACGGATAGACATAGGCCTGCAGCATGACGAAGCAGCCGACCATGCAGGCCAGCACGATCGAGTGCCAGAACACGAAGCGCAGGATGGTGCCCTCATGCCCGAACCAGCCGGTCGCGGTGGAGGCCACCACGATCGACTGCGCGTCGATCATCTTGCCCATCACGCCGCCGGAGGAATTCGCCGCACTCATCAGGATCGGCGACAGGCCGAGCTGCTCCGACGTGATCTTCTGCAGGTTGCCGAACAGAACGTTGGACGCGGTATCCGATCCGGTCAGCGCCACGCCGAGCCAGCCCAGCAAGGTGCCGAAGAACGGGTACAGCACGCCGGTCGCGGCAAAGGCGAGGCCGAGCGTCGCGTCGACGCCGGACAGCCTTGTCAGCGTGCCGATCGCCAGCATCGCCGAGATCGTGATCAGCGAATAGGCGCATAGCTTTATGGTGCGGCCGTATTCCGCGATCATCCTGGCCGGCGTGAAGCCCATGACAAAGCCGGAGATGATGGCGGCGAGCAGCATGCCGGAACCGGTGAACGAGACATAGGTGAAGGCGAACACCGCGCCCTCGGGCGTGGGCTTGGGCGCCACCGGCGGCACCTTGTTGATCATGTTGTGCAGCTCGGGCACCGGATAGTTCCAGGTGAAGATCGGGTTGACGATGCCCTTGAACCAGTTGGTGCCCCAGATCAGCAGGATCGCGCACAGGATGATCCACGGCGTCAGCGCGCGCCACACCTCTGCCCTGGTCAGCGGATCGGTATTGAACGGCTTGACCGGCGGCACGGTGGAGGCGGAGTCGTCCTTGGTGCGCAGCGCCGCCGAGGTCCAGATCCGCTTCGGCTGCCAGACTTTCAGGAACAGGATCAGCGTCGCCATCGAGATCAGCGACGCGCCGATGTCGACGATCCACGGGTTGATGTAGTTCGAGATCAGGAACTGCGGAATCGCGAAGGACAGGGCGGTGACGAGGATTGCCGGCCAGACTTCCTTCATGCCCTTCCAGCCGGCAAAGGCCCACACCACCCAGAACGGCACGATCATCGAGAACACCGGCAACTGCCGGCCGACCATCGCGCCGAGGATGAACGGGTCGAAGCCGGTGACCGTGGCCAGGCCCTGGATCGGCGTGCCCAGCGCGCCATAGGCGACCGGCGCGGTGTTGGCGATCAGCGACAGGCCCGAGGCGGCGAGCGGCGAGAAGCCGAGCCCGATCAGGATGGCGCCGGTAACGGCCACCGGCGTACCGAAGCCCGACGCGCCTTCGAAAAACGCGCCGAACGAGAATGCAATCAGCAGTATCTGCAGGCGGCGGTCATTGGTGACGCCGCCGATCGCACGCTGCAGGATCTCGAAGCGGCCTGAGTCGACCGTGAGGCGATACATGAAGATGACGTTGAGCACGATCCAGCCGATCGGGAAGAAGCCGGTGACCACGCCGAGCAGCGAGGCGCGCACCGACATGTTGGCGGGCATCGTGAAGGCGTAGATCGCGACGAGATTCGCCAGCACCAGCGCAATGATCGCGGCGACATGCGCCTTGACCTTGTTGGTCGCGATTAGCACCAACAGCACGACCACCGGAATGGCGGCGACGATGGTCGACAGCGTACCGCTGTTGAATGGATTGTAGACCTGATTCCACATGGCGCTTCTCCCCACACTCGTTACGTCGCCCGGACCCGCGTGGTGGATCAGGACCTGTTAATGCTTTGGCGGGAGTGGCGTGCCGATGCCGATCGAGATGAGCTGCCTGTTGCAGCTCATCGTCAGGTCAGTCGGGAAAGGCCCCCGCCCCTCACCGTTGAAACCATGCTAGGTTGATCGCCAATTCGCGACAAGACGCCGCACGCCATCGAATCAGCAACTTTAGTCTACACATCGAAAATCCCTGCTCTATCCGGGACTTGTGGCCCTCCCTCGGAGACTTTCCTGTGAACAACATGCGCTCCACGCTCGCGACCGTCTGGCGGATCGCGGTTCCCTATTTTCGCTCCGAGGACAAATGGATGGCGCGCGGCCTGCTCGCCGCGGTGATTGCCATCGAGCTGATGGTGGTCGGGCTCAACGTCTTGTTCAACCGCTGGAACAACGTGTTCTACAATGCGCTGCAGGAGCGCAACCTCGACGTCTTCACCTATCAGCTCGGCTACTTCTCGGTGCTCGCCGCAATCTGGATCGCGCTGAAAGTGTACCAGCTCTATCTGAATCAGTGGCTGCAGATTCGCTGGCGGCGCTGGCTCACCGAGCGCTATCTCGGCGGCTGGCTGGCGCATGGCAATCACTATCGCATGCAGTTGCAGGGCGACGCCGCCGATAACCCCGACCAGCGCATCGCCGAAGACACCCAATTGTTCGTGGATCGTACGTTGTCGCTCGGCGTCGGGCTGCTGAGTTCCGTGGTGACGCTGGCGTCTTTCGTCGTCATCCTGTGGGGCCTGTCGGATGCCGCCCCGTTGCATCTGTTCGGGCAGGACATCGCGATCCCCGGCTATCTGGTGTGGGCCGCGCTGATCTATGCGGTGATCGGCACCGTGCTGACACATCTGATCGGCGCGCCGCTGATGGGGCTGAACTTCAAGCAGCAGCAGTATGAAGCGGATTTCCGCTTCAACCTGGTGCGGGCCCGTGAGAACGCCGAACAGATCGCGCTGCTGCACGGCGAGAACGTCGAGCGCCTCAGGCTGTCGACGCGCTTTTCGCGCGTCGCCGGAAACTGGCTGGCTATCATGAGCCGCACCAAGAAGCTCACCGCCTTCACGGCGAGCTACGCGCAGGCTGCCGTGATCTTTCCCTACATCATGGTGGCGCCGGCCTACTTCGCACGCAAGATGGAACTCGGCGGCATGATGCAGACGGCCTCGGCCTTCGGCAGCGTGCAGGATGCGCTGTCGTTCTTCATCACCGCCTACCGCACGCTGGCGGAATGGCAGGCCGGCGTGGCCCGTCTGGACGGCTTCGAGCAGGCCATCACCGGCGCCGAAGCGCTGAACAGCACCGCCGATATCGTTCACGTCGCGCCGGCCGACAACGGGGCGATCGACCTCAACGAGCTCGCAATCAACCTGCCGAACGGCGCGCCGCTGATAGCAGCTGACGGTTTCCAGTTCCGCAGCGGCGAAAGCACGCTGTTCACCGGGCCATCGGGCGCCGGCAAGTCGACGCTGTTCCGCGCCATCGCCGGGATCTGGCCGTTCGGCCGCGGCCGCATCGCGATCCCGGCGCAGGCGACGCTGATGATGCTGCCGCAGCGGCCGTATTTTCCGGTCGGCACCTTGCAGGACGCCATCGCCTACCCGGCCGAGACCAGCGCATTCACGCCGGAGCGAATCGCCGACGCCATCACGGCGGTCGGCCTGCCGGCGCTGGTATCGCGGCTGGACGAGGAAGCGCACTGGAACCGAATGTTGTCACTCGGCGAGCAGCAACGGCTCGGCGTCGCGCGGGCGCTGCTGCACGCGCCGCAATATCTGTTCCTCGATGAGGCCACCGCCTCGCTCGACGAGCCGTCGGAAGCGAAACTATATCAGTTGATCGCGGAAAGACTGCCGGCCACCACGCTGATCTCGATCGGGCACCGCAGCACGCTGCAGGCGTTCCACCAGCGCAACGTCACGCTCAGCAAGGCGGCGGCGGGCTACACGCTGGCGGAGGGCGTGGCGAAGCCGCTGTGAGAAACCCGATGTCATCCCGGCCCAGTGAACGCAGCGAACGCCGCGCCGGGACCCATACCCTCCGAGCTCGTGGCTTGCGCACCGCAACCGCCACAGCTTGCAGACGATGGGACAGAGTCTATGGGTCCCGGGATCGGCGCTCGCGTTGCGAGCTTGCCCGGGACGACATGGAGAGCCAACTAACAGCAAGCTCCACTATTGAGACACTACATCCACTCCCGCGGCCATGATCGTTGCGCCACCCAGCGGTGCCAGACCAGCGCGAAGACCGTCAGCAACAGCGCTCCGAGCAGCACCGGCACGATCAGGTATGACCACGGCAGCGCGTAAGACACGACCAGCAGCGGATTGATTCCCGCCGGCGGATGAAACGTGCCGGAGAGGTACATCGCCAGCACGGCCAGCCCGACCGCCATCGCGGCTGCCCAGGCGTGCGGCCCGGTCGCCTGCAGCACGACGAGCCCCACCAGCGCGGAGATCATATGGCCGCCGATCAGCGCCCGCGGCTGCGCCGGCTCGGCTTCCGGCGATCCGATCACCAGCACGATGGAAGTGGCAAAAGGAATGATCACCAGCGGCGTGTGAGCGGCGGTCGAGAAGGCTTCCATGCCCCCGATGGCGATCGCGGCGCCGAGGCCGGCAACCGTGCCGGCCAGCGCGTTGCGGTGGTTGTTGCGGCGGATCGCCGTGGCGGCGGCGCGCCAGTCCCATCTCATGCAAGATCACCGAAAATCCATCACGACATTCTGCGCCGCAGCCTGCGCCGCAACGATAAAGGGGCGGCAGATCGCTCTGCCGCCCCTTTATGATGCGCGAAATGCTTACTTGAGGTTGGTCATCGCGGTCAGGTCAGCCGACAGCTTGACGATGCCGGTAGCACCGCACCAGCTCGAGCCAGCGCCCGACGGATTGATCGGGGTGAAGTTGGTGCCGGCGGCAGGAGCCGAGAAGTCCGACGTGAAGGCGTTGCAGTCACCCTTCGACAGGTTGGTGTCGGAGTAGCGCAGGTCCAGCGTGAAGACCTTGTACGTGAAGCCGATGCCGATGTTCCAAGTGTTGTAGTCGGCGTACTTGATACCGCGCGGGAACGCAACGGTGCCGTAGAAGGCGTCCGAAGTGCCGAGCCACTGGCGACCGAACTCGCCCGAAACGTAGGAGCCGATGCCCGAGGTGCCGAACCAGGTCGACGGCGCGATCACCTTACCGACCACCGACGCATAGGTGCCCTCGGCACCCGTGTTCAGGAAGTTCGGCGAGTAGAAGGCATTGCCGCCGAGCGAGAAGTTGTCGTTGAAGGTGTAGTTAACCTTGGCATAGCCTTCATAGAAGCTAGCGTTCTTCTTGGCGACGCTGCCGTTCGGCAGCGCGACCGCGGTCACATCGCCGCCGCAGAACGCCGGGGTGTTGAAGCACTGGCCGCCCGGGTAGCCGTAGTAGAAGAAGCCGAAGTCGAACGCCGCGGCTCCCCAGGTCGGGCGGATACCGAAGTAGCCGTCGAGCTCCATCGAGGCGCGGTTCGGGAAAGAGATGCTCTCGCCGGAGACACCGGCGTACAGCTGGACGTCCTTCGTGATGTTGTAGCGCGGCTCGAAGTAGGCTGCGACCGAGCCCTTGTTGCCATTCGACTGGGTGATGCCGCGGAACACGTAGTTGCTCATGACCGCAGCGCCGAAGGCGATGTCCCAGGGATCATAGGCCACGATCGGCGGCGCCTTCTTGTACATCTTGGCGGCCATATCGGCGGCCGAGGCGGAGTTCACACCCACGGCCAGCAGCGCTGCAACCGAAACGATTACTTTCTTCATGACATTCCCCATTTGAACCAAAGCAGTTTCGTGTCTGAAAGACGCGGCACTGCGAACTCCTGAACCTGACGCAACTCTGGGGCGCATTGCGTCGATGGAGAAGTTAAAAAAACGAGCATTTGCCGCCTTATTGGGCGTTCTGACGATTCCGTAAGAGGTTGTTCAGGGGTGTTGCTTAATCGTCACAAATTCCGAGATGCCTTAAAGAGAATACCGCAATAGGGAAATATCGGAAGACTAAACCCAGGGGGGCCGAGGCACCGTCGCGGTCAGGAGTACCCTGGCGAAGAAAGCCTGGACGCCATAAGGCGAATCGTTCGCCGGTCCCACCGGCGGTACGGCTGCCCTCCCCCGCCGAGCATCGGCTGCGCCCGTAATCCCCGAAATATAGAAGGCCGCAACGGACACGTTGCGGCCTTCGGTTCGTCAACACGTTCTGACGGGCGATCTACTTGGTGTCGTTGCGATCAACCAGATCCGCCGCATCGTCCGACGATTCGATCGGCGTGGTATCGCCGCTGGAATGGCCTTCTACGGGGGTGGGATCGGGCTCGGGCGCGGACCAGTCCGGCGCGTCGGCTTGTTCGGACGGCAATTCCGGGGCGGTCAGCGCGACTGGTTCCGGCTTCGGCTTGCGCGGGGCGCGGGCCTTCTTGGGCGGCTTCGGCGGCAGCGACACCGGCGGCAACGGCTCGGCCGGCGCAATCGGCGCCGTGCTGGTCATCAACTCGTCCGGCACGCTGATCGACGGCGACACCGCCTTCTTGGCGCGGGGCTTCTTCACCGCTGTCTTGGGAGATGTCTTGGGAGATGCCTTGGCAGATGTCTTGGCAGATGTCTTGGGAGCCGCCTTTTTTACCGCGACCTTCTTCGGCGCAGCCTTTTTCGCTCCAGATTTCTTGGGCGCAGATTTCTTGGGCGCAGATTTCTTCGGGGCCGCCTTGGCTGCCTTCTTGGCCGGGGCCTTCTTCGCCGTCTTCTTCACCGCTTTCTTCGCCGTCTTCTTGGCAGCTTTGGGGGTGGCCTTCTTAGCAGCCTTCTTCGGCGCTTTCTTCACGGCCTTCTTGGCAGCTTTCTTGGCGGACTTTTCGGCGGCCTTCTTCGGCGCCTTCTTTGCGGGCTTCTTGGAGGCCTTCTTCGCGGCCTTTGCCGCTAGCAGAAGCTTCTTCTTGTTTTTCTTGTCCTTCTTGTCCTTTTTGGATTTCTTGTCTTTCGCCATGTGGTCCTCCTGTTGGGGCGCCGACCGGGAGCGATCCAGCGTCTCGTCGTGTGCCGGCGCGCGACCGCGTTCGCTCAGTTCAATCCGGGCCCTATCAAACCTGGTCTTGGACCGCCAGTCGCCCAATCCAGCAGCTCGATCGTGTGCACGACCGGCACGCCGGTGCCGCCGGCGATCTGAACCATGCAGCCGATGTTGCCGGCGGCGATCAGGTCGGGCTTGAGCATCGCGATGTTGGCCACCTTGCGGTCACGCAATCGGCTCGCGATGTCAGGCTGGAGAATGTTGTACGTGCCCGCCGACCCGCAACATAAATGGCCTTCCGGTATATCTTTCACCACGAATCCGCTCTTGGAAAGCAATTCTTTGGGAGCCTGCGTGATTTTCTGCCCGTGCTGCAGCGAGCACGCCGAATGATAGGCCACGACGAGATCACTGCGGGTCTGCGGCGCAGGGAGGTTCATCTCGCTGACATATTCGCTGATATCCTTGGCGAGGGCCGACACCTTGGCTGCGGGACCGGCGAATTCGGGGTCCTCACGCAGCAGATATCCGTAGTCCTTGATCACCGTTCCACAGCCCGACGCCGTCACGAGGATCGCATCCAGCCCGCCGCGATCGGCCTCGCCCAGCCAGACACCGATATTGGCCCGCGCCATCGCCAGCGCCGCGTCGTCGCGCCCGAGATGATGGGTCAGCGCCCCGCAGCATTGCTCGTCCCGCACCAGCACCACCTCGATGCCGTGCCGCGTCAGCAGGCGGATGGCGGCCTGGTTGATGCGCGGCGCCAGCACCTGCTGGGCGCAGCCCTGCAGCAACGCCACGCGCCCGCGGCGCGTGCCCATGGCGGGATAGACGTTGCCGCCCTGCAGGACCGGCGCCGGCAGCGATGACGGCGCGATCTGCAGGATCGCCCGCAGCCGGCTCAGCAGGTTCGGATTGGCCTGGTTGTGCGTCGAGGGCAGCAGCGCCGCCAGCGGCCGGGCGAGCCGCGCCATCACCATGCTGGCCCGAAACAGTTTTGGCCGCGGCAGGATCATGGCCATCACGGATCGCAGTGCGCGTTCCGTGAATGGCCGCGTGTAATCCCGTTCGATCCGGACCCGCGCCTGATCGACCAGATGCATGTAGTTCACGCCGGACGGGCACGTCGTCATGCAGGACAGGCAGGACAGGCAGCGATCGATATGCTTGACCACCTCTCTGGTCGGCGGTTTGTCCTTCTCCAGCATCTCCTTGATCAGGTAGATGCGACCGCGCGGGCTGTCCAACTCGTCGCCGAGCAACACATAGGTCGGGCACGTCGCGGTGCAAAAGCCGCAATGTACGCAGGCGCGCAGGATCTTGTCGGCTTCGGCAAGATCGGGATTGGCAAGTTGCGTGAGCGTGAAGTCGGTTTTCATGCAAGAGGTCCGCGCGACATCCGGCCGCGATTGAGAATCGTTCTGGGATCGAAACTGTTCCGCACCCGCTCGCCCAGCGCCGCGAGGCCGGCGGCCTGCGGGTGAAACACATCGACAGCGAGACGCACCGCTTCCGCGGCGCGGATAAGCGTCGCGTGGCCGCCCGCGGCATCGACGAGCTTGCGCAAGGGCACGGCCTGCGCGTCGTCCGAGGGCGGCAGCGCGGCCCAGATCAGCCCGCCGCCCCAGTCGTAGAACACCTCGCCCTGTGACGCCCGGGCGATCGCCTGACCGAGCTGGCCGCCCGCGGCCGGCGGACAGACGATCCGCCACACCGGCCACATCGCCCGCGGCCCGTCGGCAGCGAACGGCACGGCATCGCGAATGCCGGCCCACAGCGCCGCCGACGCTGTGTCCTCGACGATCTCCGCCGTGCCATAGGCCGACAATGCCTCGGCCAGCGAGGCGGCGCGATGTTTCGCCGATACTGTGATGCCCTCGAGCCGCAGCAGCGTGACCGACTGGTCGGGAGCGGCCAGTTCGCCGAGTGGTGCTGGCGTGGTGCGCAGCACCGAACCGGGCAGATGCGCCGCGCCGGACACGTCGAACGGCGAGCCCAGCGCGGCGGTCATCGCCCGGTTGCCTTGGAGGTCGTCGAGCCCGCGCAGCACGAGCGTGCGTTCGCTTTCCGCCGACGGCATCACTTTCAGCGTGACCTCGGTCATGACCGCCAGCGTGCCCCACGAGCCCGCCAGCAGCTTGCACAGATCGTAGCCGGTGACGTTCTTCACCACCTTGCCGCCGGCCTTGAAGCTGTCGCCGAAGCCGGACACCGCATGCGCGCCGAGCAAATGGTCGCGCGCGCCGCCGGCCTGGATCCGCCGCGGCCCGGCAAGCCCGGCCGCGATCATGCCGCCGATTGTGCCGACATCCGCCGTGCCGAGCAGTCTTGAAGTGTTCATCGGCTCGAACGACAATTGCTGGTTCTTACTGTCGATCAGCGACAGCACATCGGCCATCGGCGCGCCGGCCTGCACGGTGAGAATCAGTTCGTTGGGCTCATAGGCGGTGATGGCGTTGAGCGCAGAGAGATCGAGTCGCGCATTGGTAGCGACGGGCCGCCCGATGCCGCGCTTGCTGCCATGGCCGACAATCTCCAGCGGCTGCTCGCCGGCAATCGCCGCGCGCACCGCGGTCTCGACGTCCTGGGCGTCGCGTACTTTCAGAATGTCCACGGTGTGATCTTCTTATTAGTTGAAAGCGAAATGCCGATAGCATCCCTCCCCCTTGCGGGGACGGCCGGCCGAACGGACGGCGATGCATAGCATCGTCGGGAGGGGAGGCCGGGGTGGGGGTGCCACAGGCGCCGTCGCCCGCGGCTACCCCCCTCCCCGACCCTCCCCCGCCTAGCGAAGCTTCGCTTCGCACGGGGGGGAGGGAGCACTGCGGCTGGCGCATCTCCGCTTTCCACTACAATACACATCCTCAAAACCGCGGCAATTCCGGAAACGCCAGCTGGCCGGCATGCACATGCATGCGACCGAGCTCGGCGCAGCGATGCAGCGTCGGAAACACCTTGCCGGGATTCAGCAGCCCCTGCGCATCGAACGCGCATTTGATGCGCTGCTGCTGGTTGAGGTCGATCTCGCTGAACATCTCCGGCATCAGGTCGCGCTTCTCGATGCCGACGCCGTGCTCGCCGGTCAGCACGCCGCCGACCTCGACGCACAATCGCAAGATGTCGGAACCGAAATCCTCGGCGCGCTGCAACTCGCCAGGCTTGTTGGCATCATACAATATCAACGGATGCAGATTGCCGTCGCCGGCGTGAAACACGTTGGCGACGCCGAGGCCGTATTTGACGGACAGCTCCTTCATGCGGCGCAAGACCAGAGGCAATGCCGCGCGCGGGATAGTGCCGTCCATGCACAGATAGTCCGGCGAAATCCGGCCGACCGCCGGAAACGCCGCCTTGCGGCCGGACCAGAACAACAGCCGCTGCTGCTCGGAAGTCGAAATCTGGCAGGTGGTCGAGCCGCAGCCCAGCGCGATCGCCTCGACGCGCGTGATCAGTTCATCGACCTCGACGCCCGGCCCGTCCAACTCTATGATCAGGAGTGCCTCGACATCGAGCGGATAGCCGGCATGGACGAAGGCTTCGGCGGCGTGGATCGCCGGCCGGTCCATCATCTCCATGCCGCCAGGAATGATGCCGGCCGTGATGATATCGGCGACGCACCGGCCCGCCTCCTCCACTTCGGCAAAGCCGATCATCAGCGCGCGCGCCGTCTCCGGCTTTTGCAGGATACGAACCGTGACTTCGGTGATGACGCCAAGCAGCCCTTCGGAGCCCGTGATGATACCGAGCAGATCATAGCCCGACGGCTCCGCCGCCTTGCCGCCAACCTTGATGATCTCGCCGTTCATCAGCACGATCTCGCAGCCGAGCAGATTATTGGTGGTCATGCCGTATTTCAGGCAGTGCACGCCGCCGGAATTCTCCGCGACATTGCCGCCGATCGAGCAGGCGATCTGCGACGACGGATCCGGCGCGTAATAAAAACCGGCATGCGCCACGGCCTGGCTGAGCGCGAGGTTGGTGACGCCGGGTTCGGTGATCACCGCGCGGTTGTCGAGATCGATCTCGCGGATCCGCTTGAACTTGCCTAGGCCAAGGAGCACCGCGTCGGCCAGCGGCAGCGCGCCGCCGCTCAATGAGGTGCCGGAGCCGCGCGGCACCACCTTGATGCCATGGTCGAAGCAGTAGCGCAGTACTTTGGAAACCTGCTCGGTGGTGTCAGGCAGCACCACCACCATCGGCGGCTGGCGATAGGCCATCAGCCCGTCGGACTCATAGGGCAGCATCTCGGCGGCGCTGGAGATCACGCCCTCGCCCGGAACAATCTTGCGCAGTGCAGCAACGATCGTCTCGCGGCGCGCCAGCACCGCCTGATCCGCCGCGGGCATCATTATCGTCATGTCGTCACTCCCGCGAGAGCCATCCGTGTCGCTGGCGGCCCTGATTGTGCTGAATCAAAGCATGTCTGGAGCGCTTTGGGTAGCGCACGAAAGCATGGCGGCATCGGCCCCGGTTCCCGTGATTATCGGCCTTGTGCCCGATGCGGGCTGCATGCGACAAGCGCCGCTCGGGACAGCCAACAGACAGAAGAGCCATCCATGAAGAACATCCTCCGTGCTTTGATCATCGGCGCCGCGACCGCCGCCGCAACCTCCTCCGCTTTGGCGCAGGACGTCGCCGCCGGCAAGTCTTCCTTCAACAAGTGCCTGGCCTGCCATGCGATCGGCGAAGGGGCCAAGAACAAGGTCGGTCCGGAACTGAACGGCCTCGACGGCCGCAAGTCGGGCACCGTCGAGGGCTATTCCTACTCGGCCGCCAACAAGGATTCCGGCATCACCTGGAACGAGGCGCAGTTCAAGGAATACATCAAGGATCCCAAGGCCAAGATCCCCGGAACCAAGATGGCGTTCGCCGGCATCAAGAAGGAAACTGAGATCAACGACCTCTGGGCATTCCTCGCGCAGTACGACAAGGACGGCAAGGTAAAGGCGCAGTAGTCGCGACAACTACACGCCGGCCGTCGTGTTCTGTCCCCTCCCCCCTTGTGGGGGAGGGTGGCGCGAAGCGCCGGGAGAGGGGGAGCCACAGGGGACGTCGCTTGTGGCACCCCTCCCCGACCCTCCCCCGCAAGGGGGGAGGGAGCACTTCTGACTTCGCCTAGAATTTGAGAAGTACTTAAGCCCCTGCCGCCATGCGCGTCGGCAGCACGGCTTGCACGACCAGGCCTCTGGCGCGGGCGTCCATCACGCCGACGGCGCGCAGCGCCAGCAGCGTCACGGTCTGCACCGCATCGCGCAATTTGGCCTGATCGTCGAGATTGTCCGGGGCCATCGGCCCGACCAGGGCTTCATGCAACGCACCGAGCAAGGCGGCTGCGGCCAGCGCCGTATCCTGCGCCGGCAGATGGCCGGCGCGGATCGCCGCGGCAATGCGCAGTTCGATCTCGCCGGCGATCTCGCGGCGGCTGGCGAGGCGCGATTCGGTGACATCGACCTCGACCGGCTCGGCCAGAATCCCCCACGACAATTTGCGGTGCGACACTACATGCACGGCGACGGTGGTTACCGCCGCGGCCAGCGCCGAAGATGGCCCCGGTGCGGCATCGGCGGCACGGCGGATCGCCGCGAGTTCGTCGCGCGAGACGTCGGCAATCAGTTCGGAGATCAGGTCGGCCTTGGACGGAAAATAGCGATACACCGTGCCGGCCGCGACATTGGCGCGGATCGCCACCGGGGCGATCTGCACCGCGGCCATGCCGCCATCGGCGCAGGTGTCGCGCGCTGCCGCCAGAATGGCGCTGCGCCGCGCTGCCAAGCGTTTCACCACCTGGGTCGTCCGCCGATAAACCATGCGCGTTTCTTCCCCCGGACGCCCCCGGCCCGGCCACAGGGCCCGGGCGAGAAGGTGCACGGCTTCAAGGTTTTACGTGAGATTGCAGGCCCTCACAGATAAGAACTGAACACTAGTTCAGAGATTTTGACAAGTCGTTTCGCGCAACGCCCTCGTCAGCCGCCGAAGCCGGCCGCCCGCGCCAGCGCAGCCACCGCCATACCGGTGATCACGGCGATGAAATCGTTGCGCCGGATGATGGTCACGGCCATCGCGGCGAGGATGGCGAACATCACCACCGCCCCGCCATTGACCGCCACCGGGAGTGCTGCGGCGACGATGATCGAGCCCGGCAGCGCGTCCAGCATGCGGCGCACCCGCGGCGTGACGTTGACATAGCCCATCAGCCAGTAGCCGCCGAGCCGGGACGCCACCGTCACCGCGGTCATGACGGCAAACGCTATCATCACGTCGCTGCGCAAAAACTCGCTCATGGGGCCGCCCCCGCGTGAGGATGCGGCATCGGCTCCTCCATCAGCCCGGCGGTAATAGCGCCCGACACGGCGCCGGCGATGATGAACCACCAGCCCGGCAGCACATAATGCACCGCCAGCGCGACCACGCCGGACACCGCCCAGGGGATCGCGCGCCGCGCCCCCTTCCAGGCCGGCACCAGCATCGCCGCATAGAACGCCGGCATTACCAGGTCGACGCCGTATTTGCGGGGATCGGTGAGCTGTTCCGCGAGCAGGAAACCGGGGATCGCCGAGAACAGCCAGACGAAGTACAGCACGATGCCGCCGCCGACATAGAAGGCGGCATCGGCGCCGCCATGGTCGCGGTAGCGCATCGCGGCCAGCCAGCCGCCGTCGGTGACCAGCAGCATTGAAGGATAGGCCTGCCATGCCGGCAACGTGCCGAACCACGGCCGCAGCGTCGCGCTCATCAGCATGAAGCGGACATTGACGGTGAAGGTGAGCAGCGCCAGCGTCGCGATCGAGGACGGCGTCAGCCGGTCAGGCCACGACTGCACCGCAACAAACTGCGACAGCCCGCCATAGACCGTGGCCATCATCACCTCGACCTCTACAAGCGAAAAATGCTTCTGGGCGCACAGTGCGCCAAAGGCCATGCCGAACGCCAGCGTGCCTGGCAGCATCGGGCCGATCGCGACGATGCCCGGCACGATCGCCGCCGTTGACCAGTAGGCTGGAGCCTTGGTGATTCCCGTATGCATGGTCGATCCGCCTTTGCCCGCATGGGTGCGGTCTGGCGGCGGCGCGGTCAAGATGCCCCGGACTCATGCGGCCATGCGCGGGCGCTTTATCGCCCCCGGCCTACTGCCAGCCGGGAACGCCCTTCATGTCCGGCAGATGATGCGCAATGCCCTTGTGGCAATCGATGCAGGTCTTCTCGCCGGTGAACAGGAAGCGCTGATGCGCCACCGAGGCGCGCGGCGACTGCTTGGTGATATCCATCGAGGCGGCGCTATGGCAGTTGCGGCATTCCAGCGAGTCATTGGCCTTGAAGCGCGCCCATTCGTGCAGCGCCAGTTCGAGCCGGTGTTCGTTGAACTTGTCCGACGTGTCGATGGTACCGAACAATTTGGCCCAGACTTCCTTGGAGGCCTGCATCTTGCGCGCGATCTTGTCAGTCCAGTTATGCGGCACGTGGCAATCCGGACAGCTCGCGCGCACGCCAGATCGGTTGGAAAAATGCACCGTCGGCTTCAGTTCGGCGAACACGTTGTCGCGCATCTCGTGGCAGCCGGTGCAGAATTTCTCGGTGTTGGTGATTTCCAGCGCGGTATTGAAGCCGCCCCAGAACACCACGCCGGCGATGAAGCCGGCGAGCACCAGCACGCCGAGCCCGAATACCGAGCTAGGTCGCCGCAGCACGTCCCACAATTCGACAATGAAGCCCCATGCCCGCGCCCGCCGGGAGCGGCGCGGCGGTACGATGTCAGTCATCGCTTGCCTCCGGGCGAGGCGTGGTTCAACAGCGAATCGATGTCGCGGAATTCATTGACCACCGGCGGCTTCGCGGTGCTCTGCGGCACGTGGCATTCGGCACAGAAGAAACGGCGCGGCGAGACCGAGGCCAGAAACTGCCCGTCGCGATCCATGAAGTGGGTGATGCTGACCATCGGCGCCTGCGACTCGCCGGTGCGGGCACGGGCGTGGCACGACAGGCACTTGTTGCCATTGAGATCGATCTGGTAGCCCTCGGTGGTATGCGGGATCACCGGCGGCTGTTCGGGATAGGCGCGCACTTCCCTTTCCGCAGAGTTTCGCAGCGGCAGCAATGGCGGCGCGGGGCCCTCCTGATCGAGCGGCGTGGCGCCGCGCAGCCCGGAATTGACGGTTTGCGCGACCAGCGAGGTCGAGGCGGCGGCGAGCAGGATCGCCAGCGCCAGCAGGACAGGTTTTCCGATCATGTGCTTTGCACCTTCTCGATGCGAACGGCGCATTTCTTGTAGTCGGTCTGCAGCGAGATCGGATCGGTGGCGTCCAGCGTCACCTTGTTGATCAACTGCGCCTCGTCGAACCACGGCACGAACACGACGCCGCGTGGCGGCTTGTTGCGGCCGCGCGTCTCGACCCGCGTGCGGATGAAGCCACGCCGCGACTGCACCTTGATCTCGTCGCCGCGCCGCAGCTTGGCGGCCAGCGCGTCGTCGGGATGCATGAAGCAGACGGCTTCGGGGAACGCCTTGTAGAGTTCGGGCACGCGGCGCGTCATGGTGCCGGAATGCCAATGTTCGAGCACGCGGCCGGTCGACAGCCAGAACGGATAGTCGGCGTCGGGCGATTCCGCCGGCGGCTCGTAGGGCAGCGCGAAGATGCGCGCGCGACCGTCAGGAAAGCCATAGAACTCGACGCCCTTGCCCTGCTTCACGTAAGGGTCGCGCCCCTCGCGGAAGCGCCAGAGCGTTTCCTGGCCATTGACCACCGGCCAGCGCAGCCCGCGCACCTGGTGATAGGTGTCGAACGGCGCAAGATCATGTCCGTGGCCGCGGCCAAAGCTCGCATATTCCTCGAACAGGCCCTTGTGAACGTAGAAGCCGAACGCCTTGGATTCGTCGTTCTGGTAGCCGGCCTCGATATCGGACAGCGGAAACGCATCGACCTGGCCGTTTTTGTACAGCACGTCGAACATGGTCTTGCCGCGATATTCCGGCTTCTTAGCCAGCAGCTCCTCCGGCCAGACTTCCTCGATCTTGAAGCGCTTGGAGAATTCCATCAGCTGCCACAGATCGGATTTCGACTCGCCCGGCGCCGACACCAGCTGGTGCCAGAAATGCGTACGCCGTTCGGCATTGCCATAGGCGCCCTCCTTCTCCACCCACATCGCTGTCGGCAGGATCAGGTCGGCAGCCAGCGCCGTCACCGAGGGATAGGCGTCGGAGACGACGATGAAATTGTCCGGATTGCGGTAGCCGAGATACGTCTCCTCGTTGCTATTGGCGCCGGCCTGCAGATTGTTGTTGACCTGCACCCAGTAGGCGTTGAGCAAACCGTCCTTCAGCATGCGGTTCTGCAGCACCGCGTGATAGCCCGGCTTGTCGGGAATGGTGCCTTCCGGCAACTTCCAGATCTGCTCGGTCTTGTCGCGATGCGCCTTGTTGGTCACCACCATGTCGGCGGGCAGCCGGTGCGAGAAGGTGCCGACCTCGCGCGCGGTGCCGCAGGCCGAGGGCTGGCCGGTCAGCGAGAACGGGCTGTTGCCGGGCTCGGAGATCTTTCCGGTCAACAGATGGATGTTGTAGATCAGATTATTGCACCAGACGCCGCGGGTGTGCTGGTTGAAGCCCATGGTCCAGAACGACACCACCTTGACCTTGGGATCGGCATAGAGCTCGGCCATCGCCTGCAGCCGGGTCAGCGGCACGCCGGTCATTTCGGCGGCCTTCTCCAGCGTGAAGTCGGAGACGAACTTGACGTAGTCGTCATAGCTCATGTCGGTGGCGTCGCCCGCCTTGGCGCGGCCGGTGGCCTTCTTCTCCAGCGGATGCTCGGGCCGCAGGCCGTAGCCGATGTCGGTCTGGCCGCGCTTGAACAACGTGTGGCGATCGACGAAGTCCTTGTTCACGCGCCCCGTCGTGACAATATAGTTGGCGATCGCGTTGAGCAGATACAGGTCGGTGTGCGGCTTGAACACCATGCCGATGTCGGCGAGATCGAACGAGCGATGTTCGAAGGTCGACAGCACCGCGACCTTGACATGCGGCGCGCTTAGCCGGCGATCGGCGACGCGGGTCCACAGGATCGGGTGCATCTCCGCCATGTTGGAGCCCCACAGCACGAAGGCATCGGCGGCCTCGATATCGTCGTAGCAGCCCATCGGCTCGTCGATGCCGAAGGTCCGCATGAAGCCGACAGCGGCGGAAGCCATGCAGTGCCGTGCGTTGGGGTCGATGTTGTTGGTGCGGAAGCCGGCCTTCATCAGCTTGACGGCGGCATAGCCCTCCCACACCGTCCACTGGCCGGAGCCGAACATGCCGACCCCGCTCGGGCCGCGCTTCTTCAGCGCCGCCTTGAACTTCTCGGCCATGACGTCGAAGGCTTCATCCCACGACACCGGCGTGAACTCGCCGTTCTTGTCATATTTGCCGGCCGTCTTGCGCAGCATCGGATGCGTCAGCCGGTCCTGGCCGTACATGACCTTGGAAAGGAAGTAGCCCTTGACGCAGTTGAGGCCGCGATTGACCTCCGACTTGATATCGCCGTGGGTGGCGACTACGCGATTTTCCTTGGTCGCCACCATGACGCTGCAGCCGGTGCCGCAGAAACGACATGGCGCCTTGTCCCATTTCAACTCGCTTTCGCTGCGCACCGTGGTGAGGTTGGCGGCGAGCGCCGGCACGGACATGCCGCCGGCCAGCGCGGCCATCGCGGCGGCCTCCAGCTTCAGGACCTGGCGTCGGTCGAGGTTCGGTGTGGTCATGATATCTTCTCCAACGCCTCAGGCGGCGCCGATGGCGTGAAACACCAGCGAGGCCGAGTAGATGTCGGGCAGCGCCGTGATGGTGTTGAGGGTCGATCCGATCGCGCCGGCGTCCGGCACGTCGATGACCACCACCAGCTTGCCCTTGGGGTCTCGGCCGTGAATCTCGCAGCCGGGCAGCGCGAGGATTGCCGCCTCGACCGCGGCGAGATTTTCCGGCCGGGCCTGTACCAGGATGCTGGCGATTTCGCCACCGGGCGGCGTGACGACGCGGTTCGGGTTGAGAAGTTGTCCCCTTATCAGGGAGCGGCGATCGATATCGGTCTGCTGCTTGCGCACGGGCTTGTTCCCTTGTTGTTGACGCTAATGCGCGGCTGGCGGACCGGGCGGTCCGGAGATCATCTGGTAGATCCAGACCGAAAGCCCGTAGCTGCCGACGGTAGCCACCGCGAGCGCCGGCATCAGCACCACGGTGAGAAACAAGAACGCAAAGACTTCCATGCGCCGGCGGCGCACGTGTCCCGTGTCGCGGCCTGTGGCGGACATGAGGGGGATCTCGTATATGAAGATGGGGGATTTGCCGGCTTCAGGGCCGGCGCCTGCCTGAAATATAGGCCGATGCACAGCCACCTTGCTTGATCCACATCAAACATGAGCCAGCAACAGGCAACGCACGAGGAACCCCCGCCGCCGTCCGCCATTTGTTGACCTCGCGTTTCCTCGCGCTGCAACAACCGCGGCGAGGCGCGGTCGGGAATTCTTCCCGATCGGCACGCCAAACATTCCCGCCCCCCGCACCGGTATTTCCATTGCGAAAGCAGAACGCGTCCCGCAGGATTTGATCCAACGCGCGGCAAGCGCGATGGGAAAAAATCGGGGAGCGCAGCAATGGGCATTCGGTTTTTATCACTAGCGCGACGTGCCCTGCTGTCCGCCGGAGCCCTGCTCATCGCCGTGCCCGCCGCCGCGCAGGAGCAATTGCCCGAGATCCAGGTGATCTCCAACACGCCGATCCAGGGACCCGGCATCGACCGCGACAAGATTCCGTCGCTGACCTCGACCGTCACCGCCGAGGATTTCCAGCGCAGTACTTCGCAGAATGTCACGGACACGCTGTTCCAGCGCGTGCCCGGCGTGTCGCTGTCCGACCCCAACGGCAACGGTGCGCAGCAGGAGATCCGCTACCGCGGCTTTGCCGCCTCGCCCCTGCAGGGTACGCCGCAGGGCCTCGCGGTCTACATGAACGGCATCCGGCTCAACGAATCCTTCGGCGACACCGTGAACTGGGACCTGATCCCCACCAATGCGATAGCGCGCGCCGACATCTTCACCAATAATCCGGTGTTCGGCCTCAACGCGCTGGGCGGCGCGATCAGCCTGCAGACCAAGAACGGTTTCACCTATCAGGGCCTTGAGGTCGAAGGCCAGGGTGGTTCGTTCGGCCGCGGCCAGGGCGGGTTGCAATACGGCGCGGAGATGGGCAATTGGGGCGTCTACATCGCCGCCCAGGGCCTGACCGACGACGGCTGGCGCCGACAATCGCCGGCGAAGCTCGGGCGCTTCTTTGGCGACATCGGCTGGCGCGACGACCGCGCCGAACTACATTTCTATGGCGCGGTGTCGTCGAGTTCGTTCGGCGTGGCGGCAGCGACGCCGGTGCAATTGCTAGCGCTCGGCCGCGATCAGATCTACACGACGCCGCAGACCACCGATAACAAGATGGCGCTGGTCGGCGTCAACGGCAAGTACGCCGTCACCGACACATGGTCGCTGCAGGGCAATCTGTATGGCCGGTTCTTTCGGCAGGACCACGTCGATGGCAACGCCGCTGAGGTCGAACGCTGTAGCAATTCTTCGTCGTTCGCCGGCCGCCTGTGCCTTGAGGACGACGGCTTTCCGCGCCCGGCGCCGTTCACCGGCGCGGCGGCACTCGCCTTCCGAAACCAGTTCGCGATCCTCAATGCCGCGAACCAGCCGATCCCCTGCCCGCCCGGCGCCGGCAACACCTGCGCAACGGTCCCCTATGGCACGATCGATCGCACCAATACGAAGTCCGACACCTATGGCGGTTCGCTGCAGGCGACCAACGACGACAAGATTTTCGGCCACGGCAACCACTTCGTAGTCGGCGGCAGCGTCGACCGCGGCGCGACCAATTTTGCCGCGACCTCGACGCTCGGCTTCATCAATCCTGACCTCGCGATCACGGTCAATCCGGCGATCCCAGGCAACGGCTCGGTCATACATACGCTCGGCAATGTCGGTTACACGCCGGTGACGATCGACACCACCAACACCTATTACGGCCTCTACGTCACCGACACTTTCGATATTACCGACAAGTTTGCCGCGACCGCCGGCGGCCGCTACAACGTCGCCAGGATCGGCATCCGCGACGTGCTCGGCACCAGCCCCGACCTCAACGGCGATCACTCCTTTTCGCGCTTCAACCCGGTGGTCGGCCTGACCTACAAGATCGCGCCGTGGATCACCGTCTATGGCGGATATTCAGAATCCAACCGCGCGCCGACGCCGCTCGAGCTCGGCTGCTCCAATCCGGCCAAGCCCTGCTTGCTGGAAAACTTCCTGGTATCCGACCCACCGCTGCAGCAGGTCGTCGGCCACACCTATGAAGCCGGCCTGCGCGGCACGTCGCCATTCGCCGACGGCCGTCTCGAATGGAAGGCGGGCTGGTTCCGCACCGACAGCAAGAACGATATCGTCAGCCTGGCCTCGTTCATCCAGGGCCGCGGCTATTACCAGAACGTCCCGGAGACGCGGCGCCAGGGCATCGAGCTTGGAGCGGAGTACAAGTCGCAGCGCTGGCTGGCCTATGCCGGCTACAGCTATATCGACGCCACCTATCGCTTCGACGGCGACCTCGCCTCGCCGAACAATCCGTTAGCCGACGCCAGCGGCAACGTCCGCGTCACCTCCGGCAACCGCATTCCCGGCATCCCGCAGCACCAGTTCAAGGCCGGTCTCGATTACTGGATCACGCCGCAATGGAAGCTCGGCGGCGACGTCGTCGCGGTGGGGAAGCGGCTCTATGTCGGGGACGACGGCAACCAGAACCCGCTGCTGCCGTCCTATGCGGTCGTCAATCTGCACACTTCGTTCGAGGTGAGCCGCAACGTCACTTTGTTCGGCGTCGTCAACAACCTGTTCAACAAGCAATATTCACTGTTCGGCACCTATTTCGGGCCCGATGGCACGGCCAAGGCGGGCCTGCCCATCGCGCTGACCGACCAGCGCACCGAAGTGCCGGGGTCGCCATTCGCGATCTACGGCGGCATACGGGTGAGGCTGTAGCGGCGACCCACGCGCCGCGACGACCCATCCGCGAAGACTGGCGGCCCGGTTTTGAGACGGCCGGGCCGCCTGTTTGTACGTAGCCGGATGCCAATCCGGGGCCGGCCCATCACATGACGCAGTCCCGGATTGCGTCGCCGCCGCTAAGCGTCGCCGACTTCATCCAGGCTACGCATGGACCGACGCTCCGTCGGAATCATCGCCTGCACCACTACGCCCTGCTCCGCCGAGATCACCTTCACCGTGCCTCCCAGCGCCAGCACGCGCTCGCGCATGCCGGTGAGGCCGAAACCGAGGCGGTGGTCGGCGCCGAGGCCGCCGCCATCGTCCTGCACCCGCACCGACACCGCATCCACGCCGGGCGAAATCGTCACAATAACGCGGGTGGCGCCGGCATGACGGAACACGTTGGTCAGTGCCTCCTGCACCACGCGGTAGATCGTCAGTTCGACGGTGTCGTTGATCGCGCCGAGGATGGGCGCCAGGTGCATCTCCACGGCAACATCGGGATGTGCCTCGCGCCACCAGCGCAGCAGCGCGCCCAGCGCCTCGCGCAACCCCAATTCGCTCAACCCCGCCGGACGCAGCCGCTCCAGCACGCGGCGATTGAGCTGCTGCAACTGCATGAGTTGCGCCAGCATCGCCTCGCCATGGCTGCGGATCGCCGCGACATCCGGCGCGGCCGATCCCGCGATGCGCAGCAACGCGCTGCCATGCGCGCGCAGCGCAAACAGGAACGGCCCGAATTCGTCGTGCGGCTCCCTTGCAATCTCGCGGCGCTCCTCGTCCTGCAGCGATACCACCCGCTCGGCCAACTGGCGCTTGTCCTCGACCGCCTCGCCGAGTGCGGCTGCCAGATGATTCACGCGCACGCAGATATCGGCCAGTTCGGGCGAGCCTGCGGGGGTAACCCGGATCGCGTAGTCGCCGCCTTCAATGGTCCGCATCGCATCGGCGATCTGCCGCAACGGCGCCAGCGCCCGGCGGACCACCAGCACGGTGATCGCGAACAGCGCCAGAGCGATGGCCAGCCCGAGTTCGATCTGCGTCACGATGCCGTTCCAGATCTCCGCCATTTCATCGACCGGATCGGACGCGATCAGCAGCGCGCCGAGCGAGCGGCCGTTCACGACCACCGGCACTCTCTCCGACGTCTGTTCCGGATGCACCATTCGCACGAACCATGACGGCGGCGCCGTTACTGCGTCGCGGCGCGGCGCGACGACAGCCGGCTTACCGCCTTCCGTTTCATGAGTGATCCTGACATGGCGCAGCCGGCCGAGATCGCCGACGATCCGCGCCAGCCGCACGTCCGGATCCGGCGCATCTCCGAGATCGACCACCAGCACCGCGATCAGTTCGTGCGCCAGCCGGACCACGCTGCGATCCTCCGCGGCTACGCGCGGAGCTGCCTCCAGCACGAGACGGCCGACATTGATCAGCAGCCCGGCTGTCAGCACCAGCGCCAGCAACAAGGTCAACCGGGCTTGCAACGAAAGAATGCTCCACATCGGGTTTCGCCGCTCTGCAACATGTAGATCCATTGACAGCAAAGTGTAGCAACGTTCTACTTGCGCGAGCAGATGACGCCAACCGGAATGTATCCGCGAATGGGTTCGATGCGTATCCTGATTGTCGATGACCATCCGATCGTCGCCTCCGGCTGCCGCGCGCTGCTGGCCGGCGATGGCGACATCGAGGTGGTCGAGGCGGCCGATGCCGACGCCGGCGAAGCCGCTTTCGTCGCGCAGCCGCCCGACATCTGTGTGCTCGATATCAACCTGCCCGGCGTCTCCGGCTTCGAGCTGGCGCGGCGGCTGCTGGCGCGCGACGCCGACGCGAAGCTCATCATGTTCAGCATGAATGACGATCCCGCCTTCGCGGTGCGGGCGATCGGGGCCGGCGCGAAGGGCTATGTTTCAAAATCCGGCGATCCACAGGATCTGGTCGATGCGATCCGCGAGGTCGGCCGCGGCGGCGTCTATCTGGCGCCGGCCACCGCGCGCAGCATCGCCTTCGCCAGGCTCGACGACCGGCTCGGCAAGCTGAGCACCCGCGAGATCGAGATCCTGCGCCTGCTTGCCGCCGGCAAGAGCCTCACCGAAATCGCCTGGCTGGTGCACGCCTCCTACAAGACAATCGCCAACACCTCCTCGATGATGCGCCACAAGCTCGGCCTGCGCACCCCCGCCGAACTGGTGCGGCTGGCGATCGAACATCGGCTGTAGAGTTAGCTTTCGGGCGCGAAACGGCTCGCCAGCGCCCGGCCCTGCCATAATCCGCAACGCCGTGCGATCAGCGCCGCCACGATCAGCGTCGCGAAAAAGCCGGTCGGCGCGCCGACCGCGGGAAACGCGATCAGCAGTACCGCCGCAACGCCGAGCCCCGGCAGTTCATAGCGCGCAAACCCCTCGGCCAGTCCGACGCGGACGATGAATCCGGCTGCGATCGCCAGCACCATCACGTCGTACAGAAACAGATACGGCGTCACCAGCAGCGTGCCGGTGGCCAGCGCCGCGGCCTTCCATTCGTAACGCACGCGGCTGCGCCACAGCACCACCAGCAGCCCGGCAACCGCCGCGTTCATGATCCACTGGAACGTCCAACCGAGCGCCTCGCTGCCGCCGAAGTAGCGTACCAGGGCAAAAATGCTCTGCAACTTGCCCCAAGGCGCAAGGCCATCGGTGAGGAAGGCCTGCGAGAACATCGGCATCCAGTGGAAGAAGGCTTGCCAGCTCTCGGTGCCATAAGCGAGCCACGACACGCCGGCCAGCAGCACCGTGGTCACGCCGGCCGCGACGAACACCCGCCACTGCATCGCGGCAATCAGCACCAGCGGAAACAGCAGGCCATATTGAGGCTTGTAGCTCAACAGCCCGAGGCAGATGCCGGCCCATACCGGCCGGCTCGGCAGCAGCAGCAACACGCCGCCAATCAGCGAGGCGGTGAGAAAGCCGTTCTGCCCGACCAGCGTATTGGTCAGCACCACCGGGAAGGCCGCCGCCAGCAGCCACCCGAACGGCCGCCCGACGATGGCGCGCATCACCACGAGATAAGGCAGGAAGCTGACCGCGGCCCAACCGGCAAACGCCAGCCGGTAGGGCAGCCGCGCCAGCTGTTCGGCAATCATCAGGAACGGCGGTGGATAGTGCCAGGCGAAGTTGCCGGGATAGTCTTGCCCGAGTACGCCGAGCTGGAGCTGCTTCTGGATCGCCCAGTCCCACGCTTGCGCCGGATGGCCGTCGAGCGCGAGCTTGCCGGCCGACCAGACGTTGATGAAGTCGGTCGGCAGGTTGAAGCGGCTGTCGTCGAAGATCCAGCCGCGGCCATAGAACGCCGCGAAGAACGCCGCATGCAGCACCGCCAGCAGAAAGCAGACATTGACGAGCGGCTTGGGAAGCGCCGTGTCGTTAGGTACCGGAGCCAGAACTTCTGCCGTCATCGGCCATTCCCCATACGCTTGCGCGCCGAGCATGCCATTACCGGCGTTGAGGAAGATTTAAATGCCAGGCCAGATAGCCGAAATGGGTGAAGCGGGTCTGGGCGAGGGCTTCATCGACGGCGAGGTCTGTGGCGTCATGCTTGGCTGAACGGCGCATCCTCGCTACGTTGCAGGCAGCGCGCGGCATAGGCCCGCATTTCCCGCAGACGTACAAAGGTTTTGCGTCATTATGACAGTTCCGTTCGCCGACATCGCGTGGCCCGATAAGTCACGCTATTGGCTTACTTCTGCACGCGTGCCTGCGTGTCTTTTAGCCGATCGAAGCCTGCCTGGATTTTACGATACCGAAGGCGTCGCGCGCGCCGATCTCCTGATCGAAGACGGCAAGATCGCGCGCATCGTTGCGGCCGGTGTGGCGGATACGGATGGCGCCCGCGTCGATCTCGGCGGTCGGCAGGTGTGGCCGACCCTGATCGACATGCATACGCATCTCGACAAGGGCCATTCGGTCGAACGCAGCCCCAACATCGACGGCACCTTCAACAATGCGCGGCTCGGCGCCACCGCCGACCGGCCGAACTGGACGGTGGCGGATTTGCGCCGCCGCATCGACTTCGGGCTGCGCTGCGCAGAAGCGCATGGCGTGTCCGCGATCCGGACCCATCTCGACACCTATCCCGACAGCGCCGAGCGAAGCTGGACGGTGCTGCGCGAGATGCGGAGCGAGTGGGCCGGCCGGGTCGACCTGCAGATGGTGTCGCTGTGCCCGCTGGAAACGCTGATGGACGGCTTCGGCGACCGGATTGCGGCGATTGTCAGCGAATCCGGCGGGCTGATCGGCGGCGTCACGCGACCGGCGGTTGGCAGCCATGGCGCACCGGGCGCCGACATCGAGGCGCAGCTCGACCGGCTGTTCGCGCTGGCCATCCGGCACGACCTCGACATCGACCTGCACGTCGACGAGACCGGCGACCGGACGGCAGCCTCGCTGCCTCATATCGCCCGCGCGGCGCTGCGACACGGTTACAAGGGCCGCGTGGTGTGCGGGCATTGCTGCAGCCTCGCCTTGCAGGACGACAGCGAGATCGACCGCACGCTCGACCTGCTGGCGGCGGCGGAGATTGCGATCGTCACGCTGCCGACGGTGAACATGTATCTGCAGGGCCGCCAGCCCGGGCGCACGCCGCGCTGGCGCGGCGTCACCGTGGTGCACGAGATGCTGGCGCGCGGCATCCGCGTCGCCGCCGCCGGCGACAATTGCCGCGACAGTTTCTACGCCTATGGCGACCATGACATGGTCGATACGTTTCGGCAGGCGGTGCGTATCCTGCATGTCGATCATCCGCTGGCGCAGGCGCCCTCGCTGGTCGGCGCGATGCCCTCGGCCATCACCGGATTCGGCAACCACGGGCAGATCGCAGAAGGCGCCGCGGCACGGCTGATCGTGTTCAACGCGCGGACCATCAACGAGATCGTCAGCCGCCCGCAGGCCGACCGCGTGGTGCCCGCCCACGGGCGGCGGCTGACGGCGGCGGCGCCGGATTATTCCGAGCTATGGCCTTACGACGAGACCGCGCGAAGCACGATTCCGCGCGGCTGAACAGGACGTCGGGCGCGCTTCTCGTCTTCTGCCAGCGCGCGCCACGTACCCGGCGGGCCATGCCCACAAAAAACGCGGCCTTGCGGCCGCGTTTTGCAATCGTCGATGCGTCGAACTTACGCCTGCGGCTGCGGCTCCAGGCCGGCGTCGGGGCGCGGACGCGGCTTGCCGGCGGGCGGCACCGCGGAGGTGCGCGGGCCAGTCGGCTCGAGCACGGATTCGCGGTTCGGCTTCTTGCCGTTCAAGAGATCGGTGATCTCGTCGCCCGACAGCGTCTCGAACTCGAGCAGGCCCTTGGCGAGGGCTTCGAGGTCGGCGCGCTTCTCGGTCAGGATCTTGGTGGCCTCGTTGTAGCCCTCCTCGACCAGACGGCGGATTTCGCTGTCGATCTTCTGCACGGTGGCTTCCGACGCGTTCTGGGTGCGCGACACCGACATCCCCAGGAACACTTCATCCTGGTTCTCGCCATACGACACGGTGCCGAGTTCTTCCGACAGGCCCCAGCGCGTCACCATCATGCGGGCCAGGCGCGTGGCCTGCTCGATATCGGAGGACGCACCCGAGGTGACCTTGTTGCGGCCGAAGATTAGCTCTTCGGCGACGCGGCCGCCCATCATGATGGCGAGGCGCGAGGTCATCTGCTCCAGCGACATCGACAGCTTGTCGCGTTCCGGCAGCTGCATCACCATGCCCAGCGCACGGCCGCGCGGGATGATGGTCGCCTTGTGGATCGGGTCGGTGGCGATGACGTTGAGGCCGACGATGGCGTGACCGCCCTCGTGATAGGCCGTCAGCATCTTCTCTTCCTCGGTCATGACCAGCGACTTGCGCTCGGCGCCCATCATCACCTTGTCCTTGGCCTCTTCGAACTCGCTCTGCGTCACCATGCGCTTGTTGCGGCGCGCGGCGGTCAGAGCGGCTTCGTTGACCAGGTTCATCAGGTCGGCGCCGGAGAAGCCCGGGGTGCCGCGTGCGATGGTCTTGAGGTTGATATCCGGCGCCAGCGGCACCTTGCGGACGTGAACCTTGAGGATCTGCTCGCGGCCGACGACATCCGGATTCGGCACCACGACCTGGCGGTCGAAGCGGCCGGGACGCAGCAGAGCGGGATCCAGCACGTCCGGACGGTTGGTCGCGGCGATCAGGATCACGCCTTCATTGGCCTCGAAGCCGTCCATCTCGACCAGCAACTGGTTGAGGGTCTGCTCGCGCTCGTCATTGCCGCCGCCGAGACCGGCGCCACGATGACGACCGACCGCGTCGATTTCGTCGATGAAGATGATGCAAGGCGCGTTCTTCTTGGCCTGCTCGAACATGTCGCGGACGCGGGAGGCGCCGACGCCGACGAACATTTCAACGAAGTCGGAACCCGAGATGGTGAAGAACGGCACGTTGGCTTCGCCGGCGACCGCACGCGCGATCAGCGTCTTGCCGGTACCGGGAGGGCCGACCAACAGCACGCCGCGCGGAATGCGACCGCCGAGGCGCTGATACTTGCCGGGGTCGCGCAGGAATTCGACGATCTCCTGCAGGTCTTGCTTGGCTTCATCGACACCGGCGACGTCTTCAAATGTGACGCGGCCATGGGCCTCCGTCAGCATCTTGGCGCGCGACTTTCCAAAACCCATCGCCTTGCCGGCGCCGCCCTGCATCTGACGGGACAGGAAGATCCACACGCCGATCAGCGCGATGAACGGCAGCCAGGAGACCAGCAGCGAGACGAACCACGGCACGTTGTCGCCGGGCGGCTTGGCGGTGATCGAGACCTTGCCGTCATACAGGCGCTTCACCAGCGTCGGGTCGGAAGGCGCGTAGGTCTGGAAGCTGGAACCGTTGGTGAAGGTGCCGTGAATCTCCGGCCCCTGGATCACGACGTCGCGGACCTTGTTCTGATCGACCTCGCTCAACAGTTGCGAGAACGAGATGTCCTGCGAGGCGGCGCGTTGTCCCGGATTTTGGAACAGCGTGAACAGCGCCAGCAACAACAAAACGATAATGACCCAGAGGGCGAAATTGCGCAGGTTCGCGTTCATCGATCTTCCTTCGTCGCCGCGCGGATCGCGGCCGTATTCCCTTGGGTCGCCTCAAGGGAATTACCCTGGGTCGGTTGGATACAATCTAGGTGCGACAGAGCGCGCTGCCAAGGGAACCAGACTGGACTATTTAACGCATGTAGCCCGGCATCCGGTTTAAATCATGGCGGTCACGCCGCCGTGGTTAAGCCATTGGCCGGCCGGGCCGTTGCTTTGGATCAATCCCGGCGCCGGCGCCGCGGCGCGGGATCGATTCGCAGCCGGTCGTGGGAGAGCGTAATCAACGCACCAGCCAGCGTTTGCTTCAACCGGATACCTTTGTTTGCCGCCAGCATGGCCCGATCGATCGCGGCCAGCAGCGCCTCGGCCTGCCCGAGGCCGGCCGGGCCCTCATGTCCGACCCGGCCGATCATCCGCAGCAGCAGGCGAAGACGGACTTCCTCGGTCAGACCAGCGAAGCCGCAGGCGTCGATGCCGGGCCGGGCGGCACCGCTTCTCAGCGCCAGGAATTGTTCGGCGCCGTCGACCAGCCCTTCCAGCGCGACATTGGCGCGGGCCAGCCGCGTCGCCAGCCGCGCCAGATTGCGCGAATCAAAACCCTCGGCGGCGAGCTTCGGCATCAGCGCGCGCCAGCGCGGCCGGGTGAAGTGCGGATCCTGGTTGGTCGGGTCCTCGGCAAATCCGACCTTCGCCTTCGCCAGCGTCGCGATCAGCCGGGCCTTGGGCACGCCCAGAAACGGGCGCGCCAGCACCACGCCGTCGAGCCGCGTTTGCCGCGCCATCGCCGCAAGTCCGGCCAGTCCGCTGCCGCGCGCCATCCGCATCAGCAGGGTTTCGGCCTGGTCGTCGCGGGTGTGCGCGGTCAGGATATGCGTTGCCTTGTGCCGTTTGGCGGCCCTGGCCAGCAATCGGTAGCGGGCCTCGCGGGCCGCGGCGGGCAGTCCGGCCGACGGCTTGGCGCCGGTCCAGCGCAAGGTGCGATGCGGGATATCGAGCGACGCCGCCAGTCTCCTGACGTCGCGGGCCTCACGCGCCGCTTCAGGCCGCAGACCATGGTCGAGCGTGACCGCCAGCAGCGCCGGCCCGCGTTTCAACGCGCGTCGCCAGCGCGCAGCCAGCCACAGCAGCGCGACCGAATCCGGTCCGCCGGACACGGCCAGGATCAGTGCCGGAGCGGATTGCCAGTCGGCGAATAGCTGCTTCGCTTCGCGGGCCGGGATGGGCGATGAGTCGTCGTCTCGCATCGGAAGGCCATGTTGTGTCACCTCTCCCCGTTGGGGGGAGGTCGGATTGCATAGCAATCCGGGTGAGGGGGCTAAGCGCCACCGATAGGCCGGTGCCCCCTCACCCCAGCCCTCTCCCCCCGCGCGAAGCGAAGCTTCGCTAGAGGGGAGAGGGAGCGCACCGCCAGTGCGTCGCGGCAGCTCAAATGCAAGAATCAAACCCTAGCACTTAACGCGCTTCTGCTCGCGGTCTACCGCGGTCTTCACGCTGCCTGAGGCGCGCGGATATTTCCGCAGCACTTCGCCGAAGGCGGCGCAGGCCGCCTCTTTTTCCTTCAGCGCCGCCAGCGACTGCCCGAGCCGCAGCAGCGCGTCCGGCGCCTTGGCCGACGTATCGAACTTGGTGGTGACCCCCAAAAAAGCCTCGGCGGCGTCGCGATACTTCTGGCGCTGGAAGAAGCTTTCGCCGAGCCAATATTGCGAATCCGCGAGCTGCGGGTCGGTCGGATATTTCTGCGCGAAGTTGCGCATGGTCTCTTCGGCCAGCGCGTAATCACGACGCTGCATGTAGCCGATGCCGAGATCGAATTCGTCCTTGGGCGTGCTGCCGGGCGGCAGCGTCGTGAGGCCCGCGCCGGCTGCGGCCGGCGCGGCATTGTCGAGCGGCAGAGGCTCCCCTGCCCCGCGGGCGTTGGGCATCGCCGCCGGCGCGGTGGACGGTATCGGCTGCCCGCCGCCGCCCAACGCGCGCGGCACGCCCGGCGCATTCGGATTGGCATTGGGATCGAAGGCATCGTTGCGCCGTCCGCCGCGCTGCGGCGGCGCGGGGTCTTGCACGACCGGCGCGGCGGCAGCGACCGGCGGCTGCGGATCATAGACCTGCGGCTGCAGCGGCTGCTGGCGCGCCGGCGCGGCCTGCACAGGCGCGGCCTGCACGGGGGCTGCGGCGACGTTGGGACGCGCGCCCGCCGGCGGCGCGCCGGCCTGCAACTGGCGCAACTGCTCCTCGAGCTGGCGGTTGCGGAACTGGAGCTCTTCGTTCTGCCCGGTGAGTTTCCGCAGCTGGCTCTGCAGCCGCTCGATCTGCATCCCCTGATCGGCATCGTCGTCGCCCGACTGCTGGCTGTAGTCCGGCTGACGCGGCGCCGGTTGACCGAACAACTGCGCGGACACAGGCGAAGCGGTCACGAGTACAAGGGAGAAGAACGCAGCGCCGGCGAACCAATGAGATCTGGATGACATGTGTGCCTGAGAATGATTGGTTTCACGCCCCATCGGCGCGCATCACGATGAGAATTTCACTACGCCGAAAATGTGTCTTCCGACAGCGGCAAAGCCGCCGCATCAAACAAAAACGGCGCCTGCCGCATGGCAGACGCCGTTCGCTGTTATCGAGGCTCTGGCTCAGGCGCCGGCGTTCAGCACGGTAACGGCGCGGCGGTTCTGCGACCAGCACGAGATGTCGTTGCAGACCGCGACCGGGCGTTCCTTGCCGTAGGAGATGGTCCGCATCCGGCTGGCATCGATGCCGCGCGAGGCCAGGAAGGTCCGGACCGACTGGGCACGGCGGGCGCCGAGCGCGATGTTGTACTCGCGGGTGCCGCGTTCATCCGCATGGCCCTCGATCGTGAAGGCGTAGCGGTTATACTGCTGCAGCCACTGCGCCTGCTTCTCCAGCGTGGCGATCGCCTGCGGCGACAGCTCGGTCTGATCGCTCTCGAAGAACACGCGGTCGCCGACATTGACCACGAAGTCCTGCTGGCTGCCCGGCGACGCTGCATTGGCCATGCCGCCGGCGCCATCGCCGCCCAGCGGATTCTTGTTGGCGCAAGCGCCCATCGAAAGCGCCACGGCAAGTACCGCAGCCAGTTTTAATCCCTGGAGGATTCGCATCTGAGGTTTCATTTCGGAGCCTCCACGCTCGCGCTTTGTCCAACTGTGTTTGGTCTACAGGGCGTTGGTTAAGCGAACGTTCCGTCAACCTTGATGGAGTGTTGCCAAAACCCATCAAAAGCCACACGTCCCCGAAAAGCCACCTGATGGTTAATGGGGTGTAAATGTGGCGCGATGGTGAACGATGCCCAGCCGGCGCGGCGCCCCGGGTGCCCGCAGGGCGGCTGACCGCAGGCGGGCGACCTCAGCCGGTCCGAACGGAACACGCCGCAGCCGGATCGACCGGGAACTCGGGGCCGCCGAGCGCCGGCGAGGCATGCAGGCCGTTGCGTTCGAACAGCATCCGCCGCTCGAAGAAGCTGGAGCGGAAGTACGGATAGCGCGCAAACACCTTCTCGCGCAGCGCCGGAAAGTTGACCGCCATCAGACCCAGCGGCTTGGTCAGCGTCGGATAGGGACGCGGCGGGCACAGCGGCTCGTGCAAAAAGACCCGGCGATAGAACGCCTGGTGCTCGGCGCGCGCGGTGGCGGTACCAAGGTCGGCATTGAAGTACGAACAAGCAACGTAAGCCAGCCGCAGCGTCATGTAGGGCAGATGCGGCAGCTTCAGCGTCGGCTCGGCCACGAAGCGGTTCGGATCGACGATGGTCTTGCCGAGCGCCAGTTCCGGCTTCAGAATGTCCGCAAAGGCCTCGACGGCCGGCGAGTCCGGATAGTCCGGGGTCGCGACGCTGATCCGCAACGAGCTGGCCAGCTGGCCATCGACGAACACGCCGAAGGTCCAGGAATTCGGCGCTCCATCGAAGCGATCCGCCAGTCGGCGGTCGTCCCGCGGTTCGATGGCGCCCTCATGAAGATAGGCACGGTAGCGCAACCGATAGATCGCTTCCTTTTCGGCTTCGGTCTCCGCGAGGCGATAATCCACTCTGTCTAGTAGGTCGCTGCCATGTCCGATGAACTTACCAACCGCCTCGACCGCAGCCATTTTACGCCTTTCTAACGCGTATCCCAACACCTATGAAGGTTAATAACTTCCCAACATAAGTCAAAGAACTGTATCGAACAGGGTTAAGGATCCAATGACATCGCGCCTGACGACGTGAAAATATTTGGAAACAGATTGCTGCTCCGCCCTTATGCGATCGAGTGCAACGGCAGAATTTTCTGTCGTTCGTCGTCCTGCTGCCGGCCATGCGAGGCATTCAGCAACTGGCGGACGCGCGAGGCCGGCACCGGGCGGCTGAACAGATAGCCCTGCGCTTCGGTCACCGTGCCGTCGGCACTTATCAGCTCGAGCTGCTCGTTGGTCTCGATCCCTTCGACCACCACCGACATGCCGAGATCAGCACTCAGCCGCGCCACGCCGCGCAACAGCGTCAGCGGCCGATCGGTATCGATACCTTCGAGGAAGGAGCGGTCGATCTTCACTTTCTGCAACGGAAAATTATGTAGATAGCTCAGGCTCGAATAGCCGGTTCCGAAATCGTCGAGCGAAATCCGGCATCCAGCGGCGTGCAATTGCGACAGCGCGTCATGTGTCCATTGGGTGTTCTTCAGCAGCGACGATTCCGTGATCTCGATCTCCAGCCGGTTCGCCGGCAGACCGGATACTTCGAGCGCGTAGCGCACCTCGCCCAGGACGTCGCGCTGGTGAAACTGCTGCGACGAGAAGTTCACCGCGACGCTGACCGCATCCGGCCACTTCATGCACTCCATGCAGGCCTTGCGCAGGATCCATCGGCCGAGGTCGACGATCAGCCCCATGTCTTCCGCGATCGGAATGATGTCGACCGGAGACACCGTTCCGCGAACCGGATGATTCCAGCGTAGCAAGGCTTCGCAGGTCGATATCCGGCCGGATTTGAGATGGACCAGCGGCTGATAGTAAAGCTCGAATTCCTCGTTGGCGAGCGCTTTGCGCAGGTCGAGTTCGAGCACGCGGCGCGCTTCCACCGTTTGCGCCATCTCTTCTCGGAAGAAACAGAACGTGCCGCGGCCGGACGCCTTGGCACGATACAGCGCCATGTCGGCATTCTTCAACAGGCTGTCGGCGCTCACCTCGGGCTGGGTCATGGCGATGCCGACGCTGGCGCCGATTTCCACCTGATGATTGTCGACCTCGTAGCGCTCGCTGAGACGTTCGACGATGCGCTGCGCCAGATCCGCGGCGTCATGGCTGGTCGTGATGCCGCGCTGGAAGACCACAAATTCGTCGCCGCCGAACCGTGCCACGAAGTCCTCGTGCCGCAGCATCTCGCGGATCCGGTCGGCCACCATGCACAACAGCTGGTCGCCGCAGGGATGACCGAGCGTATCGTTGACCTGCTTGAACTGGTCGAGATCCACGAACAGCAACGCCGACAGCGAAGCGGCATCGGCCCCCTTCAGCAGGCGACCGATCTCGTCGCGGAAGCTGATCCGGTTGGGCAGGCCGGTCAGTTCGTCGAACCGCGCCATGTGGCTGATGCGGGCTTCGGAGTTGCGCCGCTCG
The DNA here is from genome assembly GCF_007018905.1 of Tardiphaga sp. vice304. NCBI lineage: Bacteria > Pseudomonadati > Pseudomonadota > Alphaproteobacteria > Hyphomicrobiales > Nitrobacteraceae > Tardiphaga > Tardiphaga sp. vice304. The sequence goes on from NZ_CP041402.1 coordinate 4,757,967, forward strand.
GTAATATCCTCGACGAGCACGACGGTGCCGCCGCCGGTCATGGGTTGAAACTTCCAGGATAGCGCGCGTTCCTGCGTGAAGGCATGGTCGATGGTGACGATCTCGGCCGCCTTCGAGTTTTCGATCTCGGCCACGATCGTCATGCCGCTTGCGGCGGAAACCGTGCCGGCATCGACGAAGGCCGCGATCATTTCACGGACCTTTGCGCCCGGCTGCACGGGCTCGCCTATGCCGTTCATCATCTGATTGAAGCGGTCATTGATGACGGCCAGACGGCCATCGGCACCGACCATGCACAACCCGTTCGGCATGTTGTTGAGCGCGGTGTCGAATTGCCTGGCCAGCGCCGCAGCCCGTTCGGTTTCGGTCAGCGCCTTGACGAACATCAGATGCAGATTGAGATTGATCAGCCGCAGGCCGATAAAGAACAGGATCAGCAGGCCGGCCAGACCGACATAATAAGGATCGCCGCGCAGCGCCAAAGCCAGCGACATCGGCGCGGTCGCATTAATGATATGCGCCTGGATGATCAGCGGACGGCCGTAGTTGCGACCGACGCTGCCGCCGATGTAACCGATCGTGACGGCAGTGCACAGCATGTGCGCTACCGGGTCGTCGCTGCCGAGCAGCACGACAAAACACCACAGGCCTAGCGAGGCCGCATAGAGGTCAGCGCCGATCTTGTAGCGCGGCTCCCACCAGGCGGCACGTTCCGGCGTCAGCGGACCATCACTGCGCCGTTCGCGCTCGTAGTGGTGCATCTGAAACGCGCGCGCCACGCCGATCACGATGATCAGGCCGGCGCACATCCATAGCCAGTGGTTGCCGGTTTTCCATACTGTCATGATGGCGGCGGCAGCAGCGCACAGCGTGCCGGCAAAAATCGGCGCTGAATTCTGGAACAGCGAGTTGACCAAGGCTGCATAGATGCTGGGAGGCAGCATCTTGTCGTCTTGAGCTGTTTCAGGCTTGACCACTTGCATCAGCACGCGCCGTCCATTTGATTTCAACGCGTAACGATAAATTCCGGAGGTATTACCTTTCTAAGGGAAGATCCTTACCAAGACGTTGCAAGTTCCCCAGAAAGCCGGAAATGGCTATGATTTCAGCAGGCTAGGCAAAGTCTGCCTAGCCTCAAGGCGCGCGCGCCGCCACGGCTTCGCGAATCTTGGCCACTACGACAGCAGCGGCGACCAGGCGGGATCGGAGGCGAAGCCCGGTGTCGGCACCTTGAGCTCGTTGCGACCGGACACGTCCACCGTATAGAGCGACGGCCCCGCGCCCTGCTCGCGGAAGAACATGATGACGCGGCCGTTCGGCGCGAAGGTCGGCCCCTCATTATGGTAGCCGGAGGTGAGCAGCCGTTCACCGGAGCCGTCCGGCTTCATGATGCCGATTGAGAACTGGCCGCCACCCTGCTTGGTGAAGGCGATGTAGTCGCCGCGCGGCGACCACACCGGCGTCGAATAGGTGCCGTCCCCGAAGGAAATGCGCTGCGCGGCGCCGCCCGTGGCTCCCATCACGTAGATCTGGGATTTGCCGCCGCGGTCGCTCTCGAAACAGATCCGCGCACCGTCCGGCGAATAGGACGGCGAGGTATCGATTGCCGGCGTGTCGGTCAGGCGCGTGGTGGACTTCGAGCGCAGATCCATTACGAACAGGTTGGAATTGCCGCCCTGCTGCAGGCTCATGATGACACGCTGGCCGTCCGGCGAAAAGCGCGGCGAGAACGACATGCCGGGGAAATTGCCGACGATCTCGCGCTGTCCGGTCTCGATGTTGAACAGGTAGACCCGCGGGTCGCCCTGGCCGAATTCCATGTAGGTGATTTCCTGCGTCGATGGCGAGAAGCGCGGCGTCAGCACCAGATCGGCGCCGCGCGTGAGATAGCGCACATTGGCGCCGTCCTGGTCCATCAAGGCCAGCCGCTTGACGCGGCGCTCCTTGGCGCCGGTCTCGTCGACGAACACCACGCGGCTGTCGAAATAGCCCTTTTCGCCTGTAAGGCGCTCATAGATCTGGTCGGAAATAATGTGCGCGATGCGGCGCCAGTATTCCGGCGAGGTGAAGTACTGCTGGCCGGTCAACTGCTGTCCGGTGCCGACGTCCCACAGCCGGAACTCGGCCTTCAGCCGGCCGTCGGGCTGGCGGGTGACGCGACCGGTCACCAGCGCCTGGGCGTTGATGGTCTTCCAGTTCTGGAAGTTCGGCGGCGTGTCGATATTGCTGACCTTGTCGATGAAGGCCGCCGGATCGACCGGCGCGAACAGGCCGCTGCGCTTGAGATTGTTGGTGATGACCTGGGCCACGCCATTGGCGACTTCGTTATCGCCCGCCGTGCCGGCAACGAACGCCGGAATTGCGATCGGCAACGGCGCCACCTCGCCGCCCGTCACGGTAACGCGGGCCTGGCCAAAGGCGCCGTGCGCGCCGCTGAGAAGCAATCCGGTGGAGGCCATTCCCGACAGGATCTGCCGTCGGCTGGGGCGAAGTAGCGGATTTGTAAAATGATCGTCGGACATATTTTCTGCTTTCAACTTACCGCGCCGCTACAGGTCTTTACTGTCAAAAACGGGGTAGAAAAATTTCCATTCTTCATAGAATGCGGCTGGCAGCTTGTAGGGCTGGCAGGCGATGATGGCGCGCGCGCCACTCTCCTGGAACACCCGCTCGAACGGCGTGTTGGGCGATCCGCGCATCACCGGCATCGATTCCAGCGTGCCGTCCTGCTTCAGCTTGATGCTGAACTCGGCCTGCGCCAGTCGCGCGTCGAGCCCGCCATAGGGCTTCTTCCAGCAACGGTTGACCTGCTCCTTGAACATCGATCCCCAGGTCGCCGAATTATCCGCAGACTTGCCATGGGCGAGGCCCAGAGCGGCGTTTGAATTCAACGTGGCACCAGTCGCCGCAGCACGGGTCGGGTCGCGCTTGTCGAGCAGCGCCGCGATCTTCGACTGGTCGAAGCTGCGATCCGGCTTCTTGGCCTCGAGCATGGCCTGTGCTTCGGCCTTGGCCTTTGAATCGGCGTCGGACTTGGCCTTGGCTTCCGCCTTGGCTTTCGCGTCCGTATCCGCCTTGGCCTTCGCTTCGGCTTTCGCCTTCGCCTTGGCCTGCGCATCAGCCTTGGCCTTGGCGTCCGCCTCGGCCTTGGCTTCGGCGGCCGCCTTGGCCTGCTGCAGGGCCTCCGCCTCGATCTTGGCTTCCGTGGCGGCTTCGGCCTTTGCCTTGGAGTCCGCGGCTGCCTTGGCTTCCGCCTTGGCCGCAGCCGCCGCTTTCGCGGCGGCATCGGCGGCGGTCTTGTCTTCCGTCTTGGGCTGTGGCGGCGGCGTACTCTCGGTCACCACCGGGGGCTTTTCGGAGATCTTGCCGACGTTGTCCTCGATCGGCTTGGCCTCGGCGACCTTCTCGACCAGCGGCGTCTTGACTTCCTTCTTGCCGGTCTTGATTCCGGCCGTAACCTTCGCCAGTTGATCCGCGGAAATGATATCGACCGGCAGCGACTCCTCGGGAATCGAGACGTAGGCCTTGGACGAAAAAGACACGAGTCCCCAGCCCAGCACGAGAACGTGCAGGGCGGCGGACGCCGCGAGTGTCTTGTCGACCTTCACCGTCAGGTCCCCTGCTCCACCTCGGTCACCAGGGCCAGCCGCTTGAAGCCTGCGCCGGAGAGCTGCCCCATCACGCGGGCCACGGTGCCATAGTCGGCCTTCTTGTCCGCGCGCATGTAGATGCGCTCGTCCGTGCCGCCGCGGGCATCGGTGATCGCCTTCAGTTTCGGCACCAGGTCGTTCATCTGGACTTCCGTGTCGTTGATGAAGATCTTGCCCGAGATATCGACCGACAATTGCAGCGGCGTCTTGTCCTGCTCCAGGCTCTTGGCCTGGGTCTGCGGCAGGTCGAGCGGCACGCCGACAGTCAGCATCGGCGCCGACACCATGAAGATGATCATCAACACCAGCATGACGTCGACCATCGGGGTGACGTTGATTTCGGCCATGACATGGGCGCGCCGGCGCCCGCGCCGTCCGCCCCCGCCGCCTGCACCCATATTCATGCCCATGACGGGATGCCCAGTTCAAGGTTCAACACGAATCGCCTCAAACGCGCTCGTCGATCTGGCGCGACAGAATGGCGGAAAACTCGTCGGCAAAACCTTCCAGGCGCTGCGCCTGGCGGTTCACTTCCGAGGTAAACTTATTGTAGAAAATAGTCGCCGGAATGGCGGCTATAAGGCCGATTGCGGTGGCGAACAGCGCTTCCGCGATGCCCGGAGCCACCACGGCCAGCGAGGTGTTCTTGGACGCAGCGATCGACTGGAAGCTCGACATGATGCCCCAGACGGTGCCGAACAGGCCGACGAACGGGCCGGCGGAGCCGACCGTGGCCAGTACCAGCAAGCGCCGTTCCAGCCGCTCGATCTCGCGCGAGATCGAGACGTTCATGACCTTGTCGATCCGCATCTGCAGCCCGGTGAAGGAGCGTGCCTGACTTTCGAACGAGCGCTTCCACTCGCGCATCGCAGCGACGAAACAGGCGGCCATGGATTGCGTCGGCTTGGTCGAGAGCGCGCGGTAGAGGTCCTCGATCGACTCGCCGGACCAGAACGCCTGTTCGAAGCGGTCCATCGCCTTCTTGGTGCGGGCGAACAGGAACATCTTGTCGATGGCGATCGCCCAGACCCAGACCGAACAGCCCAGCAAGCCCATCATGACCGCCTTGACGATCCAGTGCGCCTGCCAGAACAGATTGACCAGCGACACGTCGGACGCCGCCAGCGCCGGGGCGGCCTGCACGTCGACCGCCTGTGCCGATGCTGCGGATACCGTCAGCAACAACGCCAGCGCGGTGAGCGAAAAGACTTTCTGCAGCACGAGATCAGTATCCCCTCGAAGGTTCGATGTCCGGCGTCGGCTGCCGATCGCAGCCACGCGCCGCGAGCGGCGTCAAAGCCAGCGTTCAGCCCGTTGTTTCGCAGGAATGGCCCGTCCGAAGCCAAGCCTTGAATTCCCTGCCAACATGTCAAAACGAGGGCCTGCACGCGGTTTTGCAGGCTTTACCAGACGCCCGGCGTGGTTAATGCGAGGTTACCAAGACCCGAACTCGCGGAGAAATGAAGCTCAATTCGTTTGTTAGGTGGCACTGCGGCACAAGTTCCACCACGTAAACAAAACCGCCCACCTGTTGCCAGATGGGCGGCGATGCCGGCGCCGGCTGCGAGGCCGGCGCCCAAGAGGGTGTTCGGTCGATCAGCCCTGCGCCTGGTTGTCCAACGGCGGCGTCGGGCGGGGGCGGTGCTGCGCCATGAACTGGTCGAACTCGGCCTTGTCCTTGGCGTGTCGCAGCCGGTCGAGGAAGTCCTTGAACTCGTGCTGCTCCTCCTCGAGGCGCCGCAGCGTCTCCATGCGGTATTCGTCGAAGGCGCGGTTGCCCGAGGTCGGCTGGCTGAAGCCGCCGAAGCCGAAGCCACGCTGCTCCATGCGGCCGCGCATCCGCTCCATCTTGTTCTGCATCCGCTCCATCTTGTTGGCGAACCGATCGCCATTATCCCAGCAACCCATCTTCCTGCTCCCTATGGTGTAGAAAAGAACCGCGAGGCCAATCGGCCACCAGAACATGAAACCCAGCACCGTCAGGATGATCCAGCCGGGCGACCACGCCGGACGCAGCATTGGCGCCTGCGGATAGCGTGGCATGTCGGTCGGACCACTCCATCGATTGTAACCAGCTTCGGCCATTTCGCTCTCCATGACGGCACCTGCCGTCGGTGAATGTAAATAACATTTACATACGTAAACCGAAGCCGGATTTTGTCAAGATATCCGCAAGCGGCCCGCGAAAATTATTTCGGGATCTTGCCCCACGGACCGGCAGGACGCTCGGCCTCGGCGGCGCGCGTGGCGGCCTCGGCTTCCGGCGGCGGCCGGCGGTCGGTCGTAAAGCCCAGCCCCCGCAGATAGATCAGCACGCCGGCCTCGAGCAGTTCTTCCGGCGGCATCGGCAATTTGCGGCGGGCGGCATCGCCGCGGCCGAACAGGGATGCGACGCCGTGGGACATCGACCAGATGTGCAACGCCATCATCATGGCCGGCGGCCGCGTCACGCCGGGCGGCGTCAGCGCTGCCAGGCGCTCGGCTGCGGCACGGATCACGCCGAAGGCGCGCTCGCCCGCCGCGGTCAGCAGCGGATTGGCATCGACAGGGATGCCGGATTCGAACATCGCCGAATAAAAGGCCGGCTCGTTGCGCGCGAAGGCAAGATACGCCTTGCCGACCCGCATGAAGGCGGTGACCGTGTCAGGACGGCCGTCGTCCCAGGCCGCGGCCAGCATCACCTCGAACTGCTCGAAGCCGCGCTGCGCGATGGAGGCAAGAAGGTCGTCGCGGTCGCGAAAATGCCGGTAGGGCGCGGCTGCACTGACGCCGGCCGAGCGCGCCGCGTCGGCGAAGGTGAAACCCGCCGGCCCCTTCTCCGCGATCAGCCCGAGCGCTGCCTGCAGCAGCGCTTCCTTCAGATTTCCGTGGTGATAGCCGCGCTCGGCGCGGCGGTCGTCCTTGCGCCAGCTCATGTGAAGGGCTTTTACATGAGCCCCCCTGCAAGGTCACCCGAAATCGGCGTCGCAGCTCCGGACGTTGGCGCCCGACGTTGGTCCCGGCCATCGCCGTCAGGCGGCCTGATGAAAGCCGGAGATATGGACACGGTTGCGGCCGGCCTCCTTGGCCTGATAGAGCGCCACGTCGGCGCGGTCGAGCAGCGCCTGAAGGCTCTCCAGTTCACGCGACCGCACGGCAATGCCGGCACTGACCGTCGCCAGAATGGCGCCCGCCGACGTCATGAAAGTCCTGGCTTCCAGGCGAGACCTGATGCGCTCCGCCATGGCCGTTGCCGCCGCCGGAGTGGCATTGGACAGCAGGATACAGAATTCTTCGCCGCCGATCCGGCCGGCGATCTCGCTGAGACGAATGTTCGACAGAATGATGTCGGCAAACTCCCGCAGCACCAGGTCGCCGGCGGCATGTCCGAACCGGTCGTTGATCGCCTTGATGTGGTCGAGATCCATCACGACGATGGTCGCGTCGCTTGCCGCGTGGTCGGGATAGTCGTCGAACAGCCCGCGACGATTGCGCAACCCGGTCAGCGGGTCGCGCATCGCCGCCGACCTGTGCCGGTTGGCGATCCCCATCTGGTGAATGGCGAGCGTCAGCGCACCGATGCCCGTGAGGCCGACGATGATGACGAAGGAATTGACCGTCTCCGCCCAGTTGGCAGGCAGCGCTTCGAGAATGTACTGGCCGTTGCGGACCAGCTCATATCCGCAGGCCAGGAACGACACGGCCGTGATGAAGTACAGCGCCGCATTGGCGGTCATCAACAACGGCGTCTCACCGCGGGCCGACCAGTATTTCTGTCCGTTCAGCACGAGTAGCAGGAGGCCGATGCCCCAATTCGCCGCAATCGTCCCCGTCCCGGAATACCCCCACGCGAACGCCACCACGGTCGGCAGCAGTCCAATTGCACTCGCGAAGGCCGCATCCGCCCAGTGCGTCTGCTCGGAACAGAACTGCATGGTGCCGGCATAGACAAGGCCGAAACCGCAGATCAGCAGAATGAAGGACCATGATTGCAGGCCGGCATCATAGGGAACGCCGAATACCAAGAACATAAATACGCCGGGCACGATAACCGCAAGACCGATCGACCAGGTGAGCAGGTAGGTATTGTATCGTTCGACCAGCCAGCTCATGAACAGCGTCAGCGCGAGCGCGGCGGTGGAAAGGCCGATGGCGATAAAGATCGACGATTGATCGAATGCCATGCGGTCGAACCATTTCAGAACCCGGCGGATTCGTTATAGTCCACTACCACTACCAGCCGACGTTCGGTATCCAGGTCGTGCGGCCTATGGTGACCAAACCATTGACGGCGAGCGCACAGGCCGCCGGCGGTTCGTCCGGCGAAAAATCGGCCATCTCCTGCACCTGACGGATCTCGATGATCTCGTTCGCGCCGGCCGGACAGCGGCTGGCCCAGGCGATCGCCTCGTCGCGGGAGGCGACGTCGATCATCCAGAAGCCACCGAGCACCTCCTTGACCTCCGCGAACGGCCCGTCGTTCACGACCGGTCTGCCGCCGGCGAAGCTGACGCGGGCGCCCATCGAGGGCGGATGCAGGCCTTCCAGCGTGATCAGCACGCCGGCCTGCTGCAGCGCCTCGTTGTATTTCATCATCGCCGCGGCGGCGGCGGGGTCGAGTTGCACGTCCGGCGGTGCGGACTCGTAGCCGAGCGGGATCATCAGCATCATGAAACGCATGGGACGTTTTTTCCTCTGCCTGTTTCGCTATCACCAGGAAATCGGTGGTCCGCTCCGTCGCAGCATGGAGCGTTCCGACATAGACGAACGAGCGCCTGCAACTCCGACACGAGCTCGATATTTATCGCACAGGTGATGCGACTTTGACGATCCGCCGGCAGCGATCGGTTGCTGCGCAATGCCCGACGTGGAACCCGCCGACATCTGCAGCAACAAATTGCCGCCGCATTGCTGAACGAGTCTGAAGCCATCGACCGTCGCGCTTGGGGACCTTGTTGCGGCGTCTCGTTTCGGGTGGTTCTGCGTCAAATCAACTGGCGGCCTTGGGTGCTCTTCGCGCAGCGACGAGCCATGCCCGGCGGCTTGCCATGTCCGGGGAGACACGCATGAAAGACGCCCGTCTCAAGGCGGCTTCGGGGGCGTTCGCGCGAATTCTGGCTTGCGCGGCGATGCTGGTGATCGCGGGCATCGTCCTCTACGCGAGGTAGATCCCGCTCGCCCTGCCGCTTGTCCCGGCCTTCAAGGTTCTCTAAGAGTCCGACTCATAATGATTATGTTTGATGTCAAGCTCTTACGAGTCGTCTTGTAAGGATGCGAATGTGAGCTACGAGCGCCCAGGCAACGGCGCTTGCGATTGTCGCTTCGAAATCCTTTGCCAGTCTGCGACAGCGACCGAGCCACGAGAAAGTACGTTCGACGACCCATCTGCGGGGAAGAACTTCGAAGCCCTGCGCGGTGTCGGAACGTTTGATGATTTCTACCGTCCATTCGCCGATGCGCTTCAACGCCTTGCGCAATTTATCTCCGGCATAGCCACCATCGGCAAAGATATGGCGCAGCCAAGGATAGCGCGAGCGGATCGAAGCAAGGACACACGGGGCGCCATCGCGATCTTGAATGCTGGCTTCGTGCACGACGAGCCCGACCAGATTGCCTTGGGTGTCGGTGACGATGTGGCGCTTGCGGCCCTTGATCTTCTTGCCTGCGTCAAAGCCCCGTGGGCCGCCGCTTTCCGTGGTTTTCACCGACTGGCTGTCAATCACTCCGGCCGTCGGGCTCGCCTCTCTGCCAGCAGCCTCGCGTGCCGCCATGACAAGCGTGTAGTTCAGCGAGGCAAAAATTCCACCACGCGACCACGCGTAGAAATAGCCCTGCACCGTCGAGTAGGGTGGGAAGTCCTTGGGCAACTGCCGCCATTGGCAACCGGTGGACGCAATGTAGAGGATCGCATCTATCACCGTTCGCATGTCTGTTGCACGTGGACGCCCGAGCGCTGAAGCGGGCGGCAGAAGCGGCTCCATCACAAACCACTCTGCATCCGTCGTATCGCTTTCATACCGCAAGCCCTCGCGTCTATAATGTCGACGAGTGATTTCAGTCCAGCCCATCGTGCTCTCCTCGAATCTTCGCAAATCCGAAGGAATCACAACTGGCTGAAATCACTCAGCTTCTTTTTCAGTCCGGCTCTAAACACCCTGCATAAAATCAAGAACGACAGGGCAGGACATGACCACATCACCGCACAAGGTCGCACTCGTGACGGGCGCCGCGCGCGGCATCGGACTTGCGGTCGCCAAACGCTTTCTCGGCGAGGGATATCGCGTCGCGCTACTCGACATCGAGGGCGAGTTGCTGCAGCAGAGCGTCCAGGCGCTGAACGATCCCGACAATACGCTGGCCATCCATGCCGACGTCTCCGATGCCGATGCGGTGGCGAAGGCCTTTGCCGCGGTACAGGACCGCTTCGGGCGGCTCGATGCGCTGGTCAACAATGCCGGCATTGCGATCTTCAAGCCGCTCTTGGAAACCACCCAGGCTGACTGGGATCGCGTGCTGGCGGTCAATCTGACCGGGCCGTTCCTGTGCACGCAGGCCGCGGCACCCCTGATGCGCGAGCATGGCGGCGGCGCGATCGTCAACATCACCTCGATCTCGGCGCTGCGCGCCTCGACGCTGCGCACCGCCTACGGCACCAGCAAGGCCGGCCTCGCGCATCTGACCAAACAATTCGCGGTCGAACTGGCAACGCTCGGCATCCGCGTCAACGCGGTCGCGCCGGGACCGGTCGACACCGCGATGGCCAAGGCGGTGCACACGCCGGCGATCCGCGCCGACTATCACGACACCATTCCGCTGAACCGCTACGGCCTCGAGACCGAACTCGCCGACGCGGTGTTCTTCCTGTGCAGCGACCGCGCGACGTACATCAGCGGCCAGATGCTGGCGGTGGATGGCGGCTTCGAGGCAACCGGCATCGGCCTGCCGACCCTGCGGCGCGAGGGCAGCAACGGCTGACGCCCTACTCCGCCGCCGCCGCGACCGGCTCCGCGTGACGCAGCGTGGCCAGGCTCACCAGCAGCGCACCGACGGCGGCGACGGCGATGGTGGCGACCATCGGCAGCGTGGTGCCGTTGAAGAACAATCCGGCGACGGCGATCATGGCGCCGCCGGTGACCATCTGCAGCGTGCCGCCGAGCGCCGCCGCAATGCCGGCGATCGGTCCGTGCCGCTCCAGCGCCAGCACCATCGTCGACGGAATCACCAGGCCGAGAAACGCGAACGAGGTGAACAGCAGCGGCATCAGCACACGCAGACTGTCGTAGCCCAGCAGCGTCAGGACGAGCAGCAGCAGCGCGAAGCCGGCATAGAGCGACACCGCCGTCAGCACCATGCGGCCGATCCCAAACTGGCTGCCGAGGCGGCTTGCGAATTGCGAGGCGCCGATGAAGCCGATCGCATTGACCGAGAAGGCCAAGCTGTATTGCGTCGGTGTCAGGCCGTAATGGCCGATATAGACGAAGGACGACGTCGCCAGGAAGGCGAAGAAGCTCGACATGCCGAGTCCGCCGATGAAGGTGAGGCCGAGGAAATGCCGGTCACGCAGCAGCTCCGCGAAGGCGCCGAGCACGTCGCGGACATTGCCGCTGATGCGCTCCTCGGCCGGGCGGGTTTCCGGCAACAGCGTGGCCACGAGCGCGACGCCGATCACCGCAACGAGCGTTACTGCTGCGAACACCGCGCGCCAGCCGAACGGCACGATCAGCGCGCTGCCGAACAACGGCGCCAGAATCGGGCAGACCGAGAATACCAGCATCACCAGCGCCATCAGCCGGGTCGCCTCGGCGCCGGTGTGCAGATCGAGAATGATGGCCCGCGGGATCACCGCCATCGCGGCAGCGCCAAGGCCCTGAATGAAGCGGAATGCAATCAGCGCGCCGATGCCGGGCGCCAGCGCGCAACCGATCGAGCCCAGCGTGAACAGCACAAGCCCGGCATAGAGCGGCGCCTTGCGGCCATAGACGTCGGACAGCGGGCCATAGACGATCTGGCACAGGCCGAAGGCGATGAAGAACACCGTCAGCGTCAGCTGGGTCGCCGCGGTCGTGGTTTTCAGGTCCGCCGTGATCGCCGGCAGCGCGGGCAGATACATGTCGATCGCAAACGGTCCGACGGCGGACAACAGGCCGAGCACGATCGCGTTGCGGGTAAAGGAGGTCATGCAGATTTTCTTCGGTTCAGCGCTGCAATCAACGTTTTCAAAAGGTGGCGGACACGCTTGCCTCTCCACACCATGGCCGGGCTTGTCCCTGCCATCCACGGCTTCGACGTTTTAGCCACGTCGATGCCCGGCACAAGGCCGGGCACGATGAACCAACATCACATCGGCGTCACTACGGCTCGAACGCGCCGTTCACCATCCAGGGAATGCCGAACTTGTCGATGCACATGCCGAAGCCTTTCGACCAGAAGGTGGCGCCATAGGGCATCTTGATCGCGCCGCCGTCGGCCAGCGCCTTGAATATCCTTTCTCCCTCGGCCGGATCCTGGATCTGAAGTGCTACCGAAAACCCCTGCGGCTTTTCAAAATGCGCCGGCGGCGCGTCGGACGCCATCACCACTTCGCCGTCGATGGTGAACTGCGAATGCAACACCTTGTCGGCCATCTCCGGCGGCAGGTGTTCCTCCGCGGGCGAACCCTTGACGTGCATGATGACATCGATCTTCGCGCCGATCGCCTTGACGTAGAAGTTCAAGGCTTCTTCGCAGTTGCCGCTGTAATGAATTTAGGGATTGACCTGCATCGATACTCTCCCTGGGTTGCCGTTGTAATCCAGCATATCGCCGTCGCCGGGGGTTACCCCCCTCCCCGGCCCTCCCCCGCAAGGGGGGAGGGAGCACGCCCTTCGGGGATTGAACTACACTCCTCCATCAATCGATCGAGATGCATCCGGATATGCGCCGCTTCGGCAGACGTGTGCGCCAGCGCGATGGCGCGGTTGAAACTGATGCGGGCCTCGTCATGGCGGCCGAGCTGCATCAGGTAGGCGCCTGCACGCCGAAGAAATGAAAGTAGTTCGAAAGCCTTGAAGCCAGCGGCGCGATCATCTCCAGCGCGGCCTGCGGACCGCGACACTTGGAGACCGCCACCGAGCGATTCAACGTCACCACCGGCGACGGCTGCAAGATCTCCAGCGAAGCATAGAGCAGATCGATCTGCAGCCAGTCGGTTTCCGCCGGTGTGGCGGCGCGGGCATGCAGCGCGGCAATGGCAGCCTGGATCTGATACGACCCGGTTCTTTGGTGCCGTATCGCCTTGTCGATCAGTGCCAGGCCTTCGGCGATCAACGTGCCGTTCCACAGGCGGCGGTCCTGGTCGTCGAGCAAGACCAGGGTCGCATCGGCATCGAAGCGCGCGGCGCTTCGCGCGTGCTGCAGCAGCATCAACGCGGTGAGGCCCATGATCTCGGGCTCGGACGGAAACAGTTTCAGCAGCAGCCGCGCCAGCCGGATCGCCTCTTCGCACAATGGCACGCGGGCATCGACGCTGTCGGCGGCAGCAGAATAGCCCTCGTTGAAAACAAGATAGAGCATCGCAGCCACCGCGGCGAGGCGCTCGCTGCGCTCCGGCGCGCCGGGCGTCTCGAACGGCACCTCGGCTTTCGCGATCGCCGCCTTCGCGCGGGTGATGCGCTGCTCCATCGCGGCGTCCGAGACCAGAAAGGCGCGCGCGATCTGTTTGACGCTGAGGCCGGAGACGATACGCAGCGCCAGCGCGATCTGCTGCGTTGCCGGCAGTTGCGGGTGGCAGCAGATGAACAGCAGCCGCAGGATGTCGTCGCGATAATGCGCGCCATCGAGCCGGTCGGCGAGCTCGGTTTCGGCATCGTCCAGATCGGAAATTTCGGCGGCGTCCTCCGGCAGCGGCGCGTGCCGGCCGGTCTTTCTGATATCGTCGATCGCAACATTGCGGCCGACCATGATCAGCCATGCCGCGGCATCGCGCGGCGGGCCGTTCTGCGGCCACGCCTTCAGCGCGCGCAGGCAGGCGTTCTGGAAGGCCTCCTCTGCGGTATCGAGATTGCGGAAATAGCGCAGCAGCGCGCCGATCGCCTGGGGCCGCGCCGAAATCAGCGACGCCTCGATCCAGGCCAGATCGCTCATGGCACCGCGTTCCCGTGGAACACGCCGATCGGACGGATTTCATAGGCGCCGCCGGGATTGGCCTCGCCGAGGTCTTTTGCGATCTGCAGCGCGCCATCGAGGTCCCGCGCTTCCACCACATAGAAGCCGAGCAGCTGTTCCTTGGTCTCGGCGAACGGGCCGTCGAGCACGACAGGCGGATCTTCCTTGCGCAAGGTGGTCGCCGCCGTAGTCGGCAGCAGCCGCGCCACCGGACCGAGCCGCCCCTGGGCGGCGAGCCTGCCGTGCACGACGGAAAGTTTGGCCATCACCGCGTCATCCTCGTCCTTCGACCAGGCGCCGACGACGGCTTCGTCGTGATAGCAGAGAATGGCATAGAGCATGCGGGCGGTCCCTTTGCTGCAAGACGAACACGGCAGGGCGACGCCGACAGAGCCGCGTGAATAATCTTCGTCAGCCTATTTCGGGGCCGGCCGGCACAGCAAGTCCACGGCGCCCGCGGCGAAGGCCTGGAGTTCCCCGCGCGGCACGCCGGCGCGCGAACGGATCGCCAGCGCATACAATGTCGCTGAGGCCATTTGCGACAGCGTCGCGACGTCCGCCGTGGCCGGCAATTCGCCTGTTTCCACGGCCGCTTTGAAACACCGGAGGAAGGCGCGGTCCAACGCCTCGAGCGCTTCCTGGATCATGCTGCGGATTTCCGGGTCCGCAATGGCGTCCGACGCGACCGTCATCACCGTGAAGCATCCGCGCGGCGCGTCGCCGCCCAGCATATAGATATCGAGCGCGGCGTCGTAGATGCGCCGCAGCCGGTCGCGGACCGGGCAATCGTCCTTGAAGATCTCCTGCACCGCTGCGGTGTAGTCGTCGCGGTAGCGCTGGTAGCTCTTGATGTAGAGCGCGCGCTTGTCGCCGAAGGCGCCGTAGAGGCTCGGCCGGTTCATGCCGGTGGCCGCGCTGAGATCGTCCAGCGACGTCGCCGCAAAGCCATCCTTGCGGAACAGCGCCAGCGCCTGGCCGATCGCCCGCTCCGGCTCATAGGCCCGCGGACGGCCACGACGCCTGGGCTCGGCGGAGTCGGCGGCTTTCGGAGCCATCGTCTTTTTTTGTACCATTTCGAATTTAATTCCTTGACGGTTTTTATATTATGCGAGACGTTACAAAAATCAACCGACGGCGTGACCAGGCGCTACCAATGATGGAGACACCCATGGATCTGTATTTCCTGCCGATGGCCTGTTCGATGGCCACCCGCATCGCGCTCGACGAGGCCGGCGCGACCGCGACCTTCCTCGAGGTCGACCCGAAGACCAAGCGCGTGCTGACAGACGGTTCCGATTTCCGGGCCATCAATCCGCTCGGCCTGGTGCCGACTTTGCGCACCGACGACGGCGTCGTGCTGACGGAGAACGCCGCGATCCTGCAATATGTCGCCGACCGCTTCCCGGACTCGGGCATCGCGGCAGGTTCGGGCCTTGACCGCAGCCGGCTGCAGCAATGGCTGTGCTTCATCGGCACCGAACTGCACAAGGGCCTGTTCAATCCCCTGCTGACCGAGACGGCCCCCGCGGAGGTCAAGGCCTATGCGCTGCACAAGGGCCTGCCGCTGCTGGACTATCTCAACGCCCAGCTCGAAGGACGCGACTACCTGCTCGACCATTTCAGCGTCGCCGACGCCTATCTGGTGACCGTGCTCAACTGGACCACGGCCTTGCCGCCGATCGATTTGAACAAATGGCCGGCGATCAAGCGCTACTATGACTTGCACCGGGTACGTCCCAGCGTGGCGAACGCGATCACGCAGGAATACGCGCTGTACAAGGCGCAGATCGAGCGACACAAGGCGGCGGCGTAACGAAGAAGCAGCCGCAAAGCACGCCGCGTTTCCCGGACGCGCCGCGGCATTCTTCATGCCGCTGCGCAGATCCGGGATCCCGGTTTAGATAGTTCCACAGGTCTTCAGAAAGGGCTCTCACCCAGACCCGGCACATCCGCTGGTCGCGGTCCCGGAGCGGGCCAGTGGAAACGGCGATCCTGCTCTGCGATCGCGACATCGTTGATGCTGGCCTCGCGGCGGCGCATCAGACCCGCCGCGTCGAACTCCCACTGCTCATTGCCGTAGGAGCGGAACCACTGGCCGGCATCGTCATGCCATTCATACTGGAAGCGCACCGCGATGTGGTTGTCGTGAAACGCCCACAGATCCTTGATGAGGCGATACTCGTGTTCCTTCTGCCATTTGAGGGTGAGGAATTCGACGATCGCATCACGGCCCTGGAAGAACTCGCCGCGGTTACGCCAGACACTGTCATCGGTGTAAGCCAGTGACACCTTAACGGGGTCGCGCGAATTCCAGCCGTCCTCGGCCATGCGGGCCTTCTGGGCGGCGGTCTCTTGAGTGAACGGCGGAAATGGCGGGCGCGACATCGAACGATCTCCAGTGGGTGAGTGTAGCCCGGATGAAGCGAAGCGCAATCCGGGGCAAAGCGTTCGGCGATGGAGCGGCCCCGGATTTCGCTTCGCTCCATCCGGGCTACGGTTAAACCTGATCGGCCTTCATGGCGATGCGCAGCGCCTTCGGGATCGGCTTGGCGCGACCGCCCGACACGAACGCCACTTTGACCTTGGCTTCGAGCAGAAGTTCGTCACCGCGCCACACCTCCTGCCCCATCAGGATCGAGGCGCCCTTGACCTCGATCGGCCGCGTGACGATGTCCAACAAATCGTCCATCCGGCTGGGCTTGAGATATTCCAGCGTCATCGAGCGCACCACGAAAGCAAAGCCGGGCGCCTCGCTCTCGGCCTCCGCGAACAAAGCGCGCTGGTCGGCGCCGAGCAGCCGCAGATAATTGGTCCGCCCGCGCTCCATGAAGCGCAGGTAATTGGCGTGATAGACGATGCCCGAAAAATCGGTGTCTTCGTAATAGACCCGGACCTGCATGCGGTGCAGGCCATCGCTGATGGCGCCGTCGAGATGGGGGGTCATTCTGAAAACTCTCGTTCGACGTTCATCCGGCCATCGAGAACGCGAACGATGACGATCTGCTCAGCCTCAACAACATAGAATGCGATATAATTCTCGATCAGAAGTGCGCGCAGACCGGGTCCAAGATCGCTTCGGCTTCGACCCATCATAGGAAACTGTCTGAGTTCGTCAAAGCGGCGGGTAAACTGATCGAGAAGTTGCCGGGCCGCGGAGACATTTAGCTCGGCACGATAGGCAACCGCTGCTGAAATTTCAGCGCGTGCCCGGCCGGTGACGACAAGGTCCATCACGACGCTATGGCTGAATCTTTGCCCGACGCAAGATATCCTCGGGGTCCCAGGGGAAGATGCGTCCCGCCTCGACGTCGGCCATGCCTTCATCAATAGCGCTCTGCAGCGCTTTGAATTTGTCGGCCTGCCTGACGAGATGTGCAACGGCGTTTTCGCGCATTTCCTCGGGCATCGCCTCCAGGGCCGCGATGGCTTTTTCGATAGTCGGGCTCATGGCGTCATTTTAGCAGATTTCGACGGGCTGGCGAATCCTATTCATCCGCCGCGCCGAACAGCCCGATCTGCGCCGGATCGCGCGAGGGCTCGTTCAGCCCGAGATGCCGGAATGCGTGCGAGGTGAGCAGCCTTCCGCGCGGGGTGCGTTGCAGATAGCCGCACTGGATCAGGAACGGCTCGATGATGTCTTCAATGGCATCGCGCGGCTCCGACAGCGCTGCGGCCATCGTCTCGACGCCGACCGGGCCGCCGCCGTAGTTCATCGCGATGGTGGTGAGATAGCGGCGGTCCATCGCATCCAGCCCGGCGCTGTCGACTTCCAGCGCACTCAATGCGTGGTCGGCGATCTTGCGGTCGATGGCGGAGGCGTCGGCGGCGGAAGCGAAATCGCGCACCCGTCGCAGCAGCCGGCCGGCGATGCGCGGCGTGCCGCGGGCGCGGCGGGCAATCTCGTTGGAACCGTCAGGCGTGATGCCGATCTCCAGCACACGGGCGCCGCGGGTGACGATCTTTTCCAGCTCTTCCACGGTGTAGAAATTCAGCCGCACGGGAATGCCGAAGCGGTCGCGCAGCGGATTGGTCAACAGGCCCGCGCGCGTGGTGGCGCCGACCAGAGTGAACTTCGCCAGCTCGATCTTCACCGAGCGCGCGGCCGGGCCTTCGCCAATGATCAGATCGAGCTGAAAATCCTCCATCGCCGGATACAGCACTTCCTCGACCGCGGGCGCGAGGCGATGGATCTCGTCGATGAACAGCACGTCGCGCTCTTCGAGATTAGTGAGCAGGGCTGCGAGATCGCCGGCCTTGGCGATGACAGGCCCCGAGGTCGCGCGAAAACCGACGCCAAGCTCGCGCGCCACGATCTGCGCCAAAGTGGTCTTGCCGAGGCCGGGCGGGCCGACGAACAGCACGTGATCGAGCGCCTCATTGCGCTTGCGGGCGGCGTCGATGAAGATCTGCAGATTGGCGCGGGCCTGCGCCTGGCCGACGAATTCGGACAGGTTCTGCGGCCGCAGCGAGGTATCCCCGATATCGTCGGCGCGGCGCTCGGGGGTGATTAGGCGGGTCGGTGGGTTCATGGGATGAGCTTACCACGAACGCTGTAAGTCCCCTCTCCCCTTGTGGGAGAGGGTGGATCGAAGGCGCGAAGCGACTTCGAGACGGGTGAGGGGTAGCCACAAGCTCCAAGCTTGCGGCCCCCCTCATCCGACGCGGACTTCGTCCGCGACACCTTCTCCCACAAGGGGAGAAGGAAGGAAGACGCGCTGCGCGCGGTCACTTCGCCAGCTCCTTCAAACCCAACCGGATCAGCATCGCGGTCTCGGCGCCCTCGCCGGCAATGCGCGAAGCGCCGGCGATGGCGGCGGCGGCCTGCGGCGCGCCGTAGCCGAGATTGACCAGCGCGGAAATCGCATCCGACACCGGCCGCGGCGCATTGTTCTCCTCGATGGCGCCGGACAATTGCACCAGCGACGGATCGACGGTCGAGAACGCCGGCGCCTTGTCCTTCAGCTCGGTGACGATGCGCTCGGCGACCTTCGGGCCGACGCCGACCGTGCGTGCCACCGCCGCCTTGTCGCGCAGCGCAATCGCATTGGCGAGATCGGCCGGCGGCAGTGTGGAGAGGACCGCCAGCGCCACCTTGGCGCCGACGCCCTGCACGGTCTGCAGCAGCCGAAACCATTCGCGCTCCTGGTCGGAGCGGAAGCCGAACAGTTTTATCGCGTCCTCGCGGACATAGGTCTCGATCGACAGCACCGCGGCCTCGCCGGGCGAAGGCAGCGCCTGCAGCGTGCGCGCCGAGCAATGCACCTGATAACCGACGCCCTGCACGTCGAGGATGACATAGTCCTCGCCGTAGGAATCGATCAGGCCTTTCAATTTGCCGATCATGCTCCCACCACCCGCAGCAGGCGCTGCGCACTCTGGCGGTGGTGCGCGTGCGTGATGGCAATCGCCAGCGCGTCGGCCGCATCGGCGCTCTTCGGCTCGGCCTTCGGCAGCAGGATTTTCAGCATCATCTGGATCTGGTTCTTGTCGGCGTGGCCGGCACCGACCACCGTCTTCTTGACCTGGTTCGGCGCATATTCCGCCACCGCGATGCCGAACATCGCCGGCGTCATCATGGCAATGCCGCGCGCCTGGCCCAGCTTCAGCGTGGCGACACCGTCCTTGTTGACGAAGGTGTTCTCGACAGCGGCTTCCATCGGCTGGAACTCGCCGAGCACCTTCGCTAGCCCCTCATGGATACCGAGCAGCCGGCTCGCCAGCGGCAGCGTATCGGCCGGCTCCACCGTGCCGCAGCCGATATAGGTCAGCCGGTTGCCGTCGATCTCGATCACGCCCCAGCCGGTGCGGCGCAGGCCCGGATCGATGCCCAGAATGCGGACGGCTTGGCGAATCGGCATGTTTGTCATGCCCGGAGTGATACCGCCGAAAGCTTAAGAACAAAATAGCAACAAGGGAGTGTGCACGACGAAACCACCACGGTCGTTCCGGGGCGCGGGCGGCGCCGCCAGTCCAATTGGAGTGGCTGAGGTTCGCACGGGCTGGGCCGTCGCACCCCGGAATGCCAGTAAGGCTTACCCGCCCAGCTTGGCGACCAGCGCGTCCGACACTTCGAAGTTCGCATAGACGTTCTGCACGTCGTCATGCTCGTTCAACAGGTCGATCAGCTTGATCAGCTTCTCGCCGGTCTCGTCGTCGACCGGGACGTTGTTATGCGGCTTCCAGGTCAGTTCGGACTTGCGGGCCTCGCCGAATTTCACTTCCAGCGCCTTGGCGACCTCGCGAAAGGTTTCCTTGGAGGCGTAGACCTCGTGGCCGGTCTCGCTCGACACCACGTCGTCGGCGCCGGCCTCGATCGCGGCTTCCAGCATGTCGTCGGCAGAGGCCTTGGCGGCGTCGTATTCGATGATGCCGACATGGTCGAACATGAAGGCGACCGAGCCGGTTTCGCCGAGATTGCCGCCGGACTTGGTGAAATAGGAGCGGATATCGGAGGCCGCGCGGTTACGGTTGTCGGTCATCGCCTCGACGATCACGGCGACGCCGCCGGGGCCATAGCCCTCGTAGCGGATCTCGTCATAGTTCTCGCTCTCGCCGCCGATCGCCTTCTTGACCGCGCGATCGATCGAATCCTTCGACATGTTCTCCTGTCGCGCCGAGATCATCGCCGCCCGCAGCCGCGCGTTCATCGCGGGATCCGGCATGCCGAGCTTGGCGGCGACGGTAATTTCGCGGGCCAGCTTGCTGAACAGCTTGGACTTCTGAGCATCCTGCCGGCCCTTGCGGTGCATGATGTTCTTGAACTGGGAATGTCCGGCCATGCGGTCTCTCTCGGATTCGGTGGTGCTTCAAGGTGTCGGCGGCGCGGGGTTATAGGCCGCGCGCCCCACAAAATCAAAAACAGGCGTGCTTTCTGGCCAGCGAACGCCGGCAATCCCGCTTTGTTAATCATGATTTCATGCAAGGGTGCAAGAATACCCGCTTGGATTGCAGTGCAGCGGATTTGATCATGGCATTTGGACTGTTTCAAAAGCGGCCGCCGCAGGCAGCCGAGCCAGCGATGACGCCTGTCGTGGCCGCCGAGGCACCGCTGGCGCCGGAGGCGGACCAGGCGCGCGACATTCTCGACCTGCTGGAACTCGAACTCGGCGCCCTGATCCGGCAGCTCGAGCGCGCCTCGTCGTCGGTCGCCGGCGGCGCCGAAGCCACCGCGACCACGCTGACGCTGATCCGCGCCCGCTCCGACGCGCTGGCCGAACGCACGCAGGCGGCGCAATCGACCGCCACCACCTTTTCCCAGGCCGCCGACAAATTCACCCATTCGGCCGAAGGGATCGGCAGCCAGGTCCGCCACGCCAGCCGACTCGCCGACGAGGCCGGCGCCGCCGCGCAGGAGGCCAGCGTGACCGTCGACCGGTTGCGCGATTCATCGGCGGCGATCGGCAACGTCGTCACCCTGATCGCACAGATCGCACGCCAGACCACGATGCTGGCGCTCAACGCCACGATCGAGGCGGCGCGCGCGGGCGCGGCCGGGCGCGGCTTTGCGGTGGTCGCCACCGAGGTCAAGGCGCTGGCGGTGCAGACCCAGGACGCCACCAAGGAAATCGAGCGCAAGATCGACGCCCTGCAGAAAGACGCTGCCGGCTCGGTCGATGCCGTGCACCGGATCTCCAGCGCGATCGAAGCGATCCGCCCGGTCTTTGCCAGCGTCAACGACTCGGTCGCCGAACAGAATGCCACCACCGGCGAGATATCCGGCAATGCCGCGCAGGCCTCCGAGTTCATCGTCTCGGTGAGCGACAGCGCCGCCGAAATCGACCAGGCGGCCAATGAGGCCGCCGCGCATGGTAAAGATGTGGCGCAGGCCGGCCGGGCGGTCACGACCTTTGCCTCCAAGCTGAAGGCGCGTTGCGCGGTGCTGCTGCGCCAGAGCGAACGCGAGGAGGAGCGCAAGCGCGAACGGCTGCCCTGCCACCTGCAGATCACGCTGCAGAGCCGCAGCGGCCCGCTGACCGCCCCGGTCTACGAGATCTCGCTGGAAGGCGTCCTGATCGGCGGACCGGGGGCGGCCTCCTTGGCACGCAACGACATCGTCGCGGCGGATCTGGCGGACGTCGGCGCCTGCCGGCTGCGCATCGCGGATCATTCGCCGGCCGGCGCCCGCGCGCTGTTCGTGACGCCCGATGCCCGACTGCTCGATCGCATCGAAGACCGGCTATGGGCGATCCACGATGAGAACACCGAATTCGTCACCCGCGCGATCGACGCCGGCGCAGCCATCACCAAGATCTTCGCCGATGGCGTCGCCCGCGGCGCCGTCCGCATCGAGGACATGTTCGACGAGAGCTATGTCGAGATCGCCGGCTCCAACCCGGTCCAGGTGCGTACGAAAATCCTCGACTGGGCCGACCGCGCTCTGCCCGACTTCCAGGACAGGCTGCTGGCGACCGACCAGCGGATGGCGTTCTGTGCGGCGATCGACCGCAACGGCTATCTGCCGGTGCACAACAGCATCTATTCCAAACCGCAGCGTCCCGGCGACGTCGCCTTCAACACTGCCAATTCACGCAACCGCCGCATCTTCAACGACCCCGCGGGTCTCGCCGCCGGCCGCAACACCCGCGCTTATCTGATCCAGAGCTACGCCCGCGACATGGGCAACAACGTCACCGTAATGATGCGCGAGATCGACGTCCCGATCCGCGTCCAGGGCCGGCACTGGGGCGAGTTCCGCATGGCCTACAAGCTCTGACGACGCAGCGGCCGATCGCCGCTGCTTTGGAACGTTTGTCACACGGGTGACATTTGCGTGGGGTGATAACGGCGATCTTTCGATCCCCCCCGCGGAGCCCTGATGACCAATCTTTCCATCGACGACGTGCAATCCGCCCACGACCGCATCCGCGAGGAAATGCTCGACGGCTTCGACGAAGAAATCGAGCTGGAGATCGACGACGAGCGGCTCGATGCGCTGACCAACGAAATGGAAGGCCACACCCCGCAGGAGACGCTCGATCGCCGGCTGTATTTCAAGGAACTGTTCCGCCTGCAGGGCGAGCTCGTCAAATTGCAGAGCTGGGTGCAGCATCACAAACTGAAAGTCGTGGTGATCTTCGAGGGCCGCGACTCCGCCGGCAAGGGCGGCGTCATCAAGCGCATCACGCAGCGGCTCAACCCGCGCGTCTGCCGCGTCGCCGCCTTGCCGGCACCCAGCGAGCGCGAACGCAGCCAGTGGTACTTCCAGCGTTATGTTTCGCATCTGCCGGCCGGCGGCGAGATCGTTTTGTTCGACCGCTCCTGGTACAACCGCGCCGGCGTCGAGCGCGTGATGGGCTTCTGCACCGAGGACGAGGTAGAAGAGTTCTTCCGCTCGGTGCCGGAATTCGAGCGCATGCTGGTGCGTTCGGGCACCATTTTGATCAAGTACTGGTTCTCGATCACCGACGAAGCGCAGCACCTGCGCTTCAGCATGCGGATCGCCGATCCGCTCAAGCAGTGGAAGCTGAGCCCGATGGACGTGCAGGCACGCAGCCGCTGGGAGGACTACACCAAGGCCAAGGAAGCCATGCTGGCCCGCACCCACATCGCGGAAGCGCCGTGGCACGTCGTCGAGGCCGTCGACAAGAAGAAGGCACGGCTGAACTGCATCGCGCATCTCTTGGAGCAGATTCCGTATCAGGAGATCGCGCAGCCGCCGGTCGAACTGCCCCCGCGCGTGCGCAATCCCGATTATCACCGCACGCCGGTGCCGCCGGAGCTCTACGTGCCGCAGCGCTACTGACAGACCGCAACCGCCGCACCGCCCTGCGGCGAAACGCCCCTGCACCGCAGCAGCGATTGCCGATGCGTCCCTCGTTGTTCGCATGGACAACGGTAAAAATGCCCGCTTAAGTAGCGCGATCGATCGCCGGAAAGGCGACGGGGCTCCGGGGAGGACGACATGCTTTCACCATTCACCCGCTTTGCGGCGGGACTGCTGGCAATGGCTGCCTGCGGCGCGAGCGCAACTGTTCAGGCGCAGACCTCAGTCAAGATCGGCTATGCGATCTCGCGCACCGGCCCGGGCGCCGGCGGCGCCGCGGTTACCACGATCCCGAACTACGATCTGTGGGTCAAGGAAGTGAACGCCGCCGGCGGCCTCAAGCTCGGCGACAAGCGCGTGCCGATCGAAGTCGTCCAGTATGACGACCGCTCCAGCGCGGAAGAGGCCGCGAAAGCCCTCGACCGGCTGATCACCCAGGACAAGGTCGATTTCATCCTGCCGCCATGGGGCACCGGACTCAACCTCGCGGTGGGGCCGATCCTCAACAAGGCCGGCTACCCGCATCTGGCTGCCACCGCGGTGACCGACCGCGCGCCCGAACTGGCCAAGCGCTGGCCAAACAGCTTCTGGCTGCTCGGCACCAGCGCCGGCGCCGCCAACACGCTGGTCGAACTGCTGGTGAAGCTGCGCTCCGAGGGCAAGATCGGCGACACCGTGGCGATGGCCAGCATCGCCGACGGCTTTGGCATCGATCTGTCCGGCGCGGCGAGGCCTGCGCTGACCAAGGCCAATTTCAAGCTGGCCTACGACAAGACCTATCCGGTCGGCACCCAGGACCTCAGCCCGATCATCAACGAGGTGAAGGCGCTGAACCCCGACGTCTTCATTGCCTTCAGCTATCCGCCGGATACGATTGCGATCACCGAGCAGTCGCGCATCGCGGGCTTCAATCCGAAAGTGTTCTATACCGGCGTCGGCACGGCGTTTCCGCTGTTCAAGCAGAAGTTCGGCGCCAATGCGGAAGGCGTGATGGGGATCGGCGGCTGGAGCGGAGACAGCCAGGCGATCAAGGACTATCTGGCGCGCCACAAGGCCTCCGCCGCCAACGGCGCCGAGCCCGACCGCTGGGCCAGCGCGGTGACCTATGCCAGCCTGCAGATGTTGCAGCAGGCGATCGAGCGCGTCGGCAAGATCGACCGCGCCGCGGTCATCAAGGACCTGCAGACCGGCACGTTCGATACCGTGATCGGCAAGGTCAAGCTCGAGAACAACATGCCGACGCAATACTGGTGGGTCGGGCAATGGCAGGACGGCGACTTCTACGGCGTCGGGCCATCGACCAACGAAGGCGCCCGCGCGCCGATCCTGCCGAAGCCGGCGTGGAAGGCGCCGTGATCGCCGGAAATCGGCGGCCGGACTGAGGGAATGACCAATGCAGTTCTCACCGGCCTCGTGCTGGGCGGTATGTATGCGCTGATCGCGATGGGACTGACGCTGCAATATGGCGTCGCGCGGATCATGAACCTGTCCTACGGCGAATTCCTGATCGCCGCCGCCTTCGCGTCGTACTGGCTGTTCACCGGCTGGGCGCTCAATCCGCTGCTGGGCCTGTTACTCGTCATTCCCCTCAGCTTCGCCGCGAGCTGGCTGCTGTACCGCGTGCTGCTGACCCCCTTGGTGCGCCGTGCGAAGACCCGCGACGCGCTGGAGGTCGACAGCATCCTGGCCACGTTCGGCATGATGTTCATCGTGCAGGGCATCATGCTGACGATGTTCGGCGGTGCCTATTTCAGCTACTCGTTCCTCGCCGTGCCGGTGACGGTGGTGGGTGAGGTGATTGCGCTGAACCGGATGCTGGCCTTCGGCCTCGCGGTGGTCGTCGGCCTTGCGCTGTATCTCACGTTGACGCGGACCCGGATCGGCACCGCGATCCGGGCGGTGGCAGTCGATCCCGTGGCGGCGCAGCTGGTTGCGATCGACGTGACGAAGACAGCGGCACTCGCTTTCGCGCTCGGCGGCGCGCTGGTCGCGGCGGCCGGTGTGCTGATCAGCATGTTCCTGACCTTCAGCGCCACGTCCGGCGTGGTGTTCACCATGAAGGCCCTGATCGTGGTGGTGATGGGCGGCGTCGGCAATCTGCTCGGCTGCCTTGTCGCCGGCCTGGCACTCGGCCTCAGCGAGGCGCTGGTCGCCACCTATGTCGATCCCGGCCTGACGCTGGCGGTCAATTTTGCGCTGTTCCTCGGCGTGCTGCTGGTGAAGCCCGCCGGCCTGTTCGGGCGGGTGCAACGATGACAGCATCTCAAGTTGCGGCCGCCCTCGCCGGCCTTGCCGCCATTGCTGCGCTGGCCTTCGTTCCCAGCCTGGTCGATGCCTATTATCTCTCCCTGGCCATCAGCCTGCTGCAGTTCACCGTGCTGGCGACCGCCTGGGGGATGTTCTCCGGGCCGACCCGCTACGTCTCGCTGGCGACCACCGCCTTCTTCGGCGTCGGCGCCTATACCGTGGCGGTGCTCGGCGAGCAGCTGCCGTGGTCGCTGGTATTGCTGGTGGCCGCCGGCATTGGCGCCGCGATGGCAGTGCTCGTCGGCCTCTCGACGTTGCGGCTGAGCGGCGTGCATTTCGTCATTTTCACCTTCGGTCTCGCCGAACTCATTCGCCAGATCGTGGTCTGGTACGAGGTCAACATCTCGCGCGTGCTCGGCCGCTATGTGTTCGTCGACATCACCCCGGCCGACATCTACTGGCAGTTGCTCGCCCTGTGCGTCGTGGTGTTCGCCACCGGCTACCTGATTGCACGATCGCGCTTCGGCTTTGCTTTGCGCATCATCGGCGAGGATGAGACCGTGGCGCGGCATTGCGGCATCAATGTCACCGTCGCCAAGGTCGCGCTGTTCGCCATCACCGCGACCTTCATGACGCTGGTCGGGGCGATCATGTCGCCGCGCTGGACCTATATCGAACCGTCGATCGCATTCAATGCCACCATCTCGTTCGAAGTGGTGATCATGGCGCTGCTCGGCGGCGCGCACCGATTGTGGGGCCCGGCGCTCGGCGCGATTCCACTGACGCTCTTGTTTGAGTTTCTCTCGGCGCGCTTTCCCGCGACCTCGACCCTGATGATGGGCGTGGTGTTCCTGCTGATCGTCTATGCGCTGCCATCCGGCGTGGCCGGCCTGTGGGAGCGGCTCCGCGCCTGGCGGCCAGCGCGCCCGCAAGTGCGGAGCGCCGGGGCATGAGCGAAATCGACGCCGCGCCGGCGCTCGCCATCGAAGGCCTGACCAAAGCTTTCGGCGGGCTGATCGCCGTCAATAAGCTCGACCTCGTGGTCGGGCGCGGCGAGATCGTCGGCCTGCTCGGCCCGAATGGTTCCGGCAAGACCACCGCGCTCAATCTGATTTCCGGCGTGCTACAGCCGAACGCCGGCCAGATCTACTTCGCCGGCCACGACGTCGCCGGCTGGCCGACGCATCGCGTGGCCCGGCTTGGGCTGGCGCGGACGTTCCAGCTCGTGCGGCTGCTCGACGGCATGAGTTGCGCGGAGAATGTCCGCGCCGGCCTGGCGTTTCATCGGCCATTGTTGACGCGCGCCGAACTCGATGCCTCCGAAACGCAATTGCTGGCGCGCGTCGGCCTCGCCGGCTTTGGCCCGCGTGCCGCCACCGACCTGACTTACATCGATCGCAAGCGACTCGAACTGGCGCGCGCGCTGGCGCTGCGGCCGCGCCTGCTGCTGCTCGATGAATGGCTGGCCGGGTTGAACCCGTCCGAGCTGCTGATCGGCATCGAACTGATCCGGTCGCTGAAGCAGGAAGGGCTGTCGATCCTGCTGGTCGAGCATGTCATGGATGCGATTCGATCGTTGTGCGATCGCTGCGTGGTGATGAGCAGCGGCCGCAAGATCGCCGAGGGCACGCCGGAAATGGTACTTTCCAACGACGCGGTGATCGAGGCCTATCTGGGAGCACCGCTCGATGCTTGAGGTGTCCGACATCAGCGTGTCCTACGGCCAGCACCGCGCCCTGAGCGAGGCGGCGCTGAACGTCGAGCGCGGCGAGATCGTCGTCATTCTCGGCGCCAACGGCGCCGGCAAGACGACGCTGCTGAAAGCCATCGCGGGGCTGTTGCCATGCGCGCCCGGCAAGCGCGTCCGGCTCGGCGGCCGCGACCTGTCGCGTGTCGCGCCGCACGACATCGTCGAGGCGGGTCTCGCGCTGGTTCCGGAAGGCCGCGGCATTTTTGCCGATCTCACCGTGGCAGAAAACCTTCTGCTCGGCGCCAACCCGAAGCGCGCGCGCGCAAGCGAGGTGGCGCAGCGTGCCAAAGTGCTTGGCCTGTTTCCAAAGCTCGGCGAGCGACTGAAGCAGACCGTGCGCACCATGAGCGGCGGCGAGCAACAGATGGTGGCGATCGGCCGCGCGCTGATGTCGAGGCCGGACATCCTGCTGCTCGACGAGCCCTCGCTAGGCCTGTCGCCGTTGCTGGTGCGCGAGCTGTTTGCCGCGTTGCGCGTGGTCCGCGACAGCGGCGGCGGATTGCTGCTCGTCGAGCAGAACGCCCGCGAGAGCCTCGCGATCGCCGACCGTGGTTATCTGCTGGAAAACGGCGAGATCGTCGGCCACGGCCGGGCGATGGAGTTGCAGTCCGATCCGGCGGTGCGCCGCGCCTATCTCGGCGGACTCGCGAGTACGACGAACTAGCAACGACGCGCCGGCAGTTGCGCTCCCTCCCCCCTTGCGGGGGAGGGGAGCAGAAGCAATCGCGCTTAGCTCGCCCAGAACTCCGGCACCGCCTGCGACAGCCGTCCGCCGAGGCGGACCGGGCCGACCTTGAGCGCAAGCCCCGTCTTGTCGTCCGTCTCCACAGCCACTCCTGATAGCGTCGCCGGGCCGAACGCCGGCTCGAAGCGGCCGGAGGGAATGCCGGTCGTGAAGCGCCGCACCGGCTCTTCCTTCTGCATGCCGATCACGGAATCATAGTCGCCGGTCATGCCGGCGTCGGTCATGTAGGCGGTGCCGCCGGGCAGGATCTGATGGTCGGCAGTCGGCACATGGGTATGCGTCCCGACGACGAGGCTGACGCGGCCGTCGCAAAAAAATCCCATGCCCTGCTTCTCGCTCGAGGCCTCGCCGTGGAAATCCACCACGATCGCGTCGACTGCTTCGACCAGCGGACAGGCGTCGATCTCCTTGCCGACCGCGGAAAAGGGATCGTTGAGCGGCTCCATGAAGACGCGGCCCATCGCATTCATCACCAGCGCGCGGGCGCCGTTCTTGGCGTCGACCATCGCTGCCCCCCTGCCCGGCGTATGGCGCGGGAAGTTCAACGGCCGGATCAGGCGCGGCGCGCGTTCGATGAACACCAGCGCTTCCTTCTGATTCCAGGCGTGGTTGCCGAGCGTCACCGCGTCGGCGCCGGCATCGACCAGATCGTTGTAGATGCTCTCGGTGATGCCGAAGCCGCCGGCGGCGTTCTCGCCGTTGATGACGACCAGATCGAGCTTCCAGTCGCGGATCATGCCCGGCAGGCGGTCGAGGATGATGGTGCGCCCGGTCTTGCCGACCACGTCGCCGATGAAAAGAATACGCAAATCAGATGCTCCGGAAATCGATGATCTCTCGCTCCGTTAGCACGAAATCCAGCGCAACATCGTGCGGTTCGGCCGGCACCTCGTCAATTTCCTGGGTGGCGAAAGCCAGTCCGATGGCGACGATGTGGGTATGCAACCGCAGCAGGCCGAGCGCACGGTCGTAATGGCCTGCGCCATACCCAATGCGCTGACCGCGGCGGTCGAATGCCGACAGCGGTACCAGCACGATGGTCGGTTGCACGCTGTCGGCCTCGGGCAACGGCTCGGAAATGCCGAGCGCGCCGCGTTGAACGGGGGCGCCCTCGCGCCAGGCGCGAAAGATAAGCGGAGCGTTCTGTCCGGCAATGCTGGGCAACGCGGTCGTGGCGCCCTGCCCCGCCAGCATCGCGAGCAGCGGCCGCGGATCGATCTCGCCGTGGATCGGCCAGTAGCCGGCAACGACGGATGTGGGGGTGTTGGGCACCGGCAGCCCGCGGGTGGCGAAGAGGCACTTGGCGTCGGCGTGAATCTCGGGGCTTAGCGATTGTCTTCGTTCGAGCGCGGCCACTCGCAATTTGGCCTTGGCAGCAGCTGCCTCCTCATTGGTCATCAGTATCCTCGTCGGGGGCAATCGCAATGGCGGACAGATCCTGCGCACCATCGACGATGCGGACTATTCGTGGACCGTATTCGTCGATCCGGTAGAGCGCGAGCCAACGTTCAATAACGAGTGCGCGCGCTCCTGCGAAGACGTCAGGTCGCCGCGGACCCAAGCGAGGAAATCCCTTGAGCTGCTCGCAACGTGCTTCGATACGATCAAGCACGCGATCGGCGCTGTGGTGATCGGATGTCGCGATATGCTGCCAGATGTAGAGAATGTCTTCTCTCGCCTGTCGCGAATATCGCATTACGGGGATTATTCTGCAGCGCGCTGCTTGAGACGCGCACGCCCCTCAGCCTTGAGGGCTTCGAAATCCAGTTCACCCGCATCGCCGCTCTCAAGGCCGATGCGATAGGCTTCCTGAAGCCATTTCAGCTTCGCGGCGTCGGACTGCTGCAATACGAGCTGCCGCAGACCCTCTCTGATGACTTCGCTGTCCGAAGCGTACTTCCCGCTCGCAACGCTGGTCTCGACAAAGTCGTTCAAATCGTCGGTCAGCGAGACCTGAAGTTGCTTCATCGCTACCTCCAAGCAAAAATAGTGCGAAGCCGCGGTGGCCGTTGAAGCACTCGATCCCGGAGCACCTACGAAAGTAGGTGGGCACCATGTAGCCAGGTCCACGGACCTGGCCAGGGACAGTTCCCGTGAGGATCGATAAGGCCCCGGGGATATGTGGCTCCTGACGCGCGACGCAGCCTCGCAGAAACAATGTAGGGGCTATGGGGCGCCTGCGCCAGTGGCAAGAAGGCTTGTCCCTACCCGATCGCGATGCCGCCGCCGATGGTGCGGTTGAGGATCTGGGTGGTCTTTTCGATGCGGTCGGCGGCCGAGTTCAATGCGGCGGCGACCGCGCTCTGGGTGGCCCGCGCCCGGTCGGCGGCGACCACGCGGACGTCGCGGAGCGCGGCGAGTTCCTCCTCCAGCGCACCGATGCGCAGGTTGGCGTCGGCCAACTCGTCCGCCATGGTCAACGCCGCCATCACGGTCAGACGGGCGTCACCGATCTCGCCGAACTTGCCGCGCAGATTTTCGACGCGGGATTCGAGGCTTTCAGCCAGCCGCAGCAGGCGGGTTTCCTGGCCTTCCTCGCAGGCCATGCGGTACTGCCGGCCGTTGATGGTGACGCTGACGTGGTTCATGCGGCGTCGCCCGTGGTGTCGTCCGTCTCGAGCACCGCGCGGATGCTGCCGATCGCAGCGTCGAGCTTTTCGGCGACCTCGCGGTTGGCGCGCTCCAGCCGGCGCGATTTCACCAGCGTGCCGTCGAGTTCATCCGCCAGCCGCGAGCGGTCGGCGCCGAGCGCCTGGATCCGCGTCGCCAGTTCGTCCTCGTCGCGATCTGCCTCGCGGCGGCGTTCCACGGCGCTCTCCAACGAGGCCAGGGCCGCCATCAGCCGCCGCGTCGCCACGTCGATCTCCGCCATCCCGCTCTGGGCGGGATCCGGGCCGGCAGGACCATAGGCAGGACGATCGATCATTCGGGGAACGTAACCTTGGCTGACAACGCCTGGTGAAAGCTGGCCGACCGTAAAAGCGGCGGCTCGGCAAGCCTTTAGGTCGTGAAATTTACGTGGCAAGCGAGCCCGGCGCAACGCCGCACGGAAGCTATGCACCAGAAAGCGCCACAAAATGGCGCGCGAGAGGTCTACCGGCTTGGACTCTGCTTTGGCCAGATGCTATCCAGCACCTCTCCATTGGCATACCACCACTCTGCAGCGATGCCGCGTTCCCCAGCGGATGCGCTACGTCCCAACATTATTTCAGGCGGAACCCCACATGACGCAGGTTGATCATTCGAAGATGGCCAATGCGATCCGCGCGCTGGCGATGGATGGCGTGCAGAAGGCCAATTCCGGCCACCCGGGGTTGCCGATGGGCGCCGCCGATGTCGCCACGGTGCTGTGGACCCAGTTCCTGAAGTTCGACGCCGCTGATCCGCGCTGGCCGGACCGCGACCGTTTCATTCTCTCCGCCGGCCACGGCTCGATGCTGCTCTACGCGCTGCTGTATCTGACCGGCAACGAGGACGTCACGCTGGATCAGCTGAAGAACTTCCGCCAGCTGCATTCCAAGACCCCGGGCCACCCCGAGAACTTCGTCACCGCCGGCATCGAGACCACCACCGGTCCACTCGGCCAGGGCGTCGCGTCATCGGTCGGCACCGCGCTGGCGGAACGGCTGCTGGCGGCCGAATATGGCGACATCGTCGATCATTACACCTATGTGCTGTGCTCGGATGGCGACCTGATGGAAGGCGTCAGCCACGAAGCCGCAGCGCTGGCCGGCCATCTCAAGCTGTCGAAGCTGATCTTCCTGTGGGACGACAACGGCATCTCGATCGACGGCCCGCTGACGCTGACCGACAGCGTCGACCAGGTGGCGCGCTTCAAGGCCCATGGCTGGAATGCCGTCCGGGTCGATGGCCACGACCAGAAGGCCATCGCCGCCGCGATCAAGGAGGCCCAGAATTCGGACCGACCGTCCTTCATCGCCTGCAAGACCATCATCGGCTTCGGCGCGCCGAACCGCGCCGGCACCTCGAAAGCCCATGGCGAACCGCTCGGCGCCGAGGAACTGGCCGGCGCCAAGAAGGCGCTGGGCTGGGATTACGGCCCGTTCGAGGTTCCCGACGATATCCTGCAGGCCTGGCGCAATGTCGGCAAGCAGGGCGCCACCGCCCATACCGACTGGAACGAGCGTTTCGACGCCCTGCCGGAAGC
Source organism: Tardiphaga sp. vice304 (assembly GCF_007018905.1). NCBI lineage: Bacteria > Pseudomonadati > Pseudomonadota > Alphaproteobacteria > Hyphomicrobiales > Nitrobacteraceae > Tardiphaga > Tardiphaga sp. vice304. The sequence goes on from NZ_CP041402.1 coordinate 4,790,412, forward strand.
GACCCGCAGCGAGTTCACGCGCCGGGTGATCGACCGCAAGCGACCGGACGGCCTCCATGAGGCGATCCGCACGCTGAAGCAGAAGCTGATCGACGAGCCGCAGACCGTCGCCACCCGCAAGGCCAGCGAGATCGTGCTGGAAGTGCTGGTCGGCGTGATGCCCGAACTGCTGCTCGGATCTGCCGACCTGACGCCGTCGAACAACACCCGGACCAAGCACGCCAAGGATGTGACGCCGACAGACTTCAGCGGCCGCTACATCCATTACGGCATCCGCGAAATGGGCATGGCGGCGGCTATGAACGGCGTTGCGCAGCATGGCGGCTTCGCCCCGGCCGGCGGCACCTTCATGTGCTTCACCGACTATGCGCGGCCTTCGATGCGCATCGCGGCGCTGTCGCACGTGCCGGTGGTCTACATCATGACCCACGATTCCATCGGACTTGGCGAAGACGGCCCGACGCACCAGCCGGTCGAACACCTGGCGTCGCTACGCTGCATGCCGAACATGCGAACCTTCCGCCCGGCCGACCCGATCGAGACCGCGGAATGCTGGCAGCTGGCGCTGGAGAACACCACAGGCCCCACCGTGCTGGCGCTGTCGCGGCAGAACCTGAAGCCGGCGCGCACCGTTCATCATGATGACAATCTGTGCGCCACCGGCGGCTACGAGCTGGTCGCGGCGCAGGGCGAAGCCAAGGTGACGCTGTTCGCGTCCGGCTCGGAAGTCGAGATCGCCGTGGTCGCGCAGAAGCAGCTCGCCGAGAAGGGCATCGCGACCCGTGTGGTTTCGGTGCCGTCGCTCGAACTGCTGCTGCAGCAGTCGCCGGAGAAGCAGGCAGCCATCATCGGCAAGGCCCCGGTCAAGATTGCGATCGAGGCCGCCGTGCGGTTCGGCTGGGACGCCGTGATCGGCCATGACGGCGTGTTTATCGGCATGTCGACCTTCGGCGCCAGCGCGCCGGCCAAGGAGCTCTACAAATATTTCGGCATCACGGCAGAAGCCGTCGTGGACGCCGCCACCAAGCGCCACAACGCGGCTTAACCCTGCCGGAACGCCGGCGCATCCGACACATTGCGCCGGCGTTTCAATCAGGGCATGAAACGGCCGTTAAACGTACCTATATGCAGGTAATACGCAGGTTTAGAACGACAGGGAGAACTTGAATGGCAGTCCGGGTTTCGATCAACGGGTTTGGCCGCATCGGCCGCAACGTCCTGCGGGCGATCTATGAGTCCAAGCGCACCGACATCGAAGTGGTCGCCATCAACGATCTCGGCTCCGTCGAGAGCAACGCGCATCTGCTGCGCTTTGATTCCGTGCACGGCCGTTTCCCCGGCGAAGTCACCGTCGATGGCGACAGCATCGATATCGGCCGCGGCAAGATCAAGGTCACCGCGGTACGCGATCCCAACACCCTGCCCTGGAAGGACCTCGGCATCGACATCGCGCTGGAATGCACCGGCATCTTCAGCGCCAAGGCCAAGGCCTCGATGCACCTCACCGCAGGCGCCAAGCGCGTGCTGGTCTCGGCGCCGTCGGACGGCGCCGACGCGACGATCGTTTACGGCGTCAACCACAAGACGCTGAGCAAGGACCATCTGGTCGTTTCCAACGGCTCCTGCACCACCAACGCGCTGGCGCCGGTCGCCAAGGTGCTGAACGAACTGGTCGGCATCGAAACCGGTTTCATGACCACGATCCACGCCTACACCGGCGACCAGCCGACGCTGGACACGCTGCACAGCGATCTCTACCGCGGCCGCGCCGCGGCGATGTCGATGATTCCGACCTCGACCGGTGCCGCCAAGGCCATCGGCCTGGTGATGCCGGAACTGGCCGGCAAGCTCGACGGCGTCTCGATCCGCGTGCCGACCCCGAACGTCTCGGTGATCGATCTCAAGATCATTGCCAAGAAGTCGGTCACCCCGGCCGAAATCAACGCCGCGTTCAAGGCTGCCGCCGAGAGCGGCGACCTCAAGGGCATTCTCGGCACCACGGCGCATCCCAACGTGTCGATCGATTTCAACCACGATGCCCACTCATCGACCTTCGCCTTCGACCAGACCAAGGTGCAGAACGGCACGCTGGTCCGCGTGCTCTCCTGGTACGACAACGAATGGGGCTTCTCCAACCGCATGGCCGACACGGCCGTTGCGATGGGCAAGCTTATCTAGCCGCTTGCACAAGAGAACACGATGACGCAATCGCTCTGGGTAGTTATTCCGGTTGGCGTTCTTTTCTTTGCGTTCATCGTGTTCGCGCTTCGTCAAGGAACGAAGATCACCCCGTCGCGTGACGGCCATCGTTTCGATGACCATGATAGCGGATCAATACCATGACCAATTCCTTCCGCACTCTCGACGATGTCGATGTTAAATCGAAGCGCGTGCTCGTGCGCGTCGATCTCAATGTCCCGATGGACAATGGCCGCGTCACCGATGCGACCCGGCTGGAGCGCATTGCAGCGACCGTGACCGAGATCGCCGGCAAGGGTGGCAAGGTCATTCTGCTGGCGCATTTCGGCCGGCCGAAGGGCGTCGATCCCAAGCAGTCGCTGAAGCCGGTGGCCGCCGCGCTGGCTGACGTCATCGGCAAGCCGGTCGCCTTCGCGGAAGATTGCGTCGGTGACGTCGCCGCCAAGGCCGTCGCTGCGATGAAGGACGGCGACATCCTCTGCCTGGAAAACACCCGCTTCCATCCCGGTGAGGAAAAGAACGATCCCGCTTTTGTCGCCGAACTGGCCAAGCTCGGCGACATCTGGGTCAACGACGCGTTCTCCGCCGCGCACCGCGCCCATGCCACCACCGAAGGCCTCGGCCACAAGCTGCCGGCCTTTGCCGGTCGCACCATGCAGGCCGAACTCGACGCGCTCGGCAGGGCGCTGGATGCGCCGACCCGGCCGGTGATCGCCATCGTCGGCGGCGCAAAAGTGTCGTCAAAGATCGATCTTCTGGAAAACCTGGTCACCAAGGTCGATGCGCTGGTGATCGGTGGCGGCATGGCCAATACCTTCCTGCACGCGCAGGGCATCGGCGTCGGCAAGTCGCTGTGCGAGAAGGATCTGGCCGCCACCGCCTTGCGCATCATCGAGAAAGCCGAAACCGCGAACTGCGCGATCATCCTGCCGGTCGATGCGGTGGTGGCGTTCAAGTTCGAAGCCAATGCGCCGTCGCAGGCCTATGGGCTGGATGCAATTCCCGAGGACGGCATGATCCTCGACGTCGGCCCGCAATCGATCGAGCGCATCAACGCCGCGATCAACGACGCGGCGACGCTGGTCTGGAACGGCCCGCTCGGCGCGTTCGAGATGGCGCCGTTCGACACCGGCACCGTGGCGGCAGCCAAGCATGCTGCGGAGCGCACCAGGGCGAAGAAGCTGATTTCCGTCGCCGGCGGCGGCGACACCGTGGCGGCGCTCAATCACGCCGGCGTCGCGGATGATTTTTCGTACATCTCGACGGCGGGCGGCGCTTTCCTGGAATGGATGGAAGGCAAGCCGCTCCCGGGCGTGGATGTTTTGAAGGTTGCAAAAGATTGACACTACGCTTGCCGGACGCGGTGTTTATGGTATGTTCCCAGCATGGCAGAGCGTCCAACAGATGTAACGCTGGATATCCTGATTGCGATCAGGGAGGATATCGCGTCGTTTCGTGCGACGGTCGAGCATCGGTTCAATCGGCTCGAAGAGGATAATCGCAAGCACCGTCGAAACAGCGCCGGGATGCTGGTCATGATGCGAGCGACGGCCGGCGATTTCGACGAGCGGGTCAACGCCGTGGAAGAGCGCGTGGCGGCGCTGGAAGCCAAGACAAGCTGATAAGGCGGCCTCTGCCGACCATCCTCCCCTGCCGCATCGTCCGCGACCATCGGTGACTTGGATTTCTGCGTCTGTCGCGTTAAGAGCGGTGACCATTTCAGACCGTTGGTCCCACGGATCGACAGCACCGTTCTTACCTCGCAAGGAGTTCCCATGGCCCGCATCACGTTGCGTCAGTTGCTCGATCATGCCGCGGAACACGACTACGGCGTCCCCGCCTTCAACATCAACAATATGGAACAGGCGCTGGCGATCATGGAGGCGGCATCCAGCGTGGACGCGCCGGTGATCATCCAGGCCTCGCGCGGCGCCCGCTCCTATGCCAACGACATCATGCTCAAGCACATGATGGACGCCGTCACCGAAATCTATCCGCAGATCCCGGTCTGCGTGCATCTCGACCATGGCAATGGACCTGCGACCTGCATGACGGCGATCCAGGCCGGCTTCACCTCGGTGATGATGGACGGCTCGCTGAAAGCCGACGGCAAGACCCCGGCCGACTGGGACTACAATGTCGGCGTCACCAAGACGGTGACCGACATGGCGCATCTCGGCGGCATCTCGGTCGAGGGCGAGCTCGGCGTGCTGGGCTCGCTGGAGAGCGGCATGGGCGAGGCCGAAGACGGCCACGGCGCCGAAGGCAAGCTGTCGCACGACCAGCTGCTGACCAATCCCGACGAGGCTGTGAAGTTCGTCAAGGAAACCCAGGTCGATGCGCTGGCGATCGCCATGGGCACCTCGCACGGCGCCTACAAATTCACCCGCAAGCCGGACGGCGACATCCTCGCGATGGGCGTGATCGAGGAAATCCACCGCAAGCTGCCCAACACCCATCTGGTGATGCACGGATCCTCCTCGGTACCGCAGGACCTGCAGGAGATCATCAACAAATTCGGCGGCAAGATGAAGCCGACCTGGGGCGTGCCGGTCTCGGAGATCCAGCGCGGCATCAAGCATGGCGTGCGCAAGATCAACATCGACACCGACAACCGGATGGCGATGACCGGCCAGATCCGCAAGATCCTTTCGGAGCATCCGGAAGAATTCGATCCGCGCAAATATCTGAAGCCGGCGATGGAGGCGATGGTCAAGCTGTGCAAGCAGCGCCTGCAGGAGTTCAACACGGCTGGACAGGCAGGCAAGTTCAAGACCATCCACACCACCGCCGACATGGCCAAGCGCTACGCTTCCGGCGAACTGGCGGCCAAGATCGCCTGATCTTCCCGGTTCGTTATTGAACGTCCGGCCGACCTGCCATACGTTACATGTAACGTGTGGAGGTCGGCCATGTCCGATGGAGCCAGGCGCGTGCGCAAGCACCGCGAAAAGATGAAGGCCGCCGGCCTCAAGCCGGTGACCATCTGGGTGCCGGATGTAAATGCGCCTGGTTATGCGGAAGATATCCGCAGGCAGTGCCTGATCCTGAGGAACGATCCGCAAGAACAGCAGATCTTGGCCGAGATTGAGCAACTGTTCGACGCTGAAGGCTGGAAGTGAGACGAGGCGAAATAGTGTCGGTCGTCATCCCGGGCGACTACGGTAAGCCAAGACCCGCACTGATTGTCCAAGCGGATCGTTTCTCCGGCATCCCTTCACTGACGGTGCTCCCGCTCACCAGTGACTTGCGCAGCGTACCCGCGTTGCGTATCGACGTTGATCCAGACGCCGCGAATGGGCTCAGGCTTCCATCTCAAATTATGGTCGATAAGATCGTTAGCGTTGGAATCGGCAAGATTGGCGATCGGATCGGTGAGCTTTCCGATGAAGGAATGGCATCGGTGGACCGCGCCCTTGCCGCTTTCCTTGGCTTTGCCTGACATCCGTCACCTTTCGCCTTCAAGACTTCCGCCGACAGGACATCCGATGAACCTTGCCGATCTGAACAAAATCGCCCGCGCCATGACGGCTCCCGGCAAGGGGCTGCTGGCGGCGGACGAGTCGGGCGGCACCATCAAGAAGCGCTTCGATGCGATAGGCGTGGAGTCGACTGAGAACTCCCGCCGCGACTATCGCGAGATGATGTTTCGTTCGAAAGACGCGATGTCGAACTTCATCTCCGGCGTCATCTTGTACGACGAGACGATCTGGCAGGACGCCGCCGACGGCACGCCGCTAGTGAAACTGATCGAACAGGCCGGCGCGATCCCCGGCATCAAGGTCGATGAGGGCACCCAGGCGCTGCCGAACTGTCCCGGCGAACTGGTCACCGTTGGCATCGACCGCCTCGCCGAACGGCTGGCAAAATACTACAAGCGCGGTGCGCGCTTTGCGAAATGGCGCGCGGTGATCGATATCGGGCACGGCATTCCCAGCATGACGGCGATCTCCGTCAACGCACATGCGCTGGCGCGCTATGCAGCGCTGTGCCAGCAGGCGCAGATCGTGCCGATCGTCGAGCCGGAAGTGCTGATGGACGGCGACCACGACATTGATCGCTGCGTCGAGATCACCACGCGCGTGCTCAACAAGACCTTCCAGGAATTGCGCCTGCAGCGCGTCGCGCTGGAAGGCATCGTGCTGAAGCCGAACATGGCGATCCCCGGGAAGAAATCGCCCACGCAGGCGAGCATCGCGGAAGTCGCCGAGAAGACCGTCCGAATGTTGAAGAACTGCGTGCCGGCAGCGGTGCCCGGCATCGCCTTCCTGTCCGGCGGCCAGTCCGGTGAAGACGCCACCGCGCATCTCGACGCCATGAACCGAATCGGCGGGTTGCCGTGGCCGCTGACCTTCTCCTATGGTCGCGCGCTGCAGGCCGCGCCGCAGAAGGCGTGGGCCGGCAAGACGGAAAACGTCGCCGCCGGCCAGCAGGCTTTCACCCACCGCGCCCGCATGAATTCACTCGCCAGCAAGGGCGAATGGACGGCGGATCAAGAAACGAAGAAGGCAGCATAGTCTTGGCCAAGCCCGTTCCACCGCCGCCCGCGCCCCGGCTCTATCTCGCAACCCCGCTGCTGGAAGACCCCGCGGCGCTGATTGGCATGTTGCCAGCGCTGCTGAAAAAGGCCGACGTGGCCGCGGTACTGGTGCGGCTGAAGACCACCGACCAGCGCACCATGATCTCGCGCATCAAGGCACTGGCCCCTGCGATCCAGCCGAGCGGCGCGGCGCTCCTGATCGATGGCCATGCCGAACTGGTCGCGCGTGCCGGCGCCGACGGCGCCCATCTGGATGGCATCGAAGCGTTGGAAGATGCGATGCCGTCGCTGAAGCCCGATTGGATCGCCGGGGTCGGCGGACTGCCGACGCGGCACGATTCGATGGCGGCGGGCGAAGCCGGCGTCGATTACGTGCTGTTCGGCGAGCCCGACGCCAATGGCGAACGACCCTCGGTAGAAGCGATCGCCGAACGGCTGCAGTGGTGGACCGAATTGTTCGAGCCGCCTTGCGTCGGCTATGCCGCCACGCTGGACGAGGTCCGCGAATTCGCCGCCGCCGGCGCCGATTTCGTGCTGGTCGGCGACATGATCTGGGACGACCCGCGCGGGCCCGCAGCGGCGCTGCTGGACGCCGAAGCAGCGATCAAGCAGGGTTATGCCGCGGTTTCCGCCAAAGCCGCTGCCGAGCAGGAATGACGCCGGAATGAAGGTTCTGCGTTGCCTCACACTCTGGGCCGGATGCGCGCTCGCGATTGCCCCCGCGGCAGCGCAGATCTCGCTGACGCCGCCGTCCGCCCAGGCACCGCCGAAGGCACCGGCCAAGGCCGCGCCCCCGAAAGCGCCGCCCAAGGCAACGCCGCCTGCTGCGAAGGCGCCGGCTGCCGCCGCCAAGAAGGCCGCCCCCGCCAAGCCGGCCGAGCCCGCGGCCGCCTCACCGACCGACCCCAACCTCGATCTGGTCTACGGCGCCTATCAGCGCGGCCAGTACAAGACCGCCTTCGACCTCGCCACCCAGCGCGCCCAGGAGAACAACGACCCCAAGGCGATGACGATGCTCGGCGAGCTCTATTCCAACGCGATGGGCGTCAAGCGCGACTATGCCAAGGCGGCGGAGTGGTATCAGCGCGCCGCCGAGCGCGGCGACCGCGAGGGCATGTTTGCGCTGGCCATGCTGCGATTGTCCGATCGCGGCAAGACCGGCAACCGCGAGGAAGGCGCCAAATGGCTCGCCTCCTCCGCCAAGCTCGGCAATCCCAAGGCGGCCTATAATCTCGCGCTGCTCTATCTCGACGGCCAGACCTTTCCGCAGGACCTCAAGCGCGCCGCCGAACTGCTGCGGGTGGCGGCCGATGCCGGCAACCCGGAAGCGCAATACGCGCTGGCGACGTTCTACAAGGAAGGCACCGGCGTCGAGAAGAACCTCGACAAGGCCGTCCGGCTGCTGCAGGCCGCAGCCTTGGCCGACAATGTTGATGCCTCCGTCGAATACGCCATTGCGCTCTACAACGGCACCGGGACACCGAAGAACGAGGCCGGCGCCGTCGCGCTGCTGCGCAAGGCGTCGAAACAGAACAGCCCGATCGCCCAGAACCGGCTGGCGCGGGTACTGGTCAACCGCGCCGACGCCGCCGACAGGATCGAGGGGCTGAAATGGCACATCGTCGCCAAGACCGCCGGCAAGGGCGACCTGTTCCTCGACGAGGCGCTGGCCAATGCCACGCCGGAGGACCGGACCAAGGCGCAGGACGCCGCCCGCAAATGGCTGGGCAGCCCGACCAGCCCGAAATGATCGGCCCTTGACCTTCGCCCGCTTGCAGGGCACCCATCGCCCAGCAAATCCCCTGTCCTTCCAATTGAGACCTGACCTTTCAGGTCACCGAGCGCAATCATGATCAATTCAGCCCTGATGAACGTCATGGTGAAAGCCGCGCGCCGCGCCGGCCGCAGCCTCAAGCGCGACCTCGGCGAGGTCGAGAATCTGCAGGTCTCGATGAAGGGCCCCGCGAATTTCGTCAGCCTCGCCGACAAGCGCGCCGAGGAAATGCTCTACACCGACCTCAACAAGGCGCGCCCCGGCTACGGCTTCCTCGGCGAGGAAGGCGGCAACCGCGAAGGCACCGACAAGAGCCACATGTGGGTCGTCGATCCGCTCGATGGCACCACCAACTTCCTGCACGGCATTCCGCATTTCGCGGTCTCGATCGGGTTGCTGCGCGAGGGCGTCGCCATCGCCGGCCTGATCTACAATCCCGCCAACGACGAGCTCTACATGGCCGAGAAGGGGTCGGGCGCGTTCCTCAACGATAGCCGCCTGCGCGTCGCCGGCCGCAAGCAACTCAACGAATGCGTCATCGCCTGCGGCCTGCCGCATATCGGCCGCGGCGACCATGAGTTGTCGCGCCGCGAAATGTCGGCGCTGCAGCCGAAGGTCGCCGGTCTGCGCCGCTTCGGTGCGGCATCGCTGGATCTCGCTTTCGTTGCCGCCGGTCGTCTGGATGGCTACTGGGAGCGCAATTTGCAGCCCTGGGATATCGCGGCCGGCATCGTGCTGATCAAGGAAGCCGGCGGCACCGTCGGCGACATCCATGGCGGCGACGTGCTGAAGACCGGCAACATCGTGTGCGGCAATGAATTCGTGAACGGCGAATTGACGAAAATTTTGAAGCCGCTCTAAGCAGCGGCGAGTGTGGGCTCTTTCTTCCTTCTCCCCTTGTGGGAGAAGGTGGCACGGCCGCAGGCCGTGACGGATGAGGGGGCCTGCGGAGCTCGGAGCTTGTGGCTCCCCTCACCCGTCTCGAACCGCTGCGCGGTTCGATCCACCCTCTCCCACAAACGGCTCGTCGTCGAATGTCGATACCGCCAGCCCGTCCGGATTCTGCTCGCAGACGAAGCGGCAACTATCCTTCGTGAGATCATGCAGGAGGGCATGATAGCAGCGCGCCGAGATGGCCAGCGGCGCACGGCCGAAACCGAACACTTCGAAAGTAACGTCCGGCAGGGCCGCGGCGATGGTCCGGATCGACGTCATCGGCAATTCCGGCGGCAGGCAGATCCGCACCGCGCCGCGCCGCGCGAGGCAAAATAGTTCGCCGCCGCCTCGTTGTAGACATTGACATACGGCCCGATCGCATGCGGCCGTCCGGCCAGCAGGCCGAGCACGGAGATGTCGTTCATTTCCATCTGCAGGGCGGTGACGTCGGCCAGTTCGACCATCTGCTTGCGCTCGCGCGGCAGCGACATCAGCGTCAGCGCGCCGAGGATGACCTGCTTGCCGCAGGCCAGGAGCCGGGCCACCGCCGACGGCATGTGATCCTTGAGGAACGGCGAGCGCTTCGAGCAGATGATCTCGCCGATCACCACGGTATCGACCGCCGCTTCCTCCGCGATACGATAATAGAAATCGCGCCACTCGTCGGGCTTCCAGTTGAACAGCACCGGTCCGAGCGTCAATTGCATGTTTGAACTCATTGCTTCACCTACCAACGTCCCCGTCATCGCCATGCCTTGCGGTAGGCGCCGACCGTGGTGGACTCGTCGATGACGACATCAACGTGCGCGACTGGACCGACGTGATGTGGGCGGTATCGACGCGCTCCGACCCGTCGCGCGACCTGGTCGTGGTCAGCGACACCCCGATCGACTATCTCGACTTCGCCTCGCCGAAATCCGGCCTCGGCGGCAAGATGGGCATCGATGCGACCAACAAGATCGGCGCCGAGACCTCGCGGCCGTGGGGCGAGGTGCTCGCAATGGACCCGGCGGTGATCGCGTGGGTCGATGCGATGTGGGACGAGCTCGGGGGTTTCGTGAGGCCGCTTTACGAGCCGTCCCCGCGAAGGCGGGAACGGCTCGTGGCGCGTTTAGTGCGGAACGGCGTGCGGCGGCACTGGCGATGCGTCGGCTGGCGGAGTCGTTTCCCTGGCCTTGTCCGGCGAGAACAGCCGCTGGATCGAGACGAAGAACACCGGCACCATCAACAGCGCCAGGATCACCACGGCGATCATGCCGCCGGTCACCGAGGTGCCCAGCGCATTCTGGCTCTTGCCGCCAGCACCGCTGGCGAACACCATCGGGAGCACGCCGCAGATGAACGCCAGGCCCGTCATCACGATCGGGCGGAAGCGCAGATAACAGGCTTCCATCGTGGCATCGATCAGCGATTTGCCACCGGCGCGCAGATCCTTGGCGAATTCGATAATCAGAATCGCGTTCTTCGCCGCCAGACCGATGATCGTGATCAGACCCACCGTGAAGTAGACGTCGTTCGGCAACCCGCGCAACGTCGCGGCCAGCACAGCGCCACAGATGCCGAGCGGCACCGTCATCAACACCGCCATCGGGATCGTCCAGCTCTCATAGAGCGCGGCGAGCACCAGGAACACCACCAGCGCCGACAGCGCGAGCAGGAACGGCGCCTGCGAGCCCGACAGCTTTTCCTGCAGTGACTGGCCGGTCCATTCGAAACCGAAGCCGCGCGGCAGCAGACGGGCGAGGCGTTCCATCTCGGCAATCGCGTCGCCCGAGGTGAAGCCCGGACGCGCTTCACCGGAGATGCGGACCGCCGGATAGAAATTGAAGCCGGCGATCTGGGTCGGCCCCTTTGCCCACTCCACGGTGGCGAACGACGAGAACGGAACGAGCTGCCCGCGGCTGTTCTTGACGTTGTAGTTCAGGATGTCGGTCGCGTTCATCCGGTTGGCAGCTTCCGACTGCACCACGACGCGCTGCATGCGGCCGCGGTTCGGGAAGTCGTTGATGTAGTTCGAGCCGAGGTTGGTCGAAATCGTGGAGTTGATGTCCTCGAAGGTGACGCCGAAGGCGCCGGCCTTTTCGCGGTCGATCATCAGATTGACCAGCGGCGCCGGCGGCAGGCCTTCGACGAACACCTTCTGCAGCACCGGGCTGGCGTTGGCGTCGGCGATCAGCTTGTCGGACGCGGCGTTGAGCGCGACCAGCCCCTTTTGTCCCCGATCCTGCAGACGGAAGCTGAAGCCCGAGGAATTACCGAGGTTGTCGATCGGCGGCGGCTGCAGCGCCGAAATCTTGGCATCGCGGATCGACGACAATTCGCGGTTGATGTCGTCGACGAGGGCCGCGGCGGAGTCACCGGGCGGACGCTCCGACCAGTCCTTCAAGGTGATGAAGGCCTGCGCGGTGTTCATGCCCTGACCGAGGAAGCTGAAGCCGGTCAGGAACACGACGCTCTCGATGCCGGAGCGCTTGGCCAGATAGGCTTCGACCTTCTCGATCGCGCCCTCGGTGCGGGCGAACGAGGAATCCGACGGCGTCTGCACGTCGGTGGTGATGAAGCCCTGATCGTCGATCGGCAGGAAGCCGCCGGGCATCCGCATGAAGCCCCAGGTCAGGCCGACCAGCAGCGCGACGTAGACGATCAGCAGGCGTCCGGTGCGCTGGATCGACCAGCCCACCGTCCGCGAATAGCCATCGCGGGTGGCATCGAGCTTGCGGTTGAACCAGCCGAACACGCCCTTCTTGGCGTGACCGTGGCCTTCCTTGATCGGCTTCAGGAAGGTGGCGCACAGCGCCGGCGTCAAGGACAGCGCCAACAGCGCAGAGAACCCGATCGACGCCACCATGGTGACGGAAAACTGCCGGTAGATGATGCCGACCGAGCCCGGGAAGAACGCCATCGGCACGAACACGCCGATCATCACCAGCGTCACGCCGATGATCGCGCCGGAGATCTGGCCCATGGCCTTCTTGGTGGCTTCCTTCGGCGGAAGCCCCTCCTCGCTCATGATGCGTTCGACGTTCTCGACGACGACGATGGCGTCATCGACCAGAATACCGACCGCCAGCACCATGCCGAACATGGTCAGCATGTTGATCGAGTAGCCGGCCAGCAGCAGCATCGTGCAGGTGCCGAGCAGCGCGATCGGCACCACGATGGTCGGGATCAGCGTGTAGCGGAAATTCTGCAGGAAGATGAACATCACGATGAAGACGAGCGCGACTGCCTCCAGCAGCGTGTGCACCACCTTCTCGATCGAGGCTTCGACCACCGGCGTGACGTTATAGGGGATGTCATAGGCGATATTGGCCGGGAAGAAGTTCGACAGATCCTTCATCTTGGCTTCGATGGCGGCGGCGGTGGCGAGCGCGTTGCCTTTGGGCGACATCAGCACCGAGAGGCCGGCGGTCGGCTTGCCGTCGAGCCGGGTGGTGAACTGGTAGCTCAGGCCACCGATCTCGATGCGGGCGACGTCGCGCAGCCGCACGGTGGAGCCGTCGGAATTGGCGCGCAGCACGATGGCGCCGAATTCCTCCGGTGTGGAGAGCTGGCCTTTGACCAGCACCAGCGACGACGTTTTGGTGGTCGCCGTCGACGGCTCGGCGCCGACGCTACCGGACGCGACCTGAGCGTTCTGCGCGGTGATCGCCTTGTTGACGTCGTCCGAGGTCAGATTGTAGCCGACCAGCCGGGCCGGATCGACCCAGACGCGCAGCGAACGCTCGGTCGAATAAAGTGAGGCGCGGCCGACGCCCGGGATGCGGCGGATTTCGCCGAGCACGTTGCGGATCATGAAGTCGCCGAGGCCGACTTCGTCCATGCTGCCGTCGGTGGAACGCAGCGTGATGATGTTCAGCACCGCCGCCGAGGCTTCCTCGACCAGAATGCCCTGCTGAATGACAGCCCGCGGCAATCGCGCTTCAACGCGCTTGAGCCGGTTCTGCACTTCCACGGAAGCCTGGCTGGTATCGGTGCCCGGCACGAAGTTCGCGATGATTTCGACCGCGCCGAGCGAGTCCGACGTCGATTCGAAATTCAGGATGCCGGCGGCGCCGTTGAGCTCTTCCTCGATCAGCCGGGTGACTGAATTGTACAGATTCTCCGGCGATGCGCCGGGATAGCTGGTCGAGATCGAGATCGAGGGCGGCGCAATGATCGGATATTGCGCGATCGGCAGTTGCGGAAGCGCGATGGCGCCGAACAGACAGATGAACAGCGCGACGACCCAGGCGAAAATCGGCCTGTCGATAAAGAAATTAGCCATCTGTCAGGTCTCAGGGCTTTACGCGCGGCTGATCGCCGGCCGCCGCGTTATGGGCCGTTTCGGCCAACGGCCACGGCATCGGCTTGACTTTGTCTCCCGGTGCAAACTTCTGGAAGCCCTCGACGACGACTTTTTCGCCGCCCTTCAAGCCTTCGGTCACGAACCACTGACCGTCCTGGATCTGCCCCATGCGGACCACCTGCGTGGCGACATGGCCGTCGTCCTTGACTACGAACACCTCGCTGCCGCCGCCGCCGTTGCGCTGTACCGCCTGCTGCGGAACGGCAATCGAGTCGGTATCGATGCCCTGCTCGATCTTGACGCGAACATACATGCCCGGCAGCAATTCCCGCTTCGGATTGGGGAACTGGCCGCGCAGCGTCACCTGCCCGGTGAAGGCATCGACCTTGGCCTCGGAGAACAACAGCTTGCCCGGCAGCGGATAGACCTGGCCATCGTCGAGTACGAGGCGGACGCGCGCGGCATCGTCCGCGATCTGGTCGAGGTCGCCGCTCTCGAAGGCGCGACGCAGCGTGTTCATCTCGCTGACCGACTGGGTGAAGTCGGCATAGATCGGATCGAGCTGCTGGATCGTGGCCAGATTGGTGTTTTCGTTCTGCACCACCAGTGCGCCTTCGGAGACCAGCGCCGCACCGATGATGCCGCTGATCGGCGCGCGGATGGTGGCGTAATCGAGATTGAGCTTGGCGCGCGCAATGTCGACCTTGCGGCCGGCGATTTCGGCATCGGCCTGACGCATGGCACCGACGGCTCTCTCGCTTTCGGCTTCGGATACCGCCTTCTGGCTGAACAAAGTGGTAATGCGGTTGGCCTGCTGTACGGCCAGATCATAGGCGGCGGTCGCCTTGGCCAGTGCGGCCTCGCTGGCCTGCAACTCGACTTGGAACGGCTTCGGATCGATCCGGTACAGCGGCTCGCCGGCCATCACGACGCTGCCCTGATGGAACATGCGCTCGACGACGATACCGGAGACCCGCGGACGAACATCCGCTACGCGGGTCGGCGCGATCCGGCCTGGCAATTCACGAATCAGCGAACGCGCCTGCGGCTTGACGGACACGACGCTGACTTCGGGCTCTGTCGCCTGAGCCGACGCAACGGCCTGCTTTGGCTCACCGCATCCTGCCAGCAGCGGCGCGAGACCCGCCAGCAAGAAGGCCAGGCCTGCGGAGCGAGCGTTGAATATCGTCATCGTCGGTATGGTTCCCATTTCAGGATCGTACATGCATCAACGGAGCCGCCGGACTGTGTCCATCGCGACTTTTTCCGGATATTCCGAACCTGCTTGATAGCTTAGGATAGATCAGAAGCGCTGCAGCGCAACAGATTTGGCGGCGGCTCAATGCCACATGGGCCTATCGGCTTGATTATACAGCGAGTTCCAATGACTCACGCGATCGTGTGCCTGCGTGAACTCGGGTCAGCGGCGGTCATCCGGTAGTGGCTGACGCCCCACTCGCTTCCCTCGGCGTAGCCGAACAGGCCCGCCGTCGCCAAAAAGAACCAGCGCCAGCGTCGCATCCAGAGCGCGGTGTCGCGGCCATAGACCGGGCGCAGGATTTTTTCGATCGCACGACGGTTTCGATCAAAGTTCGCAAGCCAGTCGAGCGCCGTGCGCTGGTAATGCACGCCGCTCCAGCGCCACTCCTTCTCGACGGCCAACAGATCTTCGTACTGACGGATCAGTTGATGGCTCGGCATGACGCCGCCGGTGAAGAAGTGTTGCGCGATCCAGTCGTCCTGGTCGGCGCGGTCGAACAGATAGGTACCCGAGCGATGCGTGAAGATGTGCATGAAGAAGCGGCCCTCCGGCGCCAGCCACGATCGCACGCGCGCCAGCAGCTCCCGCCAGTTCATCATGTGCTCGAACATCTCCACGGAGACGATGCGATCGAACGTCTGTCCGGGCTCGAAGACGTTCATGTCTTGCGTGACGATCCGCAGATTTTCGATGCCGCGCGACGCGGCTTCGGCTTCGATATATTCGCGCTGCGAGTGCGAGTTCGAGACGGCGGTGATGTGAGCGCCGGGAAACTGCCGCGCCATCGACAGCGACAGCGAGCCCCAGCCGCAACCGAGTTCGAGAATGTTCTGTCCATCCACCAGGTCGGCGTGCTCGATGGTCTGGCGCAGCGCCTCTTCCTCGGCCTCCTGCAGCGTCGATTCGGGCTCCTTGTAGAAGCACGACGAGTATTTGCGGTTCGGCCCCAGCACCAGCGCAAAAAACGCCGCCGGCACTTCGTAATGCTGCGCATTGGCCGCATCGGTATGCTCGGCGATGCGGCGCACCGTCATCAATTCGGCAAAGCTCGCATCGGTCGAGACATCGGACAGTGCCAGCCTCTCGGCCGTGCGCGAGCAAAGCTGCTGGATGCCGGCCCGGATCAAAGCGTCCGGCAGAGGCACACGCTCGGCGGTGCCGATGATGCGGGAGACAACGCTCATGGAACGGCCTCCTTCGGCGGCAGCGGGAAGAACACGCTGGTGCGGTCCTGGTACGCCCTGTAGGCGTCGCCGCGCGATTTCAACATCTGCGCTTCCAGCGGCGGCACGCCGGTGACGTAGCGCAGGATCCAGAACATGAACAACGGCGCCAGCAAGGTCGCAAAGCCCCATGGGTAGTCCAGCGACAAAGCGATCACCGGATAGGCCAGCCAGCCGAACCATTCGAAGAAGTAATTCGGATGCCGCGACCAGCGCCACAGCCCGCTATCGCAGACCTTGCCCTTATTGTCGGGTTGGCTCCGAAAGGCCTTGAGCTGCGAATCGGACAGTGCCTCGCCGGCGATGCCGCCGAACAGGATCAGCACGCCGAGTGCATCCTGCCATCGCAGCGCCGGATCGGGAAAGCGCGCTGCGACGAAGATGGCGAACACCAGCGGGATCGACGCGAACGCCTGATTCTGAAGGAACATGAACATCTTCTTCGGCGAATCGACGCCCCACTCCTTAGCAAACGCCGCGTAGCGCGGATCGTCGGTGATCCCCCGCGTGCGCGCGGCGATGTGCGAGCCGAGCCGCACCGACCAGATCGCCACCAGGGCTGCGACCAGCCACTGCCGGGCGCTTGGCGCGGCACCTGCTACCGGCCACAGCGCCGAGCCGGCGCCGACGAGGCCGAGCGAAAACGTCCAGATCGTATCGACCCAGCCCGAATTGCCCGTGCGTTGTTGCACCAGCCAGGCCCCCGCCATCAGGATCGACATGGACACGGCGATCAAGGCCAGCGCCTCAAGATACAAAATCGTCATGGAAAGTCCCGATAAGCGGCT
Organism: Tardiphaga sp. vice304; assembly: GCF_007018905.1. Lineage (NCBI taxonomy): Bacteria > Pseudomonadati > Pseudomonadota > Alphaproteobacteria > Hyphomicrobiales > Nitrobacteraceae > Tardiphaga > Tardiphaga sp. vice304. Next base: position 4,807,421 of record NZ_CP041402.1, read on the forward strand.
GAAATTATGCGTGTCTGACAAATACGCTACAGTTCAAGCCGGGTTTCAACCTGAAGTTCCGCGGGACAGCGGCTGATCCAGCGGTATCGATCTTTTTTTGTCGCCCGGCTGTGCCATATTGCGCATCTGATCCGTTTCTCCGAGGAAGATGACCTCCCCATGGCGCCAAGCCCAACCTCCCGCTCCGCGATGGAGATCGAACTGACCAAGCTGTCCTCGCCCCGGATCTTTCTGGTGCGGATGGTGGTGTTCCTGGTGCTGTGCGCGCTGGTGATGACGGTGCTCTACAAGCAGATCATGACCGCGTTCTTCGCCAATCCGGGCCTCAACGCGCTGATCGGCGGCGTGCTGGTGATCGGCATCATCCTGTCGTTCCGGCAGGTGGTGCGGCTGTATCCCGAAGTGTCCTGGGTCAATAATTTCCGGATCTCGGATCCTGGTCTGGCACTCGACAGGCGCCCGACCCTGCTGGCGCCAATGGCGGCGATCCTGGGCGGTGAACGCTCGGGGCGGATGTCGATCTCGCAGCAGACCATGAGGCACCTGCTGGATTCGATCGCTACGCGGCTGGACGAGGCCCGCGACATCTCGCGCTACATGACCGGCCTCTTGGTGTTCCTCGGCCTGCTCGGCACGTTCTGGGGCCTGATCGAGACCGTCGGCTCGGTCGGCAAAGTGATCGAGGGGCTGAAGGTCGGCGGCGATTCCGGCTCGCTGTTCGACACGCTGAAGGAAGGCCTTGCCGCGCCGCTGGGCGGCATGGGCATCTCGTTCTCGTCGTCGCTGTTCGGCCTCGCCGGCTCGCTGATCCTCGGCTTCCTCGACCTGCAGTCGAGTCAGGCGCAGAACCGCTTCTACACCGATCTGGAAGACTGGCTGGCCTCGACCGTGAAGGAATATTCCGGCGAGAGCGCCGCCGGCGCCTCCGGCGACCTGCAGCACGCCATCGAGCGACTGCGCGTGACGATGGAGGAAGGCGGCAACAACCGCGGCACCACCGCGGCGATGGCCAACCTGGCGGATGCGATCCAGAGCCTGGTGGCGCATATGCGTACCGAGCAGGAAATGATCCGCGAATGGGCCGACGGCCAGGGCGAACAAAGCCGCGAGATCAAGAAGCTGCTCGAGCACATCGCCCGCCAACCCGAGAAGAACTGACATGGCCCTCGCGCGCGGACGCCGCTCGTCTTCGGAATTCAACTACTGGCCCGGCTTCGTCGATGCGCTGTCGACGCTGGTGCTGTCGATCGTGTTCCTGCTGTCGGTGTTTCTGGTCGTGCAGTTCTTCCTGTCCAACGAAATCAACGGCAAGGACAAGGCGCTCGAGCAACTCACCGCGCGCCTCGCGCAGCTCAACGATCTGCTCTCGCTGGAGAAGCTCGGCAAGCTCAACCTGGACGACCAGCTGTCGCAGATGCGCGCCGGCCTGTCTGCCGCCCAGACCGAGCGCGACCGCGTCAAGGGCCTCTATGACGGCCTCGCCAGCGCCGGCAACGACGCTGCCGGCCGCGCCTCCGAACTCAACAAGGCGCTGGATTCCGAGAAGCAATTATCCGCGCGCGCAGCCGCTTTGGTCGAGGTGCTGAACCAGCAGATCTCGGCGCTGCGCCGCCAGCTCGCCGCACTCGAAGACGCGCTCGATGCCTCGGAGAAGCGCGGCCAGGAATCGCAGAGCCGCATCGCCGATCTCGGCCAGCGGCTCAACGTGGCGCTGGCGCAGCGCGTGCAGGAACTGTCGCGCTACCGCTCGGAATTCTTCGGCCGGCTGCGCGCCATCCTGGGCAACCGGCCGGACATCCGCATCGTCGGCGACCGCTTCGTGTTCCAGTCCGAAGTGTTCTTCGATGCCGGACAGGCCCTGCTGCTGCCGGAAGGCAAGGCCGAGCTCGACAAGGTCGCCAGCGCGCTGACCGATCTCGACAAGCAGATCCCCGCCGAGATCGCCTGGGTGATGCGGGTCGATGGCCATACCGACTCGCGGCCGATCCTCAACAGCCCGCTGTTCAAGTCGAACTGGGAACTGTCGAGCGCGCGCGCGATCTCGGTGGTGCAATATCTGGTATCGCTCGGCGTGCCGCCGCAGCGCCTCCTGGCCGCCGGCTTCGCCGAATTCCAGCCGCTCGATACCGCCACGACCGAGGAAGCCTATCGCCGCAACCGCCGCATCGAGCTGAAGCTGACGGAGCGCTAGAGGTGAAGCTCCGCCTTTATCGCGAGAGCGACCAAGAGGCGTCGATCGCGCTGTGGCTCACGACCTGGCGGCAGGCCTACCCGTCGATCGACTTCGACGCCCGCGTCGACTGGTGGCGCGAGCGCTGGCGCACCGAGCTGGTGCCGGTGGCGCAGATCGTCGTCGCCGAGCAGGACGGCGCGCTGATCGGCTTCGTGACCATCGACGACACCGGCTATCTCGACCAGCTGGTGGTAAGCCCGGCGCAATGGGGCGCGGACGTCAGCCGCGCGCTGGTCAATGAGGCCAAGCGATTGTCGCCCGGCGGCGTGACGCTGAAGGTCAACGCCGACAATTTTCGCGCGATCCGGTTCTATGAGCGCAACGGGTTTGCGAAGACCGGCGAGGAAGTGAATTCGTCGGGGCGCGCGGTGTGGCTGATGGCGTGGACAGCCTAAGCAAGCCAGCTACATTTACTTCACGCAAACCAAAAAGTTCGGTATCTTCCAGGAATGACGAAGCTTCTTGATCAAGCTCTTGAGCTAGCCCGTAGCCTTCCCTCGGAGGCTCAGGACGATATCGCGCGAATCGTGATGCAGCTTGCCGGCAGCGACAACTCCGCTCCAGTGATGCTGTCCGTCGACGAGCGCGCGGCCATTGCAGCTTCGAAAGCGGAGGCAGCCCGCGGTGAGTTTGCTACGGACGAGCAAGTCCGCGCGGTCTGGGCCAAGCACGGGCTGTGAGACTGCGCTACACCCGCCGGGCTCTGGCCGACCTTGACGGCATTCTGGATTATATCGCGAGCCAATCGCCGCAGGGTGCAACGAGAGTTCACGCGCGTATCCAGCGGATGGTAAGCTTGTTGCCGTCGCATCCCGCCATCGGCTCACGTACCGAAGACCCGACGATACGCAAACTGGCGACACCGCCTTATCCCTATCTGATTTTCTACGAGCCCACTGAAAAAGAAGTCATCGTGCATGCGATCCGTCACGCGGCACGCAATCCATCGGATACGCCGGGTTCGGGATGATCACACCCCGAACTGCAACCTTGCCAGACGTGCATACAGCCCACCGGCGGCGACCAGCGAGGCGTGGGTGCCTTCTTCGACGATGCGGCCGTGCTCCATGACCAGGATGCGGTCGCAGGACAGCACCGTCGCCAGGCGATGCGCGATCACCAGCGTGGTGCGGTGCTTCATCAGCTCTTCCAGCGCCGTCTGTACCAGCGTCTCGGATTCCGCATCGAGCGCCGAGGTCGCCTCGTCGAGCAGCAAGAGCGGGGCGTCGCGCAGGATGGCGCGGGCAATCGCAATGCGCTGGCGCTGCCCGCCGGACAGCGTCACGCCGCGCTCGCCAAGCTGGGCATCAAATCCCTCCGGCAGGCGGCAGATGAATTCGGTGGCGTGCGCCAGGCTCGCGGCATGCTCGACCTCGGCGTCGGTGGCATCGGGGCGGCCGAAGCGGATGTTCTCGCGGGCGGTCGCGGCAAATACCACGGAATCCTGCGGCACCAGCGCGATGCGCTGGCGCAGTTCGTGCGGATCGACATCGACGACCGGCACGCCGTCGAACGAGATCACGCCGCTCTTCGGATCGTAGAACCGCAACAGGAGATGAAACAGCGTGCTCTTGCCGGCCCCGGAGGGGCCGACGATCGCGACCTTTTCGCCGGACCGGATCGTCAGCGACACGCCGTCGGCGGAGAGGATGTCGGGCCGCGTCGGATAGGCGAAGATGACGTTATCGAACGCGACATCGCCCCGCGCCGGCACCGGCAGCGCGCGCGGCGATGCGGGGGCGGTAATCTGCGACTTGACGCCGAGAATCTCGAACAGCCGTTCGGCGGCGCCGGAGGCCGCCGAAATCTCGCCCCAGACTTCGCTGAGCTGGCCGAGGCTGGAGGCGGCAAAGACCGCATAGAGCACGAACTGGCCGAGCCGGCCCGGCGTGATCGCCCCGGTCAACACGTCATGCGAGCCGACCCACAGGATGCCGACCACGCTGGAGAACACGATGAAGATGATGATCGCGGTCAACAGCGCGCGGGCGCGCGTGGTGCTGACGGCGGACTCGTAGGACCGCTCGACGCCGGCAGCGAAGCGGGCATTGGCGATGCCTTCATTGGTATAGGCCTGCACGGTGCGGATCGAGCCGACCAGCTCGCTGGCATAGGCCGAGGCCTCCGCCAGCGTATCCTGCGCGCCGCGCGACAGCTTGCGCACGCGTCGCCCGAAGGCGACCAGCGGGATCACGATCAGGGGGATCGCGGCCAGCACGAAGCCCGACAGTTTCGGGCTGGAGATCACCATCATGGTGGCGGCGCCGAGAAAAAGAACGATATTGCGCAGCGCGATCGAGACCGAGGCGCCGACCGCCGACTTGATCTGGGTGGTGTCCGCGGTCAGCCGCGACACCAGTTCGCCGGAGCGCGCCGAATCGAAAAACGCCGGCGACAGCCGCGTCAGATGCGCGAACACGTCGCCGCGCAAATCCGTGACGATGCGTTCGCCGATCGTCATCACCAGATAATAGCGCGCAGCGCTGGCCCCGGCGAGTACGGCGACCACGGCGATCATCACGCTGAAATAGCTGTTGATCATGGCGATGCCTTCGGGGCTGAAGCCAAAGTCGATCATCCGGCGCACCGCGACCGGCACCACCAGGGTGGTCACGGCGGCGATGGTCAGCGCGATCAGGGCCAGAATCACCCGCACCCGGTAGCGCACCACATAGGGCGCCAGCGCCAGCAACGGGCGCAGTCTGGCCCGGCTGGGCGCGGGCACATCGACCACCGCATCGACCAGCGACGGCTCGGGCAGCACCGGTTCCGGCTGGGGGAGCTTGGGATTCGGGGCTACGCTCGCTTCAAGCCGTTCGACTGCACTCATGATTTCCAACCATTCTAAATGCCCGCCTCAGATAGGCCGCTTGGCGGCCGGTGGCAAATGACCATCATCCGCCGCGGAGTCCTTGTCTTGGCTCAAGGTCTGCGATATAGAGCGGCCAAATCCACTTCTCTTACGCCGTGCTGCAGGGCGCCTACGCGCCGAAGGAATTGCCATGAAAGCCGATGTTCACCCCGATTATCACATGATCACGGTCGTTATGACCGATGGGACCGAGTTCCAGACCCGTTCGACCTGGGGCAAGGCCGGCGACAAGCTGAACCTCGACATCGACGCCAAGACCCATCCGGCATGGACCGGCGGTAGCGCGCAGATGCTCGACCGTGGCGGTCGCGTGTCGCGCTTCCAGAAGAAGTTTTCGGGCTTCCTCAAGAAGGACGAGGCCGCTTCGGCCTGATCCGGTTCGACCTGAATACAAAACGCCCCGCTTTGCGGGGCGTTTTTCGTTGGGCGGGGGAGCCTGGATGACATCGGCGACGCGATGCGGTGGCGACACAATCCGGGGAAAGCGCGCATGGGGATACGCCGGCCCCGGATTGTCATCCGGGCTACGGATTTACCTCACATCGACGTCGAACGAATAGGCGACGCCGATACCGCCGGTGGTCTGGTTCGGCGTGCCGCGCAGCCGCACCAGCGGGCTGTCGGCGGCAGCGCCCAGCAGGCGCTCATATTCCACATAGGTCCGCACTTCCCACTGCGGATTGAGCTGGTAGCGCAGTTGCGCGCCGGCGCCGGCCGACTGGGAGCCACGGGCATCGAATACTGGCAGGCCCGAAGCCAGCGATTCCGCGGCGCTGACGCCGAAATAGGTCGACGAATAGGCGGCGTTGGTCACGGTGTAGCGCGGACCGACGGCAAAGGTCAGTCGTTCGGCGAGCGGCATGATCACGTCGGCGGCGAAATCCGCCACGACACCCTCGTGCCCGACGACGCCACGGCGAACTTCCGCGCGCAGCCGCAGCCAGTCGATGGCGTAATATTCCGCGAAGCCGCCGAGCTCGATGGCGAAATCGACGTCGCGCAGCCCGTTCAGTTCGCTGTGGTCGCTGGCCTTGCGCTCGCGCTTGTATTTGCCGACCGGACCGGCGCGAAAGCCGTTGCCCGGATCGAAGATCGCAAAGCTGGCGCCGTCCCGCATGCTGCGGAAGCGCGCGGGCGTACCGGCGCGACGCAGCGAGAAGATTGGCACCGGGCTGAAGCGGAAGCTGTTGGCGCCCTCATAGGAGGGCGTGGCCTCGGCGCCGAGGCCGACGGTCACCGTCCAGCCGCCGACCGGCGAGGGCAGGAACGGGATGGCCGGCGGCGCCGGCAGCACGGCGACCGGCTGGGCTTGCGCCGCCGAACAGGCCATCGCCACCGCGACGCCGATGAGAATACGAGAAAAGGACATGTCACCCCGGAAGTTGAGCAGCCCGAGGCTGCTCGGCCGATCGTGTATGCCACGTCGTGCGTTAAGAGCTGGTGTGACAATGAGTCACCCGCGCGCGCCTGCTTTAACGCTCCGGCGCTGCAGCGACGCGCGGCGAGGCCTGCTTCGGACCGAACCAGGCGACGATCGCATGGCGGCCGGGCATCTCGACCAGACGATAGCTGACTTCCGACAGCGCCCAGATGATCGCAAAGCACACGCAGGACGCTGCAATGAAAACCGCTTCGGTCTGTCCGAAATAGCGCCAGGCGCGCACGGCAAAGCTGACGAACAGCGGGTGGATCAGGTAGATCGAATAGGAGATGATGCCGAGCCGATAGACCAGCGCGCCGCCGAACAACGCCTGGGCGGCGCGGCCGCCGCGCGACGGCACGGCCACCAGCGGGATGAACAGCAGGTACATCGGCAAGTCGCTTTCGCTGAAATAGCCGATCGTGAGGATCGCGACCAGAATACCGACAACCAGCGCATCCTGCGTCCGCATCGACAGCCGGTCGACCACGCCGGCGAAACGGAAGATCGAAAGCCCCAGCGCGAAACCGGCCACAGCGCGCAGCAGCGGATAGAACGAATTGCCGTTGACCACGTCGAGCGGGCCGCCGGAGCCGCGGCCGCTGACGCTGACCACATAGATCGCCAGCAGTGCCGCGGCCACGGAAACCGCGCAGATTGCCGGACTCCTGCGCAAGGTGAAGGCCATCAGGATCGGCAGCAGCAGATAGGAGCCCATCTCGGCGCTGGCCGCCCAGGCCACGCCGATCACCGGGAAAATGTGCAGCCCCCACCCGCTCATCATCAGCAGATTGCCGATCCAGTCCCACGCCGAATACATCTCGAGCCGCTCGCCCGACAGGCCGGCTGCGATCTTGGCGATATAAAACAGTCCGATGACGAAATAGGCCGGATACAGCCTTGCTACGCGCTTAAGCATAAAGGTCGCGAATTTCGGCAGCGTGAGTTGTGCGAAGGCGTCGCGATAGGTGAGCGCCATCACGAAACCGCTGAGCATGAAGAACAGATCGACGATCAGATAGCCGAACGGAATCCGGAAATAAGACGCGGTGCCGCCGGTGGAGAGTTGCACGTCGCCGAAATGATAGATCACGATGATCGCCGCGGCCACGCCGCGCACCCCGGTCAACGCCCTGATATCCGCCGCCATGCCACATGCCCCTCTTGCGGGACACACTTAGCGCATATTCGGAAGTGCCGTCAGTCCGGGGTCCACGACGAAAGCCCGAACCACCCCGAAATCACGAAATGTTCAATGTACCGCGATCTCGAGCGTCCGGTATCGCTCGCAGCTATCGCTGCTCCCACTCTGGAAATGACAGTTTCGTGTCAGCGTTCGAACGCGGCCTTGAGGCGGTTCATCTGCGGCACCAGCGGATTGCCGATCGCGGCACGTTCGGTGGTCGAGGCATGGATGGTCACGTCGAGGCGGCGGACCTTGGTCTGCAGCGTCATCGAGCGCGCGATCAGGTCCTGTAACTGCTGCGGCTGCTTGAGCAGCATGTCGTCCGGGCTTGGATCGGCGGCGCTCAGCTTGACCTTGGTCTTTTCGCGATTGGCCTGCAGCAGCGTCATCTCGCCTTCCTTTACCGCGCGGTGCAGCAGCAGCCAGGAGGCCAGCTGCATCAGGCGCGTGGTAAGGCGCATGCTCTCGGTCGCATAGGTGAGGCTGACGGAGCGATCCAGCGCCTTGGCTTCGGCACGGCCGACGCCATCCAGATAGGCTGCCGTCTCCTCGACCAGATCCATCCCCTCGCGAAACAACGCCCCGAAGGCCGCGGAATTGGTAAGCCGCTCGCTGAAATGAACGAGCGCAGCTTCGCCTTGCAAACGGTCCGACATGGAGGTGACGCCTCGAGCAACTGGTTACGCGGCCGGCTTGAAAAAAAACGCCGGTATATGATGAACAAATCATTACGCGACCGCAGGCGAGAGTCCAGCGAGTCAAATTTAAAGAAGTATTTATGGTTTCCAAGGAAGCGACGCTGTCCCAAAAAAAGAGCCGCCGTTTCCGGCGGCTTTGAAGTTGATAACAGGGAGGCGTCAAACAGAGTGGACAGGAGCCACTCGGTGTCCAAACAGGACAATTTGATTCATATGCGAGAAAGCTTAATTGCGCGTAAATCTCGTAGATTACCGCAAGGATGAGATCGCGCGTCCGGCACGCGATGTATCAAAACGGGACATAGCACCACTTCCCGGGCCATGTTGATAACTCCCGTTTTCGGGACGCGCTGCGGCCCCTTATTTCGCATTGCGCCCGGCGACCGGCAGACGCCGGATCTCAGCCCTTCACGACTCAGCTCTTGAAGAACCGGTCCGCGGCATCCCGGGTGGCCCGCTTGAGCTGCATGCTGGACTGCAGGCGCTGGATCTCGGATTGCAGCAGCGCGATGCGCTCGGCGAGTTCCTCGACCGACAGCAATGTCAGATCCTGGCCGATCTCGTGGCTAATCTTCTTCTTTGGCTTGTCGTCGTCGTCGATCGCCATGCTTGCCTCGCTTCGATACCGGATGGTTGCCAGCCTCACGATGGCTGGCTAATCAGGTCCCAGCCGATTGACAACTCGCCAAGGACAAATCATGGAACAGCTGCCCGCGCAAATGACCGTTATCGGCATCAGTACCCCCGGTGGACCAGAGGTTCTGATCCCGGAAACCCGGGCGCTGCCGAAGCCCGGCCCCGGCGAGATCCTCGTCAAGGTCGCCGCCGCCGGCGTCAACCGGCCGGATATTTCGCAGCGCTCCGGCGCCTATCCGCCGCCGCCCGGCGCCTCCGACCTGCCCGGCCTGGAAATCGCAGGCGTTGTGGTCGCGCTCGGCGAAGGCGCCAGCAAGCACAAGCTCGGCGACAAGGTAATGTCGCTGGTCGCCGGCGGCGGCTATGCCCAATATTGCATCGCGCCGGACGCCCAGGCGATGACGGTGCCGGATGGCTTCTCGATGATGGAAGCCGGCGCCACCGCCGAGACGCTGATGACGGTGTGGCACAACGTGTTCGAGCGCGGCGCGCTGCAGCCCGGCGAGACGCTGCTGATCCATGGCGGCTCCTCCGGCATCGGCACCATGGCGATCCAGCTCGCCAAGGCGCTGGGCTCCAAGGTGATCGTCACCGTGGGCTCGCAGGCCAAGGCGGACGCCTGCCTCAAGCTCGGCGCCGACCACGCCATCAACTACAAGGAAGAAGACTTCGTCGCCCGCGTGAAAGAGATCACCGGCGGCAACGGTGTCGAACTGATACTCGACATGGTCGGTGGCGATTACGTCGACAAGAATCTCGATTGCGCGCAGATCGACGGCCGCATTGTGCAGATCGCGGTGCTGAACGGCCCGAAGGCGACCATCAACGCTGCCAAAATCATGGTGAAGCGGCTGCACTACACCGGCTCGACGCTGCGGCCGCGCTCGCCGGCCGACAAGGCGGCGATGGTCGGCGCCATCGAAGCCAAAGTGCTGCCGCTGCTGCAGGCCGGCCGCGTCAAGCCCGTGATGGATTCCAGCTTTCCGCTCGAAAAGGCCGCAGACGCCCATCGCCGGATGGAAACCAGTGAACATATTGGCAAAATTGTGTTGGTCGTTTAGCGCGGGAAGACGGCCGGAAAGTCTTTGAAAGCGCTGGCTTTCATGTCATTTATCGCTCACGAATTCTGGGGTTTGCCGGGACGGCTTCATGAAGGTCGGCCCGGCTGTTCAGCGACAGCGGAGTAATGACATTGCGTTTGATCAGGTGGCTTGCGCCGCTCGCGCTCGGCCTCATGATTATCGTTGCCTCCTCGCAGGCACATGCCATTGACGCCGTCAGCGTCCGCTCTGACGCGCCTGCGATCGACCTCACCGCGATCCTCGAATACCAGCAGAACGAGACCGACCGTATCCAGGTCTCCACGGCGCCGGGCACGGACGGTATCGTCCGCCGCATCGAGGTGCGCGCCCGCGAGGCCGGCCAGAACTGGGTGGTGTTCGCGCTCGCCAACAATACCGACGATCAGCTCGACCGCCTGATCGTGGCGCCGCATTACCGCATCGTGTCATCAGGCCTGCTGTGGCCCGATCTCGGCATGTCGCGCATCGCCACCATCACGCCCTCCACCGGCGACCGCCCGGAGCGACAGGACTCGGCCACCGCCGACATCTTCCGCGTCACGCTGGATCCGGGCGCGGTCATCACCTTCGTTGCCGAGTTGCGCACCAACAAGCTTCCGCAGCTCTATCTGTGGGAGCCGGAAGCCTACAAGGACAAGGTCAACTCGTTCACGCTGTACCAGGGCATCGTGATCGGCATATCCGGCCTGCTGGCGCTGGTGCTGACCATCCTGTTCGTGGTCAAGGGCAGCATCATGTTCCCCGCGGCTGCCGCCCTGGCCTGGGCCGTGCTGGTCTATATCGGCGTCGACTTCGGCTTCTGGGGCAAGGTGCTCGACATGTCGCAGGGCGCCGAGCGGATCTGGCGCGCCTCCGGCGAAGCGATGCTGGCCGCAACGCTGCTGGTGTTCCTGTTCGCCTATCTCAATCTCAACCGATGGCATGTGCGCTATTCGCACATCACGCTGGCTTGGCTGCTGTTTCTGGGATCGCTGGTGGCGCTGGCGCTGTTCGATCCCGCGGTGGCGTCCGGCATCGCGCGTATCTCGCTGGTGCTGATTGCCTTCGCCGGCTTCGGACTGATCGTCTATCTGTCGACCCACGGCTTCGACCGCGCTGTGCTGCTGATCCCGACCTGGTTCCTGCTGGTGGTCTGGGTGGTCGCCGCCGGCATGACGGTCGGCGGCTCGGTTACCAACGACATTGTCGGCCCGGCGCTGCTCGGCGGCCTGGTGCTGATCGTGATGCTGATCGGCTTCACGGTGATGCAGCACGCTTTTGCCGGCGGCGGCGCCACCAATGGCATCGTCTCCGACGTCGAGCGCCGCGCGCTGGCGCTGACCGGCTCCGGCGACCTGATCTGGGACTGGGACGTCTCCGCCGACAAGGTGTTCACCTCGCCCGAGACGGAAGCCCTGCTCGGCCTCAAGCGCGGCGCGCTGGAAGGCCCGGCCGCCGGCTGGCTCGAAGTGCTGCACCCGCTCGACCAGGACCGCTTTCGCGCAGCCCTCGACAGCGTGCTCGACCAGCGCCGCGGCCGTCTCGTGCAGGACTTCCGGCTGCGCACGCCGGACGGCCATTTCATGTGGTTCGCGCTGAAGGCGCGGCCGGTGGTCGGCTCCGACGGCGAAGTGTCGCGCGTGGTCGGGACATTGACCGACGTCACCGAGACCAAGAACGCCGAAGAGCGCATGCTGCATGACTCGGTGCATGACAACCTGACCGGCCTGCCCAACCGCAAACTGTTCATCGACCGGCTCGGCGCCGTCGCCAATCTGGCCAAGACGATGCCGACCCTGCGGCCGACCGTGATGGTGATCGACCTCGACCGTTTCAAGCAGGTCAATGATTCCGTCGGCATCGCCGTCGGCGATTCGATCCTGCTGACGCTGGCGCGGCGCCTGACCCGGATCCTGAAGCCGCAGGACACGCTGGCCCGTCTCGCCGGCGACCAGTTCGGCCTGATGCTGATGTCGGAAACCGACTCGGTCAAAATCACCGCCTTTGCCGAGACCATTCGCAAGACCATCCGTGCGCCGATCGCGTTCAACGACCGCGAGATCTTCCTGACCGCCTCGATCGGCCTGGCACTATCCGATCCGACCACGCCGTTGTCCGACGAGATCATCAAGGACGCCGAGCTGGCGATGTACCATTCGAAGCGGATCGGCGGCGACCGCATCGACGTCTACAAGCCGGCGATGCGGGCCCGCAAGACCGACCGCCTGACGCTGGAATCCGAACTGCGCCGCGCCATCGAGCGGCAGGAAATCACCATCCTGTACCAGCCGATCGTGCGGCTGGAAGATCGTTCGATCGCCGGCTTCGAGGCGCTGGCGCGCTGGGATCATCCAAAACTTGGCCGGATGTCGCCGGTGGAATTCATCGCCATTGCCGAGGAGATCGGACTGATCATCGATCTCGGCATGTTCGTGATGGACCAGACCGCCAAGCAGCTGGCGATCTGGCAGCGCGCGATGCGCGCCCGCGAACCGATCTTCGCCAGCGTCAACGTCTCCTCGCGGCAGTTGCTGCGCCATGACCTGCTGCACGACATCCGTACCGTGCTGTCGCGCTCCTCGGTCGCCCGCGGCTCGTTGAAGCTGGAGCTGACGGAATCGCTGGTGATGGAAAATCCGGAACACGCCGCCCAGATGCTGCACCGCATCCGCGAACTCGGCACCGGCCTGTCGCTGGACGATTTCGGTACCGGCCATTCGTCGCTGGCCTATCTGCAGCGCTTCCCGTTCGACACGCTGAAGATCGACCAGTCCTTCGTCCGCACCACCAGCCGCGGCACCCGCCCGGTGATCCTGAAGTCGATCATCGCGATGGCCCACGATCTCGGCATGGACGTCGTGGCCGAAGGCGTCGAGACGGATTCAGATGCGGTCGAGCTGTATCAGCTGGGCTGCGAATACGCCCAGGGCTTCGCCTTCGGCGAGCCGATGGACGCCGACGCCGCAATGCGATTGCTGACCGAAGAACGGTTAGAGGCGGCGAACTAAGTCAACCGTCTGGTCTAGGCGTGGCCGGCTTCGTTCGACAGCATGCCGGGCTCGATGCCGATCTTGGTCAGCGCGCGCTGGTATTTCGCCTCGATGTCGCCACCGAACACCAGATCGTCGTCGGCGGCGCAGTGCAGCCAGCCATTGTGCTGGATTTCGGTCTCGAGCTGGCCCGGCGCCCAGCCGGCATAGCCCAGCGCCAGGATCGCATGCTTCGGCCCGCCGCCCTGGGCGATGGCGCGCAGGATATCGACGGTGGCGGTCAGGCAGATGCCGTCATCGATCGGCAGCGTGGCGTCCTGGATGAAGAAGTCGCTGGAATGCAGCACGAAGCCGCGCCCGGTTTCGACCGGGCCGCCCTTGAGGACCTTCATGCTTTCGGCGCTTTCCGGGAGCTTGATGCCATCCGCTTTATCGATGATATCAAGCTGCGCCAGCAGTTCAGGAAAATCGATGCTGCCGGCGCGGCGGTTGACGATAATGCCCATGGCGCCTTCGGAGGAGTGCGCGCAGACGTAGATCACCGACCGGGCGAAGCGTTCGTCCTCCATTACCGGCATCGCGATCAGCAACTGACCGTCGAGATAGCTGCCGGCGCTGGAAGAAGCAGCCCGGGCCCGGCTCTTGCGGGGTCGCTTGCGGGTCGGTTCCATCGGCAAGGCCCTCTCTCGTTGTGTCCATCCTGATATTGGGTCGCTCGTCTGTCAATCAACCTTCCGCGATGCACCAACCGCATCACAAGCAGTTCAATGGCCTAGGACCCGCGTGGTCCTGTAAGGACGTCCGATGAATGCCTCTTTAGCGCTGCGGTTCGCCGCCGTCTGTGCCGCATGGCTCGCTGCCGCTCCTGCGATTGCGCAGGATGCCTCGCCATGGCAGGTCGACCGCCATTCCCAGCTCCGCCTGCTGGCAGGCTCACGCAGCGGGCCAGTCATGCTAGGCGGCATCGCCATCCACCTCGCGCCGGGCTGGCATACCTATTGGCGCAGCCCCGGCGATTCCGGCGTGCCACCGCGGTTCGATTTCTCCAAATCCGACAATGTCGACTCCGTCACCATCCTGTGGCCAGCCCCGACCAAGTTCGAGGACGGCGCCGGTGGCCAGTCGCTGGGCTATGTCGCCAAAGTGGTGCTGCCGCTGCGCGTGGTCGCGAGGGACGCCGGCAAACCGGTGACGCTGCGCGCCGCGATCAGCTATGCGGTGTGCGAAAAGCTCTGCGTCCCGATCGAGGCGGTGGCCGAGCTGGCCTTCACCAGCATCGCCTCGACCGAGGACAGCGCGCTCACGGCGGCGCTCGACACCGTCCCGAAGCCGGCCACGCTCGGCGACGCCAATCCGCTGACCGTGCGCGACGTCAGACGCGACGGCAACCGGGTGCTGGTCGATGTGACCGCGGACGGCGAGGCGGACCTGTTCGTCGAGGGCCCGACGCCGGAATGGGCGCTGCCGGTGCCGAAACGGCTCAAGGAAGGCCCGCCCGGGGTGAAGCGCTTCGCGTTCGATCTGGAGGGCATACCATCCGGCGCCAGCGCCGACGGCGCGGCGCTGAAACTGACGCTGGTGGGCGCGGACAAGGCGTATGAGTTCAATGTGAATTTGAACTGAGCCTGGTCGTCATTCCGGGGCGCGAGCGCGTCAGCAGCGAGCGAACCCGGAATCCCGTCATGAGACGCGCTGCCATGAAACGATGAACATCTCGGGATTCCGGGTCTCCGTCAGCCGGCTTCGCCGTCTGCCGCATCCCGGAATGACAGTGTGTGGCTTCATCCAACCCGATATTAACCCCTGTTTGCTACCCAAAAGCATCGCCGCGCGGACGCGGCCAGGATGTCTGCAGTGGCTGCCATGGATGTAAACGCCGCGCCTGCCTCAGGCCTCGTCGCCCGGCTGCGCGCCAGACTGGGCGGCGCCGGGGAAGCCGCGCTGACGCGGCGGCTGGCCGGCACCATTTTTGTCATTCGGGTGGTCTCGGCCGGGCTCGCCTATTTCTCGCAGATCCTGCTGGCGCGCTGGATGGGTGGTTCCGACTACGGCATCTACGTCTACGTCTGGACCTGGGTCCTGCTGCTCGGCTCGATGATGGATTTCGGCATCGCGGCGTCAGCGCAGAAGATCATCCCGGAATATCGCGCCAGCGGCGACCAGGCCCTGCTGCGCGGCTTCCTCTCCGGTAGCCGCTGGATGACCGGCGCAGTGTCGGCGATCGTCGCGCTCGGCCTCGCGGGTCTCGTGAAACTGCTGTCACCGTGGATCGCGGCCGATACCATCGTGCCGTTGTATCTCGGCTGCCTGACGCTGCCGGCCTTCGTCGTCGCCAATACGCAGGACGGCATTGCGCGCTCGCACGACTGGATGACGCTCGGCCTGATGCCGCAGTTCATCGTGCGCCAGGCGCTGATCATCGGCTTCACCGCCGGCGCCTTCGCGCTCGGCTTCCAGCTCGGCGCGACCATCGCGATGCTGGCCAGCGTCGGCGCGGTGTGGCTGGCGATGATCGGGCAGATGATCGTGCTGAACCGCCGGCTCACGGCGCATATCGCGCCCGGCCCGAAAGCCTATGATTACCGCGGCTGGCTAAAGACCTCGCTGCCGATCCTGCTGGTCGAGAGCTTTTATCTATTGTTGTCTTACACCGACGTGCTGGTGCTGCAGCAGTACCGTTCTTCCGAAGAAGTCGGCGTGTATTTTGCGGTCGTGAAGACGCTGGCGCTGGTATCTTTCATTCACTACGCGATGTCGGCCACCACCGCGCACCGCTTCACCGAATATCACCAGGCCGGCGACAAGGACCGGCTGGCGGCCTACGTGACGCATGCGATCAAGTGGACGTTCTGGCCGTCGCTGGCAGTGACCATCGTTCTCTTGGCACTGGGCAAGCCGCTGCTGTGGCTGTTCGGGCCGAGCTTCGTCGCAGGCTACGACATCATGTTCATCGCCGCGATCGGCCTCGTGGTGCGCTCGGCAATCGGCCCGGTCGAGCGGCTGCTCAACATGCTCGGCCACCAGAACATCTGCGCACTGGCCTATGCGCTGGCCTTCGCCATGAACCTCGCTTTGTGCATCCTGATGGTGCCGCGCTATGGCGGCCACGGCGCCGCGGCGGCGACGTCGATCGCGCTCACCTTCGAGACCGTGCTGCTGTTCTGGATCGTCCGCACGCGGCTCGGATTGCATGTGCTGGCGTTCGGGAAGCAAACCCAGCCGTAGCCCGGATGGAGCGAAGCGCAATCCGCGTCCGGCTCGTCCGTCGAACCGGTTTCCCCGGATTTCGCTGCGCTCCATCCGGGCTACAGAGATTGCTACGCCGCGGTCCAGCCGCCGTCGATCGAGAGGTTCGTGCCGGTGATCTGCGCGGCGTCGTCGCCGCACAGGAACAGCGCTAACGCTGCGACCTGCTCCGACGTCACGAATTCCTTGGTCGGCTGCGCCTGCAGCAGCACGTCGTTGATGACCTGCTCCTTGGTGAGGTTGCGGGCCTTCATGGTGTCGGGGATCTGCTTCTCGACCAAAGGCGTCCAGACGTAGCCCGGCGAGATGCAATTGCAGGTGATCTTGAAGGTCGCGAGTTCCAGCGCGGCGGTCTTGGTCAGGCCGGCGATGCCGTGCTTTGCTGAGACATAGGCCGACTTGAACGGCGAGGCGACCAGTGAATGCGCGGAAGCCGTGTTGATGATGCGTCCCCAGCCGCGCTTCTTCATGCCGGGGATAGCGGCACGCATGCCGTGGAACGCCGAAGTCAGGTTGATCGCGATGATCGCGTCCCATTTCTCGATCGGGAAATCCTCGATCGGCGAAACGAACTGGATGCCGGCATTGTTGACCAGGATATCCACCGAGCTGAATTTGCTCTCGCCGAGCGCGACCATCGCGGCGATTTCCGCGGGCTTCGTCATGTCGGCCGGCGAATGGATCGCCTTGACGCCGAAGTCTTTCTCGATCCAGGCGCGTTCCTTCTCGATCTCCTCCGGAGTGCCCATGCCGTTCAGCACGATATTGGCGCCGGCGCCGGCAAAGGCGCGCGCATAGGCCAGACCGATGCCGCTGGTCGAGCCGGTCACGACCGCGACCTTGCCTGTGAGATTAGCCATGGGGATGCTCCTGCGACGTGGGACGCCTGCAGGAAATGGCCGCGCACCCGGCATTCCCTGAGGCAATGAAGAGAACCGCAGCGTGGCGTCCCCGGATCACCCCGTCAACGCCGCCGCTGCAAAGCAGCAGGCGTTTATTTGCTATCGGTCGAGGCCAGGATCATGGTCCAGAACACCTTGTATTTGGTGCCCGGCGCATATGTCGCAGCAATGCCGATCTTGTTGACACCGGATTTCAGCATGTTGGCGCGGTGCGGCGGCGAATCGCGCCAGCCGGAGAAGGCCTCCGCCATGGTGTGATAGCCGGCGGAGATGTTCTCGACGGCCAGCGTCGCCGGATAGCCGCCGGCGTTCAGGCGCTTGGCCAGTGGCGCTTTCACGTCGTGGTCCATCTTGTTCTTCTTGGCCATGCTGGTCGACTGGTCTTCGGCCAGCGCCATCAACGCCGGATCGACCGTGACCGGGCCGAGCCCGTTGTTCTTCCGGTACAGCGAAATCATCGAGGCGGCCGCGACAGGGTCGAGCTTGGCGCCGCCATTGGCCATGCTGAGATACATCGTGGGCTGGTCCGGCGCCGGAGCCACCATGTCGGCGGCGCAGCCGCCCAGCAGCAAAAATCCCAGAATGGCTGTAGCCACGCGCATCATCGGCAATCCCCCGTACAGAGGGCGTTTGTTGCACACCAACCGTGGCTGAAAGGTGAAGAATGGCGGCGAACGTGGCCGCCCTACTCGCGGCCGGCAAAAATCCGGTAGCGCCGGGGTTGCAGGCTGACGAGGTCGCCGGTGGCGAGGTTGCGGTCGCGCGGGGCGTCGATCTCGACCATCGTGTCACCGGCGCCGGACAGCGCAATGTCGGCCCGCTGGATCGGGCCGAAGGTGCGGACGCGCCGCACCGTGCCTTCCAGCGCGCCATCGGTGGCGGCTTCGCCGACCGGCCCGACATTCATGTCGTGACGGCGCACGAACAGTTTCGACGGACCCGACACAGCACCCGCATCGACGTTCAGGAGCTTGTCGCCGAGCCGGACCTGCCCATCGCTGACATCGACCGGCAGCATGATCGACTCGCCGATAAAGGAATGCACGAAAGCGGTGGCCGGATGGTCGTAGACCTCGCCGGGAGTGCCGATCTGCTCAATGCGGCCCTTGTCCATCACCACCACGCGGTTGGCGACTTCCAGCGCCTCTTCCTGGTCGTGGGTGACGAAGATCGACGTGACGTTGATCTCCTCGTGCAGCGTGCGCAGCCACTGCCGCAGTTCCTTGCGCACCTTGGCATCGAGCGCACCGAACGGTTCGTCGAGCAGCAGGATGCGCGGCTCGATGGCCAGCGCACGCGCCAGCGCAATGCGCTGGCGCTGGCCGCCGGAGAGCTGGCTGGGATAACGACTGGCCAGCCAGTCCAGCTGGACGAGGTCGAGCAGTTCCTTGACGCGGGCGCGGATCGCCGCCTCGTCCTTGCGGATCGCGCGCGGCTGCACGCGCAGACCGAAGGCGACGTTCTCGAATACCGTCATGTGGCGGAACAGCGCATAATGCTGGAACACGAAGCCGACGTGGCGCTCACCGGCGCCGCGCGCCAGCGCATTCTCGCCGTCGAACGAGACCTCCCCGGAATCCGGCCAGTCGAGCCCGGCAATGATCCGCAGCAGCGTGGTCTTGCCGGAGCCGGAAGGCCCCAGCAGCGCCAGCAGCTCGCCATTGGCGACCTTCAGATCGACGTTGTCGAGCGCGGCGAAGGCGCCGTATTTCTTGACAATGTTTTTGACTTCAATCGCCACGCGGTTGTCCCTCGTCGAGATGCCGTTCCAGAATGGTTTTCGCCACCAGCGTGATCAGCGCAAGCATGGCCAGCAAGGATGCGATCGCAAAGGCGGCGACGAACTGATATTCATTATAGAGGATTTCCACCAGCAGCGGCATGGTGTTGGTCTCGCCGCGAATATGGCCGGACACTACCGACACCGCGCCGAACTCGCCCATCGCCCGCGCATTGCATAGCAGCACGCCATAGAGCACGCCCCATTTGATATTGGGCAAAGTGACGCGGAAGAAGGTCTGCAGCCCGGAGGCGCCGAGCGAAATCGCGGCCTCCTCCTCCTGCGTGCCCTGCTCCTGCATCAGCGGAATCAGCGCGCGCGCAACAAAGGGAAAGGTCACGAAGGTGGTGGCCAGCGCGATGCCGGGCACGGCGAACAGGATCGGGATGTTGTTAGCCATCACCCACGGCCCGAAAAAGCCCTGCGCGCCGAACAACAGCACGAAGACCAGGCCGGAGATCACCGGGCTCACCGAAAACGGCAGGTCGATCAGCGAGATCAGCATGGTCTTGCCGCGGAAATCGAACTTGGCGATGGCCCAGGCGGCCATCACGCCGAATACCAGATTGATGCCGACCGAGATCGCCGCGACGATCAGCGTCAGCCGGATCGCGGACCACGCTTCCGGATCGGACAGCGCCTGAAAATACGCCCCGATGCCGCGCGAAAACGCCTGGCTGAATACCAGCACCAGCGGCAGCACCACGAACACCACCAGGAAGGCGATCGCCAGCGCGATGATGATCCAGCGGATCCAGCCGGGCTCGGTCCGCGCGTCGTCTCGCGCCTGAATCTCGAGGGAGCGTTGCGTCATTGCCATCGCGCTCAATGGGCCGGCACGCGGGTCTGCGCCCAGCGCTGAATCCGGTTGATGGCGAAGATGATGAGGAAAGATGCCAGCAACATGACGACCGCAATCGCGGTGGCGTCGGCATAGCGGTATTCCGACAGCCGGATCACGATCAACAGCGGCGCGATCTCGGAAATGTTCGGCAGATTGCCGGCGATGAAAATCACCGAACCATATTCGCCGACCGCGCGCGCGAAGGCCAATGCAAAGCCAGTCAGCATCGCCGGCACCAGACTGGGCACGATCACGCGAAACACCGTATGCCAGCGATTGGCGCCGAGGCTGGCGGCGGCCTCCTCGATCTCCTTGTCGAGATCGAGCAATACCGGCTGCACGGTTCGCACGACGAAGGGGATGCCGATGAATATCATTGCGATGAAGATGCCGACCGGGGTGAACGCCACCTTGATGCCGAGTTCGGCGAGCGGCGCACCGAGCCAGCCCTTTTGCGCAAACAGAGCGGTGAGCGCGACGCCGGCCACGGCGGTCGGCAGCGCGAAGGGAACATCGACGATGGCATCGAACAGCCGGCGGCCGGGAAAGCGGTAGCGCACCAGCGCCCAGACGATCACCATGCCCATCACCAGATTGACCAGCGCGGCAAGGAAGGCGAGACCGAAGGAGATCTTCAGGGCGTTCATGGTGCGACGGCTGGTCAGGATTCCCCAGAATTGCTCGAAGCTCAGTTCGAAGGTCTTGAGGAACAGGCCGGCGAGCGGGATCAGCACGATGATCGACAGCCACATCAGCGTCAGGCCCATCGTCAGGCCGAACCCCGGCAGCGTGTTTCGTCGTCTTATTCCCCCGCTCACCCGTCCCCCTGTATTTCTGCGCTTCGCTCAGTTCTTGTAGATCTGGTCGAACACGCCGCCTTCGCTGAAATGGGACCTCTGCGCCTTGGTCCAGCCGCCGAACACGTCGTCGATCGTGAACATTTCCACCTTGGCGAACGACTTCTCGTACTCCCTGGCAATCTCCACGTCGCGCGGACGGTAGGAGTTGCGCGCGGCGATTTCCTGGCCTTCGCGCGTATACCAGTATTTCAGATAGGCCTCCGCGGCGGCGCGGGTACCCTTCTTGTCGGCGACCACGTCAACCACCGACACCGGCGGTTCGGCTAGGATCGACAGCGGCGGCGACACGATCTCGAACTTGTCCTTACCAAATTCCTTCTGCGCGAGGAACGCTTCATTTTCCCACGCCAGCAGCACGTCACCGACGCCACGCTCGACGAACGTCACGGTCGAGCCGCGCGCGCCGGTGTCGAGCACCGGAACGTTCTGGTAGAGGTCGCGGACGAACTTCTTTGCTTTATCCTCGGAGCCATATTTCTTCAGCGCAAAGCCCCAGGCGGCGAGGTAATTCCAGCGCGCGCCGCCGGAGGTCTTCGGGTTGGGCGTGACCACGCTGACGCCGGACTTGATCAGGTCGTCCCAGTCCTTGATGCCCTTGGGGTTGCCCTTGCGCACCAGGAACACGATGGTCGATGTATAGGGCGAGGCGTTCTGCGGCAGCCGCTGCTGCCATTCGGCGGGCAGCATCTTCTTCGCGGCGATGGCGTCGATGTCATAGGCCAGTGCCAGCGTTACCACATCGGCCTGCAAGCCGTCGATCACGGCGCGCGCCTGGGAACCGGAGCCGCCGTGCGACTGCCTGATCGCAATGGTCTTGCCAGTTTCCTTCTGATAGGCGGCGGAAAAGGCCTTGTTGAATTCGGCATAGAGTTCGCGCGTCGGATCGTAGGAGACGTTGAGCAGCGACACGTCCGCGGCTAAAGCCGAGCCGGCACACAGCAGCGCGGCAATTGCGGGAATAAAACGGCGAAATGAACCACGCAAGATCATGGTGATCTCCATCAGCGAGACGACGGAAGCGCCATCCGGGAATGCGCCAGACTCGTCAAGACGGAACGCGAAGTCAACGAAACCAGATTTCAATGTTAGCAGAATGACGGCGACAATATGCTGTCAATATGTCCGAGCACGGGTGCCACCTTCCACTGCCTAGCTGGCGCTCTCCGAATGCCGCAACTGCATGCGGCGATGCAGCGCGGTGATGCGGCCGTCGCCGGTCGGCTGATAGAACACCGTATAGCGCTGGGCGGTGGCAAGGAAGGCCTCCGCATCGGCGTGCTTGACGACCTCGAAAGCATCAAAGCCGGCGCGCAGCATGAACACGAACTGATCGCGCAGCACCTGCCCGGTAGCGCGCATCTCGCCCTTGTAGCCGTAGCGCTCGCGCAGCAGCCGCGCTTGGCTGTAGGCGCGACCGTCGCGAAAGCTCGGAAACACCAGTGCCACCACTGCGAGGCGATCGAGCCACGGCACGAGATCGTCGAGATCACGGTTGTTGGGCCAGATCACGCCGGTCGGGCTGTTGCGCGCGACCAGCGCCTCGGGGTCGGCCAGAAACCGCGAAGCCGGAATCAGCGCCGCGCCGTGGACGGGAATTTCCTGATCTTCACCGACGTGAATGAAGGTGTCGGCGGCGACCGTGCCGTTCTTAACGAGTGGCATAGACGCGCTCCTTGAAGGGCTCGACGCCGAGCCGCGCCACGGCCTCGACAAACAATTCATCCGGTCGCTGGCGTAGCGCCAGATAGGCCTCGACGATATCCTCGATCACATCGGCGACTTCGGCATAGGGCACCGCGGGGCCGATCAGCGTGCCGACCACGGCATGCTCATCGGCGCGGCCGCCGATGGTGATCTGGTAATATTCCTCGCCGTTTTTCTCGACGCCGAGAATGCCGATATGGCCGACATGGTGATGACCGCAGGCATTGATGCAGCCGGAAATGTTGACGTGCAACCGGCCGATCAAATTGGCAGTGTGGTGGTTGGCGAAGCGCCGCGTCAGTTCCTGCGCGATCGGGATCGAGCGGGTGTTGGCGAGCGAGCAGTAATCCAGCCCCGGGCAGGCGATGATATCGGTGACCAGATTGACGTTCGGCGTGGCGACGCCGATCTTGTCGAGCGCCTTCCACAGCGCCGGCAGGTCCTTCTGCGCGACATGCGGCAGCGCGAGATTCTGCTCATGGCCGACCCGGATCTCACCGAACGAATATTTTTCGGCGAGATCGGCGATGGCATCCATCTGGTCGGCGGTGGCGTCGCCCGGCGGACCGCCGATCGGCTTCAGCGATAGCGTCACGATCGAATAGCCGGGCAGTCTGTGCGGCGCGACCGAGTTGAGCCGCCAGGCTTCGAACGCCGGATCGGCGGAAGCCGATCGCACTTCGTCCGGCAGGTCGGTGAGGGTCTCGTAATGCGGGTAGATGAAGCGCGCGCGAATATCCTCGACAACTTCCGCGTCGAGCGACAATGCGGTGTCGCGCATCGCCAGCCATTCGTCCTCGACTTCCCGGGCAAATTTCTCGATGCCGAGCTCATGGACCAGAATCTTGATGCGCGCCTTGTAGATGTTGTCGCGGCGGCCGTACTGGTTGTAGACGCGCAAAATCGCCTCGACATAGCCGAGCAGATCGCGGCCGTGCACGAAGGGTTTGATTGGCTTGCCGATGAACGGCGTGCGGCCGAGACCGCCGCCGACCAGCACCTCGAAGCCGGTCTCGCCGGCGTCGTTCCTGTGCAGCCGCAGGCCGATGTCGTGAACCTTGATCGCCGCGCGATCATGCGCGGATGCTGTGATGGCAAACTTGAACTTGCGCGGCAGGAACGAGAATTCCGGATGCATGGTGGAATATTGCCGCAGCAATTCGCACCAGATCCGCGGGTCTTCGACCTCGCCGGGTGCTACGCCGGCCCATTGATCGGTGGTGATGTTGCGCGTGCAATTGCCCGAGGTCTGCATCGCGTGGATGCCGACCGAGGCCAGATCTTCCAGCGCGTCCGGCAGGTCGGACAAAGCGATCCAGTTGAACTGGATGTTCTGCCGCGTGGTGAAGTGGCCGTAGCCGCGGTCGTAGCGCCTGGCCACATGCGCCATCTTGCGCAGCTGCGCCGACGACAGCGTGCCATAAGGGATCGCCACGCGGAACATATAGGCGTGCAGCTGCAGATAGACGCCGTTCATCAGGCGCAGCATCTTGAACTCGTCTTCGGTGAGTTCGCCGGCCAACCGGCGTTTCACCTGGTCGCGGAATTCGGAGACGCGCTCGTTGATCAGCGTGCGGTCGATTTCGTCATACGTGTACATGATACGATAGCCTTACGCCGGAACCGGCAGGTCGATGGTGACGCCTACCGAGCGTATCTGTTCGCGCAGATTGCCGGGGCCAATGGCGCCGTGGGCGTCGAGCACGACCGGCGCGATGTAGGGGCCGATGGCGCCGACATCGTCGGCGGCGGATTCGGTGAGCAGCGCGCGCGCCTCATCGGCGGTACGCACCACGACGGCATCGGACAGGTCGGTGCTCCAGCCGCAAGCGGCGTTGCGCCAGATCACCACGCCATCCGCGGCGCGGTTGGCGGTGACGACAGAAGGTCCGGTGATCTTGATCTTTTGTTGCAGCGGAGAGGTCATTCGGCAGCTACCAGAAGTTCGGAAATCTGTTGCGGGAGGTCGGAGGCGCGCCACGGCGCGGAATGTGCCACGACATCGCCGATGATCAGGATGGCCGGACCGGAATCAATCTGCGCGACCAGCGACACCAGATTTTCCAGCGTGCCGACGGCGGCCTGCGATTCCGGCCGCGTCACGCGCGCGAATACACCGACCGGCGTCTGCGGCGAGCGGCCGGCGGCGAGCAACCCGGCGCGCACCGAGGGCGCGGCGGTCATGCCCATATAGACCACGACCGTCATCTTCTCGTCGGTCAGCGCGCCCCAGTCGACGGTTTCCGCGTCACGCGCCTTGTGCGCGGTGAGGAAGGTCAGACGCAGCGCCTCGTGGCGGAAAGTCAGCGGCACTTCGTACTGCGCGGCGCCGCCGAGCCCGGCGGTGATGCCGGGGATCACGGAGAAGGCAACGCCCGCCTCGCGCAGCGCCACGATCTCCTCGCCGCCGCGGCCGAAGATGAAACAGTCGCCGCCCTTCAGCCGAACCGCGCGCTGGCCGGCGCGGCCGGCCTCGATCAGCAATTTATTGACGGCGTCCTGGCCGATGCCGGGCTTGCCGACGCGGCGGCCGACCGGAATGCGCGAGGCGTCGCGGCGGATGCGGTCGAGAATTTCGGCCGAGACCAGTTCGTCGTAGAACACCACGTCGGCATCCTGCAGCGCGCGCAGCGCCTTGATGGTGAGGAGATCGGGATCGCCCGGCCCGGCGCCGACCAAAGTGACATGGCCCTGCGTCGCTGCGGTGACGGTGGTGCCGGCATAGCCGACCGGGTCCTTGATCCCCTGCAGCGCGGCTTCCGCCTCCTGCGACTTGCCGGCCAGCACCAGTGCGCCGATCGGTCCATCGACGATGCGCTCCCAGAACCGTCGGCGCAGCGACATGTCCGCGAGATGCGCCGACATCGGCTTGCGCCAGCGGCCGATGAAGGAGGCCAGATCGCCGATCCTGGCCGGCAGCAGCGCCTCGATGCTTTCGCGGACCCGGCGCGCCACCACGGGCGAGGAGCCGCCGGTGCCGATCGCCACCACCACATCGCCGCGGTCGACGATCGCCGGGAAGATGAAGGTGGAATTGGCCAGATCGTCCATCACATTGACCGGCAGGCCGATCGCCTTGGCCCGGGCAGACATCGCCTCCCCCACGGCGCCCGCCCCGGCGCACAGGATGGCAACCAGGCCCGACAGGTCGGCGTCGAGCGGATCGCCGTCGGCGAATTCGATACGGTCGACGCCGTCGAGCCCGGCGGTGTCGCGGTTGCCGTCGATCGCGTACCAGCGGATCCGGGCGCCGGCGGCCAGCAGCAGCCGCAGCTTGGCGCGCACGAGTTCACCCGCGCCCACCAACAGGATCGGCCCGGCCTGCATATCGAGGAATACCGGAAGAAATCGCATCGACGCTCCGCTGCCCCGATTCCGGGGTTGACTGGAATTATTTTCTATATATCCATCGATCAGGCCACGCAAAGAGAATTATATTTCTACTTCGGCGCGTCCGCACTATAGAATTTTTGCCTTCAATCGCCAAGCGCAGCAGGTGTTTTATTCTCGAGCGCAATCGCCGGGCTTGGCGACTGCGCGAACGGACCTCTTGCGATGCAACGATTCAGCCAACTGCCGCGTCAATCCGGGCCGGGACAAATGGTCCCACCCAGCCGTCAACAAGGGGATCCCTCGTGAACCGTTTTGCCATCGCCCTCGCCGCCACGGTCAGCATCGTCGCCGCCTCGGTTGCCCCCGCCCGGGCGCAGGCGCCGACCACGTTGCTGAATGTCTCCTACGACATTGCGCGCGAGCTCTACGCCGAGATCAACACGGCCTTCATCAAGCATTGGAAGGCCAAGACCGGCCAGGACATCACGGTCAACCAGTCGCACAACGGCTCGTCGCGGCAGGCGCGCTCGATCCTGGAAGGCCTCGAGGCCGACGTCGTCACCTTCAACCAGGTGACGGACGTGCAGGTGCTGTACGACAAGGGCAAGCTGATCCCGAAGGACTGGGCGACCCGGCTACCGAACAATTCCTCGCCCTACTACTCGTTGCCGGCGTTTCTGGTGCGCGCGGGCAATCCCAAGGGCATCAAGGACTGGGGCGATCTGGTGAAGCCCGGCGTGCAGGTGATCTTCCCGAACCCGAAGACTTCCGGCAATGCGCGCTACACCTATCTGGCCGCCTATGCCTATGCCAAGCATACGTTTAACGACGAGGCCAAGGCCGACGCCTTCATCAAGCAGCTGTTCGCCAACGTGCCGGTGTTCGACACCGGCGGCCGGGCTGCGACCACCACTTTCGTTGAGCGCGGCACCGGCGACGTGCTGATCACCTTCGAGGCCGAAACCTCCTCGATCCGCGATCTCTCTGGAAAAGATGCCGGAGGCAAGGACAAGTTTGAGGTCGTGGTGCCGCCGACCAGCCTGCTGGCGGAGTTCCCGGTCACCGTGGTCGACAAATATGCCGACAAGCATGGCACCCGCGCGCTCGCCACCGCCTATCTCGAATTCCTGTATTCGCCGGAAGGCCAGGCGATCGAGCTGAAGGGCTATAACCGCGTCGCCGATCAGGCCGTGATGGCGAAGAACAAGGACAAGTTCCCGGACGTCAAGCTGTACCGCGTCGAAGAGGAATTCGGCGGCTGGGACAAGCTCAATGCCGAGCATCTCAATGCCGGCGCGAAGCTGGATCTGTTGTTCGGCGGAAAGTGACCGCCAGCGATGATCGCGTAGGGTGGGCAAAGCGAAGCGTGCCCACCCTACGCGATCATGACAACAGAGGTGGGCACGGCGCAGCGCGCCTTTGCCCACCCTGCGACTGCTGTTAAGAAAACGCTGCATCGCCTCTCACCCACAGGGCCTCCCCACATTGCGACGTAGCGTCATTCCAGGGTTCGGGCTCGCGCTCGGCATCACCTTCCTCTATCTCGGCGCGATCGTGCTGCTGCCGCTGTGCGCGCTGATCCTGAAGGCGTCCGATGTCGGGCTGGCGCAATTCTGGGGCATCATGTCTTCACCGCGCACATTGTCGGCGCTGCGGGTCACGGTAACGATGGCGCTGGCGGCCACCGCGTTCAATGCGGTCTACGGCCTGCTGCTGGCCTGGGTGCTGGCGCGCTATGAATTTCCCGGCAAACGGCTGCTCGACGCGCTGGTCGATGTGCCGTTCGCGCTGCCGACGGCGGTAGCTGGCCTGGCGCTGACCGCGCTGTTCTCGAAGAACGGCTGGTTCGGCGCGCCGCTCGATGCGCTGGGCCTGCAGGTTGCCTATACGCCGCTCGGCATCGCGATCGCGATGGCCTTCACCAGCATTCCCTTCGTGGTGCGGACGGTACAGCCGGTGATCGAGGATCTCGGCTCCGACGTCGAGGAAGCCGGCCGCTCGCTCGGCGCCAACGACTTCCAGATCCTGTGGCGGGTGATTTTCCCGGCGATCTTCCCGGCGTTTCTCGCCGGCTGCTCGCTGTCGTTTGCGCGCAGCCTCGGCGAATTCGGCGCGGTGATCTTCATCGCCGGCAACCAGCCGATGAAAACCGAGATCGTGGCGCTGCTCACCTTCATCCGGCTGGAGGAATACAATTACGAGGCTGCCGCCGCCATCGCGGTGGTGATGCTGCTGATGGCCTTCACCATGCTGATCATCACCAATGCGGTGCAGGCCTGGCACCTGCGCTATCTCGGCCGGGGAGACGCATGATGGAAAAGCCGGTCTCGGAACGCGCCCATACCGAATGGAGGGTGACGCCGGTCGGCGCCGGCCCGGTGGCGCGCCGCGTCGTGCTCGGCATCGTCACCGTCGTGACGCTGCTGTTCCTGGTGGCGCCGCTGGCACTGATCGTCTCCTCGGCGCTGTCGCAGGGCGTCGGCGTGTTCGTCCGCAGCCTGTCCGATCCCGGCACCCAGCACGCGATCTGGCTGACGGTGATCACCGCGCTGATCGCCGTGCCGATGAACATCCTGTTCGGCCTTGCCGCCGCGTGGACCGTGACAAAATTTGTGTTTCCCGGCCGCACGCTGCTGATCGCGCTGATCGAACTGCCCTACTCGATCTCGCCGATCGTGGCCGGCGTGGCCTACCTGTTCGTCTATGGCTCACAGGGCCTGTTCGGACCGGTGCTGGATTATTTCGGGCTGAAGGTAATGTTCGCACTGCCGGCGATCGTGCTGGCCTCGATGTTCGTCACCGCGCCCTTCGTGGCGCGCGAACTGATCCCCTTGATGCAGGTGCAGGGCACCGACGAGGAAGAGGCCGCGGTGACGCTCGGCGCTTCCGGCTTTGCGACGTTCTGGCGGGTCACGCTGCCGAATGTGCGCTGGGCGATGTTGTACGGCGCGATCCTGTGCAATGCGCGGGTGATGGGCGAATTCGGCGCGGTCTCGGTGGTCTCCGGCAACATCCGCGGCCAGACAACCACGCTGCCGCTGCAGATCGAGCTGTTGTATCAGGACTACAACGTCGCCGGCGCCTTTGCCGCAGCGACCGTGCTGACCGCCGTGGCGCTGGTCACCATCGTCATTAAGGTCGTGCTGGAGCGGATCGGTCGCGAGACCGACGTGCCGCTGGCCCGGCCGCCCGGGCATTAGACTTTCTTCCTTCCCTCTCCCCTTGTGGGAGAGGGTGGACGCGCGTTAGCGCGGCCGGGTGAGGGGTATCCACAAACTCCGAGCCCAGTAACCCCTCATCCGTGACGGCCTTTGGCCGTGCCACCTTCTCCCACAAGGGGAGAAGGAAGAGGAGCGCCGCCCTGGCCCCCCTTCTCAGCCGCGGGTGTTTGGCGCTAAAAGGGCCCTCTAGACCGCCTGCGGGCGTCTCTGACGTCGCTTTCCCTGAAAATAGAGCAGAATTGCCGCTTTCGCGAGAAACCCAATCATGAAACGTATCGACGCCCACGGATTGCAGATCGCCCCCGTTCTGTTCGACTTCATTGCCAAGGAAGCCGCCCCCAAGACCGGCATCGAGCCGGACGCGTTCTGGGCCGGCCTCGCCGGCATCATCCGCGATCTCGGGCCGAAGAACCGCGAACTCCTGAAATTCCGCGATACGCTGCAGGAGAAGATCGACGCCTGGCATCGCGCCAACAAGGGCGCCTTCGATATGGCCGCCTATACCGCCTTCCTCAAGGAAATCGGCTACCTGCTGCCGGAGCCGGCGACCAAGACCGTCGAGACCGCCAATGTCGACATCGAGATCGGCCAGATCTGCGGCCCGCAGCTCGTGGTGCCGCTGACCAATGCCCGCTATGCGCTGAACGCGGCCAATGCGCGCTGGGGCTCGCTTTACGACGCATTGTACGGCACCGACGCGATCCCGCATGAGCCGACCGACGGCGGCAAGGGTTACAACAAGGCGCGTGGCGATCGCGTCATCGCCAGGGCCAAGGCCTTCCTCGACCAGGCCGTGCCGCTCGCCACCGGCAGCCACACCGACGTCACCGAATACAGCATCGTTGCCGGCCAGCTTTCCGTGAAGCTGAACAGCGGCAACATGACCGCGCTGAAGGACGGCACACAGCTTGCCGGCTATCTCGGCGATTTCGCCTCGCCGAACTCGATCCTGCTGGTCAACAACGGCCTGCATATCGAGGTCGTGATCGACCGTGCCCACACCATCGGCAAGGACGATGCCGCGGGGGTCGCCGACATGATCATCGAATCCGCGGTCTCCACCATCCTCGACATGGAAGACAGCGTCGCCACGGTGGACGCCGACGACAAGGTGCTGGTCTATCGCAACACGCTCGGCCTGATGAACGGCACGCTGTCGGCCGACTTCGAGAAGGGCGGCAAGACGCTGACCCGCGCGCTCAACCCCGACCGCACCTACAAGACGGTCGCCGGCGACAAGATCACCCTGCACGGCCGCAGCCTGCTGCTGATGCGCGCCGTCGGCCACCACATGTTCACCGACGCCGTGCTGGATTCGGCCGGCGAAGAAATCCCGGAAGGCCTGATGGATGCTGCGGTCGCTGGCCTGCTGGCGATGCACGACCTGAAGTCCACCGGCCTGCGCAACAGCCGCACCGGCTCGGTCTATATCGTGAAACCGAAGATGCACGGCCCGGATGAAGTCGCTTTGACCTGCGAGACCTTTGCCCGCGTCGAACAGATGCTGAAGCTGCCGGAAAACACCATGAAGGTCGGCATCATGGACGAGGAACGCCGCACCACGGTGAACCTCAAGGCCTGCATCCAGAATGCCTCCGAGCGCATCATGTTCATCAACACGGGATTCCTGGACCGCACCGGCGACGAGATCCATACGTCGATGGAAGCCGGCCCGATGATCCGCAAGAACGACATGAAGGCGACGCCGTGGATCAAGGCCTATGAGGAATGGAACGTCGACGTCGGCCTGATCGACGGGTTGCCCGGCCATGCCCAGATCGGCAAGGGGATGTGGGCCGCACCCGACAAGATGGCCGACATGTTGGTGCAGAAGATCGCCCATGTGAACGCCGGCGCCACCACGGCTTGGGTGCCCTCGCCGACCGCGGCAACGCTGCACGCGCTGCATTATCACCAGGTCGATGTCGCCGCGCGCCAGAAGGAACTGGCCGAGGGCGGCCCGCGCGCCAAGCTCTCGGAGATCCTGACAATCCCGGTATCGCAGTCGAACTGGGCGCCGGACGACGTCAAGCAGGAGATCGACAACAATTGCCAGGGCATTCTCGGCTACGTCGTGCGCTGGATCGACCAGGGCGTCGGCTGCTCCAAGGTGCCGGACATCCACGGCGTCGGCCTGATGGAAGACCGCGCCACTTTGCGCATCTCGGCGCAGCATCTGGCGAACTGGCTGCATCAGGGTGTCATAACCCGCGAGCAGGTGATGGAATCGCTGAAGCGGATGGCGATGGTGGTCGACAAGCAGAACGACGGCGATGCGATCTATCAGCCGATGGCGCCGGGCTTCGACGGCGTCGCCTTCAAGGCCGCCTGCGACCTGATCTTCAAGGGCCGCGAACAGCCGAACGGCTACACCGAGTTCATCCTGACCGCGCGGCGCCGCGAGGCGAAGGCGCTGGCCTGATCCAACAAAAAAGCCCCGGCAAGTTGCCGG
The DNA here is from genome assembly GCF_007018905.1 of Tardiphaga sp. vice304. Taxonomy (NCBI): domain Bacteria; kingdom Pseudomonadati; phylum Pseudomonadota; class Alphaproteobacteria; order Hyphomicrobiales; family Nitrobacteraceae; genus Tardiphaga; species Tardiphaga sp. vice304. The sequence continues at coordinate 4,838,859 of NZ_CP041402.1, forward strand.
GGCTTTTCGTTGTAATCGCCATACCTGGGATCAGCGCGGCTAGAATACCGCGATATATTTCAACAGCGAGATCACGCCGAGAATGATCACCACGACGCGGCAGATCTGCTTGGCGCGACCGTCGATCGGCAACAGGTTGATCAGATACAGGATCAGGATAACGACGAGAAACGTAATCAGGACGCCGACGAGCATAGTGAAATTCCCCAGCTTGGTTCAGATGAGCACGGCCATCAGTGGCGTTGTGCGATGCATGACAACACCAAGGCAAACCGCGAGTTCCATGCAGGGAACCGATTATTCCTGAACTGGGCGCTCGAATTTGGCGCGGATCGCTTCCGGGGCCGGTGACATGTTGAGCGATGCACCTCGTTTATCCGGGCGGTTGGTGACCATCAGGCCGCCGGCGCCGGCAACGATATCACCCTTGCGCAGCGTTGGATCATCCTCGACCTTCACGGGCGCCAGTCCCAGTTGATCTTTGCCGTTGCAGGTGCAACCGGCCACCAGCTCGGTACGATACTTGAACGCGTTCGGAAGCGCCGTATACGGTTTTCCCGTCTCGGTCGCGGCCTGATCGATGGCGCTTCCATACACGACGGTGGTTTCACTGGCCGGACAGAAATTGGTGCACGACGCCGCGCGCGACGCGCTATCCGTGGCTGATATCGGAAAATAGCGCCCGTCGCAGCTACGGACGCAAAACGCCTGTCGCCCGCCCGAGGATGAGCGCGACTCGCGTCGCTCACCATATCCCCCTTCACTGCCGGACGGCCGCGACAGCGCAGGCGGCGGTCGGTCATCGACAATTCCGCCAAACAGGGCAGAGAAGAAATCCTGAGCCTGGACCGGCGTCGCCGATGGCATGGCAAAGGCAACGGCAGAGGCGATCAACGCCATTCGTGCAGGAAAACGGCGCATGGAACCTCCCCGAGAGTACGTAGCTTCAGTAGACCGACGGTGCCGACAGGTTCATGGCCTGTCGTCCGTCGGCCGAACGCGGCGAGTTGGCCGCGCGCGGCACATCACGAACCGCTTCGAAGCGCGGCGCTGGACCCGACTTCGGCAGCACCACCACCCTGGTGCCAACCGCGACGCGACTGAAAAGGTCCGCGACGTCTTCGTTGGTCAAACGAATGCAGCCCGACGATACGAACTTGCCGATCGTCGATGCATCGTTGGTGCCGTGAATGCGATAGATGCTCGAGCCGAGATACATGGCACGTGCGCCAAGCGGGTTGCCGGGGCCGCCTGCCATGAAACGCGGAAGATAGGGCTGGCGTGCAATCATCTCGGCTGGCGGATGCCAGTCCGGCCATTCCGCCTTGCGGCTGACGGTCTGTGTGCCGGCCCAGGTGAAGCCTTCGCGTCCGACGCCGACGCCGTAGCGCATCGCCCGACCATTGCCGAGCACGTAGTAAAGATAGGTGTTGGCGGTATCGATCACGATTGTGCCCGGCGCTTCGCGGCTGTTGAAAGACACTTCGGTCCGGCGGAAACGTTCCGGTGTCGCCGAGCTATCCTCGCCTGCTTCCGGAGCATCCATCACATCGTGCTCCGGAAAGCCGTTCGACGGGGCCGAAGCGTAGCTCATGACCTGCGCGGATGCGCCGGTCGACCACAGCGTCGGCGCCAGAACCAGCGCGGCTGCGAAAGCCAGCGCAGGGGCCGACCGCAGCGACAACTTTTGATTTCGAGAAGATGCCTGCGACATGATTGGCCCCGTTGATGCGTCATGATGATGACTGTTCAAACAACCACGCCAGTGCCGAACAGTTCCGCGCGAAGGACGCGCTTCGCGCGCTGTCAACCTCGCCAATGCTCACTATTTCGCGATGGAACCTTCGATCGAATTGCCGGTTATGGGGCCTCAGGCAAACAATCCCCTAGTGAGGGCTCTGCTCTGCAACGGAGCAACGCGCCGATGAGCAAAGTTCGAACGTTGCCCGATAAGAAAAGCGATAGCTCTAAAAGACCGTCCATGAGCGCGGCGCAGAAGACGGAGTCCTCTCACCCGGGCACGCCTATTCCGGACAGCAATGCCTATCAGCCACCTGTCATCCGCCGCGCCGAGGTGGTTGCCTTCGCCTTGGTGTCAATGCTGATTATCACCGTCGTGGCAGTGCTCTATGTCGCCAAGGCGTTTTTCCTTCCTATCGTCACCGCGTTCATCGTCGGCACCATGCTGTCTCCCGCCGCCACCTTCCTGGAAAAGCGCGGCATCCCGCGTGCGGTCTCGGCGGTGCTGATCGTCATCGGCGTTACCGGAGGGCTCGCTTTCATCGTCGGGCTGATCTCGGCGCCGCTGATGGAGTGGACCACGCGGCTGCCCGAGCTGGGAACGCTGCTCAAGGACAAGCTGCACGTGTTCGACCGGCCGCTGGCGCTGTGGCACCAGATACAGGTGCTGTTCGGCGGCTCCGAGACGCTGGCGACGACCAGGTTCGAAATGCCGAAGATCGACTGGGTGCAGCCGACGCTGGAATTCCTGTCGCCGACCTTCACCGAATTCCTCCTGTTCTTCGCCATCCTGGTGCTGTTCATCGCCAGTTGGAAGGACCTGCGCCGCGCGATGATCATGAACTTCGCCGATCACGAATGGCGATTGCGCACGCTTCGGATTCTCAACGCCATCGAGACCAGCCTGGGAGGCTACCTGATCACGGTTACGATGATCAATTTTGGCGTCGGCATCGCCACCGGCCTGATTTGCGCGCTCACCGGAATGCCCAATCCCGCCGGCCTCGGCGCGCTCGCCGCGACGCTGAACTTCTTTCCGATCATCGGGCCGGTCGCGATGTTCGTCATCCTGGTGGCGGTCGGCATCATCACCTCCGCCACGCTCGGCGCCGGCCTTCTCGCCGCCGCGCTTTTCGTCGGACTGACCTTCATCGAGGGCCACTTCATCACGCCGGCTATCATCGGGCGGCGGCTGCAGCTCAATGCGCTGGCAGTGTTTCTTGCACTAGCCTTCTGGACCTGGCTCTGGGGGCCGATGGGCGGCTTCCTCGCGTCGCCGATCCTGATCGTCGGGCTGATCCTGAAGGAGCATTTGATGCCGACCGACAAGACGCAGTTGCCGCCGGATTGACCGGTTCACGAATGGAACTTCCGGCCCGACCCGGCGTTTCAGCATTAGTATCAACTCGAGGGGACGGACAATGCGTATCGACGGCGCAGAGAAATTGAAGACCCTGACAGACAGAGCCACCTATGCACGCCTCGAAAAGGATTTATCAGCCGTGAAAAATGACATCTCCGCCCTCACCGACCAGATCACCGACGTGCTCAACAGCTTTGCCGGCGATGCCAGCAAACAGGCCCGTCGCGGCCTCAAGCAGGCACGCTCCAATGCCGATTCGATGTGGTCGGACGCGCAGGAGCGCGGCAGTCAGGCCTATGACGCCGCCTATGATGCGGCCTATTCGATGGAAGAGACGGTGGAAGACGCTATCCACCAGCGACCGCTGGCGGCCGTTGGACTGGCGCTCGGCGTTGGCATCCTGATCGGCGCCGCCTGGCGCCGCTAAGGCGTGAGACACCGGCGCGCCATTTGCGTATATGACAGACTGCCCTGACGGCGCCGCAAGGCGTCGTCAGTTCGTTTGAGGTATCGGTTTCAAGGGGGATTCCATGTTGCAGCGGCTGATCGACGATTTGAAGAATTCCACCGGCGCATCGCTGCGAATGACGTCGCTGGCCGCCCTGGCGGGCCTGGCACTGTTCGTCACGCTATCGTTTGTGTGCGCCGCGATATTCATCGCCATTCTGCATCGCTATGGAGCGATCGAGGCCTGCTTGACGCTTGCCGGCCTGTTCCTGGTCATCGCTCTCGTGATCGCCGCCATCTACATGACGAAGAAGCGCCAAGCCAGGGCCCGCGCTCTGGCGGCAGCCCAGCGCGCCCGGGAAGCTGCCGCCTCCGCGCCGATGATCGATCCCATGCTGTTGGCAACCGCCCTGCCGATCGTGCGGGCCATCGGGCTGACCCGGCTGATCCCGCTATTGGCTGTGGCGGGGGTGGCTTACGGATATTACATGAGCCGAAAGGCAGAGCCGGCAGACGACGAGACCGAGGGCGAGAGCGAAGGCGACGAGGCGTAACACCAATCAGGTGACGCAACGTCCCGGCTCGAGGAGTCTGGCGACTTCCGTGAGCACGCTCACCGGCGGCTCGCAGGCCACTGCAGACCGCTTCGATGACGCCTTGAATGTCGTCGCATTGACGACGTCTGATGCCGCGACGGGTTTTTCAACCTTCGCCGGCGGAGAAGAGATCCGCACCAACAGCGAGGTGTCGCGGAGGCCATGGAGCTGAAATGCCACCGTCCGGCTGCCGTCCTGGATCGTGGCGATCTGTGCCCGGTCCGACTTTCCACCGCGATTGACGGCTTCCGCATTGATCTGGCTGGCTTCGATGGCTGTGACAGGTACCGCCGCCGTGGCGCGCATATCGCTGCCGGATGCCAGCTGGATCGCTCCCAGCAACAGGGCTACGGCCGTACCGCCTAAAATTCCGCGGGTGATGTGAGACATGTGCCGCCTCGCGCTGCTGGGACCATCAAGTGGTGGTCGGCAGATCAACGCGGCAGGTTCGGAACGGGTTCTACACCCGGGATCACTTAACCGTGTGTACGAATTCAACGGTGAGCGATCGGTCCCCAGTGCCCCGTACGGGTCGTTAATCCAACGCCAGCGAGCATTCAGCGAACGATGCCAAACGAAAAAGGGCGGCTGCCAAGCAACCGCCCTTCGACTAGCGCGCAGATCGGCGCCTTCAGGAAGCCGCAGCCTTCGGTGTCTTGTTGCGCGAATTGCGCTGGAAGAACAGCGCCTGGCTGGCGACGGCTGACACCATCGCAGGCTGGAACGGCTTGGAGATCAGGAACGCCGGCTCCGGCCGTTCGCCGGTCAGGAAGCGCTCCGGATAGGCGGTGATGAACACCACCGGTACCTCGAACAGCCGAAGCAATTCGTTGACCGCATCGAGACCCGAGCTGCCGTCGGCAAGCTGGATGTCGGCGAGGATCAGGCCGGGCTTCTTGTTCTTGGCCAGAGCGATCGCATCCGCATGGGTGCGCGCCACGCCGATGACATTGTGGCCGAGGTTCTTCACCAGGCTCTCGAGGTCCATCGCAATGAAGGTCTCATCTTCGATGATCAGCACGTCGGTCGCGATCTCGGCAGCCATTTCGCGGCCGGCGGTATCGGCCAGCACGCGGGTCTCGGCCACGTCGGTGTCGAGGATGAAAGCCACTTCCTCTTCCGAGAAACCTTCGAGCGACAGCAGCAGGAACGCCTGACGCGGCAACGCGGTAATGTTGGACAGCCGACGCTCGGACGCCGACGAAAACGGCGTCACCTCGGGATCGTCGTTCAAGGCGACGGAATTCCAGATCTGCGTGAACAGACGGAAAAGTCCGGCGCGCGGTCCATGCTGCTCGTCGAGCAGCGACTGGTCCTGCAGCAACGCTTCCAGCATGGCGCCGACATAGGCGTCGCCGGATGCCTGATTGCCGGTCAAGGCACGGGCATAGCGCCGCAACAGCGGTAAATGTTCAGCTACGAGCTGTGATCGGGACATCCCCACTCCATCTTTCTGAGTCAAACATCAAGGTGCGGGAATGACACCCCCGGCTCCCCTGATATGCGTGTTTACGCCCCAGCGTCATGAAAGTTCCACGGGCTCGGAACTTTCAGCGAGGCTTTGAATTAGCACCGTAACAGAAGCCGCCAAAGCTTCAAAATCAAGAAAAACTCTCGAAATCCAAGGGCTTACCTTTGGGGAATGTGGAACGGGTCATGAAAGATGTGAAGCCAAAGCAGGGTGGGCTCAACTCCGAGATCCAGTCCCGGATAGGGCACCAGCTGCGCGCGATGTATGACGACGTGGTGCGTCAAGGTGTCCCGGACCGGTTCGCGGAGTTGATCCGCAAATTGGACGAACCTGGCGCCAAGGCCGCCGTGGCGACTAAAACCGATGGAGGCGAATAATGCCTCTCACCGATTCTCTCCGCGACGATATTCTGGCCTCGGTGCCGAGCCTGCGCGCCTTCGCGATCTCGCTCTCCGGCAATGGCGACCGTGCTGACGATCTGGTCCAGGAAACGCTGCTGCGCGCGCTGGCCAACATCGACTCGTTCCAGGTCGGCTCCAACCTGCCGGCATGGCTGTTCACGATCCTGCGCAACCTGTTCCGCTCGGATTACCGCAAACGGCGGCGCGAGGTCGAGGATGCCGATGGCAGCTACGCCAAGACGCTCAAGACCCAGCCGGCTCAGAATGCCCATCTGGAGTTCGAGGAGTTCAGGGCGGCGCTGGAAAAGCTGCCGCAGGACCAGCGCGAAGCGCTTATCCTGGTTGGCGCCTCGGGCTTCTCCTATGAAGACGCCGCCACCATCTGCGGCTGCGCCGTTGGCACCATCAAGAGCCGCGTCAACCGCGCACGCTCGAAGCTGAGCGCCCTGCTCTATGTCGACGGCACCGATGATTTCGGTCCGGACAACACGATCCGCGCCGTCATCGGTGGCAGCGGCGGCTAGACAAGAGCTTACGCAAATACGGAAAGCGGCCACTTCGGTGGCCGCTTTTTTTGTCGGGCGCTGATAAGAAGCACAGACCTATCCACGTCATTGCGAGGAGCGAAGCGACGCGGCAATCCAGAAGCCGCGAGCGCGACAAGAGCTGGATTGCTTCGTCGCAAGTGCTCCTCGCAATGACGGGGAAATAGCTGTGCTCACGGGTTCCCATAAAGGGATTCGCGTCAGGAAAAAGCGCTACTTGACCGGCTTGGCGAGCGCGCCGGTGCGATCGCGCTCGGTCATGTCGATCACGGTGTCCATCGGCGCGGTCAGCTCATAGACGTAGGACACGTCGGTAAAGTACCGCTTCGCCGTACCGCCCAGGGCTTCCGGCGCCACGCGGTCGAGCAGCACCACGCCGAAATCGCTGTCCGGCCGGCGCGTCGCCTCGGAGGTGTTGAATTCTTCCCAGCGGAAGTTGAACGTTGCCTCGTGGCCCTCGCCGCTGATTTCCCAATGCGCAATGATGTGCGGGTGCTTGCCGACCAGCGAGTGCCCCTCATCGGAATGCGAGGCCAGTTCGTAGAACAAAAGCGACAAGCTCTGCGCGGCGCGGGCGCTGACGGTGATGTCCGGGCCGGTGACGGCGATACGGTCCGCCCGCGGAATAGCGCGCGGCTCGAACAGGCCCTTGAGATTGACGCCCCGCCACTGGCTCTCCGACAGTAATGACACCACGTTGCTCATCGCGTGAATGCGGCCGATCAGCAGGTCACGCGCCACATCGAGGTCGGAGCCATGGCGCAGGGTGCGCGTCACGATCGACTGGATCACCGCCAGAATATTCTTTACCCGGTGGTTGAGTTCGTCGATCACGGCGGTGAGGCGTCGCTCGAAGCCGATGCGCCGCTGCACTTCCTGGCTGAGACGAAGGTTATTGTAGGCGACATAGCCAAACAGGCCGCAGATGATCGCCGTCAGCGCCAGCCCGATGGCTCCGACGATCAGCGCCAACCGTTGCGCGCGCGTCGTGATGTCCGTCTTGGGGTAGTAGCCCAGCGACCAGTCGCGGCTGCCAAAGCTGACGCTGCGCAGGATGCTCAGTGGCTTGTTGGCGACCAGCGGTCGCGCGGTGACCACCCCGCGCTCGTCCGCGACCAGCTCGCTGTCCTCCTTGCGCGGGTCCTTCAGCGCCACCGAAAACAGCGACAGATCGTCGTTTTCAAGCATCAGGGGGCCCAGTTCGTAGGAAAACGACACGAAGCCGGCCGGCGTCGTGTTGCCGTCCTGCAGCACGGGGGCGGCCAGCACCATGCCGATCCGCCCGCTCGGCCCCAGCAGCGACACCGGATCGGACGCCACCGGCCGGGCTTCGGCCATCGCGCGCGCCAGCATCGGCCCCAGGGTCGGGCTGTCGTTCAGGACGCGACCGGTCAGACCCTCGGTGACCGAATTGCGCGGCTCGACATCCATCAGCACATCGACGGGCCCGTCGAGCACCTGCGGGTCCATTGGCCTATCGTCAAAATTGCGGGTCGTGGGATTGCGGAATCCGGCCGCCGCCAGTTCAGCGCGGGCGGCTGGCAATTCGCCAGGTTGCAGCCGGGCGATCCAGCTGGCGAGCACGAAATCGGTCTTGAACGCATAGATCGAAGACCGCAGTGGCTGCAGCATATTGGCCTTCATGACCGAGGGCGCACGGAACAGCCCGGACGCCACGCGCGCCAGTAATTCCCGCTCGGTCAGCCGCTCCTGCACCAGGCTGGCGTGGATATCGACCGCACGCGCCAAGGCAATGCCGTCGATCGCCAGCTCCTGATTGTGCACACGATAGGCCGACAGGCCGGACAGGAACACGCCGACCAGTGCCATGAAGCCGATGATGAAACCCAGCCGGATCACGGGCATGGCCGAATATAGCAGGCGGAATGAGATGCACCGTTCGCGGGCAGAGCGGCGATCCCAAACAAATAGCTGATGAACTGCACGCCGGGCTGCCCGTGGTCATGAAGGAATCGTCGCCGCGCCTCATTGGCAACGGCCAATTCGCGGCTAGGGTTAGCCCAATCACGCCGAAATGTCTTTGTTCCAGATCGATCGGAATTTAATGTGGGTTCCCAGACAGGCTTGACGAAGTGACCGTCCCGAACATCTGCGGACGATGGCAAGCAATTACCTGCAGTCGGCACCATTCACGCGGCCCTGGCCTTCAGCCCGCCCTTCGCTTCGATAAAGGCAATGATGCGATCCAGGCCATCCTGGGTCTTCATGTTGGTCATCACGAACGGGCGCGCGCCGCGCATCCGTTTGGCGTCGGTATCCATTTTTTCCAGCGACGCTCCGACATGCGGCGCCAGATCGATTTTGTTGATCACCAGCAGGTCGGAACGGGTGATGCCCGGCCCGCCCTTTGACGGGATCTTGTCGCCGGCCGCGACGTCGATCACATAGATGGTGAGGTCGGCCAGCTCCGGCGAGAAGGTGGCGGCAAGGTTGTCGCCGCCGGATTCGATCAGCACCATGTCGAGATCCGGAAATTTGGCGCGCATGTCGGCGACGGCCGCCAGATTCATCGACGCGTCCTCGCGGATCGCGGTATGCGGGCAGCCGCCGGTCTCGACGCCGGCGATGCGGTCGGCGGTCAGCGACCCCGAGCGCACCAGGAATTCGGCATCCCACTTGGTGTAGATGTCGTTGGTGATGGCCGCGATGTCGTAACGCTCGCGCATGGTCTTGCACAACAGGTCCATCAGCGCGGTCTTGCCGGAGCCGACAGGACCGCCAATACCGACGCGCAATGGGCCGTGAAACGAGGACATGTCAGAGGCTCTTTCGGTTTGATGCGTTGATCGTAGCCCGGATGGAGCGTAGCGCAATCCGGGAAAAAGCATTTCAATGGATAGGACGGCCCCGGATTTCGCTACGCTTGATCCGGGCTACCGCGGACATCATGACCGAAACAGCCTCGTATACTGCGTCTCATGGCGCAGGCTGGCCAGATCGGCGCGAAAGGTGGCGCCGCCGAGGTCGTCGAGCGAAGCTGTCAGCGCGCGGGCGCCGGTCGCGACCACGACGGGCTCGAGCGCCGCCAGCACGCGCTGGCTGTCGGTCTGGCCGAGCGGCACCAGGCGGGCGCCGGCGGAAATCCAGTTCGAGGTCACCGCATGAAAGAAGGCGTGCATGGTGGCGGCCAGCGGAATCTGATGCGCGGCGCTGACGAGGCCAACCGCGACCGGATAGACGATGGCGCCATCGCAAGCGTCGATCAGGCGTTCCAGGCCCGGATGGCTCCATGCGCTGCGCGCGATCTCGATAAAGGCCCGGCCCTGCGACGTCGTCTCGAGCTGGCGCTCCTTCGAGGGCACGAAGGCCGCAGCGAGTTCAGCGATGTGGCGCAGCGCCACGTTATCGCCGCCCGAAACCGCGCGATGCACATGGGCCAGGAACACGCCGTCGCAGAAGCCGGAGCCGTCGGTCAGCATCGCCGACAACCAGTCCTGCAGGCTGGTCGCATCGGTAATGTCGCCGGCTTCCACCGCCCATTCGATACCACTGGAATAAGAGAAGGCGCCGACCGGAAACGCCGGTGACAGCCAGGTCATCAGCCGGTACAGCGCCGCGCCGTCGTCGGTCGACAGCACGGCGGGGATTTTTGCCGGGCTACTTGTGGTCATCAGCATGGGAATGGCCGTGATGCCCATGGTCATGGCCGCAATGTTCGTCGTGAACATGCTCGGCGGGCGCGTGTGCGGCGTGATCGTGGCCCGCGTGGTCGTGCTTGCCGTGATCGTGGCCATGGTGGCCGTGATCGTGGTGCGCGTGACCATGGCCGGAATGGTCATGAATTTCCGCGACCACCGCATAGGCACCGCCTTCGGGATCGAATGGCGCTTCGATTTCGATGATGCGGGCGCCGAGGCCCTTCACCATGTCCTCGATGACATGGTCGCGGCGGATGCGCAGGCCACGGGCGGTGATCTGCGTCGGCAAATGGCGATTGCCGAGGTGCCAGGCAATGCGAACCAGATGTGCGGGCTCGGTGCCGCGAATCTCGATCAGCGGCTCGGGGGCAGCGACCACCTCGACCAGCCGGCCGTCTTCCAGCACCAGCGCATCGCCACCTCGCAGCGCGATGGCGGTTTCGAGGTCGAGCAGGAACTCGAGCCCGCGGGTGCCGGTCATCGCCATGCGGCGGCGATGCCGATCGTCGAAATCGAGCACGACGGTGTCGGCTGCGGCTTCCTTGAACGGGTGCTGGCCCTTGACGTCGGTGGCGCGGATCATGGTCATACTCTCATTCTTGTAAATCCGCGCCGGCGCGTCCTATCGCACGACGACATCGGCGGGGGTGATGATCTCGATCTTCGGCGGCGCGGCAAAGCATTTTACGGCGACGCGCCCGAATGCCTTCATGTGCTCCATCTGACGATGCGGCACCAGCGCCTCGGCGTTTTCCCATTGTTCGACAAACACCATCTTGGTCGGGTCGGTGATGCTCTCATGCATGTCATAGGCGATATTGCCGGCTTCCTTGCGGGTCTCGGCGATGCAGGCGGTAGCGGCGGCAATCAGTTCGGCCCGTGTTTCGGGTTTCACGGTCAGGGTGGCGACGACGTAGATCAAGGCGAATGCTCCCGGTTCTGTTGTGGCACTGAGACGGCCGGGGCGGACCTTAGGGGGTTATGGCGCGGGATTGAAGGGGGCTTGTTGCGCGCAGGACGTGCCACCGCTTTCTTCCTTCTCCCCTTGTGGGAGAAGGTGGCGCGGGCGAAGCCCGCGACGGATGAGGGGTAACTACAAAGCGCCACACACCCCTCACCCGTCCGCGCTGGCGCGCGGCCACCCTCTCCCACAAGGGGGAAGGGAAGCCACAAGCGGCATTCAATACATGAAATAGCGCTGCGCCATCGGCAGCACTTCGGCCGGCGCGCAGGTCAGCAACTCGCCATCGGCGCGGACCTCGTAGGTCTCCGGATCGACCTCGATGTCCGGCGTCGCGTCATTGTGAATCATGCTCTTCTTCGAAATGCCGCTGCGGGTGTTTTCCACGGCATACAGCGCCTTCTGCGTGCCGAGCCTGGCCTGCAGCCCGTTCGAGATCGCCGCCCCCGAGGTGAACACGAAACTCGACTGCGTCAGCGCGCGGCCGAAGGCGCCGAACATCGGCTGGTAGTGCACCGGCTGCGGCGTCGGAATGGAAGCGTTGGGATCGCCCATCGGCGCCGCCACGATCATGCCGCCCTTGATCACCAGATCCGGCTTGACGCCGAAGAACGCCGGCGACCACAGCACGAGATCGGCGAGCTTGCCCTTCTCCACCGAGCCGATCAGTTTCGACACGCCATGCGCTATCGCAGGGTTGATCGTGTACTTGGCGATATAGCGCTTGACGCGGAAATTGTCGTTGTTGCCGTTGTCCTGCGGCAAGGACCCGCGCTGCTTCTTCATCTTGTCGGCGGTCTGCCAGGTCCGGATGATGACCTCGCCGAGCCGGCCCATCGCCTGGCTGTCCGACGACATCATCGAGAGCGCGCCGAGATCGTGCAGGATGTCTTCGGCGGCGATGGTTTCCTTGCGGATGCGACTTTCGGCAAACGCCAGATCTTCCGCGATCGACGGATCGAGATGGTGGCAGACCATCAGCATGTCGAGATGCTCGTCGATCGTGTTGCGCGTAAACGGCCGCGTCGGATTGGTCGAGGACGGCAACACGTTCGGCAGGCCGGCGACCTTGATGATATCCGGCGCGTGCCCGCCGCCGGCGCCTTCGGTGTGGAAGGCGTGAATGGTACGGCCCTTGAAGGCCTTGATGGTGTCCTCGACGAAGCCGGATTCGTTCAGCGTGTCGGAATGGATCATCACCTGCACGTCATGGTCGTCGGCGACGGTCAGGCAGTTGTCGATCGCGGCCGGCGTGGTGCCCCAGTCCTCGTGCAGCTTCAGCGCGCAGGCCCCCGCATGGATCATCTCGATCAGCGCGGCGGGCTTCGAGGCGTTACCCTTGCCGGAGATGCCGAGATTGACCGGGAAGGCATCGAACGACTGGATCATCCGCCCGATGTGCCACGGGCCGGGCGTGCAGGTGGTGGCGAAGGTGCCGTGCGACGGGCCGGTGCCGCCGCCGAGCATCGAGGTGACGCCGGACATCAGCGCGTGCTCGATCTGCTGCGGACAGATGAAATGGATGTGGCTGTCGAAGCCGCCGGCGGTAAGGATCTTGCCTTCGCCGGCGATGACGTCGGTGCCCGGTCCGACATTGATGGTGACGCCGGGCTGGATGTCGGGATTGCCGGCCTTGCCGATCGCGCAGATATAGCCTTCGCGGATGGCGACGTCGGCCTTCACGATGCCCCAGTGGTCGACGATCAGCACGTTGGTGATCACGGTATCGACCGCCCCCTCGGCATTGGTGGCCTGCGACTGCCCCATGCCGTCGCGGATCACCTTGCCGCCGCCGAACTTCACCTCCTCGCCGTAGATGGTGAAGTCCTTCTCGACCTCGATGATGAGATCGGTATCGGCCAGCCGGACGCGATCGCCGGTGGTGGGGCCGAACATGTCGGCATAGACGGAACGCTTGATCCTGACCGACATCTACAGCTTCCCCATCACGTCGCCGCGGAAGCCGTAGACCTCACGCTTGCCGGCCAGCTCGACCAGTTGCACGTCGCGGCTCTGGCCGGGCTCGAAGCGGACGGCGGTGCCGGCGGCGATGTCGAGCCGCATGCCGCGGGCAAGGGCACGGTCGAATTTCAGGCCGGGATTGGTCTCGAAGAAATGATAGTGCGAGCCGACCTGGATCGGCCGGTCGCCGGAATTCGCCACCGTCAGCGTCACGGTCGCGCGGCCGGCGTTGAGTTCGATCTCGCCGTCCTGAATGAAGAGTTCACCGGGGATCATGGTCGGTCCTTTACAGATCTTCGTCTTCGCTGAGCTTCAGTTCGAACGCCTCGGCGGCCTGCTGGATGACATCCTCGAGATCGCCAAGCGAGCCGTTCAGATCCCATAGCTTGTTGCCGAGCGGACTTGCCGGATCCAGCATGGCCTTGAGCGCGATATCGCGCCAGTCGTCCTGATCGTCAGGAAACAAAGCGATCGCGGCCTCGACGACCGGCGCGGCCTCGGGCGCGCCGACGATTCTAAGCGCCTCGGGGATCAGCACGATATCCGCGCGATTCCAGTTCGCGAACAATTGCGAGAAACCGCCATTATACCACTCACCGTGAAAATGCTCGACCAGCGCCAGCGCGCTCTCGGGATCGCTGAGGTCGAACTCGGCAAGGTCCTTCCAGCTCGGCTTCGACGGGGCGTCGGCCATGGCAGGCTCCTTCATCGGATCGGTTCGTGGACGGTGACCAGCTTGGTGCCGTCCGGGAAGGTGGCCTCGACCTGGATGTCGTGGATCATTTCGGCGATGCCGTCCATGCATTGCGCGCGGGTGATGACCTCGGCGCCGGACTTCATCAGCTCGGCGACGGTGCGGCCGTCGCGGGCGCCTTCGACGATGAAGTCGGAAATGATCGCGATGGCCTCGGGATGGTTCAGCTTGACGCCGCGCTCGAGCCTTCGGCGCGCGACTATCGCGGCCATCGAGATCAGCAGCTTGTCTTTTTCGCGGGGGGACAGATTCATCGGCCTACTCGACTTGCATGTTTAGTTCAGCCACAGCCGCGGCAGCGCCGCGCCGGAGCGCGCCAGGACCTTCATCATGTCGGTGCGTAGCTTGGCCGCATCTTGCGCACAGAAACGGGCCATTGCAAATCCGTTCCACGAGGAGATTCCCACCTCTCCGCCGAACCCATCTGACGCCTCGCGGATGCGCTCCACCAGCGCCTCGTCGCCGGGCACGATCAGCGCGGTGCCGATGGCGAGGCCGCCATTGGCGATCGCCGGCCTTGCCAGTTTCTCGCCGAGGTCGCCGTCGAGCCGAACGGTTTCGGCGAACACGAGACGGCCGCCGCGGCGCAGCCGCCAGCGATCGACGAAGCCGCCGGACAGCATCTTTTCGCCCATCGCGGCGCGGCCGAAGATCACGATCTCGCAGACGACCAGCGAGGCCGTGGCATCGAGGTCGATGTCGATCGAACGCTCAGTCCGGGAGCGATCGAACAGGATGGTCTCCTGCGGCAGCCAGGCGAGGTGTGCATCGGCGCCGGCCGTCAGCCTGATGTTGATCTCGGCTGCGGGGCCGTGCGAGCGATAGACTTTTTCGGCCGCGGCGGTGCTGACGGTCAGGCGGGTGCCCTCCCCCGCCGCTATATCGATATCGAAGCGATCGCCGCCCGCAGCACCGCCCGCCGTGTTGACGAACATCGCCGACAGGCCGTGATCCTCCGGCGACGGGAAGCGAACGCGCAGCGAGCCGGATTCATGCAACTGGCGGCGGCGGGTCTTGCCGTCGATCAGTTGCACGTCGAAGGTCACCGCGCCGCGGGCGCGGTTGGCGGCAAAGATCGCGGATGATGCGTCGGGGGAATCGATGGCCATGCTGTCTCCGCCCGCATCATACAGCGGATGGATCACAGCGCCATCTGCCGGCTGATCTCGGCGGGATCCAGCGTCGAGCGATCGCAGGCGAATTTCACCACGCCGCGGTCCATCACCGCAAAATTGTCGCCGAGCTCGCAGGCAAAGTCGAGATATTGCTCGACCAGCACGATCGACATCGTGCCGAGACTGCGCAGGTAGGTGATCGCGCGGCCGATGTCCTTGATGATCGAGGGCTGGATGCCTTCGGTCGGCTCGTCCAGCAGCAGCAGCGTCGGCCGCATCACCAGCGCGCGGCCGATCGCGAGTTGCTGTTGCTGGCCGCCCGACAGGTCGCCGCCGCGCCGGCCAAGCATCGATTTCAGCACCGGAAACAGCGAGAACACGTCGTCGGGAATATGGCGATCAGCCCGCTTCAGCGGCGCGTAACCCGTCTTGAGGTTTTCCTCGACCGTGAGCAGCGGAAAGATCTCGCGGCCCTGCGGCACGAAGGAGATACCGCGCCGCGCCCGCTCATAGGGCTTCAGCGCCGAGATGTCCTGGCCGTCGAAGGTGATCGAGCCCGACGAGATCGCCTGCTGGCCGACCAGCGCACGCAGCAGTGAGGTCTTGCCGACGCCGTTGCGGCCCAAAACGCAGGTCACCTTGCCGGGCTCCGCCGCCACCGTGACGCCGCGCAGCGCCTGCGCCGCGCCGTAATACAGGCTGATATTATCGACCTTCAGCATTGTCATCTTCCCAGATACACTTCGACGACGCGGTCGTTGGTCGAGACCTGATCGATCGTGCCCTCCGCCAGCACCGTCCCTTCGTGCAGGCACGTCACCTTGACGCCGAGTTCGCGCACGAAGGTCATGTCGTGCTCGACCACCACCACGGTCTTGTTGTCGCGGTTGATTGCCTTCAGCAGTTCGGCGGTCTGGTGGGTTTCCACGTCGGTCATCCCCGCGACGGGCTCATCGACCAGCAGCAGTTTCGGATCCTGCGCCAGCAGCATGCCGATCTCCAGCCATTGCTTCTGGCCGTGCGAGAGATTGCCGGCAAGGCGGTGGCGGGAATCGGTCAGGCGGATGGTTTCCAGCACGCGGCCGATACGCTCCATCTGCGCCCGTGTGTTGCGCCAGAACAGCGTGCCGCGCACGCTGTGGTCGACGTTCAGCGCCAGCATCAGATTGTCCTCGATGCTCTGGCTCTCGAACACCGTCGGCTTCTGGAATTTGCGACCGATGCCGAGCTTGGCGATCTCGGTCTCGTCGAGCAGCGTGAGATCGTGGATTCCGTCGAAATAGACGTCGCCCTCGTCCGGTCGGGTCTTGCCGGTGATGATATCCATCATGGTGGTCTTGCCGGCGCCGTTCGGGCCGATGATGGCGCGCATCTCGCCGGGGCCAAGCACCAGCGAGAGATTGTTGATGGCGTGAAAACCGTCGAACGAGACGTGGACGCCGTCGAGATACAGCAATGCGGAGGTGATGCGCTTCTGCCGCGCCTCGGCCTCGCGGGCGGCGACCTGCGGATCGACCGCCACGGGCGCGTGGTAGGTCGGCTTTACAAGCTCAGGCGTGTCGGTAATGGTCATGCGCCCTACTCCGCTGGTCGGGGTTTGCTGACGCCGTCTTCAGCGGCGGCGCTGTCTTCATTGGCGGTGTCGCGCTTCGCCTTCCACGGCTCCCACCAGGCGTTGAAGGTACCGATGATGCCCTTCGGCAGCAGCAGCGTCACCAGGATGAACAGCGCGCCCAGCATGAACAGCCAGTACGGCGCCAGCGCGCCTGAGGTGAACACGGTCTTGGCGTAGTTGACGACGACGGCGCCGAGCGCCGCGCCGATCAGCGTGCCGCGGCCACCGACGGCGACCCAGATCACCGCCTCGATCGAATTGGCCGGGGCGAACTCGCCGGGATTGATGATGCCGACCTGCGGCACGTAGAGCGCCCCCGCAACGCCGGCCATGCAGGCCGACAGCGTGAACACGAACAGCTTGTAGGATTCGACGCGGTAGCCGAGAAAACGCGCGCGCGATTCCGCATCGCGGATCGCGATAAGTACCTTGCCGAGCTTCGACGTCACCACCGCGCGGCACATCAGGAAGCCGAGCATCAAAGCAAGGCAGCTCAACGCGAACAGAGCCGCTCGAGTGCCATCGGCCTGCACGTTGAAGCCGAGAATGTCCTTGAAGTCGGTCAAGCCATTGTTGCCGCCGAAACCGAAATCGTTGCGGAAGAAGGCCAGCAGCAGCGCGTAGGTCATCGCTTGGGTGATGATCGAGAGGTACACGCCCGAGACGCGGGAGCGGAACGTCAGCCAGCCGAAGCCGAAGGCGAGCAGGCCCGGCACCAGCAGCACCATCAGGGCCGCGAACCAGAACATGTCGAAGCCGTACCAATACCACGGCAGCTCCTTGTAGTTCAGGAACACCATGAAGTCCGGCAAGACGGGATTGCCATAGACGCCGCGCGGGCCGATCTGGCGCATCAGATACATGCCCATCGCATAGCCGCCGAGCGCGAAGAACGCGCCGTGGCCGAGCGAGAGAATGCCGCAATAGCCCCAGATCAGGTCGATCGACAGCGCGAGGATCGCGTAGCAGACATATTTGCCGAACAGCGCCAGCAGATAGGTCGGCACCTGGAACATGGAATCGGCCGGCAGCAGCAGGTTGGACAGGGGCAGCAGTACGCCGACGGACGCCACGATCAGCAGGAAGATCGTGGCGCTACGGTCCAGCGAGCGGGTGAGGATGTGCGGGGTCATACGCGCGGACTCCACAACAGTGCACGGCCGGCTCCCCTCCCCCTTGCGGGGAGGGGTCGGGGGTGGGGGTTGCCACAGGCGACGTCGCTTGGGGTTACCCCCCTCCCCGACCCTCCCCCGCAAGGGGGGAGGGAGAAGAGCAGCGCGTCACGGCAGGCGTTCATATCTACATTCATCATCATGCTTCGATCGCCCGGCCCTTGAGTGCGAACAACCCGCGCGGGCGCTTCTGGATGAACAGGATGATCAGCACCAGAATGGCGATCTTGCCGAGTACCGCGCCGGCGACCGGCTCGAGAAACTTGTTGGCGATCCCTAACGAAAACGCGCCGACCAGCGTGCCCCACAGATTGCCGACGCCACCGAACACCACGACCATGAATGAGTCGATGATGTAGCTCTGGCCGAGATTGGGCGAGACGTTGTCGATCTGCGACAGCGCCACGCCGGCGATCCCGGCGATGCCGGAACCGAGCCCGAAGGTCAGCGCATCGACGCGCGAGGTCGCGATGCCCATCGAGGCCGCCATCCGGCGGTTCTGGGTCACCGCGCGCATTTCCAGCCCGATGCTGGAATAGCGCAGCATCGCCAGCAGGATCGCAAACACCGCCAGCGTGAAACACAGGATCCACAGCCGGTTGTAAGTGATGGTGATCTGGCCGAGTTCGAAGGCGCCGGACATCCAGGACGGATTGCCGACCTCGCGGTTGGTCGGGCCGAACATGGTGCGCACCGCCTGCTGCAGCACCAGAGACAGGCCCCAGGTCGCCAGCAGCGTTTCCAGCGGGCGGCCGTAGAGGAAGCGGATGATGGTGCGCTCGATGACGATGCCGATGATGCCGGCGATCAGGAACGCCAGCGGCACCGCCATCAGCAGCGAATAGTCGAACAGCCCGGGATAGGATGTGCGGATGATCTCCTGCACGCCGAAGGTGACATAGGCACCGATCATCACCATCTCGCCATGCGCCATGTTGATGACGCCCATCACGCCGAAGGTGATGGCGAGGCCGATGGCGGCGAGCAGCAGCACCGAGCCGAGCGACAGGCCATACCAGGCGTTCTGGGCGATCGACCACAGCGTCTGCCGGCTCTCGATCGCCTTGGTGGCGCTGGCGGCGCTGCGGGTCACGAGGATCGATTGCTCGGCGCCGGCGAGCCCGGTCAGCAGCGCCAGGGCTTCCTGGTCGCCACGCGCCTTGATGACGGCGATCGATTCGAGTTTCTCGACGTCGGTGGCGTCTTCCTTGAACAGCAGGATGGCGGCGCGGGCCTCGATGAATGCCTGCTTCGCTTTTTTGTCGGTTTCCTTCTCCAGCGCCTGATCGACAATCGGCAGCATCGCGGCGTCATGGGTCTTGAACACCGATTGCGCGGCTTCGACCCGCTTGGCGGGATCCGGCGACATCAGCGTCAGCCCGCCCAGCGCCGCATCGATGGTCCGACGCAGGCGGTTGTTGAGGCGCACCGCGGCGGCACTGTCGGGCACGCTGGCGACCGGCGCGCCGGTTGCAACGTCGGTGCTCTTGCCGTCGGCGTCGGTGAGATAGACTTTCTTGCTGTCGGGGTCGGCCATCAGCCGGCCGTCCTGCAGCGCGGTGATGATGGCGAAGGCCTGCGGGTTGCCGGAGGTGGCGATCACGCCGATGGCGTCGTCGGTGTCGGAATAATCATCATTGGCGAATTTGGCGACGGCGTCCTCGATTGGACCGGCCAGCGCGGGAATGGCAGACGCGGCTATCAGAAGCACGGCACAGATCAGAACGCGAAAACGCGCGGCTAGTTTATTATGCACTTTATGACCCCGGACGGGAGAAAAAAGAAGGCGGCGACACTGCCGCCTTCTCCAGTTTGCTCGGGAGTAACTCATCAAACGACGGATCGCGCCCCCGTCTTTGCGAGGAGCGAAGCGACGCGGCAATCCAGAGAGCCGCAAGGAAGAAGGACTGGATTGCTTCGTCGCATCTGCCGTGGCTCTGCGAGCCACGGCAGATGCTCCTCGCAATGACGGGCAAAGACGGTCCCGCGTTGCTCAGACCATCACGACGGGATCAGGAGCCCTGACCACCGCACTTGTTGGTCTTGGTGTTGTAGTTGCCGCACTTCTTGCCGACCCAGTCGCCGATCAGGTCCTTGGAGCCTTCGAGCTCCTTCGACCAGGCGTCGCCGGCCACCAGACCCGGGGTCTTCCAGACGACGTCGAACTGGCCGTTACCCTTGATCTCGCCGATGAACACCGGCTTGGTGATGTGGTGGTTCGGCAGCATCTTCGAGGTCCCGCCGGTCAGGTTCTTGGCTTCGATGCCCGGCAGCGTGTCGATGACCTTGTCGGCTTCCACCGACTTGGCCTTCTCGACCGCCTTCACCCACATGTTGAAACCGATGACGGTAGCTTCCATCGGATCGTTGGTCACGCGCTTCGGGTTCTTGGTGAAGGCCTGCCAGGACTTGATGAACTTCTCGTTCTCCGGGTCCTTGATCGACTGGAAGTAGTTCCAGGCGGCGAGATGGCCGAGCAGCGGCTTGGTGTCGATGCCGGCGAGTTCTTCCTCACCGACCGAGAACGCCACCACCGGGATGTCCTTGGCCTTGATGCCCTGGTTGCCGAGTTCCTTGTAGAACGGCACGTTGGCGTCACCATTAATGGTCGAGACCACCGCGGTCTTCTTGCCCGCCGAGCCGAACTTCTTGATGTCGGCGACGATCGTCTGCCAGTCCGAATGGCCAAACGGGGTGTAGTTGATCATGATGTCTTCCTGCTTGACGCCCTTCGACTTCAAGTAGGCTTCCAGCACCTTGTTGGTGGTGCGCGGATAGACGTAGTCGGTGCCGGCCAGCACCCAGCGCTTCACCTTTTCGTCCTTCATCAGGTAATCGACCGCGGGGATCGCCTGCTGGTTGGGAGCCGCGCCGGTGTAGAACACGTTGCGCTCGGATTCCTCGCCCTCATACTGCACGGGGTAGAACAGGACCGAGTTCAATTCCTTGAACACCGGGAGCACCGACTTGCGCGACACCGAGGTCCAGCAGCCGAACACCACGGCGACCTTGTCCTTGGTGATCAGTTCACGCGCCTTCTCGGCAAACAGCGGCCAGTTCGAGGCGGGATCGACCACCACGGCCTCGAGCTTCTTGCCCATCACGCCGCCCTTCTTGTTCTGCTCATCGATCATGAACAGAACCGTATCTTTGAGCGTCGTCTCGGAGATCGCCATCGTACCCGACAGCGAGTGCAACACGCCAACCTTGATGGTGTCGTCTGCTGCCATGGCGGGCGAGAAGGCCGAAAGGCCGAGGACAAGGCCCGCGGTCGCCGCCAAGGCGCGGCGCCGGGTGAGCGGCCCGGCTATGGCGTGAGTCAAATTGGTGATCATGTGCGTTCATCTCCCTGACGCAGACGTAAATGTTTGCGGACCGGCCCCACGGCCGATGCGTCAAGGGAATGGCAAGAAGTGTGCCATCGCCATTCTGCGCGTTATCGCTTTGTGACTGCTGGTAATTCCGCGATCCGGCGAGTCCCGCGACGATTGCGTGCCTAATTTTTGCGCTCATACTCTGAACGCCGCCAAGGCAGGCGGACCAAAAAACTTGCAATAATGCACGTTTGTATAAATTTCGTGCAGCGGTATTTTGTCGCTGGATCGGCTACTGCCTCGATTGACCTTGAAAACGCCGCGTTCCTGTTCCATATGACCAACACGACCTTGAGAATCATCAGGTCTATGCGAGCCGCGTGTACTGATCCCGTCCAACGGTTTCTGGCTTGCCCCTTCAGCCAACCTAAACGACGCCCCAGACACGCGGGTGTCTCCAGACACCCCTCGCGCGCTCCTGGCCTGATGGCCGGGCGCCTGCTTTCATGATGGAAAGACCTATCTTTTGACCACCTTTCAGGAATTCGGCCTCGCCGAGCCCATTACCCGTGCGCTTAAAGAAGAAAACTACACCACCCCAACCCCGATCCAGGCGCAGACCATCCCGATCGCCATCACCGGCAAGGACGTCATCGGCATCGCCCAGACCGGCACCGGCAAGACCGCATCCTTCGCGCTGCCGATCCTGCACCGCCTGCTGCTCGACCGCATCAAGGTGCAGCCCAAGCATTGCCGCGTGCTCGTGCTCAGCCCGACCCGCGAACTGTCCGGCCAGATCCTAGAGAGCTTCAACGCCTACGGCCGCCACATGCACCTTACCTCCGCACTCGCCATCGGCGGCGTGCCGATGGGCCGCCAGGTGCGCTCGCTGATGCAGGGCGTCGACGTCCTCGTCGCCACCCCCGGCCGACTGATCGACCTCGTGCAGAGCAACGGCCTGAAACTTAACCTGGTTGAGTTCCTGGTGCTCGACGAAGCCGATCGCATGCTCGACATGGGCTTTATCAACGACATCCGCAAAATCGTCGCCAAGCTGCCGATCAAGCGCCAGACGCTGTTCTTCTCGGCCACCATGCCGAAGGACATCGCCGAGCTCGCCGAATCGATGCTGAAGGACCCCGCCCGCGTCGCCGTGACCCCGGTGGCGTCCACCGTGGAGCGCATCGCCCAGCGCGTGATCCAGGTCGATCACTCCGCCAAGCCGACCATCCTGGCGCAGATCCTGAAGTCCGAGACCGTCAACCGCGCGCTGATCTTCACCCGCACCAAGCACGGCGCCGACAAGGTCGTGAAGGGCCTTGAGCGCGCCGGCATCCGCGCCGACGCCATCCACGGCAACAAGTCGCAGAACCATCGCGAGCGCACGCTGGCGAATTTCCGCAGCGGGGAAATCAAGACGCTGGTGGCGACCGATATCGCCGCCCGCGGCATCGACGTCGACGGCATCACCCATGTCGTCAATTTCGACCTGCCGAACATCCCCGAGACCTATGTCCACCGCATCGGCCGCACCGCGCGCGCCGGGGCCGAGGGCATCGCGATCTCGCTTTGCTCCGGCGAGGAAATGGCGTATCTGCGCGATATCGAAAAGCTGATCCGCATCTCGCTGCCTAAGGAAGATCGCCGCACCCCCGGTCGCAACGACGTGGGTCCGCCGCCCTCCCAGAACCGTGGCGGTCAGAACCGCAATTCGCGCCCGTCCGCACCGCGCAGCAATGACGGCGCGCCTGGCCAGAACGCGCGCAACCGTCGTCGCCCCCCGGGCGGCGGCAATGGCGGCGCACCGCAACCGAACCGCGACAACGCGCGGCACGAACCGACCGCACGTCCGGCCACCCAGGCCGGCGCTGCACCGAAAGAAGGGATGCAGGGCGTTGCCTTCCTGCATCGCGAGAGCCGACCCAATACCACGCCGAACCGCACCCAGCGTCCGCGCTAACACACGATCGATCTGGAGCTAACGAATGGCCAAAGAAGAGCTGATCCAGTTCGAAGGACTGGTGACCGAAATCCTTCCGGATGCGCGCTACCGCGTGCAGCTGGATGCCGGACACGAAATCGTCGCCTACACCGCAGGCAAGATGAAAAAGAACCGCATCAAGACGCTGGCGGGTGATCGCGTGACGATCGAGATGTCGCCCTACGATCTCGAAAAGGGCCGGCTGATCTTCCGCCACAAGGACGAACGTCCCGGCGGCGGCGCACCGCGTGGCGCTCCGCCGCGCGGCCAGTTCCGCCGGCGCTAAGTACGCTAACGCGCGCGACGCCTAGCTTGCACTGCACAACAACTACACCGCGCGTGGCACCCTGTGTCGCGCGCGGTTTTTCGTGGGAGGCGCGACTGTTCGTGCGCTATCAAAAAATCATGCGCGTCAGGATTGTCTTGACCGCCCGCTTCGCTTAACATCTGTCAATCGATTTTCGGCCGGACGACATTATCTATCCCCCGGTGCAGCCGGTCTAGACTGACGACCCTTCCAAAAATTCGATGTCACCAGCCTGCGCGCCCTCCGGAGAGGGGCGCCGGCTACTACTAAAGTTTATTGAGAAGGGACTACCCCCGTGAGCATGGGAACTGTGAAGTGGTTTAACGCGACCAAGGGCTTCGGCTTCATTCAGCCGGATGACGGCGGCAACGACGTGTTCGTGCACATCAGCGCTGTCGAGCGTGCCGGCTTGGGCACCCTGCGTGAAGGCCAGAAGATCAGCTACGAAATCGTTGCCGATCGTCGCTCTGGCAAGTCTTCGGCCGACAACCTGCGCGCCGCCGGCTAAACGAACTCCGCGGCTGCCGCTGCGTGAAGTCATCGACATGTACAAAAGGCCGCGCTTTGCAGTGCGGCCTTTTGCTATTGATGCGTTTGCCCGCATCCGCGGCGCAAATTACTTGCAGTCGTTGGCCGCCGAATAAAACACGCAGGCCGACTGTCGCGGCCGGGTGTAGGTCGACTCGCTGAGCGTAATGCCGGCCTTCGGCACGACGTAACCGATGATCGGCTTGTAGACGTAGCTCACCTCGGCGAGGATCAGGTACTGGTTCGCCAGCACGTTGTTCGATGAGTCTTTCCCGATCAGCCCCGTCGGCACCGTGATCGCCGAATTCACCGTGCGCGCTGCATCGCCTTTGCTCCAGTAGATTTTTCCGGTACCGGTCGTCGGGTCGATATAGACCTGACTGATCGTGACCGTGAGCGCCGAAGCGGTGTAGGGCGTCAGCACCGCATCACCGATCGTGAAGAAGTTGGTGAAGTCGGTGTCGGTAACCTTGGTATAGCGCGAGGCCAGATCTGCCATCGATTGCGCGATGATCGTGACCTTGCGATCTGCGCCGACCCCCATCGAGACGTCGATCATGCCGAAGAACATCAAGATCATCAGCGGCATGATCATGGAAAATTCAACCGCGGCGATACCGCAATTGTCCGCCGCCAGGCGTCTCAGACAGCGCGAAATCCGGCAGCACGATGCAACAGACCTGACCATGATCCCGGCTCTCATTGCGGACGGAATGCGGCTGTCGCCGTCAGCAGGCGCGACTGGCTGGTGCCGCCGCGGTTGATGTTGGCGATGTTGTAGCCAAGACCTGTCACGAACAGCGGCCACTGGTAGAACGAACGCACCACCACGGTGCTGGTCGTGTCGGTCGTAGCCGGCGGGTTGTAGCTGAAGCTGTCGACGAATTTGCCGTTGGCATCGATCGGATCGGCAATCGTGAAGGCGGCGCCCGCCGCATAGGTCTGCACATCGTTGCGCAGCTTCGTGCAGTCCATCAACACCTTGACGCGGTCGCAGACCGCCGTTTCATAGGCCGATTTCGACATCGCCGTGCTGGTGAAGAATGTGCGTCCGCTGTCCTGCACCGCGGTCTCAAGAACCTGGCCGGCGAAGAACACGATGGCCGTTTCAATGATGGCGAAGATCAGCGCGAAGAACACCGGCGCAACGATCGCAAACTCGACGGCGGCAGAACCGCGCCGGTCCCGTCCGAAGCCGCGCACCGTGCGGCCGGACGCCGAGATCGAGATGATCGGTAAAAGCATCAGTAAACCCTGAACTACCGTGATTGTCTGGCGCCAAGATTACCGCAAACTGATTGTGGAAGTGTTTCCAGCGACACAGACGACCTGTCACGCGCCGTTATCGCCATGTTAACCACGATCCGACGCACCGGCCGGACCGTTCGCACGCGCTCGCATCGCCGGATCAATTGGTCTTCGGTGCCGCGGCAGCGCCGGCCGATGTGCTCAGCGAACCCGCCTGCCCCATCGTCGTGTTGAAGAAACCGTCGCTGTCGCCGAGCGTCGCGCGGCGCTGGCACACAGGGGTGCAGCTATAGGACTCGCGCTCGACACCACGGAAGACCGTCACCACCTTGTCGCTCGGGCCCTGCACCTGGATAATGCGATCCATCAGCACCTGGCCGCGGCGATCGATGGCGATCACATTGGTGGCGCCGTAGCCCTTGCCGGTGACGACGACGAGGCCCCCCGGCTGCAAGGTGACATCCGCAATCAGCGGATTGCCGACCACGATGGTGGCGATCTGGCCGGGAAACTTGACCAGCGTGGCCTGATCGACATTGACCGCGATCAGGTCATCGACCGGCGCCGCCACCACGGCCGGGGTCAGCAACATCCCCGCCGCGAGCGGTGGGAGCAATAACAGCGCGCGCACGCGCTTACGCAACAAAAACGACATTCTGTACTCCGGGACGAACAAGGCCGGCAAAAGCAGATACGCAGCGGTGCCGACGCCCGACATGGCAAATCTGACGTTAATTGGTGAAGGAAGAGCAAACGGGAACAGGAGATTGCAAAAGAGATGCGAGCTTTGGAATCCCGTTGTCATCGCCCGCCAGTTAGGTGCCCGAACAGACGAAGTTGAGGCGGCTTTTCTCACCGCTGCCGTTGCAACCAGATCTCTCGGTCAAGCCGCGCGATGACCGTCGAGGTTGCGGCCGTCAGGCCCGCCTTCACTGCTTGAAGGGATAGATCAACTGGCCGCCGAACGCAGTGGGCAGCGGTTCGCCATCGACGCCGTAATCGTCCGGCAATTCACCTTCCGGCATCCGGAAGGTACCAAACAGAATATCCCAGACCGGGAAGGTGCCGGCGAAATTGGTGTCGCCGCCGCGAGCCATTGAGGTGTGATGCCAGCGGTGAAACACCGGCGTGGCGATCACGTAGCGCAGCGGACCCAGCGTCCAGTTCAGGTTGGCGTGCACGAAGGCGGAGTGGAACGTCGTGAATGGGCCAACCCACAGCATGATGTTAGGCGAGATGCCGGCCATCAACAGCACGACATCGACGGCGACCGTGCCGAGAAACAGGTTGACCGGATGAAAGCGCGCCGCGGAGATCCACTCCAGATCTTCCGAAGAGTGATGAATCGCGTGGTATTTCCAGAACCCGCCGCCATGATACATGCGGTGGAACCAGTACAGCAGGAAGTCGGATACCACGAGAAAGACGATGGCCTGCGCCCATAGCGGCATTTCGGCCAGCGGACCATGACCATTGTCGTAAAATGCGATCAATCCGCCGGCGTCATGGATATTGAAAATGACGGCAGCACCGAGAACCAGCAGGCCGATACGGACCACGCGGGTCAGCAGCGGGATGAAGAACCAGTAACAGATATCGGTGACGAGCTCGGTCTTCTGCCACCATGCCTTGCCGGGATTGCAGGCCCAGAAATGGGACAGCACCGTAAAGACGATCGCCAGCACGAGCGTGATCGGCGCAACCTTGGCGAGGGTCTCGCCGCACATATCAACGATTTCCATGGGCATTGGAAACATGGCGACCTCATCGGGTAATCTGATCCGACAGGTAGCGCATCATACTTAAAGAGCCATGAACCCGGCCCCGTCGCTCCGGAGATTTAGCCCATGTCCCACTGAATACGCTTAAGTTTTCATTTACCGTGCTCAACAAGTGATGATTCAAGGCCACTTTCGGCGATCGAATTAACCCGTCTGCAAGTGTCGTCTCCTAGAGTACCGACATGGTCACGGTGCTGAGAACGCCGACAGGACCAAACCTTAGTTCGACAGCCTCGTGTACTCATGGAGTTTGTATTATGAAGAATCTCGTTGCGCGTTTCGTCAAGGACGAGTCCGGCGCCACCGCTATTGAATACGGCCTGATTGCAGCCGGCATCTCGCTGGTGATCATCGCCGCCGTCAACGGCCTGGGCACCAAGCTGAACTCGACGTTTGGCAGCATCAACGCTTCGCTGAAGTAAGCATCGGTCGATCTTGCAGAAAAGGCTCCGGAGAAACCGGAGCCTTTTTTGTATTTAATTGTATCAATGCGTGCGGCACCGGTTCACGACAGGCCGGTCGCCCGACAAGGCGTCGCTGATGAGTAAGCCCAATCCGCGCCTGCTGGCGCAGCCGTCTTCGCCGCTGGCGGCCCTGTTTCGCGAACCCGCCGGCATCGTCTGCCTCGCTTTGGTGCTGGCATTGGCCGCGCTGGCAACGCGGATCATCGGCGCCTGGTAATTCCGGCGTGTTTGCCGATTGTTCATTTCTGCCGGCTAGATTGGCTGCATCGCCGCAACGGGCCTGATTGATGATCCTCGACCTTGCACGCCTGCTGCTGTTCCCGGCACTGATGGCTTTTGCCGCCGCCAGCGACCTGTTCACGATGACGATCTCGAATCGCATTTCGATGCTGCTGATCGTCGGCTTTGCCGTCTTGGCCCTGTTCGGCGGCATGTCACTCCCTGACATCGGATCGCATGTTGGCGCCGGCGCTGCGGTGCTCGTGGTGGCCTTCACCTGCTTTGCCTTCGGCTGGGTCGGCGGCGGCGACGCAAAGCTGGCGGCCTCGGTGGGATTGTGGTTCGGCTTCGGCCATTTGCTCGACTTTCTGCTCTATGCCTCGCTGTTCGGCGGCGCGCTGACGCTGCTGCTGCTGCAGGCGCGGCAGTGGCCGCTGCCGCAGGCGCTGGGCCGCCAGCCCTGGCTTCTGAAGCTGCATGACAGGGAGACCGGCATCCCCTACGGCATCGCGCTCGCGCTGGGGGCCTTGATGGTCTACCCGGAAACAGAATGGATCCGGGCCGTCGATCTGACCCGACTGGCGCTGCACTGAGCAGCGATTACCGCTAGGCTCGATTTAGATACCGCGCATTAACCATGCTTTGACGAATAGCTGGTCAACTGCCCCTTACAGCGACGTTCGCGTCGCGGCGTAATGTGGAAAGTTGAAGCGTATGAATACCGCACGCATCGTGGTCCTGGCCATTGCCGTAGGCGCGGGTGGCGTGGCCCTTTATCTGGCCGGCAGTTCCGAACAGGCGCCGCCGCCGGTCGCGCCGGTCGCGCAACTGCAAACCACCGACGTCCTCGTCGCCAAATCCGAAATCGCGCTTGGTCAGACGCTAGGGCCCGGTGACGTGCAGTGGCAAAGCTGGCCGTCCTCCGCCGCCAGTTCCACCGTCATTCGCCGCACCGACAGGCCGGATGCACCCAACCAACTGGCTGGCTCGATCGCGCGGTCGCCTTTCATCGCCGGCGAGCCAATTCGCGAGCCCAAGCTGGTGCGCGCCAACGGCTCCGGCTTCATGGCCGCCGTGCTGCCGACCGGCATGCGCGCGGTCTCCACGGAAATCTCCCCGGAAACCGGCGCCGGCGGGTTCATCCTGCCGAACGACCGCGTCGATGTGATCCTGTCCAAGCGCGACCGGAACCCCGACCGCGGCGGCGCAGCCGACATCGTCAATTCCGAAGTCATCATGAGCAACATCCGCGTGCTCGCGATCGATCAGGCGCCGAAGGAAAAGGACGGCCAGAACACCGTCGTCGGCAAGACCGCGACGCTGGAGCTGAAGCCGGAGCAGGCCGAGATACTGGCGCGGGCGCGGCAGACCGGCACGCTGTCGCTGGCGCTGCGCGCGCTGGTGGACCGCAACCTGCCCGATCCGGTCAGCGAAGACCGCAATGCCAAGCGCGATAGCGTCAACGTCGTTCGCTACGGCATCCCGACGCAGACCACGACCAAGTGACGAGGACGCAGACGATGAGGCGCATGACAACCAGCGGATCGATGCAGGCCTTCATGGTCTGCGCGCTGTCGTTTACGGCTATTTCGGCTTTTGCGCTGAATACCGCGCTGTCGCCTGTACTGGCCGCCGACCCGCGCGGCTATGCCGGCGCGCCGGTGTCGTCCGAGGGGCAGATGGGTGCGCGCTTCCTGGCGCTCGGCATCGGCAAGTCGGTGGTCATCGACCTGCCGCGCGACATCAAGGACGTTCTGGTGGCGGATCCGAAGATCGCCAATGCCGTCGTGCGCTCGGCGCAGCGCGCCTACATCATCGGCGCCACCGTCGGCCAGACCAACATCGTGTTCTTCGACTCCACCGGGCAGCAGATCGCCGCCTATGACATTGCCGTCACCCGCGACCTCAACGGCGTGCGCGCTGCGCTGCGGCAGGCGATGCCGAACGCCGACCTGCGGATCGAGGGCGTCGGCGAAGGCGTGATGCTGTCGGGTTCGGTCTCGAGCCCGATCGAAGCGCAACAGGCCGGCGACATTGCCGCGCGCCTCGTCGGCGGGGTCGACAAGGTCGTCAACAGCATCGTCGTGCGCGGCCGCGACCAGGTGCTGCTCAAGGTCACCGTGGCGGAAGTCACGCGCAGCATCGTCAAGCAGCTCGGAATCGATCTGACCGCCAATCTGGCTTACGGCACGTCTGCCGTGACCTTCACCAACACCAATGCTTTCACCGCACTGGGTCGTTCGCTCAGCAGTGGCAGCACCGCGGCCTCGTTCGGCGGCGGCGCCGTGCCGTCCGTGACGGCGACGCTGAAGGCAATGGAAAGCGCCGGCGTGGTGCGTACGCTGGCCGAACCGAACCTGACGGCGATCTCCGGCGAATCCGCGACCTTTTTGGCCGGCGGCGAATTCCCGATCCCGACCGGCGTGACCTGCCAGACCACCGCGGCAGGCGCGGTAGGCCAGTGCGCGCCCTCGATCTCGTTCAAGAAGTTCGGTATCTCGCTCAACTTCACCCCGGTGGTGATGTCGGAAGGCCGCATCAGCCTGCGGGTGATGACCGAAGTGTCGGAAGTCTCGACCGACAATTCAATCACCATCAGCGGCCTCACGGTACCCTCGATCAAGGTGCGCCGCGCCGAAACTACGCTGGAAATTCCCTCCGGCGGCGCCATGGCGATGGCCGGCCTGATCCAGGATCAGACCAAGCAGGCGATCAACGGACTGCCCGGGCTGTCCACGCTGCCGGTGCTGGGCACGCTGTTTCGCAGCCGTGATTTCGTCAACAACCAGACCGAGCTGATGGTGATCGTGACGCCGATGGTGGTCCGCGCCGTCGCGCAGAAGGATCTGTCGCGTCCGGACGATGGATTTGCTTCCGCCTCCGATCCGCAGGCCGACCTGCTCGGCAGCATCAATCGCATCTATGGCGCACCAGGCCGGCCCGAGACCACCAAGAATTATCGCGGCACCTACGGCTTTATCACGGACTGACGCGGGACGAGGACAGAATCATGACCACCACACACCCCGCCGCCTTCCGTAAAAGGCTCTGCCTGGCGCTCGCTTTGACCGGCCTCGCTCTGGCGCTCGGCGCATGTAACACGACCCGTCAACCGGAAGTGACCGGCAGTCTGGCACTGGCGCCGGAGGATTACCGGCTGCGGCATCCGATCGTGATCCAGGAATCGAACCGCAACACTGAGATCTTCGTCGGCTCGACGCGCGGCGGCCTGACTTCGGCGCAGCGCGCCGACGTCATCGGGCTCGGCCAGACCTGGCTCGCCGACGGCACCGGCGCCATCATTGCTGAAGTGCCGGTCGGTACGCCGAACGCCCGCGCCGCGCAGGAGTCGCTGCGGGAGATCCAGATGCTGCTCGTCCAGGTCGGCCTCCCCGCCGGCGGCGTGACCGTGCGGCAGTACCATCCGGAGGATCCGCGTCTGTTCGCAACCATCCGGCTGAAATATCCGCGCATCGTGGCCGATGCCGGCCCATGTGGCACCTGGCCGGCGGATCTCGGTCCCTCGATCAAGAACCCGAGCTACCTGGAGAATCGGTCCTATCACAACTTTGGCTGCGCCTATCAGCGCAACATGGCGGCGATGGTCGATAACCCCGCCGACCTGATCCAGCCGCGACCGGAAAGCCCGGCCTATACGGCACGGCGCACCGCCGCCTTCGAGAAATACCGCAAGGGTACCCCGACGGCGATCACCTATCCCGAAAGCGACAAGGCCAAACTGAGCGATATCGGCAAATGATCAGCTACGCACGCCAGGCCGGGGAAGATCCGGCTGCCACACCGCCGATGGCGGAAGAACACATCGCGCCGGCACCCCGGGTGTCGGTGCAAGCGTTTTGCGAGACTCCGGAAACCGCCGCGGCCGTGCAGGCCGCCGGCGAGGACCGCCGGCTCGGCAAGGCGCATCTCAAGATCCAGATGGGCGGCATGGCCGCGGCCACCGAGGCCTATCGCTCGTCACCGACTCCCAACGTCATCGTGCTCGAGACCGAGCCGAAAACCGACATCCTCGCCGGCCTCGACCAGCTCGCTTCGGTCTGCGACGCCGGCACCCGCGTCGTGGTGATCGGCAAGGTCAACGACGTCACGCTGTACCGCGAACTGGTACGCCGCGGCGTCAGCGACTACGTGATCGCGCCGGTGGCGCCGATCGACGTCGTGCGCTCGATCTGCGGGCTGTTTTCGGCGCCGGAAGCCAAGGCGGTCGGCCGCATCATCGCGGTGGTCGGCGCCAAGGGCGGCGTCGGCGCCTCCACCATCGCCCACAATGTCGCCTGGGCGATCGCGCGCGACCTCGCGCTCGATTCCGTCGTTGCCGATCTCGACCTGGCCTTCGGCACCGCCGGGCTCGATTACAACCAGGATCCGCCGCAGGGCATCGCGGATGCGGTGTTCTCGCCGGACCGCGTCGATACCGCCTTCATCGACCGCCTGCTGTCGAAATGCACCGACCATCTCAGCCTGCTGGCGGCGCCGGCGACGCTGGAGCGGGTCTATGATTTCGGCGCGGATGCGTTCGACTCGATCTTCGATACGCTGCGCGCCACGATGCCCTGCATCGTGCTCGACGTGCCGCATCAATGGTCGGGCTGGACCAGGCGGGCGCTGATCGGCGCCGACGACATTCTGATCGTCGCGGCTCCCGATCTCGCCAATCTGCGTAACGCCAAGAACATGTATGACCTGATCAAGGCCGCGCGACCCAATGACCGTGCGCCGGTGTACTGCCTCAACCAGGTCGGCGTGCCGAAGCGCCCGGAAATCACTGCCAGCGAATTCGCCAAGGCGATCGAGACGGCGCCGATCGCCTCGATCCCGTTCGATCCGCAGATGTTCGGCCTGGCGGCCAACAACGGGCAGATGATCGCCGAGATCGCCAGCGGTCATCGCACTACCGAGATATTCCTGCAGATCGCGCAGCGGTTGACCGGCCGCGGCGAGACCAAGAAGCCGCGCGGCTCTTTCCTGTCGCCATTCCTCGAGAAGTTGCGGTCAAAGTAAGACACCGCCAGGAGCGTCGTCGTGTTTGGTAAGCGTAGCGCAAGCGATACAGAACCCCGGGCCATCAAGCCCGCCAGCACGATGGAGCTTGCCCCGAGCGCGCCCAGCGTCAGCGCGCCGCCGGTCTCGTCGCCGCCGCTGTCGCCGGCCCGCACGACGACTGCTGCAACCATCGCCGACCGAAAGTCGGAGAACTACTACCAGGTCAAGGCGACGATCTTCGGCGCTCTGATCGAGGCGATCGATCTGGCGCAGCTTGCCAAGCTCGACGGCGAATCGGCCCGTGAGGAAATCCGCGACATCGTCAACGAGATCATCGCGATCAAGAACATCGTGATGTCGATCGCCGAGCAGGAAGAGCTGCTCGACGACATCTGCAACGACGTGCTCGGTTACGGCCCGCTGGAACCATTGCTGTCGCGTGATGACATCTCGGACATCATGGTCAACGGCGCCGGCACCGTGTTCATCGAAGTTGCCGGTCGGATCCAGAAGACCGGTATCCGGTTTCGCGACAACCAGCAGCTCCTCAACATCTGCCAGCGCATCGTCAGCCAAGTCGGCCGCCGCGTCGATGAATCCTCGCCGATCTGCGACGCTCGCCTCGCCGACGGCAGCCGCGTCAACGCCATCGTGCCGCCGCTGGCGATCGACGGGCCGGCGCTCACCATCCGCAAATTCAAGAAGGACAAGCTGACGCTCGACCAGCTGGTCAAGTTCGGCGCGATCTCGCCGGAAGGCGCCACCATCCTGCAAATCATCGGCCGCTGCCGCGCCAACGTGCTGATCTCCGGCGGCACCGGCTCCGGCAAGACCACGCTGCTGAACTGCCTGACGCAATATATCGACGACGACGAGCGCATCATCACCTGCGAGGACGCCGCCGAACTGCAGCTGCAGCAGCCGCATGTGGTGCGGCTCGAAACCCGGCCGCCAAACATCGAGGGCGAAGGCCAGGTCACGATGCGCGAACTGGTGCGCAACTGCCTGCGTATGCGCCCGGAACGGATCATCGTCGGCGAAGTCCGTGGACCCGAGGCCTTCGATCTGCTGCAGGCGATGAACACCGGCCATGACGGCTCGATGGGCACGCTGCACGCGAACAACCCGCGGGAGGCGTTGTCGCGTTGCGAGTCCATGATCACGATGGGCGGCTTCTCGCTGCCGTCGCGCACCATCCGCGAGATGATCTGTGCCTCGATCGACGTCGTGGTGCAGGCCGCGCGGTTGCGCGACGGCTCCCGCCGCATCACCCACATCACCGAGGTGATGGGGATGGAAGGCGATACCATCATCACCCAGGACCTGTTCATCTATGACATGACCGGCGAGGACGCCAACGGCAACATTCTCGGCAAGCACCGCTCCACGGGCATCGGCCGGCCGCGGTTCTGGGACCGTGCGCGCTATTACGGCGAAGAGAAACGACTGGCGGCAGCGCTCGATGCCGCCGAAGTCGCTGTGATGAACTAGGGAGCGCGCGATGAACATGCAGGCGCTCGCGATGGCCTTCCTCGCCTTCACCGCCGTCGGCGGACTGGCCTGGGTGTTTCTGTATCCCTCGCTGTCAGGCGCCAACAAAATGGAGCAGCGCCGTATCGCCGTTTCGCGGCGCGAGCCGGTGAAACGCCAGTCCGACAAGTCGCAGCGCTCGCGCCGCGAACAGGTCGAGGGCTCGATGAAGGAAGTCGAGGCCCGCCGCCAGAAGGAGAAAAAGGTCGCGCTTGGCATCCGCATCGCGCAAGCGGGGCTGGACTGGAGCGAACAGAAGTTCCTGACGATCTCCGGCGCCCTCGGCGTCGCGTCGTTCCTGACGGTTCTGATGGGCGGCGGCGGTCTGCTGGGAGCCGCAGGTATCGGCTTTGCCGCCGGCTTCGGCCTGCCGCGCTGGGTTCTGGCGTTTCTCAAGACGCGGCGCGAGAAGGCTTTTCTGAAGGCGCTGCCCGACGCCGTCGATGTGATCGTTCGCGGCATCAAGGCCGGTCTGCCGTTGTTCGATTCCATCAAGGTGGTCGCCGCCGACGCGCCCGAGCCGCTGCGCACGGAATTCTACGCCATCATCGAGACCCAGACGATCGGCATGCCGCTCGGCGAGGCCTGCGCACGCTTGTACGAGCGCATGCCGGTGCCGGAGGCCAACTTCTTCGGCATCGTGGTGGCGATTCAGCAAAAGTCCGGCGGCAATCTGTCGGAAGCGCTCGGCAATCTCTCCAAGGTGCTGCGCGATCGCAAGAAGATGTCGGAAAAAATTCAGGCGATGTCGATGGAGGCCAAGGCTTCCGCCGGCATCATCGGTTCGCTGCCGCCGATCGTGATGCTGCTCGTCTATCTCTCGACGCCGGACTACATCTCGCTGTTGTGGACCGACCCAACCGGCCGGCTGTTGCTGGCCGCCAGCGCGGTATGGATGACGTGCGGAATCTTCGTCATGAAGAAGATGATCAATTTCGATTTCTGATGGTGTCGCATGCTCGATTTTCTGATCGCCAAGATCCACGACCCCAAATTCATGACGCTGTTGCTGGCGGCCATCGCGGTGGCCGGCACCGCCTACAGCCTGATCACGCCGCTGTTTGCCGGCAACGGCCTTGCCAGGCGCATGAAGGCCGTCGCCAGCGAGCGCGAGCGCATCCGCCAGCGCGAGCGCGACCGGCTGAGCAAGAGCGATCGCGGGTCATTGCGGCAATCGCCCCGGCAATTGGTGTCGAAGGTGGTGACGGATTTCAACCTCAGCAAATGGCTGGCGCAGGAAGCCGCGCTCGACAAGCTGGTGATGGCCGGCTATCGCGGCCAGGCGCCCTATGTGACGTTCCTGTTCTTCCGCGCCGTGATGCCGATCGTGTTCCTCATCTTTTCGGTGATCTACGTGTTCGTGCTGTCGAACCTGGAATATTCGATGCCGATCAAGATCGGCATGTGCCTGCTGGCGACCTATCTCGGCATGCAGGCGCCGATGATCTTCCTGAAGAACGCCATCAGCAAGCGCCAGCTCTCGATCCGCCGGGCATTCCCGGACGCGCTCGATCTGCTGCTGATCTGCATCGAATCCGGCATGTCGATCGAGGTCGCGTTCCGCAAGGTTGCGGTCGAGATCGGCTCGCAATCGGTAGCACTCGCCGAGGAATTCACGCTGACCACTGCTGAGCTATCCTACCTGCAGGACCGCAAGGTGGCCTACGAAAACCTGGCCCGGCGCACCGGGCTGGAGGGCGTCAAGTCGGTCTGCCTGGCGCTGCAGCAGTCCGAACGCTATGGCACGCCACTCGGCCAGAGCCTGCGCGTGATGGCGCAGGAGAACCGGGACATGCGTATGAACGAGGCCGAGAAGAAGGCCGCCGCTCTGCCGCCGAAGCTGACGGTACCGATGATCCTGTTCTTCCTGCCGGTGCTGTTCATCGTCATTCTCGGACCGACCGGCATCAAGATCGCCGCGATACAGTGATGTCTTCCTTCTCCCCTTGTGGGAGAAGGTGGACGCGCGCAGCGCGGCCGGATGAGGGGTAGTGTTGCGCTTCGCCCCCTCATCCGACGCGGACTTCGTCCGCGCCACCTTCTCCCACAAGGGGAGAAGGAAAGAAGAAGAGCGCGTCCTAGAAGATGCCTACGACCGCCCCAGCGTCTCTTCCAGACCCGGCCGGCCGCGCGGCGTGTCCTTGCGGCTGATCATCTGGCGCAGATAGGCGACGTTGGCGGCGGCTTCTTCCGGCGGGAGATCGGACTTCACGATAGTCTCGGCTTCCGCAAAGCGCCCCTGCAGGCCGACGACAAGGCCGAGATTCTGGCGGACTCGTGGATCGGCAGAGCCGCTGCCATAGGCGCGGCGCAGCGTCGATTCGGCGCGCGGCAGATCCTTCGACAGCATGTAGGACAGCCCGAGATTGGACAGCACCGAGGGATCCTCGGGGCGGATCTTCAGCGCGCTGTCGTAATAGCCGCGGGCTTCGTCGTGACGGCCCATCTGGTCGAGCACGGCGCCCTGCACCGAGAGAATGCGCCAGTCCGGATTGGCCGGCGTGTGGGCACTGGCGAGAACGTCAAAGGCGCGCTGGAACGCGCCGGTATCGGCGAGCGCGCGGCCATAGCCGGCGAGCAGCGCCTTATTGCTTGGGTTCTGCAGGCTGGCCTGTTCGAACACGGCGACGGCCTGGGCGCGCTGACCATTGGCGCG
Organism: Tardiphaga sp. vice304; assembly: GCF_007018905.1. Taxonomy (NCBI): domain Bacteria; kingdom Pseudomonadati; phylum Pseudomonadota; class Alphaproteobacteria; order Hyphomicrobiales; family Nitrobacteraceae; genus Tardiphaga; species Tardiphaga sp. vice304. The sequence continues at coordinate 4,875,692 of NZ_CP041402.1, forward strand.
CAGTGCCTGGCCATAGCGCAGCGCGGCGTCGGCATCCTTGGGATTGGCGCGAAAACGCTCGCCATAGATGTCGGCGCCCCGGACCGGATCGGCTTCCACCGGGGCTTCGACCCGGCTGCCGATGGAACCGGTGATGTCCGACCCCGCAGTCTTGCAGCCGGCAAGGCCGACCGCCAGAATCATCGTCACGGCGGCGCTCGCAACAAGCCGGGCAAGACAAATGGGCTGACGCATGGCACGGTGACTCACTTAACGCGGCAGACACAGCCGCCGACCGGCTTCAGAAATAATGTGTTAACCCTAATGGCTGGTTAATCCGCCCCTGCCCTTCGCGAGACCCCCTTATGCATTCCGTCTTCGAGGCCGCCTCCGGCGCGCCGTCCACGGCCATCAACTTCGTCACCAAGAGCAATTGGCTGGCGATCTCGGCCGCGCTGCCGGCGCCCGCGCAGGCGTTCGCTGCGGCCCACGGCTTCGCCGCCAAGCCCGGCGCCTGCCTGCCGCTGCCGGCCGCCGACGGCTCGATCGCGCAGGTGTTGTTCGGGCTGGAGGACGACGGCAAGCCGCGCGACCTGTTCCGGCCCGGTCAATTGCCCGGCCTGCTGCCGCCGGGGCTGTATCATTTCGCCAACGCCCCGCACGACCTGCGCCTGGCCGTGCTGGCCTTCGCGCTGGGCTGCTACCGTTTCAGCCGTTATCGCAGCAACGAGGCGCCGAAGGTCAGGCTGGTGCCGCCGGATGGCATCGACATGGCGGACATCGGCCGGGTCGCGGAAGCCGCCCGGCTTGCGCGCGACCTGATCAATACGCCGTCCAACGACATGGGACCGGCCGAGCTGGAAGACGCCGCCAGGACACTGGCGACGCGGTTCGGCGCCGCGTTCAATTGCATCGCCGGCGATGAACTGGCGAAGGGATTTCCGCTGATCCACGCGGTCGGCATGGCCTCGCCGCGCGCGCCGCGGCTGATCGATTTCTCCTGGGGCGATCCCACGCATCCAAAAATTACGCTGGTCGGCAAGGGCGTCTGCTTCGACACCGGCGGGCTCGATCTCAAGCCGTCCTCCGGCATGCTCATCATGAAGAAGGACATGGGCGGCGCGGCCAATGTGCTGGCACTGGCCCTGATGGTGATGGATGCCGGGCTAAAGGTGCGGCTGCGCGTGCTGATCCCGGCGGTGGAAAACGCGGTGGCCGGCACTGCCTTCCGGCCGCTCGACATCTTCAAGTCGCGCAAGGGACCGACGGTGGAGATCGGCAACACCGACGCCGAAGGCCGGCTCGTGCTCGCCGATGCGCTGGCCTATGCCGACGAGGACAAGCCCGAGCTGCTGATCGATCTGGGCACGCTGACGGGTGCTGCCCGCGTCGCGCTCGGGCCGGACCTGCCGCCCTACTACACCGACGACGAGGCGCTGGCACTCGATGTCGCGCGCTGTGCGACCGCGCAGAACGATCCGCTGTGGCGGCTGCCGCTGTGGGCGCCCTATGATGCCTGGCTGGATTCGAAAACCGCCGACATCAACAACGCGCCGTCCGGCGGTTTCGCCGGCTCGATCACCTGCGCGCTGTTCCTGCAGCGGTTCGTCGAACCGACGACGACCTGGCTGCATGTCGACATCTACGGCTGGACGCCATCGGCGAAGCCCGCCCGCCCGGAAGGCGGCGAATGCCAGGCCGCGCGCGCGATCTACGCTTTGCTAAGCCAACGCTATGCATGATCCACGCGTCACTCCGCTGCGGCCCGACCTCGCCGCCAAATATCTCGAGGGCAAGGTCGAGGCCGCGCGCTTCGTCGAGGGCGAGGAATTCGAGGTGATGGACGGCGTTGCGCCGGTGCGCCGCGAACCGTTCTCTGGCGCGGCGCTGGACACGCAGGCGCTGAAGGGCGAGCGCGTCACGGTCTATGATCGCACCAGCGAAGGCTGGGCGTGGGGGCAGTTGCACAGCGACGGCTATGTCGGCTGGCTGCCCGATCTTGCGCTGTATCGCCCAGGCCCGGCGGTGACGCACAAGGTAATTGCGCTGCGCAGCTTCGCGTTTCCCGGCCCGTCGATCAAGCTGCCACCGGTCGATACGCTGCCGATGGGCGGGCGCATCGTCGTGGTGAAGTTTCACGGGGCATTCGCGGTCACCAGCGAAGGCCATTGCATCCCGAAGTCGCATGTTGCCGAGATCGACGCGATGGAGACCGACTTCGTGGCGGTAGCCGAGCGCTTCGTCGGCACGCCCTATCTGTGGGGCGGCAAAAGCAGCCTTGGCATCGACTGTTCCGGCCTGGTGCAGGTGGCGCTGACGGCCGCCGGCACCGGTTGCCCGCGCGACAGCGACATGCAGGAGAGCGGGCTCGGTCGCACGCTGTCGGCGGTGGAGATGCAGAACTTGCAGCGCGGTGACCTGGTGTTCTGGAAAGGCCACGTCGCCATCGTGCGTGATGCCGCCACCATTGTGCATGCCAATGCGCATCACATGGCAACCGCGATCGAGAACACGAAGGATTCGATCGCACGCATTGCCGCGGCCGGCAGCACGGTGACCAGCATCAAGCGCCTATAGGCGTCGCCCGGTCGTGAAATTCCTGCAGCCGGTCACGGTGTAGCGCGAGCCATTGCAGCGCGCTGACCATCAGACCGTTGAACACCGCCCCCTCGTCGATCGCGGCGATAGCAGCATCGATCGAGACCACGAAGGGATGGGTATCCTCGGTCTCATCGGCCAGGCCGCCGCGGTTCAGCACCTTCGACGGGTCGACAAAGCCGAGGAAGAACGTGACGTACTCATCGGTAAACCCCGGCGTCGGCAACACGCTGTAGAGCTCGATCAGGCGGTCCGGCGTCACGCCGATCTCCTCGAAGCATTCACGCGACGCGGCAGCCATCGCACTCTCTTCGCCATCGACGCGGCCGGCGACGATCTCGACCATATTGCCCCGTCCCGTCGCCAGATGCGCGGGCAACCGGAACTGGCGGATCAGCACGATCTCGCCGCGGACGATGTCGATCGGCAGCACGGCCGCAACGCGGCCGGCGCGAATGACGTCACGCTTCTGCTTCAAGGCGTCCTCGCCGTCCCGCGGTAGGGCGATATCGAAGCGTTCATAGCGCATGTAGCCGCGACCGATCGAGGTCGGCTCCGACAGCGTCACCTCGGCGACCTGATCTGCGATCGCGTCAACGCCGGGATTTTTCATGCGGCGGCCGGGCCCGGCGTGGCTTCGATCCGGAACGCAGCGGCAAACAGCGCGCGGGTGTAGTCGGTCTTCGGGTTCTTGAACAACTCCGAAGCCGGCCCCTCCTCCACCACCTTGCCCTGCCGCATCACGATCAGATGGCTGGCGAGCGAGGCAACGACGCGCAGATCATGCGAGATGAACAGATAGGTGAGGTCTCGCTTGCGCTGCAGTTCGCGCAACAGATCGACCATCTGCGCCTGGAACAGCATGTCGAGCGCGCTGGTCGGCTCGTCGAGCACGACGAAGCTCGGCTCCAGTACCGCCGCTCGCGCAATCGAGATGCGCTGGCGCTGGCCGCCGGAGAATTCATGCGGATAGCGAAATCGCGTCTTCGGATCGAGCCCGACGTCGACCAGCGCCTTGACGACGCGCGCCTCGCGCTCGTCGTCGGACAATTGCGGCTGGTGCACGCTGAGGCCTTCGGCGACGATGTCGCCGACCGACATCCGCGGACTGAGTGCACCGAACGGATCCTGAAACACGATCTGCATGTCACGGCGGATCGGCCGCATCGCCTTGAACTGCAAGCCCTGGATGTCACGGCCGAGAAACACGATCGGGCCGTCCGACGAGATCAGCCGCAGCAGCGCCAGGCCGAGCGTGGTCTTGCCGGAGCCGGATTCGCCGACCACGCCGAGCGTCTCGCCGCGGCGGACCGCGAGCGTCACGCCGTCGACCGCCTTGATGTGGCCGACCGTCTTGCGCAGCAGCCCGCGCTTGATCGGAAACCAGACTTTCAGATCATCGGTCGCCATCACCACCGGCTGGTCCGGCCGCGGCGGCGCCGGGTCCGGCTTCGGCTCGGCGGCGAGCAGCGCGCGCGTATAGGCATGCTGCGGCGTGGTGAAGACCTGCTCGACCGGGCCCTGCTCGACGATCTTGCCATTGTTCATGACGCAGACCACGTCGGCGATGCGGCGGACGATGCCGAGATCATGGGTGATGAACAACAGGCTCATGCCGAGCCGCGCGCGGATATCGGCCAGCAATGTGAGGATCTGCGCCTGCACGGTGACGTCGAGCGCGGTGGTCGGCTCGTCGGCGATCAGCAGATCTGGCTCGTTGGCCAGCGCCATCGCGATCATCACGCGCTGGCGCTGACCGCCGGACAATTGATGCGGATAGGAGGCGAGCCGGGTTTCCGGTTCGGGAATGCCGACCTGGGTCAGCAATTCGAGCGTGCGCTCGCGCGCTTTGGTGCCGCGCATGCCGCTGTGCAGTTGCAGGATCTCGCCGATCTGCGCACCGATAGTATGCAGCGGATTGAGCGAGGTCATCGGCTCCTGGAAGATGATCGAGATGTCGTTGCCGCGAATGCCGCGAATCTCGTTCTCCGACATGCCCAGCAGTTCGTGGCCCTTGAAGCGGATCTGGCCGGAGGGATGCGACGCGGTCGGATAGGGCAGCAGCCGCAGGATCGACAGCGCGCTGACCGATTTTCCCGAGCCCGACTCGCCAACCAAAGCCACGCACTCGCCACGCTTGATCGAGAACGAGACATGATCGACCGCAACGGACGTGCCGCTGCCATGGTGGAACGCGACCGAGAGATCGCGGACGTCGAGCAATGGCTGGTTGATGGCGTCCATTAAGAAAGTTCCTGAACCAATTTAAGCAGACCGTCGTCTTCTCGCCCCACCCTGTCTATTCCGACAGGAAGCTTCAGACCGCGATCAAACGAAACAAATGTGTCGCACCCGGCCTTGACGGCCGTCACTACGTGAATCGCATCAGGAAGCTTGGGCATAGACTGCTTCGTATCGAAATTTGGCCGCAACAGGAATTTTCTGTACTCCGCAGTCTCAATCAGAATATCCCGCGTCACAGGCACTAGATCGAAGAGGCCACTATGCAGAATCAAAGTGAAATAGCTCCGACGCTGGGCCGAGTTAGCCTTCGGCAGAATCTCGGCCAATGTGAACTCACTGGTGCAAGCTGACGTACCTTGCTTTCTTAAAGCGCCAAAAAGCGAGTGAAGCACGGTTGCGACGTCATCGACGCTCTCTATCGCATAGATGAAAGCGTTCGAATCGAAATAAATCCGTCGCCTGCGCTGTTGATCAGTCATCCCATCGATCTCGATCCCGACGCAAGTCATCATCGATTTCCTGAGCTGTCCGGAATGGCGGAGCTCGCAGCGCCCAGATATCTTCTAAACTCAGCACCTTTTTTTGCGGATTTTCTTCCTCGACGATCGTCACGGTAACTGTGGATGAAATATCGACATTGCCCCGCAAGTCGTCAGGGAGTTTCGAAGCTGGATAATGCTCGCGAACTATTCTGTTCATGGTCCACCTCGTTAGCCCCGAAACCTACCATAGCCTCACCGAAACGTCTTGCGGGGATCGAACGCATCCCGCACGCCTTCGCCGATGAAGATCAGCAGCGACAGCATGATCGCCACCGCGAAGAAGCCGGTGAAGCCGAGCCAGGGCGCCTGCACGTTGGCCTTGCCCTGCGAGAGCAACTCGCCGAGCGACGGCGAACCGGGCGGCAGGCCGAAGCCGAGGAAGTCGAGCGCGGTCAGCGTCATCACCGAGGACGAGACGATGAATGGCAGGAAGGTCATGGTCGCGACCATGGCGTTGGGCAACAGATGCCGGATCATGATTTTCGCGTTGGAGACGCCGAGCGCCCGCGCGGCCATGATGTACTCGAAGTTGCGGCCGCGCAGGAATTCGGCGCGCACAAGGCCGACCAGCGAGACCCAGGAGAACAGCAGCAGAATCCCGAGCAGCACGAAGAAGCCGGGCACCAGCACCGAGGAAAGGATCAGCAGCAGATAAAGCGACGGGATCGCGCTCCACACCTCGATGAAGCGCTGGAATCCGAGATCGACCCAGCCGCCGAAATAGCCCTGAACGCCGCCGGCGGCGATGCCGATCGCCGAGGAGATGATGGTCAGCGCCAGGCCGAACAACACCGAGATGCGGAAGCCGTAGATCAGCCGCGCCACCACGTCGCGGCCCTGGTCGTCGGTACCGAGCCAGTTGTATTCGAGATCGCGGCAGCTCTTGAGCCCCTTCTTCTCGACCACCGGCTTGCACTGTGCCTCGGTCAGCATCCAGGTCGGCTTCGACGGCGCCGGCGTCGGCAAATCGAGATTATGGGTATCGTAGGAATAGCGGATCAACGGCCAGAGGATGGTGCCGTTCTTCTCCGCGATCAGCTTCTGCAGAAACGGATCGCGATAGTCGGCGGCGGTTTCGAAGTCGCCGCCGAAGGTGGTTTCGGAATAGCTGACGAAGGCCGGGAAATATGATTTGCCGTCGAACCGGATGAAATACGGCCGGTCGTTGGCGATGACTTCGGCGAACAGCGAGACGAAGAACAGGATCGCAAACAGCCACAGCGACCAGTAGCCGCGGCGGTTGGCCTTGAAGTTCTGCCAGCGCCGCTGGTTCAGCGGCGAGATGCCGAGCGGCCGGCGCGACGGCGGCACGGCTTCGCCGAGCGGGGTCTGCGTGGTGGTTTCGACGGCGGGTGCGGTGATGGTCATCAGACTTCCCGCGCCTCAAAGTCGATCCGCGGATCGATCCACATATAGGCCAGGTCGGACAACAGGTTCACGACGAGGCCGACCAGCGAGAAGATGAACAGCGTGCCGAACACCACCGGATAGTCGCGGTTCAGCACACTCTCGAAGCCGAGCAGGCCCAGTCCATCGAGCGAGAAGATGGTCTCGATCAGCAGCGAGCCGGAGAAGAAGGCGTGGATGAAAGCGCCGGGAAAGCCGGCAATCACGATCAGCATCGCGTTTCGAAAAATGTGATTGTAGAGCACTTGGCGCTCGTTGCAGCCCTTGGCGCGCGCGGTCATGACATATTGCTTGCGGATCTCGTCGAGGAACGAGTTCTTGGTCAGCAGCGTCATGGTGGCGAAGGCGCCGAGCACCATCGAGATCAGCGGCAGCGTCATGTGCCAGAAATAGTCGATGATCTTCCAGTACCACGGGAACTGGTCCCAGCCGTCCGACGTCAGCCCGCGCAATGGAAAGATGCTCCAGAATGAGCCGCCGGAGAACAGGATGATCAAGAGGATCGCAAATAGAAAGCCGGGGATTGCGAAGCCGACGATGATCACGGCCGAGGTCCAGGTGTCGAAGCGCGACCCGTCCTTCACCGCCTTGCGGATCCCGAGCGGAATCGAGATCAGATAGGTCAAGAGCATCATCCAGATGCCCAAGGACATCGAGACCGGCAGTTTTTCCTTGATTAGTTGCAGCACAGAGGTGTCGCGAAAATAGCTCTTGCCGAAATCGAAGCGGGCGAAATTCCACAGCATCAGCGCGAAGCGTTCGTAAGCGGGCTTGTCAAAGCCGAACTGCTTCTCCAGGCTTTTCACGAAATCCGGGTCGAGCCCCTGCGCGCCGCGGTACTTCGAATTCACCGCATCGCCGGCCGCGCCAGCCTGGCCGCGATTGCCGAAATCGCCACCCGAGGAGCCGGAGACGCGCGACGCGCCGGTGTCGGCGCCCGAGAGTTGCGCGATGACGCGCTCGACGGGACCGCCCGGGGCAAACTGCACCACGACGAAGGACACGAACAGGATGCCCAACAGCGTGGGAAACATCAGCAGGACGCGGCGGGCGATATAGGCGGTCATGGTCTATCTGGCCTGTTCGCTCGCGGGCTTCGAGGCCCACCACAGATCGGGGGCGCCGACGCCGATATATTTCGGCAGGTTGGCAGGATGACCGAATACGTCCCAATAGGCCAGCCGGTGCGCGCCGGAATACCATTGCGGCACCCAGTAGCGCCCGGCGCGAACCACGCGGTCGAGCGCGCGCGCCGCGAAGACCAGCTTCGCCCGCGTATCGGCGGCGATCACCTCGTTCATCAGCGCATCGACGACCGGGTCGGAAATCCCGGCAAGATTGTTGGAGCCCCTGGTGGTAGCCGACTGCATCGAGAAGAACGAACGCAGGGAATCGCCGGGCACCGTGGAGAAGCTGAAGCGCTCGATCATGAGGTCGAAGTCGAAATCGTCACGTCGGGCGCGGGCCTGTACGGGATCGACGACCCGCAATGTCGCCTCAATGCCGAGAGTGCCTAAATTCTTGATGTAGGGCATGTGGTGCGGCTGGAAGGTCGGCTCGTCGAGCAGGAACTCGACCTTGAACGGCTCGCCCTGCGCGGTCAGGCGCTTGCCGTCCTTGATGACGCAGCCGGAATCGTTGAGCAACTGGATCGCACGGCGCAGCAGCGTGCGGTCCTGGCCGGAGCCGTCGGAGGTCGGCGGCACATAGGGCGTGGCGAACACTTCGGCCGGCACCTGACCTCGAAAAGGCTCGAGCAAAGCGAGTTCTTCCGGCGACGGCGGGCCGGAGGCCATCATGTCGGAATTCTGGAATGGCGAGACCGTGCGCTGATAGGCGCCGTACATGATCGACTTGTTGGTCCACTCGAAGTCGAAGGCATTGCCCAGCGCCTCGCGCACGCGCGGGTCCTTGAATTTTTCGCGTCGCGTATTCAGAAACCAGCCCTGCGCCCCGGACGGCGTGTCGTCCGGCAGCGTCTCGCGCTTGACGCGGCCGTCGAGCACGGCCGGGAAATCGTAGCGTGTGTTCCAGGTCCGCGACGTGAATTCCTCGCGAAACAGGTAGTTGCGGCCGGTGAAGCCTTCGAAGGCGACGTCACGGTCGCGATAGAAATCGAAGCGCACCGTATCGAAATTATAGAAGCCGCGGCTGACCGGCAGGTCGGCGCCCCACCAGTCCTTGACGCGGTCGAGTTCGATGTAGCGCCCGACCTCGAAGCGACCGACCTTGTAGGGGCCGTTGCCGAGCGGAATGTCGAGCGAGGATTCATCGAACGGGCGCGCCGCATAATAGGCTTGCGAGAAGATCGGCAGGCCGGCGACCAGCAGCGGCACGTCGCGGCCGCGCTTTTCCGCAAAGGTGACGACCAGCGTGGCATCGTCGGTCGCTTCGGCCCGGGCCATGTCGCGCAACTGCTGGCTGATCAGCGGATGGCCCTTGCTTTTCAGCGTGGTCAGCGAGTACGCCGCGTCGCGCGCGGTGAGTTGGCTGCCGTCGTGGAAACGCGCCTCCGGGCGCAGCTTGAATGTGTAGGTTAGGCCATCGCCGGAAATCTGCACGGACTTCGCCACCAGCCCGTACATCGCATCGGGCTCGTCCGCGGCGCGGAGCATCAGCGGCGAGAAAGTCATGCCCATGCCCTGCGCGCCGTCGCCCTTGAGAATATAGGCGTTGAGCGAATTAAAGGTCGAGAACGACTGGTTGAAGGCGCGGGTCGACGGCACCGTCGAGAACACCCCACCCTTCGGCGCCTTGACATTTACATAGTCGAAGTTCGGAAAATCGGCCGGGTATTTCAGATCGCCGAACGCCGAGATGCCGTGCATCGGCGTCTCGTCTTGCGCTTGCGCCGGCGAGAAATGTGTGGCGGCGACGGCGCCGAGCCCCAGACCAAGCACATGGCGGCGGTTCAGACCACGCTGTCGAGAGATGTCGCTCAAGACCGCTTGCTCTTGGCGGCGCGCTCGGCGTCGTACCACCAGATAGCCGGAAAGCCGGACTGGCCGTATTTCGGCGGCTCGGCGGGACGGCCGAACCGATCCCAGCGCGCGGTACGGACCTTGTTGTAGGTGAACTGCGGCACGACGTAGTGATTCCACAACAGCACGCGATCCAGCGCCTTGGTGGCCGCAATCAGATCGGCGCGGTCCTTGGTGAAGATCACGCGGTCGATCAATTTGTCGATCGCCGGGTTCTTGATGCCGACGACGTTGCGCGATCCCGCCATGTCGGCGGCCTGCGAGCCCCAGAATTCGCGCTGCTCGTTGCCCGGCGAAAGCGACTCCGGCCAGATCGAGCCGACGATGTCGAAATCCCAGCTGCGCAGCCGGTTTTCATATTGCGTGGAGTCGATGGTGCGAACCGAGACGCCGATACCGAGCCGTTCCAGCGACGGCTTGAAGAACAGCATGATGCGCTCGGAGTTGGGATCCTCGCCGAGCAGTTCGAGTTCGAACGGCACGCCGGTCTTGGCATTGACCAGCTTGCGCTCGCGCACCTCAAAGCCGGCTTCCTTGAAGAGCTTCAACGCCTCACGCAAATTCTCGCGCACCGCCTCGGGACTGCCACCGACGGGATTGCTGTAGGGCTTGGTGAACACTTCCGCCGGCACCTCGGCGCGCACGATCTCCAGTATCTCCAGTTCGCGGCCTTCCGGCAGGCCGGACGACGCCAACTCGGTACCCTCGAAATAGCTGCCGATGCGCTTGTACTGGTTGAAGAAGATCTGCTTGTTCATCTCCTCGAAATCGAACGCATAGTTCAGCGCGCGGCGGACGCGCGGGTCCTTGAACTTGTCGCGGCGCAGGTTCATGGCAAAGCCCTGCATGACGCCGGACGAGCGGTTGAGGAATTCCTCGAGCACGACGCGCTTGTCGGTGACCGCCGGGAAGTCGTAGGCCGTCGCCCAGTTCTTGGCGCTGTTCTCGGTGCGCCAGTCGACCTGGTCGCCCTTGAAGGCTTCTAGCGCCACGGTGCCGTCGCGGAAATATTCGTAGCGCAGCTCATCGAAATTGTGGCGGCCGACATTCACGTTGAGGTCGCGCGCCCAGTAATCCTTGACGCGTTCGACCACGATCGAGCGGCCGGCGACGAATTCCTTGATCTTGTAGGCCGCGCTGCCGAGCGGCGGCTCCTGTGTGGTCGCGGAAATGTCGCGCTTGGCACCGGAGGCATTGGTGCCCTCCCACCAGTGCTTCGGCAGCACCAGGAGCTGGCCGACGATCTGCGGCAATTCGCGATTGCCCGGCCCGTCGAAGGTGAATTTGACGTCGCGCTCGCCCTGCTTCTCGGCCTTCACCACATGGCGGTAATAGGCCGAATATTGCGGGTGATGCTTCTTGAAGGAATCCAGTGAAAAGATCACGTCTTCCGGCGTCACCGGCTTTCCGTCGTGCCATTTCGCCTGCGCGCGCAGGCGGTAAGTGGCCGAGGAAAAATCTGCGGGATGGCTGACGGATTCGGCGAGCAGGCCGTATTCGGTGGACACCTCGTCGAGCGACGGCGTCGTCAGCGATTCGTAGATCAGGCCGACGGCGGCGGCGATGTTGCCCTTCACGCCGGACACGACGATGTTGAAATTGTCGAAGGTGCCGAGCGCGATCTGGCGCGCCACGCCGCCCTTGGGGGCTTCCGGATTGACGTAATCGAAGCGCGGAAAGCCGGCCGGATATTTGATCTCGCCGAACAGCGATAAAGCGTGGCGCCATTCCGCCTCGGGGACCGCGGCTTGCGCAAGCGCAGGCGCCGCACCGAGCATGGGGACGAGGGCGGCAAAGGCGCTGGTCTGCAGCAGACGTCGTCGGGAGAAGGCCATGGGCAAGATGCTGAATTCCTGTGAACCGAAGCGTCGAGTAGAGCGGACATATAAGGCGAGGATTCGACCGATTATGCCGGGTTTCCCTGAGGATACCATCCCCGCATCCTAGCCCATTGCGGCCAAACGTCCCGCTTAAGCTTTCGTAAGGCAAAACGAAAACGGCCAGGCTGAGCCTGGCCGTTCGTTCCAATGGATGCTTTTTGCGGGCTTGTTTACTTCGCGGCCGTCGGCAGCGGCACCGGGGTGTCGGCCAGCGAAGCCAGATAGGCGATCACGTCGGCGCGCTCGCTGTCCTTGGCGATGCCGGCGAAGCCCATCGCTGTGCCCGGAATATAGGCCTTCGGACTGGTGAGGAACTTGTTGAGCGCATCGAAGGTCCACTCGCCGCCCTTGCCCTTCATGGCAGCCGAGAAGTTGAAGCCGCCCTTGGCGGTGCCGATCTTCTCGTTGACGGTGCCGAACAGATTCGGACCGACGCGGTTCGGGGCGCCCTTTTCGAAGGTGTGGCAGGCGGCGCACTTCTTGGCCGCGCCCATGCCCTTTTCGACCGAGGCGGTCTGCAGCAGCTTCTCGATCGGTTCGGAGGGCCCCGCGGCGGCCGCCTTGGCGCCGCCGGCCGCCTCTTCCTTTACCGCGATGTCGTAACCGGGCTTTTCTATTTTCTTGGGGGAAAAAATCGCGTCTGCCGTGATGCTGGTCGCCATCAGCAGCAGGCAGGTGCCCAGAATGGCACCGATGATCTTGTTGAGTTCAAAGGAGTCCATCGTCAGTCAGGCTCCGCGCCGTAAGGCGGTGGTGGGCCGTTGATCGGCCGCGTTGTCTCGGAATCGCGCGTTCGCGGCTGCTAAGGCAGCGAAATTGAGATAACGGTTTGCCCCCGCTCTGGCAACCCGTATAAACGCCGCAATCCGCCACCCCATCCCGCATATCCTGACGCGTTTCCGCTGGGTTCAGACTGCATCGCCATGACCGAGACCCGAACCCTGATTCTGATTCCGGCGCGCATGGCGGCGACCCGCCTGCCCGGCAAGCCGCTGCTCGACATCGCCGGCCTGCCGATGATCGTGCACGTATTGCGCCGGGCGGAATCAGCCGGGATCGGCCGCGTGGCAGTGGCCACCGATACGCCGGAGATCGCGGATGCCGTCCGTGCCTGTGGCGGCGAGGCGGTAATGACGTCTGCCGAGCACCCGTCCGGCTCCGACCGCATTTTCGAGGCGCTTGGCCTGCTCGATCCGGACGGCAGGATCGATACCGTGATCAATTTGCAGGGCGATTTCCCGACCATCCTGCCGGACAATATCCGCGCCGTTCTGGGGCCGCTGGCCGACCCGGCCGTGGATATCGCCACATTGGCCGCGGAAATCCATACGGAGGAAGAAAGCACCAACCCCAACGTGGTGAAGGTGATCGGCTCTGCGCTCGGCCCGCAACGGCTGCGGGCGCTGTATTTTACGCGTGCCACGGCCCCCTGGGGCGACGGGCCGCGCTACCATCACATCGGCCTCTACGCCTACCGGCGCGCGGCGCTGCAACGCTTCGTGGCACTGCCGCCCTCGCCTCTCGAATGGCGGGAGAAGCTCGAGCAGTTGCGCGCGCTGGAGGCCGGCATGCGCATTGACGTCTCCATCGTGGATACCGTACCGCGCGGCGTCGATACGCAAGCCGACCTGGAAACCGCGCGGCGTGTCCTGACCAACACGTGAGCGATCGATCACAGACGAGAACACCATGAAAATAGCATTCCAGGGCGAACCCGGCGCAAACTCCCACATCGCCATCGTCGAAGCCTTTCCGGACGCCGAGCCGCTGCCCTGCGCCACCTTCGAGGACGCGCTGGCGGCGATCTCGTCGGGCGAGGCCGAACTCGGCATGATCCCGATCGAGAACTCGATCGCCGGCCGGGTTGCCGACATCCATCATTTGCTGCCGGCATCCGGCCTGTTCATCGTCGGCGAGTGGTTTCTGCCGATCCACCACCAGATGATGGCCCCGCGCGGCACCAAGCTCGACGACATCAAGACCATCGAGAGCCACGTCCACGCGCTCGGCCAGTGCCGCCGCATCATCCGCAAACTCGGCCTGAAAGCGATCGTCGCCGCCGATACCGCGGGCTCGGCCCGGGCCGTGGCCGAGCGCGGCGACAAATCCTGCGCCTCGCTGGCGTCGAAGCTCGCCGCCGACATCTATGGCCTCGATATCCTGGCCGAAAATGTCGAGGATGAGGACCACAACACCACGCGCTTCGTGATTCTGGCCAGGGACGCCAAATGGGCGGCGCAGGGCTCCGGGCCGCTGGTGACGTCGTTCGTGTTCCGGGTCCGCAACTTGCCGGCCGCGCTCTACAAGGCGATGGGCGGCTTCGCCACCAACGGCGTCAACATGACCAAGCTGGAAAGCTACATGGTCGACGGCAATTTCTTCGCCACCCAGTTCTATGCCGACGTCGACGGCCACCCCGACGACCGCAATCTGGCTTTCGCGCTGGAAGAGTTGCAGTTCTTCAGCCGCGAATTCCGCATCGTCGGCGTCTACCCGGCACACCCCTTCCGCGCCAATTACGGCGAAGCGCCGGAGTAGTCGCGCCGGCCTCTCCGTCAGAGGCCGTGCGCTCGTCAGGAAGCTTACCCCGCGGCGTGATCCGCCAGCGCGTGGGTCGCATCCAGCGCCGCGCCGGGCAGGAACAGGATGATCGGGCGGATCTCGTAAACCGCGGTCGGATTGACGCGGCGCAGGTCGCGCGCGGCGGCGATCGCGTCTTCACGCGACGTGCATTCGGCGACGTAGAAGCCCAGCAACTGCTCCTTGGTCTCGGCGAACGGGCCGTCGATCACTATCCCGGCCCCGGGGCCACGCAGGGTGAAGGCGTCCTTGGTTGCGCCCAATCGCGCGGCGGGGCCAAGGCGGCCCTCGGCCGTCAGCCGGTCGTGCACCCCATGCAGGCCGCCCATCACCGCGGCATCTTCTTCCGGCGTCCAGGACGCGACGACGTCTTCCACATGATAGGCCAGTATCGCGTAAAGCATCGGTTTCACCTTTCGTCGGGATCGAGCACCAAGGACGTCGCGGCGGCGTCGGTCCCGACATTAGCGGTATCCGGGTGAATGCTCGACACGGCCGCCTCGGCTAACTCGCGGGCCGACCAGAAGCAGATGCGCCGTCTACCCCGTGGGCCGAACCCTCTTACCTACATCTCGACTTCAATTCCGCCCACGATCTTAGGCAGGCAAAATACCGAGATAAACAGCTTGAACCGTTGAAATTAACTGCCCACTCAAGGCGATTTCCTTCTATTTATCCGCCCTCGCTTTCATAAAATGGGCCACTTCCCACGCCTTTCTGCCGGAAAATGGGCTATGTAGTCCCGACTTTCCGCCTATATCGTTGCAGCGCACGGGTGTCCCGGACACCGCTCGCTCGCAGGACAACCGGTCACCGCCCGCGCGGGCCGCGTGGAGTTAGCCGACATGAGCGATATCGCAGCGCCCGAACCGACCAGGCTTCCCAACATTTCCTTCGAGTTCTTCCCGCCGAAGACCGAGGAAATGGAACGCAGTCTGTGGGAGACCATCACGCGACTGGCGCCGCTGTCGCCGAAATTCGTGTCGGTGACCTATGGCGCGGGTGGCTCGACTCGCGAGCGCACCCATTCCACCATCACCCGGATTCTCAATGAGACCGCTTTGGTCCCGGCCGCGCATCTGACCTGCGTCAACGCCTCGAAGGGCGATATTGACGACGTGGTCGCGCAGTATCACGACGTCGGCGTCCGCCACATCGTGGCGCTGCGCGGCGATCCGACCACCGGGATCGGCACGCCCTATCTGGCGCATCCCGACGGCTACCAGACCTCGGCGGACCTGGTGGCCTCGATCAAGCGGCGCTATCCGGACATCGACGTCACCGTCTCCGCCTATCCGGAAAAGCACCCGGAGAGCCCGGACTTCGACGCCGATATCGACGTGCTGAAGGCCAAGGTCGATGCCGGGGCGACGCGCGCCATCACCCAGGTGTTCTTCGACAACGATCTGTACTTCCGCTACCTCGACCGCGTCCGCGCTCGCGGCATCGATATCCCGATCCTGCCCGGCATCATGCCGATGCATAATTTCAAGCAGGCGCGATCCTTCGTCACCCGTGCCGGCACCAGCGTGCCGGCCTGGCTCGATGAGAAGTTCGACGGCCTCGACAACGACGCCGAGACCCGAAAGCTGGTCGCCGCCACCGTGGCCGCAGGCCAGGTGCAGAAGCTCGCCAAGCAGGGCGTCAGCGACTTCCATTTCTACACCATGAACCGCGCCGATCTCGTTTTCGCCATCAGCCATTTGCTCGGCTTCCGGCCGAACGGCGCGCAGAAAGCAGCCTGATCCATGACCGTTCCCGTTTCCGCCAAACGTACCGAACTGCTGAAAGCTGCTGCCGAACGCATCCTCGTGCTGGACGGTGCCATGGGCACCATGATCCAGGGCCTGCAGTTCGACGAGGCCGCCTTTCGCGGCGAGCGTTACAAGGATTTTCACCGCGACCTGCGCGGCAACAACGATCTGCTGATCCTGACCCAGCCGCAGGCGATCGAGGACATTCACGCCGAATATCTGCGCGCCGGCGCCGACATCGTCGCCACCAACACCTTCTCCTCGACCTCGATCGCGCAGGCCGACTACGACCTCGCCGACATCGCCTATGAGATGAGCTTTGAAGGCGCCCGACTGGCGAAGAACGCTGCCATCAAGGTCTCCGCCGAAGACGGCAAACCGCGCTTCGTCGCCGGTGCCATTGGTCCGACCAACCGCACCGCCTCGATCTCGCCCGACGTGTCCTCGCCGGGCTACCGCGCCGTCACTTTCGACGACCTGCGCATCGCCTATAGCGAGCAGATCAACGGCCTGCTGGACGGCGGCGCCGATCTGCTATTGCTCGAAACGATCTTCGATACGCTGAACGCCAAGGCCGGGCTCTACGCCATCGCGGAAATCTGCGAGGCGCGCGGCATCGACGTGCCGGTGATGATCTCCGGCACCATCACCGACAAGTCTGGCCGCCTGCTGTCCGGCCAGTTACCGGAAGCGTTCTGGAATTCCGTGCGCCATGCCAAGCCGGCGACCATCGGCTTCAACTGCGCGCTCGGCGCCGAGGATCTGCGCGCGCATATCGCGGATATCGGCCGCGTCGCCGATACGCTGGTCTGCGCCTATCCGAATGCCGGCCTGCCCAATGAATTCGGCGCCTATGACGAGAGCCCGGAATTCATGGCCGGGCTGATCGGCGAATTCGCCAAATCCGGCCTCGTCAACATCGTCGGCGGCTGCTGCGGCACCACGCCGGACCATATCGCCGCGATCGCCAAGGCCGTGGCACCCCACAAGCCGCGCATCGTACCCGAGATCGAGCCGCGCTTGCGTCTGTCCGGCCTCGAAGCCTTCGAGCTGACGCCGGAAATTCCGTTCGTCAATGTCGGCGAGCGCACCAACGTCACTGGCTCGGCGAAATTCCGCAAGCTGGTGACCGCCGGCGACTACACCGCGGCACTGCAGGTCGCCCGCGACCAGGTCGAGAACGGAGCGCAGATCATCGACGTCAACATGGACGAGGGCTTGCTCGATTCAGAGCAGGCGATGATCACCTTCCTCAACCTCGTCGCCGCCGAGCCGGATATCGCCCGCGTCCCGGTGATGGTCGACTCCTCCAAATTCAACGTGATCGAAGCCGGCCTGAAATGCGTTCAGGGCAAGCCGGTGGTGAACTCGATCTCGATGAAGGAAGGCGTCGACAAGTTCATCCACGAGGCCAAGATCGCGCGTCGCCACGGCGCCGCGGTGGTCGTGATGGCGTTCGACGAGGTCGGCCAGGCCGATACGTTTGCGCGCAAGACCGAGATCTGCAAACGCGCATACGACATCCTGGTCAACGACCTCGACTTCCCGCCGGAAGACATCATCTTCGATCCAAACATCTTTGCGATCGCGACCGGCCTTGAAGAGCACAATAATTACGGCGTCGACTTCATCGAGGCGACGCGCTGGATCCGCCAGAACCTGCCGCACGCGCATATTTCCGGCGGCGTCTCCAACCTTTCATTCTCGTTCCGCGGTAACGAGCCGGTGCGCGAGGCGATGCATTCGGTGTTCCTGTATCATGCCATCAAGGCCGGCATGGACATGGGCATCGTCAATGCCGGGCAGATGATCGTCTATGACGACATCGATCCCGAACTGCGCCAGACCTGCGAGGACGTGATCCTCAACCGTGACCCCGGCGCCTCCGAGCGACTGCTCGAGCTTGCGGAAAAATTCCGCGGCCAGGGCAAGGAAGTGAAGGAAAAGGATCTCGCCTGGCGCGAGTGGCCGGTCGAGCGGCGGCTCAGCCATGCTTTGGTGCACGGCATCACCGAATATATCGACGAGGACACCGAGGCCGCGCGCCTCACCGTGGCGCGTCCGCTGCACGTCATTGAGGGTCCCTTGATGGACGGCATGAATATCGTCGGCGACCTGTTCGGCGACGGCAAGATGTTCCTGCCGCAGGTGGTGAAATCCGCCCGCGTGATGAAGCAGGCGGTGGCTTGGCTGATGCCGTTCATGGAACAGGAGAAGGCGGATAATCTCAAAGCCGGCATCAAGGGCGACGGCCGCAAGAACGCCGGCAAGATCGTGCTCGCCACCGTCAAGGGCGACGTCCATGACATCGGCAAGAACATCGTCGGCATCGTGCTGCAATGTAACAATTTCGAGGTGATCGATCTCGGCGTTATGGTGCCGGCGTCGAAGATCATCGAGACTGCCAAGGCCGAGAACGCCGACATCATCGGCCTGTCCGGCCTGATCACGCCGTCGCTCGACGAGATGAGCTTTCTCGCCAGCGAGATGGAGCGCCAGGGGCTGAAGGTGCCGCTGCTGATCGGCGGCGCCACCACCAGCCGCGTGCATACCGCGGTGAAAATCGAGCCGAACTACAAGGGCCCGGTGGTCCACGTCAACGACGCCAGCCGCGCCGTCGGCGTCGCCTCGTCGCTGATGTCGGAAGACAGGCGCGACGCCTATGCCGCGGAAATCCGCGCCGATTACGCCAAGATCTCCGCGGCGCATTTCCGCGCCCAGGCCGACAAGAAGCGTCTGAAGCTGACGGATGCACGCGCCAACGGCATGGTGATCGACTTCACCAAGGCGCCGCCGCAGAAGCCGACCTTCCTCGGCATCAAGTCGTTCAGCGATTACCCGCTGGCCGAGCTCGCCGAATACATCGACTGGACGCCGTTTTTCCAGACCTGGGAACTGGCCGGACGCTTCCCGGCGATCCTGAAAGACGACAAGGTCGGCGATGTCGCGACCTCGCTCTATGCCGACGCCCAAAAGATGCTGAAGCTGATCGTCGACGAAAAATGGTTCAAGGCGCAGGCGACGATCGGCTTCTGGCCGGCCAACGCGGTCGGCGACGACATCGTGCTGTACACCGACGAAACCCGCACCGCGCCGGTCGCCACGCTGCACACGCTGCGCCAACAGCTGGTGAAGCGCGACGGCCGCTTCAACGCCGCTTTGTCCGACTTCATCGCGCCGGTGGCCTCCGGCGTGCCGGACTATATCGGCGCTTTTGTCGTCACCGCGGGGATCGGCGAGGACATCATCGCCAACCGCTTCAAGAACGCCAACGACGACTATTCGGCGATCCTGTGCCAGGCGCTGGCCGATCGTCTCGCCGAAGCCTTTGCCGAGTGCATGCATATGCGCGTGCGCCGGGAGTTTTGGGGCTACGCGCCGGACGAGGACCTGCCGGTCGACGAGCTGATCCTGGAAAAATATCAGGGCATCCGCCCGGCCCCCGGCTATCCCGCGCAACCCGACCATACCGAGAAGGCCACCCTGTTCCGCCTGCTCGACGCCGAGAAGACCGCCGGCGTGACGCTGACCGAAAGCTACGCGATGTGGCCGGGCTCGTCGGTGTCCGGCATGTATTACAGCCATCCGGAGAGCTATTATTTCGGCGTCGGCAAGATCGAGCGCGACCAGGTCGATGATTACGCCACCCGCAAGGGCTGGAGCGTCTCCGAAGCGGAACGCTGGCTGGCGCCGGTGCTGAACTACATTCCGACGCAGGAGCAGTCGGCGCAGGACCGCCGCGTCAAGGAAGCCATGACCGCCACGCCGGTCCACGCCCCCGAACCGGCCAACGACGTCATCGCCAAAGAGATGGCCACGCATCCGCCGGGCTGCAATTGCGCGGTACATCTGCAGTTCCGTGGCCGGGCGATCGGCGCGAAGTAATCCACAACGGCGGATTGCGCTTTGTGCCATCCGGGCTAGGCTTGCATCTTGCGGGTGAGCGGTCCGGAGGTGGCATGAGGCGTTTTCTGGTTTTCCTGTTGCTGGGGCCGCTGATCGGTTTCGCGGTCTTTGCGGTGCGCGACGTGCTCGGCGGCAAGATCTATGGCGGCGCCATCGGGCTGCTGGTCGGGCTGCCGTTCGCCTATGTGTTCGGCCTGCCGATCGTGCTGGTGATGTGGTTCGAGGACTGGCTGCTCGAGCGCAAAATGGGACTGTGGCCGAAGCTGCTGACCTCTGCAGTGACGGGCTACGTCGCCGTCATCGCGCTTCTGGTCGTCGCCACCAGCCGCCCGCTGTCGCTGCGCGAGATCCTCACCTTCGGGATCGTCGGCGCCATCCCGGCTGTCGTGTGTTCGTGGCTGGCGCGTGGAAAATCACCAACGGCTCAGTCGTAGCCCGGATGAAGTTAGCGACCGCGGCTCGCGGGCGGTGACGCAATCCAGGAGCCGTCGTACGTATAGATGAGCCGGCCCCGGATTGTCATCCGGGCTACGCCTGGCTCGCCAGCAATCCTTTCACCGCGCGCGTCCAGCCCGCCAGTTTTCGCGTGCGAGTGGCTTCGCTCATGTTCGGGCGGAAACGATGCTCAAGCCGCCAGTTGTCGGCGAATTTCTGCGGCTCCGGATAGAGGCCGACATGCAGCCCGGCGAGATAGGCCGCGCCCAGCGCCGTGGTCTCGCTAATAGTCGGGCGATCGACCGGCGCGTCCAGCAAGTCGGCGAGGCGCTGCATCGTCCAGTCCGACGCGCTCATGCCGCCATCGACGCGCAGCACGATATTGGCGGCGTCGGCCTCCGGCCAGTCGGCGCGCATCGCGGCCAGCAGGTCGATGGTCTGGTAGCACACGCTCTCCAGCGCGGCATGCGCCAGCTCGGCGGGGCCGGTGTTACGCGTCAGGCCAAACAGCGCGCCGCGCACGTCAGGGTTCCAGTACGGCGCACCGAGGCCAACAAAGGCCGGCACCAGATAGACCGACTGCGCATGGTCGGACTGCTCGGCGAGCGGACCGGTCTCGGCGGCGTTCCTGATGATGCCAAGCCCGTCGCGAAGCCATTGCACCGCGGAGCCGGCGACGAAGATCGACCCCTCCAGCGCGTAGGTCCGCACGCCCTTGAGCTGATAGGCAACCGTGGTGAGCAGCTTGTGCTGGGACGCCACCGCGGTGGTGCCGGTGTTGAGCAGCGCGAAGCAGCCGGTGCCGTAGGTCGATTTGATCATGCCGGGCGCAAAGCAGGCCTGGCCGATGGTCGCCGCCTGCTGGTCGCCGGCGATGCCGGCAACGGTGATGGCGCCGCCGAACAATTCGGGATCGGTGCTGCCGAAATCGGCGGAAGAATCCTTCACCTCCGGCAGCATCGCCGCGGGAACCCGCAGCAGGCGCAACAGATCTTCGTCCCACTGCCCGGTATGGATGTTGAACAGCAGCGTGCGCGAGGCATTAGTGGCGTCGGTGGCATGCACCCGGCCCGCGGTGAGGCGCCACAGCAGATAGCTGTCGACGGTGCCGAACAAGAGCTCGCCGCGTTCGGCGCGAACGCGCGCGCCGGGCACGTGATCGAGGATCCAGGCGACCTTGGTGCCGGAAAAGTACGGATCGATGATCAATCCTGTCTTCCCGGTGATCGCGGGCTCGTGGCCATCGGCCTTGAGTTGCGCGCACATCTCCGCCGTGCGGCGGTCCTGCCAGACGATGGCGCGGTGCACCGCTTGGCCGGTCGAGCGGTCCCATACCACCGTGGTCTCGCGCTGGTTGGTGATACCGATCGCAGCAATGTCGCGGGCGGTGATGCCGGCTTTGGCGATCGCTTCGCGGCAGGTCTGCAGCATCGACGACCAGATGTCGTCCGGCTCGTGCTCGACCCAGCCGGACGCCGGAAAATGCTGCGGAAACTCCTGCTGCGCGACGGCGGCGATCGAGAGGTCCTCGCGAAAGACCATCGCGCGGGACGAGGTGGTGCCTTGATCGATGGCGAGGATGAAGGGCATGGGGGTCTCCTCTCTGACAACTCGCGCATCTTCCTTCTCCCCTTGTGGGAGAAGGTGGCACGGCCGCAGGCCGTGACGGATGAGGGGGCTTTGGCGACAGAGCGCGCGGCCCCCTCACCCGTCTTCGCTTCGCGAAGCCACCCTCTCCCACCTAGCGAAGCGAAGCTTCGCACGGGGAGAGGGAAGAAAGATTATGCCCCGGCCGTCGTGACGCCGCCGTCGATGACGATGGTCTGGCCGGTCATGAAGGTCGAGGAATCCGAGCCGAGATAGGCCACCGCGCCGGCAATCTCGTGCGGCTCGCCGATCCGGCGCAACGGCGTGGTGGCGGTGCGGCGCTTGAGACTTTCGGGGTCTTCCCACAACGCCTTCGCGAAATCGGTCTTCACAAGGCCCGGCGCGATGCAATTGACGCGGACGCCCTTCGGGCCCCATTCGCCGGCGAGGCTGCGGCACAGCGAGAAATCCGCGGCTTTGGAGATGCCATAACCGCCGATCACCGTGGAGCCGCGCAACCCGCCGATCGATGAGATGATGATGACGGAGCCGCGGCCGCGCTCGGCCATCGCCGGGATCGCCTCCTTGCACAGCCAGATGTTGCTCTTGACGTTGGAGCCCATGATTTTGTCGAAAGCTTCGTCAGTGATGTCGAGCAGCGGGCCGTAATAGGGATTGACCGCAGCATTGCAGACCAGGATGTCGATCGGGCCGTAATGCTTCACGGTCCCCGCGATCAGCGCCGCAACCTCGTCCTTGCGGGAAATGTTGCAGGGGATGACGTGCGCGTCGCCGCCATCCTTGCGGATACCTTCGGCGACTTCCTCGCAGGCGTCCTGCTTACGGCTGGACACCACCACTTTGGCGCCGAGCTTGGCCAGCAACTCGGCCGACGCGCGGCCGATGCCGCGGCTCGAGCCGGTGATGACGGCGACCTTGCCGGTGAGATCGAACGGGTTGTTCATGGAGAGCTCCCTGTTGTTGTTTTTGTTTGCACTTCGCTCTCCCCGTCATTGCGATGAGCCGTTGCGACGAAGCAATCCAGACTGCGCGTGTGGCTCTCTGGATTGCCGCGTCGCTTCGCTCCTCGCAATGACGGGGAGAGGCCGGTGTTCTAGCCGTTCAAGCCGCCCGCGTCTGTCACGCAACGCAGATGATAGTCGGTATCGCCAAAGGTGCTTTCGATCATGGTCAGCCGCTTGAAGTAGTGGCCGATCTTGTACTCCATGGTCATGCCGACGCCGCCATGCAGCTGGATCGCCTGCTCGCCGACGAATTTCAGCGACTTGCCGATCTGCACTTTTGCCGCCGAGACCGCCTTGGCGCGTTCCGCGGCGTCCTCGAAGTCGCTGGCCATGGTGGCGAACATCGCCATCGAGCGCGCCTGCTCGACCGCGACGAACATGTCGGCGGCACGATGCTGCAGCACCTGGAACGTGCCGATCGCGACGCCGAACTGGGTACGGGTCTTGAGATATTCGACGGTGGTCTTCAGCGACTCGTCCATCTCGCCGACCGCCTCGGCGCACAATGCGATGCGGGCGTCATCCACCACGGTCTCGATCAGCGGCAGCGCGTTCGCGGGATCTCCGATCGCCGCGTCTGCGCCGACCTGCACCGCAGTAAAGGTGATGTCGGCGGCATGCAGGCCGTCCTGCGTCGGATAGCCCTTGATGCTGACGCCGGGGGCATTCGCCGGCACCAGGAACAGGCCTATGCCGCTGCGGTCACGCTGGCCGCCATTGGTGCGCGCCGAGACGATCAGCGTGTCGGCGTTCTCGCCGTTCAGCACGACGAACTTCTCGCCGTCGATCAACCAGCCGTCGCCGTTCTTCTTCGCGGAGGTGGAGACGTCGCCGAGATCGTAGCGCGAGTTCTTCTCGAGCTGCGCAAAAGCCAGCGTCTTCGAGCCGTCGATGATCGCGGGGATGTAGGCTTCCTTCTGCGCGGCAGATCCGCCGCGACGCAAAAAGCCGCCGCCGATGATTACCGTGGGCAGATAGGGCTCGACGACCAATGCGCGGCCGAGCGATTCCATCACGATCATGGTCTCGACGGCGCCGGCGCCGAAGCCTCCCTCTTCTTCCGTGAACGGCAGGCCGAGCAGGCCCTGCTCGGCGAGCTTGCCCCAGACGTTCTTGCTCCAGCCGCCCTTCTCGCCGCGATACTTCTTGCGGTGATCGAAGTCGTACGAGGTCTTCAGGAGACCGTCGACGCTATCCTTGAGAAGCCGCTGCTCCTCCGACAAATCAAAATCCATGTTTCCGTTTCCTGTTTCGCGCGATCCGGTCGCTGCGTCGATTTTTTGCAATGGCAGTGATGGTCACCTCTCCCCAGCGGGGAGAGGTCGGAGTCTCGCGCCAGCGAGGCTTCGGGTGAGGGGGAGCCCATGTTTTACTCGCAGCCGCCCCCTCACCCGGCGCTGCGCGCCGACCTCTCCCCGCTGGGGAGAGGTGAAAGAAGTGCGCTTACAGCCCCAGCACGGCCTTGGTGATGATGTTGCGCTGGATCTCGTTGGAGCCGCCGTAGATCGAGACCTTGCGGTTGTTGAAATAGCTCGGCGCGATCTGCGCGGTCCATTCCATCGCCTCGTTGCTGCCGTCGTCGCCATGCTCGTCATAGGGGGCCGCGAACGGGCCGATGACTTCCATCAGCAACTCGGTCGTCGCCTGCTGGATTTCCGAGCCCTTGATCTTCAGCACCGAGGACGCCGGGTTGGGCTTGCCCTTGCCGTGCTTGCCTTCATCCGCGACGACGCGGAGCTGCGTCAGTTCGAGCGCCTTCAGCTCGATCTCGATCATCGCCAGCTTCTCGCGGAACTTCTGATCGTCTGCGACCGGCTTGCCGTTCGACTCCACCTGCGACGCCAGCTCCTTGATGCGACGGATGCGCTCCTTGGACACGCCGACGCGGGCGATACCGGTGCGCTCGTTGCCGAGCAGGAATTTGGCGTAGTCCCAGCCCTTGTTCTCTTCGCCGACGAGGTTCTCATAGGGCACCTCGACGTCATCGAAGAATACTTCGTTGACTTCGCGGCCGCCATCGATGGTGACGATCGGGCGCACGGTGATGCCCGGCGTCTTCATGTCGACCAGGATGAAGGAGATGCCGGACTGCTTCTTGGCGGTGGGATCGGTGCGGCAGAGACAGAAGATCCAGTCGGCGTATTGCGCCAGCGTGGTCCAGGTCTTCTGGCCGTTGATGATCCACTTGTCACCCTTGCGCTCGGCCTTGGTCTTCAAGGACGCGAGGTCGGAGCCGGAGCCGGGCTCGGAGAAGCCCTGGCACCAGAAATCCTCGACCGAGGCGATGCGCGGCAAAAAGCGCTTCTTCTGCGCCTCGCTGCCGAAGGTGTAGATCACCGGGCCGACCATGCTGACGCCGAAGGCGAGCGGCGCCGGGGCCGGCACCATCTGCAGCTCTTCGTTGAAGATGTAGTGCTGCACCGAGCTCCAGCCGGTGCCGCCATATTCCTCCGGCCAGTGCGTCACGCCCCAGCCCTTGTCGTTGAGGATGCGCCACCAGGCGACCATCTCGTCCTTGCCGAGATGGCGGCCCTCGGCCATTTTCTGCCGGGTCGCCGGCGGTACGTGATCCTTGAAAAACGCGCGCACTTCGTCGCGAAACGCGACTTCTTCCTTGCTGAAGTTGAGATCCATCGGATCCTCCTGTGAAAATTAAACGATAATGTTGTCGTTCCGGGATGCGACAGACGGCGAAGCCGGCTGGCGGAGGCCCGGAACCTCGAGATGTTCATCGTCCCATCTCGGGATTCCGGGTTCGCGCGCGGCTCGCGCCGCGTGCGCCCCGGAATGACAGTTAGTGGATGATCTCGAACAGGCCGGCAGAGCCCATGCCGCCGCCGACGCACATGGTGACGACCGCGTATTTCGCCTTGCGGCGGCGGCCTTCGATTAGCGCGTGGCCGGTCAGGCGGGCGCCCGACATGCCATAGGGATGGCCGACCGAGATCGCGCCGCCATTGACGTTGAGCTTCTCCGGATCGATGCCGAGCTTGTCGCGGCAATACAGCACCTGCACCGCGAAAGCTTCATTCAACTCCCAGAGGTCGATGTCCTCGACCTTGAGGCCATGACGCTTCAACAGCCGCGGCACGGCGTAGATCGGGCCGATGCCCATCTCGTCCGGCTCGCAGCCGGCCGAGACGAAGCCGCGGAAGATGCCGAGCGGGGTGAGACCCTTCGCAGCCGCAGTCTTGTCGCTCATGATCACGGTGGCGGAAGCGCCATCGGACAGCTGCGAGGCGTTGCCGGCGGTGATGGTGTAGCCGTCGCCGCGCACGGCCTTCAGGCCGGCGAGGCCTTCGGCGGTGGTCTCGGGGCGCGGGCCTTCGTCCTTGTGGATCGTGATGTCCTTGAACGTGACTTCACCGGTCGCCTTGTCGGCGACGCCCATCTTCGTCGTGATGGCGGCGATCTCGTCGTTGAACTTGCCGCCCTGCTGAGCCGCCGCGGTACGGCGCTGGCTCTCCAGCGAGTACTCGTCCTGGCGCTCGCGCGAGATGTTGTAGCGCTTCGCCACGTTCTCGGCGGTGTCGAGCATCGGCATGTAGACGTCCGACTTGATCTTCATCAGTTCGGGATCGACGGTGTGGAACTTGTTGGCGTGGTCGTTCTGCACCAGCGAGATCGACTCGCCGCCGCCGCCGACCGCGATCTCGACACCGTCGAAGATCACCGAGCGTGCCGCCAGCGCGATCGCCTGCAGGCCCGAAGCGCACTGCCGGTCGATGGTGGTGCCGCCGACGCTGATGGGCAGGCCAGCGCGGAGCAGCGCCTTGCGGGCGATGTTGCCGCCGGTCGAGCCCTGCTGCAACGCAGCGCCCATCACCACGTCCTCGATCTCGCGGGGATCCAGCCCGGCGCGCTTGACGGCGTGCTCGATGGCGTGGCCGAGCAAGGTCGCGCCTTCGGTGGCGTTGAGGCCGCCGCGATAGGCCTTGCCGATCGGGGTGCGGGCGGTGGAAACGATTACGGCTTCAGTCATGGGCGGCCTCCGGTGGCGGTTTGTCGTTGATCGAGTGTTGGCGATGGATGCAGCGCGCGCAAGGCATGGCGCGAGAGTTTTCCGACGGCGGTGCGCGGCAAATCGTCGACGAAATCGACCGCGACCGGCAATTCGTGCTTGCCGAGCTTGCCGGACAGGAAATCCCGGAGGTCGTCGAGGCTGAACGGTTCGGCACCGTGCCGCAGCTTGATGAAGGCTTTCGCGCCCTCGCCGCGATACTGGTCGGGCACACCGATCACGATGACCTCGTGCACCGCCGGGTGCTCATAGATCGCCTGCTCGATCATCTGCGGATAGACGTTGAAGCCGCCCGAGATGATCATGTCCTTCTTGCGATCGACGATATAAAAATAGCCGTCATCGTCCATGTAGCCGATGTCGCCGGTGAGAAAGTGCTCGCCGACGAACGAGTCAGCGGATTCCTGCGCCCGGTTCCAGTAGCCTTTGGTGACGTTCGGGCCCTTGATCCGGATCTCGCCGCTCTGGCCGGTCGGCAGCACCCGCGACGGATCGTCCAGCGAGACGATATCGAGCTCGACGCCCGGCATCATCAGCCCGATCGAGCCCGGCTTATCGGGACCAACGGCGGGATGCGCGGTGCCCGGCGAACAGGTCTCGGTCATGCCCCAGCCGCTCTTCAGCTTGAGCCCGGTCTTGGCCTCGAACAATCGCGCGACCTCGACCGGCAGCGGTGCGCCGCCCGATCCGGCCGATACCAGCGACGACAGGTCACGCGTTTCCAGCGACGGATCGGCGGCGATCGCGATCCACATCGTCGGCACGCCGGGAAATACCGTGGCGCGGTTCTTCTCGATGTCGCCGAGCACGCGGCCGGTGTCGAAGCGCTGGTGCAGCGAGATGGTGTCGCCGACATGGATCCGCTGCAGCAGGATCACGGTCAGCGCGTAGATATGGAACAGCGGCAACACACAGATCACGCGCTCGATCGTGTTGCGCTCGGCACGCGCTGCTTCGCCCCAGATGGTGTAGATCGACACCGCTGAGGTGAGATTGCCGTGGCTCAGCATGGCGCCCTTCGGCAGCCCCGTGGTGCCGCCGGTATATTGCAGCAAGGCCACATCATCCGGCGAAATCGCCGGCCATTGCGACGGCGGCGCAGCGCCTTCGGTGAAGCGCTTGAAGGTCATGATGCGGGCATCATCCGGCAGCGGTATCTGCGGATTGCCGACGTCGCCCCAGTCATCGTCCTCGCAGACGATCAGGAGGTCGAGCAGGCCGTTGTCGAGAAATTTGAGCGCCATCGGCAGCAGCGAGGACAGGTTGCTGGTGACCAGCACGCGAGCGCCGGAGTCACTGAGCTTGTGCGACAGCGCGCGTTCCCCGTCGAGCGGGCTGAGATGCACGAGGCGCGCGCCGGCCTTCAGCCCGCCGAAGAAGTGGACGGGGTGATCCGGCGTATTGCCGAGGAACAGACCGATCGACGTGTCGCGACCGAAGCCGGCACGAAGGAATGCCGCGGCAGCGGTTGCGGCCTTCTCGTCGAGTTCGTTGAAACTGAGCGATCGGTCGCGGAATTCGATTGCGGGACGGTCGCCGAAATCGGCTGCCGCTTTCGACAGCAGATCGGGCAGCGTGCCACGCGCGATCGGCGCATCCCAGCGCACGTCGTCGGGATAGAATTTTTCGCCGGGATAGGTCATCGAAATGCCTGCTGTTCGGCCTTTCCGCGGGTAGTCCCCGCGAAAGCGGGGACCCATAACCACGGCAGAGGAAGAGAAGCACGAATAGTTCCACAGCATTCCATCGATAAGACAGAGGCTATGGGTCCCCGCTTTCGCGGGGACGACGTGCTGAGAGGACCGCGCAATGACGCAATCGTCTCCATCAAGGCTCAGCCCTTCGCCAATGATGCGAACGTCTTGCCTTCGTCGGCGAGACGCTTGAGCAGCGCCGATGGCTCCAGCGACGGATCGTTGGTCTGCTTGGCGTAGAACGACAGCCGCTCGGCGATGTGCTTGAGGCCAACGCTGTCGGCATAGAACATCGGGCCGCCGCGGTAGATCGGCCAGCCGTAGCCGTACAGCCAGATCACGTCGATGTCGGAGGGCCGCGAGGCGACCTTCTCTTCCAGGATGCGGGCGCCTTCATTGATCATCGGATACATCATGCGCTCGAGGATCTCCTCGTCGCTGACGATGCGGCGGGTGAGACCGAGGCTCTTGCAGGTGTCGTCGATCAGCTTCTCGACTTCCGGATCCGGAACCGGCGCACGCGAGCCGGCCTCGTATTTGTAGTATCCCTTGCCGGCCTTCTGGCCGAAGCGGCCAGCCTCGCACAAAGCGTCTGCGATCGGCGAGGTGATGCCGCGGTCCTTGCGCGAGCGCCAGCCGATATCGAGACCGGCGAGATCGCCCATCGCGAACGGACCCATCGGCATGCCGAACTTGGTGACGACGGCATCGACCTGCTGCGGCAGAGCGCCCTCGAACAAAAGCTTCTCGGACTGTTTGGAGCGGGCCGCCAGCATGCGGTTGCCGACGAAACCATCGGCGACGCCGACCACGGCCGGCACCTTGGCGATCTTGCGGGCAACCGCCACGGCGGTCAGAAGCGCGTCCGGCGCGGTCTTGTCGGCGCGGACGATCTCGCAGAGCTTCATCACGTTGGCCGGCGAGAAGAAGTGCATGCCGAGCACGTCCTGCGGACGCTTGGTCACCTGCGCGATCTCGTCGATGTTGAGATAGGAGGTGTTGCTGGCCAGCACGGCACCCGGCTTGGCGTAGGCGTCGAGCGCGGTGAACACTTCCTTCTTGATCGCCATGGTTTCGAACACCGCCTCGATGATGAGGTCGGCGTCCTTGACGTTCTCAAGGCCGACCACGCCATTGATCAGGCCCATGCGTTTGGCCGGGGCGTCGGCGGGAATGCCGCCGCGCGCAGCGGTGGCTTCATAGTTCTTCTGCATGATGCCCATGCCGCGCTTCAACTGCTCTTCGCCGGTCTCGATCAGCGTGACCGGAATGCCGGCATTGGCAAACGACATCGCAATGCCGCCGCCCATCGTGCCGGCGCCGATGATGGCGACGCGCTCGACCGGACGCGGCTTGACGCCTTCCGGAATGTTCTGGACCTTGGCGGCTTCGCGCTCGGAGAAAAATGCGTAGCGCTGCGCCTTCGACTGGTCGTCCGCGACCAGCTTGAGGAACATCTCGCGCTCCTTCTTCAGCGCCTCGTCGAACGGCAGATCCAGCGTCCAGCTCACCGCTTCGGCGCAGGCCAAAGGCGCGTTCATGCCGCGGTTCTTCTTGTTGGCTGCCGCCGCCGCGTTGGTGAAGATCGAGCGATCGGCTTTAGCCGCGGCGAGCTTTGAATCGTCGTTACGCAGCACGCGCAGCGGACGCTTCTCGGCAATCACTTTTCGCGCGAAGGCTTCGGCACCCGAGGCCGGGCCTTCGACGATCTCTTCGATCAGGCCATTCTTCAATGCTTCAGCGGCACCAATCGGCTCGCCGGTCACGATCATCTTGACGCCGAGTTCCGGACCGACCGCGCGCGGCAGGCGCTGCGTGCCGCCGGCGCCGGGCAACAGACCCAGCTTGACTTCCGGCAAGCCGAGTTTGGCTTCCTTGGTGGCGACACGGAAGTGACAACCGAGCGTGATCTCGAGACCGCCGCCCAGTGCCGTGCCGTGGATCGCGGCGATCACGGGTTTTCCACAATTCTCGATTTCCGCAATCACGTCGTTGAGCATCGGCGACTGCGGCGGCTTGCCGAATTCGGTGATATCGGCACCCGCGATGAAGGTGCGGCCGGCGCAAGTCAGCACGATCGCCTGCACTTCCGGATCGGCCGCCGCCGCTTTGATCGATTCAAAAATTCCGCGGCGAACCGCCGCACTGAGGGCGTTCACCGGCGGCGAGTCGACCGTGACGATCGCAACCACATCATGACGTTCGAGCTTGACGACATCGTTCACGGCGTTCTCCTTGGACAGCGTTCTTGGCGGTTTCGCACTGCGGAATTTAATTCCACATCTTGACAAAGAGGGTTATTTTGAAGAGCGTCGCTTGTCAACGAGGGACGCGCGACAAGCGCCGGCAGTTCCAGGGAATCATGAAACGTCCAGCCAAGAATGTGGCGACAGATCGCAGTTTCGTCGTCGCGCTTGCGCGCGGCCTCGAAGTATTGCGTGCCTTTCGTCCCAATGACGGGCTGCTCGGCAATCAGGAGATTGCCGCCCGCACCAATCTGCCGAAGCCTACCATTTCGCGGCTGACCTATACGCTGACCAAACTCGGCTACCTTACACCGGTGCCGCGGTTCGAGAAGTATCAACTCGCGCCGGCAGCTATGGCCCTGGGGTATGCTGCACTTGCGAACCTTGGCGTTAAGCATCTTTCCGAAAGCTTTCGCGACGAGCTGATGCGGCAGACCGGCGGCGCGGTGGCCGTCGGCGCGCGCGACCGATTGAGCATGATCTATTTCGGGCAGAGCCGCTCCAGCCTCACCGTCGGCGTGCAGCTCGATGTCGGCTCGCGTATCCCGATCGCGACGACCGCGATGGGCCGCGCCTATTTCTGGGCGTTGCCGCCCGAGGAACGCGCGCAATTGCTGCGTGAGTTCCGTGAACATTACGGCAGCCGCTGGTCGAAGATGCGCGACGGACTCGAGCGTTCCGGCGAAATGGTCGCACGTTACGGATTTGTCATTTCCGCAGGAGAGTGGCAGGACGACGTCCACGCCGTCGGCGTCGCGCTCAAACTGAATGATGGCACCGGACCTTACGCTTTCAATTGCGGTGCGCCGGCGTTTCGCTTTACCGAAGAGCGATTGCGCACCGACATTGGACCTCGCTTGTTGGCGATGGTAAGGAACATCGAAGCGGCACTGGGCGGCACGTCTGCGCCACCTGCCAGCAAAATCGCATCCAAAAAAATCAAACCGGGAGGCAAAGTTGCTCGTGTGGTCGATGGGATCAGATAACCTTCGTCGCGTCGGTGTTTGCGGATTGGGCCTTGCGCGCAATCAGCTGCGCCAGGCGACCGCAGGCTGCCGCAAATGATGCAGGCACTCGCTCAGCAGAACGCAACCACCTCGGTTGCGCCGCTGCTTGCCGTTCACGACGTCAGTGTCGTGTTCGGCGGCATCATCGCGTTGAACGGCGTCTCGTTCGATATGCAGAAGGGTCATATCCTCGGCCTGATCGGGCCGAACGGCGCCGGCAAGACCACGCTGTTCAATTGTCTCAGCCGCCTTTATCAGCCGAGCAAGGGCGACATCCTGCTCGAAGGCGAGAGCATTCTGAAACGCCCGCCGCACAAGATCTCCGAAATCGGGATCGGCCGCACGTTCCAGAACGTCGCTTTGTTTCCAAATCTTTCCGTGCGCGACAACGTCCGCATCGGCACGCATGCCCGCACCAACAGCGACATCGTCAGCGATTCGCTGACGCTGCCATGGGTGCGCCGTGGCGAAGCCGACATCAACCGCCGGGTGAACGAGATTCTCGGCTATCTCGATCTGCACGACGTCGCGGACACCGTTACGGCCGGCCTGCCGTTCGGCACCCAGAAGCGCGTCGAACTGGCGCGCGCGCTGGCCGCCGAGCCGAAGATCCTGCTGCTCGACGAGCCCGCCGGCGGCCTCAATCACGAGGAAGTCCACATTCTCGGCGACCTGATCCGCCAGATCCGCAACGACCGCGGCGTCACCGTTCTGCTGGTCGAGCATCACATGGGCTTGGTGATGTCGATCGCCGATCATGTGGTGGCGCTGAACTTCGGCAAGAAGCTGGCGGAAGGCACGCCGCATCAAGTCCAGAACGACCCGGACGTCATCAAGGCCTATCTGGGGAGCAAGGACTAATGACCGCGATGCTCAATGTGAAGGACCTGCGCGCTTATTACGGCCAGGTCCAGGCGCTGCACGGCCTCGAGTTCGATCTCAAGGAAGGCAGCATGACCACGCTGCTCGGCGCCAACGGCGCCGGCAAGACCACGACGCTGCGGGCGATCTGCAACATGATCCGCTCCACCGGCACGATCGAATTCGAAGGCGCCAAGCTCGACAACCGCTCGACCGAAAACATCGTGCGACTCGGCATAGCGCATGTGCCGCAGGGCCGCGGCACCTTCACCAACATGACGGTGGAAGAGAATCTGCAGCTCGGGGCCATCACCCGCAAGGACACCAAGGCGATCTCGTCCGACATCGAGCGGATGTACGATCATTTTCCGAAGCTGAGGGAACGCCACGCCCAGCAGGCCGGCACGCTGTCCGGCGGCGAGCAGCAGATGCTGGCCGTGGCGCGCGCGCTTATGCTGCGACCGCGCCTGATGCTGCTGGACGAGCCGTCATTCGGCCTGGCTCCCCTGATCGTGCGCGACATGTTCAAGATTCTCGGCAAGATCAACCGCGAGGACAAGGTCACCATCCTGGTCGTCGAGCAGAACGCGCAGCTCGCGCTGGAACTCGCCGACAAGGCCTATGTGATCGAAACGGGACGCATCGTGATGTCCGGCACCGCCGACGAGATCGCGAACAACGAAGACGTCCGTAAATCCTATCTGGGATACTGAGGAAACAGCCTCACTAAGGGAATTGTTATGGAGCTCTTTACCAATCAAGTCCTGGCTGGCATCGCCACCGGCGCGATCTACGCCTGCATGGCGCTCGCCGTGGTGATGATCTATCAGGCGATCGATCATCTGAATTTCGCACAAGGCGAAATGGCGATGTTCTCGACATTTTTGGCCTGGCAGATGATGCAGTGGGGCGTGCCGTATTGGGGCGCCTTCGTGCTGACGCTGGTGTTCTCGTTCCTCGGCGGCATCCTGATCGAGCGGCTGCTGTTCAAGCCGCTGGCCAAGGCGCCGGTGCTGACCCATGTCGCTGGCTTCATCGCGCTGTTCGCGATCATCAACAGCGTTGCCGGCCTGCTGTGGGATTTCACCATCAAGCAGTTCCCGTCGCCGTTCGGCTCCTCGCCGTTCCTCGGCAGCCAGCTGATCTCGACGCATCAGGCCGGCATGATCGGCGTCACTCTGGTGCTCTTGATCCTGCTGTTCGGCTTCTTCCGCTACACCCGCGTCGGTCTCGCCATGCGGGCGGCGGCATCAATGCCTGAATCGGCGCGGCTGGTCGGCATCAACACCGGCTGGATGATCGCGCTCGGCTGGGGCATGGCGGCCGCGATCGGTTCGATCGCCGGCATGCTGATCGCCCCCGTGGTGTTCCTCGAGCCCAACATGATGGGCGGCGTGCTGATCTACGGCTTTGCCGCAGCGGTGGTCGGCGGTCTGTCCAGCCCGCTCGGCGCGGTATGCGGCGGCTTCCTGGTCGGCGTCTTCGAGAACCTGGTCGGCACCTATATTCCCGGCGTCGGCAACGAATTGAAACTGCCTATCGCGCTGGCGCTGATCATCACCGTGCTGGTCGTCAAACCCAATGGCCTGTTCGGCCGTGCCATCGTGAAGCGAGTTTGATCATGAGCGCCGTTCAAGAAGCATCCACCGCTCCCGTCATCGACGCGGTTCCAAAGAAAGCCCTGTCGCTCGGCCCGATGGCGTCGATAGTGGTCCTGGCGCTGCTGATCGCTACGCCGCTGTTCGTGAAGAACTTCTTCATCTTCCAGATGACGATGTGGCTGATCTACGCGATCGCGGTGCTGGCACTCAACATCCTCACCGGTGCCAGCGGGCAGTTTTCGCTGGGCCAGAGCGCGTTCTATGCGATCGGTGCCTATACGTCGGCGATTCTGATCGAACACGGCAACGTCAACTACATCCTGACGCTGCCGGTAGCCGGTCTTGTCTGCTTCATCGCCGGCTTCCTGTTCGGCCTGCCCGCGCTCCGATTGAGCGGCATCTATCTGGCGCTGGCGACCTTCGCGCTGGCGGTGGCGATGCCGCAGCTGCTCAAGCTCGGCGTGTTCGAACACTGGACCGGCGGCGTGCAGGGCCTGGTCGTGACCAAACCGGAAGCGCCCGAGATCTTCGCAACGCTGGGGCTGAAAGTCTCGCAGGACATGTGGCTGTACTACTTCACGCTGGTCGTCTCGATCATGATCTACGTGTTCTCGGTCAACCTGCTGAAGTCCCGCTCCGGCCGCGCGATGATGGCAATCCGCGACAACGAGATCGCGGCTTCCGCGATGGGCGTCGATGTCTCGCTGTACAAGACGTTGGCGTTCGGCGTCTCGGCCGGCATCACCGGCGTGGCCGGCGGCCTCGGCGGCATCGCCGTGCAGTTCGTGGCACCGGACGGCTACACCATCCAGCTCGCGGTCGCCCTGTTCCTCGGCATGGTGGTCGGCGGCGTCGGCTGGTTGCCCGGTTCGCTCGCCGGTGCTGCCTTCATCGTGTTCGTGCCGAATATCGCCGAGCACATCTCGAAGGGTCTGTCCGGCGCCGTGTTCGGCGTCATCCTGATCATGATCATCTTCCTGGTGCCGCACGGCGCCCGGCAAATCGCCTATGGGGCCCAGAGCCTGATCGGCAAACTGCGTAAAAACTGAAGGATCTACCGTGACTTCCAGAACTAGCCTGCGCTTCGCTGCCCTTTCCACCGCTGCCGTCGTTCTCACTTTCTCCGGCAGCGCTTTTGCCCAGAAGAAGTACGACACCGGCGCCACCGACACCGAGATCAAGATCGGCAACATCATTCCCTATAGCGGCCCGGCCTCGGCCTACGGCATCATCGGGAAGATGGAAGAAGCCTATTTCAAGATGATCAACGATCAGGGCGGCATCAACGGCCGCAAGATCAACTTCATCACTTATGACGACGCCTACTCGCCGCCGAAGGCCGTCGAACAGGCCCGCAAGCTGGTGGAATCGGACGAGGTGCTGTTCATCTTCGGGCCGCTCGGCACGCCGTCGAACACCGCGATCCAGAAGTACATGAACGCCAAGAAGGTGCCGCAGCTGTTCGTGGCCACCGGCGCCACCAAGTTCGGTGAGCACAAGACGTTCCCCTGGACGATGGGCTGGCAGCCCGCCTACCAGAGCGAAGGCCAGATCTTCGGCAAATACATCCTGACGGAAAAGCCGGCCGGCAAGATCGGCGTGCTGTACCAGAACGACGACCTCGGCAAGGATCTGCTGAAGGGCCTGAAGGACGGCCTCGGCGACAAGGCGTCGATGATCGTGATGGAGGAAAGCTACGAAGTCTCCGAGCCGACCATCGAGAACCATCTCGTCAAGCTGAAGGCGAGCGGAGCGGACGTGCTGGTCAGCATCTCGACGCCCAAGTTCGCCGCGCAGGCGATCAAGAAGGTCGGCGAGCTCAACTGGAAGCCGATGTTCTTCCAGAGCAATGTCGGCTCCTCGGTCGCCTCGGTGATGCGTCCCGCCGGTATCGACAACTCGCAGGGCGTGATGTCGCTGGCCTATGCAAAGGACGGTTCCGATCCGCAGTGGGACAACGACGAAGGCATGAAGAAGTATCGCGACTTCGTCGCCAAATACGCGCCCTTCGCCAACCTGGCCGACTCGTCCGCCGTTTATGGCTACGGCCAGGCACAGACCGTGGTGCAGGTGTTGAAGCAGGCCGGCGACGACCTGACCCGCGCCAACATCATGAAGCAGGCCGCTTCGCTGAAGGACTATGCGACGGACACCATGCTGCCCGGCGTCAAGCTCAACACCTCGGCGACCGATTACTATCCGATCGAGCAGCTTCGCATGATGCGCTTCACCGGCGAGAAGTGGGACGTGTTCGGTCCGCCGATCGAAAGCCATCTGGGCAACTAATAAAACTGTCGTTCCGGGGCGCGGGCGGCGTGAGCCGAACGCGATCCCGGAACCTCGACATGTTCATCGTCCGATATCGGGATTCCCCGCCACTCCAATTGGAGTGTCTGAGGTTCGCTCGCGCTGACGCGCCCGCGCCCCGGAATAACAGAGTCACAACAACAAAAGTGCCTAACATCTCAGCCCCTTGCGACTAACGTCGCAGGGGGCTTTTTCTTGCTGCCGGAGTCGAAAACGTATTAGGTAAGGGCGGATAAAAAATCCGGCACTGAAAATCACGACGCTTTTCAGGTAGCACTCATGGGAGTTTCGAAATGCCTGCCAATCGTTCGCGCGTGGCCCTGACCGTCGCCGCGACCTTCGCGTTTGCCGCCACCGGCAGCGTCGCCTTTGCCCAGAAGAAGTACGACACCGGCGCCTCCGATACCGAGATCAAGATCGGCAACATCATGCCGTATAGCGGGCCTGCTTCCGCCTATGGCGTGATCGGCAAGACCGAAGAAGCCTACTTCAAGATGATCAACGAACAGGGCGGCATCAATGGCCGCAAGATCACCTACATCACCTATGACGACGGCTACTCGCCGCCGAAGGCCGTCGAGCAGGCGCGCAAGCTGGTAGAGTCAGATGAGGTTCTGTTCATCGCCAGCGCGCTCGGCACGCCGTCGAACACCGCGATCCAGAAATACATGAACGCCAAGAAGGTGCCGCAGCTATTCGTTGCCACCGGAGCCACCAAGTTCGGCGAGTTCAAGGACTTTCCGTGGACGATGGGCTGGCAGCCGGCGTACCAGAGCGAGTCGCGAATTCACGCGGCCTATTTGCTGCGGGAGAAGCCCGATGCCAAGATCGGCGTGATGTACCAGAACGACGACTTCGGCAAGGACATGCTGAAAGGCCTCAAGGACGGCCTTGGCGCCAAGGCGTCGATGATCGTCGCCGAGGAAAGCTACGAAGTGTCGGAGCCGACCATCGACTCGCACGTCATCAAGCTCAAGGCGGCGGGAGCCGACACGTTCGTCAGCTTCACCACCCCGAAATTTGCCGCGCAAGCGATCAAGAAGGTCGCCGAGCTCGGCTGGAAGCCGATGTTCATCCAGAGCAACGTCGGCTCCTCGGTCGGCAGCGTGATGAAGCCGGCCGGCTACGCCAACTCGCAGGACATACTGTCCGCGCACTACGCCAAGGACGGCTCCGATCCGAAGTGGGACAATGACGAGGGCATGAAGAAATTCTACGCCTTCCTCGCCAAATATGCCCCGACCATGGACCGCAATGACGGCTCGGTGGTGTACGGCTACGGCCAGGCGCAAACCATCGTCCAGGTGCTCAAGCAGGCCGGCGACAACCTGACCCGCGAGAACATCATGAAGGAAGCAGCCAACCTGAAGGCGTTCACTCCCGACACGCTGCTGCCGGGCGTCACCATCACCACCACGGCGACCGACTTCTACCCGATCGAGCAATTGCAGATGCAGCGCTTCAAGGGCGAGACCTGGGAACTGTTCGGCCCGGTATACCAGGGCAAGATCGGCGGGTGACAACAAACTGTCGTTCCGGGGCGCGGGCGGCGTGAGCCGAACGCGAACCCGGAACCTCGGAATGTTCATCGTCCCATGTCGGGATCCCCGCCACTCCAATTGGAGTGTCTGAGGTTCGCTCGCGCTGAGGCGCTCGCGCCCCGGAATGACAGCTGAACCCAAGGCCCCGCTGCTCCTGCTGCGGGGCCTTATTGTTGATGCGGCGGTGTGAAACGTGTTGGGTCGGCTCGATCTTCGACCCCCCGCCCGCTTCAAGGACTGCCATGCCCGCCCTGCTTTCCCGCGCCGCTGCCCTGCCGGTCGCTGCCGCCTTCCTCATCGCCTGCGTCGCCGCCCGTGCCGAGCCGCGCTACGACCCCGGCGCCTCCGACACCACGATCAGGATCGGCAACATCATGCCCTATAGCGGCCCGGCCTCCGCCTATAGCGTCGCCGGCCGCATCGAGGCGGCCTATTTCCGCATGATTAACGACCAGGGCGGCATCCATGGCCGCAAGATCGAGTTCATCTCCTATGACGACGCCTACAACCCCGCCAAGGCGGTCGAGCAGGCCCGCAGACTGGTGGAGAGCGACGAGGTGCTGGCGGTATTCGGCCCGCTCGGCACGCCGTCCAATGCTGCGATCCAGCGCTATCTCAACGGCAAGCGCGTGCCGCAATTGTTCGTCGCCGCCGGCGCCAGCGGCTTCGGCAACCAGCGCGATTACCCGTGGACGATGGCTTTCCAGCCGCCGTACCAGAGCGAGGGTCGCATCTACGCCAAATACCTGCTGGCCGAAAAGCCCGATGCGAAGATCGCTGTGCTGTACCAGAACGACGACCTCGGCAAGGAACTGTTGAAGGGCCTCAAAGACGGACTCGGCGACAAGGCCGCGATGATCGTCGCCGCCGAGGGCTACGAGGTCACCGAACCGACCGTCGATTCCCGCATCATCAATCTGAAGGCCAGCGGCGCCGATACTTTCATCAGCGTGACCACGCCGAAATCCGCCGTGCAGAGCCTGCGCAAGGTCGCCGAACTCGGCTGGAAGCCACTCTACATCCAGAGCTATGCAAGTGCATCGGTGGCCACGGTGATGAAGCCCGCCGGCTTCGACAATGCACAGGGCGTCATCTCGGCCTATTACGCCAAGGACGGCGCCGATCCGCAGTGGAACACGGACGAGGGCATGCAGCGCTACGCCAGCTTCCTCGCCAAATATGCGCCGGACGTCAGCCGCAGCGACATCTCCGTGATCTATGGCTATGGCGCAGCACAGACGATGGTGCAGGTGCTCACGCAGGCCGGCGATACGCTGACGCGCGACAACATCATGAAGCAGGCGGCCAGCCTGGTCGACTTCGTCCCCGACACGGTACTGCCCGGCGTCAGGCTCAACACCTCGGCAACCGATTTCTATCCGATCGAGCAGTTGCAGATGATGCGCTTCACCGGCGAGAGCTGGCAGATGTTCGGCCCGGTGCTCGACGGACGTCTGGCGGAGTAATGCTGTAGGCGAGACTGCCTCCTTCTCCGTCCCCCCGACCACCTCCGCGTGCTTGTGTGACCCAGCGCTTCTTCTTGATGATCTCCTGCGAAAGGTATTTAATCGCGGCAAGGCCACAACGGCCGTCGAAAATATCAGGGAGCTGACGAATGCCCATGCCATTGCGTGCAATTGCGGCCGTGTCTGCCGTTGCCCTCAGCGTCGTGCTTTGCGGCAGCGCACTCGCCCAGAAAAAATACGACATCGGCGCCACCGATACCGAGATCAAGATTGGTAACATCATCCCTTACAGCGGACCGGCATCCGCCTACGGCATGATCGGCAAGACCGAGGCCGCCTATTTCAGGATGATCAACGAGAAAGGCGGCGTCAACGGCCGCAAGATCAGCTTCATTTCGTACGACGATGGCTATAGCCCGCCGAAGGCGGTCGAGCAGGTACGCAAGCTGGTGGAGAGCGACGAAGTGCTGCTAGTGTTCGGACCGCTCGGTACGCCGTCCAACACCGCGATCCATAAATATCTCAACGGCAAGAAAGTGCCGCAACTGTTCGTTGCCACCGGCGCGACCAAATGGAACGACCCGAAGAACTTCCCGTGGACGATGGGCTGGCAGCCGAGCTACCAGTCCGAGGCGCAGATCTACGCGAAATGGCTGATCAAGGAGAAGCCGGACGCCCGTATTGCGGTGCTTTACCAGAACGACGATTTCGGCAAGGACTACCTCAAGGGCCTCAAGGACGGGCTCGGCAGCAAGGGCGCGATGATCATCGTCGAAGAGAGCTACGAGATCGCCGAGCCGACCGTCGACACCCACATCGTCAAGATCAAGGCACAGAACCCGGACGTCCTGATCAGTTTCGTCACACCGAAATTTGCCGCCCAGACCATCAGGAAGATCGCCGAACTCGGCTGGAAGCCGCTGCACATGGTCGCCAACGTTTCGGTGAATGTCGGTAGCGTGATGCAGCCCGCAGGCTTCGAGAACGGCCAGGGCGTGCTGTCGGCAGCCTACGCCAAGGACGGCACCGACGCGCAGTGGAACGACGACGCCGGCATGAAGCGGTGGTCGGCCTTCCTCAACAAATACATGCCGGACGCCAACCGCTCCGACAGCAACCACATCTACGGCTACGGCGCGGCCCAGACGCTGGTCAAGGTCCTGGAAATGTGCGGCGACGACCTGACCCGCGCCAATGTGATGAAGCAGGCGGCCAGCCTGAAGGACTTCGAAGTCGATACCCTGCTGCCCGGTATCCGGATCAATACCTCGGCGACCGACTTCGCGCCTATCTCGCAACTGCAAATGCAGCGCTTCAAGGGCGAGCGATGGGAACGGTTCGGCGAAACCATCAGTGGCGACGTCACGCAATAGCAACCGGGCAGCGCACCGCGCTCGTCGCACAAAGCCCCCGTGACGGCGTCGCGGGGGCTTTTTCTTGCTGAAGGCGCGCGACCGGTGTTCAATGGAAGCAGGGGTCGCAGAACTCCGGTCAAACGACACGACACAACGCTATCATCAGGGAGACATGGAATGCCCAAGTTGCATCTGCATCTGGCTACTCTGCCGGCTGCCTTCGCTTTGCTCGCCGCCGCGACGACGGGGGCGCTGGCGCAAAAGAAATACGATACCGGCGCCAGCGATACCGAAATCAAGATCGGCAACATCATGCCGTATAGCGGGCCGGCCTCGGCCTATGGCGTGATCGGCAAGACCGAAGAGGCCTACTTCAAGAAGATCAATGCCGAAGGCGGCATCAACGGCCGCAAGATCACCTTTATCTCCTACGATGACGCCTACAGCCCGCCGAAGACCGTCGAGCAGGCGCGCAAGCTGGTGGAACTGGACGAAGTGCTTGTCGTGTTCAATCCACTGGGAACGCCATCGAACTCGGCGATCCACAAATACATGAACGGCAAGAAGGTGCCGCAACTGTTCGTCGCCACCGGCGCTACCAAGTGGAACGATCCGAAGAACTTCCCGTGGACGATGGGCTGGCAGCCGAGCTACCAGTCCGAAACGCAGATCTTCGCAAAGTATCTTCTGAAGGAAAAGCCGGCCGCCAAGATCGCCGTGCTCTATCAGAATGACGATTACGGCAAGGACTATCTGAAAGGGCTGAAGGACGGCCTTGGCGCCAAGGCGTCGTCGATGATCATCATCGAGGAAAGCTATGAGACCTCGGAGCCGACCATCGACAGCCATATCGTCAAGCTGAAATCGCTGAACGCCGATGTCTTCGTTAACATCACCACGCCGAAATTCGCGGCGCAGGCGATCAAGAAGGCCGCCGAGATCGGCTGGAAGCCGCTGCACTATCTCAACAACGTCTCGGCGTCGGTCGGCAGCGTGATGAAGCCCGCCGGCTTCGAGAACGGTCAGGGCATCATCTCTGCCGCCTATCTGAAAGACGTGTCGGACCCGCAATGGGACAACGACCCCGGCATGAAGACCTTCCTGGCTTTCCTGGAGAAGGACTTTCCGGAAGGCAACAAGCTCGATGGCAGCGTGGTGGTCGGCTACGGCGCGGCCCAGACCCTGGTGCAGGTGCTGCGGCAATGCGGCGATAACCTCACCCGGGAGAATGTGATGAAGCAGGCGGCCAGCCTGAAGGACTTCCGCACCGAAATGCTGCTGCCCGGCATCAAGATCAATACCTCGGCCACCGACTTTGCGCCGGTCAGCCAGTTGCAGCTGATGCGCTTCAAGGGCGAGAAATGGGATCTGTTCGGCGAGATCATCAGTTCCGACGTCGGCGGCTGATGCTTCATTCCGTTTGACGGAACTTGACAGCAAACGGCCCTCCGCCATCCAGCGGAGGGCTTTTTGATTTGAGGCCATGCTGCGAACGCGATAGAACAGTTCGCAGATGCAAAAGCATCGAAGTTCAACCAAGAAGATGAGCCGCCGCCTCGCCGCTGCGGACTCACGGGAAGGAAACCGAATGTCTGCCCGTTACGCCCGGCTTATGCCGATGTCGGCCGCTGCCCTCATGTTGGCCATCGCTGGCCCCGCGCTTGCGCAGAAGAAATACGACACCGGCGCCTCTGACACCGAAATCAAGCTCGGCAACATCGTGCCCTATAGCGGCCCGGCTTCCGCCTATGGCGTCGTCGGCAAGGCGCAGTCCGCCTACTTCAAGATGATCAACGAACAGGGCGGCATCAACGGCCGCAAGATCAACTACATCTCCTATGACGACGCCTACAGCCCGCCTAAATCGGTTGAGCAGACCCGCAAGCTGGTCGAGAGCGACGAAGTGCTTCTGATGTTCAGCGCGCTGGGCACCGCATCCAACACCGCCATCCATAAATACCTCAACGGCAAGAAAGTGCCGCAGCTGTTTCTCGCCACCGGCGCCACCAAGTGGAACGACCCGAAGAACTTTCCGTGGACGATGGGCTGGCTGCCGAGCTACCAGAGCGAGGGCCGCATCTACGCCAAATATCTGATGAAGGAAAAGCCCGGCGCGAAAATCGCCGTGCTCTACCAGAACGATGATTTCGGCAAGGATTATCTGAAGGGCCTGAAGGATGGGCTCGGCGATAAGGCGTCCTCGATCGTGATCGAGGAAAGCTACGAGCTGACGGAACCGACGGTGGATTCCCACATCGTCAAGATCAAGTCGCTGAACCCCGACGTGGTGGTTTCCTTCGCGACGCCGAAATTCGCCGCGCAGAGCATCAAGAAGATCGCCGAGCTCGGCTGGAAGCCTTTCCAGATCGTGCCCAATGTCTCCGCCTCGATCGGCGCGGTGATGAAGCCCGCCGGCTACGAGAACGCGCAAGGCGTGATCTCCGCCGCCTACGCCAA
The DNA here is from genome assembly GCF_007018905.1 of Tardiphaga sp. vice304. Taxonomy (NCBI): domain Bacteria; kingdom Pseudomonadati; phylum Pseudomonadota; class Alphaproteobacteria; order Hyphomicrobiales; family Nitrobacteraceae; genus Tardiphaga; species Tardiphaga sp. vice304. Next base: position 4,919,166 of record NZ_CP041402.1, read on the forward strand.
GGACGCCACCGATCCGCAGTGGAAGGACGATTCGGGCATGAAGGCCTATCACGCCTTCCTCGACAAATACGCGCCAGACATCAACCGCGCCGATAGCTCGGCGATGACCGGCTACAACATCGCCGAAACCATGGTGATCCTGCTCAAGCAGTGTGGCGATGACCTTACCCGCGCCAATGTGATGAAGCAGGCCGCCAGCCTGAAGGGCATCCAGCAGACCGGCCTGCTGCCGGGCGTTCTGATCAAGACGAGCGACAAGGATTTCTCGCCGATCGAGCAGTTGCAACTGATGAAATTCGAGGGCGAGCGCTGGGTGCTGTTCGGCGACGTGCTCGACGGCGAAGTCGGCGGCGGCGCCACCGGCGGATAGTCTGGCTTCCCTCTCCCCCGCGTGTAGCGAAGCCGCGCGTGGTAGGAGGGCAATAAGAGAACGCGGTCATTTCGGGGCGCGAGCAGCGCGAACTGCGAGCGAACCCCAGCCACTCCAATTGGAGGGGCGGGGAATCTCGAAATGGGACGATGAACATTGCAAGGTTCCGGGTCTGCGCCAACCGGCTTCGCCGGCGGCCGCATCCCGGAACGACAGTGGGATTTAAAACTCCGCCGCGATCTTCGCCAGCATCGCCAGCAATGCTGCCTGGTCGCCCGGGCCGAGCAGTTCGATCAGCCGCGATTCATGGCGCGTCGCCACCAGCTTGCGGGCCCGCGTCAGCGTCGTCCGGCCCTTGTCGGTCAGCATCAGGACATGGGAGCGGCGATCGCTCGGCGAGCGCATCCGCGTCAAGAGGTCACGGCTTTCCAAGGCATCGAGCATCGCGACGAAGTTAGGCCGCAGGATCCCCAGCGTATTGGCAATTTCGGTCTGGTTGCGGCCGGGGTTGTTGTCGAGCAGCAGCAGCACCGAAAACTGCGCCGGGGTCAGTTGCAGCGGCGCCATGCAGCGCAGGAAGTCCTCGAACACCTTGAGCTGCGCGCGCTTCAGCGCATAGCCGAGCAGTTCGGACAGTTCACCCATCTGCAGCGGGGCGGGCTCCGACACCGGCTCGACCGGCAGCGGCTTCGCCTGCTCGCGCGTGTGGATTTTGGTCGCAGCCATGGTCGATTCCGCAATTGTATCCGGGAGCAGCCCCCGGCAAAGCTCGCAAGCCTTGAGGTTATGATCGATAATCGTTATAAACCATACTAAATATACGGCGGGTTTCAACTGCCGTTGCTGATCGTCGTGTGGCTGTGTAAACCGCGGCACACACGACACGGGTGGGGAGCGACCGGCCTTGAACACGACCATTTTGCTGTTCCTGTTGCAGGACGGCATAACCAACGGCGCGATTTACGCGCTGCTCGGCCTGGCGCTGGTGCTGGTGTTCGCAGTGACTCGGGTGATCCTGATCCCGCAGGGAGAGTTCATCACCTTTGGCGCGCTGACCTATGCCAGCCTGTCGGCCGGCCAGGTGCCGGGCACGATCCGGCTGGCGGTCGCGATGGGCGTGGTGGCGTTCGGCTTCGACCTCTTCACCGCCCGCAAATCGCTGCATGCAGCCCGCGTGCTGCGCAGCTTCGCCATCAATGTCGCGCTGCCGCTGGCCATCTGGGGCGCGACGCTGGCGCTGGCGGGCCACCAGGCCGGCGTCGCCGTCAACATCGCGCTGTCGCTCGCCATCGTCGCCGCGATCGGCCTGTATCTCTACCGCATCGCCTTTCAGCCGATCGCGCACGCCTCCGTGCTGGTGCTGCTGATCGCCTCAGTCGGCTGCCATCTCGCGCTGCAGGGCTTTGGCCTCGTCTTCTTCGGCGCCGAGGGCCAGCGCGCGCCGGCGCTTTCCAGCGCCGTGCTGACGCTCGGCCCGCTGCGTTTCACCGGGCAGAGCATCGCGGTCTATGCCATCACCATCGCTTTAATCGTCGGCCTCTGGCTGTTCTTCGGCTTCACGCTGTATGGCAAGGCGCTGCGCGCCACCGCGGTCAACCGGCTCGGTGCCCGTCTGGTCGGCATCCGCACCTCGCTCTCCGGCCAGATCGCCTTCCTGCTGGCCTCGGTGATCGGCGCGATCTCCGGCATCCTGATCATCCCGATCACCACGCTGTATTACGACACCGGATTCCTGATCGGCCTGAAAGGCTTCATCGCGGCGATCATCGGCGGTCTGGTCAGCTATCCTCTCACCGCAGTGGCGGCGATCGTGGTCGGTGTCGTCGAGGCGTTCTCGTCGTTCTATGCCAGCAACTTCAAGGAGGTCATCGTCTTCACGCTGATCCTGCCGGTGCTGGTGCTGCGCTCGCTGGCAGCACCCGCGGTCGAAGAAGAAAAGGATTGAGCGCAATGAACCAGCGTCTCCTTCCGATCCTGCTGTTCGCGGCCGTGATGGCAGTGATCCCGTTCATTCCCGGCATGCCGCCGTTCTGGATCGTGCTCCTGGACAATATCGGCCTGGCCGCGCTGGTGGCGATGGGGCTGGTGATCCTGACCGGCGTCGGCGGTCTCACCTCGTTCGGCCAGGCCGCGTTCTGCGGCTTCGGCGCCTACACCACGGCCGTGCTGACCACCACCTATGGCCTGTCGCCTTGGCTGACGCTGCCGCTGTCGCTGCTGGTCAGCGGCGGCGTCGCGGTGTTCCTCGGCCTGATCACCGTGCGGCTCTCCGGCCACTACCTGCCCCTCGGTACTATCGCCTGGGGCATCAGCCTGTTCTATTTGTTCAGCAAGCTGGAATTTCTCGGCCGCAACGACGGCATCTCCGGCATCCCGCCGCTGTCGATCGGCACGCTGAAGATGCTCGACCCCGGCACGATCTATTTCCCGATCTGGATCGCGGTGATCGTCTGCGCGCTGCTGTCGATGAACCTGCTGGACTCCCGCACCGGCCGCGCCATCCGCGCGCTGCGCCGCGGCCATGTCGCCGCCGAAGCTTTTGGCGTGCAGACGGCGCGTGCCAAGCTATTGGTCTTCATCTATGCCGCCGTCCTTGCCGGCCTGTCCGGCTGGCTCTACGCGCATTTCCAGCGCGCGGCCAATCCGACGCCGTTCGGACCGCAGGCCGGCATCGAATATCTGTTCATCGCCGTGGTCGGCGGCGCCGGCTATGTCTGGGGCGGCGTGCTGGGCGCCGCCATCGTCGTGATCCTCAAGGAAGCGCTGCAGAGCTACCTGCCGCTTTTGTTCGGCGGCAGCGGCCAGCTCGAGACCATCGTGTTCGGCATCCTGCTGGTCGCGCTGCTGCAATTCGCACCGACCGGGATGTGGCCATGGCTGACGTCGCTGTTGCCGTTCAAGGCTGCGCGCAAGCAGCCGGACATCGCGACGGAGCCGCCGCCGAAGCTGGCACTTGAGGCCGAAGCCGGCGTGCTGCTGCAGGTGGACAAAGCCCGCAAGGAGTTCGGCGGCGTGATCGCCGTCAACGACGTCTCGTTCGACGTGACGGCACGCGAGATCGTGGCGCTGATCGGCCCCAACGGCGCCGGCAAGAGCACGACCTTCAACCTCATCACCGGCGTGCTGACATCGACTTCCGGCGCCATTTCCGTGCGCGGCCGCAGCGTCGATGGCGCGCCGCCGCAGGACATCGTCCGGCGCGGCATCGCCCGCACCTTCCAGCACGTCAAGCTGGTGCCGGACATGACCGTGCTGGAAAATGTCGCGCTCGGCGCGCATCTGCGCGGCCGCAGCGGGGCGATCGCCAGCATGCTGCGGCTCGACCGCGCCGACGAAGCAAAACTGCTGGCCGAGGCCGCGCGACAGATCGCGCGCGTCGGGCTCGCCGACCAGATCGACCAGCTCGCAGGCTCGCTGTCGCTGGGCCAGCAGCGCATCGTCGAGATCGCCCGCGCGCTTTGCGTCGATCCGCAACTGCTGCTGCTCGACGAGCCCGCCGCCGGCCTGCGCCACATGGAGAAGCAGCAGCTCGCCGCCCTGCTCCGCACCCTGCGTGACGGCGGCATGTCGGTGCTGCTGGTCGAACACGACATGGGCTTCGTCATGGACCTCGCCGACCGCATCGTCGTGCTGGATTTCGGCACCAAGATCGCCGAAGGCACCCCGGCCGCGATCAAGTCCAATCCTGCCGTCATCAAGGCCTATCTCGGAGCGGTCGCATGAGTGTCTTGCTCTCCGTCACCGGGGCTCATGTCGCCTACGGCAAGGTCGAGGCCGTGCGCGCCGTCGATCTCGAAGTCCGCAGCGGCGAGATCGTCACCATCATCGGGGCCAACGGCGCCGGCAAGACCACGCTGCTCAACGCCGTGATGGGCATCCTGCCGCTCAAGGGCGGCGTGATGTTCGAGGGCGCAGACGTATCGACGCTCGATATCGAGGATCGCGTCGCCGCGGGGCTTTGCTTGGTGCCGGAACATCGCGAGCTGTTCGCCACCATGAATGTCGAAGACAATCTGCAGCTCGGCGCCTTCCGCATCGACAAGGTGACGGCGGCGCGGTCGTTCGAGCGCGTCTACAGCCTGTTTCCGCGATTGAAGGAACGCCGCAAACAGCTCGCCGGCACGCTATCCGGCGGCGAACAGCAGATGCTGGCGATGGGCCGCGCGCTGATGGGCGCGCCAAAACTCCTGATGCTGGACGAGCCGAGCCTCGGCCTCGCGCCGATTATCGTGGCTGATATTTTCCGCATCGTCGCCGAGTTGAAAGCCGCCGGCGTCGCCGTGCTGCTGGTCGAGCAGAACGCCCAGGCCGCGCTGAAGATCGCGGACCGCGCCTATGTGATGGAGCTCGGCGAGTTCATCCTGAATGGTGCTGCGAGCGATATCGCCAGCAACCAGCGCGTGGTCGCGAGCTATCTGGGATTTCAGCACGAAGGTGCCGGCGTGATTTGATGTGGTTGTCGTTCCGGGGCGCGAGCGCATCAGCGCGAGCGAACCTCAGCCGATCCAATTGGATCGGCGGGGAACCTCGACATGTTCAGCGCAAAACATCTCGGGATTCCGGGTTCGCGTTCAGCTATCGCCGCCCGCGCCCCGGAATGACAGTGAAAACTACTCCGCCGGAACGTACTTGCCGTTCTTGACGGTCAACAGCATGCGCGAGCGGTCATCGACGCCGTTGCGATCTTTCTCCGTGAAGTTGTAGACGCCCTGCGTCGCGGCCATTTCATTCTCGGACAGCAGTGCCTCGCGAATGGCCTCGCGGAATTCCGGCGTGCCGGGCTTGGCGGTCTTCAGCGCCAACGGAATCACGCGCTTCAGCAGCTCGAAGGCATCGTAAGCGTGACCGGCGAACTGGTTGCGGCTGTTGGCGCCGTACTTGGCTTCATAGGCGGCGTTGAGCACGAGGCCCGGCTTCTTGGTCAGCGCCGAATCCGGCTGGCATTCCGGATACATCACCGGGCCGGACGCCATCAGCACGCCCTCGGCGGACTTGCCGGCGATGCGGATGAAGTCGATCACGGCGGCGCCATGGGTCTGGTAGATCAGCCCCTTGTAGCCGCGGTCGCGCAGTTCGGATTGCGGCATCCCGGCGCCGGCGCCGGCCGCACCGACCAGAATCGCGTCGGGATTGGCGGAGATCAGCTTCAAGGCCTGGCCGGTGATCGAGGTGTCGGGGCGCGCGAAGCGCTCGTCATCGACGATCTTCATGCCCATCGCGCCGGTCTGCTCCTTGAAGTCGTTGAACCACAGGTCGCCATAGGAATCCGAGTAGCCGATATAGCCGAGCGTCTTCACGCCCTTGGCCTTCATGTGGTCGTACGTGACCTTGCCGACGATCGCGACCGGCTGCGGCATGTCGACCGACCACTTTTCGCGCGCCGGCGTGAACGGCATCGGCGACAGACTGAAATGCGGAATGCCGGCTTCGTTGGCGACGGTGGACATCGCGATCGACGACGGCACGATCGAGGAGCCGATCATCACGTCGGCCTTGGATTCGGTGACAAAGCGGCGTGCATTGGTGGTGGCGGCGGCCGGGTCGCCACCATCGTCCAGCACGATCAGCTTCAAGGGCACGCCGCCGATTTCCTTGGGCACGAATTCCAGCACGTTGCGCTCCGGCACGCCGAGGGCCGCGGCGGGGCCGGTGGTGGACAGGCTGAGGCCGATGGTGATCTCGGGGGTCTGCGCCCAGGCGGGCGCGGCAACGGCCAGCGACGCCGCGAGGACGGCAGCGAGGTGAAGCTTGGACATGGGTTCTCTCCGTAAGCGCTGTCGCGCAGGTTGCAACTGCGGGACGACGCGCGCAGAGTCGAAAAGCCGGCCCTCTTGGCGAAGGCCGGCTCTTTTACTCGGTTATGCAGGGTGGGCAAAGGCGCTGTTGCGCCGTGCCCACCTTTTCATCCTGCCGGGGTGGCGGGCACATGGTGTTGGCGTAGCCCGGATGACAATCCGGGACCGGCCCCTCCCCATGACTGTGAGCCCCGGATTACGTCATCGCGCGGCGATGACTTCATCCGGGCTACAGACGGCGTTAGTTCGCCGGGACGTACTTGCCATCCTTCACCGTCAGCAGGATTCGGGCACGGTCGTCGAGGCCGTAGCGATCCTTTTCCGTGAAGTTGTAGACGCCCTGCGTCGCGGCTATTTCCTTCTCGGACAGCAGCGCCTGGCGGACGGCCTCGCGGAATTCCGGCGTGCCGGGCTTGGCGGTCTTCATGGCCACGGGGATGACGCGCTTCAGGATCTCGAAGGCGTCGTAGGAGTGCCCGGCGAACTGGCTGCGGCTGTTCGGGCCATACTTGGCCTCATAGGCCGTGTTCAACGCGAGGCCGGGCTTCTTGGTCAGCGCCGAATCCGGCTGGCCTTCCGGGTTCATCACCGGACCGGACGCCATCAGCACGCCCTCGGCGGCCTTGCCGGCGATGCGGATGAAGTCCATCGAGGCCGCGCCGTGGGTCTGGTAGATCAGGCCCTTGTAGCCCTTGTCGCGCAGCTCGGTCTGCGGCAGCGCCGCGGCGGTGCCGGAGGCGCCGACCAGGATGGCATCGGGATTGGCGGCGAGCAGCTTCAGCACCTGGCCGGTCACCGACGTATCCGGTCGCGCGAAGCGTTCTTCGGCAACGATGTTGATGCCCATCGGCACGGCCTGGTTCTTCAGGTCGCCGAACCACAAATCGCCGTAGCTGTCGGAATAGCCGATATAGCCGAGGGTCTTCACGCCCTTGGATTTCATATGGTCGTACATCACCTTGCCGACGATCGGCACCGGCTGCGGCATTGCGACCGACCATTTGGCGCGCTCCGGCGTGATCGGCAGCGGCGACAGCGCGAAGTGCGGAATGCCGGCCTCGTTGGCGACATTCGACACCGCGATGCTGGTCGGCGTCACGGCCGAGCCCATGATGATGTCGACCTTGGACTCCGTGACGAAGCGCCGCGCATTGGTGGTCGCCGCGGTCGGATCGCCGCCGTCATCGAGCACGATCACCTTCAGCGCCGTGCCGCCGATTTCCTTCGGCACGAATTCCAGCGCGTTGCGCTCGGGAATGCCGAGGGCGGCCGCGGGGCCGGTGGTGGAGGTGGTGAAGCCGATGGTGACCTCGGCGGTCTGCGCCAGTGCAGATCCCGCGAAGGCCAGCGAGGCGGCCACAGCCGCAATCGCCAAACGATGTCTGGTCATTGAACTCTCTCCCTGATGGTCTTGTTTTTGTGGCGGTGTTTTAAGGTAGTTCGAACGTCCGAGCAGCCCCTTCTTTAGGTCAGCATGACGGTAAAGTCAGCTACCCCCGTCAAATAGTAATCGCCTTCGCTTCCTCAGTCCCCGCATAGATCGCCTCGATCAGCGCGGCGCGATGCTCCAGCACGGCGCGCTGGTTCACCGAGCCCTTGTCGGTGACTTCACCGCGGTCGATCGACAGCGGCGTGTCGAGCAGCACGGCACGGGAAATCCGGGTCGAAGAGCCCGTGGCGCCGGCTAGAAACATGATCAGCCGGTCACGGAAGGCATCGCGGATCAGCGGATCAGCAGAAGCAGCGGCCAGGTCGTTGAGCGGCAGCGTCGGGTTGATCAGCCGGCAGCCGTCGAGATCGAGGATCACCAGCGCGGACAATTCGTCGCGGTTGATGCCGGCGATGACGACATCGCGGACCAGAGGCGCGCAGGTGCCGATGAAACGCGCGCGCAGCGGGCCGACGCTGACCCAGGTTCCGGAACCCAGCTTGAAATCCTCCGACAGCCGGCCGTCGAAATCAAAGCCCTTGCTGAAATCGTCGATATCGACCGGCTTCAGCGCGTCGCCGAAGATGTAGTAGCCCTCCTCGTCGAACGCCTTCGCCGTCAGATCCGGCTGGCGCCAGTAGCCCGGCGTGATGTTCGGGCCGCGGGCGCGGACTTCCAGCTTGCCGTTGTTCGGCACCAGCTTGGCGTCGTTGCCGGGCACCGGCAGGCCAACATGGCCGGACCGGCTGGTCGCGGGGGTCACCGACATAAAGAACGGCGCGGTCTCGGTGGCGCCGAGCCCGGTCAGCATCGGCACCCGCGTGCCGGTGGTCCGCACCGAGAGATCGTCCAGGCTGTCCCAGACGTGCGGCGACAGGCCCGCACCGCTGAAGAACATCGCATGCAGGCGGCCAAAGAATTTTTCGCGCAATGCGTCGTCGTCGCGCAGATAGGGCAGCAGCGTCTCGTAGCCCTTGGGGACGTTGAAATATACCGTCGGCGAAATCTCGCGAAGGTTGCGGACAGTCGCGTCGATGCCGGACGGCGTCGGCTTGCCCTCGTCGAGATACATCGAGCCGCCGTTGACCAGCGTCAGGCCGATGTTGTGATTGCCGCCGAAGGTGTGATTCCACGGCAGCCAGTCGATGATCACCGGCGGCTCGTCTTTCAGGAAGGCCAGCGTATCGCGCAGCATGATCTGATTGGCGCACAGCATGCGCTGGGTGTTGATGACCGCCTTGGGATTGCCGGTCGAGCCCGAGGTGAGCAGGAATTTGGCGATCGTATCGGGACCGATGGCGTCATGCGCGGCGTCCAGACCGGCGGCCTCCGGCGTCGCGAGGAGATCGCTGAGCATGGTGACGGGGCGGTCCGGCAACGCGCCGCGCGAGACGACGATTTCGGTATCGGCAGGCACGTTGAGGCGGATCGCATCAGCAAAGGCATCGGCATCATCGACATAGACCAGGCCGGGCGTCAGCAGCCCGATGACATATTTGAGCTTGCCGAAATCCTTCGAGACCAGCGAATAGGCCGGCGACACCGGCGCATAGGGAATTCCGGCATACAGCGCGCCGAAGGCGATCAGCGCGTGATCGACCGAATTGCCGGACAGCACCAGGATCGGCCTGTCCGGCGACAGTCCGCGCGCCAGCAGCGCCGAGGCGATGCGACGGGCGGCGTCGAGCATCTGGGCGTAGCTGACTTCACGCCAGCTGCCATTCTCGGCGCGCTCCGCCATGAACACGCGCTCCGGCGCCTCGGCGGCCCAGTGGGTCAGATAGTCCGTGATGCGGTCGGGGTATTCGCCGATCGGCGTCACCGGGCGCAGGTAGATGGTGCCGTCGTGGTGACGCTCGATGGTGACGGTGGGATCGCCGAACGAGATCGGGCGCAGCGGATGCGCGGTTTCCGCCCGTTTGGTCTGATCGCCTTTTGCGGCTGTTGCAGACATGTTGTTTCGACCCTGTTTATTATTGTTTCGAAGAACGATCAGCCGGGCTGCACTTTTCCTGTCTTGCGATCGAGGAAGTCGCGGATCCGGTTCTTGGCCTCCTGGTCGCTCTGCGCCACGCTGGCCATCAGCGCTTCCAGCATCAGCCCGGTCTGCGGGCTGGCCTCGGCGATCAGCGGCAGCGCCTGCAGCACCGCGAAATTGGTCATCGGCGCATTCTGCGCGACGCGCTCGGCGAGTTCGATCGCCTTGGCCAGTGCGCCGCCGGCGTCGGTAAGATACTGCGAGAAACCGAGCGGCACGCCCTCGGTGGCATTGTACACCCGACCGGTCAGCATCATGTCCGCCATCCGCGCGACACCGACCAGCCGCGGCAGCCGCACCGACCCGCCGCCGCCGACAAAGATGCCACGGCTGCCTTCCGGCAGCGCGTAATAGGCGGAGGGATCGGCGACCCGGATATGGCAGGCGCAGGCGAGCTCCAGCCCGCCACCGATCACCGCGCCCTGCAGGGCAGCAATCACCGGCACGCGGGCGCGCTCGATGCCGTCGAACACGCGGTGCCACATCCGCGAATGCATCAGCCCGGCGGTCGCGTCGCGTTCCGACAATTCGGAGAGGTCGAGGCCGGCCGAGAAATGCGCGCCGACGCCGTGGATCACCACCGCGCCGATCGCCTCCGGCAGCGTCGCGAAGGTGCGCTCGAGTTCGAGAATGATGCCATCGTTCAGCGCATTGCGCTTCGCCGGCCGGTTGAGGCCGATGGTCAGCACCCGTCCGCTGGTGTTCAGCGCGAGCAAGGACGGGGTGATGGAAGCAGCGTCGGCCATGAAAAGCGATCCTGGTGATAATAATTATAGGATATAACTAAATTGAGGGGAGTCAATCTTGTGATGCGGCGTCTTCCTTCTCCCCTTGTGGGAGAAGGTGGCGCGGACGAAGTCCGCGTCGGATGAGGGGTTACCAAGCTCGGCGCCCGTGGCTACCCCTCACCCGTGCGCGCTAACGCGCGGCCACCCTCTCCCACAAGAGGTGAGGGAAGGACCCCGCGCCACGGTGCCTTACAGCACCTGATGCACGTCGAGTTCGACGCGGTCCGGATGCCGCGCGCCGACGCCGATGAACAGGTTGTGCATCAGCCAGCGGTACTTCGCAGCTCCGGTCTCGAATTTCGGCACCGAGCGAAAATAGATCAGCGCCGGGTCCACTGCCTCGCCCTTCGCAATGCGGTCGAGCGCCTCCTTCGGGCCAAAGCGGATGCCGATGTTCTCGATGTAGATCACCGCACCGTCGTCCAGCTCGAAGGCGTATTTGGCTTCCAGCTCGGTAAAACCGTCCGGGCGGATGATCTGGAAATCCGCGCCGGCCGGATAAATCGTCCCGTGCATGCCCTCCCCGATCACCTCGCCGCCAAGGATCGGAATGATGCGCCGCAGGCCGTGGCCGAAATCGCCGGCGACGATCGGCGCACCCACGTGGATCGCGAGGGTGAAGACGTATTTCGTCTGCAGCTGCGGGGTCATCCGATCATCCGTGTCGGCAGCCAGGTGGCGATCAGCGGGAACAGGATCAGCAGCACCAGCCGGATCAGATCGGTGACCACGAAGGGCAGCACCCCCTTGAAGATGGTCGACATGCTGACGTCCTTGATCACGCTCTTGATGACGAACACGTTCATGCCGACCGGCGGATGGATCAAACCAAGCTCGACCGTCATGACGATGACGATGCCGAACCAGATCGGATCGAAGCCGAGCGCCATCACCACCGGAAACACGATCGGCACGGTGAGGATCACCATCGCCATCGCGTCCATCAGGCAGCCCAGCACCAGATACATGAGCAGGATCAGTGCCAGCACGCCGTAGCGGCCGATGCCGAGGCTGGTGAGGAATTCGGTGACGTGCTGAGGCGTCTGGGTGATGGTTAGGAAATAGCCGAAGCACAGCGCGCCGATCAGCACGGTGAACACCGCTGCCGCCGTCCGCGTCGCCTGCAGCAGCGATTGCAGGATACCTTCGCGATTCAGCTTGCCGCGCAGCACACCGATCAGGAACGCACCGACGGCGCCGACCGCGCCGGCTTCGGTGGGAATGAAGAAGCCGCCATAAAGCCCCCCGATCACGAAGACGAACAGCAGCAGCGGCGACCACACGTCGCGAATCGCCAGCGCGCGCTCATGCCACGAGGACTTGGGCCCGGCCGGCAAAAAGTCCGGCTTCACCACGCCGATGACGGCGATGGTGATCATGTGCATCACGATCGCCAGCAGGCCGGGGATAATGCCGGCGATGAACAGCTTGCCGATGTCCTGCTGGGTGATGATGCCGTAGACCGCCAGCACCGTGGACGGCGGCAGCATCGCGCCGAGCGTGCCGCCGACCGCGATCACGCCGGTGGCGAAACTCTGCGGATAGTTGAAGCGCCGCATTTCCGGATAGGCCACCGCGGAAAACGTCGCCGCGGTCGCGACCGAGGAGCCGGAGATCGCGGCAAAGCCGCCGCAGGCCGCGATGGTGGCAATGCCGAGCCCGCCCTTCCAGTGGCCGACGAAGGTGTTGGCGGCACGGAACAGTTCGCGACTGATGCCGGACACCGACACGAAAGCGCCCATCAAGAGGAACATCGGAATCACGCCGAAGGAATAATCCGTCACCGTGCGCATCGTGGTCTGGCCGATCAGCTTCAGCGCCGGCGCGAAACCCGTGAGATAGCCGAAGCCGGTGATTCCCACGAGCCCCATCGCCATACCGACCGGCACGCGCAGCAGCATCAGGACGAACAAGGTGACGAACCCGATCAGCGCGACCGCTTCATTGCTCAAATCCATGCGATCACTCTGCGGTCTTGATTTTTGAATCGTGGATCTCTTCCGGATGGAAGATCAGCCGGTAGGTGCGAAACCCGATCAGCAACACGGCGGCGCCGTCGCCGATCCATGACACCAGGAAGAACGGCCATACCGGCAGTTGCAGGTCCATCGTCACGAGGTTGCTGTTGTAGGTGTCGACGACCTTGTCGAACAGCGTATAGGTCTGCACGGCGACGACGAACAGCAGCACCAGCGTTGCAAACACGTCGATCCAGCGCTGATATTTCGGCGTCGCGTTGGCCCATATCAGATCGACGGTGATGTGCGAGCCGCGGTAGGAGGTCGCAGCGATGCCCCAAAAAATCAGGATGCCGAGCATGAACTGGCCGACATTGTAGTAATCGGGAATCGTCACAGCAAAGAACTTGCGCATCACCACCGCGATGAAGGTGTTGAGCGCAACGATGCCGACGAACAATGCCGCGATCCACTCGATCGAGTCGATGAAGCGGTCCATCACGTTCTTGCGCGGCGGATCGGGCGGCCCGGTGATGACGCCGTCGGAAGTGATTTCGGGAGAAGTCATGAGGTTTCCAGAGAGTGTCATTCCAGGGCGGAAGCAGCGTCAACCGCGACCGAACCTCAGCCATTCCAATTGGAATGGCGGGGAATCTCGAATTGTTCAGAACAGATCGAGGTTCCGGGTTCGCACTCGGCTCACGCCATGTGCGCCCCGGAACGACAGTTTGTTGCTACAACCCCGCATCAAACTTCTTCAGCGCGGCCTTCAGCTCGGCATCGATCGCCTCGGCGTCGCCGCCGGCTTTCTTCACAGCAGCGGCCCAGCTGGTGCGCAGCGGCTCGACGCCCTTTTTCCATTCGGCGAGCTGTTCCGGCGTCAGCTTGTAGACCTCATGGCCTTCCAGCGCCTTCATCTTCTCGCGGCCATTGGCCTCGAAATCGACCCAGGGATCGGTGACCTTGGAGGCCCATTCCGGCGTGCAATGGTCGTCGATAATCTTCTTCTGTCCGGCCGACATCGCGTTGTATTTGGCGAGATTGATGTTGTAGGTGAACACCGTCGTGTAGAGTGGCGTGTCGATGTGATATTTGACGACCTTGTCGATGCCGAACAGGAAGATCGACCCCCACGGGAACGCGATCTCATCGGCAACGCCGCGCTCGATCGCGTCGCGGGATTCCGGCGCCGAGGCCTGCACATTGGTGCCGCCGAACAGTTTCACCATTTCGCCGATCGTGCTCTGCGCCGGGCGCACCTTCACGCCGTTCAGATCGCCGGGCACCACGATCTTCTTCTTGCCGTGCAGCGAGCCTGGATCATGGATAAAGGCGAAGCACAGCTTGGTGTCCTTCATCTCGGTTTGTGCGTATTTCCGGTACCACTCGTTGAGTGCCAGCGTGCCCTTCTTGCCGTCGGCGAAGACGAACGGGATCTGCCCCGCACTGATGATCGGGAAGCGGCCGGGCTGGTAGCCGGGATTGACATAGGTGATGTCGGCAATGCCGTCGCGCGCCATGTCGTAGTGGTCGAACGCCTTGCCGAGCTGCTCGGAGGGAAACACCGACATCTTGATGCTGCCGCCGGAGGCCTTCTCGATGTCGGCCGCCCAGGCCTGCGTCGCCGGCACCAGCGGATGCGCCGGCGGCACCCATAGCGAGACCTTCATGGTGACGGTCTTGTCCTGCGCCGCCGCAGGATTTATCGCCGGCGGCATCGCCGAAACCACGCACGCAGCCGCCAGCCCTGCGAAAATTGCTTTCCTCATCGAGGTCGCTCCCTGTGTCCTGCGAACCCGTCCTCTTGGACGTGATCACCAAGCCTTGATCGGCTCTTTGCGTATATTGTTATTTAATATAACCATTATTGCAAGCCGGGTTTGCAGGGCGCGCGTCTGATTTAACGACCAGCCGCTCCCGGTTCAGATCGAGACAATACGGGAGTCACCCTTGCGAACCAAAGTAGCCATCATCGGCGCCGGCCCGGCCGGCATGCTGCTCGGACAGCTTCTGCATTCCTACGGCATCGACAATATCATCCTGGAGCGCAAGGATCGCGACTATGTGCTGGCCCGGATTCGCGCCGGGGTACTCGAGCAGGGCACGGTCGGCCTGCTGGAGAAGCTCGGAATCACCGAGCGGCTGCACCGTGAGGGCCTGATCCATGACGGGATCGAACTGTTGTTCGGCGGCGTCCGCCACCGCATCGACCTCAAACAGGCCTCGGGCGGTCAGATCGTCACGGTTTACGGCCAGACCGAGGTGACGCGCGACCTGATGGACGCCCGCGTGAAAGCAGGCCTCTCCACCATCTACGACGCGGACAATGTCAGCCTGCACGATTTTGATGGCGACAGCCCACGGGTGCGCTACGTCAAGGACGGCGTCAGCCATGAGATTTCGTGTGACTTCATCGCCGGCTGCGACGGCTTCCACGGCGCGTCGCGCCAGAGCGTGCCGGCAGGCGCGGTGAAGACGTTCGAGCGGGTCTATCCGTTCGGCTGGCTCGGTCTCTTGTCGGACACGCCGCCGGTGTCGCCGGAACTGATCTACACCAACCACGAACGCGGCTTCGCGCTGTGTTCGATGCGCTCGCCGACGCGCAGCCGTCATTACGTCCAATGCGCGCTGGACGAAAAGGTCGAGGACTGGTCCGACGACCGGTTCTGGGACGAATTGCGAGCCCGGCTCGATCCGGAGGCCGCGGAGGCGCTGGTCACCGGGCCTTCGATCGAGAAGAGCATCGCGCCGCTGCGCAGCTTCGTGGCCGAGCCGATGCGGTTCGGAAAACTGTTCCTCGCCGGTGACGCCGCGCACATCGTGCCGCCGACCGGCGCCAAGGGCCTGAACCTTGCCGCCTCCGACGTGCACTATCTGTCGCAGGCGCTGCGCGAGTTCTACGACGAGAAATCTTCCGCGGGGATCGACGGCTACTCGGCCCGGGCCCTGATGCGGGTGTGGAAGGCGGTGCGGTTCTCGTGGTGGATGACCTCGATGATGCACCGTTTCCCCGACGCGGACGGCTTCGGTGGCAAGATCCAGCAGGCGGAGCTCGACTACGTCGTGCATTCGCAGGCCGCGACCGCGTCTCTGGCGGAAAATTACGTCGGCCTGCCTTACTAAGGATCCGTCATTGCGAGCGGTGCGAAGCAATCCAGCCATGCCGCTAGCTCGGCAAGCAAAGACTGGATTGCTTCGTCGCGAGTGCTCCTCGCAATTATAAACGCGCGCAACCTGTTTGAAATCCCGTTTTAAACTTTGTTGTTCTGTCATCGCTGACAACGTTACGCTCTTATGGAGGCACCCCTCTCCATCGCGAGTATCATTACATGACTTTCCCCGACATCCCCGACGGCTTTGCACGCCACGACCGGTCGAGCCCGCTCACTGAACCATGGGAGCCGATCTGGTCGAAACGCACCGACCGGGCGGTGATCATCGGGTTGCGGCTCGCCACGCCGCACACCAACTCCCGGGGGCTGGCCCATGGCGGGTTGATTTCCTCACTTGCCGACAACGCCATGGGCTTGAGCTGCGGTCACATGCTGGGCGGCGGCACGCGGCTGCTCACCGCCAGCCTTACCGTCGACTTCGTCGGCTCTGCGAAAATCGGGCAATGGCTGCAGATCGCGCCCGAGGTGATCAAGACCGGCCGCAGACTGTGCTTCGCACAGTGTCTTGTCACAGCCGATAGCACAGTCTGCGCCCGCGCCAGCGCAACCTTCAGCGTGGTGCAGACAAGCGACTAACGGGCCGCACCTGCAAAATTCCAGTCAGCAATCTCCGCCGCCAGGTCGATGAAGGCACGCACCTTGGCCGACAGCAGCCGCGAGGTGGGATAGACGATGTGGATCGGCATCGCCGGCAACTCATGGTCTGCCAGCACGATCCTGAGCCGTCCCGCCGCGACGGCGTCGGCCGCCTGATAGGCCAGCACCCAGGTCAGGCCGCCAACGTGCTCGGCGTGCCAGATCGCGGGGTCCGCGATATTGGTAATGAAATGCGGCGCATGGCTGATGCGAATTTCCTCTCCACCATCGATGAATCGCCACTCCGTCACGCCGCCCATCCCGCCGAAGTGAATCGTGTCGTGCGCGGCGATGTCGTGCGGCGTTTTCGGTTCACCGCGACGTGCGAGATAAGCCGGCGACGCCACCACGATACGCCGCATGCTGCCGATGCTGCGCGCAACAAGACTGGAGTCGGCGAGATGTCCGATGCGGATCGCGGCATCGACGCCGTCCTCCACTAGGTTGATGACACGATCCGACAGTCGCAACTCGCCCGATACTTCGGGGTAGCGTTGCAGAAAGCTGGACATCAGCGGCGTCACATGGAGCCGGCCGAAGCCGACCGGCGCCGACACCACCAGTCGTCCGCTTGGCTGCGTGCGCTCGGCCTGCGCGGAACCTTCGGCCTCCTCGACATCCGCCAGAATCCGGCGCGCACGCTCGAGGTAGCGCGCGCCGACGTCGGTGAGCGTCACCGAGCGGGTGGTCCGCTGCAACAGCCGGGCGCCGACCCGCTCTTCGAGAGCGGCAATCAGCCGCGTGACATTGGAGGCCGACAGCCCCATTTTTCGTGCGGCAGGCGCAAAGCCCCGGAGATCGGCAACCGCGACAAAGGCGGTCATGGCATCGATACGGTCCATGTGACTATTTCATAATATGAAATAATGTAGTGTCAATTTGAATAATTGTTTCTCTTATTGGGAGATTGCATCTTAGGCGCACCGGAGAGCGACGCTCCCCCAGCCTAAAGGAAAGCAAATGTCCCGTATCGCCACTCCCGTCTCCATCGAAACATCGCCGGCCGCTTCGCAGCCTTTGCTGCAGGCGGTCAACAAGCAACTCGGCCTGGTGCCCAACCTGTTCCGTCTGGTGGGCACCAGCCCGGCCGCACTGGAAGGCTATCTCGGCCTCAATGGCGCGCTGGGAAAGGGCAAGCTCGATGCCCGGACCCGCGAGCGCATCGCTTTGGCCGTCGCTGAAATCAACGGTTGCAGCTATTGCCTGTCGGCTCATTCGTATCTCGGCAAGAACCTGGCGAAACTGTCGGACAGCGAAATCTCCGCCAACCGTGCCGGCGGTTCGGAAGATCCCAAGGCCAATGCAGCGGTGCGCTTCGCGGTTCGGATCGTGACCGAGCGTGGCCATGTCTCGGATGACGATCTCGCCTCGGTCCGACAGGCCGGCTATGACGACGCGCAACTGCTCGAGATCGTTCTGCACGTCGCACTGAACACGCTGACAAACTACGTCAACGAAGTTGCGAAGACCGAGATCGACTTTCCGGTGGTGACCGTCGCTGCCGCAGCCTGAAACGACGACCGCGCGACGCATCGCCAGCGATGGCAATGCGTCGCAGCAGACATGACGTGACAGCGACGAAGGAGTGTTCCCATGTCAGAGCCACAGGCGTTCAACAGCGACGTCGCCTTTACGCCCACCGTCAAGACGATCCAGTCGCGCAAGGGCTCACGTGCAGCCTATGCCCGCGTCGAGCAAAACGGTGGCTGGCGCAGCGAAGTCGACGATCACCTCACGGTCTTCCTCGCCGAGGCCGACAGCCTGTTCCTGGCCACCGCCAGCGCCGACGGCCAGCCGTACATGCAGCATCGCGGCGGGCCGAAGGGCTTCGTCAAAATTCTCGACAAGCACACGCTGGGTTTTGCGGACTACAGCGGCAATCGGCAATACATCACGCAAGGTAATCTCGCGGAGAATACGAAGGCCCACATCTTCATCATGGACTACGCGCATCGCCGCCGCGTCAAGCTGTGGGGCACCGCAAGGGTGGTCGAGGACGATCCGGCGCTGCTCGCTTCGCTGATGCCGGCCGGCTACAAGGCGCGGCCCGAACAGGTGATCCTGTTCAGCATCAGTGCCTGGGACACCAACTGCCCGCAGCACATCCCGCAGAAATTCGACGCGGGTGATGTGGCCGCGGCATTGGCGGGGCGGGATGCCCGGATTGCCGAGTTGGAAGCGGAACTGGCCAAGTTGAAGAGGTGAGATTGCTGAAGAGGTGAGATTGTCGTTCCGGGGCGCGAGCGCATCAGCGCGAGCGAACCCGGAACCTCGATATGCTTTGAACATTTCGGGATTCCCGGTTCGCGGTCGGCTCGCGCCGCCCGCGCCCCGGAATGACAGCTCTATCGGCAGGAATGCGTCCGCGCTAAACAGCCGCGATGGAAGCTCCCACGCCCGACGACACCAATCCGTGCCAGCCCTGCGGCGCCTGCTGTTCCTATTCCAGCAACTGGCCGCGCTTTACCACCGAGGACGACGCAGAGCTCGATCTCATCCCGGCGAAGTTCGTCAACGACCGGCTGTCGGGCATGCGCTGCGAGGGCGACCGCTGCTCGGCGCTGACCGGAAAAGTGGGCACGCATACCGCCTGCGGGATCTATGCGATCCGGCCGGAAGTGTGCCGGACCTGCCTGCCCGGCGATCCCGAATGCAACATGGCAAGGCGCCGGCATGGAATGCCCGCATTGCCGCCGGGTTGACGCGGCTCGCTCGCGTATCCCGATGCCATTTTGCACACCCGGATACTTCTAAAAAATTCCGTTAAGCTCGTTAGTTAAATGAACGCCGCGAGTAAGGTCAGATTAAAGCTCTGACAGTAGGACTCAACTGGTCCCTCGTTCGGGGAATGCCCGTTGAACGCGTATGAGAACATGGCGGTTTTTTTTCCAAGCCCAGCTCGATTTCATTTTTTTCTTTTATGGTCTGGCGTTCATTCTGCTGGGCGCCGTCTGCTTTGCCATTTCAAAAGCTCAGAGCGGTCGGATCAAATGGAGCATCCTTGGCACTTTTGCCCTGTTGCATGGGATCGGCGAGTGGCTCGACCTGACTGCGCTGATGATCGGCGATACGCCGATGTTTGCGGCCCTGCGTGTCGGGGGCATGACGATTTCTTTTATCCTGCTGATGGAATTCGCGCGTATGAATGCCGGTCAGTTCGATCTTCCGGCGCCCGGCCGATGGATCTATCTGCCTCTGGTCGGCATCGTGGTCTACGCCGCATCGACGGTTAACCTGGGCGCGGCAGCAGCGCTGGCACGCTACATCTTCGGCTTTCTGGGGTCAGTCGGGGCCGGAATGATTTTCATCGCAGAGGCACGACGATCGACCGGTGGTGCGCGAACTTTCGCTGGCTTCTCGGCCATCTACTTTTTCCTGTATGGCATCGCGGCCGGCATTATCGTTCGCGAGGTGCCATTTTGGCCGGCCTCGGTCCTTCATTACGCTTGGTTCATGGCATCAACCGGCATTCCTATTCAGCTCGTACGGGCGCTGCTGGCATGCGCGCTAGCTTTCTCCATCTGGGCAATCTGGGGAATTCTGATCGCCAGAGAACTCGGCTCGGAGCGCTATGCCTCCTACATCCGCAAACAATTCATAGCTGCCATCGGCGCGATCACCACGATTCTGCTGGTCGGCTGGACGCTCACCGAATTTCTGGGCGAAATCTACCGGCGCAATGTCGAACAGACCGCGCGGGGGGACATCGATCTGCTGGCCAGCCGCTTGGCCGGCGAAACGGCCATCGTCGATGGCATGGTGCTAACACTGGCGCGGACGCCCGGCCTGCTCTCCCCCGTCGGCGACGGTCCCCATCAGGGCGATGGATACGGGCAGGGTGCGCTGGACCTCCACGTCAAAGCCGCCGGCGCCACGTCCGGCTATATAATGGATGCATCGAAGAACATCATTGCTGCCTCGACAGAGAACGCGCGGGTCATGACGGAAGCGCTGCCAAAGCGGCTACAACCATCATTTGATGCCGCTATGACCGGCAAGCCCGGGCGTGATTTCGCGTTCGACAGCGATGGCTCAGGCCGCAGTTACGTCTCCAGCATGCCGATCCCGAGCGACAAGGGAACGGTCGCGGGTGTCGCCATCCTCAGCAAATCGCTCGACGGGCTCGAAGACGACCTGACCCGTTTTGGCCGGCCTTATTTTTTCGTCAATCCAGACGGCCTCGTGGTCCTCAGCAATCGCCGCGACTTGTTGTTCAAGCAGTTGTGGCCGCTCGCTGATGGCCAGAAAAACGAACTGGCGCTGCAACGCCGATGGCTCGGCGATCGCCCGATGATGGCAACCGAGCTGATCGGATCGGAATGGATAACGTTTGACGGCAGGCGGGAAATTGTCCGCCGCCGCTTCGCCGAGAACAGCCAATGGTCGCTGCTTGTCGCCATGCCGGCGGAAACGATCGTTGCCAGCCGGCTGATCGGGATCATCGTCACGCTGCTGGGAACGGTCATGGCGCTGATCTATTTCATCGGACGCGAGCACAGCATACGGGAAAGCGTCCAGACGGAAAGCCGGCGGGCCTTACAGAAGCTGGCGCAGGACCTGCGCTTCCAGGCCGTCACCGACCCTCTCACCGGCCTCTTCAACCGCTGGAAATTCGACGATTCGCTGGTTGGCGAAATGGCGCGCTCGGCGCGCTATGGCACGCCGCTATCTCTGGTGCTGTACGACGTCGATCACTTCAAGCAGGTCAACGACATTCATGGGCATCAGGCGGGAGACGACGTCCTGGTCCAGCTTTCACAGGTCGTGTCGGACGGCATCCGGAAATCGGATCTGCTGGCGCGCTGGGGCGGCGAAGAATTTGTCATTCTGACGCCCGGCTCAAGCGGGCCGAAGACTTATCAGGCTGCGCTCAAGCTGTCGCAGAGCATCGCACAGGCGACGTTTGCCGATGTCGGCAGGGTCACCTGCAGCTTCGGCGTCGCGGAGCATGTCGAGGGCGACACCGCGGAAAGCCTGATGGCGCGCGCCGATGGGGCGCTGTATCTCGCCAAGATCAATGGGCGCAACCGGGTTGAAATAGCGACGCTGCCGAACGCCGGCCGGGCGACATCCGTTGCCTAGCGACATCGTCACAGGTTCAGGCGGTAACGCGATTGTCCTGCACGGCCACTTCGGCTTCGTCGTCGAGTTCGTCATCGACCGGCGTGAAGGTCGATAGCGGTTTAGTCGACAGCGTGATCGCCTTGCGGTTGCCGTAGGACGATGGCGACGCGGGACGCGACACTGCCGTCTCATGCGACAGCGCATACAACGTCGAACCGACCCTGCCGCCAAGCTGGATCAACTCGCGTTCGTCGCAGCTCGCGGCAATCGCGATCGCCAGCGAATGCAGATGGCTGCGGCGGTAGCAGAACAGCGCCAGCATGGCACGCACGTCGGACGAAACGCTCTCGACGAGCTGCGGCAGGCCATTCTCGCTGGCCCGGTACATCGCACCGAGCAGGTCTTCCTGGACTGGACAGAAATCGTTTTCAAAAGCTTGTCGGCTGGACCACATGGCTGTTCTCCTCAATCGGGAGGATGCCGCGCAATTTCCTAACGCAGAGTTAACCAAGAGCCTTAATGGCGATATTGGAACTTGAACTCGTGTTCCGAATCAGGCAGGCGCCGCCGCAATTTGGCCGCGTTGGAACCGCTCAGCGGTTGGCCACAAGCAGAATGGCGAGGCCCAGACCGGTCAAATGGTGCAGGGCCTGGTCGATCCCGATCAGCCACCAGAACCAGGGATTGCCGGGTGCGATGCGGTAGCGGGCGACCAGAAAGCCCTTGCTGCGGTCGATCGCAAGATGGATCGCGAAATCGATCAGCCCGATGAACCACAGTTTCGGCTGCACGGCGGCGACCAGCGCCGTCGTCAGCACGCCATGGATCGAGACATGCGCCAGCAGTGGCAAAGCCCATCCGGTCCGGGCGTCCTTGCCCATCGCCATCCAGGCGTTCTGCAGGAAGAAGTCCGCAATGACATGCTTGACCGTAAGCGCCAGCATCCAGGCGAGCAGCGGTCCCAGGGCGATCGACGACGAAAATGCGGGAAACAACAAGCAGGCGTCCTTCTCACCGGCAGCGGCGCTATATCCAGTCGGCCATTTATGCCATCGTGGAACCGGGATTGCACGCCCCTGCCCTGATCTCCGCAATGACTTTGCGCAATTCTTCCCCCTTCGGATCGCGCGGCACATGGCGGGCCCTGGCGATGGCGGCAGCCAGGTCCGGCAGCACCAGCGGGCCGTCGAACACCGGCTTGGCCAACCCGTCGATAATCTGGTGCCAGGCCGCCATGCCCGTCCGGTAGCCGGTGCCGTAGCCTTCGATCATGGTCGCCATCTGCACCACCGCGCCGACCGCCGCCGGCTGCCGGGTCAGCGCGCGATCGATCATGTGCAGCCAGCGCTCGACCCAGACGCGCTCGACCGCATAGCGCGCCGACAGCCGCCGCGAATGGCGCAACGAGGACTCTAGCTTGAGACGCTGGATCCCCCACCAGCTCGCATTGCTGAAGCGAATCGGCACGGTCCGATGCGCGCAGCGGACGATCTCGACCATTCGCAGCAGCGGCCCGCCGGCAATCACCGGCAGCGCGCCAAGCAGCTCGTCGCAGCGAAACCGCCGGACGTCGATCGCATGGCGGCCCTGACCCGGCGCTTCCTGCAATTTGAGCTGCGCGATGCGGATCGCGTCGAGATAGGCCATCCGCTCCGCCAGCAGCCTTGCGATCTCGGCAAACAGCGCGTCATCGACGCCGCGCCGGCCAATAAAGCGGCGCAGCCGGTCGCAATACAGCTGCGCATAGGCCTGGCTTTGATAGTCCGTGAGCAGCGCCACCCCAGCACGCGCCGCGGGCAGCACCTGATCCGGCAGGCCGGCCGGCAGCACGGCCGGCGTGCTGTGATCCGGCCCGACCAGTTCGGTAAGCGTATTGCGGATGACGTTGATGAAGCCGGTCACGACAATTCCTGCTCAGGCGGGCTGCGCCGCGCCCGCGATCGACGGCGCCTCGTGCTGCGCCAGTTGCGTTTCCAGCCTGCCGATGTTCTCGAACAGCCGCGCCGAGGCCAGCTTCAGAAAGTAGAACCCGAATTCCGGGTTCTGCACGTACAGCTCCTCGACCTGGCTGTAGCTGATGCCCAGCACGGCGCCGCCCTCGAGACATTCCAGCGTCTGGGTACGCGCATTGGTCGGCGACAGCATGCCGAGTTCACCGACGATGGCGCCGACCGGCAGCTCGATCTCGGACTCCACCAGACGGTAGCGGCCACTGACGATGTAGAACATCTCCTCCGCCTTCTCATCCTTGTAGAACAGTACCTCGCCGGTCTGCGTGCGTCGCTTGGTCATGAACGGCTTCAGCCATTCCATCGAAAGGTCGGAAGATACCGATTTTTTTACGTCGCGGACCAGTTGCAGCATCTGGTGCAGGCGATAGCCGTTCAGCAGCATCAGCACGCCATGCAACGCCATCACGGAATAATTATGGGTCGGGATCGACAGCAGGATCAGCAGCACGTTGCTCACGACGCCGAACACCCGCAGCGGGATCATCGTCCGCATCGTGCAGGTCGCCAGCACGAAGATCGTGGCAAACACACTGCCGGCGTGTTGCAGGTCGAAGAGGTCCATCGGAGCCAACCGTTTTCAGGGAGCAATATCCTTGCGGTCGATTATAGCCGATGTCGATGACGAATGCCGCAATGCACCGCGCGGCGTTGACGCAGGGGGGCCGCGCGGGCACCGTCCGACCTTCCCTGACGGAGAACGACATGCCGGACACCACCGACGCCTCCCTGCCGATCCTGACCCAAGACGGCCCCCGCGCCACCATCCGGCTAAATCGCGCGAAGCATCTGAACCGGTTGCAGCAGAGCGACCTCGACCATCTTCTGTTGCTGTTCGACCGGATCGAGGCCGATCCGGCGATTCGCGTGCTGGTGCTGACCGGCACCGGCCGCGCCTTCAGCGCCGGCTTCGACCTCGGCTCGATCGCCGACCGCGCCGGCAGCGCGGCCGCGCAACCGAGCGCCGGCTCGTCGTTCGAGATCGTCGCCAACCGGCTCGAGGACCTCGCCCTGCCTACGATCTGCCGGCTCAATGGCGGCGTCTATGGCGGCTCCACCGATCTGGCGCTGGCCTGCGATTTCCGCATCGGCGTGGACAGCTGCGAGATGTTCATGCCGGCGGCCCGGCTCGGGCTGCATTACTACAAGGGCGGCATCAAGCGCTACGTGACAAGGCTTGGCGTCAACAATGCCAAGCGATTGTTCCTCACCGCGCAGAAGATCGACGCCGCCGAGATGCTGGCGATCGGCTATCTCACCGCATCGGTGCCAATGGCGGCGCTGGACGAGGAAGTGGACAGGCTCGCGGGGATTCTGGCCGGCAATGCGCCCAGGGCGATGGCCGGCATGAAGCGTGCGATCAACGAATTCGCCCGCGGCGAACTGGATGAGGAAGCCGCAGACGCCCGCGCCCGCAACAGCATGCGTGGCGACGAGATCAAGGAAGGCATCAAGGCGTTCGGGGAAAAACGGCCGCCGAGGTTCTGAGGGGTCTCGAAGCTTGTAAGAGAGCCCGGAGCTTCGCGCCAAGCGCTGTAGTCCCCTCCCCCCTCGTGGGGGAGGGTGACCGCGCGCAGCGCGGACGGGAGAGGGGGAGCCAAGAACGCCGGAAGAAGAGCCCCCTCTCCCGTCTCGAATCCGCTTCGCGGCTTCGAGACACCCTCTCCCGCCAGCCGCCGCTGCGCGACGGCCGTGGGAGAGGGGAAGGAAGAGCTTCGCTTTACTACTACTCCACGAAGGTCGCTACGTCCGGCAACGCCGCTCGCGTGGTCCGATAGCTGTTCACCTTGGCATCTGCATCCGGAAATCCGAACGAAATCCCACACACCACGCGGCGATCATCCGCCATGCCGAAGTGCTTCCGCACGACGGCAGAGTGAAACGCCAAGGCCGCCTGCGGCACCGTGGCAAGCCCCATCGCCTGCGCCGCCAGCATGAAGCTGGTGACATAGCCGCCGCAATCCACCGCGCCGTAGACGCCGAGCGCCTCGTCGGTGGTGATGATGGCGACATGCGGCGCGCCGAAGAAGTTGAAGTTCTCCATCGCCTGCCTGGCGTAAGCCGCCTTGTCGCCGCGCTGGATGCCCAGCGTATTATAGAGCTGGAAGCCGCTCTCGCGGCGGCGGTCGAGATAGACGCCGCGATATTCGCGCGGGAACGGGAAGTCACCGGAGTTCGGCGTGCCGGCGGCGGCAACGGGGTACAGCACGTCGCGGAACGCTTCGGTCGCCGCGCCGGAGG
The DNA here is from genome assembly GCF_007018905.1 of Tardiphaga sp. vice304. NCBI lineage: Bacteria > Pseudomonadati > Pseudomonadota > Alphaproteobacteria > Hyphomicrobiales > Nitrobacteraceae > Tardiphaga > Tardiphaga sp. vice304. The sequence continues at coordinate 4,944,667 of NZ_CP041402.1, forward strand.
TAATCGTCACCTGCCACGGCTGGCTGTTGCACCACGACGCGGTTTTCTGCGCGGCGGTGAGAATGCGCTCGATGGTCGCGCGCGGCACCTGTTCCGGCTTGTAGGCGCGGCAGGAATAGCGCGCGGCGAGCAGGGTTTCGAGCGTGTCGATGGCGGTGTCGGTCATGAAGTCCTCGGTAGTCGTGGCATCTTCCTTCTCCCCTTGTGGGAGAAGGTGGCACGGCCGAAGGCCGTGACGGATGAGGGGTAACGGCGAAGCACGGCGCTTGTGGCTACCCCTCACCCGTCCGCGCTATCGCGCGGCCACCCTCTCCCACAAGGGGAGAGGGAAGGAAGACACCGTTAGCGTCCCTTAGTAGGGATCTGGTTGAACGGCACGTCCTTGTCGACGCGGATGTCGCCGGGCAGGCCCAGCACGCGCTCGGCGATGATGTTGCGCAGGATCTCATCGGTGCCGCCCGCAATGCGGATCGACGGCGACTGCAGGATCATCGCCTGGAACGCCCCGGCCGCCTCGCCGTCTCCTTCAGTCAGCGCGCCCGAGGCGCCCTGCAGGTCGGCGGCGAACATCGCGATGTCCTGCAGCATGGCGCCGGACACCAGCTTGCCGATCGAATTCTCCGGCCCCGGCCGCTCGCCTTTCGACAGCGCGGAGATTGCGCGGTAGCTGGTATATTTCAGGCCGGAATTTTTCACCGCCCAGTTTGCGAGCTTTGAGCGCACGGCACGGTCGTCGATCGCAAGCCCGTCCTCCAGCATCAAATTGCTGCAGAACTCGAACAGTTCGGGGAAGCCCGTGGCAAGCCGCGCGCCGATCGACATCCGCTCGTTCATCAGCGTCGTCAGCGATACGTTCCAGCCGTCGCCCACCGCGCCGAGCCGCTGGCTGTCGGGAATCCGCACGTTGGTGAAGAACACCTCGTTGAATTCCTGCATGCCGTTGGCCTGCTTGATCGGCTTGACCTCGATACCCGCGCTCTTCATGTCCAGGAAGAACATCGTCAGGCCCTTGTGCTTGGGCACGTTGGGATCGGTACGGGTAATGAGGATGCCGTAGTCGGAGTAATGCGCGCCCGAGGTCCAGATTTTCTGGCCGTTGACGATCCAGTCGGAGCCGTCCTTTTCCGCCCGCGTGCGGAGGCCGGCGACGTCAGATCCGCCGGCAGGTTCGGAGAACAGCTGGCACCAGATGGTTTCGCCGGATGCCAGCGGCGGCAGATATTTGCGCTTCTGGTCTTCATCGGCATAGGCCATCACGGTCGGCCCGCACATGCCCTGCCCGATGGCGAACGGCTTCGAGAGCTTGTCGTAGACGCCCTCTTCCTGCTGCCAGATCACCCGCTCGATCGGGGTTGCGCCACGTCCACCATATTCCTTCGGCCAGTGCAGGCAGGCCCAGCCGGCGTCGGCTTTCTTCTTCTGCCAGGCCTTCGACACCTCGATCATGCCGTCGCGCTTCTCGGAGGCACGCTCGGCCGAGGGTTTTGTCAGCTCGGCCTCGAGCTCCTTCGGCGCATGCGCCGCGATCCAGGCGCGCGCCGTGGCGCGGAAGGCTGCTTCTTCGGTTGTGTCGTCGAAATTCATCGGTAGCTCCAGTCGGCTCTTCTTACTTCCTTCTCCCCTTGTGGGAGAAGGTGGCGCGGACGAAGTCCGCGACGGATGAGGGGTTTCCGGGCTCGGAGCTTGTGGCTACCCCTCACCCGGCCGCGCTATCGCGCGGCCACCCTCTCCCACAAGGGGAGAGGGAAGAAAGCATCAGCGTCCTCTTGTGGGGATCTGGTTGAACGGCACGTCCTTGTCGACGCGGATGTCGCCGGGCAGGCCCAGCACGCGCTCGGCGATGATGTTGCGCAGGATCTCGTCGGTGCCGCCCTCGACGCGGGTGGCGGGCGAGCGCAGCAGCATCGCCTGGAATTTGCCGGCCGCCTCGGCGTCGTCCGGACCGCTGAGCACGCCAGCGGCGCCCTGCAGGTCGAGCGCGTAGGTCGCGACATCCTGCAGCATGGTACCCGCGACCAGCTTGCCGATCGAGTTTTCCGGCCCCGGCCGCTCACCCTTCGACAGCGCCGAGATCGCACGGAAGCTGGTGTACTTCAGCCCGCTGGCGCGCACCGCCCAGCTGGCGAGCTTCGAGCGCACCGCGCGATCGTCGATCGCCGGACCATCCTCCAGCATCAGGCTGCTGGCGAACTCGAACAGTTCCGGCACGCCGGTGGCCATATTGGCACCGATCGCCATACGCTCGTTCATCAGGGTGGTCAGCGACACGTTCCAGCCATCGCCGACGGCGCCCAGACGCTGCGCGTCCGGAATTCGCACGTCGGTGAAATACACCTCGTTGAACTCGGACTGCCCGTTGGCCTGCTTGATAGGCTTCACCTCGACGCCCGCGCTCTTCATGTCGAGGAAGAACATGGTGAGGCCCTTGTGCTTGGGCACATTGGGATCGGTGCGGGTGATCAAGATTCCAAAATCGGAATAGTGCGCGCCCGATGTCCATATTTTTTGACCATTGATGATCCAGTCGTCGCCGTCCTTTTCTGCCCGCGTGCGCAGGCCGGCGACGTCCGAGCCGCCGGCGGGTTCGGAAAACAACTGGCACCAGATGTTCTCGCCGGAGGCCAGCGGCGGCAGGTAGTGCCGCTTCTGGTCCTCGGCAGCATAGGCCATCATGGTCGGGCCGCACATCCCGTGGCCGATAATGAACAGCGCGCCGAGCTTGCCGAACACGCCCTCTTCCTGCTGCCAGATCACCCGCTCGATCGGCGACGCGCCGCGGCCGCCATAGTCCTTCGGCCAGTGCGGCACCGCCCAGCCGGCCTCGGCCTTCTTCTTCTGCCAGGCCTTTGCCACCTCCAGAATATTGCCGCCCTTGAGCTGGATGCGGCCAAGCGAGGCGCGCTTCAGCTCGTCCTCATATTCCTTTGGCGCGTTGGCCGCGATCCAGGCGCGGGCCTCGCAGCGAAAAGCGGCTTCCTGCGGGGTGTCATCGAAATTCATGAGGCTGCCCTTTCTTCGTAGCCCGGATGGAGCGAAGCGCAATCCGGGGACCGGCATTTCGGCGATATCGACATCCCCGGATTTCGCTTCGCTCCATCCGGGCTACACAAACTACGCCGCGTTCCGCTGCCGCATGCGGTCGATCAACGCGTCTTCCCAATACGACAGGCTGCCGAGGCCGACCGCCAGCGCGTTGGCGCGGCGGTAGTACAAATGGCAGTCGAATTCCCAGGTGAAGCCCATGCCGCCATGGACCTGGATATTGTTCTTGGCGCAATGCTGGAACGCCTGCGTGGCGCTGATCCGCGCCGAGGCGGCGGCTTCCGGCAATTCGGAGGCGTTGGTGGAGAGCGCCCAGGCGCCGTAGTAGCAATTCGAGCGCGCCAAAGTTGCCGATACATACATGTCGGCGAGCATGTGCTTGACCGCCTGGAACGAGCCGATCTGGCGGCCGAAGGCGATGCGGTCAAGCGCGTAGTCACGCCCCATCTCCAGCGCACGGTCGGCGCCGCCGACCTGCTCGAAGCCGATCAGCACCGCGGCGCGATCCAGCACGCGCGTCAGGATGCTCCAGCCTTCGCTGGCCGGACCGAGCGACTCAGCCTTGACGTTGGTGAACGTGATTTCCGCCTGGCCGCGCGACGGATCGATATTGGCCAGCGCACGGGTCTCGACGCCGTCGCAGGTGAGATCGACCAGGAACAGCGAGATGTCGGTCTCGCGTCCGGTCGAGCCATTGCGCGCCGCGACAATGGCGAAGTCGGCGACCGCGCCATCCGGCACCGGCTTCTTGACGCCGTTGAGCACGCCGTTCGTCGCGGTCAGCTTGATCGACGCCGGCGACGGATTGCCGGTGCCCTCGAACAGCGCCAGCGTGCCGACCGCAGTGCCCGCGGCGATCGCCGGCAACCACTTCTGCTTCTGCGCCTCGGTGCCAGCCAGCATCAACGCTTCCGCGGCGAGATACACCGTGGACGAGAACGGCACCGGCGCCAGCGCGCGGCCCATTTCCTCGGCGATCACGCAGAGCTCCAGATGGCCCGCGCCGGAGCCGCCGAAGGCTTCGGGAATGGCGACCCCGAGGAAGCCCATGTCGGCGAGACCCTTCCAGAGCTCGCGGTCATAGGTCGCCTTGCCGTCGATCACGGCGCGCACCGCCTTCGGCGGGCATTTTTCCGAAAGGAAACGCCGGGCCTCGTCGCGAAGCTGCTTCTGGTCGTCGGAGAAATCGAAATTCATGGCGGTTACTCTGTTGCAAGATCAGTTGAGAATAATGACGTCCTCGCCCGGTGAATCGGCGTAGAGCCGCTCCACCAGATCGGCACGGCGGGCGAGCCCCGCGCGCTGGTTGACGTAGCCCTTGTCGGTGAGTTCGTTGCCGTCGATCGAGGCCGGCTCCACCATCCACATCGCACGCGCGATGCGCCGGCTGCTGCCGCCATCGGCATGGGCGTTGTGCGCCTCGAGGCCCTGCTTCAGGCAGGCCAGCACTTTAGGATGCTTCACTACTTCGGCGAAGCCCGCGTCCGGCTCGCCGATCAGCGCGCGGCAGGCGGCGAGATTGGGCCAGGCCAGCAGGCCGATCCAGGCGCGGTCCTGCCCGGCGACCAGCGCGTCCTGCACCACCGGCGTCGCCGCAGAGATGGCGTCGGTTCGCAGGCTGCCGACATGCACGAAGGTGCCGGTGGTCAGCTTGAAATCCTCCATGACGCGGCCGGAGAAGATCAGGCCCTGCACCGGATCTTGCTCATCGACGAATACCGCGGCGTCGCCGATCTTGTAGAAGCCTTCCTCGTCGAACGCAGCTTTGGTGAGATCGGGCTGGCGATAGTATCCCGGCATCACGTTGACGCCGCGCAGCCGCAATTCGTACTTGCCGTCCGTCGGCACCATCTTCACCTCGACGCCCGGGAACGGCAGGCCGATCAGGCCGACGCGCTCGGTGTCCCAATAGGTGCCGGTCGAGGTAGGCGAGGTCTCCGTCGAGCCCCAGCCGGTGTAGAACACGATGCGCTCGCCGGTGGTGCGGATCGCCAGCGCCTGCATGCGGTCGTAGAGATCGTCGGGCAGCCGCGCGCCGCCATAGGCCATCACGCCGAGGTTCTTGAAGAAGCCGCGGCACAACGCATCGTCCTTCTCCATCGCTGCCGCCAGCGCGGCATAGCCGGCGGGCACGTTGGCATAATAGGTCGGCGACACCTCGCGCAGATTGCGCAGCGTCTCGTCGAACAGGCCGGGCACCGGCCGGCCGTCGTCGATATACAGCGTGCCGCCCTCGATCAGCAGCGGATGACACAGCGCGTTGCCGCCCATCGTGTGATTCCACGGCATCCAGTCGAGATAGACCGGCGGCGGACCGTTGGGGTCGCGCGGCCGCACCTGCATCATCATGGTGGCGTTGGCGCACATCATGCGCTGGGTGTTAATCACCGCTTTTGGCACGCCGGTGGAGCCGGAGGTGAACAGCAGCTTGCCGATCGTATCCGGCGTGATTTTCGCAATGGACTCCTCGACCGCCGCGGTCGGCTGCGTTACGGCCATGTCGGCGAACGACATGCTGGCAAGCCCTTCGGGCGGACGCGCGACATGGATCAGCCGGATGCCGGTGAGGTCGAGCGCGTCCAGCGCCTTCTGGAACTGAGGCCCGTCCTGCACCATCACCGCCACCGGCCGGATCAGGTCGAACAGGTATTTCAGCTTGGCGTGGTCCTGGCTCATCAGCGAATAGGCCGGCGACACCGGCGCCGCCGGATGCCGCGCCTGCATCAAAGCCTGGGTCATCAGCGCATGTTCGATGGAATTGCCGGACAGGATCGCGACCGGGCGATCCGCTTCGAGCCGCATGTCGAGCAGCGCCTGGGTCAGCGCATCGACCGTGCGCTTCGCCTCGGCGTAGGTTACATGGCGCCATTGCCGGTCGTCGCCGACGCGCTGCGCCAGCCAGGCCAGGTCCGGCCGGAGCTCAGCCCACTTCGCCAGCGAGGCCGGCAGATGGGTCGGATAGTCCATCAGCGGCACGCGCGATTTCAGGATGATGACGCCATCCGGCCGCCGCTCAACGTCGATGTCGCGTTCGAGCCAGTCAATCTTTCGGAAGGCGGGCTGTGTCAGCACCGCGGCAGCCTGCGCGTTCATCTCGTTCTCCCAAACGGATTGGTAACCGGGGTCTCGTCGATGGACCTCTTGTGGTTTGGTACTATCGCAGGCGCCCATAGTCGCGCCCTCTCCCCTCGTGGGAGAGGGCAGCCCCGGCAGAATTGGCAAACTCCATTGGGTGAGGGGGCGGGCGCACGACTACCCCTCACCCGTCTCGAACCGCTTCGCGGTTCGATCCACCCTCTCCCACAAGGGGAGAGGGAAGGAAGAAAAGAGTCAGACTACCGCGGCGCCATGCGGATCGCGCCGTCGAGGCGGATGGTTTCGCCGTTCAGCATCGGGTTCTCGACCATGTGCACCGCCAGATTGCCGTATTCCGAAGCGTCGCCGAGGCGGGCCGGATGCGGCACCTGCGCGCCGAGGCTGGCGCGGGCCTCCTCGCTGAGCCCCATCAAGAGCGGCGTCAGGAATAGGCCCGGCGCGATGGTGTTGACGCGGATCTTTTGCGAGGCGAGATCGCGTGCGGCCGGCAAGGTCAGGCCGACGATGCCGCCCTTCGATGCCGCATAGGCGATCTGGCCGATCTGGCCTTCATAGGCGGCAACCGAGGCGGTGTTGATGATGACGCCGCGCTCTTCGCCGACGGCGTCCAGCTTCACCAGTTGCTCGGCGAACAGGCGCAGGCAGTTGAAGGTGCCGACCAGGTTGACCATGATGACGTTGGTGAACTTGTCGAGCGGATAGACGCCCTGCTTGCCGACGATGCGCTGCGAGCCGCCGATGCCGGCGCAGTTCACCAGAACGCGGGCGATGCCGTGCGCGGCCTCTGCCCTGGCAAGCCCGGCCTGCACGTCGCTTTCGCTGGTGACGTCACCGACCACGGCGAGACCCTTGATCTCGGCGGCTACCTTCTCGGCGTTTTCCCGGCTGCGGTCGAAGACAGAGACTTTAGCTCCCTTCGCGGCCATCGCACGCGCGGTGGCGGCACCGAGACCCGATCCGCCGCCGGTAATGAATACGGCTACGTCTTTCAGCTGCATCGAGTTTGCCTTTCCCTGGGCGTTTCCTGATTTTTTTGTCTTGTTATATTTTTTTAAAAGAAGGTCCTTGGACGTTTCTTGTTTTGTTGTTCGAACGATACGTTGACCGTTCCTTGGAGGCGTTTCCTCGAATTTTCTTGTTTTTGTAGAAAGGTACCTTGGGCGTTTCCCGATAGCTTTTTTTATGGGTCGTACAGTTTCCTTGGGGTCGTTTCTTCTTAGCTCGTTGTCGTCAGGCGGTTGATCCCGCTTTCTTGTTATTGGTTAGCATTCCGCCGAGCATCATCGCTTCTAAGTGGGCGATGTAGTCACGGCTGACTTCATCCGTCACCGGGCCGACGCCAATGGCGCGCGACATCGCGTGACGGTAGAAGAACAGATGGTCGCAGGCACCGATCAGGCTGGTGTAGAACAGCACCGGATCGATCTTGCGGAATTCGCCGGACTGGAATCCCTCGGCCAGCAGGCGGCGATGGAATTCGAGCAGGGGCCCAACGAAGAACTTCGAGACTTCGTCGGCGGCCTCGGTGTTGGAACCGTGCAGCAGATGATGGATCAGCCGGTTCATGTAGGGAAACTGCTGATAGGCCTTGATGATGCCGGCGATGTGCAGCTTCAGCTTGGCGGCGGCCGAAATCGGCTGCGCCATCAGGTAATCGAGGTTAGTCATCTCGGTGGCCGCGTCGCGTGCCAGCAGCGCCAGCAGCAGACCGTCCTTGTTGCCGAAATGATATTTCACCAACGCCGCATTAACGCCCGAGCGATGCGCGATCTCGCTCAGCGACACGTCGATCGAGTTGCTCTCGATCATCAGTTCGCTGGCCGCAAGCAACAGCTTGTCGGCGGTCGGATTGCGACCGACGATCGGTTTTCCCGGGCTGCTGAGATGCGAATTCGGTGTCATGTGCGAGGCGCAGATAATACGATCAGCGCACCCAACTCAAGAGTTAATTGAGCGATTGACTAAGCTCATTTGCACTCTTTTAATCCACCCTCGCGCGGACAACCCACGGTGACGGTCGCGCCAACCAACACGAGCGGAAAAATCCGCCATTTGTCGAGGAAACGCCCCATGAGCCATCCCTCCGTCCACGCCCGCACCCAGCCGGACAAGATCGCTTATCGGATGGCTGGCTCCGGTCAGTCGATCAGCTACCACGAGCTCGACGCCCGATCCAACCAGGGCGCGCAATTGTTTCGCTCGCTCGGGTTGAAGGCCGGCGATCACATCGCGCTGCTGATGGAGAACCGGCTCGAGTTCATGGAGATCTGCTGGGCGGCGCAGCGCAGCGGGCTGTATTACACCGCGATCAGCCGCTATCTCACCGCCGACGAGATCGCCTACATCGTGAAGGACTGCGGCGCCCGAATCGTCATCACCTCGCCGAAGGGGGCCGAGGTGATCGCCCCGCTGATCCCGGGCGCGCCCGACACGCAGTTCTTCATTCTCGATGGGCCCCGCGACCATTTCCACGACTGGAAGGCCGCGCTGGATGCCCAGCCGGCGACGCCGATCGCGGACGAAGTGGCCGGCTACGACATGCTGTATTCGTCGGGCACCACCGGGCGGCCGAAGGGCATCAAGCGCGCCTCGGAGAGCAACCCGATCACGGTGCCGAACCCGTTCCTGAAAAAACTCTGCGCCGACATGTGCGGCATGACCGGCGATAGCATCTACCTGTCGCCGGCGCCGCTGTATCATGCGGCCCCGCTGCGCTTCAACATGATGGCGATCACGCTGGGCGGCACCTCCGTCATCATGGAGAGCTTCGACGCCGAACAGTTCCTGAAGCTGGTGGAGCAGCACCGGATCACCCAGTCGCAACTGGTGCCGACGATGTTCGTGCGGATGCTGAAACTGCCGGAAGAGGTGCGGCTGCGCTACGACGTCTCCTCACTGCACGGCGCGATCCACGCCGCAGCGCCCTGCCCGGTCGACGTCAAGGCGCGAATGATCGACTGGTGGGGCCCGATCCTGATCGAATACTACGCCGGCTCGGAGGGCAACGGCGTCACCGTGTCGAATTCCCAGCAATGGCTGTCGCACCGCGGCACGGTCGGCAAGGCGGTCACCGGCATCGTCAAGATCGTCGACGAGAACGAGCAGGAGGCCCCGGTCGGGCAGATCGGCACGGTGTATTTCGCGGACGCGCCGACCTTCGCCTATCACAACGATCCCGAGAAGACGAAGCGCGCCTATAATGACAAGGGCTGGTCGACGCTGGGCGACGTCGGCTATCTCGACGACGAGGGCTTTCTCTATCTCACCGACCGCAAGTCCTACATGATCATTTCCGGCGGCGTGAACATCTACCCGCAGGAGACCGAGGACGTGCTGATCACCCATCCGGAGATCGCCGATGTCGCGGTGTTCGGGGTGCCGAACGAGGAGATGGGCGAGGAGGTCAAGGCGGTCGTCCAGCCACACGACATGTCCCGCGCAGGTCCGGCCTTCGAGGCCGAACTGATCGCGTTCTGCCGCAAGAACCTGTCGCCCATCAAATGCCCGAAGAGCATCGACTTCGAAGCCGAACTGCCGCGCACGCCGACCGGCAAGCTGGTGAAACGGCATCTGCGGGACAGGTACTGGCCGAAGAAGGAAACGGCGGCGGTGTAGTCAGCTGTAGCCCGGATGAGCCGTTGGTCGCGTATTGCGCGCCCGCCAGCGACATCCGGGATTCAGAGCCCGCCGTGAGGCTTTCCCCGGATGTCGCTTCGCTCATCCGGGCTACAGCCTACCTCCCCCAGCGATCCTGCCAGATCTTTTCCCCCACCAGGCAGTTCACCCGCGGCTCGCGCCCGGCGATCGGCACCACGCGCGGCTGCGGCTGCAGGCCGGCGACTTCCATCACCAGCTTGGTGCGGATGGCTTCCTTGAACTTGTCGCGCTCCTTGATCGGCACCACGAAGGAGCCGGGCCCGCCGATCACGCAATCCTCGTAGTACAAATCGAGATTCTCGATATCCATCGTCGAATAGGACAGTTCCTTGGCCATGATCGGCAGGCCGTTGATGACGATGCCTTTCGCCAGGGCCTCGTCGCGCGCGACGGTGACCGGCGACCCGTTGTTGTTCGGCCCGTCGCCGGAGATGTCGATGACGCGGCGCAGCCCGGCGTAGCTGTTGGCCTCGAACAAAGGCATCGCGAAATAGATCGCGCCGGAAATCGAGGTGCGCGATGCCCGCCTGATCGGTGTCCGCATGATCTCGGCGGCCACCGCGTCGGCCGATTCCGGGCCATCGATGATGCGCCAGGGGATGATCAGCTTCTGGTCGGTCGAGGCAGCCCATTCGAAATAGGTCACCGCGATCTTGCCGGTCGGGCCGGTCTTCAGCGCGGAGAGGAATTCCCGGGAGACGATGGCCTGGGCGTAGCCCTCGCGCTGGATCGCCAACTCGTCCATGTCCATCGAATAGGAGACGTCGACCGCCAGCACCAGTTCGACATCGACGACGGGGTCGCGGGCTTCGACCAGCCGCGCATTCGGCGCAGCCACGCTGGCGACATCGCCACCGGCGATCGCTCCGGCGACCAGCACCACTCCAATCGAGACATACCAGCGCATAGCGGCCCTCCCGTCGAAGTCGGGATCGTGACATGCAAATGACGGCGCGCAAAGCAGGAACCCGCGGTCGAGGTCACATTCCGTTCAACTGGTCTTCCCGGCACGACAGCGGATCGACAGTTTTCTGCGGTGACACTATGATGTTACTCACCCCGATGGCGCCCGGAGCTGCCGCAGAATGCCCGCGACCACCACCACGCCCCGCACCAAGACCAAGCCGAAGGTCGAGCGCCCGAAGCTGTACAAGGTGATCCTCGTCAACGACGATTTCACGCCGCGTGAATTCGTGACGAGGGTGCTGCAGGGCGAGTTCAGGATGACCGAGGACCAGGCGCACAAGGTGATGATCACCGCGCACAAGCTCGGCGCCTGCGTGGTCGCGGTGTTCACTCGCGACGTCGCCGAGACCAAGGCGACCCGCGCCACCGACGCCGGCCGCGCCAAGGGCTATCCGCTGCTGTTCACCACCGAGCCGGAAGAGTAGCTGAACACCCCTCCGCGACGACGACGCTGAACTACACTTCAGCGACATGTCATCGCCGCAGATTTTACGCGCCAGTCTCCCGCCGCCCCTCGAAGTTAATCACAACTTCACGAGTTGCAGCTATATTCGATTGCGGACAGAATCCGTAGTTGTACGGGCTACGTGACCAGACTGCCGGTATCGCAGGATGCCCTCGACATCATCTCCCTTTGCTCTAAATCACGGCAACGACATGGCCCATTTCCACCTCCGTCTGTCCCACAAGATCATGTCCATCGCCGCGATCAGCATCGTCAGCCTTGTGTCATTCGGCGCGATCTACCAGTTCAGCAGTGCCCGCCAGGATGCCTCGCGCACGATAGCGGAGGACGCCCGGCTCACGACCGAGCTCAATCAACGTCTATCGATCGAGATGCTGGAGGCGCGACGCGCCGAGAAGGATTTCCAGCTTCGCCGCGACGAGGCCTATGCCAAAAATCATGCGGCGCTGTCCGCCGCAATCGGGCAGCACTTCGACGAACTCAAACTGCTGCTGCAGGCCAACCCGGCGTTGCTGGAGCGCGTCACCACGGCGGCCTCGGGCTACAAAGCCTATGCCGGCGACTTCGCCGCCCTGGCTGGCGCCGAGACCAGCCTCGGACTCAATGAGAATGCCGGCCTGTCAGGCACGTTGCGAGCCGCCGTCCACGACGTCGAGTCGAAGCTGAAAACGATCGGGGATCCGCAACTCACCAGCAGCATGCTGATGATGCGTCGCCATGAAAAGGATTTCATGCTGCGGCGCGACCCCAAATATGTCGCCGAACTGACGAAGACGGTGACCGAATTTTCAAACTCGGTCGCCGCCTCCGACATCTTGCCTGGCATCAAGGCCGAGATGGCCGGTCAGGTTACCGCTTACCAGAATGCGTTCATGGCCTGGGCCGCGGGCGCAGACGAGGTGAAACGGCGCGGCGCCGCGATGTCGAAGACCTTCCAGACCATCGAGCCGCTGATCGTGGAAATGCAGAAGGGCATCGCGCTGGTCCACAGCGAGGCGGTGAGCGCCGAGATCTCCAGTCGGGAATCCGCCCGGACCTGGCTGCTGGTGGCGTTTGCCGCCGCCACTTCGATCGTCGGCCTGACCTCGGCGATCATCGGCCTGTCGGTGTCGAACGCCCTGTCCGGCCTGGTCCGGGCCGTGCTGCAGCTGGCGGAGGGCAATTTTGCCGTGGTGCTGCCCGGTCTCGGGCGGCGCGATGAAATCGGCGAGATGGCTGCCGCCGTCGGACAGTTCAAGATCAAGGCGCAGGAGAAAGCCCAGCAGGAAGCCGACGCGCAACGCCAGCAGGAACTGCGCGCGGCCGACCTGCGCCGGCAGGAGATGCACCGCCTGGCCGACAGCTTCGAGGGCGCAGTGGGCGAGATCGTCGAGACGGTGTCCGCGGCCTCGACCGAGCTCGAAGCCTCCGCCGACACGCTGACGGCCACCGCCGACCGCTCGCAGCAGCTTGCCACCCTGGTGGCCGCCGCCTCGGAAGAGGCTTCCACCAACGTCCAGGCCGTGGCGTCAGCCACCGAGGAGCTGTCCAGCTCGGTCAATGAGATCAGCCGCCAGGTCCAGGCCTCGGCGCGGATTGCGGGTGATGCCGTCGATCAGGCCCGCGAGACCAATGACCGGGTGGCCGAACTCGCCAAAGCGGCCGGCCGGATCGGAGCTGTGGTCGAACTCATCAATACCATTGCAGCCCAGACCAACCTGCTCGCGCTCAACGCGACCATCGAGGCGGCCCGCGCCGGCGATGCCGGCCGCGGTTTTGCCGTGGTGGCCTCCGAAGTAAAGGCGCTTGCCGAGCAGACCGCCAAGGCCACCGGCGAGATCGGCCAGCAGATCGAGGGCATCCAGGCCGCGACCCGGCATTCCGTCAACGCCATCCAGGCGATCGGCCTGACCATCGGCCAGATGTCGGAGATCGCATCGACCATCGCCTCGGCGGTCGAGGAGCAAGGCGCGGCGACACAGGAAATCTCGCGCAATGTGCAGCAGGCGGCTCTGGGGAGCCAGCAGGTCTCCGCCAACATCGCCGACGTGCAGCACGGCGCCAACGAAACGGGCGCGGCCTCCGGCCAGGTTCTGTCGGCGGCGAAGTCATTGTCCGGCGACAGCAACCGGCTGAAGTCCGAAGTCCACCGCTTCCTCGAAACGGTGCGCGCCGCCTGACGTCACTCGCGCGGCGTTTCGTCCGACAGGCCGTAGACCTGCTCGGCCCTCGAAAATCCGGCGATGGGGAATTCGCCGAGATTGTCCCAGTCGGCGGCGCAGGTGCCGACGAAGGCGCCGGACGCCACGATCGTGCGCCCGAGACGGCCTGCAATCTTCTCCAGCCGTGCGGCCAGATTCACCGCCGGGCCGATGCAGGTGAAATCGAGCCGGTTGCCGCCGCCGATATTGCCATAGAGAAGTCTGCCGACATGCAAGGCGACGCCGAACCGGAAACGCTCCGGCGTTTCGCCGCTGACAAACTGCATGGCCGCCACCGCGGCGCGCGCCTCTCGCGCGGCTTCCAGGACACGGCTGCAAAGAGCCTGCTCGTCGGCCTCGATGGGAAACACCGCGAGCAGCCCGTCGCCCATGAATTTCAGCACTTCGCCGCCGTGCTTGTGGATCGCCGCGACCTGGCAATCGAAGTACAGGTTGAGAATCTCGACCACCTGCTCCGGCGGCAGCCGGTCGGACAAAGCGGTGAAGCCGCGCAGGTCGGAAAGCCAGATCGCGGCATGCATGGTCTCGGTGTGCCCGCGGCGGATCTGCCCGGCCAGAATGCGCTCGCCGGCGCGCGGGCCGACATAGGTGTCGAGCAGCGTCTCCGCAGTCCGGCGCAGGCCAATCACCTCGATCAACCGGGTCAGGGGTGGCACCACCCGCTTGAGGTCGGTCAACTGCGCGTCGGTGAAGCCACCTTGCTGCCGGGTCGTCCAGCTTGAAGCGTGGATCATGCCATCGACAAACGACAGCGGGACGGCGACGTAGTCGGTGACGCCCTCGGCGCGCATGTCATCGAAGAACGGAAACCGGTTGTTGCCGGGAGCATCCAGCCGGCAGCGCACTTCGGCGCCTTCCTGGAACACGATCGCCAGCGGGCTACGGAGAAATTCCGGGGTGTGCTGGATGTCGAAATCCACCGAGCCAAGCTCCACGCCGGTGGTCGGACGCCAGATGAAATTGCGGCCGAAAATTTCCGGATGCAGCGTGCGGACGAACACGCCGACGCGCCACAATGGCAGCCCGGCGGCGATCAGCCGCTCGCAGCATTCCGCCATCATGTCGCTCGGCTCCGGCGTCGAGCGTGCGCCGTCGGTGAGCCAGGCGGTGATGTCGCTGATAGGATCGGTCAATGGACACCTGCGATTGGCTTGATCGCGGAGAGCCTAGCCCACCTGGCCGCGATGCCGCAAAAACTGGTCGGCCATCACACAGGCGACCATTGCCTCGCCGACCGGCACGGCGCGAATGCCGACGCAGGGGTCGTGGCGCCCCTTGGTCAGAATATCGGTGTCGGCGCCGGAGCGGTCGATGGTCTGCCGCGGCGACAGGATCGACGACGTCGGCTTCACCGCGAAGCGCGCCACCACCGGCTGTCCGGTCGAAATGCCGCCGAGCACGCCGCCGGCATGGTTGGACAGGAACGAGGCGCCGTGGTTGGTCATCCGCATTTCGTCGGCATTGTTCTCGCCGGACAATTCCGCCGCGGCAAAGCCGTCGCCGATCTCGACGCCCTTGACCGCGTTGATGCTCATCAGCGCCGCGGCGATGTCTGCGTCGAGCTTGGCATAGATCGGCGCCCCCAGACCGGCCGGAATGCCCTCGGCGACGACCTCGATCACCGCACCGATCGACGAACCGGATTTGCGAATGCCGTCGAGATAGCCCTCAAAAAACGCGGCCTTGTCCTTGTCGGGGCAGAAGAACGGGTTGTTGTGAACCTCGTCCCAGTCCCAGTTGGCGCGGTCGATCTTGTGCGGTCCCATCTGCACCAGCGCGGCGCGCACTATCATGCCCGGCACGATCTTGCGTGCAATGGCGCCGGCGGCGACGCGGGTCGCGGTCTCGCGCGCCGAGGAACGCCCGCCGCCGCGGTAATCGCGAATGCCGTATTTCGCCTCATAGGTGAAATCGGCGTGGCCCGGGCGAAACTTGTCCTTGATGTCGGAATAGTCCTTGGAGCGCTGATCGGTGTTTTCGATCATCAGCGCGATCGGCGTCCCCGTCGTCACCTGCACCCCGGTTTCCGGATGCGCCATCACCCCGGACAGGATTTTGACGAGATCGGCCTCCTGGCGCTGCGTGGTGAAGCGCGACTGCCCGGGCTTGCGGCGGTCGAGGTCGGCCTGGATGTCGGCCACGTCGAGCGGCAGCAACGGCGGGCAACCATCGACCACGCAGCCGATCGCCGGCCCATGGCTCTCGCCAAAGGTGGTGACCCGGAACAGATGGCCGAAAGTATTGAAGGACATGGGGCGGTCTCTCGAAACTGGCTGCTGTCGTAACGCGGGCGGTTCGGGGGGTCAAATGGCGGCACAGCTGGCGTTCTTCCTCCTCCCCTTGTGGGAGAAGGTGGCGCGGACGAAGTCCGCGACGGATGAGGGGGTTCTGGGCTCGGAGTTTGTGGCTACCCCTGATCCGGCCGCGCTGCGCGCAGCCACCTTCTCCCACAAGGGGAGAAGGAAGAAAGCGCGCCTGACTTTAAGTATACTTCGCGAGCCCGCCGTTGCTGAACACGTAGACGGCGCCCTGCTCGATCGGCAGTTCGGCCGCGGCAGCGATGGTCTGTACGTCCAGCGCCACCATCAGGGCCCGGGCGGTGCCACCATGCGCCACGGCGACGGTATCGCCGGTCAGGCCTTCATACCAGTCGCGCATGCGCAACTGCACCGAGGCGTAGCTTTCGCCTTCGGGCGGCGGGCTGCTCCATTTGTCGAGCTCGCGGGCGGCGAAGATCTCGGGATGCGAGGCCTCCTGCTCGGCGAGCGTCGAGCCCTCCCAGTGACCGTAGCCGATCTCGCGCAACCGGTCGTCCAGCGCGTAGTGCTGCGGCGGCAATTCGAGCTGGCTGCGGACGAACTCCATCGTCGAGCGCGCCCGGCCAAGCGGGCTCGACACGAAGCCGAGGCTGTCCGCGTCGCGCGCGTGCTGCGCCAGCAACTCTTTCAGGATTCCCCCGGCATGCGCCGCCTGCTCGCGACCGAGGTCGTTGAGCGGAATATCCTTGGAGCCCTGGAAACGGCCGAGTGCGTTCCATTCCGTCTGGCCGTGGCGGATGTAATAGATCGTGGGTTGCGGCATAACGGGCGCGATCAGTCCTTGTTCAGCGAGATGTCCGGCGCGTCCGGGCGCTTCATGCCGAGGACGTGGTAGCCGGAATCGACGTGGTGCACTTCGCCGGTGACGCCGCGCGACAGGTCGGACAATAGATACAGCGCGCTGTCGCCGACTTCATCGATGGTCGTGGTCCGGCGCAGCGGCGCGTTGTGCTCGTTCCATTTCAGGATGTAGCGGAAATCGCCGATGCCCGACGCCGCCAGCGTCTTGATCGGACCCGCCGAGATCGCGTTGACGCGGATGTTCTGCACGCCGAGGTCGGCGGCGAGATAGCGCACGCTGGCCTCCAGCGCCGCTTTCGCCACGCCCATCACGTTGTAATGCGGCATCCACTTCTCGGCGCCGTAATAGGTCAGCGTTATGATCGAACCGCCCTGCGTCATCAGCTTTTCGGCGCGCTGTGCGATCGCCGTCAGCGAGAAGCACGAGATCAGCATGGTCTTGGAGAAATTCTCCGCGGTGGTATCGACATAGCGGCCCTCGAGCCCCTCCTTCTCGGAGAAGGCGATGGCGTGGACCACGAAGTCGATCTTGCCCCACTTCTCCTGCAGCACCGCGAACGCCGCATCGATGCTGGCGGGGTCGGTGACGTCGCAATGGCCGAGCACGAGGCCGCCGAGTTCGGCCGCCAGCGGCTCAACCCGCTTCTTCAGCGCGTCGCCCTGATAGGTAAAAGCGAGTTCGGCACCCTGCGCGTGGCAGGATTTGGCGATGCCCCAGGCGATCGAACGGTTGTTGGCGAGGCCGAGAATAACGCCGCGCTTGCCCTGCATCAGGCCTGTAGGTTCAACCATGTCGTGTCCTGTCCGCTTGAAAATCAGCCTTTCGAGGTACACCAGCGCTCCCTCTCGGTACAGCCCCAATCCACCCCGCAAACCTGCGTTTACCGTGGGCAACGGTCCCGGAATAGACGAGCGGCCAAGGTGTTATGATGACAACGGCGCTTCCCCCCGCACCGTGGAACCCGGCAGGAATTGAACCGTGACCCAGAGCCCATGAGCGCGTTTCGCGACGACGTCGAGACCCTGATCCCGGCCCTGCGGCGTTATGCGCGGGCGCTGACGCGCGACGCCGACATCGCCGACGACCTGGTGCAGGACACGCTGGTGCGCGCGCTGCGCTCGGAAAAACTGTTCATCGGCGGCGACCTGCGCAGTTGGCTCTACACCATCCTGACCAACCTCAATCGCAACCGCCGCCGCTCTCTGGCGCGCCGGCCGCTGATGACCGAATTGTTCGACAACAATGCGGACGCCTCCGGCACCGAAGCCGAGGGCCGCGATATCGCGCGCGCGCTGGCGGCGCTGGTCGAGGATCAGCGTGCGGTGCTGCTGCTGGTGATGCTGGAGGGCTTGAGCTACCGCGAGGTCGCCGAGATCCAAGGCGTGCCGATCGGCACCGTGATGAGCCGCCTCGCCCGCGCCCGCGCCCATGTGAAGGCCTATCTCGAAGGCCAGCGCCCGGCGCTGCGGGCGGTGAAGTGATGAGCATGATTTATCAAGCAGCGGCGGTTTTTTTCCCCTCCCCCTTGCGGGGTCTGGCGGACGAATTCGTCCGCCATGGGTGGCCGCGCGAAGCGCGGTCGGGTGGGGGTTGCCACAAGCGACGTCGCCCGTGGCACCCCCACCCCGGCCTCCACTCCGAACGATGCTGCGTATCGTCCTCCGTTCGGCAGACCCTCCCCGCAAGGGGGAGGGATTCCGAGAGCGCTTCGTTGAACACCATTGCGACCCACCCGAGACCACGCCGATGACCGAACCCCGCATGCCCGTCACCGAAGACGAACTGCACGCCTACGTCGATAATGAGTTGCCGGCGGAGCGCCGCGGCGAGGTCGAGGCGTGGCTCGCTGCGCATCCCGACGATGCCGCGCGGGTGCAGTCGTGGCGCGCAATGGCCGAGCTGCTGCATGCGCGCTACGACGCCGTCGCCGACGAGAGCGTGCCGGCCCGACTGGAGATCGACCGGCTGGTGCGGCAGCCACGGTCATTTCTGATCGGCGCGGTGGCCGCGACGTTGCTGGCCTTCGTGGTCGGCGGCAGCGTCGGCTGGCTGGCGCATGGCGCCGCAGCCGCGCCCTCGGTGTTCCAGAACTTCACGCTCGATGCGCTTGGCGCACACCGGCTCTACGTCGTCGAAGTGCGCCATCCCGTGGAAGTCGCGGGCTCCGAGCGCGCGCATCTGCAGCAGTGGCTGTCGAAGCGCGTCGGCTACGCGGTCAAGGCACCGGAGCTCGATGGCACCGGGCTGAAGCTGGTCGGCGGCCGGCTGCTGCCCGGCCCGGAAGCGCCGGCGGCGTTCTTCATGTATGAAAGCCCGACCGGCGAACGCTACACGCTCTACACGTCCCGCGCGGCAACCGACACCACCCAGATGCGCTATGCCTCGCAGGACAAGGACGGCGCACTGTTCTGGGCCGACAAAGGCGTCGGCTACGTCGTGAGCGGCCCGACCGACAAGGACCGGCTCAACCAGGTGGCGCGGCTGGTCTATGACCAGACGGAGAAGACGGGCGGATAGCGCCCGCATGCTTCATGTTTGGTTGCAGCGACGGGCGGGTCGTGCGCTCCCTCTCCCCGTTGAGGAGAGGGAAGTAACAATCAGCTCGTCAGCGCGGCCTTGACCAGGCCCGAGGCTTTGCCGAAATCCATCTGGCCGGCATATTTCGCCTTCAGCGCGGCGATCACCTTGCCCATGTCCTTGATACCCGCAGCGCCCGAAGCCGCGATTTCGGCCGAGATCACCGCCTTGACGTCGTCCTCCGACATCTGCTGCGGCAGATAGGCGGAGATCACGGCGATCTCGGCGCGCTCCTGCTCGGCCAGTTCGGCGCGGCCGCCCTTTTCGTACAGTTCGACGGATTCCTGGCGCTGCTTGATCATCTTCTGCAGCACGCTGAGCAGGTCGCCATCGGACAGAGGCGGCTTGCTTTGGCCGCGGGCTTCGATATCGGCGTTCTTGATCGTCGAATTGACCATCCGCAGCGTAGAGAGCTTGCGCTCATCCTTGGCGCGCATCGCATCCTTGACCGCATTGTTGATGTTGTCGCGCAGCGTCATGATGTCTCCTTCGGACCGCAAGGGCGGTTCCGGCTCAAATTCGATCGGGCTGACCCGTGAGGCCCGATCTAGGCGCTTTGCCGGTTCCGCACAACTGCGCGACGGCTCAGGGCGCCGGCTGGCGGTGACTGGAGGAGAAATCCGCGGAGGCAGCGGTGGACGGGGCCTGCGTGGCCACGGGCCGGTCGTCCTGCGGCGGCATCATCAGTGCGATCAGACGACCGGGCGGGCCGGCCCGCCCCCACAGATAGGGGATGACCTCGAAGTCGACACGGGTGAACTCAGGCGCAATCGCAACGACCTTGTCCATCCAGCCCCGACAGGCCTGGTCGTCCGCAAAGCACATCGCGGCCCAGCCTTTTTCCAGCGTCGTTACCCGCGGCATGCCCCAGGTATATTGATACTGAAACGGGCGGCGGTACACCGGGTGATCGGGGCTGTAGAAGGCGGTGGCAAAAGCCAGTCCGTCATCGCCCGAGATCGCCGGCATCGGCTTGTCCGATATCGCACGCCAGCGCTTGGTCAGTTCGAAGGCGGCAAGCCTATAATAGCTGCGCTCGTTCGGATTGATGTTGTTGCGATAATAAGCGTGAATCGGTGCTGCCACGATGATCGCCACGGCGGCGATCGCGCCGACCATCACTACCAGATTCACGACGTACAAACGCTCCAGCGTGTAGCTGGCGCCGCACACCACCAGGATCGCCAACAGGAACAAGCCCTGCAAGGCCCAAAGCGACGGCATATCGGTTCCGACGACGATGGCAACCAGGGTCGGCAGTGCCACGGTGCCGACGAAGATCCAGAACAGCAGCTGGAGCCCCGGGTTCATGGCGCGGAAATCGGCACCAAAGAGCGACAGACGCCGGCCCGCCGACAGCATCCAGACGAACGCCGGCAATGCCACCGTCGCCGCAATGCCAAGCAGGAAAGCGCCGGCCTCCAGAAACGACGGGCCGAACGGCACGCCGCCATGGACCTGCATCGCATAGGCGAACGGCGCCGCGCCGGAAGTCGCCAACCAATGGATGTGCGGCCCCAGCACGATCAGCCCGGCCAGCGCACTGGCCCACGGTGCCCAGGAGCTGAAATACAACGCGCGCTGCGGATGTGCGATCGCCGCCAGCAGAAAGCTGCCGGTCAGAAATACCGAATAATACTTGCCGAGCATCGCCAGCGCGCCGAAGACGCCGGCCGCGATCGCCCAGCCGATCGCGCGGCTCTCATAGGAGCGCAGGAAACAATAGGTCGCGAGCGGCCACACGGCGAGCAGCACCGTATTGGCGTTGAAGCGCTGGGCGTGGAACTGGTAGGCCGGCAGCAGCATCAAGAGCAGCAGCACGCCGGCGCGGCCATCGCCGCGGACGAACCGCCGCACGATCAGGTCGACCGCCCACAGCGCCACCGCCGCATTGGTCATCGACAGCAGTTGAAACGACCAGTCGTTGAGCGGAAACACCAGCGTCCAGCCCCAGGCGGCCCACCCCATCAAAGGCGGATGCTTGGCATTGCCCCAGGCGAATTCGCGGCCGATCGTCCAGGTTTCCAGCGCGTCGGCATGCAGATCGCCGCTCAGATAGGCGATGGTCAGAAACACCAGCCAGGCCGCGGCAAACGCCACGATCAGCAAGGGAATAGCCCAGCCCTGCTCGATCCCGTCGAGCCATTTCAAAAAGGGCCTGCGCCATCGCGCTGGAGCGACAGCCGAACGCGCGGCCATCGCGGCAAAATAGTCCAACAGCACTGAAATGTCCGGAAACACGGAAGGTGTACGGCTTGCTAGCTGCGAAAGGTACCGTCGGCAAGCGTCCATATGTTTATTTTGATTGATTCTGCGTCTCATGTGCGCGCTTGAGGCGAACGGGTGTCGCCGGTTCCCTCGGGCTCCTGGCCCGGCACGTGCCGCGTCGCCAGTCCTGCCCGGCGTGCGAGCGGGGCTGGCGCGCCAATTGGCCGCCATACCGTCTCGCCGCAGGTGTGAATCCGCGCTTTCCGGCTTTGACCTTGGCCGCCCCGCGGACTATGTAGTGACCTCATGACCCCCTCTGAAACATCCTCAGCCTGGCCGGACCACAAACCGACCGCGCTCCTCGTGCTTGCGGACGGCACCGTGCTGGAGGGCTTCGGCCTCGGCGCGGAAGGCCAGGCCGTCGGCGAAGTCTGCTTCAACACGGCGATGACCGGCTATGAGGAGATCCTTACCGATCCCTCTTATGCCGGACAGCTTATCACCTTCACGTTCCCGCATATCGGCAATGTCGGCACCAACGATGAAGATTTCGAAACCATCAACATGGCGGCGACGCCCGGCGCGCGCGGCCTGATCCTGCGCTCGGCGATCACCGACCCGTCGAACTACCGCTCCTCGCGGCACCTCGACGCCTGGCTTAAGGCGCGCGGAATTGTCGGTATTTCAGGCATCGATACCCGCGCTTTGACCGCACTGATCCGCAGCAAGGGCATGCCGAACGCCGTGCTGGTGCACGCCCGCGACAGCCAGTTCGATCTGCCCGGCCTCAAGCAGGAAGCCCGCGAATGGCCCGGCCTCGAAGGCATGGACCTGGTTCCGATGGTGACCTCAAGCCAGCGCTTCACCTGGGACGAGACGCCGTGGGAATGGGAAAAAGGCTACGGCACCCAGACCGCACCGGAATTCCATGTCGTCGCCATCGATTACGGCATCAAGCGCAACATCCTGCGCCTGCTGGCCGGCGAAGGCTGCCGCATCACCGTGGTGCCCGCCACCACCTCGGCCGAAGACATCATGGCGTTGAAGCCGGACGGGGTGTTCCTGTCGAACGGCCCGGGCGACCCGGCCGAGACCGGCAAATATGCCGTGCCCGTGATCCGCGAAGTGATCGAATCCGGCCTGCCGACCTTCGGCATCTGCCTTGGCCACCAGATGCTCGGCCTGGCAGTCGGCGCCAAGACCAAGAAGATGCATCAGGGCCATCACGGCGCCAATCATCCGGTCAAGGACGAGACCACCGGCAAGGTCGAGATCACCTCGATGAACCATGGCTTCGCGGTGGATGAGGCGACGCTGCCCGCGGGCGCGACGCAGACCCACATCTCGCTGTTTGACGGTTCCAACTGCGGCATCCAGCTCGAAGGCAAGCCGGTGTTCTCGGTGCAGTATCACCCCGAAGCCTCCCCCGGCCCGCGCGATTCGCACTATCTGTTCAAGCGGTTTGCCCAGTTGATGCGCGAGAAGAAGGCGTCGTAGCGCCTTCGTCCCAAACCAAACTATTGTGACGTCATGGCCGGGCTCGTCCCGGCCATTCACGTTTGGTACTGGCTTATCCTGCGTTCGGCGACGATTGCTCGCTCGTTCGCCTCTGGAAGCCGACCTGATTTCATCACGATCAGAGCCCAAGTCATTTCAGCGAATCGTTCTACGATTCGTGCAGCGTGAGTATTGCCGCCCATTCCACACCCCGGAGACTGCATGAGCCCTAGAACCGAAAGACCCCAGCCCGAATATGTCGAGTGGCTGCTCGGCCAGTCGATGCTGCGTTGTGCGAGGGGACTGGCGCATCATTATTCCGGCCAGTCGCGGATGTGGATGCATCCCTATGCCGAGACGCGCCCGCGCGCCGCCTCCGCGCTGGCCTCGGTCTGGTTCACCGCCTATCCCGCTTCGATCGTCACGGCTGAGGGCACCTCGGTGCTGGCGACGCTCGGCAGCGATTCGTTCTGGCGAGCCCTGTCCACGCTGGGCGTCCAGGGCGTGCATATGGGGCCGATGAAGGTGTCCGGTGGCATCCGCGACCGCAAGCACACGCCGACCGTGGATGGCAATTTCGACCGCATCAGCTTCGACATCGATCCGATCTACGGCACGCAGGACGAGTTCATGACGATGTGCCGCGTCGCGGCCGCGCACAACTCGATCGTGATCGACGACGTAATCCCGTCGCACACCGGCAAGGGCGCGGATTTCCGCCTCGCCGAATTGGCCTATGAAGATTATCCCGGCCTGTATCACATGGTCGCGATCCGCGAGGAAGACTGGCCGCTGCTGCCCGACGTGCTGGAAGGCCGTCACGCGGTCAACCTCGATCCCAAGACGGTGGATGCGCTGCGCGACAAGAATTACATCGTCGGCCAGCTCAGCCGCGTGATTTTCTTCGAACCCGGCGTGAAGGAAACCGACTGGAGCGCCACCGACGTCGTGGTCGGCGTCGATGGCGTCGCCCGCCGCTGGGTCTATCTGCACTACTTCAAGGAAGGCCAGCCGGCGCTGAACTGGCTCGACCCGTCCTTCGCCGCGCAGCAGATGATCGTCGGCGACGCGCTGCATTCCCTCGACGTGCTCGGCGCGCGTGGGCTTCGGCTCGACGCCAACGGCTTTCTCGGCGTGGAAAAACGCGCCAACGGCCCGGCCTGGTCGGAAGGACATCCGCTGTCGATCGTCGGCAACCAGATCATCGCCGGCATGGTCCGCAAGGCCGGCGGCTTCAGCTTTCAGGAGCTCAACCTCACGGTCGACGACATCGCCGCGATGTCGCATGGCGGCGCCGACCTGTCCTATGATTTCATCACCCGGCCGGCCTATCACCACGCGCTGTTGACAGGCGACACCGAATTTTTGCGCTTGATGCTGCACACCATGCACGACGCAAAAATCGATCCGGCGTCGCTGATCCATGCGATGCAGAACCACGACGAACTGACGCTCGAACTGGTGCACTTCTGGACCCGCCACGCCAAGGACACCTACACATTCGGCGGCCAGACCTGGCCCGGCGAGGTGCTGCGCGAGCACATTCGCGACGTCATGTATGAAAAGCTCACCGGCGCCAACGCGCCGTACAATCAGCGTTTCGTCACCAACGGCGTGGCCTGCACCACGGCCAGCGTGATCGCGGCGGCGCTCGGTTTCCAGGACCTCGACGGACTGACGGATGATGACCGCGCGGCGATCCAGAAGGTGCATCTGCTGCTGGTGATGTACAATGCGTTCCAGCCCGGCGTATTCGCGATTTCCGGCTGGGATCTGGTCGGCGCGTTGCCGCTGCCGATGTCCGACGTCAGCGAACTGGTGGCCGATGGCGACACAAGATGGATCGAGCGCGGGGCCTATGATCTCGTCAGCCTCAATCCGGACGCGACGCTGTCCAGCGCCGGCCTGCCAAAGGCCCGAACGCTGTACGGCCCGGTCGACGAGCAGCTCAAGCACCCGGAATCATTCGCCAGCCACTTGCAACGGCTGCTGGCGGTGCGCCAGGCCTATGGCATTCACCGTGCCCACCAGTTGGCGCTGCCCAAGGTGCAGCATCCCGCCCTTCTGGTGATGGTGCACGATTTGCCGGGCGGCCGCGGCACCCAGCTCACGGTGCTCAATTTCGGCCCGACCCCGATCGACGAAACGTTCACCCTCGCCAATGTGGCGCCAGGGCCGGTGGTCGATATGGTCAAGGAGACGCTGGAAGGCGATCTGTCGGAGAACGGCGAACTGACCATTCACCTCGCCGGCTATGAAGGCCTGTCGTTGCGCATCGTCAGCGCCTTGCCGTCGATGCCGCCGGTGTAGGTCGCTGTCGGTAGCCCGGATGAAGTCACCCGCCATTTAAGGCGGGTGACGCAATCCGGGAAGTCGCTGCGTGAGACGATGAAGCTGGCCCCGGATTTCGCTTCGCTCCATCCGGGCTACGACCTCAGTCCTCGTTGCCGCCTTCCTGGCGGGAGGCTTCGAACAGGAACCAGGTCCGGCGTTCGGTCTCGTCGATGAAGTTTTCCAGCAAGCCAGCCGAGGCCGCGTCGTCGACATCGTCGACGATCTTGTGCGCCTTGCGCATCGCTGCGGCCATCGCCTTGTTATCGTTCATCAACTCGCGCAGCATCTCGCGTGGCGGGACGTAGGCTTCGTCGTTGTCCTTGATGGTCTGAAGCTTGGCGATGCCACCGATCGAACGGATCGTGGTGCCGCCGACCTTGCGGACGCGCTCGGCCAATTCATCGGTGGTCGCGAAAATCTGCGCGGCCTGCTCGTCGAGCATCAGGTGGTAGTCACGAAAGTGCCGGCCGCTGATGTGCCAATGGAAATTCTTGGTCTTCAGGTAAAGCGCGAAGGCATCGGCGAGCAACCCGTTCAGCGCCTTCGAAATCTTGTCGGTAGCTTCCTGGGGCAGATCCGAGGGGGTATCGAGATCGGCGGCAACTTTGGCATTCTTGGCTGGGGACACGGTGTACAACCTTCCTGTAGGGCGATATCGAACAGACGGGCTTCGACGAACATCAAGGCAGACCGTTGGTGGTGTCGAAATCGCTTCAATATTGAACGAGAGTTTTGCGGGTGAAGGCGATTCCAACGCACCTGAAAACGCTCCGATCCCTTAACGCTTCAATTTTATACCGGTTCCCGTGACGGAACAAAGATAGGCCAGGCCAAGCGATGGACGACTGGATCGATTATTACGACTCCGCCCATACGATCTACGCGAGCCGGCTGCACCGCGACGTGCATTTCGACATCATTGCACGCGAGATCGTGGGGTATGTCACCACACCCGATGCCGTGGTGCTGGATTTTGCCTGCGGCGAGGCCCTATCGGCCGCCAAGGTGGCGGCGGCGTGCGGCCGGCTGATCCTGGCCGAGCCGGCACCCGGCGTGCGCAGCCGGCTGATCGCCCGATTCGCTGACATGCCGAAGATCCGGGTGCACTCGCTCGACGAATTGCGGCAGTTGGAAGAGCAGTCGGTCGACCTCGCCGTCATGAATTCGGTCGCGCAATACATGACCCCCGCCGAGCTCGACGACGGCTTTGCCGTCATCAAACGGCTGCTCAAGCCCGGCGGAAGGCTGGTGGTCGGCGACATCCTGCAGCCGGATGCCGGCATGGGTCGCGATATCGCCGCCTTGTTGCAACTGGCCTGGAAGCACGGATTTCTGACGGATGCCGTCTGGGGGCTGGTTCGCACCGCCCTGTCGGATTACCGGCAGTTGCGAACCCGAATCGGTCTGCAGCATTACAGCGAAGCCGACATGCTGGCCAAGCTCGCCGCCGCCGGTTTTTCGGCCGTACGGGCGCCGAACAATATCGGCCACAACCGCTGGCGGATGACCTTCGTGGCGCACCCCGCTTCGTAAGCGGGCCCGAGCCGCCGGATTAAGTCTAACGACGGGTAACGCTGGCTGGCGCACCCAATAAGCGGTATCAATAAGCGTGGCCCGGTGGCGGAAGGTTACGCGGGAGCCCTGCAAGGCTCCTTATCCTGGTTCAAATCCAGGCTGGGCCTCCATCCTTCGCTGCTCCGCAGCTTCGGCTCGGCGAGCCGGCTCAGGCGGAGCCCTAAAGCGGTGCATTCCCGGTCGAAGGCGGCTTTAAAAGCCTTCCTTGCACGGCTATACTGGTCTAAAGACAGCCGCGCGCGAGGATCGACCCGCGCCCGGCTCAAGGGACGCGCGACGCGCGCCCTTTTTTTGTGCCCAGTTTCGACCAATCGCGAGATGCAATGCCCAAACGCACTGACATATCCACCATCCTGATCATCGGCGCCGGTCCCATCGTGATCGGCCAGGCGTGCGAATTCGACTATTCGGGCACCCAGGCGGTCAAGACGCTGAAGGAAGAGGGCTACCGGATCGTCCTCGTCAATTCGAATCCGGCCACCATCATGACCGACCCGGATCTGGCGGACGCGACCTATATCGAGCCGATTACCCCGGAAATCGTCGCCAAGATCATCGAAAAGGAGCGCGGCGACCGCTCCAAGGGCTTCGCGCTGCTGCCGACCATGGGCGGCCAGACCGCGCTGAACTGCGCCCTTAGCCTCCGCAAGCAGGGCACGCTGGAGAAATTCGACGTCGAGATGATCGGCGCCACCGCGGATGCCATCGACAAGGCCGAGGACCGCCAGCGCTTTCGCGAGGCGATGACCAAGATCGGCCTGGAAACGCCGCGCTCGGTGCAGGTTAAGAACCTGCCGGACGCGCTGCGCGCGCTCGACGTGATCGACTTCCCGGCCCTGATCCGCCCGTCCTTCACGATGGGCGGCACCGGCGGCGGCATCGCCTACACCAAGGCCGAATTTATCGAGATCGTCGAGCGCGGCATCGACGCCTCGCCGACCTCCGAAGTGCTGATCGAGGAATCCGTGCTCGGCTGGAAAGAGTTCGAGATGGAGGTGGTGCGCGACAAGAACGACAATTGCATCATCGTCTGCTCGATCGAGAACATCGATCCGATGGGCGTGCACACCGGCGATTCCATAACCGTTGCGCCTGCCCTGACCCTGACCGACAAAGAATACCAGATCATGCGCGACGCCTCATTGGCGGTGCTGCGCGAGATCGGCGTCGAGACCGGCGGCTCCAACGTGCAGTTTGGCGTCAATCCGGCCGACGGCCGCATGGTGGTGATCGAGATGAATCCGCGGGTGTCGCGCTCCTCGGCGCTGGCCTCCAAGGCCACCGGCTTCCCGATCGCCAAGGTCGCGGCGCAACTCGCCGTCGGCTACACGCTCGACGAGATCGCCAACGACATCACCGGCGGCGCCACGCCGGCGTCGTTCGAGCCGACCATCGACTACGTCGTCGTCAAGATTCCGCGCTTCAACTTCGAGAAATTCCCCGGCGCCAGCCGCACGCTGACCACCTCGATGAAATCGGTCGGCGAGGTCATGGCGATCGGCCGTACCTTCCAGGAAAGCCTGCAGAAGGCGCTGCGCGGCCTGGAGACCGGCCTCACCGGCCTCGACGAGATCGAGATCGAGGATCTCGGCCGCGGTGACGACAAGAACGCCGTCCGCGCCGCCTTGGGCACGCCGACGCCGGACCGCCTGCTGCAGGTAGCGCAGGCGATGCGGCTCGGCTGGAGCGACGACGAGATCTTCACCTCCTGCAAGATCGATCCGTGGTTTCTCTCGGAGATGCGCGGCATCGTCGAGATGGAAGCCAAGGTCAAGGAAAACGGCCTGCCCGGCCATGCGTTCGGCATGCGGACGCTGAAGGCGATGGGCTTCTCCGACGCCCGGCTCTCGGTGCTGGCGAACAAGACCGAGGAAGAAGTGAAGACGCTGCGGCGTTCACTCGACGTCCGCCCGGTGTTCAAGCGCATCGACACCTGCGCGGCCGAATTCGCCTCGCCGACGCCCTATATGTATTCGACCTACGAATCCTCGTTCGCCGGCGGCTTCTCCGACGAAAGCGCGCCGACCGACAAGAAGAAGGTGATCATCCTCGGCGGCGGTCCGAACCGGATCGGCCAGGGCATCGAGTTCGATTATTGCTGCTGTCACGCCTGCTTCGCGCTGCATGACGCCGGCTATGAGACGATCATGATCAACTGCAACCCGGAAACCGTGTCGACCGACTACGACACGGCGGACCGATTGTACTTCGAGCCGCTGACGGCCGAGGATGTCCTCGAGATCATCGATACCGAAAAGCAGAACGGCACCTTGCACGGCGTCATCGTGCAGTTCGGCGGCCAGACCCCGCTGAAGCTGGCGCATGCACTGGAAGACGCCGGCGTGCCGATCCTCGGCACCTCGCCCGACGCCATCGATCTGGCCGAAGACCGCGACCGCTTCAAGCGCATCCTCGACAAGTTGAAGCTGAAGCAGCCGAAGAACGGCATCGCCTATTCGGTCGAGCAGGCACGCCTGGTTGCCGCTGACCTCGGCCTGCCGCTGGTGGTGCGTCCGTCTTACGTGCTCGGCGGCCGCGCCATGCAGATCATCCGCGAGGAGAGCCAGCTCGGCGATTACCTGCTCGGCACCCTGCCCGAGCTGGTGCCCGCCGACGTCAAGTCGCGCTACCCGAACGACAAGACCGGCCAGATCAACACCGTGCTCGGCAAGAACCCGCTGTTGTTCGACCGCTATCTGTCGGACGCCATCGAGATCGACGTCGACTGCCTGTGCGATGGCAAGGACACGTTCGTCGTCGGCATCATGGAGCACATCGAGGAAGCCGGCATCCACTCCGGCGACTCCGCCTGTTCGCTGCCGCCGCATTCGCTCGATCCTGAAATGATCGAACGGCTCGAGCAGCAGACCCGCGACATGGCGCTCGGTCTCGACGTCGTCGGCCTGATGAACGTGCAGTTCGCCATCAAGGACGGCGACATCTACGTGCTCGAAGTCAATCCGCGCGCGTCGCGCACCGTGCCGTTCGTCGCCAAGGTGATGGGCATCCCGGTCGCCAAGATTGCCGCCCGCATCATGGCCGGCGAGAAGCTCGCTTCGTTCAATCTGAAGAAGCGCACGCTCGGCCATGTTGGCGTCAAGGAATCGGTCTTCCCGTTTGCCCGCTTCCCCGGCGTCGATACCGTGCTCGGCCCGGAGATGCGCTCCACCGGCGAGGTGATGGGTATCGACCAGACCTTCGCGGTGGCATTTGCGAAGAGCCAGCTCGGCGGTGGCACCCGCGTGCCGCGTAAGGGCACCGTGTTCGTCTCGGTACGCGAAAGCGACAAGACGCGGATCCTACCGACCGTGAAGCTGCTGTCGGACAATGGCTTCAAGGTGCTCGCCACCTCGGGCACGCAGCGCTTCCTGGCCGACAATGGCGTACCCGCCGTCAAGATCAACAAGGTGCTGGAAGGCCGGCCGCATATCGTCGACGCCATTACCAATGGCGAGATCCAGCTGGTCTTCAACACCACCGACGGGCCGCAGGCTTTGGCCGACAGCCGGTCGCTGCGGCGCGCTGCCCTCTTGCATAAAGTTCCGTATTACACCACTCTTTCTGGCGCTGTGGCGGCAGCCCAAGGCATCCGCGCCTATCTGGGCGGAGACCTTGAGGTCCGCACCTTGCAGAGTTACTTTTCCGAAACCTGATTAAGGCCGGGCGGCACGCCGGGGCCGCGATCGGCAATAAACCTGACACGACCGGAACTCACCGGTCGTGATATTGTTCTGTTTCGGCACTTGCCGGGCCTGTTTGCAGTCCTTGGCTGCAAGCGCAGTCGCCGACATCTCGCAGATTGAATGGTTTCGTGCGCGCCGCGATGGCGCCGGCATGACGTTAAAGGACGAAAAGCGATGGTTGAAAAGGTCCCGATGACCGCAGGCGGCTATGCCGCGCTGGAAGTCGAGTTGAAGGAGCGTCAGTCGGTGAACCGTCCGCGGATCATCGAACAGATTGCCGAGGCGCGATCGCATGGTGACCTTTCGGAAAACGCCGAATACCACGCCGCCAAGGAAGAGCAGTCGCACAACGAAGGCCGCATCAACGAGCTCGAGGACAAGATCGGGCGCGCCGAAATCATCGACATCTCGAAGCTGTCCGGCGACACCATCATGTTCGGCGCCACCGTGACTTTGGTCGACGAGGACACCGAGAAGAAGGCCGTCTGGCAGATCGTCGGCGAGCCGGAAGCCGATGCCAAGAAGGGCCGCATCTCGATCACCTCGCCGATGGCGCGCGCGCTGATCGGCAAGGCCAAGGGCGCCACCGTCGAAGTCGTCGCCCCCGGCGGCGCCAAGGCTTACGAGATCACCAAGGTCGAGTGGCGCTAAGATCGCACGCTGACCGAAATGCAAAGGCCGCGCTTGGTGCGCGGCTTTTTGCTGCGCGCACGGTTGAACTGGGCTCCGGCCGGCAGGAATAATTGCGGCGATAACGTGTTCCTCACATGAGAGTGAAGGGCATCTCGCGCTGCAATAATGCTAAGAGCGATTTGTCATCACATGGGGGACAAATGACATGGACCAGACTCTTTCGAGATACCAGCCGACGGCGCTCAGCCTGTTTCGCTTCATCACCGGCCTGCTGCTACTGCAGTATGGCATCGCCAAGATCTTCAAATTCCCGGCCGTGCCGTATTTCGCCAAGGTTGAATTGTTCTCGCTGATCGGTGCCGCCGGAACGCTCGAACTGATTCTTGGTGCGCTGCTGCTGATCGGCCTGTTCACCCGCATCGTCGCCTTCATTCTGGCCGGCGAAATGGCCTTTGCCTATTTCATCGGCCACATGTTCAAGGGCGCCGATCCGGTGTTCCTGCCGCTGTTGAACGGCGGCACCGCCGCGATCCTGTTCTGCTTCG
Source organism: Tardiphaga sp. vice304 (assembly GCF_007018905.1). Lineage (NCBI taxonomy): Bacteria > Pseudomonadati > Pseudomonadota > Alphaproteobacteria > Hyphomicrobiales > Nitrobacteraceae > Tardiphaga > Tardiphaga sp. vice304. Next base: position 4,976,267 of record NZ_CP041402.1, read on the forward strand.
CCTGTTTGTATCTGGCGACGGCGGGCGGTGGTCCGATCAGCGCGGACGCGATGCTGCGCAACAAGGCGTAATAACTACAATTGCATGCCTGGTTTTCCCTCCCCCGCGCTTCGCGTGGGGAGCGACTGTCTTTCGGGTCAAGCGTTTTTGGGCTGCCATGGCGTTTTGTCCCGGAGGATGGCGTTGAGGATGGTGAGTAGCTTGCGGGCGACCGCAATGATCGCCACCAGCTTGGGCTTGCCGGCGGCAACGAGTTTGTCTCGAAACAGTTTGAGCGTCGGATTGAAGCGAGCGGCGACCATGGCGCCCATGAACAGCACGCCGCGCACGCTGGCTCTGCCGCCGCCGATGAAGCTCTTGCCGCGCCATTGGCCGGATTGCCGGGTCCATGGCGCCAGACCCGCAAGCGCGGCGATCTGACGGCGATCAAGCGTGCCCAGTTCCGGCAATTCGGCGATTAGGCTGCGGGCAATCGTCGGCCCGATGCCCGGGACCGAGGCCAGCAGATCTTCCTTCTCGGCCCAGGCCGGCGTGCCCTGGACGTGATCGCGGATATCGTCGTCCAGTTCAGCCAGCTCTTTCTCCAGCGCCTTGCGCAGCCGGGCGATGCTCTTCTTCAACCGCGGATTACTGACGCGACGGGCACGCTGGCTTTCCGCCGCGATCATCTCGACGATCTGGCGCCGGCGCGCGACCAGATCGGCAAGCAGGCGCGTCATCTCGTCGGGCAGCTGACGCAGCTGCGGTTTGGTCGCCTCGGCAAAATGCGCGATCACCATGGCATCGATCGGATCGGTCTTGGCGCGCTTGCCAACCGCGTTGGCAAAGAAGCGCACCTGCGCCGGATTGACGATCACCACCGGCAGGCTTGCTCCGCCGAGGCCCGCTGCGACAACCGTCTCGAAGCCGCCGGTCGCCTCGATGGCTACCAGCCGTGGCGAGATCGCCTTCAGTCGTCCGATCAGTTCGTCGATCCCCGCGCCATCTCGGGCGACCGCAAAACTCTGGCCCGTTGGGCGTACCGCTACGTCCAGCCGGTCCTTCGAAACATCGATGCCAACGTAAATCGCGTCCATCTGATCCCATCCTTGCGCAAGCGGGCTCGCAAAGCGGCCCAAGCGACTGTTCGGGTTCGATGGAACGGCAGGCGAAGACCCACGCTCCCCAACGGGCTTGGTGTCCCTCAGGTGATGCGGTCTTTCGCCTGCCACCGCTCCGCCAAGCTTAGCAGAAACGGCATTCGGCAAGTTACAAGGGTGGCCGGCCGGGTGTGGGTGGTGCGGCAAGCGCGACTGCACGTGTTGACCCAACCCGTCCCGGTGGTTCGCTTGGCTGACCAACGCGCTACTCTCTCCTCTGCATAGCTTCGCTGCTTGGATAAGGGAAAGAGTCAGTCCGCGACTTTCAACTCCAACGGCACGGCTGCGGCGTATTTGGAATTGTGCAGCACCAGCGAGGTGCGGACGTTACGTACATGCGGCGCGGCGGTGAGCTGGCCGACGAATTCCTGGAAGGTGGCCATGTCCGGCGCCACGCACTTCAAAATGAAGTCGATCTCGCCCGATAGCATCCAGCATTCCCGCACCAAAGGCTCCTGGCGGACAAAATCCTCGAATGCCTTGAGATCGGCATCGGCCTGGCTCGACAGATGCACCGACGCAAACACCGTGACGTCGAAGCCGAGCAGCCGTGGATCGAGCAGGCCGCGGTAACCCTGGATGTAACCGGCCTCTTCCAGCGTCCGCACCCGGCGCAGGCAGGGCGGCGGCGAGATGCCGACCCGCTTGGCCAGTTCGACATTGGTGATGCGGCCGTCGGCCTGGATCTCGGTGAGGATCTCGAGGTCGATCTCGTCTAGGCTTTTCGGCACGCGCGGCAGATCCTTATGAGCAGTGGCCGACTCTCTTAACGCAGGAGCGTTAGCTGACGCAATTTTATTGCGCGTGCGACGCAAAAATTAAGCGCGATCTGGGGAAAAAATGCCGATGCGGATTGCAATTCTTGCATAGCTCCACAGATATCCTAGAGTTTGACGGACTTCGATCTGACACTTTCGACGCTGCCGCCCTGGCGCAAGCACGTCGTCCCCAGCCCTCCCTTCAGAAAGGGATAGACCATGGCCGCCCCCATCCACGCGAAAGTCGTCATCATCGGTTCCGGCCCCGCCGGCTACACGGCGGCGATCTATGCCGCCCGTGCGATGCTGGAGCCCGTCCTGATCCAGGGCATGCAACCCGGCGGCCAGCTCACCATCACCACGGACGTGGAGAATTATCCGGGCTTTGCCGACGTGATCCAGGGCCCGTGGCTGATGGAGCAGATGGAAAAGCAGGCGGCGCATGTCGGGACGAAGCTTGTCACCGATCTCGTCACTGAGCTCGACACAAGGCAGCGCCCGTTCCGTATCGCTTGCGATTCGGGCGATGTCTATCTCGCCGAAACCGTGATTCTCGCCACCGGCGCGCAGGCGCGCTGGCTCGGCCTGCCTTCGGAAGAGAAATTTGCCGGCGGCGGCGTCTCCGCCTGCGCCACCTGTGACGGCTTCTTCTATCGCGGCAAGCAGGTCGTGGTGGTCGGCGGCGGCAACACGGCGGTCGAGGAAGCGCTGTTCCTGACCAATTTCGCGTCCAAGGTGACGGTCGTGCACCGCCGCGACCATTTCCGCGCCGAACGCATCCTGCAGGAACGGCTGTTCAAGCATCCCAAGATCGAGGTCATCTGGGACTCGGCGATCGATGAGATCTGCGGCACCGAAGGCCCGGCCAAGGTCACCCATGTCCGGCTGAAGAACGTCAAGACCGGCACAACGCAGGACGTGCCGGCCGACGGCGTGTTCATCGCCATCGGGCATGCGCCCGCAACCGAGCTGGTCAAGGATCAGATCAAGCTGCGGCCGTCCGGCTATATCGAGGTAGCACCGAACTCCACCGCAACGTCGGTGCCCGGCGTGTTCGCCGCCGGCGACGTGGCGGATGAAACCTGGCGCCAGGCGGTCACCGCCGCCGGCATGGGCTGCATGGCAGCGCTCGAAGCCGAACGTTATCTGGCGGCCCACGCCCACGACCGCGCAGCGGCGGAGTAGACATGGGACGCTCTCGTGATGGATTTAACGACATGGACTGGGACAAGCTGAAGGTGTTTCACGCGGCAGCGGAGGCGGGAAGCTTCACGCATGCCGGCGAGCAACTCGGCCTGTCGCAATCCGCGGTGTCGCGCCAGGTCAGCGCGCTCGAACAGGAATTGTCTGTCTCGCTGTTTCACCGACATGCCCGCGGCCTGATCCTCACCGAACAGGGCGACCTTTTGTTCCGCACCGCGCATGACGTGTTCATGCAGCTGCAGGCGGCGCGCGCCAAACTGACCGACAGCCGCGAGCGGCCGAGCGGCGACCTCAAGGTCACCACCACCCCCGGCGTCGGCATCAACTGGCTGATCCCCCGGCTCGGCGAATTCACCGCGCTGTATCCGGAAATCCGCATCTCGCTGATCGTCACCGACGAGGAGCTCGATCTGTCGATGCGCGAGGCCGACGTGGCCATCCGCACCCGCAAGCCGACCCAGCCAGACCTGATCCAGCGCAAGCTGTTCGCGATGGGTTTTCACGCCTATTGCGCGCCGGAATACGTCAAGCATTTCGGCACGCCGCGGACGCTGGACGAACTCGACGGCCACCGCATCATCACGCTGAGCGACGGCGGCGTGGCCCCGCATCTGCAGAACCGCAACTGGCTGGTCGAGGCCGGTCGCAACGGCTCCGGCCCGCGCGAATCCTACTTCAAGGTCAACAACATCCTGGGCCTGGTGCGCGCCTGCCAGCAGGGGCTCGGCATCGCCGCGTTGCCGGACTATCTGGTCGAGGAGAACAACCGGCTGGTGCAACTGTTCGGCGAATCCGATTCGATCCAGCTCGACACCTATTTCGTCTATCCCGAGGAATTGAAATCGGTCGCCCGCGTCCAGGTGTTCCGCGATTTCATCGTCAGCAAGGCGCAACGCTGGCCGGGCTGATATTCCACCGCGGTAACCGCCTGCTGCATGACTGACATGCCGAGCGGGGCGTTGCCGGGCGCGCAGAACGGGGATCATATTTGGTGCAAGCTGAGGCGTCGCGCCGCGTTTATCCCCCTCCTCCAGTGGTGCGGAGCCTTGGTCATCCCTCTTGGAAGGTGATTGTGTCGGCCTCTCGAGGCCAATATCTCGGCCGGGCTCGTGTGAGCCCGGCTTTTTTTTTGGCGTAGTGGTCGTAGCCCGGATGGAGCGTAGCGCAATCCGGGAACAGTGCGATCGTTCAGCCGATCGCGGATTTCGCTTCGCGCCATCCGGGCTACAATTTGACCTTCGCCAGCCGCAGCGCGTTGCCGATCACGCTGACCGACGACAGCGCCATCGCCGCGGCGCCGACCATCGGCGACAGCAGCAGCCCGAACACCGGATACAGCACACCGGCCGCGATCGGCACGCCGGCGGCGTTGTAGACGAAGGCGAAGGTGAGATTCTGCCGGATGTTGCTCATCGTGGCTTTCGACAATTTCCGCGCACGGACTAGACCCATCAGGTCGCCGGTGAGCAAAGTGATGCCCGCGCTCTCGATCGCGACGTCGGTGCCGGTGCCCATCGCGATGCCGACATCGGCGGCCGCCAGCGCCGGTGCGTCGTTGACGCCGTCGCCGACCATCGCGACGCGGCGGCCCGAAGCGCGCAGTCGCTCCACCACCTCGCTCTTGCGGTCCGGCAACACGCCGGCCTCGACCTCGTCTATCCCCAGCGTCTTCGCCACCGCCAGCGCGGTGGTGCGGTTGTCGCCGGTAAGCATCACGATCCGCAGACCATCCTTGCGCAGCTCTTGCAGGGCGGCCTGGGCCGACGGCTTGACCGGATCGGCAATCGCGATCACGCCCGCTGCGCGGCCATCGACGGCGATATAGATCGCGGTGGCGCCGTTGGCGCGCGCGGCTTCGGCGATGCCGTTCAGGTCCGACGTATCCACGTTCAGCTCCGCCATCAGCATCGCATTGCCGAGCGCCACCTGTTTGCCGTCGATGCGGCCCGATACGCCCTTGCCGGAAGGCGCGGCAAAATCACGGACCTCGCCTGGCGCCATGCCGCGTTCATGCGCGGCCTGGACGATCGCCTGCGCCAGCGGATGTTCGCTGGCCCGTTCGATGGAAGCGGCCCATCGCAACACCTCGTCTTCCGCAACGCCTTCGGCGGCGGTGATGGCAACGACTTTCGGCCGGCCCTCGGTAAGCGTGCCGGTCTTGTCGATCACCACGGTATCGATGGTTTCCAGCCGCTCAAGCGCCTGGGCATCGCGCACCAGAATGCCGGCCTGAGCGCCGCGGCCGATGCCGACCATGATCGACATCGGCGTCGCCAGCCCGAGCGCGCATGGGCAGGCAATGATCAGCACCGTGACGGCGGCAACCAGCGCATAGGTCAGGCGCGGCTCCGGCCCGAACATCGCCCAGGCCGCAAACGCCAGCACCGCAGCCGCGATCACCAACGGCACAAACCAGCCAGCGACCTTGTCGGCAAGGCGCTGGATAGGTGCGCGCGAGCGCTGCGCCTTGGCGACCATCTCGACGATACGTGACAGCATGGTATCGCGGCCGACCTTGTCGGCGCGCAATACGAGCCCCCCGCTCTGGTTCACCGTGCCGCCGATGACGCGCGCGCCTTCGGCCTTGGTCACCGGCATCGACTCGCCGGTCACCATCGATTCATCGACCGCGGAACGGCCTTCGGTAACGAGGCCGTCGACCGGGATTTTCTCGCCGGGGCGGACGCGCAAGAGGTCGCCGACCGCGATGAGGTCGAGCGATATGTCTTCGTCGCCATCGGCGCCGATCCGTCGCGCGGTCTTCGGCGCAAGGCCGAGCAACGCCCGGATCGCGCCCGAGGTCTGGTTGCGGGCGCGCAATTCCAGCACCTGGCCGAGCAGCACCAGCACGATGATGACCGCAGCCGCTTCGAAATACACCGCGACCGCGCCATGATGATCGCGGAACGCCGGCGGGAAAAGCTGCGGCGCCAGCGTAGCAATCACGCTGTAGATCCAGGCTACGCCGGTGCCCATCGCGATCAGCGTGAACATGTTGAGGTGGCGCGTGACCACGGAGCGCCAGCCGCGCACGAAGAACGGGGCGCCGGCCCACAGCACCACCGGCGTCGCCAGCACGAAGGAAATCCAGTTCGAAGTGGCCGGCGCGACCAGGGTCATCAGGCCGAGATGCGCGCCCATCTCCAGCACGAACACCGGCAGCGTGAGCGCCAGCGCGATCTTGAAACGCCGGCTCATATCGACCAGTTCGGGATCCGGCGCATCCTCGAGGGAGACCTGTTCGGGCTCCAGCGCCATCCCGCAGATCGGACAGGTACCCGGGCCGACCTGCCGGACCTCCGGATCCATCGGACAGATGTAGATCGTGCCGGCGGGCGCCGCAGGCGCCGGCTGTTTCGGTTTCAAAAAGGATTCCGGATCGGCGGCAAAGCGCTCGCGGCAGCGGCCGCCGCAGAACAGGTACTCCACATCCTTGTAGCTGAAGCGATGCTTGGCCGTGGCGCGTTCGACCTTCATGCCGCACACCGGATCGGTCTCGCGCATATCGACGGCGGCTGGCGTCTCGTTCGGCGCGCAACAGCACGCGCCATGCTTGTGAACAATCTCTGCCATTGGACCCTCGTCGCTTGAAGCGGATACCCTGAGGGGGTATATTAGGCCCATGAGCAGCGAGATCAAGACATCATGTTTGAAACGCCTCAAACGAATCGAAGGCCAGGTGCGGGGCATCGCCGGCATGGTCGAAACCGACCGCTATTGCATCGACGTCGTGACACAGATTGCGGCGGCGCGCGCGGCATTGCGGCGGGTAGAGGAGGAGATCCTGCGTGACCATGTCGCGCACTGCGTCGAGCACGCGATCTCATCCGGCAACAAGGCCGACCAGCGGCGCAAGATTGCTGAACTGATGGACGTGGTCAGCCGCGCCGACCGCTGAAGCGCACATGACATCGCTGAAGCGCACATGACATCGCTGAAGCGCACATGACAAAGACGCGCGTACCGGTGTACGCGCGTCTTTGTCAGCGGCTTGGTGGATGTTACGCGGCCTGCTTGTGCATCGTGCCGGTGGCCGACATGGTGCCGCGGATAGCCTTGATCGAGCGTTCGATGGCGGCCCAGAGCTTGGCGATCTCGCCGGCGGCGCGGCCATCGGCGGCATATTCGCGGGCGCCTTCGCCTTCGGCCAAAGCCAGCAGCAGATCCGCGCGGTTGGTGATCTGGCCCGACCACACCGGGGCCTTGAACTTGCTCAGCGCCTCGCGTGCGACGGTGACGATGCGGCTCTCGACCTCATCGCGACGCGCCGGGGCCCCGTTGATCACGACCGCATAGGGCTTGCGCGAGGTGCGGCAGCTCTGGATCGTGTCCTGCACCGCATCGACGTCGAACACGCCAGGACGAGCCGGGATGATGACCATTGTCGCATGCTTGATCGCGTCATCGACCACGGCCGCGTTGGTCGGCGGCGTATCGATGAACACCCACTCCACGCCCTCCTTCTTTGCTGCATTGATCAGCTCGGCAACCGAACGGGTCGCCGTCTTGATCATCGGTTCATTGGTGCCGCGCAGCTTGTGCCACAGCGTCAGCGACGCCTGCGGATCGGCATCGATCAACAGACATTTCTTGGACGACTTTTGAATTTGAGCAGCAAGATGCGCCGCCAGTGTGCTCTTGCCTGAGCCACCTTTACGCGACGCAAAAACAATTACGTTCATATGATCCGCCTCCAGATTGACCCCAGAACACGAAAATGAATCAAGCCACTGATTCGTCAAAGCAGAATTTGCAAGCCGTTCAAGGGTATGAGAGCGATTTATGAGTAAGCGGGTTTTTGAGTCACAAGCTGCACCGCAGCACTGTCCAAACAGCGGATCGTGGTACGCGTTGCGACATATTCAGCGCATTGTTATTTCGTCACGCGGTCGATGTTCCTGACGCGTTCTTTTTCGAGCTGCTTCTTGCGCTGACGTTCCGTCCATTTGCGCTCAGCCCATCCCAACGATCGTGCGACGGGTTTTTCCAGAACGGGCACGTCTTGCGCGATCAGGAGCATGCCCAGCGGAAGCATCCACAGGCCGAGTACCGGCAAAATGCTGAAGACACCACCGACCATGAGCAGCAGCGAAAGCGGAATCCGTACCAGTTTCGACGACGGCCGCCGTAGCCAATTGACATATCTTGCAGGTCCGGCCGGCAACCGCTGCTCAAGCCACGTAAAATGCCGATCGATCTCGGCCTTATGATCGGCGTTGACTTCGATGCTCACGAACTCTCCTTGCCGCCAACGAGGTGCGGGTCCAACTCAACAATTCGCGTTTCAGGACTCGTTGACGCCGACACCGCGTTCGTCGAGTAGCTGCTGGCCTTTCGGCGTCACGGCAAATTTGGTGGCTTCGGTCGTTTTCGCAGCGCTCGACTGTTCGACCAGTCCATCGGCAATCAGTTGATCAAGCACCTGTTGCTTGTCATCATTAAGATCAAGGCCTGACGCCCGCGCGATATCGCACATCACTGCAATGCCACTGTCGCTGATGGTCACGTTGTTCATGCTGGCCTCCTGCCGATTTAAAAAGGCAACGAAGCTTTGACATGCTGGTTCCCACGTGACGGAGGCAGCATCAGTGGACAACTGACCTGACGGCAGCACATGCTTGCCCGGGGCGGACATGCGTGGGGGCAACCATGCGTGGGGAGATTGTGAGCGTTTATCAAGGCAGCCTCGGCCACGCGTGCGGGCGAGCGCATGGTACAGTTGGCTGGTCTCGAACCAGCGACCTCCTGCTCCACAAACAGGCGCTCTAACCAACTGAGCTACAACTGCATCCTGACGGCCCCGAAACAGGGGTCGCGAACAGGCGGGAAACTAGGTGCAACGCAGCGCTTTGGCAAGGCCGCCAAGCGGCTGAAATCGATGAATCTTGCCTCGAATCCGGCGGAGCGTCGGCGGATCGGGTCGATGCCAGCAAAAAGCCCGGGCTGACGCCCGGGCTTTCCGCATTCGGTGCGTTCAAACCGATCAGGCTGCGGGCTGGAACAGCTTGGAGGCGCCGGTTTTGATCGGCTCGGCAGTTTCCGAGACAATCTTCTGGGTCAGTTCGGCGAGTTCCCTGGTCTGGCCAGTAAAGGCTTCGACCTGCTTGCGGTTAAACGACATCCAGAGTTCCAGCGCCGCCGACGGCGACTTCACGCCGATCAGATCCTGCGCGAAATCCAACCCCGAATTGGTGTTGGTCTTGACGATTTCAAGCATTTTCGCCGACAAATCGGTCACGCCGCGGGCGGCCGTGGTCACCACAGCCTGGACGGTACCATTATGGGTTTCAGCGGCGTCCTTGAACTTGGCGTAACCTTCGCGGACCTGCGAAACGCCCTTCTCGGCCAATTCGCGAACCTGCTCGGGCACTTGAAACGGAATGACGGAAGATGAGAACGGATCGATGGAGTCGGCCATGACGTGCATCCTTCGCTGCAATAAATGAAAACGAGACCGGTCAACTGCCGCTAAAGACGCCAATGTCCCCAGGACAGCCGGAACGAAACGCCGTCAAAACCGGCGTTAAGCATCGTAAACAGAATATCATATCGGATTTGTGCATTGCAACGAAATATTGCATGGCAATATAGCATAACTGGTCGGCCAAGATTCACGTCTCGGCCGACCATCTGAGAATTCACAACTCTTGATAGGTTCTTGATAGGTTTTCTGCCGAAAGATCGAGCAGTTTGGTCACCGTTGCCAAATTTGGTCAGGTCTTCGGCTTGGCGGCATCCATCGCGGCCCGGCTGACGATCTGGCCCATCTCACTGGCCTGCTCGGCGAGAGATTTCATCTGCCCCTGCACATATTCGCTGTGCAATCGCATCACCTCGCCGAGGTCCTTGGCGTGCAGCAATTGCTGGGCGTAGTCCAGCGACGCGGCGACGTTCTTCTCGGCGAAGGTAATGGCCTTGCTGCTGATGTCCTTGGCGCCTTCACGTACGGTGGCGCCGCGGTCCTCGATGGTGGCGGCCGTATCGTGTGCTCCGGCCATGAACTTCTCGAATGATGCACGCGCCTGGTTGAAACTGGCCTCGGCCATGGTCCGCATTTCCTTGGGAATTTCGAACTTGTCGCCGCTCATGTCCCACTCCTCTGTACGTTGACGGAGCCATCCGCTGCTCCGTTTGGGCTGTTTCCCGTGATCTCTGCCTTCTTGCGAGCCAGACGTCGATGTTGAGGCGGCGTGCTGTCCCGCGCTCCATCGTGAACCATTGCATTGGTTTTGCAACTCCCCACACAATGGCCGGCCAGCCGTTCGGCAGCTCTTGCAAATTAACGTTGTTCCACATTCGACGATGCAAAAACGGCGCTGCCGTGGACCTGCGCGTCACCGCGCGCGATACTGAATTAAGTGTTAATGCTGAAACGATGAAGCCGCCGACTCGCCCCGCGGGTCTCCATTCGTAAGCCATGAAGTGCCGATGAACAGCGCGGAAATCCAGTTGCGAGGCGTCAGCGATGCCAGGCTGGCCTTGCACGCGACAAGCAACCAGCCGGCCTGGCTGTGGTCGCTCGACGGCACGCGAATCCTGTGGGCCAATCCGGTCGGCGCAAGGCTGTTCGATGCCGAACACGCCGCAGCCCTGTTCACCAGAAGCTTCGGCCCCGCCGATCCGCATCGCCGCCAGATCGCGCAACTCGGCGAGCGGCTGCCGGAAAACGGCGCGGTACGGCTGGAGCGGCTGCGCGGATTTGGCGCAGCGCTCGGCAGCCTGATGACCTGCGCCTGCGCACGGCTGGACTTCACCGATGGCGGCGCCGGCCTGCTGGTGGTGGCGGTGGAGCCGACGGGCCGCTTCATGCCGCTCCTGCAGCGGTTGCAAAATCTGGTCGAGGGCATCGACGCGCCGATTGCCGCGTTTGCGCGCGACGGGCAATTCATCGGCGCCTCCCCGGCAGCGCAGGCTTTGCTCGGTTTCCACGACCTCAATGGGGCTGACCTCGACAGCGCGCGCAACGATGCACTGCAGGTGGGACGCCACGAGACCCCGATCGGCTTCGGCCATATGGTGCTGCAACGCGTCGGCAGCGGCGCCGATGTCGGGCTGGTCGCGCTGATCGTGCCTCGCGTGGCGCAGGCTACGCCGATCGAACCGCCGGCCGAGATGCTGCAATCCACGCGCGTCGAAAGCCAAGCCCCGCCAACCGAACCGGCGGATGCCGAGGATGCGGTCGAGGCCGACGCCAGGCGGGCACCGCCCGAACTGACCGCGCACGAGACCGAAGTCGATCACGCCATCGAACGGGAAGCCGTCCTCGAAGATCGCGAAGTGGCACCCGAGCCCGAGCCGACGTCCGAACTGGAAGCCGCGATTGCCGAGACCGTCGCGCGGACCGGAGCGCCCTCGCAGGCCGCGGTATCGCCGCGGGCCGATTCCGAACCATCGCCCTTTGTCGAAGCCGTGGCCGACGAACCCGCGGCCGGGCCGGAGCTTGCAGCGTTGGCGCCGCGCAGCACGCCGCTGCGCTTCACCTGGCAGATCGATGCCGACGGCCGCTTTGCGCTGAATTCGGACGAATTCCTGCGTCTGATCGGCGCGCCGAGTGCGGCCGCTTCCGGTCCCTGGACCGAGATTGCCGCCGATCGCGGCCTCGATCCCGACGGGCGCATGGCCGCTGCGCTCACGACACGCGCGCCGTGGAGCGGCATCACGCTGCTGTGGCCGGTCGATGGCGGCGGCCGGTTGCCGGTCGAAATGGCCGGGTTGCCGTTGTTCGACCGCGATCACCATGTATACGGTTGGCGCGGCTTCGGCATCTGCCGCAATTTCGAAGCGATCGCTCAGCTGGTCGCCCCGCCCCGCCCCGTCCCGCCGGACGATCCACTGCCGCCATCGCTGTCTGCGGACATCGCCCAGGCCGGACCGGTTGGCGACAGCCTCGAAGACGAACCGAACGCGCTTACCCCCGAGACCGAATCCGACATGACAACGACCATCGAACCGGACCTTCACGCGGACCCTTTGCAGAACGTCGTGCTGTTCCAGCCGGGCGATCTCAAATCGCCGACACTGACGCCGGTCGAAAACAACGCCTTCCACGAATTGGCGCGGCAGTTGTCGGCGAGGCTTGAGGCCGAGGTGGGCATCGAAGGCGTACAGTCTTCCGATTCCTCGTTCGAAGCTGCGTCGACCGACGAAGGTGCAAGCCCTGACGTGGCGCCAGGCTCTGGCGTGGCGCGCGAACAGGCTCTGCTCGACCTGTTGCCGGTGCCGGTGCTGGTCACCCGGGAGGATCGGCTGATACACGCCAATCCGGCTTTCCTGTCCATGATGGGCTATCCCAGCCTGGACGCCCTCGAACAGGCCGGCGGGCTAGACGCGCATTATGCAGAGCCCGGCCTTGGCGGCTCTGCGGTGCCGACCGATGTCCGCATGTTCGCGGTCGAGTGGGACGGCGAACCCGCCGAAGGACTGATTTTTGGCACGGCGCCAGTCGTTGCTGCCGGGCAGCCGGCCGAGGTTGCAGCACCCGCGATAGCCGCCGAAGCGCCGGTCGCCGGCCAGGCCAATGCGGAAGAACTCGCCGCGATCCTCGACACCATGGCGGAAGGCGTCGTGATGTTCGACGCCGAAGGCAATATCCACGCCTGCAACCGCAGCGCCGAGGCGCTGTTCGGCTATGACGGCGCGCTGCTGACACAGCGCAATTTGATCGACCTGTTCGCCCAGGAGAGCCAGCGCGTGCTGCGCGAATATATCGAGGCCATCAAGCAGGACAATGTCGCCAGCCTGTTCGAGCAGGGCCGCGAGGCGCTTGGCCAGGTTCGCGCCGGGGGCCTAGTGCCGATGTCGGTGATGATCGGCCGCACCCGCTCGGACGCCGGCAACTTCTTCGCCGTGCTGCGCGATCTGACGCAGGCCAAGAAGACCGAAAGCGAACTGCTCGCCGCACGGCGCCAGGCGGACCACGCAGCGACCGCCAAGGCCGACGTGCTGGCGCGGATCAGCCACGAGGTCCGCACGCCGCTCAACGCCATCATCGGCTTCGCCGAAGTGATGATCGACGAGCGTTTCGGCGCGCTCGGCAACGAGCGATATCTGGATTACATGAAAGACGTGCGCGCCTCTGGCGAGCGTGTGCTGACGATCGTCAACGACCTGCTCGACCTGTCACGGATCGAGACCGGCAAGCTGGATCTGTCTTTCGCCGCGCAAAACCTCAACGAGATGGTGGAGCAATGCGTCTCGGTGATGCAGCCGCAAGCCAATCGCGGTCGCATCATCATCCGTACCTCGCTGTCGCATCTCGCGCCGGTGGTCACCGCCGATGCCCGCGCGCTGCGCCAGATAACGCTGAACCTGATCGGCAACTCGATCCATCTCGCCAATGCCGGTGGGCAGGTGATCGTCTCCACCGCGCTGTCGGACGAGGGCGACGTGGTGCTGCGCGTCCGCGACACCGGCCACGGCCTCAATGACAGCGAGCTCGCCGCGGCCATGGAGCCGTTCAGCCACCAGGCCCCGAACGACCAGGCGCCGGACAGCGCGGCCGTCAGTCTGTCGCTGACCAAGGCGCTGGTCGAAGCCAACCGCGCCCTCTTCCAGATCAAGACCGCGCCAAGCTCCGGCACGCTGATCGAAGTGGTATTCGCCGACGCCAGGGTGAAGGCATAGCACGCGCGGTTCAGGCCACCGCTGCCTGAACTGTCATCAGGCCCGCGTCCGCGTCGTGATCCTTGCTCCGCGCGAAGGCGATCGCCTCGCTCCCGATCATTGGCCGGGCATAGACGTAGCCCTGGACCATGTCGCAGCGGAAGCTGCGAAGGATCTCCACTTCGGCGACTTTCTCCGCGCCTTCGGCCACGATGGTCATGCCCAGACCGCGCCCGAGCGCAACGATGCCTTCGAGCAGTTTGCGGGCCCTGGCGGATTCAGCGATGCCGTCGATGAAGATGCGGTCGATCTTCAGCTTGTCGAACGGCAACTGGGTCAGATAGCCGAGCGACGAATAGTCGGTCCCGAAATCATCGAGCGCCAGCGTGACGCCCAGTTTCTTGAGCTCGGTGAGCACCTTGCGGACCCGTCCCACGGCATGGTCGGCCATCAGGCTTTCCGTCAGTTCGAGGCACAGCAGATGCGGCGGCAGCCTGGTCTCGTTAAGCACGCGTACGACATCGCCGATGAAGTCCGAATGCCATATCTGGGCGGCGTACACGTTAACCGCGACCTCTCGCGGCGGCTCACCGGCATCGATCCAGCGCTTGGCCTGGTTGGTGGCCGCGCGTAACACCCACAGACCGAGATCGCAGATCAGCTGCGAACTCTCAGCGATCGGGATGAACTCCGCCGGAGGGACGTTGCCGCGCACCGGATGGTTCCAGCGCAGCAGCGCCTCAAAGCCAACCACCCGGCCAGACGAAAGATCCGCCTGCGGTTGGTAGTGCACCGCAAGTCCGCAGTTCTGCTGAACGGCGCCGCGCAGGTCGCGCGCGAGCGCAATCTTGTGCTGGACGATTTCGCTCATGTCGGGATTGAAGAACTTGGCGCGTCCGCGACCTTCCTCTTTCGCCTGGTAAAGCGCGAGATCGGCATGGCGCAACAGATCGCCGACATTGTTGCCGTCATGCGGGAACAGCGCGATCCCGATGCTGGCGCCAACCAGCACTTCACCGGAGCTCAGCGAGATCGGGTCGGCGATCGCCGAGATTACCTGTGCAGCCAGCGTCTCGACCTCTGCGAGGGCAGTATAGCTTCGCACGATGATCGCGAACTCGTCTCCGCCGAGACGACTGAGAACGTGACGGCTACCGAGCTGGCGCGAGAGCAGATGCGCGACGCGAACCAGCAGTTCGTCTCCTGCCGCGTGCCCCAGCGAGTCGTTGACCTCCTTGAAACGGTCGAGGTCCAGCAATAGCAGCGCACCGCTTTTACCAACCAGCTGCCGCACCAGCAGACTATTGAGTTCGCGGTGGAACAGCGCGCGGTTGGCCAGCGCCGTCAGCGGATCATGATAGGCCAACTGTTCGAGCTGCTCCTCGGCGCGCTTTCGTTCCGAGATGTCCTGAATGGTGCCGTGAAAGCCGATGATATGCCCGTCGGCATCGCTCGTCGCCTTGTTGGTTACGACCAGATCGCCGATCGAATTATCGCCCCGCCGATACTTGATATCGACGCTCTTGATCGCTCCGGTGCGCGCCACCTCGGCCTGGGCTTCGAGCACGCGCTGCGCGCCGTCGTCGATGTAGCCGCCCACGACCGCAGCGTGGCTGGTACGGAAGCTCACCGGATCATATTCCAGAAGCGAATACAGCTCCGGCGACCACCAGATGTCGTCGTCGCCCAGTCGATAGCTCCAGTCGCCGATTTTCCCCATCCGCTGGGCCTCGACGAGCTGGCCGGAACGTTGCGTGAGGGTGGCTTCCGCCCGCCGCAGTTCAACTTCGCGCGCCTCGAGCGATTGGTTCTGGTCGAGCAGATCGGCATTCTTTCGCGATATGACCGCATTGGCCGCACTGAGCTCCCGCAGGGCCCGGTCGAGCGCGCGCAGCGGCAGCACCCGAACTGCGAAGTAGCTGCCAAGGCTGAGCAGAATCGACAGCAGCGAGACAATACCCAGGCGACGCAGCAGCGGATCGAGCGGGACGGAGAACTGAAACGATCCAACCGTTGCCCCAGCGACGACCACCGGCGCGACGCGGCTCAGTTCGAAGCGAGACGCCTGCGTGCCGCCGGAAAATATCTGATTGCCGTCCTGGTCGAAGATCCACTCGCGTGCGCCCTCCATCGACGCCTCCGGCAACTCGACGACTTCGGCAAGGCGCACCGTCTGGTACTGCCACATCACCGCGTTTTCGTAGATGAACCTCGACAGGCGATGGGCACCGAGCTGGACGCGGAACGCAGCGCGCGAGCTTTCGAAACCGTAGCCGACCACGGCATAGCCTGCAGGCACGCCCACGCCGATCAGACAGGCAATCGAGAGCGCCACCGCGTTCACGGTGCGGCGTAACGAGCGCCCTTGGCGCTCGATATGGTCATGATCACTCATGCGCAACCGTCAGATTTCCGGTCTGCCACAGCAGCCGTTCACCGGCGGGCGAGCGAAGGAATTCGACAAAGCGATCGACGGTCGGGTTTTGTCGCGCCGATCGTATCAGATAGAATTTCTTGCCGTAGGGATAGCTGCCCCGCGCCAGATCTTCCAGCGATGGCGCCACCCCGTCGATGGCGACAAATCGCAGGCGCGGCTTTTCCATCAGAACCTGCGTCAGGCTGGCGGCGACCAGTGAACCATCGATCCGTTCAGCCATCCGGAAGTTGTCCTGATCGGTCGCCGCGACGGGGATGTCACGATGTTCCCGCATGGTGGCGATCGCCGCAACCATGCCCGGGAATGTCGCACCAAGTAGCGTGGAATCGCTTTCGCTGCGCGGACGCAGAATAACGCGCACCGGCGATTCATCCGGCCAGGTCGAAGCTGCGCTGGCGTAGAACCCCGCTATATCAGCGCTCTTGATATCTCCCGGAGCGGAATTCGAACTGACCAGACCGAATGGAGACGTCGCAAAATGCATGGCCCGCAGCGACGCCGCAGCTTCCTCGGGCTTCAGTTCGCGCGACGAGGCGGCAAGATCGAGCGCCCCATCCCGGACGGCGGCGATCCCCCCTGAACTTCCGAGACTCGGCACGATGTCCAGCCGAACGCCCGGGGTCGCCGCAGAGAACGCCTCGCCAAGGGTCTTCATCATTCCTGCCGCTGCGCCGGTACCACCGACGCGCAGCGTCTGAGCATTGGCCCCGCCCGGCAGCACAAGACCGAGGACAACGCCGAGTATCACAAGCGCGGATCGGCGAAGGCCTGTTCGCGGATGCAATTGTAGCTTCACCATGGACATCATCTGAGCTGCCGTTCCGTGCCAGAATTGCAGCTAAGGCTAGCGTCTTACCCTTAACTTAATACGAACCGCAACCGGTGAAGCGGTCCACCCTCCATTTACCCTGCTACCTAATTGCACAGGATCGCATATCCAGACACCGAAGTTGCGATGTGTGCCCGCCCAGGGCCCGTTCTGTCATCCGGGAATCTACAACGTTGCGTGTGACCACGCGCAACGGAATGCCGTGGCGCACGACCGCACAGCTCGCAGCAGCGGAAATCTGGAATCTCTCTAGAACGGTAGAATCGCGACATTGCGTCGCGCGTCTGTGGCCACCTACTGCGCTACTCCATCCACATTGCCCGCTGTCCGGAGTTGTTCATGATCGCGCGTCCCGTTGTTACCGCCGTTTTTGCCCTCGCCTGTTTCGGCGCCTCCACCGCGCACGCCGCCGAGGGGGTCAACGTCTACACCTACCGCGAAACCAAACTGGTGCAGCCGCTGTTCGAGGCGTTCAGCAAGGACACCGGCATCAAGGTCAACGTGATCTCCGCCTCGTCCGGCCTCGAGCAACGCATGAAGGCCGAGGGCGCCAACAGCCCGGCCGACGTGTTGCTGACCGTCGATATCGGCCGCATCGACGAGGCCGTGCAGGCCGGCGTGACGCAGCCTATCAAGTCGGACGTGATCGACAAGAACGTGCCTGCGCAATATCGCGATCCCGACGGCCACTGGGCCGGCATCTCGATGCGCGCCCGCGTGATCTATGCCGCGAGGGACCGCGTCAAGCAGGACACCATTACTTACGAAGAACTGGCGGACCCGAAGTGGAAGGGCCGGATCTGCATCCGCTCCGGCCAGCATATCTACAACAACGGGCTGTTTGCCGCCTATGTCGCTCACCACGGCGAGGCGAAGGCCGAAGCGTGGCTGCACGGCGTCAAGGCCAACCTCGCCCAAAAACCGTCGGGCGGCGACCGCGAGACGGCGCGCGACGTCGCGGCCGGCAAGTGCGACCTCGGCATCGGCAATACCTATTACTGGGCGCTGATGATGAACGCCGATCCTGACAAGAAGCCGTGGGCGGAAGCCACCCGCGTTATCCTGCCGACCTTCGAAGGCGGCGGCACCCATGTAAACCTGTCCGGCGTGCTGCTGGCCAAGCACGCGCCGAACAAGGCCAATGCGCTGAAGCTGATCGAGTGGCTGGCCGGCGAGCAGGCCCAGCAGATCTATGCCGACGCCAATTACGAATATCCGGTGCGCGCGGGCGTCGCGATCAACCCGACCATTGCCGGCTACGGCAAGCTCGATCCGGATCCGATGCCGATGGCGAAGATCGCCGCCAACCGCAAGGCCGCTGCGACGCTGGTCGACAAGGTCGGGTTCGATAATTGAGGATGGCGCACAGCTCGGCACTTCTTCTTCCTTCTCCCCTTGTGGGAGAAGGTGGCGCGGACGAAGTCCGCGTCGGATGAGGGGGTGCCGCAGAACACAACCCCTCACCCGTCCGTGCTACGCGCGGCCACCCTCTCCCACAAGGGGAGCGGGTAAGAAAGCGCGAGCGTGAAATCACGTCACATCCAGTTCACAGCCACCACCATCGCCGCGCTGACCGCGCTGGCCGTGGCGGCGCCGGTGGTCAGCATCCTGCTGCTGGCGCTGCAGCCCGTGCCGGAGCTGTGGCCGCATCTGGTCGCCTATGTGCTGCCGCAGGCGTTGGGCGATACGGCGTTGCTGCTGCTCGGTGTCGGCATCGTGACGCTTGGCATCGGCGCCGGCTCGGCCTGGCTGATCTCGACGCATAACTTCGCCGGACGCCGCCTGCTGATCTGGCTGATGCCGATGCCGCTGGCGATCCCGACCTATCTGGCGGCTTATGTCTATGTCGACCTGTTCGAGCCGCTCGGCCTCGTGCATCAGGCGCTCGCCACCGCCATGCCGACAGCCGACGCCATCCGCTGGCTGCCGAACCTGCGCTCGTTGCCGGGCGCGATCTTCGTCATCGGCCTCGTGCTGTATCCCTATGTCTACCTCTCCGCGCGCGCCATGTTTCAGCATCGCAGCGCCGACTTCGCCGAAGCGGCCAAAGTACTGGGCGCCGGCCGCTGGACCACCTTCCGCCGGGTGTCGCTGCCGATGGCGCGACCGGCGCTGGCGGTGGGCGTGGCCCTGGTGTCGCTGGAAACGCTGAACGATATCGGCGCCAGCGAATATCTCGGCGTACGCACGCTGACGGTGTCGGTTTTTACCACCTGGCTGAACCGCGGCAGCCTGCCCGGTGCGGCGCAGCTTTCGCTGTTGATGCTGGCGATCGTCGCGTTGCTGATCGCGGTCGAGCGCATCGGCCGCAACCAAGTCAGCGTCGAGTTTTCAGCGGAAAATCCGCGGCTGGCGCCCCGCAAGCCGCTTCATGGCATCAGGGCCGCGCTGGCGTTCGCGGCCTGTATGACACCGGCACTGCTCGGCTTTGCGGTGCCTCTGCTGTATTTGTTGCGCGAGACCCTTCGCCGCGAATTGTGGTCGGGCGCGGGCTCCGTGTGGCGCGACGCCGGCCACAGCATCGTGCTCGCCGGCACCGCCACGGCCATCGCGCTGCTGCTCGGCCTGACCGTGATCGTCGCCCGGCGCTGGCGGGCCTCCGGACTGGCCGATCTGTCGCTGGCGGTGGCGCAGGCCGGCTATGCGGTGCCCGGTCTGGTGCTCGCGCTCGGCCTGCTGACGCCGCTGCTCGCGATCGATGGCGCGTTCAACGCGGTGGCCGCGTGGCTCGGCATGGTGCCCCCCGGATTGATCATGATCGGCTCCGGCGCGGCGGTGGTGACCGCCTATGTGATCCGCTTTCTGGCGGTGCCGACCGGTTTCATAAAGGCCGGGTTTGAACGGATTCCCGTCGACTACGACGACAGCGCACGATCGGCCGGCGCGCCTGATCTCACCACGTTGCGCCGGATTCATCTGCCGCTGCTGCGACCGGCGCTGCTCGGCGCCGTGATCGTAGTGTTTGTCGATGGGCTGAAGGAGTTGCCGGCGACGCTGCTGTTGCGCCCGCTCAATGTCGAGACGCTGGCGACCTCGATCTATCAATACGCCAGCCGCGGCAGTTTCGAGGAAGGCGCGCTGGCGGCACTCTTGATCGTAGCGGCCAGCATTCCGCCGGTGATGTGGCTGACGCGCTTTGCCGACGTCCCGCAGGGGCCGGCGTAGCGTTTACGGACCCATGTTTTCCTGCTTGCGCTGATGCGAGAAAATCTGCCACGCCGCAATGAACATCGCCGCGATCACCGGGCCGACGACGAAGCCGTTCAGCCCGAAGGCCTCGATGCCGCCAAGCGTCGAGATCAGCACGATATAATCCGGCAGTTTAGTATCCTTGCCGACCAGTATCGGGCGCATGATGTTGTCGACCAGGC
Organism: Tardiphaga sp. vice304; assembly: GCF_007018905.1. Taxonomy (NCBI): domain Bacteria; kingdom Pseudomonadati; phylum Pseudomonadota; class Alphaproteobacteria; order Hyphomicrobiales; family Nitrobacteraceae; genus Tardiphaga; species Tardiphaga sp. vice304. The sequence continues at coordinate 4,996,606 of NZ_CP041402.1, forward strand.
CGATCACCAGGACACCATAGGCAATCAGGATCGCGCCCTGCCAGAACGAGCCGGTAGCCAGCAAATAGACGGCGACCGGTATCCAGACCAGACCGGCACCGACCGCGGGCAGCAGCGACAGGAACGCCATCAGCACCGCCCACAGCAGCGCCGCGTTGATGCCGAGAATCCAGAAGATGATGCCGCCCAGCGCGCCCTGCGCCAGGGCCACCAGCAGGTTGCCCTTCACCGTGGCGCGGATCACGATCGTGAACTTTTCCAGCAACTCGTCACGAAGCCCGGGCTGCAGCGGGATCGCCTCCTTGACGCCGCGTGCCAGCCTGTCGCCGTCCCGGAACAGGAAGAACAGCAGATACAGCATGATCGCCAGGCTGACCATGAAGGAGAAGGTGCTCTGGCCGATGTCGAGCGCCTGCGAGGCGATGGTCTGCCCGCCCTTGATCAGGCCGGACGTCACCTTCTCCTGCATTTCGCCGAGGCTTGCCACGCCGAACCGGTCGAGCAGGCCGGTGGCCCAGCCCGGCAATGCATCGAGAACCTGCTGCAACAGCTTGCCGAAATTCAGCTCCCCGGATTGCATCCGGCCGACCACGGCCGCGCCCTGCTGGGTCAACGCCGCTGCGATCAAGGTCAGCGGCAGGATCACGATCAGGACGATTCCCAGCAACATGATCACCGACGCTGCCGTGGGTCGTTCGGGCATCATGCGCAACAGCCGCCGGTATAAAGGCGCGAACATGATCGCGATCACGACGCCCCACAGGATGGCGCCGTAGAACGACGTCAGTATCCAGGCGAACGCCAGCGAAACCGCGACGATCAGGATCAGGAAGGCCTTGTCTTCAAGACGGTCGCGCATGGGAAGGCGTTCTTTCCTCCTTCCCTCTCCCCTTGTGGGAGAGGGTGGATCGAACCGCGTAGCGGTTCGAGACGGGTGAGGGGTACCACAAGCTCCGAGCCAAACATTCCCCCTCATCCGGCCGCGCTTCGCGCGGCCACCTTCTCCCACAAGGGGAGAAGGAAGAAGAAGGACGCCCTTACGTATTTGTCAGCGCGACGCGATACTCGGCTTCGGTGTTGGCCTTGACCTGATCCAGCGTCACGCCATCGGCGAGCTCGATCAGCGCCATCCCTTCATTACCGTGCTTGTCGATGGTGAACACCGCGAGATCCGTGACCACCATGTCGACGACATGGGTGCCGGTCAGCGGCAGGTTGCAGCTCTTCAGCAGTTTCGGGCCGTCCTTGGCGGAATGCTCCATCACCACCACGACGCGCTTGACGCCGGCGACGAGGTCCATCGCGCCGCCCATGCCCTTGACCATCTTGCCGGGGATCATCCAGTTGGCGAGATCGCCGTTCTGCGCCACCTGCATCGCGCCGAGGATGGACAGATCGATGTGACCGCCGCGCACCATGCCGAACGAATCGGCGGACGAGAAATAGCTGGTGCTCGGCAGTTCGGTCACGGTCTGCTTGCCGGCGTTGATCAGGTCGGGGTCTTCTTCGCCCTCATAGGGGAACGGGCCCATGCCGAGCATGCCGTTCTCGCTTTGCAGCTGCACATCGACGCCCTCGGGAATGTAGTTCGACACCAGGGTCGGGATGCCGATGCCGAGGTTGACGTAGAATCCGTCCTTCAATTCCTTGGCTGCGCGGGCAGCCATTTGATCGCGGGTCCAGGCCATCAGATTTCAACTCCGGTTGCTGCTTCGGGGGTCGCTTCGCCCGGGCGCTTGCGCGAGGTCACTTTCTCGATCCGCTTGTTGGCGGTGCCGACCTCGATGATGCGCTTGACGAAAATGCCGGGGGTGTGGATGTGGTCGGGATCGATCTCGCCGGCCGGGACGAGGTGCTCGACCTCGGCAATGGTGAATTTGGCGGCGGTCGCCATCATCGGGTTAAAATTGCGCGCGGTCTTGCGGTAGACGAGGTTGCCGGCGGTGTCGCCCTTCCAGGCATGGACGATCGCGAGGTCGGCGAACAGGCCCTTTTCCAGCATGTAGGTCTCGCCGTCGAAATCCATCGTCGGCTTGCCCTCCGAGATCAGCGTGCCGACGCCGGTCTTGGTGTAGAATCCGGGAATGCCGGCGCCGCCGGCGCGGATGCGCTCAGCCAGCGTGCCCTGCGGGGAGAATTCGAGTTCCAGTTCACCGGCGAGGTACTGCTGGGCGAACAGCTTGTTCTCGCCGACATAGGACGAGATCATCTTCTTGATCTGGCGGGTTTCCAAAAGCCGCGACAGGCCGATGCCGTCAACGCCGGCATTGTTGGAGACCACGGTGAGATCCTTGACGCCGGATTCGCGCAGCGCGTCGGAAAGCGCCTCGGCGATGCCGCACAGGCCGAAGCCGCCCGACATGACCATCATGCCGTCCTTGAGTATTCCTTCGAGAGCCGACTTGGCGTCGGGATAGACCTTGTTCATGGGGGATTCGACCTGATGGAGGAAAGCGCTGAATGGCGTGAGCCGATCCTATTGTGCGGATTATTTGGCGGAATTGTCGCGGCAGGTCAATCTGACCCCGATTCCGGCACAAGCTGCGACCCCATCCCCCCACCTCCGGCCTTGAAAGCGTCAAGAAAACCGAGCAAATTGCGCGCCTTGGCGGAGCTGGGCATCGGACGCGCCCGTGCCTGCGATGGTCCAACCAACCCGGATAGTTCATTGACGATTGCCCAAGGAATACGACGCTTGGGGATGCCGGTTGTGGCGCTCCTCGGCATTGCGCTGGTCGGGCTGTTCGCGATGTCCTGGCTGCTCAACCGCGACGCCCTGCGCAGCGCGGTGGAAACGCAGATCCGCGCCGTCACCGGGCTCGACCTCGTCGTCCACGGCCCCGTCGATGTCTCGGTATTCCCCGGCAGCTATGTCTCGTTCCACGATGTCGGCCTGAAGGGCGGCGGCTCGATCGACCCCGCTTTGTCGGTTGACGTACTGACGGCCAATCTGCGCCTGCTGCCGCTGTTGACGCAGCGCTTCGAGATTTCCGACCTGATGATGCTGCGGCCGCGCATCAACGTGGTCCGCGACGCCGCCGGCAACAGCAACTGGACGCCGTTCATCGAAACCATCGCGCGCACCATGAAGCCCGGTGCCGACCATCCGCTGTCGTTCTCGGAAATCCGCATTCAGGACGGCGAGCTGAGCTATCAGGACCCCGTCAACAACGAGCGGATCGGCGACATCGACCTGTCGCTGGCCTGGCCCTCGATCTCGCGCTCGTTCGCCGCCACCGGCCAGTTCGACTGGCGGGGCGAGCGGATCGACGGCAGCATCAGCGTCAGCGATTTCATCGCCGCTTTGTCCGGCGACCGCTCCGGGCTGAAGGCGAGGATGGTCAGCGCCCCGATCAAGCTGGCCTTCGACGGATCGGTGGCCAACCGCGCCAGCCTGATCATGGAAGGCACCGTCACGGCCGACAGCCCGTCACTGCGCAACGCGCTGCGCTGGGTCGGCCAGGCGCCGCCCGGCGCCGGCGGTTTCGGCCGCTTCGCGCTGAAGGCCCGCGCCAGCCTGGTGGGACCGGCGATCGCGCTGACCAACGTCAATGTCGAACTCGACGGCAATGTCGCCGAAGGCGTCATGACCTATAGCAACAATGGCCGCCAGACCCTGCAGGCGACGCTCGCCGCCGGCGCGCTCGACTTCACGCCCTACATCTCGACGGTGCGGTTGCTGGCCTCCGGTGCCCGCGACTGGAACCGGCAATTGTTCGATCTGAATGCACTATCGACAACCGATCTCGACATGCGGCTGTCGGCCGCCAAGGTCACGGTCGGCTCCTCGGTACTCGGACGCACTGCGCTCGGCGCCAATCTGCGCGGCGGCACCCTGGCGCTGTCGGTCGGCGAGGCGCAGATCTATGGCGGCATCGTCCGCGGCTCGTTCGGCATCGCGCATTCCGATGCGGTGGCCGACGTGAAGGCCCAGTTCCAGTTCAGCGACGTCGACCTGCAGGCCACGGCCTCCGATCTGTTCGGCACCAACAAGCTGTCCGGCCGCGGCAACCTGTCAATGGCGCTGGAAGCCTCCGGCTCGTCGCCGTTCGGCCTGGCGCAATCGCTCGACGGCACCGCGACGCTGACCGGCCATGACGGCGCCATCAGCGGCTTCAATGTCGAGCAATTGTTGAAGCGGCTGGAGCGCCGGCCGCTGTCCGGCGCCGGCAATTTCCGCTCCGGCTCGACGCCGTTCACGACGCTCAACATGAGCGTCAGGTTCAACGACGGCACGGCCACCGCGCAGGACATCCGCATCGAGGGGCCGGCGGCACGGCTGAGCCTGACCGGCACGGCGTCGGTGCCCTCCAGAGAATACGACCTGAAAGGCGTCGCCAGCCTGGTCTCGGTCGCCAACGCCCCCGGCGGCTTTGACCTGCCCTTCGTGATCCAGGGCCCGTGGGACGACCCATTGATCTTCCCCGACCCGGAAAGCCTGATCCGCCGCTCGCCGGGTGCCGCGCCTTTGCTCGACGCCGTGAAGGACCGCAAGACCCGCGACGCCGTGCGCTCGGTGCTGGAACGGTTTACCGGCGGCGCGAAGAAAGAGCCGGAAGCGGCTGTTGAAAAGCCGGCGGAGGCACCGGCGGCAGCGAAAGCGGAATAACATCAGCCGTCATTGCGAGGAGCCCTTGCGACGAAGCAATCCAGTCTTCGCTTGCGGCTTCCTGGATTGCCGCGTCGCTGCGCTCCTCGCAACGACGTGGAGGGTTTCCTCGATCAGCCTATAGCGGCGCGGCGCTCTCGCCGCGGGCGCCGGACAGCTTCGACAGCAACGAGGCGCTCGCAATAATCAACGCGATGAAGCCGATGATCAGCGTGCATATCGCATTGATCTCCGGTTTCACGCCGAGACGTACTTCCGAATAGATCCGGATCGGTAACGTCGCGGAGCCCGGCCCGGTGGTGAAGCTGGCGATGACGAGATCGTCGAGCGACAGCGTGAAAGCCAGCATCCAGCCCGCCGCCATCGCCGGCCAGATCAGCGGCAGCGTCACGGCGACAAAGGCGCGCGCGGGATCACGGCCGAGGTCCATCGCGGCCTCTTCCAGGCTGCGGTCGAGACCGGCAAGACGCGATTGCACGACCACGGCGACGAAGCACATCGTCAGCGTGGTGTGGGCGATCGTCACCGTCCAGAAGCCGCGCTCGGCACCCAGCGCCACGAACAGCAGCAGCAGCGACAGGCCGGTGATGACTTCCGGCATCACCAGCGGGGCGTACAGCATACCGGACATCAGCGTGCGGCCGCGAAAGCGCTCGCCGCGGGTCAGCGCAATTGCAGCCAGCGTGCCGAGCAGCGTCGCCAGCGTCGCCGAGGCGACGGCGACACGCGCGCTCATCCAGGCGGCTTCAAGCATCGCACGGTCATTGAAGAGTTCGCTGTACCAGCGCGTCGACCAGCCGCCCCACACCGTCACCAGCCGCGAGGCGTTGAAGGAATAGATCACCAGAATGACGATCGGTAGATAGAGAAACGCGGCGCCGAGCGCGAGAGCGGTGATATTGAAGCGAGAGAGCTTCATGGACTCCCCTCCCCGTTGCGGGGAGGGGCCGGGGGTGGGGGTGCCACAAACTCCGAGCTCGCGGCTACCCCCCTCCCCGACCCTCCCCCGCAAGGGGGGAGGGAGCCTCCAGCGCTCGTGGCAAACTCAAACATCACCACTGGCAACATCATTTCGCCCCCAACTGCCGGCGCTGCAGCTGATCGTAAATTCCAAGCGGAACCAGCAGCAGCGCCAGCAGCACGATGGCAATCGCCGAGGCCGCCGGCCAGTCCTTGTTGGTGAAGAACTCCAGCCACAGCGTCTGCCCGATCATCAGCGAATCCGAGCCGGCCAGCAGATCCGGGATCACGAACTCGCCTGTAATCGGGATGAAACACAGCAGCACGCCGGCGCCGATGCCGGGCATCGACAGCGGAAACGTCACGCGCCAGAAGGCGTCGATGCGCGACGCGCCGAGGTCGGCGGCGGCTTCCAGCAACGCGCCGTCCTGTTTGGCCAAGGTGGCATACAGCGGCAGGATCATGAACGGCAGATAGGAATAGACGATGCCGAGCATCATCGCGCTGTCGGTCGACAGCCAGACCACCGGCGCGGAGACGATGTGCAGCGCCAGCAGGGCCTGGTTGAGCAGGCCGTCGTGCTGCAGGATATTGATCCAGGCATAGATGCGGATCAGGAACGAGGTCCAGAACGGCACGATCACCAGCATCATCGCGACGCCCTGCCAGCGCGACGGCAGCCGCGCCATCGCATAGGCCATGGGATAGCCGATCAGCAGCAGCAACGTCGTTGCGCACAGCGCCACGCCGAGGCTGCGCAGGTAAGAATTGATATAGAGCGTGTCGGAGAGCAACAGCCGGAAATTATCCAGCGACAGCGCGGCAAATGACGCCCTCCACCCTTTGATGCCGTCGATCACACCGAACACCGGCAGATAGGGCGGCTGTGCGATCGCCGTCTGCGACAGGCTGATCTTGAGCACGAAGCCGAACGGCACGAGGAACAACAGCACCATCCAGAGATAGGGCGCGATCGCCGCGCGGCGCGCGGGCGCGGTGAAGATGCGGCGCGCGTTCATCGTTGCAGGACCACGCAATCGTCCGGCGCGAACCACGCCACGACGCGCTGGCCGATGCTGTAGGCATCGACATCGAGCCGCGCGGTGTTGGCCAGCGCCGCGCGCAATGTCGCGCCATGGTCGAGCCTGAGTTTGTAAACAGAGAGGCCGCCGAGATAGCCGACCTCGCTGACCACGCCTTCGACACTGTTCATGGCGCCGGACATGCCGCGTTCGCCGGCCGGGCCCTTACGCGACAGCCGGATTTTTTCCGGCCGGATCGCGAGGCAGACGGACGGGCCGTCCAGCTTCTGTCGCGGCTCGGTGGCGAGCAGCGTCCCGGCCTGCGCCGTGGCCACCGTCAGGCGATGGCCGTCGTGCAGCGTCACATCGCCCTCGATCAAGTTGATATCGCCGACGAAGCCCGCGACCCAGCGCGATTCCGGCGCCTCGTAGAGCTGCCGCGGCGTGGCCACCTGCTCGAGCCGGCCGTCGTTCATCACGCCGATCCGGTCGGCCATCGTCATCGCCTCGTTCTGGTCGTGGGTGACGATGACGAAGGTGGTGCCGAGCCTGCGCTGCAGCGCGATCAGTTCGGACTGGGTTTCCTCGCGCAGCTTCTTATCGAGCGCGGCGAGTGGCTCGTCGAGCAGCAGGAGCTGCGGTCGCCGCGCCAGCGCGCGCGCCAATGCCACGCGCTGCTTCTGCCCGCCCGACAATTGATGCGGCTTTCGCGATTCCAGCCCTTTCAGCTTTACCAGATCGAGCATCTCGCCGACGCGGCCATCGATGCCCGCTCGCGTCAGACCGGCGTTCTTGAGGCCGAAGCTGATATTGTCGCGCACGTTGAGATGCGGAAACAGCGCATAGCTCTGAAACATCATGTTGACAGGCCGCTGGTGCGGCAGCACGGCGGCAATGTCTGCGCCGTCCAGCAGGATGCGGCCGGCATCCGGCGTCTCGAACCCCGCCAGCATCCGCAACAGCGTGGTCTTGCCGCATCCCGAAGGACCCAGCAGCGCAAAGAATTCCCCGGCATGAATATCGAGCGAGAGGCCATCCACCGCGGTCGAGCGACCGAAGGTCTTTCGCACGGCCTCGATCCGCAGCAACGGCGTGGGATAGGCGACGACCGGCGCCGGGGCGGCGGCCGTTTCGTCAAAGGTGATGTCAGATGTCGTCATCGCCGCAAGCTAGCGGCGGATCGCCGCGGGCTCAACCGTTGGCTCTGAACATTACCCCGTCCTCAACGCCGTCGCGGTGCGTCCTACCAATCCCGCATACTGCGCGATCGGAGCCGGACGGCCGATGAAATAGCCCTGCACGCCGTCGCAGCCTTCATTGGCCAGGAAGCAGAGCTGCTCATGGGTCTCGACGCCTTCGGCAACGATCGACACGTCGAGGCCATGGCCGAGCCCGATCACGGCACGGACGATGGCGGCGGATTGCGGGTTGCTGCCGAGGTTGATGACGAAGGCGCGGTCGATCTTGAGCTTGTCGAAGGGGAAGGCCTGCAGATAGGTCAGCGATGAGTAGCCGGAACCGAAATCGTCCATCGAAATCCGGACGCCGAGCGCCTTCAGCCGCGTCAGCAGCGCGACGCCGCGCTCGAAATCCTCGATCAGCACGCCCTCGGTGATTTCCAGTTCGAGCCGGCCGGGCTCCAGGCCGGTTTCCAGCAGGATCGAATCGACCAGACCGACGAGATCGCCGTGCATGAACTGTGCGGGCGACAGGTTGACGGCAATGCGCAGCGGCACCGGCCATGATGCCGCCTCCAGACAGGCTTGCCGCAGGATCCATTCGCCCATTTCGACGATCAGCCCGCTTTCCTCGGCGAGCGGAATGAAGTCGCCGGGCGGCACGAAACCGCGGGTCGGGTGGATCCAGCGCGCCAGCGCCTCGAATCCGGTGATGTCGGCATCGACGATCGATTGCCCGGCGCGGGCTTGCGGCTGGTAGTGCAGCGACAATTCGCCGTTGCGGATCGCCACCGAAAGATCCTGATGCAGCACGCGGCGATCGCGCAGCAGCTTGTCCATCTGCGGTTCGAACACGCTGATCGAACCGCGCGAATGCGCCTTGGCGCGGAACAAGGCCGCGCCGGAATTGGCCAGCAATGCTGCGGCATCGGCGCCGTCGCGCGGAAACAGGGCGATGCCGGTGGTGACGCCGGTGCGCACCGACTTGCCGTCGATCGGAATACCCTGCGCCAGCGCCTCGGAAATCCGCTCGGCAATCGCCTGCCCGACCTGCGGCTGCTTGCCGTCGATGATCACGCCGAATTCGTCGCCGCCCAGGCGCGCCACCATGCCGCCGCCGGCGGCGACTTCGATCCGGCGAGATACCTCGACCAGCAGCCGGTCGCCCATCGCGTAGCCGAAGACGTCGTTGATTTCCTTCAAGCCGTCGAGGTCGATCGATAGCACCGCGAACTCTTCTTCTTCCTCGCCGCAGGCGTCGATCATCTGCGCCAGCCCTTGCAGGAAGGCGGCGCGGTTCGGCAAATCGGTAAGGCCGTCATGATAGGCCATATGCGCCATCCGCGCCTCGGTCTGGCGGCGGTCGGTGACGTCCTCATAGGTCTTGATGAGATATTGCGGCTCGCCGGCCTCGTCGCGCACCGTCACCCGCCGCGTCAGGAACAGCCGCAACCCGTCGCGGGTGCTGATCGGGTGTTCCTCCGCCATGATGTTGCCGCTCTTCATCGCCGCTTCATCGCGGCTGACGATCAGCTTCGCCTCCTCCGGCCGCAGCATGTCGGCGACCGTCAGTCCGATAGCATCTTCGCGGCGGCGGTTCAGAATGATCTCGGAGTTGCGATTGGCGAACAGATAGCGGCCGTCGCTGGCGCGCTGCACCATCAGCGACACCGGGATGTTGTCGACCACGGTTTCAAGGAATGTCCGGGTGCTCTCCAGTTCGTCTGCAAGTTGGTGCTGCTCGGTGCAATCCTCGTGAATTCCGATCACGCCGCCATTCGGCAACGGATTCAGCCTGACCCGGACGTAGCGCCCGCCGGGAAGCTCTGCGACGTAGCTGCCTTGCACCGGAGATGTCTCGTAGAACTTCTCGGAATTCGCATCGAGCTGGCCACGCGCGCGCCGCAAGTGCCGCAGCCCGTCGGCGGTGATATCCCGGGTCAGGTCGGAGCGATCCAGTCCGTAAATTTCGAGGTAGCGATCGTTGCAGAACACCACGCGCTTCTGCGCGTCCACCATCACGATGCCCTGGCCCAGATGGTTGAGGGCCGAGCCGATGAAGGCATTGCGCCGCCGCTCCTGGCTCCGGACATCACGCAGCGCCGCGATGCCCCACAGCACCAGCGCGGCCATGAAAGCCAGCGTCACAATGCCGCCGATGAGGACTTCCCAGACCATCTGCGGTTCGCCCCCTCCGGCGTTCGCTGCCGGCACCGCGGCCAACTGCGCGCGGGCGGTTCCGCCGGCAGCGGCTGCGAGCAGACACGCCGGTGCGAGGGCGAAAAACAACGCCTTGCCGCCCGTCCATTCCATCTTGCCAGCCATTCCGCACCCGCGTATTCGGAAGATTAGTGTTTAATGGAAGGTATTTGGATCAGGTAAACGAGCCTCGGCTACAACACGAGATGGTGCAAGATCGAACTGCAATCCAATGCGATGCTTAATTCATTGCTAAGTTCCGCTTGAATTGGCCCGCCGCACCCTGGCGATTTCTGCGATGAATGACCGGATGGTACATGGACAGAGTTGAATGCGTCGTGATCGGCGCCGGCGTGGTCGGGCTCGCCATTGCCCGGCAACTGGCGCAGGCTGGCCGCGAAGTGATCGTGCTGGAGGCGCTGGATGCGATCGGCACCGTGACGTCATCGCGCAACAGCGAGGTGATCCATGCGGGTATCTATTACCCCGCCGGCAGCCTGATGGCGCGGCTCTGCGTGCAGGGCAGGCAGGCGATGTATGCCTATTGCCGCGAACGCGGCATCGCGCACCGCAATTCCGGCAAGCTCATTGTCGCCACCCGCCCCGAAGAGATCGCCCGGCTGCAGTCGATCAAGGCGCATGCCGAAGCCAATGGCGTCGATGACCTCGAAATATTATCGCGCGCAGAGGCCAACGCACTGGAGGCCGAACTGGCGTGCGAAGCCGCGCTGCTATCGCCCTCGACGGGAATCATCGACAGCCACGGCTACATGCTGTCGCTGCGCGGCGAGGCGGAGGCGGCCGGGGCGGCGTTTGCGCTGCTGGCGCCACTGCGCCACGGCCGGGTCACGGCGGATGGTTTCGAACTCGATGTCGGCGGTGAAGCGCCGATGCGACTGGCCTGCGCGACGCTGATCAATGCAGCGGGCCTGTCGGCAACCACGATCGCGCGCAGCCTTGAAGGCATGCCGCTCGACCTCATTCCGCCGGCCTATCTCGCGAAGGGCTGCTATTTCAGTTGCAGCACCCGCGCGCCATTCTCGCATCTGATCTATCCGGTCCCGGAACCCGGTGGCCTCGGTGTGCATCTGACGCTCGATCTTGCCGGCCAGGCGCGGTTCGGCCCCGATGTGGAATGGGTCGACCGGATCGACTACACGGTGGATCCCGCGCGCGGCGACAAATTCTATCCCGCAATCCGGCGCTATTGGCCAGCACTGCCCGACGGCGCGCTGCTTCCAAGCTATTCCGGCATGCGCCCGAAGATCGTGCCGCCGGCGGTCGCCGTGCAGGACTTCATGATCCAGGGGCCGTCGGCGCATGGCGTACGCGGCCTGGTCAACCTGTTCGGTATCGAATCGCCGGGTCTGACGTCATCGCTGGCGATTGCAAACCATGTCGAAGAGATCGTAAAGGCGGACGCGGCCTAGTCGCGCCGAGCGTGGTACCGAACAGTCGATGATCGATACCCGCGCTGGTGCATCATCGTTGCAGCCCGTTCACCCGGCGCGCACGCCGAACGAACGGGAGCTCAGTGATTAAACGTGGTGAAGAGTCAGTCGGGGGAGTGCGCTAATGCAGCGTGTCGGTCTCGCTCTTGAGACGCGCGATCTGGTCGCGAAGGATCAACTTGCGGCGCTTGAGTTCGACGATCCGCAGATCGTCCGTCGATAGATGCACGAGGGCTTCGTGCAGTTCGGATTCCAGTACCTTGTGTTTGCGTTCGAGTTCGACGAGATGCGCCTGAAGTGCCATTCGAAATCTCCTGGGTAAGGTTGAACCTCGGATTCGGTGGACGATGAAGTCTACATGACAGTGGACATCTGTCGATGGGTCTTGAAAATTGCATTTTCAGATTATCGATCCATATGAAACGAATCGTGACCGGATTACCTCGGATGATCGAGGAACCTGACGCTTGCGCGGTGCGCGTGCACCGGCGATAGTCCGCAGATCGATTTGCACGATCCTGCTCACCAAGCCAGTCAGCCGCCCCCATGAACGACGACGAAGATCGCGCCCTCCCCGCCGAACTGTCCAGACTGCAACAGGAACACCGCGATCTCGACGCGGCCATCGATGCCCTGCATCACTCACCTGCACCGGACCTGCTGCGGCTGCAGCGGTTAAAAAAGCGCAAGCTGCAATTGCGCGATCGCATCTCGTTCATCGAAGACCAGATCACGCCGGACATCATCGCCTGACCAGGCGTCGGGATACCGGAACCCGCGTGAAGCGGAGAGACCGCGGCGTGCATGTCTTGCGCCTGAACATCTAGCGATAGAATTCGCAAGGCGAAGTCCGCAACGTCTGTGCAGGCCGGCACGCACGAATTCGACCATCGGCCATCGCGGCAACCTGATTGACTTCGGAACAAATTGGGAACAAACCTCGGCGTCGCCTGCTGCAGGGAGCCCGCCGATGCCTGATGTTACCTATTATGTCGCGCTGCCGTTCTTGCAGGACGATTCCGGCACTCCCGCCGCGGGCGCTGCGGAAGAATGCCAGAGCGCCTCCGGTGCGATTCGCCGCGCCGAAGTGCTTTCGCGTGCGCCGGGCAGCATCGGCGCGGTTGCCTTCAGCCGCACGGGCGATCCGATGGTGGGCGAGTTCAGCGATGCCCAGGTAATCCGCAAATTTGGCGACGTTCCCGACGACTTCAGCGGACTTTGATCAGGATTTGTGAGCCAGATCGTTCGTTGGCGTCGCTTGGTTTTCCAATACGGACCTGCGGGCTGGTCCATGAGGTGCCGGGATAACGTGCGTCATGAGGGCGCAGTCGAACGCCCAGATGATGGCGTAGCCAACTACACTTCGCAGTCGCCGATACGCCGGACGCCTGATCCGGTTTCAATCCGACCAACCCGCCGCGACGATGGCTTCGCGATAACAAATGCAGCGCGCCACGTCATCCTGCCGCCAGGCTCGCGCGACGTTCATTCTTCCGCGCATACATCGCGCTATCCGCGAGCGCCAAAGCCTCGATGCCTGGCACGTCCGGACCGAGCACGGCTATGCCGGCCGAAGCGCCGGCCGAGACGTGGCTGCCGCCGAACGAAAAGCTGAGCGCGTCGATCGCGGCTTCGAGTTGCAGCGCCTTGGCGAGCGCGTCGGCTTCGCTGAGGTTCCACAGCAGCAACACGAACTCGTCGCCGCCCAGCCGGGCGATCACGTCAGAGGCCCGGACATGGCGGCGCAGCTGGCCTACCACCGCCTTCAGGACTTCGTCGCCGGCGGCGTGGCCAAAGGCGTCGTTGATCGGCTTCAGCCGGTCGACGTCGAGCACGACCAGCGCGCCGTTGGCCCGGTAGCGCGCGATGTAGGCCATCGCGCGGGTCAGTTCGCGGGCGAAGCCGCGGCGGTTGAGGATATCGAGCAGGAAGTCCGTTTCGGCCGAGGCCTGCAGCTCGGCGATCCTGGCCTGCGCCTTTGCCAGTTCCGCCCGGAGCCGGTGCAGCACCAGCGCGGTCACGGGAACCGCCGATTTGGCCGGGGATCGCGGCGTTTTACCGACCCGGACCGGGCGAATAGCCCGCTTCCGCGCGGGTGGGGGTTTCTTTTTCATGGGGTTTGCTACAAGACTTGGGCGTCTTCACCAAGACTGCATCATCTTGACGACGCACCTTGCCTGGCAAGGGGCGACACCTGTATTTCCAGCCTATCTTTCTGGATTCGCGAAAGAAATCACGGAATGCCCGCCGTCACCATCATCATGGGAAGCCAGTCCGACTGGGACACCATGCGCCACGCGGCCGAGACGCTCGAAACGCTCGGCATCGCGTGCGACAAGCAGATCGTCTCCGCACACCGCACCCCCGAGCGGCTGTACAGCTTTGCCAAAGGCGCCAAGGCCGCCGGCGTGCAGATCATCATCGCGGGTGCCGGCGGTGCAGCGCACCTGCCCGGCATGGCCGCGGCGCTGACCGAGCTGCCGGTGTTCGGCGTGCCGATCCAGTCCAAGGCGCTGTCCGGCGTCGATTCGCTGTATTCGATCGTGCAGATGCCGGCCGGCATCCCGGTCGGCACGCTGGCGATCGGCAAGGCCGGCGCCATCAATGCAGCCTTGCTCGCCGCTGCCGTGCTGGCGCTGCATGACGACGCACTCGCCGGCCGACTCAAGGCCTGGCGTCAGGCACAGACCGATGCGGTCGCCCTTCGCCCAGAGGAAAAAGCGTGACCACTCCCCCCTTCAAGAAGCTGAAGCCCGGCGACACCATCGGCATCCTCGGCGGCGGCCAGCTCGGCCGCATGCTCGCGTTGGCCGCCAGCCGGCTCGGCCTGCGCTGCGAGGTATTCTCGCCGGATCCGGATTCGCCGGCCTTCGACGTGGTGCAGCACGCGACTTGTGCCGAATATGCCGACGTCGAGGCGCTCGAACTGTTCGCCAATGATTGCGACGTCATCACCTATGAATTCGAGAACGTGCCCACAGCCACCGCGATGATTCTTGCCGCACGCCGCCCGGTGCAGCCGGCACAGGCGATCCTGAGCACGACGCAGGACCGGCTGATCGAAAAGGATTTCATCACGGGGCTGGGCATCGGGACCGCGGCCTATGCCGACGTGTCGTCGGCCGAAACCCTGCGCGCCGCGGTCGAAACCATCGGCCTGCCCGCGGTGATCAAGACCCGCCGCTTCGGCTATGACGGCAAGGGCCAGACGATGATCCGGGCCGGCGACGACCTCGACCAGGTCTGGGAAGCCCTCGCCACCAAATCGGCGATCCTCGAGGCGTTCGTACCGTTCGAGCGCGAGATTTCGGTGATCGCCGCGCGCGGCGTCGATGGCCAGGTCGAATGTTTCGACGTCACCCAGAACGAGCACCGCGACCATATCCTGAAATTCTCCTACGCCCCCGCCGACGTCTCGGACGAACTCGCCGCCACGGCGCGCGGCATCGCCGAGAAGATCGCCGGCGCGCTCGATTATGTCGGCGTGCTCGCCGTCGAACTGTTCGTGGTGGCGAGCCCCGAGGGCACCATCCTGCTGGTCAACGAGATCGCGCCGCGCGTTCACAATTCCGGGCACTGGACGCTGGACGGCGCCTCGGTATCGCAGTTCGAGCAACACATCCGCGCCATCGCCGGCTGGCCGCTGGCCAAGCCGGTGCGCCACGGCCAGGTCACCATGACCAATTTGATCGGCGACGACATCCTGACCTACGAGAACTGGATGACGGTCCCCGGCGCCACGGTGCATCTGTACGGCAAGGGCGCGCCGAAACCGGGCCGCAAGATGGGCCACGTCACCGAAGTGACCCGACCGGGCGGCAAATAGCGGGGCTTTGCTGGAAAAGCCCAGCAAATCTGCGATTTTTCGTGCGTCAGGCGGGAAAACTGAGCGTTGGCAAGGTGGACATTCCGGATTCCATCTGGTACATCCGGCGCCTTGAAGTTGAGGACATGGCCCTCGTCGGTCCTTTGCTTTACCCGAATTCCAATCCGATCAATTGAAGAGGATGCCGCGTGCAGGTTCTCGTTCGCGATAATAATGTCGATCAGGCTCTCAAGGCGCTCAAGAAGAAGATGCAGCGTGAGGGTATTTTCCGCGAGATGAAGCTCCGCGGTCATTACGAGAAGCCGTCTGAGAAGAAGGCCCGCGAGAAGGCCGAAGCCGTGCGCCGTGCGCGCAAGCTGGCCCGCAAGAAGCTGCAGCGCGAAGGCCTGCTGCCGATGAAGCCGAAGCCGGTATTCGGTGCTGGTCCCGGTGGCGACCGTGGTGGCCGCCCGGGCGCCGCTGGTGCCGGTGCTGGTGCCCCGCGCACGCCGCGCTGAACTATCGCGCAGGTTCTGAATTGAATAACGCGGGTCCTCGGGCCCGCGTTTTTTTGACCGGGTGCAATTGTTCGCTTGCCGGGCTACCAATACGGGCAGATCGCCACGCGAGATTTGGCATCCATGGCATTATTGGTTGGCGAACCGATCCTGCGCCGTTCTCTGACGCTGGCCGCCGTGCTTGCGACGGGCTTCTGCTGCGCTGCCTGTTCGTTCGATATCGGATCGCTGACGCCGGGCTCCGGCAAGGACGCAACTCCGCAGACCACGCAGCCGGTCGCAACAGAGACGGCCGCCGCGGGCACCAATCCCCGCGAATCCCAGATCCACGCCGCGCGCGCCCAGACGCTGGCGCAGGCCGGCAAGACGGCGGAAGCCCTCGCCGAATTCAACGAGGCGCTGGATCTCGATCCGCACAATGCTAAAACGTTCTACCAGCGCGGCCTGCTCTACCAGGCCGAAAAGCAGCATGAACTGGCGGTCGCCGATTTCACCTCCGCCAACGGCCTGACGCCGCAGCAGGCCGATCCCTTGCTAGGCCGTGCGACCAGCTACCTGGCGCTTGGTAAGGCCAAGGAAGCCACGGTGGATCTCGACGAGGCCGTGCAGGCCTGGCCGCAGAACGGCCAGCTGTGGGTCATCCGGGGCGCCGCCTATGAGAAACTTGGCGACAAAGACAAGGCCGCGGATTCCTACAGCCGGGCGCTGCTGCTGCGCCCGAAGGACGAAGCCGCAAGGAGCGGCCTCGCGCGCACCGGGGGCCGCGCGGGCTGAGTTCTCTTCGCGTTACCGGTCGAACTGCTTGGGAATCACCGAGTGAAACACCGACTTCGCGGCGGACAGCACGTCTTCGGCGACATTGGTGCGTTCGCCGCGGTTCGACCTGGCCGAATCGGCCTGCAGATCTAGCGGCGGTGGCGACGGAATATCGCCGGGCGGCACCGGCCCGCGGGAATCGGCATTCCGATCGGCGGCATAGGGCGGACGCGACGGAGTGGAGCCGTAGCTTTCGATCGGCGGCGTTGAGACGTTGATCGGCGGCGGCAGCTGCTGCAGCGTCTGCGGCGCCGGCACGCTGCGCGCGGCTTCCTGCACATGCGAGGGCTCGGTCGGCTTGGCCGCCTCCTGCACGACCGGTTGGGCCTCCCTGGTGGTGCGCAACCGCTCGATCGCGGCGCGCGCCAGCTCATTGGCGTCGCGGCGCTCCTCCGGCGTCGGGGAGGCAGCCGGTGCGATGCTGACGGTGGCCACCGGCGGCGTCACGACAGCTGGCGTCGCCTTGGCGACCGGCTTATCCCGGATCACCGGCTGATGCCGGCCAGGATTTGGCGCACTGGCGCTGTCTTTCTCGGATTTGTCGATACTGGCCTTCTCTACCCTGGGCTTGCCAGCCGGCACGGCCGGCGCGCCCACGATGTCGGCGGACTTCTCGGCCGGGCTGGCGACGGCGGCCTTGCTGTCGATCGCCGCATCCGGCGTCGAGGCCACGGAAGCGGCCGGCTTGTCGGCATCGTTCTTCGGATTGATGTAGTGCGTGACAATATACGCGCCCACAATGGTCGCGATGATCGACGGCAAAATGTCGATCGTAAACTTGGAAATGTACTTCATGATCATTGGATGGCCTCTTCCCCATCCGGTTGATGCGGGAACTTTGAGGCTGATTCAGGGATCAATCACGACGGATCGGAGGCAGCTACCGGTCCGTCGTGCAAATTTGCGTCAGAGCTGGCTGACAGCAGCGGCGGGCTGCAATCAGGCCTTCTTCACCTCGACTTCGAGAAAGACGATTTCATGGTCCGTCTCATTGAGCACGTCATGTTCGACGCCGGCCTTGCGGAAATACGATTTTCCCGTGGTGATCGGCGCCTGCGTGCGGCTGCCGTCCGGATGCACGATCGTCATCACGCTCGTGGTGATCGGAACGATCACATAGTCCATGCCATGGGTGTGGTGCCCGGTCGCGGCCCCCGGCGCGAGGCGCCATTCGGTGACGCGAACTTCGGCGGTGTCCTGCTGGACGTCTAACTGGGCAGCGAGCATCAACGTTTCCTTCGATCGTTACGGCACAAATACCACGAGCAGGAATACCGCAAACACCAGCAGATGCACCATGCCGAACAGGATATTCGTCACGCCCGTGGCGAAGGTCAGCATGCTGATCGCGAATGTCATCACCAGCAGCACCATCTCGCGCGGGGCGAGACCGAGCACCAGCGGCTTATCGAGCAGCCAGGCCACCAGTGCCACCGCCGGGACGGTCAGACTGATCGTCGCCAGTGCGGAGCCCAACGACAGGTTGATACTTTTCTGCAGCTGGTTGTGGCGTGCCGCGGAGATCGCCGCGACGCTCTCCGGCAACAGCACCAGCAGCGCGACGACGATGCCGGAGAAGGCCGGCGGCGCGCCGATCGCGGCGGCGCCGGCGTCCACCACCACCGAGAACGATTTCGCCAGCAGCACGACGGCCACCAGCGAGACCACCAGCAGAATGGCGCTGATCGTGAGAACGCGGCCCGACGCGGGCACGGACTCATCGTCGCCATCATCGTCGCTGGAAATGAAGTAGTCCCGGTGCAGCATCGTCTGCGTGTAGAGAAACAGGCCATATAGAACCAGCGTGATGACGCTGACGAAGGCAAGCTGCAGGGCGGAGTACAGCGGGCCCGGCGTAGTCAGCGTGTAGTTCGGCAGGATCAGCGAAATGGTGGCGAGCACGATCAGCACGATCAAGTAGACCTTGGCGCCGCTGACCTGGAATATCTGCTCCTGAAAGCGCAGACCGCCCGCCAGGATGCAAAGACCCACCAGGCCGTTGCAGACGATCATGACGACGGCAAACACCGTGTCCCGCGCCAGGGTGGGCACGGCCTTGTCGCCCAGCATGATCGTGGCGATGACCGCGACCTCGATGATGATCACCGACAAGGTGAGCAGCAGCGTGCCATAGGGCTCGCCAATCTTCTGCGCAATGACTTCGGCATGGTGGACCGCCGCAAACACCGTGCCGAACAGAATGATCAGCAGCACCACGGCGAACGCCATTCCCGAAACGGACGGCGTGAACGTCAATCCGAATCCGGTCGATACGGCGACGAACACGGCGGCCAGCGCAGGAAACAGCCATGACGACCGCGGGATCGTGTTCATCGACATCGTTGAGGATCCGGGAAGCAAGAGAGGGAGTGACGCACACCAACGCGAAACCGGGCCATCGGTTGCTCAGCCCGGTCTGGCGCTTCGCCAGGCCGCCCTTCATGCGTATAAGAAGCAATCACCTCAAGGTGAGCCTGCACAAACGAAGGGAATGCCATGTTTTCACATATTATGATCGGGACCAACGATCTCGAAGCCGGAAAGTCGTTTTATGACCGACTGCTTGGCACGCTGGACGTGCCGAACGGTGCGGTCGATCGCCACAGGGTGTTTTATCGCACCAAGACCGGCACCTTTTCGGTGTCGAAGCCGATCGACGGCAATCCGGCCACCCCGGCCAACGGCGGCACCATCGGATTTGCCGCGGCGTCGACCGCGCAGGTCGATGCCTGGCATGCCGCCGGCATCGCCAATGGCGGAACGACCTGCGAGGATGCGCCGGGTGTGCGCGACATGGGCGGCGTGAAGCTCTACCTCGCTTACCTGCGCGATCCCGACGGCAACAAGCTCTGTGCGCTGTACCGCATGCCGAAGGATGCCGCGGCGTAAGGCGACTGCCCCTGCCACGACACCTTGCGCACATCGACGCTCAGGTCACCTCTCCCCAGCGGGGAGAGGTCGGCTCGCATCGCCAGATGCGAGCCGGGTGAGGGTCTTGTTTGGGTCGATGATTCGTAACCCCTCACCCGGATCGCTCGCTTCGCTCCCGATCCGACCTCTCCCTCCGGGAGAGGTGCCGAGTGCCGCCGCTCGATCCGCGATAAGGATCAAACAAAAACGCCCGGTCTCGCGACCGGGCGTTTCGTATTGGGCTTGTGAAGAGCCTAGCTCTACATCGCCTTGACGATGTTCTCCGTCATCTTCTTGGCGTCGCCGAGCAGCATCATGGTGTTGTCGCGGTAGAACAGCGGGTTGTCGATGCCGGCATAGCCAGACGCCAGCGAACGCTTGATGAACATCACGGTACCGGCCTTCCAGACCTGCAGCACCGGCATGCCGTAGATCGGCGAGGTCTTATCGTCCTCGGCGGCCGGATTGGTCACGTCGTTGGCGCCGATCACGAAGGCGACGTCGGCCTGCGCGAATTCCGAGTTGATGTCCTCGAGCTCGAACACCTCGTCATAGGGCACGTTGGCTTCGGCCAGCAGCACGTTCATGTGGCCGGGCATGCGGCCGGCGACCGGATGGATGGCGTACTTCACCTCGACGCCTTCGGCCTTCAGCTTGTCGGCCATTTCGCGCAAAGCGTGCTGCGCCTGCGCCACCGCCATGCCGTAACCGGGCACGATGATGACCTTCTGCGCGTTCTTCATGATGAAGGCCGCGTCATCCGCCGAGCCGAGCTTGACCGGGCGCGCTTCGCCACCGGCACCCGCGCCGGCCGCAGCGGTTTCACCACCGAAGCCGCCGAGGATCACCGAGATGAAGCTGCGGTTCATGGCGTGACACATAATGTAGGACAGGATCGCGCCGCTTGATCCGACCAGCGCGCCGGTGATGATCAGCGCGGAATTGCCGAGCGTGAAGCCGATGCCCGCCGCGGCCCAGCCCGAGTAAGAGTTCAGCATCGAGATCACGACCGGCATGTCGGCACCGCCGATCGGGATGATCAGCAAGGCACCAAGTGCGAGTGCGATGATCACGATCAGCCAGAAATCCAGCGCGCTGCTGGTCTTGACCAGGCCGACGATGAACACGACCAGCAGGATCGCCAGCACGATGTTGATGATGTGGCGGAACGGCAAGATGATCGGCGAGCCCGACATGCGGCCGGAGAGTTTCGCGAAGGCGATCACCGAACCGGTGAAGGTCAGCGCGCCGATGGCGACGCCGAGCGACATTTCGATCAGGCTGGCGCCGACGATCTTGCCGGTGACCGGATCGAGGATGCCAAACGCTTCCGGGGCATAAAACGCGCCCGCCGCGACCAGCACCGCGGCCATGCCGACCAGCGAGTGGAAGGCGGCGACCAGTTCGGGCATCGAGGTCATCGGCACGCGTCGGGCGATCACCGCGCCGATGCTGCCGCCGATGGCGATGCCGAGGACGACGAGAACCCAGCCGAGCGCGTCGGCCGGCGGGTGCGCGGCCAGCGTGGTGACCACCGCGATGACCATGCCGGCCATGCCGAGGAAGTTGCCCTGGCGGGAGGACGCCGGGCTGGACAGCCCGCGCAGCGACAGAATGAACAGGACGCCTGCGACGAGGTACAGGACGGCGGCGAGATTGGCGTTCATCGGGTGGCCCTTACTTCTTTTTCTTCTGGTACATCGCCAGCATGCGCTGCGTGACCAGGAACCCACCGAAAATATTGACGCATGCAAAAATCAACGCGACGAAGCCGAACAGCCGCGCCCAGACGCCGCCGCTGCCGACCATGTTGACGCCGACCGCCAGGAGGGCGCCGACCACGATCACCGAGGAGATCGCGTTGGTGACCGACATCAGCGGCGTATGCAGCGCGGGTGTCACCGACCACACCACGAAATAGCCGACGAACACGGCGAGCACGAAAATCGAAAGCTGAAAGACGAAAGGGCTGACCAGCGAGGCGTGATCCATGGCGATTGTCCTCAAACAGTTTTTGGCTGGAAATTCGGATGGATGACGGCGCCGTCCTTCGTCAAGGCGGTGGCCTTGACCAGTTCGTCGTCCCAGTTCACCGCGAGCGCCTTGGTCGATTTGTCGATCATGGTCTCGATGAAGGCGAACAGGTTGCGCGCATACAGGCTGGAAGCCGAGGCCGCGACGCGACCGGCGACATTGGTGTAGCCGACGATCTTGACGCCGCCCACGTCGGCGACTTCGCCGGCGCGCGCGCCCTCGATGTTGCCGCCGCGCTCGACGGCGAGATCGACCAGCACCGAGCCGGGCTTCATCGAGGCCACCATCTCGGCGGTGACCAGACGCGGCGCGGGCCGGCCGGGGATCAGCGCCGTGGTGATGATGATGTCCTGCTTCTTGATATGCTCGGCGGTCAGCGCGGCCTGCTTGGCCTGATATTCCTTGGACATTTCCTTGGCGTAGCCGCCGGCGGTCTGCGCGTTCTTGAATTCCTCGTCTTCCACCGCGAGGAATTTGGCGCCCAGCGACTCGACCTGCTCTTTCGTGGCAGGCCGCACGTCGGTGGCGGTGACCACGGCGCCGAGCCGGCGCGCGGTGGCGATCGCCTGCAGGCCGGCGACGCCGACGCCCATCACGAACACCTTGGCCGCGGGAATCGTGCCGGCCGCCGTCATCATCATCGGGAAGGCGCGGCCGAACGATTCGGCGGCCTCGATCACGGCGCGGTAGCCGGCGAGGTTGGCCTGCGAGGACAGCACGTCCATCACCTGCGCGCGGGTGATGCGCGGCATCAATTCCATCGCAAAGCTGGACACGCCGGCCTCGGCCATCGCCTGCAGCGCGGCCTCGTTGCCGTAGGGGTCCATGATCGCGACCACCAGCGCGCCGCGCTTGTAGGTCGCCAGTTCGGCCGCCTCGGGGCGCTTCACCTTGATGACGATATCGGCGTCCTTGACCGCATCGGCCTCGATGGTCGCGCCCATCGCGGTGTAGTCCGAATCCGGCATGCCGGACTTCAGGCCGGCACCCGGCTCGATGGCGACATCGACGCCCAGCGCCTTGAACTTCTTCACCGTGTCGGGCGAGATCGCCACGCGCGGCTCGGCAGCGTCGATTTCCTTGGCAACGGCAATCTTCATGGGGCCTCCGGCGGCGCAATGCGCGCGCGCGAGCAAATCAGGCGACGGCGCCGCGGGCGCGACGCAACCGGCGATGGATCAGACGAGGAAAATGTACATGCCCAGCACGATGGCGACGACGCCGATGGTGCCGTACTTCACCAGGGCGATGAAGCCTTCATAGGTCTGCTCATGGGCAGGATAGTCGTTGCCGTCGGCGGCGGTGTAGGCGATTTCGCTATGGTCAGCCATGGGACGTCTCCAGCCGGTATAAATTGTTGCCTTGGAATTAGCTCAATTGGCAAAGCAGGGCAACAATGCTGGCATGCCACGGCGATCATTGCATACCGCACTGCATCATGCCGGCCAGTTATCCCGGATCCAGCGTGTAAGGCTCTCCTCGCTCACTTCGCCGGCAGCGAGGGAGAGGATGATGGAGGTCGCTTGCGCGGGATCTGGATCGAACTGGATGCCGTTCTTCACCAAAAATATCCGCAGGCTCAGAAACGCGATCCGCTTGTTGCCATCGACGAAAGCATGGTTCTTCGCCAGCCCATAGGCATAGGCCGCTGCCAACTCCGCTAGTTCAGCTTGTTCGTATTGCCATTTGTTGATCGGGCGATCGAGCGCCGATCGCAGCATGCCCTCGTCCCGCAACCCAGGCGCACCGCCAAAACGGCGCAGTTGCGCGCCATGAATAGCAATCGCCTGCTCATAGGTAATCCAGCGCGGCTCCTTCTGGTCCATGTGACGCCCCGATCATTTTGCAAGCGCTGCGAGCGTGTCCCGGTATTGGTCCATCGTCTGGTCGGCAATCTTCATCGTCTCTTCGAAGTCAGGGTCGTATGGCATCAACTGCAAGCCACCGCCCGCCAACTCCGTCACATGGAGCTCCTGCCCCCGCTTGAGGTCGAGCCGCTGCATCAATTCCTTGGGCAGTAGCAGGCCGTCGGAATTGCCGATCTTCTTGATTTCAATTTTCATCGTCATACTGGCCGTCCCAAAGAAAAGGATGCGTTATACAATTGTATAACGCATCCTTTCACGATGTTCAACAGATGTAATACGAGATTTAGCTACCCCATCGCCTCCAGCTCATCGATCATCCCGGAGATCACCGACAGCCCGCCGTCCCAGAAGGTCGGGTCCTTGGCGTCGAGCCCGAATGGCATCAGCAGTTCGGAATAATGCTTGGTGCCGCCGGCGGCGAGCATCGCCAGATAGCGTTCGGCAAAGCCCTCCTGGGCGTTCTCGTAGACGGCATAGAGTGAGTTCACCAGGCAATCGCCGAACGCATAGGCGTAGACGTAGAACGGCGAATGGATGAAGTGCGGGATGTACACCCAGAAGCTCTCGTAGCCCGGCTTGATCTCGATCGCCGGCCCGAGGCTTTCCTGCTGCACACTCAGCCAGATCTCGCCGATCCGCTCGGCGGTCAATTCACCGCTCCGGCGTTCGGTGTGGATGGCGCGCTCGAAGGAATAGAACGCGATCTGCCGCACCACGGTGTTGATCATGTCCTCGACCTTGCCGGCCAGCAGCGCCTGGCGCTGCTTCGCATTCTTCGTCTGCGACAATAGCCGCTTGAAGGTCAGCATTTCGCCGAATACGGACGCCGTCTCGGCCAGCGTCAGCGGCGTCGGCGCCATCAGCGCGCCGTTCTTCGCGGCCAGCACCTGATGCACGCCGTGGCCGAGTTCATGCGCCAGCGTCATCACGTCGCGCGGCTTGCCCTGGTAGTTCATCAGCACATAGGGATGCGCCGACGGCGTGGTCGGATGCGAGAACGCGCCCGGCGCCTTGCCGGGCCGCACCGAGGCGTCGATCCAGCGGTCGGTGAAGAAGCGCTTGGCGATCGCCGACATCTCCGGCGAGAACGCCGTATAGGCGGTCAGCACCATGTCCTGCGCCTCGGCCCAGGGGATGTTGCCGGTGGCGGCGAAGGGCAGCGGCGCATTGCGGTCCCAGTGCGCCAGCTTCTTCTTGCCGAACCAGCGCGCCTTCAATGCGTAGTAGCGATGCGACAGCTTCGGATAGGCGGCGCGCACCGAGCTTACCAGCGCATCGACCACTTCGCGCTCGACGCGGTTGGAAAGGTGGCGGGAATCTGCGACGTCTTCGAAGCCGCGCCAGCGGTCGGAGATTTCCTTGTCCTTGGCGAGCGTGTTGGTGATCAGCGCAAAGGTGCGCTCGTTGGCCTTGAAGGTTTTTGCCAGCGCCTGCGCCGCCGCCTTGCGCTTGGCAGGCTGACGGTCCTGCAGCAGGGTCAGGGTCGGCTCGATCGCCTGATCCTTGCCGGCCACCTTGAAGCGCAGGCCCGAGATGGTCTGGTCGAACAATCGGTTGAAGGCGCCGTAGCCGGTCTGGGATTTTTCGTGGAACAGCTGCTCGACGCGGTCCTCGAGCTGGTACGGCTTGTCCTTGCGGCTGTCCTCGATCCACGGCCGGTAGTGGCCAAGTTCCGGCGTCTGCATCGCCTCTTCGATCACGGCGTCGTCTACGCGGTTCAGTTCGAGCCCGAAGAACAGCAGGTGCACCGAGGCCGCGGTGAGGCGTTCGGAAATGTCGCCGTAGAATTTCGAGATTGCCGGGTCGACGCTGTCGCCGGCATGGATCAGCCCGGCATAGGAGGCCAGCCGTCCGGCAAGATCGTCGATCGCCTCATAGCGCTTCACCGCACCCGCCAGCCAGGCACCACCGCCGGCCTTGGCCGTCTCGGTCGCCAGCCTGCCCTTGAAGTCGGCCTCGAACGAGGCGCAGTCCGCGTCGATCCGGTCGAGATCCCGCGCGATCTCAGGGGCATCGATCGCCGAATAGAGATCCGCCAGATTCCACTCCGGCAGCTTCGCCGGCTTCGCCCTGGCCGCAGCCTTTGGCGAGGATTTCGCCGCCGACTTGCTGGCGGCCTTGCCGGCCGTTTTCGTGGCCACAACGGGCTTGCGGGCTACTTTGGTCGTGCGGGCGGGGGCAGATTTCGACATCGCAGATTTCGACATGGGCACTTTCAGTTTGGCATCGTCGTCACACGAAGGCGGTCAATTGCGGCGTCAACTGCGCCAGCAATTCCTCGCTTTCGCCGAGCAAGGGCTCGACGCGATCGTGGATCGCAGCGCGAATCGTACACCACACCACAACGACGCGCCCCACAAGTGACCAGCGCGTGATGCGCAGCGCGGATCTGGCGTGCATCGCCACCAGCAGCAGGCTGCGGTGCTCGAACAGCAGCCGGCCATTGCCGTCCTCCAGGATGTAGCGTCCGCCGACCCGCGACACACAGAGTTCGCAGGCCTGGTCGGGGCGCGGTGCCAGGAGATACAGCTGCGCGTCGCCCATTTCGGTGAGGCCGGTGTCCCACTCGCCGTCACGCAGGCGGCCTAGCGCGCCTTCGACGACGTTCAATTCGGCCTCGCTCCAGGCCCCGGCGATGGATGGGCGCTCAAAGGGGATGACGGTCATTTTTCTGATGTCCCGAACAGCAGCCGATGCAGTTCCGGCTCGTAATTAATCAGCAGGTGTTTGGCGAAGGCGGCGGGCTCGAGCCCCAGATGCATCGCCCAGGCCTGCATCAGGTCGGTCGGAACCCGGCTGAAGCCGTTCTCCACCTGCGAGATGAAGGTATAATATTTGAGGGCGAGCCGGGCCGCGAGATCGACCTGCGACAGGCCGGCCTCGGCGCGCTTCTGCTTGAGCCAGTCGCCGGCCTGCTTGCGCAGCATCCTGGCTTCCGGAACCGGCTTGGCCGGCTCGGCCGCGGCAAACTTCGCTTGCTTCTTACGTAGTTTCATGATTACGAAACTATCCAGTTTGAATTGATCCAACCGACGACTAGTCGTAGCATGATCGGCGTGCTGCGTGAACGCCGCCGGACGCGACGAGATGCAGCATGGCCTTCCTGGACCGCAGCCCCCTCGCAGATCCACCGGTCGCTTCGACCGGACGGCCGATGCAGCTTTTCGCGGCGGTTCTGCTGGTCACACTGATGGCGGCGCTGGCGTTGCGCGCGATGCTGCCGCTCGACGCCTTGGCACCGGCCGTAGCCACGCTGCTGTTTGCGATCGCCGCCACGACGGCTGGTATCACCATGCTTTGCCGGCGCGATGTTCGTCCCCTGTGGTACGATGTAGCAGGCGTGCTGACCTTTGTTGGCGTCGCCATCACACTTCTGATAGAGCCTGAGCAGATAGTCCGGCTTGTTTGCTTTTCGGAGCAACCCGACTAACCACCATCCCGCCAACGCGACGCGTTGCGCCTATCACGTCCAGGCCCGGGCCCCTCTGGCAGTTCATACGAGCTGTGATGTCGGACTGGACGTTTCAAAACGGAGCGGCCCCAATGACTGAACTTTTTTCCTCTGATGCATTAGCGGCGCTGTTGCAGGTCATCATGATCGACCTCGTGCTGGCCGGCGACAACGCGATTGTGATCGGCCTCGCCGCCGCCGGCCTGCCCAAGGAGCAGCGCGGCCGTGCGATCCTGATCGGCATCATCGCCGCCACCGTGCTCCGCATCGGTTTCGCCAGCGTCACGGTGCAACTCCTGCAGATCATCGGCCTGCTGCTCGCCGGCGGCGTGCTGCTGCTGTGGGTGTGCTGGAAGATGTGGCGCGAGCTGCGAGCCGGCCACGAGCACGACATCGACGCGTTGGACAACCAGCTCAATGCCGACGGCACGCCGACCGGTCCGCGCAAGACGCTCGGCCAGGCGATCTGGCAGATCACGCTGGCCGACGTCTCGATGTCGCTGGACAACGTGCTCGCCGTGGCCGGTGCCGCGCGCGACCACCCCAACGTCCTGATCTTCGGCCTCGTGCTGTCGATCGCCTTGATGGGCCTCGCCGCCAGCTTCATCGCCAAGCTGCTGCAGAACCATCGCTGGATCGCCTATGTCGGCCTCGCCATCATTCTTTATGTGGCCGGCGACATGATCTATCGCGGTGCGCTCGAAGTGTGGCCCCACGCCACAGCGAGCCTTTCGGCCCGCTGACCGGCGACGTCGCAACGTTATGAAAGCTTTAAGGCTTTCATCGCCATGGTGCTCCAATTCGGGACAATTCCCGCTTTGGAGTATCTATGGCCGAACGTATCCTCGTCGCCGATGATGACGCCGTGCAGCGGCGTCTTGTCGAGAACATGGTGCAGCGCTGCGGTTACGACGTCGTCGTGGTCGATTCCGGCGACGCTGCCATGGCGCGGCTGACCGACAGCGACGCGCCCGCGATCGACGCCGTGGTGCTCGATCTGGTGATGCCCGGCCTCGACGGCATGGGCGTCCTGACCAAGATCCGCGACGCCGGCCTGAACGTTCCCGTCATCGTGCAGACGGCGCATGGCGGCATCGACAATGTGGTGTCGGCGATGCGCGCCGGCGCGCATGATTTCGTGGTCAAGCCGGTCGGCGTCGAGCGGCTGCAGGTGTCGTTGCGCAACGCACTCAACGCCAGTGCGCTGAAGGGCGAATTGCAGCGCATCAAGCACAGCCGCGAAGGCCGGTTGACGTTCCGGGACATCATTACCCGCTCGGCCGCCATGGACGCGGTGCTGCGCACCTCGCGCAAGGCGGCCAGCTCCACCATTCCGGTGCTGATCGAAGGCGAATCCGGCGTCGGCAAGGAACTGTTCGCGCGCGCCATCCATGGCTCCGGCGAGCGCAGCAGCAAGCCGTTCGTCGCGGTCAATTGCGGCGCGATCCCCGACAACCTCGTCGAGTCCATCCTGTTCGGCCATGAGAAGGGCTCGTTCACCGGCGCTACCGAACGCCACCTCGGCAAGTTCGTCGAGGCCTCCGGCGGCACGCTGTTTCTCGACGAGGTCAGCGAGCTGCCGCTCGCCGCGCAGGTCAAGCTGCTGCGCGCGTTGCAGGAAGGCTCGGTGGAAGCCGTCGGCGGTCGCCGGCCGGTCAAGGTCGACGTCCGCATCATCTCGGCAACCAACCGCAAGCTGCTCGATCGCGTCAAGGGCGGCCATTTTCGCGAGGACCTGTTCTACCGCCTGCACGTTTTGCCGGTCACGATCCCGCCGCTGCGCGCGCGCCGCGAGGACATCCCGCATCTGCTGCGGCATTTCCTCGCCCGCTTCTGCGCCGAGGAAAACCGCCACATCACCGGCATCTCCGGCGAGGCGATGACCCGGCTGGCGCAACTGGAATGGCCCGGCAACATCCGCCAGCTTGAGAATGTGATCTACCGCGCCGTGGTGATGAGCGAAGGCGACCAGCTCGGCCTCGACGATTTTCCGCATGCCGCGGCCCACGCCCCCTCGATCGCAGAACAGCCAAGCGAGGCGCTGCTGATGGAGCCGGCTTTCACCTCCGCGCCTGCGATTGCGCCAGGTGGCGAGACGACGCCCTTCCCGCCGTGGCCGGCTGGCAGCCTGGGCATGCTGACGCAATCGGGCGAGGTTCGCCCGCTGGAGGAGATCGAGTCCGAGATCATTCGCTTTGCGATTGCGCATTACCGCGGCCAGATGTCGGAAGTCGCACGCCGGCTCAAGATCGGCCGCTCGACCTTATACCGCAAGCTCGACGAAGCGGCCGCGAAGGAGGCCGCGAGTCTCGAATCGGAAGGAACTGACTGACGCGCCGCAGCTGCACGATGGAGCATGGACGGCGCCGCAACGGGAACCAAAACCGTGGCGGCGCAGTGACACAGCGACCAAAAGCGCCCGTCAAAACGGCGTAATTCGTTGCAAAAGAGACGTATTGAAGTCAGTTTGTTGCTAGCACCTTGAACAGCCCCGGTCGCTCGTACCGGGCGTGTATCGTCTGCGTGGGAATCGTGGCGTGCGGACTGATAGCGCGGGCGCTTCAGCAGAATTCGATGAATCAGACGACCGATGCTGGTCCATGCCGGGCAGCTTCAGCCAAGAGGTACGAGAATGCGTGACTACTCGAATCGCCGCTCCGGATTTGACCGCGTCTTGATGGCGGTCGCCGCGACGTTCCTGACAGTCTCCGCCGGCGCCGCTTTCGCGCAGTCTCCCTCGCCGCGCGACAGCGTGTCCGAGCTCGCCATCGACGCCGCCGTGCCGAAGCCCGAACCCGTCGATATCGCGCCGCCGACCGCGAGCGACTTCAAGGCCGACCCCACCGCGTCTGTACCTGACGCAGCGAAAGCTCTGGACACCACCGTCGGCGCGACTTCGCCCGACATGCTTAAGCCAGCCGACACGGCGGTCGCGCCGACACCGGCCGCATCGCCCGCCCCGGTCACGGCGACAACCCCTGCCGCGGTGCCGGCTGCCGAACCCGTCAAGGAACAGGCCAGGGACGTCACCACGCCCGCGACCACCGTCGCCGCCTCCGAACAGCCGGTCGCCGAGAAGCTTCGCGAACTGCTCGGCGCCAAAGCCTCGAAGCTGTTCGACCGCAAGGGCGAGCGCGCCGCGGTCGAGAAGTTCTATACCGCGCGCAACTATGCGCCGCTGTGGACCCAGAACGGCATGCCGACCGCGACCGCCAAAAGCGTGATGGCGCGCCTCAAGGACGCCGGCTCCGACGGCCTCAACGCGGCCGATTACCCGGCCCCTGATTTCACCCTTGCCAACACGCCGGACTCGCTGGCCGAGGCCGAGCTGAAGCTCACCGCCAACATGCTGGATTATGCCCGCCAGGCGCAGAGCGGCCGCATGCACTGGTCGCAGATTTCCGGCGATATTGCCTTCCCCGAACACCCTGTCGATCCGGCCGAGGTGCTGGCCAACGTTTCCACCGCGAAGGACGCCTCCGCGGCGCTGGCCGGCTACAACCCGCCCCACAAGGCCTATCGCGAACTGAAGAAAAAGCTGGCCGAACTGCGCGGCGAAACCGGCCTGCCCGTGCAGCCGGTGGCCGAAGGCCCGGCGCTGAAATTCGTCAAGCCGACCAAGAAGCAGAGCGTGGCGGTGATGGAAGATCCGCGCGTGCCGCAGCTTCGCGCCCGGCTCAATGTCGAGAATCCCGACGACACCAAGTATGACGCCGCGGTCGCCGACGCCGTGCGCAAGTTTCAGGCGAGCAGCGACCTGAAGGTCACCGGCGTGCTGGATGACGCCACCGTGCGCGCCATGAACACGCCGAAGCGCGACCGTCACATCGACACGCTGATCGTCAACATGGAGCGCTGGCGCTGGCTGCCGCGCCAGCTCGGCGCGCCGGCGGCCGGCAACGCCTATGTGATGCTCAACATTCCCGACTTCACGCTGAAGGTGATGCATAACGACCAGCAGGCCTGGACCACGCGCGTCGTGGTCGGCAAGGTCGGCAACCACGCGACGCCCCTGATGGTCGAGACGATGAAGTACATCACCGTCAACCCGACCTGGAACGTGCCGCCCTCGATCATCTACAACGAATACCTGCCGGCTCTGCAGCAGGACCCCACCGTGCTCGACCGCATGGGCCTGAAGCTGACGCGTAACCGCGACGGCAGCATTCACATCGCGCAGCCGCCCGGCGAGGCCAATGCGCTCGGCCGCATCCGTTTCAACTTCCCGAACAAGTTCCTCGTCTATCAGCACGACACCCCGGACAAGAACCTGTTCTCGCGCGATGTCCGCGCCTTCAGCCACGGCTGCATGCGCGTGCAGAACCCGGACCAGTATGCCGCGGTGCTGCTGAACATCACGATGCCGAATGAGCGTTACACGCCGGAGAAGATCCGCTCGATGTACGGCCGCAGCGAGATCGACCTTAAATTCCCGACGCCGATCCCGGTCAACATCACCTACCAGACCACCTGGGTCGACGACGCCGGCAAGCTGCAGACCCGCCCCGACATCTATGGCCGCGACGCCCAGATGCTGTCGATCCTGCGTAATTCCAAGGGCAAGGACCTCGAGAGCGTCGTCGCCAAGGCGCAGCCGAGCTATTCGCGTCCCCGCGCCGATATCCCGCAGGGCGTGGCGTTCAATGACAACGGCCGCAGCACCACGGCCAGCGCCGGCGGCGGCCTATCGTTCTTCGAGCGGCTGTTCGGCGAGCCCAGCCCGCCGCCGATGGCGCCGGGCCAGCGGCCACGCCGCACCGTCACCCGCTAAAACAGCCAATACTCTGTAACATCAAGGGCTTCGCAGGTTTGCGGAGCCCTTTTTGGTGACTACCCCCAGTACCAAAGTTAACCATTCTCCATCTGCCTTTCAGCAGCGGGCTAGTTTTTGCCATAGTCGAGGCATTAGGTTTGACGCTCTACTTGGGGGGATGGGTGTAAATCTCGATTAACCCTCCCTGTTTAAGACGTGTTCACGCTCTTCCGCCGCATGGGGTCGCGGGGAGTTCGACTGAACTGGGTGGGCTCATACGTGCTGGCTATCTTCGCACGCCGTTTCACATCGCTGCCGTCGCGCGCCGGCTTTCATGCCGGGTTGACGTCGGTTTTGCTGATGGCCGGGGCCGGTACGGTGCATGACGCCACCGCGCTGGGCGATAGCCGCACGCTATCCTTCCACCACACGCATTCCGGCGAAGACCTGACCGTCACGTTCAAGCGCAGTGGCCGCTACGACGAAGACGCGATGAAGAAGATCAACTACTTCCTCCGCGACTGGCGCAGCCAGGACCAGACCAACATGGACCGCCGGCTGTTCGACATCCTCTGGGAAGTCACCCGCGACGTCGATGCCAAACAGCCCATCCAGATTATTTCTGCCTACCGTTCCCCCACCACCAACGCGATGCTGCGCCGCCGCTCCTCCGGCGTGGCGCGTTCCAGCCAGCACATGCTAGGCCACGCGATGGATTTCTTCATTCCCGGCGTACCGCTGGAGCAGATCCGCAACGCCGGGCTTCGCCTGCAGCGCGGCGGCGTCGGCTTCTACCCGACCTCGGGCTCGCCCTTCGTGCATCTCGACACCGGCAGCATCCGGCACTGGCCGCGCCTGAACCACGACCAGCTGGCCCGGGTGTTCCCGAACGGCCGCACCGTGCACGTACCCTCCAATGGCCAGCCGCTGCCGGGCTATCAGCTCGCGATGGCCGATATCGAGAAGCGCGGCGATGGCGACGATGCTTCGTTGGCGAAGAACAAGCCCGGCCTGTTCACCTCGCTGTTCAAGGGCAAGGCGGGGAATGACGACGATGACGAGGGCGCAGCCCCCGCGATCGCTCCGACCAAGCCTTCTCAGGCCAGCCTGATGGCCGCGGCAGCGCCGGAGAAATCCGAACCCGTGCCGATGCCGCGCGCCAAGCCGGCCCGCACCGCGAGCTTCCAGGTCGCGTCAGCCGACATGCCGTCCTTGCCGACGCCGGGCCCCGCCCCCGCCCCGAAGATGGCGTCGGACGGCAACCCGCTGCCGCGACCGCCCGGCGACATCGCAGGCTCAAGGCCGCAGTCACCCGCCGACATCATCAATGCGCGCGGCTTCTGGGATGACATGCCGGCGGTGCCGAAGCAGGCGGCGCCGCAGCTCGTCGCCGCCCTCACCGCCCGCCAGGCGCTCGCCAACGCCGTCGATCCGCAGCCGGCCAACGTCGCCGCCGACAAGACGTCGATGTTCGAGAAGGCGATGGCCTATGCCCCCGCAGCGTCCGCGCCCGATCGCCCGCAGGTGGTGACCGCTTCCGCGCCGATGCCGCGCGGGATGCGGCCGACCTCGGTGGCGCGCAATCCGATGGCGGTCAACAACGTCACCACAGTAGTTGGCAAGAACACCCCGGCGCAGGGTCGCGTGGTATCGGTCTCGACCCGGCTGGCCGCCGCGGCGATTCCGGATGACAATGTCTGGATGCGCGCGATGATCGTAGCGCCGTCCGCAACCACCTCGATGTCCTCCACCGTGATGGGCGACAGCGACCTCACCGTTCTGCGCAGCCACTTCGTCAAGCCGCACAATGTCGTGGCGATGAGCTTCTCGGAAGATCCGCTGATGGGCCTGGTCTGCGAACGCTTCACCGGCTCGATTGCCGCCACGCTGACCACGACCGCCTTCATGCGAACGGCTGCGATGCGCTGAGGCGCGGGCGGCATTTATCAATCGACCCGGCTTGCTTCTTCCTTCTCCCCTTGCGGGAGAAGGTGGCCGCGCGATAGCTCGGTCGGATGAGCGGCGTTAGACTCGGTGTCCGCGGCTCCCCCTCCCCCGTCTCGAACCACTTCGCGGTTCGATCCACCCTCTCCCACCTAGCGAAGCTTCGCTTCGCGCGCGGGAGAGGGAAAGATCAAATCGTTGACGGCCGTTTACAGCATCCCCAGCGCTTGGAGATACGTATCCAGGATGGTCTCCTGCTCAGCGCGCTCGTTGGCGTCCTGCTTGCGCATGCGGATGATGGTGCGCAGCGCCTTCACGTCGTAGCCATTGCCCTTGGCTTCGCCATAGACGTCCTTGATGTCGTCCGAAATCGTCTTCTTTTCCTCTTCCAGCCGTTCGATACGCTCGACGATAGCCTTGAGCTGGTCCTTGGCGAAGGAATGGGTCGCCTGATCGTCCAGAACGGACGCTGCAGAGGTGGCCATGAAAACTCCTAAACTGATGTGGGAAGGCTGGAACAGGCGCCAATCGGGGCCCGTCGCTGGAGATGACACTTCATTGGTGAGGCGACTCAGGTCAAGCCGCCATCACCGACATCCACAGCACCCCCGGAATAATACGCGGTTAATGCCGTCTGAATCGCGATCCCGCTTGACCTCTCCCGTCAGTGCCCGATCGCGGCCTTCTTCATCGCTTCGAGCTGCTCGGCGCTGGCGGGCGCCTGGTGCAGCGCCTTCCACTCCTCATAGGGCATGCCGTACACCGCCTCGCGGCTATCGTCCTTGCTCAGCGGTACGCTCCGGGCGTCGGCGGCGTCCTTCATCCAGTTCGACAGGCAGTTGCGGCAGAAACCGGCCAGATTCATCAGGTCGATGTTCTGGACGTCGGTGCGATGGCGCAAATGTTCAACCAGGCGGCGGAACACCGCCGCCTCCAGTTCGGTCCTGGTCTTGTCGTCGATCTCTGCCATGCTGTGATCTCGCTCTTTGCGCCGCTGTCGGTTCAGGCTATCGGTCTAAGGTGGGCGCGGCCACAGAATTTGCCAGATGTCAGGGCATGACGCGACCATCACCATCGGGTTCTACCACCGTTGACAGTTGCGACGGGGTGAAGCGAAATCGGCAATGAAGTGATATAGCGTCGACCAATGACCATTGCAGATTTTGAGTACCGCCGCCCCGTGTCGAGACGCAGCCTGATCGCCGGCCTGCTGCCGGCGCTTGCGCTCGCCTGGATGGGCCTGTGGAGCAGCCCCGCCGCGGCGGACTTCCGGCTCTGCAACAACACGTCGAGCCGGGTCGGCATCGCGCTTGGCTATAAGGACGCCGAGGGCTGGACCACCGAGGGCTGGTGGAACGTGTCCTCGCGGGCCTGCGAGACGCTGCTGCGCGGCACGCTGGTGGCGCGGTTCTATTACATCTACGCGCTGGACTATGACCGCGGCGGCGAATGGTCGGGCCAGGCGTTCATGTGCTCGCGTGACAAGGAATTTACCATCAAGGGCACCGAAAACTGCCTGGCGCGCGGATTCGACCGCACCGGCTTCTTCGAGGTCGATACCGGCGAACAGCGCGCCTGGACCGTGCAGTTGACCGAGACCAATGAGAAGCAGCCGCCGCGGCTGCCCGGCGTGCCCGGACCGGTCGGGCCGCCCGGCCAGGGTTTTCCCGGCGTGCCCAATGCGCCGGGCGGCCCGCCGGGCACCGCGTTGCCGCCGGCAACGCCGGGGGCCAAGCCGTAGAGCCGCAGAACGGCAGTGCCGTAGCGCGGCACCGCCACAAACTCACTGTCGTCGCCCGGCTTGACCGGGCGATCCAGTAACAGGCGCGGCCGGTGACAAAGCCTGGACAGCGTCGATTACTGGATCACCCGCCTGCGCGGGTGACAACGAAGTGTTTGGCTACTGCCTCAGCTCACCAGCTTCGCATCCAGCGTAATATCCGCCTTCAGCAGCTTCGACACCGGACAGCCCGCCTTGGCCATCATCGCCAGTTCGTCGAACTTGGCCTGATCGGCGCCGGGCACCTTGGCGGACAGCGTCAGGTGCACCTTTTTGATGGCATAACCTTCGCCGTCTTTTTCGAGCGTCACGTCGGCCTTGGTCTCCATCGACTCCGCCGTGAGCTTGGCTTCGCCGAGGATCAGCGACAGCGCCATCGTGAAACAGGCAGCGTGGGCCGCACCGATCAGTTCCTCCGGATTGGAGCCGGGCTTGCCCTCGAACCGGCTGGCAAAGCCGTAGGGATAATCCGCCAGCGCGCCGCTCTTGGTCGAGATTGATCCGACGCCATCCTTGATGCCGCCCTTCCATTTGGCCGATCCGAAAGTCGTGCTCATGCAAATCTCCTGATGTGGTTGCGGTTCGATCGGGATAACGCTAGCGCGTCGCCGCCTTCGGTTTTATGTCAGCCGCCGAAATCATACTTTCGATCTCACGGCAGATCAGATCCGGAGCGGCGTCCTGCACCATATGCCCAACGTTCGGCAGCACGATCAGTTTCGCACCCGGAACGGCAGCGGCAAACCGCCGGGAATGGATGTCGGTCGAAACGATCGTGTCCGCGGATCCGGCGATAATGACGGTCGGCACCCGGATGTCACGGTAGCGCGGGGCTTGCTCGGCGACCGCCGGTTTCAGCCTCACCAGATCCCAGGCATTGGCGAGAAAATTGCGGGGTCGCAGCACCAGAGGCGTCGCTGTGTTCTCGATATAGTTCGCGGGCATGATCTGCGGCGCAAACACGGCCCGGCCACCGATATCGGTCATGAAATAACCGAGCGGCAGCGTGATCGTGCTAGCGAGCAGCGGTCCGATCACTTTCGTGGTAACCACCTCGTTGTAGGTGCCGACGCCGCCCGGCCACGGGTACGTTACCCCGGCCAGCATCACCAGGCCCTCGATGCGATGCGGATGATCCAGCGCGAGCAGCGCTCCGAGCGCGCCGGCCAGCGAGTGCACCACGACGATGGCGCGATCGACGCCGATCTTGCCGAGCGCTTCATCGATCATTCTGGCCTGCATCGCGGGCGATGAGTTGCTGAGTTCGTCACGCGTGCTCCAGCCGAAACCGGGCCGGTCGATCAGGATCACGCGGTGGTCCTTCGCAAGTCGGTTGCCGAGCGGCAGCCGCATCGTTTCCAGGCTGGAGGTGGCGCCGTGGATCAGCACGATCGGCGGCCCCTTCGCGTCTTGCGGGCCGATCTCGACGGCATGCAGCCGTCCGCCCGCCACATCGACAAAGCGGCCCTGCGCCGGATATTTGCGTTCGAAAAAATAGACGCCGGCCTGCGTGACCAGCGCCAGCACGGCCAGCGTGGCCACCACAGTCAGAGTGATCATGAGAGTTTTCCGGGGGAGTTTGCGCACCCCTCAACTACGCCGCAGAGCTGATTGGGTTTCGTCTGCCGCCGCTCATGCGCTGAGACCGAGTCGGCCGATGCCCGGCAGCTTGATCGCCGGGCGTCGAAGATCGAGGCCGAATACCGCGCCAAGGAGATTGAGCTCCAGCCCTTCCACCCAGCCGACCGTGAGGCCGAGATAGCCGCCCAGCGTCGCCCGCACGCCGGTGCCCGACGGGGTCCAGCCGAACGCCTCGCCGTTCCACGGATAGTCCTTGCCGATCGCAGTCGGCGGCAGGCTGACACGCAATTCCGGCACGGCGGCGATCACCGCGGCAACGAAGGTGTTGGAATTCGGCCCCGGCCACGCGCGATAGTCGCCGTAGGCCCGCCAGGAATACTGGGCGATCGCCGCCTGTATCTTCGGAATCATGGCGGCTGCGGCATCGCCCTCGGCCGCAGCAATCGCCATCGGTTCGTCGCCGAACCAGCGGCCGTCGGCGGCAAAGCCGTTGACGCGGATCGGCTCGCCCCAGGCCGTGTAGTCATAGCGGGTGTAGCGCGACGCGCCCTTTTCCTTGAATACGATCCAGCTGTGCACAGCAAAGATGCCGCGCCAGCGCACCGTGCGGGCGGCAAAGACACGGACCAGCGCCTCCGGATGGGCCGATGGTTGCGGCAGCAGCCCCGCGCTGGAACGGTCGGCGCTCTGCCAGTTCACCGAGCGGTCGCCGAACCAATAATATTTTGCCGCCGACACGCCGAGCGGAATGACAAGCAGAGCCAGCAGTACAATCACGAATTTTCTCACCGAAGCAGTCCGTATGGATTGATCGGGCTGATATAGGCGCGATTTGCGGCTGCGCCATCTGGCGCGCTGAATGCAGCGCCATTCATCGCCGTCCGGAACAGCTACGCTGCTTCGAAGTTAGCGAAACGACGAGCAACCGGAGCACTTCCATGTCCGAACCGACCGAGGCCGCTATCGATCACATTATCGCCAGCTGCGATGGAGATCTGCGCGGCGCGCTGAAGGCACTTCTGATCGTCAACGAGCAGCTCGAAGCCCAACTGCAGCAGATGTATGCGCGCGCCGCGCACGGCTCGGCGCATCCCGGAAATTCGGCGTTGCACTGAGCCAACTGTAAGGAGCGGCAGTAATGCCGCTTCAGGAAGGCGGCGGGTGATAGTTCAACCCGCCCGTCCCGCCAGCTGGCGTGCTGGCGTCGCTTCGGGGGCGGCGTCGATGTCGTCCGACGGTGACGGAACCTGCATCAGGATGGTCTGGCCGGGGGTTGCAATCTGGATTCCGGCTTCCTGGAATGTTTGTTTCATGCGGCGATTGAACTCACGTTGCACCGACCAGCGCCCAGAATCCGTGCAGCGGATCTGGCCGACCAGCGTCGCCATGGCGCCATCGACCTTGTCGACACCCCACAATTCCAGGTCGCTGCGCATCAGCGGCTTGAACTCGGATTCACGGCGCATCTGCAGCGCGATGTCCTTGAGTATCTGGCCGGCGCGGTCGGTATCTTCCTTGTAGGCCACGTTGACGCTGACGGCGGCATTGCCGGCGCCACGGCTGGCATTGGTGATGGTCGTCACCGCGCTGAACGGAATGATGTGCACGGCGCCATCGCCGGCGCGCAGCCGGATGGTGCGGATCGAAACATTCTCGACCACGCCGGAGAGGCCGGACACGGTGACGGTGTCGCCGACCTGCACGGTGTTCTCCAGCAACAGGAACAGCCCGGTGATGACGTCCTGCACCAGTTTCTGCGAACCGAAGCCGATCGCGATACCGAGAATGCCGGCGCCGGCCAGTAATGGTGCCACGTTGACGCCGATCTCACTCAGCGCCGTCAGGGCGACGACCGCCAGGATTACGCAGAGCAGCGTCGTTCGCAGCATCGGCTGAAAGGTCCGCAGCCGGGCCGCGCGGGCGAAATGCGAATTCCGCGTCAGCAAAGTGAGTTGCCGGTCCATCAGCGCATTACTGCCTTCCCAGATCGCGGCCGCCACCAATGCTGCAATGCCGACCGTGGCCACCGCGGAGACGACGCGACCGCCGATCTGTCCGCCGTAGAACCACACCAGCGCATTGACGCCCCAGACCTCAAGCAACGCGATGAAGCCGACTACGCCGATGACGATGCCGACGACACGGCGCAGCAGCGGCAAATAGCGGTTGGCCCGCGTCTCCAGTCCCGGAAAGCGCTGCAGGATGTCCGGCTTGATGCGGAAACCACGGTCGATCAGGCTGAGCACGACCATCGAGGCCAGCCGCGTCAGCAGCGCCACGACAATGGTGCCGACGAAATACTGCAGCATCAGCGCATAGCCGTTTCGAATGCTCAGCGCCCATACGGCCCACAGCGCCATCACCACGGCGATCGCCAGCACGTGCCACAGGCTGGCGAAGCGATTGCGGATCAGGCTGGGAATGCCGGTCGCCCCCGATGGCGCGCGGATCGCCTTGGCGACAGGGCGGCGGCATTGCAGGATGACGACGACCACCAGCAGATGCACCGCCAGCATCACCAGCCGGATGATCGCCAGATAGCCGCCGCGGTACAGGCCGAGCAGCAGCGCGACATTGGCAAAAGCGATGCCGGTGACGCCGAGCGCGACGATGCGGCGCGTCCAGATCTCGATATAGGCCGCGGTCTCCTCGCGCATCGTGAACAGGCTGAGCGGGCCGAACAGGGCGCGGACCATGCAGACGAACACACGGGCGAACACATAGGCGTTGACGATCGCCAGGATCGCCAGACGCGTTACGCCGGCGTCGCCAATCTCGGTGCCGAGGATCAGCGTGGAAGTACCGGCAAACACCACCACAGGCAGCAATTCGAGCAGCAGGCGCCCGAGCACAAAGGGCAGCCGCACCAGCGATTGCCATGCCCGGGTCAGGCTGCGATGGCGACGGTGCAGATCAGGCACCTCGGAAAGGTCGGCGGTGGAGGATGGCGGATCGATCCGCTCGATTACCCGCGCAGGCGCGCGGGCGGAATAAGGAATACGCCGCTCCAGCGCGGCCAGCGGCCGTTGCAGCAGGCGATGCCCCAGCCACTCGAGCGCGAGTGCCACGCCGAAGATCAGCGCCAGCTTCCAGGCGATATCGATCAGGAGATTATAAGTAGCAGGATCCTCCGCGGTGCGCTGCAGCCAGTGCCACAGCACCGGGAAGCGCACGACCGAGCGAACGGCATCCGCAATGTCGCGACCGGTTTCCGTGATCTGTTGCGACACCGTCAGCAGCAACTGGGCGACCAGGCTGTCGTCGGCCAAGGGGATCGCCGGCTTGGCTTCGGGTTTGGCTTCGTTGCTGTCCGCAGGCTTGGCATCGGCAGGCTTGGCATCCGAAGCCTTGGCACCCGAAGCCTTGGCACCCGGCGCCGTCTGCGCGATGGCGCGCAGCGTCTCGATCATCTGGTTGCGCTTGCCGTCGTCCTGCAGCGTCTCCAGCGCCCGGCTGGCCTGCTCCGGCGTCAACGTCGATGCTGCGGGAGCGGCGGCTTTGGCGGCAGGCGCCGCCTGCTGGGCAGAAACCGGAGCTATCGACAACAGGCAGGCGAACACGACGATGGAGACGGCTTTGAGCAGCATGAAATCCCTTCCAGATCACCAGGCTGTTTCCCAGCCTTGCGTGTCAGAAGTTTGCCGGTCCGAGCGTCCGAGGTCGTTTTTATTGCAATGCGGGATAGATTTGGATGCCCCGAAACGACTATCGGGATACCGACCAAATGGTCGAAGCCTCAAATATCGCGGCCTTCGACCTTTTCGGTAAGGGTCTTGACCAGATCCGGCACTTTTTCCAGCCGCGGATTGACGGCCAGCGCCTTGCGGAACGCGTCCAGCGCGCGCTTATCGTCGCCGAGTTCCTGCATGATCATGCCGAGCCCGGCCAGCGCCCCGAAATGCCTGGGTTCGCGTACCAGCACCTGCTCGATGTCCTGCAGGGATTGGGTGTAGTCGTTCTGCAGATAATAGATCGTGGCGCGGCGGTTCCAGCCCTCGATGTAATCCGGGCGGAGTTTGACCACGGCGGTCAAGAGCTTCAGCGCGACATCGACCTGCTTGGCCTCCATCGCGGTCTTGGCGCGGGACATCAGCAAAGCGGTGGTGTCGCTGGAGGTCTGGCTCCACTGCGCCCAGATCCGGGCCTCGACATGCCTGGCGCTGGCGTCATCCGGCGCCACTTTCAGCGCGCCAAACAGGAAATCCAGCCCGCGGGTCTTGTCGGCGCCGACTTTGGGCAGCTTGGCGGGCGGTTCGGGCAGCTTTTTCTGCGAATCGGGCGGCGGCACGCTGCGCTCGCGGATCTGTGCCTGGACGGGCGCAGCAGCAAGCAGCGCGGTGAGCAGAATTTCAAAAACGACGGTCAGGACTCGAGGTGCCATCCGCAAAGTGTAGACGCGAAAAAACGCGCTGCAAAGCAGCAGCGCGTCACACAGCCGTGATATCGGAGTATTTCGCGCGATCGAGAGCCGATCAGCGCGGAATCAGTCGCGGATCAACCCTGGCGGGCCTTGAAACGACGCTGCACCTTGTTGATCACGTAGACGCGGCCCTTGCGACGGACCAGAACGTTGTCGCGATGACGGGCGCGGAGCGACTTCAGCGAGTTACGGACTTTCATGGGTCTGGTCCTGAATTCTTGAAAGGCCGTACGCGACAGGCCGAAAGTGTGCAAAATGGGATCAGCCCCGACGACGGCAAGCCGCCCGGGACGCGCGGTTTCTAGGCCATTGCAGGGTCAATTGTCAATCCGAAGCAGAGGCGTCGGACCGCCAGAGCGGCTATATCCGGCGCCATTTCGCGTGGGACGCAAATTACTGCGGTCGTGGCTCTGCGTCGGGAAGGTCATTCTTGGGGGACATTGGCGGCACGTGCCACCGCGTTCCACTTTTTAATCTCCGAATCGACGAAGCCGGCAAACTCGGTTCCGGTCAACTTGCCGGGCTCGACACCTTGAGTCGCGAATTTCTCTCGGATCGCCGGCGTCACCAGAATTTCTTGCATCGCCCGCACCAGTCTGAGATAGGCCGGATTGCCCTCCGCCCTGGGCATATAGAGCCCGAACCAGGCGGTGGCCTCAAAGCCCTTCACGCCCGCCTCGTCCAAGGTCGGCACATCGGGCAATGCGGCCGCGCGCTGCAGGCTGGTCACCGCCAGTACCCGAATGGTGCCGCCTTCCGCAGCGGGCAGCACGGTCGGCAGGGTGTCGAACATGATGGGAATGTGCCCGCCGATCAGGTCATTCATCGCTGGCGCCGCCCCCTTGTAGGGAATGTGCTCGATCTTGATGTCGGCCATCTGCTTGAACAATTCGCCGGACAGGTGATTGGCGCCGCCAATGCCGCTGGAGCCGAACGACAGCTTGCCCGGTTCGCGCTTCGCCATCGCGATCAATTCGGCGACGCTGCGCGCTGGAAAATCCTTCGACACCACCAGTGCGTTGGGCGCTGTGGCGACCACCGCAATCGGCGAGAAGTCTTTTTGCGTATCATAGGGCAGATTGCGGCGCAGGCTGGGGTTGATGACGTGATGCGTCGCCGTGAGTAACAGCACGCTGCCGTCGGCCGGCGATTTCGCCACCGCCTCGGAGCCGATCGTGCCCGAAGCGCCGGCCCGGTTCTCGATGACGGCTATGACGCCGAGCTTGTCGCCGAGATACTGGCCGACGAAGCGCGCCAGGATGTCGGTGGTGCCGCCGGCCGGAAACGGCACAATGATCCGGACCTGTCCGGCCGGAACACCCTGCGCCCGTGCGCCGGCGACGCCGCCGCACGCGAGCAATAGACACGAAAACGCCAGCCCTGCGAGCTTCTCCATTTCGATCCCTGTCTTTTTTGAGGTGCGCGACTTAGGTCGCAACTACCATTAGGCCGTCAGCGGAAACTCAACCATCGCCTCACCGATGGCTACTTTTTCGTCGTTATGGTTGCGAACCAGCACATCGATCAGCACCCAGCGCGAGCGCTCGGTGCTCTGCTTGGCCTTGATGATACCAACGGGCTGGATGGTGTCGCCCGGCTTCACCGGCTTGACCCAGCGCGTTTCCAGCCTGCGGTGCACCGCCCCGGCGGGATAGGCCCAGTCGGTGATCATGCGGGTGATCAGGCCGAAATTGTTCATGCCATGCATGATAATGCCGCCAAAATTGGTCTTGCCGAAATTGTTCTTCATGTAGTCGTCGTCGAGATGCAGCGGATTGTAGTCGAGCGATCCGTCGCAGAACAACCGGATCGATTCCCGTGAAACCGGAAAGGCCGGGCCGTCGATGGTATCGCCGATGGACAGCGAGTCGAATGTCATCGTCATGTTCAAATCCTTTTCTTTCTCACATCGGCCGGATGGTGTGGCCGCGGCCGGAACAGATGACGTCGCCGTGCTGGTTGAAGAACACGTTGTCATGGACGACGAACAGCCGCTCGCGCTTGATGAACTTGTCGAGCGCACGGGCCTGCAGGGTGATGGTATCGCCCGGCCGCGCCGGCTTGTTGTAGCTCCACGACTGGCCGGCATTCACGGTGCCGGGGGTACGCATCCAGTCGTCGGCCGGCGTACAGGAAAACATCAGCAGGATGTGAATCGACGGCGGCGCAATCAGGCCGCCGAACGGCGTCGTCCTGGCATAGGCCTCGTCGAAATACAGCGGGTGGGTCTCGCCGACCGAGCGGCAGTACAGTTCGATGGCTTCCCGGGTCAGGACATAGGGAAGCGTCTTGCGCGGCTCGCCCGGGACGATGTCGTCCCAGACCTTGCGTAGATTGGCGTCCTTCCAGAAATCGGTCTCGAAAGCTTTCGCTTGCGCCATGGCGCCCTCTCCAATATTGTTCGCTAGGCGAACTTTATAGCCGCCTTGTGAACATTATAGAGCGGGATTTTTGCCACTGGCAAGCCCGGGAGAAACTTCATGGTCAAGGAGAGCGACGGCTTCGTACGGTCGATTGCCCGCGGCTTTGCCGTTGTGGAAGCGCTCGGCCTGCCGCCGGGGCGACATACGCTGTCCGAGGTTGCCCACGTTGCGGAGCTCAGCCGCGCCACGGCCAGGCGGATGCTGACGACGCTGGTGGCGTTGAAATACTGCGAGGCCGACGGACGCTACTTCAGCCTGCGACCCCGGGCGCTCGGGCTGGGCCTGTCCTATCTGAACGCCCTGCCCTATTGGGGCTATGCGCAGCGCGCGCTGGAGGGTCTGCGCAACGAGATTGGCGAATCCTGCGCGCTGGCGGTGCTCGACGAAACCGAGATCGTCTATGCGCTGCGGCTGCCGGCGCGGCGGATCCTGTCGGCCAATCTCGGCGTCGGCAGCCGGCTGCCGGCGCATCTGGTGTCGCTCGGCCGCGTGTTGCTGGCAGCGCTGCCGGCAGAGCCGCGCGCGCATTATCTGGCCACAGCCGAGTTGAAAAAGGTGACCCCGCGCACCGTCATCGATGCCGATGCGCTTGCCGAACAATTGCAGCTGACGGACGAGCAGGGCTACGCTTGGGTCGATGGCGAACTCGATCCCGCGATCTGCGGCATCGCCGTTCCGGTACGCGACCACGCCGGCAAGGTGGTCGCGGCGATCAGCATCAATACGA
The DNA here is from genome assembly GCF_007018905.1 of Tardiphaga sp. vice304. Classification (NCBI taxonomy): domain Bacteria; kingdom Pseudomonadati; phylum Pseudomonadota; class Alphaproteobacteria; order Hyphomicrobiales; family Nitrobacteraceae; genus Tardiphaga; species Tardiphaga sp. vice304. The sequence goes on from NZ_CP041402.1 coordinate 5,041,055, forward strand.
TCTCGGGCACCATCGACGAGGCCGCGGCCAAAGCGAAATTTCTGGTCGCACTGCGGCGTACGGCCCAGGATATCCGCACCCAAACCTCGCCGGCCGGATGAACGCTACGGCGCGACACGGCTTTTAATGCGCAGGCCTTTTTGTTAAGGCGACAGGCCTGCGAGATGAATGTGCAGGCCGAGGGAGTTGCCGGCATGAAGCTGATCGATCCGGACGAACTGGTCGCCATCGATATTCATACCCATGCCGAGGAGCCGTGCGGCTGCCATGGCGACGACGGCTATGACGACTTCCAGGCCAAGATGGCGGAATATTTCAAGTCGCCGCACAAGCACCCGCCGACCGTGCCGGAGACCGCGGCCTATTACCGCGAGCGCAAGATCGCCGCGGTGATCTTTCCGGTCGATGCCGAGCGCGAGACCGGCTTCCGCCGCTACAGCAATGACGAGATGATCGAGCTGACACGCCAGAACGCCGACGTGCTGATCCCGTTCGCCTCGATCGATCCGCACAAGGGCAAGCTCGGCGTCCGCGAGGCGCGCCGCCTGATTGCCGATTACGGCATCAAGGGCTTCAAATTCCACCCGACCATGCAGGGCTTTTATCCCAACGACCGCCTGGCCTATCCGCTCTACGAGGCGATCCAGGAAGGCGGCGCTATCGCTTTGTTCCATACCGGCCAGACCGGCGTCGGCTCCGGCATGCCGGGCGGCATGGGGATGCGGCTGAAATACTCCAACCCGATGTATGTCGACGATGTCGCGGTGGATTTTCCCGACATGAAGATCATTCTCGCGCACCCCTCCTTCCCCTGGCAGGAAGAGGCGCTGTCGGTCGCCACCCACAAGCCGAACGTCTATATCGACCTGTCAGGCTGGTCGCCGAAATACTTCCCGCCGATCCTGGTGCGCTATATCAACTCAATCCTGCAGGACAAGATGCTGTTCGGCTCGGACTGGCCCGTGATCATGCCGGACCGCTGGATGGCCGATTTCGCCAAGCTCGACATCCGCGACGAGATCCGGCCGAAGGTCCTGAAGAACAACGCACGGAAGCTGCTCGGAATATGACGAAAAAAGAGTTGTCGGGCAGGCTGGCGGACGCCCGGCACTATGCGGCGATCGCGACCGCCTTCGCGCTGCCGCTATCGACCAGCGCGCAGGCGATCGCGGTGTCGATCTTCGCGGTGCTGGCGATAGTGACGCTCGACCGCGCGCGCTTCGAGGCGACGTTGCGGATGCCGGCGGCCTGGCTGCCGGTGGCCCTGTTCGCGCTGATCGCGCTCGGCACGCTGTGGTCGGTGCAGCCGACATTCGGCCTCGCGGCCAAGTGGATCGGCCCCTATGCCAAGCTGTTGCTGATCCCGCTGGTGATGGCCACCGCCATCACGCGAAGACAGGCGCTGCAGATCGGCTACGGTTTTCTCGCTGCCTGCCTGATCCTGCTGGCCCTGTCATGGGCGTCGTTCCTGTGGCCGACCGGGCCGTGGACCTGGTTCAAGGCGCCCGGCGTACCGGTCAAGGACAATGCGGTGCAGAGCGGCTGCTTTGCGCTGTGCGCCTTCGGGTTGGCCTTCGGCGCGTTGCGGATCTGGGGCATCGATCGCCGCCGCGCTGTTGCGATGGGCGCACTGGCGCTGCTGTTCCTGGCCGACGTGTTCCTGATCTATCTGTCGAAGACCGGCGCGATCATGGCCGCGGCGCTGCTCGGCCTGTTCCTGCTCCATATCGGCGGCTGGAAACGCATGATGCTGGTCGGGATGCCGGCGGTGATCGTGGTCGCGGTGGCGCTCCTGGCTTCGGCGCCGGCGCAACGCCGGCTGGCAGAGATCGGCACCGATATCAGCGCCAGCCAGGGCACGGTCGGCGGCGGCGAAACCGTATCGACCGGCGCGCGGCTGGATTTCTGGCGCAAGGCCGTCGATTTCGTGAAGGCGGCCCCCCTGCTCGGCCACGGCACCGGCAGCATTAAGCCGCTCTACCAAAGCCTGGAAGCGACCCGGCCCTCACCCTATGGCGAGGCCACGCCCGATCCGCATAATCAGACGCTGCACGTCGTGCTACAGCTCGGCCTGATCGGCGGCGCGCTGCTCTGGGCGATGTGGATCGCGCATGCGCGGCTGTTCCTGGCTCGCGACATGGCCAGCGTGTTCGGCCAGGCAATCGTGCTGCAGAACGTGATCGGCGGGTTGTTCAACAGCCACATCTCGGCGGTGACGCAAGGCATGCTGTATTGCCTCGCGGTGGGATTGCTCGGCGCGATGGTGATCGCGAATGAAAAGAAGCTGTAGGCCTTAGCTACTTCAGCTTTAGCCAGCGCTTCAAATAGCGCCTTCGAAATTTCTGCACGGCGAATTGCACGCGCAGCCGGGTCTGGCCGTGACCCTTGCGGTCGAGCGAACTCTTGAACGCGCCGTTGAGGCTGCCCTGCTCGGCCAGCGGCGGCTCCGGCCACAGGAACGGGATGCCCAGCGCGGGATCGGCGGTGTTGAAGGCGATGTCGATCGGCTCATGCATCGGATGCCGCGAGATCCAGTCGAGCCGCGCTTCTGCCTCGACCGCGCCGAGAACATAGGCCTCCATGTTGCGGACGCGGTTGCCCTCATAGATCAATTGGCCCGGGCGCAATTGCGCCGCTGGCGTGTAGAAATTGGTGGCCGCACCGAGGTGCAGGATGCGTGGCCGCGGCCAGTTCTGCGCTTCCTCCAGCACGCGCCCGAGTTGCGCGCAAAAATCCGGCACCAGTTGCGCGTCGTCCTCGAATACCAGCGCCAGATCCTGGCCGCGCTCGCGGATCCGCTGCATCGCGACGATGTGCTTCAGCGCGCAGGATTTCTGCCGCAAGGTGAGATCGGCGCCCTCCGCAAAATACGCCCGGTCAACATCCGAGGTGATCTCGTCGGCGTCGAAATCCAGCACCCATTCGAAGGCGATGCCGGCGCGGTCGAGTTCGCGCTGGATATGAGCGGTGCGCTCGGGCAGCGATTTGGCGTGGATCACATAGGCCGGCAGCATCGAACCGTCTCCCGAGGCGCGGCTGCGCCTCTGCGCCGCCGGTATAGGCAAAAAACACCCGTCTGGAAATGCCGGTCGGCGTGCCGACCTTCAGGGGCGCGGCTGTCTCCAAGCCAGCCGGCGAGAACGTTTCGCCTGCCTAACGCCCGACGGAGAGAACAACACCAACGCCGCCAGAGCAGGCGCGATACGCCTGTCGCTATTTTCGTGGAGGCCTCGACAAGGTGGCTGCGGCGCACGACGTTCCACTCGTAATGCTGATCGAACACCGGAACGCGATCATGACGCCCAACAACCCGTCGCCGAACAAGCTGCGCGCCAAAACCGGCCTTGGCCGCGCCTGGCGGCTGGTGTCGTCGTTCTTTTCCCTCGCCGCGCGCAGCCTGCCCGCCGCCGGGGTCTGATCTCTCCCTGAACAACACTGGTTGAAGCCGCCAATGCAGCGCGGCAGGCGCGGTCGATGCGCGACCTTTTGGCCGACGTCCGTGCTTGCACGCGTTTCGGCGCGATGCTAGCCAACTTGTACGATGACCCTACAAGAACGCCACAAACCAGCGCGCAAGGGCGCCCGTTCGACGTCGCTGCTGCGGCCGCTCGATCCGGTGCGCCGGCGCACCGAGGACGTGGTCGAGCGCATCAAGTCACAGATCACCGAAGGCCAGTTGGCACCCGGCGCCCGGCTGCCGACCGAAGCGGCGATGATGGCGGCGATGGGCGTCAGCCGTACCGTCGTACGCGAGGCGATTGCGGCGCTGCGCGCCCGTGGCTTGGTGATCACCCGGCAGGGCGCCGGCGCCTTCGTCAACGCGGAGGCAAACCGGCAGCCTTATGCGATCGACCCGGACGGGCTCGGATCGCTGAGCAGCGTGATCGAGATCCTGGAGTTGCGCACCGCGGTCGAGATCGAGGCCGCCGCCCTTGCGGCCGAGCGCGCCACGGCGGCGCAACTCAAGGCGATCGCCAAGGCCGCCGCCACCTTCAGCCGCGCCATCGCCCATGGCGACCGTGCGGTGAAGGAGGATTTCGACTTTCATTTCGCAATCGCCATCGCCACGCAGAATTCGCGCTTCGTCGGCTTCCTGGAATTCCTGGGCGGGCTGATCATTCCGCGGCAAAGCATCCGGACCTTCGAGGGCAAGGCCGATCTGCAGCAGCGCTACCTCGAAAGCATCGAACGCGAACACCGGCTGATTCTCGACGCCATTACCGCGCGCGATCCGCGCAAGGCCCGCGACGCGATGCGCAAGCATCTGGTGAACGGCAAGGAGCGGTATCGGCGGTTGGCGGACGACGTCTAGCGCAGGCCCTTACACTGTCGTCCCGGACCAGTTTGCGCAGCGAACGCAGAGCCGGGACGACATGCGCTTAGCGAAACCCGAATGCGTGCGGCAGGGCCATCGAGAACCACGGGACATAGGTAACCAGCATCAAGACCGCGAGCATCGCCCAGTAGAACGGCCAGATGCCCTTCATGACCTCATCGACCGAGACCTTGGCGATGGCACATCCCACAAACAGCGTAGTGCCGACCGGCGGCGTCAACAGGCCGATGCCGAGGTTGAGCAGCATCACGATGCCGAAATGCACGGGGTCGATGCCGAAACTCTTCACCACCGGCAGCAGGATCGGCGTGCAGATCAGCAACAAGGGTGCAAGGTCGAGAGCGGTGCCGAGCACCAGCAGCATGATGTTGAGATACATCAGCAACACGTATTTGTTCGACGAGATCGCGACGAAGAACTCGGTCATCTTGGCCGGCATCTGCATCAAGGCCGCGACATAGCCGAAGCACGACGCGGTCGCCACCAGCGTCAGCACCATCGCCACCGTCTGCAGCGTGCGATAGGTCAGCATCGGCAGTTCCGACCATTTGTAGTCGCGGTAGATGAACATGGTGACGAAGAACGCCCAGACGCAGGCCACCGCCCCCGCCTCGATCGGCGTGAAAACGCCGGTCAGGATGCCGCCCAGCACAATCACCAGCGTGATGATGCCCCAGGTCGCGTCGCCGAGCATCTTCAGCGCCTGGCGCATCGGCACCGGCTCCCCCTTGGGGTGGCCGTCGCGATAGGCGATGTAGAGGCACAGCAGCATGATGGCGAAGCCTAGCAAGAGGCCCGGCACGATGCCGGCCAGAAACAGGCTGGTGATCGAGACCACGCCGCCGGTGGCCAGCGAATAGATCACCGCATTGTGGGAGGGCGGCACCAGGATCGCCTGCACCGAGGTGGAGATCGTAACATTGGTGGCGAACACCCGCGGATAGCCCTTGGCCGCCATCTGCGGGATCATCACCGATCCGATCGCCGACGTATCGGCCACCGACGAGCCGGAGATGCCGGACATGATGGTGGTAGCGAGAATGTTGACCTGCGACAGGCCGCCGCGAATCCGTGTGAAGCCGACCAGTACCGCCGCGAAATCGACCAGCCGCCGCGCCATGCCGCCTTCCGCCATGATGGCGCCAGCCAGCACGAAGAACGGCACCGTCAGCATCGACACCTTGCCGACGCCGCTGGAGAGCTGCTGCATCACCGCCGCCACCGGCAGATCGATCCACAGCGCGCCGACCAGCGCCGATAGCGCCAGCGCGAAGGCGATCGGCATGCCGACCGCAAAAAACAGACACATACTGAGCAGCAGAACGGCGATGTCCATGTGGTTTTCTTTTTCTTGTTGCGGACTAGTCGAGCGGCACGTGAGCGTCGCTGCCATCCTGCGGCGGCGGACCGATGGTGAGGCGTTCGATGACGAACAGCAGCATCATGGCACCGGACACCGGGACCGGCAGGTAGGTGATGCCGACCGACAACGCCGGAAATTCGTCGACCGAGTTTCCCCACGTCGCCAGTACCAGCTTCATGCCCCAGATCAGCATGAACAACGCCACTACGCCCATCAGCAATTCGCTGATGAAGGCTGCACCGACGCGCAGCCGCGGCGACAACAGGTTGGTGCCGACGGTCATGTTCATGTGGATGCGCTGGCGATAGCAGTTCGCCGCGCCGATGAAGGTGACGGCGATGGTCAGGAGCACCGCGAGCGGCTCCGGCCAGGACGCCGCGCTGTTGAGGATGTAGCGGGTATAGACCGCCCACGGGATGATCGCCGAGATCAGCACCAGCGCGATGCAGGACGCGACCGCACCGGTCCAGTACAGCATGTTCATCGCGCGCCGGAAGGCGGCGGCGGCAGGGCCGGTATGACCTCCTTCGGACCGTTCAATTGGCATGGTGATCTTCGACACAACTTCAGACATCACACCCCAGAAGTAATGATGCGGTAGCTTCTCAGCCGTCGTCCCCGCGAAAGCGGGGATCCATAACCTCGGTCCTATCCATCAGGACGCGACCATCTCGGCCGTCCCGCAACACGACGACATCGAGTATGGGTCCCCGCCTTCGCGGGGACAACGTGTTGAGAGAACCGCGTGTAACTAGCTCACCGACGCGATACGCTTGGTCATCTCGGCGTATTTGGTGCCGTACTTGTCCCACACCGGCTTGACGGCATCGCGGAACGGCGCCTTGTCGATGGATGTGATGACCTCGGTGCCGACTTCCTTCATCCTGTCGAGCGCGGTCTTCTCAGCCGCGTACCACAGCACGCGCTGCTCGGCCTGGGCTTCGCGGCCGAACTTCTTTACCAGCGCCTGATCGTCCGGCGTGAGCTTGCTCCACGACGCCCTCGAGAACACCAGCAGTTCCGGAATGATGAGGTGCTCGGTCATCGAGAAGTGTTTTGCGACCTGGAAATGGTTCTGCGCCACGAAGGTCGGCAGGTTGTTCTCGGCGCCGTCGACCACACCGGTCTGCATCGCGCTGTAGACCTGGTCGAAACCCATCGCCACGCCGTTGCCACCGAGCGCGTTCATGGTGTCAATGAACAGGGGATTGCCGATCATCCGGATCTTCAGACCCTTCAGATCGGCGAGGCTCTTGATCGGCCGCTTGCTGTTGTAGATGTTGCGCGAGCCGGCATTCATCCAGCCGAGCGCCACCAGCCCGGTCTTCTCGTTGGCCGTGATCTTGTTCAGCAGTTCGTTGCCGATCTCGCCGTCGAGCACGGCTTCCATGTGCTTGGCGTCGCGGAACACGAACGGCATGTTGAAGACGTTGACGTCATCGACCACCGGTCCGACCGCGCCGACCGAGATGCGCGCGATCTGCAGCGCGCCGACCTGGGCCTGCTCGATGGCTTCCTTCTCGCCGCCGAGCTGCATGGAGGGAAACATCTGGATGCTGAGCCGGCCGTTGGTCGCGGCTTCCAGCTTCTTGCCCATCGCGATGACGGATTCGACCGTGGGATAGCCCAGCGGGTGGACGTCGGAGGCCTTCAGCACCATCTTGCTCTGGGCCAGCGCCGGCGCGATACGCCCGAGACCCGTGGCGCCGACGGCCAGTGCGGCGAGGCCGCCTTTGATCACATCTCTTCTCTTCATGGACGAAATCCTCCCTGTGAATTTCCCGATTCCGGCGCGTTGGCCGGTGACATTCTCGCCCCGTTCGGGGTCGATCAGAACAAGTTTAGCAGCAACAGTGTAGGAGCGCCCGCAGCCTTCGTCCACCGGCAACCCGGCCACGCACAACGCCGCAAAGTTGTACGATGACCGGACATCTAGCACCGGCCCGCAGGGCGGGCAAGCGGTGTCGATGCAACCGCTGCCAAACTAAAGTCGAGCGTGCAGGATGCGGAGCTCAGGCCGACAGCGCGGGCTCGGCATCGGCCGCAACCGTGCTCCACCAGCCATCAAGCGCCGGACGGTCACAGGTGAGTTGGACGGCCATGCCGTCGGAGAACATTTTCCAGGCCGCCAGTCGCGCGTCGGGCACGGCGATGACGACCGGGATCTCTGCGCTCAGCGCGCGCTCGATCAGGTAGGACAGGCCCTTGCCTTCGATTTCCTGGCGGCCGAAGCGGTTGATGATGACAAGGTCGGCGCCGTCGTCGATCGCTTTCGCTACCAGAGTGCCGGCAGCCAGCAACTGTCCGACGTCGAGCTTGCAGCCGGTGGAGCCGCGGCCGAGATCCTGAAACAGCCGCATCGTCTCGTTGCTGTGCAGCAGCAGCGCCGAGAGCTGCGGCGGATCTGCCAGCGGATCGCCAAGCTGCACCAGACCGACAGCACGCATTCCGCGGCCGTTGAGATCGGCCGCAAAGCCGCGCAGCAGCGCGTCGGGATCCTGGCTTTCGTCGTAGATCAAGGCAGCGATGCGGGGCGTGTCGGACATCCGGCAAGCATGCTGCCGCAGCGCGCAAAAATCAAATGCAGATCAGCGCGGACCGCATTCCGGACAGCGGTACTCGCCCGTGGTGACGCGGTGCAGGCCGCGACACACCCATTGGCGCGCCATGGCGTGGATCGGCCGTCGGGCCATCTGGTAGATCAGATACATGTCAAGCATGGCGGGATGTCCTTGAATCCAGGCGTATAAGGGGCGGCATCCGGAAACCGGAATGCCGCCCCGTTCACGCATCAGCCATGCAGCTTCTTGGCGGTCTCGGCGATCACACGGCCCTGATAGCGGGCACCGGCGAGTTCATTCTCGCTGGGCTGGCGGCTGCCGTCGCCAGCCGAGATCGTGGTCGCGCCGTAGGGCGAGCCGCCAGTGACTTCGTCGAGCTTCATCTGGCCCTGGAAGCCGTAATTCAAGCCGACGATGGTCATGCCGAAATGCAGCAGGTTGGTGATGATCGAGAACAAAGTGGTCTCCTGGCCGCCATGCTGAGTAGCGGTCGAGGTGAAGGCGCCGCCGACCTTGCCGTGCAGCGCACCCTTCGCCCACAACCCGCCGGCCTGGTCGAGGAAGTTGGCCATCTGCGAGGCCATGCGGCCGAACCTTGTGCCGGTGCCGACGATGATGGCGTCGTAATTCGCGAGATCATCGATGGTAGCGATCGGGGCGGCCTGATCCATCTTGTAATAGGACGCCTTGGCGACCTCGGCCGGCACCAGCTCGGGCACCCGCTTGATATCGACGGTGGCGCCGGCTTCGCGGGCACCCTCGGCGACGGCATTCGCCATCGTCTCGATGTGGCCATAGGCGGAGTAGTAAAGAACGAGAACTTTGGTCATGGTGGGCTCCTTCGGGGTTGGATCGGTTGGAGGACGGGTTCGTCGTCAGGCCGCATCGACCAGCACGAGTTCGAAATCTTCCAGCGCGGTAATGGTGACGTTGGCTTCATCGTGGATTGCGACGCCGTCGCGTGTATTGACGAAAACACCGTTGATCTCGACGGAGCCCGTGGCCGGCACCAGATAGCCATTGCGTGCGGCGTCGAGCGCATAGGGCACGGTCTCACCCGATTTCAGCGAGGTCGCCATCACCCTTGCATCGGCCCGGATCGGCAGCGCCGCGGTATCGGCCGCGAAGCCGCTGGCGATGGTGACAAAGCTGCCGGAGCGATCGGCTTTCGGAAACGGCTTGGCGCCCCAGCATGGCTGGCCGCCCTCGACCTTGGGCTCGATCCAGATCTGGAAAATCTTGGTAGTGCCCGGCTCCAGATTATATTCGGAATGGCGGATGCCGGAGCCGGCACTCATCACCTGGACGTCGCCGGCCTCGGTGCGGCCCTTGTTGCCGAGGCTGTCCTGATGGGTGATGGCGCCCTCGCGGACATAGGTGATGATTTCCATATTGGCGTGCGGGTGCGCCGGGAATCCGGTGTCGGGATGGATCTCGTCGTCGTTCCAGACGACCAGATTGCCGATGCCGGAATTCGCGGGGTCGCGGTAGCTGCCGAACGAGAAATGATGTTTGGCCTTGAGCCAGCCGTGATCGGCGGCTCCGAGTTCATTAAAGGGTCGAAGCTTGATCATGACGAGGTCTCCGGTGAAACGTCACCCTAGATAGGCCCGCTCAAAACGTGCATAAATAGAAATGATAGAAACTCATCGTTCAGGGTTTTGATGGCAAAGCTTCCCGATTTCGAGGCCCTGGCCATTTTCGCCAAGGTTGTCGAGCTGCGTTCCTTTGCGGCCACTGCGGCGGACCCTCGGCCTATCCACCGCGACCGTCTCCAAGGCCGTCAGCCGGCTTGAGGAGCGGCTGGGCGCACGGCTGTTCAACCGCACCTCGCGGCGGATCGCGCTGACCGATGCGGGGCGCACGCTGGCGCTGCGGGCGTCGCAGCTATTGGTGGATGGCGAGCTCGCCGAGAGCGAGGCGCTGGCGCAATCGGCGACGCCGCGTGGGCTGGTACGGCTCGCGGTGCCGATGACCTTCGGCACCAAGACGCTGGCGCCGCTGCTGCCGGAATTTCTGGCGACCTATCCCGAGGTGTCCATCGACCTCAGCCTCAGTGACGCCACCGTCGACCTGATCGGCGAAGGGTTTGACGCTGCGATCCGGATCGCCACCCTGCCCGACTCCTCGCTGCTCGCCCGGCGGCTGTGCGACATGCCGCGCCATGTCGTGGCTTCGCCTGCGTACTTTGAAAAGCACGGCCGGCCGACCCACCCGATGCATCTCGCCGATCACGCCTGCCTCGGCTACACCTATCTCTCGACACCCGGCGTCTGGCATTTCAGCAATGCCGCCGGCGGGACCGCCAGCGTGCGGCCGGCCGGCCCGCTGCGGGCCAATAATGGCGAGGCGGTACTGCCGGCGCTGCTGGCCGGGCTGGGGATTGCTGACCTGCCGGAATTCATCTGCGGCGAGGCGCTGGCGTCCGGCGAGCTGGAAGCGGTACTTACCGACTGGTCGCAATCGGCCAGCGGCGTGTATCTGGTCACCCCGCCCGGCGGCCCGCGCCCGGCACGCGTCGAAGTGCTGCTGGACTATCTGGCGAAGAGACTGGGGCGTAAAGTGTAGTTTCCTTACCCTCCCCTTTTGAGGGGGAGGGTAAAGAACCTCAATCGGAGCACAATAGCTCGCAGAGCTAATTCGATCGCGCACCACCGATAGCTAGGCGTGTATGGGTCCCCGCTTTCGCGCGGACGACACAGTGTTTGAAGCGTTGTCGGAGCTAAACAGAAGCGCTCAGAACGCCTTCGCCACACTCGTCCCATCCTTCGCCACGATCTCCACCGTCGCCGTGCGCCCCGCCACCAGCGCCGTGCCTGGCGGCAGCGGGTCGAGCGCGATGCGGACGGGGACGCGCTGGGCGAGGCGCACCCAGCTGAAGGTCGGAGTCACATTGGCGAGCAGATTGCTGCCCTCGCTACGGTCGCGATCCTCGATGCCGGCGGCGACGCTTTCGACGCGCCCCGTCAACCGCCGGGAATCGCCCATCAGCTGGATGTTGACGGCGTCGCCGACATGGATGCGCGACAGCTTGGTCTCTTCGAAATAGCCTTCGACATGCAGGCTGTCGGTATCGACCAGCGCCATCACGCCCTTGCCGGCGCTGACATAGGTGCCGGGCCGCAGATCCATGTTGGAGATCTGGCCGTTGACCGGTGCGTGCACCTCGCTGCGATCGAGGTTGAGCTGCGCGATCGCCTGGTCTGCAACCGCCTGATCCAGCGACGCCTTGGCCAAGAGCTGTGTCGCCTGCACCTGTTCCTGTTTCTGCTGCGTCACCGCCGCCGGGCTCAGGTCGCGATAGCGCTTGAGGTCGAGTTCGGCCTGTTCGAGACTGGCCCGCCGGCCCGCCACGACGGCCTCGGTCTGCTGCAGTGCCAGCCTGAAGCGCTCGCGGTCGATCCGGAAGATGACATCGCCACGCGTCACCTTCTGATTGTCCTTCACCACGATTTCGGTGACGAAGCCCGAAACATCCGGCGCCACGGTGACGACGTCGGCGCGCACGCGTCCGTCGCGCGTCCACGGCGCGTCCATGTAGTAGACCCAGAGATAGCGGCCGACCGCGACGGCGGCGGCCACCATCAGCAGGGTGACGGCAAAGCGGCGAACGAACCCGACAGTATTCTTCATGGCAGCAATCCCGACGAAAGATAGACAACGCCGCCCAACAGGCAGACGAAAAGGGCAAGGTCGAACAGCGCGGGGTGCCAGACGTAATTATACAGCCCGCCGCGGACCATCAGCGGCCGCAGCAGCGCGCCGATCAGATAGGTGAGGATCAGCCACAGCAGCAGCGCCGGCACGAGTATCCCGAACAGATCGATCTCGAATCTCATGCCGCGACACTCCCGGCGTTGGAAAGGTGCTCCGGCCGATAGGCCGCGGCGTCAGGAAACAACCCGCGACGTATGCCGACGAGGCCGATCAGCGCATCGCCGCGTGCGTCGTCGCGGGTCTCGGTCATGGCCTCGGCCAGCGCGTGATCGATCCGCGTCAGCAGCGCCCCGGGCATCGCGCCGCCCTCGTAGCGGCGGAAATCGGCGGCGAGTTCATCGAGCATGGCGTCGATGGCAGCCAGCGTCGCCGGCGACAGGTGGTGCCTCGCGCGGCGCAGATCGACGATATTGAGACCGACGCGCAATTCGCGGAGACTGTCGATCTGGCTGAGTTTACTGTCGGGCATCGCAGCAAGGCGCGGCGCCAGGAGGCCGATCCGGTTCAGCATCAAACCGGCAAACGCCGCGCGATCACGGTTGCCGCGACTTTCGGCGGCAAAGGCCAGCGCGGTCCACCCCTTGCGCATCAGACGACGCACGCTCCACTCGGCGCCGACCGAGCGCGCCAGCAGAATGGTGATGGTCGATATCTCGGTGCCGACGAAGAAGGTCAGGCCGCCATTGGCGAACGAGGCAAAATCGGCGCTGTAGGTCGCCTGCAGCGCCATCAGGCTGGCCGTGTTCGCGGCGAGAATCATGCCGATGAAGAAGGTCGAAGGCCGCGCGATCAGGAGGCCGAACAGCAGGAACGGCGGCGCCAGCGCGACCAGCAACACTTCGACATTGCTGATCCCCGGCAGGATCGCAAACAGATAGAGCGCGACGATGATCATGCTGACCAGCGTCCATTTGGCGAAATTGCGCAGGCCGACCGAAGGATCGTCCATCTGCGCGAAGAAGGAGCAGCCGACCGCAGCCATCATCGGCGCCGAGGCGCCGTCCGCCCAGCCGGTCAATATCCAGAACGCGCAGCACATGAGAATCGCGAGGATCGCGCCACCCGCCGACCACAGCGCCATGCCGTGATCGACATGGCGCACCGGCGCGACGCCGGCCTCGGGCCGGAACATCAATCTCGCGCCGTCCGGCCGGCCACCTCTCGCGATCGCCTGGCTCAGCGCGCGGCAATCCTGCGAGATGTCGACCAATTCGCGCATCCGCATCAACAGGCTGACGATCATGATCTCGTTCCACGACGACCCGCCATGCAGCACCGGCAGTTGCGCCGAGATCGTGGCGCGCAGCTCATCCGCTGGATCGCGTTCCATGCCGCTGCCGATCCAGCGCGACAGATCGTCGACCAGCGCCATCAGCTTCGGCTGGCTGGTGCGCGCATCCTCGCCGAGCGCGGCGAGGCGATCGGCGATCGAGGACAACAGCGGCAGCAGCGTCAGCATGCGCAGCCGCAGCGCGCGCAGCCAGCGTGGCGTGTCGCGGCTGACGTTGCGATCATAGGCGAGATGGTAGGACAGCATGTCGAGATCGACGATGTCGGCGGCGAGCTTGAGCCGCAGCTCGCGCGTCGCCTGGTCGGTGCCGTGGCCGGCAAGGACCTGCTGGCTGACCTTCCGCGCCCGGGCGAGCCAGCTATCGACCTGCGCCGACACCGCGGGACCTACGCTGCGCGGCAACACGATGGTCGAAACGATACTGGCGCAGAGAATGCCTAAGATGATCTCCTCGCTGCGCGACACCGCGGTATCGAAGATCAAAGACGGCTCCGACACCGAGGGAAAGCCGATCAGCGCCGCGGTATAGCCGGCCAGCATGAACATGTAGCCGCGCGGCGTCTTGTCGAGCAGCGAGATGTAGAGGCAGAGCCCGACCCACAAAGCGAGGCCGAGACTCAGCAGCTCCGGCGAATTGACGAGATTGGGTACCAGAACGACGCTGGCGCAGGCGCCGATCAGCGTTCCGGCTACGCGGAAGAAGGCTTTCGAGCGCGTCGCGCCGGCCAGCGGTTGCGAGGCGATGTAGACCGTGGCCAGCGCCCAATACGGTCGCGGCAGGTCCATCGCCAACGCGAACAGCAGCGCCATCACGGCCGCCAGAAAGGTCTTCAGCGAGAAGATGATGTCGGCGTGACGGACCAGGAAGGACGGACGAGTGGCGGTCATGATCGAGCTTCCGTCTCCCCTGTTGCGTCAACGGCGTCGTTGGCAGATCGTTCGATCCGGCGCAGAACATCGAAGGTAACGTTGAGTTCGTCGGGCGAGACGCCCTTCATCAACGCACTGCGGACGCGGCGCATCACCCGCTGGACCTCGTCGGCCTTGGCAGCGCCCAGCGCCGTCAGATGCAGCATTTTGGCGCGGCGGTCGGTCGGGTCTTCGCGGCGCTCGACCAGGCCCTCGGCGGCCAGCAGATCGATAAGCCTGACCACCGACGGCCCTTCCAGGCCCATCTCGTCGGCGAGCACGCCCTGGCGCACGCAAGTACCATGACGCGACAGGATCAGCAGCGGATGGGCGGTGGCCTCCGACAGCCCATGCGCGCGCAGCGCCTGGTCGGCGCGCCGCCGCCACACCCGCGCCAGCCGCGCGACCAGCAGTCCGAGTTCCGCCTGGATATGGGTTTGCGAATGCACCATGCCGAATTAGATAGGATGCTATCGATTAGGCTGCAATCGACAGGTGGCCATGGCGGGTTCACAGGTGCGTGTAGCCCGGATGACAATCCTGGGCCGGCACATCCTCATGCACGCTGTCCCCGGATTGCGTCGCCGCGCGCTTTGCTCGCGCCGACTTCATCCGGGCTACATCGAAGTGCAATCGATATGCGGCAAATCGTGGGGTGGGCGAAGGCGGATGCGCCGTGCCTACACCTTGCACGCGGGCAATGGTGGACACGCGCCGTCGCGCTGCGCGCCACGTCGCTTTGCCCACCCTATGATGGCAGCGGTAATCGTCAGTCCGTCGACTTGCGCAGTTCGGAGGCGCCTTCGGCCCGGGCCGCATCCGGCTTCACCGAGCCGGTCGGGATCGATTCGATCTTGCCGATCTCGACGCGCGGGGTGGCGACGCGGGTGACGGTCTCACCGGCTGAGGCGCCGGCATCAGCGGTGCGCGGCGCGTCGGGCGCGCGCAGCGAGCGCGGGCGGGCGATGGCGCGGGCCATCAGCATCTGGCCGCCTTGGTGGCGGAAGTCGCAATAGGCGAAGCCCATGCCGGAGACGGCACCGCGGAAGCTGCGCTCATCGTTCTTGACGAGATTGAAGCAGGGCTCGAACGGCAGGCCCTTGATCGAGGCGCAGATCGCCTGGCCGCGCACCTGCAGCGTATTGCCGGGCAGCCGCATGTTGCGCGAGGGGCCGGAGCCCGAAAACTGGACGGCGCCTGCCGCGCCGCCATCGTCGAACACGCGGCCGGCGCCGCGGGTGCCGTCGAAACAGGTAAAGGCAAATACCTTTCCGGCGACGAATTTGCGGGCTTCATCCGCCGTCATCGAGCCAGCCATTGCCGGCATCGCGACGAATGCGGCAAACACGGCTCCCAACAAGAAACGCGCAACCATAGGATACTCCGACCAACTGAGCGCGGATGACCGCCAGACGCCTTTACCCGCTGCTTACCATACCAACCGTGGCAACAATGGAGCACGGACGTTGGTAAAGTCTGAACGCGCTCAGGAAATCTTTACCACGATTCGACCGCGGACCTGGCCCGCCAGCACCCGGGCACCGGCGTCGACGACGCCGTCGAGATCGATTTCCTGAGTAATTTCAGCGAGTTTTGCAGAATCCAGATCCGTCGCCAGCCGCGCCCAGGCCTGTTTGCGCAACTCGATCGGGCACATCACGCTATCGATGCCGAGAAGACACACGCCGCGTAAAATGAACGGCGCGACGGAGGACGGCAGGTCCATGCCAGCGGCGAGGCCGCAGGCGGCGATGGCGCCGCGATATTTCGTCATCGACAGCAGGTTCGCCAGCGTGGTCGAGCCGACGCTGTCGATGCCGCCCGCCCAGCGCTCCTTGGCCAGCGGCTTGGCGGGGCCGGACAGTTCGGCGCGGTCGATGATTTCCGCGGCCCCCAGCCCCTTGAGGTAGCCCTCCTCCGCGGTGCGACCGGTCGACGCGATGACGTGGTAGCCGAGCTTCGACAGCACCGCGATCGCGACCGAGCCGACGCCGCCGGCGGCCCCCGTCACCACCACCGGGCCGTCAGCGGGCGTCAGCCCGTGCTTCTCCAGCGCCAGCACCGACAGCATCGCGGTATAGCCGGCGGTGCCGATCGCCATCGCGTCACGCGTCGTCATGCCGTCCGGCAGCCGCACCAGCCAGTCGCCCTTGACCCGCGCCTTCTCGGCATAGGCGCCCAGATGGGTCTCGCCCATCCCCCAGCCGTTGCAGATCACCTTGTCGCCAGGCTTCCAGCCGGCATGGCTGGAGCTCTCCACAGTGCCGGCGAAGTCGATGCCGGCGATCATCGGAAACCGCCGCACCACCGGCGCCTTGCCGGTGACGGCGAGGCCGTCCTTGTAATTCACCGTCGACCACTCGACGCGCACTGTCACGTCGCCCTCCATCAGTTCGGCCTCGTCGAACTGCGTCAGCGCCACCGAGGTGCCCTTGTCGGCCTTGTCGATCCGGATTGCCTTGAACATGCCCAACGCGCCGCTCCCTGAATGATGATGTTGCTTTGTTGCAATATGCCGCGCGATGGCGGCAAACACCACAGCAGGCGGCCGGACATGCTGCATGGCTGGTGAGCGGCGCGCTCTTTCTTCCCTCTCCCCTTGTGGGAGAGGGTGGCTTCGCGAAGCGAAGACGGGTGAGGGGGTGCCACGTGCACTGTCGCCAACGCCCCCTCATCCGTCACGGCCTTCGGCCGTGCCACCTTCTCCCACAAGGGGAGAAGGAAGAAAGAGCGTGGATTGTCGGTGCCCTTACGGCTTCAGCACGGCCAGCTTGGCGGATATTTCCGCGGTCTGCGCGGCGGTACCCCAGCTTGGCGCCTCGCGGCCGTCGCCCCAGTTGCGTGGGCGATAGAAGGTGTGAACGCCGGTGCGGTACATTTTCTTCATTTCGTGCACCCAGGACGGATGCACCCAATACGCATGATAATGCGTCGATTTCGCCACTTCCGGCAGCCAGATACGACCGTCGAGCGTCGCCTTGGCGATCTTGCGGGCGCGCTCGTACATGTCGGGTTCCTTGACCACGTCGGGAATGCCGTCGCAGGCGAAGGTGAACTGGCAGGCCAGCTTGCGGTGCTTGTTCTGATACACGACGCCGCACACGGTGGTCGGATAGAAGCCGGAGAACGCGCGGTTCAACACCACCTGCGCCACCGCCATCTGGCCACGCACCGCCTCGCCGCGGGCTTCGAAATAGATCGCCTCCGTCAGGCACTTCTCCTGCCTGGCGCGGGCCTTGTCGTCGAACAGGCCGAGCCGTTCGGCCGGCGTCTTGACGTGGGTCACGGCGTTGACCTCACCCTTCCCGGCGACGCTCTCGCCGCCCTTGGCGGGATCGGCGGCAGCCGGGAGCTGCGCCCCGGTCTTCATGTCGGGATCGCGCGCCGACGGCGCCGGCATCACGATCATCGGCTCTTCGCCGGGCTGCCATCTCTCCAGCGCGCTGCCGGCGGCGCCGAGCGACGAACGGCCGAAGAACAGGCTGGCGGTCTTGACCGAGAAGCCATCTTTCGGCGGCGCGGGGACGACGGCGATGACAGCGGTGTCCGGCACCAGGCGAGGATCGGAGACCGGCTGGGTTTCGAGCGAAGCATCATACTGCTGCAACGGCGGCGCCTGCAGCGCTTCGGCGAGTTCGGGATCGAGCGGCGCGCTGTCTGCCGGCGACGCATCCACGGTCTTCGCGCCACGCACCGAAACATTGTCGTCGAGCGAATGGCCAGTCGCCGGCTGTTCGCCGGACATCGCCGGATTCGGCGTATGCAGCGCGAGGCGATCGCCCTTCAGCGTGCGATCGACGGTCGGGAAATCGGCGGCTTCGTAGCGGCGCGGCGCCTGCACCAGCGGATTGCGCGTCAGCGCCCCGGTGATGTCGTCGCCCGAGGTTTCGAAACGGGCGAGCTGGAAGGTGGGATTGCGCGACGAGGTGCCGATCGGACGGCCGAATGAGAAGGTCGCGACCTGGATCGAACTCACGGCGGAGGCAACCACGCGCTTCTGCCAGCGCTCGGCAACTCCCGGCTGGCGCGCCAGCAACGAAGCGATATCCTGGTAGCCCACCTCGGTCGGGAACACTGCAAAGAAGCAGAGGCCGAGACCGAAGAGCGCAATGGGCGCGCCCTTCGGCCGGTTACGCATTACTGACATGATACGCCTACGCAACGCTTACAAAACTGGATTGATCTGCACTTCCGTACATTTCGATCTGTTTCGTTAGTACGGAATCAAAGTTGCCGCGGAGTTAATCCGCGATACCGCCGCGACACAGGCAAGCGGCGTCTGCGCGTGCGAGCCGCAATCGTGCGGCGTGGTAAACCGCGCGTCCACGAAACTGGTAAACATCCGGTCAACGAAAACGTCGCCTATACACGCGCCTGCGAACTTAAAAAAGCGAGCCCTGCCCGCCATCGCCCGCCGCGGCCGCCACTTTTCGAGCGGCCGTTTTCTTCGCCGGCTTCAGGCTGTCGGCAGCGGCCATTTCTTCCGCGGAGATCGGCAGGATCAGTTGCGCATCATCATTGGCGGGCTTGTTCACCGCGGTGGAGACCGGATGCCACACGAACGCGCCATCCTCCGGCGCGCGCAGCAGCGTCATCACATCCGTCGCATTGTCGGCGCTGCAATCCAGCCATTGCGCAAAATCATCCGGCGCGATGGTCACCGGAACGCGATGGTGCAGCACCGACATGCCGGTGCTCGCCGCCGCGGTGATGATAGCGACGGTGTCGAGTTCTTCGCCATTCGGTCCCATCCAGGTTTCCGCAAGACCGGCAAAGCCGATCGGTCCGCGGGCGCGCGGATGGATGAAATACGGCTGCTTGCGGCCATCGGAGGTGTGCCACTCATAATAGCCGTCAGCGGGCACAAGGCAGCGACGCCGCCGGATCGCATTCCTGAAGGCGGGCTTCTCCTGCACGGTCTCGGCGCGGGCGTTGATCAATAGCGTAAACTGGCGGGGATCCTTGACCCAGGACGGCAGCAAGCCCCAGCGCATCAGCCGAAAATGCCGCGCGCCATTTTCCAGGATGACGACGGGAACAGGTTTGGTGGGTGCCACATTGTAACGCGCCGGAAAATTTGGCTGCTCGACATAGCCAAATACCTGCCGAAGCGCTTCCGGCGCCGTTGTGATAACAAATCGCCCGCACATTTGCGTCCCACACCTGATGTCTTCAGCCGGTTTTAACCTGAAATGCCAACAGTGCGAAACATGACCATGACGGCCATCAAACCGGCGCAGCAGGATCGCCAGAATTCGGGAAATGACGATGCAGTTCCGATTGCATCGGCGGCGGAGCTGTCGGCGGCCAACATCAACCCGCGCACGGGCCTGGCTACCGACTATCTGAACCACTTCAACGAAGCCATCATGCTGCTCGAGTTGATCCCGGATATGCCGGACTGCTACGAGCTGTTTCTGGAATGGCAGCCTTTGTCCTACGCTGAACACTTCATCAAATCGAACTTCAAGGCGCGCGATCTGGCGATCGCCGCCTATGAATCGGCCAGGCCCGAAGTGCGCGCCGAATTCGACACCGTGGTCGCGACCATGACCTCGATCCTCACCGCGGTAAGCGATGCCATGCGCGAGGTGCAGCAGGACAGGACCCGCGCCAAACTGGCCGAACAGGCCGCCGAGTGGGTCAAGCCGCTGGTCGGCGTCGCCGGCGGCGTCATCAATGGTCACGATGTGGAATCCAGCGTCGACGACATCATGGCCGACGCGACGTCATGACGTCCGACTCCCCGATTCGTCCGCAGCTTGCCGTTTCGGCCTCGATTTTCCGTGATGGCCGCGTGCTGCTCATCCAGCGTGCCCATCCGCCCGCGAAGGGTTCATGGTCGGTGCCCGGCGGCCGTGTCGAATTCGGCGAGCCGCTGCACATCGCGCTGGCGCGGGAGGTCATGGAAGAGACCGGTCTTGAGATCGAGATTTTGGGACTTGCCGGCTGGCGTGAGGTGCTCCCCGCCGTCTCCGGGGCCGGCAAGCACTACGTGGTGATGTCGTTTGCCGCGCGCTGGGTGGCCGGGGAGCCGGTCCTGAACGGCGAATGCGACGATTTCGCCTGGCTGCCGCCGGATGCGCTGGGGTCCCGCCAGCTGACGCCCGGCCTGCAGGACATCGTCGATGCGGCGCGCGTGCTGGCGAAAGCCTGACACACCGCCCCTCCGCCTTGCTTCGTTCGCGCCGAAAAGGCATATCAGCCGGGTTCCTGGATCGATCGATGCCCAAGCTGTTCCTTGCCGCCCTGCTGATCGTCGCGACCCTGGGCTCCGCCCGGGCGCAGGAGGCGGCTGCGCCTTTCGATGGCGATCTGGCGCGGCTGTCCGAGATCCTCGGCACGCTGCATTACCTGCGCGGCATCTGCGGCAACAATGAAGGCGCCAAATGGCGCAACGAGATGCAGGCGCTCGTCGATGCCGAAACGCCCACGGGCGAGCGCCGCGCCCGCATGATCAACAGCTTCAACCGCGGCTATAACGGCTTCCAGCAGACCTACCGGACCTGCACCCCGGCCGCCGGCATCGCCATCCGCCGCTACATCGAGGAAGGCGCCAAGATCTCGCGCGATCTGACCGCGCGTTACGCCAACTGATGGGCCTGTTCACGCCGACATCCCCCGCCGTCGACACGGTGTTCTTCGACCTCGACGGCACGCTGACCGATCCGAAGATCGGCATCACCACCTCGATCCAGTATGCGCTGGCCAGGTTCGACATCGCGGTGCCGACGCAGGAGGAACTGACCTGGTGCATCGGCCCACCGCTGCACGCCGCCTTCAAGACTTTGTTGGGAACCGGCGACGCCGACGCGCATCGCGCCGTCGAATTTTATCGCGAACGATTTTCCGACGTCGGACTGTTCGAAAACACGCTGTATGACGGTATCGAGGATGCGCTCAGCGCCGTTTCTGCGCCCGGCCGCCGATTGTTCGTCGCCACCAGCAAGCCGCACGTGTTCGCTGACCGCATCATCGACCATTTCGGCCTGCGTTCGTATTTCGGCCGCGTTTTCGGCTCGGAGCTCGACGGCACCCGCGCCCATAAGACCGACCTGCTGCGCTATGCGCTCGACGAAACCGCCAGCGATCCCAAGCGGGCCATTATGATTGGCGATCG
This sequence comes from Tardiphaga sp. vice304, assembly GCF_007018905.1. Taxonomy (NCBI): domain Bacteria; kingdom Pseudomonadati; phylum Pseudomonadota; class Alphaproteobacteria; order Hyphomicrobiales; family Nitrobacteraceae; genus Tardiphaga; species Tardiphaga sp. vice304. The sequence continues at coordinate 5,062,352 of NZ_CP041402.1, forward strand.
CATGCACGACATGATCGGCGCCGCCAATAACGGCATCGGCACCATCGGCGTGCTGTACGGCTATGGCAGCCGCGAGGAATTACGCGACGCCGGCGCCATGCATCTGTGCAGCGCACCCGGCGAAATTCCGGGCTGCTTCTAGCTCCGGGCAGCCCGGGCGGGTTCTTGATCTTGCTCGGCGCCCGGCTAAGGTGACGTTGGCACATCACGCCCGGCGCAACTGCGCCGCGCAAATTCTGCCCAATGAAAAGAGGAAACGTCGATGGCATTGCAATTCTCGACCGTGACCCGTCAGGGCCCGATCACCATCGTCACGCTGTCGCGGCCGGAAGTGTACAACGCGCTGCACACCGACGCGCATAATGAGTTGCACGACGTCTTCAACGATTTCGCCAGCGATCCCGAGCAGTGGGTGGCTATCGTCACCGGCGCCGGCGACAAGGCGTTCTGCGCCGGCAACGACCTGAAATGGCAGGCCGCCGGCGGCAAGCGCGGCTGGAATACTTCGGGCTTCGCCGGCCTCACCGCGCGGTTCGATTGCGACAAGCCTATCATCGCCGCCGTCAATGGCGTCGCGATGGGCGGCGGCTTCGAAGTCGCGTTGTCCTGCGACCTCATCATCGCATCGGAGAACGCGACCTTCGCGCTGCCGGAGCCGAAGGTAGGCCTTGCCGCGATGGCCGGCGGCCTGCACCGGCTGCCGCGCCAGATCGGCCTGAAGCGCGCGATGGGCATGATCCTCACCGGCCGCCATGTGAAGGCGCAGGAGGGTTTCGAACTCGGCTTCGTCAATGAAGTTGTGCCGCAGGGCGAAGCGCTGACGGCCGCAATCCGCTGGGCCGAGACGATTGCCAAGAACTCGCCGATGTCGATCCGCGCCTCGAAGCAGGTGATGCAAAAGGGCTCGAACGTATCGCTCGAACAGGCGATCGCCGAGCAGCGCGACTATCCGGCGGTGAAGGCGATGGTGGCGTCGCAGGATTATATCGAGGGACCGAAGGCGTTTGCGGAGAAGCGCGCGCCGGACTGGAAGGGCAAGTAGCTTTCACCCTGACCGCGTTGGCGCGTAGACCGCGCCCCACACTCGATGTCGTCCCGGCGAACGCCGGGACCCATAACCATCGTCATGTGTGATTGAAGCAAGGCGTCGCCCTCTGGCGCGTGAGCCGCACGGACAGAGGCAATGGGTCCCGGCGTTTGCCGGGACGACATCGCGTGTGTATCTCCTGCAGCGCCAGCAACAGCGCGCTGCTATTTCCCCGTGAACTTCGCCGGGCGTTTCTCGAGAAACGCGCTGACGCCTTCCCTGAAATCCTCCGCGGCGCCTGCGATACGCTGCGACTGCACCTCCAGATTGATCTGATCCTCGAAAGAATTCTCCGGGCTGTCCCAATACAGCTTGCGGATCTGCGACAGCGCGATGGTCGGGCCGTTGGCCAACTCATGCGCCAGCTTCATTGCCTCGGCCATCAGGACGGCATCGTCATGGACGCGGTTGATCAGGCCCCATTCCAGCGCCTTCTCGGCCGGCAGCTTCTCGCCGAGCAGCGACAGCTCCACCGCGCGCGCCTTGCCGATCAGCCGCGGCAGCATCCAGGTCGAGCCGCAATCCGGTACCAGGCCGATGCGGCGGAAGGCCTGCAGAAAATACGACGAGCGCGCGCAGAGAATGAGATCGCCCATCATCGCAAAGCTCATGCCCGCACCCGCGGCGGGACCGTTCACCGCGGTGACGATCGGACAATGCAACCCGCGCAGCCGCCGCAGAAACGGATGGAAGCCGATCTCCAGCGAAGCGCCGGCGCCGCTCTTCTTGGTGACGCTGTTGTTGCGGCCCTGCAGGTTCGCGCCGGTGCAGAACGCACGGCCGGCGCCGGTAATCACCAGACAGCGCACCGAGGCTTTGCGCTCCTCGATCTCGTCCAGCGCCTCGCCGAGCCCGCCCAACATATCCATGGACACGGCGTTCATCACCTCCTGATGGTCGAGCGTGAGGATCGCGACGTGGCCGTCGAAGTCGAGCGTGGCGTGTTTGAACTGCATGGTTTCCTCGATTGTTGATCCGCGTGTTATTCCGCGGTGTGGAAGTGTTTACTCGCTGCATATTTGATTTTTTGACGGCGCTTGTCCATGCTTGCAGCGAACATCTGATCTCACACGGACGCACGGCCAACGTGCGCCAGCACAGGAAACGCCGATGAGCATCTTCGATCTCACAGGACGTGTCGCGGTGGTGACCGGCGGCAATGGCGGCATCGGTCTCGGCATCGCGCAGGCTCTGGCTGCGGCCGGATGCAACGTCTCGATCTGGGGCCGCAACGCGGCCAAGAACGAGACTGCCGCTGCGACGATGGCGGGCTGCGTTGGCACGGTCGATACGCAGATCTGCGACGTCACCGACACCGGCTCGGTGAAGGCGGCGATGGCCGCCACGCTGCAAAAGTTCGGACGCGTCGATGGCTGCTTTGCCAATGCCGGGATCGGCGGCGGCGGGCGGCACGCTTTCATCGATCGCACCGAAGAGCAGTGGCGCACCATGTTCGCCACCAATCTCGACGGCGTGTTTCATGTCTTTCAGGCCACCGCGCGGCATATGACCGAGCGCGCCGAGGCCGGCGACAAATTCGGCCGGCTGGTGGCGACGTCGAGCCTCGCTTCTATCTTCGGTACCGCGCGCAACGAGCACTATGCCGCGACCAAGGCCGCGATCAATGCGCTGGTGCGCGCGCTGGCCGTCGAACTGGCGCGGCAGGGCGTGACGGCGAACGCGATCCTGCCGGGCTGGATCAGGAGCGACATGACGCAAGGCCTGATGGCCAACGAGAAGTTCGTCGCCAATGTGATGCCGCGAATTCCCGTGCGCCGGTTCGGCGAGCCTTCGGATTTCGGCGGCATCGCGGTGTATCTGATGAGCGGCGCGTCGTCGTATCATACGGCGGACACGTTCGTGATCGACGGCGGCTACACTGCGTTCTAGTTCTTTCTTTTTCCTTCTCCCCTTGTGGGAGAAGGTGGCGCGGACGAAGTCCGCGTCGGATGAGGGGGTCTTAGCGACAGTGCTTGTGGCTTCCCCTCACCCGTCTCGACCGCTTTCGCGGTCGATCCACCCTCTCCCACCTAGCGAAGCTTCGCTTCGCGCGGGGGAGAGGGAAGAAGGAATCGAGATCGCGCCGCCTTCAGACTGAAACTTCAACGAGAAAAAAATGACCAATACTCCCGAGCACCGCATCCCCGTCATCGTCGGCGTCGGCGAATTCTCCGATCACCCCAGCGAGCTCACCGCCGGGCTCGAGCCGCTGGCGCTGATCGAACAGGCGCTGAAGCGCGCCGAGCAGGACGCCGGCGCAAAGCTGCTTTCCGAGATCGACTCGCTCGACATCGTCAATTTCCTGAGCTGGCGCTACAGCGATCCCGCCAGGCAGTTGAGCGAACGGCTCGGCATCGCGCCAACCCAGGCGCATTACGGCCCGGTCGGCGGCGAGAGCCCGATCCGCTTCATCCATGAGGCTGCCAAGCGCATCGCGCGCGGCGAAGCCACGGTCGCCGCGATCTGCGGCGCCGAGGCGCAATCGACGGCGACCAAGGCCGAGCGCGCCGGCGTCACGCTGCCGTGGACGCCGTTCGCCCATGACGCACCGGAGCCGCTACGCGGCGCCAATTATCAGAAGCCGATGGCGACCACGCTCGGCGTCGCCAAGCCGGTCACCGTGTATCCGTTCTATGAGGCCGCCTCGGCCGCGCATTGGGGCCAGACGCCGCGCCAGGCACTCGCGGAATCCGGCGAGCTGTGGTCGCGCTACTCGGCGGTGGCCGCGCAAAATCCGCAAGCCTGGCTGAAGCACGCCTATGCGCCGGAGGAGATCACCACGCCGACCTCGGACAACCGTCTGATCGCCTGGCCCTATACCAAGCTGATGGTGGCCAATCCGATGGTCAACCAGGCGGCGGCGATCCTCGTCACCAGTCTGGCGAAAGCGCGCGCGGCCGGCATCGCCGAGGATCGCATGGTCTACATCCACGGCGGCGCCTCGGCGGAGGAGCCGCGCGACTATCTCGACCGCGACCAGTATGTCGAGAGCCACGCGCAGAATGCCGTGCTGAAAGCGGCGATGGCGCTGGCGGATGGCAATGCCTTCGATGCGATCGAGCTGTACAGCTGCTTCCCCGTGGTGCCGAAGATGGCGCGCCGCACGCTGAAACTCGGCGCGGACGTACAGCCGACCGTGGCCGGTGGCCTCACCTTCTTCGGCGCGCCGCTCAACGACTACATGGCGCATGCGGCCTGCGCGATGGTGCGGAAGCTGCGCGCCGGCGCGCAGCTCGGGCTGCTCTACGGGCAGGGTGGCTTCGTCACCAAGCACCATGCGCTGGTGCTGTCGCGACAGGCCGGCGAGGCCCTGGCGCAGGATACTAGCGTCCAGGCGGAAGCGGATCGCCAACGCGGGGCCTTGCCGGCGTTCGTGACGCAGGCTTCGGGGACCGGCACGGTGGAGAGTTTCACGGTGATCTTTGGCCGCAACAACGTCGCCGAACATGGCGTCGTCATCCTCCGCACCGCCGACAACGCGCGGGCGCTGGCACGGGTGCCGGTGCAGGACACAGCCACGCTGGCGCATCTGCTGGACATGGACCGCTCGCCGGTAGGCTCGCGCGGGGCGATCAGCGCCGCGGCCGATGGCGTGCTGGAGTGGAAGGTCGGGTAGCAGCTTCGGACGCTGTCGTCCCCTCCCGTCTCGAACCCACTTCCGCCATCGCTCATCAAGCTACGGCGGACAAGTCGCGGGGCTTCGATCCACCCTCTCCCGCCTGCGCAGCTTCGCTGCTTGTGGGAGAGGGGTAGAAAGAGCTCAGCCCTTCGCGTCCTGCTTCTCGGACGCCGTGGCCGGCTTGTCGGTCTTCGACGGGTTCGACACCCGCACCGGATCGCCGTCGCGGAGGCCGTCGGGGGGCGTGGTGACGATGCGGTCATCGGCGGCAATGCCGGAGGCCAGTTCGATCTCGCGGCCGAGGTCGCGCGCGATGACGACCGTCTTGAACAGGATCTTGTCGCCGGGCGTCACGGTGGCGACCCGTGTGCCGTCCTTGTTGAAGATCAGCGCGCTGGCCGGGATGTGCAACGGCGCGGCGTCTCGGGCAAGGCTCATCTTCACATTGGCGTAGCCGCCGGGCAGCAACTCGCCCTTCGGATTGTCGAGCGCGAGCTGCATCCGCGCGGTACCGGAGGCGACGTCGACCGATTGCGACGAAGCCTCTAACGTGGCCTGAAAGGTGCGGTTCGGATAATCCGGCACGGTGATGACCGCCTTCGCGCCCATCTGGATGGCCGGCACATAGGTCTGCGGCACATCGACATAGACGCGCAGCTTGGTGATGTCGGATACCACGAACATCGCCAGACCCGTGCCGGTGCCGCCGGAGATCAGCGCGCCGACGTCGGTATTGCGCTGGGTGATGACGCCGTCGAACGGCGCGGTGACTTTCTTGTAGCCGGCCAGCGCCTCCAGCCGCTCGACATTGGCGGTCCCGGAATTCACCGCGGCCCGCTTGTTGGCGAGGTCGGCGCTGCGTTCGTCAATTTCCTGCGCCGAGACGAAGTTCGAGGCCACCAGCGACTTGCGGCGGTTCAGCGTCGCCTCCGACAATCGCGCGCTGGATTGCTGGCTGACCAGATCGGCGCGGGCCTGCACGAGCTGCTGGTCGAGGTCCGGCGCCTCGATCTCGGCGAGCACCTCACCGGCCTTGACCTGCTTGCCTATGTCGGCGCTCCAGCTGGCGACATAGCCGCTGACGCGGGCATAGATCGGCGCCCGCGAATAGGCCTCCAGCCGGCCCGGCAAATCGAGCGTGGCGTTGAGCGTCCGTGCGTCGGCCGGCGCCACCGCGACGCTGGGAATAGCCTGCGCATCGGTCCAGGTCTTCAACTCGCTATCGGTCTTGGCGCGCGCCATGATGCCGGTCACCACGACCGCGCCCGCGGCCACCAGCCCGATGACCCCAATGAGGCCAAGCTTGCGGCGGGACGGCTGCTTCAGATCAGTGGACATGCGACAACTCCGGCGAGCATGCCTCTGGCGCGGGCTGCTGCTTCTTGTGGACCATGCTGAACACCACCGGCACGAACATCAGCGTTGCAATCGTAGCAAAAATCAGGCCGCCGATCACGGCGCGGCCGAGCGGCGCGTTCTGTTCGCCGCCCTCGCCCAGCCCCATCGCCATCGGCGCCATGCCGATGACCATCGCCAGCGCCGTCATCAGCACCGGGCGGAACCGGACGAAACCGGCCTGCGACGCCGCAGCGATCGGATCGCCATACATGGCATAATGTTCCCGGGCGAACGAGATCACCAGCACCGAATTGGCGGTGGCGACGCCCATGCACATGATGGCCCCGGTCAAGGCCGGCACCGACATGGTCGTCTCGGTGGCAAACAGCATCCAGACGATGCCGGCAAGCGCCGCCGGCAATGCCGTGATGATCACGAACGGATCCGACCACGACTGGAAGTTGACCACGATGAGGAAATAGATCAGCACGACGGCGCCGAGCAGGCCGAACAGCAGGCCGGAGAACGCCGAGTTCATGGTCTCGACCTGGCCGAGCAGCACCACGCGGCTGCCGCGCGGCACCTCCGCCTTGGTCTCCTCGATCGCCCTGTAGATATCCTTTGCGACCGCGCCCAGGTCGCGGCCCTGCGGCGTGGCGTAGATCTGCACCATCGACTGGATGTCGTATTGCGACACCACGGCATTGGTGGCCGTACGATTGATGCTGGCGATGCCGCCGAGCATCGGCGCGGTGGCGGCACCCACGGCGGTGACCGGCAGCGTCTCCAGCGCGCCCAGCGAATCCATCTTGTACTGCGGCGTCTGCATCACGATCGAATAGGAAACGCCGTTGTCGGGGTTGAGATAGTAGGTCGGCGCGACCTGCGAGGAGCCTGCGAGATTGACCACCAGCGAGTTGGTGACGTCGCGCTCGGTGACCCCGACATATTGCGCGCGGGTGCGATCGACATCGATGTTGAAGCCGGGATTATTCGGCGACTGCTGGATGCGGGCGTCGGCAATGCCGGGGATGCGACGGATCTTGTTCAGCAATTTGCCGGCATATTCGTAGTTGGCGGCGAGGTTGGCGCCGCGGATCTGCAGGTCGATCGGCGCCGGCGCGCCGAAATTCAGGATCTGACTGACGATGTCGGCGGGCAGGAACGCAAAGCTGACGCCCGGGAACAGCCGCGGCAGCTTTTCCCGCAATTCCCGAACGTAGTCCGCCGTCGGTCTGTGGCCTTCGACCAGCTTGATCTGGAAGTCGCCGTCCTGCGATCCGATCACGCCGGTGTTGTTGTAGGTCAGGTTGATGCCCGAGACGGGCATGCCGATATTGTCGGTCATGGTCTCGATCTGGTCCGGCGGCACGATGGTGCGGATCGCCTTGGTGATGTCGGCGAACTGGTTGGCGGTCTCCTCGACGCGGGTGCCGACCTGGGTGCGGACATGCATCAGGATGCTGCCGCCATCGACGGTCGGGAAGAAGTTGCGACCGAGGAACGGCACCAGCAGGAACGACAGCGCGACGACGGCCAGGAAGCCGGTGACGAATACCGGTCGGCGTCCGAGCGCCGCATCCAGCAGGCCGTGATAGCCGGCCCGAAAACGCGCGAACCGCGCCTCGAAGCCGCGCTGGAATTTGACCAGCGGATTGCGGGTCGCAGGGCGCTCGCCTTCGGCATGATGGACGTGGTTCTGCAGCAGATACTTCGCCATGGTCGGCACCAGCGTGCGCGACAGCAGGAACGACCACAGCATCGCGAACATCACGGCTTCGGCCATCGGCACGAACAGGAAGCGCGCGATGCCGTCGAGAAAGAACATCGGCACGAACACGATGCAGATGCACAGCAGCGAGACGAAGGCCGGCACCACGATCTGGTTGGCGCCATCAAGAATCGCCGGCTCGACGTCCTTGCCGTTCTCCAGGTGATAGTTGATGTTCTCGATCGTCACCGTGGCGTCGTCGACCAGGATGCCGACCGCCAGCGCCAAGCCGCCCAGCGTCATGATGTTGAGCGTCTCGCCGATCAGCGACAGCATGATGATGGCGCCGAGGATCGAGAGCGGGATCGACACCGCGATAATCACCGTGGAGCGCCAGCTGCCGAGGAACAGCAGGATCATGATCGAGGTCAGCAGCGCGGCGATGGCGCCTTCGATCGCCACGCCCGCGATCGCGCCACGGACGAAGCCGGACTGGTCGCCGATATAGGCGATCTTGATGCCGTCGGGCAGCGCCGGGCGATAGGCGATCACCTTCTGCTTGATGCCGGCGATGATATCCAGCGTTGACACAGAGCCGGCCTTGAGCACCTGCATCAGCACCGAGCGGCTGCCATCGACATGCACGATGTTGGTCTGCGGCGAGTTGCCGTCGCGCACGGTGGCGACGTCACGGACATAGACCATGGCGCCGTTGACCGTCTTGATCGGCAGGCTGCCGAGTTCCTCGATCCGGCGGGCGGAGTTGTTGAGGTTGATGGTGTACTCGAAGCCGCCGATCTTCTGCGTGCCGACCGGCGTGATCAGGTTCTGCGCCGCCAGCGCATTGGCGACGTCCTGGCCGGACAGTCCGCGCGACTGCAACGCACCGGGGTTAAGATCGATTGTGACCTGGCGCTGCTTGCCGCCAAACGGAAACGGGATCGCCGCCCCCGGCACGGTGACGAGTTGCGTGCGTAGCTGGTTGAAGGCGATGTCCTGCAGCTGCTGTTCGTTGAAGCCTTCGCCGGACAGCGCGATGTTGATGATCGGCACAGTCGAGGCCGAGTAGTTCAAGATCAGCGGCGGTGTCGCGCCCGGCGGCATCTGGCGGATCAGCGTCTGAGAAATCGCGGTGACCTGGGCGTTGGCAGTGCGGATATCGACATTGGGCTGGAAGAAGATCTTGACGATACCGAAGCCGGCATAGGAATTCGCCGAGATGTGTTCGATGTCGTTGACGGTGGTGGTCAGCGCGCGCTGGAACGGCGTCGTGATGCGCCCGGCCATCTGGTCCGGCGGCAGGCCGGTATACTGCCAGATCACGCCGATCACGGGGATGCGGATCTCGGGGAAAATGTCGGTCGGCGTACGCAACGCTGCGAGCGGTCCGACGATCAACAGCAGCAGCGCGAGCACGACAAAGGTATAGGGCCGGCTCAACGCTATGCGTACCAACGAGATCATCGAACGGGAATTCCCTGGGTTGCAGTGAGATACGGGCCCGGAATCCAGACCGACCGTCGCACCAGATTTACCCGAAGCGCGCGCAATAGCCAGCGCCTGCGGCTTCCCGGCACTTCACTTCGACGACATTAGGTGAATTTACCATCCCTCGTGGCGCGAGCACAACAGTTTGAGGCTTCAACTAATGCTGCGGCCACATGAAGGATTTGTAATGCGCGGTCGCTGCGCAGCGGACTGCCTGTCGAGGCGCCGGGCCGCATGGCGACTGGGCGGGTGGACCCTGGCCTGCTTGCACCGCTTGCCGAAGACCGTTCAAAAGAACCCAGATAAAGACAATGCAGGGTGGACGAGGCGTTGCACGCCTCCCCACCCTGCGATCGCATTATCTGCTTACGCGGCGCGGACCGCACTGAGGAACTTGCCGACATCGAGCTTGAGACGGCTGCTCTCGCCCGACAGCGACTGAGCCGCCGAGAGGACCTCGGAGGACGCCGAGCCGGTCTCGCTGGCGCCGCGTTGCACGTCGGTGATGTTGGACGACACTTCCATGGTGCCCTGCGCGGCCTGCTGGACGTTGCGGGAGATCTCCTGGGTGGCCGCTCCCTGCTCTTCGACGGCCGAAGCAATGGTCGAGGAGATTTCCGACATCCGTCCGATGGTGTCGCCGATCTCCTTGATCGCGTTGACCGAGTCCTGCGTCGCCGCCTGGATTCCGGAAATCTGCATGCTGATCTCGCCGGTCGCCTTGGCGGTCTGCTCGGCCAGCGCCTTGACTTCGGAGGCGACCACCGCGAAGCCGCGGCCGGCCTCGCCGGCGCGCGCCGCCTCGATCGTCGCATTCAGTGCCAGCAGGTTGGTCTGGCCGGCGATGGTGTTGATGAGTTCGACAACGTCCCCGATCCGGGAGGCCGCCTTCGCCAGTTCGCTGACCCGGTCGTTGGTCTTGCGCGCCTGTTCGACGGCCTGGCTGGCAATGGTCGCCGACTCCTGCACCTGACGGCTGATCTCGTTGACCGACGAAGCCATTTCTTCCGTCGCGGACGCCACCGACTGTACGTTGGTCGAAGCCTCTTCGGAGGCTGCTGCCACCGCGGTGGCCAATTCCTGCGAACGCTCGGCGGTGGAGGTCAGCGTGCCGGCGGAGGCCTCGAGCTGGTTCGACGCCGACGACACCGTCTCCACGATGTCGCCGATCATGGCTTCGAAGGCGCGGGTGATACCATCGACGCGACGACCGCGCTCGATCTTTACTTCGGCGTCGGTCGAGGCCGCTTCGTCCGCGGCCTTCTTGTCGATCAGCGCCAGCTTGAAGACCTGCAGCGTATCCGCCATCTTGCCGATCTCGGTAGCTTCGCCCTGATGCGGCACGGTCGCCGCAAGATCGCCATTGCCCAGCGCCTGCATCGGCACGATGATCGAATTGATGCCGCGCGACACGTCTCGAACCAGCATGATCGCAGCGACGATGCCGACGATGATGGCAAACACGACGGATCCGATCAGCAACTTGATGGCGAGGCTGAAATCCTGCGTCGCCCGGTCACTGGCCAGCAACGCGCCCCTGTTGTTGAGTTCGACGTCCTTTTCGAGGGCGGCGCTGGCCAACATTCCGGTCTTGGTGGCCTTCAGGTTGAGATCACGGATCGCCTTGTCGGCTCCCTTACGAGACCCTTCCAGCACGGGAACGAGCTCGGCGACATAGGCGCTCCAGTACTTGGCAAACTCGTCGTACAACGCCTGCTCTTCTGGCGAAGTAATCAGCGGCTCGTACTCCTTGCGAGCATTTGCGATCTGATCGGTGTAGCGGGCGATCGAAGCATCCTGGACCTTTCTGCCGGCGTCGTCGTCTGCCAGAAGGTGCGAACGGATAACACCGCGGTAGGCGATCGTCGCGGACCGCAATTCCGAGAGGGTACGGATGCTTGGCAACCAGTTGCTGGCGATATCGACGGTCGCGGCGTTGATGCCATACATTTGCTTGATCGCCAGAGCGCCCATGCAGCTCATGACAAGAAGCAGGATCGCGACAACAGCCGAAATCTTGGTACGAATGGAAATGGTCGCAAACATGATGGTCCTGTCCTTCGGTCGTCGACCGTTGGCCCGCTGTCGCGGCGTTGAAATTCGATCGTGTTAATCCGGGAACGAGGAAATTGCCCGGGCGTCTGACCAATCGTACGGTCAATGATCGCCAGATCAGCTAACAATAATTTCGTTAAAGACAGGTACCGGGCATACACGTTCTGGCTCGTACATGAGGTAACCTGATAATAAAATACGTCGCATTCGGTACTGCGCAACCACCTGCCCGTCAGCGCATCAAATTATTTGCTTCGCTGAAGAATTCAGGCCCTCCGAAATTGCCGGACTTTAACGCCAGCAACATCGCGCCTTGCTTGGCGCCGACGGCGCGCAGCACCGGCACGCCGGGTGCAATTTCCGCACCGACCATGAAGCCGGGGATCGCCAATCGATCGACCACCGCGCCGGAGGTCTCGCCGCCCGCGACCACCAGTCGTCGCACGCCGGCCTGCACCAGGGCTTCGGCGATATCCGCCATCGCCTGCTCGATGGCATGGCCGACGACATCACGGCCGTGACGCGCCTGTATCGCAGCCACGTCTTCCGGCGTCGAACTGCTGGCGATCAGGAAAGCGCCGCTGCCGATCCGCGGTGTGGCCCACGAAAGCGCGCGCACCACCGCGTCGCCACCGATGATCTGCTTCGCATCGAGACGCAATATCGGCATGGTCTGCTCGGCGCGCGCGATCTGCTGCAGCGTCGCCTGCGAACAACTGCCGGCGAGACAGGCCGCAGCGCCGCCGATATCCTCGCCGGCCGGCGCGGCGGCGGAATGCGCCGCAACGCGGCCGGACGCGATCAGCGCGCGCGCGAGACCAAGGCCGAGGCCGGAGGCGCCGACCGAGACGCAATGTGTCAGCGCTACCGCGCCGATGGTTCCGAGATCAGGACCGAACACCGCATCCGCGATCGCCGCACCGATTCCCCGCGTCGCGAGCGCATCGAGATGCGCGCGCACCGCCTGCGGCCCGCGAGCGATGGTTGCGAGATCGAGCAGCCCCACTTTCGTCCGGCTCTGCCGTGCCAGCACGCGGACCAGATTGGAATCGTGCATCGGGTTGAGCGGATGGTCCTTCAGCGGGCTTTCGTGCAAAGGCACATGGCCCACGAAGAGGTGGCCCTGATAGACGGTGCGGCCGGTTTCCGGAAACGCCGGCGTGACGAGCACGATCGGCTCGGCGGCATCGGCGCGCAGCGCGTCCATCACCGGACCGATATTGCCCTGCTCGGTAGAGTCGAAGGTGGAGCAGATCTTGAACAACACATGACCGGCGCCGCGGCCACGCAGCCATCGCTCCGCCGCGCGGGAACGCGAGACGGCAATATCTGCCGCAATCGAACGGCTCTTCAGCGATACCACGACGGCATCGACCTCCGGCAAGGCCAGATCGTCAGAAGGAATACCGATGGTCTGCACGGTGCGCAGCCCGCAGCGGGTCAGCGTATTGGCGAGATCGGAGGCGCCGGTGTAGTCGTCGGCGATGCAGCCCAGCGCCAGCGTCATTGCTTCACCGCGGCATAGGGCGAAAACCAGCCGAGACCCGCGACGGTGCCGGCGGCCGGACGATATTCGCAACCGATGTAGTGCTCGTAGCCGAGCCGGTCGAGCTCGGCAAAGAGGAACGGATAGTTCAGCTCCTCGCCCGGCTCGTGGCGCGACGGCACGCTGGCGATCTGGATATGGCCGATCAGCGGCAGCATCTCGCGCAGCCGCATGGTGACATCACCATGCAGGATCTGGCAGTGGTAGATGTCGAACTGCAGCCCGACATTCGGAATCTTCATGTCGACGATCAGGTCGCGCGCAAATTCGAAGTCGTTGAGGAAATAGCCCGGCACGTCGCGCTTGTTGATCGGCTCGAGCATCACGTCGATGCCCTGGTCGCCGAAAAAGTTCGCGGTCCATTCCACCGACTTGCGGAACGCCGCCACCGCCTTGGGATCCCGGCGATCGGCGAGGCCCGCCATCATATGCAGCCGTCGCACGCCTGTCGCCTTCACATAGGGCAGCGCGGTATGAACGCTTTGTCGCAACTCGTCGAACTTGTCGGGCCGCGCGGCGAAGCCTTTTTCGCCGGCCTCCCAGTCGCCCGGCGGCAGGTTGAACAGCACCTGCTGCAGGTCATTGCGCTGCAGGCGCTCGGCGATCACTTCCGGCGGATGCTCGTAGGGGAACAGGAATTCGACCGCGGTGAAGCCGGCGGCCGCGGCGGCATCGAAGCGATCGAGGAACGGATGTTCGGTGAACATCATCGACAGGTTGGCGGCAAAGCGGGGCATGGTGCGTCCTCTGTTGTCGGTCAGGCCGGATCGCCGGGCAGTTTCGTACCCGTCACCCTCGCGTACATCCGCGCCACCGAGGCGTCGTCGTCGCGCCCCATGCCGGAAGCGGAGGTCATCAGGAACATCTGCAGCGCCGCAGCCGACACCGGCACCGGAAACTTCGCGGTGCGCGCCATGTCCTGGATGATGCCGAGGTCCTTGACGAAGATGTCGACCGCGCTGCGCGGCGCATAGTCGCCATCGAGCACATGCGGAATTCGGTTCTCGAACATCCAGGAATTGCCGGCCGAGGCGGTGATGACTTCGTAGACCTTGCGGATGTCGAGCCCCTGTTTGGCGGCGAAGGCGATCGCCTCCGACGCCGCGGCAATGTGCACGCCGGCCAGCAGTTGGTTGATCATCTTGAAAGCGGCACCCTGGCCGGGTTCGTCGCCGAGTTCATAGAGCTTGGCGGCCATCGCATCGAGCGCCGGGCGCGCTTTGGCAAACGCGGCCGGACTGCCCGAAGCCAGGATGGTCAGTTCGCCCTGCGCGGCGCGCTGCGCGCCGCCGGAGATCGGAGCATCGAGATAATGCCGGCCGGTGGCCTCGAGTTGCCGAGCGAGCCGGCGCGCGACGTCGGGGTCCATCGTTGCCGAGGAGATGAACACGGCGTCTTTTGCCAGCGTCGAGGCCACGCCGTCGGCGGCGAACAGGATGGTTTCGGTCTGCGCCGCATTGACGACGACACTGACGACGATATCGGCGTGTTGCGCCGCGGCGGCCGGGGAAGCGGCGCCCTGCCCGCCCTCGCCGACGAATTTGGCGACCGCATCCGGAGAAACATCGCAGCCGGTGACGTCGAGGCCGGCGCGGCGCAGCGATGTCGCCATGCCAAAGCCCATCGAGCCCAGCCCGATCACGGCGACGCGCGGTTTCCCGGATTCAGTCGGCGGCATGCAGCATCCCTCGGTTTCCTCATTGCCGGCTTTTTGCGCGGCCTTGGCCTTGGGTAACACGGCTTGGCCCTCACGCGAAAGCGTGGGAGAAAGCCGAAAAGGACGCCGCGATGGAAACGAAACTGCGCGAAGAGATCTGCCGGCTTGGCCGCTCATTGTTCGAGCGCGGGCTGACCCCGGGCTCGTCCGGCAATATCAGCGTGCGCTGCGACGACGGCGGCTGGCTGGTAACGCCGACCAACGCCTCGCTGGGCTCGCTCGATCCGGCAAGGCTGTCGCGGCTGGATGCCTCCGGCCGGCTGATTTCGGGCGACGCGCCGACCAAGGAAGTGCCGTTGCACACCGCCTTGTACGAGACCCGCGCCGCTTCGCACGCCGTCGTGCACCTGCACTCGACGCATTCGGTGGCGCTGTCGATGCTGCCCGAGATCGACTCGCGCGCCGCGCTGCCGCCGCTGACGCCGTACTACCTGATGAAATGCGGCGCCACCGCGCTGGTGCCATATCACCGGCCCGGCGATCCGGCGGTCGCCGAGGCGATCAAGGGGCTGGCGGGGAAGTATTCATCGGTGCTGCTGGCCAATCACGGCCCGGTGGTGGCCGGCGACTCGCTGGAGGCCGCGGTGTACGCGATCGAGGAACTGGAAGAGACGGCGAAGCTGTATTTGCTGCTGCGCGGGTTGAACCCGCGATATTTGTCACCGGCGCAGGTGAAGGATCTGTCGGAGGTGTTCGGGCTGGGGCTGCCGGAGGAGCCGCATCGGCACGATTGATCGCCCAACTACTTCAACAGCGCGTCGTAATCGGCATGCGATCCGATCCAGAACCACATCAGGCCGCCCTCCGTCTCGACGGCGAGAGCCCGGTAGCGCAATCCGACCCGGGCCGAAACATACCGGCCAATTTTCTTTAACTGTAGCGAGGGATGCCGTGGGTCGCTTTTCAACAAGTCAAAATTCTTGTCGGCTAGCGCGCGGATGTTTTCGGGTAGAAGCCGATAGGCCGTCCAGAATTCCGGACTGGCGAAGTGCTTCACAGCTCGCGTGCCAGCCCTTGCCGATTGGATTCCAACGCCTGGTCTGCGAGATCATCGAGCCTGCCACTGACCGCATCCTGCGCAATCTTGCGATCGAATGTGGCGGCGTCGAACGCCTCGAACCATGACCGAAATGCCGCCAGCTCTGCCGGCGGCAGCATTTCGATGGCTTTCTCGATGTCTTCGACACTGCTCATGGGTGCAGGCATAGCACGAATGCCGCAGACTTTGAACTGCTGCGTTGTGGTCTACAGCCCCAGATACGCCTTCCTGACATCCGCATTGCCCATGATGTCGGCGGCCTTGCCCTGCATCTGGACGCGGCCGGTCTGCAAGATATAGGCGCGGTCGGCGATCTCCAGCACTTCGGACATCCGCTGCTCGACGATCAAGACGGTCATGCCCATGTCGCGGATCTTGACCACGGCCTGGAAGATCTCGTCGACCAGCTTCGGCATGATGCCCTGCGAGGGCTCATCGAGCATCAGGAGCCGCGGGCGGGTCATCAGCGCGCGGCTGATCGCCAGCATCTGCTGTTCGCCGCCGCTCAATGTTTCGGCGCGCTGCTCGAGGCGTTCCGCCAGACGCGGGAACAGGTCGAACACCAGCTTTAGCGGTTCGTCGCGGTCGGGCTTGCCGCGATACATGTAGCTGCCGAGCCGCAGATTGTCGCCGACCGACAGCCGCGGAAACAGCCGACGGTTCTCCGGCACATAGGCGATGCCACGCGCGGTGATCAGATGCTGCGGGATGCCGTTGATCTGCTCGCCATCGAAGGTGACCGTGCCCGAGCGCGGGCGCTCGGCACCCGCAATGGTCTTGATCAGCGTCGACTTTCCGGCACCATTGGCGCCGCACACCGCGACGATTTCGCCCTTCGCGACATCGATCGTGACTTCTGAAATGGCGACCAGCCCCTGATAGGCGGTGGAGACTTCACGCACCGACAGCATGGCGATCCCCGAGATAGGCACTGATGACTTCGGGATGCCGGACGACATCCGCGGGCTTGCCCTCGACGAGGACCTTGCCGAGATTAAGCACGATGGCGCGGTCGACCAGCGGCATCACGATTTCCATGACGTGCTCGACCATCAGGACAGTAACGCCGGTCTCGCGCACCTTGCGGACCAATGCCACGCCCGACTGCGCCTCAAGCGGGGTGAGCCCCGTGAGGCACTCGTCGAGCAGCAGCAGCTTGGGCTCGGTGGCCAGCGCACGCGCCACTTCGAGCCGGCGCTTCTCGGACGGAATGAGCTGGCTGGCCAGCACATGGGCGCGCGCGCCGAGGCCACAGAATTCCAGCACCTCATGCGCCTTGCGGCGCGCTTCCTTCATCACCGTCGTGCGGATCAGCGCGCCGACGATGACGTTATCGATCACCGTCATGGTCTCGAAGCTCTTCACCACCTGAAAAGTGCGGGCGATGCCGCGCTGGCAGCGCGCCGCCGCCGGCAGATTAGTGACGTCCTCGCCGTTGAACCAGATCGACCCTTGCGTCGGCGGCAGCACGCCGGCGATCAGGTTGAACAAAGTGGACTTGCCGGCGCCGTTCGGGCCGATCAGGCCGACGATCTCGCCACGGCCGACCGAGATCGACACGTCGCTATTGGCGATCAGGCCGCCGAAACGCTGAAACACGCCGCGGGTCTCTAACAGGGGTGTCGTCATTGCGGCACTCCTTTGGAAGCCGGTTTGCGCGAAAACAGGCCGATCAGCCCCTCCGGCCGCGCCAGCGAGATCAGCACGATGACCGCGCCATAAAGGATGAGGTCGACGCCGCGGCCGGAGCCGCCGAGATAGTTGCGGGTGAGCTCCGTGAGCGGGATCAGGATCACCGCGCCGAGCACCGGCCCCCACAGCGTGCCGATGCCGCCCAGCACCGCCGGCAGCGCCATCAGCAGCGAGAACTGGAAGGTCATGACGCTTTCGGGGTCGATATAGGAGACGTATTGCGCATACATCGCGCCGCCGATCGCGGTGAGGAAGGCGGAGATCGCCGCGGCGCCCATCTTGGAATTGAACACCACGACGCCCAGGCTCTCGGCGGCTTCGGGATTATCCTTCACCGCGCGCCACCAATAGCCCCATTTGGAGTTTTCCAGCTTCCAGGTGACGAACCAGGCGACGCAGCAGAACACCAGCGCGAAGTAGTAGTAGGGCAGCTTGCTGCGGGTGAACTGGAAGCGCGCCCACGAGTCGCCGCGCACCGGCACGTCGATGCCAAGTGCGGCGCCGGCATATTCCCAGTTGTGGAACAGCAGCAGGCCGATTTCGGCGATCACGATGGTGGCGATGACGAAGTAATGGCCGCGAAGCCGGAAGGTCGGATAGCCGAGGCCCAGCGCGATCAGCGCCGAGATCGCGCCGCCTGCGATCATCCCGAACCATGGCAGCACGCCGAACTTGGTCAGCAGCAGCGTGGTGGTGTAGGCGCCGAGGCCGAAATACAGCGCGTGGCCGAGCGAGATCTGGCCGCAATAGCCGCCGAGGATGTTCCAGCTCTGCGACAGCGCTGCCCACATCAGGGTCAGCACCATGATGTTCTGGACGTTGACGTCCTTGACGAAGAACGGCACGACGGCGGCAAGCGCCGCGAGGAAGATAGCGAGCGTGAGGTCGCGGCGGCGGGTCTGGGTGTAGGTCTGGTCCATCAGATCGATCCGAACAGGCCGCGGGGCCGGATGAACACCACCAGCAGATAGACGGCGTAAATGCCGACCGACTTCAGCGACGGCGGCAGGATCAGCGCGGTGGAGGCTTCCACCAGACCGACGATGATGCCGCCGGCAAAGGCGCCGAACACCGAGCCGAAGCCGCCCAGCGCCACGGTGACATAGGCGATCAACGCGAACGACGCGCCGACATCGGGATAGATATAGAAGAACATCGCCATCACCGCGCCGGCGAGGCCGACCAGCGCGGAGCCGAGGCCCCAGCCGAGTGCGAACACCTTATTCTTGTCGATGCCAACCAGCGCCACCGCGCCGGCGTCTTCGCGGGTCGCTTCGAGCGCGCGGCCGAAATCGGTCTTCTTGATGAAGAAGTACAGCGCGCCGAACGCGCACAGCGAGATCAGCGCGCCGACCAGCTGCGGCACCGGCAGGAAGATGCCGCCCAGCGACACCGTCTTGCCGCCGAGCCACGAGGTCGGGATGCTGCGATAGTCGGGCGTGAAGAAGAACTGCGCCAGGCCACGGATCAGGATGGCGAGGCCGAAGGTGGCGAAGATCTGCACCATGCCGATATTGGATTTGGCCCGCATCGCGAACCGCACGACGAGAAGATAGATCGCCGCCCCGAAGGCGAACATGCCGGCCGCCACCAGGGGAGCCGCCAGCAGCGGATCGATGGCGAAGAAGGCGAACATGAAGAACGCGCCATACATCGCCAGCATCAGGAATTCGCCATGCGCGAAGTTGGTGACGTCCATCAGGCCGAAGATCAGGGCCAGACCGACCGCAATCAGGCCGTAGAGCAGCCCCATCAGCAGACCGCTGGCAAGAGACTGGATGATGGTGGCGGCGGTCAAGGGGCGATCCTCTCGGTCAATCGGGCGTATCTTGATACAAGTGACGTCATCCATGTTGTCGTCCCCGCGAAAGCGGGGATCCATAGCCTCCGTCCTCTAAATCGGAAGACGGCGGTAAGGCTATGCGAAAACACGGCCTCGGAGGGTATGGGTCCCCGCTTTCGCGGGGACGACACGGCGTGTGGAGTGGCGGCGGCGCCAAACAGAGGCGCCGCGCTTTCTTACTTCATCGGCCAGGTCGCTTCCGCGATCGCGCCCTGCGGCGGGAACACGGTGACGAATTTGCCGCCGGTGTATTGCAGCAGCACCGGATCGGCGAAATTGTTCTGGCCCAGTTCGTCGAACTTGACCTTGGCCCACGGCATGATGGTCTGCTCGCCCGGCATGTCGGTGGCGACCAGGGCTTCGCGGATCTTCTCGCCGTCGGTCGACTTGGCGCGGTTGATGGCGTCGGCCATCACGATCAGGCCCATGAACTGGCGCGACGAGTAATCGTTGAAGTCCTTGCCGGACTTCTCCTTGTACATGTCGTTGATCTTGCCGACCATCGGGCGCTTGGCGGCGAGATCGAGCGAGAACGAACCGCGCGAGATGACGCCGGGGATCCTGTCGCCGACGGCGTCATACAGCGCCTTTTCGGAGAAACCGGCGTCCTGCGCCACGATGGCGTTGGCCTTGTAGCCGAGTTCGCCCATCGTCTTGATCAAGAGGATGCCGTCGGTGGTGTAGCTGGAGGGCATCAGCACGTCGGCATTGGCCGCCTTGAGCTGCTGCACTTCCGCCGTCAGCGACGGCGAGTTGGCGCGGTACTTGATGTCGGCGACGATCTTGTAGCCGCGGTCGGCGGCGAGCTTGAGCTGCGCATTGGCGGAGTCGGTGCCGAAGATGGTGTCCTCATGGAACAGCGCCAGCGTCTCGATCTTCTGGCCCTTCTTCTTCATCGCGTCGAAGAAGTCGAACATCGCGGTCGAGAACATCTCGTCATGCGGGGCGGCGCGGAAGTAATATTTCAGGCCGCGACGATGCAGGCTCGGCGACGAGTTGTCGGCCGAGATGAACGGGATCTGGTAGCGTTCGCAGATCTGGCTGACGGTGACAGCCACCGCGCTCTGGTAGGTGCCGACGATCGCGCAAACCTTTTCCTGGGTGATCAGGCGCTCGGCTTCGGCGCGGCCCTTCTGCGGGTCGGCCTGATGATCGGCGAATACCAGTCGCACCTTGGCGCCGCCAAGGCCGGAAAAGCCTTCGCCGCGCGCCAGCGGCAGGTCGAAATCGTAGTTCTTGTTGATGATGTCGGCGGCGGTCTCGAACGCCTTCTGGGCATCGACGCCGATCTGCGCGGAGGCACCGGACAAGGGATAAATCACGCCGATCACGACTTCCTTGACCTGCGCGCGAGCGCGCCTTGCAAGCGGCATCAGGGTCGCTGCGGCAGCGCCGCCCAGCAATACGTTTCGGCGAGATATCGTCATGTCGTGATCCTTTGTGACTGGCGGCTATCGATGAGACTAAACAAGGTTACGGTAAAGCCTGAAAGAACGGCAAGCTGCTTCTTGTAAAACTTATAAAACAGCCAGGTGCTTGTTCTTGAGATCGGTAATGAGCATCACACCCGGCGCGTGCGTGATCGCGAACGGCACGCGCGCCGCCGCGATGACGCTCTGCGGGGTGACGCCGCAGGCCCAGAATACCGGAATCTCGTCGTCGTTGATGTGCACGGCATCGCCATAGTCGGGCTTGTTGATGTCGGCAATGCCGATCGAATGCGGCAGGCCGAGATGCACCGGCGCGCCGTGCACCGCGGGAAACCGCGAGGTGATCTGCACGGCTCGGATCGCATCGCGCGGCTTCAACGGCCGCATCGACACCACCATGGGACCTGCGAACGGGCCGGCCGGCTGGCAGGCGATGTTGGTGCGGTACATCGGGACCAGCACGTCCTGTTCGATGTGGCGGATCGGCAGGTCGTCGGCCATCATCGCCTCCTCGAACGAATACGAGCAGCCGATCACGAACGACACCAGATCGTCGCGCCAGTATTTCATCACCTCCGCCGGACGGTCGATCGCCTCGCCATCCTTCCACACGACGTATTGCGGGATGTCGGTACGGATATCGAGGTCGAGGCCGAGCGATGGGATGCGCGGATCGCCCGGATCCGACATGCCGATGATCGGGCACGGCTTCGGATTGAGCTGGCAGAAGCGGTGGAAGTCAGCGGCCTGGGATTGCGGCAGAATCACCAGATTGCCTTGGACAAAACCCGGCGCGACGCCGGCCGTGCTGCCATATTTGCCGGCGCGATAGCCGCGGCGCGCAACGGCACTCGGCAGCATCTCGGCATCCCCCGGTCGCTCTGCTGAAAAACTCGCCATCGCAGGTCCCTGCCTAATTTCGCCTCGACAGGGACTGAAACCTAGGACTAAGATAATGTCTAATCATGTTTTTTAATATCAATCGATAAATCCTTGTTATCGACTAAGGACGTTGCAGCGGCATGGCCGATTTCAAAGGGCTGGAAACCTTCCTCTGGGTGGTGACGCTGGGCAGCTTTCGCGGCGCCGCGCAGAAGCTGAACACCACACAGCCAGCGATCTCGCAGCGCATCGCGCAGCTCGAGCGCGAGATGGGCGTGCGGCTGCTGCAGCGCGACCGCAAGATCGCCTCGCCGACGCCTTCCGGCCGGCAGTTGATGGTCTATGCCGAGAAGCTGATCGGCATGCGCGCGGAGATGATGGCGGCGGTCAGCGACCGCTCGGCGATGCGCGGCGTGCTGAGGCTCGGCGTCGCCGAGACCATCGTGCATACCCTGCTGTCGCGGCTGATCAAAAGCGTCAACGAGGCCTACCCCAATCTGACGCTGGAGATCGAGGTCGACATCACCTCCAATCTGCGGACCCGGTTGCTGGCGCAGGAAATCGAGCTGGCGCTGCTGATGGGCCCGGTGAGCAGTTCGACGGTGCGCAACCGGTTGCTGTGCGACTATCCTATCGGCTTCCTCGCCAGCCCCGCGCTCGGACTGGGCGATCGGATGCTGACGGTGCAGGATCTCGCCAGGCATCCGATCATCACCTTTCCGCGCAAGACGCAGCCCTACGAGATCGTGCGTTCGCTGTTCAACCGGCCAGAACTGCCGCCGATCCGGCTGCATGCCTCGGCCTCGCTGGCGACCGTGATCCACATGGCGATCGAAGGTCTCGGCATCGCCGTGATCCCCACCGCGATCGTCCAGAACGAGCTGGCGGACGGCCGGCTGCAGCTCCTCAATACCGATGTGGAAATGCAGCCGCTGACATTCTCGGCAAGCTGGCTGGCGTCGCCCGACACGGTCGCGATCGAACTCGTCGCCGAGCTCGCCGCACAGCTGACGCAAAAGACGTCTTTGCAGCCCAGCCCGTCGGTTGACGTCTCCGCGGCGCCGCGTCATTGAAGAATGCCTCCTCAACGCGAACTATCCAGGACATGCCCATGACCAAGCTTGGCGATAATCTCAAAATCGATTCGGCGCGGCTCTGGGACACGATTGGCGAGACGGCGAAATTCGGCGCGACCGCGAAAGGCGGCGTGCGACGGCTGACGCTGAGTGCCGAGGACAAGCAAGTCCGCGACTGGTTTCGCACCGCCTGCGAGACGGCCGGGCTCGACGTGCATATCGATGCGCTGGGCTCGATGTTCGGCCTGCGTAAGGGACGCGACATGTCGAAGGCGCCGATCGGGATCGGCTCGCATCTCGACACCCAGCCGACCGGCGGCAAGTTCGACGGCATTCTCGGCACGCTGGGCGCGCTCGAAGTGATCCGCACGTTGAACGATGCCGGCATCGAGACCGAGCTGCCGATCTGCATCGCCAACTGGACCAATGAAGAAGGCTCGCGCTTTGCACCGGCGATGATGGGCTCGGCGGCCTATGTCGGCGACTTCACCACCGATGACATCCTTTCCCGCAAGGACATCGCCGGCGTCAGCGTCGGCGAGGCGCTGGACCAGATCGGCTACCGCGGCGACGTGCCCGTCGGCACGCAGAAATTCTCCGGCTTCGTCGAACTGCATATCGAGCAGGGCCCTATCCTGGAGGCCGAAGGCAAGACCATCGGCGTGGTCGATTCCGGCCAGGGCGTGCTGTGGTTCGACGGCAAGATCACCGGCTTCGAAAGCCATGCTGGCTCGACCCCGATGCCGCTGCGCCGCGACGCGCTGGCGACCTTGTCCGAGATCGTGCTGGCGACCGAACGGGTGGTCAGCAATATCGGCGCGCTGGGCACCATCGGCGAGGCGGTGATCGCCAACGCGTCGCGCAATGTGATCCCCGGCGAGATCGCCTTCACGATGGACCTGCGCAGCGTCGATGACGGCAAGCTGGAAGCCATCGAGCGTGGCGTGCGCGACGCCATCAAGGAGATCGCCGCGCATCGCAAGGTCGAGGTGACCTTCGACAAGGTCTGGCACAAGCCGCCGACGCATTTCAACAAGGACTACATCGCCGCGGTCGAGCACGCCGCCGAGACGCTGGGCTATTCGCATCGCCGCATCACCTCCGGCGCGGGACACGATGCCTGCAAC
Organism: Tardiphaga sp. vice304; assembly: GCF_007018905.1. Classification (NCBI taxonomy): domain Bacteria; kingdom Pseudomonadati; phylum Pseudomonadota; class Alphaproteobacteria; order Hyphomicrobiales; family Nitrobacteraceae; genus Tardiphaga; species Tardiphaga sp. vice304. The sequence goes on from NZ_CP041402.1 coordinate 5,086,002, forward strand.
CTCAACACGGTGATGCCGGTATCGATGGTATTCGTGCCGTGCAAGGACGGCATCAGCCACAACGAGCTGGAATCCTCCACCCAGGACGACTGCGCGGCGGGCGCCAACGTGCTGCTGCACACGGTATTGGCGCTGACCGGCGTCGCGTCGAAGTAAGGAAGGGGCATCTCATGCGCGCCGTATTCGTCGATGCCAGCGAAGAGCTGGCGCTCATCATGGAACGCCTGAAAGAGAGCGGCGACATCGCGGTGAAGATCCATCGCGATGCCGACATCACGCCGGCGGAGCTGCCGCAAGTGCTCGACGGCGCCGAGATCGCCATCGTCGACCACACCTATCTGCCGACCGAGATTGCAAAGCAGTGCCCTAAACTCAAGCACGTCGTGTTTCTCGGTACCGGCGCGCGCAGCTACATGCATATCGAGGAGCTCGCCGGGCTCGGCATCGAGGTGCACCTGATCCGCGGCTATGGCGACACCGCGGTGGCCGAATGCGCCATCGCGCTGATGTGGGCGGGTGCGCGGGGCCTCGCCGAAATGGACCGCGAGATGCGCGCCGGCAACTGGCTGCGCGACGAGGGCATGGAGCTGACCGGCAAGACCATCGGCCTGCTCGGCTTCGGCGGCATTGCCGCAGAGGCCGCCCGCATCGCGCATGGATCGGGCATGAAGGTACTGGCCTGGAACAGGACGCCAAAGACCCATCCCGGGGTCACCTTCGTCGACCTCGACACGCTGCTTGGACAGAGCCACGTGCTCTCGATCCATCTGCTGCTCAACGATGACACCCGCGGCTTCCTGTCCCGCGAACGCATCGCGCAGATGAGACCGGGCGCGATCCTGGTTAACACCGCGCGGGGCGCGGTGGTGGACGAAGCCGCGATGGTCGATGCGCTCAGATCCGGCCATCTGCGCCATGCCGGCCTCGACGTGTTCGACATCGAACCGCTGCCGGCGGGCCATGTGCTGACGACGCTGCCGAACGTGACGCTGTCGGCGCATTCCGCCTTCCGCACGCCGGAAGCCAGCGACAATCTGATCGCCGCGGCGTGGGCGCATTGCCGACGGATTGCGGGGTAATTCTATAGTTGCGCGACGATGCCAATGGTCCCCCTCCCCCTTTCGGGGAGGGTCGGCCGAATGAGCGATGATGCGATAGCATCATCGGGAGTGGAGGCCGGGGTGGGGGTGCCACGGGCGACAGAGTTTGTGGCTCCCCCCTCCCCGACCCTCCCCCGCAAGGGGGGAGGGAGCACTTCGCCTGCGCTACTTAATAGGACGCGGGAGCGACCTGACGGCCTACTCCACCATTTCCGCAACAGCCTTGCCGCACGCGCCCGTGTCGGCCTGGCCGCCGAGATCCCGCGTGCGCAGCGTGCGTTCGCCGAGGGTACGCTCGATCGCTTTGACGATCGAATCCGACGCGGCCTTCTCGCCGAGATGCTCCAGCATCATCGCGCCGGACCAGATCATGCCGATCGGATTGGCGATGCCCATCCCGGCGATATCCGGCGCCGAGCCGTGCACGGGTTCGAACACCGACGGAAAATCGCCGGCCGGATTAATGTTGCCGGACGGCGCGATGCCGATCGTGCCGGTGCAGGCGGGACCCAGATCCGACAAAATATCGCCGAACAGGTTGGAGCCGACCACGACGTCGAACTTGTCGGGATTCAGCACGAAATGTGCGGTGAGAATATCGATGTGGAACTTGTCCCAGCGCACGTCCGGATAGGCCTTGGCCATCTCCTCCACGCGCTCGTCCCAATACGGCATGGTGATCGAGATGCCGTTGGACTTGGTCGCCGAGGTGAGATGTTTCTTCGGCCGCGACTGCGCGAGGTCGAAGGCATATTTCAGGATGCGATCGACGCCTATGCGCGTCATCACCGTCTGCTGGGTGACGAATTCGCGGTCGGTGCCGGGGAACATGCGACCGCCGACCGACGAATATTCGCCTTCGGTGTTCTCACGCACGACCCAGAAATCGATGTCGCCGGGATTGCGACCGACCAGCGGGCTCGGCACGCCCGGCATCAGGCGCACCGGGCGCAGATTGACGTATTGGTCGAACTCGCGACGGAACTTGATCAGCGAGCCCCACAGCGAGATGTGATCCGGAATCTTGGCCGGCAGGCCGACGGCGCCGAAATAGATCGCGTCATGGGTGCCGATCTGGTCCTTCCAGTCGTCCGGCATCATCTGGCCGTGCTTGGCGTAATAATCGTAAGATGAGAAGTCGTAATGATCGAAATGCAGCTTGATGCGGTGCGCCTTGGCGGCGGCTTCCAGCACGCGCAGGCCCTCGGGCATCACTTCCTTGCCGATGCCGTCACCGGGGATGACAGCGATGCGGTATTCTTTCTGGGTGCTCACTTCAGGTTCCTTCGCGTCAGAAAAACTGAAGCGAGCTGTGGACCAAACCGGCCCCGCGATCAACGCTGCAGTGCAATGTTGACCGCTTTTGCCGCACCGGCCTAACTCGGATCGTAGCCCGGATGGAGCGAAGCGGAATCCGGGATCAAACATCGACGACAGCCCCGGATTCCGCTTCGCTCCATCCGGGCTACAGGAAAATCGAATGGACCTTCATCTGCACGGCAAGCGCGTTCTGATCACCGGTGCGTCAAAAGGCATCGGCGCCGCCGCGGCCGAGGCTTTTGCCGCCGAGGGCGCGCATCTGCATCTGGCCGCGCGCAACGTCGCGCTGCTGGAGGCGTTGGGCGACCGGCTGCGCGCCAGGCACCAGATCGACGTCACCATCCATCCGGTCGACTTGCGCCAGCCCAACCAGCTCGCAGCGCTGGCAGAGGCCGCCGACGAAATCGACATCCTGGTCAACAATGCCGGCGACATCCCCGGCGGTTCGCTCGAGAAAATCGACGAACCGACCTGGCGCCACGCCTGGGACCTGAAGGTATTCGGCTTCATCAATTTGACGCGGCTGGTCTATGCAAGGATGAAGGCGCAGGGGCACGGCGTCATCATCAACGACATCGGCGCCGCCGGTGAGAAATTCGACGCCAACTATATCTGCGGCAGCGCCGGCAACGCCGCGCTGATGGCCTTCACCCGCGCTCTCGGCGGCAAGAGCCTGAAGGACAATATTCGCGTCGTCGGCATCAATCCGGGCCCGGTCGAGACCGAGCGCCACATTACGCTGATGAAGACCCGCGCCAAGGCGCAGTTCGGCGACGACAACCGGTTTCGCGAATTGCAGTCCGGCCTGCCGCTCGGCCGGGCCGCGCATCCTGCCGAGATCGCCGACCTGATGACGTTCCTCGCGTCGGACCGCGCGGGATATACGTCCGGCGTGATCTACACGGTGGACGGCGGGCTGAGCGCGGGGTGGGTGTAGGGCTGCGAGGTACTTGCAGCCCGTCATTGCGAGGAGCACTTGCGACGAAGCAATCCAGTTCTTCCCGATCTCGTGGCTCTCTGGATTGCTTCGTCGCTTCGCTCCTCGCAATGACGACGGAGCGCTAGATCCGCTCCACCATCTGCTTGATCAGCGTGGTGATGCGGCCAGTCGGCGATTCCAGTTGCTCCATCACGGTGAAATGGTTGGCGCCGGGAATTTCCTCGTAGCTGACCGGCAGGCCGTGCTGCGCGCGGAACGCGGCGAGATCCGCGCTCTGCTGGCGAAGAATCGGCAATTCGCCGCCGCCGACCACGATCGACAGCGGCGCCGCGGGGCCGCCGTCCTGCATCAGCGGCGATTGGCGCTGCGCCATCGCCTCGTCGAGCTGCAGCTTCTCGTTGAGATAGGAATGCCGGATCGGCTCCAGGTCGTAGATCCCGGAGATCGCGACGCCGCCCTTGATTGCCGGATGATTGAGCGTGGTGGCGGTGAGATGACCGCCGGCCGACCAGCCGGAGACCACGATGCGCTGGGGGTCGCCGCCCAGCGCCGGCAATTGCTCGACCAGCGCATCGACGCTGGCGTGCAGTTCGGCGACGATCTGGTCGAGCGAGGCCTCAGGCGCCAGCGTGTAACCGACCACCGCGACGTTGATGCCATGCGCCATCGGGCCGGCCGCAAAGCAGGTGAAGAAGTCCTTGGAGCGCATCTGCCAGTAGCCGCCGTGGATCAGCAGCAGGGTCGGCCCGCCCTCGGCGGCCTTCATGAAATCGAATTTGTTGCGCTCGGCGGGACCGTAGGAGAGGTCGAGATGCGCGGGGTATTTCGCTTTCATCGTCTCGGAGCGCTTCACCCAACCGGCGGAGATCTCGGAACTGTTGGAAACGGCCAGGCCGTTGTTGAGCCCGGCATCGAGCTGCTCACGGCTCATCGCGCGCCAGTCTGTTTCGCCGAAAGGCTTACCCATGGTTGCATCCCCGCTATGCGGGCGACAGCCCGCGATTCCACAAATCCGCAAAATGGTCTACACGGCTATTTCGTCGGGATCGACAACAATGCGGCAACGAACTGGAGACGTGCGTGGCGACTGATCAAACACTCATCAAGGCCACGGCCTGCACCATTGTCGACAAGCTCAATGCCGGCGAGGTCTCGCCGCTGGAATTGCTCGACGTGCTGGAAGCCCGCATCGCGGAAGTCGACGGCCAGGTCAACGCGCTGCCGACCCTGTGCTTCGATCGTGCCCGCGCCTCCGCCAGGGAATTGATGAAGCAGCCGGTCGGAAGCCGCGGCCTGCTCGCCGGCATGCCGGTGCCGATCAAGGACCTCACCGCAGTTGCCGGCGTGCGAACGACGCAGGGTTCGTTGATCTACAAGGACGTCGTGCCCGCCGAGTCCAACATCCTGGTCGAGCGCCTCGAAGAGAACGGCGCGGTGATCTACGCCAAATCAAACACGCCGGAATTCGGCGCCGGCGCCAACACCTTCAACGACGTGTTCGGCCCGACCTTGAACCCGTGGGACCTGTCGAAATCCTCCGCCGGCTCCTCCGGCGGCGCGGCCGCGGCGCTGGCCTCCGGCACCGCCTGGCTGGCGCAGGGCTCCGACATGGGCGGCTCGTTGCGCAGCCCGGCCTCGTTCTGCGGCGTGGTCGGCCTTCGCCCGAGCATCGGCCGCGTCGCCAACACGCCCTCGGCGGCGGTGGACCGCACGCTCGGCGTCCAGGGTCCGATGGCGCGCAATGTCGAGGATCTCGCGCTTCTGCTCGACGCGATGAGCGGCGAGCATGTCGCCGACCCCTTGTCGCTGCCGCTGTTGCCGACGTCGTTCCTGTCGGCCGCGCGCTCCGGCAAGGCCCCAGTCCGCGTTGCCTATTCGCCGGACCTCGGTGGCATCAGCCCGGTCGATCCCGAAGTGATCGAAATCACCCGCAAGGCGGCGATGCGTTTCATCGAGGCCGGCGCCCTCGTCGAGGAAGCCTCGCCCGACCTGCGCGAAACCCATGACTGCTTCCATGTGCTGCGCGCCCACGACTTCGCGTTGACCAAGGCCGACCTGTTGCGCGACAAGCGCGAGCTGTTGAAGCCGGAAGTGATCTGGAACATCGAGGAAGGAATCAAGCTCAGCTTCGACGACGTGCAACGCGCCGAGGCGCAGCGCCTGGCGATGATGAATCGCACGCTGGAGTTCTTCAAGACCTACGACCTCCTGATGATCCCCTCGACCATCGTGCCGCCCTGCCCGATCGAGGATCGCTACGTCGCCGAATGCGCCGGCCACAAGTTTGACAACTACATCGAGTGGCTGACGCTGGTGTCGGCGATCACGCTGGTATGCTGCCCGGCGCTGTCGCTGCCGTGCGGCTTTACCTCCAAGGGCCTGCCGGTCGGATTGCAGATCGTCGCCCGGCCGCGCGCCGAGGCGCAGCTATTGGCCGGCGCGCGCGTGCTGGAAGACATCCTCGGCCTGCGCGGCACCACGCCGATCGATCCGCGCCCCGCGAAGTAAGGCCCGCGGCAAGAGCGCTGCTCGTTTCGACAAAACCTCTGCCGATGCCGCCATCATTGCGAGCGCAAGCGAAGCAATCCAGAAAGCTACAAGGGAAGACTGGATTGCTTCGTCGCTTTGCTCCTCGCAACGACGGCTGAGGGCGTGTTGCTGTCCCCCGGCAACGGGGTCGCTTTAGACTTTCGTCGCATAGGACGCGCCCGCAGTCCGACCTTCGCGACATTGCGTTGCAGCAAACCCACACCTCGGCACCTCAGCCTCCATCATTTGGATGCTGCATTGCAGCCACGAGCATTGGCTTTTGGGCAGGATCGTGGCAACGCAGCATTTCATTTCACGGAATAGGACTGACACGTGGCAGAACAGATTGCGGCGCCGAACCCGGACGGCAAACTCCATTTCGACGACGCCAGCAAGCGCATCAAGGCGATCTTCATCGGCTCGATGGGCAACCTGGTCGAATGGTATGATTTCTACGCCTACACCGCTTTCGCGCTGTACTTCGCACCGGCCTTCTTCCCCAACAGTGACCCCGTGGTGCAGCAGCTCAACGCCGCCGTCCTGTTCGCCGCGACCTTCCTGATGCGTCCGCTCGGCGGCTGGCTGTTCGGCTACCTCGCCGACACATATGGCCGGCGGCTGTCGCTGACCCTGTCAGTACTGTGCATGTGCTTCGGCTCGCTGATCATCGCCTGCACGCCGACCTATGCGACGATCGGCTTTGCCGCCCCGGTGATCCTAGCCTTCGCCCGCATGATCGAGGGCCTCAGCCTCGGCGGCGAATACGGCGCCAGCGCCACCTACCTCTCCGAAGTCGCTGATCCCAAGCATCGCGGTTTCTATTCGAGCTTCCAGTACGTCACGCTGATCGGCGGCCAGTTGACCGCGATCATCGTTCTGATGCTGCTGCAGAAGGTGTTTCTCACCGAGCAGGAGCTGAAGGACTGGGGCTGGCGGATTCCGTTCGTGATCGGTGCCCTCCTCGCCGTGTTCGCCGCCGTGATGCGCCGCGACATGCACGAGACCCCGCAATTCCTCGAAGCCAAGCGGTTGAAGAAGCCGATGGGTTCGATCCGCGGCCTGCTGAAGTACCCGCGCGAACTACTCTTGGTGGTCGGCCTCACCGCCGGCGGAACCGCGGCGTTCTATACGTTCACCACCTACATGCAGACCTTCGTCAAGCTCTCGGTCGGCCTGACCACCGACCAGACCACTACGGTGATCTTCGGCACGCTGATCTTCGCCTGCCTTTTGCAGCCGCTCTATGGCGCGCTGTCCGACAAGATCGGCCGCAAGCCGCTGCTGATCTTCTTCGGCGTTGCCGGAACGCTTTCGACGATCCCGATCCTGACGCTGCTGAAGGACACCAAGTCGCCCTTCGTGGCGTTCCTGCTGATCTGCTGCGCCTGGGTGTTCGTCGCCGGCTATACCTCGATCAACGCGGTGGTGAAGGCCGAATTGTTCCCGACCAACATCCGCGCGCTGGGTGTCGGCCTGCCCTATGCGCTGACGGTCTCGATTTTCGGCGGAACCGCGCCGGCGATCGCCTTGTATTTCAAGAGCCTGGGCCACGAGGAATGGTTCTATTATTATCTCAGCGGCATGATCTTCCTCTCTCTGATCATTTACGCCACCATGCGCGACACCAAGCACAACTCGGCGATGCACCGTCACGACTGACGGCGGCGTCGGAAACGACGGAGCACAGCGATGACCGACGATAATCTCCCGCCGGACTCAAAGCTGACCACCAGCAAGCAACGCTGGGCGCGCGAGGGGAAATTCCTCACCGGCAAGATCGCGCGCCCGGAAGACCAGCGGCTCCCGCCCGGCCAGCACCTGACGAAGGACTGGCCGGTGCTGGACCTCGGTGTCACGCCGAACATTTCGAAAGAACGCTGGCGGCTCGACGTCTACGGCGCGGTCGAGCAGCCGCTGTTCTGGGATTTCGCGGAGTTCACCGCGCAGCCGCAGCAGCAATTCATCTCCGACATCCACTGCGTCACCACCTGGTCGCGCTACGAAAATGCCTGGGACGGCCTTTCGACGCGCGAATTGCTGGCGGCGTGCAAGCCGCGTAACGAGGCGCGCTTCGTCGTGCTGCATTCGCATGACGGCTACACGACAAATCTCGCGCTGGAAGATTTCGCGGCCGAGGACGCGCTGCTGGCCCATGCCTGGCAGGGCGCGCCGATCGAGCGCGACCACGGCGGGCCGGTGCGGCTGATCGTGCCGCATCTGTATTTCTGGAAGAGCGCCAAGTGGCTGCAAAGCATCGAGTTCGTCACGGAGGATAGGCCCGGCTACTGGGAAGTCCGCGGCTACCATAACCGCGGCGACCCGTGGCTGGAGCAGAGGTATTCGGACGATTGATCTCCCGAGCTGTCATCCTTCGAGGCCGTCGCAAGGGCGACGGCACCTCAGGATGACGGTAGAGTGGGTGGCACCAAACAGATCAAGGAGCCCGCCGTGCCCACCGAACGCTTCCAGTTTCCCGGCACTGACGGCCATCTGCTGGCCGCAGCACTCGATCTGCCGGATGGTCCCATCCGCGCCACGGCCTTGTTCGCGCATTGCTTCACCTGCAGCAAGGATTCGCTCGGCGCCAAACGGATCGCGACCGCGCTGACCGCGCGCGGCATTGCCGTGCTGCGGTTCGACTTCACGGGCCTGGGCTCCAGCGAAGGCGATTTCGCCAATTCCACCTTCTCCTCCAACGTCGCCGACCTCGTGCTGGCCGCCGATCATTTGCGGGGCCATAGCAAGGCGCCGGCGCTGCTGATCGGCCACAGCCTCGGTGGTTCCGCAATCCTCGCCGCCGCCGCGCAGATCCCCGAGGCCAGAGCGGTGGTGACCATCGCGGCGCCGTCGGATCCTTCTCACGTTACGCACCTGTTCGCCGACCGTCTCGACGACATACGCACAAAGGGCGAGGTCGAGGTGCAACTCGCCGGCCGGCCGTTCCGTATCAAGCGCGAATTCCTCGACGACGTCGCCGATCACAATCTGGCGACCCATATCGCCCGGCTGCGCAAGCCGCTGTTGATCCTGCAATCGCCCACCGACGACACCGTCGGCATCGACAACGCGACGCGGATCTTCCTGGCTGCGAAACATCCCAAGAGCTTCGTGTCGCTCGACGGCATGGACCATATGCTGACGAAACAGCACGATGCAGTGTACGTCGCCGACCTGATCGTCGCCTGGGCGGCGCGCTATCTCGATGCGGTCGTGACAGCGGCGCCGGTCGTGATCGAGCAAGACCCGCGCAAAGTGGTGGTGCAGGAAACCCGCGCCAGCAAATTCCACCAGCAGGTGACGATCGGCCCGCACCGGCTGTTCGCCGACGAGCCTCTTTCGGCGGGCGGGGCGGACAGCGGTCCCAGTCCCTACGACCTGCTGCTCGCCGCGCTCGGCGCCTGTACCGCGATGACGATGCGGCTCTACGCCGACCGCAAGGCGCTGCCGATGGATCGCGTCACGGTGACGCTGCGGCACGGCAAGATCTACGCGAAGGATTGCGCGGAGTGCGAGACGAAGGATGGCATGCTCGACCAGATCGAGCGCGTGATCGCCATCAGCGGCGCGCTGGATGCGGAGCAGCGCCAGAAATTGATGGAGATCGCCGACAAGTGCCCGGTGCACCGGACACTGACATCTGAAGTTCGAATCGTCACGACGGCGGGGGAGTAGTTTTGCAGGGTGCGCCGCACCCTGCACGTCATTGCGAGGAGCGAAGCGACGCAGCAATCCAGAAGGCCACGAAATCTGCAAGAGCTGGATTGCTTCGTCGCAAGGGCTCCTCGCAATGACGAGGAGAGGCCGGTGGGCATCGCGATGACAGCGCTCTCATCACACTAAAATGGCCGGGAAGATCCCCGGCCATTTCGTCTTCAATTCACTAAAGAAATCCCAGTCTGGCTCACGCCTGGCTGGAAATCTCCTTGCCGAGCGCCGCCTGTGCGGCCGCCAGACGTGCGATCGGCACGCGATACGGCGAGCAGGACACGTAGTCGAGGCCCGCCTGGTGGCAGAACGCTACCGACGCCGGATCGCCGCCATGTTCGCCGCAGATGCCGACCTTGATATTCGCCCGGGTCTTGCGACCGCGCTCGACACCGATCTTCACCAGTTCGCCGACGCCGCTGCGGTCGATCGAGATGAACGGGTCGATCGGCAGGATGCCCTTGGCGATGTAGGTGCCCAAGAAGCTACCCGCATCGTCGCGGCTGATGCCGAAGGTGGTCTGCGTGAGATCGTTGGTACCGAACGAGAAGAACTCGGCGGTCTCGGCGATCTCGCCGGCCATCAGGCAGGCGCGCGGCAGTTCGATCATGGTGCCGACGGTGTAGTTCAGCTTGCCGCCGGTCTCCTTCAGCACCGCCTGCGCGGTGGCGTCGATGCGGGCCTTGACGAGGTCGAACTCCGCCTTGGTCGCGATCAGCGGCACCATAACTTCGAGCACCACCAGTTCGCCGGTGCTCTTGCCGGCTTCAATCGCGGCTTCGAACAAAGCGCGCGCCTGCATCTCGGCAATTTCTGGATAGGCAATCGCCAGACGGCAGCCGCGGAAGCCCAGCATCGGGTTGAACTCGGCGAGATCGCGGGCGCGGTCGGCCAGCTTCTTCGCGTCGGTATTCATCGCCTTGGCGACTTCTTCGACCTCGGCCTGGGTGTGCGGCAGGAATTCGTGCAGCGGCGGATCGAGCAGCCGGATGGTAACCGGCAGGCCCTTCATGATCTCGAACAGCTCGACGAAGTCCTCGCGCTGCATCGGCAGCAGCTTGGCCAGCGCCGCGCGGCGGCTCTCCTCGTCGTCCGCCAGGATCATCTCGCGCACGGTGCGGATCCGGGTCTCCTCGAAGAACATGTGTTCGGTGCGGCACAGGCCGATGCCTTCGGCGCCGAATTTCAGCGCGGTGCGCGCATCGTTCGGGGTATCGCCGTTGACGCGGACCTTGAGCTTGCGAACCTTGTCGGCCCAGCCCATCAGCGTGTTGAACTCGCCGGACAGTTCCGGCTCGATCATCGCCATGCGGCCGGCCATCACATGGCCGATCGAGCCATCGATGGTGATGATGTCGCCCGCCTTGAAGGAGCGGTCGCCGATCGACATGGTGCCGCGGCTGTAATCGACCCGGATGGTGCCGCAGCCGGAGACGCAGGGCTTGCCCATGCCGCGCGCCACGACGGCCGCGTGCGAGGTCATGCCGCCGCGGGTGGTGAGGATGCCTTCCGCTGCGTGCATGCCGTGAATGTCTTCCGGCGAGGTTTCGACGCGCACCAGAATCACCTGATGTCCGTCGGCCTGCAGCCGTGCGGCTTCTTCCGACGAGAACACGATTTCGCCCGAAGCGGCGCCCGGCGACGCCGGCAGGCCGGTCGCGATGATGTCGCGCGGCGCGGCGGGATCGATGGTCGGGTGCAGCAGTTGGTCGAGCGAGGCGGGATCGATGCGCGACACCGCGTCGTTCTGCGAGATCACGCCTTCATTGGCGAGTTCGACCGCGATGCGGATCGAGGCCTTGGCGGTGCGCTTGCCGTTGCGGGTCTGCAGCATCCAGAGCCGGCCCTGCTCGACCGTGAACTCCATGTCCTGCATGTCGCGATAGTGCTTCTCGAGCTGCGTGTAGATCCGCGTCAGCTCTTTGAAGGCTTCCGGCATCGCGGCTTCCATCGACGCCTTGTCGGAGCCGGATTCGAGGCGCGCGGCTTCGGTGATGTCCTGCGGGGTGCGGATGCCGGCGACGACGTCCTCGCCCTGCGCATTGATCAGGAATTCGCCGTACAGCCGGCTCTCGCCGGTCGAGGGATTGCGCGTAAACGCTACGCCGGTGGCCGAGGTGTCGCCCATGTTGCCGAACACCATGGCCTGAACGGACACCGCGGTGCCCCAGGATTCCGGAATGTCGTGCAGGCGGCGATAGGTGATCGCGCGCGCGTTCATCCAGGAGGAGAACACCGCGCCGACCGCGCCCCACAGCTGCTCGTGCGGATCCTGCGGGAATTCCTTTCCGGTTTCGTGCGCAACGGCTTCCTTGTACTTGCCGACCAGCGCCACCCAGTCGTCACCGTCGAGATCGGTGTCGAGGTTGTAGCCCTTGCTGTCCTTGTAGGTGTCGAGGATGTCCTCGAAATGATGGTGCTCGAAGCCCATCACGACGTCGGAATACATCGTGATGAAGCGGCGGTAGCTGTCATAGGCGAAGCGCTTGTCGCCGGACAGTTCGGCCAGCGCTTCCACGGTGGTGTCGTTGAGGCCGAGGTTGAGAACGGTGTCCATCATGCCCGGCATCGAGGCGCGGGCGCCGGAACGCACCGACACCAGCAGCGGGTTCTTCGGATCGCCGAAGCCCTTGCCGGTGATCTTGCCGACGGCGGCCAGCGCCTTCTCGACCTGCGCCTTGAGGTCTTTCGGGTAGGTCTTGTCGTTGGCGTAGTAATACACGCAGACCGAGGTCGGGATGGTGAAGCCGGGGGGCACCGGCAGGCCGAGATTGGCCATCTCGGCGAGGTTGGCGCCCTTGCCGCCGAGCAGGTCGCGCAGACCGGCCTTGCCCTCGGCCTTGCCGCCGCCGAACGAATACACCCACTTGCCGGCCTGGATCTTGTCGGCGATCGGCTTGGCCGCGGGCTTGGCGGCAACGGTCTTGCCCTTGGCAATAACCGGCTTCTTGCTGGCGGTGGGCTTCGCCACGACCGGCGGCTTCTTCGGCGCCAGCTTCCTGGCGACGACCTTCGGGGCGACCTTGGCGGCCGGCTTCGCTTTCGCGACAGGCTTCTTCGCGGATTTCCCGGCTTTTTTCGCCACGGCCTTCGCCGGCGGCTTCTTCAACGCCTTGCGGGCGGGAGCCGCTGCGGCCTTCGCGACCTTTTTGGTTTTGGCAGCCGCCTTGGAGTTGGCGGCGGCCTTCGTGGTCTTCGATGCGGTTTTAGCCATGATCTACAATCGATCCGCGAGAGGAAACGTGGGGAAAAGCTGCCGCCTTACACCACGTTTTGGCGGGTTGGCGCAAGGCAACCAGATCAAGCGCGCTACGAAATGTTCAACATCTTCAACACGCCGAGGCCGGCCAGGCCGATGAAGATCAGGTAGATGGCGACGATCAGGTTGAGCAGACGAGGCATCACGAGAATCAGGACGCCGGCGATGAGGGCGACGATCGGCTGGATATGGGCGGCCGTGAGGACCATGGGAAACTCCAGGAGCTGAGGGGTGGGTCGAATCGCTGCGGAAATCTAACCCGCACAAGGGGTTGCCGATACAGACGCCTGCCGGACGCAGGAGTTCCCGATCTTCGCGCGCATTGCATCAAATACCGGCATTCCGTGCCGCTGCATTCCGGAACGTTCTGGGCGACGCGGGATTGGGGAAGGAGGCTGGGCGGCGAGCAGCCCGGCGCAGGCCGGGTTCATCCCGAAGGAGAACTTGATGCGAAACAGGATCATCGCGATCGTCGCATTGGCAGGCGCTCTCAGCGCGCCGCTGGCGGCTCAGGCGCAAGAGACCACCATGGGCGTCGCCCGCAGCGGCCAGGCCGTGATCGTCGGCGACAACGACCCCGACGGCATTACGGTATCCGAGCGCCCGGCGTTCCGGGAATACGTCGTGCGCGAGCGCGTGCCGACCTACACCGTGCCGGAGCGCGTCGTCGTCGGCACGACGTTGCCAGACGCTGGCGTGACCTATTACGACGTGCCGCAGAGCGTGGCGCAGACGCCGTATCGCTACACCGTGGTGAACGAAAAGACGGTGCTGGTCGAGCCGCGTACGCGACGCATTGTCCAGGTGATCGACTAGTCGATCATCTGACGCCGAATTCGTTCAGGCGCATTCAAGGCGACTGAGCGAGAAAGCCCCGCCCGGACTTCCCCGCCGGACGGGGCTTTTCTTTGCCTGCGCGCCGGCCCTCCCCGTCATTGCGAGGAGCGAAGCGACGCGGCAATCCAGAAAGCCGCAGGCTACGCGAGGGCGGGATTGCTTCGTCGCAAGGGCTCCTCGCAATGACGGGGAGGGACCGCGCGTGAATTGGCGGGCTAGTCCTGGATCTTCGAGAAATCCGCGACCGCGCGCGTCGCGGCGCGGATCTCGTTGAGCAGCTTCAGCCGGTTCTCGCGCACGGCTGCGTCGTCGTCGTTGACTTTCACCTTGTCAAAGAACGCATCGACCGCCGGCCGCAGCTTGGCCATCGCCGTCATCGCGCTGGCGAAGTCTTCCTTCGCCACCGCAGCAGACGCCTCCGGCCCGACCTCGACAATCGCGGCTGCCAGCGCCTTCTCCTCGTCGAGCTTGTAGAGCGAAGGCTCCGGCGCGCCGTCATAGGCGCGCTTGTCCTTCTTCTCCTCGATGCCGAGAATGTTCGACGCCCGCTTGACGCCGGCCCGCAGATTCTTGCCGTCGTCGGTGTCGAGGAATTTGGCCAAAGCCTCGACGCGGCGGACCACCATCAAGAGGTCGTCCTGACCGCCGAGCGAGAACACGGCGTCGACCAGATCGTGGCGCGAGCCCTGCTCGCGGAGTTGGCCTTTGAGACGGTCGGCGAAGAAGTCAACCAAGTTGAAGATCCCACTAATCGCGAATTCGGCTTCCTCGAACGAGATCTCCTTAGGCAATACCTTTTTCTCAAAATCTTTGAATATACGCTTCGCTCGACGAGCGGAAAGACCTTCAACTTCAAGCTGTTCCAACGCCCGATATTTGCGATCCAAATTCTGATGCGCCATGTCAATTCGAACAGAAATATCCGCCGACATGCAAATGTCTACGAGAGGTAACTTAAGTTGGTGTTCTATGAGAATCCGAACAACGCCCAGAGCAGCACGCCTCAGTGCAAATGGATCTTTACTACCGGTCGGCTTCTCGTCGATGACCCAGAAGCCTACCAGCGTGTCAATCTTGTCGGCCAGCGCCACGGCGATGCTGACGGGATCGGTGGGCACACGATCCGCCGGACCCTGCGGCTTGTAATGATCCTCGGATGCCGTGGCAACGGCGGCATCCTCGCTTTGCGCCAGCGCGTAGTACTTGCCCATCAGGCCTTGCAGCTCCGGGAATTCGCCGACCGCTTCGGTGAGCAGGTCGGCCTTCGCGAGTTGGGCTGCGCGCTTTGTTTTTTTAACGTCGGCACCGACCAGCGGCGCGATCTGGGCAGATAAATCGACGAGACGCTGAATTCGATTGGCCTGGCTGCCGAGCTTTTCGTGAAACACGATGTTTTCGAATTTCGGCAGCCGGTCTTCCAGCTTCGTTTTCAGGTCGGTGTCGTAGAAGAATTTTGCATCCGACAATCGCGCGCGGATCACCCGCTCGTTGCCCGCAATGATAGCGGCGCCGCCGTCGGAGGCTTCGATATTGGCGGTAAGGATGAACTTGTTGACGAGACGGCCGGTGGCGGGTTCGCGCACCACGAAGCACTTCTGGTTGGTGCGGATGGTGGCGCGGATCATCTCGTCGGGAATCGCGAGAAACGCCTCGTCGAACGAGCCCATCAGCACCACCGGCCATTCGACGAGACCGGCGACCTCGTCGAGCAGCGCGGGGTCTTCGACCAGTTCGAAATTCTGCGCGGCGCAGAGCGTGCGCGCGTCGGCCAGGATGATCTCGCGGCGCCGCTCGGGGTCGAGCACGACTTTCGCGTGTTGCAGCTTGCTCACATAATCGTCGAAGCGGCGCACCGGGATCTCTGATGGAGCCATGAAGCGGTGACCGCGCGTGACCTGCCCGGCAACGATACCGCCGACTTCGAACGGCACCACCTCCGGCTCTTCGGTCTCGATGCCGAACGAGGCGATGATGGAATGCAGCGGGCGCACCCAGGTCAGCGCGGTGGACTTGGCCGAGGCCGCGCCCCAGCGCATCTGCTTCGGCCACGGGAAGGTGCGGATGATCAGCGGCAGGATTTCCGCCAGCACGTCGACCGTCGGCTTGCCCGGCTTCTCGGTCAGCGCGATGTAGAAGTCGCCCTTCGGATCGCGCTGGATCTTGGCTTCATCGAGCGAGTTCAGGCCGGTGGCCTTGAGGAAGCCGGCGATCGCGGCCTCGGCGCCGCCGACGCGCGGGCCCTTGCGTTCCTGCTTGAGGTCGGACTGCCTGTTGGGAATGCCGTGCACCGTCAGCGTCAGCCGCCGCGGCGTCGCAAAGGCTTTCGCGCCTTCGTAGACGAGGCCCTCGGCGACGAGGCGATCGGTGACCATGCGACGCAAATCCTCCGCCGCCTTTGCCTGCATGCGCGCGGGGATCTCTTCGGAAAACAGTTCGAGCAGAAGATCGGGCATCAGTTTTTCTCCCCACGGAGGGAAGAACCACCCGCGTCCGTATGCATCCAGGCTTCGCCGCAGGCTTTCGCCAGGTCGCGGACGCGCATGATGTAGCTCTGGCGCTCGGTGACCGAAATCACGCCGCGGGCGTCCAGCAGGTTGAAGACGTGGCTCGCCTTGATGCACTGGTCATAGGCCGGCTGCGCCATCAGATGCGCGTCGCGTTTGTCGTTCTTCCAGCCGGCGTCGAGATATTTCTTGCAGGCGCCCTCGGCCATTTTGAACTGCTCGAACAGCATGTCGGCGTCAGAGTGCTCGAAATTGTGCCGGGAATATTCCTGCTCGGCCTGCAGGAAGACGTCGCCATAGGTGACTTTCTCGTCGCCGTCGCGGCCGTTGAAATTGAGGTCGTAGACGTTATCGACGCCCTGCACATACATCGCCAGCCGCTCGAGGCCGTAGGTGAGTTCGCCGGCCACCGGCGCGCATTCGACGCCGACGACCTGCTGAAAGTAAGTGAACTGGCTGACTTCCATGCCGTCGCACCAGCACTCCCAGCCAAGCCCCCAGGCGCCCAGCGTCGGGCTCTCCCAGTCGTCCTCGACGAAGCGCACGTCATGCAGCGCGGTGTCGATGCCGATCGCCTTCAGCGAACGCAGATAGAGATCCTGCAAATCCGGCGGCGACGGTTTGATGATGACCTGGAACTGGTAATAATGCTGCAGCCGGTTCGGGTTCTCGCCGTAGCGGCCATCCTTCGGCCGGCGCGACGGCTGCACATAGGCGGCCTTCCAGGGCTTCGGGCCGAGCGCCCGCAGCGTGGTCGCCGGATGGAAGGTACCCGCGCCCATCTCCATGTCGTAAGGCTGCAGGATCACGCAGCCCTGGTCGGCCCAAAAGCGCTGCAGCGCGAGGATGAAGCCCTGGAAGGATTTTTCCGGGCGCATGTGCGGGGGGATGGAATCGGTCACGTCGGGGGTCACGATCTCTGGATTCAAGGGGCAAATTTCAAGGGGCTGGGCGCGCGGACCGTATCGGCGGGGGGCCGGGGAATCAAGGCAATGCGGGGTATTGCAGGTGCCTGCCGCTTAACCCGGCGCTAACCATGCCGGTCGGGTGCGGTCCGCCGTCTGTCGATCGTTAGGAATTGTCTTTTACCAATTGACGATCGGACGGAACGAAAGTCCCCGTCCGTGCTTGTTAAAGCGAAGGCCAGCGCGCCGACGACCCGCTCTGGCCCAGACTACGGACCTCCAAGTCCAGACTAACGTAGACTTCCAAACGTTTGCTCGCCGGTTTCAAGGATGGTGCCCCATCCTGAAACCGGCGCAAATATTTTGGGGGTCTTTTTCGTGCTTTGCGGCCTCAGCCCGGCCGATACGCCCCGGTCGCCGGATCGCGTCGCAGGGTCCGGACGTCGGCCGGCTCGGCAGGTTCGGTGACCCGCGCCAGCCGCGCCTCTTCCAGCTCCTGATTGATCCGCTTCGCGGTCCGGTAGGCCCAGCGAACGACGGCGGCGCTTCCGAGCGCGCCGGCAATGGCAACCAGCGGCGGCATCGCGCGATCCTTGTCGGTCATGATTCACACCTCATCAAAGCATTGTCGCGCAGACCGAACCGTCCCGCAATTAACTTTTGCGGCACCAAACCACCCTCAAAAGCCGAATCTGGCCCAGATCGCTCTCGTTTCCAGCGCCGAAATCACCTGCTCCGGCAGCCCGGACAGCCCGTCGAGCGAGAGCTGGGCCCCGGCGCCAGACCTGCGGCCGATCAACCCGGCCAGCATGCCCGCCGGCTGCGTGATGACCGGCATCTGTACCTTCTCGCCGAAACGGGTGCGCAGCACGCTGCGGAGGTCGCCGATTGCATCGACCAGGCCGAGCGCGATCCCGCTTTCGCCGGCCCAGTATTCGCCGGAGAACAGCACGTCCTCGGCGCCCTTCAGACGGGCGCCGCGGCTGCCCTTCACCAGCGCGATGAAGATGGCGTGGATCTCGCGCTGCAGGGTCTTGATGCGGGCGACGTCTTCCGGGTTTTCCGGCAGGAACGGGTCGAGCGTCGCCTTGCGCTCGCCGGCGGTATAAAGCCGGCGCTCGACGCCGATCTTGCGGATCAGTTCCTGGAACCCGAAGGTGCCGCCGACCACGCCGATCGAGCCCACGATCGAGGACGGATCGACGAAGATCTCGTCGCCGGCGCAGGCGATCATGTAGCCGCCGGAGGCCGCGACGTCCTCGACGAACACCAGCACCGGCAGTTTCTTTTCTTCGGCCAGATGACGGATGCGCAGATAGATCTGCCGCGACTGTACCGGCGATCCGCCCGGCGAATTGATCACCAGCGCCACCGCCTTGGCGTTCTTGGTGGCGAACGCCTTGTCGAGCAGTTTGGCGACGCCCGCCAGCGAAAGGCCCGGCCGCAGCGGCGTCGCCGCTCCGATTACGCCGGACAGCCGGACCACCGGCACCACCGGGGCGCGCGTGCGGAACCGGGCCGGCAGCAGGCCTTTCAGCGTCGTCAAAAGGTTGGATTCGATCATTAAGTTTACCTCGATCTTAACCGTATTTTATCGCGCCGATGGCATGAACCAGCAGCCGCGTTTCGCGTTGCAAAGATAACAGGCCAGCGCGCCGTCTCCGGGAGAAGACATGAAAATCTATCTGCTCATGCTGATCATCGGCACCCTGCTCACGGCGATCCATTTCACATCGACGCCGCAGAAACGCTCCGAAACCCAGCCGCAATAATCACCCAGCAAGGCGCTATAGCGACGCCAGTGAAAGCGTCGCTTTTCCGGCCAGAACTTCTGACATGTGGGGATCGGATGCTCCGGTTGCATCCCGCAGGTTGATCCCCGGATAAATCGCCGCAGGCGCGCGGCCCCCTTTGATCGCCTTCACCAAAATCCGGATCGCGGGCTTGGCCGGATCGCCGTGCACCGGCAGCAACGAGATGCTTCCGAAGCCTTTCTCCAGCGCCGCCACCACCTCGCACAACCCGTCGCCCCGCCAGATCAGCGTCAGCGCGCCGCCTGACCGGAGCAGTCGTCGCGCCGCATGAATCCAATTTTGCAGCGTCGAAGATGTTGCAACATGGGCGACCGCGCGGGCCGCATCCGGCGAGGCGCGATGACGCGTCGCATCGTTGTATGGCGGGTTCATCAGCACGACATCGACACCATCCGGCGGCAGGCCGGCTGCGGCAAAGACGTCGGCCGGCGACGAGAGGTCCATCCCGATCACCTTCGCAGCGATCCCATTGGCCGCCGCATTGTCGCACGCCAGCCTGGCCAGCCGTGGATCGATCTCCACCAGCGTCAGCGAGATACCCTTGACGCGCCAGGCCAGCGCCAGACCGGCGGTGCCGACGCCGGCGCCGAAATCGACCACGCGGTCGCCAGGCCGCGCGGCGGTCGATGCCGCCAGCAGGATGGCGTCGTGGCCGGCACGATGGCCGCGTGCCGGCTGGCATAGCTGCAGCTGCCCGCCGAGAAAGCCATCGCAGGTGGTCGCGATTTCCGCCTCCGGCGCCATTTCAGCCATCGTCGCGCAGCTCGTGGGCCAGCCCGGCATCGGTCAGGACCTGCCGCGCTTCGGATGCATCGTCCTCGTGAACCAGAATCCGGCGCGGGATGACCCCGACCGAGCCTTCCAGAATACTCATGTTCTGGTCCAGCAACAGATGAGGGATATTGGCGCCGTCGAGCAGCGCGCCCACCGCGGACACCAGCACGACATCATTGGTTCGCAGCAATTCGCGCAATTGGCGCTCCTTTGTCATCACAAGGTCGTCCCGCGGCCATTGCCCGGCCCGTCGCCCTTGCCGCACTGGCCGGCAGTTTCTATTGTGCGGAACAGCGTTTCCGGGCTGGTTCAGCGACACGACACCTGTTTTTCACCTGAATTCGTCCTATTTGACCATCAGCGTCTTCCGGCACGGTCCATCCCGTCCGTCTGGCAAGGCTCTCGCACTTCGGAGATTTTTCGCGTGGCGGTGATTGTACCCTTCGAGAGCCCCTCGACTGCATCGATAGATCAACTGGTCGGCCTTGTCGCTCCCGATATGGAGCGCGTCAACGCGACGATCCTGTCGCGCACCGGTTCCGAAGTCACCATGATCCCCGAGGTTGCCAACCATCTGATCTCGTCGGGCGGCAAGCGGCTGCGGCCGATGCTGACGCTGGCGATGGCCAACCTCACCGGCTACAGCGGCGAAGGCCATATCAAGCTCGCCGCCGCCGTCGAATTCATGCACACCGCCACGCTGCTGCACGACGACGTCGTCGATCAGAGCGAGCTGCGCCGCGGCAAGCTGTCGGCGCGGATGCTGTGGGGCAACGAGGCCAGCGTGCTGGTCGGCGATTTCCTGCTCGGCCAGGCGTTCCGCATGATGGTCGAGGTCGGCTCCTTGCGCGCGCTCGACATCCTGTCGTCGGCCGCCGCCACCATCGCCGAAGGCGAGGTGATGCAGCTTGCTGCCGCGAAGAACACTGCCACCACCGAAGACGAATATCTGGCGGTGATCCGCGGCAAGACGGCGGAACTGTTCGCCGCGGCCTGCGAGGTCGGGCCGGTGATCGCCGGCCGGCCGAAGGCCGAGCAGACCGCGTGCCGCTCGGTCGGCATGAATCTCGGCATCGCCTTCCAGCTGGTCGACGACGTGCTGGACTACGGCGGCAAGGCCGCCAAGCTCGGCAAGAACGTCGGCGACGATTTCCGCGAGGGCAAGATTACGCTGCCGGTGGTGCTGGCCTTCCGCCGCGGCAACGACGCCGAGCGCGCGTTCTGGGTAAAGGCGCTGGAACGCGGCGAGATCAACGACAGCGATATCGACCAGGCGATCGGCCTGATGACCAAGCATCGCGCGCTCGAAGACACCATGAACCGCGCCCAGCATTACGGCGCGATGGCGGTGGACGCGCTAGCGCTGTTCCCGACCTCGCCGATGAAGACCGCGCTCGAGCAGGTCGTGGCGTTCTGTCTGGCAAGATCGCACTGAGGGGCGCGTAGCCCGTATGAAGTCGGCGACGCCCGCACAAGCGCGCGACGGTGACGAAATACGGGAAAAGAGCCGATCTGAATGGGCCGGCCCCGGATTGTCATCCGGGCTACGGACAACGGTCTTAACTCAACGCCCCGGCGTGCACCCACCACTCGGGATGCGCGAGCGTGATGGCCGCGGCGGCGCGCTTTGCTGCCGCATCGTCGTCAAAGATCGCAAAGCAGGTCGCGCCCGAGCCGGACATGCGCGCGAGCCGCACATTTTTAGCATCGCGCAGCGCGGATAGCACCTCGCCGATCACCGGTTCGACCTTCAGCGCCGGCGCTTCGAGGTCGTTGGTCCCCGCGGCTAGCGCCTTGATCCAGGCCTCGACCGGAGCGCCCTCGCCGGGCCATTTCGGCGCCTTCAGCACGTCGGTGACGCCGACGCGAAGCTGTCCGTGCTTCAGGCCGAGTTCCTTGAACACATCTTTCGTGGCCACCGGCACCCGCGGATTGACCATCACACAAGGCAGCCGCGGCAGCGACAGCGGCATCAGATGGTCGCCGACGCCGGACATCACGCAGGCGGTCGATGGCAGGCAGACCGGCACGTCGGCGCCTGTCAGCAGGGCCACGTCGATCAGGCGGAGATCGTCGAGCTCGAGGCCGTTGGCGCGCGCCAGCAGGCGCAGCGCCGCGGCGGCATCGGCCGAGCCGCCACCGATCCCGGCCGCGACCGGCAGATGCTTGTCGAGCGCAAAGGCACCGAGCGTCAGGCCCTCGACGCGCTCGCCGAGCAGCAGTGCCGCCTTGATGACGAGGTTGTTGGCGCCATCGCCACATTCGGCGGCGCCAGGCCCGGTGGTCACGAGCGCGAGTTCCGCTCCCGGCTCGAAGGTCAAGCGGTCCGCGCAATCGGCGAACGCTACGACGCTTTCCAGATCATGATAGCCATCGACGCGCCGGCCCATCACCCGAAGGGTGAGGTTGACCTTAGCGCGTGCGTCGTCCCCCAGCGCCGGCATCTTCTAATCCCCCAGCCCGCGGTCAGCCGCCCTTGCCGTCTTCTTTTTTGCCGTCATTGGATGCCGCCGCCGGCTTTGCGTCGTCGGGCAGGCCGTTTTCCATCTTGGCTTCGATCTTCGGCAGTTCTTCGGCTTCCGGCTTCAGATCCTTGGCGTGCTGCCACTGGAACCTGGCCTCGAGCGTGCGGCCGACGCGCCAGTAGGCGTCGCCGAGATGGTCGTTGATGGTCGGGTCTTCCGGCTTGAGGTCGATGGCGCGCTCCAGCGTCTTCACCGCGTCCTCGAAATTGCCGATCCGGTAATAGGCCCAGCCCAGCGAATCGACGATGTAGCCGTCATCGGGGCGCTGATCGACGGCGCGCTTGATCATCTTCATGGCTTCGTCGAGGTTGATGCCCTGGTCGATCCAGGAATAGCCGAGATAGTTCAGCACATGGGGCTGCTCGGGCTGCAGCGCGAGCGCCTTGCGCATGTCGGCCTCGGCCTTCGCCCACTGCTTGGAACGCTCCTGGCAGATGCCGCGGAAATAGAACGACACCCAGTTCGGCTTGTCGCCTTGGGCGGCCTGCACGTCGATGCCCTGGGTATAGGTCAGCGCGCAGTCTGCGAACTTCTTCTTGCCGCGCTCGATATTGCCGAGCGCCATGATCGCTTCGAGATCCTTCGCATCCTCCGAGATCACGCCCTTCAGGATCTTGATGGCCTCCTCCGAGCGATCGACGGCATCGAGATCGGTCGCCTGCTGGATCTGCGCGTTGCGCTTCAAGGGCGAGGCGGCGGGCACGCGCTCATAGACCTTGATGGCCATCGCCGGTTTCTTCACGGACTCGTAGAGGTCCGCGAGCGACAGCAGCGCCAGCGAATGGTCGGGCTTCAGGTATAGCGCCAGTTGCAGATAGACGAGCGCCAGATCCTCGCCGCCGCGCCGGGTCAGCGACGCGCCGATGCCGTACAGGGCTTCGGCGGCGCCCGCCTGCGGGCTGTCGGCCAGCGGGGTCAGCTTCTTGCCGGCCTTGGTGTCGCGGATGCCTTCCAGCACAAGCGGATGACGCGCCAGCTTGGCGTTGAAATTCTCATAGACCGCCTGCGCCGCGGCGTCGTCCTTGTTGCGCGACAGCCAGCGCGCGTAGCCGTCGGCGACGCGCAGCGCGGAATCGTCGAGCTTGTAGGCGCGCTCGAAGCGGGCGCCGGCTTCCTTCTGCTTGCCCGCCAGGTCGAGCAGCAGCCCGGCATGCAGGTCCTTGAAGATCGGATACCATTCCGGCCCGACCAGCTTGTCGATATTGGCGATCGCGGTCTTGCTGTCGCCGGCGCCGAAGCTCGCCCAGCCGGACAGCAAGGTGGCGACGAGATCGGTGATCGGGCCGCGGATCGACTGGTTGATGTTGCTCTGCGCCGCCGTGTATTTCTTCAGCTTGAGATCGCGGACGCCGACCACGAGGCGCGCCACGCGGTTCGACTTGTCGATCAGCAGGATGCGATCGGCGAGCTTGACGGCTTCCTCGATGTCTCCATCGGCCAGCGAGGAGATAAAGGCGCGGTCGAGCAACTCGTTGTTCTTCGGATCAGTGCGCAATGCGGAGCGGTAGAAGGCCGCAGCCGAGGTGGCGTCGCGCTCGACGCTGGCATGGCGGGCCGCCAGATAGCTGCCGGCGGTGGTCAGCGATTTCAGGTCTTGCTTGGAAGGAAATTGCGCCGTGCTGTCCCCGGTGTGATCGGGCGTCTGGGCCGACGACGGCAGCGGCATCGCCAGCATGGCGACGGCGGAGGTAGCGAGCATCAGGCGATGAAAACGGTTGGAAAACATGAGGTGCGCCGAGCTCCAGAAATGACAGGCAAGAAGACGTGCAGGCTTTGGCAAGCCAGTTTGCTGCGCAGCCAACTGGCAGCACAGGCCGCCAACAATGCCGCGTTTGGCGCCCGATCGCAAGGATCGGGGGCCTTCGGACGGAGTCGCCGGCAATACCGCCAATCCCCGGCGATAGGCCGCAGATATCACGATCATCCCTGAAAACGCTTGTTCTGTGGCGGCATCGTGACGCGAGGCATGACGCGCCGCTGCTGCCGCGTCTGGTGACGATGACGTGATCGGTGGAGCGAAGGCTCTTACTTCACCTCTCCCTATCGGGGAGAGGTCGACCGGGCAGAGCGCAGCGAAGCCCGGTCGGGTGAGGGGCTTCCTCAGACAGCGGTGCAAGGGCCCCCTCACCCGCCTTCCACATGCTTCGCATGTGGAAGGCGACCTCTCCCCGATGGGGAGAGGTGAAGGGAGCGTCGCGCCTCGGTTACATTGCCTCGTAGTTCGGACCGCCGCCGCCTTCGGGCGGCACCCAGGTGATATTGCCGTTCGGGTCCTTGACGTCGCAGGTCTTGCAGTGGACGCAGTTCTGCGCGTTGATCTGGAACCGGGGGCCTGTGCTCTCCTCGACCCACTCGTAGACGCCGGCCGGGCAATAGCGGTTCGACGGACCCGCGAACACGTCGTGCTCGGACGATTTCTGCAAGGCCATGTCGGCGACCTTGAGATGAACCGGCTGGTCCTCCTCATGGTTGACGTTCGACAGGAACAGCGACGAAAGGCGATCGAAGGTCAGCTTGCCGTCCGGCTTCGGATAGGCGATCGGCTGGTAGTCCTTGGCTGGCTTCAGCGTCTTGCGGTCGGGCTTGGCGTGCGACTGGGTGCCGAAAAGCGAGAAGCCGAGCGTATTGCACCACATGTCCAGACCGCCCAGCGCATTGCCGACGACGGTGCCGAATTTCGACCACAGCGGCTTGGCGTTGCGCACCGGGTAGAGGTCCTTGCCGATCGAGGACGACCGCCAGCCATTCTCGTACTCGACCAACTCGTCATTGGCGCGGCCGGCCGCCAGCGCGGCGGTGATGTGTCCGGCGGCCTGCAGCGCGCTGGCCATCGCATTGTGCACGCCCTTGATGCGCGGCACGTTGACGAAGCCCGCGGCGCAGCCGATCAGCGCGCCGCCGGGGAAGGTCAGCCGCGGCACCGACTGGTAGCCGCCCTCGGTGATCGCGCGCGAGCCATAGGCTAGGCGCTTGGCGCCGGCAAAGGTGTCGCGGATCTTCGGGTGGGTCTTGAAGCGCTGGAATTCCTCGAACGGGTATATGTAGGGGTTTTCATAGTTCAGATGCAGCACGAAGCCGACCGCGACGAGGTTGTCGTCGTAGTGATACAAAAACGAGCCGCCGCCGGTGGCATTGTCGAGCGGCCAGCCGAACGAGTGCTGCACCAAGCCTTTCTGGTGTTTGGCCGGATCGATCTGCCAGATTTCCTTGAGGCCGATGCCGAATTTCGGCGGCTCGCAATCCTTGTCGAGCGCGAATTTGGCAATCAGTTGCTTGGTCAGCGAGCCACGCGCGCCTTCGGCGAACAGCGTGTACTTGCCGAGGAGTTCCATGCCGCGGGTGAAGGAATCCTTCGGCTTGCCGTCGCGGCCGATGCCCATGTCGCCGGTGGCGATGCCGCGCACCGCGCCGTTCTCGTCATACAGCGTCTCGGCGGCGGCGAAGCCCGGATAGATCTCGACGCCGAGCGCCTCGGCGCGCGCGCCCAGCCAGCGCGACACCATGCCGAGCGAGGTGATGTAGCAGTGATGGTTGTTCATCAGCGGCGGCATCATGAAGTTCGGCAGCGGCAGACCGCCGGTCTTGGTCATGAAGAAGAACTGGTCCTCCTTGACCTTGGTCTTGATCGGGCAGTCGGCGTCGTCGCGCCAGTCCGGGATCAGTTCGTCGAGCGCCACCGGATCGATCACCGCGCCGGACAGGATGTGCGCGCCGACTTCCGAGCCTTTCTCGACCACCACGACCGAGAGTTCCGCATTGAGCTGTTTGAGCCGGATCGCGGCGGTCAGGCCCGAAGGACCGGCCCCCACGATGACAACATCGAATTCCATGGATTCGCGCGGCGGCAGTTCTTCAATGCTCATAATTTGATCTCGGACCGTTTCAACCCGTTCAGAACGCTTCTAAGGGCTCTTGTTTACGATTTTGAGCCCGAGAACAACAGCCGAAATACCCCGCGGGCGTTTCGCCGCCGCGCAATATGTCCTAGATTGCGGCCATGCCCCATTTGACGCATGACCCCGCGCCCAGCCTCGCGCAATTGCTGGCCTTTTATCTGGAGGCCGGGGTCGATTGCGCCCTGATGGACGAGCCGGTCAACCGGCTGGCGGATATCGACACAGCCCCGGCGCGGCCCGCGGCCGATCCCGCGGCGGGCGACGCGCCGAAACGGCCGACGCTGGCCTCGATGCAGCCCGGCGTGCCGGCACGGCCAGTGATGCCGGCCAAAATCGAGATCGCGCCGGAAGTGGCGATCGCGGCAGCCCGCGACGCCGCGCGCACCGCGCCGACGCTTGCAGCCCTGCGCGGCCTGATGGAGACCTTCGAGGGCTGCGCGCTGAAATCCACAGCAACGCAACTGGTATTCGCCGACGGCAATCCACAGGCGCGGATCATGTTCGTCGGCGAGGCGCCGGGCCGCGACGAGGATATCGAGGGCCTGCCCTTCGTCGGCCAGGCCGGCAAGCTGCTCGACAAGATGCTGGCCGCGATCGGACTCGACCGGAGTGGTGTCTATATTTCCAACGTGATCGCGTGGCGGCCGCCCGGCAACCGGACCCCGACGCTGCAGGAAACCCAGATCTGCGTACCGTTCATCCAGCGCCATATCGAACTGGTCGATCCCGACATCCTAGTCACGCTCGGCAATCCCGCGACCCAGACGCTGCTGCAGACCAAGGACGGCATCATGAAGAGCCGCGGCCGCTGGGTCGATTACGACACCGGGACGCGGAAAATCCGCGCCATCGCCAGCTTCCATCCGGAATATTTGCTGCGCTCGCCGGGCTACAAGCGCATGGCCTGGGTCGATCTGCGCGCGATCGCCAGCGCTCTGGCGGCGCTGCCGCCGCGTCCGTAGCCCGGATTAAGTCGGCGGGCGCGCAGCGCACGACGACGCAATCCGGGAACTATCGATCGTAGATAGGCCGGCCCCGGATTGTCATCCGGGCTACGGGCGTGGCCGCACGATCGCCCAGCCGATGCGCAGCGGCGGATTGCGGCCGTTGACGAGACGGTCGAAGCCGCGCGGCACTTCCGGCACCAGATTGGGAAAACGGAAGGCGATGTCCGCCGGCGGCGCGCCCGACGTGTCCGCCGCGCGCCACACCACCACGCCGCCGGTCTGCGCGAACATCTCCGGCGAAATCCACGGAGTCCGCGCGGCCGAAGCATCGAACAGAACGTGCGGGCGCGAGGCCCCCATTCCGATCAGCGCTGCCAGTTGCGGATCGCCCGCCACCGCCTGCAATTTATTGCCGGTGCGGCGCTCGAAACTGTCGCTGAAGAAGCGCGCGATGTCGCGTGCCGGCAAAGCCGTTGCCTGCTCGGCGGCGCCGCTCCACGGTAAAATGAACGCCGCGCCCAGCGCCGCCAGCGCCGGGCCCGCAATTGCCAAGGCCCAGACCTTGCGCAGCATGCGCTGCCGCCGCAGCGTGACGAGATCGCCGGTGGCGATCACCACCGCAAGCCCGCACACCAGCAACGCGATGCCCGCGCCGCCCAGCGGGCGACCTTGGCCGTAGAGCGCCGCATACAGGCTGCCCAGCAGTCCCGGCGCCAGCGCGAAGAAATAGACATACTTGCGCGCCAGCGGATCCACCGGCGGCCGAAAAATGATCGGCGCATCCTCGGGCTGCGCCGCGAGAGCGCGCGAGTTCAGCACGCTCAGGACGATCAAGGCCGCCGCCGCTGCGACCAGCCAGAACAGCAGCGCGCCCCAATTCTGCGCGGTGCCTGCGATATTCGATAGATCCGGCCGCGCCGGCAGCACCACGGCGCCGGCACGGATCACCCAGATCGCATAAGGCAGCGCGATCACGGCGATCACCAGCAGCGCGTAGATCGGATCGAGGGATTTGAGGTGTTGCCGGCCGCGCGACGTCGCCAGCGCAAAGCCGAGCGGCAGCAACAGCAGCCACGGCGCCGTCGTCGTGGTGAGCAGCAACAACCCGGCCACGATCGACAGGGCAAACCAGGCGTTGCGGCGGCCCTCGCCGATCACCAGCCAGCCGTGCAGCAGCAGCATCGCCCATAGCGGTTGCGCCAGGACCACGGGTCCGAATTCGACGCCGGGCGAACTGAACGCTGTCACGGTCATGGTCAGCAGCACCGCAATCACCGCCTGCGGGCCACCGACGATGGTGCGGCCGAGATAGAACAGCGCGCGGAAGGTGGCGATGAAGCAGAGCTGCGAAAGCACGTAGACGCCGAAGATATGGCCGCCGGCGGCGCGGAAGGCGAGGTCGGCCAGCCAGAACGCCAGCGGCGGGCCGAGATCGGTGCCGACCTGGTATTCCCGGCCATAGGCCAGCACGGTCGCTAGCTCGCCGGGCGGGCCGCTGTACAGCAGCAGCGGCACCATCAGCCACAACATCGCCTGGCACAGTACGGCGACCCAGAAGATCAGCCGTGGCCGGGCGCGGATCAGTTCAACGATCAGGGAGGTGAAACGCATCAATCGCCAGGCCGGCCCGCGGAAATACTATCCTCGTGTGATACGGCGCATGTGCAGAGGAGGCAACAGAGGGGCCGTTCAGGCGGGGATCGGAAGCACCATCCGCGCGTCGGCGAACAAATCGGCCTCGGCCACGAGACCGTCGCGCCTGATCCGCGCGGCGACCACCGGGGCATAGAGGCTGCGGTGGTGGATGCTGGGCCCGAGATCGTTGAGCGCGGCGAGGTGCTGCGGCACCGCATAGCCCTTGTGGATCTCGAAGCCGTACCCCGGGCAGTGCTCGGCCAGCCGGCACATCAAACGGTCGCGGGATACCTTGGCGATGATCGAGGCGGCGGCGATCGACAGGACCAGACCGTCGCCGCCGATCACCGCCTGACATTCCGCCGTGGTATCGATCCGGTCACGGCCATCGACGAACACATGCTTGGGCGCTTCCGGCAGCGCATGCACCGCGCGCGCCAGCGCCCACAGCGACGCGCGCAGGATATTGTCGCGGTCGATCCGCGCCGGCGAGGCATAGGCCACGGCAAAGGACGAGGTCGCGCAGATTTCCTCGAACAGTTCATCGCGGCGCGCCGCGGTCAGCCGCTTGGAATCGTCGAGGCCTTTGGGGATGCGCTTGGGATCGAGGATCACGGCCGCGGCGACCACCGGCCCGGCCAGCGGCCCCCTGCCCGCCTCGTCGCAGCCCGCGACCGGCCATATGCCCTGCTTCAGCAACGCGCATTCCCGCTTGAAGCTCGGCGCAGCCACCGCTTTGCGCGGCTTGGGGGCGTCCTGTTTCGGGGGGCGAATCATGCCGGGATCGTGCGCAAGCCAGCGCCGCGAATCAACACGGAACTCGGGCGAGATTGAAGAGTCGAAGCCGCACCTCTTTTTCCCCTCTCCCGCCAACGCCGCTGCGCCGGGGGAGAGGGGAAGATGCAGAGCATCACGCCGCCGCGGTCGGCAGATTGTAGGTCTTGAACTGGTCGCGCAAAGCGGTTTTCAGGATCTTGCCGGTGGCGGTGTGCGGGATGCCCTCGACGAACACGACGTCGTCCGGCATCCAGAATTTGGCGATCTTGCCGTCCATATAGCTGAGTATCTCTTCCCGCGTCGCCTTCTGGTCAGGCTTGAGCTGCACGATCAGGAGCGGCCGTTCATCCCACTTCGGATGATAGACGCCGATCACCGCCGCTTCGGCCACCTTGGGATGGCCGACGGCGAGGTTTTCCAGGTCGATCGACGAGATCCATTCGCCGCCGGACTTGATGACATCCTTGGAACGGTCGGTGATCCGCATGTAGCCATACGCGTCGATCGTGGCGACATCGCCGGTGTCGAAATAGCCCTCCTCGTCGAGGATGTTCGTCTCGACGCGGTAATAGGCCCGCGACACTGCGGGGCCGCGCACCTTGAGCCGGCCAAACGTCTTGCCGTCCCATGGCAGCGACTTGCCGTCGTCGTTGGTGATCTTCATCTCGACGCCGAACGGCGGATAGCCCTGGCTTTGCAGGATATCGAGCCGCTCCTCGCCTTCGAGCTGGTCGAATGGCGGCTTCAGCGCGGCGAGCGAGCCGATCGGGCTCATCTCGGTCATGCCCCAGGCGTGGCGCGCGCCGATGCCCATGTCGATGAAGGCCTTGATCATCGAGCGCGGCATCGCCGAGCCGCCGCACACCACCATGCGCAGATCCGGCAGTTTCAGGTTGTTGGCGCTCATGTGGTTGAGCAGCATCAGCCATACGGTCGGCACGCCGGCGGTGTGCGTGACCTTCTCGGTGGCCAGCAATTCGTAGATCGAGGCGCCGTCCATCTTGGCGCCGGGCAGCACCAGCTTGGTACCCATCGACGGCGCGGAGAACGCAATACCCCACGAGTTGGCGTGGAACAGCGGCACCACCGGCAGCATGGTATCGGCGGCATTGGCGCCGAGCGAATCGCCGGTATTGGCCATCAGCGCGTGCAACACGTTGGAGCGGTGCGAATACAGCACGCCCTTCGGATCGCCCGTGGTGCCCGACGTGTAACACATCGCGGCTGCGGTATTTTCGTCGAACTCCTTCCACTTGAAGTCGCCGTCGGCTTCCGCGATCCAGTCCTCATAGACGACGGCGTTCTTCAGCGTCGTCTGCGGCATGTGCGCGCTGTCGGCATAGATGATGTAGCGCTCCACGCTGGGGAGCTGATCGGCAAGCTTTTCCAGCAATGGTACGAACGTCAGATCGGTCATCACGACGCGATCCTGCGCGTGATTGATGATCCAGGCGATCTGGTCGGGGAACAGGCGCGGATTGACGGTGTGGCAGATGGCGCCGATGCCCATTATGCCGTACCACGTCTCCAGATGCCGCCACGTATTCCAAGCAATCGTCGCGACCCGGTCGCCCATCTTGATGCCGTCGCGATCGAGCCGCTGCGCGACCTTCAGCGCGCGGGCGCGGATCTCGGCGTAGTTGGTGCGATGGATCGGGCCCTCGACCGAGCGCGTCACCACTTCGCGTTCGCCGTGAACCTGCGCGGCATGATCGATGATCCGGGTACAAAGAAGCGGCCAGTCCTGCATCAATCCGCGCATATAAACGTTCCTCCCGGGATGTGGTCTGCCGGGCGGTTTTTGCCCGGCTTGTTATTCAAGGTCTTGGCATGAAGTTTAGCGCGGGGAAAGCGGTCCGGAAATGGGCCTTTTGGCGGTGGGGCCGCGGCCAAAGCGGGGCCGCAGCGATGCTCGCCGTGCTGCTGCTCGCCGCAACGCCGGCCCAGGCCTATTTGACCGCCGGCCGCGTGCCGCTGCCGATGCCGCGCCCGGCCGAGGCGCCTGAGGTCGAACAGCCGACGCCGGCCGACGCCGACAAACCCGCCGAGCCGGAAAAGCCGGCCGCCGAACAGCGCCCGGCCGGGCCGCCGCCACCCTCGGCCTGCCGGCTGGCACTGACGGACGCGATCGCGATTGCGCCGAGCGTGCCCGACATCAAGGGGCCGGGCGCCTGCGGCGGGCCGGACCTGGTGCACCTCGAGGCCGTGATCCTGGCGGACAAGACCCGCGTGCCGCTGAAGCCCGGCGGCACCATGCGCTGCGCGATGGCCACCGCGGTGGCCGACTGGATCCGCACCGACATGGCGCCGCTGGCGGCGTCGCTCGGCACCCGTCTCGTCGAACTCGATAATTTTGATTCATTCGACTGCCGCGGCCGCAACCGCGTGGCGGGCGCCAAGCTGTCCGAGCATGGCCGCGCCAACGCGCTCGACATCCGCGGCCTCAAGTTCGGCAACGGGCAGAGCCTCGCACTGACCGAGCGCGACACGCCGCGCGCGTCGCGCGAGCAGGTGTTGCGGTCGATGTGCACGCGGTTCTCGACGGTGCTGGGCCCGGGCTCCGACGGCTACCACGAGGACCACATCCACATCGACCTCGCCGAACGCCGCGGCAATTACAAGCTGTGCCAATGGGACGTCTGGGACCCGCTGCCGCCGATCGCGCCGTTGCTGCCGGCGGAGCGCCCGGCCGACGCGCCGCCGCGCGAAAGCGCGGAGCCGGTAGCGCAAACGCCGCCGCAACCCACACCAGCCGAACAGCCCGCCGCCGCCGCAGCCGTTGAGCCCGAGGTCGAGGTCGAGCAGGAGGCCGGCGAGCCGAGGCCTGCGCCGGTGAAGCGAAAGGCCAAGGCGAAGCCGCGCAAACGCCGCGCCGAACATCCGCCGTTTCCGATTTTCAGGTAGCACATGTCAGCAATACGCGCCGGCTTCTTTCCCTCCCCCTTTCGGGGTCTGGCGGACGAATTCGTCCGCCATGGGTGGCGCGTTTGAGAGCCAACGGGTCCGGCTTCGCCGGCCCGATGATAAACTCAGCGAACAAACGTGACGGGTTGGAGTGCCATAAGCGCCATCGCCTGTGGCGCCCCCACCCCAGCCTCCTCTTCGGCAATGCTGACGCATTGCCTTCGTTCGGCCGACCCTCCCCGCAAGGGGGAGGGAGACCACTGCCGTCTTCGTGAACAATGAAGAGAGCTACCCTCAACAAAAAAGCGCCGGCAGAACCGGCGCTTTTGCCGATCTATGAAGCGGGAACCGCGTTCAGTAAGCGCCGCCGCCGCCCTGCAAAGCGAGCTTGGAATTGACCGGCGAGTCGCCATGCTTCGGCTCGAGCACGACCACGACCGCACCGGGCTTGACGCGGCTGTAGAGGTCGATGACGTCCTCATTGGTCATGCGGATACAGCCCGAGGAAATCGAGGCGCCGATATATTCCGGCTGGTTGGTGCCGTGGATCCGGAACAGGGTGTCCTTGTTGCCCTGGTACAGATACAGAGCACGGGCGCCGAGCGGGTTATCGACGCCACCGGGCACCTGGGCCGGCAGACCCTCGATACGGGCGTGGATGTCCTTAGTCGGCGTCCACTTCGGCCATTCGGCCATGTTGCCGACCCGGGCGACGCCGGAGAACGCCAGGGCTTCCTCGCCGACGGTGACACCATAGCGGATAGCCTTGCCGCCGTCCTGAACGTAGTAAAGGTAGTGATTGTCGGAATCGACCACGATCGAGCCCGGCGCTTCCTTGCGGTGATAGCTGACGAGCGCGCGGCGGAAGGGCTCGGCGACCGGGGTGTTGACGTAGCGTGCCTTTGCCAGCTGCGCCTTGTCATTCGGCTTCAAATTGGCTTCCGGGGCGGCCTGAAACGTGGTGCCAGTCTGCATGCAGCCCGACAGCATCAGGCCGGCAGCGAGAACAAGTCCGAGCTTCATCTTCATCGACGACATTTGCGAGCGTTCCAATACAGGGTGGCGCCAACGATGCGCCATGACGGCTAATAAATCCTTCCAGATGAGTAGCTTTGAAAATCGCAATCTTCCAGAACTTCCCTCATGCGGCGCACAAGCTGTCGGGAAGTGTGTCCGATTTGTCGCAATTTTGCCGGCTAGCGGTGGCGTTTCGCGCAGGCTTTGCCGCCTTGTCGCGGCGCCCTGATCCGGACGACGGCCGCGTTCACGCTCGCGTGAGTTGAAACCGCCGGATCGGGGGGTTGGCGCGCCCGTGGAAGGCTGTCATGACCGCCCCCATGATCTTCGGTTATGCGGGCTGGATCTGCGATTCGCCCGGCCTGCAATCGTTCACCTTGCGTCGCCATTGTTCCGGAGTTGCCATGCTCGCTGTGTTCACGCCCCAAGAGACGACCCTGAAGCGCTCTGAGCCGACCGATCTGACGGCGCTGCCGGCCGACACGGTGTGGATCGACCTGCTCAATCCGTCGCCGGGCGAGGACCATGCGGTGGAGCGATTGTTCGGCATCGCGGTGCCGACGCGGGAGGAGATGCAGGAGATCGAGATTTCCAGCCGGCTCTATATCGAGAACGGCGCGCGTTACATGACGGCGTCGCTGATGTGCGCGGCCGACACCGATTCACCGCGCATCACGCCCGTCACCTTTATCCTGTCCGGGCATCGGCTCGTCACGGTGCGCTATGATGCGCCAAAACCGTTCTCGCTGGTGGAAAACAAGCTGTCGCGCGGCACGCCGCCCAGCGCCAATGGCGAGACCGTGCTGCTGGAACTCCTCGACGCCGTGATCGATCGCTGCGCCGACATTCTGGAGCGCGCCGGCGCCGACGTCGATCAGGTCAGCCACGATATTTTCGAGCCCGACGAATCGATGCGGACCGGCCATGCCAAGCGCTATTCGGAGATCCTGATCGCGATCGGCCGCAAGGGCGACCTGACCTCGAAGGTCCGGGAAAGCCTGGTTTCGATCGGCCGCGTCGTCACCTTCGTCACAGCGGAGGCCGACGGCGTGAAATGGTCGAAGGACATGCGCGCGCAGCTCAAGACCATGCTGCGCGACGTCGCGTCCCTGACCGATCACGCCTCGTATCTGTCGAACAAGATCACCTTCGTGCTCGACGCCATGCTGGGCGTGGTCAATCTCGAGCAGAACAACATCATCAAGCTGTTCTCGGTGATGGCCGTGGTGTTGATGCCGCCGACGCTGATCGCTTCGGTCTACGGCATGAATTTCCGCTTGATGCCGGAGCTGCAGTGGGAACACGGCTACCCGATGGCGCTGCTCATGATGCTGGTCGCCGCGGCGCTTCCCTACATGTTCTTCAAATGGAAGAAGTGGCTGTAGCCCGTAGCCCGGATGACAATCCGGGGCCGGCCTTTCACCATGACGTTCAGCCCCGGATTTCGACGCCGTGCTCTCCGCGCGCAGCGACTTCATCCGGGCTACAGATTGTCCAGCTCCGCGTCAGTTAACGAACCACTCACACCGCTTTCGCAGCCGCGTGACCCGCGCCACAATTCTAACGGTAAAATTTGAGTGGTTGGCTGAACGGTTGAGCGAAGGGTTGCTGTCATAACACAGGCTCAAGTGATGAGGACTGCAATGACTGACCCAGTGACTTCTCCCAACGTCGTCAATTTCCTTTCCTACCAGCAGGCGCGTCAGAATGCTGCCGGCAAGGCGCATCCGATCTCGGCACGGTGCTGCCGGCATTGCGGCGCGTCGCTGATGGACGGCGAATCGGACGACGATTGCTCCAGCCTCGGCATCAGCGATGCCGCGCCAGCACCGCGGCGGATTTTCGCGGAGTAGATTCATGGTGTCATTCCGGGGCGCGGACGGCGACAGCCGAGCGCGAACCCCGAATCCCGGAACGTTCATCGTTCCATGTCGAGATTCCCCGCCACTCCAAGTGGAGTGGCTGAGGTTCGTTCGCGCTGGCGCGCTCTCGCCCCGGAATGACGATCAGACGTGCTGGCCGCCGTTGATGTGGATCTCGGCGCCGTTCACGTAGGAACTCGTCTCCGTGCACAGCACGTAAATGATCTTCGCCACCTCATCGGGCGTGCCCAGCCGATTGAGCGGGATCTGCTCGGCGACGATCTTGTCGGTTCCCGGCGACAGGATCGAGGTGTCGATCTCGCCCGGCGCAATGGCGTTGACGCGAACGCCGAGGCGGCCGAAGTCCGAGGCCATCTCCCGCGTCAGCGACGCCAGCGCCGCCTTCGACGTCGCATAGGCCGCCCCGGCAAACGGATGCACGCGCGAGCCGGCGATCGAGGTGACGTTGACCACCGAGCCCTTCGCCGCCTTCAACTCCTCGATCAGCCCGCGCGCCATCATGATCGGCGCAAAGAAATTGACCCGGAACACATGGCTCCAGGTCTCGACGTCGGTGTCGATCGAGCCGAGCCGGCTGCCACCCTCGCCCTTCGGCGAGATCGCGGCGTTATTGACCAGCGCATGCAACTGACCGCCTTCGAGCCGTTCCTTGATCTCCGCGATCGCGCGCGTGGTGTCGGCATGGTCAGCGAGATCGACCTGGATGTGGTCCTCGGGGCCGGCGTCCCACGGGCAGACTTCGGGAAACGGGTGCCGCGAGCAGGTCAGCACGCGCCAGCCGGCGCTGGAAAAGCGCATCACGGTGGCATGGCCGATGCCGCGGCTGGCCCCGGTCAGGAGCAGCGTACGCTTCGGCGCGTTTGAACCTGTGGGCATCATGCTGCTGGCCGGTCTCGTCGAATTTTGCAGGTTCACGGGTAGAGCCTCACCTTGCTCCAGGAGTTTTGCGCAGCGCCGGACGACGCGTCGGTCGTGTCACGGCGGAATTCGATGCGGTCGTGCAGCCGGAACGGCCGGTCGTGCCAGAATTCGATGCGCTGGGGGGTGATCCGCCAGCCGGTCCAGCCTGCCGGCCGCGGCACGGCGCCGATCAGATGCTTGGCGGCTTCCCTGGCGATGGCCTGCTCGAAGGCAAAGCGGCTCTCCAGTGGCTGCGACTGCTTGCTGGCCAAGGCGCCGATCTGCGACTGCCTGGGGCGGGACGCGAAATATTCGTCGGCCTCGGCCTCGGTGACCGGCGTTACCGGACCACGCACCCGGACCTGACGGCGCAGCGACTTCCAGTGAAACAGCAATGCCGCCTTCGGATTGGCGGCGAGCTCCTGGCCCTTCTGGCTGGCGATGTGGCTGTAGAACACGAAGCCGTCGGCATCAAAGCCCTTCATCAGCACCATGCGGACGTCGGGAAGCCCGTCGGCATCGACCGTTGCCAGCGCCATGGCGTTGGGATCGTTGGGCTCGGCGGCCTGCGCTTCGGCAAACCAGTCGGCAAACAACGCAAAAGGCTCATCGGCCGCCGTAAAATCACCGGACGTTAACGGAGTCGGGTGTTGGATAGGGTTGATCGTGTCGGTCATGTCCGGAGTTCCGTCTTGCGTTGGCCTGAGGCTTCGAGCTTGCTGCGGTTCCTGCGTAGGCCAGTCCTATATAGGACACGTATTGGCATTGGCCTATCGGCTATCTGCCCGCCCGTGGCGGCGATTGCAGCTATTATGATCGGTGCCGGCGTCGGCGGCTGCAGTATCGGCCGCAACGAGGGCGCTTTTGCCAGAATGGAAGGCAGCGACGTGACCGGCTCGATCACGCCTTTGGTGCCGGCCGCAGGCCCCGAGCCGACCGAGGCCGACCTGGTGTTCGCCCGCACCGCCGCCTCCGACGTCCTGACCAAGGGCGACAAGGATTCCAGCCAGCCGTGGGAGAACCCTTCGACCGGCGCGCGCGGCTCGGTGACGCCGCTGGCCAATGCCTACAGCGAAGACGGTCGAACCTGCCGGGCGTTCCTGGCCAGCTATGTCAACGGCCGCTCGGAAACCTGGATGCAGGGCGCCGCCTGCAAGGACGGCGCGCGCTGGGATGTCCACTCGCTGAAGCCGTGGCGGCGCGGCTGACGACCGTCGCGACCAGCGGTTGCGATGACCGGTCGTCTTGGCGGATTTGTCACATCGCAGTTGCAAAAAAGACACCAAGGCCCCAAATGAGAGATCAAGCGGGCCGTTTGCCCGCATTTCGTAGTTTTGCCTGAAGGAGTGACGACGGATGCGCGACCCCTATGAGGTCTTGGGGGTGCAGCGGGGCGCCAGCGCTGCGGCGATCAAGAGCGCCTACCGCAAGCTCGCCAAGAAACATCATCCAGACAATAACCAGAAGGATCCGACGGCCGCCGAACGCTTCTCCGAAGTCAACTCGGCCAACGAGATCATCGGTGACGAAGACAAGCGCAAGCAGTTCGACCGCGGCGAGATCGACGCCGAGGGCAAGCCGAAATTCCAGGGCTTCCCGGGCGGCGGGCGCGCTTCGGCGCAGCCCGGATTCGAACATGCCTTCCGCGGCGGTCCCGGCGCGCAGCAGGGCTTTGGCGGCGGCGGTTTCGAGGATATTCTCAACAGCATGTTTGCCGGCTCCGGGCGCGGCCGCGGCGGGCCGCAAGGCGCCGGCTTCGATGAGCGCATGATGCCGGT
Organism: Tardiphaga sp. vice304; assembly: GCF_007018905.1. Lineage (NCBI taxonomy): Bacteria > Pseudomonadati > Pseudomonadota > Alphaproteobacteria > Hyphomicrobiales > Nitrobacteraceae > Tardiphaga > Tardiphaga sp. vice304. Next base: position 5,123,951 of record NZ_CP041402.1, read on the forward strand.
GGATCTCGACGTCGCTGTCGCCATGACGGTGTCGCTGGAGGAGTCCGTGAAGGGCGCCGAGAAGCGCGTCCGGCTGCCGACCGGCAAGGAATTGAACGTCAAGATTCCGGCCGGCGTTTCCGCCGGCCAGCAGATCCGGCTGAAGGGCCAGGGCGAAACCGCCCCCGGCCATCGGCCCGGCGACCTGATGATCACGGTCAGCATTGCACCGCATGCCTTCTTCAAGATCGACGGCAGCGATCTGCGCGTCGAACTGCCGATCACGCTGTACGAGGCGGTGCTCGGCGCCAAGGTGCGGGCCCCGACGCTGTCGGGGGCGGTCGAGCTGTCGATTCCGAAGAACACGTCGAGCGGCCGCATTTTCCGCCTCAAGGGCAAGGGCCTGCCGAAGGTCGGTGGCACAAGTGGCGACCTGTATTTCATCACCCGCATCATGCTGCCCGACGGCAACGACGCCGAACTGGAAGCGCTGATGGAAAAATGGCGCGACGGAAACACCTACAATCCGCGCAGCGATCTGGGGTAATGCGTAGCCCGGATGACAATCCGGGGCCGGCCTATCCACAACAGCCATTCCCGGATTACGTCGTCGCGCGCTTCCCGCGCGCCGACTTCATCCGGGCTACCGACCGACGCTCCGTCAAGAGGTCGGCATCAATCGATGCATTGCCTTTCAGGCGAGGGGAGCCGCGAACTCACGAACTCCCCTCCACCCGATGGCGCTGCTCAGGCACCCTCGTTCCGCATGGAAGCGAGGGGCCAAGTCCTGGCAGCGAAAGTCCTGGCAGCGAAACTTCTGGCAGCGAAACTTCTGGCAGCGAAACTTAGCCTTCTAAAACAAACTCAATTGCTGGCCCGCCTTGCTCAGCCGCACGAAGTGATCCGTGGTCAGCTTGGAGCGGCGCTTGTTAAGGCCGAGCTTGGTACAGGCGATCTCGAAGCGCCGGCCGATCATCCAGGCCATCGGCCCGGTACCCTTCATCCGCGTGCCCCATTGCGAATCATAGTCGCGGCCGCCGCGCATGTCGCGGATCAGCGTGAAGACGTGGCGATACCGATCCGGATAGTTCGCCATCAGCCATTCGCGAAACAGGTCGCGGACCTCCAGCGGCAGCCGCAGCAGGACGTAACTCGCCTCCTTCACCCCGGCATGCGCCGCGGCATCGAGAATGCGCTCGATCTCGGCGTCGTTCAGCGCGGGAATCACCGGCGCCACCATCACCGTGGTCGGAATGCCCGCCTCCGACAATTGCCGCAGCGCCTCCAGCCGCTTTTCCGGCGACGACGCCCGCGGCTCCATCGTGCGTGACAGCTTCGGATCGAGCGACGTCACCGAGATCGCCACCTTGGCGAGGTTGCGCTTCGCCATACGCGCCAGAATGTCGATATCGCGGGTCACCAAAGCCCCCTTGGTGACAATGCCGACCGGATGGTTGGCGCGCTCGAGCACTTCGAGAATGCCGCGCATCACCTTCCGCTCGCGTTCGATCGGCTGGTAGGGATCGGTGTTGGTGCCGATCGCGATCATCCTCGGCTCGTAGTCCGGCGCCGCCAGCTCCTTCTCCAGCAGCCCCGGCGCGTCCGGCTTGACGAATAACTTCGATTCGAAATCCAGTCCGGGCGACAGGCCGAGAAAGGCGTGGCTCGGCCGCGCGAAGCAATAGACGCAGCCGTGCTCGCAGCCGCGATAGGGATTGATCGAGCGGTCGAAGCCGATATCCGGCGACTCGTTGCGGGTGATCACCTTTCGCGCGGTATCGACCGCCACCGTCGTCTTGAAGGCCGGCAGTTCATCGAGGCTCTGCCAGCCGTCGTCGAAGGCGACGCGGGCTTCGGCCTCGAAGCGACCGCTATCATTGGATTGCGCCCCGCGACCGCGCCGCCGCTGCTTCTCGATCGCCACCGCAATCTCGGGAAACGGCGAGGCCCCGCCCGGTTCGGGGGGCGGCAGAACCGGCGGGTGCTTGCGGGCGGCAGCATGGGTGCGAGTCATGCCGACAACATAACAAACAACCGGAACATATCAAGAACAAATAAACATCCCTGTTCGAAACAGCCGGCGGCAATCCGTGCCGGTCGGGCAGCTGTTCTGTGACGTTTCGATGAATGATCCAGCGCAATCAAACTGTCGCGAAGGCGCGCCATACATGCACAGGTCGGATCGAACTGGTGGTGGCAAATGAAATCCCAGATCATCGAACAACTTGGCCAGACCGGCATGCTGCTGCCCTCTCTGGTCGCGGAAGGTCTCGGCGCCAATGACCGCATCAAGGTGCGGATGAGCGCGTTGCAGGGCGCCGCGCAGCATGCGCGACAGCCGGATCAGGCCGTTTCGGATCTGCAGGCCGAATGCCGCGCCGCTTCGATTCCGCCGGCGGCGATCGCGACGCTGATCGGCGGCGCCCATATGGCAGCCGACGGTCGCATCGCCGCGCCAAATCTTGCCAAGCTGATGAAGGACATCGCCGACGACATCGCGGCGATGATCCGCGCCGTCCGGGCCGGCGCCCCGCAGGAGGGCGAGGCCTTCGACGCCCGGCTGGCGGCGATGCTGGCGGCCGGCGTGCTGGACGCGGCGACCGAGATCGAGGTGGTGCGGATCGCGCGACTGACCGGCATGGCCGAAAACGGCGCCGACAGCCTGCATCGGCTGGTGATGGACCTGCACAAGGCGCTTAACCGTCTTGCCGCCCGTTGCGCCGAGGAAATCGTCGATGGCGCCCATGTCTTCGGTCTGCAGCCTGAAGACCATGCGCCGGTGCAGAGCTTCATGCGTGGGCTCGGCGAGACGAAAATGCTGAAGTTCGATCACCCTGGCCTCGACACCATGGCGACGCGTTCCGGCGGGCGGCTGCTGATCCAGAACGATATCGGCACCACCGATGCCCATGTCGTCGTAATCGCCGTGAAGGCGAACACCGTCACCGTCACCTATACCGACGTGCATCGCGCCCGCGCCAGGTTCTTCGTGGCGCAGTTCGAGAAATTCCCGGCGGCGTGGAGCGGGCTGGATCGGCACGCCGCCAGCGGACTCGGCGACGACGGCACGTTCTATCTGGTGACCGGCGACTATCAGGCCGACAGCGCCGATGAGCGCGATGCCTTCCTGGCCGCGATCGGCGCTGCTCTGGTGTTCCTGATCGACTGGAACAAGGCGCGAAAATTGTTGCGGAGCTGGGTCGCCAAGGGCGACGCCGCCAACCTGCTCGGTTGGGCGGCGCGCCATCGGATCGGCCACCGGGCGTTCCTCGAACTTGGCGGTGACGAACTGATCGGCGCCGCGGTACGCAACGCGGCCCCAACAAGGATCGGTTTCGGCGAACGGCTCGACCAGGCCCTGGGCCGCGACGCCGCGGTGGAATTCCTCAAGACCGCGATGCGGGTTTCCACCGAAGCACTGCGCGAGGGCCGCTCGGTACGCCTGGTACGCGACCAGATCGAAGCCGAACTGGTCCGGCATCTGGAGCGGGTCGATAGCACCCTGCTTGCCATCATCCTGCGCCAGGCCGGTCTGGCGAACGATATCGCCGCCGGCCTCGCGTCTCATATCGCCGCGCTGCAGGCCGGGCGCAGCAGCGACGGCAAGGCCCTCGCCGCGCGCGCCAGCCGGATCGAGCAGAAGGCCGACCGCATCGCCATCGAAGCCCGCAAGGAGGTGACGCGCCTCAACGCCCGTCCGGTCATCGAGCAGATGATGGACCGCGTCGAGCAGGCCATCGACGAACTGGAACAAGCGGCGTTCATCGCCTCGCTGCTGCCTGAAGCGGTTGCCCCGGCGCTGCTGGAAGCGCTGGCGGGGCTGTGCGGCTCGTCCGTCTCGGCCCTGCAGGCAACCGCCTCAGGCGTCGCCGCCGCCGCCGAAGTGCCCGACGTCCAGCGCGTCGATTCCGAGGACGCACTGGCCTGCGTGCTCCGCCTGATCGACGCCGAGCACAGCGCCGACCTGCGCGAACGCGAGATTACGGCGCAGGTATTGACCGGCGGCTTCGACGTGGCGACCTCGCTGGCGGTGCTGGAACTGGCGCGGGCGATCGAGCGCGCGACCGACCGGCTCGCAGGATTCGGTCACCTGCTGCGCCGCTACATCATTTCCGACCTGCTGGCGTAACCGAGGGGCTGACAATGCATATCGTGCGAATTGGCGACGGCTCCGCCAAACATCATTCCGCCGACAGCATCGGCAACAAGGCTGCGAACCTCGCGCGCATGGCGGCACTCGGCCTGCCGGTGCCGCCGGCCTTCGTGCTGCCGGTCAAGCTGTGCGCCGCCGTTCTCGCCGGCGATGCGCATGCCGAGCGGGACCTGCGCCACGGGCTGAAGGACGGCATTGCCTTTCTGGAGGCCGCGACCGGCAAGCGGTTCGGCGATCGCCGCGACCCGCTGCTGGTGTCGGTGCGATCGGGCGCGGCGCGTTCGATGCCCGGCATGCTGGAGACCGTGCTCGACGTCGGCTGTACGCTTTCCGCCGTCCACGGCCTGATCCGCGCGACCGGGCGCCCAAGGCTGGCATGGGACTGCCGCCGGCGCTTCATCGAGAGCTATGCGGAAACCGTGCTCGGCATCGATCCCGCGTCGCTGGCCGCGCGGCTGAACGAGCTGATCGCCGCCGAGCAGGCGTCAAGCGATCGCGACCTCGACAGCGAGGCGCTGGAGCGACTGGCCGGCGCGCAACGCGCTTTGATTGACGACGACGATGATGGCTGGCTGGAGGATGCCGCAGTCCAGCTCGACAGCGCGGCGCGCGCGGTCTATCGCTCATGGATCAGCGAACGCGCGCAGACCTATCGCAGGCTGCAGCAGCTCGACGATCTCCGGGGCACCGCGGTCACCGTGCAGGCCATGGTGTTCGGCAATGGCGGGCTCAGTTCCGGCGCCGGCGTGGCATTCTCGCGCGATCCTTCCACAGGCCTGCCGAAACCGATGATCGATCTGGTACTCGACGCGCAGGGCGAGGACGTGGTGTCCGGCCGCCGCACCCCGGATACCGAGCAGACCATCGCCCGTGTTCTGCCGGCGGTCGCCACGGAGCTTGCCGGCATCCTGAAGCAGCTCGAGCGGGAATTCGGCGACGTCCAGGACATCGAATTCACCATCGAGGATGGCAAGCTCTGGATCCTGCAAACCCGCACCGCCAAGCGGACGCCACGCGCCGCGCTACGTATCGCCATCGACCTCGTCCAAGAAGGGCTGATCGCACCAAAGGAAGCGCTGCAACGGATCGACGGCATCGACATTGCCGCGCTGGATCTGACGCGGCTCGCCGATACCGGCCATCCGGCGATCACCGGGATCGGCGCCTCCGGCGGCATTGCGGTCGGCCGCGCGGCGTTCGACTCCGCCAGCGCGCAACGGCTGGCTGAATCGGGCGAGCCGGTGATCCTGCTGCGGCCCGAGACCTCGACCGCAGATGTCGCCGGCTTTGCGGTGGCGGCCGGTATCGTCACCGCGGTGGGTGCCCGCACGGCGCACGCCGCCCTGGTGGCGCGGCAGATGGGGCGGCCCTGCATCGTCGGCTGCGCCGGCCTGGTGATCGATAGCGACACGGACCGCGCCATGCTCGGCAGCTCGGCGGTGTCGGCGGGCGACTGGATCGCCATCGATGGCGACAGCGGCCGGATCTATCTCGGCAAGCGCGAGATCATCGTCAGCCGTCCCGACGCCGAACTCGCCGAGATCGAGGGCTGGCGATCGAACAAGCACGGCAAGGGCCATGGCCATCACCGGACGGACCCGGCAAGCCAACATCCCGCCAGCCACTAAGCCAGCTTGCCGCAGCGGCAAAAATTGACGAGCAGTTCGCTGATTTGATTGCGACAAGATGGTAACCGTGCGACGGTTTCACATCATAAGGTAATTTTACCCGTCAATGCTGAGCGTCATCATTCCCACCGATGGTAATGAACAACCCGCCGTGGCCACCCTGGCCGCGTTGGTGCCGGGCGCTGCTGCGGGAGTGATCAAGGAAGTGCTGCTGGTCGATCGCGCCGGAACCGGGGTGATTGAACACGTCGCCGATGTCGCCGGCTGCGGCTTCCTGCCGTTCCAGGGCAGCCGCGCGGCGGCGATGGCCGCCGGCGCCAAACAGGCGCGTTCGCCATGGCTGATGTTTCTGCATGCCGGCGCGGTGCTCGATGCCGGCTGGACCGAAGAGACCAGCCAGTTCATCCAGCGGGTTTCGATGAGTGGCCGGCCGCGCGCCGGCATTTTTCGCTATGCACGCTCGCCCTATGATGAAAGCGGCGTGGTCGACGGGCTGAAATATCTGGCGCGGATCCTGAAGGGGCCGTCTGCCGACCAGGGCCTGCTGATCGCCCGGGAGCATTATGACCGGCTCGGCGGCTATGCCGACGCCCGCCGCGCCGAAGCGCGCCTGCTGCGCCGGCTCGGCCGCTCCTCGCGCACGCTGCTGCGCAGCCGGATCATCGTGGCCTGAGCCTGAGCGCCGGCCAAGCCAAGTATCCCCGACGCCAATATGCCGGGCACGCCCGCCGCACCAGGCTTGCGCCGACCCCCACACCCGCGCTTGTCGCCGCATCCTTCGAGGCTCGCCTCCGGCGAACGCCTCAGGATGACGGCGACTGAGATGATACAGACGGGCCCTTCGCCTTGCCGCGCCGCAAATGCTCGTCGAGCCGTGGCATGATCTCGACGAAATTGCAGGGCCGCGTGCGATAATCCAGTTGCGCGGCGAGAATGCCGTCCCAGCCGTCGCGGCAGGCGCCGGGCGAGCCCGGCAGGCAGAAGATGAAGGTCGTGCCAGCGGTGCCCGCCGTGGCGCGGCTCTGGATCGTCGAGGTACCGATCTTGGCGTGGCTCAGCATGTGAAAGGCGATCGAGAAGCCGTCCATGCGTTTTTCGAACAAGGGCTCGACGGCTTCCGGCGTGACGTCGCGGCCGGTGAAACCGGTGCCGCCGGTGCTGATGATCACATCGATGCCGGGATCGGCGATCCATTTCCGGATCATGACGCGGATGGCTTCGACGTCGTCGGTGACGATGTCGCGGGCGGCGAGATGATGGCCGGCCGACGTGAGGCGATCGGCCAGCGTCGTGCCGGACTTGTCATCGGCCAGCACGCGGGTGTCGGAGATCGTCAGCACCGCGATGTTGAGCGGGATGAAGGTTTTGGCGTCGTCGGTGGATGACATGATGCTCTCTCACTTGTCCCGGACGCGATGCGGCATTCCTATGCCGCTTCGCAGAGCCGGGACCGTATCAGACGCCGGCGCCCGCAATGGCCCCGGCTCTGCGAAGCAGCACTTCGTGCTGCGTCGCGTCCGGGGAACGGAATGCACGCCTTACAGCCGCTCGGCAGCGAACGTGTTGCACGACGTCACGGTGCCCTGCTGGTAGCCCGTCATGAACCAGCGCTTGCGCTGCTCGGCGGAGCCGTGGGTGAAGGAATCCGGCACCACGCGGCCCTGCGCCTGGCGCTGCAGCGTGTCGTCGCCGATCGCCGCCGCCGTGGTCAGCGCGGCGTCGATGTCGCCCTTCTCGAGGAAGCCGGGGCGCTTCTTCTCTTCGCGGTTGACCCAGACGCCCGAGAGACAGTCGGCCTGCAATTCGACCTTGACCTGCAAAAGGTTCGCCGCCGCCTTGCTGCCGGCCTGCTCCTGCAGGCGCTGCACGCGGGGCAGGATGCCGAGCAGGTTCTGGATGTGGTGGCCGGCCTCATGCGCGATGATGTAGGCGGCGGTAAACTTGCACGCATTGCCGGAGCAGCCACGGAAGCGCGTTTCGACCTGGCGGAAGAAGCCGGTGTCGAGATAGATCTGCTTGTCGGGCGGGCAGTAGAACGGACCCATCGCCGCCTGGGCCTGACCGCAGCGCCCGCCATTGGTGGCGTTCTTGAACAGCACAATGCGCGGACCGACATATTTCTGGCCGCTCTCCTTGAAGATCTCGTCCCAGCGATCGTCGATTTCGCCGAGCACGCCGGAAATCATGCTGCCCATTTCATCGGTCGGCGCAGCGCCCTTCGACGGCGCGGAGCGCCGGTCGGTCTGGTAGGTCGGCGCCTGCCCGCCGCCGGTGAGGACCTCGGCGCCCCCGATCAGGATGCGCGGGTCGATGCCGAACGCCCAGCCGACCAAGCCCAGCACGATCACCGTGCCGATGCCGAGCCCGCCGCCGCCCATCCCGAAACCGCCGCCACCGCCACCGCCACCACCGCTGTCGTCACGACGGTCGTCGATATTGTCGCTGCGACGAAAGTCATCGTAACGCATAAGTATGGTCCTTCATTTCATCCGCGGATCGGGGCCGACCCTAACGCGTCAATCGCGGAAAATTTCCATCGCCCTAGCACTAAACTGCCCGGCAAATAATGCCTAGCATGAACGGCCGCAAACAGGATTGCAATTAAGTCGATTTTTACTTTGCGGCGTCATGGTGTGGGTAGTCGGTTTGTTAGTCCCGCGTCGCCGACAGCGTCGCCTGAGTCAGAGTAATTGAGTCATGGTTGTTTCGCTTCGCGGGGCGTCTGCAAGGGCGCCCCGCATCAAATTTGAATCCGGCCCCTCTTCCCGCATTGTCATCGGGGATTGCGTCGCCGAAATGTCCAAGCTGCCGGCCCATTCGGTCGATCTGGTGTTCGCAGATCCGCCGTACAACCTGCAGCTCAAGGGCGACCTGAAGCGCCCCGACGAATCGCATGTCGATGCCGTCAATGACGACTGGGACAAGTTCTCGTCGTTCGCCGCCTATGACGATTTCACGCGCGCCTGGCTCTTGGCAGCGCGCCGCATCATGAAACCGTCGGCGACGTTGTGGGTGATCGGCTCGTATCACAACATCTTCCGCGTCGGCTCGATCATGCAGGATCTGGGCTTCTGGGTGCTGAACGACATCGTGTGGCGCAAGTCGAACCCGATGCCGAATTTCCGCGGCCGCCGTTTCACCAACGCGCACGAGACCATGATCTGGGCCGCGCGCGACGAGAATGCCAAGGGCTACACCTTCAACTACGAAGCGCTGAAGGCTGCCAATGAGGACGTTCAGGCGCGCTCCGACTGGCTGATCCCGCTATGCACCGGCGACGAGCGCCTGAAGGGCGCCGACGGCAAGAAGGTGCATCCGACGCAGAAGCCGGAGGGCCTGCTGGCGCGCGTGCTGCTGTCGTCATCGAAGCCCGGCGATCTCGTCATCGATCCGTTCAACGGCACCGGCACTACCGGCGCCGTCGCCAAGCGCCTGGGCCGCAACTATATCGGCTTCGAGCGCGACCGCGACTATGCCGCCGCGGCCGAAGCGCGCATCGCCGCGATCGAGCCCTTGCCGGAAGCCACCCTGGCGCCGTTCATGACGGCGCGCTCGGCGCCCCGCGTCGCCTTCTCCGAACTGCTGGAGCGCGGCATGATCGCGCCGGGCACCAGACTGGTCGACGCCAAGAAGCGCCACGGCGCATTGGTGCGCGCCGACGGCGCCATCCTGTTCGGCGACAAGGTCGGCTCGATCCACCGCATGGGCGCGATGGCGCAAGGCTCGGCCGCCTGCAACGGCTGGACGTTCTGGCACGTCGAAACCAAGACAGGCCTGACGCTGATCGACGAACTGCGCGCCAAGATCCGCAGCGAGATGGGATTGGGCTAGAGCCAGTTCGGCTGAGGTCGAATCGGATCGTTCAGATGCAGGGTAGGCAAAGGCGGGCTTGCGCCGTGCCCACCCTTTTTTCTATCGACGGTCTTCCATTTGTCGCCGGCCGATTAGTGGGCACGCCGCCGCCCGCGCTGCGCGCGGACGCCGGCTTTGCCCACCCTACGTTCTTTTCGTCCTACGCCGCCTTGGTGCCGGCCTGATCCACCAGGTTCTGCCGGGCTTCGCCGAGATAGCTGCGGATCTCCTGCGTCAGCAGGCCGGATTGCGAAGAAACATCGCCCGACGCCTGCATCGTCGAAGTTGCCAGTTGCTCGGTGGTGCGCGCGGTTTCCGCCAGTGACTGTACGTTGACGGATATTTCGCGCACCACGGCGAAGGCCTCGTCGATGTTGCGGGCGATCTCCGCCGTCGCCGCCGACTGCGCTTCGGCGGCGCCGGCGACCTTGCTGGTGATCTCGTTGACCTCGGCGATCACGGTGCCGATCTCGGCGATGGAATCGCTGACCTTGTCGGTCGCCGATTGAACCTGGCCGATCTGGGCCTCTATTTCGGCGGTGAAAGTGGCGGTCTGCGTCGCCAGCGCCTTCACTTCATGGGCCACCACGGCAAACCCGCGGCCGGCCTCGCCGGCGCGCGCCGCTTCAATCGTGGCGTTCAAGGCCAGCAGATTGGTCTGGCTGGCGATCCCGTTGATCGATTTGGCGACCTCGCTGATCCGCACGGCGACCTCGCGCAGCACATCGACATGCCCCGCCGCATCGGCCACCCGATCGACGGCGCGGTGCGCTATCGTCGCCGAGCGGCTGACGTCGGCGCCGACTTCGCCGGCGCTGGAGGACAGCCGCGCCGTGGCCGATGCGACCGACTGCATGTTGGTCGCCGCCTGTTCCGACGCTGCCGCCACCGAGGTGACGCTGTGCAGCGTCGAGGACGCCCCGGCGCGCAAATTGCCGGCATTGCCGCTCATTTCGCTGGCGCCGCTATCGAGCGCCGACACGATGCCGTTGACGGTGACTTCGAGCTCGGAGGTCTGGTGCTCGAACCGGCCGATCCGCGCGGCGATGCTGTGGGTCGCGGCGTTGATGACATCCGCGCCGTGCAGCAGGCCGCCATGCAGGCCGGCACGAAGAATCCGGCGATAATACTTGTTGTGATTGACGGCGGTCATCGCCGCGGTGGCCTCGCGTACGAAGGCATCGCAGCCATCGATCATGTCGTTGATCGCGTGCAGCAGTTCGCCCGTAGCACCCTGCGTCGGAATGCCGAGAATCCGGGCTTCGAAATCGCCCTGCACGATGCGGCGGCAGGTATCGCGCGCCAGCACGATCAGGGCGGCTGCGCGCGACATCCACCACAGCGTCACCCCGGCCGCCGCGATCGCGAGTGCCTGCAGCGCCATCGCCAATGTGCCCATGCCCGCCAGTTGCAACGCCAGCGACGCCACGAGAGCGAGGACGACGAGCGCCGTGCTAAGCTGCGCTCTTGATAGAAAACATGAGTTCGTCATAGCTGACCTTCTGACTGGCAACGAAATCCGTGAGCGCCTTGTATCCGGCGGCGAGCGCGTCCTTGCCGTTGACATGACGCTGCTCGATCGCGAGCACCTGCGTATACAGCGGGGCGATGGTGGTACGGATGATGTCGGGTGCCGGCGCGCGGCGATTGGAATGGTAGCCATTGATCCGGCCGTCGGCGCCGAACGACGGCGTTACATGGGCGAACACCCAGTAATGATCGCCCGTCCTCGCCATGTTCTTCACATAGGCGAAGATCTCTCGGCGGTCCTCGATGGCGTCCCACAACAGCTTGAACACGCTGCGCGGCATGTCGGGATGCCGGATGATGCTGTGCGGCCGGCCCATGACTTCCGCCTCGCTGTAGCCGGCGATCCTGCAGAACAACTGGTTGGCGTAGGTCACCCGCCCCTTGAGGTCGGTCTTCGATACGATCAGTTCGGAGGCCGGGAAGAACACCTCGCGGTTGGTCGGCTTGACGGTATGGGACATGACGTTATGGGACATGGGGCCTGCCGAAATCGAATACGGTTGTGACGCCGTGTTACGTCGCCAGCCTGAAGATGACGTTAAGGTTGTGCGTGGCGCCGATGGGCCAGCGGCAGGCGCTGCAGAAGCGCGTCGGGATTCATCTGTTGTTCAGCATGAGGGCATTGGACAGAGAGGTATAAGGGTTTCGCAATGGCCGCGTGAAAGAAACGAGGCAACCGGGGCCTTCTGATGCACATTTCGCGGCGACGCCTGAATGATTTACTCAACGCAACCCGGGACAGCCTGTCCGTACGCAGCCAGATTGCCGCCGCCGTCGGCCTCATGACGATCATCCTCGTCGGTGCGCTGGCCGCTGGTGCGGCTTTCGTCAGCTACCGCACCACCGCGACGCTGGTGAACAGCCGGCTGACCAGCGTCGCCTCCACGACCGCGGAGCGGCTCGACCGCTACATGGCGGTGCGCCAGCAGGAGATCAAACTGTTCTCGCAGCTGGAGCCGATGAAGAAGCTCTGGCAGGATGATCCGGCCGCGCTGCGCCGATCGCTGGAACAGCTGCAAGCCTCCTTCACCGACTTTGCCTGGATCGGCTTTGCCCGTCCCGATGGCATTGTCGCCGCCTCGACCGGCGGCCTGCTGGAAGGCGCCTCGGTCGCGCAGCGGCCGTGGTTTCGCACCGGGTTGCACGAATCCGTGGTCGGCGACGTTCACGAGGCGGCTCTGCTATCGTCGCTGCTGGCGCAACGCGCCGACGGCGAACCGCATCGCTTCGTCGATGTCGCGCTGCCGGTGCGCGATGCCGACGGTCAATTGATCGGCGTGTTCGGCGCCCACCTGAACTGGGACTGGGCGCGCGGCGTGATCGCAAGCGCCGAGGCCAATGACGGCGGCACCGATACCACAATGGCGGTGTTGTCGAAGACCGGCACCGTGCTGCTCGGCCCCGGCATGGGCACCAGCAAATATGCCGGCGAGCTGTCCCGCATGATCGCCGAAAAATCCGGTACCTTCAGCGATGTAACGGCCAACGATAAAATGTTGCGGGCGTTCTTCGTCAGCCGCGGTCATCGCGACTATCAGGGCCTGAACTGGATCGTAACCGCCAGCCAGCCGGCCAGCGTCGCGCTGGCCGCCGCGATCGAGACGGCTACGACCATTCTGGCGATCGGCGCACTTGCCGGACTGGTCGGCGTGCTGATGGCGTTCGTGATTGCAAGACGGATTTCCCACCCGATCCGCGCCCTCACGATCGAAGCCGACCGCATCGGCCGCGCTTCCGGCCCCACCATGCTGCCGCGGCTGAACGGTTCGCGGGAGGTGGTGCAGCTGACCCGCGCGCTGCGCTCGCTGCTGCGCCGGATCGGCTTCGCCGAGGAGCGGACCAAGGAGGCCAAAGCGCGCGCCAGTGAGAATGCGATGCAGTTCAAGGACGACATCACCCGGCTGCGCATGCTGGCCGATACCGATTTCCTGACCGGCCTGCTGAACCGCCGCGCGTTTCTGGCAGCCGCCCATGACGCCATGGACTTCTCGAAGCGCTACCGGCGCGGCATGGCGACCCTGATGATCGACATCGATCACTTCAAGGCGATCAACGACACCCATGGCCATGCCGCCGGCGACGTCGTCATCAGGAAGATCGCGGACATCATTTCCGGAGCGATCCGGAGCACCGACCGCGCGGCGCGCTTTGGCGGCGAGGAATTCCTGGTGCTGCTGCGCGAGGTCGACGAGGCCGGCGCGCAGCTGCTGGCAGAGCGGATCCGCCACGCCGTCGGGATGACGGTCATCTATGACAAGGCGACCCGCCTCAAGGTCACGGTTTCGATCGGGATCGCCATGATGGGCGCGTCCGACCGTGACGTGCAGGACATGATCGAACGCGCCGACCAGGGGCTGTATGTCGCCAAGAACTCCGGTCGCGATCGCTGTGTGCTGCTGCCGGATACTGACATCGACCGCGTTCGCGCCGCCTGACGCGCTCAGCCGAGCCCGTGCGCGATCACCTTGCGCATCAGATTGGGCAGCGCTTCGCCATGCAGCGTGGCGATCGGCACCCAGCGCATGCCGGCCGGCGCGCGGCTGCGTGCCGCAACGCGCGCGGTGTAGACCACCAGCTCCAGCGGAAAATGCGTGAAGACGTGGGTGACGACGCCAACCTTGCGGTGCCAGGTCGCGACGCCCTTCACGGACGGCGCTTGCTGCAGTGCCGCCGCATCGTCGTGGCCGGCGCGCCATTCCGATGACGGCACTTCGGTCATGCCGCCGAGCAGGCCCTTTTCCGCCCGCGTCCGCACCAGCAGTTCGTCGCCGCGCGTCACCACGAAGGCCGCACCGCGGCGAAGCGTGCCGGCCTTCTTCGGCGCCTTGCGCGGAAACGTCTCCTGGTCGCCGCGCAAGCGCGCCGCGCAATCGTCGTTGATCGGGCACAGCGCACAGGCTGGCCGCTTCGGCGTACAAATGGTGGAGCCCAGATCCATCAGGGCCTGCGCGCTGTCGCCGGCGCGGGTCGCCGCCAGCAGCGTCGTCGCGAGTGCCTGGATTTGCGGCTTGGATTTCGGCAGCGGCTCTTCCACTACATAAAGCCGCGACACCACGCGCTCGATATTGCCGTCGACCGGCATGGTCTGGCGGCCGAACGCGATCGCGGCGATGGCGGAGGCCGTATACGGCCCGATGCCCGGCAGCGTGCGCAGGCCCTCCTCGGTGTCGGGAAACGCGCCGCCATGGTCGCGCAACACCGCCACCGCGCAGGCATGCAGGTTGCGCGCCCGCGAATAATAGCCGAGCCCCGCCCACATCCGCAGCACGTCGTCCTGCGAGGCCGCGCCGAGATCGGCGACCGTCGGCCAGCGCGCCAGGAATTTCTCGAAGTACGGACCGACCGTCTGCACCCCGGTCTGCTGCAGCATGATTTCAGACAGCCAGACCCGGTACGGATCGATCGCCCCGCCCGGCAGCGGCCGCCACGGCAGTTTTCGCCGGTGCCGGTCGTACCAGTCGAGCAATTGGCGCGGCCGGTCGGCGACGGCAAGCTTGCGGATTTTGGTGGCTGGGGATGCGGGCACGAAGCATTGTAAAATCAGAATCGGGGCAAGGCCAGCGCCGAACGTGATGTTGCCGGCCATAACGCGGCGCGTTATAATGATCCAGAGTTTCGCCAGCTTCGAGACGGAGGTGATCTGGTCTGGCCACCGCAGCCGAAAGCTGCCGTCGGACATCCAGGCCGTTGCCCTGCGAAAACTGCGTCTTCTCAATCAGGCGCGCGCGCGCGGCGATCTCCGCGTGCCGCCGGGTAACCGGCTCGAAGCGCTGAAAGCCGATCGGCTTGGCCAGTATTCGATCCGGATCAACGACCAGTGGCGGATATGTTTTGTCTGGGACGACGGGGGACCCCGCGATGTCGAAATTGTCGACTACCACGGCTAAAGCCGGCCTCTTGCCGAACCCGCACCCCGGCGAGATCCTGCTGGAGGAGTTTCTGAAGCCGATGGGGCTCAGCCAGAACGCGCTGGCCCGCGCGGTCCATGTCGCACCAAGGCGGATCAATGAGGTCGTGCTCGGCAAGCGCGTGGTCACGGCGGATACCGACCTGCGGCTGGCGCGGTATTTCGGCCTCTCGGAAGGCTTCTTCCTCGGCCTGCAGATGGATTTCGACCTGATGCAGCGGCGCCGCGAGATCGAAGGCGACCTGAAGACGATCCGGCCGCATGCGGCCTGATTTTGCCGGCGGCAGGTGCTAGGGATACGCGATGAGAAAGCCCGGCTACATTTCCGCCAAACCGCTCTCCGTGCTGCTCGGCGGGGTGTTTTCCGACGCCTTTGCCAAGCAGGGCTTTGCGTCGCGCGAGCTGGTGACGCGCTGGGCGGAGATCGCCGGCGCCGACATCGCCAAATTCTCCGAGCCGCTGAAGATCCAGTGGCCGCGGCCGGTCGAGGGCCAGAACCAGGTGCCGGCGACGCTGATCCTGCGCGTCGAGGGGCCGATGGCGCTGGAGATCCAGCATTCCTCCGACGCCATTTTGCAGCGGGTCAACCGGTTCTTCGGCTGGAATGCGGTCGGCAAGATCGCGCTGCGCCAGGCGCCGCTTTCACGCCCCAAGGTCCGCAAGACCATAAAGCCGATCGAGGCTGCCGCCGTCGCCGAAGTCGCCAAAAGCCTGGGCCGCGTCGAGGACGACGAGCTACGCGAGGCGCTGGCGCGGCTCGGCGCCACGATCAAGCGGAAGTGAGCTTTTCGCAAAGGCCGGGCCGCGGCCTGCGCTTGCCACAATTCGGGTTTCAAGTTAGCCACAGACAGCATTTCCGGGCGCGCCGCGCCAACAGGAGCCTTCCTTGATCATCACGCGCCGCGCCGTCACCCAAGCCCTTTCCCTCACCGGCCTCGCCGCTTTGGCCGGCGTCTCGCCGCTGTTCCTGATCGAGCAGGCGTTCGCGCAGACCGCCTCGGCGGCCGACGTCGCCAAGCCGGTGTCGCTGCCCGACATGGCGCTCGGCCCGAAGGACGCCGCCGTCACCGTCACCGAATACGCCTCGATGACCTGCCCGCATTGCGCGACCTTCACCAAGGAAGTGTTCCCGAAGATCAAGGAAGCCTTCATCGACACCGGCAAGATCCGCTTCGTGTTCCGCGAATTCCCGCTCGACATCAAGGCCGCCGCCGGCTCGATGCTGGCGCGCTGCATCGCCAAGGACGATTCCGCCAAATATTTCGCGGTCAACGACCTGCTGTTCAAGACCCAGGACGACTGGGTGCTGAAGGACACCGCCGCCAGCCTGACCCGGATCGGCAAGCAGGCCGGCCTCAGCCAGGAGGCGGTGGAAGCCTGCCTGAAGGACCAGGCGCTGCTCGACAAGATCGCCGCCGACCAGAAATTCGCCAACGAAGTGCTCAAGGTCAACTCGACCCCGACCTTCTTCATCAACGGCGAAATGCTCAAGGGCGAGCAGAGCTTCGAGGAATTCTCGAAGAAGATCACGCCGCTCTTGAAGAGCTGAGGTCAGGCGCTTCACTCAGGCTGTCATCCCCGCGAAAGCGGGGATCCAGTATACGCAGGCGTCTGCGACAGATCTTCGAACGGCAGCGTTTACTGGGTCGCCCGGTCAAGCCGGGCGACGACAGAGGTGGGTGTCGCACGCGCATCGCTGTGCACGCCTGACCCTCACCACTCCCGCATTCATCATCTCTCAATTTCAAACAGCCGTCCGCATCCTCGCGACGCCGATGCGCCCGAGCTTTGCGAGATCTCCCCTCACGCATGAGGGGAGCGACGCGCCGAAAGGCGCGGGGATCGTTCGTCGCGGAGCGTGACGGCTGTGCGAGAGCCACCACACCACGCGCATCGCCTTTCGGCGCGCCACCGCGGCGTTTCTGTCCGGAGGACCGTGCTTCCGGGACAGCTTCCGGCGGGATTTCCCCGCCTTTCCCTGTCCACGTCCAGCCGACAAAGAGCGGCAGAGCCCCGTAGTGGGCCCGGACGGTGCCCCCCGGCCTCCCGGGTCCGTGGGTGCGAGCCACGTCCGCAGGCGCCGCATCCCGCCCCACTCCAGAACGCCTCATGAAGCGCCCCTCGCGGACAGGACGAAGGAGAATATAGTCAAGAAAGGATTATTGTCAATAAACCGGTCTTGAAATTTTTGTCGCTCCACGGCTACTTACACGCCGGCCCAGTGTTATATTGCGGCATCGCACGAACGTGGCCGACAGTAACCAGTAGCGACTGAAATGCACGCGGCCTGCGCCAAGCGCTACGGCACGTTAAACCAAGGATACACTCGATCAGACTTGGTAAAAGTTAAAGCCCGATATAACCTGTGGTTGAAGTATCTCTACCACATCGAAAGACAGCGATCCCATGCAACGAAAAGCAACCTTCCAGTCCCTATCCTGGCTTTGGGACATATATAAGCGAGGATTGCTCGATCTTGATCCTCCATATCAAAGGAGGAGCATTTGGAACGCTCCTTACAAAGAGTTCTTCATCGATACTGTATTGAATGACTATCCATGCCCGGCGATATTTCTCTACGAAAACATCACGCCCGACGGGGTTGCAAAGTACAGCGTGGTGGATGGCAAGCAACGACTCATTACACTTTTTGAATTTGCAAACAACGAATTCCCCGTTTCGTCAGAAGCAACGATTGCGAAGCACAAGGACAAATATTTTAAGGACCTTGACGACGACACAAAGCGAGGATTTTGGCGATACCAATTTGCTGTGGAGTTTATCCCATCGGAAGATGAAACTTTGATCAACACGATATTTGATCGCATCAATCGAAACGTTGCAAAGTTAACTCGACAAGAATTACGTCACGCAAAATTCTCAGGAGCCTTTATTACTAAGGTCGAAGAGCTGTCGGAGTGGACATTTAGCACGCTGCCCAAAAACTTTCCTTTTATTCAGCCGTCTTCGCGAAAGCAAATGAGGGATGACGAGTTTCTTGCGCAACTCCTGCTCCAAATCGAGGAGGGGCCGAAATCGTATTCACAAGACGATTTGGATAAAGCCTTCAGCTCTCGAGATCCCGTATGGGAGCGAGCCGAAGAGGTAACAGACAAGTATAGAATGGCCATTCAGAAGATTGATCAAATCGTTCGGAGCGACCAAACATTGGATATTACACGAAGCCGGTTAAGAAATCAGGCCGATTTCTATTCGTTGGTGGGAGGCGTTTACGCCCTATCCGAAACGGGGCACGACATTGCACCTGATGAAGCTCGGGAGCGTCTTCGTCAGTTTTTAGCAACGGTCGACAACGAAGAACGGCGCGCGGAAATCCCGAGCGCGGCAAGCTATTTTGCCGCAAGTCGAGCCGCTTCGAACGACGCCGGCCCGCGACAAACGAGAATAAATATCATGAAAGAGATTTTGCTCGGTGAGGTCGCCTTGCTTCAGGCATCTTAAAGTGAACATTCCCCAAGCTCTCATCTCGGTATATGCTGAGCTAACCCCCATACTGAAAAATGTAGAAGGGCGCGTCAATCAAGCATTGCGGGCATATGCTGACAGCAGACTTCTACCTTTCATATCCAGAATCAAAACCATTGAATCCGCCGCAGAGAAAATTGAGACAGGACGCTACCGATCGTTCGAGGAAATTGACGATCTAGTAGCTTTCACCGTTGTCGTCCCAACACTAAAACATGAGGAAGAGGCGGTGGCGCATTGCGCTAACTCCTTTGTGATCTCCTCTATTAGAAATCGCACTTCAGCCAAGAAAGCGCCGGACGTCTTTCGATTTGATAGTACTAGACTATATGGGCGCCTGCAGAAACCAGATGGCGTCGATATAAGGGGAATATCGATTTACGATATTGTTTTTGAAATTCAGATTCGTACTGCGTTTGAGCACGCTTGGATCGTAGCGACCCATCCCTTAACTTATAAGTCTGAAACGGTCGACTGGAAGCGATTTCGTCTTGCTGCACAGCTAAAAGCATCTGCTGAACAGCTTGACCTCGCAATTAATTCTTTTGACGTTCTCGCAGAATCCGTAGCAGAAGCTCCATGGCCTGAGATCCAGCAAAAAGCACTCATAATCGAAATGATCCATAGGCTCGTCGATGACGAAATCATTCCGGCGGAAGCGGCGCCTAAAGATCTTTCTCGATTTTCAGAGAACCTAGTTTCCCTTATTCAATCTTCAAAAAGAAAACCAAAAATGGGAGATGCGCTGAGTGAATTGGAGCGAGAACTGCGAACGTTAACGATCGACACGTTCCCTAGAAGCGCTTCGATATTGCAGGTTTGCATGGGCCTCTTATGTCAAAAAGGCATTCTGACCGGCCCACTTCAAAAATACACTTGCCATATAACGGACCCTCTCACGCAACTGTACCCAGAATTGCGGACACTTTCGCCCGTCTTTGACTACGGCGCGGTGTAGCCCCCCCTCCCAAACCTCTGGAAAACCCCCCGCCGCGCGTTGCGCCCCCGTCCCCTGGCCGCCATTGTCCGGCGCTTGAGAGAAGCGGGGCGGCGAGTCCCGGCGGGCGTGGGCGATCCCTCTATGGTATTGTTCGTGCTGCACGATTCGCGTTTCGCCCAGATTCCACCGGCTTTCCGGCCGGCGGCGACCATAGAGTAACGTGTCCATGAAACTCACGCGCCTGCGCCTGCACGGGTTCAAATCCTTCGTCGAACCCACCGATCTCATGATCGAACCCGGCCTCACCGGCGTGGTCGGGCCGAACGGCTGCGGCAAGTCGAATCTCGTCGAGGCTTTGCGCTGGGCGATGGGCGAGACCTCGCACAAGTCGCTGCGCGCCGCCGACATGGACGCCGTGATCTTTGCAGGCAGTGGCAACCGCGCCTCGCGCAACCACGCCGAAGTGGTGATGACCATCGACAATACCGACCGCACCGCGCCCGCGGCGGTCAATGACGCCGAAATCCTCGAAATCTCCCGCCGTATCGAGCGCGACGCCGGATCCAGCTACCGCATCAACGGCCGCGACGTCCGCGCCCGCGATGTGCAGATTCTGTTTGCCGACGCCGCCACCGGCGCGCGTTCGCCCGCCCTCGTCCACCAGGGCAAGATCGGCGAAATCATCCAGGCGAAGCCCGAAGCGCGCCGCCGCGTGCTGGAAGACGCCGCCGGCGTCGCCGGCCTGCACGCCCGCCGCCACGAGGCCGAGCTGCGCCTCAAGGCCGCCGAAACCAACCTCACCCGCGTCGAGGACGTGATCGGCCAGCTCTCCGGCCAGATGGAGGGCCTGAAGAAGCAAGCCCGCCAGGCGATCCGTTACCGCGAAGTGGCGCAGAAGGTCCGCAAGGCCGAGGCCATGCTGTTCCACATGCGCTGGATCCAGGCCCATGCCGACGTCGCCGAGGCCCAGCAGACCCACGACCTCAACGTCCGCGAGCTCGCCGAGCGCACCCGCGAACAGGGCGAGGCCGCGCGCATCCAGGCGATCCGTGCCAACGACCTGCCCGGCCTGCGCGAGGCCGAGGCCCGCGCCGCCGCGTCTCTGCAGCGCCTGACCAATGCCCGCGAGCTGCTCGACCGCGAGGAAATCCGCGCCAAGGAGCGCGTCGGCGAACTCGACCGCCGCCTCGCGCAGTTCGAAAGCGACACCGCGCGCGAGATGCAGCAGGCGGAAGACGCCGAAATCGCGCTGATGAAGCTCGACGAAGAAGACGTCATGCTGAAGGAAGAGATCGCAGGACGACTCGACCAGCGCGGCGGCGTCGACGATCGCGTCTCCGAGGCCGAAGCCGTGCTCGCCGCGG
Organism: Tardiphaga sp. vice304; assembly: GCF_007018905.1. Classification (NCBI taxonomy): domain Bacteria; kingdom Pseudomonadati; phylum Pseudomonadota; class Alphaproteobacteria; order Hyphomicrobiales; family Nitrobacteraceae; genus Tardiphaga; species Tardiphaga sp. vice304. The sequence continues at coordinate 5,144,790 of NZ_CP041402.1, forward strand.
CCGAGCGCACCTTCTCCGAACTCACCACCGCGCATGCGTCGATGACCGCGCAGCGCAACCAGCTGCAGTCCAACGTGCGGACCCACGCCGACCGGCTGACGCGCCTGGGTCAGGAAATCGCCAATGTCGAGGCCGAGATCGAGCGGCTGACGCAGACCACCTCCGGCTTCGGCGACATCGACGAACTCGCCGCCTTGATGGAGACCGCGCAGGAAATCCTGCTGATGGCGGAAGCCACGGTTTCGGACGCCGAGCAGGCCCATGTTGCGGCCAGGCAAACGCTTGAAGCGTCGCGTGCGCCGCTCAACGAGGCCGACAAAAAGGTGCAGCGGCTCGAGACCGAAGCCCGCACTATCTCGAAGATTCTCAACGGCGAGACCAAGAATTTGTGGCCGCCGATCATCGACGGCGTCAGCGTCACCAAGGGTTTTGAAAAGGCGCTCGGCGCCGTGCTCGGTGACGATCTCGACGCCCCCGTCGATCCCTCGGCGCCGATGCGCTGGACCGATGCCGGCGTGCATGCCGAAGATCCGACCCTGCCGGACGGCGTCGAATCGCTGGCCGACCACGTCAATGCGCCGCCCGAGCTGGCGCGCCGCCTGAAGCAGATCGGCATCGTCTCAAAGGAACAGGGCGCAGCGCTCGTCGCGCACCTCAAGACCGGGCAGCGCCTGGTGTCGCGCGAAGGCGACGTATGGCGCTGGGACGGCTTCGTCGCCGGCGCGCATGCGCCGACCGGCGCCGCCCGCCGCCTCGCCGAACGCGCCCGCCTCACCGACATCGAGGCCGATCTGGAAGCCTCGCGCGTCGATGCGCAGATCAAGCGCGAAATGCTGGAGCAGGCCGAGGCCGCGCTGAAGACGGCGTCTTCCGCCGAAGCAGCCGCCCGCGACGCGCTGCGCAATGCCCGCCGCGACATCGACCAGTCGCGCGAGCGCCACGCCAATGCCGAGCGCGAGATCAATCGCCACGCCGCCCGCCGCTCGGCGCTGACCGAGGCGCAGTCGCGCCTCGACAACGACCGGCTGGAAGCCGAGGCGTCGCTGGAAAGCGCGCATGCCGCGCTGGAATATTTGCCGGATTCGTCTGATGCCGAAGCGCAGCTTGCCGCCTTGCGCAGCGAGATCGAGGGCCATCGCCGGCTCGCCGCGCAAGTGCGCGCCGAAGCTCAGGCGCTGGCGCGCGATGCCGAACTGGCCGACCGGCGCTTGCAGGCGATCATCAGTGAGCGCGCGCAGTGGGAGAGCCGGAAGTCGGGCGCGGCGTCGCAGATCCAGACCGTGACCTCGCGGATGGCCGAAGTCACCGCCGAGCGCGCCGAGCTGGAAGACGCGCCGGCCTTGTTCCTGCAGAAGCGCCGCGCGCTGATCTCGGAAGTCGAGAGCGCCGAGCAAGCCCGCCAGCTCGCCGCCGACGCGCTGCAGGTCGCCGAGAACGCGATGAAGGAAACCGACCGCGAGGCGAAAGCCTCGCTGGAAGCCTTGTCGGCCGCGCGCGAAGCCTGCGCCCGCGTCGAGGAGCGCATGGAAGGCGGCAAGCGCCGGCTCGAAGACATCGAGCGCGAAATCCGCGACATGCTGGAAGTCGAGCCGGAAGGCGTCGCCGCCATGGCCGAGATCAAGGAAGGCGCCGCCCTGCCGCCCTTGCACGAAGTCGAATCCGACCTGGAGAAGATGCGCCGCGACCGCGAGCGCCTCGGCGCCGTCAACCTTCGCGCCGAGGAAGAGCTGGGCGAAGTCGAGGACGCGCATAACGGGCTTGCCGGCGAGCGCGACGATCTGGTGGAAGCCATCAAGCGGCTGCGCCAGGGCATCCAGAGCCTCAACAAGGAAGCCCGCGAGCGTTTGTTGACCTCGTTCGAGGTGGTCAACGGCCACTTCAAGCGGATGTTCGTCGAATTGTTCGGCGGCGGCGAAGCCGAGTTGAAGCTGATCGAGAGCGACGATCCGCTCGAGGCCGGCCTCGAGATCGTCGCCAAGCCACCCGGCAAGAAGCCGCAGACGCTGTCGCTGTTGTCCGGCGGCGAGCAGGCGCTGACCGCGCTGGCGCTGATTTTTGCGGTGTTCCTGACCAACCCTTCGCCGATCTGCGTGCTCGACGAAGTCGACGCGCCGCTCGACGACCACAATGTGGAGCGGTTCTGCAACCTGCTGCACGAAATGTGCGCCACCACCGAAACCCGCTTCATCACCATCACCCACAACCCGATCACCATGGCGCGCATGCACCGGCTGTTCGGCGTGACGATGGCGGAGCGCGGCGTCTCGCAGCTGGTCTCGGTCGATCTCGAGAACGCCGTGAAGATTTTGGACATGGAAGTCGCGTAACTAATCGGAACGACGGCGGCAGTGGCCTCCCTCCCCCTTGCGGGGAGGGTCGGCCGAACGAGCGATGATGCGATAGCATCATTGAGAGTGGAGGCCGGGGTGGGGGTGCCACGGGCTCGGAGTTTGTGGCTACCCCCACCCGACCCGGCTTCGCTACGCTTCGCCGGGCCACCCTCCCCGCAAGGGGGAGGGGAAAGAACCGCGCTCCGATGACCGCCCCCGAGCTGCCCGCCGAACTCACCGCCGCGCTGAATGCCCGCCTGCACGGGCTGTCGCGCAACGATGCCGCCTTGCGCTCCGATACGATCTCGCAAACCTACCGATCCGGCGGTGGCTCCATCGCGATCCGTAGTGAAGCGGATGCGCTGGCCTATGCGCTGGCGCGGATGCCGGCGACCTATGCGGCGGTGACCGCCAGCCTCAACGCGTTGCAGGAGGTGCGGCCGGATTTCCCCCCGCGCTCTTTGCTCGATTGCGGCGCTGGGCCGGGCACCGCAAGCTGGGCCTGCGCCGAGGCCTTCGCCTCCCTAAACGAATTCACGCTGCTCGATGCCAATCCTGCGCTGCGCAGCCTCGCGCTCGACCTTACCCGCGACAGCATGCGTCTGCCCGCGCTGCGCTACGAGCTCGGCGATGCCACGGCAACGATCGCGAAAGCCCCCGCGGCCGATCTGGTGATCGCCAGCTACGTCATCAATGAACTCCCTGACGCCGCCCGGCAGAAACTGGTCGCGGCGATGTGGGCCAAGACGCTCGACACGCTGCTGATCGTCGAGCCCGGCACGCCCGCCGGCTACCAACGCATCCTCGACGCCCGCGCGATGTTGATCGCCGACGGTGGCCACGTCCTCGCCCCCTGCCCGCATGACGACGCCTGCCCGCTGACAGCACCCGACTGGTGCCACTTCTCGCAGCGGCTGCAGCGCTCCCGTGTGCACAAGCAGCTGAAATCCGCCGAGCTGCCCTACGAGGACGAACGCTTCATCTACCTCGCGCTGTCGCGCTCGCCAGCGACCCGGCGGCCGTCGCGGGTGCTGGCGCAGCCGGTGGTCAGCAAGGTCGCGGTGACGGCGAAATTGTGTACGCCGGACGGCGTGGTCGCCGCCGTCGCCCCGCGCCGCGACAAGGCGGCCTATGCCCGCGCCCGCAAATGGGGCTGGGGCGACGCGGTGGATTAATTCGCCCAAGCGACGCTTTCGGGTCATTGAAATCCCCCATCTTTCTGCCATGTTCGCGCCCAAACCCGGCTTGGGCTATTGTTCGCCCAAGCGATTCTCCATCGCGCGAAATTATCCGGCACGTAAAGGAATTCCATGGCTAAGCCAGCAGTGATTGTGGTCGGCGCGGACAAGGGCGGCGTCGGCAAGACCACCGTGTCGCGGACGGTTCTGGATTATTTCAGCGCCAACAACGTGCCGACCCGCGCCTTCGACACCGAGGCGCCGCGCGGTACCCTGAAGCGCTTCCATTCGGACATCACCGAGATCGTCGACATGACGACCACGGCCGACCAGATGAAGATCTTCGATACGCTGAACTCTTCGGCGCCGTCGGTCACCGTGATCGACATCCGGGCCGGACTGATGTCCAAGGCGCTCGCCGATCTGCGCGACATCGGCTTCCTCGACGCCGCCAAATCCGGTCAGATCACCTTCGCCGTGTTTCATATCCTCGGCCCGTCGATCGCATCATTGGACGAGATCGCCGAGACCGCCGGCTTCATGGACGGCGCGAAATACTTCCTGGTGAAGAACTTCATCAACAACACCAGCTTCTTCGAGTGGGACCAGGCGACCTACAATTCGTATTTCCACCGCATCAAGGGCGCCACCGAGATCACCATCCCGAAGCTCAACGAGATGGCCTACGAGCAGGTCGAAGTGTCCTCGGTGCCGTTCCTGAAATTCGTCGCCAACAAGGGCGTCAACGACGAGGCCGCGAACTACTCCTTCGTGCTGCGCGGCTATGTCCGACACTGGCTGGCCAACGTCTGGAGCGAGTTCGACCGCATCAAGCTGACCGACCTCGTCAACGACAAGCCGAGCCGCCCCGGCGAGAAGTAAGGCAGCCGCTTTCTTCACCTCTCCCCTCTAGCGAAGCTTCGCTTCGCGTGGGGGGAGAGGTCGACCGGGCGAAGCCCGGTCGGGTGAGGGGCCTTCGCTTTTTTCGAGAGGCCGGTGCCCCCTCACCCCAGCCCTCTCCCCAACGGGGAGAGGGGGCGCGAGGCCGGCGTCCAGCCTTCAATAAAACGCAACTACAATCCCTGCCGCCCGATATATTCGCCCCATGCGCCGCACCCCGGTCTACATCATCTGCTCGACACGCCCGCAGGTCGGCAAGACGCTGATGGCGCGGCTGCTGACCGAATTTCTCGCGCTGCAGCGCGGCGGCGTGACGGCGTTCGACGTAAATCTCAAAGAACCGTCGCTGCTGGATTTCCTGCCTAAACTGACCGAGACCGCCAGCGTCGAGGATACGTTCGGCAAGATGGCGCTGATGGACCGGCTGATCGTCAATGACGACCAGGGCAAGGTGATCGACCTCGGCTACCACGCCTTCGACGAATTCTTCCGCATGACCGCCGAGATCGGCTTCGCCAAGGAAGCGGCGCGCCGCGGCGTGGCGCCGATCGTGCTGTTCATGGCGGATACCGACCGCGCTTCCTTACGCGCCTATGCGACGCTGCAGGAGCAGTTTCCGGATCGCGCGCTGTACACGATCGACAACGAGCACGTGCTGCGCGGCGAGATGCCGCCGCCGCTCGGCCGCGGCCATGTGATTCCCATCGCGGCGCTGCCGGTGTTCCTGAAGACCTATATCGACCGGCTGAATTTCTCGTTCACGAACTACCTGCGCAGCGAGAAGGATTCATCGACCGAGCTGCACCAGTGGATCCGGAAGAACTACTTCAGCTTCCGCGAGATCGAGCTGCAGCTGTTGTTGCAGAGGTCGTAGCAAAATCGTGTCGTTCCGGGGCGCGAGAGCGTAGCTCGAGCGAGCCCGGAATCCCGACATGTTCAGCGCTGAACAGTCCGAGGTTCCGGGTTCACGCGCGGCGGGTGCCGCGCATGCCCCGGAACGACAGTTTTCCTTAATGCCCGTCGAAGCTCATCAGCGTGCGCACCGGCACGCCCATCGCGCGCAGTTTCGCCGCGCCGCCGATGTCCGGCAGGTCGATGATGAAGCAGGCCGCGATCACTTCGGCGCCGATCTGGCGGATCAGCTTGACCGCGCCCTCGGCGGTGCCGCCGGTGGCGATCAGGTCGTCGACCAGGATGACGCGCTCGCCCGGCTTGATGGCGTCGACATGGATTTCCATTTCGTCGAGGCCGTATTCCAGCGAATAGGCGATCCGCGCCGTGGTATGCGGCAGCTTGCCCTTCTTGCGGATCGGCACGAAGCCGGCCGACAGCTGATGCGCGATCGCCCCGCCGATGATGAAGCCGCGCGCCTCGATGCCGGCGACCTTGTCGATCTTCAGCCCGGCCCAGGGCTGCACCAGCTCGTCGATCGCGCGGCGAAACGAGCGCGCGTCGCCGAGCAGCGTGGTGATGTCGCGAAACAGGATGCCGGGCTTCGGGTAATCCGCGATGGTGCGGACGGAGGCTTTGAGGTCGTGTTCAAGTTCGGGGGTCATCGACGTCTTTCAGAGGATTGATGTTTGGTTGAATTTGTCACCGAGCCGGAACGCGTTTTCGACGATGCGCAGGCCGACGTCGCCGCCGAGCGACATCAGCGATTCCGGGTGAAACTGCACGCCGCCGATCGGCAGCGTCTTGTGCTCCAGCGCCATCGCGACGCCGTCCTCAGTGGCGGCCGTGACGGTGAGTACCGCGGGCATGCTGGCCTGCTCGACGAACAGCGAATGATAGCGGCCGATCACGATCTCGTTCGGCAGGTTGAACATCAGCCGCCCGCCGCGGTTCTGCACGCGCGACGGCCGGCCATGCGCCGGCTGCGCCAGCTGACCCAGCACACCACCGAAATATTCGCCAATCGCCTGCACGCCCAAGCAGACGCCGAACACCGGCAAATGTTTCGCCAGCGCGGTGTCGATGGTGCCCTTGATGCCGAAATCCTCCGGCCGGCCCGGCCCCGGCGACAGCACCAGCAGGTCGAATTTTTCACGCGCGAGCACCGTCTGCGCGTGCACATAGCGCACCACCGTGACATCAGCGCCGACCTGGCGAAAATAGTCCGCCAGCATGTGGACGAACGAGTCGTCGTGGTCGATCAGCAGCACCTTCTTGCCGGAGCCCGACGCATCCGGCGCGAATGACGACAGCGGCTTCGGCGCGTCGCCGCGCAACGCCTGGAACAAAGCCGCGGCCTTGGTCTGGCACTCGATCTCCTCGGCGACGGGATCCGAGTCGAACAGCAAGGTCGCGCCGACGCGGACTTCGGCGAGGCCGTCCTTCATGCGGATGGTTCGGATGGTGATGCCGGTGTTGAGCCCACCATCGAAGGTCACGGCGCCGATTGCGCCCGCGTACCAGCGGCGCGACGAGCGCTCGTTGTCCTCGACGAACTGCATCGCCCATTTCTTCGGCGCGCCGGTGACGGTGACGGCCCAGGCATGCGTCAGGAATGCATCGAGCGCGTCGAAGCCGGGGCGCAGCATGCCCTCGACATGGTCGACGGTGTGAAACAGTTTCGAATAGGTCTCGATCTGGCGGCGCGCCAGCACCTTGATCGAGCCGGGCACGCAGACCCGCGCCTTGTCGTTGCGGTCGACGTCGGTGCACATGTTGAGCTCGAACTCGTCCTTCTCCGAATTCAAGAGTTGGCGGATCTGCTCGGCATCGCCGATCGCATCCACGCCGCGCGCGATGGTGCCGGAGATCGGGCAGGTCTCGATGCGGCGGCCGTCGGAGCGCACGAACATTTCCGGCGAGGCCGCGACGAGGAATTCGCCGTCGCCGAGATTCATCAGCGCGCCGTAGGGCGAGGGATTGATCACGCAGAGCCGCTGGAACACTTCGGCCGGCGAACGTTCGCAAGGCTCGGCAAACAACTGCCCGGGCACCGCCTCGAACAGGTCGCCGCGGGCAAAGGCGGCGCGCGCGGTCTCCACCGTGCGCTGGTAATCGCCCGGCGCGTGATCGGAAAAACCCTGGCGCGGCTGTTTGGTGTAGCCACTGTCCGGCGTGTCGCGCGAAAGACCGGCGGTGGAGCGGCCGTTCCAGGTGAAATCATAGCTCAGAGTGACGCCACGGCCGGTGGCGCGGTCATAGGCCAGGAGCCGGTCCGGGAGGTACAGCACGATATCGCGCTGGTCGGCCTCGCGGGCGCGCTTCTGCTGGAGGTCCTCGATCTGGAACACGAGGTCGTAGGCGAAGGCGCCGAACAGACCGAGCATCGGGTCTTCCGACGAAAACAGCCGCGCCACCATCTCGCGCACCAGCGACATCACCGAGGCGCGGCGGGTGCGCTGGTCCTCATCGATCGGCGCATCGCCACGGACGATGTGGCCCTTGAGACGGCTTACGGTGCGCTCGTCAATGACGACGCAGGCCTCGGCCAGCGTGTCGCCGAGGAAAGAGATCAGCACCTCGCCGCGGGCGTTCAGCGCGGTCAGCGCAAACTCCGGGCCGGTGGTCTCCAGCAGCAGCGGCGGGTCGGCAAAGCCGAGATCGAAGCTCTCGTAGCGGCCGGGCACCGTGGTGCCGGACGACAGCACCACGCCGCGGCGGTGGTCGAGATGCTCGATCAGATGGTCGAGCGCAGCGCCGCCGGTGAAGGCATCGGCGTGCCGGAGCACGGCAAGGCCGCCGCGGGTCTGGTAGGCCGTTTCGGGGGGAAGCGAAAAAACCGTCCTGTTCATGGGGTCCTCTTACAAAATCCGGGAGAGGCGCGCCACACAGGACATACGAACAGAGGCCGTCGCACTGCGAGGGCGGCCTTAGACGATCGAAACACGAAAAATCGCACAGCCACCTCGGGTCAGGAGGTGCGCCACCAGAGCAGGAGGGTGCGAAGGGCTGCGTTCATGGCCGGAATGAGCCACGGCGGGCGGGCGAGGTCAAGGGCGGTCGCGGGCGAAAACCGTCATCCGGAGCCCGCCGACACCGTCCTCGATCGGGGTCCAGCCCAGTTCCTCGTAATACGACCGCCGCGCCGGCCGGGCCGTCAGATAAACACGCGGGACGCCGAGGCCGAAGGCGTAAGCCGTCGCGTGATCGACCAGTTGCCGCCCGACGCCGCGCGAACGGAACGCTGGCTCTATCCACACCGCAGCCACCCACGGGGTATATTGCGGGCGTTCGTCGAGGTCAGAGGCGATGATCGAGGCGGTGCCGGCGAACGCTTCGCCGACGTGAGCGACAAAAGCGCATGGAATGGGGCTTGCGACCATGTTTTCGCGCAGCCGGCCAACGATGTAGTCGAGCGGCACGCCATTCGGCTGCCACCACGCGCGCCAGATGCGATCGGCGACGGCGTCGAAGAATTCAGGTCTTTGGCGGAGATCGGAGATCGCGGGCGTGATGCTCATGGCGCAAACGGATTTGCGATGCGCAGCCGGTTATCGACCAGCATGCCGTGCTGCATGTCCTCCGACCACAGCGTCTCGCATTCCGCCGCGAGCGCCGCGGCGACGATGAAACTGTCGTAGATGGCGAAGCCGTAGCGCTCGGCGAGGCGCAGGCCGGCTTCGTGAGTTTCGAGCGTCAAAGGCTCGACCTTTACAAACTCGCGCACGGTGTTTAGCAGGCGATGGATCTCGCTCCACGACATTCCAGATTTTCGGCGTGAGACGCGCTTCATCTCGTTCAAGACCTGAACGCTGATGAAGCCACCCTTGTAGAGCAGCGAACGAACGCGCTCGATCTTCTGGCTTTCGGGAGCAGCCAGATAGAGCAGAGCGTTCGAATCGAAGAAACTACCGCTCATTCGCCTCATCACGGTCGAATTTGAAATCGGGCGGCATCATCCCTTGGAAGTTTCTCAACCGCTCGAACGCTTCCTCCCGGCGTTTTGCCGCCTCCTCGGTTGACACCTGCGGCTCCGCCCGCTTCACTTCCACCACCACTTCGTCGCCCTCCTTCAAGCCGAGGCGGGCAACGTCGTCCGCGGAGAGACGGACGGCGAGGCTGTCTCCGATCTTGGTGACGATCATGGCCATGCTCCTGATATGCAGCCGGAGCGAGCATATCAGGAGTTGGCGGCCTCGTTAAGCGAGGTGCTTGTGGAAGAACGCCGTCGCCCGGCCCCAGGCGAGCTCGGCGGCCTCGCGGTCGTGCACCGACATGCGCTGCTCGTTGACGAAAGCGTGGTCGGCCTCGTAGCGGAAGAATTCCGCGGCCTTGCCGGCGGCCTTGAGCCCCGCCTCGAAGGCGTCGACCACGGCGGGCGTGCACCAGTCGTCGCGGCTGGCGAAGTGGCCCTGCAGCGGGATCTTGACGTCGGCCGGCTTGGCGGCGCCTTCCGGCGGGATGCCGTAGAACGCCACGGCGGCGCCGAGTTCGGGGATCTTGCAGGCGCCGATGATCGACACCGCGCCGCCCATGCAGAAGCCGGTGAGGCCGACTTTCGCGCCGTTGCGCGCGAGATATTGCGCGGCGCCGCGCACCGTCTGGGTGGTGGCGTCCATGAAGTCCAGCGAGTTCATCTCCTTCGCCGCGGCGTCGGTGTCGTGATAGGGCACCACCACGCCGTTGTAGAGATCGGGTGCCAGCGCGTCGAAGCCGGCCAGCGCGAAACGGTCGGCGAGGCCCTTAATCTGCTCGGACAGGCCCCACCATTCCTGGATCACGATCACGCCCGGCGCGTTGCCGGTCGCCGCATTGGCAAGATAGCCCGTGGCGTCCTGGCCGTCCGGTCGCTTGAAGCTGATGGTGGTGCCCATGATGTCCTCCGAGGGGTGTTGCCGCTGTATTGAGAGGTAATTAGACGGCGGGCGGATGACAAGGCAACTGCCTCGCTCGTCGTCCGCGCGAAAGCGGGGACGACAGGGAGAGCGTACACGTCGCGCAACAAAAAAGCCCCCGAAGGGGCTTTTTCATCCAGTCGAACCGGCAACCGCTCAATGCGCGTCGGCCCAGACCTTCTTCTTGGTGAAGTACAACAGCCCCGCCAGGATGATCAGGAACACCATGACCTGCAGGCCCATTTTCTTGCGCGCCTCAAGGTGCGGTTCGGCGGTCCACATCAGGAAGGTGGAAACATCGTGGGCGTAATTCGCCAGCTTCTGCGGCGTGCCATCCTCATACGTCACCTGATCGTCCGACAGCGGCTTCGGCATCTTGATGGCGTGGCCCGGGAAGTAGGTGTTGTAATAGGAGCCTTCCGGGAGCGTGAAATCGGCCGGCGGCGGATCGACATAGCCCTGCAGCAGCGCGTCGATGTAGTTCGGGCCCTTCTCCTGGAACTGCGTGAAGAAGTCGAACACGAACTGCGGAAAGCCGCGGTCGTAGTTACGCGCCTTGGCCATCAGCGAGAGGTCCGGCGGATAGGCGCCGCCATTCGCCGCGCGCGCGGCGTTCTCGTTCGGGAACGGCTTCGGAAACGGATCGGCGAGACGGCCCGGCCGGTCGAACATGTCGCCGGCGTCGTTCGGACCGTCCTTGACCTGGATCTCGGAGGCCACTGCCAGCGCCTGCGCCTCGGTGAAGCCCGGACCGCCGGGATCCGCAAGGTTGCGGAAGTGCATCAGGCTCATCGAATGGCAGGTCGCGCAGACTTCCTTGTAGACCTTGTAGCCGCGCTGCAGCGCGCCGCGGTCGAACTTGCCGAACGGACCGGCGAACGACCAGCTCAGCGACGGCGGCGTCGGTCCGCCCTCTGCGGCCCTGGCGTCCTGCGCGCCGCCAAACACCAGGCCACCGGCGACGATCAGGCCGACCAGCGCTCCGGCGACCTTCTTGCCGTATTTGGCCAGCACGTCATCGGCAATCGAATTCGGTACCGCGCGTGGCTTCTCTATCTTGCTGAGCACCGGCAGCACGATCAGGAAGTAGGCGAAGTACACGAAGGTCAGGATGCGGCCGGCGATGATGTAGATTCCTTCCGCCGGCTTGCCGCCGAGCCAGCCGAGCAGGATGCAGGTTACCACGAACATCCAGAAGAACTGCTTGGCGAGCGGGCGATAGCGCGACGAGCGCGTTTTGGCGTTGTCGAGCCAGGGCAGGAAGGCCAGCACCAGGATGGCGCCGAACATCGCGATCACGCCGCCGAGCTTGCTCGGGATCGAGCGCAGGATGGCGTAGAACGGCAGGTAGTACCATTCCGGCACGATGTGCGCGGGCGTCACGCCCGGGTTGGCCATGATGTAATTGTCGGGGTCGCCGAGGTAGTTCGGCACGTAGAACACGAACCAGGCGAAGAAGATCATGAAGCAGACCATGGCGTAGCCATCCTTGATGGTGGCATAGGGCGTGAACGGCACGGTGTCCTTCTCGGTCTTCGGCTCGACGCCGGTCGGATTGTTCTGGCCGGCGACATGCAGCGCCCAGACGTGCAGCACGACGACGCCGGCGATCACGAAGGGCAACAGGTAATGCAGCGAGAAGAAGCGGTTCAGCGTCGGATTGCCGACCGAGTAGCCGCCCCACAGCAGCGTCACGATGCTGTCGCCGACATAGGGGATAGCGGAGAACAGGTTGGTGATGACGGTGGCGCCCCAGAAGCTCATTTGGCCCCACGGCAGCACATAGCCCATGAAGCCGGTCGCCATCATCAGGAGGTAGATGATAACGCCGAGAATCCAGAGGACCTCGCGCGGCTCCTTGTACGACCCGTAATACAGGCCGCGGAACATGTGAATGTAGACGGCGATGAAGAACATCGAGGCGCCGTTCGAGTGCAGATAGCGCAGCAGCCAGCCGTAGTTCACGTCGCGGACGATTTGCTCGACCGAGTTGAAGGCCATGTCGACATGCGGGGTGTAGTGCATCGCCAGCACCACGCCGGTGATGATCTGCACGCCGAGCATGAACGAGAGGATACCGCCGAACGTCCACCAGTAGTTCAGGTTGCGTGGAGTGGGATAGGTGACGAATGCCGAATGCATGAGGCCGACGATCGGCAGCCGCCGCTCGAGCCACTTCAAAGCTGGGTTTGTGGGCTGGTAGGTGGATGGTCCGCTCATGATGCGATCCTGAGGAGAGAAACGTTGGGACAAGCGAGAGGTCGGGCGAAACGCCGCGGCATCGCCACGGCTCAGCCGATCTTGATCTTGCTGTCGGATGCGAAGGCGTAAGGCGGCACCGGCAAATTCAGCGGCGCGGGGCCGGACCGGATGCGGCCCGAAGAATCATACTGCGAACCATGGCACGGGCAGAAGAAGCCGTCGTACTTGCCTTCATGGGCGATCGGAATGCAGCCGAGATGGGTGCAGATGCCGATCACCACCAGCCACTGGTCATGGCCTTCCTTGACGCGGGCCTGGTCGGTCTGCGGATCGGGCAGGCTCGCGATCGTAACCGCGCGCGCCTCGTCGATCTGCTTCTTGGTACGGTGCATGATGTAGATCGGCTTGCCGCGCCAGAACACCTTGATGTCCTGTCCTTCGGCGATCGGCGCCAGGTCGACATCGATCGGCGCACCCGCCGCGATGGTCGAAGCGTCCGGGTTCATCTGGGAGATCAGCGGCCAGACGACGGCGGCTGCTCCCACGGCAGCCACGGCGCCCGTGGCCACGAAAAGGAAATCACGGCGCGTGTGTTCCGCCGAAGACGTTGTCGTCACGATTCCGAGCCCTTTCTATCTGCGGCCGGTGACTGCCATACCGGCCACGCAAACGCGTTTACCTGATACGAACCGGCGCCCGCGGTGTTTCCCCGCGGCGGCAGGACCTCACTTACGGCCGCAATGCGGCAGCAAACAGTCCAGAATCGTTCTATTCGCACCGTTGCCGCGGTAGTGCAAGTCTGCTGGAGGTCCAGAAAGATGCGATGCACCATCAAAATCGCCGTTTCCGCGCCGCGGACTATCGGCGACCGAATGCCGGGCTTTCGGCAGCCAGCCGGCCCGACACCGACGCGACCGGGAAGCCGCGAGATCGAAACCGGATCCGGGGCTCAGCCTCTATCGAGGCTCGCAAGCGGTAGTGGCCGCTGGCCGATTAGAACCCTCCTAATCGATACCACCGGCAGGTCGCCGACAGTATCGACCTTTGCTAGGTAGGGCCACGGCAACAACACGGGCGCGCGGAATGAGATCGTTATTCGGAAAACTGCATCGCTAGGCGGGGCTTGCCACCGCCGGCTTTCTGTTCTTTTCCGGCGTCACGGGTACGGTGATCTCGTGGGATCACGAGCTCGACGATCTCCTGAACAAGCAATTTCACGACGTCACCTCGAGCGGCCCAGCGAAACCGTCGGTCGAACTGGCCGCACTAATCGAGCAGCGCGACCCGCGGGTGCGGGTGAATTATCTGATGACGACGCCGGAAAAGGGCGAGTCGCTGTCGTTCTTCGTACAGCCGCGGATCGATCCCGCCACCGGCAAGCGCTACACCGACGTGGCCTACAACCAGGTGTTCCTCGATCCCAACAGCGGCGCCGAACTCGGCAAGCGCTATTGGGGCGCGGCGTGGCCGGTCACGTCGGAGAATTTCGTCTCGTTTTTCTACAAGCTGCATTACACCATGCACATTCCGGAATTCTGCGGCAGCGACCGCTGGGGTGCCCGGCTGCTCGGCATCATCGCTATCATCTGGACCATCGACTGCTTCGTCGGTTTCTATCTGACGCTGCCGGCGCGGCGGCTGATCCGGGCCGGTGCCGCACCCTCGGTGGCGCGCGCATTCGGCCGCGGCTTCTGGGCGCGCTGGAAGCCGGCATGGAAGATCAAGACCGCGGGTAGCGCCTATCGCATCAATTTCGGCATCCACCGCGCCTTCAGCCTGTGGACCTGGGGGCTGCTGTTCATCGTCGCGTTTACGGCATTTTCGCTGAACCTGTATTTCGAAGTGTTCTCGCCGATCATGAAGCAGGTCTCGGACTACACGCCGACGCCCTACGAGTTGCGCGAATATCGCGACCTCGACCATCCGATCGAGCCGAAGATGACATGGTCCGATATTTTGGCGCGAGCCACCGCCGACGGCAAAGCCCGCGGCTGGGAGGCGCCGGTCGGGTCCTTGTTCTATGGGCCGGCGCACGGCGTCTATGCCGCGGCGTTCTTTCATTCCGGCGACGACCACGGTGCCGCTGGTGTCGCCCCGGCGCAGCTTTATTACGACAGCGAGGACGGCCGCGGAATCGGCGATCGCGTGCCGTGGGTCGGCACCGCCGCCGACATTTTCGTGCAGCTGCAGTTTCCGCTGCATTCCGGCCGCATCATCGGCCTGCCCGGCCGCATCCTGATTTCGATCATGGGGCTGGTGGTGGCGGCCTTGTCGGTGACCGGCGTGGTGATCTGGTGGCGCAAGCGCCGCGCCCGGGTGCGCGTCCGCGACACCACCGAAGCGCGGTCGAACGGCCGTCTGGCGCCGGCGGAATAGCCGGCTTGCGGCCCGGCCGCCGGGGCGCTATCGCCTGCCGGGATGGCGGATGAAGCCGCCCCGGAGACCTCATGCGCCTCGCGCTCTACCAGCCGGACATCCCCCAGAACACCGGCACCATCCTGCGGCTGTGCGCCTGCCTCGACGTCGAGGCGCATATCATCGAGCCGGCCGGCTTTCCGGTCTCCGACCGGCATTTTCGCCGCGCCGGAATGGACTACCTCGATCAGGTCAGCATCGTCCGGCACGATTCCTGGGGCCATTTTGCGCGCTGGCGCACCGAGCAGCATTTGCGCCTGGTGCTGTTCACCACCAAGGGCGCCACGCCCTATCTCGAGCATCGCTACGCGGCCGACGACATCCTGCTGTTCGGCCGCGAATCCGCCGGCGTGCCGGACGACGTCGCGGCCACGGCCGATGCCCGCGTGGTGATCCCAATCCGGCCCGACCTGCGCTCGCTGAACCTTGCCATGGCGGCGGCGATGGCGCTCGGCGAGGCGCTGCGGCAGACGCGCTGACGCAAGTCGCTTGCGAAACGGTCCGCTTCCCAATATAGGGTACCCCCCTATCCCACGGAGCCGCCGATGGCGCATACGATCAAGGAAAAGAGCAAGCTTCTGGCGCGCGTCCGCCGCATCAAGGGGCAGATCGAGGCCGTCGAACGCGCGCTCGAGGCGGAGCTGGGCTGCGGCGACGTGCTGCAACTGGTGGCCTCGGTGCGCGGCGCGGTGAACGGCCTGACGGTCGAGCTGATCGAGGACCATATCGTCCACCACGTCGTCGACCCGCACCGCGAACCGGATGCCGAGCGCGCCCGCGGCGCCAGCGAGCTGATCGACGTGATCCGGACTTATCTCAAATGACCCCGGCGGATCGCCGCCACGGAACTTGCGCCATGACCGACCACGCCTTCGCCTCGCAGCACGAGCACGTCTATCTCGGCGACAATCACGACCGCAATGCGCGCCGCACCTGGTTCGTGATCGCGCTGACGGCTGCGATGATGGTGGTCGAGATCATCGCTGGCACCGCCTACGGCTCGATGGCGCTGGTGGCGGACGGCTGGCACATGTCGACGCATGCGGCGGCGATGCTGATCAGCGCGCTGGCCTATCTCTATGCGCGCAAGCAGGCCCGCAACCCGCGCTTCACCTTCGGCACCGGCAAGCTCGGCGACCTCGCCGGCTTTGCCAGCGCCGTGGTGCTGGCGCTGGTCGCGCTCCTGATCGGCTGGGAAAGCTTTTTGCGGTTCGCCAGTCCGGTGCCGATCGACTTTGCGCAGGCGATCCTGGTCGCCACCGTCGGCCTGGCCGTGAATCTGGTCAGCGCCTGGCTGTTGCGGGACGACCACCATCATCACGGCCATTCGCACGATCATGATCACGACCATGCGCATGGCCACGATCACGGTCACGGCGCGACCGACAACAATCTGCGCGCGGCCTATCTGCATGTGATGGCCGATGCGCTGACCTCGGTGCTGGCGATCGGGGCGCTGCTGCTCGGCAGCGTCTATGGCTGGCTGTGGCTCGACCCCGCGATCGGCGTGGTGGGTGCATTGGTGATCGCGCGCTGGTCTTTCGGCCTGATGCGCGATGCCGGCTCCGTGCTGCTCGACTATGTGCCGGAAGACGAAGACCTGCCGGCGGAAATCCGCGGCCTGATCGAGATCGACGGCGACAAGGTCAATGACCTGCACGTCTGGCAGGTCGGCCCCGGCCACCACGCCGCGATCATCTCGCTGTCGTCACCGGCGCCGAAATCGCTGGCCGCCTACCGGGCGCGGCTGGCTGGCATCCACGATCTGTCGCACGTCACCATCGAGGTGGACGGGCCGGCGCACCTGCAGTCTGCCACCTGATCGTCGCCGTTGCCGCCGCGACGTTTCACGTCTTGGCGGGGTGCGAAAGACTCGGCGCAAAAATGCCGCGCGCGTCGGCAGCGCAGCGCAGCACGCCGGCTTTCTTCAGGGCTTCGTTACGGGCCGCACCAACCGGCAACAAACGTGCCGCGTCTAGCGCTTCGGTGGCGCGAGCATCCCAATCATGCAGATCGGGACGGGAAGGTTTTCGCATTTTCATGGCTGGACCGGTTCGACAGAGAGAGAAGAATGGCTTTCGCCGACTACCGCGGCGCGCTGGATGCGGCGGCAGTGCGGGCATTTGAACGACCGCCAACCGTCAACCGGCGCATCCGCCTGCATCGGTGAGCCGCACCCGGTGCAGCTTGGCGGGTGGCTCATGACAGGGCCACCCGGTCCTCGACAACGTGTTTCATCAGCCAGGCGGAGTTCCTGAACAAAGCGCGCAACGACAGCGCGATCTGGCGATGCTGGTTACGCTCCGAGCCCGGCGGGAATGTCCGCGCAAAGCGCACGACGGTGCGGCGCAGATGGTGCAACTCCTCAGACGTGTAAAACTGCGCACGATCTGGAAGGCGTTCGCTAGCCGGCATAGCTCTACTCGCACTGAATGCGGGAGCACCAAAAAGCTCTCTGTCACCGGCAAAAGCCAGAAGATCGGACGATAATGATAAAGTCATAGACCGGACATTACACACCGTCTGCCCGGTATCGTACTTATACGGAACTTAACGCGCGCGTACCCAGCATGGCGGATTGATCGATCAGTGCGCGGTAGCATTCGCAGGTCATCGCTTCGAGTGCCGGGCGATCGAGAATTTGGATCACGCCACGCGAAAACATGATCAACCCCTCCCGCTGCAGCCGGCCGGCGACGTCGGTCACCGAGGTGCGCCGCACGCCAAGCATCTCCGACAGCAATTCCTGCGTCAGCGGCAAGGTGTTGCTCTCGGCGCGATCGGCGGATTGCAACAGCCAGCGGCAAAACCGGGCCTCGACGGGATGCAGGCCATTGCAGGCCGCGGTCAGGCGCGCCTGCGTCAGCAGCACTTCGTTGTAGCGGATACAGAGATTTTCTATCGCCCTGCAGTGGGCGGTGACCTGGCGGAAACGCGCCGAACTGATCCGGCTGGTAACGATCGGCAACTGCACGACGGCCCGCACCATCGAGGTGTAGAGTCCGAGTCCGGCCATTGCGCCGACCACGCCCTCGCGGCCGATGGTGGCATTTTCGATCGCCTTGCCGTTCTGCATGACCGACAGCAGGGACACCATGCCGCTGTGAGGAAAATACACCAGCTCGACCTCGTCGCCGGCTTCATACAGAACATGGCCCTGCTTCAAGGCGTGCGTCGTCAAATGCGGCGTCAGCAATGCCAGAATGTCGGCAGGCAGACCAGCCAGCAGATGATTGGGGTGGACGTGATGAAGCGAATGGGATTCGGTCATGGTGCTCTGCTGCGCAAGGCGGGAGCACAAGAACTCTCTGTCACCGATAACTGCCGAGGGCGCGCGGTGATGAGGTACCATACACGATGTATGTCCGTTGAGCGACCTTATTCGGGCCCTGCGACGAATCGACGGTCGACGCTCGCGATCTCGCGGATCCGCGCTGCAAGTTCATTCGCCAGTTCGTGAATCCGCTGTGCAATTTCCTGATCGGTCGTCAAGCGTGCCAGAGCGCGATATTCGGCGACCCGGACACGCAACTCGGCGTTGGTGTCGGTTTGATCCATCGCAAGTCTCTTTTTTTGCTGGGTGAAAGCGCCGCCGACCAAAAGGTTTCGATATACGTAGCAACACAGCTCTTGCCGCGATGGGGTGGTGAGGTCTCACCGTCGAACCGGGCGCCACGCGCCATCAAGGCGCGAATGTCGATTTGCGAGTCACCGGCCGTAGCCAGTATCCCGACGCCTACACCCAACCCAATTCGCAATACGTCACAATCCGACTCATCAACACGCGACATATACAGAATCGACGTTGCTAAGTCGCCATGGCAACGTTATGGTGCGCGCGCTCGACAGGTGGGATATCCAATGTCCAAAGATATTAAGCAGGACTACCTGAGACACGCCGAAACCTGCCTGCATCTGGCCGGCTCCATGAATGATCGGGATAGTCGCATTCAGTTGCGGGAAATGGCGGCGGCCTGGCTGCAACTGGTCGAAAACGAGCCTTCGTCCAAGGTTGGTGGCCTCGACCTTTCTCCTCGTACCTGACCGAAGAACCGTGCTACCGGCCGACGCGCTCCGCGACGTAGTGCTTGCCGCGCGCATTGAACGTCTCGCGCACGACAAAGCCGTCGGCCGGCGACATCGGTCCGATCGGGACCGGCCCGCTCGGCATGATCAGCGTGGCATCCGAGCCGACGAACACCAGCAGATGGCGGCGCTGTTCGAGCAACTGCTCCGACCATTTACGCATGCCGGTGAGATACGGTTCCTTCTGCCAGGCGAAGGGCGATTTCAGATCGACCTGTCCATAGATGAAACCGGTCGACGGCCACACGGAAAATACGATCTTGGACAGTTCCGGCTTCCACGAAGCCGGCAGTTCCTCGCTTTGCACCCACACGCAATCGAAAGCGCGGCATTGCTCCGGGCGGCTGTCGTAGATCTTGCAGCCCGAGCCGATCGCGCAATGCGGGCACCATTTGCCCGCCGGCTTGGCGAGATCGTCGATGCGATAGACCTTGCAGCACATCGTGCACGTCCCGCAGGCGCGGGCGGGCGCGGCAGAGGGGGCGGGAGCTGAAACCAGGGGCGGCTGAACGGTCGACATGGGGCCTGCGGCAATTAGGCGAGTGCGGGCTTTGGGCCCGGCGACAGGTTAGAGCAATTGAAATCTCGGTGATCACCAATAAGGAGAGCGCCGGATGGCTGCCATGCCATGGCTTTGCCCCGGTCTCTGCGCTAGACGATGCGCCAATCAGTGAGTGGATGCGGTGAGTTACGCGGTAAAAGAGATCTTTTTAACGCTGCAGGGCGAAGGCGCGCATGCCGGCCGGGCCTCGGTGTTCTGCCGGTTCAGCGGCTGCAATCTGTGGACCGGGCGCGAGCAGGACCGCGAAAATGCGATCTGCCGGTTCTGCGATACCGATTTCATCGGGATGGACGGCACTTTGGGCGGCCGTTACGCCGATGCCGATCAGCTCGCCTCGACGATCGCCGCGCAATGGGTCGGCCCGGCGGGGCATCGTTACGTGGTGCTGACCGGTGGCGAACCGCTGCTGCAGGTCGATGCCGCCCTGATCACGGCCTTGCACCGCCACGGTTTCGAAATCGGCCTCGAGACCAACGGCACCATTTTGCCGCCGGACGGGATCGACTGGGTCTGCGTCAGCCCGAAGGCCGGCGCCGAGCTGGTGGTGCAGCACGGCCACGAGTTGAAGCTGGTCTATCCGCAGCCGCAGGCGATGCCGGAGGATTTCGCGGCCATGCGCTTTGAGCGCTATTCGCTGCAGCCGATGGACGGGCCGGACGCGCTGCAAAATACCGCGCAGGCGGTGGATTACTGTCTGCGCCACCCGCAATGGCGGCTCTCCGTGCAAACGCACAAGACGCTGGGCATTCGATAGAACGACGGACTCCAGGACAAGACGTGCGATGTGGGAATTGACGAAATCGTTTCGTTTCGAGGCGGCGCATGCGCTGCCCGGCACGACTTTGGGCGAAGCCAGCCAGGAAATTCACGGCCATTCGTTTCGCGCCGAGGTGACGATCCGCGGCGCGCAGGATGCCACGACCGGCATGGTGCTGGACCTGGGCCTCCTTGAAGGCCGCATGGCCGAGGTGCAGAAGATGCTCGACCACAAGTTTCTCAACAACATCGAAGCGCTTGGCGCGCCGACGCTGGAAAACCTGTCGCGATTCATCTGGGACCGCGTCGGGCATGCAGGCCACCTCGTCCGCGTCGGCGTGTTTCGCGACTCGTGCAACGAAAGCTGCGTCTATTTCGGCCCGCAGGGCTGAACACCGGAAGGACCGCTCTTGCGCATCCTGCTGATCAATCCGAACACGACCGAAAGCGTCACCGAGCTCGTGGCGCGCCATGTCGCGGCCATCGCCGGCGATGCCGCGAGCATCAAACCGGTGACGGGTGCCTTCGGCGCCCGCTACATCTCCAGCCGGGCTTCGGCGGCGATTGCCGGCCACGCCGCGCTGGACGCGCTGGCGCGCCATGGCGCGGGCTGCGACGCGGTCTATCTCGCCTGTTTCGGCGATCCCGGCCTGCTGGCGCTGCGTGAGCTGGCGCCGGTGCCGGTGGTCGGCATGGCCGAGGCCTCGTGTCTGGAGGCTGCGCGAAATGGCCGGCGTTTCGCCATCGTCACCGGCGGCGCGCTGTGGGGGCCGATGCTGACGGAGTTCGTGGCCGCGATGGGCCTCAAAGACCGGCTTGCCGCGATACGCACGGTCGCGCCCACCGGCGGCGAGATCGCGGAAAATCCCGACGCCGCACTCGCACTGCTCGCGGACGCCTGCACGGCCTGCGCGACGCAGGACGGCGCCGAGGTCGTGATTCTCGGCGGCGCGGCTCTGGCCGGGATTGCCGAACGAATCCAGCCGATTGTACCGGTGCAGCTGCTGTGTTCCGTCGCAGCCGGCACCCGCGCGGCGGTGGCTGCCGCGGCGGCGCCCTTCAGGCGCGAAACCCCGCCGGCAATAAACAGCGTAGGGCTGTCATCCGACCTCGCTAAATCGCTCCGGGGGGCGTAGAAGCCGACCCTCGCGCATCGCTGTGTTCGGCCTGTCATCACAGGCCGCTATGAACCGGGCCGGTGTCAGACCGCTTGCAAACCCAAAGGACAGAATCATGGAATTGAAATCCGGCGACGTCGCCATGCTGAAATCAGGCGGCCATCCGATGACCGTTGCCGAAGTGAACGGCGACAACGTCGTCTGCGTGTGGATGGGCGACGAAGGCGACCTGTTCCGCGAGACCCTGCCGCTGTCGGTGCTGGAACTGGCGCTGCTGGCCTCCGACGACGAAGAAGATGAAGACGAAGACGAGGCGTAAGCCACGTCGAAGCGTTGTGAATAAAGCCGCCGGGTTCCTAGCCCGGCGGTTTTTTTTGTAGCCCGGATGAGCTTGCGCCGGCGCTCGCAGAGCGAAGGCGCGAGCGACATCCGGGGCCGGCCTATCGTTGAAGCGCTGTCCCCGGATGGCGGCACCGCGACGCTGTGCGTCGCGCCGCCTTATCCGGGCTACGATTGGCGCTACAGCCGGTGCTCCCGCGAAAATCGCGCCACGGTCTGATCCGCGATCACCGTGAGCACGTCAATCTCCAGCGGGAAATCCTGCGCCAGCCAGACGTCTTCGGCGAGCGCGATGACGTGGCCGAGGCCGGGGCCGGGAGCGACGCCGCGGGCGATAAAATCGGCCGCCTTGAGCGGAAACACCGGCGCCTTCCAGCGCTCCGGCAGCGTCACCAGCGCCTGCCACGCCGCATCGTCGGCGCCGCGGCCGTCGCGTGCCCAGGCCAGCATCAGGCGATCACGGTAGCGCGCTTCGCCGAGGCGGTACAGCCGCCGCCGCGCGATCGGATCGTCCATGCCCTTCAGCCGCCACCAGCGATGGCCCATCGAATCCAGTTTCCTGAACTCCGCATTGGTCAGCCGCAGCCGCGTCGCCAGACGCCGCGCGTCCTCGGTCACCGCAACGCCGAGCGCGCCGAGCCGCAGCACGGGATCGGGCGCGTGTGCCAGTGTCTCCTCGGCGGCGATCATGGCCGCCAGCGTTCCGGGATAGGTCACGCCGCCGAACAATTGCGACAGCAGGCCGCCGCCAGCCATCGCCTGCACGGCCGCGTGAGCGCCCGGCGCGACCAGCAGCTTCAGCAATTCCATCCGGATCCGCTCGGCCGACAGGCCGGCGATGCCGGCATGGCCGCGGATGCAGGCGAGATAGCCGTCGCGGTCCGGCGCGCCCCTGCCATAGGCGGCATGGATGCGGAAAAACCGCAGGATGCGCAGGTAATCTTCCGCGATACGGCGGTCGGGATCGCCAATGAAGCGCACGCGGCGCGCGTCGATGTCGACGAGCCCGCCGACATGGTCGTGCACCACGCCGTCGGAGGACACCGACAGGCCGTTGATGGTGAAATCGCGCCGTTCGGCGTCGCGCTGCCAGTCGCGGCCGAACGCCACTTTGGCCTTGCGGCCGAAGGTCTCGACGTCCTCGCGCAACGTCGTGACCTCGAACGGCGTGCCATCGACCACCAGCGTCACCGTGCCGTGCTCCAGCCCGGTCGGCACGCATTTGATGTGCGCGGCGCGGGCACGGCGCACCACTTCCTCCGGCAGGGCGGTGGTGGCGATATCGAGATCGCCGAGCGGCAGTTTCAACAGCGCGTTGCGCACGGCGCCGCCGACGACCCGGGCTTCTTCGCCCTCTTCATTGAGCAGCGCCAGCACCCGCGCCGCCGGCCCTGAATTCAGCCATGGCGCGTCGTGCAGCGTGCGCAGCGCAGTCATTTTTCGACCCCCGGCACCAGCCGGCCGTTTTCGAGATGCGCGGGCACGTAGGTCGAGTTCGGCGGCGCCCCGGAATAGTGCGCCAGCAGCACCAGGCTGAGCACCACCAGCAGCAAAGCGACCAACGCCAGCCGGCCGACGACACGGAGCGGCCAGGACGATTTCAGCGTGACGCCGTTCTTGCTGGCGATCAGGAAAATCGCATAGACGGCGAACGGGATCAGGAAGATGCCGACTTCGGTAAAGACGGGGCGGATCATTTCAGGCAAATCCGTTCATACATGATGCGCAGGATCCCTGCGGTCGCGCCCCAGATGTAACGTTCCGCGAACGGCATCGCGTAGAACGACCGCGCCATGCCGCGAAATTCCTTGCTGTGAACTTGGTGGTTGAGCGGGTCCATCAGAAACCACAGCGGCACCTCGAAGGCGCTCTCGACTTCGTTTTCGTTGATGGTGAGCTGAAAGCCCGGCTTGACCCGCGCCACCGTCGGCAGGATGCGGAAGCCGAACGCGGTACCATAGAGATCGAGATAGCCGATCGGCTCGACAAAGGAGCGATCCAGCCCGACCTCCTCCTCGGCCTCGCGCAGCGCGGCGTCGAGGGGCGAGGTGTCTGACGCGTCGATCTTGCCGCCGGGAAAGGCGATCTGCCCGGCATGGTCGTTGAGATGCGCGGCGCGCTGCGTCAGCAGGATGGTCGGCTGTTCGTGCTCGACGACGGCGATCAGCACCGCGGCGGGCCGGATCGGGCGCTCGGCGGCGATGATCTGCAGCATCTGGTCGGTCCCGGCATCGCCGGACAAAGGCACGACGCTGGCGTCGGTGAGGCCGGCCGGCACCTCGAAATTCAGCCGGGCGCGGGCGCGGGCGAAAAATTCCGATGAACCGATCTCTGCAGCCTGAGGCTCGGTCGTCAACATCGGTCCGTTCAAGGCGCTTCCCTCATCTGCTCCGCATCCGCCATGGCGAAGAATGCGCCGGCGGAAGCGATGCCGAACATCGGCTTGCCATCGACCACCCGCTCCTCGCCGATGTCAACCAGATCGTAATAGAGCGCCCGGGTCACCTTGGCCCAGAGGTCGGCGCGGACATGCAGATAGGGCATCAGCCCGCCATCGGCGGCGGTTTCGAAGCGCAGCCGGTGGTCGGCGTCACAATCGACCCAGTCGTCGACATTGGTGCGAAACCGCAGCCGCGGCCCGCTCTCGTCCGCCTGCTTTTCCATCTCGACCGCCAGGAACGGCGCGTCATCGACGGTAATGCCGACCTTCTCCACCGGGGTCACGAGAAAGTGCTTGCCGTCCTCGCGCTTGAGGATGGTCGAAAACAGCCGCACCAGCGCCACCCGGCCGATCGGCGAGCCCAGATAATACCAGGTGCCGTCGGAGGCGATCCGCATGTCGAGATCGCCGAAGAATGGCGGATTCCACAGATGCACCGGCGGCAGGCCGCGGACTTTACCGCCGGTAGCCTGGGTGGCCGCCGTGGTCAGGCCCTCGAGGCCGGCGGCGATCTTCGCTTGCTTCCCTTGCGCCATCTGCCCTTGCTTCGCCATGGTTATCCCTGAGGTTATCGCATCGATCTGGCATGATTGGTGCAGGCCAAATGTCGTGTTTTACCGCTACCAACTCGCCACAACGTGATGCAGTTCATAGCTGCCTGCGGATAATGTGGGGATAGTTTCATTCAGCAAAACCATGACCTTCGCTAGGGACTAGCATGGGGGTTGCGGCAAGACGACGCCGACAGACGATCACAAGGGAACGACGATGGCCGCAGACAGTGTCGAAAAACTCGAAGACGTGATCGTCCGCTCGGCGGAAACGGTCGCCGGCCAGATGCTGACCGCCAAGCAGGCGATCTCCACGGTCATCTTCGGCCAGGACAAGGTCGTCGAGAACACGCTGGTGACGATCCTGTCTGGTGGACACGCGCTGCTGATCGGCGTCCCCGGCCTCGCCAAGACCAAGCTGGTGGAGACGCTGGGCACCACGCTCGGCCTCGACGCCAAGCGCATCCAGTTCACCCCCGACCTGATGCCCTCCGACATTCTCGGCGCCGAGGTGCTGGACGAGAGCGTCGCCGGCAAAAGGTCGTTCCGCTTTATCGCCGGCCCGGTCTTCGCGCAGTTGCTGATGGCCGACGAGATCAACCGCGCCTCGCCGCGCACGCAATCTGCGCTGCTGCAGGCGATGCAGGAGCAGCACATCACGGTGGCCGGCGCGCGGCATGATCTGCCGAAGCCGTTCCATGTGCTGGCGACGCAAAATCCGCTGGAGCAGGAAGGCACCTACCCGCTGCCGGAAGCCCAGCTCGACCGCTTCCTGATGGAAATCGACGTCGACTATCCCGACCGCGACGCCGAGCGCCGCATCCTGTTCGAGACCACCGGCGCCGACGAGACGATCGCCAAGGCCGCGATCACCTCCGACGTGCTGGTCACCGCGCAGCGGCTGGTGCGCCGGCTGCCGGTCGGCGACAGCGTGGTCGAGGCGATCCTGACCCTGGTACGCTCGGCGCGTCCCGGCCCGGATGCCGGCGATGCCTCCAAGCTGATTGCCTGGGGCCCCGGCCCGCGCGCCTCGCAATCCTTGATGCTGGCGGTGCGCGCCAAGGCGCTGCTCGACGGCCGTCTGGCGCCCTCGATCGACGACGTGCTCGACCTCGCCGAACCGATCCTCAAGCACCGCATGGCGCTGACCTTCTCGGCCCGCGCCGAAGGTCGCACCATCCTCGACGTGATCCGCCAGTTGAAGTCGCGGATCGGTTGATGGCGGCTGCGCCGGACCACGCCACGCAGGAGATCCTCGCAGTCCGCCGCGCCGATGGTGAAAGCCGTTCGCTCGCAGCATCGCTGCCGCGTCTCGTGCTGGAGGCCCGGCGCATCTCCGCCACCGTGATCCACGGCCTGCACGGCCGCCGCCGCGCCGGGCACGGCGAGAGCTTTTGGCAATATCGCCGCTTCGTCTCCGGCGAGCCGTCGCAGAACGTCGACTGGCGCCGCTCGGCGCGCGACGATCATCTCTATGTCCGCGAGCAGGAATGGGAGGCCGCGCACACGATCTGGCTGTGGCCCGACCGTTCGCTGTCGATGGCGTTCGCCTCCCGGGGCGCGCTGAACTCCAAGCTGGAGCGGGCGCTGATCGTCACCTTCGCGCTGGCCGAACTCTTGGTCGCCGGCGGCGAACGCGTCGGCGTGCCCGGCCTGATGAACCCGACCTCCAGCCGCAACGTCGTCGACAAGATGGCGCAGTCGATGCTGCACGATACGCTGACCCGCGACAGCCTGCCGCCGAATTTCGTGCCGGCGGCGCTGGCCGAGGTCGTCGTGCTCGGCGATTTCTGGTCGCCCATCGATGACATCAAGACCATGCTCGCCGGCCTGTCATCGAATGGCGCGCATGGCACCTTGGTGCAGATCGTCGATCCCGCGGAAGAGACATTCCCCTATTCCGGCCGCGTCGAATTCACCGAGCCGGAAAGCGGCAATGTGATCACCGCCGGCCGTGCCGAGAAGTGGGCGACGGACTACGTCGCGCGAGTCGCCGCGCACCGCGACGAAATCCGCAATGAGACCGGGAAGCTCGGCTGGCTGTTCTCGACTCACACCACGACGCGCTCGGCCGCCGAGCTGCTGCTGTTCCTGCACAGCGGCATGGCCGTTAATAAAGCAGCCGGCGGCGGCATTATGGTCAAGGCGGGACGGTCGGCATGATGGCAGCGTTCCCCCTCGCCTTCGCCCAACCGCTGCTGCTGCTCGGCCTCGTCAGCCTGCCGGTGCTGTGGTGGATGCTGCGGGTGATGCCGCCGCGCCCGCAGCGCATCGCCTTTCCGCCGACCCGGCTGCTGTTCGAGATCGCGCCTAAGGAAGAGACGCCGTCGCGCTCGCCATGGTGGCTGACGCTGCTGCGCCTGCTCGCCGCCGCGCTGATCATTTTCGCCGCCGCCGGCCCGATCTGGAATCCCCAGACCGGCGCCACCGCCTCGAAGGCGCCGCTGGTGATCCTGCTGGACGACGGCTGGTCGGCGGCGTCGAGCTGGGACGCCCGCATCAAGGCCGCCGACGAGTTGATCGCCAATGCGGATTCGGATCGTCGCGGCGTGGCGCTGGTACCTCTGTCGGAGCCTGCCCGCGACATCACGCTGCTGCCGTCCGGCACCGCGCGCGTGGCGCTGCGGCAGCTTTCGCCGAAGCCCTACGCGATCGAGCGCATCGAGACGCTGCCGTCGCTGGACCGTTTCCTGAAAGCCACCGGCGACAGCGAGCTGGTGTGGCTGTCCGACGGCGTCGATACCGGACGCGGCGTCGAGTTCACCCAGGCGCTGGGCAAGACGATCGGCGAGCGCGTGCTGACGATCTATGACAACGGCGCCGTGCCGGCGCATGCGCTGGTCGCGGCCGAAAACGCCGCCGCCAAAATGACCGTCAAAGTGCTGCGCGCGCAGGGCGGCGGGCTGGATGCCGGCGTGGTGCGCGGGCTGGACCAGAAGGGCTCGCCGGTCGGCGAAGCTGCATTCTCCTTCGCGCTGAACGAACGCGAGACCGAAGCCTCGTTCGAACTGCCGGTGGAATTGCGCAACGACATCGCAAGGTTGGAGATCGCCGGCGAGCGTTCGGCCGGCGCCGTGCAACTGCTCGACAAGCGCTGGCGCCGCCGCTCCATCGGCATTGTCTCGGGTGCCACCTCCGATACCGCGCAGCCATTGCTGGCCTCGACATTCTACCTGACCCGCGCGCTGGCGCCGTTCGCCGACGTCCGGCTCGGCGACCGCGGCGCGCCGCAGCAGGCGATTGCCCAATTCCTCGACCAGAAGCTGCCGATGATCGTCATGGCCGATGTCGGAACGCTGTCGCCGGAAATCCGCGAGCGCCTCAATGCGTGGATCGACCTGGGCGGCGTGCTGGTGCGCTTTGCCGGCCCGCGCCTCGCGCAAGCCGATGACGATCTCGTGCCGGTCAAACTGCGCCGCGGCGGCCGCCAGCTCGGCGGCAGCCTGACCTGGGAGAAGCCGCAGCTTCTCGCCTCCTTCACCGCCGACGGCCCGTTCGCCGGCCTCGCCGTGCCGAAGGACATCACCGTCAACCGCCAGGTGCTGGCCGAGCCCGACGCGGCACTCGCCAACAAGACCTGGGCCTCGCTGGTGGACGGCACGCCGCTGGTCACCGGCGAGCGCCGCGGCAAGGGCATGGTATCGCTGTTCCATGTCAGCGCCGACATGCGCTGGTCCGATCTGCCGCTGTCCGGCACCTTCGTCGAGATGCTCCGCCGCGTCGTCGATCTGTCCGGCTATACATCGACGCCGGGCGCCGGCGTTGAAGGCCAAACCGGCAGCGCCAGCGTGGCGCCGCTGCGCACGCTCGACGGCTTCGGCGCCTTCGGCCCGCCGCCCTCGACCGCCAAGCCGCTGCCGGCCGATTTCCGCGACCGCGCCAGTATCGACCATCCGCCCGGCTTCTACGGTCCCGCCGACGGCCCGCTCGCCGTCAACGCGCTGGCCGCCGCCGACCGCATCGCGCAGCTCGACACCTCCGCGCTGAAGGCGCGACGTGCGAGCTACACATCGGCCGAGCCGCGCGACCTTCGCGGCATCCTGTTGTCGACCGCGCTGCTGCTGTTCCTGATCGATGCCATCATCGTCGCACTGCTCGGCGGCGGCTTTGCCGCGCTGCTGCGCCGGCGAACCGTGCCGGCAGCCCTCGCGATCATGCTGGCGCTGTCGGCGGTGACGGGTTCGTACACATCCGCGCATGCCGATGCGGCGTCCGACGACTTCGCCATCAAGGCAATATCGCAGACGCGGCTGGCCTATGTGGTGACCGGGAATGCCGACGTCGATTCGATCGTCAAGGCGGGCCTGACCGGGCTGACGCTGTTTCTGGCCCAGCGCACCGCGCTGGAGGCCGGCGAGCCGGTCGGCATCGATCCCGCGCGCGACGAACTCGCCTTCTTCCCGCTGATCTACTGGCCGGTGATCCCCGGCGCGGCGAAGCCGTCGCAGGACGCGCTCAACCGGATCGACGCCTATATGAAACAGGGCGGCACGGTGTTGTTCGACACCCGCGACGCCGTCGAGGCGCCGCCCGGACCGAACGGCGAGTCGCAGACGCCGGGCATGCTGACCCTGCGCAACATCCTGTCGTCGCTCGACGTGCCGGAGCTGGAGCCGGTGCCGCGCGAGCACGTCTTGACCAAGACGTTCTTTCTGCTACGCGACTTCCCCGGCCGCTTCAATTCGGGACCGACCTGGGTCGAGACGCTGCCGCGCGACGACGGCGACGACGCGGCGTCGCGTCCTGCGCGCGGCGGCGACGGCGTGTCGCCGATCATCATCACCTCCAACGATCTGGCCGGCGCCTGGGCGCTGCGCCCCGACGGCCAGCCGATGCTGCCGATGGTGCCCGGCGAACCGCGCCAGCGCGAATTCGCCTTCCGCGCCGGCGTCAACATCGTGATGTACACGCTGACCGGCAACTACAAGGCGGACCAGGTCCACGCCCCCGCGCTGATCGAACGGCTGGGACAGTAAAATGCAATACGGCATCGTCTTCACGCCGCTCGTCCCCACGCTGGTACTGTGGATCGGCCTTGCCGCGATCGTCGTCATCGCGGTGCTGCTGCTGGTCGGCCGCGCGCGCGGCGCGTTTATGCGGCTGGCGGCGCTCGTACTGATCCTGCTGGCGCTGGCCAATCCGTCGTTCACGCGCGAGGAACGCGAGCCTTTGTCCTCCGTCGCGGCCGTAGTGATCGACAAAAGCCCGAGCCAGAACTTCGGCGAGCGCAACAAGGAGACCGACGAGGCGCAGAAGCAGCTCGTCGACCGGCTGAAGCAGGTCAAGGGCCTCGAGGTCCGCGTCGTCGAGGCCGGCCAGGCCGATGGCGAGACCGACGGCACCCGGCTGTTCGGCGCATTGTCCTCCGCCCTCTCCGACGTGCCGACCGACCGCGTCGCCGGCGCCTTCCTGATCACCGACGGCCGCGTCCATGACATTCCCGCCAATGCCGCCGCGCTCGGCTTCACCGCGCCGGTGCATGCGCTGATCACCGGCCGCAGCAACGAGCGCGACCGCCGCATTGCCATCGTGGCAGCCCCCCGCTTCGGCATCGTGGGCCAAAGCCAGACCGTCACCTACCGACTCGACGACCAGGGCGTCACCGGGCAGAGCGCGCGCGTCGTGGTGCGCCGCGACGGCGATACGATCAACGAACGCACCGTGTTCAGCGGCCAGACCGTCAGCATCGACATCAACATCAAGCACGCAGGCTCGAACATCGTCGAGATCGAGGCCTCGCCGCTGGAGAACGAACTGACGCTGGTCAACAACCGCGCGGTGGTGGCGATCGACGGCGTGCGCGACAAGCTCCGCGTGCTGCTGGTGTCCGGCGAGCCGCATTCCGGCGAGCGCACCTGGCGCAATCTCTTGAAGTCCGACGCCTCGATCGACCTCGTGCACTTCACCATCCTGCGGCCGCCGGAAAAGCAGGACGGCACGCCGATCAACGAATTGTCGCTGATCGCGTTTCCGACCCGCGAACTGTTCCAGCAGAAGATCAACGAATTCCAGTTGATCATCTTCGACCGCTACGCCCGCCAGGGCGTGCTGCCGATCGCCTATTTCGACAATATCGCGCGCTATGTCCGCAATGGCGGCGCGGTGCTGGTCTCGGCCGGGCCGGACTATGCATCGAACACGTCAATCTGGCGCACGCCGCTGGATTCGGTGCTGCCGGCCGAGCCGGTGGGCGTCACCGAGAAGCCATTCTATGCGCATCTCAGCGACGTCGGCAAACGCCACCCGGTGACGCGCGGGCTGGAAGGCGGCGCCTCCGAGCCGCCGAAATGGTCGCGCTTCTTCCGCACCGTCGATACCCGCAACACCACCACGCCGCCGGTGATGACCGGCGCCGACGGCAAGCCGCTGCTGCTGCTGTCGCGCTCCGGCGAGGGCCGCGTGGCGCTCTTGCTGTCGGACCACATCTGGCTGTGGGCGCGCGGCTATGAGGGCGGCGGCCCGCATCTGGATCTCTTGCGACGGATGTCGCACTGGCTGATGAAGCAGCCCGACCTCGACGAGGAGGCGCTCAAGCTGTCGAGCGCCGGCAAGGATCTGGTCGTCAACCGCCAGACCATGGGCGACAGCGTGGCGCCGGTCACCGTCACCTCGCCGTCCGGCAAGACCCGCGAGCTGGCGCTTTCCGCCGGCGAGCCCGGCCTGTGGCGCGCTACCACGCCGGCCGACGAACTCGGCCTGTGGGCCGCCACCGACGGCACGCTGAAGGCGCTGATCAATGTCGGCCCGATCAATCCGAAGGAGTTTTCGGAAGTCACCTCGACCACCGAGACGCTGCGCCCGCTGGCGCAGGCCACCGGTGGCGATTCCCGTCGTATCCACGAGGGGTCGGGCGTCGAGCTGCCGCGCATCGTGCCGATCCGCGCCTCGACCATCTTCCGCGGCGACGGCTGGATGGGCGTCCACATGCGCGATGCCAGCGTGGTCCGCGGCGTCGGCGTGCTGCCGGTATTCGCCGGGCTGATCGGGCTGCTGTTGCTGCTCGGCGCGTTCGCGGCGACATGGCTGCGCGAGAGCCGGTAAAGCAGAGGCAGTTGGCGCTGCTATTGCGCGGTGAGGTTCATATCCCGTGTAAGGCGCCCCCACTTTGCGCTTTCCGAGCGGATGTAGGCGGCGAAGGCTTCAGTCGTCGACGGCGCCGGTTGGGCCCCGATCGTTCGCAGCTTTTCGATCACGTCCTGATCTCCGAGCGCCTTGACAAAAGCACCGTTCAAACGCGCCACGATGTCGGCTGGCGTGGCGGCGGGAGCGACGAGTCCAAACCAACCGGTCGATTCGAACCCGGTCACGCCTTGCTCGTCGAGTGTCGGCACTTCGCGCAGAAACGGGACGCGCTTGGCGCTGGTGACGCCTAGCGGTTTCAGCCGACCGGCACGGATCAATTCCAGCGAACTGGGAATATCGAGAACAGCGAGCGAGATATGACCGGCCAGCACGTCGGTGACCACCGGACCTGTGCCCCGATAAGGAACCAGCGTGAGCTTGATCCGCGCGGATTGCAGGAGCAGCGCTGCCGTCATGTGCATCACCGTGCCGTTGCCGCCATATCCGATCGACAATTGTCCGGGCTTTGCGGCGGCCGCTGCCAGCGCTTCTTTCAGCGTGGCAAATGGAGCGTCAGCGTTTGCCACCAGCACAAAGGGGATGTCGGCGAGCAACGTAATCGGCGCCAGATCCTTGATCGGATCGAACGGCGTCGAAGGATTGAGATGAGGGTTGATGCTCAGCGCGCCTGCCGGTCCCACGCCGAGGGTGTAGCCATCGGGCTTGGCCTGCATCACGGCCTGCATACCGATATTGCCACCCGCTCCGCCGCGATTCTCGATGACGAAGCCCTGCTTGAGGTCGGCGGCGACCACCGGTTCGAGCGCACGAATGAACATGTCGGCGCTGCCGCCGGGCGGGAAAGTGACGATGATCTTGATCAGTTGATCGGGATAGGTCCATGCCGTTGTCGCACCAACCACGATCGAGGTTGCCGCCCCTGCCAGCAGCGTTCTGCGGGTGAGGATAATGGCACTCATGCGCGTTCTCCCGAAAGAGCATGTGCCGCAGCGCGATTGCCTGCAGGTTGTGGATGCGACGGCACGGCTCTGCCGGTGAGGCGATGGACCAACGCTTCAGGATCCGACGGCGCATGATGGCCGCGCCACGCAATATGGTAGTCGGGTCGCACCAGCAAGAGACCTTCGACAGGCCGCTCCGGGCCGGCCTCGTCAGGCGACAGTTCAATCAGCGTCAGGGAAACGCTGTTGCGGACAGCGGCCTCAAGCAAATCCGTCACGTCGCAAGCCGGGTCGTAACGCAACAGTGTGTAACCGGGGCCCATCGCGTCGAAGACGGAGCGGCCGTCCTTCAGCCAGATATGCGGCATCCTGGCGCCCGGCACGGTCGATGGTGTGAAATCACCCATCGTATAGGATGGAGCCGTCTCACCGTCATACGCGATCGCCGGCGACCGGTCGTAGAAATAGCCGAAGTTCAGTCCCGCGCAGCAGTACTGTTTGACATTGAGCTCGTAGGCAGCCCGACCGACCGTCGCGCGGGCCTCCGCGCCAGCCTCTGAGTCTTCCTCGATCGACGCAGGCACCGCGGCGCGCTGGCCGATGCTGGCAATCGCGTGCTCCATGGCAAACCGCGACACCTGTTCGGTGATCGGCTGACGTTCGGCCTCATAGGCATCGAGAAGGCCGACGTCCGCCCAGCCGTTGAGATGCGCAGCCAGCATCCAGCACAGCGAAACCGCATCTGCGATCCCGGCATTCATCCCATAGCCGGCGTATGGCATCCAAAGATGCGCGGCATCGCCGCAGATGAACGCGCGACGGTCGCGGAAGCGATCGGCAACGAGACGGCGACCCACCCAATCCTCCTTGCTGACGACCCGGTAAACAAAGTCAGGGCCAACACCGAGGATCGTGCGGATCGCCCAGTCACGATCAACAGTATCGAATTCGGGCTCGTCCGGTTTCAGATGGTTGTGAATCAGCCACCGGTCATGCCCGTCGATGGCAACGACTGTGCCGGTCCGGCGCGGGTTGAGCGACAGCACCATCCAGGCCGGCGTATGCGGCTGCATCAAGGTCTTGAGATCGGGGGCATCGATGAGCGTCGATTGGACGCGCTGGATAATCGGGGTTCCGACGAAAGCTGCGCCGATCAGCTTGCGCGTCAACGACCTCCCTCCGTCGCACCCAATGAGGAAGCGGCAGCGGATGGTGAAAGCGCGGTCCCCATCGAGTTCGCGAGCGTCGACCGAGACACCCGAGAGATCCTGATCGAAATGCACCATCTCGGTGCGAGGCAGGATCGTAATCTTGGGATTGGCAACAGCACTCGCGAACAGGATGGGCTCCAGATAGATCTGGTTGATGCGGTGCGGGGGTTCGGGGGTCGGCCACCACGTGTCAGGACCATCGGTCGCAGTATAGCGTGTCGCACGCGACGGAATGACGATGCGGGCGAGTTCGATGCCGGTTGCGGTAGTGCGATACGAACAATCGTTTGGGAAGTCGGCCGGCAGGCCGGCATCGCGGAGCTTGGTGACGATGCCGAGTCGGCGAAAGACCTCCATCGACCGGGCCGAAACGTGATTGCATTTGACGTTGGGCGGCTCACCGGCGTGCCGGGTCTCGATCACAATGACATCGATCCCTCGGGACGCGAGGTCCAGCGCCGCGGTGAGTCCGACCGGACCTGCGCCGACGACGACGACGGACGTCTCATAATTCTGCATCGTTACCTTCCCCGACTGCGTCTGCGCGCATTGCCTCGAGGCTAACAAGAAATCTTGATAAGAGAATTCTCTTTCTCAGGTATACTTGATAAGTCTACCTGATGAACATTACGCTTCGCCAGCTAGAAGCCCTGGTCGCAGTAAGCCGCGCCAATTCCATGACGCGCGCAGCCGAACAACTGCACGTCACCCAAGCGGCAATCAGCTTGCTGCTCCGCCAGCTTGAATTGCATTTGGGCGTCCGGCTGTTCGATCGCACGACAAGGTCTTGCACGCCGACGGCAGCCGGGCGTGAGGCCATACAGGCCGCAGAACGCATCCTCGGCGACACCCTCGGCCTCTCGCGCCAGATGCGCAGTTTGTCGGAAGCTCGAACCGGCACGGTAGTGTTCGTCGCATCGGCCGGCGCAGCCTCGGCACTTATGCCTGCGGTGCTGGCCGATTTTCGCACGGCGTATCCCGGCGTTGACGTCATCATGCGCGATGTCGCAGCCGACCAGCTTGTCGGCACGCTTCTCGCGTCGGACGCCGAGTTCGCGATCGGCAGCGTCGATGGGCCAGTGCCCGATGTCACACTGACGCCCCTGGTCAAAGGGCGCCTGAGCGCCATTGGCTGGCCGGGCTGTCCGATCGCATCGATGCAAACGCTGTCTTGGGACGAACTCGCCACGTTGCCGACCATCGCGATGCGGCACGACACCTTGATCCGCGCCCAGATCGACCGCCGGCTGGCGCGCGACGGCAAAACACTTGTTCCGACCCACGAGGTGTCCCTTATCAACACCGCACTGTCGATGACAGCGAAGGGCATCGGCTACGCGATCTTGCCGTCCTATATGATGCCTACGGAACAGTATCCGGGACTGATCGCCTTCCCGCTGGTGCGACCGGCGATCATGCGCCAGTTATCCTGGATCCAGCAGACCGGCCGCGGGCTGTCACCGGCAGCGCGACAATTTCAGAAAATGACCGCTCGCGTCGTCGCCAGCGCACACGCCACAGCCATTGCGCGGCGCCCAGTCGCATAGCGCGGGATACCTGTATGGTCACCTCTGCAGGGGCCGGGCAACGGAAGGCGGCGGCGAGCGTTGCCGTAATCCCACAGTAAGAGCCCCCTTCATTGAGAGCCCCGGTCCGTCATTGACATCGGCTTCCATCGCCTGCGATGTTACAATGTAACATCGGGGCGATATGGAGAGTATCCATGCCCGAGGCAAGGCGCCTGACGGCATGAAGTGGTTTCGGACACACATCAGGAATGGATCGCGACTGGCGCTGCTCGCGCTGGCGATCCAGCTCGTGCTGTCGTTCGGCCATGTCCACCCGGCGCGAGCGCAGGCGCCAGCCGGCTCGGCCATCGAGTCGCTTCACCTTCCGGCCGACCAGCTTCCTGCATCCGACCAGCATCCCGCCGACCATTGCGACATCTGCGCCGTCCTCTCGATGGCCGGCACCGTGCTGGCCGCATCGCCACCCGCGCTGCCGCCGCCGCCTGCAACAGACTTCCGGCTGCTCGATGCGCGCGAGCAGTTCGTTGATCGCGCCGCGTCCGGCGTCGCGTTCCAGCCGCGCGGCCCACCCCTCGCCTGACCTCCGACCTTTGCTGATCGCCGCCCCGTCGCGGCGGTCGTTCTAAAGTCGACCTGCGCCGTGCAGGTCCCGGTTGGCGTGCCGCTCCTGCGGCGCTGCTGGTACAGTCAGGACACCTCCATGCCCATCCGCTTCCACCATGCCGTCTTGCTCGGCGGCTCCGCCATCGCCGGCCTCGGTCTGCTTGATGGCACCGCGCTCGCCCAGAGCGCCGCGCCCATTGAACTGCCCACCATCTCCGTCACCGCGCCGAGCCCGATCGTGCGGCGCAAGCCGGCCGTCGCCCGCGCGCCGGTGCGCGTGGCCCGCACCGCGCCCGGCCGCAATGCCGGTACGCCCCCCGAGACCGTGGCCGCGCTGGCGCCACAGCGCGGCGTGCTGCCCGTCGTCACCGACCAGTTCGCCACCGTCACCGTGGTGCCCACCGAAGAGTTGCGCCGCTCCGGCGCCACCACGCTCGGCGACCTGCTGGGCAACAAGCCCGGCATCACCGCCTCGGGCTACGCGCCGGGCGCGGCCAGCCGGCCGATCATCCGCGGCCTCGACGTCAACCGCGTCGGCATCGTCGAGAACGGCATCGCCAGCAACGGCGCCTCCGATCTCGGCGAGGACCACTTCGTGCCGGTCGATCCGTTCGCGGCCAATCAGATCGAGGTGATCCGCGGCCCCGCGACCTTGCGCTACGGCTCGCAATCGATCGGCGGCGTGGTGTCGTCGAGCAACAACCGGATCCCCGACGCGATGCCGGCCTGCGCCACCGCGCCGTTCCAGAGCTACGGCCTGCCGGCGAAGGCGCCTGTGCTGGGCGCCGCGCCCTGCATGAATGCCGAAACGCGGACCTCGATCTCCTCGGCCGATCGCGGCGTGGAGGGCGGCGTGCTGCTCGATGCCGCCGGCGGCAATGTCGCCCTGCATGCCGACGTCTACGGCCGCCGCGGCGGCGACTACAATGTGCCGAGCTACCCCTATGCCGCCCCCGGCCTCGCCTTCAACGGCCGGCAGCCGAACTCATCGAACCAATCCAGCGGCGCCTCGATCGGCGGCTCCTATATTTTCGACGGCGGCTTCATCGGCGCGGCCCTGACGCAGAACGATACGGTCTATCGGATTCCCGGCCCCGAAGGCGCTCAAGTGGGGACGCGGATCGTCGGCCACCAGACCAAGTTCACCACCAAGGGCGAGTACCGTCCGGATTCGGCGGCGATCGAGGCGGTCCGGTTCTGGGCCGGGATCACCGACTACCGCCACAACGAGGTCGGCCGCGCCGATGCCGCGGATCCCGCCAGCGACGGCGTCCGCCAGACCTTCACCAACAAGGAGCAGGAAGGCCGCGTCGAGCTGCAGATGATGCCGTTCGACGCCCGCTTCGCTACCGTGACCACCGCGTTCGGCGTGCAGGCCAGCCATCAGGAGCTGACGGCGCCGAGCCCGGACGATCCGAACAGCCCGCTCAACGGATTGTTCTCGCCCAACAAGAACACCCGCGTCGCCGGCTACGTGTTCAACGAGTTGAAGTTCACCGAGACCACCAAGGCCCAGGTCGCCGGCCGCATCGAGCACGTCAACCTCACCGGCACCACGCCGAGCCTGATCCCGCAACTGTTCGATCTCGCCGCCAATCCCGGCGACATCGGTGCTGCGACCGGGCGCGATTTGTCGTTCGCGCCGAAGAGCTTCAGCCTCGGCCTGATCCAGGCGCTGCCTTACGACCTCATCGCCAGCGTCACCGGGCAATATGTCGAGCGCGCGCCGAAGGCGGCCGAGCTGTTTTCGCGCGGCGGGCATGATGCGACGACCACCTTCGACATCGGCAATCCCAACCTCGGCATCGAGACGGCGAAGTCGGTGGAAGTGGCGCTAAGCAAGGCGACCGGCCCGTTCCGCTTCGAGATCACCGGCTACTACACGCAGTTCAACGGCTTCATCTACCGCCGCCTCACCGGCAACTCGTGCGACGGCGCGAGCTGCATCGCGGGCGCCGGGCTAGAGCTGAACCAGGCGATCTACTCGCAGCGCGATGCCACCTTCCGCGGCGGCGAATTCCAGAGCCAGCTCGACGTCTCGCAATTCTACGGCGGCACCTGGGGCATCGAGACCCAGGCCGACGTGGTGCGCGCGACCTTTGCCGACGGCACCAACGTGCCGCGGATTCCGCCGGTGCGCGCCGGCGGCGGCCTGTTCTGGCGCGACGCCAACTGGCTGACGCGGGTCAACCTGCTGCATGCCTTCGCGCAGAACGACGTCGCCGTGATCGCGGAGACGCCGACCAACGGCTACAATCTGCTGAAGGCGGAGGTAAGCTACAACACAAGGCTCGATCCGCGGATCTACGGCGCCAAGGAGATGACGGTGGGCGTGGTCGGCAACAACCTACTCAACGAGAACATCCGCAACGCGTCGTCCTACAACAAGAACGACGTGCTGCAGCCGGGGTTGAATGTAAGGGCGTTTGCGAATTTGAAGTTCTGAGTTCCGCTCGCTGTCACCTCTCCCGTAGGGAGAGGTCGGATGTGCGAGCGCAGCGAGGACATCCGGGTGAGGGGTTTGGGACTTCGAATGACGGTGTGCCCCTCACCCGACCGGCTTCGCCGGTCGACCTCTCCCCGCCGGGGAGAGGTAAGGCTACAGCGCGTTATTTGGCCGCGTCCCAGTCCGGGCGCACCGCGCCGGCGAGGCCCTCGGCGGCGCCCTCTTCCAGTTCCAGCACCAGCAGCCGCTTCTTATCGACCGGGCCGGGCATCGTCACGGTGCCCGGCGGAATCAGCTTGAAGCCGACGCGGGCATAATAGGGTTCGTCGCCGACCAGCACGATCAGCCGGTGGCCGGCCTTTCGCGCGTCAGAGATGGCGCGGTCGAGCAAAGCCCGGCCGACGCCGCGGCTGCGGAACGGCGGCTCCACCGTGAGGGGGCCGAGCAGCAGCGCCCTGGTGTCGCCGACACAGATCGGCAGTTGCCGCACCGAGCCGACCAGCAGCGTGCCGATGCGGGCGGTGAAGGACAGCGCCAGCAGATGGCCGACCTGCTCGCGCAGCCGGTAGGCCGACAGCACGTAGCGGCCGGGGCCGAAGGTGCGGGCGTGCAGCCGCTCGACGATCTGGGCGTCGTTGGCGGTTTCCGCCAGAATGGTCAAAGAGAGATCGTTCATGTCGGGCGCGGAATAGCATCTGGCGGCGCCCCGGTCCATCGCGGTCAGTCGCGCCAGGTGATGCCGGCCGGCCGGCCGTGCAATACCTCGGCAAGCCGTAGCCTTGTGCCCTCGGTGGTGTCAGACGGCAACGAATCGAGGGCGAAGAAGCCGGTTTCGGCGATCTCGCGGTTCGGCTCGGGAGCCCGGTCCTGGCGAAACTGCCGGACCACATAGACCGCGACGTGGTCGCGCGGCGAGACGTGGCTGTTGAGATAGACGCCGAGCAGCACAGGCTCGCCCAGCACCTCGATGCGGCCCTCTTCCATCAATTCGCGCAGCATCGCCTCGCGAAAGCTCTGGCCGACCTCGACGCCGCCGCCCGGCAGGTACCAGCCGGAGACATAGGTATGCCGGACCAGGAAGACGCGGTTGTCGGCATCGAGCACCACGGCGCGGACGCCGAGCGTCATGCCGCGGGCGACGCGGAAATACAGATGGAAGATTTTTCGCAGATACGGCTCGAGCCGCAGCCGCAGGGTCGGGGTGGTCATCGCG
The DNA here is from genome assembly GCF_007018905.1 of Tardiphaga sp. vice304. Classification (NCBI taxonomy): domain Bacteria; kingdom Pseudomonadati; phylum Pseudomonadota; class Alphaproteobacteria; order Hyphomicrobiales; family Nitrobacteraceae; genus Tardiphaga; species Tardiphaga sp. vice304. The sequence continues at coordinate 5,184,479 of NZ_CP041402.1, forward strand.
GGCGAAGTCCTGGTCTGGCTGGCGGCTGGGTCTTGCGTAACATCCGCTACCTTGCCAAAACATTGAAAGATTTCACAGGGATGGTACGGACGTGACCCGGCTGAACACAACTTGCCGAACCGGCCGCCCGCGATGACGGCGTTCACGCTCGCGCATCTGTCCGACGTGCACCTGCCGCCGCTGCCGCAACCCGCGATCGGCGAACTGCTGGGCAAGCGGATGCTCGGCTATATCAACTGGAAGCGCAACCGGCACCGCATCCACCAGAGCGACGTGTTGGACGCGCTGGTCGCCGACATCAAGGCGCAGGCGCCCGACCATATCGCGGTCACCGGCGATCTCGTCAATCTCGCACACGCCGCCGAATTGGCGCCGGCGCGGCAATGGATCGAGGGAGTCGGCGCGCCTCAGCTTGTGAGTCTGGTGCCCGGCAATCACGACGCCTATACGCGCAACGCCGTGCCGCGCTTCGAGCAGACCTTTGGCGATTACATGCGCAGCGACACCGGGGCTGTGGGGTTTCCCTATCTGCAGAGGCGCGGACCGCTGGCGCTGATCGGGCTGTCCACCGCCGTGCCGACGGCGCCGTTCATGGCGACGGGAACGCTGGGTGCGGCGCAGCTCGCCACACTCGACCGCATGCTCGGCGAAGTGTCCGGCGCGGAGCTGTTTCGCGTGCTGATGATCCATCACCCGCTGCGGTCGAAGCACAAGCACAAGCGGCTGACCGATTCCGACGCGCTGCAAATGGTGCTGAAGCGCCACGGCGTTGAGCTGATCCTCCATGGCCACGACCACATCCATTCGACGATGTGGTTCGAGGGGCCGTCGTGCCGCATCCCGGCGATCGGCGTGCCCTCGGCGTCAGCGATCGCGCACGGACATCGGCCGGCGGCGGCATATAACCTGTTTGCGATCGAACGCGCGGGCGATGCGTGGCGCTGCGAGCAGACGGTGCGCGGGTTCGGGGATGGAACGGGGATTCAGCAATTGCAGCGGGCCGCGCTGACCTAACAGTTTGTCATTCCGGGATGCGACAGACGGCGAAGCCGGATGGCGCAGGCCCGGAATCTTGAGATGTTCATCGTAACACTTCGAGGTTCCCCGCCACTCCAATTGGAGTGGCTGAGGTTCGCTCGCGCTGATGCGCTCGCGCCCCGGAACGACAGTGAACCTTCAGTCCCCCTGCACCGCCACCACGAGTGCCACGGCGAACAGTGCCAGCGCGCCGACGATCACGCCCAGCAGGAATGGCCAGAACCGGCTGCGCGGCTTCGCCAGCGCCGTGGCCGGCGCCGGCGCCGGTGCCAGCGCGTGCTCGCGCTCGATCAGGCGGCGGGCGATGTAGTCGGTGACGGCTTTGACGATCGCGGTGACGTCATGCGATTCGGCCAGCACCACGCGGCCGAAGCGGGCGTCCTGCACGAAGCGATACATCCGCTTGTCGCGTCCCATCGCGACATGGGCGACCATGTCGATCCACAGCCGCGGCGCGTCGCCCTGGCTGATGCCGCGATCAAAGAGATCGACGCGCGCCGGAATTTCGTCGAACAGCGGGTCGAGCGCGTCGTTGAGGATTTCCAGCCGCGCCACTTCGGCATCGCGCAATTCAACCACCACGCCGCTGCGGTCCGCGGCTTCGATCCGGGCGCGGCGCAACGCATCGCGCAGCCGCAAGGGTTTGTCATCGTCCGAAGGGGTCCCGTAGGGTGACACGCTCGACATACTCCCGGCCTCAACGCTGGCCTGCACGGCAATTAACCTATCAGTAACCATAAGCCTCGAAAAGGCCGTTTGTTTCCAGACACTTCGGCCAGCCATGAGTTCGACTGGCCATGTTTGGGTCCCCTCCCCGCTTGCGGGGGAGGGTGGCCGCGCGCAGCGCGTACGGGAGAGGGGTGCCACGGGCGACAGAGCCTCTGGCTCCCCCTCTCCCTGACCCTCCCCCACCTAGCGAAGCTTCGCTTCGCCCGGTGGGGGAGGGGACACTCCTGTCTGTGATCAGCCCCCCCCTAAACACCAACGGCCCCATCCGTTGCCGGATGGAGCCGCGATGTCCTTGGACTTTTGTTGAACTTAGTCTTGGGCCCTTACGCCATCGCGCGCTGCGGTTCCTCGACGATCGAAAAACGCACGCCGGCGCGGTGGCGGTTTTCTTGCGAGACGCTCTTCCAGGCCTCTTCCGCTTCCTGCCGGGTCTTGAACGGACCCTGCACCTGCGCCGAACCTTCGACCAGCTTGTGGAAGTTCATCGAACCGAACTCGCCGCCGATCACCCAAAAATTGCTGCCTGACATGTTGCTCTCCTGTTGTTGGCGTTAGCCGAACTGGTTCATCGTGTTGTGCGCGCCGCCGGCCTTCAGGGCCGCCTCGCCGGCGAAGTATTCCTTGTGGTCATCGCCGATGTTGGAGCCGGCCATGTCCTGATGCTTGACGCAGGCGATGCCCTGACGGATCTCCTGGCGCTGAACGTTCTTGACGTAGCCGAGCATGCCCTGCTCGCCGAAATACTCTTTGGCGAGATTGTCGGTCGAGAGCGCCGCCGTGTGATAGGTCGGCAGCGTGATGAGGTGGTGGAAGATGCCGGCGCGCTTGGCCGAATCCGCCTGGAAGGTGCGGATCTTTTCGTCGGCTTCCTGGGCGAGCGGCGTGTCGTCATATTCCGCTTTCATCAGCTCGGCGCGGTTGTACTTCGCGACGTCCTTGCCGGCCTGCTTCATCTCGTCGAACACCTGCCAACGGAAGTGAAGCGTCCAGTTGAACGACGGCGAGTTGTTGTAGGCGAGCTTGGCGTTCGGGATCACTTCGCGCACCCGGTCGACCATCGAGGCGATCTGCTCGATGTTCGGCTTCTCGGTCTCGATCCACAAAAGGTCCGCGCCGTTCTGCAGCGAGGTGATGCTGTCGAGCACGCAGCGATCCACACCGGTGCCTTCGCGGAACTGGTACAGGTTGCTCGGCAGCCGCTTCGGACGCAGCAGCTTGCCGTCGCGGCTGATGATGACGTCACCATTGCCGACCGAGTTCACATCGACCTCGTCGCAGTCGAGGAAGCTGTTGTACTGGTCGCCGAGATCGCCGGGCTTGTGGCTGACGGCGATCTGCTGCGTCAGGCCGGCGCCCAGCGAATCGGTGCGGGTCACGATCACGCCGTCTTCGACGCCGAGTTCGAGGAAGGCGTGGCGGCAGGCGCGGATCTTCGCCAGGAAGACCTCGTGCGGCACCGTCACCTTGCCGTCCTGATGGCCGCACTGCTTCTCGTCCGACACCTGGTTCTCGATCTGCAGCGCGCAGGCGCCGGCCTCGATCATCTTCTTGGCCAGCAGATAGGTCGCTTCCGCATTGCCAAAGCCGGCGTCGATGTCGGCGATGACCGGCACGACATGGGTCTGGAAGGTGTCGATCTTTTCGATCAGCGCCTGCTCGGCGGCCTGATCGCCGGCCTTGCGGGCGGCGTCGAGCTTGCGGAAGATCTCGTTCAGCTCGCGCTGATCGGCTTGGCGCAGGAAGGTATAGAGCTCTTCGATCAGCGCCGGCACCGAGGTCTTCTCATGCATCGACTGGTCGGGCAGCGGCCCGAATTCCGAGCGCAGCGCGGCGATCATCCAGCCGGACAGATAGAGATAGGTGCGGTCGGTGGTGCCGAAATGCTTCTTCACCGAGATCAGCTTCTGCTGCGCGATGAAGCCGTGCCAGCAACCCAGCGACTGGGTGTATTTGGTGCTGTCGGCGTCATAGGCGGCCATGTCGGCGCGCATCAGCGCCGCCGTGTAGCGCGCGATGTCGAGGCCGGTCTTGAAGCGGTTCTGCAGGCGCATCCGGGCCACGGCTTCGGCCTTGACGCCGTTCCAGGTGTCCTTGTCCTTGAGCAGCGCTTCGGCCGTCTCGATTTCGCTGCGATAGGAGGCCGGCCCTTCGAGGGCGAGGTCGCTGATGCCGCGTGGCTGAAAGTTCATGTTGGTAACCCCTTGTAATGTCTACTCGCGACGCCTGTTCTTATCGACAGATGTGACAACCTCGTCGCGAAACGTGTCAGGACTTAAACGACAAACGCAGCTATTCGGATAGATGTCTTGCGTTTGAATGGTGATGCAATGTAACATCTCGACTTGTCACTAATGTCATTTTGTAATAATTGTCACAAACGGGATATCAGGCGATGGCCGGCGACGCGTCCAAGAAACTGTTCGTGGGACCGCGGTTCCGGCGGATCCGGCAGCAGCTCGGGCTGTCGCAGACCCAGATCGCCGAGGGGCTGGGCATCTCGCCGAGCTACATCAACCTGATCGAGCGCAACCAGCGCCCGGTGACGGCGCAGCTATTGATGCGGCTGGCGCAGACCTACGACCTCGATCTGCGGGACTTGGCCACCGCCGACGAGGACCGCTTCTTCGCCGAGCTCAACGAGATCTTTTCCGACCCGCTGTTCCGCCAGATCGACCTGCCGAAGCAGGAATTGCGCGACCTCGCCGAGCTCTGCCCCGGCGTGACGCATGCGCTGCAGCGGCTCTATGCGGCATACGCCGAGGCGCGGCGCGGCGAGACGCTGGTCGCGGCGCAATTCGCCGACCGCAACGAAGGCGGGCACTTCGAGGCCAACCCGATCGAGCGCGTCCGCGACCTGATCGAGGCCAACCGCAATTACTTCCCGGAGCTCGAACAGGCCGCCGAGACGCTGCGCGACCAGATCAACGAGAGCGCGCCGGATCTCTACGCGGCCCTCGCCACACGGCTGCGGGAAAAGCATTCGATCGTGTCGCGGATCATGCCGGTCGACGTGATGCGCGAAACGCTGCGGCGGTTCGATCGCCACCGCCGCCAACTGCTGATTTCCGAACTGGTCGATGGCCCCGGCCGCGCCTTCCAGCTCGCCTTCCAGCTGGGATTGATGGAGTGCGGCAGCGCCTTCGAGAGCATTGTCGGCCGCGCCGGGCCGCTCGATGACACGCCGCGGCGGCTGTACCGCATCACGCTGGCGAACTATTTTGCCGCGGCCGTGCTGATGCCCTATGCCGCGTTCCACGGTGCCGCGGAGGCGCTGAGCTATGATCTGCAGGTGCTGGGCCAGCGTTTCAATGTCGGCTTCGAGCAGGTCTGCCACCGCCTCACCACGCTGCAGCGCCCGACCGCGCGCGGCGTGCCGTTCTTCATGCTGCGCGTCGACAATGCCGGCAACGTCTCCAAGCGGTTCTCGTCGGGCACCTTCCCGTTCTCCAAATTCGGCGGCACCTGTCCGTTGTGGAACGTGCACTCGACCTTCGACACGCCGGACCGATTGCTGAAGCAGGTCATCGAACTGCCGGACGCCAGCCGCTATTTCTCGATCGCGCAGATGGTGCGACGTCCGTCCGCGCCGCACGGCCAGCCGCAGCCGCGCTTCGCCATTGGCCTCGGCTGCGAGATCCGCCACGCCGCGAAGCTGGTCTATGCCTCCGGCATGGATCTGGAAAAAGCCGAAGGCACTCCGATCGGCGTCAACTGCCGGCTCTGCGAACGCGAAAACTGCCCGCAACGCGCCGAGCCGCCGATCACGCGGACGCTGATTTTGGATGAGAACACGCGGCGGGTGTCGAGCTTTGCGTTCAGCAATGCAAGGGAGTTGTAGACTGCTGCCAGCCTGGGCAATCGAAAATACCGTGCTATACAGATGACATGGGATTTGGGGTCTTCATCCATCGGACGGATTCGATTTACGACGACAGCCCGGCTGAGAAATATCAATTCCACAGCCAGTATCTGAGTCGAGCGCAAACGTTCGTCGGTGACTGGATCGTCTATTATGAGCCGCGTAAGGTCGACGCGACGCGCGGCTACTTTGCCATCGCGAAGGTTCAACAGATCATTCCCGATCCATCAGCTACGGGCATGTACTTGGCCTTGATCGAGCCGTCGAGTTATCTCGATTTCGCAACACCTGTTGCATTTACTAATGCTGATGGCGTCATTGAGCGCGGCATCCTCAATGACCAAGGTCGTATTTCGGGAAGGGCCCAATCCGCGGTCCGTCCAATCAGCCCTGACGATTTCGAGCGCATAGTCACGCTCGGACTAGATGAGAACGTTCAAATTCTACCGAGGATTGGCGAGACATCATCTTTTCCGCAGCTTGACGAAATTCAGGCTCCTTTCCAGTACGAGGAGCCCCGAGATCGATTAAATTATCTCACGTCAAGGATCGTGCGCGACCGGGCCTTTCGCCGCGTTATCCTGGATGCTTACGACCGCCGATGTGCAGTGACTGGGCTAAAGCTAATCAATGGTGGTGGAAGAGCGGAGGTGGACGCGGCCCATATCCGACCAGTCGAAGCAAATGGCCCGGACACCGTGAACAATGGGATCGCACTTTCGGGCACGGCTCACTGGATGTTCGATCGCGGTCTGATTGGGCTTTCGGACGAACTGGAAATATTGATTTCGCGACAGGTCAACGATTACGAAACCATACGCGCTCTGGTTAATAAAACCGGCTTTGCGTTAGCTCCGCAACGCATCTCCCATCGCCCGCACCCGCATTTCTTGAACTGGCATCGGGAAAATTGCTTCAAGCATTAGTTGGCCGGGGCCGACCATCGGATTGATTTCAGGATGCAGCTACTGGAAAACGCAACGCAATCGTGTTACATTCTGGTATGGCTACGAAACCGCAAACTGTCTCGACCGCCAAACGGCAAGCCAAGCCGCCGTTGAAGGCGGTCGCCGTTCGCAAGCCTGCCAAGAGCGGCTTCATCAACGCGCGCATCGAGCCGAAGCTGAAAAAGAGCGCCGAGGCGGTGCTCGACAAGATCGGTCTGTCGACCACCGATGCCCTGACGATCTTCTTCAAGCAGGTCGTCGCCCACAAGGGCATGCCGTTCGAAGTAAAGGTCCCCAATCGCGAGACCATCAAGGCGATGCGGGACGCCGAGGCTGGTCGGACGGAGAGTTTTACCGGTACGGCTGAGCAACTGTTCGCTCACGTTCTCGGCAAGAAACGCCGCTAACCCCTTCCGATGAAGACGCTGGACCAGACCGGTTCATTCAAGCGCGATCTGAAGCGGGTCACGAAGCGTGGCTACGATCTCTCGAAGCTGGCAACGGTCTTAAATCTTCTGCAAGCCAACAGCCCGCTGCCTATCTCCAATCGACCGCATTCGCTGAAAGGCCGATGGAAGGGCTTTTTCGAATGCCACATCGAACCGACTGGCTGCTAATCTACCAGACGGACGCCACCCGCGTGCTGCTGGTCAGAACGGGCACCCATGCCGATCTGTTCGACGAATGACGCTCCAGCAGTCTGCGTCATGGCCGGGCTTGTCCCGGCCATCCACGTCTGTATTCCTTAATGCAACGTGGATGCCCGGCACGAGGCCGGCATGGCGGGGAGAGGCCGGGGTTCATGATGCAGATGTCGGTGCGGATGCGACCAATTCGTTTTGTGACGGCCCTTGCTATCACTGCCTTTGCCTCGCCGGCCTCCGCGCAATTCGCATTCCCTGCGCAAACCCAACCCGCGCCGACGGCTCGGCCCGCTGCGACAGCCAGACCCGCCGCCAGCCCGCGTGCCGCCGCCTGCCACGGTGGCCAAAACTTCGACCAGTTCCTCGCCGGGCTGAAGCAGCAGGCCACAGCCGCCGGCGTCTCGCCACGGGCGATCGCCTCCGCTGCGCCATGGCTGGTCTATGATCCAAAAATCGTCAACCGCGATCGCGGCCAGCGGGTGTTCGGCCAATTGTTCACCGAATTCTCGCGCCGGATGGCGGCGGATTACCGGATGCAGAACGGGCAGCTCAAGATCAAGCAGCACGCCGCCGCCTTCGCCCGCGCCGAGAAGGAGTTCGGCGTGCCGCCCGCGGTGATCGCGGCGTTCTGGGCGCTGGAGAGCGATTTCGGCGCGCAGATGGGCAACCTGCCGACGCTGCCTTCGCTTGTGTCGCTTGCCTATGACTGCCGGCGCTCGAAAATGTTTCAGGACGAGACCATCGCCGCGCTGAAGATCATCGACCGCGGCGATCTTTCGCCGGAGGAAATGATCGGCTCCTGGGCCGGCGAACTCGGCCAGACGCAGTTTCTGCCGACGCATTACTACAACTACGCGGTCGATTATGACGGCGACGGCCATCGCAACCTGCTGCGCTCGCCCGACGACGTGATCGGCTCGACCGCCAATTACATCGCCAACGGGCTGAAATGGCGGCGTGGCGAGCCGTGGCTGCAGGAGGTGCAAGTCTCGGCCAACATTCCCTGGGACCAGGCCGACCTGACCATCCAGTTGCCGCGCTCCAAATGGGCGGCCTATGGCGTGACCACTGCCGACGGCCGGCCGCTGCCGAACGACAACATGCCGGCGTCCCTGCTGCTGCCGATGGGCCGCTTCGGCCCGGCGTTCCTGGCCTATGCCAATTTCGCCGCCTACACGGAATGGAACAATTCGCTGATCTATTCCACCACCGCGGCCTATCTCGCCACCCGCATCACCGGCGCGCCAAGGATGCGAACGCCGGGTGCAGCGGTGCCGCAATTGTCATTCGCCGAATTGAAGGAGCTGCAGCAATTGCTGGTGCGCGCCGGCTTCAATGTCGGCAAGGTCGACGGCATAATGGGGCAGCTCAGCCGCACCGCGGTGAAGGCGATGCAGGTCAAGTACGGCCTGCCGGCGGATTCCTGGCCGACCGCCGAATTGCTGGCGCGGCTGCGCGGCGCCTGAAGGTCGAAGCCGATCTTCGCCACGGCACGGAGATGCCGGCCATGACGTCCCGAAGGTCACGCAAAAACTTTCGCCTGTTTCAGATGGTTGAACGACGTTCGTGCTCTGTCAGGCGGCGCAGGGAGCACGTTTCGTCTTTTCAGCGATCCCCTCTCGCCGGCCATTGCGAATGCATGCCGCAATGCACACTTCAAGCGTATTGACCATTTCCCGGAAAACCAACATGACCGCATCCAAACTCTTCGAGCCCTACAAACTCGGCCCGATCACCCTGTCCAACCGCGCCGTGATGGCGCCCCTGACGCGCAACCGCGCGGTCGCAGGCTTCGTGCCCAATCCGCTGGCGATCGAATATTATGCCCAGCGCGCCTCCGCGGGCCTTCTGATCACCGAAGCCAGCCAGATCTCGCAGCAGGGCCAAGGCTATCAGGACACCCCGGGCATCTACACGGCCGAGCAGGTCGCCGGCTGGAAGAAAGTCACCGACGCGGTCCACGCCAAGGGCGGCAAGATCTTCATCCAGCTCTGGCACGTCGGCCGCATCTCGCACACCGACCTGCAACCGAACCACGGCGCGCCGGTGGCGCCCTCCGCGATCCGCGCCAAGGGCAAGACCTACGTCAATAACGCCTTCACCGACACGTCCGAGCCGCGCGCGCTCGAATTGTCGGAAATCCCCGGCCTGATCGAGGACTACCGCAAGGCGGCGAAGAACGCGATCGAGGCCGGCTTCGACGGCGTCGAGATCCATGCGGCCAACGGCTATCTGCTCGAGCAGTTCGCCCGCGATTCGACGAACAAGCGCACCGATGAATATGGCGGCTCGATCGAGAACCGCGCGAAGCTGATCCTCGAGGTCACCCGCGCCGTGGTCAAGGAAATCGGCGCCGAGCGCACCGGCATCCGCATCTCTCCGGTGACCCCGGCCAATGATTGTGCGCCCGACAGCCAGTCGCAGAAGCTGTTCGACTATCTCGTCGACGGGCTCAGCGCCGAGAAACTGGTCTATCTGCACGTCGTCGAAGGCGCCACCGGCGGCCCGCGCGACAATGTGCCGTTCGACTATGCGAGCTTGCGCAAGCGCTTCAAGGGCACCTACATCGGCAACAATGGCTACGACCTGGCGCTGGCGGAGAAGGTGCTGGCAGCGGACGAGGCCGACCTGATCGCGTTCGGCAAGCTGTTCATCGCCAATCCCGATCTGGTGGAACGTTTCAAGGCCGGCGCCGAGCTCAACAAGCCCGACCAGTCGACCTTCTACGGCGGCGGCGACAAGGGCTACACCGACTACCCGAAGCTGGCGGAAACCAAGCAGGCGGCTGAGTAACACACTGTCATTCCGGGGCGGGTGCAGCTTGCTGCGCCCGAACCCGGAATCCCGATATGATAAAGCCGCACGAGGTGCCGGGTTCGCGTTCTCGACTTCGCCGAGCACGCGCCCCGGAACGACAGATAAAACCAAGGCCGGGATCGCTCCCGGCCTTTTTGTTGTTTTACACTGATGCGCTCACTCTCCGGTTGGGGAGAGGGAAGTGAGGCGCCTCAGTTCGCCGCGCGCTTCTGCGGCGGGGACGCCGGCCACGACTTGATCAGCGTGTCGTAGTCCACCGTCTCGCCCTTCGGCTTCTCGTTGGCCAGCTTGCGCTGCGGGGCGATGTTGCCGTCCTTGGCGGATTTGGCGTACCAGTATTCCGCCGTCTCCTTCTTGTTCAACTTCGGACCGCAATCGCCCTGGACCTTGGAGCGTTCGAGCCGCTCCAGCACCGAGTCCTGCGCCGCTGCCAGCGAATCCATCGCCGCCTGCGGGGTCTTAGCACCGGACGACGCATCGCCGATGTTCTGCCACCACAGCTGCGCCAGCTTCGGATAGTCCGGGATATTGTTGCCGGTCGGCGACCACTGCACGCGGGCCGGCGAGCGATAGAACTCGACCAGACCGCCGAGCTTCGGCGCACGCTCGGTGAACGACTTGTCCCAGATGTCAGATTCGCGGATGAAGGTCAGGCCGACATGGCTCTTCTTCAGGCTGACCGTCTTCGAGGTGATGAACTGCAGATACAGCCAGGCGGCCTTGCGACGATCCGGCGGGGTCGACTTCAGCAAGGTGCCGGAGCCGACGTCCTGATAGCCGAGCTTCATGCCTTCCTTCCAGTAGGCGCCATGCGGCGACGGCGCCATCCGCCACTTCGGCGTGCCGTCGGCGTTCATCACCGGAAGGCCCGGCTTCACCATGTCGGCGGTGAAGGCGGTGTACCAGAACATCTGCTGGGCGATGTTGCCCTGTGCCGGCACCGGACCGGATTCCGAGAAGGTCATGCCCTGCGCCTGCGGCGGGGCATATTTCTTCATCCAGTCGAGATATTTGGCGATCGAATACACCGCCGCCGGGCCGTTGGTGTCGCCGCCGCGCTCGACCGACGAGCCGACCGGACGGCAGCCTTCCATGCGGATGCCCCATTCGTCGACCGGCAGACCGTTCGGAAGCCCCTTGTCGCCGTTGCCGGCCATCGACAGCCACGCGTCGGTGAAGCGCCAGCCCAGCGACGGATCCTTCTTGCCGTAGTCCATGTGGCCATAGACCTTGACGCCATCGATCTGCTTGATGTCGTTGGTGAAGAACTCGGCGATGTCCTCATAGGCCGACCAGTTCACGGGCACGCCGAGATCGTAGCCATACTTGGCCTTGAACTTCGACTTGTAGTCGGGATTGGTGAACCAGTCGTACCGGAACCAGTAAAGGTTGGCGAATTGCTGATCGGGGAGCTGGTACAGCTTCTTGTCGGGAGCGGTGGTGAAGGAGCGCCCGATGAAGTCGTTGAGGTCCAGCGTCGGCGAGGTGACGTCCTTGCCTTCGCCGGTCATGAAATCCGACAGCGGGATGGCCTGGCCGTAACGGAAGTGCGTGCCGATCAGATCGGAATCGTTGATCCAGCCGTCATAGACGTTCTTGCCGGACTGCATCTGGGTCTGGATCTTCTCGACCACGTCGCCTTCCTGGATCAGGTCGTGCTTCAGCTTGATGCCGGTGATTTCCGAGAACGCCTTGGCGAGCGTCTTGGCTTCGTACTCATGGGTGGTGATGGTTTCGGAGACGACGTTGATCTCCATGCCCTTGAACGGCGCTGCAGCTTTCTCGTACCACTGCAGTTCCTTGAGCTGTTCTTCCTTGGACAGCGTCGAGGGCTGGAATTCGCTGTCGATCCATTTCTTCGCGGTGGCGTCGTCGGCGCGAGCGGGCGCCGCGAGGCTTACCGTCGCAGCGATCAGCGCCGCGGCGCTGGTCATCGTCATCAGGCGCGTCGAAGCTACACGACGGCCTTGATCGGTCAGGTCCTTCATTCGTCTTCTCCCTGGTGGTGCTTCAGGCCCGGGTTGATCCCGGGTCTGGTCGTCTCCGCCTGTCACACCGTGCGAAAGATCGCGAACGCCGTGCCAAACGAAATCAGTGTCGCGAGCCACAGGCTCGAGATCTCAAAGCCTTCCTCGCCAAGCGGCAGCGTGGCGATCGGATCGGTGCCGAAAAATCCGATCCACAACAGGTGAATCACCGCGGCCGAGATCAGCGACAGGAACAGCCGGTCGCCGCGCGTGGTGGGGATCCGCAGGATGCCGATCCGCTCGGCCTCGGGATATTTCACGGCGAGCACCGTCATCGTGCCGAGCGTCATCGCCAGCAGCGCGAAGAAGATCGCGGTCGGCGGCGTCCACGCCATCCATGCGATGTTGTCCATGGCTACACCCGTCCCAGCGCAAAGCCGCGCGCGATATAGTTGCGGACGAACCAGATCACCAGCGCGCCGGGGATGATGGTGAGCACGCCGGCGGCGGCGAGCAGGCCCCAGTCCATGCCCGACGCGGATACCGTGCGCGTCATCACCGCGGAAATCGGCTTGGCATTGACCGAGGTCAGCGTCCGCGCCAGCAGCAGTTCGACCCAGGAAAACATGAAGCAGAAGAACGCCGCCACGCCGATGCCCGAGGCGATCAGCGGCACCAGGATCTTGACGAAGAATTTCGGAAACGAGTAGCCGTCGAGGAACGCGGTCTCGTCGATCTCGCGCGGCACGCCGGAGACGAAGCCCTCCAGAATCCAGACGGCCAAGGGCACGTTGAACAGGCAGTGCGCCAGTGCCACCGCCCACGGCGTATCGAACAGGCCGATCGCCGAATAGAGGTTGAAGAACGGCAGCGCGTAGACCGCCGGCGGCGCCATGCGGTTCGACAGCAGCCAGAAGAACAAATGCTTGTCGCCGAGGAAGCGGTAGCGCGAGAACGCATAGGCAGCCGGCAGCGCGAAGGAGATCGACAGCACGGTGTTGATGACGACGTATTTCAGCGAATTGATGTAGCCGGAATACCAGCTCTCGTCGGTGAAGATGCGCGCGTAATTCTCCAGCGTGGGCGCGTGCGGCCACAGCGTCATGGTGGAAACGATCTCGCCGTTGGTCTTGAAGCTCATGTTGACCAGCCAGTAGATCGGCAGCAACAGGAAGATCAGGAACAGCGACAGGATCAGACGGCGCCCCGGGATCGAATGCATCAGACCGCCCCCTCATGCTTGCTGTGATCGACGCCGACATTGGTCATCACGGTGTAGAATACCCAGCACACGATCAGGATGATCAGGTTGTAGACCAGCGACAAGGCCGCAGCCTTGCCGAGGTCGAACTGGCCGAGCGCGATCTTGACCAGCTCAATCGATACGAAGGTGGTCGAATTGCCCGGCCCGCCGCCGGTCACGACGAAGGGTTCGGTATAGATCATGAAGCTGTCCATGAAGCGCAGCAGCACGCCGATCAAGAGCACGCGGTTGAGCTTGGGCAGCTGGATGGCTGTGAATACCGCCCAGCGCGAGGCGCCGTCGATTTGGGCTGCCTGATAATAGGCATCCGGAATCGATTTCAGCCCGGCATAGCACAACAGCGCCACGAGGCTGGTCCAGTGCCAGACGTCCATCACGATCACGGTGGCCCAGGCGTCGAACTCGTTGGAGACGTAATTATAGTCGATGCCCATGTGGTTGAGCGTGTAGCCGAGCAGGCCGATGTCGGGGCGCCCGAAGATCTGCCAGATGGTGCCGACCACATTCCACGGGATCAGCAGCGGCAATGCCATGATGACGAGGCAGGCAGCGACGCGCCAGCCCTCGCGCGGCATCGACAATGCGACGACGATGCCGAGCGGCACTTCGATGGCGAGGATGATCGCCGAGAAGGCCAGGTTGCGGCCCAGCGAGGCCAGAAAACGTCCGCCGAGATCGGTGGATGGATCGAGCAATTCCTTGAACCAGCCGACGCCATTCCAGAAGAACTGGTTGTTGCCGAAGGTGTCCTGCATCGAATAGTTCACCACCGTCATCAGCGGCAGCACGGCGGAGAACGCCACCACCAGAAATACCGGCAGCACCAGGAACCAGGCTTTTTGGTTGACCGTCTTGTCCATCACGCGCGACCTTCAAGATCTTGGCCCTCGACGAGGCGGCTGTCGGCATAAATGTGGACCCGGGCGGGATCGAAGATCAAGCCAGCTTCACTGCCGGGAATCGAAAAACCGTTCGGGACGCGCGCGGCGAACTTCACATCGCCGATCCGCACCCGCGCAAAGCGGACGCGGCCGAGATCGTCGATACGCTCGATGGTCGCCGCCAGCCGCCCCGGCGCCGGAGCGGCGACCTCGACGAATTCGGGGCGCACGCCGATCTCGACCCTGGCGCCGGCCGGCAACGCATCGTAGTTGCGCTGGAGTGCGATGGTGTGGCCGTCGATAACAGCCTCGCGGCCATTGACCGTGGCGGGTACGATATTCATGCCGGGCGAGCCGATGAAATAGCCGACAAAGGTGTGCTCCGGTCTGTCGAACAATTGCTGCGGCGTGCCGGCCTGAACGACGCGGCCGTCATGCATCACCACCACTGTGTCGGCGAAGGTCAGCGCCTCGGTCTGGTCGTGGGTGACGTAGATCATGGTGAGATCCAGCGCGCGGTGCAGCGCCTTCAGCTTGGAACGCAGTTCCCATTTCAGCGCGGGATCGATCACCGTCAGCGGTTCGTCGAACAAAACGGCTGCGACATCGGAACGCACCAGGCCGCGGCCGAGCGAAATCTTCTGCTTGGCGTCGGCGGTGAGCCGCGTCGCCTTGCGGTTCAGCACCGGCGTGAGATCGAGCAGCTCGGCAATCTCCCTGACGCGCTTCTCGATCTCCGGCCTAGCGACACCGCGGTTCTTCAGCGGAAAAGCCAGGTTTTCGCCGACCGTCATGGTGTCGTAGATCACCGGAAACTGGAACACCTGCGCGATGTTGCGCTGCTGCGTGGTGGCACGGGTTATGTCGGCGCCATCGAACAGTATCTTGCCGCGCGACGGCGTGACGATGCCGGAAATCAGATTGAGCAGCGTGGTCTTGCCGCAGCCGCTTGGCCCGAGCAGCGCATAGGCGCCGCCCTGCCGCCACGTCATCGAGATCGGCTTCAGCGCGAAGCTTTCTTCCGCCGCAGCATTGCCGCCGTAGGAATGCGCGAGATCGACGAGATCGATGCGGGCCATCTTCGCTCCTACATCGACGTCGGCGCGGCGACCAGCCGGTCGCCGGCGTCGAACACAAAGAGATTGTCGGGATCGAGCACGGCATCGAGGTGATGGCCGGGCGGAAAATCATGTACGCCCTGCAGCACCGCGACCCAGTTCGAGGCGTCGCGCTTGAGATGCACGTAACTTTCGGAACCGGTGATTTCGGTCACCGTGACTTCCGCCGCAAAGGCATGACGACCTTTGATGCCGCTGGCGACTTCGAGCTGATGCGCGCGAAAGCCGACGCGATAGGCGCCGTCCGCCAGGGCTGCGTAGAGGCCGCTGGCCGGCGCGCGGATGCCGCCGGCGTATTGAACGAAGCCATCGCGTTTCTCGATGCCGACCAGATTGAGCGGCGGATCGGAGAACACTTCGGCCACGCGCAGCGTTTCGGGCTGGCGATAGACGCGCGATGTATCGCCCATCTGCAGCACTTCGCCATGCCACAGGCACACGGTATTGCCGCCGAGCAGCAGCGCTTCGGAAGGCTCGGTCGTCGCATAGACGAAGATCGCGCCGGACGCCTCGAAGATGCGCGGCAGTTCGATGCGCAGTTCCTCGCGCAGCTTGTAATCGAGATTGGCCAGCGGTTCGTCGAGCAGCACGAGGTCGGCGTCCTTGACCAGCGCCCGCGCAATCGCGGTGCGCTGCTGCTGGCCGCCGGAGAGTTGCAACGGTGTGCGGTCGAGATAGGGCTCGAGCTTGAGCAATCGCGCGGCGTCGCGGACGCGGCTGTCGATCTCCGCTTTCGACTTACCCTGCACGCGCAGCGGCGAGGCGATATTCTCGTAGACCGTGAACGAGGGATAGTTGATGAATTGCTGGTAGACCATCGCCACCGAGCGCTTGCGCACGTCGGCGCCGGTGACGTCGACACCGTCGACCAGCACGCGCCCCGTCGTCGGTCTGTCCAGCCCGGCGAGCAGCCGCATGATCGACGTCTTGCCGGAAAGCGTCGGGCCGAGCAGCACGCTCAGCGTGCCCGGCTGCAGTGTCAACGACACGTCGCGGATCGTCGTCATCCCCTCCACCGTGCATGATACATGGTCGAGGCTGACGCTCATGGACGTGCTCCTGCGGCGATGACCGGGCTGGCCGATGGCTGGTGATGCGCCGTGATCCAGTCCTGCAGCGTTGCAATCTCGGCCGCCGACATCCGCAGTCCGAGCTTGGAGCGCCGCCACACGATATCCTCAGCGGTGACCGCGAATTCGTTGGCGATGAGATAGTTCACCTCGCGCTCGGTCAGCGTGGCGCCGAACGGTACGCCGAGATCGGCCAGCGCCTTCGCCTGCCCGAGCATTTTTTGCGCGCGCGTACCATAGGCATGCGCGAGACGATCGGCATGGGCCGGTGTCAGGAACGGATAGTCGCGCCTGAGTTCGACGACCAGCGCGTCGAGCGCCGAGACGTCGAAATCGCCGCCGGGCAGCGCCGCGTGCGCGGTCCAGCCTTCCGGCGCCTTGCTGCCCTTCAGCCAGGGGGCCAGTTTCTGCAGCGCCTCCTCGGCGAGCCGGCGGTAAGTGGTGATCTTGCCGCCGTAGATCGACAGCAGCGGCGCGCCACCGGGCAGATCGAGTTCAAACACATAATCGCGCGTCGCCGCCTTGGCCTCGTCGGCGCCGTCGTCATACAGCGGGCGAACGCCGGAATAGGTCCAGACCACGTCCTCGGGCTTCACCGGCTTCGCCAAATATTCGCTGACCGACGCGCAGAGATAGTCGATCTCGGCTTTGGAGATCTTAACCTGCGCGGGATCGCCATCGTAATCGAGGTCGGTGGTGCCGATCAGGGTGAAATCGTCCTGGTAGGGAATCGCGAACACGATGCGGCCGTCGGCGTTCTGGAAGATGTAGGCGCGGTCGTGGTTGTATATTTTCGGCACCACGATGTGCGATCCCTGCACCAGCCGCACCTTGGCTTTAGCATTGAATCCGGCCCCCGACGTCAGCACCTGCTCGACCCACGGCCCGCCGGCATTGACCAGCGCGCGGGCGCGGATCGTGCTGCGCTCGCCACCTGCATCCTGCACGGTGACCTGCCAGACGCCGTCGACCTGCCGGATCTCGGTGGCGCGGGTGCGGGTCCGGATGTCGGCCCCGCGGTCGGCGGCATCGCGGGCGGTCAGCACCACCAGCCGGGCATCGTCGACGAAGCAATCGGAATACTCGAAGCCGCGCTTGAAGCGCCCGGGCGCGAGCGGCTTGCCTAACGCGTCATGCGCCAGGTCCAGCGTACGGGTGGCCGGCAGCAGCTTGCGGCCGCCGATATGGTCGTAGAGGAAAAGGCCGAGCCGCAGCAGCCAGGCCGGCCGCAGCCCGGCGTGGTGCGGCAGCACGAAGCGCAGCGGCCGGATGATGTGCGGCGCGATCCCCCACAGGATCTCGCGCTCCAGCAGCGCGTGGCGCACCAGCTTGAAGTCGTAATATTCGAGGTAGCGCAGCCCGCCATGCACGAGCTTGGTCGACCATGACGAGGTGCCGCTGGCCAGATCGTTCATTTCGCACAGTAAAACGGAATTGCCGCGGCCCACCGCGTCACGCGCGATGCCGACGCCGTTGACGCCGCCGCCAATGATAGCGAGGTCGAAAATTGAACTCACCCGGACTCCCTTGCGCCAATTGATCCGGCGCCTTCCATGAGAAAAGGACGCGCCATCTTCGCTTTGAGCGATTTGGCTTTCGGTTTGGATTAAAACACAACCAAAAACGAAAGCAATGGGGAATTTGGGCGTTTTGATTTGCGAGGTTGCCGCTGTATTGGCCACCTCTCCCGAAGGGAGAGGTCGGATGTTGGAGCGGAGTGAGAACATCCGGGTGAGGGGTTAGGAACGTTTCGTCGGCGCGCGGCCCCCTCACCCGGAACGCGCTTCGCGCCTTCCGACCTCTCCCCGCCGGGGAGAGGTGAAGCGGAGCGCCTTCGCTGGCTCAGAGCGCGGTCGGTTCCGGGTTCAACTCGTCGGCTTCTTCCACCCGGCCGGGCAGCGCCTCGATCACCAGCACGCCCTTGCTCTGGCAGATCGCCTGCAATCCCGGCGGCAGCGGCGCGTCGGTGACGAAGGTCTGGACCTGGCTGATATGGGCGATACGCACCGCCGCGGTACGTCGCAGCTTGGTGGAATCGGCCACCAGCATCACCGAGCGGGCATTGGCCATTATCGCCTGCGCGGCCTGCACCTCGCGATAGTCGAAATCCAGCAGGGCGCCTTCGGCGTCGATCGCCGAGGCGCCGATAATGGCATAATCGACCTTGAACTGGCCGATCAGACCGATCGCGGTGGAGCCGATCACCGCGCCGTCGCTTCGCCGCACCGTGCCGCCGGCGACGATCACCTCGATGCGCGGGTGGCGGTACAGCATCATCGCGACGTTGAGGTTGTTGGTGATCACCAGCAGGTCCTCATGCGCCGTCAGCGCGCTGGCGACTTCCTCGGTGGTGGTACCGACGTTGATGAAAAGCGAAGAGCCGTTTGGGATCTGGGCGGCTGCCGCGATGCCGATGGCGCGCTTTTCGTCGGCAGCGACGAAGCGGCGCGCTTCGTAAGCGAGATTCTCGACGCCGGAGGCGATAATGGCGCCACCGTGGATCCGGGTCAGCGAGCGATGGTCGACGAGGTCGTTGAGGTCTTTTCGAATGGTCTGCGCAGAGACCTCGAAACGGCGCACGAGGTCGTCCACCATCACCCGCCCGGTCGTCCGGGCAAGGTTGAGTATTTCAGTCTGGCGATGGGACAGGCAGATCACGGGAACACCTCAGCAAAGGCGTCCATGGTGCGGTTATTTGACCGCGCGCGTCAACGTCGCGCGCCCCCTGTCCCACCTTGCCCCGTCAGGAGACCGGCGAAACGCTCAAGCTGCGGCAATGACCGGCGCGGTCAGAAATCCCTGGCTCGCGAACAGGAAAGCGGCGCGCTCGGCCTCGCGGGCGTTGGCGAACAGCTGACCTTCCATCGGGTTGAACCGATGCGTTGCGGCAAAGAAACGATAGCCGTCGGGATTGCGAACGACGATGCCGGCGGCCTGCTGGCTGACTTCGATGATGTAGGTGTCTGATGACATGACGATTCCCCGATATGCATAACTCTGCATATTCCGGGCCATCAACCGAGCGGCGCCATTTCCGTTCCAATTCGGACTACGCGGAAACCGGCTGGCCCTCGCGCTGGATCGGTTGCTTGCGGCCCTGCTCGTCGATCGAGACATAGGTGAAGTGGCCGTCGGTCACCAGGATCGAGGCGTTTTCATTACGGCGCAGCACCCAGGCTTCCAGATGCACGGTGATCGAGGTCTTTCCGATCCGCACCAGCGCATGGACCGAGACAACGTCGCCGACGAACACCGCCTTGCGGAAATTCATCGCGTCGATGGCCACGGTGACGGTGCGCGACCGGGCCATCTTGGAGGCGAAAATGCCCCCGCCGAGATCCATCTGGCCGAGCAGCCAGCCGCCGAAAATATCGCCATTGGCATTGGTATCGGCCGGCATGGCAAGCTGCCGGATGGTCAGGTCGCCGGTGGGTTCTTTGCGCGGATCGGTTCCCCGGGCCAATGTTGCGTCCGTCATAGGCAGTCACCTGCCGCGCTTTGAGTCACTTGAAATTCTCCCATCCCTCGTCAGGGGCAAACCGGTCGCCATGCTTTACCGCCAGGGTACGCAAGGTGGCCACAATATTCTCCGCGCCGCGGTTGCGGGCATAGTTCATCGGGCCGCCGCGGAAGGGCGCGTAGCCGGTTCCGAAGATCATCGCGCCATCGACCATGTCGGCGTTGTCCACCGTGCCCTCGCGCAGGCAGGCGACGCAGACGTTCGACATCGGCAGCATCAGGCGGTCGATCATTTCCTGGGTCGGCTTGGTCGTTACCACGGCGCCGGAGGTCTTGTCGGCGCGACCGTCCTTCCAGGTATAGAAGCCCTGCCCGGTCTTGCGGCCGAGTTCGCCGCGGGAGACCTTTTCGCGCAGCCAGGCCGGCGTCGGCGGCAGCAGATCGCCGAATTTCGAGCGCAGCATGTCGCCGACCGCAAGGCAGATATCGAGCCCGACCTGATCAGCGAGTTCGATCGGCCCCATCGGCATGCCGAACTGCTCGGCAGCGGCGTCGATGGTGGTCTTGTCGATCTTCTCGTCGAGCATCACCATGGCTTCGAGCATGTAGGGCGTCAGCGCGCGGTTGACCAGGAAGCCCGGCGACGACTTCACCGGCAGCGGCAGCCGGTCAATGGCGCCGACGAAGGCCATCGCCTGCTTCAGCAGGCCGGCATCGACGCGGTCATGGCTGACGACCTCGACCAGTTGCAGCCGCGATACCGGATTGAAGAAATGCAGCCCGAGCAAGCGGGCCGGATTGGCCAGCGAGCTTCGCATATCTTCCAGCGGAATGCTGGAGGTGTTGGTGGCAAGGATCGCCGAGGGCTTCATGCGGGGCTCGATCGCCGCAAAAACCTTCTGTTTCAGATCGAGATTTTCGCTGACGGCCTCGATGATCAAATCGGCGCTGCGCACGCCTTCGCCGTCCATGTCTGGGATCAACCGGTCGAGCGCATCGCGCTGGTCGGTGCGCTTTCGCATGATCTTGCCGAACAGATCGGCAGCGCGCTGGACCGCGCCGGCGATCGGCTGCGGTTTCATGTCGGCCAGCGTGACGCGCAGCCCCTGATTCGCGCACCACGCCGCGATGTCGCCACCCATCGCGCCGGCGCCGATGACGTGGACATGTTCGATCGTGTGGCCGGCGCCCGCCAGCTTCTTCATCTGCTCGCGCAGGAAGAACACCCGGATCAGGTTCTGCGCCGTCGGCGTCACCATCAGATCGGCGAACGACGCCTGCTCGGCGCGCAGCATCGCAGCGCGGTTGCCGCCGTGGCGCTCCCACAGAGCGATCAGCGCATAGGGCGCGGGATAGTGTTCGCGCGGCGCGGCCTTGCCGGCCTCGGCGATCATGCGCGAGGCGAGGATACCGCGGACCGGCGAGAAGTTGAGCAACGCATGGAGCAGGCCGGGCCTGGCGCGGCGCAGCCGGCCGAATACGGCGTCCTTCACCGCGTTGCGGACGTGGCGCTCCTGCGTCACGGCATCGACCAGGCCGAGCGATTTCGCCTTGCGCGCATCGATCGTCTTGCCGGTCAGCATCAGGGTCATCGCCTGCATCGGATTGACCAGGCTGGTGAAGCGCGCGGTGCCGCCAAGGCCCGGATGCAGGCCGAGCATCACTTCGGGAAAGCCGAACCGCGCATCCTCGATCGCGATGCGCGACTGGCAGGCCAGTGCGACTTCGAGCCCGCCGCCGAGACAGAAGCCGTGGATCACGGCGACGGTCGGAATCTTCAGCGTTTCCAGCCGGTCGATCACGGCGTGCGCCCGGCCAATCCCGGTCTCCACCAGCCGCGCGTCAGTGGCGCCGCGGAATTCATTGACGTCGGCGCCGGCGATGAAGCCGGAGGGTTTGGCGGATCGGATCACCAACCCGGCCGGGCGGTGGACTTCCAGCGCCGCCAGCACGGCATCGAATTCTTCCAGAACGTTGGCCGACAGCGTATTGGCGCTGGCGCCCGCGCGGTCGAACAACAGCCAGGCGATGCCGTCGGCGTCGCGCGTCAGCCTGAAGTGCTTGTAGGCGCCCTGCTCCGCCGATTCAGTGTTGCTGGGCCCCAGTTCGAGCACGCGGTCGGCGAGGACGTCCATGATCTTGCTATGCATGCCGTTCCTCATAACGCTTCGATCAGCATCGCGCCGCCCAATCCGCCGCCGATACATTCGGTGGCGATGCCGCGCTTGGTGCCGAGCCGCTGCATCGCATTGACCAGATGCAGCACGATGCGGTTACCCGAGGTCCCGACGGGATGGCCGAGGCTGATGGCGCCGCCGTCGACGTTGAGTTTCGCGCGATCGATCTCGCCGGCCACGCCGTCGAGGCCGAGCACCTCGCGGCAGAATTTTTCGTCATTCCAAGCCGCCAGGCAGCCCAGCACCTGCGTGGCGAACGCCTCGTTCAGCTCCCAGGTGTCGATGTCGTGAATCGTCAAATTATTGCGCTTCAAGAGATCGTTCGAGGACAGCACCGGACCGAGCCCCATGATCGAGGGATCGAGCGCCGACCACTGGCTGTCGACGATTTTCGCTTTTGGCGTCAGGCCATATTTTTGCACGGCGTCTTCGGAAGCGAGAATGGTCCAAGACGCGCCGTCGGTGATTTGCGAGGAATTGCCGGGGGTGACCTGGCCCCACGGCCGCTCGAACACCGGCTTCAGCGACGCCAGCTTCTCAACCGTCGAGTCCGGCCGCACGCCGTCGTCGAAGTCATAAAACTTGCCGTCGCGGGCGAAGGCCGTTTCGACCTCGCCCTTCAGCCAGCCTTGCGCCTGCGCATGGGCCAGCCGCTTGTGACTCTCGTTGGCGTAGGCATCGGACTGCGCCCGCGTGATGCCGAACAGGTGACCGACCTTCTCGGCGGTCTGGCCCATGTTGAGGTCGGTGATCGGATCGGTGAGGCCACGCTCCAGGCCGATGACCGGCTTGAAGTAGGCCGGCCGCGCTCTGGCGAAGGCTGCGGCCTTGGCGACCATGCCTTTGGCCATCGCGAGGCCAGCAAACCAGCGCACGCCGTTCTGCGGCCAGACCAAGGGTGCGTAGCTCAGCGCTTCCGCGCCGCCGGCCAGGATCATATTGGCAGAGCCTTCGCGGATAGTGCGGTAGGCGGTATCGATCGACTGCATGCCGGAGCCGCAATTGATCTGCACGGTGAAGGCGACCATCGCCTCGCCCATGCCGAGCCGCAGGGCTGCGACCCGCGCGGGATTCATCTCGTCGGCAATGACGTTGACGCAGCCGAGGATCACCTGGTCGAAAGCGTCCGGCGCAAACTTCTGCCGCGCCAGGAGAGGCCGGCCGCATTGTACGGCGAGATCGACCGGCGTGAACGGGCCCGGCCCGGAGCGCCCCTTCAGGAACGGCGTGCGGCTGCCGTCGACGATATAGACCGGTCTTGTCATGAGAAACTTGCCATCAGGAGGCCGCCCTCTGCTCGCCGAGGTGCTGGAAGAACTGGTGCACGTCCGCCGGTTTCTTGTAGCCCGGCGAGAGTTCGTCGGGCGCGAAGTCGTCGACCGCGATGACGGCCGCGGCCGCCGCCTGCGCCGTCGCGAGCTGTTCGCCCTCCGCCTGGGTGATGACGCCGCGGGCCACGGCATCCTGCCACTTCTTGATCTTCGAAGTCCGTAGCCGCTTGGCAATGCCGTCGGCGGCCGTAACCAGTGCAAAGGCTTGCTCCAGCCGCGCGAAGCCGCGATCGTCATCGACATGCGCGAGATCCGGCGTCAGGCGCTCGCGTGCGGCGCCGGGCTCAAGAATGTTCAGCGCACACAGCCGTGTCACAAGGTCGGAAGGCCCGAGCGTGCGGGCGCCATAGGGCTGCACGATGAACTTCAGGAGGCCCGCGACGAAGCGGTTCGGGAAGTTGGCGAGGATTTCGGCAAAGCGCATCTCGATGGTGCGGAAGCCGGTGTGCATGCACCATTCCAGCACCGCGAAATCGATCTGCTGGCGGCCCTCATCCTCGAAGCGTTTCAGCACGGCGGAGAGCAAATACAGTTCCGACAGGATGTCGCCGAACCGCGCCGACAGCATTTCCTTGCGCTTCAGCGCGCCGCCCATCGTCAGCAGCGCCATGTCGGCGCACAGTGCGAACGCCGCGGAATAGCGCGACAGCTGGCGATAGAACATCGTGGCATCGCCGGCATTCGGCGCCGGCGCCAGCACGCCGCCGGTCCAGCTACGGCCCCAGGCGCGAAACAGCGTCTTGATGCTGTGACCGACGTGCCGCCAGAAAACCCTGTCAAAGGCATCGAGGCCGCGCGCCTTGTCGGGGTCGGCCAGCGCGTTCATTTCCGAGAGCAGATAGGGATGCGCGCGGATCGCGCCCTGGCCGAACACGATCAGATTGCGCGTCAATATATTGGCGCCCTCCACCGTGATGCCGACCGGCACCGAGCGATACAGATTGCCCAGGTAGTTCTGCGGCCCGTCGATCACCGCCTTGCCGGCATGGATGTCCATCGCATCGTCGATCGCGGTACGCATCCGCTCGGTGGCGTGCAGCTTCATGATGCCGGAGATGACCGCGGGATGATGGCCGAGATTGAGCGCGGTGCAGGTCATGCGCCGGGACGCATCGAGCAGATAGGCCGTGCCGGCGATCCGAGCCAGCGGCTCCTCGATGCCCTCGAACCTGCCGATCGGGATGTTGAACTGCTCGCGGATCCGCGCATAGGCCCCGGTGGTGCGCGCCGCGTAGGCGGCGCCGGCGGCGGACAGCGACGGCAGCGAGATGCCGCGCCCGGCGGCCAGCGCCGACATCAGCATCTTCCAGCCCTGCCCCAGCCGCTCCTGCCCGCCGATGATGTAGTCCATCGGGATGAAGACGTCGTGGCCCTTGTTGGGGCCGTTCTGGAACACCTGCATCGACGGCAGATGGCGGCGGCCGATCTCGACGCCGTCGAGATGCGACGGGATCAGCGCCACGGTGATGCCGAGTTCGTCCTCGGTGCCGACGAGGTGGTCGGGGTCATAAGCCTTGAAGGCCAGGCCGATCAGGGTCGCGACGGGACCCAGCGTGATATAGCGCTTGTGCCAGTTCAGGCGCAGGCCAAGCACCTCGCGGCCCTCGAACGTGCCCTTGCAGATGATGCCGCTGTCGACCATCGCCGCCGCATCCGAGCCGGCTTCCGGGCTGGTCAGGCCGAAGCAGGGAATGTCGCGGCCATCGGCCAGCTTCGGCAGCCACTTCTGGCGCTGGTCGTCGGTGCCGAATTTCATCAGCAATTCGCCGGGCCCGAGCGAGTTCGGCACCATCACGGTCACCGCGGCGACCACCGAGCGCGACGAGATTTTTCGCACGATTTCGGAGTGAGCAAATGGCGAGAAGCCGAGCCCGCCATATTCCTTCGGGATGATCATACCGAAGAATTTTTCGCGCTTGATGAAGTCCCAGACCTCCAGCGGCAGGTCGCGCAGCTCCCAGTTGATCTTCCAGTCGTCGAGCATCTCGCACAGCGTATCGACCGGCCCGGTCATGAACGCCTGCTCCTCGGCTGTCAGCGCCGCGGGTTTTACCTTCAGCAGCTTGGCCCAGTCCGGATGGCCGGTGAACAGATCGGCGTCCCACCAGGTGTCGCCGGCTTCCAGCGCCTCGCGCTCGGTGTCCGACATGGTCGGCAGCACGCCCTTCGCCCAGCGGAAGATCGGCTTGGAGATATGGTCGCGACGGAAATGGGTGGAGCTCATGGGAAGACCCTCCGGGATCGCAGCGGCGGCATGCCTGGGGCCGGCGCCGCCGGGCGCATTTGCTCTGGGATGTTTGGGTTCGGGAACCGAGCCATTTTCAACGGCAGGATACCGCAACCGTTCCGCAATTGCGCGGTGCAACGCCGTGACTTGTCGTCACGGGAATTTCAAGTGAATAGCAAGTTCGCCGTCGATCGAGTCGAAAGGGATATGTTTTGTCACCTCTCCCCGTTGGGGAGAGGTCGATCGGCGAAGCGCAGCGAAGCCGGTCGGGTGAGGGGGCACAGCGCCATCGAGAGGTCCCTAACCCCTCACCCGGATGATCTCGCTACGCTCGATCATCCGACCTCTCCCTCCGGGAGAGGTGCACTGAACATTGGCCGGCACGCCGATGATGGAACTAATCCGGCCGGTTCATCTCGAACATGGCGTCCTGCCGGATATGGAAATAGTCGCCGCGGCGGCCGGCGCGCAGGATCGGGCCGGCCAGCGCGGTCTGGTAGACGCCATCGACGATCAGGCTCTTGTCGATGTGGATGGCAACCACCTCGCCCATCGTCAGGAAGGCGTTGGCCGACGCACCATTGGCGCCGGTGAGTTCGATGATCTGCGTGACCTTGCATTCGAACGCGACGCGGCTTTCGCCGACCCGGGGTACGTTGACCAGCGTGCTCGGCACCGCCGTCAATCCGGCGATCTCGAATTCATCGACCTCGGGGCCGACATGGGCTGCGGTCGCGTTCATCTGTTTTGCCAGGTCCATCGTCGCCAGATTCCAGACGAACTCGCCCGTTGCCTGCATGTTGCGGGTGGAATCCTTGACGCCGATCGAGGAGAAACCGATCAAGGGCGGCGTGTAATTGAAAGCATTGAAGAAGCTGTAGGGCGCCAGATTGACGTGGCCGTCCGCATCACGCGACGACACCCAGCCGATCGGCCGCGGGCCGATGATGGCGTTGAAGGGATCGTGCTTGAGGCCGTGGCCGTCCTTCGGCTGGTAGGAATGCAGGTCGCTGGCGTTCACGCTGAAATCCCCTGTGCTGGCGTTCGCGCTGTCGTCTAGCCGCGCGGCGCGAGCCCGGCAAGGACGAAGTCGATCATCTGGTCGAGCGAGGGGCCGGGCTTGTCGGAGCATTGCGCGATCATCTGCGGGTGGAAGAACCGCAGCATCGCGGTGCAGGTGCACATCGCGGCCAGCGCCACGTCGGGCGCGTGGAATTCGCCGGAGGCCGCACCCGCGGCGATCACCTCGGCGATATTGCCGGTGATGTGCTCCATATGGGCCGTGCAGACGTCCCAGCTCTGCTCCATCGCGATGGCGACCATCTCGTGCAGCTTGGCATCGCCGACATAGCGCTCCGCATTCATGTGGTGGATCGACGACAGCAGCTCGCGCAACCGCAGCTGCGCCGGCTGCGGCCCGGCGACGATCCGATGCGCGGCGTCCTCGACCTCACCCATCAACCGCCGTGCCACCGCTTCGTTGATCGACTTCTTGGAGTCGAAGAAGCGGTAGACATTGGCCGGGCTCATCCGCAACTGGCGGGCGATGTCGGCCACCGTGGTCTTCTGGTAGCCGATGTCGCGGAACAGGCGTTCCGCCACCACGATGATGCGGGCCTGCATGTCGGCTTCGACGGTGTCGGAAACGAGGGTCATGATCGCACGGTCTTCTATTATTCCGCGGCTGCGGCAAGCCGAGGCAGCTGCCGTTCGTCGTGATGCTGCGGGGCGTGGTGATCGACGTCCTCGCCGGGGCCGCGTTCCTCGAGCGTCTTGCGGAACCAGAGCGCATAAAGCCCCGGCAGGTACAATAACGTCAGGAAGGTCGCGACGAACAGCCCGCCCATAATAGTGATCGCCATCGGTCCCCAGAAAGCCGAGCGCGTCAGCGGGATCATCGCCAGAATCGCCGCCAGCGCGGTCAGCACCACCGGGCGCGCCCGGCGCACCGTGGCCTCGACGATCGCCTCATGGCGGGTCAGGCCGTGGGCGACGTCGCTCTCGATCTGGTCGACCAGGATCACGGCGTTGCGCATGATCATTCCGGCCAGCGCGATCAGCCCGAGCAAAGCCACGAAGCCAAACGGGGCATTGGCGACGTTCAGCGCCAGCGAGGCCCCGATGATGCCGAGCGGCGCGGTCAGAAACACCAGCACCAGCCGCGAAAAGCTCTGCAACTGGATCATCAGGAGCGTCAGCATCAGGATGACCATCAGCGGAAACAGGGCGGCGATCGAGACGTTGCCCTTGGCGGATTCCTCGAACGCGCCGCCCGCCTCGATCCGGTAGGCCGGCGCCAGGCTGTCGCGGATCGCCTGCAATTGCGGCGCGATCTGGCTGGTGACATCCGGCGACTGCACGCCGTCGACGACGTCGCCGCGCACGGTGATCGCCATGTCGCGGTTGCGCCGCCACAGGATCGGCTCCTCATGGGCGTATTCGATCGTGGCGACCTGCGACAGCGGGATGGCAACGCCGTTGCGGGAGGTGATGGTGAGGTCGCCGACGCGGCCGAGGTCGAGCCGCTCGCCGGGCACCGCACGCGCCACCACGCCGACCTTCTCGATACCATCGCGCACCGTGGTTACGGGCGCGCCGGAGATCAGCATCGCCAGCGATTGTGACAGCTCCTGCGGCGTCAGGCCGAGCGCACGGGCGCGGTCCTGATCGACGACCAGCTTGAGGTACGGCGTCTGCTCGTTCCAGTCGAGATGCGGATCCTTGACGTTCTTGTTGGCGCGCATGACGTCGCGGACCTTGTAGGCGATCCCGCGCACCGTCGCGGTGTCCGGCCCGACCACGCGGAACTGCACGGGGAAACCGACCGGCGGGCCGAAATTGAAGCGATCGACGCGGACGCGGGCCTCCGAGAGCTGGCCCTCGGCCGCCGCCTTCTCGATCTTCGCCTTGATGCGCTCGCGCTCAGCGACGCCCTTGGCGACGATGACGATCTCGGCGAAGGCTTCATTCGGCAATTGCGGGTTGAGGCCGAGCCAGAAACGCGGCGAGCCGCGGCCGACGTAAGATGTGTAGGTCGCGATGTCCTTGTCGTCCTTGAGCAGTTTCTCGGCGGTCTGCACGGACTTTTCCGTGACGCCGAAGGCGGTGCCTTCCGGCAGACGCAACTGCAGGAACAGTTCGGGCCGCTCCGACAGCGGAAAGAATTGCTGCTGCACATGGCCGAAGCCGACGATCGACGCGATGAAAATGCCGACGGTGGTGACCACCACCTTGATGCGGTGATCGACGCACCAAGCGATCACGCGGCGCAGGGCGCGATACATCCGCGTCTCGTAGATTTCATGCGGATCGGGATGCGCCTTGGCATAGGAGGTAAAATCCGGCAGCAGCTTGACGCCGATATAGGGGGTGAAGATCACCGCCACGAACCACGAGGCGATCAGCGCGATCGCCACGATCCAGAAGATGCCGCCGGCATATTCGCCGACCGCGGAATTGGCGAAGCCGATCGGCAGGAAGCCGACCGCGGTGATCAGCGTGCCGGTCAGCATCGGAAACGCGGTGGATTCCCAAGCGTAGGACGCGGCGCGGACGCGGTCCCAGCCCTGCTCCATCTTCACCACCATCATCTCCACGGCGATGATGGCGTCATCGACCAAGAGGCCGAGCGCGATGATGAGCGCGCCGAGCGTGATGCGGTGCAGGTCGATATGCATCGCATTCATCACGATGAAGACGATCGCCAGGACCAAGGGCACCGACAGCGCCACCACGATGCCGGTGCGCCAGCCAAGCGCCAGGAACGAGACGAACAGCACGATCGCCAGCGCCTCGATGAAGGAATGCACGAATTCGCCGACGGCCTTTTCGACCACCACCGGCTGGTCGGCGATCTGCTCGACCTGGATGCCCTGCGGCACCGCCGCCATGAACTGGTTCTTGGCCTTTTCGACCTCGCGACCGAGATCGAGAATGTTGGCGCCGTTCGCCGTCACCACGCCCAGCGCCAGCGCCGGCGTACCGCGCTGCCGGACCTTGAAATCCGGCGGATCGACGAAGCCGTGGCTGACGGTGGCGATATCGCCGAGGCGGAAGGTGCGGCCGCCGCTCTCGACCGGCGTTTCCGCCACCGCCTTGAAGCCGTCGAGTGCGCCGGTGACGCGCAACGGCACACGCTGCGACGACGTCTCGACCGTGCCGGCGGGCGCAATAGCGTTCTGCTTGGCCAGCGAGTCGAACAGCGTCTGCGGCGTGATGCCGAGCGTCGCCAGCTTGGCGTGCGAGAATTCGACGAAGATCCTCTCGTCCTGGGTACCGTAGAAATTGACCTTGTTGACCCCCCGCACTTTCAGCAGCCGCTGTCGCAGCCCTTCGGCGACCTTCTTCAGTTGCGCGTAGTCGGCGCCGTCGCCGGTCATCGTATAGAGAATAGAATCGACGTCGCTAAACTCGTCGTTCACCGTCGGCCCGATTAGATTGGTCGGCAGGCTGCCCTGCACGTCGGCGAGCTTCTTGCGCAGCATATAAAACAGATACGGCACGTCCTTCGGCGGCGTATTGTCCCTGAAGGTCATCTGCATCGCGCTGAAGGACGGTTTCGAATAGGTCTGCACCTTGTCGAAATAGGGCAGCTCCTGCAGCTTCTTCTCGATCGGATCGGCGACCTGCTCCTGCATTTCGCGTGCGGTAGCGCCGGGCCAGACCGCTGTGATGTTGACCACCTTGACCGTGAATGACGGATCCTCGGCGCGACCGAGCTTCTCGTAGGAGAAGAACCCGGCAATGCCGAGCGCCACGATCAGGAACAGGATCAGCGCGGGATGGCTGACCGCCCAGGCAGAGAGATTGAAGCGATGCATCGGCGTGGCCCTTAAAAGGTCAATGCGGAAACGATGCGGACTTTTTGCGACGGGTCGAGTTTCTGCACGCCGAGCGTCACCACGCGCGCGCCGTCCTCGACGCCGCCGGTGATGATCACGTCGTTGCTCTCGTAGGATTTCACTTTCACTGGCTGCAGCGCGATCTCGCCATTGTCGTTGACGGTATAGAGCGAAGGATTGGCGCCCTGGCTGAACAGCGCCGACAGCGGCAGCCGCGCGACGCGTTCGGAGGTGACGTCCGACAGGGTCAGGGTTGCGGTCATGCCGAGCGACACCTTGTCGTCGGCATCGGGGAGCGAGAATTTGGCGAGATAGGTGCGGGTCGCCGGATCGGCATTCGGCGCGATTTCGCGCAGCTTCGCGGCATAGCGCCGGCCGGGCTCCGACCACAGCGACACGCTCGCGGTGCCATCCTTGGCACGGCCGACCAGCGTCTCCGGGATGGCCACCACGGCCTCCTTCTCGGCAAAGCGCGCGACGCGCACCGCGGTCTGGCCGGCGGCCACGACCTGGCCGGGGTCGATCAGAGTCGCGGTGACGACGCCGCGGGTGTCGGCCAGCAGCGTCGCATAAGATAGAGAGTTTTTGGTCAGATTGACCGAGCGCTCGGCGCGGTTGAGGCGGGCGCGGGCCTCGTCGGCGGAGGCCTTGGCCTGATCGAGCTGGGCCTGCGTCGACCAGCCCTTGGCGCGCAATTCATTGGCGCGGCCCTCGGCGGCGGCGGCCTGCGCCAGTACGCCGGTGGCGGCGGAAAGTTCGGCGACCGACTGCTCGGCCTGCAGCGACAGGTCGACCTCGTCGAGCGTGGCCAGCGGCTGGCCTATTTCGACGGTCTGGCCGACCTCGACCAGGCGTTTGGCGATCTTGCCGGGGACGCGGAAGCCGATGTCGGTCTCGACCCTGGGCTTGATGGTGCCGACAAAGCTGCGCGCCGGCTGCTCCGGCTGGAATTTGACGGTCGCGACCAGCACCGGCCGCGGCGGCTCGGCCTTGGCCTCTTCCTTCTTGCCGCAACCGGCCAGCGCCAGGGCGGGCAGCATCAAAGCTAGCACGAGTGGCTGGCGGAAATGGAGAATGGAGAGGCCGGACATCGCTGAGCTTCCTTCGGGTGGCGTCCCGCGGAAACTGGCCTGACCACTGACGAATGTCAATATTCGTCAGTGGTCAGAATTTGTTTAGATCGCGGGTTGTTTTCGCACTGCTGCGAACTCCGCCGAGGTGTCGTGCTTGCCGAACAATACCAAGGCACCGGCGATCAGCGGCATTACCGCCAGCACCAGCAGGCCGGTCGAGGTCGAGCCGGTCGCCTCCTTGATCCAGCCGATCAGATAGGGCCCGCCAAAGCCGGCAAGGTTGCCGATCGAGTTGATCATGGCGATGCCGCCGGCGGCGGCGGCCCCTGTCAGCCACGAGGTCGGCAGCGTCCAGAACAGCGCAAAGGTGCAGAACACGCCGATCGCGGCGACTGAGAGCGCGACCATCGTCCAGGTGGGGTCGGTCAGCAGGCCGGCCGTGCCCAGCGATACCGAGATCAGGATCATCGGCAGCCCGACGTGCCAGACGCGTTCGCGCGTCCTGTCGGAATGCCGCGCCCACAGGATCATCGCCACCGAGCCGAACGCATAGGGAATCGCGGTGACGAAGCCGGTCTGCACGTTGCTGAAGCCGAACGCCTTGACGATCTGCGGCAGCCAGAACTGCATGCCGTACAATGCCGCGACGAAGCAGAAATAGATCAGCGACAGCATCAGCACGCGGCCCGAGGCCATGGTCTGCCACAGCGTCAGCTGCCCGGCTTCCTTCTTGGCGGCGACTTCCGCGTCGATGCGCTGTTCCAGCCAGGCTTTCTGCTCGGCCGACAGCCAGGTCGCCTGCGACGGCCGGTCGGTGAGGTAAAACCAGCAGACGACGCCGAGCACCACCGAGGGAATGCCCTCGATGATGAACAGCCACTGCCAGCCTTTCAGGCCCATCATGCCGTCGAGCCCGAGCAGCATGCCGGAGACGGGCGCGCCGATCACGGTCGATACCGGCACGGCGATGGCGAAGGCGGCCAGGAAGCGTGCGCGGTATTCGGCCGGGTACCAGTAGGTCAGATAGAGAATGATGCCGGGGAAGAAACCGGCTTCGGCAATGCCGAGCAGGAAGCGCAGCGAGTAGAAGCTCCACGGCCCCGACACCACCGCCATCAGCGCCGAGATCAGCCCCCAGGTGACCATGATGCGCGCGATCCAGCGGCTGGCGCCGAATTTCTCGAGCGCGATATTGGAGGGAACCTCGAACAGGAAATAGCCGACGAAGAAGATGCCGGCCCCCCAGGCGAACACCGTCGGCGAAAAATTGAGTTCCGCATTCATCGTGAGCGCGGCGAAGCCGAGATTGACGCGGTCGAGATAGGCCAGGAAATAGGCCAGCACCAGGAACGGGATCAGCCGCCACGAGATCGCGCGGATGGTTGCGGTCTCGATGTCGGATTTGGCGCGCATCATTGCGTCAGCGCCGCTGGCGGTCTGGCTCATAGGGTCTCCCGGACGTCGTTCTTGGCGGCGGCAGATTGCCGCAGCGTTGCCCGGGGGGTCTATCGAAGTGGGAGGGGGGCGGCAACCGGGCCGACCACTTGTGGGGTGGGCAAAGCTGCATCGCGCAAAGCGCGGCACGGCGTGCCCACCATCGCACGCTCTGCAGTCGGTGGGCACGGCGCGAGAACGCCTTTGCCCACCCTACGGCGACACTAGCGCAGCACCTGGCTGAACAGCACCTGCTTGAAGCGGGTGAAGGGCGCGGGGCTGCGTTCCGCCTTGGCCAGCAGGCAGGCGCCCTGCAGCGACGAGACGATGAAGCCGGCCACCTCGTCAGTTGCAAAGTCTTCCGGCAATTCGCCGGCCTCGACGGCGGCGCGCAGACAGATCGCCAGATGACGCTGCAGCTCCGCAAAAATCTCGACCAGCCGCGCACGGATCGGCTCGCTATGGTCGGTGGCTTCCGCGGAGAAATTGCCGAACAGGCAGCCGTTGCGCATCTGGTTGGCGTCGAGCCGTGACTGGTTGGCGTCGAGGTAGTCGCTCAACCGCTGCAACGGTGACAGCTTTTCGTTGAGCAGCGTCGCCGCCATCAGCTCGCGGCCGGCGGCAACGTAGAGATCGAGGATCTCGAGGACGAACTCTTCCTTGCAGGCAAAGTGGTTGGTGAACGAGCCCTGCGGCACGCCCGCCGCGCTGACGATGTCGCGCACGCTGGCCCCGGCATAGCCGTGCGCATGCACGACCTCGAGGCCGGCGGCGAGCATACGTTCGCGATTCGAAAGCTTGGTCATGGGCTTAATATGGCGGCGCGGCGGTGCCGATCAAGAGCGCGCGCCTAGCCCGGCCCGTAGCGCCTCACCGCCTCGATGGTCAGGCCCTTGCCAACCGCGCCAAACGTGTCGCCTTCGATGGCGCGGGCATTCGGCACGGCGGAGGTGATCGCCTTGCGGACATGGGCGAGCTGCACCGAGCCGCCGGTGAGGAACACGGCGTCGATGTCATCAGCCTGCAGGCCGGCCTGCTCGAGGCAGATCCCGATCCGCGCGGTGATGCGATCGGCGAGCGAGGTGGTGTGACCGACCAGCTCTTTCCGCGCGACGCCGGCCTTGAGCCCCGGCTCGATCCAGTCCAGCGCGATGCTCGAATTCGGCGCCGAGGACAATGCGATCTTGGCGTCCTCGATCTCCATCGCCAGCGTGTGGCCGCGCTGCTCGTCGAGCACGCGGACCAGGCGATCGAGCAATTCCGGCTGCTTGGCCTCGTAACGGACCTGGCGGACCTCGTTCATCACCTTGGATTCGTACATCCGGTTGATGTTCGACCAGGTCGCGAGATCGTGGAAATAGCCCGAGGGCACGTCGAGCCCGGCGCGCTTCATCGCCGTGCGGTAGCCGAGCAACGGCATGATGACGCCGAGGCTGAGCTGGCGGTCGAAATCGGTGCCGCCGATCCGCACGCCGTCATTGGCGAGAATGTCGGCCTGGCGCTCGGCCTTGAGATGCCGCTCCGGCGAGAGCCGCACGATGGAGAAGTCCGAGGTGCCGCCGCCGATGTCGGCGATCAGCGCGATCTGTTCGGAATGCAGCGTGCGCTCGTAATCGAGTGCCGCGGCGATCGGCTCGAACTGGAAGGTCACTTGCTCGAAGCCGACCTCGGTGGCGATGTCGCGCAGGGTCGCCTCCGCCTTGCGGTCGTTGGCTTCGTTGTTGTCGACGAAATGCACCGGGCGGCCATGCACCACGTTGCGCAACGGTTTTCCGGTCGCCGTCTCGGCGCGCCGTTTCACGGCGGTGAGATACCACGCAATGATATCGCGAAACGAGATGCGCTCGCGGCCGGTCCGGGTGGTCTCGTCGATCAGCGACGTACCCAGCACCGATTTTAGGCTGCGCATCAGCCGGCCGGACGTGCCTTCGACATAGGCTTCGATCGCCCTGCGGCCGATCAGGGTGGCGCCGTCGGCCTCGAAGAAGATCGCCGAGGGAATTGTCGTGTGGCCGGCCTCCAGCTCCGCCAGGACCGGGACATCGCCCTTCAGGGTGCCGAGCGTCGTGTTCGACGTTCCAAAATCTAGACCGCAAGTAGACATCATCGCTCCCGGAAGGAACGTCCGTCTACACAGATCGACGCCGCCGATCTAGCTTTATCTTTTTGCACTGCACGCAAGCGCAGATTTGGCGGGAAAAGCCGCAATTTACGGGATAAAACAAGGCCATCCACAGAACATTGAATGGCTCCCCATCGGGGTTGATGAATCGCCCGGCATGGGTTCATAAGCGTCTCCCGACGGCGGGGAAGTGACCCGCCGCGATGTTGCGAAGGAACTGCGCGTTGGCAAATATTATTCGACAGATTGCGGAAGAACTGGGCGTCCGCGAGCAGCAGGTGTCGGCGACCGTCGAACTGCTCGACGGTGGCGCCACGGTGCCGTTCGTCGCCCGCTACCGCAAGGAAGTCACCGGCGAGCTCGACGACACGCAATTGCGCAACCTGGAAGAGCGCCTGAACTATCTGCGCGAACTGGAAGCCCGCCGCCTCGTGATCCTGGATTCGGTGAAGGAACAGGGCAAGCTCGACGACAAGGTACTGGCCGCGATCATGGCCGCCGACAGCAAGGGCCGCCTCGAAGACATCTATCTGCCGTTCAAGCCGAAGCGCCGCACCAAATCGGAAATCGCCAAGGAAGCCGGCCTCGAGCCTTTGTCGGAATTGCTGCTGACCGAGCCGCAGAACGATCCGAAGCAGGTCGCCGAGGCTTTCGTCGATGCCGACAAGGCCGTCGCCGACGTCGTCGCGGCATTGGACGGCGCGCGCGCCATTCTGGTCGAGCGTTTTGCCGAAGATGCCGACCTGATCGGCGCGCTGCGCGAGCAGATGTGGTCGAACGGGCTGATGGCCTCGAAGGTCCGCGAAGGCAAGAAGGCCGAAGGCGAGAAGTTCAAGGACTACTTCGAATTCAGCGAACCGCTCAACAAATTGCCGTCGCATCGCATTCTGGCGATGTTCCGCGGCGAGAAGGAAGAGATCCTCGATCTGCAGATGCAGCCCGACCGCCCGCCGGCGGAGCCCTCCACCGCCGTGGTCGTGTCGTCCTACGAGATGAAGATCATGCAGCGCTTCGGCATCAGCGATCAGAAGCGGCCGGGCGACAAATGGCTGGTCGAGACGGTGCGCTGGGCGTGGCGTACCAAGATCCAGGTACATCTCAACATCGATCTGCGGATGCGGCTTTGGACCGCCGCGGAGACCGAAGCGGTGCGCGTGTTCGCCTCCAATTTGCGCGACCTGCTGCTGGCGGCGCCTGCCGGCGCCAAGGTGACGATGGGCCTCGATCCCGGCTTCCGTTCGGGCGTGAAAGTCGCGGTCATCGACGCCACCGGCAAAGTTGTCGACACGCTCGCGGTCTATCCGCACGAGCCGCAGCGGCAATGGGATGCGTCACTCGCGACGCTCGGCAAGCTCGCCGTCAAGCACAAGGTCGAGCTGATCGCGATCGGCAACGGCACCGCGTCGCGCGAGACCGACAAGCTGGCGATGGAGCTGGTGAAGTTGCTGCCGGATCTGAAGATGTCGAAGATCGTGGTGTCGGAAGCCGGCGCGTCGGTCTATTCGGCCTCGGCCTTTGCTTCGGAAGAATTGCCGGGACTCGACGTCACGCTGCGCGGCGCGGTGTCGATCGCCCGCCGCCTGCAGGATCCGCTGGCGGAACTGGTGAAGATCGATCCGAAGGCGATCGGGGTTGGCCAGTACCAGCACGATCTCGGCGAGAGCAAGCTTGCGAAATCGCTCGATGCCGTCGTCGAAGACTGCGTGAACGCCGTCGGCGTCGATGCCAATACGGCCTCCGCGCCGCTACTCGCGCGCGTCTCCGGCATCGGCTCGGGGCTGGCGCAGAGCATCGTGCAGCACCGCGACGCCAACGGCCCGTTCAAGTCACGCAAGGCGCTGAAGGAAGTTCCGCGACTGGGTCCCAAGGCGTTCGAGCAATGCGCGGGCTTCCTGCGCATCAGCGACGGCGAGGATCCGCTGGATAGGTCCGGCGTGCATCCGGAAGCCTATCCGATCGTGCGCAAAATTCTCGCGGCGACCAAAAGCGACATCAAGGCGCTGATCGGCAATGCCGAGATCCTGCGCACCGTGCAGCCGAAGGCCTATGTCGATGACACCTTCGGCTTGCCGACGGTGACTGACATTCTGCGCGAGCTGGAAAAACCCGGCCGCGATCCGCGTCCGGCGTTCAAGGCCGCGGTGTTCATGGAGGGCGTCGAGAAGCTCAGCGATCTCAAGCCCGGCATGATCCTCGAGGGTACCGTGACCAACGTCGCGGCGTTCGGCGCCTTCGTCGACATCGGCGTGCATCAGGACGGCCTGATCCACATCTCGGCGATGTCGAAGACCTTCATCAAGGACCCGCGCGAGGTCGTGAAATCCGGCGACATCGTCAAGGTGAAAGTTCTGGAAGTCGAAGTGCAGCGCAAGCGCATCGCGCTGAGCCTGCGCATGGACGACGCGGTGGGCCCCAAGGCCGATCGCCCGCAGGCCGACCGCGGCCCGCGCGTCAACGAGCGGCAGTCTATGACATCGTCGGCGCCGAAGAAGCAGGGTGAGCCGGCGGTCGGCGGCGCGTTTGCCGAAGCCTTGCGACGCGCGGCAGAAAAGGGTGCCAGCAAGGGCAAGTAACAAAAGCCTTTCCGCATGTCGTCCCCGCTTTCGCGGGGACGACATGGCGTGTTTGGTTACTGCTTCACGTTCTTCAGCAACAACTTGTTCGCCGCAATTTCCTTGGCGACCAGGTCGTCGAGCTCGGCAGGCGTCATCGGCATCGGGCCGACGCCGAGCTTCTTCAGGCTGGCCTGCATGTCGGGCTGCGCCAGTACTTTGACGCCGGCGGCATGCCATTTCTCGATGATGTCGCGCGGCGTCTTCGACGGCACGAACATCGCGAACCAGATCGAGCTGTCGCCGCCGGGCACGCCGGCCTCGGCCGGGGTCGGCACGTCCGGCAGATCCGGCGAGCGGGTCGCCGAGGACACCACGAGCGCGCGGACCTGGCCATCGCGGATCAGCGGCAGCGCGGTGGACAGCGGGCAGAAGTAGAAATCGATCCGGCCGCCGAGAATGTCGGCGATCACGTCGGGGCCGCCACGATACGGAATGTGGGTTGCCTCGAAGCCGCCGGCGATGCGGAACTTCTCCGCGCTGATATGCACGTTGCTGCCGATGCCGACCGATCCGAAATTGATCTGCGCGCCCTTGGCGCGGGCATCGGCCAGGAAATCCTGAACCGTCTTCCACGACCGCGACGTCGGCACGATCATCACATTGGCGCTGGAGCCGATCATCAACACGCCGGACAGGTCCCGGCTGGTGTCATAGGGCAGGTTCGGGAAGATCGCCGGCGTAATGGTGATTGCCGAGGAATGCGCCAGGATCGAATAGCCATCGGGGTCAGCCTTGGCGACGGCGCCGGTGCCGATCGAGCCGCCGCCGCCGACGCGGTTTTCCACCACGATCGACTGGCCGAGTTCGACGCCGAGCCGCTCGAATACGATGCGCGGCACCACGTCCGTGGCACTTCCGGCGCCGAACGGGATGGTGGCCCGGATCATTTTGGAGGGATAGGTATCCGCCTGCACCGCCAACGGCGCCAGCAGGAGGGCGGCCGCACAGGACCACCGAACAAACTTCTTCATCACGCGCTCCGGTTGCGCCGTTCCAGGGGAACGGCGTGGCCCGATAATGGGCCGACGCGCGAAAGGAAAGCAAGAAATGGACCGGGATAGATTGTCATTCCGGGACGCGAGCAGCGAAAGCTGCGAGCGAACCCGGAATCTGGAAATCGGGCTGAACATTCCGAGGTTCCGGGTTCTCTCGCGCTCACGCGCTCGAGCCCCGGAACGACAAGGTGAGCTACTTCCCCTCGCCCTTCAGCAACAGCTTGTTCGCCGCAATTTCCTTCACCAGCAGGGCATCGAGCTCCGCCGGCTGCATTGGCATCGGCTCCACGCCGAGCTTCTTCAGGCTGGCCTGCATCTCCGCGGTGTTCAGGACTTTCGTGCCGCTGGCGTAGAGCTTCCCGATGATCTCCGCCGGCGTCTTTGCGGGCACGAACACGCCGAACCAGATCGAACTGTCGGCATCCGTGAGACCCGCCTCGATCGGGGTCGGCACCTCCGGCAGGTCGCGCAGCCGCGTCGGCGTCGAGACGACGAGGGCGCGCACCTGCCCCTCGCGGATCAGCGGCAGCGCCGTCGCCAGCGGGCAGAAGTAGAAGTCGATGCGGCCGCCGATGATGTCGGTGATGACCTCCGAGCCGCCGCGATAGGGAATATGCGAGGCGTGGAAGCCGGCAGCGGCGCGGAATTTTTCCGAGGTGATGTGCACCGCGCTGCCGACGCCGACCGAGCCGAAATCGATCACCGTGCCTTTGGTGCGTGCGGCGGCGAGGAAGTCCTGCACGGTCTTCCACGGCCGCTCGTTCGCCACGATCATCACATTGGCGCTGTAGCCGATCATCAGCACGGAGGCGAGATCGCGGCTGGTGTCATAGGCCAGATTGGGAAAGATCGCCGGCGCGATAGAGATCGCATTGGTCTGCGACAGCAGCGTGTAGCCATCGGGCTCGCTCTTGGCGACCGCCCCGGTGCCGATGGAGCCGCCGGCGCCGACGCGGTTTTCGATGATGATCGGCTGGCCCAGTTCGGCGCTCAGCCGCTCGAAGAACAGCCGCGGCACGACGTCCCCGGCGCTGCCGGCGCCAAACGGGTTGACGGCCTTGATCGGCTTCGACGGCCAGGTGTCGGCGTGTGCCGCCAACGGCGCCAGTAGAATGGCGGCCAGACACGACCACTGCAGCAAATTCCTCATCACGCGCTCCGTTGGCACCAGCCTGTAATTTGCCGGGCAGATCGTGAGCTTGCAAGATTAAGGCCGGGTTACCCGTTGTCATCCTGCCGGCGGGCGAGCGCAGCTCGCACGAACCCGGAATCCCGGGATGTTCATCGTCCCATGGCAAGATTCCGGGTTCGCTTGCGCTGGCGCGCTCGCGCCCCCGGAACCGCAGCTTCTGGCTTTGGGCAGTCTCAGTTCTTCAGCGCCGCCAGCGCATCTTTCACATTCGGATCGAGCCCTTCGCCACCGGCTTCCAGATGCGCCATGATCTGCTTGCGCATGCGCGGGTCCCAGAATTTGCGGATGTGCTCGGTAATCCCCGGCACGGCCTTGCCTTCACCCTGGCTGTTGAAAAACGTGCCGATCTGGTTGGCCATGTAGATCAGCCGGTTAGGCGACGTCGATGTGTGCGTGCTCATGTCCATGGTCATTCTCTTGCATCGCATCGAGGCCGACGCGGTGCGGATGGGTGAAGATTTCAAAGCCGTCGGCGCGGGCAATCGCCACCAGCGTGACGTGGGCCTCCTCGGCCATGCGGATCGCCAGCGCTGTCGGCGCCGACACCGAGACCATCAGCGACGCGCCGATCGCCGCGGTCTTCTGCACCATTTCGACCGAGACACGGCTGGTCAGCAGCACCATGCCTTCGGACGCGTCGATTTTCGCCTGCGCGAGGTGGCCCGCCAGCTTGTCGAGCGCGTTGTGACGACCGACGTCCTCGCGCAAAGCGACAATGCCGCGCGCCGGCGTCCAGAACGCCGCGGCGTGGACGGCGCGGGTCTCGATGTTGATCGCCTGCAGCGGCGACAGCGCAGCCATCGCCGCCATGATCACCTCGGGCGCAAACGCCCTGCCCTCGCCCACGATCGCCGCCGGCTTCACCGCCTCGGAGATCGAGTCGATGCCGCATAGTCCGCAGCCGGTGGGACCGGCGATCTGGCGGCGCCGCGCGCTGATGCCCTCGGCCGTGTCCGGCGCGAGCCACATCCGCAGTTCGACGCCGTCGTCGAACTCCACCGCCTCGAACGACTGGATCTCGGCGGCAGTGGCCACCACGCCCTCGCTGAGGCTGAAACCGATGGCGAAGTCGTGCAGATCCTGCGGCGTCCCCATCATGACGGCATAGGTGCCGCCATTATAGGTGATCGCCAGCGCGGTCTCTTCCGGCACCGCGCGCACGCCCGTGCTGGCGCCAATGCTGCGCCAGATCGTGCGTGTGACCGAGCGGACCGGGTCGAGCATGGTTACTCCGCGGCTTCCACCACCGGCATGGCGATCCGACGCGACTGCCGCGCCTGCTCGTCATATTCCTTCTGCCATTCCGAAGGCCCGTTCGATGGCGAGATCTGCACCGCCGTCACCTTGTATTCCGGACAGTTGGTCGCCCAGTCCGAGAACTCGGTGGTGATGACGTTGGCCTGCGTCGTCGGGTGGTGGAACGTGGTGTAGACGACGCCGGGCGCGACGCGCTCAGTCAGCAAGGCACGCAAGGTGGTCTCGCCGGCGCGGCTGACCAGCCGGCACCAGTCGCCATCGCGGATGCCGCGGTTCTCGGCATCGTGCGGGTGCATCTCCAGCCGGTCTTCCTCGTGCCAGACCGTATTTGCGGTGCGCCGCGTCTGCGCGCCGACATTGTACTGGCTGAGTATCCGGCC
Organism: Tardiphaga sp. vice304; assembly: GCF_007018905.1. Taxonomy (NCBI): domain Bacteria; kingdom Pseudomonadati; phylum Pseudomonadota; class Alphaproteobacteria; order Hyphomicrobiales; family Nitrobacteraceae; genus Tardiphaga; species Tardiphaga sp. vice304. The sequence continues at coordinate 5,225,916 of NZ_CP041402.1, forward strand.
GGTGGTTAGCAGCAGCGGGAAGCGCGGCCCGGTGCGTTCATCCGTCGGCACGTATTCGGTGAGCATGAACTTGCCCTTGCCGCGCACGAAGCCGTCCATGTGCATGATCGGCGTGCCCAGAGGCTGCTTCTCGTTGCATGGCCACTGCACGGAGCCGACTTCTTCCAGCTTCTTGTAGGAGACGCCGGCAAAGGTCGGGGTCAGGGCTGCGATTTCGTCCATGATCTCGGACGGATGGTTGTAGTGCATCTCGTAGCCGAGCGCCTTGGCGAAGCCGAGCGTGACTTCCCAGTCCTCCAGCCCGTTCTTCGGCGACATCACCTTGCGGACGCGCTGGATGCGGCGTTCGGCATTGGTGAAGGTGCCGTTCTTCTCGAGGAAGGTCGAGCCCGGAAAGAACACATGGGCGTAGTTGGCGGTCTCGTTGAGGAACAGGTCGTGGACGATGACGCATTCCATCGCCGACAGCGCCGCGACCACATGCTTGGTGTTCGGATCGGACTGCAGGATGTCTTCGCCCTGCACGTAAAGCCCCATAAAGGTGCCTTCGACGGCCGCGTCGAACATGTTGGGAATGCGCAGGCCCGGCTCGTTGTTGAGCTTGACGTTCCACATCGCCTCGAACTGCTCGCGCACCGCGTCGCCGGAGATATGGCGATAACCCGGCAGCTCGTGCGGGAACGAGCCCATGTCGCAGGAGCCCTGCACGTTGTTCTGGCCGCGCAGCGGGTTCACGCCGACGCCGGGACGGCCGATATTGCCGGTGGCCATCGCGAGGTTGGCGATCGCGATCACCGTGGTCGAGCCCTGGCTATGTTCGGTGACGCCGAGGCCGTAATAGATCGCGCCGTTACCGCCGGTGGCGAACAGACGCGCGGCTTCACGCAATTCCTTCGGATCGACGCCGGTCATGATGGCGGTGGCTTCGGGCGAGTGGTTTGGCTGGGCGACGAACGCCGCCCAGTCCTCGAACTCGCTCCAGTCGCAGCGCTCGCGGATGAAGGCCTCGTCGGCCAAGCCTTCGGTGACGATGACATGCGCGATCGCGGTGAGCACGGCGACATTGGTGCCGGGCATCAAGGGCAGATGGTGCTGCGCCTCGATGTGGGCGGAGCGCACGATGTCGGTGCGGCGCGGATCGACCACGATCAACTTGGCGCCGGCGCGCAGCCGCTTCTTCAGGCGCGAGGCGAACACCGGATGGCCGTCGGTCGGGTTGGCGCCGATGATCATCACGACGTCGGTGTCTTCCACCGAGTCGAAGTCCTGCGTGCCGGCCGAGGTGCCAAAGGTCGAGGACAGGCCGTAGCCGGTCGGCGAGTGGCAGACACGGGCGCAGGTGTCGACGTTGTTGTTGCCGAAGCCGGCGCGGATCAGCTTCTGCACCACGAACACTTCTTCATTGGTGCAGCGCGACGAGGTGATGCCGCCGATCGAATCCCGGCCGTATTTGGCCTGGATGCCATTGAACTTCTTGGCCGCGAAATTGAACGCCTCGTCCCACGACACTTCCTGCCACGGGTCGGTGATCTTCTCGCGCACCATCGGGTTGAGGATGCGCTCCTTGTGGTTGGTATAGCCCCAGGCGAAGCGACCCTTGACGCAGGAATGGCCGCGATTGGCCTTGCCGTCCTTGAACGGCACCATGCGGACGACTTCCTCGCCGCGCATTTCCGCCTTGAAGGTGCAGCCGACGCCGCAATAGGCGCAGGTGGTGACGACGGAATGTTCGGGCTGGCCGATCTCGATCACGGCCTTCTCGGTCAGCGTCGCGGTCGGGCAGGCCTGCACGCAGGCGCCGCAGGAGACGCATTCCGAGCCCAGAAAGGATTCGTTCATGCCGGGCGAGACGCGGCTTTCGAAACCACGACCCGAGATGGTCAGCGCGAAAGTGCCCTGCACTTCCTCGCAGGCGCGGACGCAGCGCGAGCAGACGATGCATTTCGAGGGATCGTAGGTGAAGTACGGATTGCTCTCGTCCTTCGCCATCCAGTGATCGTTCTCGCAGTCATGCGGCGAGTGGTCGTGCGAGTGGCCCTTGGTCTTGGCGAAGACGTGGTTCTCGCCATCATAGCCGTAGCGCACGTCGCGCAGGCCGACGGCGCCGGCCATGTCCTGCAATTCGCAGTCGCCATTGGCGGCGCAGGTCAGGCAGTCCAGCGGATGGTCGGAGATGTACAGCTCCATCACGCCCTTGCGGAGCTGCTTCAGCCGCTCGTTCTGGGTGTGAACGACGAGGCCTTCCATCGCCGGCGTGGTGCACGACGCTGGCGTACCGGCGCGGCCCTCGATCTCGACCAGGCAGAGTCGGCACGAGCCGTAGGCGTCCACCATGTCGGTGGCGCAGAGTTTCGGAATCTGCGTGCCCATCTCCATGGCGGCGCGCATGATCGAGGTGCCCTCAGGCACAGAAATGCTCTGGCCGTCGATGGTCAGCGTGACCATCTTCTCAGCTTTGGAGCGCGGAGTACCGAAATCGATTTCGTGAATGAGCGACATTTGCGTGCTCCTTTATTCTGCTGCTTGCAGGCGGGCCGGTACCGGCCCGAAATCTTCCGGGAAATGCTTCAGGGCGCTCATCACCGGATAGGAGGTGAAGCCGCCCAGCGCGCATAGCGAGCCGAATTTCAACGTGTTGCAGAGGTCCTCGAGAACCACCTTGTTTTCGGCGACGCGTTCGCCGGATCGAATCTTGTCGATGGTCTCGACGCCACGGGTCGAGCCGATCCGGCACGGCGTGCACTTGCCGCAGGATTCCACGGCGCAGAACTCCATGGCAAAGCGCGCCTGCTTCGACAGATCGACGGTGTCGTCGAACACGACGATGCCGCCATGGCCGATCAACCCGTCGCGCTTGGCGAAGGCCTCGTAGTCGAATGGCGTATCGAACAATTCGCGCGGGAAATAGGCGCCGAGCGGGCCGCCGACCTGCACGGCGCGAACCGGGCGGCCGCTGAAGGTGCCGCCACCGACTTGATCAATCAGTTCGCCGAGCGTGATGCCGAAGGCGACCTCGAACAGCCCGCCATGCTTGATGTTGCCGGCCAGCTGGATCGGCATGGTGCCGCGCGACCGGCCCATGCCGCACTCGGCATAGTGCTGCGCGCCGCCGGCCAGGATGTAGGGCACCGCGGCCAGCGACAGCACGTTGTTGATCACGGTCGGCTTGCCGAACAGGCCCTTATGCGCCGGCAGCGGCGGTTTCGCGCGAACTATGCCACGGCGCCCCTCGATGCTTTCCATCAGCGCGGTCTCTTCGCCGCAGACATAGGCGCCGGCGCCGACCCGGACTTCGAGATCGAAATGATAGGCCGAGCCACAGATATTGGCGCCGAGATAGCCCGCGCGTTGCGCCGCCTCGATCGCCAGGTTGGTCGCGACGATCGCGTGCGGATATTCCGAGCGGAGGTAGATGTAGCCCTTGTTGGCGCCCACGGCGATGCCGGCGATGGTCATGCCTTCGATCACCACGAAGGGGTCGCCCTCGAAAATCATGCGGTCGGCAAAGGTGCCGCTGTCGCCCTCGTCGGCATTGCAGACGATGAATTTGCGGTCGGCGGCGGTATCCGCCACCGTCTTCCACTTGATGCCGGTGGGGAAGCCGGCGCCGCCGCGGCCGCGCAGCCCCGACGTGGTGACGTCGGCGACGATCGCGGCCGGCGTCATGGTAAGCGCCCGCTCAAGGCCCTTGTAGCCGTCATGCGCGAGGTAATCGTCCAGCGAGCGCGGATCGACCACGCCGCAGCGGACGAAGCTCAGGCGGGTCTGGCGCTTCAGCCACGGGATATCCTCGGTAAGGCCGAGCCGCAGCGGATGCGCGCCGTCGGCGATCATCGCATCGAGCACCGATCCGACATCGTCTTCGGTCATCGGGCCGAAGGCGACGCGGCCCTGCGGCGTCACCAGCTCGACCATCGGCTCCAGCCAGTACAGGCCGCGCGAGCCATTGCGGACGACCTCGATCTGCAGGCCGCGGCTTTCGGTCGCCGCTGCAAAGGCTTCCGCCACTTCCTCGGCGCCGACCGCCAGCGAGCCCGCGTCGCGGGGAATAAAGATCTTCATCATCGCTGGGCCTCCGCAACGAGCGCGTCGAGGCGCTTCTCATCGAGCCGGCCGACGACCCGGCCATCGAGCATCGCCGACGGCGCGGTAGCGCACAGCCCGAGGCAATAAATCGGCTCCAGCGTGACGCGATGATCCGGCGTGGTGCTGCCCAGCTTGATGCCCAGCTTGTTTTCCGCGCGCGCGGCCAGCGCATCGCCACCGGCTGCCTGGCAGGCCTCGGCGCGGCAGATCTTCAGTACGTGCTGGCCAGCCGGCTCGTGGCGGTAGTCGTGATAAAAGGTGAAAACGCCATGCACCTCGGCGCGCGACAGGTTGCGCGCTTCGGCGATCATCGGGATCGCCGGCGCCGGCACGTAGCCGAAGACTTCCTGCAAGGCATGCAACATGACCAGCGTGCCGCCCTCGACGTGGGTCAGGCCGGCAATGATCTCCGCGCCGCGCGTCTCTTCCCATGGCTCATAGATTGAGGTCATCGTATTCCCGACTTGTTATGTCCTGCGCAGCATGAAAGTTGGAATTGCTCCAAAGATCAATAAAGCAGTCTCATGCGGCGATACGGAATCCTTATCGAAGCCGAGACATCGAAGCAGAGACCAGACGGCGGCGTCATGGGCTGCGGCCGCTATGCTTCCAGCGACGGCGCCACTTCGCGGGCGATCTGCACCAGCGTCGCCACCAGCGGCGTCATCGGGTCGCGCTGCGGCACCACGAGACCGACGCCATAGGTAATTTCGGGATCGACGATCGGGATCATACGCACGGTTCCCGTGGCTTTCAGCCCGAGCGTCTCGGCGAGCTTGGCCGGCATCACGCTGGCCCAGCGGCCGGTCTTGACGTGGGTATAGAGCACGATGATCGAGTTCGAGGTCAGCATCGGCATGGCCTCGGCGCCGACCGATTTGAGCGCGCGGTCGATGATGCGGCGGTTCTGCATGTCCGGCGTCAGCAGGCACAGCGGCACCTGGGCGACCTCCTGCCACGTCACCTTGTCGCGGGCGCCGAACAGGCTCTCCGGCGAGGTCAGCAGGCAATAGGTCTCCTTGTAGAGCGGGATCGAGCGCACCTTTCCGAGCGGTTCGTTCTCGATATAGGTCAACCCGGCATCGACCTCGAGGTTTTCCAGCAGGCCGAGCACCGAATCCGACGTGCACGACACCACGCGAAAGCGGACCTCGGGATGGCGGGCGCGGAACGGCGTGGTCAGCGACGCCACCATGCCGAGCACGGTGGGAATCGCGGCAATGCGGATCTCGCCGGACAGACGGTCCCTGAGGCCGTTGATCTCCTGCTTCATGGCACGGGCATCGCCGACGATGCGGCGCGCCCATTCCAGCGCGCGTTCGCCCTCCGGCGTGAAGCCCTGGAAGCGCGAGCCGCGCTGCACCAGCATGACGCCGAGCAGCTCCTCGAGCTGCTTCAGGCTGGTGGACATGGTCGGCTGGGTGACGCCGCAGGCTTCGGCGGCGCGGCCGAAATGCCGTTCCTTGGCCAGCGACAACAGCAATTCAAGCTTTTCGATCAATGCGTCTTGCTCCGAGCCCGCCACAGGCGGCCGTGCCGCGCGATGATCGCGATCTTTTGTTCCGCCCTGCCGCACCATACGGCGCAGCCAGCCCGGCTAGCAACCGGCGCGCCGGCGCAATGGGGCTGTCTTTGGTCGCGGTTGACATGATCCGCGGCGGAGGCCGCAGCACGGTGGCGCAGCCGTCCAGAGGCGCGAGGCGCAAGGCCACGGCCCGGGATGACGGATGCAGCGCCTCGTCGAAGGCACGCCTGGTTCAACAGAAGCTGCCGCGCGACCCGTGCGCAGCTGGGGTATCGGACGAATCAGCCGAGGCGGCTGATCTGCTCTTCGGTCACGACGCGCTCGACGTTTTCAGTCTTGCTCTTGATGCGGTAGCGCGGACGGCCATCGGCTTCGATCGGCAGGCAGGAAGTGATCGTATAGACGCTGCGTTCCTTGACCATCGAGCGGCCCTGCGGCCCCTGGAGCTGATGATGGACGTCGTCATTGATTGCGTAGTTATGCGCCATAATTGATACTCTCCACGATGGAGCGGCTTTTAGCCACAACTGCGCCAAAAAGCAATAAATCTGTAGCAATTTCGGTCAGATAGCACGTCGTGCCTGATATGCAGCCAGCGCTGGTGACAGCGTTCGAGCGCAGTTTGCGACCGTTTTCGCCAGAGCCCCCTGGAACTTTTGGCGGATAAGCAGGAAATTCGGCAGGATTGAACGCTTTCGAGCGCAAATCAAATACCATGGCACCGGCCGGACCCACCGGTCATCGGCCAACCATCCGTCGCTCGGCTCCCCACAGAAAAAAACCGAAAAACCACCGGCAGGGCATTGCCGGTGGTTTCGGAGGTATAAGTCGATAGTTACGCGGGTCTCCTTGAAGACTGGCCGGCAGAGCATCTGCCTGCTGCGTACGCTGATCTTAATTGAGCTTGAACGTTAATTTCAATAGCTGATTTAGTAATATATCGAGCAATTTGGAGGGAGCGCTGTGCACTTCCGCTCGAAAAAAATCCCCGGCGGTTGCCCGCCGGGGATTTCTTCAGTTGGCTGACTAAACGCTCATATTAGAAGGAGCGCAGAGCCTGAACCTGACCGACCAGGGTGCCCTGGCTGCCGAGAACCACAGGGTTCGTGCGGTTGGTGAAGCCGGTCGGCGTGATCGTGCCGGACAGACCGGTATCCATCCAGGCGTACTGGACTTCAGCCGAGAACGTCAGGTTCTTGACGGGGGTCCAGGCGGTACGCGAACCAACCTGATAGATCGAGAAGTTTGCATCGCCGGTGATACCACCGCCGAAAGCCGCGTTGTAACGGTTGACCAGGATGGCGTTACCCGTACCGGTGTTCTCGTGACGGGCGTAAACGCCGTACAGCGAGGTGCGCCAAGCCGGGTTCCAGTAGTGCTCGTAGAAAATGCGAGCGCCCCAATCGGTCGACAGCTGCAGATCGGCAGCCGGAACGACACCGCCCGGGCTGGCGAAAACGGCGTCCATGTACTGGCCGAAGGCCGCACCGTTACCGTTGAAGATGGTGTAGCCGCTACCGCTGACGTTCGAGGTACCACCGAACACGTAGCGGCTGGCGCCGTTCGCATAGGTGACATCCGCCTTCAACGAGTCGCCAACGCCGGTCGGCAGGTTCTTGATTTCGAAGCCGGCGGTCAGAGCGTAGCCGAACTTGTCATCGGGATGACCGGTGTTTTCGCCGGTCGCGGTGCCAGCAAGGCCGTTGTACTGAGCCGAAACGTGGTGCACGGCGCCAGCGAAGTGCAGCGAGCCCCAGGCCTGATCGAGACGCAGGTTACCGACGAAATCGGGAATCTGCTGGCCGGCGATCGAGTTGGTGTAGCCGGTGATGCCCGGGACGCCGATCGAGTCGTTGCCGTCATAGATGCCGGCGACGCGGTAGGGACGCGGGGTTTCAGCCGAGATGGTGGCCGAGAAGCCGTTACCGAACGAAGCGGTGTAGGCGAGCTGCGGGATACCGGTCTTTTGGTCCGAACCGCCGGTGAAGCCCGACGAGATCGACTGATGCGCCAGCACCCACTGGGGGTCGAACTGCGACACGGCCTTACCGATGGTGAAACCGGCGAACTGGATGAAGGCGTAGTCGACTTCGTTGTTGCCGCCGGCGATGCCGTCGGTGTTGTCCGACCACTGGAACTGGGTGTTCACGAAGGTGCGGACGACGCCGTATTCGGTAGCGGTGCGCGTGTCCATGTTCAAGTTGGCGCGTGCGCGGCCGACGAAGTAGTCCTTGTTGCGCGTATTGGTTGCGCCAGTGCCCTGGAATTGCGGGGTGCTGTAGACGCCCGACGAGTTGAAGCTGGTATCGACGCGGATGAAGCCGCCGATCTTCAAGCAGGTGTCGGTGCCGGGGATGTAGTAGAAGCCTGCGCCGTAGAGCGAGCAGATCTTCACGTATTCGACAGCCTTGACCTTCACCGGAAGATCGGCCGCCTGTGCTCCGCTCATGGCGATCAGACCCGCCGCTGAACCGAGGATAAGGCTCTTAATCATCGTCATGTTAACCTCCAAGTTGTTCTTAAAGGGAAGGTTCCGGATCCGCTGGTGACGACCACCCGAAGATTAGTTCCCCTAGACCCCAAACTAACCGCCAAGTGCTTCGCGCTTTCGGACAGCCCGCATAACGCGAGGCAATTAAGCGAAACCTTCAACGGGACGACCGCGGGTTGCCCCCTTCGTCGTGAGGAACAATGCATGGCCGGGTTGCATAAGGAAATTACTTTATGAACTCTGGTAACGTTTCCGCGATGCGGTGTGGTTTCCATGCAACAGCGATGTGACAGCCATTGCGACGATCAGTCAGTTGATTCACTTATGCAATTCCAGTAAGTAGAGCCGATATGGCCGACCGATCTACCAGCACCAAGCGCCCGCGAAAACCGGCCGACCGCGAGCGCAATACCGCGCGCACCGCCACCACCGGCAATCCTGGCAAGGATCCTGGCAAGAATCCTGGCAAGAATCAGGACCTCGTCAGCCAGGTGGTCTGGGACATCGCGTCGATCAACGTTCACATCGACGAAATTCGCCAATTCTGGGCCAAGGAGATCGGTATCAGCGGTCCGCAATGGATGATCCTGATGGCCATTGGCGATCTCGACCGCGGTAACGGCGTCTCCGTCAAGGAGGTCTCGGCAATGCTCCACGTCGATCCGTCCTTCGTCACCACCCAGTCCAAGATGCTGGAAAAGAACGGCTTCATACGCCGCGTCCCGTCGACCGAAGACGCCCGGGTGGTGCTGATGTCGCTGTCCGACAAGGCCGGCAAGAAACTCGCAGTGCTGTCGTCGCGGCGCGACAACCTCACCGCGTTCGTATTCTCCGGCTATGACGAGGCGGCCCTGCGAGACATCAGCGATCAGCTCAGCGCGCTCAAGAGCCGGCTGGAAAAGGCGACGCTGATGCTTTCGATCGTCGGCTGACGCCCCGGCAGCCGCGCATTCTACTTCTTGCGGCGCACCAGCTGGTCGGCGATCCAGTCGAAGATGAATTCGCTGCCGATGGTGGGATTGTCGCGCTGGGCGTGCGAGGCCGCCGTCTCCGAGGCTGAAAAAATCTTCAGGTCGAGTTTCACGCCGTCGGCGATCAGCGCATCGCAACACCGCGCGACGTGATCGGCATCGAGCCAGTCATGTTCGCCGAGCGCGACGAGGATCGGGCAGCGGATGTTTTGCGCGGTATTGCTGCGGGTCAGCCGGTCGATATGTTCGGCAAAATTCAGCGAAGCCGGATTCGCAGCGGGGCGCGCGGCGAGAAAAGCCCGCTCGTGCAGATCCCAGATCCCGGCGTCGCAGACGGCAGCCCTGAACCGATCGTCGAAACTGGCGCAACGGGTGGCGAAGGCGGCGCCCAGCCCGTCGCCGAACACGGCGATCCTGTTCTGATCGACGTCCGGGCGCTCCACCAGATAGTCCACCCAACTGCTGATCGCGGCTTCGATCTCGTAGCGCCCGGATTTACGCTCGGATTTACGCTCGGAGGAGCCTCGCGGGCCGTGCCCGGGCAGATCGACCAGCAACAGCGACAGCCCGCGCTCATGGGCATAACGCGGCATCCGGTAAAGGTGATCTTCCTTGTAATGGTCGGGAGCGGCGATGCAGATCACCACCGGCCGACGCGACCGGCCGGGCGCCGGCAGGAAATAACCCTGCATGGCGCGGCCGTCCGGCAGAGCGAGACCGACCACCACGCCGGCCGGCGTCGAATGCATCAGATAGAGCTGTGAACATCGGTGCATGTGTTCGAGCGCGCGGTCGTTACGCACGTCCCGATCGCCGACGAAGGCCAGCGCCGTCCGGTAATAATTGGCGGCCCGAAGCCAGTTGCTGAGCGCCGTCTTGACGTGGCCTGCGGCAAACGCCGTCTCGCCGCGCTGCCGGTTGAAGTCGGCGATCCGCATCCACTGGCGGTGCCAGCTATCCTCGCAGGCGGGATCGATCGCACTCGCCGTCAGCAGGCATTCGGAAATCGTGCTGCCGCCTTCCTGGGCGGCACCGAGCACGCGCAGAAACTGAAACGAGCATTCGTCGTGGCCGGGCCACTGCATCCATCCCCGCGGATCATAGAACGGAGGCGCGCTGTCGATAGCAACGATGACCAATCCCCCGAACAATCAGCAGAGACACGTCTTCAATCAGGCCGCTCACACATACAACAAATTTATGACAGCGAAACAATTAATCACACTATAGCCCGACCCGCTTGGCGCTCACCCCGCCGGCATGCCGCAAAACGGATCGCGTTGTGAAAGCCAACAATTAATTCTACTCAGGGTTGCATTAACATCGGATTGCTGCGACCATGGGCTGAGTTTCGGATGACGTTCGATCAACGTAGCCCGCGGGTAGATCATGGAACTGATAGAGACGGTTTGCGAACTCATTCGGCAGCGGCTCAACGCCTACTTCCAGAACATCGATCGCAGCGACGAAGACCGGGTGGTGCTCTCCAACATCGTCGATCATGACGGCGCAATCTGCCAGGGCGCCAAGGACAAGGTCGTGATGGTGCTGACCAACATCACCCATGAGACCATTGTCAGCACCTACAATTCGGCCGCCCGCACCAGTTCCACCAGCTACGCCATCGTCCAGCCGCCGATCTACATCAACCTGTTCATCCTGTTCTTCGCCAATTTCTACGACCGGCAATATGCGCAAGGCCTCGCGATGATTTCGCGGACCATCAGCTTCTTTCAGCAGAATCCCAGGTTCACCCACGCCAACATGCCGGACCTCGACGCGCGGATCGACAAGATCACGATGGAGATCACCAATCTCGATCTGCTGCAGGCCAATTACCTGATGGGCATGCTGGGCACGAAATACCTGCCCTCGGTCTATTACAAACTGCGGATGATCCCGTTCGCCAGCGACGCGATGCAGGCGGCGGTGCCGGCCGCGCAAGGCGTCGATGCGCCGAAGTCGACATAGGGGGGCGCGATGCCGCAGACCGCCGACCCGATCGACAGCGCCGTACGCTATCACTACCCGACGACGCATGCACTGAAGCGGGACGCGGAGGATCGCGCGGCCTATTACGAGACCTTGATGCAGGTCAGGTTCCGGCATCCGTACTACAACCGCAACGACGATGCCTGCCCGGATCTTGCGGCGCGCCCGACGGCGGCCGCGCAACAGGCGATGTCCGCGCTCGGCCTGCTGTTCCGCGACGACGGCGCCTCGTTCTCGGTGCTGTACAACCGGACCCGCAGCGATGCGCTGGCCTCCTGGCTGGCGCGCCAGGGCCGCGGCGGACAGTTCTGGACCCGGCTGACTTTCGTGCTGACGTCACGCAGCCCCTATTTCATCAATGTCACCGACCTTCCGATCGACCTCGATCCGCTCCGGGAGAATCTTTATCTCGCCAATCAGGCCGCGCATGACGATCCGGAAGTCGGGATCCTGCTCAATCCCGGCCGCATCGTCAGCGCCGAGCAGTTGATCCCCGTCACCGGGTCGCAGTATCAGGCGCGGGTTTCGATGGACGTTCGCGGCATCGCGGTGCGCGCGATTTCCGGCGAGGTGGTGCTGTGCGAGCCGCGCTGTGTCCCGGAAAACCAGTCCGCGCCGCCGGCAGTTTGCCTCGGCTGGTTGGCCGGCCTGCCCGCCACGACGCCGGATCGCTGCCGCGACACGATCTACCTCAATTTCGGAATGCTTCCTGAAGACAAATACACGATCGACACGATCGCCGACAGCGGCGACGTGATCCGGCAGGAGGTCCGGCTCTACACCGCCGACGCGCCGACGCCGCTGGGCCTGATCGACCTTTTGTTCAGCGAGCCCTTTGCCGGCGCCGGCGGGATCTATCCCGTCAGCGATCCCGCGCGCGATGACGTCACCATCAGCGGCGTCGACTATGTCCTGAACTTCGGCGCGAGGTCGACGTTGTGGCGCTATTATATCGTGCCGCCTGCTCCCGACACGGCCTATGACGATCTGGCAATCGAATGCCTGGCGCCGGATCCGGCGCTGAGCTTTGCCGGCCCCGTCTCGGTCATCCTCGCCAACGGCGCGCCGGCCTATCTTTTCGTCTCCGAGCAGCCGCTGCTGCTACAGCAGCAGTCGATCTACCGCTTCCGCCTGAAAGGGAGGCTGCGCCATCGCCGTCTCGAAGAGGACACGCTGGTCGATCGCCTGCCCGTCGCAGCCCCGCAACAAGTCTTGCCGCAAACCGACGAGGCCGGCGCGGCGCGCAACTATTCCGACATCTACGTCTACGTGTGAGTTCGACTGTGCAACGGAATCCCGCCATCAGATGAGGAGCAGGTCATGTCTACTTATATGAACAGAACGACACCCGGCGTCTACCTGACCGAGTTCAGCGCATTTCCCAAATCCATCCCAGGCGTCGCGACCGCGATACCGGCTTTCATCGGCTATACCGAAAAATGCGATGTCAGCGGCAAGCAGGCGCTGTTCACGCCGTTCCTGATCAATTCGCTGGCCGACTACGTCGCCATCTTCGGCGATGAGTTCAATGCCGTCTACGACATGGCGGACAAGGACAAGGACGGTAAGGCGTATGACGCCGAGAACAGCGACTTCTCCTCGCAGGTCTGGAATGCCACCACCAGTGCTTACGATACCACCTATTATGTCTTCACCCGGTCGAGCACGACGTTCCCACGCCAGTCCGAGCAGAACCGGCGGAACCGTCTCGACGCCGATGACGAGGAATCGTTCGGGCCATCGTTGCTGGATGAAGATGGCGCCGCCAAGCCTGGCCTGGCCGCCTACAACCTCTACAACAGCCTCCGGATGTTCTACGCCAATGGCGGCGGCACCTGCTACGTCGTCTCGGTCGGCTTGTTCAGCGCCTCCGCCGCCGTCAGCTACGACGACCTGTCGAAAGGGTTGGCCGCCATCGGCGAGCAGGTCGGGCCGACCATGCTGGTGATCCCGGACGCCGTGCTGCTGCCGGCCGACGCGCCGCCGACGAACCCGCCGCCGCCTCCGGGCTACATGCCGAAATCGGCAGGATTTCAGAGTCTGTGCCGGGACATGCTGGCGCAGTGTGCCGCGTTGCAGGACCGCATCGCGATCTTCGATGTCTACGGCACGCAGGATCTCGACCCGAAGAGCCTGAACTATACGACCGAGCTCAACAACGTGATCGCCAATTTCCAGGAAGCGGTCGGCGACACCAACCTCAATTACGGCATGACGTATTTCCCGTTCCTGATCACCTCGATCATCCAGCCCGGCGAGATCACCTATCTGAACTACAGCACGGCGCCGCTGCAGACGATCCTGACCGACGAGGCAGCCTATCTGTACCCGCCCGAGAAACCGGCCAATGCCGCTGCCGACAAGGACGACAATGCGACCTATCTGACGCTGAAGGAATGGATCGACTCGATTTCCAAAGCGGAAAACCGCGACGACACCACGACCGAGGGCCGCAGCCGGATCACCAAGCTGAACCAGAACCTGGTCAACGGCATCCCGAACTACAAGCAGATGACCAACGTGTTGTCCTATGTCATGAGCATGCTGCCGCCGAGCGGCGCGATGGCCGGCATCTTCACGGCCAACGATGCCTCGCGCGGCGTCTGGAATGCCCCGGCCAATGTGGTGCTGAACTCGGTGGTGCAGCCGAGCATCAAGCTGAACGGCGCGCAGCAGGGCCCGCTCAACGTGCCGATCAACGGCAAGGCGATCGACGTGATCCGCGATTTCGTCGGTCGCGGCCCGGTGGTGTGGGGCGCGCGCACGCTCGACGGCAACAGCCTGGATTTTCGCTACATCCAGGTACGCCGCACGCTGATCTATTGCGAGAGCTCGATCAAGACCGCGCTCAACCAGTTCGTGTTCGCGCCCAATGACGGCAAGACCTGGGTCGGGGTGGTAGCGATGGTATCTGCCTTCCTGCGAAACCTGTGGGCGCAGGGCGGGTTGATGGGCGACAAGCCCGACGAGGCCTTCACCGTGCAATGCGGCCTCGGCAGCACCATGACCGCCACCGACATCCTCAACGGCTACATGGTGGTGCAGGTCACGCTGGCGATGATCCGCCCGGCCGAATTCATCGAACTCACCTTCAAGCAGAAGATGGAAGGCGCCTGATTCAGGCGTCTCGTTCTAGCCCCGCAACCGTGTAACCCGCAGCCGCGCATCGGAGGATCCCATCATGGCAGGCGAAGTTCAGGACCAGGTATGGCCGCTCCCGAAATTCTACTTTTCCGTCAAACTCGGCGACGACGACACCGTCAATTTTCAGGAGGTCAACGGCCTCGACAGCGAGACCCGACCGATCGAGTACCGTCACGGCAACAGCCCGAGCTTCTACCCGATCAAGATGCCGGGCCTCGGCAAGGTCGGCAACGTCACCATGCGCAAGGGCATCTTCGTCACCGATGCCAAATTGTGGACCTGGTACAGCGAGATCAAGATGAACACCATCAAACGCCGTACGGTGGTGATCAACCTGCTCGACGAGACCGGCAATCCGAAAATGGTGTGGACGCTGAACAATGCGTGGCCGACCAAGATCACCGGCACCGACCTGAAATCCGAAGGCAACGAGGTGGCGGTCGAATCCGTCGAGATTGCCTTCGAGACGCTGACGGTGGCGGCACCGTAGGGCGGATGCGTCGATGCCCGACTACATCCCGCCGCCGAACTTCTACTTTACGGTGACCGTGCTGGGGTCGGGATCGGTATTTGCGCTGGCGTCCGGTGTCGACGCCAGCTTCCAGGACATCTCGGGACTGCAATCGGAGATCGGCACCGACGACGTCCCGGAGGGCGGCGAGAACCGTTTCGTCCACCGGCTGCCGAAGCAGTCGAAATACGCCAACCTCGTGCTGAAGCGCGGCGCCGTCAGCACGCTGTCGTTCTTCGCCGAATGGTTCGGCGGCACCATCGGCTCGACGTTGTCGTTGCCGGTGCTGCCACAGAACCTGCTGGTGTCGCTGCTCGGGCAGAGCGGCATTCCGATGATCGCCTGGGCGGTGATCAACGCCTATCCGCTGAAGTGGAGCATGTCGAACCTCAATTCGCAGGACGGCCGGGTGCTGATCGAGTCGCTGGAGCTGTCGTACAATTATTTCGAGCGGCTGAACCTCGGCGATCCGCTGACCGCAGCCGCGCAGATTGCCAAGGTGGCGGTAAAATATGGCTGAGCGCCGGGAAACGCAACGATGACCCTGGAGATCAACGAGATCGGCATCACGATGCGTGTCCGCAGCGACCCCGTATTGGCCGCCGTGACAGACGCCGATGTGCCGGGCGCGCCGGCCAGCGCCACGACCGCGCGCGACGAGCTCGTCGAACTCTGCGTGCGGCGCGTGCTGCGCGAGCTGCGCGCGGCAAAGGAGCGCTAGATGAGCTATTCCGGCAGCCTCAGCAAGATGAAGATCCTGGCCTTCAGCGACGACAAGTTCGCCAGCTCGGTCGGCGAGTTCTCCGTCTTCATCAATCCGGCGTCCTACGCGCGCTCCTACAAGATTCTGTACAACGACCGCCAGGCCCAGGGCAGCAACGGTCCGTCGCCGAAATTCAACCGCACGCTGTCGGACACCGTGAAGTTCGAGCTGGTGTTCGACGGCACCGGCGTCGTCGGGAGTCCGCTGCCCGGCGTGGTGCCGTTCATGGAAGACGGAATCCGGACCCAGATCGACACCTTCATGAAGCTGGTGTTCAGCTACAATGGCAACATTCACAGCCCCAACTTTCTCGAAATTAGCTGGGGGACACTGCTATTCAAGTGCCGGCTATCGACGCTCGACATCAACTACACGCTGTTCAAGCCGGACGGCACGCCGCTGCGGGCCCGCGCCAACGCGCTGTTCACCAGCTTTCTCAGCGAAGCCGACCTGGCGCGTCAGGCCAAGAAGAGCTCGCCGGACCTGTCTCACGTCGTCACGGTGAAGGGCGGCGATACGCTGCCGCTCTTGTGCTTCGACATCTACGGCACCAGCCTGCCCTACCTCGAAGTCGCGCGGGTCAACGGCCTCGATCATTTCCGCAACCTGGTAGCCGGCACGCAACTCATGTTCCCGCCGTTGCAGGAATCCGTGACATGACCGCGCCCTCGCCGCTCCTGACCTCCGGCTCGCTGTGCAGTTTCGCCATCAAGTCCGACGGCGAGCCGATCGACAGCACCTTTCAGGTGGTTTCGATCGATGTCTGGAATGCCCTCAACAAGGTGCCAAAGGCGCAGATCGTGCTCTATGACGGCAGTGCTGCCGAAAGCGACTTTGCGATCAGCAGCGGACCGACCTTCATCCCCGGCCGAAAGATAGAGATCGCCGCCGGTTACGACGGCAAGAACAGCACGATCTTCAAGGGCGTGGTGCAGAGCCAGGGCATCGAGATCATTCGCGACGGTCCCTCCAGGCTGATCGTCGACGTCACCGACGAGGCGATCAAGATGACGCTGGAGCGCAAGAATGCGCTGTTCGAGAAGATTACCGACGGCGACCTGATCGGAAAGCTGATCAGCGCCAACGGTCTGGCCAAGGAGGTCGCCGCCACCAACACGGTCAACGAAGCCGTCGTGCAGTATTACGCGAGCGACTGGGACCTGATGCTGACGCGGGCGCAGATCAACGGCCTGGTCGTGTCGGTGAATGCCGGCAAGGTGACGGTGAAGGCGCCGGACAATACGCAATCGCCAGTACTGGCGATCGAATACGGCGATTCCATCTTCGACCTGCAGGCCGGGATCGATGCGGCGAGCCAGTTGGCATCGTCGGCGATCACCAGCTACGCTTGGGACCCGGACACCCAGAAACTGGCCGACAGCGGCGCCGGCCCGGTCAAGGTCACCGAACAGGGCGATCTGTCCTCCGCCGAGCTGGCGAAAGTCTTCAACGTTAAGAAATTCGCGCAGCAGACCGGCGCACCGATCGAGAAGACCGCGCTGAAGGACTGGTCGTCGGCGGAGCTGCTCAAATCGAAGCTGGCGAAGATCCGCGGCCAGGTCTCGTTCCAGGGCAGCGCGCTGGCGCAAGCCGGCAAGACCGTGGCGCTCGGCGGCCTCGGCTCGCGCTTCAACGGCAACGCCTATCTCAGCGCCATCCATCACAGCATCACCGACGGCGACTGGATCTCCACCGCCGCGTTCGGCCTGTCGGACCAGTGGTTCGCGGCGCAAGCCCCGGAGATCGCGGCGCCCGGCGCCTCCGGGCAGTTGCCGCCGGTCAAGGGGCTGCAGACGGGCCTCGTCAAGAAAGTGGCGGCGGATCCCGGCGGGGAATTCCGCGTGCTGGTCAGCCTGCCGCTCTTGCAGGACGACGCCAAGGGCGTGTGGGCGAGGCTCGGCACGTTCTACGCCTCCAACAAGATCGGCGCGGTGTTCTATCCGGAGGTCGGCGACGAGGTGGTGGTCGGCTTCATGAACGAAGACCCGCGCTACGCGATCATTCTCGGCAGCGTCTACAGCAAGAAGCTGGCGCCGCCGGTGCCGCCGGACGAGAAGAACAGCAAGAAGCTGCTGATGACGCGCAGCAAGCTTGAGATCTCGTTCGACGAGGAAGGCAAGATCATCGAGATCAGGACGCCCGGCAACCAATCCATCAAGCTCGACGACAAGGGCAAGTCGATCACGATCCTGGACAGTAACAAGAACAGCGTGACGCTGTCGAACAGCGGCATCACGATCGAGAGCGCGTCCAATATCAGCATGAGCGCCAAGGGCAACATCGCGATCGACGCCAAGGGCAATCTGAAACTGAGCGCGGCAGCCAATGCGACGATGGAAGGGCTGCAGGTGGCGCACACCGCGAAGACCAAATTCTCCGCGCAAGGCACCGCCCAGGCGGAAGTGAAGGCCTCCGGCATGCTGACGCTGCAGGGCGCGATGGTGAAAATCAACTGAGCCAGGGAATGGAATCGACATGCCGCCGGCCGCCCGACTGACCGACTTCCACCAGTGCCCGATGATGACGCCCGCCTTTCCGGCACCGATCCCGCATGTCGGCGGGCCGATCGCCGGGCCCGGCGCGCCGACCGTGCTGATCGGCGGGTTGCCGGCGGCCAAGGTCGGCGATCTCGCAATCTGCATCGGGCCGCCCGATGCCATCATCAAGGGCTCGATGACGGTGAAGATCATGGGCATGCCGGCGGCGCGGATGGGCGACAAGACCGCGCATGGCGGCACCATCATGCTCGGTCTTCCCACCGTGATGATCGGTGGATGAGTGATGGCCAGCGCGGACAAATCCTTTCTCGGCACCGGCTGGAGTTTTCCGCCGACCTTTTCGCGCGCCAATCATGCCGTGGTGATGGTGAAGGACGACGTCGATATCCGTGAAAGCCTGTGGATCCTGTTCTCCACCTCGCTCGGCGAGCGCATCATGCTGCCGAGCTACGGCAACCAGCTATGGAAGATGGTATTTCGCGGCATCACGACGACGCTGATCACGCAACTGCAGGACATGGCGGCGCAGGCGATCCTTTACTGGGAGCCGCGCATCGATGTCGATCTCGTCCGGATCGACGCCGACGACAGCGTCAACGGGCTGCTGCTGATCAACGTCGACTACACCGTGCGCAAGACCAATGTGCGTAGCAACCTGGTCTATCCCTTCTACACCCAGGGGGAGCAGACCATCCCCTCGCCGCCGATCTGAGCCATGGACAGGCATGCCGGGAAAATCGTTCTCAACGGCGCGACCAGCCAGGTCAACCGCTGGCTGCCGGCGCTGGGCGACGGCTACGCCAATGTCGATGACCGCAGCCTGTCGGATCTGCTGGCGTTCTCGGTCGGGTTCGGCCGGCTGATCCGATTCTATGATCTCGACGACCGGCCCGACGGCGACTGGTCCGGCTTCTTCGCCGCCGATCCGACCATCGTGCTGGCGTGCATCGCCGCCCTGCGAACGGACCGTGCCGAACGGGCCTTTGTCGACCTGCAGCGGCAGGCGCTGGAAGCCCGGCACTTCGCGCCAAAGTTCGAGCGCTTGACGCTGATGTTCAACGCGGTCGTGCAGCTCGCACGTCTCGCCAACGACTGGCTCGAAGGCCTCGGCCCGCAGCCGCAGAGCCCCACGGCGCGGCTGCTGCGCGCGCAACTGGTGGCCGCCATCAAAGCGTCGCTCGGCCCGCATCTGCGGCGGTTGTCGGCCTATGCCGAAGGCGCCGGCCAGCATGATGCGCTCGGGCAGCCCATCCCGCTCGATCTCGCGGGATTCCTGCCGATCTGGCGGCTGACGCACGACTGTCCCGACGCCTCGATCTATCGCGGGGCGTCGCGCAACCGGCGCATCGACCACGCCTGCCCGGCGATCCATGCGCTGTTCACGCAATGCCTGGACACGCTGGGCAACCTGCAGGCCCGCGCGCACAGCGAATTCGACGCCTCGCTGGACACTGCCGACCACCCGCCGCAAACGGCCCTGTACATCGCCTTCGCCGAGCTGTTCCGGACGGCGCAGGACACCGTCAACACGGTGTCCTCCCGCTTTGCCCGTTTCTACTATCACGACATGCTGCATGAGGATTTCCGCCCGGCGCAGCCGGACAGCACCTACCTCACCTTCGTGCTCGCAGAGGACGAGAGCGTGACCAGCAGCAGCGTCCCGCAGCAGACCTTGTTTGCGGCGGGGCAGGATGCCAGCGGCCTCGACATCCTGTTCAAGGCCGACCGCAGCCTGCTCGTCACCAGCGCCGCCATCGTCAGACTGCGAGCGCTGCGGGTGATGTCTGGGCCGCTGATCCCCTCCGACCATGCTGCGCCCAGGACAAGCGACGTCATCCAGCGCGTGCTTGGCACCGAGATCACCACGGACCCCAAGGCGACCGGCGCATGGCCGACCTTCGGCTACGCCGAAACCGGCGCCACCGACACCACGCTGACCACGCCGGCGACCATCGGCTTCGCAATCGCTTCGCCCTATTTGCTGCTGACCGGCGGCGACCGCGAGATAAAGCTGCGGCTGTATTATTCGCAGGACGCCGCGGCGCGACTGGCCGCGCTGCTCGCCATGCTGGCCGAAGCGACCGGGCTGGATGATGCCGAGATCTGGACTACCGTCCTGAGCCAGGCCTTTACGCTGCAGGTCTCGACCGTTACCGGCTGGCAGGCGATCGAACAGCCCTACGACGTGCGGCTGGTCGAGACTTCGGTCGGCGATCCCGGCTTCGAGCTAAAGTGCACGCTGCCGCCCGCGGCGCCTGCCGTGGAGGCCTATGCGCCAGACACGGCCGTGGCAGACGGCGCCAATCCGGACCCTGCCCGGCCGACCGTCAAGGCCCTGGTCAACCCGTCGCCGGTACTGATCGGCGTCAAGCCCTGCATTGCGGAGGTCTATCCGCTGTCGCTGCTTTGCGAACTCGATTGCACCGGCTGGCAGATCGAAACACATGTCGCGGGACTGACGGAGGTGCAGCTATCGAACACCGACGGCACGATCGATGCGAGCAAGCCGTTCCTGCCGTTCGGGGCGCCGGTGGTGAAAGGCTCGTACCTCGAGTTCTTCCACCGCGAACTGTTCGTCAAGACGCTGCACAGCCTGCAGATCACTATCACCTGGTTCAACCTGCCGCCCAATGACGACGGTTTCGACGGCTGGTACAGCGACTACGTACTCGGCATGGACGGCAAGCCGCAGCCGAACCTGTTCGACAACACCGTGTTCAAGGCGGATATCGATGTGGTCGATCCGGGCACTTGGCAACTCGACGGCGGCGACGCGCTTTGCCTGTTCCGGACCCACAGCCTGGACGGGATGGTGCCGGACTGTCAGGACACCGAGGCCGCAGGACCATTGTGCCCATCGACCTGTTACGACCAACTGACCATCATCGCCCGCAACGCACCCGCCTATTACGATCCGGCGGACAGTACGGTGCGGATCCGGCTGGTCGCGCCCGCCTATGCCTTCGGCGACGATCTCTACGCCGCCAATGTGCTGAACGCCGTCATCAACGACCTGCCGCCGACCACGCCGACGCCCGACCCGCCGGCTTTCACCTACCCGAACGCGCCATGGCTGCCGCAGGCCGAAAGCGTCAGCGTCGATTATGTCGCGATCGTCGCGGATGCCGATGCCGGCGCCGGGCAGTTCTTTCATCTGACGCCGTTCGATGGCTTCGACAGCGTGCAGCCGCCGGTCGCGTCGCTGCTGCCGCGCTTTCGCGATCCGGGTAACCTCTATATTGGACTCGACGGCCTTGCCCCCTCGCAACCGCTGACGCTGCTGTTCCAGATGACCACGGCCGGCGGCGACAGCGGGCCATTGCCGCCGGTGCAATGGCAATATCTGCGCGACAACCTCTGGATCCCGATGGCACCGGAGCAGGTGCTCAGCGACGGCACCAACGGGCTGCAGAATTCCGGCATCCTGTCGCTCGCTTTGCCGGCCATGACCGGCCAGAACACGCTGCTCGGCAGCGGCCAGTGGCTCGGCGCCAGCGTGCCGCGCGGCGCCGCCCGGTTTCCGCTGACCAGCCACATCACCCCGCACGCGATGCTGGCGACCTGGGTCGACAATGGCAGCATCGACCACCTCGCCCAGCCGCTGCCGGCGCATACCATCACCGCGTCGGTGCAGGATCTGCCGGATATCGCCAGTATCGACCAACCGATGCCGTCCTTCGGCGGCCGGCCGCCGGAGACCGGGCGCAGCTTCCAGACCTGGATCGGCGAGCGGCTGCGCCACAAGGATCGCGGCATCCTCGGCTGGGATTACGAGCGCCTGGTGCTGGAGGATTTTCCGACCATCTGGAAAGTACAGGCGCTGCCGGCGCGCAGCCTCACGCATGGCGACAGCCCGGGCGACGTGCTGGTCGTCGTGGTGCCCGGGCCGAACGGCTTTGAGGCGATGGACCCGACCGCGCCGATGGCCAGCGCCGACCTGCTGGCGCGGATCCATGCCATGCTGGTGTCGCGCATCAGTCCGTTCATCCGGCTTCGCGTCAGCAATCCGGTCTATGTCCGCATCACCGTCAGTGCCTGCGTGCAGTTCGTCAATAATGACGGCGCCAGCATCGACCGGCTCAATGCCGATCTGGTGCAATATCTGTCGCCCTGGTTCGACGACGCCGCCCGCGCTGCCAAGGCCGGCGACTACGCGTCTGAAGACGAGATCAGCGAATTCATCCAGACCCGCTCGTATGTCGATGCGCTGATCACGATCCGGTTCGACTACGCGCCCGATCCCCGGCAGCTCGACTGGTATTTTCTGACGACGGCGCCGCAGCACAACCTGACGCTTGCGACCACGACGGTGCCGACATTCGATCGCGAACACGCCTGAACAAACCGGAGGCCGCCATGCAGTACGACTCTCCACGGCAACAGCGAGCGCAGGCCGAACAGCCATCCAACCCTCCCATCCTTGCACGACAAAGCGAACCGACGTCGGACATGACGGCGCAGATGCGGCTTGCGGCGACGCTGGACAGCAGCCCGGCGATGCACTCGCAGACCCAGCTACGCGCCACGCTGCAACACAGCCCGGCCCTGCTCGGCCAGCGGCGGCTGGCCGCGACCCTGTCGCACCGGCCGCTGCAGCGCGCGGAAATGCCCGACGATGACGACGATCTCCTGCAGACGAAATCCGTACACCGGCCCGAGACGGTGCAGCGGCAGCCCAGCAACCGCACCGGCCTGCCCGACCATCTCAGGGCCGGCATGGAAAACCTCTCCGGCCTAGCGATGGACGACGTCCGCGTGCACTACAATTCACCCGAGCCGCGCCAATTGCAGGCGCTGGCCTTCGCGCAGGGCTCCGACATCCATGTCGCGCCGGGCCAGGAACGACATCTGCCGCATGAGGCCTGGCACGTCGTGCAGCAGCGCCAGGGCCGCGTGCAGCCGACGATGCAGGCCAAGGGCGTGGCAATCAACGACGACGAAACGCTGGAGAGCGAGGCGGACCGGATGGGCGAGCGGCTGTCGTCGTTCCAAAGCTTGGCCCAGTTGCGAAGCGTCCGATCACCGGCAAGGACCGGCAACGCCATCGTTCAGGCCAGGATCGCCAATCCGCTCGCGATCAGCGGCGGGACGCTGACGACCCAGCCCCAGTTACTGGAATGGCTATTCCAGCAGTTCGGTGCATCGACCTCGAAAGCGATGCTAGCGCGCTACCTCTCCGGGCTGGAAGCCCAGCCGACCAGCTATACCGACATTGGGACTGTTAGCCAGCTGATCAATACCCGAATTCAGTACGACGTCCTGGGCCCGAACAAATGGCGGGAATTCATCGACGCAAAGGATCACGACGCCGCCTTGGCCTCCGTCGGCACCAACAATATCAAGCATCCTGGCGAATATTACGACTTTCGCCGCACTCAGGCCCAGGGCCCCCTGACCAAGGTCGGCAATCACTTCAGTGCCTACATGGATGCCGATGCCTTCGTCAGCGACCGGCTGAATACGCGGCTGACCGCCGAAGAATACGTTCATATCAATACGCTGGCATCCCAGGGCATCACCAGCGCCATGCTGAAGGGCGTGAGAACCGCCGAAGTGACCTGGTCTCTGCCGCCGAATCTGGGGTCAAAGCAGCAGACCGCCCTGGCGGAAAAGGGACTGGACAATCTTACACCGGATCAGGTGACAGGGGGCACAACCGTCCATGTTCCAATGCCCGCCGAAGGAATCTTCAAACGCGTTCAGGACCTGCTCGACCGCTATTACATGGCCATGGATGTCGCGAGCGACAGCGTCACGCGCTTCTCCGCCATCATTGCGCTTTATGAATCGCTGGAAGCCCTGCACGCCTTCAAGGATGGTACATCGCGAACCAATCATCTCGTCCTGAACAAGCTTCTCGCCGAAAACGGGCTCGATCCAGCCATCCTCAACGAACCGAACAGCCCCACGAGCAGCCACGAAGAATTCGGGAGGCATGTTCTTGAAGGAATTCAGCAGACGCGCGATGTCACAAAAACGGTCGCTAAATCCGGGACGCCGCCGGCAATCGATGTTCTCGCGCAGCAACGCAACAAGAGGGATGCGGATGAGCTGTTCGCAGAGACCGCCGCGAGAAAATACGGCCTGCAGCGCGACACGCCGGCCCGGCCAACGTTCGCAGCAGAGGACGACAAAGTCGTCAAGCCGGTCAGCGCGAACCTCGAAAACCTGATGGGCGGCACGCGGGAGCACATCCAGCCGCTGTCCAAACCGTCTTTGCTTGCACCCAAACTGGAAAAGCTTTCGCGCCTTGTGCTCGGCAACAAGCGCATGGACGACTACATCAACTACAAGAAAAAACAGCAGCAGAAATGACAGTATGGCACGTCGTAAGGCGCGCCCGGTCGAAGCACCATGAGTATCGAACCATCGACGATCACCCCGGCCGCGCCCGCCAATCACGGGCTCGACTATGCGTGGCTGAAGCAGCATGGCACCGAACGGATCCAGCAGCTCGCCGGCCAGATCTGGACCGACTACAACGAACACGACCCCGGCGTCACCACGCTCGAGCAACTCTGCTACGCGCTGACCTAATTGTCCTACCGCGCCGGGTTTCCGATCGACGCGCTGCTGGTCGATCCGCGCAGCGGCCGGATCGATACCAGGCGGCAGGCGCTGTTCGTGCCGCGCCGCATCCTGCCATGCAACCCGGTCACGCCGGACGACTACCGCAAGCTGCTGGTCGACCGCGTGGCCGGCGTCGCCAATGCCTGGCTGACGCCGCGCAAGGCGCGGACGGCCGAGGCCGTGAACGGGCTCTACGACATCGCGCTCTATGCCCCCGGCGCCGACCCCTGCGGCTGCGAGCCGGATGTGCTGCCCGACGCGATCCGCGCGCGGGCGGAGCGCGTCTATGGCCGCCATCGCAATCTATGCGAGGACGTCCATGCCATCCATGTGCTGCAGCCCTGGGCGACGCGGATCAGCGCGCTCGCCTCGATCGATGACCGCCACGCGCCGGAAGCCATCCTTGCCGCGATGCTGTTCAATGCCGGCAATTTTCTCGCGCCCGAGCTGCAACGCCAGCCGCTGCAGAGCCTGCTTTCGGCCGGCATGACGACGACGGCCATTTTCAACGGCCCGCTGCTGCGCCACGGCTTCATCGGCGACGAGCAGTTGCAGCCGCAGCCGACGCATATCGTCATCTCCGGCCTGATTAGGGTGCTGGTACGCATCCCCGGCGTCACGGGGCTGCGGGATCTCAGGGTGCATGTCGGCGACCCCGAGCGCAGCCATTCCGGCGGCACCATTGCAATCCCGCATGGCCATATCCCGCAGCTCGACCCCCGGCCCGGCCCGGCCGGCTATGGCATCCGGATGATCCGCCGCGGCGTTGCCGTGAAACCCGACCCCGCCCGCGTCCAGCGCGAACTCGACCGCCTGTGGTCGGAATATCGCCGGCTCTATCCGCTGACGCCGCAATATCTCGAATATTACGCCGTGCCGGAAGCCAGCCCGCGCGACCTCCGGGCTTATTATTCGGTGCAGAACCAGTATCCGAACACATATGGCATTAATGCCAACGGCCTGCCCGACAACCCGCCGACGGCGCGGCAGGCGCAGGCCAAACAGCTCAAGGGCTACCTGCTCGTCTACGACCAGTTGCTGGCGAACTTCTTCGCCCAGCTCGCCCATGTCCGCGACCTGTTCTCGACCGAGCGCCACCTGCACCAGACCTACTTCTTTCAATATCTGGAGCGCACCGTGCCGGATGTCGAGCCGCTGTTGCAGCCGGACTATCGCGCGGGCCTGAAAGCGTTGATCCGCCGCTCCGACCCGGTCCTCCTGCGGCACAATCGCCTGCTGGACTTCCTGCTGGCGCTGTATGGCGAGACGCTGGGCGCGCCGCTCGACGGCGATGATGGCGCCGAGCAAGGCCGGCGCGAGATCGAGGCCAAGCTGGCGCTGCTGCACCGGCTGGTGGCCAGCACGCGCAACCGCGGACGCGGCTTCGACTATCTGGCGCCGATGTCGCCAGTCAACATCGCCGGCATGGAGATCAAGTGCCGCATCGAACTGGGCATGGACGCGCAGGAATCCGCCACGCAGGACAATCTGCTGACCGAACTTTCCATCGAGATCGTCGATGCCGAGACCGAGGCCTCGATCGGCCCGCCGCTCGCGGGCTATGAGGACTATTTCGAGGACCATTTCACCGTGCCGCCCGCCGACAGCCGGCCGCCGCCGCGCGACGATGCGCTGCACCCCTCGCCGTTGCGCGGCCAGAAGGTGACGCGCGATTTCCTGCGCGCGGCCGCCACGCCGGAGAATTTCCGGATCGGAGCGCTGCCGGGCAGCGACGGCATCGTCGTGGTCTGCCGCTCGCTCGACCAGACGCATTGGTATTTCATCGGTCGCTACGCCGATCACGGCCGCGCCTGCGCCGTGATCGATCAGTTGCGCACCATGGCCGCCGCGCTCGACCGCCATGCACGGCAGCTCTATATCGTCGAACATAATCTCTTGCGGTTCGGTCGCACCGACGACGATCCGGACTCGTCCCGATGGCGCTCCTTCGTCTACAGCTTCACCATCACCGCGGTCCTGCCGCGCAGTGACGAGCACGCTGCAAATTCGTCGACGGAGGTGCGCGAGATCATCCGGCACAACACGCCGGCGCATATCGCCATCGACTACTGCTTTCTGGCATTCCGTGAAATGCGGCACTTCAGGACGCTGTACGGCGGCTGGCGCTGGGCGCTGCGGCGCGGCGATCGCAACGAGATCATCATCACCTCGGACCGGCTGCGCCGGTTCCTGATGCACCACCGGCATAATCACGACCGGGCCCCCAATGGAGGTGCGATTTGACGATGCCCCACACCATCCGGCAGCAAACCCTAGACATCCGGACCGACAGCGAAGCAGCGGCGCTGGCGTTGCAGGCCGGGATCAGCGACATCAACCGGCAGCGGTTGCTGCCGGTGATCGAGCGGGTGTTCGACGAATTCGCGGTGCCGGAGCAGCGCATCCGGATCGCGCGGCTGGACATCGACCTCGGCGAGCTGCCGCTCGACAATTTTGCCCAGGCCGCCGAAGACGCGTTGTACACGGCGTTGCGCGCCGCCCTCCAGGACGCGCTGCGCAGCGCAGCGGATTCAGCCGACGACCACTTCTATTCCGAAACGACGTCCCGGCTCGAGCTGCTGCAGCACTATCTGTCTCAGGGCACGCTGCCGTTCTGGCAAAGCGGCGCCGCATTCTCGGTCGAAACCCTGTTGCAGCAGCTCATTCGCGACGATCCGGCCGGGCTGGTCAGCCTGATCCGGCGTCACTCGCAGGACCGGCGCCTGCTGGAGCGCCTGGTGCTGCAGCTCGACGACGCCGCGCTGCAGCGGTTGCTGTATCTGGTCACGCCCGAACACGCCGCGCTGATCCTGGCCTACATGCTCGATCTTCATCGCATCCACCGCGTGGAGCCGCTGCTCAGCCTGCGCGACACCGCCTTCGAGCACCTGCTGTGGATCCTGGTGCTGAGCTATCTGTTGCGCGACGCCGGTTCGCAGTTCAACCGCCGCAGCTTCCTGCGCTGGCTGCTGGAGGGCCTGGCGGAATCCGAGTCGCTCGATTATCAGCAACTGATCGAGACCCTGCGGCGCGGCCTGCAGCAGATGAAGCGGCATCAGGCACCGACCTCGTCGCTGCCCGCGGCACTCGACGAGCTGCTGCAGGAATTGCAGGTCGAAGGCATCGCTGACGCGAGCCGCTCGGCCTTCAGCGAACAGGCGAAGCCCGGTGCCGTCGCCCTCACCATCCAGGAGGTCGATGCCAGATGGCCGTCGCTCGACGAGCTGTTGAGCGGCACGCTATCCTCCGCGCTCGACCTGGCCGACCGGACTTTCGATGAAGGCCTGCTTCGCCTTCTGCAGGATCATCCGGACCGGCTGCGCGACTTCATGCGCAGCCATCGCCACGACGCCCGGCTGATCGCCCGGCTGGTCGATCGGCTCAGCGAGGCCGCTTTGGTACGGCTGCTGCATCTGCTGGAGCCCGAGCACGCCGCCTTGATCGTCGCCTATCTGGTCGATATCCGGGCCGTGCATCGCGTCACCGCGCTGGTGGCGCTGGACGACCGGCGTTTCAACCGGCTGCTGTGGCTGCTGGTGCTGAACTACGTCATGGGCAATCCCGGCTCTCAATTCAATCGCAAGAGCCTGGTGCTGTCGCTGCTGCAGGGCATGGCACAGAGCGAGGGCCTCGATCTCGGCGATCTGATCGAGACGCTGCGGCGCGCGCTGGCGGCGATCGAGTCGCACCTCACATCGGCGGCCTCGCTGCCGGCGATCATCCGCGAACTCGCCGGCGAAACACCGGCCGCCCTTGGCGACGACCGAGGAACGGCCGTATCGCCTGACAGGCCTGGCTTCGCGACGCTCGACCACGGCGGTCTGCTGCGCCACATCCTGCAACACGGGCGGCTGCCGGACACCCCACCGACAGACGACGAAAGCGATCTCCGCCTGACGGATCTGGCCCTGCTGGCGCCGGAGACATTGCGCGCCATCTTTGCTGGGACGCCGGGCCCAGGCCCCGCCAAGGCGAGAAAGCATCTGGCACAGGCGCTGCCGGAAACCGCCTTGCGTGCGCTGTTGCTGCGCCTGCTGCCGGCGGCGGCCGAGGCCGATCCGTTTCGCGCGTCGCTGGCGCGGTTCGCCTGGCAAGCCCGCGATCGCCGCAGCTTTTACGCTGCGGTGCTGGTCGCGATGCTGGCAGGCGAGGTGATCGATTTCGCGCAACTGGCCGTGGCTGCCTCCGGCGAGTTCGAGGGCAGCGCGGCATCATGGCCGGACTGGCTGCCCGACGAGGAGGCTTTCGTTCTGCAAGACCTGCTGCTGACCGAAGAGACCAGCGAGGCTGCGGCCGGCGCCGCGGCGCGGCGCGCGGTCGTGCTGCAGTTTCTGCTTGGCGAGAACGCGCGCCCGGCGGCCACCGACGGCCACACGCCGCCACCGCAGGCCATGCCCGATGACGTTCTGGCGGCCGCCCTCATCCAGACGCTGCAAGACGACGCCGACAACGTCGGCGATCTGGTCCGGCAACTGGCCCAGGACCCGCGCCAGCGCGCGCGATGGATCCGCGCGCTGCCCGGCGCCGCGCTGCTGCGGCTCGGCCAGGTGATCGAGCCCCGGCAGCATCACGCCTTGCTGGGTGCCGCCGAGATCCTGCTGTCGGCCTGGCGGCAGGTCGCCCCCCACGGCGCCGGCACCGGGGAAGCACGGGATCAAGTGTGGGCGATGCTGTTCGATTTTCTCGCCGCGCATCGCGGCATCGAGCGTTCGGTCGAACAGCTCGTCGCCGATTTTCTGGCCCGCGTCGCGGCCTTCGGCGGCGATGTGGCGACGCAATGGCGAGCGCAGGCGAGCGAACTGGCCAGGGCCGCCGGCAACAGCCGGCTCGCCGCCGCGCTACACGAGAAAACCGCGGCGACAGCCGGCGCGTCAATCGAGGCCGGGCCCAATGCCCCGCCGTTGCAACCGCGCCCGGACGCGCCGCCACGCCGGACACCGCCGCCGCCATTGACTAGCAAGACCGCCTTCAGCCTGGTCGAGGATGACGACCACGCGCGCGGCGATCCGATCTATATCGGCAATGCCGGCCTGGTGTTGGCGTCACCCTTCCTGCCGCATCTGTTTCGTGAACTCGATTGGCTCGACGTCGATGATCGCAAGCGCCCGCGGCTGCGCGATCGCGACGCCATCTCGCGCGCGGTACATCTGCTGCAATATCTCGTCGATGGCCGCAGCGCCGCGCCGGAGCCGCTGCTGGTGCTCAACAAGATCCTGTGCGGCGTGCCCACCGCCACGCCGGTCGCGCGCGCCATCGTCATGACCGATCAAGAGCGCCGGCTCGGCGAGCTCCTGCTGCGATCGATGCTCGACAACTGGACCGTGCTGCGCGGCACCTCGGTCGCCGGCTTGCGCGAAACCTTCCTGCAGCGCGAAGGCAAATTGCAGCGCGTCGATGACGGCTGGAAGCTGCGCGTCCAGCGCAGGACGCTCGACGTGCTGGTCGATCAGGTGCCGTGGAGCATTTCGATCCTGCTGGCGCCGTGGATGCCGGCCCCCGTTCACGTCACCTGGTAGCGCCATGAACGCCGATACCTTGCTCACCAACGCCGCCGTCATCGACCGCGAGATCGCCTGGTTCAGCGACATTCTCACCATGCGCTTCCAGCAGCACGGCCAGCCCGGCACCGGCCCCGATCCGCTCGATCACTTCCCGGCGCCGCCGCTGCCGCGGTTGAGCCCGCCCTACGCCGCCGTGCTCCGCGAATTCGAGCTGAATGCGGCGGAACGGCTGGTGCTGATCCTGGCCTATCTGCCGCATATCAAGCCGGAGACGCTCGACCCCTTCCTGATCCATAACCAGTCGGTGCAGCGTAGGTTCAGCGAGTTCGGCGGCGTCACCGGGCAGTCGCACACCGGCTTCCTGCCGACCGGCGAGACCGCGATGTTCATGCTGGCCGGCAGCAACATCGCGGCGCGCTTGCGCTACCATCCTTTGTTCGGCGCCGAGCACGCCTTTCACCGCCGCAACATCCTGCAGCTCGACCACCGCCACACCGACGAGCCACCGATGTCTTCGACCCTGCGGCTGACGGCGGAATATGTCGAGCGCCTCAGCACGGGAAGATCCTATCGTCCGCCGTACAGTTCGGAATTTCCGGCGCAATTGATCACCACGCCGTTCGACTGGGAGGATCTGGTGATCGACCAGCCGACCCGGCTGGACCTGCAGGACATCATCGCCTGGATCCGCCATCACGACCGGCTGATGCGCGGCTGGAAGCTCAACAAGCGGCTGAAGCCGGGCTATCGCTGCGTGTTCTACGGGTCACCCGGCACCGGCAAGACGATGGCCGCGGCGCTGCTAGGCCGGCTGACGGGGCTGCCGGTCTATCGCATCGACCTGTCGAAGGTGGTGTCGAAATATATCGGCGAAACCGAGAAGAATCTCGCCAGCCTGTTCGATCACGCCCAGCACGGCAACTGGATCCTGTTCTTCGACGAGGCGGATTCGCTGTTCGGCAAGCGCACCGAGACCCGCAACGCCAACGACCGCGCGGCCAATCAGCAAGTGTCCTATCTGTTGCAGCGGATCGAGGATTTTCCCGGCGTCGTGATCCTCGCCACCAATCTGCGCGCGCAACTCGACGAAGCCTTCACCCGCCGCTTCCAGTCGGTGACGCTGTTCAAGATGCCCAATGCCGAGCAGCGGCTGCGCCTTTGGCAGGACAATTTCGCCGACAAGCCCTACCGGCTCGCAGCGGATATCGACCTGCGCCGGCTGGCGCAGGCGCATGAACTGTCCGGCGGCAGCATCATCAACGTGCTGCGCTATGCCTGTCTGCAGGCGGTGGTACGCGAGCCGCCCATCATCGAAGCGCAGGACCTGCGCGACGGCGTGCGCAAGGAGCTGCACAAGGATGGAAAGTTTCTGGGCGGGTGAAAGCCCATAACGCTTGCCGGTTCGTCAGGCGTTTTCATGCAGAAACGTCTCAAGTTCGTCGGATTCACTTTCGAACATCGGCTGCGTAGCCACTCGATGGTTGATGTCGATGAGGTACGACAGATAGATCTTCTTCATCCGGCGATCGACGTCGTCGAATTCGACCATCATCATTTGTGCCAGCTCATACAATCTCGTTGGAGTCGATTTCACACTGTTGAAGGTGGACTCGATCCAGCGCTCGTTATGGACCTGATAGCCATTTTCAATGATATGGTAACCCGACAGTCTGTCGCTCTCAGCATCCTTAGCGGGCGGTATCTGCATCTCAAGGTGCACCGCGCTGCTACCGAAATGCGTGCCGAATCCGGTTTCTATCGCAGGTTCCAAAGTGCTCTCCATCGAGCTCGACTCGCTGACGACGGTATTCCGATTGGTATCTCGGCTTGAAGCCGAACGATCTTTTGACAGCGTGACCGTCTTCGCAAAACCGAGCGTGGGTGGAGTCCCCTCGTCCTCCACCAGCGCCGGGATCTCCTCAAATCCCATTTCTCTCGATGCGAGCAAACGGTGTCGACCCTGGTTTAGCGAATATTTGCCGTCCGGCCTGCGTATGATCTGGATCGGGTAAATTGCCTTTCCCGCATTGATTTCCTTGATCACCCCATCGAGCTTCAATGGATCCGGATCATTCATCAATGCCTTGCTGTGGGTATCGAAGCCGGACAGCACGTCGGACACACTGAGGATAAGGGTGCCCTCCGCGGCCAGGGGAATGTAGTGAGTTCGATCGGACGATAGCTCGGCCGTCGGCTGATAGAGTGTTTCGCAATCCTGATCCAGATAATATTCGTTGTCCTCCCACCAGACGACTTTGCCATCGCCCAGGAGGAATTGTTTTTCATCAAATCCCTCGGGCTGGGTGAGCTTGAGCGACGGGAACAGGTCGTCGTGCCACAGCCCGGTATCGGCATCCTTGCGCGGCTTCCGCTGGATGATCGATGGGGCGCTCGATACCGGCTGGGCCGCCCGGCCAGTTTCGTTCACCCGCTCCGAACCGCGATGCAACATTCGCTGCAGGGCGTGCTGGTGTTGCATGCGCGGCGTCGCGTTCAAGGCGCGGCGCAATTGCAGCAGCGGCTGCATTCCGGCGCTGCCATTCGGTGGAGAGGCATAAGATGAGGATGTTGCAGAGGGCGCCGGGTCGGCGCGCATGGCCGAGGCATGCGACATTCGCGCCGCGTCGGTGTGTTGAACGTAACCGCCCATGACCGCCATCTCCGTTACAGCGAAGCGCCATCGGGAGGCAGTCTAACGAAAGTCAGGCTAAAACAAAGCTTGCGGTTGTATTTATTGCACGCACACGGAAGAAGGCATCCCGCTGTCCGCTTGCTGCGGACAGCGGGAAAATTCTGCCTTAGACGGCGTCCTTGACGACCTTCAGCGGCTGCGCCTTGACGGTCTTGCTGGCGGGCTTGGCGGCGAACTGCATCGGCTCCTTGGTGAAGGGGTTGATGCCTTCGCGCGCTTCGGTGGCCGGCTTGTTGACGACCGAGAGCTTGGCGAAACCGGGGACGGTGAACTCGCCGGACTCGCTGAGCTCCTTGTAGCCGACGGTGGCGAGGTTCTCGACGACCGACTTCACGTCGTTCTTCGACACGCCGCTGGCTTCGGCGAGCGCTTCGATCAATTGGGTCTTGGTCATCTTGGCCATGGTGATTCCTTATGAATGGCTGGGTAGAAGTAACGAATACGAGCGGGGGCTTCTCCTGCTCAATCGCAGGAGCTGCCTGTGCGACCGGGTCTCGGTGCCAACCGGGAGCAATGCAAGCGAGGTCATCAATGGTGGCGCGCCCGAAAAGGATGCGAACCTCCACCCCCTGGATCGTCGGGGAGGGATCGTCGAAATCGTCGGGCCCGTTACCGGGTCGGTCTGGGGTTTGATCGATCCGGCGGTCAAACCGGACAATGCGGCCTTGCTGTTAGCCTTATGCGGCCGAAACGTCAAAGCGCAAACGCGGTCCCATCCACAATACAAGGTACAATGAGACCTTTTTTGCCGCAGGTTCACCGGTTGCGACCAGGCCGACCGGAGTCGTACAGGGATGGCGGCTGAACGCGGCCCCGGCGACCTAGCCGCCGGAGAGCCGGCGGAACAGAACCTCGAAGTAATAGGCGTCGAACAGCAATTTGGGGCCATACTCGGCTTCGGCCTGCTGGTAGCTCGTGGAGTCGGTGAAGTGGCCGCTGGGCTCGACGCCGGTCGGATTATAGCCGGCCACATGCGCGAGTTCGTGGGCGAGGGTGACGATGTTGTCCGGCGAGTCGACGTTGATCAGGACATAGGTTTCGTCGGGGAGCCCCGGTTCCTTGCCCGCTTCCTCCACCGGTCCGCTCATCATATTGGCAGGCGTGGCCTCTGGAAGAGACGGCGTCTTGCCGTAAACCTCCCCAAAGCCGGCGGCGTCGAACACCACCATCACCCGGGAGTCCAGAAGCGCATGCCAACGTCGCACCGTCGCGGCGGCGTAGGCCGTGAGTTTCTCCTCGGTCAACGTCCCGGATTTGGCGATCTATTCGGCGACGAAATTGCTACGCGCGGCATCCGGCGAATGACCGAGGCCCTTGTTCTTTTCCTGGAGTGCCTCGCTAAACGTCGGGGTCATGTCCTCCATCACGGCCGCCTGCAATTGTCTCGTGTCCAGTCGGGCAATCACGTCCTGAAACATCCTGACCAAAGCCACGCAATCGCCCCGACGCGACCGCTCCACCCGCGGCGTGAAGCGGACCGTCATGTTTCCGACCGCAATCTGCCCTTCAAGGTCAAGCGCGGTTTCGGCGCTCTCCAGCTTCTTCTCGGAAACGATCGATCCGATCTCGTGATTCATGGCGGCCCAGATCGCCGGGCGCAGCAAGCGGCGAAGGGTCAGCTTGGCGGCCTCGGTTCGAGAAACCCAATATCCGCCGTCTTCGATGCCGTATTGATCGGGACCGAGACCGAATAAGTTCGCTCCGTTGTCGTGCCTGATACTAAAATGGGTGTCTGCAAGCTTTGCATCGAACGTCGTCTTGAGCGCGAACGATGCCGTGGCGCTATGGAACACGGATTTTTCATTGCCTATCTCGGCGGCAGCCGCCTTCTCCAGCTCCAGTGAATCTTCCATAAAGATGTAATTGAGGCAATGTACCGACGCCTGGTCCGTGAGCTTCTGCTTCAGGCTCAACGGATCAAAGCGTTGCAGAGCGTCGTCATCCGCGGCGTTAAAGTAGAAACCGTAAGAGAGATCCTTGTTGGCTTGCGTCTTGACCTTGCCGGTCATCAAGTCGAGATCCTCGATTTCCTCGTCATCGACTTCAAACGCATCGTTGAGCCCGGCGAAGGTCAAAGCGTGTTCATCGACGACGACGTAGCGATACTTGTTTGTCGAGGCGTCGTAGTACCACTGCTTGCCATCGATCACGGCGTCCCACCGGTACAGGTCTTCTTGTTCCGCGTCAGGCTTCCAGACCGCCTGCAACACGGCGCCGGGCGCCTCGGCGACCTCTGCCGCGCGGGTGGGGGCGGGGCTGATGCGACGCCAGTGCTGTCGGTCGGAGCGGAACTGCGGCGGTCCGGTTTCGCCAGTGGCGCTGACCGTCATATTCTCCGCCTGCTGCTTCAATTGCAGCGCCTGCGGAGAATTGTTCGCCATCTGCCGAAAGCGTTGCAGCGACAAAGCGGCGGGGCTGGACGCGATCATCTCCGATTGTCGCTTCAATTGCCGCGCCCGGATCGAAGCGCTCGCTGTCCGCTGCAAGCGTTGCAGCATCGGTGCGTCGGCGCTGTCATCTCCCGTCATGACGTTTGCAGCAGAGGGCAAGTGGGCCGCGTATCCGACGCCCGCCGTCGGAGCGCCGGCGCGCGCTACCGCAGCTTCGGTTGTCGCGAACATTGTCATGGTGACGTCCTCAGCTTCTCAACAGGGAGCAACACAGATTGCCGGTAGCCGGTATCTGGTTGCCGTCACGACGTTTTAGCCAGTGACGGGCCGGCTCAGGTTATACAATCTATACGTGTATAATTGCATGTAGAAAAACGGTATGTCGATCGATCGTTCAAATCGCTTCATCGATCAATCGGCACGCAGATTGGATGCCATATCGGCATCGCATTCGGTCTGAGAAGATCTTGCTGAACTAGCCGCGACCGTGATGCTTGTGCGAACGATCCGCCGATGCTTGCTGCCGGACTTCGCGAACGCCGCAACGCAGCATCGATTCTTTTACTTCACCGATCGCTGCCGCTGACTCTTTCTTGCGCTTGAAGCGAAGAAGTATAGGCTGATTGCAAGGCGGACCTGAGAGCCGCCGTTGTGTCTGGGAAGTGAGCGCGGAATGGGTTGTTGCGTCGAGTAGCGCCTTAGATGCTTTTCCAAAGTGACCACCACAGGGTTGGACGCGATCAAAGGCGGCCACTTGGAATGCCTTGGTGAGGTCAGAGCTTGCGCTTTGCGCAACAGCATTGGCGATGATGGCGACCCAATCCACATTCGGGTGACTGCGCAGGACCTGTCGATTTCCAGGTTTTGGACGTTGTGGCGTCAGAGGATCCGGCATGAACCAGCGAGACGTAAGGGCCGCATGGGAAAAATTCGTCGAGCGCGGCGCGTTGCCGACAGATCTCAGGCCGTCGGTGGTCAATTCCTGGCAGCGATCAAGGAACCATAGCGTCACCGTCGATCGGGCGATGGCGCCCCTGGTCGCGGAAGCCGAGCTGTTCCGCCACCGCTCCAAGCATGCGCGGCTCCGTCACGCCGCCCGTCATGCGCTGGAGAATTCGCGAACGTTCCTCAGCGACGCCAACTCGATCATGATCCTCACCGATCCCTCCGGGCTGATCATCGATACCGAGGGCGACGCTCGGGTGATCGAGGCCGGACGAACGGTTCACCTCGAACACGGGGGACGATGGAGCGAAGCCGATATCGGCACCAATGCGATCGGGACTGCGATGGCGGAGGCGAAGCCGGTTCAGATTCATGGAGCTGAGCATTTCTGCTCGCAGGTGCAGCGATGGACCTGCGCCGCGGTCCCCGTCTTTGAACCCACTGACGGCGAGCTGCTCGGCGTGGTGGATATTTCCGGGCCCGCGGAAACCTTCAATCCGCAGAGCCTGGCGTTGGCGGTTTCGGTCGGCCAGCATGTCGAAAGCGTTCTCGCCCGCTCGATCAAGCAGGATCACGAATTGCTGCTGCACCACTTCCTCGCCAAGCGGGCGATCTGGGCGAACGACGATTGCGTGCTGGTGGATCGTCGCGGCACCATTCTGCATGCCAGCGAGCAAGCGCTGAAGGCAATCCGCGACGTCAACCGCGGTGCCGGCGACGAGCCGCCAACCCGGTTCCTGAAAACACTGGGCTTCGACGAGTGGCCAGCACGCCTGAGTGGCCTGTTGCCGAATGCGAGCTTCGATTTCGTCGCTAGCGAAAGCTCCGGCATCGGCGCGATCATCGTGCTGCACGCCAGGCGGCGCGCGGCGAGCATCGATCGCAGCGTGTCCCGGCAAGCGCCCGCGCAGGAGGCGCGCAAGACTGCCTCGGCGCCTGCTGCGAAACAGCCGATGCCGCGCTCCCCCGAAGCTGAACAGCGGCGCGCAGTCCAGCCGCACGCGTCCCCCACAAATTTCGTCGCGGCCGATCCCGCCGTGCAGGCGATCGTGCGCCGGGTCGAGATCGCCGCAGCCCGCAAGATGCCGATCCTGATCCGCGGCGAGACCGGCACCGGCAAGGAACAACTGGCGCGGCATGCCCATGCCGCCAGCGGGCGCAGCGGCGCCTTCGTCCCGGTGAATTGCGCGGCGTTGCCGGAAAGCCTGATCGAGGCCGAACTTTTCGGCTATGCCGACGGCTCCTTCACCGGCGCGCGGCGCGGCGGCGCGACCGGGCTGGTCAAGGAAGCGGACGGCGGTACGCTGTTTCTGGACGAGATCGGCGACATGCCGGTCGCGCTGCAAGCCGTGTTGCTCCGGCTGCTCGACGACTGGACCGTGCGCCCGATCGGCGGCGCCCGAACCAAGGTCGATATCTTCCTGGTCTCGGCGACAAATGCCGCGCTCGACAAGGCGATCGCCGCCGGGCGCTTTCGCTCAGACCTGCTGTATCGCCTCAACACGCTCGAAGTGACGCTGCCGCGCCTGAATGAGCGCACGGACTTCGAGTCCATTGTGCAGCATCTGCTCGATGGCATCGATCCGACTTGTGAAATCGCAGCGCAAACCATGGCCGATCTCGCAGCGCGGCCGTGGCCCGGCAACATCCGCGAGCTGCGCAACATCCTGGCGCGCCATACCCTTGCCTGCTCCGACTGCCTGCTCGAGCAGTCCGGCGGAGCAGCCGCAATCGGTCAGGTCGCGCAGCCGAAGCCCTGCTCGTTGCAGGAGATCCAGCTTGCCACGATCCACGCGGTCTATGCCGAGACCGCCGGCAACGTCAGCGAAACCGCCCGACGTCTCGGCGTCTCCCGCAACACCGTGTATCGCGCACTCGGCCAAACCGCGCCGCGGTGACGGGACGTTCGTCATGGCGACGAGCTCTTGCGACGAAGCAATCCAGTCTGCGCCGTTGCCCTGGATTGCTTCGCTTCGCTCGCAATGACGATATCAAAGCAACTCCGCGCCACCGCCGATGGCCGGCCCCGACGTCGGATCGTAATTGTCCGGCCTCTTGGCGATCAGCGTCTGCGTGGTGAGGATCAGAGCCGCCACCGAGCCGGCATTGCGCATCGCGCAGTAGCTGACCTTGACCGGATCGATAATGCCGGACTTGATCATGTCGACCGTGGTGCCGGTGCGGGCGTCGAAGCCGTAGCCATTGCTGGCCTTGGCGACCTTCTCAACCGCAGCCTTGCTGTCGCCGCGTCCGCAATTGGCAACGATGCAGGCAAGCGGCTGACTGAGCGAACGCTGCACCAGTTCGGCGCCCTGCCTCGCGCTGCCTTCCAGCCGATTGATCAAGCCGTCGAGCTCCGCGGCTACCCGGATCAACGCCACGCCGCCTCCGGGCACGACGCCCTCTTCGATCGCCGCACGCGTCGCATTGATCGAATCCTCGATCAGCTGCGCGCGCCGCTTCTGCTCCACCGGCGTCGCGCCGCCGGCCAGGATCATCGCGGTGCCGCCGGACAGTTTGGCGAGCCGCTCCAGAAATTTGTCGCGCTCGATGTTTTCCGGCGCGGCTTCGTATTGCCGCGACACCTGCTCGCGCCGGGCCTCAACCATCTTCGGCTTGCCATGGCCGGCAGTGATCAGGGTCTTCGACGACGAAATCCGGACCTGCCGCGCGGAGCCGAGATCCTCGAGACTGGCGCGCTCGACGGTGCCGCCGAGATCCTTGGAGATGACCCGGCCG
Organism: Tardiphaga sp. vice304; assembly: GCF_007018905.1. Classification (NCBI taxonomy): domain Bacteria; kingdom Pseudomonadati; phylum Pseudomonadota; class Alphaproteobacteria; order Hyphomicrobiales; family Nitrobacteraceae; genus Tardiphaga; species Tardiphaga sp. vice304. The sequence goes on from NZ_CP041402.1 coordinate 5,264,734, forward strand.
CCGGTCGCCACCGCGATGTCTTCCAGCATCGCCTTGCGCCAATGGCCATATTCCGGCGGATGGATCGCCGCGACCTTGAAATTATTCTTCTCGCGTCGCGACAGCAGCATCATGATGACCGGGGGCGCCACCTCCTCGGCGATGATCAGGAGCGGTCGGCCGCTCTTTTCGATCAGCGCAAACACCCCCTTCAACTCGTCGATGGCGAGAATCTTGTGATCCGTCATCAGAATATACGGCTCGTCGAGCACCACCTGCATCCGCTCGACGTCGGTGACCATGTGATGCGAGAGATAGCCGCGCTCGAACGCCCTGCCTTCGACCACTTCCAGCGTCGTCTCGACGGTTGAGCCGAATTCGACGGCGACGATGCCATGATTGCCGGCGCGCTCGAAGGCCTCCGCGACCATGGCGCCGAGCCTGACATCGTTGGCGGCGATGGTGGCGATGGCGCGAATGCCCTTGGCGCCGTCGACGCTCTTCGCGGATCGCTTCAGCGCCGAGATGGTCTCGTCCACGGCGAGCTCAAGCCCTTCAACCAGTTCGACCGGGTTGGCGCCGGCCGCCAGCAGCGCCAAACCGTCCTGTACGAGGTAGTTCGCCAGCACGGTCGCGGTCGTGGTGCCGTCGCCCGCAACCTCGTTGGTCTGCTTCGAGACTTCGCGCAGCACCTGGGCGCCCATATTCTCGAACGGGCACTCCAGCTCGATCTCGGCGGCGATGCTGACGCCGTCGCGCGACACGATCGGCGTGCCGATCGGCCGGTCCATCACCGCATTCATGCCCTTCGGGCCGAGCGTGCCGCTGACCGCCTTCGCCAGCTTTGCAACGCCGCGTGCGAGTGCTTCGCGCGCCTGGGAATCATGGAGCATCATCTTTGCCATCGTCGCTTTCCTTATAGTTGCACGCGCTGCACGGACAGTTCGGGTGGTTCGGCGGCTTGTCCGGCGCGCCGGGGCGTGAACGGCGTTTCGGTATCGAAGCGGGCGTGCAGCAGACCGCGGCACAGGGCACTGTTGAATTCGGCATTCACGTCGACGCGCCGCAGCGCGCGGACATAGGTCGGCAGGGTCTCGCTCTGCAGCGGATCGCCATCGGCATCGAGGAACGCGAGCGGCTCGGTCACGGCGGCCACCACCGGACGCCGCTGCAGATAGCGTGCGAGCAACCGGTCGCCCGCTTCGTCGAACGGCAGCGCCGCGAGTTCGCCGAGGGTGAGCCCGACCAACACCTCCGGCGCGAATCCATCGGCGATCAGATATGCGAGCAGCGCCGCCTGCCGGCGCTGGAACGCCTTGACCAGAAACGTGCGCCTGAGTTCGTCGAGATCGCCGTCAGCCTCGACGCCGAAAGTCTCCTGAAAGGAGAGCCCCTGCGCCAGGCCGGCATTGATCTTGTCGGCATACATGTGCTCGCCGAGCGTGACGCTCACCGCGTTGACCCACGGCAATTGTTTCACCGCCGTGCGCATGTCGTCCGCCATCAGGAATGAAAAGTTCGCCGCGCACCAATAGGTCGGCAACCGGAATTCGATGTGGACGCGGTTCTGCGCGTCCACATCGGCCCGAGTGACGAATTCGAGGTCCGTGACCGGCTCGTCGAGTTCCGGGTCGGTCACGGTCTGCAACCGGGCCCAGACTTCGGCCTTGCGATCGGCAATCGTCCTGGCCGTCATGGCGGCTACTCCGCCGCGCGAGCGGAGGCGAGATGGGCATAGCCGCCCGCCGCGCCGATCTTGTTCTTCTGCGCCTCGATGTCGATATTGTAGATCCGCGCGGCGTTGAGACCGAGGATCTTCTTCTTGTTCTCGAGGGTGAGGACGGAGCCGGTCTCCTTGGTCATCTCCTCCGGAATCTCGAAGGCCATGAACTTGTCGATCAGCCATTTCGGCGTCCAGATGCCGTAATCGCTGCCGTACAGGATCTTGTCAGGGCCGACCCAGAACAACAACTCCGCCATCACATGCGCAAAATAGGCTGGCCGGGTGTGGATGAACGGCAGCGCCACCGCGATGCCGGCGTAAACGTTGGTCTCCTGCGTCGCGATCCAGCAGAAATCGTCGAGCCGCGGCAGACCGCAATGTTCGACGATGAAGTTGAGATCCTGAAAGGCGGTCGCCACGTCATCGACATCACCGACGTCAAACGCGTCCTTGTTCAATGGGATAATGGTCGGGCCCTTGTGGATGTGAATGTTCTTGATCCCGAGCTTCTGCGCCGCCTCGAGGAATCTGTAGGTTTCCTTGTCGTCGAGCCGATAGCCCTTGGATTCGCCTCGCCATTCCGCCGTATAGAGCTTGACGCCCTGCAATTGATACTTCTCGGCCTTGGCATGGAGATCCTCGAGCCCCTTGTTACCGTCGCGCGGATCGAACGCACCGTTGAGGATAAACCGCTCCGGATGACTTTTCTTCAGCGCCGAATTGCGCTCGGTGGTGTTGAAGCCGTGGTTGTAGAAATCGGTCAGATAGGTCGGCTGCAGGATCGCCATGTCGTCGTAGCCGTTGATAAACAGATCGTCATGCATGGTCTTGGCGTCGTATTTTTCGAACTTGTCCAACGGCCATTTCTCCGCCGGCGGGCTGAGATTGGCATGATACGCATAGAAACATTCGATGAATTGCTTGCCATGAATATTCTTCTGGTTGGCAGGGCTGCCGTCCCAGAAATGGGTGTGCCCGTCGATCACAAAGATTTCTTCTCCGGATGCCGTCTTGTACATCGCGCTTCTCCCTATCCCGCCACGTTGGGCAATTGTTTCTAATCCTTTGATTACCTGAGGCAGCAAGGCGGGCCGGCGCGGACGCCGGCCGGCCTCGATCAGTGTTCGATATAGGCGAGCGCTTCGTTCATATCGCCGAAGCAGACAACGGTATCGTCGTCGACCATCACCATGCGGCCATAATGCGTGGAGGTCGAAATCTCGAAGATGTAGGGCGTCATCTCGCGCCCCAGCGCCTCGCTGATCTCGCTCATCTTGAACACCAGCTTGCCTTCGCCATCGATCCGGATCATCGCCGGCATGTAGGTGACGGTGACGCCCTTCTTCGGCTCCATCACTTCGGCGATGGCGCGGGCCTCGACGCTGTCGTTCATGGTGACACCGCACTGGTGCGATATGGTGTCCTCGAACTTGATATCTTTCATCGATTTGAAGATATTGGCCTGGACTTCGGACATTGCATTCTCCTGAGAGGGTGACTGGCTTGCGCCGGTTTCGGATTGGTTTGTCAGCACAGCCGTGTCACGGCGCCTTAAGGCCGACCTGCGCGCAGATCGCCTCGATGCGGTTCTTCGCCAGAGACTGCGCCTCGGCAAAGCCCGACACCTTGACCCGCGGCTGCGACCAGATCGGTTGCAGGTTCGATGCCGCTTCGTGGGCGAGCGCGCCGTGGTGCGCCATCCAGCCGTTGAACAGTCCCTTGTTATGCGTGCCGTGATCCTTGTCATGCGTCAGCATGTGGATCAGTTCGACGGTGTTGGCGAGGTTGCGCTCGTAGTCCGCTTCGGCGGCGGCGACCACGGACGGCGTCGCGAAGTCGCCTTGCGAAGCCGCCATCTGCATGATGAAGCCGCTGCGGAACAGCTCGCCGACCAGCGGCTCGAACACCAGGTTGATCGCAAAATACTGTTCGAGGAAGTCGGTCGCGCCCATGATCGCCTCGACCGACTTGCGGGTGCCCTGCCAGATCGGATCCTCGAGCCAGTGCTGCTTGCCGGCGTTGCCGTCGAAGCCTTCGATATCGAGTCCGATCTCGGCAAGGTATAGCGTGAGATCCTGCGAGAACCGCATCTTGTAGGACGAGTTGGTCAGAATCGCGTTGTTGACCATCTGGGTGTAGCCATAGCGCTGCGCCTGCATCAACGAGGTGCCGAGCCCGAATTCGGCATGCTTGTAGGCGCCGAGATGATCCCGCAGCACCTTGACCCACGCCTTGTCGAAGCGCTTCGGCGCGCCCGATTTCCGCGCATTTTCGATGACACCCTGCACCATGCCGCAGATCGTCGATTGGCGCTGGTAATGCGTGCGCTCCCACTCCTGATCGACCGCGCGGAACTGGTGCCAGTTCGAGCTCAGCGCCTTGGTCCAGGTCTTCGAATAGGTCGGAGTGCCGTCGGGGAACGAGATGATCCAGTCCTGCAGCAGATAGCGTTCCGGGTCCGGCTGGACGTCGACGGTCATATCCTCGTAATGGCTTGCCTTGCGGCCCTTCGGCTCGAAATAATTGTATTTCCGGCTGTCGGAACCGGCAAAAATCGCGGCACCGGCGGCGCCGGACTGATGCACTTGCTGTGGGGTTGCGCTCATGGTGTCCTCCCTGGAGATGTCTTCGATTGTTGTTGCGGTTGTTGTGCACGGTGGGGCGAGGATGCCGTCACCGCGTGGCTGGCGTAAACTTGTCGAAATAGATGTGGTCGGGCTCGACGCCGGCCATCTGCAGGACCGGCAGCAGCGCATCGATCATCGGCACGGGACCGCAGCCATAGGCATCGATCGTGCCGCTCAGCGCCTCGTCGCGTAGCCGGCGCTGCACGACTTCATGGATGAATCCCGTCTCGCCCTGCCAATCATCTTCTGCGGTGGCGTGCGACAACGCCGGGATGAACTCGAAGTCGGGATGCGCCGCCGCGATCGCGGCGATTTCGTCGAGCATGAACAGGTCGGCCCGCGTCCGCGCGCCATAGAAGAACCGCACCGGCCGCTGATCGCCGCTCTGCACGTGGTCGCACAGCATCGACCACAGCGGCGACATGCCGGAACCGCCGCCGATCAGCAGCATCGGCCCGGTTCGTCCCTCACGCCGGAAGCAGGTGCCGTATGGCCCCTTCGCCTGCAGCGGTGCACCCGGCTGCAGTGCGCGGTCGAGCTGCGACGAGAATGCCCCGTTGGGATATTTCTTGATGATGAAGGACAGATGCTTGCCGTTGACCGGCGCATTCGCCATCGAAAACGCGCGCGTCACGCCGGCATCGACCAGCGTCAGATCAATATATTGCCCGGCCCAGAATTTCATCGGATTGTCGAGTTCGATCTCCAGCAGGCGGATATCGTGGGTCAGCGCGGTGACCTTGCTCACCGTGGCCTCAAAACCCTTTACTGCGATCGCATGCGACAGCAGGTCTTCGTCGAAATTCAGAAGTTCGACTTCGATATCGCTGTAGGCGTGGGTCTTGCAGAGCAGAATGTGCTCCGTCTCTCGTTCGTAATCGGGCAGCGCGAAGGTGGAATATTTAAGCAGTTCGATTTCGCCGCTGATCAGCCTGGACTTGCAGGAGCCGCATTGGCCTTCCTTGCAGCCGTGCATCAGCGAGATGCCCTGGCGGAAGGCGGCGTCGAGAACGGTTTCCCCCTCTTCGACATCCATCTCGATGCCGACCGGTTCGAGCCGGACCTTGTACGTGGTGGTCGTCATTTGCGACATGATCTTGCGGCCTGCGTTGAATGCGGGGATTGGCGCTTTGGGCGGCGGTTCGAGGGGACCGCGAACGCGGTCCCCTCTCCCCATTCGGCCTAGTTGCAGGGGTTGATCTTGAACCCCTTGCGATATTCGGCGATCGCGGCGTCCCGTTCTTCGCCGGCCTTCAGGGCGCGGAAGCCGCGCAGCGGACTGCCCAGCGTGTTGCCGCGGATGTGGTCGAGGGTCCACATGTCCTTCTGCTCGAAGCGCAGATGCGGCTGCGGCACCAGCGTCTTGCCGTCGGATCGAACGAAGCCGAGATCCACCATGGCGTCGGCGTGATCCCAGCCGTGGTAGCACTCCTCCCACTCGCGGCGTCCGCTGAAGCGACCCATTGCCGGCGTGGCGCGGCCTTCGTACTCGGCGGCGAACGCCACCTTGTGCGTCCAGCGGCAGCCTTCCGAGCAGTAGGTGTACATCTTGCCGTCCACCTCGTCGCAGCAGAAGTCCTCGCGGATCAGGCAAGGCACCATGCAGCTCCAGCAGCGGTGCGGATAGACGTAACCAACGTCGCCGTTGAAGGCGATGTTCTTCTCGCCCGGCACCGACAGCTTGGCGTGCCACTTCCAGAAATCGCCGAACTCGGCGTACCAGCCTGGATACTTGTGCTCGAACCACTCGAAGTCCTTCTCGGTCTGGGCCTCGATGCGCCAGAAGTTGAACGACCAGCCGACCGTGAAGAATTGCGCGGTCTTGTGGACGTAGTTCTTCTTGACGATACGGTCCCAGGCCGCGGCGACGTCGTCGTGATGGATCTTGATGCCGTATTTCTCGAGCGGCAGCATGTAGGTCCGATAATAATCCTCGTAGATCCAGCGGTGCCACAACTCCGCGTAGGATTCCTTGTTCTTGTCGCGATTGGTGGTGCCGTATTCGATGAAGGTGCCGATCGCAGCATCGACGATGGCGTGGTTCTGCCAGAACGCGTATTTCAGGTCGCGCTCGAGCAATTGGTGGTTCGACGGATCGTGGATCATCGCCATCAGCATCGAGTGGCCGTTGCCGATGTGGCGGGATTCGTCGGACTGTACCGACAGGAACACGGTCGGCAGTGCGTAGTCGCCGTTGCGGGCGGCTTCGGACGGCATCGCGACGAACAGCGTGTTGGTGAAGGCGGTCTCGGCGACCACCGTCAGATAGATGTTGGCGGCGGTGATGGCGTCGCCGGTCAGGAAGCCCTCGGCGAACTGCCGGCCGATCGTGGTGGCGTAGCACTTGCCGAACGCGGCCTCGGTGATGTCGAACCCGGCCGGGTCGATGTAGTTTTCCATATACCACTTTTTCAGGTTCATCTGAATCGTGGAGTGGCGGAATTCATCGACCATCTGCATGGTGAAGCCGGTGCGCAGCTCCTCGCCTGGCGCCAGCCGCCCGACCATTGCCATCGATCGCGCCGCAGAGATTTCCGGGAATGGGATGATCGCCAGGAATAGCTTCATCCACTCGACCCAGCGCGGCTCGACGTTGCGGAACATGTCGCCGCGCAGTGCCGCATCGAGCGCGCCGTAAACGCGGTTGTCCTTTTCTTCCTGCATCGGGAAGTAGGACCGCAGCACCTGTTTCATCGGATCGCGCGGAACCTTCGAGATCTTGTAGTCGGTCGGGAAGGTCATCGCTTCCTGGACGTAGCTTGGCGTCCAGCCGAGATCGGAGACGCGATTGGCCGCCTCCGCGGTACTGATGCCCTTCTGATTTACGATCTTGTTCAGCGTTAGAGTTTCAGACATTTCCTTCTCCATTGAATCCATTGAATATTGCGTGGACTTCGCTGCTCGCCTTATTCCCGGACGCCCGCTTGCTTGACGCACTCTTCAGAACCGTCCGCCGTAAATTGTCTGGGTCGCTGTATCGTCGGGCGCCCCCGCCCTTCGATACCTCCCCGCTCGATCAAACTCCGCCGTAACTAACTGTGGTTGACGGCAGGTTTGGTCAGTGGCTTGTCCTCGGCGATGAACCGCGCCGTCAGCACCAATGTGCCCATGGCGAAATCCTTGCCGTGCCTGGCGATCATCGCCTCGGCGATGTCGGCCAGTTGAACGAAGAAGGCATCTTTGGATCTATCTTCTTCGCTCAATTCGATCTGAGCGTTCGGAGGCACTTTGCCGTCTCCAGCCGATGCGCGTCCCGCGCGCAGTGTTCCGCTCTTGCTCATCATGCATGTCCCGATCGGTTGTGGTCATAGGTCGATGGACCGCTCTCGAACTCCAATAGCGCCACGTTCAGCCATTCGCGCTCGGCGACGAGCCGCTCGTGCTCGACCTTCAGCGCCTCGAACCTCGCTGTCGCCTGTGCCAGTTCCAGCAAGGCGGCGGCGCCAGTGCCCGGCAGCGCGCTGTCGCGCAGCGCGCAATGCATTTCGATTTCTGCTCCGCCGCGCGCGCTTTCGTTGCGCAGTTGCAGTTCGTTGTTGCGTATCATCGCCTCGATCAGCTTGTGGCGCGCGAGCATTCGCTCCCGGCCCCGCTCCAGTTCGGCAGCTTCCTCGGCGGTCAGCGGCGGCTGATCGCCTCTATCCATGCTTGTCATGACCCCCACCCAATCATCCGGAGAAAGGCGAACCGCCTCGCAATTGGTCATCATGGGATCAACACGGCGCGGCCGTGAATGCGCCCATGATGCAGGTCGTGCAGTGCATCGTTGGCCTGGCTGAGTTTGTATTCCCTGGTATGGAGATCGACGAGACCGCGATCGGCGAGCGCCATCAGCTCCACCAGCTCGGCATAGGTGCCGACCAGGTTTCCGACGATGGTCTTTTCCGAGGTGATCAGGTCGATGGTCGGGAGCTCGATCTTGCCGCCGTAATCGACGACATAGTAGTAGCCGTCATTCGCCGTCATCGCCAAGCCACGGGCGACGGCGTCGCCCTCGCCGACAAAATCGATCACGGCCTCCGCGCCGCGGCCGCCGGTCTTCGCCAGCACGGTTTCCACTTCGTTGCCGTCAGCTTTCACCAGATGATGCGCGCCGCAGGTCTTGGCCAGCTCGAGCGACTTGTCGTCGCGGTCGACGACGATGATTTCGGCGGCGCACAATGCCGCGAGAACCTGGATGCCGATATGGCCGAGCCCGCCGGCGCCAATCACCGCAACATATTGCCCCGGCAACAGATGCCGCGACGCCTTCTTTGCAGCGCGGTAGGCGGTCAGGCCGGCGTCGGTGTAGGGCGCGACATCCTTCGGCGCCAGCGTCTTCGGCAGCTTGATCAGCGAGCGCTGGCCGGTCAGCAGATATTCCGCGTAGCCACCATTGGCATTGATGCCGGGAAAGGCACTGTCCAGCGCGTGCATGTCGTTGCCGCGGCGGCATGCGAGGCAATGTCCGCTCGTCACCAGCGGATGGCAGATCACGCTGTCGCCGACCTTGATGCCTTCGACGCCGGGCCCGATCGCCTCGACCCATCCGGCGTTCTCGTGCCCCATGATGTAGGGCAGATTGACATCGACCTTGCTCCGCCAGATCCCTTCAACGATGTGCAGGTCGGTGCGGCAGACGCCGGCGCCGCCGATCCGCACGATCACGTCCGAGGGACGCGTGATCTTCGGGTCTGCGACATCTTCGTATTTGACAAATTCCTTTGCCGTCAGCTTGTCGTCGAAGGCATGCAGAACCGCGGCTTTCATCGGCTGTTCACTCCCCAAACAGTTTTTTGTTTTTATGGTAGCTCGTAGTTCGATTGAACAAGAGAACAGCAAGAGCCGTGCCAAACACCTAACATATTGAGCTATTTGGAATTCCCGGCGTTGCGCCCATCGTGTTCCGATCCGCATCGGATCAGGGCCGGATGCAAATCTGTTCCGCGGCGAAACAGTCAGCAAGGCTGAGCTATACTTTGTAATTTTTTACAATTGCTCCGTAGTTGTGAGACACTGTTCACAGGAAGAGCCGTCAACGGCCGCCCGTTTGAGGAAACGCCGAAACACTGTTCAGGGAGGACAGTCGATGCTGGTTGCGGGTCGGCGCGTCGAAAACGCATGGATGGCGCTGGAGCAGCGAGGGGCGCCGCCGGCCGGATTTCTTTCGGTCGATATCTACGATAGCTGGATGCGCTGCATTGCGCTCGGCCTCGACATGCGCCACCCGCCGCCGCAGGAATTCGTCAGCCCCGCGGCGCTCCGCCACGAGCAGCAGCGTTGTTCGCTGGTTCGAGGTCTGGCGCTCGCGGAGATGCACACACTGCACCAGCAGATCTCCGGCTCCAATTTCATGGTGGCCTTTGCCAACGCGGATGGATTGCTACTCGATATCATTACAGACCGAAGCTTCAGCGACGCCTCCGACGCTGCCAGCATTAAACCCGGCGCGGTGTGGACAGAGCGTTGCTGTGGCACCAACGGCCTCGGCACCGCGGCGATGCTGAAGCGACCGATCGCCGTACATGGCGATCAACACTTCTTCCGTCGCTATAACAATCTCACTTGCGTGGCGGCACCGATTTTCGCGCCTGATGGAGAAGTCGCGGGAATCCTCGACGCGTCGTCCGATTGCCTGTCGCGCCAGACTCATACCCAGGCGCTGGTCGCAATGGCCGCGACACAGATCGAGAACGGCCTGTTTCGCGAATTTCATCGCGGCAATATCCTGATCGCGTTCCACAATCGCGGCGAGTATCTGCATACGCTGAGTGCCGGCCTGCTTGCCGTCGACGAAGACGGCAAGATCCTGGCGGCCAATCGGGCCGCGCGCGTATTGCTGCACGGCCTCCCGGCCGCGCCCGGGAAGCGCTTCGTCGACATCTTCCGCACCGAATTCAGCCGCTTTGTCGATGAGGGCCGAAACAAGGAGCGCCAAGGTCTGGAGGATGAGGTCGGCAGCCAGTTCGTCGCAACGATCGAGAACACCCGACTGTTTCCGATGGTGCGCGCGCTGGCGAAGCCGCGCCTGTCTCCGCCGAACGCAATTGGGCGGGAGTTCGTCTCCTCCGACCTGACGATCGCCGCGATCGTGAGACAGGTCGAGATCGCGGCAGCGCGCAAGATGCCGATCCTGGTGCGCGGCGAAACCGGCACCGGCAAAGAGCAACTGGCGCGTCACGCCCACGCCGCCAGCCGGCGGACGGGGCCGTTCGTGCCGGTCAATTGCGCGGCCATTCCGGAAAGCCTGATCGAGGCGGAATTGTTCGGCTATTCCGAGGGCGCCTTCACCGGCGCCAAGAAGGGCGGCTCTGCGGGCTTGTTCAAGGAGGCCGACGGCGGCACGCTGTTCCTCGACGAGATCGGCGATATGCCGGTGGCGTTGCAGGCCGTGCTTTTGCGTTTCCTGGACGATTGGACGGTGCGCCCGGTCGGCGGCACCAAGCGGCAGGTTGATGTCCTGCTGGTATCCGCCACCAATGCCAATCTCGACGATTCAATCGCCAAAGGCCGTTTTCGATCCGACCTGCTGTTTCGCCTCAACACCCTTGAGGTGACATTGCCGCGGCTGCGCGAGCGGTCTGACTTCGCCGACATTGCGCGGCATCTCTTGGCCAAGATCGATCCTTCAGCCGGCCTGACCCAGAGCGCGATCGATCGACTGGCCGAACAGGACTGGGATGGCAATATTCGGGAACTACGCAATGTGCTGTCCCGGCTATCGCTGACCGAACAAGGTGGCCTGATCGGCGAGGCCGCGGTGGAAGAACTTGTCGGGCATCCCCGGAGCAAGCCGCTTCCCGGTGGCCGATCGGCGAGCGGCGGGCTGAAGAGCGATCTGCGAGATCTGCAGCGAGCCCATCTGCTGACCGCTTATGCCGAGTCCGGCAACAACGTCAGCAAGACTGCGCGCCGTCTCGGCGTCTCGCGCAACATGATCTACCGCGTTCTTCGGGAAAACCACGACTGATGCGGCTGCGAGAATTTCACCCAGCAACGATTACCGTGAAAGGATCGTCATGTTTGAACCAAAAAACAGCCTCGAAGCCCTGATGCAGGCCGCAGCTACGGATACCGACGCCGCGCCGGCGTTCTATCAAGCGCTCCTGGAAACCGAGATCTACATCTTGACGCCGGACGTACCCATGATCCCCGGCCGCCGCCGGTCATTGAAGTACCAGGAGAAGATCAACATCGCGACCGTGGAATTCCAGGGTATGAGATGGCATCCGGCGTTCACCTCGAAGGCGCGGATTTCCGACTACGTCAAAGAGCCCGAAACCTGTCTCGGTGCCGTCGCGCGCAACCTGTTCGACATGTTGCCGCACTCGAATTTCTGGCTGAACCCGCTGTCGGAATGCCAGAAGCCGCTACCGGCTTCCGAAATAGCCCTGCTGACCAGCGGAAAGATATTCGAAGTACTCGGAAAGGCGAAATAAGAAACCCATCTCATGAACGTCACCGTGGAGGCTGAGACAACCTGGACAACGACTCCATTTGGAGTCCGGTCGCCATACTCGATGCCGTCATCCGTTCAAGAGCAGAACGAGGCCCACATCGCTTGCGATCAAGAATCGGGATTAAAGCCCATCCGTGCCGTTGATCGGAAAAGCTGTTGCGGTGTGGCGCGCCCGAAAGGATTCGAACCTCTGACCCCGTGATTCGTAGTCACGTGCTCTATCCAGCTGAGCTACGGGCGCGTGCCGTGACGGCGGCGGGCGTGGAGCCCGCTTTCGTCGATGCGTTTCGAAAACATTATTTGCGAAAGCGCGCAATAGCTACCGACTCCGGTCCGGCATTGCAAGCGCCGAACGCCACCTTTCATGTCATTCGCAAATTGCCGGAAATCCCGGCAAAATAGCCGGGTTTGCGGCGCCTTTATCGAAATCCGCCGAAACGAGAGCGACAGCGCCTGCAAAATTGTACCGCCAGGTTCGTCGGATTGGGCGAATCGCCGCGCGGGCGGCGGCCTCAGGCCCGGACGCGTTCGGGGCGAAGGCCGTAGAGCTGCACCGGGCGGTCGGGCAGCGTGATCCGGAACGTGGCGCCGATCGTACCCTCCACCAGCCGGATGTCGCCGTCATGGGCGCGCACCAGCTCGGCGGCGATCGCCAGACCGAGCCCGCTGCCGCCCGGCCGCGCCGAGCCTTGGAACGCCTCGAACAGATGGTCGCGGGCGCGCTGCGGCACGCCGGGGCCGGTGTCGGAGACCTCCAGGATGGTCACGGCGCCCTCGCGGCGGCCGGTGATGCGGATCTGCTGCGGAGCGGCATCGGAGTGCGGCTGGCCTTCCAGCGCCTGCGCGGCATTGCGCACCAGATTGAGCAGCACGCGAAACAGCTGGTCGGGATCGGCGTCGATGGTCAGCCCGCGCTCGATGGCATTGATCCAGCCGATCGAGGCCTGCGAGGCCAGACCGACGGATTCGCGGACCTCGTTAACCACCGGCTCGACCAGGATCATGCGGCGGTCGGGCGCGGCCTCCTGGGCCCGGCCATAGGACAGCGTCGACTGACAGAACGCGATGGCCCGCTCCAGCGATCGCATCAGCTTCGGTGCGAAGCGCTGCACCCGCGGGTCGGGCACGCTGGCGAGCTGGTCGGACAATAGCTGCGAAGAGGCCAGCAGGTTGCGCAGATCGTGATTGATCTTGGAGACCGCGAGGCCTAGCGCGGCGAGCCGGCTCTTCTGATGCAGCATCGAGACGAGGTCGCGCTGCATGTCGGACAATTCGCGCTCGGCGACACCTATCTCGTCGCCGCGATCGCTGGGGATGATGATGCGCGACGAACTTTCGGGGTTTTCGTGGAAATCGACCAGGTTGGCGGTCAGATTCCGCATCGGCCGCACGAACAGATAGTGCAGCGCCAGATAGACGAGGCCCGCGGTCAGGATCGCCAGCCCGAGCGACACCAGCAGCAGATTGCTGGAAAACCGGTACATCGCCTGGCGCAGCGGCAGTTCGTCGATCACCACCTCGATATATTGCGCGCCGGATTGCGCGCCGGCCGGCATCGGACCGATCACCCGAATCGTCTCACCGCCAGTGTCCAGCATCACCTGGAAGGCATCGACGATCGCCGACCACACCGTTACCGCCCGCATGTCGATGTCATGGTCGATCTGCGGCGGCAGATCGGCGCTGGCTAGCAGGCGACGCTGCTGGCCCATCTTGATGGCCACGGCGCGGGCACCGATGCTGCCGAGAATCTGCCGGGCCAGCGATTCCGGCACCAGGCCGAGCGGGGCGGCATCGAGCACCAGCGCCGCGGTATTGGCCGCCGCCAGCTTGTCGTTGAGCCGGTTAAGCCGGAAATTGGCGATCGACGGCACGTAAATCAGGATTTCCGCGATCAGCACCAGCGGAATCGTCAGCAGCAACAGCTTGCCGGACAGCCCGAGCCCCCGCCCTGCCCGTCGCGACGGCGCCCCGCGTTCTGCACTATCGCCGGCTGTGGACACAGGACCTGCCTCGGAGTTCACGATGAAACATGGCGTCTGGGAGAGATACGAACGACACGGCGATTCGATGCCAATATTTTAGCATTAATGGCCATCATTGCGTCGCCCCGCCCGAATTTTGCTGGCAAGACGGCAAAGATGCCGTCACCAGCGACCTATAAACACCGCCAGAATCGGTATAATCCGTGGCAGCCAGCATCGGCTTGCGTCCTGCAGGGCAAGATTGACGAAAACAGGACGCTCCCGTATAAGCCCGCCAACTGTCCGCGATGGCCCGGTCTGACCGGGGCGGCTCATTTGTGGCCGGACACGGCTCGTTTGGGCCAGCATCAGGACTCACCTCAATTAATCGGCGAATTGCCCGGTCAGCGGAGAACTACCCGTGAAGCGGACTTATCAACCCAGTAAATTGGTGCGCAAGCGCCGTCACGGCTTCCGCGCTCGCTTGGCGACTGTTGGCGGCCGCAAGGTTCTGGCTGCGCGTCGCGCGCGTGGTCGCAAGCGCCTCAGCGCCTGATCGGGCGTTTTTTACCCGAGATCTCATCATGGATCGGTTGCGGCAGCGGGCGGATTTTCTTGCCGTTGCCAATGGGCCGCGGATGAACAGCCCTGCCTTTGTCGTGCAGAGCAGGCTTCGCGATGATGACGGCCCGGTCCGGGTCGGCTTCACCGTGACCAAGAAGAACGGAACCGCCACCGAGCGGAACCGGATTCGGCGCCGGCTTCGCGAACTGGTGAAGCGCGCCGATGTCGTATCCATGCGACCTCACAGCGATTATGTGCTAGTCGGCCGTCGTGTCGCGCTCAACCGCGACTTTTCGACCATGCTCGACGATCTCCGCGTGGCGCTGCAACGCCTCGACCGGCAAACTGCGAAATTGCAATCTTCTAGACCAAGCGTGACCTGAACCTTCCAGTCTGCGACAAGCGCGCAGCCGGTAGCCCAAGCCGCACCCGCATGAATGACGAGACCTGAACGATGCTTGACAATCGCAACACCATCCTTGCCGTCATTCTGTCCGGTCTGGTGCTGATCGGCTGGCAATATTTCTACAACATCCCGCAGATGGAGCGGCAGCGCGCGCAGCAGCAGATCCAGAGCCAGTTGGCCAATCCGACCCCGCAGCCGGGCGCGGCGCCGGCCAATTCGCCGCCGGCCACCACCAATCCCCCGGCGCCGGGCGCAGCTCCCGCCAGCCAGCAGCCGGCCGCCGCGACCATCGTCAGCCGCGACGCCGCCATTGCCGCCGCCCCGCGCATCAAGATCGAAACCCCGCGCGTCTCCGGCAGCATCTCGCTGAAGGGCGGGCGCATCGACGACGTCGCACTGAACCAGTTCCGCGAGACCGTCGATCCGAAATCGCCGGCCATCGTGCTGTTCTCGCCGTCCGGCACCGCCGCGCCCTATTATGCCGAGTTCGGCTGGGTCGCCGCCGCCGGCTCGACCGTCAAGATTCCCGATGCGACGACGCAGTGGACCCAGGAAGGCACCGGCAGCCTGACGCCGACCAGCCCCGTGACGCTGAAATACGACAATGGCGCGGGCCAGACCTTCCGCCGCACCATCGCGATCGACGACCGCTATCTGTTCACCGTCAAGGACGACGTCATCAACAACGGCACCGCGCCGGTGACGCTGTATCCGTTCGCGCTGATCTCGCGCCACGGCACGCCGCATGTCGAAGGCTATTACATCCTGCATGAAGGCCTCGTCGGCTATCTCGGCGACCAGGGCCTGCAGGAATACGGTTACAAGAAGATCGACGAAGCCAAGGCGGTCAACTTCAAGGTCACCAACGGCTGGCTTGGAATCACCGACAAATACTGGGCATCCGCGCTGCTGCCGGATCCCGCCGCGCAGCTGCAGGCCAAGTTCTCGTCCAATCTGGTCGGCAACATTCATACCTACCAGACCGACTACCTGCAGGATGCCCAGACCATCGCAGCCGGCGCCACCGGCACTGCCAACGCCCGGCTGTTCGCCGGCGCCAAGGAAGCCGTCAGCGTCGGCATCAACTTCCCGTTCGCGGTCGGCCTCGGCGGCTACAACCAGTCGCTCAACCTCAACCACTTCGATCTCCTGATCGACTGGGGCTGGTTCTACTTCATCACCAAGCCGATGTTCCTGGCGCTCGACTTCTTCTTCCACCTGTTCGGCAATTTCGGCGTCGCCATCCTGCTGGTGACGGTGCTGGTCAAGATCATCTTCTTCCCGCTGGCCAGCAAGTCCTACGCCTCGATGGCCAAGATGAAGGCCGTGCAGCCGCAGCTCGCCGCTCTGAAGGAGCGCTATCCTGACGACAAGATGAAGCAGCAGCAGGAGATGATGGAGATCTACAAGAAGGAGAAGATCAACCCGATCGCCGGTTGTCTTCCCGTCGCCTTGCAGATCCCGGTGTTCTTCTCGCTTTACAAGGTTCTGTTCGTCACCATCGAAATGCGCCATGCGCCGTTCTTCGGCTGGATCAAGGATCTGTCGGCACACGACCCGACCAATTTGTTCAACCTGTTCGGCGCGCTGCCGTTCGATCCGACCCAGCTGCCGGTGTTCGGCCACTATCTCGCGCTCGGCATCTGGCCGATCATCATGGGCATCACGATGTGGTTCCAGATGAAGCTGAACCCGACCCCGCCGGACCCGACCCAGAAGATGATCTTCGACTGGATGCCCTTGATCTTCACCTTCATGCTCGCCGGCTTCCCGGCCGGTCTGGTGATCTACTGGGCCTGGAACAACACCCTCTCGGTGCTGCAGCAGGCCTACATCATGAACCGCAACGGCGTGAAAGTGGAGCTGTTCGACAACGTGAAATCGACCTTCGCCAAGAAGCCGCCGGCCGAGAAGAAGACGTAACGACCATACTCAAAGGCTTCTCCCGTCATTGCGAGAAGCCTTTGCGACGAAGCAATCCAGTCTCGCGTGGCGATTCTGGATTGTTTCGTTTCGCCCGCGATGACGAATGAGGAACCTTCGCATGAACGCGGAAACCGATGCGAAGCTGATCGAAGACAAGAAGATGCTCGAACAGGGCCGGCTCTTGTTTGCCGGCGAATGGAATTTCATCTGGGCCTCGCCCTCGATCGAGACGCTGCCGCCGATGGCCGGCGTCGAGGTCGCCTTCGCCGGGCGCTCCAACGTCGGCAAGTCCAGCCTGATCAACGCGCTGACCGGCCGCAACGCGCTGGCGCGGACCTCTCACACGCCGGGCCGCACCCAGGAGCTGATCTTCTTCGAGGGCCCGGAAAAGTCCGGCATGCGCCTCGTCGATATGCCCGGCTACGGCTACGCCTCGGCGCCGAAGGTCAAGATCGCGTCCTGGACCTCGCTGATCCACAATTTCCTGCTCGGCCGCACCAACCTGGCGCGCGTCTATGTGCTGATCGACAGCCGCCACGGCCTCAAGGACGTCGATCTCGACGTGCTGAAGACGCTAGACAAGTCCGCTGTCAGCTACCAGGTCGTGCTGACCAAGGCCGACCAGGTCAAGAAATCCGAGCTGGAGGCGACCACCGAGCAGGTTCGCACCACGCTGTTGAAGCATCCGGCGGCGTTCCCGGAGCTCTTGGTGACATCCTCGCGCACCGGCGCCGGCATGGCCGAGCTGCGCGCCGCGATGGTGCGCCTGCTCGGCGAGCGCAGCTGATGACCCGCACGGGCGCTTTCCGCATTTTGATTATCCTGGCCGGCGTGATGGGCGCCGACGGCGTCATCCTCGCCGCCACCGCCGCGCACCAGCCGGATGCGACCCGGCTGGCCTCGGCCTCGATGATGCTGCTGTTTCATGCCACCGCCGTGATCGGCACCGTGGCCTTGATCGAGCGCGGCGTGGTGCATCTGCAGATCGGCCTTGCTGCCGCGATCGGCTTCGTTGTCGCGACAGCCCTGTTCGCCGGCGACCTGGTGATGCGGCAATATGCCGGCACCGGCCTGTTCCCGATGGCCGCCCCCACCGGCGGCATGCTGCTGATCGCCAGCTGGCTGGCGCTGGCGGTCTCCGCGGCGTGGCCGCGCAAGGTCTGAGTGCTGCTCTTCCTTCCCTCTCCGCTTGTGGGAGAGGGTGGATCGAACGCGAAGCGTTCGAGACGGGTGAGGGGTAGCGGCAAGCTCGGCGCCCGCCGCGCCCCCTCATCCGTCACGGCCTCCGGCCGTGCCACCTTCTCCCACAAGGGGAGAAGGAAGGTAGCCCACCTGCCTTTGCACCGCTGGCCTCAATCCGCTAGAACGCGCCGCAGATTGGCCCAGTGAGACCCGCTTCATGACCGACGCGCCGAACATCAGTCCGCTCGATCAGGCCCGCATCCTGTCGGAAGCGCTGCCGCATATGCAGGAATATGACGAAGAAACCATCGTCATCAAATATGGCGGACACGCCATGGGCGCCGAGGACACCGCCAAGGCGTTCGCCCGCGACATCGTCCTGCTCGAGCAGACCGCGATCAACCCGGTCGTCGTGCACGGCGGCGGTCCGCAGATCGCCACCATGCTCAAGCGGCTCGGCATCCAGTCGGAATTCGCCGCCGGCCTGCGCATCACCGACGCCGCCACCATCGAGATCGTCGAGATGGTGCTGGCCGGCTCGATCAACAAGACGATCGTCGGCTACATCAACGAGGCCGGCGGCAAGGCCGTCGGCCTGTGCGGCAAGGACGGCAACATGGTCACCGCCACCAAGGCGACCCGCACCATGGTCGATCCCGATTCCAATATCGAGCGCGTGGTCGATCTCGGCTTCGTCGGCGAACCCGACAAGGTCGACCTGACCCTGCTCAACCAGCTGATCGGCTACGAACTGATCCCGGTGCTGGCGCCGCTGGCGACCTCGGCCTCCGGCCAGACCTTCAACGTCAACGCCGACACCTTCGCCGGGGCTGTGGCCGGCGCGCTGAAGGCCAAGCGCCTGCTGCTTCTGACCGACGTGCCGGGCGTGCTCGACAAGTCGAAGAAGCTGATCCCCGAACTGTCGATCAAGGACGCGCGCAAACTGATCGCCGACGGGACTATCTCCGGCGGCATGATCCCGAAGGTCGAAACCTGCATCTATTCACTCGAACAGGGCGTGCAGGGCGTGGTGATCATCGACGGCAAGCAGCCGCATGCGGTGCTTCTCGAACTGTTCACCAACCAGGGCACCGGCACGCTGATCCACAAGTAGCGTTTCGTCCGGCGCGCGCAGGCGCGCCGGACGAAACTCTCGCGACAACCGGGAATACCATGACCGAGCCGAAGCAGAGCCGCCCCTTCACCCATGTCGAGACCTGGGTGTTCGATCTCGACAACACGCTGTACCCGCACCACGTCAATCTGTGGCAGCAGGTCGACGACCGGATCCGCGACTTCGTCTCGACCTATCTCAAGGTGCCGCCGGCGGAGGCCTTCAAGATCCAGAAGGACTATTACAAGCGCTACGGCACCACGATGCGCGGCATGATGACCGAGCATGGCGTGCATGCCGACGACTACCTCGCCTTCGTCCACGCCATCGACCACTCGCCGCTCGATCCGAACCCGGAGATGGGCGCCGAGATCGCGCTGCTGCCCGGGCGAAAACTGATCCTGACCAATGGCTCGGTCGACCACGCCGGCAAGGTGCTGGAACGGCTCGGCATCGCCGGTCAGTTCGAGGCGATCTTCGACATCATTGCCGCCGACCTCGAGCCGAAGCCGGCGCCACAGACCTATGACAAATTCCTCAAGCTTCACGGCGTCGATCCTTTGAGGTCCGCGATGTTCGAGGACCTGTCGCGCAATCTGGTGGTGCCGCACGACCTCGGCATGACCACCGTGTTGGTGGTCCCCGAAGGCGGCCAGGACGTGGTGCGCGAAGACTGGGAGCTGGAAGGCCGCGACGCCACATTCGTCGATCATGTCACGGATGACCTGACAGGGTTTCTGACGCGACTGAACGAGGCGCGGTGAGTTTTCTTCCTTCTCCCCTTGTGGGAGAAGGTGGCGCGGCCGAAGGCCGCGTCGGATGAGGGGTAGAGATAAAGCTCCGAGTTTGCGGCCCCCTTACCCGGCCGCGCTACGCGCGTCCACCCGCTCCCACAAGGGGAGAGGGAAGGAACAGTTCACCTTGACTCTCCCCCGTCAAATCCCGACAAAAGCCGCTCAATTCGCCTGTCCGGCTCCGCTCCATCCCGAGGAATTTCCGATGTCGCTATCCGCCCTGGAATCCACCATCAACGTCGCCTTTGAGGCGCGGGACACCATCAATGCCGCGACCCAGGGCGAAGTCCGCGAAGGCGTCGACTACGCGCTCGATCTGCTCGACAAGGGCGCGGCCCGCGTCGCCGAGCGCCAGGCCGACGGCACCTGGAAGGTCAACCAGTGGCTGAAGAAGGCCGTGCTGCTGTCGTTCCGGCTCAACGACATGACCGCGATCCCGGGCGGCCCCGGCGGCTCGTCATGGTGGGACAAGGTGCCCTCGAAATTCGACGGCTGGGGCGAGAACGCGTTTCGCGACGCCGCGTTCCGCGCCGTGCCCGGCGCCATCGTGCGCCGCTCGGCCTATATTGCGAAGAACGTCGTGCTGATGCCGTCCTTTGTCAATCTCGGCGCCTATGTCGATGAGAGCACGATGGTCGATACCTGGTCGACGGTCGGCTCCTGCGCGCAGATCGGCAAGCGCGTGCACATCTCCGGCGGCGTCGGCATCGGCGGCGTGCTGGAGCCGCTGCAGGCCGGCCCCGTGATCATCGAGGACGACTGCTTCATCGGCGCGCGCTCGGAAGTCGCTGAAGGCGTCATCGTCCGCAAGGGCGCCGTGCTGGCGATGGGCGTGTTTTTGGGCGCCTCGACCAAGATCGTCGACCGCGCCACCGGCGAGGTGTTCATCGGCGAAGTGCCGGAATATTCCGTGCTGGTGCCGGGCAACCTGCCGGGCAAGCCGATGCAGAACGGCGAGATCGGCCCCTCGACGGCCTGCGCCGTGATCGTCAAGCGCGTCGACGAGCGCACCCGCTCCAAGACCAGCATCAACGAATTGCTGCGCGACTGATGGCCGACACGCTGGCCATCGCGCAGGCGCTGCTGCGCTGTCCGTCGGTAACACCGGCGGACGCCGGCGCGCTCGGCGTGCTGGAGCGGTTGCTCAGTGCCGCCGGCTTCGCCGTGCAGCGCGTCACCTTCAGCGAACCGGGCGCAGCCGACATCGACAATCTCTATGCCCGCATCGGCACGCAGACGCCGCATCTCTCGTTCGCCGGCCATACCGACGTGGTGCCGGTCGGCGACGAGGCGGCGTGGACGCACGGCGCGTTCGCCGGCGACGTCCAGGACGGGTTGCTGTACGGCCGCGGCGCGGTCGACATGAAGGGCGGCATCGCCGCCTCCGTCGCCGCCGTGCTGGATTATCTTGCAGCGAACGGCGGGCAGCCCAAGGGATCGATCTCGTTCCTGATCACGGGCGACGAGGAAGGCATTGCCGTCAACGGCACCGTCAAGCTGCTGCAGTGGGCCGCGGAGCGCGGCGAAAAGTTCGACCACTGCATTGTCGGCGAGCCCAGCAATGTTGAGGTTATCGGCGACACCATCAAGATCGGTCGCCGCGGCTCGCAGTCCGGCACGCTGATCGTTGACGGCGTGCAGGGCCACGTCGCCTATCCGCACCGCGCCTCCAATCCGGTGCCGGATATCGCAGTATTGATCGTGGCGCTGAGCAACGAACCGCTGGATGCGGGCAACGCCCAGTTCCAGCCATCTAATCTCGAATTCACCACCGTCGATGTCGGAAACACTGCCAGCAACGTGATCCCGGCGCAGGCGCGCGCCCGCTTCAACATCCGCTTCAACGATCACCACACGCAAGCCAGCCTGCGCGAGCTGATCGACGCGCGGCTGGCCGACGCCGTCGGCAACCGCGTCAAGGCGCATATCGTCTGGGAGCCGTGCAACGCGGACAGCTTCGTGACGCAGCCCGGCGCCTTTACCGACCTCGTGTCTGCCGCGATCGAAGAGGTCACCGGCCGCCGGCCCGATCTCAACACCGGCGGCGGCACCTCGGACGCGCGCTTCATCACGCGCTATTGCCCGGTGATCGAATTCGGCCTGGTCGGCCAGACCATGCACCAGGTCGACGAGCGCACGTCCGTCTCCGACCTGGAGAAGCTCACAAAAATCTATCGCGGCGTGCTGGATCGATACTTCGCATGAGCATTCTCATCCTCACCGCGCTCGATGCCGAACTCGACACCGCGCGCGCGCCGGCAGGCGTCGATGTCCGGTTCACCGGCGTGGGCAAGATCAACACCACGATCGCCACGCTGCTGGCAGTGCAGGCGAAGAAGCCGGCGCTGGTGATCAACTACGGCACCGCCGGCAAGATCACGTCATCGCTGCGCGGTCTCGTCGAGGTCGCGCATGTCATCCAGCGCGACATGAACGCCGAGCCGCTGGCGCCGCGCGGCACCACGCCCTATGCGACGGAGCTGGATAGGCTGTCGTCCGGCCATGGCGACGTGATCTGCGGCACCGGCGACAGTTTCGTTACCGCGTCCGATCCCTGGCTGACCGCCAACCGGGTCGACATCGTCGACATGGAATTGTTCGCGCTGGCCTCGGTGTGCCGGCACCAGAACATTCCGTGGCGGGCGTTCAAGTTCATCACCGACGACGCCAATGATTTCGCGCACGAGCACTGGACCGCCAACGTCGCGGACGGCCAGCAGCTGTTCTGGGATGCGGTGAAACATCTGCTGTAGGCGAAGGGCTTTCCTTCACCTCTCCCCATCGGGGAGAGGTCGGAGCCTGAGCGATAGCGAGGGCTCCGGGTGAGGGGGCGCAGGATGATCGATGTCGCCAGCCCCCTCACCCGCCCGGCTTCGCCGGTCGACCTCTCCCCGGTGGGGAGAGGTCGAGGAGCGCACCTGTCGGTTCAGCGCCTGGGAGAAACTAGTAATCCACCTTCATCAGATACAGCCCGTCCGGCGGCGCCACCGGGCCGCAGGCGTTGCGGCTCTTCGCGGCCAGGGCCCCCGCCAGATCATCCGCACTCCAGCGGCCGTGGCCGACCCATACCAATGAGCCGACCATCGAGCGCACCTGGCTGTGCAGGAAGGCACGCGCCGAGGTGACGATGTTCACCGCCTCGCCGTCGCGGACCACGTCGAGCTGGTCGAGCGTGCGCTGCGGCGACTTGGCCTGGCATTCGGTGTCGCGAAACGTCGTGAAATCGTGGTTGCCGATCAGCCGCTGCGCCGCCTCGTGCATGGCGTCCGCATCGAGCGGCCGCGCCACGCGCCAGACATGGCCGAGATCGATCGCCAGATTCGCCCGCCTATTGACGATGCGATAGACGTAATGCCGTCTGGTCGCGTGAAAGCGTGACTCAAAGTCGTCGGCGACGATGTCGGCCGACAGCACGCCGATCGGATGCGGCCGCAGATGCGCGTTCAACCCGTCGCGCAGCCGGCCCGGCACGAACGGCCGGGCGACATCGCAATGCGCGACCTGGCCCAGCGCATGCACGCCCGCATCGGTGCGACCAGCGCCGTGCACGCGAACCTTTTCACCGCAGATCGCCATCACGGCGTCTTCCAGCGCGCCCTGCACCGATGGCGCATTGTCCTGCACCTGCCAGCCGGAAAACGGCGCGCCGTCATATTCGATGAGCAGCCTGTAGCGTGGCATCAGGACAGCCGCAGCGGCGGCGCAAGCGGCGTGCCGCGCAGAAAGTCGATGGCCTTCATCGGCTGCTTGCCGGCGCGCTGCAGCTCGATGAGGCGAATGGCTCCGTCGCCGCAGGCGATGGTGAGCTGACCGTCGAGCAGGTCGCCCGGCGCGCTTGCGCCTTCGGCCAGCGCGCAGCGCAGGATTTTGACCCGTGTCGGTTCGCCGTCGAGCGGCACCTCGCACCAAGCGCCGGGAAACGGCGACAGGCCGTGGATGTGGCGCAGCACCTCGCGCGCCGGCCTCGTCCAGTCGATCCTGGCCTCGGCCTTGTCGATCTTGGCGGCGTAGGTCACGCCTTGCTCGCTCTGCGGGCTGAGCTGCAATCGGCCGCGCTCCAGCGCGCCGATCGCGCGCACCATCAGGTCGGCGCCGAGCGGCGCCAGTGCGTCGTGCAAATCCTCCGCGGTCATCGCCTCGGTGATACTGATGCGCTCGGCCATCGCAACGTCGCCGGTGTCGAGCCCGACATCCATCTTCATCACCATGACGCCGCTCTCGGCATCACCCGCCATGATGGCGCGGTTCAGCGGGGCCGCCCCGCGCCAGCGCGGCAGCAACGAGCCGTGCAGGTTGAAGCAGCCGAACTCCGGCACATCGAGAATGGCCTGCGGCAGGATCATGCCATAGGCGACCACCACCGCCGCATCCGCCTTGTGCGCGCGAAAGGTGGCTTCGGCCTCGGGCGTCTTCAGCGTGGTCGGCGTCAGAACGGGAATGCCGAGCCGTGTCGCCTCGCGCTCCACCGGCGTCGGCTGCAGCTTCATGCCGCGCCCGGACGGCTTTGCCGCCCGCGTATAGACCGCGACGATCTCGTGGCCATGGGCGACGAGTTCGAGCAGCGTCGGCACCGCGAAATCCGGCGTGCCCATGAAGATCAAACGTAGCGACATATTGCGAGCCGATCTGTGCGCGAGATCGGGAGGAGCCTACTCCGCCCGCTTCGCCAGCTTGGTAAACTTCTTCAGCACGCGGTCGCGCTTCAGCTTGGAGAGGTAGTCGACGAACAACACGCCGTTGAGGTGGTCGATCTCGTGCTGGATGCAGGTGGCGAACAGGCCATCGGCGTCCTCTTCCTGCAACTTGCCGTCGATATCCAGATAGCGGAAGCGGACGTTCGCCGGGCGCTCGACCTCTTCGTAATATTCCGGGATCGACAGGCAGCCTTCTTCATAGACCGAGAATTCCTCGGACGCCGAGACGATCTCGGGATTGATGAAGATTCGCGGTTTCTTGCCGCCGTCCTCGTCGTCCTTCTTGGCAAGGTCCATGGTGATGAGACGCAGCGGCACCGCAATCTGGATCGCGGCAAGCCCGATGCCCGGCGCGTCATACATGGTCTCGAACATGTCGTCGGCGAGTTTGCGTACCTCCGCCGTGACCTTTTCGATCGGCTTGGAGACGAGGCGGAGCTGTTTGTCCGGCAGGACGATGATTTCACGAATGGCCATGCCGGCGATGTAATGCGACGGCCTGCCGGGGTCAATCCGCCCCAGCCCTCGCGGCAGTTTAACGCGCTGTTAACCATCGCTTTTAAGGATCTGTTAACCGCGTTTCTTCAGGAATCGTTAACCAAGTTGGTTAGCCTTTGGTTATCCATAAACGTTCCTGCTTCGTTCTAAAGTGCCGCGAATCGGCTAGGGTAGCCCGATGGATGACACCCTCTTCATGCTCGGCGACACGCCGATCAGCTCCGCCACCGCCTTGATCGGCTTTGCCGCAGCCGTGCTGCTGCTGTTGCTGGTGATTGCGATCGTCATCGCCCGCTCCGGTCGCCGCGGTGCCATGTTGGCGATGGCGCAGGCGATCCGCGCCGACGAACTCGAGGAGCGGTTCAGCGAAATGCTGCAGGCGCAGAATGTCGCTACCGGCCGGGTCGACGCGATGGGCCAGGCGCTGGCCGGGCGACAGGCCGAAATGGCCCGCGCGGTAAGCGAGCGACTGGATTCGGTGACCCACCGGGTCGGGCAAAGCATGGAGCAGTCGACCCGCCACACGATGGACAGCCTGCGCGTGCTGCATGAGCGGCTGGGCATCATCGACAGCGCCCACAAGAACCTCACCGATCTGACCTCACAGGTCACCACGTTGCGCGACGTGCTGGCCAACAAGCAGTCGCGCGGCGCGTTCGGCCAGGCGCGGATGGAAACCATCGTGCGCGACGGCATGCCGAACGGCGCCTATGCGTTCCAGCACACGCTGTCCTCCGGCAAGCGGCCGGACTGCGTGATCTTCCTGCCGGACCAGCGGCCGCTGTGCATCGACGCCAAGTTTCCGCTGGAAGCCGTCACCGCGTTGCACGACGCGCGCTCTGACGAGGAAAAGAAATACGCCGCGCAGCGCCTGCGCGCCGACGTGATGAAACATGTCAGCGACATCTCCGAAAAATACCTGATCGCCGGCGAGACCCAGGACACCGCGCTGATGTTCGTGCCGTCGGAATCGGTCTACGCGGAGATCCACGACGGATTCGACGACATCATCCAGAAGGCCTATCGCGCCCGCGTGGTGCTGGTGTCGCCGTCGCTGCTGATGCTGGCGATCCAGGTGATGCAGCAGATCCTGAAGGACGCGCGGATGCGCGACGCCGCCGACCAGATCCGCACCGAGGTGATGAATCTCGGCGACGATCTCGGCCGGCTGCGCGACCGCGTGCTGAAGTTGCAGACGCACTTTGGGCAAGCCAATGAAGACGTCCGCCAGATCCTGATCTCCGCCGACAAGATCGAGAAACGCGCCGGACGGATCGAGGAGCTGGATTTCAGCAAGACGGAGCCCGCGGAAGCGCCGGCAACCACCCGGCCCGCCGCGCAGCCCGCCGATATGTTCGCGCCGCTCGCTCGCGAGTTGCGCGCCGGAGAATAAGGCAGGCCGATCGAGTTGCCCGTTGTAGCGGAAGCAGCCCAGATTCGCGCAACGAGGGCGATCGCCGTTTGTGCTTGATCAATGCGCCGGGGCGTCGGCTGGATGACAATTGCCGTTTCGAGGCATTATCATGCAAATCCACCGACTTTGGCTAGTCGTCGCGATATCGCTCGGCCTGCTGGCCGGGCTGTGGTTCGTCAGCGTTCCCGATGGAACGCTGAGTGGCGATTTCTGGGTGTGGCGCAAGGCGCTGATCTACCTGACCGGCGTGCTCGCGATGGGATCGATGTCGCTCGGCGTCATGCTGGCGGCGCGCCCGGTGCAGATCGAAAGCGCGCTCGGCGGCTTGGACAGGTTCTATCGCCTGCACAAATGGTTTGGCGTTACCGCTCTCAGCCTCGCGGTGGTTCACTGGCTGCTCGAAGTCGGCCCGGGCTGGCTGACGCAGCTCGGCTGGCTGACACGCCCGGCGCGGCCACCACGGGCCGCAGAGGTCGTCACCGGTTTCGATCCATTTCGCGATCTCAAGGACATCGCCGTCGATCTCGGCGAATGGAGCCTCTATTTGCTGCTGGCGCTGGTGGTGCTGGCGCTGTGGAAGCGGTTTCCCTACCGGTCTTTCCTGACGACGCATCGCCTGATGGCGCCGATCTATCTGGTGCTGGTGTTTCACGCCGTCATCCTGATCGACCGCAGCTATTGGCTGATGCCGCTCGGGCCCGTACTCGCTTTGCTGCTCGCCGGCGGAAGCGCCGCCGCGCTGGTGGCGCTGTTCCGGCGGATCGGCAGCACGCGCAAATCGGTCGGCCGCATTGAATCGCTGGCCCGCTATGAGGAAAATGCGGTGCTCGACGTCGCGGTACGTCTGGAGACCGCATGGCCCGGGCACCATGCGGGCCAGTTTGCCTTCGTCAGCTTTGGCGACGGCGAGGGCGCGCATCCGTTCACCGTCTCGTCGGCGTGGCAGAACGACGGACGGCTGCTGTTCAGCATCAAGGGGCTTGGCGATTATACGCGGACGTTGCCCCACCAACTCACGGTCGGTCAGGAAGCCACGATCGAGGGGCCTTACGGGCGGTTCGATTTTGCGGGCGAGCGACCGCGTCAGGTGTGGGTCGCCGGCGGCGTCGGGATTACCCCGTTCATTGCCCGATTGGCAGCCCTGGCGACCGCGGATCACGACGGCGACATCGACCTGATCTACTGTACCGGCGCTCCTTCCGGGACGTTTATCGAGAAGATCGGTGCGCTGGCCGCAAAGGCCGGCGTCGGATTCCACATGGTGGTGGCGCCCCGCGACGGCTTGTTGACGCTGGATCGCCTGGCAGAATGGATTCCGGCGTGGAAGGAGTCCGATATCTGGTTCTGCGGCCCGGCGGGCTTCGGCAATTCGCTGCGTAACGCGATGATCGGGCGTGGCCTGCCGGCGGCGCAGTTTCATCAGGAACTGTTCGAGATGCGCTGATGGAAATCAGCGCATCTCGTCACGCCGTAATTTGCTAGCTGCCCTTGCGCAGATGCGGCAGCGCCAGCGACGATGGCGGCTCGCCGGCGACCGGCACGTCCCAGATGTCCTCGGCATATTCGCGGATCGTGCGGTCCGACGAGAACCACGCCATCCGCGCCACGTTGAGGATGCTGGCGCGACTCCACGCCGATGGCACCTGCCAGCGCGCATCGATGCCGCGCTGCGCGTCCCAATAGGAATCGAAATCCGCGCTAACGACGTAATGATCGAGGTGGCGTAGCGCGTGGCCGACCGACAGGAAGCGGCCGGGATCGTCGGGCGAGAAATCGCCACGCTCGATCGCGGTGATGGCGCGGCCGAGATTCGGCGACTTGCCGATCACGTCGGAGGCGTCGAGCCCGCGGGCGCGGCGCGCCACGACCTCGGCGGCGTCCATGCCGAAGATCGCGATATTCTCCGGGCCGACCTGGTCTCGGATCTCGATATTGGCGCCGTCCAACGTTCCGATGGTCAGCGCGCCATTCAGCGACAGCTTCATGTTGCCGGTGCCGGAGGCTTCCATGCCGGCCGTGGAGATCTGCTCGGACAGGTCGGCCGCGGGAATGATGATCTCCGCGAGGCTGACATTGTAGTCCGGCATGAACGCGACCTTGAGCTTGCCGCGAATGGTCGTGTCGTTGTTGACGACCTCGGCGACGTCGTTGATCAGCTTGATGATCAGCTTCGCGTAGCGATAGCTCGCCGCCGCCTTGCCCGCGAAAATTTTCACGCGGGGCACCCAATCCCTGTCGGGCTCGTCCTTTATCGCCTGATACAGCGCCACGGTCTCCAGCAGGTTCAGAAGCTGCCGCTTGTATTCATGGATGCGCTTGATCTGCACGTCGAACAGGGCGCTGGGATCGGCCTGGATGCCAAGCTTCTCGCCGATCACGCGCGCCAGCGCGATTTTGTTGTGCAGCTTGACGCGGCCGAACTCCTGCTGGAACGCCGCATCGCCGGCAAAGGCCTCCAGCCGCGTCAGCCGCGTCGGATCGTCCAGGACCGCCTCGCCGCAGGTCGCGCGCAGCAGGTTGGTGAGTTTCGGATTGGCGAGCATCAGCCAGCGGCGGAAGGTGATGCCGTTGGTCTTGTTGGTGATGCGGCCGGGATAGAGCTGGTTGAGATCGTGGAACACGGTCTCCTTCATCAATTCGGAATGCATCGCCGAGACGCCGTTGATGCGGTGCGAGCCGATGAAGGCGAGGTTGCCCATGCGGACGCGGCGGCCCGCACCCTCGTCGATGATCGAGACCGAAGCGCGGAACGCGGTGTCGCCCGGCATGTTGGCGTCGGCGCGGTCGAGATGCGCCTCGTTGATGCGGTAGATGATCTCCAGGTGGCGCGGCAAGAGCCGCTGGAACAGTTCGACCGGCCAGGTCTCCAGCGCTTCGGGCAGCAGCGTGTGGTTGGTGTAGCTCAAGGTCGCGTTGGTGATCTGCCAGGCAGCGTCCCAGCGCATATTGTGGATGTCGACCAGGATCCGCATCAGCTCGGCGATCGCCAGCGACGGATGGGTGTCGTTCATCTGCACGGCGGCCTTGTTGGCCAGGCCACGCAGATTGCCGTCGGACTCCAGATGCCGCTTCACCAGATCCTGCAGCGAGGCGGAGACGAAGAAATATTCCTGGCGCAGCCGCAGTTCGCGGCCCGCCGCGCTCTCGTCGTTGGGATAGAGGAACTTGCAGATCGCCTCGGCGCGCGCCTGCTCGGCGGAGGCGCCGAGATAGTCGCCGGTGTTGAACACGTCGAGCTTGAGCGGGTCCGGCGCGCGCGCCGACCACAGCCGCAACCCGTTGACGTGCTGGCCGCGCCAGCCGACGATCGGCGTGTCATAGGCGACCGCTTCCACGGTCTCGCCGGGATGCCAGACCACGCTGGTGCGGCCGCGGCCATCCTCGATGCTCTCGATGCTGCCGCCGAAATGGACGTGGTACAGGACCTCCGGCCGCTGCAGCTCCCAGGGATTGCCGAAGCCCAGCCACTCGTCGGGATATTCCTGCTGCCAGCCATGCAAGATGACTTGCCGGAACAGGCCGAAATCGTAGCGGATGCCATAGCCGAACGCCGGGATCGCCAGCGTCGCCATGCTCTCCATGAAACAGGCGGCGAGCCTGCCCAGGCCGCCATTGCCGAGGGCTGCGTCGGGTTCGGATTTGCGCAGATCGTCGAGACCGACGCCGAGATCGCCGAGCGCGGCCTCGAACAAGGGCAGCAGGCCCATATTGTTGAGCGCGTCAGTGAACAGCCGGCCGATCAGGAATTCCAGCGACAGGTAATAAACCCGCTTGGCGCCGTTGTCGTAGCTCTCCTTCTCGGACACCAGCCAGCGATGCACCATGCGGTCGCGCAGCGTCAGCGCGGCAGCCTTGTACCAGTCATGGCGCGTCGCGAACGAGGCTTCCTTGCCGATCGACAGCGTCAGCTTGGTGATGATGGCGCTTTTGATCTCGGCCAGCGCCAGCTCGTCGAGCGGCGCATGGTGGGGCTCAAATTTCGCCGGCATGGTCTGGTCTGGCAATCGCACAATCCCCGATGCTGTGTTTCAGGCGACCAGCATACGCGCTTTTGCCCCTATCAGGAACCCGGCCCCCTGCAGAGCTTTTGCCACCCCCCTGCCTGCGGAATGGGCAACTCATTCAATTGCGCCTCGGCTTGCGCTCGCGATGCTCGCTTGCCGGAACGAAAATATATAGGAACAAATTAAGAACACTTTAGCAAGTCACTGATATACCATCGTGATTCGGCGGCCACCGCCCTCCATATCTAGCGCCTGTCCCAGCTTGTGAGGACCATATGTCCACCATTGCCTTTGACCAGTTCGCCCTGACCCGGATTGCCGACTTCGCACGATCGCTGTCGCGGCTGCATCAGGTCGCGCGGCAGTACCGGATCGACGACGACCAGATCGACCGCGAGTTCAACGCGGTCTGCCTGTCGGTGTGGGGCTACACCACCGACGACGTCAGCGATGAGTTGTTCACGCTGGACGACCACGCCTGGCTGGATTCGCTGGACGAGGCCCATGCGCGGATCTTTGCCGCCGAACAGGGCTACGACCTGATCGACGATGACGGCATGCTGACCGACTGGTGGGGCTATTGCTGGATGATCCTGGCCGAGAAGCGCGGCCTGCTGACCCCGGAAAACCGCGCCGCGGCGCGGGCCGCCATCGAGGACAGGTATCTGGCGGCGCCGAATGTGATCGGCGTCATCGTCGGGCGCTGATCAGGGCAGCTCGGCGCGCTTTGCCGGACGGGCCACCGGAGCGCTCTTCGGCACATTGGTCACGGCCGGGGTGTCGGGCAACGCTTCCTGGCCGATCATTTCGGCAGCGACCGGGGCGACCTTCATCTCGCCGAGCCGGGAACGGACGTCCGCCGTCAGGCCGGGATAGGACGCCACCGGGGTGAATTCGGCGGTCTGGCCGTTGCCGGTGCGGACGCCGGAAAACGCCACCAGCCCGCTCGACGTCGCGATGACGTCGCCGGGGCGCAGCGACGAATCCAGCGTCAGATCGACCGGCGCGAGGCCGGCGGGATCGCGGCCGTTGCAGGTGCAGTCGGCGCGCAGCGCCTTGCGATAGGCAAAGGCGTTCTCGGACTCCGCATAGCGCTCGCCATTGGTCGATGAGGCGCCCTCGATGGTGCTGCCGAAAAACACCTTGGTCGGGCTGGCCGGGCAGAACGCCTGGCACATCTGCGCCGGGCTGGCGGTGCGGCCGAGCGGAAAATACTTGCCGTCGCAGCTGCGCACGCAGAAGGACGGGCCGGAGCTGCCGCCACCGCTGCTGGCCATCGGGCGCGGCGGCGGAGGCGCGGGGGTGTTGAGGCCGAACGGATCGGCGAAGAAATTGGTTTCCGGCGGCGCGCCGCGGCGCGGCTGCTGCTTCTGCGGCGGGCCGCCGCCAAACAGAAAGTCGAAAAAGCCTTCGGCGGCCGCCAGGTTCGGCGTCAATGACAGCGCAAGGCCGAGCACGATGGCGGCGAACAGGCCGGGACGCGCGAATTTCCGCGACAATTTCCGATTGTGACGCAACGCCAACTCCGCAACGCACTAAAGGCCGGGCGGACACCGCCCCACGCGAAGTCAGCCTACATCGGTATGGTAAATGAGAGGTTTACAGGCGAGGCACCGCGGAGCCCCGTTCCTTCTCTCCGTGGAGGGAGAGCCGACGCCATAGCTTCCCTCATCGGAAGAATACCCAGTTGGTCAACAGGAACACCGGCATCAGGA
Organism: Tardiphaga sp. vice304; assembly: GCF_007018905.1. Classification (NCBI taxonomy): domain Bacteria; kingdom Pseudomonadati; phylum Pseudomonadota; class Alphaproteobacteria; order Hyphomicrobiales; family Nitrobacteraceae; genus Tardiphaga; species Tardiphaga sp. vice304. Next base: position 5,296,776 of record NZ_CP041402.1, read on the forward strand.
TGGCGCCGGACCACAGCATGTAGCCGAAGAAGCTCGGCATCCTGACGCCGGCATCGCGCGATCGCATAGACCATGAAGTTCGGCGCGTTGCCGATATAGGTGTTGGCGCCCATGAAGACCGCGCCGGCCGAGACCGCCGCCAGCATGGCCGTCCCAGTGGTCATCAGGAATTTCGCATTGCCGCCGGCGAATTCGAAGAACACCAGATAGGTCAGGGCATTGTCGAGGAAGGAGGACAGCGCGCCGGTCAGCGAGAAGTAGGCGGAGATGTTCGGCGTGCCGTCGGCATGCGTCACCAGCCGATCGCAATCGACAGCAGCAGCAATCCCCACCACAGCGACAGCGCCGCGCCGTCAAGCTGCGCGTGACCCGTCATCCTTTGAGGAATTCGCCGGCCTTATAGAGCGAGCGGAATTCCACGCCAGCCTTGGCGAAGGTCTCAGCGGCGCCCTCGTCGCGATCGACCATCGTAAAGACCAGCACGACATTGCCCCCGGCCTCGCGCACCGCGTCCAGCGCCTTGACCGCGGAGCCGCCGGTGGTGGTGACGTCCTCGACGATGACGATGCGCTTGCCTTCCAGCGTCTCGCCCTTGGTGAGACCTTCGACGGCGAGGCGGGCGCCATGCTCCTTCGGCTTCTTGCGGACGAAGAACGCCGAAATCGGGTGGTTCTTCAGCCAAGACAATTGCGCGATGGCGCCGGCCAGCGGCACCGCGCCCATTTCCAGCCCGCCGACGTAATCGAGATTGTCCTCGCGCAGCGCGTCATAGGTCAGCTCGGCGAGCAGCGCGGCCCCTTCGGGGTGGCACATCGTCGGCTTCAGGTTGAAATAGAAGTTGCTGGTACGGCCCGAGGCCAGCGTGATCTCGCCATAGCCGAACGAGCGTTCACGGATGATGTCGAACAGGCGGGCGCGGGCGGCTGATTTGGTCAAGGTAATCTCTTTCCATGAAGTCGCGGCAATCTAGACCCCACGGCGCAGACATTCCAGCGCCGAAGCACGATCTGCAATAGATGCAGGTCAATTTGGCCGGGCCTGCCGGCGATGCTACAGACGTTAAACCCCCGGGGAGCCCGCATGACCATCGAACTGCATACGTGGAATACGCCGAATGGCCGCAAGATCGCGGTCGCGCTCGAGGAAATGGGGCTGCCTTACCGCGTCGTCCCCATCAACATCGCCAAGGGCGAACAACAGAAGCCGGACTTCCTGGCGATCAGCCCGAACAACAAGATTCCGGCGATCGTCGACCCCGAGGGCCCGGACGGCGTGCCGGTCAGCGTGTTCGAATCCGGCGCGATCCTGCTCTATCTCGGCGAGAAGACCGGCAAATTCCTGCCCAAGCCGCTGCTGCAGCGGATCCCGGTGTATGAATGGCTGATGTGGCAGATGGGCGGCTTTGGCCCGATGCCCGGCCAGGTGCATCATTTCATCGCGCTGGAGAACGAGGCGGAGCGCGCCTACGGGCTGAAGCGCTTCTCCGACGAGACCCGCCGGCTGTACGGCGTGCTCGACCGGAGGCTGGCGACCCACGACTTCGTCGCCGATGAGCTGTCGATCGCCGACTTCGCAATCCTCGGCTGGGTCTGGCGCCACCAGCGCCACAAGGTCGACCTGGCGGATTTCCTGCATGTGGCGCGCTGGTACGAAACGCTGATGGCGCGCCCTGGCGTGAAGCGCGGTTTCGAGGTGAAGCTGGATTGATGCAGTAGCCCGGATGAAGCGAAGCGCAATCCGGGGCCGGCGCTTCCATTGAAGCTCTCCCCCCGGGATTGCGTCGACGCGCCGCTGAAGCGGCGCGGCGACTTCATCCGGGCTACGAACCTCAATGCGCCTCTTCCCAGTTGTTCGCCGCGCGGGCATCGACCTGCAGCGGCACATGCAGCAGCACCGCCGGAAACGGCGCGTCCTGCATGACGTGCTGCACCACCGGCAAGGTCGCCGCGACCTCGTCGTCGGGCACCTCGAAAATCAGTTCGTCGTGCACCTGCAGCAGCATTTTCGCCGACAGATTCTTCTCGGCGAGCGCCTCCTCCATCCGCACCATGGCGCGGCGGATGATGTCGGCGGCGGTGCCTTGCAACCGCGCATTGATCGCGGCGCGTTCGTTGAAGGCGCGAATCGAGGCGTTCGACGCCTTGATGTCCGGGTAGTGGCACTTGCGGCCGAACAACGTCTCGACATAGCCGTGCAACCGGCAGAAATCCCGCGTCTGGTCCATGTAGGCGCGGATGCCGGGGAAGCGCTCGAAATACTTCTTGATGTAGGCGCCGGCTTCCTCACGGGGGATGCTCAACTGATTGGCGAGGCCGAACGCCGAGATGCCGTAGATGATGCCGAAATTGATCGCCTTGGCGCGACGCCGGATATCGGCCGGCATGTCCTTGACCGGCACGCCGAACATTTCCGAGGCCGTCATCGCGTGAATGTCGATGCCCTCCTGGAACGCGGTGCGCAAAGCCGGCACGTCGGCGACTTCCGACAGCAGCCGCAGCTCGATCTGCGAATAATCCGCCGATACCAGCTTGTGGCCGGGGGCTGCGACGAAGGCGCGGCGGATCTTGCGGCCGTCCTCGGTGCGCACGGGAATGTTCTGCAGGTTGGGTTCGTTCGACGACAGCCGCCCGGTGGTGGTCGCGGCCAGCGCGTAGGTGGTGTGGACGCGGTGCGTCTGCGGATGCACGTAATTCGGCAGCGCGTCGGTATAGGTCGAGCGCAGTTTCGAGACCTGCCGCCAGTCGAGAATCTTGCGCGGCAATTCGTGGCCCTGCTCGGCCAGCTCATCCAGCACCTGCGCCGAGGTCGACCACGCGCCGGTCTTGGTCTTCGAGCCCCCCGGCAGGCCCATCTTGCCGAACAGCACATCGCCGAGCTGCTTCGGGCTGCCGATGTTAATTTCCTCGCCGGCGATCTCGCGGATCTCGGCCTCGATGCGCGCGGCGGTCTGCGCGAAATCCGCCGACAATCTCGACAGCACCTGGCGGTCGATCGAAATGCCGCGCCGCTCCATCCGCGCCAATACCGAGATCAGCGGCCGCTCCAGCGTCTCGTAAACCGTGGTCATGTGCTCAGCGGCCAGCCGCGGCTTCAGCACGCGCCACAGCCGCAGCAGCACGTCAGCATCTTCCGCGGCATAGGCGGTGGCGCGGTCGATCGTGACCTGGTCGAACGCCACCTTGGCCTTGCCGGAGCCGATCACCTCGCCGTAGCTCAGCATCTTGTGGCCGAGCCATACTTCCGCCAGCGCCTCGAGGCTGTGTGCATTGCGCCCGGCATCGAGCGCATAGGACATCAACTGCACGTCGTCATGATTGCGGATGGTGACGCCGTGCTGCGCGAACAGCACCGAGGTGAATTTGATGTTGAAGCCAATTTTCAGCAGCCCCGCGGACTCCAGCAGCGGCCGCAGCGCGTCGAGCGCGTCCGACGCCTTGATCTGGTCGGGCTCCAGCCCCGACGCGAACAGGCCGGCGGCGTCGCCGGACTGCTTGTGGTTCAGCGGCACGTAGCAACCATCATTGGGCCCCAGCGCCAGCGCGATGCCGACCAGATCGGCCTGCATCGGATCGATCGATGACGCCTTGGCTTCGAAAGCGACATGGCCGGTATCGTGGATGCGCGCGATCCATCTGTTGAGATCATCGAGCGTGCGGACGGGCTTGTAGGCCTCGCGATCGACCGGGGTCTTTCGCGCAGCGGCGGCGCGCGCGGCGGCAAAGGCAACCGTGGTGAGCTGTTGCTTGTCGCCCTGGCCCGTGGTGTGCGCGCTGAACGTGCCACCCTTGAGGTCGCTCCCTCCCCCCCTGCGGGGGAGGGTTGGGGAGGGGGGTGAGCCCAAAGCGCCGGCGTCGGAGCCGGTGCCCCCCCCTTCCCGGCCCTCCCCCGCAAGGGGGGAGGGGGCATTGCTGCCGGCGTTCCAGTCGCTGCCGTCGCGACGCTTGCCAGCGACACCGCCTTCGGCCTCGATGTCACTTGGATCCAGCTGCGAATATTCCGCGACGCGCCGCGTCAGCGTGGAGAATTCCATCGCCTTCAGGAACGCGATCAGTTTTCGCGCGTCCGGCTCATGAACCGCGAGCTCGTCGAGCGGCACGTCGAGCACCACCTTATCATCGAGCAGCACCAGCTGCCGCGAGATCCGCGCCTTCTCGGCGTGTTCGATCAGCGACTCCCGCCGCTTCGGCTGCTTGATCTCGCCCGCCCGCTGCAGCAGCGTTTCGAGGTCACCATACTCGTTGATCAGCTGCGCCGCGGTCTTGATGCCGATGCCCGGCACGCCCGGCACATTGTCGACGCTGTCGCCGGCCAGTGCCTGCACCTCGACCACCTTGTTCGGCGGCACGCCGAATTTCTCGATCACCTCGGCAATGCCGAGCCGACGGTCCTTCATCGTGTCGTACATGGTGACGCAATCGGTCACGAGCTGCATCAGGTCCTTGTCAGACGACACGATGGTCGCGGTGGCGCCGCGTTCGCAGGCCTCGCGTACATAGGTCGCGATCAGGTCGTCGGCCTCGAACCCGCCCTGCTCGATACTCGGCAGATCGAAGGCGCGCACGGCGTCGCGGATCAGCGAGAATTGCGGGATCAGATCGTCCGGCGCCGGCGGCCGGTGCGCCTTGTATTCGGGATATAGCTTGTTGCGGAAAGTCACTTCGCTCTTGTCGAAGATGATCGCCAGATGGGTCGGCCGGTTGTCCGGCGGCATGTCGCGCAACAGCTTCCACAGCATGTTGCAGAAGCCGAGCACGGCATTGACCTGCAGCCCGTCGGACTTGCGGGTCAGCGGCGGCAGCGCGTGATAGGCGCGGAAAATATAGCCGGAGCCGTCGACCAGGAAGACATGGTCGCCCTTCGACAGGGCTTTGGCGGCGACGGGCTGGGCGGCGGCGGTTTCTGAGGTTTTCGGCATGGCGGCAATTTAGGGATTTTTGGCGGGGAAAGACACCCCCAACTCCTTTGTCATCGCCCGCGAAAAGCGGCGATCCAGTACACGCCGGCCGGTGTTTACTGGATCGCCCGGTCGAGCCGGGCGACGACAGTTGAGTGTAAGGAACCTTGCATCCACGGCAGTTCCATGAGCCCCTGAACGACCATATCGCCCGCAGGAAGACCCCCGATGCCCGAACTCGCCGAACTGATGGACAAGATGAAGGCGGTGGAGACCGAGATCGAGACCGAACTGTCGCGGCGGCGCGAGGAGCTGCGTTTCCACATCGAGAACCGCAAAATCGTATTCGACCGGAGCATCGAGGAGCTGCAGCGCGCCATCAAGGTGCGGGCCTCGAAATATCTGTTCAACGCCAATCCGCTGATCGTGCTGACCGCGCCGGTGATCTATTCGCTGATCGTCCCCTTCGTGCTGGTCGACCTGATGGTGATGGCCTATCAGGCGATCTGCTTTCCGGTCTACGGCATCCCCAAGGTGCGGCGCCGCGACTACCTCGTGTTCGACCGCCACCATCTGGCCTATCTCAACATCATCGAGAAGATAAATTGCGCCTACTGCTCCTATTGCAATGGCGTCGCCGGCTTCGTCCGCGAGGTCACCGCGCGCACCGAGATCTATTGGTGCCCGATCAAACACGCCCGCCGCATGCTGGGCCCGCACCCGCATTACGTCGGCTTCGCCGATTTCGGCGACGCCCAGGGTTTTCGCGACAGGATGGCGGCGCTGAAGGATGGCGTGAAGCTGGACCGCCCCCCGAACGCGATGTGAGCCGCTACTCCGCCGGCTGCAGTGCTGCGGGTTTGCGCTTTGGCGCGATCCAGAACCTCTCCGGCCGCTCGAACAGGAAGGTCGCGCCGACCAGCAGCGCCAGCCGCCAGATAATCAGCGCGCCGATGATGCCGCTGAGCGTGACCAGCAGCGCGATGGTGCCTATGTCGAGCGAAGCGAACTTCAGCAGCAACACCCGCGCCGTGGCCATCGGCAGGAAGAAGGCGAGATAAATCACGATCGAATGCTCGCCGCAGAAACGCAGCAACTGCAGCCACTGCATTTTTGCCAGCAGCGTTCCCGCCACGATGATGGCCACCGCGCCGGCGAAGCCAAGCGCCAGCGACACCACCGGCCATCCACTGATACCGGCATGGACCAGCGCGCCATTGACCAGCGCCCAGGCGACGAGGCCCGCCAGCGCCAGCACGGGTTTTGCGCGGGCACGGTCCGACAGCGCAAACACCTGCGTGGCAAACAAATAGCCGGAATAGAAATACACGAACCGCGAACAGAACTCGTCGATCATCGTCCAGCCGGTGACGATATGCGCGGTCTCCAGCAGCGCCGCGACGCCCCACACCAGCCACGGCGGCACCCGGCGCAGCGCCTTGGTCAGCATGAAGAACACCGGCAGCATGTAGATGAACCACAGCGTCCCGAACGGCTCGATGTAGGATTGCAGATAGAGCGCTGCGACCCCGCCCCAGCCGCCGTGCTCGGCGGCAAGGCCCGGCGCCTTGAAGGCGAACTGGATGGTCACCCACAGCGCGTAGAAATAGACGAAGTGCACCACCTTGCGGTCGAGATAGGTGCGCCAGTCGCGATCGATGACGCGGGCCAGGAACAGGCCGGAGATCAGGAAGAAGTCCGGCATGCGGAACGGCTTGGCGAATTCCACCAGCCCGTGCATGTAGCCGGTCTGCCCGGCGGCCAGTTCGACCCGCAGCACCGAATGCATCATCACCACCATGACGATGCAGATGCCCTTGGCGTAGTCGACCCAGTCGATCCGCTCCGAGCCGGAAAGCGCCGCCCGGTCGACGACCGCGAAACTGCCGCTGGTGGTCATGGTGATCCCTCGTGGTCCGCCCTGCCTGTTGGCGCCATTATCGGGGAGCACCAGTTTATACCACCTTTCCGGGATCGCGGAATCTGCGGTTCTCAGCGGATTGTGATGAATGGATTACCGCTTTTGCCCTGCGGCATTGCCTGCGCTAAGACGCCCGAAGCCGCGAGAAAGCATTAACCATTGACCCGCTCCTTCGACACGCCCCTCCCGATCGACGACGTGCTCGGCGACATCGCGCAGGCGCTGGCGCGCAGCAATGCCGCGGTGCTGGTGGCCCCTCCCGGCGCCGGCAAGACCACGCGGGTGCCGCTGGCGCTGCTGGATGCGCCGTGGCTGAAGGGCAGAAAGATCATCATGCTGGAGCCGCGGCGCATCGCCGCCCGCGCCAGCGCCGAACGGATGGCGAAGACGCTAGGCGAGCGCGTCGGCGACACCGTCGGCTACCGCGTCCGCTTCGGCTCGAAGATCTCGCGCAACACCCGCATCGAGGTCGTCACCGAGGGTATCTTCTCGCGCCAGATCCTCGACGACCCCGAACTGACCGGCGTGGCCGCCGTGCTGTTCGACGAATTCCACGAGCGCTCGCTCGATGCCGACATGGGGCTGGCGCTGGCGCGCGACGCGCAAATCGGCCTGCGCGAGGACCTGCGCATCCTCGTGATGTCGGCGACCATCGACGGCGCGCGGATCGCCAGGCTGCTCGGCGACGCGCCGGTGATTGAAAGCCTCGGCCGCGCCTACCCCGTCGAGACGCGCTACCTCGGCCGCAAGGCGGACGCCCAGATCGAGCGGCAGATGGCCGACGCCATCGCCACCGCTTTGCGTGCCGATCCCGGCTCGGTGCTGGCGTTCCTGCCGGGCGCCGCCGAAATACGCCGCACCCAGACGTTTCTCGCCGAGCGCATCCATGATGCTTCGATCGAGATCGTGCCGCTGTTCGGCGCGCTGGACGCCGCCGTGCAGGATCGCGCGATCCAGCCGGCGCCTAAAGGACTGCGCAAGGTGGTGCTGGCGACCTCGATCGCCGAGACCTCGCTGACCATCGAGGGCGTCCGCATCGTGGTCGATTGCGGCCTCGCCCGGGTGCCACGCTATGAGCCCGACATCGGCCTGACCCGGCTGGAAACCGTGCGCGCCTCGCGCGCCGCGGTCGACCAGCGCCGCGGCCGCGCCGGGCGCACCGAGCCCGGCATCTGCTATCGGCTGTGGGACGAGCCGCAGACCGCGTCCTTGCCGGCCTATACCCAGCCGGAAATCCTCAGCGCCGACCTCACCTCGCTGGTGCTGGATCTGGCGCAATGGGGGGTCGCCGACCCGGCGCAGCTCGCCTTCCTCGACGCGCCGCCCGCGCCCGCGCTGAAGGAGGCCCGCGCGCTGCTCCGCGAGCTCGGCGCGCTGGATGGCGATGGCCGCATCACCTCCGAAGGCGAATCGCTGCGCGCGCTGGCGCTGCCGGCACGGCTGGCGCGCATGATCGTGGATTCGCATCGGCTCGGCTGCGGCGAGGACGCCGCCGATATCGCCGCGATCCTCACCGAACGCGGCCTCGGCGGCGACAGCGTCGATCTCGATCACCGGCTTGAGCAATTCCGCCGCGACCGCTCGCAACGTGCGCAGAGCGCCCGACAACTGGCGCAGCGCTGGGCTTCACAAGTTGCATCAAATGAAAAAGCCACAAGCTCCGCGCTATCAGCTCCCTCCCCCCTTGCGGGGGAGGGTCGGGGAGGGGGGTCCACAGGCGAGAGAGTCGCGTTTGGGGCTACCCCCATCCCCGACCCTTCCCCGCAAGGGGGAAGGGAGCACCACGGCCTGCACCCAGCCGCAGATAATCTAACCACCGGCGTGATGCTCGCCCTCGCCTTCCCCGATCGCGTCGCCAAAAACCGTGGCAAGGGCTCCTTCGTGCTCGCCAATGGCCGCGGCGCGTCGATCGACCAGACCCAGGCGCTGGCACGCGCGCCCTATATCGCCGTCGCCGAACTCACGGGCACCGCCGCCAACGGCCGCATCCTGCTGGCGGCGCCAATCGCCCAGGCCGATATCGAGACGCGCTTCGCCGACCAGATCGAGGCGATCGACGAGATCACCTTCGACCGCGCGGCGATGGCGCTGCGCGGCCGGCGCAAACGCATCCTGCACGCCATCACGCTGTCGGAGCAGCCGTTTGCGCTGGCTGCCTCCATGGCCACGGCGCCGGTTCTCGCCGACGGCCTTGTCGCCGCCGGGATCGATCGGCTGCCATGGTCGAAACCGCTGCAACAGTGGCGCGGCCGGGTGATGTTTTTGCGCGCCGCGGAGGGCGACGCCTGGCCGGACCTGTCCGACACGGCGCTGGCCGAGAACCGGCAGGCCTGGCTGATGCCGGCGCTCTACGACACGCTGTCGCTGAAGGAGTTTTCGGCCGGCGACATGTCGGACGCGCTGATCGCGTTGTTGCCGTGGGAAAGCCGTGCCCGGCTCGACAAGGAAGCGCCGACGCATTTCGAGGCGCCGACCGGCACGATGCTGCCGATCGACTATGAGGCCGAACAGGGCCCGACCATTGCGGTGCGCCTGCAGGAACTGTTCGGGATGAACCGCCATCCCGCGGTCGCGCGAGGCAAGGTGCCATTGGTGCTCGAACTGCTGTCGCCGGCACACCGCCCGGTGCAGGTGACGCGCGACCTGCCCGGCTTCTGGCGCGGCTCCTACCAGGACGTCCGCTCCGACCTGCGCGGGCGCTATCCCCGCCATCCCTGGCCGGAAGACCCCGCCAGCGCCGCGCCGACACGGCGGGTCAAGCCGCGGGGGACGTGAAGCTCAGGCGTCGGCGTTCACCTCTCCCCGCTGGGGAGAGGTGAAGAGAAGGCAACGCCAGCGGGTTGGTTCGCTACCGCTTTCGCGGAGGACGACACCTGAGTTTGGGGCGGCTAATCCGCCCACATTAACCCGTTACTCATCCTTTTCGCCAAAATAGCAGCAACGGCTTCCGTCCGGAACGGACGGTGCCGAAGGCATGTGATGAGATCGTCCTCTATCGGCGGCGATCAGTGGGGTTGGCGTATGCGTGGCATCATGTTCCTGGCGGCGATCCTGATCGGACTGGGCACCGTGATGGCGCAGGTCGCTGACCGGATGACGACCGTCACCCCGGCGATGGCCAAGAGCACGCTGAGCGCCGCCCGGCAGGACAGCCCGCCCACCGGCCGCAGCCTCAGCCTGTCGAGCGATCCGCGCGGTCATTTCCAGGCCGAAGGCCGCATCGAGGGCCAGCGCATCGGCTTCATGGTCGATACCGGCGCCTCGGTCATCGCTTTGAACGAAAAATCCGCCGCCCGATTCGGCCTGCGGCCGTCGCGCGCCGACTACAACGCCAACGTGACCACCGCCAACGGCACCATCAAGGCCGCCCGCACCAGGCTCGCGATGGTCGAAATCGGTGGGCTGGTGGTGCGCGATGTCGAAGCGATGGTGCTGCCCGACGAGGCGCTGTCGGAGAACCTGCTCGGCCTGTCGTTCCTGTCGCGGCTGAAGCGCTTCGAATATGCCAACGGCCGCATGGTGCTCGAGCAGTAAGGCATCCCGACATCGGGCCAGTGTCGCAGCGATGACACGCGCTTGCCTTTCCAGCGCCGCGTGGTTTGGCTAAGGCTGGGGAACTGTTCCCTACAGCGAGGCCGCCGATGTTTCCGAAGCCGAAGCCCCTTCTCGTCCCCAACACCTATGCCTACGAATCCGAGCCGATGGTGAAGGCGACCGGTTTTCGCGAATACGACGCGCGCTGGCTGTTCGGCAAGGAAATCAACCTGATGGGCATTCAGGCGCTGGGCATGGGGCTCGGCCGACTGATCGCCGAACTCGGGCAGAAGCAGGAGATCGTCACCGGCCACGATTTCCGCGGCTATTCCGCCTCGATCAAATATGCGCTGATGACCGGCCTGATGGCTGCCGGCTGCAAGGTCCACGACATCGGCCTCGCGGTGACGCCGATGGCCTATTTCGCGCAGTTCGATCTCGACGTGCCCTGCGTCGCGATGGTCACCGCGTCGCATAACGACAATGGCTGGACCGGCGTCAAGATGGGCATCAACCGCCCGATGACCTTCGGCCCGGACGAGATGAACCGCCTGAAGGAGATCGTGCTGAACGCCGAGTTCGACAACAAGCCCGGCGGCTCCTACCAGTTTCACGAGAACTATCCGGCGCGCTACATCGCCGATCTCACCAATCGCCCGAAGCTGAAGCGCAAGCTCAAGGTCGTGGTCGCCTGCGGCAACGGCACCGCCGGCGCGTTCTCGCCGCAGGTGATGGAAGCGATCGGCTGCGAGGTAATCCCGCTCGACGTCGAGCTCGATCACACGTTTCCGAAATACAATCCGAATCCCGAAGACATGGAGATGCTGCACGCGATCCGCGATGCCGTGCTCGAGCACAAGGCCGATGTCGGCCTCGGATTCGACGGAGACGGCGACCGCTGCGGCGTGGTCGATAACACCGGCGAGGAAATCTTTGCCGACAAGGTCGGCGTGATGCTGGCGCGCGACATGTCGGCGGTGATCAAGGACGCGACCTTCGTGGTCGACGTGAAGTCGACGGGCCTGTTCGTCACCGATCCGGTGCTGCAGGCGCAGGGCGCCAAGACCACCTACTGGAAGACCGGCCATTCCTACATGAAGCGCCGGACCTTCGAGACCAAGGCGCTGGCGGGCTTCGAGAAGTCCGGGCACTTCTTCTTCAATGCGCCGGTCGGCCGCGGCTATGATGACGGGCTCGTGTCGGCGATTGCGATCTGCGAGATGCTCGACCGCGCGCCGGGCAAGACCATGGCTGATCTCAAGGACGCGCTGCCGAAGACGTGGTCGTCGCCGACCATGTCGCCGCATTGCGCCGACGAGACCAAATACGGCGTCGTCGCCGACGTCGTGAAGCACTTCGAGGCCGCGCAGGCGAATGGCGATCAGGTCGCCGGCCAGCCGATCCGCGATCTCGTCACGGTCAACGGCGTCCGCGTCACCTGCGCCGACGGCTCGTGGGGCCTGGTGCGGGCGTCATCCAACAAGCCGGAACTGGTGGTGGTGGTCGAAAGCCCGGTGTCGGAGCAGCGTATGCACGACATGTTCGAGGCGATGAACGTGGTGCTGCGAACGCATGCGGAAGTCGGCGCGTACAACCAGACGATCTGAGGAGCGGCGCGGCTCTTTCTTCCCCTCTCCCACGGCCGCCGCATAGTGGCGGCTGGCGGGAGAGGGTGGCTCGAAGCCCCGCGAAGCGGGGTTCGAGACGGGAGAGGGGGCGCTTGCCGCAAAGCACCGTCGCTAGCGGCTTTCCCTCTCCCGCCTCGCTACGCTCGGCACTCTCTGCCATGACGCAAAGCTTCGCTTTGCTGGGGGAGAGGAAAAAAAGGACTACGCCGCGCGGACCGAGGCCAGGAAGCCGTCCACTTCCGAGCGCAGCCGCTCCGATTGCGCGGACAGGCCGTTAGCCGCGCCGAGCAGCTTCGACGCCGCAGCACCCGCTTCCGAGGAGGCCTGGGCGACGCCACCGATATTGTCATTGACCTCGCTGGTGCCGCTGGCAGCCTGCTGCACGTTGCCCGAAATCTCGCGGGTCGCCGCGCCCTGTTCCTCGACGGCAGAGGCGATCGCGTTGCTGATGTCGTTGATCTCGGCAATGGTGTTGCCGATCGCCAGAATCGCGGCCACGGCCTGACCGGTGGCGGCCTGGATGCTCTGCACCTGCGCCGAAATCTCTCCGGTGGCCTGCGCGGTCTGGTTGGCCAGCGCCTTCACTTCAGAGGCAACCACGGCGAAACCGCGACCGTGCTCGCCGGCGCGCGCCGCCTCGATGGTCGCGTTGAGGGCCAGCAGGTTGGTCTGGCTGGCGATGTTCTGGATCAACGTCACGACGTCGCCGATCTTTTGCGTATCGCCGGCCAAGCACTCGACCACGGCATTGGTGCGGCGCGCCTCTTCGGCGGCCTTGCCGGTAACTTCCGCAGAACGGGCTGCCTGATGAGCGATCTCACTGATCGAGGCCGAGAGTTGCTCAGTGGCCGACGCCACGGTGCCAACATTCATGGAGGCCTGCCGGGAGGCCGCGGCCGCGGCGTCGGTCTGGCGCGACGTCTCCTCGCTGTTGCAGCTCATCACCGCCGACATGCCCTGCATTTCGACGGCCGCCACGGCGACGGCCTCGACGATATGCCCGATCTTGCGCTCGAAGGCATCGGCCAGGCCGCGCAGGGCGGCGTCCGATTCCAGCTTGGCGCGGCGCTCGGCCTCGCCACGCTCGGCGTTGGCGCGGGCTTCTGCGGCGTTTGCCATGTCGGCCTCCGCGGTCTTCGCAGCCGTGGTCGCAAACAGCCGCTCGAGCTGGTGGGCAAGCCAGACCAGCACGCCGGCTTCCATCACCAGCACCACGGCATGCAGAACGACGCGGCCGAGATCGCTGCCGCCCGGGAAGATCGCCGCGGGGACCAGGAAGTTCAGAGCCAGGTGATGCAGCGCCACCGCCACGGTGCCGGCCACCACCGTCCGATAATCGCAATAGGCGACCAGGCAGGCCAGTGCGGCGAAGAAGTACATGTGGACGTCGATCTGCCATGCGTGGCCGGCCAACTGGTAAGTAAACATCGAGACGCCGCCCATCACCGCGACCGCGACCACCAGGCACGTCGATAGGCCGTTGCCGCTCGTTTTCCACGAAGCCGTCGCCACGGCGGCAAGGATCGCGGTGAACAGCGTCGGCAGCAGCCAGTCGCCGCCGCGCGTCATGCCGATGGCCAAGGCGATCGGCACATGCAGCCAGAGCAGCGCGATCAGCATCTTGCTGGCGGTTTCACGGAGCGCGTCGAGACCGCTATTGCCGAGAGTCATCGTCAAATGTCCTTGTTGATATCGGTGAAGCAGGCGGCAATCGCCTGGGGATCAACAGCCAGCCATACGCCGGCGTCACGCAATCGCGTCAGGCCGTTGCTGTCGTCCGGTCGCACGATCAGAATTGAGCTCAGCGCGCTGGTGCGCACGATCGCCGCATTGGCCGACGCCGTGGCTAGAAATACCTGCTGCGTGCTCCACCACGGCGGGAACGCCACCGCGACGACCTCGGCCCCGGCACGCACCTGCAACGACAGAGCGGCAACCGCGATCCAGCTGACGAGCAGCAAGAGCCCGGCGTTCAACCACGCCGGCCATCTGGTCCCCGTATCGAGTTGCGCAATCCGCCCCATATGCCCGGAGTAGCCCTACAAGACTAATCGAGCATGAACGGTGAAACACCGGGATACTACGGTGTCGTCGACGAGCAGGTATCATTGTAGCCGAAGCTGGTATCCTGTGCGGCGATAGTCATCATGCCGCAGGCATCGCCGGCACCGGCAGCGCCGTCACCGACTTGATCTTCTCCATCGCGAAACGCGAGGTGACGTTCTTGAGCGACACCGCAGCGATCAGCTTCTTGTAGAAAATATCGTAGCTCTGCATGTCGGCGACGACGACGCGCAGCATGTAGTCGACGTCGCCGGCCATCCGGTAGAATTCCATCACCTCGGGCATCGCGCTGACGGCGTCGGCGAATTTCTTCAGCCAGGCGTCGGAATGGTCGCCGCTTTCCACCGAAACAAATACCGAAAGACCCAGCCCGATCTTGTTCTGGTCGACCAGGGCCACCCGGCGCAGGATCACGCCGTCGGCCTCCAGCCGCTGGATCCGCTTCCAGCACGGCGTCGACGACAGTCCCACGCGATCGCCGATTTCGGCGACCGACAGCGAGGCGTCTTCCTGCAACACCATCAGGATCTTGCGATCGATGGCATCGAGGCGGCGGGTGGATTCCGGTAGCGGAGTGGCGAGATCGGTCATGGGAAGAACTTTGTTCTAATATTGAGGCCAGGAACCCTCATACATAGAACATTATTCCAAATCAAGCCCGAGTTCTCGGCAACATCAGGCCAAACCGCCTCACTTGGCCAAAAGCTCTTCCACTTCAGCGCGTTGCGGGCAGGCAAAGGCGCCACCGTGGCGCGTGCATTTCAGCGCCGCCGCGGCGGAAGCGAAGCGAAGCGCCTCGGGGATGGAGCTGCCGGCCGCAAATTCCAACGCGAAGGCGCCATGGAAGATGTCGCCGGCCCCCAGCGTGTCCACGGTATGGACCGGAAACGCCGGCGTGCGCTGCAGCTCGTGCTTGTCGTCGAGCCACAGCGTGCCCTTCGGGCCGAGCGTCACCGCCAGGAACGACGTGGTGTGCTTGGCCATCTTGCGCAACGCGGCCCCGTCGTCGGTGATCCCCGCGGTGCCCTGCAGCGCCTCATCAGAGAAGATCAGATGCGACGAGGCGCTGAGCAGGCCCTCGCTCAGCGACATCGTGCTGTCGATATCGACGACCACGGGAATGCCGCGACGGCGCGCTTCGTGGCAGAGGTCGGTGCTGAAGCCAGCGCAGCGGCTCTCGATCAGGATGGCGTCGCAATCCTTGAGCAGCACGTCTGCAGAAGGCAGTTTCACCTTCCACAATTCGGGATCGCGGAACGAGATGATGGTGCGCTCGCCGGAGGGGTCCATCATGATGCCGGAGATCGGCGTCACCAGGCCGGGCATGTGCACCAGATGCGTGGTGTCGATACCCTCTTTGGCGAGGTCGTCGAAAATATACTGGCTGGAGGACTCGCCCGCGTCGCCCATCGGGCCGGTCAGCAGGGCATGGCCGCCGAGCCGGTTGATGCCGATCGCGGCATTCAGCGCATTGCCGCCACAGATCTGCGCAAAGCGGTCGGCGTGGAATTTCTGGCCGCGGCCGGGGACCGCCTGGACGCCGAAGGTGAGGTCGCGTACCGGCATGCCGATGCACAGGATGTTCTTTTTCGAGCTCATGACGTTTCCCCGGTAGGTCTCAGGCCGGCTGCAGCCAGCGGCCGAGCAGATGATGGGCGATGGCGAAGGGATGCGGTCCGGCGATCCCGTCGGGGTGTTCGCGGTTCAGCATCAACGTCGCCTCGTCCCGGTCAAACCACCGGGCGTCTTCAAGTTCCATGCGGTCGATGGTAATCGAATCCGTCAAAGCGCGCGCCTGGCAGCCGATCATCAGCGACGACGGATACGGCCACGGCTGCGTCATGTAATAGGTCACGTCGGTGCAGCGGATGCCGGCCTCTTCGAATATCTCGCGGCGAACCGCGTCCTCGATGGTTTCGGCGGCCTCGATGAAGCCGGCGAGGCACGAATACATGCCGGGCGGAAACTGCTTCTGTCGGCCGAGCAGGCATTTGTCGCCGTTCTCCACCAGCATGATGGCCACCGGATCGGTGCGCGGAAAGTGCTCGATCTTGCAACTGGGACAGACGCGCTTCCAGCCGCCCTCCGCCATCGCGGAACGCACGCCGCAATTGGCGCAGAAGCCGTGGCGCTGATGCCACGACACCAGCGACTTGGCCATCGCGATCGCCGAAAGCTGGTCCGGCGGCACCACGCCCTGCATCGCCATGCCGCGCAGCTCGGACAATACGTAGTCCTGGCGGGTCAGCAGCGCTTCCACCGCCGGCGCTGATATTCCCATGCCGAACACCGCGGCGCCGTCGCGCAGCCCGAGGAAGATGGTGCCGGGATTAGCGCCGGCCTGCAGCGCCTCGGGAACGGTCAGCAGTGGCCGCGGGCCATTCGGTTGCTGCTTCAGCACCAGCGAATCGCGATGCACCACATAGGCGCGACTGTCGCGGTGGGCCTCCAGCGCGAACAGTTTTTCGTCGCTGAAGCGCAGATGCGCGGCGCGGTCGAGCTGGTGCGAGACGAACGCCGGATGGTCCAGCGGAAACAAATCATTGGGTGTCATGGGTCAACCAAGCCAGATCTTGCGGCGCAGTTCGCTGATGAAGCGCTGCACTTCGGCGGCATCGTGGGCGAGCGGCGGCATCACGCCCCACACCGGCCGCGGCCAGGCGGCGTCCGAGGTGCGGCGCGCGATGATGTGGACGTGCAGCTGCGGCACGACGTTGCCAAGCGCCGCGACGTTGAGCTTGTCGCATTGGGTGATCTCTTTCAGCGCGCGGCCGACGCGATTGATCTCGGTCATCAACTGACCCTGCGCGACCTCGTCGAGATCGATGATCTCGACCGTATCGACGCGGCGCGGCACCAGCATCAGCCAGGGATAATGCGCGTCCTTGACCACCAGCACGCGGCTGAGCGGCAGATCGCCGATGTCGATGGTGTCTTTCTGCAATTGTGGGTGCAGCGACCAGGTCGAAGAGGAGGTCATGGGGATTCCGGATGAGGCTGCAGGGAGTCTAGAGGGTTTTGCGGGGACGGCAAACGGGTATCGGTGGCCCATAACGTTGCGGCATTTGCCGAGGTGCTATTGCGCCAGCATCGGCCATGCGATCCAGCTGATGATCGCGATGCAGGCGATCCAGATCGCCACGATGATCACCGCCCCCGCCCGACTGACCGGCTTGGCGCGATCCTGCGCCGCCGCGCGGAATTCCGCCATCAGGTCCGGCGGAATCAGGCGCACCGCCAGCAGAATGCCGAGCGGGACCAGCACGAGATCGTCGAGATAGCCGACCACCGGGATGAAATCCGGAATCAGATCGATCGGACTGAGCGCATAGGCGGCCACAACGGCCGCGACCGCCTTGGCGATCCACGGCACCCGCGGGTCGCGCGCGGCCAGCCACAGCGCCAGAACATCGCGCACGATTCCGCGCGCCCATTGCCTGACCTGACCGAGCATCGCCATGGCTCCCTGCCTCCGGGCCAATTTGAATTCGCAGGCGGTCCCGGCGCAAGCCCCGCTTGCTTTCCGCCCGCTTTGGCCCCAAATAAGCCCCGGGAGATTGGCGGTGGACGAGCCACTCGCCAATCGGGTCAGGTCCGGAAGGAAGCAGCCCTAACGAGATCCGGATCGGGTCGCTCGTCAGTCTCCTACTTGTTTTGTCGAGCAAAATCAGTGCTCTGCTC
Organism: Tardiphaga sp. vice304; assembly: GCF_007018905.1. Taxonomy (NCBI): domain Bacteria; kingdom Pseudomonadati; phylum Pseudomonadota; class Alphaproteobacteria; order Hyphomicrobiales; family Nitrobacteraceae; genus Tardiphaga; species Tardiphaga sp. vice304. The sequence continues at coordinate 5,314,498 of NZ_CP041402.1, forward strand.
GATCAGAAGACCAGCACTTTCGGCAGCGACCGGTTTGCCGTCCCGCCGCCCGTTGTTCCGCAATCCGGCCCCTTGAGACAACACATTGCGGATTGATCGATGACCGACGCCGGCTTGCCTGTCCCGCCCACCGATGACACGCAGGGCGGCTTCGACATCGGCGGTGCGCCCGCCGTCGGCAAGCCCTACCGCGTCCTCGCCCGCAAATATCGCCCAAACAGCTTCGACGACCTGATCGGCCAGGACGCGCTGGTCCGCACCGTCTCCAATGCGTTCGAGACCGGGCGAATTCCGCAGGCCTGGATCCTCACCGGCGTGCGCGGCGTCGGCAAGACCACCACCGCGCGCATTCTGGCGCGCGCACTGAATTACGAACTGGCCGACGGCTCGATCAAAGGCCCGACCATCCAGATGCCCGGCCTTGGCGTGCACTGCCAGTCGATCATGGAAAGCCGTCACATCGACGTGCTGGAAATGGACGCCGCGTCGCATACCGGCGTCGACGACGTCCGCCAGATCAATGACAGCGTGCGCTATGCGCCGTCTAGCGCGCGCTACAAGGTCTACATCATCGACGAAGTCCACATGCTGTCGACGGCGGCGTTCAACGCCTTCCTGAAGACGCTGGAGGAGCCGCCGGAACACGCCAAATTCGTGTTCGCCACCACCGAAATCCGCAAAGTTCCGGTGACGATCCTGTCGCGCTGCCAGCGCTTCGATTTGCGCCGCGTCGATGCCGACGTGCTGATGAAGCATCTGGCGAATATTGCAGGCAAAGAGAACGTCGAGGTCGAGCCGGAAGCGCTGGGGATCATCGCCCGCGCCGCCGAAGGCTCGGTGCGCGATTCGCTGTCGCTGTTCGACCAGGCGATCGCGCATGCGGCCGGCACCGTGCGCGCCGATTCGGTGCGGCAGATGCTGGGCCTGGCCGACCGTACGAGGGTCATCGACCTGTTCGATTCGCTGGCGCGCGGCGACATCGCCAGCGCTTTCGCCGAATTCCGCGAGCAATATGACGTCGGCGCCGACCCGATCGCGGTGCTGTCGGATCTTGCCGAATTCGTCAATTTCGTCACCCGCGTGAAGATCGTCCCGGCCACCGCCGACAATGTCGCGTTCGGCGAGACCGAGCGGCTGCGCGCGCGCGACTATGCCTCGAAGCTGTCGATGCGCGTGCTGTCGCGGATGTGGCAGATGCTGCTGAAGGGCATCACCGAGGTGCAGGGCGCGACGCGCCCCGCCGCGGCCGCCGAGATGGTACTGGTGCGGATCGCCTATGTCGCCGACCTGCCGACGCCGGACGAGGCGATCAAGATGATCGGCCAGAATAATGGCGGATCGGCGCCGATGATCGGCGGCAACGGCAATGGAGGCGGTGCGTCGTCATCGTCAGGTTCGACGGTATCGTCGATGCCATCCTCTTCGCCGCGCGCTTCGCTGCAGCGTGGCGGCGTCGAGATGTCGCCGCGCCCCCAGATGAGCGCGCCGGCACCGGCCGCCGCGCAGCCCGCCGTGCTGACGATCTCGACCTTTCCCGAACTGGTGGCCCTGGCCGGCGCCAAACGCGACCTGATGGTGCGCGCCGCACTCGAAGCCGACGTCCGGCTTATCAGGATAGAGGACGGCCGGCTTGAGCTCGCGATGGAGCGCACCGCGTCCCGCACGCTGATCAACGATCTTTCGCGAAAGCTCGAGCAGTGGACCGGCCGGCGCTGGAGCGTGATCGTTTCCAACGAAGAAGGCCAGCCGACGCTGCGTTGGCAACTTGACCAGCAGAAGGACGCCCGCAAGCAAGCAGCTCTAGCCGACCCGCGGGTACAGGAAGTACTGGCGCGGTTTCCCGGCACGGAAGTGACGGTGCGCCCGATTGTTCAAGAATTGCCAGGCACCGGCACCACCGACGCCGACCTTACCGGCGAGGACTCGACCGACGCGCTCGAAAGCGACGACGATCTCTAGACACGCAAGGATACGCCCATGGCTGATTTTCTCGGCATGATGAAGCAGGCAGCGCAGCTGCAGTCGAAGATGAAGGCGATGCAGGACGAGCTCGAGCACGTCGAGGTCGAGGGCCTGTCCGGCGGCGGCCTCGTCACGGTCCGCATGACGGCGAAGATGGAAGTCAAGAACGTCAAGATCGACCCGTCGCTGGTCAAGGCCGACGAGATCGAGATTCTCGAAGACCTGCTGGTCACCGCGCTCAATGATGCCCGCCGCAAGGCCGAGGCCGCCATGGCGGAGAAGATGCAGTCGCTGACCGGTGGCATGGGCCTGCCGCCGGGGCTGGGCCTCACCTGAGATGGCCGCTGGCGTCGCCGGACCGGAAATCGAAAGGCTGATCCAGCTCCTGGCGCGCTTGCCGGGGCTTGGCCCGCGCTCGGCGCGGCGCGCGGCCTTGCACCTGATCAAGAAGCGCGAGGCGTTGATGGCGCCGCTCGCCGGCGCGCTGCAGGTGGCGATCGATAAAATCCAGGTCTGCAAAAGCTGCGGCAACATCGATACGCAGAATCCGTGCACGATCTGCACCGATCCGCGCCGCGACCCCGCGACCATCGTGGTGGTCGCCGATGTTTCGGATTTGTGGGCGCTCGAACGCGCAAATGCCACAACCGGACGCTATCACGTTCTCGGCGCCACATTGTCGCCGCTGGATGGCGTGGGTCCCGACGATCTGACCATCGATGCGCTGGTCGCGCGCAGCCATGACCCCATGGTGACGGAAATCATCCTGGCGCTGAATGCCACGGTCGATGGCCAGACCACAGCACATTACATCACCGACCTCCTGACGGAGGCCGGCGTCAAAATCACCCGGCTGGCGCATGGCGTGCCGGTCGGCGGCGAACTTGATTATCTCGACGAAGGCACGCTGTCGGCTGCGATGAAGCAGCGGACGCTGTTCTAGACACTGGAAGAAACTGAATGACACGGTCCTCTATTCTGAATCTGTTCGGCAGCCTGGTGCTGGCGCTGTCCTTCGCCGGCGCGGCCCACGCGCAGACGCCGGCGCCTGCGCCCGCCCCGGCAGCGCCGGTGGTGCCAAAGCCGATGCAACTCGGCGACGTGCTGAGCGGCAAGCTCAGCGCGCTGCGCGTCCGCGCCGCGAAGGGCAAGCGCGCCAACAGCTTCCAGCTGGTCAGCGAGCCACGCCGGCTGCCCGCCCCGGCCGGCCTGTGCAATCTCGAGACCGGTCCGGAAACCTTCGAGATCGTCGCGGCCAACGACGCGCAGACCAAACAGTTGCAAAAGCTGCTCAACAAGGACGTGTCGCTGAAAGTCACCGAGGTCGCCTGCGCCGAACAGGCCGGGCAGATGAGCGAAGCGCTGGTGACGAAGTGGAGCGTGGTGTCGACGCCGAACTAGCAAGTCAGGCATCGGCAGCGGTGTTGGGTCACCTCTCCCCGTTGGGGAGAGGTCGGCGCGTAGCGCCGGGTGAGGGGGCGGCACCATCGACGGCCCCCCCCCCTCACCCGCCCGGCTTCGCCGGTCGACCTCTCCCCGGCGGGGAGAGGTGTCGCACCGCCTGAGCTTTGTAACCTCACGCAAAATTTCCGACGCTAAATCCGCACCGGTCCCAGCGCCTCGAAATGTCCACGCCGCTGCAGCCACAGCAGCAGCACGAGACTGGGCAGCGCCACCGCCATGCTGATGACGAAGAACACCGGCCAGCCCGTCGCCTGCGCGACATAGCCGGCGCCGGCCGAGAGGTAGGTGCGCCCGACCGCGGCCAGTGCTGTGAGAAGCGCGTATTGCGTGGCGGTGTGCAGCGGGTTTTTGCAGAGCGCCGAGAGATAGGCGACGAAGATCACCGTGCCGATCGCACCCGTAAAATTCTCTACCGTGATCGCCAGCGCCAATGCCCACTGGTTGACGCCGACCAGAGCCAGCCACGCAAAAGCGAGGTTCGACAGCGCCTGCAGCACCGCGCCGATCCACAGGCTCGCCGCCAGCGAATAGCGCCGCGCGACAAAGCCGCCGGCAAAGCCGCCGATCAGGGTCGCAGCGAGGCCGACGCCCTTGACGATCGCGGCATAGTCGTTGCGGGTGAAGCCGATATCGATCACGAACGGCGCCGTCATGGTGCCGGAAAATGCATCGGTCAGCTTGAACAGCACGACGAAAGCCAAAGCCGCCGAGGCATCCTTGCGTCCCAGAAACTCCGAGAACGCGCCAACCGCCGCCTTCAGCACGCGCGCAAACGCGCTCTCGCCGCGCGTTGCCGCTTCGGCAACGGCCGACGCCTCCGGCTCGGTGGCGGCCAGCGCGGTGATGGTGCCGAGCAGCACCATCGCCGCCATCGCCACATAGCCCCACATCCAGGCGGTGGAGCGCGCCAGCCCGGCGCTCTCGAATCCGCTGACCAGGAACAGCACGCCGGCGGTGGAGACCAGCATGCCGATCCGGTACGCCGCCACATAGGACGCCATGCCGGCGGCCTGTTCGCTCTCCGGCAGGCTTTCGACGCGAAACGCATCGACCACGATGTCCTGCGTCGCCGACATCGCCGCCACCAGCAGCGCGCCGAGCGCCACGAACAGCGGCGACTTCGCAGGGTCCGTCAGCGCCAGCAGCAGGATCGCGGCGATCAGCAGCAATTGCGAGAACACCAGCCAGCCCCGCCTGCGTCCGAAGCGGCGGGTGAACAGCGGCACCTGCAGCGCATCGACCAGCGGCGCCCAAAGGAATTTCAGCGTGTAGGGCGTGCCTACCAGCGCGAACAGTCCGATGGTGCCGAGGTCGACGCCGGACTCGCGCATCCACACCAGCAGCGTCGAGCCCGACAGCGCCAACGGCAGCCCGGAGGAAAAGCCGAGCAGCAGCACGATCAGCACGCGCGGCTGCAAATACACCGCCATGCTCTCGCGCCAGCTGGCACGGGGTTTCAACACGGGCGATTCGGACGCGGAAGGCGCAGATGTCATGCGCCACTGCTAGCAGATTCGGCGGAAGCAGGTGTAACCGGGCGTCCGCCGCTGGCGAAATGCGGCCGTCTGCCCACACTCCGCTGTCGTCGCCCGGCTTGACCGGACGACTCAGTAAACGCCGATGCTATCGATGTGTTGTGGCGGCGCGCGCCGTCAGGCGATCCCCGCTTCGGCGCCCGGTTTGGCGTGGACCGGCAGCATCAGATAATGCACGCCGTTCTGCTGTGCCTTCGGGAAATGCCCGGCACGCATGTTGACCTGGATCGACGGCAGCAACAGGGTCGGTGCCGACAGCGTGGCATCGCGCGCTGTCCGCATCGCGACGAACTGGTCTTCGGTCACGCCCGCCTTGACGTGGACATTGCCGTCGCGCTGCGCCTGCACGGTAGTTTCCCAGGCATAATCGTCGCGTCCCGGCGCCTTGTAGTCGTGGCACATGAACAATCGGGTTTCCGGTGGCAGCGCCAGCAGCCGATGGATCGAGCGATAGAGCTGGTTCGCATCGCCGCCCGGGAAATCCGCGCGCGCCGTGCCGTAATCCGGCATGAACAGCGTATCACCGACGAACACCGCATCGCCGATCTTGTAGGACAGGTCGGCCGGCGTATGGCCGGGCGTGTACAGCGCCTCCACCGTCAGATCACCGATCCGGAACGTTTCGCCATCGACGAACAGATGGTCGAAGTCGCTGCCATCGGTGCGCAAATCCTGGGCGTTGAACACCGGGCGGAAGATCTTCTGCACGTCCTTGATGTGCTCGCCGATTCCGATCTTCGCGCCGGTCTTCGCCTTGATGTAGGGCGCGCCGGACAGATGGTCGGCATGGGCGTGGGTCTCCAGCGCCCATTCGATGGTCAGGCCGTCGTCGGCCGCCGCCTTGAGCATCGCCTCGACGGAGCGCACATCGACGCTGCCGTCGCGGTGGTCGTAGTCGAGCACCGGATCGATCACGGCCGCACGCCGCGTCACGGGATCGCTGACCAGATAGCTGATGGTGTTGGTCGGCTCGTCAAAAAACGCCCTGATGACCGGGCTCGGGGATTTGGATGACGTCATGTCTCGAACTCCTGTGTCGATTGCTGTTGACATTTATATTAGCTTATTCTAAATAAGCAATAGCTAATAGATGAGATCACCATGACGGCCAGCCCTTCGCTCGACATTAACGACTTCGCCGCCAACGCCCTTGAGGTGGCCAACACCTTGCGCGCGCTCGGCAACGAGCGGCGGCTGATGATCCTGTGCAAGCTGGTGGAATCCGGCGAGATGACGGTCGGCGCGCTGGTCGAGGCCGTCGGCCTCAGCCAGTCGGCGCTGTCGCAGCACCTCGCGAAAATGCGCGACGAGAACATCGTGACTTTCCGCCGCGACAGCCAGACCCTCTGGTACCGGATCGCCGACCCTCGCATCGAGCAATTGATGGCCGAACTGCATCGCCTGTTCTGCCGCACCCAACCCGTTTAACCCAGGAGTTCAGCATGACCCTTCCCCACATTTCCCCCGAAAAGGCCCGGCAGATGGTTGCCAGCGGCGCCGTGCTCGTGGATATCCGCGAGGCCGACGAACACGCGCGCAGCCGCATCGCGCAGGCTCGCCATGAGCCGCTGTCGAAGCTCGGCGCCATCGATCCGGGCGCCGACGCGCCGGCCGTGATCTTCCACTGCAAGTCCGGCGGCCGGACCGCGGCCAATGTCGAGCGCCTGGCGTCATCGACAGACTGCGAGGCCTTCATCCTCGAAGGCGGCATCGAGGCCTGGAAGAGCGCCGGCCTGCCGGTCGTCGAGGACAAGAAACAGCCGATCGAAATGATGCGGCAGGTGCAGATCGTCGCCGGTTCAATGGTCGTGACCGGCGCCGTGCTCGGCGCATTGCTGCATCCCGGCTTCTACGCGCTGTCGGGTTTCGTCGGCGCCGGGCTGGTCTTCGCCGGCGTCTCCGGCACCTGCATGATGGCGAAGGTGCTGGCGCTGGCACCGTGGAATCGCCGCGCCACGCCGGCGCACGGCTGAACGAGGTCTCACGATGCTGATGACTGCCGCTGACATCGCGACGCTGTTGTCCGGCGGGCTGGTCGGTTTCGTGCTGGCCGTGGTCGGCGGCGGCGGCTCGATCCTCGCCGTGCCGCTGCTGGTCTACGGGGTCGGCGTCGCCTCGCCGCATGTCGCGATCGGCACCAGCGCGGTTGCGGTGGCGGTCAGCGCCTTCGCCAACATGCTGTCGCACTGGCGCGCCGGCAATGTCCGCTGGCCCTGCGCCATCGTGTTCTCGCTGGCCGGCATCGTCGGCGCCTTCGCCGGCTCTGCCGTCGCCAAGCAGGTGGACGGCCAGAAGCTGCTGGTGCTGTTCGGCCTGTTGATGATCGCGATCGGCGCCTTGATGCTGCACCGGCGCGGCGGCGGCGGCGATGCTGCCATCCGCCTCACCAAGGCCACCGCGCGAAAACTGCTGCCGATGCTGGTCGGCATCGGCTTTGCCGTCGGCATTCTGTCGGGCTTCTTCGGGATCGGCGGCGGCTTCCTGATCGTGCCGGGCCTGATGCTGGCGACCGGCATGCCGATGAATGCGGCGATCGGCACCTCGCTGGTGGCCGTCGTCGCTTTCGGCGCCTCGACCGCCGCGAGCTATTCGTTCTCCGGCCTGACCGACTGGAGACTGGCGGCGATCTTCATCGCCGGCGGCCTGCTCGGCGGCTTCGCCGGCATTGCGGCCGGCCGACTGATCGGCGCGCATGACCGCGTGTTGCGCTCCGTCTTCGCCGGCGTGGTGATCGTCACCGGCGGCTACGTCTGCATCCGCGGCGCGCTGCAATTCATGTGAGTGGCATCAACAAAAAGGCGGCTCGATGAGCCGCCTTTTCAATCGTGACGATAGCGGCGAAAACTACTCCGCCGCGAGCTTCAGATCCGGTGCTGCGGCCAGCACATCCGCATCGACCTGCGCTTCGAACTTGGCGAAGTTCTTCTGGAACATGCCGACCAGTTTTCGCGCGGTGGCGTCGAACTCGGCCTTGTCGGCCCAAGTGTTGACCGGGTCGAGGATCTCGGAGGGTACGCCGGGCAGCGCGGTCGGTACCGCGAAACCGAAGTACTTGTCGGTGCGGAATTCGACGTTGCGCAAGGAGCCGTCGAGCGCCGCCGTCAAGAGCGCGCGCGTCACCTTGATCGGCATCCGCGAGCCCGTGCCGTATTTGCCGCCGGTCCAGCCGGTGTTGACCAGCCAGCAATCGACATTGTGCTTCGCGATCAGGTCGCGCAGCATGTTGCCGTAGACGGAGGGATCGAGCGGCAGGAACGGCGAGCCGAAGCAGGTCGAGAATTCCGGCTCGGGATCGTTGCCGAGACCGCGCTCGGTGCCCGCCACCTTGGCGGTGTAGCCAGACAGGAAGTGATACATCGCCTGCGCCGGGGTCAGCTTGGCGATCGGCGGCAGCACGCCGAATGCGTCAGCGGCGAGCATCACCACGTTCTTCGGCTGCGGCGCGCGGCCGGTGCGAGAGGCGTTGGGGATGAACTCGAGCGGATAGGCCGAGCGGGTGTTCTCGGTCTTCGAGCCATCGTCGAAATCCGGCACGCGGGTGTGCTTGTCGAGAATGACGTTCTCCAGCACGGCGCCGAACCGCTTGGAGGCCGCATAGATCGCGGGCTCGGCCTCTTCCGACAGCTTGATGGTCTTGGCGTAGCAGCCACCCTCGAAGTTGAAGATGCCGTCAGAACCCCAGCCGTGCTCGTCATCGCCGAGCAGCGTGCGCTTGGGGTCGGCGGACAGCGTGGTCTTGCCGGTGCCGGACAGGCCGAAGAAGATCGCGCTGTCGCCGCCCGGGCCGACATTGGCCGAGCAGTGCATCGGCATCACGCCCTTCGCGGGCAGATAATAGTTCAGCGTGGTGAACACGCTCTTCTTCATCTCGCCGGCATAATAAGACCCGCCGATCAGGACGATCTTGCGGGCGAAATCGATGGCCACGACGTTCTCCGAGCGGACGCCGTGGCGTTTCGGATCGGCGCGGAAGCTCGGCAGGTCGATGATGGTGAGTTCCGGCACGAAGTCCGCCAGCGCGGCGGCTTCGGGGCGGATCAGCAGCGTGCGGATGAACAGCGAATGCCAGGCCAGCTCGGTGAAGACGCGGGTCTTGATCTGGAAGGTCGGGTCGGCGCCGCCATAGAGGTCCTGCGCGAACAGCTCCATGCCTTCGGCGTGCTTCTTGAAGTCGACGTAGAGCGCCTCGAACTGCTCGGGCGTGATCGCCTGGTTGCCGGCCCACCACATGTTCTCGGTGGAAGCATCCTTGACGGTGTACTTGTCCTTCGGACTGCGGCCGGTGAAGACGCCGGTGTCGGCGCAGAGCGCGCCATCGGCGGAGAGTTCGGCCTCACCGACCCGCAGCGCGTGCTCATAGAGTTGAGGGGCGCCGAAATTCCAGTTCACGGCCTTGAGGTTGGTCAGTCCGAATTTGTCGGCACCATAGGCCGCGTTGCGTACGCCCGTTTCTTTCACGAAGTATCCTCCTTGAGTCCGCGGTCACCACCGGTCGCCTGTCACCAGGCACCGTCAGCCGCGGTAGGCTTCAATATAGACCGTCTGGTCACGGTCGGGCGACCTAATAGTGGGCAGCGTGGGGGGAAACAAGACGGAACGGTCATATTTGGTTTTTCGGGTGGCCCGCCTTGATGTCGCTCAATCCGGGATCGCCCGCGCCTGTTCCGCCAGTTCGCGCAGCACCGCGCGCAAGGCGGCAGGCGTGTCGATCCGTCGCGGGAAGTTCAGCCGCTGCACCATGGCACCGCCTTGCAGATCGAGTCCGTCGGGATCGCAGCCGGTGCACGACCAGTCGCCCGGCGCCGCTCCCAGCAATCGGGTGGCATAGAGGCCAAGCGCATCGCGGTGGTCAGCGTTCATATGCGCCACGGCGCCCTGCTCCGCCTCCAGCATCGCCGCGGCGCCGGTCAGGTCGGTCAGAAACTCGTCGGGCGAAAGATCGTGGATCCGGCCGAAGCCGGCGACCAGATGCGCGCCGCTGGGCACAATCCTGAAGAACGAAAAGTCCTTGAAGTCGACGAACATCTCCGCCGACGGGTGCACCGCGAGATACCGCTGCCGCAGCGCCAGCGCCGCGTCGCCTTCGGCCTGCTGCGCCGTGCCGGCCAGCATGATGCGTGCGCCCTGCAGGGGATCGCCGGGCGCGCGCTCGTCGAGCATCAGGGACACCCTGGGGTCCGCCAACAGGTTTGTCGTGTGCACTGCAAGACGCGAGATCAGCAGGATCGGCGCGCCGTCGGCGGCGCTGGCGACGTTCACCAGCGAACAATACGGATCACCTTTCGGTGGCCGTAGCGTCGCCAGCGCGCCCTGCCGGCTGCGTCGCAACAGCGACCGGGCCAGTGCCGCGGGGTCGAAACCGGGGGTCGGCTGCATCGGCTAAATCCAGAATTTCATTGCACTAACTGCCTTTTTCTCGGCCCACGGAGTGGCTATAGGGAAATGGAACCCATCCCCAGCTCATACGTTCAATGGAACTCGGCCACATTTCAGCCCAGCTTGCATTGCTCGTTGACTGTGTTCTTAAGGCCACCTCTCTCGACGGATCGTCGAATCTTCGCCTCCGTCACTCCCGCTTCGGAAAGCAGGCTCATGCCCACAATCGCTCTGGTCGACGACGACCGCAACATTCTCACATCCGTGTCGATCGCGCTGGAGGCCGAGGGCTACCGCATCATGACCTATACGGATGGCGCGTCGGCCCTCGACGGCTTCCGCACCAGCCCGCCCGATCTGGCGATCCTCGACATTAAGATGCCGCGCATGGACGGTATGGAGACACTGCGCCGGCTGCGCCAGAAGTCGGATCTGCCGGTGATCTTCCTGACCTCGAAGGACGAGGAGATCGACGAATTGTTCGGCCTCAAGATGGGTGCCGACGATTTCATCCGCAAACCGTTCTCGCAGCGCCTGCTGGTCGAGCGCGTCAAGGCGGTGCTGCGCCGCGCCGCCCCGAAGGATCCAGCCGCCCCGCCGAAGGAAACCGACGCTAAGGCGCTCGACCGCGGGTTGCTGCGGATGGACCCGGAACGCCATACCTGCACCTGGAAGAACGAGCCGGTCACCCTGACCGTCACCGAATTCCTGATCCTGCAGGCGCTGGCGACCCGTCCCGGCGTGGTCAAGAGCCGCAACGCCCTGATGGACGCCGCCTATGACGACCAGGTCTATGTCGATGACCGCACCATCGACAGCCACATCAAGCGGCTTCGCAAGAAGTTCAAGGTGGTCGACGACGACTTCGAGATGATCGAGACCCTGTACGGTGTCGGCTACCGCTTCAAGGAAACCTGATCGGACCGGCGCGCAGCCGCGGATGGGGCCTGACGGCCCCGCCGCCGTGGCGTAGATTGCGCCTGCTCGCGCGGGCGGCGCGGCGTCGTGCACACAAACAGGCAGGCTTGGTTTTGCTGGATCGAACGCAGCCCGATGGCAACCCGGATGTCGATGGCCCCGCGCCGTCGCAGCCGGACTCCGACATCGGAACCCCCGTGCGGGCCTGGCAGCGGCCGTTGAACTGGCTGCGCAGCCTGCGGCAGTACTTCGTCGCGCTGACCTTCTCCAGCCTGACCCGCCGCATCGTGTCGCTGAATCTGCTCGGCCTGGTCGCCCTCGTGACCAGTATTCTCTATCTGTCGCAGTTCCGCGCCGGCCTGATCGATGCCCGCGCGCAGAGCCTGCTGGTCCAGGCCGAGATCATCGCCGGCGCGATCGCGGCCTCGGCGACGGTCGAGACCAACACCATCACCATCGATCCCGACCGGCTGCTCGACCTCAAGCCCGGCGAGACCTATGGCGCGCCGGATGAGTTTTCCGGGCTGGACTTCCCGATCAACCCGGAACGCGTCGCCCCCGTGTTGCGCCAGTTGATTTCGCCGACCAAGACCCGGGCGCGCATCTATGACCGCGACGGCGTCCTGATCCTCGACAGCCGCAGCCAGTTCGCGCGCGGCGACGTGATGCGTTTCGAACTGCCGCCCCCCAATAGCGAAAAACCCGGCTTCGCCGAGCGCGCCATGATCGGGGTGCGGACCTGGCTGAACCGCGGCGACCTGCCTTTGTACCGCGAACTCGGCCCGGAGAACGGCAACGGCTATCAGGAAGTGACGCAGTCGCTCGACGGCGTGAAAAGCAGCATGGTTCGGATCAACGAACGCGGCGAGGTGATCGTCTCGGTGGCCGTCCCGGTGCAGCGGTTTCGCGCGGTGCGGGGCGCGCTGATGCTGTCGACCCAGGGCGACGATATCGACCAGATGGTCACCGCCGAGCGCCTCGCGATCCTGAAAGTGTTCGCGGTGGCCGCCGTGGTGATGATCGTGCTGTCGCTGCTGCTGGCGTCCACCATTGCCGGCCCGGTTCGCCGCCTCGCCGACTCGGCCGAGCGCGTCCGCCGCCGCATCCGCCACCGCGTCGAAATCCCCGACTTCACCGACCGCCGCGATGAGATCGGCCACCTCTCCGGCGCGCTGCGCGACATGACCGACGCGCTGTACAACCGCATCGAGGCGATCGAGACCTTCGCCGCCGACGTCTCGCACGAGTTGAAGAACCCGCTGACCTCGCTGCGCTCCGCGGTGGAGACGCTGCCGCTGGCCAAAAACGAGAACAGCCGCGGCCGGCTGCTGGCGGTGATCGAACACGACGTCAGGCGGCTCGACCGGCTGATCTCCGATATTTCGGATGCCAGCCGGCTCGACGCTGAACTGCAGCGCAACGACGTCGCCCCGGTGGATGTGCGGCGGCTTCTGACGACGCTGACCGGCGTCGCCAACGAGACCAAGCTCGGCCACGACGTCGGCGTCGAATTGCGCTTCGAGGGTGCGGCCTCCGATACGTTTTCGGTGCCCGGCCATGATTCGCGGCTGTTTCAGGTCATTACCAACCTCGTCACCAATGCGCAGTCGTTCTCGACGCCTGGCAGCAAGGTCCGGATCGTGTGCCGGCGGCTCAAGGCCGACATCGAGATCCTGGTCGATGATGACGGCCCGGGCATCGAGCCCGATGCGCTGGAGCGGATCTTCGAACGCTTTTACACCGACCGGCCGCACCAGGGTTTCGGCCAGAATTCCGGGCTCGGTCTGTCGATCTCCAAACAGATCGTCGAGGCACACCGCGGAAAAATCTGGGCGGAGAACCGGATTGGCCCGGTCGATGCCGACGGCCAGATCGAGGTCCACGGCGCCCGCTTCGTCGTCCGGTTGCCGGCGACATGAGCGCGTCGAGCCCCACGGTCCATGCCTCGGCCGTGCTGATCGGCGACCGCGCCGTGCTGGTCCGCGGTCCCTCCGGCGCCGGCAAGTCGCGGCTGGTGCTGGAGCTGATCTGGGCCGGACAGGCCGGGCCGCTCGACGCCGCGTTACTGGTCGGCGATGACCGGGTCCACCTCGAGGCGCGAGAGGGCCGGCTGTGGGTGCGCCCGGCAACCCAACTGGCCGGGCTGATCGAGGTGCGCGGCCTCGGCCTCCGCCGGCTCGATCACGCGGCGAGCGCCATTGTCGGATGGGTGGTCGATCTCGATGCCCCGGACGCCGCACGGTTGCCGGAACCTTCCGCGCTGCGGACCGTCATCGACGGCGTCGAACTGCCGAGAATTCCCGTCGGGGCCGGCTATTCGGCGCTGCTGCTGGTCATGGCCGCCCTGACCACGACCGAGGGTGCGACATCCCAGCAGGTCCAGGACGATTGCTCAAAGGGAATTGGTAACCATATTAGTCCCACTATCGCCACCGACTAGACCCGCAACCGCTTCCGATAGATGGTATTTTAAGGGAGAATTGCGAAGAGTCCCCTTGCAAGCGGGCTCTGGATGGTCAAAGTGGCCCTTTCGTGCGGCGCACCAAGCAGCGCCCACGAGGAGTTTCCTATGATTGGTCTAGTACTTGTGACCCACGGGCGCCTTGCCGACGAGTTCAAGGCGGCGCTTGAGCACGTGATGGGTCCACAGAAGCAAATCGAAGCCGTCACCATCGGCGCAGAGGATGATTCCGATTTATGTCGCAGCGACATTATCGATGCGGTCGCCCGCGTCGATAGCGGCGCCGGGGTCGCTATCCTGACGGATATGTTCGGCGGCACCCCGTCGAACCTGGCGATCTCCTGCATGAGCCGGCCGAAGGTCGAAGTGCTGGCCGGTATCAACCTGCCGATGCTGGTCAAACTCGCCAAGGTGCGCGCCGACATGCCCCTGCCGGAGGCGATTGCCGCGGCACAGGAGGCCGGCCGTAAATACGTCACCATCGCCAGCCGGGTTCTGGCCGGCAAATGACCGACGGGACCGACCAGGCAAGTTCGAACGGCGGCGAGACCGCGCCCGATGCAGCGTCGTCAGCCGGCGGCGTGTCCCGCGAAATCCCCATTATCAACAAGCGTGGCCTGCATGCGCGGGCCTCCGCCAAATTCGTGCAGATGGTCGAGCGCTTCAATGCCGAGGTCACCGTGACCCGCAATGGCGAAGAGGTCGGCGGCACCTCGATCATGGGCCTGATGATGCTGTCCGCCGGGCCCGGAACCACCATCCTGGTGTCCGCCAAGGGCGCCGAAGCGCAAGCCGCCCTCGACGCCATCACGGAACTGGTCGGCAACAAGTTCGGCGAAGAATAGAATTTCTTGCTTCCCTCTCCCCCGCGCGAAGCGAAGCTTCGCTAGGTGGGAGAGGGTGGACGCGCGCCAGCGCGGCCGGGTGAGGGGTCGCCACAATCTCCGGGCTTGTTCAATCCCCCTCATCCGTCACGGCCTTCGGCCGTGCCACCTTCTCCCACAAGGGGAGAAGGAAGAAAAAGGGACCTACCTTCCCGGCGGCACGATCACCACGTTCCACTTCGTCGCGGCACTGGCCTGGCCCTTGAAGAAATGCCGCGTCGAGACCACGATCCTCTCGCCGTTCGCGGCGTTTTCCCTCATCCATTGGTCGCACATCGCCTGCTTCCAGTCGTCGATCTGGCAGATGCCGATGAAGCCCTCGCGCTTGGCCTCTTCCAGCGACGTCAGGCCGGACGGCCACGGCTCGTAGGGCGTCAGCGGCATCGGATGGTCGGGGCTGTAGAAGGTCATCTGCTCGCCGACGTCGGTGTAGCCGGCGGCCACCTTCCACGGCGAATGGAAGCGCGCGTGCCAGATCTCGGTGAGCTGGCGGGAGAGCTGCGAATACGAGATGTGGGTGAAGCGGCCCTCGGCATCGTGCGGCAGCGTGGCGATGGCGATCTGCGGCGCCAGCACCAGGGTCAACAGCGTCAGCACCAGCCAGATCGCGGCGAGTCGCACCACGGCAGCCCCCGGCACCCGCAGCGAGGGGATCGCGACCACGGCCAGCGGCACCAGGAAAAACAGCGAAATGCCCCAGTCGGTCTTCAGATAGACGTTGAATGCCAGCGCGCCGAGCGGCGGCCCGACCGCGACGATGCCCTGGATCAGCCAGATGTTCAGCGCCTGATCGCGCCGGACGCCCTGATTGTCACGCATCGACCACGGCTCGGCCAGGAACGCGCGGGGATCCTGCCACGGCAGCTTCCAGCGGCGCGGGCTCCACGCCAGCGCCAGCGCGGCCAGCACCAGCGGAAGTGCCAGCAGCGCGCCATTGTGGCCGAGATAGCCCAGCACCAGTTGCACGCTCTGCAGATGGCTGGAGATCGCATAGGTCCCGCCGGCATAGAGGAACGGCGCAAAATTCACCTGCTTGAGCCAGATGCCATGCGGTATCATCAAGGCGGCCAGCGTCACGATCGCCGCCCATGGTGCCGGGGAACGCAGGAACAGCATCCGCGCCGGATGGATCAGCGCGGCGAGGCCGATCGCGCCGATCATCGTCACCACCCAGTATTTCGTCATCAGCGCCAGCGCGCCGGCCGCACCCAGCAGGATGCCCGAGCGCAACGTTCGCTTGTCGAAGGCGTCCAGATAGGCCAGCACCAGCAGCGGCAGCGTCACCAGTTGCAGCAGATCGGGATTGTATTTGAAGCCCTTGAAATTGAAGATCGGATAGAGCGCCAGCATCACCACCACGAGAAAGGCGCGGCGGCGATCGACCACGCGCAAGGCGATCTGCCAGCAGATCATCATGCCGACGCTGACCGTGGCCATCGCCAGACCAAAGGTCGCCCAGTCGGTCGGCGGAAACACGTCGAACCAGGCCCCCGCGACCCAGCCCGACAGCGGCGGATGCTTGCCATAGCCCAGCAGCAGCTTCTGGCCCCAGGCGTAGCCCTCGGCGACGTCGAAATGCACGTCCTGCGCGGCCTTCAACTGGGTCAGGATCGCGGTCCACAGCACGCCATGCGCCAGCGCGAAGCCGGCGACCAGCCACGTCGCGAGGCGCTCGTGCCGGGCCCAGGCGATCAGCCGCGCCGCGCCGCGACGGCCGAACCCGCGGCGGCGAAGACGAGAGATTGGCGGGGCAACGGCGCGTCGAACAGCTTTCTTCATGTGCCCTGCCTAGCGCGTTTCCGCCGGCGGGGAAATCAGGATGCCGTGAGGCCGCAGCCCCGGAATCGGCTGGAAAAGCGCAATAAGGTTGCCGCAAGGGGGCGCGAATGCTATCCCGCGCGCATGACAACCGTCCCGATTTCGAACATCCGCAACTTCTCCATTGTCGCTCATATCGATCATGGCAAGTCGACCCTGGCCGACCGGCTGATCCAGCAGACCGGGGGGTTGCAGGCGCGCGAAATGAAGGAGCAGGTGCTCGATTCGATGGACATCGAACGCGAGCGCGGCATTACCATCAAGGCGCAGACGGTGCGGCTGAATTACCTCGCCAAGGATGGCCAGGACTACATCTTCAATTTGATGGACACGCCCGGCCACGTCGACTTCGCCTATGAGGTCTCGCGCTCGCTGGCGGCCTGCGAAGGTTCGCTGCTGGTGGTCGACGCCTCGCAAGGCGTGGAAGCCCAGACGCTCGCCAACGTCTATCATGCGCTCGACGCCGGCCACGAGATCGTGCCGGTGCTCAACAAGATCGACCTGCCCGCCGCCGAACCCGACCAGGTCAAGCAGCAGATCGAGGACGTCATCGGCATCGACGCCTCCGACGCGGTGATGATATCGGCCAAGACCGGCATCGGCATTGATCTCGTGCTGGAAGCCATCGTCACCCGGCTGCCGCCGCCGAAGGGCGACCGCGCAGCACCCCTAAAGGCGCTGCTGGTCGATTCCTGGTACGACGTCTATCTCGGCGTCGTCGTGCTGGTCCGCGTCGTCGATGGCGTGATGAAAAAGGGCATGCGCGTCCGCATGATGGGCACCAACGCCGCCTATGATCTGGAGCGCGTCGGCTTCTTCACGCCGAAGATGACCGCGGTCGACGAACTCGGCCCCGGCGAGATCGGCTTCATCACCGCGGCGATCAAGGAAGTCGCCGACACCCGCGTCGGCGATACCATCACCGACGACAAGCACCCGATCACCGAGATGCTGCCGGGCTTCAAGCCCGCCGTCCCCGTGGTGTTCTGCGGCCTGTTCCCGGTCGACGCCGACGATTTCGAAACGCTGCGCGCCGCGATGGGCAAGCTGCGGCTCAACGACGCCTCGTTCTCGTTTGAAATGGAAACCTCCGCCGCGCTGGGCTTCGGCTTCCGCTGCGGCTTCTTAGGATTGCTGCATCTGGAGATCATCCAGGAGCGCCTTTCCCGCGAGTTCGATCTCAATTTGATCGCGACCGCGCCCTCCGTGATCTACAAAATGCACCTGACCGACGGCAGCGAGATCGAGATCCACAATCCGATCGACATGCCGGACGTCGTCAAGATCGCCGAGATCCATGAGCCATGGATCGAAGCCACCATCCTCACTCCCGACGAATATCTCGGCTCGGTTCTGAAGCTGTGCCAGGACCGCCGCGGCACGCAGAAGGAGCTGACCTATATCGGCACCCGCGCGATGGTGAAGTACAACCTGCCGCTCAACGAAGTGGTGTTCGATTTCTACGATCGCCTCAAGTCGATCTCCAAGGGCTACGCCTCGTTCGACTATCACGTCACCGACTACAAGGCCGCGGATCTCGTCAAGATGCAGATCCTGGTCAACAACGAGCCGGTCGATGCGCTGTCGATGCTGGTGCATCGCAACCGCGCCGAAGGCCGCGGCCGCGCGATGGTCGAGAAGATGAAGGACCTGATCCCGCCGCATATGTTCGTGATCCCGATCCAGGCCGCAATCGGCGGCAAGGTGATCGCCCGCGAAACGGTGCGCGCGATGCGCAAGGACGTGACAGCCAAGTGCTACGGCGGCGACATCAGCCGCAAGCGCAAGCTTCTGGAGAAGCAGAAGGAAGGCAAGAAGAAGATGCGGCAGTTCGGCAAGGTCGAAATCCCGCAGGAAGCGTTTATTGCCGCGCTGAAGGTGGATAGTTGATGGGCTGCCGCTTTCTTGCGGCACGCTGACTGTTGCACTTAACTCGTAACATGTTACGTTACTCTAGATGTCTACGACGCCAAAGAAAACTGGTGCCCAAACATCGCAGCAACGCATGGCGTCGCGGCGCGAGCGGTTGCGCGCGCAGGGGCTTCGGCCGGTGCAGTACTGGGTACCGGATCTGCGCGATCCGGCTGTGGTCGCCGACCTGAAGCGTCAGGCAAAACTGATGGCGCAGCATCCGCAGAATGCCGAACTCGACGATTGGCTGGACAAGGCGATCGACTGGGACGAATGGAGATAAAACGCGGGGACATCGTTCTGATGATTGCCCCGCGCGATCTTGGACGACCGCGGCCTGGCGTCATCGTTCAAGCCGATGAATTCAACGCCGAGTTTTCGACGATCTTTATCTGTCCGATGACAACCGACATTCAAGACGGCTTTCCCCTGAGACCATATGTCGATCCGAGCGCGGAAAACGGACTACGTCTGCGCTCGCAGATCATGACGGACAAGATGGCTGCTATCCGCCGCGAACAAATTCGCAGCCTGATCGGCCATATCGACGTCGAAACCGCCCAACAACTCGATCGCTCGCTTCTGGTCGTTCTTGGCCTTGCGCGGCAAGCCTGATTGAAGCGATTGATAGCGTGCCCCAGCGCACCGCAACATCCAATCCGCTTGCCTGCAGCTTCATGCCGACCCATGCTGCGACGACGACGCCGAAAACGGCGCGTGACATAACATCGGGAGGACGGAATGATCTCGCACCGCATGGTGGCGGCGACGACGCTGGCTGTATCAATCTGGCTGGGGACGAATGCACAGGCGCAGCAATCCAATCTGCCGCTGAAGATCGGCGTGCTGGCCGATTTCGCTTCGGTCTATTCCGACATCGGTGGCCAGGGCAATGTCGAGGCGACGAAGATCGCGATCGAGGAATTCGGTGGCCAGATGTTCGGCAAGCCGATCGAGCTGGTGACGGCCGATGCGCTCAACAAGGCCGATGTCGCGGCCACCATCACGCGCAAATGGTATGAGGCGGAAAATGTCGACATGATCATCGACATGCCGACCTCGGCGACCGCTTTGGCCGGCATGGAGATGTCGAAGCAGTTCGAGAAGATCATGATCGTGACGGACGCCGCGTCGTCCGACATCACCGGCAAGTCATGCTCGCCCTACACCGCGCACTGGACCTACGACACCTACGGCAATGCCCACACCGTCGGCAGCGCCATCGTCAAGCAGGGCGGCGATAGCTGGTACTTCATCACAGCCGACTATCTGTTCGGCCATTCGATCGAGCGCGACACCGGCGACGTGGTGCGCGCCGCAGGCGGCAGAGTCGTCGGCTCCTCGAAACATCCGCTCAACACCGCGGACTTCTCCTCGTTCCTGCTGCAGGCGCAGGCGTCGAAGGCGAAGATCGTCGGCCTCGCCAATGGCGGCGGCGACACCATCAATACCATCAAGCAGGCCTCCGAATTCGGCATCGTCGCCGGCGGGCAGAAGCTGGCGGGCATCGTGATGTTCATCTCCGACATCCACTCGCTCGGGCTGAAAATGGCGCAGGGCCTGATCATCACCGAGGCCTATTACTGGGACCTCAACGACCGCACCCGCGCCTTCGGCAAGAAGTTCTTCGACAAGATGAAGCGGATGCCGACCATGAACCAGGCGGCGACCTATAGCGCGACGCTGCATTATCTCAACGCCGTGAAGGCCGCCGGCACGCGCGCCACCAAGCCGGTGCTGGCCAAGATGCGCGAGACGCCGGTGCGCGACGCCTTCACCGACAACGGCGTGCTGCGCAAGGATGGCCGCATGGTGCACAGCATGTTCCTGCTCGAGGTCAAGAAGCCGGAGGAGTCCAAGGCGCCGTGGGATTACTACAAGGTGCTGGCCGAAGTGCCGGGCGAGCAGGTGTTTCGCCCGATGAAGGACGGCGGGTGCCAATATGTGAAGTGAGCGTAGCCCGGATGGAGCGAAGCGAAATCCGGGGCCGGCTTATCGATCAAGCTACGCTTCCCGGATTGCGTGGTCGCGCCGCTTACGCGACACGTCCACTCCATCCGGGCTACAGGCTCTACGCCACCTGCGCCTCGTCCGCTTCCGGCACGATGCTCTGCGCGCGCAGCAATTCGACGATCTCGACATTCGGCCGGGCGCGGCTGAACAGGTAGCCTTGCGCCTCATGGCAGCCCTCGGCGCGCAGGCAGGCCAGTTCGTCCTCGGTCTCGACGCCTTCGGCGGTGATGGTGACGCCGAGGCCCACGCCGAGGCTGATGATCGCGCGCACGATCGCCTGGGCATCGCGGTTGGCGCCGAGGTCGCGCACGAAGGACTGGTCGATCTTGATCTTGTCGAACGGAAAGCTGCGCAGATAGCTGAGCGACGAATAGCCGGTACCGAAATCGTCCATCGAAATCCGCACGCCGAGCGCACGCAGCGCATGCAGCGTCGCCAGCACCTGGCTGCTCTTTTCCAAAAGCAGCGTCTCGGTGATCTCCAGCTCCAGTCGCCGGGCCGGCAGGCCGGATTGCTTCAGCGCATCCATCACGATCGACAGCAGATTGCCGACGCGAAACTGCAGCGGCGACAGATTGACCGCGACGCGCACGGGGTCCGGCCACGCCGCGGCCTCCATGCAGGCGCGGCGCAGGATCTGCGCGCCCAGCACATTGATCAGGCCGGTGTCTTCGGCGACCGGGATGAAATCGCCCGGCGAGATCATGCCGCGTTCCGGATGCTGCCAGCGCACCAGCGCCTCGACCCCGGTGATGCGGCCGCTCTTGAGGTCGATCAGCGGCTGGTAGTGCGGCCGCAGCAGGTCGCCCTGGAGCGCGGCGCGCAAATCGAGCTCGATCTTGCGCCGGGTCTGGGCACGCGCATCCATGCCGGCTTCGAAGAAGCTGAACGTGCCGCGCGAATCGTTCTTGGCGCGCGACAGCGCCATGTCGGCGTTCTTCATGAGCCGCTCGGAATCGTCGCCGTCGGAGGGCGCCATCGCGATGCCGACGCTGGCGCCGATCACCACCGAATGGCCATCGAGCAGAAAGGGTTCGCCGATCGCCTGGAGCAGCCGGCGCGCCAGCAGCACGACGTCCTCGGGACGGTTGATGCCGGTCTGAATGATGGCGAATTCATCGGAGTTGAGCCGCGCGACCGCGTCTTCCTCGCGCACGGTCGAGCGCAGCCGGCGCGCCACGCCGCGCAGCAGCTTGTCGCCGATGCCGTGGCCGAGCGTGTCATTGATGGACTTGAAATTGTCGAGGCCGAGAAACAAGATGCCGGCCTTCTCGCCGCCGCGACGGGAGTGCGCGAGCACCTCGTCGAGCCGCTGGCGAAGCAGGTTGCGGTTCGGCAGCCCGGTCAGGCCATCGTGATGCGCCATGAACGCCAGCCGCATCTCGGCGCGCTTGCGCTCGGTGATATCCATCAGGGCCAGCATCACCGCCGGCTCGTCACCATAGGTCAGGTGGCGAGAATAGATCGCCAGATCGATCAGCGAGCCGTCGGCCTTAACGTGCTTCCAGGTCCGCGCCGGCTGCTCGTCGCTGGACTGGTCGCGCGCCCAGGGCGCCTCGGCTTCGAACGCCTGCAGATGGCGGATCGTCAGCCGCTCGAACTCGGCGCGGGTATAGCCATAATGCTCCACCGCGGCGTCGTTGACGCCGACAATGCGTTCGTCGTCGAGGGCGCAGACGATCATCGGCACCGGGTTGCTGTCGAACAACAGCCGGAACGAGGCCTCGCGCTGTTTCAGCTCGGTGATATCGACGCGCAGTCCGATGACGTCGCCGCCCACGGTCAGGCGCTCCTCGATCAGGATGACGCGGCCGTCGGCGAGGGTCTGCTCATGGCGTTCGCCGGGATGAAACAGCCGGGCGACCCGCTCGGCGATCCATTCGTCCTCGCGGCCGATCGCCTCCGGATAGTCGCCGCGCTCGACGCCGACGCGGATCGTATCCTGCAGCCGCGCGCCGGGCACGAACTGGTCCGAACTGCGGTTGTAGATCTCCGCGTATTTTTTATTCCAGAGGATGTAGCGACCGTCGGAATCGAGAAACACGACGCCCTGCGGCAGGATGTCGATCGCCTCGCGCAGCCGCTCGTGGGATTTGCGGGCGTCGGCGACCGCCGCCTCGGCTTGCGCGCGCTGGCGCACGATCTCGCCGATCTCGCTGGCGCGCCGGCGTGTCGCCAGCTTTGGCGCAGCTTGCATCGTGCGGCCGATGCGGATCGGAGGTTCGCCGGCTTTCAGATTCTTCTTCGCCGCTGGCCGGAATTTCGGCATGTCGCTTCCACTTGCATCCTGCAAGAAGTGGTTGTGCGGGAAAGTCTCTAAAAAATTGGTATCACTTCGCCGTGACCATATTGTTCTGCTTTGGCGGTAGTGAGTCATTGTACATCGACCTGCCTGGACAATAGGCACAAACCGGCGGAACGGCGTCCTCGGCCACCGGATGACCGGCATAAAGCACTCATAAATCGAGATAAAATAAGCGCATGACAGCGTCGGGAAAGGGGTGCCGATAATTGCGCCAGTCGAAGATTAAGTTAGCGAAGTGTTAACGGATCACGGCTGAAATGGACGTCCAGTTGCGCTAACATGGACCGGCATGAACAGACGTCTGATGGCATCGCTGCTACTTCCCGCGACGATGGTCGCGATCGCTTCCATCGTCGCGATCGCTTTGATCGACGGCGCGTGGGCGCAGGACAAGGGCAGTGTGCAGCCGAAGCCGCTGCCGCCGCTGGCCAATCCGAACGACCCGCAGCTCGGCGCCAAGGAGTTGTTCGGCCGCAAGGTGCTGCCGTCGCGGACGCCGACGCAGGTATTTGGCTTCTACGCCCGGGGCTGCATCGCCGGCGCCGAAGCGCTGCCGATCAACGGGCCGAACTGGCAGGTGATGCGATTGTCGCGCAACCGCAACTGGGCGCATCCGCAGATGATCGACGTGCTGGAGCGGCTGGCGGCCAAAGCCAACCGGATCGCAGGCTGGCCCGGCCTGCTGGTCGGCGACATGTCGCAGCCGCGCGGCGGCCCGATGATCACCGGCCATGCCAGCCATCAGGTCGGGCTCGATGCCGACATCTGGCTGACCCCGATGCCCAACCGGCAATTGTCGCGCAACGAGCGCGAGGAAATGTCGGCGGTGATGATGGTGCGGCGCGACCGGCTGGATATCGATCCCGCGGTGTGGACGCCGAGCCATCTCCCCGTCATCCGCGCGGCGGCGCAGGAGCCGGCGGTGGAGCGCATCTTCGTCAATGCCGCGATCAAGAAGGCGCTGTGCCGCGAGGCCAGAGGCGATCGCAACTGGCTGTCCAAGGTGCGGCCGATGTACGGACACGACTATCACTTCCACGTCCGCATCAAATGTCCGGCGGGCAGCGCCGACTGCGAGTCGCAGCCGCCGCCGACGGACAGCGAGGGCTGCGGCACGGCCGAACTGGGCTACTGGTTCAGCGACGCGGTGCTGCATCCGAAGCCGCCGCTGGTGCCGCCGAAACCGAAGCCGCCGATGACGCTGGCCGAGTTGCCGCCCGCCTGCCGGCAGGTGCTGGCCGCACCGTAGTCACAGATGACGGCTCATCATCGGGCTTTACGCCGTCCCTCAGCCTGCTAATGTTGCTACGCGATATGCCCGACGATCGTAAATCGCCGGGCTTGCTGGAACGGCGCTTCCGCCTGTCGCCCCCTCCCTCGACAACGCCGGGTATGCGTGCGCTTCGCGCTGTGGACCTGCATGGAGCGCCAGATGAACCGATTCTCTGTAACTGCCCTCGCTTTCATGATGCTGCTCGGAGCGAATTATTCGTCCGCGCAGGCCCAGGACAAAAGCCTGACAGTGTTCGCCGCCGCCTCGATGAAGAACGCGCTGGACGATATCAACGCCGCCTATTTCGCCAGGACCGGTATCAAGGTCACGGCGTCCTACGCCGCCAGTTCGGTCCTCGCCAAACAGATGGAACAGGGCGCGCCGGCCGATGTGTTCGTGTCCGCCGATACCGACTGGATGGACTACGCGATTGTAAAGAAGACCATCAACGAGCCGACCCGGGTCAACCTGCTCGGCAACAGCATGGTGCTGATCGCCGCCAAGGATTCCAAGCTCGACAACGTCACGATCGATCAGGGCTTCGATCTCGCGAAACTCGCCGGCGACGGCCGGATCGCCACCGGCGACGTCAAGTCGGTGCCGGTCGGCAAATACGCCAGAGCGGCGCTCGAAAAGCTCGGTAGCTGGGCGGCCGCCGAGCCGAAATTCGCGATGGCCGACAGCGTCCGCGCCGCTTTGGCGCTGGTGTCGCGCGGCGAGGCGCCGCTCGGCATCGTCTACGCCACCGACGCCAGGATCGATCCCGGCGTCAGGATCGTCGGCACCTTCCCGGCCTCGTCACATCCGGCCATCATCTATCCGGTCGCCGCGACCGCAATGGCGAAGCCCGAAGCCGCCGGCTATCTCGCCTTCCTGAAGACCACGGCGTCGAAGACGATCCTGGAGAAATACGGCTTCAACTTCCTGATCAGCCCGACGACCTGACGACGTGTTCGACATCTCCCCCACCGAATGGACGGCGATCCTGCTCTCGCTCAAGGTCGCCGTGATCGCCACGCTGGTCTCTACCCCGCTCGGCATCGGCGTCGCCTGGCTGCTGGCGCGGCGCAATTTCTGGGGCAAGTCGCTGGTCGATGCCGTGATCTATCTGCCGCTGGTGTTGCCGCCGGTGGTGACCGGCTATCTGCTGCTGCTGACGCTCGGCAAGCGCGGGATGGTCGGCAGCTTCCTGGCCGAGCATTTCGGCATCGTATTCGCGTTTCGCTGGACTGGCGCCGCGCTCGCCTGCGGCGTGATGTCGTTCCCGCTGTTGGTGCGGCCGATCCGGCTGTCGATCGAGGCGGTCGACCGCAAGCTCGAACAGGCGGCCGCCACGCTTGGCGCCAGCCCGTGGAAAGTGTTTGCCACCGTGACGCTGCCGCTGGCGATGCCCGGCGTGCTGGCCGGCATGGTGCTGGGGTTTGCCAAGGCGATCGGCGAGTTCGGCGCCACCATCACCTTCGTCTCCAACATTCCCGGCGAGACCCAGACGATTGCCTCGGCGATCTATTCGCTGATCCAGACGCCCGACGGCGACACCGCAGCACTTCGGCTGGTGATCATCTCGATCGGCATCGCGGTCGCGGCCCTGATCGCCTCCGAGTGGTTCGCGCGCCGCGCCACCCTTCGCCTGCACGGGAATTGACCATGCTGCGTGTCGATGTCAGCAAGAAGCTCGGCCATTTCAACCTTGAAGTCGCCTTCACCACCGAGGGCCGGGTCACCGGTCTGTTCGGCAGCTCCGGCGCCGGCAAGACCTCGCTGGTCTCCCTGATCGCCGGCCTGGAGACGCCTGATCGCGGCCACATCAGCATCGACGACGAACCACTGGTCGACACCGCGGCCGGTCTCGATGTCCCGCCGCATCGTCGCCGCATCGGCTACGTGTTCCAGGACGCGCGATTGTTTCCGCATCTCGACGTCGCGCAGAATCTCGATTACGGGCGGCGGATGAATGCGCTTCCGCGCGATCCTGCGCAGGAAAGCCGCATCAATGCGCTGCTGGATATCGGCGATCTCCTGCAGCGCCGTCCCGGCAGCCTGTCCGGCGGCGAGCGCCAGCGCGTGGCGCTCGGCCGCGCGCTGCTGTCACGGCCGCGGCTGTTGCTGCTCGACGAGCCGCTGGGCGCGCTCGACGACGAGCGCAAGACCGAAATCCTGCCCTATCTGGTGCGGTTGCGCGACGAGGCCGACATCCCGATGGTCTATGTCAGCCACGACCCCGACGAGATGCGGCAAGTGGCGACGGATGTGGTGATCCTGAAGCGCGGCAGGGTGGCTGCGTTTGGCGGCGTCGAGGTGTTGCCTCAGCCGTAGCGTGGGCAAAGGCGCCCTTGCGCCGTGCCCACCGCGTTACGATTGGCGGTGGGCACGCCCCGACGCGCTTCGCGCGCCAGAGCTTTGCCCACCCTACGAAACCGTCACGCCCCCGACAGCGACTTCCAGACCTTCAGCAGCCGACGCTTGGCGAACTGCCGTCGTGTCAGCTTTGGCGCCGGCGCCTCCTCGTCTTCGGGCAACCGCAAGCCGACGACGTTGACCCGGCCGCCGCCGAGGCTGCGCGCCACCAGATCGATCGCATCCACCGGCAGCGCGGCGCCGACGGTGGGCGCGCGGTCGAGATGGACGTCGAAATAATCCGCCAGCGTCAGGCCGGTTTCGGCCGGGTCCACGGCGATGCCGTAGATCGCGGCGAGGTCGCCGAGCGTGATCTCGCCGGACACCACGAAATCGCCGAGCAGATGCGGATCCGGCGCGGTGCTCGGCGGCATATCGACGAAGAAGCGATCGAGCGACTCGGCCTTTTCCGGCGGCGCCAGCAGATACAGATAATCGCCGGCCTCGACCGGATCGGCCTCGGCGGGCGTGAGAATCCGCTCGTCGCGGATCACCAACGTCGGCTTCGACCACGACGGAATCAAACCGCGCTTGAGATACAGACTCTTCGGCCGCACCGAATAGCCGACCAGTTGCTGTTCGAGCTGGCCCGGCAGGTCGAGTTCGATGCGCCGCGGGCCCTTGTCAGAGCGCGGCAACGCGACCAGCAGCTTTCGCGCGGCGAAGGCGAGCGTCCAGCCCTGCAGCAGCAGCGAGATGATGACCACGACGAAGGCGACGTCGAAATACAGATAGGCCTTGGGCAGCCCGACCAGCATCGGAATGGAGGCCAGGAAGATCGCCACCGCGCCGCGCAGCCCGACCCAGGCGACAAACAGCTTCTCGCGCCAGTTGAAGCGAAACGGCGCCAGGCACAGGAACACCGCGACCGGCCGTGCCACCAGCATCAGCACCAGCGCCACGGCGACCGCGGGCACGATGCTCACGATCAGGCGCTGCGGCGACACCAGCAGGCCGAGCATCACGAACATCACGATCTGCGCCAGCCAGGTCGCGGCATCGAGGAAGGCCACCACCGAATTATGCGCCCGCGTCGGCCGGTTGCCTATCACGATGCCGGCGAGATAGACCGCCAGGAAGCCGGAGGCGTGCAGCATCTGCGACAGGCCGAAGATCACGAGCGCCGCGGTGCAGACGAACGGCGCATGCAGCCCCTGCGGCAGAGCGACACGGTTCAGCGACAGCACCACCATCCGGCCGCCGACCACGCCGATCAAGGTGCCGAGCACGACCTCCTGGGCGAATTCCAGCGCGACATGGCCCGCCGTGGCACTGCCCAGCGCGATGATCTTGACCAGCATCAGGGTAAGGAACACCGCGAACGGATCGTTGGTGCCGGATTCGACCTCCAGCGTGGCGCCGACGCGCGGCCGCAGCCGCAGGCCCTGGCCGTGGATCAGCAGGAACACCGCGGCAGCGTCGGTCGAGGCGACCACCGCGCCGATCAGCAGTGCCTCGGTCCAGTCGAGCCCGAGCGCGAATTTCGCCACCGGGGCGGTGATCAGCGCCGTCAGCAACACGCCGACGGTGGCCAGCATCATCGAGGGCGCGAGCACGGCGCGGATACTCTGGAAGCGCGTTTTCAGCCCGCCGTCGAACAGGATCAGCGCCAGCGCCACGGAGCCGACCAGATAGGTCGTGTGGACGTCGTCAAAGCGAATACCGCCCGGCCCGGAATCGCCCGCCAGCATGCCGATGAAAAGAAAGAACAGCAGCAACGGCGCGCCGAAGCGCAGCGCAAGCAGGCTCGACAGCATCCCGGCCATCACCAGCACGCTGCCGAGCAGAATGGAAAGGCTGACTGAATCGAGTGAGGCCATGAGACTCCGCGGTGAAAGGATGCACCTGCATGTCTATCGTCGGCTCCGGTGGAGGCCAACCGATTTCTGCCCGGAGCAATCCAACCGCTGCAGCACGGCCTGCCACGCCGAGCATGCCCGCCGATGGCGCCGGCGCGGCGCTTGTGTGAATCTACCGCCCATCGAATCAACCAGCGCGCGGCGGGGCGTCACGATGCTTGAACTCAACGACGGCTACGAAATGCTGCTGGCCGCGGCCCGGTCATGGGGCGCCGAGGTCACCTCGCCGTGGTTCTACCTGCAGTTCGGCGTGATGCTGACCGGCGCGGGCGTCGCCTTTGCCATCGGCGCGGCCATCCGGGCCCGGACCGACCTGACCGCGCTGGCGATGGGCTGGCCCGGCCCGCTGCGGATGCTGACGCGCATCCTGATCAGCAGCGCCTCCACCGCGGCCTTCGCCGTGCTGATGACCATCGCCCGCATCGTCATGTCACACTCGACCTGGCCGAGCCGCAGCTACCTGCTCGCGGTCGCCGCCAAGCTGGCACTGGCTTGGCTGGTGATCCGGCTGGTCACCAGCGTGATCCGCAACGAGTTCATGGTCCGGCTGGTGGCGATCTCGGCCTGGCTGGTCGCCGCATTAAGTATTCTCGGCCAGCTCGGCGCCACCATCGCGCTGCTCGACTCCGTCGGCATCGAACTCGGCGACCTCCGCCTGACGCCGCTGCTGCTGATCAAGCTCGGCGTGCTGCTGGCGGTGGCGCTGTGGCTGTCGAACCTCGCCAGCAACTTCCTCGAAGGCCGCATCAACCAGGCGCACGACCTCACGCCGTCGATCCAGGTGCTGCTGGTCAAGCTGGTGCGGCTGTTGCTGATGGTGTTCGCCATCGCGCTGGTGATGGGCGCGGTCGGCATCAACCTGTCGGCGCTGGCGGTGTTCTCCGGCGCGGTCGGCGTCGGCATCGGCTTCGGCCTGCAGAAGATCGTCGCCAATTTCATCAGCGGCGTCATCCTGCTGGCCGACAAATCGGTGAAGCCCGGCGATCTCGTCACCATCGGCGACAGTTCCGGCCGCATCAGCGCGATGAACACGCGCTACATCTCGGTCGCTGCCGGCGATGGCCGCGAATTCCTGATTCCGAACGAGGACCTCATCACCCAGAAGGTGGTGAACTGGACCTACACCGACAAGGATACGCTGGTGAAGGTCAGTTTCGGTGCCAATTACGACGCCGATCCGCGCCTCGTCTGCAAGCTCGCGATCGAGGTCGCGGCGGCCTCGCCGCGCGCAAGCCTGGCCAAGCCGCCGAATTGCCTGCTGGCCGAATTCACCGAAGCCGGCATGAAGTTCGCGCTGACCTTCTGGATCGACTCGCCGGACGGCATGGACGCAGTCAAGAGCGACGTGATGCTCGGCCTGTGGGACGCCTTCAAGCGCGAAGGCATACGCGTTCCATATCCCGTGCGCGAACTACGAATTCGCGGCGGCGCACTGCCGGTGGAGAATGCCGTGATCGAGATGCCGGGTTAGCGCGGAAAATTTTTCGTCGCGCGACGCTATCCTGAACAAAGAAATTCTTCGGCTTCGCACTCGTTCACTGGCGCAGGCCGCATCACGTCGTAACGGGCGCAATCGTTCATGTGCCTTCGTCTGGATCATATGATCCATTCCCAGCCCTGCTTCCCCGAAATTATCGTCCGGCCTCTCTGCGATCCCTCATCGTCGCGCGGGGATCGCATCAGAGCGTGAGCTTCATCGCGACAGCACCGGAAAAGGAAGCAACCATGAATTCGCAGTTCTACGGATACCAACCCGCCTCGCCGCCGCCAGGAATGCTGGCCGGCCAGCAACTCGCACCGCAGGGTGTCATCGGCGATGCCCTCGGCCAGCTCGGCGGTCCGCTCGGCGGATGGATCGGCGGGCGGTTCGGCAATCAGGGCCTCGGCCAGCAGATCGGCGGAATCGCCGGCCAGCTCGGACGCCTGCTGCCGTTCGAGGCCGGACCGCAGGGCTACGATCCCTATGCGCAGTACCAGCAACAAGCCGCCGCGCAGCTTGCGCCGCAGGGCTTCTTCGGCGATCTGCTCGGACAGGTCGGTGCCCCGCTCGGCGGCGCGATCGGTGGACGGTTCGGCAACCGCGGTCTCGGCCAGCAGATCGGCGGAATCGCCGGACAGCTCGGCCGCCTGCTGCCGTTCGAAGCCGGACCGCAGGGCTACGATCCCTATGCGCAGTACCAGCAACAAGCCGCCGCGCAGCTTGCGCCGCAGGGCTTCTTCGGCGATCTGCTCGGACAGGTCGGTGCCCCGCTCGGCGGCGCGATCGGTGGACGGTTCGGCAACCGCGGTCTCGGCCAGCAGATCGGCGGAATCGCCGGACAGCTCGGCCGCCTGCTGCCGTTCGAAGCCGGACCGCAGGGCTACGATCCCTATGCGCAGTACCAGCAACAAGCCGCCGCGCAGCTTGCGCCGCAGGGCTTCTTCGGCGATCTGCTCGGACAGGTCGGTGCCCCGCTCGGCGGCGCGATCGGCGGACGGTTCGGCAACCGTGGCCTCGGCCAGCAGATCGGCGGCATCGCCGGACAGCTCGGCCGCCTGTTGCCGTTCGAAGCCGGACCGCAGGGCTACGTTCCCTACGCGCAGTATCAGCAGCAGGATGCGAGCGGTCAGCTCGCGCCGCAGGGATTCTTCGGTGACGCCATCGGCCAGCTCGCCGGCCCGGTTGGCGGATGGATCGGCGGACGCCTTGGCAATCGCGGGCTGGGCCAGCAGGTCGGCGGCATCGCCGGACAGCTCGGCCGGCTATTGCCGTTCGAGGCCGGACCGCAGGGCTACGATCCCTACGCGCAATACCAGCAGCAAGATGCGGGCGGCCAGCTCGCGCCGCAGGGATTCTTCGGCGACCTCGCCAGCCAGTTCGGCGGGCAGATCGGCGGCGCGATCGGCGGGCGTCTCGGCAACCGCGGTCTCGGCCAGCAGATCGGCGGCATCGCCGGACAACTCGGCCGGCTGCTGCCGTTTGAAGCCGGACCGCAAGGCTACGACCCCTATGGGCAATATCAGCAGCAAGCCGCTGCGCAACTCGCGCCGCAGGGTTTCATCGGTGACGCCATCGGCCAGATCGCAGGTCCGGTCGGCGGATGGATCGGCGGACGCTTCGGCAACCGCGGCCTTGGCCAGCAGGTCGGCGGCATCGCCGGACAGATCGGCCGGCTGCTGCCGTTCGAGGCCGGACCGCAGGGCTATGACCCCTACGCCCAGGCCCAGCAGCAGGATGCCAATGGGCAACTCGCGCCGCAGGGCTTCTTCGGCGGCCTTGCCGGAAGCGTGCTTGGCGGCCTCGGCGGCGGTGCGATCGGTCGGGCGTTCGGCAACCGCAACCTCGGGCAGAACATCGGCAGGATAGCGGGCGGGGCTCTTGGCACCCTGCTGCCATTCGAAGCCGGCCCGCAGGGTCTCGGCAATGTCCCGATCTATCAGAACTACGGTTACCCCGGCAGCTACATCGGGTGACGCGACAACATCGTCCGCCGCGGCGCTTGCGTGCCGCGGCGGACCTGACACATTGCGAGGCGCCTGCGGCGGAATCGCCGCGGGCGCTTCCCTCCAGCAAGGACGAACATCATGGCCAATGGGTCAGGCGACTTCGACCAATTCCTGATCGCGCCGCGCGGCAACGCGGCCGACCTTTCCGCCTTCGAAGAGCATCTCAAAAAAATTCCCGGCGCGCAAATTCTCGAGCGCGGCGGACGCGCGGACCAGCCGCGGCTGGTCGTCAATCTGCCGACGCAGTCGTTCGACGAACTGCGCTCCCGCTTCAACGACACGCTGATCATCGAGCCCAACGCCAGGCTGACGCCGTTCTGACCGCGCGGCCGGCGCTCATCCAGTACCAATGTGAGAGGAACACGCAATGGCTGAGCCGACCAACAATGATTCCCCGCATGGCCAGACCCAGGGGTCTGGCAATGGCTCCACGAACGGCACGAATGGTAGTTCATCCGGCAATGGCGGCGCGCCGCCACGCACAACGGTCGATGCCACCGTCGCGGTGCGGCCGGCGCGCTATCTGGTCGCCTCGCGGCCGATCCCCGGCGTCCAGCCGATGGCGACCGAGGTCATTCTCTCGACGCTGAACAGCATGCCGGACGTCCGCATCGTCAAGCGCGTGCAGCCGCGCGGCTTCGGCGCGTTCTCGGCCGGTGCCGGCACCACCGGCGAGATCATCGTCGCGGAGATGGATCCGGCGCGCGGCCTGGCGCTCAGCGCTTCCGCGCCGCCGAATGTCATCATCGAGCGCGACGCGCTGCTGCAGCACGCCGACGATGCGGGATTTACGGCCTTCAACAATGCCTTCGCCTTCGCGCCGGGCGTCGGCATCGATATCCGGATCCGCGTGGTCGGCCTCGGCGGTCGTCCGCTGCCGAAGGCCACCGTCTATGTGTACGGGCAGGGCTTCCCGGCGCAGGGCCAAACCGACGACAGGGGCGAGGTTTCCGTCACTCTGTTCGGCGGCCCGATCGAAACGGTGCAGGCGATCTATGTGAAGCCGTTCGCCGATCACTGGGATCGCATGATTCAACGACCGGGGCTGTCCAGCGGCGTCAACACGCTGCAGCTCCGCCCGCTGAGCGACACCTTCCCGAACTTCCCCAATACCGGGATGGTCGGCTGGGGACAGCGGCAGATGAAGCTCGACCAGATCGCCGGCTCGCTCGCCGGGCAAGGCGTCAAGATCGGCATCATCGACTCCGGCTGCGACAACAGCCATCCGCAGCTCACCCACATCACGCGCGGCGTCGACCTCACCAACAACCGTGATGCCACGAGCTGGACCAACGATACGATGTCGCACGGCACCCATTGTGCCGGCATCATCGCGGCCGCATCGAACGCCGTGGCCGGAATTCGCGGCTTTGCGCCGCAGGCCGAAGTCCATGCGCTGAAAGTATTTCCCGGCGGCCGCTTCAGCGACCTGATCGATGCGCTGGACCAGGCGATCGATCGCCGGCTCGATATCGTCAATATGAGTCTCGGCAGCAGCGCGGGCTCCGAGCTGGTCGCCAACAAGCTGGTGGAGGCGCGGCGCAGCGGCGTCGCCTGCATCGTCGCCGCCGGCAATGCCAGCGGCCCGGTGCAGTTCCCCGGCATGCTGCCGTCGGTCTTCACGGTCGCGGCGATGGGGATGCTCGGCCAGTTTCCGCCGGACAGCTACCATGCGCAGAACGTGGTGCCCAACATGGTGGCCGGACAGATGTTCTCGCCGAAGTTCACCTGCTTTGGTCCGCAGATAGCGATCGCCGGGCCCGGCGTCGCGATCGTCTCGACCGTGCCGGGCGGCGGCTACGCGGCCTGGGACGGCACGTCGATGGCGACACCGCACGTCACGGGCCTCGGCGCGCTGCTGCTCGCCCACCACCCCCTGCTCCGCGACGCCAGCCAGGCGCGCAGCGAGCAGCGGGTCGCGCAGCTCTTCGCCATCCTCGCCAATGGCGGCGTCCGCTTCCTCGGCGATCCGACGCGCGAAGGCGCCGGGCTGCCGGATCTGCAGACCTCCGGCCTGGCCGGCGTCGCGCAGGCTTCCGCACAGCCCGCCGCCGCTGCGCCCGGTGCGTTCGCGGTTCCCGCCCAGAACGTCCCGTTGGCCGAGGCGGCCGGCCAATTCGCTCCGGCGGCATTCCCGGGCAATGTGTACGCGCCCTTCGGCGGGCAACAGGGACAATTCTCGCCGTTTGCAGCCGCGCCGATGCCGTCGCCGGGCATCCACCCGGCACTGCTGCAGCGGCTGGCCCAGTTGCGGGCAGCAGGATTGCTGTGATGAACGTCCGGCCGATCCGCGCGAAGCGGATCGGCCGGCTTGGTCGGGCCGCATGCCTTACAGCGAGGCGAGCCGTCCGCGTATCCGGTGCGCGGCCTGATGGCGCCGCCGCACCTGCAATTTTTCCAGGATATTGTGCACGTGGTTCTTGACCGTGCCGACCTCGATGCCGAGGTGGCGCGCGATCTCCTTGTTGGAGAGGCCGAGTTCGATCATCTGCGCGATCTCGCTTTCGCGCGGCGTCAGATCGATTAGAACGCCTTCGCCATTGAGGTTGGTATCCCCCGAAGGCGGCACGATCGAGACCGAGCGCGCGATGGCGTCGCGGCAACTCGCGAGCCGTTCGATCAGTGCGATGACATCGTCGATCGATCCGTCACGCGGCACGCAGCCCGCAATCCCCTGCAGCGCGGTGGAGATCACGTTGCCGGCCACCTCGGGCACCGCAAGTGCCACAATGCCAAGCCCGGGCCGCAGCTTCGTCAGGGTATGAACCAGATCGAGATGCTGCCAGTCGCAGACATCGAGCAGCAGCATCTCGGGCTCGAGCCGTTCGACATCCGGCATCGCGCCGCGATGTTCGGCCGCCCCGACGATATTGATGCGGGCATTCTGGGCGAGCCGTAGCGCAAGCGCATCGCGGTAAAGCCGGACGTCGCTGATAATCAGGGTCCGGACCGGCGTACACAGCCTCGGCGCGCCGTCGATGCGAATGGCGGCCTTCGAGGACGATGCAGCCTGAGATCGGCGCGCCATCTGGCTCTCCTGACGGTGTGATGCATTGGGGCGTGAGAGCGCAATTGAAAAAAAGGACCGGACGACAACCTGGAAGTGTATTGTGCTAGTCAATCTTGACCAGAACATGAAACAGTAAGGTCTGAATGTCGCATGCGCCCTATTTGATATGGCAGGATGCCACACCTGTACGTGCTGCGCGGCATGGCTGGATGCCTCCCGCTCAAGCAAGCCTGCCTGAATGGAGCATCAGGACACCGCCGCCATGACTTGCGCTACGCGCTCAAGCCATTAAGTTGAATATTCAAATCAGACATCACCGTCCCTGACCCGCCTGGCAAGAATCAGATGAGTTACGTCGAAGCCACCGAAGCCGCCCAGCGAAAGACCGGGCAGATCAAGCTGCACGGACCCGGCGCCTTTGCCGGCATGCGGAAGGCCGGCGCGCTGACCTCGCTGTGTCTCGACGAGCTCACCGATCTGGTGAAGCCGGGCGTGCTGACCTCGACCATCGACGATTTCGTCCGCGAGTTCGGCTTCCGCCATGGCGCATTTCCGGCGACGCTGATGTATCGCGGTTACCGCTACGCGAGCTGCATCTCAATCAATCATGTGGTCTGCCACGGCATGCCGGGCGACCGCGCGCTGAAGGAAGGCGATATCGTCAATATCGATGTCACGCTGATCGTCGATGGCTGGTACGGCGATTCGAGCCGGATGTATGCCGTGGGTCCGATCGCCCGCAAGGCCGAGCGGCTGATCGACGTCACCTATGAATCGCTGATGCGCGGCATCGCCGTGGTCAAGCCCGGCAACACCACCGGCGACATCGGCCACGCCATCCAGAGCTTCGTCGAACCGCAGCAGATGAGCGTGGTGCGCGATTTCTGCGGCCACGGCGTCGGCCGCTTGTTCCACGACGAACCGAACATCATCCATGTCGGGCGCCCCGGCGAGGGCGTGCCGCTCAAGCCCGGCATGATCTTCACCATCGAGCCGATGATCAATCTCGGCAAGCCGCATGTGAAGGTGCTGTCGGACGGCTGGACCGCCGTGACCCGCGACCGCTCGCTGTCGGCGCAGTTCGAGCACACCGTCGGCGTCACCGCCACCGGCGTCGAGATCTTCACGCTGTCGAAGCGGCATAACGAACAGCCGCCGACCGCGGCCTGATCGCCGCCGGCAATTCGGAGTTGCAAAAGCTGCCGGGCACGGCATGCTGACGGGCAGTTCCACCTGCCCTGTTGTGTCCATGCCCGCAGATGCCAAGCAGCCCATCGATCCCCTCCCCGGCCTTGAAGAGGCCCCGCATTATCACGGCCATCGCGAGCGGCTGCGCGAGCGCTTTCGCAGCGCCGGCGCCGACGCGCTGAGCGACTATGAACTGCTGGAGATGGTGCTATTCCGCGCGCTGCCGCGGCGCGACGTCAAGCCGCTGGCCAAGGCGCTGATCGGCAAGTTCGGCTCGTTCGCCGAAACGGTCAACGCGCCCGAAGCGCGGCTGCGTGAGGTCGGCGGCCTCGGCGAGGCCGCGATCACCGAGATCCGGCTGATCGCCGCGGCGGCCTCCCGCATCAGCAAAGGCCAGTTGAAGAGCCGCACCGTATTGTCGTCCTGGGCCACCGTGATCGACTATTGTCGTACCGCGATGGCCTTCGCCGACAAGGAGCAGTTTCGCATCCTGTTTCTCGACAAGCGCAACCAGTTGATTTCGGATGAGGTGCAGCAGGTCGGCACCGTCGATCACACGCCGGTCTATCCGCGCGAAGTCGTCAAGCGCGCGCTGGAGCTGTCCGCCACCGCGATCATCATGGTGCACAATCACCCCTCCGGCGATCCAACGCCGTCGCAGGCCGACATCCAGATGACCCGCTCGGTGATCGACGTCGCCAGGCCGCTCGGGATTTCGGTGCACGACCACATCATCGTCGGCAAGAACGGTCATGCGAGTTTGAAGGGGCTGAAGCTGATCTAGGAAGGCGCGGACGCAGTCGTTCGCTCAGCACTCTCCGGTCGTCCCCGCGAACGCGGGGACCCATAACCTCCGACGCTATAGTTGAAAAAGGCTATTGCTAGCGAGCAAAGCAACACGACAGCGTGTATGGGTCCCCGCGTTCGCGCGGGACGACATGCGAAGGCAGCGTGCAACACGAACACCGAGTTATTCCAACTTCAATTATTCCTGACCAGGATCAGCGGATCGGCGCTGTCCGGCATCCGTCGCCACTGCGCGTTGTCGTCGGCCTCAAAACTCCAGGTCTCGCCGGAAGCCGACATCAGTATCAGCGCGCCGCGCTCCAGCCGCCACTGCACCGGATTGAAGCCCGCCACCAGAGGATCGCAGCGCGGCTTCAGGAACACCGCAAAATTGTCCGATGTCGTTTCGGTGTTGGTCAGCGTCAGCCCGCAGATGTTGCGGCCATTGCCGCGCATCATCGACCAGTCGCCGATCATCTGGTCCATCGATTTCGCCAGCGAGCGTGCCGCTGCCAGATTTTGCAGGATGTAGACGCCCTCGCCGCTGCGCAGGCCCTCGTAGATTCCGCTCTCGACTTCGGTAAAGTCGATCACCGACTGCCCGGTGCCGTCCTGCAGCCGGACGATATCGAGACCGCGGATCGACCACGTCGCGATGTCTTTCGTAAAAGGCAGCGCCTTCGGGCACGTCGGCTCGAGTTCGAGCTTCAGTCCCTGCGGCGAGCCGTCGGCCTTCAGCGTCACGACGCAGGTCTTGCTGCGCTCGGTGGTGGACAGCTCCCACTGCCCGACCATGGTTTTCTTCAAGGCTGCCGAATCCTGCGCCGACGCCGGCAGCGCACCCACGATCGCCAGCACGGTCCCCAGTGCCTGCAGCAGCAGGCGCATCTCAGCGGCCCCTCACCGGGGTTTCCGGGATCGGCGTCATCGGCGCCTTGCCGTTGAACCAGACTTTCAGATTATCGACGACGAGCTGGTCCATCGCATTGCGCGTCACCACCGAGGCCGAGCCGATATGCGGCAGCAGCACGACATTCGACATGGCGCGCAGTTCGTCCGGCACCTTCGGCTCCTGCGCGAACACGTCGAGGCCGGCGGCGAGAATGGTGCCGGACTTCAGCGCCGCAATCAGCGCCGGCTCGTCGATCACCGAGCCGCGCGCGACGTTGATGATGATGCCGCGCGGTCCGAGCGCGTTCATCACGTCGGCATTGATCATGTTGGCGGTGGAGGCTCCCCCCGGCGTGATCACGATCAGCGTGTCGACCGCCTTCGCCATCTCGATCAGGTTCGGGTAATGCTGCTGCGTGACGCCGGCGGCCGGGTTGCGCGAGTGATACACCACCGGAACAAGCGAGGCCTCGAGCCGTCGCGCTATCGCCTGGCCGATCCGGCCCATGCCGACCATGCCGACCTTGCGGTCGCGCAGCGAGCCGACGCTCAGCGGATAGGGCTGCGTCGCCCACAGGCCGGAGCGGACATATTTATCCGCCTTGATGAATTCGCGCGCGGTGGCGATGAACAGGCCGAGCGCGGTGTCGGCGACTTCCTCGGTCAGCACGTCCGGCGTGTTGGTGACGATGATGTTGCGCTCGGCCGCGTATTTGGCGTCGATATGATCGTAGCCGACGCCGAACGAGGACACGATTTCGAGCTTCGGAAAGCGCGACAGCACCGGCGCGTTGGTCGGCACCAGGCCGGTCACTGCGATGCCGCGAATGCGCCCGGCGGCCTCAGCGGAGAGTCGCTCGAGATCGGCCAGCGTCTCGAACTTATGCAATTCGTACTGATCGGTGAAGCCGCGCTCGATCAGCGGCTTGCTCGGCCCGTAGATCAGAAGGTCGATCTTGTCCGATGAAGTTGCCGAGGCCATCAATTGTCCTTTCGCAGTGCACTATCATGCCAGCGCCGCAACACCCCATGGGACAGCAGCGCGAGTACCATATAGATGACAACCCCGGCGGCCGAGAGCAACAGCAAGGCGGCGAACATCCGGGGAATGTTGAGCCGGTAGCTGCTCTCGGAGATGCGATAGGCGATCCCGGAGCCGGCGCCGGCCGAGCCCGCGGCGATTTCCGCCGCCACCGCGCCGATCAGCGACAGCCCGCCGGCAATACGCAGCCCG
Source organism: Tardiphaga sp. vice304 (assembly GCF_007018905.1). Lineage (NCBI taxonomy): Bacteria > Pseudomonadati > Pseudomonadota > Alphaproteobacteria > Hyphomicrobiales > Nitrobacteraceae > Tardiphaga > Tardiphaga sp. vice304. The sequence continues at coordinate 5,353,269 of NZ_CP041402.1, forward strand.
CCGAGGATTTCCGGCAGCGCCGCCGGCAGCTTGAGATAGAGCAGCATCTGCCGTCGCGTGGCGCCGTAGAGCTGAAACAGGCCCGCCAGATTCCGGTCCACGGAATTCAGCCCGAGCGTGGTATTGGCGAGCACCGGGAAGAACGCCACGATCCAGGCGCACACAACCACGGCGGTCTGCTGCGGCAGATAGATCAGCATCAATGGCGCGATCGCGATCACCGGCGTCACCTGCAGGATCACCGCATAGGGCAGCAGCGAATATTCCAGCCACCGCGAGCGGTTGAACAGCAGCGCCAGCGCGATGCCGCCGATAGCTGCGGCGACGAAGCCTTCCAGCGCCGTGAGCAGCGTGACGCCGAGCGATTCCGACAGCACCGTCCAGTCGGAGATCATCGTCTGCAGGATCAGCAACGGGCCCGGCAGCAGATAGGGCGGGATTTCGCCAAGCCGGACAATGGCCTCCCATGCGGACAGCCCGACGGCGAACACGATCAGCGGCAGCAGCATGCGCAGCCAGCGTCCGTGGCTGCGCGGTTCGCGGGTGGCGGCGGGGATCTCTTCCAGCCCGTTCATGCGCTCGCCTGCATCAGCGCCTGCGAGACGTCGCGGCAATGTTCGGCATAGGCGACCGAGGTGCGGAACGCGTCGCTGCGCGGCTCGGTCGAATCGATCCGGCAGTCTGCGCTGATGCGGCCGGGCCGCGGCGTCATCACCACCACGCGCTGCGAGAGATACACCGATTCGAACACCGAATGGGTGACGAACACGACGGTCTTGCGCAAGCGACGCCACAGCTCGAGCAGATCATTATTGAGCTTGAAGCGGGTGATCTCGTCGAGCGCGGCGAACGGCTCGTCCATCAAGAGAATATCTGGATCGGTGACCAGCGCCCGCGCCAGCGACACCCGCATCTTCATGCCGCCGGACAGTTCGCGCGGGTAGGAGCTGGCGAAGTCCGCAAGCCCGACCTGCGCCAGCGCTTCCATGACGCGCGCGTCCGACTCACGATTTGCGACATGCGCCAGCTTCAGCGGCAGCCGCACATTGTCGCGCACGTTGCACCACGGCATCAAGGTCGGCTCCTGAAACACGAAGCCGATCGTATGGCCGGAGCGCGTGGCGACATCGACCACGCCACTGCTGGCCTGGGTAAGCCCGGCGATGATGCGGAGCGCCGTCGACTTCCCGCAGCCCGACGCGCCAAGCAGCGAGACGAATTCGCCGTGCCGCACCGTGAGGTCGAGCGGGCCTAGGGCCACCGTGCCGTTGTCATAGACCTTGGTGACGCCGCGCAGCGCGATCGCGGCGTCGCTCGTGGCCGGCATCGCGGATACCGCCATGCGCTACTTCTTCGGCCGGAGATCGACGCCGACGCCCTTGTTGACGAATTGCAGCGTATAGGCGCGACGGAAATCGATATCCGGCTTGACCACGCCGGCGCTCGACATCTTGCCGAAGAACGAGGCAACACGCGCCTCGGTCATCGCGCCGATGCCGTCCTTCAGCGTGTCGCCGGAATCGACGATGCCGTATTCCTTCATCTTGGCGGTGGAATAGGCCAGCAACTCGTCGGTCATTTCCGGGTTGAGCTTCTTGATCACCTCGTTGGCGGCCTTGTTGTCGCCGTAGAGGTAGTTGTACCAGCCGATCATCGAGGCATCGACGAAGCGCTGCACGAGGTCAGGCTTCTTGTCGACCGTGTCGCGGCGCGCCTCGATCAGCGTCGAATAGCCGTCGAAGCCGTAATCGGCGAGCAGCATCACGATCGGCTTGAAGCCGGCCTGCTTCTCGACCACGAACGGCTCCGAGGTCACGTAGCCCTGCATCGCGCTGTTCTTGTCGACGATGAACGGCTGCGCATTGTAGGTGTAGGGCTTCACCTTGCTTTCGCTGAAGCCGTATTCCTTCTTCATCCACTGGAAGTAGCCGGCGACGCCCTCCTTGGAGATCAGGATGGTCATCGGCTTGAGGTCTTGGAGCGTCTTCACCTTGGGATTGGGATGCGCCAGAAACACCTGCGGGTCCTTCTGGAACACCGCGGCGACCGCGACCACCGGCACATTGTTGGCCACCGCGTCGAAGCCCTGCAGCGTGTTGGCGCTCATGAAGAAATCGAGCTTGCCGGAGATCAGCAGGATGCGGTTGTTCACATTCGGCCCGCCCGGCACGATGGTGACGTCGAGGCCGTATTTCTTGTAGGTTCCGTCGGCGACGGCCTGGAAGAATCCGCCATGCTCGGCCTCGGCGACCCAGTTGGTGCCGAAACTGACCTTGTCCAGCGTAGCTTGCGCACGGGCCGGCGCCAGCACCGACGCGGTCATGGCAACGCCCAGGATTAACGATCGCAACAGGCAAAGCGGGCTCATATTGGACTCCGTGGCGCGTTTTGGCCCATGATGCACGAGCGAAAGGGTGGTACAGGCGTTCGGTCTGACACGCTACCCGTCGCCGGGGGTTGCTGCAAAATACCCCGCAAATCCAGACAAAGAAACGTGCCTTGCGATGACTTCTGCGCTGCCTCCCCGTGACTGGACCGCCATTCACTGGCCCGACATCGCCCGCGGCGAACCCGCCGACTGGATCGCCGTGCTGCCGCTGGCGGCGACCGAGCAGCACGGCCCGCATCTGCCCATCGGCACCGACATCCTGATCGCCGAAGCCTATCTGGCAGAGGTCCGCAGGCAGCTGGCCGACGAGGTGCCCGCCACCTTCCTGCCGCTGCAACCGGTCGGCCTCTCGACCGAGCATCTTTCCTTCCCCGGCACGCTGACGCTGCCGACCGACGTCGCGCTGCAGAACTGGATGGCGATCGGCGAAAGCGTGTCGCGCGCCGGCATCGAGAAACTGGTGATGGTCACCAGCCATGGCGGCAACTCGGCGGCGATGACGCTGGTGGCGCAGGATCTGCGCGCCGAATACGGCATGCTGGTCGTCGCGACCTCGTGGGCCCGGTTTGGTGCGCCGGACGGGCTGTTCACGGCCGATGAATTGAAACATGGCATTCATGGCGGCGCGGTCGAGACCTCTATCATGCAGGCGCGCTATCCGCAGCTGGTGCGCGAGAAGGAGATCGCGAACTTCGCGTCGTCGGCGATCGCCATGGAGCAAGACTACCGCTGGCTGTCGGCCTCGCGCCCGGCGCCGTTCGCCTGGCAGGCCGAAGACCTCAACCGCTCCGGCGCGATTGGCAACGCCACGCAGGCATCAGCCGAAAAGGGCGAGGCGCTGCTCGCGCACGGCGCGAAGGCGTTCTGCGAGTTGCTGGAAGACGTCGCGCGATTCGACGTGGCCGCGCTCAGCCATGGACCGAAGAGCGGCTAGTCGCCACACTCTCCGCCGTCACCCTGAGGTGCCGTCGCTGTTGCGACGGCCTCGAAGGATGGCCGCTAGCGCCGGCATCCGTGGCCGCATCCTTCGAGGCTCGTCCTTCGGACGAGCACCTCAGGATAACGGCCGTGAGTTTGGCTCCGCGCAACGCTTCTCGCAAACCCATGAAACCCTTCGGAAACCAAATAGCCGACCTCTCACTCGAACCCCGTCCGTGAAGCCTGCGACTACTGGGCATGCGGGCCACACCGGCCGCACCAACGGATGGAGTTTCCCATGTCGATCAAGACCAGGATTGCTGCTTTCGCTCTCGTCGCGCTGACCGCCGCCGGCACCATCGCTTCCTCGACCCAGCAGGCCGAGGCCAAGGGCCCGGGCTACGGCTACGGCATCGCCGCCGGCCTCGCCGGCGCCGCCATCGTCGGCAGCGCGATCGCCGCCAGTGACGGCTACGGCTACGGCTACGGCTATGGCTATCGCCGTTGTGGCCTGGTTCGCCAGTACGATGCCTGGGGCCACTACGTCGGCCGCACCCGGGTCTGCAACTACTGAGCTTCCCGTCCGACCGAAGTGGATCCGCGTCCGGCACGGGCGCCTCATCCACCCCGTGTCGTACCACCCTCCCCGTGTCGCATCGACCCGCCCGGCTGTCCCCCGGGCGGGTCGTCCGTTATTTAGATGTCATCATCTCCTGCCACATCACGCTGCCGTTTGCTGCTGATCGAGCCGAAAATTGCTCGCCTTACCGTCGAATCGATGGTTCTTGGATTAAATTGCGATTGGCTAGCCGTTAGCGAATTGCCGGGAATGACGAGCGATATGAATTTTTTGAGACCGCTGCCATGAAGCGCGTGCTGGCCGGCCTGGCCCTGGGCGCGCTGCTGGACGGCTCCGCCGTCGCGGCCGATCTGCGCGTGAAGGCGCCGCGCACGACGCCGGCCTATGACTGGAGCGGGTTCTATCTTGGTGGCCATTTCGGCACGGGCGGCGGCAGCTTCGGCCCCGGCACCAACACGCTGCCCGCGCAGGGCGTGATCTTTCCGCCGACGGTGACCGGGCTGATCGGCGGCTACCAGGCGGGCGTCAACTGGCAGTTGGACAACCGCGTGGTGCTCGGCGCTGAACTCGATGCCACCTTCACCAGCCCGCTCGATATCGCACGACAGACGACGGCACCATTCGACACCACCTTCGATTATTTCGCCACGGCGCGCGGTCGCGTCGGCTACGCCTTTGGCAGCTTCCTGCCCTATGTCACCGGCGGCCTTGCCTGGGGACGCACCCGGCTCGACGTCAACGATGCCGATGGCAGCGCCATCGCTAGCGCCACGCGGACCAGCCTCGGCTGGACCGCCGGCGCCGGCGTCGAAGTCGCCGTGGGCGGCCCGTGGACCGCCAAGGTGGAATATTCCTATCTCGATCTGGCGCGGCAACGCTACGGCCTCGCCGACAACGGCCTGCCGGACGTCACCGTGCAGCCCGGCATCCATACGCTGAAAGCGGGCCTCAATTACCGGTTGGGCGATGTGCCGTGGCTGCCGGCCTCGCCGGTTGCGCGGGCGGCGCTGCCGGAATCCGCCAACTGGAACATCCACGGCCAGACCACCTTCATCGCCTCGGCCTATCCGTCGATCCGCTCGCCCTATGCCAGCGCCTACAGCCTGCCGGGCGGGGGCCAGGGCCGCGAGACCTTCACCACCACGGCTTTCCTCGGCTTCCGGCTGTGGCAGGGCGGCGAGTTCTATCTCAATCCCGAGCTTGCCCAAGGCTTCGGCTTCAACGGCACGCTCGGCATCGCCGGCTTCCCGAATGGCGAGGCGCAGAAGGCCGGCGGCACCTTCCCGAAGATCCGTCCGCAGCGTTATTACTTCCGCCAGACATTCGGCCTCGGCGGCGAGCAGGAGGACGTGCCCGACGCCGCCAACCAGCTCGCCGGCCGGCGCGACGTCGATCGCATCACGCTTACGGTCGGGCGCTTTGCGGTCGGCGATTTCTTCGACGGCAACGCCTATGCGAAAGATCCGCGCGCCGATTTCATGAACTGGGCGATGTGGTCGTCGGCGGCGTTCGACATGCCGGCCGACCTGCCGGGCTTCACCCGCGGCGCGGTCGTCGAGCTGAACCGCAAGGACTGGGCGGTGCGCGCCGCCGTGCTGCAGGTGCCGTCGGCGCCGAACAGCGACATTCTCACCTTCAATTCGGGCGGCGTGGTCGCCGAATTCGAGGAGCGTCACCAGATCTTCAACCAGCCCGGCAAACTGCGCCTCGGCGCCTTCGCCAATCGCGGCAACACCGGCAGCTACCGCGGCGCGCTGGCGATCGCGGCGGCCGATCCGGCGCTCGATATCACCGACGTCATCGCCAGTATCCGCGGCGTCAATCTGAAATACGGTTTCTACGTCAACGCCGAACAGCAGATCGCCACCGATTTCGGCATGTTCGGCCGCTATAGCTGGAACGACGGCCAGAACGAGATCCTGTCCTTCACCGACATCGACCGCAGCCTGTCGGCCGGCCTCTCGCTCAAGGGTAGTTACTGGGGTCGCGTCAGCGACACGATCGGCCTCGGAGGCGCCATCAACGGCCTCTCGGGCGCGCATCGCGATTTCCTTGCCGCCGGCGGCCGTGGCCTGCTGATCGGCGACGGCAGGCTGAACTACGGCACCGAACGGATTCTCGAGACGTATTATGCCTATGCGATCAACCGGAGCTTTACGTTGACCGCGGATTACCAGTTGATCGCCAACCCCGCCTATAACCGCGACCGCGGCCCGGTGTCGGTGTTTTCCGGGCGATTGCACGGGGAGTTTTAAAAACTCGTCGTTCCGGGGCGCGGGCGGCGTCAGCCGCACGCGAACACGGAACCTCGAACTGTTTTGCGCTGAACATGTCGGGATTCCGGGCTCGCTCGCGCTGGCGCGCTCGCGACCCGGAATGACAGCTTAGCCGACCGCCGCCGCAAACGAATCCGCTCGTGCCATCCCCCACGCCTCGCGAAACCGCGCGTCGCTGGTACCGTCGAGCAGTTCGCGCGGGCGCAGCGGGGGATACAGCCGCGTGAACGACATCACGTCGGTGCCGGAAGCGCGGTGCGAGAAATGCACCGGCTGGATGTCCTGCGGGTGCTCCAGCCCCGCCGCCGCAATCAGTTCGGCCAGCGCGTGCAGGGTCGCCTGATGATAGTTCGCGACGCGATCGGTCTTCAGCGGCACCACCAAAGCGCGGCTGCGCACCGGGTCCTGCGTGGTGACGCCGGTCGGACAACGATCGGTGTGGCAGCTCAGCGACTGGATACAGCCCAGCGAGAACATGAAGCCGCGCGCCGAATTGCACCAGTCGGCGCCGAGCGCCATGGCGCGGGCGATATCGAACGCGGTCGCGATCTTGCCGGACGCGCCGATCTTGATGCGGTCGCGCGCGCCGATGCCGACCAAAGCGTTGTGCACGAAGTTGACGCCCTCGCGCATCGGCATGCCGAGATGGTCCATGAACTCCAGCGGTGCCGCGCCGGTGCCGCCTTCCTTGCCGTCGACCACGATGAAATCCGGATAGATTCCGGTCTGCAGCATCGCCTTGCAGATCGCGAGAAACTCCCAGGGATGGCCGATGCAAAGCTTGAAACCGGCCGGCTTGCCGCCGGACAGTCGTCGCATCTCGCCGATGAATTCCATCATCTGGATCGGTGTCGAGAACGCCTTGTGATAGGACGGCGAGACGCAGTCCTCGCCCATCGACACACCGCGAATCCGCGAAATCTCTTCCGATACTTTCGCCGCCGGCAGCACGCCGCCGTGGCCGGGCTTGGCGCCCTGGCTGATCTTCAGCTCGACCATCTTGACCTGCGGGTCGGCGGCGCGCGCTGCGAACTGCTGCGGGTTGAAGGTGCCGTCCTGGTTGCGGCAGCCGAAATAGCCGGAGCCGATTTCCCAGATCAGGTCGCCGCCCATTTCCTGGTGATACGGGCTGAGGCCGCCCTCGCCGGTGTCATGGGCGAAGTTGCCCTTTTTCGCGCCGGCATTGAGCGCCCGCACCGCGTTCGGGCTGAGCGCGCCGAAGCTCATCGCCGAGATGTTGAACACCGAGGCCGAATAGGGCCTGGCGCAATCCGGCCCGCCGATAGTAACGCGAAAATGTTCTTCGGCGTGCGGCTTCGGCGCCATCGAATGGTGCATCCATTCGTAGCCCTCTTCATAGACGTCGCGCTGGGTGCCGAACGGGCGCTTGTCGAGCACCATCTTGGCGCGCTGATAGACCAGCGCGCGCGTATCGCGGCTGAACGGCATGCCGTCCTTTTCGCTCTCGAAGAAATACTGCCGCATCTCCGGCCGGATCTCTTCCAGCAGGAAGCGCAGATGCGCCGAGATCGGATAGTTGCGCAGCACCGCATGGTCTTTTTGCAAGAGATCGTGCAGCCCGAGCACGCTCAGCCCGCCGAACACCAGGACAGGTATCACCACTACGTTGATGAGGCGATGATCCGTTACTGCAATACCGAGCAGCAGCAGGGTCGCGACACAGCAAATGGTCAGCACGATGAAGCGCGGCGTGAAGGGCAGCAAAAACGTTTCCATGAATCCCCGCTTTTTAATGGCTTCAACGAGCTTTACACCATTTCAGGTGACACGGGGATCACAACGCGCCTCGCCCCAAACGACAAAACCCGCGCCGGGGCGCGGGTTTCGGGATGCGATAGGTAGGCGGTTCAGCGCTCGACGAAAGCCTTCTCGATCACGAAATGGCCGGGCGTGCTGGTGCTGCCTTCGGTGAAGCCGCGGCTCTCGAACAGGTTCTTGAGGTCTTCCAGCATGTGCGGGCTGCCGCACATCATGACGCGGTCTTCCTCGATGTTCAGCGGCTTAAGGCCGATGTCATTGAACAGCCGCTCGGAGGTGATCAGGTCGGTGATGCGGCCGCGGTTGCGGAACGGCTCACGGGTCACCGTCGGGTAATAGATTAACTTGTCCTGCATCAGCTCGCCGAACAATTCGTCCTTCTGCAGCGTCTCGACCAGGCGTTCGCCATAGGCCAGTTCGGACACCTGGCGGCAGCCATGCACCAGCACGACGTGCTCGTATTTGTCGTAGATTTCCGGATCCTTGATCAGGCTGGCAAAAGGCGCGAGGCCGGTGCCGGTCGACAGCAGCAGCAGTCGCTTGCCGGGCAGCAGATTGTCGTTGATCAGCGTGCCGACCGCCTTGCGGCCGACCAGGATGGTGTCGCCTTCCTTGATCTTCTGCAGCCGCGAGGTCAGCGGGCCGTTCGGCACCTTGATGGAGAAGAACTCCAGCTCCGGCTCATGATTGGCGCTCGCCATGCTGTAGGCGCGCAGCAGCGGCTTGCCCTCGACTTCGAGGCCGATCATCACGAACTGGCCGTTCTGGAAGCGGAAGCCGGCATCGCGGGTGGCGGTGAAGGAGAAAAGCGTGTCCGTCCAGTGCTTGACGGAAAGAACTGTCGCGTGATGGAAGGCGCTCATGAGATCTGACTATCCGGTAAGGGCTTTGTAGAACAATTCTATCGTTCGGCTGGGTCGGGGCGCTGAGAAACCCTTGCAGCTATTGGCTATTTCGGGTTTCTCGCAGCTGCGAGTTGACAATTAGTCAAAGAACCCTTGCAGCGCAATTGCGGACTCAGCGAGGCGGGCGATTAATTTCAGAATCAGGCTAACGAGGCAAGGAAACCGCAGCATTGAGCCAGATCAGACGGATCCAGCGTCGCGTCCCGGACGGAAGCAAGCTGGGTCGCCCGACTGGCGAGGTGGCTGCGGATCCGGTACAATCGCACTATAATACCTTTTCGGGGACTACCCCAACGGTTTGATCGATGCATCCCCTTCAACGGCTTCGGGCGATCAAGCCCGCTTACTACCCGGACCAGTCAATCTATGCGGAATACGCATGCGACGTGCTGGGGCTGGATTTCAGCGAAATGGATGACGGAACCGGGTTGGCCTTCACCGTCGGCTCGCACGGCGGCAGCGTCGCGTTCGGCGCCGGGCGCGGCTCTTTCTTCCCGCAAAACAGCGCCACCGCGGCGACGCTGGCCAACGACAAATATCTGGCCGGCGTGGTGATGGCCCGCGCCGGCGTGGCGACCCTGGGCGGGCAGTATTTTTTCCTGCACGAGCGCTATAGCGCCCGCCGCCCGCCGGGCCACGAGCGCGCCGACGCGATCGCGCATCTGCACGATCTGGGTGGCACCGCCTTCCTCAAGCCGCTGGCAGGCTCGCGCGGCGATTTCGCCCAGCCCGTCGAAGGCGACGCCGCACTTCGCGCCTATCTCAATGAGGTCTCGCGCTATTATGATGCCGTTCTGATGCAGCCGGTCGTGGATGGCCGGGAATACCGCGTCTTCCTGCTCGACGGCGAGGTGCTGTACACGGTGCGGAAGATGCCGCCGGTGCTGGTCGGCGACGGCGTACGGACGATCGGCGAACTGCTCGGCAGCGATGCGGCGGCGCTGGCGCAGCGCGGTATTTCTTCCCTGCCCGGCGCGGTCGATGCCGCCCTGCTTGGCCGGATCTTGCCGGATGGCGCATCGTGGCGCATACCCGGACGCATGAATCGCAGCGCCGGTGGCAGCATGCACTTCGCCGATCCCGACCATGCCGAGGCGGCCTTCGAGGTTGCACGCCGTGCCGCCACGGCGCTCGGGCTGCGCGCCGCGGGGATCGACCTGTTCACGGACATCGCGGACGATCCCGCCGACATCCGCGTCATCGAGGTCAACGCCAATCCCTCGATCCGCTTTCTCGAGGACAGCGGCCGCGACGATCTGATCGTCAGGGTCTGGCGCCACACATTTGCATCGATCGGACTGCTCGATGTTTAACCTGCCGAAATATGGTGAGGGCATCTGCCTGTCGCGTCTCGCCGCCCTGCTCGACGCGCTGTCGATCGACCGTCATAGGCTGCAGCGCCATTCGGTCGTCGTCACCGGCTCGAACGGCAAGGGCAGCACCGCGGCCTTCGCCGCCTCGATAGGCCATGCCGCGGGCCTGCGCACCGGACTGTTCACCTCGCCGCATCTGTATCGCTTCAACGAACGCTTCCGCATCGACGGCGTCGAGATCGACGATGACGGGCTGGCCGAGCTGGCGCTGCGCGTCGCCACCGCCATCACGGACCTTGCGCGTGGCGGCCTGACCGAGGTGTTCGGCGCCTTCGAGGCGCAATTCGCGCTGGCCTGCCTGTATTTCCAGGAGGCGCAGTGCGACTTCATGGTGTTCGAGGCCGGCATCGGCGGCCGCTACGATCCGGTGCGGCTGGTCGGCGCGACCGTATGCTGTGTGACGTCCGTCGACTACGAACATGTGCAATTGCTCGGCAACACGCTGGAACTGATCGCCTCCGACAAGAGCGACGCCTGCGCGGCCGGCGGCATCATCATCTATGGCGAGAATTGCCGGCCGCTGAAGCGGTATCTCGCCGAGTACAACCGGCCGCGGGACGTCGCGGGTGTTTTTGTGCGCGACGATATCGCGATCGACAATGAGATGATGGCCGCCACCGGACAGCAGTTCGATCTGCAGCTATTCGGCCTTTCCTTCGACGGGCTCGGGATGAGCGTGCTTGGCGACTTCCAGTTCAACAATGCGGCGATCGCGGCGGCGCTGTTCCTGCAATGGTCGAAACGCGCCCGCCCCGACCTCGCGATCGAACCGGCCATCCGCCACGGCCTGCGCGACACCGACTGGCCGGGACGGCTCGAAGTGGTGCAGCAGGCACCGCTGATCGTGATCGATGTCGGCCACACGCCGGACGGCGTATCGCAGGCGCTGCAAAGCCTGCGCGCCATCCATGGGGAGCGCGACTGGCTCTTGGTGCTCGGCGTATCCGGCGACAAGAGCATCGACGACATCGCCCGACATCTCGCGCCGTCGTTCGAGGCGATCGTCTGCACCCGCGCGCATCACAAGGGCGCCGATGCCCGCGTCGTCGGCGCCGCCGCGCGCAAGGCCAATGCGAAGGCGAAGATCCACATCGCCAACGCCATCGAGGACGCGGTGCGCATCAGCCGGCAACTGGCGCGCGACAACCAGCAGAAGATCTATGTCGCCGGCGGCCTGTTCGTCGCGATCGAATACGCCACCGTGCTGCGCGGCGGGGACGCGAAAGAGCTGCAGTTCTTTTAGTTTTGCGCAGGCCTCTCCCTCGTCATTGCGAGGAGCGAAGCGAAGCGACGCGGCAATCCAGAAAGCCACGAGCTTTGCAAGGACTGGATTGCTTCGTCGCAAGGGCTCCTCGCAATGACGGTTGAGAAGACAGAGCGTCGCTCGCGGCCCACGAACAACAGCAAACACCAAATACCCATTGTGGCGCACCTTGCCGCCGCATAGCGTGCCCGCAACAGAAATATCCGTGAGACGTCCATGACTGACATCAATCGCCAGGTCCTGCTGGTGGAGAAGCCGAGCGGCAAGCTCGGTTCCGAACATTTCAAACTATCGCAGGGCGGAATTCCCGAACCGAAGGACGGCGAGGCCTTGCTGCGGGTGCGCTACATCTCGCTCGACGCCGCCAACCGCGCCTGGATGCATGGCGCGACCTACCGCGCGGCGGTCGAGACCAACACGGTGATGGCCGGCGGCGGCATCGCCGAGGTGATCGCCTCAAAATCGCCGGCGCTGAAGCCGGGCGACATCGTGTTCGGCGACACCGGCTGGCAGGACTACGCCGCGGTGCCGGCCAAGCAGCTCAGCAAGATGCCGAAGCTGGAGCCGATGACGCATCTGCTCAGCATCTATGGCATCGCCGGCCTCACCGCCTATTTCGGCCTGCTGGACGTAGGCCGACCGAAGGCCGGCGAGACTGTCGTGGTGTCGGCCGCGGCCGGATCGGTCGGCTCGATCGTCGGGCAGATTGCCAAACTCAAAGGCTGCCGCGTGGTCGGCATCGCCGGTGGCAAGGCCAAGTGCGACTGGCTGACCGGCGAGCTCGGCTTCGATGCCGCGGTCGACTACAAGAACGGCGCGGTGTTCAAGGCGCTCAAGGCCGCAGCGCCCGGCGGCATCGACGTGTATTTCGACAATGTCGGCGGCGATATTCTCGAGGCCTGTATCGCGCAGATGAACCTGCGCGGCCGGATTGCCTGCTGCGGCGCGATCTCGCAATATGACGGCGCGCCGGCGGCAACCGGCCCGCGCGGCGTCCCCGGCCTGATCGTGGTGAAGCGGCTGACCATGCAGGGCTTCATCGTGATGGATTACATGGCGCAGCGCGACGCCGCGCTGAAGGATCTGCAGGAATGGGTCGCATCGGGCCAGATCAAGGTGCAGGAAGACGTCATCGACGGGCTGGAGAATACGCCGGCCGCGCTGATCGGATTGCTGGCCGGCGAGAACCGCGGCAAGCGAATGGTGAGGCTGTGAGGTCGGAGCGATCTCGCGCCTCAAGCGCGTCGCGCTAGATTTCGAACAGTTTTTCCTTCAGCCTATCGATCAGCTCGCCGTTCCTGCAGCGGAAGCCGGAGCGTGCGCAGAGAAAGACCTTCGGCGTTCTGCGGAAGATAGTACTCATGGGCCGCCATCAGCGGCTCGGGGACCAGCCGCTTCGGCAACAGCGTCAGGCCGAGGCCCGCCTTCGCCGCGTCGATGCGGGCATGATAGTCCGGACTTGAAAACGCAATCCGGTAAACCATTCCCTTGCGCTCCAGCGCCTGGATCATCAGGTCATGCATGATCTGGCCGGGCCAGGTCAGGATCGGCACCGGCGCCCCCGGGCTCAGCGTGAAATCTCGCGACCGCACCCAGGTCACCTCATCGTCGCGCTGCGCCACCAGATCGATCCCCGCCGCCGCCGGCATCTCGACCAGACCCAGAAAGATACCGACATCGATGAAGCCGTCGAGCAGGCCCTTGGCGATCTCGGCGGAATTGTCCGAATAGATGCAGATATTGGCCATATCGGCCGGGCTCATCATCTGCAGCATGCGTTGCGAGTAGACGTTGCTCATGCCGAGGCGGATCGAACTCTCGTCCGACGTCGCGCCGCGCAACAGCAGAAGCTGGTCATTGGCCTCGAGGATCTTGCGCGCCTGCGTCAGCACCAGCTTGCCGAGCTCGGTGGTGGCCGAGCCATTGGCGGATTTATGGAAGATGCTGCCGCCGACCACATGCTCGATGCGCTTGATCTGCGAGCTGATCGCCGGCTGGCTCAAGCCCAGCAGCTTGGCTGCCTTGGTGATGCTTCCCGCTTCGGAAATACCGACCACGGAACGCATGATTTCAGTCGGGATACTCAGGTGCTGATAGCGCCGGTGCATGACGTCTCCCTAACGATCGACGCCGTTGCCGCGCACCGGGATTGCCCGCGACGCAAACGCCATCCAAACTCACACGCCCGCGACAGCCGCCGGAGCCTATCCGTTTCCGGTTTGACCGAAACGTACTATCCAACAAACCCGACCTCGCTGATTGTATCGGTGTCTTTTTACACATCGCAACCAAATCATTCAGATCCTCGCCAATCATGCAGGCGCCGGATGTTTTAGGTAGTTGGATCGGATAGGCTGGTGCGACCTTACCCGGACCACAGCGGACAGCATCGCACGCACCGCCGAAGGTCGCGGCTGTTTGCCAAGGCTGACGAAACGGCGAGGCCTGATTCGCGGGACTGATCACGGCGGCGACGCGCGGTCAGCGCTTCCGTGCGACAGGGGCGAACGCCGCATGGGCGCGGGTGCACAGCCAGGCGATACCCACGCCAGTGATCGCACCGAGGATTTTGACGACGGCATCCGACAGCCGGCCATGTCGATCGGGCGTCAGATGCTGAAGCGCTTCCAACAGCAACGCGGCGGCGGCCATCAGGGACAACACCCGCCACAGGCGGTCCGGGTAGGCCAGGCCGAACAGCAATCCGACGACGGCAAACGCCCCGGCGCGCTCGAGGCTGACCGCCTCAAAATGCGGACGCCAGCCGATCGGCGACAGCGTCACGAAGACGATGCTGGCCAGGACGGCCCAGGCAATGGCGGTGAAGATCTTGCGGGACATGATGCGAGCATTAACCGATTTCGGCGTCGTTGATCATGAACTCGCGGTAAAAGGTTAATCGTCGGCAGCAACCGGCCGGTTCTGCCAGCTTTCGAAAGTGTCCGGCTTGATCTCGAAGCGGTCATGCAGACGCGCATAGGTCGTCCCGGCCATGCGGGCGACCGGCCAATATTGCGCATAGTCGGTCCGCAGCGTCACGGGATCGACCACGCCGTCCCGGACCTGGATGCCCAGCACCTCGCCGACCAGCAGGTCGCGCTCGGCGCCGAAATTCATCAGTGTCACCTTGCGGCATTCCAGCGCCGCCGGCGCGGCGGCGAGATGCGGCACCGGGACGTGGACCCCGGCCGCCATCGGCAGCCGCAGCGCTTCCGGCTCGCCGATATCCGACGGAAAGCCAATCGAACAATCCACCATGTCCTTGGCCAGCGCCTCGTCCACCATATTGATGACGAACAGACCGTTGGCGCGGACATTGCGCGTGGTGTCCTTGATCGACAGGTCGGGCTTGACCTGCAGGCCGACTACCACCAGCGGCGGATTTTCCGAGAACACGTTGAAGAACGAGAACGGCGCGGCGTTGACGACGCCATCCGCGGAGATGGTCGTGATCAGCGCGATCGGGCGCGGCACCACCAGCCCGCACAGGAGCTTGTAGCGTTGCGGCGCGCTCAAGGTGGCGAAGTTAAAGCTGATCGTCATTCCGGCTCCCGTGGCTGTCGTGCTGTCCGGCGCCGATCATGCCCCGGATTCACGTCACCGTCGCGAGGGCCTGCCGCCGGGGCGGCTATGCAATTCCGAACAGCCGGCTGGCGGTGCCGAACAGCACCTTCTCCTTGTCCGCCTCCGACAGCTTGGTCGCGCGCACGGTGCCGACCGGATCGGGATCGCCCATGTCGAACGGATAGTCCGAGCCCATCATCACGCGATCGGCGCCGGCGATGCCGACCAGTTGCTCGACCAGCTCCGGCGAGAACACGCAGGTATCGAACCACATCCGCTTCAGATAGGTCGAGGGCGCGTCCGCCGTGAGGCGGCGCACTTCGGGGCGCACCTTCCAGGCATGGTCCATGCGGCCGGCATAGAACGGCAGGAAGCCGCCGCCATGCGCGATCACCAGGGCCAGATCCGGATGGCGATCGAGCACGCCGCCCATGATGAAATGCGAGATCGCGATCGCTTCTTCGATCGGCTGGCCGAGGCTGTTGACCATGAAGAAATCGCCGAGCCGCTGGCCCTGCGAGAAGCCGAGCGGATGCACGAACAACGGCACCTTGAGCTCGGCCAAGCGGGCATAGAGCGGATCGAAGGCGGCATCCGACAGTTCCAGGTTCTCGACGCGGGTGTCGATCTGGAAACCGCGCAGGCCGAGCGTCTCGACCGCGTAAACGGCCTCTTCAATGGCGCGCGTCGGAAACCGCATCGGCAGCGTGCCCATACCTGCGAAATGCGCGGGGTCCTGCGCCACCAGCGCGGCGATATCCTCGTTCTGCACGCGCGACAGCGCGACCAGCAATTCCTCGTCGGCCCAGTAGTGCTGCTGCGCCGGTGCCGGGATGATGATCTGGATGTCCACGCCCATGCTTTGCATCGCGGCGCGACGGGCGCTGATGTCGAGCATCTTGCCCGGCAGTATCTTGTTCTGCTCGGCGTCGGTGACGCGGCTCTGCATCGACATGTCGCGGCGATACGGATTGCTCATCGGGTCGTATTTGCCGGAGACCAGCGGTTCGACGCGGGTGCTCAGGGCATGGGAGTGCATATCGATGATGGGCATATTGACTCTACTCAGTTCAGTTCGGCGGCGTCGGGCACGCGCTGGTGCCAGTCGGTGACGCCTTGATAGGCATGGATGGTGCGCAGGATGGTGGCCTCGGCATAGGGTCGTCCGACCAGCTGAAACGCAACCGGCAGGCCTTCGCAGTCGAAGCCGCAGGGCACGGAGGCGGCCGGCAGGCCGAGATAGTTGATGCCGCGGGTGCAATGGGTGAGCTGGCCGATCACCCGCGCCACGTCAGCGGGATCGCCTTCGGTGGTGGCAGCGATGGTCGGCACCGGGATCGAGATCGCCGGCAGCAGCGCCAGATCGGCGCGGCCTATGCACGACGCGATCCAACCTTGCGTGATCTGCGCGCGCAGCGATAGCGCCTCGACGTAGCGCGTCGCCGGATAGAACAGGCCGGGCTCGATCCGCGAGCGCACCTGATCGGAATAATCCTGCGGCCTTTCGATCAGCCAGCGGCGATGGATCGTTGCGGCCTCGACACTCATCATCAGATGCATCAGCGCGTTGACGACAGCCATGTCCGGCGGGGCAGTCTCGATCGTGGTCACGCCGAGCCGGCGCATCGCGACGACGGCCTGCTCCAGCCGCACGGCGATCGCCGGCTGCAGCAGTTCGCGGTAATAGCCGCCGGGGATCGCGATGGTCATGCCGCTGACGCCGTCGCCGAGCGCAGATTCGTAGTCGCCGGCGGTGATGACCGACAGCAGCCGCGCCGCATCGCGCGCGTTGCGAGCCAGCGGGCCGGTGCAGTCCAGCGACGCCGACAGCGGCATCACGCCGTCGGTCGGCACCAAGCCCCAGGTCGGCTTCAGGCCGACCAGCCCGCACATCGCGCCCGGATGCCGCAAGGACCCGCCGGTGTCGGTGCCGAGCGAACCGGCGACCAGGCGCGCCGCCACCGCGACGCCGGAGCCGGACGACGAGCCGCCCGGCACATGCGCCGGATTCCACGGATTGAGCGCGTGGCCGTTGTGTTCATTGTAGCCGGTCGGACTCAGCGCAAATTCGGCGAGCTGTAGCCGGCCGAGATCGAGCGCGCCGGCGGCATCGAGCCGGTCGATCACGGTCGCCGTTGTATCGGCGCGGAAATCGGTGCGGATTTTTGAGCCGCCGGCCGACAGATCGCCGGCGCGATAAAACAGGTCCTTGTGCGCGAGCGGCACGCCGTGCAGCGGCGGAAGCGTGGCGCCGCTGGCGCGCTTGCGGTCGGCGGCATCGGCGGCTTCCAGCGCGCGGGTGGCGTCGAGCCGCACCACGGCGTTGAGCTTGCGGCCGACCGTGTCGAGCCGGTCGAGCGTCAGCGTGGTGGCCGCAACAGACGTAATCTCGCCGGCGGCGATGGCGTCGGCGAGCGTGCAGAGGTCGAGGGAGGCAATAGAAGACGTCATCAGGTTTTATCCGCCGCGGCCAGCCAGGCGACAAAGCCGTAAGGCGAGGAATCGAAAGGCAGCGCGGCGATCGCCGCTGCTGCGATCCGGCTGTTGGTGTCCGCCACCAGCGGCTGCGCGCGGCCGACGCGGGTCGCCGCGTCAGCGGCGTCGTTCATGTCGGCCGCGATGCCGCGCAACAGATCTTCGTTCATGGCTTTACTCACTACTCACTGCACTCCGAGTCGCTGGAACAGCACATCGGTCTGCTGGCTCATTTCCTTGGCGTCGCCCTGATGCACGATCTGCCCGGTTTCCATGATGTAGACGCGATCGGCAACGGCCAGCGCGCTGTACAGGTTCTGTTCGACCAGGAGGATCGAAAGGCCCTCTTTCTTGAGATCGAGGATGATGCTTTCAAGATGCTGCACCATCACCGGCGCGAGACCTTCGGAGGGCTCGTCCATCAGGATCAGTTGCGGATCGATCATCAGCGCGCGGCCAACGGCCAGCATGCCGCGCTCGCCGCCGGACAACTGCCCGCCGCGGTGATGGCGGCGCTCCTTGAGCCGCGGGAAAATCCCGAACACGCGGTCGACGGTCCAGCCGTCCTTGGCGCGCGGGCTTTTCAGCATGGTGAGATGTTCGGTCACGGTCAGCGACGGAAACAGCCTGCGGCCCTGCGGCACGATGGCGATCTTGCGGTTGGCGATATCATGCGGCTTCATGCCGACGAGATTCTCGCCGCGCCAGGCCACCGTGCCGGCGCGAATTTGCGGCGGCACCAGCCCCATGATCGAGCGGATCAGCGTGGTCTTGCCCATGCCGTTGCGGCCAAGCAGCGCCACGATCTCGCCGGGCGCGACGTCGAGCGACACGCCACGGACGACCACCGCCTCGCCGTAGCCGCTGTGTAGATCCCTGACCTCAAGCATGACGCGGCTTTCCGAGATAGACTTCTTGGACCTGGGCGTTGTGGCGGATGCCTTCCGGCGGCTCTTCCACCAATACGCGGCCCTCGAACATGCAGGTGACGTAATCGACCAGGCCGAGCGCCAGGTCCATGTCGTGCTCGATCAGCACCACGGTGATGTCGCGGCTAAGCGAGCGGATCACCTCGGCGATCATCGACCGCTCCGACGGCGAGAGACCTGCCGCCGGCTCGTCGAGCAGCAGCAAGGTCGGCGTCGTCACCAGCGCGATCGCGATTTCGAGCTGGCGCTGCTCGCCATAGGACATTTCCTTGACGATGACGTCGGCGCGCTCGCCGATCAGTGCGGCCGTCAACGCCACCGCGATCCGCGAGGCTTCGGTGTCGTCGGTATCCGGCGCGCCGAACAGCGAGAATTTTCGAGGGCTCAGGCCACGCAACGCGAGCACCATGTTGTCGCGCACCGTAAGCGTCGGAAACAGATTGGTGATCTGGAACGTGCGGGAGATGCCGAGCTGCGCGCGGCGGTGCGGCGGCAGTTTCGTGACGTCGTGGCCGTCGAACAGGATCTTGCCGGAGGTCGGCGGCACCGCGCCCGCGATGGCGTTGAACAGCGTCGTCTTGCCGGCGCCGTTCGGCCCAATAATGGCACGACGCTGCCCGCGCGGCACGCTCAGGCTGACGCCATCGACCGCTCTCAGAGCATCGAAGGCCACCACGACATCAGTCAGCGTCAGGATCGGTTCGGACACGAGGTTTCCAGTAGGGTTAGATCAGAACAGGATCGATATGCGAAGTCACGGTTGAATTAACGAAGCACCGGCCGTGCGCCCCCTCTCCCCGTTGGGGAGAGGGCTGGGGTGAGGGGGCACCGGCCCATCGACGGCGCCCTGCCCCTCACCCGCCCGGCTTCGCCGGTCGACCTCTCCCCAACGGGGAGAGGTGATCGAGTGTCGCCGCTTCTATGATTGCGCTATAATCATCAGGTCTTCTTGATGCCCTGGAAGGTGCGCGAATAGGGCGGCTGCTTCAGATAGGTTTCCGGATCGTACTTCCAGAACTGGCCGACTTCCGGATAGCTGGTGATCGGCACGTTCCAGAACTTGCCGTCGGCGCGCTTGACGACCTTTCGGATCGAGACGTCGTAAACTGGGTTGCCGTAGGCGTCGAACTTCACGGCCTTGCCGAGCGGCGAGCCGTCGAGTTCGGTCTTGAGCACGGTGTCGATGAAGGCCTCGCGGTCCTCGACCTTGCCGCCCATCTTCTTCAGCGCGGCATCGATCCACATCATGCCGGAATACATCGAGAAGCCGTACAGCGACGGGATCTTGCCGAACTTGGCCTCGTAATCCTTGGCGAACTTTGCCGTGGTCGGCACGTCGGAACCCTCGGCGAAATGCGCCGCCGAAATGATGCCTTCGGCCTCGTCGCCAATGGTGCGGATCACCGACTGGTCGGTGCCGTTCATCGCCATCAGCAAGGGCGTCTTGGCCTTGAGGCCGAACGAGGCATATTGCTGGATGAAGCGGGTGGAGTCCGCGCCGGTCTCCATCGCGAAGATCGCATCGACCTTGAGTTCCGCCAGCTGGCCGAGATAGGGGCTGAAATCCGCGGTGTTGAGCGGGTGCCAGAACTGCTGCACGATCGTGCCGCCGCCTTCGGTGAACACCTGGGCCAGACCGCCGCACTGCTCGTGGCCGAAGGTATAATCCTGGCTCACCGTGGCGATGCGCTTGTAACCCTGCTTCAGGCACCAGTCGGCGAACGGATGGGTAAAGGCGCTCGCGGTGTAGCCGGCGACGCGGATCACGTTCGTGATGCGGGCCCGCTGGGTCAGATCATCAGCGGCGATGATCGGAATGAAATACGGCGTGCCGGTGCCCTTGACGTAATTGGCCACCGCAAGGCCGGTGTTGGCCAGCAGGTTGCCGATCAGCATGTGGCAATTGCCCTGCTCGACCAGGCGGCGGGCCTTCTGCAGCGCGGTGTCAGGGTTCGAGGCGTCGTCTTCGATCACGAGTTCGACCTTGCGGCCGCCCATCTCGTTCTTGACCTGCTCGAGGTAGAACTGCACGCCCTCGACCATTTCCTTGCCGCCGGACGCCACGACGCCGGTCAGCGGCGCCAACAGGCCGATCTTGATCGGGCCGCTCTGCGCCGATGCGGCGCGCCAGGGAGATACGCCTGCGCCGAGGGCGGCGACGGCGGCGGTGCTCTTCAGAAATTGCCTGCGATCCATGTCGAGTTCCTTTCGGTGAAGCATTGGATTAACGTGACCGACGCGACAGCATGCCGCGCAGCTTGCCTACAATGCCCTCGGGGGCAAAGATCATGATCAGAACGAAGGTGATGCCGAGCACCATCTGCCAGCGTTCGGTATAGGCGCTGACGACGTTCTCCAGCGCGATGATCGCGGCCGCACCGACGAAGGCTCCGAACAGGGTGCCGACGCCGCCGGCGATCGCCATCAACACGCCTTCGACCGATTGCGCCAGCGCCACCGTGGAAGGGCTGACGAAATTGTTGAACATCGCATACAGCGCGCCGGCGATGCCCGCAAACACGCCGGACACCGTGAAGCCGATGAACAGATGCAGCGGCACGTTATAGCCGAGGCTGCGCATCCGGCTTTCGCTGTCGCGGATGCCGCGCAAGGTCAGGCCGAACGGCGAGCGCACGAAGCGCCACATCGCAAAGGACACGACGGCCGCGCCGAACAGCACCGCCCAGTAGAAGGCGCTGTGGCCGAGCAGGATCTGAGGCCGGACATCGGCGCGCATGCCGTTCTCGCCGCCGGTCACTTGAGTCCAGCGCAGGCAGACGCCCCACACGATCATGCCGAGCGCCAGCGTCAGCAGCAGGAAGTAGACGCCGGAGGTACGCACCGCGAGCAGCGCGAACACCGCGGCCACGCAGGTCGCGGCCAGCACGCCGAGCGCGAACGCCGCGGCCGGCGATAGGCCCATCTGTGCCGTGCAATACACCACGACATAGGTCGAGACGCCGAAGATCGCGCCATGGCCGAGCGAGGTGCGGCCGGCAAAGCCGGCGAGGATATCGATCGACATCGCCAGAATGCCGAAGATCAGGACCTCGGTGGCAAGGCCGACCTGGTAGTTCGACAACACCAGCGGCAGCAGCGCGGCGATCACGACTATGGCCGCGGCGATTGCGACGCTACGACTGGTCATCCCGGCGAGAACTGACGTCTTCTCATGCGTGGTTTTGGCGGGCTGTGTCATGTGGCACGTCCGAACAGGCCGAGCGGACGGAATGCGAGCAGCACCGCCATCGGGCCGAAGATCACAAAATAAGCGAGTTCCGGAAACATCACCTGGCCGAGCGTATTGAGCAAGCCAACCAGCAGCGAACCCACGGCCACGCCGACCAGGCTGCCGCGGCCGCCGATGATCACCACGGCGAGGCTGAAGGTGAGGATTTCCGCATCCGCCGACGGATAGAGCGACAGGAACGCCCCGCCCATCAACCCGCCGAGACCGGCCAGCGAAGCGCCGAACAGGAAGGTGAAGAGAAACACGCGCTGGATATTGACGCCGGAGGCTTCCACCATCTCACGGTCATCGACGCCGGCGCGGATCAGCGCGCCGAGCCTTGTGTGATTCAACAGCAGCCACAGCGACGCGAACACGAAGATGCCCATGCCGAGCACGAATAGCCGGTAGATCGGATAATAGGTGCCGAACACCTTGGTGCCGCCGCGCAGCAGTTGCGGAATCGGCACTGTGAAGCTGTCGCCGCCCCAGATCACCAGCGCGAGATCGTTGAGGAAGAAGGCGACGCCCAGCGTCAGCAGCACCTGGCGCAATTCATTGCCGCGCACGAAGCGCAGCAGGCCCTGGTCGAGCACGAAGCCGATCGCGGCAATCGCCGCCATCGCGCCGGCCCCGCCGAGCAGGAAGCTGCCGGTCTTGGTCGCCACCGAATAGCCGACATAGCCGCCGAACAGATAGAGCGCGCCGTGGGCGAGATTGACGATCCGCAACAGGCCGAAAATCAGCGTGAAGCCGCTTGCCACCACGAAGAGCAGCGCGGCGAAGGTCAGTCCGTTGAGGATCTGGAAAAAGCTCATATCTGTGCCTATGGAGCCTTCGGACCAACGGAGAGATACCAGTCGAGAATCTGTTCGCCGGTCATGAAGGCCACGTCCGTTTTCTGCTGGATGGTCTCGAAGATGCGGCGGAAGTGTTTCAGGCGATGCGGCGCACCCATGATGTAGGGATGCACAACCAGTGCCATGATGCGAGCCGAATCCGCCGAATCCTCGTAAATCTGCTCGAACTGGTCGATCGCCCGGTCGTAATACTCGGACGCCTTGTGGTGCTGGATCAGCATCATCGCGACGTCGTTGCATTCCTGCGTGTAGGGAATGTTCACGATCGGCGACGTCGTAGTCTTCAGCCACACCGGCTGGTCGTCGAGCACCCAGTCGCAGACGTACTCGTAGCCTTCCTGCTTCAGCAGGTCCGGCGTGTTCCAGCTCTCGGTGAGGCCGGGGCCGAGCCAGCCACGCGGACGCTTGCCGGTCGCGGCCTCGATCACGTCCGCGGTCTTGCGGATGTCGTCCTGCTCGTTCTCGACCTTCTGCATGTTGCGCTGGGTGAAGCCGTGGCCCATGAATTCCCAGTTGCGCTGCTTTGCGGCGTCCGCGATCTCCGGATAGGCTGATATCGCCGAGCCGTTGATCGCCAGCGCCGCGGGAATTTTATAGTCGTCGAATACCTTCAGCATCCGCCAGAAACCGACGCGGTTGCCGTATTCGTGCCAGGCCCAGTTCGGAATGTCGGGCATCGGCGAGCCGCCGGCGGGCGGCGTCAGAACGGTGCGCGGCATCGTCTGGTTGATGTCCCACTCCTCAACATTGACGATCACCCACACCGCCATCCGCTTGCCGTCCGGCAGCTTCAGCGGCGCGCGGGTCGCGATCGGTGAATAGGTGATGCGTTCGGTCGGCAGCATGTCAGGCTTCCCGCTCGGTGATGGTGATGGTCAGCGACGGCAGGCCCTCGATGCGGGCGTCAATGACGTCGCCGGGTACCACGGGGCCCACGCCGGCGGGCGTGCCGGTGTAGATCAGGTCGCCCGGATGCAGCGTCATCTGCTGCGACAGTTGCGCCACGATCTCCGGCACGCTCCAGATCATCTGGCCGATGTCGCCGCGCTGCTTCTCGACGCCGTTGACCAACAGAGTGATGGCGCAGCCCTTGAAATAGCGGCCATCGCGCGCCGGCGCGATCGGCCCGCACGGCGCGGAGGCGTCGAAGCTCTTGCCCATTTCCCACGGCCATTTGCGATCGCGCGATTCATACTGGCGGTCGCGGCGCGTCAGGTCGATGCCGACGGCATAGCCCCAGATGTGATCGAGCGCTTCGGCGACCGGGATGTTCTTGCCACTGCTCCCGATCGCGATCACCAGCTCGACCTCGAATTGCAGATCGTCGGTGAACGGCGGATAGGGCACGCGCGCGCCGTCATGCACGATCGCATCGCGCGGCTTCTGGAAGAAGAACGGCGGATCGCGCTCGTCGGCTTCGCCCATCTCGCGGATGTGGTCGAGATAATTGCGGCCGACGCAATAGACGCGCCGCACTGGGAACATGCCGCCGCCAAACACCGGAACTTCGGTGACCGGGATGGAAGACGGCATGCGGGGGAGAATGGCGTTCACTTGTTGTTGTCCATCTCTGCCTTCTGGCCATTGTACCAGTCGAGGATTTGCTCGCCGTTCCAGTGCACCACACCTTCGTGGCCGTTGAAATAGTCGTATAGTTCTTCGAGGTATTTGATGCGGAACGGCTGGCCGGAAATGTAGGGATGGATCGCCAGCGACACGATCTTCGGGCGGTCTTCACTTTCCTGATACAGCCGGTCGAACATGTCGATCGCCCGCTTCTTGAAGTGGTCGTTCTCGTGGTGCTGCACCATCATCATCGGGATGTCGTTGAGCTCCACCGTGTAGGGCAGCGTCACCAGCGGTCCCTTGGCGGTGTTGATGGTGGTCGGTTCGTCGTCATAGACCCAGTCGCCGATATATTTGACGCCGGCCTCGGCGAGATATTCCGGGGTGTCGAGCGTCTGCGTCAGGCCGGGTCCGAGCCAGCCGACCGGGCGCTTGCCGGTAAACTTCTCGATCACGTCCATCGAGCGCTTGATCATCGCCTGCTGGTCCGGCTCCTTATGGATCGGTCCCTGTTCATAGGCATGGCCCATGAATTCCCAGCCGGCGTCCTTGGCTTCTTGGGCTACGCGCGGATAGTCCTCGCAGACGCGGGCGTTGATCGACAATGTCGGCTTGATACCGTGCTTCTTGTAGAGATCGAAGAAGCGCCAGACGCCGACGCGCATGCCGTATTCGTGCCAGCTCCAGTTGGCGACGTCGGGCAACAGCACCGCGCCGGTCGGCGCCGGGATCACCTGCCGCGCCATCGGCTTGGAAATGTCCCAGACCTCGAGATTGACGATGCTCCAGATGATGATCTTGGCACCACCCGGCAGCTTCATCTTGGGGCGGTCGACGATCGCCGAGTAGTCGGAGCGCTCGCGCGGCTGCATGGGACCGGTCATGGCTGGCCTTTCAGGTTGTTGCTGTTGATCGTCATGCCCTGAGCCCGTCGAGCTTCATCACCGCATCCGTGTCCATCACGAAGCCGAAGGCGGTGCGGATGCAGGCGAGGCCGGCTTCGTGCATCGCCGGACCATCCATGCTGTCGACGCAGTCCTCGACGACGATCACCGAATAATCGCGGACATTGGCGGAGGTCGTGGTCGCCAGCACGCAGGAATTGGTGTTCACGCCGGTAATCAGCAGCGTGTTGATGCCATGCGATTTCAGCAGGAAATCGAGGTCGGAGCCGAGGAAGCAGTCGTAGCGCTTCTTGGTGGAGACGATGAAGTCCCGGGGGTCCAGCAAATCCGGCATTACCGTGCAGCCGGGGCCGCCGATGATATTGTGCCGCATTACGTTCTTGCGCGTGGCGTTCGGATCTTCGGCGCGGGTGCGCCAGAACGGATTGGCACGGATCTCGGCCTCGTCGCGATACGACGTGACCTGGTGGATCACCGGGATATTCACCGTCCGGCACCAGTCGAACAGGCGCTTGTTGGCAGCAATAATCCGCACGGCCACGTCCGGCGTGGTCGGCATGGTCGCCACCGACATGTCGAGATGCCCGCGATGCAGGTCGATCGCGACGACGGCCGCCTTGATGATATCGACGCCCAGATTCATCATCACACCAGCGGGTTGAACGAGGTCTTCAGCAACGCACGCTGATCGATGCCGAACTTGTCGGCGAGCCAGTCGGCCAGCACTTCCTGGCCGATCGTCGGGTTGTCATGCTGGCAATGCTCGGCGCCGGTCTCGTCCGGCTCCAGCACGCGCAAGGTGGCATCGACGCCGTTGTCGATGGCGTGGTCGTAGGTCGAGCGCGCCGCGGTCACGGTCAGCACGTCGTGGCCGCCATGCAGCACGAGATAGGGCGCCTTCATGTGTTCGAGATGCCCTTCCAGCGTGAACGGCTTCATCAAGACGTGGGCTTCCTTCATGGTCCTGGCGCCGAACACCCAGCGGATGTGCATCGCCAGACCGAAATCATCGCCCTTCTGGCCCCACATGTCATGCACCGACCAGACCGCGCCGTGCGAGATCACCGCCGCGAGACGGTGTTCGTAGCAGCCGGCGCGCGCGGCATAGAAGCCACCCATGCTGGAGCCGCAGACGCCGATCTTCGAGGCATCGACATCGTCGCGCTTTTCCAGCCAGTCGATGCACTTGCCGACCGGCACTTCGGAATCGACGCGGGTGGCAAGGCCATGGCGGCGCAGCGTGCCGCCCTGGCCCGGCAGATCGACCATCAGCACCGAGATGCCGCGCTGCAGGCAGCCATGCGCCTGCATGAACCACATCTCGTCCTTGATGGAATCCAGGCCGCCCATGCAGATCAGCACCGGCAGCTTCTTGCCGGGGAACGGGGCGCGGATGAAATAGCCGCAGATCGGCTTGCCGTCCTCGTAAGGGATGTCGACGACTTCACCGGGCGGATTGAGATAGGAGATGAACTTGTGCGAGCAGGCCTCCATCTTCTCGAAGGTCGGCAGCCGGCGGGCATCGTCCGGCTCGAGATGGAATTCCGCCTGACGGTAGTAATCCGCGGCGCGCAAAAAGCAGTTCATCGCGGTGCGGATGTGACCGAGCTTTTCTTCCGCGAGGCCACGCTGCCAGTTGGCGTCGGCGATCACCATCCACTCGGTGTGCCAGCTTTCGAGATCGCCGGGGATCATGCGCGATCCCGCCAGCATCACTTCGGAAACGCTGCCGCCGCCTTCCTGCGTTTCGCCCAGGCCACGGCGAAACTGATAGGCGAGCCAGGGATGCTCCGGCCAGTGATGCCAGCCAAACGGCTCATAATGCGGCCCGCGATCGGCGGTGATTTCCTCGATGGCGCTTTCGCTGATCGGTTTTACGGTCGCCATGGGAAATATACCTCGCTATCGCTGGACCCCTGCATCATTGCCAATGGCCGGCGCGAGTCAACAGAAATTACATACACTTTTTCAACTGCTCATCATTTCCGCGACATGCCCGATTTATATACGGCAGATTTACGCATTAAAATGTGGATTTGTTGGCGACTGCATGATCGAATGTTTCCTTACGCTTTATAAGTGTATCCACTAAGCCAGAGCCCCGAACATGGCCGACATAGCCCCGCCACCCCCTTTCGAACCGGCCGCCTTGCGCGCCGGCAACCGCTCGCTATCGGTGATGGACGAGATCCGCGACGCGATCCTGAACGGCTCGGTGCATGCGGGCGAGCGCATCAACGAGGTCCGCTTCAGCAAGACGCTGGCGGTGTCGCGCACCCCGGTGCGCGCGGCGTTGCAGGCGCTGGCCGGCGAGGGCCTGCTCGACTACGCGCCGAACCGCGGCTTCACGGTGCGCGAATTCCCGCTCGACGCCATCGTCGATGCCTATGAGATCCGCGCGTCGCTGGAAGGCGTCGCCGCGCGCTTTGCCGCCGAGCGCGGACTGTCCGCCGAGGAACGCGCCGTGATCGAACGGAGCCTGGTCGCCGGCGATGCGTTGCTGGCGCCGGGCCACTTCGAGGCCGGCGCGATCTCCGTCTACCGCGGCATCAACGGCGATTTTCACGAGACGCTGCTGGCCGCGGCACGCAACCGCATGCTCGCCGAGATGATTCGCATCTGTCACCATGTCCCGATGTCGTCGAGCCGCAACATCGTCGCCTTCGAGCACCGCGACGTCCGCCGCCGCCATGATGACCACCACCGCATCTACGAGGCCATTCTGGCGCGCGAGCCCCATCGCGCCGAAATCCTGATGCGCGAGCACGTCGCGGGCGTGAAGGCGTCGCTGGTGAAATCCTTGACCGGGCGCGACGAACAGGCGGCCGGCGAGGCGTTGAAGTCCGGATGACGCGCTCCCGGCTTGCGTCGGCACGATCATAAGCCATAGTGCGCCCTCCTCTACCGGCACGGCAGGTAATCAGTTGAACAACCGCATGGCGCCTCACGGCGATTTCGACACCGCGACATCCCCCTCACCGGCCGAGCATCAGGACGCCATCGAAGCCATCGTCAGCAGCTATGCCGGCCGGCAGATGCCCTGCCTGCATCTGGAGACGTTTCGCAATCTCGGCTCGGCCTTCCCGGCGCGCACCATCCGAGCCGGCGCAACGACACGCCCGCTGAACTATTCCGCCGGCCCGCTGCCGGAATTTCCGATCCCGTCGGGCGGCGAGGTCTATGACATCTACGACTACGTCGCGCGCAACCGCATCGCCGGGTTGCTGGTGATGAAGGACGACGAGGTGCTGCTGGAGCATTACGACCTCGGCCTTACGCCCGCGACGCGGTGGCTGTCGATGTCGATGGCCAAATCGGTGGCCACCACACTGGTCGGCGCCGCCGTGCAGGACGGGCTGATCGATAGCATCGACGATCCGCTCACCAACTATCTGCCGCAACTCGCCGGCTCCGCCTATGAGGGAGTTTCGATCAAGGCCTTGATGCAGATGACCTCCGGGGTGCAATGGGACGACACCCAGACCAATCCGAACTCCGAGCGGCGCCACATGCTGCAACTGCAGATCGAGCAGCAGCCCGGCGCCATCATCGACTACATGGCCAACCGGCCGCGCATCGCGGCGCCCGGCACGGTGTGGAAATATTCGACCGGCGACACCCATCTGGTCGGCGCGCTGGTCCGCGCCGCCACCGGCAAGTGGCTGTCGGATTACCTGTCGAAAAAGATCTGGTCGAAGCTCGGCATGGAGGCCGACGCCGCGTGGTGGCTGGAGGCCAAGGACGGACTCGAGATCGCCGGCAGCGGGATGTTCGCCACCATGCGCGACTATGCCCGCTTCGGTCGCTTCATCCTCGGCGACGGTACCATCGATGGCGAGCGGGTGCTGCCGGAAGGCTGGATGAAGGAGGCTGGCGCGTCCCGTCAGGTCGGCGGCGCGCGGCTGGACTACGGCTACATGTGGTGGCCGGTGCCGGCACCCGACGGCTCGCTGGACGACGGCGCCTACAGCGCGCGCGGCATCTTCGGCCAGTTCATCTATATCAACCCGAAGCACAACATCATCAGCGTAGTGCTGAGCGCGCGGTCGAAGCCGAAATTTTCCGAAAGCGTCCTCGATAACGATTTCTGGAATGCCGCGGTCGCCGCCTTGCGCTGACCGGTCGGCGAAGCACATCAAGGGATGCATGTGCCGTCCCTTGATGTGCATCAATCGTCGCGCCGTCGATTGCGGCAATAGTGATCAGGCTCAGGGGGCCTTCAGATTTTACCGACCGCGGTCGGATAACGATAACACGACGTTCCTCCCGGATGAGCCACGCGAAGGGTGCGAACGATGTTTCAGTTCTGGATACAGTTCTTTCTGGTGCTCGGGGCCATCCTGATCGGCATCCGCCGCGGCAGCATCGCGTTGGGAATGCTCGGCGGTCTCGGCGTCGCCGTCCTCACCATCGGTTTCCACAATCCGCCGGCCAGCCCGCCGATCGACGTCATGCTCATCATCCTCGCGGTGGTGACCGCCTCCGCTACGCTGCAGGTCGCCGGCGGCCTCGACTGGATGGTTCAGCGCACCGAACGCCTGCTGCGCGCGCATCCGACGCGCATCACCATCCTCGCGCCGCTCTGCACGTTTTTCCTGACCATGTGCGTCGGTACCGGGCACGCGGTCTATTCGCTGCTGCCGGTGATCGCGGACGTCTCGCTGAAGACCAGGATCCGGCCGGAGCGGCCGATGGGCGTCGCTTCGGTCGCGTCGCAGATGGGCATCACCGCCTCGCCGGTCGCCGCAGCGGTCACCAGCTTCATGGCGCTGTCGGCCAAGAACAATGACCCCGCAACCCTGATCCAGATTCTCAGCATCACCATCCCCGCCGGCCTGATCGGCGTGCTGATGGCTGCGCTGTGGAGCATGAACCGCGGCAAGGAACTCGATCAGGACCCGATCTTCCAGGAACGCCTGAAGGATCCCGAATTCCGCGCCTCGCTCGAGCAGGACGTCACCACGCTGGGCAAGGAACTGCCGGGCACGGCGGCGCTGTCGGTGTGTCTGTTCTTCGGCGGCATCCTGACGGTGATCATCCTGGCGCTGTTTCCGGTGCTGTTGCCGCACTATAACGGGAGGATGCTGCCGCTCACCACCGTGGTGCAGATCATCATGATGAGCGCCGGCGCCCTGATCCTGTTCAGCTGCAATGTGAAGTCGGCGGATGTCGGCAAGTCCAGCGTCTTCAATGCCGGCATGACCGCGGTGATCGCGATCTTCGGCATCGCCTGGATGAGCGACTGCTTCGTCACCGGCAACCAGGAATTCCTGATCCGCAACATCAAGGAGATGGTGCAATACGCGCCATGGACCTTCGCGCTGGCGATGTTCGCCGTCTCCGCCTTCGTGAAGAGCCAGGCGGCGGTGCTGGTGATCATGATGCCGTTCGGCTATACGCTCGGCCTGTCAACGCACCAGATGCTCGCCGTGATCCCGTCCTGCTATGCCTATTTCTTCTTCTGCTTCTATCCGTCCGACCTCGCCTCGATCAGCATGGACCGTACCGGCACGACGCATATCGGCTCCTATCTGCTCAACCACAGCTTCATGATTCCGGGCCTGATCGGCGTCTCGGTATCCACCGTGGTGGCCTATACCCTGTCGACGATATTGTTCTGACAAAGCATGGATCTGCGCGTAGCGGAGAATGCAACTGAGGATTCCGGTACGACGGCTGGCAATGCGATCTGCTAGCGCCGGCGTTTCTCCAGCTCCTCCACGGCGTCCAGCGCCGCGTGCATCATGGCGTCCTGCGTACAGTCGCTCGCGCGCACATGCGCGATAATGCTGGTAGCAATGAACGCGCTGGTCGCGTGCGTACGCAGATCCGTTGGCAGACCGCCGTACGCATGATCGAAGCTCTCGCTGAGAAGCTGATCGTCGCCGCCGATATCCGGCGTTTCTTCCGATTGACCTGAGCCCCTGAACTTCCGCCAAAAATGGGTAGAATCCGTCACCTGAAGGGAGACGGAGATGAAGCAGTCGAGGTTCACGGAAGAGCGGATCATCGCGATCCTGCGGGAGCACGAGGCAGGCTCAAAGACCGGGGACGTTTGTCGCAAGCACGGGATCAGCAGCGCGACGTTCTACAAATGGAAGGCGAAGTATGGTGGGCTCGATGTGTCGGAGGCCCGCCGCCTGAAGGTTCTGACCGACGAGAATGCCAAGCTAAAAAAGCTGCTGGCCGAAGCGATGCTCGACAACGCCATGTTGAAGGATCTCAATTCAAAAAAATGATGACGCCCGTCGCGAAGCGACAAGCTGTGGCTCACCTTTGTTCAAGTTTTGAGGTCAGCCAGCGGCGGGCGTGTGCGGTCATCGGAGCGGATCGAACCTCGGTACGCTATCGCAGCGTGCGGCCCGACGATGTTGTCATTCGCGCGAGGTTGCGCGAACTGGCCAATATCAGACGGCGGTTTGGCTACCGTCGCCTGCTCCTACTGTTGCGCATCGATGGCGTTTCGATCAATCACAAGAAGCTGCGGCGTCTGTACGCCGAGGAGCGGCTTCAGGTTCGACGGCGTGGTGGTCGCAAGAAAGCGCTGGGAACAAGGGCTCCGATGACGTTGCCCCAAGGTCCCAACCATCGCTGGTCGCTCGACTTTGTCAGCGACACGCTGACCGACAGCCGGCGCTTCCGCATGCTGGCCGTGGTGGACGACTTCACCCGCGAGTGCATCGCATTGGTTGCCGATACGTCGCTCTCGGGCACAAGGGTCGGCCGAGAGCTCGATGCGGTGATCGCCCGGCGTGGTCCCCCGCTAACGATCGTCAGCGATAACGGTACCGAATTTACCAGCATGGCCATCTTGCGATGGTCACAGCAGACCAGGATCGAATGGCACTACATCGCACCAGGCAAGCCGCAGCAGAACGCATTCGTAGAAAGCTTCAATGGGCGCCTGCGCGACGAACTCCTGAACGAGACGTTGTTCTCGTCCCTCAACCATGCCCGCGAAGTCCTTGCTGAATGGCAGGACGACTACAACACCGTCCGCCCTCACAGCGCGATCGGCAATCTTCCACCGGCTACCTATGCCAAGCTCCACGCGTCCGACATGCAACGGGACGGACCGCATGAGCTGATTTGGGGCTCCGCGCCCCGTCCCGTTGCATCACCGAGCCACACAGGCTCAAATGATCAAAGGATTCTTCCCATCGCTGGATGAAGCTTGGGGCTCAGGTCACGATACCAAGCTCATGGTTGGTATCTTCCTTCATCCCGACAACGCAGCGTTCTTTCGGCGCCGTAAAAGTCGATCATGCCCTTTGTTCCAATCGCACGGCATCTCAAATGAGGCGCCATTGTGGATTCGGAACTCATCGGCAGTTGCTGACTGTTGCAGAGTGGAGACAGTAATCCATGCGCAATCGTCTAGGTTCGCGTCAGATGCAGCCATCCACCGGGGATGGCCTCAAGGAACCCACAATGAAAAAGTTTTTGCTCGCTTCCGCCGCTTTCATCGCTCTGGCCGCTCCGGCTTCGGCCGCTGACCTCGCCGCCCGTCCCTACACCAAGGCACCGGCGATGGCCGCAGCGCCGATCTACAACTGGACCGCTTTCTACATCGGCGGTCACGTCGGCGGGGGCTTCCCGGGCAACAACAACCTGGTCGGCGGCAGCAATGACGGCACGTTCATGGGCGGCGCCCAGGTCGGCTACGACATGCAGTTCTCCCCGAACTGGGTGTTCGGTGTGGAAGCCAACTACTCCTGGCTCGACACTTCGAGCAGCTTTGCCAACCGTGGCCTCGGTTCGGTGACCGGCCGTCTCGGCTACACCTGGGGTGGTCCGGCCCTGCTGTACGTCAAGGGCGGTTACGCCTGGGCTGACTCGCGCTTCACCAACGGCTTCTCGGGCAACGGCGGCCGTGATGGCTACACCGTCGGCGGCGGTCTGGAATATCTGTTCACCCAGAACTGGTCGGGCAAGATCGAATACCAGTATTATGACTTCGGCAACGTGACCGCGCTGCAGCCCGGCCTCGCGGCTGTCGGCTTCAAGAACGACGAGCACACCGTCAAGGCCGGCCTGAACTACCGCTTCAACCTCGGCAGCCTGGGCGGCGGCTTCTAAGCTCCGACCCCTTCCAGAACGCGAAAGGCCCGCAGCAATGCGGGCCTTTTTCTTTGCCGTATCGTCACGGGCGGGTCCCGACCGCCCCGGGCATACGTCAAACCGCCTGCGCGTGATGCGCCGGCGCTGCGGCCTGCGGCGTCGAGGTTTTCAATGAACTGGCTGGCGATCCCGGCATGACTCGAACATGCGACCTACGGTTTAGGAAACCGTCGCTCTATCCGGCTGAGCTACGGGACCGCAACACCCGCAATCGATGCGGGGCTTGACCCGATCCATACCAGAGCATCGCGCGGGTCGCTAGTGCGGCCGGCGTCAGCGCGCAACCTTGCCCTGCGGCCGGGACACGTGGTCGCCGGCATCACGCGACAGCCGCAAGGCGTCAATAATGCCGAGGAGCGCGACCAGCCCCACCACCAGGAAGGCCAGCCGGAACGAGGCCGCCGGCACCTGCGCAAGGCCGAGCTGCGGCGCGGCCCAGTCGCCGAGCCGCAGCGCCACCGCACCCAGCGCAATGCCAATCCCCATCGCCAGCTGGAAAACGGTGCTGAACAACGTGTTGGCATCGCTCATCTGCGGCTGCGGGATGTCGGCGAAGGCGACCGTGTTGAGCGCCGTGAACTGCATCGAGCGCGTCATGCCGCCGGCAAACAGCAGCGTGGCGATCAGCCAGACCGGGGTGGCAGGCGTCAGGAGCGCCAGACAGGCCAGCAACACAGCGTTGAGCAAGCCGTTGCCGATCAGCACGGTGCGAAAGCCGAATCGCCGCAGCACCGGCGTGGTCAGCGGCTTCATCAGGAGGTTGCCGGCAAACACGGCCAGCACCAGCATGCCGGCCTGAAACGCATCGAGGCCGAAGCCGACCTGAAATAGCAACGGCAGCAGGAAGGGCACCGCGCCCGTCGACATCCGGAACAGCGAGCCGCCCCAGATCGTGACGGCGAAGGTCGGCACCCGCAAGACCGACAGCGTCAGCATCGGATGCGCGGCGCGACGCATATGCACCACCCCGGCGGCGAGCAGCAACGCGCCCGCCAGCAGCGGCATCAGCACCTCGCGCCATTGCATGTGGGGCCGGCTCACCACCTCGACCGCCCACAAGATGCCGAGCAGCCCACCACTGGTCAGCGCGAAGCCGAGCCAGTCGAACGGCCGCGGTTGGCGCGCGCGCTCGTTGGGGATCAGCCACAGCGCGGCGGCGAGAGCGAGGGCGCCGAGCGGCAGATTGAGATAGAAGATCCAGCGCCATGACGCATAGGTCGTGATGAAACCGCCGAGCGGCGGGCCAAGCACCGGCGCGACCAGTGCGGGCCAGGTCAGGATCGCGATCGCGTTGATCATGCGCTCCTTCGGCGTGCCGCGCAGCACCACCAGGCGACCGACCGGCACCATCATGGCGCCGCCGATGCCCTGCAGCACCCGCATCGCGATGAACGCGCCCAGCGAATCCGCCAGGCCGCACAGCAGCGAGGCCCCGGTGAACACCGCGATGGCTGCGGCGAACACCGTGCGCGCGCCGATCCGGTCGGCGACCCAGCCGCTGATCGGGATCAGCACGCCGAGCGTCAGCAGATAGGCGCTGACGCCGAGATTGAGGTCGACGGGCGCCACCCCAAAATCATGCGCCATGGCGGGCACCGCCGTGGTGATGATGGTACCGTCGAGATTTTCCATGAAGAACGCCGCGGCCACCAGCAACGCGATCGATACTTCGCGCGCCCGCGTCGGTGCAGGGCCGGGATTATGGGCGGAGGCGTCGGTCAGTGCGGGCAAGGTCGCGTCCATGATGCGCGACCGGCGTCGCGAGATCCCGTGTATGCCGCAGCGAAGGCCGGCAAGGCAATGCCGGCGCCGGGCGGCGCGGCGCATGGCGACCATGCGGGTGGTGTGGATTGGCGGGACGACGGCCGTCTATTGCATTGATAAAGGCCGCCGGACGGATGAATATTGCCGTGCAACAGGGATGGAGCGGGCTCGATGGCGGTACCCGGCCAATTCATATGTCTGACCGTGATGACGCTCGGCCTGTCCGCGCTGACGCCGACCTGCGCGCTGGCGCAGTGGTGGACCGCGGCGCCCGCCGACTTCGAGGAATGCGCCGAGCGCGCCGGGCGCTCGGCTACCAAGGACAGGGCCACGCTGCTATCGGCCTGTGACGGCCAGTTCGCCGGACGGCGCAAGCCCGGCGTCGGGTACACCTATTTCGATTTCATGCAGAACCGCAGCTTCGATATCGCCGGCCCCAATCCGACGGCCGCGGAGCTCAAGGCCATCGACGAGCACTATACCTCGTATCTCGAGCAGCAGCGCCGCAGCGTAATCGCCGCAGCCTTTGCCACGAAGCAGCGCGAGGAGCAGCAGGCAGCGCTGCAACCGCCAGCCGCCGCCCCGGCGTCATCGACAGTGCCGCCGCCGAAAGACATCCGGCCGGTCG
The DNA here is from genome assembly GCF_007018905.1 of Tardiphaga sp. vice304. Lineage (NCBI taxonomy): Bacteria > Pseudomonadati > Pseudomonadota > Alphaproteobacteria > Hyphomicrobiales > Nitrobacteraceae > Tardiphaga > Tardiphaga sp. vice304. Next base: position 5,388,794 of record NZ_CP041402.1, read on the forward strand.
CCACCGTCCGGCCGAAACCGCGCGTCAAGCAGCCGGACTGTGCCGATCCGCTGGCCTGCGGCTGGTCGAAACTGTCGAGCGGGCTGAGCGACATCAAGAAGGCGCTGTTCGGCCCGCCGCCGAAAACCCGTCGCACGCGAGAGAGCTAGCACCTATCCGCAAGCACGGCCGCGCTGGCGGCCTCAGTCGGTGATCACCAACGCCCAGAACATCCGGTACGGCGACTTCGGATTGGCGACATAGGCCACGCCGACCTTCCTGGCGCCCGGCATCAGCAAATTCGCGCGGTGGCCGGCGCTGTCCTGCCACTGCTTCAGCGTCTCGGGGAAAGTGGTGGAGCCCGCCGCGATGTTTTCAGCAGCCCTGGACTTGCGCAGGGGGGCGATGCGCTTTGGAAACGGGCCACCAACCTCGTGGCTGACCTTGCCGCTTTCGGACATCGCCATCGCCTGATACTGCGCGACCGCATCGAGCTTGCCGTCCGGCGTCACCGCGGAAAGGCCATGTGCCCGGCGAAAGGCGCTGATCTGGCCGGCATAATCCGCTGCCTGCACAGGCGCGATCTGGATCAAAACAAGAACAAGCATTACCGCAGTCTCCCGCAGGTTGCGAATTGTCATGTGATACATCCGTCGGCGGCGGGGGGACGAGGTGACAGCTATAGAAACAGGCGATCGTGGCGCTGCCGCTTCGCAGCACATGCCCCGCCATGCGAGGGCGGCATCCGCCTCTCGCCACGAGCGATATCTCTGCAGTTCGCCTGAAGCGCAACTGCGCTCCAGGCGATGATATCCGGTCGCTAGACCTTACTTCTTGGCCTTCTTCGCCTTGGCGGTCTTCACGGTCTTCTTGGCTGCCTTGGCCGACTTCGCGACCTTGGTGGTCTTGGCAACCTTCGTCACCTTGGCCTTGCGGCGGCGATGACCGAGCGGGATACCGAGCTTGATGGCCTTCTGGCGCAGCGAACCGCCGGTACGCTTCATCGCCTTGGAGATCTTCACCAGCGGCGTCTGGGCCTTGGAGTGCTCCTTCAGCGTCTTGACGTCTTCCTTGGTGTATTCGCGACGCACGAGTTTTTTCTTTGCAGCCTTGGCCATAATAGCTCCGATTCTTAAGTTGAGGTCTTCGATCAGCACACGCAATGCGGATGCATTAAAGGATCAAACGACAGTTTCAGGGCGCGAACGCATCGACCACCGCCAAATCACGCAGCTATCTATACTAAAGAAGTACAGAATGACATAGCCCTTGATGTCACATCGCGATGTACTGAATTGCTCTTGTTTTGTTCTCACTCGCATCCACAGGAAGCGAATGCTAGTTCGGCGAATGATGAGTCCGCGGGCATTTACGGCTTGTTTACTTCAACGCGGGGCAGCCGTTTGCGTAGTTGATTTCGTTGAGTTTCGACAATCGGATTAAGCGATATTTAGGCGGAGAATGTTACCAGTGAGGTCTTTATCAGCATGGGATCTTCCAGGTGTTGACCAGATTTCTCGACCTGCTGGCTCGTTTTCGACACGCCAAAAGCGGCAATGTTGCGACTATCTTCGCCGTTGCGCTGGTGCCGCTGATCGCCTTTATCGGCTGCGCGATTGATTACAGCCGCACCGTGGAGATCCGCGGCAAGATGCAGGCGGCGATCGATGCGGCCAGCGTCGGCTCGGTCGCCCGGAGCTCGCCGGGGTTTATTGCCGCAGGTGCAATGACCACCGACGGCGCCATCCCCGCCGGCGTCACCGACGCTACCAACATCTTCAACGGCAACATGTCGGGCCGCAACGGCTACACGTTGACCGGCTTTTCGGCCGACGTACAGAAAATCGCCGGAAAGGTGGTTTCGACGGTGCAGTACTCAGCAACCGTGCCGACCACTTTCACATCGATCATCGGCTGGAGCCGGCTGGCGATCTCGGGGACGTCGACATCTGCGGCGTCGATGCCGGCCTATATTGATTTCTATTTGTTGCTGGACAACTCGCCATCGATGGGCGTCGGCGCAACGCCTGCCGATGTCGCCAAGATGGTCGCTAATACATCGGACCAATGCGCCTTTGCCTGCCATGACAAGCTGAACAGCAACAGTTACTACAATCTCGCCAAGACGCTCGGCGTGACCACCCGGATCGACGTGTTGCGCACCGCGACTGAAGATCTGATGAGAACGGCCAAGCAGACCGCGACCTATAACAGCCAGTTCAGGATGGCGATCTACGACTTCGGCGCCTCGGCACAGACCGCGGGTCTTCGCGCCCTGTTTGCACTGTCGGCAAATCTCGACAACGCCAAGACCGAGGCCGGCAAGATCGACCTGATGTCGGTCAACGGCCAGAATGACAACAACGATCAGGATACGCCCTACACCACGGCATTGGCTGCGCTGAACAGTGAGATCACCAATCCCGGTGCCGGAACCGCCGCCGCACCGCAGAAATACGTGTTCTTCGTATCCGACGGCGTCGCCGACGAGTACAATCCGGGCGGCTGCAAAAAGCCCACGAACGGGGGGCGCTGCCAGTCGCCTATCAACCCCGCTCTCTGCAAGACGCTGACGGACCGCGGTATCAAGGTGGCGGTGCTGTACACCACCTATCTCGCCCTGCCGACCAACGGCTGGTACAATGCCTGGATCGACCCGTTCAATGCCGGACCTTATGGTCCCTCCCCGAACAGCGAGATCGCCATCAATATGAAGAGCTGCGCCTCGCCCGGCTTCTATTTCGAAGTCAGCCCGACGCAAGGCATCGCCCAGGCGATGAGTGCGCTGTTCGAAAAAGCCATTGCCGACGCCCGCATCCGCAGCTAGTGCTCATACTCTGCTAGGCGTGCCGGAAATTGATACGGCGCTCGCGCGCTCCACGTGTCGTCCCCGCGAAAGCGCGGACGACAAACAGAAACTATCCCCTTGTTTCCCTCGCCGTGAGCCCCGGCGAACCGCGGCCGGCGACCTCGGCGGCCTTGACCAGCGCCACTATGCGCTGCGCCAGCGGCGCCTTCAATCCATGTTGCGCGGCGGTGCGCAGGATCACCCCCTGCAGATAATCGACCTCGGTGCGGCGACGGCGCTCGAGATCCTCCCACATCGAGGAGCGCGCGTGCGGATCGATCTGCATGGTGCGACCGAGCAGCAGCCTGAACAGGCCATCGGGCAGCCGCAGCAGAAGCGGCGTCAGCGCCATCGGCAATGGCGTCGGTGAGACCGGGCGGATGCCCGCCGCCCGGATCGCGGCGAGCCCTTCTGCCATCTGGTCGGCAAACAGCCTGCGCCATTCGCGCTGCGCCAACTGTTCGCGCAGCGGCAGGCCGGACAGCGCATTGAGCGCATTGTTGAGATTAAGCACCAGCTTGCCCCATTGCACACCGGCGATATCGTCGGTCGCACGGACGGGCAGGTCCGCTACCGACAATGCCTGCGCGGTGCCGGCGTCGTCGCGTGCCACGACGATGTCGCCCGAGGTGGCGCGATGCATGCGGCCTTCCCCCATGGCCACGACGTTGAACGGCACCATCCCGCCCAGCACGCGATGCCGCGGCAATATGGTCTGCAGCGCATCGACATTGCCGATGCCGTTCTGCAGGCTGACGATCACCGCATCTTCCGGCGCATATCGCGCAATCAGTTCGGCGATTTCCGGGCTGTCGGCGCTCTTGACGGTGACCAGGATGACCGCTGCGTCGCGCAGGATGGCGGGATCGTCGGACAACAGCATCCCGGCAGCCGGCATCTTCCGGTCGAGCCCGTCGAAGGAAGTCAGTCGCAGGCCGTGGCGGCTGACCTCTTCGATCACGCGCGCCCGCGCCAGCAGCGTGACCTCGCGACCGCCGGCGGCCAGCATGCCGCCGACAAAGCAGCCGATGCTTCCGGCGCCGGCAATTCCAATCGGCCGCTGTGTCATCGCTGTCTCCCGGATCATTGATAGCAGTAAAATTCCGCGCCGCCAGCCGCCGATGGAACCCGTTTGGCTTGAAGGCGTCATACCGCACCGCTATGTTCGTTTCCGGGCTGGCACCACAGGAGATTGCGATGGGTTTGCTCGATATTCTCAACGGCATGCAGAACGGCCCGCGCGGCCCCAGCGATCCCAACGACAAGAGCGGCGGCATGTCGCCGATGACGGTGGCGATCCTCGCGCTGCTGGCCTACAAAGGCTACAAGCATTTCAACGGGACTCACCCGGGCAAGGTCCAGCAGGCGCCTTCGCCGACGCCGATGCCGGCCCCCAACACCATGCAGGCTGATAGCGGCGGCCTCGGCGGCATGCTTGGCAGCATCTTCGGCGGTCAGAGCAATCATCCGGGACAGGCCGGCGGCGCGCAGGGCGGCGGTCTCGGTGGCCTGCTCGGCGGGCTGCTGGCCGGCGGCGCGGCCGGCTCGGTGTTGTCGGGCGGCCTCGGCGATCTGCTCAAGCAATTCCAGCAGAACGGCCACGGGGAAGTGGCGGACTCCTGGGTCAGCCCCGGCCCCAACAAACAAATTGCGCCGAACGATCTCGCCGAAGCCCTCGGTGCAGATCAGATCGACCAGCTGACCTCGCGCACCGGCCTGTCGCGCGAGCAACTGCTGCAGGACCTCAGCCAGGAATTGCCAGACGCCGTCGATGATTTCACGCCAAACGGCCGTGTGCCGACGGAGGATGAAGCCGCCTCGCGCTGGGTTTAATCCCACTTCATTTACGCAAAGGATATTGCAATGCTCTGGATACTCTTGATCGGCTTCGTCGCCGGCATCATCGCCCGAATGCTTTCGCCGGGCCCGAACAACCCCAGCGGATTCATCCTGACCACCGTGCTCGGCATCGCCGGCGCGTTTCTCGCGACCTTCATCGGCCAGCAGATCGGTCACTACGGCCCCAACCAGGGCGCCGGCTTCATCACCGCCACGCTCGGCGCGCTGGTGGTGTTGTTCATCTGGAACAGGCTGGTCGCCAGCCGGATGATTTCGGATCCCGGCCAGCGCTGATCCGCGCATACAAAGCCCCGGAGGTTATGCCTCCGGGGCTTTTTTACGTCTGCGGGTTCACGACAGATGCATGCCCGCATCCATCCGCACCACTTCGCCCGTCATGTTGCTCGACGGCGAGGTGGCAAGGAAGCAGATTAGGCTGGCGATGTCCTCGGCCGTGGACGCCAGCTTCAGTGGCGTTTTGGCGATCACCGCATCGCGCACCTTGGCGGCGGCATCGGCACCACGCCCCTTGGTGAACCACGGCGTATCGATATAGCCGGGACATACCGTATTGACGCGGATCGACGGCGCCAGCGCGCGCGCCAGTGACAGCGTCATGGTATTCAGCGCGCCCTTGCTGGCGGCATAGGCCACCGACGAACCGCTGCCGGCGAGGCCGGCGATCGACGAGACGTTGACGACCGCGGACGCCCGGCACGACGCCGTAGCGCCGGCCTGGAGCAGCGACCGCGCCGCGCGCACCATCTGATACGGACCGATCGTGTTGACGCCAAAGATCCACTGGAAGTCCGCAGCAGAAAGCCCATCCAGGTCGTCATGCGGTACGTGCTTGGTGACGCCGGCATTGTTGACCAGCGCATCGATGCGGCCCCACGGCGCCGCGGCGGCGATGATCTTCTTGCAATCCTCATCCTTCGAGACGTCGCCCTGCACCACAACGACTTCCGCAGCGCCCAGGCTGCGGCAATGCTCGGCAGTGGCCATCGCTTCCTTTTCGCTCGACGAATAATTGATCACCAGGCGCGCGCCGTCCTTCGCCAGGATCGCGGCTGTCGCGGCCCCCAGACCTGACGCCGACCCCGTAATCACCACGCACAAACCATCCTTCGACATGCATTCCCCCTGATCGTATTGATCTTGATTGCCGCCGCAGCATAGTTGCCGGCACCAATGATGCAAATTGCCGTCGCTGCCGCTGCGCGGAATAACCGAAGGCGACCGCATGTCCCCACCGCAGGCCGCCCTGCGGGGAGCAACGCTTGTCACGGCCGGTGCTTTTCCGCATCATGATCGCAACAACAGGGGTCGCACCGGTGCCGGCATTTCGCCGCACGAGATGTGCGCTTGCAGTGAGGAACGCGGTGACGGAGACGGATAATATCGTTGTCGAGACCGCAGAGCGAATTTTCGCCGATCTCGCCGGCGCGCAGACCATCAACAAGAGCACCGACGGCAAATGGAAGGTCGCGCTGTGGCAGGCGCTGGCCGAATCCGGGTTGCCGCTGTCCTGGGTGCCGGAGGACTGCGACGGCTCCGGCGCCAGCATGGCCGAGGGTTTTGCCGTGATCGGCGCCGCCGGCCGCGCCGGCCTTTCCGTGCCGCTCGCTGAAACCATGCTGGCCGGCTGGTGGCTGTCGCAGGCGAAGATCGCCTCGCCCGAAGGGATGATGACGGTCGCACCGACCAACCCGAAGGACAGCCTGACGCTGAACGCCGACGGCACCATCAGCGGCCGTGCCCGCAGCGTGCCGTTCGCGTCGCAGGTCCAGCATATCGCCGTCATCGCCAGTGGGACTGGTGGCGCCTCGATCGCGCTGCTCGAGGCCGGCGCCTGCCGCATCGAGCAGGGCCTCAATCTTGCGAACGATCCGTCGGATATCGTCACCTTCGACCGCGTCAGGCCGCTGTCGATCGCGGCTGCCCCTGCCGGTATCGACGCCCGGTCGCTGCAACTGATGGGCGCGCTGCTGCGCAGCCTGCAGATCTCGGGCGCGATGGAGAGCATGCTCGACATCAGCGTGACCTATGCCGGCGAGCGCGTCGCCTTCGAGAAGAAGATCTCGAAATTCCAGGCGGTGCAGCACAATTTGGCAAGGCTCGCCGGCGAAACCTCGGCCGCGCTGGCCGCGGCGTCCTCCGCGGCCGAAGCGCTGTCCCATGATGGCGCCGCCTTCGACGATGCGATCCTTCTCGAAGTGGCCGCCGCCAAGATCCGCTGCGGCGAGGCGGCCGAAAAAGGCGCGGCGATCGCGCATCAGGTATTCGGCGCGATCGGCTTCACGCAGGAGCACATCCTGCACCGCTTCACGCTGCGCGCGCTGGCCTGGCGCGACGATTTCGGATCCGAGAGTTTCTGGGCGGTCGAACTCGGCCGCATGGTCGCCGCGCGCGGCGCCGACGAATTGTGGCCGCTGGTCGCCTCGCGGTGAACCCGCTCAACCAGACTTCTGAACAAGCGAGATTGTCATGACTGCCGCCCTTCGTTTCGATCCGATCCGCCTGCCCGACGAATGCGAGGTGCTGCGCCGCGAAGTCCGCGCCTTCCTCGCCGAGGAAATCGCCGCCGGCACCTTCGACCCGCACAAGCCCTTGCGCGAAGACGCCGACGCGCCGGAATTCTCGCGCCGTGTCGGCCAACGCGGCTGGCTCGGCATGACCTGGCCGAAGCAATATGGCGGGCACGAGCGCAGCTATCTCGAACGCTACGTCGTGACCGAGGAGATGCGCGTGGCGAACGCGCCGGTGCGGCGCTTCTTCGTCGCCGACCGGCAGAGCGGCCCGGTGCTGCTGAAATACGCGCCCGAGCATATCAAGATGGATATCCTGCCGCGGATCTGCCGCGGCGAGGTGTGCTTCTCGATCGGCATGAGCGAGCCCAATTCCGGCTCCGACCTGTTCGCCGCGAAAACAAAAGCCACCAAGACGGACGGCGGCTGGCTGATCAACGGCAGCAAGATCTGGACGACGTCGGCCCACATGGCCGACTACATGATCGCGATCTTCCGCACCTCGCCCTCGACCAAGGAAAATCGCCGCCACGGCCTGACGCAGTTTCTCGTCGACATGAAGAAGCCGGGCATCAAGGTCAACCCGATCGGGCAGATTACCGGTCAGACCGAATTCAACGAAGTGGTGTTCACCGACCATTTCGTGCCGGACGACCACATGCTCGGCGAGCTCGACGGCGCCTGGAAACAGGCGACGAGCGAACTCGCCTTCGAGCGTTCCGGGCCGGAGCGCTTTCTCGAGACCTATTATGTGCTGACCGAGCTGGTTCGTACCATCGGCGCACATCCCGACACGCGCAGCGCCGAAGGCATCGGCCGGCTGGTGGCGCAGTTGCACACCATGCGGCGGATGTCGGTGTCGGTGGCCGGCATGCTGCAGGCCGGCAAAGAGCCGGTGGTGGAAGCCTCGATCGTCAAGGACATCGGAACGATCTGGGAGCAGCAATTGCCGCACCGCGTCCGCGAACTCGCGGCCTTCGCCGATGCCGACCACACCAACCACGCCACGCTCGACGAGATGCTGACCTTCGCGATCCGCACTGCGCCGAAGCTGACCATCCAGGGCGGCACCACCGAAGTCCTGCGCGGCATCATCGCGCGCGGGCTGGGGCTGCGCTGACCCACCACTGTCGTTCCGGGGCGCTAGGGCGACGCCCGAGCGAACCCGGAACCTCGAACTAATGAAAACACATCGGGATTCCGGGTTCGCGGCCGGCTGACGCCGCCCGCGCCCCGGAATGACAATTCACAACGAGGACTCCCATGACCACCTATAAAGACATCGCCGTCGAGACCCGCGGCCACATCGCGATCATCGAGATCCGCAAGCCGCCGTTCAACTTCTTCGACATCATGCTGATCCAGCAGATCGCCAACGCGCTTGACGAGATCGATGCCGATCCGGAGATCCGCGCCACCGTGTTGTGCGCGCAGGGCAAGGCGTTCTGCGCCGGCGCGGATTTCAGCGATCCGAACCGCAAGGAAACCGAGGCGGCGGCCAAGAGCGGCGACCCCGCCGACAATCTCGGCTCGATCGGCCATCTCTATATGGAAGCCGTGCGGATCTTTCGGGCGAAGAAGCCGATCGTTGCCGCCGTGCAGGGGGCTGCGATCGGTGGCGGTCTGGGCCTCGCGGTCTCCGCGGACTTCCGCGTTGCCTGCCCGGAAGCGCGCTTTGCCGCGAACTTCACAAAACTCGGCTTCCATCCCGGCTTCGGCTTGACCGTGGCGCTGCCGGAGATCGTCGGCAAGAACAACGCCGAGCTGATGTTCTACACCAGCCGCCGCGTCGGCGGCGAGGAAGCGCTGAAGATGGGCCTCGTCAACGTGCTGGTCCCACTGGCCGAGGTGCGCGACGCCGCGATCAAGCTGGCGGAAGAGATCGCCGAGAACTCGCCGCTCGGCCTGCTGTCGACCCGCGCCACGATGAAAGGTGACCTAGCCGACCGCGTCGCCAAAGCCACCGAACACGAGTTGGCCGAACAGACCCGGCTGCGCGCGACCGACGACTTCAAGGAAGGCGTCAAGGCGACGGAAGAACGACGCGTGGCCAATTTCAAGGGCAGGTAGTTCGTAGCCCGGATGAAGTCGCCGGGCCGCGCCGGCGGTACGGCGACGAAATCCGGGAAAAGCGCCAGCAGCGATAGGCCGGTCCCGGATTGCGCTTCGCTTCATCCGGGCTACGCTCGGCTCCTACCCAGCGATATGAAACGTCACCCCACTCAGCAGAAAGTTCTCGCCGCCGCACGGGCAGCCGCGGGTGCGCGCGGCGTCGATGACCTGCGCCACATCGCGCACTTTGAACGTCAGCCCGGTCAACGCCTCATTGCCACCCGGCATGAAACGCAGATACGCATTCGGCAGCACGATCTGCGGCGCGTCGTGCTCGCCGCGGCTGACATCGACTCCGATGATCCTGCTCCAGTGCCGTGCGAGATCTTCTGGATCAGGGCTCTGCAATTCGACGCCCAGCAAGGCCAGCGTGGTGTCGGTGCGGATCGAACGCGGCCAATCCGGCCCCGCCGGCGGATAGACGCCGAAAATATTGTCGCTGCCTTCGGTATGGTTGAACTCGATGAAGGCGGCGCGGCAGTCGCGCGGATGCAGCTGGACGCCGCGATACGGCGCGTGCTCGATCACATTGGCAATCCGCACGCCGATCTGCTGCGCGTGGCGACCGAGCTCGTCCGGATCGTCACAGGAGAAGATCGCCATGTAGCCGCCGAAGCCGCGGCTCTTATCGAGAAAGCGCCCGGCGGCGGTGCCGTCCTGCGTCGGCGCGACGACCTCGAGCAGCGTGCTGTCGACCGGCAGCAGCGCATTCTCCAGGCCGTATTTCGCGACCCCGGGATCGCGGTAGCAGACCTCCAGGCCCATGATCGCGGCGATATCGCCGACCACCGGTTCGAGATGCGGCGCCACCAGACAGACCTGCCGAAGCCGCATCTCGCCCATGTCAGTGTCCCTGAAATACCGGTTTGCGTTTTTCGACGAAGGCGGAGGCCGCCTCCTTGTGGTCGGCGGTGTCGCTGCAGCGGGTGTGATGGATCGCCTCGGCGTCGAAACACGCCTCCAGCGTCATCGTCTCCGCATTGTTGATGTTGCTCTTGATGTAGCCGAGCGTGATCGACGGCCCTTGCGCCAGCGACATCGCCAGATCGTGCGCGGCCTTCTCGACCTCGGCGTCAGCGACCACCTTGCTGACCATGCCGAGCGCCAGTGCCTCCTGCGCCGTCAGCACCGGCGACAGCAGGTACAATTCGCGCGCCTTGGCGCTGCCGAGCATCTGCGTCAGGAAGTAGGTGCCGCCGTAGTCGCCGGAGAAGCCGACCTTGGCGAAGGCCGTGGTGATCTTCACCGAGGCCGAGGCGACGCGCAGGTCGCAGGACAATGCGATCGACAGCCCGGCGCCCGCCGCGGCGCCGTCGAGCTGCGCCACCACCGGCTTCGGCATCTGGTGCAGGAGTCGCGACACTTCCATGCCGCGGCGCAGATTGGCGCGCTTGGCCTCGAACGGCAGCGGCGCGTGGCCGGCGGCCATCGACTTGACGTCGCCGCCGACGCAGAACGTGCCGCCGGCGCCCTTCAGCAGCACCGCGCGCACCGCATGGTCCTCCGCCGCCCGCCGCGCCGCCGCCACCAGCCCCTGCGTCAGTTCGACATTCAGCGCATTGCGCCGGTCCGGCCGGTTCATGGTGATGGTCAGCAGGCCGTTGTCGAGCGATTGCAGTACGAGGTCGGTCATAAGGAAGTCCTGTGGGTTACTGTCGGTGTCGTTCCGAGGCGCAAGCAGCGCGAGCTGCGAGCGAACCCGGAACCTCGGCATGGGACGATGAACATCTCGGGATTCCGGGTCTGCGCTTTAGTCGGCTTCGCCGACGCAAGCACATCCCGGAATGACGATCTCTACTCCTACTTCTTCACCAGCGGGCAGCGCGAGGCCTCTAACGGCTGGAAGGCCTGGTCGCCGGGGACGGTGGCGAGCAGCTTGTAGTCGTCCCAGCGCCCCTTCGATTCCGACGGCTTCTTGACCTCGAACAGATACATGTCGTGCACCATGCGGCCGTCCTCGCGGATCTTGCCGTTCTTGGCGAACATATCGTTGATCGGCGTCTCCTTCATCAGCTTCATCACCGCGGCGGCGTCGGTGGTGCCGGCGGCCTTGACGGCTTTCAGGTAGTGGCCGACCGACGAATAAACACCGGCCTGCGCCGAGGTCGGCACGCGCTTGGTGCGCGCCTGGAAGCGCTTGGTGAATTCTCGGGTGCCGTCGTTGAGATCCCAGTAGAACGCCTCCGCCAGGATCAGGCCCTGCGCGGTCTCCAGACCGACGCTGTCGATGTCGGAGATGAAGGCCAGCAGCGGCGACAGCTTCTGGCCGCCGCTCTTGGTGAGGCCGAATTCGGCGGCCTGCTTGATGGCGTTGATGGTGTCGCCGCCGGCATTGGCGAGGCCCACTACCTTGGCCTTCGAGCTCTGCGCCTGCAGCAGGAACGAGGAGAAGTCCGAGGTATTGAGCGGATGCTTGACGCCGCCGACTACCTTGCCACCGGCCTTCTGCACCACCGCCGTGGTGTCGCGCTCGAGGTCCTGGCCGAAGGCGTAGTCGGCGGTGAGGAAGTACCAGGAGTCGAGCCCCTGCTTCACCGTGGCGAGGCCGGTGACGTTGGCCTGCGCGTAGGTATCGAACACGTAGTGCACAGTGTACGGCCCGCAGGCCTCGTTGCTGAGCCGGATCGAGCCCGGTCCGTTGAATATGATGATCTTGTTGCGAGCGCGCGCGATTTCGCTGGCGGCGAGCGCCGTCGCCGACGCCGCGACATCGATGATCGCCTCGACGCCCTGATTGTCCAGCATGTCGCGCGCGATGTTGGCGGAGAGGTCCGCCTTGTTGAGATGATCGGCGGCGACGATCTCGATCTTGCGGCCCAGCACTTCGCCGCCGAAATCTTCCACCGCCATCTTGGCTGCGGTTTCCGAGCCCGGCCCGGTGATGTCGGCATAGAGCCCGGACATGTCGAGAATCGCGCCGAGCTTCAACGGCTTGGTCTGCGCCATCGCGGCGCTTGCGGAAAACATAAAGGTCGAAGCCAGCAGTGCTGAAATAAGTCTCGTCAAGTTATCCTCCCTGTGGACCCGCGGTTTGCTGCGCGATGTCCGTGATTGTTCTCGCGATCATGCCGCAAGCGCTTTGCAGCGGCAAGCAGCACGGCGATATCGGGCGCATCAGGCCGGCATTGTGCCGCCTAGCGGAATGAAATGTTGCTATCATCGCGACGTAGTTGACGACGCGTGGCAGGGGCACGGATGCGTGCAGCGAAGATGAGAGTGAGTCGCGCCATGGTGGCGGCGATACTGGGTCTCGCCGCCACCGGTCCGGCGCACGCGACCGGCTGCCGGTTCGCCCCGCAGGGGGAAGGCCGCGTCGCGGAGGTGATCGACGTCAGAACGTTTCGGCTGCAGGATGGTCGCGAAGTTCGACTATTGGGCATTGAGCCCGCGGATACGACCGACGCCGCCGCGGCGCTGGCCGGGCTGATAGCCGGTCGCAGCGTCACGCTGCACGGCGAGACCGACGCGCCGGACCGTTACGGCCGACAGCCGGCCTTCGCATTTCTCGACGGCGCCACCCCTTCAGTGCAGAGCGAGTTGCTGGCGCAGGGCACTGCCTTGGCCTCCCTCGCCGTCTCGGACAAGGACTGCGCCGCGGACCTCACCGCGGCGGAGGCCGCGGCGCGCCGGGCGAGGGTCGGCCTTTGGGGTCAAGCGGGCGTCATAAAAAGCGCGGAAAGTCCGGGCGATATTCGGGCCGATGTCGGGCGCTTCCGGCTGGTCGAAGGCCGGGTGCTGTCGGTTCGCACCGCAGGCGGCATGACCTACCTCAATTTTGGCCGGAACTGGACACAGGACTTTGCCGTGACTATTTCAAGGCGCATGATGGTCACGCTGGAGGGCGCGGGTATTTCGCCGAAGTCCTTCGAAAGACGGCGGATTCGGGTTCGCGGCTTCATCGAGCGGCGGGGCGGGCCACGGATCGAGGTAGTCCGGGTCGGGCAGATCGAAGTGGTCGGGGACAAATAGGCCACAGGGCAGGAAGAAGCGACGTGACGGGTAAGGGACGGCAAACCAGTCTGAGCCGCCGCCGTTGGGCTGCGCCGGTTTTGCTGTGCCTGTCGTTTGCCTTGTCCGCCTGCGGCGACGTCAGCCGCTTCGAGACCGCGTCGAAGCCGTTCAGCCCGGGCAAGCCGGCCGCCCCGCCGGCGAAACCGGCCGTGGTGCAGACCCCGGCTGGCGAGAAGGAGCATGAGCGGATTCTCGCCTCCTATGGCGGCTCCTATGATGACCCCCGGCTGGAGGCGCTGATCGGCAAGACCGTCGATCGGCTGGTCGCGGCGTCCGAGCGGCCCGATCTGGCCTACAAGGTCACCATCCTGAATTCCGGCGCGGTCAACGCCTTCGCGCTGCCGTCCGGCCAGCTCTATGTCACGCGCGGCCTGATCGCACTGGCGTCCGACACGTCCGAACTGTCCTCGGTGCTGTCGCACGAGATGGCGCATGTGCTGGCCCGCCACGCCTCGATCCGCGAGGAGCAGGCCCGCCAGGCCGCGGTGGTGACGCGCGTCGTCACCGAGATGGGCTCTGACCCCGATTTGAGCGCGCTCGCTCTGGCAAAATCCAAGCTGACAATGGCAAGCTTCTCGCGGGCGCAGGAATTCGAGGCCGACGGCATCGGCGTCGGCATTTCCGCGCGCGCGCATTTCGATCCGTTCGGCGCAGCGCGATTCCTTACCGCGATGGAGCGCAACGCCGCGATGAAGGCCGGCCGCACCCCGCTCGATCCGCGCGCGCAGGACTTCCTGTCCTCGCATCCGGCGACGCCGGAGCGGGTGCAAAATGCGCAGGCCAATGCGCGGCAATATTCGACGCCGGAAGGCGGCGAGCGCGACCGCGAGACCTATCTCGCCGCGATCGACAACATCGTCTATGGCGAGGATCCCAGCGAAGGCTTCGTCCGCGGCCGCCGATTCCTGCATCCGAAACTCGGCTTCACCTTCCAGGCGCCGGAATCCTTCACGCTCGACAATACCGCGCAGGCGGTGATCGGCGTGCGCGAGGGCGGCAACCAGGCGATGCGTTTCGACGTGGTGCGGGTGCCGTCCGAGCAGTCATTGTCCGACTATCTCAATTCCGGCTGGATGGAGAATGTCGACAGGAGTTCGACCGAAGAACTGACCATCAACGGCTTTCCCGCCGCGTCGGCGAATGCGCAGGGCGACCAGTGGCAGTTCAAGGTCTACGCGCTGCGCTTCGGCAGCGACGTCTACCGCTTCATCTTTGCCGCCAAGCAGAAGGGCAATGAGAGCGAGCGCAACGCGCGAGACACCGTCAACTCGTTCCGCCGCCTGACGCTGGCCGAGATCCAGGCAGCGCGCCCGCTGCGCATCAAGGTGGTCACGGTGCAGCCGGGCGACACCGTGGAGTCGATGGCCCACCGCATGACCGGCGTCGACCGCCCGGTGGAGCGTTTTCGCGTCCTCAACGGGCTCGACAACAACGCCAGCATCAAGGCGCGCGAGCGCGTGAAGATCGTGGTGGATTGAGGCGTAGCCCGGATGACAATCCGGGACCGGCCCAACCACATGCGCCTTTCCCGGATTGCGTCACCGCGCCGCGCTACGCGCTGCCCGCTGACTTCATCCGGGCTACAAGTCCACCCAGCAAAAAGCCCGACCTTGCGGCCGGGCTTTTCAAACTCATACCTGCGTAACGCTTACGCGGCTTCGTCCGCGGCGGCGACATCATCGTCACCGTCGGCATCATCCGCACCGGCGTCGGCGCCCGCTTCGGCCTTGGCGCCGCGGCGCGGGCTCTTGGCGAGTTGACCTTCGATCTCCTTGACCGCTTCGGTCTCGGTGACGTGCTGCACGACCGCGATCTCGCGCGACAGACGGTCCAGCGCGGCCTCATAGAGCTGGCGCTCACTGTAGGACTGCTCGGGCTGCGAGTCAGAGCGGAACAGATCGCGGACCACTTCGGCAATCGCGACGATGTCGCCGGAATTGATCTTGGCCTCATATTCCTGGGCGCGGCGCGACCACATCGTGCGCTTGATGCGGGCGCGGCCCTTCAGCGTCTCCAGCGAGCGCTTGACCAGCGCCGGCTCCGACAGCTTGCGCATGCCGACATTGGCGACCTTGGCGGTCGGCACCCGCAGCGTCATCTTGTCCTTCATGAAGCTGATCACGAACAGTTCAAGCTTCGCGCCGGCGATCTCCTGCTCCTCGATCGCGAGGATCTGGCCGACGCCATGCGCCGGATAGACCACGAACTCGCCGGTCTTGAAGCCCTGGCGCTGGGTCAGCGCCTTCTTCGGCTCGGCCACGGCCGGCTTGGCTGCGGCAGCGACGGGCGCCTTGGCAGAAGCGACCGGCTTGGCGGCGACCTTCACGGCTTCCTTCGGCGCGACCTTCTCAGCAGCTTTGGCGACAGGCGCCTTGGCGGCGACGGGCTTGGCAGCAGCAACAGGCTTCGCGGCCGCCTTGGTCTCCACCTTGGGAGCAACCTTGGCGGCTGGTTTTGCAGTCTTGTTGGGCATTGCACTTCTTTTATTTTTCGAGGATTTGGCCGCCGCGACCTTCGCGCTGCTCCGGGTATCCTTGACAGATGCCTGGGCACGGCCTTTCTTTGCAGTGCGGCTGGCCGCAACTGCCTTCTTCGAAGCGGGCTTCGAAGAAGTTTTCGACGGCGAAGCCTTCGCCGCCTTCACAACACTCTTTTTACGCGTTTTCTGTGACACAGCCCGTGCGCGGAATCTGTCGCGCCCCTGTTGGATGATTAAACGGGGAACCCGACAGGGCCACTCAAGCGGCACCACGGGGTCCGACTATTGAATTGTGCCTATAATAGCACATTTCCCGCAAAAATCAATGATTTATGCCCCGTCGAGGCCTTTGGGGAGGCAATCGGCAGGGTTTAATCGGGTCAGGGTAAATAGCTTGGCCGAGCGCAGAGCGCCGGCGTCAGGCTCAGTCGCCTTTGCCGGGCGCCGGCGAGAAGAACTTGTCGAACTTGCCATCGACGCCGTCGAATTCCTTGGCGTCGTCCGGCGCGTCCTTCTTCTGGGTAATATTGGGCCACTGCTTGGCGTATTCGGTATTCACCTCGAGCCACTTCTCCAGGCCCGCTTCGGTATCCGGCTTGATGGCATCGGCCGGGCATTCCGGTTCGCAGACGCCGCAGTCGATGCATTCATCCGGATGGATGACGAGCATGTTCTCACCCTCGTAGAAGCAATCCACGGGGCAAACTTCAACACAGTCGGTATACTTGCACTTGATGCAGGCTTCAGTGACGACGTAGGTCATCCACGGCTCCGGAACGATCAGTTTTTCAAGCCGTGGCGTAGCGCACCCACAAGGTCGCCGCAAGGGACGCGGCGCGTATCAGGGTCTGCAAAACGCGATTAGCAGGAAGCTGCTGCAAATAGTGAATCGGGAACAGAATCTTTCTGGATCTACGCCGGCGGCAGCGGCACGTCGGCATAAAGTACCCGCGCGGCGGTGGCGTCACCGCGCCGTTCCGCAAAGGCTTCGACCTTCATCACCCGCACGGTGCGGTCCAGCGCCACGGTCAGAACGTCGCCGATCTTGACGCCGTGCCCCGGCGATTTCTCGCGATTGCCGTTGATGCGGACATGGCCGCTTTCCACCAGCGCAGCAGCACTGCTGCGGGCTTTCACCACCCGCGCATGCCACAGCCATTTATCGAGACGCTGGCGTTCCAATCACCACCTGTCGCTGCACAAATCCAAACCTCTCCACCGTCATTGCGAGGAGCGAAGCGACACGGCAATCCAGAAAGCCGTAAACTCGGCAAGAACTGGATTGCTTCGTCGCAAGGGCTCCTCGCAATGACGAGGAGAGGTCGGAGTTCGTCGTCTCAATCCTTGCGGCCGGTCAATTGTTCCTTGAGCGCGGCCAGCTTGGCGAAGGGCGAGTTGGGATCGATCGGACGGTTACGCTCCGGCGGCGGAGCGCTCGAGGCGTAGGGCCGCGTCGCGCCACCGGAGTTGCGATCGTTGCGATCGGGACGGCCGCCCTTGTCGCGGTCGCCGCCCTTGAACTTGCCCTTGTTGCGGTCGCCAAAGCTCTTGTCGCCACCGGGCTTCTTGTCGCCGAACCGCTCGCGCGGCGGACGGCCCTTGTTGTCGTCGTTGCGCGGGCCGCGATTCGGGGCGCCTTCGGCCGGCGCGCCGGCATTGGCCGCACCCGCATCAGGACGCGGGCGGCGGAATTCACTGCGATCGCGGCGCGGACGGTCATTGCGCTCGCGCTTGGCGCCATCGGCCGGCGCTTCGCCTTCGGCGGGCGCAGCGGCGTTCGACGGATTGGCCTGGCGCTGATGGCGGTTGCGGTCGTGACGCGGCGGGCGGCGTTCTTCCGAACGGCCACCGGGGCGCCAGACTTCCACCATTTCGGGTGCGGCGGCCTCGACGGGCGCGACGGCTTCCGCGGAAACTTCCGTCGCAGAGGCGTCCGCCGTCGGCGCCTCGGCACCGACGGCATTGGCGATCAGCTCGGCTTCAGCGGCCGGCGCCGCGGCTTCAGCGGGGGCCGCCTCGTCAACAGCAGCAGCTTCAGCGGCAAGTTCTTCGACCGCTGCTACCGGATCGGGCTGCAATTCGACGGGCGCTTCGTCGCGCGTTTCGGCCGGCACCAGATCGACGCCCGGCAACAGCGAGGCGGACGGCGAACCGATCACCTCCGCCACGGCAGGCGCATCATTGCTGATGTCGGCGATATCCTGGGTCTCGACGGCGACCGCGGGCTCTTCGGCGGCAGCATCTGCGGCAATGGTATCGCCTTCGGACGGCGCATCGCTGCTGATGTCGGCGATATCCTGGGTCGCCACGGCGATCGCGGGCTCTTCAACCGCGGCGTCGGCGGCAACCACTTCCACCGGCGTCGTCGCAGCCATCGGCTTCGGTGCGGCTGGCGGCAGCGGCGGGCGCTTCTCCATGCGATAGCCCAGCGCGCGCAGAATCGAGGCAAAATCCTCGCCGGCCGAACCGGTCAGCGAGGTCATCGCCTGCGTCACCACGAACGAGCGGCCATCGAAGGCGCCGGCCGGCTTCTCGCCGGGCGAGGCCTCGCGCCACGACAGCGCAGGGCGGATCAGGTCAGCGAGGCGTTCGAGAATATCGACGCGCACGGCGCGCTCGCCGCACTGGCGATAGCCGAGGATGCGATAGGCGTCGCGGTCGAGCAGCTTGTCGACCGGAAACGAGGTGCGGCCGGAGCTGGCGAGATGCTGGGCGGTGGACAGCGCCGCCATGTCGACATTGTCCTGCTTCTGCGCCCACAGCAGCAGCGCCAGTGAGCGCGCCGCGGGCTTCAACAGTGCCGGGACATAGATGTGATAGGCGCCGAACCGCACGCCGTATTTGCGCAAAGTGGCGCGCGACGGCTGGTCGAGATCCTTCATCTCGGTGGTGATCTTCTGCCGCTCCAGCACGCCGAGCGCCTCGGTGAGCTGGAAGGCGATGCCGCGCGCGATGCCGGTGATGTCTTCGGCCTTCGTCAGGTCGAACAACGGCCCGAGCAGTTTTTCGATATGTGTCTTGAGCCAGAGATCGAGGCGGGTTTGCACGGCCTCGCGTGCCGGGCCAGCCAGTCGATCGTCGGAAATGATGCGTAGGCGGGGATGCAACACGTCGTCGGCGGCGTTGAGCCGGGCCACCGCGTCGCCGGTCCAGCGCAGCGTGCCGTCGGAGGCCAGCACGAACTGGTCGTCGGGGGCCTTCGACAGTTTCTCGGCGCGCGCCTCGATTTCACCGGCCAGCGCCTTCAAGGCGGCGGCCTGCAAGGCCTTGGCGTCCGAGCCGGCCTCGGCCGCATCCGGCGCAAAGGTGAAACCGTCCAGACGGCCAATCACATGGCCCTCTACGATCACTTCGCCAGTCTTACCAATTTCAGTATTCAACATCGTATTTTCCCGCAAGCGGCGCATCAATACACTGGTACGGCGGTCAACGAAACGCTCGGTGAGCCGTTCATGCAGTGCATCTGACAGTTTATTTTCCAAATCGCGAGAGATTTGCTGCCAACGGTCTGGATTGACGAGCCAATCCGGACGATTTGCCACAAAGGTCCACGTCCTGATCTGGGCGATTCGCCCCGATAACGCGTCGATATCACCATCTGTTCGATCGGCCTGCGCGATTTGCGCGCCGAACCAATTATCCGGGATCCGCCCCTTCTGCATCAGAAAGCCGTAGATCGTCACCACCAGCTCGGCATGCGCGGCCGGCGCGATGCGCCGGTAATCCGGGATCTGGCAGGCCTCCCAGAGCTTTTCGACCGCTTCCTTGCCCTGCGCCCACTCCCGGACGTCGGGATCCCTTGCGCAGTGATCGAGTACGCGGAGATCTTCGGCGATCGGCGCGCGGGTCAGCGCCTCATGATTCGGCACCATTGCCAGCGACACCTGCAAGGCCGCGATCGAGGAGAAATCCAGCTTGGAATTGCGCCATTGCAGCACTTTGACGCTGTCGAAGGTGTGGTTCTGCAGCGCGTTGACCAGTTCGGGCTCGAATGGCGGGCAGCGCCCGGTGGTGCCGAAGGTGCCGTCGCGGGTGGCGCGGCCGGCGCGGCCGGCGATCTGCGAGAACTCGGCCGGGTTGAGCCGGCGAAACTGGTAGCCGTCATATTTGCGGTCGGAGGCGAAGGCGACGTGATCGACGTCGAGATTGAGCCCCATGCCGACCGCATCGGTGGCGACCAGATAATCGACGTCGCCGGACTGAAACATCGCAACCTGGGCATTTCGCGTGCGCGGGCTGAGTGAGCCCAGCACCACGGCCGCGCCGCCGTGCTGGCGCTTGATCAGCTCGGCGATGGCGTAGACCTCATCCGCCGAGAACGCGACGATCGCGGTGCGCCTGGGCTGCCTTGTAATCTTGCGGTCGCCGGCGAATTCCAGATGCGACAGCCGCGGCCGGGTGACGATGCTGGCGCCGGGCAGCAGCCGCTCGATGATCGGGCGCATCGTGGCGGCGCCCAACAGCAGCGTCTCGTCGCGGCCGCGGCGATGCAGGATGCGATCGGTGAAAACATGGCCGCGCTCCAGATCGGCGGCGATCTGGATCTCGTCGACGGCTAGAAACGCCACGTCGATGTCGCGCGGCATCGCTTCCACGGTGGAAACCCAGTAGCGCGGCCGGGCCGGCTTGATCTTTTCCTCGCCGGTGATCAGCGCCACCGCCTCGGGGCCGGCGCGATCGACGATCTTGTTATAGACCTCGCGCGCCAAAAGGCGCAGCGGCAGGCCGATGATCCCCGACGAATGCGCCAGCATCCGCTCGATCGCCAGATGGGTCTTGCCGGTATTGGTGGGCCCGAGCACGGCGGTGACGCCGCTACCGGGAGCCCTGCCGTTCGACATCGGCGGGAGGGAAGAAAAGGCCATATTTTCAGGTATTTCTGCGTCGCCGACTTTTCAAGTGTGTATCAGTTTGCGACGCTTTCGGAGGCACGCGGCAAGCTTTGGAACGGGGCCGGAACGAAAGCGGCCCGAATCGGTGACTCGGCACCATCCCGGCCGCACCACCCCAACATCTCGCGCAGCGCCCTGCTTGCGCTCACTAGATCAAGTTTGCGGAGGCGTCACAAGGGCCGCATCGGCGCGGCATTCGTTAACGCCGCGAGGACTCCGAAGCGGATTTGAGTCAAGCGGACTCTTCTTCACCCTTGTAATTTGCCGAATGCCGTTTCTGCTAAGCTTGGCGGAGCGGTGGCAGGCGAAAGACCGCATCACCTGAGGGACACCAAGCCCGTTGGGGAGCGTGGGTCTTCGCCTGCCGTTCCATCGAACCCGAACAGTCGCTTGGGCCGCTTTGCGAGCCCGCTTGCGCAAGGATGGGATCAGATGGACGCGATTTACGTTGGCATCGATGTTTCGAAGGACCGGCTGGACGTAGCGGTACGCCCAACGGGCCAGAGTTTTGCGGTCGCCCGAGATGGCGCGGGGATCGACGAACTGATCGGACGACTGAAGGCGATCTCGCCACGGCTGGTAGCCATCGAGGCGACCGGCGGCTTCGAGACGGTTGTCGCAGCGGGCCTCGGCGGAGCAAGCCTGCCGGTGGTGATCGTCAATCCGGCGCAGGTGCGCTTCTTTGCCAACGCGGTTGGCAAGCGCGCCAAGACCGATCCGATCGATGCCATGGTGATCGCGCATTTTGCCGAGGCGACCAAACCGCAGCTGCGTCAGCTGCCCGACGAGATGACGCGCCTGCTTGCCGATCTGGTCGCGCGCCGGCGCCAGATCGTCGAGATGATCGCGGCGGAAAGCCAGCGTGCCCGTCGCGTCAGTAATCCGCGGTTGAAGAAGAGCATCGCCCGGCTGCGCAAGGCGCTGGAGAAAGAGCTGGCTGAACTGGACGACGATATCCGCGATCACGTCCAGGGCACGCCGGCCTGGGCCGAGAAGGAAGATCTGCTGGCCTCGGTCCCGGGCATCGGGCCGACGATTGCCCGCAGCCTAATCGCCGAATTGCCGGAACTGGGCACGCTTGATCGCCGTCAGATCGCCGCGCTTGCGGGTCTGGCGCCATGGACCCGGCAATCCGGCCAATGGCGCGGCAAGAGCTTCATCGGCGGCGGCAGAGCCAGCGTGCGCGGCGTGCTGTTCATGGGCGCCATGGTCGCCGCTCGCTTCAATCCGACGCTCAAACTGTTTCGAGACAAACTCGTTGCCGCCGGCAAGCCCAAGCTGGTGGCGATCATTGCGGTCGCCCGCAAGCTACTCACCATCCTCAACGCCATCCTCCGGGACAAAACGCCATGGCAGCCCAAAAACGCTTGACCCGAAAGACAGTCGCTCCCCTCTTGAGGGGGAGGGTGCAGGCGACCTCAATTCGTCTTGGCGGCGGTTTTGGGCGGCGCGGCGGTGGTGACGAATTCGGTCGCCTCCAGCGCGGCGGTGCCGAGCGGCGTCGGCACCGTGACCTTGAACGGCACCAGCACCCTTGTGCCGGCGATCGGCACGAACCAGACTTCGATATTGCGCTGGGCGGCGAGATATTTGATCGCGGCGCGGTCCGGGATGTAGCCGGACACTGGCGTGAAATACAAAGCGCAGACCACGGCCTGGCCGTGATAGCCCTTCTCGGCCTTGACGTTCTCCATCCGCTTGTAATCGAGCTTGAGGTCGTAGCGCATCCGTCCGTCGAAGATCGCCGTGCCGGTGCGGCAGGAATCCGCCGCCAGCACATCGCCGCTGCCGGGCACCCGCAGCAGCGAGCCGGTCATCGGGTCGAGCACATTGCGGCGATGCGCGTCGGTGATCGGCAGCCGGTCGGGATCGGCCGGCGGCTCCGGCTCGATCGAAAACTCCTTCACATAGCCGGACGCCAGCACCATCTTGATGGCTTCCGACTTCTTCGACGACAGCGTGGTGGCATTATAGGTCGAGGGCAGCAGCGAGCCGACCACGACACGGCCGGCCGAGGAACCGGTGCCGGAGCCGCCGGCGAAGGCCTTCAACAGGCCGGACGTGCCGCCCTGCGCGGCCGCGCTGTAGGAATCGTCTGATATCTCGATGGTCCAGCCGCCGCGGCCGACCGGAATGCCGGCCAGGCTGGCTTCATATTTCGCGTCGAGCCGCCCCTGGGCCGCGGCGGGCGCCATAGCACCCAGCAAGCTCGTCAGAGCAAGGCCCGCCGTCAGCAGCACGAGGCGGGCGAAAAGCGGCTTTTCGACAAGGTTCACGTCGGCAATTCCTCGAGCGGCGCCCTGGCGGCGATGGACCGCGCGCGCGATCCACCGCTATACTGCCCAAGCAAGGCCGCGGATGTCGCGATAATTCCGGCTTGAATACGTCGATTATATGATTGAACTGCCACCGGAAACGGCGCGAGGCGCGCCGTGGCCGCTGCGGTAAAACAGCCGATCCCAGGCTAATTGCGCCCGGATATCTTGACGCTGCGGCCCAGCCGCCCTATAGGTCCGCGGTTCCTGAAAATGGACTTAGATTTACAACCCCTGCCTGGCAAAGGCTGGCGCGGGGATGAACAAGGATTTCGCCATGTCCCGCCGCTGCGAACTGACACTCAAGGGCCCCCAGGTCGGCCACAAGGTGAGCCACTCGAACCACAAGACCAAGCGCCGGTTCCTGCCGAACCTGGTCAATGTGACGTTCCTGTCGGACGCGCTCGGCCGTGGCGTGCGGATGCGCGTCTGCACCAACGCCGTGAAGTCGGTCGATCACCGCGGCGGCTTCGACGCCTATCTGATCAAGGCCAAGGAGAGCGAACTCTCCCAGAAGGCCGTGCTGCTCAAGCGCGCCATCGAGAAAAAGACCCCGGCCACTGAGGCCGCCCCAGTCAGCGTCGCGGAAGCGCCGGCTGCGTAAGGTTTGCGCCGGCAGCGTATAGCGGCTTCGAACTGCAGAATTTGAAAACGGCCGGATCGCAAGATCCGGCCGTTTTTGCGTTCAGATCCGTCAAGACAATTGCAATATACCTTAGCGAGAAGCTATCAGAGATTGCGCCCTTGTAGTTGACAAAGGCTTGAGTGATTTAGACGGGAGGATACGTGCTCGATTTTATCGTGAATCACCTTAGCCAGATCGGCAGTTTCGTCGGCGGCATATGCGCTGGCGCGGTTGGTGGATCTCTAGTCACATTCAAAGTCTCCCGAAAAAATCAGGCAGATGGATCGAGTTCCATTACGGACCAAACCGGAGCGCACGCTGGTGGGGATCTCGTAGGACGAGATAAGTCTACAATTCTTAAGCGGTAGAGCGCTCATGACGGGCGAAACGACTTCGGTGAGCGTCATTCAATCCAACGCGAGCGCGAAGGGACATATAGCAGGTCGCGACATAAACTCGACGATCATCAACAATGCCCCCCCGCGAGCGGCTGGCATAGTCGAGCAACTGCTTGAAAAGCTGGACGCGGAACTGCAGGGCGATCAGAAAACTCAGAATACGATCCATAAATTGCAGCGCTATTACTCCAACAAAGCTCACGACGGAATTAATGGCCTTGAAGCCAAACTTATACACGTTGGAAGAGAGACGGCATACGCCGACGCGATAGAGATGAAAGAAATGTTCGCGAAACTCCTTGAGCAATGGTCCTTGTATGCTTCCGCTCAGCAGATCTTTGTCTATCTGCTCGCAAGAGCCGAGCGCCATTTTAATGATCTCATTCTACCTCAAATCGCATCACTCGACGAAGCTGGCGTCAATAAAATGGTCAATGAACTTATTGTCGATGACCTGAGCCCCAAGCTTCATCCAGCGATGGGAAGAATCCTTTGATCATTTGAGCCTGTGTGGCTCGGTGATGCAACGGGACGGGGCGCGAGCCCCAAATCAGCTCATGCGGTCCGTCCCGTTGCATGTCGGACGCGTGGAGCTTGGCATAGGTAGCCGGTGGAAGATTGCCGATCGCGCTGTGAGGGCGGACGGTGTTGTAGTCGTCCTGCCATTCAGCAAGGACTTCGCGGGCATGGTTGAGGGACGAGAACAACGTCTCGTTCAGGAGTTCGTCGCGCAGGCGCCCATTGAAGCTTTCTACGAATGCGTTCTGCTGCGGCTTGCCTGGTGCGATGTAGTGCCATTCGATCCTGGTCTGCTGTGACCATCGCAAGATGGCCATGCTGGTAAATTCGGTACCGTTATCGCTGACGATCGTTAGCGGGGGACCACGCCGGGCGATCACCGCATCGAGCTCTCGGCCGACCCTTGTGCCCGAGAGCGACGTATCGGCAACCAATGCGATGCACTCGCGGGTGAAGTCGTCCACCACGGCCAGCATGCGGAAGCGCCGGCTGTCGGTCAGCGTGTCGCTGACAAAGTCGAGCGACCAGCGATGGTTGGGACCTTGGGGCAACGTCATCGGAGCCCTTGTTCCCAGCGCTTTCTTGCGACCACCACGCCGTCGAACCTGAAGCCGCTCCTCGGCGTACAGACGCCGCAGCTTCTTGTGATTGATCGAAACGCCATCGATGCGCAACAGTAGGAGCAGGCGACGGTAGCCAAACCGCCGTCTGATATTGGCCAGTTCGCGCAACCTCGCGCGAATGACAACATCGTCGGGCCGCACGCTGCGATAGCGTACCGAGGTTCGATCCGCTCCGATGACCGCACACGCCCGCCGCTGGCTGACCTCAAAACTTGAACAAAGGTGAGCCACAGCTTGTCGCTTCGCGACGGGCGTCATCATTTTTTTGAATTGAGATCCTTCAACATGGCGTTGTCGAGCATCGCTTCGGCCAGCAGCTTTTTTAGCTTGGCATTCTCGTCGGTCAGAACCTTCAGGCGGCGGGCCTCCGACACATCGAGCCCACCATACTTCGCCTTCCATTTGTAGAACGTCGCGCTGCTGATCCCGTGCTTGCGACAAACGTCCCCGGTCTTTGAGCCTGCCTCGTGCTCCCGCAGGATCGCGATGATCCGCTCTTCCGTGAACCTCGACTGCTTCATCTCCGTCTCCCTTCAGGTGACGGATTCTACCCATTTTTGGCGGAAGTTCAGGGGCTCAGGTCATCGAGCCGACCGTGAGTGAGTGCGGCGCAAGCGTATTTGAAATCGATCACAATACAGCATTAGGGATGGTCTATTGGTTGGCCGAACAGTGTTTCGTACGGTGGCACAGGTGAACCAACTAGTCTTCCAACCAGCGCTTGACCCGCTACACGCAGCTTTTCGCATCCTACGCCTACGCTCCATCTTATCGGAGTCTCCCCCGCTACACGTAGAACATGTTCGCATACTTGATTTTTTCCTTCTGTTCCCTTTCAGAATACGATCATTGCGACTTGCACCCTCGCATCAGCATTACAAAGCACTTGCAGAAAAATATGCACACCTAGCCCCCTACGGCGAACAGCCCGACTCCGAACTGCTCTTTGAGAGAATGAAGCCCATGCAAATTGCCGCCTTAGAAACGCTAGCGCTAAGAGGATACATCGATGAAGGTAGTTTTAAAGCAGGAATTTTTAAACCAACTCAGAACGAGATTCCAATTGAACTCGCCGACAGAATATCGCGCATCAATTACGAGCAATCTGACCTAGTCGATTTTTTAAGGATCCTCGCAACAGGCTACGATGTTTCAGGCGAGAACGGGCTGAAAGCCCGCAGTCAATTGATGGATTCTCGATATGACGCGATTTGAACCTACGCTGATAGTGAAGCGGTTGGTCGTAGAGCGACGCGAGGCGGTAGTTTACGACGAGCGTTTTCATGCAGGTGTCAACGTTGTTCGCGGAGAGAACTCCTCTGGAAAGTCCACAGTTCTAAACTTCATCTTCTATGGATTAGGTGGCGACCTCTCTGATTGGAGTGCCGTAGCTCGCCTGTGCTCAAGGGTAATTGTGGAGGTCAGCCTAAACGGACTTAGCGCGACGCTTAGCCGAGAGATATCTGAAACTAGCGGTTTGCAACCAATGGATATCTTTGGTGGAGCTTACGACGACGCCAAGAGCGCGCCTCGCAGTGAATGGTTGCGCTTTCCCTATAAAGGCGGCGCAAGCCGCGAGAGCTTTTCTCAAGCGTTGTTTAAGCTAATGGGCGTTCCGGAAGTATCAAGCGATCTTTCAGGCCACATAACAATGAATCAGATCCTGCGTCTGCTCTACGCGGACCAACTCAGCCCGGTCGAACAGATTTTTCGGGTAATGCCATTCGATAGAGCCGATTTACGAGATACAGTCGGCCGCCTGCTCTGCGGGGCCTACGACTCCACCGTTTATGACAACGAACAAAGGGTGCGGGAACTCGACAAGGAATTTGATACCGTAAACGGACAATTGAGAAGCCTGTTTTCGGTGCTGGGAAAAGCAGATCAAGGATTTACTTATGATTGGATCGACGCTCAGCGAAGCGTCCTCGAACGAGAACGCGTTGAAATTGGCAACGCCATCCAAATCGCCGAGAGGGCTTTTTATACGTTAGAAAAGAAGGATAAGCTTACGCTTGTCCAGCAAGAAAAATCCTACAAAGAAGTTCAAAGAATTCAAGCTAGTTTGCTCAAGGCTAAACATGATCGAGACGCATTAGCCCTCGCCATAGCCGACTCTGCTGGCTTTTTAAGAGCGCTGAACAACAAATTAGAGGCGCTACAAGACTCTTCGACGGTCGCACAACATATTGGAGCGGTTCGATTTGAGTCTTGCCCATCGTGTTATGCCGTCTTGGATCTAGAAACTCCTCATGCTTGCCATCTCTGCAAGACGCCATTTGATTCAGAGCAGACAAAGGGACGCATTGCGGGACTTATATTGACAACCGGGCTTCAAATTCGACAATCAGAAATGTTACAGGCACGTCGGGAAGAAAAATATACTATTTTAGAATCTCAAATTCGAGCGATGGAGTCTTCCTGGAAAGAAGCCTCTCGGCGGCTCGCTAGCATACAATCGCTTCCCTCAAGCACTGAGCGAGAGCGACTGCGAGAGCTTCATCGCAGATCGGGATATCTGCAGCGGCAAGCTGAAGATATTGAGCAGAAGGCGCAACTGGCCGAGACAATTCGCGCATTGTCCGATCGTAAGAATGCGCTTCAAAGTGAAATATACAAGCTGAAGTCTGACAATGAAGGTCTGCGCGCTCAACAAGAAGCCCGAATGGCGGCTGCATACACAAGCATAAGCACTGAAATTAAGAAGCTCTTGATTCTCGATCTCCGCCGCCAAGATATCTTCGAAGACCCTCAAAGTGTCAGCTTTACATTCTCGGACAATAAAATCACGGTGGACGACGAAAATTACTTTTCCGCTAGTTCGCGAGCAATCCTAAGGAGCAGCTTCTTTCTGGGTTTCTTTGCAGCGGCAACAAAGAATCCTTTTTTTCGACACCCACGCTTTTGTATGATCGACTCTCACGAAAACATGGGGGTCGAGGCCATACGAAGTCAGAATTTTCAACTTCAGATGCTTCGTATATCCCGAGAGAGCAAGGTCGAACATCAGATTATTTATGCAACAGCAATGATTGAGCCTGAGTTAGAAGATGATAGTTATACTGTCGGCGCGTTTTCGACGAGCGACGATAAAACGGTCGGCATCAAAATGGTCTAGCAAATAACTCCGCTTAAAACGGAAAGCCATTTGCGGCGAGCATTTCGGTATGGCACACCACAACATCGCCCCATTTCGTTCGGGAACACGCCGCCGCCCGCGCGGTTCTTCTTTTGGTGCGCTGCGAAGCGCAAGATCAATCGAGGAGTTTCCGATGAATAACATCCTGCGCAAGGCGATGCTGCCCATGCTGGCGGCGGTGACGATCTCGGCGGCGACGCCGGTGCTGGCGGCGGACGTCTATGTCGGTGAGCGCTACGTCCGCGAGGTGCCGGTCGCGCAGGGGCCGTTCACGCTGCAGCAGGCGCTGGTGGTGGCCCAGGAGATCGGCGTGGTGACGGTGTCGAATACTAATTTCGACGGCGATCAGTGGGAGATCGAGGGCCGCGATATCAACGGCAAATATATCGAGGTCGATGTCGACGCCCGTACCGGCGAAATCCGCGACGTCGATCGCTCGATGCTGTAACGGAACACGACGCGAACCGATCGCATGACCACGACAACGGCGGCGGGCGACAGCCCGCCGCCGTTGTCGTGGTGGCTGCGATCAGCCGCAGCGGCCAAACCTTCGTGCTCGCGCGGCAACCGGCCCACGCCGGCGCGCTGTCATCGCCATGTCCTGCGGCACAACTTGACGTCGCCAAAAGCAGTTACGGACCGCATGGTCCCCGGCGCGCGGCGGCACAGATCCGGTGAAATGCGCCGCTGTCGTTAACCGTGCATTCACATTGTCGCGTCGCTGCTGCGAAACATTACTGGATATCGGTCGTATCTGTCGGACATCGCGCGGAGCGATGATAGGTGATGCGTTGCAACGCCGCCGAATGGGTGCGACCACATCTGATGCCAGCACGGCCAGTTCCAGAACCTATCCGACGGATATCTCCGCGCTGGCTGCTTGCCGGCGCGTTGCTCGCCGTGATCGGCTTCATGGCGATCTGCGGCAGCGTGCTGCTCGGCATGCGGACCGGCGACGAGCGGCTGGCGCAGCAGATGCTCGGCAATGTCGCCGCCCGCATCGACGGCGACATCAGCCACAACGTCGAATTGCTCGACCTGTCGCTGAGCGCGGTGGCCGCCAACATGACGGCGCCACAAGTGCTCAACGCCACGCCGTCGATCCGGCAGGCGATCCTATTCGATCACACCACGCCGCCGCGGCAGTTCGGCGCCATCCAGGTGCTCGACGAGGCCGGAACCGTCACCATCGATTCCGCCGCGCAGCCCGCGACGGCGCGCAGTTTTGCCGACGCCGAATTCTTCAAGGTGCATCGGCGCGATCCGCTGGCCGGGCTGTATATCTCCAAACCGATGCTGCACGACGGCACCTATGGCCTGGTGTTGAGCCGGCGCATCGCGACGCGCGACGGCCGCTTTCTCGGCGTGGTCGCCGGCATGATCCGCTACAGCTATTTCGACGAGCTGGTCGCGGGGCTGCATTTGCAGCCCGACGACGTTGTCAGCGTGGTCCGGCAGGACGGGCTGCAGATCATGCGCGCGCCGCTGGACATGGCGGTGATTGGAACCGACGTCAGCCGGCTGCCGGTCGTGCAGCAGGCGCTGGCGGCGCTGTCCGGTTCCCATGTCGCGACGAGCGCGGTCGATGGCATCGAGCGGCTCTATGTCTGGCGCGACGCCCGCAATCCACTGATCGTGATCGTCGGCCGCTCGACCCGCGCGATCTTCGCCGACTGGCGCCGCGAGGCGCTGGTGATTGCCGGCGCGATGGGCGCGCTGTTCCTGCTCGTGCTGGCCGTGCTGCTGCTGCTGATGCGCGAGATGAAGAAGCGCGCCGGCATCGAGGACGAGATGGCGCGGCTGGCGATCACCGATGCGCTGACCGGGCTCGGCAACCGCCGGCATTTCGACGCCACGCTGGCCAGGGAATGGCGCCGCGCGTTGCGCGCAAACGCGCCGCTGGCGCTGCTGATGATCGATGCCGACCATTTCAAGGCGTTCAACGATGCCTTCGGCCACCAGGCCGGCGATGTGGCCCTGGTCGAAATCGCCGGCTGCATCGCCGGCCACGCGCAACGCGCCAGCGATTGCGCCGCGCGTTACGGCGGAGAGGAATTCGCGCTGTTGCTGCCCGGCCTGTCGCAGTCCCAGGCGATCGAGCTCGGCGAACGGATCCGCTCCCAGGTCGAGGAACTGAACACCGGCGCGGCCGTCACCGTGAGCATCGGCGTTGCCAGCCTGCGGCCGGCGGCCGGCCAAAGGCCCGCCGATCTGGTCGGCCACGCCGATCTGGCGCTGTACTCCGCCAAGGCGCAGGGCCGCAATTGCACCTATCCCGTTACCATCGCCTCGCAAAGCGCACGCCGCCCGGTGCAGTCGGCGGTAATTGAGGCCGGTTCTTAACCGCTGATTCACCGGCCTTGCTAACCTCCCCTGCACCCTTGCCCCGTAGCGTTCCGAACCGGGGGAGTGACGACATGAAGTTTCGTCTGTGGGGCCAGAAGGCCGACATACCGGGTCCGACCGCACGACATCGCCTGTCGGGGATGCGGCGTGGCGTCGTGCGCTGGCTGATCGTCGCGGGCATCGTGCTGATCGGCGCGATCGCGCTCGGCACCGTGATGACGGTCAATCATTTCCGTGAGCGTGCGCTGGCCAATTCCGCGCATGAACTGGAAAAAACGTTGTTGCTGCTGACGCGACATTTCGATCATCAATTCCAGGACCTGAAGCGCATCCAGAAAAGCCTGACCGCCGACCTGCTTGCAAATGGCGTACGATCTCCGATCAGCTTCGCCAGCCGCATGTCGAGCTATGAATCCCATGTGATGCTGACGTCGAAGGTCGATGATGACGCCGTCGGTGACATCACCGTGCTCGATGCCGAGGGTCGCCTCGTCGCCTGGTCCGGCAATTGGCCGGCGCCGGAACTCAACCTCGCCGATCGCGAATATTTCCAGGCTTTGAAATCGCAGGATTTCATCACCGACGGAGAGTTCGTTCAGCACATGCAAAGCCGCATCACGGGGCGCCCGAAGACCTTGTTTGCACGCCGTATCAGCGGCCCCGACGGACAATTCCTCGGCGTGGTGACCCGCGGCGTCGAGCCGATGGAATTCGAAAAATTCCTCGCTTCCGTGACGCTCGGCGACAATTCCGCCATCGCCATTGTCCACCGCGACGGCACGCTACTGGCCCGGTATCCGGTCATAGGGGAGATCTTTACGAAAGAGCCCAGCAGCGGCGTGCTGTTGCAACATCTGCAAGCGAGCGGCCAGCCGGTCACGATGCGCGTGATCAGCCCCTTCGATCAGATCGAGCACATCGGATCGATCCGCTCGCTGCGGGATTTTCCGATCGCGCTGGTCGCGACCAGGGCAACCGACGACGTCCTGGCAGACTGGCGCGCCCAGACCAGGTTCCTGATCGTGACGGCCAGTTTCTCCGCCTTGGTCATCGCCATCCTGCTGCTGCTGGTGATCCGCAAGATCCAGCAGCAAAGCCGCCTTGCGCAAGCGCAGTTGACGCTTGAAAAGGACCGGCTCGATATCGCCATCAACAACATGACGCAGGGCCTGGTCTTGTTCGACAAAAAGGCCCGCGTCGTGATCTGCAATAAACCCTATCTCGACATGTACACGGTCCCGCCGGAGCTCGCACTTCCCGGCAGCCACTTCCGCGACCTGATTGCCCATCGAAAGGCACACGGCTCGTTCATCGGCGACATCAATACCTACGTCAGCGAAGTCCTGAAAGACGTCTGGCAGACCACCAGCGACGTGCTGCAGACCGGCGACGGCCGTTCGGTCCAGATCAGCAGGCGGCCGGTTCCCGACGGTGGCTGGGTCGCGACGCACGAAGACATTACCGAGCGCCGCCGCAGCGAGGAAAAGATCGCGCATCTGGCGCATTATGACGCGCTCACCGACCTGCCAAACCGCGTGCTGTTTCGCGAAGAGCTCGAACGGGAGCTCGCCAACCTGGCGAATGGCGCGCAATGCGCGGTGCTCTACATCGACATCGACGAATTCAAGAGTATCAACGACTCGCTCGGACATCCGGTGGGCGACGAATTACTGAAGTATATCGCGCAACGGCTGCGGCGTTGCGTGAACGGCTCCGACATGGTCGCGCGGCTCGGCGGCGACGAATTCGCCATCGTGCAGACCGGCATCGCGACACGCAGCGACATCACCGATCTGGTCGCGCGAATCCATGCCGCGATCCGCGAGCCATTCGAATGTCTCGGCCACCGTCTGCTCACCGATGCCAGCATCGGTATCGCGCTGGCGCCACAGGACGGCAGCGACCTGGATTCGCTGCTGAAGAACGCCGACCTGGCGATGTACGGCGCCAAGGCCGACGGCCGGCGCACCTATCGTTTCTTCGAACCGCAAATGGACGCCAAGGTCCGCGCCCGCCGCATGCTGGAGCTGGATCTGCGCCAGGCCATCGCCCATGGCGGCTTCCGGGAAGGCGGCTTCGAGGTTTACTATCAGCCGCTGGTCGATCTGTCCGACGACCGCATCGTCGGCTGCGAGGCCCTGCTGCGCTGGCAGCATCCCGAGCGCGGCATGATCTCGCCGGCCGAATTCATTCCGGTCGCCGAGGAAATCGGTGTCATCAGCCAGCTTGGCGAATGGGTCCTCGACACGGCCTGCAGCGAGGCGGCGACATGGCCGGACGATATCCGCGTCGCCGTGAACGTCTCGCCGCTCCAGTTTCGCTGCCAGTCGCTGGCCCTGAAGGTGGCCGCAGCGCTGGCCCATTCGGGCCTGCCGGCACAACGGCTGGAACTGGAGATCACCGAAGCCGTCCTGATCCGCGACGACGACGTCGCGCTGACGATCCTGCATCAGTTGCGGGAAATCGGCGTGCGGATCGCGCTCGATGATTTCGGCACCGGCTATTCCAGCTTGAGCTACCTGCAGCGCTTTCCGTTCGACAAGATCAAGATCGACCGCTGCTTCGTGACCGATATCGCCGAGCCGCACGGTTCGTCGGTGATCGTTCAGGGGGTGGTCAACATCGCCGCCTCGCGGCACATGACGACCACCGCGGAGGGCGTGGAAACCCAGCAGCAGAAGGAATTGCTGCGCGCGCTGGGCTGCACCGAGATGCAGGGCTACCTGTTCAGTGCCGCGAAACCCGCCGCCGAGGTACGTCGGCTGATCGAAGCGCTCCGCACCAGGGCTGCGGCGGCCTGAGCGTTGGCGACACCCGGATACCAGCCGCGCGCTGCGTTTCGCCTCGACCATCTCACCGCAGCACTGCAGACGCGCTGCGGCGTCCACGCCTGACCCTGACGCCACGACCGCTTCATCAAATATTTTTACCGGGATGAAATGATCCAGGTACCGCATATGGCCGTCGTTTACCGTTTTCAGTAACACTCTCTCCACTTATGGAACCCTAGTTTGGAACTTTCAGGGGGACGACATGGGCTGGCGGGGACGGAAGCATCGGCTGGATGGCGCGGGGAAGCGGCGAAATCCCGTCCGTTGGCTGATCGCGACCGGCGTCGTCCTTTTGGGCGCCATCATTCTCGCGGCCACCCTGACGATCATCAGCTTCCGCGACAGCGCGCTCGAGAACCATCGTCGCGAGCAGGAAAACAGACTGGTGCTGTTGACGCGCCACTACGAAAAGGAATTCAGCGATCTCGATCGCGTTCAGCGTGACATTTCGATCCATCTGCAGCTTGCCGGCGTCGTGACGCCGGAACGCTTCATCGAACTCATGAGCACGACCGAGGAGCACATCAGGCTGAAGGCCAAGCTGAACAGCAAGGTAAGCAGCACCCTCAACATCCTCGATGCCGAGGGCTGGCTGATAAACTCCACCCAGGGCCGGCCGGCCGTGCACGTCAATTTCGGAGACCGCAAGTATTTTCAGCAGCTCAAGGACGCCGGGGGCAACGCCAACGAGGAGGTTTCGGAGTTGATCCTCAGCCCGATCAGCGATCAGCCACGCTTGCTGTTCGCCCGACGGCTTATGGGGCCGAACGGTGAATTCCTCGGCGTGGTGACCCGCCATGTGGCGCCAGAGCAATTCCAGGCCTTCTTCGCCACGGTATCGCCGAGCCAGGATTCCACGATAGCGCTGTGGAATGAGACGTTCACTTTGCTGGCTCGTTTTCCGCACGTGAACGACATGATCGGCAAGAGCTTCACGCCCGATGTTGCCCTGTCCCGGATAGAAACGAGCGTCGAGCCGTCGACCCTGATCCACACCGGCATCATCGACGGACGCGAGCGAATGTCGTCGATCCAGCGGATCCCAGGCTTCCCGCTGGCAATCGTCGCCAGCACCCCACTCGATCGCGTGCTGGTCGATTGGTACGCGGTGAGGCGAGTGACCGTCATTGCCGCCCTGCTGGCGGCGTTGCTGGTCATCGGCGTTTTGTATCTGGTCATCGGCCAGGTCCGCCAGCAGAACCAATTGTCGCGCGCGCAGCTCAAGCTGGAGAGGGAGCGGCTCAGGAAGGCAATCAACAACATGACGCAGGGCCTGCTGATGTTCGATGCCGACGCGCGCGCCGTGATCGTCAATCAGAGCTATCTCGATATGTATCATTTGCCCCGCGACACCATCTGGCAGGGCATGCCGCTGCGCGAGGCCCTGGCCCATCACCGCATCAACGGCGCTTGCGACGGCGACGATCTCGACACGCTCTCGATGAAGGTCCTCGAAACGGTCAAGACCCGGCACGCCAGGACCATTTCCCTGAACGACGGGCGCGTGATCCATCTGCAGTGCCAGCCGATCACCGATGGCGGCTGGGTCGTCACCCACGAGGACATCACCGAGCGCCACCGTGTGGAAGAACGCATCGCCCATCTGGCGCATTACGACACGCTCACCGACCTTCCCAACCGGGCGCTGTTTCACAAGATGCTATCGCAGGAGCTGGGGTGGATTTCGCGAGGCCAGCAATGCGCCGTGATCTATGTCGACATGGACGAATTCAAGAGCATCAATGATTCCCTCGGCCATTCGGTCGGCGACGCGCTGCTGACGGAGGTGGCCAAGCGGCTGAAAGACTGCGTGCGCAACACCGACGTGGTCGCGCGGCTGGGCGGCGACGAATTCGCCATCGTACGGACCGACCTGAAAAATCGCGATGAACTCGTCGACCTGATGGAGCGCATCCACACGGCCATCCGCGAGCCGTTCGAATGTCTCGGCCATCGTCTGCTGACCGACGCCAGCATGGGCGTCGCCCTTGCGCCGCAGGACGGCAGCGACCTTGACCAATTGCTGAGGAACGCGGACCTGGCGATGTACAGCGCCAAGGCCGACGGCCGCCGCACCTATCGTTTCTTCGAGCCGGAAATGGACGCGCGCGTGCAAAGCCGCCGCGCCCTCGAGCACGATTTGCGCGATGCCATCGCCGGCGGCAATCTGACCTCGGGCGGCTTTGAGGTGTACTACCAGCCGTTGCTCAAGCTGGCCGACGACAGCATATCGGGATGCGAGGCCTTGCTGCGTTGGCGTCACCCCCGGCGTGGTGTGGTTTCGCCCGCCGATTTCATTCCGG
This sequence comes from Tardiphaga sp. vice304, assembly GCF_007018905.1. Lineage (NCBI taxonomy): Bacteria > Pseudomonadati > Pseudomonadota > Alphaproteobacteria > Hyphomicrobiales > Nitrobacteraceae > Tardiphaga > Tardiphaga sp. vice304. The sequence goes on from NZ_CP041402.1 coordinate 5,424,581, forward strand.
TCGCCGAGGAAATCGGCGTCATCAACCAGCTCGGCGAATGGGTGCTGACCACCGCCTGCAAGGAAGCCGCGGGTTGGCCGCAGGACATCAAGCTGGCGGTCAACGTCTCGCCGGTCCAGTTTCGCAGCCACACTTTGTCGATCAAGGTTGCCGCGGCGCTGGCTGCATCCGGACTGGCACCGGCGCGACTCGAGCTCGAGATTACCGAGGCCGTGCTGATCCGCGACGACGAGGTCGCCCTGACCGTTCTGCACGGACTTCGCGCCATTGGCGTGCGGATCGCGCTCGACGATTTCGGCACCGGCTACTCGTCGCTGAGCTATTTGCAACGCTTCCCGTTCGACAAGATCAAGATCGATCGCTGCTTCGTGACCGAAATCGCCGAACCGAAAGGATCCTCCTCGATCGTGCAGGCGGTGGTCACCATTGCGTCCTCGCGCGACATGATCACCACTGCGGAAGGCGTCGAGACGCAGGCCCAGAAAGAACTGCTGCGCACGCTCGGCTGCACGGAGATTCAGGGATGGCTGTTCAGCGCCGCCAAACCCGCCGCCGAGATCCGGGCCCTGATCGAAGCGCACGACGCCAAGACCCGGGCGGCCTAGGCGCCCTGCGCGGGGCGTGCTGCGGGGCGAACTGCAGCGCGCCGTTATTCCACCAACGTGAACTGCAGCAGCAGCGTCCGTTGCAGCATTGAGAAATTGTCGTCGGATACCAGCGTCAGCACGGTGTCGCCGTCTTCGGTGACATGAACATCGAGGCCTTCGAAATTATCGATTTCGTGGCCTAAGTCGGCATCGAAAATCGAGGGACCATCCACCGTGGCGCCGGCGGCGATCGACGCCAGAGCGATGCGGCGGATGCGAATGCCGGCGCCGCCGAGCAGCGACAATTTGCGCTCCAGCACCAGCAGGTCGCCGGTCGGCAGCTGCGCGGCGTCGCTGATGTCGTAGCTGTCGGTGCGGCGCACCGAGAACGTCGCCGTCGCCTTGCCGCCGATCAGCCAGGCCATGATGTTGCCAGCGGGATCGAGGCCCCGTTCGGAAATCGCGATCAACGTTCCCGCCAGCGCAAGACCCTTGCGACCGACCACCAGCGATTCCAGGCTGCCATTGGACGGCAGCTTGCGCATGCCCGGCGGCTGCGGAAGCACCTCGGCGCGGGCGCGCACGCCATCGCGTCCGAAATCGAATTTCAGGATCTGGTGCACCCGCTCGAGGCCGACATAGACGGTCGGCCCATCGACCGCGATCGACTCGCTATCATACCATTTGCGCGCGGTGATGGCGCGACCATCGGGGCCCAGGATCGGCGCCGCCTCGACATCGGTCAGGCCGACCATCGCCTTGCCGCTATACGCAATCTTGCCGGTGAACCAGTTGCCCTGGTCGCTGATCGAGACGAAGCCCTCGCCCCTGGCATCCAGCCGGATGCCGGAGAGGCCGCCGAAGTCGCGATATTTCGAGGTGAGGATCAGGCCGCTGCGATAGCGCAACTGGCCGAACTGCACATGGCTGCGATCGCGGGTGTCGAAGGATGGGACCGGGCGGGCGTCGACCTCGATCGAGACAGGCTCGCGGGTCGGCGGCGGAGTGGCGGGAATGGTTTGGGCGTGAGCGAGAGATGAGAACATAAAAGCAGCAATGGCAACGATCGGCGCGCGAATAAAACGCCGCGCTATCGTCCCCCCTCCCCCTTGCGGGGAGGGGCCGGGGGTGGGGGTGCCACGGGCGACGTCGCTTGTGGTTACCCCCCTCCCCGACCCTCCCCCGCAAGGGGGGAGGGAGCACTCAGGCCGGAGCGCTGTCATAAGTATACTAATGCGTCTTGCGCCGGCGGCGGCCGGTCGGCGCGGCGCCTGACGTTTCGCTGAACAATTCCGCCAGCTTCTCGGTAATCGCGCCGCCGAGTTCTTCGGCGTCCACGATGGTCACGGCGCGGCGATAATAGCGCGTCACGTCATGGCCGATGCCGATCGCGATCAGCTCGACCGGCGAGCGGGTCTCGATCTCCTCGATGATGTGGCGCAGGTGGCGCTCCAGATAATTGCCGGGATTGACCGACAGCGTGGAATCGTCGACCGGCGCGCCATCCGAAATCATCATCAGGATCTTGCGCTGCTCGGAGCGGCCAAGCAGGCGCTTGTGCGCCCAGTCGAGCGCCTCTCCGTCGATATTTTCCTTCAGCAGCCCCTCGCGCATCATCAGCCCGAGATTCTTGCGCGCCCGGCGCCACGGCGCATCGGCCGACTTGTAGATGATGTGGCGCAGATCGTTGAGACGACCCGGGTTCGCGGGCTTGCCGGCGGCGAGCCACGCCTCGCGCGACTGTCCACCCTTCCAGGCCCGCGTCGTGAAGCCGAGAATCTCGACCTTGACGCCGCAGCGCTCGAGCGTACGCGCCAGAATGTCGGCGCAGGTCGCCGCCACCGTGATCGGGCGGCCGCGCATCGAGCCGGAATTGTCGAGCAGCAGCGTCACCACGGTATCGCGGAACGTCGCTTCCTTCTCGTGCATGAAGGACAACGGATGGTGCGGATCGGTGACCACGCGCGACAGCCGCGCGGGATCGAGGATGCCCTCCTCGAGGTCGAAATCCCAGGCGCGGTTCTGCTGCGCCATCAACTTGCGCTGCAGCCGGTTGGCGAGCCGCGCCACGATGCCCTGCAGATGCGCGAGCTGCTTGTCGAGATAGGAGCGCAGCCGCTCCAGCTCGTCATGGTCGCAGAGGTCCTCGGCGGCGATCACCTCGTCGAATTTCGGCGCAAAGGCATGATATTCCGGCCCGCGCAGTTCGTTGGCGCCGCGGGAATTCGGCCGTGTCGCCTCGCCCGGCGTCTCGTCCTCGCCCGTCTCGCCTTCATCGAAGGTGTCGGAGGTCGAGGCCTGGGCGCTTTCCATCGACTGGTCGGACATCTCGTCGGAGGTCGCCTCAGCCTGGTCGGCGTTCATTTCCTGCGAGGCGTCGCTCTCCGGCGAACCTTCGGCGCCGGCCTGGTCGTTCTCGCCCTGGCGCTCGTCGTCCTCGCTCTGGTCGTCCTCGGAATCGGCGTTGCGCTCGTCGCCGAGTTCGAGCGCGGACAACAGGTCATGCACGGCGTCACCGAACTTGGCCTGGTTCTCGGTAAAGCCCGTAAGCTGGTCGAGGCGGTGCCCGATCTTGTCTTCGAGAATCGGACGCCACAGGTCGACCATCTTTTTCGCCGCGTTCGGCGGCGCCAGGCCGGTCAGGCGCTCGCGCACCAGCATCGCCAGCGCATCCGCCAGCGGCGCGTCGGCGCGGTCGGTGATCTCGTCGAACTTGCCGCGATGAAAATGATCGTCGAGCATCGCGCCGAGGTTCTTGGCGACGCCTGCCATGCGGAGCGAGCCGATCGCCTCGACACGCGCCTGCTCGACCGCCTCGAACACGCCGCGCGCCTGCGGATTGCCCGGCATCAGCTTGCGATGCACTTTCGGATCGTGGCAGGCGAGCTTCAGCGCGATGGAATCAGCGTAACCGCGCACGATCGCGGCATCGCGCTTGCTCATCTTGCGCGCCGGCTCCGGCAGCCGCGCCTTGCCCGGCGACAGGCCGGGCCGCTCGGCGGCGAAGGTCACTTCCAGCTCTGGCGATTTCGAGATCGCCCGCAGGCACGACGTCACCGCGCGCTTGAACGGCTCGGTCGGCGCTTCTTTGGCGCCGGTGCGGAATTTGTTGGTGGTGGGTGTCGTGCTCATCGCCGTCGCTTTCTTCCCCTCTCCCCTTGCGGGAGAGGGTGCGTAGGCGGCCTTCCGGCCGCCGTTATAAAATAACGCCGATGCATTGCATCGGCTACGGCGGAGCTAAGGCGGGAGAGGGGTCGTATTCTGCTGCGCCCCCTCTCCCGTCTCGAACCCGCTACGCGTGTTCGATCCACCCTCCCCCACAAGGGGGGAGGGGAAACAAGAAAAGTCTTTTAGCTCAGCGCGACGTTCACCGAGCTCTCCGGCAATTCCGCATTGAAGCATCGCTGGTAGAACTCCGCGACCAGCGATCGCTCCAGTTCGTCGCACTTGTTGAGGAAGGTGACGCGGAATGCGAAGCCGATGTCGCTGAAAATATCGGCGTTCTCGGCCCAGGTGATCACCGTGCGCGGGCTCATCACCGTCGACAGGTCGCCATTGGCGAAGGCGTTGCGGGTGAGGTCGGCGAGGCGCACCATCTTGTTGACGATGTCGCGGCCCTCATTGGTGCGATAATGCTTGGCCTTGGCCAGCACGATCTCGACTTCCTCGTCATGGGCGAGATAGTTCAGCGTGGTGACGATCGACCAGCGGTCCATCTGACCCTGGTTGATCTGCTGGGTGCCGTGATACAGGCCCGAAGTGTCGCCGAGGCCGATCGTATTGGCGGTCGAGAACAGCCGGAACGACGGGTGCGGCTTGATCACCTTGTTCTGGTCCAGGAGCGTCAGGCGGCCGGAGACTTCCAGCACGCGCTGGATCACGAACATCACGTCGGGGCGTCCGGCGTCATATTCGTCGAACACCAGCGCGATGTTGTTCTGCAGTGCCCAGGGCAGGATACCGTCGCGGAATTCCGTGACCTGCTTGCCGTCGCGCACCACGATCGAATCCTTGCCGACCAGATCGATGCGGCTGATGTGGCTGTCGAGATTGACGCGCACGCACGGCCAGTTCAGGCGGGCGGCGACCTGCTCGATATGGGTCGATTTGCCGGTGCCGTGGAAGCCGGTCACCATGACGCGACGGTTGCGCGCGAAGCCCGCCAGGATCGCCAGCGTGGTATTGCGGTCGAAGCGGTAATCGGAATCGACGTCCGGGACGTGCGGGTCGCCGTTGGAAAATGCGGGCACTTCGAGGTCGGAATCGATGCCGAACACCTTCCGGACCGACAGCTTGATGTCGGGGATGCCGCTGGGCGATCCGGTGATTTCTTGCGGTTTGGTCATGGCGGCGGTCATCAATCCTCCGTGGTCCCGGATTTTCCGAAACCAGTCACAATGGCTGCGAATGGGTGCTGCGGCGAACGTAGCAGACCAATGCTGCCGGACAAAGCCCACCCGGCCATCAAAGTTCCGTTGCAATATCATCAAGATAGATTGGCAGGATATTTTTGGAGGGCAGCCCTGCGAATCAGAAATGCTGCGCACCACGTTGTGGCAGCTCGATTTGCGGATCTCATCGCCCGATCAGCGGTTGTATTCGTATCTGCAATGAACGGCGCGCTGGCGACGGAACGGATATTGCGTGGCTTCCTGGATTGAATCTCTGACCCATTTCGTAGCCTTGCATGCCTGGCTCGGCTATCTCGTGCTGTTTCTAGCCGCCATGCTGGAAGCGGTGCCGGTGGTCGGCTCGGTTATTCCCGGCTCGACCATCATTCTGGCGCTGAGTGCGCTGGTGCCGTCTGGCGATCTCGACCTGATCGGCGTGCTGCTGGCGGCGGCCGCCGGGGCCGTGATCGGCGACGGCGTGGCGTTCTGGACCGGGCATGTGCGACAACAGCGCATTCTCGAGGCCTGGCCGATGTCGAAATACCCCGCACTGATCGCGCAAAGCGAGGCGTTCTTCCATCGCTTCGGCGTGCTGGCGGTGCTGTTTGGCCGCTTCGTGCCGCCGATCCGCGCCTTCGTGCCCGTCACCGCCGGCGCGCTCGGCATGCGCCCGCTGAAGTTCTACGGGATCAATGTCTCCGCGGTCATGCTCTGGGCACCGGCGCATGTCCTGCCCGGCGTGTTGGCGGTGTCGATGCTACACCATTATAGCGGCCTGCCGCACGCGACCGGCTACGGCAAGCAGATCTGGATTCCGGCGGTCATGGTGATCGCCGCGCTCGCGGGTGCTGCGACGTGGTGGTGGCGTCGCCGCCGCCAGGTGCAGGCAGCCGCTGCGGCCGTCCGATGAGAGCTCTGCGACACCGCCGCGAAATCGGCGTTCAGCCCGCGGCGCCCCGCCGATCGCGACCGCGCGGATCGCCGCCATGAAATTAACTGTTTGATCTATAACGCCATTTCCTTCGCCTGCTTGACTTCCGCCGCATTTTGACTTGAAAAGCCTGCGATAGCTGTTTCGCCCGCCCGCCTGCGCCCCCATATCCATTGAATGTCCGAAAACATGCGCTCTTATCTCGATTTCGAAAAGCCTGTCGCCGAACTCGACGCGAAGGTGGATGAGCTGCGCGCGCTGGCCGCTGGCGGCAGCGACATCGGCGAGGAAATCGTTCGCATCGAGGACAAGGCGGCGTCCGCGCTGCACGAGCTCTATGCGAGCCTGACGCCGTGGCAGAAGACCCAGGTCGCGCGGCATCCGCAGCGGCCGCATTGCATGAATTACATCGAGACGCTGATCACCGAATTCACGCCATTGGCCGGCGACCGCAAGTTCGGTGACGACGAGGCGATGGTCGGGGGCTTCGGCCGGTTTCGCGGCGAGGCGGTCTGCGTACTCGGCCAGGAAAAGGGCAACACCACCGAAAGCCGGCTGAAGCACAATTTCGGCATGGCGCGCCCCGAGGGCTACCGCAAGGCGGTGCGCCTGATGGAGATGGCCGACCGCTTCGGCATTCCCGTTCTGTCGCTGGTCGATACCGCCGGCGCCTACCCCGGCATCGGCGCGGAAGAGCGCGGCCAGGCGGAAGCCATCGCGCGCTCGACCGACGCCTGCCTCGGGCTCGGCGTTGCCAATGTCGCCGTGATCATCGGTGAAGGCGGCTCCGGCGGCGCGATCGCGATCGCCACCGCCAGCCGCGTGTTGATGCTGGAGCACGCGATCTACAGCGTGATCTCGCCGGAAGCGGCCTCCTCGATCCTGTGGCGAGATTCCACCAAGGCCCAGGAAGCCGCCACCAACATGAAGATCACCGCGCAGGACCTGCTGCGCTTCGGCGTGATCGACCAGATCCTGAAAGAGCCCGCCGGCGGCGCCCACCGCGATGCCGCCTCGATGATCGCCACCACCGGCGACGCCATTGCGCAGGCCTTCAACGACATGCGCGGGCTGGATGCCGCCACCATCCGCCAGCAGCGCCGGCAGAAATTTCTCGATATCGGCCGCAAGATCGGCTGAGGTTACTCCCGGACAGCAAAAAGCCCGCTTTCTGCGAAAAGAGCGGGCTTTTTGTCGGGATCGTCACTTGAACAAGGATGCTCGAACGCAGCGGCTCCATCGTCCCTTCTCCCCTTGTGGGAGAAGGTGGCCGCGCGAAGCGCGGTCCGATGAGGGGTAATTCCAGGCTCGGAGCTTGTGGCCCCCTCACCCGTCTCGACCGCTTCGCGGTCGATCCACCCTCTCCCACAAGGGGAGAGGGAAGATCAGCGCGTCACGCTCAGGCTTACTTCTTCGCAGGGGCCATCTTGCTGTCGGCAGGCTTCGGCGCGTCGGCCTTCGGGGCTTCGGCGGGCTTGGCGACTTCCGGGGTGGCTGCCGCCTGGTCCATACGCTCGACCTTGGCGGCGGCGCGAAGGCCGGTGACGTAGTCGGCCTGCGCCTTGCGTACGACATAGGTCTCGATCTGCGGCTTGACCTGCTCGAAGGCCGGGGCCTGGCGGTTGCGCTTTTCCTCGACCTTGATGATGTGCCAGCCGAACTGCGACTTCACGGGATCCGAGATCTTGCCGGGCTCCATGGCGAACGCCACGGCGGAGAATTCCGGCACCATCTGGTCCTTGGTGAAGAAGCCGAGATCGCCGCCATCGGCCGCACCTGGGTCCTTAGACTTCTTCTTCGCCAGTTCGGCGAAGTCGGCGCCCTTCTTCAGCTCATCCGCGATCGTCTTGGCCTCGGCCTCGGTCTCGACCAGGATGTGCCTTGCATGAACCTCGGCCTCGCCGGTGATCTGCTTGGCGGCGTCCTCATAGACCTTCTTCATATTGTCATCGGTCACCGCGGCCTTGCCTTCGACGGCCAGCAGATTGTCCATCAGCAGCCGGTTGCGGGCGAAGGCTAGCTTGGTCTTGAAGTCCTCGCGGTCGGCGATCTTCTTGTCCTCGGCCGCCTTGGCGACGATCTTCATATCGATCAGGAACGACAGCACGTTGTCCTTCTTGGTCGCCGGATCCATCTGCGCCAGGCTGGGGCCGAGTTCTTCTTCCGCCAGAGCGACATCGCTGGCGCGGATCTCGGAGCCGTTGACCTTGGCCAGGACGGGGTTGGCGGCATCGGCCCCCTGGGCATAGACCGGGAAGCTGGACAGCATTGCCATCGCGAAGGCGCCGGTCAGGGCGGCCAGTGCGAGCCCCGGGCGCTGGCCCGGTTTCTTGGCGGGCGATACGATGGTCATGGAAAATCCTTATCTCGGGGGAAGGTGGGCTATCGGGGTCGGCGGGACAGTCACTTAAACGACCCCTCTTGGCAACGCGAAAACTCTGTCAAAATGATGAAATCCTTGACAGGTTCGCGACCAAGCGCCGCCGTTGACAACCCTCTGCCCCAGCCATATCTCTGCAAAACTGGCCGGTGGCTATGCGCATTTTCGGCTGTGCCCCTGCCATTGGAACGCTTTCGCCAGTGAACCCTTGATACCCTCTTTCCCACACATCATGGCCGGCCCGATCGGGCCTCTGGCCCGATGCGTTCCGGGGGCCATTTGCCCCGCTGACTACCTCACGGCGGCAACGCCGAACTGCAAAGACAGGATTTCGTTATGATCGGCGCGCTCGCCCGCAAGTTCTTCGGCTCCGCCAATGACCGCCGCATCAAGGCCTACTCGACGCGCGTGGCCGCCATCAACGCGCTGGAGCCGGAAATCGCCGCTCTCTCCGACGAGGCGCTCAAGGCCCGCACTTCAGAATTCAAGGCGCAGATCGCCGCCGGCAAGACGCTCGACGAACTCCTGGTGCCCGCTTTCGCCACGGTGCGCGAAGCCGCCAAGCGCACGCTCGGTCAGCGCCATTTCGACGTCCAGCTGATTGGCGGCATGGTGCTGCATGAGGGCGACATCGCCGAGATGAAGACCGGCGAAGGCAAGACGCTGGTCGCGACCCTCGCCGTCTATCTCAATGCGCTGGCCGGCAAGGGCGTCCACGTCGTCACCGTCAACGATTACCTCGCCAAGCGCGATAGCGGCTGGATGGGCCAGATCTACAGCTTCCTTGGCCTGACCACCGGCGTGATCGTGCACGGCCTGGATGATGCCGAGCGCCAGGCGTCCTATGCCTGCGACATCACCTACGGCACCAACAACGAATACGGCTTCGACTATCTGCGCGACAACATGAAGTACCGGCTGGAGGACATGGTCCAGCGCGGCCACTTCTACGCCATCGTCGACGAAGTGGACTCGATCCTGATCGACGAGGCGCGCACGCCTCTGATCATCTCCGGCCCGCTCGACGACCGCTCGGAATTCTACAACACCATCGATACCTTCCTGCCCAAGCTCGAGAAGAAGACCGATTTCGAGGTCGACGAGAAGCAGCGCACCGTGACGCTGACCGAAGCCGGCATGGAGAAGATCGAGACCCTGCTGCGCGACGCCGGCCAGCTCAAGGGCGAGACGCTGTATGACGTCGAGAACGTCTCCGTCGTGCACCACATCAACCAGGCGCTGCGCGCCCATTCGCTGTTCAACAAGGACAAGGACTACATCGTCCGCGACGACGAGGTGATCATCATCGACGAATTCACCGGCCGCATGATGCAGGGCCGGCGCTATTCGGAAGGCCTGCACCAGGCGCTGGAAGCGAAAGAACACGTCACTGTCCAGCCGGAAAACCAGACGCTGGCCTCGATCACCTTCCAGAACTACTTCCGCATGTACGCCAAGCTGGCCGGCATGACCGGCACGGCTTTGACCGAAGCCGACGAATTGTTCGACATCTACAAGCTGGAAGTCGTCGAAGTGCCGACCAATGTCGGCATCGGCCGCATGGACGAGGACGACGAAGTCTACCGCACCCAGGACGAGAAGCACGCCGCGATCATGGCCGAGGTCGAGCGCGCCAATTCGCGCATGCAGCCGGTCCTGGTCGGCACCGCCTCGATCGAGAAGTCCGAACTGCTCGGCGAGTACCTCTTGAAGCACGGCTACAAGCAGCTCGAATTCGACAAGCCGAAGGCGATGGACAAGCTCTACGCCGCTGCCCGCGCCGGCAAGCCCGGCAAGCTGTTCGCGGTGCTGAACGCGCGCTTCCACGAGCAGGAAGCCTATATCGTCGCCGAAGCCGGCGTCCCCGGCGCCATCACCATCGCCACCAACATGGCCGGCCGCGGCACCGACATCAAACTCGGCGGATCCCTCGAAATGCGCTCGCAGATCGAGACCGCCGACATCACCGACGAGGCCGAGAAGACCGCCAAGATCGAGGAGATCAAGGCCGAGATCGCCAAATTCCGCGAGATGGTGCTGGCCGCCAAGGAAACGGCCGAAATCGAGCCCGCCAAGGGCTCCAAGCCCGCCAAGACCGCGACGCGCCCCGGCGGCCTCTACATCATCGGCTCCGAGCGCCACGAGTCCCGCCGCATCGACAACCAGCTACGCGGCCGCTCCGGCCGCCAGGGCGATCCAGGCCGCTCGAAGTTCTTCCTGTCGCTGGAAGACGACCTGATGCGGATCTTCGGCTCCGACCGGCTGGATTCCATGCTGACCCGGCTCGGCCTCAAGGAAGGCGAAGCCATCATCCATCCGTGGATCAACAAGGCGCTGGAGAAGGCGCAGCAGAAGGTCGAGGCGCGCAACTTCGACATCCGCAAGAACTTGCTTAAATACGACGACGTGCAGAACGACCAGCGCAAGGTGATCTTCGAGCAGCGCGTCGACCTGATGAAGAGCGAGAACGTCGCCGACACCGTCGCCGACATGCGCCGCGCTTTCGTCGAGGACCTCGTCACCAAGCACATCCCGGAAAACCAGTATGCCGAGCAGTGGGATGTGGCCGGTCTGAAGGAAGAGCTGCAGCGCGTCATCGACATCGACCTGCCGGTCGAGGAATGGGCCAAGGAAGAAGGCATCGCCGACGAGGAGCTGCTGAACCGCATCGAGGCGAAGGCCGACGAGCACATGGCCGCCAAGGTGGCGCAATGGGGTCCCGACGTGATGCGTTACGTCGAGAAGACCATTCTGCTGCAGACGCTCGACCATCTGTGGCGCGAGCATCTGGTGATGCTGGATCATCTGCGCCAGGTGATCGGCCTGCGCGGCTACGGCCAGCGCGATCCGCTGCAGGAGTACAAGGCGGAAGCCTACAACCTGTTCGAGGCGATGATCGCCAACCTGCGCGAGGCGGTGACGGCGCAATTGATGCGCGTCGAGATCGTGCCGCCGGACGTGCAGCCCGAGCTGCCACCGATGGAAGCGCACAAGCTCGACTACAATACCGGCGAAGACGAAGTGGCATTCGCGAGCGCCGCTTTGGCACCGCCCACCGCCGAGCAGATCGCCGCCCGCGATCCGAACAGGCCGGACACCTGGGGCAAGGTCGGCCGCAACGAAGACTGCCCGTGCGGCTCCGGCAAGAAGTACAAGCACTGCCACGGAAGGTATGCGTGAGGGCTGAGGTTACGGGTTCTTATTGAGAAGCTGTCGCCTGCGGCACCCCCATCCCCAATCCTTCCCCGCAAGGGGGAAGGGAGCTGATGGGCCTTCGCTTTGATTACTTTAGCCCGATACGCCGCGCGTCGTGCCCCCTTCCCCCTTGCGGGGAAGGGGCAGGGATGGGGGTCACCACGCTCTGGATGACCTGAAGCACGCCATCCAGATTCCCCAGCACCTCGTGATTCCAGAACCGAAGCACCCGGTAGCCACGGGCTTCGATGAATCTCGTGCGACAATCATCCGCCGCGCGGTTCTCGTGATGCTGCCCGCCATCGAGCTCGATCACCAGCCTGGCCTTGCGACTTACGAAATCGACAATGAACGGCCCGATCAACGCCTGCCGCCGGAAGTGCGATCCACCAAGCTCGATATCGTGCTTCAACCGCGGCCACAGCACGCGCTCGGCATCCGTCGGATCGGCCCTTAACTGCTTGGCAAATTGTCGTTGTCGATCTTGCATGATCGAGCCTAATTCTGGCGAAAGCGCTCGTGGCGCCCCCATCCCCGACCCTTCCCCGCAAGGGGGAAGGGAGCACTGCTGCCAAAGCGAAATTACTGCGAACTAATATAAGCGAACTGACGAAGTCGGATCAGCTAGGTCTCATGAGCTTACACGCGATGCACTTAGCTTGCTCGCTAAGAAGCACCGCGGCTAATGCCCCCTTCCCCCTTGCGGGGAAGGGTCGGGGATGGGGGTCCGCGGGCTCGAACGAAGCGATCGTCGCTCCGGACCATCAGCCCTACTTGGCGGCCGAGAACCGCGTATCAAAACTGTTGGCGGGCACCACCGAGGCTGCGCCGGACAGCAAAGCGCCCTGCTCAGTCGGCTTCGACGGCGGGCGCGGGGCGGCGCTGGCCTGCTTGGTGGCGTCGGCCGGCGTCAGCACCGGCTTGGCGGCCACAGAAACAGCAGGCTTGGCCGCGGGCGTTGGCTTGGACTTGGCGGCAATGGTGGCTGCGGTCGAAGCCGGCGTGGCGCTCGCCGTGGTCTCCGAGGAGCCGCCGATGCCGACCTTCTTGGCGAGGTTGCTGAAGAAGCCGCCTTCCGACGAGGCCGAGGCGACCTTGGTGCCGGGGGTGACGGCGACCGCCGGCTCTTCCGACGACGCCGACGCCAGCAGCGACGCCGAGGACGGCTCAAGGTTCGGCTTCGGCGGATTGACGTGCGGTGGGATGGTGCCCGGCGCGCGGACGCTTTCGATGCCGGGGACGATCGGGTCCGACAGGCCGGTCGAGGCTTCCGGCAGCTTGGAGGCGAAGATCCGGTTCATGCCGCCGTCGATGTCCGGACGGCGCGCCGCGATCGCCACACCCTTGGCGACCAGCTCAGCCGTTTTGGCGTCGTCGGCGCGCTGCTTCTGCGCCACCGCGTCGGCGATCTCCGGCGTCACCGTATAGGCCGGGCACTTGGCGGATGCGTTGAAGACAGGCGCGCGCGACATGTTGGCGGGCTGCGCCGGATCGAACACGTACTTGTTCTCGCAGAACTCGACCTTCGGCTCCTGCTTCGTCACCTCGAAATGATCGTAGCCCTGCTTGATCATCTTCCAGAACGGCATGTTCGGGTTGTTGCGGTGGCGGGCCATGTTCACGGGCGTCATCTTGAACGGATAGGCCTGCACCTGGAACGAGCGCTGGCCGCCGAAGAAGGATTCGCGCCCCAACGCGTAGATGTCCGAGATCTGTTCGTCGGTCATCGCGTAGCATCCGCGCGACGAGCAGTCGCCATGCACCATCAGCTGCGAGCCGGTGCGCCCCAGCGATTTGTCGAACGCGTTGGGGTAGCCCATGTTGAACGACAGATAATACGACGACTGCGGATTCATCTGCGCCGGCGTGATGTTGTAGAAGCCCTCGGGCGCCTGGCGGTCGCCTTCCTTGATCTTCGGACCGAGGTCGCCGGACCAGCGGCAGATCGGATAGGTCTTCAGCAACGCGAACTGGCCGGAACGATTCTGTTTCCAGACCTCGAGCTCGGCCTCCTGCTTGAACAGCCGCACCAGCATCGGCGACTGCAGGTCCATGTCCTTGGCCGCGATCTCGGCGACGAGCTTTTCCGGAATCGGCTTGTTGGCCTTGGCGTTGCTGGCGAGCGACATCTCGTCGGTGTTGCAGCCGGACAGCGCCAGACCAGCCGCCAGAACGGCGGAGATGACCAGCGCGCGAACGAGCGGGCCGCGAAGGTCCGAGCCGCGAAAGTCCGAGCGATATATCAAGACGAAACTCCGCAGCCGAGGGGCGAACTCACCCCGAAACAACCGTCTACGCCCAAAGCGGGCCGCAGATTATCCCCAACACCCCCTGCTCGCAAGCCGACCCGGCCGCGCGAAGCGGGCGCAAATACCCTTGGACCCGAACGGTTAAAACTTGGTGGCGGGGCTTAATTGCGGCCGAAACCGCGATGCGGCGGAATAAAGGCGGCTGGAGTGCCGACATGTTTAATCAAATGTTACGGAGGGCGGGAATGCGGGCAAGCTGTGAAGTCCACCGCCCTCTCCGCCGTCGTCCCGGCGAACGCCGGGATCCATAGCCTCCAGAGATAAGAGACGGAAGGCCGCTGCGGCCGTGCCGCCACTTGTCGATGGCGTGTATGGGTCCCGGCTTGCGCCCGCGCTGACGCGCGGGCTTGCCGGGACGACAGAGCCTACGAGCCCCGGACCACCGTCTTCAGATAATTATACGCCTTGATGATCTCGATCAGGCGATCCTCGGTGGAGCGGTCGCCGCCATTGGCGTCGGGGTGGTGCTGCTTGACCAGCGCCTTGTAGGTCGATTTCACGGTTTCCAGCGTGGCGTCGGGGCCGAGGCCCATCACCTGAAGCGCCTTGCGCTCGGCGTTGAAAATCTTGCGCGTCTCGGCCTTGGGCGCTTCGGCCTTGGCGCCGGGACCGGGCCGCCAGCGGTTGCGGCCGTTGAGTTCAGAGAACATTGCGAACGGATCGGCGGCGCCTTCGAGGTCGGCCTCGGGCGACTTGCCTTTGCCCTTGCTGCCATTGGCGCCCATCTTCCAGGTCGGACGGTGGCCGGTCAGCGCGTCCTTCTGGTACTTCGCCACCGCGTCCAGCGTCATGCCGGAGAAGAAATTATAGGACTGGTTGTACTCGCGGACATGGTTCAGGCAGAAGTGCCAGTATTCCTTGTCGTTGGCGCGGCCCTTGGGGGCGCGGTGCGGCCCCTTGTTTTTGCACTCCGGCCACTCGCACATCGCGGCTTCCTCGCGCGCGGCGGCCTGCTGCTTGGCGCTCAGCTTATTGGGCTTGATGCGGATGGAGTCGAAGAATTTGGATGAGTCGATGGCCATGGCGGACTATGACAACGCCGCGCGAAAAGCTTCAAGTCTTGACATTCGGATATGATCCCAGTGGCGCCGATTTCCAGCGATTGACGATGATGCGGCAAAGACGTTAAGCCGATATGCGAGGAACTGCCATGACCGTCAAAGACATCATCTCAAAGAAACTGCAGGACGCCTTCGCGCCCGATCGCCTTGAGGTGACCGACGAGTCGCATCTGCATGAAGGCCACGCCGGCCATCAGCCCGGCGGCGAGACGCACTTCCGAGTTGATATTGTGTCGGACGGCTTCGAAGGGAAGAGCCGGATCGAACGCCACCGAATGATCAATGCGACGCTGGCTGCGGAACTCGCCGGCCCGATCCACGCGCTGGCGCTGAAGGCGCGAACGAAGGGCGAGGCGGGCTAATTGGTCCGAACACCGGCGGTAGTGCCCCCTTCCCCCTTGCGGGGAAGGGCCGGGGATGGGGGTGCCGCGAGCGACGACCTCTGCGATGTCGCGCAGGCGATGCAGCAACGACTTCTTCATTCAGGTTTTACAGAGCGTCGCTGAAAGTTCAGCGCGTGGGGCCCCCCATCCCCGACCCTTCCCCGCAAGGGGGAAGGGAGCACTGCTGCCATTGCTCTTATCTCGTTAGAAAATCAGAACGACGTCCCGGCCCTTGGCTTCTTCCCGACCGGCTCCGGCTCCACCGGCACCGGGCCGATGCGCAATGCGGTGATGCGGTTGCGCTCGCGGCGCAGCACCCGAAACCGGAAGCCGTGGAAGGTGAAGCTCTGGCCGCGCTCGGGGATCGAGCGCGCCTCGTGGATCACCAGGCCCGCCACGGTCGTCGCCTCCTCGTCGGGCAGGTGCCAGTCCATCGCGCGGTTGAGATCGCGGATCGGGACGGAGCCGTCGACCACCACGGAACCGTCCGGCTGGGCGCGGACGCCGGCGACCACCACGTCGTGCTCGTCGGAGATATCGCCGACGATCTCTTCCAGCACATCCTCCAGCGTCACCATGCCTTCGACTTCGCCATATTCATCGACCACCAGCGCGAAATGCGTCTTGCGGCGGCGGAATGCCTTCAGCTGATCCGACAGCGGGCGCATCTCCGGCACGAACCATGGCGGCAGCGCGATGGAAGCCACATCGATCTTCGAGGTGTCGCCGTCGACGGCCCGGATCGCGCGCAACAGATCCTTGGCATGCAGCACGCCGATGATGTTCTCCGGCTTGTCGCGCCACAGCGGGATGCGGGTATATTCGGTGGTCAGCACCTCACGCACCAGTTCTTCCGACGGCAGATCCGCGTTGAGCATCACCATCGCGGTGCGGTGGACCATCACGTCGGACACGGCAAGATCGCCGAAGCGAAACACGTTCTGGATATATTCGGCCTCGCCCGATTCCATCTTGCCGTGCTCGGCGGATTCGCCGACCAGCCCCTGGATCTCGCGGCCAGTGAGGATCTCGTGGCTCGACACTTCCTGCACGCCGAGCATGCGCAGCGTGGCGCGCGAGGCATTGTTGAGCAGCCAGTTCAGCGGCCAGAACAGTACGAAGGAAACATAGAGCGGATAGGCGATCCATTGCGACACCGGCTCCGGCTGGCGGATCGCCAGCGTCTTCGGCACCTGCTCGCCGATCACGATATGCAGCGAGGAGAACACCAGAAAGCCGCTCAGGAACGAGGTGAAATGCACCGCCGATTCCGATAGGCCGAGCGGCTCGAGCAGCGGCTTCAAGAGCGCCGCCACGGTGGGCTCGCCGACCCAGCCCAACCCCAGCGAGGCCATGGTGATGCCGAGCTGACAGCAAGCGAGGTAGGCCTCGACGTTGTTCATCATCTGCTGCAGCAAACGCGCGCCAAAACGGTTCTGCTCGGCCATCGCCTTGACGCGAAAGCCGCGGCTCGACACCAGCGCGAATTCCGCCGCGACGTAGAAGGCGTTGGCCGCCAGCAGCAGCACGGCGATCAGGAGATTGGCAACGTTGGAAGTCATATTTCTTTCACGTCTGCGGGCTGCCTCATGCGGCCGACGGTCGGCTGAATTAAAGTACCGGCTTTTCAGCCGTCATTGCGAGGTCAGGGAAAGCCAATTGGCTTTCCCCTTAGCCCTTGCGACGAAGCAATCCAGTTCTTGCCGCGTTTGCCGCTTCTGGATTGCCGCGTCGCTTCGCTCCTCGCAATGACGGAGCTTGTGGGTTCGCCCGAGCCAAAACGCAAGGGAGGCTCATGCCGACAGTTTTGCCTGCAGAAAGTTCCTGACCACCGCCGGCTCGACGTCATTGGCGATCACCGCCTGCCCGATCGCTTCGAGCAGAATGAACGTCAACTTGCCGCGCTTCACCTTCTTGTCCTGCGCCATCAGCGCCATCAGGGCGTCGGCGTCGGCCAGGCCTTCCTGGGTGAAGCCGGCGATGTCCTGCAGCCGCGTCGGCAGGCCGAACTCGACGAGATGACGCTGCACGCGCGCGGCGTCGCTGTCGGCGATCATGCCGAGCTGCGCGGAGAGCTGCGCCGCCAGCACCATGCCGACCGCGACGCCCTCGCCGTGGAACAGCCTGTCGGAAAAGCCGGTTGCGGCCTCCAGCGCATGGCCGAAAGTGTGGCCGAGATTGAGCAACGCGCGCTCGCCGTTCTCGCGCTCGTCGCGCGCGACGACGCCCGCCTTGGCGCGGCACGAGGTAGCGATGGCATGCTCGCGCGCCGCGCCGCCGCGGACGATCTCGGCATGGTTGGCCTCCAGCCAGGCGAAGAACGCCTCATCCCCGAGCACGCCGTATTTCGCGACTTCGGCATAGCCGGAGCGAAACTGGCGCGGCGACAGCGTGTCGAGCACCGCGGTATCGGCGACCACCAAGAGCGGCTGGTGGAACGCGCCGATCAGGTTCTTGCCGTGCGGCGAGTTGATCCCGGTCTTGCCGCCGACCGAGGAATCCACCTGCGCCAGCAGCGAGGTCGGCACCTGCACGAAATCGACGCCGCGGCGCAGGATCGCCGCGGCAAAGCCGGCGAGATCGCCGACCACGCCGCCGCCCAGCGCAATGACCAGGTCGTTGCGCTCAATTTTGGCCGCGACCAGCGCCTCGGAAACCTTTTCCAGCCCGGCATAGCTCTTCGAGCCCTCGCCGTCCTCGACGATGAAATGCGAGGTGGCAATGCCGGCTTCCGCCAGCGAGGCTTCGGTGGCCGCCAGCCAGTGGCTGGCCACCGTGCGGTCGGTGATGATGGCGGTCCGCACACCGGGCCGCAGCGCCAGGATGCGGGCGCCGAGCGAGGGCAGCACGTCGCGGCCGATGATGATGTCATAGGCCCGCTCGCCGAGCGCGACCTCGACCGTGATCGGCGCGGAATGGTTCAGGGGGGCGGTCATAGGCAAGGTCATAAAATCGGGCTCAAGGGATCGCCTGTCGGTTCGATAATGGCGGAGGCCGGGCGCGGCCGGAACAGGTGCTCGTGCAGGGCGACGACGCATTCATCGACGATCCTGTCATGCGGCACGTCGCGCGAATCGATCAGGATGTCGGTCTGCTCGTAGAACGGATGCCGCGCCTCGATCAGCCGGGCGATCACCGCGGCGGGATCGGCGTTCTGCAAGAGCGGCCGGTCGGCGCGGCGCTTGACCCGTCGCAGGATCACGTCGGCATCGGCCTTCAGCCACATCGAGATCGCCCTGTCGCGGATTTTGGCGCGGGTGTCCTCGCGCATGAAGGCGCCGCCGCCGGTGGCCAGCAGGATCGGCCCGCTTTCCAGCAGGCGGGCGATCACCCGCGCCTCGCCGTCGCGGAAATGCGGCTCGCCATGGACCTCGAAAATGTCGGGGATCGACATGCCGGCGGCGGCCTCGATCTCGTTGTCGGCATCGATGAAGGGCAGCCGCAGCCGCATCGCCAGCCGGCGGCCGATCGTCGATTTGCCGGCGCCCATCATGCCGACCAGCACGACCGAGCGCTTGCCGAGGCCCGCGACGATCGCGGCCTCCTGGGCAGTGCTGTGGGTCGGCAAGACGGTATCGGACATCAACTCACCTGCAAAAACGATGCGCGGCCAACGGATTGCGCGGGCAAAGCATTGGGATGACGAAGGATTGCCGCATTTTCGTCACCTATACCAGCCCTGCGACAAGCGTTGCCAGCGAGAGTGTCAAACTGTATCCGACAGAAGTGGCGACCCGGCGGGTGCGCTGCACCGCAATGCCCCCTTCGACCCGCTTTGAGTCCCCGGCCATGCCCAGCCTGTTCCGTTTCCTGACGATCGTCGCCCTCATCGGCGGCCTCGTCTATGGCGTGGTGTTCGCATTGGCCAATTTCGTCAATCCGGGCCCACGGGAAATGACGGTCACGATCCAGCCCGACAAGTTTCTCAAGAAATAGCGGCTAGGCTGCACAAGAATTACCGGCGGAGCGGCTTTGCTTCACCTCTCCCCGTTGGGGAGAGGTCGGCGCGAAGCGCCGGGTGAGGGGGCTTTGCGCCATTGAGAGAGCGTAACCCCTCACCCCAGCCCTCTCCCTATGGGAGAGGGAGCGCACGGCCGCACCGCTTCACTGGCAAGCAAGGGTCTTCTGTTGAGCACCAATCCTACCTCCGATGCCAAATGGGCCGGGCTGTTTCTCGACATGCTGGCCGCCGAACAGGGCGCCGGCGAGAACACGCTGGACGCCTACCGCCGCGATCTCGCCGATTTCTCCGACTTCGCCTGCCGGGTCCGCTCCAGCTTCAAGGCCACCGATACCCAATTGCTGCGCGATTACCTCGAGGATCTCGACGGCCGCGGCTTCAAATCGACCACCGTGGCGCGCCGGCTGTCGGCGCTGCGCCATTTGTTCCGCTTCCTGCTCAGCGAAGGGTTGCGCAGCGACGACCCCGCCGCGATCCTGTCCGGCCCCAAGCGCGGCCGCAGCCTGCCCAAGGTGCTGTCGATCGCCGACGTCGACCGCATGCTGGTGCAGGCGAAATCGCAGGCCGAAAATCTGGCGACGCCGATCGCCCAGCGGCTGCGCGAGGCGCGCCTCTATTGCCTGCTGGAGGTATTGTACGCCACCGGACTGCGCGTCAGCGAACTGGTGTCGCTGCCGCTGACGGCGGCCAGGCGCGACGCGCGCATGATCGTGGTGCGCGGCAAGGGCAACAAGGAGCGGCTGGTGCCGCTCAATGAGACCGCCAAACAGGCGATGGCGGCCTATCTCGCCGCGATGGCCGAGTTGCAGGCCACCCAGCCGAAGAAGACCGCGGCGTCGAAATGGCTATTTCCGTCGTTCGGCGAGAGCGGGCATCTGACCCGGCAGCATTTCGCCCGCGATCTGAAAGAACTCGCCGCCGCCTCCGGCATTGCACCGGCTTTGGTCAGCCCGCATGTGCTGCGCCACGCCTTCGCCAGCCACCTTTTGCACAACGGCGCCGACCTGCGCATCGTGCAGACGCTGCTGGGGCATACCGACATCTCGACGACGCAGATCTATACCCATGTGGTGGAAGAACGCCTGAAGAGCCTGGTGCGCGACCTGCATCCGCTGGCGGAGAAGTGAAGACGTAGCCCGGATGAAGTCAGCGGGCCGCGCCTTGCGCGGGTCGGTGACGCAATCCGGGAAAGGACGTCATGTGATGCGCCGGCCCCGGATTGTCATCCGGGCTACAGGAAGCGCCTCACCCTCCCTGCGGCTTCGGCTCCGGCAGTTCTTCCTCCTCGTCGCGCTGCAACCGCGACGGCACCAGCACCGGCTGCAGCGCCGGGATCAGCCGGGTCCGCTCGCGATGCGCGGGGATCGCGCGATAGACCTGCTTGGTGGCCTCGACGAGATGCACGCCGGCGAAGGGCAGTGCCATCGCGGCGCCGAGCTTCTCCCAGGCCATCGCCGATTGCAGGAACCACCCCCCCCCGAACGGTGGCATGAACAGCGCCTCGCTCCAGGCCGACGGCGTGAACCAGGTCTGGCGCAGCAAGTCCGTGATCTGCGCGCGCGAATAGGGCCGGCCGTGGCCGAACGGCGTGTGCTCGGTGCGGGTCCAGACGCCGCGGCGGTTCGGGATGATCGCCAGCAGCCGGCCGGACGGCGCCAGCACCCGCCATATCTCCCGCAGCAACCCGCCGGGATCGTCCGACATTTCCAGCGCATGGACCAGAATGATGCGGTCGACCGCGGCATCCGGCAGCGGCAGCGAGAACTCGTCGACCAAAGTGGCCAGCGCCGGCTTGTCGGTCGGCCATTTCAAGACGCCCTGCGCCGCCGGCATGAAGGCGATACAACGCTCCGAGGTCTCCCGGAACAGGCCGAGATAGGGCGTCGGATAGCCCAGCCCCAGCACGCGCAGCCCGTGCGCGTCCGGCCAGTGCGCCTGGATACCGCGGTTGATGAGCCGCCGCGCCACGAGGCCCAGGCGGCGCGAATAGAAATCCCGGAGGTCGATGACGTCGATGGCCATGAATGTTTCTACCACGTCGGCAGGAGTCGGCATGCCCCGATTCTCGCATTGCCGGGGCAACGTTAACGCCATATGTCAGAACCCAGCACCGTTCAGGATTCCCGGAGATATCATGGCCGCCGAAATTCGCGTGTTCCCCTGCCTGTCCGACAATTTCGGCTATTTGATCCACGATCCGCAGAGCCGCATGACGGCCGCGATCGACGCGCCGGAGGCCGCGCCCATCATCAAGGTGCTGGAGCGCGAAGGCTGGATCCTCACCGACATCCTGATCACGCACCACCACGCCGACCATGTCGGCGGCGTCAAAGAGCTCAAGCACAAGTACAATTGCCGCGTCGTGGCGCCGCATGACCAGACGGCGGCGATCGCCGATGTCGATCTGCGCGTCGCCAATGGCGACGTGGTGCGGGTCGGCGACATGCTGGCCCGCGTGCTGGAGACGCCCGGCCATACGCTCGACCACATCGCTTACGTGTTCGACAATGAAAAGGCGCTGTTCGCCGCCGACACCCTGTTCTCGGTAGGCTGCGGCCGGGTGTTCGAGGGCACCTATCCGATGATGTGGCAGTCGCTGTTGAAGCTGCGCGCGCTGCCGGACGATTTCCGGCTGTATTGCGGCCATGAATACACCGCCTCCAACGTCAAATTCGCGCTGCCCATCGAGCCCGGCAATCCGGACCTTCAGGCCTGGGCCGCCAAGGTCACGGAGCTGCGCGCGGCGAACCAGCCGACCATCCCGACTCTGCTCGGCGACGAAAAGAAGTGGAACGTGTTCCTGCGCGCCGACGAACCGTCGGTCGCGGCCGGCGTGCGGCTGAAGGGCGCCAGCGGCGAGGACGTGTTCGCCGAGTTGCGCGAGCGCAAGAACAAATCGTGACGGAGACGGCGGCCGAGATCATCGCCCGGCTGGACCTCAAGCCGCATCCCGAAGGCGGGCATTTTCGCGAGACCTTTCGCGATTCTGCGGTGGATGCGAACGGGCGGTCGCGCTCGACCGCGATCTACTTTTTGCTGGCAAAAGGCGAGCGTTCGCACTGGCACCGCATCGATGCCGTCGAGATCTGGCACTGGCACGCCGGCGCAGCGCTGGAGCTGAGCATTGCCGACGACAGCGGCTCGCGCGTGCTGCGGCTCGGCGCCGATCTCGCGGCCGGCGAACTGCCGCAAGGCATCGTGCCGCCGCACGCCTGGCAGGCCGCGAGCACCACTGGCGACTGGACCCTGGTCGGCTGCACCGTGGCGCCAGGATTTGATTTCGCAACCTTCGAACTGGCGCCGCCGGGGTGGATGCCTTCTAGCTGAAACGCGGTTCTTTTCCCTCCCACCCGCGTCTTCGCGGTGGGGAGCGACTGTCTTTCGGGTCAAGCGTTTTTGGGCTGCCATGGCGTTTTGTCCCGGAGGATGGCGTTGAGGATGGTGAGTAGCTTGCGGGCGACCGCAATGATCGCCACCAGCTTGGGCTTGCCGGCGGCAACGAGTTTGTCTCGAAACAGTTTGAGCGTCGGATTGAAGCGAGCGGCGACCATGGCGCCCATGAACAGCACGCCGCGCACGCTGGCTCTGCCGCCGCCGATGAAGCTCTTGCCGCGCCATTGGCCGGATTGCCGGGTCCATGGCGCCAGACCCGCAAGCGCGGCGATCTGACGGCGATCAAGCGTGCCCAGTTCCGGCAATTCGGCGATTAGGCTGCGGGCAATCGTCGGCCCGATGCCCGGGACCGAGGCCAGCAGATCTTCCTTCTCGGCCCAGGCCGGCGTGCCCTGGACGTGATCGCGGATATCGTCGTCCAGTTCAGCCAGCTCTTTCTCCAGCGCCTTGCGCAGCCGGGCGATGCTCTTCTTCAACCGCGGATTACTGACGCGACGGGCACGCTGGCTTTCCGCCGCGATCATCTCGACGATCTGGCGCCGGCGCGCGACCAGATCGGCAAGCAGGCGCGTCATCTCGTCGGGCAGCTGACGCAGCTGCGGTTTGGTCGCCTCGGCAAAATGCGCGATCACCATGGCATCGATCGGATCGGTCTTGGCGCGCTTGCCAACCGCGTTGGCAAAGAAGCGCACCTGCGCCGGATTGACGATCACCACCGGCAGGCTTGCTCCGCCGAGGCCCGCTGCGACAACCGTCTCGAAGCCGCCGGTCGCCTCGATGGCTACCAGCCGTGGCGAGATCGCCTTCAGTCGTCCGATCAGTTCGTCGATCCCCGCGCCATCTCGGGCGACCGCAAAACTCTGGCCCGTTGGGCGTACCGCTACGTCCAGCCGGTCCTTCGAAACATCGATGCCAACGTAAATCGCGTCCATCTGATCCCATCCTTGCGCAAGCGGGCTCGCAAAGCGGCCCAAGCGACTGTTCGGGTTCGATGGAACGGCAGGCGAAGACCCACGCTCCCCAACGGGCTTGGTGTCCCTCAGGTGATGCGGTCTTTCGCCTGCCACCGCTCCGCCAAGCTTAGCAGAAACGGCATTCGGCAAATTACAAGAGGTGGCGCGTTTGAGAGCCAACGGGTCCGGCTTCGCCGGCCCGATGATAAACTCCGCGAACAAACGTGACGGGTGGGGGGTGTGGCAGCATGCTCGATAGCGCATGTGGCGCCCCCCCACCCGACCGCGCTTCGCGCGGCCACCCTCCCCACCACGCGAAGCTTCGCTTCGCTTTGGGGGAGGGAAAAAAGAGCCGCGCCTATGCGCTTTTCTTCCGCAGCAACTCCTTCGCCGCGATCAGCCCGCCGCCGGCGATCAAGGCCGCGGCCAGCGCGAGGTTGGCGCTCGGCTGCGCATAGCCCGCCAGGATCAGAAACGACGTCGACAAAAGCGGCGTCGCGTAGGACGCAGCCCCCAGCACGCGGATGTCGCCGCGCTTCATGCCGATGTCCCAGGCGAAGAACGCCGCCCCCACCGGACCCACGCCGAGTGCTGCGACAGCGATCCAGGCCAGCGGCGACGCAGGCCAGGCCGTGGTTTCGGCAACGACATGCACCGCCCCGGCCAGCAGCGCGGTGATGGCGCAGAAGCCCGCCACCGCATCGGTCGGCACCGCCTTGAAGCGGCGCGACAGCACCGAATAGCCGGCCCAGACGAAGGCCGCCGCCAGCGCCGCGGCGTAGCCGGCCAATTGCGTTGGCGTCGCGACCAGATCGATATTGCCCCACAGCAGCACGACCGTGCCGGCCAGCCCGAGCAGCGCGCCGATCACATGATGCGCGCGCAGCCCTTCGCCGGGCAGGAAGGAGGACAGCAACACGATCAACAGCGGCCACAGATAGTTCAAGAGGCCGGCTTCCGCCGGAGGCGCCAGCCGCAATGCTACGAAATACAAAGCGTGGTAGCCGAACAGCCCGCCGATTCCGACCATCGCGGCCCGCCACGGCTGCCTGAGCGCGCGCAACGCCCGCGGCCTCACCGCGAAACTCGCCATGGCCCCGATCGCAAACGTCATCGCCATCAGCTGGAACGGCGGCATCGTCCCGGTGGCCACCGTCATCACGGAGAGCAGCGACCACATCAGGATGGCGGTGAGCCCGATCATGGTGGCAGTGCGGGGAGTCATGAAGTCTCGTTTCTTCCTTCTCCCCCGCGCGAAGCGGAGCTTCGCTCGGTGGGAGAAGGTGGTGCCGACGAAGTCGGCGTCGGATGAGGGGGCGTTTGGCGACGTCGCGTGCGGCCCCCCTCACCCGTCCGCGCTTCGCGCGGCCACCCTCTCCCACAAGGGGAGAGGGGAAGAAAGAGACATCCTATGCGTGATACTGCCCACCATTCACCGTCAGCGTCGAGCCGGTGATGAAGCCGGCCTCGTCGGCGGCGAGGAACATCACGGCGCGGGCGATCTCCTCGGGTTCGCCGAGGCGGCCGACCGGGATCTGCGGCAGGATGGTTTTTTCCAGCACGTCCTTCGGCACCGCCTGCACCATCTCGGTATTGATGTAGCCCGGGCAGATCACGTTCACCGTGATGCCGAGCTTGGCATTCTCCAGCGCGAGCGCCTTGGTGAAGCCGATGTCGCCGGCCTTGGCCGCGGAATAATTGACCTGGCCGAACTGGCCCTTCTGGCCGTTGATCGAGGAGATGCTGACGATGCGGCCGAATTTGCGCGACCGCATGCCTTCGATCACCGGGCGCGTCATGTTGAACAGCGAGCCGAGATTGGTGTTGATCACCGCGCTCCACTGCTCCGACGTCATCTTGTGAAACGCGCCGTCCTTGGTGATGCCGGCATTGTTGACCAGCACGTCGACCGGACCGAGATCGGCCTCGACCTGCTTGACGCCCTCGGCGCAGGCCTCGAATGACGAGACGTCCCATTTGTAGACCGGAATTCCGGTCTCGCTTTTGAACTTCTCCGCCACCGCGTCATTGCCGGCGTAACATGCCGCAACATTGTAACCCGCGCCCTTCAACGCCTTGCTGATCGCCGCCCCGATACCCCTCGTTCCGCCCGTCACCAACGCAACACGTCCCATGACCGTCCTCCCGCTTCTTCTTATGTAGCGAATAAATAGGGCTGTGCGATGAACTTCAAGCAAAAAGGCCCGACGCGAGTGCGCCGGGCCTTTTGTTAGTAGTGTGCAGTGCAATCGCGCGACGATGTGTCCAGTGCGTGACGCCTGGTGGTTAGTCGCGAGCGATGCACATCGCGATGCCCATGCCGCCGCCGATGCACAACGTCGCAAGCCCCTTCTTGGCGTCGCGCTTCGCCATCTCGTGCAGCAGCGTCACCAGCACGCGCGCGCCGGACGCGCCGACCGGATGGCCGATCGCGATCGCGCCGCCATTGACGTTGACCTTCGAGGGATCCCAGCCGAGGTCCTTGTTGACCGCGCAGGCCTGTGCCGCGAAGGCCTCGTTGGCCTCGATCAGATCGAGGTCCTCGATCTTCCAGCCAGCCTTTTTCAGCGCGGCGCGCGACGCCGGGATCGGCCCGGTGCCCATGATCGACGGATCGACGCCGGCCTGGCCCCACGACACGATGCGGCCAAGCACGGTCCGGCCTTCTTTCGCGGCCTGCTTCGCGGTCATCAGCACTACGGCGGCGGCGCCGTCATTGATGCCCGAAGCGGAGCCCGCGGTGACGGTTCCGTCCTTCAGGAAGGCCGGCTTCAGCTTGGCCATCGCCTCGATGGTCGCGCCGTGGCGCGGATATTCATCGGTGTCGACGATGATGTCGCCCTTGCGCGACTTGACGGTGACCGGGATGATCTCCTGCGCGAACTTGCCGGCCTTCTGTGCGGCTTCCGCCTTCTGCTGCGAAGCGACCGCGAATTCGTCCTGCTGCTGGCGGGTGATCTGGTACTTCTGCGCCACGTTCTCGGCCGTGTTGCCCATGTGATAGCCGTTGAAGGCATCCCACAGCCCGTCCTTGATCATGGTATCGACGAATTCCACCGGACCCATCTTCACGCCGCCGCGCAGATACTGCGCATGCGGCGCCATGCTCATGGATTCCTGACCGCCGGCAACGACGATCTCGGAGTCGCCGTTCAGCAGCGCCTGATAGCCGAGCGCCACGGTGCGCAGGCCGGAGCCGCACAGCATGTTGACGCCCCAGGCCGAGGTTTCCACCGGCAGGCCGGCGGCGATCGAGGCCTGACGCGCCGGGTTCTGGCCCTGCGCGGCGGTCAGGATCTGGCCCATGATGACTTCGGACACGCGGCCCGGTTCGATACCACCGCGCTCCAGCGCGGCCTTGATCGCGATGGCGCCGAGCTCATGGGCGGGCATGGTGGCGAACGCGCCGTTGAAGCTGCCGACCGGGGTGCGGGCAGCGCTGACGATGACGACATCGTCGGACATGGGCATCTCTCCTGTTGCTGAAGTTTTTTATGAAACGAGATCGCCGGATTTCGGCGAAATTCGACTGGTGTCCATCCTGTTAACGTAGGCGAGCACTGTCAATTAGCCATAGCGGATTTGCTGCAGCGCACGCAAATTACCACCAATGTCCGTTTGCATAGCACAGCCATGCTGCGATTTTAACCGTGCCGCACAAAACGGTAGCCGAAGCTTCGCGAAAGTGCTTTCTTTGCTGCAATGCGTTGGTTAACCCCCTAATTAAATCCGTTGGCGCACTGTCAGCGGATCCCTGTCCTCGGTGTATGTGTGAGCCCCATGGCGAAATCAGATCAGCCCACGACAATCAAGAAATACGCGAACCGCCGGCTCTATAATACCGGAACCAGTACGTATGTGACGCTTGAGGACCTTGCGACAATGGTGAAGGACGGCGAGGATTTCCTCGTCTACGACGCCAAGACCGGCGACGACATCACCCGCTCGGTGCTGGCCCAGATCATTTTCGAACAGGAAAACAAGGCTGGCCAGAGCCTGCTGCCGACCACCTTCCTGCGCCAGTTGATCCGCTTCTACGGCGACAGCATGCAGATGGTGGTGCCGAAATATCTCGAGCAGTCGATCGATTCGCTGACGCGCGAGCAGGAGAAATTCCGCAAGCAGCTCACCAATACGTTCAGCATGACGCCCTTCGCGCCGCTGGAAGAACATGTCCGTCGCAACATGGAAATGTTTCAGCAGACCTTCTCGATGTTCAAACCGTTTGTCCCGAATCGCGCCGGCATGCCGATGAGCGAGCCGGAAGCACCACAGGAGCCGGCGCCCGACGCCGGCAACATCGACGATCTGCGCCGCCAGATGAAGGATATGCAGGATCGCCTCGAGCGCATGTCGCACGAGGTGAAGCCGGAGCACAAATCGGAGTAGGTGAGCTGAGATAGCAGCCAGACTCACTTTCTTCCCTCTCCCCTTGTGGGAGAGGGTGGATCGAACCGCGAAGCGGTTCGATCCGGGTGAGGGGTAGCCTCAAACGCCGTCGCCCAGAGACCCCTCATCCGACGCCGACTTCGTCGGCGCCACCTTCTCCCACAAGGGGAGAAGGAAGAAGTAAGAGCTATCCCATCGCCGGTCGTGGCGCGGCGGTGTCGTCCAGCCAAGGGCGCTCCGGGGCGGCCAGCCCGATCAGTTTGCCCTGGATGTAGTCGCAGCCCCAGTCGCGCAGCAGATCGGCGGATATTTCGTCCTGCACCCATTCCGCCACCGTCTTGATGCCCAGCCTGCGGCTGAGATCGATCATGGTCTGCACGAAGGCTCGGTCATCGGCGGAGCGCGCGATGTTCTGCACGAAGGCGCCATCGATCTTCACGATATCGACGCCGAGCTTGCGCAGGTTGCGGAACGACGTGTAGCCGGCGCCGAAATCGTCGATGGCGATGCGACCGCCGAAATTCTTCACCCGGGTCACGAAGCCGCGGACGTCATCGAGATCCTGGATCGCCACCGTCTCGGTGATCTCGACGATCATCCGCTCGGCCACGCCGGGATGGGCGCGCATCATCGACTCGATCGAGGACCACCAGTCCGAATCCATCGTGGTATCGGGCGAAATGTTCAGGCTGAGCTGGACGTGCGGCGACGCCGACAGTTCTGCCATCACCAGTTCCAGCACGCGGTGATCGACCAGCCGGATCAGGCCGAGCTTCTCGGCCACCGGCACCACGTCCGGCGCCAGCAGCACCTCGCCGTCTTCCTGCCGCATCCTGACCAGGCATTCGTAGAACGCCGGATGGCGCGAGCC
Source organism: Tardiphaga sp. vice304 (assembly GCF_007018905.1). Lineage (NCBI taxonomy): Bacteria > Pseudomonadati > Pseudomonadota > Alphaproteobacteria > Hyphomicrobiales > Nitrobacteraceae > Tardiphaga > Tardiphaga sp. vice304. Next base: position 5,453,385 of record NZ_CP041402.1, read on the forward strand.
GGCATGCACCACCGGCTCGAACGCCACCACGATGCGGCGCTCGTTCAGCGCGGTGACGATCTCGTCGGTGACGCGGATGTTGACGCGGCGCTGCGCCTCGCGCTCGACATTGGGCCGCCACATCGCCGAACTGCCGTTGCGGCGGCGCTTGGCCATCTCCAGCGCTTCCTGCGCACGGTTGATCGCCTCGTCATTGGTGCGGGCATAGCGCGGCACCGCGATCGCGCCGATCGACGCCGTCACCGACACCGGGCCGGAACGGGTCAGGATCACGTCGCTGCGGATGACCTGCAGGAAACGTTCGGCCGCGACATTGGCCTCGTCGACGCTGCAATTCTTCAGGATCAGCCCGAACTTGTTGCCCGAAAACCGCCCCATCACATCGCCGCCGCGCAGCCGCACGCCGATCCGCTTCGCGATCTCGGCGATCACCTCGTCGGCGACGTCGAAGCCGAAGGCGTCATTGATCCGCGCCAGATGGTCGATGCCGACCAGCATGAAAACAAAGGAAGAGCGAAACCGGGAGCTCTCCTCGATGGCTTCGGCCAGCGCGATCAGCAGATTGGCGCGATTGAGCGCGCCGGTGACCGGATCATGCTGCGACAGCTTGAGCAGTTGCTCCTCGCGGGCGTGCCGCTCGTTGTTGATGCGGACGATGCCCTGCACGCGCAGCGTCTCGCCCGTGGCGCCGAGGCAGTACCCGGTTTCCTCGATCCACAGCACGGTGTCCGCGGTGCTGCCGCGGATGCCATATTCGATCCGGTAGCAGCCGCCCTGGTCCGGCGCCGCGCCCGCCTCGCGGGCGGCGATCGCCTGGCTGAGCGCCTCGGTCCGCACCGTGCGATGAGGCTCGATCAGCGCCGACAGGCCGGCGCCGGTCGCCAGCGCGGCGGCGGGCACGTCCCTGAAGATCGCCGCCGCCTGGTCGGTCCAGACGATCGTGTCGGTGGCGACATCCCAGACAAAGGCCGCCTGGCCGAGCGCGGCCAGAATATCATCGGGGCTTGGGGCGCCGCTGATCGGTAATGGGCCGGATATCACAGTCGCCTCATTGTGGGACGCCTTCGCGGGTTCGCGTCAGATTGTGACGGCGCGGATGCGTCGATTCTAGCGAAAGTTTCTGAACAATTCGAGAAAGGCCGGGTTTGCACGCCGAGTGGATGCCGGCCGGGCCGCATGCGCGCGCCGGCATGTGCCTTGCGAAGCAGCTCTCAAGGGGGACGTTCCTGTCCCGAATTGAAGCGGACGCTGATCGCTATGCGGATCGTTGGAATCAGTCGGATCAGCCAGACCCCGCCGCGATCGCGGCGCGATGGCACGGCTGTGCCTGAGGCGTCCGGCGCGATCATCGAGACGACAGCGCCGCGGCGAACCGCACCGCCAAGCTACAGCCTGTCGCGGCCGGACCCCTATTTCATCATCCAGCTGATTGCGACCGCCGAACAGAGCCCGCAAACCCGCAGCCTGCGCCGCGCCGAGGCGGCGGATGTGGACGCGGCCTATCGGGCCGTCGCAAACCGCCGAGCCGTGGCCGGCGTCACGCGCCGGATCTGCTGACGGTTCAGCGCGTCGTCGGGGGGATATCTTTGGACGGATGCGGGCCATTGCCGGGCTGCAGGTCGGGTGACGTGATCTGCGGCGAGGTGTGGGCGACGACTTCCGGAGGGATCGGCTCGGCATCCGGCCGCGGCGCGGACGTCGCATCCAGCCTGGGCTCGGTCCGCGGTTCGACCGCGGGCACCGGTGGCGGCGTCGAATTTTCCAGCAGTGCTGCTTCGGCGACCGACGTGGCCGGCGGAACCACAGCGGCCGGCGGCGGCATCACCGGAGCCGGCGGGACGGCGACCAGTTCGGACGGCTCGGAGCGCGGGGCCGGCGCGGGTCGCACCGGTTCGGCCGCCACAGCCACGCGTCGGGGGCGACGCGCCCGCAGCGAGATGCCGGCGAAGAAATCCACCATCGCAATCAGGGTAATCAGGAAGAAGGTCGAGTTGCCGAATTTCGGCAGCATGACAAATTCGGCGGCAGCGCCGCCGAACACCAAGAGCGACAGCAGGTGATCGGTGAAATATTTCGCCGCCGGACGCGCCGCGCGCATCACTTCCAGCAGCAACAGCAAGATGCCGAGCGCGACCAGCATGTCGTTCAGCGTCACCGTCCAGACGTCCTTCGACATCAGGGTGATCGAAAACAGCGGCACCGGCACGGACAGCGCCAGGTCGGGCATCAGGAAAACGATGATGTTGCAGATCGCCAGCGGAATCAGCAGCAGCGGAAACGCCATCTTGGGCCTTCTTTGCAAGCGAGAGAATCGGACGCGCCGTCCGGCGACGCCGATGCGTACTGGAATCCAGCGATTAGCTCCAGAGTTGGAGCGAATTCGGGCGGAAGTGCAGTTTTACTGAACCCGCCCGACGCTTCGACCCGCTTGTCCTGAACCTTGGCTCACCTCGAGAGCTGCGCCGCGGGGAGCGGCGCGCCTTCGGGCGGCGGTCAGGATTCTTTCTTGATCGTCAGAACCTGACGGCCCTTGTACATGCCGGTCTTCATGTCGAGGTGATGCGGGCGACGCAGTTCGCCGGAATCCTTGTCTTCCGCATAGGTCGGGGTCTTGAGCGCGTCAGCCGAACGGCGCATGCCACGCCGCGACGGCGATGTTTTTCTTCTGGGAACGGCCATGGGATGGTCCTTGCAGTGATGTCAGAGTGTTCGATCGGCATCCGCGGACGGACGGCCCGGCGCCGGGGCGCGGACAAAATCGTCGATAAGGCGGTGTCTATAACGGAACGGGGACGGAATGGCTAGGGCGGCGCGAGCGGAATTTCGGACCGCCTCTCACTGTCGTTCCGGGGCGCGAGCGCTCCAGCGCGAGCGAACCCGGAACCTCGACATGTTCAAACACTCCGGGATTCCGGGTTCGCGGTCGGCTGACGCCGCCCGCGCCCCGGAATGACAGCCTTAATCACCAGCATTTCTGCAATTCCGCCGCCTGCGCGCGGGCCTGATAGGTCGAGGCCAGGCGCCGGACGCCCGGACCCGGCGTCTTCGCACTGCGGGTGATCGGGTTCGGCAGCACCGCCGCCAGCAAGGCCGCGTCGCGCGCCGACAAATTGGTGGCCGATCGGCCGAAGGCGAATTTGGCGGCGGATTCGGCGCCGAATTGGCCGGACGGGCCCATTTCGGCGATGTTGAGGTAGATTTCCAGGATCCGCGCCTTGGTCAGCACCAGGTCGATCCACATCGCCAGCGGGATCTCCAGCCCCTTTCGAACCACGCTGCGGCCCGGCCACAGAAACAGGTTCTTGGCGACCTGCTGGGTGATGGTGGATCCGCCGCCGGATACCTCCCCGTCCTGCGCGTCCTCGATGGCGTTCTGCAGCGAATTCCAGTCGATCCCGTTATGTTTGCAGAAACTGGCGTCCTCGGAGGCCACCACGCTGCGCGGCAGCGCCGGCGACATCGCCGAAAGATCCACCCAGCTCCGCTCCACCGGCGATCCCGTCACGAAGCGCCATGCCATCAGCGCCGAGACGGGGTGGCCGAGGCTGTAGAGCGGCGTCAGCAGGTAAGGCAGCGCCAGCAGCAGCACGACGATCAGGATCAGGCGGCGAAGGATGCGCAAGGCGATGGTTTCCGGGTTGCTTCGGCTGCGCCGATAGAGCGGGGATTCCTCGGGCTTTTCAAGGCGGTTAAGCAAGCATGCGGGATATGCTGCGGGACGCCACCGCGGAATTGACGCCGCGCCTGCCATGGAGGATTGTCCCGCCGAATTGATCTGGAGCTATTCTGAAATGACGACCGGCGCCCCCACTGATTTCGCCACCCGCCTCGACCAGACCGCCGAAGACACCGAAGCCGTGCTGGCCCGACTGCTCGACGACACCCTGCTGCCGGACGAGATTGCGCGCCCGAAGCGGCTAATGGACGCGATGCGCTATTCCAGCCTCGGCGGCGGCAAGCGGCTGCGGCCGTTCCTGGTGGTGGAGAGTGCGGCGGTATTCGGCGTGCCGCGCGACGCGGCACTTCTGGTCGGCGCCGCGCTGGAATGCATCCACTGCTATTCGCTGATCCATGACGATCTCCCGGCGATGGACAACAGCGACCTGCGTCGCGGCCGTCCTACCCTGCACAAGGCCACCGACGACGCCACCGCGATCCTGGCCGGCGACGCGCTGCTGACGCTGGCCTTCGACATCATCACCCGCGACGAAATTCATAAAGACCCCACCGTCCGCCTGCTCTTGACCCGCGCGCTGGCACGCTGCGCCGGCCTCGGCGGCATGGTCGGGGGCCAGATGCTCGATCTCGCCGGCGAAGGCCGGTTCGGCGATACCGGGCCGGTCGATGTGGCCCGGGTGCAGCAGATGAAGACCGGCGCCCTGCTCCGCTTCGGCTGCATCGCCGGCGCCCTGCTCGGCCAGGCGACGCCCGACCAGTACAAGGCGCTCGATGATTACGGCCGCGCGCTCGGAGAAGCTTTCCAGATCGCCGACGACCTGCTCGACGTCGAGGGCGACGCCGCCTCCCTGGGCAAGCCGGCCGGGGCCGACGCAGCCCTCGGCAAGACCACGTTCGTGACGCAGCTCGGGCTCAAAGGCGCCAAGTCGCGGGTCGGCGACCTGATCGCCACCGCGGATGCCGCGCTGGCGGTGTTCGGCGCCCGCGGCGACGTGCTGCGCGCTGCCGCCCGCTTCGTCGCCGACCGCAAGAACTGAGCATGACAAAGCCGGGCCAAGAATTGGACCAGCTCGTCGCCCGCTTCGAAAAACTGCCGCGACCGCTGCGCATCGTGTACGCCCGGCCGCGCACCTTCGTCGCGATGGCGATCGGCGTCGTGGCCTTCTTCCTGCTGCCCGGCGAGCTGCGGCTGGTAACCCGGCTCTTGATTGGCTGGGACATTTTCGTCGCCGCCTATCTGGCGCTGGTGTTCGGCATGATGGCGCGCTGCGACCGCAGCAACATCCGCCGCAACGCCGTGCTGCAGGACGACGGCAGTATCATCATCCTGCTGGTGGCAGCCCTCGGCGCTTTCGCCAGCATCGCCGCCATCGTGTTCGAACTCGGCGCCGGCAAGCACGCGCCGCCGGCTCTCGCGCTGGCCGTGCACACCATCACGCTGTCATGGGCCGCGGTGCACACCACCTTCGCGCTGCATTACGCGCACGAATTCTACCGCGACGAAAAACCCGGCGGGCTGGCGTTTCCCACCGGCGACGACGATACACCCGACCATCCCGACTATTGGGATTTCGTGTATTTCGCCTTTGTCATCGGGATGACGGCACAGACCTCCGACGTCGGTATCACCGACAAGCCGATCCGCCGCATCGCCACGGCGCACGGCATCGTCTCGTTCATCTTCAACACCGCGTTGGTGGCGCTGATGGTCAACATCGCGGCGAGTGCGATCTGAGCTCTTTTCCTCTTTCTTACTTCCTTCTCCCCTTGTGGGAGAAGGTGGCCGCGCGATAGCGCGGTCGGATGAGGGGGTTCTTGGCGACTGAACTCGCGGCTCCCCCTCACCCGTCTCGACCGCCCGTGCGAAGCGAAGCTTCGCTAGAGCGGTCGATCCACCCTCTCCCACAAGGGGAGAGGGAAACAAGATCGCGCACCGCATTGACCTCGACGCCTTGACGGGCAAACTACACTTTTAGAGGACATTGCGTGGAAACCAAGTTCCCTATCTTCCTGGTACTGCTCGCCGTGCTCGCCGGCACCGCCTATCTCGCACGCCGCATCAACATGGCGCATGCAATCCTGGCGCTGCTGGCCGGCGGCGCGCTGGCCTTCGTGCCGTGCATGCCGGCGATCGAGCTGCCGCCCGAAGCGGTGCTGCTCGGCGTGCTGCCGCCGCTGATCTATTCGGCGTCGGTCGCGATGAGCTGGCGCGAGTTCCGCGCCAGCCTGCGACTGATCACGCTGCTCGCCGTCGGCTGCGTGATCTTCACCGCCTGCGCGGTGGCCACCGCGACGCATTTCCTGATCGGCCTGCCGTGGGGCGTGGGCTTCCTGCTCGGCGCCATCGTGGCGCCGCCGGACGTCGTGGCGCCCATTGCGGTGGCCAAGAAGCTCGGCCTGCCGCGGCGCATGCTGACGGTGCTGGAAGGCGAAGGCCTCGCCAACGACGCCACCACGCTGATCCTGTACCGCTTTGCCGTGGTCGCCATCACCACCGGCGCGTTCTCGCTGCCGGTCGCCGCAGGCACCTTCGCCGCCATCCTGACATGCGAATTTGCCTTTGGCCTTCTGATCGGATGGGCCAGCCTGCGGCTGCGCCACGCCGCGCGCGACCCGCAGGTCGAGATCACGCTATCGCTGCTGACGCCCTATGTCGCCTATCTGATCCCGGAGCATTTCGGCGGCTCCGGCATCATCGCCACCGTGGTCTGCGGCCTCTACATTTCGTGGAACGGCCCGCTGCTGATCTCGGCCGCGACCCGCCTGCAGGGCATCTTCTTCTGGGACCTCGTGGTCTACCTGATCGAGGGCATGCTGTTCCTGCTCACCGGTTTCCAGATGCGGCTATTGATCGAAAAGTCCAAGGCATTCGTCATCGGCGACATTCTGCTCGCGACCGCTCTGGTCGGCGTGGTGATCGTGATTGCGCGCTTTGCCTGGGTATATCCCGCGATCTACCTGCCGCGCTGGCTGAACCCGAAACTGCGCAAATCCGATCCGGCGCCGAACTGGAAGTGGACCTTCGTCGTGGCCTTCACCGGCGTGCGCGGCGCGGTGTCGCTGGCCGCGGCGCTGGCGCTGCCGTTCGCGCTGCCGTCCGGCGAAGGCTTTCCGTCACGCGACCTGATCCTGTTTGTCACCTTCAACATCATCCTGATCACGCTGGTCGGCTTCGGGCTCGGCCTGCCGGTCGTGGTGAAGCTGCTGGGCCTGGGCAAGGAGGGCCGCGACGAGCACATCGCCGAGCACGAGGCCGAACTCGAAGCCCGCCGCGAGGCGCTGAGCGCCGCACTCGCCTCGCTCGACGCCATGACCGACGATCGCGAACTGTCCGAGGAAGTCCTGAAGCTGTTGCGCAAGAGGCACGAGGTGCGCTCCGGGCAGTTGCCGGAGCAGCTCGATCCCGACGCGGACAATTCCGCGTTGGGGACCGATCTGGTGCGCGAACTGATCGCCGCCGAACGCAAGTTCATCCACATGCAACTGCGCGACGGCAAGATCACCGACGAAAGCCGCCGCCGGATCGAGCGCGATCTCGATCTGGAAGAGGCAGGACTGATCAACCGGGAATACCGACGGATGCCGATCTAGCGCTGGCACGCATATTACTGCGGTTTCAGCCTATGTTGTGTTAGCAACATAGGACCATACGACCCTGCCCTGGTCCGGAGACGGTCTTGTCACCGCCCGCACCACTCGCTTTCGACAATGGCGTCGCCGATCGGTCTGAAATGCTTGAAAGCGCGGGCGTAACTACGCTGACCGGCACCACTGCCGATCGGCTGACCACGGTGATGCTCGACGGCTGGACCGAGCGGCTGCGCCGGGTCGTTCCCTATGCCCAGGCACTGGTGATCTATCTCGGTTCGCGGCTGCTGGTGTTTTTCGGCGTGGTGTTCGGACGGACCTATGTTCCGCTGGGCAACGACACCTGGCTCGGTGGCGCCAGTTGGTATCACCGGCTGCTGCGCTGGGATTCGGAGTGGTACGGGCTGATCGCCCGCGAAGGCTACAAATACAACGGCGATCCCGGCCAGACCCAGACTGTGGTGTTCTATCCGCTTTATCCGATGCTGTCGCGATTTGTGGCCGGCGTGCTGCGCATCGAGATCTACGATGCGCTACTGCTGGTCGCCAACCTGGCGTCCGTCGCGGCCATCCTGATGTTGTTCAGGCTGATACGCGAACGGTTCGACGACCGCACCGCACTGACCACCGTGGCGATGATCTCGTTCTTTCCGTCGTCGATCTTCCTGTCTGCCGGCTATACCGAACCGCTGGCGCTGCTGCTGATGGTCTGTTTTTTCTACGCCGTCGGCCGCCAGCACTTCCTGGCGGCGGCGGTGCTGGCCGGGCTTGCCATCGCCACCCGATCCAGCGGCGTCGTGCTGTGTCCCGTGCTGCTGTTCGAACTGTGGCGCAGCCGGTCGCCGCGCCGGTTCCTCATCGAGGCCGTGCCGCTGGCGATCATCGCGACTTCCGGCCTGTGGCTTTACATGGCCTATCTGAGCGCCACATTCGGTAACCCGATGGCATTTTCAGACGGACAGGCGGCGTTTCACGAGAACACGTCGATGCTGACGCGCATCGTGTCGGCGCTGCTGCTGGAGCCGCTGCGCAACATCAATCTCGCCGACATGAGCCCCGCCGGGCTCGACCAGTGGTTCACGCTGATCTTTATCGGACTGATCGTGCGCGCTTGGTTCGCCGGGATCGGCCGCGGCATGGCGCTGTTCGCCAGCCTGCTGCTGTTGCTGCCCTATCTGACCCTGAGCGGCGGTCCCGCCGGCTTCACCTCGATGGCCCGCTTCAACATCGTCTCGTTTCCGCTGTTCCTGACGCTGACCCTGTTGAGCAACCGCTGGCGCTGGGCTGCGCCGGCGATGGTCGGCGTGTTCGGCGGCCTGCTGCTGGTCTACGCGGCTTTGTTCTCGCAATGGCAGTGGGTCGGGTGATCCAAAACCAGATGCGGAATTCCGGGAGATTTGGTAATATCCCGGCATGACAAATGAAGCACTGGCAGAGCTGATAGCGCGGGTTTCGACCTGGTCGGAAGAGGCCAAGGAAGAGCTCGCCCAGTCGATTGTCGAGATCGAAACCCGGCATGCCGAGGATTACGAATTGACGGATGAAGATCGAGCGGCCATCGAACGTGGCCAGGCTGACATCCGCGCTGGGCGGATCGTCAGCGACGAAGAAGTCACAGCGTTGTTCAATCGATATTTCCCGTGAAGCTGCGGTGGTCGGACACCGCGAGACGAGAACTTGAGCAAATCTTCGCATTTGTCAGGGAGCGAAGTCCGGCGTCGGCCAGATCCGTTGCCCAGCGCATTCTTCATCGAGCCCGATTTTTGCGTGAGTTTCCGTTTTCAGGCAAAGAGTCGCAGGTTGCCGGCGTGCGTCGACTTTTCGTCGTTAATTACCCCTACGTGATCCTTTACGAGATCCACCAATCGGATGACGAAGTGCTAATCGTCAGCGTGCGGCACACGGCCCGCAAGCAACCGCCGGCAGAAGACTAACCTCCGCCGGCGCTCCGAGTTACTCCGCCGCGTCCGCGCCGACCTGTGCCGGCAATGCCGCGCCCGAGCCGTAGCGGTGGTCGATATAGTCGATCACCATCGCCTTGAAGTCGGCGGCGATGTTGGGCCCGCGCAGCGTGCGGAATTTCTTGCCATCGACGAACACCGGCGCGGCCGGAGTTTCGCCGGTGCCCGGCAGCGAGATGCCGATGTCGGCGTGCTTGGATTCGCCGGGGCCGTTGACGATGCAGCCCATGATCGCGACGTTCAGCGCTTCGACGCCCGGATAGGTGGTCTTCCAGCCCGGCATCTCGACGCGGATGAAGTCCTGGATCGAGCGCGCCAGTTCCTGGAACGTGGTCGACGTGGTGCGACCGCAGCCGGGGCACGCCGCGACCAGCGGCACGAAGGTGCGGAAACCCATGGTTTGCAGCAGTTCCTGCGCGACCTGGACTTCCAGCGTGCGGTCGCCGCCGGGCTCCGGCGTCAACGAAATACGGATGGTGTCGCCAATGCCCTGCTGCAGCAGGATGCCGAGCGCCGCGCTGGATGCGACGATGCCCTTCGAGCCCATGCCGGCCTCGGTGAGTCCGAGATGGATCGCGTAGTCGGAGCGTTCCGCCAGCGTCTGGTACACCGCGATCAGGTCCTGCACGGCAGAAACCTTGGCCGACAGGATCATGCGGTTCTTCGGCAGGCCGATTTCCTCGGCGCGCGCGGCGGACAGCAAAGCCGACTGCACCATCGCCTCGCGGGTCACGGCGCGAACGTCCTTCGGCTCGGCCAGCAGCGCGTTCTCGTCCATCAGCTTGGTCAGCAGTTCCTGATCGAGCGAGCCCCAATTGGCGCCGATCCGGATCGTCTTGTCGTACTTCAGCGCCATCTCGACGATGTCGGTGAACTGGGTGTCGCGCTTCGCCTTGAAGCCGACATTGCCCGGATTGATGCGGTACTTGTCGAGCGCCTCGGCGCAGGCCGGGTGGTCGGCCAGCAGCTTGTGGCCGATGTAGTGGAAATCGCCGATCAGCGGCGTGGTGATGCCGCGCTTGCGCAGCTCGTCGCGGATATGCGGCACGGCGGCCGCCGCCTCATCGCGGTCGACGGTGATGCGGACCATTTCCGAACCGGCGCGCGAAAGGGCTGCGACCTGTTCGATGGTGCCCTGGATGTCGGCGGTGTCGGTGTTGGTCATCGACTGCACGACGATCGGGGCGCCGCCGCCGACGGCGACGTTGCCGACCATGACCTGGGTGCTGCGATGCCGGGCCATCGGGCCGGCGACATCTCTCTGCGGCGGTTTTTCAAGCATGTTCATGGGGTCTCGAATATCAGGTTTTGGTGACATTCAGCAATGGATCAATGGTCACCGTGTCGTGCACCGGCCCTGAAATAGCCAGTCGGGGCACTGAGGTTAAGGGGGTATAGCGGTAAAAGCTGACAATTTGCTGACGACGCGGCGGATATCGGCACATCGGGCGCACCGCGCCGGCACATTGAAATCGAAAAAATACTCTTACAGAACAGTTGCTTAAATGCCGGTAAGAGCGCGTCGAATATCTAAACCGCCCGCGCTGCCGGCTTGTTCACCAGATACAGCCCCACGATCACCAGCACCGCCGCGACCCCGAAGGCCGGGGTCAGCGGGTCGTGCAGGATCAGATAGCCGCCGGCGACGCCGATCAAAGGGGTGATGAAGGTGAAGGCCGACAATTTGCTGGCGGAATAGACCCGGACCAGGCTGAACCAGATCATGAACGTCATGCCGACCACCCAGATCGCCTGAAACGCCATCAAGGACAGCGTCAGCGTCCCGGGCATGCGGGGGATGGTCTCGCCGGCCAGCCAGGCGGCGAGACCGAGAACCGGGATCGAGATCGCCACCTGATATCCCAGTGCTTTTTCCGGCGGGCAGCGGCCGAGCCGGGTCGCCTTCACGCACAAGGTGGTGGCCGCCCACAGCGCCGCGCCGGCCACCACCATCAGGTCGCCCATCAGCACCTGCGCATCGACATTGGGCTGCGGCACGCCGATCGCAAACGCCACGCCGGTAAAGCTGACCGCGAGCCCGGCCCATTGCACGGCGCGCAGCCGCTCGCCCAGGAACGGATAGGCCCCCGCCGCCACGAAGAACGGCGCGGTGTACAGGAACACCGAGGCGCGGCTGGCCGAGGTATATTGCAGGCCGTGGAAGATCAGCACGAATTCGACGCCGAACATCAGCCCGCACAGCAGCCCGGCCGGCAGCGAGCCGTCGCGCTCGAACAATTTGGTACCGCGGACGGCGGCAATCAGCAGGATTACCACCAGCGCGCCGGACGAGCGGATCATCGCCTGCAGATAGGGCGGGATTTCGGGGAGCACCAGCTTGATGGCGATCTGGTTGAAGCCCCAGGTCAGGCACAGCATCAGCATCAGAGCGACCGCGCCGATGGTCAGCGAACGCCCGCCGGGCGGGACCTTATCGGGCGTGACGGACATGGTGCCTCGTGCCGGCTTGTCGCCGTGTTGTCGTTGTCGGGGTAGCTAGCTGGCGTGGCAATGCGCGCAGGTGCCGGTGATTTCCACCACCGACAGTTTCGGCACGAAGCCGGTGGTGCGGGCGGCGTCGTTGAGGCTCTGCGCCACGCGGGTGGCCGGCACCTCGCCGACCGAGCCGCAACGGTCGCAGATCAAAAACGCCACCATCGAGGCCTCGCCATGGTCGTGGGCGCAGGCCAGGAAGGCGTTGCGGCTCTCGATGCGGTGGACGAGGCCGTTCTCCATCAGGAAATCCAGCGCCCGGTACACCGTGATCGGCGCCGGACGCGCGGTCACCTTGGCAAGTTCGTCGATCACCTCATAGGCGCCGAGCGGCCGGTGACTGGCCAGCAGGGCCTCCAGCACGGCGCGGCGGATCGGGGTGAATTTCTGCGACCGGCCGGCACATACCGTTTCGGCATGCCGGATCGCGTCGGCCGTACAGCGGTCGTGGTCATGGCCGGGGTGCGGAAAGCTCGGCTTCGCCACGGATTTCGATTTCAAGGCGGTCATACCGATAATGTAATGCGTCGGGCGCCGCTTGGCTCGCTTTTTAGACGTCGCGGCACAAGTTTCTTGGGCCGGCGGCCATGCCGGGTGCGCAGAGCCGTTCGCCCGGCGCGACATGAGGAATGGCTTTTCCACTCATGCCGGAACCGCGAATGGAATGGGTCCGACCTCTCTGCGCCCTTTGCGAGGAGAGGTCAGGAACCTACACGTCGAAAAACACCGTCTCGTTGTCGCCCTGCAGATGGACGTCGAAGCGATAGACGCCCGGTGCGGTCTTTTTCGCGATCAGCGTGACGCGGCGATCTTCCGGCACCAGCGCCATCACGCCGTCGGTGGCATTGGCCGGCTCGTCGTCGAAATAGATCCGCGTCATGCTCTGCATCGTCATGCCGCGGCCGAACACCGCCAGCACGATATGCAGCGCCTGCGGTTTCCCGTCCAGGCCAGGCACGGCACCGGGCTTGATCGTCTCGAACGAAAAGCCTTCGGTCCCGGTGCCGCAGCGGCCAAAACCCTTGAAGCTGGCATTGGACAGCGCGCGGGAATCCTGCGGGTCCGAGAACCGGCCCTGCGCGTCGGCCTGCCAGATTTCCAGCATGGCGTCGGGCACATTCACGCCGTCGCCATCATAGACGAAGCCTTCGATCCGGATGCGGTCGCCGGTGACGTCGGCCGTCAGCAAATTATTGGTAAAGGCGTCGTTCCAGGCGTAGTTGCCATTGGGCGTCAGGCCATAGGCGAAGAACGGGCCAACGGTTTGCGAGGAGGTTAGACCTGACATCAGTGATTATCCAGCGGCGTGGCGTTGCGCCCGCGCAAAACGATGTTGAAGCGATAGGCCAGCGCCCAGCCGGGCTCGGTCTTGTCGAGATCGAAATCCGACACCATGCGGTTGCGGGCGCGCTCGTCGGTGACCGAATTGAAGATCGGGTCATACGGGAACAAGGGATCGTTGGGGAAGTACATCTGCGTAACCAGCCTTGAGATAAAGGCGTGGCCGAACACCGAGAAGTGGATATGGGCAGGACGCCAGGCGTTGGGGTGGTTGCCCCACGGATAGGCGCCGGGCTTCATGGTGATGAATTTGTAGTTGCCTTCGGCGTCCGTCACGGTGCGCCCGGCGCCGGTGAAGTTCGGATCGAGCGGCGCAGGGTGCTGATCCCAGACGTGGACGTAACGGCCGCAGGCATTGGCCTGCCACAATTCGACCAGCACGTTCGGCTGGCCGCGACCGTCCTCGTCCTGCACTTGGCCATGCACGATGACGCGCTCGCCGATCGGCTCGCCGGTGTGCATCGTGGTCAGGTCGTGATCGCCGGGGCGCACGGTCTCGTGGCCGTACACCGGGCCGGTCAGCTCCGAGATCGTCTGCGGCATCAGGATGCGCGCCTTCTGCGGCGCGCGCTTGATGGTGCTCTTGTAGCCGGGCGACAGGCGCGGTGCGTGCGCTTCGTTGCTCTCGACGGGATAGATTAGCGTCATGCTTCCTCCGGGACGGTGCCCTCATGGTAAGGAGCGCGTCTTCGCGCGTCTCGAACCATGAGGAGTGTGGCGCTCATCCTTCGAGACGCGGCCCAGGGGCCGCTCCCCAGGATGAGGGACTTAGTTCAGCTTCTCGATCGCCATCGCCACGCCCTGGCCGACGCCGACGCACATCGTAGCCAGCGCCAGCTTGCCGCCGCGCTTTTCCATGCCGTGCACCGCGGTCATCGCGAGGCGCGCGCCGCTCATGCCGAGCGGGTGGCCGAGCGCGATCGCGCCGCCATGCGGATTGACGAAGTCGGCATCTTCCTTGACGCCAAGCTGGCGCAGCACAGCAATGCCCTGCGACGCGAAAGCTTCATTGAGCTCGATCAAATCGAAGTCCGAGATCTTGAGGCCGAGCCGCTCCATCAGCTTCTGCGTCGCCGGCACCGGGCCGATGCCCATGATGCGCGGCGCCACGCCGGCCGAGGCGAGGCCGAGAATGCGCGCGCGCGGCGTCAGGCCATACTTCTTCACGGCGGCGGCGGAGGCCAGGATCATGGCGGCGGCGCCGTCATTGACGCCCGAGGCGTTGCCGGCGGTGACCGTGCCGTCCTTGCGCACGATCGGGCGCAGCTTGGTGAGGCCCTCCAGCGTGGTCTCGGGGCGCGGATGCTCGTCCTTGTCGACCACGATCGGGCCGGCCTTGCCGCCCGGCGCATGCACCGCGACGATTTCCTCGGCGAAATAGCCGGACGCAATGGCGCGGCCGGCGGCCTGCTGCGAGCGGATCGCGAAGGCATCCTGGTCGGCGCGCGAGATCTGGAAATCCTGTGCGACGTTCTCACCGGTCTCCGGCATCGCGTCGACGCCGTATTTCTCGCGCATCAAGGGATTGATAAAGCGCCAGCCGATCGTGGTGTCGAAGATCTCGGCCGAGCGCGAAAAGGCTTCGGTGGCCTTGCCCTGGACGAACGGCGCGCGGGTCATCGATTCGACGCCGCCGGCAATGGCGAAATCGATCTCGCCGCCGCGGATGGCGCGGGCGGCGGCGCCGACCGCATCGAGGCCGGACGCGCACAGACGGTTCAGCGTCAGGCCGGGAACCTGTTCCGGCAGTCCGGCCAGCAGCAATGCCATGCGGGCGACGTTGCGGTTGTCCTCGCCGGCCTGGTTGGCGCAGCCGAAATAGACCTCGTCGATGCCGGTCCAATCGATGCCCGGATTGCGCTCCATCAGCGCCTTGATCGGGGTGGCGGCGAGGTCATCGGCGCGGACCTTGGCCAGCGAACCGCCAAAGCGGCCGATCGGGGTGCGCACTGCGTCGCAGATAAAGACATCGCTCATGAAATTCTCCCTGAAGGCGCCATCCGCGTTGGACCGCCGGATTTGGCGGCTGTTGTAGGAAGGCCCAAGCGGGCCGTCAAATGCTGGCTGGGCGCCAGCGCCGCGCCGCAGGCGGGGCGGATATGCGCAAGGTAGCTAGGCGGCGGCCGTCTTGAAGGTGATGCGCCCCGGCTTCCCGGCGTCGCGGTTCGGCCGCATGGTGATTTCGATGTCCTGCGCGAACACCGTGAGCATTTTCATCAGCCGCTCCGCCGAATAGTCGTCGAAATCGCCGCGCAACAGCAGCGACAGATCCGGCTGATGGATGCCCAGCAACTTGGCGGCCTTCACCTGGGTCAACCCACGGCCTTTGATCAGCCGCTGCAGTTGCGCAACGATCTGGCTCTTCAGCAGCCGCTGTTCGGCATCCGGCAGGCCGAGATCGGCAAACACGTTGCCGCTGCTCTCGGTCGCCTCGATTTCACGCTTGTTCATCAGCCTTCTCCTTGGCGGGCGCGGAAGTGCGCTTCGGCGTCGCGCAATCGCGATTTGATCAGGTCGATGTCGTGATGCGGCGTAGCGGCACCCTTTTTCGACTTCTTCTGGAAGGCGTGCAGCACGTATACGACGCCCTCGAAACGCACGGTGTAGACCGCCCTGTACGTATCGGTGTCGAAATCATCGATCAGTTCGAGGACGGAACGCCCGCCAAATCCCTTCAGCGCCTTCGCCGAATTCGGTTCGTCGCCGTCCTGAACCTGCCCCAGCGCATAACCGATCCGGTTCTGAACCTTCGCGGGGAATCGCTTCAGGTCCTTCAGGCTGGAGCCAATGAAGATACAGGCTTTTGTGTCTGGTCGATCATCGCCCACAACGAGATTATAGGGAAATCCCTATAATCTCGCAAGATCGCTTAGGCACTGGAAAACGCCGTCCCGCCCTGTGAACTCCCGGCCTAAATTTGCTAGCGTTCGCGGCCATGACGATCCAGCAAAACATCCCGGCTCCCGAGCCCGCCGCCGTACCCGTCGAAGACACCACCAAAGTGTCGCCGATGATGGAGCAGTACCTTGAAATCAAGGCCGCCAATCCCGGCCTCTTGCTGTTCTACCGGATGGGCGATTTCTACGAGATGTTCTTCGAGGACGCCGAGACGGCATCAAGGGCGCTGGGCATCGTGCTGACCAAGCGCGGCCGTTACCAGGGCAATGACATCGCGATGTGCGGCGTGCCGGTGGAGCGCTCCGACGATTATCTGCACCGGCTGATCGCGCTCGGCCACCGCGTCGCGGTGTGCGAGCAGATGGAGAACCCGGCCGAGGCCCGCAAGCGCGGCAACAAGAGCGTGGTGAAGCGCGACGTGGTGCGGCTGGTGACGCCGGGCACGCTGACCGAAGACACGCTGCTCGACGCCCGCACCAACAACTATCTGCTGACCATTGCGCGGGCGAAGGGCGCGGCCGGCGCCGACCGCATTGGCCTCGCCTGGATCGACATCTCGACCGCCGAATTCAACGTCACCGAATGCAGCGTGGCCGAGCTCGGCGCCACGCTGGCGCGGATCAATCCCAACGAGGCGGTGGTCACCGACGCGCTATACAGTGACGCTGACATAGCCCAGTTGCTGCGCGAACTGCCGGCGGTGACGCCGGTGACCCGCGACGTGTTCGACGGCGCCACCGCGGAGCGCAGATTGTGCGACTATTTCGCCGTCGCCACGATGGACGGCTTGAGCGCGATGTCGCGGCTGGAGGCGACCGCCGCCGCCGCCGCCGTGACCTATATCGACCGCACCCAGCTCGGCAAACGCCCGCCTTTGTCGCCGCCGTCGCGCGAGGCCGCCGGCACCACGATGGCGATCGATTCCGCCACCCGCGCCAATCTCGAACTGACGCGGACGCTATCCGGCGAACGCAAGGGATCCTTGCTCGATGCCATCGACGGCACCGTCACCGCCGCGGGCTCCCGCCTCCTCGCACAGCGCCTTGCGGCGCCGCTCACCGACGCTGCCGCGATCGGGCGCAGGCTCGACGCGGTCGCGGTGTTCGTAACTGATGCCGGCGTGCGCGACGATATTCGTTCGGCACTGAAGGCCGCGCCCGACATGTCGCGCGCGCTGGCGCGGCTCGCCGTCGGCCGCGGCGGCCCGCGCGATCTCGCCGCACTGCGCGACGGCGTGCTCGCCGCCGACCAGGTGCTGGCGCGGCTGGCTGTGATCGACAACCTGCCGACCGACATCACGGCCGCGATGGACGCGCTGCGCCGGCCGTCGCGCGACCTGGCCCGCACTTTTTCTCGCGCCCTCGCCGACGAGCTGCCGCTGCAAAAGCGCGACGGCGGCTTCGTCCGCGAAGGCTTTGAGCCCGCGCTCGACGAGACCCGCAATCTGCGTGATGCCTCGCGCCTCGTGGTCGCCGCGATGCAGGCGCGCTACGCCGACGACTGCGGCGTCAAGGGCCTGAAAATCCGCCACAACAACGTGCTCGGCTACTTCGTCGAGGTCACCGCGCAGCACGGCGACAGACTGATGACGCCGCCGCTCAACGCCACCTTCATCCACCGCCAGACGCTGGCCGGTCAGACCCGCTTCACGACCGCCGAACTCGGCGAGATCGAAGCCAGGATTGCGAACGCCGGCGACCGCGCGCTTGGCCTCGAACTCGAAATCTTCGAGCGCCTGGCACTGATGGTCGCCGACGACGCCGACGATCTGCATGCCGCAGCACACGCCTTCGCGCTGCTCGACGTCGCGACCGCCCTGGCCAAGCTCGCGATCGACGACAACTATGTCCGCCCCGAAGTCGATGATTCGCTGGGCTTCGCCATCGAGGGCGGCCGCCATCCCGTGGTCGAGCAGGCGCTGCGCCGCGACGGCCATCCCTTCATTGCCAATGCCTGCGACCTGTCGCCGGGGCCGGCGCAGAAATCCGGCCAGATCTGGCTGATCACCGGCCCCAACATGGCCGGTAAATCGACGTTCCTGCGGCAGAACGCGCTGATCGCGCTGTTGGCGCAGATCGGGTCTTACGTGCCGGCGGGGCGCGCGCGGATCGGCATCGTCGACCGATTGTTCTCGCGCGTCGGCGCCGCCGACGATCTGGCGCGCGGCCGCTCCACCTTCATGGTGGAGATGGTCGAGACCGCGGTGATCCTGAATCAGGCCTCGGAGCGCGCGCTCGTCATCCTCGACGAAATCGGGAGGGGCACCGCGACTTTCGACGGTCTGTCGATCGCCTGGGCGGCGATCGAGCACCTGCACGAGTCAAACCGCTGCCGCTCGCTGTTCGCGACGCATTATCACGAGCTCACCGCGCTCTCCGCCAAACTGCCGCGATTGTTCAACGCCACCGTCCGCGTCAAGGAATGGCATGGCGACGTGGTGTTCCTGCACGAGGTGCTGCCCGGCTCGGCGGACCGCTCCTACGGCATCCAGGTCGCCAAGCTCGCCGGCCTGCCGGCCGCGGTGATCGCGCGCGCCAAGTCGGTGCTGGCCAAGCTGGAAGCGCAGGACCGCGGCCAGAATACGAGGGCGCTGATGGACGACCTGCCTTTGTTCGCCATCCCCTCCCGCGCCGCCGCGGAGCCCGCGCCGCCGACCGAGGCCGAAGCGCTGATTGCGGCCCTCGCCGCGATCCACCCCGACGAATTGTCGCCGCGCGAGGCGCTGGAGGCGCTTTATGCGCTGAAGGCCAAGCTGCCGAAGGGGTAAGTTACACAGCGCCCCTGCGTCGCCGCCCCCACGTCCACAGCGCCAGATTCCACGCCACGCAGATCGCCAGCGCGAGGCTCAACGCCAGCGCGGATTCCAGCCGCACCGCGGTGAGGTGCAACGCCACGATCGACAGGCCGAAGCCCATCAGGCCCCAGCCGCCATTGGCGATCACCGCGGCGGTAGCGGGCCCGCCGATGCGCGGCTGCAGCAGCAGCATCAGGCTGGTCAGCACCACCGGGTACAGCGCGAGAATGCCGCTGCCGGCCGGCCCGATGGTCGATGACAGCGTCACCACGGTCGCCACCAGCGAGGCCACCAGCGCGGCGCGCAGCGGGATATCGTACCAGCGCCGGACGATCACCGGCATCTTCACATGACGAAACCGCGCCATCAGCGGCAGCACGATGGCGAAGGCGACTGCATTGACGGCGATGCCCGACATCAGCGACCACTCGGTACTTCGCACCACAGCCGCCAGCGCGAACCACACCAGTACCGCCGCGCCGAGGCTGACCACGGTGCTGCAGCGCTGCGCCAACCACACATAGGTCAGCGCGAGAGACATGGTGGCGGCGTTGACTGGCAGGCTGGCCAGCGCGCCCTGCGCGATGAAAGCGGCATCGTGGTCCAGCGCGAGAAACACGTAGGACGGCCCGGCGGAGATCGGCAGCGTCGCCACCAGTGCACCGATCACCGGACCGGAGCGTTCGGTGATGATCGAGGCGGTGACGACGAAGGCCGCGGTCACCGCCATGCGCAGCAGCAGCGTCAGCGCGACAGCGAGGTCGGGAGGGATAAGATCGGCAGGCATCAAGGCAACGGCACTTTCTCACCCTCCCCTTTTGAGGGGGAGGGTCGGCGCCCGGCACGCGAAGCGTGACGGACGTCGGGGTGGGGTGACAGGGGCAGCGGCGGATCTGAACACCCACCCCACCCCGACGCGCGCTTCGCGCGCATCGACCCTCCCCCTCCAGGGGAGGGTAAGCGCCGCCGCTATCGACACCTTGCGGTTCAACTCCGATACCTCGCCGAAATCCGAACAACACCAGTTCGTTAAGTGAATTGACCGGGATCGGACGACGATATGTCACATTGCCCGTGACAGCGCCCGCGCCGTCCGATATCCCGGCTAGTCATGGAAACTGCAATCGCCACGCGCCCATCGGCCGACCCCCGTTTCGACACGTTGCGCATCACCGCCGCGATCGACGCGCTGGCCGCCGAGCATCGCGGCCGCCACGATTTGTTTCGCGCCGCCGTCGCCAAGCTTTTGAAGGCTGAGTTGCTGGCCGCGCGGCAGGCTGCCGAGACCATTTTGTTGAAGGACCGCCACGGCCGGCGCTGCGCCGAGACTTTGTGCTACGTGCAGGACCAGATCATCCGCATGCTGTTCGCCTCGGCGACCAAACATCTCTATCCCTCGACCAATCATTCCACCGCCGAGCGCATGGCGGTGGTCTCCACCGGCGGCTATGGCCGCGGGCTGATGGCGCCGGAGAGCGACATCGATCTGCTGTTCATCCTGCCCTACAAGCAGACCGCCTGGGGCGAACAGGTCGCCGAAGTGATCCTGTATTGCCTGTGGGACATGGGGCTCAAGGTCGGCCACGCCACCCGCTCGGTCGACGAGTCGATCCGCCAGTCGCGCGCCGACATGACGATCCGCACCGGCATCCTGGAGGCGCGCTTCCTCACCGGCGACCAGGCTTTGTTCGACGAGCTGATGACCCGCTTCGACGCCGAGGTGGTGCAGGGCACCGCGACCGAATTCGTCGCGGCCAAGCTCGCCGAGCGCGAGGAGCGCCACCGCCGCGGCGGCCAGTCGCGCTATCTGGTCGAGCCCAACGTCAAGGACGGCAAGGGCGGGCTGCGCGACATGCACACCCTGTTCTGGATCGCGAAATACGTCTACCGCGTCCGCGATACCAAGGAACTGCTGGCGCGCGGCGTGTTCGACGCACATGAATACCGCGTCTTCAAGCGCTGCGAGGACTTTCTCTGGACGGTGCGCTGCAACATCCACTTCGTCACCAATCGCCCGGAAGAGCGATTGTCGTTCGACCTGCAGCGCGATATCGCGGTCCGGCTCGGCTACACCTCGCATCCCGGCATGCAGGACGTCGAGCGCTTCATGAAGCACTACTTCCTGATCGCCAAGCAGGTCGGCGACCTCACCGCGATCCTGTGCGCCAAGCTGGAAGACCAGCAGACCAAGCCGGTGCCGGCTTTGAGCCGGATGATGGCCAAGCTGCGGCCCGATTTGCAACGCCGCCGCGTGCCGGGCTCGGATGCCTTCATCATCGACAACAACCGCATCAACCTTGCCGCGCCCGACGTGTTCAAGGAAGACCCGGTCAACCTGATCCGGCTTTTTCGCCTCGCACAGAAGAACAACCTCGCCTTCCATCCCGACGCGATGCGCGCCGCGACCCGCTCGCTGCGGCTGATCAATGCCGAGATGCGCGAGGATCCCGAAGCCAACGCGCTGTTCATGGAGATCCTGACCTCGGACAATGCCGAGACCGTGCTGCGGCGAATGAACGAGGCCGGCGTGCTCGGCCATTTCATCCGCTCGTTCGGCCGCATCGTTTCGATGATGCAGTTCAACATGTACCACCACTACACGGTGGACGAGCACCTGCTGCGCTGCGTCGGAATCCTGCAGGAGATCGAGCGCGGCGGCAATGACGAGTTCGTGGTCGCCTCCGACCTGATGCGCAAGATCCAGCCCGAGCACCGCGCGGTGATCTACATCACGGTGTTGCTGCACGACGTCGCCAAGGGCCAGCCGGAAGATCACTCGATCGCCGGCGCCAAGGTAGCACGACGGCTGTGCCCGCGGCTCGGCTTCAACGCCGCCGACACCGAACTGGTGGCGTGGCTGATCGAGGAACATTTGACCATGTCCACAGTAGCGCAGTCGCGCGACCTGTCGGACTCAAAGACGATAGAGAACTTCGCCGCCGTGGTGCAGTCGGTGGAGCAAATGAAGCTGCTGACGATCCTCACCACCGCCGACATCCGCGGCGTCGGTCCCGGCGTCTGGAACGGCTGGAAGGCGCAATTGCTGCGCACGCTGTATTACGAGACCGAGCCGGTGCTGACCGGCGGCTTCTCCGAGGTCAACCGCGCCCAGCGCATCGCGGTGGCGCAGGCGGAATTCCGCCGCGTCTTCACCGAATGGCCGGAGCAGGAGCTCAACGCCTATATCTCCAGGCATTATCCGGCGTACTGGCTCAAGGTCGAACTGGGCCGCAAGATCCGCCACGCCCGCTTCCTGCGGGCCTCCGAGGAGGCCGGCCATAAGCTCGCGATCAATGTCGGCTTCGACGAGGCCCGCGCCGTTACCGAACTCACCATTCTGGCGGTCGACCATCCCTGGCTGCTGTCGATCATCGCCGGCGCCTGTGCCGCGGCCGGCGCCAACATCGTCGATGCACAGATCTACACCACGACGGATGGCCGCGCGCTCGATACCATCGCGATCTCCCGGGAATACGACCGCGACGACGACGAGGCGCGCCGCGCGACCCGGATCGGCGACATGATCGAGGACGTGCTGGAGGGCAAGTTGCGGCTGCCGGAAACCGTCGCCAAGCGCGCGGCGTCGAAGGGCAAGCTGAAGCCGTTCGTGGTCGAGCCGGAAGTCACGCTGAACAACAACTGGTCGGACCGCTACACCGTGATCGAGGTTTCCGGCCTCGACCGCCCCGGCCTGTTGTACCAGCTCACCACCTCGATCTCGAAGCTCAACCTCAACATCGCCTCGGCCCATGTCGCGACCTTCGGCGAGCGCGCCCGCGACGTGTTCTACGTCACGGATCTTTTGGGCGCGCAGATCAACGCGCCCACGCGGCAGGCCGCGATCAAGCGCGCACTGATCCATCTGTTGGCGCATGGCGACGCCGCGGAGCATTCGGCGTAAGCTCTTGTCATTCCGGGGCGCGAGCGCGCCAGCAGCGAGCGAACCTCAGCCACTCCAATTGGAGTGGCGGGGAATCTCGACATGAGACGATGAACATTTCGGGATTCCGGGTCTGCGCCATCCGGCTTCGCCGTCTGTCACATCCCGGAATGACAGTGTGCCCGCCGCCCCGTCGCCCCGTCGCCGTCCAGCGCCAGCCGTGGCATGCGGGCGAGGTCGGCGCACCGGCAGCCCTTTTCAAAGCCAACCTGCAACAAATACTAGACGACCGGTCTAATACATCCTATACACGCCGCATGAAGCAGTCGATCGGCTATGAACCCGCGGATGTCCGGCAGGGTATCCTTGAAACCGGCCAACGCATCATGGCCGCCAAGGGGTTTTCTGCGGTCGGCCTGAACGAGATCCTGAGCAGCGCCGGCGTGCCTAAGGGGTCATTCTACCATTATTTCGGATCGAAGGAGGCGTTCGGCGAGGCGCTGCTGGAGAGCTATTTCAAGGACTATCTCGCCGAGATCGATGCGACGCTCCAACTGCCCGGCCAGACGATGGCGCAGCGCCTGATGAATTACTTTCAGCAGTTTCGGCAAACCCAGTCGCAGCTCGATTGTCAGGGCAAGTGTCTGGCGGTGAAGCTGGGCGCGGAGGTCGCGGACCTGTCGGAAACGATGCGGGCGGCGCTGAACCGCGGCACGGCAGGGATCATCGACCGGCTCGGACGGGCCATCGAGACGGGCTTGAAGGAAGGTTCGCTGTCGGTCAGGGGCCAGCCCCGTGAGGTGGCGCAAAGCCTGTATCAGTCGTGGCTCGGTGCCAGCGTGATGGCCAAGATCGTGCGCACGACCGACCCGTTCGACGCCGCGCAGAGGACCACCCGCGAGATCCTGCATCTGTCGTCCTGACCGACGGACAACGCAACGCCATCGGGGACAACTGTTCCCGATTGAAAGACGACCGGTCTACTAAAACCTTACCAATGGAGAACTGACATGAAGATTTTGATGGTCCTGACCTCGCATGACGAACTCGGCAGCACCGGCCGCAAGACCGGTTTCTGGCTCGAAGAGCTGGCCGCGCCGTATTATGCGTTCCTCGATGCCGGCGCCGAGATCGTGCTGGCCTCGCCCAAGGGCGGCCAGCCGCCGCTCGATCCGAAGAGCAACGAGCCGGACAGCCAGACCGACCTGACGCGCCGCTTCGAGGCCGATGCCAAGGCCAAGGCCCAGCTCGCCGGCACGCTGCGCCTCGACATCGTCGCGCAGGCCGACTTCGACACCGTGTTCTATCCCGGCGGTCACGGCCCGTTGTGGGATCTTGCCGAAGACAAGAACTCGATCGCCCTGATCGAATCCTTCGTCGCCGCCGGTAAGCCCGTCGCGCTGGTCTGCCACGCGCCGGGCGTGCTTCGTCACGTCAAGACGCCGGACGGCAAGCCATTGGTCGAAGGCAAAAAGGTCACCGGCTTCACCAACACCGAGGAAGCTGCCGTTGGCTTGACCGAGATTGTGCCGTTCCTGGTCGAGGACGAGTTGAAGGCCAAGGGCGGCCTCTACTCCAAGGGAGCGGACTGGGGCTCCTATGTTTTGACCGACGGCCTGCTGATCACCGGCCAGAACCCGGCGTCGTCCGGCCCGGCGGCGAAGGTGCTGCTCGAGCAATTGGCCGGCCGCGCGAAGTAAAACGCAATCCGCCGCGGCACCTGAAAGCCGCGGCGGATCCGGCGGCGTAAGGCGGCAGCTGTCTCTGCAGCCGTAGTCCTGCCGCCACCTATCAGCTGTCGTCGCAGCGAAAGCGGGGAGACAGCTGGAAAGGGTCGCGGGCCGCAGTGACTAAATCGCTTGCTGGGTCGATCCCCTACGTCGCCGCCGTGCCGTCGCCGTCGAGCGCCAGCCGCAGCATGCGCGCGAGGTCGGCGCGGCGATACGGCTTGGTCAAAAGCCGGACCCCGGCATCGACCCGGCCATGATGGACGACGGCATCCTCGGTGTAGCCGGAGGTGTACAACACTTTCAGCCCCGGCCGCAGCGCACGGATCTCGTCGGCGAGCTGGCGGCCGTTGATGCCGGCGCCGAGCACGATATCGGTGAACAGCAGGTCGAACGCCAGCCCCTGTTGCACCATTGCCAGCGCTTCCACGGCGTTGGTGGCGGTATGCACCCGGTAGCCGAGGCTGACCAGATTGGTGATGACGTAGCTGCGCACCAGTTCATCGTCCTCGACCACCAGCAGAACCTCCTGACCTCCGGTGATCTCGGGCGCCTGCGTCACCGCCGGTGCCGGGCTGGCCAGTTCGGCGCGCGGCAGGAAGATCTTGATCGTGGTGCCATAACCTTCCTCGCTGTAGATCTTGATATGACCGCCGGACTGCCGGACGAAGCCATAGACCATGCTGAGGCCGAGGCCGGTGCCCTTGCCGATCGGCTTGGTGGTGAAGAACGGATCGAACACACGGTCGAGAATCGCGGCGGGAATTCCCGAGCCGGTGTCGCTCACCGCGATCATCGCGTAGGGGCCGGGCACGACTTCGACGTTCTGCCCGGCATAGGCCTCGTCGAGCATGACATTGCCGGTTTCCAGCGTCAGCCGGCCGCCCGAGGGCATCGCGTCGCGGGCGTTGACCGCCAGATTGAGCAGCGCGCTGTAGAGCTGCGCCGGGTCGGCCAGCACGGGCCAGGGCTCCGCGATCAGCCGGGCTTCGATATCGACCTTCTCGCCGAGTGTCGGCCGCAGCAGCCGCGCGGAGTCGGTGACCATCGCATTGATATCGATCAGGCGCGGTTGCAGCGGCTGCTTGCGGGCAAACGCCAGCAATTGGTGGGTGAGGTCGGCGCCGCGGTCGACCGCGTCGTTCAGCATCTGCGCCACCCGCGCCAGCATCGGCTGGTCCTTGACGCCTTCGCTGATGATCTCGACGCCGCCGGTCAGCACGGTGAGGATGTTGTTGAAGTCGTGCGCCACGCCGCCGGTGAGCTGGCCGACCGCTTCCATCTTCTGCGCCTGCTGCAGCTGGCGCTCGGTTTCCTTGAACCGTGTCAGGTTGCGGTAGACGACGACGGCGCCGTCCATCCTGCCGGACGGGCCGGACAGGATGCCGCCGCTGGCGGTGACATGGATCAGATTTGAGTCGCTGCCACGGCGAAAAACAAACTCGACGTTTTCAAATCGCTCGCCGCGCAGCGCGCGGGCGAGCGGCGCGTCCTCCGCCGCCAACGGCGTGACGCCATCGGTCTGGAAACGTTGATGGCCCTGCTGATAGGCCGAGACGCCGACCGGCAGATTGTGGCCGAACAGCGCCCTGCACACCGCATTGGCGAACACCGTGCGGCCCTGCGCATCCACGATCAGGATGCCATCGGACATGCTCTCGATAGTCTTGTCGAACACCTCGGATTTTTCGCGCAGCGCCGCATTGGCTGCGCAGACATCGCGCGCCATGCGGGCGAAGGCCGCCGAGAGGATGCCGATTTCGCCGTTGCCCGCGTCCGGCAGCTGGATCGGCTCGCCGCGCCCGAAACCTTCCACCGCCGCCGTGATCTGACGCAGCGGCCGCGTCAGGACGCGGGCCATCCAGGTCGCCAGCACGATGGCGACGCCGACCGCGCCCAACGCAATCCACAAATTGGACCGCCGCAGCGCCAACGCCGGCGCCATGATGCTGTCATAGGATGCCGTCTCGATGACGCCGAGCAGCGGACCGCCGGCCACATGCGCCGTTGCGATCGCCGCCGCGACCCGCTTGCCCTGCGCGCCCTCGACCAACGCGGCTCCCCTGCCCTCCGGGCCGATCGCCGCCTCCAGGCCAGGCAACTCGTCCTGCCAGCGGTAGCGCCGTCCGAATTCGAATCCGAAGGCGCGGGACGGGTCGGGATGCAGCAGGAAATCGCCGGCAGTATTGACGACGTAGATCATCGACCGATCGTCCATCGCGGCACGGATACTGTCGAAGGTCGGCCGGACATCGATACTGATCATGAAGATGCCGAACGGGCGGCCTTCGGAATCGTTGATACGCGAGGCGAAGCGCAGCTCCGGGATCTCGGGCAGGTCGGCTTTGCCATCTTCCTGATTGAACTCGATCGGCGACACATAGACCTGATCCACCGGCAGAGCGATGGCGCCGCGGAAATAGCCGCGATCGCCGATGCGGTGCAGTTCGGCTTGGGGCACGACGCGGATCGTGCCGCCCGGACCCAGACGGTCCACCCGGATGATCTCGCGACCTCCGTCGGCGATGCCGATCAGGCGCAACTGCCGCACCTCCGGCTGGAAGCGCAACCGCCCGACATAGATAGCCTCGATCCTTTCCTGCAACTTCGCCGCCGAAATATTCTCGACGGGATCGATGCCGCCGGCCTGCCTGGCCCGCACCAGCCCGTCATGCGAGGGACTGGCACGCAGCGTCAGCACGTCGCCGCGGACGTCGCGCAGCAGGATGTCGAGCACGCCGAGCCGCGCCCGCGCTTGCGTCATCAGCCGGTCGAGGCTGACCGGCAGCACGGCGGATTCGACATTGCGGTAGCCCAGCAGGCCGACCGCCGCCATGCCGAGCACCAGCGCCGTCATTGCAAGGATCAGGCGGGTCGACAGTCTCATCCAAAATTCCGCGTCGCCCGCGCCAGCAGAGGGCGCGGTGTTCGATCAATAGGCCATGTTCGCCTGCACCGGCGATTTAACAAGATGAATTGCACACAGAGTGACCCTCCGCAGCATTTAAGTGTCCAAACGGATCGCCCGCGCAGCAGTCGGTTCCTGGCCTCGCGCGCCAAACGGTGCTGGCTGCGCGCCAGGCCAGGGATGGCCACCCGGGCAGCATTGCACCCGTATCATGAACCGAACGACCGACACGGCTGCAGAGCTGGCCGGGACGACCTACGTCACCGCCATCCCCTCCCCGTCCAGCGCCAGCCGCAGCATCCGGGCCAGATCGGCGCGGCGATAGGGCTTGGTCAGCAGCCGGACCCCGGCTTCGACCCGGCCGTGATGAACGACGGCATCCTCGGTGTAGCCGGAGGTGTACAACACTTTCAGCCCCGGCCGCAGCGCACGGATCTCGTCGGCGAGCTGGCGGCCGTTGATGCCGGCGCCTAGCACGATATCGGTGAACAGCAGGTCGAACGCCAGCCCCTGTTGCACCATTGCCAGCGCTTCCACGGCGTTGGTGGCGGTATGCACCCGGTAGCCGAGGCTGACCAGATTGGTGATGACGTAGCTGCGCACCAGTTCATCGTCCTCGACCACCAGCAGAACCTCCTGACCTCCGGTGATCTCGGGCGCCTGCGTCACCGCCGGTGCCGGGCCGGCCAGCTCGGCGCACGGCAGGAAGATCTTGATCGTGGTGCCATAACCTTCCT
The DNA here is from genome assembly GCF_007018905.1 of Tardiphaga sp. vice304. NCBI lineage: Bacteria > Pseudomonadati > Pseudomonadota > Alphaproteobacteria > Hyphomicrobiales > Nitrobacteraceae > Tardiphaga > Tardiphaga sp. vice304. The sequence goes on from NZ_CP041402.1 coordinate 5,481,390, forward strand.
CGCTGTAGATCTTGATGTGACCGCCGGACTGCAGGACGAAGCCGTAAACCATGCTGAGGCCGAGGCCGGTGCCCTTGCCGATCGGCTTTGTGGTGAAGAACGGATCGAACACGCGGTCGAGAATCGCGGCAGGCATCCCCGTGCCGGTGTCGCTCACCGCGATCATCGCATAGGGGCCGGGCACGACTTCGGCGTTCTGCTCGGCATAGGCCTCGTCGAGCATGACATTGCCGGTTTCCAGCGTCAGCCGGCCGCCCGAGGGCATCGCGTCGCGGGCGTTGACCGCCAGATTGAGCAGTGCGCTGTAGAGCTGCGCCGGGTCGGCCAGCACGGGCCAGGGCTCCGCGATCAGCCGGGCTTCGATATCGACCTTTTCGCCGAGTGTCGGCCGCAGCAGCCGCGCCGAGTCGGTGACCACCGCATTGATCTCGATCAGGCGCGGCTGCAGCGGCTGCTTGCGGGCGAAGGCCAGCAATTGGTGGGTGAGATCGGCGCCGCGGTCGACCGCGTCGTTCAGCATCTGCGCCACCCGCGCCAGCATCGGCTGGTCCTTGACGCCTTCGCTGATGATCTCGACGCCGCCGGTCAGCACGGTGAGGATGTTGTTGAAGTCGTGCGCCACGCCGCCGGTGAGCTGGCCGACCGCTTCCATCTTCTGCGCCTGGCGAAGCTGGCGTTCGGTCTCGCGAAGTGCGGTGACATTGCGGTACAGGATCACGGCGCCGCCGAACGAGCCGTCGGCATTGAGAATCGGGCGGCCGCTGGCAGCCACCTGGATCAGCGCCTGGTCCGCAAACCGGATCCCGAGCTCGACATTGTCGAAGCTCTCGCCGCGCAGCGCCCGCTCGGCCGGGCTGGTGCCTTCCGGCATCGGCGTCACGCCGTCGCAGAGAAAGCGCTTGTATTTCTGCCGCCAGCGCGTCGAGCCGATGTCCTCGGCCGCGCCGAACAGCGCGACGCAGGTCGGGTTGGCAAAAATCCGCCCGCCCTTCGCGTCAATCACCACCAGCGCATCGGCCATGCTGGCGATGATCTTGTCGAGCAGCTCCGACTTGATCAGCAGCGCCGCCGAGGTCCGCTCGATCTTGCCGACCGCCTGGACGAAGGCGTCGACCAGGATGCCGGTCTCGCCGCTCAACCCGCTCGGCACGGTGAGCTGCCCGGTCCTCGAAAACTCGTCCACCGCCCCGGTGATACGGACCACGGGACCCGCCAGCGAGCGCGACAGGCACATCGCAAGCATCACGGCGCCGATCACCGCGAACAGAGCGACGGTCAACCCGGCGTTCTGCAGCGCGATGGCCGGCGCCATGATCCGGTTGAACGGCTCGGTTTCGATCACGCCGGTTCGCAAACCGCTGGAAAGCGGCGCGACCACCATGGCGGCGGCGACCTGCTGGCCGTCGGCCGCGGTGAACACGGTCGCGGTGCCCTGCTTGTCGCCGAGCGACGCAGCCAGCTTCGGAAAATCATCCTGCCAGCGCCGGTTGGGATCGGCCTGCTCGATCTGCCCGCCTTTGTAGTTCATCAGATACGGGCCGCTGGCATCGACGAAATGGACTTCGGTGTCGCTGCCCAGCGCCTCGCGGATCCGCTCGAAGATCGGACGCAGATCGTATTCGAGCACCAATGCGCCGAACGCTTCGCCGGCCGGCCCGCGTAGCGGCGCGGCCACCGAGATCGACGGGACCGCCGGCCCGTGCACGGTGCGCGGCGGCAGAAAGCTGATCGGCGAGAAATACAGTTCAGTGTCCGGCACCGTGAGCGCGCTGCGCAGCAGGTCGTGGTCGCGCGGCGTGAGTTCGGCGGTGGGGGCGATGCGAAGCACGCCCTCGGCGCCTTCCCGCTCGACCCGGATCAGTTCGCGGCCGCCATGGCTGGCGTCGAGCAGATGATAGGCCGTCAGTCCCAGCTTGGCGCCCATCATGGCCACATAATCGGCCGTCACATGATGCAGCCATTGCTCTTCGCTCAGCCCGTCCTGCGGATCGATGCCGCCATGGCGGCGCGCCCGGATCAGCCCCTGATGCGCCGACAGGCTGCGGGTCGACAGCACCTCGTTGCGGACCACGCGCAGGATCGATTCATAGCCGCTGAGCCGGGCCTTTACGTGCAGCGCCAGTTGCGTCAGCCCGGTCGGGACCACCGTTCGTCCGATATTGTAATAAGCGGTGACGCTGACGGCGCCCACGGCGATCAGCACCAGCGCCGTCATGGCCAACATCAACCTGGTCGAGAGCTTCATGGCGATTCCGCCGGGCGAAGCGCCTGCGGCGCTCCGAATAAGGTACCATGATGGTAGGTTCCATGCTGGCATGCCACGGCGATTCCACAAGGTGAAATACCGTGGCATGGCCGGCCAGGCCGAAATTCGGTATCTGGATACGCAAATGGCGCGCAATCGGCGCCCGGGATCAACTGGCGCCGAGGCGTCGACGGAGGCAGGGCAATGGTCTGGACTGGAAACCTATTGGTGGCGCTGGTGGCGGCGCTGCACGTCTATTTCATGGTGCTGGAGATGTTTCTCTGGACCCGGCCCTATGGCCTGAAGACCTTCGGCAACACGCTGACCAAGGCGCAAGCATCCGCCGTGCTCGCCGCCAATCAGGGTCTGTATAATGGCTTCCTCGCCGCCGGCCTCGTCTGGAGCCTGCTGCACGCCGCGCCGGCCTTCGCCTGGCAGCTGAAAGTCTTCTTCCTGCTGTGCGTGATCACAGCAGGCCTGTACGGCGCCTGGAGCGTCAGCCGCAAGATCCTGTTCGTGCAGGCGCTGCCCGCGGCGATCGCACTCGCCGTGGTCACGCTGGCTTGAGCAGCGCGACCTCTTTTCCTTCTCCCCTTGTGGGAAGGTGGCGCCGACGAAGTCGGCGTCGGATGAGAGGGAGCGACGGAGCGCAACACTACCCCTCACCCGTCCGCGCTGACGCGCGGCCACCCTCTCCCACAAGGGGAGAGGGGAAGAAAACAAAAAGCCGCGCTGTTGCCAGCGCGGCTTTTTCTAGTTCGGCAGAGCTTACTTGCTCATGCTGCCCTTGGACATGCCATCCTTGGCCATGCCGTCCTTGGCCATGCCGTCCTTGGCCATGCCGTCCTTGGCCATGCCGTCCTTATGCATGCCATCCTTCTTCATGCTGTCCTTCTTCATGCCGGTGGTGGTACCCATCTTGCCGCTGTCGGAGCGATCAACGGCGACGCCGGTGCTGGTCGTGCCGGGCTGGTTGATGCCGGCACCGGTCGAGGACGGCTGCGGCGCGTTCGGATTGGCCTGCGCGAAAGCGGCGCCGGTCATCAGGGCGGTGATGGCGGTAGCGAGAATAATCTTCTTCATGGTGACCTCCGGTTGGTTGTTGCTTGCCTCGACAATGATGAACAACGTTATCCGTTCCGATCTTTGCGCTGATAGCAAAACCACCTCCGAAAACTCCAGATGCCGCCACATTTCCCACGGCGCAGGTCAACTTGCCTTCGCTAGTTCCCTGCGTCACACTGTCCGCAACGATGGCGCCAGCAATGGAACGACCGTCGGCGACACATCAGGGAGGCATGGCCATGAGGAATTCACACGCCGCGACTTCGTTCGCGCATCTGCTCGCCACCGCGACGATAGCCGTCGCTTTATCCGCCGCACCCGCTGCAGCGCAAAAGAAATACGATTCCGGCGCCTCCGACAGCGAGATCAGGATCGGCCAGACCGTGCCGTTCTCCGGGCCTGCGTCCGCCTATTCCTCGATCGGCAAGACCCAGGCGGCGTATTTCCGCATGGTCAACGAACAGGGCGGCGTCAACGGCCGCAAGATCAATCTGATCCAGTATGACGACGCCTATTCGCCGCCCAAGGCGGTGGAACAGGTGCGCAAGCTGGTCGAGAGCGACGAGGTGCTGCTGACGTTCCAGATCGTCGGCACGCCGTCCAATGCCGCCGTGCAGAAATATCTCAACCAGAAACAGGTGCCGCAACTGTTCTCCGCCACCGGCGCCACGCGATTCTCCGATCCGAAGAACTTTCCGTGGACGATGGGCTACAACCCGAACTACCACAGCGAGGGCCGGATCTACGGCAAGTACATTCTGAAAAACTATCCCGCCGCCAAGATCGCTATCCTCTGGCAGAACGACGACCTCGGCCGCGACTATGTCAACGGCATCAAGGCCGGGCTCGGCGACAAGGCCGCGAGCATGATCGTCTCCGACGCCTCCTACGAACTCGCCGACCCGACGATCGACTCGCAGATCGTCAAGCTGAAATCCTCCGGCGCAGATCTCTTGTTCTCGGCCTCGACGCCGAAATTCGCAGCACAAGCCATCAAGAAGGTGGCCGACTTGGGCTGGAAGCCCGTGCACATCGTCGACATCAACGCCACCTCGGTCGGCGCCGTGCTGGTGCCCGCGGGACTGGAGAATTCGAAGGGGCTGATCTCGACGAATTACGGCAAGGACCCGCTCGACCCGCAATGGAAGGACGATGCAGGCATGAAGCGCTATTTCGCCTTCATGGACAAATACTATCCCGAGGGCGACAAGAACTCGAACTTCAACACCTACGCCTATGACAATGCGCAGCTGATGGTGAAGGTGCTGGAGCGCTGCGGCAACGAGCTGACCCGCGCCAATGTGATGAAGCAGGCGACGTCGCTGTCCGGCTACGGCAGCGACCTGCTGCTCCCCGGCATCACCTACTCCAGCTCGCCGACGGATTACCGCGTCAACAAGCAATTGCAGATGCAGCGGTTTAACGGCGAGAGGTGGGAGCTGTTCGGGCCGATCATCGAGGACGATGCGGCGGGGTGAGGACTGTTGTGGAGATTATTCAGTGGAAACACATCTTTCATCGGCAGCAAGCGTAGCAACCATTAAAGCGCGGCCTGCTTTTCAACCCATGGCGTGCCGCGCTCGACGACGGTGTTGGCGTAGATGAGGAGCTTGCGAGCGCAGGCGATGAGCGCCTCGTTGTGGCCTTGCCGCGGGCTTTCAGGCGCTCGTAGAGCGCGCACAGGGCCTTGTTCCAGCGGAACGAGGCCGGCAGCGCCGCAGCAAACAGCGAGCGACGCAGGCGGCTTCGACCACCTGCAATGTGGCGCTGCCCCCTATGCTTGCCGCTGTCATCGTCGAACGGCGCAAGGCCGGCAAGAGCTGCCGCCTTCTCCCGGCTGATTTGGCCGAGCTCAGGCATGCGGATGATCAGCGCCAGCGCAGTCCGCTCGCCGATGCCGGGGACGCTGAGCACCAGATCGAGGCGCCGCGCCAGATCCGGATGGTCGCGCAGTTGGCCCGCGATTCGTAGGAGTTCGGTGGCTCGGCGCGCCTTCAGCCGATCGATGTCGTTGAGGACCAGACGCCGCCGTCGTGGCTCGTCGATATGTTCGAGCCGAGTCTTGAGGCGGACCATGTCTTCCTCGATCTGTTCGACGAAGGTCAGGTGATCTGCCAGCTCCGTGAGCCTTGGATCCGCGTCGACAGATGGAGGATCGAGCACCGCCGCGCAGGCGGCGACCAGCACGGCATCCAGGGCGTCGTTCTTGGCGCGCCGCAGATGCAGCCTGGCAAAGTTCTTGACCTGGATCGGCTGCAGCACCAGCACGACGAAGCCTTTGGTGCGCAAATGCGTAACCACGCCACGTTCATAACCACCGGTGGCCTCGATACCGACTTTGGTGACGCCTGCCTTACCGAGATCGGCCGCCAACTGCCGCCATCCCGCCGCTACGTTGGGCACCTGCCATCGCTGCTCCCGGCCATGCACCGCAATGTCGAGCTTGTCTTTGGCCGTATCGATGCCGGCCGTTTCCGTGTTATTGTTCGTCATCTTCGTCGACCCCTGCCTTGTGAAGCGAACCAACTTGTTCCGGCAACCATCCGGGTCCGATGAAGGAGCTGGCGCGATCCCGCTACGGGGCAGTCTCAGACGACTCAGGGCGGATACGATCCGATCGCCAGCCGCTCTGCCGCGGATGGCCGTCCGCGGCAGAGCATTCCTCTCGGAACGAGCTGACAATATCCCGATTTGCTATTACAAGGGCGGATTAGCGAAGCGTAATGCGCCGCCAAGCTCATCGCGGCGGATTACGCCTGACCGCCGGTGGGCGGACAGGCTAATCCGCCCTACGGGCTAGGGCGTGTACTCATAAATCGCGCGTCTGTGTGGGAGCTTGAGGCATCTCCGCCATCCGACGTATTACAGACTTAAATTGGAGATCGCCTCAGGTCCGAAAAGTGCCATGAAGAGACACGGCTTGAGCCTTGACCCAAAGAACTTGAGCCTTGACCCAAAGAAAGAGTCGCCCGTAGGCGGCTTCTCATTTTTTCTGATCCGATACCCGATGCTTAAGCGGCGCGTACCGTATTGAGGAACTTGCCGACTTCGAGCTTGAGGCGGTTGGAGTCCCCCGACAGCGACTGAGCTGCCGAAAGCACCTTGGACGAGGCCGAGCCAGTCTCGCTGGCGCCCCGCTGCACGTCGGCGATGTTGGAAGACACTTGCTGGGTACCTTGCGACGCCTGCTGCACGTTGCGCGCGATTTCCTGCGTTGCCGCGCCCTGTTCTTCCACCGCCGCCGCAATGGTCGAGGAAATCTCGAACAGTCGTTCGATGGTGCTGCTAATTTCCTTGATCGCGCCGACCGATTCCTGCGTCGCCGCCTGAATGCCGGTGATCTGCTGACCGATCTCGCCGGTCGCCTTGGCGGTCTGCTCGGCCAGCGCCTTCACTTCAGAGGCCACCACCGCAAAACCTCGGCCAGCTTCCCCGGCGCGGGCGGCCTCGATGGTCGCATTGAGCGCCAGCAGATTGGTTTGCCCAGCAATGGTGTTGATGAGTTCGACCACGTCCCCAATTCGGGCGGCAGCTTTGGACAACTGACTAACGCGATCATTCGTCTTGCGGGTCTGGTCAACAGCCTCGTTGGCGATTCGGGCGGATTCTTGCACCTGACGGCTGATCTCATTGACCGACGAAGACATCTCTTCGGTGGAAGATGCCACGGACTGCACATTGGCGGACGCTTGTTCGGAGGCTGCCGCCACGCTCGTGGTCAGCACCTGCGATCGTTCGGCCGTCGCGGTCAGTATGCCTGCAGAGGCTTCGAGCTCGGTCGAGGCCGACGATACGGTCTCGACGATGTTTCCGACGGCGGCTTCGAAATCGTCGGCGAACTTGTTCATATCGCGCTTGTGCCGTTCTTTAGCAAGCTGCTCCTGCTGCTTTATAGTTTCCGCCTCGCCCTGGGCTTTCTCAGCAGCCTTGATCTTGAATTGTTCGATTGAACGCGCCATGTCGCCAAGCTCGTCGCCGCGATCAAGGCCCGGTAATTTGATGTTGAAGTCACCTTCACCGAGCTTCGTGACAACCGATGTCATCGCGACCAGCGCGGATGACATTTTGCGCGCGATGATGATTGAAACCATCCCTATTAGGGCGATAACGATCAGCGCCGCGATACCGACAATCTTCGCGTTCTCCCACACTTGGGCCTGCAAATCGTCAATGTACACGCCCGTGCCGATGGTCCATTCCCAAGGCGCGAAGCCGGTCACGAAGGACAGCTTCGGCTGCGCTGCCTCCTTGCCCGGCTTTGGCCACTCATATTCCACGAAGCCACTGCCATCCCGCTTCACTAACACCGCAGCGTCATATAAAAACGGCTTACCGGCGGGGTCCTTGATTTCTTTGATATCTCGGCCGATCAGCTCCGGCTTAGTCGGGTGCATGATCATCTGGCTCAGATTGTTGATCCAAAAGTAATCGCCGTTCCCGTAGCGCATTTTGCCGATGCGAGCCGCAGCCCTCTACTTTGCCGCCTCCTCTGAGGTCTTGTCCCGCTTCGCCCAATCATATTCCTCCTTGGCGACCTCGACCGCGAGCTCCACCAAATGGCCAAGTTCAGCTTGGCGCTGCGCTTTCAGGGAAGTCGAAAGAGTGTTGATCTGCAGCGCGGAAAGCCCGATCAGGCCGCAAAAGCTCAGACCGATGATGCAGTAAATACGAAGGCCAAGCGAAAAGCGCAGCTTCATGACATTATTTCCAAACTACAATGCAGTCCTGATCGGGCTGCTCCGCTCTACAATGCGCTCAGCAGCCTCCAAATTGAGTTAATTACGCTTGGCGGACATCCCGTAGAAATACGGTGTGCGCAGTGAGGATCGCTGCATCAGCGATTTCGCGGCATGTGCCTGTCAGATTTCAGCTTTGGGTCATTCGCTTCGTTTTTAACATGTCAGCGGCATGTCCGCTATCCGACCGATTCCGGACCCTCCGTTTCGTGTTGCGAGCACTGAGATAGACATGATTCAAACTCCCGAATCGGGGCCTCGGATCATGAGATACGAACTCACGGACTATGAGTGGAATGCCATCAGGCCGTTCCTTCCGAACAAGCCGCGCGGTGTGCCGAGGGTGGACGACCGGCGGGTCCTCAACGGCATCTTCTGGATATTGCGGTCGGCAGCGCCATGGCGCGATCTGCCGGAGAGCTTTGGGCCTTACACGACCTGCTACAACCGGTTCTACTTTGCCTTCATCAAACTCGCTGCGATTCGGATTTGGCTGCGCGCTTGTGAGTCCACGCCCTAGTCAGTGACAACGGGGCCGGATTTATGTCTCGACGCGCCTCGCTTATGCATGCAAGGGCGGCACAGCTTGTTGGCAAAGCATCTTAGCAAAAGCTATAGGTATTTTGTCTTTCTATGGTTGACGCCCAGAGAATTTTGACTATAATCCTCGCTGTCCTGCTCATCGAGGGGCGCTTCTAGAGGCGTTCTGGATGTGGAGCGGGATGCGGTGCCTGCGGACGTGGCTCGCAACCATGGACCCGGGAGGCCGGAGGTGGCCGTCCGCCCCCACTAGGAGGGGCCGCGCTAGTGCGCTGGCGGCATCGGTGAACGGCGGCGAAAGCCGCCGGGATGGCGGACTTCGGCTTCGCAAGGCGAAGCGGAGGACGCGCCGGTGCCGACGGAAGCGGTGCTCCGGACACAAGTCCCGCAATGGCGCGCCGAGAGGCGACGCGTCCCGCCTGCGGCCTCGCACGCCGCATCCGGAGCGCGACGAACTACCCAACTGCGCCTGTCGGCGCGCCATTCCCCTCGGTTGTCGAGGGGCACACCGGAAGGCTCGATTGGCGCGGCGGCGCGATGCCGACGGCGCGTGGGCGAATGTCATGTCAGCCCGCGCAGCGCGGATCGGCGACGCGTCCTCCGCGGCGCGATCATCCGCGCCCGAACGCCACCGTGAAGCTCGTGGTCGGCGGGGCGCCGGTAAAGGACAGCGTGGCGTTGAGGCGGCGGACCAGAGCGCTGACGACGCGCATGCCGACGCCGTGGCTGCGGGCGGGGTCGAAGCCGGGCGGCAGGTCCTGGCCGGCGTCGCTCACGGTCAGCGTCCAGCCCTGCGCGGTGCGCCGGAACGCGACGTCGACGGCGCCGCGGCCGTGTTCCGGATAGGCGTATTTGAAGCTGTTGGTGACCAGCTCGGCGAAGATCAGGCCCATCGTGCTGGCGAGATCGGAGCGCATCATCAGCACGTCGGTGGTGACATGGATGGCGTCGATGCGGGCCGGCGCGTTCAGCTTCAGGCTGTCGCAGATGCGGCGCAGGAAGGCACCGGCCTCGACGTCCTCGAGGCTGCCGCCAAGATGCAGCTCCTTGTGCACCGAGGCGATCGCCAGCACGCGGTTGCGAGCGGATTCCAGATGCGACCGGGTGTCCGCGCTGTCGGCGCTGCGCATCTGCAGGCTGAGCACGGACTGCACCAGCTGCAGCGAGTTCATCACGCGGTGATCGCCCTCGCGCGCCAGCACCTTGTTCTCCTCGACCACGAGTTCGGCGGCGAGACGCCCGGCGCGCTCGACGGCGATCAGCCGGCGCAGCTCCAGCGTCTTCATGACCTGGCCGGCCATCACCTGCAGCAGCGCCTTCTGGGTATCGTCGAGCTGCCGCGGCATGAAGTCCAGCACGCACAAGGTGCCGAGCGGCAGGCCGTCGGAAGTCTGCAGCAGCGCGCCGGCATAGAAGCGCAGCCGGGGATCGCCGATCACCAGCGGATTATCGCAGAAGCGGTCGTCCAGCGTGGTATCGGGAACGATGAACAGGCCCGGCTGCAGGATCGCATGGGCGCACAGCGAGCTGTCGATCGGCGTCTCGCGCACGCCGAGCCCGACCTCGGCCTTGAACCACTGGCGGCCGTCATCGATCAGATTGATCACCGAGATCGGCGCGTTGCATATCTCGGACACCAGCTTCACCACGTCGTCGAACTCGCGTTCGCGCGGCGTGTCCAGGATGCCATAGCTGCGAAGCGCCGCAAGTCGCTGATCTTCTGAAGCGTGCAACGCTGCTTTCACGGGCGGTCCTGATCACGAACTGTCGGTAATCCCTCGCATTTATGGCATCTCCGGCGAGCCCGTCCAAGCCGCATTTGGTCACCCTGTGTGTCTTGTCGATTTCGGCGCCGACGCGGCTAGCCGTCAATTCCTTCGATCCCGTTAAGCCCCGCTTAACCGCGCTTTAAACCGGGAACAGTACGGTCCGGCATCGAGCGGGCGGTGTGGCGTATGGCGAAGAAAAAAAGCGGTCGCAAGGAGCCTACGTTCGGGCTGCCGTCTTCGCTGTCGGAACTGCGGATGAACCCGCAGGACCGCGTCGCCGGTTCCGACGACAAGCCCAAGCCAAGTCCGCGAAAACCCGGCAAGCGCAAGTCGAGCAAGTCGCGCGGCGGCATCACCGGCTTCTTCAAGAAGATCTTCTACTGGGGCGCGGTGGTTGGCCTGTGGGGCGCGATCGCGGTGATTGGCCTGGTGATCTATGTCGGCGCGCATCTGCCGCCGATCCAGTCGCTGGAAATCCCGAAGCGGCCGCCGACCATCCAGATCACAGGCCTCGACGGCAGCGTGCTGGCGATGCGCGGCGAAATGGCCGGCGGCACCGTCGCGCTGAAGAATCTGCCGGCCTATCTGCCGAACGCCTTCATCGCGATCGAGGATCGCCGCTTCTATTCGCATTACGGCGTCGATCCCTTAGGGATCGCGCGCGCCGCGGTTACCAATGTGATGCATCGCGGCGTAGCGCAGGGCGGCTCGACGCTCACCCAGCAGCTCGCCAAGAACCTGTTCCTCTCCGAAGAACGCACGTTGAAGCGCAAGCTGCAGGAGGTCGAGCTGGCGTTCTGGCTGGAGCGCAAGCATTCCAAGCAGGAGATACTGGAGCTCTATCTCAACCGCGTTTATTTCGGCTCCGGCGCCTACGGCGTGGAAGCCGCGGCGCAACGCTATTTCGGCAAGCCGGCCAAGGAGGTCACGATCGCGGAGGCCGCTATGCTGGCTGGCCTCGTCAAGTCGCCGTCGCGGCTGGCGCCGAACCGCAATCCGGAAGGGGCCGAGGTGCGCGCGCGCACCGTGCTGGCGGCGATGCAGGACGCCGGCTTCATCACCCAGGCGCAGGCGCAGGCCTCGACGGGGCATGCGTCGTATAATGTAAAGGCGGTCGGCGCCGGCACCGTGAACTACGTCGCCGACTGGATCGGCGAGGTGCTCGACGATCTGATCGGCCAGGTCGATCAATCCATCGTGGTCGAGACCACCCTCGATCCGAAGCTGCAGAGTCTCGCGGAAGCCTCGATCATCGACGAGTTGGCGGCCAAGAGCGTCAAGTTCAACGTCTCGCAAGGCGCGCTGGTGGCGATGACGCCCGACGGCGCGGTGCGCGCGATGGTCGGCGGGCGGAACTATGCCGAGAGCCAGTTCAACCGCGCGGTCACCGCCAAGCGTCAGCCGGGCTCCTCGTTCAAGCCGTTCGTCTATCTTACCGCGATCGAGGCGGGGCTGACGCCGGAGACGATCCGCTCCGACGCGCCCTTGGACGTCAAGGGCTGGAAGCCGGAGAACTATACGCATCAATATTTCGGTCCGGTGACGCTGACGCAGGCGCTGGCGATGTCGCTGAACACGGTGGCCGTGCGGCTTGGGCTCGAGGTCGGCGCGAAAAGCGTGGTGCGGACCGCGCATCGGCTGGGCATCGCCTCGAAGCTGGAGGCCAACGCCTCGATCGCGCTCGGCACCTCCGAAGTGTCCTTGACCGAGATGGTCGGGGCCTATGCGAGCTTCGCCAATGGCGGGCTGTCCGCTTCGCCCTATGTCGTCGAGCGGATCCGCACCGTGGACGGCAACAAGACGCTGTATCGCCGCACCAAGGACACGCCGGCCGCGGTGATCGATGCCCGCGCGGTGGCGATGATGAACACGATGATGACCGAGACGCTGATCTCCGGCAGCGCCAGGAAGGCCGAGCTGCCGGGCTGGCAGGCCGCCGGCAAGACCGGCACCAGCCAGGATTTCCGCGACGCCTGGTTCATCGGCTACACCTCGAAGCTCGTCACCGGGGTCTGGCTCGGCAATGACGACAACTCGCCGACCAAGAAAGCGACCGGCGGCGGATTGCCGGTGGAGATCTGGACGCGCTTCATGAAGACCGCGCATCAGGGTGCTGCGCCGGAGCCGATCCCCGGAGCGGCGCCGAGCAGCTTCTTCAACTCGGTCGCCGCGGCGGTGTCGCAGGTGATGCCGGGCACAGCCGAGCCGCAGCAGTTGCGGCCGCAGCCGGGCTACGTGCCGAGCGCGCCGGTCTATACTGGCGCGAGGCCACAGCCGAGCGCGCCGCCGACGCCGACCTCCTATCCTGCGCGGCAAGCCCCGCCGCCGCGCGACAACGTCCGCCCGGAGGCCGCGAGCGGTTTGGACGGCTGGCTGACGGACCGGCTGTTCGGGCGATAGCCCCCTGTCATTCCGGGGCGTGCGCAGCGATAGCTGCGCGCGAACCCGGAATCCCGAAGTTGCGGCACGCTGAACATGTCGGGATCCCCCGCTACTCCAATTGGAGTGGCTGAGGTTCGCTCGCGCTGGTGCGCTCGCGCCCCGGAACGACAGCCACCCGCGGGAAGGCGATCACCCCTAGCCAAACGTCATAATTAGGAATATAAAGCTATAGGAATATAGGCAGGGAAGAGGAGGAGCGAGAATGAGATCACCCCACCCTCCCCTGTCATGTGAATGCCGCTCAGTCCTGCACCCCATAACGGTGCAGATCGTTGCCGTGCGTATCCAGCCAGGTCTTGGCGCGTTCGGTGGCCGGGCAGATCTTGGCCACCACCTTCCAGAACTTCGCCGAGTGGTTCATCTCGACCAGATGCGCGACTTCATGGGCGGCGAGATAGTCGAGCACGTAGGGCGGCGCCAGGATCAGCCGCCACGAGAACGACAGCGACCCCGCCGAGGTGCACGACCCCCACCGGCTCGACTGGTCGCGGATCGTCAGCCGCGTCACCTTGACGCCGAGTTCCTTCGCATAATGCGTCGACGCCTTCTGCAGATCGGCGCGCGCCTCGCGCTTGAGGAAATCGTGCACGCGGCGACCGACATGCTCGGCCTCGCCGGCGACGCACAGGATCTTCTCGCCAGAGTCGCGCGCCTCGGTCCACACCGTGCCGCGCGAGCCCGGCCGATGCACGATCTTGTGCATCGTGCCGCGCAACGGCAGCAGGGTGCCGGCCTCGAAGGGCGCGGCTTTCGGCAGACGGCCGAGGCGCGCGGCGATCCACGCGCCGTGGCCGGCGGCAAACGCCTTGGCATCGGCCAGCGTGCCCCGCGGCGGCATCGTCAGGATGGCTTCGCGATCGCTCGGATGAATGCGCAGCGTGTAGCGCCGCGCGCGGCGATGCCGTCGCAGGCGAACGGCAAAAATCTGGCTGCCATGCTTGATGGCCAGCGTGTCGGGTTCAGTGGGGCGGCGATAGAGAAGTGCGCGAAATGCCATATCTACATGTCCGGTCGTCAGGAGATCGACCGGATTCTGCCATATCCGCCGCCAAGAGAATGGCCCCGCAGAAAAACAAATCATTTGCCCAATATACGGGGTTTCACGAATGCATGTCCCCTATCCAATGGGCCTTGGAACCAGAATCCTGGTTCAGAATCACCGGACAGGCGCCGTTAATTAAGTGAACCTCGCCTCATTTCTAAGGATACCGGGGAAATGCGGATTTTATGGCTATTTTCAAAGGCTTGGAAACGGCGCGTTCGACTCGCAGCGATGAACAACGATGAGCTCCCCTTCGTGAAGCTCGTCGTTGCGCTATCCATCACTCCGCAGCGACGCGCTTGGATTCGGTTGCGTTGTGCATGAAGTCATTGATGCGCGGCACGATCGCGGACCGGAACCGCGAGCCGTTGAACACGCCGTAATGTCCAACGCCTTTTTGCACGTAGTGCACACGGCGATCGTCGGGGATCGATGTGCACAAAGCATGCGTCGCTTCGGTCTGGCCGATGCCGGAGATGTCGTCGTTCTCGCCTTCCACGGTCATCAGCGCGACGTTGTGAATCTTCGAGGGATCGACCAGCTTGCCGTGGTGGGTCATCTCGCCTTTCGGCAGCGAGTGCTTGATGAACACCGTGTCCACGGTCTGCAGGTAATACTCGGCCGTCAGATCCATTACCGCCAGATATTCGTCGTAGAAATCGCGGTGCTTGTCGGCGAGGTCGCCGTCGCCCTGGACCAGATGGTTGAACAGATCCTTGTGCGCGTCCATGTGGCGGTCGAGATTCATGCTGATGAAGCCGTTGAGCTGCAGGAACCCGGGATAGACGTCGCGCATCAGGCCGGGATGCGGAAACGGCACCTTGGTGATGACGTGGCTGCGGAACCAGTCGATGCCCTTTTCCGCGGCGAGGTTGTTCACCGCGGTCGGATTGCGGCGGGTGTCGATCGGGCCGCCCATCAGCGTCATCGACACCGGCACGAACGGATCGGCGTCGGCTTCCATCACGGAAACGGCGGCGAGCACCGGCACGGATGGCTGGCAAACCGCAATGACATGCATGTTGCCGCCCAGCTCATGCAGCATCTCGATGATGTAGTCGACATAGTCGTCGAGATCGAAGCGGCCTTCGGCGATCGGCACCATGCGGGCGTCGGTCCAGTCGGTGATGTAGACCTCGTGGGTCGGCAGGAAGGCCTCAACGGTGCCGCGCAGCAGCGTGGCGTAGTGGCCGGACATCGGCGCCACGATCAGCACGCGCGGCTGCGGATGCTTCAGCGGCCGCGGATGGTCCCGGTCGAAATACAAAAGCCGGCAGAACGGCTTCTCCCAGACCGTGCGGATCACCACCGGCGTTCGCACGCCGTTGACCTCGGTGTCGTCGAGGCCCCATTCCGGCTTGCCGTAGCGGCGCGTGGTGCGCTCGAATACCTCGCAGCCGGCGGCGACCTGCTTGCCGAAATCGGTATGCGTCAGCGGATTGAACGGGTTCTGGAACAGCACCTTGGTGGCATCGGTCAGCATCCGCGCCGGATTCAGCGAGGCGCGGGCCATCTCGTGCATCCAGTACATCGGCGTGGTCAGCGCCGGGCTAACTTCCGACGGCAAGGCCGGCGGCCTGCCAAATTCACCGATCGGCATCTGAACTCCCAACGTTGTTGCTGTGCGGGAGTGTGGCCCCTGCATAAGAAAGCGTCAATGCAGGGCACGGTGGATGTTTATCCAAATGTCGGCCAAACCGGCAATTTCTGCCAGAAATGAAGGCTATTCGCCGCCAGATACCAGCGAACCGGCGCGGCGGGCGCTGCGCAGCAGCCCAAGAAAACTCGCAAATGATGCGATAAACAGCACGGCGTTGATCGCCAGCGCGGTGACCATCAGGTCGGTGCGGAACGTGTGATCGAACAACAGCGCGCGCATGCCCTCGAACACATAGGTCGGCGGCAGCGTCCAGGCGACATATTGCAGCCAAGTGGGCAGCACCGACACGGGATAGTACACACAGGCCAGCGGCATCAGCCCGAACATCAGCGTCCAGACGATGCTCTCCGCACCCAGCCCGTTGCGCAACACCAGGCCGGACACGAAAATGCCGACCGACCACGAGGTAAAGATCAGGTTGCAGAAGAAGGCGATCAGCGGCAGGCCGAGCGCAAACAGGTTGAACTGGAAGAACACCACCGCGAGGATGATCATCGGGATCACGCCGATCGCCAGCCGGACCAGGCTCATGATCATCAGCGAGATCAGGAATTCGATCGGCTTCAGCGGGCTCATCATCAGGTTGCCGAGATTGCGCGCCCACATTTCCTCGAGGAAGGAGATAGAAAAGCCGAGCTGGCCGCGGAACAGGATGTCCCACAGGATCACGGCGCCGATCAGCGTGCCGCCAGCCTGCGCGAAGAAGCCGGCATTCTGCGAGATGTAGTTCTGCAGGAACCCCCAGGTGACGATCTGCAGCGCCGGCCAGTAGATCAGCTCCAGCATTCGCGGCCAGGACGACACCAGCAGGTACCAATAGCGCAGCACCATCGCGTTGATGCGGTGCAAGGCGATGCCGCGGAACTCGCGGTGATCCAGCAGGCTCATGACACGCGCTCCCGGCCGCGGGCGACGTCGAGGAACACCTCTTCCAGCGTCGTCCGGTTATAACGGACCAGGATGTTGGCCGGACTGTCGTCGTCCTCGACGCGCCCGGTCTTCATGATGATGACGCGGTCGCACAATCGCTCGACCTCCAGCATGTTGTGCGACGCCAACAGGATGGTGGCGTTGTGCGTCCGGCGATAGGTCTCCAGATGCTGGCGAATCCAGTCCGCGGTGTCGGGATCGAGCGAGGCGGTCGGCTCGTCGAGCAGCAGCAATTCCGGCTCGTTGATCAACGCCTTGGCCAATGCCACGCGGGTCTTCTGCCCGGCCGACAGCTTGCCGCTGGCGCGGTCGAGGAAGTCTGCGAGGTCGAGGTCCTCGGTGAGCTGCGCAATGCGGCCGCGCAGATCCGGCACCGCATAGAGCTTGCCGAACACCGTGAGGTTCTGCCGCACGGTAAGCCGCATCGGCATGTCGACGTAGGGGCTTTCGAAATTCATTCGGCCGAGCACCTCGGCGCTCTGCGCCGGCATCGCATGGCCGAGCACGGAGACGCGACCGGAGGTCGGCAGCACCAGGCCCATGATCATGGCGATGGTGGTGGTCTTGCCGGCGCCGTTGCCGCCGAGCAGCCCGGTGATCGAGCCGCGCGCGATCGCGAACGACACGTCGTCGACCGCACGCGTCGTCTTGTAGAGTTTGACGAGCCGATCGACGGCGATCGCCGCGCCGGAGGACGGGCTGATCGCGGGGTCGGCGCGCAAGGCGGGTTCACTGGTCATATCTGCCGTCCTAGCGGGATCGCAGCCGGATAGGCAAGCCCTGCCTGCAACTTGTCGCAGGCATTGCCGGTTTGTGATCGGACCGCCGGCCGTCTAATGTCGCCCGCATGACCGATGTCGCGCCGTCCGATTTCCGCCATCCGCGCCGCTATGTGCGGCTCGACACCATTCTGCGGCTGCGCTGGCTGGCGGTGCTGGGACAGCTCGCCGCCATCTTCATCGTAGCCCAAGGGCTCGACTTCGAAGTCCCGGTGCTGCCCTGTCTCACCGTGATCGGCCTGTCGGCCGGGCTCAATCTGGTGTTGCAGATCGTGTTCAACCCGATGCAGCGACTGGAGCCGCGCTGGGCGGCAGCCCTGCTGGCGCTGAACATTGCCGAGCTGGCGGCGCTGTTATACTTCACCGGCGGGCTGCAGAATCCGTTTTCATTCATGTTCCTGGCACCGGTGCTGATCTCGGCCACCGCACTGCCGACGCGGCTGACCATATCGCTCGGCGTACTGGCCGCGATCTGCGCCACGGCGCTGACCTTTTTCCATCTGCCGCTGCCGTGGGACGCCAGCGAGCCATTGGTGCTGCCGCAGATCTACATGCTGGGCGTCTGGCTCTCGATCCTCACCGCGATCGGCGTCACCAGCCTTTACGCCTTCCAGGTTACCGAAGAAGCCCGCAAGCTGTCCGATGCGCTGGCCGCCACCGAACTGGTGCTGACCAGGGAGCAGCATCTGACCCAGATCGACGGCCTTGCCGCAGCCGCCGCGCATGAATTGGGGACGCCGCTCTCGACCATCTTCCTGATCTCACGCGAGCTGGAAAAGAACGTGGGCAACACGCCGGAATTGGCCGAGGACCTTAAGACGCTGCGCGAGCAGGCGCAGCGCTGCCGCGAAATTCTCTCCAAGATCACGCAGCTCAATTCCGCCGGGGCACCGTTCGACCGGATGCAGCTATCGACGCTCATCGAGGAAGCGGTGGCGCCGCACCGCGATTTCGGCATCGCGATCAAGGTCCGTATTGCGGTCGCCACCGCGTCGGAGCCGACATCGATGCGCAACCCGGCGATTCTCTACGGCGTCGGCAACCTTTTGGAAAACGCCGTCGATTTCGCCCGCGAGCGGGTCGAGGTCAATGCGTGGTGGAATGCCGACAGCGTCGCGATCTCGATCTCCGACGACGGGCCGGGCATTCCGCCGGACCTATTGAAGCGGATCGGCGAGCCCTATCTGTCGCGGCGGCGCGGCGATGACGGCGGCGAACGCGGCGGGCTCGGGCTCGGCGTTTTCATCGCCCGCACGTTGCTGGAGCGTACCGGGGCCAAGGTGTCGTTCAGCAACCGCGTATTCCCGGATCATGGCGCCGTGGTGCAGATCGCCTGGCCGCGCGACAGTTTCGAGACCGCCGAACGCGCCTTCGACGACTGAGCGCCGGGAGATGTTACACCGGCCGCCGTTTGGCAAAGCCGCTCCAGGCCAACACGATCAGGCCGAACACCACCGGCGGAAATACCGCGGCGTTGACGGTGGCCCAGCCATAATTGGCCAGCAATTCACCGGACGAGAACGAACCCACCGCCATCACGCCGAACACCAGGAAGTCGTTGAACGCCTGCACTTTGGTGCGCTCCGACGGCCGGTGGGTTTCCATCACCAGCGCGGAGGCGCCGACGAAGCCGAAATTCCAGCCAACGCTGAGCACGACGAGGCCGACCCAGAAGTGCATCGCGCTGGTGCCCGACAGGCCGATCACCGCCGCAACGGCTTCCATCAACAGACCGACCACCACGATACGCGACGCTCCGAACCAGGCGATCAGTGTGCCTGTGAAAAAGCTCGGCAGATACATCGCCACGATATGCCACTGGATGCCGAAATTGGAATCGCTGAGGCTGAGGCCGCAGATCTTCATCGCCAGCGGCGCCGAGGTCATCACTAGGTTCATCATCGCGGTCGACACCACGCCGCAAATGGCGGCGACGATGAAGCGCGGTTGCCGGACGATGTCGAGCAGCGGCCGTCCGCCGCGCAACTCGGAGGCGGCCGGCTTCGGCGCATCGACCGTGGCCAGTACGGCCATGGCGACCAGCGCGATGGCGGCCTGAACACAGAAGCTGAAGGCAAACAGGTAAGGCTGCCAGACATCCATCGTCCACTGCAGCAGTTGCGGGCCGAGCACGCCGGCGAACACGCCGCCGGCCAGCACCCACGACAAGGCCTTCGGCCGATAGCTCGCACTGGCACCATCGGCGGCGGCAAAGCGATAGGCGTGCGCCGCCGCGCCGTAGAAGCCGCCGAACAAATTGGCGATGCAGAACAGCGCGAACGAGCCCTGCAGAATCGCCAGCGCGCCGAGCCCGCCGCATATCACGCCGCAGCCCGAGCCGATCAGGAAGGCGACGCGGCGGCCATAGGCGCGCGAGAGGGCGCCGACCGGCAGCGTGCCGCAGGCCAAGCCTGCGACATAGACCGAGATCGGCAAGGTGGCGAGCGACAGGCGCGGCGCCAGCATGGCGCCGACGATCGCGCCGGTGGCAAAAATGACCGCCGCATTGGCGCCAGCCAGCGCCTGCGCGACCGCGAGCTTGCGCACATTGGCCAGCGCCCGGGTATCGCCGGACGATGGGGCGGATATGGAGCTGGTTCTCATCGGCATTCGCGCCCGGGCCTCGACCAGGTTGATCCGGCCTGCAGGCGCGCGGCAGGAGACGCGACCGCCCGCGCATCGCGCGCCGACGCCTGCACGCCAGACGCCGCCGACGGTTACGGACCGACGGGCAATATGCGGCGATCGGCGATCGCCACCATGACATCGATCAATGTCGGCCGATGGCCGGCTGATCAGATCGCCGGGCCGGGCATCCCCGCACGCTGCGCAGCGCGCCGCCGGACAAAGCCGGTCAGCGCCAGCATCGCCAAGCCGAGGAGGACCGGCGGAAACACCACGGCGTTGACCGTCGACCAGCCGAAGCTGGCCAGCAACTGGCCGGATGAGAACGATCCGGCTGCCATCACGCCGAACACCAGGAAGTCGTTGAACGCCTGAACCTTGTTGCGTTCCTGCGCACGATGAGTCTCCAGCACCAGCGCGGACGCGCCGATGAAGCCGAAATTCCAGCCGACGCCGAGCACGACCAGGCCGACCCAGAAATGCATCGCCGTGACGCCGGACAGGCCGATCACCGCCGCGATGGCTTCGAGCACCAGGCCTGCGGCGACAACGCGCGAAGCGCCGAAGCGAACAATCAGCGATCCCGTGAAGAAGCTCGGGCCGTACATCGCGACCACGTGCCACTGGATGCCGAAATTGGAATCGCTCAGGCTCAGCCCGCACATCTTCATCGCCAGCGGCGCCGAGGTCATCACCAGGTTCATCATCGAATAGGATACCACGCCGCAGATCGCCGCCGCGATGAAGCGCGGCTGCCGGGCGATCTCCAGCAACGGGCGGCCACCATGCAGATCGGCCGGCGCCGGCTTCGGCGCATCGACGGTGGAGAGCAGCGCCATGGCGATCAATGCGACCACCGCCTGCGCGGCGAAGCTGGCGGCAAACAGATATGGCGGCCAGATATCCATGGTCCACTGCACAAGCTGCGGACCCAGCACGCCGGCGAACACGCCGCCGGCCATCACCCAGGACACTGCCTTTGGCCGGTACGCCGCGCTGGCCCCGTCCGCGGCGGCAAACCGGTAGGACTGCGTGGCCGCGCCATAGAGCCCGCCAAAAAACGTGGCGCAGCAGAACAGCGCGAACGAGCCGGAGAGCAAAGCGAAGGCGCCGAGCAAGCCGCATAAGACGCCACAGCCGCCGCCGAGCAGGAAGGCGACGCGGCGGCCATGGCTGCGCGAGATCATGCCGACCGGTAGCGTGCCGCAGGCGAGGCCGACGACATAGACCGAGATCGGCACGGTGGCGAGCGCCACGCTGGGCGCCAGTGTCGCGCCGACGATAGCGCCCGTGGCGAAGATCACCGCCGAATTGGCGCCGCCGAGTGCCTGCGCGACCGCCAGCTTTTTCACGTTGGAGCGTGCAAGGGCATCGCCGGAAAGGTCGGCAGCGGCAACGTCATTCATGAGCAATTCCAACCGGGCATGGCCCGGTCAAGTCCGTGCCTGTTACTCCAAGCGGGAACTATGGCCGCAGCCGGACCGCCGATCAACGTCCGCCGCTGCAGGCGCGCCATGCGCGGGGCGTCAGCCGGCGCGGCCGAATACCAGGATGAGATTGTTGGCCGGCATCGCGACGGTATTTTGCAGCGCCAGGCCGACGCCGGCAGCCACCTCTTCCAGATCCGCGACATCGCGCACGCCCCATTCCGGATTGCCGTTGCGCAGGCTGGTGTCGAACACGGCATTGCTCACCGCGGTGTGCTGGCCGCCCTGCTTGAATGGGCCGTATAGGAACAGCAGCCCGTCCGGCTGCAGATATTTCGCGGCGCCGGCAAGCAGCCCTTCTGCGACATTCCACGGCGCGATGTGCACGACGTTGGCGCAGAAAACGGCCGAGAGCGGTCCCGGACCGGAGCCGTCCTGCATCTGCGGGCACCACGCGGGATCGGTGAGATCGATTCGAACAGGCGCGCGGACGTTTCCGGCCTGCGCATGCATGCGCCAGGCGTCGATGCTTTTCAGATGCGCCTCGTTAAGGTCGCTCGGCCACCATGTAACGTCCGGGCTGCGCCGCGCGAACTCGACGACATGCTGGCCGGTGCCGCTGCCGACCTCGACGACGTCGCCCGCCGCGCGGTCGAGATACGGCGCCAGCGCCTGCCAGATCGCCTCGAAATTGCGGTGATACGCCGGCGCGTCCAGCCGGCCATCGGCTTCGACGCGGCGGCCGTCCTGGCCGAATTGCACCACATAGTCCGCCATGCCACATCCTCGCTGGATCGTCTTCGGAGCCTGTCTAGCAGCATTGCCGTTCGGCGAAAACGCATCGCTGCACATGCCCGGGCCGCTTCGCCGTGGCGCATCTCGAAGGCGGCGTGGGAAGACCGGGGGCTGCGGTTGCCGGCTGACCGCGACGGTGTCAGTTTGCCGGAAAGGCGGGAATCAAACCGCCATCCGATGGAGACGCCCGATGAGACTGCCCCGATTCGCCTTGTTTATGTTGCTGCTGACCGGGGGCATCTCGCCACTGCATGCGCAGACCGCGCCCGCTTCGGGCGGCCCGATCGATCCGGCCGCGATGCAGGATCTGGTGCTCGCCAATCGCGTCCTGACCGACCTCAATGTGATCGACGGCTTCGGCCACGTCAGCATGCGGCATCCCAGCAATCCGAACCGCTATCTGATGGGGCGCTCGGTGGCGCCGGCGCTGGTCGTCGCCGACGACATCCTCGAATACGATCTCGATTCGAATCCCGTCGATGCCCGTGGCCGCAACAGCTTCCTCGAACGCTTCATTCACGGCGAAATCTACAAGGCCCGGCCGGACGTGATGGCCATCGTCCATACCCATTCGCCCGGCGTCATTCCGTTCAGCGTCTCCGGCGTGCCGCTGCGGCCGGTGTTTCACCTCGGCGCCTTCCTGTCGCCCGGCGTCCCGGTGTTCGAGATCCGCGACACCGCGGGCCAGAGCAACATGCTGGTCAGCAACGCGCAGCTCGGCAAGGCACTGGCGGCGACACTCGGCGACCGCAACGTCGCGCTGATGCGCGGCCATGGCAGCGTCGTGGTCGCAGCGACCGTGCCGATGGCCGTGTTCCGGGCGCATTACAGCAACGTCAATGCGCAGCTGCAGATGCAGGCGATGTCGCTCGGCGGCCCGGTGACGTTCATGGAAGCCGAAGAGAGCCAGAAGACGCTCGGCGTGATCGAGCAGATCCACGGCCGCGCCTGGGACCTCTGGAAGCGCGCCGCGCTCGAGAAGATGCCGGGCAAATAGCCGGCGCCGGGTCCGCGGCCGTCAGTGGACGCGGACCTCGATGTCGTCATAGCCCTTGAGGCGATAGACGATCACCGAGACCATCCAGCTCACCAGGAAGATCACGATGATGACATAGCCGAGCGCGCCGAAATTCTCGTTCAGCGCCTCGATGCCGGTCCAGAAGCTGCCGGTCAGATCCAGTTTGCGGCCGATCAGGCCGAGCGCCTCGACGCCGCCGATCAACAGCGCCACCATTACCGACACCAGCGTGATGGTCATGTTGTAATACAGCTTGCGGATCGGCTTGATGTAGGCCCAGCCATAGGCCCGCACCATCAGCACCGCATCGGTGGTGTCGATCAGCGTCATGCCGGCCGTGAACAGCGCCGGAAACACCAGGATCGTCCACATCGACATGCCCTCGGCGCCCTGCGACGCCGCGATGCCGAGCAGCGCGATTTCCGTCGCAGTATCGAAGCCCAGGCCGAACAGGAAGCCGAGCGGGTACATGTGCCAGCTCTTGGTGATGATGCCGAACAGCGAGCGCAGCATCCGGCCGAGCAGGCCGCGCTGCGACATCAGGATGTTGAAGTCCTCCTCGATGAAGCGCTCTCCGCGCTTCACCGCCCGGAACAGCCGGAACACCGACACCAGGATCACGATATTCACCGCGGCGACGGCGAGCAGGAAGAACGCCGAGACGCCGGTGCCGATCAGCCCGCCGATCTCCTTGAAGCCTGCGACCTGGGTCTGCAGGGTCGCCACAGCCAGCGCGACGAAGATCGAGGCAATGACGACGACGCTGGAGTGCCCGAGCGAAAAGAACAGTCCGACTGACAAAGGCCGTTTGCCGGATTGCATCAGCTTGCGCGTCACATTGTCGATCGCGGCAATATGGTCGGCATCGACGGCATGGCGCAGGCCGAACGTATAGGCGAGCACGGCGGTGCCAAGCAGAACCGGCTGATCCTGGAACGCGATCCATGCCCATAGCCAGGCCAGGATATTGGCCGGTATCAGGATGGCGTACATGGTGATGATGCGGCCGCGCTGATTATCCGGGCCATCGTCGAAAAGCTTGCTGAGCATGGGGGTGATGCAGTCCAGTTCCACGGACATTCTCTCAGGAAGGCGGATCGCGCGCAACGCACCATATCGGGCGGGAAAACGCCGCCTTTCCTGCACGCACTAAACCGGATGCCCCGTTTAATGACCCGGCGGGGTGCCTTTGCCGGCCGTTTCTGATAGGGTGGTGGCAGCAATAGCCGCAGCCTGCGTGGCGCGGCCCAATTTGAGGCAGTCATGGATACCGAACCGGAACCGAAGACCCCCGCCGAAATGAAGGAAATCCGCCTCAGCCGCAAGCTGGCGCAGGAGACCGAAGGCATCAAGGCAATGGCCGACATCGCCGCCGCCGATATCGCGATTCGCAAGCGCACCGAGACGCTGCGCGCCGAACGGCTGGCCCGCGAGGCCGAGGCGCTGGCCAATCCGGTCGAGCCGAAGCCGAAAGCCAAGGCCAAGAAGGCCGTCGTCAAAAAGGCCGTCGCCAAGAAGAAAGCCGTCTGATGGCGCGGGAAGAAGACAAATCGGGCCGCGCCGAGCGCGACGCCGCGACCAAGGCCGTGACCGACAACATGGCCAAGCTGCGCGCGGCACGTCTGGCCCGCGAGGCGCTGGCGCCACCGGTCGTCGCCAAGGCAAAGAAGAAGGCTTCTGCCGGGGCCGCGACCAAGCCCGGTGCCAAGCCGAAAGAAAAAAGCCCGGCGCTGGCCGCCTGGCTGGCAGGCCAGCAGAGCGGCGGGCGCCGGACCTGATCGTTTAGACGGCTTCGGGCGCTTTGGCGGCCGGGGCCGGCCATTCGATCATGGTGCGGGTCTTGGTCGCGGAATCGTAGACCTGGATCTGCAGCATCTGATAGGCGTTTTTCAGCTTCATGCCGGCTTCTTCAGCGGCTTCCACCGTGTCGTGATGCGACTTGAAATGGCCATCGACGACCAGCGAATAGCCCTCCGTCGGCGCGCGATCGGCGCGAACGATCTTGCGGGCCTGCGGTTCGTCCATTTCGATTTTCGGCTTTTTCATCGTCGCTCCGGGTGGGGATGGGCTGGGGTGGGATTTGGTGAGGATGCGCCCCGTTTACACGGAATGGCGGAAATTGGCATCGGCAATTGCGGGATGCGAACAGGATGGGCCTCAATCACGGTGCAATTGAGGTGCCGGCGGGTCGATCACCGGACGAACGGCCGTGCCCGCCACGATCAACTTGATCGTGCGCGGAATGGGCTGGTGGCGCGCGCCCTGTCGCCGATGCAACGGCTACATGCGGCAACGCTCATAGACAAGGCCCGAGTGCAGCCCTACGGATACGCCAGAGCTGCGACAAAATAACGGGCGGAAACGCGATGGTCGATATTCCGGCCGGCTCTCATCAGGTACGGATCGATACGGCGCGGCGGACGCTCGGCGCCATTTCGGTGGCGCATTGGGTCAGGCACTTCCACATTTTCGTACTGCCGATGCTGTTTCCGTTTCTCAAGGACCGGCTCGGTGTCTCCTATGTCGACCTCGGCCTCGCCCTCACCGTGTTCGCCGTCGTTTCCGGCCTGACCCAGGCGCCGATCGGCTATCTCGTCGATCGCATCGGCGCGCGAAAAATCCTGATCCTCGGCATGACGCTGGGCGGAGCTGCGCTGATCGCGCTCGGCCTGCATCTCAGCTACCCCACGCTGATCGTCTGCGCCGCACTGCTAGGTCTCGCCAACAGCGTCTATCATCCCGCCGACTATGCGATCCTCTCCGCGCATATGGACGAGACGCGAATGGGGCGGGCGTTCTCTATCCACAGCTTTGCCGGCTTCCTCGGCGGGGCGGTGGCGCCGGCGATCATGGCCGCGCTGGTCGCCGGCATCGGCGGCGCGTCGGCGCTGATCGTGGCGGGGCTGATCGGACTCGCGGTGGTGCTGATGCTGGTCGTGGTCGGCATTCCCGACGCCGGCGCGATGCATGACGCGACCGAGGGCGAGCCCGCGGCGAAGGTTAGCATGATGAATCCGGCGATCCTGCTGCTGACGCTGTTCTTCACACTGCTGGCGCTGTCGCAGAATGGCATCAACTCGTTCGGCATTGTCGCGCTGATCAGCGGCTACGGCATTTCGTTCTCGGCCGCCAATATCGCGCTGACCGCCTATCTCGGCTGCAGCGCGGCCGGCGTGCTGGTCGGCGGCGTGCTGGCCGATCGCACGGTGCGTCACGGCCAGATCGCCGCCGGCTGCTTCGCCATCAACGCCGCGATCGTCTTCACGATCGCCTCGGTGACCATGCCGCTCCTGCTCCTGACGCTGACCATGGCCGTGGCCGGGTTCCTGAGCGGCGTGATCGTGCCGTCGCGCGACATGCTGGTGCGCAACGCTGCGCCCCCGGGCGCCGCCGGCCGGGCCTTCGGCATTGTCTCGACGGGCTTCAATTTCGGCGGTATCGTCAGCCCGATTCTGTTCGGCTGGCTGATGGACAGCGCCCTGCCCGGCTGGGTATTCGGCGCCTCGGCGGCGTTCATGGCCGCGACGGTCGTGCTGGCGCTGGTGTCGGAGAAGCGACCAACGCTATCGTCCCGGACCAGCGAGCGCTAGCGCGCCACGGCGTTCGCCGGGACGACAACAATCTGCTACAGTGCGGCGGCATGCTCACCGTCCGCCACCTCACAAAATCCTATCGTTCGGCACAGGAACAGGTCGCAGTGCTGCGCGGCGTCGATCTCGATGTCGCGCGCGGCGAAAGCGTGGCGCTGACCGGTGAATCCGGCAGCGGCAAGAGCACGCTGCTGCATCTGATCGCCGGGCTCGACGCCGCCGATGGTGGCGAGATCCGGCTCGAGGAGAAGCTGATCACCGGCATGCCGGACGCCGAGCGCGCGCAATTGCGCCGCGACCGGCTCGGCCTGGTGTTCCAGCAATTCAATCTCATCCCCTCGCTCAACGTCGCCGACAATCTCGCCTTCCAGTCGCGCATTGCGGGTAAGCACGATGCCGCCTGGCACAGCGAGCTGATCGAGCGGCTCGGGCTCGCCGCGCTGCTGAAGCGATACCCCGAACAGCTCTCCGGCGGGCAGCAGCAACGCGTCGCGATCGGCCGCGCGCTGGCTTCCAAGCCGCTGTTGCTGCTGGCGGACGAGCCGACTGGCAATCTCGACGAGGACACCGCCGACGACGTGCTGGCGCTGGCGCGCGATCTCGTGCAGCGCACCGGCTGCGGCTTCCTGATGGTGACGCACAGCGCGCGGCTGGCCGCGACGCTGGACCGCCAGGTGCAGCTCCATGCCGGCCTGATCCGGTGAAACGCGCGCTGTGGATCCTCGCGGTGCTGCTGAGCCACTGGCGCCGGCATCCGATGCAACTCGCCACCCTGCTGGTCGGGCTGATTGCCGCGACCGCGCTGTGGAGCGGCGTGCAGGCGCTGAACGAGCAGGCGCGCACCAGCTATGATCGCGCCGCGGCAACGTTCGGCGGCGCACGCACCGCGATGCTGGTCGGCCGCGACGGCGCGACGTTCTCGGAATCTCTTTTTGTCGATCTGCGCCGCGCCGGCTGGCCGGTCTCGCCGATGCTGGAGGGCCGCGTGGCGATCGGTGGCCGTTCGGTGCGGCTGCTCGGAATCGAGCCCGTAACTCTCCCGGTGGAAGCAAGCGCGACGGCGGAAGTCGGCAAAGCCGGCGTGCAGGGTTTCATCACGCCGCCCGGCCAGGCGCTGGTGTCGGCAGAGACGTTGGCGGAACTCGGCCTCGCGGAAGGCGCGACCTCGGCCATCGACGCCACGCTCAGACTGCCGCCGCTGCGCGTGCAGCCGCAACTGACGCAAGGCGTCGTGGTCGTCGATATCGGCATCGCCCAGCAACTGCTGAAAATGCCGGGCGAGGTGTCACGGCTCTTGATCGGCAAGGCAAGCGGTCCGCGCGCCGCGCTGCAAGGCGTCACCGGCGATCAGCTGCGCCTCGTCGAGCCCGATGCCGAGACCGATCTCGAACGATTGACCGACAGCTTCCATCTCAACCTCACCGCCTTCGGGCTGCTGTCCTTCGTGGTCGGCCTTTTCATCGTCAATTCGGCGATCGGCCTCGGCTTCGAGCAGCGCCGGCCGATGCTGCGCACGCTGCGCGCCTGCGGCGTCTCGGCGAGATTGCTCAACGCCGTGCTGCTCGTCGAACTGGTCTCGATCGCGGTGATCGCCGGTTTGGTCGGCCTCGTCTGCGGCTACTTCATCGCCGCGTCGCTGCTGCCCGATGTCGCCGCCAGCCTGCGCGGATTGTATGGCGCGACAATCCCGGGGCAACTGACCCTGAAGCCGCAATGGTGGCTGGCGGGCCTGGCGATCTCGATCCTCGGCGCGCTGGCGGCAGCAATCTCGAGCCTCTTGAAGGCGGTACGATTGCCGCTGCTCGCGGCGGCGCAGCCGTATGCGTGGCAGCAGGCGCAGGGCCGCTGGCTGACGCTGCAGGGCAGCTTCGCGGTGATCATCCTGTTTGGCGCGGCCGGCGTGCTGTGGCTCGGCGATTCACTGGTCGCCGGCTTCGTTGTGCTCGCAGCACTGCTGATTGGCGCAGCATTGGCGCTGCCCGCAATCCTGGGGCTGGTGCTGGCCGCTGGCGAGCGCAGCACGCAACGCCCGCTGGCCAAATGGTTCTGGGCCGACAGCCGGCTGCAACTCTCGGGATTGTCGCTGGCCTTGATGGCGCTGCTGCTGGCGCTGGCCGTCAATGTCGGCGTCGGCACCATGGTCGAAAGTTTCAGCCGCACCTTTACGGGATGGCTCGACGGCCGGCTGGCGCCCGAAATCTATCTCGCCGCCTCCAGCGAAAAGCAGGGCGCGGAGATACGCTCCTGGCTGAAGCAGCGGCCGGAGGTGCAGGCCGTGCTGCCCGGCAGCCGCACCGACGTGCCGATCGCCGGCCTGCCCGTCGAACTGCTGGGGTTCGCCGATCACGCCACCTATCCCAACCAATGGCCGCTGCTGGAATCGACCAGGGACGCCTGGGACCGCGTCAAGACCGGCAACGCCGCGTTGATCAGCGAACAATTGTCGCGACGGCTGAAGCTCGGCATCGGCGACACCGTCACCGCGCCGACGCCGGCCGGCGCGTGGAAGCTTGAGGTAGTCGCGATCTATGCCGACTACGGCAATCCGAAGGGGCAGCTCGGCGTCGCCATCGACGCGCTGATCGCGCGCTTTCCGGACATCTCGCAGACAAGGATGGGCGTGCGCGTCGCCCCCGCCGATGTGCCGGCGATGATGACGGCGATCCGTGAACGATTCGGGCTCGACGGCCGCAGCCTCGCCGACCAGTCGACCGTGAAGACGGAATCGCAAAAGATTTTCAACCGCACCTTCGCGGTGACCGCAGCGCTCAACGCCTTCACGCTCGCGGTCGCCGGCGTGGCGCTGCTGACTAGCCTGTTGACGCTGAGCCAGTCGCGGCTGCCGCAACTGGCGCCGCTATGGGCGATCGGCATCACGCGCAAACGGCTGGCCGGGATCGAACTACTGAAGACACTATCGGTGGCGCTGATCACCGCGCTGCTGGCGCTGCCGCTCGGCCTCGCGGTGGCGTGGTGCCTGATCGCTGTGGTGAATGTCAAAGCGTTCGGCTGGCGGCTGCCGTTCCATGTGTTCCCGCTGCAATTGATCCAATTGCTGGGCGTGGCGATGCTGGCCTCGCTGCTGGCAGCGCTGCTGCCGATCATCAAGCTGTTGCGGATGCAGCCGGCGCAACTGGTGAAAGTATTCGCCAATGAACGGTAGTCTCTCGCGACGCGGTTTTGTCGGTGGATTGGCTCTGCTCGGCCTCGGCAGTCCGCGCGCAGTCGCGCAGGGATTTGCCGGCCTCGGTCGTGACGCCGAGGGTTTTGCCGCGGTGACGCCCGGACGCGTGCTGAGTTTTCCGGCCGATCACGGCGCGCATCCGGAGTTTCGCATCGAATGGTGGTACCTCACCGCCAATCTCACCGACGCTGCGGGAAACGCTTATGGCGCGCAATGGACGCTGTTTCGCCAGGCGATGACGCCCGGCGCGCAAGGCGACGGCTGGGCCAATCCGCAGATCTGGATGGGCCATGCCGCGGTGACGTCGGCCTCCACACATCATTATGCGGAAGCGTTTGCACGCGGCGGCGTCGGCCAGGCCGGCGTCACGGCGTCACCGTTCCGCGCCTGGATCGATGCGTGGGAGATGCGCGGCGGCGATGGCTTCAATGATGCGACCGCCGCACCGCTCGACGTCACGGCGTCGGGCCCGGCGTTCAGCTACGCCTTGCAGCTGGAGGCGCAACAAGGTCTGGTGCTGCAGGGCGACGCCGGCTACAGCAAGAAATCCGAACGCGGCCAGGCGTCGTATTATTACAGCCAGCCGTATTTCGCCGCGCGCGGCCAGCTCACCATCGACCGCAACACCGTCAAGGTCACAGGCCGCGCCTGGATGGACCGCGAATTCTCCAGCCAGCCGCTCGCCTCCGACCAGACCGGCTGGGACTGGTTCTCACTGCATCTGGCCTCCGGCGAGAAGCTGATGCTGTTCCGGCTGCGGCAGAAGGACGGCGCGAACTACTTTTCCGGCAACTGGATTCGTCGCGATGGTCGCTCCGAGCAGATCGCATCCAGCGAGATCGCGATGACGCCGACGGCCTTCAGCGAAGTTGCGGGCAAGAAGATCCCGACCGCATGGAAGGTCGGCATCGCCGCCCGCGGACTGCAGATCGACACCGTACCGCTGAACGCACAGGCGTGGATGGGAACGAGCTTCCCCTATTGGGAAGGCCCGATCGCCTTCGCCGGCAGCCAGAGCGGCGTCGGCTATCTGGAAATGACGGGGTATTGAGGGAGCACTTCCTTCACCCTCCCTGGAGGGGGAGGGTCGGCGAGCAGTCCGCGAAGCGGATGCGAGACGGGGTGGGGGGACGTGATGCGCGCGTCTCCACCGCTGTCACCCCACCCCGCTCCACATCGTGCTTCGCACGCTGCGGAGCGACCCTCCCCCTCCAGGGGAGAGTAAGAAAGACGGCGCTTGCGTCCTCTCCTACTTCGTCAGCGGGCAACCACTCGCTGCCGCAGTCGGGTAGGCCTTGTCGCCGGACACCGTCGCGAGCTGCTTGTAATAGTCCCACGGCTTCTTGGACTCCGACGGCTTCTTGACCTCGAACAGATATAGGTCCTTCACCATGCGGCCGTTGGCCAGCACCTTGCCGCCCTGCGCGAAGACGTCGTCGACCGGGAGTTCCTTCAGCTTCGTCACCACCGCGTCCGAATCCTTGGTGCCGGCGGCCTTCACCGCCTTGAGATAGGACAGCGTCGATGAATAGGTGCCGGCCTGGATCATGTTCGGCATGCGCTGGGTGCGCTTGAAGAAGCGGTCGGCGAATTCGCGGGATTTGTCGTCGCGGTCCCAGTAGAACGATTCCGTCAGCACCAGGCCCTGTGCCGCCTGCAGGCCGAGGCCATTGACTTCCGCGAGCGTCAGCAACAGCCCGGCAAGCTTCTGGCCGCCGGCGACGATGCCGAATTCGGAAGCCTGCTTCACGGTGTTGGTGGTGTCGAGCCCGGCGTTGGCCAGCCCGATCACCTTGGCCTTGGAGGCCTGCGCCTGCAGCAGGAAGGAGGAGAAGTCCGACGAGTTCAAGGGATGGCGCACCGCGCCGAGCACCTTGCCGCCCTTGGCCTTGACGATGTCGCCGGTGTCCTTTTCCAGCGAATAGCCGAACGCATAATCCGCGGTGAGGAAGAACCAGGTGTCGCCGCCGGCTTCGGTCAAAGCCCCGCCGGTACCGACGCCGAGCGCGCGGGTATCGAACGCCCAGTGGAAGCCATAGGGCGTACAGGCATCGCCGGTGATGCGCGAGGACGCCGCGCCGACCACGATATCGATCTTCTTCTGCTGCGCGGACAGTTCCTGCACCGCGAGCGCCACCGAGGAGGTGGTGAGTTCGGTGATCATGTCGACGCCTTCGACGTCGTACCAGCGGCGCGCGATCGAGACGGCGAGATCGGGCTTGTTCTGGTGGTCGGCGGTGATCAATTCGATCTTCTGGCCGAGCACCTCGCCGCCAAAGTCCTCGATCGCCATCCTGGCGGCTTCGAGCGAGTACTTGCCGCCGTAATCGGCATAGACGCCGGACTGGTCGTTGAGAATGCCGATCTTGACGCCCTGCGCCATCGCAGGTGCAGCAATGAACAGGCTGGACAGCGCAGCCGCCGACAGCAAATGCCCGAACTTCATGAGGTAGCCTCCCGATGGTTTTTAACGTTGCCGGGAAGCTATTTTAGAATATCGCGGAGGGACAGCTAATCTTTCGGATAAGGGAACAGCCTTGGAAGGAAGCAACGGCCCCTCCCCCGTCGCTGCGAGGAGCCCTTGCGACGAAGCAATCCAGTCTTCGCTTATGGCTTTCTGGATTGCCGCGTCGCTTCGCTCCTCGCAATGACGGGTTGGGTCAATGGCTTGCCTGCCTTTCCCGCTAGCAGGAAAGGGAACAAACTACATCGCCTTCAGCACCAGCCGGTTGAGCCTTGCCGCAAAGGCCGCGGGGTCTTCCGGCAGCTCGCCGTCCAGAATCTGCGCCTGTTCCAGCAGCAGGAACGACAGATCCGCGGCGTCGCCGCGGGCGGCCTTGTCGGCGCCGGCGATGCGCGCCACCAGCGGGTGGCGCAGGTTGATCTCGAGGATCGGCTTGGTGCCGGCGCCCCTGTTCTGCATCGCCAGCATGCGCTCCAGCTCGCGGTCCGGCCCGAAGCCGCCGGCGACCAGGCAGGACGCCGACGTCGTCAGCCGCGTCGAGGCCTTCACGTCGGAGACGCGCTCGCCGAGCGTGTCCTTGATCACGGCGATGGTCGCAGCCTCGTCGGTCTCCGGCGCGCTCTCGTCCTTCGGCTCCTCGTCGATCCGCGGGATCAGGTCGAGATTGACCTCGCCCTGGCTCAGCGACTTCAGCGGCTTGCCCTCGAAATCGGTCGGCGCCGAAGTCCAGAACGCATCGACGTGGTCGGTCAGCAACAGCACTTCGAGACCGCGCGACTTTGCCGCCTCCAGCTTCGGATTCGACTTCAGCCGCTCGATGCTGTCGCCGACCAGATAATAGATCTCGGTCTGGTTCTCCTTGAAGTCGGCGACCACCTGCTTCAGCGAGCGCTTCTCGCCGGTGGTGGTGGTGAAGCGCGACAACGACAGCAGCTTTTCGCGGCGCTCGTAATCCTCGTACAGGCCTTCCTTGATCACCGGGCCGAACGCGTCCCAGATCTTGGCGAAGGCCTCCGGCTCCTTCTCGCTCATGCTGTCGAGTTCGCCGACCACGCGGGTGGCGACCGCCTTGCGGATCTGCGCGAGCTGCGGATTGTTCTGCAGCATCTCGCGCGACAGGTTGAGCGGCAGGTCCTCGGCGTCGATCACGCCGCGGATGAAGCGCAGATAGGTCGGCAGGAGATCGGCGTCGTCGGTGATGAAAACGCGGCGGACGTAGAGCTTCACCTTGCCCTTGCGGTTGGGCTCGAACAGGTCGAACGGCTTGGCGGACGGCGCGAACAGCAGCACGGCGTAGGAATAGCGGCCTTCGGCACGGTAGTGCAGCGTCATCGCCGGCTCGTCCCAGGCCGACGCAATCGACTTGTAGGCCTGGGTGTAGTCTTCCGCGGTCAGCTCGGATTTCGAGCGCTGCCACAGCGCGCTGGCGGAATTGATCTGGCGCGGCTCGGTATCGCCGTCCTTGAGCAGGATCGGGAACTGGATGTTGTCGGAATAGGCCGACACGATGCGCTCGATCTCGTGCGCCTCGAGATATTTTTTGGCGTCTTCCTTGAGATGCAGGTCGATCCGGGTGCCGGCAGGCTGGCTCATGCCGTCCTCCAGCTGGGCGATCTCGAAGCCGGCGCCGCCCGACGAGGTCCAGGTGAAGGCGTCGTGCTCGCCGGCGCGGCGCGAGGTCACGACGATCCTGTCGGCGACCATGAAGGCGGCATAGAAGCCGACGCCGAACTGGCCGATCAGCCCGACGCCGTCCTTGGCCTCCGTGAGGCGGGACAGGAACGATTTGGTGCCGGAGCGAGCGATGGTGCCGAGATTGTCGATCAGTTCCTGGCGGTCCATGCCGATGCCGGAGTCGATCACCGACAGGATGCTGGCTTCCTTGTCCGGCGCGATGGTGATGTTCGGCGACGCTCCCTCGGCGATCAGATGGGGATTGGCGATCGCCTCGTAGCGCAGCTTGTCGCAGGCGTCGGAGGCGTTCGAGATCAGTTCGCGCAAGAAGATGTCGGTCTCGGAATAGACCGAGTGCACCATCAGGTTCAGTAGTTCGGCGACCTCGGCCTGGAACGGCTGTGAGGTCGGGGCGGAGGTGGTCGCGGTGTCAGTCATGGGTCACTCGATCAGGTCATGGAGCGGGGGTGAGCCGGATATGGCATGGCGGGCGGAAACCGCAAGATTCCATGGGGATACCACAAGCGGGTCGCTGGATACCACGGCCGCAAAATAGCCAGAACAATCGCGCCCGTACAACCTGAATATGCACCATTTGATACAGACACGCGGTCGCGTAATTTTCCAGATTGCGGGTTGATTCGCCGGGATCCGGCGGAACCCGGGCGACAATGACGCCTCCCGGGATCACGGCTGGGAGCTGCGCGATGCTGCGCTTACTTGTTGTCGACGACGATCCGATGGTGTCGCAGACCATGCAGCTGTGGCTCAAACGGCAAGGCTTCGACGTCGTGACCGCGGATGGCGCGGCGTCCGGCCTGTCGGCGCTGAGACGCGGCGACTTCGACTTGATGATCGTCGATATCTTCATGCCCGACATGAATGGTTTCGAATCCGTGCGGCGGTTTCACGAATGCGCGCCGGCGGTGCCGCTGATTGCGATCTCCGGCTACGCCTTCGCGGAGAGCCTGTCGCCGGCGCCGGATTTTTTGCGCATGGCGCTGGGGCTTGGCGCCGCTCGATGCTTGCGCAAACCGTTCAAGCCGCAGACCCTGCTGACCATCGTCGAGGAATGCCTGATGGAGAGAGAGGCGCGCCGCGAACCCGACGGCCGATCAGGGCAAGAATGCCCGCCACACGAAAAATTAAACTCAAATTAAGCATTCAAATACCATCTTGCGGAATCCGTTACGGTCGCCCGCCTGCATCGGCGAGGGGCACCACCCGGACGCAAGAGGTTTACGATGGCGCTGGTGAGACAACTCGTTTGGCAATCCCAACCGATGGCAGCAACGAGGCCTCTGACATTTCGGCCCTGATCGCGCGGCTGACGGCCGAGGTCAACCAGATCGCCTGCGAGAAGACCAGGTCGATCCAGTCGATCACCAACCAGATGAAGATGCTGGCGCTGAATGCTGCGCGGCGAGCGCATGGTCGACCTGGCGCTGGACGCCGTCGAGCTGATCGACCGCAACCTCTATGAGCGGACCTGCGACGTGCGCTGGTGGGCGACGGATTCGGCGGTGGTGGATTGCGCCGCCGCGCCGAACGATATCAGCGTGGCGCATGTGTCGCAGACCCGCGTGCTGCTGGTCGACAGGGATTTTCGCGTGATCGCGGCGTCCGATGGGCAGGGTCTGCTGACCGAGAAGGTCGCGCTTGCCGCAAACGGCCCCCGCAGCGGCTTCCAGCACGACCGCGCCGGCACGCTGGTCGCGTTCCATGCGACGCCCGGCTACGAGACCTACCGCGGATTGGGCTGGTACGGCGTGATCCTGCGCAGCGCGTAGCGATGGCTTTTCTTCCCGTCTCCCACGGCCGCAGCGAAGCTGCGGTTAGCGGGAGAGGGTGGCGCGGACGAAGTCCGCGACGGGAGAGGGGGCGGCGCCAAACACTTCCCCTCTCCCGTCCGCGCTGTCGCGCGGTTACCCTCCCCCACGAGGGGGAGGTGAAGAAAGAGCGCGGCGCGATTAACCCTTCAGCCAGCGTCGCAACTTCTGCAGCAGGCCGGCCGGCGGCGTGCCCGTCGGGCCATTGCCGCGGACGCCGGCCCGCGCCTGCAGGGCCAGCGGCCCGACTTGTGCCAGGAACGCCTGTTCGTGACTGCGGGTAAGCCGCGCCAAAGCCTCGTCGAGCGGCAGCCATTCCACTTCGGTGATGTCCTTCATCAGCGAACGGCTGGGTTCGGCGTCGGCTTCCATTCGCCAGTAATGCACGACCTTGATGCGGAGGCCGACTTCGTACGCCAGCGTACCCAGGAATTCGCCGACAACGGTATCGTGGCCGGTCTCTTCCAGAACCTCGCGCTGCGCGGCGGCGCGCGGCGTTTCGCCGGGATCGAGCTTGCCCTTCGGCAGCACCCAGTCGCCGCGCTTGCGCAGGCATACCACTGCAAAAAGTGGCGGCTCGCCCCGTTGCACGACAATACCGCCTGCTGCTGAAATAACGTCTTTTGAAATATTGATAATTTTATCGGCCATCCAGGAGATATAAAGATGTATGGTGACATTCACCTAAATTCGTCATTTTTTGACATGTTCCAAGCGGCTTATTTCATAGTCGCCGCACGCAATTCGTCAGCCGTTGCGGCGCGGAGGCCGACGGCCGCGATGGCGCGGCGGGCGGCGGCGACCAGATCCTCATTGCCCTGTGCGCGAGTACCGTCCGGCTGCGACTCATTGTTCTCGAAGCCGACCCGGATATGACCGCCGAGCAGCGCGCCGGCGGTGACGCAGGCCGCCTCCCGGGCGCCAAAGGCACACAGGCTCCAGTGCTCGAAGACGGGTGCGGTGGAATCGAGGAACGGCAGCAGGTCGGAGGGCGCCGAGATCTGACCCGCGGTGTAGCGGCCCAGAACATAAAGTACCGGCAGATGCGTGAACGGCACCAGGCCGCGCCGGCGCAGATCGGCCAGACGAACGGCTTCCGCCACTTCGTAGAGGATGATCTGCGGCGTGACGTTCTCCGCCTTCATCCAGCCGAGCAGATCGGCGAAGGCGGCCTCCTCCGTCGCGTCCGGCACCAGCTCACGCAGCGCCAGCGATACGGCCTCCGGGCGGACGTCGCGCACCACCGCGCGCTGCTGCGCCGGGCTGTATTTACCGAGCGCCTCGCTGGTGATCTGGATCACGAGATCCTGTCCAACCGCGCCGCGAATCGCCGCAATCGCATCCTTGTAGGCATCGGCGTCGAGCAGATGGTGCCCGTCCGCGGTGCGGACATGGGCGTGGATCATCGACGCGCCGGCATCGCGGCAGCGCGCGGCGGTGACCGCCAGTTCCGCCGGCGTCAGCGGCACCGCGGGATGGTCGGCCTTGATCTTGCGGCCGCCATTGGGGGCGACTGCGATTGCTGTCGGGATCATCGGTGTCAGCCGATCGCGGCGATGACGGCGATCTCGACCTTGATCGAGGGATCGGCGAGCCGGGCCTCGACGCAGGCGCGCGCAGGCGTGGCATCGGCCGGCACCCAGGCGTCCCACACGGTGTTGAACTTGGCGAAATCGCCCATGTTCGGCAGCCAGACGGTGACCGACAGCATTCTGGTCTTGTCGGTGCCGGCATCTTTCAGCAGCGCGTCGATCTTGGCCAGCACCTGCGTGGTCTGGGCCTCGACATTGCCGGTGTAATCATCCGGCACCTGGCCGGCGAGATAGACCGTGTTGCCGTGGATGGTGGCCTGGCTGAGACGCTTGCCGGGGATGAGACGCTTGATCATGCGGAATTCTTTCGTTCGAAAGCTAAGGGAAACGGCGGGCACATTCCCCGCTGCGCCCGCCGCCGTCAAGCCGCCGGAACCCGCATCGAAAGAGTCTGTTGAAGGGGGACGTCACCTGCCCCAAGCCTCGGGAATGTCCTTGATGTTCAGCCTCATGTCGCTCATCGGCGCGCTCGCCGCAACCTGCACCTCGCTCTCCTACATCCCGCAAGTCCGCAAGGCGCTGCCGCGCGGCTCGACCGGCGATCTCTCGGTCAGGATGCTGGCGGTGCTGACCACTGGCCTCGCACTGTGGGTCTGCTACGGCGTGATCAACGGCGACTGGATCCTGGTGCTCGCGAACATCGTCGGCGGCACGCTGTCCGGCACGGTGCTGGCGTGCAAACTGCGGGACATGCGGGCGGAGGCTTAGGCCTTTCAGCCGTCATTGCGAGGAGCGAAGCGACGCGGCAATCCAGAAGCCACGGGCGAAGACTGGATTGCTTCGTCGCAACTTCTCCTCGCAATGACGGCCGAGATCGCGCGTATCGGTTAAATCACCCGCGCGAGATACTTCGCCGTGCGGCTCTCTTTCACGCGAGCGACGTCGGCCGGCGGGCCCGAGGCGACCACGCGGCCGCCTTCGTCGCCGGCGCCGGGGCCAATGTCGATGACCCAGTCGCTCGATGCGACCATGTCCATGTCGTGCTCGACCACCACGACCGTGTTTCCCGACGCCACCAGGCCGTCGAGCTGTTTCATCAGTTTTTCGACATCCGACGGATGCAGACCGGTGGTCGGCTCGTCCAGCACATAAAGCGTCGCGCCGCGCTGGGCGCGCTGCAGTTCGGTCGCCAGCTTGATGCGCTGTGCCTCGCCGCCGGACAATTCGGTGGCGGACTGGCCAAGCCGGATATAACCAAGCCCGACCTCGCGGATCACGCCGAGCGAACGCCGCAGGGCGACATCCTCCGCGAAGAAGTCGTAGGCGGCGTCCACCGTCATGCCGAGCACGTCGGCGATCGATTGGTCGCGGATCCTGATCTCCAGCGTCTTGGCATTGTAGCGCGCGCCATGGCAGGTCGGGCACGGCGCATAGACCGACGGCAGGAACAGGAGTTCGACGCTGACGAAGCCTTCGCCCTGGCAGGTCTCGCAACGCCCCTTGGCGACGTTGAACGAGAACCGTCCGGCATCGTAGCGCCGCGCCTTGGCCTGCTTGGTCGCCGCGAACAGTTTTCGCACGTGGTCGAACAGGCCGGTATAGGTGGCGAGATTGGAGCGCGGCGTGCGGCCGATCGGCTTCTGGTCGACCACCACCAGCCGCTTGATGCTGTCAATGCCGGCTGTGATATCACCGCCCAGTGTCTCGACGCTCTCATCGAGCGCGTCCGCAGCTTCTTCGATCGGCTCGTGCCGCTGGCCGAGCCGCTCCGATACCGCTTCGACCAGAAACTGGCTGATCAGGCTCGATTTGCCGGAGCCGGAGACGCCGGTGAGCGAGGTGAACACGCCGAGCGGAATATCGATGTCGAGTTTGTCGAGATTGTTGCGGGTGACATTGCGCAGCTTCAGCCAGTCGCGCGGCGGCCGCGGCTTGCGCGCTGTTCGCTCGCCATCGTCGAACAGATAGCGCCGCGTCTGCGAAGCCTCGATATCCGCCAGGCCATCGGGCGGGCCGCTGTACAGCACCTCGCCGCCATGCACGCCGGCGCCGGGACCGACATCGACGATCCAGTCGGCATGGCGCACGACGTCCAGCTCATGCTCGACGACGAACAGCGAATTGCCGGCCGCCTTCAGCCGATCCAGCGCGCGCAACAGCGCCTCGGTATCGGCGGGGTGCAGGCCGGCGGAAGGCTCATCCAGCACATAGACGACACCGAACAGGTTGGAGCGCACCTGCGTCGCCAGCCGCAGCCGCTGCAATTCGCCGGGCGACAGCGTCGGCGTGCTCCTCTCCGGGGTGAGATAGCCGAGGCCGAGATCGAGCAGCACCGCGAGCCGCGCCAGCAGATCCTCGACGATGCGATGGATCACCATCGCCTTTTCCGGGTGGTCGGCGGAAACCTTGTTGGTCTCGCCCATATAGGGCCGCAGCATCGCGTCAAGCCGCTTCAACGGCAGCCGCGACAGCTCGGCGATATCGAAGCCGGCGAATTTCACCGACAGCGATTCCGGTTTCAGCCTTTTGCCGTGGCACACCGGGCATTCACTCCCCAGCATGAACTGCGACACCCGGCGTTTCATCATCGCGCTCTGCGTCGTGGCAAAGGTCTGCAGCACGTATTTTCGCGCGCCGGTGAACGTGCCTTGGTAACTCGGCTCTTCCTTGCGCTTCAGCGCGCGCCGCGTTTCGGCGGGCGTATAGCCGGCATATACCGGCACCGTCGGCTGCTCGTCGGTAAACAGGATCCAGTCGCGATCCTTCTTCGGCAGGTCGCGCCACGGCGTGTCGACGTCGTACCCGAGCGTCACCAGGATATCGCGCAGGTTCTGCCCGCCCCAGGCGGTCGGCCACGCCGCGATGGCGCGTTCGCGGATCGTCAGCGCGGGGTCCGGCACCATGGATTTTTCGGTGACTCCGTGGACACGGCCGATGCCGTGGCAGCGTTCGCAGGCGCCCTCCGGCGTGTTCGGCGAAAACGATTCCGCGTACAGCAGCGGCTGGCCGCGCGGATAATCGCCGGCGCGCGAATACAGCATGCGCAGCAGGTTCGAGAGCGTCGTGACGCTGCCTACCGAGGAGCGCGTGGTCGGCGATCCCCGCTGTTGCTGCAGCGCCACGGCCGGCGGCAGGCCTTCGATCTCGTCGACCTCCGGAATCGCCATCTGGTTGAACAGCCGCCGCGCATAGGGCGAGACGGATTCCAGATAGCGCCGCTGCGCCTCGGCATAGAGCGTGCCGAAAGCAAGCGAGGATTTGCCGGAGCCGGATACGCCGGTGAACACCACCAGCGCGTTGCGCGGGATCACGACCGAGACGTCCTTTAGATTATGCTCGCGGGCGCCGCGGACGCGGACAAAGTTTTCGGGATCGTCGAAGTTCAGCGCGCCCTTGTTGGGACTGCGCGCGTCCATTTCTAGCGCCGCCGCGCGATCGCGACGCCGACGAGGAAGGCCACGAACAGCGCGCCGAGCGGGGCGTCGCGGGTGATCTTGGAGACGGTGTCGAGCGGCTTGCCGGGGCGGCGGGCGTCGTCGACGACGGTGGTCAGTCTGTCGACCGCGGCGCAGAACATGTCGCTGACCATCGCACCGGCCTCGGACGCACTGCCGGCGGCACTCCTGGCGGCACCGCGGGCTGCTTTCTTGGCGCCGTTGGTGGCGCGCTCGGCCATTTCGGGAATTGCGTCGATGAAGGTGTCGTCGGTCATGGCGGGCCTCTCGGGTTGATGCTGCCCATCAATCTACCGGAAGCCTGTTGGTTCCGCTGGCTATTCCGCGCTCCGGCTGCGTCGCGCGGCCTTGCCGAATTCGACGATCGCGGCCGGCGCCGGCAGCCGCAGGCGGCGGCCGTGCTGCAGATAGAGGAAGGCCAGCCTGGTCGGATCCGACAGGTTCCAGACTTCCAGCGCGGTGCGATGACCGAGCAGCTTCACCTTAGGATCGTGCGCGATGAGATGCACCATCACGGTCCATTTCGGCGGCTTGGCGCCTGATTTGCGGGGCCGCGGCGCGGACTTCGACAGCACGTTCTCATTGGCCGCGCGCCAGCGCGGGGTGACGCCGCGACGGCGCCCGAGAAGCCATGAAAAGATACGCAGGATGAGGGACATAGCTGACTTCGGCGATCTGTTGGGCGGCGCGCGCAAGATCTGTGGGACAGGCCCCTGCGAAGCGGCAACAATTGCAGTCTACACCGGATTTGCGGAGGATGCGACGCGCGAATGACGTGGCGTCTGATATACCGGACCGACGAATCAGGACCCTCCCCCCTTATGTCCGCTTCCCCCGCCCGCACCGCAATGACCGACGCCGAACCGGACGCGCTTGCCGTCCTGAATTCGGTATTCGGCCTGCCCGGGTTCCGCGGCGCGCAGGAGGCGATCGTCCGCCACGTCACCGCTGGCGGCGACTGCCTGGTGCTGATGCCGACCGGCGGCGGCAAGTCGATGTGCTACCAGTTGCCATCGCTGCTGCGCAAAGGCTGCGGCATCGTGGTGTCGCCCTTGATCGCGCTGATGCGCGACCAGGTCGCGGGCCTGCTGGAGGCCGGCGTCAAGGCGGCGGTGCTGAACTCCACATTATCCTGGGACGAGGCCAACGAGGTCGAGCAGCGGCTCCTGGCCGGGGATCTCGATCTGCTCTATGTCGCGCCCGAGCGGCTCTTGAACCCGCGCTGCCTGGCCATGCTCGGCCGCGCGAAAATCGCGCTGTTCGCCATCGACGAGGCGCATTGCGTGTCGCAATGGGGCCATGACTTCCGCCCGGAATATATCGGGCTTTCGGTGATCGCCGAACGCTTTCCAAACGTGCCGCGGATCGCGCTGACCGCTACCGCTGATGACCTGACGCGGCAGGAGATCGTGCACCGGCTCGGCCTCACCGACGCGCCGAGCTTCGTCGCCTCGTTCGACCGGCCCAATATCAAATACGAGATCGTCGACAAGACCAACGCGCAGA
Organism: Tardiphaga sp. vice304; assembly: GCF_007018905.1. Classification (NCBI taxonomy): domain Bacteria; kingdom Pseudomonadati; phylum Pseudomonadota; class Alphaproteobacteria; order Hyphomicrobiales; family Nitrobacteraceae; genus Tardiphaga; species Tardiphaga sp. vice304. The sequence goes on from NZ_CP041402.1 coordinate 5,523,697, forward strand.
AGCAACTCCTGGCCTTCATCGCCGAGCGCCACGCGGGCGAAGCCGGTATTGTCTATTGCCTGTCGCGCGCCAAGGTCGAGGACACCGCCAAGGCCCTGAACAAGGCCGGCGTGCTGGCGCTGCCCTACCACGCCGGGCTCGACGCCAATGTGCGCGCTCGCAACCAGGACCGATTCATCAACGAGGACGGCGTGGTGATCGTCGCCACCGTCGCCTTTGGCATGGGCATCGACAAGCCCGACGTCCGCTTCGTCTGCCATCTCGATCTGCCGAAGAGCATTGAGGCCTATTATCAGGAAACCGGGCGTGCGGGCCGCGACGGCAAGCCGTCGAACGCCTGGATGGCCTATGGCCTGTCCGACATCGTGCAGCAGCGCCGCATGATCGACGAATCCACCGGCGCGGAAGCCTTCAAGCGCGTCTCGGTCGCCAAGCTCGACGCGCTGGTCAGCCTCGCCGAGACCGTGCATTGCCGGCGCTCGCGGCTGCTGGGCTATTTCGGCGAGGAAACCACCGGGACGACCAGTTGCGGCAATTGCGACAACTGCCTGTCACCGCCCAAGGTCTGGAACGGAAGCGTCGCTGCACAGAAGCTGTTGTCCTGCGCCTACCGCACCGGGCAGCGATTCGGCGCGATGCACCTGATCGACGTGCTGATCGGACGGCTCACCGACAAGATCAAGCAGTTCGGCCACGACAAGCTTTCGGTGTTCGGCATCGGCGCCGACCTGAACGAGAAGCAGTGGCGCGCGGTTACGCGACAGCTGGTGGCGCTCGGCTATCTCTATGCCGATGGCGAGGCCTACGGCGCGCTGAAGCTGACCGAGACCGCGCGCGGCGTGCTGAAGGGCGAGACCGAAGTCATGTTGCGCGAAGAGTCGCTGGGCGTCGGCCGCGCGCCGCGCGCCAAATCGCGCCGCGGCGATCTCGCGGCGCCGCGCAGCGCCAGCGGCGATCCCGACCTGATCGAAGTGCTGCGCGCCTGGCGCTCCGAAGAGGCCAAGAAGCGCAACGTCCCGGCCTATGTCATCCTGCACGACGCCACGATGGACGGCATCGCCACCGCCAAGCCGGTCTCGCTGGCGCAACTGCGCGGCATCCCGGGGATCGGCGACAAGAAGCTGGAGCATTACGGCGACGAGATCGTCGCGCTGGTGAAGGCTTCCGTCTAGTCGGCGCCCGCGGGCCGGAACGAAATCCTCGCAATCCCATTATCGGCCGTTGGGTCTTATAGAGTGGGATGCTCGAGATGCTGTTGCGGACGCCAAAGGACCAGGACGGTGACGATCTTCGATCAGTCATTCGGATGGCCGCCAACGGCATCATCGCCGCCCTGATCCTGTCGACTCTCTATTTCGGTCGGGAAGTCTTCGTGCCGATCGCCCTGGCAGTCCTGTTGAGCTTCGTGCTGGCGCCCCTGGTGGGCCTGGTGCAGCACCTGCGAGCCCCACGGGGCGTCGCCGTCGTAACCGTCGTCGTGCTGGCCTTTACCGTCATCTTCGCGCTGGGAAGCCTTCTGGCCGGCCAGCTCAGCCAGCTGGCAGGCGACCTGCCGAAATATCAGACCACCATCAGCGAGAAGATTTCATCGCTCCGGCAGCAGACTGCAGGGCGCGGCACGCTCGAGCGCGCCTCCGAAATGCTGAAGGATCTTGGACAGGAACTCGATCGGCCGAAAGCGGGACCGACCGCGCCCGCAACGCCGGCCGCGCTCCCGGCCACTCCTCCGGCCCAGCCCGTGCCCGTCGAGGTCCGACAGCCCGATCCCGGCGCGCTGGAAAGCCTGCGGACGCTCATTTCACCGCTGATCCACCCGCTCGCGACGACGTTCATCATCGTCATTTTCGTGATCTTCATTCTGCTGCAGCGGGAGGACTTGCGAAACCGGCTGATCCGGCTGGCAGGGTCGCATGACCTGCAGCGCACCACGGCGGCGCTGGACGATGCAGCCCGCCGATTGAGCCGGTTCTTCCTGATCCAGCTTGCGGTCAACTCCGGTTTCGGAATCGCGATCGGCCTCGGACTCTGGGCCATCGGCGTACCCAGCGCGATTTTGTGGGGGATCCTCGCAGGCGTTTTGCGTTTCGTGCCCTATATCGGCGCGTTCATCGGCGCAGCCTTCCCTTTGACCCTGGCCATCGCCGTCGATCCGAGCTGGACCATGGTGATTTGGACCGCGGCATTGTTCATCCTGGTCGAGCCGATCGTCGGCCATGTCATCGAGCCCATGCTCTATGGCCACAACACCGGCCTGTCGCCGATCGCCGTGGTGACCTCCGCGACGCTGTGGACGGCGCTGTGGGGGCCGATCGGACTGGTGCTCGCCACCCCTCTTACGGTGTGCCTCGTGGTGATCGGTCGTCACGTAGAAAGGCTGGCGTTTCTCGACATCATGTTCGGCGATCGACCGGCGCTGTCACCGCCCGAAATTTTCTATCAGCGCATGCTCGCCGGCGATCCCACCGAGGCCGCCGACAAGGCCGAGGAATATCTCAAGACCAAGTCGCTCACTTCCTATTATGACCAGGTCGCGATGGCTGGCCTGCGGCTGGCGCAGACCGATCACGAGCGCGGCGCCTTGACGGTAGAACGGCTCGACAAGATCCGCGATACCGTCGCCGAATTTGCCAGCGACCTCGCGGAGGAGGAGCCCCGCCCGGCCCCTGCCGAGGACGCAACCACCGATGTGGAAGCCAACGCCGCGCTGGACTCCACGATCGAGGAAGTGCCGATGCCAGGCCTGCCGGTTCTCCAACGCGAGCAGCTGCCGGCCGAATGGCAGAGCGCGAACCCGGTGCTGTGCATCGCCGCGCGAAGCACGCTCGACGAAGCCGCCGGCATTCTGCTGGCGCAATTGATCTCATCCCACGGACTGCCGGCGCGGGTAGAGCCGGCGCAGGCGCTATCGACCAAGAACATCTTTGCCCTGGATACCTCAGGGGTCGCGATGATCTGTCTGGTCTGTCTCGACACGACGGCGCTGGCCCATGTCCGTTACGCGGTGCGGCGGATGCGCCGGAAGGCGCCGCAAGCCCAGATCGTGCTGTGCTGCTTCGGCCGAGAAATGACAGACGCCGAACTGGAGCAGTTGCTGGACGGTGCAAAGGTGGATCGCACCGCGCCAAGTCTGGTCGAGGCGCTGGCCGCTTGTCTGGAGGCCGTCAGCCCAGGCGCCACGCATGGCCTGCTGGAGAAGCCCGCTGCCGGCATCGTCAACGCAGCATGACGGATCGGATTACTTCGCACCCTGCTTCTCAAGGATACGGTCCGCTTCGATGCGCCAGTCCGCGCTGCGCGCAAAATCATCCGTCCCGCGCGCGCCGAACAGCCCGTCATCGGCGAGGTCCGCCATCCAGGCCTGACGCTCGGCGGTGCCCGAGGCCGACCACGGCGTCAGGCCGGCGTCGCGTACCGTCTCGGCGACCTCGCGAACTTCCTCGCTGCGGCGGCGGCCGTGCTCGATGACGCGCTGGAAGAAATAAGCGCCCTGTTTTTCCCAGTCGATGCCCGGAAACGTCTCGGTGAGCGAGGCCAGCAAGGCGTCCTCGACGCCATAAAAACGCGCGGTGGTGAAGCTCTCGATCACCATGGCTTCCAGACCCTTGATCATGATGCTGCGGCACATCTTGGTCGCGGACGCCGTACCGAGTTCGGCGCTCGCCACCCTGGCATCGAAGCCGAGCGCCGCAAGCAGGGGCGCGAGCTCAGCTGCGCCTGAGCCGCCAAGCAGCAGCGGCACCCGGATGCGATAGGGCGGCACCGAGGTCATCACAGCGCCCTCGACATAGCGGCCACCGACGCCGTCGATCAGGGCAGCGGCACGCTGCTTGGCTCCAGGCGAAGCGGAGTTGAAATCGAGAAACCAGGCGCCCGGCCGGATCGCGGGCGCGCAGGCCTGCGCCACCGGCACCGCCTGGCTGGCCGTCACCGCCGACAGGATGAAATCAACGCGCGCGGCAAGCTCCGCATGCGATGCCGCAAGGGTCACGCCGTGCGCTGCGGCGTGGTTGCGCAAGTCGCCCGCCTGTTCGCCGTCCAGCTTGATGTCATAAGCACTGACAGGGACGTTTTGCGCGCGCAGATCTTCGCCGAGGATGCGGCCGACTTCGCCATAGCCGACGATGCCGACATGCCATTGGTTGGACGGGGTCATGATGCGATTTCTTCCATAGCTGCGTCTTACTGGGCCTTGATGTTGGCCTCTTTGAGGATCGGTCCCCATTTGGCGGCTTCAGCGCGCATAAAGGCGTCGAACTCCTGCGGCGAACTGCCGACCGGCACAGCACCGATCTTGTCGAGCGTCGCCAGCACGGCGGGATCCTTCAGCGCGATTGCCAGATCGGCGTGGATCCTGGCCACTACCTCCGGCGCCATGCCGGCGGGTCCGAGAAAGCCCCACCAGACCGCGGTGTCATAACCCGCCACGCCGGATTCCGCGACGGTAGGCACCTCCGGGAGAACCTTTGAACGGGTTGCCGTGGTCACCGCCAGCGCGCGCACGGCGCCGCCGTCGATCTGGCCGGTCACTTCCGGCAACGGGTTGATGCTCATCGGGATGTCGCCGGCCATCACCGAGGTCAGCGCCGGCGCGCCGCCCTTGAACGGGATCGAGACGATCCTGACGCCGGCCATGTGGTTGAGCAGTTCGCCGGCGAGATGCGCCGAGGTACCGTTGCCGGACATGCCATAGGACAGGAAGTCGGGCTTCGCTTTCGCTTGCGCCAAAAGCTCCTGCAGGTTCCTGGCGGGGTTGTCCTTCGACACCATGATGACCAGCGGCGAATAGGCGACTTCGCTGATCGCGGTGAAATCCTTGAAGGTGTCGTAAGGCAGGCTCGGATAGAAAAACTGGTTCAGCGGGTGGCCCGACGCGACCAGGATCAGCGTGTAGCCGTCCGGCGCGGCTTGGGTCAGCGCCTTGGAGGCGATGGTGCCGCCGGCGCCCGGCCGGTTCTCGACGACCGGCGTCTGGCCCCAGCTCTTCGACAGCGACTGGCCGATGGTCCGCGCCACCACGTCGACGGCGCCTCCCGGCGCATAGGGCACGAAGAAGGTGACCTGCTTCTTCGGCCAAGCCGGCGCCTGTGACTGGGCCTGTGACTGGGCCTGGGCCTGGGCCGACAAGGCCGCGCAGGAGATCGCGGCGACCACCGCCAGCATGCCGATCACTCTGTTCCGATGTGCCACCGTCCGCATTCTCCCGTTGTCGGCCGTGCCTATCGCACCGCATTTCTTGCGGCGGTTGTAGCGGGAAAATCGTCGATGGGAAGATCGGCGCACTGAAATACCGCGCGTCTGGACCGCGGGCGGCGCGCGCCGCACGACACACGAAACAGAACGACACGCAAACGAAACACTTTTGCAGCCGGACGCCATCGGCCGGAAACCGGCGAATTCTATGAATCCATCCATAGACGCCGCGAAGACGGCAGGAGGCCGCCATGAACCACTCGCTTCACAGTGCAGACCGCTCCACGCATCTGAAGATCGTGGCGATGGCCGTTGTGGCCGGTATCGCCCTCGCCGGGTTCGGCGTCGCCGCCCGCAGCGGCAACCAGGACGGCGCCACCCAGACCGCCAAGGTCATCAAGGCCGGCAAGCCGGTGATGGTGACGACGTCCGGCACTTCGGCGGTGCGGTAAGCGCTAGTTCCGGGATTTCCCCGCCCCGATGCCCGGATGGATCGCCAGCGAGGCGCCGGCCACGCCGCCGGCTTCATAGGCGGTCATCGACACCATGCGGCGACCGCCGCGCGACGTCTTCAGGTTCATGTCGAGCTTGGCGAATTCGGCCTCGACCACCGAGGCCTTGACCATCACCAGCGCCCGACCCGTGGTCTCGCCGACATGGTCGCGTTCGGCCTTCATGGCCATCAGCTTGTCGGCGATCGACGCCACCATGCCCAGCGAGAATGACGAATTGGCCAGATGCCGCTCGTTGTGACGGAACTTCTGGTACTCGCGCGAGGTCTTGAAGCGACCGGTCTCGGTACGCACGGCGGTGTCGACCAGTTCGGTCAGATAATGCGCGACCTCGATGTCGGCGCGCAGGCCGAAGAACACGTAGCGGCTCTCGCCGGACTCGTTTTTTTCGCGCCATACCCGGCAATCGCAGAATTTGGCGATGGCGCCGATGCAGTCGTCGAGCGGGATGCGCTTCTTGCGATAGGTCTCGAAGCTGCGCCGCTCGCAGGCGGCCGCACGAATCTCGACATCGGTCAGCGACAGGTCGTAGCGGTCGAGCAGCTCGGCGACCTTGGCGGCGGCCGACAGCGCCTCGTCCTCGGTGCAGCCATTGTCGATGGTCTTGGCGCGCAGCGCCTGGATCCGCGAGCGCAGTTTGTCGAGCGCGGTGGGGTCGGAATGTGCGTCCACGGACAAGCCCCTATTTGCCGCCCTGCGCGCCGGCTTCCGGCATCAGGATCGGGGCAGCCTTAGCGGCTGAATCGCCATCCGCCAACAGCAGGTACTCCCCCCGCTGCAACGTCGCGGCACTAGCGACCACAACCGCGCGCTTCGGGCAGATTCCGAGGCACGACGTCAACACCACCCGCGCCGGCTTTTCGCCGCGCTCCTGCGCCAGCCTTTTGGCCTCGGATTTCAGCCCGCGCCGCAACGCCTTGCCGTCGTCGATGCGGCCGAGGCATTTCTTGCAGACGAAGATGGGCTGGGGACGGCGCGGCGCGATGGTGACGAGAGAGGATTTGGGCATGGCCGGGATATAGGAACGCGCGCCGCTTCTCGGTAGGGCAGGAAGTTGGGGAACCCGAATGGTTGGCCCCGCCCTATCCTTCGTCATTGCGAGGAGCGAAGCGAAGCGGCAATCCAGAAAGCAGCGAATTCAACAAGAACTGGATTGCTTCGTCGCAAAAGCTCCTCGCAATGACGAGGAGAGGTCAGTGTCCGGAACTCATCCCCAGCCCGGCATAGATGCGGCGGGCATAGACGCCGAACGCGTCGGTGGTCTTGATGTCCAGCGTGCGCTCCGCCGGCAGGTCGATCGGGAAATACTCCGCCATACGCGCCGGCCCCGCGGTCAGCACGGCGCAATGCGAAGCGAGGAACACCGCTTCCTGGATGCTGTGGGTGACGAACAGGATGGTCTTGCCGCTCTCGCGCCAGATCCGCAGCATTTCGAGGTTCATCTGCTCGCGCGTCAAAGCATCGAGCGCGCCGAACGGTTCGTCCATCAGAATCAGCTTGGGATCATGGATGAAGGCGCGGGCGATCGCGGTGCGCTGCTGCATGCCGCCGGAAAGCTGCTGCGGGTATTTGTCCTCATGCCCGGCCAGGCCGACCATGTTGAGCAGGTCGCGGGCGCGGGCGGCCTTCATCGGCAGGCCGACGATTTCGGCAGGCAGCAGAACGTTGTCCAGGATGGTGCGCCATTTCAGCAGCAGCGCCTGCTGGAACACCATGCCGATGTCGCGGCCGGGATCGAACGGCGTGGTCGCATTGCCAATCTCGATGGTGCCGCCATCGGCGCTGTGCAGGCCGGCGAGGATTTTTCAGCACCGTGGTCTTGCCGCAACCGGACGGGCCGACCAGCGAAACCAGTTCGCCCTCGGCAACGTCCATCGTGACGTCGGATACCGCGAGGAATTCCTTGCCCTGCGAACGGTAGACCTTGCGCACGTTACGCAGGCGGATGAAGGGCTCGCGCTCGGCCATCACGACAACCACTTCGACAGGTTGGTCGCGACGAAGTCGTCGTCGCTGAGGTCGGCATGTTCGCGGCAGACGCGATCGATCTCCTGCATCTGGCAGGGGCTGAGACCCTCGGCCGGATCGAGGCACCAGATGCCCTGCAGCAGGCCCTGCCGACGCAGGATCTCGTGGCAACCGGCGATGCAGCCGTGAAAATTGTTGGCGACGTCGAAGAAGGCGCTGTTGCAGTCGGTGACGCGGGCATCGAGCGCCAGCAGATCCGCCGGCAGGTGATCGCCCCCGCGCGCCGCCTGGCAGCGTTTGAACTGCATCACCGCGCTGGCGGTCCACACCGACCAGTGGCCGAGCAGCCCGCCGCGGATGTTGACGCGGGTGGTGACGCCCTGGTCGCGCAGGTCGAACGGCAGCGTGAGATCGAGCAGGATGTGGTCGTCATTGCCGGTGTAGAGCGTGACGCGATCGAGCGCGCCGGCCGCCAGCACGCCGCGCAGCACGTCGAGCGTGCGGTAGCGGTTAAACGGCGCCATCTTGATGGCGATGACATTATCTATCGCGGCAAAGCGGCGCCAGAAGTCGGAGCTCAACAGCAACCCGCCGACGGCGGGCTGCAGGTAGAAACCGATCAGCGGGATTTCGCGAGCGACGGCCTCGCAATGCGCGATAATGTCGTCCTCCGAAGCGGATTTCATCGCGGCCAGACTGAGCAGGCCGGCATGATAGCCGATGCCACGCGCGGTCTGCGCTTCCGCCACGGCCTGCGCCGTGGGACCGGCCAGACCGGCGACCAGCGCCAGCGGGTTGTTCGTCCAGGCCGCAGCGGTTTCGGCGGCGAGCTCGAGCACCGGCCGATACAGCCCGACCTCGCGGATGGCGAATTGCGTGGTGTGGACGCCGACCGCGAGGCCGCCCGCGCCGGCGTCGATGTAATAGCGCGTCAGCGCGCGTTGATGCGAGACGTCGAGCTGTCGCGTCGCATCGAGCGCCAGCGGATGGGCGGGGATCACCGTGCCTTCGGCGATCAGGCCGCGGACGTCGGACTTCATCTCGCTGTGATGCATGGCGCTATCCATATTCCGGGCCGGCGCCGGCGAAGGCCGGCGCTGATGCTGTGACGTTGCTGCGGCCGAACCGCATGCGCTGGAACGGACGTTCGGCGCTCCAGCCGGACGCGGTCAGGTTGTCGATGAAGCCGTGGTCGTCGCCATTGACGTCGGTCAGCAGCGCGACATTCTCCGATTGCACGATCGCCGCCAGCAGCCGCGCGGCGGAAGCGGCGTCATCGGCCAGGAGCGGGCCGACGTGGCGCGCGCTGCGGCCGTCGCGGATCAGCGCGATGGCGCCGCCCTGCGCGACGAGGCGCGAGCCGTCACGTCCACACAATTCCTGCAACATTGCGCGGCGGTCAAAACCCGTTGCCCGCCCATCACGCGCCACCAATTCCTCGAAGTCTCCCGCTAGCAGCGGCACTTTCGTCGCCATAGCCGCAGCATGGCGCATCCGCAGCATCCTGCCCGTCGGCGTGAAACCCAGCCCGCCGTAGACGGCCGCGCCCGCCGGCGTTGCGTCGAGCCAAGCGGTGCGGCTCTGCCGCGTCGCCTCCTCGATGCAGGCATCGACCAGGCGGGTGGCAAGCCCCCGGCGCTGACGGCTTGCGGTGACCAGCACCATGCTGATCCACGCATTTCCCTGCGCATAGGGCAGACGGGCTGCAGTGGCGATCAGGCCGACGTCGCGCTCGACGATGCCGAACACGATGCCGCTCGCCAGGAAGAAGCGCCAGTCGGCCTCGTTCTGATTCCATTGAGCCTCGGTCGACAACGCCAATGCCGCCGCCGCATCGCCGGGCTGCAGGTGGACGATCGCAACGCTGTCAGTAGCGGCCATCGCGGACCTCGTATTTGGTCGGCTTGCCATGACTTGGCATCGACCTCGCTACCCAGTCGCAAGTCCAGGCGATCATCTGGTCGACATCGACGATCGGCAGGCCGAACAGGCTTGTCGCAAGCGAGACGTCGGTGAGCCAGGCGGTCGGCTGCTCGCTGCCGGTGATGATCGGGGCACGACCCAGGCGCGCGCCAATCCGGGTGGCGAGGTCGCGCACCGTGAGAATCTCATGGCCGCTGACATTGATCGGGGTGGTCGGCGCGTCGCAATGCGCGAGACAACGCAGCGCCTGCGCGGCCGCGTCGCCCTGCCAGATGAAATTGACGTGGCCGAGGCTGACATCGATCGGCTTGCCCTGCACGATCTTCATCGCGATGTCGTGCAGGACGCCGTAGCGCATGTCGATCGCATAGTTCAGCCGGAACAGCCGGCCCGGCGTCTCGAACTTGCGCGAAAAATACTCGAACATCCGTTCGCGGCCGACGCAGGATTGCGCATATTCGCCGGGCGGATCGGGCTGCAGGCTTTCATCGGCGCCCTTGCCCGTCACTGGGACGAAGGGATAGACGCAGCCGGTGGAGAACGCGACGATGCGGCTGTTCGGAAACGCCTGCGCGATCATGGCCGGGACGTAGGCGTTCATCGCCCAGGTCAGCGAGAGGTCGCCTTCCGCGCCGAACTTGCGGCCGGCCATGAAGATAATGTTGGGGGACTTGGGCAAGGTCGCGATCGCGTCCTCGTCGAGCAGGTCGCAACTGATGGTTTCGATACCGCGCGCCTCGAGCCAGGCTTTCGCCTCGGGATCGCTGAAGCGCGCGACGCCGATCACACGACGGTCCGGCTGTGCGGCCTTGGCAAGCCCGGCCAGCGTCGGCCCCATCTTGCCGGCGACGCCCAAAATCATGATGTCGCCGTCGAGGCCGGCGAGATCGTCGATCAGCGCCTGGCTCGGCCGGCACAACAGATCATCGAGCGCTTCGAGATCGGGGATGGTGTCGGGCAGCGTGTCGCGGGTCAGCAGCATGTCGTCTTCCTATTATTGTTGTAGCCGGACATCGCGCACCACGAACAGCCGCTCGCAGCCGAGCACCAGGCCGTAGAGAGCGACGCCAAGCAGCGTCAGCAGCACCACCGCCATCAGCATTGCCGGCGTATCGAGCGAGGCCTGCACCTGGATCATCAGGTAGCCGAGGCCGCGTTCGGAGGCGATGAACTCGCCGACCACGGCCCCGGCCACCGCCAGCACCGCGCCGACCTTCATGCCGGAAAACACGTAAGGCAGCGCGCCGGGCAACTGGATCTTGCGGAACAGCGTCCAGCGCGAGCCGCGCAGAGATTTGACGAGATCGAGCAGGTCGGGTTCGACCTCGTTGAGGCCACGCGCGGTGGTCAGCAGGATCGGAAAAAAGCAGATACTGAAGGCAATGAGGATGTTGGGGAAGATGCCGTAGCTGAACCAGACAATGAACAGTGGCCCCAGCGCCACTTTCGGAATCATGTTAAGCGTGACGAACAGCGGCAGTAGCGCGAGGCTGAGAAGCGGCGACCAGCAGAACAATACCGCCATGCCGACGCCGACCAGTGCGCCGAGGGCGAAGCCGCCGGCGATTTCTGCGGCCGTGACCAACGTGTTGGAAAGCCAGGAATAGTTCGACTGGCCGAGCGTCTTGATCACCGCCAGCGGCGACGGCAGCACGAACTTCGGTACCTGGAAGGCATCGACCAGGACCTGCCACAGCACGATCACGGCGAGATGGACGATCACGATGACCGCCAACGACCGAGCCGTCCGCATTCCGCCGCTGGACACCGCGTGCTCCTTGTGCCGTTTCGCGCCACGGGTGCCGCGGCGGATCCGGGAAGCCTAGCGGGATCGCCGGCGGGTTTCAACCATATGGTTGATTATTTTGGAGGCGGCGCTTGGGAAGCTTTGGTTTGTCACGACGATCACCGCTGTCATCGCCCGGCTTAACCGGGCGATCCATTATACGCTGGCCGGCGTGTACAGGGTCACCCGGTCAAGCTGGGTGACGACAACGGTGTTCGGGGCGGCGTCAATCAGACTCTGCACATACCATCACGACCGAAGCGCGTGCATCACGAGGTCGACGACGTGCCTGCGGCGGGCGCTTTTCGACGCCTTGCTGGTCAGGTCCTTGCCGAAGATCGCCGACAGCGTAGGCGTGTTGGAAAAGAAGAAATAGCTCAATCCGGCGATCGAGATGTAGAGCTGCACCGGGTTGATCCCCTTGCGGAAGGTCCCTGCCTTGACGCCCTCGCCGAGGATCTTCGACACCATGTCGACCAGCGGCGAATGCATCGCCGTCAGCTTGCGCGAACCTGCGACATGCGACGCTCCGCCGCGGTTCTCGTCGTTGAGCAACACGATGAAATCGGGATGCGCCGCGAGGTGATCGAACGACGCCTCGATCAGTTTCCGGATCGCCTTCTCCGGCGGCAGGCCCTCCAGATTCAGCTTGCGCTCCTGGGCGCGGATTTCCTCGTAGACCCACTCCAGCACGGCCAGGTACAGCGCGTCCTTGTCGCCGAAGTAGTGATAGACCAGCTGCTTGTTGACGCCGGCGCGGGCCGCGATGTCGTCGACACGGGCGCCGGCCAAGCCGCTCTGCGCGAATTCGCGCCGGGCGGCGACCAACAGCTTCTGCCGGGTGGCGACCGGATCGCGCTTGCGCGGTTCAACGGCAGATGATCGTTGTTTCGGCATATCCAACCAGACAGTTGACAATTGACGGCGTCCTCTGTTGCATTGGTAGACGCCCGCGGGATTGGCGGCAAGCATTGCACGACAATCATCTCATTGCCCAACCAAGGAGAGTTGCCATGAAGCGCCTTCGAACCTTCGGCCTGGCTCTGGCGCTGCTTGCGCCGGCTGTTTCTGCCTCCGCCGGAGAATCCGTCAACCTGATCCTGAACTGGACGCCGACCGCCGACCACGCGCCGTACTACTACGCCAAGGCGCAGGGCTGGTACGAGAAGGCTGGCATCGACCTCAACATCGAGGTCGGCAAGGGCTCCGGCGTGTCCGCAGTGAAGGTCGGCTCCGGCGGCTCGGCGTTCGGCATAGCCGACCTCGCGACCATGCTGGTGGCCAAGAGCAAGGGCGCCGACGTGGTCGCGCTGATGAGCGTCTATGCCAACACCGGGCAGACGTTCTACTGGCTGAAGAGCTATGGCGTCGACGGCCCGAAGACTTTCCCGAACCACAAGATCGGCAATCCGCCGGGCGACGCCTCGCGCGTAATGTGGCCGGCCTTTGCCAAGGCCGCCGGCATCGCGCCGGATGCGGTAAGCTTCGTCAATATCGGCCCGACCGCCAAGATCGCTTCGCTGAAGAGCCACGCGGTCGACATCATCAGCGACTTTTACAACGAGCACGACCAGAAGGTGAAAGAGTTCGGCGACGACCTCGGCTACATCAACTGGAAGGATATCGGGCTCAATCCCTACGGCAATTCGGTGATCGTAAACGGCGCGTTCCTCGCCAAAAACCCCAAGCTGTCGGAAGATTTCATCCGCGTCACGCAGAAGGCGTTCGCCGCTTGCGTCGCCGATGTCGATCCCTGCCTGCAGGCGCTGCTCGCGGCCGCCTCGGGCCTCGACAAGGAGAACCAGCAGAAGCAGTGGGAGCGCATCAAATTCCTGATGACCGACGATTTCACCACCACCAAGAGCCTCGGCTGGATCGACGCCGGGCGCATGCAAAAGGACTACGAACTGGTGCAGACCTATCTCGGCATGGAAAAGCCGTTTGCGGTCGATAACGCGTTCAACACCAAGCTGCTCGACCCTTCCATCAAGATGGACGCCAGCAAGGTGAAGAAGTAGTTCCGCGGAACACGCCGGCGCCTCTTACCTCTCCCCGCCGGGGAGAGGTCGTCATTCGCGCAGCGAATGGCGGGTGAGGGGGCAGAGCCCCCTCGATCGAAAGTTGGCCCCTCACCCGACCGGCTTCGCTGCGCTTCGCCGGTCGACCTCTCCCTGGTCGGAGAGGTATTAGAGCGTCGCTGCTTTTACTCTGATTCCTGAAACAGAATTAACGGCGTACTTCGCCCAGCGACCACGGCAGCATCTCGTTGCCGCGGAACACGACGATCTCGTCGTCGTCCACGGCCACCGCCGCCGGCATGGCGCTCGGCTTGCGCAGCAGTTCGATGGTGCCCTCATTCGGCTTCAGCCCATGGAAGCGCGCGCCATTCAGCGAAGTGAAGGCCTCCAGATGCTGCAGGGCGTTTTCCTCGTCGAATACCTGGGCATAGGTCTGCAGCGCGGTGGCGCCGGCGAATACGCCGGCCGAGCAGCAGCTCGCCTCCTTGTTGCTCGCGGTATGCGGCGCGGTGTCGGTGCCGGCGAAGAAGCAGGTCGCGCCCGAGGTCACCGCGCGGCGCAGCGCGAGGCGATGGTGCTCGCGCTTGGCGACCGGCAGGCAATACAGATGCGGCCGCAGCCCGCCCTGGAACAGCGTGGTACGGTTGATCATCAGGTGGTGCGGCGTGACGGTGCCGGCGACGCGCGGCGCGTGCGCCTTGACGATCTCCACCGTCTCCTGCGTGGTGACGTGCTCGATCACCACCTTGAGCCCCTGATAATCTTTCAGGAACGGCAGCAGCACCTGCTCCATGAACACCGATTCGCGGTCGAAGATATCGACCGCGGGATCGGTCGCCTCGCCGTGGATCAGCACCGGCATGCCGATCTTCTCCATCCGCTCCAACACCTTTTGGATCGCTTTGAGGTCACGGACGCCATGCGCCGAATTGGTGGTGGCGCCTGCGGGATAAAGCTTCGCGGCGAGCCAGACGCCTTCGGCATGGCCCTTCTCGATCTCGTCGGCCGAAGTCTGGTCGGTGAGGTAACACGTCATCATCGGCTGGAAGTCGCAGCCCTCCCCGCGCGCCGCGAGGATGCGGTCGCGATACTCCGATGCCATCGCCACGGTGGTCACCGGCGGCACCAGGTTCGGCATCACGATGCCGCGGGCGAATTGCGCCGTGGTGAACGGCAGCACTGCGCGCAGCATGGCGCCGTCGCGCAGATGGATGTGCCAGTCGTCGGGCCGCCGGATCGTCAGGCTTTCGGTGGACTGAGCCTGCGGCTTCGCCGCGGCGTCAAACAGGGTGTCGAGGGTCATCAGAACATCTCCGCAGGGATGTTGCGCATCACGGCAATGTGTCGGACAAAGTCAAGCCATTCGGGGGCTTGTGTGCGGCCGCGCCATCAGAATCGCTCAGCGAAGGCCTTGATCCAGCCGTAAATAAAAGAACCGGCGAAGGCAGTGCCATTCGCCGGTCCTTTCTTTCACGCCATTGCTTGGATCAGGACGTCTGCTTCAGCGCGACGGGGGCGGCGTCCTCGCTTTTCAGCTCTTCCAGCCGGCGGTGCCGCGTCTCGATCCCGAAGCCTGCCACGGCGATGATCTGTACGATCAACAGCCCGATCATCAGCGACATCACGCCGGCGACGCCGCGCGCCTCGAACAGCATCACCACCAGGAAAGGCGTGACGATGGTAGCGCCGCGACCCAGCGTATTGACAATGCCCGAGGCCCGCAGCCGCACTTCGGTCGGGAACAGTTCGGGGATGTAGATGCCGAACAATAGCGCCACCAGCACGTAAATCGGGATCGTCAGCAGGAAGCCGACGGCCGGCAGCATAATCGGATCCGAGATCATCGGATAGATGATGCCCAGCACCACAGCGATCAGCGACGAGCCGATGATCGTCGGCTTGCGGCCCCAGCGATCCGCGGTCAGCGCGCCGATGGCGGAACCGACCGGGGCGCCCAAGGCCATCAGCAAGGCATAGCTGAACGAAGTAGCGACGCTCAGCCCCTGTTTGATGAAGAACACCGGCAGCCAGGTGACGAAACCGTAGAGCAGCGTGTTGATGGTGATCAAGCAGATCGAGCCCACGATCATCCGGCTCAGCAGTGGCTGGGTGAACAGCGTCGAAATATTGCTGGACGGGGCCACCGCCGGCGCCAGCGCGGGGGTCGGCAGCGGCTGGCCCTGCGACGCCTCGCGCTCAATGGTCTGCATCAAGGCTTCCGCCTCCTCCTTGCGGCCGACGGCTTCCAGCCAGCGTGGCGATTCCGGCAGGTTCTTGCGCAAGTACCAGACGACCAGCGCGCCGATGCCGCCGAGCACGAACATCGCTCGCCAGCCGAACTGCGGCACGACGAAGGACGCCACCAGCAGTGCGACGGGCAGGCCCGTGACCACGCATACCGCCATCAGCCCGAGCCACTTGCCGCGCGACTTGGCGGGTACGAATTCGGTCATGGTGGAATAGCCGACCACGTTTTCGGCACCGAGGCCGATACCCATGAAGAAGCGGCAGATAATCAGGATGGTCATATTCGGAGCGAATGCGGCGGCCAGCGAGGCGACGCCGAACAGCAGCAGGTTGAACTGGTAGCTGAAGCGGCGGCCGAAGCGGTCGCCGACGAAGCCGGTGCCGAACGATCCCACCATCATGCCGACGAAGGTCATCGAGATGAAGATCGCGTTCTCGCCGAGCGTGGAAAATCCGGTCTTCAAGGTCACGCCGAGCACAGTACCGGCGAGATAGATATCGAAGCCGTCGAAGAACATGCCAATGCCGATCAGGGTCATGATGCGGTAGTGGAATGGTCCGATCGGAAGCCGATCGAGGCGGCCTCCGGCGTTGACTGAAGTCGGCATGGGCGTTTCCTATGTTGATGGGGTGCGCCGGACGGCTGCGTCTCTGTGGACTTTGGCAGCCGCCCGTTTCGATCTGTTAGTTCAGGCGCTTCTGGCCCGCCGTGTCGCGGTACCAGTCGAAATCCTTCTCGGCCGTGGCCACCATGACACTCTTGGTGTTGAAGTGCGTCTCGAAGCTCTCTGTGCCGAATTCGCTGCCGATGCCGCTGTCATCGACGCCGCCCCAGGGCGATGCCGGATCGAGCCGGTGGTGGTCGTTGACCCAGACGATGCCGGCGCGGACGCCCGCGGCGACGCGGTGGGCGCGGCCGACATTATTGGTGCGAATCGCCGCCGCCAGGCCGAACGGCGAGTCATTGGCCAGCCGCAGCGCGTCGGCCTCGTCCTTGAACGGCGTCACCGAGGTGAACGGTCCGAACACTTCCTCCTGGAAGATCCGCATGTCGGCGCGCACATCGGCAAACACCGTCGGCTTGACGAAGAAACCGCCGGCATGGCCCGGCACTTCGGCGGCAATGCCGCCGGTGACGAGACGCGCGCCGTCTTCATGGCCGAACCGCGAATACATCAGCACACGGTCGCGCTGCTTGGCGGAAATCACCGGACCGAGCTGCGTCGCCGGATCGAACGGGTCGCCGATCCGGATCGACTCCGTCTTGCGCAGTAGCTTCTCGACGAACTCGTCGTAGATCGTATCCTGCACGATGTGCCGGGAGGCGCAGACGCAGGTCTGACCGGCGCCAATGAAGGCACCGAACGCCGCATAATTGACGGCCTGGTCGATATTGAAATCGTCGAACACCATCACCGGCGTCTTGCCGCCGAGCTCCATGGTCTGGTGCGCGAACACTTTGGCGGCGGCGCTGCCGGCGATGCGGCCGGCCTCGGTGCCGCCGGTCAGCACCAGCTTGTTGATGTCGGGATGCTCCGCCAGCATCTTGCCGGCGTTCTGGCCGAGGCCGAGCACGACATTGAACACGCCATTGGGCAGGCCGGCTTCGGTAAAGATCTGCGCCAGCTTCAGCGTGGTCAGCGGGGTATATTCCGACGGCTTCACCACGGTGGTGCAGCCCGACGCCAGCACGGCGGCCAGCGACTTGCACATGATCATGAGGGGATGATTGAACGGCGTGCAGTTGGCGACGACGCCGATCGGCGTGCGCAAGGTGTAATTCAGATAATCGCCCTCAACCGGAATAACATAATCGCGGCGCGACAGCGCGAGGCCGGCGAAGTAGCGGAAGAAGTCCGGCAGCCGGCCGAGCTGGGCGCGCGTCTCGTTGAGCGGACGACCGTTGTTCAGGGTCTCCAATCGATACAACGTATCGAGATTCGCCTCGAACGCGTCGGCCAGCTTGTTCACCAGCCGCGCGCGGCTGCGGATATCCATGCCGCCCCATTCCTTGCTCTCGAAGGCGGCGCGCGCGCTCTTCATGGCGCGGTCGATATCGGCGGAGGTCGAGTTCGGAATCTGCGCGATCACTTCGCCGGTGGCGGGGTTGTGGACGTCGAGCAGCGTGCCGTCGCCGGCTTCGATCTGTCGGCCATCGACGAAGTTGCTGTGCGTCTCGACCTTGAGCGCGGTCGGATTGGCGGGAATATTCATGGGGATGTCTCCTAGATAATGACGGCGTTCCTGGCCAAGGCTGGCAGGACGCGTTTCTCGGTCTTCTGGATGTGGGCCCGGATGATGCGGGCGGCGGCGCGGCCATCGCGACGCTGCATCGCGTCGATCAGGTCGGCATGTTCGGTCACGAGCTGCGCGGGATCGTGGCCTTTGACGTTGGCGAGGCTGACGCGGACCAGTCGGTCGGCCTGCCCGATCAGGTCGCACGCCGCCACCGCCATGCGGCGGTTGCCGGACGCATAGGCCAGGGCGGTGTGGAAGGCGCGGTTGTAGGTGATGAACTCCTGGCGATCACCAACGAAGGTGCGGAATT
Source organism: Tardiphaga sp. vice304 (assembly GCF_007018905.1). NCBI lineage: Bacteria > Pseudomonadati > Pseudomonadota > Alphaproteobacteria > Hyphomicrobiales > Nitrobacteraceae > Tardiphaga > Tardiphaga sp. vice304. Next base: position 5,541,889 of record NZ_CP041402.1, read on the forward strand.
CATCCAGCGCCGTCAGCACCGCGGCGGGCGCGTGTTCGATCGCCTCGGCGACGCAGGCGGGCTCCAGCGCCAGCCGGAAGCGCAGAAGGTCGCGCGCATCGGCCAGCGAAATCGGGTTCACCCGGTAGCCCTGTCGCGGCTGCACCGTCACCAGATGCTCGCGCTCCAGCCGCAGCAAGGCCTCGCGGACCGGCTGACGGCTGACGGCATAACGCTCGGCGAGGTCCTGCTCCCGCATATCATCACCCGGCGCAAAGCGGCAGGTCAGGATATCATCGCGCAGCAGATCGTAGATATTATCCCGCAAAAGCATCGTTTTTTCCGATTTTGTTCCTCAAACCTGACACACGTAAAATATCACGTCAACCCGTACTGAGCTTGAACTGTCCGTGAAATGCCGTATCAATGGCGGGCAGCAACGAGGAGATTTTCGATGGACCAGCTTTTTGCCGACGGGACCGTGAACGCCAGCATTGCCGGCAATGGTCCGCCGCTGGTGCTGTTTCATTCGCTGCTGGCCGACCGCGGCAGTTTCGAGCGCATCGTGCCCGAGCTCGCGAAGTCGTTTCGCGTGATCGTGCCGGAGCTGCCGGGATTCGGCGCGTCACGCGCCGTCGACGGCGGCCTTGCCGCGGTCGCCGATCGCATGGCCGCCTTCTTGCGCGAGGCGACGGCGGGCGAGTACGCGATCGTGCTCGGCAATGGCTATGGCGGCTTCGTCGCGCTGCAGATGGCGATTCGCCATCCGGGCATCGCCAAACAACTCGTACTGGCGGATTGCGGCGCGGCGTTCTCGGAACCCGGCCGCGAGGCATTTCGCAACATGGCGGCAGCGGCGCGCGGTAAGGGACTGGCCGCGATCACACCGGTGGCGATGCGCCGGCTGTTCGCCCCGGAATATCAGGAGGCGCACCCCGATCTGATGCGCGAACGCGAGGCGGCGTTCCTGCGCACCGACGTCGATGTCTTCCACGCGGCCTGCCTTTCACTGGCGGGGCTCGACCTGCGACCGGAGCTTGCGAAAGTGACCGTGCCTGTCCTGGTGATGGTCGGCGATCAGGACGAAGCGACCCCACCGCCGATGTCCGAAGAACTGAGCGCCCTGCTGCCCGACGCGCGCCTGCACGTGCTGAAAGGCTGCGCCCACGTGCCGCCCCTGCAGGCGCCGGAGGCGTTCCTCGACGCCATCGCGCCATTCCTGACCAACGGCGCGCAGACCCGCGGCGCCTGATCAATGCGACCGCGGCCGTCCTCGGATGTTGAGGGCCTCCGAAATCACGCCGCCTCGTCGCGCATCTGGTAGAGGCGGTACAGCATGCGCTGGCCGATGCGGCGGAACGACGTGAACGGGTGCGGCGGCAGCGGCGAGGTGAAGATCGGCAGGTCCTGCGCCGCGAAGCGCTGGCCGCCGATCATCTGCGCCATGCGACGGCCGGCCTGCGCCGAATAGGACACGCCGTTGCCGCCGTAGCCGAGCGCATAGAACAGCGTCTGCTTCGGGTCCGGGCGGAAAATGCGCGGCATCATGTCGTGGCTGACATCGACCCAGCCCCACCAGGAATAATCGATCTCGATTCCGGTCAGGGCCGGAAACTTGCGGTGCAGACCATCGATCAGCAGTTGCAGGTGGCGCGGATGCGCGGCGTCGGCGCCGGTGATGGCGCTGCGGCTGCCGATCTGGACGCGGTTGTCCGGCAGCAAGCGATAGTAATAGCGCAGCGTGCGGGTGTCGGTGATGACCTGGGTGGTGCGAAAGCCGGTGACGTCGAGTTCGGCCGGGGTCAACGGCCGCGTCACGATCGAATTCGACAGGATCGGCATGCAGCGACCGCGCAAGGCCGGCGTCAGGCCACCCGCCGTATAGGCTCCGGTGGCGATGCCGACGGCGCGGGCGCGCACGGTACCGCCCGGCGTGCGCAGCGAGTGGATGCCGCCGTTCGTCATGATCTCCAGCACCGGACTGCCGGGATGCACTTTGGCGCCGAGTTCGCGCGCCATGCGTTGATAGCCGAACGCAAGCCTGGCGGCATGTACGCCGGTGCCGAGCGGCTCGTGCAGCGCGCCGACGGCTTCGGCCTCGTTGAGATAATCGCGGCGCACGTCTTCGGCCGACAGCATGTGCGTCTTGTAGCCGAACACCTCGTTCTGGACGCGAGATTCCGCCGCGAGATGATCGAGCGCGCGCTGGCGGTGCGCGATATGCAGATGCCCGCCGCGCTGCGGCTCGCAGTCGATGTTGCCGGAGGCAATCAGCTCTTCGAACGTCTCGAAACCGTCCTGCACCTCGGCGTGCAGCTTGAGCGCGATATCGCGGCCCCAGCGTTCGATCCATTGCGAGCGCGACAGCCGGCCGGCGGCGTTCTGGCCCTGCCCGCCATTGCGCGTGCTGCAGCCCCAGGCGACGCCGTTGGCTTCCAGCACAACGGCCTTGATGCCGAACTCGCGCGCCAGGAAGATCGCGCAGGCCAGACCCGTATAGCCGGAACCGATAATCGCGACGTCGGCGTCGATGTCGCCGCTGACCGGACCGTCATCCTCCGGCGGCGTACCGGCGGTGTCGACCCAGTAGGTCGGCGCGTATCGCCGGTTGCGGCCGGGGCTGGCGGAGACCAGCGGATCGTAATGCGGATCGTACGGCGCCTGCGAGGTCATGGCGTCGCTACCTCAGAGGGCAGCACCGGCCGATCCTTGCGGAAGGCGCTCTTGCGCGAGAGCTTGTCGCCGCTGAAGGTGAAGAGATCGCAGCCTTCGGCCTCGATGCGGGTGCCATTGGCGGCGGTCCCGCGAAAGATCCATTCCGACAGGCCGCGGTCGCCGAACACCGAATGCGCCGTGCAGGTCCAGCTGACATCGGGCATCGCGCCCCACACCGCCTCGAACGCCGCCTGGACGTCCGCGGTGCCCGTGATGCGACGGCCGAACATTTCGGGACCTGCGGCGGTGTCGAACACCACGTCGTCGGTCATGCATTCCATGACACCCGGAGCGTCGTGCTTGTTGAAGGCTTCGAACAGGCGGACGAGCAGCGCTTCGCGCCGGCTCTGCAGATCGGACATGGCAATGCTCTTTCATCTCAACGCTGGCCATCGCCACGGCGACGACGGGACTCACGATGCCAGCCTGCTCGCCGCGCGATTAGGGCCAGTTGCGGCGCGCCATCCGGCCAGACCGATCTGGCCCGATCAAAGGCCGCGAGTGGCCCCTTCGCTTGTCCGGCAAAAACCGGCATGGTCCGGCATGACTGATTTGCTGCTTTCGCTCGGTACGCTGGGCCCATTGCTGACCCCGCGCCTGATCGCTCTGTCGGTCGCCGCGGTGTTTTTCTCGGCTATCCTGCGCGGTTTCACGGGCTTTGGCTTCGCGCTGGCGGCGGTGCCGCTGCTCGGCATGTTCATGTCGCCGACGCAGGCGGTGCCGATCGCCATCGGGCTGCAACTGATGGGCAGCCTGCTCGATTTCCGCCACGCGACAAAAACCTGCCACTGGCCGTCGCTGCGCTGGATGATGCTGGGCGCGGCTCTCGGCTCGCCGATCGGCGCGCTGGTGCTGAGCCAGGTGCCCGCCCCGGTGGCGCGGCTGGTCATCAGCGCGATCACGCTGCTCGCGGTGCTGGCGCTCGGCCGCGGCTTTGCCCTGCCGGCGATGCCCGGCCGGGCGGTGACGGCGATCACCGGCTTTGTCGCCGGCCTCTTCAACGGTCTTGCCGCGATGCCGGGCCCGCCGGCGGTGGCATATTACATGTCGGCACCGGTCCCGCGCGCCACCGTGCGCGCCTCGCTGATGGTGTTCTTCCTGCTGACCTCGGTCGCCGCGATGATTTCGGGACTCGCCATCGGCCTGATCACGGTCCAGACCTTCGCCCTGTCGCTGCTTGGCCTGCCGGTGATGTGGATCGGCACAAGGATCGGCCACCTCGCTTTCATTCGCAGCAATGACGCGATGCACCGCCGCGTCTCTATCGTCAGCCTCGGCGTGATCGCTTTGGTGAGCGCCGCCAAGGGCATCAGCGAGCTGTTGTAGTCACGACATTTTCGCGATCAGCCGGCCGAGGCGCTCAAGACCGGGCTCGATGCGGTCGGTGCGGATCGAGGAAAAGCCGAGCCGGAAGCAGCGCCGCTGCGCGCCCTCGACCATCGAGAACACGTCGCCGGGCTCGATCACCACGCCTTCGTGGCGCGCCAGTTCGGCGAGCTGGGCGGCATCGACTCCCGGCGGACAGGTTACCCAGTAGCTGGTGCTGCCGGCGCCGCGAAGCCAGCCGCAGCCGGCCAGATGTTTCGGCAACAGCCGGTCGATGACGCGGGCGCGCTCCAGCAGCACGCGCGAAACCCGCGCGAGATGCGAGCGGTAATGGCCGAGGCCGATGAACAGCGCCACGACGCGCTGATTGTTGAGCGGCGGATGCCGCAGCATCAGGCGGCGCAGCGCGCGCAATTCGCGGATCACGGGCGCAGGCGCCACGGCATACCCAAGCCGCAAGCCGGGCGCGAGCAATTTGGAGAAGCTGCCGACATAGAGCACGCGGTCATGGCGATCGAGGCTCATCAGCGGTGGCAGCACGCTTCTTTCCGCGATCAGTTCGCTCTCGTAATCGTCCTCGACCAGCAGGACGTCGTGATCCTGCGCCTTTTTCAGCAGGTCGAGCCGGCGCGCATAGGACATCGGGACCGTCGTCGGGCACTGGTGGCCGGCGGTGACATAAGCAAGATCACAGCCCGCGAATTCGGCGTCGGGTACCAGGCCGTGCTCATCGACCTGCAACGGAACGATGTTGCCGGTCAGCATGCCGAAGATGTTGCGCGCGTCGGGATAGCCGGGATCCTCGAGGCCGACGCGGGTTTCAGGCTTGGTGAACAAGGTCGCGATCAGATACAGCGCATGCTGCGCGCCGATCGTCATCATGATTTCGTCCGGCCGGGCGCGGATGCCGCGGCGCGGCAGCACCTGCAGCCGGAGCTCCTCGATCAGCGCGGGATCGTCCTCGTCGATGGTGTCGCGCGCCCAGTTGTTGATCTCCGGAACGCTGAGCGCCGCACGCGCGCTTTCGCGCCAGTCATTGGTCGGGAACAGGCTGGGATCGAACTGGCCAAAGATGAACGGGTACGGGTAGTCCTGCCAGTTCAGCGGCTTGACGATGTTGCGATGGGTCGAGGGGCGAACCGCGTAGCGATCGCTCCAGCGCGCGGCGTCCAGTTCGATCGCCGCAGGCCTGATCGAAGCGGCCGTTGCCATATGCTTCGGCAGGCCGGCGACGAAATAGCCCGAGCGTTCGCGCGACACCAGAAAGTTCTGATCGACCAACTGCTCGTAGGCAATGACCACGGTGTTGCGCGACACCTGCAGCAGGGCCGCCAGTTCGCGGCTCGACGGCATCCGCACGCCCAGCGACAGCCGGCCGTCCTCGATCGCCGCATAGATCATCTGCCGGATCTGCAGTTGCAGAAACGGGCCGCGGCGATCGAGATCGAGAAACAACGAGCCCCAGAACAGCCCGTCGCTGATCCCCGATGAAACCGGCCGGGCCTCGGCTGCCATTCGGCTGGAACGTGAATTCGCCATCAAGAGCTCCGCGGGAAGCAGCACCACGCCATCTTCCCGATTTCCAATCCATTCACCGAGCAAAAGCCGCGCCAGCATCTCGAAAAGATGCCGGGCACTGGCCCCATTCGTGCATACTATCTGGCGCTGGCTAGGCGCAATCCAGAGCCGCACGCTTCGATCACAACATTTCGAGGATAGCCAGTGCACGCGGATACAGTGATCTTTTCGGCCCGCAGAATCGTGACGATGAATCCGTCGCGCCCGCAGGCGACGCATGTTGCAGTGCGTGAGGGGCGCGTCGTTGCGGTCGGCAGCCTCGCGGAAGTCGGCGGCCATGGCGCCACCGTCGATGAGCGCTTCAAGGACAAGGTGCTGCTGCCCGGCTTCGTCGAGGGCCACAGTCACATCATGGAAGGCATGATGTGGAATTTGCCCTATGTCGGCGCCGGCGACCGTCGCTCCCCGGAGGGCAAACTCGTCAAAGGCCTGCCGGATATCGAGGCGATTGTCGCGCGTTTGCAGCAGGCCGAAGCGGAGATGACCGATCCCGACGCGCCGCTATTTGCCTGGGGCTTCGATCCCCTGCACATCGGCAGCCATTCGCTGACGCGGCAGGATCTCGACCGCGTCTCCACCACGCGGCTGATCATGGTGGTCCACGCCAGCTTCCACATCAGCAACGTCAACAGCCTGGTGCTGGAGAAGGCCGAGCTGAACCGCACCACCAACATTTCCGGCGTGGTGATCGGCAGCGACGGCGAGCCGTCCGGCGAAGTCCAGGGCATTGCCGCGCGCTTCCGCGTCTTCCGGGTGATGGGCGTCAATCCGCTGTCCGGCAATCTCACCATCGACGACGTCAACCGCTACGCTTCCTCCGCCTGCGTGCAGGGCGTCACCACCATCACCGACCTGCACAATGATCTCGCCGAGCAGACCGTCGAGGTCTATCGCGCCGCCAGCCGGCGCGAGGATTTCTCGGTGCGGCTGGTGCCGGCGCTGGCCTCGGTGTCGCATACGCCGGAACAGGGCATCGAGAAGCTCGCGGCGCTGAAGCTGACGAACAACGACAAGCTGCACTACGGCATCGTCAAACTGGTGGTCGATGGCTCGATCCAGGGCTTTACCGCGCGGCTGCGCTGGCCGGGCTATCATAACGGCGCGCCGAACGGCCTGTGGTACATCGCGCCGGAAGAGTTGCCGGTTATCGTCGAGGCCTATCATCGCGCCGGCGTGCAATTGCACATCCATACCAATGGCGACGAAGCCACCGAAGTGGCGCTCGACGCCGTCGAGGCCGCGCAGATTGCTGCGCCCCAGCCGGACCACCGTCACACGCTACAGCATTGCCAGATGGCCGACGCCGCGCAGTTCCGCCGCATGAAGGCGCTCGGCCTGTGCGTCAATCTGTTTGCCAACCATCTCTATTACTGGGGCGACTCGCATTACGACCTGACGATGGGCCCGGAGCGCGCGCACCGGCTCGACGCCACCGGCACCGCCGAACGCGTCGGCGTGCCCTACGCGATTCATTCCGACGCCCCGGTGACGCCGCTCAGTCCGCTGTTCACCGCATGGTGCGCGGTCAACCGCATCTCGTCCGGCGGCCGCGAACTCGGCAAGGCGACCGAGGCGCTCACGGTGCAGCAGGCGCTGGCCGCAGTCACGATCGGCGCCGCCTACACGCTGAAGATGGACCATCTGGTCGGCAGCATCGAGACCGGCAAATATGCCGACTTCGCGGTACTCGACGAAGATCCGTTCGAGGTCGCGCCCGATGCGATCCGGGACATCGCCGTATGGGGCACCGTGGTCGGTGGTCGTGTCCGCGAGGCGCCCCGCGCATGACGGCCAAGCCGATGACGATTCCCGTGACCGTCGTGGGTGGCTTCCTCGGCGCCGGCAAGACCACCTATCTCAATCACCTGCTGCGCACCGGGCGGTCGCGCACCGCCGTGCTGGTCAATGATTTCGGCGCGGTAAATATCGATGCCGGGTTGATCGCGAAGCATGACGGCACCACGATGACGCTGACCAATGGCTGCGTGTGCTGCAGCATCGGCGGCGGCTTCCTGGATACGCTCGGCAGGATCCTCGACGACGCCATTCCCTTCGATCACATCATTATCGAGGCATCGGGCGTCGGTGATCCCTGGCGGATTGCGGAGATCGCACTGGTCGAGCCCAGCCTGCGGCTAAACGCGGTGGTCGTACTCGCCGACGCGACGCGGATCGAAACGTTGCTCGCCGACCCACGCGTCGGCGACACCGTGCGCAACCAGTTCGACCGCGCCGATCTGGTGCTGCTTACCAAGACAGACCTCGTCGGCGAGAGCGCGACCCGCGCCGCAGCCGCCGCGATCGCAGCTTTGCGCGACAGCGTAACGATCGCCGCGACGTCGCCGCAGGCAATGCCGGATCTTCCCGGGATCGGCAAGACATCGACCTCGCCGTTCCGGGCCGACGCGGTGGCGGATACCGCTATCCATGAGCAACTCTTCAAACGCTGGACCTTCCGGCGTCCGGGCGCCTTCGACCGCGCCCGGCTGGAAACCGCGCTGCATGCATTGCCGCCGTCGCTGCTGCGCCTCAAGGGCGCCTGCCCCTGCGATACCGGTGCCCTGCTGCTGCAGATGGTCGGACGCGACTGGTCGCTGACGCCGGTGGCCGAATCGAAGGATCACGATATCCTGCTGGTCGGAGTCGGCACCGTCGATCTGCCTGATACCACCCAACTCGATGCCATTCTTGACCGCGCGCTGGCTGCGCCCCTGCCTTTCACCAACGCGCACGGCGGGTTTCAGCCGCCCGCGGCTTTATTCCATCCCTTGCAAAAAGGACCGCCCCATGCCGTTGAATGACCCGTCGTTGAAACTGACGGCCTCGCGAAGGACGCTTCTCAAAATCGCGTTCGGCCTCACCGTGCTGCTGGCGGATGCGGCGAGCCACCTCGCGCCGGCTGCCGCCGCCGATGGCGGCACGCTGGTGATGGCCACGTCGCAGGTGCCGCGGCATTTCAACGGCGCGGTACAGTCCGGCCTCGCCACCGCGATGCCCTCGACGCAGATTTTCGCCAGCCCGCTGCGCTATGACGAAAACTGGAATCCCAAGCCCTACCTCGCGGAATCCTGGGAGGTCGCCCCGGATGGAATGTCGGTCACGCTGAAGCTCGTCAAGAACGCCGTATTCCACGACGGCAAGCCGGTTACTTCGGAAGACGTCGCCTTCTCGATCATGACCATCAAGGCCAACCATCCGTTCCAGACCATGCTGGCGGCTGTCGACAAGGTGGAGACGCCGGATCCGTTCACGGCCATCATCAAGCTGTTGCATCCGCATCCGGCTTTGCTGCTGGCGATGTCGCCGGCGCCGATGCCGATCCTGCCCAAGCACATCTACGGCGACGGGCAGGAGATCAAGGCGCATCCGGCGAATCTGAAGCCGGTCGGCTCCGGCCCGTATCGCCTCACCGACTACAAGCAGGGCGAGTACTATACGCTCGAGAAGTTCGACAAGTTCTTCATTCCGGGCCGTCCGAAGCTCGACAAGATCGTGGTGAAAATCGTCTCCGACAGCAATGCCGCGATGGTCTCGATCGAACGCGGTGACGTCAACGCGCTGCCCTTCGTGGTCGGCGTCCGCGACATCGAACGCCTCGAGAAAATGCCGGGCGTGACCATTACCAACAAGGGCTTCACCGGCGTCGGTCCGATCAACTGGCTGGCCTTCAACACGAAGAAGAAGCCGCTGGACGACGTCCGCGTCCGGCAGGCGATCGCCTTTGCTGCCAACCGCGACTTCATCACCAGCAAGCTGATGGCCGGAAAGGCTGCCGCCGCCACCGGCCCGATCGCGCCGGGATCGCCGCTCGATGAACCCAACGTCGAGAAATACAAGCTCGACCTCGCCAAATCCGGCGAATTACTCGATGCCGCCGGCTATCCCAAGAAGCCGGACGGTTCGCGGATGTCGCTGACCATCGACTACATCCCCGGCGCCGACGAACAGCAGCGCAACGTCGCCGAATATCTGCGTTCGCAGTTGAAGCGCGCCGGCATCAACCTCGAAGTCCGCGCCGCGCCGGATTTCCCAACCTGGGCACAGCGCATCTCCAGCTTCGACTTCGATCTCACCATGGACACCGTTTTCAACTGGGGCGACCCGGTGATCGGCGTCGACCGCACCTATCTCACCAGCAACATCCGCAAGGGCATCATCTGGTCCAATACCCAGCAATACAGCAATCCCAAAGTGGACGAGTTGCTGGTCGCTGCGGCCCGCGAAACCTCGCCCGACAAACGCAAGGCGATGTATTCCGAATTCCAGAAGATCGTGGTCTCGGACGCGCCGATCTATTTCGTCAACGCGGTGCCCTACTACAACGCCTTCAGTAAGGGCCTGTCGAACCTGCCGACGACGATCTGGGGCATGATGTCGCCGCTCGACGAGATCAGCTGGGACACGCTGCCGAAGAACTGAGGTCGTCGTTTCGCAACAGGCAGCAATATGAATCTTCTCATCCACATGACCAGACAATTGGCCAATGCGGTCGGCCTGCTGCTGGCCGTGCTGGTGCTGAATTTCTGCCTGATCCATCTGGCACCCGGCGATCCCGCCCTGGTGATCGCCGGCGAAATGGGCGGCGCGTCGGCCGACGTGATCGCCGCGCTGCGTGTCAAATACGGTCTCGACCAGAGCCTGTTCCATCAGCTCTGGACCTACCTCGCCAAGGTCGTCACTGGCGACTTCGGTTACTCCTATTATTTCAACGAACCGGTGGTGAATCTGATCGCACATCGTATTCCGGCCACGCTCTATCTGGTGATCTCCGCGCTGCTGCTGTCGGTTGTCGTCGGCACGCTTCTGGGCGTCATCAGCGCGCGCAGGCCTAATGGCTGGTTCAGCCAGAGCGTGACGGTGATTTCGCTGACGGGCTATGCCGCGCCGGTGTTCTGGACCGGGTTGTTGCTGTTGCTGCTGTTCGGCTCGGTATGGCCGATCCTGCCGGTGACGGGGATGTCCGACGTGGCGCGGCCGAAAGCCGGCTTCGCCCATCTGCTCGATGTCGGTCAGCACCTCATCCTGCCGTCGATCACGCTGGCGCTGGTGTTCATCGCGCAATACAGCCGGCTGGCCCGCGTCAACATGATCGATGCGCTGACCGCCGACTATGTCCGCACCGCGCGCGCCAAGGGCCTGCCGGAATATGTCGTGATCGGCAAGCACGCGCTGCGCAACACGCTGATCCCGATCGTCACCGTGGCCGGGCTGCAATTCGGCCACCTGTTCGCCGGCGCGGTACTGGTGGAGACGGTGTTCAGCTGGCCCGGCATGGGGCGGCTGGTGTTCGAATCGATCCTGCGCCGCGATTACCCGACGCTGCTGGCGGTGCTGTTCTTCTCCGCGGTGCTGGTAATGGCCGCCAATATCATCACCGATCTGGTCTATCGGCTGGTCGATCCGCGCATCCGGTCGGGGGCCCGATGAACACGATTGAAGCGCCCATCCGCGACGCCACCGCGCTGCCGGCGCGCCCCGCGGTATCGCCGTTTGCCGCGATGCTGCGCCAGTTCGGCCGCTCCCCGGCCGGCGTCGCCGGCGCCGTGGTGCTGCTGTTGCTCATTCTGGTCACGCTGTTCGGGCCGAGCCTGTACGGCATCGATCCGCTCGACATCGCCGGCATGCCGTTCACGCCGCCCGGCGCCGACGCCTGGCTCGGTACCGACTATCTCGGCCGCGACATCATGGCCGGGCTGATCCATGGCGGCCGCGCCACGCTCACGGTCGGCGGCACCGCCGCCCTCATCACCATCGCGATCGGTGTCACCGTCGGCGCGCTGTCCGGCTTCTTCGGCGGCGCCATCGACACCGCGCTGGTGAAACTCACCGAGTTCTTCCAGATCCTGCCGCCACTGTTGTTCGCGATGGTGCTGGTGACGCTGTTCGGGCAGACGCTGACCACCATCACCATTGCCATCGGCGTGGTAAGCTGGCCAACGGCGGCGCGGCTGACGCGCGCGGAATTCCTGCGCCTGCGCAATCTGGATTTCGTCAAGGCTTCGCGCGCCGCCGGCGCCGGCAACGGCCACCTGATCCTGCGCGTGGTGCTACCGAACGCGCTGCCGCCGATCATCGTCTCGGCGACGCTGGCGATCGGCGTCGCGATCCTGTTCGAGGGCGGGCTGAGCTTCCTCGGCCTCGGCGATCCAAATACCATGAGCTGGGGCCTGATGATCGGACAGAACCGCAACTACGTGCTCGATAGCTGGTGGACCGTGACCTTCCCGGGGGCGGCGATCTTCGTCGCGGTGCTGGCGATCAGCCTGATCGGCGACGGCATCAATGACGCCATCAATCCACGCCTGCGGAAAAGGGGCTGAATATGTCGCCCGTTCTCTCCGTGCAGAATCTCGGCGTCGCCATGAAGGGCGCCAACGGCATTGTGCCGGTGCTGGAAAATCTGTCCTTCGACGTGGCGCGCGGCAAGACCATGGCGCTGGTCGGAGAATCCGGTTGCGGCAAGAGCATGACGGCACTCGCCATCATGCGGCTGATGCCGGAGGATTTCGTCGTCACCTCGGGCCGCATCCTGCTCGACGGCGAGGATGTGCTGACCGCTGCCCCGGCGCAATTGCGGGCGCTGCGCGGCAACAAGATGTCGATGATCTTCCAGGAACCGATGACCGCGCTCAATCCGCTCTACACGGTCGGCGACCAGATCGGCAAGGTGCTGCGCCAGCATCGCGGGCTCGGCCGCCGCGATGCCACCGAACAGGCCATCGGCTTTCTCAAGGCGGTGCAGATTCCCGCCGCCGAAAGCCGCGTCCATGCCTATCCGCACCAGCTCTCCGGCGGCATGCGGCAGCGCGTGATGATCGCGATGGCGCTGGCCTGCAAGCCGAAACTGTTGATCGCCGACGAGCCGACCACGGCGCTTGACGTCACCGTACAAGCCCAGATCTTCGACCTGCTCGGCGCGCTGCAGGATGACACCGACACCGCCATCGTGCTGATCACCCACGGTCTCGGCGCCGTCGCCGAACTCGCCGACGACGTCGCCGTGCTCTATGCCGGTCGCTGTATCGAACAAGGAACATCGCAAGCCGTGATCGCAAAGGCGCGGCACCCCTATACGCGCGGGCTGATGGCTTGCGTGCCGCATCTGCGGCTCGGTCCCGTGCTTCCGAATGTACAGGCCGACCTCGAGGAAATTCCCGGCATGGTGCCGCCACTGGGCGCGCGCGGCGCCGAATGCGCCTTCCTGCCGCGTTGTGGCTTTGCTGCCGACATCTGCCGGGCGCGGCCGCAGCCGCCGCTCGATGTGGTGGACCCACAGGCCGCGGTGTCGTGCTGGCGGCATCCGGAGATCGCGCCATGAGCGACGAGCTGTCCGCGGCAGGCGACATCCTGCTCGACGTTAACGACCTCGTGGTGCATTTCCCGGCCGGCCGCCGCGGGCTGTTCGGCAAGCCGTCGAAGGTCCATGCCGTCGATGGCGTGTCGTTCCGCGTTCGCCGCGGCACCACCTTCGGCATCGTCGGCGAGAGCGGCACCGGCAAATCGACCACGGCGCAGGCGGTGATGCGGCTGATCCCGGCGACCTCCGGGCAGATCGTGTTCGGCGGCGAGAACATCGCGGAGTATCAGGGCGAGCGTCTGCGCCTGGCGCGCCGCAAATTCCAGATCGTGTTTCAGGATCCGTTCTCCTCGCTCGATCCGCGCCGCCGCGCCGGCGATCTTGTCCGCGAGCCGCTCGATTTGCTCGGCATCGGCACGGCGAAGGAGCGCGATGCCCGCGTCAGCCAGTTGCTGGCCGACGTCGGATTGCCGCCGCAGGCCGCCGACCTGTTCCCGCACCAGTTCTCCGGCGGCCAGCGGCAGCGTCTCAGCATCGCCCGCGCGATGGCGCCGGAGCCGGACCTGATCGTGTGCGACGAGGCGGTGTCGGCGCTCGACGTCGCGATCCAGGCGCAGATCCTCAACCTCCTAAAGAAGTTGCAGCGCGAGCGCGGCCTGACCTATATCTTCATCTCGCACGATCTCGGCGTGATCCAGCATTTCTGCGACGAGCTCGCGGTGATGTATCTCGGCAAGATCGTCGAGCAGGCGCCGGCCTCGGTGTTCTTCTCGGCGCCGCGTCATCCCTATAGCTGGTCGCTGGTGGCCGCCGCGGCGCCTCCCGGCCCCTTGCGCAACCGGCTGAAGGCGCAGTTTCTGGTGACAGGCGATCCGCCGAGCCCGGTCGATCCGAAGCCCGGCTGCCGCTTTGCGCAGCGATGTCCCTTCGTGATCGCGAAATGCCGCGAGGAATTGCCGTTGCTGGAGGCGACGGGACCGGCGCATTTTGTCGCGTGTCATCGTGTCGACGAGATCGCGAGCCCCGATTTTACGGATGCGACAGCATGAACCTGGCGACGGCGACTAAATTCAAGAGGGGATCGCTCAACGCCATCGCTTCTAGTTCAGCTTGATGTCGAGTGCCTTGATGATGTCGCCCCAGCGCTTGGTCTCGGCAGCAGCGTAGGCGCCGAACTGTTCCGGCGTCGAGGAGCGTACCTCGAAGCCCATGGCCTCGAACTTGTCCTTGAATTTCGGGGAGTCGACGATCTCGGCCAGATCCTTGGCCAGTCGATCGACAACCGGCTTTGGCGTGCCCGCGGTCGTATAGAGCCCGGCCCAGATCGCGCTCAGCAGTTTGGGATAGCCGAGCTCGGCGGTGGTCGGCACATCGGGCAGCACCTTCGAGCGCTTCTCGGCCATGATCGCGATGGCACGCATCTGGCCGGCCTGCAGCATCGCCAGCGCGTCGGGGATCGAGGGGAACATGACGTCGAGGCGGCCGCCGAGCAGGTCGGTAATCGCTGGGCCTTGGCCACGATACGGCACATGCATCAGCCTCGTGCCGACCTCACGGTTGAACAGCTCGCCACCGAGATGGGTCGGCGAACCCACGCCCGACGAGCCGAAATTGAGCTTGTCGCCCTGCTGCTTGATCGCCGCGATCAGGCCGGCGAGGTCGAGATCCTTGTAAGGCCCGCTGGCGGTGATGACCTGCGGGTAGATCGTCACCAGCGTCAGCGGCTGGAAGTCCTTGACCGGGTCATAGGACAGTTTTTCGTAGAGATTGATATTGGCGGCGTGCGTGCCGGTCGTCGCCATGTACAGCGTGGTGCCGTCCGGTACCGACCGCGCGGCCTCGGTCGCGGCGAGATTGCCGCCGGCGCCTGGCTTATTCTCGATCAGCACCGGCTTGCCCAGCTTTTTCGATAGTTCGTCCGCAATGGCGCGGGCCTGAATATCCGCGCTGCCGCCGGCCGGGAACGGCACGAGGATGCGCAGATTGTGCGGCGGCCATTCCTGCGCCTGGACAAACGTTGAAATCGATAGGGCTGCCAGCAGGGCCGCCACGCGCAGGGTTGTGAACGAACGGGCCATCATCGACATCAAACTCCCTGGAAAAATTCAACTGCAATCGATTCGAAAAGCGCGGGCTCGGTGCGCGACAGCGCATGGCCGCCGCGCGGTAGAAAATGCCCGCGCGCGCCCGGTATCAGCCGGACGAACTCTTCGGAAAAGTATCTCGGCGTCAGAATATCGTCGTCGGCGCAGACGACAAGGGTCGGAATCGCGATCCGCGACAGTTCGGCACGGCGGTCGAAATTGAGGATGGCGTCGAACCGGCTGGCCTGGATCTCGGCGCTGCCGAGCTGGTCGGGCGTAACGCCCTCGGACTGCGCGATCTCGCTCTCATGGGTGTTGATCCAGTACGGCGGATACAGCAGCAACGTCGAATATTGCGCATAGGCCTCGACGCCGAGCTGGCTGAACAGCACCGAACGCAATCCCAGGATCTTCCTCCGATAGGCGTCGCCATGGGTGGTGCTGGCATAGATCATCATCGCCGAAAGGCGCTCCGGATAATCGAGCGCCGTCGCCACCCCGATCGCGCCGCCGGTGGAATGGCCGAGATACATCGCCTGGGACAGCCCGGCATCGTCCAGCACCGCCACCAGATCCGCCGACATCTGCTCGATCGATTCCACGGCCTCGCGGCTGGAGCGGCCGGTGCCGCGCTGATCGAAGCGATAGACGGTGAAATGCTGCGTCAGCGCCGCCATGTTCGGCGTCCAGTAGCTCCCGACCCCGCCAAGGCCCGCCCCCAGAACCAGCGCAGGGCCTTGGCCCTGCTTTTCCCAATAGAGAGAAGCACCACGTGACGTCGCAATCGGCATGGGTCCGGCATTCCATTTCAAATTCGATCCGGCAATTTACATGCCGAAGCCGTCAGAAATGCAATCGCGACGATCGTTGCCCGGGCCGGTGCATCGCGCCACCCTCGGGCGGCCATGTGCGCCGGGCCAAGTCCAGAAGCTACCCGTGCCGCCAGCCCATTTCCCAGAAGTCGGCTTCAAGCCTCGTGGCTTCCTTGAAGATCGCAATCAGTTCGGCTTCGCGCGCCGGCGTCGCGTAGAGATCGGCCAGGTGATCGAGCTGCGCCCGTGCCGAAACCGCGACGTCTTGGTACGCTTCGCCGGCATATTCGGCGATCCAGGCGCGATAGGGATTGCCGGCGGCCGAAGCGTGCGGATGCGCGGCGAGCCGCGTGGCGATTTCAGCATAGCCGATTACGCAGGGCGCCAGCGCCACCTTCAACGCCAGAAGGTCGCCGCGCATGCCGGTGTCGAGCACGTAGCGCGTATAGGCCAGCGTCTCGGCGGCGGGCTCGGTGCGCTCCAGATCGCCGGGCGTGAGGCCCCAGCCGGCGCAGAGCTTGATATGAAGGTCCATCTCGACGTCGAGGATCGCCGACAGGCCGGCCGCGGCATCGCGCATCTGCGAAAGCGCCGGCGATTTGTAGATGGCCAGCGCATAGGCCCGCGCGAATTCGATCAGGAACAGATAATCCTGCGCGAGATAATGGCGGAACGCCGCCTCGGCGAGCGAGCCGTCGGCCAGCCCGTTGGTGAAGGGATGCGAGGTATAGGCCCGCCACTCCGGTGCCGCCGCAGTCTTCAGTCGCGCAAAAAAACTCATCGATATCCCCGGCTGTTCGTCGTGAAACCATGGCAGCCATACCATGCCGCGGCGGTTGGACCTTCGTCGCGTTTTGCGGATAGGGTACGCGCGATCAAAGGGGAACATGATGGAATTTTCGGCAATTTTCGCGCGGATGGTGGCGGTGGTCGGC
Source organism: Tardiphaga sp. vice304 (assembly GCF_007018905.1). Classification (NCBI taxonomy): domain Bacteria; kingdom Pseudomonadati; phylum Pseudomonadota; class Alphaproteobacteria; order Hyphomicrobiales; family Nitrobacteraceae; genus Tardiphaga; species Tardiphaga sp. vice304. The sequence continues at coordinate 5,558,615 of NZ_CP041402.1, forward strand.
GCGGGCGCGCTGCAATGGCGCAAGCTGCAGGGCGTACCGAGCCAGGCCGCCTGGGGCCACGCGCCGGCTGTGCCGGCCGCGAAGCCGCAGGGCGCGATCATGACGCTGAAGATGCCGACCGCGCAGGGCTGGGCCGCGGGGCAGAAGCCCGTCGTCGCGGCCGGGCTGAAGGTCAATGCCTTCGCCACCGGCCTGAAGCATCCGCGCTGGATCCATGCACTCGACAATGGCGACGTGCTGGTCGCCGAGGCGTCGCAGGTCGCAGGTCCCGTCCGCAGCGTGTTCGGCTATGCGATGCAGGCGACGATGCGCCGCGCCGCGGCACTCGGCGAAAGCGCTAATCGCATCACGCTGCTGCGCGACGGCGACGGCGACGGCATCGCTGAATCGCAGACGATCTTCATGGAGGGGCTGAACCAGCCATTCGGCATGGCGCAGCTCGGCGACACGTTCTATGTCGGCAATGTCGATGGCGTCATGGCGTTTCCCTATGTCGCCGGTGCCGACCGCATCGATGCGCCGGGCAAGAAACTCACTCATTTCAAATCCGGCGGACACTGGACGCGCAGCCTGCTGCCGAGCCCCGACGGCAGCAAGATTTTCATCGGAGTCGGCTCGCTCAGCAACATCGCGGATTTCGGCATGGACGCCGAACAGGGCCGCGCCGCGGTGGTCGAGCTCGATGTGGCAAGCGGCGCCAGCCGCATCTTCGCCTCCGGCCTGCGCAATCCCGTCGGCCTGGCCTGGGAGCCCGTCACCGGCGAACTCTGGACCGTCGTCAACGAACGCGACGGCCTCGGCGACGAGACTCCGCCGGACTATCTGACCTCGGTGCGCGACGGCGGCTTCTACGGCTGGCCCTATTGCTATTGGGGCCAGACGGTCGATGACCGCGTGCCGCAGGATGCAGCGCTGGTCGCGGAGGCGATCACGCCGGATTATGCGCTCGGCGGCCACACCGCGTCGCTGGGCCTGTGCTGGCTGCCGGCCGGCACGCTGCCAGGATTTCCGGATGGCATGGTGATCGGGCAGCACGGCTCCTGGAACCGGAGCACGCTGAGCGGCTACAAGGTGGTCTTCATCCCGTTCGTCGATGGCCGCCCGTCCGGTCCGCCGCGCGACATCCTGTCGGGGTTCCTGGCGGCCGACGAGAAGGTGTCTTACGGACGCCCGGTCGGCGTCACCCTCGGTCCGGATGGCGCGCTGCTGGTAGCCGACGACGTCGGCGACGTGATCTGGCGCGTCACGGCGGCGTAACGGCTGCGATCCGACGGCCGTAGTGATACGGCCGGCGCCTGTCGCGAAAGATTCACCATCGCCCGCTAAAGCCTGCATCCAGACACCGGGCAGGACAGCATGCATACCGAACTCGATCACGATCTGACCAGCGACCAGTGGGCCGCCTTGCGCGCGCTGCGCCCGGCGGCGCCTGCCGGCAAGCTGAACGGCTACGTCTTGCAGCAACTCGGCACGATCGGACTCGTAGTACTGTCGGATGGCGCTCCACAGCTGACGCCTCAGGGACGCGCGGTATTGCTACGCGGCTCACCGCAGTTGTGGGACCTGGCCGCCTGATTGAACCGCACGTTCGACGACGCGTGGTCAGGCAGAGATTGTCAGGCCGAGCGTTCCACGGCCACGTGCCGGCGACGTCGTTCGTTGCGGCCGATCACTTGCAGAACCATGCGTGCCCGCGGTGGGCTCGCTGGCGTCAGCCGCGCGATCGCTTCGAGCTTGGGTGTGGCAGCTTTCGCTGGCGCGGGATGCTCGATACGATGCAACGCCTTGCGCCCGGCCGGCGTCAACTGCCAACCATCGCTGTCGCGGATCACGAAGCCTTCGCTGAAAATATCGAGGCTGGGCGCCCGCGCCGCGAGTGCCTTGAGACGCTGGCTCCACGCCACGCCCGCGCCGCCGAGGATCGCCAGATCGTTTTTCATGGCGGCAACGGTTGCCCGACCGTCTGGATAGCTCGCCAGAACCTTCAAAATCGCAATCTGCAAACCCAACGCATACGCCCCACCTGCCGGGTCCAATCCGGTCAGTTTTGTGACGGTATCTGCGTCGCGAATAGGCTGTCCACAGATTAGGGGTTTTATGCACAGCGCGCGTGCATCGGGAGATGTAGGCGCGCGATCATCGTCATGGTCAGGCGGCGCGCCGCTTGCTCTTCGCCGGCACCTTGACGATCTTCGTTTTGGCGGGCGCTTTTTTCTGCACGGTCGCCGCTTCCGACGGGATCGACGGAGTTCCGATATCGGACCCCGACATCGACGCGCTCAACATTTCGCGCTGTGCAGCAATCCAGTAGGCATCGGCGGCGGCGTCGCGGCAGCCGTCGGCGAGCCACAGATGATAGGCGCGTTCGCGAATGGCGTGTTCCAGATTGAACATCGATAACTCCTTGCTGCTGGAGGTATTGATGCCGAAACACGATTAACAGAATTCGAATGCCGCCGCACTGCAGCGAGTTCTGAAGTTCCTTCAGCGCGAGTACTTGCGATGAATGACCTGTCAAATCGATTCAGTCAGGCGACGCTTATCATTCAAACGCAAAAGGTGTTGCGGCGGCCGGACGTGACGACGGACGCAGGGCCGCTCGACTGGCCAATGTCTAGTTCGGCTTGGCCAGTGCCGGCCGCCGCCAGACCACGTCGCGCAATCGCAGCACCGATCCGTCGATGCCGGTCATGGCTTTTGCCGACCGTGCCATCATCACCGCCATGAAGACGAACGACAGCGTCGTTGCCACCGCCGCGCCCATCACGCCGAAGAACGGAATCAGCGCCGCGAATCCGATCACACGCAACAGCACGCTGGCGCCGATGATGCCGAGATAGCGGCTCTCGTGCCCGGTCAGCATCAGGATCGAGCCGGATGGGCCGGAGGCCGCCAGCGCGACCATGCCGAAAGAGAGCGTCACCAGCGCATCGTAATACGGCACGTACGCGGCGCTGAAAACCAGCAGCATCCAGTGGCCGGCGCCGATGATCACCGCCATGCCGGTGACGACGACCAGCAGCGTGACGCCGGCGACATGGTCGAGCAAGGCCCCCAGTTCAGCAAACTTCTTGTGATAGTACAGATCCGGAATATGCCGGGTCGAGAACATGTGGATCGCGTCCGTCGCCATCGCAAAGGCGTTGGCGAGCCGGCTGGTGACGAAATAGGCGCCGGCGACGCCGGGGCTCATCAACGCGCCGACGATCAGGACGTCGAGATACTGGTTCGACGCTTCCAGACTGTTCGACAGCCACAGCTTGAGCGAACGGCTACGCCACGACGGCCAGTCGAACTCGGCCGGTGTGACCGCGAAGCCCGGAAATTTCCTGCGGATCAACCGCGTCATGGCGGTGACGTGCCACACAATGCAGGCGATGCCGCCTGCGGCCATCAGAAAAAACACGCTGTCGAGCCGTGCGGTCGCGCCGGTCAGGAGCATCCAGCCCAGATAGATCGTCGGTGGCACGGTCAGCGACAGATTGCCGACGCCGTCGCCGATACCAATGCCGATCGCCGTGCGTACCAGATGCGACGTCGTCAGCAACACCGACAAGGTGACCAGATACAGCGTGACCGAAACCGCGACCAGCGGCCCCTGCGACGCTGCGAACCACGCATAGAACGGCACGGCCACCAGCACGCCGCCCGCGCCACATACCAGCGCCGCGAAGATCAGCGCGCCCTTCAGCAGGCCTGTCTGCCGGCTCGCCGAATATTCGTTCCACGACCGCATCAGCAGCAATTGCTGGCCGACGGTGGCGAGAATGCAGAACAGGCCGGCCGCACTAAACAGGATCGAATAGGTGCCGAAGGCCGCCATCGGCATCGCGCGCGCGGCCAGCGTGATCAGCGCAAAGCTGAGCGCCGTGATGGTGATGCGCAGCACGAACACGCCGGCCATCCCGCGCAGCGAGGGATTGGTCCACAGCGCGGCGAGCCGCGGAAAGGACGAAAAGATGCTCAAGCGATCATCATCCTTCGGATTTCCTCAGCGCAGCCGCGGCGACAGCCGGCGCAGGAAGTTCTTCAGCGGCTTGGCGTGGTGATACACCATCGACAGTGCCGCACCAGCCAGGCTGCGGGCCACGGTGTAATTGTGCAGCGTGGTCTCCTCGACCCGGAACATCGATTTGTAGCCGGTGTTGCCAAGGCCAAGATCGAAGCGATGCAGACCTTTATCGAAGCGCATCTTGACGATGCGGTATAGCAGCTGCATGCCGAGCGAGTATTTGCCGAGCCGTTGCGTGTCGGCACCGATCAGCACCGCGTGGCACTCGTCGGCATATGCGACGCCAAGCAGCACCGCGACAGGCTTGCCGTCGAGCGTGCTGACATAGGTGATGGCGTCGCCCGATTTGGCGCCGGCAATCGCGAAATCCAGATAGAACGCGGCGTAAAGTTCGTCGTCGAGCAGGTCGCCCTCGAAGCGCCCCTTGCGCACGGCTCGCAGAAACGCGAAGGCGTCGCGGATACCCTGTTCATCGGTGAGGACGCGCTGTTCGTAAGCGCCGAAGTCGCGCGCGACCTGACGGCCGAGGCGGCCCAGCTCTTTGGTGAACTTGCGGTTCACCCTCTGGCGCTGCCAGACCTCGAAATCGGGGCCGGTCTCGATATGGTAGGCGGCATTGTCGCACGGCGTGGCGCTGGTCTTGCGAAACAGTCGCGCCGGCGAGAAGCCGTCATCCCGCGCCTTGCGGAACATCATCACGCCGGCCGTGCCCAGCAGCGCATCGAGCCTACCGATCACGGACGGGTCCGCAGCCAGCGTCTCCAGCACTTCGCGATCGCCGACGACGGCGTTGTAATCGCAGACGCCGAAGTCGGCCGGCTGCAGGATCGAGATGCCGGCCGGTTTCTGAACGACGAAAGGGATCAGCGCGAGCAGCCGCCGGTCCGCGCGGGTCCGGATCGTCACCGTATAGGGCCTGGCAGCAAGACCCGGCACCAGACGCGCGTGGATCGACGCCTGCCACAGCGGCGCCTGGAACACGGTGCCGCGTTTCAGGTTGAAGAACGCGCGATATTCTTCGCCAAGAAAGTCAAAGTCGGGCTCGACGCCGACCTCGACGTCCAACTGCAGCGTCTTCAGGTCGGTCATCAACATCGGCTTGGTGCTCACTGCGCTCCGGCAATATCCGTCCGCCCGATCGGGCTGGCCGCATCGATCCGGAAATCGCGTTTCGAGACGACGTCGCCTGTGATCTGTCGCCCGCTCTTCTTCCAAAGGAAGGCCGATGCCGCCTTCGGATAGACGTGGATGCCGTGATCGCGGGTCGACGAGTTCTGCAGGCCGAGCGTCCGGCGCAGCACGCCGTTGCCATAGTGCACGGCGTAGGAATTCCAGATCTGCTGGGTCCAGTGCTCCATCGTCACCGAGATGTTCAGGCAGTCGTGGTTCTCGACCTTGTGCGGCGCGTAGAGCGGCCAGGTCAGCATCTCGCCGGGATGCAGGTCGTAGACCGTCGCGAATTCGTCGAACCAGCCGCGATACGGCATGTCTTCGGTGGTCTCGCGCAGCAGGATCTTCTCGATGTTCGTCGACGGCATGAACACGTCGGAGCGCGGATACAAGAAGATCCGCTTGACGCCTTCGATCTGCCACAGCGACTGGCCCTGGATATCGGCGTGATAGGGCACGCGGCAGTTCGGCGACGAGATCAGCACGCCGAGATTGCGCTTGAAGGTCTTGAAGCCGCCCATGCGGGCGTCGAACTCGTCGAATATCCGCGTCAGCAGTGCCTGATATTCCGGTGCCCAGTCCATCACGCGACGGATGTTCATCCACATCCGGCCCTTCGCGATGGCGTCGATCGCCTCCATGCCGGACGCAGCGCCCAGCTCGCCATACAGACGCTGGTGCTGTTCGCCCTCGAAACTGACCGACTCCAGGCCAAGTTCATTTTTCGGACAGCGCTCGATCAGCCGGCCGAGCACCTCGCGCGAAAACAGTCCCGTATCGATGAGGCGGTGGTGCAGCTTGATGGCGTGTACACCGAACAGGTCCTGATGCCGGGACTGCCAGTCAACAAGGATGTCGTCGTTCTTGGTCATGGAATTCATCTCGGGGCTCCCGTCTGCAATCCAGTCGCGACACCCGGAATACCGATCAGCGCCGCGTGGGTACAATACGCTGCCGGCGCGCCCCGATAAATGAGGCGCCGATGATTAACGTGATTGACGGTTAAGGCGCGTTTGCAGGAACTGCTGATTTCACCTTAACGGCGCCATCGGGGCTGGATTCGAGATCCGTCGATCACTTCCAGGTTCCCGATGCGGTTGAGGGTATGCAGCTTGCGGCCCGGCCACGCCGGTCCCGGGCTGATGCGGTGACGGACCTGCTGCCGGAACGCCGTCGGCGACAGTTCAGTTACTTCCGCCAGCGCCAATGCGCCGCCGTAGCCCTGCGTGCAGTCCTGCACCGGCCGCCACAACTGCCCATCGTGAACCACCATGTTGCCGGCCGGGCGGGCCTGCGCACGGTCGATCAGCACGGGGTTGGCGGCATGCGGCAACCAGGGGCCTGTCAGGCGATCGGCGTAATAGATCGCCAGCGTGTCGGAATAGCCGCCGGCGCCGTCGCGAATGGCGCCAAACAGATAATACAGCCCGTTATGCCGCGTCACGGTCGCGTCGCCCAGTTCCAGATCGTCGAGCAGCGTTGCATGGCGCTCCCATCGATCGGGGAAGTCAACACATCGGTACAGCGCGACATCGCGGTTCGCCGAACTCTCGGGGATCATCCAGAGCTCGCCGCCATCCTCGATCAGGAACGGATAGGACAGGTGCCAGGGCTGTTCCAGCACCGGCAGCACCGCCCCGATCGGGCCACGCGCGTCGAATTCGATCGCCGAGATCGTGCCCTTGCCGACTCGGTGATCGAGATCCTCGAAAAAGACGAAGGTGCGGCCCTGCCAGGTCACGGGAAACGGATCGGCGAAAAAGCGATGGCCGGGATCGGCGAGACGCTGCCACGGCGCGCCCGACAGGTCGCCGTTCTCCCACACGCCCGCGCCGGCGTTCAAGCGCCAGCCGATGTGCCAGTGCGGGGCGTAACAACACAGATGATAGATGCGCCGGGCCAACGCATGCGCCAGACTGCCGGCCACATAGGCCACCGGCGTCTTGGGCGAACTTTCGCCGACCACCGCACGTTCGGGAACGGGCAGCCGCGGGCTGCCCGACAGGATGGCGCGCAGCAAGGTCAGCGTCCGCGCGACGACCGCCTCGAGATGGCCGCTCAGCCCGGCGGCGATCTCGGCGGAGGGCCATCCCCGGTCCAGCGTCAGGCCACTCGCCTCATCGACGATTTCGATCTGCGGCAGGTCGCCCGTCAGAATCGCCGCCAGCGCGGCGTCCTCGCCGGCAACGCCGTTGTAGTAGGGCCGCAGATACATCCGCGCGGGGCTGGCCGCGTCGCGCGGCCGGGCGGTGAAATCGATCACGATCTCCGGGTCCGCTGTCGGATCCGCTATTGCCGCGCGGCTCAAGTGTTTCACTGGATCGACCAGGGACGACCGGCCCTTGCGCAGCAGCAGGCGCTCCAACTCGAACAGCGCGCCGAGTCCGGCTGGCGGCTGGCCGGCCTCGATCCGAACGATCCGCGTGTCCGCGCGCTCGCCGCCGACCTCGCCGGCGAAGGCGTCCATCCACGCCCGTGGCCGCGCGTGATCGCAGCGCAGTTCGATCAGCATCGGCCCGGCCCCGCGCGGCTCATGCCGAGACCCCCAGCTCACCCATTAGCCGGACATACTCGTCCGTCATCGCGTCGATCGAATAGCGCACCGTCAGGCCCGCAGCGCTGCGTTGCAGGGTCTCGCGCAGCACATCGTCGGTCAGCAGCCGCGCGACGCCAGCGGCCAGTTGGCGCGCATCTGCCGCATCGACGAACAGCGCGGCGGGCTCACCCTTGTAGGACAACACTTCCCGCAGCACCGCCAGATCGGTCACAACCGTCGGGATTCCCGCGCCCGCCGCCTCCACCGCGGCCAGGCCGAAGGTTTCCGACTCCGAGGGAAACACGAACACATCGAGACCGACGAGAAAATCACCGATCCGTTCGGGCGCGATCTCCCCGATGAAATGAACACGTTTGCCGAGGCCTAATTGTTCGGCGAGCCGCTTCAGGTTGGCTTCTTCCGGCCCCTGTCCGGCCACGGCCAGATGCCATTCGGGATGATCCACCAGCGCCTGGATTCCCTTGTCGAGCCGCTTGATCGGATGCAGACGGGCGACGCCGCCGAGCAGGATGGCGTCCGGCGGCAAGTTGAACGCGCGTCGCGCTTCCTGCTTCGACAGCGTGGTGCGTTTCAGCTCGAAGCCGTGCGGGATATAGCGCAGCCGCGATCGGTACGGCCGGGGGTAGCGCGAATAGTCGACCAGCATGTCATGCGAATTGACGACGATCGATTTGAAGAATGCCAGATTGCCCAGCGCAAAATCGACGGCGCGCACCATTGGGTTCATCGTGGCCTTCGGCGACACCTGATTGGCAATGATCGGCGCGGCGCTGACCAGCCGCGCGACCGCGCCGCCGACCGTGTTGCCATAGTGCTGAAACGGCAGGATCACATCCGGCCGTAACTGCCGGATGCGCTGGCCGAGCGTGGCGAGGAACCGCATGGCTGCGACCGGATTTTTCGGCCGCCCCGGCGTGCAATACAGCGTGTTCGGCGGCTCATTGAAATGCGCCGACTTGCGATAGAAAAACAGATGATGCACGTCGAAACCGCGCGCCGTGAGACCTGCGCCGACCAGCCGCGTGATCTCCTGCGCGCCGGCATTCTCGCCCTGCGTCTGGATGAACAGCACGCGCGGTTTTCCGGAACGGACCGACGGCAATGTCATGGCGTCTTCCCGGTGGCGGGCACCAGGCGTGCGCCCGGCCGACCGATCAGATTGAGCACCGACGGATCGACCCCGACCCAGCGCCGGCACAACACGTTTAGCACCACGGTCACGATGGCAAGGCTCAACGCTGCCGACACGGCTGCGCCCTGCAGGCCCCAGATCGGGATCAGCACCGCGAAACCGATGAAGCGAATGCCGATATTGGCCGCGACGATCAAGGGGTAGCGCGCCTGGAATCCTGCGATCATCAGGATCGCAGAGGCAGGCCCGCCGGCCGCATACATCGCGGTGCCGGCGGTCAGGATGATCAGCGTCCACTTCTGGGAAACGAAGTTCGGACCGAACAGCGCCAGGATGTATTCGGCGCCAAAGCCGATGATCGCCACGCCGGCGATCACGCTGAGCAGCACAACTTCCGCCATGCGCCTCAACACGCCGTTGAGTTCGTCGGTCTGGCCGGCGAAATACAGCGCCGGAATGCGCCGTGTGGCGAAGTTGTGAACCGCGGCCAGCACGGTGGCGAACATGTTCGACAGCCGCGTCGCGATGAAATAGGCGCCGGCGGAAACCGGATCGAGAAACCAGTAGACGATCACCACATCGAAATACTGGTTGACGGTTTCCAGCAGGGTCGAGGCCCAGAACCCCGATGAGGTGCGCGCCCATTCGCGCAGGCGCCAGACTGCCTTGGCGGGGAAGATATCTTTCGGAAAGGCGCGCCAGACCGCCGTCACCTGGATCAGCAGTGCGATCGCGAGCGCCAGCGACCCGATCAGAAAGAACTGATCGATCTGGATATGCAGCCCGGCCACCGTCAGCCCCACCAACGTCGCGACCACCAACGCGCGCCAGAACAATTCGCGCATGCCGTCGGCCATGAAAATGCCGACGGTGGACCGCGCAATATGGCTGGACAGCGCCAGCATCGAGCTCAACACCAGAAACAGCCCGGTAGCGAGGGACAAAGCGGTGGTCTGGCCGGGCATCGTCGTGCCGAGCAGCGCGATGGCAGCGCCCGCCAGCAGCGGCACGACCGATACCAGGCCGATCGAAAACAGCAGCGAGCCCTTGGCGAGATCCGGGCGCTTTGCCACCGAATATTCGTTCAGCGAGCGCAGGATGAACATCTCCTGCCCGAGCAGGGCGGCGACGCTGGCCATCTGGCACACGCTCAGCCACAGCGCGAGATGGCCGAACTCCGGCGCCGACAGCACCCGCGCAGCCAGCGAGAACATCGCAAACGAGACGATCCCGCCGCCGACCTGCAGCGTGATCGTGACCATCAGGCCCTGCGTGACGTCGCGCCGCAACGCGCCGGCAAGCGAGCCGAGCATCGTCATCACAGCGCGGGCGCCGGTGTTGAAAGCTGACAAGGGGTACTCCACGGCGCCGCACGGACATCGCGGCACGGTGGTAAATTATCATGTGCCGACCGGATTCGACATCACTACGCCGGGATGCGGTTAATGCGGCCACACCGCGGCCATGTCCCCGTGGCTCGCGATCCGGCAATCGACGAGTGCGCACGCGGCCGGGGTAACCGCGGATTAACCTTAAGCCTCCAGCTGCAAATTTTCGGCCCGCACCGACGCGCCGAGGATGATGCCAGACAGACATACTAGCAGCCCGAGCGCCGGTGGCGCGAAAAGCGCTTCTTCCTGGAAAATGCCGTTGGCCAGGATGGCGCAGATGCCAAAGGCGACCATGCCCTGGCTCGCAATGCCTGAATAGGCGTAGAGCCGCCACGCCCGCATGGCGAGATAGAAGTAGAACGCGAGCGGCACGAGCGCTGCCAGGCCCATCTGGTACAACAGGACGCCGACGGCGCTTTCGACAGCGCCGTTCACCGAACCGGCCTGTTGCGCCGCGCTCCAGTCGATTTCGTCGAACCCTTCGGACAGGTTGCCGCCGATGCCGAGGCCCCGCCCCCAAGGCGCTTGCAGGAAACCGTTGATACCGCCCATGAAGCCAAGGACGTGATAGTCGCCAATGTTCAGGCCGACATAGATGCCGGCCAGGATATACAGCACCAGGGCGGCGAGACCGAAGGTCAGCGCGAGCACCGCGCCGATCAACCGTGTGGCCAGCCACCCGACACTGACGAACAGCAATAGAATTAGCGCTCCTTTGACGCTGCAGAGCACCAATAACGGCAGACTTATCACCGCCATCACCGGACGTCCCACGGAAAACAGGAACAGAGCGAAAAAGGCGACGCCGTAGCCGTAGCTGATCGCGCTGATATTCGGCCCGAAGATGCGCAGAATTTCGGACAGGCCAAACCCATCCAGCAAAGGCGTATTGAGAAACCCGAATTTGAATCGGTCCTTCAGATCGACCGCCACCGCGCCCGTCCGTCGCATCTCGCGCTCCCAGACGCCCGAATCCGTTGCTTTCAGTTCGTCGAACCGCCAGTAGGAATAGCCGTGCGTCACGTCGAGCCAGAAGTCCCGAAACGTCAGTTCGATGTAACCGCAGACGATGAATACGATCGCAATCGCAATCAGCGCTGGCTTAATCCGCAACTCCATGCTGGCCGAGGTCAACAGTGCGAGTTGAAACAGAAAGATCGGCAGGACGATATTGCGCAGGTAGATTGTAGCCGCCATCGGGTTCGCGAACGCGCCTAGCACGAAATAGAGCAGCACCGCCCCCAGTGCGATGGAACTCATCCCCATCAACCGTACCGTCGGCGGCGAACGGTCGCGCTGGCCAAGAATGAACAGCGCCAGCGTCGCCAGCCACATAACCGCGCAGACGAGAAAATTGTACCCCTTAATGAACTCCACCGCCGCCGGGTCGAGCACGGGCGACCACAGCGAGACGAAGATGTTCTGAAACAGCAGGCCGACGATCGCGACAACCGGAGCGTAGGCCGGAATCACAGCCACGACGCCGCAAGCAAAAATAGAGAGAACGCCGATAGCGAGATAGAGGCTCACGCTGTGCAGCAGAGGCGCCAGAGCAACCGGCACGACAGCGGCGGCGAGCACAATCGCGGCGTCCGTCCAAGCGGCGGGAATGCCGATGCCTTTGATTGTCGCAACAGCGGTGCTCAAATCGGTCGCCATCCTGCGCGTTCCTCGGGCCTGCTATATCTCGAAAATGGTAACCAAGCGTTAACCGTGTTGGCCCACCCGGCACGGGCAATGCCTGGCGCGATATCCGCCGCCGATACCAGGTCTGCCGGTTGTGCACGCCGCACCGTCCAGTATCAGGCTGCAGAAACGGTTAACTCTAATTAGGTACCCTCGTGCAATCCTATGTTCTCCCTTCCAGCGGCGTGAATGATGTTGGATTCGATGCAGCCGAATAATGATTCCCAGAAGTTCGGCGATGCCCCGCGCAGTCCGCGTGACGCTGACCCGTGGGACGTCCGGCCCCGCGCCGCCATCAACACGTCGCAGCCGGCCATGCTCACGGGCATGCTGACGCCGTCGGGTCTGGTAGCGTTCTTCCAGCGGCGGTTCAAACGCATCGTGCTGCTGTCGGCCGTTCTTCTGGCGCTTGGCATCGGCGTCACCATGATGCTGCCGGTCCGCTACGCCGCCACCGCCCTTGTCGTGATCGATCCCCGGGAACAGCGTGTCACGACAGACCAGGACGTTCTTCCCGGGATCGGGCAGGACGCCGCGGCTTTGCAGAGCGTGATCGAGATTGCCAAATCGGACGGTTTCCTTCGTCCGCTGATCGAAAAATTGAAGATTGCGAGCGACGACGAGATCGCCGCGAGCGAGACCGACACTTCGCGCGTGCTGGATAACTTCCGCCGCCGCCTCGACATCTCGCGGCGCGGCCTCACTTACGTGATCGCCATCACGTTTACGTCGAAGGACCCGCAGAAGGCAGCGACCTATGCCAACGCGGTCGCGCAGGCGTTTGTCGATGACCAGGCGCAGATCCGCTCTGGTGCAACCGACGATGCGGCGGCTTGGCTCAATAGTCGGCTGAAGGACCTCAATGCCCGCTTGCGCGTGTCCGAAGAAGCGGTTGCTGCCTTCAAGCTCGAGCACAAGATCGTCAGCGCCGGTCGAGATTCCACGACGGCGCAGCTGCGCGTTTCCGAATTGAGCCAGCAATTGGCCGCATCCAGGCTTCGCGCCGAAGAGGCCAAAACGCGTTACGAGCAGGCCCAGCGCGACCTTAAGGGCAATATCGAGGGTCCGGCGCGGCCCGACCTGCTGTCAAGCCTGCGCGCACAACGCCTGCAGTTGAATGACCAGATCGCCCAAAAGCGCGCGGTGTTTGGCGATCGCCATCCCGACCTGATGATTGCGATGAGCCAGCTCAGCGAGGTCAATCGCCAGATCGAAGCCGAGCGGAAGCGGAATATCGATAGCGCGAGATCCGATTACGAAACGCTCCTGAGTCAGCAAAAAACAGTCGAGCAGCAGTTTCGCGCAGTGGAGACCGCGATGCTGACGGATGGACAGGACGCCGTAAAGCTGCAGGAATTGCAGCGCGATGCGGATGCCAACCGGAACATCTACGAGCAGTTCTTGTCCCGCTACAAGGCGACGAGCGAACAGCGGCAGTTGCAGACATCGCAGACAAAGGTTGTCTCGGTTGCCAATCCGCCGACGCGCCCGACACGCCCGCCGCTGTCTATAATCCTGGTCGGTCTTGCGCTGGCCTCGGTTCTGGTGGCCACGACCATCACGGCGATCATGGATTCCGTCCGAACGACGCAGAAGGACGCCCCCGCAACAGCGCCCGCCTCCGATCCGAATATGAAGCCCGCCACCCCCCTGCTGCTTGAAGCCAGGCCTGCTGACGCCGAGGCTGTCGTAGCAGGGCCTGCCGTAACCGAACCTTCGGAGGTGCGGAAACTCAACCTGGAAGAAATACTCACCCGGCAGTCTGTCTCGCCTGTCTCGCCTGTCGCGCCGGATCGCAAGCCTGCACTTTCCCGGCTCCCCGTCTGGCACACAATTCCCTACGTGGCGCCCAAGCAAGGCTTGAAGTCCGTCTGGCAAACACCGATCGCCGGCTCTGGCGAAATCGACCTGCGCGCGGCGTGTGCGGCGCTATATGAAGTCGTCAAGAGTCGGGAACCAGGTCGCGGCCATGTCGTGCTCATCATTTCCGAGGAGCCCGGCGTCGGCAAGACTGCCGTCGCTCGCGCTCTCGGGCAGTGCGCGACCGAGCGCGGCCAGCGCAGCGTCGTGATAGGGATCGACCAACCGTCATCGCAGCGGGCTGGCGCCCCGCGGGAATTCATCGACAATGGCCATCATACGCTGCAGGCCGATGCCGCATCGGTTCTGTTGCTGCTGACCGCCGGTAGCATCGACAAGGCGGCCTCGCCGACAACCGACATCCGCACGGAATTCGACCTGATTGTCATCGATACAAGTTCGATGTCGGAATCCGCGGCTATAGCCGGCCTCGCGGCGCAGGCCGAGTTCACTATCATTGTGGCCAGGGACAACGGGACCCCGACCGCGAAGCTAGGCACGATCCGGTCGATGCTGGCTGCCGCCGGTGCCGGGCGCGTTGGTCTGGTGGTGAACTCCACCGAAGCTCCGGCCTTGGTCAAGGTTACAGATTCGCACGTGGAGCTTGCTTCCTGATGACGTATTTTTCTGGATCTGCGTCCAGTCAACATTAAGGTCGGCAGTTTGAAACGGGTGAGCTTCGTCAACGCTCGGCTATTTGCTGCTCTCCTCGCGGCGCTGATCGCGACGCCGGCGTCATCGCAGGTGGGCGCATCATGTCCGCCGCTTACCCATCGAGTACCGGCTGAAACCATTGCTGCGCTGGCCAAGGGCTTCAACCTTGCCGGCTGGACCGACGATCCGAAGATGATCTCGAAGGTATCGAAAACGCTGCGCGAGCTGCGCAAATCCGGAATGACCCACATCCGGCTTCCGGTGCCGGCCGAAAACGTGATGAGCATCGATTCGTCCGCCGAGGATCGAGGCGCGCAACTGGCAGCGCTCGACCGCGCACTCGAGGACCTGACCACGATGGGCTTCGTCGTGTCAGTCGATGTGCATCCCGGTGACGCCTTCAACCAGATGCATAAAAAGGCCCCTGCGGTTGCGATGGGCCTGTTGCAGGAAGCCTGGAGAGCGCTGGCGTCTGTCATTGCGCGATATCCAGCGAAGATGGTGTACGCCGAACTGCTGAACGAGCCAGACGTCAGCGCTGAGATCTGGCAAACGCAGGCCGAACAACTGGCCAAATTTGTCCGCAAACTGCTGCCCGACACGACGATCATCGTGGGTCCCGTCAACTGGCAGCGCCCCGATTCACTGGAACGTTTCCGGGCGCTTGAGGACCTCAATGTCGTCTACGCCATTCACTTCTACGATCCAATGGCCTTTACCCACCAAGGGCATTGGGACGCCAACGATCCGTTGAGCTACATCCGGGGATTGCCCTTTCCGATCGTGGCGACCGAGAAAGCGGTGGTTGCGATTGATGCGCAGCTGAGCGCTGCGCACAGGACCGCAGCGCTACAGGTGTTGCGCGAAGCGACCATCCATGGTGCCGGAGATATCGTGTCGACGAATTTGGAGCCTGCGATCCGCTGGCAACAGCAGAACCGACGACCGATCATCATCAACGAATTCGGCGTTCTTAAAGCGCACGCGCCTCGAGACAGCCGTCTGCGTTGGCTACGGTCGGTCGTCAAACACGCCGAACAGCACTGCTGGGGCTGGGCACACTGGGAACTGGCGCAGGGCTTTGGCCTAATGGACGATCGGACCGGACGACCGGATGGCGGTGTGCTGCGAGCCCTTCTACACCGACCCTAGCCTATGGGCGAGCTGGCAGTTCAACCAAGATTTGGCGATCTTCGACACCGACCGCCAGCGCTGGAACCGGGCGCTGCTGAAGCGCCCATTCCCGCGCGATGACGGATGTCAGCGTGAGTTCGTCAGCAGCAGATACAGCGCCCGCGGATTGGTCTTGATATAGCGCCACGCCAGCCGGCGCGGCTCGCGGCCAAGACGCCAAAGCCATTCCAGCCCGATATTCTGCATCCACAGCGGCGCGCGCACCGCATTGCCCGACAGGAAATCGAACAGGCCGCCCGACGTCTTGATCACGCCGACCGAGCACAGCCGTTCGCGGTTCCGAACCACGAATTCCTGCTCGCGGGGAACGCCCATCGAGACCCACAGAATATCCGGCGCCAGCCTGGCAATTTCATCGCAGGTGGCGATCTCGTCGGCCGGGCCGTCGAAAAAGCCATGCCGGTGCCCGACCAGCCGCAGCTGGGGAAACTGGGTCCGGACGGCATCGACCGCGGCCTGGTTGGCCGAAGCTGTTGCGCCGAGCATGAACATGGTGGCGCCGGTGGCCTGCGCGCGCTGCGCCACGTCGTAAAACAGATCCGACGTTGCCACCCGCTCGGGCAACGCATCGCCCTTGAAGCGCGAAACGAAGACGTGAAACATGCCGTCGGCCGAGATCGCATCGGCCTGCAGGAACAGCGATCGCTCCGTGCGATCGACATCGCAACGATAGGTCACCTCGCCATTGGTCGAGGTCAGATAGGCCGGATAGCGCCACATATTCCGGCGTTTCAGGGCCTCCTCGACGATCACCTGGGCGGCCTCCTGCCGGTCCACCACCACCACCGGCAACCCGCCCAGCACGATGCGCCGCCATTGGCGAAACGGATTGCGCCGGCGATCGCCGGTCGCCCGGCGTTCCTCGATGCCAAGGGCGGCGAAGGCCCCCTTGGTCTCTTCGAAACTCATGATGCGGCGATCGGCTGTTTGACGCCGCGGCACCTCGGCTTCGGAGGACGAACCAACGATTTCCGTTTCGTTCAACATTCCGGTCCCTGCAAGCTTCCGCGTGGGGCGATGAGGCGGATCACGGTCACCTGTAGCGTTATTTCTACCGTTGCTGCCCGCCGGTTGCCACCGCCGGGCGCGGAGAAATTAATAGCTGGTTAACGGGGTATGAACCGGATCGCCGCGACGCCACCGTCCTGATCCTGACCGGGAACACGGGGATGACCGGCCCGGTGGCGCTCGACGGGCTGCGATCGGGTTGTTAAGCCGCACGCTGCAAGGAGCCTGTGAGTCGATATGACCGTTGCGATCGAGATGGGAAATACGACGGCCGGCACGCCCGTTACCCTGGACCTGGAAGAACTGCTGGCGACCCGCCTTCTGGTGCAGGGTAATTCCGGTTCCGGCAAATCCCATCTGCTGCGCCGGCTGCTGGAACAGAGCGCACCCTGGGTGCAGCAGACCATCATCGATCCCGAAGGCGATTTCGTCGCTTTGGCCGACCGCTTCGGCCATCTGGTGATCAATGCCGAGGAACATACCGAGCGCGGGTTGCAGGTCGCCGGCGAGCGCGCCCGCGCGCACCGTGTCTCCACCGTGCTCAATCTGGAGGGCCTCGACGCCGAGCACCAGATGCGGCGCGCTGCCGCCTTTCTCGGCGGGCTGTTCGACGCTCCCCGCGATCACTGGTACCCGATGCTGGTGGTGGTCGACGAGGCGCAATTGTTCGCGCCCGCCGTCGCCGGCGAAGTCTCCGACGACGCCCGAAAACTGTCGCTCGGCGCCATGACCAATCTGATGTGCCGCGGCCGCAAGCGCGGTCTCGCCGGCGTGATCGCCACCCAGCGCCTCGCCAAGCTGGCCAAAAACGTCGCCGCCGAGGCGTCCAACTTCCTGATGGGCCGCACCTTCCTGGACATCGACATGGCGCGTGCCGCCGACCTGCTCGGCATGGAGCGGCGCCAGGCGGAATCGTTTCGCGACCTCGAGCGCGGCCAGTTCATAGCGCTCGGCCCGGCGCTGTCGCGCCGCCCGCTCGGGCTGCGGATCGGCCCGACCGACACCCAGCCGCGCAACGCCACGCCGCGGCTGATGCCGCTGCCGGAATCCTCGCTCGACATGCACGCCATGATCCTGGCCGCGCCGCCGCCGGAGCCGGCTCGCGCGCCGCGCCGGCCGCCGCCGTCATCGCCCGATTTGCTCGGCCAGCTGATGGCCGCGAAATCCGCCGCGATGGAGGTGCGCCCCGATCCCGTCGCGCCGCCGGAAAGCGCCGAGGAACTGGAGAAGAAACGCGAGCGCGTCGATGCCATCCTGCGCGCCGTGATGGCGGAGCCCGATGCCGGCTTCCGCGCCGTCGGCGTGCTGTATCAGGAATTCGTAGTGCGCTGCCGGATCGCCGGCCTCGGCTTGGCCGTGCCGGATCTCGCCGACTTCCGGCACATGCTGACCCGCGCCCGCGCCGGGCTCGGCTCCGACATCGCCGAGGACGACGGCTGGCAAGACGTCTCGGACCGCGCTGGCCTCCTGCCCGAGGATATGCAGGGCGTGTTCATGATGATCGCGCGCGCCGCCAAGGAAGGCCTGCCCTGCCCCGGCGACGCCACAATCGCCCGCGCCTACGGCTCGCACTCGTTGCGAAGGGCGAGGCGACTGCTTAGCTATATCGAGGAGCAGGGCCTGATCGTCTGCCAGCTCGACGGCGCCGGACGTCGCATTGTGACGCTGGTCGAACTGGCCTGGGCCACGGCGCCGGGCGATCCCAACGCCGAGGACGCCGCCATCGCAGGGATTTCGTAAGTGAGTGTCGCTTTTACCAAGGAAGACAGCGCCGAGACCGCATCGGAAACGATGCTGCCGGACCGGCCGATCTCGTCGCATCCCAATCTGGTCACGGAAGCCGGGTTGAAGGCGCTGGAAGCCCAGCTTCTCGCCGCGCGCGAAGCCTATGACGCCACGCAGAAGATCGAGGACGTTAACGAGAAGCGACGCCAGGCCGCCACGCCGCTGCGCGATACGATCTACTTTGCCGCGCGCGTCCGCACGGCGCAGCTGATCCCCGATCCCACCTCGACCGACACCGTCATCTTCGGCAGCACGGTGACGTTCAGCCGCGACGATGGCCGCGTGCAGACCTATCGCATCGTCGGCGAGGATGAGGCCGACCCAAAGACGGGCTCGATTTCCTATGTTTCTCCGGTGGCACGGCTGCTGACGGGCAAGGCGGTCGGCGACGTGGCAGGCCTCGACGGCCAGGAACTCGAAATCATCGCGATCGCCTGACGGCGCTCACGCCTCGGTGGCGTAGCTCGACAATTTGACCCGCAGCATCTCGATCAGCTTCGTCCGCACGGGATCGCGGGTGCCGCGCGTCCACGCTGCGGCGAGCGGCAGCCTGTTCATCGCTGACATCGCCAGCGGCACGTAGCAGACGCCACGCGCCGCCATCCGCGACGTCCAGCGCGGCACGATCGCGACGCCGAGTTCGGCGGCGACCAGATTGACGATGGTCTGCTTCTCGTCGGCCACCTGCACCACATTCGCGCGGACGCCTGCCTCCGCAAACAGCTTCATCGTCAGGTCATGGCTGTGCGGCCGCGACCGCCGCTCCGGCACGATCAGAGGCTCGTCGGCCAGATCGGCTATCGTCAGGCTCGAGCGATCCGCGAGGGGGTGCCGGTTGGACACCGCGACCACCGCGGTCTCGTGGAACAGGAACAGGAATTCCAACCGTTTGTCGGCGCGGTCCGGTGGCCGCACGAAAGCAAGATCCAGCCCGCCGGACAGCAGCCGCGGCAGCAGACGGATGGTCTTGTCTTCCACCAGTTGCACCGCGACCTCCGGCTGCTGCTCGCGCATGTCGTGCAGCAGCGCCGGCAGCAGCCCGGCCGCAGCGCTATCGATCGCGCCGATGCGGATCGTGGCTGCGCGATCCCGCGCCCGGGCACGAAAACTCGCCGCCAGCCGATCGGCCTGCGCGAGCAATTCCTGCGCCTGTAGCAGAAACGCCGCGCCATCCTCGGTCAGCGCCACGCTGCGCGTGGTCCGCGTCAGCAACCGTGTGCCGAGATCGTCTTCCAGCATCCGCACATGGCGGCCGAGCGCCGCCGGCATCATGTCGAGCTGCTGGGCGGCCCGCCCGAAATGCAGCTCCTCGGCGGCGGCCACAAAACAGCGCAACTGGTGCAGGTCCATCCTCGTCTCCCCTGCCCCAGATTACATCATTTATTTGTATAAACCAATGCGGTTGAGCCCGGTCTCGCATGGCCTCACGGTGCCGGCGCCGCCAACGCGCGGCAGCGGATGCACCAAGACCAAGACGACCCAGTGAGGAATCTTATGCGCGAATATTCCATTGCGGCTATCCCGGCCGACGGTATCGGCCCCGAAGTGATCGCCGCCGGCACCACCGTGCTGGAAAGCCTCGCCAAGCGCATCGGCGACGTGAAATTCAACGTCGAAACCTTCGACTGGGGCTCGGCCTATTACCGCAAGCACGGCGTCATGATGCCGGCCGACGGCCTGGCGCAGCTGAAGAAATTCGACGCCATCTATTTCGGCGCGGTCGGCGCGCCCGACGTGCCCGACCACATCACGCTGTGGGGCCTGCGGCTACCGATTTGCCAGGGCTTCGACCAATACGCCAATGTGCGTCCGACCAAGATCCTGCCCGGCATCACCTCGCCGCTGCGTAATGTCGGGATCGGCGATCTCGACTGGGTGATTGTGCGGGAGAACTCCGAAGGTGAGTATGCCGGCTGCGGCGGGCGCGTGCACCGCGGGCTACCGGAAGAAGTCGGCACCGAAGTCGCGATCTTCACCCGCGTCGGCGTGCAGCGGATCATGCGCTACGCGTTCAAACTGGCGCAGTCGCGCCCGCGGAAATTCCTTACGGTCGTCACCAAGTCGAACGCGCAGCGCCATGGCATGGTGATGTGGGACGAGATCGCCGAGGAAGTGTCGAAGGAATTCCCCGATGTCAGCTGGGACAAGATGCTGGTCGATGCCATGACCGTGCGGATGACCCTGAAGCCGCAGAGCCTCGACACCATCGTCGCCACCAACCTGCATGCCGACATCCTGTCGG
Source organism: Tardiphaga sp. vice304 (assembly GCF_007018905.1). Lineage (NCBI taxonomy): Bacteria > Pseudomonadati > Pseudomonadota > Alphaproteobacteria > Hyphomicrobiales > Nitrobacteraceae > Tardiphaga > Tardiphaga sp. vice304. The sequence continues at coordinate 5,579,306 of NZ_CP041402.1, forward strand.
ATCTCGCCGGCGCGCTGGCCGGCAGCCTCGGCGTCGCGCCCACCGCCAATATCGATCCCGAACGCCGTTTCCCCTCGATGTTCGAGCCGATCCACGGCTCGGCCTTCGACATCACCGGCAAGGGCATCGCCAACCCCGTCGCCAGCTTCTGGACCGCAGCCCAGATGCTCGACCATCTCGGCGAGAGCGACGCCGCAACGCGGCTGATGCGGGCGGTGGAGCAGGTCACCGGCGCCGGCATCCTAACGCCGGACGTCGGCGGCACCGCCACCACGCAACAGGTGACCGACGCCGTGGTGGAGGCGATCCAGAGTTCCAACATCTGAACGGCATCGTCCACAAAAGCGGATGATGAGCGACCCCATAAAAACAGTCAGGGAGGCCAACATGAAGCTGAACGTCATTGCTGCGATCGCATTTGCCGTGACCACCTGTCCCGCCTACGCGCAAACCTACCCCAGCAAGCCGATCACCATGCTGGTGCCGTTTGCCGCCGGCGGCGCGACCGATACGGTGGCGCGGGTCACGGCCGTGACCATGTCGAAGATCCTCGGCCAGACCATCATCATCGAGAACGCCACGGGCGCCGGCGGCACCATCGCCGCGGCGCGGGCCGCACGCGCCGAGCCCGATGGCTACACGCTGCTGATCCATCACATCGGCATCTCGACCGCCGCAACGCTGTATCGCAAGCTGCCTTACGATACCAAGACGGCGTTCGCGCCGATCGGCCTCGTCACCAATGCGCCGATGACCATCATCGGCCGGCCCGGCCTGCCGCCGAACACGCTCGCCGAGCTGGTCACCTACATCAAGGCCAACGGCGACAAGATGACCTTCGGCAATGCCGGGCTCGGTGCCGCCTCGCACCTCTGCGGCATGCTGTTCATGACCGCGGTCGACAAGCAGATCCTGCCGGTGCCCTACAAGGGCAATGGCCCTGTGATGAACGACCTGATCGCCGGGCAGATCGACATGACCTGCGACCAGACCACCAATACCACCGGCCCGATCGCCGCCAAGCTGGTCAAGAGCTACGCCATCACCACCAAAACGCGGCTGGCGTCGATGCCGGACCTGCCGACCGCCGACGAGGCCGGGCTGAAGGGTTTCGAGGTCGGCGCCTGGCACGGCATCTACGCGCCGAAGGGCACACCCGACGAGATCGTCCAGAAACTCTCGAAGACGCTGCAGCAGGCCCTGAGCGATCCCGACCTGGTGAAGCGCTTCAACGACATCAATACCGAGCCCGTCGCGCAGGACCAGGCGACGCCGGCCGCCCTGAAAGCGACCTTGCTCAGCGAAGTCGATCGCTGGGCGCCGATCATCCGGGCGGCGAACCAGTTCGCCGATTAAGCGATGCGCGAGCCCCACGGCGGGATGCCGTGGGGCTTTGACCTGCACGGATAGGCCGTTCTGCCCCGCTTGTTCGGCGCGCGATACGGCCGTCGCGCGCAGCTGCCGCGCGGTTCAATCCGATTGTGTTCGCGATCCCCGGGGGTTAGACACTGGGCAAGCCGATTTCGGTCAATTTTCTCGACGGCGTCGCGGCTTTGCCACGACAGGTGCCAGGCAGAATTTTACACGCAATCAGGCCAGCGAGGTGTTCGAGCCGGTGACCTCTACCGGACGCCCGCCGTTCACGACAAATAAGTCGCCGCCAGGAAGGAACCCGCCGTGTCCAAATCGCCCGTCGTCCGCATCGACCATCATCCCGGCCGCTCCGCCCAGACTTTCGGCATGGCCAAGGTACTCGGCACCGATACGAGCCTGATTCACGAGCCGTCGGTCGGCGTCGTCGGCACCAAGGGCGACAGCCAGTGCTACATGGGCGTGGCCTCCAAGGTGGACGCGATCCACGCCGCCCTGAAGAGCCGCATCGGCCAGGGCGAAGGCCAGCTCAGACTGCGCCTGGTGCAGCCGGAATACACCATCGCGACCTCGGACGGCATCCGCAACGGCACGCGCGAGATGCGCTATTCGCTGATCGGCCGCGAAGTCACCCATGATGCGCTGTCCGAACATCTCAACGCCACCGGGCTCGCCGGCACCATCGCCGTGGTCGCCTGCGACAAGCCGCCGGTCGGCACGCTGGCCGCGCTACTCGAACACAACGAGCCCGGCATCATCATGTCGGACGGCTCGATCCATCCCGGCAAGGACCCGGAAACTGGCGAGGCGCTCGACATCGTCAGCGCCTATCAGGTCGCCGGCAGCACCGACGCCGCTCTGCGCGACCGCGTCGCCTGCAACGCCTGCCCCGGCATCGGCAGCTGCGGCGGCATCTTCACCTACAACACCATGCAGACCTTCATCGGCGTGGTCGGCATGCAGCCGCTGCACATGGTGGCGCCGCCGTCCGACGATCCGCGCCGCTTGAAGGAATTCCCCGAGCAGCTGGTCGAATACCTCGCCCAGATGATGGCCAAGGGGTTGAAGCCGCGCGACATCGTGGTGCGCGATTCGATCCGCAACGCCGTGATCGTCTCGCTGGCGATCGGCGGCTCGACCAATGTCACGCTGCATGCGCCGGAAATCGCGCGCGCCGCGGGCTTCAGTGACTTCTGGAAAGAGGTCATGACGCCGGCTGAGTTCAACTACCTATCGCAATATGTCGTGCCGGTGCTCACCGACGCCCGACCATACGGCAAATATTCGATGGTCGATATCGATGCTGTCGGCGGCGTGCAGGTGATCGTGCGTGAATTGCTGGAGGCAGGCCTGCTCAATGGCGACGTCATGACCTGCACCGGCGAGACGCTGGCCGAACAGGTCAAGCGCCTGGGCACGCCGAGCGCCGACGGCCGTGTGATCTACACCGTCGCCAAGCCCTACAAGCCGACCGGCGGCCTGCGCGTGCTCGGCGGCAACCTGTCACCGGAATTCTCGGCGATCCTGAAGCTCGCCGGCGTCGAGGGCGGGCTGGAGGACAACCTGTTCCGCGGCCGTGCCCGCGTGTTCGAGGGCGAGCAGCATCTGCTCGCCGCGCTCGACACGACGCCGGAGAAATTCGAGAACCACGACATGGTGATCGTGCGCTATGAGGGCCCGAGCGGCGCGCCGGGCATGCCGGAAATGCTCGATCCGACCTCGCGCATCACGACGCTATGCCGCGAGCGCGGCATCGTGATCGCGCTGATGACCGATGCGCGCTTCTCCGGCGGATCGGTCGGCCTGGTGATCGGCCATGTCGGCCCCGAGGCGAGCCTCGGCGGACCGATCGCGATGGTGCAGGACGGCGACGAGATCGTGGCGGATCTCAACAACAACGAACTGAACTGCACGCCGCTGTCGGATCCAGCGATCCTGAAGCAGCGCACCGACGCCTGGAACAAGGTGGTCGCGGCCAATGGCGGCGTTCATCCGAACTGCGGCGACGCCGACACAAGGCTGCTGCACCGCGCCCGCCTCACCGCCGTTCCCGCCACGCGCGGCGCGGGGCTGCATCCCAACCGCGAAGTCTGGGTGCGGCTGCCGCGCGAAGCCGTGCGCTCCGGCTTCGTGCCGTCGAACAGGCACCGGCCCGAGGCCGACAAGGCCTTCTAGGACTTGTCCTTCGCCCCACACGGCCGGCCATCACAGCCCCGCATTGCGTGCGGGGCTGTCGCGCGTTCAGCCGCAGCCGGCCGCGGCGCGGCGCTGAAAGGTTCGTCGACACGCCCCGGCTTTGAGGCGCATATGAACCACTCGGGTTCCCGGTGGACGGCATCGTGACAGATCAAGCGCAAGGCAGTCCTGGAGTGTCGCTGGCGGATCTTGGATGGTCCGGTTTTTTCGGCGCGCAGATCCTGCCAGAGGAGACCGACGCGCTGCCCGTCCGCATTTCCGGGGTGCATCGGTCGCGCATGGCGGCGATGTCCCGGACGGGGCCCATCCGGCTGGTGCTTCCGGCCAAAACCAACACCGGCGATTACGCCGTCGGCGACTGGGTGCTGGTCGAGCCGCAGACTCACTTGCTGCAACGCCGCCTGGCGCGCAAGACGGTGCTGCAGCGGCGCACCGAGGGCAGCCCGACGCCGCAACTGGCCGGCGCCAATATCGATACGCTGTTCATCGTCACCTCGTCCAATGCCGAGTTCAACGTCGCCCGGCTGGAGCGCTATCTGGCGCTGGCCAATGAGGCCGGCATCACGCCGGTGATCGTGCTGACCAAGGCCGACCTCACGGAGCACGCCGGGTCCTATCTCGACCAAGCCAGCGCGCTGCAGCGCGGGCTTTCGGTGATCGTCTCCAATCCCAATGCCGCGGATGCGGCAAGCGCCTTGCGCGCATGGTGCGGCGACGGACAGACCGTGGCGCTGGTCGGCTCGTCGGGGGTCGGCAAATCGACCATGGTCAACGCGCTGACGGGCGCGGCCCCGGAGCAGCATCAGCCCACCGGCAGCATTCGCGAGCATGATGCGCAGGGCCGCCACACCACCACCTCGCGCTCGCTGCATGCGATGGCCGGCGGCGGCTGGGTGATCGATACGCCGGGCATGCGGACGCTCCATGTCAGCGACGCCGCCGCGGGAATCCACGAGCTGTTTGCAGAAATCACCGAACTTGCTCCGCGGTGCAAGTTTCGCGATTGCACCCATGCCCACGAGCCGGGCTGCGCCGTCCGCGCCGCGGTCGCCGCCGGCGAGCTGGAGCCGGAGCGTCTGGACCGCTGGCGCGCCATGGTCACGGAAAATCGCACCAACACGCCGAAGCCGGCGAAGCCCGGCGACAGCCGACCCGGCGAAAGCCGACCTGCCGGCGGCAGACCCGGCCGCCGCCGACCGCAAGCCGAAGCGGACTAACGCCGCAACCGGTTTGACGCGCGTGCACGACCGATCGGGCGCGGCTGGGAGCGCCGTGTTGGCGGAATTGGCCAGGTGGTTGCCGGCAAACCGGTGGATACAGAGTGGCGGGCCACGCCCGACGATGTATAGCGCAGGCATCCTTCTGTCAGACCGCCGCAGGAAGCGGGTCGGTGCCCTCGCTCAGGATGGCGAGATACCCCCGGTAACTGAACACGCGGCCCCGCTTGCGGCCGGTGACTTCTTCGACGATGCCGAACCGCTCCAGATCGGCGAGCGCCGCATTGACCGTGGGGGCAGAGAGGCCTGTCTGGCGAACGAGCTGGTTGGCCATCAGATAGGGGGTCTGCTGAAACAGATCGTGAATGCGCAGCACCGATCCTGCCCGATCGCTGTCCACCGCGATGCGCTCGCGGTCTTGCTTGAACAACTCGACGATCCGGGTGGCGGCATCGAACGCCTGATTGGCAGTGTCCGCGACGCCCGTGTGGAAGAAGTCGAGCCAGGCTTCCCACGCGCCATGTTCGCGAACCTCCTGAAGCAGTCGGTAATGGTCGGCGCGATGGGTTTTGAGATAGAGGCTCAGATAGAGCAGCGGCTTGCGCAGCACGCCGTTGACGCAGAGATACAGCGTGACCAGCAAACGGCCGATCCTGCCGTTGCCGTCGAGGAACGGGTGGATGGTCTCGAATTGAACATGCAGCGGCAGCGCACACACCAGGGAAGAGGATCTCGTTGCCGGCATGAAGTTGTTTGCCAGAGGCGCCGAGCTTTATCTGGCGATGAATTGACCCACGCGTCCATGGCGCACGCTGTCTAGAATGCGGGCGCGCTCGACCTTTAGGCTGCCGGAGCGGCGTCCCTTCAGGACGCGCCGGCGAGTGACGCGTTCTTGCGCACGCTTTCCAGCAGCGACGTCCGCATCAGGAAGGCGCGGTGTGCGACCGGATCGGCGGCCGTGCGCCTCAAATGGTCGAAATTCGCCTCGCGCGCCGCAGGGTCCCTCTCCTCCAGCCGCTTTTTATTGGCGATTGTCTGCTGCTGGACATATTCGATATTCATCGGTCGCCGGATGCCATTGTAGCGATCCAGATCTGTCTCGGGAAGCTGGTCGAGCATGACCGCAGCGAGCTGGTCTGCCAGTTGCATGGCGTCATGCACACCGCAATTCAGGCCGAGGCCGCCGATCGGATTGTTGACGTGGGCGGAGTCGCCGGCCAGGAACACGCGTCCTTTGCGAAAGCTCGCGGCAACGCGTTGGTGCACGCGGTAAATGTTGCGGTGGAAAATGTCGTAGCGGCCAGCCTTAGGGAAAAACTTTTGCAGCCGCGCTTCGGTGGCCGATTCGTCCAGCACCTCTTCGTCGGTCTGTCCGGGCACGGCGGGAAACACCGCGCGCCAGCGGCCCTTGCCGTCATCGCCTGACACCTTGAACAGGTTGGCCCACTCGTCCGGATCGGAGAAATAGGCGCGGAACGCGACGCCGTGCTCGGTTGCGAAGTCGAACGGCGTCGTGAGCACCAAAAAGCGTTCTGGAAACGTATATCCCTCGAAGTCGATGTTGAGTGCCTTGCGCACCGTTGATCGGCCGCCGTCGGCACCCACCAGGTAGCTGCCGGACACGGTTTCCATGCCGAGGCCGGTTTGTGTCGTGATCTCCACGTGATCGCCGCAATCCGCAATGCTCGCGACCGGTGCCCCGAACGAGACGGAGGCATGGGGAAACGCCTTCAGCCGTTCCAGTCCCAGCCGCGCGATTTTGTGCTGCTCGCATTGCACGACAAACGGGATCTTGGTGTCCTTGGCCAGGATCGCATGGTCGAACTCAGCCACGATGCGACGCGTCGGCCGGTCCCAGAACTGGAAGGTGGGCGCGATCAGTCCCTGCCCGATCACGTCATCGAGCAAGCCCAGCGCGCTGATCATTTCCAGCGTCGCCGGATGCAGCGTGGAGGCGCGGGGGGCTTCGTTGATGGCATCCGAAGCCTCATACAGCCGCAACGGAATGTTGCGCTGCGCGAGGGCCAGCGCCAGCAGGATTCCGACGGGACCGCCGCCGGCAATCAATACAGGTCGGTCGCTCATTGTTGTACGCATCCTATTGCTGCTGCACGCCGGCGATTTGTACGGCTTCGGCCCATAGCGGGATGTCCTTCGCCAGCGTGGCCGCGTATTCGGCCGGCGTGTCGCCGAGCGGGTCGACGCCGTAGTTCAACAGTTGCGCGGCAAACTTCGGATCTTTCACCGCCGCCGCCATTTCCTTCGCTATCCGGTCGATAATCTCCGGCGGCGTTCTCGCCGGCGCCATCAGACCGTTCCAGGTCAGCACGTTGAAATTCGGATAGCCGGACTCGGCGACCGTCGGCACGTCTGCCGTCAGGGGCGAACGCTTTTCGGAACTGATCGCCAGCATCCGCACATTTCCGCCGGCGACCTGCGTCAGCGCATCGGAGAGATTGGAAAACATCGCCGGGACGTGGCCTGCCACCATGTCCGACATAGCCGGCGCGTTGCCCTTGTACGGCACGTGGGTCATCTCGATGCCGGCGCGCTTAAGAAACAGCGCCATGGAGAGATGGTTCAGGCTACCGACGCCGGCAGAGCCGTAGACCAATTGCCCCTTGCTGGAGCGGACGTACTCCACGAATTCCTTCAACGTTTTTACGGGAATATCCTTGTTGACCACCAGCGCGAACGGATTGGTCCCGATGTTGCTGATTGGCGCAAAATCGTTCTGTGAATCGTAACGCACCTTCTGCATGGCCGGCACCACCGCCATCACCGGCAGCGCAGCAATGAACAGCGTGTAGCCGTCCGGTGTCGCCCGTTTCACCATCTCGGCTGCAATGGCACCGCCGGCACCCGGCCGATTTTCCACCACGAACGACTACTTGCCGAAGGCATCGCCCAGCCACTGCGCAGACATGCGGCCGATACCATCGGTGTTGCCGCCAGCTGCGAACGGTACGATCACCGTCACCGGCTTTTGCGGCCAGGATTGCGCCCGCGCGCCCGAGGAGAAAAGGGCGGCTCCGGCAGCGCGGCCGATGACGTTGCGGCGAGTGTGCATGATAATCTCCATTGTCAGTGCGCGCGAAACGATTGATGCGATGTCCGTTTTTGCGTCGACCTACGGGCAAGGCCGGTAACCATGCCGGCGCGCGGTGCTAGTGCGCTGCGCCGGAAAAATCCTGAACCACGCTGCTGCGTGCCACGTGCACGCGGCGCGTCGTCTCAGGCGTATTGCGGCTGCGTCCGACGAAGCGGGGAATGCCAGCCGTGACCACCGCGCCCACCGCGGGGACATCGCCGTTGCGCAATGCCGACAGCGCGTCTGGTTGCGATCCGCCGAGACAGGCATCGACAATGACGATGTCGGCATCACGACCGGCGGCGATGACGCCACTGTTCAAACGGTAGACCCGCGCGTTGCTGCCTGTAGCAGCGGCGATGGCGCGTTCGGGCGGAATGCCGCCTAGTGATGCGAGATGGCTGATTGTATAAAGCATGCCGAGCGGCATGATGCCACTGCCGGTCGGCGTATCGGTGGCTATGAGCAGCCGTTCGTTCTGTCCGGCCTTGTCGAGGAGATCTGCGACCAGCAATGTGGTGCGCAGATTACCGGCAGTGCAAACCTGCAGCGCCATGCCGGACTCATTTACCAGCCGCGGAAAATCCTGGTCTGGAATCGCTACCGGACCGCCGTTGACGTGATAGGAAACATCGGGGTTCATCGCTAGCACATGGTCCGCCCAGATACCGGAGGAGCCGGGGATCGAAGACCCTCCGGTATGCACCATAGCGATCATACCGCGGGCGCGCGCCATTTTTATCAGCGGCGCGTAGTCATACGGTGTCCTGAAGCCGCCGAAGCCGGCCTTAACCATCCAGACGCCATCGCGCACCAGGTCGTCAAAGTCCTGCTCCGCGAGACCGGGCTCAAGAATCAGCGACCCGGCATGGACACGCATACCGCCCGGGCGATAATCGGCAAAACAGCGCTGCGCGGCGACGGCCAGCGCCTTGACGCCAACCACATCTTCGGGCCGGCCGGGTACATGGACTTCCGACGCGCTGATCGACGTCGTTACGCCACCATGAACGTAGCTCTCGAGGAAGCCGACGACCTTTTGTCGTGGCGTGTAGTCGCCGAACGTGATGTGGACGTGGGAGTCGATCAAACCTGGCATGGCGATGGCGCCGCCGGCATCGATCACCACGTCGCAGGCATCGACCGCAGCAGCGGAGGCCGTGCCGACGGACACGATCAGCCCGTCGGACATGATAATGGCGTCACCCGCTACCATCGGCGCCTCCAGATCACCACTGACGATCGCCCCGAGATTGACGATGGCGGTTTTCATAGGTCAGGCCTTTAAGTCGCGATTGAGAACGTCCTCGTGGGTCAGGCCGCCGACCCGCGCCCCAATTCGGCCGGCGCTGGCCATGCAGAAGATGATCGCAATTTCGTCGGGCATCGGGGTGTCCAGCATCGTGAGGGTCATGCCATCGTAGTGCGAACGGACGTAGATGTCATTGCGGTGGTTCATCGGAATGTCGATCGAGCCGCCCGGCGGAGCCACCTTGACCATCGACGAAATCCACGCTTTGCCGCCGCCGATCACGTCGCGCAGCGGGTCTGCATAGGTGGTGCTGAGCAGCGCGGCTGCGTGCTCGATCTCGCCATTCAGTCCGACCAGACCGCCCTTGCCGTAGCTTTGCGCCTCGAACGAGCCAAGCGCCTGCAGCGCCATCTTGCCCATCATCTCGCCAAGCCCTGCACTTGCCGAGATCAGTGGACCGAGGTCGTCCACCGCCTGCGAGGCGTAGGGATTCTCCAGTACCGCGACCACGGCGACCTTGCGCACCGGTACGGTGGCCTTGCGGCCGGCATGCTCGTGCTTGTCCTCGACGATCGACCAGGTCCGGCGAATGTTCAGCTTCATAGCAATGACTCTCACATACTTGACAGGCGCAGTAACTTCGCTATCATCTTGTCTGACAATCTGTCAATCGAGTTATTTGAATCATGACTATCAAAGGCCAGGCGGTTCTGTTTTCGGAGATGATCCCGGGCGAGATCTTCGTCGACCGGTTTCATAACTGGTACGATTCCCATCACATCCCGATCCGCGTCGATTGCGAGGGCTTCGTCAGCGCCCAACGCTACAGCCGTCAGGGCGACGGCGGTTTTCTGGCTGTCTACGAAATGGACGACGTGAACGTGCTGTCCAGCGACGCCTACAAGGAGATCAAGACAAATCCGTCGGAAGAAACCGCATGGATGCTCGCCAATGTGACGGGGTTTACTCGCTACCTTGGCGGCGAGACTTCGGTGACCCCCAACAACCCTGTCGAGGCGGACACGCGTCTGGATGCGCCGGTACTTTATGCAGTGATGTTCAACATTCCGGCGGAGCACCATGAGGACTTCAACGACTGGTATGAGAGTGATCACATTCCACTCCTGATGCAGTGCAAGGAATGGCTGATGGTGCGGCGGATGCGGATTGCAGATGGCGTTCCCGGCCACTATACCCAAATGGCTTTGCACTACCTGGCGGACGCAACGGCGCTGCAATCGCCGGAACGCGAAGCCGCCAGAAAGACCCCATGGCGCGACCGCCTGGCCAAGAATGACTGGTTCAAGGCGAGCTATTCGATGTTCGATCGCCTTGGGCCGCGGCAAATTGGAAAACTCAGCGATAATGGCAACACTTAATCTTCGGATTTCGCCAAAGACGGTGCAGCAGCAGATCGTCGAGAAATTGCGCGGCGCCATTGCGGACGGCATGTTCAAGCCGGGCGACCGGCTGATTGAGGCAAACTTGTGCGAGATGCTGGGTGTCAGCCGCCCGTCGATTCGCGAGGCGCTCCGCAGCCTCGAAGCAGAGCGTCTGGTCTCCATCATACCCAATCGCGGCCCGCAGATTCCGGTGCTGACCCGTGACCATGCGGCTGATATCTATAAGGTGCGGGCGCTTCTGGAAAGCGAAGCCGCCTTCATAGCAGCGAAACGTGCCACCCCGGACGACCTCAAGTTGCTGCGCGGGGCGCTTGCTGCTTTCGGCAGGGCGGTTCGCTCCAACGACATGCGGACCGAGGTGTCGGCTACTTCGGTGTTTTACAGCCATATTCTTCGGATTTGCGACAACCGCATCATAGAGGAGACGCTGAACGGCTTGTTGGCACGCATCAATTTCCTGCGGGCCCATTCGATGTCGCAGCCGGGCCGGGCCAGGATCAGCCTGCGGGAGATGAAGGCGATTTATGAGGCCATTGCAACGAAAAACGGCAGCGCTGCGCGCAGCGCCGCTATGAAGCATGTAGAGAATGCGCACCTGTCGGCGAATGCTGCCTTTGAATCTTTTAGCGCAGAAGAAAGCTCGGTGTGATTGCCGACCGGTTGTGGCGCGTCGCGCCGTCTCCCATTTGAGTGCATGACCTGCTCGTGGCGTCATCGTCCGCAGTCTCAAAAAGATCGCGTGATGCCCGATCATTCAGATGCTAAGTGTGTGACGCGGATAGTGGGTCTAATGGCGACCTCAGTTTGCCGGCGCGAAATGTCGGTACTGCCCCCGAGTGCGGACATGTGCACCTGACCGCTTCGTGCCAGAATGGGTCCATGGTCGACGGCGTGCCCGAAACCTGAAGTGGCTTTCTGTATTAATTCCGTTGAGTGCTCGGTTGCAGATCAGCCAGCAAGTGGCCTTATTCTAAATTCAAAAACAACTTTTTGCGCACGGACCACCCTAACCGGTCCGGCTTTCCCCATCGCACAGACTTTTAGGCCCCCTCCCCCTTGCGCCACCAACCGCAAGCCTGAGTAAGCGAGATCCAGCCCATCGCAGGATGGTCGCATCGCAAGCTGGACCGATCGCGCGTCAGCTGAACAGCACGACTGCTTGCACCGGTCTGCGATGGTAGGTGGGCTTTCTCGATTGAGCTCTGGCTCTCTCTGGATAACCACCCTAACCGGTCCGCTCCCTCAGGCTCTAAACCCTGACCAGATTCTATTTGGGAGTTGATTGGCAGTCTGGCGCTAGCAGGCCACTCGCACTTGTTCACTCCCGACCCGCTAAAGCTATTGTTCGTCATCGTGGGGCTCAGAATGGCTTGGATCAATCCGGTTACTGGTCCATTCCTCTTCATCGGCTAGCCCTTCTTCCTTGCCACGGGCAATACGGGTCGGAGGCTACACTGACGGCATCCAGACAACCTTATGTGTTCGCCCAGATTTTTGAATGTAATCGACAAACGGAGGCATTCCGTCAGCTCCGCGAACGTCCCGCCAAGCATAAAACGGCTTCGAACCGACAAAGACGGGATGTTGGCCCTGATCTAAGGCTCGTTGCCTCATCGGAGTATGTACGACTTCGAAGCGTGATGCCGAACTTCAGCAGCCGCGCATCGGTCGACCCCTGGATATAAACCCATCCCGGCTTGTAGTAGCGGTCCCGATAGACGTCGGACAATGACACGCGTGAGTGTCTCCTCAATCCTCATGTGTGCGTGGCACGCTTTTGGCTGCAGACCGAGGAGGCCCGGCACCAGTTTGAAAGTTGATTGGTCGGCGGCGATCAAGACCGCGAAGCATCATGATCGCCGCAGGCGGTCATATAATTCCCCGGCGTCCAATCAAACCTTGAGGCTAGAGACAAAACCGGTTCCCCCTCCGACGGCGGCAATACAGGGATTCCACAGTGGTCGAGTGATCTTGCCATATGCCCGTTCTGCCGCAGCTGAAGCAGAACCTGAATATGGCAAAGATTTCCCACTTCTCCCACCCCCGAGGGGGATTCGAAACAGTCACAGAGCTACCGCTGTACCCGATGCAACAAATCCACTCACCGGGTAGAATTTTCTATGAACACACTGAATACGCGACGGGCCGGTTAGCTGACCAAGCAAAGAACGCAGAGGGGACACGTCATTAACTATATCTTATGGAACAGACGGCATTCCAAGAAAGTTCGGTCATTTGCTAAGTGCGTCGGCTTACATTTGGGTGTGTCCGGAGGTCCGGCGCAGGGTGGGTCCACATGATCACATTTTTTGCACCTGAACCGGTTCAGGCGGCGTTTTGGACGTTGGCTTTTTACGGGGCATTAGCAACGGCGATTTTAATCGTACTTAGTATCGCATGCTCAAGCAGAAAAGCCGCCTCGCGTCAGCCATAGATAACATGACGCAGGGCCTGTTGCTTTTTGACGCCAACAAACGGGTGCTCATTTGCAATCAGCGTTACATCGAACTGTATGGCCTCTCTCCGAAAATCGTGAAACCGGGCTGCACTTTGCGAGATGTACTTGTGCACCGCCAAGAGCGCGGGTCGCTGATTGGGGACATCGACAAGTACTGTGAGCGTGTTGCAAAAGAACTGTTAGAAGGTGGAAAACCGTTTATTCTGAGCTTAGCGGACGGCCGGTTCATCCAGATTATAGATAGACCGATGGCGAGCGGCGGCTGGGTATCGACTCACGAGGACATCACCGAGCGGCGACTTTTCGACAAACAAATCGAAAGATTAGCGCATTACGATACCCTGACGGGCTTACCAAATCGGGGGATCTTCTTACAGCGCCTCGCGAGCGAGCTTGAATCCAGCCACGATATCAGAGTTGCACTTCTGTTCATCGATGTCGATGATTTCAAGGCAGTCAACGATTCGCTCGGGCATGAAGCAGGAGATGAATTACTTCGCGCCGTTGCATTGCGCCTCCGAGTATGTGCCGACCGCCCGTGGGATTTCGTGGCTAGGCTTGGAGGCGATGAATTTGTAATTATTCGCCGCCTATCATTGATCGCGTCCGAAGTTGACCAATTGATAGCCGACGTCTTCGCGTCGCTCCACGAACCCATCGATCTGTCCGGACAGCGCGTCCGAATCGATGTCAGTATTGGCGCTGCCATTAGTCCCGAACATGGCGACGACGCGTCAACGCTGATGCGAAGCGCCGACATCGCCATGTACCAAGCGAAGGCCGCGGGCAAGAATACCCACATGATTTACCATCCAGCGATGGCGAAGTCCCAAAATGCTCGACGTCGTCTCGAAGCGGATCTTAGACAGGCCGTTTTAAGCGGGGACATCGGCGGCAACGGTTTCTCACTAGTATTTCAGCCCTTGATCTCTATTTCCGACGGACGGATAACTTCCTGCGAAGCTCTGCTCCGCTGGACCCATCCGATACTTGGCCCCATTTCTCCAGAACAATTCATACCCATCGCGGAGGAGTCCCGCCTCATTCTCGAACTAGGAGAATGGGCTTTATTGCAGGCTCTAGCACGTGCCTCCCAATGGCCAAAAAGCATAGGCGTTGCAGTCAACGTATCGCCCGTACAATTCCGCAGCCAATCGCTCGCTTTAAAAGTGCTGAAGGCCCTCGCTGTTTCCGGAGTGTCGCCGCGACGTCTTGAGCTGGAGATCACGGAGGCCGTCCTCATCGGAGACGATAAAACCGCCCTTTTAACGCTCCATGAGCTGCACACAGCGGGCGTTCAAGTCGCGCTTGATGACTTTGGAACGGGATACTCTTCGCTGAGCTATCTTCAGCGGTTCCCGTTCGACAAAATCAAGATCGATAAAACCTTTATCAATAAAGTTGACCATGCCGATGGCTCTGCTCATATCGTTCGCGCTATTATTGACATTGCTACAGCGCAAGACATGACGACTACGGCCGAGGGGGTTGAGACTGAGATGCAGCTTGACGCTCTGAGGCGTCTTGGCTGCACTGAAATGCAAGGTTATTTGTTTAGCCGACCTGTGTTAGCATCGGAGATCAACGACTTTTTGATGAAAGACGTCGAAAAACGAAGAATGATATCGTGCTAGAGAATAGCGTACACAGATCCAGCGCGCCTATCTTAGGCGGCGCGAGCTGACTTTGGCGGTGAACCGCTTGATCTGTGCAATTCAATACGCCTTCACTTAAGCCTCCAAGCGCAGAGCTGTGTGGCACGCCATCTTTGAGTCGCGCTTGATCCAATTGTTGCTCGACTCGGCCCACAAGAACACGCGAATCAATTTCATTGTCGACTTATCAAGCCAATTCACATCCACGAACGCCCCTAGACCGCAGCTCAATTAGCGAGCGGTTAGAACTGTAGTTTTCGATATCAAGACCAACCTCGCTCGCCTGCTGGCAACGTCGGCATCTCACCTCAAACTGCTCTAGCCATCATCATTATGATGCAAGATGCAGAATGCAATTACCGCTCGGTCACAGGCCGCACCTGATTGGCGACTTCGGGCTGCCCGGAGATCACTGCGATTGCCTCGGAGATAAGTGAAATCATCTCTTCAAGCTGCAAGCGCGTCGCTCGATTGCGAATGACGACGAGATCATTCCTTAAGACAAGCAGTTGAGCACGGCGCGACGCTTCTAACATTGTGGCTCCCATGGCGTGGGAACCGCCCAAGCGTGGCATTCGGTGATGATTATCAAATACCACTCATGACATTTCGGCGCACTCGACATGTGAGCAAGTCTGCCATGCACTCTGTTCGTATTTGCGTCTCTGTGGATGCCGTGAGGAAACAGACAGAAAATAAGTGGCCATCCGGTACCCGAGTATTTTTAAGCTATAAATACCGGCTATGAGCTCATTCCAGTTGCCAACGCATGGCGACGTTTTGCGATCGTTGAGACTGTAGGGCTGCTGCAACCTTTAGCCCACTACACTGCGCTCCATGACTGGCCTGCTTTCAACCATCCGGCGATCCCATCATTACGTTCACTGTCCTCTGGACGCCCGATCGTGTCCCGCGTGGTGGTGTAGGTTTCTGATCTTATGCCGCTCGCGAAGCGCGCTTTCAAATGGCGCTGTAGCGAGCGAGCGGCATGTGTTGGTCACCGGCGGTTCGCCGGTAGGATCGGGTTGCAACACGCAATGCAACCGAGGAACCACCGATGACCAGCGAGATGATGAACCTTCGTGCGCTCGTGGAGAAGACCCCCGACGCGGATATTTTGCGCCAGATGATCGGCTTCGCCGCCGAGCGGCTGATGGAACTGGAGGTGGCCGCGTTGACCGGTGCCGGCCACGGCGAGAAGAGCGCGGAGCGGCTGGTGCAGCGCAACGGCTACCGCGAACGCGACTGGGAGACCCGGGCCGGCACGGTCGAGCTGCGGATCCCGAAGCTGCGCAAGGGCTCATATTTTCCGGGCTTTCTGGAGCCGCGCCGGATGGCCGAGAAGGCGCTTACTGCCGTGATTCAAGAGGCCTACATCCAGGGCATCTCGACCCGCTCCGTCGATGACCTGGTCAAGGCGATGGGAATGAGCTGCGTCTCCAAGAGCCAGGTGTCGCGGCTGTGCGAGGAGATTGACGAACGCGTCAATGCATTCCTGGAGCGGCCGATCGAGGGCGACTGGCCGTATCTGTGGATCGACGCCACCTATGTGAAGGTCCGGCAGAATGGCCGCATCGTCCCGGTAGCGGCGATCATCGCGGTCGGCGTCAACAATGACGGCCGGCGCGAGATTCTCGGCATGGACATTGGGCCCTCCGAGGCCGAAACATTCTGGACCGCGTTCGTGCGCAAGCTCGCCCGCCGCGGATTGCGCGGCGTCAAGCTGGTCATCTCCGACGCCCACGAGGGCATCAAGGCCACGGTGTCGAAGGTGCTGACCGCCAGCTGGCAGCGCTGCCGCGTCCACTTCATGCGCAATGCGCTGGCCCATGCCGGCAAGAGCGGGCGGCGCGTGGTCTCCGCCTTCATTGCCACCGCCTTCGCCCAGGACGACGCCGAAGCCGCAAGGGTGCAATGGCGCAAGGTCGCCGACCAGTTGCAGCCGACCATCCCGAAGCTGGCCAGACTGATGCACGAGGCCGAGCCCGACGTGCTGGCCTTCATGGGCTTTCCGGCGACGCATCGCGCCAAGCTGCACTCCACCAATCCGATCGAGCGCCTCAATGGCGAGATCAAGCGCCGCACCGAGGTCGTCGGCATCTTCCCCAACGAGGCTGCCATCCGACGTCTCGTCGGTGCCATCCTGCTTGAACAAAACGATGAATGGGCGGTTCAGCGTGCCCGCTACATGACGCTGGAAACCATCGCCCCGATCAGCGATAATCCGATCGTCGGGCTGCCCGCAGTGGCAACCTGACCAGCCCGGCCGTGGCCGGCAATCGGGGTGGCCATCAAGAAGCTACACCACGCCGCGGGGCATGATCATCCGCCCCCTGTATCGCTTACTCAGCTTTGGCCTTCGCTTGGAGACGACGCCAGCCTAGGAATAGGTGGGGTGGGGCTGGCCACAGCGGGTACCATCTGCCCCCAACACTAAGAAGATGTGGGGCGAGATGTAGGCTTTCGCTCATCACGAAGGCTATATGATTGATATTATTATCGGATTTCAATGAAATGGCGGAGGGAGAGGACCTGGGGTCGAACCTTCTCCGCGCAAGTCAGCGTTCTAAGCAGTACACCAGCGTTCTGGCTAGGCCATCGGTAAAGAGGCCGGCGCGAACTTCCCCCACTTTTGGCCTTCTTTTCAGAGGTACTGTTCTCAATGGCCGCAAGAGGCTGATTGCGGGGACCGCCAGTGACTAGGCCAACTGCCCCGGGCCAAGGCATCATCGTAGTCAAATTTCACGCCGCATCGCACTTGGTCGAAGCCAGACGGTGGCTAGTCAGGCTCCAGCATTCGCTGGTCCGGGCAGATCGTACAGTTGCTGAAGCGCCGACCGGCTGTTGAGCACCGCGAAGCTTTCGCGCGGCGTAAGATAGCTCACGGCCTCGTCGAAATGTTCAGCCTCCGCAATCTTGGCGAGGGCGATGGCGAGATCGGTGTCGATCTGGCCACGGCTGCGAGGCGCTTCGATCAGCGACAGCAGGTGCGCATTGTGCAAGTCTGCGTCGGCACGTAGCGCGTGCAATGGACTCGCGCTGTAGCCCGGCGCCGCCAGCGCAAGCGCATTGGCGCGGGTAAGCACAGTGGGCGGCACGTTCTGTTCCGGCGTGCCGAACAGACCTGCTTGCTGGCCCGCTTGCAGCAGGCGCGATGACACCATGGCCACCGGCACCGACAATAGCAGTCCCAGGATCACTGGCGTCATCCACAGAAACAGCGGCAATGACACGACAAAAGCGCTGATCGCCATCAGTACGCCGACGAATGTCGGCACGGCGTATTTGCGGACCACCTCGCGAGCCGGCACGCCGCCATCGTCGCGGCGCTGTACCTGCCAGCCCGCGTCGCGGCCGAGCAGAATTTCGCCCACCGCGGACGACTGGAAGATCATCATCACGGGGGCAATGAGGCCGGACAGAACGGTCTCGATGATGATGCCTGCGAACACGCGAAAGCCGCCGCCAAAGTGCCTCCGGTTTTCGCTTTGGGTGAGCAGCAACACATAGGCGAGCAGCTTGGGCACGATCAGCAGGCCCATGGTGCCTCCGAACACCCAGGCTGCACGCACAGGATCCTGCGCCGGCCATTGCGGAAACAGCGAAAAGCCCTTCGCGAAATATTCGGGACGCACGAACTGCGCCTGCAGCGAGATAAGGATGCCCAGCACTAGGAACATCAGCCAGAGCGGTGCGGTCAGATAGGAGCCGATCCCAGTCAACAAGTGCAGGCGCGACACCCAATGCAGCCGCGTTGCCGGCAATACGGCCAGATGCTGCAGGTTGCCCTGGCACCAGCGGCGGTCGCGTGCGGCGAAATCGAGCAACGACGGCGGGCACTCCTCGTAGCTGCCGCCGAGTTTCGGCGCCATGTGGATGGCCCACCCGGCACGCCGCATGAAGGCGGCCTCGATGAAGTCGTGGCTGAGGATATGGCCGCCAAACGGCTTGCGTCCGGACAGTTCCGGCAGGCCAGCATCGTCCGCAAAGGCACGAACCCGGATAATGGCGTTGTGGCCCCAGTAGTTGCCTTCTGAGCCGTGCCACCAGGCGATGCCGGAT
This sequence comes from Tardiphaga sp. vice304, assembly GCF_007018905.1. Classification (NCBI taxonomy): domain Bacteria; kingdom Pseudomonadati; phylum Pseudomonadota; class Alphaproteobacteria; order Hyphomicrobiales; family Nitrobacteraceae; genus Tardiphaga; species Tardiphaga sp. vice304. The sequence goes on from NZ_CP041402.1 coordinate 5,598,011, forward strand.
GCGATCACCGGCCCGTATAGCCGGCCGGCGAATTGCTGCATCCGCGCGAACAGCGAGCGCGCATTGACGACGATGGGCAGCGTCTGGATCAGCCCGACGCCGGGATGCTGTTCCATGCCGGCCACCAGACGCACGATGGTATCGCCGGTCATCAGGCTGTCGGCGTCGAGAATGATCATGTGATCGTATCCGCCGCCGAACCGCTTAACCCAATCCTCGATGTTGCCGGATTTCCGCGCCACGTTACGCGGTCGGTGGCGGTAGAAGATGTTTGGAGCCCCAGCCGCGTCGCGCCGTAGCTGCAGCAGCGCCTGTTCCTCGGCGATCCAGATCGCGGCATCGGTGGTGTCGCTCAGCACATACCAGTCGAAATGCGCGCCATGGCCAGTCTCTGCCGCCGACTCCCAGATTGCCCGCAGCCGCGCGATGATCCGGTAGGGATCTTCGTTATAGGTCGGCAACAGCATCGCGTTTCGGCTGCAGATTGCCGGCAGGGGCGCCAGCGGCTCGATGGCCAGCGGATCGCGTCCGCGCACCAGCAGCAGGGCGAAGCCCGCCATCGCCGACATGAAGGAGAAGGCGACCCAGGCGAACAACAGCACGAACAGTCCGAGCACCATGCCTTCCAGGATGGTAACGCCCCCGACCTGCAACACTTCGAACATCTCGTAACCGCCGGCCGCCGACAGCGCAGCGGTGCCGAGCAGGATATAAGCCCGCCGCAGCAGGGTCGGCATGGGCTTGAACTGTGTACGACGCTGCGACGCCTCCGGGCCGCCGAGCCCGTGCGAAAACATCGCCAGCGGCATTTCCGGAGGAAGAAACGGAGCGCCGACAGCCACCGGCAGGTTGCCCGTGGGCGCCGCTAAGGGCGCCACCGACGCCTGCACATTCAAGGTGTCCATCGGTAGACCCAGACTTCCGAAACCGGCTGATCCTCCTGCATGAGGATGGCGCGTAACTCGACCGGCGTCTTGACCTTGGCTGCCATTTCGAAGCTCAGTCGCCAGCCGCCGGTCTGCGGGTTACGCTGGGTGACGATGTTGCGGATTTCGGCTTTCTCCGCCGTAACCACACCCTTGATTTTCGTAGGATCGACGGACTTCAGCTTGTCGCCAATCAAATCGAGCACGAACAGTTTGGTATCGTCGCCGCGAGAACCGACGCCGCTGCGAGAAAAAATCGCCAGCGCCGACGGCTTTGGCTGGTCGGGTCCCCAGTGCAGCCGGTAGGTGAACGCCTGTTCGCCCCTGGCCGGCAGCACGTTCTTCGGACGCCAGAAGCTGCCGATGTTGTCGTGGATCTCCTCGTTGGTCGGGATCTCCAAAAGCTGCACCGATCCCTCGCCCCAGTCGCCGATCGGCTCCACCCACAGGCTGGGGCGCCGTTCGAAGCTGGATTCAAGATCCTGATAATCGGAAAACTCCTTTTGGCGCTGCATGAGCCCGAAACCCCGCGGGCTGCGGTCGCCGAACGAACTGATCTGCAGATCACGCGGGTTATGGAGTGGCCGCCATAACTGTTCGCCGCGCCCGTTGAAGATCGCGAGGCCGTCAGAATCGTGCACTGCGGGGCGGAAGTCCTCGACTTGCTTGCGATCGTTGGGCCCGAAGAAGAACATGCTGGTGATGGCGGCGAGCCCCGCGGTCTTCAGCTCGACCCGCGGGAATATCACCATTTCTACGTCGAACACGGTGGTCTCGCCTGGCCGGATAGTGAACCTGTAAGCCGCTGCAGCGCTTTCACTGTCGAGCAGCGCATGTATCACAATGGAGCTGGCATTGGCTGCTGGCTTCTCGATCCAGAATACCCTAAACGCAGGAAATTCCTCACCAGCGGCCTCACCGGTGTTGATCGACAGGCCTCGCGACGATAGTCCATAAACTTGCCCTTTAGCGACCGCGCGAAAATAGCTGGCGCCGAGAAACACACAGACCTCGTCGTAATAGTCGGGCCGGTTGATGGGAGCGTGCAGACGAAAGCCGCCAAATCCAAGATCGCTGCCGGCCGCTGGTGGCGGCGTGGTTCCGAACGAGAAGTTCTCCGGCTTGTACGGCACCTGCGTCGCCTGCCCATCAGCAACTTCATAGATGTCGACCCGGTTCGTGTAAAACGAGCCCCGGTGGAAGAACTGCACCTCGAACGGCAACTTCTCACCGCGCCAAAGTGCTTTCTCAGGATTGAAGCGCAACGCGCGGTAACGGTCGTAGTCGAGATCCTTCAAACTGTCCGGCAGCTTGTTGTCCGGCGCCTTGAACGGCTTGGACGCCGCATCACGTGCCAACTGCCTGACCATGGCCGCATCAAAAGGCACTGCCCCCGGCGCCGCTGCTGCCCCGCGCCGCAGGACCGTTAGCAACGGCAGTGCCGCCGTCGCGCCGAGAAGTTGTCTACGGTTCAAGGGGTCCTCCGACGTGTTCGAACAATGCCGAACAACACGCTTCACACCATCGAGTTCCACGAAACGGAACACCTAAGGTACAAATTGCCGACATTTCCCGTCTCGGTCATCGAAATTAATCAATCGTCGGAATGAGGGTTTCGTCGAGCGCGCACGAGAGCAAGTTCAGCAGTTCCAGGGTACTGAGGCGTTCACGCCCCGGCCGGGGTTGAATGCCAGCCATGAGAATCCTGAATAACCATGCCTGAATCGAGGTCGGGCGCAACTGCGGCCAAGCGCTTCAAGCAATTCCCCCGGGGACTGCCGGCACCGGCAAGGATAGCCAAATCGGTGTTCATGGCAGCAACCGTGGCCCGGCCGTTCGGATAGCTCGCTAACACTTTCAAGATTGCAACCTGTAACAATACTAAATCTCCTTACCCGACGATCTATAACGGGCCATCCCGCCATTCCCGATTTCTCCCGTAGTGCAATGTCGTGAGAACTCTTGTGTACGGCACTGTTCAGCAGCCGTACATCATTATTGAATCGAGCTCAGCTGATTAAGAAAATGGCCCGCCGAAGCGGGCCATCATTGTCATCGCGAAGTGGTGTGTAGTTCGCGCTCCTTGCGCACCTGAGCGGCGTCATAGGGCTTGCTGGCCGCATCATATCCGGTCCAGCCGGACTTCTCCCAGGTCGCCCGTCGGTCGTTCAAATTGACCGACGATGGGCTCATGAGAGCCTCGAGTCGTACACGGTCCGCTTCATTAACCTTGGCAGACACCAGCGTGCCGCCGCGGCGGACGCCCTCTGCATAAACCGGCGCATCTTCTTTCGAAACGCCGGCTTCGGTCAGCGCGCCAATCAGACCGCCGGTCGCAGCGCCCGCTGCGGCGCCTAGAGCGGTAGCGGCCAGCCAGCCCGCAGCCACCACAGGTCCCAAACCGGGAATAGCCAGCAGACCTAGACCTGCCAGCAGCCCGGCGGCACCACCGAGCCCGGCGCCGATGCCGGCACCGGTGCCGGCGGCCTCGGCACGCTCGTCGACCCCGTCGCCATCGCGATCCTTCTTACCGTCGAACCAGCCGTCGGAATTATTGGCGACAATGCTAATGTCAGCGTGCGGTACGCCATTGGACTCAAGGCTTTTCACAGCCGCCTGGGCCTGGGGATACGAGTCGTACAAACGTGAAATGGTAACGGTCATAAATTGGCCTCCCTGTTACTTAGCTGCGTTAACGTTGCCTTGGAAATCGATGCTGATAGCGCTGCTCGAGCCGCCTTTGCTCGCCTTACCGCGCCACACGCCGTTGTCGTCTTTCTTCAACTCGGTCACGTTGCTGTAGCCCGCCTTCTCGATGGCGCTCTTGGCTTGGCCCTCGGTGAACGAGTTGCGGCCCGCGACCGGCGCATTGGAGTTCTTCTGCTCGCTGTTCACAGCGTTGTTGCCAGGCTTGTCCTTGGCAGCCGGGGCCTGTGCATGGGCTATACCCGCGGTCAGGAGCGCGGCGATACAGATTGAAAAAAGGCGTTTCATTGGTCCCTCATAGGTTGATGTTGGGACCGTCTAACCGACTGCAAGCCGACGTGTTCCATCGCCGATGTCGATTCGCTGTATCGACATATTGAATGGCTGATGATTGGGGTCGTTTCCTTTTCATCCCGACTCAGGTTTGACGCCGCACTTAGACTGTTAAAATATAGTTCTTCTAGGGCTATCACCGCGTTTAGAAATATACATGGATTTCGGGAATTTTTGGCAATTCTGGAATTTTTGCCGCGCATTTGCGCCTCGCAGTTGATAACTGCAGAACCTCAAATGAAACCGTTCTTGATCGCAGGTACCCTGGCTGCCTTTCGTCACGTCGGCCTTCGCTCAAACGACCACCGTTTTGAGCGACTCTCACGTGGTCCGCGACGCCACCACTAAGCTGTGTACCACCGTCGGTTCCCAGCCGACCACGAGGACGACGACCGTGGTCGATAACGGCACGTTCAAGGCATGTACGGAGGCCGAGACAAGCATGAAGACCATGAAGGTCCGCACCGAACACTAACACCGACCAGCACTTGCCCATCCAAGCCGGCGGATGCTGTTTCAAATTCCATCGCTCTGGCCGCTTTGCGGACGATCGAGTGACAGGTTCTTCGTCAACCAGATCGGGCCGCGCCGCAGGTAGCCCTGATGGTGCAGAGTGATCGGCGGGAGCCGTATTCCAAAGCGCTGCTTGAATATCCTCAGCACGGCGATGGCCATGGCCACGCTCTTCCTCTGCAATATGCGCAAACACTTTTCCGATCGTGGATAAGGTCCGGCCAAATCTTCGGCAAAGCTGATGTGGATACGGCAGACTTCCGCTTCCGCAGAGATGGCGATTGCAGGGATTTCCCGGTCCTTGAGTTCCTAAAGTCCTTTGAACGGGTCCCCTGTCCTCACTCGGAATTACTTAGAGTCTGACTCATAATGAATTCGTTTGATTTCAGGCTTTTGCAAGCCGTCTTATAAGGACGCGAATGTGAGCGACGAACGCCCAGGCAACGGCGCTGGCGATTGTGGTCTCGAAGTCCTTTGCCAATCTGCGGCAGCGACCGAGCCATCCGAACGTTCGTTCGACGACCCATCGGCGCGGTAGGATTTCGAAGCCCTGCTCCCTGTCGGATCGTTTTATGATTTCTATCGTCCAATTGCCGATGCGCTTCAAAGCTTGACGCAGCTTATCTCCGGCATAGCCACCATCGGCAAAAATATGGCGCAGCCACGGATAGCGATAACGTATCGAAGCAAGAACGCACGGGGCACCATCACGGTCCTGAATGCTGGCTTCGTGCACGACCAGCCCGACCAAGTTTCCTTGCGTGTCGGTGACGATGTGGCGCTTGCGGCCCTTGATTTTCTTACCTGCATCATAGCCCCGGGGGCCGCCGCTTTCCGTGGTTTTCACCGACTGGCTGTCAATCACTCCGGCCGTTGGGCTCGCCTCTCGGCCAGCCGCCTCGCGCGAGGCCATCACGAGCGTGTAGTTCAGCGACGCAAACAGTCCGCCGCGCGACCACGCGTAGAAATAGCCCTGCACCGTCGAGTAGGGCGGGAAATCCTTGGGCAACTGCCGCCATTGGCAGCCGGTCGACGCAATATACAGGATCGCATCCATCACCGTTCGCATATCTGTCGCACGCGGGCGACCGAGCGCCGAAGCAGGCGGCAGAAGCGGCTCCATCACAAACCACTCGGCATCCGTCGTATCGCTTTCATATCGCAAGCTCGCCCGCCTATAGTGTCGGCGGGTGATTTCAGTCCAGACCATCGTGCTCTCCCTCGAATCTTCGCAAATCCGAAGGAATCACAACTGGCTGAAATCACTCAGCTTCTTTTTCAGTCAGCCTCTTAGATACTCGTAATTACCGTTCTGTATAAACAGATAACGCGATAACGACCGGTTTTTTGATCGAATTGATCGCTGTACGTAAGCCCAATTCCTCAACATTCAACATTGAAGTTTTTCGGGAAAGCGGCAAACCGGTGGAACGACGTTTGCTGTTGCCAGTTCTGAACTCGCCAACAACAAGGAGAGAACATCATGAAACTCATTTCCACCGCTGCATTAGCCGTCGCCTCGATAGCCTGCTTCTCGCCCGCCATCGCCCAGAACGGACCGGCCGGCGGAGCCGTCGGCGGCGCTATTGTCGGTGGCGCTGTGGGCGGTCCGGTCGGCGCTGCCGTGGGCGCTGCTGCCGGCGCCACCGCTGGTGGCATTGCAGAGGCTAACCGTCCCCGCTTCCACAGCTACGTCACCGAACGCCGCCACCCGTCCTATCGCTACGAGCGCGAAGTACGGGTCGGCGCCGAACTGCCGGACAGCGGCGTGACCTATTACGAAGTGCCGCGTGAATATGGTTCGACAGCCTACCGCTACACCGTAGTTAACGACCGTACCGTCCTTGTCGACCCGGGAACCCATCGCATTGTCGAAGTGATCGACTAAACGCGCTCTGTCGAGGCGGCACGAGGGCCGCCTCGACGTCGTTTCCGTTCATTCCATGCGGGAGCAATGTGATGCCTCTTTTCCGTTATTTCGTGTGCGTGGGCGCGGTCCTGATGGCTGCGCTGCTTTTCATCAGTAATGGCGATGGTCGGCCGGCGCAGCGCGCATCAGCAGCCTGGACGTCAGCGGATACGCTCCGCAACATGGCGCATCATGGCGAGCCACAAAGCTCGTCGAACATCCAGACGGCGATCTATCGCGGGCCGTGACCAGAGCGTCGCGTCGGCTAATTGTCAACGTGCGGTCATTAGATTTCGCGGGAGCTCACCCATAGTGGACGATTTCCAGCTTACTACCATCATCGCCAAAGCGATCGGCACCTGTGCTATCGAACACCAGGGCGACGCCCTGACCATCTCCAGCGAACAAGCGACCTGCGTGGCCAAGGTGATCATCACGGCCCTCGCGCAGACGGGCATGGCGATTGCGCCGTGCAAGACGGCTGCAGATCCGGATTAGTGCGGAGCAGCCAGCGGCAGGCTGCACTGGATCGTGGTCCATTCATCCGTCCGGACATACGCGAACGTTCCTTGAAGCGCCCGCAACCGCTCGCGCATGCCAGTCATGCCGCGACCAAAGGTCGGCTGCTTAGGTGCTGAAGTCCCATTGTCGGCGACCTCCACCAGAATTGTGTCGTGCGATACCTTAGTCTTCACATTCATCTTCGACGCGCCGGCATGCTTGAGCACATTGGTGATGCTCTCCTGCAAAACGCGATATACCGTTTGCGCTACGACGCTGTCCGCCGCGACGATCTGGGGATCGATCGCGAAGGTCACGATCATATCGGGCACCTGCGCGTGCACATCCCGCAACAGCTTCTGGATGCTCGCGTCAAGGCCAAGCTCTTCGATTAGCAGCGGACGCAGGCGGTCCAGGATTCGGCGGTTGGTAACCTGAAGAGCCTCGACCGCCTCTAGCACGCGCTGCTTGATGGGCCTGGCCGGTTCCCCACCTTCGCCATCGTCGTCGATCATGGCTGTGACGTTGGCGCGAATTGCGAAGAGTAGCGGACCAAGTTCGTCGTGCAGCTCGCGCGAAATATCCCGGCGCTCCTCGTCCTGGATGGATACCATCCGGCGCAACAGACTTCGGTTCTCCGAATTGAGGCGGCTGAGCGTCACAGCCAGATGGTTGACTGACAGGCAGCTTTCGCGAATTTCAGGCGGGCCGGAGCAGTCGACGTCCGTTGTGAAATCGCCGATCCGGAGCCGCGCCAGACCCTCGGCGAGATCCTGCAGCGGACGCAGCGCGGCGCCGATCATGGCGAACGTAATTAGACTGGCCAGCGCGGCCAAGATGATGCACGCCGCGAGAAGCGATAGAAAGCCGATCCACTTTTCGTATACCTGTGCGGAGAGGTCCGGCTCGTATGCGAGATCACCCACGCGCCGGCCCTGGATTTGGACCGGGATGTGTTGAGCGAGGTCCGGCAACAGCAGCGCCTTGACGAACCAGTCCGGCACCTTGCCGGGCGACTTGGGCATTGGTGCCGGCACCTCACCACTACGACGAAACCGGATCGCGTTTGCTGGCGACGATTGCAGTTGGTCGACGAAGGCTTGGAGAGTCGCATCAGGGCGGGTAGATGCCGCGAGCGCAGCGTTCAGGGCTGAGGCGACGGTAATGGCGGACCGTGCCGCTGGCTCATTTTCCTCAAGAATTTGATCCGACGCGAACATCCATAGCAACGTTCCGCCTGCCATTAGCGCGCCGAGAAACATACCGCCCAGCAGCACGCAAATGCGTTTGCGCAATGAGAAAGTCTTCCACATTGGAATTATTAAAGCGTACAACCGGGCACCATTGCTCTAGCCAAAGCGTTAAATTCGGACAAGCATAACATAATTGAGAGATTTTCCGATGCCAGCAGCCGTAAAACTCCTGATTGTCGACGATCATCCTGTCGTGGTGTCAGGCTGTCGCTCGCTGTTTGCGTCTGACCCGTCGATTACGATCGACGACGCCGTGGACGAAAAGTCCGGACATCGGGCCTACCTTGCCAAGCGACCCGACGTAACCATAATCGACATCAACCTGCCGGACCTGTCTGGCTTCGAACTGATGCGGCGAATTCGCAGGGACGACCCCAAGGCGCGGATCATCATGTTCAGCATGAATGACGACCCTGCCTTTGTGGTCCGTGCCATTGAGCTCGGCGCCCAAGGCTATGTGTCGAAAGGTGACGACCCGCGACTGCTGATCAAGGCCGTCCGCAAGGTTGCCGCGGGCGAGAATTTTATTAGCCCGCATCTGGCGGAAGCCGTCGCCTTCTCCGGCGCGGCAATCAGGGCCAATCCGGCTACCAACATGTCCGCACGCGAGCTCGAAATCTTGCGGCTTCTTAGCCGCGGCGACAAGATTGTCGAAGTCGCCGATACGCTCGACATCTCGTACAAGACCGTCGCCAACACGACCTCCATTTTGAAGCAGAAGCTAGGGGCGCGAAATCACTCGGATCTCGTCCGCATCGCTGTCGAAATGGGATTGAGCTAGCGCCGCTCAGTACAGGTAGTTGACGAGCTGGCCAATCAGAGCGAGCGCGACGGGAGCCATATCTCCCTGCAGCGCGCGGCAGAAACCCGCTTCTGGACGCGGCATCATGGCGTCAAGCGCGCGGCACGGGAGGCGATGATTGCCAAGGTCGGCAATTCAGCCACGGCTATGCAAAGAAACTGTCTGCGACCGGCAAAACGGACCCAACGGCCTGAAGCCATCACATCTGCGCCGACGTGACTGCCGTTTAAACGCGCCGTTCGCCTGCCCTTTAGCGGCAGGGTGCCATTCAAATTTGGCATCACGCAAGGCTAGAAGCAATGGGAACACGGCACGACCCACGTAGACGTCATCGCGCGCGCCATCGACTAGCTTGATGCGTGCAAATCGAACACTTGGCAGAGCGTTGCCGACGTCTATGCGTCTGACGCCAGAATGGCGATTGCGGGTGCGTAGTTGCGCGAACCGCCAAGCGTGCTGCATGGTTCTTCCGATATTATGGCGTATTGGCGCGAAACCTTCGACAAGGCGCCACGTGCCGCCTTCGAGCTAGTCGGACTGTATCCCGGGAATGATAGTGTGATTCTTATCTATTACGACTAGCAACTTCAGCGGGTTAGCGAATTTTTGGAGTTCGATGCCGACCGTTTCATCAAGCAGGCAGTGCGCCACCTAATCCCGCTGCAGCGACAGGTCTATGGCACGGAAGCGCCTCCAGACCTGCAGGATGCGACGCAGAAACGCCCAGCCATCCTGCAATGCGAGGCCCGGCAGAGCCTCGGCGAAGCGCGACGCCTTCCTGTAGGCTCGGCACGCAATGACTTGCGGCAACGCGCTGTGGCGTTGCGTGCGCTGGCCCAAAGCGGAGCTTCGCCTGGCTGAAGGCGGACGCGTGTCGCGTCCGCCAAGACCATTATCAGTGATGGCGATGGCCGCGACCACGGCTCCAGCCATAGTGGTGACCGCGCCCGCGAGACCAGCCATAGTGATGACCGCGGCCACCGCGATGCATGCCGCCGTGACCATGGCCGTGGCCGCCGCGCACCTCGATGGTGTCGGCCGAGGCATTAATGGGTGCTAGCGGCATCGCCGAAACCGCTGCAGCGCTACCCGCCGTCAGCAATAGAGCGGTAATGCCGGCCATCATCATGCGTGTCATGTTGCGTCTCCCTTAGGCCGCACCACGCGACCATTGACACAAGTTCCCGGTCTTTGTTCGGTTCCGAGTTGCATCAAAAGGCATTTGCCTCTTCGATGAAACAGTTTGCGACCCTCTCGCGCGCTTTCAATTGCATCTTTGTCCCGATTTATCACCGTGATTGTGGAACCTGATGCCACGGCTTGCCGTTCTAGCGCAGGACCGAATGTGCGGTTTCACAATGGAGGACACAGAATGAGCAAGACATTTATGGGATCAGTTGCGACCATCGCCCTGATTGCCACCACCAGCTTGGCCCTGGCGCAGGGAGCGGGAATGAGCGGATCCAAAGGCGGCGAAGCGCCGGCCGCGGCGCCGCGCACCAGCGAGGCTCCATCGTCCAGCACGCCAGCCACAAAGGGTGCCGCCAGCGACACCAAGTCGATGACCGATTCCAAATCCGCACCAGACGCCAAGTCGGCAGCGGACTCGAAGGCCCCGACTGACTCGAAAATGGCGCCAGCGGCCAAGCCTGACAGCACGGCCGAAGACAAGACGGCTGTACCGTCGGACACAAAGGCTGCGACGGATACCAAGAGCAGCACTGACAGCAAAACCGCGAACGATACCAAGGCCGCCGCCGACAGCAAGACGGCGACCGACTCCAAGACCGGCAACACCAAGACGGGTGACTCTAAGACCGGCGCGGCGGCTACCACGGGCAATGCGGCGACGTCGGCAACGGCTGCTCCTCCTGCCGAGAAACGCACGCAGATCACCAGCGCAATCCGGCAGGAGCGGGTCGAAGAAGTTCGCAACGTGAATTTTAACATCTCGGTCGGCGTGGCCGTGCCATCGACGGTGCGCTTTCATCCCGTCCCGACGCGGGTGATCGAGATCTATCCGGAATGGCGTGGCTATGACTTCATCGTGGTCAATGGCCGCTACGTGATCCTTCGACCGCAGACGCACGAGATCGTCTACATCATCGAGGGTTAGGCTCGGCACCGCCTATCGGTGCCAGGACGCAAGTTCCTCGTTCAACTGGTCCTGCCCTGGCTTGTCCGCGGCAGGATTTTTTTGCTAGCGCCGCATGCGATATCGCCGCCGCCAGCGGAACGATTGCCATTTTTTCCCGTTATTGGCCATATTGAAACGGGAAGTACCGACATGAAGCTATCAGCTCACGCATCTGCCGCTGCGGTTGCAGCGACGGTGTTCACAGCAACCTTCGCCAGCGCCCAGGATGTCCCGGTTCGCGTCGGCGACGATCGTGGCATGTCGCGTGATTACGACCGCGGCTACTTTGGCCAACTCGCCGAATATCGCGGCAATCGTGGCTGGCATCGGGGCTGGCGCAACCGCGACCGGGTCGTCATGGTCAAGCATCGTCGTCAACGTTGGGACTGATCGCTGGAGGTGGCCTTGGAAAGGGCCACTTTCTTCTCGCCGTAGCTTCTCCGACACAAGGTCATCCGCATGACGTTTCTCCGCCCCATCGATTACCGCGTGTTCGCTTTCGTTACTTTTGCCGGATTTATTATCGTTGCATTTGTGGCACTGAACGCCGCCGTATCTGGCTCGGATCCGGGGCGCGGCAACCCGCCGTCGGCACCGTCGAACCTGCCGCTGGCACAGGCCACGGCCGATGTGCCGGCTGTTGCACCTGCTCCCGAAAGCCCGGCTGCAACCGCCAGCAACGCTTGCGAGACTCAGAACTGGCCGTATTATTCGGGGGGGTGCCTGCGCGGCGAAGCCACGGTCGAAGCACCGCGCCAAGTCCATGTGCAGCCCGCCTCCACAACGCCGACGCCGCCATCGACACCCGTCACCGTCGCACTCGCCGACACCAGTACGCGCCAAGCGACCAGCCCGCGCCAGCATAGTCAAGCACCCCGGCGCCGTAAGGCGCAGCCGATCCAGCGCTACGCAAGCCGCCCGTTCGTGCGCGAGCGTCAAGCGCAGCCCGAGACCTTCGGCCAGGCTTTAGCGTTCAGCTGGTAGGCTAGGCCAGATGTAGCGTCTGCGGCGTGGGCCCGCGCGCGTGGCTTGGATGAGCCGTCAGCTATTGCAGCTTTTTCCCATCTGGAACCGAATTGCCGCCCAGAGGTTCTGTTGTGCACAACAGGATAAAGTGGAATGGCGGCGAGAGTGGCGACGAGTACGGCGAGGGAGAAGTCATCCGAGAAGGTTGGTGACGAGTTCGCCAGCACCGTGAAAAAGCCACTGCCCTTGGGCGCCCGCGCGCGGATGAACGCCAGAATTGTTCTTGCCTTGGCTATTTTTGGTCTGGCTTTGTGGACAGCCGCGAGCTTTTTGCCGGCGCTGATCTGGGCAACAATCCTCGCGGTCTCTTTGTGGCCGCTATACCTCAAATTTGCAGCACCCTTTTCATCCGGTCGTCGATCCAATTTGGCAGCGTTCATCTTTACCGCAATCGTTGCGCTGGTCCTATTCACGCCGATGTCCCTTGCGGTTTACCAAATAGCTCAGCAAAGTGACGTGCTCTCAACCTGGCTCAAGCGTGCCCAAGAAAGCGGGGTTGAAGTTCCCGACTGGGTCTCTCGCCTGCCGGTTGTCGCGGAAAGTCTGCAATCTTGGTGGCGAGCAAACCTCTCAGACCCGAAGGCTGCGACTGCATGGCTGCAGTCAGTCAATGCAGACCACGCGTCGGAGCTTTTCAAAACGTTCGGCGGACAACTGCTCCATCGGCTATTTCTATTTTTATTTTCGCTTTTGACCCTGTTCTTTTTGCTGCGCAACGGTCGCGACATCGCTAGCCGCTTCTTAGAAACTTGTGACCGCCTAATCGGCAATGCTGGGGAGGGTTTGGTCGGAAAGATGGTAGATGCCACGCGCGGCACTGTGAACGGCACGGTATTGGTAGCCGTGGGCGAGGGCTTGCTCATCGGATTTGGATACTTCGTCGCGGGCGTTCCAAACCCGGTATTATTTACAGTACTGACGACGGCCTTCGCGATGCTCCCGTTTGGCGCATGGATCGCCTTTATTACTGCGGCGGTCGTCCTGATTTCCGGCGGCGGGAGCGGTTTGGCGGCCGGTGCCGTTTTCTGCTGGGGCGCGATAATCATGCTTGCCGGTGATCACTTTGTATGGCCGACCTTGGTGGGCGGCTCGACACGCCTCCCGTTTGTTCTCGCTTTTGTCGGAATTTTCGGCGGTCTGGCGACCTTTGGACTGTTTGGCCTATTCCTTGGGCCGGTTGTCATGGCGGCTTTGTTGACCGTCTGGCGGGAGTGGATCTTCCGGCCAACAGCACAATAAGATTGAATGTGAGAGGAACGCCCATGAGACGGCGGGCAGAATTAACGCTCCACTCTCACTTTGCTGAGAGCTTGAGGGCTATCCCGGAGATCGAGGGAATCGCGTATAGCGGCGCTCAAGCGTGGCTACCTTCGACAGTCGTCGTCACGGTCTGCTCACTTAGAGCGCTGTTGCGGTCACTTAATGAACATTATGAATCATGATTTCGTTGCTTTCCGGTGCCTCCCGGTCCGGCGTCACTTCTAAGCAATAACTGCCGATTCGGCGCTCGGCATATCAATTTTTTTTGCCGAGAACCACGCGGTGAATATTTGACATTGGGCCTCGTCGAAGTCAGCCGTTGCGCTAACTTACCTAACGACATAAATGCTAACGGCGGAAAAGAGACTTCGTCTGCCTCACTCATGAAGGCCGTTACTTCACTCGCGGATCATTGCAGAGAAGCCTCTTATCGGGCAATCTCAGACAGTTATGTTTCGAAGGACGCTAATGTTGGAATCAAAAGTTCCCAGCGAGTGACTAGTGCTAGCAACTATTAGACAGCGCCTATTTCTATTATTTTTAATCATCGCGATACCATTGATAGTTGCAAACTTGTTCGTGATCAACCGTCTCGCGACGACGCAGTCAGAGGCGCAAAAAGTGTCTCTGGTCGGAACCACTCGAGCTTTGGCTGCGGCAGTGGATGCAGAATTAAAAAAATATGCCGTTTTGGGATATAGCTTAGCGACGTCGGTCACCCTCGAAGATGACAACCTCGAACGTTTTCGCGCGCAGGCGTTAGATGCGGTCAAGAATTTGCCCGGCACTTGGGTTGTCGTTGCCGATGCACCAGGCCAACAGCTTCTGAATTCCTTGCGACCATTTGGTGATCAACTTCCACACGTCGTCCCGCTAGCGGTGCATCAGCGAGCGTTTGAAAGCGGCACTGACCAGATAGGTGGCGTTCAAATCGGTCCTGTCGCGCGGCGACCTGCGTTGGGTGTTTTCGTTCCTATTTTCAAAGGCGGCAGACCCAAATTTAACATTGTCATCGGTTTGGATGCGGGCGGTTTTGCCAAGGTTCTGGAAAGTCAGCAACTTCCGAAGGGCTGGGTAGCTGGGATCGGCGACCGCGACGGCAACTTCGTCGCTCGAAGTATCGACAACGATCGTTACGTCGGAAAGCAAATTAGTTCTGGCTGGTGGGAGGCCTCTCAACATTCCGACGAGGGATATATCGAGAATTTATCCATGGAGGGCACTCCTCTGGTTTCGGCGTTTTCCAATCTGAAAGGGAGTAGTTGGACCGTAAGCGTTGGCGCAAGCAAGGCGAGGCACCGTAGATCTGAGACACGTCTTTGAGAGCGAGTTGAGTAGTTATCAAGATGAAAACCGGACCCGCATCTTGATGCACGGATCTACCATTTTGTTAAACGCCAAAGATGCCGTCGCGATTAGCATGATTCTTCATGAACTGGCCACGAACGCAGCCAAATATGGGGCGCTTTCCAGCTCAGCTGGTAGGCTCAAAATAGCCTGGGTCGAATTGGCTGACGAGAAGGTAAGAATCGATTGGCAGGAGTTAGACGGTCCTCTCGTTCAAGACCCGTCTCGCAAGAGTTTCGGAAGCAAGCTAATCAAAAGCTTGGCGTGTGATCTAGCTGGAACGGCGGTCTCGGACTTCCTGCCGGAAGGCCTGCATTTTTCAATGACGTTTTTGAAGTCAGAAAAACCTGAACTATAGTCGTTTGGAATGCGACTCGTTACGAGCTTGCTGTGCAACTTGATAGTGCAAATATAGTGCAGGGTAGTAATGACGGCTACGTGTTCTGCTACGTGAGTCAAACCGGATGTAAAACGCGGAATGGCGCAAGAACTACCAATTATTGAGAAAACAAGAAGTTCAGATGAATAGGGCGTTCAGAAGATGTTCACTTGACAGATTCTAAGACCCGCCATGAAATATTTAGCGAGAGGTTGGGCATATGTCTATTGATCCGATGGCAGCGACGATCGACTGGCTTGACGCCTATCGAGCAGGTGACCTTCGTACGATCCTCAGCTTGTACGCCGAAGACGCTACGATCGAGTGCCGCTGCAATGGGGGTGCTACCATATCGGGTCATACTGCCTTGCGCGCTTACTGGCGGGACCGTTTGCTACAATATCCGGCATCCGACCTTGATAACTTGAGACCGACAAATAATGGCGCGGCTATTGCCTATTCGAGCAATGGGGGCGTGTACCGCTGCGACCTCGAATTTAATGCGACCGGCCTGATTGATTTCCATAGCGGCGGCCCAGATTGACAAAAGTTCCGCACTAACATCGGGCTGTTAGCTTCGGTATCAAATCCGCTGAATGCTCGGTTGCAGATCCCAGCCAGCAAGTGGGCTTTTCTATTTTAAAAGCAACTTTCTGCATACGGACCACCCTAACCGTTCCGATGCCCCTAAGCCGTAGAGTTTTGATACCCCCCCCCGAGAGGCAAGCTTGATGAGGAATGCGAGCGATCGCCAAGGGCGCAAGCTCCGCGTCGGGCACGCGCAATATGATCAGCGCTACAAATACTAGTAGATTGCCACGTTAGAGACGGATGGCTTTGCACATTGAGCTTTTATTTCTTACTGCGTGAGCAGCCTAACCGGTACGACGCCTCTATTGGCACCGTGATCACCGCTATGCTCGCTGATGGGCTTTCTGGATTGAGGTCAGACTTTCTTTGGATGAAACACCCTAACCGGTCCGATGCCCTTACCCCTCAGAGTGTTGACGCGCCTCACCCCCGAGAGACAGGCTCGCCCGCTTCAATCAGCCGAACCGGTCCGACGCCCCTGTTGGCACCCACGCCGTGCGCCGTCATTCGCCCGTCGTCGGCCGTCAGATCTGGAGCGGTGGCATGGCGGGCGCGTGGTGCAGCCGCGCGACTGCCGCAGTCTTTCTGGCTGACAACTATGGCTTCTTGCGCGGCGCCGGCGATGCTTATTTGCGCTCGGACGACCACGGAAACGCGATGAAATTCTCCCGGCTGTCGAAGCAGATATTGCCGTACATGCGGAGGTAACTGTCGCGACGCGCCGGCTCATTGTAGACCGCGGCGGGATCGGTGAGATCGGCTTCGTATCCGGCGATGTTATCCAGCCGCAATGCTTTCGGCAGAATATCCATGGCCTGTGGAATGCTCTTGCCGTCGAGCCAGTCCGCCGCGTGCTGGCCCATGGCATAGCTGAAGACCGGCGCGGCCAGGCTGACACTGGTCTTGTAGGGGCCCCCTGCCTTGATCTCGCTGACCGCGGCGGGTTCGCCGTCGATGCCGCCGAGGAATTGATCCGGCCGTGTCTTGCCGGCCTCGCGCAATGCGGCGAGCGCGCCCAGCACAACCGTATCGGCGCCGAGGACCACGTCGATATCGGGTTCCGCGATCAGGATCGTGCGCATCATCGCCGCGCCGCCGGCTTCATCCACCGTCAGCGGCGAGATATCGGCCACGATGGTGACACCCGGCATGTCCTTGAGGGAATCCCGCATCGCTGCAAACCGCGGCGCGAGAAACTGAAGGCTGTCGTGGGTGAGCAGAACAACCTTCGCCTTGCCCTTGAGGCGAGTCCTGATGTAGCTGCCGGCTTCGTCGCCCAGCACCTTGCCGGTGAGATATTGCGGAGCGTTGAGGATCGAGGTCGCCGGCGGCGGCACCACGGCGCCGACATAGGCGCCGGACCAGATCATCTGCCGGAGCACCGGGCCGATGGACGGCGGATCGACCGGCGCGATGACCATCGCCCCCACCTTGGAATCCAGCATGGCCTGGACCTGCGCCACCATTTTTGCCGGATCGTTGTCGGCCTGGGCGACGCGGTACGTCAGCCCGCGGTCTTTGGCTGCCAGCGCCAGCCCCTGGGATACGCCCTGCATGAACTTCCGTTCGTTGTCCTGGGCGAAGGCCAGCACCCTTTCGAGCCCGGGCGGACGGCTGCAGGCGGGCGCCTTCGGATCGAACGGCTGCAGCACGACGGGACGTGTCAGGCCTGGCGGCCCCTGCTGCGCCGACACGGCACATGGCAGCAGCAGGCCGCACAGGATCGCCGCTGCAGCGCCCCTTGCCCGACCATGGACTAATCCCAACGCGGCCATCAATACTTGTCGGCTCATCACGCGAGATCCGTGGGGCAAGCGAACGCCAGTCTGGCGCCGCAACCGGGATGACGAGGGAAGTATTCGACTTCAGCGCCGATCGTGCGCGCCATGGCGGTGACGATCCGGGTGCCCAGACCGGATCCTTTCGCAGGCGCGTCGACGCTGCGGCCGACGCCGTCGTCCTCGACCACCAGTTCTGCAGCGGTGCTGGACAGTCGTTTAAGCCGAACCCGCACTTCGCCGGCGCGATCCGGATAGGCGTATTTGAAGGCGTTGGCCACCAGTTCGATCACGATGACTCCGAGGTTCACACTGGTATCCGGCTTCAGTTTCAGGGCCTCGAGGTCGGTCCGGATCGAGGCGCCATGACCTTCATTGCGCATGGCCTCTTCGACATTGCGGAGCAGGCTCGACAGGTAATCGTCGAAATCGACGAAGCGCGCATCGCCTGAACTGTAGAGGCTCTTGTGAACCGATGCGATGGCATCGATGCGTCCCTGGGTCTCCCTCAGGGCATCCTTGGCGACGCGGTCTTCGATATTGCGGGACTGCAGGCTGACAAGGGCGGACACCATGGTCAGGCTGTTGGCGATGCGATGATTGACCTCCGCCAGCAGCACTTCCGCCTTGTCGCGCGCATCCACCAGATCGGCGGTCCGGTCGCGCACGCGTTGTTCGAGGGTCGCATTGAGCTGCTGCACCTGGTCGCGGGTCTGCGCCACCTCGCGGGTGTAGCGATAGATCGTCAGGATGACGCCGCCGACGCCGCCCATGATGATCAGTCCGCCGACGATCGACACCAGGCGTAGCCAAGTGGCGTTGGAGCGCTGCTGCGTCAGCCCCCTGGTTAGCCGCTCATCGGTGGTACGGATGATGCTGGACAGGAAGACGTTGGCTTCGTCCATCAGCGCCTTGCCGCGGTTGCTGCCGAACGCCGCCAGTGCGTCGGATTCGCGAAATTCGCGCTTCGCCGCGATGGTCTGGTCCATATCCGCGATCTTGTCGGCGACCAGCCGGGTCAGCCTGTCGAGCAGGCGGGCCGTGGCAGGAAACGGCTGCAGCGCGGATTTCAGGCGCGCCAGCTGGGTGTCGACCAGCGCCTTGGCGCTGTCATAGGGGGCCAGGTATATCTCGTTGCTACTGACGAGATAGCCGCGCTGGCTGGATTCCGCGACCTGCATAGCGGCCCTCAGCTCGACGGCCGCGATCCGGGTGTTTTGCGCACTGGTGGCATCTTCGGCGTAGACCTGCGCTTTTTCGCCCAGCCAGACCGTCGTCGAAATGATGCCAGTAAGGGCAAGCAAGCCGACCGTGAGCAAAACGATGGTCAGGTTGATGACGAGGCGACTTGAAATCGGCATACGACGGAGAAGCCTTATCGGATGAAGTGCCTGACATTACGCATGCTAAACCTATCTGAGTTCGAAACTTCCTGCGAGTCTGATGGCTTGGAGCGTAGTCCCCTGAGGGCCTGACGTACTGCCCGAGCGCATTGGCGAATAATACGGCCGGGCCTGACCAGCAGGGGGACTTGGAATCAACTTGGACTGGCTAGAACCAGCTTAGCGCTTCGATTGACCTTTATAAGGTGATTGGGCGCTGCGCTCAGCTGGTGGCCCCATTTGGCAGCAATGAGCAACGGGCGCGGCAAGACGGGCAAGTCATCCGATTTCGACCCCATTTCAAGAAATGGGCGCCGTTATAGCAGGCGATCCACGTCTTCATCAACCACTGGTTTACGGACATCGGCGGCACTTACCAATGCGACACATGTTTTGCCAATGGGGCTGCGTGCCAGTCAGCTTCCGCGTTATCCGCAACTCCCACCCGTTTGGATCGGGCGCTCAGTCTGGGGTTCGACAGCCAACCAGGCGCCAGCGTCGAACAGCCGTTTGAGGCCGTCGAAACCGTCCGGGCGGACAATTAAGATAGATGTCAGCGCACTGGTCCTGACGATCGCTGCATTGGGAGAAGCCGCGGCAAGGAATATCTGCTGCGAGGTTCACCACGGCGGAAAGGCGACAGCGACGACATCGGCGCCGGGACGAACCTGCAAGGACAGTGAGGCCATGACCACCCAGCTCGCAAGCAACAGGACGACGGCATGAAGCCAAGCCGGCCATCTGCTAGCTAGCGCAATTGCAGTATTAGACCCCATTGATCCTGGTTAGCGGGACATAGCTAAAGTTATGTAAACAGCGCTTCGGCCTGACCAACCGACGGCACCATACCCATGTACGCTACCTTACTACGCTGACTGGCGGCGTGAGGCTCCGCAAAAGGAAAAGTCTCTCTAACTTACGCTACGGATCAGGATGGGCTGATCCAGCAACGGCACATCGGGCAGCGCCATCAACGCAGGCTTTGTGAAATGATAGCCCTGAAACAGCGAAATGCCGGCAGCGCGCAGCACGGTGAGCTCGGCGGCGCTCTCAACACCCTAGGCGAGCACGATGATGTCGAGTTCGCGCGCAATCCCGACAATGCCGGCGACGATCGCCTGCTTGGCGCGGCTGAGATGGATGTTGCGCAGCAGTTCCATGTCGATCTTGATCAGGTCGGTCTGCAGCCGCGCTAGCAGGCCGAGGCCGGCATGGCCGGCGCCGAAGTCGTCCAGCGCCGTCATGAAGCCGAATTTCCTATACGCCTCAACGATCCTCTGCACATGCGCTACGTCGGTCATCCTCTCGTTCTCGGTGAACTCGAACATCAGGTTTTGGTGCGGAAAGTCGACCCGCTTGGCCGCGGCCAGCGACTTCTGAATACACGCCGCAGGCTCGTAGACGGCGTTCGGCATGAAATTGATAGACAGCCGCAAATGCGGCTGCTTGAACAAGGCGCCGGCGGTCTCGATCGCCAGTACGCGGGCAGCTTGGTCGAAGCGGTACCGAATTTCTTCGGTAACCTGATCGAGCACCGAGAAGGCGGACTCGCCGTTCGGGCCACGCACAAGCGCCTCATAGCCCCACACGCGTTTGGCCTTGAGGTCGACGATCGGCTGAAAAGCCATCTTGAATTAGAAAGGGAGCGCGACTTCTTCACCGCATCCTGCGCACTTGCCACCCATGTCCACTCGCCTGCCAATTTCTGATACTTGCAAAACAGCAGTTAGAGTAATGGCGAACAGCTAAAAAACCGGTAAATGGGCTACAATCGATATCGGACAGCCGTCAGCAAGGACGCCCAACATGCTCTCTGTTATGGCCAATCGCACCTACCGTCATCTGTTCGCAGCGCAGGTCATCGCGCTGATCGGCACCGGCATGATGACGGTGTCGCTTGGCCTTCTGGCCTTCAAGATCGCCGGCGACAAGGCAGGTGCCGTGCTCGGGACCGCGCTTGCCATCAAGATGATCGCCTATGTCGGCGTGGCGCCCGTCGTCGGCGGCTTCGCCAATCTGCTGCCGCGCCGGGCCTTCCTGGTCTCGATGGACCTCACGCGCGCCGCGGTGGCGCTGGTGCTGCCGTTCGTCGATCAGGTCTGGCAGGTGTACCTACTGATTTTCGTGCTGCAGTCGGCCTCTGCGGCGTTCACGCCAACCTTCCAGGCGACCATTCCGGACGTGCTTCCGGACGAGGCCCAGTACACCCGGGCGCTTTCGCTGTCCCGGCTGGCCTACGACATGGAGAGCCTGGTCAGCCCGATCCTGGCCGCGGCGCTGCTCACGGTGATCACCTTCCACCTGTTGTTCTTCGGAACGGTGATCGGCTTCTTCTGCTCGGCGGCCCTGGTGCTGTCGGTAACCATTCCTCAGCCCCAGGCGTCGGAGCGCAAGCGAGGCATATACGACAACACCACGCGCGGGATCCGCATCTACCTCGCTACGCCCCGCCTGCGCGGCCTGCTGGCGCTCAACCTGTCCGTCGCCGCAGCGGGCGCCATGGTGATCGTCAACACCGTCGTGCTGGTCCGCGGGATGCTGCACAGATCGGACACCGACGTGGCCATCGCTCTGGCATGTTTCGGCGGCGGTTCTATGGTGGCAGCACTTTCGCTGCCGAGATTGCTCGACCGGGTGCCGGATCGCCCGGTCATGCTTTCGGCGGCAGGGCTGCTCGCAGCGGCGCTTCTGTGTTTCGGCCTGCTGGTATCGACGTCTGTGGCCACGGAGTGGGTCTGGCCGGGCCTGCTATCAACGTGGGCGGTGCTCGGCGTCGCTTATTCGGCCGTCATGACGCCGTCCGGACGCTTACTGCGGCGCTCGGCGCACGCAGCCGACCGGCCCGCTGTCTTTGCCGCGCAATTCGCCCTGTCGCACGCCTGCTGGCTGCTGACTTATCCGCTGGCCGGCTGGCTTGGCTCGGGGGCGGGATTGGTGCCGACCTTGCTTGTGCTCGCAGCGGTCGCGCTCTCCGGCGTTTTACTAGCCCGAACGGTGTGGCTCGCGTCGGACAACGATGTGGTCCCGCACCGCCATCCCGATCTGCCTTCGAACCATCCTCACGTGCACGGCGAACACGCGGGACATGCCCACGCGTTTGTGATCGACGACCTGCATCATCGTTGGCCCTAATGACAGCAGGCCCGACTTGATACGATCACGCGTTGGGCGACATTCAATTACCTAGTAGAAAGAGGCGAGGCTGATTCGTACATCAGTTGTTATGGAACGCATTCCGGGGGCAAATGAAGCGTCTGGCAGAGTCAGATGCTCTGAGCGTGCGACTTTCTCTATTGAACTTTGAACTTATTCTGTGGGGACCACCCTAACCGGTCCGATGCCCCTAGGCCGTAGAGATTTGATACCCCCCCCCCAAGAGCAAGCTCTGCCAGGACGGGGACTATTCCTCCCTGCGTGAGCAGCCTAACCAGTCCGATGCCGCTATTGCCACCTTGATAACCGGTGTGCGCGCTGATGGGCTTTCTGGATTGAGGTCAGCCTTTTCCTGGATGAAACACCCTAACCGGTCCGACGCCCCTAACCCTGTGAGTTTTCACCCCCCCCCCTTCATCTCGGAGCGGCCACCAAAAGGCCCTAGGCCATGAAACCATAAATCCGCCAGGCTGATGCCGCGCCAGAGTCCGCTCTGCATCGATAGTCGACGTGCTGCTGCGCAGCAGCACCACGGCGTGCCAATAGCGGAAGAGATTGATCTTAGGTCACTTGGCGGTTCGCAGGTACTTGGTAGCGCTATGAAGGTGGCCGATTGTTCCATCAGTCGAGACCGTGGTGTTCTTGATGGTTCCGAGGGCCTTAGGCATTCCTTCCCTTCGACAACTCTGCTATTGTGCCCGACGTCACTAGTCGATCGCGCCCCTCATGCTTCGCAACATACAGTGCTCGATCTGCTGCCTCGACCAGCCATGAGCTTGACGCTTTGGCGTCTTGGACGAAAGCTATTGCGCCTCCGATGCTCACGGTCACTTTTTGGGATGGGAGGTTCGCCTGATGATCGATGCCAAGGACGGCAAGAGAGTCCCTGATCTTGCTTCCCATCAGTTCGCATCCGGCGCGATCGGTATCGGGCAAAAGCAGAATAAACTCTTCTCCGCCGTATCTTGCCGCTACGTCGGCGGGTCGTCGAGCCGCTGCGGCCAGCGCCTGCGCAACAGACTTCAGGCAAACGTCACCAGCCTGATGTCCGTATCGATCATTGTATTTCTTGAAATGATCGACGTCGATCATTAGCAGTGACAATGGAGTGCCATCCCGTCGCGCCCTTGCCCATTCCCTCTCCAGTTGTTCGTCGAAATGTCGGCGATTGGCTATTCCGGTTAGGCCATCTAAGGTCGCAAGCGAAGACAGCTTCTGCTCAAGGTCTTTATGCTCCGTCATATCGCGCGATATCGCGACGACGCCGTTGATGGCTCCCGTTTCATACTCCCTGGTGACGCGCATGGTGGATTCGATCCATACCTCCGCTTTCTCCCGATGACGGCTGCGATACACGATCCGGGCGTCTTCTTCTTCGCCCCGCTTCAAGGCTGCCACCAGCGCCTTTACCCTCGGGAGATCTTCCGCGTTCACGCCCGCCAGCGCCGGCGTCCCCATTAGCTGTTCCGGTGGCCAGCCCACCACCCGGCTCGATGACGGCGAAACATATTGAATGCGCTCATCCATTCCGATGCGAGTGACCATGTCGCTGGATTCCTCAGCGAGCAAGCGAAAGTCCGCCTCTTTGGCTACAAGTTCAGCGGCCATTCGTTGACGCACCTGCAATTGCCGAACGAAAAAGACGCCAATGACGGCAATTATGAGCAGCAGTGCGAGGACGAATGTCATTCGCACGGCGGCATCCTTGCGCCACGGGGCCAGCACCTCATCCTGTGCTTTGGTAGCTAGGATCAGAAGGGGAAAATGCTCGCTCGTCCTGTAGAAACTCAGCCGTTGGACTCCATCCAGGGGCGATGTGAAATAATACGCGCCCGACGCTGGACGCGCGGCACGATCCTTAAAAAACGGTGTGTTCGACAAATCCCGTCCGACATAAGTTCCATCATCGGGGCTGCGCGCGAGCATGATGCCATCGGCACTGAGGAGAGAAACCGCGCCCTTCTTTCCGAGATCAAATCTATCAAAGAATTTCACGAAGTATGCGACGTCAACGGTGGCCAACACGACGCCCGCAAAGGAGCCGTCTGGATGGTTGAAACGCTTTGAGGCGGTAATGATCCATTGTCCGCCGGAACGACTTTTTACAGGCCGGCCGATCAGCAAACCGCGATCGTCTGATTCAGCGTGACGGCGAAAATATTCCCGATCGCTGTTGTTCAGACCGTTCAGGCTCACCGGTTCGGTCGTTGCGAGCCAACGTCCGGTCTCGTCGTAGACGAACAGGCCGCGGATACGGCCCAGTTTTGGTCTGCGCATATCGATGAAGGTCTGAAGCCGCGTGATGGCTTCGCGGCCATTGCCGTCGACTTCAAGTCGATGGACGACGCCATTGAGAACCGTGTCGGCCAGTTCGAATGTATCGGCGGCGTGTTGCGCGAGCGACTGCGCAAGGTTTGCCATGTCGATTTCTGTATTCTTTAGCTCAGCGTTCCTCGTGGACCATTCCCGCCAGCTACTCATAGCGAAGATCGCAACGCAAATGAGCGTTAGGAAGACTGCAGCCCAAATCGGCAATTGTAGGGCAGCGTCTTCTCGGCGGACGAAACTCATCGGGCCACAAATCTCTTCGAGGGGGATGCAGATAGGCATCACCTTTCCATTAACGTGTTAATTAGCTGTAAAATCTGTAATCTTGTTAGTAGGACGACATAGAATCTGAGGACGCCCACAGGTGAAACTCGGGAATTCAAAAGGCTGACACCTTCAAACTACGGACCCGGGTGTCGTTCGCCAGCGCCTCCGTTCCCTATCTGTCCGCTACCGGTCAAAAGCTGAATTTCTCGGAAGCCATTAATTCAGGTCCGCTATGGGTCAAATGGCGACCTCAGTCTTAGCCCCGGCATGTCTGTACTGCCCCTAAGAGCGGACATATCCATGACTGACCGCTTCGCGCCAGAAGCGGTCCATGGCCGAAGGCGTATCCGAAACGCGAGGTGGCTTTTGTATTATTTCCGTTGAATGCTCGGGTGCGGATTACGCCCAGCAAGTGGGCTTTTCAGATTAAAAAAACAACTTTTTGCGTGTAGACCACCCTAACCGGTCCCATGCCCCTTCCCCTCAGAGTTTTGATACCCCCCCTCCGTCGCTGAGCGAGGTACTGGCGATCATACAGTTCAGCCGGGTATCCCTTAATACCTTCTTCACGCTAACTCCCTAACTGTTGTGGGATATTAGCGGTGCAGCAAAAAAATTATTTCGGGGGGTCGAGGGGCAACATGCAGACACTCACGTCCATTTCAGCACGTATGGTCCTCGCAATCACGCTAGTGGCGGCTGGTGCCTGCGGCGTCGTTGCTGCCTTCAGCTCATGGCAACAACAGGCCATCGTCGATGTCGCGCTGAACCGGGAATCGCAGAACGACTACGCCAACTTGACCGCCGCGCTCAACGCTGACACACGGGCCGCGCTTGCCGTCGCGGACGCGCTGGCGTCGATGCCGCAGCTCAAGGATGTGGTGCGCGCCAGGGACCGGGCCGGCACGCTCGCATTACTCAAGGAAGCCATGCAGCGGATCACGCCGAGCGGCCTAGAACTGATCACCATCCAAATTCCGCCGGCTGTCGCCTTTGCGCGCGCCCACAATGTCACCGCCTTCGACGACGACTTGTCGGCGCGACGCAAGATGGTTGTGCAAGTGATGAATACCGGGAAGGCCGTCGGCGGCATCGAGGCCGGGCGCGATGTGCTAAACATTTTTGGCACCAGTCCGATGCGCGACGGCAATACTGTGGTCGGCACGGTCGATATTGGCGCGCCGTTCGGTAAGACATTCGTCGACAGCATGAAGAGCCGCTTCAAGTTGGACGTCGCGATCCATCAGCTCGACGGGCAGTCCACCAAGACGCTCGCCACAACGCTGACCGGTGCGACCGCTGACAGTTCCGCCATCCGCCGCGCCATGGGCGGTGAGACAGTGATCCAGTTCGGCGAAACCAACGGGCGTCCCTCGGCCACCACTTTCGGGGTCATCAGGAACTTCTCGGATCAGCCGGTTGCGGTGTTCGAGATCGTGCGCGATGTAACCGCCTACGCGGCGCTGACGCGCAGCGCGCTGACTTGGCTGGTCATCGCTTCTGTGTGCGTGCTGCTGCTGGCGGCGGGCATCGCGACCTTTGTCGGTCGCGGCATGGCGAAACCGATCCGCACGCTGGAAGCGGCGATGCGCGCCATAGCTGCCGGCAACCATGCGGTGGCGATTCCCGGCGCCGGCCGCAAGGACGAGATCGGCTCCATGGCCGGCGCCGTGGCAATCTTCAAGGAAGGCCTGATCGAGACGGATCAATTGCGCGCGGCGCAGGAGCAGCAGCGCGAACGCAGCCAGTTGGAGCGCCGCGATAGTATGAATGCGCTGGCGGCGAGGTTCGAGTCCGGTGTCGGCGGCGTGGTTGACGCCGTGGGATCCGCGGCCGGCGAACTCCGCAGCACCGCGCAGTCCATGGCCGCCACCGCCTCCGACGCCACCCGCCAGACTGCCGCAGTCGCCGCCGCTTCTGAAGTTGCCACCCAAGGCGCGCAGGCCGTCGCCGCCGCGATCGAGGAGCTTAATGCCTCGATCAGCGAGATCGCCCAGCAGGTCAATGAATCCGCCCGCGTTGCAGGCGACGCCGTTAACCAGGCCAACGCCACTAATGCCGAAGTCCAGAGCCTCGCCGCCGCCGCGCAAAAGATCGGTGATGTGGTAAACTTGATCAGCGAGATTGCTGCGCAGACCAATTTGCTGGCGCTCAACGCCACCATCGAGGCGGCGCGTGCTGGCGAAGCCGGCCGCGGCTTTGCGATAGTCGCGTCCGAAGTGAAAGCACTGGCGACGCAGACGTCCAAGGCGACCGACGAAATATCGGCGCAGGTCAGCGCGATCCAGAACGCCACGCGGCAGTCGGTGGGGTCGATCCAGGGCATTACCGCGACCATCGGCAAGGTCAGCGAGATCGCCAGTGCGATTGCTGCCGCGGTCGAAGAACAAGGCGCGGCTACCCTGGAGATCGCCCGCAACGTCGCCGACGCCGCCCGCGGCACCGGCGAAGTTTCGGAAAACATCGTCGGGGTCAATGAAGCCGCTCGCGAAACCGGTGCCGCCGCTTCACGCGTCGTGGAATCCGCCGCGGACCTATCGCAGAGCGGCAAAGATTTGAAGACGCAGGTCGATGCATTTTTGCGGGAAGTAAGAGCGGCGTAGTACAAGGGCTAACACGATCTCAGCGTTAATCGCCCGGCCTACGCGCTTTCGCAAGATCAGCGAGCATCCTTTGAAGCCGCCGCCGAGCTCTCGTTCGCTTCCCGTTCATGTCGATCATTCCGATGCTCGCAAAACGGTGGACTGATCAAACAAGGGCAGACGGCTCTCGTCTGGCACTGAGATCCTGCTCGTGCTCGCCGGCCTAAATCCAAATTCTGATGCGATGCGCATCATGATTTCAGCCTGCCGATTTGCGATCGAGATCTAGGGCGATTGCATAGGGTAGCCGCTTTGACGCGCGAGCGTTTCGAAGCAGCGGTCGCTTGTATCGTCTGACTCTGTGGTTACGCGGTCATCCCATGCTTTGACAGCATCTATACAGGCGGCACGTTATGAGCAGTAGAGACGGTCGACGGCAAAACAACGGGAGTGGCTTTTTGTATTAATTCCGCCGAACTTTTCGCTGGCATCAGACGCGTTGACGGATCGGGAGCAAGTGGGCTTTTAGTTGTTAAAAACCGACTTTTTGCGTGTGGACCACCCTAACCGGTCCGATGCCACTAACCTTCAGAGTTTTGACCACCCCCCCTCTCGGGCTGGAGTGAATGCAGCCTCGAAGGCCAAGGGCTTCCGCTCCCATAAGAAAAACCTGTCAAACGTTTTTACCGGTTTCTACGGCTGCTCCCGTCAGCGTCGCCAGGTGAGGTCTCGCGCCTTGCCGCGTCACGCACGGATGGCTTGGCGCCATGATCACCGGCGTGCTCGCTGATGGGCTTTCTGGATTGAGGTCAGACTTTTTCTGGATGAAACACCCTAACCGGTCCGATGCCCCTGCCCTCTAGAGTTTTGGCCACCCCCCCTCTCTGGCTGGAGTGGATGGAATATCGGAGGCTCGCGACTTCCGCCCCCATGTGAGCAACCTGTAAAACGTTTTTACCGGTTGCTACAGCTGCTTCCGTTAGCATCGATATTGGCGGTCTCGCGCCTTGCTGCTGAACGCACGGATGGCTTTGTGCATTGTTTCCTTCCCATGCGAAGCACCCTAACCAGTCCAAAGCCCCTATTGGCACCATGATCACCGGTGTGCTCCCTGATGGGCTTTCTGGATTGAGGTCAGACTTTCTCTGGATAAAACACCCTAACCGGTCCGACTCCCCAACCATCCAGACTTTCGCCTTATCCAGCTTATATCTTGGAAATCCCAGGTTTTGCGGCAAAGGCAGCGACGCGCTCAATCGAGGGATCTATGGTGCTCCACGCATTGATCAGTGGCTTTTCATAATCACGCATAACTCTCTCCGCGTAAAAAGGTGTGGGAGCCATCAGCGTGACTGTACCATCCGCGACGCCAGCGATCGTAAGCTTGG
The DNA here is from genome assembly GCF_007018905.1 of Tardiphaga sp. vice304. Taxonomy (NCBI): domain Bacteria; kingdom Pseudomonadati; phylum Pseudomonadota; class Alphaproteobacteria; order Hyphomicrobiales; family Nitrobacteraceae; genus Tardiphaga; species Tardiphaga sp. vice304. The sequence goes on from NZ_CP041402.1 coordinate 5,626,572, forward strand.
CGATCCAGCTTCTGAAGATATCATCGCCAAGCCACTTTCTTAAACTTGCAAGAACGACGTCAGGCATCGGCCCCCCAAAGGGATATCAAGGGAATTCAAGGGAAGATGTAGCGCGTCAATCTGGATGGGAAGCGCGACAATCAGGATGGCAATTTAGCGGTCGCGGCGTGGGGATGATTGTCGCGGCCTGACGATAACGCAAGCGATAATCGCGTGCTGTAGAGTTGATTGTCGTGGAGCGACAATCAGGATGACGCTTTGATTGTCGCGCGCGTTGGCGGTCGTCCGGCTCCACGAGCCTTGTCGAGAGCCTCTTTCCGGCGATAGCTGTCGACATTCATTTCGAGGATCGTGGCGTGATGGACGAGGCGGTCGATCGCCGCGAGGGTCATAGCTTGATCCGGGAAGATTTTTCCCCATTCACCGAATGGCTGATTGGCGGTGATCAGCATCGAGCGGCGTTCGTAGCGAGCGCTGATCAACTCGAACAGAACGCTGGTCTCCGCTTGATCCTTGGTCACATAGGCCAGATCGTCGAGGATCAGCAGGTGATATTTGTCGAGTTTGGCGATCGCCGCTTCAAGCGTGAGATCGCGGCGCGCGATCTGGAGCTTTTGCACGAGATCGGTGGTTCTGGTGAACAACACGCGCCAACCGTTTTCGATCAGGGACATGCCGAGCGCCGCTGCCAGATGCGATTTGCCGCCGCCAGGGGGACCAAAACACAACAGATTGGCGCCCTTGTCGAGCCAGGCGTCACCGGCGGCGAGAGCCTGCACCTGCGCCTTTGAGATCATCGGCACGGCATCGAAGTCGAATGCAGCGAGGGTCTTGCCCGGCGGCAGGCGGGCTTCATCCAGATGACGCTCGAAGCGACGACGGTTTCGCTCCACCATCTCCTGTTCAGCCAGGGCCGCCAGGAAGCGGGCGGCGGGCCAGCCTTCCTTATCGGCGGTTTCCGCCAGGGCGGCCCAGATCAGCTTGATGCCGGGCAGACGCAGTTCGCTGAGCAGCAATTCGACACGGGCGGCGTCGATCTTGACGGTCGCGTTCATGCGGCTTCTCCCACAGCCGCGGCAATCTGGTCGTAGATAGCGAGCGAGGGCAGCGTGACGACGACGACCGGTAGTGCCATGCCCTTCGGTCGGAAGCGTTCGATCAGCGCCTTGAGATCCGGCAGGATGCCGTCGTCGAGCGTGGCTTGCAGCACGGCACCGAGCTCCGCCTCGCAGGCCCGTTCATGTGCGAGCGCCAGAAGCCCGACCATGGCACGGCAGGCTGGTCTTTCGCCAATGCCGGCGAGCAAGGCGTCGAACGCACGGGCGTAGACGCGGCGGGGGAACAACTGGTCGCGATAGACCAGATTGAGCAGCGCCATCGGTTTGCGGCGCAGCGAATGGATGACATGGCGATAGTCGATGACGTGGCCGTGTTTGCCGTTGGGCTGGGTTCGCCCGCGTCGCAAGGTGATGATGTGCGTGGCGCCCTGGAAGCATTCGAGCCGGTCGTCATAAAGACGTACGCGCAGCCGGTGACCGATCAGGCGGGATGGGACCGAGTAAAACACCTTGCGCAACGTGAAGGCGCTGGAGGTCGTGACGTCGACGTTGACCTCCTCATAATCGGCGGTCTTGCGCACCGGCAGTTTCTTCAGCGCCGTCCGCTCCTGATCGATACGCTTGGCATTGCGCGCGTTGCCGCGGCCAACGATCTCGTCGACAAAACCCCGCCAGGCCGCAAGATCGTCGAAGTCGCGTGAGGCACGCAGCAGCAGGGCATCGGCCAGCGCTCTCTTGAGATGGCCATGCGCACTTTCGATCGAGCCGTTCTCATGCGATACGCCGGGATTGTTGCGGGTCGGCGTCATGCCGTAATGGCCGCAGAACGCCTCATAGCGCGTCGTCAAATCCTCCTTGGCATCGGCTCCGAGATTGCGGAACGCGGCCGACAGGCTGTCGCTGCGGTGCTGCTCCGGAACCCCGCCCAGCGACCACAGCGCGTTCTGCAAGCCTTCCGCCAGCGCGACAAAGCTTTCGCCACCGAGCACGACATGGGCGTGTTCGAAGCCGGAGAAAGGCAGCCGGAAGTGATAGAGCCGGCAGTCCAGCAACTGGCCCGCAATGGTGACGCCGAGATCGGCGACCTCGGTGAAGTCCGACAACCCCATGCGACCCGGCGGATGTTCCTGACGGAAGATCACCTCCCGATCCGGCCCGTTCACCGCCCGCCATGCCCGAATGCGCCGCTCGAGCGTCCGCCGCGTTCCAGAACCCAGTTCCGGATGCCGCCGGCATAGTTCCTCGAACACGGCGATCGGCCGCAATCCGGGGGCGGCCCTCAGTATCGGCAGAACTTCGTTCTCCCAAACGTCGATGAACGGATCGGCTCGACGGCGTGCGCGGCGCGCCTTCTTCTGGGTCGGAAGTCGGGGATCCTTCTCGTATCGGTAGGCGGCGGAGGTGCTGAAACCAGCCTTTGCAGCGGCGACGGCTGGCGAATGGTTGCGACGCAAGCTCATGAAAAGCCTCATTTGTTGATCGGTGACATGCCGGCCGGCCAAAGCACTGGTCCTCTCGAAGGAGAAGCCGATGCTTTACCAGCCGCCGTTACCGCCAATGAGGCCCCTTCGGGCCGACACGCCGCTGCTGGGGTGCCTCCGGTCGGGCTACGCCCTCCCTTCGTCACCCCAGCAGCGGCGCATTCTCATCCTGATTGTCGCGGGATTCTCATCCTGATTGTCGCGCTACAGGAAGAATTGGTGCGAATGGCGGTTCGCCTTTATCGGGGTCTCCGTTCGCTTTTTTTACTGTGCAGGTTCGCCTTTTTCTAGCCAAAGGCGAATCCACGTTCGCCTTTGGGTTTTGAAAAAGCGAACTGGCATTCGCCCTATCAACCTCAATCACGTAGCCATGCGTGTAGCTGCCGCCTTCCTTTATTAGCACAGAGATATACTCAGACGCGGCCAGGCGTCCCGCGCTGAGCTGGACAGCCCGTCGCGTTACGTTCAAAGCTTCAGCAATTACTTGTTGCTTACGGCGAGCGATGCCAGTTTCGCGATCCGATGCGCTCGCGAGGTAATAGAAAAGGCGAAAGTCGAGGTGGGTCAAGCGCTCGTCAATGGCGGCTTCATCAAGCATTGCGAGCTTCAAAGCGGTAAACGTCTTGAGTGCGCTCCGAGCTGCCGGAATTACCTCACCCATTGCAGCCATCGCGATCGGCGTCTTCAAGCGATGCGATTGACATTAAACTCAGTATGAATCGCGCTTGTGCTGCCGGACTGGTGGCGGCCCAAACAGCACGCAGTTCGCGTAATTCGTCCTTCTGAATGGAGGCACGGCGCATACCGTCTTTGATTCGCTGACGAACAGCCGGGTCGGCCATCCGAGCTTTTGTCGCCTCGCTCACTTTCGCTCGCTTTTCAGCATCATCCCAGCGAGCGAGATTGGCTGCACGGATCTTGGCGCGCGTCTCCGCGCTGTGCTTCCGCCTCCCAGACTCAGTCATAGCGATGCTCGGGACAGCTCAACCCGTCGAAAGCGGGGCTCCGTGGGAGCGTCTTCAATCTCCGAGGTGCTGCTCATGGCCGGCGCCCGTCTGAGCCACCGCAAGTGTTGGCGCTGATCCAGGTGAGCAGATCCTGCCGCCGGTAGCGTACCGCCCGCCCCACCTGAACGAAGGCAGGACCGGCCAATCGTGTTCGCCATGATTGGAGGGTTCGAACTGAGAGGCTCAGAAGCTCAGCCGCGTCCTGCTCCTTGAGCAGCCTATCCAGGTCTTGTGGGGGTCGCTCTGTAGACATGTCATCACCGCATCAAGTTCGATGCAGCAAGACTGACTAAGATGACGCACTGAAAAATAGCCTATGCGAATTCGCAGTGAAGCGAATCGAATTAGTTCGCTTTAGGCTTAGGCCCTGGCCGGGTCCACAATGCCCGCTCTTTATCGGGCAATTTGGCAAGTGCCTCATCCCGGCAGAGGCTAAACTGGCGCTTCCCGATCTTGCCCGGCCACTTTGTCTTCGCCATATCCCATAAAGCTGGATTGGACATTGGTAGACAATTTTTGTCAGATGTCATCGATATAAGCCAATCGAGGCATTCTCGGCGAGCTTTGCCCTTGGTTTCGGTCTGCCTTTGGGTCTTAGAGTAGCGATTGTCATCCGTGGGCAAGGATGCCAATGGCGTCGAGAAATCCCGCCGATCTGCCGTTTCAAGCCAGACTCCACTCCAAATATTTACGGGCCGATTGTTCAGCATCTCACAAATGTTGCTGTTCTGAACATCTAGGACCAGATCTTTCCGTCGCCACTGAGCGGCGCTGACATTTACCTCAGCTCCTGTTGTAGCGAATGTTCCAATTGCGACGAGTTCCCCACACGACAAGCCGCTGACAAGCTGGTCGATGCGCTCGACAATCGACTTTGCCGCTACTCTCTCCAGCTCCGTTGGCTGAGGCAGTGGCTCGCCCAAAACGAAGAGTAAGCGGTGCACGAAGACTGCCGCGAGCTCGTTCTCACTTCTGTGCAAAGGCCACAAAAAGTTCACGGTTGGGCCGGGCGCCTGCCCTTCGCGGAAAATGGAAGAATATTGCGGCCGCGCCTCCAATAGCCGCGCGCTCACCTCGGCGATCGACTCATCTTGCAGGACATACCGCAGAAATGCGTCGCGCAGCATGAGGCCCCTCAGATTATCGAGCGCTTTTCCAGATGCTGAAACCACGTGCTCCATCAAGTACTCCCCGTGCGCGAATCACTGATCGGCAGATCAAAGATTAAGCCATCGGTGACGTCGCGTTGCGCTGATCCGCTGTTTATACATCTCGCAACTACGCTCAGGTCCCATGCGCTGCGCCGCTCTACCGTTTCATATGAAACTGTTGGACCGATGCGTGCCTGTACGCCGATCAACGTTGTATGACGACAGATCGCCACGACGGACTGACCGAAATCGCCGCCCTTTTAGCGGCAGCTCTTTTGCGTCTTCAGGACCGGAAGTCCAGTCGGATTTCAGCCGAAAATCGAGATAATCCGCTCGACTTCGAGCCCGGATCGCTCGGTCATGTCCATCGCAAATGCGAGGATATCGGCACGTGAATGACACCGTTTTGAGCCAATTGGCGGCCCTAAAGGGCGCATCCGCCGCGGATTTGAGGGCCAAATGGCGGGAGCTGTTTGACAGCGAACCACCCCAGTATAACCGGCTTTTCCTGGAGAGCCGGCTGGCCTATCGGATCCAGGAGCTGGCCTACGGCGGCCTGGCCCGCGAGACGGTCGACCGCCTCCGCGCCATGGCCAGGCAATACGACGCCAAGAGCGTCGCCGAGCGGAAAGCCCGCCCGGTAAATCGGCCGATCGCCGGCACGCAGTTGATCCGGGAGTGGCAGGGCATTTCGCACTGCGTGACGGTCCGGACCGACGACTTCGAATATCTCGGCCGTCCATACAAGTCGCTGTCGTCAGTGGCCCAGGAGATCACCGGCACCAAGTGGAACGGCTGGGTCTTCTTCGGCCTCAAGAATCACCAGGTGAAATCATGAGCGTCCGCCGCAGCAAGTCGGTCGAGCCCAAATCTGCAACGGCCGCTGCCGATGGAGGTCAGAAGTCCACGCATCGTGGTGATGCCCCGTCCCCGGTCCGCAAAATGCGGTGCGCGGTCTACACCCGCAAATCCAGCGAGGAGGGCCTCGACATGGAGTTTAACTCGCTGGAGGCCCAGCGAGAGGCCTGCGAGGCGTTCATCGTCAGCCAGCGCGCCAAAGGCTGGGCGCTCGTGCCCGACCGTTATGACGACGGGGGCATTTCCGGGGGAACTCTGGAGCGACCTGCGCTGAAGCGGCTGCTCGCCTATATCGAGGCCGGCAAACTGGACATCATCCTTGTCTACAAGATCGACCGGCTTTCCCGGTCGATGCTGGATTTTCTCAATTTGGTTGAGACTTTCGACGCGCGCAACGTCACCTTCGTGTCCATCACCCAGTCGTTCGACACCCGCAGCCCAATGGGCCGGCTGGTGCTCAACGTGATGCTGTCCTTCGGTCAATTCGAACGCGAGGTCACCGGCGAGCGGATCCGGGACAAGGTCGCGGCTTCCCGTAAGAAGGGCATGTGGATGGGCGGTTGGACGCCGCTTGGCTATGAAGTCCATGGTCGCAAGCTCATTATCCATGATGCCGACGCTGAGACGGTGCGAGGCATCTTCAAGCGGTTCCTGATCCTGAAGTCCGCGACCTTGCTGGCCAGAGAGCTGGTGGCGAAGGGGGCGACGAACCGGTACGGCCACCTCCTGGATAAAGGCGTGCTGTACAAGCTGCTGAGCAACCGCGTTTACGTTGGCGAGGCCGTTCACAAGGGCACGTCCTACCCCGGCGAGCACCAGGCCATCATCGACCGCAAGCTCTGGGACCAGGTCCACGCCCTCATGAAAGACAGCCCCCGAAGGCGGGCTGCCGGCGCCAGGGCACAGACCCCGGCGATCCTGAAAGGGCTGCTGTTTGGACCTGACGGCGCGGCGATGTCGCCCACCCACACCCGGAAAAACGGTCGGCTCTACCGCTATTACATCAGCCAAAGCGTCCTGAAGCGGGGGACGGATGCCTGCCCAGTCCGCCAGGTCCCGGCCGCGGAGATCGAGCGGATCGTGATTGAGCAAATTCGGTCGCTGCTGCTCGCACCAGAGGTCATCGTCGCCACCTGGCGCGCGGCGCAGAAAGCCGGCACGTCACTCGACGAGAACGATGTCCGAAGTGCGCTCGTGGAATTCGAGCCTCTGTGGGCTGAACTCTTCCCAGCCGAACAGGCCCGCATTATCGAGCTGCTGGTCGAGCGGGTCGACATCAGCCCGACCGGCATTGACCTCCGCCTGCGGGTCGATGGCCTGACCTCGCTTTGCAACGATCTCCGCGGTGCCACTGCCCCGCAGAAAGAGGCCGCATGACAGCTCAGCAGAACCTGATTGTCGGCAAATCCCGCCGCCCGACGCTGAGCCGAGACGGCCGAACGATCTCGGTTCACATTCCCATCACGCTGCGCCACCAAGCAGGCCGCAAGCAGGTCGTGACACCGCCCGATGCGGCGCCTTGGATCCCGCGGGCCGCTCGTATCGACAGCACCTTGGTCAAAGCGGTCGTTCGCGCCCATCGGTGGCGGGACATGCTGGAGTCCGGCCGGCACGCCACCGTCCGAGATTTGGCGAAAGCAGAAGGCATCAACGAGTCGTATCTCAGCCGGATATTACGGCTCACGCTGCTGGCACCAGCGCTAATCCAGTCGATCCTCGAAGGACAGCAGTCCGATGGTCTCGAACTTAATGGGCTGCTTGGACCCCTTCCGCTCGATTGGGCGCGGCAGCAAGAGCAGCTGATCGCGAAATAGGGAGGATCGCCCAATCCCTCCTGGGCTCGTCCGCGCCCCCACCTGATTTCTTGCCAACCGAGTGCGGTACTCGTGCGGTATCCTCGTGACGCGTTAGGGGAATGCGCAACGCCCGTGCGGCTTTCTCGACAACGTCGACGGAGGCCGTCGGCGCCAGCGATCCCGCCAGACCGGCGGTCGAAGACTGATAAAGCCGTCGGTAATCGCCGGCGGGGCAGCATAACCAAAGCTAGTCCCGCGGGCGATTAAGGCCGACTACGTCGACCAAGCCGATCGCACCGGTGACGTCGATCGATACGGCTGCGATGCCGGCAGCCTGCATGTAGCGTTCGACAAGGGCTTCTTGTTGCGTCGGCATAAAACTGAGAAAACGATAATGTGCCGTTGCAGGTCAATCTCTGTGGTTTGGGCCACCCAACGCTGTCCGCAGGAATTTTAGCGATCGCGGCCCGATGTCCTGCATGCTGAGAATATTCTGATCCGATGTTTCGCGGACCTCGCCTACCGTCGCGAAGCCATTTCGTTGGAGCGCGTTTAGAATGCGCGCCGGTAGTTCAAGGTCGACAATCAGCGTGTGGTCAGGCAGGTCCGGCTTGGGAGTAGAATTCACCGTTACTACCCCGCGCTGATCTAAAATTACGCTGGTTGAACCAAGGCGCAACCATCCTTGATCGCTGCCGCATAGACTGCTTTCAGATCTGGCGCCGCTAGAATGGCTTCCGCAGCGTTGAAGGTGAAGTCTTCCTTCCACGTCGCGAGGTCGGCTGCCGACGACATCGCCGCCGCGACGGTGACGTATGCGACACGGCCAGCAACGCCGTTCGAAAGTGTTTCGACAAATTTGCGCAGTTTGGTCGGCGTGTGGCCTTCCCTCGCAAGTCTTTCCGCCTTCAGCCGGTCGCGATTAGCGAAAGCCGCCATCTTTTCATCACTCTCTCCGGTCGCCGGCTTAGCTGGGGTTTTGAAGAGCGCTTCGGCTTGCTTGCGGGCTGATCCGCCGGCGGGTGTTTTCTGCTGGGTCATATCTGATCTCGAACATATTCTGAAAAAGGTAGGGTAAGGCGCGTTGGTCAACGACAGGTGAAATTCAGCTAGCGAGGTCGCGCAATCGGCCGGGGCCGAGGCAGTGGTATTGGCGGTGGAAGGCTTGGAGGCTGGTCATCTTGGATGCGAAGGGTCAGCGCTCGCCGCAGCGCTTCCGCAGCAATTTCATCAGGCACGCTCAAACGACTAGTGTCAGCCTTAGGAGACGCAATAACCGCTGCACGTGTTTCAGTCTTTGAACTCGTCGACGCTGGTGGGGGCGCCTGAGTGAGACCTCATGGCCCTAGAAAATAAACGGCAACATAACCGAGACCGGCGACGCCGGCGATGAGAACCACGGCGATTATCATAGTGTAAACTTGTGCGCGTACATGATCCAGCAATACCAATAATTGGTCATGCTGCCTTTCGACATGGTCAGCGTCGTCCGGCTGCTCCAATTGATGCGCTCGCTAGTTGCCGCTCCATGCCCCGAATCTAGGCCATCACTTAGGCTTTTTGCGGTCGACGCGGACGCTGCGGAACTCGGACGGCCCTTTTAACCGGCGTCGCTTTCGAGTTTTCCGGCCTTCGATTGGTGCGTTCTAGTCGGTTAGCCGATCGATCTGCACCGCTGCAAGTTCGGACGATTTCGGGGATGCAGCGGATTTCTTGGGGCGGCCGTTGGTGGCGCCTGCCAAGCCCATTTCAACAAGGCGGCGAATGGCTTCTGATCGGCCCGGGCTGTCGGACTGTTGCGCCGCCCAAACCTCAATTGCAGCAACGGTTGTTTCCGACCAACGTGTGCCGATTTGAACGCCTTGACCGGCGGCAGGTCTACCCCGTCCTTTTTTGGTACCATTTTTAATTACGGCCTTCATTTTATTATGGTACCGGAAAAACAAACCGAGAGGAAGCTGGAACTTCCTGCCGGCCCTAACCTGCAACGATGAGGTCTAGTCATGACGAAAGTTGCGCGTACTCATAGCACGATCGCGCTTGTCTTTGGGCGCCTCCCATCTGCCACCGTTAATCCTGAGCGATACCTAGACCCTCACCTAAAAGCGTAATCAATGATCAGATGCTCCAAACCTGCGACATGGCCATTGGCGTTTTTACACGAGGCTCAACGAGTGATATCTCAGCCGCGTGTTGCGCTTGACACTATTGGCGCCAGCGATAATCCAATCGATCCTTGAAGGGCAGCAGTCCGCTGGTCTCGAACTTAACGGGCTGCTTGGACCCCTTCCGCTCGATTGGGCGCGGCAGCAAGAGCAGTTGACCCCGAAATAGGGTCCGTCGTCCCATCTATCATGGGCTCGTCCGTCCCTTCATCTGATTCCCTGCCAACCGAGTGCGGTACTCGTGCAATACCGCACTCGGTTAGGAAGATCGCTGGCAAACTGTTGCTGCCGAGCACTCCACGCCATCGGGTGTTATGAATGCCACAAGCTAGCCAGCACACGCATAGCAACGCGTGCATGATTGCTCATTGGCGCCACGGTGATCCTGCAAGAGCAGGTGGCACCCCCGCGCGCTTTTGCAGAACCATCGCCGCCGCTTCCTTGACTGGAGGTGGCGGCGGTTTGCGTTTGGGGCCTCAGCTCTCGCTCAAAAGCGATGATGTGCAGCACGGCCGATTGCCCGGATGGATGGCTGTCGGTAAAATCTAGTTTGCAGATGCGCAAGAAGATCACTTCGTGGAGATTTTCACGCTTCGTTAACTATCCTGACCCAGTGTCTCGCAAGCTGACAGATTGTAGCGCAAGGACTGGCTATGAAACTTAACTTTTTCAATTTCGCTGCGGCCGCAGCATTGCTTCTAATGCCCGGGCTCGCAAGAGCGGATGATCGCGCCGGGGCAGCTATCGCAGGCGCGGTCATTGGTGCGATCGTGGCTTCCTCGATGCCCGTTGAGCAACGAGAGCCTGCTCGTGAATACATCTACCGGGATCGTGAACGTCCACGGTCCTACGAATATTATGGCGATCTGTCGCCCGGGCAACGTTTTGGATATGGCCCGCATGGATCGCGAGAATTACCGCGTCAGTACGGAGTTGAAGGATACCACTACGACGTCGTAAACCGCAGGGCCGTCGTATTTCAACCGCACACGCGTCGGATCATTCACGTATATGATGTGAACGACGAGGATTGACTTCAATGGCCCCTTAATCGGGCCATTTGTCTGCATTTTTTCGAGATACTGCCTGCCCAGTTGACGGTCATGTGGCCATCGGGCTACTTATTAGAGAGCATTAGCTTATCGAAACCCGGTGCTGGCCTGTTTCGACCCCTAGTGCCTAATTCAAAAATTGCGATGGACTATTTACGAAAGTCTCAGGAAATAGAACCTATGTTCGACTCATGAGCGAACATAGGATTGCACCGCGAAAACGCGTTTTCAAAGCTGGCACCATCGAATTTGGCGGCGGCGGCATCGATTGCACAGTCCGTAACTTATCGGATACGGGGGCTGCTCTGTCTGTTGAAAGCCCGGCAGGAATTCCGTCTGAATTTAATCTCGTCGTTGTTTCTGATCAGATCAGCCGAATGTGCCGGGTAGTCTGGCGGAAAGAAAACAGGATTGGAATTACCTTCGACTAGGCCGCCTGGTACCATTTATTGCAAAGGCCTACTTCGGATCTCCGAGTGGCCTAATTAGGCCAGTACCCGAAACCCCATCCACAACGATCAGAACGACCATTGCCCAGATCGTGAACCGACCGCAGCGTTCGACGCGGATCATGGTCATTGCCCCAGAGCGCCTATGCTCAAGACGGCGCAGGTCCACGCTGGCCTAGTGCTTCACCGAGCGTTCAAGGGAGGCGGCCGATATTATCATTGGTCTAAAGCTGATGAAAACCCGTTTCATTATTACTCACCCTAGAAAAGCACACTCTCCCGCGACCTGAGGTTGAGATCAAGCACCGGCGCCGATCCTGGCACCCTTCGGTCGTGGCGGCGCAGCACGCACCTATGCCAACTGGGTTCGGTCGTTGTCCCATGTCCGACAGGGATTCGAACCGTCAGCGAGACCGCAGCTTCAAACACCTTAAATGGCTGCCTTTGGAAACCGTACTAAATCGCCGCAGTACTAAGCTTTGGAGAAAAACGCCGTCTCCGGCCACAAATCTCCGAAATCGGCACTTCTCCCGTACGGCACCACTGCCATGGCAGGTTGATTTGATTGGGCTTTTTGGAGCTTTGGCTAGGAAGTGGCATTGGAAGCCCAGCAGCAGTGGCGGAGGGAGAGGAACTGGGGTCGAACCTTCTCCGCGTAAATCAGCGTGCCTGGCGGTAGATTAGCGTCCACCAAGGACCATCGCTGTTCGGCTCGGCGGGTGGCGCACACTTAGTCCGCTTTTCCCCAGGGACGGTTCTTGTCCGGCGGACGATCAAGATAGCCTAAGCATCGGTCTACGGCTGGACGGCGGACGTTCCCCTCTTCCAACCTGCCACCGCGCGCCGTACCGCTGAGCAGACTGTGCGGGCCGAGAGCAGGCGCTAAGGCCTCGGTCGGCCGATTGCCCGAACCGACCTGGGACCGAGCCCACCCCCAAGCGAGGTCGGAGGACTCGTGGCTGCCAGAACGGCGTCCGAGCGCTTATTCGGAGGATTGGCTATTGTCGAGCGTTGAACCGCGATCGCTCGCGGGCCAACATCGGCATCAGGCCGCCCCGACAGCACTCAGGAATTTGACAACTTCAAATTTCAGCCGGTTGCTATCGGAAGACAGCGACTTCGCCGCTGCTAGCACCTGTGATGAGGCCGACGGTCGTCGATCTCTTCTCCCGCTATGTGCCGGTACTGGATCCGCGCTTCAGCTACCGGGCCGAGAATGTTGTTCAGACGCTGCAGACAATCTGCGCAGTGGCTGGCTATCCGAAGACCATCCGTGTCGACCAGGGCTCGGAGTTCATCTCCCGTGGCCTCGATCTGTGGGCCTACGTCAATGGCGCGTCACGCTGGACTTCAGCCGGCCTGGCAAGCCGACCGACAACGCGTTCATCGAAGCCTTCAACGGGCGCTTCCGCGCAGAGTGTCTGAACACTCATTGGTTCCTCACCCTTGACGACGCCCGGACAAAATTGGAAGATTGGCGCAGATACTACAACGAAGAGCGCCCCCCCATGGGGCAATCGGGCAAAAGACCCCGATTTCGTTGCTCAATCGTGACGGCGCAACCAGCCCGCCGGAAAACTTTAATTGCCAGTGGTCCAAACTTCGGTCTCAGAGCACATCCGCCGAGACTGTAATCGCAACTGGATGAAAGTTCAGGGGCAGGTGATCATGTGCAAATCGCTGCAGCTATCGCGGCTGTGACGTTGACCGGGCGTCCACTTGTTGCCGGCACCCGCAAGAGCAGAGAATGGTCAAATCGCCGTCGGCGGCGTAGGAAGGCTTTCGGTGGGGCGGCGTTAGGGCGCGCCGTGGCGTTACTGCCTGCGCCGCCACAGGTTTACTATGCCGGAACCGAAACGCGCGCTAACTCGGTCTTCAGGTCGTAATTTCAAAATTTCACTTCAGTTGCGGTGCGATACTTATCAAATTAGCTCGGTGGCCCAGCAATCGCGCCTCTCGATGCGCGGTCGCCTGATGGAATTGTTCAAACACTAAGCTAAATGCAGATAGCGCACCTTCCTCAATCGCACCATCGTCGAAGCAATCGAGAGTATCGCGCAGTATCTCGTCTACTTCTTCCTGCATCTTATCGAGTTCTTCTATGCTGTTAGCTCGCCGCGCCTGACTAATCATATCCACCAGTCTGTCTCGCAACCTCGCATTGTTGGAGGTTTCGTCTTTCCTTAAATACCCGCGGAACCATGCGCCTGCGGACCCAAGGCCAGATAGCAGCAGGATTCCACCCCACATGTAATCGCTGTACTTTTCTGGAAACGTTCGCTCGGTGCCATCGACGAACGCCGCAGCGCCACGATGGGCCGGCAGTGCCGCATCCTTGTCGGTGTCCGGTGTCTCAATCTTGGAAACTTCCGGTAATTCCTTTAAAAGTGTCTGGCGGGCTGCAAACAGTTCGCGCGTGAACGCACCGACGGTCGCCTCCGACAATGATTTGTGGGCGACGATGAGATGATTGACGCCAACGGTATCTATCTTGTCATCCGGTCTGGCGGGAGACGCACTAAACGAACTTCCTGGGATTTCTTCGGATTCATAGAGCGGATGTTTCTGTGCGATCGCATCCCCCACGTCGATTGCAATAAATTTTGGTTCGCCGCGTGTGCGGGCAGTCATGGCGATTGCGTCCGCCGTAATTTTACTGGTAAGGGGCCCAACCGCCACGAAAGCTGCGATCGTTTGGTCGCGAGCCATCTATGCTATTTCCGTGGTGGCGAACTGCACAATCTCGACCTTTGAAGGGGAGACACCGGCCTCCTGGAGAATTACATTAAGAAGCGTCACATTTGCTTTGGTTCTGCCAATGACTCCGACCCGATTTCCCGTCAGGTCTTCAAGGCTTTTGATCTTGACTGCCGTCGACTTCTTAGCGCCCTTCGCGGGTATTGAAGGAGGAGCCCATATGACGACGACATTCTTCCGCAGAATGGCTACCGACTGTGCATCGTTCGACATCTCAAGATCGCCCCGCGCCACCGCTAGGTCGGCCTTCGACTGGCTGAATAGAGACAAGCTTTCGATTGCTCCATCTGTCGTGATGGGAAGAAGCCGAATGTGGCCTCGTTCACGAGTAAAGTTCTGCGCCAACGCCTGAATCAATTTCGCATCATCGCTTCCCGGCGGCCCCACTGCAACGCGCAGTGTCACCGGACGTAACGCAAAAAATAAGATGGTCGCGGCTGCAGCAAAAACCAGTACTCCGCTCAACACAATGAACAGCAACAATTTCGACCTCGGCCGCCGTCGGCGCCGCGTCTCGTTTTGGAAGGACGACAATTTCTTCATTCGAATCATATCTGCTGAACTGGAGTGGATGAGGTATGTCGATGCACGTAGCAGTTTATCCTGTTTCAAGGCTTTGAATGAAACATCTTAGTTTACCGGCCGAAGTTCCCTAATTTTCAAATAAAATGGCGGCTCAGATGAGCCGCCTTTGTTGCAGCGATTGTTAAATTCTAGGGAAACACGCGAGGTAACTGGGCGCTCGGGGATCATAAATCATTAGTCGCAGATTTAAACACAATGCGGATTCGATACCTAAAACCATCCCAGTACTACTGTCGGACCATCCGCCATGCCGGCCCCTCACCGCAACGCCAGAGTAGTAAGCCGGGGGGCGGAGCGGCGTAGGCCCTCGGGCTGTCAGGGCACTTCCGAGCAGTGCGCCTAGCAACCCGCTAACCACGCGGCCGTTTCTGGCCCTCAGCGGTAAGGATGCCCCCACATCCCTGCCGGTTGGGCCAAGATGTGGTGGACAACCTGCCTTTAGGTGCAAACTGAACCGGAGCGGTTATGACAATCTAAGATGATGAAAACAGATTTCCCCACATCTCACAGGCGCAACACACCTGACAGTCCGGAGACGTTACATGTTCAAGCCACTCAGCTCCATGATGCTCGCAACATTCATCGCCGTTGCTGGCACCGCCCATGCGGACCCATTGACCGATGAGAACAAACGCGTGGTCGTTCAGTTCTACGAGTTGGCCTTTGCTAAACATCAGCCAGCGGAGGCCGCCAAACTGTACCTCGGAACAACCTATACGCAGCACAACCCGCGGGTCCCCGACGGACCAGAGGTATTTTCGCGGTTCTTTGAAGGGTATTTCAAGCAGAACCCGGATTCATCAAGCGCCGTCAAGCGCGTCGTTGCCGAAAAGGACCTCGTGGTCATTCACTCGCATTCAAAGCGGACGCCTGACGATCGCGGCCAGGCGATCGTCGATATGTTTCGGGTCGAAGGCGGCAAAATCGTCGAGCATTGGGATGTCATGCAGGCTGTGTCGGAGACATCAACAAACCAGAACACCATGTTCTGAACCCAGCGGATTGGCAACTGCCCCAGCGTGATCGGTGCCACCACTTCGGCATCCTTACCGAACCAACGGAAATCGCGCCTCTGCATTGCCTACGGGTGGCGCTCTCATACATAGGCTTTTTTTTAGCACAAGGGACCGTTGCATACGCAGTCACAGTTCGAAGCACTTTGTCGTCAGAGCCCCTAAGCTATGACGACAGCCGTTGTCCGACCTAAGGAAGTCATGCGGCACGGACGGTATTCAAAAACTTACTGACCTCCGACCTTAATCTAGTGCTCTCGGCTGCAAGCGCCTGTGCGGACGAAAGTACCTGTGACGACGCCGAGCCGGTTTCGCTCGACCCACGCTGCACATCGCTTATGTTCGATGCGACTTGTATGGTTCCTTATGAAGCTTGCTGTACGTTGCGTGAAATTCGCTGCGTCGCCGCACCCTGCTCTTCGACGGCTGCTGCGATCGCTGAAGCGATCTCGGCGATCCTGCCTATCGTCTGGCCGATTTCCTTAATTGCATCAACCGATTCTGCGGTCGCGGTTTGTATGCCGCGCACCTGATCTCCGATTTCCCCGGTGGCTTTCGCCGTCTGTTCGGCCAGCGATTTTTCTTCCGCCGACGCCACGGCGAAGCCTCGTCCCGCTTCGCCCGCGCGGGCGGCTTCGATCGTTGCATTAAGTGCAAGCAGATTCGTCTGTCCTGCTATACTACTGATGAGTTCCACGACATCTCCGATCTTGTTCGCCGCTACGGAAAAGTCGTTTACGCGATCATTGGTTCGCACGGCTTGTGCGACCGCCTCGCCGGCTATGCGCGAAGATTCTTGGACCTGCCGGCTTATCTCGTTCACCGTAGAACTCATTTCCTCGCTTGCGGACGCAACGGATTGTACGTTGGTGGACGCTTCTTCCGCCGCCGATGCGACAACCGTCGATAGCTGTTCGGTTCTATGGGACGTCGACGCCAGGGTATTCGCCGAGGCCTCGAGCTCCGTCGCCGCGGACGAGACGGTTTGTATGATCTCACCAACGGCATCCTCGAACGATTGGGCGAGTTTATGCATATCCGCCTTGCGCAGATCTGCAGTCTGCTGCTCGATATCTTGCTGTTGCCGTTTCAGACGCTCAACTTCAATGGCATTCTTTCTGAAAACATCCACGGCACGTGCCATGGATCCGATCTCGTCTTTCTCGTCGAGAGACGGTATTTCCAAGTCAGTCTTACCGTCAGCCAACGTTGTCATCGCATTCGTCATGCCCGATACCGGACGAATGACACTTCGTCCGACGAAGAATGCAATGATGCCTCCGAGAACTCAGGCAAGTGCCGCGCACATTTTAGCGAGTGAGCCAGCAAATCGAATGGTGTCACCGGTTTCGTGCTGGGTGGCAACAAGATCTCGCCCGATCGAACTACGGACGTCAGCCGACGACTTGCTGATCTGGTCCATCATCGGTCGCATCTCCCCAACGAATAGCGAATCTATAGCCACAATAGGCCTCGATGTTGAGCTGATTGAACGCGAACACCCCGCCGATCATCACGGCGAGCAACAGCCCCACCATCAGAAAGCGGCGGTTGACGGCAAGGGCAACGAGACGATCCATCCAGATCGGACCTTTCAGAAAAGCCGAAGCTGGGAGTTAGGACGCCGATGCGGCGCGGTCGATGAACAGCGAGCCCCTGGTGACGATGCGCTCGCCCGGCCGCAAATTGCCGGAGACCTCGACCAGGTTGCCGTTGACCAGCCCGGTCTTGATGACGCGCAGCTCGATCGTCTTGTCGTCATCATGCGCGACCCAGACGCGGACCTGGTCGCCCTCGTAGATCAGCGCCTGGCGCGGCACGCCGACGGTCGGCTGGTCGCCCGGCGCGTAGATCGTCACGGTGGCGAACATCTCCGGCTTCAACAATCCGGCGGCATTGTCCAGGGTGGCGCGCACCATCAGCCGGCGCGTCGCAGGATCGAGCGCGGTGGCGACGTAGTTGATCTTGCCGGTCAACACACGGCCGGGCAGCGCCAGCACGTTGAAGGTCAGCTCCTGGCCGAGTTCGACCTCGGAGGCTTCGGTCTCGCGCACGAAAGCGGTGAGCCACACGGTGGAGAGGTCGCCGATCACGTAGGCCGGATCGGTGGCGCCGGCGCTGACGAACTGGCCAGGGCCGATCTTGCGCGCCACCACGACGCCCGCGATCGGCGCATAGATCGTGGTCTCCGGGTTGATCTTGCCCTGGTCCTGAAACGCGGCGATCGCCTCATTGGTAAAGCCGAGAAAGCGCAGCCGGTTGCGTGCGGCTTCCAGCGCGGTTTCGGCCGAGCGCTGGTCGTTCTGCGCCTGCAGCAGCGTCGCCTGGGTCTTCTGATAGTCCTTCAGCGGGATGGCACGGCCTTCGGAGAGGTCCTTGGCGCGCTTGTCCTGGATCGTCGCCAAATCGAGCTGCGACTTGGCCTTGTTGAGGCTGGTGATCGCGGTAATGAAATCGTTCTGCGCGCCGACATTGTCGGCGGCCTCGATGGTGAACAGCGGCTGGCCGGCACGGACGCTGTCGCCCGGCCTGGCGAGCAGCTTTGTCACCCGCCCGGCATAGGGCGAAAATACCGGCGTCGACTTGTCCTCGTCGACCGCGATCTTGCCTTCGGTGACGTGCTCGGCGCGGAACGCCCGCGCGCTGACCGGCTCGACGGTCAGGCTGGCCCATTCGGCCGGGGCGGTCACATAGCGCGTCGGGATCTTGCGCGACTGGCTAGATACTTCGGAATTAGGCCGCGGAGTTTCGGCGGTCCGCGACAACGCCACGGCGCCGACGATCGCGACCGCTACGACGGCCGCGCCAAACATCACGCGATTGCGGCTAAGCATCGGAAATCGTTCAGTAAATTTTATCACTCGACCATCCATATCGGAGGCGCGCTCAATCCGCGGTGTTTTGTCTTGTCCCAGCGCTAATAGTGCTCATCTGGCGGCTCAAACAATCAAAAAAACTCATGCGCACGTACGAATCTCGTTCAAAAATCTGCAAGCCTGCGAACAGTTTTCAACTGCGCTCCAGCCAGCGCGGCGCATGGGTCCCCAGCGGCACCGTCTTGCCTTTGAAAAGGTCCTGGCGCGCTTGTTCTGGATCTGCGCCAACGTGATGTCCCGCGCGCTTCAAGACGGCGGAGACGGTGCGGCGGACGCCCGCCATGCCGGCAGCGCTTGCCAAACCGTGAGGACACCATGTCGCTGAGGCCAATCGGAACCATCGCCATACCAAAAGCCGAAGGCTACGAGTTCGATCACGCCGCCTTCAATGTGAAGAGCGGTAGGTTTTCATCGCGCGCACCGCGGGACTATCATAGAACTCTCCTCGTCCCTTCAGGGATGATAAATGGAAAATTCCAGGTCAGACTGGCCTAATTTGGCGGGGGCACGTCAACTGGCCGGTCCACAATCGTCATCTGCCAAAAAACGCCTGAAACTTTGCGAGGGTGCTGCTGCGTGGCTGCGGCATGCCGGCGCCTAGGCGGAAAATGCTCGACGGCGGCTTCGAGGCCTGGAAGGCGGCGACGCTGCCGACGGTGTCCGGTCCGACGCGCTCGATTGCGAGGGCGATCAGTGCGCGCACTCCTGCCTAAGGTAGGTCGAGAAACAGCCGTTGCTCCCTCGAGCAGTTGTCAGGCCACTCCCAGAGGGCCGCGCCTGTATGGGTGGCTCGTCGCAAGGACCCCCCGTTTGGCGGTTTGTCGGAATCCAGAAGCAGCCAGACCTCGTATCCAAGATCGCGAAGCTGCTCCGCGATGAGAGGGGCCTTATACACGCTTAGACTTTCTTCGTTTGAAGCAGCAGATGCCGCTCACCGCCACTAATGGCTGCTGTCTAATCGGCTTGCAGTACCGGCCTCAATTTCCAAGCATTTAAAATGAGTGTTTCTTTTTTATCACATCTTCGAATCTAAAGATGTGGGAAAATAGCAAAGCGCTTAATTTTTGGGCGTCGATATTTTGGGGGAAATTATGAGGAAGCTCTTTCTCGCGGCGTCCGCTATCGCGGCGCTCGGCTCAATCGCTCCGGCTGCCGCGGCGGATTTAGCTGCCCGTCCGTACACCAAGGCCCCTGCGATGGCGCCGGTCGCAATCTATAACTGGACCGGCTTCTACATCGGTGGCCACGTCGGCGGAGACTGGAATGGCAACAGCACGTTTGGCAACAACAATAACGGTCGCTTCATCGGCGGCGTTCAGGGCGGTGCCGACTATCAGTTTGGCCAGAGCTGGGTCGTCGGCATCGAGGCCAACTATAGCTGGAAGAACGGCGGCAACGGCAATGGGTACGCCTTCGTCGATCCGGCCGGCGCAGGCCTGTTGACGAACAACTCTAGTAACCGCGGCATCGGCTCGGTTACAGGTCGGCTGGGCTACACCTGGGGTCCGGCCCTGCTTTACGTGAAGGGCGGCTACGGCTTCCGCGACAGCAACAATACAAACGTAACCGTTGCTGGCGCTGCGGTCCCTTTCACCTATAACCGCAACAAGGACGGCTACACGGTTGGTGGCGGCCTTGAATACCTGTTCACGCAGAACTGGTCGGGAAAAATTGAGTATCAGTACTTCAATTTCGGCAATTCGCAGTTTACAACTGGACCAACTGCTTTGATTGGCTTGGGCTCGTTCCGTAGCGATGAACACACCGTCAAGGCTGGCCTCAACTACCGTTTCAACTGGGGTGGCCCGGTAGTCGCGAAATATTGATATTTTCGACAACCCTTGAAACGACTTGAGCCCGGCATCGTGCCGGGCTTTTTCTTTATCTATAGTCGAAAATTTTCGAGGGTCGGTTTCATCCCATCACGTTAAGAAAAGATCCTTTCACCCGCATGATACGGCTGAGTACCGACAAAACCGAGGCGGGGAATGGATAGTCAAACGCCTCGCTCGTTAAGAGAATGGAATTCGCGGATAAAACGGCATTCGCCCGTCCCCCTGCTGACTGAGGCGCAGCACTGCTGGTGCCTGATGAATGAACAGTCCACCATTAAAACTGTTGCTTTCCACGCGCGCACAGCAAGAATAATCAACATCAAACGCTGTACGGAAGAGGGGCTAAGACAGGAAACGTAGCGAAGACGAGAAAAGTAACTTAGATAAGTCTTCGCTACTTGCCGGATTTTTGCGAAATCAGAACCTGTCGATCAGAGCGAAGTTGCCGACCATTGAAATTGAATCGAATCATCGCTAGCGGCCTCTTTGAGCAGCAATGAGATGAGGCCGCCGGCTGGCGAGGTGTGTTGGGGCGTTTACCCACCAACGATAGAACTACGTAATAGCGAACGTTGAGGTTCAACGGGATTGCTAGAATTGGACCTGCAGAATATCCGGATCTCACGAAGGTGGGCTTTTAGTTTTAAAAAACCAACTTTTTGCCCATGGACCACCCTAACCGGTCCGATGCATCTACCCCTCGGAGTTTTGACACCCCCCCCCCCCGCATTACACATGAATGGCTTTCTGTATTGAACTTTTGTTTCTTCCCGTGTGAACCACCCTAATCGATCCCGATAGCCCTTTCCTCACAGTTTTGGCCCGGTGATCGACATCGCCGGCGAACTTCAGCCTATAGTCGACGCCTTCAGCCGCACACAGCCGTGCGACCTTGTCGTACTCCCGCAAGAACGTCGGCAGCTTCGATGCCTTCCGATGGTGGGCGAGCAGGAACGATCGCTTCACCGAAGTCAGCTGGGCATGCCCTGGCGGATGGCACCACCATCTAAATTTTCCAGGAAGGCGCGACGGCGCTCCGCTGGTGTTAGAGGGCGACCGGCTCCCGCCGCACCGGTAGCCGTCACGACAGCGATGGCCGCTGTCGTCCCGTGGGAATTGATAGAACGCATCGGTTAGGAGATTGAAAGCGCCCGGACGGTCGCGCATTTTGCAAGGTAAAAGTCACCTCGTGACATAAACAATCTGATGCTCGCGATGGAATGGCAAAGGAAATTGCTGCTTTCCCCGGGTCAGCGTCTTTGGTATTCTGACATCATTGGGTCAACGCGGTCATACCAAAAACCTGAGGCAACCGCCCGGCCACCGGCCGCGATCCGTTGGCGCGATTCGCGGATCGGAAAAGAAATGAAGCGACCAAACGAAACTCGCCCGCGCACGTCGGCGCAACGCGCCGCGGAAGCCACGTTCAAGGTTGCTCTCGCGCCCCTTACTGGCGACGAGCAGGCAAAGAAGGATCTCGACGAAAACCGCGCGCGCCTGAAGGCATTGCGCTTGGCGCGCGACAGTGAGCTCACTAAGAAGGCATAGCTGCCGCTGTAACACGCCAGCTTCGGTTGCATAACATGTATGTCGCGCTTAGCGACCAATGAAGCGAATGTGCATGCACGACGCGGGAAGATCTTTATGATCTCGTTTGTGCCGCCGCGGTGCAGGGCGGCAACTTCACGTCGACTCCTGTCCTGCTGATTGAGGCCCGCGAAGACTTTTTGCGCGTCGCGTCTTCAAAGGGGTACAACTGGGTCAGAAGCGCCCGCTATGCGGCTCTCCTGGGCATTCAGAAGGCGTGGCTTATTGAGATCGCTTTACGGACCGGCAAGCCCGCCAGCCCAGACGCGGGGGTGGTGTCGCGAGAGATTTCGCAATGCTCGACCGCTAGAGCTGAGGCGAGAAAGCCGGTTCTAAGCTGGCGGTCATTCGCACTAATCCAAAATCATAATGCTCCAACAATCCTGTATTAACTAAGACAAAGCCCATACCTGGAAGTCGCCGCGTTCGGTGCCGAACCCTCTTAAGGAGTGCACTATTTGTCGTCGCGCCAATGGCGTCAAAAAATGTTCACAGGACCATAGGTTAGGCAATGAATATTTTCGCTTCGAATTTTGTTTGGAATGCGTGAAGCATTTTGGCCCGGTAAGGGTCTATCGAAAACCCCTGATAAGGTTCGTTACGAGCGGATGATCGGCTCCCGATGGTAACACCCTCCAAAATGGCGACGGCGTTTTAATGGCGCTGTCTCGGAACCGGGCGTCCACTTCAACTCGCGCCTCAAGCTCGCAATCGAAGCATCTGAATCGATGTAACTCATAGCCCGGTCGATTTGGGATTATTTCGAACCTTGGGAGTATGGCACCGCAGGTTTTACAATTGATCTTAGTCATTAACGGCGCCCAGTAACTAGATGCAAGTAATGGCATAACCGGGCTACGCGCCAACCGTTCCGACGACCTTTAGGAAAAATTGGCCACGGGAGGGCCGTGTCGGCAATTTTCGCACCGCCATTTTTGAGCGTGTGGATTGTCGCGAGTTATCGTAACCGCTTATGCGCTGAACGTGCCGCCACAGGCCTATGCGGACATTCTAGCACTCATCACGAGGTATTCGTCGGCAACAAATGTGGAAGCGAATTCGGCCGCGGGCATAGGTTTGCCGAAATAGTAGCCTTGCCCTTCCTTGCAACCCATTTCATTAAGCAGCTCCGCCGTGGCATTGTCCTCGATGCCCTCGGCAATGACCGACAGCCCCAACCTCTTGCCCAGTTCGATCGTCGAGCCGACGATGGCAGCGTCGCTGGCATCGAGCATCAATTCGCGCACGAACGAGCGATCGATCTTCAGTCCATCCAGCGGGAAGGTCTTCAAATAGCTAAGGCTGCCGTAGCCCGTGCCGAAATCGTCGAACACGAGGCGAACGCCGAGCGCCTGCAAACCGCGGACAATCGACAGCACCGCCGCTTTGTCCTCGAGCAGTATGTCTTCGGTGACTTCCAGCTCGAGCAGCGACGGCGGCAGCCCGCTCGCCTCCAGCACGGCGGCGACCTCCACCAGCAGATCGCCCGAGCTGAATTGCGATGGCGACAGGTTGACGCCGATGCGGATGCCATGGCCGGCTTTGGCCCAGGCGGCGCCCTGGCGGCAAGCGGTGCTCAGAACCCAGCCGGCGACCTGATTGGAGATGGCAGACGCGTTGACGACCGGCATGAACTGGATGGGCGGTACAAGCCCGCGTTCCGGATGTCGCCAGCGGATCAGCGCTTCGGCTCCGATGACGCGGCGGTCGGCCAGCGAGACCTGCGGTTGATAGAACAACTCGAATTCGTGCAGGCGCAGCGCCCGAACCAGTTCGACTTCGGTGCGTAGCCGGTCGGTGATCTCCTTTCGGAAACGGGCCTCGTAGAACACGATATTGGCCGCATTGGATAGCGTGGCCTGGACCAGTGCCAGTTCGGCATTGCCCAGCGCGGCCTCGGCGGTTTCGCCATCGCCCGGAAGCACGGCCACGCCGATATTGACGGCAACCTGCTGGGCGCGATCGCCGACCCGCACCGGCTGCGCGAAGGCCGCAACGCAGCGGGCAGCCAGCGCCGCCGCCTGCGCACGATCCATGCGATCGGCAAGCACGGCAAACCGGCCCGCCTCGAGCCGCGCGATCATGGCGCCACGGTCAAGTGCGCCGGACAGCCGCTCGGCCACCGCGCGCAGCAGATTGTCGCCGAAGCCATGACCGAGCATGACATTGGCCTGTTCGAACTCGTCGATGCCGATCGCCAGGAGGCTCACCGGGCGCGATGCGCCCGCGGTCTCGATCGTCGACCTAAGGCGAATTTGCAACGTGTTGCGGTTCGGGAGTCCGGTCACCACGTCGTGCTCGGCGAGATAGCGGATTTTCTCGGCCTCGCGCTTGCGCGCCGTTATATCCCGCAGACTGGCGCCGTAGTTCAGCCCGTCGGGGCCGTCCCACCTGGACAGACAGACCTCGAGCGCAAACGTCTCACCGTTCCTGCGGCGTCCGTCGAGTTCGAGCACCCATCCGCCGGCCGCCCGCATGGTCGATTGCGGGCTCGCCATAATCCGGGACGACAGCGCTGCCTGCCCCTCGGCGACTGAGATAAGCATGTCCACCGGTTGGCCGATGACCTCGTGTGCGGTGTAGCCGAAGATCGCTTCGGCACCGGGATTCCACATGGTGATCGTCAGACGGGAGTCGGCGCACATGACGCCGTCGCCGAGCACCATGGTGACACGCTGGAAGCGCTTCTCGGCGACCCGGGCAAGAACTCCGCGAAAGTCGATCTCGTCGAGTGCGATCGCCGCCAGATAGACACCGGTTGCCAGCAGGAACAACGAGGTGTCGAGCACGATCGGGAATTGGCTTTGCAGAAGCCAGGCGCCGGCCTCGATCGCCCCGGCCATCCCGACCAGCATGCTGACGCGGTAGCCGGCGGACGTGCGTCGCCATACCAGCATCATGATCGCTGCGATTACCAGGAGCCCAGCCAGAGTTACAATGGATGAACTGAAGGAGAGTGCGCGCCCCTGCACGAGCGACTCCGCGGCCAGCACCTGCAGCAATGGTCCGGAAATCACGGCGCCATTGGGCACGCTGAAACGATCACCGAGTTCAAGCGCGGTGCCGCCGATGATCACCTTCTTGCCGTTCACCGCCCGCAGGGCTTCGGCCTCGCCGTGCAGGACATCGACATATGACACCACCGGCACCGACGCAGCCCGGATGCCGAAGTCGATCAGGAATGGCGGCTTCGCCAGATCGGCCTGTCCGGCCACGATAGCGGCCATCGACGGCACCAGCTGGCCATCGACACGGTCGCTTACCGGATAACGACGCACTCGGCCATCGGGCTCCACCGCGACATTGACGACCGCCGACCAGGATTGTGCAAGGAACGCCGGCAGCGGACGGTTGACGTGCAGCGAGCCGGGCTGGCCATTGGGTGTGGTCGTCGGCTGGCGGAACGACGGTAGGACCACCGATCCGCCGGCGGACTTCAGCGCTTCGGCGAAGGCTGCATCCCCCGCGGGATTCGAGGGCGTGCTGACATCCACGTCGAACACGATATCGCCGACCCCGGCGCCGCGCAGCCTGTCGATCAGTTGCGCATGCAACGTGCGTGGCCACGGCCAGACGCCGATGCTGGCGATCGAGCGGGGATCGATCGCGACCAGCACGATCTCCCCACTGGCGGCCCGTGGCGTCGAGCCGAACCGCAGATCCGTCAACTGATTGCGGATGCCGAAGTGCAGGCCGCCGGAGGCGACGATCACCAGCACGAAAGCGACAAGAAGATGCGGCCGATACTGTTTCACCTTCGCCCTTCCCACACCAATTCCGACCTGTTCATCGGCTCAGGATTTGCGGCCGTTGCCGTTATTGCCGTTTCCGTTATTGCCGTTGCCGTTGTTTCCGTTTCCGTTGTTTCCGCTGCCTATGCCGTTGCTGTTGCCATTGTTGCCGTTGCCATTACCGTTGCCGCTGTTACCGTTACCGTTGCCGTTGCCGTGGTTGCCGCTATTGCCACGGCCGCCATTGCTGCCCACTTGCGTTCCGTTTCCGTTTCCGTTTCCGTTACCGGAGGCGCCGGTGCCGTTACCGCTGGCGCCGTTACCGCGACCGTTGTTGGACGAACCGGAATTGGCGCTTAAACTGTTTCCGTTTGAGACGGAATTCGAGTTGGTCGACGCGCTGCCCTGGACGTCCGAAGCGCTGCTCGCCGGAGGGGCGGCCAATGGGGCTGCCGCCGTGGCGATTCCAGGTGAGGTCGCGGCGACGTTCGACGAATTATTCACGCTGCCTGAATCACTGCTGTTGCCCTGCGTTATTGAGGGCTTGCCGTCACGCGACGTCCAGATCGTGGAATCGCGCGCCGCCACTGCACGGCCCGACGAGGGCACGGTCGTGCCGCGCGCGAGGCCGTTGGTCACCTTGCTGAAGTTCAGCCGCACGTCGCCGATCGGCGCCGCTATACGGATGCCGCCAGCTGACCGTGCCGGCGTGATAGATGGCATCGCCGCCGGCTTGGCAGCCACAGCCGTCCGCGCCGCGGTTACCGATGCCGCAGGACTGGCCGCGGTAGCGCGCGTGGCAACGACGGTCGCGGACTGCGTCACTTGGCCGACGGTTCGCACCTGCGTACCGGCGGCAGCATTGCGCGGCGCCGTCAGGCCGTTCTTCGGCACCATCAAACGCTCGACCGATGATGGCCGCGGCTTGCCTTGTTCGATCGGGCTGAACGCACCGGATCCGGCGAGCGCCAGACCGATCTTGCCCTGCGCAAAGGAAGTTGCGGACTGGCCGGGCATCACCTGGGCGATCTGACCGGATCTAAAGTCCGCTACTTGGACCTGCCCCCGCAGCACGTTGACGCTGGTACCGGTTGCGCCGACGGAGACGCGGAATTGAGTGCCCTTGACGACGGCCGCGAGATACGGCGTCTCGACTTCGAAATGCTGGACGTTGCGTTTCTCGACCTCGAGCAGGATCGATCCGGCCTGCTGCACGATGGTCGTCGACATGCCGTCCGCTGCACGTTGCGGAATTCCGATCGCGGAATTGGGCGCGATCAAAATGCTCTCTTCGCCGCGCACTAAGAGGACGCGACCGTTGCGGCCGGTGCGAATGGTGTCGCCCGGCCGCAGATCCGCCTGTTGCGACAACGAGACCGGCTGCGCTCCCGCGGTCACCGTCCATACCTCGCCGGAGGACTTGCTCACGGTCCAGGGCTTGTCGTCGGCCGCCTGCGCTGCTCCGGCAAAGATCAAGAAAACAGCAACGACGACACGGCCGAAAAGATGAAATGGCAACGTCAGACTCCTCGCAATGCAATGCGTCTGACGCTGATATCGGAAAAGCATCAAGAGAAGCTTAGCCGCTACGGCTCTGGGCGAGCCACGCGTTAAGGCTTCGTTGACCATAAAAATCTAGAAAAATCAGAAGGCTATTGGGAAGTCCCCGGCAGACGATGGAACTTTTTGGCATGCGAGTCCGGTACGTTGGCGTAGAAACCCGGAAATGGTCCCTGGCACAGGTTTCGATGCCTTGCCTTGCTTTGGCGGGAGTGTTGCAGTCAGGCGCCGCGATGGCGCAGGCCAAGAATCCAGGCTTCGATCCAGGACAACCTGCCAAACATTTCGATGCGGTCAGAAGAGATCAGCAGCGCAGCGAGCCGCGCGTGGGCTTGCCGGCGGTGCGCAGCGCAGCGCCGGCTACCGGAAACGATAAAAAAATGTTCGCGCTGCGCCGCGTCTCGCTTGACGGCGCGCAGGCAATCCCGGCCGCCGCATTGGCCACCACCTATCAGGACTACCTCGGCAAACCCGCATCGCAGACTGACCTCGCCGCCATCACTGAAGCCATCACGCAACGCTACCGCGCGGCGGGCTATCATCTGAGCCGCGCGATCGTGCCGCCGCAGGACGTCAAGGGCGGTGTCATCCAGATCAAGGTGATCGAAGGGCTTATTGCCGACGTGGTGGTCGACGGCGACGACGGCGGCAGGTTCGGCGTGGCCGCCATGATGGCGCCGGTGCTTGCGGCGCGCCCCTCGCGACAGGACGTGCTGGAGCGCCAGTTGCTGCTGATTAACGCCCGGCCAGGCATCCGCGTTGCCGATACAGCGCTGGAAGAGATTGGCGTCGGCTCGGGCCGCTTCCGTCTCAGGGTCTACGTCAAGACCTGGCAGGTCTACACCTCGTTTGGCATCGACAACCTCGGGTCCCGCGCGGTCGGTCCGTGGCAGACCTACGCCACTGGCGCGTTCAACTCCTATCTGCTGCCGGGCGACTCGCTGGTCGCCAACCTGTCGACCACGCCCGCCGACCCGCGCCAGCTCGCCTTCGGCAGGATCGGCTATGACGCGCCGATCGGCACCGACGGCGTCCGCATCGGCGGCTCGGCGCTGTACAGCGAGGTGCGTCCCGGCGACTGGCGCCGCGAGTATAGCGACGTCACCAAGACCCAGTCGTTCGAGGTCCATGCCAGCGTGGCGCCGCTGCAGTCGCAGAGCCAGACGCTGACGCTAACCGCCGGATTCCAATTCACCAACATTTCCGAGAGCGACACATTCGGCACGCTCTACAACGATCGCCTGCGCATCGCGAGCCTCAATGCCGACTACCTGCTCAAGGACGATTTCGGCGGGACTAACTATCTAACAGCAACCTTGCGGCGAGGCATCGACGTACTCGGCGCCTCGCGGTCCGGCGACGATTACCTTTCGCGATACGACGGATCTGGTTCTTTCACGACGGTCAATCTGTGGTTCGCGCGTTATCAGACCCTAACCGAGGACTGGTCGCTGAAGATTGCCGGCGCCGGACAATATGCCTCCACCGAACTGCTGACCTCGCAGCAATACTATCTCGGCGGCGCCATTTTCGGCCGCGGCTACGGCAGTGCGGAGATCAGCGGCGACAACGCGATGGCCGGCTCGCTCGAGCTTCGGTACGACGGCAAGCTCAACCTGCCCTACACCCGTGGCTACCAGCTCTACGGCTTCGTCGACACCGGCGCCGTCTGGAACGTCGGCTACGGCTATCGCGACGGTCTGTCGCTGACCTCAGCCGGCGGCGGCGTGCGGCTGTTGTTCGACGGCGACCTGCGCGCCGACATCGGCGTCGGCGTGCCGCTGAGCTATCGCTCGCCGAAGAACGACAGCCGCAGCCCGGTTCTATTGTTCTCGCTGTCGAACGCCTTCCGGCTATGCCCCGAGCGCGCCCGGATGAGTTGCACCTAGCGATGTCCAGCACGGCGTTTCCTGGCCCCAGCCGGCGCTGCCTGTGCTTGCTGGGTCCGTATTGCGGACGCTTCTCGCGTCAACTCCAACTGCTATTATGCGTCAGAAAGACAGCCTTCCGCCAAGGCAGCATGGAGGTATGGCTTTTCGTATTCAATCCGAACTTTTTCTGTCTGAAGCACCTTAACCAGTCCGATGCCCCTACCCTTCAGAATTTTGACCACCCCCCTCTCGGGCTGGAGTGGATGTAATCTCGAAGACAAGCGGCTTCCGCCCCCATAGGAGAAACCTGTAAAACGTTTTTACCGGTTTCTACAGCTGCCTCCGTCAGCATCGCCAGGTGAGGTCTCGCGCCCTGCCGCGTCACGCACGGATGGCTTTCTGTATTGAGCTTTTCTTTCTTTGCGCATGAACCACCCTAACCGGTCCAAACCCCTCCCGGCGCGAAGTTTGATATCCCCCTCAACTGTCAGCAACTTGCAATCGAAATACAGCCGTCGCCGAACGCCGTCGCTCGCCTATCAGTTGTTATGGAATTCTGACGCCACCCGCCATTCGAACCCATCGCGCACCCCTCAAATCACCGCAAAATGCCGCGGCCGCGACAACACTTCGCTACCGGGGCACCAGTTCGGATAGATGATACCAGGTTCACTGTGTGCTGTCGCTGTAAACGCAAGAGCTGGCGATGGCGTACGCGGTGTTAGCACACTCCATTCGTCGCACGCGACATCGTGCTCGCGCACCCGAAATGTCGTCCCTGACAAATTCGTCCGATAATGAGAGGATCGCCGACTTCACCTATGTCTGGACGGCGGCAGGCTGGATTTATGTGGCGGCCGTCATCGACCTGTTCTCTAGGCGCGTAGTCGGCTGGTCGATGCAAACCGCAATGACGGCGCATCTTGTGACCGACGCCCTCGTGACGGCAATCTGGCGACGAGGCCAACCTGATGCGCTGCGCCACCATTCCGACCGGGGCGGCCAATACACCAGCGAGCAGTTTCAGCGATTGATGGCCGACCACGACGTCGTCTGTTCAATGAGCCGGTCTGGAAATGTCTGGGACAACGCGGCGATGGAAAGCTTCTTCTCGTCGTTGAAGACGGAGCGAACCGCGCGCGAGATCTACCGAACAAGGAACGAAGCCAAGGTCGATGTGTTCGACTACATCGAATGCTTTTACAATCCGAAGCGTCGTCACTCGACCATCGGATATCTGAGCCCTATGGAGTTCGAGCAAAGGGCCGGATTAGTTTAAGCCGGTGCCAACAGAACCGGGTGCAGCTCACTTCCGCGGATCGGCGGTCAAAGCCGAACGTCGATTTTGCCTGTCGACTGAAAATTACAGTTATCGCCGAATTGCATGGCAACTGTATTTCGAAAAGAGATCGACGACACGATGGTCAGCTAGTCTAACGCTTGTATGAAAAGACTTCTTCTACCTCTTGGCCGAACACATAGTTGTCTATCGCGTAAATGGCGCCCCAGAGCGTGAAGCCGCCCAACAGCAATGTGCAGCCCAAGAGTATCCAGATTTCGCGTTTGGTCACGTCGAATCCGATGAAGAGGCCGCGCGGCCTTTCGACAACGCGGCCGTCGCCATTACATCTTCTTCATGCCCATGCCATCGGACATGCCATCCTTCTTCATCATCATCTTCTTCTTTTTCATCATCATCATCTTCTTTTTCGACATCTTGGCATTGGCATTCATGCCGGATTCCGAAGAAGTCATGCCTGAGCCCATTTGCTGAGCTGAAGCGGCGTTAACGCCGCCGAGGAAAGCAACGCAGCAAGTCGCGAGAAGAATCTTCTTCATATGATAGCCTCATGAGTTGTAGGCCAGCATTCTACTGGCATTCCAGGTACGAAACTTCCATCTGTACCGTTTCACTACGCCCAACAATCGACAAAGTTCCAATCGGATCCGGCCGGCGGGGTTCGAACGGTCTAGTTGTTTGTTGCAGCGCAACGTGCCCCGTTCAGAAGTCATTCGATCCCCGGCTGAGTGCCATCGGATTCAAATTGAAACACGTCTCCGAAAAAACGTACGCTAGTGAAGCGACGACGTTGGGATATGGAAATGCTGCACCGAGTTGTTTGGACGAACGAGGAGATGCGGTGGTTGCGGGTCTACATTGCGGCTTTCTGTATTGAGCTTTTGTTTCTTCCCGTGTGAACCACCTAACTGGTCCGATGCCTACGCGTCAGATTTTCGATAGCCCACAACTTTGCAATCAAGTTCCGTTTCGCGGCAGATGTGTTCTCCGAGGAGTGGCCAACAACAGCGGTGGTGAGCGGCAATCTGGAATCGAAATAGCAGCCTAGTCTTTTTTGACAGAGTTCTGGCCGGTTTGCTTCAACTGCGGAGCGGCATTGTCAGAACGAAACATGTCTTTTCCGGCGTCGATGCGACCGACAGCCTGCCGCCATGCGCTTTGGCTATCTGAGAGGCGATATGTAGCCCTAGTCCGAGCCCGTGTCCGGAGTCACGCACCTCGCCGCGGAAGAATGGCTCAAACAGCCTTGCCATGGCAGCCTCGGGAATGGCTTCCCCAGCATTGACGACGGAGAGTTCAAACGTTCCGTTGACCGTTTTGGCGTGGACCCTCACAGGTGCGTGCACCGCACCGTGTGTGAGTGCATTGCCGACTAGGTTGGATACCAATTGGCCCATACGGGACCGATCGCAATCGACCGGTTCGAAGATCGTGAACTCCGTCCGGATCTCGCGGGTGGGATGCGCGATCCGGAGCTCGTCGACGACCTGCACCAAAATCGGCTCGAGGGCGTGCTGGGCGTCGCGGGTCAACGTGATGCCGCTTCCGAGGCGGCCGCGGGCGAAGTCGAGGACGTCGTCGATCAGACCCGCCATTCGGACGACTGTCGTGTTCAACATCGCAAGAACCTGAAAATCCATGTCACTCTTCGGCGAATCCGATCGCTGCAGAATGCGGGCGCCGGCGCTGATGGTTGCCAGCGGGTTGCGCAGATCATGCCCCAGAACGGCGATGAACTGTTCGCGCAACTCCGACGTCTCCCGCTCGCTTCGCAAGCCCTCTTGTGCCGCTGAGCGCGTCTCGATGAGATTGCGTTCGTAGAGCCGACGGTCGGTCGCTTTCAGCACGACGACCCGGGTCAGTATCGTCTTTCCGTCGGGATCCCGCTGTTCGGCAGCGTTGACGATCACAGGCAGCTTACCGCCGTCCTGCATAACAAAATCGAGCGCGACCTCGCTGAAGGCGCCCTGCATCCGGAGCAGTGGCGCGATGTGGGTCTCGTAGTAAATCCGCCCGGCCATGCTGAGAATTTCGTTCAACCGTTTGCCGATCAGCTCGATGTCAGAAAAGCCGATCCAAGCTTTCATCGTGGCGTTGATCCGCGACACACGGCCGTTTGGGCCTAGGGTGACGTAGCCACATGGGGCGTTCTCGAACAGATCTCTGAATTCGCCTTCGGCCTCTCCGTTAGACATAAGCGCGTATCGCCGCCACGACTTCGGCAGGGGCGCTGAGATTGGGGCAATGTCCAGTAGCTTCGAGGTTGACGAGCTTGCTACCTGCGATCTCTCGGTGGACATACTCACCGACTTCTTCGGAGGCGATGATGTCGTCCTTGCATTGCAGGATCAGAGTCGGGACCGTGACCTTCGCGAGGTCCGCCCTGTTGTCGGAAGAGAAGGTCACCTTGGCGAACTGCTTGGCGATGTCCGGATCCGTCCGGCAGAAGCTGTTGGTCAATTCCTCGCCGAGCTCTGGCCGATCGGAATTCCCCATAATGGCGGGCGCCATGGCGGAAGACCAGCCCATCTGGTTCTGCTCGAGGAATTCCAGAAGCTCGGTGATCTGCACCTCCGAAAAGCCGCCTCGATACTCTCCATCGTCAATGTAGCGCGCGGACGGACCGACAAGGATAAGCGTCGAGAACAGGTCGGGCGCCTTAATCGAGGCGAGCACGCCGATCATGGCAGCGACGGAGTGACCGACGAAGACGGCGCCTTTCAGTTCCAGTTCCTGTCCCATCTCGACGACGTCGGCGGCGTAGCCGACCAGGCTGTCATATTTCGCGGGATCATAGGCTTTTAGATCGGAACCGCCGGCACCGACGTGGTCGAACAGGACGGTCGTGAAATCCTTCTCGAACGCTGGGGCGACGAAGCGCCACATGTTCTGGTCGCATCCAAAACCATGGGCGAAGACCATTGCTGTTTCTCCAGTCCCGCGGATCTGGACATTGTTCCGTTGTGCTACGCTCACGCTCGTTCCTGTGCTGCCCAGCGGACCCTACACTCTGACTAAGGAGCGCTCTACAGAAATCTCGGTTCCTTAATGTTGGTGTTAAAGTATTTTCATCCGCTGGGCTCGGTCAAACCTGACCAGCCGCTTGTGTTTCTAAAAGTGCGCGAAGGGCAGACGTGAGCATCAGGCAGGGCTGCTGTAGCAATTAAGCCACGCCACAAACGTGCTTAAGGCGAGGACATCACAGAGCCGCAGGTTGGACTGCGCCAGAAGCGAAAAGTGGTCAAAGTGATGCGAAAAGCCGGCCTAGTGCTTAGGATCGATTCCTACTCAGGCGGCTTTCTGTATTGATTCCAGTAAGTGGTCGCTTGCAGCTGCCACCCAGCAAGTGGACTTTTCAGATTAAAAAAACAACTTTTTTCGTGCAGACGACCTTAACCAGTCCGATGCCCCTAACCCCGTAAGTTTCCCCCCCCTTTTCATCCCGGAGCGGACCCCAAGAGTCCCTAGCATTCTTAATGCAACTCAAGTCACCGGGCCGCTTGCTAATTAATAATGACGGCGAGTTCCGTCAACTAGGCCGTCAACCCCGACATCTGCCAGGCTGACGCCACACCCGAGTCCACGATGCCTCGATATCCGACACTCTGCTGCATAGCAGCGACACGATGCGGACCGCGTCGAGATATCAAGATTCGCTTCTACGACCGTGGTACATCGCCAGCACGGCCGGCGCGGAAGCGATACAAATCGGCTGCAACCGCAACCTTCGCCAACCCAACCGATTTGAAGCAAGATCACGTTTCCGTCGGCACAGGCGATCCGGATGGGCCTCTCGGAAGTAGAAATCGGATCGTGAGTCCGGATGGGTTGTCGCGGCCGACGATAAGGATGTCGCCGGGCTGCCTTTCCACCTCCATCACGTCAGAAGCCGTGTGGTGGCTGGGGGCAGGGAAAAGCCCGAGGGCCACGTGCAGTTCGACCGCGTTCACGACGAGATGCCGTTGTCCACGTGTCGAGGCAGTCTTCATTTGCGCCAACAGTTCTTCCCTGAAATCGTCTGCCGAAACCATCTTGCTACCTTCCGATACGTGGTCTTGGCGGCGAACATAATGGTCCGTTTGCCTCGCTGGAATAGGTTATCCCGGGAGGAGAGCCAGCCGGCCTGCCGTCCGACGCATGCCCGATTGCCACCACGAACAAACCACGTATTCGTAGCCCTAGGGCCTTTCGGCTGTCGCGATGGGGAATTAACCATCGCTGGCCGAATTGAGGAGTCAAGCATGTCCAAGACCGAATCCCCGCAGCTTTCGCCCTCCGAATTCGGAGCCGACCTGATTTCGACGATGCGTACCGCGCTGAACGACGCGGCGGGAAGCATAGACGAGGCGAACCGGACTCCAGCCACGATCGCGAAGATGGCCGAGCGGATGCTTCGCACGGCGTCCGCGGGCGTGACCGACGCGGAGCGGCTGACCGCCGTCGCGGTGGAAGAGGGGGCGAATCCGGCCGACTAGTCGAATCGGCGGCTGAATCGTACGGGGCCAGCGAGAACTCGCCGGATCGATGACCCTTTGACAGTGGCCGTCCGGTTGTCCACTTAGTAACGAATCCTTGCTGCGTCGCTTTCATCGCCGAAGGGAATTCCATCATGCAGCTCGCAGCACGGTCATTCTAATCGTCAAAGACGAATTCTTGCTCCGCATGAATGCGGCAGAAATGCTCGGGGACGCAGGTTTCCAAGTCGTGGAACCAGCAGCGCCGTCGAGCCAGTCGATTGCAGTTGCCATGGGATCGTGCGTCATATGCGCTCTCGAGAACGCGCCGAAACCTTTAGAAGCATTCTATTGAATGGTTTGTGAACGAATGGCGCTAAAATCAAGGCAAGCCGGAGATTTGCAATCTATAATCTATTACGGAGAACAGGCGGCCATCAGCGACCTCTTTCAGGCCGCCAAGGACAGCAGGGGCAACCTGATCAGAATTTAACTACCGTTCGCAAACCGAGAATAAAGGCGTTGCCAATATGGCGCCCAGGCGTGTCGCTCTTCATTGGATCAACAGCCCCCCCACCCGGACGGGCAATAAACTGAGCGTTTGGTTGCAACAACCATCCTTGTCGAACTTCGTAGGCATATGCCACGGTCACCAGCGCCTCCGACGAGCGACGCGCGAAGGTCGGATCGAGAAAGATCTGGTAGTCTTGATCGAGGGCTTGAACGGCCCGCGAAACGTGGGCATAGGCAATCGCAGCACCAAATTTGTCGTTCGGTCGAGAATCGAACCACCCATTCGCCTGAAAGCCCGCATCGGCATAGACATCGATTAGGTTCCGATCCGGTGGGCTCACCACCGCGCGTGCGAACACGCCAATGCCGCGATCCTCAACGGTAGGCTTCGTGGCAATCGTCTGCTCG
This sequence comes from Tardiphaga sp. vice304, assembly GCF_007018905.1. Classification (NCBI taxonomy): domain Bacteria; kingdom Pseudomonadati; phylum Pseudomonadota; class Alphaproteobacteria; order Hyphomicrobiales; family Nitrobacteraceae; genus Tardiphaga; species Tardiphaga sp. vice304. The sequence continues at coordinate 5,662,079 of NZ_CP041402.1, forward strand.
ATCACAGCGAATACCCCACTATTGCCGCGCAGCGTCGCTGGCATCCCGGAAGACGTCGGGTCTGCAAGCGAACGCCCGTCAAAAGCATAGCGCTGGCTGTCAAATTCACCGAAGTGACGAAAGCCGCCGAGCTTAAAGGCGCCGGGCGCTTTCTTGCCGAATGCATCAGACCAATCAAACTCGACCTGCCCGATAACGAGAGGCGGGTCTCGCAAGCGGAAGTTCAGACCGTAACGGTTGCGCTCTTGGGGGTCTCCGTCGCCAGGACCGGCTGGGTCACCATCATAGACAGCGACCATTCCGGTGATGTTGTCGCTCAGCTTCGCCCGGAACCGGGCGCCGAGCGCGGCGAGCGGTGTCGCCGGGCCACCGCTTGGCAGATTGGCTGCGGTAGCTGCAGGCCAAGTGAAGGTTGCATTAGTAAATACGTCGCTGAATTTTGTCGTGATAAATTCGGCGTCCGCGGAAAGTTGCCCGGCGCGGATCGAAAGACGATCGTTGACGAACTTCTGCTCAAACCAGGCCTCAAACAGCCGGACAGTCGTCACTCCTTCGATCCCACTCGCCCCCATGAAGCTTTGCAGATGGCGGTTGGTGAATTGATCTCCATAAATTGCGAAGACGTTGCCATGAAAGGTTAGGCCTTTCGCGTCGGCAGCTTTTTCAAAATCGATATCGAGCGCGAGATTTCGCCGGTTTAAGAGCGTTGCTCCGGGCTGCACACCGCCGACACCGTTGGCGAGCGCTTCGCCGATGTACGTTGCGGCGAACTTTATGCCCCAGCGCTCCAGTGGGTTCGGGAGGATGCCAAGCGTGCGCTCCTTTACGGTGCTTTCTCCTGTATCCTCATCAACGGGTTTATCTTCATCATCAGCAAGCCGTGCGAAAGCGGTCGCCGTAAAGAGGCAAAGCGCACTCCCGAGTAACCAGATTTTCAGAAACTGGGCGATGCATCTCATGACGCATTATGGCTCGGGCCCATGCCTCATTGCCAGAGCCAATGCCAGTTCCTGTTGATCTCTCCACATCACCGGCGAAGAGGCGGCGGTATTGGCTCTTATGCCACCTCAGAGGTTCATCTTCCAGGATCGACCTTGCGCCAGCAACCGATCATGGTCGACGGCGTACCCGAAACGCGACGTGGCTTTCTGTACTAGGGTCCGGACCCAATAACTGGATTCCCATGATCGTTCGTTCGTGATTCACTGCCTCATCGAGGAGGCAATGAGATGGCGGATTTCTTTTGGTTTTCCGATACGCAGTGGGCTCGGATCGAGCCGCTGCTTCCAACCGACGTGCGCGGTAAGCCCCGGGTAGATGATCGTCGTGTGCTGAGTGGCATCGTCCATGCCCTTCGCTGCGGCGGCCGTTGGGTCGATTGCGCCGACGTCTATGGTCCGAAGAAAACGCTCTATAACCGGTTCGTCCGCTGGTCAGAACGCGGCATTTGGGAAGGCATATTCAGCGCGTTGGCGGGAGCGGCAGATGTGCCGGGCCGGCTGTTCATCGACAGCAGTTGTATCAAGGTCCACCGCTGTGCGGGCGGCGGAAAAGGGGGGCCTTGGCTCATGGTATCGGCCGCACGAAAGGCGGACGAAACACGAAGCTCCATGCCGTCTGCGACGAGAAGGGCCGCCCCTGCGTCCTGCTCCTGACGCCCGGAAACGTGCACGATTGCAAGGTCGCGCAGCTCTGCATCGGAGCGATGCCACCCTCTGCGGAACTCGTCGCTGACAAGGGGTACGATAGCCAGGCACTGCGGGAATGGCTGGCCGAGCGTGGCACCGAGCCCGTCATTCCGCCCCGCAAGAACCGCAAGATCCAATACGAATATGACCGCGCGATCTACAAGCAGCGCAACGTCGTCGAGCGCATGTTCTGCCGCTTCAAAGATTGGCGACGCATCGCAACCCGCTTCGATCGGAACATCAAAAACTTCATGGGAGCCATCAGTCTCGCCGCCGCAGTCATCTGGTGGCTGTAGTGAGTCCGGACCCTAAGTAGCCTGCCGTTTTTCAAGTCTGCGATTTCGTTTTGAGAGAGAACGAAGCCATCGGATTCGGAACAGACTATCGCGGAATGGACTTCCGGGCGGACGCGAAAACCTTCGCCATCAACACAAGGGTGGACGCCGATCGAAGAGCGGCGCAAGCGGCAGCCGATCCCAGCTTTCCCACTTTTGAGGATAGCAGATAGTCGTTGCGGTTCTTGTTGTGCAGAAAGTGACCGAAGCGCCGCTCCGAAAGACCAAACCCATACCAGAGTGCGACATCGAAATATCGCACGCCGATGTCCCACGCAGCTTCTAGGGTAGTTTCGGCCTCCCTGTCGGTATGCTTGTTGAATTCGATCCGAGCGAGACGCCGCCGAGCCTGAAGCCAAATTTTGGTTTGAAGATTTTCTTTACACGGTTAGCCATGATGTCGTTTCCTCAAACTTCCGAGCGGACGAAAACGCCGTACGAGCAACGCGCAACCCCCGTTACAATGGCGATGCCCCCATTGGGTGAATGAAATAGAATATAAGCAGACTTCCGCACCTTCAGCGAATTCCGCTGGCGTCACCCGACAGCTGGCCGGGCTGTTCGTGCAGGTCCCGGGGCGGGTCTGGTCGACCTTGGCTATGTTGCGGTGGGCGGCACCAAATTGCGGGCGAACGCCTCGAAACAGAAGCCGATCAGCTACCCCCGCATGGTACAAGCCGAGGCAGAGCTGGCTGCTGAAGTCGAGAAATGGCTTAGCCGAGTAAAACAAGAAGGCACCGTCGAGGATGCTCGCTCGTGCAGGCTTCAGGCCACGATTTGCGATGTGGCACGTGGCCGTTCTTTAATGCCTCACAGAGGCGAGCGTCGCCGTGACACCACCGCGTCACGGCGGTCGGTCAAGCCGCTGGTTTCAATACCACCTTAGTCCACCCCTCATCGCGGGCGTCAAAATGCTTATAAGCGTCGGGCGCCTCGTTCAGCCCAATGCGATGCGAGATGATGCTCGATGGTTTCGCCTTGCCGACGTGGATCAAGTCGCGCAAGCGCCGATTATACGCCTTTACGTTAGCCTGCCCAGTGGCGATGCGCTGCCCCTTAAACCAGAGGGCGCCAAAGTCGAAGGCCATCTTGCCTTGTTTCGCCAATGCGTCGGAAGCGCCTGGATCTTGAGGCAAGAACACGCCGACCACTCCGATACCGCCCGTCGCCTTCGTCGTCGCGACCAGGCTGTTCATCGTGAAGTTGTTCACTTCGCGTCCGTGACGGTCGCAGCACTGATAGCCGACGCACTCGCAGCCGCGGTCCGTGCCAAGCCCGTTTGTCTGGCCGAGGATCTCTTCCACCGGGTCACAGCGCCGCATATCGATCGGAATAGCCCCAAGCGACTTTGCGAGCGCCAACCGGTCATCGTGGGCATCGACCACGAACACTCGAGCAGCGCCTTTGATTGCTGCGGAGTGCGCCGCCATCAGGCCAACCGGCCCGGCGCCGTAGATCGCCACTGTCTCCCCAGGAAGCAACCCGGCGAGCTCCGTCGCGTGCCAGCCCGTTGGGAAAATGTCGGACAGCATGACGTAGTCATCCTGCTTTTCCGCCGCATCTTCCGGCAGGGCAAGGCAGTTGAAGTCGGCGTAGGGCACGCGCAGAAGTTCCGCCTGCCCCCCCTGGAATGGTCCCATTCCAGCGAAGCCGTAGGCCGCTCCCGCCGTGCCTGGGTTGCACGTGAGACAGAACCCGGTCAGGCCACGCTCACAATTTTCGCAGAAGCCGCAACCGATGTTGAAAGGCAGACAGACCCAATCGCCCTTCTTCACCCGATCCACCCCGGCACCGATTTCGATGACTTGGCCCAGGTTTTCGTGGCCGAAAGCCCGCCCCTTCTCAAAATTAGTGCGACCTTCATACATGTGCAGGTCAGAGCCGCAGATGTTGGTGGTAGTAATCCGGACGACCGCATCCGTCGGCCTTTCAATCTGAGCGTCGGGAATGCTGCTGACGCTTACGTCACGGGGACCGTTGTAGATTAAGGCCTTCATGAGAGTATCTCCTTTCGATATGAATAAGCGTGTAACGGATAGTGAGTTTCCCCAAACATTAGACTGAAAGTGGCACGCCTGGTTGCGGGTCAATCGAAGTGACTCGGACCAGCTTCTTGTTCACGAATTCCTGGATGCCCATGCTGGAGAGTTCACGTCCGTAGCCGGAGTTCTTGATGCCTCCAAATGAAAGGCCCGGTGTCGAAGAGGTCGGGTGATTGACGTATATCATGCCCGTATCGACCCGGCTCGCCAGGCGTTTGCCGCGGGCGTTATCTTTAGTAAACACCGAGCCTCCCAACCCGAAATCAGAGTCATTGGCGAGTGCTACCGTCGCATCTTCGTTCTTCACCCGGAAGAAAAGCGCAACCGGGCCGAAGAATTCTTCCCTGAAGGCGGGGTTGCCGGGCTCGATGTCCGCAAGAATCGTGGGCTCCATGAACCATCCCGGTCGATCAATGCGTTTGCCGCCCATCACAACTGTAGCACCTTGTGCAATGGCTTGCTTGACTTGGTCCAGCAGCGTTTCCAGCGTCGCTTCCGTGGACAAAGGCCCGAGCGTTGTTGCCTTGTCCATCGGTCTCCTGGTTCAAGCTCTGCCAGCGCTGTCTGGAATTTCTCCAGAAAGCGATCAGCCAGGTCTTCCACGACAATGAAGCGCTTCGCAGCGACACAAGACTGGCCCATGTTGCTCATCTTAGACCAGACTGCCCACTTCATCGTCTTGTCGAGGTCGGCATCTTCAAGCACGATGAAAGCGTCGCTGCCGCCAAGTTCCATTGTGGACTTCTTCATGCTGTGCCCAGCTCTCGCGGCAACGATCTTTCCGGCATCCACGCTCCCAGTGAGCGCCACACTCTTGATCCGAGGGTCGTCGATGACGCGACTGGCTTGATCATGCGAGATTCGCAGGTTGGTATATGCACCCGCTGGTGCACCCGCTTCTATCCACAACTTCTCGAAAGCGAGGGCGCATTGCGGGACACATCCCGCGTGCTTCACCATAACGACATTGCCAGCCATAAGATTAGGGGCTGCAAAGCGCACGAGTTGATAATAGGGGTAGTTCCACGGCTGGACACCAAACAGCACCCCGATCGGGCTGCTCTCGACCTCGGCCTCGCCCCAGCTTGGTTTGAGATCTTCTGACGCCAGGAAACGCTCGGCGTTTTTTGCATAGTAGTCGATGATGTCCGCGCTGAGCAGCACTTCGCCCCTAGCCTGCTCGATGAGCTTGCCCATCTCACGGGTCGCCGGACGAGCGAACTCGTCCACTCGTGCGCGCATGATGGCAGCGACCTTTGCAACCACGACCGCTCGCTCGGCGAAACTCCTCTGCCGCCAGCTCTCATAGCATGTTGCTGCCGTCTTGATCGCCGTCTCGATCTGGCTGTCCGTAATTTCCTTAAACGTCTTGAAGATTTTACCGTCATACGGGTTGATACTCTGGTAAGCCATGGCGTGTTCCATTTTTACTAACAGGCGCATTAGCAAGTGGTCTTGACGTGGACTTTCGCCAAATTTTTATGAGGCACTGATCTCGAAGGCGACCCTTAGTCTTTATTGGTGAGGTCAAGATAAAGAAGAGATTTTGCGGCCGGACGTTCGTGTACCGCGGGCTAATAGGCGCAAACCCGCGACGACATCTGGTGGTGCCTCCTTTAGCCGAACGACGTGTCTCTTGACCGACAATCCTAAATCCTGACAATCGTTCCCTGGCGTCAGCCGGCTTTCTTTTGCTGTGATGAGCGTGCCCTGCTAATCGCCCATTTTGGAATTCGCGGCGGTCAGCGTGATGCCCGCGGCAGCAACGTCTTTTTCGAAATGGTGGGAATTTCTGGTGCTGGGAATCGGCAGGACTACCTCGGAACGATCAGCACCCCGGCCAATGCCTCGCGGCTCGGCGAGGTTCCCAACCGGCCCGCGATCTCCAAGAGCGCGGACCCGGGGTGGCCGCAACCTGCGGGCCAGCGGCGATCAGAGGATGAAACCGATTCCCTTCGTCTGGCAATGCTCGAAAACCGCATCGCTCTTGCGGTCGATCAGGTCGTACTGATTCTGCATAGTCGTGACGATGAAGTCGCTGCCCGACGCAAAAAATTTCCTTTACGCTCACTTCGCTGAAACTGACGTAACGGATAAGGCTTTCCTTCTAGATCTGCCAACCACGTCGAACTACTCGTCGCGCGGCGCCGCCGGGTCGATGCGATGAAGCTGGGAGAGATCGATGCGCTCGACCGCTAGGAGGGCACGCGTCTTTGACTGGCTTGCTTGCCATCGTCCTGGCCCTCGAGTGAGCGTGTTTGGGCGTCATGCGCCAATTCTGAATCTAATAACACAGCGCAGCGGACGGCAACGAAGAGACCGTTAAAATTAGAGAAAGAGTTTCGCTCGAGACAACGAAATTCTCTTTGATACCAAACGAGCGATTAGTGCGATTGGCTCGTATGGTGGACCCGCGATGACCAATCTGACCATTTGATAAAGCTGATTCTGATCAATTTTGACCATTGGACGGTAAACAGCCGAAGCGATCCGCTGGTCTGCGTAGCAAGGCTGATGACGCCCTTGAAGCGGCGCGGAACATGCCACCCGGAACAGAGCGAAACGATGCCTTAAAAGCGGCTGGAGTGCTTCGCAACACTCGGACGCTTATGGCTTAATCGCGAGGGCGGCAGACCGTCGCGATGACAAAAGGAATTGTCAATTCGCTCGACTGAAAAAATTACTTACCTTACTGCCAATCATTTAAAAGAGCGAGCTGCTACAAAATTTGAGAAAGAACAGTTATCGCCTAGTGACGCGTGGCAATACGCCCTCAACAATGCGTCGTAGTTAAACGTCTCATGCGGCCATGAAGCGATACTTTGCGCCGCTTCGCTCTGCTAAGATGCCGGCGGAGTGAGGCGCTACTGGGGGCGACCAGGGTTATAATTTGTTCAGTGGAAGTTAAGGGCAACAGCTTCGGAAACTAGTCAGTGAAGCGGTATCATAGAATATATGTTCTCTCCGCGGTTGCCGGGCATAGCATCACCAACTTTGCCTCTACGCAGACTGGAACCGGGCCCAGCGCTGCGCGAATGGATAATCAAACGGCCAAGCTTTGATGCGTAAGCGGTCGCTATTGCAGCTTTGCGTTGCTGTCGCCGGAATCGTACCTGTCGCGGCAGGAGTAGCAGGGATTCTACTGGGTCCGGAATTCGTCGATACCGCGGTAGGGCCCAGCGCAAACAGCCACTTTCGCTATTTTTTCCGGACTCCTGCCTGGAATCGGCCTTGGCTTTTGGAGCACCATTCCGCGTATCGAAGCTAACGGGGAAAGATTTGAGTTGCTTTCATTCATCGTCGTCACTGGAGGCTTGGCGCGGCTGATTTCTCTTGCGGTAATCGGCCTCCCACCCTTTGGAATAAAGGCCGCCCTGGCAATGAAACTCGGCGTGACACCGTTGCTTTGTCTATGGCAATGACGGGTTGGCCAGAAGGCCGGCCATACAAGTCCGCGTCCAAACAACGTTTCGGATATGCACGGGCAATAGCATTTCTTCCTGATCGCGTCGCCCCTATTTCAATTTCGCCGGTCGCAATCCCAAATCTGGTTGCACCAATTGGTGTTCGCCTTGAAGTTTGATGGCGCGCGCAAGTGTGAGAGCGGCGCTGCAAACATCCTGTTGAAATGCATCATCTTCGTCCAGTGCCTGATGCGAGGTCGCGTAAGGCTCCTCATACCCGATATATCCGTCTTTCTCGGATAATGCTCCGGCCGAGATCATCGCAATGTCCGTCAGCCAGTCGGATAGCGACCGCCTGAGAGTTTCAGCGCCAATCGAATCGCCATGCACCACCACAGAGAACAATCGTCCAGCGAGATGCTTCGGATAGTCCCAACCATCCAATTCGATTTTCTTGGCCTCGGCAGGCGTTTTGCCGTGCGTCGACGTCGGATCGGGATTGCCACCATCAGCACAGACGAGACGATCGATCATTGCCTTTAGACCTGTCGGCGCCTGATACCAATTGACCGGAGTGATGATCATCACGCCATGCGCGCCCACCCAAAGCGGATAGATCTCGTTCATCCAATCGTTGGTCTGCTCCAGCGAATAGTTCGGATAGCAACTGCATGGCCAGTGACACAGCGGCATCGCAGTCGAGACGCAGGATTTGCAGGGATGAATGTGTCGTCCCATCTCCGACGTCAATCGGGAAAGATCCAGGAAATCGACCGCGTATCCCGCTTCCTCCAAGATCGGCTGCGCCATCATGGCCAGACGGTAGGTTTTCGACATCTCGCCGGGACATGTTTGGTCGCTACGCGACGATCCATTTACTAAAAGAACGCGCTTGATTTCGTTTGGGTCATCGTGGCGCTTTTTCGCCGCTGCGATCGCGGCACGCGCGTTAATCCAGTCGATCGCAAGGTCGTAGTCCGGATCTGAAAATCCTGTGCCTGCCTTGCGAGTTCGGGGCGATTTTCGTGAATTGGTGTAGCCGTCCCAGGCTGCGGCAGTTATCGCTCTTATTTCAGCTTCGAGCGGTTCAAATGCCGGATCAGTGAATCGGCTTCGAAAGCGCCGGTCGAACTCTTCGCGGGAAAGCTTGGTTGATGGCATGCCCTTGCGGACGTCACTTTCGGACATTTTAGTCCACTCCGACAAAGAATTCCGCCAAAAGCCGTTAAGCTGCTTCCGCATGTGGAGACAGCTTGTTGAACGTAAGAAGCAGCAAGCTCACTTCTTCATGTCGTCCTTCTTCATGCCATTCTTCGACATGTCTTTTTTCGCCATGCCATCTTTTCTCATGTTTTCCTTGGCCATGCCGCCGTTAGACATTCCTGATGTGCTTTCTTTCGACATGCTACTCTTCGCCTCAGATGCCATTTTGGTCGTGTCTTGCCCGGCCGGACCGGTGGTCTGAGCAAACGCGCCAGTCGCGGAAATTCCGGTGATAGCAGCACATACCGCAGTAAGAATGATCTTTCTCATTTTAGTCTCTTGTTGAAACAACAGCGTTACAATCGGCGACAGCGAGGATGGTTCCCCCTTCAACAGGCTTGATTAAGTAGGATGGTCAATATTGCTCAGATTTAATTCGGCGGAGGCGTCAGAACACAAGCTGCAAGCTGACCGGTGAGCTGGCCCACGACTTCGACAACATGCGGGCGATCGTGATCGGCAGCCGGAATTTGTTGAAGCGCCGCGCTGGCCGCGGCGAATTCGGGGACAAGGTGTGAGGCCAGTTAAGCAAGAATTCGGTCGCGATCACCAGTCAAAAAGTAGTCACTGTCCGGCACTTGTTGCTGAGCGAGTCGTCCTGTAAAACTGTTTTTCGCTCTGGTGGAGCAATCGCATCTGCCCGCCAAGCGCATGCTGGACATGCTCGGCATTCCACGCGCAACTTTTTTCCGATAGTACGATCGCTATCGCGAGGGCGGTATCGAGGCGCTGGCCGATCATCGCTCCCAACCGGATCGCGTTTGGAATCGCATTCCGGACGACGTTCGCAGCCAGATCATCGACCTGGCGCTGCAGGTTCCCGAGCTGTCTCCGCGGGAGCTGGCCGTGCGGTTCACCGACGAGAAAAAGTACTTCGTCTCGGAGGCGTCAGTCTATCGGCGGTTGAAGGCGCATGACCTAATCACAAGCCCGGCTTAAGTGGTCATCAAGGCGGCGAACGAGTTCAAGGACAAGACCACCGCGATCAACCAGCTCTGGCAGACGGACTTCACCTGCCTCAAGATCACCGGCTGGGGATGGTATTATCTGTCGACGGTGTTGGACGACTTCTCGCGCTATATCGTGGCGTGGCGGCTCGGCCTCACTATGTGCGCTTCCGACGTCACGGATACGTTGGACCAGGCGCTGGCGGCATCGGGCCTCGACAGCGCCACAGTCGTGCACCGGCCGAGACTGCTCAGCGACAACGGCGCGTCTATGTTGCAGGCGATCTGGCTGAATGGCTCGAGGACAAGGGTATGCAGCATGTGCGGGGCGCACCCTACCACCCGCAAACCCAAGGCAAGATCGAGCTTTGGCACCAGACCCTGAAGAACCGCATTCTGCTGGAAAACTATTATTTACCCGGAGATCTCGACCGACAGATTGGAGCCTGTGTCGAGCACTACAACCACGTCCGTTATCATGTGAGCATCGAAAACGTCACACCTGCCGACGTTTACTTTGGCAGAGCACAGACGATCATCGCAGAACGCAGACGCATCAAACTCGCCACCATCGCTAACCGACGCTTGCAGCACCGACTGCAGGCCGCTTAAACTATAACCCTGATGAGCCAGAGCCTCTCTTTTCGAAACGCCTGATCAGTCTCAAATTGTCTGACGACGGACATACCCCCCCCCGCCTTCGTTGCTGAGCCCCTTGACGGAGGCTGCGTGCTGTACCGCCTTCCAGACCGACGCTAGTGAAATTTGGCGATGTCGCCTGCCCAACCCGACACTGAAGCTAGGCCACCCCGCCTTGAAAACAATCAATGGAAATCAAAGGGTGGGCGGGCGCGATTCTAAAAATGAAGGACGGATGCAGGTTGTCACGGCTAAAGTGGCGGGATGAGCGCTGTTGAACGCCCCTCTTTAGGCATATAAGTCACGCGTCGGTGTGTCAGAGGCGAACAAGATAAAATCACGCTACCATCTGCTGCGACAGACTGATCACCGAGCACTTCTATTGCGGGAGCGACCAGTCTTCTGCTGCGGCAACCAGTTGCCTGCATCGGTGGATCTGCAAGTCCGAGACACCCCAGCATCTCAAAAATATATTATTAATCTATGGCGTGCTACGAATACGAGATATTGGGAATATGAATTACTAGGTTTAATTGGCTTCATCAGCCTGACCAAGGAATATTATGATTCGTTTCTTGAACGATATTCGCATAGGCACCAAACTATCGATCGCTTCGGCGCTTGGCCTGGGTCTCATCGCCACGCTGATTTATGTAGAGATGACCGGACTCGCCAGCATTCAGAAAAGTTTTGCTCGCGCCATCACACAGGAGAAGGTGGCGCAGGCCGCTGTCGAGCTTAAGGCTTCGGTCCGCGGCATGGCAATCGTGTTTCGCGATATCCACCTAGCGCGCTCGGTCGACGCCATCGAAAAAGCCAACGAGTACTTCGTGGCGCGGCATGCATCTGCCACCAAGTATAATGAATTCATGCGAAAGAACGCGCTTTCGACCGAGAATCAGTCACTCGTGGTGAAAATCAGCGAAGACCTCGTAGCTTACACCAAGTCTAAGGACGTCGTTGCTGAAATGAAGCGACAGGTTCTTGCCTTAGAGGCCAAGCGTGGCGCGAACGGCGAGACGTTGGCGGCGAGCGCCGAGAAAATCGCGAAGCAGGACGACGAAATCATTCGCTTCCGCCGTGACGTCACCATCCCAATGTTCTCCGCGCTGGAAGAGGCCGCCAATGCCATGACGGCCATTTCCGTAAAGCGGGTTGAGGAGCTGGCCACCGAATCCGCCGCCGAAGCAGCTTCCGTCGTGACAACGTCGTTCGGCGTCGGCCTGCTGGCCTGCCTTATCCTGATCGTGACCGCTGTGATGTCCATATTCCTGATTGCCCGGCCCATGCGCCGGCTGAGCAGCGCGATGCAGGAACTGGCCGATGGCAACTTCGCCGTTATCCTCCCCGGCTTCGGCCGAAAGGACGAAATCGGCGATTTCGCCGTGGCGGTCGATAAGTTTAAGGTCAAGGCGGAGGAGAAGGCATGCATTGAAGCCGCTGCCAAGCTCAGTCAGGATACGGCGGCCGCCGATCAGCGCAAGCGCGACATGATCAAGCTCGCTGACGATTTCGAGGACGCGGTCGGTGAGATCATCGGGACCGTCTCCTCGGCATCGACCCAGCTGGAAGCGTCGGCCAGCACGCTTACTGCGACATCGCAGCGAGCGCAGGAACTCACCAACATGGTGGCCGCCGCCTCGGAGGAAGCATCGACCAATGTGCAGTCGGTTGCGTCCGCCGCTGAAGAGATGGCGTCCTCCGTCAATGAGATCAGCCGGCAGGTCCAGGATTCGGCGCGCATTGCCAGCGAGGCAGTGACGCAGGCGGGACGCACCAACGACCGGATTTCCCAGCTGGCGCTTGCCGCGAACCGCATCGGTGATGTCGTTGAACTCATCAACAGCATTGCGGGGCAAACTAATCTGCTGGCCCTAAACGCCACCATCGAAGCCGCACGTGCGGGGGAAGCCGGTCGCGGCTTCGCGGTTGTTGCCAGCGAAGTAAAGGCGCTGGCGGAACAGACAGCCAAGGCGACCGGCGAGATCGGTCTGCAGATCACCGGCATGCAGGCTGCGACCGGGGAATCCGTTAACGCCATCAAGGAAATTGGCGCCACGATCGGGCGGATGTCGGAGATCGCCTCGACCATCGCCTCGGCCGTCGAGGAACAGGGCGCCGCAACCCAGGAAATCTCCCGCAACGTGCAGCAGGCGGCGCAAGGGACGCAGCAGGTCAGTTCCAACATTTCCGATGTGCAGCGCGGGGCCAGCGAAACCCGTTCCGCCTCATCGCAGGTGCTTTCGGCGGCACAGTCGCTGTCCAGCGACAGCAGCCGCTTGAAAGCCGAAGTCAGCAAATTCCTGAACACGGTGCGCGCGGGCTGATCCCGCCTGCTTTCCTTCTCGCTTCTGACCTTGTACCGCGACACTAACGGGTCGCGGGTGCGATTCGCTATTCCCGTTCCCAACATCCGGGCCGACACGGCTTCCGGCCGTGGTCGTCATCCGCGAGCGGATAGATTCTTTACTTTCCGACTCGGCTTTTGGTCGCACCGCCGGCTGCCTATGTTTGGCAGCTTCATGGTGTGTGGATGGCTGTAGCCGTCGCAGCTGTGGTCGCCATTTTGATTGGCGGTGCGAACTGGACGTTCTTTCTCCGCGATTGGCCTAGGGGATGGTTGAAAACATCCCGGGCACTTATCGTCGTCGTTGCCATGGTCGCGGTTGCTCTAAGCGGAGCGGAGACCAGCGCGGCTTCACACTCACACGAGTGCCACAGCATTTTCGCGCGATAGGTGCTGCTCCGAACGCCGTTGGCGTAATTAATTACTGGAATTTTCGGAGGCCCTAAAGGCTGAGTGACCTGCCCCTGAACGTTCATCCAGTAGCGATTAGAGTCTCGCGTATGTTACGCCGTTCGGCGTGGGGTGAGCAACGTGCGATCGGCGGAGCTGGTCGGGGTTGCGCAGCCGATCGCACGTTGCGGTGAGGTTGGCGGCATAGGCCGCAGGTGTCAGGTAGCCCAGCGAGGAATGCGGGCGGTGGCGATTGTAGTCGTCGGCCCAGACTGCAATCTTGGCTCGGGCGTGGTCGAGGCTGAAGAACAGGGTTTCGTTGAGCAGCTCGTCGCGCATCCGGCCGTTGAAGCTTTCGCAAAAGCCGTTCTGCATCGGCTTTCCCGGCGCGATGAAGTGCCAGGCGACCTGATGGTCCTCCGACCAGGTCAGCATCGCGTTGCAGGTGAATTCGGTGCCGTTGTTCGAGACGATCATGCCAGGCCTGCCGCGGCGAGCGATCAGCGCCGTCAGTTTGCGCGCCACCCGCCGTCCCGAGATCGAGGTGTCGGGGATCGCCGCCAGGCATTCCCGGGTCACGTCATCGACGATATTCAGAAATCGGAAGCGGCGGCAATTGGCGAACTGGTCGTGGACAAAATCCAGCGACCAGCGGGCATTCGGCCGAGCCTCGACCAGAATCGGCGCCCGAGTGCCGACCGCGCGGCGGCGGGCCCGGCGCTTCCGCACGCTGAGGCCTTCCTCCCGATACAGCCGGTAAATCCGGTTCAACCCGGACGGCTCGCCCTGTTGACGCAGCAGCACAAACAGTCGGCGATTACCGAAGCGCCGGCGGGCGTTGGCGAGCTCGCGCAGTTGGACGCGCAGTTCGGCATCCGGCGGCCGGCACGACCGGTAGCGGATCATCTTGCGGTCGGCGCTGACGATGGTGCAGGCCCGCCGTTCTGACAGGCCCAGTTCGGCCTGCAGATGCGCGACAGCCTCGCGCTGGACGGCGGGCCCTACCATTTTTTGACAGAAGCTCGCGTAACGCTGCGGCATCCAACATCTGTTCGGCCAGCAGCTTGTTCAGCTTGGCGTTCTCATCCCCAAGCTGCCGCAGCCGCTTGGCCTCAGAAACGTCCATCCCGCCCAATTTGGCCTTCCAATTATACAGTGTCACTTCCGAGACGCCGTGCTTGCGCGCCAGATCGACGGCTTTCGCCCCCGCCTCATGCTCGCGCAGAACACCGATAATCTGCTCTTCCGTAAACCTGGTTCGCTTCATTGGTCCGTCCTTCAGTGGGCCGGACTCTAACTTCATCTGGAGGAAATCCGCAGGGGCAGGTCACGCCGACGCAGCCCACGCCCGCTCTTTCGCAAGGGCGTCGAGGGCGGGAGCGAGGCCGCGGAACGACAGCGGAAGCGCCACCTCGCGACCCGACGCACTCTTCAACACGATGCGGCCCGGTTCGGTGAGGCCGCGCCAGCGCTTCAGCACATCGTCCGCGGCCAAGGCATCAGCGAAGCAGCCGCCTGGCAGGCAGCGCCGCCATGGCAGATCGAGTGCCGAACCGGTATTGTCGCCGGTCGCCTGCGCGCTGCGGAAATGACAGGTCCGGCAGCACGACCAGGGTGACGCGGAGCGGCTCGTCGGCGGACGCGCGGCCGATGGCGATCTGCGCAATTGGGGCCTTCTGGCCTTGCGCCTGCATCGCTTGCGCGCGCGCCGTTCGGCGTCGCACATGGCAAGTGTGCTTTTAGAATTGAAAGAATCAAACTTTTCGCGAGCAGACTACACTAATCGGTCCGATGCAGTTGGCGCCTTATGTTCAACAACCTGCAACCCAACACATTTAAAACTAGATCGTCGTCTCACGCAATCACCGCCGTTCGCACATCATTCGTTATAAAATAACTCGATCATCAAATTATCAAGTCTACCAAAACGTTTCTTACTGTAGGCCCGCGCTCCGCTCCTCGCGCCTCTGTCGTCGGCGGGAGATTTCGACTTTTCAGGATTTCGCGACAGGTGGTGAATTCTCAGAACGATTTGCCTGGGTCTTGAGCGACGGCGTCTCAGCCGGGTCATCCTCCTGAAGTCCTTTTCTGAACGATTTCATTCCCTGGGCCACGTCTCCCATCAGGCCGGAGATCTTACCTTTGCCGAACAGAAGCACGACGACGCCGACGACGATCATCCAGTGCACGATGCTCATTGAGCCCATCGGAGCGTTCCTTCGCATATAGAGGAAGGGTGGCGGACAAGCGCCCGCCACCCCAGTTTCATCTCGGCCAACGCGGGGGACGACTTACGCGGCCTTGATGAACAGCTTGGCGATCGCGAGGACTTTGCTCTTGCTCAGGGGCTCATCGAACGCACCGGACAGCGAATCAGCGGAAAGTCCGCCGAGATCCTTGATGTCTGCGCCGCCCTGCATGAAGTCGGCTTCGCCGTCGTAGACCGCCTGCGTGGCCTCCGGCAGGTCGCCGCGGGAGTTGCTGACGATCCAGGCAGTCTGTCCGCGGATGAGCCGGACCTGTGCCGCATGTCGCGCTTCTACCGAGTGGATCTGCAGCGCGACCGTCAGGATTTCGTCTGAGCTCTTCAGGTTGGCGGCCTGGCCCTTGTAAGCCCGGACACCGGTATCTTCGAGCGCCTGGGAGACCGCCAGGAACGTCTTGTAGTTGGAGAAGACGTCGCCGAACGCACCCTTTGCGGTGAAGTCAAAGGTCGGCTTCTTGACCGCGTGGCTTCCCAATGCGGCCTTCAGGACCTCGACGTGCGCGGCTTCGTGCTTGCCGATGGTTTCGAAGGTCGCACGCGTTTCGGACGGGATCAGCTTGTCGCTGGCGAGCGCGGTCCGATAGAATTCGTCCTCGAGGTATTCGAGCGTGAGGGCGAAGTTCAGGACCTCGGCGATCTTCCGGGGCAACTGCGCACCTTGCCCGAACGCGGCCGTCGACGCGGCGGCGATGACCAGGGGAGCCGTGGCCAGTACGCCGAGTTTGAGTGCGGCGTTTTTGAACGAGCCGGGCTGAGACACGCGAGCGGCGATTTCCGGATCGATGTCGGCGAGAATGGTGTTTTCGTTTGTCATGTTTCTGCTCCTCAGCCGATATCGTCGGCGGTGATGGGTGTTTTCACGAACGGACCGGCGGTCGCGAGGACTTCAGCCGGCTTCTGCGCACGGTCCAGGCCCTTCTCGTTGACGACGTCGGCATCGTCGAAGGCGTTGCCGCCGCCTGTGTTCGAGCCGACAGTGGTGCCGGAGCCGTTGGAGGCGCTGGCGCTGCCCTTCATGCCGATCAGGTAGCGAATCGCGGTCGCGTGACGCGCCTCGACGGAGACAATCTTGCCCGCGAGGAGCAGGTATTCAGCCTTCTCCAGCAGTTGGCCGGCGCCGTTATATGCGGCGACGCCGAGGTCCTCGAAGGTTTTGGCGGTGGTCAGCACGCTGTCGCGGCTGTTGAAGTCGATCTTGGTGAAATCGACATCGAGCGCGGGAATGGCGTTCTTCTTGAGCGCGGCCTTGAAGAAATCGCGATGGGCGATCTCATGGTCGCGGATGCCGGTCAGGACCGCGGTGTCCGCCGACGACATGTTGGCGTAGGGCGTCTTGGTGACCTGGGTGTAGAACGCCGCCTCGAGCTGTTCCAGCGCGTAGGCGTAGTTCAGGATGCCTACGTCGCCTTCGCCGAGATCGACGGCCTTCGCCATCGCGGCGCCGCCCGGGGTCTGTGCCAGGGCCTGCTCGATGCTGAAGCCCGGCAGCCTGCCGCTGAGCGCGACGGCGCCCAGGAGTGCCGTGCCCGACCAGGCGAGAAAACGACGCCGGCCGAATCCTTCGGATGTCTTCTCGCCAGGCACGGTCGCCTGCGAGACGTTTCGAGTGTCCGTCATTTGTTGCTCCATGAGCGTAGGGGTGAATTTTGATCGAGTTCAAGCGTCCGGCGGCAACGTGCTCGGCTTCGACGTCGAATGCTTTTGGTGAAGGAAGCTGAAGCGAAGAAAGTTCGCTTACTTTGCAAATCCGATCCAACGATAAAGTAACGGCTGTATCTAACGTTCCCGCTTATTCGGTCCGGAGGACAACATATACTTGAAACTAATCCGCAGGCGGCACCAAGGGCCTAGCACTGGATCTATAGGAACTGCAAAAATCGCTGCAGCACAGTCGCTTTTAGCGAGCTACCAAATTCTTCGATGAAGTGGGCTGCTTTTAGCCGCATGTCGGCTTCCCAACTTTTTCCGGATTCAAAACGAGAAAGCCGATCAGAACGGCGCCTTCGATGTCTGACGAGTGAGCGGATTTGCGCCGAATAATCGTCATATATCGAGGAATTTACGATCTGACGGCATGGTCGATCGACCACCTTGCCTAGCCCACCATTCCACCGTTACCGGGGCACCGTACGGAACCGGACTAAATCTGGGGTGTTGTTACATCATCGCCGTCCGCCCCAGGCTGTTAACGGTGACAGAGAGTTCGGTAGCACTCCCGCCTTTTCAGGAGAGCTCCATGACCGTAATCGGCCCGTTTTTCGGCTCCCACCCCAACCAACTTCAGAAGGACGGCACCATCTCGTTCTCGCGCGGCGTGATCAAAATCCTCGATCGATCCAGGTTAGAGGCGCTGTCCTGCGAGTGATACCAGTCGCTGATCGACCAATCCGCTACGCTCGGCCGATATTCGGCTCCCACGGGCGCTCCCCCCCAGTGGCGGCTCGCGTGCGATCGTCGGCGGTCGCATGACACCAGTCCGCCCAGTCTGACCGGTAGACGGTCGTGATTTCCTACCCTCCTGCGACATATTTGAAAGCTGATCATGCGCCTGTCGACCTTCATCCGGGAAAACTCCGCGCCCATCATCGCCGAATGGGAAGCATTTGCTGGGACATTGGCCCCGTCGCCGGAAGCGGCGAGCCCGCTTTCACTGCGCAACCACATCGAATACATCCTTCAATTCATCGCCGACGACATTGATAGCCTGCAGACGGATGCGGAGCAGGTGAGAAAATCGCAAGGCATGAACGCAAAGCATTCCACCGACAGCGTAGCCGAAGTTCACGCCGCGCTTAGACAGGCGGGCGGATTCAACATGGATCAGATGGTCTCCGAGTATCGCGCACTGCGTGCGAGCGTCATAAAGCTGTGGGGGGCACAGGCAACGGAGACTACGCGGCAGGATATCGTAGATTTGACGCGGTTTAATGAGGCCATCGACCAGGAGTTGACGGAGTCCATCAGCTATTACTCCCTGAAGGTCGAGCGCTCCCGCGATCTCTTTCTTGGTATCCTTGGCCACGATCTTCGCAATCCGATAGGTGCCATGACGATGTCGGCGGAGCTGATCGGGCGAATTGGGGCGCTCAGCGAACGTCAGAGAATGCTGATATCTCAAATTTCTTTGAGTTCAATCCGCGCAATCGAGATCCTTGACCAACTTCTGGACCTCACAAGAGCCCGCATAGGATCCGGCCTGCGGGTCATCCGGGCTCAGATGGATATGGCCTTTGTCGCGCGGCAACTCGTCGATGAGATGCGTGCCGCTCATCCGGAGCGCACATTCACGGTCGATGTGTCGGGCGACACCAACGGAAACTGGGACAGGCCGCGCATCGGGCAGGTCCTTTCGAACCTGCTCGGCAACGCCGTGCAATACGGCTTCAAGGATCTTCCCATCAGCGTCAGCGTCAACGGCGAGACGACCGATGTCACCGTTTCGATTCACAACGACGGCGTTCCCATTCCCCCGGGCGCAGTTGCGAGAATCTTCGACGCGCTGGTTCGAAGCGGCGAAGGTGAAGACGCGCACTTACAGTCGAACAATTTGGGTTTGGGTTTATATATTACGAACGAGATCGTCATCGCTCATGGCGGAACGATCAAGGTAGCCTCATCAGAGAAGCACGGCACGACCTTCACGGCGCTCTTTCCCCGTGGATAATAGAATGGCGGCTTTGCGTCAGAAGCTGTCCGTGGTCGACGGCGTACCCGAAACGCGAGTTGGCTTTCTGTATTAATTCCTCTGAAGGCTCGGTTTGATATCCCGCCTGAGAAGTGGGCTTTTCTAATTAAAAAAACAACTTTTTGCGTGTGGACCACCCTAACCGGTCCGATGCCCCCTAGAGTTTTGACCACCCCCCTTCTCAGGCTGGAGCGTGAGTGATCATGGAGGCGCTAAGCCTCAGCTCATTAGAGCAGCCTGTAAAATGTTTTTATAGGCTGCTCCGGCTGCTCGCATATTATACCTTGCCGCGTCACGGAAGGATGGCTCTCTGTATTGAGGTTTTGTTTCTTTCCATGCGAAGCAACCTAACCAGCCCGAAGCCCCTATTATCACCCTGGTCACGTTGTGCTCGCCAGTGGGCTTTCTGGATTGAGGTCAGACTTTTTCTGTATAAAACACCCTAACCGGTCCAGCCTTCCCCATCGCACAGACTTTTACGCCCCCCTCCCCTTTGCGCCACCAACCGCAAGCGTGAGTGAGCGAGAGATCCAGCCCCATCTCAAGATGGTCGCAATTCGCAAGCTTGACGGATCGCGCGTCAGCGATCAGCTCAACTGCTTGCACACGTCTAAAATGGTATGTGGGCTTTCTCGATTAAGCTCTGGTTTCTCTATGGATGAACGACCCTAACCGGTCCATCCTGCGCTCCGCCGCTGCTCGTTAGAGTTTTTGTCCTTCCCATGGCTCGATGTATTCGACGGTCCACTTTGCGCCGATTTTGTTGAAAAAGTCGCCGTCGCAACTGTTCGCGACGTTTCTGTGAGCAAGGCGCGCGTCAGTTCGTCTCGGCTTAGGCAGGCATTGGGGCGGGCGACGGGACCAGCTTTGCCAGTCTTCGGAGGTTCTGGGCGGTAGCGGCGAGCAGGAACTCGTCGTGAGCGCCGTAAGGTCCTCTCAGCCGGAGCCGGTCGAGGCGCAGAATGCGCTTCAGGTGCGCGAACAGCATCTCGATCTTCTTGCGCTCACGTCGCGACGTCACATAGGCCTCGGTCCTGGCGATGCCGCGCGCCACATCTCTTGCGCTCTCGTAGACGGAACGCGGCACCTTCCGGGAAGGCATCTTCGGACAGCACCGTGGCTTGAGCTTGCAGATATCGCAGTCATACTTGCTCGCACGATAGAGAAGTGTCGCTCCGTCATTGACCAAGGTCCCGGTAGAAGCCAGCACTTTGCCTGCCGGGCAGCGATAGATGTCGGTCTCTGCATCGTAGGCGAAGTCGTCCCGCGCGAACGTCCCATCGTTACGGGCTGACTTGTCAAACACCGGAATGTGCGGCTCGATAGCGCGCTCGTCGACCAGCCAACCCAGCATCTCGGCTGATCCATAAGCGCTATCGGCAGCCAGACGCTCGGGGCGCAGTCCGAGGCGTTCTTCCGTGCGGTCGATCATCGTGCGTGCTGCGCCGACCTCGGCTTGTCGGATCGCGCGGGTCGCTTCGACGTCGACGATAATCGCAACCTTCAGATCGATTAGGTAGTTGTCGGCATAGGCGAAGAAGGCATGGCCCTTGTGAGCGCCGGTCCATTGCGCGGCCGGATCCGATCTTGAGACGAACTTCGGCACCGTCTCACTTGCTGTGCCCCAGGCCGCTTCATCAAGCGTTTCGAGATATTCCCTGACCGACCGGCGGGTTCTGGCAAGGCCCTCCCAGTCCTGCTGATCGGCGCTCGCAGCCGAGCGTTGCTTGTTGGCGTCGGCGGCGATCAGACTGGCGTCGACCGCAAAGGCGGTACCGTCGACCAATCCCTCAGACATACAGCGACGAACGACAGTCTCGAACAGCTTGCGCAGCAAGTCGCAATCGCGGAAGCGACCATGCCTGTTCTTGGAGAAAGTCGAATGATCCGGCACTTCGCCATCGAGGCCGAGCCGGCAGAACCAGCGATAAGCGAGGTTTAGGTGAACCTCTTCACACAACCGCCGCTCGGAACGAATGCCATAGCAGTAGCCGACCAGCAGCATCCGCACGAGCAGTTCAGGATCGATCGAAGGCCGGCCTGTCGAGCTGTAGAAAGGCGCCAACTCGCTCCGAATACCCGACAGATCGACGAAGCGGTCGATAGACCTCAGAAGATGAGAGGCCGGCACATGCCGCTCAAGCGAGAACTCGTAGAACAGAGCCGCCTGATCAATCTGCTGGGGACCCATCATCGATTCAGCCTCCGTCAATACCGTTAGTGAATCAGCGATCGCGTTCGGCTTCAACCAGGGTTTTTCAACACAATCCGCCATGAGCGGCCATCCAGGACATGGCTGCCGCCTCCATCAATTCCGATATGACGAATCAACCCGGTCGAGCTTGCGGAGAAGCGCGGGCCAGGCCAGTTCACCACTGAGGCCCGGCACGTTGTCGCGCGGCTTCATACGATCGTAAGTCTGCTGCAAGACGTCTTGCGGAGGCGTGATCAGCTTGGTGTTGCAGGACAGGGCTGCGACCTGCACCGCGCAAGCGCGCTCCATCCGAAACAGCACATTGAATGCCGCGGCAATCGTCTTGCCGACCACGAGCAGTCCGTGATTGCGCAGCACCATGGCTTCATGGTTGCCGAGATGAGCAACTAGTCGCTCCCGCTCTTCAGGATTGTCCGCGATGCCCTCGAAGTCATGATAGGCGACGTGAAGGAACCGCATGCAGGTCTGCGCCACCGGCAGTAACCCGCACTCCATTGCAGAGACGGCCATGCCGGCAACCGTATGCGTATGCGCAACGCAATCGACATCATGGCGCGCCATATGGATCGCGCTATGGATTACGAAGCCGGCCGCGTTCACAGCGTAATCGGACGCGTTGAATAGGACGTTGCCATCGACATCGATTTTGACGAGGCTTGACGCGTCGATCTCCTCATAGAGCATGCCATAGGGATTAATAAGAAACTCGTTCTCCGTGCCCGGAACACGGCAAGAGATGTGATTGGCGATCATTTCAGTCATGCCGTACATGGCGGTCAGGCGATAACAAGCCGCAAGGTTGACGCGCGACTGCCATTCTTCCGGGCTGACCTGATCCTGGACCGATCGAACGACCTTAACGGCCGGTGCACTGATGGCGGCATTCATAGGTTTCTTCCTTGATTGTTTTGCTGCAGGTTAGTGATCGCTCACCCCACAGGCAAGCAGTCGGCGATCCTCCTCAGCCCTTTATTCCAGAATGATGTTAGCGTCGCGAATGAGCTTGCCCAGACGTTCCCGTTCACTCACCACATGGGCACCAAGTTCGACCGGCGTCATCGCCCATGGCACGTTGCCGATCGCTTCCATGCGCTTCGCGAAATTGGGCGTGTTCACGACGCGTGTGATTGAAGTGCTGAGCTTGTCCAGCACGGGCTGAGGCGTGCCGGCCGGCGCGAATACCGCGAACCACGTTTCACCGACAATGCGGGGGTAGCCCAGTTCCTTGAATGTCGGCACGTCCGGCATCTGCGGCAGACGCTGCTCCGACAACACGGCCAACGCGCGATACATGCCGGCCTTGTGGTTTGGCGCTGAATTCGTCAGCGCCTCTACGTTGCTGTCGACGATCCCTCCGAGCATATCGTTCATCGCAGGCGCGGCGCCGCGATAATGCACATGCTGGAACTTGACCCCGAGCCCGCGCGCCACGATCTCGCCCATCAGATGTACCGTGCTGCCCGGTCCGTTCGTGGCGTTATTGACCTTGCCCGGATTGGCCAGCGCATAGGCGCGAAATGCCGTGATGTCGGCCGCGGGAAAGTCCTTTTTGACGACGAAGGCGAACGGCACCTTCACTACCATCGCGACCGGCGCGAAATCCTCCAGCTTGTACTTGATGGAGGGAAGCAGATGTGGGTTCGTCGTGAAGGTCGTTGCGCTGGCGAACAGCAACGTATAGCCGTCCTTATCTGCGCCGGCGACCATCTGCGCGCCGAGCGACGTACTGGCACCGCCACGATTTTCGATAACGACCTGTTTTCCGAAGTCCGCGCTGAGTTGCTCGACCAGAATACGACCGACGATGTCGGTTGTTCCGCCCGGCGGAAATGGAACGACGAGGGTGATATTGTGATCGGGATAGGCTTGCGCGTGCGCTTGAGTGTCGGCGAAGGCCAGCAGCGCCACCGCCATGCCTCCGAGCACCCGAGAAAAATTAAGCGTGGGCATATTAGCTTCCTTCCCTGATATCTCGCGCCATTCGGCGTCGACTTTTTGCAATCCAATGACTGTGGCACACAACATGGCCTCCGCAAAGATGCAGCCACTCTGCAGTGCTGCATGCAGGCTCGCTCAAATCGACATTACTGCGATGGGTTGACGCGGCGTGCTGCTATGGGATGGTGACGCGAAGGCTCGCCTCACTTCAATGACGAGCCTCACTGGCGAGAGAACGATCCCATGACCACAGCAGACGCTCCGATTCTGGCCCCGCGCCTGACGCCCTATGCCCGGGATGATCTCAGACGATTGATCGCTCCGCGCAGCGTCGCCATTGTCGGCGCCTCCGACCGCAAAGGTTCATTCGGCAATCGCGCGATGGAGAACTTGCAGAGCTTCGATGGCCCGGTGCATCTAGTGAATGCGCGCGCCACGTCCGTGGCAGGCCGCCCTTGTTTCCCATCGGTACAGGCCATCGGCGAAGTGCCCGACTGCGTGTTTGTCGCCGTGCCCCGGGAGATGGTCGAGAGCGTGGTGCAGGATTGCGCGAGCGCAGGCGTCGGCGGGGTCGTGATCGTCGCGTCCGGCCTCGCCGAAACGGCAAAGCCCGATCGCGTGGCCGAGCAGAGTCGAATCGTCGCCCTCGCGCGTGGCGCGAATATGCGCCTCGTCGGCCCCAACACGATCGGCCTTCTCAACTACGACATCGGTGCCGGCCTGACGTTCTCGGCCATGCCCGCACGCCGCCCGCTTTTGCCGCATGCCATCGGCATTGTCAGCCAGTCAGGGTCCCTCGGCTTCTCGCTGGCACAGGCAGCCGAGCTTGGCGTCGCGGTCAGTCATGTCCTGACCGCCGGAAACTCGGCCGATGTCGACGTCGCCGACTATGTCGCCTACCTCGCAAAAGATCCTGCGTGTAAGGCGATCGTCTGCGTATTCGAAGGCATGGCACATCCACAGCGCATGGATCATGCCCTGCGACTTGCGTGGTCTGTCAACAAGCCGGTCATCATGTACAAGATGGCCACTGGTAACGAAGGCGCGCGCGCGGCGATGTCGCATACCGGCTCGCTCGCGGGATCGAACGAAGCCTATGCCGCAATGTTCGCGCGCGCCGGGGTCATCCAGGTCGATCGGCTCGAATATCTGATCGAGACCGCCGCGTTCTTCGCGAAGGCGCCGCCTCCCAAAGCGGATGGCGTTGCCGTGATCGCGACCTCTGGGGGCGCCACTATAATGGCGGCAGACAAGGCCGAACTGCACGGCATTCCGTTGCCACAACCTGCTGCCCACGCACGCGAGCTGCTGGCGACCCACGTGCCGGACTTCGGTTCGCCACGAAATCCCTGCGACGTTACCGCGCAACTGATGAACGACATGGACGCGCTGGATACCTGTGTTGATGCTTTGATGGCTGACGGGCAATTCGGCGCGATGGTGACGTCGCACGCTTATGCCTATGAATCCGCCACCTCCCGGCTCCCCGTCTTCGGTCGCGCCGCCGCCAAACATGGCAAGATCGTTTGTAACGTCTGGGCGCCGGCTTGGCTTGGCGGCCCGGGTACGATCGAAACCCATCGAGACAGCAATCTTGCGTTGTTCATTGGCATGGATCGCTGCTTTGCCACCCTGGCTGCTTGGCAGCAGCGCGAACGCTTGCGTCACATGGTGCCCGACAAGCAGGCCGCACGGTGCTCCCCACCGGAAGCTGCAGGACGCGCAGCCGAGATCCTGAACGCCACCGCCGAGGCGGCATTGACCGAAAGCCAGAGCAAGCGCATCGCCGCCGCTTACGGCATTCCCGTGGTCGAAGAGGCTGTGGTGGCGACCGCCGATGATGCTGTGGTCGCAGCCGATCGTCTGGGATATCCCGTCGTGCTCAAGATCGAGAGCCCGGACATAATGCACAAGACGGAAGCCGGCGTGGTCAGCCTCAGCGTGCAGAATGCGCAGGATGTCCGCGATGCTGGGCGTCTTCTGTTCGAACGCGCGCGCGCCATCGTTCCGACACCGCGCATCAACGGACTGCTGGTCCAACCGATGATTCCTAAGGGCGTGGAGGTCATGGTCGGCGTGCGCAACGATCCGCTGTTCGGCCCGTTGGTGTTGGTCGGACTGGGAGGAATTCTAGTCGAACTGCTGAAAGACGTCGCCATTGCAATCGCTCCTGTCTCAGCCGCAGAGGCGCGACGCATGGTTATCGGTCTGAAGGGCGCAGCATTGCTGACCGGCTTTCGCGGCAGCGCGGCGATCGATATCGATGCGCTCAGCGAGATTGTGGCGCGCGTGTCGGAACTCGCCGACGATCACCGCGTGACAATTGCGGAAATGGATTTCAACCCGTTGATCTGTGGCGCGAACCGTATCACCACGGTTGATGCGCTTATTGTGAAAAGACCAACCGAATAGAAGACTGTGATGCCAAGCCGGCCTTGCACCGCCGCTGTGGTGCTGCTCATCGGCGTCCGCTTTGCGCCACAAGCGGCCTGAGGTCGCCGGCGCATTGAGAAAATTCCGCTCGGCGAGTGGGCTTTTTCTTTTGAAAAAAGTGGGATTCATGCACGTGAAGCACCCTAACCGGTCCGATGCCCCTAGGCCGTAGAGTTTTGATACCCCCCCTCCGAGAGGCAAACTTGACCAGGATTGCGATCGATCGCCAAGAGCGCAAGCTCCGCGTCGGGCACGCGCAACATGATCAGCGCTAAAATCACGAGTGGGTTGCCGCGTTAGAAACGGATGGCTTTATACATTGAGCTTCCATTTCTTCCTGCGTGAGCAGCCTAGCCAGTCCGACGCCGCTATTGGCACTGTAATTACCGGCGTGCTCGCTGATGGGCTTTTTGTCTTGAGGTCAGACTTTCTCTAAATGAAACACCCTAGCCGGTCCGATGCCCCTAGGCCGTAGAGTTTTGATACCCCCCCTCCGAGAGGCAAACTTGACCAGGATTGCGATCGATCGCCAAGAGCGCAAGCTCCGCGTCGGGCACGCGCAACATGATCAGCGCTAAAATCACGAGTGGGTTGCCGCGTTAGAAACGGATGGCTTTATACATTGAGCTTCCATTTCTTCCTGCGTGAGCAGCCTAGCCAGTCCGACGCCGCTATTGGCACTGTAATTACCGGCGTGCTCGCTGATGGGCTTTTTGTCTTGAGGTCAGACTTTCTCTAAATGAAACACCCTAACCGGTCCGATGCCCCTACCCCTCAGAGTTTTGACCACCCCCCCTCTCTGGCGGGAGTGGATGTAATCTCGAAGGCTCGCGACTTCCGCCCCCATGGGAGCAACCTGTAAAACGTTTTTACCGGTTGCTACAGCCGCTTCCGTCAGCAACGCTATCTGAGGTCTCGCGCCTTGCCGCGCCACGCACGGATGGCTTTCTGTATTGAGCTTTTGTTTCTTTCCGTGTGAACCACCCTAACCGGTCCGATGCCCCTGCCCCTAGAGTTTTGACAACTCCTCAGATGCGACGATGGGGCGACCGCGCGACTGTCGACGTCGGTCGTCCATTTGGCCCGAGCTGTTATCTAGGGGTGTTTCGCCCGGACGCACCGTCGCGACTTCAGCGACCAGCGCCGGACGGGAGCATCCTTTCCGACGCGGAACGGTCTGCTGCTTCAGATTGTCTGCGCAAGCCGACGCAGGCAAGGTTGGACGTTCGCCGTAGTCTTCTGGCCGTTCCGCAGCAGAACCGCCAGAAGTACGCGGCACCGGACGGACAGATGGAGCGCGAGGGCAACGCCCCTTCTCGCTAAGCGCGCCTTTCGCAGCCAAGGGCGGAGGTTCCATCATGTTGGCCGCTTCGTCACCCGGACTCTGAGAACAGCTTCCGCTAGTTTCTCATCGTCCAACTCGCCATGGCGCTCAAGCCCGGACACCCGAGCAAGCTCGCTGTCGCTCATCTCACCCAAGATAAGCCAGCCATCGCTTCCAATGCGTGACGCGACGCGATGCTGAACGATCTCGATTCCTTCGTATTTCCTTTGAAAGGCAGCCTGCCGCCTGACAATTCCCGTGGATGTGTGTCCCATTGAAGTTTCAGGTGAAGGTTCCATTGAAGGTTTATGCCGCAAGCTATGCGGCTCGGTCTCAGTGCTCGATGCGGTGTGGGCGGGCCGCATTCGTGCCGACGGTTTCTCAGGTTTTGGCGCGGCGACCATCACGTTTGAGCCCATATTCAGGCGATAGCAGTAACCACGCCACTGGCCGCGTCGTTTTGGCATATGTTCGCGCGTGAGGGTTTTCTGGTTCTCAAGGATCTTGAGCTGACGCTGAACAGTATCGACGGACATCTCGGTGTCCTTGGCGAGCGTCTCCTGAGCCGGCCAGCAAAACCCGTTTTCGTCGGCGTAGGTGGCGATTGCCAGCAAGAGCACTTTTCGCGCCTTAGACCCGGTAACTTGCCGGCGCGCCCATTCCGTCGCTTGCCAGCTCACGACCGCGATCCCCGCGGTTTTGGCACCGCAGCCATTGCTCGCACAACGGTTTTAAAGCACCCGATGTACCTTCCCCGCGCAGTGAATGCCTCGAACTGCCGTGGAGCAATCTGTCTAACCAAACCCAGCCGTTGGCGCCCGAAATATAGCGAATAGTCTTGCGGGTCATGACCTGCGGCCGTTGCGATGGCACGACGGCTGCGCGGCGACCGGTTGCTATCCGACTCGCGGATCCCGCAGTTCTCGGTGAGGATGTTCACCGGCTGCACCGCTTGGAATTCATCCATTCCACCAGATCGGTCTGGCAATAGCGGATTGCTCGTCCCATCCTGATGAAGAGTGGGCCCGTGCCGGCCACTCGCCAGGCCTGGAGCGTTCGCTTCGAAATCGACAAAAAGCGAGCCGCTCGCTCCTCGCACAACAGCGGGGGCAAACTAATCTGAGACGTATCCATCGGTAGCTCCGTGCGCTCGAGCAGTGAGACGGACAGCATGTCGGTCGAG
This sequence comes from Tardiphaga sp. vice304, assembly GCF_007018905.1. Lineage (NCBI taxonomy): Bacteria > Pseudomonadati > Pseudomonadota > Alphaproteobacteria > Hyphomicrobiales > Nitrobacteraceae > Tardiphaga > Tardiphaga sp. vice304. The sequence goes on from NZ_CP041402.1 coordinate 5,690,178, forward strand.
CGCATTGAGCCGTAACAGAGACGGTTAGCCCGAAAAGAAAATCATCTTCTCGATTGGCCAGACCGGAGCTCACTGGTCCGCTTGATTGGCCAATCTGGAAAAACTTTCGATCTCCGGCCCGCTCGAAGGTCGTCCCCGATCGTCTTCAAGCTGCGGATTGTCTTCGAACCGAGGTTAGCTTTTGCGATGTCGGCGCGAACATCGTCGGCTATTTGAGACGCGGTGCTCTCAGTAATTCCCTTGTAAGCGGGAAATTTCAGCCAACAGGCTACGGCTCGGTGCCAGACTATGCGCCTGATCGCATAGAGCTTCTTGCTCTTCGCGATAGGTCCGGCCGCTCGCCCAGCAATGGAGGCTGCGCCTGCGGCTGCAAGGGAGTTGATCTGGCTCACTCGAAACTCGCCATAGTCGAACATGGCTTTGGCCAGATAAGGCATGTACTGCTCGATATGCGGAAGCTTCTCTAGCTGGAGCAAGGTCATCAACAAATCGCCCGCGATGCGTACCTCAGACAGCTCCTCTGACTCGTGAATAACGTCGTGGTACCACAACACCTCGTCATCGCAGAGCCGCTCCTCGACAAAGTCGAGCTCCTCTGGTGGGAGGCGCGTTTGATCAGTCGCGTATTCGTGTTCTTCCAGAACATCCCTTGCCTCTTGGCAGACCTCGTCGAGGTTTAATGGGATACGCGGAGTGGAAGGTAAAAGGTTTTTGCCGCTTACCAACGACGTACGTACGGTCCGCGATAGAACACCGCGCGAATGCTTTACGAGGTATTCGCGGGGCTCCCCCTCGTTGGTTGCGATCTGGTGATATTTGCGAACCAGAGGCACGCTCGCGTTGGTCTTTGTTTTTTTCTGAGATTTCATAGCGGCTTTCCCTCGCGTCCGCGCGTTGCGCGTGATTCGCGCTCACTTTGGCCTGAATGCCTCAGCGCTAATCTGCCAAACTTGCGATTTGCCACAGAAATCCAATACGCTGCTCTCCTACCGCGTTCGCTGATGGTTGTTTCAGAGCAGCAACCGCCAATAGAGACTCGATAAGCAGCCGGTGAACCATCACCCTTGCGCTTATGGACAACCCTCCGAACAATAATCTTGACGGCCTCGGTGAAATCACCGGCATTCTGGCGCTCGGTCTCCAGCGTCTTAATGCCCGCAAGTCCAGTCTCATTTCGCTGGCAAATCGAGATTCTCCGCTCGACTTCAACCCCGGGTCGCCCGGTGATGTCCCTCGTAAGCACGAGGAAACCGACACGTGAATGACACGGTTTTAAGCCAATTAGCCGCCCTGAAGGGCGCATCTGCCCCCGTTTTGAAGGCAAAGTGGCGGGAGCTGTTCGAGAGCGAACCGCCCCAATATAACCGGCGCTTTCTGGAGAGCCGGCTGGCCTACCGCATCCAGGAGCTGGCCTACGGCGGCCTTGCCCGCGAGACCCTCGACCGGCTCCGCGCCATGGCCAAGCAATATGACGCCAAGACGGTTGCTGAACGAAAAGCCCGACCGGTCCACCGGCCGATTGCCGGCACCCAACTGATCCGCGAGTGGCAGGGCGTCTCGCATTGCGTGACGGTTCGGATCGAGGACTTCGAATATCTCGGACGACCGTACAAGTCGCTGTCGTCCGTCGCCCAGGAAATCACCGGCACCAAGTGGAATGGCTGGGTGTTCTTCGGCCTCAAGAATTACCAGGTAAAAGCATGACCGCTCGCCGTAGCAACTCCGCCGCGTCGAAATTTTCAGCCAGCAGTGATGGCATTCACCGGTCGACGAGCCGCGGCGTTGCCATGGCACCGCTCCGGAAACTGCGCTGCGCGGTCTATACCCGCAAATCCAGCGAGGAGGGCCTCGATATGGAATTTAACTCGCTGGAAGCCCAACGCGAGGCCTGCGAGGCCTACATCTCTAGCCAGCGCGCCGAGGGCTGGACGCTAGTCCCAGACCGCTATGACGATGGTGGAATATCCGGCGGCACCCTGGAGCGGCCTGCGCTGAAGCGGCTGCTTGCCGACATCGAAGCCGGCAAGCTGGATGTGGTCCTGGTCTACAAGATCGACCGGCTTTCCCGATCCATGCTGGATTTCCTCAAGCTGGTCGAAACCTTCGACGGCCGGGATGTCACCTTCGTCTCCATCACCCAATCATTCGACACCCGCAGCCCAATGGGCCGGCTAATGCTCAACGTGCTGCTGTCGTTTGGCCAGTTTGAGCGCGAGGTCACGGGCGAGCGGATCCGCGACAAGGTCGCCGCCTCCCGCAAGAAGGGCATGTGGATGGGTGGCTGGACGCCGCTCGGCTACGAGGTCCAGGACCGCAAGCTGATTATTCACGAAGCAGATGCCGAAACCGTGCGAGGCATCTTCAAGCGCTTCCTGGTTCTGAAGTCCGCAACCCTGCTAGCGCGGGAGCTGGTCCTGAAGGGGGCCACCAATCGATACGGCCACCTTCTGGATAAAGGCGTGCTCTACAAGCTGCTGAACAACCGGGTCTACATTGGCGAGGCCGTCCACAAGGGCACGTCCTACCCCGGCGAGCACCAGGCGATCATCGACCGCAGACTCTGGGATCAGGTCCACGCCCTCATGCAGGCCAGCCCCCGCAAACGGGCGGCCGGCGCCAGGGCGCAGACCCCGGCAATCCTGAAGGGGCTGCTGTTCGGTCCAGACGGTGCTGCGATGTCGCCGACCCACACCCGGAAAGCCGGCAAGCTCTATCGATATTACATCAGCCAGAGCGTCATCAAGCGCGGAACGGACGCCTGTCCGCTTCGCCAGGTGCCAGCAGCCGAGATCGAGCGCATCGTCATTGAGCAAATCCGGTCGCTGCTGCTGTCACCGGAGGTCATTGTCGCCACCTGGCGCGCAGCACACCAGGCCGACAAGGGGGTCAGCGAGCATGACGTCCGCAGCGCACTGGTCGAATTCGAACCACTCTGGGCCGAGCTGTTCCCCGCCGAGCAGGCCCGCATCATCGAGCTGCTGGTCGAGCGGGTCGACATCAGCCCCACCGGCATCGACCTCCGCCTTCGGGTCGATGGTCTGACGTCTCTCTGCAACGATCTCCGCGGCGTCACTGTCCAGCAGCAAGAGGCCGCATGACCACTCAACAGAACCTCATTGTTGGCAAGTCCCGCCGCCCGGCTCTCAGCCGAGACGGCCGAACGATCTCAGTCCACATTCCGATCACGCTGCGTCACCAGGGCGGTCGCAAGCAGGTCGTGACGCCGGCGGATGCGGCTCCTTGGATCCCGCGGGCCGCCCGCATCGACAGCACCCTCGTCAAAGCCGTTGTTCGGGCCCATCGTTGGCGGGACATGCTGGAGTCCGGCCGGTACAGCACGGTCCGGGACCTGGCAAAAGCGGAAAGCATCAACGAGTCATATCTCAGCCGGGTGCTGCGCTTAACACTGTTGGCACCGGTGATCATCCAATCGATCCTTGAGGGGCAACAGCCCGTGGGTCTCGAGCTTGACGGGCTGCTTGGACCCATTCCCCAGAATTGGGCGCAGCAGCAAAATCAGCTGATTTCTGAATAGCAAACTGCCGCGCAACGGCTCCAATTTCGTCTGCCGATCAGGGCTGAATTGCAGACGAGGAGCCCCGCGCCGATCGAATGTTATGGAACGTTTGACTGGGAAGGTAACGCGCTCGAAAAGACTGCACGCCATACCAAGCCCGGCAAGCTTATCTACTCATGATATGGCAGCTTGTGCTGCGACCCTTATTTCGTCGATTGCAAACGTTACTAGAAAGTCGCTGCTGGTTGGTTCGGTCCAAAATAATGCATGGGTTGGATGGTCTATCCGAAAAGCGACGTATGACGATTGCAGACTACGTACTTCGGCCATTGTCTCCGCGTTGTGGTGCGCCGCCCCGTTGCGGATCGTCTGGAGAGCTTTGGCGCTTGGAGTAATAGATGAGAATGCAGCGAGTAACTGGAGGTGGTTGCTTGGCCTCAGCTTTGTCAGAATTTTGTTGAGGACGTCGACGTCGCCCCAGGTAGGCTCTACACGAAGCACGGTATTTGTCGCGCCCCAGTAGGGCGGATTAGGCTTGTTTTTCGCGCGTATCGCCGCCCAAGAGACATGTGGGTCACTCACTGCTTCAATCAGCGGACTTACCGCTGCCCCCGAGGCAGAAGTCGTGCCCATGCAGCTATCGACAACGCATACTCGTGCAAAGCTGCACCATGATTGCCAGACACGAGACAGCAGCCCTTCCAACAAGCACTCATCTAACAATGAAAACTGATTGGCCGCAGCAAGCTGAGCCCGACCGGAAGAGAATGAGCGCAGCTCACTTGCCAGCACGTTCAGTTCAGCATCAAGAATTCCAAATGCTGCTGTGAGGCCCACCGCGGCTTACTCAACACGACCTTCGAGGGCTTCGCAGAAATAGCGAATGCGTTCTGCCCGTTGCGCCGTACGATTACCCCCCTCGGAAGCAGAACGTACAAAGTTTCTCAGAGAGCCATCTAGATCCTTCTCCTCATATGCGGCAGCAAGCATTTTTAGCGCTCCAAGCGCACTTTCGCGATCGCTGTAAAAATTCCCTGCACATTTAACGCCGATCATCTGCTCTGCTCCGGGCAGCCCATATCGCCGGTGGATCAGTGCACAAATAAGCGAGTGGAATACGTGAGGCCTCGTCAGAAAGGTCCCTTGCAATTCGGAAAAGTCTGACAAAATCACATCGAACGCGGCCGAGATTTTGTTGTCCATCTCGTCGCGCGCAGTGAAGAACACGTCGTAGCGCTTATAAAGATCTCTAAGCTTTGCCGGGCTCGTGCTGACAATCCCTTCTTCAATCGCGAGGGCTAAGTCAGCAACAAACTCCGCGTCTGCCATACGGATAACTTGTCTGCTGGTCAGAATTTTCCAATCAATCAAAGCCTTTCCGTATCTGTCTAGTGCTGTATTCACCCAATCTTTGAATTCGCCAAAAAATTCACTATGTCGTTTTTCCGGGCCATTGAGCGGGAGCGTATAGGCGTTCATGCGGCGAAACATTGAAAGAATTTCGGCACGACTGGCGTTCCGTATTACGTCGACTGACACGGTGTATGAGAAAAACGCATCCTGCTGCTCTTCCGTCAGGTCTTCAAAGCGCTTGCCCTTTAAGCCTTCCGCATTTGTGCCGAGTTCGAACCCGTTGGCAGCAAATTCCGCGATTGTACTAATCCGCTGTTGGCCATCAACTATCTCACGCATGGGCTTTCGGGTGCGCAAATCTAGCCGCTCATGGAAGTAAACCTTGGGGAACGGAAACTCCTTGAGAATTGTGTCGATGAAATAGCTCTTCGCGGAAGGTGGCCATAAGCCCGACCCACGTTGATATTCCTTGTTTGGTACTAAGGTTTTCGTTTGGTACCAGTCGACCAACTCGGCGATTGAATATTTTCCCTCGTCGACCTTCATACAAGATTCTCCAATTGATGTGTCCCACCGTTTACCAGACACGCAAACGGATGCTCGGAGCGCTGCCTCAAGGCTTTAGGTCGACTGCTCCTTGATACGTCGCCTGTCAGCGTCCTGCCAACTAAATCGCGTCAGGTTTAACAGAATGCACGCGAAGCGTGGCCGCCGACCATTCTGATCACACCGACGGAGTTCGGAGGTGCCACGATGAATGCATACTTGTATAAATTTAAAATGGTCGTTTGGCTTCGATTGCTGGAGTCAGCCTCAGACCTAGAGCCAGACCCGAAGCCATGGAAACCGCCTCATCCTTGCCTTACGATCTCTTGAAAATCTCCGCGGCACACCAGATGCATACTCCTAGTTGCATGCATTCGGGCGGGATAGCCGCCCTAGGAAAGTACCAAAATCGGTTGCGATTGGCGATTAAACCGATTTCTGCCTTCAACTTTTCCAAAAGAGGGATTTCGAAAGTCGGCTGGAGACTTTTGAATCGTGGCGTCTTTGATGCCAGGTCTACTTTTCAGTGGAGTCTTCCAAGTGCAAGAACGCCATGCGACTGCGGGCCCCTGGGCTGGCGGTGCCGTCCGGCCGAATAGCAGGACGGCCAACAGCAATTTGGCGAAAGGTTGTGACGCTCTCGGTCGTCCGACAAGGATTCGAACCGTCAGCAAGATGGAGGCTGCAAACACCTTAAATGGCTGGCTTTGAGAACCGTACCAAATCGCCGAAGTACTAAGCTTTGGAGAAAAACGACGTCTCCAGCCTCAAATCTCCAAAATTGGCAGTTCTCTCGTACGGCACCACTTCCAGGGAAGGTTGTTTTTATTGGGCTTTTTGGACACTTTTGCGACCGGCGGCGTCAGGAGCGCAGCGTCGGTGGCGGAGAGAGTGTCCGCTGATTAGCAGTCCAGATCAATCCTGACTAATCGTCATATGTCTGAGACGCTGTCTGTTTTCATTATTTTTTTCTTTTTTTAGTCCAATGGCGTCTATTGCGATCCGCCTAAATCTGGCTCATTCTTGGGGGCTAAATCGGGGGCTGACGATGGGCACATTGACTGTTTTAAAGGTGAAGAACGCCAAGCTTGGCCGCTATGGCGATGGCGAGAAGCTTTACTTGGAGGTTTCAACATCCCTCGCCAAAAAGTGGCTACTGCGCTTCCGCTTGAACGGCAGGGATCGAGAAATGGGCCTGGGGAGTGCCAGCGTCATTTCGGTCTCTGAGGCCAGAGACCGTGCTGCAACCGCCCGACGCAAAATTGCGAACGGAATCGACCCGATTGATGACCGTCGAAAATCCGGCCGGGTACCGACCTTTGGTGCCTTCGCAGAGGAGGTCATAGCGTCTCGTGAGCAGGGCTTCCGCAACCCAAAGCACCGCCAGCAATGGAGGAACACCCTTCGGACCTATGCAATCAGTATCTGGGATAAGCCCGTAAATGCGGTCACCACGGATCACATCCAGAGCATTCTTGCTCCTATCTGGCTCACGAAGGCCGAGACGGCTTCAAGGGTTCGAGGACGCCTCCAGAAGATTCTCGATGCTGCGAAGTCCAGAGGTTATCGGGAAGGTGACAATCCGGCTGACTGGAAAGGAAACTTAGATCACCTTTTGGCAGATCAATCCACGGTAGTAAGGCGTCATCATGCAGCGATGGACTATGAAAAAGTCCCTGCCTTTTGTCGGCAACTCGAATCAGTGGGTGGTACAGCAGCGATTGCCCTGAAATTCGGCATCCTAACTGCGGCACGTACGGAGGAGGTGCGAGGTGCCGTATGGTCTGAGATCAACTGGGACAACAAAACCTGGGATCGACCTGCCGAGCGCATGAAAACAAAACAATTCCATCAGGTAACGCTTTCCGAACAAGCATTGGAGATTTTGAACCATCAACGTGTTGGACAGATCAACAAATTCGTTTTTCCTGGAAGCAAAACAGACCGGCCAATCTCAAGTCTGGAAACTCCGCTCGATAGGCTTAAAGTGACAGACGCAACCGTCCACGGTTTCAGATCGTCATTTCGTGATTGGGTCGGCGATAAGACTGAGTATCCTTCCGACCTTGCTGAACTGTGTCTGTCGCACATTTTAGGCAACAAGACAGAGAGAGCCTACCGGCGAAAAACGGCCGTCGAGAGAAGGCGGCAGCTAATGCAAGATTGGGCGGACTACTGTCAATCTGCGAATTCCCCTCCGGTTGGTCAGGCTTAGCGTCATGTTTGAAACGGGGCTCTTTCAACTTTGCGCCGGATGTCGAACGGTAGATTCGCTTGGCGTATTTTCTGTAGGCCGTATTCAGTTGTTAATCGATGTTAGACTTATTCCTATTCAACAATCGAGCCCCTCCCACTTCTCGACAAGGCCCCTGAATACCGACGCACGGCCTATCTTAAGTTGCTTTGCAATCGCTGATCGTCCTAAGCCCTTGCCCGTGAGTTCGAGCAACACGGCCCGATCAATATACTCGGGCACAGGCGGCATTTACAAATCGGCGGCCTTGACCCCATGCTATCCACCGGGACGAGACCGCCTCCCTTAATTGTAGAAAGGTAAGGAAGCTGGCAGCCCAAGTAACGCTGTGCGAGGTATCGGCAGTATAATTAGTCCGAGCAATGGGGAATCAAATGCGACTGATACCAGAAAATTATTCTAGCGGTCCGTGGCGCAATATCAAAAAATGGTCGGGGCACGAAACATGAAACCGCATACGGAACTACTGAGGCGAACGTCGGCCCCTATTTTCGATTTTTCCGATTCGCTCACTAGCCTGCTTTTCCATTTGCGTCTTTCTTCTCACCTCTTGCAACCGCTCTGGCGTATTCATCGTCGGCGCTGGTCGGGTCGGTGGTTTAACGACGGGAACGGCGGCCAATGCCGAGCCTACCGATACAGCTAACGACGCAACGATTGCCGTGAACCCGAAAAGCCGCATTCTAAAAACTCCTGCATCAAGTGATCCACGGAAGAACAACGCACTTCGATTTAAGGTCAACATCAGAATCGAAGATGCGCTGCCCAAACACTCATCAACTATCGATGGCGCAATTACCTAGCTCTGAAACTGCCACCGTCATTGCTGATGACACCATTGCGATTTCCGGGGCTAATAAGGCCATTCTGATTTGCAGGGCTTATAAGGCCATTGCGATTTCCCGGGCTAATAACGCCGGCCCCGTCTTGGCTGATAAGTCGGTTCGAGTTATTGCCAAGCAGGCGGGAAGCCGGAACGCTTCCTGCGAGAGCGCCGGGTTTGGCCACAACAACCGGCGCTGTACGATTACCGGGCCTAATAGCAGGGGCCGGCTTTGGCGCAGCGGGGCGGATTGGCTCAATTGTAAGCCTTGCCCGCTGAGGCGCAGCGCCTGCTCGATCCATCGATATCGGGATGAGTCCCAAAGTCATCAAAGCAATGTAGAGTGGTTTCATGATGATACTCCTTCTACGTTGTAAAATGGTTGCGCACTAAAAGTGAACACCTTGCCGAAAGCCTCAGATTTGGAGAGAATCGCTCTTGCAATAATTAAAATAACCCCGGCAAACTGCTAATAGTGTGCCGGACTCCGCAGGTCTCAGATATTCAACGATTCTTGATTAGTGTCCTACGGTGAACGGCGTTATAAGGCTGGTTATCTGCCCCGCATCGCACTCCCGTTATGACCGATAAAAGACCCGCCACGGTCGCTAATAAGGCCATTCTGATTTGCAGGGCTTATAAGGCCATTGCGATTTCCCGGGCTAATAACGCCGGCCCCGTCTTGGCTGATAAGTCGGTTCGAGTTATTGCCAAGCAGGCGGGAAGCCGGAACGCTTCCTGCGAGAGCGCCGGGTTTGGCCACAACAACCGGCGCTGTACGATTACCGGGCCTAATAGCAGGGGCCGGCTTTGGCGCAGCGGGGCGGATTGGCTCAATTGTAAGCCTTGCCCGCTGAGGCGCAGCACCTGCCGGATACATCGATATCGGGATAAGTCCGAAGGTCATCAAAGCAATATAGAACGGTTTCATGATGTTACTGCTCCTGCGTTTTAAAATGGTTGCGTAGCGCCAGTTCTAAAAATGAAACAGAGGCCTAATGGGCTGTTCTCCTCAAAATCGAAGATGAGCTTGGCGACGTGTCCAGTCGGATAACCTTGGGCGCACTGCGTTGGATCATTCGTTTGCTACCCTAGGGTGGCGAGAGGGCTCAGAGCGACATCAGCAATTCGGATGACACGACAGAAAACGAGAACTCGTGCCGAAGATGCCTGGCGTCCGCAGCGTTCCTCTGCGAGTGACGCCGATCAGTTCGAACCTGTTAAATTCGCCGGGCCGTGGATAGACCCGGTCCTGACTCGGAAGGATCGGAAAAGCCTGCTCGGAAATTCGTTGCTGAGAAAGCAGGATGCTGCGCTGACGTAGCGATGCCGACAGCATCGGATTGACGCAGCCGCCACTGGCGGTCTTGGCCTCAAAGCCGGGGCAGGCATTGTCTGCTCTTGCGGGCGACAGCGACGCCGAGGTCAAAAGTAGGACACACAGGGACATCTTGAAAATGTTTGTCATGATACTCTCTTAAAACCTCACCGTTCCGCCAAGGCTCAAAGCCCAGCCATCGCTAGAAATCAGCGGGGCACCTGTTCCCGGAAACACAAACCCGCCGATAGCTTTGTCGGGGTTATCATTTTCACGAGTCCAGACGTGCTCGACCTTGCCGCTCAGGGTGAAGTTGCTGGCCACAACGTAACCACCTTGCACACCAGCGGACCAGCGGGTCTTGGCGGGGATGAAGGAGAAGGTTGTAGGGTCGTAGCCGTTCCTGTCACGGTAAAGATAGCTGGCCGTCGGGCCTAGCGAAGAACCATTAGTGAATACGTAAGTGGTGTCGCTGTTGATGCGGAAAACATTGCTGGTCGAATTGGCAGGCTCCAAAACGAATACGCCGCCGGACGCCGTCGAAATACTATCGGAGTGGCTCCAGAAGGCATTCATACTGCTCTTCCATTGATCACTCCAGGCGTAAGACCCGCCCAACGTCAACAGTTCACGGTCACCCGCTTTATACTGCGCCACGCCGTTGTTCAGGCTTGGGGTTGTGGTCGTGAAAGAGCCAGAGCCTTGCAAGCTCACTGCGCCGGACGCATAGCCTAGGGAGAGCGTCACCGTAGCATCATCTCCGGGAGTGATTCTGTCCGTAGTGAAAAACGGATCGAACACACTTTCCTTGTTGAAATTGCCCCGGGACGTATACCCGCCGCTAATCGATGCCAGCAACTCCGAATTGATCGGAATGTTGACGCCGACGGTCGGTCCGATGTTGAAGCCCTCACCATAGCTCGATATGCCAACCAGATCGGGGTCCATGCGGGCATACCGAGAGGCACCGAATAACGCTGAACTGCCCGTCGGCAGGTTCATCAGAAGCGAGAAATACGGCTGCAAGCCGTTCAGACCGCTATAGGTTACTGTGGTAGATAACTGGGTGTCTGTGGCGGACGAAGCGGTACCTGCCTCGCCTGGAGTCTTCTGCTGGCCCCACACGTAACCCGAGCGTGCCGTGAGTTCTAGCTTCAGATCAGTACCCATCATGCCGGTCAGTGAGACGGCCGTCGGGATGTAGACCTGTGAACCTGATGCTGGCGCACCATAGGGGGCTTGATTGGCCAGCACCGGTGTTCCAAGTGTCCCGGTCCACGAATAATACTGCACCTCGGTGTTGAGTGAAGTCACCCAATTCGGTGCGACTTCGGCAACGGCTGTGGGGGCCTTTACCGGGCGGCTGGATAAATCGGCTGCGGAAGCCGATCCTGCGATCCCGATGCCAACAGCTAAAAATCCAAAAGAAAATCGAACAAAAGGCGTGCGCATAAAGATCAACCCCAGCACTTGCAATAAGGGTGCTCTGCTTCCCGATTCGCAGGGCAGCCGAAATCAGTCAAAAATGTCCTTATACAAAACATTAATTAGTACTGCCGCCACAAGGGTAATTGCCAAGGAAAAGTTCTTATTTCAGCGACAGATGCGAAAATGTCGCAGTCCGCCAGTCTGAGGCACGGTTGGAGATCGCCGAAGATAGCAGATGCTGCGCTTAGGCCTGACCAAGGGTTCTCTGACGACTCGCAGAGATGTTGCAGTGCGCAAAGGATACTTTGAACCGCCGTCATGACCGTTTGGAGTTGATGTGCGACTTCCTGCGGGCGGGTGACGTGCTGACTGCGGGAGGCGCAGGCGTGGATTATGGTCCGGCTGATAAGCAGTAGACGGTCTAAGGCGCTCAATGGCAGCATCTTGCGGCAACGGGTACTAGCAGGCTTAAGGTGCCCAAACACAAAGAAAAGCTCCCCGAGAGCAAAGCCACCGGGGAGCAGCGAAGATGTTTATGGTCGGTCAGTTACCCATGACGATCACACCGGGAGTGATTTGATTTCGGGGGTTTAATTTCTGTCGGATGGTCGGGCAATGGGTGCCCTGTGGCCATGCAGCGTGTCCAGCCTTCGGATTGTGCTGCTCCCCGCCCCCAAGGCTCTCCAAGACGACATACGGCCACCGCTGCCAGATGAGGTCCATTGGCGGCAGCATGGTCTTTGTAGGGTCCTTGAGAGCGGCCAGGATCACCTTCCGCTCCTTCGCCGGGAACTCCTCTAGGACACGTCCGATACCCCTCAGCCGAACACGGTCAAAAAAATACTTTGGACCAATCTGGTCAAGGTACGGTTCAATCGTCGATGTTGAGACCATATCGATCTTTTCGAATGGGTTGGGGAGCAAGGTTACCCCGCTGCCCGGGCAACCCGGTTTAAGCTGCCGCTCGATGCGGAGGAACGGTCTCTGACCCTTAGTTTTTTTCGTGTAGCAAGACGACCGGTTAGCCTTAGGGTCTCCAAGGTAGGCGTTCTTGAGGATGCCCTTGCCATCCGTAAAGGCACCGAATGACTTTTGGCCTTTGCTCCTGATAACAACATCCTCAAGCGTCAATGTGGGGAGGTCCAAGGCCACGTCGATACGGGTGACCTTTCCCGAGGCCACAAAGTCCCGGAACGGGATATGCGTAATTTCCTCGACGATAGCCTGGACCTCATCGAGACCATCTTGGTCAAGTTTGGATGGGTTGAACTCGATCCGGTAATCCCGGATGCCGGAAAAACGTGGACCGACCTGAATAAACAGAGTGCCGGAGCCGCCGATCTGGAATGTCGCCTGGAGACGATAACGGTTACTGGACTTCAGTTTGACCCTATGAGGAGCACTGTCTGCGATAGCTATTAAACGACTACAGGCATCATTGATCTCGTCGGGACCAAAAGCATTAGCCAGTATCGATATCTTGTCGATTGATAATTTGAACGGACTCGTGGCGTTGGTGGTCATTGGATTTTCGATTCTGTTGCTATGAAATGGTTGCTGAAAGGGGCTTATAAGAGGGCCTGGCGAAAGGACGGGCGCTCACAACGCCGGTCCTTCCACGGGTGATTCTCAACGGGCTGGTCCGTTGTTAATCAGGTCCCAGATATCGGAGGCTCGCCAGACCGTGATCCCCGGCCCGAGTTTTTCTGGCTTCGGAAATCGGCCGGATTTTACGCCAGCCCACCACGTGGATTTTGCAACTGGTATAGGACCAGAGGGCGATAAGATCGACGAAAGGCGAACAAGCCCATGAGTTGGAAAGTCATTAATTTGCATTGAGGTCTCCATCGGTTGCTGATGGAGACGTTTTGACGGAAACTTTTCTGCTAATGGCCGATATCGGGTCGAAAGAACCGAATTCGGGTCGTGATCATTCCGGCAGATCGCCACCAAACTCAATGTACGCCTGCTTTAAATACTTTCTGATGGTATCGTCGCCGACCCTGAGATTTAGCTCTTCTAGCGTTTTCGCAATGTTGCTGACGGCAGACCCCTGCTTGTTAGGGTCAAACTTATATTTGGTGACCGCCACGCCAAGAAGCAGTTTTAAGAAGATATTCCGAAGTTTCGGGTTTTCTAGTTCGTCAGCCTTTTCGCTTATCGGAGTTGCGGCATCGCTCTTTTCCGGAAGAGTTTCACCACTGTTGGGAGGCTGAGCATCTCTAGAAGTTTTGAGGACGCCGTCCATTGCCTTACGACCGGCGTGCTCAAGTTCAATTTTTACTTCGGCGAGCCATGCAGCATAAAGGTACGGTCTAATCGGCGTTAGTAGGTCACCCGCCTCGATGGCTCGGTCTGCCAAATTCTTACGTTTCGTCCATTTAATCGAGAAATCATCAGGATTATGTCTATGCCGTTTAAGGTAATTAGACACCCTCACAGGGTTCAAGCCCCAAGACAGGGCAGTAGCTTCATCAACTGTCCAATAAGGACAGCGCCCCCAGAATTCCATGTCTGCCCCTCGCAACAAAGTATTCGGAGGTGCAATTCGTTTGAGTCTAGGTAAGGTCGGTGGCTTGTCCGAGGAGATCAGGGGTACGTTGGTAATCCGGGGCATTCCATTTTTTAACCGAACTTAGGGGTTAAATTGGGGGCTAACTTAACCGTCAAAAAGATAACCCAGCAAAATCAAGGGATTATAATATTTAGTGGCGGAGGGAGAGGAACCGGGGTCGAACCTTCTCCGCGTAGACCAGGGTGCGAGGCGGTAGACCAGCGTTTACAAGGACCGTCGCTAGTCGACCTGTTTGGCGGTTCCCATCTTGCACCACCTTTTGGAGGTACGGTTCTGATCTGGCGGCCCCGATCGGAGTGCGGCAGATGCCGCCTCGAGAGCGCGATGGCGGGCACACGCCTTCCGCGGAACGAAAAGTCAAGAGCGTGGTATGCCCAGCTAGGCCGCCCCCCGCTGCGGCCCATGATGGCCCTGCAAGCGACGTATGCAACGGGCCCAGCTCCCGCCGCTCCGCAGCTGACATTGAGCCGGTACGTCGTCCCGGCTGCCGGTTCCAGGATGAAGGCGCTTGTCATGAGCGCCTATGCTCCACGGCCGGCATTCGTATGCACTACTGTGGGGAGCAATTCGACAACGACGGTACGCTCTCCAGCGCCCTGCGATGGTCTGATGGCCGCCGTCCAGCATGAAATACGCTACTTCCCTTGCACGGGCGACTTCATTTCTTCCTCTGCACGACGAACGTGCGCTGCAATGCGGCCGGCGATCTCAACGGCGTGCGTTACGATCACAAAATGCGTGGCGCCATCGATCGTGGCCAGAGTGGCGTTGCTCGTGAGTTCACAAACCAACGCGTTCGCGCGCTGCACGGCTTGAGGACTTGCCCCACCCCGAACGACGAGAAGCGGAATCTTGATCCTGTCGAGCAAAGCCGCCGACATCGGGAAGCCATATGCATCGGCCCAATCGAGAATATTGACCGGCGTTGTTTCCACGGCATAGGCGCGCAAGCGCGGCGGCCATGAGGCAAAGGTGCCGGCTCCCCCGTAAAAGTCGATCATCGCGGCGATTGCTTCGACATTTCCGCCCGCGAAGTCGGCCAAATACGCGTCCGTCATCCGATTGAACGCGCAATAATGCTGGTGCTCTTTTCCCTCTCGCAAAACGCCGACAGCCGGCGCCTCGATAACCACGAGGCTTGCGAGAGATACCCGGTTGCGGAGCGCTACAGCCAGCGCGACGAGGCCACCAAAGGAATGGCCGACAAGATGAACGCGGCCGCCGGCCCGGCGGATAACCGATTCCATCGCTTCGGCGTTGCGTGAAATCGAGGGATCGCCTGGGTTGCGTCGTTCGCCAGTTCCACCATAACCTAGCAGACTCGTGGTGACGCTTCGAAACTCGTTGCCCCACGCGGCGATGACCGGCCGCCACGCCGCGCCGGTGCTGCATGATCCCGGCAACAGCACCACGGCCGGGCCAGATCCGCATTCATCGTAGTCGATGCAGCCCTGCGCTTCGTTTATCATTGCAAACGGTCCTTTACGCCGGTGTTTATCTATCGAACAGACTTGCGCCAGGGCAGCAGCATCGAAACACGGTCCTTATAGCGGTGATAGTCCTCGCCGAAGAGATCGACCAGATCACGTTCCTCCAGCAGGATGCCGACGAAGATGTAGGCCGTGGTCACAGCCGCGAACAGAAGATGCCCGATTGTCATCGTGGCGGTGGCCCAAAATGCGATTATGAAACCAAGGTAGATCGGGTGCCGCACGAACTCGTAGTAAAGCGGAGTGCGGAAGCGCGGCGTTGGCATCGGGTGGCCGGTCAGGTTATTTGCGACCTGATGCAGCCCGAACAATTCGAAGTGGTTGATCAAGAACGTGCTCGTCAATACGATCAGCCAGCCGATTAATGACAGGCCCAGGAGAGCCATGGCGATCACCGGATTGGTGATTTCCCAAACCACGGCAGGGATCGGATGCCACTGCCAGAATAGCAGGACAAGCGCGAGGCTGGCCAACAACACGTACGTGCTGCGCTCGACCGGCTTCGGCACGAATTGGGTCCACCACTGCTTGAATTGCCTGCGCGCCATGACGCTGTGCTGAATGGCGAAAACCGACATCAGGACAAGATCGACGATGATCGCCTCCGGCATCGGCCCGACCGCTCCAGAATCGATGGTCTTGGGTACCATCAGGCCTGATACGAAGCCGATGGCATAGAGGAATGTCACAAAGAATATGGCGTAGGATGCAAATCCGTAGACGAAGGCAAGAAATCTGCCGACTGGACTGCCCTTCGTTTCCTCGCCTATGGCCTGGATTTGGGTCATGATCTCTCTCCTCGGTCGGGATGCATCGGAAGTCACGAAGATGCAGGGACCTGAGATCAAAAGGCTTTGCCCGGAGCCCGATTTTTGCTTGAGATGAGCTTGATTATTTCTTGAGACGCGCTCGGGTCGGGAGCATCGCCATTGCAATTTATCTTTGCTAATCATAGGCTTGATACCGAACGGCGCGAGTTGCATCGGGGTTCGGAGCGCATCGCGGTCGAGCCGCAGGTGTTTGATCTGCTGATCTATCTCTTGCGGAACCGCGATCGTGTCGTCAGCAAGGATGATCTGTTCGCTTCGGTCTGGGGCGGGCGGGTGGTGTCGGAGTCGACGATCACCAGCCGGATCAACGCCGCGCGCAAGGCACTCGGCGATAGCGGCGAAGACCAGAAATTGATACGCACCGTTGCTCGCAAGGGCGTGCGTTTTGTCGGTATTGTCGATACCAGGTCAAACGGCGCCGAGCCGACTTACGCCGCAGCAACTCCGGATGAAATCCCCGAGCAGCCGCGCCCGGCGATGCCGCTGCCTGATCGGCCCGCCATCGCCGTGCTGCCTTTCGCCAACATGAGCGGTGATCCCGAGCAGGAGTATTTTTCCGACGGCATCAGTGAGGATATTATCACTGCGCTGTCGAAGTTGCGGTGGTTCTTCGTGATCGCGCGCAACTCGTCGTTTACCTACAAAGGCAAAGCCGTTCACATGAAGCAGGTCGCCGAGGAACTCGGCGTCGGCTACGTCGTCGAGGGCAGCGTCCGCAAGGGCGGCGACCGCGTGCGCATAACGGTGCAGCTCAACGATGTTGCAACCGGAAGTCATCTCTGGGCGGAAAAGTACGACCGCAACATTGCAGACGTTTTCGCGGTGCAGGATGAAATTACCGAGGCCATTGTCGCCGCGATCGAACCGCAACTCTATGCCGCGGAGAATTTTCATGCCCAGCGCAAACCGCCGGACAGCATGGATGCGTGGGATCTGGTGATGCGGGCATTGTCGCATTACTGGCGGGTGACGCGACAGGATAATGTTGTCGCTCAGGCGCTGCTCGAGAAGGCGATCACTATCGATCCGAACTACGGACAGGCGCTTGGCGTGCTCGCCACGAGCTATACTTTCAGCGCGCATATGGGCTGGGCGGACATGGCAACTATTGTGCCAATCGCCGAACGGGCGGCGCTGGCGTCGATCCAGGCCGACAGTGAGGACCCTTGGGCGCATCACGCTCTTGGCAGCGTGTCGTTGTTCAAGCGGCGCTTCGAAGATTCGCTGGCTGCGTTCGAGTCGGCGTTGAGTCTCAATCCAAATTTCTCGCTTGCCCAGGGTTATTACGGCCTGGCCCTGTCGTACTGCGGTCGCTGGCAGGAGGCCTGTGTGGCGGCGCAACGAGCGCTGCGATTGAGCCCTCGCGATCCCTTCTCGGCAATTTTTTGCGGTATCGCCGCCTACTCCAACTTCGTCGGGCGCAACTATGACGAAGCAATACGGCTCGCAAGCGAGGGCATCCGACAACGCGGCGACTTTGTTGGTGGTCATCGGGTATTGACTGCAGCTGCCGGCATGGCTGGCCGCGACGATTTGGCCAAAGCCGCATTGCTCGAGCTTGAACGGGCGCAGCCTAATATTTCGCTTGGCTGGCTCGCCAGCCATATGCCGATCCGATACGACGCTGATCGCGAACATTATTTGGATGGATTCCGTCGTGCGGGTTTAAAATAGTTGCGATTGGATGTTAATCGGCGTGAGGCTCGTTTCAGATTAAACTCGGAGTCAGACCGCCCGGATTCAGGGTCTGCTTTACCCCGCGAACGGACATCGCCAGACCGTCCACCAGGGTATCCTTACTCGCAACGGCATCTCATAGCGCCACATAGCTTGTAGCTCGCACCACTTTGGCACTTTAGGCTTGGTGCCTGTGAATAGGCACGCCATTTCACCCCCGATCGGCTTCCAAAGTTGACCCCACCTTTGCCGCTCGATGGCCCTGACACAGCGATGAAAATCAGCCGTGGCGTATCCCAGCATGAAATTCGAACTATGAAGCGTTCAGCTAAGGCCCGCGAGGTCGATCGGCATATCATTGCGGGCGTTTTTCAGACTGACGGTTGGACCGCACCAACTCGACGGCGTCGATATGTGGCGCCTTGTTGAACGCGGCCTTGTCCGCGAGATGACTGTGCTGTGGCGCCCACTTTCGGCCGCCGTGGCGGTCAAGAAAGCGTTGACGAAGGCCGCCTAAGCGAGCGAGGCCTCTGCAACTTGATCGCCCGACGTCATCCTTCCGCGAGGGGGTGCTTAGCGCCGGGCGCAGCAGGAGCGCTGCTCCTCGCGATCGCTGCGTAATCTTCCTGCCTAGAGGGTGTGCGCGATCCGCTGCTTTTTCCTTGTGCGCTCTGACTCGGTTAGCGCGCCAGAACATTTCGGCCCAGGCCGGACTGCTTAATGGGCGAGAATATGCCCGGTAGCGTGCGGCGCTGTGCGCGCTGACACCTGCCGCGAAAACGCGGGGTCCGTAGTAAGCCTTGTTTACATGCACGTCCTTAATGGGCGATTCGCCAATGAGATGTTATGGAATAAGTCGGCAGGCGAAACCTTGGTCACAACCTAGTCCCGTGACAGGCCAGACGCGTTGACATCCTCGATCGTCCGGATCGCCTTGCCCGCTGCTCCTAATTCCGATCCGGCGAAACCGAGTTGATAACTGTGGCGCGCTGCTGTTTCCACATTCCGTATGGTGCAAGAATGTAGCCGCCAATCGCCCAGCCAAACATCCACGAGAATGCAAGCCAATCCGGCAACTGAACGAGGGTTCGTGCTCCAGCCGGAACGAACATGCCACCACCCACAGCAACGCAAACCCCAACGCCTTCATCCAGCCATACTTCCGGAGATGGGCCAGGTAGGCTCGCAGATAGTCGCGAAATTTCCACGTTCTTCCACCTTAGCATGCTCGCAAACTGCCGTCACGAGCAACGAACTTTTGCCAATACAAGGGACGATGACGCTTTACCGGCGAAGCCCGCCTGGTCGGCCCCCCAACTCGCTTGCTCGGCGAGCTTTACGGGGCGTAGCAGTCCAGCCAGTTGACGTCCTGCGCCGGTCATTATCTCGCGCTTGCCGTGGGCAGCCCGCGGTGCCAAGACCGGCGGGCGTAGTAATGGGAACTCAAAGTACCCGAACGGAGTCGGCCGGCTTAAAATCTGACACCGCAAATCAGATAGTTCGAGGCGACGGCCAACCTGGACAGATTATGCCGCGTCACCCAGACGATCTATCGGGTGATACAGGAAGGCATTACCAACGTCTTGAAGCACGCTGGTGCCAGCGAGATGAAAGTGAAAGCAGCGCTGCACAACGGCTCGGTTGTTGTAGAAGTCTGGGATAACGGAATCGGCTGGTCGGCAGAACTCGTGTTCGGACGAGGCCTAACAGGCATGCGGGAGTGCTTGCAGGCGTTGGCGGGGAGCTTCGAACTGTCGCGGCGCGATGGCTGGACGTCGATCTGCTTCCGGCTTCCGGCTTCCGGCGTTTAAGCAGCCTAGATGTTCTCCGTTGGCACAATCGCGAGCCCGGCATCCGCCAGCGCCGAGCGCCGACCTGACGTCGCCGTTCATAGGGATATTCCGGCCGGACCTACCTTTACTGGCCTGGTCCTGAAGGTGGATGGCTTGCCCGACCTCGCCGTTAGCATCGATGATCATCTCCCAGGTCAGGGAGGCTACCTCCTTGGCTCTGAGGCCAGCCTTCAGAGACAAAAGGAAAATAGCTTGGTTTCGGATAGGGTATCGTGTCTTCATCAGGTAGCGAAAGATAGCTTCAGCCTGCCCGCGGCTAAGGGTCTTGGCCTGTTTCCCGAGTGACATTTGGGCTCCTGATTTTTTATCAGGTAGCTGGCAATAAACCGTCGCAAGAGTTCGTACATGGCTATTGTCGCATAGTATGAAGGTTGACCGCGACGATATCGGATCGGCTGGGACACGACCGACTGACGAATGATGCTTTACGCCGGCGAGTGAGGTGCCTCGAGACACATACCCTGCCTCTTACGTCGGAACTATCCTTGCCGTCTGATATTCCAGCCCACAAATTGAGATCGGTAGCTCTCCGTTGCCTCGAAGAAAATGGGCGGTCAAGTGCCCATTTTAAGACATTAGTCGGAAGATTACTGTAACTTTTTACTTCGTATGTGAGGCACCTGTGGTGGGCGATTGGTCGCCAAATCCCTTTTTCAATTGCGCGACCGCAAAGTCCTGTGCTTCAGCCGCCTTGGCAACTACGGCATCCATGCCAAAGAATTCGTGGGTTACACCGTTGTAGAGCTTGTGGGTGACTTCATTACCGGCGGCCTGCATCTTCTCCGCCAGCATATCGCCATCTGAACGCAACGGATCTAGTTCGGCATTGATGATTGTCACCGGTGGCAAGCCCTTAAGATCGGCAGAAACTAGATTCAGCCGAGGGTCCTGCCCCTCTTTGGCATTGTTCAGCACCTTGTCGAAGAACCAAGCCATCATCGGCGTGTTCAGTGGCTTAGCGTCGGCCTGCGCCTTCTTTGAGGGCGTATCCATCGTGGTGGTCGCCACCGGGTAGACCGAGACTACCGCGACAGGCGCGGTTAGCTTCTGGTCACGCGCCGCGATCGCAGTATCGATTGCCAAGTTGCCACCCGCGCTTTCGCCGACGATTGCGACCTTGTCAGGATTGCCTCCCCAGCTTTTGGCATTCTTCACGATATACTTGTAGGCTTCGATGGCCTCATCATGCGCGGCGGGAAATTTGTGCTCCGGCGCCATCGGATAATCGACAGATATCACGATAGCATTCGCCTTGCGGGCAATGGCAGCGGCCGAAGCATCATACGTATCGAGATCTGCGATCACCCAGCCGCCGCCGCGATAATAGACTACGACTGGCAGGTTCGAGTCCTTGGTGGCTTTTTCCGGTGTGTAGTAGCGGAGGCGCAGGTTACCCATGTCAGCGAAGTGGCTGTTGGAAACAGACAGACCCCTGTGTGGATCGACGTCTAGCTTCTCATCCTTGATCACCTTCTTCACCGCGTCGGTGGCTGAATACTGCTTCCGTGCCTCCGATGGGTCGAGGCCTTCGATCGGCTTTGGACCAAGGGCATGCAAAGCGGCCAAAACCTTGGCCATGTCAGGATCGGCCTTGGCGGCGGTATCGCCGACCGGCGCGGTTGTGGTGGATTTCTCGGTGGGTGACTGCGCATGGCTTAAGTTGGTCATCGCAATCATTGCAGAAGTGGCAAGCAGTGCAGCTTTAAATGGATTGAAAGTGGACATTTTATCTCCTGTGATTTGCGACTATGAACTTTTCGGCATCGACATTCCGTCTCAGTTTTGGATGTTAGGCTCGAAAGAATATGACGTACACGACCGTAAACGCCACGACCACTAAAGCGAGACTCCAGACGAGAACATTTCGCACGGTCGGGCCACGCTCAGCTCCCCTCGCCTCTATTGCAGTTTCAACGATGGGTTCGCCTTCATGCTTCGCCATCGTCTATCCTTTCACAATCACTACGAATGTTTAGGTGCTCAGCGCCGCTTGTTCGGTCCGCAACCTCCAACCGACGCGTTGGCTGCAGTTTCGCCTTTTCAGGATTTCGCCACAGTCGAAGTCTCAGAAGCAGCTTGTATATTGTGAGGCGGCGTCTCGACTGGCATATCCTCTTGCAGGCCCTTTCTGAAGGATTTCATCCCCTGTGCCACGTCGCCCATCACGCCGGAAATCTTGCCTTTCCCGAATAGAAGCACAACGACGCCGACGACGATCATCCAGTGCACGATGCTCATTGATCCCATCAGACCGTTCCTTCGCAGATAGAGGAAGGGTGGCAGGCTCGCGCCCGCCACCCTAGTTTCATCTCGGCCATCGCGGGGGACGACTTACGCGGCCTTGATGAACAGCTTGGCGATCGCGAGAACCTTGCCCTTGCTCAGGGGCTCGTCAAATGCGCCGGACAGAGACTCTGCAGAGAGACCGCCGAGATCCTTGATGTCGGCGCCGCCCTGCATGAAATCGGCTTCGCCATCGTAAACCGCCTGCGTCGCCTCGGGTAAGTCACCTCGGGAATTGCTGACGATCCAGGCTGGCTGTCCGCGGATGAGGCGTACCTGCGCCGCATGTCGCGCTTCGACCGAATGGATCTGCAGCGCGACCGTCAGGATCTCGTCGGAGCTCTTCAGGTTAGCAGCCTGCCCTTTGTAGGCCCGAACGCCGGTGTCTTCGAGCGCCTGGGAGACTGCCAGGAACGTCTTGTAGTTCGAGAACACGTCGCCGAACGCACCCTTTGCGGTGAAGTCGAAGGTCGGTTTCTTGACCGCATGGCTTCCCAGCGCGGCCTTCAGGACTTCGACGTGGGCGGCTTCGTGTTTGCCGATCGCTTCGAAGGTCGCCCGCGTTTCCGACGGGATCAGCTTATCGCTCGCAAGCGCCTTCCGGTAGAACTCGTCCTCGAGGTATTCGAGCGTCAAGGCGAAATTCAGAACCTCGGCGATCTTCCTGGGAAGCTGCGCGCCTTGTCCGAATGCAGCCGTCGATGCGGCCGCAATGACTAGGGGTGCAGTAGCCAGCACACCGAGCTTGAGCGCGGCAGTCTTGAACGAGCCGGACTGAGACACGCGGGCGGCGATTTCCGGATCGATGTCGGCGAGAATGGTGTTTTGATTTGTCATGTTTCTGCTCCTCAGCCGATATCGTCGGCAGTGATGGGGGTCTTCACGAACGGACCGGCGGTCGCGAGGACTTCGGCCGGCTTCTGTGCGCGGTCGAGACCCTTCGCATTGACGACGTCAGCATCGTCGAAGGCGTTGCTGCCGCCCGTGCTTGAGCCGACGGTGGTGCCAGAGCTGTTCGAGGCGCTGGTATTACCCTTCATGCCGATCAGGTAGCGGATTGCGGTCGCGTGACGAGCCTCGACGGAGACGATCTTGCCGGCGAGGAGCAGGTATTCGCCCTTCTCCAGCAGCTGGCCGGCGCCATTGTACGCGGCGACGCCGAGGTCCTCGAAGGTCCTGGCGGTGGTCAGCACGCTGTCGCGGCTGTTGAAGTCGATCTTGGTGAAGTCAACGTCCAGGGCCGGGATGGCATTCTTCTTAAGAGCGGCCTTGAAGAAGTCGCGATGGGCGATCTCATGGTCGCGGATGCCGGTCAGGATCGCGGTGTCCGCCGACGACATGTTGGCATACGGCGTCTTGGTGACCTGGGTGTAGAACGCCGCCTCGAGCTGTTCGAGCGCGTAGGCATAGTTCAGGATGCCGACATCGCCTTCGCCGAGATCCACTGCCTTCGCCATCGCGGCGCCGCCCGGGGTCTGGGCCAGGGCCTGCTCGATGCTGAAGCCCGGCAGCTTGCCGCTGAGCGCGACGGCGCCCAGAAGTGCCGTGCCCGACCAGGCGAGGAAACGTCGCCGGCCGAATCCTTCGGATGTCTTCTCGACAGGCGACGCCGCCTGCGAAAGATTTCGAGTGTCCGTCATTTGTTGCTCCATAAGCGTATGGGTGAATTTTGGGCGAGTTCAAGCTTCCGGCGGCAACGTGCTCGGCTTCGACGTCGAATGCTTTTGTTGGAGGAGAATGAAGCGAAGAAAGTTCGCTTGCCTAAAAACTCCGATCCCACAATGAAGAAACGGTGGTACCTATCGTTCCTAAATGTTAGTCTGGAAAACGACATATTTTTTGAAACTTATACCTAAACCGCTCCACTCGAACGTCCCGGTTCACGCTTTGGAAGATTTAATAGAGCTGAAACAGATACTTGACGCCTAGTTTAACATCGAAATCCGCGATGAGGGATCTGTTCCACTAACTTTGCCGACCGGACATAACGCATCAACGGACTATGCAACTGAGGTGGTCCCGGTCGTCTGAACAGATTTTCCGCGTCGATAAGTGGAGCTTCCGCCGGGGTTAGGCTGCCATGCGGATGGGCAGCGGGTTGAAGTAGGCCTGATCGGGTGTTCGCCCGTCAAGACTCGAATGCGGCCTTTGGCCATTGTAAAAGTCCAGATACCGACCGATCGATTGTCGCGCCTCGTCGACGCTGTCGTAGGCCCGCAGATAGACTTCCTCGTATTTGACGCTGCGCCACAATCGTTCGACGAACACGTTGTCCCGCCAGGCGCCTTTGCCATCCATGCTGATGGCGATGCCGTTGTCGGCAAGCACGCCGGTGAAGGCCTGGCCGGTGAACTGCGAACCCTGGTCAGTGTTGAATATCTCCGGCTTGCCGTGACGCGCCAAAGCATCCTGCAGCGTCTCGATGCAGAACGCGGCTTCCATGGTGATCGATAGCCGCCATGACAGCACCCGGCGGGTCGCCCAGTCGAGCACTACGGCGAGATAGACGAAGCCACGTGCCATCGGAATGTAGGTGATGTCCGTCGCCCAGACATGGTTCGGTCGCGTAATCTCCATGCCGCGCAGCAGATACGGATAGATCTTGTGGCCGGGCTCGGGTTTGGTGGTGCGCGGACGTCGATAGATGGCCTCTATCCCCATTCGCTTCATCAGCGTCTTCACATGCCGGCGGCCGATCTGGCACCCCTCGGCAGCCAGCAGGCCGCGCAACATCCGCGACCCGGCGAAGGGAAACTCCAGATGCAGCCGATCCAGGCGCTGCATGATCGCGAGATCGGTGGCGGACACCGGACGCGGCAGATAATAGACACTGCCGCGGCTGATCTTCAAAACCTCCGTCTGCTTTGTGATCGACAGATCGTGATTACGGTCGATCATCGTCTTGCGCTCAGCAATCCCGCCTTGGTGAGCGCGCCTTCTAAAAAATCGTTCTCCAGGGTCAGCTCTCCGATCTTGGCGTGCAGCGATTTGACATCGACGGCCGGCTCCGTCGGCGCCGTGCCTCCCGGCCCGAACACCCCGGAAGCGGCGCCCTCCAGTTGTGCCTTCCAGGTCGTGATCTGGTTCGGGTGAACGTCAAAATGCTCGGCCAGTTGGGTGATCGTGCGATCGCCCTTGATGGCGGCCAGTGCCACCTTGGCCTTGAAGCCCGGTGTGTGGTTCCGGCGCGGTCGTCTGCTCATGATCTCTCCTGTGCGCGGCGATTATCGCTGCTGTCAGGCAGAAACTCCACTTATCGTCCTGTGCAGATTTCCGGGGCCGGCTCTCGCAACATGATCAGCGCTACAATCACTAGTAGGTTGCCACGTTAGAGACGGATAGCTTTGTATATTGAGCTTTTATTTCTTCATGCGCGAGCAGCGTAACCAGTACGATGCCCATATTGGCACCATGATCACCGGTGTGCTCGCCGTTGGGCTTTCTGGATTGAGGTCAGACTTTCTTTGGATGAAACACCCTAACCGGTCCGAAACCCCTACCCCTCAGAATTTTGACCACCCCCCCCGAAGGCAGGCCGCACCAAGAACGCGAGCGATCGCCAAAGCCGCATGCGCCACTAAGGTGCGATAAGTTTTCTTTTGGCTTCCCAGTGGGGTCGCCGTTGCTCGAAACCGCGTGGAATGCTCCAGGCGGACCTCCCGATACTTAAAATCGAGCCGCGCAACCGCGCCGTCAGAACGACGCCGACGGCTTTGCATGATGCGCAGATAGTGCTGCCAGCCGCCGCGCTGGCACCGCGCGGCAAGCAATTAAAACCGCCGACCCGCGACGCCATCGCTCGCACATCTTCTTCCTTTTGCGCACACTCACTCGTGCGCCGAGCGTTAGCACGCACAGTTAGCTTGCCTGCCAATCGTTCAAAATGTGGTCAGGCTTGACTGGCCAGCTCTTTGATGTTTGCTCGTGGCTCTGCGATAATCTCAAGATTATGTGTCACAGTATATTGGGAAAGACGAAAATGCTTGAGAAGCTTACGACCAACCAAAAGAAATCTGTCTGGATCAACCTCGATATGATCGTCAGAATGGAATCGATTAACGTGCAGGACGGCTACCCATCCACTCAGCTTTTTTTGTTTGTCGGCGGCAGTGTCGATGTCTTTGAAAGCCCCGAGGAGATCGCCATACTCGCAAATTTTCAAGGCTATGAAGACGATGGGTCCGACGATGGTATTCCAGAGGACAAGCACTGAGCTGCCGACTTCGATTTGGTAACCTGGCCGTTAGAGAGAAATGAATATGAGAATATCGACCGACATGCCCGTCATTTAGTCACAAAAAAGTGGAATTGACCTGAGTGCGCTGCCCGCAGCGGGCTGCCGACTCTGAGCAACAGAACAAGACAGGATGCCAAATGAGGCGCACACCTTTCGACCCGAGTACGGACGAAATGCCATCAGTCATAGCGGCGGCTTTCGCTACGACACCGTTGCTCGGAATCCCTCAATTGGCGCGTCTATTGCCTATGGATCCTGAAACGCTTCGCCGACATGTTGTGACAGGTAACCTAGTCGGTCGGATAAAGGGATTTGGCATTAAGAAACCAAGGCGCGTGTTTACGATCTACGACATAGCGCGGTTTCTGGCCAAATTGGTAGAGCCGACGCCATCTCAGTCGATCGCTGTCCTGACACAAACATTTTCTCGGCCGATGTCCGGTCCAAGGTCTGTAGGCTTTGCAGGCCCACGGATCAAACGAACGAATATACAACTTCCGAAGCCAAGAAAGAGAAAGACCTTAAAGCCAGAACAATCGGCGACAATATCGGATTAACGTCAGCGCATGACCGCCTCCGTCATCGTCGCTTTACGAGGTCTCACTTCAGCCGCAGCACGTACAGATGACTTTCTGCATTGAGCTTCGTAAGGTGCCTACGTTCATCCAGAATCGTCACATAGGGTCCAGCGCGCTCTGATCGACGAGCAAGCTTCGCTTTCGCTCGCCAAGCCCCTTTCTTTCGAACTGAATCTCTTGAACCGTCCTAAGATATTTGCCAGCAGGCAATACAGTTTGTTCAGCCCTCCAATTTCTTTGAAAGGTCGACAAGCTGAACGCTCTCCAATTGCGGGTCCATTATTTGGCACCAACCGAGCAGCTTTTCGCCAAACTTAGCGGTGACCGCATTGCAGAAAAAGCGGCTTTCAAATCCAATGTACAGGGTTTCTTCCGATTCAGAGATGATTGAAGCTTTAGAAAACCATGAGCGATACAACGCGTCGCCAATGTCAGCGAAGATGATCGGCATGAGAGGACCGAGTCCATTGCCCGCGATCGGCTCCTTGGCAGGAAGAGGGTTCTTCTTCGAAGAAGAAGTAAGAGTAGGCTTGCACTTGGCTGCGACCTTTGACGAAGCAGATTGCAAGCTTCGTTCCCAGAGGAGGTCGCAACGGGCTGCGAAATTCTTGTTAGCATTGGACGTAGCCACCGGTGCTCGCGCGTACGCGGGCAGATAGATATTCGCAACTCCCTTACCACCGGCGGCCCGAAACTCAATTTTGGCACCACTTGCCGTCTTGCGTGTCCCAATTCCAAACTCACGGCGCTTAATTATAACGTATCCACGACGTTCAAGCTCCTTGCTTGCGGTCCAAGCAGTCCGTTCGCAGACCTGCAGCGTCCTGGCTAACGTTTCGAGTGTGAGAAAGGCTTGACCGCTATGTCGGTTGAAATGGGAGCCGATGACGCAGGCGCATCGAAATGCCGCGTGAGATAGCAAGCTATCCAGCGCCATTACATCCATCCACTCAGTACACAACTGTTTGGATATCAGGATTTTTGATCCAACCGACTTCGGCGCAATCACCACTTGATCTGCTGCCGGCAAAACTACGATTGACTTCATGCTGCACGAATGGCGGAAGCAGCAGAACTGACCGTGTTGGCCGTGAGCCAAATCGTCAAATCCTTAGAGCGGTAACGAATCATGCGGCCGGCACGAATATATGACGGGCCGACCCCTTTAATTCGCCAATTCTGAAGCGTGCGGGGCGACACCTTGAGACGCTTTGCCGCCGTTGCCTCCATGAGGAGGTGATCAAATTCTTCAGTGTAGCGCGACAATCAGGATGAGAATCCCGCGACAATCAGGATGAGAATGCGCCGCTGCTGGGGTGACGAAGGGAGGGCGTAGCCCGACCGGAGGCACCCCAGCAGCGGCGTGTCGGCCCGAAGGGGCCTCATTGGCGGTAACGGCGGCTGGTAAAGCATCGGCTTCTCCTTCGAGAGGACCAGTGCTTTGGCCGGCCGGCATGTCACCGATCAACAAATGAGGCTTTTCATGAGCTTGCGTCGCAACCATTCGCCAGCCGTCGCCGCTGCAAAGGCTGGTTTCAGCACCTCCGCCGCCTACCGATACGAGAAGGATCCCCGACTTCCGACCCAGAAGAAGGCGCGCCGCGCACGCCGTCGAGCCGATCCGTTCATCGACGTTTGGGAGAACGAAGTTCTGCCGATACTGAGGGCCGCCCCCGGATTGCGGCCGATCGCCGTGTTCGAGGAACTATGCCGGCGGCATCCGGAACTGGGTTCTGGAACGCGGCGGACGCTCGAGCGGCGCATTCGGGCATGGCGGGCGGTGAACGGGCCGGATCGGGAGGTGATCTTCCGTCAGGAACATCCGCCGGGTCGCATGGGGTTGTCGGACTTCACCGAGGTCGCCGATCTCGGCGTCACCATTGCGGGCCAGTTGCTGGACTGCCGGCTCTATCACTTCCGGCTGCCTTTCTCCGGCTTCGAACACGCCCACGTCGTGCTCGGTGGCGAAAGCTTTGTCGCGCTGGCGGAAGGCTTGCAGAACGCGCTGTGGTCGCTGGGCGGGGTTCCGGAGCAGCACCGCAGCGACAGCCTGTCGGCCGCGTTCCGCAATCTCGGAGCCGATGCCAAGGAGGATTTGACGACGCGCTATGAGGCGTTCTGCGGCCATTACGGCATGACGCCGACCCGCAACAATCCCGGCGTATCGCATGAGAACGGCTCGATCGAAAGTGCGCATGGCCATCTCAAGAGAGCGCTGGCCGATGCCCTGCTGCTGCGTGCCTCACGCGACTTCGACGATCTTGCGGCCTGGCGGGGTTTTGTCGACGAGATCGTTGGCCGCGGCAACGCGCGCAATGCCAAGCGTATCGATCAGGAGCGGACGGCGCTGAAGAAACTGCCGGTGCGCAAGACCGCCGATTATGAGGAGGTCAACGTCGACGTCACGACCTCCAGCGCCTTCACGTTGCGCAAGGTGTTTTACTCGGTCCCATCCCGCCTGATCGGTCACCGGCTGCGCGTACGTCTTTATGACGACCGGCTCGAATGCTTCCAGGGCGCCACGCACATCA
Organism: Tardiphaga sp. vice304; assembly: GCF_007018905.1. NCBI lineage: Bacteria > Pseudomonadati > Pseudomonadota > Alphaproteobacteria > Hyphomicrobiales > Nitrobacteraceae > Tardiphaga > Tardiphaga sp. vice304. Next base: position 5,719,471 of record NZ_CP041402.1, read on the forward strand.
TCACCTTGCGACGCGGGCGAACCCAGCCCAACGGCAAACACGGCCACGTCATCGACTATCGCCATGTCATCCATTCGCTGCGCCGCAAACCGATGGCGCTGCTCAATCTGGTCTATCGCGACCAGTTGTTCCCCCGCCGCGTCTACGCCCGTGCGTTCGACGCCTTGCTCGCCGGCATTGGCGAAAGACCAGCCTGCCGTGCCATGGTCGGGCTTCTGGCGCTCGCACATGAACGGGCCTGCGAGGCGGAGCTCGGTGCCGTGCTGCAAGCCACGCTCGACGACGGCATCCTGCCGGATCTCAAGGCGCTGATCGAACGCTTCCGACCGAAGGGCATGGCACTACCGGTCGTCGTCGTCACGCTGCCCTCGCTCGCTATCTACGACCAGATTGCCGCGGCTGTGGGAGAAGCCGCATGAACGCGACCGTCAAGATCGACGCCGCCCGTGTCGAATTGCTGCTCAGCGAACTGCGTCTGCCCGGCATCAAGCTGATCTGGGCCGCCCTGGCGGAAACCGCCGATAAGGAAGGCTGGCCCGCCGCCCGCTTCCTGGCGGCCCTGGCTGAACAGGAGATGGTGGAGCGAAACCGTCGTCGCTTCGAGCGTCATCTGGATGAAGCCCGCCTGCCGCCGGGCAAGACCCTCGCTGCATTCGACTTCGATGCCGTGCCGATGATCTCAAAGGCGCAGGTGCAGGCTCTCGCCGCCGGTGACGCCTGGCTCGACAAGGGCGCCAATCTGTTGTGTTTTGGTCCCCCTGGCGGCGGCAAATCGCATCTGGCAGCGGCGCTCGGCATGGCCCTGATCGAAAACGGTTGGCGCGTGTTGTTCACCAGAACCACCGATCTCGTGCAAAAGCTCCAGATCGCGCGCCGCGATCTCACGCTTGAAGCGGCGATCGCCAAACTCGACAAATATCACCTGCTGATCCTCGACGATCTGGCCTATGTGACCAAGGATCAAGCGGAGACCAGCGTTCTGTTCGAGTTGATCAGCGCTCGCTACGAACGCCGCTCGATGCTGATCACCGCCAATCAGCCATTCGGTGAATGGGGAAAAATCTTCCCGGATCAAGCTATGACCCTCGCGGCGATCGACCGCCTCGTCCATCACGCCACGATCCTCGAAATGAATGTCGACAGCTATCGCCGGAAAGAGGCTCTCGACAAGGCTCGTGGAGCCGGACGACCGCCAACGCGCGCGACAATCAAAGCGTCATCCTGATTGTCGCTCCACGACAATCAACTCTACAGCACGCGATTATCGCTTGCGTTATCGTCAGGCCGCGACAATCATCCCCACGCCGCGACCGCTAAATTGCCATCCTGATTGTCGCGCTTCCCATCCAGATTGACGCGCTACACTTCAGTTTTATCCGTTGCCATTTTCTGTGCTCACTTCGAGTGCGATGCGAGCATGATTGGCGGGAACAGCGTACGCCTGGTATGGACAAAGCTGGACAGCAACTGGTCAAATGAGGACAACAACGCTAGCGGTCATACTTCTTAGGGCCTAAGTAGCGACTGATCGATTTGGCCGAGACTACTGAAAGTTTGTTTGCTTTCTGCCAGTTTGCGATTTGCTCGGCGCGCAGGACGTCGGTTACCCCTTTTGGTATCCCGTCCGGCCATATCGCCTTGATGGCTGTATGCGTACTTACCTCTTTAGCGGTCACCCGTTTGCGCACGATTTTGCCAATGGCCGGTTCGCCGCCGCCCTCTCGCTCGGCGGTGTGGGCGCCGAGTGTCAAAATTCCATCGGAGCGACTGACTTTTTTGACCGATGGCCCCCAGACCCCGGTTGCGGATTGCGTCTCTGCTGTCAGGACAATGCCGGTCCAAAGCGTTGTCGTCGTATTACCCGCCTCTTCACACAGCTCGTTCTCACCGATCTCGATTGAAGCCCCGCCTTTTTTCCACTGCGCCGCGTCAATTGCGCCCGGGGTGCCGGTTCGCACACAAGTCCCGTGAGCAGTCAACTCGCCCGCTGACAAAAGCGCCCTCAAAGCCTGAAGGCGATCGACCAGCACATTCGCCAGGTCAACATGCGCAGACGAAGCTCTTGGAAGATTTCGGCTGAATTCAATGGAGAGTGCGCGCACAAAACGGGAGGAGAACTCCGCGGGATCCTCGTCGAGCAGCCAATGTCGGCTTTTAAAGGGTCCGGGACAAAATCCGCTTTTTAGCGACGCAAGATCAACTGCGCCTAAGAACCGGCTCCGGGCGATCACTTCCGGATCGTCTAAGATGTATCTATGGAAAACCTCAGAAAGTGCGAGTGTATCGCATTTTTCCGCTGCCTCGGATGAGTTGAGGACGGGGTACACGCGAACAGCCCAGATATTCTCTGCGAGCCGCTCGCGATGTCGGAGGGTGGAGCCGGCCCAATCAACAATCTTAAAATCCAGAAGGTCTTCGGGTAACATAACAGACCGATTGGCCCCGTCAGGTTCGCGCGCCCCCGTGACCACAAGGCGGCCACTGAAAAAATAGGCGAATAACTCTGCTTCGAGGTTTGCGAGTTGGCCTGCCGTAAACGTTGGTGTGCCAGCATGTCTAGCGGTTGATGGCTTTCCCGCGAGGGGACTTGATTTCAAGTCTGGCCATCCCGCTGAAACGCCAGCGTGCTGTGCGGCATCGATGAGTTGCCAACCGACCGAACTGCGTAGCTGCTGCATCACGTCATCCCCAAGATCAAGCAATTCGAGTCCCACCACATTGAAGCGGCAAGTTCGGTGCGAATCACTGTGCTAAAACTGACAAATGATTGGCTTCCAGCCCTAGCACTGATCTCGTCGAGCGCCTTTGTCGTTCATTGCGTACGCTGAACTACTCCCTCGTGCGCTCGCAGATAAAAATGACTGGAGTGTTTGGCCGCCCGCAGCTCTCACTGCCCCATCATGACAATCAACGCGATCAGCAATTACTGTGGCCTGGGCGAACTCGCCGAGATTTTGGGGCTCGGCCTTCAGCGTCTTAATGCCCGCAAGTCCAGTCTCATTTCGCCAGCAAATCGAGATTCTCCGCTCGACTTCGAGCCCGGGTCGCACGGTCATGTCGCGCGTGAACGCGAGGAAATCAGCACGTGAATGACACCGTTTTGAGCCAATTGGCGGCCCTGAAGGGCGCATCTGCCCTGGTTTTGAAGGCAAAGTGGCGGGAGCTGTTTAACAGCGAGCCGCCCCAGTATAACCGCCGCTTTTTGGAAAGCCGTCTCGCCTACCGGATCCAGGAGCTGGCCTACGGCGGGCTCGGCCGCGAGACCCTCGACCGGCTTCGCGCCATGGCCAAGCAGTATGATGCCAAGACCGTCGCCGATCGGAAAGCCCGACCTGTTCACCGCCCGATCGCCGGCACCCAGTTGATCCGAGAGTGGCAGGGCATATCGCACTGCGTGACTGTACGTGTCGACGATTTCGAATATCTCGGGCGGCCGTATAAGTCGCTGTCATCGGTGGCCCACCAGATCACCGGCACCAAGTGGAATGGCTGGGTGTTCTTCGGCCTGAAGAATCACCAGGTGAAATCATGAAGAACCGCCGCAACAATTCTAGCGCAAGCGATTTTGAGGCTTTCGGCGACGAGGATGATCGGCCGCTTCGTGGCGCTCCCGTCGCACCGGTCCGTAAGTTTCGTTGCGCCGTCTATACCCGCAAGTCGAGCGAAGAGGGCCTGGAGATGCAGTTTAACTCCCTCGATGCCCAGCGCGATGCCGGCGAGGCCTATATCGCGAGCCGGAAGACGAAGGGTTGGACGCTCGTTCCGGACCGCTACGACGATGGCGGCATTTCGGGCGGGACGAATGACCGTCCGGCTCTCAAGCGGCTGATGGCCGACATTGAGGCCGGCCAGTTGGACGTGGTCGTGGTCTATAAAATGGACCGTCTGTCTCGCTCAATGTTCGGCTTTCTCCAGATGGTCGACGTTTTTGGCAAGCAGAACACCACCGTTGTCTCCATTACCGAGACCTTCGACTCACGGACCGCGATGGGTCGCATGACCTTGAACATGCTGCTGACCTTTGCCCAATTTGAGCGTGAGCAGACGGGCGACCGCATCCGGGACAAGGTGGCCGCCTCCCGCAAAAAGGGCATGTGGATGGGCGGCTGGACGCCACTCGGATATGAGGTCCAGGACCGCAAGCTCATTATTCACAAGGAAGATGCTGACAAGGTCCGGGGCATCTTCAAGCGCTTCTTGGTCTTGAAGTCTGCAACGTTGCTGGCGCGGGAGCTGGTTCTTGCGGGGGCAACCAACCGATACGGCCACCTCCTGGACAAGGGCGTTCTCTATAAGCTCCTCAGCAACCGGGTTTACATTGGCGAGGCCGTCCACAAGGGCACGTCGTATCGCGGCGAGCACCAGCCGATTGTTGACGCCAAGCTCTGGGACCAGGTTCACTCTCTCATGAAGACCAGCCCCCGCAAGCGGGCTGCCAGCGCCAAGGCACAGACCCCGGCGATTCTGAAGGGGCTGCTGTTCGGTCCAGATGGTGCTGCCATGTCGCCTACTCACACCCGGAAGGGCGGCCGGCTCTACCGCTATTACATCAGCCAGAGCGTCATCAAGCGCGGCACCGACGCCTGCCCGGTTCGCCAGGTCCCCGCCGCGGAGATCGAACGGATCGTCATTGAACAGATCCGGTCGCTTCTGCTGTCGCCAGAGATCGTCGTCGCCACTTGGCGCGCCACACAGAAGGCTGACAAGGGCGTTAGTGAGAACGACGTCCGTAGCGCGCTGATCGAATTCGAGCCGCTCTGGGCCGAGCTGTTTCCCGCTGAGCAGGCCCGCATCATCGAGCTCCTCGTCGAGCGGGTCGACGTCAGCCCCACGGGCATCGACCTCCTTCTGCGGGTCGCCGGCCTAACCTCCCTTTGCAGCGAGCTCCGCGGCACCACGACGTCGCAGGAAGAAGCAGCATGACCACTCAGCAGAACCTCATTGTCGGCAAATCGCGCCGTCCGACTCTCAGCCGAGACGGCCGGACCATCTCTGTCCACATCCCGATCACATTACGCCACCAGGGCGGCCGCAAACAGGTCGTGACGCCTGCCGATGCAGCGCCCTGGATCCCGCGCGCTAGCCGGATCGACAGCACCTTGGTCAAAGCGGTCGTACGCGCCCATCGTTGGCGGGACATGTTGGAGTCCGGCCGGCATGCCACCGTCCGGGATTTGGCAAAAGCGGAAAGCATCAACGAGTCCTACCTCAGCCGGATGTTACGGCTAACACTGTTGGCGCCGGATATCATCCAATCGATCCTTGAAGGGCATCAGTCCGAAGGGCTCGAGCTTGATGGGCTGCTTGGACCCCTTCCACTGAATTGGGCCCAACAGCACGCTCAACTGCTGGAAAAATAGCAAGCGGTCGATAAAATTCCCTCTCGACCGCCCAACGATCCAATCTCGATAGCCAACGAGAGAACCGCGCCGATCGAATGTTATGGAATGCGTATTGGAAGATCTCGAGCAAGCGCGTCAGGGAGACCGAGCGTATCGAAATCATCATGGTGAAGCGGGGCGTGCCGCCTGACACCACCGCCTGCATCTTCTGCTCCGGAACCCAGCAAGGTTGAATGGCGTGCACGGCATGAAGCCCCACAGAAGGGCTATGATGACGCCAACGTGCGCTCGTCCTTCTCGAAGAAGTCGGCGATTTCTGCTTCAGTGGCGCCGAGGCGGCAGAGCTTCGCGGCCTGGTCTGCGTACTCAGAGGCTGACTGAAAAAGAAGCTGAGTGATTTCAGCCAGTTGTGATTCCTTCGGATTTGCGAAGATTCGAGGGAGAGCACGATGGTCTGGACTGAAATCACCCGCCGACACTATAGGCGGGCGAGCTTGCGATATGAAAGCGATACGACGGATGCCGAGTGGTTTGTGATGGAGCCGCTTCTGCCGCCTGCTTCGGCGCTCGGTCGCCCGCGTGCGACAGATATGCGAACGGTGATGGATGCGATCCTGTATATTGCGTCGACCGGCTGCCAATGGCGGCAGTTGCCCAAGGATTTCCCGCCCTACTCGACGGTGCAGGGCTATTTCTACGCGTGGTCGCGCGGCGGACTGTTTGCGTCGCTGAACTACACGCTCGTGATGGCCTCGCGCGAGGCGGCTGGCCGAGAGGCGAGCCCAACGGCCGGAGTGATTGACAGCCAGTCGGTGAAAACCACGGAAAGCGGCGGCCCCCGGGGCTATGATGCAGGTAAGAAAATCAAGGGCCGCAAGCGCCACATCGTCACCGACACGCAAGGAAACTTGGTCGGGCTGGTCGTGCACGAAGCCAGCATTCAGGACCGTGATGGTGCCCCGTGCGTTCTTGCTTCGATACGTTATCGCTATCCGTGGCTGCGCCATATTTTTGCCGATGGTGGCTATGCCGGAGATAAGCTGCGTCAAGCTTTGAAGCGCATCGGCAATTGGACGATAGAAATCATAAAACGATCCGACAGGGAGCAGGGCTTCGAAATCCTACCGCGCCGATGGGTCGTCGAACGAACGTTCGGATGGCTCGGTCGCTGCCGCAGATTGGCAAAGGACTTCGAGACCACAATCGCCAGCGCCGTTGCCTGGGCGTTCGTCGCTCACATTCGCGTCCTTATAAGACGGCTTGCAAAAGCCTGAAATCAAACGAATTCATTATGAGTCAGACTCTCAGGGAAATAGTCGGACGGGCGCCCGGCCTTGCGGGCGATGTTCTAGGCCACCAGCCGATAATATGACGTAACTTGCGACTTGGCTCTTGCTGTCGTAGTGGCCGGCTTCCATATTGCAATTATTGCGGCATTCAGGATCGGCGACCAGTCTGTGATTGATCAAAAGAATTTCTTTCAAAGTATCAAGAAGCGACCGAATGACTTCCTTATCATTCACTATTCGACGGAGAGCCTATACGACGCAGGCCTGCAGGGTTTGTCGCCGCGCATAACATCAGTTGTTGTGACGCACTACGGCGCCGGTCAGACGCATAGCTTTGCCATCCACACGGCAGCAGAGCAGCTTGGCATCCCGAAGAACCAGGTTGTCGCCAATTACGACGCTATTGAATCTCGCCTGCTCACCGATTTCTATGACTTCGTCAAGACTGCGAAGGACAAGCACTGGGTTCACTGGCAGATGAAGAGCGTCAAGTTTGGCTTCGAGCATCTGGAGCATCGTTTCAGGTATCTTACGAAAAACTCTCCGCCCCTGATTCCGGTAGAGAATCGAGTTAGCCTCGTCGATTGTCTGCGCTACAAGTACGGCGATGATTTCGCGCCCCATCCGCAGATGAAGAGCTTCATGAAACTGCAGGGAGACCTACCCCGCAGCTTCCTCATGGGTGACGAGGAATCGGCCTGCTTCGGTCGCATGGAATTCGTTCAGATGAACGCGTCAACCATCAGCAAGGTGCAGTTCTTCGCTTATTCCATCTCCCTCGCCGTGAAGGGGAAACTCAGGACGGCCGGAAAGAGCGTTGTTCTTTACGTGGATCGCCTTCTGGAGGACCGGTACGCGCGCCTGCTAACTTTCACCGGCTCAGTATGCGGATTCGTCTACCTCGTTCTCCGCGTGACCGGCATTACTCAATGACCGGCGCGGCGCCGTGTAGTGCCTGCCTTGCGTCCGCGGGCTTCCCACGTTTCAAGGATGAAATGCGACATCGTGTGCGCTGCGTGTACAGCAAGCCGCGCGTGCCGTCCCTCAATTCTGTACTTCTTGTTTTCGTGGCCGTGCGCAGACCCTTCATGAGTGCGAAGCGCTCCGACCCCCGCGGTAATGCTGAACAGCCCGGACAGGATCTGTTTCAGGTCGTCGTCGGCCATTTGCCCTGGTGACAGTCCGAGGTGCTTGGCAACTTCGGTCCATAGCGGGGCAATGGTCTGCTTGTTGGGAAGCGGAATACTCTCGGTTTCGAGATAGTGCTTGCAGACAGCCTCGACGATCGCGCATGCGGCCGTCACGGCGGCGCCGGGATCTGAAACGATCGTCGAATATGCGCGCTGGTATTCGATATCAACCGCGGCCATGCCGTCCGACTTCAGAAGCTCGGCGAGTGATTTCGACGGCCCCTTCAGATTGCCACCAACCATATGACCACCGCGCAGATACGACAGCTGCTCTTTACCGAGAGATGTCTGGATACGGTCGCGGGCATCCCCATCCTTTGCATATTGCTCAATTCGCCACGGCGTCGGCTCGCCATCCATGAGTTCGGCGATTAGCCGGCCATACAGCATCAACGGATCGCTGCTCTCGCTGTTGGCTCGTCTCATCCACTGTAGGCATTTCTGCGTTTTGTTCCCGTCGGGCGGATCGCCGGGGAAACCGCACTGCATGAAGAGCGCGTCCAATTCTGCGTGCGTATAATGGGAATCGAGGATGGGACCAGTCGTGCCGATCATCGCGGGAGGTATCTGTGCCATTATTAGTGCTTTTCGTTTCAACTACTTAGCGCACGGTGACAACAATCAGTGAATGCGTCACGATTCACCTACGCTCGAAGGCGGATACAAATCAATTAAAAGATGGAGCAATGGCTCCCAGTAATTATCGGCGCGGATTGTCTGCAGGCGGCCTCAATGTGGGATTTTGCCACCTTCCTATCCCCAGACGGCTGCTTCTTGAGCACTGAAGAAGGATACTTCAAGTGGAAATTTTTCGTGACGTCCTTCCGCCATACGTTCGGCACGTTCGATGATGGTTCGATTGGCTTGTGCTCCGGCGTCGCCGTAGATGCTGACGTACAACCTGCCGATTTTGCCGCGCTCTATGAATCGAAGGACATGTTCATCGTTTGGAGCAAGCGAATGACCATATACGAAGACTGCGGATTCCATACCTCGCATAACTTCGGCGAAGCTTTTTAGTGACCGTTGCAGATAACCGCTGTGACGAATGCGAGTGAGTTTGCCTTCCGTGTTTCCCTCCGCCACGAACAGCGGAAACATACCCTCACTGAGCGAGTTGCGGATCTGGTCGACGAGCGGGACGCCTCCTCCGCGCTCCCAGCACAATTTCTGAAGCTCCGGACCATAGTCGTAAAGATGTAGTCCGCCATGCAGGAAATGGATGTTTTGCTTGTTGGCTCCGCCTTCAGCTTCCCAGACAACATAAGGGGCATCGAAATCGTCTGGCGGCGCCCTAAAACCATCGTCATGTGCGAGATCCTCAGGCGGTCGGTCCGGCGCCTCGGCATCGATATGCAGCAGCGTCCAATAAAGGAGCAGGTCGTAGTTGAGCGTATAGATCCTGCCCCTGTAATCCTTTGCTCCGACCCTTGAATCGCCGACGAAGTGACTGAGGAAGTTGCGGCAAGCCGTGTATTGCGCCTCAGTGATATCCGATGGCCGAGCGGGATGCTTTCCCGCGATCGATTGAACGAGGAGTTCTTTTAACGCGGCCGAATGCCCGTCCATCAACGCGCTTGGCGCCTGACCAATCTGATAGACCGGGCTGAGAGCGACGGCATGGCGAAGGGCTTGGATGACAACTTCGAAGTCGGTCGTGTTCAGAGCGTCGAAAGCCGCCCTTGCCTCCGGCGCGCTGGTGAAGTCGGCAGAGGCGAGCAATGAGCGATAATCGAAGCAGTTTGGGAACAGAGCAATGCTGAAGCCATTCCCAAGCAAAAGCTGGCGTTTACAGGTTGCAGTTTCGGCAAGCGCCTGCGCAAACGGGACGAAGCGCGGCATAATAGCCTTAGGGTAGGGGACATGGCCGTAGAAGCAGCACCATAGTTCCACAACCTGAGGTTTGGAATAGGTAATTGGCCTATGTTTGGCGTCCTTTGCGGGACACTCGATCGCGGAGATCGGTTGACGGCGATTCGCCGCTCAGATTGCATGCGCGAGAGGGATTCGAACTGTTTCCAAGGTCATCAACAAGCGACCCTTTAATTGCAGTCCCCTGGAGCCGTACTAAACCGGCGCAGTCCGAAGCTTTGGAGAAAAGCGACGTCTCCAGGCACTGCTCTCCAGAATCGGCGTCTCTCTGGTATGGTGCCCTTTGAAGAAAAGGCCCAATTCGTTGGGCTTTTGGAGCCCTAAGCCCAAGCGGATCAAGCAATTGGTCCGGGAGCTGGCGGAGAGAGTGGGATTCGAACCCACGGTACGGTTTCCCGCACACACGCTTTCCAAGCGTGCGCCTTAAGCCACTCGGCCATCTCTCCCCGCGTGCCCTCTCATGACGGTCCGAGCGATGATTTGCAAGGGACCGCAGGGCCGGGCGACCGGGTTTTTCGCATAGCGTTGAAAATAACGGACGGATCTGCCACCTTGAGTGGCAACGAACGGCGGCCGCTGGTCGCGGCCGCCTGCGGTCAATGGAACCGGTTGCCCACGATGGAGCTGAACGACCGCGCCGGCCAGACGACCGGCGGGTCTTCCGGGGCGAGGTCGCCGCTGGCTTTGGCGCTCGCGGCATGGGCGTTCTGCAGCGCATCGACAAAATCGCTGAACCAGTCCTGGATGGTCCCGGCGCGCAGCTTTGTCATCATGGCTTCCCAGCGCATCCGGCGCTCCGCCAGTGGCATCGAGAACGCCGTGGCGATGGTACGCGCCATGCCGTCGATGTCGTGCGGATTGACCATCAGGGCCGTATCGAGCTCGTTGGCCGCGCCGGCGAATTTCGACAGCACCAGCACGCCGGGATCGACCGGGTTTTGGGCTGCGACATATTCCTTGGCGACCAGATTCATGCCGTCATGCAGCGGCGTCACCAGGCCGACTTGCGCCGTCCGGTACAGGCCGGCGAGCACGGTCTGCGAGAATCCCTTGTTGAGGTAGCGTATCGGCGTCCAGTCGACCTCGCCATGGCGACCATTGACGTCGGAGACCAGCTTGGCGAGCTGATTCTGCAGGTCGCCATAGGCCTCGATCGCGCCGCGCGACAGCGTCGCAATCTGCAGCAGCGACACCGAGCGTTTGAGCTGCGGCTGCAGCGTCAGCATGCGGTCGAATGCCTCGATGCGATTGATGAGGCCCTTGGAATAATCGACGCGATCGACGCCGATCGCCAACTTCTCGCCATTCAGGCTGCGGCGCAGCCGCGATACGTCGGGATGCGACGCCGCCTTGGCGGCATGGGCTGCGAATTTCGCGGGATCGATCCCGATCGGGAACACCGCGCAGCGCGACATGCCGAATTTCGATGCAACGACCCCACCGGCGATATCGAGTCCGAGATCGTTCTCGACGAAAGACAGGAAGTTGTCGCGATCATCATCGGTCTGGAAGCCGATCAGATCGTAGGCGAGCATTGCCTCGACCAGCTCGCGACTATGCGGCACGCCACCGAAGATGTCGCGAGTCGGCCACGGCGTGTGCAGGAAGAAACCGAGCGGATGAGTGACGCCGAGCTCGCGCAGCTCCGCACCCAGCGCCAAGAAATGGTAATCCTGGATCCAGAACACCGTCTCCGGCTTGCGGAAGCGCAGCAGCGCCCGCGCCATGAACGAGTTCACTTCACGATATGATTTGTAATCGTCGTGCGAGGAGCGGATCAGATCGGTGCGGGAATGCAGCGCCGGCCACAGCGCCGAATTGGCGAAACCTTCATAATAGCCGGCATAATGCGCCGCCGGTAGATCCAGCAACGCCAGCGCGCCCTTGCCCAGCGATTCGATTTCGGCGAACGGCTCTTTCTGTGCGCCCTCGCGAACGCGGCCACTCGACCCCACCCAGATCGCGCCGGACTTCTCCACCACCGGCAGCAACGCGGCTGCCAGTCCACCGGTCATCGGCTCAGTGGCCGACGCGCGTGAAACGCGGTTTGAAACGACGACGAGGTTCACTTGAGTGCCCCCTCCCAGATTACAGTCTGATTATAAACGACCGTTCATCATTATGGTTCCTGAACAACATTGGACCCAATTGACGCCAAACTTGGGCGCAGGAGACGGAACCCGCGCCATCTGGCAGGCTGTTGTGATCGCAGAACGAGGTCAGCCGGCAGGTTTGGCGTCCTGCACCAATTGAGACAGCCAGGCGCGCACGTCATTGGGCTCGCCGAAATGTCCGGCCACCCCTTGCGCGTGGCGGCCGACGGAAAATGCCAGGCCGCCCATGCCCGGCATGATCGCGAAGACCGTCTCGTCGGTCACGTCGTCGCCGAGAAACACCGGACGGCGGCCGCTGAACGGCGCATGATTCATCAATTCAATCACGCCGGTCGCCTTGGTGACGCCGGCATATTTGATCTCGCAGACGAACTTTCCCGGCAGCACTTCAAGCGGCGCATTCGGCAGATCGGCGCGAATCGCCGACACGGCGTCGTAGATCGCCTGCTCGGCATGCGGCGCCAGACGGTAATGCAGGGCCAGCGAATAGCCCTTGTCCTCGAGCAGGATGCCAGGGCTGAGCTTGGCGATCGCGGCGAGGCGTCGCTTCAATTCCTTGTCGAGCGGCGGCGCATGGGACGCGACCGATTCGTTCTCCGGCGTCAGTCGCATCTCGGCGCCGTGGCCGCCCACGGCGGGAAACTGCATCGGCGCGAATATCAGGTCGATGTCGTTGATCGAGCGGCCCGACACCAGCGCCATCGCGCCGTTGGTAAGCTGCAGCAGGCGGCCGAGCGCAATCGCCAGTTCCGGCGGCACCCAGACTTCCCGCGGCGTCGGCGCCATGTCGAGCAGCGTGCCATCGATGTCGAGCAGCAGCGCGCATTCATGCAGCGCTGGCATCACGGCGCCGGGCGCGTGGATCGGGTCCTTGACGCGGATATCGGCATCGGCGGGTTTGGCAAGATCGTCTGTCATCGTCATCGTCTACTCCACAACGGCCAGTGGCCGGGCAACGGATTCAAGCGGCTGGCGTTCCGCCGCAACGGCATAGCGCCACCCGATCAGCGCCGCAGCGATCATCAGAAAGGCGCCGAGAAGATAACCGGCAAACACGCTCTGGCGCGAGCCGGTGTCGATCAGCATGCCGAACAAAGCGGGCCCGGCGACACCGCCGACCGCGGTGCCGATCGCGTAGAACACCGCAATCGCCAGCGCGCGGACCTCGATCGGAAAGGTCTCGCTCACCGTCAGATAGGCTGCGCTAGCCGCCGGCGAGGCGAAGAAGAAGATCACCATCCAGGCGATGGTCTGGGTCTGCGCCGTAAAAACACCGATCGAAAAAAAATAGCCGGAGATCGCCAGCAGCACGCCAGAGACGCCGTAGGTGATCGCAATCATCGGCCTGCGGCCCAGCGTATCGAACAGCCGGCCGAGCAGCAGCGGGCCCAGGAAATTACCGGCCGCGAACGGCAGAATGTACCAGCCGACCTGGTTGGAGGCGATGCCGAAGAAATCCGTCAGCACCAACGCATAGGTAAAGAAGATCGCATTGTAGAAGAACGCCTGTGCCGCCATCAATGCGAGGCCGACCAGCGAGCGCTGCCGGTATAGCACGAACAGCGTCTGCGCCACCTCGCGCAGCGGCGTATGGCTGCGCATCGTCAACTTGATCTTCGGCAGCCGCTTGATCGCCTCTGGCGTAGCCACCTGACGAGCCGAAGTTTCGATCTCCGCAACAATGACCTCGGCCCGCTCGGGCTGGCCGTGAATCATCAGCCAGCGCGGGCTTTCCGGAATCCACAGCCGCATCAGCAGCACGAACAGGCCGAGCACTGCGCCGGTGAAATAGGCCGCCCGCCAGCCATAGGATTGCGAAATCGTCGCGGGATCGAGCAGCACGATGGCGCAGACCGCGCCGAGCGCGGCACCGAGCCAGAAGCTGCCATTGATCACCAGATCGGTCCAGCCGCGGTACTTGGCCGGCACCAGTTCCTGGATCGTCGAATTAATCGCGGTGTATTCGCCGCCGATACCGGCGCCGGTGAGAAAACGAAACAGCACGTAGCTCGCCAGATTCCACGAACATGCCGTCGCCGCGGTGGCGCTGAGATACAGCGCCAGCGTGATGAAGAACAGTTTCTTGCGACCGATCCGGTCGGTGAGCCAGCCGAAACCGAGCGCGCCGATCACGGCGCCGGCGAGATAGGCCGAGTTCGAAATCCCGACATCGAAGTTCGAGAACTTCATCGCCGGGTCTTCCTTGAGCGCGCCGGACAAGGCTCCGGCGAGCGTCACTTCCAGCCCGTCGAGAATCCAGGTGATGCCGAGCGCCGTCACCACGCGGGTATGGAATCCGCTCCAGACCAGCGCATCGAGCCGCGATGGAATGTCGGTCTTGATGACGCGTGCACCGGTCGATCCCGTCGGTTGCCCGTGGCCGTGATCGACGCTGCTGAGATTGGCCATGCCGCATTGCTCCGGAGCACTCGATGCTCCCCGTGGCGAGAGCGCGGCAACAAAGAAACGCCCGAAGCCAGCGGCTCGGGCGGTCGCATTATTTTAAGGTAATCCTCCGAGGGAGTTTCGGTTCCCGCCGGCACTCAAGACCTCCCGCTTGACAACCGATCAGTTCCACTCGCTTATTGCGACTAGTTCGCATTAGCATTTGCATGACGGGAGTGGTGCGTGAGATTGATCAGATCCTGGAATCCACTGACCCCGGCCACTGCCGCCCTGATGTCGGCGGCCTGCTGCGGCGAATTGCATGCACAGGAGGTATTGCAGGAGATCGCCGTGGTGACCGACCGCGCAAGGACCGGCAATGCCAGCGACGGCTTCCAGTCGACCACCCAACTCAACGGCGCCGACCTGCAGCGCACCACGGCGGCGTCGCTGGCCGACCTGCTGGCGACCCAGCCCGGCGTGGCGGCCTCCACCTTTGCGCCGGGCGCCAGCCGGCCGAACATCCGCGGCCTCGACGACTATCGCGTCCGCGTGCAGGAGAACGGCATCGGCAGCCATGACGCTTCGGATTTCAGCCAGGACCATCAGGTGCCGGTCGATCCGCTCGTGGCGGACAGCGTCGAGCTGATCCGGGGCCCGGCGACGTTGCGCTATGGCAACCAGGCGATCGGCGGCGTGGTCAACGCGACCAACAACCGGATCCCGCAAAATCTCGTGCCGGACCATTTTTCCGCCCGTCTCAAGGGCGGTACAACGTCGGCCGACCACGGCATCGACGGCGCCGCCAGCGTGGATGCCAGCGGCGAGAATATCGCCATCCACGCCGACGCGTTCGGCCGCAACGCCGGTGACTACCGGATCCCGGGCGGCGTGCAGGCCAATACGCGATTGCGCTCGGCCGGCCAATCGGTCGGCGGTTCCTACATTTTCGATGGCGGCTATGTCGGCACCGCGATCCAGCACATCACCAGCCTTTATCATATTCCGGGGATCAACGAGGCCAGTCAGAATACCCGGATCAGCCTCGAACAGACCAAGATCACCAGCAAGGGCGAATGGCGCGCGCCGGTCGAGGGAATCGACGCGGTGCGCTTCGCCTTCGGCATCAGCGACTACAAGCATGATGAACTCGGCCTACCCGCCGACGGCGTGCTCAACACCATCAGCAACAAGGAGATCGAAGGCCGCTTCGAGATCGACCACGCTGCGGTGGCGACGCCTCTAGGCGCGCTGACGGGAAACTGGGGCCTTCAGGCCAGCAATCGCAAGCTCGGCACCCAGGGCACACTCGGTGGCCTGCTGGCGCCGACCAACACGGACGCGGTGGCGGGATTCGTGTTCGAGCAGTTGCAGCTTTCCGAAACGTTGAGACTGCAGGCCGCCGGCCGCATCGAGAGCATTACTGTCTCGGGCCTGGCGCCGGTGTTTCCGGCCAATTTCCTGCCGCCGCCGGACAGTTTTTCGCAATCCGCGGCCGCCCGCGATTTTGCACCGAAGAGCTTCAGCGTCGGCCTGCTGAAGAACTTACCGTGGGACATGGTGGCGTCGCTGAGCGCACAACGTGCGCAGCGCGCCCCGGCGGCGCCTGAACTGTTTTCACGCGGCTCCGACGGCGCTTCCGGCACCTTCGTGATCGGCAATCCGGACCTGAAGCTGGAGACGGCAGAATCCCTCGAGCTCGGATTGAAACGCATCACCGGCCCGTTCCGTTTCGAGGCCAGCCTCTACGCCACGCGCTACCGCGACTTCATCTACAAGCAGGTCACCGGCAATTTCTGTACCGACGCGTTCGCCAGTTGCGGGGCTTCGGGCCCCTTGCTGCAGGTCGCCTATGGCCAGCGCGATGCGAATTTCCGCGGCGCCGAGCTGGCCGCGCAATACGACATCGCCCCGCTCGGCGACGGCACCTTCGGCATCGATGGCCAGTTCGACGTGGTGCGCGCCACCTTCGCCGATGGCAGCAACGTGCCGCGCATCGCGCCAATGCGGCTGGGTGGCGGCGTTTGGTGGCGCAGCGCGGCGTGGCAGACCCGGATCGGCCTGCTGCATGCCTTCACACAGAACGACATCGCGCTGAACGAGACATCCACGGCCGGCTACAATCTGCTGAAGGTCGAGCTCAGCCATACGCATATTTTCACGAAGACCGATAGCGGGCTGCGCGAGATGACGTTCGGCGTCGTCGGCGACAATCTGCTCGACGAGCGCATCCGCAACCACATCTCGTTCAAAAAGGCGGAGGTGCTGCAGCCCGGACTCGGCGTAAGGCTGTTCACCAGCCTTCGTTTCTGAACATGGCTGGAATCCCTCCATTTCGCACCGCACCGCGCAGGCCACCGGCGACATACTCGCGCGACCGCGGTATTCTTGCCATCATCCTTGCTTACGTACGCTTATCGCCCGACGGAACGCAGCCCCTATGAAATATATCCCGACCCATCTCGCTGTCGCACTGACCGCGGTTATGCTGCAGTCCCATAATGCCCTGGCCGCAACGACCGATCTGACGCTGCCGCGCAACCTGTCCCCCTGGGGCATGTTCATGGGCGCCGACATCGTCGTGAAGATCGTGATGGTGGGGCTTGCTATCGCATCCCTGGTGACGTGGACGGTGTGGCTCGCCAAGACGCTCGAACTGGCCAGCGCGCGACGCATCGCGAATCGTCGACTGAAACTTCTGGAGAGCGACACCACGCTCGACGCCGTCGAGCAGGACAGCGCCGGCCGCACCGACGCGGTGGCGCAGCTGATCCATTCCGCCGTGCGCGAGACGAAGTTGTCGCACGGTCAGTTCGACGACGGCTTCAAGGAGCGTATCGCGCTGCGGCTGGAGCGCGTCGAGCTGGCGATGTCGCGCCGCATCTCGCGCGGCACCGGCGTGGTCGCCACGATCGGCGCCATTGCGCCATTCGTCGGCCTGTTCGGCACCGTCTGGGGCATCATGAACGCCTTCATCGGCATTTCCGAAACCAAGACCACCAATCTCGCCGTGGTCGCGCCGGGCATCGCCGAGGCGCTGCTGGCCACTGCGCTCGGCCTCGTCGCGGCAATTCCCGCGGTCGTGATCTACAACCATCTGGTTCGCCACGTGACGTCGTACCGCGCGTTGCTGGGCGACGCCTCGGCGCAGGTGATGCTGCTGGTCAGCCGCGACCATGGCCGCCGCGGCGTGCCGATCTCCCGGGCGGCGGAGTAGTCCGGTGGGATCGCGCCTGGGCGGACGCACGCGCAACGGGGATGACGACCTCGAAGTGCAGCACGAGATCAACGTCACGCCGTTCATCGATGTGATGCTGGTGCTGCTGATCATCTTCATGGTCGCGGCACCCTTGGCCACCGTCGATCTCGGCGTCGATCTGCCGGCCAGCGCCGTCGAGCCCGCGCCGCGTTCGGACAAGCCTGTCTTCGTGACCCTGAAGCCGGATCTGTCGATCGGCATCGGCGAAGACGTGATCGCGCGCGATACGCTCGGTGCATCGCTGGACAGCGCGACGAAAAGCAACAAGGACGAGCGCATCTTCCTGCGCGCCGACAAGGCCGTCAGCTATGGCGACCTGATGGAGGTGATGAACCTGCTGCGCACGGCCGGCTATCTCAAGGTCGCCTTGGTCGGTCTCGACGGCCGCGCCCCGACGCCATGACCCCCTACGCGCTGCATGCCCCGACCGACCGCACCGCGCTGCGCTGGCTCGGTTCGGCTGTCGTGATCGTCGCGATCCATGCCGGCCTGATCGCCGCCGGCCTCGGTTGGTATCGCCAGCAAGCGCCGTCCGGCAGCGAGATGCCGGCCATTATGGTCGACATGGCGCCGGCCGCGGCCGCGCCGGAGACATCGCAGCAGGACGCCGCACCGGGACCGGAAATGCTGCAGGCGGAGGCTCCTTCCGAGCCGCCGCCGCCGCCGGAGCCCGTGATCCAGCAGCCGATCGAGGAGCAAGTCGCGCCGACGCCGCCGGTCGAGCAGCCAGTGGTGGAAGCCCCGCCCGAGCAGAAGATCGAACAAACCTCGCCGCCCGAGCCGGCCAAGGTCGAGCCGGAGCCGCCAAAGCCGGAGCCGGAGAAACCGACGCCGAAGCCGGAGCGCGCCGAGCCGAAGAAGAAACCCAGTGAAACGCCGCCGGCGCCGCGCACCACCGCGCCGCCGCGCGTCGATCGCCGGGCCACTGCCGCGTCCACGGCCAGTGCAGGCGCGGCGGCGGCCGCGGCCCTGCCGTCCTATCGCGATCGCCTGGCCGTTCATCTGCAGCGCTACAAGCAATATCCGAGCGAAGCCCGGTCGGCGGGACAACAGGGCGTGGCGATGCTGAGCTTCACGGTCAGCCGTAGCGGCCAAGTGCTCGGCAGCCGGCTCGCGGGCTCTTCCGGCGTGGCGGCGCTTGATGCCGAGACGATGGCCATGATCCGCCGCGCCCAGCCGCTGCCCGCCTTCCCGCCGGAGATGACCCAGGCGTCGCTGAGCTTCACGGTGCCAGTGCGCTTCTCCATCCGGTAGTTGCCGTAGCAGGAGCGCGCTGATCTCCCCCTTGCGGGGAGGGTGGCCCGGCGAAGCGCAGCGAAGCCGTGTGGGGTGGGGGTTGCCACAGACGCTGTCGCCCGCGGCACCCCACCCCGACCTCCACTCCGAACGAAGCGTTGCTTCGTTCTTCGTTCGGTCGACCCTCCCCGCAAGGGGGAGGGAGACCATTGGCGCCTTCGCTCGTATCATTAGTACGTATTACTGATCCGGATTCGCCCGCTCGAACTGGCGCAGCAGTTTGTTGCCGCGATCGGCGGCGGCATCCAGCGCGGCCTGCGCGGATTTCCGGCCGGCAAAGGCCTGTTCGAGTTCGTCCTCGATCGCGTCGCGGATCAGGGTGAAGGAGCCGAGCCGCAAGCCCTTGGAATTTGCGGTCGGCGGGTTCAGCGTAATCTGCTCGATCGACTTTGCCGTGCCCGGATGACGGTCGTAGAAGCCTTGCGCACGGGTCAGGTCGAAGGCAGCACGGGTAATCGGCAAATAGCCCGTGTTCTGGTGCCAGGCCGCCTGGATATCCGGCTGCGACAGGAACGCGAAGAACTTGGCGACACCCTTATATTCGTCGCGCGGCCGGTCGCGCAGCACCCACAGCGTCGCCCCGCCAATAATCGAGTTACGCGGCGCGGACGCGACATCCGGCCAGTACGGCAGCATGCCGTAGCCGACCTCGAATTTCGCATTGGCCAGAATATCGGCGCGGGTGCCGGACGATCCCAGAAAAATTCCGCATTCGCCTTTCTGGAAGCGCGGCTCCGCCGACGTTGCGCGACCGCTGTAGTCGAACACTTTTGTCTTCTGCCACTGCGCGAGCTGCGCGACGTGGCGGATCATCGCGGCATTGTTGAAGGTCAGGATCGCGTCCAGCCCGGCCATGCCGTTGGCCCGGGTCGCCACCGGCAGATCGTGAAACGCTGAGAAATTCTCGACATTGATCCATGACGGCCAGGAGGTGGTGAAGCCGCAGGCGGTGCCGGCGGCGCGCAGCCGCTTGGCGGCATCGCCCAGTTCCGGCCAGGTGCGCGGCGGGGCCTCGGGATCGAGGCCGGCGGCGCGGAACAGGTCCTTGTTGTAGTACAGGATCGGCGTCGAGGCATTGAACGGGAACGACAGCATATTGCCGGCGATGTCGGTGTAATAGCCGGCGATCGCCGGCAGATAGGCCGCGGGCGAAAACGCTTCCGCCTGGTCGCGCATCAATTCGTGCACCGGATAGATGGCGCCCTTCGCCGCCATCATCGTCGCGGTAGATGCCTCGCTGACCTGTACGATGGCCGGCTGGCTGCGCGAGCGGAAGGCGAAGATCGCTGCGTTTACGGTCTCCGAGTAGTTTCCCTTGTAGACGGGGACGACGCGGTAGCCGGCCTGCGTGGCATTGAAATCGTGGGCGAGTTTTTCGAGCTGCCGGCCAAGCTGGCCCGACATCGCATGCCACCACTGGATCTCCGTGACGGCCTGCGCCGGCGCCACCAGCGAAGCTGCCAGCGCGCATCCCGCAACTATTCGAACGACCGCTTGCAACATGGCCTGCCTGCTTTGACCGGTCCCGGCGCGTCGGCACTCCGGACGCCCTTCGCCTGAACTGTACGGGGTGATGTTTCAGGAAAAAACTACCTTTCAGTCGGTCCGGCCGGACGAATAGTTCACGCGACTTCGCTATTCACGGCTTGACGCAAGCCGCCGCCTGGCAAATTCTCGCGGTATCCGGGGATAGCAACGCCTGCAAGCGCCCCGCTGCCGATGAACCTTTTGCAACGCCGCGAGACATACCCGTGGTGACGACCCAGGACAGTGGAGTTTCGCAGCAGCAAAAGGTGCTGGCGGCCAGGGGCCGTACCGGCTTGATCGGGTTTGTCCGCGCCATTCCGATCCGCTGGCGCATCCTGTCGATCGCCTCGCTGAATTCCGCCGTGGTACTGGTGCTGGCCGGTCTGATCTGGAGCGGCTCGCAGGTCTTGTCCTCGGCCTGGGACGATGTCCGCCAAGTCCGGCAGTCCGACCAGATCCTGGCGCTGCTGGAAAGCGAGACCAGCCGGCTGCAGAACCTGATCCATCGCTACATCAACCAGCCGAGCCCCGAGCTGTTCGCCGAAATCCTGCTGCTGCGCGAGGCGGTGCTGGGCACGCTAAGCAGCCGGGCCTCGACCGATCCGATGCTGTCGGGCTCGGTCGCCGAGCTGGAGCGCGTCACCGAGCGCTTCCTCTCCGGATTCGGCGAATTGCGCAGCCTGCAAACCACCATAGCCAAGACCTATGAGGCGCAGGTGCTGGGCCCCGCCAAGGACATGGCCGGGCTGTATTCGATCATCGAGGGCGCCACCAACCAGCGCGACGCGCTGATCTGGCCACCGCTCGGAAAGTCTCGCGAGGCCTTCACGGCGATGCTGGTGGCCGCCAACGCCTACTACCTGTCGCTGGCCTCGGCCTCCGCCGAGGAAGCCCGCCGCAACACCGAGACCATCGAGCGCACCATTCCGGTGATGACCGAAATGGCGGACAACGACCTGCAACGCGAGGCCTTGCAGCGGCTGAAGGGTCGCGCGGTGGCGCTGCGCGAAGGGCTGGCGAAACTGTCAGAGCAGCTCACCGGCCGCACCGACCTGCTGCGCAATTCGATCGACGCCAGCCAGGCCGACACCATCGCCGCGATCGACGGCCTGTCGGTCCTGATGCGGCAGCGCGAGCAGAAAGCCCAGACCACCTTCGACCGCACGCTGGCGAACATCTCGCGCAACGTGCTGCTAATTGCGACCTTCTTCCTGTGCGTCATCATCATCGCCGGGATCGTCATCGCGCTCAGCATCCGGCTGCCGTTGCAGCAGATCATGGGCTCGATGCGGGCCATCACCACGGGCCACCTCGACCGTGAGGTACAGGGCACCGATGCCCGCGACGAGGTCGGCGCGATGGCCCGCGCCGTCGAGGTATTCCGCCAGAACGCCATCGCCCGGCGCGATGCCGAAGTGGAGTTGCGCGCATCCAAAGAGAAGGCCGAGAGCGCGCTGCTCGAACTATATGCCGCGCAACAGAATTTGATCGATGCCGAACGGCTGGCGGCACTCGGCGGGCTGGTCGCCGGCGTCGCCCACGAGGTCAACAATCCGATCGGCATCAGCCTGACGGTTGCGTCCTCCTTTGCGCGGCGCAGCGAGATGTTCGAGGCCGAATTGCGTGGCGGCACACCGCTGCGCCGCTCGCAACTCGAGGAATTCGTCCGGACCTGCCAGGACGCCGCACAGCAGCTCGTCTCCAACCTGCAGCGCGCCGGCGAATTGATCCAATCCTTCAAGCAGGTTGCGGTGGATCGCTCGCACGCCGAGCGACGCCAGTTCAACCTCTCCGAGGCCACCGACCAGATTATCGCCAGCCTGCGCCCGGTACTGAAAAAGTCGCTGATTACCCTCACCGTCGACGTGCCGGACGGCCTCATCATCGACGGTTATCCCGGCTCCTACGGCCAGATCCTGACTAACCTGTTCCTGAACGCGGCCAATCACGCCTTTCCTGACGGCCGCCCCGGCGCGATCACCCTGACGGCGCGGCTACGCGGCACCGACGACATCGAGATCAGCTTTTCCGACAATGGCGTCGGCATGACGCCGGACGTGCAGCGTCAGGCATTCGACCCGTTCTTTACGACGCGCCGCAACGAGGGCGGCACCGGCCTTGGACTGCACATCGTCTACAATCTGGTCACCCAGCAGCTCGGCGGCCGGATGATGCTCGATTCTAGGCTGGGACAAGGCACGACCTTTCGCATTATCATGCCGCGGGCCGCCACCGCCGCGGGAGCAATTGACGGGACCACGCAATGGCCGAACAGGACGATGTCCTCTATCTGATCGAAGACGCCGGCGAGGTGCCGGAAGACACCAGTTTGCGCAAATGGAAGATCGCCGTGATCGATGACGATCAGGCGGTCCATGAGGGCACGCGCTTTGCACTCAGCGATTACACGCTGAACGGCCAGTCGCTGGAAATCCTATCGGCCTATTCGGCAGCCGAAGGCCAGATTTTGATGCGCGACAACCCGGACATTGCCGCCGTGCTGCTCGACGTCATTATGGAGACCGACGACGCGGGCCTCGAGCTCGTCGAATTCATCCGCAACGAACTGCATAACGAGACCGTCCGCATCATCCTGCGTACCGGCCAGCCCGGCCAGGCGCCGGAGCGCCGCGTGATCGTCGACTACGACATCAACGACTACAAGGCCAAGACCGAGCTTACCGCCGACAAGCTGTTCACCTCGCTGACCGCCGCATTGCGCAGCTACCAGCAGCTCGAACGCATGGTGCAGACGCGCCGCGGGCTGGAGATCATCATCGACGCCGCGTCCACGCTATATGATTTCCGCTCGATGCAGCGGCTCGCCGAGGGCGTACTGACGCAGATCGCGTCCTTGCTCAATGTCGATTGTGCCGGGATCCTGGTGCTGCGCGACGGCGGCGACATCGGCGACGATTTTGCCGTGCTGGCGGGATCGGGCTGCTACAGCCGCTTTATCGGCTGCCCGACGCCGCAGTCGCTCGATCCCGATCTGCGGCTCATGGTCGAGGACGCCTTCCGCCGCCGCAAGCATGATTTCGCCGACCAGCGCACCGTGCTCTACATCCGCACCGGCTCCGGTCGCGAGGTCGTGGTGCTGCTGCAAGCCGAGCGGCAGTTGTCGGAAACCGACCGTGCGCTGGTGGAGATCTTCGGCAGCCGGCTGTCAATCGCCTTCGACAATGTGATCCTGTACCAGCAACTGCACGCCGCCAATACCCAGCTCGAGGACCGCGTGGCGCAGCGTACCCGCGCGCTGATGCAGGCCAACCGCCGGCTGTCGGCGCAATGGCTGCGCCTGCAGCGCGCCAATGGCTTCAAGAACGAGATCCTCGGCACCGTGGCGCACGACCTCAAGAATCCGCTCGGCGTCATTCTCGGGCGCACCGAAATGCTGACCGAGTTGATCGGAGCCGGCTCACCGAAGGAAAACGTAGCAGCCCAGATCGAGCACATCCGCGACGCCACCAAGCGGCTGACCGCGATGGTCGATCATTTGATCAACGACGCGATGGCGGACGCCTTCGACATCACCATCCGCCGCGAGCCGGTGGATATCTCCGCGCTGGTCACCGACGTCGCCGAGGCCAACAAGCCTTCAGCGGTCAACAAGCAGCAGGCCATCACCGTCTCGGTGCCGGCGCACCGGGATCTTACTTTGTGCGACGCCGACCGGATGCGCGAAGCAATCGACAATCTGGTCAGCAATGCGATCAAATACAGCCCGATCGGCGGCAGCATCGCGCTGGCGGTGAGTGGCGACAGCATCACGGTCAGCATCAGCGTGACCGACGAGGGCGCCGGCCTGCTGCCGGAAGACCTCGACCGGCTGTTCGGCCGCTTCCAGCGATTGTCCGCCAAGCCGACCGGCGGCGAAAGCTCGACCGGTCTCGGCCTCTCGATCGTCAAGCGCATCGTCGACATGCATGGCGGCGACGTCACCGCCGAAAGCCCCGGCCCCGGCCGCGGCGCGACCTTCACCATCTCTTTGCCCGCGACAACCGAAACCTGACATGAGCCACAGCCCACACATCATCATCGTTGACGACGAGGCACCGGCCCGCGAGATGGTCGGCGATTACCTCAAGATGCACGGCTTTGCGGTCACTCTGTGCGACGGCGGCAAGAGTTTGCGCGCCGAAATCGCCAGCAAGGTGCCAGACCTCGTGGTGCTGGATCTCAACATGCCCGAGGAAGACGGGCTGTCGATCATCCGCGACCTCAAGGGCCGCATCAACGTGCCGGTGATCATGCTGACTGCGACCGCGAGCCCGATCGACCGGGTGGTCGGCCTGGAGATCGGCGCCGACGACTACATCGCCAAGCCGTGCGAGTTGCGCGAACTGATGGCTCGGATCCGCTCGGTGCTGCGGCGCAGCGGACCGAAAGCCGAAGCGGCGGCGCCGGCAAAATCCATCAGCGAACATCTGGTGCGGTTCGGCACCAAATGGCTCGATCTCGAAGCCCAGGCGCTACGCGACGACGAGGGCAACGAACATCCGCTGACGGCATCGGAGTTCGGTCTGCTGAAAGTGTTCGCTGCCAACCCGAAGCGCGTGCTGTCACGCGAACGGCTGCTCGAACTGGCGAATGCGCGCGACGCCGAAGCCTTCGACCGTGCCGTCGACCTGCGCATCATGCGGATCCGCCGCAAGATCGAACCGGACCCGGCGCACCCCGCCGTCATCCGCACCATCCGCGGCGGCGGCTACCTGTTTTCGCCGGTCGTGGAGAAGGCATAGCGGCATTAAACCCGTGCCAGGCCGTTTGGTTCCTAGCCCGCGGCAACACCCCATAGCCGCTGCCTATGGCCACCCATCTTGTTAAAATTACTGCATTTTTTATCTCCAATATGTCGTCGCGGGGTACCGCACGACACATTTGCGCGTGGCATGAAACCATTTTCCGCTTGTCTCGACGACGTGCGGAAACCGGCAAACCTTAACACTCCTCCCAACGAAGCCGCCCCGGCGGTATCAACGGGAGCCGATCATGCAGAACGTCATCGCCCTCAACGCCGCAGGCCAGCAGGGTATCCTTGCCGCCCGCGACACCTCGGATGAGATGTTGCTGGAGAAGATTGCGACCGGCGACCGCACCGCCATGCACACGCTCTATGCCCGGCACAATGTCCGTGTCTATCGCTTCGTGCTGCGCATGCTGCGCGACAGCACCGCGACCGAGGATCTGGTCAGTCAGGTGTTCCTCGACGTCTGGCGCAGCGCCAGCCAGTTCGAGGGCCGCTCGCAGGTCTCCACCTGGCTGCTGTCGATCGCCCGCTTCAAGGCTTTGACCGCACTGCGCCAGCGCAAGCACGAGGACATCGACCAGGACGACGTGATGCAGATCGCCGACCAGGCCGATACGCCGGAGGCGTCGCTCGATCGCAGCCGCACCAGCGCCATCCTGCGCGCCTGCGTCGCCAGACTGTCGCCGGCACATCGCGAGATCGTCAGCCTGGTCTACTACCATGAGAAATCGGTCGAGGAGGTCGCCCAACTGATCGGGATCCCCGCCGCCACCGTCAAGACCCGGATGTTCTATGCCCGCAAGCAACTCGCGGAGTTTCTGAAAAGCGCCGGGATCGACAGCCTCGCGGCCTGAGCGATCCCTGATTTGAAGTTTCGTCGTTAACCTCCAACCTCGACTCGGACGGGATGCCTCCCTTCCGGGTCTTTTTTTGGCTGCTAGCCATAGCCACGGACTTCGCAGCGATGCACAGTCTTTCAACCGTCATTGCGAGGAGCCCTTGCGACGAAGCAATCCAGTCTCCTCTGGTGGCTCTGGATTGCTGCGTCGCTTCGCTCCTCGCAATGACGGCGGAGGCGACAGCATTTCGGCATCAATACGTCGTCCCCTAGACAATCTGTCCACCTCAGCCTGTGTAGGATCGCGACGCTTCCCGTGGTATCGCTCCGCCTGCCATGACAGAACGGGTGACGCGATGTTCGAAGGCTGGGACGCGATCATGCTGGCGCGGGCGCAATTTGCGTTCACGATGTCTTTTCACATCATCTTCCCGGCGTTCTCGATCGGGCTTGCCAGCTATCTCGCGGTGCTGGAGGCTTTGTGGCTTTGGACCGGCCGCGAAGTTTTCATCAACCTGTTCAACTACTGGCTCAAGATCTTCGCCGTCGCTTTCGGCATGGGCGTGGTGTCGGGCATCGTGATGTCCTACCAGTTCGGCACCAACTGGTCGGTCTTCTCGGACAAGACCGGGCCGGTGATCGGCCCGTTGATGGCCTATGAGGTGCTGACCGCGTTCTTTCTCGAGGCCGGGTTCCTCGGCGTGATGCTGTTCGGGCTTGAGCGTGTCGGTCACAAATTGCATTTCCTGGCGACCTTGATGGTGGCGATCGGCACGCTGATTTCAGCCTTCTGGATCCTGTCGGCGAATTCATGGATGCAGACGCCGGCCGGCTACGCGATCAACGACGTCGGGCAATTCATCGCCACCGACTGGTGGAAGGTGATTTTCAATCCGTCGTTCCCCTATCGCCTCGTCCACATGGTGCTGGCGGCCTATCTCACCACGGCGCTGGTGGTCGGCGCGGTCGGCGCGTTTCACCTGATACGCGACCACCGTCGCGCCGGCCCCCGCACGATGTTCTCGATGGCGATGTGGATGGCCACTTTGATCGCACCGCTGCAGATCTTCGCCGGCGACCTGCACGGCATCAACACGCTGGAGCACCAGCCGGCCAAGGTGATGGCCATGGAGGGCCACTATCAGAGTCACCCGGACGGCGCGCCCTTGATTCTGTTCGGCCTGCCGAACCAGAAGGAGGCGCGGGTCGACTATGCGCTGCAGGTTCCGAAACTGTCGTCGCTTATCCTCAAACATGATCTCAACGCGCCACTCGCCGGGCTCGACACCGTGCCGCGGGAAGACTGGCCGCCGGTGCCGGTCACCTTCTGGTCGTTCCGCGTGATGGTAGGAATAGGTTTCCTGATGCTCGCACTCGGCCTCGTGAGCCTGATGATGCGCTGGCGCGGGAAGCTGTATCAGTCGCGTTTCCTGCAATTCTTCGCCATGGCGATGGGACCGGCCGGATTCGTTGCGGTGCTGGCGGGCTGGATCACGACCGAGACCGGGCGACAGCCGTTCACCGTGTTCGGCCTGCTGAGGACGGTCGATTCCGCGTCGCCACTGGCTGCCCCCGCGGTCGGATCGTCGCTGATAGCCTTCATCATCGTCTACTTCATCGTCTTCGCGGCCGGCACCATCTACATTTTCCGGCTGATGGCCGAGCCGCCGCGTCACGGCGAACACGGCCCGCGGGGCGACGCGCCGGTGCGGGCCGCCGGCATAACGCCCGCGCAACAGGTCAGCGAAGGACAAACATGATGACCGGCATGATCGATATCGCCACGGTCTGGGCCTTCATCATCGCCTTTGCGGTCTTCGTCTATGTCGTGATGGACGGCTTCGACCTCGGGCTCGGCATGCTGTTTCCGCTCTTCCCGAAAAAGGAAGACCGCGACGTGATGATGAATACGGTCGCCCCGGTGTGGGACGGCAACGAGACCTGGCTGGTGCTCGGCGGCGGCGGGCTGATGGCGGCATTTCCGCTGGCCTATGCCGTCCTGATGCCGGCGCTGTATGCGCCGATCATCGTCATGCTGCTCGGGCTGGTGTTTCGCGGCGTCGCCTTCGAATTCCGCTGGCGCACCCGAAGCCAGCGCAATTTGTGGGACATCGCCTTTGCCGGCGGCTCGGCGCTGGCGACGTTGGCGCAGGGCGTGGCGCTTGGTGCCATCCTGCAGGGCGTCGTCGTCAGCGGCCGACACTATGGCGGCGGCTGGTGGGACTGGCTGACGCCGTTCAGCGTGCTGACGGGTTTCGCGCTGGTTGTCGGCTACAGCCTGCTCGGCGCCACCTGGCTAGTGCTGAAGACCGAAGGCGAGTTGCGCGACCGCGCCTATCGGCTGTGCTGGTGGCTGCTGTTCGCGATGCTGGGCGCGATCGGCGCGGTGAGTATCGCCACGCCGTTTCTCAACGCCGAATATGCCGCGCGCTGGTTCGCCTGGCCGAATATCCTGGCCACCGCGCCGGTACCAGTCGCGGTTGCCGCGGTGACGCTGCTGCTGCTGCGCGCGCTCGCTGCCAAGCGGGACTACCAGCCGTTCTTTCTGTCGCTCGCGCTGTTCGCGCTGTCCTATGCCGGGCTGGGGATCAGCATGTGGCCCTATATCGTGCCGCACTCGATCACGATCTGGCAGGCGGCCGCGCCCGACAACAGCCTGATATTCATGAGCTTCGGCGTCGCCGTGCTGGTGCCGCTGATCCTCGGCTATACCGCCTGGGCCTATTACGTGTTTCGCGGCAAGGTGAAGGCCGGCGCGGGGTATCACTGATGTCGACGGCGCCGCAGCGCCCGCTGGCGCAACGCCTGCTGTGGTTCGTGGTGCTATGGGCCGGCGGCGTTGGGACGGTGGCGATCGTGGGTTACGGCATCCGGCTATGGATCAAGTAGCGGCTGGCGCGGCCGTTGCCACAAGCGGCACGCTCTGGTTCCATTGCTGTGACCGTGGTAAGTAGCCTCATATTGCCGCCCGGAGATCTGCGAAAATGTCTTTGTCACGCGCGCTTTCACTCGTCGTTGCCGGCATGATCCTCTCCGGCTCCGCTTTTGCGCAGCAGCCCGACCGCGGCGACGAACCGGGGCTCATCCCCGATGAATCCGTGCAGCTCGATCCGGAATTCCAGAAGCAGATGGTGCTGTACCGCACCACCGAGCCGCCCGGCACCATCATCATCTCGACGGCGGAGCGGCATCTATATGTCGTGCAGGGCAATGGCCGCGCGCTGCGCTATGGCATCGGGGTCGGCCGCGACGGCTTTACCTGGCAGGGCCTGCTGAAGATCTCGCGAAAGGCCGAATGGCCGGACTGGACCCCGCCGCCGGAGATGATTGCGCGACAACCCTATCTGCCGCGTTTCATGGCCGGCGGGCCGGGCAATCCGATGGGCGCCCGCGCGCTCTATCTCGGCGCCACCGTCTACCGCATCCACGGCACCAACCAGCCCGATACGATCGGCACCGCGATTTCCTCCGGCTGCTTCCGGCTGGTCAATGCCGACGTCGCCGACCTCTACGATCGCGTGCCGGTGGGCACCAAGGTGATCGTGCGGCAAAGGCCCGAGCTGTAGGCACATCGCCCGACATTCCCCCGATATCGGTGAGCACCCTTGATGATCAAACGTACTTTTCTCAGCGGGCTGGCAATCGGTCTGGTCGCCGCCGCAATCGTGGCTGCCGCGGCGATCACCTATGAACGCTATGACACCAAGACGCTGAAACGCACGATCCGCCGAGATGCCGTCTTGTGCGGCGTCAACACCGGCCTGCCCGGCTTCTCGACGCCTGACGCGCAGGGTAACTGGACCGGCTTCGACGTCGATTTCTGCCGCGCGGTCGCCGCCGCCATCTTCGACGATGCGAAGAAGGTGACCTTCGTGCCGCTCGACGCCAGCGACCGCTTCAAGGAATTGCAGAGCCGCAAGGTCGATATCCTCAGCCGCAATTCGACCTGGAGCATGTCGCGCGAGACCTCGTACGAACTGTATTTCCCCGCTGTGTCCTACTATGACGGCCAGGGCTTCATGGTGCCGCGCGGGCGCAATATCGACTCCGCGCTCGATCTCGACGGCAGCCGCGTCTGCGTGCAGGACGGCACCACCACGGCGCTGAACCTGTCGGACTACTTCCGCATCAACAACATCAAGTACACCGAACAGAAGTTCGGCAGGCTCGACGACGTCATCAAGGCCTATGCCTCCGGCCAGTGCGATACGCTGACCGCCGACGCCTCGCAGCTCTACGCCCTGCGAATGACGCTCGGCAAACCCGACGACAACGTCATTTTGCCCGACATCATTTCGAAGGAGCCGCTGGCGCCGGTGGTGCGGCAGCGCGATGACGACTGGATGATGATCGTGAAGTGGACGCTCTACGCCATGATCAACGCCGAGGAGCTTGGTATCACCTCGGCGAATATCGACGAGGCGCTGAAGTCGAAAAAGCCCGACGTGATGCGGCTGGTCGGCACCGAAGGCGCCTATGGCGAACAGCTCGGCCTGTCGAAGGACTGGGCGGCGCGCATCATCCGTCGCGTCGGCAATTATGGCGAGGTCTATGAGCGCAATATCGGCGCCGGCTCGCACCTGCGGATTCCGCGCGGCCTCAACCAGCTCTGGAGCGCCGGCGGCATCCAGTACGCGCCACCGATCCGCTAGCGGCCCATCTGCGACAACTGGTCGCGACAACGGCGACCGTGGTTCTTGGAGCACAAAATACCGCGCAACAGAGGTGCATTCTCTTCACGAAGATGCCATCGGCAAGTCCTTGCCATTGGCGCTGGGGCTTCCGAACCCATATACTATGCATAAGAACATGGAGGGTATACGCGTGAACGCCATTGCCGAACTGACAAGCCAGCCAGATCGCTCGCTGCTGATCGTGGAAGACGACAAGCCGTTCCTGGAGCGGCTGTCGCGCGCGATGGAAACGCGCGGCTTTACAGTGACTTCCTGCGACTCCGTCAGCGAGGGTCTGGCGCATATCGGCAAGTCGGCGCCGGCCTTTGCGGTGGTCGACCTGCGGCTCGGCGACGGCAACGGACTCGACGTTGTCTCGGCGCTGAAGCTACAGCGGCCCGATGCGCGCGCCATCGTGCTGACCGGCTACGGCAATATCGCCACTGCCGTCACCGCCGTGAAGATGGGTGCGGTCGACTATCTGTCGAAACCGGCCGACGCCGACGACGTGGTCGCCGCTCTGCTCGCCAGCGCCGGCGAACGCTCCGAACTGCCGAACAACCCGATGTCTGCCGACCGCGTGCGCTGGGAACATATCCAGCGCATCTATGAAATGTGCGGCCGCAACGTCTCGGAAACCGCGCGCCGGTTGAACATGCACCGCCGCACCCTGCAGCGCATCTTGGCCAAGCGCGCGCCGCGCTGACTACACTTCCTTCAATCGTTCCGCGTGGCCGTGCGGATCGTGCAGCCGGTTAAGGCGCTGCGCGGCCGCAATGGCGAAGCGCAGCATCATGACCTTGCGGGTCGCGGCCGGCAGCCTGTGCTCCGGCGCTTCGCAATGCAGATGCGCGCCGTAGGAATCGGCGACGATCAGCCCGGTGTCGCCGGGAAACAGGTCGCAGGAAAGGTCCTGCGTGAAGGCGAAGAACAGCCGGTCGCAATGCAGCCGGTAGTCCGGCCATTTGTCGTCGGCGCGTAGATCGGCCAGCGAGGACTTGATCTCGACGATCCAGATCTCGCCCCGCTCGTTCAGCGCCACCAGATCGGCGCGCCGGCCCGACGGCAGCGGCACCTCGCTCAGACATGAAAAACCGAGCGAGCCCAACCACCGCGCGGTTCCCCGCGCGATCGCCAGCGCGGTCTCCGACTGCCGGCGGTCGGGTTTTGGGACGAGAGCAATATTGGCGGCCGATTCCATCCCGTCATGATAGCGGATTTCCCCTTGGCTGATCCGCAAAAATCAGCATTGTGGCGCGATGAGCCAGCAAACTGAGACCACAACCGAGACCACCGCTACGGCAGGCGCGGTCATCATTCCCGTCACCCTGTTCCAGCAGAACTGCATGCTGCTGTGGGACGAAACCACTCGCCAGGCGGTGGTGATCGATCCCGGCGGTGACGTGCCGCTGATCCAGGACGCCATTGCCAAGGCGAACGTCAATGTCGAGGCGATCTGGCTGACGCACGGCCACATCGACCATGTCGGCGGCGCGGCCGAACTGCGCGACGTGCTGAAGGTCGAGATCATCGGGCCGCACGTCGACGACAGGTTTTTGCTGGATGCCGTGGTGGAGAGTGGCGAACGGTTCGGCATGACCGGGGTGCGCAATTTCGCACCGGACCGCTGGCTCAAGGAAGGCGACCGCGTCAGCGTCGGCGGCCTTGATTTCGATATCCTGCACTGCCCCGGTCATTCGCCGGGCAGCGTGGTGTATTATAACAAAGCGATGAAATTTGCCCATGTCGGCGACGTGCTGTTCGCGGGCTCGGTAGGACGCACCGATCTGCCCGGCGGCAGCCATCAGACGTTGATCGATTCGATCACGCGGAAGCTGCTGCCGCTCGGCGACGATGTCAGCTTCATCTGCGGCCACGGCCCGGGATCCAGCGTCGGCCAGGAACGCATGACCAACCCGTTCCTCACCGGCGAGGCATAAGCCTACCTGACGTAGCTCGGGTCGGCCCATTCCTCGATCTTGGAGGCGGGAATGGTCTGCTTTGGCTGATGCGGATTGAGTGTTCCCGCCGTGGCCGTCCAGCCCTTGGCCACGATCTGCCTGGCGAACAGCTTGGCATCGATTTCCGACTTGAAGGTCTTGGTCGTGCGAACAGTGCCGGCAGCGCTGGCATCGGATTTCAGGGATTTGTCGGGGCCGAAGGCCACATACCAGATGTCGGGTTTTGTCATGATAACAGCCCAACGAGAATCCCGGCAAAAGGTTGCATAGGCAACGCTCTTTACCTATCGGGCGGTATTCCGCGGCTGCACCACGTCCCAGGCGAGACCTAGTTTTTCCAGCAGGCGAATGGTGAGATAGGTGGTGTCGAATTCCCACCAGAGGTGGCCGTGGCGCGCCGAACGCTGGTCGGCGTGGTGGTTGTTGTGCCAGCCCTCGCCATGCGCCCACAGGCCGACGAACCAATTGTTCCGGCTGTCTTCATCGGTGGCGTAGCTGCGATAGCCCCACATGTGCGTCAGCGAATTCACTGCCCAGGTCTGATGCCAGACGAACACGGTGCGTACGAACACCGCCCACACCACAATGCTGAGTGCGAACACCACGGCCTCGCTCCAGGTGCCACCCATGGCCAGTTCCGCCAGCAGGCCCGCGAAGAAGAACACGTTGATCTGGATCAGCAGGATCTTGAGCTGCCACTGGTGGCGCTCCAGCGTGACGTAGAACGGATCGCGCAGGATATCCTTGGCATAGCGGTCATAGATGCCGAGCCGCGACAGATCGGGGTTCTTCACCAACAGCCAGCCGATATGGCCCCAGAAGAAACTGGCCAGCGGACTGTGCGGATCGGGTTGTTCGTCGGACTTCTCGTGATGACGGCGATGCACGGCGACCCAGCGCGCCGGCGTATCCTCGGCGCAGCAGATCGCGATCACCACGAAACAATGCTCCAGCCATTTCGGGCATTTGAAACCACGATGGGTGAGCAAGCGGTGATAGCCGATATTGATGCCGATCAGGCCGAACAACCGCGCGCAAACGATGGCAACGATGATGGCGGTCCAGTTGAAAAACATCGGCAGCAGCGCCAGCAGGGCCAGCGCGTGGATGGTTCCGATGACAGCAACGTTGACCCAGTCGATGCGATAGGGCTTCACGCCCGCAGGCAGGTCGATCGGCTTGCGATGCGGGGCCGTGCCGGAAGGAGTTTCTAGAACGGCTGCCGCAGCGATTTGGTCACGGTTGAGGGCCACGTCGCTCCGAGTCCCGGCAGGTGAGCCCCGCCGCAAAGTGTGATGCCGAACGCAGGCTTACGTCATAACGGGAGTTGTGACCACTGCAGCGATGCGTCGCATACGAAACAATTCAGGCCGCCCGAAGGCGGCCTGAATGCTGGAACTCTTGATCGGGAGCGTGGGATTATTCGACGATCTCGACGATGCGGCGCGAACCGGGCTCGACCAGCACGGTGCGGCCGTTGACGACGGTGTAGCGGTATTCCGAAGCACCGTATTCCTGCGGCACGTCGTAATAAGT
Organism: Tardiphaga sp. vice304; assembly: GCF_007018905.1. Lineage (NCBI taxonomy): Bacteria > Pseudomonadati > Pseudomonadota > Alphaproteobacteria > Hyphomicrobiales > Nitrobacteraceae > Tardiphaga > Tardiphaga sp. vice304. Next base: position 5,753,503 of record NZ_CP041402.1, read on the forward strand.
CACGCCATCGCCCGGCAGCACGACGCCGACGCGGACTTCGTTGCTGTAGGTGTAGGACGGACGACGCTGTTCGGTAACGTAGGTGCGGAAGCGCGGACGCTGATCGACACCGAGCACGCCGGCGACGCCGCCGACAACACCACCGACCGTTCCGCCGACGATCGCACCGATCGGGCCGGCTGCGCGCTCGCCATCACGCGCACCGCGCTCGATGCCGCCGGGGACGCCGCCCTGGGCGTGCGCGAGAACGGGAACCGCCAGCGTGGCGACGATAGCAGTGGCTCCGAGAAGACGACGTATCATGATTATCTCCAGTAGTTGAATTGGTTATTGTGCCGAGACAAGCGCAGCGCAGCACAATGGTTCCGCTACCGGGTTTCGGTGATTTTAGTTTCGACACCGAATCTCGCTGTCGTCCCGGCCAGCGAGCGGGGACGGCAGTGGGGGGAGGCCTCGTGCGCGCTCTGTTACTTCGTCACCATTTCGCGCACACGACGAGCCAGATTGTCGAGGTCGAATGGCTTTGTGATCATGTCCATGCCGGGCAGCAGAAAACCTTCGGCCATGACAACGCTTTCCGCGTAGCCGGTGATGAACAGTATCTTGAGTTCCGGCCGCGTTTCGCGGGCCTGGTCGGCGAGCTGACGGCCATTCATGCCGGGCAGACCGACATCCGTCAGCAACAGATCGACGCGCGGTTCCGCAAGCAGCGCCCGCAGACCGGAGGGGCCATCCACCGCTTCGAGAACGCGATAGCCCTGATCGAGCAACATTTCCATGATGACCGTGCGAACGACGGGCTCGTCCTCGACCACCAGAACGGTCTCGCCGGTCGCCACGGGCGCAACGTCGCGCGGATGCGCGGCGGGATTGGTAGCCGCCACGCCATCGTGACGCGGCAGATACAATTTCACGACAGTGCCGCGGCCGGGCCGGCTGTCGATGGAGACGTGGCCGTTGGACTGCCGCGCAAAGCCATAGATCATCGACAGGCCGAGCCCGGTGCCCTGCCCGATCGGTTTGGTGGTGAAAAACGGATCGAACGCACGCGCCACCACCTCCGGACTCATGCCCGTGCCGGTGTCGGTGACGCTGATGCAGATGTAGTCCCCCGGCGCCAGCACCGGCGCCTCGGCGCGGGCCGTCTCCTGCGGCGCATTCGCCGTGGCGATGGTGAGCTTGCCGCCGTCCGGCATGGCGTCGCGTGCATTGATCGCCAGGTTGAGCAGCGCGCTTTCGAGCTGGTTCGGATCGCAGAGCGTACCCCACAGATCCGGCGCGACGACGATCACCAGATCGAGACGTTCGCCGATGGTCCGCCGCAGCAGGTCTTCCAGCGAATTCACCAGCGCATTGGCGTCGATCGACTTCGGCACCAAGGGCTGGCGCCGCGCAAAGGCCAGCAGGCGATGCGTCAGCGCCGCCGCCCGATTTGCCGAATTCATCGCAGCATCGACGTAGCGTGTCAGGCCTTCGGTGCGACCCTTCGCCAGCCGCGCGCGCATCAGATCGAGCGAGCCGACAATACCGGTCAGCAGATTGTTGAAGTCGTGCGCGATGCCGCCGGTCAGTTGGCCGACGGCTTCCATCTTCTGCGCCTGGCGCAGCGCCTCCTCGGTCGCCTTGAGCTGTACGCCGGTGGCTTCGCGTTCGCGGGTCTTTTCCTCGACGCGCTGCTCGAGCGTGGCGTTGAGCTCGGCAAGCTTTCCGGCGAGCTCGCGCGCCTCCTCCTCGCTTTTGCGCAATGCGCGTTCGGCGTTGACCTCGTCGGTGACGTCCGTATGCGCGCCGACCAGCCGCAGCGCGCGGCCATTCACATCGCGCTCGATCATCGACTTGACCGAGATCCAGCGTATCTCGCCATCGCTCGGCCGGATGATACGGTAGCGCACGCTGTATTCGCGCACGCCGCTCTTCACGGCATTCTTGAAGGCCGCGTCGGTCGCCTCGCGATCGTCCGGATGAATGCGGTTCACCCAGTCATCGTGCGACTCGTTGGCCGCTTCCGGGGGAAGACCGTGCACCAGCAGATATTCCGGCGAACGGCGGTTGCGGAACCCGGTGCGCAGATCGACTTCGAGGCCGCCGATACGCCCGATCTGCTGCACGCGGGTCAGTTCCGCCTCGCGTTCGCGCGCTTGTTCTGCGGCGACATGATCCGCAGTGACATCGCGGCACACCACCAGCACGCCGCCCACCCCGTCGTCGAGGTCGATCGGACTGAAGCCGTAGGTCCAGTAGATCTGCTCGAGGCGGCCGTCGCGGGTGGTCGGGATCAGCCGATCCTCATGCCAGGTGGCGGGACCGCCTGCCATGACCTGCTCGATCTCCGGCCCGATCAGGGGCCAGATCTCTACCCAGCACGCGCGGCCGCAGGCGCCCAGCGCGGACGGGTGGCGCTCGTCGCCCAGCGTCCGGCTATAGGCGTCGTTGTAGAACTGGATGAGGTCCGGACCCCAGAAGATGAACATGGGGTGGTTGGTGTTGAGCAGGATGCGGACTGCCGTACGCAGGCTCTGCGGCCACAGCAGCGGCGCGCCGAGCGGCGACGACGCCCAGTCGTAAGCGCGCATCAGCGCGCCCATCTCGCCGCCACCGGCAAGGAAGTCGGACGACGGTTTTCGGTGGAGGTCCGGCATTCACCAGCAGTCGCTATGAGGCACGGCGGGAACCTAGCCCCTGCGCTGCCCGTAAGCAAATCCGGCGATACGGCTACTTCATCAGGCCGGCAGCCGTCAGCGCGCGGGTGATGACGGCGTTGATATCGAGCACGCGGCGACCGCCGGTGGGACGCGGCGAAAACTGTCCGTCGGTCTCCGGGTGCGGCTTCTTCGCCGCACGCGCCGTAACGATGGCATCGGCCGGCACGACCTGCTTGCTGGCGATCGCGGCGCGACGCGGCACGGGGTTTCGGGTCAGGCCAAAGAACTGGGCGATGTGCCACGTCGAGGCGATGCCGGCCTCGAGCAGGAACTTGCCGGCGGCGCCGTAGGGCTCGTCCTGCCCGGCAATCGCCAGCGGCGTACCATGTGCCATGCCGGTAATCGTATAGGATTCGACGACGGTTTCACCGTCCGCATTCCACCAGACTTCCCGCGGATAGCCATCGACATCGCCCGATGCCATCGGCGCCGGCGGCAGGCCGTGGACGTCGAGCCATTGCTTGACGATCTCGCCGGCATTCGCCGGTATCACGGTGCGGTCGGCGCTGCCGTGCCAGACCGAAACCTTCGGCCACGGCCCGGCATGACCCGACGCGTTGCGAACGAGCGCGCCAAGATCAGCGGCGGGGCGCGCGGGCGATCGATACATTCCCGCCAGCGCCTCCTGCATGGTGTTGGCGATGCCATGCGGCAGGCCGGCGATGATCGCGCCGGCGGCAAAGACGTCGGGATAGGTCGCCAGCATCACCGATGTCATCGCGCCGCCGGCAGACAGGCCGGTGACAAAGATGCGGTCGCGATCGATCTGGTGCTGATGCGCCATGTGCTCGATCATCTGCCGGATCGACAGCGCTTCACCGCTGTCGCGCGCGGTATCTTCGGGGCTGAACCAGTTGAAGCATGTATTGCTGTTATTGGAGGACTTCTGCTCCGGCATCAGGAGGGCAAAGCCATATTGCTCGGCCAGCGCCGACCATCCGGAGCCGGTATCATAGCCCGCAGCCGTCTGGGTGCAGCCGTGCAGCACGACAACCAGCGCCGGCTTGGGCAGCATGGTCGGCGGCAGGTAAGCGAGCATGCGCAGGTCGCCCGGATTGCTTCCGAAGTCGGTCACCTCGGAGATCGGGCTTTCGTTGCCCGGCGCCGACCCACGCGTCATGCCTTCCAGGCCATTGAAGCCCGGCATTTTCGGCAGCTTGCGGAGGAATTCGATATTCTTGGCGAGGGACATGGCAGCTCCAGAGTCGACAGGCTTATAACAGCAAGGCTGACATATGGTTGCTGCACTGCAAAATAAAGCGCGATTGGTATCCCGTTGCCCGTCAACAAAATGCGAGGCGGTCAATCGGCGCGGCGCGGCTCATGCATCGGGCAGCCATTGTGGCTGCCGCGAAATACGGCAGAGTTCTGGTAGGCCTGTTTTCGCACGCGCATGATCGAGCCGAGCGGCTGATGCGCCGCGATACCGTGCCACGGGCTGAACGACATGCCGTCGTCGATCGCCTTCACATTCGCAGCCGACCACGAATCCTGCGGTGCGGCGGTGATCGTCCCGACCGTCACGTAGGGACTTTCCTGTTCCGGCCAGGCTTTCGACGAGTCCTCGACCGGCATCTTTTCCAGATCCGTGCAGAGCTGCGCGCGCAGCTCCCACACGCCGCTGTTGGCGGCGAAGAACGCCTTCACCGCTTCGCGCAAGCCGTCGGGCACGCCATTGACGTTGAGATGCGCCTTGTGAAGCACGGTCAATTCCGGCGATACCGGCGCCAGCGAGATCTTGGCGATGTAATCGCCATAGCGTAGCGGCGCCTGGCTGTAGAACGTCTCGCCGAGGATGTGCGTCTCCGGATGACCGCCCAGCGCCTTCAGGGTGCCGCTCTCGCCACCGACCGCCTCCAGCGCCGCTTCGGCGCCGCGCAGCACCGCCGACAGCACCTTCTTCAGGCCCTCGGCCTTGTCGGTGGTACCGGCCAGCAGCTTCAAATTTCCGAGAAAAGCTTTTGCGGTCGGCGCCGCAAAGGCGGGGCCGTTGACCATCAGGAAATCCTGCGTGGTGTCGCCTTCCGACCCCGGCAGACGATCGCCCTCGACCCCGACGATCTTGATGCCGAGCCCGCGCGGCACCGAGACGCTGTCGTCGAGGATGTCGCCGGGGATGGTGGAGAAGCGCATCAGCACGGGATAGCGCCCGGGCTTCGCGAACAGACCTTGCGCCAATTCGGGCGGCAGACCTTCGGCGATGACCAGTTCGGCGTTCAGCAGGCCGTGCGCCTTGGCATGCACGCTGCGGATCGCATGACCGGAATCTTTCCATGTGATTTCGGAAATTTTCAGCAGCGTCTCGGTCAGTTGCCTATTGGTTTCGGCTTCATCGGCCTCCGGCGTTTCGACGTCAGGGCTATAGCGGACGGGCTGAACGGACATGGCATTCTCGGAAGGAGGAAACGGCGACCTGGCAACGACGGAGCGCAACGGCCTGATTCAACCATGCCTGCCCTCAAACGTTCCCAATCTAAGGCGTCGACCGCAGCGCCCCGCTACGGCTCGTTGCTGAAGCGTCGCACGGTGCGACTGGCAGGTGACACGACCGCTATCCCCACGGCCCTCGCGACCGCGATGCGCCGGTCCACGGCCCGCGGGGCACCGCGGCGCGTGCCGTCGTCGAACCGCCGAGCTGCCCGGCCAGTTGCTGCAAGGCGGCGATGCGGTTCTGCGTCGAGGGATGCGTCGTGAACAGATTGTCCATGGCGCGACCCGACAGCGGATTGATGATGAACATGTGCGCGGTGGCCGGCGAACGCTCGGCGTCCTCGTTGGGAATCTGATGCGAAGCGTTCTCGATCTTGGCGAGCGCGGACGCCAGCCACATCGGATTGCCGCAGATCCGCGCGCCCATGTCGTCGGCGGCGTATTCGCGGGTCCGGCTGATCGCCATCTGCACCAGCATCGCGGCCAGCGGTGCCAGGATCATCAGCGCGATCGAGCCGATCATTCCGGGGCCACCGTTGTTGTTGCGGTTGCCGCCGAAGAACATGCCGAACTGCGCCACCATCGAGATCGCGCCGGCAATGGTCGCGGTGATCGTCATCAGCAGCGTGTCGTGGTTCTTCACATGGGCCAGCTCATGCGCGATCACGCCGGCGAGTTCCTCGCGGCTGAGCTGCTGCATCAGGCCGGTGGTCACGGCGACCGCGGCATTCTGCGGATTGCGGCCGGTCGCGAACGCGTTGGGCTGCGGATTGTCCATCAGATAGACGGCCGGCATCGGCAAATTGGCGCGCGCCGCGAGATCTGCGACCAGCCGATGCAGGTCCGGCGCATTGCGGGCATCGACCGGCTGCGCGCCGTACATCGACAGCACCATGCGGTCGGAATTCCAGTAGGCAAACAGGTTGGTACAAGCGGCGACGACCAGCGCCAGCGTCGCGCCGGTGGCTCCCCCGATCAGATAGCCGACGCCCATGAACAAAGCGGTCATGCCGGCCAGCAACATCGCGGTCCTGAAATAGCTCATCGATCTCCTCCTGCCGCCAAACGCAAACGGCGTCCCCGACAGATGGGAACGCCGCCAGCGGATGTCCAAGACGCCGCCATGCGGCAGCGCGTCGCGGTTACGGCGAGTTAATCAAACCTCGCGAAGCCGCGGCGAAGGCAGGCTGACCTCGGCGAGACGAAGCGCGTCCTCGTTCTGGTCGATCGCGACATACTGGCCATTCCAGTAGGTCAAAGCCGTCGAAGGCACGGCGATCAGCACGCTGCGAACGCGGCCGATAATAATGGCATGGGAGTGCCGCTCGATCACTTCCTCGACGTCGCACTCGATCGAGGCGAGACCGCCGACCAGCAGCGGCACGCCGGTCGCCCGCGTCACCCATTCTGCACCGGCAAAGCGCTCGGTGCCCTTCAACCCGCCCTTGCCGGCAAACCGCTCGGCGATGTCGAGCTGTTCGGCGGTGAGGATGTTGACGCCGAACGCGCCGTAGCGTTGCAGCAGCGGAAACGACGACGACAGCCGGTTGACGCTGACCAGCAGCGTCGCCGGCTCGACCGACAGCGAGGTCACCGACGTCACGGTCATGCCGGAAATGTCGTTACCGCGGCCGACCGAAATGACGCTGACGCCACCGGCCAGCGCGCGCATGGCGCCACGGAATTCGGCGGAGGGCACACCATCGGCAGGCTTGATGTTACGCACGACTAAATTCATTTCCAGTCTCACAGGTCAGTGGCGTCGTCGCCGGTGCCGATCAAATTGCGCAGGATCGAGCCTTCGAGCGCAGCCAGATCGGCCGAACCGCGCTGCCGCGGCCGCGCGATATCGACGTTAATATCGTGGGCGATGCGGCCTTCTTCAATAACCAGCACGCGATCCGCCAAAGCGACGGCTTCCGAAACGTCGTGCGTCACCAGAATCGAGGTAAAAGCCTGGTCATGCCAGACGCGGCCGAGCAGCCGCTGCATCGAGATCCGGGTCAGCGCGTCCAGCGCGCCGAGCGGCTCGTCCAGCGCCAGCACGCGGGGATGGCTGACCAGCGCGCGCGCCAAAGCGACGCGCTGCTTTTGACCTCCGGACAGTACCGCCGGCCACTGCTCGCGCTTGTCGGCGAGACCGACTTCACCCAGCGCCTGTTCGGCGCGGGCACGGGCATCGGCCGAGCTGCGGTCGGCGCCGAGGCCGACCTCGACGTTGGACAGCACGCGTGCCCAGGGCAGCAGTCGCGGCTCTTGGAACATGACGCGAATATCTTCCGGGCGGGTTTCTTCGCCAAAGCTGATCGTCCCTGCCGTCGGCTTGTCCAGGCCGGCGATCAGCCGCAGCAAGGTGCTCTTGCCGCAGCCACTCTGGCCGACGATCGCCACGAACTGGCCGGCGGGAATGTGCAAGTCGACGCCGCGCAACACTTCATTTGCGCCGAAAGATTTGCGGAGGCCGCGGATGGTCAGCGACAGGCCGCGGTTGGCCGGGCTCGGCCTGACCGCTTGGCGGCGCTCGGCCAGCGCTTCGTCGAACTCCGAGGGGGGCTCGAACAGTTGCGCGCCGATATGGGCGAGGCGGACCGACTGGTTCATGTGCATATCCAAGGTCTGGACCAGCTATTTCTGGAAGGCGGGATGCCAGGACAGCGTCAGCCGTTCCAACACGCGCGATGCGCTGTCGGCGACCTTGCCCAAGAGCGCGTAGATCAGGATGCTGAGCACGACGACGTCGATCTGCATGAACTCGCGGGCCTGCATCGCCATGTAGCCAAGGCCCGACGACGCCGCGATGGTTTCCGCCACGATCAGGGTCAGCCACATGATGCCGAGCGCGAAGCGAACGCCGACGAAGATCGACGGCAGCGCGCCCGGGAAGATCACGCGGCGGAACAGCTCGCCATTGCTCATGCCGTAGATGCGGCCCATCTCGATAAGCTGCGGATCGACGGTGCGGATGCCGTGCAGCGTGTTGAGATAGATCGGGAAGAACACGCCGAGCGCGACCAGAAACAGTTTTGCCGACTCGTCGATGCCGAACCACAGGATCACCAGCGGGATCAGCGCCAGATGCGGCACGTTGCGCACCATCTGCAGCGTGGTGTCGGTGAGCTTGCTGCTCAACTCCGACAGACCGTTGGCGAGGCCGAAGGCGAAGCCGATGCTTCCGCCGATCAGAAAACCGACCGAAGCGCGCCAGAACGAAACCCAGATATTCACAGCCAGTTCGCCGGATACCGCCAGTTTCCAACCGGCGAACGCGACATCGCTCGGCGCCGGCATCACGCGCGCCGGGACAAAGCCGGCGACGCAGGCGATCTGCCAGCCGGCCAGAATGACCAGCGGCACGATCCACTGCGTCAGGCCGCTGAGGCTGGGGACGCGAAAGCTGCGCGCGCGGGGAAGAACGTCAACGAGACTCATGATGATCAGGCCTGCTTGGCGAGCGGACGATGCTCGTTGGCGATGGTTTCACCGATCGGACCCGTGCGGGTACGCAGCGGCGTGACATTGTCGTGGGACTGCAGCGACAACAGCGGGAAGACGAGTTCGGCGAAGCGATAGGCTTCCTCGAGATGCGGGTAGCCGGACATGATGAAGGTATCGACGCCGACGTCCTGATATTCCTTGATCCGGGCTGCCACTTCCTGCGGGCTGCCGACCAAAGCGGTGCCGGCGCCGCCGCGCACCAGGCCGACACCAGCCCACAGGTTCGGCGAAATTTCGAGCTTGTCGCGGCGCCCGCCATGCAATTGCGCCATGCGCTTCTGGCCAACCGAGTCCTGCCGCGCCAGCGTCTTCTGAGCGGCGGCGATGGTTTCGTCGGTGACATATTGAATGAGGTCGTCGGCGGCCTTCCACGCGGCCTCGGAGGTCTCGCGCACCACAACATGCAGCCGGATGCCGAACGACAACTGGCGCCCGCGCTTGGCAGCAGCGGCCTTGACCCGCGCCACCTTGTCGGCGACGGCGGCCGGCGGCTCGCCCCAGGTCAGATATTTTTCGACCAGATCGACCGCGACATCGATGCCGGCGTCCGACGAGCCGCCGAAATAGAGCGGCGGGCGCGGCGACTGCAGCGGCGGGAAGATCAGGCGGCCGTCCTCGATGCGGATGTGCTTGCCTTCGACATTGACCGTCTTGCCGGCGAGCAGGTCGCTATAGACGCCCAGAAACTCGCGGGTCACCGCATAGCGCTCGTCATGATCCAGGAAAATGCCGTCGCCGGCATTCTCGACCGGATCTCCGCCGGTGACGACGTTGATCAGGAGACGCCCGTTAGTCACGCGATCGAGCGTCGCGGTCATCCGTGCTGCGACGCTCGGCGACTGCAGGCCGGGGCGCACGGCGACGAGGTAGCGGAGCCGCTCGGTCCAGGGTGCCACGGCCGAGGCGACCACCCAGGAATCCTCGCAGGACCGCCCGGTCGGCAGCAGCACGCCGAAATAGCCGAGTTGGTCGGCGGCCTGGGCAACCTGGCGCAGATAGTTGAAGTTGACCTCGCGCGCGCCCACCGACGTGCCAAGATAGTGGCCGTCGCCATGGGTCGGCAGGAACCAGAGGACGCTGGCTTTGGAAGAATCGCTCATGCCGGAAATCCTGCGCGTGGGGAACTCGCCGCAGGGTTCAAGGGCGATGCGGCTTGCAGGAGGATGGTGGCGGCCGGACAGGGTGTCGAGTAGCCCGGAAAAATAGCGACAGGTGTCCTGTTCGTGGCCGGGCCAACACCCGGTTCCTTTCAAAGATCGAACGCAGCCGAACGCATTATTCTCCGCACTGGGTGCGCGCCCGCCCCCCCAACAAAGCCGAGCCGCAGATCTTGCCCGTCCCGGGTCCGATCATCTCTGGAAGACCGGCGGCGCTTAACGCATTGTTAATCACAACTTGTCGGCATCGTTGATATCCGACGTTTACGACTACGCGAGCACCGTTTTCGGTATCGATTTAACCAAAATGACAATGGCATTTGCGAGGGTTGCTCCCATGCAGAATGCAGGTTCCTCAGCTCCGATCAGCCCCAACCCGCCGGACGGGGGCCATGATGCTGCCCTCGATCAAGGCCTGACCGGCTTTGCGGCCGGCAACGAACTCGCGATGCTGCGCGAGATCGTTCGCCTGCTGCCGGCTGCGGTGACGGTGCAGGACCGCAACGGCGACTTCCTGCTGGTGAACGACGCCGCCGCCGCGCAGTTCAGCGCGCCGCCGGAGGATTTCGGCAGCATGACGCCGCCATCCGATTTCCTGACGCAGGCACTCAACCACCGCCGCGAGACCGCGCTCGACCTGCTGCAGTCCGGCCGCTGCGCGACGTTCGAGGAACGCGTCAGCGACGGCGTCGCCAATCGTGTCTTTCTTACCAGCCACCGCCCGGTCAATATCGGCGACCAGGCGCTGCTGCTGTCGAGCGCCAGCGACATCAGCCGGCAGAAGGCCCTCGCGGACGAACTGTTTCGCCGGGCCTATTACGACGAACTCACCGACCTGCCGACGCGTCGGGTGATCGAGAAGCATGCCGGCGACATCATCGCGCGCAACGATGCCGCCGATCGTTTCGCCCTGGCCTTTCTCGACATCGATAATTTCAAGCATATCAACGACTATTACGGCCACCCGATCGGCGATTCGCTGCTGGTCGAATTCGCCAAGCGACTCAGCCTGGACCTGCGCCAGTCCGACATGCTGTCGCGGATCTCCGGCGATGAATTCCTGCTGCTGCTGCATCCGGTCCAGAACCAGCAGGAGGTCGCCGAATATCTCGACCTGCTGCTGCAGCGGCTGCGCGCGCCGTTCTTCATCGACGGCTCTGAGGTGTTCGCCTCGGCGTCGATCGGCGTCAGCCTGTATCCCGAGCATGGCCACAGCTACGGCATACTCGGCCAGAACGCCGACATCGCGATGTACAAGGTCAAGAACCAGACCAAGGGCGCCGCCGTGTTCTTCGATTCCAGCATGGAGAGCGAAGCGCTGGCACGGATGGCGACCGAGCAGGCGCTGCGGCTGGCGATCATCGACAAACGGTTCTGCTGCGCGTTCCAGCCCAAGGTCGATATCCGCAGCCACGAGATCAAGGGCATCGAAGCCCTGGTGCGGCTGCGCGACGACAACGGCGTGATCCAGGCGCCCGGCACCTTCATCAACCTCGCGGTCGAGCTCGGGCTGATCGACGAATTGACCCATCTGGTGCTGGCAGAAATCATGAAGTCGATCGACCTGATCGACGAGACGTTCGGCGCCGGCGCCACCATCAGCATCAACGTCGCCGCCAAGCAGGCCGGCAATGCGGAATTCATGACGGCCTTCGCCCGTGCGATCGAGGACACCGGCTGCCCAACCCGCTTCATGGTCGAGGTGACCGAGGACGCCTTTGTCGCCAAGTCGGAATTCCAGCAGGACATCCTGCCGATGTTCCGAAAACTCGGCGTCGGTATCTCGATCGACGATTTCGGCGTCGGCTATTCGTCGCTGTCCGCACTGGCTGACATCACCGCCGACGAAATCAAGATCGACCGCTCCTTCATCACCGACATCCACAAGCGGCCGCGCAGCCAGGGCATTCTGCGCGCGATCGAGTCGCTCAGCGAGGCGCTCGGCATGACGGTGATTGCGGAGGGCGTCGAGACCCACGAGGAGCTCACTTATCTGCAGGGCGCGACAAGGATCCGTTACGCGCAGGGCTATTATTTCTCCAAGCCGATCTTCCTCGAGGAGCTGCAGCCGCAGGCGCGCCACAGCACCGAAGTGCGCAACGCGCTGGCCACCCGCGCGACAGAAGAGGCGCGACCGGCCTATACGCGCGCCGGCGGCGGCCGGGGATATTGACGGCGCATTCGTACTCGCAAAGACGGCGGTGACGCCCTACATAGGTTTCGTCATTGACCTATGGAAACATTGCCATGCCGATCGTCCCGCTGCTCCTCAACATTCTATGGATCGTGTTCGGCGGCCTGTGGATGGCCGCAGCGTGGCTGCTGGCCGCGGTGCTGATGGCCATCACCATCATCGGCCTGCCGTGGGCACGGGCGGCGTTCAACATCGCGGCCTATACGCTGCTGCCGTTCGGCCAGCGCGCGGTGTCGCGGGAACTCGTCACCGGCCAGCGCGACCTCGGCACCGGCCCGCTCGGCCTGATTGGCAATATGATCTGGTTCATGCTGGCCGGCTGGTGGCTGGCGATCGGCCATCTCCTCACCGCGGTCGCGCTGGCCGTGACCATCGTCGGCATCCCGTTCGCCTGGGCGCATCTGAAACTCGCAGGCATCGCGCTGTGGCCGATCGGAAAGGTGATCGTGCCGGCGTGACCTCCCGACTCTGAAGGACACTCCATGAATCTCGATACTCTGGCGCCCGGTTCCGTCGCGCTCGTAACCGGCGGCGGTGCCGGCATCGGCCTGGCCGCGGCAACGCGTTTCGCCAAGGCCGGCCTGAAGACCTGCATCGTCGATCTCGGACGAGACAGGCTGGCGGCCGCGGAAGCGCAACTCGCGGCGGCTTCGCCATCGGGGGCGGACGCCGTGCTGGCCGTCGAGGCCGATGTCAGCCGCCTTGAAGAGATGCAGCAACTGGCTTTGACCGTCGCCGACCGCTTCGGCGGCGTCGATGTGCTGATGAATAATGCCGGCATTCAGCCCGGCAGCGCCATCTTCGGACCGCGGGGGAATTGGGAAAAGGTGCTGGGCGTCAATCTGTGGGGCGTCATCAACGCCACGCAGGCGCTCGTCCCCGGCATGATCGCGCGCGGCCGGCCGGGCCTGATCGTCAACACCGGCTCCAAGCAGGGCATCACCACGCCGCCGGGCGATCCCGCCTACAACATCTCCAAGGCCGGCGTGAAGGCGTTCACCGAGGCACTGCAGTACGAGTTGCGCAACACCGAAGGCTGCCGGCTCAGCGCGCATCTGCTGATCCCGGGTTTTGTCTTTACTGGCCTGACCGCGAACGGCCGCAGCGAGAAGCCCGCTGCCGCCTGGACCCCCGAGCAGACCGTCGACTTCATGATGACCGGTCTGGACGCCGGCGACTTCTACATCCTGTGCCCGGACAATGACGTCGCCCGCCCGATCGACGAGCGCCGCATCGCCTGGGCCGCCGGCGACGTCATCGAAAACCGCCCCGCGCTGTCGCGCTGGCATCCCGACTACGCCGCCGCCTTCGCCGACTACATGGCGAAATAGCGCCTCCGCCGAGAGCAGCGCCGGAACAGTTGATCGGCAGGTGCTTGCGGCGCGGCCTTATCCGCGGTCTTGTCGTGCCGCAATTGCGCCAAGGAGCTGAAATGGTCAAAGCCGTCTGGAATGGATCGGTAATCGCGGAATCCGACCGCACCGAACTGGTCGAGGGTAACCACTACTTCCCGCTGGAAGACGTCCGGCAGGAATTTCTGGTCGCTAGTGCCCACAAGAGCAGCTGCCCCTGGAAAGGAACGGCCGGCTATTACAGCCTGTCGGTCGATGGGGAGCAGAACCGTGACGCCGCCTGGTTCTATGCTGAGCCGAAAGACGCCGCGAAGCAGATCGCCGGCAAGGTCGCGTTCTGGAAGGGCGTCAAGATCGAAGCCTGACGCAGGCTTGCGTCGGCAAACGGGTCTCAGGGCGTCGTCTGCTCTTCTGCAACGGGCGCAACCAGTTCAAGCGGCGGCGCCAGCCGCGCCGGCGCAGACTGCTCGACGGCCGCCGGCGGCGCGGTTGCCACAGGCGGCGCAACTGCCACGGGCGGGGCGACTGCCGCAGACGTCGCGACTGCCGCGGGCGGCGCGACTGCCGCAGACGTCGCGACTGCCGTAGGCGGGACGATTGCCACGGGCGTCCCGGCTGCCGCAGGCGCCTCGGCTGGGACATCAACTCGCTCGATCGGCCGTGGCGGAACCGGTGCGGGCTTTGGCGCGCGATCCGCGACCAGGGGCCCCGGCAGGCAGAGCACCATGCCGGCGGTCGCCGCCGTGGCTGTCAGCGTAGCAAGCGACCTCAATTCGGCCGGCTGCCTGGAATCGCGCGCCACCGCGCCGGCTTCTTTCGCCAGTCGCGCGTTGCAGGCGCAGCTCTGCACCTGGCCGGTGGGCGTACAGGCGTCGTGACGCATGCAGGCCACGTCCAGCGCATCGATCGGATCCGATCCCGCGCGGTTTCCGGTGCCGCAATAATTGCCGTGAAACACCAGCTCGCCATTCTTCAAGGCGTCTGGCATGTTCTGGGTTGCCGCGATGCGGTCGTCCATATCATCCGCCCGGGCGCCCGTCGCCGCCGCCGAGCTCACCGCAAATAGCACGACGATCGCGCACCAGTGGCGCGTATGATTCTTGAACATGACCGAGAGGTTCCAAGGCTTGGGATCGACAAATTGCATCTTCAAGAGATACGCAAACGGGGCCCGTTGGGTTCCCCCCCGAATGCCCTGCCAGCCAACCCTTCTGACGCCCTAAAGGCGGCAAACCCGTGGCCTCTGCCTGAAACGAATGCGCGCCGCGAGCCAAGCTTGCCAGCCCGGTCCAACCGTCGCGGCGGCCCCGGCAATCGGCTATGGAAAACGCATGCACCCGTAGCTCAGCTGGATAGAGCGTTGCCCTCAGAAGCTGGACCTGCTGCGTCGCTCGCCTCCTCGGTTTCCATTTAAAATCAACGTTTCCGAACGCAGCGAGCGATTACCGTGCACTGCGTCGGGTTGATCGACACAGCCGGGCCACATCTTTTGGCTTTGCATTGACGAATGACCGGCTCACCGCAACCCCGTGGCTGACAAAGCCGAATTCTTGAAAAGGAGCAGTGAAATCGGCTGGGTTGCTGTAAAAATAACTCAAAATCTGCGATTGAATCTTGTCTGCGATACGAAGCAGCGGGGGGCCTGTAAACACATCCCAAAGCGATCGGCATGAATATCCGATCTCGCGGCGGCATCTATTTCCACCCGATAGGAAAAGGTCTGCGCCGCCCGTGCCCCAATCCCGAAATACTGCAATTTTTGCGACCCCCGCTCTTGTGGCTAGTTCCCTGGAAGCTACAGATGCTTGATGGAGCCCCCCGCGGCAACTTGACGCAGAAAGAGAACGGCGATGGGTAAAAAACCGGAACTGCTGACGACGAATACTTTGAGCGATCGCAAAGAACGACTCGCACAAGGTAAGGCGTTGCGCCGCAAGACGCCCCGCGAGGCCCATGCCGAGCTCAAGGGACCACTGACCCGCAGCGCCGTGGCGATCCTCGCTGAAAGCGATAGGGACCGGGTGCCTGAACTTGTCCCGGAGCGTTTTGCGCGAATGATGGTCAACCCCTTCGCATTCCTGCGTGGCGCAGCAGCGGTTATGGCCAGCGACCTGGCCAGCCAGCCGATCGCCGGCATCGTGGTGCATGCCGGCGGCGACAGCCACTTGATGAACTTTGGCGCATTCGTCACCCCCGAAGACAACATCCTATTCGACGTAAACGATTTCGATGAAACCCTTCCAGGGGTCGACTTCACAGTGGACTTGAAGCGTCTGGCGGCCAGCGCGGCGGTGGCTGCACTGCAGAGCGGCGCATCGCGCAAGCAAGCCCGCGCGCTAGCGGCCGCGACCGTCAAGGCCTATCGATGGCACATGGCTGGGCTGGCAAGAATGTCGCCGCTTGATATCTGGCATAGTCGAATCGACCTCGAGCGAGAGATCGGCGTGATAGGCCATGGCGGCCTGCGTCGAAAGCTCGCCGCTATCATTGAGAAGGCCCGTGGCGCAGGTCTATCGCGCGACGACAACTTTCCGCACCTAGTCTCCGGCACCGAAACTAAAATCGTCGACAAGCCGCCTACCATCTTCCATCTGGATCCGAAGGCCGGCTCCCGCCACGGCATCGATGTCGCTCATGTGTTCGCTGCCTACCGCAAAAGCCTCGCCCCGGATCGGCAGCGACTGCTGGATCGCTTCGTCATGAAGGACCTCGCCTTCAAGGCAGTCGGCGTTGGTTCGGTCGGGACTTTCTGCTGCGTGGGTCTATTCATGACCGGCGACGGTGAGCCATTATTCTTGCAGGTCAAGCAGGCACAGAATTCGGTGCTCGAACGTCTCGACAGCAAGCTCGGCTACAAGGGCAACCAGGGTCGTCGCGTCGTTGAAGGCCAGCAGATGATGCAGGCAGCCAGCGATATTTTCCTCGGCTATACCACGGACCCAGCCTCCGGCCGCGATTTCTATATCCGCACCCTCAAGAATCGTAGGCTCGGCGGGGTCAGCGAGATCAGCGAAGGGGAAGCGCTGTCCGATTATGCCAAACTTTGTGGCCGCACCCTGGCTCGCGCGCATGCGCGCTCCGGCGATCCGGCCGTCATCACTGGTTATATGGGCAAGACCGCGGTGATCGACGATGCGATCGCGTCCTTTGCTATGGCATACGCTAATCAGACCATTCTCGATCACGCCGCTTTGGTCAAAGCTAAAGGCGAACAAACGACAGCGAAGCAGCCCGCTGGTAAGACGATCGGCAAGCCAGCAGGCAAACCTCTAACGCGAAAAACTAAGACGAAGACGGTGCAAGTTCGCAAAGCTAAAGCCGCTTGAGCGTAACCTCCTGACACAACGGATCGGCGGCTTGCGATTTTAATGCGTGTCGACCTGAGTAAAATACTGAACAGAGACAGGATAAACGATAGGCATTTTCGACGGACTGACAGGTGGCATCCTTGGCGACCTCGAAGCAAGGCTACTTCCCGAGTTGCTGTCGAAAGCACTAGCCACCACCAGCCTGGGATCGCTGCAGCAACCTTTCGCTTTCTTTGAAGACGATGGACGACTTCGCGAAGGCACAGCCTCTTCTACGGCGTGCCTATGAGGGATCGTAGGTCAAATAAAGGCATTTGACGGTCATTTTGACAGGACGGGCAGCGGAGCGACGCTGTCATTTGGTGCGCTCGCCTGCATGGTAATTAGTGTCATCGAGACCAGATCGTAATAACCGATAATGCCTATCACATCCATTACGCCGCGTTCGCCAAACTGCTTGAGCGCCGCGCCGAATGTGGCATCCGACACCTTTTTATCGCGGTAGAGTTCGGTGGCGAGATCGTAGACGGCGGCCTCGTCGGCTCGCATCCCGCTCGGCCGGTTGCCTGCGGCAACATCAGCGGCGACCTTCGGATCCAGACCGGCCTTAATCGCGAGCGGGTAGTGCGCAAACCACTCATACTGCGCCGTCCACTGCCGCGCAGTGATGGTGATGGCAAACTCGCTCAGCCGCGGCGGCAAAGATGTGTTCCAACGCAGATATTCCGATAGCGCAGATAGCCGTGTCGCGAGTTCCGGATTTCGGATGTAGGCGCGATAGGGCGGATTGGTGAATTTCGCATTGCGCGGCGGCGCCGCGATCATCTCGGCCCAGGCTTTCTGCGCCGGGTTTAATTCATCGGCCTTCAGCGGGCCGAAACGCGCGGTCTCGTCCGCCTGCGCCACCGATGACACAGCTATCGCGCCGATCAGCGCGCTCAGGATCCGGCGGCGCTTCATTTCACTCTCCCGTTTCTGATTTTTGTTTGGAGACGCAACCTCGGTCATCGCATAGCCGCCGTCAATTTATTACAGTGCTGCTGCGCAGCATCAACGGAAGCAACCAGGAGGAGCAAACACGCGCCCTCACCCCTAAAGATGACCGACATGACAACGGCACGTCTGGCATACACTGTCGGGCGCACCCGATAGCCGCCGAACCTGCGACCGTCGCCTGAAAGAGGGCACCGCGCTCTCCAAGGGAGCCCCAAACGCCAGCGCCAAACGCGATTTCTAAGCTGCCCAGAGCAACCGATTAGTTTTTCTCAAACTTCATAAATGGCGACAGTCTTTGTCCGAATCGATGATATAGCGTTTTTGGAACTCCTTAGATTTTCATCGAGACTCTTATACAATATGGTCCTGACTCTGATATTGTTGATAGCAACCGGTTTCATGACGCTGTCAGAACGAAGCGTAGAACACCTCCTGTTTGCAATCGCAGCGCTCTTTATTAACAGCGTCCTGTTTCTATTGATCGTTGCTGATGTTGAACGAGCGGTTCTGCTGTCTTGCATAATGGCAGCAACAATCACCGGGGCATCAATCGTAAAATATAATCACAGCGCACTCAAACTGGTCGTGACCGATTTACCCTTGGTATTTGCAGGCACTGTTCCATTCTTTGTGACGCAGTATCCGCGGGTAGTTCTAGCCGTTGTGGCTGGAGCTCTCATACTGACTTTCGCTTCGGCGGCGGTCTTGCTCTGGGCCGCCGGATCTCCCATCTCACTCGAATTTCGAATGCTCTCATTGAGCCTCACACTTATTGGATTGGCAGCGGCTTTCAGGGTCGGCGGCAACGCCGCTTCTTCACAGCAGTCCATGACTCAGCGGCGCTTCTTTTACTCAACCTTTATGGCCTCCCTAATCGACCCCCGTTCCTGGCGGCAGTTCGGCAAATTGGCTCTCAGCGATATCGCGAATGAACCGTTGACGCTCATGGAGCCGGTGCCAGCCCGATCTACTGACTTTCCCGACATTATTATCCTCCAGCACGAATCGATATTCGACCCTCGCATTTTTGGTCTACCGGTGGAGCCTATCGTCGCATCGCTCCTTTCTCCGGAAAATGGTTGCCATGGACGCCTTAACGTCGATATTTTTGGTGGAGGTTCATGGCAATCTGAGTTCAGCCTGTTGACCGGACTTTCAAGTGCGAGCTTTGGTTCAAGCGCCTACTATCTTTTCAAGAGAGGCGTTGGCCGATTTCGTAGCAGCCTCCCTCATTCGCTAGCAGCGCTCGGTTACAAGACGAGTCTTGCGTCAAGCTGTCGTCGCCGTTTTCTCAACTACGATGAATTTTACAGTTCGATCGGGGTCAACGAACGGATTTTCACGGATGACCTTCCTCCGCCTTTCGATGTCAGTCATTTCGAGTCGACAAATTCAGATGCATTGTTTTTGGATGCAGTAATAGATATGCATTCCAAAAAAATTGCTCACGATCCAACACCTCGTTTTCTCTATGCGCTGACCAACTTCAATCACGGTCCACATAATCGGAGGCTTGTGCCACTGGGGAAATTCGAGAAGGAGCGCGCCTTTGCTGCCGCGAGTCTCCCCGATGCTCGATACGCTGAGTATTACGCAAGACTTGTGGAGACCGCCTCGACCTGGCAAAGGCTGAGATCCGAGCTGAAAGCGAATTTTCCCGGGCGTCCAATGCTAATTGTGCACTATGGAGATCACCAACCCGTAATGGCGGGACAGATCGATCGGCAACTCCAACTACCCAGCGATGCACGGCGCGCGTTCCGCACATTTTATGCCATTGAGGCCTTAAATTTTATCCCGGATAACTTTGTTGCCGGTCCAGCAGCGGACCTGGATATCGCTTTTCTCGGAACCATCGCCTTGCAAAAGGCAGGCCTTCCGCTGGATCAAGTATATGCCACCCGCGCAAGCTTGCTAGATGATTGCGGGGAAAGCTACTTTGCGTCCTCCTCCGAACTGAAGCGTAAATTTCACCGCACTCTTGTGGACCTAGGCTTGATAAACTTAGGACCGCATTGTCAAAACGGGCGTTAGCTTCTGAGACGCATTGGTCTTATCGCCCTCACGTGCCATTGCCCCAGGAATGCCTGCCACAGCCGCCGCGCGCAGCCATCACGCGCTGTGCTTTCGCACTCGATGAAAGGCGAACCTATGACCGATCTTAAACAGCTGAGATCCTAAGTCCTAAAATCGCTCCCTGGTTCGGCAACAGGATCGGCCACGAAGTAAAACGTTACGAACATGCTGGTATCGGATATCGAGCAGGTCAGCGATCTCCACGCGAGAGTATCCTGACTGAGCAAGTGTGCGAATCTTATCGGACTTGGTCTGCAGTCCGGTGGTTAACTCGGCGAAAGACTGTAGACTGGTGCCCAAGGTTTGCCTCCGCAATGGCAAGAAGGCGCAGCGGCTGCGCCTTACGAACCGCGAGGCGCAGAACAAGCCATAGATGCGACCTCATTCCAAAGGCTTTCGAACCTGAAACGGCCGCTATAACGCAAAAGTCCATTCTGGCATCTGGATCGCGTTCAATGCGAACCGGCTGGCTTGGGCCGAGTTTCTGAGCTTGTCCCCCCGTTTGAGCGCCCGGTGCTAGCCCATCGGAACAACTATGAGGGGCAACATGCGCCCTCACCCCTCCGAATGTCCGCCACAGCCGCGGCGCAGCCGGCACCCGCTTCTCACCCGACACGATTCGAACGTGTGACCGTTGCCTGAGAGAGCGCACCGCGCTCTCCAAGGGAGCCAATTTCACCCATTTCCACCCGTGCAGCCCGGTCCGACCGTTGCGGCGGTCCCGGCAATCGGCTATGGAAAACGCATGCACCCGTAGCTCAGCTGGATAGAGCGTTGCCCTCCGAAGGCAAAGGTCACACGTTCGAATCGTGTCGGGTGCGCCAGTGATTGCAGCCATCACTATCGCTCTGCGAGAGCCCGCTCCGCACGTTCACGGCAGCCGCACCACCTTCAGCCACATTCACCTTTCGTCCAAGTCCATTCGCCGCTCAGTGCGGCACCTTGGCGATGAAGATCTGGTAAAAGCTGGTGCCGATCTCGATTGCGATGAGAATCACGACGATCAGTTCGAGACGCAGCGAGCGCCTGGTGTCGATGATGTCGGCCAGCGTTTCGGCGGTCTCGGCGATCACGGCGACCTTTCGATCGAGCGTCTCGACGCGCTCTTTCAATTCGTACTCGTCTTCCAGCCGGGCATAGAGTCGCTCAAGGTCGGGGCGGTCCCACAGCGCATCGGGCTTTTCCGTCACCGCGACGCGGCCCGAGACCCGGTGCTGGACCAGCAGCGCATTGCCGATCAGTTTCAAGATCTCGGTGCGGTTGCGGCGGGTTCGGCCGCGCGTCGCCAGCTCGACCGCAAACGGCTCGATCACGCCGAACACGCGGGTAACGTCGCGTTCATCGCTGGCCAGCGCCACGCTCTTGGCCAGCACGTCGGCGACGATCAGCATGCGGGGCAGCAACATGTCGCCGAGCGTCACTGGGCCGCCGGCGGGGACCTGGTCCTCGGCGCCGGCGGCGATCTCGACGAAGGTGCGCTCTTCCTCGGCCACGCCGGGCCGGCCGATGACCCGGGAGGAAATCTTCAGCAGGAAGGCGGCTTCCTCCTCCGGCGTCAGGCCTATCAGAACGGCGACGCCGTAGCGAAACACCACCGCAGTGCCGGTCTCGCCGGTGCGAACCGCCAGCGGTACGGCCGAGACGATGTCGCCTTCGAAATTCGCAGTGTTGATGCGGTCGCCGAGATGCAGCGCATGGACCTGAACGCGCCGCCGGGCTTCGGAAGAATTTGTCTGCACAGGATACACCCTCAGGGCGCCGTCGTGGCGCCGGTGGCCAATGAGCGCTGCACCATGATGGTGTCGGCCCAGCGGCCGTGCCGCCAGGCGACGCCCGGCAGCAACCCTACCTTGGCGAAGCCGAACTTGTCATGCAGCCCGAGCGACGCCGCATTGTCGGAATCGATATAGCCGATCATCTGGCGAAACCCCGCGGCAGCACAGACGTCGATCAATTCGCGCATCAACACCTGGCCGATGCCGTGGCCGACATGGTCGTGATGGATATAGATCGAATGCTTGACGGTGTAGCGATAGGCCGGTCGCTTGCGGAACAGCACCACATATGCGTAGCCGATCACCTCGCCGTTGCGCGTCGCCACCAGATGCGGGAAGCGCTTGCTGCGCAGGTTCTTGCGGCGGTCACGCAGATCGTCCGCCTGCGGCATCTCGGCGTCGCTGACGCCCTCGTCGATGCCGAGCCGGATATGGCGGCGATAGATCGCCAGCATCGGCTCGACATCGCTGTCGCGTGACGGCCGCACGACGATGGCCGGGCCGGAATCGGGGGTACGAAGATCCATGGGCGTTTCGCTATTCGCTGACCACATAGGTGTAAAGCCGGATCAGCCCATTGGCATCGACCTTGCGGTACACGCCCTGGATTTCGACGTCGAAGCCGGGGAAGGTGTTGAAGCAGGTCTGGAACATCTTGAGATAATCCAGCATCGGCTGCGCCCGCGCGGTGAGCCGCTCGCCGGGCACGATGGTGGCGATCCCCGGCGGATAGACCACGAAGGGCGTGGTGGCGATGCGGCCGGCGATCTCGTCGATCGGCAGATAATCGACATCGTTGCGCACCAGCACGCGCGCGGCGTCATGCGGCGACATCGCGATCTCCGGCAGGTGCTCGGACTTGAACTGCTTGGCCTGCAGGGCGCTGACATCGGCATTGCGGAAGAAGCGGTGCATCTCGCCGCACAGGTCGCGCAGCCGCACGCCGGCATAACGCGCCGGGCGACGTCTCGCAAATTCCGGAATCGCGTCTTCCAGCAGCGCGTTGTCGTCGTGCAGCTTCTTGAAGGCGACCAGGCCCGAAATCAGCGTGCCGGCCTTGCTGGCCTCGACGCCGGGCGTCAGCAGAAACAGTAGCGAATTGAGATCGTTCTTTTCCGGCACGATGCGGTTCTCGCGCAGGAACTGCGCCACCACCGGCGCCGGGATGCCGTGTTCGGTGTAGCCGCCGGTGGCCCGGTCGAAGCCGGGCGTCAGCAGCGTCAGCTTGTTCGGATCGGTCATGGCGAAACCCGCCGCCATGCCCGGGAAGCCGTGCCAGTCGGCATCCGGCGCCAACTGCCAATAGGTCGGGTTCTTGGCGAGTTGATCGGTGCTGACGCTTTCCCACGGCACGTTGTGCACGCCGCCCTCGTGCGCCGAATCCGGGATTTCGACGCGCTCCGGCACGAACGGCTCGAAGAACCAGCGCCGCTCCGGCCGGGTTTCCTTTTCCTCGAACTCGCGGCGCACGGCGCGGATCTTCTTGCGCAGCTCGATGCCGAGCCGGATGGTGTCGTCCCACAACACGACGCCGGAACGGCCCTTCATCATCTGCGCGCCGACGTCCAATGATGCGAACAGCGGATAGAACGGCGAGGTCGAGGCGTGCTGCATGAAGCTCTCGTTGAAGCGGCGATGCTCGACGCGACGCTTCTGGCCGCGGATGTGGCGGTCCTTCATGTGGATCTGCGAGGCCTGCGAGAACGAGGCGAGCTGCTTGTGGGTCGACTGAGTGGCGATGATGCCCGGCGAATCCGGGCCGAGATCGCCGAGCCCCATGGCGAAGCGGCCGGCGTAAAGCGGGTGGAACTTCATGAAGCCGGCCCACGCCTCGTCGAACAGGATATAGTCGCAGAGATGGCCGATGCGCGCGATGATCATCTCGGCGCTGTAGATCGTGCCGTCATAGGTGCACTGCTCGACCACGGCGACGCGGAACGGGCGCGGCCGCTTCCAGGCCTCGGGATCGGTAACCAGCGGATTGATGCGGATGCGCTCGCGCAGCGCGTCTTCCTCGAGCGCCTCCCAGTTCATCGGCCCGATCAGGCCCCAGGGGTTGCGCACCGCGGGCACATAGATCGGCACGCCACCGGCGATCATCAGCGCGCCGTGCAGCGCGGCCTTGTGGTTGTTGCGGTCGAACAATACGAGATCGCCGTCGGTCACCAGCGCCGACAGCGCCACCTTGTTGGAGGTCGAGGTGCCGTTGAGGACAAAATAGGTCTTCTCCGCGCCGAAAATCTGCGCGGCTTCCTTCTGCGCCTGCAGCGCCGGGCCTTCATGCGTCAGCAGGTCGCCGAGATCGAGCACGGAATTGTCGAGGTCGTCGCGGAACACGGCTTCGCCGAGATGTTCCATGAACACCCGGCCGATCGGGCTGCGGCTGTAGAACACGCCGCCATTGTGGCCCGGGCAGGTCCATAGCTGGTTGCCTTCCTCGGCATAATCCACCAGCGCGCCGAAGAATGGCGTCTTCAGCGTCTCGGCATATTGCTTGAGCCGGCTGACCAGGTTCTTGGCGATGAAGGGCGGGGTTTCCTCCGACAGGAAGATGTAGCCGTCGATGAAGTCGAGCACCTCGACCGGCACGTCCTCGAAGCGCTTGCGGCGGATCAGCAGGATGATCGGGAAGTCGAGGCCGCGGCTGCGCATCAGATTGATCAGCGCGGCCGTCTTGCCCTCCAGCCCCTTCTTACCCCAGTCCACCACCATGCAGCCGATCGCGGCGTCGGTCTGCACCGCGATCGCGGCGTCCTCCAGCTTGCGCGCCTTGACGACCTCGAAGCCGGAATGCTCGATTTCCGCGACGATCTGGTTCAGGCGGACGCCCTCGAGATCGTCGGCGTCGAACGTCGGCATCGCGAACAGGAAGTTGAAGCGCTTGAAATAGTCCATGGGGGCACCCGTTGTCTTTCCGTACGATGTCTCGCTGCGTTGGATGACGATCCGGTGACGGGATCGTCCGCAGATACCCAAGGCGGGGATGTCTTTCGAATCTCTGGGACGTCAACGACGCCATGCAGTCATCGCCCTGCCGGGCGGAGGCGGCAAGGACCAAATGAAGCGCGTGCACCCGTAACTCAGCTATCGCGCGAAGGCAAAGGCGATCGGCAAGCGGCGGAACGCGGAACTGGCGTATCCGTTGCCTCTCCACGAAACCACCGAACGCATCGGCATCGCCAGGCGGCGCGGTGATCCGCGAGACACCCGGCTGACATTTGCGCTATGCAGGCAGGCCGCGGCGAATCGCGCCGCACAGCTCCGAAAGACCCCCGTGCTTCCCTGGAAACTCCTCGACACGGCAGACGTGCCCGGCGGCGGCGTGCAGCTTCGGCTGATGCAGCGCGGCAATGAATTTACCATCAAGCTCGGCCAGAACGAGCTGATGAGCAGCCGGCTATTCGGCTCCGAAGAAGCGCTGGCGACGCTGACCTGCTTCCGCCTCAAGGCGCTGGCCGCGCCAAGGCTGCTGATCGGCGGGCTCGGCATGGGATTCACGCTGCGCGCCGCGCTGAAGGTGCTGGGACCGCAGGCGGAGGTGACCGTGGTCGAGCTGGTGCCGGCGATCATCGCCTGGGCGCGCGGGCCGATGGCGGAGATGACCGGCGACTGCCTGACCGATCCGCGCGTCGAGATCCGCGAAGCCGACGTGGTGCAGGCGGTCGCCGAAGGCCGCGGCTATGATGCGATCCTGCTCGACGTCGACAACGGCCCGGAAGGCCTGACCCGCAAATCCAACGATGCGTTGTATGACCTCAAAGGCCTGCAAGCGGCCTGGGCGGCGCTGCGCCCCGGCGGCATTCTGGCGGTGTGGTCGTCATTCCCCAATGACAAATTCACCAGGCGGCTGAAGAAGGCCGGCTTTGCCACCGAAGAGATCAAGGTCCGCGCCACCGGCAGCCGCGGCGGCGCCCGCCATGTGATCTGGCTGGCGACGCGGCCGGCGGCGTAATCTGCTGCCAGCCGCGCTCGGTTTACTCCACCTTCAAACCGGCGGCCTTGACGACTTTCTCCCACTTCTCGGTTTCGGCGGTGACCATCTTGCCGAACGCGTCCGGCGGTCCGATCAGCGGTTCGCCGCCGAGATCAATCAGCTTCGCCTTGACAGCCGGATCAGCCAGCACCGCGTTGACGTGAGCGTTGAGCTTGGCGATGATTTCCTGCGGCGTCTTCTTCGGCGCGCCCATACCGAACAGGGCACTGGCTTCATAGCCCGGCACGCTCTCGGCAATTGTCGGCACATCGGGCAGCAACGGCGATTTCTCCGCGGTGGTCACCGCCAGCGCCCGCAGGCTGCCCGAGCGGACGTGCTGGATGATCGACGGCATGTTGTCGAAGATCACCTGCACCTGGCCGCCCAGCATATCGGTGATCGCCAGCGCCGCGCCGCGATAAGGAACGTGCTGCATCTTGGCGCCGGTCATCATCATGAACATTTCGCCGGACAGATGCACGGAGGTGCCGTTGCCGGACGACGCCATGTTCACCTTGCCGGGATTGGCCTTCACATAGGCGATGAATTCCGGAATGGTCTTTGCCGTGATGTCCTTGTTGACGGTCATCACATTGGCGGTGCGGTGGAACGCCGCCACCGGCGCGATGTCGCGCAGGAAGTTGAAGCTGAGCTTGCTGTACAAAGTGGCGTTGATGTAGTTCGCCGGATTGACCAGCAGGATCGTGTAGCCGTCGGGCTCCGCATTCACAACGGATTCGGTGCCGATATTGTTGCCGGCGCCCGGCTTGTTCTCGATGACAAATGTCTGTCCGGTACGTTCGGAGAGTTTCTGCCCGATCAGCCGGGCCAGAATGTCGGTAGCGCCGCCGGGAGGATAGGCTACGACAAAGCGCACGGGCCGGGTTGGATAGTCCTGCGCAGACGCGCTTCCGATACAGGTGAATGCAGAAAAGCCCAGCGCGATCCAGCCGATCGCGGCACAACGTGACACCATGTGCGTTCTCCCTGCTGCCGCGACTTGTCGCGCGGTCAGCCTGTGTTGAATTGACAACGCTCGCTTGTACCAAGCAATTCAACTATCGACCAGTGCGGCGCAGCCCCGCAGTCAAAGGATCTCCCATGCCCGTCACCGTCACCGCGCTCGATCATCTGGTGCTCAATGTCACCGACGTCGTCCGTTCCGCCGCGTGGTACCGGCAAGTGCTCGGCATGGCGGTCAAGGTTTTCGATCCCGGGCACGGCAAGGCGCCGCGCACATCGCTGAGTTTCGGCGCGCAGAAGATCAATCTGCGACCTGTCGATGCCGACAAGCTCGAATGGTTCACCGCGGACCATCAGACGGCCGGCAGCGACGACCTGTGCTTTCTCACGGCAGCCTCGCCGGACGAGGTGGTCGCGCATCTCGCCGCCTGCGGCGTCGCCGTGGAGGAAGGCCCCGTCGCCAAGCAGGGCGCGCAGGGCGTGCTGCGCTCGGTCTATTGCCGCGATCCGGACGGCAGCCTGGTGGAAATTTCGTCGTACGAAATGGGCTGATATTGGACATCACGCTCGCTCTCATCGCGAAATGCGGCCCCTCCCCATCATTGCGACGAAGCAATCCCGTCTTCGCGTGCGGCTTTCTGGATTGCCGCGTCGCTTCGCTCCTCGCAATGACGAGGTGGGGCCGGTGCGTACGGCGAGCATGGACGTGGCGGTATCGAAAGCGCGTTGCGCCTCGCTTCTCCGGGTGGCACAACGGCACCTAAGAAAAACAAAGCCGTGCCGCGCAACAGCGGAGCATCGCGGACTTCCAGCGGAGGAAGCATGCCCCATCCGACATCGCCATCGGGCGTCGTCAGCCCGTTTGCCGGCATGGACGTGCCGTGGCTGCTGCGAATGCGCGCCGAGACCCGGCGCGACCATCCGTTTCTGATCTGGGCGCCGTTCGATGCCCCGGCCCGGCCCTGGAGCTACGGCGAGTTTCATGACCGCGTCGGCGCACTTGCCGCGGGCCTCACGAAGCGCGGCGTCAGGCCCGGCGAGTTCATCCTGATCCATCTCGACAATTGCATCGAATCGATGCTCGCCTGGTTCGCCTGTGTCGAGCTCGGTGCCATCGCGGTCACCACCAACACCCGCTCCGCCGCCGCCGAACTAGACTACTTCGCCGGGCACTGCGGCGCGGTGGCCGCCATCACGCAACCGTCCTATGCCGCAGCGGTCGCCGCCAATTGCAAGGACCTGCGCTGGATCGCGGTGACGTCGCACAATGCCGGCGCCGAGCCGGCGGCAATCGACCTGCCCGCCTGGGCCGAACGTTTCGAGGCCCTGTTTGCCGACAGCGCCGACCGGCCGCGACGCGCCACCGATCCGGAAGCCCCCTGCAGCGTACAATACACGTCTGGCACCACGTCACGGCCGAAGGCGGTGTTGTGGACGCACGCCAACGCGCTATGGGGCGGCAAGGTCAATGCGGCGCATCAGGACTTGCACCAGGCCGACGTCCACATGGCCTATCTGCCGCTGTTCCACACCAATGCGCTCGCCTATTCCGTGCTGGCGACGCTGTGGGTCGGCGGCAGCTGCGTGCTGCAGCCGCGCTTCTCGGCCCGCCGGTTCTGGGACGTCGCGACATTGCATCACGCCACCTGGCTTTCGACCATCGGCTTCTGCATGAAGGCGCTGCTCGAACATCCGGTACCCACGAAGCACGCCTTCCGGATGTGGGGGACCGCCTTCGGCGATCCGCCGGCGTTCCGCAGCTTCGGCATCCCGATCATCGGCTGGTGGGGCATGACCGAGACGATCAGCCACGGCATCATCGGCGAGGTCGACCAGCCCAACACGCCGATGGCGATCGGCCGGCCCGCCGCCGAATATCGTCTCTGCGTTACCAACGACGACGGCACGCCGACGCGGGCCGGCGAGACCGGTAACCTGTCGATCCTGGGCGTGCCCGGCCTGTCGCTGTTCAAGGAGTATCTGCACAACGAGGAGGCGACGGCCGAGAGCTTCGACCAGCACGGCTACTTCATCACCGGGGACCGCGTCACGCTGCTCGAGCACGGCTTCATCAGGTTCGGCGATCGCGTCAAGGACATGCTGCGGGTCGGCGGCGAGAACGTCGCGGCGTCGGAGATCGAGCAAATCGTGGTGGCCGTGCCCGGCGTGCGCGAGGCCGCGGTGGTCGGCAAGAAGCATCCGATGCTGGACGAGGTGCCGGTGGTGTTCATCATCCCGCAGGCCGGCGCCGCGCAGGCGACCGACGCGCTGCACGACAGCGTCATGGCCGCCTGCCGGCACGGACTCGCCGATTTCAAGGTGCCGCGCGAGATCCGCTTCGTCGACGAGATGCCGCGCTCGACACTCGAGAAGGTGGCGAAAGCAGAGTTGCGCAAGCTGCTGGCGTAACCCGCTCGGTCAGTACGATCCCAGCGCGACCGGGCGGAACGCCTGCAGCAATTGCTGGTCGAGCTTGTCGCCCATCTGCTCCATCATCTCGAACGCCTTGGCGTGGGTGAACGGCATACGGTAGGCGCGCCGCTCCACCAGGGCGGCATGGATATCGACAATGCTCATCAGGCGAACGATGTCGCTGATCTCGTCGCCCTTCAGCCCGTCGGGATAGCCGGTGCCGTCGAGAAATTCGTGGTGGTGCAACACGACGTCGAGCATCTCGCGCGGAAAACTGCCCTGCGCGATCAGCGCCTCGAAACCCTGCCGCGGATGCTTGCGAATTTCGCCCATCTCGGCATCGGTCAGTTTGCCCGGCTTGTCGAGAATCGCCACCGGCGTGAACGCCTTGCCGACGTCGTGCACCAGGGCTGCGCGGGTCAGCCGGCGCTGGTCTTCATCGCGCAGGCCGAGATGCTGGGCGAAAGCCACCGCAAAGCCGGTCACGAACAGGCAGTGCCGGTAGCTGTTGTTGTGATGGCGACCGACGGTGGCCAGCCAGTCGCGCAGAGACGAGCGCTTGATGGCCTTCAGGATGACGTTTTCCGCCTGCATCACGTCGTTGAACGTCAACGGTTCGCCCGCCGGCAGCTTCTCGAAAATCTTCACCATCACCGCGTGCGCCGCCTCGACGCCGCGCGTCAGCGCCTTGCCGCTGGCGGAGAAGTCCTCGTCATACGGATCCGGGAAGGCGGCGCGGATTCGTTGCAGCACGCCCCTGGCATCGAACGGCCGCGCGATGGTGTCGGTGGCGCCCAGCGCCCAGGCCTGCATGGCACCGTGATGCAGCGAGTCGGCCAGCACGAACAGCCGCGGCACTCCCTCATAGGCCGACGCGCGCAATTTATTGCGGACGCGCTGCACGGTTTCGGCGGAGCGCAGATTGATATCGACAATGATGCCGGACGCCTCGCCGGGCGTTTCCGGAATCTCGGAGGTCGCGATGATCTCGACCTCGCCGACCCTGTTCAGGATCTCGGCCAACTCGAAGCTGCGATCGCTGCGGTCGGATGCCAGCAGCAGCTGGCGGCGCGGCGACGATGATAAAGCGGTAGCGGTCATAGGCCCTCGATCATTGCGGCAAGCTTCCGCTGCAACGGGAACAAATCTACCTCAGGACTACATGTCCGAACCTTAAATTGTATCGTTAACGACGGATGACCAATTGGCATCGAAACCGGTGCTGAACGTTGTGTTGCGGTGATCTGCCGGCTTTGATTCAAATCGCCGCTTGCGCCGCCGCCCGATCCGGAAAACAATCGCGCCATGCTGAAGACCTTGCTCATCCTGGCGCTGGCCGGCCCGCTTTCGGCCGTTGCAGCCACCGCGCAGCTCTTGCCGCAGCCGGAGCGGCCGTTTACCGCGACGCTGTCGAATACCGCGCCGCTGGCGTTCGGCATGCCGGCCGACACGGTCGCCCGCGCGCTCGGCGTGCCGCTGACCTTTGTCAGCGGTCGCCGCGACAACGAGATCTATCTGGCGATCCGCACGATCGGCGGTAGCGGCTTCTTCGATCGCCGCGACCGGCTGTACCTGCAGTTTCGCCACGGGCGCCTCACCGGCTGGAAGGGCGACTTGGGCCGCAACTGGATGTGGCAGTAGCCGTCACACGATGTTGCTTGCTGTCGTCTTGCGCCGCGCAGGCGATTACCGCATCAAGCGTTGCTTCGCCGAAACAACAACGAATGGATGACCCGTGGGACAAGACGTAACGCTGACCGCCTCGGACCAGTTCGAACTCGGTGCCTATCGCACCACGCCCAATGGCACGCCGAAGGGCGCGGTGGTCGTGATCCAGGAAATTTTCGGCGTCAACCATCACATCCGCACCATATGCGACCGTTTTGCCGAACAAGGTTATGTCGCGGTCGCGCCCGCGATCTTCGACCGCATCGAACGCAACTTCCAGTCCGGCTATTCGCCCGGGGAAGTCGCGATCGCACGGAAATTCGTCGCCAGTCCGGACTGGGCCGCGATGCTGCGCGACACCCAGGCGGCTATCGACTCCGTGAAAGATGTCGGGCCGGTCGGTATCATCGGCTTCTGCCTCGGCGGCAGCGTCGCCTACGCCGCAGCGACCAGGCTGACCGGCCTGTCGGCGGCGATCGGCTATTACGGTGGTGCCATCGTCAAATTTGCCGACGACAAGCCGACCGTGCCGACGCAACTGCATTTCGGCGAGCAGGACCACGGCATTCCGCTGGCCGATGTCGAGACCATTCGCGCCAAACGTCCGGAGGTGGAAGTGTTCGTCTATGACGGCGCCCAGCACGGCTTCGGCTGCGACGAGCGCGCCAGCTACGACCAGGCCAGTGCCGCTGTCGCCCGGCAGCGCAGCCTGGCGTTCTTTGCCAAGCATCTGGTGAAGTAATCAAAACTGTCGTTCCGGGGCGCGAGCGCACCAGCACGAGCGAACCTCAGCCACTCCACTTGGAGTGGCGGGTAATCTCGACATGGGACGATGAACATCTCAAGGTTCCAGGTTCGCGTTCGGCTATCGCCGCCTGCGCACCGGAACGACAAACCCTAGAACCAGCGCTCGCCGATCTGGATGGTGTCGCCGGGATCGATCGGCGTGCCGAGCGGCACCGCGGCGCGAACGATGCCCTGCTCGGTCGTATGCGACAGCATGACCTCGTCGCGACGGGCGCGCGGCAGAAAGCCACCGGCAATCGCCACCGCGGCCTCGACGCTCATATTGGGCACGTAAGGATACTGACCGGGGGCTGCGACCTCGCCGAGAATGAAGAACGGCCGGTAGGCCTCGATCTCCACCGCCACCGAGGGCTCGCGGATGAAGCCGTTGCGCAGCCGCGCCGTGATGCTGCCGGCGAGTGCCGCCGGCGTCAGGCCGCGGGCACGCACCGCGCCGATCAGCGGCATGGTGATCGAACCGCCGGCATCGATTGCGTAGGAATTGGTGAGTCCTTCCTGGCCGTAGACCACGACGCGAAGCCTGTCGCCGGCGTCGAGCCGGTAGGCGGCGTCATGGCTGGAGAGCACCGGTGCCGGCGCGGCGTAGCGAACCGGAACGGCAACGCTACGCGAAGGGGATACGATCGCCGGGCCATAAGCGGGCTGGCCATAGGCCAGCGCATCGAGATCGTTGCGCGGCAGCGCCGCTACCGGACCCTGCCGCTGCATGCAGCCGGACAGCACCAGGGCGGCTGTTGCAGCCGTGGTCAACAATCGAAACACGCGGACACCTGACACTGGACATATCCCTCTCAGAGACAGTTCCAGTTGTGACCCGTTATGGTTAAAATTCCGTTTTCGAGTAGCTCGGTACCGCACGCAAATGCCCGCTTCCGGTAGCGGAAGCGGGCATCAACATTCTCTGAAACGCAGCGATCAGGCGGAGACGGCGACGCCGATCGGGCACGACACGCCGGTGCCGCCGAGGCCGCAATAGCCGTTCGGATTCTTCGCCAGATATTGCTGGTGATAATCTTCGGCAAAATAGAACGGGCCGGCTGGCGCGATCTCGGTGGTGATGGTGCCGACGCCCTTGGCGGACAGCGCCTTCTGATACACCGCCTTCGACGCCTCGACCGCCTTCGCCTGTGCGTCGCTGAACGTATAGATCGCCGAGCGATATTGCGTGCCGACGTCGTTGCCCTGGCGCATGCCTTGGGTCGGATTATGGCTTTCCCAGAACACCTTCAGCAACTGCTCGTAGGAAATCTTCTTCGGGTCGAACACCACCAGTACCGCCTCGGTATGGCCGGTGCGGCCCGAACAGGCTTCGTCATAGGTCGGGTTTGGCGTGTGGCCGCCGGCATAGCCGACCGCGGTCGTATAGACGCCGTCGCCGAGTTCCCAGAACTTGCGCTCCGCGCCCCAGAAGCAGCCGAGCCCGAATACCGCCTGCTCCAGACCTTCCGGGTAGGGCGGCTGGATCGGCGCGCCGTTGACATAATGGCGGCTCGCGGTCGGGATCGGCGCATCGCGCCCAGGCAGCGCTTCGGCGGCGGTAGGCAGAGCGGTGGTCTTGCGCATGAACAGCATGGTCATCTCCCGTTTGGGCGAACTGAATTCAGTCCCTCATATAGGTGTCGATGGCCGAAACGGCAGGGGCATTATGCCCCGTTCAATTGCGCGAATAGCCGATCAGCGGCTTGCGCGCCCGGAACAGCAACAGCAACACGATGCCGAGCACGCCCATCACCGCCCAGGCCGGCTGGTTGAGAACCATCCTGGCCAGGTTCCACAGCGCGGGGGAGGCGTCCTCGACCATCGCCTGGAACGAGCGCTGGCTGGACTGGTGAACATCATTCCAGAACTCGCCCAGCCGGGTCAGCCGCAGCGCCTGGTCGGCGATCGACCGCGCCCCGTCATAGACGACGAAGATGAACCCGCCGGCCAGCAGCAACAGCCCTATCAGGCGGAAAAATCCGCGGATCATATGGTTTCCTCAAATGTAACCCCGGCAATACCGGGCCGCCGGGGGGAATTCAACCTTGGCTGCCAAGGAGCTGTCATTCGGGGGCGCGAGAGCGCCAGCTCGAGCGAACCCGGACCCCCGAAATGTTTTGCGAAAAACATATGAGGGTTCCGGGTTTGCGTCCGCCTACCGCCGCCCGCCCCCCGGAACGACAGCTAAAACCCCCGAAAGCGTTGACGGTGGAAATCCGCCGCTCTATAAGGAGCGCCAATGGCGGTGGGCGCAATCCTGCCGCCGCTGTTCTTTGAGCGGCGTGTCCTGAGAGTTTTACTCCGGGGATGGCATTTTCAGGAACACCCCGGAATTAAACCAGCGTCGGCCGCGATCGGCAGACGTCAATGAGCCCGGCACCCCTGTGCGGGTCGCTGCTGAAGGATAACGAGATATGGCCAACACGACCTCCGCCAAGAAGGCGACGCGCAAGATTGCCCGCCGCACCATCGTCAACAAGTCGCGCCGTA
This sequence comes from Tardiphaga sp. vice304, assembly GCF_007018905.1. Classification (NCBI taxonomy): domain Bacteria; kingdom Pseudomonadati; phylum Pseudomonadota; class Alphaproteobacteria; order Hyphomicrobiales; family Nitrobacteraceae; genus Tardiphaga; species Tardiphaga sp. vice304. The sequence continues at coordinate 5,787,280 of NZ_CP041402.1, forward strand.
CCCAGATGCGCGGTTCGATCCGCGTCGTCGAGGAAGCCATCAAGAGCGGCGACAAGGAAGCGGCGCTGCAGGCGATGAAGAAGGCGGAGCCGGAACTGATGAAGGCCGCGCAGCGCAACATCGTTCACAAGAATCTGGCGAGCCGCAAGGTGTCGCGCCTCGTGCATCAGATCGCCAAGCTCGGCCAGACTGCCGCGCAGTAAGCGACCGTCCAAATCCAGTTCTAAAAAGCCCGGCTTTACGCCGGGCTTTTTTGTGCGCTGATGAACCGAGAGGTTTTGATGACGTAACACAGACTGTTTTCGCGATCGGCACTGCGCATCAGACAACTTTGTACGCGTAATCCGCGAACGCGCATTGCACTACAATAATAGCGTCAACTGCCGTTTATCCCCACCCGCGCGTGATTCGAAAATAGCAACAGCTTCGCATCTCGATTGCGAGTCCGGTGTCCAGAGTTACCCTGACGGAGCGCACAGAAAAAAACGCGCGCGTCTAATCACTTATCGGCATAGCGAGACCAAGCACTTTGAAAACGCACGGCGCGCGCCGGCAAACGTAAACGATTTATGAATTAATTTTTTGTCGCCGCGAATGTGCAACAGCACCATCACATTTCGATTCAGCGCGTCGATTCAAAACCTTGCCGTCTAAGCACGATAGCGAACATTGGCCCTGTGAGTGGCCAAGTATTTTTTTGAACCGCCCGCGAAGAATCATTCCGTTGCGAGAACCGAGCCTTGGTGTATTTCTGTAATCGTTCGCGGCGCCCTCCGGTTCTTCAGATCAGTGCGATTTAGGAACCCGGGCGGACGTGCAGATCAGCGACGGTTTGCAGGTTAGCGACGCTTTCCAAGCTTTGAATGTTGCAACTCATAGCAATATGAGAACGGTTGTTCTGTCTCGAAATTTCTCTGTCGGTGGCCGCCTGTCGGTCGCCTTACAAAGGAGGAAGCGATGCAGCCCCCAGCGACATGCAAGCCGGAAGCGATGGGATCACGAGGGCAGACGAGCGGGCAACAAGACGGGCATGCGACGCTGAGCGGCTTTCGCCGCGAGAGTGTGGCGGATTGAATTTGAACACTTCTGAGATGACAGCTTGCTGCGGGCGACCGCAGCGAGTGGGGGAGGCTTTATGCTCACGACAACCACCACCACATTTCATCATGCATCATCTTTGGCCGCAGCCGTTGGTGCGGCAAGCCAGCCTGCACGACCACCCGCCCGCTCTCCCGACCGGCCGTCGAGTACGCGCTGACCTCGCCAGACTCTGATCCACCAGCACTGACCGGCAGCGGCGTTTCGCCGAACGGCTGGCCTGTGCCCGGATTTCGAGTTTCGCCGGAGGTCGCGCCGCGCATAAGCAATTGCGCGTATCAGCATTCGGCACATTCAGGCCATTCTCAGTTCATCGGAAGAGTTACTAGACA